>NZ_JABFFS010000001.1:0-4914073 GCF_013112235.1 Xanthomonas euvesicatoria
CGGCCGGCATTGCTGTCACCACCAATCAGGTCGGCGGCATGTTCGGGCTGTTCTTCACCGACGACATCGTGGAAAGCTACGCACAGGCCACCGCGTGCGACATCACCAGCTTCAACCGCTTCTTCCACGCGATGCTGCAGCGGGGTGTGTACCTGGCGCCCTCGGCGTACGAAGCCGGCTTCATGTCCAGTGCGCACGACCAGGCGGTGATCGAAGCCACCCTGGCGGCAGCGCGCGAGGCGTTTGCGGAAGTGGCGCGCTGATTGGCCGGGAATTGGGAATTGGGAATCGGTGAGCGCGGAGGCTTCGCTGGTTTGCTGCTTTGCGGTGCGGCGTGATCGTGCCGCACTGGCAGTGGCGCAGGACATTGGCGAGGTAGGCATCACCGGGTTCCTGGTGAGCCTGTGCGTGCGTGCAGCCGGTTTCGTTCGTAGCAACGGCGACTGCACGGCGGTGCGCGTTGCCAGACTGCGCGCCATGCTCGCAGCGAACTGTGGATGGCGCTGTCTTTGCACAGGAGCGGCTGCCACAACCCAGCGGGGAGTCGTCAGCCGGGCCTGGGCGGGGCGCAGGACCGCGGTGCGTGGTCCACGCCGCATCGCGCATCGGCCGCGGCTGTGTGGTAGCGAGCGTAGTCGCTTTGGCAATTGCTCTTAGAGCGGCTAACAAAACTACTGCGCAGCCGCCAGGTGGGCGCGGCCGGTGCTCGGAATCCTCATGTACCACTCGTACAATCCGGTTCCTGCGCGCCGTCCGCGCCCACCTGACAGCTGCTCGCTACGTCTTGTTAGCCGCTCTTAGTCGCTGCTCTCTCACCACCGCGGCCACGAGCAGGCGACCTCTAGCGTTCCTTGACCGTGCGCACGGGCCGGCGCTTCGGCCGCAATGCCTCCTCGACTCGGCGCAATACGCTTTGCTTTTGTCGTGTGGCTGTCATACCTTTCTGAAAAAGGTGCTCAGGGACGGGCATGGGTGGGGACCCTCGAAGCAGCCGCTGCACGTGCGTCGCCAAAACCGGCGATGACGCTGCATTGCCGCTGTTTCACCCCGATCTGCAGCGTGTCGAGTCGGCACGCTGTCGACGCTCGATACGGCCGCCCTCGCCTCATGCTCAAGCCTGTTGCGCTGCTCACCCCGCGCCCGACACCGTCGCGCGACCCCGTGAATCCCGATTGGCTGCTTGCCGGCAAGCTGGAGCCTGCGTTGCCGCCCCCCAGCGCGGTGGTGCGTGGCGCACTGCTGGCTGCGCTGGATCAGGCGCAGGCACGTCCGCTGACGCTATTGCTCGCCCCGCCCGGATTCGGCAAGACCACGCTGCTGGCGCAGTGGCATGCGCACCTGAGTACGCGCGAGCAGAGCGCGGTGGCATGGCTGTCGCTGGACGAAGAAGATGCCGACGCCGGGCGTTTTCTCGGCCATCTTGCGTATGCGCTGCAGAACGCAGGCGCCGACCACGCGCTGTGCGCGGCCGTGCTGCACAACCGCGATCACGACCCGCGCGACGCGGCGGCATTGCTGATTCGCGCGCTACGCGCAGCGCCCCGGCGCATCAGCGTGATTCTCGACGACTACGACCGACTCGGCAGCAGCCCTGTCGATGAACTGGTGCTACGCCTGATCGAACACAGTGGCGGGCGTTTGCATCTGGCACTCGCGACCCGCCGCGTACCCAATCTACCCCTGGCGCGGCTGGATCTGCACGCGCAGCTCAGCCGCATCGGCAGCACGCAGCTGGCGCTCGACGACACCGAAGCGCAGGCGTTGCTGGGCCCGCACGTGACCGCACCGGTGGCGGACGAACTGCGGCGCTACACAGAAGGCTGGCCGGTGGCGCTGCAACTGGCACGGCTGTGGTTGGAAGGCGGTACCCAGCGTCGGCAGGAAGTCACCGTACGTTTCTCCGGGCGCAGCGCGCAGATTGCCGCGTACCTGGCCGAACAGGTGGTCAACGATCTGGACCCAGACACCCGCGAACTCCTGTTGCGCACCAGCCCGCTGGAACGCTTCAACGCCGCGCTCGCCGACGCGGTGCGCCAACGCCAGGACAGCGGCCGCTTGCTGGCGCGGCTGGAGCATTTCCATGGTCTGCTGGTGCCGCTGGATGGCGAGCGCGAATGGTTCCGCTACCACCCGCTGTTTGCCGACTTTTTGCAGCAACTGCTCGACCGCGAACATCCAGGCCTGAGCGTGCAGCTGCATCAACGCGCAGCGCGCTGGTTCGGCGATCATCAGCAGCTTGCCGAAGCGGTGCGGCATGCTTGGCGCGGCGGCTGCGGCGATCTTGCCGCCAGCTACATCGCACGCGCCGGCACCTGGCAGCTGCTGTTGACTCACGGCACGCATGAAGTACGCGCACTGCTGCGCCATTTCGACCACCGCACCATCCGCGACACACCCGCGCTCAATCTCACCCAGGCGCACCTGCACATCAAGCTGGGCGAATTCGCCCACGCACGCCTGTTGCTGGAGCGCTTCCGCGACTTTCCGGCTGCGTTACGCGAGCCGCTGCAGCGCGACTACACCGTGGTCGTGGCGCTGCTGCGCGACCGTCTGGATGAAATCTGCGGCAATCCGCATGGCCTGACCCAGATTGCCGCCCAGGCCGGCGCACTGGACGAAGACGACCATCTGGGCCGCGGCATGTTGCTCTGCATCTGCGCCACCACCGCGATTGCACAGGGCGCGTTCGCGGTTGCCGAGCGCTACGCGCGCAACGCGCGCGACACCATGCAACGTGGCGGCAGCGAGGTCGGTGCCAGCCAGGCCATGTTGTCGCTGGGGCAGAGCCTGTTCTATCGCGGCCGGCTCAGCGATGCGGAAGCCTGCTATCAGCAGGCACTGAGCTGGTGCGCACGTACCCCGCAGCCGGAACGGGTGCTGGAAGCCGCCGCTCAATGCCTGCTTGCGCAGTTGCACTACGAACGCGGCCATCACGACGACGCAGCCGACCTGCTGCATCCGGCGCTGGAATTGCTGGAGCAACACGATGGCGGCGTGGACGTGCTGGCCGCCGGATACGGCACTGCGCTGGGGCTGGAACGCGTGCGCGACCATAGCGGACGCAGCGCGTTGCTGTTGCTGGAGCATATCGAACAGATCGCACACGGACGCAAATTGGCGCGCTTGTCGGAACTGGCTGCAGCATGGCGGCTGATGCTGTTGCTGGAACATCCAGGCAACGCCGCCATCGATGTGCTGATCGCACGTACCGGCGGCGAATCCGGCCTGGCGCATACCTTGCGCTCGCCACACCGCTGGCACGATCGCGCGGCGATGGGCTTCGCACTGGCCCGCTGGCATCGTCTGGCCGGGCGCAGCAGCGCCGCGCTGAGCATCCTCGGACAGATCGAGCAAGCCTGCCTGGCCAACGACAATGTCTGCCATCTGGCGCGCGCCCGTGGACGCATCGCGCTGGTACTGCAGCAACGTGGCGAACTGGTTGCCGCCCTGCCGTATCTGTACAGCGCATTGGACCATGTCGCGCTCACGCAAAGCTGGCAGGCGATCGTGGAACTGGGCTTACCGGCCAAGGCGATGCTGCGCTCGCTACGCCAGCACGACCCGCAGACCGTGGGCGGCACCACGCGTGCCTTGACCATCCAGGCCTTGCTCGAACGCCTTAGCGGCGACGACGACCCGGCCGGTGACATCTTCAGCGAGCGCGAACTGGAAGTGCTGGCGCAACTGGCGCGTGGCTATTCCAACAAGCAGATCGCACGCTGCCTGCACTTGTCGGAAAACACGGTCAAATTCCATCTGAAAAACCTGTACCGCAAGCTCGACGCGCGCAGCCGCGAAAGCGCGCTTGCGCAAGCATTGCAGCGCGGGTTGTTGCGTGGAAGCGGCCCGCATGCAGATCAGCCGCTGCGACCTGGCTGAGCCAGGTCGCATGCATCTTGCGTTCAACGCAGGTTTGCACGTGTGGCGGCCAGGCCTGACAGCGTTGGCCGCCCGCACGCATCACCCGAACGTCAGCGTGCCCTTCATCATCGCCCAATGGCCGGGGAACGAGCAGAAGAACGTGTAGTCGGCGCCCTTGCTCAGTTTGCTGGTGGGAAAACTCACCGTGGTGCTGTCGCCGCCGCCAATGACCTTGGTGTGCGCAATCACGCGTGCGTCGGCCTTGGGCAGATAGCTGTCGGCGATGGTCGAACGTACGCCGGCATTGGCCACCGCCTGGAAATCGGCAGACTTGGTCAACACCCAGTTGTGCCCCATCACGGTGGCAGCCATCTTGCCGGAATGCTTGAGCGTAAGCTCCACCTGCGTGCACTCGGGCGCTAGCTTGATCGCGCTCTGGTCGAACTTCATTTGATCGTTGCCGGTGATGGTCACCGCGCACGTCCGTGCCCATGCCGTCGGCACCATCAGCGCCAGCGCACACACAGCAATCGTGGAAAACAGCTTCAAGAGAACACTCCTGCGTTGGGAAGGTGCAGCACATCGCACGCGGCGCACCATTGCAACAGCGACGTGGTCAGAGGTGCTGATAGTGCCAGAGTAACGCGGAGTCGCAATCAACAAGGCATCACGCGCGAGCCCACTGCATACGCTCGCGCATCGACCAACGATGCCAGGCGCCCTGCTGAGTGCAAGCAGACCTTCGGCCGCATGCGTGCTTCACGCGTAACGGAAAAACGCATCCATCGGATCTGCTGCTGCGGACGCGATGGCCGGCACCGGCAACGGGCCGCGCTTACCGGCGATCACTTGTACGAACGCCTGCTTGAAACGCGCCATCTCCGCATCGGTGCCCACAGTGATCCGCGACCAGGTTGGCCACACCGGCCAGCTGCGGCCGATGAACACGCCATGGGTGGCCATGTCGTCCTTGAAGCCGGCGGCAGGCCGCTTTACATCCACCATGAAGCAGTTGCTCTCCGAGGCAGTGCACGCATAGCCCTGCCTGGCGAGAAACTCCATCACATCCGTGCGCGTCGCGGCCGTACGTGCGCGCCGTTGCGGCACCAGTGCAGGATCACGCAGGCTGGCCAGCCCGGCAGCGGCGGCGGTGACCGGCAAGCTGTTGACGCTGTAGAACTTCAGCTTGGCCAGCAGGTCCGGACGCGCGGCCGCATAGCCCAGGCGGATGCCGGCCATGCCATAGAGTTTGGAGAAGGTGCGCAACACCACCACGTCTTCGCCTGCAGCAACCATGTCGACCATGCTGCGCGTGTTTTGCGCGAAGTGGATATACGCCTCATCCACCACCAACACGCTGCCTTTGGGCTTGTGCGCCAAAGCGTAGTCCAGATCCTTGCGTGCGGTGACCGAACCGGTGGGATTGTTGGGGTTGCAGATGTAGATCACGCCCGCGTTGGCGTCCGCCGCGCACATGGCCTGTACATCGTGCGAAAAGTCCTTGCGCAGCGGCACCTTGATCAGGCGCGCACCATTGCGGGTTGCCGCACGCCAACCGGATTCGTAGGTGGGGTCGGCCGTGACCAACGCGGCGCTGGGCGAAGTAAATGCCAGCATCGTGTAGTCGAGCGGTTCGGTGGACCCGGCATACGCCATCAGGTGATCGACCGGCAGCGCGAGCTCGGCAGCCAGGGTGGTCATCAATTCCATCTGTACCTGCCGCAAATACCGCCCGCCTTGCGGGGCGATCTGCGCGATGGCCTTTACTGCGGCAGCCGACGGTCCATCCGGAAATTCATTGGAGTCGATCATCACCGGTGCCAGCGCCGTTGCCGGTGCGGGCGCGATGGCAGTGGCGCGTTCGACGGCGCTGGCCAACAGCGGCAAGCTGCCGGCACCGGCGGCGCCGGCAAACAACGCAGACTCGCGTAGAAACGCGCGGCGCGAAAGAGCAGTGTTCATGACAACCTCCAGCAGGATGACAACGCGGATTCAGGGACGCACGGCAACCACTTCGATCTCGACCCGATACAGCGGGTTACCCAGCGCTGCGATCTGGAATGCCGAGCGCGCCGGCAGGTTGGGTTGCTCCTTGGTGCCGAAAAACTGGCGATAGCCTTCCATGAAGCCGTTGAAATCCATCTTGCCGCCCATTGCCGGATCGCCGACCAGAAACACCTGCATCTTCACCACATCGCCCATGCCCAGCCCCAACGTGGCCAGCTGCTGCTTGATCTGGTTCAACACGCTCACCGTCTGCGCCTTGGTGTCGCCATAGGCGGCCGCCGAATCCTTCGGCGCACTGGTATCGATCACCGCCGGCACCTTGCCACTGACATACACCGTGGCCTTGCCGGCCGGAATTTCCACCGCGGCAGCGATGGGAAAATCGCTGTTGGGAATCTTGTGGCGGATCACCTCGGCCGCGTGTGCGGCACCGAGACTGGAAGACCAAAGCACTGCGGCGGTGAGAACGGTCGTGATGGAACGGAGCATGGCAATTCCTTGTAGGAGAGAAGATCAGCGGCGGAGTGATCTGACATCGTCGATGGTCACGCGCTCGGCATAGTCGTTACCGAAGTGCGTGCGCACATAGCTCACCACTTCGGCCACCTGGCGGTCGTCGAGCATGTCGGCGAAACCCGGCATCCCCGCGTGGCCGTCGAGCACCATCATCGTCACGTACGGGCCGGCGGCCAGTTTCGGGTTGCCGGCAAGCGCAGGATAGTCGCCGGCACCTTGCGCGCCACGCCCGGCCGGCATATGGCAACCCTGGCAGATCGCCTGGTAAACGTCCTGGCCGGAGGCCTTGGCGAAGCCTTGCTGCGGAAACAGCTGGGTGGCATCGGAACTCTGCGCCTGCGCATCGCGCACGTTGGGCGGCAGCAACAAGGCGAGAATGGCGAGCGCAACAGTGGCGCCGCACGCTCTTGGCAGCAGACTCATGCGCGCGCTCCCTGGGCAATGACCTTGCGATGCAGGCGGCCAACGACATCGTGCGCCGACAGAATGGCACCCTCCTGCCAGGCCGGAATGTACGACACGTGCTCGCCGGCCAGTGCCAGCCGTCCGTCGATCTGGCACAGCGGTTGGTAATGCTCGGCGCGCGCCTGCTCGCTCCACATGCCGAAGCAGCCATGCGTGAAGGGCACGCGGTGCCAGCCGACCGCAATGCCGTTTTCGAATTCGCGCGGATACTGCGGATGCAGCTGGGTGCCGTATTCCACTGCTTTACGCACGCGCTGCTCCGGGGACATCGCGGTGAACTGGTAGGCATCCAGCCCCCACACATAGGCGCCGAGCAGCACGCCTTTGCCAGGGCTGTGGTAGTTGGTGCTGGGGTAGCTGATCAAGGTGATCGGCAGATCGGTGTAACTGATGCCGCCGTAGATCGCTTCGTCTTCTTCCCAGAAACGGCGCTTGAATTGCAGCCCCACTTTCACCGAGGCCGCATACGGCACCTTGCCGATCGCCGTGGTCATCGCATCGCTGGCGGTGACCGGTATGCGGCTGAGCACCGACAACGGAATGGTGCAGATGCACCAATCCGCAGTGGCGAGACGTTCTTCGCCACCACGCGCCGCATCCTGCCAGGACACGCGCACGCCGCTGCCGTCTTGGTCGATCTTGGTGACCTTGGCGTTATAGGTGATGGCATTGCCCAGTTGACGCGCGAACGCCTTGCCGATCTGGTCCATGCCTCCCACCGGCTGGAACATGGTGGTCTGCATTTCATAGTTGTTGCCGGCTGCCAGTGTGGTCCACAGGCGCGAGCGCAGCACGTCCTGCACGCTGAAAGGATCGGAGAATTCCGGCTTGCCCGACAAGCCACCGCCGGGATAGCGCGCAAACCCGCGCCGCTCGCTGCTGTCCTTGCCTTTGACATATCCGAACTTCTGGTCGAGCGCGCCCCAGGTACGCAGTGATTCCAGCAGCAGCTCCTGATCCTCGCGGCTGACGGCCGTGTCCAGGGCGCGTTGCTGCGTGCACTTGGCCAGCAACTCGGACACATGGCCCTTGTAGTCGGCGTCGATGGCACGAAAGCGCTGCGGTTTGCCGCCGAAGCCGTTCTGGCTGTGCAGCAGCGCGTTGTAATTGACCTGATTGAACGCTTCCAGCGCCACGCCGAACTGCTTGCAGTAACTCAGCACCGCCTTGTGGTGATGCGGAATGCGCCACGGCCCGGGATTGAGATACAAACCCTCGTCGAACTGGCAATGCTGCCTGGCCCCGCCCAACTCGGCATAGCGGTCGCCGCCGCGCAGGGTCCAGTTACGCCCGCCGGGGCGGTCGTTGTATTCGAGCAGTTGCACGCGGTAACCGGCCTTGCGCAACTCGAACGCCGCGCTCATGCCGGCCAGCCCGGCACCGAGGATCAAGACCGACGCCCCCTTGGGGTCGCCATCCAGTTGCAGTGGGCCTTTGAAACTGGATTCGGCCGCCATGCCCAGGCTGCTCATCGCCTGATACATCATCGCGCCGCCGGCGGTCATACCGATGCGCGCCAGCAATTGCCGCCGCGTCATCGCTCCCGTGTGATTGCCTTGCATCAACGCACGTCCCCTGCATGTCGTGGACCAACGCACGCGACCGGCAACCCTGCCGGCCGCGGCTGCACTTCAGAATGTGTAGGTCAGGCTGGCGAACAGCTGCCGTGGTGCGATCAACTGATACGAGCCCGAGCTTTCGTTGGGAAATACCGCCCCGATCGCATCGTCCTTGTCGAACAGGTTGTAGACCGACAACTGCAGCCGGCCACCGGCAAGGAACCCGCCGTCTTCGCCCTGATACCCGACGCTGCCGTTGACGATGAAGGTGGCATCTACCCGATCGGTATTGAGCGTATCGCCGTAGCGCTTGCCGGTGTATTTGGCATCGAGGTTGGCAAACAAATGCGTGCCTTCCCAACCGCCGTTGACGCTGAACATCACCTTCGGCGCATCCGGCACCTCGTTGCCTTCCACCTGCACCAGGTTGCCGCTGACCGGGCCGAAATAGTTGTCCTGGAACTCGGAGTTGTTCCAGGTCAGCGATGCGCCCAGCCGCCAGCCTGGCGCCGGCTTCCACATGCCGGACATTTCGGCCCCGTACGTCTGCACGTCGCCGACGTTGGCGTAGACGGTGGGCGCCACCACCAGCGGGTCCGGGTCGGTCAGCGCGATGATGCGGTTCTCGTAATCGATCTTGTAGGCGGCGATGTAGCCGCTCCACTGCGTGGATTCGGCGCGGATGCCGATATCGATGTTGGTGGACTCTTCCGGTGCGATATCCGGGTTGAACGCACCGGAGGTCAGCGCCAGCCGCGGCGCCGAGCTGAAGTTTTCCGCATAGTTGGCGAACACCTGCACGCCCTCGGCAAGCTGGAAGCTGGCGCCGACCTGGGGCTGGAACCAGTCGCTGTTCTTGATGGTGACATCGCGGCGCACGCCGACATTGAAATCATCCAGATTGGCGATGCCGTTGTAGTCGCGTTTGACATCCAGCCCCTTGGCACCGAACTCCATCGTCAAGCGGTCGTCGAGCAGGCGCAGCGTGTCCTTGATGTAGAGCTGCTTCACCTCGGTGGAGAAGTGGTTGTCGTAGTAGATGACGATCGGCAGCGCGCCCTTGAGCAGCTCGCCGGTGGCCGGGTCCAGGTTGTACAGCGGGCGCACCTGATCGAAGTCGTAGTTTTCGTACCACGCGCCGACTTCGAGCTTGTTGTGCTCGGTCTCCCATGACACCGCTGTGGTGAGGCCATAGCGATCGCCCCCCATGATTTCTTCGCGCCGCGTCATCGCACCGACGTGGGTGACAGTGCCGTTGGCATCGACGATCTGCGGGTCGTTGATGGCGATGTCGGTGCGCCCCGGCGTGCCGGCGATGGCATCGTTGTACAGGCCTGTCGCCGTGCTCGGCGGAGTGCCGCCGACGCCATACCCATGCTTGTTCTCGTAATAGCCGGTAAAGGTGAAGCCGATTGCATCGTTGAACAGGAAATTGCCGTGCAGGCTGAGCAGCGAGTCGCGTCGCCCGTTCTGCCATTCGCTGTAATGCTCGGCATCCACTTCCGGGTTGCCGGTGATGCGCTCATGCAGGTCCCACGCCACCGAACCGTCGGAGTTGTACGACTGCACGTCGTAGTCCTTGCGGTTGTTGTAGATCCATCCCAGCGTCAGGCTGCCAGCGTCCCAGGCCTGGCGAATCTTGGCTTCGAAGTGATCGCTCTTCTGCGTGGCCGGCTCCATGTCCCACACCCCGCCTTGCGTGCGCGAGGCGGACAGATACGCGCTGGGGCCGCCTTTCCACCAGTCCGGCGTATCCAGGCGCACGAAGCTGCGCACCAGATCGTCCGAACCAATCGTCTGGGTGAGATTGCCGCTCCAGCTGTCGCCGCCCTTTGGTGGCAGGCTGGTGTAGCGGATCGCACCGCCCAGTGCATGGTAGGAAGGCTGGGTGACATCGCCCGAACCGGCGGACACCGTCACATCGAGCAGGTTTTCGCTGGAGACGTAGCGCGTAATCGGCCCGCCTTCGCGGGTGTCGAAGGTTTCGATCGGAATGCCGTCCAAGGTCACGCCGATCTGGTTGGCGGAAAACCCGCGGATGGTCATCGAATCACCGAATTCATACAGCCCGAACGGGTCGGTGGTCTGCACGTTCACGCCGGGCAGGCTGGCCAACAGCTGCTGCGGCGCCACCCCTGGCACCTGCGCCTGGATCTCGTCCGCCGAGATGGACGCGGTGGTGCGCGTGGAGCCGGTGCCCACCACGCTGACCGCATCCAGCGTGCGTGCGTCTTGCGCCAGCGCAGGCAAGCTCTGCGCGCCGGCCAGCAGCAAGGTCATTGATGCCAGCGCGCGGCGCGGGCGGGTGGTGGCGAGGATGTCGGCGACCGAGGCCGCCAATCGATCGGTGTTCGAGCACTTTGGCATGCAATCAACCCCTGGAGACGTGTGGCGTGCTGAGTGACCGGGCGCTCCCCCGAGACCGGCTGATACCGCGGATGCGGCGTGCAGTGACCATAACCAGCGCGATTGCTGCCTAACCTGGGTGCGGCGGGTGGGCTCGGCGCAGGCGGGTAGGTCGCTACCGAATTCAAAACTCTGAATAGGTAGCGCAGCCACCTACCTGCGCGAATGCCCTGCATTGCAGCTCTTGCGCGCTTGCCATGCCGCGCCGAATCGACAACGCTGCGCAGCCGCCGTACGAGCACGCATATGTCGCCCGCACCACCATCGCTGCTGTTGCTGGATTTCGACGGCGTGCTCGCGCACTACGCGCGGCCACGGCGCCTGGCCGCGCTTGCAGCAGCGGCGCGTTGCTCACCGCAGCGCGTGCAGGAGGTGCTGTTCGTGCAGGGTCTGGAGCGCGCTTACGATGCGGGTGAGATCGACACGCAGGCGTATCTGGCGCAGTTGAGCGAAGGGCTGGGGCAGCCAATCGATCGCACTACCTGGATCGATGCGCGCGTGGCCGCCTGCCGCGCCGACCCGTCGGTGGTGACACAGGTGCTGGCGGTGTCGACGACCACGGCGGTGGCGGTGCTCACCAATAATGGCCCGTTGATGGCAGAAGCGATCGAGCGGATCGTGCCGTCGCTATTTCCGTTGTTGCGGGGCCGCGTGCTGTGCAGCGGTGCACTGGGCGGCCGCAAACCGGATGTGCCGGTCTATCAGCGCGCGCTTGCGCAACTTGAGCAACGCGCCGAACGCACGTTGTTTGTCGACGACCTGTTCGTCAACGTGCGTGGCGCACGCGCGGCCGGTCTGCACGCCGACACCGTACGCGATGCGCGTGCACTGCGGCGAGTGCTGAAGCGATACGGACTTGCATGAAACCAAGCCCCTCTCCCGTCGGGAGAGGAGTTGGGGGTGAGGGTACGGCGGAAGACAGCCATCCCATCCGGGCAATGAAAAGACCGGGCACTGCGTCAGCGCGCTACATGCCACACACCATGCATCTCCAATGCCCTTGCAGCCGGCTGCGGGCCGGCCAGGGGGCGCGCAAGCACCGCCCGACATCACGCCTGGGCGACATACTCGGCAATGGCCAGACGCAAGCGCGCCAGGCCATCGGCCAGTTCGGCATCGGTGAGATTGAGTGCCGGCACGAAGCGCAATACATCCGGGCCGGCCTGCAGCAGCAGCAAGCCATGCGTGGCCGCCAGGTCGAGGATCGCCCCGGCCTGCCCCGCGTGCGCAGGAGCCAGTACCGCGCCCAGCATCAGGCCACGCCCACGAATCTGCGCAAACAGGCCAAAGTCGGCATTGAGCGCTTCCAGCCCGGCGCGCAATGCTGCAGATTGCCGCACCACGTTATCGGCAATCTGCGGCGAGGCCAGCTTGCGCAGCGCCACGCGCGCCACTGCCGCGGCCAGCGGGTTGCCGCCGAAGGTGGTGCCGTGCGCGCCGAACTGCATGGTTTCGGCGACCTTGGGCCCGGCCAGCATCGCGCCGATCGGGAAACCACCACCCAAGGCCTTGGCCAGGGTCACGATGTCCGGCGTCACCTGCTCCTGCCAATGCGCGAACAGCGTGCCGGTGCGGCCCATGCCGCATTGAATTTCGTCCAGCACCAGCAGCGCATCATGCTGGTCGCACAGCGCGCGCACGCGGCTCAGAAAGCCCGGCGCGGCCGGCATCACGCCGCCCTCGCCCTGGATCGGCTCGACCATCACCGCCGCCACATCGCCGCCGGCCATCGCCGCTTCCAGCGCCGCGACATCGTTGAAATCCACATAGCGAAATCCACCCGGCAGCGGCTCGTAGCCTTCCTGATACTTGGGCTGCGCAGTGGCGGTGACCGATGCCAGCGTACGGCCATGAAAACTGCCGCGGAAGGTGACGATGACACGCTTGTCGGCCGGACGGCCCTGGCTGCTGGCCCACTTGCGCACCAGCTTGATCGCCGCCTCGTTGGCCTCGGTGCCGGAATTGCACAGGAACACCTTGTGCGCGAAACGCGAGGCGCTCACCAGTTCTTCGGCCAGTTTCAGCGGCGGCGCGCTGAAAAACACGTTACTGGTGTGCCACAGCTTGCCGGCCTGCTCGGTGAGCGCAGCCACCAGATCGGGATCGTTATGGCCGAGCCCGCTCACCGCGATGCCCGACGACAGATCCAGATACTCGCGGCCCGCATCGTCCCACACGCGGCTGCCCTGGCCGCGCTCCAGCACCACCTGGCGCGGGCGATACACCGGCAGGTAGTAGTGCGCGAGGGACAGGGGCGAATCGGCAGCGGTACTCATGAGGATGGGTCGCAGAAGCGGAGGGAGAAGCGGCATTCTCGCGCATTCGCCGGCCTGCGGCACAATGCGCGCATGCGCCCCTTCTCCGATCCGCAACTCACTGCCGCCACCGACGATGGCTGGCGCCGGCAGTGGTTCGACATCATCTACCGCCACGACACCCGCCCCTCGCGCAATTTCGACCTGATGCTGGTGGTCGCGATCCTGGCGAGCGTGGTGGTGATCATGATCGACAGCGTGCCGCGCATCCATTCGCATGCCGCGGACTGGCTGGTGCCGCTGGAATGGGCGTTCACGGTGATCTTCACCCTCGAATACGCGCTGCGCCTGGCCGTGGTGCGGCGCCCGCTGCATTACGCGCTCAGCGTGTGGGGCGTGATCGACCTGCTGTCGATCCTGCCCAGTTATCTCTCGTTCTTCGTGCCCGGCGCACAGACGCTGTTGGTGGTGCGCGTGCTGCGCATCCTACGGCTGTTCCGCATTCTCAAGCTCACCCGCTACATCGAAGAAAGCGGACAGTTGCTGGATGCGCTGTGGCGTAGCCGTCGCAAGGTGTTGGTGTTCCTGTTCACCGTGCTCACCATCACCGTGATCGCCGGCGCCACGATGTACATCATCGAAGGCCCGCAGCACGGCTTTACCAGCATCCCCACCAGCATGTACTGGGCCATCGTCACCATGGCCACGGTGGGCTTCGGCGATCTAGTGCCGCAGACCACGCTGGGTCGCTTCGTCACCTCGGCCCTGATCCTGATCGGCTACAGCATCATCGCCGTGCCCACCGGCATCTATACCGCCGAACTGGCCAGCTCATTGCGCGAAGGAGGCCATACCGGCAAACGCGATGCGTGCAACTGCGCCCGCTGCGGGCTGGAAGGCCACGCGGCCGACGCACGTTATTGCCGGCAATGCGCCGAGCCACTGCCGGCGCTGGGCAACGGCTGAGGCGCTGGAGCAGCCAACGCCACGGCGCCGCCGTCAGGCGGACGCGGCCGTTGCTCGGCAGGGCGTGTGCCACGCGTACACGGCGGTTGCGCCGTGCCGTCCACGCTCACGACAAGTGCGTACCCTGTGGTTAGCCGCTCTCAGTCCAGAAACAGATCCGGCAACAGCGCGCGCGATGGATCCATTGCATAGCCGCTCAAGTCGGTGATGCCAGCCTGGGCGAGCACCTCGTCATCGATCAGGAACCGGCCGTAGAACCCGGCTGCGGCGCGCGTCAGCACCGCATGCGCGGCGTCGGCCATGATCTCCGGCCGACGGCAGGCCGCCGCGTCCACGCCGGCAAGCATGTTGATGGCATCAGTGGCGATCACGGTACGCGGCCACAACGCATTGATCGCCACGCCTTGCGGGCCGAATTCCGCGGCCAGCCCCAGGGTGACCAGACTCATGCCCATCTTGGACAGCGTGTAGCCGGTGTGCGCGCCCCACCACGCCGGGTTCAACGACGGCGGCGGGGCCAAGGTGAGGATGTGCGGATTGGCCGCCTGCAGCAGATGCGGCAGGCATGCCTGCGCGCACAGGAAACTGCCGCGCGCGTTGACCTGCTGCATCAGATCGAAGCGCTTCATCGGCGTGTCCAACGTACCGCGCAACCAGATCGCACTGGCGTTGTTGACCAGGATGTCGATCCCGCCGAACGCATCGACCGTTGCCGCCACTGCCGCACGCACCTGATCTTCGTCGCGGATGTCGCACTTGAGCGCCAGTGCCTGCCCACCGGCCGCCGTCACCGCCGTGGCCGCGCTATGGATGGTGCCAGGCAATTTGGGATTGGCCACCGCCGACTTGGCCGCAATCGCCACATTCGCCCCATCGCGCGCCGCCCGCAACGCAATCGCCAAGCCAATCCCGCGCGAGGCACCGGTGATGAACAGGGTTTTGCCCGATAACGTCATGGGATTAGGGAGTCGGGATTGGAGATTCGTAAGAGCTTATTCCTTCATTGCTACCACCAACCAACCCACCGCTCAAGCAATACGCTCTTGCGAATCCCCAATCCCGAACAACCAATCCCCGCCGCTCAGGGCTTGGGCCCCTGCCCTTCGTTGTCTTCCCAGTGCAGTACGCGGCGGGTCACGAAGCGGTAGACCGGTTTGCCGGTGGCAAACCACAGCTCGCGAACCCAGGAGGTGCGCTTGAGCACGCGGCGTTCCACCGGGGTCAGTGCGGCCGGGCAGTACATGCGCTTGTGTTTAAGCAGGTGGCGCAGATCCTCGCGGGCAAGCAGACGCATCCAGCGCGCGCGCGGGTTGCCGCGCACCGCCAGCTGGAAGTCGATCACCGCCGGGCTGCCGTCCTCCTGCACCAGCCAGTTGGCTTCCTTGGCCAGATCGTTGTGGGCCACGCCGCGGCGATGCAGCTGTTGCAACAGCCTGCGCGCGCTGCGGAAGTAGGCCAGATCGCCGCGCGGCGGTCGCTGGTACATCGCAGCGCCGTCCAGATAGCTGCGGTCCAGGTGCCGCCCGTCCCAATGCAGCAGCCGCGGTGTGCGCGGCACGCCATCCAGCTGGCGCAAGGCCAACGCTTCGCGGCGTGCCAGCCACCAGGCCACGCCGCGCAACAGCCACGGCGCCACGCTCAGGTCGCGACGCACGAACATGCGTTGGCCATCGCGGATCAGCAGAATGCGTCCGAACGTATCGGACTTCAGCGGCAGATTGGCTGCAGGGTCGTGAGTCATCCCCCATTGTAGGCGGCAGGTCTGTCTCGCTGCGCACCTCTGCGGCGCGCGCGCGTGCGGCAGCTGCATGGCCGCAACCTCAGGTGAAGCCGATCCCCCGATGTGAGGACGATGCAGGTCAGGCGCCGCCGCGCCCACCTATAATTCAGGTATGAACTCATGGATCGACGCCACGCTGGAGTGGATCGGACACCACCCCACCTTGGCTGGCGTGGTGATCTTTGGCATCGCATTTTGTGATGCGGTGATCGTGCTGGGCGCCATCGTGCCTGCGTTGCCGTTGCTGTTCGCCATTGGCGTGCTCATCGGGCTCGGGCAGATCAACGGCCCCTACGCGGTGGTGTGCGCCACCCTGGGCGCCTTCGTTGGCGATGCGCTGAGCTTCTGGGTCGGCCATCGCTGGGGCCATCAGCTGCACACCTACTGGCCATTCCGGCGTTACCCGCAACTGCTGGAACGCGGCGAGCTGCTGTTCCGCCGCAATGCCTTCAAAAGCATCCTGATTGCGCGCTACGTGGGGGCAGTGCGCCCGTTCGTGCCGGCGATTGCCGGCATGTCGCGCATGCCCTTCAAACGGTATCTGGTCGCCAGCGGCCTGGCCTGCGTGTCGTGGGCGTTGTTGTTCCTGGTGCCCGGCTGGGTGCTGGGCACGGCCTACGACGCAGTGGCCGCGGTGGCCGGGCGCCTATTTGTGGTGGTTGCCTTGCTGGCGGCCGTGATCGGGCTTGCCTGGGCGGTGGTGCTGTATTCGTATCGCTGGTCGGCCGGTCACCTGGATGCCTTGCTGGCGCGCCTGCTGGAGTGGTCGCACCGGCATCCGGTCCTGGGAAATTGGTCGGTCGGCGTCTTCGACCCACGCCGTCGCGAATCGGTGCCGCTGGCCATGATGGCCTTGATGCTCTTGCTGCTCGGCTGGGGCTGGTTTGTGCTGCTGATGGTGGTGCTGGCGCATGGCGAGCCGCTGCGCGTGGACCTGGCCGTGCACGACCTGATGCTGGCGCTGCGTAATCCGTTGGCCGACTACCCGATGGTGGCGCTGGCCTCGTTGGGCGACTGGCAGGTGCTGTTGCCGGCCATTGCCGCCGCGATGGGCTATCTGGCCTGGCGCCGTCGCTGGATGGCCGTGGCCCATTGGGTCATCGCGCTGGCGTTCGGCCTGGCGCTCACGCAGCTGCTTGGCGCCACCGTGCAGGTGGTGCGCCCGCCTGCGGCCAGCAGCGGTTTCGGCTTTCCGTCGGTTGCGGTCACCATGGCCACGATCGCCTTCGGCTTTTTCGCGCTGTTGATCGCGCGCGAGTTGCCTGGCCGCCGCCGCGTGTGGCCGTATCTGGTCAGCGGCGCCATCGTCTCGCTGATCGGTTTTGCGCGTTTGTACCTCGGTGCGCACTGGCTCAGCGACGTCGTCGGCGGCATGTTGTTCGGCATCTTCTGGCTGCTGGTGCTGGGCATTGCCTACCGTCGCCGTGCCACGCGCGCGTTCTGGGTCAAGCCGGTGTCGTGGATCTTCTACGGGGTGTTCGTAAGCTGCGCAATTTATTTTGCGCCGCGCAACCTCGACCTCAAGCTGGCCAAGTTCGAACCGCCGCCGCCGGCAGTGATGGAGTTACCCGCAAACGCGTGGTGGGAAGACCAATGGCGCCTGCTGCCGGCACGCCGCAACGAATTCGACGACGATCAGCGTTGGCCGCTGGACGTCCAGTTGGCCGGCCCGCTCGCCCCGCTGCAGCGCCAGCTCCAGGCGCGCGGCTGGCGGGTCCAGCCGCAGGCGGGCTGGGAACAGGCGCTGCACCTGCTCGACGTCAGCGGCCGCCCGGACGAAGTGCCGATTCTGCCGGCCACGCTGGATACCCAGGTCGAGGCCCTGTTGATGGTGCGCCACGCCGCGCCCGGCCACGTGCATGTGCTGCGTCTGTGGCCGGCGGCCGCGCGCCTGCAGCCGGATGCACAACCGCTGTGGGTGGGCAGCACCCAGACCTTGCGCTACAGCCGCCATTTCAGCCTGATCGGGCTGTGGTACCCACTGCGCGGCGTCGATCCTGCACTGAGCGCATTGCGCGAGGCACTCGGCCCGCTGCCCCATCGCATGGAACAGCGTCGTCGCTCGCAGGTGCCGGTGATCCTGATCGACAGCACCTCGGGCAGTGCAGTGCGTGGCGAGAACAAAGACAACGCCGCGCCGGGGACGGATACCGCTGCGTCCGATCCTGCTGCATCGGGTCCGCCACAACAACGCCGTTGATCGATCGGGCAACAGGCGATTGGCCGGCGATCGCGTGGTTGGGTCGAGATGGGGTGTCAGCAACAGCTGTTGAGCCCTGTCTCGATGGTGACGTGCTGGCGCCGTCTGGAGGCTGCTGAATTTTCAGGGTGAACGCTTAGTTCGTCGAGCGCGGCGCCCTCGCCGCTTGCGGGACACGCCGTGAACCCATCCGTGGGGGCTCGATGGCGGCATGGATTCCGCGTAAGAGCTTACAAGGACGTGCTTGGCAGCGTGTCCCGCGATGGTGGGCGGGCAAGGGCCCTGCGGAAAACTCGCCGTTGGCTGCTCCACAACTGCTTGCACCGTTCAATCGCCTCTCAAGGCGAACGACAAGATGCGAATCAGCGCAGTTCGGCGATGCAAAGGCCGCATTGGCCTGGCGCGCGACACCTCACCACAACACGCCATCCACTGGCTGCATCGGCTCCGGCGCTTGCTCACCAATTGCCTGAAGCGCATCGATCTCCACCGTGCGGCACATGGTATCCAGCGGCAGGTCGTGGATGGTGTTGGCGAACGGGTCGACCAGTTCATCGCCGATCTTCAGCACCGCCAGAAACATCAGGCCGGCCACTGTCGATCCCACCGGCGTGGCGTACTGCAGCGTTTCCACCAAGCCGATTGGCAGCAGCACGCAGAACAGCCGCGTAAACAGGTTCGGATAGAAGCGATATTGATACGGCAGCGGCGTATTTTTCAGGCGCTCCATGCCGCCTTGCGCGTTGGCGATGTCCACCAGAATGCGTTCGACGCTGGCCTGCTGGATGCTGTCGATCCAGCCCTCACGACGCGCCTGCTCGACGCTGCGCGCGGTGGTATCGAGCAACCCGTTTGCCACGTTGGTGCGCACCACCACCGCCGCCGCTTCGTCGGCGTCCACATGCGGGGACAATGCCATCGCCACCGGCAACCGGCGCAGTTGGCAGCGCAGCGCGTTGACGTAGGCAATCTGGCGCAGCGCAATGGTGCGCCCAAGATCGCCGGCTTCCGGTGCGGACAGGATACTGACGCTCAAGCGCACCAGATTACGCGAGGCATTGATCATCTGGCCCCACAGCACCCGCCCCTCCCACCAGCGTTGATAGGTGGAATTGGCGCGAAAGCCCAGGAACAACGCCAGCGCAGAACCAAAGATGGTCAGCGGCAACGCCGGCGCACGGAACGGCAGCACGTAGTAAATGATGGTGATCAACACATCCCATACGAACAACACCGCCAGGGTCCGCCAGACCTGGCTGATCACATCTGCCACACGCGGCTTTACATCGACAATCAAAGGCACACTCCATCAAAAGAAACGAGTGACGCCATTGCGCGCATCCAGTGCATGGATGCGGTCGGTAGCGCACTCAAGCGTGCGCAGTGTGCCGTTGCCACGGTGCAAGCATGGTGATGGGGCCGATCGAAACCATTGCCCCACGCGCCCGGCGTGATGGAAGGCGTCGCGAGCGGCCATCCGTTGGGTGTGCACGGCGTGCGGGACACAGTGCACACGTGGCGCATGAAAGTTCGGAGCGCAGCCCGTACCCATATGGCGGGCGCAGCCGTGTTAGCAGCCGCTCTTAGGGCATCCAGGCCAGCAATTGGTCCAGCCGCCGATGCGGATCGTCCTGCTGCAACAGCGAGAGCCGCTGCTGCTCGGTCAATGGCAGCAGCTCGGCCAACCGCCAACCAACCCAGGCGGCCTGATCCATCAACCCCGGTCCCACCGATGCAAATTCGCCACCCACCTGCTCCAGCATGCGCTCCAGCACCGTGGACAGCAGGCCGTGCTCGGGCCGCAATTCGTCGTCCGGATCCGGTTCGCGCCAGGCGACATCTCCCACCACCAGACCGTTATCGCGAATGCGCGAGCGCTGTACGTGGAAACGCCGCGTGCCACGCAAGCGCAGCACCAGCACGCCGTCGGCGCCCACATCGAAATCCTCGATGCGTACTTCGGTACCGAACGCGGCCGGCGTAGCCGGCACGCCGACTTCGTTGCCTTCCAGGATCAGGCACACGCCGAAGCTGGTGCCGTTACGGCCGCATTCGCGTACCAGATCCAGATAGCGGCGTTCAAACACGCGCAAGCCCATCGCCGCGCCAGGCAACAGCACGCTGTGCAAGGGGAACAGCGGCAACGCGCTGGTGTCTGCAGTGGCGGGGATCGGCACCATCAGGACAACTGCGCCAGGAAACGACGCGGCGCACCGTCGAAGCCACCGTTGGACATGAACACCACATGGTCTCCGGGCCGGGCAATGTCGCCCAGCGCGCGCAGCAAGGCATCCACGTCCTGCACCACGCGTGCCTCGCCGCGCACCTGCGCAATGATCGGTGCCGCGTCCCAGGCCAGTTCCGGCCGATGCAGAAACACCACTGCATCGGCATCGTGCAACGACGGCGCCAGCGCCTGGGCATGCGCGCCCAGCCGCATCGAATTGCTGCGCGGCTCCATTGCCACCACAACACGCGCCGCACCGACCTTTGCACGCAGACCCTGCAACGTCGTCGCGATGGCGGTGGGATGGTGCGCAAAGTCGTCGTACACGGTGATCGCGCGCGCGCTACCGATGACTTCCAGCCGCCGCTTGACGCTCTGGAACTGTGCCAATGCCGGCATCACCGTCGCCGGATCCACGCCTACCGCCTGTACTGCTGCCAGCGCCGCCAACCCGTTCAGGACGTTATGCCGCCCAACCAGGGGCCACTGCACCTGGCCAATTTCCACGCCACGGTGCAGCACCGCAAACGCGCTGCCATCGGCCGCGATCAACCGCGCGCTCCAGTCCAGCGACGCATCGAACCCGAATCGCTCCACCGGCGTCCAGCATCCCATCGCCAGCACCTCGGCCAGGTGCGCGTCTTCGCCGTTGACGATCAGGCGACCGCGCGCGGGCACCGTGCGCACCAGGTGGTGGAACTGGCGCTGGATGGCCGCCACGTCCGGGAAGATGTCGGCGTGGTCGTATTCCAGGTTATTGAGGATCGCCACCAACGGCCGGTAGTGCACGAACTTGCTGCGCTTGTCGAAAAACGCGGTGTCGTATTCATCGGCTTCCACCACGAATTCGCGCCCCTGGCCCAGTCGTGCCGACACGCCGAAATCTTCGGCCACACCACCGATCAGAAACCCGGGCGCCCGCCCGGCCGCCTCCAGCAGGTAGCTCAGGATGGTGGTGGTGGTGGTCTTGCCGTGGGTGCCGGCCACGGCCAGCGTGTCGCGGCCGGGCAATACGTGCTCGGCCAGCCATTGCGCGCCGGAGGTATACCGGCGGCCGGCATCCAGCACCGCCTCCACCGCCGGATTGCCGCGCGAAAGCGCATTACCGACAACCACGTCGGTCGCATCCGGCGAAATATTGGACGGCGCATAGCCCTGCGCCAACGCAATGCCCAGCGTTTCCAGCTGTGTGGACATCGGCGGATAAATGGCCTGGTCGCTGCCTTCCACCTGCCAGCCCAGCTCACGCGCCAGGGCGGCCACACCGCCCATGAAAGTTCCGGCGATGCCGAGAATGTGGAGTTTGCTCATGCCGCCCATTGTCGCCGATCGCCGCAGTTGCCGGACATTCCATTCCAGCGCACGCCCAAGTGTCGGGGATTTCCTACCGTACTGTCGGGAATTTCCCGATGTGCGAACCCGGTCACATCCCTCACTATGCTGAACGCCAGTCGCAGCATCCCTTTGGTCCTACTCCCCAAGAGGCCAAATCCCCAGGGAGCTCATGCTGTTGGGGCTCTGAGCAAGCCTACTACTGGCGTTATTCTGCCCCGGGCGTCTTGTACGTCCGGGGTTTTTCTTTTGGCACCACTGCCCGGGCGATCACGGCGAGAACACGGCGCGACCAGACGCCGCGCCTGCGGCCGGGCCTTGCGCCCGGCCCATTGCCGACTCAGCGGCCGAGCGCCTTGCTGATGCGTTCCAGCACTTCGTCCAGCGAACCCACGCCGTCCACGCGCGCCAACTTGCCGCGCTGCTCGTAGAAGCCGATGACCGGTGCGGTGGAATCGGTATAGACCTGCAGCCGCTTGCGCACCGATTCGGGGTTGTCGTCTTCGCGGCCTTCGGCCTTGGCACGACCGGCGATGCGCTCGACCAGCAATTCGCTGGCCACATCCAGCTGCACCACGGCATCCAGCGGCTGGCCGATCTTGCCGAGCAGCTCGTCCAGCGCATTGGCCTGGGCCACGTTGCGCGGGTAGCCGTCCAGGATGAAACCCTTGGTCACATCGGCCTGGCCGAGGCGCGCCTCCAGCATGCCGAGCAGGATGTCGTCGGACACCAGGTCCCCGCGTGCCATCACTTCCTTGGCCTTCAACCCCAGCGGCGAGCCAGCGGCCACTTCGGCGCGCAACAGGTCGCCGGTGGAAATGTGCGGAATATCAAACGTGTCTTTGAGACGTGTCGCCTGGGTGCCCTTGCCCGAACCGGGCGGTCCCAATAGAACCAATCGCATCAGTGGACTCCACTTTCGAATAAAAACGCGTTGCGGTGGGCGGCGTTAGACTCACGTCTTCGCCGGCGCTGACCGTATGGTCGTGCAGCTTACCGCATCCGGGGAATGTCCCGGCACTGTCCCCTGCGCCATGTCCCCATGTGAGGAGTCTGTCCCCCTATGACCACTGGCAACCTGCTCTATGCCCAATCCGGCGGCGTCACCGCCGTCATCAACGCCACTGCAGCCGGCGTCATCGCCGAAGCGCGCGCACGCAAGATCAAGGTGCTGGCCGCACGCAACGGCATCCTGGGCGCCTTGCGCGAGGAATTGATCGACACCTCCAAAGAGTCCGCCGCCGCCATTGCCGCCCTGGCGCAGACGCCCGGCGGTGCATTCGGCTCGTGCCGCTACAAGCTCAAATCGCTGGAAGAAGACAGCGCCAAGTACGAGCGCCTGCTCGACGTGCTGCGCGCGCACGACGTCCGCTGGTTCCTCTACAACGGCGGCAACGACTCGGCCGACACCGCGTGGAAGGTCTCGCAGCTCGCAAGGGCCTATGGGTACCCGCTGCACTGCATCGGCGTGCCAAAGACCATCGACAACGATCTGGCGGTGACCGACACCTGCCCCGGCTTCGGCTCGGCGGCCAAGTACACCGCCGTCTCAGTACGCGAGGCCGCACTGGATGTCGCCGCCATGGCCGACACCTCCACCAAGGTCTTCATCTATGAGGCGATGGGCCGCCATGCCGGCTGGCTGGCCGCAGCGGCAGGCCTGGCGGGGCAAGACCCGGACGACGCCCCGCAGATCATCCTGCTGCCCGAACGCGCCTACGACCAGGCTGCATTCCTGGCCAAGGTGAAACAGGTGGTGGACAAGGTGGGCTGGTGCGTGGTGGTGGCCAGCGAGGGCATCCAGGACGCACACGGCAAGTTCGTCGCCGATGCCGGCGGCGCGGCCGACTCGTTCGGCCATGCACAGCTCGGCGGCGTGGCCTCGTTCCTGGCCGCACAGGTCAAGCAGGAGCTTGGCTACAAGGTGCACTGGACGCTACCCGATTACCTGCAGCGCTCCGCGCGCCATCTGGCATCGAAGACGGACTGGGAACAGGCGCAAGCAGTCGGCAAGGCCGCCGTGCAGTACGCGATCAAGGGCATGAACGCGGTGATCCCGGTGATCGAACGCGTCAGCGACGCACCATACCGCTGGAAGATCGTGCCTGCGCCCCTGCACAAGGTGGCCAATCACGAAAAGAAGATGCCGCCCAGCTTCCTGCGCAAGGACGGCTTCGGCATCACCGAACGCGCCCGCCGCTATTTCGCCCCGTTGATCAAGGGCGAAGCGCCGCTGGCCTACGGCAGCGATGGCTTGCCGAAGTATGTGAGTTTGAAGAATGTCGCGGTGGCAAAGAAGTTGCCGGCTTGGGAAGGGTGAGATCGAAGCCGCGTGGGATGCACAGCGATGATCAACTCTCCACTGAGGTGCAGCAAATCGGGCACTTACGCGCGTGGCTTGCGCCCTAACGAAAGGTGGCGCTGGGGGCGTGTGTCATTTCGAGAGGATCATGAAAGCGCGTTGTCTAGGCAATTGTCGAAGTAACTGATCCACCTGTGCATGCACTGAAAGCGAACCCCGGCCTGGCCGGGGTTCGTCGTTACGGATGAAGAGCAAATCTCGACTTACTGACACGCCTTGCCTTCCACCGTCATCTGCGCAGCGAACATGGGCACCTGCGGGATCTTGCCGGCAGCGGCTTGTTGCTTGGCGTCTTCCAGATAGATGCGCGACTGGCCCTGTCCATCGAGCTGCGGTTTGGCATCCACCGGCTTGCGCCATACGCGCACGACCGCTTGCTGTGACGGGCAGGCTGCGCTTGGCACGCGGATCACATCGTTGAAGATCCAGCCCGAGGCGACACTGGGTGCGGCCTTGGCGAAATCCACGAAGCGTGCGCGTGGTTGACAGGTGGGGCTGCTGCGGACCACCGACAATGTATACGGCTGTGCAGCATTTCCGGTAAACACGCCTTCCAGTCGTGCGCAGGCTTCCGGGATCTGACGCAAGGTGTGCACGGCGCCGACCGCTTGCGCGGTGCCGGGTGCGCGCGGCTTGAGTTCGGGCGTGGGATCGGCCGCAAACGCTTGGCTGGTCAGCAACAGCGTTGCGAGCATCGCGGCGTATTTTTGCGCAGCATGGTGGGACATGGACACTCCTGGGTCGACCGAATCACGTTGGCCGCAGGCTGTCACGCCGCAACTGAACGACGCGCCAAAGCCATAACGCTGGTCGCCACGCAAGGCGCGGCGCATACTCGGTCGCGATCCGGCCACCTGAACATTCGCGACGCGCATTACGGCCCAGGCGGCCGTCGAGTCCGTATTCGTCAGTCCACTCGTTGTGTGCATCGCCCTTGGTTCGTCCCGACCGGACGACATCCATTCTCTTGGGAGGGGTCATGCTGGAACACTATGGGTTGTGGCTTGCGCTGGGTTGTGCGGTCTTGGCAATCGTCTATGGAATCGTGTCGGCGCGCTGGGTGGTCGCGCAGCCGAGCGGCAATGCACGCATGCAGGAGATCGCCGCCGCGATCCAGGAAGGCGCGCGTGCCTATCTCAACCGGCAATACCTCACCATTTCGGTTGCTGGGGCAGTGCTGTTCGTGTTGGTCGGGCTGTTCCTGAGTTGGTACACCGCGATCGGGTTTGCACTGGGTGCGGTGTTGTCCGGGTTAGCCGGCTATATCGGCATGAACGTCTCGGTGCGCGCCAATGTCCGCACCGCCGAGGCGGCGCGGCACGGCATCGGCAGGGCGATGGATGTGGCGTTCCGCGGCGGCGCGATCACCGGGATGCTGGTGGTCGGCCTCGGGCTGCTCGGCGTGGCCGGCTATTTTGCTGTGCTGCAGACCATGGGGCTGCCACTGGAGCAGAACCTGCATGCCTTGGTGGGCTTGGCATTCGGGTCGTCGTTGATCTCGATCTTTGCGCGCCTGGGTGGCGGAATTTTCACCAAGGGCGCAGATGTGGGCGCCGATCTTGTCGGCAAGGTCGAGGCCGGCATTCCCGAGGACGATCCACGCAATCCGGCAGTGATTGCGGACAATGTCGGCGACAATGTGGGCGACTGTGCCGGCATGGCCGCCGATCTGTTCGAAACCTACGCAGTCACCGTGATCGCCACGATGCTGCTCGGCAGTCTGACGCTGGCCGAAACTGGTCCGCATGCCGTGCTCTATCCGTTGGTGCTCGGCGGAGTATCGATCATCGCTTCGATCGTGGGCGCGGCCTTCGTCAAGGTCAAAGGTGGCGGTTCGATCATGGGTGCGCTTTACAAAGGCGTGATCGTGTCGGGCGTGCTGGCGGCGTTGGCTTACTGGCCCATCACCCAATCGCTGATGCGCGACAACACCCACGGCGCCGCGGCGTTGTACGCCTGCGCACTGATCGGCCTGGTGCTCACCGGCCTGATCGTGTGGATTACCGAGTACTACACCGGCACGCAGTACACCCCGGTGCAGCATGTTGCATCGGCCAGTACCACGGGGCACGGCACCAACATCATCGCAGGGCTCGGTATTTCGATGAAATCTACCGCGCTGCCGGTGATCGCGGTCTGCGCAGCAATCTGGGGTGCGTTTCACTTCGGCGGCTTGTACGGCATTGCGATTGCAGCAACGGCCATGCTGTCGATGGCCGGCATGATCGTTGCGCTGGATGCGTATGGACCGATTACCGATAACGCCGGCGGCATCGCCGAGATGGCCGAGCTCCCTCCCGAGGTCCGCAACATTACCGACCCGCTGGACGCGGTGGGCAACACCACCAAGGCAGTGACCAAGGGCTACGCGATCGGATCGGCGGCGCTGGCGGCGCTGGTGCTGTTTGCCGACTACACGCACAACCTGCAGGCGGCCAATCCCGACCAGGTGTACGCCTTCGATCTATCCGACCACACGGTGATCATCGGGCTGCTGATTGGCGGGCTGATTCCCTATCTCTTCGGCGCGATGGCGATGGAAGCGGTCGGCCGCGCCGCGGGCGCCGTGGTGGAAGAGGTGCGCCGCCAGTTCCGCGAACTTCCCGGCATCATGGCCGGCACCGCCAAGCCGCAGTACGACCGCGCCGTCGACATGCTGACCCGCTCGGCGATTGGCGAAATGATCGTGCCTTCGCTGCTGCCGGTGGTGGTTCCGATCATTGTCGGGTTGTTACTGGGTCCGCGTGCACTGGGGGGCTTGTTGATCGGCACGATTGTCACTGGTTTGTTCCTGGCGATTTCGATGACCACTGGCGGCGGCGCGTGGGACAACGCCAAGAAATACATCGAGGACGGCCACTTCGGCGGGAAAGGCAGCGAGGCGCACAAGGCTGCGATCACCGGCGACACGGTCGGTGATCCGTACAAGGACACCGCGGGGCCGGCGATCAACCCGCTGATCAAGATCATCAACATCGTGGCCTTGTTGCTCGTGCCCCTGCTGTAACGCTGCGATGACCGCAGGGCACGTGACCTGCGGTCATGACGTCGGGAAGCAGCCGACCGACCGAACGCGTCGCGGCAAGTCCGAACCGGTCACTGCGGAAAGCGGCGACGCTGGGGCATAGGGACCGGGCCAATAAAGGTGCGGTCGGACCCGGCCATCTGTGCTGACCAGCTCAGGACCGGCATCGCGCCGGGGCCCGCTGGCGGCCCCCATCGTCGCTACGAAGATGGCGCCATCAGGCAGAAGGGGCTGGCCTGTGCCGGCAAGCCCCGTCCCGCCCGGCCTACGATCACAGGCAGCCGATCAGGCCGTCATAGATCGGCGGTGCGCCGCCCGGCAGTGGCTTGAACAGCGGATTGGCCACCGCAAGCGTGCGATACATCTCATCCAGGCGGGTACCGGCCTTCAACGGTGCCGTGCAGCGCCACACCCGGCTGTCCGACCGCAAGTAACCGCTACGCGGGTCGACGCTGACCTCACTGGCGCCGAAGGTCCAGATGCAGCTCCGCACCACCCCGGTGACGCGATGCACCGAGCAGCGGAAGCGCAGCGGCTGGTAGTCGCTGAAGTCGCCGCCACAAAAGGTGTCGCCGCAGATATTGTCGAAATCGCGGTCCAGCCGCTGCTCCAGATCGATGAACGCCTCCCAGCCCTCGCCATTGGCGGGCCAGTCCACCGCATCCACGAAGGTGGGCGGAGGCGTCGCGGCGGCAGCGAACTGGGCGGTAAGGGACAGCAGCAGGAGAACCAGCAAACGCGCAAGCCTGGACATGGGCAATTCCTATGCGGTGGATGAGCCTGCAGCGTGCGCCTCCGGCCGGGCCGCAACGATCAGGCAGCCACCCGCGATGAACGCGGGCTATGCCGCACGCAGCGGTCAGGACATTGCCCATTCAGTGTCGCTGCAGCGCAACAGCCGAACGCGTAGAATCGCGCTCCACACACTGCTGACGCCTCGGAGCTACCCGCATGGGCCTTGAACTGGTCACCTCTGGCAAGAATCTGCCGGAAGAAATCAACGTCGTCATCGAGATCCCCAAGGATTCGGAGCCGGTCAAGTACGAAGTCGACAAGGCCAGCGGGGCGATCTTCGTCGACCGCATCCTGTCGACCCCGATGCGGTATCCCTGCAACTATGGCTACGTGCCCAACACCCTGTGCGGCGATGGCGACCCGGCCGACGTGCTGGTGGTGCTGCCCTTGCCATTGGTGCCGGGCTCGGTGGTGCGCTGCCGTCCGGTGGGCGTGCTGCGCATGAGCGACGAGGCCGGCAGCGACGAAAAGATCCTGGCTGTGCCGATCGAGAAGATCTTCTCCGGTTACGCGCACATCGAAGACATCAACCAGGTGTCCAGCCACTGGATGGAACGTATCGGCCACTTCTTCGAGCATTACAAGGACTTGGAGAAGGGCAAGTGGGTCAAGCTGGACGGCTGGGGCGGCGCGGCCGAGGCCAAGCGCATCCTGACCGAGTCGGTGGAACGCTACAATTCCGACGCACCCTGATCCATCGATCGTGATGCTGCCCTGCGTGTAGGGGGCGATCGGGATCACGCTTCTGGCGTGATCCCGGTGACCGCAGTCGGCAGATTGGGTACATTGCCGAAAGCGTTTGGCCGGTGTCTGTCACCGGTGACTTCTGGGGAAGTGTCTTGCGTATTCTGTTTGTTGGGGACGAAGCCAGTCTTCCGTCCGACCTTGTCGACTACGTCGCCGACCTGGGCGACCAGTGGCAGGCGCAGCAGGTGGCCGATGGCAATTCGGCGATCGAAGCTGCCGCGCTGTCGCCGTTCGACGCCGTCATCGTTGCCCCGGTCCTGCCGGACCTGACTGCCGCCACCTTGCTGGGGCAAATCCGCACGCTGCGCCCGGACACCATTCGTATTGCGTTGATCGATGCGCAAGGCGGCCAGCGCACGCCGCCGGCCCGCATCATCGGCGTGGCGCATCGCTTCTTGCCGATGCCGCTGGCGCCCGAAGTGCTGCTCGAAGCGGTTACCAGCCTGGAGGAACTGCGCGAGCTGCTCAGCAATCCGCGCCTGCGCGCGGCGATCGGGCGGATCGAAAAGCTGCCCTCGCCCCCGCATTTGTACCTGAGCCTGATGCATGCGCTGGAAGAGGACGACGGCGCCGACGCGGCCGATATCGCCAAGCTGATCGCCGGCGACCCGGCGATCGCAGCGAAAGTGCTGCAATTGTGCAATTCGGCGTTCTTTTCCGGTGGCCGCAGCATCACCGACCTGCGCACGGCGGTGACCCGCCTGGGCGTGGCGACGCTGCGCGACCTGGTGCTGGCCAGCGAAGTGTTTTCGGTCCAGACGCTCACACCGGCCGAGCGCAACGCGATGCAGCGCCGCGCCCTGCTCTCTTCGCGCCTGGCGGCCAAGGTGCTTCCGCCGACCAGCGCAGAACTCGGTTCCACCGCCGCACTGCTGGCCGACATCGGCTTGCTGCTGCCGGGCGTACGCGACGAGCGCGAGGCGCCGGCCGAAGGTGGCGACGAACGCCTGGGTCACACCGAAGCCGGCGCCTACCTGCTCGGCCTGTGGGGCTTGCCGATGCCTATCATCGAAGCGGTGGCCTTCCATCGCCATCCGCTGCGTTCCAGCATGCGCAGCTTCTGGGTCACCGGCGCAGTGCATGTCGCCACGGCATTGGCCAGCGGCGAAAGCGTTGACGAAGAGTACCTGACCAAGGTCGGCGTCATCGCCCGCCTGCCGAGCTGGCGCGAACAGGCCGATACGTTGCTGGGGCTTGCCGAGGCGTAAGTCACTCGCTTGAGGCATCCCGAAAGAAGCGCGGCCAAGGCCGCGTTTTTTATGCCGTTTCTTCGACCGCCCTGCATGGGGCCGTTGCGCCAGGGCCGCGCATTGCAAGCCTTGGTCTGGGCGATGTGTCACGGCACTCACCCCAAGCGCACCGCACTACAGGCAGACAATGCGCTCAAGCGCGGTGGAAGCTGCCCGAGAAGAAAGACTGCAGTTCTTTGCGAGCGGAGTCGCTGAGCAACTTCCACATCCTGCGCGCGTTTTTCGCGGAACTGCCGCACCGCTTGAGTCGCGCAGCGATGACTTCGCATCTAAATCACGCGCCGCATGCGCATTGCCTCATCGCAACAGGGCACTGCATAAAAAAAGACGGGCCTTGCGGCCCGTCTTTCATTTACTACGCGCGTCGATGGATCAGAAGCGCTGGGTGTACTTCATGTACATGAAACGACCGATTTCGAAGCCGCCGTAGTAGGCAAAGCTGCTGTTCGGTGCCGAGTACTGCAGCGGACCGCGGTGATCGAACACATTGTTCGCGCCGAGTGCGATCGTTGCGTCCCACGGCGCCTTCCAGTTGACCTGCAGGTCGTGGAAGGTGTTGGCGCCGGTGTGACGCAGCGGGTCGGACTCGCCGTTGGCGATATGGTCCGGCGCATCGCAATAGCCTTCGGCCAGCGTGATGCAGCTTTCCTTCATGCCCGAGTAGTAACGCAGGGTGTAGTTGACGCCGAAATCACCCAGCGACCAGTTCACGCCAACGTTCGAACGCACGCGGAAGATGCCCGGCTCGCCGACACGGCCAATCATGATGGCGTTGCCTGCGCTGTCCTGGCCGGCTTCGTCGTACTTGCTGACGTAGCTGGTCTGCCAGTCGAAGGTGAAGGAACCGATGGCCGTTTCCGGCAGGCGGTACTTCACACCCAGGTCGTAGCCTTCGGTTTCCATCTGACCGAGGTTGGCCACGCCGTAGCTCATCGCCGAGATATGACCATCGGCTGCACGTGTGACATTGGCGCAACGTTCAGCGTCGCCGAGCACATAGCAGTCGCGCAGGATGCGGTCGACGCTATCGGCGATGATCATGTCGTTGATCTCGTAGCGGTACCAATCCAGCGAGATGTCCAGACCCTGCACCCAACGCGGGCTCCAGACCAGACCGGCGGTCTTGCTCGTGGAGGTTTCCGGCTTCAGGTTCGGGTTGGCGCCGCTGATGAATTCATCAGGCGTCTGGCACGGATAGGTCGTGCAAGGCACGAAGCCCTGGCCGAGCTGGGTGTAGCCCAGCGGCACGCCAGCGTTGGTGCAGGCCGCGTTGCCGTTGACGCTGTTGGGGGCGCCGACGCCGCAAGGATCGATGTAATCCTCGAAGCTGCTGCTCAGGCCGCCGTACAGGTCGCTGATGGTGGGCGCACGGAAACCTTCCGCATACGTCGCACGCACCAGCAGGTCTTCCAGCGGACGCCAGGTCAGGCCGAACTTCGAGTTCAGCGTGTTACCGAAGTTGCTGTAGTCCGAGTAACGCGTTGCAGCGTTGAAGGTCAGTTCCTTGGCGAAGGCGACATCGCTCAGGAGCGGAACATTCAATTCGAGGTAGACCTCGTCCAGCGAGTACTGGCCCTGCGTGGTCTTGGCACCCAGACCGGTGCTTTCGCCCGACTGCGCAAACGCATCCGGAGAGAAGCGACCTTCTTCCTTACGGTGTTCGTAGCCCACCGCAACGCCCAGATCGCCAGCCGGCAGCTCAACCACCGAACCGGACAGGTTTGCGGTGAAGCTGGTGGTCTTGGTCAGGCCGGTATCGGTGAAGGTCGGGAACAGGAATTCCTGCAGCGCCGGGTCGGCAAGCGAGCCCTGACCTGCAACGTTGTACGGCAGCAGCGGATTCCACGGACGGCAGGCCGACAGCGAGATCGGGTCTGCAGCGGTACCGCACTGCGCAACGCCCTGGCCGTTGATGAAGGACGGGCCCAGTGCCTGACGCGACGCGATGAGGCTCATGTCGCCACGGCTACGCTTGGTGTTCTCGTTGCGGTTCCACAACGCACCCACATCCCAATCCCAGGTCTTGCCGCCGATGTCGAAGTAGCCACTCAAGGTCGGCGCGAAGCGCAGGGTCTTGAGCTGGTTTTCGCTGGCGCGCGGCACTTCCCACAGACGACGACGGAAGTCGACATCCTGGCCGATCGGATTGAACGCGCTGCTGCCTTCCAGCGGAGTGCCGAAGGAACCGGACTGATACGGGTAGCCCGCGATCTGCCCGTCGGTCGTGCGCTCGTTGTAGGCAATATCGGCGTTGAAGGTGATGGCATCGGCAACGTCGTAGTTGACGTTTGCAAATACCGACTTCCGCTCGATACCGGTCTGCACCATCATCTGCTGGTTCGAGTTGGCGTACTCGGCCGGCGTGATCGGGTGATAGTCGGCCGGGTTGTTCGGGTTGCCGCCGGCATTGAGCGTCTGCCACACCGCGGTGTCCGGATCATCGCAGTCCACCTGCAGCGGATTGCACCACGAACCGTTCTGGCTGATGGGGCTCCAGCTGTTGGGGGTCGAGTTGGGACCGCGCGAACCATCGCGGCTGAACCAGCGGTTCTTGGCGAACACCGGGTCCTGCTTGGAATATTCGGCAGACAGCGTCACGCCACCGCGCTCGCCCTGCGAGCCAACAGTGAAGGAGTACTGCGTGGTGTCGCCGTCGCCCTGGCCGAACTGGCCGAACTGCACGCTGGCTTCAGCGCCGTCGAAACGCTTACGCGTGATGACGTTGACCACACCGGCGATCGCGTCGGAGCCGTAGATGGACGAGGCGCCGTCCTTCAGCACTTCAATACGCTCGATTGCCGACATCGGAATCTGGCTGAGATCCTGCAGACCGGAGGTCGACGCACCCAGACGCTTACCGTTCACCAGCACCAACGTACGCTGCGCGCCGAGGTTGCGCAGGTCGACGTAGTAACCGCCAACGTCTTCGCCGGACGACAGCGCGTCGGCGCGCGAGATGGCCGGGGAGCCGGCGGAGGTCAGGTTCTGCAGCACATCGGCAACAGACGTCAGGCCCTGCTTTTCCAGCGCTTGACGATCAAGGGTCAAAATCGGCTGCTGCGTTTCGACGTCGGCGCTGCGGATGCGCGAGCCGGTGATCTCGATACGGTCAAGCGTGGTGGTCGACTCTTGTGCGGCGGCAAAAGCCGGCGTCAACGCGATCGCAATACCGGCGGGCAACAGGCCCAGCCGCACTGCGGAGGTGCGAAGGTTCATCAATCTCTCCAGGGTTCGTTAGTGGCGCGTTAAGCGCCCCTGTGCAAATTACGATTGCGTGAACGCCGTCGCTTTGCGCGTCACGTTACGTGGCTTTGCCGAATCTGGCGGATTTGCCGTTTGGTCGCGGTAGTGCGATGCGGAGACACCGAAGCGCGCACGAAACGCACGCGCGAAGCTGCAGCAATTGTCGAAGCCGCTTGCGGCTGCAACCTCGCCGATCATCATCGAGGTATCGCGCAACAAATCGGATGCACGTTCCAGACGCAAGCGTGCGGACAGCGCCTGCGGGCTTTCTTCGTACAAACTCTGAAACGTCTTGGAGACGTACCAACTGGAAAAGTTGGTCAGCTGCGCCAGTTCGCTGATGCGCACCACGCGGTCGCTGTTGCCTTCCAGGTACAGCCGTGCACGCTGCATACGCCCGAACACCTGACGCCGACGGCTGCGCGAGCGGCCTGGGCAACGCTGTTCCTGCGCAATGAAATCGCGTTGCATCGCGGCCAGGTGCAACAGCAACGGCCGTGCGGACGCACTGCCGCTTTGTGCGGCGGCATTGCGCCACAGGCGCAAGGCGATGCGCAGATCGCTGCGCGACAACTGGGCGCGGCCGGGATACAGCGTGGCATCGGTTAGTTCGGCAAGCGACTGCAGGCTCTCGCCATCCAGACCGACGCCCACGCATAGCGCGCTGCGATCTGCCTGCACGGTGGGATGGGAATCCTTGTCGAAGGCGATCCAGTCGCCGGCACGCAGACGAAAGCGGCCCTCCTTGGATTCCACCCATGCGCGTCCGCGTAGCTGTATCCACAAGGTGAATGTCGCCGCGTTGGTACGGATGCTGCCGAGCCGCGAGACCGCCAGACAGATAGTCGATGTCGACTCGTTGGCGTTATCGAGCGCGAGCGCAAGCCCACGATCCGCGGTGATGACCTGTTGCATGTTGGCAGCCCCCTGTACAAAAGAGGGCGTAGTGTTTTGCCGACTGTGGCGTCAGTCAGGAAGTTTTGACGAAACTGCGCCGAAATTGCCACGAAGCCTTTCCGAAGAACTTACGAGGCGATTTTTCTCAATACCGACAATAAGTTAGCGATGGCACCAATAGGCGCCACGGAATGCTGTGGCAACGGCATATACGCGATGGCGCTGCCATCTTCTTCGGCCAGCGACACATACAGCGTCCCATCGCGCTGGTTCAGGCTGAAACCGTTGATGGTGGTGAACTTGACCGCATCCAAGCACTGGCCGCGGCCGCTGCGCAACTCGCGATCGTAGGCAGCGCAACTGTCGGTGGACGACAGGTAATGCAGCTGGCCATTCACGCCCGGCGCCCAACTGCGATACCGCCAGCGCGATGGCTGTTGCGGATCGACAGCATGCAAGGTGTCGGCGGCCAGCGATGGAGCGACCTGCCACACACCGCCCCCGCTGAGGCGGGTCAGCAAGACCTGTCCGCTGGCGCGGTCCAGTCGCAATTGCGAGACGTCCTGCAGCGTCGCCAGCGCACGCCATGGGCTGCTGCGCCGGTCGTACAGCGTTGCGAAGGTATGCCCGTCGTCGGCAGCAGCAAGGACCAGCAGCCGGTGCGGATCGGGAAGATGGATCGCCTGCAGCGGGCGCGGCTGCGGCACGGGTAGTCGCACCACCTGGCCGCTACTGGGGGTCACTTCGAATAGCGCCGCATGCCCGGCCGCATCGCTGCCGCTGACCAGCACGCGTTGCGAATCGGCTGACCAGTCGGCGGCCTGGCGCGAATCCGGTCGCAGCCCTTCGATCAAGCGCACCGAACCGGGCTTGCGGACATCGCCCCACCACAGTGCGTACGCACCGGATCGATTGGATGCAAAGATCAGCTGGCGCCCATCCGGCGCAATCATCGGCTGATCGTCGCGCCCGCTGGATGGAAACAGTCGGCGTCGAATGTAGCCACCGTTCATCGTGTCGCCAATGACCTGATAGACGCCAAACTGCGGTTTGCGTTGCACGAACACCAGATGCCCATGCGCCACGTCCGGTGCTTGCGCATCGTCCACGCCCACATCGTGCAAGCTGTGGTCCCGCAGATCGAGGCGATACAGCCGCGCCTCGCTGTCCACGCGACGCCCGAAGATCAAACCGCTGCCATCGGGCAGCCAACTCCATCCACGGATATCGGCGTTGTCATGGGTGAGCCGTTCGGCGACGCCGCCTTCGGCAGGGATCCGCCACAGGTCCCCGAGCTGCGGATTACGCAGGAACACGATCCAATTCCCATCGGGCGAATACCGCGGCGCGTAATCGAAATCACCCGCCTGCGCCGGATAGTCAAGCGTCTGCCACTGCCCGGTTGCCAGATCCAGGCGACGCATGCGGGCCGCACCGTGCGTGCCGGTCATGCTGCCGAACACCAGCGCGCGCCCATCCGGCGACCAGCTGAAACTCAGCATGTCGGCACCATCGCACCGCATTACCTCGCGCGACGCCGCAGGCCCGGTGGCTGCGGCAATCATGACCCGGCAGCTGCCATCGGGCGCCTGCCTGGAAAACGCGATCTGCCGGCCATCCGGCGACCACGCCGGCAAACGATCGGAGACGCCGGGCGCAGGCGTCTCCAGTACCCGTGGATAGGCGTTGTCGGTGGTCTTGACCAGGATCGAGGTGCCGGTGCGATCGCGGGTCAATGAGGCGTACGCCACCCTCGCGCCATCGGGCGACAGGCTTGGCGTGAGATCGAATCCACCGCCTGCGGTAATGACCTGATACGGCCGTTTGGGGCTGCCCAGCACCGCATGCGCTTGCGCGGTCTCAGGTGCCGGGGCAGGTCGCCATGAGGTCCATACCGCAAGGCTCAGCACGACCAGCAACGCCACGCTGGCGACTGCCAGCGCCATCGAGCGCCGGTGTCGTGGCGCGGCCGGCGCCGCAACGACGGGCGCTACGGGCTGGCCAGGCGCGGTGCGGACGGGCGATGCGGCAGCGTCGGACTGGTCGGGGACGGACGCCACGCCTTGGTCTGGCTGCGCCGGCTCGAGCGTATCCGGACCCAGTGCTTCACCAGGCAGCGTCGCCGATGCAGGTGCCTGCGCTTCCCACACAACCGCCGCCATCAAGCGATACCCGGTCTTGGCGATGGTCTCGATGTGCTCCGAGCGCTGCCCGCCGTGGCTGGCAAACGCCTTGCGCAGCTGCGTGACCGCCTGGGTCACCACATCGTTGGTCGGCAAGGTATCGGGCCAAACCTCGGCAAGCAGTTGCTCGCGCGTGACCACCTGGCCCGGCTGCCGCGCCAGGGTCAGCAACACCGCCAGGGATTTGGGCGCCAGCCGCAGCGGCCGCTTTGCGCCAGGTGCGTGCACCTCGCGCGAGGCAACGTCGACCACGCACTGACCGACACGCAGCCGGCCCGATGGCATTGCAATAGCGGGAGGAACACTCATCGGCAAAAACACGCGTCGGCATGCAAGAACAACAAAGAGCGCCCCGCGCCTTCCGCGAAACGCCAAATTCAGCAAAGGACGACGACCAACTGTGTCATGCATCCATTTGGTGCAAATTTTACGCTATGCCCCGTTGCTTCCTAAGACAGGCGGCAGCGTCAGGCTCTCTCTCTCTCGCCGACGAATTCGAATAATTACGACGTACCCTTCGCGCCTTCTGGCGCGATTTTTTTATCTGCGATTCAGCTAAATCAGCTGAAACCCTTATTTACTGGAATCGCTTGCAACCCTGCCATAGCGCGGCACTTGCGGACCGCGCCGTAATCTGTTCAGTACAAAACTGAACTTTTCCTAAGCAGGCGCTACATCACGTTTTATGAAACGCTGCCATGTAACGCGTCACGTGGCGCGATAGACCTGCGCGCCCTGCGCGACAAATTGCGCGGACTTTTCCTGCATGCCCGTCGACAGCGCTTGCGCCTCGCTTATGCCGTGCTCGGCCGCGTAATCACGCACGTCCTGGGTAATCTTCATCGAGCAGAAGTGTGGCCCGCACATCGAGCAGAAGTGCGCCAGCTTGTGCGCGTCCTTGGGCAGGGTTTGGTCATGGAACTCCTTGGCCTTTTCCGGATCCAGGCCAAGATGGAACTGGTCGTCCCAACGGAATTCGAAACGCGCCTTGCTCAAGGCGTTGTCGCGCACTTGCGCGCCCGGATGCCCCTTGGCCAGGTCGGCGGCATGCGCGGCGATCTTGTAGGCCATGATGCCGTCGCGCACGTCCTGCCGGTTGGGCAGGCCCAGGTGCTCTTTCGGAGTGACGTAGCAGAGCATGGCGGTGCCGAACCAGCCGATCATCGCCGCACCGATCGCGCTGGTGATGTGGTCGTAGCCCGGCGCGATGTCGGTAGTCAGCGGCCCCAGGGTGTAGAACGGCGCCTCGCCGCATTCGCGCAGCTGCTTGTCCATGTTTTCCTTGATCAATTGCATCGGCACATGGCCGGGGCCTTCAATCATGGTCTGCACATCGTGTTTCCAGGCGAGCTTGGTCAGCTCGCCCAGCGTTTCCAGCTCGCCGAATTGCGCCGCGTCGTTGGCGTCGGCGATGCAGCCGGGGCGTAGGCCATCGCCCAACGAAAACGCCACGTCGTAGGCCTTCATGATCTGGCAGATGTCTTCGAAGTGCGTGTAGAGAAAATTCTCCTTGTGATGCGCCAGGCACCACTTGGCCATGATCGAACCGCCACGCGAGACGATGCCGGTCACGCGCTGTGCGGTCAGCGGTACGTAACGCAGCAACACGCCGGCGTGGATGGTGAAGTAATCCACGCCCTGTTCGGCCTGTTCGATCAAGGTGTCGCGGAAGATGTCCCAGGTGAGTTCTTCGGCGCGCCCATCGACCTTTTCCAATGCCTGATAGATCGGCACCGTGCCGATCGGCACCGGCGAGTTGCGGATGATCCACTCGCGCGTCTCATGGATGTGCTTGCCGGTGGACAGATCCATGACCGTGTCCCCGCCCCAGCGGATCGACCACACCAGCTTCTCGACCTCTTCGGCAATGCCTGAAGACACCGCGCTGTTGCCGATGTTGGCATTGATCTTGGTCAGGAAATTGCGGCCGATGATCATCGGCTCGCTCTCGGGGTGATTGATGTTGTTGGGCAAGATCGCGCGGCCCCGTGCGATCTCTTCGCGCACGAACTCCGGTGTAATGCGTTGCTGGATCGAAGCTCCGAACGCCTGGCCCGGGTGCTGCCTGCGCAAGCTTGCATCGGTCACCGCTTCCAGGCGCTGGTTTTCGCGGATCGCCACGTACTCCATTTCCGGCGTGATGATGCCGCGGCGCGCGTAATGCATCTGGGTGACGTTGGCGCCCTGGCGCGCTACCCGCGGCAGACGCCGCGCCGGAAAGCGCACTGCATCCAGACGCACATCGTGCTCGCGGCCACGCCCGAAGCTGGAGCTCAGCCCGTCCAGGGCGACGGTGTCGCCACGCTCGGCAATCCACTGCGCACGCAGCGGTGCCAGACCGGCTGCCAGATCGATCGCCACCCGCGGATCGGTGTAAGGCCCGGACGTGTCGTAGACGCTGAGCGGCGGATTCTCTTCGCCGCCGAACAAGGTGGGCGTGCGCGTCAAGGCGATCTCGCGCATCGGCACCTGCAGATCAGCGCGCGAGCCTTGCACGAAGATCTTGCGTGAACCGGGAATCGGCTGGGTGACAGCCTCCGACAACGACTGGGCTTGTTGTTGCAAAACGGTGGGCGCGGCATTCATGGCATTCGTCCTGTGTGCTGGCCCTGCGAAGGAGTCGCAGTGCGGACGAAGCGGCGGCGCTCGATACTGATTGCCCGTGCACGCACGAACCATCGCATCTGACGAAGCTTCCCTACGCCGGTATCAGCCGGATCAGGTTCGAAGGGACTATCTCAACCGCAGCACGCTGCGGTACCCCCACTTCGGCGGCGATTAAACCACATCGCACCTGCGCAGCTAAACAAAATCCGCCACATACCCGCAGCGCGCACGGCCCGCGCTAAACCCGTAGGGCATACCGCACTGACGCAGCGGCCGCACCGGCCTGCTGTTGCGCGTCGCAAGGTTGTCGCGTTCGGCGGCGACATATGTCCGCACAGGTCATCTCACGTCGCTGCAGCACACGCCCAGCGTCGCCCGGGCATTACATGGCGCGCCGATGCATTGCGCGCGTCGCCACGCAACAAGGCGCCGATTGACGAAAAACGGCGGCGAAACCCGCTCGTTAAATTCCCGCTAAGCCTGCGTGGCGTGCCGAAGACGCCGCACGCATGCAGGTGTCATTCACGGGGATCGCGCTGTCGCTCCTCCTCTACCGGGAACCGCCGTACATATGACTAAGACAACGCTCCACCCGACGATGCGTCGGGGCTCGCTCGCGATCGCCATCAGCCTGTGCGTCAGCACGAGCGCCATCGCCCAGGAACAAACCGACAAGAGTCCGACCAACCTGGACAAGATCGAAGTCACCGGCTCGCGCATCCGTTCGGTCGATGTGGAAAATTCGCAACCGGTACTGGTACTGACGCGCCAGGACATCGAAAAGCAGGGCCTGACCTCGGTTGCCGACGTTCTCAAGCGCATTCCCTCCAATGGCGCGACGATGAACAGCACCGTCAACAACGGCGGCGACGGCTCGGCCACGGTGAGCCTGCGCAACCTGGGCGCCTCACGCACGCTGGTGCTGGTCAATGGCCGGCGCTGGGTCTCGGGCCTGTCCGGTTCGGTGGATCTGAACACCATCCCCTCGGCCATCGTGGAGCGCGTGGAAGTCCTCAAGGACGGCGCCTCGTCGATCTATGGCTCCGATGCCATCGCGGGCGTGGTCAACATCATTACCCGTACCAATTTCGATGGCGCCGAAGTCAACGCCTACGTTGGCCAATACGGCCAGGGCGACGGTCAGCGCACCTCCTTCGACGCGACCGTGGGCGCCACCAGCGAGCGCGGCAATCTGGTCATCGGCTTGTCCAGCGTCAAGGAAGATGCGGTGATGGCAGGCGACCGGGAGATCTCCGCCGAGCCGGTGTACGGCGCGGGCTCGTCGGCCTACAGCAGCTACTCGGCAAGCGGCCGCCTCCGTGCAAATGGCACCAGCGGCGCCTGGACGGTATTGCCCGACAGCGCCACCGCGAGCGGCGACAGCAGGTATCCGCGCTATGGCCTGGACCAGTACACCGCCTTCAACACGTCCGAATATGGCTACAACTACGCCAAGGACAATTACCTGGTTACGCCACAGAAGCGCGACGCGTTGTACGTGCAGGGCAACTACGCACTCACCGACAACGTGCGCTTCAAGTTCGATGGACTGTATAACCGCCGCCAGTCGTCGCAGCAATTGGCAGGCTTTCCGCTGGCCTCCGTCAACACCGGCATCCTGTTGAGCGGCGAAAGCTACTACAACCCGTACAACACTGCCTACGGCGGCGACGGGCGCGATGTGGGTTGGTCGCACCGCTTGACCGAATTCGCACGCACCTATCAGCAGGACGTCAAGACCTCGCACGTGTACACCGGGCTGGAAGGTGACTTCCAGTTTGCCGACAGGCAGTTCAGTTGGGATGTGGGCTTTGCGCACAACCAGACCGACCAGACCGAAACCCAGTATGGCGATGTCAATCTGCTCAACCTGGGCAATGCGCTCGGTGCATCGGGCATCGTCAATGGCACCCTGGCGTGCCTGGACAGCGGCGGCGCCGTCATTGCCGGCTGCGTACCGTTCAACCCCTTGTCGCCGGCCGGTGGCGTGACCCAGGAAATGCTGGACTACATCCTGTTCACTGCGCACAACACATATCAATATAAAAACAGCAGCTTCACCGCCAACCTCACCGGCGAGCTGTTCGAGCTGCCCGCCGGCTGGATGAGTTTTGCCGCCGGTGTCGAACATCGCGAGGAAAGCGGATTCTCCTCACCGGATGCCTTGATTTCGGCCGGCTATACCTCGGGCAATTCGTTTACGCCCACCTCTGGCTCGTACACGCTCAACGACTACTACACCGAAGTGGCGATTCCGCTGCTGAAGGATGTGCCCGGTGCGCAGTTGCTGGAATTGAGCGCAGCAGTGCGTTATTCGGACTACAACACCTTCGGCAGCACCACCAATAGCAAGTTCGGCTTCAAGTGGAAGCCGGTCGCCGACCTGCTGATTCGCGGCAATTACGCCACCGGTTTCCGCGCGCCATCGATCGAAGATCTGTACCTGGGCGCCTCGGACAGTTTCGACACCTATTCCGATCCCTGCTCGACCAATAGCACCTCCTACACCAGCGCGATTGCGGCCGCATGCGCAGCCCGCGGCGTGCCTGCCAATTACGTTGCCGAATACAACAGCGCCAGCGGCAACTCCGGCCAGACCATCTATCCGTTCACCTACACCAGCAACGCCAATCTGCAACCGGAAAAATCCAAGAACACCACGCTTGGCTTTGTCTACAGCCCGGCTTCGGTGCAGGGCCTGGACGTGTCGCTGGACTGGTGGAAGATCGAAATCACCGACGCCATCACCGAATTCAGCGCCAATCAGATCCTGTCGCAGTGTTACCAATTCAACGTCTCGGCGTTCTGCGATCTGGTGACCCGCGATGCGACAGGGACCATCACCGGCCTGGTGATCCAGCCGGTGAATGTCGGCGAGCAACGCATGCAAGGCTACGATTTCACCGCGCGTTACAAACTGCCGCAGACCGCAATCGGCCAGTTCATGCTCACGCTGGATTCGACCTACGTGGCGGTCAACGAGCAGAAGCAGGACGACAATTCTGCGTGGGAAAGCTACAACGGCATCTACCACACCAATAATCCGAACTGGCGCACCCGCGGCACGCTCACCCTGGACTGGAGCTACGGCAATCTGGCCGCCAACTGGGCCGTGCGGTACTACTCGGGCATGAAGGACTACGATTCGGAACTAGACGACAACGGAAACTATCGCCACGTTGCGGCGACTGCGTTCAACGACATGCAGGTGTCTTACCAGCTTCCATGGAATGCGACCGTGCGGTTGGGTCTGAACAACGTCTTCGACCGCGACCCGCCGGTCGCGCTCAGCGCCTCGGCCAACTCGTTCGATCCGGCCTACGCCATCCCGGGACGCTACAGCTACCTGCAGTACACGCAGCGCTTCTGAGCATGCTGTCCTGATCCACGTGTTGTCACAACGACCTCCTTCGGGAGGTCGTTGTCTGTGTGGCACGGCTAACACGCAATCGAGCGCTTGGCACACGGCACGGCGATGGCGACATGCACAGACATTTCCAGGGCACATCGCACCGCTAGCCTGCAGCCACTACAACAAGAAACCTGCTCTCTCTCCCTGCCGCCGATCTTCGGCGGCTTTTTTTTGTTGTCCGGGTGGAGGCGCAGCAGCCAAACCCCGGCCGGGCGACGCCATCACTCCAGCGTATAGCCCACCCGCAAGCCGCCCCAGTGCTTGCCGCCGACGAAGATCGGCGTGGACAGGTCGAACATGATCTGGCCGGTATCGCGGCGATAGACCTGCAGACGGTAAGGATCGGTATGCGCGCCCACGCTGCGCCCAACGCGGTCGGTGAACTTGCGCTTGGTGCGGTTGCCGACCAGATCGCGCTTGGCATCGCCGGTCAACGGTTGGGTGAAGCGCAGGTTGTGCGTGGGCACATACCCATCGGGGTTGGCGCAGATGGCGAAGACGATCCACGGGTGCGCGTCCAGCAGCGGCTCCTGCAAAGCGGGCAGTAGCTGGTCGCAGAGCGCATCGAAGTCGGTACTGAACTTGGGCGGCTCCACGCCGGCGATCGGCGTATAGGTGCGCGCGAACAATGCGGCTTGCTCGATCTGCCCGCGCGCAATGGCTTGCGCCAGCGCACTGCCGATCTTGCCGGCCGTGGCAACGGCCAGCTCCTTGACCCGTGCGTGCCTGGGCACCTGCAGCGGGTCCGGCGGCAACCGGAACAAGCCCACGCAATCGCGCAGGGTTTCGGTGCCGCGCTCCAGCGCTTCGCTGCGTTCGGCCACGTGCGCGGCATGCTGCAGATTGCTGCGGCCCAACGCCACCACGCCATCTACCGCACGCTCGATCCCGCGAATTTCGCCGTCCTGCGCCTGGATGCGCCCGGCCACGGTGGTCATCGCGCTGCTGGCCTGCCCGAGCACACGGGTGATGCCATCGAGCACCGCTTCGGTGCCACGTGCAGAGGCTGCGCCCTCCCCTACGGCGGCGCTGGTTTCGGCCAGGATCGCGCGTACGTCGCGTGCCGCCGCTGCGGCGCGTTCGGCCAGCCGCCGGATCTCGGTGGCCACCACCGCAAACCCGCGCCCGGCATCGCCGGCATGCGCGGCTTCGATGCTGGCATTGATCGACAGGATATTGGTCTGGAACGCCACCGAATCGATGACCTCGATGACTTCGCCCGCACGTGACGCTCGGCGCTCCACTTCGTGCATTGCTTGGCCCAGCGCATGCGCGGCAGCCACACCTTGCCGCGCACTGTCGTCGGCGCTGGCGGCCAGCGCAATCACCTGCGCCAGCTCGGCATTGACGTCCTGCAGGCTGGACGACAGCCGCTCCACCGCGGTGCGCGCACCGTCCAACGCCTCGTTCTGCGCCTGCGACTGGCGCACCATTTCATCGTTCTCGGCCACCAGCGGCGGCACTTCGGCAGCGATCTGCACCGACAAGGCCACTGCCTGGCGGATGGCCTCGGCCAGATTGCCGAACCCGGCTTGCAGGCGCCGGCCCATCTCGGTTTCCGCCAGTCCCGGCGGCAACAGGAGTTCAAGCTCGCAGCCGGCCAGCGCCTGGGCAGTGCGCTCGAGCACCGTGCGGTCTTCGTGCTCGGCCTGCAGGCGTGCAACCAGCGGCTGCAGCAGGGGCGAGATCGGCACCGGCCGGCTGCCGTCGGCCAGACGCGTGGCCTCGCGCAGCAGGATTGCCGTTTCCACATGCGGCAGCGACAGCATCCAGCCGCCATGCGCGCGGTCGCGCACATAACGCACGCGCCGCGCCGGGTCGTCGCCCGGGGCAGCCCAGACGCCGTCTTCGCCAACCAGATCGGCCGCGCTCAAGCCCCACACCACCGAGGCCGGCGCGCCCTGCAGCTCAAGCGCCGTTTTGCCCAGCACATCCAGGCCGACGCGGTTGCAGGCCACCACACACGCCTCGGCGGACAACCGCAGCAAGGCCACGGGCGCATCCGGGAGCACGGCCGTCTGGGTCTGCGACGGCGGGTCGGGCTGTTGCATCGAATTCATGAGGGGCTCCTGCTCCATCCCGTGATTAGCGGCGTGCGGCGGCCGGAGTTGAGCGGCAACCTCAACCGTGTCGCGCGCTCAGTATCCGGCCGCCTGGCCGTCCTTGCGGCTCTCCGACGCACCGTAGTACACGCCGCTGGCCGCATCGCGGGCGATGGCCTGATACCCGCCGTACGGACCGTCGGCAAAGATCACCCGGTGGCCTTTGCGCATCAGCGCGCGGATGGTGTCGTAGGAGAAGCCGGTTTCCAGATTCACCTCGCCGCCATCGCGCATCGCGGTGGCCTGCCCGGTCGGTTCGGTGGAGCCCTCGTGCTGGATACGCGGCGCGTCGCCGGCTTCCTGCAGGTTCATGTGGAAGTCCACCAGGTTCATCACGATCTGCACGTGCCCCTGCGGCTGCATCGCCCCGCCCATCACGCCGAAGCTCAGCCAGGGCTTGCCGTCCTTGGTGACGAAGGCCGGGATGATGGTCTGGAACGGCCGCTTGCCCGGCGCGTAGCCGTTGGGATGATCCTTCTTCAGCACGAACATCTCGCCGCGGTCCTGCAGGATGAAACCCAGCCCCGGCGGCGCCATGCCGCTGCCCATGCCGCGGTAGTTGGACTGGATCAGCGAGACCATCATGCCGTCGGCATCGGCCACGGTCATATAGATGGTGTCGCCTTCTTCCAGTTGCCTGGGTGTCCCTGGCTGTACTTCCTTGAGCGCCTTGTCCATCGAAATCAGCGCGCGCCGCTGGTTGGCGTAGTCCTTGGAGATCAGCCTGGCCAGCGGTGCCGGCTGAAACGCCGGGTCGGCGTAGAAGCGCGCGCGGTCGGCGAAGGCCAGCTTCTTGGCCTCGGTGAACAAGTGCACGTGCTCGGCCGAGCCGAACGGAATCTTGGAGAAATCGTAACCCTCCAGGATATTGAGCATCTGCAACGCGGCGATGCCCTGGCTGTTGGGCGGCAGTTCCCACACATCAACGCCGCGATAATTGGTGGACACCGGTTCGACCCACTCGCCCGTATGGCTGGCCAGGTCCTCATAGCTGAGGTAGCCGCCGTTGGCCTTGAAGTAGGCACCGATGGTGCGCGCGATCTCGCCCTTGTAGAACGCGTCGCGGCCGCCGTCGGCGATCTGCTGCAGCGTGTTGGCCAGGTTCGGGTTCTTCCACAGCTCGCCCTTGCGCGGGGCGTGGCCGTCGATGGTGAATTGCTCCTTGAACCCGGGGTATTGCGACAGGCGCGGCACCGAACGGTCCCAGTAATAGGCGATGGTCTCGGCGACCGGATGGCCTTCGCGCGCGTAGCGGATCGCCGGCGCCAGGTTCTGTGCCATCGGCTTGCGCCCGAAGCGCGCGTGCAGCGCGAACCAGCCGTCCACCGCGCCCGGCACCGACACCGGCAACGGGCCGGTCGGCGGAATGTCCTTCAAGCCACGGCGCTGGAATTCGGCCAGGGTCAGCGATTTGGGCGAGCGGCCGGAGCCGTTGTAGCCGTAGAGCTTGTGGGTCTTGGGGTCCCAAACGATCGCAAACAGATCCCCTCCCACGCCATTGCCGGTGGGCTCCATCAGGCCCAGCGCGGCATTGGCCGCGATCGCTGCATCCACCGCCGAGCCGCCATCCTTCATCACGTCCAGCGCGATCTGGGTGGCCAGCGGTTGCGAGGTCGCGGCCATGGCATGCGGCGCAATGACTTCCGAGCGGGTGGCAAACGGCTGCCCGGTGACGCGGTCGGCAGCGCCGAGGGGCGGCGCGAGCAACGCCAGAGCAGACACCAACAACACAGGTACGCGACGCATCACCGAGGGCCCCTGACACTGAGAATGAGGTGCCAACCATACCAGCGGGCCGCGTCCTGCCGTCCGATCGACACTTGGCAGCGCGCTCAATGCCGCGCAGATGGTGATCCCCGTCGGCGCTTGTTGTGCCGTCCCGATCAGGTTTCAGAAGTAACCATGCAGCTGCGACAGGGCTTTGCACGCCACTCGGCACATCGATGCGGATGTTTCAAGCGCAAGGGTTGACACCCTGGTTGCCGCGGTGGTTATCTCAGGCCCATGCCGCACCACTTCACCATCTCGAACGCCCCGCTGTCCGCGCCCTCCGGCGCGTCGGCTGCGTCGCTTCTCGTGCTCGTACTTATTACCTCGCCAACCGGTGCGGGACGAGACTTCGTGTAGGCAACAGACACACAAGGCTTCGATCAGACCCCGCACCGGCAACGGCGCGGGGTTTCGCGTTTCAGGGATCACCAAAAGTTTCGAATGACATGAACGACATCACTGCCACATCCGCAACATCGCCATGCGCCCAGCCGCGCATGAGTGCCTGTGGTTGCCTGCGCACTGTCATCGCGCGTCCCCGCCTTGCTCAGCCGGCCAGTGCACGCACTGCCGGCTGATCCATTTATCCACTGCCCATCTCCACTGCCAACCCCGCAAGGACATTCCATGAGCAACGACACCCAACCGAAAATCGCGATCATCGGCTACGGCAGCCAGGGCCGCGCACATGCGCTGAACCTGCGCGATTCCGGCTTCGACGTCACCGTCGGCCTGCGTGCCGGCGGCCCGACCGAAGCCAAGGCGCAGGCCGATGGCTTCACCGTCGTGGCGCCGTCCGAAGCGGTCAAGAGCGCGGACCTGGTCGCCATCCTGACCCCGGACATGGTGCAGAAGAAGCTCTACGAAGAGGTCATCGCCCCGAACATGAAGCAGGGCGCCTGCCTGCTGTTCGCGCATGGCCTGAACGTGCACTTCGACATGATCAAACCGCGCGCCGATCTGGACGTGGTGCTGGTCGCGCCCAAGGGCCCGGGCGCATTGGTGCGTCGCGAATATGAAATCGGCCGCGGCGTGCCGTGCATCTATGCGGTGTACCAGGACACCAGCGGCAAGGCCGAGCAGTTCGCGCTGACCTATGCCGGTGGCCTGGGTGGCGCGCGCGCCAACATCATCAAGACCACATTCAAGGAAGAAACCGAAACTGATCTGTTCGGCGAGCAGGCCGTGCTGTGCGGCGGCGCCTCCTCACTGGTGCAGGCCGGTTTCGAAGTGCTGGTCGAGGCCGGGTATCAGCCCGAAATCGCATACTACGAAGTGCTGCACGAATTGAAGTTGATCGTGGACCTGTTCTACGAAGGCGGCATCACCCGCATGCTGGAATTCGTGTCCGAAACCGCACAATACGGCGATTATGTCAGCGGCCCGCGCGTGATCGATGCCGGCACCAAGGCGCGCATGAAGGACGTGCTGACCGACATCCAGAACGGCACCTTCACCAAGAACTGGGTGGCCGAATACGACGCCGGCCTGCCGAACTACAACAAGTTCAAGCAGGCCGATCTGGAACACCCGATCGAGGAAGTGGGCAAGAAGCTGCGCGCCAAGATGGTGTGGCTCAACGGGCAACAGCAAGCCGCTGCCGCACCTGCGAATCAACAGGCGGCATAACGCCGCCGCCTCCCCCACCGCTTAAACCGAAGGTCCGCAACGCATGAACACCTCCGCACACAGCACGCCCCGCAATGGCGCGCGCTGGCTGACGCAGGCCCTGGAAGCCGAAGGCGTGGAAACGCTGTTCGGCTATCCGGGCGGCACCATCATGCCGTTCTACGACGCCCTGGTGGATTCCAGGCTCAAGCACATCCTGGTCCGTCACGAACAGGGCGCTGCACTGGCTGCCAACGGCTATGCCCGTGCCAGCGGCCGGGTCGGCGTGTGCGTGGCCACCTCAGGCCCGGGCGCGTCCAACCTGGTCACCGGCATCGCCGACGCGATGCTGGACTCGGTGCCGATGATCTGCCTGACCGGCCAGGTCGCCACGCCGCTGCTGGGCACCGACGCCTTCCAGGAGCTGGACGTGTTCGGCATGACCATGCCGATCGTCAAGCACAGCTTTCTGGTGCGGCGTGTGGAGGAGCTTCCGGAGATGGTGCGCGAGGCATTCCGCATTGCGCGCGAAGGACGTCCCGGGCCGGTGCTGATCGACCTGCCCAAGGACGTGCAGGTGGCCGACGCCTCGCATCTGCCCCTGCATGTTCCGGCAGCGGTGCAGCCGCCGCCGGCGCCGGCGGACGCAAAGCTGGCCGAAGCACTGGCGGCGATCGCCAGTGCCGAGCGCCCGGTGGTGTACGGCGGGGGCGGAATCGCGCTGGCCGGCGCGGTGGAGGCGTTCCGCCGTTTCGTCGAAGCCACCGGCATCCCGACCGCGCTGACCTTGCGCGGCCTGGGTGCATTGCCGCATGCGCATCCGGACTACCTTGGCATGCTTGGCATGCACGGGACCCGTGCGGCCAATATGGCCATCCAGGAATGCGATCTGCTGGTGGTGGTCGGTGCGCGTTTCGACGACCGTGCCACCGGCAAGCTGAGCGAGTTCGCCCCGTTTGCGCGCGTCATCCATCTGGATGCCGACGCATATGAAATCTCCAAGCTGCGCACTGCCGATATCGCGGTGCCCGGCGACGTAGCAGTCAGTTTGAAGGCCTTGAGTGCGGCACGCGGCAACTGCCAGGCCTGGCGCACGCGTTGTTTTGCCAACCGCGAAAAGTTCGGCGCGCGCTACGACGCGCCCGGCACCGATATCTACGCACCGGCGCTGCTGAAGCGCCTGAGCGAAGTGGCTCCGGCCGACACCATCATCGCCTGCGATGTGGGTCAGCATCAGATGTGGGTGGCGCAGCATTGCCGCTTCAACGATCCGCGCAATCACCTCACCAGCGGCGCCCTCGGCACCATGGGCTTCGGCCTGCCGGCCGCGATGGGCGCACAGTTCGCCTGCCCTGACCGCACCGTGGTGCTGGTCTCCGGCGACGGCAGTTTCATGATGAACGTGCAGGAGCTGGTGACGATCGCACGCTGCAAGCTGCCGGTGAAGATCGTGCTGCTGGACAACAGCTCGCTGGGCATGGTGCGGCAGTGGCAGGAACTGTTCTTTGCCGAGCGTTACAGCGAAATCGACCTGTCCGACAACCCGGATTTTGCGGCGCTGGCGCAAGTGTTCGGCATTCCGGCCAAGCGCATCATCGCCCGCGGCGACGTGGATGCGGCACTGGCCGAGCTGCTTGCCCAGCCCGGTCCCGGCCTGCTGCATGTCGCGATCGACGCGCGTGCCAATGTGTGGCCGCTGGTGCCGCCCAACAACGCCAACAGCACCATGCTGGACAGCAATCCCGCACACGCGGCCAAGGAGACATCGCATGCGTTACCGGCTTGATCTGGTGCTGAAGCCGGCAGAAGGCGCGTTGGTGCGGGTGATCGGCATGACCGAACGCCGTGGCTTCCGCCCATGTGCGATCCAGGGCGCAGCAGCGCCGGACGATGCCGGGCGCTGGCATCTGCTGCTGGACGTGGACAGCAACCGTCCGCCGGAAACGCTGCGCCTGCAGCTGGAAAAGGTCTACGACTGCGAATCGGTGGTAATCACCGCACTGGAATCGGTCGAGGCTGCGGCATGAGCATGCAGACCTCGCGCGACCATCAGACTGCCGTCCGGAGGTGTCTTCTTCCGGATCGGCCGCGCGCGTGCCGCAATGCCTGATTCCGGCCGCCCTTCCGCACAGGAGCCAGAGGTAGGCGACGTGGCCGTCAGCGTGGCCGACGTGCTGGCCGCACAGGCGCGCCTGCGCAAGTACCTGTCGCCCACGCCGCTGCACTACGCTGAACGCTTCGGTGTGTGGTTGAAGCTGGAGAATTTGCAGCGCACCGGGTCCTACAAGGTGCGCGGCGCATTGAATGCGTTGCTGGCCGGGCTGGAACGCGGCGACGAGCGCCCGGTGATCTGCGCCTCGGCCGGCAACCACGCGCAAGGTGTGGCGTGGTCGGCGTACCGGCTGGGCGTGCAGGCCATCACGGTGATGCCGTACGGCGCGCCGCAGACCAAGATTGCCGGTGTCGCGCATTGGGGCGCCACCGTGCGCCAGCATGGCAACAGCTACGACGAAGCGTTCGCGTTTGCGCGCGAGCTGGCCGACCAGAACGGCTATCGCTTCCTGTCTGCCTTCGACGACCCGGACGTGATCGCCGGCCAGGGCACGGTGGGCATCGAGCTGGCGGCGCATGCGCCGGACGTGGTGATCGTGCCGATCGGCGGCGGCGGCCTGGCCTCCGGCGTGGCGCTGGCATTGAAGTCGCAAGGCGTGCGCGTGGTCGGGGCGCAGGTGGAAGGTGTGGATTCGATGGCGCGCGCCGTCCGTGGCGATCTGCGCGAGATCACCCCGGTGCCGACGCTCGCCGATGGCGTGAAGGTCAAGATTCCAGGCCTGCTCACGCGCCGCCTGTGCTCGAGCCTGCTCGATGACGTGGTGATCGTGCGCGAGGCCGAATTGCGCGAGACATTGGTGCGCCTGGCACTGGAAGAACACGTCATTGCCGAGGGCGCCGGCGCCCTCGCCCTGGCCGCCGGTCGCCGGGTTTCCGGCAAACGCAAATGTGCGGTGGTCTCTGGCGGTAATATCGACGCAACCGTGCTGGCCACACTCTTGTCCGAGGTGCGGCCGCGTCCGCCACGCAAGCCGCGCCGTCGCAATACCGAGCGGCTGCGCAACGAACGCAGCGCCAATCCGCCACCCGCCACACACGTTCATTCCCGCCCATCCGCAGTCGCTTCAACGCCTGTCACCGCCATCGCCGTAGAGGAGTCTTCCTGGTGAACACGACCGTATCCAACCAGACCCCGCGTATCCGAATTTTCGACACCACCCTGCGCGACGGCGAGCAATCCCCCGGCTGCAGCATGACGCCCCAGCAGAAGCTGGTCATGGCGCGCGCGCTGGACGAACTCGGCGTGGACATCATCGAAACCGGTTTTCCCGCCAGTTCGCATTCTGACCGCGAAGCGGTGGCGATGATGAGCCGCGAACTGCGACGCCCTACCCTGGCGGTATTGTCGCGCTGCCTGCAGGCCGATATCGAAACCTCGGCCAAGGCGTTGGAAGCAGCTGCAAACCCGCGCCTGCATGTGTTCCTGTCCACCAGCCCGCTGCATCGCGAGCACAAGCTGCGCATGAGCCGCGAGCAGGTGCTGGAATCGGTGCACAGGCACGTAACGCTGGCGCGCGGCTATATCGACGATGTGGAATTTTCTGCCGAGGATGCAACTCGCACCGAAGAAGATTTCCTGGCCGAGGTCACCCGCGTGGCGATCGCCGCCGGCGCCACCACGATCAATTTGCCCGACACGGTCGGCTTCACCACGCCGGAAGAAATCCGCGGCATGTTCTCGCGTCTGATCGCCAGCGTGGAAGGTGCCGACAAGGTCATCTTCAGCGCGCATTGCCACAACGATCTGGGCCTGGCGGTGGCCAACTCGCTGGCGGCCATCGAAGGCGGTGCGCGCCAGGTGGAATGCACCATCAATGGCATCGGCGAGCGCGCGGGTAATTGCGCGCTGGAAGAAATCACCATGGCGCTGAAGGTGCGCGGTGCGTTCTACAACATCGATTCGGCAATCAATACGCCGCGTATCGTCTCCACCTCGCAATTGTTGCAACGCCTGGTCGGCATGCCGGTGCAGCGCAACAAGGCGGTTGTGGGCGGCAACGCATTCGCGCACGAATCGGGCATTCATCAGCACGGCATGCTGCGCCATCGTGGCACCTACGAAATCATGCGCCCGGAAGATGTGGGCTGGGAATCCTCGCAAATGGTGCTGGGCCGCCACAGCGGCCGCGCCGCGGTCGAGCAGCGCCTGCGTGCGCTGGGTTATCTGCTGGAGGAGGAAGAGGTCAAGCTGGTGTTCGAACAGTTCAAGGCGCTGTGCGAGAAGCAGCGCGTGGTCACCGATGCCGATCTGCAGGCATTGATGCAGGACGCCACCGTGCAGGAAGGCTACCGCCTGGCGTCGATGACCATCAGCGATGTGGGCAGCCGCGCGAATGCATTGGTGGAGTTGTCCGACCCGGAAGGCAATCGCGTGGCAGAAACCGCACAGGGCAATGGCCCGGTGGATGCGCTCTTCGGTGCATTGGCCTCGGCCACTGGCGTGAAGCTGGAGCTGGACAGCTACCAGGTGCACAGCGTGGGCATCGGCGCGGACGCGCGCGGCGAAGCCAGCCTGAGCGTGCGCCACGACGGCGTGGAATACGAAGGCACCGGCACCAGCAAGGACATCATCGAAGCCAGCGCGCTGGCGTGGCTGGATGTGGCCAACCGCTTGTTGCGTCAGCGCGAACGTGGCGTGGTCGCCGGCAAGACGGCTGCGGTGGCGTAACGCTGCGCATTGGATCGATGATGCAAGCCTCACGGCCAGCAGAGTGATCTGCTGGCCGTTTCGGTTTTTTGCGTGCGAACATTTTTACAAGTGTGTCGGTTGGCTGCTGGCGCGCTTGCCGACGTGGCAAAGCTCCGGCCTGCTACAGGCACTTGCACGCATACCGGCCTGGGACACGCCGCAAGTACGTCCATGTAGGCTCTGCCGCGGCATCCATGCCGCTCAAGGTCCACACCGGTACGCGCGCAAGCACCAGCGACTGCTGTCGGCAGCTGAGGACACGGATGCGTTATTGCGCTGGCGACCATTCCCGCGCACTACAACGACTGCGAGCGCTTTTACAGCGCAGCCACCACCGCATCGCCCATTGCCACGGTGCCCACCTTCGTGGTGCCTTCCGACCAGATGTCGGCGGTGCGCAGGCCTTGATCGAGGACCTTGCCCACGGCGCGCTCGATGGCGTCTGCGGCATCGGCCTGCGCGAAGGTGTAGCGCAACATCATCGCCACCGACAGGATCGTGGCCAGCGGATTGGCAATGCCCTTGCCGGCGATGTCCGGCGCCGAACCATGGCACGGCTCGTACATGCCTTTGCTGTTGGCATCCAGCGAGGCCGACGGCAGCATGCCGATGGAACCGGTGAGCATGGATGCCTGGTCGGAGAGAATGTCGCCGAACATGTTGTCGGTCACGATCACATCGAACTGCTTGGGCGCGCGCACCAACTGCATCGCCGCGTTGTCCACGTACATATGCGACAACGCGATATCCGGGTAGTCCTTGGCCACTTCCTCGACCACTGCACGCCATAGCTGGCTCGATGCCAGCACGTTGGCCTTGTCGACCGAACACAACTTCTTCCCGCGCAGGCGTGCCATCTCAAAACCTGCCTTGGCGATGCGACGAATCTCGCTCTCGCTATACGGCAAGGTGTCGTACGCCTGGCGTTCGCCGTTGTCCAAGGTGCGCGTACCGCGCGGCTGGCCGAAATAGATGCCGCCGGTAAGCTCGCGCAGGATCAGCAGATCCAGCCCGGCCACGACCTCCGGCTTGAGCGTGGACGCATCGGCCAGCTGCGGATACAGCAATGCCGGCCGCAGGTTGGCGAACAAGCCCAGCTGCGAGCGGATCTTGAGCAAACCGCGCTCCGGGCGCAGCGACGGGTCGATGGTGTCCCACTGCGGGCCACCCACCGCGCCCAGCAACACCGCATCGGCGGCGCGCGCGCGCTCCAGTGTTTCATCGGCCAACGGGCTGCCGTATTTGTCGTACGCAGCGCCGCCTAGCTCGTCATACACCAGCTCGAAACCCAGACCGTGTTGCGCGTCGATGCGCTTCAATACCTTGACCGCTTCGGCCATGATCTCCGGGCCGATCCCGTCGCCGGGAAGAATCAGAATCTGCTTGCTCATGCCACCCTCGTGAAGTGACGCCGCAGCGTCATTGAATTCAATGCAATACACGCACGCGGCACGATCGACGCACGCGCGTGCGGCTCAACCTCACTGCAGCGCGCCAAACAACCACGGCTGGCGCGCGCGATGGTCTTGCTCGAAGCGCCCGATGGCATCGGCGTCCTGCAAGGTGAGGCCGATATCGTCCAGCCCGTTGAGCAGGCAGTGCTTGCGGAAGGCATCGATGTCGAAGCCGTACTCCACGCCATCGGGGCGGCGCACGCGTTGTGCGGCCAGATCCACGGTGAGCTGGTAGCCCTCGGTCGCCAGGCATTGTTCGAACAACGCATCGACCTGCGCTTCGGCCAGCACGATCGGCAGCAGGCCGTTTTTGAAACTGTTGTTGTAGAAGATGTCGGCAAAACTCGGCGCGATTACGGTGCGAAAGCCGTACTCGTCCAGCGCCCACGGCGCATGCTCGCGCGAGGAACCGCAGCCGAAGTTTTCCCGGGCCAGCAAGACGCTGGCGCCCTGATAGCGCGGGAAATTGAGCACGAAGTCGGGATTGAGCGGGCGCGCACTGTTGTCGCGACCAGGCTCGCCAATATCCAGATAGCGCCACTCGTCGAACAGGTTCGGACCGAAACCGGTGCGCTTGATCGACTTCAGGAATTGCTTGGGAATGATCTGGTCGGTATCGACATTGGCGCGATCCAGCGGCGCCACCAGTCCGGTGTGTTGGGTGAAAGGGGTCATGAGAGAGGCCGGGAATGGGGAATGGGGAGTCGGGAATGGGCAGAGCGGGAAGCAGGACTTTGCGATTCCCTATTCCCGACTCTCGATTCCCTGCAGTTCACGCACATCGACAAAATGCCCGCTCACCGCCGCAGCCGCCGCCATCGCCGGGCTGACCAGATGCGTGCGGCCGCCGGCGCCCTGGCGACCTTCGAAGTTGCGGTTGGAGGTGGACGCGCAATGCTCGCCGCTGCCCAGCTTGTCCGGGTTCATGGCCAGACACATCGAGCAGCCTGGCTCGCGCCATTCGAAGCCGGCGTCCAGAAACACCTTGTCCAGGCCTTCGGCTTCGGCCTGGGCCTTCACCAGGCCCGAGCCCGGCACCACCAACGCCTGCTTGATGGTGGAAGCGACCTTGCGGCCCTTGGCCACTGCGGCGGCCGCGCGCAGATCTTCGATCCGCGAATTGGTGCACGAGCCGATGAATACGCGATCCAGGCGGATGGCGGTGATCGGCTGGTTGGCGGTCAATCCCATGTATTTGAGCGCGCGCTCGATCGAATCGCGCTTGGTCGGGTCCTGCTCGGCGGCTGGATCGGGCACGTGCTGATCGATGGCCAGCACCATTTCCGGCGAAGTGCCCCAGCTGACCTGCGGCTTGATGTCTTCGGCACGCAACTCCACCACGGTGTCGAAGTGCGCGTCCGGGTCGGAGACCAGCGTGCTCCAGAGCGCCACCGCCGCATCCCAGTGGGCGCCCTTGGGGGCGAACGGCCGCCCTTTGACGTAGGCAATGGTCTTCTCGTCCACCGCCACCATGCCCACGCGGGCACCGGCTTCGATGGCCATGTTGCAGATGGTCATGCGGCCTTCCATCGACAGCGCGCGGATGGCGCTGCCGGCAAATTCCAGCGCATGGCCGTTGCCGCCGGCGGTGCCGATCTTGCCGATCACCGCCAGCACGATGTCCTTGGCGGTCACCCCGAACGGCAGCGTGCCTTCCACGCGCACCTGCATGTTCTTCATCTTCTTGGCGATCAGGCACTGCGTGGCCAGCACGTGCTCAACTTCCGAGGTGCCGATGCCGTGGGCCAGCGCGCCGAATGCGCCGTGCGTGGACGTGTGCGAATCGCCGCAGACCACGGTCATGCCCGGCAAGGTGGCGCCCTGCTCGGGGCCGACCACGTGCACGATGCCCTGGCGGGTATCGTTCATCTTGAACTCGAGGATGCCGAAGTCGTCGCAGTTCTCGTCCAGGGTCTGCACCTGCAGGCGCGAGACCTCGTCGGAAATCGACTCCAGACCGCCCTGGCGCTCGGCGCGCGTGGTCGGCACGTTGTGATCGGGCGTGGCGATATTGGCGTCGATGCGCCATGGCTTGCGCCCGGCCAGGCGCAGGCCTTCGAAGGCTTGCGGCGAGGTCACCTCGTGCAGGATGTGGCGGTCGATGTAGATCAGCGACGAACCATCGTCACGGCGTGTGACCTCATGCAGGTCCCACAGCTTGTCGTACAGGGTCTTGGCAGTCATCGCGGCAATCCGAGTGGCGGATGGTGGGTGCGCCCACCTGGCTGAGATCGATGCTAGGAGCTTGCCTTGGATTACGCAAATTCATATTGTTTATTCAAGAAATGAATTTTAGGAATAGCAATGGACCTGGCGAGCCTCAATGCATTCGTGGCGATCGCCGAGAGCGGCAGCTTTTCGGCAGCCGGCGAGGCCTTGCACCTGACCCAGCCTGCGGTAAGCAAACGCATTGCACTCCTGGAGGCGCAATTGTCGGCGCGGCTGTTCGATCGCCTGGGCCGGCAGGTGGTGCTGACCGAAGCCGGACAGGCGTTGCTGCCGCGCGCGCAACGCATCCTGGCCGAGCTGCAGGACACCCGCCGCGTGCTGGAGCATTTGGGTGCAGCCGTTGGCGGCCGCTTGAGCCTGGCCACCAGCCACCATGTGGGTCTGCACCGCCTGCCGGCCTTGTTGCGCGGTTTTGCCACGCAACATCCGCAGGCGGCGCTGGACATCCAGTTCCTGGATTCGGAGCTGGCGTACGCCGCGGTGCTGCGCGGCGAGGTGGAGCTGGCAGTGACCACCCTGGCACCGGACACGCGCGCTCCGCTGCGCGCGCAGCCGATCTGGCACGACCGCCTGCAGTTCGTCGTTGCGCCCGATCACCCGTTGGCGGCACTGCCTGCAGTGTCGCTGGACGATGTGGTGGCGCACCCGGCGGTGTTGCCCGATCCGGGCACATTCACCCATCGCATCGTTGCCAACCTGTTCGCCGAGCGCGGCCTGGTGCCGAGTTTGCGCATGACCACCAATTACCTGGAAACGATCAAGATGCTGGTGTCGGTGGGCCTGGCCTGGAGCGTGCTGCCCGAGCGCATGATCGACCACCAGATCGTGGCGCTCCCGCTGGCCGATGTCGCGTTATCCCGCGAGCTGGGATGCGTTACCCATGGCGGGCGCACCTTGTCGCGTGCGGCGCAGGCGTTTGTTGCGCTGTTGCATGCGCAGGCGGATCCGGCGCAGGCGTAGGCTGTGGGCGAATGTCTGCAGCGTGCTGCACGTGTCGGCGAAAGATAACGTCAGCAGTTTGATCTCGGCACGAGCGCACGAGAGGTGCGATGCGTCCTGCGCACGCGGCTTGCTGACTCGGCGATGCCGCGGCCCGGCCGGCAACGCTGCGCTTCTTCTTCGCCACGCACCGCCCGTGCAATGTAACAACACCTGTCTTGCATCGGGCCCGCATCCAGCAGTCCACGGGCCTCAGCAACGTCTTACGGCCCGATCAAACGATCCCGCCCCTGCCGCTTGGCTTCGTACAGACGATGGTCGGCCAACGCCAGCAATTCGCGCCGGCTGGGCGCCTCCTCGCTCATCGCCATGCCCATGCTGGCGGTACAACGCACGGTCATGCCCTGCGCATCGACTTCGATGTCGGCCAGTCGCTGTCGCATGCGCTCGAACAGCGCGCGCGCCTGTACCGCATCCAGCCCGGTGGCCGCCAGCAGGAATTCTTCGCCACCATGACGCGCGGCAAAGCAGCGCGCCTGATCCTGCTCGCTCAACACCTCGCCGATGGCCGACAGCACCGCATCGCCCACCTCATGGCCGTAGTCGTCGTTGATACGCTTGAAGTGATCGATATCCATCAACGCCAGCGCCAACGCCGCGCCACCGGCGTGCGCCTCATCGAACCATTGCTGCAGTACACGCTCGGCTTCGCGCCGGTTCGGCAGCGCCGTCAGCACGTCGTGGCTGGCGCGGTATTCCAGCTGGCGCATCAACGCTTCGCGTTCCTGGCTGGCCTGCTGCAGCGCCAGGTTCTTGTCGCTCAGTTCGCGCGTGCGCCGGTCGATGACGGTATTGAGCTGGCGCTGACGCAGGCGATAGCTGGCGGTACGCCACAGATACAACCCGTAGATCACGCTGGCCAGGCCGAGGATGCCCAGGCCGACCACTTCGCCGCGGCGCCACCACGGCGGCGCCAGTTCGATGACCAAGCTGGCTTCGCCCAGCAGGTCGTTCTGCCGCCAATCCACCGGCAGCGACATCGCTTGCACGCGGAAGCGGAAACGGCCCGGCGGCAAATTGGTGTAGACCGCTTCGCTGGCATTGTCGGCATCCACCCACTCCGGGTCGAAGCCCTCCAGCCGGTAGCGATACCGCACCTTGTCCGGGCCGCGGAAATTCAGCCCGGCATACACGATCGCGATACGCCGGGTCTCGGCGCCGAACCGGTGCGGGCCACTGAGCGGCTGCACCATGCCATCGACCAGCAGGCGCTCGAAGACGATCGGCACCCGATGGCCTTGCAAGGTGCCCACGCGGGCCGGGTCGATCACGCCCAGGCCTGCGGCGGTGGGGAACAGCAACTGCCCGGACTGGGTCAGCCAGCCAGCCGGCGCGCTGCTGCCGTTGCCCTGGTTGCTGGGCATGCCGTCGCTGCGGTCGACCACTTCCACGCTCAATTGCTCGCGCGTGCCCGCATCGAGCTGGTCGAAGTTATCGCGTGCGATGCGGAACACCCCGTGGTTGCTCGACAGCCAGAAATAGCCACGGCCGTCGTCGATCACGCGAAACACCTTGTCGCGCGGTAGCCCGACCCGGTGGTCGTAGACGCGGAAGCTGTCGCCGCGCAACCGCAGCAGGCCGCGATCGCTGGCAATCCACACATCGCCAGCGGCATCGCGCAGGAAATCGAAGGCGTTCTGCCCGGGGAAATCCTGCTCGCCCAGCCAGGCGCGGGTACTGCCGTCCGGCGACAGCGCAGTCACGCCGCGATCGGTGCCGATCCAGACGATGCCCTGCGCATCGCGGTACAACACCTGCACCGAGCCATCCGGTACGCCGTCGGCTGCGGTGTAGCGGCGTGCCTTGCCGTTGCGCCACCGCACCAGCCCGGCGGTGGTGCCGATCCACAGATCGTCGCCGTCCGGCAACACCGCACGCACCGACATGGAGGGCAGGCCATCGGCCGCGCCGATGCGCACCAGCACGTGGCCTTGCGCGTCCAGACGCACCACGCCCTGGCTATAGGTACCGGCCCACACGCCGCCATCGCCAGCATCGGCCAGCGCCAGCACCGATTGCTCGAGCACGCGCCCTCCTTCGCTGGGCGACAGCGACACGCGGCTGATGGTGCCCTCGCGCCAACGATCCAGGCCGACGGCATTGCCCACCCACACCGTGCCCTCGCCGGTCTGCAGCACGCAGCGCACGTAGTCCGAACTCAGACCCTCGTCGTGGGTGACGCCGTGCGCGGCGCCCTCGGCAATGCGGAACAGCCCGTGGGTGCTGCCGACCCAGATCAGGCCTTCGGCGTCTTCCAGCAGCGCCGGGCTGGCGACGCCGGAAATGGCGATCTGCTCGTCCGGGTCGTTCGGCCCGCTGTGCACCACCAGCGTGCCCGAAGACAGGCTCATCCACAGGTGCCCGCGGCGGTCCAGCAACACCGAGTCCACGCGTTGGCCCTGGCGGAAACGCTGCAGGCCACCGCCACGGCTCCACCACCACACGCCATCGTCGCCGGCGACCAACAGGCCGCCCTGACGGTCGCTGGCCAGCCGCCGTACCGGCGCATCGCGCATCCCGTGCCCCCTTCCCCAGGCCACCGCCTGGACGCCATCGTGCGGCAGCCGATACAGCCCGACCTCGGTACCAACCCACAGGTCGCCGCGTTCGTCCGCAGACAATGCCGTGACGCGCGCACGCGGCAAGCCGGTCTGGCGGCCGACGTCGACCACCCGCCCGTCGCCCTCGATGCGGTACAGCGTCTGCGGCGTGCCCACCCACAGCGCGCCATCGGCACGCCGCAGCAGGGCGCTGACCGCAAGATGCCGCGCCGACGCATCGCCCAGTTGCTGCCAATGACCGTCCTGATAGTGGTAGACGCCGTCGAACGCAGTGCCGAACAGCATGCCGCCGGTGCTGTCGCGAACCACCACAAATACCCCGCCCAGCTCGACGCCGGGAGTGTTCTGGCGGTCGTACACGGTGAAATCGCGCCCATTGAAGCGCGCCACGCCTTCCCAGGTACCCAGCCAGATCAGCCCGTCTTCGCCCTGGGCCACCGCGTGCACCAGGTTGTGCGGCAGGCCGTCGTCCATGTTCCAGCGCGTGACGGTGTGGTACGCGGCGTGCTTGAGCACCTGCGCGGCCGCGGGCCAGGCGTTGAGCAGTGCGCAACACAACAGCAGCCACAGCCACGCCAGCCCGATCCGCCGCACGCACGTGCTGCGAACGCAGCTTATGTGCGCCTGCGTACCGCCCCTTCCCACGCTCCCCGTCCCCTCGTCCGTGCTCGCTGGAGATACCTGCCCGTATGCACCGGCAGGCCTACGGCCAATTTATCACCGGGGTTTTTGTGCTGCCTTCGGTGGATCCCTGACAGCTGCCGGGAGCGGCACGACACCGGGAACCGGGCAGGCGGAACCGTTAACGTAGCGGTCGGGCGCCGAGTATAAATATAGAACCCGATGGTCTAGTATTGACGGCATGTCCAGCTCGTCCCCCCTCAATTCCAAGACCAAGAGCAATGGCCCTGGTCGTCCCAAGGATCTTGGAAAGCGTGCCGCCATCCTGGGTGCCGCCCGCACCATGTTCATGGAGCAGGGCTATGCAGGGGTCAGCATGGATGGGATCGCCGCGCAGGCCGGCGTCTCCAAACTGACCGTGTACAGCCACTTCGGCGACAAGGAGAGCCTGTTTTCCGAGGCGATCCGCGCCCAGTGCCAGCACATGATGCCGGACGACCTGTTCGATCACGCCCCCAAGGGCGCATTGCGCGACCAGCTCACCGAGATTGCCCATGCGTTCTTCGCCATGGTCAGCACCGAATCGGCCATCTCCACCCACCGCATGATGATGGCGCCCGGGACCGGCGACGTGCATATCCGCGAGATGTTCTGGGATGCAGGCCCCAAGCGCACGCAGCGGGCGCTGGCGGATTTCCTGTCTGCGCGGGTGGCCGACGGCCAGCTGGAGATCCCGGACGTGGCGCGCGCTGCCTCGCAATTCTTCTGCCTGCTCAAGGGCGAGCTCTACGCCTTGATGATGTGCGGCCTGCACGGCCAGCCCACCCGCGCCCAGGTCAATGAGCACATCGACACCAGCGTGGACTTCTTTTTGAGGGCCTATGCGCCGCGCTGAGCGCCCCCGGCCTTTGGTGGCGATGACTTCCGGCACTGCGCCGGATGGCAGCGCGCGGCGATGCTAGATGCGCCAGGTGCCTCGCGCACCGGTAAAATGTTCGCCCCACCGCGTTGGATACCCGCACCATGACGATCGATTTCACCCAGGCCCGCGAAAAGATGGTCGAGCAGCAGATCCGGCCGTGGGACGTGCTGGACCTGCGCGTACTCGACGTGCTGGCGCGCATGCCGCGCGAAGCCTTCGTGCCGGAGGCCTACAAGACGCTGGCCTATGTCGACGTGGAAATTCCGCTGTCGGCCGGTCACAAGATGATGAAGCCGGTGGTCGAAGGCCGCATGTTGCAGGCACTGGACCTGCAACCGGGCGAGGACGTACTGGAAATCGGCACCGGCAGCGGCTTTGCCACCGCCTGCCTGGCCGCACTGGCGCGCGAAGTCCTCAGCCTGGAGATCGACCCGGCGCTGGCCGCGGCTGCGCGCGCCAATCTGGACCGCACCGGCCTGGGCAGCAACGTCCGTATCGAAACCGCCGATGTCTTCGGCTGGCAGAGCGAGCGTCGCTTCGACGCCATCTGCGTGACCGGCGCGGTCGACACGCTGCCCGTCCAGTGGCTGCAGTGGTTGCGCCCGAACGGCCGGTTGTTCGTCGTGCGCGGTCACGACCCGGTGATGGAAGCGGTCCTGGTCCGTGGCGAGGTCAACGCCCCGCGCATCGAATCGTTGTTCGAAACCGACCTCGCCTATCTCCAGGGCGCCGCACCGACGCCCCGATTCCAATTCTGATTCCCAAGGAAGCTCCCCCGATGATCCGCCGATCCCTTGTCCTGGCCCTGGCCGCCGCCCTGTCTCCGATGGCTGCGCACGCCACCGACCTGCTGCAGGTCTACGAAATGGCCCGCAACGGCGATCCGCAGCTGGCCGTGGCCGAGTCCACGCGCCTGGTCAATCGGGAGGGTCAGGTGCAGGCGCGTGCGGCGTTGTTGCCGCAGCTGGACGGTAGCGCCAGCTACACCCAGTCGCATCGTGAGCTGGAGGGCGTCGATGGCCGCTCCACGACCAAGCAGCGCCAGTACGCGATTCAAGGCAGCCAGACCATCTTCAATTGGGCGCAGTTTTCCAACCTGCGTGCGCAACGCGAAGTGGCCAAGGCTGCGGATTTCACCCTGGCATCGGCCAATAACGACCTGATCACCCGCACCTCGGCGGCATATTTCCAGGTGCTGGTGGGGATCGAGTCGCTGGCGGCAGCCGAGACCAACGAGGCGGCCGCAAAGAAGCAGTTCGACTACGCCGACAAGCGTCTGGAAGTGGGTCTTGCACCGATCACCGACGTGCACGAGGCCCGCGCCCAGTACGACCAGGCACGGGCAGACACCATCAACGCGCGCAATACGCTCAAGGACTACTACCAGGCACTGACCGAGCTCACCGGCCAGCCTGTGGTCGGCTTGCGCGCATTGCCAGATGAGTTCCGCCCCGAAGTACCGGCCGCCTACAGCAACGTAGATCAATTGGTTGCCACCGCGATCGCCGACAATCCGGCGCTGAGGGCGCAGCAGTTGCAGGTCAGTGCTGCCGAGGCGCAGGTCAGTGCCGCCCGTGCCGGCCATCTGCCCACGCTGAGCCTGGGTGCCAATGTCGGCCGCAGCAATAGCTGGGGTGGTCAGGGAACGGTGGATGAGGCGGCGGGCAACTTCACCACCGCAGGCCGCGACATCGACACCGATTCCGTGGGCATCACGCTGACGATTCCGATCTTTGCCGGCGGCGCGACCCAGTCGGCCGTGCGTCAGGCACTGTCGCAACGCGATATCCAGCAGGACACCTACGAGCAGCAGAAGCGCGCGCTGGATCGCAACACCCGCAATGCCTACCAGACTGTTGTTGCCGGTATCAGCGAAGTGGAAGCCCGCCGCCTGGCCGTGGTGTCGGCGCAAGCCGCCTACGACGCCTCGCAAGTGGGTCTGGAAGTGGGCACGCGCACGGTGCTGGACGTGGTGCAAAACCAGCGCACGCTGTTCCAGGCGCAACTGAACTACGCACAGTCGCGTTACAACTTCCTGCAGAACCGCCTGCTGCTGGGCCAGGCCATCGGCAAGCTCGACATCACCGATCTGCAGGACGTCAACCGCCTGCTATCGCAGGACGCCGAATCCAAGCTGCAGGGCAGTGGGTCGTTGCAGTAAGGCGAGCTGGATGCACAAAAAAAAAGCGGGCTAAGGCCCGCTTTTTTTGTGCGCGATGCAACCGCATGCGCGCCTGTCGTGACGGCGGCTGCAAGTGCGCTAACCCGGCCACGCCGGCGTGCAGCATCCGGTGCAAGTGAACCCACCACGCGTCTCACTGCCCGGCGCAAGTTCTCACCGTTGAGCGCAACGAGGGCTGCACTCCGGCGACAGGCTCGGCGGAGTGTGGCACGGCCATGCACGCAGCCACGCAGCGAGCGACAAACCTCATGCCACAACGCCCGCGCTCGCCAGCGGCGGCAGATCGGCAGCGATCTGCACCAAGGTGCGGGCCACCGCGCCCTTGCCGTTGGCGACCAGCGCCAGGCCTGCAGTGGTCATCGCCTCGCGTTGTGCGGGGTCGGCGAGCAGGCGCGCCAAGGCCTGGTAGACGCACTCGGCATCCTCGCAGATGGCAACCGCATCGGCTTGGCGCATGCGCCGCGAAATCTCCGAGAAGTTATGCAGATGCGGGCCAGTGATTGCCGGCGTTCCGACGGCGGCCGGCTCAAGCAGGTTATGCCCGCCGATCGGCTGCAGGCTGCCACCGACGAAAGCCACCTGCGCGCACGCATAGAAGCTCATCAGCTCGCCCAGGGTGTCGATGACGAATACCTTGTCGCCCGCCTGCGGCCATTGCTGCGCCTTGCGCGTGGCAACGCGCCAGCCGCGCTCGCGTGCCAACGTCTCGACCTTGGGAAAGCGCTCGGGATGGCGCGGTGCCCACAACAGCAGCAAATCCGGAAATTGCAGCAGCAACCGTGCGTGGATATCGGCAACGGCGGCCTCTTCGCCTTCGTGCGTGCTGGCGGCGATCCACACCGGGCGCGTGGCCGGCACGTGCATGCGAAACTGCGCGACCAACGCCTGCAATTGCGTTGGCGCTGCGATATCGAACTTGAGATTGCCCAGCGCGATCACCTGATCCGGGCGCGCGCCCAGGGTGACGAACCGCTCGGCATCGTCCTGCGACTGCGCCGCCACGCAGGTGACGGTGCGCAGCGCACGACTGATCAACGGCGCCAGCAACCGATAGCCGCGCAACGAGCGCGCCGACAACCGTGCGTTGAGGATGTACACCGGAATCTGGCGATCGCGGCAGCCGAACAACATGTTTGGCCACAGCTCGGTTTCCAGGATCAAGGCCAGGCGCGGGCGGAAGTGTTCGAGAAACCGCCCCACGCTGCCCGGCACGTCGTAGGGCAGATACACATGGTCCACCGCATCGCCCCACAGCGCGCGCACGCGCTCGGAGCCGGTGGGGGTGATGGTGGTGATGACCCAACGGATATCCGGGCGCTGCGCTCGTAGCGCATTGACCAGCGGCGCGGACGCGTTGACCTCGCCCACCGACACCGCATGCACCCACACCCGCGGGCGCCCGCAGGCGTGCGTGTAGGACGCATAGCGCTCGTTCCAGCGATTGAAGTATTCGCGCACGCGGAAACCGCGCCACACCAGGTGGTACACCGTGACCGGCAACAACAGGTAGAGCAGCGCCGAGTACAGCCCGCGCAACAGCCATTCGATCGGATCTTTCCGCATCCGTGCAGGATACGGGAGCGTCCGTGCGTGCGCATGTGCACGCTGCCTGCTGGGCGCAATCCCTTAGAGCGTGTTATGCACGTTGAGGTGAGTGCGAAGCGTCTTGTGGCGCGTCGAGACACCGCGTGCGCCTTGCCCAGGCGACCAGCCTGGGCAAGGCGCGCAACGCAGTATCGGTGTGCCACAGGGCGCTCCCGGAGGGTTGGCCGTCAGCGGCGCGGAGCGGGCACCGCGCCGCTGACGGCCAACGCATCTCATCTCAAAGTGCATCACACGCTCTAGAATTGACGCATGTCCGAGCCCGCCAACGTCGCCGTCCGCCCTTCCCTGCGCAACCCCAAGCACTGGCCGATGTATCTGGGCCTGGCGGTGATGGTGGTGGCAGGGCGCCTGCCCTGGACGCTGCAACGTGCCGTGGGCCGCGGCGTGGGCTGGATTGCCATGCGCCTGGCGGGCACGCGTCGGCGCGCGGCCGAGGTCAACCTGAAACTGTGTTTCCCCGAGCAGGACGATGCCTGGCGGGCGCGGCTGTTGCGCGACAGTTTCGACGCGCTCGGCGTGGGCCTGTTCGAGTTCGCGCGCGCCTGGTGGGGCAGCATCGATGTCATTCGACCAGGCGTGCAGATCGAGGGCCTGGAGCATCTGCAGCAACTGCAGCAGCAAAAACGCGGCGTGTTGCTGGTATCCGGCCACTTCATGACGCTGGAAATGTGCGGGCGCCTGCTATGCGACCACGTGCCGCTGGCCGGCATGTACCGCAGGCATCGCAACCCGGTGTTCGAGTGGGCGGTCAAGCGTGGGCGCTTGCGCTATGCCACGCACATGTTCGCCAACGAAGACCTGCGCGCCACCATCAAGCATCTCAAGCGCGGCGGTTTTCTGTGGTATGCGCCGGATCAGGACATGCGCGGCAAGGACACCGTGTTCGTGCCGTTCTTCGGACATCCCGCCTCCACCATTACCGCCACGCATCAGCTGGCACGGTTGACCGGCTGCGCGGTCGTGCCGTACTTCCATCGTCGCGAAGGTGGCCGTTACATCCTCAAGATCGCACCGCCGTTGGCCGACATTCCGTCCGATGACGTCATCGCCGATACCACGCAGGTCAATGCCGCCATCGAAGACATGGTGCGCGAAGCGCCGGACCAATACCTGTGGATCCATCGGCGCTTCAAGCGCCAACCGGGTGGACGTAGCGATTTCTATCGCTGACGCCGGCTCGGCGAACGCCTGCAACGCATGTGTGGGCGTCGCCGCCGCAGCTCGCGAAGGGAGGAAGTGCCGATCAACCGCGTGCGCCGCGCTACTGCGGCGCGCGGTCCGCATCGTCGTTGAGCAAGGCGCCGGCATACAGCCCGGCCAGCATCAGGCTCAGCCCGCCCCAGAAGCTGGAATAGAACGCCAGATGGGTGTTGAACGGAAATACCGTGGCCACCAACGCAATCATCGCCGGCCGCGCCTGCTCGCGTGCCACCACGCTTGAGTAGCGCCACGCACGCCATGCCTGCGCCGCGCCAGCCAGCCACAGCAGCAAGCCGATCACGCCGGTTTCGGCCAGGATCTCCAGCACGATCTGATGCGCATGAAAGGCCGGCCCGCCGCCCCAGGCCGGCGCTTGGCCAGGTGCCGGATTGCAGGCCGGATAGGCCTGCCGGAACCCGCGCACGCCCACGCCGTTGAGCGGATGCGCGCGGATCATGCACAGCGATGCCCCCCATATCTGGGCACGCCCGGACAAGGCCTGGTCCACGCCCTGTTCGCCATTGCCGAACGCCAGCGTGGTGCGCTGGATGCGCTCGCGCGCCTGTGGCGCCACCGCCACCACCGCCACGGCCAACAGTGCGCCGACCACCGCCGCGGCCAGCAAACGACGCCCGCCCAGCAGCTGCCAACCGGACAACAGCATGATCACGCCATAGGTGATCCACGACGCGCGCGAGCCGGCCAGGACCAACACAATGCCGACCGCCGCCGCGCCGACAAGCCAGGCCAAGACATGACGCCGCCCCAACGCCAGCAACAGGAACGGCGACAGGCTGGCCAGGGTCTGCCCGAATTTCAGATTGCAGGGGCCCAGCACGCCGCTCAACCGGTCCACCAGCGCCAGTTCCTGGGCCGTGCACAGGCCATGGCCGCTGATCAGCTGCTTGATCTGATCGATGCCAAAAAACAACGGGCTGGTGCCGAAGGCGGCCTGCAGCAACGCGTCCAGCGTCCACACCCCACCGATGACCGCCAGCCCGGTAAAGGTGCGACCCCGACGCTGTGCATTGGCCACGGCGATGGCGCATAACCACATGAACGGCAGGTAGCGCAGATCGGTGGCCGACTTGCGTAGTGCGCGGCCGGCATCCATCGCGTCGAACGCCGACAGCATCTGCGGCAACCAGTACGCCAGGAACAACACGCTGGTCAGCGCCCAGGCTGCGCCGCTGAGCAGGCGCGTGCCGCCGCGAAAGCGCGCATGCAACAGGCGGTACGCCGCGAACAACGCACCCAGCGACAACACCGTTTCGGCCAGGCCGGGCGTAGGCCATAGCGCCACGAACACGATCACCCACAGCGGCGCCCAGCGGCCGGCATCGGGCGTCAACACGGGCGCCCGCGGGAGGGCCTCAGCGGCGGAGTTCGTCATAGACCTTCAGGGTGGCCGTTTGCATGGCCTGCAACGTGTAGGGGATCACGGCCGGCGCTGCCGGGGCGTGCTGCAGCAACTGCAGCGCCTGCGTGCATAAGGCCCGGGCATCGAAAGCGGCGACCGCACCACCGGGCTGCAACTCGGCCAGCAATTCGCCAACGCCGCCGTGTGCCCAGCCCAGCACCGGACGGCCGACCGACAGCGCCTCCACCACGGTGCGGCCGAAGGCTTCCGGCTTGCGCGAAAGCTGCAGCACCAGATCGCTGGCCGCATAGGCCTCGGCGATGCGGGCAGTGGGCTCGGTCAAGGCGATTGCCTCGGCAACGCCCAGCCTCGACGCTTCTGTCTCCAGCTCCCGCACGTACGCCTCGCGCCCGGGCTCGCATGCGCCGGGCAACCACAAAAAGGCCGGCACGCCGGCTGCACGGATGTCGGCGAGCAGCTGCAGGCCATCGGAATGCCCCTTCAGGCGCGTGCCACGGCCCGGCAGCAATAGCAGCGGTGCATCGGCCGGCAGAGCGGGCAGCAGCGTCTGTGCCCAAGCACGTGCGCGGCGGTCCGGCTGCAGCCGGCGCGGGAACTGCGCGATATCCACCCCACGCGGAATGGTGCGCAGCCGCGCCGGATCGGTCTGCGGGTAATGCGTGCACACGTATTCGCGCACCGTCTTGGACACGCAGATCACGCGCTCGCCGTAGGTCATCACTGCGCTGTAGCGGCTAGGCGAATTAAGCCCGTGCACGGTGGTCACCAGGCGCGGCCGCGTTGCCTCGGGCATGCCGCGCAGCGCGTACCAACCCAGCCAGGCCGGCAGCCGCGAACGTGCATGCACGATGTCGGCCCCGAGTTCGGCGAACAAGCGACGCAAGCCGATCACATGCCGCAGCGTCAGCAACGATTTGCGGCCGATCTCTAGAGTGAGATGCTCGCCACCCACATCCAACAGCGGCTGCACCAGGCGTCCGCCGGCCGACACGACGACGGCGCGATGACCGGCGCGCACCAGCGCGGCAGCGATTTCCAGGGTGGAGCGCTCGACGCCGCCGGACTGCAGTGCCGGCAGCAGTTGCACCACGGTCAGGCGGTGCATCCGGCCAGTATCAGTCGGCGAGCACGAACAGCGCGCCGCAATACGGGCACTTGGCTTCGCCGTTGGGCTCGTCTTCGATCGGCAGGTACACGCGCGGATGCGAGTTCCACAGCGCCATCTGCGGCGTCGGGCAGCTCAGCGGCAGGTCGCCGCGGTGCACGGTGTAACGCTTTTCGGCATTGGCGGGCGCGGTGGCGGTCTGGCTCATGGCGGTGCGATCGGAAGGCAAAGGCAGAGCGCGGATTCTAGCAGCCCGCGTGGTGATCGGCCCATCGACCGGGCGGTACAGGCCCGCGCGGGGGTGAGTTGCAAGAGTTGCCAATCCAATCGCCGAGGCCGCTATGGAATCGGCGATTCTGCAGCAGCCCCCAATCGGCGGCGCGACAGCGCAACGACACCGCACCGCGCATGCCGCCTATCATCGGGAGCCGGCGTCTATCCAACCGGCGACGTGAACCATACCGGGCGCAACATCGGCCCAGCGCACGTGCCGTTACGTGCCCCAAGGAGACACTGCCCCGTGACCTTGCCTGTTGTCCTGCTGCATAAGCGTGGTCTGCCGCGCACCATCGCCATTGCCCTGTTCTGTCTCGCTGCGCTGCCGGCGATGGCCGCCACGCACTTCGCAAGCGCGTTCGAGGACGGTGACCCCTCACCGATGCCGGTGACCGACACTGCCGTGCAGGTTGCCGTCGGCGCCGGCCCGGCAGCGCCGTACGCCGCCAAGCCAAATGCCGGCTACAGCGGGGCGCATGCGCTGCGTTACGCGAGCAACGGCGCAGGTGGGCGACGCGCGTTGTTCACCACCGATCTGCTGATCCAGACGCAGACCACGCTGTCGTGGATGGTCTTGCCGGAAAGTGTCGGCAACGACCATGTGGCATCCACGTATGTCTCGCTGGACCTGCTGCTGGACGACGGCACACATGTCTCTGCCAGCGCAGCGCGCGATCAACATGGCGTGGCATTGGGTGCGCAGGCGCAGGGCGATTCGAAGACGCTGTACCCGCAACAGTGGGCGCGCAAGCAGGTGCGGTTGGGAGATGTGCCCGGGCTGCGTGGGCGGCGTGTGCGTGCGATCGAACTGGACGTGGCGCCGCCTGCGGGCGCGCGCGCTGCCGGGTGGATCGACGATATCACCATTGCCGAGGTGCCGCTGGCAACGCCGGCGCGGCCCTCGGATCGGGTGCTGACCACGCGCGGCACGCAATCCAATGGCACGTTTTCGCGCGGCAATAATTTTCCCGCGACGGCCGTGCCGCACGGTTTCAACTTCTGGACGCCGGTCACCGATGCGGGAACGCTGACCTGGCTATATCGCTGGAACGAGCACAACGGTGCAGACAATCGCCCGCGTCTGCAGGCGCTGTCGCTGAGCCATCAACCGAGCCCGTGGATGGGCGACCGGCAGACGTTTCAGGTGATGCCCTCGCTCACTGCCGGCGTGCCGGACGCCGATCGCAGCAGGCGTGCACTGGGGTTTTCGCATGACGACGAACAGGCCCGCCCCTATCGCTACGCCGTGCAACTGGACAACGGCATCCATGCCGAGATCGCACCGACCGATCACGCGGCGCTGTTTCGTTTTCGCTTCCCGGCGCGGGGCGATGCCAACCTGCTGTTCGACAACGTGGACGCGCGCGGCGGGCTAAAGTTGGATGCTGCGACCCAGACACTGTCCGGTTACACCGATGTGCGCAGCGGTTTGTCGACGGGCGCAACGCGCATGTACGTCTATGCCAGCTTCGACAGGCCCTGGCACAGCAGCGGCCTGCTCGACACTGGCCGCCCGACCGGATGGATCAAGTTCGATGCCGGCAGCACGCGACAGGTGCAGATGCGCATTGCCACTTCGCTGATGTCGGTGGATCAGGCAAAACACAATGCAGAACTGGAAATTGCCGCAGACGCGAGCTTCGAGCAGGTCGCCGCGCGCGCGCAGGAGGCCTGGGATGCATTGCTGGGGCGCTTCGAAGTGCCCGATGCCACTGCCGACCAGGCAACCACGCTGTATTCCAACCTGTACCGGTTGTACCTGTATCCGAACTCGGCGCATGAAAACGTGGGCACTGCGACTGCCCCGGATTGGCGCTACGCCAGCCAGAACAGCTGGTCGGACGACACTATCGACGGCAGCGCGGTGCGCAGCTTCGCACCGATCCGCGATGGCCGGGTGTACGTCAACAACGGGCTGTGGGATACGTTTCGCACGGCCTGGCCTGCGTATGCGCTATTTGCGCCCGATGATGCCGGCGCCCTGGTGCAGGGGTTTGTCGAACAATCCCGGGCGGGCGGCTGGATTGCGCGCTGGTCGTCGCCCGGTTATGCAGACCTGATGGTGGGTACCAGCTCGGATGTGGCGTTTGCTGATGCCTGGCGAAAAGGCGTGCAAGGCTTCGACCCGGCCGAGGCCTACGCCGCTGCACTGAAGAACGCCACGGTCGTTGCGCCGGACCGGCATGTCGGGCGCAAGGGCATGGCGCGCTCGACCTTCCGCGGCTATACCGATACCGACACGCATGAAGGCATGTCGTGGTCGATGGAGGGCGCCCTCAACGACTTCGGCATTGCCAACATGGCCGAGGCGTTGTCCATCCAGGCCAACACTGCCGCAGCGCGCGAGCGCTATGCGACCGAAGCGCTGTATTTTCGCTACCGCGCAGCCGGGTATGCGGCGCTGTTCGACCCGGCGGTCGGCTTCTTCCAGGGGCGCAAACCCGACGGCACGTGGCGCGTGGACGCGGCGCAGTACGATCCACGCGTGTGGGGCAACGATTACACCGAATCCAGCGGGTGGACGTTTGCATTCACCGCGCCACACGATGGCGAAGGCCTGGCTACGCTCTACGGTGGCCGCGCGGCACTGGCCGCCAAGCTGGACATGTTTTTCGCCACGCCCGAGACTGCCCAAGCGCAGTTTGCAGGCTCGTATGGCAACACCATTCACGAGATGACCGAAGCACGCGATGTGCGCATGGGCATGTACGCGCACAGCAACCAGACTGCGCACCACATTCCATGGATGTATTTGTATGCAGGGCAACCGTGGAAGACACAGCGCATTACGCGCGAAGTTCTGGCGCGCCTGTACTTGGGTAGCGAGATCGGCCAGGGTTACCCTGGCGACGAAGACAATGGCGAGATGTCGGCGTGGTATCTGTTCGCTGCGCTGGGGTTGTATCCGTTGCGGATGGGAGCGCCGGAGTATGTGATCGGCTCGCCGCTGTTCAAGCAGGCGCGCGTGCGCTTGCCGGGCGGCGGTACGCTGACGATCAATGCGCCGCAGAATTCGCCGGAAAATGTGTATGTGCAATCGCTCAGGCTCAACGGCAAGCCATGGCGCAAGACCTGGTTGCCGCATGCGGCGATCGCCAAGGGTGCCACGCTGGACTTCGAGATGGGGCCCACGCCCTCGCGCTGGGGCAGCGCACCAGAGGATGTGCCGCCGTCGTTGACCGCGCCAGGCAAGCGCCCTGCCCCGTTGCGTGACCTGCTGGGTGCCAGCGCACGCGTGACGCAGGCCGATGGTCGCGCGCTGACGGCTTTGCATGACGACGATGCGGGCAGCGCGAGCGCGGTGTCGCCCGCCACGGTGCTGACGTTGAGCGGTCTTGATCGCGGTGAGGCCATGCTTTACACCGTGACCAGCGGCGACGCTGCGATTGCGTCGGCCGCGTGGACGCTGGAAGCACGCACTGCAGGAGGCACGTGGCGCGTCGTCGATACGCGCCGCGAGGAGCGTTTTCAATGGCCGCTTCAAACGCGCCCGTTCCGGATCGCGACGCCCGGTTCGTATGCGGAGTATCGGCTGCATTGGACCGCGCCTGCGCGTGCACAGGTGGCGGAGATCGAGTTACTGGGTGCGGTGCCGGATGCGCGCTGAGGACTGAGGTTTTGGGCGTGATCGCTGGGATGATGACGCCCCGCGACGCCTGCTGTTTGCGTCGCTCGTCAACGTTTTGGATGGTCGACGCTGAGTCGCTGCCAAGGGTAGGCCGTACCCTCACCCCAACCCCTCTCCCGCGGGGAGAGGGGCTTGTGGGTTATTGCTGCAGACTGGGGACTAAGAGCAGCTAACAAAACTACTGCGCTACGTTTTGTTAGCCGCTCTAAGTGCCTGGGCGCCTTGCAACACCCTATCGAGGAAGACACTTCTCGGCCGTTGTCTTGCCGGCCGAGCGCTTGCTGCTTCAAATCAAGCAGCACTCGGCCAAGTCTTGGACACCTGGCAAGTCTGAACATCTCGAGTCAGTCGGTGCCCTTGTCGGCTGCCGCCTTTTCCGCATCGCGCTGCCTGCGGATCTGCGCATCCACCGCTGCGATGGCGGTCATGTTCATCACCCGGCGCGAGGTGGCGCTGGTGGTGAGGATATGCACCGGCTTGGAGATGCCCATCAGGATCGGGCCGATCGCCACGCCATCGGTGAACACGCGCACCAGGTTGTAGGCGATGTTGGCCGCTTCCAGGTTCGGCAACACGAACAGGTTGGCGCGGCCCTTCAAGGTGCTGTTGGGCATGATCTGCTTGCGTAGCGCCTCGTCCCAGGCGGTGTCGCCCTGCATTTCGCCGTCGATGTTGAGCTCGGGCTTGCGCTTGAGCAGTGCCTCGCGCACCTGGCGCATCTTCAGCGCATCGCGCGAGTCGTGGCTGCCGAAGTTGGAGTGCGACAGCAGCGCGATATTCGGCTCGATGCCGAACAGCTTGAGGCGGTACGCGGCCTGCAATGTGGCTTCCACCACCTGCTCCACCGTGGGGTCTTCCTGCACGTGGGTGTCCAGGAAGAAGAACACGCCGAGCTGGTTGATCACGCCGGTCATCGCCGAGGTGGAGCTCACCCGCGGTTCCAGCGGGATCACGCTGCGCGCGTAGCCCAGCTTCTTGTGGAAGCGGCCAACCACGCCGGACAGCATCGCGTCGGCTTCGCCGCGCGCCACCATCACTGCCGCGATCAGGGTCGGGCGCGAGCGCATCAACTCCTTGGCCGCGGTGACGGTCACGCCACGACGCTCGGTCAGCGCGTGGTAGTACTGCCAGTAATCGTTGAAGCGGGGGTCGTCGAGGATGTTGGTGATCTCGAAATCCACGCCGGCGGTCAGGCGCAGGCCCATGCGTTCGATGCGTGCTTCGATCACGTCCGGGCGGCCGATCAGGATCGGGAAGGCCAGGCCCTCGTCGACCACGTTCTGCACCGCGCGCAGCACCACTTCTTCTTCGCCTTCGGCATACACCACGCGCTGCTTGTCGGCGCGCGCGCGGTCGTAGACCGGCTTCATCATCAGGCTGGTGCGGTAGACGAACTGGCCGAGCTTGTCGCGGTAGGCCTCCATGTCGGTGATCGGGCGCGTGGCCACGCCCGAATCCATGGCCGCCTGCGCAACCGCAGACGACAGTTCCACCAGCAGGCGCGGGTCCAGCGGACGCGGAATCAGGTAGTCGGGGCCGAAGCTCGGGGTCTCGCCGCCATAGGCCGCACCCAGGTCGGAGGCCTCGCGCCGCGCCATCGCCGCGATCGCCTTGACGCAGGCGATCTTCATTTCCTCGTTGATGCCGGTGGCGCCCACGTCCAGCGCGCCGCGGAACAGGTACGGGAAGCACAGCACGTTGTTGATCTGGTTCGGATAGTCCGACCGACCGGTGCCGATGATGCAATCCGGACGCACCGCCTTGGCCACTTCCGGGGTGATTTCCGGATTGGGGTTGGCCAGCGCGAAGATCACCGGCTGGCGCGCCATGCTGGCGACCATCTCCGGCTTGAGGATGCCGGCGGCCGACAGGCCCAGGAAGATATCGGCGCCTTCGACGATTTCGGCCAGGGTGCGCTTGTCGGTATCGCGGGCGTAGCGCTGCTTGTCCGGGTCCAGATCGGTGCGGCCGGTGTGGATCACGCCATCGCGGTCCAGCGCCAGGATGTTCTCCGGCTTCAGGCCCAGCGATACCAGCATGTTGACGCAGGAAATGCCGGCCGCGCCCATGCCGGTGGTGGCCAGCTTGACCTCTTCGATCTTCTTGCCAGTGACCACCAGCGCATTGAGCACGGCGGCGCCAACGATGATCGCGGTGCCGTGCTGGTCGTCGTGGAACACCGGGATGTTCATGCGCTCGCGCAGCTTGCGCTCGACGATGAAGCATTCCGGCGCCTTGATGTCTTCCAGGTTGATGCCGCCGAAGGTCGGCTCCAGGCTGGCGATGATGTCCACCAGCTTGTCCGGGTCGTTCTCGTTGATTTCGATATCGAACACGTCGATGCCGGCGAACTTCTGAAACAGCACGCCCTTGCCTTCCATCACCGGCTTGGAGGCCAGCGGGCCGATGTTGCCCAGGCCCAGCACCGCCGTGCCGTTGGTGATGACCGCCACCAAATTGCCGCGCGCAGTAAGCTCGCTGGCCTGGGTGGCATCTTCGACGATGGCCTCGCAGGCGAACGCCACGCCCGGCGAATACGCTAGCGACAGATCGCGCTGGGTCAGCATCGGCTTGGTCGCGGTGACCTTGATCTTGCCGGCCGGCTGCTGGCGGTGGTAGTCGAGGGCGGCCTGTTTGAAGTCGTCGGTGGACATCGGTGGTGTGGTTCTCGAAGGCGCAGGAGGCTGAATTCTACCCTCCTGCCTGAACAAGGGCCTGTCGCGCAGCTGTCAGCGCGGCAGGGAAATCACGGGTGCGGCGTGACGCGCAGCGCAGCCGGCGTGGAGGCCAAACAAGAACGGCCCTGCATCCCGTCGCTAACACCGACGGAAGACAGGGCCGTAGGAAGCATCAACGCAGGCTGGCAGGTGCCACGCCGGGTTGGCCGACCGGGGCCAGCAGCGGCGGTTCGCCGCCGTCCAGCACCAGCTTGAGCCGGTCGCGGTCCAGGGCGTTTTCCCAGCGCGAGACCACCACGGTGGCGACCGCGTTGCCGATGAAGTTGGTCAGCGAGCGGCATTCGCTCATGAAACGGTCCACGCCCAGGATCAGCGCCATGCCGGCCACCGGCACTTCAGGCACCACGGCCAGCGTGGCGGCCAGGGTGATGAAGCCGGCACCGGTGACGCCGGCCGCTCCCTTGGAGCTGAGCATCGCCACGGCCAGCAGTGCGATCTGGTGGCCCAGGGTCAGTTCGGTATTGGTGGCCTGGGCGATGAACAGCGCCGCCAGCGTCATGTAGATGTTGGTGCCGTCCAGATTGAACGAGTACCCGGTTGGCACCACCAGGCCCACCACCGACTTCTCGCAGCCGGCCTTTTCCATCTTCTCCATCAGCGACGGCAACGCCGACTCCGACGAGGACGTGCCCAGCACCAGCAGCAGCTCGGCCTTCAGGTAGCGGATCAGCTTGAGGACCGAAAACCCGCACAGCCGGCTCACCAGCCCCAGGATCACCAGCACGAACAGCAGGGATGTCAGATAAAACGAACCCACCAGCCAGGCCAGGTTGACCAGCGACTCCACGCCGTACTTGCCGATGGTGAAGGCGATGGCGCCAAAGGCACCGATCGGGGCGGCACGCATCAGGATGTGCACCAGCTTGAACACCGGGGCGATCAGCGCTTCCAGCAGGTTCAGCACCGGCTTGCCGCGCTCGCCCACCAGCGCCAGCGACACGCCGAACAGCACCGCCACGAACAGCACCTGCAGGATGTTCGGCCCGGTCAGCTTGCCGTTGACGACCTGATCGCCGGTGAACGCGCCGATCAGCGAGTTGGGGATGATGTCCATCAGGAAGCCGACCAGGGTCAGGTCATGCGACTTCTCGACGTAGCTCTTGACCGCACTCTGGTCCAGATCGGCCGGATTGATGTTCATGCCGGCGCCGGGCTGCACCACATGGGCAACCACCAGACCGACCACCAGGGCCAAGGTGGAAAAGAACAGGAAGTAGGCCATCGCCTTGCCGAACACCCGGCCCACCGTCTTGAGATGGGTCATGCCGGCGATGCCGGTGACGATGGTCAGGAAGATCACCGGGGCGATGATCATCTTCACCAGCTTGATGAACGCGTCGCCCAGCGGCTTGAGGCTTTCGGCGAAGGCGGGCTCGAAATGGCCCAGCAGGGCACCGAGAACGATCGCCACCACCACCTGAAAATACAGTTGGCGATAGAAGGGGACGGATGCCGGCAGGGGGCCGGCAGGCTTGCTGATGTGCATGACACCACTCCGAGAGACGAGAGAGGGTGCCGAGCAGGCACCCGTTGCACGCATTCTGGCCGCACGTCACAGCCCCGGCCGATAGCCCATTGGTACTACCCCGTGTCCAGCGGCTGAACGTGGGCTTACACTTCAGCCGCGCCGCCGCCGGCCGTTAATTCCGTTTAACGCAGACACCGTTTCTGTGCTGCCGTCGTCCGGACCCTGCGCGCTTGCTGAAGACATTCATTGCGACCGCCATGGCAGGACGCCCGGCCCCTTTTCATTGCCGAAGACCATACCTATGCGCCTCAATCTGCTTGTCCTGGCGTTGGCTGCTGCCATCGTCCCCGCCGCTGCCAATGCAGCCACCTCGATCGAAAACTGGCCGACCAAGTACACCTTCGGTGACGGCACCGAGCTTGGCCTGACCGGCAACTACGCCTACGACGACAACAACTTCTCCGGCGACGACCGCCTGGAAGACCGCAACGACTTCCGCCGCAAGGAATTCGGCGCCACCATCAAGAAGAAGGGCGTCTACGACGCCATGGTGTACTACGACTTCGAGTCCAAGCTGTGGCTGGACGTGTTCTACCGGTTCGAGACCAAGGCCCTGTTCGGCCAGGATTACGGCCGCGTGCGCCTGGGCTACATGAAGGTGCCGGTGGGCCTGGAAGCGGTGCAGAGCTCGCGTGCGGGCAGCTTCATGGAACTGGGCCTGCCGATCCAGGCGGTGTTCCAGGGGCGCCGTACCGGCGCGGAATGGACGCTGGAACGTCAGCAGTACCTGCTGCAGGCCGGCGCGTACGGCGGCAAGGATCTGCAGGGCGACAACCCGGGCACCACCCAGGCCGTGCACGCGGCATGGACCCCGATGAAGGCCGAAGGCGACGTGCTGCACCTGGGCATCGCCGGCTCGATCGAAAACCCGCGCGGTTACAGCGACGGCCGCGGCGTGTCGTTCAGCCCGCGTGTGCGCCTGCGTGCGCGCCCGGAAGCCGGCCTGACCGATGTGCGCCTGATCGATACCGGCACCATCCTCGATGTGGACCATGTGATCCGCACCGGCCTGGAAGCGGTCTGGATCCACGGCCCGTTCTCGCTGCAGAGCGAAGCCCTGCGTGCCGAAGTGGCGCGCAACGCGAACCAGCCGCACTTCATCGCCCAGGGCCAGTACGTCTACGGCACCTGGACGCTGACCGGCGAATCGCGCAGCTATGCCGGCGGCGTGCCGGGCAACATCAAGCCGTCGCACGACTACGGCGCGGTCGAGCTGACCGCCCGCTACAGCCGCCTGAACCTGGAAGACAACAATGTGCATGGCGGCCGTCAGCACGACACCACCATCGGCGCCAACTGGTACCTCACCAGCCACTTCAAGTTCCAGGCCAACTACAGCTGGGTGGATTCCTCGCGCAATGGCGTGCATGAAACCCCGCACGTGATGGAACTGCGTGCGCAGGTGCAGTTCTAAGCTGCACTGAGCAAAAGCAGCGCGCCGGCGATTCGCGCCGACGCACTGCCGCGTCATGGCCGCGCGCCGGTTCGCCGACGCGCCGCCGGAATCGCACCGCCACAGGCATTCGACACGGCCGCATCCATCCCGGGTGCGGCCGTTGTCGTATTCGGCGCTTGCCCAGCGTGCGATCAGAGCGGCTGACACAGATCGCGAGCAGCGGCCAGGCAACTGCGGGCCGAGCGCCCGGAACCGTCGTCGACGCGTAGCACATGCGGCACCCAGCGCCGGCTGCGTCTGTCTGGAGGTGAGCGCAACCGTTTCTTGTTGGCCGTTACGCGCCGATGGCTACGCGATCCGGCAGCAGACCGCATACTTGCGCCCATGTACGCATCGCAACGCCGTCGCCTGCTGCTCACCTTGTCCATCGTGCTGGGCGGGATGGTGGTGGCCATGGTGGCGGCCGGGCACTTCGTCGAACAGAGCGCGCTGCACGATGAAAGCGCGACCGTGCGCCGCCAGCTACGGCTCTACGCGCAGGCGCTGCAGCAGCGCGTGGACCGCTATCGCACGTTGCCGCAGATTCTGGCGCTGGACCCGGAGTTGCGCGCGGCCGTGTCCGGCCCGCTGTCGCCGGCACAGGTGGATGCGCTCAACCGCAAGCTCGAACGCGCCAACAATGTCACGCAGTCGTCCACGCTGACCTTGATCAACCATGACGGCGTGGCACTGGCCGCCAGCAACTGGCGGGCGCCACGGAGCAACGTGGGCGTGGATTACGCCTTCCGTCCGTATTACCAGCAGGCGCTGGCCACCGGCAGCGGCAGCTTCTACGGCATCGGCATGACCACCAGCGAGCCAGGCTATTTCCTGTCGCAGGCCATTGTCGATGGCGCCGGCCGGGTGCAGGGCGTGGTGGTGATCAAGATCGCGCTGGCTGCGCTGGAGCGCGAGTGGCTGCAGACCCCGGATATCGTGCTGGCGTCGGACGCGCACGATGTGGTGTTTCTGGCCAGCCAGCCGGAGTGGCGCTACCGCGTGCTGGCCCCGCTCAGCGACCGCGATCGCCGCGAACTGCAGAGCACCCGCCAGTACGCCGACCAGGAATTGCTGCCGCTGCGGCGCCGGCTGATCGAGCAGACCGGGTACGGCGGCGTGCTGGCCGACGTGCGCGACCCGCCGCTCGGTGCGCAGGTGCTGTGGCAGACCCTGGAAGTGCCCGAAAGCGGCTGGCGCCTGCATCTGCTGCACGACACCCGCGCCAGCGCCGCTGCCGGCCGCGCCGCGGCGATTGCCGCCGCCGGCGCGTGGCTGGCCTTGGCACTGCTGTGGTTGTTCGTGCAGCAACGGCGGCGGCTGTCGGCGCTACGCCAGCGCAGCCGGCACGAACTGGAAACCTTGCTGCAGCAACACGCCGAAGAACTGCGCACGGCCCAGGACGGCGTGGTGACCGCCGCGCAGCAGGCCAATGCCGGCCTGAGCCGCAGCCTGGAACATCTGCCGCAAGGCGTGGTGGTGATCGACGAGGCGCTCAACCTGGTGGCGTGGAATTCGCGCTATGTGGAGCTATTCCGGTTCCCGCCGGAACTGCTCAAGATCGGCCGCCCGATCGAAGACCTGTTCCGCTTCAATGCACGCCGCGGCCTGCTGGGGCCGGGGCCGATCGAGGCGGCGATCGAGCGGCGCCTGAATCATTTGCGCAGCGGCAAGCCGCATATGCGCGAGAGCGAAAAAGAAGACGGCACCGTGCTGGAAATCCGCGGCAATCCACTGCCCGATGGCGGCTTTGTCACCAGTTACGCCGACATCACCAGCTACAAGAACGCCGCACGCGAACTGCGTTCGCTGGCCGACGCGCTGGAACACCGCGTGGCCGAGCGCACCCGCGACCTGGCGGCGGCCAAGCGCGAAGCCGAAAGCGCCAACCGCTACAAGACCCGCTTCGTCGCCTCGGCGGTGCACGACCTGCTGCAGCCCCTCAACGCCGCGCGCATGTTCGTCTCGGTGCTGCGCGGGCAAGTGCGCGAGGCTGGCAGCGCACGCGTGGTCGACAACATCGACGGTGCGCTGGCTGCGCAGGACGCCATCCTCAACAGCCTGCTCGACATCTCGCGCCTGGAAGCGGGCAGCCTGAAGACCCAGGTGCGCGACTTTGCGCTTGCGCCCTTGCTGGACACCCTGGCGCGCGACTTCGGCATCCTGGCCGAAGACCGCGGGCTGGTACTGGAATCGGTACCGACCTCGGCGGTGGTATTGAGCGATGAAAACCTGCTGCGCCGCATCCTGCAGAACTTTCTGTCCAACGCCATCCGCTACACGCCGCGCGGGCGCGTGCTGATCGGCTGCCGTCGCCGTGGCGGCTGGCTGCGTATCGAAGTGCACGACCAGGGCCCCGGCATCCCCGACGCCTTGCAACACGAAATCTTCGAAGAATTCCGCCGCCTCGACGACGGCGTGGCCAACGACCGCGGCGCAGGCCTGGGCCTGGCCATCGTCGAGCGCATCGGCCGTCTGCTCGGCCATCGCATCGGGCTGCGTTCCACCCTGGGCGCCGGCAGCGTGTTTTCGGTGACTGTCCCGCTGGGCGATCGCACCGCCATCGCACGGCAACTGCCAGCGCCGGCCAGCACTGCCGAACACGGCAACGACCCCATCCTGCACGGCTGCCGGGTATGGTGCGTGGACGATGAGCCATTGGTGTGCGAAGCCACCCGCACGCTGCTGGAACGCTGGGAATGCCGCGTGGATTTCGCCGGTGGCCCGGATGAGGCATTGAGCGCGGCCAATGCCGAGGAGGTGCCGGAACTGCTGCTGCTGGATGTGCGCATGGGCGCACACCACGGCCCCATGCTGCTGTCGCAGTTGGTGGAACGCTGGCAACGCGAGCCACGGGTGATCCTGGTCACCGCAGAACCCGACCCTGTCCTGCGCGAGCATGCGCTGGATCTGGGTTGGGGATTTTTGTCCAAACCGGTCCGCCCGCCCGCCTTGCGTGCGCTGGTGACGCAGATGTTGATGCGGCGCGGGTAGCGCGCTGCCAGCGCTGCCTGCTTGCTCTCATGCGCCCAAGAACGGCAGCGCACGCACCAATCTAATTGGCGCATCGGCAGGCCGCCAGCGCACCTGCGGCGACGGCATGGACGGATCGACCTTCAGGTCAGGCGGCAACGCCAGTGGCCGATGGCGAATGCGGCATGGGCGTCGTGGCGAGGTCACTGCGCGTCGCGCACTGCAGCCGCGAGGGCCGATGTTCAACGCGCATCAATCGATGAGAAAGCAGCAATTATCAACATCGACCATCTGGACCAGAATCGAGTGCCTCAGGTGTCAGACGTCCATGCATACCTATCGTGGAGGGCGATTTATGCACAGTTCCAGCGGTGAGGCAACGCAACAGTCCAAACTCGGGATGGTGCTGAGGGTGACCTCGGGCAACTTCCTCGAGCAGTTCGACTTCTTCCTGTTCGGCTTTTACGCAACGCAGATCGCCGCGGCCTTCTTCCCGGCGAGCAACGAATTCGCGTCCCTGATGATGACCTTCGCCGTGTTTGGCGCGGGCTTTCTGATGCGGCCGCTGGGTGCGGTGATCCTGGGTGCCTACATCGACGATGTCGGGCGCCGCAAAGGCCTGATCGTCACCTTGGCGATCATGGCCAGCGGTACCGTGCTGATCGTGCTGGTGCCAGGCTACGCCAGCATCGGCTTGTGGGCCCCGGCCCTGGTGCTGCTCGGGCGCTTGCTGCAGGGCTTTTCGGCCGGCGCGGAAATGGGCGGCGTGTCGGTGTATCTGGCCGAGATGGCGACACCGGGCCGGCGCGGCTTCTATGCCAGTTGGCAATCGGCCAGCCAGCAGCTTGCCATCGTCGCGGCGGCCGCGATCGGGTTTGCGCTCAACCAGCTGATGGCGCCGCAGGATCTGGCGCAATGGGGCTGGCGGATTCCGTTCGGCATCGGTTGCGTCATCATCCCTTTCATCTTCTTGCTGCGGCGAAGCCTGGAAGAGACTGCCGAATTTGCGCAGCGCCGGCAGCCGGTCACGATGAAGCAGGTGATGCGCGGGCTGGCGAACAATGCCGGCATCGTGATTGCCGGCGGCTTGATGGTCGCGCTGACGACGACCGCGTTCTATCTGATCACCGTGTACGCACCGACGTTCGGCAAGACCGTGCTCAAACTCAGCACCGGCGATGCATTGATCGTGACGCTGCTGGTGGGCGTGTCCAATTTCATCTGGCTGCCGATCGGCGGCGCGCTCAGCGACCGCTTCGGCCGCAAGCCGCTGCTGGTGACCATGGCGGTGGTGTGCATCGCGACGGCCTATCCGGTGCTCGCGTTGCTTGCGGCCGCGCCGAGCTTTACGCATATGTTGCAGGCGCTGCTGTGGCTGTCCTTCATCTACGGCCTCTACAACGGCGCCATGATCCCGGCGCTCACCGAACGGATGCCAGCGCATGTGCGGGTAGCAGGATTTTCGCTCGCCTACAGCCTGGCAACCGCGGTGTTTGGCGGTTTTACGCCGGTGATCTCCACCTGGCTGATCCATGTCACCGGCGACAAGGCGGCGCCCGGCTATTGGCTGGTCTTCGCGTCGGCGTGCGCGCTGGGGGCCACGCTGTTTCTGTATCGCCGCCAAGGCAATCCAGCGACGGCGACCGGCCTGGATGCTGCGGCAGGAGCGACGAAATGATGCGGAGCAGGTGGAAAAAATGGTTGGCTGCGATCGTTGCAACGGTTCTGCTGTCCACAGCGGCGGGCGCACAGGAGTTGACCGTGATGACCTCCGGCGGTTTCACGGCCGCCTTCGATCGCCTGGCGCCGCAATACAGCAAGCAGACCGGGGTGAAGGTCACCACCCTGCTCGGTCCTTCGATGGGCGAAACGCCACAAGCCATTCCCAACCGGCTTGCACGCGGTGAGCATGCCGATGTGGTGATCATGGTCGGCAGCGCGCTGCAGACGCTGATCGACACAGGCGTGGTCGACCCGGCATCGCGGGTGGAACTGGCCGATTCCAGGATCGGCATGGTGGTGCGCAGCGGTGCACCCAAACCCAAGATCGACAGCGTCGAGCACTTCAAACAGACGCTGCTGCACGCCGATTCGGTGGCCTATTCCGACAGCGCCAGCGGCGTCTACATCGAAACCACGCTATTCAAAAAGTTGCAGATCGAAGGCCCGATGATGGCCAAGAGCAAGAAGATTCCGCGCACCCCGGTGGGCACGGTGGTGGCCGATGGCAGCTATCAGCTCGGCTTTCAGCAGGTGGCCGAGCTGCTTCCGGTGGCAGGCGTGGAGTTTGTCGGCAAGATCCCCGAACCGCTGCAGTCGATCACGCGCTATGCGGCAGGCGTTCCGGTCAACGCGGAGCATCCCGAGGCGGCCAAGCGCCTGCTTGCGTACCTGCAGTCGGGCGATGCGCAGGCGGTGGCGCGCGCGACCGGTCTGGACCCGGTGTCACCCTGAACGTGCGGGCATCCGTCGCACCAGTTCCGCCAGTTCCAGCGCGGTCGGTGTCAGCGTGCGTCCGCGACGTTTCAGCAGTCCCACGTTGCGCGACACCTCCGGTTCGACCAGCGGCACCGCCGCCAGCACCGGATGCGGGCCGGACGGCATGGCAATCGACGGCACGGCGGCAATACCGACGCCGGCCTCCACCAACCCCAGCAACGTGGTGACATGCCGGGTCTCGCAGATGCTCGGCTTGTCCGGCGTGAATGCAGCCAGCGCCCGATCCAGCACCAGCCGGTTGCCCGATGTCTTGTCCAGCGTGATGTAGTCGTAACCGTAGGCTTCCTGCCAGCTGACCTGCGCGCGCCCGGACAGCGGATGGTCCTGGCGGCAGGCAATCACATAGCGCTCCTGCAACAACGGTTCGAACTCCACCTCCGGCGCCAGGTTACCGCTGAAGCTGACCCCGAAATCCGCTTCGCCGGAGGCTACTGCCGCGCTGACATGACTGGCGCTGCCGTCGAACAGCCGGATGCGGATCTTGGGAAACAACTGATGCAGCCCGTGGATCGCCTGCGGCATGAAGTAGTACGCCGCAGACGGCACGCAGGCCACGGTCACCGTGCCCACCCTGCTGGACCCTGCATCGCCGATGCTCATCAGCGCCATGTCCAGATCGTCGAGCATGCGCTCGACCTGCGGCATGAACGCCTGGCCGACGGTGGTGAGCGTGACCTTGCGCGTGGTGCGCTCGAACAGTTTGACGTTCAACGCCGACTCGAGCTTGTCGATCCTGCGGCTGAGTGCCGGTTGCGTGATGCGGATGCGTTCGGCAGCGCGGCGAAAGCTGCCGTTTTCGGCAACCGCACGGAATGCCTGCAGATCGTTGAGGTCGAATTTGATGGTCACGGTGCCGCGGCTTCAGTGTTCGATGGCGGTCGCCATAGCATAGACGCTTGCCTGCGGTGCTGCGTCTGACGCCAAGAGAGCCGCTGCATTCGGGCGCAGTGCATGCATCGGCAGGGGAACAGCCATGACTAGCCGCGGCCATTCGGACGATCAGGCAAGGATGCCGGATAACCAGGCTCACGCTCGCCCCCCGCGCCGCGGCACAGTGGCTGGCAACACGCACCACGTCGCTACCGGGAGACATCACGCATGCATCAGCCACGCTCACTGGACCACTACCGCCTGCTCGGCCGCTCCGGCCTGCGCGTCTCGCCCCTGTCGCTGGGCACCATGACCTTCGGCGAAGCCTGGGGCTGGGGCGCAGATGCAGGCGAAGCCAAACGCATCTTCGACGCCTATGCCGACCGCGGCGGCAACTTCATCGACACCGCAGTGAACTACACCAACGGCGGCTCCGAACGCATCCTCGGCGAGTTGATCAAGGACCGACGCGAATGCTTCGTGCTGGCCACCAAATTCACCATGGCGCGCGATGCGGACAACATCAATTCCGGCGGCAATCATCGCCTGAACCTGATTCGCTCGGTTGAAACCAGCCTGCGCCAACTTGCCACCGACCGGATCGACCTGCTGTACCTGCACGCCTGGGACTTCACCACCGCACCGGACGAGGTGATGCGCGGGCTGGAGCATCTGGTGCAATCGGGCAAGGTGCTTTATCTGGGCATCTGCAATACGCCGGCCTGGCGCGTGGCGCAATTGCAGACCCTGGCCGACCTGCGCGGCTGGTCGCCGTTGGTGGCGCTGCAGATCGAGTACAGCCTGGTCGAACGCAGCGTCGAACACGAGCTGCTGCCGATGGCGCGCGAACTCGGCCTGGGCGTGTTGCCGTGGTCGCCGCTGGGCGGTGGCATCCTCACCGGCAAATACAGCCGCGCCGATCTGACCGACGACAATGCGGCAGAGGTGTCGAGCAGCCGCAAGGGCGTGATCGCCTCGACCGGGCATCTCAATGCACGCGCGCTGGAGATCGCCGATGTGGTCGGTGCGGTCGCCGATGAACTGGGCGCATCGCGCTCGCAGGTGGCGCTGGCCTGGACCTTGCGCAACCCGGCCGTCGTGTCGCCGGTGATGGGCGCACGCACCTTGCAGCAGGCCGAAGACAACTTCGGCGCGCTGGAGATCGTGCTCAGCGACGCGCATGTCGCGCGCCTGGACGCGGTCAGCGCAGTGCCGCCGATCTTTCCCGAACGCTTCATCGGCAGGCCGATGGCGCAGCAGTTGATCTACGGCACCCATCACGTGCAGCTGCGCACCTAACCACCACGGAGCAGCCATGACCAGACTCCCAACCATCACGGCAGCAGCGCTGCTTGTCGCCGCAGCGTTCGCAGGCAATGCCGGCGCGACATCCAAGGATGCTGCATCCACAGACACCTGCGCAGAGCAACTCGTGCCCATCTGCAACAAGCGCATCGTCGAAGCGGCCTTTGCGCAGTGGCGAAACGGGGGCAGCGGTATCTTCGAGACGCTGCTGTCGCCCGAGGTGGTGTGGACCATCGAAGGCTCCGGTCCGAGCGCCGGCACCTTGCGTGGTCGCGAGGTGTTGGTCGACGCCGCGGTGCGTCCGCTGAGCGAGCGCCTGGCCTCGCCACTGCGGCCGGTGCAGCAACGCATCTGGGCCGATGGCGAGCACGTCATCGTGCAGTGGGAAGGCGTGGCCACGCTGCGCGATGGCGGCAGCTATCGCAATCGCTACGCATGGATCATGCGGATGGCCGGTGGCAAGGCGGTCGAGGTCAACGCGTTCCTGGACCTGCCCGTCTACGACGCCGTGCTGCAGCGCGGTCGCAGCCAAATGCAACGCAGGGCCAGCCCATGAGCGACAGGCCGATGAAAGCCGCCATCGTGGTGGCGCTGGGCGCCGGCTCGGCGCTCGCCTGCCCGTTCGCGGCAGCTGCGCAACCGCCCACGGCACCCGCCACGATCGCGACCCAGCAACCAGGACATCCGATGCAAGCACACCCCTATCTCGGCATGTGGGTCACCGGCGACGGACGGATCCGGCAGGAACTCCTGCCGAACGGCCGCTACGACGAGGCCCGCGGCACGCGCCAAAGCGCCTACCAGGGCCGTTACGAAATCACCGGCACGCACATCGAATACTGGGACGACACCGGCTTCACCGCCGATGGCCACTTCGTTACCGACGACGAGCTGCATCATGGCGGCATGGTGTTCTATCGGCAGCCGCCGGCCTAGAGCCAATAGACACTGCGGCAGTCGCCATGCGGCTGGTGCTCGCTGCCGCATGTAGCTGCGCGTGCACCGAGGGTCCGAGTACGCAGTCCATGCTCACCTGACGACTGCGCGCTGCGTTTTGCCAGCCGCTCTTGATGCGCAGGCGCAATGCCTGCATGCGTTCTGCGGGATGTGTCATGCGGGCTGCAGACGGCAATGCGCGGCCACCCGTTGCGCAGGCTAGCTCAGCCCTCGCCTTCCGGCTCCAGCGCCTTGACCAACACCGCGGCCTGGGTGCGGCTGTAGCAGTCGAGCTTTTTCAGGATCGCGGTGACATGCACCTTGACGGTGTTCTCGGCCAGGCCCAGTTCGTGCGCGATCTGCTTGTTGAGCAGGCCATCGGCCAGGCTCAGCAGCACACGGAACTGTTGTGGCGTGAGCTGGGCGAGTTTGGAAGCCAGTTGTGCGTCGGCCTCCGAACGCTCGGCGGTCATCGGCGGGAACCAGGTGCCGCCTTCCAGCACGCTGGCCACCGCGGTGCCGATCGATTCGGCCGGCGTGGATTTGGGAATGAACCCGGCCGCGCCGAACTGCTGCGCACGCCGGATCACACGCGGATGATCGTTGGAGGAGATCACCACCACCGGAATGTCCGGGTGTTCGCCACGCACGTGCAACAACGCCGAAAAACCGCGTGCACCGGGCATGGCCAGATCCAGCAGCACCAGCTCGGCCTGCGGATGCGAACGCAGCATGGCACTCAGGGTGGCAGCGCTGGAGGCTTCCACCACGTTGGCCTGCGGCAGGGTCTGCTGCAGCACGTGGATGACGGCGGCGCGGAACAGCGGGTGGTCGTCGGCGACGAGAATGGTGAGATCAGCCATGCGCCAAGTCTGGCACAGCGCCGCCGCCGATGCCTTGCACTAGAGCGTGTCATGTACGTTGAGGTGAGTGCGAAGCGGAGGGTTGGCCGTCAGCGGCACGGAGCGGGTGCTGCGTGGCGCCGGCTTGGCTGGCGCGCCAAGACAAGCCAAGCGGTGGCCGCTCCACACCGCTGACGGCCAACGCATCTCATCTCAACGTGCATCACACGCTCTAACGCGGCGGCTGCGTGCTCGCCCGCCAGGCGTCCAGGAACTGGCGGCGTTTGAGCTTGTCCAGATATACCAGCAGACCGGGGCCGAGCGGGATCGGGCGGAACGGTGGCTGCGCCGAACCGCCGCGGCCACCGGCGGCCGGCAGGATCGGCATCAGCCGCGCCTCGCGCGACAGCACCTGCTGGCCGCGCGGCGAAAGCAGGTAGTCGAGAAACCGGCGCGCCTCCGGCGCATGCGGCGCCGTCTTGGGGATCACCGCCGTGCGCAGCGCCACCAGCGTGTAGTCCTGCGGCTGCACGATGCCCAGCGGCGCGCCCGCATCGATGCGGGCCTGCGCGTAGGAGCCAAGCACGTTGTAGGCCAGCAGGAGCTCGCCACGGCTGACCCGGTCGAGCAGGCTGCCGGTGCGCTCCTCCAATACCACCCGGTTGGCCCCCAGCGCCGCGAGCAGCGCGCCGGCGATACTGCCCACCTGGCCGTCCTGGGTCGCGAACAGATACCCCACGCCGCTGCGTTCGACATCGTAGGTGCCGACCTTGCCGCGCAGCGGTGCATCGGGCGCGCGCAACAACGCCAGCAACTGCCGGCGCGTGCGCGGCACGCGGGCGGCATCCAGCTTGCGCGTGTTGTAGACGATGGCCACAGGCTCGTAGCTGATGCCGAACACTTCATGGCGCCATTGCGCCCATGCCGGCAAGGCTTCGGTCTGTGCGGAGCGATGCGCCAACGCGTGGCCGTCGTTCACCAGTTTGGTCTGCAGATCCATGCTGGCGCTGATCAGCATGTCTGCAGCAGGTGCGCCATGACTTGGGTGCAGATAACGGTCATAGATGTCCCAGGCAATCACGTCTTCGTAGATCACCTCGGTGCCCGGATGCAGCCGCTGGTAATCCCGGATGACTGCCCCGAACACTTCCAGGTCGGTGGAGCCCTGCACGCGCAGCTGCACACGCACCGGGCCCTGTGCAGGAAAGCGCCGCACATCGCCGGCCGCCGCGCAGGCCAGGCCATGGACCAGCAGCAACAGCAGCATCCACATCGCCCGCATCACGCGTCTCCTCCGGGAAAATGCAGCGAGGCGATCAAGCCGCCACCGATGCGGTTGGACAGATCGATGCGCCCGCCATGCGCTTCCACCACGCGCTTGACGATGGCCAACCCCAGCCCGGCGCCGCCGGCCGGGGCATCCGCCCCCCGCACGAAACGCTCGAACACACGCTCGGCTTCGGCCGCCGGAATGCCCGGGCCATGATCGGCAATGGTCAGCACGTGGTGGTTGCCGTCGCTGGTGAGCGCCACCTGCAGCGGGGCACCGGCACCGGCACCGTATTTGCAGGCGTTGTCGATCAGGTTTTTCAGCGCCTCGCGGAGCAGCAAGGCATCGCCGCGCAGCAGCGCCGGTTTCGGGTCGATCGCCAGCTGCACGCGCGGTGCGCCTGGGCTGCGCGGCAGCGCTTCGTGCAGGGCCTGATGCAGTACATCGGCCAGATCCACGGTGGCAAAGCGCTGCAGGTTGGCACGGTGGATCACGCTGGCATCGCTGAGCAACTGATTGAGCAGCCGGCTCATATGGCTGGCGTTGCGCTCGATCGCCACCAGGCTGCGTTGCATCTCGTGCAGGTCATCGTCGTCCATCGCCAGCTGCGCCTGCGCGCGCAAGGCCGCCAGCGGTGTGCGCATCTGGTGCGCGGCTTCGGCCATGAAGGCGCGCAGGGTTTCGTTGCTGGACGATAGCCGCGCCATGAACCGGTTGAGCGCGGTCACCATCAACTGCATTTCCTGCGGCGCCGGCACGTTCAGCGGCTTGAGGTCGGAGGGTTCGCGCCGCGACAGATCGCGCTCGATGCGCTGCAGCGGCCGCAACGCGCGGTAGACACCCAGCCACACCAGGCCCAGCGCCAGCAGCGACAGCACGCCGATCGCCACCAAGGCGTTGAGCACCACATCGCGCGCCACCGCATCGCGTGCGCGCCGGGTCTGGCCCACCTGCACGCGCACCTCGCCCTGCCCCGAGGCCGACGCCACCCGATGCATCACCACCGCAAAGCGCACCGGCTCGCCGCTGTACTGCGCATCGAACAGCAGCGGCCGCTCGTCGCGGGGCGCACGCGGCGGCGGCGGCAGCGTGTCTTCGCCGGTAATGGTGCGGCCCTGCGCATCGAACACGCGATAGAACACGCGGTCTTCCGGCGCCATGCCGAGCAGATCCAGCGAGGCATACGGCAGATCCACCTGCCAGTCGCCGCCGACCAAGGCCACACTGTCGATGATCGACAGCGCCGAGGACACCAGCAGGTGATCGTAGGACCGATTGGCCGCCCGCTCGCCGTAATCGCGTGCGGCAAAGAACAGCACCACCGCACCCAGCAGCGACAGGCTGCCCAGGTACAGGAGCAAGGTGCGCCGGATCGACGGTGCCACCACTAGCGGCTCAGCCATCGGCGCCCGGCTCCACCGGCGCATGCGGGTCGGCTTCTTCGAGTTTGTAACCGGCACCGCGCACGGTGACGATACGCACCGGCGCGGCGGCCAGCTTGCGCCGCAGCCGGCCGACATACAGCTCGATCGCATTGGGGCCGGCGTCATCGTCGAAGCCGAACAAGCCGTTGCCGATCTCGTCCTTGCCAACCACCTGCCCGAGCCGTCCGATCAGGATCTCGAACAGGCGATATTCGCGATTGGGCAACTCGATCGGCACGCCATCCAGCAGCAGCGTGTGCGCGGCATTGTCGAAGACGAATCCGCCGATCTGCACCACCTCGCTGGCCTGCCCCCGGTTACGCCGCAGCAACACGCGGCAACGCGCTTCGAACTCACGAAAGTCGAACGGCTTGCCCAGATAATCGTCCGCGCCGACATCCAGTGCCTGCACGCGGTCTTCGATGCCATCGCGCGCGGTCAGCATCAGCACCGGCGTGGTATCGCCCCGCTCGCGCATGCCGGCCAGCACCCGCAGCCCATCGAGTTTGGGCAGACCGATATCCAGCACCACCAGATCGAAGCTCTGATACCGCAGCACGCTGGCCGCCGCCAACCCATCGGCCTGCCAATCCACCGCATGCCCGCTACGGCGCATGCGCCGCACGATGGCATCGGCGAGATCGGCATTGTCTTCGACCAGCAGAAGGCGCATGGGGCAGGGATTCGTGAATAGGGATTGGGGATTCGGAACAGCGGTTGGTCGCGGCCGGAAGGTAACAGGCCACGCGTACAAAAGCTCGCCGCTGTTGCAACTCTGCTTTTACGAATCCCAAATCCCGACTCCCCAATCCCCGCCCCCAAACGACAGGTCCATGACAGCTTCGCCGGACTAGGCTGCTGCCAACGCGCCGCGGCGGTGTGCGGTGCATTGCCAAACGTGATTCACACCTGTACCTGGGAGGGTCTGTGAGCAACGACACCTTGCGTTTGCGTGCCTTGGGCGCCTGCGCGGCGATCTGCCTGGCACCGGCGGCACATGCAGCCGACGAGGCCGGCCCGGTCACTGCCGAAGTGGGCGGGCGCGTGCATTGGGACTTCACCATGTTCGACAACGACGACCGTGGTGCACGCGAGCACAACGACACCCAGTTCCGCCGCGTGTGGCTGGACGTGTCCGGCAAGTTCTACGGTTTCAACTACAAGGCCGAGGCGGATTTCGCCGGCCTGCAATACGAGGCGGGCAGCCGCGGCATCCTGGCGCGCGATGTCTATATCTCCAGGAAGTTCTCGGCCGGTACGTTGACCGTTGGCCAATTCAAGCAGTACTTCTCGCTCGACGATCGCACCGGCTCCAACTACGGCCCGTTCCTGGAACGCGGCTACGCCTCGACCACGCTGGCGCCGATCTACCGCAAGGCCATTTCCTGGCAGACCAATCGCCCGGATGCAACCTGGTCCACGTCTGCATATAGCCTGGAAAGCATCGATAATTCTTCGACCAAGGGCGGTGCGCTCGGCACGCGCCTGACCTACGCGCCGGAGATGGGCCAGGCGCGCTTGCGCCACCTGGGTGTCTCGCTGGCGCACGAGCGCTATTCGCATCCGGGCAGTGGGGGCGCTTCATCGCTGCTGATCCGCCCACGTCCGGAAAACGATCTGGCCAACAATAGCCGCATCACCCTGGCGCGCTTTGCCGATGGCCGCGATACCGATTTCGACAAATGGTCGCTGGAATATGCCGAAGTGCTCGGCCCGTGGTCGTGGCAGAGCGAATTCAGCGGTGGCCTGCTCGACGATGGCGCGCAGCACGCCAAGGTGTTGGCCAGCTATGGGCTGGTCAGCTGGTTCGTCACCGGCGAATCGCGCGGGTACGACCGCAAGACCGGCCGCTTCAGCCGCATCGCCACGCCCAACCGCCCCTCCGGTGCGTTCGAGCTGGCATTGCGCTACGACTACATGCGTGGCGGCCAGCATCTGGACGGGCAGCCGGACTTCATCAACGCCAGCACGCAGTCGTGGACGCTGGGCGGCAACTGGTATTTCAAGCCGAACCTGCGCGTGATGCTCAACGTGATCGATAGCCACAACCGCGACCGCATCGCCAACGCAGTGGTCGACCACACGCTGGCGGTAACCGGCCGCTTTCAGTACGACTTCTGATGCGCAACTGCATCGTGTCGGCAATCAGAAACACCGACGTGCGCACGCTGTTCGCGCATAGCGGCGCAACGCGCCGCTACCGCGGCAGGCCCGCGCGCAGCGCCGCGCTTGCGCTAGCTCGCGTACGTCCAGCAGCAACCGCATACCTGCATCGTCGGCGCTGCGCACCCTGCGCAACGCTGAGCTCCACTCTCCCCCTGCCGTACGCCTCAAAGGATTCGCCCGCATGCTGACCGCGCTCGGTTTCGGAATGGTGATCACCTTCATGTACCTGATCATGAGCAAGCGGTTGTCGCCGCTGGTAGCTCTGATCACGGTGCCGATCGTGTTCGCGTTGTTGGGCGGCTTCGGCACCGGCATCAACGAGATGATGCTCGAAGGCATCAAGAAGATCGCGCCCACCGGCGTCATGCTGATGTTCGCCATCCTGTATTTCGGGGTGATGATCGATGCCGGGCTGTTCGATCCGCTGGTCGGCCGCATCCTGCGCCTGGTCAAGGGCGATCCGCTGAAGATCGTGATGGGCACGGCGATCCTGGCGCTGCTGATCTCGCTCGACGGCGACGGCTCCACCACCTACATGATCACCGTCTCTGCGATGTTGCCGCTGTACCAGCGCCTGGGCATGAACGCGCTCAACCTCACCTGCGTCACCATCCTGTCCAGCGGCGTGATGAACCTGACCCCGTGGGGCGGCCCCACCGCGCGTGCCGCTACCGCGCTGCATGTGGATCCGGCCGATGTGTTCGTGCCATTGGTGCCGGCCATGGTGTTGGCGATCGCCGGCATTCTCACGCTGGCCTGGTATCTGGGCATGCGCGAACGTCGCCGCCTGGGCGTGGTGCGCCTGCCGGCGGACGGCAAATGGCTGGACACCAGCATCCCCGAAGACAACGACGCCCTGCCGCGCGTGGAAGACACCGAAGACATGAAGCGGCCCAAGCTGCTGTGGGTGAACCTGATCCTGACCCTGGCGCTGATGGGCGCGCTGGTGGTGGGCGTGCTGCCGATGCCGGTGTTGTTCATGATCGGCTTTGCGCTGGCGCTGATGATCAACTACCCGAACCTCGCCGAACAGCGCCGCCGCCTGGTCAATCACGCCGGCAACGTGCTGTCGGTGGTGTCGCTGATTTTCGCTGCGGGCATCTTCACCGGCATCCTGTCCAACACCGGCATGGTCGAAGCGATGTCGCGCAGTTTTCTGGCCGTCATTCCCGACAGCTGGGGCCCGTATCTGGCGGTGATCACGGCGATCGTCAGCATGCCGTTCACGTTCTTCATGTCCAACGACGCCTTCTATTTCGGCGTGCTGCCGATCCTGTCCGAAGCCGCAGGCCATTACGGCATCACCCCGGTGGAAATGGCCCGCGCCTCGCTCGCCGGCCAGCCGGTGCACCTGCTCAGCCCCCTGGTGCCATCGACCTATCTGCTGGTCGGCCTGGCCAAGGTCGACTTCGCCGACCATCAACGCTTCACGCTCAAGTGGGCGGTGCTGATTTCGCTGTTGATGCTGGGCGGCGGGTTGTTGTTTGGCTTGTTTCCGCTAGCGCGTTGACCGCCGCCGGGAATGGGGAATCGGGAGTGGGGAATCGGTAGAGCAATGCTGCGCTCGCATTTCGATTCTCAACTTCCAATTTGAAAAAATCGAACTCGCAACAGTGGCTCCTGCTTTTCCGATTCCCCATTCCCCATTCCCCATTCCCAATTCCCCATTCCCCAACTCCGAAGGAGTGACACCCAATGACTCTCCGCATCGCATACGTCACCAGTGGCATGGGCAGTGTCGGTACCGCGATCTGCCAGAAACTGGCGCGCAGCGGGCACACCGTGGTTGCCGGTTGCGGGCCCAATTCGCCGCGCAAGGCGTCGTGGCTGCGCGAGCAGCGCGAGTTGGGCTTCGATTTCGTGGCATCCGAAGGCAATGCCGCCGATTGGGAATCCACCGTGGCTGCGTTCGCCAAGGTCAAGGCCGAAGTCGGCGAGATCGATGTGCTGGTCAACAATGCCGGCGGCAGCCGCGACACCTTGTTCCGGCAGATGAGCCGCGACGACTGGAATGCGGTGATCGCCAGCAACCTGCATTCGTTGTTCAACATCACCAAGCAGGTGGTCGATGGCATGACCTCGCGCGGCTGGGGGCGCATCGTCAATATCGGCTCGGTCAGCGCGCACAAGGGGCAGATCGGCCAGATCAATTTCGCCACCGCCAAGGCGGCGATGCATGGTTTCAGCCGTGCGTTGGCGCAAGAGGTCGCCTCGCGCGGGGTCACCGTCAACACCATCTCGCCCGGCTATATCGCCAGCGCCTCGATCAGCAGCTTTCCGCCGGATGTGCTCGATCGCCTGGCCACCTCGGTGCCGGTGCGCCGGCTCGGCAAACCGGCCGAAGTTGCCGGACTGTGCGCCTGGCTCGCCTCCGATGAGGCCGCCTATGTCACCGGCGCCGATTACGCGGTGAATGGCGGGCTCTACATGGGCTGAGCGAGCGCGCAAACGAGGCCCGTTGCGCTGTACGCACAACACGCTCTCGCCGCGCACCGCTGCATGTCTCGCTGCCCACCTGCCCCGCACGTCCGGCGCCCGATCTGCGGCAGCGCCCACAAGGCCAGCAGATCCGTGCGCGTGCGCGCCGCGCCCGCGCGTACAAGCAGCCGCCACCGTGCGAACAACCCGCCTCTAGTGCGAACTGATTACACTCTGGCTTTTCCGCAGCGCGCTGCCATGGCCAAACCTTCAGACCGCACCACGCTCACTGCCCGTCCGCAGATGGCCGACATCGCGCGCATGGCGGGCGTGTCCGAATCCACCGTGTCGCGGGCCCTGGCCGGCAGCCCGGTCGTGGCCGAACGCACGCGCGCCTACATCAAGCAGATTGCGGCCGATGCCGGCTACCAGGTCGACCCGGTGGCACGCAGCCTGCGCGCCAAACGCTCCAACACCGTGAGCGTGGCAGTGCCGATGATGCATGCGCTGGATCAGCCGCTTTCGGACCCGTTCCTGATGACCATGCTGGCGCTGCTGGCCGAAGAACTCACCGGACGCGGCTACAGCATGCTGCTCTCCAAACTGGACCGGCATCAGGATGGCTGGGTGGAACAACTCGCGCGCGGCAGCCGCTCCGACGGCGTCATCGTGCTGGGGCAAAGTTCCGAACACGCCGCGCTGGATGCAGCCGCACGCGACGGCCTGCCGATGGCGGTATGGGGCAGCCGCATCGATGGGCAGTCGTACATCAGCGTGGGCAGCGACAATTTCCAGGGCGGCGTGCTCGCCACCGACCATCTCATCGCCAGCGGCCGCCAGCGCATCGCCTTTCTGGGCGACGACCAATTGCCCGAGGTGGCACCGCGGTTTGCCGGCTATCGCCACGCGCTGGAGCGACACGGGCTGGAATTCGATACGCGGCTGCACGCGCGCAGCCATTTCGTCAGCGAAGATGCCTACCGCCTTACCCGCGCGATGCTCAAGAAAGCCGACCCGCCCGATGGCCTGTTCGCCGCCTCCGATGTCATCGCCGTGGGTGCAATCCGCGCCCTGGTCGAGGCCGGCCATCGCGTGCCGCAGGACATTTCGCTGGTGGGCTTTGACGACATCCCGCTGGCCGCCTACAGCCAACCGCCGTTGACCACCGTGCAGCAGGATCTGGGCCTGGCCGCGCGGCTGTTGGTAGACCGGCTGCTGGCGTTGATTGCAGGCGAGCAGGTGCAATCGGTTGAAATGCCGGTGAAGCTGGTGGTGCGCGAGTCGGCGTGAGGCGGAGATTCGGGATTCGGGATTGGGAGATACCAGACCGGCAACCCGCTTCCTTCTCCCGCCTGCGGGAAGTGCCCGAAGGGCGGATGAGGGCCGGCGGCCAGCCGATCCACCGTACTCGCCACCTCAGGCAACCCTGCAGGCACTCGCGTCTGGCATCTGCGGCAGCCAGCGATGTCAGCCCCGCATTGCTACGCCCCTGCCGGGATCGTCCCCTGCTTGCGGCCCCGCACGCACAACATCGCCGCTGCCGCTGCCAGCATCAGCGCGCCGGCCAGGCGGACCACGTTGCGCGGGTCGCCGTGCAACACATGCTCGTAATACAGCGGCAAAGTGACGATCTGGATCAGCATCGGCAGTACGATGAACAGGTTGAACAAGCCCATGTACACGCCGGTGCGCTCGGGCGGGATGCTGTCGGCCAGCATCAGATACGGGTTGCCCATCATGCTGGCCCAGGCCAGGCCAATGCCGATCATCGGCAGCAGCATCAGCCAGCGATTTTCGATGCCAGGCAGCAGCCACATGCCGATACCGGCGGCGATCAGGCAGGCCGCATGCGTGTACTTGGGACCGAAGCGACGCACCACCGGCACCATCGCAAACGCCGCCAGAAACGCAACGAAGTTATAGAACCCGCCGATCTGCCCATTGACCAGGCCGGCCTCGCGGAAACCATGCGAGGTGGGGTCGGTGGTGCCGAACAATGTGGTCGACAGCGACAGCACGATGTATTGCCAGTAGCAAAAGATCGCGTACCACTGAAACAGCATCACCGGGGCCAACTGGCGCATGGTGGGCGGCATCTCGCGCAGCGCGCTGCCGATTTCGCGCACCGTCGCACCCAGCCCGGCGCCGCGCTGGCGGATGCGTGCGATCTCTGCCGGCGCGATCGCCGGCTCGCGCACGCTGCGTGCGGTGAGCAGGATCGAGCCTGCTGAAAAGCCCGCGCCGATCACGAACGCGGCAATGGTGACGTAAGGGATGTGGTGTGCGTTGGCAGCGTCCTGGTTCATGCCCATCCACACCAGCAACGGCGGCGTGAGGTAGGCCAGCGTCTGCGCAAGGCCGGTAAATGCGCTCTGGGTGAGATATCCCAACGGTCGCTGCGGCGGCGCCAGGACGTCGCTCACCAGCGCACGGTAGGGCTCCATCGCCACGTTGTTGGCCGCATCCAGCACCCACAGCAGGCATACCGCCATCCACAGCGCGGTACTGAACGGCATCGCCAGCAGGCACAGGCTGCACACCAGCGCGCCTAGCACCATGTACGGCATGCGCCGGCCCCACCGCGTCACCGAGCGGTCGCTCCACGCCCCTACGAACGGCTGCAGCACCAGGCCGGTGATCGGCCCGGCCAGCCACAGGTACGGCAGGTTGGCGTGGTCGGCGCCCAGATAATTGTAGATCGGGCTCATGTTGCTCTGCTGCAGCCCGAAGCTGTATTGCACGCCAAAAAACCCGGCGTTGAGCGCCAGGATGCGCGCGAAGGAGAGCTTAGGAACGGTCGACGACATGCAAGGCCCTGGGCATCGGTGCGGCTCCCGGTGGCCGCAGCGCACTGTACCCTGCCGTTGATGCAATCGATTGTAACGCTGCATCGCAGCACGTTTCCCCATCTGAAATAAATCAGATGCAACTTGCCATTTATGCTGCGACGCAAGATTGCAATCGATTGTATTACAGCGTATTACTGCGCTCGCACTGCAGGCCACATGGCCACTCCCTGGGAGGGGACGATGCAGGCGTCGGCACACCACCATCTGTGAGAGAGAGAATCGCAATGTCCACCTTGCACACCATGCGCCTGCATGCCCTGGCCTGCGCGGTCGTCTCCTGCCTGTGCGCGCCCGCCGCGCTGGCCCAGGACACAGCCGCCGCTGCGCCGGCCACGCCGCCGGCTGCCGACAGCGCCGCGGTCAATCTGGATTCGGTGTTCGTCACCGGCACCTCCACCGCCACCACCAAACTGAAATCCAGCGTCTCGGTCAGTACCGTCGGCGCCGAGGCGATCGAACAATCGGCGCCGCGCAGTACGGCAGAAATCTTCCGCAATATCCCCGGCATCCGCTCAGAATCCAGCGGTGGCGAAGGCAATGCCAATATCGCCGTGCGCGGTTTGCCAGTGGCCTCCGGCGGTGCGAAATTCCTGCAACTGCAGGAAGATGGCCTGCCGGTGATGGAGTTCGGCGATATCGCCTTCGGCAACTCGGACATCTTCCTGCGTTCGGATTTCACCCTGGACCGCATCGAAGCCATCCGCGGCGGTTCGGCGTCCACCTTCACCAGCAACGCGCCCGGCGGCATCATCAACTTCATCAGCAAGACCGGTGACACCGCAGGCGGCAGTGTCGGCGTCAGCCGCGGCCTGGACTACGACAACACCCGCATCGACTTCAATTACGGCGCACCGTTCGCCGAGCAATGGCAGTTCAACATCGGCGGCTTCTTCCGCCAGGGCGATGGCGTGCGCGATGCCGGCTACACCACCGACAAGGGTGGCCAGCTCAAGGCCAACCTCACCCGCCTGTTCGACAACGGCTACGTGCGCCTGTACGGCAAATACCTCAACGACCGCGCCGCCGGCTACCTGCCGGTGCCCACCTCGGTGCGCGGCCGCGATGGCTCACCAGACCTGGGCGGCTTTCCCGGTTTCGATCCCGGCAACGACACCTTGTACAGCCGCAACTTTCGCACCGACGTGGGCCTGGACGGCAACAACCAGCCGCGCCGCACCGATCTGGGCGACGGCATGCACCCCATCTCGCGCACCATCGGTGCCGAGGCCTGGTTCGACCTGGGCAATGGCTGGAACCTGAGCGAGAAGTTCCGCGTCGCCGACAACAGCGGCCGCTTCGTCAGCCCGTTCCCGGCCGAAGTCACCGACGCCGCGTCGCTGGCCGCTTCCATCGGCGGTGCCGGTGCGCAACTGGTGGAAGCCGGCGGACCCAATGCTGGCCAGGCCTACACCGGCAACGCGATTCGCACCCACCTGTTCAACGTGGCCATCAACGACCTGGGCAACGTCACCAACGACCTCAGCGTCTCGCGCGAGTTCGGCGGCGACGGGCGCACGCTGAACCTGCGCATGGGCTATTACAGCTCACGCCAGACCATCGACATGGACTGGACCTGGAACTCGTACGTGCAGAGCCTGGGCCGCAACTCGCGCTTGCTCAACGTGGTGGACGCGGCCGGCGTCTCACGCTCGCAGAACGGCCTATACGCCTACGGCACGCCGTTCTGGGGCGACTGCTGCGTCACCCGCAGCTACGACGTGCGCTACGACGTCAACGCGCCCTACGTTGCGCTGACCTTCGACAGCGGCAAGTTCAGCGTCGACGGCAGCCTGCGCTACGACATGGGCGATGCGCGCGGCAGCTACAACGGCACTGCCATCGCACAGAACCTGGATGTCAACGGCGATGGCGTGATCCAGCCGGTGGAACAGCGCGTGGCCACGGTGGACACCGCCAATTCGCGCCCAGTGGACTACGACTGGAATTACCTGTCGTACTCGCTGGGCGGCAACTATCTGATCACCGACGACCTGGGCGCGTTTGCGCGCATCAGCCGCGGCGCACGCGCCAACGCGGACCGGTTGTTGTTCGGCGTGGTGCGCGACGACGGTTCAGTGTCTTCCGAGGAAGGCGTCAACGTGGTGCGCCAGGCCGAAGCCGGCCTGAAGTGGCGCCGCGACGGACTGAGCCTGTTCGCCACCGCGTTCTCGGCACGGACCCAGGAGCAGAATTTCGAAATCACCAGCCAGCGGTTCTTCAATCGCAGCTATGAAGCGCACGGCGTGGAACTGGAAGCCAGCTATCGCTACCAAGGTTTCACCCTCAATGGCGGCCTGACCTGGACCGATGCAGAAATCTCGCGCGATCAGATCACCCCGGAAAACACCGGCAACGTGCCGCGTCGCCAGGCCGATGTGGTGTGGCAGCTCACGCCCAGCTACCGCGGCGACAGCTACCAGTTCGGCGTGAACCTGATCGGCACCACCGACGCGTACACGCAAGACGCCAATCAGTTGAAGATGCCCGGCTATACGCAGGTGAACCTGTTCGGCGACTACCGCGTCACCGACGCGCTCACCGTGGCGCTCAACGTCAACAACCTGTTCAACACCTTTGGCCTGACCGAAGCCGAAGAGGCGACCATTCCGGCCAATGGCATCATCCGCGCGCGCTCGATAGCCGGCCGTACCACCAGCATCAGCCTGCGTTACGACTTTTAAGGACCCCGCGCCGGGCCCTGCCCGGCGGCCTCTGATGAGCACCTCCCCGATCGATTCCACCGCACTGCGCGCGGCCTTCGCCGCGCCGCTGGACCCGCAACGCGCCGACGTGCTGTTGTCGCGCTACGACCAGCACGCGTCGCGTTTGCTGGATGCCTTGCACGCGCTCTACGGCCAGCGTGCCGACTATGCATCGTGGCTGGCGCAGTGGCTGGGCGAGGTAGGCACGATCGCCCGGCAACGCCCGCAAGCCTTGCAAGCGCTCGACAGCACCCGGCACGCCGGTTGGTTCGGCGAACAGCACATGCTCGGCTACAGCGCCTACGCAGACCGCTTTGCCGGCACGCTGCAGGGCGTGGCCGAGCGCGTGCCGTATCTGCAGGAACTGGGCGTGCGCTACCTGCATCTGCTGCCGTTCCTGCGCGCACGCGCTGGCGACAACGACGGCGGCTTTGCGGTCAGCGACTACGGCCAGGTGGAACCCAGCCTGGGCACCAACGACGACTTGATCGCACTCACCACCCGCCTGCGCGAAGCGGGCATCAGCCTGTGCGCGGACTTCGTGCTCAATCACACCGCCGACGATCACGCCTGGGCACAGGCGGCCCGCGCCGGCGATGCACGTTATCTGGATTACTACCACCACTTTGCCGACCGCAGCCTGCCCGACCGGTACGAAGCCACGCTGGGGCAGGTGTTTCCGCACACAGCGCCTGGCAACTTCACCTGGGTGGACGACACCGCGCAGTGGATGTGGACCACATTCTATCCGTATCAATGGGATTTGAACTGGAGCAACCCGGCCGTATTCGGCGACATGGCCCTGGCGATGCTGCGGCTGGCCAACCTGGGCGTGGAAGCATTCCGCCTGGATTCCACGGCCTATCTGTGGAAGCGTATCGGCACCGATTGCATGAACCAGCCCGAAGCGCACACCTTGCTGGTGGCTCTGCGCGCGGTGACCGATATCGTCGCGCCGGCGGTGGTGATGAAGGCCGAAGCCATCGTGCCGATGACGCAACTGCCTCCCTACTTCGGCAGCGGCACGGACCAGGGCCACGAATGTCATCTGGCCTATCACAGCAGCTTGATGGCGGCCGGCTGGTCGGCACTGGCGTTGCAACGCGGCGACATCCTGCACAACGTGATCGCGCACAGCCCACCGCTGCCGCGCCACTGTGCATGGTTGAGTTATGTGCGTTGCCATGACGATATCGGCTGGAATGTGCTGCAGCACGAAGCCAGCGGCAATGCAGCGCAGCCGCCGTTTTCGCTACGCGATGTGGTGCGCTTCTATGCCAACGCGGTGCCTGGCAGTTACGCGCGCGGCGAGAGTTTCCAGAGCAGCGGCGACGGCGTGCATGGAACCAATGGCATGGCTGCTGCACTTGCGGGCATCCAGGCCGCGCAGGAGGCAGGCGATGCGGCGGCGTTGGCGGTTGCAGTGGACCGGCTGGTGTTGCTGTATGCCATTGCGCTTGCCATGCCGGGTGTCCCGCTGATCTACATGGGCGACGAATTGGCGATGGTCAATGACCCCGGCTATCGCGACGATCCGCTCCGCCAGCATGAAGGCCGTTGGCTGCATCGGCCGGCGATGGATTGGCAGCTTGCCGCGCAGCGTCACGATGCCAACAGCCTGAGTGGCACGGTGTACCGACGTTTGCGTGGATTGATCCGGCAACGTACCGCACTCACCGCGTTGGCGGCGGATCGGGCACTGGGCAGCATCGCGTTGAACGATGCTCGCGTGTTCGCGTTGACGCGTGGCGAGAGCTTTATCGCCTTGCATAACTTCAGTGACCAGCCGCTCGACGTGGAGCTTGCGGCGGTCGGCGTCGATGGATGGATGCTGCTGGCCATCGACGACGCGGTTGATGCCGCGGCCATGAGCGACGATGTATCGATCGTGCTTCCGCCTTACGGCGTGCGTTGGTTGCAGCGTAAGGGCTGAACATGTGCCCGCTAAGCGTAAGCGGTGATTGGCCGCGCGTTTGGTGAGCCGCATCTTCGCCTAAGCTCGCTCCGCGCAATCACCTACTGATGCAAGCGCAGCATGGCCCGCGCACCAGGAGCGCGCGGGCCATGCCTTGAGCTCCGACGGGAACGGGGCTTTTTCAAGACCCGTCAATTGCCAGGAATCAGCGCTTTGCCAGCGCCAGCAGGGTTTCTGCGGTTTTCTCCGAAGACGCCGGGTTCTGACCGGTGACCAGGGTGCCGTCGGTGACCACGTACACGCCCCAGTCGGCGCCCTTTTCGTACTTGCCGCCGAGTTCGGTCAGCACGTCTTCGACCAGGAACGGCACGATCTTGGTCAGGCCCACGCCCTCTTCTTCGCTGTTGGTGAAACCTGTGACGCGGCGACCATTGACCAGCGGCTTGCCGTCGCTGCCCCTGACCCGACGCAGCGCGCCTGGTGCGTGGCACACCAGACCATGCGGCTTGTTGGCCTTGGCGAACGTCTCGATCAGCGCGATGGAATCGGCGTCTTCAGCCAGATCCCACAGCGGGCCGTGGCCGCCCGGGTAGAACAGCACATCGAAGTCCTCGGCCTTGATGTCGGCCAGACGGTGCGTGCTAGCAAGGGCCTTCTGCGCATCCTGGTCCTGCTTGAAGCGCTTGGTGGCGTCGGTTTGTGCGTCGGGCTCGTCGCTCTTGGGATCCAGCGGCGGCTGGCCACCCTTGGGCGAGACCAGGGTAATGTCCGCGCCTGCATCCTTGAACACGTAATACGGCGCGGCAAATTCTTCCAGCCAAAACCCGGTCTTCTTGCCGGTGTCACCAAGCTGGTCGTGGGACGTCAGCACCATCAAAACTTTCATCGCATTGCCTCGTGTCATGGCCCAACTGGGCAAGGCGGCCAGTGTGCAGTTCAGCCCGTTGCAGCCTCGTGTAGAGCGCGTGGTGCCCGCTGCATGTGTTCATGAATGTTGCGATCGCGTCCAACAAGCCAATGCAGTTGACAGGCGCGCCGCCGGTGCTCCGGGCGCCGCACGTGTCTTTTTACATGCCGGCTTTTGCGCGCCATTCGCGCCCACCCAACAATGTCTCGCCAGCTGTGTCAGCAACTGTCGGGCGCTGCGATGCGCCGCAACGGCAGCAAACGCCTCGCCTCACACATTCATTGCCGGCGGCTGCAGCTGATCCATGCGGATGCGGTTGGCGAACAACGAAAACGCCAGCATGCCGGCCAGCCCGCTGACCCGGCTCACCCACGGCGGCAGCCAGCGCGGCGCGACCAGCACGCCGCTGTCGAACAACGGCGCAAAGCGCGCCACATCGCCCAATGCCATCTTGCCGGCGAACAGGTAACGGCACAGCTGCAGCTGGTCGCGCTGCAAGGAATGGCGGAAGAAGGTGTGCACCGCGACCAAACCACGCAGATACACGGTGTCCTTGGTGAACGCACCGCCGCCACTGGTCGGCACGCCGCGGAACACGCGCTGCGCCGACGAAAAACTTTCTGCAGCGCTCTGCCCGCCTGCGGTGAAATAGCGAAATACCTCGATGAAATCCGCACCCGAGCGTGCCATCGCAATCGCTTCGATGCGCAGGCTGATGCGCTTCATGCGCTCGATATCGATGCTGCCGGTGATCTGCTCGGCAAACGTGGCCAGGCCCTCCTGCGTTGCGGTCGTGCGCGGGGACGAAATGCCCAGGCTGGGCAGATGCACCTGCGCGCGCCCGTTGAGCGCGGTCAGCGAATGCACCAGCGCTTCGTGATGGAACAGCTGCGCGCGGTCGTAATCGCTGAACGTGGCACCGGTGCGCAAGCGGATGCGATGCGCGCCGGCCGCCGCCTTGGCGAGCAGATCCGGATCGAGCGTGACAGTGATGACGCGCCCCTCGAAAAACCCGTCCAGATCGTTCTGCAACTGCATGCGCAAGGCGGTGGCCGAGACCGGCACCTGCTCTTCCGGCGCCATCAGTTCGCGATCCAGCTCCTGCGCGATCTGGATGAAATGCTGCGCCGCTTCGCGTGTGCTCGGCCCGTTGCCCGGCATCGGGTCCTCCGGCACGCCGAACAATTGCGCCGAGTATTCGCTCACCGCCGGGGTGCCCAACGACTCCAGCAAACCTGCTGCAAGACTCCAGCTATGCGCCGAATCGATGAGGTATTCACCCAGCGGATGATGCGGGTCGGCGTCCTTGGCGATGGCGGCCAATTCGCGCCGGGTGTCGCCGAAATCCAGCGATGGATACTCGACCTGCGGCAATTCCGGCTGCCCGCGCGCCACGCTGTTGAGAAACGGCTCCTGCAGCGAGCGCGGCCAGCTGGCCAGGGCCAGCAGACGCACACCGCGCACGGCCTTGACCAGGCGCGCATCCAGCCCCGCGTGATGGACGATGTCCGGCGGCCCCTTGCGCGAGGGCATCAGCGCCGTCCGGGACGATCGACGCTGGCCGGCCGCTTGCCCGACCCCTTGCCGCGATTGTTCTGCGCAACGCGAGTGGCGAGCTTCTCGGCGGCGCTGGCCACTTCCACCCGCAGCTTCATGTAGTTGGCAACACGCTCCGGGTCCAGCTCGCCTGCGTCGATCGCCGCCCGCACCGCACAGCCCGGCTCGGCGATATGCGCGCAATCGTTGAAGCGGCACTGCGCCGCCAGGGCCTCCACGTCCGAAAAACCGCCTTCGGCCAGATCCTCTTCGCCGGTCGGCTTGAGCTCGCGCATACCAGGCGTGTCGATCAGGCACGCCCCGGACGGCAATGGAATCAACGCGCGATGCGTGGTGGTGTGGCGGCCGCGCGAATCGTTCTCGCGCACCGCATTGGTCTTCATCTTCTGCGTGCCGAGCAGCGTATTGGTCAGGGTCGATTTACCCGCACCGGACGAGCCCACTAGCACCGCCGTGCGGCCATCGCCCAGCCACGGCCGCAACGCGGCCACGCTGTCCGGATCCTTGGCATTGACCGCGCGTAACGGAATGTTCTGCGCCTCCAGCTCTTCCAGCACCGCCAACGCATCCTCGGCGTATTCGGTCTGATCGGCCTTGGTCAGCACCACCACCGGCTGCGCACCGCCGCCGCCCACCAGCAACAGATAGCGCTCGATGCGACGCGGGTTGAAGTCCGCATCCAGCCCGCACACGATGAACACCGTATCGATATTGGCCGCGATCACCTGCTGGTGGTAATGCTCGCCGGCCGCCCCCCGCTTGATCGAGGTGCGCCGCGGCAGCAACGCCACGATGCGCTTGCCCTCCATCAACACCCAATCGCCCACCGACGCCCGCTCATGGCTGGGAAACCGCGGCCGCTGCCACTCCGGCAACGACTCGGCCTTGAGACCGGCCTCCGGCGTATCGGCCACCACATAGCCGGTGCGGTGCTGCTCCACGACCCGCGCCGGCAACGCCTGCGGATGCGCGGCGAACACAGCCTGCCAAGCCGGCTCCTGCGGCGGCCCCGGCCAGGGCCAGCCGATGGATTGGAGGGTGGGGTAATCGGGGGGGGTGTCGCTCATGGGGCGATTCTAGCTGGCTGGCCGCAGCGGCTTGTGCAAGCGCGTGCTGCACCGCGCCTGACGCGCCGCTTGACATCGTTGCCGATGCAAGCATGCCCGCCTGTCATATTTCCGCTACCATGCCAAGCCTCACGCCTACCACCGGCCCGTCGCATGTCCACTGCCCCGCAAAAGCCGCTCGCCATCCGCGAGCGTCTGTCCGAAGTCCGCTACGAGATCCGGGGCGAACTGGCGCGGCGAGCGCGGGAGTTGGAGGCGCAGGGCCGCAAGCTGATCAAGCTCAATATCGGCAACCCCGGTGCGTTCGGATTCCGTGCGCCGGAGCATCTGCAGCGCGCCATTGCCGACGACATGGGCCGCACCGATCCCTACACCCATCAGCAGGGCCTGCCGGAAGCGCGCGAGGCGATCGCCAAGGCGTATTCGCGACGCCAGCACCCCGATGCCCATCCGGACCGTATCTTTGTCGGTAACGGGGTCAGCGAGCTGATCGACCTGTCGCTGCGCGCCCTGCTCAACCCCGGCGATGAAGTGCTGGTGCCCTCGCCCGACTACCCGCTGTGGTCGGCGGCGACCATCCTCAACGACGGCCGCCCGGTGTATTACCGCTGCGCGCCGGAGAATGGCTTCCAGCCGGACCCGGTGGAGATCGAAACGCTGGTGTCCTCGCGCACCCGCGCCATCGTGTTGATCAATCCCAACAACCCCAGCGGTGCGAGCTATTCGCGCGAGTTGCTGGAGCGCATCGTGGCGATCGCCACCAAGCACAACCTGCTGCTGATGGTCGACGAAATCTACGACCAGGTGCTGTACGACGACGCGGCCTTCGTGCCGGTGGCGCCGCTGGCCGGTGCGCACCCGTGCATCACCTTCAGCGGGCTGAGCAAGGTGCACCGCGCCTGCGGCTGGCGGGTGGGCTGGGCGCTGCTGTCGGGCGAGCAATCGCGCATCAACGATCTGCGCAACGCGATGGACCTGCTCGGCGCGCTGCGCCTGTGCGCCAACGTACCGGGCCAGTACGCCATCGATGCGGCCGTGAACGGGCCGGACACCATCTCGGCGCTGTGCGCGCCGGGCGGCCGCCTGTATGAAACCCGCCGCGCGGTGATCGAGGCCTGTGCGGCCAGCGAGCATCTGCAGCTGGTGGCACCGGCCGGGGCGCTGTATGCGTTCCCGGCGGTGGTGGGCGCGGCGGCGCGCAACTTCGACGATCATGCGTTCGCACTCGATCTGATGAACGAGGAAGGCGTGCTGGTGGTTCCCGGCTCCAGCTTCAACGTGCCGTATCGCCACCATTTCCGCGTGACCCTGATGCCGGAAGCCGGTGTGATGCGCGATGTGTTCGCCCGCATCGACCGTGCATTGGCACGCCGCGCCGAGGCCATTACCAAGGTGGTTCCACTCAAGCCACGCAGCGTGGCCTGATGACTGCGCCTGGCGCGCCGCTGCGCTATCTGGCGCTCGGCGATTCGTACACCATCGGCGAAGGCGTTGCGCCTGACCAGCGTTGGCCTTCGCAACTGGTCGATGGCTTACGTGCATACGGTTGGAACGTGGCGCCGCCGCAGATCATCGCCACCACCGGCTGGACCACCGACGAATTGCAGGCCGGGATCGACGCGGCAGCCCCGCAGGGGCCGTTCGACCTGGTGAGCTTGTTGATTGGCGTCAACAATCAGTATCGCGAGCGCCCGTTGGACGAGTACCGCCAGCAATTCGACGCCCTGCTGCTGCGTGCAATTGCATGCGCGAACGGCCACCCGGCACGCGTGTTCGTGCTGTCGATTCCCGATTGGGGCCTGACCCCGTTTGCGCGCGCGCGCAGTGGCGATGCCGCGTTGATCGGTGCGCAGATCGACGCGTTTAATGCAATCGCTGCCGACCGCTGCAGTGCGCATGCGGTGCGCTTTGTCGACATCACGGCCACCAGCCGCGATGGCGGCGATGCGGTGGACATGCTGGTGGACGACGGTTTGCATCCTTCCGGCGCAATGTATGCGCGTTGGACGGCACTGGCGCTACCGGCAGCGCGCGATGCGTTGGGCGCAACTGGGTCGTTGGACACGATCGTCTAAGCGTAGCTGGGCAACACAGACCGGGCTGCTGCCAGGTAGCTGCGGCCGGCGCCCGGAATCAGGATTCACCAACCGCACGCTGCAGTTCTTGCATGCGGCCCAAGCCCATCTGCTGGCTGCGCGCGACATCTTGGCAAGGCACCAAGTCACAGCGTTTTGCTGCGCTTCTCTGCCGCGGTTGTGCGCGCTTGGGTTTGCACGTGCCTCCACAGCGCGAGATGTCGCACGCGATCACTGCCAGCCCTCTTTACGTCGATGCGGTAGCAACAGGCGTTGCAGCCAGGTCTTTCGATCCGCGCAGGTCGGATACCAGCCACCGATGCATCCGTGGGCACGCATCGCAAACTGCCAACCCGCCCTACCCCAACCAGCCCGGCAGGCCCTAAGCTAGCCGCGCAGCACGCCTGATTGCCAAGGAACGACATTGCACACCACTGCCACCCAACCGATGAGCCGCGCGCAGGCGTTGACGATTGCACGCGCATTTCTGCCGGCGCATCCGCTGGGCAACCGCTACGACTACTACTACACGCAAGCCAAGCTGCGCACCGACCCGCTGTATCCGGGCGTGCTGGCCGAGCTGCGCACGACCACGGCGCCGGTGCTGGATCTGGGCTGCGGGCTCGGCCTGCTGGCCCATGCACTGCGCGCCGATGGCCAGGCCTTGGCCTATCACGGCGTGGATGTGGATGCGTCCAAGATTCGCCGCGCACAGCACATCGCGCAGCGCTCGAACCTGGGCGCTACCAAGTTCGAAGTGGTCGATCTGAGCGTGGCGTGGCCGCAGCATCGGGGCAGCGTCACCATCCTGGATGTGCTGCAGTATCTGCAAGCGGACATGCAGGCCAGTCTGCTGCGCAGCGTGGCGCAGATGCTCACGCCCGGCGCGAAGCTGGTGATTCGGAGCGCGCTGGGCGATGCCAGCAGCCGTGGTCGCACCAGCCGTGTCACCGACGTCCTGGCGCACCTGAGCGGCTGGATGCAGCGGATGCCGCGCAGCTATCCCACGCGCGAGAGCCTGCAGGCGCACCTAGACGCGGCCGGCCTGCGCGCCACGTTTGCGCCGCTGTATGGCAACACGCCCTTCAACAACTGGCTGATCGTTGCAGAGCCACGCTGAGCGCAGCAGGCGACGGGGCACACGTTGCGAGCAATCGTCGACCAGACGTCGAAGGGGGAAAGGACTGTCATGTCCGGGCGGCGCATGCAGCGCCAACACCGGCAGCGCCCGCCAGGCGGCGACTGCAATTGTTTTGTCCGTCGCGCTTAATCCGGCCGCCGCCCCACCAACCCGCGCGCCTGCATCGCCTCCAGCACGCCGCGCAGGATGGTGAGGTTGTGGCCGTGCGCCGCGCCTTCATGCAGCAGCACGATGGCGCCGGGTCGCAGGTCGCGCACGATGCGGGCGACGGTGGTGTCCGGCTCGCATTGCACGCCGTCGAAGCCGCGCGCGCTCCAGGCCACCCGGGTCAGCCCGTGCGCGCGCAGCGGCGAGGCGACGAAGGGGTTGGTCATGCCGACCACCGAGCGGTACAGCCGTGGCGCCTGGCCGGTAATGCACGCCAGCACGCGCTGCGCCTGGCCGATTTCCTGCGCCATCCGGCGCGGCCCCAGCGCCCAGAACCAGGCTTGCGGATGGGTGTGGCTGTGGTTGCCGATGCCATGCCCGCGCCGCACCATGTCGCGCACCAGCTCGGGCCGCTGCTCGGCACGCGCGCCGACCAGGAAGAACGTTGCCTTGGCGTCGTAGGCATCCAGCAGGTCGAGGATGGCTGGGGTGTCATCGGACGGGCCATCGTCAATGGTCAGCCAGACATGCGGCGCGCGACCGGGTAACCGCGCCAGCACCGGCGCATACAGCCGCGCGCGCGGCAGGAACACCGGCACCACGAACAGCGCGTGCGACAGCAGCAGCGCAGGCAGCCCCCAGGCCCAGCCCAGATGCCACCACAGCAGTGCCACCGCTGCCTGCGAGAGGGCCAACAGGCCCACCCAGCGGTAGGGGCGCGAAGGGGTGCGATACAGCGTTTCCGGCGTGGTCATGCCCAATGATGCCATGCGGCGTAGAATGCCCGGTCTCCACGCTGCCACCCAAGTGCTGCCATGTCTCTCGATCCCGCCCTGCGTTCCCGTATCGATACGCTGCTGCAATCCAGCCGCGTGGTGCTCTTCATGAAAGGCCAGCCCGGCATGCCGCAGTGCGGTTTTTCGGCCAAGGCGGTCGGCGTGCTGGACGGCCTGGGCATCGACTATGCCCACGTCAACGTGCTGGCCGACCAGGAAATCCGCGAGGGCATCAAGGCCTATGGCGACTGGCCGACCATCCCGCAGCTGTACGTGGACGGCGAGCTGATCGGCGGCAGCGACATCATCGTGCAGATGGCCGACAGCGGCGAGCTGAGCAGCATGCTCGGCCTGCAGGCGCCCGACCGCAGCCCGCCCAAGATCACCATCACCCCCGCCGCGGTCGAGATGCTCAAAAGTGCGCTGGCCGATGCGCCGGATGCCTCGCTGACGCTGGCCATCGATGCCAATTTCCAGCCCAATTTCCAGCTGGCGCCGACCAACCCGAACGCCATTGCGGCTGAATCCAACGGGCTGCGCGTGCAGTTCGACCTGGCCAGCGCGCGTCGTGCCGACGGCATCACCATCGACTGGGTCGACGACATCCGCGGCCGTGGCCTGGCCATCGATAACCCCAATGCGCCCAAGCCGGTGCAGGAGCTGTCGGTGCGCGATGCCGACGACCGTCTCAAAGCCGGCAGCCTGACCCTGGTGGACGTGCGCCCGGCCGACGAGCGCGCACTGGCCACAGTGGCCGCACCGTTCCGCACGCTGGATGCGCACGAGCGCGCCGCCATCGAACAGTTGCCCAAGGACACCCCGCTGGCGTTCCTGTGCCACCGCGGCGGCCGCAGCCTGCAGGCCGCCGAACATTTCCGTGGGCTGGGCTTCACCAATGTCTACAACGTCACCGGCGGCATCGATGCGTGGTCGGACGAGGTGGACAACGGCGTGGCGAAATACTGAGCAACACATCGGCGGTCGTCGCACGGTTGCGGCTGCCGCTCGCCGGTCATGCGTCCTGGGTAGACTGCCGCGCCTGCGACAACCACGCGACCGCGGTTCGCCCAGACGCAGCCTAGGCCGGCACACCGCAGACCGAAACGGGCGCTCCCTGGAGCGCCCGTTTTTTCATGGATCACCCAGCACAAGGACATCGCTGCAATGCATACCCGCCTGCTCTCTGTCGCCCTGGCCGCGCTGCTGCCGTTGGCCACCCACGCCGCCGAACCGTCGCGCGCGGTGCTACTGGTCCAGACCTACGACAACCAGCCGACCGACGATCCGCTGGAATACATCCCGGTCTGGCTCGGCGAGGGTATCGCCAGGGAATCGACCCTGCCCAAGGCGCTGCTGGGCCAGCCGTTGCGGGTCTTCAACGCAGGCGTTTCCACCGGCAACGTGCGGCTTGCGGCACTGACGGTAGACGACAACAGCATGTGCGGCGGCACCGCGAAGCTGCGCATCAAGGGCAACCCCACGCTGTCCGACTCGCCGCTGCTGTCGACCGTGGATGTGAATCCCGGCAAGCGCTTTGCCGGCCGCGCAGCCACCGTCAGCGAACGGGCCGAGCTGTTTGCACAGGTCAACAACACCGCGCCGCTGCGCAAGCGCGTCAAGCCGGCAGCCCTGGCGCAGGCGCTGGCCGCGTTCGATGCCGATCGCGCGCAGGATCTGGCGGCGCTGCAGATCGTCACCGATACGCAGCAACCGCAGCGACGCGTGGCGATCCTGACCTCCAACCATCCCATCGAGACCGGCAACCCGGAAAACCCCACCGGCGTGCTCGTCGTCCTTGCGATCTTCGAGCATGACGGCAGCCGTTGGCAGTTCCGCAAGGGTCACGCTGCCAGCGGCTGCGACGATTGCGAAGACCTTCCGCTGCGCACGCATCTGCTGCAGTTCGGGGATATCGACGGCAACGGCACGCTCGATTTCGTGCTGGCCGAAAGCGGCTACGAAAGTTACGGGTTTTCTCTGCTGCTCGGCGAAGGCGCCAGCTGGCGGTCGGAAGCATTGCCGGGCGGCTGCTGATCGGTGTTGACTGCTTGCACGCTGCCCGGTGCGGCATGCGCAGGGCGGCATCTTCTGCGTTGCGATGCCCACCTGTGCCCGGCTGCAGCAGCGTCGTTACCCACGCTGCACGGCAGACCTCGATCATCGACATGCAGATCGCCGATGCAGGTCTTCAACCGGCAAATCCACCCTCATCCAGAAACTGCTGCTCTTCTGCCGTGGTCTCACGTCCCAGCACCGCATTGCGGTGCGGGAACCGGCCAAAGCGCTCAATGATGCGCTGATGCTCCAGCGCCCAGTGGGTGGTCTGTGCATCGCCCAGTGCAGTGATCAGCTGCACCGCGCGCGCCTGCTCATCGGCGTGTTCGGCATGCTCGAAGGGCAGATAGAAAAACAGACGCAGTTGCGCCGACACCTGTTGATCGAAGCCGCTGGCGAGCGCCTGTTTGGCGTACCGCAGTGCCAGGCCATCGGTGGCATAGGCATGCGCACTGCCGCGAAACGCATTGCGTGGAAATTGATCCAGCAGGATCAGCAAGGCCAGTGCATCTTCGGCGCGTGCCATCCACTGCGCGTACTCACCCCGTGCGGCGGCAAAATGCTGCTCGCTGAATTGTTGGCGAAAATTGGCATCGAAGGCGTCGTTGTGCGTGAACCAGCGCGCCGCGCCGGCAAGCTCCCAGAAAGCCAACACCACATCGGCCTGCTTGTTGCGCTCTGTTTTGGCAATCATCGGCACATCCCCTGACGAATTCGGCATAGCATGCACGGGTGCATGTGATGAGCCCGCCGCTCTCGACCTCCAGCACTTGGCAAGCACGCCGCCGACGACTAGGTTGGCGGCTGACGTTTTCGTGTTACCGGGGAAATCCATGCGTTCCATCCTGTTCGCCGCGCTGGGCGCGGCGGTGCTGTGCGGGCCTGCGTCTGCGGCATCGGCCGCATCGCGCTTCGTGCAAGATCCCTACCCCAGCACCTATCGCGCGCTCGCGTCCGCTCCGGTGCTGATCCAGCACGCCACCGTGCTCACCGGCACCGGCGAGCGGCTGGACGATGCCGACGTGTTGCTGCGCGACGGCAAGGTGGCTGCGGTGGGCAAGGCGCTCCAGGCGCCCGCTGACGTGCGCCGTATCGACGGCACCGGCAAGTGGGTGACGCCCGGCATCATCGATGTGCACTCGCATCTGGGCGTGTATCCCAGCCCGGGCGTCAGCGCGCATAGCGACGGCAACGAGATGACCGCACCGGTGACGCCCAACGTGTGGGCCGAGCATTCGATCTGGCCGCAGGATCCCGGCTTCGGCACTGCGCTGGCCGGCGGCATCACCTCGCTGCAGGTGTTGCCGGGCTCGGCCAATCTGATCGGCGGGCGCGGCGTCACGCTCAAGAACGTTGCTTCCACCACCTATCAGGGCATGAAATTCCCCGGTGCACCATGGGGCCTGAAGATGGCCTGCGGCGAAAACCCCAAACGCGTGTACGGCCAGAAAGGTGGTCCCGGCACGCGCATGGGCAACGTGGCCGGTTACCGCGCTGCGTTCATCGACGCGGCCGAGTATCTGCAGAAGAACGCGCCGAAAAAGAAAACCGCCAAAAAGCGCCATTGGTGGAGCCGCGGCGGCGACAACGACAGCAGTGGCGATGCCGGCGGCAAGCGCGATCTCAAGCTCGACACACTGGCCGGTGCCATCAACGGCGACATCCGCGTGCACATCCACTGCTACCGCGCCGATGAGATGGCGACGATGCTGGATCTGTCCAAGGAGTTCGGCTTCCACATCGCCGCCTTCCATCACGGCGTGGAGGCCTACAAGCTGGCCGACCGCCTGGCGCAGGACAACGTCTGCGGCGCGCTGTGGGCCGACTGGTGGGGCTTCAAGATGGAAGCCTTCGACGGCATCCAGGAAAACATCGCACTGGTCGATCGCCCGGCCAACAGCTGCGCCATCGTGCATTCGGATTCGGAAGAAGGCATCCAGCGGCTCAACCAGGAGGCCGCCAAGGTGATCGCCAACGCGCGCCGCAGTGGCATGGAGATCCCGCCGGAGCGCGCCATCCGCTGGCTCACCAGCAATGCCGCCAAGGCGCTCGGGATCGAGCAGCAGACCGGCGCACTGGAGCCGGGCAAGATGGGCGATGTGGTGGTCTGGAACGGCAACCCTTTCAGCTCGTATGCGCTGGCCGAGCAGGTGTATATCGACGGCGCGCAGGTCTACGACCGGCACAACCGCGCACTGCAGCCGGTGTCGGACTTCATGCTCGGCCAGGAGGTGGCACGATGAGCCGCGCCACGCACATGCCCCCGCGGTTGCGCGCGATCGCGGCATTGGTGATGGCCACGCTGGCATTGCCGGCCTTTGCGCAGCAGGTGCTGATTCGCGGCGCCACCGTGCACACTGCCACCGCGCAAGGCACCCTGCAGAACACCGACGTGCTGGTGCAGGGCGGCGTGATTCGCGCCATCGGCCGCAACCTGGCAGTACCCACCGACGGCCGCGTGGTCGAAGCAAACGGCCGCCCACTGACGCCGGCCTTGTTCGGCGGCATCACCGAAATCGGTGTCGAAGAAGTTTCCGGCGAAGAAAGCACCGTGGACAGCGGCGTCAAGCTGGCCGATCAACCGATGCGCCCGGAATTCGACGTCACCCTGGCCTACAACCCCGATTCGGTGCTGGTGCCGGTGGCGCGCGTGGAGGGCATCGGCTTTACCGCGTTGGGGGCGACCACCAGTGGCGCCTTCATCGCTGGCCAGGGCGGCATCGTGCGGCTGGATGGCAGCCCGGATCCGGCCGGCCCGCACGCCTTGTTTCTTCGCATCGGAGCGGCGGCGTCCGATCTCACCGGCAGCTCGCGCGCCGCGCAATGGATGTTGCTGGATCAACTGGTTGCCGAAGCACGCGGGCGTATCCCGGCCGATTGGCCGCATGCATTACTGACCCCGGTTGGACGCGGTGTACTGGCAAACTACCTGGCCGGCCAGGGGCGCATCGTGGTGCAGGTGGAACGCGCAGCCGACATCCGCCAGCTGTTGCGCTGGGCGCAGCGCGAAAAGGTGCGCATTGCCATTGCCGGCGGCGCCGAAGCCTGGAAGCTTGCGCCGCAACTGGCGCAGGCCAAGGTCCCGGTGTTGGTCGACGCGCTGGCGGATCTGCCATCGACCTTCGACCAGATTGGCGCGACGCTGGAAAACGCCGCACGTCTGCGCGCTGCCGGCGTGGAGGTCAGCTTTACCCAAAACGGCGATGCCTCGCACAACGCACGCAAACTGCGCCAGCTCGCCGGCAATGCGGTCGCCAATGGCTTGCCATGGGAAGCCGGCCTGGCCGGCCTGACCCGTGTGCCGGCAGACATCTTCGGCGTGGGCGATCGCATCGGCAGCATTGCGATCGGCAAGCAGGCCGACCTGGTGCTGTGGGAAGGCGACCCGCTGGATGTGGCGCATTATGCCGAGCAGGTCTGGCTGGGCGGCCGCGACATGCCGATGCGATCGCGCCAGAGCGAGCTGCGCGACCGCTACATGCAGCAGGCCGGCCCGCTGCCGCGCGCCTATCTGAAGTAAGCGTGCGGTGGATTGCTCAAGCGCCACCTGAGCATGGTCTTTCATCGTTGGTGTGCCGGCACAGCGGGTACCGGCGCACCGCTTCGCTGCTGTGCACAGGTGATGTGCTGTCATGGCGTCCTGCCGCATCTTGCTGGCGGCCTTCGCTGTCGTGATGTTTCCCACTAGGCCTATCGCATGTTTTCGGTTTCGCTCCTGATAGCGCTTGGCCGCCTTGGCGTCTTGCCACTGCATATGCCGCGTGCCCACCTCGCCGTTGCACGCCCGTGAGCTCGCTCTTCCACGGTAGCGGCTTGCGTTCGATCGATCGGGCGGTATTGCGCCAGGCACCTGCCAATCTGCAGCGCGGGATGGAAGCGGTGGGCGGGCGTCTGATTCTCACCGCCGATGCGCTGCTGTTTCAGCCGCACGCGTTCAATGTACAGCGCCAGACGCTGAGCCTGCCCTTGCGGCAGATCGTGGCGATTCAGTCGTGCTGGACACGCCTGTTCGGCCTGCTGCCGATCGCGCCGACATCGCTGGCAGTGCGGCTGGAGGACGGAAAGCGATACCGCTTCGTGATCGGCAAGCGCACGCAATGGATGGCGGACATCGCCTCGGCGCGGGATGCCCTGCGCTGAGCCGTGCAAGGACGCCGGTGCGTCGCAGAGGCAGCTGGCAAGGCGACTGCGTCACCGCCAAGCCGGAGGCGGCCGCCGAGCCGTGCGGCATGTCCCGCTCGTGCAGCGCGGTGGCCGTGCGCCGTCCACGACAACCGACAACCGACAACCGACAAAGGCTCTCGAGGTTTTGGTAGCCTCTCCATGGCCGATGCCGGAACTGCGTATTGCAGTTGCCCACTGCGGCGACAGTCAGCGATGCCCGCAGGTAACCAACGACGCCACCCTTGATCGCTGGAATTTCGAACAGTGCGTACATTCTCTGTCTTCGGTACTGGCCTAGCATCGCGCGCACGCATCGCCACCATGCCTTGCTTCCGACAGCTTACCCGCATGCCTCGCAATCTTCGACATCACTTCGCCTGCGCACTGCTGCTCTATGCCGGCATCAGCGCACCTGCACTGGCCGACTTCGGGGTCAGCCGCAGCGGCAACCGCGTGATCGTCGACAGCGGCGCCGAGCTGGTGTTTGCGGTCGATGCCCGAAATGGCGACATCGTGTCGATGCGCTATCGCGACAACGAACTGCAGACCACCGAATCGAAGGGCTCGCACATCGCTTCGGGGTTGGGCAGTGCCAGTGTGGATGCACGCATCGTTGGCGGGACGATCGTGGTGTCGGCCAAGGCCGGCGACTTGGTCCAGTACTACATCGCACGCAAGGGCCGCAACGCGATCTACATGGCCACCGATGCGCCCACCTTGCTGCCAGTGGGCGAATTGCGCTTCGTCGCCCGCTTGAACGTGTCCAAGTTGCCCAATGCGCAGCAGGAGCCCGATTCCAATGTCGGCAGAGCGATCGAAAGTGAGGATGTCTTTCTATTGCCGGATGGGCGCACCAGCTCCAAGTTCTATTCTGCACGTCGAATGATGGACGACCAGGTGCATGGCGTCAGTGGCCCTGGCGTTGCCGTGTTCATGCTGATGGGCAACCGCGAGCGCAGCGCGGGCGGCCCGTTCTTCAAGGACATTGCGACGCAAAAAACCAGCCTGACGCATGAGCTCTATAACTACATGTATTCCGATCACACCCAGACCGAAGCCTTTCGCGGCGGCCTGCACGGGGTGTACGGGCTGCTGTTCACCGATGGAAGCTTGCCGTCGAGTGCGCAGCTGGACACCGCGTTCGTCGATGCCACGCTGGGCCTGAGCGGTTATTTGCCGGCAAGCGGGCGCGGCACCGTGAGTGGGCACGTCGGCGGCGTGCTGCCGGGCCAGCCGGCCGTCATCGGCCTGCGCAACGCGCAGGCGCAGTACTGGGCCACCGCCGACGGCAGCGGGAACTACCAGGTGACGGGTGTTCGCCCGGGCAGCTATCGCATGACGCTCTACCAAAACGAACTGGAGGTCGCACAACGCAACATCGAGGTTTCTGCCGGTGCCACTGCGCACGCCGCACTGCAGGCGGTCGTTTTGCCGGGCACGGTGAAGTGGCAGATCGGCATTCCCGACGGCACGCCGGTGGGGTTCAGCGACGCGGACCTGCTGCCGCGGGCGCACCCTTCCGATGCGCGCATGCACTGGTCTGCGGTGACCTACACCGTGGGATCGAGCAGCGTGAGCAGCTTTCCGGCAGTGCAGTGGCGCGGCATCAACACCCCGAGCCGGATCGACTTCACCCTGCCCGCCAACGAGGTGCGCGGCTATCGCCTGCGTCTTTTCGTGCCGTTGGCACAGGGCGGCGCACGTCCGCAGATCAGCGTGAACGCACGCTGGAACGGCCCGCTGCCTGCCGCGCCCACGCAACCGAAGACACGCGGCATCACGCGCGGCACTGCGCGCGGCAACAATACCCTTTACGAAGTGGACATCCCCGCCTCGGCGTTGCAGGCCGGCAACAACCGCATCGAGATCGGCATCGCCTCCGGCTCCCCGGATAACGGCTACCTCAGCCCGGCAATCGTGTTCGACAGCATCCAGCTGGTGGCGTTATAGCAACGTCCGAACACACGATTCGCGCAGTGGCCAGGCACGCGCGGCTGGTAGGTGGCGTCGGCATGCAGCGCTCAACCGTTCCGATGTTCTTCGGGCCGGCACTGCCCGCGTAGCGGCGCGTTGTTCGCCGCTCCAGATGTGCGCGCCAGCGCATCCGCGGCCACGCGCGGCGCAGGCGCAGTGATCCATGCACATCGCTCACGTGAGCTCATCCGAAATCCGATATCGAGGCGACAGGCGCCACACACCGCACGTGGCTGTCACATGCGCAGCGCTGCGCCGCCAGCCGCTCGAACAATGCACAGGCGGCGACTTGTCCAACGTTGAAAAAACCCGCGTGCGTGCCGATCGATACCGCCGACACGCACGATACAGCCGGGCTGCGCTTACTTCGCATCCAAGGTCGCGCTGACCTTGGCCCATCCATTGCCGCGTACCACTTCAAAGCCCGCTTCGGCCGCATGCAGGTACATGCTGTTGCTGTAGCGGCCATCCTTGGCGCGGTTGTTCTGCAGCCAGGTCAGGAACGGCTTGGCATCCACGTTGAGGCTGCCGCTGGTCTTCAGCGTCGGCTGGCCGGCGGTCCCGGTCGGGATGAAGGTGTAGACGTAATAGCCGGCGCCGGAATTGAAGCCTTCCCACAGATCGAAAGTGCGCCCGCCCGCGGTGATGACCTTGGTCGCGGTCACGGTGCCGACCGGCCAGGAATTGTGGTCGCCCCAGATCATCACTTCCAGCTGCGGATTGCCCTTGGCGGTGTCCCAGCGAAAGAAGATGTCGTAAGCGAAATCACCGGCCAGATTGGTGCCGCCTGCGCTGTAATTGAATTTGAATGGCAGCGAGCTGATCGAGGAGATCTGCTTGGGGAACAGCGTGTCGGTGGTCGGATTCCAGTTGTAATGCCAGCCGCGCACGATCGCTGGATAGCCGTAGAGGTTGTAGTCGGCGAAGTTGAAGGTGACCGTCAGCTCCGGCGTACTGCCGGTGCCGAACGTGCCCTGGATGATGTTGTTGGGATCGTTGAAATTGTTCACCCACGCATAGTGGTTGCCAAAGATCTTGTACGGGCCGGCGAGCGCCGCCGGGGCGAGTGCGACCAGACCGAAAGCGAGCGCCGCGGTCCACCAGCGCGAGGCGCGCCGCCGCGTGGTCGGCGCCTGGGCGCACGTCTGGACAAGGGAGCTGGATGGGCAGTTGTGCATGGTGACTCTCCGTATGATTCAGCGCGGCGGCGCTGGTGCAGCGTCGTCGGGACCTGCCGTGCGGCAGTCGGGTCGGACCGTAGCAGCGGCGCCACGCGGGGAGCTATAACGATTCCGGCGGCGCCACCCGGCCAAGCGCGATAGCGGGCGCCACCTTGCACTTGGAGCGTGCGCTGGCTAGCACTTAGGTCACCGGACACGGGCGTAGCGGCGGGTTTCGCGCCAAAGACGCCCGCGCGTGGGGCGGTAAATGGTGCACAGCCACATACGCATCGCCCGTGTCCGCACGTGCCGGCGGCGTCGCTTGCGCGTGCAATGCCTTTCAACGCAGTGCGGCGTCGCTGCCACCGGCCTGCATCAGTCCGGTCGCCATCCGCGCGATCGGCGCCCGCAACACGCTCCACCTCAGGCCTACGCGGCGGAGCCGTTTTGCGATAGCGTTCGCACTACAGACAACGCAACAGCCGGAGGGGGCGACGATGCGTATCGGAATCGTGGTGGACAGTGCGTGCGATCTGCCGCAGGACTTCATCCAACGTCACAACATCATCGTATTGCCGATCAGCGTGCGTATCGGCGAGGCCGTGCTGGCCGATCATCGCGACGAGGAAGCCACGCTGAGCTTTTTGCAGGCGCATGTGGCCGAGCGCGGGCACGAAGCGGAAACCACGCCGTTTTCGGTCAACCAGATCCGCGATCTGTTCCTGCAACAACTGGTCATCGACTACGACCATGTGTTCTGCCTGACCATTTCCAAACTCCGCAGCCAGATCTTCGACAATGCGATGCAGGCCAGCTTCGCGATCCTCAACGACTACAAGCCGATCCGGCAGGCCGCAGGCCACACCTCGCCGTTCGCGCTACGGGTGATCGACACGCTCAACCTGTTCGCCGGCCAGGGCATCACCGCCGTGGAAGCAGTCCGCCTGCGCGACCAGGGCCGGAGCGTGGCGGCCATCCGTACCCGCCTGGAACAGCTGGCCGAGCATACCTATGGCTACATGATTCCACGCGATCTCTACTACCTGCGCGCACGTGCACGCACCAAGGGCGATCGCAGCGTCGGCCTGATCGGCGCCGCGCTCGGCAGCGCGCTGGACATCAAGCCGGTGCTGCGCGCCTACCGCGGCGTTACCGAGCCAGTGGCCAAGCTCAAGGGTTTCGAACCTTCGGCCGAAAAGCTGTTCGGCTTCACCGTGCGCAAGATTCGCGACGGCCTGATGACGCCAACGGTGTGCGTGGGCTACGGCGGCGAGCTGGCCGAGCTGCATGCCCTGCCCGGCTATGCCGCACTGCAGGGCGCCTGCCAAACCCACGGCGTGGAACTGCTGGAAAGCGTGATGAGCCTGACCGGCATGGTCAACGTCGGCAAGGGCGCCTTGGCAGTCGGATTTGCTGCCGAGCCACACGCGTTTTCGGCCTGAGGCATGGGCGGGGGTGCGATGCGCTCACCAGACACGCCGTCATCCATCACGCGAGTCGATTGCTACGTTGATGCCGCCAACGGTGCCGCAATGCCGAGGCACCGCGCCAGGCAGCGTGCTGATGATTGCCTTGAATGCGGCGCAGTCCAGGACGTGGCTGCCGTCCATGGCGGCAGCCACGCCGCATTGGACACAACGAAGGACCTGCTACAGGTCGTAAGACAGCACGTCTTCGAAACCGAATGTGTCGAAATTTTCGATGCGCGAGGGATACAGGCGACCGACCAGATGGTCGTATTCGTGTTGCACCACGCGTGCGTGGAAACCTTCGGCATCGCGCTCGATCGGAGTGCCGTCGGGTGCGAAGCCGCGGTAGCGAATGAAGCGATAGCGTGGAATGACTGCGCGCAGGCCGGGAATCGACAGGCAGCCTTCCCAGCCGTTTTCCATTTCTTCCGACAGCGGTTCGATCTGCGCGTTAGCCAGGGCCGTGCGCGGCACTGCGGGCGCTTCCGGATAGCGCTCGCTGGCGTCGAAACCGAACACCATCAATTGCAGATCCACCGCGATCTGCGGTGCTGCCAGACCGACGCCACGCGCAGCGTCCATGGTTTCGAACATATCGGCCACCAGCGTGTGCAACTCGGCGCTGCCCAGGTTGCTGACCGGTGGCGCCACGCGTAGCAGGCGCTTGTCGCCCATGCGGATAATTTCGCGAATCATGCGGGTGCTCCTGACGATCGTGGCGTGGATTCTAGGGCGGCTGCCGCCCGGTAGCGAACAAGCGCCGGGCGGTGCAACGGTCCGCAGGCGCTGCAGTGTACGAGCGGTCGCTGCCGCGGGTTGTGGATGCCGGCACCGGGCAACGCTCGCGCCAGCGCACGGTGCGTGCAGCCGGCCTGCTGTGCCGCGCTCAGCAGGTGTCGTGCATGCGCAAGTGGGCGTGCAGCCGGCTTGTTCATCGCGCCGTGAATAGGCGCACTGCATCTATCGCCAGCGCTGCGGCCAGCGTGATGGCGCAACACCGGCTTGGCGCCGGTTGAACCGGCTCAAACATGTCAGCGGCCAATGCGTTGACCGGCCTCGTCCAGCACGCGTTCGCCGTCTTCCTTGATGAAGCCGTGCGTGGCTGGCGGCAACAGGTCGAGCACCAATTCGGAGGGGCGGCACAGGCGTGTGCCGCGCGTGGTCTGGACGAATGGGCGGTTAATCAGGATCGGATGGGCGAGCATTGCGCTCAACAACGCCGCATCGTCCAGGGTGGGATCGTCCAGTCCCAGTTCCAGATAGGGCGTGCCTTTTTCGCGGATGGCCTGGCGGACCGTGATGCCGGCAGCGGCGATGAGCGCCTGCAGCGTCTGGCGGCTTGGCGGATGCTGCAGGTAATCGACAATCTGCGGTTCGATGCCGGTGTGGCGGATCAGGGCAAGGGTATTGCGGGAGGTTCCGCAACCGGGATTGTGGTAGATGACGGCGTGCATGGTGGCCTGGCGCTGGATTGGCTGGTGGCTGGCGGCGCCGGCAACGGATGTCCGAACGACGCCCAGACCGGCCAGTGTACGAGTGGCGCCCGGGCATGCCGAGCGCTGCCACGACGTGCGCAGGCGCCTTGGTGACGGTGCCGGGAGAAGTGAACTCCCAGACTGCAACCCTGCCGATAACTTTTTCAGGTTGCCGCTTCGCATTCGACGGTGAATGTGTCAAAAGATTGACACGAATCACGGATTCATGATTCAGTCATGAACAGACTGAAATGGAAGGATTCTCCCGAGCGCCGGTGTCAGCACGGCGTTTTTTCCCCTGTTGGACCCAAGGAAACCCCAACGATGATGAGCTTTCGCAAGCCCGGATGGATGCTGTCCGGTGTGTTGTGTGTCGCATGCCTGCCGGCGATCGCTGCAGCGCAGGAAGCAGCTACCAGCAGTTCCAAGGTCGGTATCGACCCTGCCACCGGCAAATTGCGCCCGCTGACCGACGCCGAGAGCGCGGCCCTGGATCAGCAGGCGGCTGCAGCGGCCTCCGCAGCACGCAGCAGCGCCGCACGCAGCTCGGTTCCGCAGACCGAAGCGGCCGCACGCGCGACCGAGCGGCGCCTGCCCAATGGCACCGTGGCGCGCAAGTTGCCGGCCACCCAAATGAGTTCGCTGACGGCAACCCGCCAGGCCGATGGACGCATCGTCATCGAACACAGCGACGACGCCGACACCACCCAACCCACCCACGCCGAGCACGGAGCGCTGCCGCATGAATAAGCCCTTGTTGCTGTTGTCCCTGGCCGTGGCGGCCGCATTGGCACCGCTGCACGCCCGGGCAGCCAATGTCACGCTGATCAATGGCGATGCCGGCACCGTGGTCGGTTTGAACGACCCGACCGCTGCCGCACCGCTGGGCGGCAACCCGGGCCGCACGATCGGCGAGCAACGCCGCATCGCATACCAGTACGCCATGGACCTGTGGGGCGCGGTGCTGCAGAGCAATGTCGAGATCAAGGTGTATGCCTCGTTCGCACGGCTGACCTGTACCGCCACCGGCGGCACGCTGGGCCAGGCCGGCCCGAACTGGATCGTCAACAACTTCCCCGGCGCCAAGGCCGATACGCTGTATCCGTCCGCGCTGGGCGATGCGATCGCCGGGCAGGACCTGGTGCCGGATCCGGCCGATCCGGCCGACGTGTTTTCGCAGTTCAACGGCGACCTGGGCAAGGACGATTGCCTGGCCGGTTCGGGCTGGTATCTGGGCCTGGACGGCAAGACGCCCGAAGGCCAGATCAACTTCCTCAACGTGGTGATGCATGAGATCGGCCACGGTCTGGGCGCGGCGGGCTTTCTCAACAAGACCACCGGCGTGCTGGGTTCGGGGAGCGGCCTGACCGACGTCTACACCTCGCAGGCCTACGACAACGTCCAGAACAAGCGCTTCGACGACCCGACCATGACCAACGCCCTGCGTGCCGAAGCGATGCGCACGCCCGGCCGTACGGTTTGGGCCGGGACGCGCGTGAACCGCGAGGCGGCGCTGATCCTGGATCCGCGCACGCTGCTGCGCGTCACCGCACCGGCCAGCGCTGCGGGCAAGTTCGAAGTGGGCTTTGCCAGCTTCGGTCCGCTGGCCACCGCGGCCAATTTCCCGGCGCGTTCGGTGGTGACGGTCAATGACGGCGTGGCGGCCGCATCGGCCAGCGATGGCTGCGAAACCCCGTTCGTCAATGCGGCCGAGGTGGCCGGCAAGGTGGCGCTGATCGACCGCGGCACCTGCGCCTTCGCGATCAAGGTGAAGAATGCGCAGCTCAACGGCGCGGTGGGCGTGATCGTCGCCAACAACGCGGCCGGTGTACAGACGATGGGCAACGCAGCACCGCCCATCACCGACATCACCATCCCCGCCATCATGGTCTCGCAGGCCGACGGCGCGCGCCTGAAGGGCAGCACTGCGGTGGTTGCGGCGCTGTACGAAGATCCGCAACTGCTGCAGGGCACCGACAGCGCAGGCCGCACGCGGCTGTACTCGCCCAGCGTGGTGGCCGGTGGTTCGACGTTCTCGCACTTCGATACCGATCTGCAGCCCAATGCCTTGATGGAACCGTTCGACACGCCGGAGGTGCAGGCGCACGTGAACATCGACCTGACCCCGGCGCTGTTTGCCGACATCGGTTGGACCTTGAACACCGGGCCGGCCAAGTTGGGCACCTGCAACACCCTGGTCCCGACGGTGGAAACCGGCGGCCTGATTCCAGGTGCGAACGTGTCTGCCGAAAGCAGCCTGTGCAAGACGCAGAACGCCGGCAACCGCCTGGGTTACCTGACCTGCATGGACGAACACGCGCGCGAGCTGCAGAGCCAGGGCGTGATCAGCCGCGTACAACAGGCAGCGGTCTTCGTCTGCGCCACCAAGGTGCGTCCGTAAGCGCCGAACGCGTGATGGGATGCAATGCGAACGGCGCCGGAAGGCGCCGTTCGTTTATCTGCTGCCGCGTGGTGGCGCGCAGGCCAGGCGGTCCCTGCAGCGTGGCGGCGATGCACACCACGTCGCAGGCGAGCATGCGGACCCATGCACGCGCGGCATCCCGTCGCCTGCGCGCATCCGCTGCAGCCCCTGCTGCGCGCCTTCGGAGCGAGGCACCAGGTTTGCCGTCACCTCAATGCTCCGCCGCATACGGCGAGGTCAGCACCTGCGGCGCACGCCCCAGCGCAGCGCCCAGGCGATCCATCACGAAACGCAAGTAGAGGTTGCTGCTGAACTGGTTGTAGTCGCGTGCATTGTTGAAGGTCAGCCGCCCGCCCAGAAACAGCTGCGGGGCCACCTGCCATTCGGCCGCGCCACTGAGGTTGTAGGACACGCCGGTGCGGCTTTCGCCCGCATACACCGGGTCGGTGTAGCGATTGACCAGACCGAGCAGCGCGGCCAGCGACGCGGCGTCGTAGGCGGCCTGTTGCAAGGTCGGGTCGGTAGGGAAATACGGCGAGGCCTCGGTGCTGAAATGCTGCACACCGACGCTGGCGTCGACCTTCCAGTTCACCGTCTGCCCGGCCGTGCGCCCGCTCCAGTGCACCGGGAACCCCAGGTCCACATAGTCCTGCGGGCTGAAGTAGCCACCGTGCCCGTAAGTGAAGCCGCTGAGATTCTTGTCGTACTGCATGGTGGTCAGATTGACGCCGGCGGTGAGCGATTGATGCTCGGTCTCCAAGGCATGCACGTAGAAGCCCAGGTCGACCTGGCGATGGTCGTTGTCGGCCACGTGGTTGCCCTGCAGGCGGTGCGCGGCAAGGTTGGCGTAGCCGCCGAGCAGGCCGTTGTCGGCAGTGGCCGACAGCGAAAGACCGGTGCTGGTCACACCGCCCCATTCGCGCCCGCTGCGCGCGTCCTGCGCACCGGCAAACGACAGCACGCTATCGGTGACTGCACGCCGCGAGGCCTCGGCCGACCAGCTGACGGTGTCACCGAGCTCGCCGCGATAGCCCACGCCACCGATGAGGTTGTGCTCCTGGAACCCGATCGGCGTACTGCCCACGTCGGCACTGAAACCGCCATTGCGATACCGCACGCCGACGCCCACGCCGGTGTCGTCCTGGCTGAGCCGGCGGCTGCCGTTGCCGCTGGCGGCCATGGCATTGAGCGTGTCGGCCAGGCCGGTCGGCGTCTGCTGCGCGGCGGCCGTGCTGCCGGCCAACGCGCGCAATGCGGCCGCATCGCCTGCACCCAGCTGTTCGCTGAGCGCGGCATTGCCCAGGATGTCGCGTGCCAGCTGCGCAATCGGCGTGGTGGAGGCGTTGATGCTGAGCAGGTAGGCCGGCAGCGGCTCGTTGGCCAACGCCGCCAGCGCAGCGGCATTGCTGTTGTTGTGCTCCACCAGCAGTGCATTGAACAGGCCGGTATTCAAGCTGTAGCGGCGCAGGCGTTCGCGCGTGGCGGCGGTATCGCCTTCGGTGGCGAGCAGCTGATACACCGGCGAATCGACCAGCGTGTCGATCGGGCCACGGTTTGCGGCCAGCGCATCGCCGATGGCGCTTTGCGGGCCGGTGCCGAAGCGGCTGGCGGTGGCGTAGTCGGTGCCGAGCGTGCCGGCATCCACCACGGTCGGTGTCAGCGTGACGCCGAGCTTGCCCTCGCCGACTGCGAATTCGGCCTGCACCGGCATTTCGATGTCGTCCAGACGGCCCAGGCCGTCTTCGCCGTCGCGTGCGCGATACAGCGCGCCGCCGGCAAGGCCGCCGCTGTTTTCCGCCTGCACGGCGCGCAGTTCGTCGAGCACGCTGTTGCCGCTGCTGCGCGCAGGCAGTGCTTGCGCGAGGTTGCTGCGCGGCTGCAGATCGCTGCCCGACACAGGCGGCAGCGTGCCATGCGAGGAAGCGCGCAAGCGGCTGCCGGGCGCAGGCAACGTGGAAGGCACGGTGCTGGCGCGCACCGGTTGCGGCAACGCGTCGCTCCTGATGTCGGCGGCAGCATTGACGGGTGCGGCAGGCGCGACAGGTACGACGCTGGGCTGCATGGCGAGCGGCGCGATGGATGCGACAGGCGCGGTTGCGACATCGGTGTAGGCGCTGCCGGCGTCCATGCGTTCGGACAGCACCGCCGGCGCACGCGGCATGGCGCCGGTCATGCCGGAGAATGGGTTGAGCGGGCGACCGGATGCGGCGACGGCGGCCGGGCCACGTGCAGACGCCAGGCCATTGTCGAGCTGCCCGGCCTGACGTTGCTGCGCGGCCAGCGCTGCACGGAAATACTGCTCGGCCTTGCGGTTCTTGCCGGCACTGCGATACACGCGGCCGGCGGCCGCGAGCACCTCCGGCGACTCCGGTGCCTGCGCCAACGCGCGTTGCAGATAGCTCTCTGCATTGCGCAGGTCCGATTGCGCGGCGGCGCTGTTGGCGGCAGCGGTGAGCGTGTCCAGATCGCTGGGCTGACGTTGCAGGAGCTGCTGGTAGATCGCCAGCGCCTGGCGGTGCTCGCCGGCGGCCGCGTACAACCGCGCGAGCGCGGCCTGCGCATCGCGGTTGTCCGGCTGCTGGGCCAGTATTGGCGACAACGCGTCGTAGGCGCCTTCCAGATTGCCGAGCTCACGCAATGCATCCACCTGCCGCAGCGTGTAGGCGCTGCGCAGGCCTTGGTAGCGGCGCAGCTGCTCCGGGGTCAGGGTGGTGGCCTGCAGCTGACGCAACACCGCCGAGAGCTCGGCGTCCTGATGCGCGCGCAGCAGCACGCTGGCGTATTGCAGGCGGTCTTCGGTGCGCGGGTTGGCGCCGGTGACCAGCCGCTGGGCCAGCACCAGCGCGCGCTGGGTGTTGCCGGCGTCGGCATGCGCGCCGGCCAGGGCGGCCAGCAGTTGCGGATCGTCGAGCTGATTGCCCAGCGCCGTTTCGGTACGCGCCAGCAACTGCTGCGCCTCGCCCACCCGGCCCTGCGCAACCAGCTGCCGCGCCTGACGCGCCTGCAATTCGATCCAGGCGGTGGCGCGCAGCTGGGCCATCGCCGGCGTGCGTGCCGCCGATGGAATGCGGTCCAGACTGTCGTAGGCGCCCTGCCAGTCGCCGCTTTCCTGCGCCAGCAGCGCATTGGCGTGCAGCGCCTCGGGTTGGTCGCCATGGACCGCGAGCAGGCCGTCCATCACGCTGCGCGCCTGATCCGGGCGGCCAGCCTGCTGGTACAGGCGCGCCAGGTCGAGACGGATCCAGGCATCGCCGGGGCGTTCGACCATGGCCGCTTCCAGTTCGGTTTGCGCGCTGACCGCATCGCCGCCATCCAGAAACTGACGCGCACGGGCGCGCTGCACGTTGGAGCGCAGCAAGGCTTGGCCACCGGACTTGGCGCGCTCGGCCGCTGGCAGCCGGTCGAACAAGGCGCTGGCTTCCTGCAGACGGCCCTGGCGGCTGTACAGCCCGACCAGGCCCTGCAACGCGCCGGCATTGTCGGCCTCGCGCGACAAGGCTTTGCGATAGCTGGCTTCGGCAGCAACCGGGTCGCCGGCGGCCTGCACGTCACCCAGCGCCACGTGTCCGGCCGGCTCGTTGGGCAGCAGCTGCACCGCCTGCTCTACCAGCTGGCGCGCCTGCGCCAGATCGCCGCGCGCGCGCGCCGCTTCGGCCTGCTGCAGCTGCTGCCAGTAACGGGCACTCTCCAGCGCGCTTTTCCATTTGCCGTTGCTGGCCGCGGCCGGTCGCAGCAGTTCCTGCGCCTCGGCAAAACGCTGCTGACGCAGACGTACCGAGCCCAGGCCGCCGAGCGCTTCGGGGTCGCGCGCACGTGCACGCAAGACCTGGGTAAAGCGTTGTTCGGCGGCGCTCAGATTGTTGGCGCTCAACGCGCGAAAGCCTTCGCCCAGCAGCACGCCGTTGGGATCGGCCGGCGTGGCCGCGGCAGTGCGTTGCGCGCGCAGCTGGCCGAGTTTGGCGGCCACTTCGGCATCGTTCGGGGTACCGGCAAGAAACGCTTGGTACAGCGGCGCATCGGCCATGCCGGCGTTGAGCCACAGCAGCGCCTGGCGCCAGCTGCTGCGTGCCGGCCCACCCACGTCCGCGCGCTGGGCAAGCGTGCGCAATTGCGCAATGCCGTCGCGGCGGGTGGGTTCGCGGTAACTGAGGACCTGCGCCAGCGCCAGCTGCACGGACGGATTGCCCGGGTCGCTGGATTGCAAGCGTCGCAGGCCGTCGCGGGCGCGCTCCCAACCGGTGGGGGTGCCGGCCAGCGATTGGTAGTACTCCAGCGCCAGGTTCGGCGGCGGCGACTTGCCGGCGAAGGCGGCTTCGTAACTGCGCGCCGCTTCCACATAGCGCCCGGCAGAGGCGGCACGACGTGCATTGCGCAGATTGGAATCTTCGCCCGCGTTGCTGCTACCGCGCGCGCCGATCGCCACGCGCAGGCGCTGCGCCTGCGGCGATTGCGGATGCGCGCCTTCGAGTTGCTGCAGCCGCTTGCGCGCTTCGGATTGGCGCCCCTGCGCCAGATCGATCTGGGCCAGGCCGAGCAATGCGTCGGGTTGGTCCGGGTCGATGCCGAGCAGCTTCTTCCAGGTGTCGGCGGCCAGATCGTCGCGACCCTGGTCGTGCCAGTAATTGCCCTGCTCCACCAGCTGCTGGGCGGCGCTGGTCTGCGCGTGCGCTGCCGGTGCGGCGAGCAGGCACAGCGCGAGCATTCCGGCGAGGTAGAACGGCTTCAGGTCGTTGCGGCACATGCAGGGGTTCTCCAGGCGGGCAACAGGCGCCCGTCTGCGGCGAAGCGGTAGCGGTTCTCAAGCCATCCCTGTCCGAACAGGGCCAGCGTGCGTTCGAAATACGGCAATGCAGCGGCGGCCGGTTGCGTGGCGGCGGGCACCCGCTGCGCCTGCGCCTTGAGCAGCGCGGGCTTGCCCAGTGCGCTCAGGTACGGCAGCAAAGCCGCAGAAAATCCTACCGGCAGGGCGCCGGTGCCCACACCGCGCGCGGTGTCGATCTTTTCGGCCGGCGTCTGCTGCGCGGCGAGCAGGTCGGCCGGTCCGGACAGGTCCTTCAGCAATCGCGCGCGCAGCGGCTCGCCAGCGTCCAGCATGCCGGCCCACAGGTACACGCGGATGGCGTCGTAACTGCCGACATTGCCGCGCTTGGGATCGGCATTGAAGGTCTTGCCGTCCCACACCGTCCAATCCGGGGCAAACCCCACCGGCGCGCTGTCACGCAGCAGGCGCGCGCTGTTGGCGGCAATGGCAGCCCATGGGCCCTTGGGGTCGGCATTGGCGCAACGACGCAGCACCTGGATCGGCAGATAGCTGGGATTGAGCGTCCAGCGCCCGTTGTCGACGAAACCGGTGCGGCCCGGCAGCAGCATCGGGCCCAGCCCGGGCAGCGTGGCCACTTCCTGGGTGCGGATCAGCTGCAGCATCTGCTGGCCGGCCTTGAGGTAGCCCGGGCGGCTCCACAACCGTCCGGCTTCCAGCAGCGCATAGGCAATCCACAACTCGCCATCGCTGGCAGTGTTGGCGTCCAGCACGCGCCAGGCGCCGCTGCCATCGCGGCCCCACAGCCATGCCGGCAGGTTGAGATCCGGGCGGCCGCCGCACAGGTTGTGGCGGGTCCAGCTCAGCACCTTGTCGAACAGCACCTGGTCGTTGTTGACCAATGCGAAGAACAGCGCATACGACTGCCCTTCGGAGGTGGAGCGTTGATCGGGATTGAGAAAATCCACCACCCGCCCATCGGGCTGGATGTGCTTGTCGACGAAGGCGCTCCACAGCGGCCACGGCCCGCACTGGCTGGGCGCCGCCCGCGCGGCTGCCGGCAGCAGCGCGGCCACGCCGGCCAATGCGCCTGCATGCAGCAGGCGACGGCGCGTCATGCCACCGGTATGTGCGTGCGCGCTCATGCACCGCCACCGTCGTTGAGCCGCTCGGCGGTGTGCCTGCGCAGCAGCACGCGTGCGGCCAGGGCCAGCAACAACGCCAGCAGCACCACGGTAAGGGCCAGCCACACCGGGTGGTGCGAGAAATACCAGCGCAGCCAGGTCGGCAGCGGCAGATGCCCCACGTAATAGGCCTGGTTGCCGACCAGACTGGTGACTTTGTTCTGCTGCAGCACCACCACGCTGCCCTGGAAATCCTTGAGCAGGGTCGGGTCGAACCAGGCATCGAACAGGCGGCTCATGTTGGCCGGGTCCTCGGTCTGGAAGGCGACCACGCTGCGGCCGGCTGCCAGTGGCGACTCGAAGCCCATCAGCAGGACGTCGTCCGGCTGCGGCTGCAGGGCGATCTCGGCGGTGGTGGGCAGGTCGGTGCGGCGCGCATCGAAGGAGAGAAAGCGCGGCAATCGTTCGAACAGCCAGTCGGTCAGCGCAAAGCGGGTCGCCCGCCCGTCCTGGCCGATCGGCAGATGCGCGCGCCACTGCTTGAACAACGGTTGCGATTCGGCGCTACCGAGCAGCAACAGATCGCGGCCTGCATGCTGCTGCACTGCGCCGGCGCCGATGATCTGCGCATGCAGCGCCGGGTAACCGGTGGAAGCCCCGAAATGCCCGAGCAGGGTCAGCACATTGCTCAGGTCCTGATCGCCGGGATTGTTGGGCAGCACGATGGTGGATTCGGACAAGTCCGCCAGGCGCGTGAACGGGTAGCCGGCATTGGCGAACGCCGCCAGGTTCGGCATCGCCATGTAGTGGTGGAAGCCGCTCAGGTCGATGGTGGAATCGGCATCGATGGCACCGGACACATCCGGGAAGGTGTTCTTGCACGCTTCGCCCTGCGGGCGATCGAAGAAGAAATGGAAGCGCAGTTGGCTGTTGGCCGAAAACGCACCCACCGGCAGTGTCAGGTCCTGATGCACCGGCATGCTGCCGCGCGTCCCCAGGCTGTTCCACCAGCGCATCGGCGTGGATTGAGCGAATGGGCGACCGGTCAGCGGCAGCGTGGTCACGAACGATTCGTTGATGCTGACATTGAGCGCGGATTTGTTGTCCTGCTCCGGCAGCGTGTAGCGGTAGTTCAACGCAACCGGGATGCCGTCGCGTTCCCACACGAACAGGTCCGGCGGCAGTTGCAGGCCGACCCGGATCAGGTCGGGGTGATAGCCGGTGACGTTGAGCTGGCTGGGCTGGGTGACCAGATCGCCGAAGCGTACCGGACTCTCGCTCGACACCCAGTTGGGCGCGTCGTAGGGCCGCCGCGGCGCAGGCGCGCTGATGTCGCCGATGCGGGCCACCGCACCGGTCAACGGTGCGCGCAAGGCCAGCGCGGTGGCGGCACGCTGCAGGTCTTCGCTGTTGCGGCCGAGCACCAGCAGCAGCTTGCCGTTGCGATCGTTCGGGTTGGCCAGCACGGCCACGGTGGGGCCGCGGATGTCGGCCACGCCGCTGTCGGCGGTCGCAAATTGCGCGGGCAAGGTGCCGGGCGTAGCGAAGACGACCGCATTCCCGGACGCCGGCAAGGCCTCGGTGGAGGCCGGGAACACCGCGCCACGGTAGCCGGCCAGGCTACCGAACCACGAGGCCACCGTGCCGGCCGCCTGCAACGTGGCCGTGTCCGGGCGCTGCGGGAAATAAAACGGCAATTCCAGCCGGCGCGTGTCGCGTACATCGAAGAACGGCACCGGCAGCAACGCCAGATTGTTGGCCAAGGCCAGCGGCGTGGTGGTCAGCGACAGGCTGGTGGCCGCATCCACATTCGCCCACAGGCTGCTGTGGTCGGGATCTTCGCAATCGCGCGTGTAGTGGCCGATCAACTGCAGGTTGAGCTGGTTGTAATCGGTGACCAGGCGCGGGTCGATCGGCAGATCGGCCGAGAGCAACTTGCCGGCGTTGGCCTTGTCGGTGGGCAGCGTGGCCACGGTGACGCCGTTGATGGTGACCTTGAGGTGCGACAGGTCGGGCAACAGCGAGGGCGAGTAGCTGTATTTGAGATTCAACGTGGCCGCGGTGACGATCTCATCGCTGCGCACGCTGAAGGGCACGCCGGCGCTGCCCTGCACCCCGCGCAAGGTGATTTCGTAATCGATGCCCAGCTCGCGCAGTGTTGCCGCACGCGTGCTGCCGCCTGGCAACGGTGCCGCTGCGAAGGCGACGGGCACCTGCGCTGGGGTGACTGCCTGCATCTGGCTGCCTGCCTGCGCAGATGGCGTTGCAGGCATGGGCTGCGCCTGGGCCAGGCCTGCCAGCAAGGTCAACGCACAGCTCAACACAGCCGGGAATATCCGCATCAGCGGCATCTTGGTAAAGGAAAGGGAAACACCACGCATCACACTCACGACTCCAGATCCACCGGGCGCCTCGGACGAAAGCCCTGCCGCGCGCTGTCCACGATATGCCCGCCCAGTCGCCCGAATCCGCGTGCACTGGCTTCCAACACCTGGCCCATCGAGCGCCAGAACGCATCGCGGTCGTGCTGGCCCCACTGCAACAGCCAGATGTCGGCGCGCGCGAAGGTCGACGCCACCAGCCAGCGCTCCTGTTCCATCGACATCTGCGTGAACTGGATGCTGACCTGTCCATCGCGATCCTGGCGCACCACCGCCGGCAAGGTCTGCTCCACGCCACGGTGGCTCAGGCCGATCTGCACCGGCAGACCCGGCTCGATCGGCTGTGGCTGCGCGAGCGTGATCGCCATGCCGCCCGTGGAAAAATTCACCGAGCGACTCGGCAGCACACCGCCGTCGGGCAGATACAGGGTGACCGGCACATCCAGCGGCACACGGTGTGCGCTGCGCACCTGGCGCGTTTCGCTGGCGGTGGCAATCGTGGCGCCCAGCAGCACCATGTTGTAGAGCGTCCAGGCCAGGTTGAACCAGATGGTCTGCTGCTCGCCGCTGCCACCCACATAGATCAACCGCAGCACGCCAGCCACCACGCCCACCACGTTGAGCAACAACAGGAACAGATACGGCTTGGCGATCTGCGCGTCGAAATAGCTGCGCGACACCAACCCACCCTTGGGCGTGACGTTGAACTTGCCGAGTTTGGGATTGAGCAGGGCCACCAGCGTGGGACGGAAGATGTACCAGGCCAGCGTGGTTTCATAGACCTCGTTCCACAGCAGATGGCGGAAGCGGCTCTGCACGCGCAGGTTGGTCAGGTTGGCCTGCAGGATGTGCGGCAAGGCGTAGGCCAGGATCATCAACGCCGAGGCCTGGATCACGTGCGCGCCGAAAAACAGATAGGCCAGCGGCGCAGTCAGATAGATGATGCGCGGCAAACCATAGAAGAAGTGCAGCATCGCGTTGAGGTAGCACAGCCGCTGCGACAGTTTGAGCCCGCGCCCCAGCAAGGGGTTGTCGATGCGCGCGATCTGCGCCATGCCGCGCGCCCAGCGGATGCGCTGCGCCACGTGGCCGGACAAGCTTTCGGTGGCCAGACCCGCCGCCTGCGGCACGGCCAGGTAGGCGGTGCGGTAACCGCGGCGCTGCAGCTTGAGCGCGGTGTGCGCATCTTCGGTGACCGTTTCCACCGCCACGCCGCCCACTTCTTCCAGCGCGGTGCGCTTGATCACCGCACACGAGCCACAGAAGAACGTGGCATTCCACTGGTCGTTGCCATCCTGCAGCAGGCCGTAGAACAACTCGCCTTCGTTGGGCACCTTGCCATGCGTGTCCAGGTTGCGTTCGAACGGGTCCGGCGAAAAGAAATAGTGCGGCATCTGCACCAGTGCCAGCTTGGTGTCGTGCAGGAACCAGCCCATCGCCACCTGCAGAAAACTGCGGGTGGGAATGTGGTCGCAATCGAAGATGGCCACATAATCGCCACTGCACTTCTTCAACGCGGCATTGATGTTGCCGGCCTTGGCATGCGCGTTGTTGGTGCGGGTGACGTAATTGATGCCGACCTCGGCGCAGAACGCGCGAAACTCGTCGCGACGGCCGTCGTCCAGCAAATGGATGGTGATCTTGCCGGCCGGCCAATCGATCACGCTGGCCGCCAGCACGGTGGTGCGCACCACCGACAGCGGCTCGTTGTAGGTCGGGATGAACACGTCCACGCTGGGCCACAGGCGCTGGTCGGCCGGCAGCGGCACCGGCTTGCGGTTGAGCGGCCACAGCACCTGGAAATAGCCCAGCACCAGGATCACGAAGGCATACAGCTCGGCGCCAAGCAGGCCCAGGCCGAGGATGAAATCCACCGCGCTGCCCACGCCCATGGTCTGGGTCATGCGCCACCAGATGTAGCGGCACGACACCGCCAGCGACATCCCCATCATCATCAGGATGACCACCCGCCCGCCGCGGTTGCGCACCGCCAGCGCCACCGCGAACAACACGCCGGAAAACACCAGCTGCTGCGTCACATCCATCGGCACGGCCACCACGAACACCAGCAGCAACGCACTCAGCAACCACAGCGCCCAGGTCGCCAGCGTCGGCAGCGGTGATGCGCAATGGCGGTTGGCAGCGGTCATCAATCGTCCTTCAGGCATGGCGGCGTGCGGCACAACAAGCGACAAGCGCACCGGCGCCTGCAGCGGGAAACAACGGGCAACAGCTCAACGCGAGCGCAGGCGCTTGAGCGGGCTTTGCGCGCAGCTGCGCGCATCGGCCTGCAACAGGCGCTGGAACAAGCGCTCCAACGGCGTCTGCGCCGGCCGATCAGCCGGCTGCACGCCGCGCGGCGCAGGTTCGTCGAGCTGACGCAATTTGCGCAGCGGGGCGAGCGCATCCGGCACCGGGTCTGCTGCCGTCACGACGGGTTGCAGCGAGCGCTCTGGCGCCGGTACGGCGGCCGGCATGCCCAAGTTTGGCGTCGGCGCGGCAACCGCCACCGGCGGCTGCACGGCATCGGGCGCAACGGTGACCGGTTCGACCGCTACAGGCGCACCGGCCTGCGGCAGGCTGCAGGTGCGCGGCGACAGCTGGGTGTAGGCGAAATCGTGGTACCCCTGGCTGGCCGGCGTCCCCAAACGCGCGAACAGGCCCGACACATCGTCATGTTGGGGTGCGTCCTTGCCCTTCCTTGCTGTCATCACACTCTCCTTGCCCGATCAGACATGCTCATGCCGTGCGCGCCAACACCAGGCGGCGCAGATCGACGGTGTCGCTCGGCACGCTCTGCACCGCCAGACCCGCCAGCATCCCCAGTTGCTGAAACCACCCCTCGTAGACACCCTGCAAAAACCCATCGCTCCACGCGGCGCCATTCAGCGCGACGCTCAACGGCGCCCCCGCGTGCCGGATCTGCACATGGTCGGTGTATTCCTCCAACACGCACTGGCCCCAATCGCAGCGGTCCCAGACCGCATTGGCCGCGAGCTGCGCGTCGTCCAGCGTGGCGCACGGCGCAAGCCGCTGTTCGCGTGCGAAGCGCTGGCCGATTCGCGCCATCAACAGGGCCAGATCGTCCTCGGGCAACTCGGCGCCGAACTCCTCGGCCATCGCGCGCACAAACCCCAGCCATTGCCGGGAGCAACTGCGCGTACGGTATAGCGGCAGCGGGTCGAGTGCGCTCATTCAACAGACTTCGCAAGGAAAAAAGGGCCGTCACATGCGACGCATGCACCCGATGTGATGCATGCGTGATGACATGTTAGCGGCCGCCATCCTCGAATCGAGATCTGCGTCTCACTTTTTTCGGGCATTCCCCGACAGCGTGTAGGGAATTTCTGTAGCGGGTGGCGACGCCCGCCCGTCAGTCCCCGCCGGCATCGCCCCGAGCGATCATCCCTCTGCCATCGGCGGCAGTCCGAACACGTCGCGCAGATAGCGCAGATACCCGATGTCCTCGCACATGCTCTTGCCGGGCGAGTCGCTGAGCTTGGCCACCGGCTGGCCATTGCAGCGGACCATTTTGATCACGATCTGCAGCGGCGTCGGCCCCAGATCGTTGGTCAGGCTGGTGCCCACCCCGAAGGCCAGCCGGCAGCGCGTGTGGAAGTGCTGGTACAGCCGCATCACCTTGTCGATATTGAGCCCGTCGCTGAACACCAGCACCTTGGTCCGGGGATCGACGCGGTGCGCTTCCAGATGCGCGATGACGCGCTCGCCCCATTCGAACGGGTCACCCGAATCGTGGCGCATGCCATCGAACAACTTGCAGAAATACAGATCGAAATCGCGCAGGAACGCATCCAGCCCAACCACGTCCGACAACGCAATGCCCAGATCGCCACGGTATTCGCGCGCCCACGATTCCAGCGCCGCCACCTGCGAATCGCGCAGCCGCGGCCCCAACGCCTGGAACGCCTGCAGATACTCGTGCGCCATCGTGCCCAGCGGGGTCAGCCCGTACTGCTTGGCGAAATACACGTTGCTGGTGCCGACGAACTGTTCGCCCAGGCCATCGCGCAGCAGCGGCAGCAACTCGCCATGCCATTGCCGCGAGTAGCGCCGCCGGGTGCCGTAGTCGGCGATCTTGCAGCCGGCCGGCATGCTGCGCAGGCTCGCCACCTTCTCGCGCAGGCGGCTGCGGCCCTCTTCGAAATCCGGCTCGGAGGTATTGCGAAACCACACCTCGTTGATGATCGCCAGCAGCGGCACCTCGAACAGGATGGTGTGCAGCCAGGGGCCGCGGATGGTCAGCTCGATCTCGCCCGGATGGGTGGCCGATGCGGTCAGGCTCAGATACTTGCGATCCAGATGGAACAGCGCCAGGAAGTCGGCGAAGTCCGGCTTGATGAAGCGCAGGCTGCGCAGGTAATCCACTTCGTCCTCGCGCAGCCGCAACCGGCACAGCGCATCGATCTCGCGCGAGATCTCATCGACGAACTGCGCCAGATCCACGCCGGGGGTGCGGCACTTGAAGCGGTAATCCACCTGCGCTGCCGGGTGCTGGTGCAGCACTGCCTGCATCATGGTGAATTTGTACAGGTCGGTGTCGAGCAGCGAATGGATGATCATGCCGCCGGATTATGCCCTTGGCGGCGATGACAGCGCGTGCAGTGCGCAAGCCGCGTGAGAACGCAGCGCACCTGTGTCGTCAGGTAGACAGCCGCGATTGCCAAGCTGGGCCAGCGCGTTCCAACCCGTTCTGCGCAGCGCAGCCGCTGGCGGAAGGAGCACGTCGGAAGGCATGCAACGTGACGCCAGCACGTGCAGCTGCACCCGTCTGACGCACAGCACAGGCGCACGCCATGCACGTGCAGCGCGATCTAGCGCGACCGGCAACCAGAGCGAGCCCGCATCACGTGACGTGGCCGGCGTCAGAAGCCCAAGCGTGCGAGCGGGTTTCTGGCGATCCCGGGCACTGGCCGCGCCCCGACGCTGCGGCGAACGCAGCTGTTCGCCAGTCGCCCTCAGCGCGCCAGCACCTGCTGCGCCGGCTTGCCCTGCACGGTGAAATCGCTGTCGCCCGGGCCGCCGGCCTTGGGGTCGGTATACCAGCACCACAGCGCAATGCCTTCCACGCCATGCGCCTGCAGTACCTTGCGCCACTGCTGCAACACCTGCAGCTGTAGGCGCGTATCGACGGCGGCCGTGCGCTGCTCCGGGCTTTCCCACGGCGCCGCCAGACTACCGCGCGCCGAACGCAACCCCAGCTCGGCCACCCACACCGGCTTGCCCACGCGCTGACCCAACTGCTGCAGGCGTTGCGCCGCGGCGGTCATTTCAGCGCTGCGTGCGTCGGCAGCTTCGGACAGGCGCGGATACAGGCTGGTGCCCACCGCATCGAACAACGACCAGTAACGGAAGCTCTCGGCATGCTCCATGCCGTCGGCCACGTACAACAGTTTTCCGTGGTAGACCTTGCGCACTGCCGCGACCAACGCCGGCCATTGCGGCGCGTCCTGCAACTTGCGCAACTCGGTGCCGATCACCAACGCTTCGGCGTGTTCGTCCTGGGCCAACCTGGCCAATGGCAGCAATGCCTGCTGATAGGCCGCAAACCACGCCGCCGGGTCGGTGGGCGCGGCATCGCCGGCCCAGTGTCCCGGAATCCAGACATGCACCTTGAGCGTCGGCTGCAATCCAGCCTGCAGGCTTTGCCGCAACGCAGCGCGCATGGCGTCCACACTGCTGTCGCTGCCCAGCACCGGGTCGTTGGACTGCGGGTTGGCCTGCCACACGAACGCGACCAGCAACGCCTTGCTGGCCCCCGTCTTGGCCAGTGCGTCCAGCGACTGCGCTGCAGCCTGACTTTCCCACGGGGCGTTGGCGGACACCTTGACGTTGGCGCCCATCCAGGTCGGCGCGGCGGCATTGCAGCCGTTTGCCAGCAGACACACGCCGATCAACGTTGCGACGCTTAGAACGCGCTTGAACATGCAGCAGACACCTCGGCATTCGGCGGCGCCGCGTGCCGGGAGCACGCCGTCGCACGCAAGGATGCACTGTTCTTGTCCTGCGGCACCGCCGTGACCGCTGCCGGGTTGGCCGGCTCGGCAGTGTCGGCAGATGCCGTTGCAGCCGGGGCCACCGCAGCGCTCTGGGCCATCGCCGGCTGCATCACCCCAGCCTCCTGCGTAGCGGGAGCGGCCGCCGCACGCACCGGCAACGATACCGGCGTCGTCATGACAACGGCCTCGCCCTGCATCAGGGCCTGTTCGTCGGGCGCTGCGGCACGCATCCAGCTACCCCAACCCTGCGGTTGTGCCCAGATCGCACCCACCAGGCCCAACACCAGCAATCCGGCCGCCTGGCCGCGCTGGTCGGCGTGCAGCGCACGCAGCAACAACGCCGCCGGCACCCACAACAGCAGCAGGGCATCGAAGCCAGCCCAGCCGAACGCGAACGACAACGCAGCCGCGCAGATCACGGTGCCGGCACTGGCCACCACGCCACGCGCCAACGCACCGCTGCGCGCACGCGCCACCAGCGCAAGCACCGGGAAGCACGCCACGGCCGCCACACCCCAGCGGACCGCCGGCAACCAGCCGTCGGCATGGCCGGCCAGTGGCAACGGCAACGGATGCGACGCCTGGGCAATGCTGGACAGCGTCGGCCACGGCGCATTGAACACGACCAGATTCACGTAGGCCCACATGCCGACCAGGAATGCGAAAGGCAGATAGCACACCAGATAGAACGAGCCTGGTGCCTTGCGCAGCATCTGCGGCGGCATGACCAGCAGCAGCCACGGCGCGACCATTGTCGACAGCGCCAGCGTCTGCAGATCCAGGCACAGCAAAATGCACAACCAGCCCGCAATGCGCAGATAGGTGAAGGCTTCCACCGGCGCCTGCAAGCGGCGCAAGGTGCGGCACAAACCGTAGAAGGCCAGCAACCCCACTGCCTGGCTGCCGCCGGCAGCGATCGGCAGCAGGAACAGCGGGTTGCAGCCCACCAGCAGCGTCAGCGCGCTGGCCCAGCCGCGCCCGAACACGCCAGCCAGATCGCGCCACAGCAGCGACAGGAACAGCGCGTTCGCAGCCACCGCGACACATGGCCAGACCTGGAACGGCAGATTCCAGCGATGCAAGGTGAGATCGACCGCCCACGCCAGCAACCCGGTCGCCGGCACGCCGATGTCCGGCGCAAGCGCGGGCGTCGTGGCCACCGACTGCACCAGCAGCGGCTGGCTCAGCAGCGACAGCGCCACCACGGCGATGAGAAACGCCGGCAGCCCGCTCTCGCGACGCTGCGCAACCGGCTCACTCTTCGAGTGCGGCGCGGCGCTCGTTTTCCGAATGCTTGCTGATGCCATGCGTGGTCTTCTCCCAATAGAACGGATTGTGGATCAGCTGCCAGAGACCCTTGTAGGCGGCGATCGACTGCAACGCCCAGTAGAACGGCACCGTCAGTGCGTACGGCGCCAGCTTGAAGTAGTCGCGCTTGAACGCTGCAACCAGCGTGATGTAGATGAAGAACGCATTGGCCAGCAGCAGATTGACCAGCGAGACCCCCGCCAGCCACGGCGGGAAGAAGCGTTCGAACATCGTGGTGCCGGTCAGCGCCCACGCCGCGTACAACGCCCAGAGCACCGGCACGCCCAATGCGGTGAAAAAACCGCCGCCGATGAAGAACTGGAACCCCCAAAATCCCTTGAAGCCGGTGCTGCGATACAGATGCACCGGGTCGCGCATGTGCACCAGCCAGGTCTGCATATAGCCCTTAAGCCAGCGCGACCGCTGCCGGATCCAGTTGGGAATGCTGACGTTGGCTTCTTCGAAGGTGGTGGAATTGACCACATTGACGCGGTATCCGTTCTGGATCAGCCGCACGCCCAGATCGGCGTCTTCGGTGACGTTGTACGGATCCCACGCGCGCACCTGGCGCAATACGTCCAGACGGAAGTGATTGGAGGTGCCACCCAACGGAATCGGAATGCGCAGGTATTCCAGCGCCGGCAGGTAAAAGTCGAACCAGAGCGTGTACTCCAGCGTGAACATCCGCGTCAGCCAGTTTTCGTCGGCGTTGTAGTAGTTCAGCCGCGCCTGGATGCACACCACATCCTTTTCGGCCTTGCGGAATGCCGCAACCACGCGCTTGAGCTGGTCCGGCTCGGGCTTGTCTTCGGCGTCGTAGATGGTAAGCAGCTGCCCACGCGCAAAATGCAGTGCGTAGTTGCAGGCCTTGGGCTTGGTCTTGGGCTGCGACGGCGGCACCCGGATGATTTCGAAGAACGCTTCCAGGCCGAGTTTCTTGGCCGCTTCGATGGTGTCCAGGTCGTCCGCTTCCAGCACCAGCTTGACGTCCAGCTTGCTGATCGGGTAATCCAGCTTGCGCAGCGCGTTGGCCAGGATCGGCAGGACTTCCGGCTCCTTGTACATCGGCACCAGCACGGTATAGACCGGCAGGTCGTCGTCGCGCAGCGCGGCCACCTCGTCTTCGGTGACCTTGATGTCGATGCGATGGCGCGAGCCGAACCACACCAGCAGCAACTTCAACCCGAAGGTGGCCAGAAAGCCCAGCGCCACCAGCACGTTGACGGCAATCAGGGCCGGCACCGGGAACAGCACCAACGTCGCCAGCATCACCGCCGCCAACGCCCACAACGCGAACTTCTGCCCGCGCGTGATGACCTGGCGTGCCGAATACGTCGGCGCATGCGCCGCAAGCAGGTTCAGCGCGTTGTCGGTGAGCTGCTCGTCGGCATAGCGCTGCAGGCTCCAGATGATGTCGAATTTGGCGGTACCGACAAAGCGCACGTCTTCGCCGTAATGGGCACGTGCCCAGGCGAACAAGGCCGGATCCGGATCGGCCACCGCCAGCACCAGCACACCGTCCTCGCGCCGCCACGGCAACACCAGGCGCTGCGCGTAGCTATCCAGATCGCCGGGGGTGAGCAGCGCAGGATCCGGCGGCTGCTGCACCAGATCGATGAATTGCAGCCCGAAGTGCGCGGCAACGATGGCGTAGAACCGCTGCGCCGGCACGCCGCGCTGGGCCAGGATCACATCGCCAAGGCGCGAATTCCAGCGTTGCTGCAAGGCCAGCGCCGAGCGCAGCTGTTCATCGGTGATGACGCCTGCCGACACCAGCGCACGACCCAGCAGACCGCGTTCGCGGCCGATGTCCGGTGCTCGTCCCAGCGCGTCCGTTTCGCAGGTGACCGTCATGTGCGGCCCCTCAGAAACGCCACCAGGCGGCCACGAATGGCCCGCCCGCGGCACCGGTGTTGCGCCCCATCACCGGCTGCTGATACCCCACCTGCCATTGGCTGCCACCCGGCGCCGTGTACAGCGTGGACAACTGCAACTTGGTGAGATCGTAGTTGGTGCCGGTGGCGACGAAGCCCACGCCGCCACCGCTACCGGCAACATCGAAGTTGCCACGCCCGTTGCCCAACCCCTGGATCACATTGAGTTCGCCCAACAGCAGCCAACTCGGGGTCAGACTCAGACCTGTGGACGCGTCTACCCGCAGTTCGTCGGACGCCGCGCTTCCGCGCAGGCGGACCGCGCCCCCCAGATCGACATAGCCGTTGCGGCCGCCCAGCGTGTAGCCGCGGCCGCGGCTGTAGCGCAGCTCAAGGCCATAGTCGCCCAGGCCAAGCGCAGGGTCGGAATTGGCAGAAGGATTGTTCGGGTGGTAGGTCTTGCTGCGCCCATACGCGGGGATGCTCACCAGGGCCTGCACGGCACTGCGCCAGACATCGTTCTGCGCGCTCGGCAATGCATAGCGCAAGCCGATTTCCTGATCGGCAAAACCGGTCGTCGTGGTTTGCTGACGGCCGTTGACGGCATCGTGGTTGCTGAAACCCACGTCGTTGAAATAGAAGTTGCCGATGAAGCTGAGCTTTTCGGTCAGACCATGCTCGACGTAGACGTTGAGCTGGTCCTGACGGCTGCGGCCATTGCCATCGAACTGCTGGCCGTCGCCGAAGGTCGTGCGGTGGTGGCTGTCGTCGAACCACCCGCGGCCATCGCTATGCAGCGCCTTGACGATCACCAGGGTGTCGCCCTGCGGCTGGGTCCACGCACCGGCCAATGCGGTACCCGGCAATGCGGCCAGCACACAGCTCAGTGCAAGCGCCGATGCCAGGACCGACAGCGCACGCGGTTGGGTTGGATTGGGATGACACGGCGAGGCAATCGAACTGGACTGAAGCGGGGTAGCGCACGACCGACGTACCCGCCTTTGCGGGTCGTTCTGTAAAGACATTGCACGATTCCTGATGGGGGACCCGGAAGGGACAGGAAGCTAGGGTTGATCACACTTCGGGGCGAAACGTATCACAGTTGCGGCCGGCGCCCCATCACCGACTTATCACAAATTTAACGCGATCCAACTCATTTGTTTTGCAACAAACGCGGCACCTGGGCCACTGCGTGGATCCAGATCGCAAGCCACACGCCAAGCCGCGTCGGCAGCCCGCGTCGATCAGCCTCGAATTTACGAAAATAGCGCCACAATCCACGATGTTTGTGCCACTCCACAAAGAACGGCCGCGCGCGGCTGGAGACCCCGCGTACGTGGAGCACTTGAAGATCGTTGGCCACCGCCACCAGGGCACCGGCCTGGCGGGCGCGCCGGCACAGATCCAGGTCTTCAGCATGCAGCCGGTAACTGCCGTCCCAGCCGCCCAGCCGGTCGAACAGGCTGCGCTGCATCAGCATCAACGCCCCGGAAATGGCATCCACCGGCTGCAAGGCGCGCGACGGATCGGCCGGCACCGCCAGATTGGCGGCGGCGCGCGGCGCGCGCAGCATCGCGGCGAAGTCAGGGTCGCGGCGGCGCACGGCCGCATCCGGGCGCCCCTGCTCATCCACCTGCTCCACCCCCAGCAACACCGCCGGATGTCCCGCTGCCCGGTCGTACAGCTGTAGCAAGGTATCGCGCGCGACCATCAGGTCCGGGTTGATGAAGACCAGCCAGGGTGCCTGCGAATCGCGCGCGCCCTGGTTGCAGGCAGTCGCAAAACCAGGGTTGTCGGGATTGGCGATGAAATGCAGCCGCGCATCGGCCAGGGCATGACGCTGCACCACTTCCAGGGTGTCGTCGCTGGAAGCGTTGTCGACCACGCGGATCTCGCTGATGCCCTCGGCCGCGCGCAATCGCGACAGGCACGCATCGATGGTGCTGCTGCTTTCATAAGTGACGACGACGGCGGCGATCTGGACGGGAGTCATCCGGCCATTATCCGGTGCCGGAGCGGCGCAGCGCCATCTTGGGTTGGCCGATGCTCGCTGCGCGACAGGCGCTGCCGCGGCCGCATCGCGCCGACGTCCGGACGCGATTGGAACGGCGCCACGCTTCCGCTTGCACGCAGTGACCGGGCGCGAACGCGCCTTGCAGCATGGCGACCCACCGCCGCAAGGCGCATACTGCGCGCCCGGAGCCGCACGCGGTTTCCGTTGCCACACTTTTGTGCAACCGGCAAACCGACTGCGCAGCCAGGCAAGCGCGGGCAGCACGCGATGCATGTACCAGGGGTACATCTGCGTCAGAGCGCGTCGCCCGCTGCACCTGATCGCCAGCCGGGTTGCAGGTTGCTTTTGGTGCACTCCCACACCTGATTGTTGAGATGACGGTTAGCGACCTTGCGGTTTCGCGCTGCCTTTTCATTGCTTGCATCGCCGCGACCTGATGGCGGATGCGATGCGACAACGGCCCGGCAGCGCCGTTCTTGTTCTTGCCGGCGCGCGCGCCGCGTCCGCCGCCTTACTCCCGATAACCTGGTCTATACCACTCACCGGCGCAGCACGGTTGCCGCGCCCGTCGGGAGTCAGGCCATGAACGTGCCGCATCAGGTGCATGGCATGAGCCTGGAACTGGCATTGCCGGACTGGCCAGTCCTGACCACCGATGAAATCCATCGCGTGCTGCAGCGGTTTGCGGCGGTGGGCCGCCTCACTGCGGTGCGCTGGCATAGCGCGCGCCCGTTCTCGGCAGCGGCCTGCGTGGACACTGCAAGCGGCCCGGTCATCGTCAAACGCCACCACTGCAGTGTGCGCAGCGTAGCCGCGCTGCGCGAGGAACACAGCTTCATGGCCCATCTGCGCTGGGCCGGCGCGCCGGTGGTGGAGGTGCTGCACGACGCCCGGGGCCGCACTGCGCTGGCGCACGCCGATTGGGTGTACGAAGTGCAGCGGGTGGGTGCGGGGCACGACCTCTACCGCGATGCATTGTCATGGACACCGTTCTCCGATGTTGCGCATGCGCGGGCGGCCGGCGCTGCGTTAGCGCAACTGCATTGCGCGGCCCAGGGCTTCGATGCGCCGGCACGCTCCACCAGCGTGCTGGTCGCCAATCTGCGATTGTTTGCCCAGGCAGACCCCCTGCAGGCGTTGCACGATGCCTTGCCAACGCGGCCGCACCTTGCAGCAGCCCTGCAGGACCGCCCCTGGCCAGACGATCTGGCCACCCACGTGCTGCCCTGGCATGCGCAGGCGTGGCCGCTGCTGTCTGCGCCAGGCGCGCTACCGCCGCTGTGGACCCACGGCGATTGGCATGCGTCCAACCTGCTGTGGGACACCACCGACGGAGCCACCCGCGTCAGCGCCGTCTTCGATTTCGGATTGAGCGATTGCAGCAGCGCGCTATTCGATCTGGCCACCGCGATCGAACGCAACCTCATCCCCTGGTTGCGGCTGGACACCGGCGCACGCGCACAGGCCGAGCTCGACCAGCTCGACGCGCTGCTGGAGGGCTACGCGCAGCATCGCCCACTGGACGCAAACCACTTGCACCGCCTGGCTGCGCTGCTGCCGATCGTGCATGCCGACTTCGCCTTGAGCGAAATGGAATATTTCGCCGGCATCACGCGTTCGCCCGCCAATGTCGATATCGCCTATCACCGCTATCTGCTCGGCCACGCGGACTGGTTCGCCAGCGCCGATGGCCAGCACCTGCTCGCGCATCTGCACGCACGTGCGCGCCGGCTGCCGTGAGCACTTTCCTTTCTCTGTCGAGTCCTGCCCAATGTCCGTTGCCTTCCCCCTGCTGTCCCGCTGCCCGCTCGCGCTTGCACTGGCATTGTGCTGCGCCCCCGCACTGGCGCAGCAACAACCCGGCGCCGATGCGGTCGAACTGGACACGGTCAACGTGCGTGGGGAGCGCGCGCAGACCAGCACGGCATTGAGCGGATTTGGCGCCACCCGGCTGCTGGACGCCCCCGCCTCGATCGCGGTCATCGATCGTGCGCAATTGCTCGATCGCCAGGCACGCGTACTCAGCGAGGTCTTGCGCGCCGATGCCTCTGCCGGCGATGCGTATGCGCCGATCGGCTATTACGAAAACTTCGTGGTGCGCGGCTATTCGCTCAATGCCGCCAACAGTTACCGCATCAACGGCATGAGCGCGGTGGGCGAACAATCGATCGCACTGGAAAACAAACAGCAGGTGCAACTGCTCAAGGGCCTGGCCGGGCTGCAATCGGGCGTCAACGAACCGGCCGGACTGATCGACTACCGCACCAAGCGACCCGAGCACGTGCGCAGCGTCACCCTGGGCACCGACGAACAGGGCTCGCGCTATGTCGCCGCCGATCTGGGCGACTGGTTCGGTGCCGAACGCACGCTGGGCTTACGCGTCAACGCCGCACGCGAAGACATCGACAGCTATGTCGACCATGCCGACGGCTACCGCAATTTCCTGTCGCTGGCCGGCGACTGGAAGATCACCCCGCAGGCGCTGCTGCAGCTGGACGTGGAGTATCAGCACCGGCAACAGCGCTCGGTGCCCGGCTATCAACTGCTGGGCGGCACGCAGGTACCGCGCGATATCGATGTGCACCGCCTGCTCGGCTACCAGCCGTGGGCGCGGCCAGTGGAAATGGATGCGCTCAACGCGCAGCTGCGTTACGCCTACCAGTTCAACGACGACTGGCGCGCAACCGCCGAAGCATCGCGCAGTCGCTCGAAGATCAACGATTTCTCTGCATTCGCCTGGGGCTGTTATGGCGCGGCAAGTTGCGCCGACATCGCCACGCCGAACTTCTTCAGCGCGCAGGGCGAATACGACATCTACGATTACCGCAGCCCCGACGACACCCGCATGCACGATCAGCTGCGTGCCACGCTCGAAGGACACGTCGCGACCGGCGCGTTTGAGCAACACCTGAGCATCGGCGGCGAGTGGCTGCGCCGCACCATCGACCGTTTTGGTTCGGTCAACGAATTCGTCGGCAGCGGCAGCATCGATCGCGACCCGGAGGTCTTTGCGCAGACCGATGTTGCGCTGGACCCCAAGCAGCGCCGTCTGGACAGCCGCCAACGCGCGCTGGTCATGGCCGACCGGATCGGCCTGGGCGCGCAGTGGGAACTGTCGCTTGGCGCGCGCTACGTGCAGCTGGACGAACGCAGCTTCGATCGCGACGGCCTGCTGGAGCGACGCACGCGCAAAGACACGGTACTGCCGCAGGCGGCGCTGCTGTTCAAACCGCAGCAGAACATGTCGCTGTATGCCAGCTACGCCAAGAGCCTGGCGGCCGGCGGCACGGCGCCGTGGTTTGCCGATAACGCCGACCAGATCCTGCCGCCCACCAATGCATACCAGCTGGAAACCGGCGCAAAGATCGACCTGCAGGGCCTGCGTCTGGGCGCGGCACTGTTCGACATCCGCCAGGCCTATCAGTTCACCCAACCGCAGGCCGATGGCGGTCTGCTCTATGTGCAGCAGGGCCGCCTGCACAACCGCGGCCTGGAGCTATCTGCCGACGGTGCGGCGACCCGGCAGCTGCGTCTGTTCGCCAGCGTCGCGGCAATCCGCGCGCGTGCAGAGGACACCGACATTGCCGAGTACGAAGGCCATCAGGCGATCAACGTGCCTAAGCTGCGCGCCAGCGTGCAGGCCGATTACAGCGTGCCCGGTATCGATGGTCTGGCCCTGCTGGGCGGTGTGCAATACAGCGGGCGCAAGTTTGCCGACCGCCTCGGCAACGCCAGCGTGCCGGCCTACACCGTGGCCAACCTGGGTGCCCGCTACGCCACGGCGCTGGGCGGGCTGGCGACCACCTGGCGCGTGAACGTGGACAACGTGTTCGACAAGCGCTATTGGCGCGATTCCGGCGAATATCAGGGCGATGCGTATCTGTTCCCCGGTGCGCCGCGCACCGCACGGCTGACGGTGCAGGTGGATTTCTAACCTGCAGTGTAGGCACACATTGTCGGGCAGCGTCGACAGCCGGTCACCGGCGCTGCCAGCTCGCCTGCGGATTGTGCTCGTGGACGACGAGGTGCCGTGTTCCAAGGCTGAACTGTATGCACCGTCGTCCCAACGCCTCCTACGCCGCAACACGTTGACCTATCACGCACCAGGTACCGCATGTCGCTGCTCGAATCCATCGCTGTCGTGATCAACCTGCTGGGCGTGTGGCTCACCGCGCGGCGCATTCGCTGGTGCTGGCCGGTGGGCATCGTGGCGGTGGCGTTGTATGCGTGGCTGTTCTACCAGTGGAAGCTGTACTCGGACATGCTGCTGCAAGGGGTCTACGTGCTGACCCAGCTCTACGGATGGTGGCACTGGCAACCCGGCAACGCTGCAGACACGCGGATACGCCCGCTGCCGATGCCGTCCGCCGAACGCTGGCTTTCGCTGGGCATCGGCGCGGCGTTCGCTGCGGCGCTCGGCGCCTATATGCATTACCGCACCGATGCGGTGCTGCCGTGGCTGGACGCGGCGCTGGCCAGTTTCAGCCTGGTGGCCAGCGTATGGGCAGCACGCAAGCGCATCGCCAACTGGGTATTGTGGATCGTGCTCGACTGCGTCTACGTCGGCGTCTTCATCAGCAAGGGGCTGTACCCTACTGCCCTGCTCTACGCAGGCTTCGTGGCGCTTGCGGTGTACGGCTGGCATAGCTGGAAAACCCAACAGAAACAGAACCTGGCCGTCGCACGCTAAGCCGGTCGCGGTTTGTGCGCGCGTTCTTCTTTACCATCGCAACATGCACGCCTGCCACCTCATTGCCTTGCTCACGCCCTGCGTCTTCCGCCTGCGGTTCGCCGCATGAGCGTGTCGCGCCAACACACCATCACCGAAGCGATCTCCGCACAAATCTCTGCCGGCGAATGGGGACCGGATCAACGCCTGCCGGTGGAACGCGCGTTGGCCGAGCGATTTTCCTGCACCCGCATCACGCTGCGCGAAGCGCTGCAGCAGCTTGAAGCCGAAGGCCGCATCTATCGCGAAAACCGCCGCGGCTGGTTCGTCAGCGCGCCGCGCGTGCGCTACGACCCCACCAGCATCGCGGGCTTCATGCAGTACGTGGCGGCGCAAGGACGCAAGCCGCGCACTGAATTATTGAGCGCCACCCGGCAGGTCGCGGGCGCGGCTTACGCCGCGGCGTTGCGACTGGACAGCCCGTACGACGAGGTGTTCGTCCTGCAACGTCGGCGCTGGATCGACCGCCGCGCAGTGCTGCTGGAAACCAATGTGGTGCTTGCGGACTGGGCGCCGGGCCTGCTCGAACACGATCTGGCAGGGTCGCTGTCCAGCGTGTTCAACCAGCGGCTGGGACTGTTCCTGAGCCGCGCGCAGCTGTCGATGCATCCGGCCGGATTGGACGCGACACAGGCGATGCTGCTGCAGTCCACGCCCGGCACGCCGTGTTTTCGGCTGCAGCGGATCAGCTTTGCCGAAGACGGCCGCGCGGTGGAACTGGATATCGAATCCTGGCGCCACGACGCATTGGATGTGGTGGTGCGGACCGAGGCGCCGACGCGGTCTGCTTTTTAGGGGTGGGAATCGGGAATCGGGAATCGGGAATCGGGAATCGTTGAAGAGCGTGCCGCATTATTGCGTTCGTGGTGTGTGCGGCTTTGCTGCCACCTCGGTGTCATCAACAGCAGATTCGAAGCTGCTTGATAGGACGGATGACGTTTTCGGCCAGAACGCATCGGTGACGTGCCGGCGGCATCGACGGGGCACGGCTGCTGATTGAGCGGTGGTTCCGCCTTTTGCTTGATGCAGGTGTCACGACATCGATCCGGTCATGCGACAAGTGCGATCGCGAGAGCAGCGAGGCTGCAGCGGAGTGGAACCTGCAGTTGCCATGTGCGCATGATCGGATAACGAACGTCGTCGTGCCTGCGTGATCCATGTAGATTGCGGACGATCACCGTGCCTGACGGTGGGCAGGTCGTTCCGGCGGCGACGCTAGGCGTCGAACAACGCGCGTTGCAGATCCGGTGGCGGGAGGTGCGCCAGGAGTTGCGTCAGCTGGTCGCGCTGCGCGCGCAACGGGTCGTGCATGAGGAAATTGGCCAGGCGCGCATGCCAGGCCGGCCAGCGGGTAGCCAGCGCGTCCATGTCGCCTTCGGCCGGGCGGCCCTCGTGCGGGGAGGCAACGAAGGCGGTGTCGCACAGCACGTTACGCCAGCCCAGCCCACCCATGCGCAGGCTCAGATCCACCAGCGCCGCGTACCAGGAGCCGTAACTGCTGGCGTCCAGGCCACCGGCCTTGCGCCGCGCCGTTCCACGCAACAGCACCGCATGCCCGATCGCCGACGGCAGTTCCGGGTGCAGCGGCGGCATCGCGGCACAGGCAGCCGCAAGCCGCTCGGGTGAATCCGGCATCGGGTTGAGTTCGCCCAGCCGCGGCCAGCTGCAGGCCTCGCCCACATTGCTCCATGGCGTGGCGGTGGCGATCGCGGCGTCGCGTGCAAAACACGCGGTCAGCTGCCGCAACCACCCCGGCAACGGGCAAGCATCCAACCCCAGCACCACCACATCGGCATCGCCGCAGGCGCTGAGCATTTCGTCCAGATGCGCCACCTCGCCCAGCATGCGCTGGCGACGGGTGTAATGCGCCTGCAATGGCGTGCGTGCCAGCCAAGGTTCGATCACTGCGCGCCCGCGCGGGCCGGCCTGCGCATCATCGGCCAGCCACACGCGTGTTCCTGCAGGCGTGGCCGCATCTAATGCGCCCAGACACGCATCCAGCGCCTCGTCGTCGGTGCCCACCGGCACCAGCACGACCGGCAGCGCTGCACTCATTGCGGCTTCTGGTTGGGTTTCAGAGGTTCCATGGCCTTGAATTTCTGGCCATATTCGTCGGTGAGATTGCGCGCTTCCTGCGGGTTACGCACGATCGACGGGGTGATCAGCACGATGACTTCGCGGCGGTTGCTGGTCTTGCCCTTGGTTCCGAACAGCGCACCCACTACCGGCAACTTGCTCAGGAAAGGCACACCGTCGCTTGTATCGGACGTGGTGTCGTCGATCAAACCGGCCAGCATGATGGTATCGCCACTTTGCACCGCCGCCTCGGTCTTGACACGGCGCGTATTGATGTCGACGTTACAGGCAGCAGCGTTGATGGTGGCGGTTGCCGATGTGCACGCCGCCGGCCGATCGCCCGGGCTGCTGACTTCCTGCACGATATCCAGGAACACCATGCCGTCCTTGGTCACGCGCGGACGCACCTTCAAGATGACGCCGGTGTCGATGTACTGCACAGACGAATAGCTGGTGTCGGTGCCGATGCCGGTATTGATGGACGTTGAGTTGATCGCGATACGCGAACCGACATTCAACGTTGCTTCGGCGTTGTTGCGGACGAACACCGAAGGGGTCTGCAACAACCGTACATTGGTGACCTTGTCCAAGGCGGTGATGATGGCGGCGGCATTCTTGCCGAGGAAGCTCCAGGCAAGGCCCTCGGTGCCGGTCACCTTGCCGGCGATATCACCCCAGATGTTGCGCCCTGCGGCACTGGGCAACCCCGCGCCGCCGAAACCGTAGGTGGTCGAATCGGAGGCAGCATTCACCGCATTTTCGAAATACCAATTGACGCCGTAACTCAGCGCGCCCGTCAAGTTCACCTCGGCTACCTGCGCTTCGATATGCACTTGCATCGGCATCACGTCGAGCTTCTCGATGACGTCGCGGATCGAGCTCCATGCCTGCGGCGTGGAGCGCACCAGCAAGGTATTGGTCTCGGCCACCGCCGAGACACCCACCTTGTCGCCGGCCACTTCCAGCGTCACTGCGCCGTTGCCATTGCTGCGCGGCGACAGCTGCAGGCTGCCGTTACCCAAACCACCACTGCTGCTACCGCTGGTGCCGAAACCGCTGCCCGACGAACTGCCATCGCTGCTGTCGCCGATGCTGCCGCCGGTCATGCCGGAGCTGCTGCCCAGGCTGCTGTCGCGGTTGCCGAGCGTGCCACCGAGCACGCTGGTTTCGGACCCCGGCGCCAGCGACGCATTGGAATCGCCACCGTTGCTGCGGCCACCGAACACTTCCGAAAGCCGATCGGCCAGGTCCTTGGCCTTGATGTACTTCAGCTCGTAGGAGAACAGCCGCACGCCGCCACCGGCACTGTCGATACGGTCCAGCCATTGCTGGATCTGATCCAGATAACGCGGCTGCGGGGTGATCACCAGCACCGCGTTGGCGTTTTCCAGCGGCATGAAACGGAACATGCCGGCGCTGGGGGTCTTGCTCTGCTCGCCGAACACCTTTTCCAGATCCGCGCTGACCTTTTCGGCCTTGCCGGACTGGATCGGAAACACGCCCACCGACATGCCCGACAACCAGTCCACGTCGAAGATCTGCACGGTGCGCAGGTAGTTTTCCAGCTCCGCGCGAGTGCCGCCCAGGGTGATCACATTGCGCGCCGGGTCGGTGCCGACGATGGCGTTCGGGCGCGCGTACGGCTCCAGCACCTTTTTCATTTCGCTGGCGGAAATGAACTTCAGCGGCACCACGCGCACCTCGAAACCGCGTGCGGCAGAGGGCGATGCGGTGCTGGGCGCCACGGTGCCGGCCAACGCCTGGTCGGCCGGCACGATGTTGTAGCGGCCACCGCTGAATACCATGCGGGCGTTATTCCAGCCCAGCACCATCTCCAGCAGGTTCAGCGCCTGCGCGGGCGACACCGGATTGGGCGTGGCCAAGGTCACGGTGCCCTGCACGCCGGGCGCGATGACGTAGTTCTGGCCGAGCATGTCGCCCAGGATCGCCTTGACCACCGCCTGCACCGATTCGCCTTCGAAATTGAAGGTGGCACTGCCGCTGCTGGCCATGCCCAGCGTGGGCGCCGGCGCGGACGCGGCGCCCTGGTTGATCATGGTGCCGCTGCCGCGCCGGATCACCGGACTGGGCTTGGCACTGGCGTTGGCGTTGCCATCGGCAGCCTGCTCGGCGGCGGTCTGGGTGGCGCCGGCAGCACCGACTTGCGGATCCAGGCGCGCGTTGCGGCGCACGTCCGGCGGCGGAGTGGTGGCGCAACCGGCCAGCAGGCCAATCAGCAGGGACACGGGAAACAGGCGCGGCGTCATGCGTTCACTCATTGGGTCTGACCGGGGGTAGAGCCGCTCTGGCGCTGCTGTTGCAGCAGGCGGCGTCGGGCTTCGATGCGTTCGCGGATGGCACGCATCTGATCGTCGGAGGGGCGTGGGGCTTCCTGCGCGCCATCGCTGCGCTGCGGCGGCACGGTTGGCGGTGTCTGCCCGCCTGGCTGCTGCTGTTGCACCGGCGCGACCGGTTGCGGTTGCGGCGGCTGCGGCGGGGCAAGTGCGGCAGCGTCGGGGGACGGTACCGGCGGGGTGGCAGTGGCGGCACCCCGTGCGGCGGCATTGGCGGTGGGCGGCTGCCCGCCCTGGCCGTTGAACACATGCAATTCCAGGGTTTGCGTGCCGCTGGGGCCTTCGATGGTTGCGCTACGCGGCTGCAGGGCGAGCAGGCGCCAGCCTTTCACCGCTTCGCCGCCCAGCTGCACGCGCACCGAATCCTGCGGGTCCAGGGTCAACGTCGCCATCTTGAAGTTGTCCGTCAGCAGCACGCCGGTCAGGCGTACTGTCGAAGCGGCGCTGCTGCCATCGTTGCCGGACAGGAAGAACGGATGCGGCAGGCGGTCTTCGGCAAACGCCGGGTGCGCGGCGATTTCCGAATATTTCTCGAATGCGCCCAGGCGCTCCGGCGCCGGTGCCGGCAACGTGGGCAGACGCTGCACCAGCGCCGGGTCGTCGGGCAGCAGCTCGACGCGCTTGCCCAGGCCGGCGACGGCCAGCACGCACACCAGCAGCGCCCAACCGACCACGGTGGCCAGCAGCCAGGTGCGCAGGCCGATCATGTCAAGGCGCATTGCTGGCCTCCGCGGCGTTGGGGGCAGCAGGTGCGGCCTCGTTGTTCAGCGGTGCGGCGCTGGCGCCCGGGCGCAGATAGCCGGCCAGCTCGAAGGCGATATCCAGGCCGTTGCCGCTTTCGTTGGGCGAAAGCTGGTAGCGCTGCGCCATCACGTTGAGGTTGTCCACGAACAAGCGCGGCGTGCCGTTTTCCAGGCTGTACAGCACCGAGGCCAGTTCCGGCGTGCCGCAGCGCAGACGCACCTGCACCGCCACGCGGGTGAAGCGGTTCTTGCTCTCCGGCTGCAACGGCGAGCGGTTGCTGATGGCACAGCTGCGGTTGCCAGGGCTGGCCTCCACCACCGCGCGTTCCAGCCGCTGCACCAGCCCGGCGGAGGCGAGTTCGGCCGAGGTTTCCGGCAGGAAGCCCGGGCGGCTTTCCAGCGTCTGCCGCGCCTGCTGCAGCCGCTTGCTGACTTCCGGCGCCTGCTGCAATTGCACGCGCACGCGCAGCTCGCGTTCGCGCAGCGCCTGCAGGTCGTCCTGCACCGCGATCATCGGTTGGGTGAACCATGGGTGCACCAGCACCAGGTAGGCCACGCCGATCACCAGCAACAGCAGGCCCAAAGCGATCCAGCGATCGCGCTTAACGCTGCGTGGCATCGGCCGCCTCCTTCGCATCGGGGCCGGCAAGCTCGGCGGTGATGGTGAAACGGTCGACATTCCGGCCGGCATCGCTCTGCAGCACGCCGGTCAACGACGGCGTACGCCACAACGGCGAGCCTTCCAGACGACGCACCAGCGAAGAGGCTTCGTTGCTCAATCCGATCAACTGCAGTTGCCCGCCTTCGACCGAAAATTTTTCTAGATACGTGCCACCGGGCAGGCGCCGGCTCAGTTCGTCCCAGATTTCGACCGAGGTCGGGCGGGTGGCGCGTTGCTGCTGGAAGAACCGCGCGCCTTCGACCAGGTCCATCAATTGCTGCCGTTCGGCAGCGACCTTGCGCGCGCGCGCGGCGTTGGCCTGCACCTTGGCGCGCAGATCGTCGGCGGCCTGACGGCGGTTGTCGAGCAGCAGCCAGCCGGCAACGGCCAGCAGCACCAGCGCAGAGGCGGCCAGCAACAGATTCCAGCGCTGCATCGGGTCGCTGCGGCGCAGGCGTCGCGCCGGCGGCAGCAGGTTCACGCCCAACGGCAGGCCATTGGCGTCGGTCACATCGATGCCCGACAGCGCGCTGCTCCATGCGTCCGGCACACCGGCCGGGCCATCGACCATGCGTCGCGGCACCACCACCAGTTCGGCATCGAGCTGGCCGTCTTCGCGCACATCGAGCACGCGCGCATCGAAATACACCTGGTCGGCAGTGAACGGGGTTTGTCGATCGATCTCGAAACGCGCCACGTCCTGCAGGCGCGCCGCTGCCGCTGCGGGCAGGCGCAATGGCCGGCGCAAGGCGTGCGCGGCCGGCAACAGCCAATGCCGCGGCAGGCCTTCAAGCGCTGTCGGCAGCAAGCCATTGACTTCCTGCGGATGCACCGGCCACGGCAGGCTGGCGACGGTGTCGCAGCTGTGATCGCGCTGGCGCAGCAACTGCAGCGTGTCGCCATCCTGTTGCAACAACAGGCGTGCCTGCGACAGACCCAACTGCCATTGCCACCGCTGCGGCAGCCAGGCCAGCAGCGATTGTTGCCACCAACGCCAGAAGCCTCCGGCTCCCGGCATGGCGCGTACGCCGATACGACCCAAGGTATCCCGCCATGCGGTCATTGCACTGCTGCTCCCTCTTCCCAACGCAACACGGTATAGGCCGACCCTGGTAATGCGGACGCGCTGGTCGACACCACCGCCCGCAACACGGCCTCGCGTCCCTGACTCAGTCGCGCCCGGCTCTCGATACTATAAGTGTCAGACCCACCGACCGTCGCCTCGCTGCCCGGCAAACCCAGCGGCGCGTCACGCTGGGCCAGCAGTTGCTGCGCGTCCAACCCCATCGCGGTGAGCACCGGGGCGGGCGCAAAACGCGCTTCAGGCCGCGAACGACCGCTGTACAGCGTGACGTTGGGCAACAGCTTGCGATACAACTCGCCGTCGATGCCCAACACCAGGCGCAGTTCGCCCAGGGTTTCGAATGGACTGTCTTTTGCGCCATACGGCAGCCCGGCATCGGCGTAATCGCGATCTTCCGCGCCACCGCCGGGCTGGCTCAACGAATCGCCATCGCGCCAATCGACGATGGCACCGGCGATGCGCCCGGCACTGGCCTGCTCGCCGCCCACCGCGCGCACCAGACCGGCGAGCAAGGTGGGCTCGGCCATGTTCAGATCCACCTTGCCGCTTTCATCGGTGATACGAATCTCCACGCTGGCATCGTCCATCTGCCAGCGATAACGTCGGCCGTCCGGGCGCCAGCGTGCCTGGGTGTCGGCATCTTGCAAGCGAAACAATGCGTATTCCAGGCCAGAACGTGCGTACTCCTGCGCCTGCGCACCGTTGCGCAGCATGCTGCCCTGCAGCGCTTCCACGCGTGCGGTGAGCGCGAACGCACCGATCATCGCGGTAAGCAATGCGATCAACCACAACACCAGCACCAGCGCGGCACCGCGCGAACGACTCATTGCCCTGCCCCCGGGTTGCTGGATTGCGGCAACGCCACCACCATCGGCGGCCATGCGGCATCGTCGCTGCGGATGTCGATGCGCACCATCAGCGGCAGGCGGTCGTGCCATTCCCACTGCGGCAGCCACGCGCTCAGGCGCCCGGTTTGCGGATCCATGCCGCGATACCGAAAACTCACCTGTTGCACGCCTTGGGCAAGGATCTCCGGCGGCAGCGGGCTGCTTTCTTCGATCGACTTGCCGGACTGCAGCATGGTCAAGGCAATCAGCAGGTTGCGCCGATCGCCATCGCCGGCGACCGACAGGTCGTGCAGATACGGCCCGCCGCGTCCCAGGTAATCGGGCACGTCTGCGGCAAAGCGCAGGCGTTGCGGCTCGCCGATGAACAGGATCGGCTGCTGGCTTTGCGTATCGATGCCCATGGCGATAGGCAATGCGGCGGCCAGGCGCCGCCGCAGGAATTCTTCCACCGCACGTACGCGCTCGCTGCGCTGTGCGATCGCTTCGCCGCGCTGACTCACCGCACTGGCCGAGCGCAAGGTGGCAAACGCCAACGCCAACCCACCGACCAGCAACATCGTGGCCAGCAGCACTTCGATCAAGGTGAAGCCTGCGCTGCGCGAACGGCTCATGGCGGGCTGCCCTGCGTGTTGGCCGCCACCAGCCGCAACGTGCGCCATTGCAGCATCTGATTGGGCTGCTCGCCCCAGCGCACCACCAAGGTCAATTGCAGCAGCCGGTGCGCGCCGGGCGACATCGGCGCCTGCGGGTTGCGCCGTGGCTCGTCGTACGGGCGCACGTCCATCGACCAGCGAAAGTGGCCGTTTTCGAACGTGCCTTGTTGCTGCTCGGGCTGCAGCGGCTTGTCGATGCCCTGCACGGCCAGCAGCGACTGCGCGTGCAAGGTGGCGCGCGTGCTTTCATCGGCCGCGCGCACCTGGCGTGCGGCGCCGGACAACGACCCCAGCAACAGGGTCAATGCCAACGCCAGCAACGCGAAGGCAACGATCACTTCGATCAGGGTGTAACCGCGCTGACGCTTCATGGCGCCGGCGTCCGCAAGGGGCCAGAACGCACCTCACCGGTGATCCAGCCCACGTCCACGCGCCATCGGGCGTCCTTGACCTGCAGATCGATGCGCCCCCCGGTGGACGCACCATCCGGAAAAAACTGGATCGCGCCCTGATCCTGCCGCGATTGCACCTGGCGCGCGCCGGTGAAGCGCACTTCCAGCGACGGCGGCAGATCGCCGTGATGGCCGCCGGGTGCTTCCCAGCGCCGCTGCTGCGGGTCGATCAGAAACCGCTGCGGTGTGCCGGTGGCAATCGCCTGGGTGCGCGTGTAGCGCAGCTGCGAGGCGATGGCCTTGCCGGCAGTGCGCAGGCGCATGCCGTCGATGCCGCCGTTCAATGCTGCGGCAGCAAGCACGCCGGCCATTGCGATCAACGCGATCACCAGCAGCATCTCCAGCAACGAGGTGCCACGCGCGCGTGCCCGACCAGGGCCGACCACTCCATGCCGATGACGCAACGACTGACACGCAACGCGCATGGCGAGCGCTTATTGGTACTTGATGTCCGCGTCGTAACTGCTGCCACCGGGCTTGCCGTCCTTGCCCAGGCTGATCAGATCGAACGGCTGACCGTCGCCGGGCGCGCGGTATTCGATGGCGTGGCCCCATGGGTCGTTGAGTTCGGCCGGCTTGGCGTACGGGCCCAGCCAACCGCTGCTGTCGCCGGGCTGGGTGACCAGGTCATCGAGTTTGCTCGGCAGCTTGCCGGTGTCGAGCTGGAAATTCTCGATCTTGCCGGCCAGCGTCTGGATCTGCGACTTGGCCAGATTGGCCTTGCCGCGATCGGCACCGCCCAGCACGCGGCTGCCGACCAGCGTGAGCACCGCACCGATCAGCACGATGACGATGATGATTTCCAGCAAGCTCATACCGGCCTGGCCTGCGCGCGACGGACTGCGGGTGATGGAACGCTTGATCATGAACGATTTCCTTGCACGTCGATGAAGGATGCTGCCGCCAACACATGACACGGCGGGCATTGCAAAGGTTCCCGCATGGGTGTCGTGCGGTCACCGGAACGTTGTGGTGAATACGCTGCCCGGTCAAGCGCGTGGCTGACAGGGCATTGCGCGCGCTTGGCCGTTGGACGCGGCACACGCGCGGGATGTGCAGTGTACGAGCGCGCCATGCCGATTCCGAGCAGCGGCTGTGCTCGGGTGAAGACTGCACCGTTGCGCAGAGCTCCGCTCTCAGCCGATTGCATTGGTGAGGTCATACAGCGGGACCAGGACCGAAATGATGACAAGCCCCACCACCGAGGCCAGCACCAGCGTGATGAACGGCACCAGCGCGGCCAGTGCGCGGTCGATGGCCTGCGCGGTTTCCAGCTCGAAGGTGTCGGCGGTCTTGAGCAGCATCGTGTCCAGCGCGCCGGATTCTTCGCCCACCTGGATCATCTGCAGCGCCAGCCGCGGAAAGCGCTTGCCGCGTGCCAGCGACATCGACAGGCCATGGCCGTTCTTGACGTCGTCGGCCGCATTGGCAACATCCTCCACCAATGCCAGATTGGACATGACGTTGCGCGCGATGCCGATCGCCGCCAGCAACGGCACGCCATTGCGCAGCAGGGTGCCCAGGGTGCGCGTCAGGCGTGCGGTTTCCAGCCGGGCAATCAGGCTGCCGACCACCTTCTGGCGCAGCAGCCATTGGTCCAGCGATGCACGGAACGCGGCATTGCGACGCTTGCGATCCAGCCACAGCCCCAGCACGCCCGGCACGACGATCAGCACGATCCACCAGTCGCGCACCAGCAGGCCCACGCTCAACACCGCCTGGGTAAACCATGGCAGTGCCACATCCAGGCTTTCGTACATCTGCGCAAATTGCGGCACCACGTAACCGAGCAGGAACAGCAACGCACAGCCCACCACCGCCAGCAGGATGGCCGGGTAGATCAGCGCGTTGATCACCTTGCCCCTGAGCGCACGGCTGCGCTCCAGATAATCGGCCAGCCGCTGCAGCGTGTCCTGCATGCTGCCGCCAGCTTCGCCGGCGCGCACCATGTTGATGTACAGCTTGGAAAACAGCCCGTGCTGGCGCTCGAGTGCGGACGACAACGGCGCACCGCCGCGCACGGTATCGCGCACATCGCCGATCACCCGCCGGCTTTTTTCGTCTTCGGGCAGATCCATCAGAATCGACAGCGCACGGTCCAGCGGTTGCCCCGCGCCGATCAACGTGGCCAGTTGCTGGGTGAATTGCACCAGCGCCGCATTGTCGAACGGCTTTTTGCGCAGCAGCATGCGCAGCGACGGCGAATCGTTTTCGCCGGTGGCCAGGCGCGTTTCCACCGGCAGATGGCCCTGTTCCTGCAGACGCAACGCCACCTCGGCATCGCTGGCCGCTTCCATCTGGCCGTCGAGCATTTCGCCGTGGGCGTCCAGGGCCTTGTAACGGTAGAGGGGCATCAGGCTGGGAGGCCGGGATTGTGGAATCGGGAATCGGGATTCGGGAAAAGCACGTCGCTGCGTATTGGCGACATCGCGCACGCATCGCTGTGCACGCACAGCAGAGCCGGCGGGTGGCTGTGCTGGCGGTTCGTTGGTCCGGTGCCTGCCAGGCGTGTTTCTGCCGCCTTACCGATCACGCATCCTCCGTGACGCGCAGGACTTCTTCGATGGTGGTTTCGCCGCGCAGGGCCTTGGACAGCCCATCTTCGTACATGGTGCGCATGCCGGCCTGGCGGGCGAGTTGTTCGATTTCGCCCATGCCGGCACGGCGCATCACCGCACGGCGCAATTCGTCGTTCATCACCAGGAATTCGACGATGGTGGTGCGGCCCAGATAACCGGTGGGCGCGGTGGCCGAGGGTCGCGGGCGATACAGGAAGATCTCGCCCTCCGGTTGCAGGCGACGCAGGTCGAACCTGGCGATTTCTTCCGGCGAGGCGGCGTAGCGCTCGGCGTTGGCCAGGTCGAGTTTGCGCACCAGGCGCTGCGCCAGGATGCCGTTGATGGTGGAGGTGAGCAGATAATCCTCCACGCCCATGTCGAGCAGACGGGTGATGCCGCCGGCCGCGTTGTTGGTATGCAGCGTGGACAGCACCAGGTGGCCGGTGAGCGCGGACTGGATCGCGATGCGTGCGGTTTCCAGGTCGCGCATTTCGCCGATCATGATGATGTCCGGATCCTGACGCACGATGCTGCGCAATGCGTTGGCGAAATCCAGCCCGATCTGCGGCTTGGCCTGGATCTGGTTGATGCCTTCGATCTGGTATTCCACCGGGTCTTCGACAGTGATGATTTTCACATCCGAGGTGTTGAGCTGGCTCAGCGCGGTGTACAGCGTGGTGGTCTTGCCCGAGCCGGTGGGGCCGGTGACCAGCATGATGCCGTGCGGTTGCTCCAGCACCTTGCGGAACTGCGGCAAGAAGTCTTCGGTAAAGCCCAGCTTGTAGAAGTCGAACACCACCGTTTCGCGATCCAGCAGGCGCATCACCACGCTTTCGCCATGCGCAGTTGGCACGGTACTGACGCGCAGGTCCAGCTCCTTGCCCTGCACGCGCAGCATGATGCGGCCGTCCTGCGGCAGGCGGCGCTCGGCGATGTTGAGCTTGGCCATGATCTTGATGCGGCTGATGACTGCAGCAGTGAGCTTGGCCGGTGGGCTTTCACCTTCCACCAGCACGCCGTCCACGCGGTAACGCACCTTGAGCCGGCTTTCGAACGGTTCGATATGGATGTCGGAGGCACGCAGTTCCACCGCGTGCTGGATCACCAGGTTCACCAGCCGGATCACCGGCGCTTCGGAGGCCAGATCGCGCAGCGCTTCGATGTCGTCGCTGCTGTTGGCATCGCCATCGGCGGTTTCCACGATGGTGCCCATCGCACTGCGGCCCTGGCCGTACCAGCGCTCGATCAGGTCATCGATTTCCGAACGCAGGCCCACCTGCAACAGCAACGTGCAGCCGGTGGCAAGACGCACCGCATCAATGGCGTAATCGTCGTAAGGATCGGCGATCCACAGTTCCAGCCGGCCATCGCGTTCGCCGACCGGGCACAGATGAAATTGCTTGAGAAAGCGCAGCGACAACCCCTGCACTTCCGGCAGCATTTCCGGCGGCGTGTCGCCGAGCTGGCGTGCGTCCACCAACGGCAAGCCAAGCACGTCAGCGCAGGTTTCTGCATGATCGCGTTCGGACACCAGACCCAAACGGCCGAGCAAGGCGAGCAGGCCCATGCCGGATTCGGCCTGCAATTGGCGCGCGCGCAGCAGATCGGTGTCTTTCAGACGACGGCGTTCAAGCAGCGCATCGACGATGCGCGTCTCCGCACTTCGATGCTCGATTGGATCGACGGCAACCGCGTTCACACTCGTCTCCACTGGTCCGGCGCCGACTGTAGCAGTTTGCCGCGACGATCAACCGCACGCATTTGAAACGCCCTGAAAAACAATGCCCCCGGCGATTGGCCGGGGGCATCGGTCACACTATTTCGCTACTTACTGTCGTGCAACGAGCGTCAGCTTCGCGTAGCTCGCCGCGCCGACCAACTTGATGTAGTAGGTGCCGGCCTTGGGGGCAGTGAAACGCACGGTTTCGCTGTTGCCCGGACGGGTCGACTTGGCGTCGTAGCTTGTGGCGCTGGGCTCGGCCTCGAAGCTGACGTACATCGACACATCGCCGGTGCCGCCGTAGGTCATGAAGCTGAGCACGGCGCCGGCCTTGGCCTCGAAGCTGTACAGCGTGGAGCTGCCGGCGGTACCGCTCAATCCAGCAACAGGCGCCTTGTTGGTGAGCGCAATGGCGCTCGGCGCGCAGCTCTCGGTGGCCGGGTCGCACGGCTCCTCCAGCACCGCTTCCAGCGCGGCCTTGGCGTCGACGATACCGCTGCCGATCGGGGTGCTGGCCGGCGGAGTCACCGGGAAGGGGCGGCTGGTCTGCTTGAGCAGGGCTTCGACCGCAGCCGGGGTCAGCGGGCCATCGCCCAGACCGATGGCTGCGCTCTGCACCAGCGCCACGACGCCGGCCACGTGCGGCGAGGCCATCGAGGTGCCGCCTAGACCCATATAGGTATAGCTACCGGAGGTCGGCGTGGTCGCACCGGTGTACCCGGCCTGCCAGACGTAACCGCCCGGATTGCCGTCCACGCTACCGCCGCCGCCCGGACCAGAGAGGTCGACCTTGCTGCCGTAGTTGGAGTAGTAGGCGATGCCACCGGTGATGCGCGTGGCGCCAACGGTGATGGTGTTGTTGCAGCTGGCCGGCGAATGGTTGGCCGCATCTTCGCTGCTGTTGCCGGCCGCGACCACCACGGTGGTGCCGCGCGACACCGCGCCATTGATCGCCAGCTGGGTGGCCGAATCGCAGGGCTCGCCGCCCCCGAGGCTCATGTTGATCACTTCGGCCGGATTGGTGTTGGCCGGCACGCCGTCGACGCTGCCGCCGGAGGCCCACACGATCGCATCGGCGATGTCGGAGGTGTAGCCGCCGCAACGGCCGAGCACGCGCACCGGCAGGATGGTCGCCTTCGGCGCGACGCCCGCCATGCCCACCCCGTTATTGGTCGCCTCGGCCACGGTGCCCGAAACGTGGGTGCCGTGCCAGGAACTTTCCTGCGCCTGCGAGCCCGCGTAGCAGACGTTGTCGGCCTCTTCCCAGTCGCCGTAATCGAGTGCGCCCGGCACGCGCGCATCGGTGGGACGACGCGAGACTTCGGCGTCGGTGATGAAGTCGTAGCCCTGCAGGAGATTGCCGGCAAAATCGGGGTGATCCGGCAGGATGCCGGTATCCAGCACCGCCACCACCACGCCTGCGCCCTGCGACAGATCCCAGGCGCCCGGTGCGTTGATGCCGCCGTTGGGGTTGCTCAGGTGCCACTGGTACTGGGCGTAGAACGGGTCGTTGGGAACCAGCTGCGGGCTCACGTCGGTGGCAGGCAGGCTTTTGCTGATATCGATCGGGCGCAGCATGCGGTCGATCTGCACGTCGGCCACGGATGGGTCGTTCTTGAGCTCGACCACCACTTTATCCACCTGCGCGGCGGTCAGCGTGCTGGACAGCTTGATCAGGTCCGAGCCGATGCCCAGCTTGCGCACATACGTCGCCTTGGCGGCGGCAGCGCTGCTGCGCGCGCCGGTACTGGCGCCAACGCGGCCCACCGCGGCCTGCACGGCGCTCAGCTTGCTGCTGCGATCGGTTGCAGCGGCGGTATTGTCCTTGTAGCGCACGATCAACCGGCTACCGAACGCTGCGCCGGCCGGGGCTGCCTGGGTCGGTTCCTTGACCAGCAGTTTGGGGGCGGCAGCGAGCGTGCCAGAGGCACCGAGGGCCATCATCAGGATGGCGCCGGTCAGCGGGTTGAGACGGAAATTCTTGTCGATCACGGTGAAGTCCTCTTCGTATTTTTCGTGAATCAGGCTTGGCGCAGCCGGCGCAATCGCTGCGTAGCCGCGGTGCGGTGCGCTGCGTCCTTGTCGGCCACCCCTGGTACGGCCATCACTCCATGCGAATCCGTTGGCCGGCCCAGCCACGGTCCTTGCCCGCCCCCTCAGGCCTTGCAGATCGCGACGGCGCACCTGGCGCCGCCGCGCTTGATGCGAGAACGCCTTACCAGCCGAAACCGGCACCCACGCCGATCGAGCTGTCATCGCCGCTGAGTGCGCCGCCCACGGTGAGGGTGGCGCGCGGGCTGATCGCACGCTGGTAGCCCACCGACAACGCCGACTCGCCGTTCTGGAAACCGACACCGGCACCGATGCGGTTCTGCGAGGCGATACCGGCCACGCTGGCGGACATGTTCAACATCGCCGAGCTCATCGCGCCCTGGCGATCCAGGCGACGGTTCTGCCGGCGCAGGCGGTCTTCGATATCGCCCTGGTAGCTTTCGAAGCTGTCGGCCATCGCGTTGTAGCGGCTGTCGGTGTAGCTGTTGGCGGCGGCAACGCCGCTGTCCAGCTGGCCCTTGTTGACCGCATCGGTGGCACGCGTACCGGCCGCCACATTGGCCACCTGACGCTCGCCGCCCACGCTGCCCACCGACACCGTGTCGGCACGGTCGGCAACCGAGCCCTGGCCCAGTGCGACGGCGCCTTGTGCCGTGGCACGGGCGCCCTGGCCGATCGCCGTGCCCGACGCGGCCGTCACCTGCGCGCCTTCGCCCATCGCCACGGCATTGGTCGCCACCGCCGCGATCTGCGTATTGGCACCCACCGCCGTACTGCCGTCGGCATTGACGCGGGCATTGCTGCCGATGGCGGTGTCGTTGGGGCCATGCGCATACGCGCTGCCGCCAATGGCCGTGCCGGTGACGTGGTTGGCCACTGCTGCCGTGCCCACTGCCGTGGACGTGGCCGCCGGCGTGATGCTGCCGTCCATTGCGGCGGTGGGCGTGCCCTGCACCGCGGCCGTTGCATTGCCCGCAGTGCTGGCGACATTGCTGGACATATCGCTGACCGCAGTCGCCGCCACTGCCGGTACCGTTGCGGTGCGCAGCGATGCGGTGCGTGCGGCGGTGCTGGTCGGCGTGCTGCCACTGCGTGCATCCAGCTCGCTGACCTTGCTGTCCAACGCCGTCAGTGCCGCACCGACGTTGTTGTAGCTGGCCCCCTGGATCACGTAGGTCGGCGCAACAAATACGCCTTGCGCACCGATCGCCGCACCGCCGCCGAGGAAGCTGGCCGCATTGCTCAACGACTGGAACAACTGGCCGCCATTGATTGCATCGGTGCTGGCACTGGCAATCGTGCCCGCACCCACATTGACGATACGGCGCGTGGCCGGGCCGCCGCGGCCATTGCCGCTGCCCACCGACACCGTATTGGCATCGTAGGTGCGCGAGCCCGAGCCCAGAGCCACCGAATCGGCACCGCTGGCGCCAGCATTCGCGCCCAGTGCCACGGCATTGCTGCCGCTTTCGCGGACGAAGGCGTTGTAGCCCAGCGCAACGCCGTTTTCGCCGACGGAATTGGTCTGCCGGCCCATCGCGGTGCTGTTCACGCCGCTGGCGCTGCTGTCCACACCCATTGCGCTGGCACCGGTGGCCGAGGCACGGCTGCCGGAGGCAACCGCCACGCTGCGTGCGCCACTGGCGGTGGCGCCGGCACCTGCCGCCGTGGCGCGATCGCCAGTGGCCGAGGCCACGCCGTCGCCGGTGGTCTTGAGCATGCCGCTGGTGGTCTGCACATCGGCCGCCAGCGCATCCAGTTGCCCCTTGTTGACCGCGTCGGTGGCCGCCTGGCCGGCGCTGACGTTGACGATGCGGCGCGTGGCCGGACCACCGCGGCCATTGCCGCTACCGATCGACACCGTGTCGGCTTCGTAGGTGCGCGAGCCAGACCCCAGTGCCACCGAATCGGCACCGGTCGCACCCGCATTGGCACCCAGTGCCACGCCGTTGACCGCGCTTTGGCGCACGAACGAGTTGTAGCCCACCGAGACTGCATTTTCGCCGATGGCATTCACCTGACGACCGACGCCGGTGCTGTTGATGCCGGTCGCCGACGCATCCACGCCAACCGCACTGGCGCCGACCGCATCGGCGCGGCTGCCGCCGCCCAATGCCAGGGTGTTGTCTGCAAGCGCCGCCGCGCTCTGGCCCAAGGCGCTGGCATTGACGCCGTCGGCATAGGAATTCCAGCCGATGGCGGTGGTGTAGTCCGCGGTGGCCCAGGCACCGGCACCGAATGCCGCTGCGCCCGTGCCGGAGGCACGTGCCGGGATGAACCCGAAGAACGTGCTGCCGCCCACGGCCACGCTCTCGTCGCCGGTGGCTTCGCTGAATTCGCCGACGGCGACGGCGCTGGCACCGGAGGCCAACGCAACGGCGCCGACGGCGGTGCTGTAATCGCTCGACGCGACCGCGCCATAGCCCAGTGCCGACGACAGGCGGCCGGTCGATTCGCTGTAACCACCGAAGGCGGCGCTACCGACATTGGATGCGGTACTGCGGAAACCCGCAGCGATGGCCTGATTGTCGGACGCCACCGCTTCGCTGCCCAGCGCTGTGGTGTAGGTCGAAATCGCCTGCGCGCCTGCACCATTTGCCGTGGCGCCGATATCGCTGGCCAACGCGTTGCTGCCGACCGCGCTGCTGTTTTCGCCCAGCGCCTGGGCATTGCTGCCCAGCGCTGCCGCGCCGGTGCCGCCAGCCAATGCGCCTACGCCCACGGCCGTGGCGTTCTCCACCACGGCCTGCGCGCCCGCACCCAATGCGGTGGTGCCGGTACCGGTGGCATTGGCACCCTCGCCTGCCGCCAGCGCGTTATCGCCCTCGACGTAGGCACCTGCATCGCTATTGGCGCTGCCGCTGGCCTGGAAGTATTTGCTCGTGGCTGCGCCGGCTTCGGCAACGGCGTTGAGCTGGTCCAGATTCACGGCGTCGGTGCCCTGCGTGCCGGCCGCCACGTTGGTGATCTGGCGCTCGTTGCCGGCACTGCCCACCGACACCGCGAAGTCGCGATCGGCCACCGAATCGGCGCCGAGCGCCACGCTGCTTTCGCCGGTGGACTCGGCAAAATTACCCAGCGCCGTGCTGTTGAGACCCGGCGCCCACGCCGCGCCACCGACGGCAGTGGAGTAATCGCCGGAGGCTTCGGTCGACAACAGACCGAGCAAGGCGCCGCCGACCGACACGCTGTGGTAGCCGCTGGCCACACTGCCCTGGCCGGCGGCAACACTGTAGGCACCCGTGGCGGCCGCATCGCCGCCCACGGCGACGGTATTGGAGCCGCTGGCAGTGCTGAAATTACCCAGCGCGGTGCTGTTGAAACCGCTGGCGCTGGAATACCCGCCCAAGGCGGTGGAGTAGTTGGACGTCGCCTCGGCACCGAAGCCGAACGCCGCCGCGCTGGTGCCGTTGGCAACGCTCTCCGCGCCGACGGCAGTGGCCGATTCGCCGCTTGCGCTGGCGAAATAGCCCATCGCGGTGGATTCGCTGCCCTGCGCTTCGCTCAGTGCACCGACCGCCAGCGCGCCATCGCCATACGCACCGGCGGCGGCGCCGAGTGCGGTGCTCTGCGCACCGGCCGCTTCGCTTTCGCCACCCACGGCCACGGCATAGTCGCCGCTGGCCTGGCTGAAGGCGCCATTGGACACGCTGCCAAAGCCGCTGGCCGCTGCGTTGTAACCGGCCGCATTGGCGTATTGCGCAGTGGCGCTGGCGCCGCTGCCGATGGCCACCGCACCGATGGCGGTGGCCTGGCTGCTGGACCCGAACGCACTGCTGTAATCGCCGTCGGCCGTGGCATTGGAGCCGGCGGCGGTCGCGTCTTCGCCCTGCGCATCGGCGGTGCCGGTGCCGGTGCCGGCGTACAGGCGCGCGGTGTTTTCAGCGGCGCCAGCCACGGCGTTGAGCTGATCCAGGTTCACCGCATCGGTGCCCTCGGTGCCGGCCGCAACATTGGCAATCTGCCGCTCGCTGCCGACTGTGCCAACCGACACCGTGTTGGCGCGATCGGCGAGCGAACCTGCACCCAGCGCAACGCTGTTGTCGGCAGGTGTATACGCACCGCTGCCGAGACTAATGCTCTGCTCGCCCGAAGCATTGGATTGCCAGCCCAGCGCGACACTCTCGGTACCAAGCGCAAAGGACTGGCTGCCAAGCGAAGTGGTGCTTGTCCCCACCGCGTTTGCGTAAGTGCCCAAGGCGGTTGACGAATAGTTGTTCGCCCGCGCACTCGCGCCCAGCGCTGTACTGTAGTAACCATCGGCCAAACTTTCGGTACCGATTGCGGTGCTGTTAAAACCCCGCGCAACACTGGCGGAGCCCAGCGCTGACGATGCGACACCGCTGCTGATACTTGCCTGGCCGATCGCCGTTGCATCACGCTCATTGGCGACACTGAAACCGCCGATGGCCGTACTGGAATCCCCCGACGCCATGCTGACGATACCCAGCGCGGTAGCGTTGTTAGCAACAGCACTGCTGTTGTTCCCCACTGCCGTGGCAGAAGAGGCACTGGCGCTGGCGTAGTTACCAATGGCCGTGCTCATCTCACCGGCTTGGCTGCGCGCGCCGAGCGCAATGCCCTGGTCGCCTTCAGCCTGCGCTTCCCAACCCAGCGCAATGCTCTCATCGCCGGTCGCCCTGGATTGGCCGCCGAGCGAAATGGCACGCGGACCATATGCATTTGCGTAGGTGCCCACCGCAATCGAGCCGGTATCGGCCGCAGCCGCATTCGCGCCCACTGCCGTGCTGTTGTCACCGTAGGCGAGACTTTCGGTACCGATGGCGGTACCACCGTCACCCCACGCCACACTGGCAAAACCCAGCGCGGTCGATGCAGTTCCATTGCCGATAGTTTCGTAGCCGATCGCCGTTGCACCGCGCCCATTGGCGATGCTGGTGCCGCCCACGGCGGTGCTGAAATATCCCGATGCGTTGCTGTCGCCGCCGAGTGCGGTGGCGTAGTCATCGCCGGCACTGCTGTTGAAACCGACCGCAGTGGCATTGGCGATGCTGGCGTTGGCATTGCTGCCGACGGCCGTGGTGCCCAGCGCAGAGGCCTGACTGTTCGCACCGAGCGCAATGCTGTCATCGCCCGACGCGTTGCTGGCGCCGCCCAGCGCAACGGTGCGCTCGCCGAAGGCGCTGCTGTTTGCGCCGATCGCCGTGGATGCAGTGCCGCCGGCCGCGGCATTGGCGCCGAAAGCAGCGCTGTCGGCACCGAAGGCCACGCTTGCACCACCCACGGCGGTACTGGTGTCGCCGAATGCCACGCTACCCACACCCAGTGCCGTGGCGTCCGCGCCATTGGCGATGCTCTCGTAACCCAGCGCCGTCGCGCCGCTGGCGGTGGCCTGGCTCGCGCCGCCCACTGCGGTGCTGGCATCGCCCGAGGCGCTGCTGTTGCCGCCAAGCGCCGTGGTGTTCTGTGCCACCGCAGTGCTGTTGAAGCCGACTGCCGTGGCGTTGTCGGTGGTGGCATTGGCGCCACTGCCAACGGCAGTTGCACCCTGCGCAGATGCCACGCTGCTGGAACCCAGCGCGGTGCTGTAGTCGCTGTCGGCCAATGCGTTGGAACCGGCAGCGACGCTGTCGGTGCCTTGTGCGATCGCAACGCCATCGCCGGTTGCGACGAAGGAGCGCGCAGTGGTGGACGCAACATCGGACACCGCAGTGAGCTGATCGAGATTCACCGCATCGGTGCCCTCGGTACCTGCCGCCACATGGGTGATCTGGCGCTCTGCGCCATCGGCACCCACCGACACGGTATTGGCGCGCGTGGCGACCGAGTTGGCGCCCAACGCCACCGAATTGGCGCCGCGGGCAGTGCTGTAATAGCCCAGCGCCGTGCTCAGTTCGCCGCTGGCCCACGATTCCGGACCCACGGCAGTTGCGCCTTCGCCCGGTGCATACGCGAAGTAGCCCACGGCGGTGGCTTCGGTGCCGGAGGCTTCGCTGAGCGTGCCCACTGCCGTGGTGTAGGCGCCTGATGCGATCGCACCGGCGCCGAGCGCGGTGGAGGCTTCGCCGCTGGCCTGGGTCTGCACGAAGAAGCCCAGACCCGGGATGTAATCGACCGGACCACCGACCGCGGTGCTGCTGGTGCCGCTGGCGCTGGTCTGCGTGCCCACGGCGGTGGCGTAATCGCCTGCCGCATTGGCCACCGCACCGAACGCGGAAGACTGCGTACCGGCCGCATAGGCACCGACGCCGAACGACGAGGCGGCGAAACCATCGGCATTGGCGCTGGCGCCGACTGCGGTTCCGCCGACGCCGGCACTGGTGGCGCCGGTGGTAACCGGCACGCCGCCGTTGGTGACCAACGGCTCGCCGTCTTCGTCCACGGCAGCGCCGCCCACCGCCACGCTCGCCGGACCATTGGCCTGTGCGTTGTGACCGAATGCTGCGCTGTTCTGCCCGGAGGCCAGCGCGTTTGCGCCCACCGCAGTGGCGTTGTTGGCTACCGCATTGGCACCGGTTCCCAGTGCCGTGGTCGCCGTGCCGACGGCATTGGCGCCGTCGCCGGCAGCCAGGGCGCTGTCGCCGTCGACATACGCGCCCACGCTGTCTTCGCCCGGAGAGGCCTTGAAGAACAGCGCGGTGTCTTCGGCCACATCGGCCACGTCGCGCAATTGCGCCACGTTGACCGCATCGGTGGCATTGACGCCGGCAGTGACGTTGGTGATGCGGCGCGTGGCCGGGCCACCGCGGCCATTGCCGCTGCCCACCGACACCACGTCGTCTTCGTGGGTGCGCGAGCCTGCGCCCAGCGCCACCGAATTTGCGCCGGTCACGCCGGCATTGGCGCCGAGCGCCACGCCGTTTTCGCCGCTCTGGCGCACGAAACTGTTGTAACCGATGGCCACGGCGTTTTCGCCGATCGCATTGGTCTGGCGACCGATCGCGCTGCTATTGACGCCACTGGCGCTGCTGTCGGCGCCGGTGGCCACGGCACCGGTGGCGTTGGCATGGCTATTGGCGCCGATGGCGGTGGCCTTGCTGGCCGGCGCCGCGGCGCCGCGGCCCACTTCGACCGATTGCGCATTGGCAGGAAGCGGCGTGGCCAATCCGGCGCCACCCAGCGCAAGGGCGATGGCGGCGGCCAGTGCCAGGCTCTGGCGACGATCGATGAATGCGGCTGAGGCCACCGCTCCGGGGCTGTCGCCGCTGGCCAATTCCGAGGCTACGGCCCACACGCCAAGCGATTTGTTCCAGACCTTGCGATAAATCCGATTCATCGACGCACGACTCCTGAGTTGTTGGACTGGTTTTTGTGGCGAACACCCGGCGGCAGAAGGCGTTCCAGCCTGCAGTGACCGCAGTGATTCGCGCCATGGGCCTTGCGGCGGAGCGGCTCGCGCCTGCTTCCTGGATAGTCAAAAAGTGAACGCTACCCAACCATAGAACTGAGCGGAGTGTTAACAGCCGTCATTTCGGGCGTCAAGTTTTTGACAGAAAGCGAAGAGAAGTGCGCGATTGATCACACTTCGGCTTGCTTTTATTAGATTTTTGATAAATCTTTGGAAAACAGCGACCTAGATCATGTCCTTCGAGACATTTCAGGGCTGAATAGGCGGAACTGGAAAAGACAAAAAAACCCGCTGGCAGGACGCCAGCGGGCTTGGTTGCGCAAAATGCAGGGGTGGCCGGTCAGATCTGCGGCCAACATGCCCCACAGCCAGCATGCGCGGTCGATCGGCGCGCGAGGTGGCCGTGTTTCAGGCGTTCACCGCCAAGGAAATGACGATTTCGCCGAACCGATGGCGACGTGTCGGATCATTGGCGCGCCAGCAGGCTCACCGCGTCGAAACCGCTGCCTTCCAGCTTGAGGATGTAGGTGCCGGCACGCGGCGCAGTGAAGCGCACCGTCTGGCTGGTGCCGCGACGCGTGGACGCGCCGTCGTTGTCGGTGGCGGTGGGCTCGCGCCCGAATGCCACGTACAACCCCGCCTGGCCGCTGCCACCGAAGCTGATGAAACTCAGCACCGCACCCGCCTGCGCTTGGAACGTGAACACCCCCGCATCGCCCGACAGATTGGAGATGCCGCTTTGGACCACGCCATTACGCAGAGGCTGCGCATCCACCTGACACCCCACATCGCCCCTATCGCAGCGACGTAACGCGCGCGCAACTGCGGCTCCGGCATCCACGATGCCGGCCCCGGCCGGCGTTGCCACCGGAATCGACACCGGGAATGCGCGCGCAGTGCGCTTGAGCAGGCTCTCCATTGCGGCCGGCGACAACGGCGGTTTGCCGTCGGCGATCAATGCGCTCTGCACCAATGCGGCGGTGCCGGCCACATGCGGCGACGCCATCGAGGTGCCGGCGTAACGCGTGCCGCCATAGGTGAACTGCCCGGAGGTTGGTGTGGTTTTGCCGGTGTAGAGGGTTTGCCAAACAAAACTGCGGACCGGGCCATCGTTGGTGATGAAGGACATCGAGCTGCCGCCCGGGCCGGCCAGGTCGATCTGACGGCCGAAATTGCTGTAATCGGCAAGCGCACCGGTTGCGCGTGTGGCGGCAACGGCAATCACATTGGCGCAGTTGGCGGGAGTCGTCGTCGATACATCGGCCGTTGAATTACCCGCCGCCACCACCACGGTGGTGCCGCGCGCCACTGCGCCATCGATCGCGGCCTGCATTGCCGAACCGCATGCGCCGCCACCGCCCAGGCTCAGGTTGATCACTTCGGCCGGATCGCGGTTGTCCGGTACGCCATCGACGTGACCGCCGGACGCCCAGACGATGGCATCGGAGATGTCGGAGAGTCGCCCGCCGCAGTGCCCGAGCACGCGCACCGGCAGCACTTTCGCCCTGTAGGCGACGCCTGCCCCGCCAATGCCGTTGTTGGTGGCTTCGGCAACCGTGCCGGCCACGTGCGTGCCGTGCCAGCTGCTGTCGCTGGCCACCGAGAACAGCCCGCAGTCGCCGTCTTCGGCGATCCAATCGCCGAGGTCCAGTGCGCCGGGCACACGCTCGGCCGTGGCGCGACGCGAGAAGAACGGGTCGGTGATGAAGTCGTAGCCGGTGAGCAGATTGCCGGCCAGGTCCGGATGATCGGGCAGGACGCCGGTATCCAGTACCGCCACCACCACGCCTTCGCCCTGCGTTGTTTTCCAGGCTTGGGCGACGTCGATGCCACCCACCGGGTCGATGAGATGCCATTGATTGGTTTGCAGCAGCGGATCGTTCGGCAATGCGCCGCTGGTTTGCAGCGGATACATGCGCAGATCTACCTGCGCCGATTCGACCGCCGGGTCTGCGCTCAATTCCTGCACAAGCCGGTCGGCATCGGCACGACTGAGCTGGGCGGGCAATTTGATCAGTTCGCCGCCCGCGGCAAGCGTGCGCAGATAGGTTGGCGCTGCGGTGGCACTGGTGCGTGCGGCAGGCGCAAGACGGACGGATGCGCGCGAGGCGGCCGCACTGACTGCCGCCGAGGCACTGCGGCCGATATCGCGCGCGGTACCGACCTGCCCGCTGCGGTAGCGGACGATGATTCTGTCAACCGGCGCATTGGCCATGGCCTGTTGGCGTTGGGCACTGGCTGCTGCCGCATCGGCGTTGGCATCGGCGTTGGCGGCCAACGCTGTACTGCACGACGCCGCCAGGACACAGCAGGCAAGCACAAGGACCTGCGTAGAAGAACTCTGGATCACGATGGGATTCCTTCGAGGTGAGTGCGAAAGGGCATGACGAAGAAAGCGCGCCGCCCGGCAACGGGCGGCGGGAATGCATGCGACCGCGTGGCCGTGCTGCGGCTACCAGCCGAAACCGGCGCCCAGCCCAACCGATCGGTCATCGCCGCTGAGTGCGCCGCCCACGGTGAGGGTGGCGCGCGGGCTGATCGCCCGCTGGTAGCCCACCGACAACGCCGACTCGCCGTTCTGGAAACCGACGCCGGCACCGATGCGGTTCTGCGAGGCGATACCGGCCACGCTGGCGGACATGTTCAACATCGCCGAGCTCATCGCGCCCTGGCGATCCAGGCGACGGTTCTGCCGGCGCAGGCGGTCTTCGATATCGCCCTGGTAGCTTTCGAAGCTGTCGGCCATCGCGTTGTAGCGGCTGTCGGTGTAGCTGTTGGCGGCGGCAACGCCGCTGTCCAACTGGCCCTTGTTGACCGCATCGGTGGCACGCGTACCGGCCGCCACATTGGCCACCTGACGCTCGCCGCCCACGCTGCCCACCGACACCGTGTTGGCACGGTCGGCAACCGAGCCCTGGCCCAGTGCGACGGCGCCTTGTGCCGTGGCACGGGCGCCCTGGCCGATCGCCGTGCCCGACGCGGCCGTCACCTGCGCGCCTTCGCCCATCGCCACGGCATTGGTCGCCACCGCCGCGATCTGCGTATTGGCACCCACCGCCGTACTGCCGTCGGCATTGACGCGGGCATTGCTGCCGATGGCGGTGTCGTTGGGGCCATGCGCATACGCGCTGCCGCCAATGGCCGTGCCGGTGACGTGGTTGGCCACTGCTGCCGTGCCCACTGCCGTGGACGTGGCCGCCGGCGTGATGCTGCCGTCCACTGCGGCGGTGGGCGTGCCCTGCACCGCGGCCGTTGCATTGCCCGCAGTGCTGGCGACATTGCTGGACATATCGCTGACCGCAGTCGCCGCCACTGCCGGTACCGTTGCGGTGCGCAGCGATGCGGTGCGTGCGGCGGTGCTGGTCGGCGTGCTGCCACTGCGTGCATCCAGCTCGCTGACCTTGCTGTCCAACGCCGTCAGTGCCGCACCGACGTTGTTGTAGCTGGCCCCCTGGATCACGTAGGTCGGCGCAACAAATACGCCTTGCGCACCGATCGCCGCACCGCCGCCGAGGAAGCTGGCCGCATTGCTCAACGACTGGAACAACTGGCCGCCATTGATTGCATCGGTGCTGGCACTGGCAATCGTGCCCGCACCCACATTGACGATACGGCGCGTGGCCGGGCCGCCGCGGCCATTGCCGCTGCCCACCGACACCGTATTGGCATCGTAGGTGCGCGAGCCCGAGCCCAGAGCCACCGAATCGGCACCGCTGGCGCCAGCATTCGCGCCCAGTGCCACGGCATTGCTGCCGCTTTCGCGGACGAAGGCGTTGTAGCCCAGCGCAACGCCGTTTTCGCCGACGGAATTGGTCTGCCGGCCCATCGCGGTGCTGTTCACGCCGCTGGCGCTGCTGTCCGCCCCTATCGCGCTGGCGCCGGTGGCCGCGGCACGGCTGCCGGAGGCAATCGCTACGCTGCGCTCGCCGGCAGCAACCGCACGGCTACCCAACGCAGCACTGCCCTGGCCAACGCTGGAGGCATTGAAGCCCACCGCGGTGGCAGATGCGCCAAGCGCGCTGCTTGCGCCACCCAGTGCCATGGCGCCCTGTCCCTGCGCAGATGCCGCCGCTGCGTCCGTGGTGGCCGGCGTCACTGCCAGATAGCCATCAATGCGTGACGTGGCGGCGCGCACCGTATCGAGCTGGGCCACATTCACCGCATCGGTGGCTTCGGTACCGGCTGCAACGCTGGTGATCTGGCGCGTCAAGCCGGCTTGCACATCGCCGACCGACACCGTATTGCTGCGAAACGCATAGGAGTGCGCACCCAGCGCAACCGCGCTGGATGCCGAACGATTCCAGGCATCGTCGACCCAGGATCCCACCTTCGCGCCGTAACCGATCGCCACGGCATCCACGCCGTTGGCCTGCGCGTCCGCACCAATGACGGTGCTGTCGCCATTGAACTGCGAGGTCATCGCACGCGCGCCTAACGCCACGCTATTTTCGTTGTAAGCGGTGCTGCCATGTCCGATCGAGATGCCGCCATCGCCGGACGCCAGGGCAAAGCCGCCCAATGACACGGTGCGTGGTGCGAACGACCCGGCGCTGTGCCCGATCGCTACCGCATCGGTATTGCCGGGCGCATTCGGAAACACGTTGGAATCGTAGCCAATGGCAATCGCATAATCGGATTGGCTTTGCGCACCCGAGCCCAGCGCAATGCCGCCAAGACCGGTCGCTGCGGTAATCGAGCCGAAGTTGCTGACGCCGCCCACGACAACGCTCTGTGCTCCGCTGGCCAATGCGGTGTCGCCAACTGCGACGCTACTGGCACCGTCGCTTCGCGCCCTGTAACCGAATGCGGTCGAGGTGTCTGCGCTGGCGCGCGAGGAATAACCGCCGGCAGTGGAAAGAAAGCCACTGGCGCTGGAAAGCCCGCCCACGGCGGTGGCACCGTCGCTGGAAGTCTGTGCGCGATACCCCAGCGCCGTGCTCTGCACGCCACTGGCGCTGGCGCCGCTGCCGATGGCGCTGGCATACGGCGTGCCCGCTACCGCACCACCGCCCACAGCCGTGGCGCCCACACCTGAGGCCTGCGTGGCCTGTTCGCGTTGGCCGATGACGAAGCCGTTGGCATCGTAATCAAACACGGTCGTCACGCCGCCAACCGCAATCGCCGATTCTCCCGCGGCCGCAGCGTTATGACCGATCGCGGTCGCGTCGCGGTCCAAGGCCAGGCTTCCACCGCCCAATGCCATGGTTCCATCGCCCAGCGCATTGCTCGCATTGCCCAATGCCAGCGCATCCTCGCCGTCCGCGAATGCCGGGATCTGCGCATCGGCGGCGGATATTGCTGCCACTTGCGTGGCGCTGTCGTTGGCTCCTGCAGTAGCGACCTGAGCCACCGTGCCCGCCTCGCCCGGGCACTGTCGCCTGCCATCGATCACCTGGCACTGCGTGGTCGCTGCCGCCGGCGTGGTCGTGGCGCAGGCCGCCCCGGCCATGCCGAACAACACGATCACCATTGCCGTGGCCAGCACTCCGCCGGCATGGTCGCGCGGCAGTCTCCCCTGCGTATTTCCCACCGTGCGAGCACGCGTCACCGTTTGGTCGTGAGCACAAGACGCGCGACCAGCCTCCAGATAAATTCGCTTCATTAACGCCTAACTCCCCATTTTGGTCTGGTGTGTAAAAAACCGACCACCGCACGAACAGATCGCACGGTCCCCCTGAGGTTTTATATTCGCGCGCACTTGCTTCAGCGATGGAGTTTTCCACCGCGAAAGATTCAACACAGTAAATAAGAAGATGCGGAGATCGAAAGATCGATAACGCCGGATGAATTTATTGAAAAAACCAACTTTCAAATGCGATTGCCGTCACACATAGCACGCAATCAGTCATGCGAAATAAATAACTAATACTTTTGTTAGTTATTTCAAAATGACCAGGTGCCGATTAATTATTTAGTCCCATCTTCGCTGCCACCACAAAAATAGTCTCGAAACAATTCCGAGGCGCATGTGGGTAATCGCGCGACCATCGTCATCGAGCCGCTCCATCGCCTGATTCGAGCGCGCCACACGCGCCACCGGTCGCGTGTGCCCGATGCTGGCGAGGCCGGCAACCACGCATGGGTTTGCAATGGGCACCGCGCAATGGAGTGGTAGCGGCAGCGCGCGACGAGCCTGCAACCGATTCCAATTGCAGATTCAGCGCGCCTGCCAAAACGACAACGGCCGTGTGCATCGCTGCACACGGCCGTCGGATCATGCGTCAGCGGCTGCCGATCAGCCGCACGGCATCAACCGCACCACACCCGCGCGTTGCGGAACATCCGCAGCCACGGCGAGTCGTCGCCCCAGTCGGCCGGGTGCCAGCTGAGGTTTGCGCTGCGTGGCGTGCGCTCCGGGTGCGGCATCAGGATGGTGACGCGGCCGTCGCTGCTGGTCAGCCCGGTGATGCCGTCAGGGGAACCGTTCGGATTGAGCGGATACTGCGAGGCCACCCCACCATCGCCATCGATGTAACGCAGCGCCACGCGTGCAGCGGCCTGGTCCACGGCGCTATCGAACGCTGCGCGGCCTTCGCCGTGCGCCACCGCCACCGGAATCCGCGAGCCCGCCATGCCGCGCAGGAAGATCGAGGGCGACTCCACCACTTCCAGCAGCGCGGTGCGCGCCTCGAACTGCTCGCTGCGATTGCGCAAAAAGCGCGGCCAATGCTCGGCACCGGGAATGATGTCCTTGAGCTGGCTGAGCATCTGGCACCCGTTGCACACACCCAGCGCGAACGTATCGCTGCGTGCAAAGAACGCGGCGAACGCATCGCGCAACGCCGAGCGTTCCAGGATGGATGTCGCCCAGCCGCGGCCGGCGCCCAGCACGTCGCCGTAGCTGAAACCGCCGCACGCCGCAAAGCCCACGAACTCGCCCAGGTTCACGCGGCCCTCGATCAGGTCGCTCATGTGCACGTCGTAGGGACGGAAACCGGCGCGCTCGAAGTTGTAGGCCATCTCGATCTGCCCGTTGACGCCCTGCTCGCGCAGGATCGCCACCTTGGGCCGCGTACCGGTAGCCACGAACGGCGCCGCCACATCGTCGGAAGGGTCGAACACCAGCTTCGGACGCAGGCCTGGCGCCTTGAAATCGCGTGCCAGCGCGCGCTCCTCATCGGCGCTGTCCGGGTTGTCGCGCAGCTTCTGCATCGCATGGGTCACCGACCACCAGGCGTCGAACAACTCTTCCCAGCGCCACTCGGCCAGCACGCGGCCCTGCCCGCTCACGCGGATGCGCGGCGCGCCGGTGGGGCGTGCGATGCGCTGCGCGCACTCGGTCAGCGCATGCCGCTCGACCAGATCGGCGAACGCGGCGCGGTCCTCGCTGGCGATCTGCACCACCGCACCCAGTTCTTCGTTGAACAGGCTGCGGAACGCATCGTCGCCCCAGGCATCGAGGGTGATGTCCAGGCCCTGCCGCGAGGCGAACGCCATCTCGCACAGCGCCGCAAACGCACCGCCATCGCTGCGGTCGTGGTACGCCAGCAACAGCCCGGCCTCGCGCGCGTCGCGGATCAACTCGAAGAAACTGCGCAGACGCTGCGCATCGTCCAGATCCGGCACCTCGCCACCGAATGCCGGCAGCGCAGTGTCGTCGGCATAGACCTGCGCCAGCACCGACCCGCCCAGCCGCTGCTTGCCGCCCCCCAGCCCGATCAACCACAGCTCGCTGTCTTCCCCGCTGCGCAGCAACGGGGTCAGCTGCGTGCGCACATCGGTCACCGGCGCGAACGCACTGATGATCAACGAGACCGGCGAAACGCTTTTCAGCGTTCCACCTGGAATAGGGAATGGAGAATCGGGAATGGTGAAAGCGGAGGGCTCTGGCGTTTCACCATTCCCGATTCCCGACTCTCCATTCCCGACCTGCCACTGCGACTGCATCGACAGCGAATCCTTGCCCACCGGAATGCTCAGCTCCAGCGCCGGGCACAACTCCATGCCGATGGCGCGCACCGCGTCGTACAGCAACGCGTCTTCGCCGCTGTGGCCGGCGGCGGCCATCCAGTTCGCCGAGAGCTTGATGCTGTCCAGCCGCTGCACCGGTGCCGCGCACAGGTTGGTGATGGCTTCGCCCACGGCCATGCGCGCGGATGCGGCGGCATTCAACAGCGCCAGCGGCGTGCGTTCGCCGATCGACATCGCTTCGCCTTCGAAGGTGTCGAAACCGGCGAGTGTGATCGCGCAATCGGCCAGCGGCAGCTGCCACGGGCCGATCATCTGCTCGCGTGCGGTCAGCCCGCCCACGCTGCGGTCGCCGATGGTGACCAGAAAGCTCTTGGACGCCACGGTGGGATGCGCCAGCACGCGCAAACCGGCCTGCTGCAGGTCCAGCGACGCGGTCTGCAGCACCGGCCACCTGGGAGCGGCCGGATGCGCGGCATCGCGATGCATCTTCGGCGCCTTGCCGAAGAGCACGTCCATGGGCAGATCGATCGGGAGCTGGGAATCGCGAGTCGGGAATGGGGAATGGTGTGAAGCGGTGTCGGCAGCCACAAGCGTGCCGTTACGACTCCCGACTCCCGATTCCCGATTCCCGGCGTCCAGGACGCCATAGCCCACCACCAGCCGCTCCTCTTCCGTGGCCACACCGACGGCGGCAAACGGGCAGCGTTCGCGGGCGCAGATGGCGGCGAACTCTTCCAGGCGCGCCTGCGGCACGCCGAGCACGTAGCGTTCCTGCGATTCGTTGCACCACAGTTCCAGCGGCGACAGCGACGGGTCGTCGGTGAGCACGCGGCCCAGGTCGATGATGCCGCCCACCCCCGAATCGTGCAGCAGTTCGGGAATGGCGTTGGACAAACCACCTGCGCCCACGTCGTGGAACCAGCGGATCGGGTTATCCACGCCCAGCGCCACGCAGCGGTCGATGACCTCCTGGCAGCGGCGTTCCATCTCCGGGTTTTCGCGTTGCACACTGGCAAAATCCAGCGCCTCGGCGCTGTCGCCGGCCGCCACCGAACTGGCCGCACCGCCGCCCAGGCCGATCAGCATCGCCGGGCCGCCGAGCACGATCACCGCATCGCCCGGCTGCAGGCGCAGCTTTTCCACCTGGTTGCGATCGATCGCGCCCAGGCCACCGGCCAGCATGATCGGCTTGTCGTAGGCGCGGGTCAGGCCCTGGCCTTCGGCCAGCTCGAAGCTGCGGAAATAGCCGAGCAGGTTCGGGCGACCGAATTCGTTGTTGAACGCGGCGCCGCCCAGCGGGCCGTCGAGCATGATGTCCAGCGCCGGCGCCATGCGCGGGTTCAGCGCGCGCGGCGCTTCCCACGGCTGCGGCAGGGTCGGAATGCGCAGGTGCGAGACCGAAAACCCGGTCAGCCCGGCCTTGGGCTTGCCGCCACGCCCGGTGGCGCCTTCGTCGCGAATTTCGCCGCCGGCACCGGTGGCCGCGCCGGGGAACGGTGCGATCGCGGTCGGGTGGTTATGCGTTTCCACCTTGATCGCAAACGCCGACGGCAGCACCGCTTCGCTGCGGTATTGGCCGGTGGCCGGATCCGGGCGATAGCGCGCGGCCGGCACGCCTTCCACCACCGCCGCGTTGTCGCTATAGGCCGACAAGGTGTGCTGCGGGGTCTGCTGATGGGTGTGCTTGATCATCCGGAACAGCGAGCGCTCCTGCGGCTTGCCGTCGATGGTCCAGCTGGCATTGAAGATCTTGTGCCGGCAATGCTCGGAGTTGGCCTGGGCGAACATCATCAGTTCGACGTCGGCCGGGTCGCGGCCCAGCGCGCCGAAACGTTCGCGCAGGTAGTCGATCTCGTCCTGCGCCAGCGCCAGGCCCAGGTCGCGGTTGGCCTGCTCCAGCCCATCCAGCGGCACGCGCTGCAACTGGCCCGGGTCGGGCACGTTGAACAGCGCTTCGGCGGCAGCGGCCGACCCGAGCAGCGATTGCGTCATCGGGTCGTGCAGCAGTTTGGCCACGGCGGCCTGGGCGGCTGCGTCGTCCGGCCAGCCGGCCAGGTCGATGCGGGTGCCGCGCTCCACGCGCTGGATCGGCTGCCCGGCCCCGCGCACCAGCTCGGTGGCCTTGCTCGACCACGGCGACAAGGTGCCCAGGCGCGGCACCACGTAGCGCGAGGAGGCATCGGCATCGCGCGCGGCGGGCGCGGCGTTGGCCTGCAGGATCCGCTGCAAGGTGGCCTGGTCGGGCGACTGCCCGGCCTCGGCACGGATGAAGTACACGTGCCAGGCGCCAGTGAGACGCAGCGCGGGAACGAGGGTTTGCAGGCGGGTTTCGAGCCGAGCGCGGCGGAACGGCGAAAGGGCGGAAGCGCCCTCGAGGACCATCATGTCCGGGGAACCGTGTCAGAAACGGGGCTGCAGATTGTAACGGAGCTGATGGATCGACGCCGGACCGGGCGTGCGATGGCCGGGAATCGGGAATCGGGAATGGGGAATCGTCGGGCGGGAGCGTTGTCGCCGCTTCCGTGCCAGAGAGTGGCGCCGGCCAGCATGAAGGAGGCGGCCAGATGGCGGCCACCCCTCAGAAACGGCAAAGGCCCGGATGCGGTCGCACCTGGGCCCTTGTCATTGCGCAAGCGACCACCGCAACGTCGCCATCGGCGACGCCACGATGATCAGAGCCGAGACGGCCTCAGCGGCTGCCGCCTGCCGTGCTCACGGCACGCTTTTCCAGCGCCTCACGCAACTGCGCCGGCGGCAGGTAGCCACCGAGCTGGGTGCCGTCGGGCGCGAAGATCGCCGGCGTTCCGTTGACGCCCAGGCGCTGGCCCAGGTTGTATTCCATCGACACCGGGTTCTTGCAGTCCTTGGAGGCGACCGGCTGACCCGACTTGGCAGCGGTGAGCGCCTGCTTGCGATCGGCAGCGCACCACACCGCAATCATTTCCTTGTGGTCCTGGCTGCCCAGGCCCATGCGCGGGAACGCGAGGTATTCCACCGCGATGCCCTGCTTGTTGAGCTCGCCGATCTCGCTATGCAACTTGCGGCAGTAACCGCATTCCACATCGGTGAAGACGGTGACGGTGTACTTCGGGTTGGCCGGGGCGAACACGATGCGGTCGGCCTTGGGCACGGTGTCAAGCTGCTTGCGGCGGTAGGCCAGCAAGCCCGGGCTGGCGGCGAACTGCTTGTTCTGGATGTCGAATGGCTGCGCCTGGATCAGGTAACGGCCGTCGTCGCTGACGTATAGCACCTGCCCACCGACGACCACTTCGCGGAAGCCGGGGAACGGCGCAGCACCGATGTAATCGGGCTTGAAATCCGGGTCCAGTGCCTTGAGCGCCGTGCTCACGCGCTGGTCCACCGTGCCGGTGGCGGCGGGCGCGGCGGCGGGCTTGGCGCCGGCAGTGCTTGCCGCAGGCTGCGAGGATTGTGCGCAGGCGGTAAGGCTGATCGCGCCCAGCAGCGCGGCGATGGCAAGACGATACATTCACGCATCCAGATGGAATGAGGTGCCCAGATTCTCGCACAGCGCAGATGAAGCCTGGCCGCGGCCGCGACAGTTTGTGAACGCTGCAGGCACCCGTTGCTGCACCTGCTGGACAGACGCAGTGCGGAGCGTGGTTTGCCGGGTCTGGCGGCGGGCTGGGCACTTTCGCCGTCGCAAGGCGCCTTGAAGGTGCCCGTAAGCGTCGTCCCCGCTCTGATTGTTTCCTGGAGTGCACCGCCGCGTGACGTCCGGCGCTGAGCGTCAGCTCGAGGTATGACAACCAGGAAGTCACGCCAGCCGATGCCAGCCTGACCAGCAACGCCGCCGGAGCCGCCGAGCGTGTCTGGCGAGCCACCCAGCAACGTCGGCTGGCGATGTTGGTGCGGCCGCCAGCGCGGCGATGACCTGTTGGCAGTTCTGCCGCAACCGCGACAGGTGCATCGCCGGCACGCATGCGCATGGCGGGGCGCTGGGCCGACTAACCGCGCGGATGATGGCTGGCGTGCAGTTTCTGCAGATGCTGGCGCGCCACCAGCGTGTAGATCTGGGTGGTCGACAACGAGCTGTGGCCCAGCAGCATCTGCAATGCGCGCAGGTCGGCGCCATGGTTGAGCAGATGGGTGGCAAAGCTGTGGCGCAGCCCGTGCGGGCTGACCGTGTCCGGGTCGATACCCGCGACCGCCGCATAGCGTTTGACCAACGCCCAGAACTGCTGTCGGCTGAGCGGCTGACGCGCGGCGTCGATGAACAACGGCACCTGCCCGTCCACCGCCGCCACCGGCGTGTTCGCCGCCAGCAGCGGGCGCGCCTCGCGCAGGTAACGCTCCAGCCAATGCTGGGACTCCTCGCCCAGCGGCACCAGCCGGTCCTTGCTGCCCTTGCCGGTCACCCGCAGCACGCCCTGGCGCAGGTTCACCCCCACTGCCGGCAGGTTGACCAGCTCGCTCACACGCAGGCCCGCGGCGTACATCAACTCCAGCATGGCGCGATCGCGCAGGCCTGCCGGGGTGTCAACGTCCGGCGCGGCCAGCAAGGCCTCGATCTGACTTTCGGTCAAGGCCTTGGGCAGCGAGCGTGGCAGTTGCGGCGGATCGATCAGGGTGGTGGGGTCGTCGCTGCGCACGCCATCGCGCAGGCACAGCCCGTAGAACGCACGCAAGGTCGACAACAGCCGCGCCGTGCTGCGCGGGGAATAATTGGCCTGGGTACGCCAGCGCAGATAGTCGAACAGGGCGGCACGGTCGATGCCGAGCAAGCCACCATGTGCGCCGTCGCGCCAACGCGCCAGCCCTTCCAGGTCGCGCCGATAACTCTCCAGGGTCTGCCGCGCCACGCCTTGCTCGGCCCAGAACCGGTCGAGGAAACGCTCGATCACGCTGGCATCGGCCGCCTGCACCGGTGGCAGCTGGCGGGCAAGTTGGCGGCGTTCGGCGGGACTGCTGGCAGACATCGCCACAGCATAAAACGCGGCGCGCGTTTTGAGCGCCGATGCGCGTGGGTTGCCGGTAGGTGTGTTGCCTGCGCGCGCGGGGCGGTAGATGTGCGCGTCATTGTTCTGCCTGATCAGCACGCGTCGGCCGCAGGCGCAAAGGCGACCCGGATCGCGACGCCAGCGCCGCCATGGCCGGTAGGTCCCGGCATGGGCATGCGCCCGATTGAACACGCCGCGTCTGCGCACCAGCCGTCGCGCCAGGATGCGGTTGATCGCCGTTCGATGCGTGGCGTGCGTCAGCGCGCGCAGGCACCAGAGCGCGGCTACTGCAGCGCGGCGTTGCGCCGTGCTTGGCGACCGTTATGCTCGCGCCATGACCTCGATCCCTTCGCCTCGCATTGCGCGCCCCCCTGCCCTGGTGGGCTGGCGGCTGCTGGCGTTGTGCTACGACGCCTGGCCGGTGCTGGCGCTGTCGATGCTGATCTCCACCGTGTTCACGCTGGGCTTTACGCTCGCCGGGCACCCCGCGCGCGAAAACATCGCGCCTTTCAGCGGCTGGCAATGGCTGTTGTGGCTGTGCTGCTGGATCGCCGCAGGTATCTACGCCACCGTGAGTTGGCGCCGCGGCGGGCAGACGCTGGGCATGCGCCCCTGGCGGCTGCGCTTGATCGACCCACGGGTGTCATGGCGTGCGCTATGGATCCGCTATGCCGTCGGCACCTTGTCGCTGGCGCTGGGCGGGCTGGGGTTCTGGTGGGCGTGGCTGGATCGCGACCGGCTGACCTGGCACGACCGTGCGAGTCACACACGGCTGGAACGGATTGCCAGGCCATTGAAGTAATCAGGTCAGGTCGGCAGTCCATCACCCCCATATCCAGAGGCTCCGGCATGTTCCATGCATGCGACTTGCACCTGGAGTGGGATGGGGCCGGCGGCAGTGACCAAGCCAGGCTGCGGCTTATTTGGCGGCCAAGAAGGCGCGAGCAATCAGCCACTGAAACGCATGCCCAACTGCATACAGCACTGCCAGAAATGGCGGAACCAACAACGCATAACTTGTCGCCCAAGGCATGTTGGTCAACCAGGCATCCGCGTGGAGAGCATCCAGTGCGATCAGCTGAGGCGTCAACGGCAATTGCAGCAGAACGAAGTGGCCCTTGGGATCGCCCTGAGCGCTGAGCGCTCCCCACACGCAAAAAGCAGCCGCCGCCAGATGCAGCAGGCAGAGCGCCACACCCAACACGCTTACCCGCCGCATGCGCTCAGCTACTACGCCTGCGGAACAACCACGCCGACACACCCAGCATCACCATGGGCGGCAGCGCATAGGCAATGCGGTAATCCAGCTTGAGCGCGCCGGCCATGCGGCCGAAGAACAGCTGCAGCAGCCAGAAACCCAGCGCGAACAGGATGCCCAGGAACAGGCGCTTGCCCAGGCCACCGCTGCGCAGCGAGCCGAACGAGAACGGGATTGCCGCCATGCACAGCGCCAGCACGTTGAGCGGATAGAACCACCGGCTCCAGTACTGATCTTCGTAATCGCGCGCGTCCAATCCATTGCGGCGACGGTATTCGATGCTCTGCTCCAGATCGTGCGCAGAAAGATTGCGCGGCTTGGCCAGGCCAGCGGCCAGCGCGGCAGGATTCAGTTGCGACTGCCACGGCAATTCGGGAAAGGTTTCGCGCTGCACCGAGCGTTCCTGGAAGGTGTCGCGACGGACCTGACGCAGGGTCCAGCGGCCGTCGCGGTGTTCGGCCACCGAGGCGTAGGTCAACTGCTGCATCCTGCCACTGGGATCAAGGTGGTAGAGCCGCACATCGTGTAGATCGAGTGCGGTGCCACCGCCATCGAGCAGCTTCTCTTCACCGCTCAATGCATTGAGGAAGGTGTCGCCCTCGCGTGCCCACAGCCCGGCGTAGCGCGAAGACGCCATATCGCTGTTGAAGCGGGCACTGGCCTTGAGCGTGTCGGCCTGATTCTGTGCCCACGGCCCGATGGTTTCGCCACTGATCACCATGCTGGCGGTCAGCAGCGCCATCGCTGCGACGACCGATGCGGACATGCGCTTGCGCGACACGCCCAGCGCGCGCAGCGCCGTCAGCTCGGAGGTGGCGGCCAACTGGCCCAGGCCCATCAGCGCGCCAATCACCGCGGCAGTCGGGAACAAGGTATAGGCCCGGCGCGGCACGGTGTAGGCCACGTAAGCCACCGCGTGCCCGAAGGTGTAGCTGCCCTGCCCGATGTTCTTGGCTTCGCTGGCGAAGGCGTTGACCAGATCCAGCCCCAGCAGCACCGCCCAGGTCAGCAGCACGGTGAACAGCACCACGCGACCGACATACCAATCGTGGACCCGCGGCGTCAGCTTCATGCGCGCGCCCCCGGCCGACGCACGCGGCCATCGCGCGCATACGCCCACACCGCCACGGCCAGCAGCGGCAGCGTCAACCACCACAGGCCCAGCGCCGCCGGAGTCTTGCCATTGGCGATCCACTGGGTGCCGACGATCATCAGATTGGTGCCCACCATGTAGGCCAGAAACGCCAGCATGATCCGGCCATAACGCTGTTGCCGCGGCGCACTGCGCGACAACGGCAAGGTGAGCAAGGCAAACGCCAGCGCCAGCAACGGCGGCGCCAGGCGCTCATGCAGCTGGGCGCGCGCGGCAGGGCGCTCGTCGGACAGCAGCTGGGTGGTCCACATCACTTCAGGGTCGTTGGCATCGTGCACGCGGGTGCGGTCTGGCAGGGCGATATCGCTGCTGGCGAACTTCATCAAGCGGTAGTCCAGGGTCGCGCCGCTCGCCGGGCCCTCGGTGCGGTAGCCATCGTCCAGGCGCAGGTAACGGTCGGTCTTGCCTTCGAAGAACATCGCGCCGCGGTCGGCGGTGACCACATCGATGCGGTCGTTCTGCTGGCGCTGCATGAAGACCTTGCCCAGGCCCTTGCCGTCGGCAGAGATCGTTTGCAGGTAGACCACCCCGCCGCCGGACAACGGCGTGAACTGGCCCGACTCCAGGCCGGCCATCAGCACGCTGCGGTTGGCATCTTCCAGCATCGCCTCGGCGGTACGGCTCGCCCAGGGGCCCAGCCACAGCGAGCACAACCCGATGACCACCACCACCGGCACCACCAGCATCAGCATCGGCCGCAGCATGCGCCTGGGGCCCACGCCAATGGCGGTAATGACGGCCATTTCTGAATCGCGGTACAGCCGCGCCAGTGCCAGCAGCAGGCCCAGCATCAAGGCCAGCGGCAGGATGATGGGCAGATACGCCACGAATTGCAGCCCTACCTGCGACAGCAGCAAGCGCGCCGGGATGCGGCCGTCGGCGATATTGCCGAGGATATCCACCAGCACGCCGCCGACGCTGACGACCAGCAGCACGATCAAGGTGGCCAGGAAGCTCTGGGTGAAATCGCTAAGCAGGTATCGATCGAGCTTCGGCATGGGGTGGGCTTGTTTTAAACTCTCGGATTCGTTCGCGGCGCCGCCAGCCTAGTCCGGTTGGCGTAAACAGCCCGCGATTGTACGGATTTGCCTACGGAATCTGATCAATGGCCCTGCAATTCACCCTGAACCAAGACGCGCCGGCAAGCGCTGCCGTCGACTGCATCGTGGTTGGCGTGTTCGCCGACAAGACCCTTTCGCCCGCTGCCCAGGCGCTGGACAGCGCCAGTCAGGGTCGCTTGACGGCCTTGGTCGCGCGCGGCGACGTGGCCAGCAAGACCGGCAGCACCACGCTGCTGCACGACCTGCCCGGCGTCACCGCGCCGCGCGTGCTGGTGGTCGGCCTGGGCGAAGCCGGCAAGTTCGGCGTGGCGCCCTACCTCAAGGCCGTCGGCGATGCGACCCGCGCGCTGAAGACCGGCGCGGTCGGCACCGCCCTGCTCACCCTGACCGAACTCAGCGTCAAGGCCCGCGATGCGGCCTGGAACATCCGCCAGGCGGTGACCGTCAGCGACCATGCCGCCTACCGCTACACCGCCACACTGGGCAAGAAGAAGGTGGACGAGACCGGCCTGACCACCCTGGCGATTGCCGGCAACGACGCCCGCGCGCTCGCCGTGGGCGTGGCTACCGCCGAAGGCGTGGAATTCGCCCGCGAGCTGGGCAACCTGCCGCCGAACTACTGCACCCCGGCCTACCTGGCCGAGACCGCCGCGGCATTTGCCGGCAAGTTCCCGGGTGCCGAAGCCGAGATCCTGGACGAGGCGCAGATGGAAGCGCTGGGCATGGGCTCGCTGCTGTCGGTGGCACGCGGCTCGGCCAACCGCCCGCGCTTGATCGTGCTGAAGTGGAACGGCGGCGGCGACGCGCGCCCGTACGTGCTGGTCGGCAAGGGCATCACCTTCGATACCGGCGGCGTCAACCTCAAGACGCAGGGCGGCATCGAGGAAATGAAGTACGACATGTGCGGTGGCGCCAACGTCATCGGCACCTTCGTGGCCACGGTCAAGGCCGAGCTGCCGATCAACCTGGTGGTGGTGGTGCCGGCGGTGGAGAACGCCATCGACGGCAACGCGTACCGCCCGTCGGACGTGATCACCAGTATGTCCGGCAAGACCATCGAAGTCGGCAATACCGATGCCGAAGGCCGCCTGATCCTGTGCGATGCACTGACCTACGCCGAGCGCTTCAATCCCGAGGCGCTGGTGGACGTGGCCACGCTGACCGGCGCCTGCATGGTGGCGCTGGGTCACCAGACAGCCGGGCTGATGAGCAAGCACGACGACCTGGCCAACGAACTGCTGGCCGCCGGCGAGCACGTGTTCGACCGCGCCTGGCGCCTGCCGCTGTGGGACGAATACCAGGGCCTGCTGGATTCCACCTTCGCCGACGTCTACAACATCGGCGGCCGCTGGGGCGGCGCCATCACCGCCGGCTGCTTCCTGTCGCGATTCACCGAGAACCAGCGCTGGGCGCACCTGGACATCGCCGGCGTGGCCAGCGACGAAGGCAAGCGCGGCATGGCCACCGGTCGCCCGGTCGGTCTGCTGACCCAGTGGTTGCTGGATCGCGCCGCCTGATGTCGCCGCGCGCTGCACTGGCGCTCATCGCTGGCTTCTCCGTCGTGAACGGAGCCGCCAGCGCGGTGCCGGGCTGGACCAGCCCCGGCATCGATCTGCTCTGGATCGTCGTGCAGCTGTTGCTGTTGTTTGTGTGGCTGGCGGCCGACAGCCGCCGGCTTGGCTACCGCCGGCCGGCCTGGATGAATATCGGCATCGTGGCCTTGGCCGTGCTGTTCCTGCCGGTGTACCTGTACCGTTCGCGCCCGCCCGGGCGCCGCCTGCGCGCATTCGGCGGCCTGCTGTTGGCCGTGCTCGGCTGTGCGGCCCTGTTCGTGGCCGCCGGCATGACCACCGAATTGTTGCTCTCCTCCCGCTTTGTGACCGCCTGATGCCCCGTGCCGACTTCTACCTGATCGCCAAGCCGCGCTTCCTCAACGAACCGCTGCGGCTGGTCTGCGAGCTGGCGCGCAAGGCCAACGACGCCAACCTGCCCACCTTGATCCTGGCCCGCGATACGCAGCAGGCCGAGGCGCTGGACGACCTGCTGTGGGCGTTCGACGACGAGGCCTACGTGCCGCACCAGATCGCCGGCACCGATGAGGAAGACGAACTGGCCCCGGTGCTGATTGCAGCCCCGGAGTTCGCCGCCCCCTCGCGCCCGCTGGTGATCAACCTGCGCGACGACCCCTATCTGGGCGCCTGCGACCGCGTGCTCGAAGTGGTGCCGGCCGACCCCGCTGCCCGCGAACCGCTGCGCGAACGCTGGAAACAGTACAAGGCCCTGGGCCTGGAACTGACCAAGTACGACATGTGAGTGCGGCGGGGATTGGGGAGTTGGGATTGGGGATTCGTAAAGCAGATCTTGCGTCTCCAACGACTGCATCCAACCTCAGACAGCCGATCTTCGCTCCGCAGCACCAACACCGACATTGACGAGTGGATTGCCGGTGACTCTCGCCGGCCCCATGACGCAACCAATCCCGAATCCCGAACAACGAATCCCGGCGCCCCTATGACCACCCTCGCCTCCAGCTACGACCCCTCTTCCTTCGAATCGCGCCTGTACGCGCAGTGGGAGGCAGCCGGTTATTTCGTGCCGTCCGGCAAGGGTGAGCCGTACACCGTGTTGCTGCCGCCGCCCAATGTCACGGGCACGCTGCACATGGGCCATGCGTTTCAGCAGACGCTGATGGATGCATTGGTGCGCTATCACCGCATGCGCGGTTACGACACCTTGTGGCAGGTGGGCACCGACCATGCCGGGATCGCCACCGAGATGGTGGTCTCGCGCAATCTGGCGCTGGAAGGCAAGGGACAAACGCGCGATTCGCTGGGGCGCGAGGGCTTCATCGCCAAGGTGTGGGAGTGGAAGGCCGAATCCGGCGACACCATCGAGCGCCAGATGCGCCGGCTGGGCACCTCCAGCGATTGGTCGCGCAGCACCTTCACCATGGACCCGCAGCCGTCGGCGGCGGTCAACGAAGCGTTCGTGCGCTGGTACGAGCAAGGCCTGATCTACCGCGGCCAACGCCTGGTCAACTGGGACCCGGTGCTGAAGACCGCCATCTCGGATCTGGAAGTGGAAAACGTCGAAGAAGACGGCTTCCTGTGGTCGATCCGCTATCCGCTGGCCGATGGCGTCACCTACGAACACGTCGAGCACGATGCCGACGGCAACGAGACGCTGCGCGAAACCCGCGATTATCTGGTGGTGGCCACCACGCGCCCGGAAACCATGCTGGGCGATACCGCGGTGATGGTGCACCCGGAAGATGCGCGTTATCTCACGCTGCATGACGCCCGCATCGTGTTGCCGCTAACCGGCCGGCACGTGCCGGTGATCACCGACGATTATGTCGACCGCGCCTTCGGCACCGGCGTGGTCAAGGTCACGCCGGCGCATGACTTCAACGATTACCAGGTGGGTGTGCGGCACTCGCTGCCGATGATCAACATCCTCACGCCAGAGGCAAAGATTATCGGCCTTTCTAGCTATCGCGAGCGTCGTGATACTGAAAACCCCCGTGAGCCAATTTTGACCTTGGAGCGCGACGCTCTACCTTTCGACATAGGAATTCCAGAGAAGTATTGGAATCTTGATCGTTATGAAGCTCGCAAACTTGTCCTAGCTGATCTAGAGGACGAAGGTCGATTGGTCGAAACCAAACCGCACAAGCTGCAGGTGCCGCGCGGCGATCGCACCGGCCAGGTGATCGAGCCCTACCTCACCGACCAGTGGTTCGTGAAGATGGATGCGCTGGCAAAGCGCGGACTGGAGCTGGTCGAAAGCGGCCAGATCAAGTTCGTGCCGCCGAACTGGATCAACACCTATCGCCATTGGATGGAGAACATCCAGGATTGGTGCATCAGCCGCCAGCTGTGGTGGGGCCATCGCATCCCGGCGTGGTTCGACGAGGCCGGCAAGTGCTACGTGGGCCATGACGAAGCGCAGGTGCGCGCCAAACATGGCCTGGGTGCGGAGATTGCGCTGCACCAGGACAGCGACGTGCTTGAAACCTGGTTCTCCTCGCAGCTGTGGCCGTTCTCCACGCTGGGCTGGCCGGATGCGCAGGCGATGGCCGAGCGCGGCTTCGAGCGTTATCTGCCTTCAAGCGTGCTGGTGACCGGCTTCGACATCATCTTCTTCTGGGTGGCGCGCATGATCATGGCCACCGACAGCTTCACCGGCCAGGTGCCGTTCCGCGATGTCTACATCACCGGCCTGATTCGCGATGCGCAAGGCCAGAAGATGTCCAAGTCCAAGGGCAACGTGCTCGATCCGCTGGATATCATCGACGGCATCAGCATCGAGGATCTGGTCGCCAAGCGCACCCATGGCCTGATGCAGCCGCGCATGGCCGAGAAGATCGAAAAAGCCACGCGCAAGGAATTCCCGGACGGCATCATCGCCCACGGTGCCGATGCGCTGCGCTTCACCATCGCCGCGCTGGCCACGCATGGCCGCGACATCAAGTTCGATCTGGGCCGCGCCGAGGGCTACAAGAACTTCTGCAACAAGCTGTGGAACGCCACGCGCTTCGTGTTGATGAACACCGAAGGCGCACGCTTTACCGGCGTGCCGCAGCCGCGCACCGAAGCGGAAAAGTGGATTTTGGCGCGCCTGGACAAGGCCACCGCAGAAACCCACGCGCATTACGCCAACTATCGCTTCGACCTGCTCGCGCAGTCGTTGTACGAATTCGCCTGGAACGCGTTCTGCGACTGGTTCGTGGAGCTGGCCAAGCCGGCGCTCAACAACCAGGACGCCGACGCGGCCGCCAGCACGCGCCACACGCTGCTGTATGTGCTGGAGTCGTTGCTGCGTCTGTTGCACCCGCTCACCCCGTTCGTCACCGAAGAGTTGTGGCAGCAGGTCGCGCCGCGCCTGGGCATCACCACTGCGACGATCTCGTTGCAGAGCTTCCCGCAGCCCGGCGATGTCGACACCAGCAGCTATGCCACCGCTGAAGCCGATGTCGAATGGCTCAAGTCGATGGTGTCGGCGCTGCGTCGCGTGCGCAGCGAATTGAACGTGCCACCGTCCAAGCAGGTGCGCCTGCTGCTGCAGGCCGGCACTGCCGACGACCGCCCGCGCGTTGCCCGCTTCGCCTCGCAGCTGTCGTTCCTGCTCAAACTCGAACGCATCGACTGGCTGGACGCTGGCCAGGACACACCGCCGTCGGCCGCCGCCATCGTCGGCGAACTCACGCTGCTGGTGCCATTGGAAGGCCTGGTCGACATGGATGCCGAACGCACTCGCCTGGACAAGGAAATCAAGCGCGTGGAAGGCGAGATCGCCAAGTGCAACGGCAAACTCGGCAGCGCCACCTTCGTGCAGAACGCACCGGCCGCCGTGGTCGAACAAGAGCGTGCGCGCTTGAACGACTGGACCACGCAGCTCACCGGCCTGCGCGAGCAGCGCGCCAAGATCTGAAGCGGTTGATCAGCTGCTAGCGTATCGAGGGCGTAGTGCCCTCGCCGCTTGCGGGACCAGCCGTTACATCAGCATGTCCGTCATGTCTTGATTGCAGACATGCGCACCGACCAGCTCGACTGGTCCTTGCCCGCCCACCGTCGCGGGACCCTTGGCGGCATGGATGCTGCCAAGGAGCCTACAAGGACGTACTTGCGGCGTGTCCTGCGATGGTGGGCGGGCGAGGACCCTGCAGGAAAGCCGCAGCACCAGTGCCGTTTTGCCAACGCATCGCACCAGCCAGGCACCGTTGGACTAGAACTTCAAATCCACACGCGCATACCAGAAGCGTCCGCCGGGAATATCGTAGGTGGATGCGTCGTAACCATTGAGGGAGCACGACAGGCAGATCGGCGGATCCTTGTCGAAGACGTTGTTCAGGCCGGCCGTGAGTTGCAGGCCCTTGAGCCAATCGATGCGATAGCCCACTTGCGCGTCGTGATAGGTGATCGCATCCAAGCGGTTGGTTCCCACCGACGGATCCGAACACACCGCAAACTCCACCGCGTCACCGCACTGCTCGGTGAGCTTGGAAATGTGCCGCGCAGTCCACGAAGCCGTCCAGTTACCCAGCGACCAATCCAATACCGCGTTGCTGGTCCACTCCGGAATTGCGCTGTCCACCACCTCGATGCCCGGGCCTTGCGGCTGTCGCTGGCCCGCCGCACCCAGCGCCTCGTAGCGGCCTACCAAGGTGTTCTGCCACGATAGTTTGAAGCGCCCGAATGCGGTTTGCGGCAAGGTCCAGAATAGATCCACGTCCCAGCCGTCGGTCTTGATCGAGCCCAGGTTGGTCAAGCGGTTATTGAAGGCGTTGATGCCGCCGGTGGATGCCCGCCCGATGCCATCGCAGTACAACGCATCCAGCGTATCCACGCACAGATCCAGCTGCGTCTGCGCATTGATCGCCTGGATCGCGCCATCCACATGATGGCGATAGAAGGTCACCTCCAGGTCGAGGCGGTCGGACCAGCTGGCATCGCTCGCAAATCCCGGGCTGAAGACGAAGCCCGCACTGAAACTGCGCGAACGCTCCGGATCGAGTTGCGCGTTACCGCCGGTGGTGACCGAGATCTGCTGGTTGGCCTGCTGATAACCGGCAGGCACACCGAGTGCTGCGCAGCTAGCCGCACTGCCGCGCGGCGCCGTACCGCCCAGACCGATCGAGCACGGATCCGACAACTGCAGGTCCGCACGCGCCGCCGAACCGAACAGCTCGCCGATGGTGGGCGCCCGGAAGCCTTCGGCATAACTGGTGCGCAACACGAACTCATCGGTGACCTGCCAACGCAGGCCGTACTTGGGCGTGAATTCGCCACCGAATGTCGAATAGTCCGAATAGCGCCCGGCGATATTCAGATCGAGTTTGTCGCCCAATGCCGAGTTGGCGAAGATCGGAATATTGAGTTCGAGATAGGCTTCGTTGACGTCGTAGCTGCCTGCCGTGGGTAAGGAGGGCACGCCGTTGTAACGCCCGGCCACGGTGAGCGGATCGGGCTGATAAGAGCCTTCGTACTTGCGGTATTCGTAACCGCTGGCGAACGACACCGCACCGCCGGGCAACTGGAACAACTCGCTGCTGAGGTTGGCGGTGAACAGGCTCAATTCGTTCTGGCTGCGGTCGCGCACCACCGGTTGGATCCAGCGCAACATCTCCGGCGTGATGCTGCCGGCACCGCTGAAGATATCCAGCGGCACGCAGCCGGCCACGGCCGCGCAGGCAGCCGGGTCGCCTAGCGCCAGGTTGATGTTGTAGAGGTTGTAGCTGCCGTAGTTGGTCTGCTCGGCCTTGTTCTTGCTGTACATGCCGTTGACGTCCCAGAACCAGGTCCGCCCTGCGCCTTCGAACGTGCCGACCAGGCCGGTGCCGAAATATTGGGTATCGACCTGTTGCTCGTAACGCCGCGGCCCGCCTTCCACCGGCCTGCGACCGATCTGGATCAGATTGGTGGCCGAATCCAGATCGAATCCGAACGGGTTGAACGGATTGAGCGCGGAGATCACGATATTGTCGGCCAACGGGTTGCCGGTACCGGCATCGGGCCCGAGGAAGATGGGCTCCGGTGCGGCCTGGTTGGTCGATTCGCGCCGGTTGCCCAACGCCTTGACGTACCACTGCACGTCGTCGTTGAAGTAATAGCGGAACTGTGCAAACACGCCCTTGCGCTCGGACGGCGTCAGCAACAGGTTCTGCTCGGCAAAGTTGTAGCGGTCTGCGGTGCCGAAGCAGTGATAGTCGTCGCTGCGCGTGCAACCGCCGCCGCCATCGTATTGCGGTGTGCCCACGCCGGCATTGGGCGTAAGGTTCTGGCGCACGCCGGTGTTGGGATCGACGAACTGGAAGCGGCCATCCGGCGTTGCCGAGCTGGCGAAGGTCAGCCCGGTGCCAGGAATCGGGAAGCGGGCCTGCGCACGATCGCGCGCATAGATCGGATCCTGTTTGACGTAGCTGGCGCCCAAAAACAGGCTGAAATTCTCTCCGCTTTTACCCCAGGCCAGATCCATGCCCTGGTTGGCGCCATCGCCCTTGCCGTACTGCCCGTAGTTGAGCGTGACCTGCGCACCGTCGAACGTGCGACGGGTGATGATGTTGACCACACCGGCAATCGCATCCGAGCCGTATAGCGACGATGCGCCGTCTTCGAGCACTTCGATGCGCTCGACGATCGCCAGCGGAATGGTGTTGAGATCGGTCGACGAACCCACGCCGGAGGCGGAGGATTCGTTGACCCAACGAATGCCATCCACCAGCACCAGCACACGCTTGGAACCGAGATGGCGCAGATCCACCTGCGCCGAGCCTGCACCCACGCCACTGCCATCGGGCGGAAAGCCGAAGTTGCCGGACGAATTGAACTTGGCGTTGAGCGCCGAACCGGACGCGGTGAGCTCCTGCAGCACTTCGCCGATGGAGGTCAGGCCGGTGCGTTCGATATCGGCACGATTGAGCGTCTGGATCGGTACCTGGCCCTGCAATTCCGCGGTCTTGATGCGCGTGCCGGTGACCTGCACGCTGTCGAGCGTGCGCGTGTTCGGTGCGGCCTCGGGCTGTTGCGCCCAGGCCAGTGTGGGAATCAGACACAACGACAACTGCACGGCCAGGCATGACCAACGGGGGCCAATCAGACGCTTCATCCTTTCTCTCTCCAGAAGGATTCTTGAGTGTCCGCACGCCCCCGTGCCCTGCGGTCCTTCCCAATTCTTAAACGAAACATTAACGCACCGCAACTGGCGGTGCAGCAGCGCACCGCGCGGCAGCGGTCGCAACAAGGTGTCATCTGCACGCACGCGCGTGCTCAATCCATAGCGCTTGCAAGCGAAGACCGTCCTCACCATCACGCGCAAGCGACGCGCATTCACTCAGGCGCTCAGGCGTGCTTGGGTATCATCACTTCATGACTTATGCCCCCCACCTTGCCACTGTTTTCATCGGCCTGCTGTGCCTTGGCAGCACCGCATTGCATGCGCAAACCCTCGACCCGCAGCTGACTGCCATGCGCGATGCCATCGCGGCCGCAGAGCGCGGCCAGACCGATGCCGGTCAGCTCGCTGCGCTGAGCCGCCATCCGCTGTATGGATGGCTGGAATTTGCCACGCTCAAGCGCACTATCGACACTGTCTCCAACGCGCAGGCGCAAGCATTCTTGCAGCGCTACGCCGGCCAGCCTGTGGCTGAAAGCTTCCGCAGCACATGGTTGCCGGCAGTGGCGCGGCGGCAGGACTGGAACACGCTGCTGGCCAACTGGAAGTCCACCGACAACGTCGGCCTGCGCTGCGCGCAACTGACTGCGCGCCTGGCCACTGGCAAGGCCGATGCCCAATGGAGCCGCGATGCGCTGACGCTGTGGCGCAATGGCAAGGCGCTGCCCGATGCTTGCGATGCAGTGGTTGCCGGGCTGGAATCGCGCGGTGAACTCACACCGGCGCTGCGCTGGGAACGTGTGGAAGCTGCTGCCGATGCACAACAGCCTGCAATCATGCGTACGGCCGCACGCGGGCTACCCGCCGCCGATCTGGCCCTGGCCACCGATTACGCTGCATTTCTCGACAAGGTCCACCCACGTGCACTAGGTTGGCCCAAGACCGAGCGCAGCCGCCGCATCGCGGTGGACGGGCTGGCCAAGTTGGCCAAGAGCGATCCCGACGCTGCCGAGCAGCAGCTACCGCAACTTGCCGGTGCGCTCGGCTTCAGCCAGGCGCAGCGTGGGCAGGTGCTGTACCAGATCGCATTGTGGACCGTCGCCTCGTACCTGCCGGACTCGGCGCGTCGGCTCAATGCCGTACCGGAGGCGTCCTACGACGAACGCCTGCACGAATGGCGTGCACGTGAGGCGATGTCGCGCGGCGATTGGCCGGCGGCATTGGCCGCGATTCGCAAGATGCCGGCGAGCCAGCGCAGCGACTCACGTTGGCAGTACTTCGAAGCCCGCCTGGCCGAAAAGACCGGCGCTGCTGCGGCGGCCCAGCCGCTGTATCGCGCCGCCGCGCAATCGCCGACCTTCCACGGATTCCTGGCCGCCGACCGCCTGCAGCAGCCTTACCGGCTGTGCCCCTGGGAGCCCAACGACAGCGCGCAGGCGAAGGCCGCTGTTGCGCGCGACCCGGCCCTGGTCCGCGCAATCGCGTTATTTCAGATCGACCGCCCCGGTTGGGCCGTGGCCGAATGGAACGATGCCGCCACCCGCTTCGACGACACCCAGCGCCGTCTGGCAGTGGAAGTTGCCGGCGACAACGGCTGGTTCGACCGTGCGGTGTTCGCGCTCGGCAAGCAGCCGGACGAGCAACGGCTGTATGCGTTGCGTTTTCCGCTGCACCACGACGACAGCATTCGTCGCGAGGCCGCCAAGAATGCGATCGACCCAGCCTGGGTGGCTGCGGAAATTCGTGCCGAAAGCATCTTCAATCCGCGCGCGCGCTCGCCGGCCAACGCAATGGGCCTGATGCAGGTGTTGCCTGGCACTGGCGCGGCCGTCGCCAAGGGGATCGCCCTGCCCGGCTATGCGGGTGCCACCAGCCTCTATGAGCCGGACACCAACATCGCCATCGGCACGGCGTATCTGCGCCAGTTGCTCAACACCTACGGACTGCCCTACCTCACCATTGCCGCCTACAACGCAGGTCCAGGCCCCACCGGGCGCTGGCAGTCGCAGCGGCCGAATTTCGAGCCGGACTTCTGGATCGAAACCATCAGCTACAAGGAAACCCGCGACTATGTCGCGCGCGTGTTGGCCTTCAGCGTGATCTACGACTGGCGCCTCAACGGCGACATGCTGCCGCTCAGCGACCGGCTCATGGGCAAGCTGGTGGACAAGCGCTTGAAGCCGGTCTGTACCCCGGGCCAGGCAGCCAATAACACCGCGCAGGATTGAGCGACGCCAGGCGCCCTGCACGGTTGCAGGGCCTTGGCGAGTGCGTAGCGCCGTCATTGCGTACGGCAGCTGACGCAGCATGGACGCCACGCAGGGACCGGCAAGGATGTACCTGCAGCGCGTCCAGCGATCATGGATAGGCATGGATGGGTAAGAGTGTTGCAAGCAGCTCCCGACTGCCCGTTGCAACGCCGCTACTTCCGTGAGACCCCACATCGCCACGCGGAACGCACAACGCCCGCATCACTGCGGGCGTTGTGCAACGACGTGCGGCGCTGACTTTGCAGCCCTGCAACCAGTGGCGGTTAGAGCTTGCCGGCGCCTGCCTTGGCCTTGACGTCTGCAGCGACCTTGTCGGCCGAGAGCAGGTTGTAGGTATAGGGCGGGGTCCAGCCGATGTTGGTATTCCACGAGCACGACAGCGCCTTGCCATTGAGCAGGGAACCCTGATCGCGATACACGCTGCCACCATAGTCGGCGGCAATCTTGTCGCAGCTGCTGACACCGCTGATCTCGAACACGTTCCGCTCGGAGAAGATCTTCGACTCCTTGCCCACGCCATGCGCGTAAGAGAACGGATAGACCTTATTGCTGGTGCTGCCGACGTGGTAGTTGTTGTACAGATGCACCTGACCGAAGCGCACACGCGGGGCGCGCGCAGAAATGTTTTCGAACAGGGTGTTGTGAATGGTGACCTTGAGCTTGCCGCTGTCGGTGCTGGACGCGCTGTCGCTGGAGCCGATCAGGTTGTTCTTCTCGTGCGACTTGAAGGCCGAGTACGAGACCGTGACGAAATTGGCGCCTTTCTTGATGTCCATCGCGCCGTCGTGGTGCTGCTTCGGACGGCCATTGGCGGTGCCGTTCTGATCGTCGGTCCTGCGGCCATCGGTGAAGGTGACATGGTCCACCCACACGTTACTGGCGCCTTCCACGGTCAGGCCGTCGTACTCCGCATTCCAGTTGCCGGCGCTGCCGTCATCCGGGTCCCAGACCGGTTCCGGGTCCCATGGATTTTCGATGGTGAGGTTGCGGATGATGACGTCGTTGGCCTTGACGTACATGTAGCCTTCGCGGATTTCCGCGTTGCTGGTGATGCCTATCAAGGTGGTCTTGGTCGGAATATCCAGGCGCGCACGTGACTTCATGTCCGAGGTCTTGGTGTACGGCTTGCCTTCGCTGATATCGATGATGCCGCTGACCTTGATGATGCGTCCGTTGCTACCGACGCTTGCGCTCAATGCAGCTTTCAACTCGGCGGCATTCTTGACGGTGTAGATATTGGCGGCAGCCGCTTTGGAGCCGCCCTTGGTGCCGCCGTTCTGGGTTGCCCAGCCCGTGGTTGCAACCTCCAACGCCGCATCGGCATAGGCAACGCCGGTGAGCAGCAACGACCCAACGAACAGCGACGCGGCGGCCGCCGTCGAAAATTTCGGCTTCATCTTGATCTCTCCCTCAGATGGGTTCGATGCGCCGCGCAGCGGCGCACCCCTGGTCCAGCAGACTCGGAACGTATTATTCAGCTGTGGAATATTCCATTCCGCGGAGCCGATACTAGGAGCATTGCAACCGCTTGTATCTAGACGTTTTTCGGATATGCATGCGTAATCACGCAAACGCTTGCGAGACACAAAAGAAGAGACAAAACGCTGCGATCAGGACACGCGGAGACAGCGCAAGGACACTGCAACGCAGCAAGATTGGGTGTCACGCCATGCGGGGTGCCACGCGAGAAGGCACGCCACCGTGCAAATACCTGTATTTTTCGACGTGCTCGTCGTTGCAATCCATTGCCGCGCTGCGGCATTGGACATAAACCGCAACGAAAAAAGCGCTTATCGGCCCATGGCGAAACATTCGCCACCTCGCAGACGGCCGTATCTGCCAACACCCTGCGCGAAGCGCAAACCCATCGCCGCAGTGTTGCCGGCATTCCACATGACCACGTTGGGATCGATTGCACAGGCGCAGCATTGTGTTGACCCCATGCGTTTTGATACGCATGGGTCAGCGCTGCCCTTAATCAATTGGGCCACCGTGTCGCTGCGGACCTCATCAAGCCGCGTGGTAGTGCGCAAGACCAGCCCGTTGGGCAAGCGTGATACCGCACGCGCCATGCGCAGGTGCGTCATGCAACCGCTCAGCGCAAGCATCGAATCGAAAAACCATCAGCGCCGGCATCCAGCGCAGCAACCGCGCACCGCAGCGACGCCAACCAGCCGCATCCTCAACGACGAGTGCGTGCGCTCAGGAAAACCCTTCGAAGAACAATTCGATCGCCATCACCAACGCGTCTTCGCGCCCGGTGTGGGATGGGTAATAGCGCGGGCGCCGGCCGATTTCGTTGAAGCCTTCGGAGTGGTACAGCGCGATCGCCGATGGATTGGACGGGCGCACTTCCAGGAACGCGCGCCGCGCACCGCGATCGCAGGCGCCCTTGATCAGCGCGCGCAGCAACACGCGACCGTGTCCTTGCGATTGCGCCTCCGGTGCGATGCAGACGTTGAGCACGTGCGCCTCGTCGGCGGCGATACTGATCACGCCATAGCCGATGACACGGCCGCCCTGCTCCATCACCCAGCCGGGGTAGCCGGCCTGCAGGCAGTCGCGAAAGATGTTGCGCGTCCACGGAAATGGATAGGCGCGCAGCTCGATCTCCATCACCGCATCCAGGTCGCTCTCGCGCATGGCGCGCAGCGAGGTGGGTTGCGGCGCGTTCAATGCGCTCACGCCGGGTCCCGGCGCCGACGCAGCGCGCGCAGCTGCGGCCACAGCGCGCGCTTGGCGGCCGGATTGCCGCGCAGTTCCGCCAGCGGCCAGGAGGCCATCAAGGCCTGGGTCGCAGGATCGCCCGGATTGCAGCCGGACGCGCGCAGCAAGGCCATCTGCAGGCGATCCGGCATGCCGACACGGCTGCGCCGTTGCGGCGCCGACGCTGGCGCAGTGCTGGGCGCGCGGGGCGCTTGGGCCGGTGCCGCCGGTGCATTCCGCCGCGCAACGGGCGCATTGGCCGTTGCAGGGTACGGCGCACGCTCCATACGCGTCGGTGCGGCCGTGGGTGCGCGCTCGGCAACCTCGACAGGCGCCGGCAATGCGTCGACCGCAGCGCGGTCCAGATACACGGTGTGCCCCAACGCCTGCAGATACGACACCTGCAGATCGGACCACATCGGCTCGCTCATCGCCTCGCTCACAAAAACCGGCTCATGGCAGCTCGGGCACGCGCCGCCAGCGTCGCCACAACCACATCAACGGACCCGACAAGGCGTACAGAACCCCGATCACCAGCAACGAGCGCGCCAGATCGATCACCAGCAGCGCAATCACCACCGTGGCGATCGCCAGCGCCAGGAACGGCACGCGGTCGGCACGCGGGCCGCGCGCGCCGCCCTTGAAGCTCCAGAACCGGATCCGGCTGACCATCAGCAACGCCGCCACCACCGTGACCGCCAGCGCCACATAGCGCAGCTGCTCGCCATCGAAGCCCAGGCTGTCGTCGGCGAAGGCCCAAACGAAGGACATCATCAGACCAGCCGCCGCCGGGCTGGCCAGGCCGATGAACCAGCGTTTGTCGACCACGCCGACCTGGGTGTTGAAGCGCGCCAGCCGCAGCGCCGCGCAGGCCGCATACAGGAAGGCAGCCGACCAACCGACCCGGCCCATCACGCTACTGTCGTACTTCAAAGCCGACAGCGACCAGTGGTACATCACCAGCGCGGGCGCCATGCCGAAGCTGACCAGATCGGCCAGCGAGTCGTACTGCACACCGAATTCGCTGCTGGTATTGGTCAGACGCGCCACCCTGCCATCCAGCCCGTCCATCACCGCAGCCACGAACACCGCCATGGCGGCCTGGACGAACTGTCCATTGGCGGCGGCGATGATGGCGTAGAAACCGGAAAACAGCCCGGCGGTGGTGAACAGGTTCGGCAGCAGGTAAATCGTGCGCGAGCGCGGGGGCGGTCTCATCTCATCCATCCGCCAAGTGTAGGGCCTGAGGTCTGTCCGGCGGTAGCGCGCTGGCTGGTTCAGCGCCCTGCGCGCCCATCACTTGCCAGCGCCCGCTGCGGATGCTGCAATCGCGGCGGGAATCATCCAGGGGAAGCCACATGCAGCTGTCGTCCGGGCTTTGCGCCCTGTTGATGCTGGTCAGCGCCGCCGCCGGCGCGACCGATCTTTATAAGTGGAAGGACGCCAAGGGCGTGACCCACTACACCGAAACCCCGCCACCGACCGGCCAGCGCTATGAAGCGCGCCGAATCGATGCGCGCAGCGGCACCGCCGCCATCGCTGCAGCAGAGACGGCCGCGCCCGAATCGGCCGACTGCCTCACCGCGCGCCGCAATCTGGAACTGCTCAGCGGCAAGGGCGAGGTCTCCATGGCGGCCGGCGCCGATGGCAAGCCTGGCGCCGTCCTGGACCAGGAAGCCCGTGCGACCCAGAGGAACCTGGCCGACGCCGCCGTCAAGGCCTATTGCAAGCCGGCAGCCCCAGGCGGCCCGGCCACCTGAGCCGGGAAAAGCTCCCAGGGGGACGGGAGTTGCCGTCCCGCCGCAGGGCTGGGGTTCAACGCCTGGTGCCGCGACCACCTGCAGAGCCAGCGCGCCCGACCTGATGGCAACACATGCGTAGGTGGTAGAAAGCGCGCCCCCGGGGCCGCATGAGCGCCCGGCACCGGTGATGGATACGTGCGGACGACCGCGCGGCCTACGGCGCACATGCGCCGGCAAGCCTGCCACTCGAGCCGCCCCGCAGGGGCCTGCGCCGGCCAGCGACAACCGGCAACGCGCGCCTGGCGATGACCGGCAGGGCGCGAGGCTGGCAAACTAGCGGCTTTCCGCCCAAGCGAAGCCCGATGCGTCTTTCCCAGTTCCACCTGCACACCACCAAGGAAACCCCGGCCGACGCCGAGTTGGTCAGCCACCGTCTGATGCTGCGCGCGGGCATGATCCGCAAGCTGGCCTCCGGGCTGTACACCTGGTCGCCGCTGGGCCTGCGCGTGTTGCGCAAGGTCGAAGCCATCGTGCGCGAAGAGATGAACCGCGCCGGCGCAGTGGAAGTGCTGTTTCCCACCATCCAGCCGCGCGAGCTGTGGGACGCTACCGGGCGTTGGGAGAAGTTCGGCGGGCAGCTGCTCAAGATCAAGGACCGCAAGGAACAGGAGTTCTGCTACAGCCCCACCGCCGAAGAGGCCGCGGCCGAATTCGCGCGCCAGGAAATCAACAGCTACAAGCAGCTGCCGCTGAATTTCTATCAGATCCAGACCAAATTCCGCGATGAGATCCGCCCGCGCTTCGGCGTGATGCGTGCGCGCGAGTTCCTGATGAAGGACGCGTATTCGTTCCATCTCACTGACGAGGACATGGCGCGCGAATACGACAACATGCGCGCCGCCTATACGCGTATCTTCACCCGCCTGGGACTGGATTTCCGCGCCGTGCAGGCCGATTCCGGCGCCATCGGCGGCGATGCATCGCAGGAATTCCACGTCATCGCCGACTCCGGCGAGGACTCGCTGGCGTTCTCCACCGGCTCCGATTACGCCGCCAACGTGGAAACCGCCAGTGCGGCACCGCCGGCCCCGCGCGCCGCGGCCAGCGAAGCAATGCAGCAGGTGGCAACGCCCACCCAGAAGACCTGCGAAGACGTGGCCCAGTTGCTCGGCATCGCGCTGCAGCGCACGGTCAAGTCGGTAGCGGTGATGACCCAGGCCGGGTTCGTGCTGGTACTGGTGCGTGGCGACCACGCGGTCAACGAGATCAAGCTGGCCAAGGTGCCCGGGCTGGCCGATTACCGCCTGGCCAACGAAAGCGAAATCCGCGAACACCTCGGCTGCGAGCCGGGCTTCTTGGGCCCGGTCAACACCGCGCGCCCGGTGCGCGTGGTGGCCGACCGCGATGTCGCCGCACTGGCCGATTTCGTGGTCGGCGCGAATGTGTCCGGCGCCCACCTGGTCGGCGTCAACTGGGGCCGCGACCTGCCCGAACCGGAAACCGTGGCCGATGTGCGCAACGTGGTCGAAGGCGAACGCGCGGCAGACGGCGGCGAACTGCGCCTGGCTCGCGGCATCGAGGTGGGCCATGTGTTCCAGCTTGGCAGCCAGTACGCGCAGGCGCTGCAAGCCACTGTCATCGACGAAGGCGGCAAGGCGGCGGTGATGAAGATGGGCTGCTACGGTATCGGCATTTCGCGCATCGTGGCCGCGGCGATCGAACAGAACCACGACGATGCCGGCATCATCTGGCCCGCGCCAATGGCGCCGTGGCAGGTGGTGGTCTGCGTGATCAATCCCAAGCAGGACCCACAGGTGCTCGCCGCCGCCCAGGCCTTGCTGGACCAATTGCTTGCCGCCGGCCTGGATGCCGCCCTGGACGATCGCGGACTGCGCCCGGGCGCCATGTTCGCCGATATGGAACTGCTGGGCATTCCGCATCGGGTGGTGGTCTCGGAACGTGGATTGGCGGCTGGCACATTTGAATATCGCGCCCGTACCGCCGATGCAGCGGAAAGCCTGGATAAAGCAGCGTTATTCTCCCGCCTGGCGCATTGATCAAACCCCGGGTATCGGCTTCAAATGGATGAACACAAAGCGCCGAATTATTTCGGCGCATTTGTCACACCGGTTTTCTCACTTTATGATGGCCACCGCTGCCATGGACCGGCATTCTTTTTCTCTCATCTTCCGGAGCAGTGATGTCGATCGATCTTAGTGGCCTGTCGGCCAAGCAGTTGAGCGCCCTGATCAAAAATGCAAAGAAGCAGCAGACCGTGGTTGCCAAGCGCGCGCCGATCGCCAAGGTCCGCACGCAGCTGGTCCGCGCTGCAAAAGCCCAGGGTTATTCCATCGAAGAATTGTTTGGCGCTTCTGCCAGTGCCGGTCCGGGCCGTCCGGCGGGTGCCGGCAAGCCGGGTCCGCGTGCCGGCCGCAAGCTGGGCAAGGTGCCGCCGAAGTATCGCAACCCCGCCAACGCCCAGGAAACCTGGACCGGCCGTGGCAAGCAGCCGCGCTGGCTGGCCGAGTTGACCGCCGCCGGCAAGAAGGTGGAAGACTTCCTGATCAGCAAGGTCGGCGGTGCGAAAAAAGCAACCGCCAAGAAGGCCTCGCCGCGCAAGGCCGTCACCAAGCGCGCCGCCAAGAAGTCCAAGGTTGCCTGATTCAAACCAATAAAAACGCCGGCCATGCCGGCGTTTTTATTGCGGGGTGTTTGCCCTTATAAATTCTTGCGGGCCGGAATGAGCAGATTGCCAAACAGCAATCCGGCCATCAATGCCATCACGATATTGGTCACCGCCAAGAGTGCGGCTTGTCCGACGCTGACATCCTGTTGCTGCACCAAGGTCAAAAAGCCACGCAAACTGACGCTCCCGGGAACCAGCATGATGATGCCGGGCAACCGGATCAGCGCACCGGGCTTGTGGACCACGCGCCCGAATAAATTGCCCGCAGCGGTCAATGCCATTGCCGAAGCGAATACCCCGGCCGGACCACCCCAGGCATGTCCTGCATAACGCGCGATGACATAACCTGACATGGCCGCCGCCATGATCCATAAATAATCGCGTCGATTGGCCTTGAACAGCACCGCGAACGCATAAGCGGCCACCACCAGCGAGGCCCATTCCACCCAGCCGGCCTGCGGCCGCAGCGCGGCCACCTGGGGATGCAGGCCAACCAGCTGGGTCAGGGTCACCGCAATGACCGCACCTACGGTCAGCTTGAGCACCGTGGTGACCGCACCGGCCAGACGCGCGGTGCCGGAGACCCAGTGCTGGCTGGCCAGCTCGTTGAACGCATTGGTCAATGACATGCCGGGCAGCAGCACCACCAGCGAGGCGATGATCACCGTGTTGAGGTTCAACGGCCCGATCAGCGAGGCCACCAGCGCGGCCACCACGCCCGCCAGCAGACCGGCCAGCGCCTCGCCGGCTTCCTTGGTGGCAGCGCGCTTGTCGGTGTACTGGGTGAGCAGGCCGATCGACATGCCGATCGCCCCGGCCGTGGCGATATCCAGCCATGGCAGCTTCCACAGCCCGGCCACGCCGGCGGCGGCCAGCCCGAACGCCAGCACCTGCAGGGTCTTGCCGCGCCGGTCCACCTCGCGGTCCAGCCGGCGCAATGCGGTATGTCCTTGCGCGATGCTCATGCGGCCGTTGGCCACGCTGTCGGCCACATAATCGGCCACGCTGAGCTTGTAGAGATCGTTTTCGCCCGGCGCCAGGCGAATCACCCGGGTGATGTCGCTGGAACCGATCGCCTTGGTGGGGTCGCTGAAGCTCAGGATGATGCCGGTGGGGTTGGACCAGGGCTCGCAGTCCAGGCCCAGCTTCTGCGACAACCCCACCACCGCTGCTTCCAGCCGTTGCGCGGTGGTGCCATAGGAATGCAGGCGCCCGGCAATTTCGGACACGAAGGCGACGCGCTGGGCGTAGGTGGCGCTGGCGGACGGGAGGACGACGGTGGCAGCGGACATGCGTGGCGGGTCGGATCGGAGAAACGCCGTGTCCGGCGAGGCCGCCAGTGTATGCCGCAGCGCGCGTAGCCGGCGCCCTCATCGACGGCCATCGGCACACCGCTGCGGTTGCGTCCCCATCCGTCGCTCACATTGGCCCTGTATGCTGGCGCCACGGACAGGCCACCCATGATCAAACCGCAACCTCCACGCATCGAACAAGACTCGCAGGATCAGGCACAGGTCCGCCTCGCTGGCAGTTGGGTCCTGGCGACCGCCCTGCCTCAGGCAGAACTGCTGCAGGCCGTACCCGACGGGGTGCGCCGCATCGACGCGCGCGGCATCCAGCAGCTGGATTCGGCCGGCGTACTGCAGCTGCTGCGCTTTGCCGGCCGCATGGGCCTGAAGGAAGACGCGATCGATTTCCGCGATGAGCACCAGGCACTGGTGTGCACCATCGAGGAACTCAACGACGAGCGCCCCAAGCCCAAACGCGATTACGGCTTCGTCGCCGCGCTCGACCGCCTGGGCCGGGCCACGCATCGCGTCGGCCAGGACATCTTGGAGTTGAACAGTTTTCTGGGCGAAAACCTGGTCAAGATCATGCGGCTGATCCACGAGCCGCGGCGCTTCCGGCTGACCTCCACCGTGCATCACATGGAGCAGGTGGGCCTGGACGCGGTGCCGCTGGTGGTGCTGCTGTCGTATCTGGTGGGCGCGGTGATCGCCTTCCTGGGCTCGACCATCCTGCGCGACTTCGGTGCGGAAATTTACGTGGTGGAGCTGGTGTCCATCGCCTTCCTGCGCGAATTCGCGGTGCTGCTGACGGCAATTGTGTTGGCAGGCCGCACCGCCAGCGCCTTCACCGCGCAGATCGGCGCGATGAAATCGCGCGAGGAAGTGGACGCGATCCGCACCCTGGGCCTGGACCCGATCGACCTGCTGGTGATCCCGCGCCTGCTCGCGCTGATCTTCACCCTGCCGCTGCTGACCTTCATCGCGATGATCGCCGGCCTGGCCGGTGGCGTCACCGTGGGCGCGTTCGACCTGGATATTCCGCCGCAGATGTATCTGGCGCGCATGCACGAAACCATCCAGTTGCGGCATTTCCTGGTCGGGCTCTCGAAGGCGCCGTTGTTTGCGCTGGTGATCGGCCTGATCGGCTGCCTGGAAGGGCTCAAAGTCAGCGGCACCGCGCAATCGGTGGGCGAACGCACCACGTCCTCGGTGGTGCAGACGATTTCCCTGGTCATCATCCTCGACGCGATCGCGGCGTTGTGGTTCATGAAGATGGGGTGGTGATGAAGCCGGGATTAGACATGCGTGATTCGGGATTCGTACAAAGCCGCAGCGCGGCGCTTGCACTGGTATTGGAGAGGAAGGTGCTGTGACCACTCCCGAATCCCCACTCCCCAATCCCGGCCCACAGGCCGAGGCCGACGACGAACAGCTGGCGATTTCCGTGCGCGGGCTCACCAACCGTTTCGGTAGCCAGACCGTGCACGAAGACCTGGATCTGGATGTGCGGCGCGGCGAAATCCTCGGCGTGGTTGGCGGTTCGGGCACCGGCAAGTCGGTGCTGATGCGCAGCATCCTGGGCCTGCGCGATCCCGATGCCGGCAGCATCCAGGTGCTGGGCGCGGACGCGCGCTCGGGCCGGTTCGCCGACCGCCAGCACATCACCCGGAACACCGGCGTGCTGTTTCAGGACGGGGCGCTGTTTTCGTCGATGACCGTGGGCGAAAACGTGCAGGTGCCGCTGAAGGAACACCATGGCGAGTTTCCCGAGCGCTGGTATTTCGAACTGGCGCTGCTGAAGATCAAGCTCGCCGGCCTGCCGGCCGATGCGCTGGACAAGCTGCCTTCGCAATTGTCCGGCGGCATGCGCAAGCGTGCCGGACTGGCACGTGCGCTGGCGCTGGATCCACCGTTGCTGTTCCTGGACGAACCCACCGCCGGGCTGGACCCGATCGGTGCGGCCGCCTTCGACCGTCTGATCCGCACCTTGCAGCAGGCCCTGGGCCTGACCGTGTTCCTGATCACCCACGACCTGGATACGCTGTACGCCATCTGCGACCGCATCGCGGTACTGGCCGACCGCAAGGTGATCGCCAACGCGCCGCTGGCCGAGGTCGAGCAGATCGATCACCCCTGGATCCAGGACTATTTTCACGGTCCGCGCGCCCGCGCCGCGCGCGCGGCCAAGACCGACTCCACCGAGACCGCCTGAGCATGGAAACCAAAGCCAATTACGTCCTGATCGGCGCCTTCACCATCGTGGCCGGCCTGGCCCTGCTGCTGTTCGGGCTATGGGCCGCCAAGTACTCCTCCGACCGCACCTGGCAGCAATACCGGGTGGTGTTCCGCGAGGCAGTGACCGGCCTGTCGGTCGGCAGCCCGGTGCAGTACAACGGCATCGCGGTCGGCTCGATCACCGAGCTGACCCTGGCGCCGAACGACCCGCGGCAGGTGGTCGCGCATGTGCGCGTCAACTCCACCACGCCGATCAAGAGCGACACCCGCGCCAAGCTGGCGATCACCAGTCTGACCGGCCCGTCGATCATCCAGCTCTCCGGCGGCACGCCCGAAGCGCCGGCGCTGACCAGCATCGACAAGAGCGACGCGCCGATCATCCAGACCACCCCGTCGGCGCTGCAGAACATCACCGACACCGCCAATCGCATCGTCGAGCGCATGGACCAGATGCTCTCGGACAAGAATGTGGCCAGCATTTCGGCCACGCTGCAGAACCTGGAGAAGATCAGCGGTGGCATCGCCGATCGCGACGAAGGCATGCAGGCACTGATCGTCAGCGCGCGCGACGCCGCGCGCAATCTGGACACCACCCTGACCACCACCAACGGCACCATCAAGCGGCTGGACCAGAACCTGGTACAGCAGCTGCCGGGCATCCTGGAAAAACTCGATGCCACCCTGGTCAAGCTGGATTCGGCCGCCGGCAATGCCGACAACATCCTTGGCGAGAACCGCGCGGCCATCAATAGTTTTGCCAACGATGGGCTGGGCCAGCTCGGCCCCACACTGACCGAATTGCGCGGCCTGATCCGTGACCTGCGCCGGGTCAGCGACAAACTGGACAACAACCCTGCGCGCTACCTGCTCGGCCGCGACGCACCCAAGGAGTTCGAACCGAAATGACTGCCATGCGTGTGTTGCGTCCCCTGCTGTGCGCCTCGTTGCTGGCGCTGGGCGGCTGCTCGGTGCTGACCGGCGGCGACCAGAAGCCTGCCACCATCTACGCCCCGACGGTGCGCGTGACGCCCAATCCCAACTGGCCACAGGTGACCTGGCAGCTGGTGGTGGCCAAGCCCAGCGCCGCACGCGTCATCGACAGCCCGCGCATCAATGTGCGCCCGACCCCTGGCGAACTGCAGGTCTACCACGGCGCTGGCTGGGCACAGCCAGCCACCGACATGCTGGAAGACAGCGTGGTGCGCGCGTTCGAAGACTCCGGCAAGATTGCCGCGGTGGCCCATATCGGCACCGGCATCCGCTCGGACTACAAGCTGGCGATCGACCTGCGCCGCTTCGAATCCGATTACGCCGGCCAGTCGCTGCCCTCGGCCACGATCGAGCTCAACGCCAAACTGCTGCATTCGACCGACCAACGCGTGGTCGCCTCGCGCACCTTCCTGGTCGCGCGCCTGTCCACCGGCACCGATACCGCCGCAGTCGCGGTGGCTTTCGAGCAGGCGCTGACCCAGGTCACCACCGAGCTGGTCGGCTGGACGCTAACCGCCGGGCAACAGGACAGCCAGAACTTGCCGCGTTCGTTGTAAGCGCAAGCGACAGGCTTGAAGCGGCTGACAGGCGACGTCACGCCGGTCTCCTGCAGAGCGGCTGATCTGTGCCGTGGCTGCAGGGCGCTTACCCGCCCACCATCGCGAGACACGCTGCAAGTACGTCCCTGCATGCTTCCTGGCGGCATCCACGCCGCCAAGGGTTAGGCGAGGCTAGGCGGGCAAGGACCAGTTGAGATGGTCGGTGCGCACAGCTTTCAAAGAAGCAGCTAGCGGCTTCTCGACGCGGTCTGCTCGTTCTTCAACACAGCAGCCAGTCGACTGTCTGGGCGGGGCGTCCTCGCTCTTCAATCACGTCATCAATGCACTTTCTGGTGCGGTGTCCTTGCCGCTTGCGGGACCGTTGGCGGCATGGATACCGCCATCGAGCCCGCATGGATGGGTTCACGGCGTGTTACGCAAGCGGTGAGGGAACCGCGCACTCGATCCACTCATCGTTTGACCTGGATTGCTGGTTGCGCCCACGCAAGCTGCGGCCGACACGCCCACCGGGCTCACTGCCCAGGCGAGCGCGCTGCAAGTTGCTAGCCGCTCATGGCTGGGACACGCGCACTGCGATCTGACGAAAGGTCAGATTGATGCGCTCGTCGACCGGCTTGGCGGTGCGCGGCAAAGCGTGTTTGTAGTGGCGCTGGGTGTCGCCGCCCATCAGCAACAGGTCGCCGTGACCGAGCTCCAGCATTTGCTTCAGGGCCGCATCGTCGCGGTGCTTGAACGCAAAGCGCCGCGTCGCACCCAGGCTCACCGAGGCAATCAATGGCTGCGCGCCCAGCTCAGGCTCGTCGTCGCTGTGCCAGCCCATCGCATCGCTGCCACTTCGGTAGCGATTGACCAGCACGCTGTTGAACCGGTGACCGGTTTCGTCCTCCAGCCGCATGCGCACGGGCTGCAGCACCTCCAGCCAGGGCTGTGGCGAGAACCGTGTGCCCGAGTAGCGATAGCTCGCCTCCGGATCGCCGATCCAGCTGCTCAGGCGCGGCGAATCCACCATGCGTCCGAACATCCGGATGCGGTGCACCTCCCAGTGCGCCTGCGCCAGCAGCGCCTGCATCAGCGCATCGGCCTGCGCGGGCGGCAGCCAACCACGCCACCAGTTGATCTCCGCCCCCGGCAATGCCACCCGAATCTTCATTCCGGAAACGCTAGCACGCAGCCCCGCATGGCGCGGATGAATCGACCCGATTTGCCGCCGTCACATGCAATCCCGGAAAATGCGCAACAGCCATCGAGCCAACGGGAGCGGAGCAATGTCGGAAGCGGGAGTGGGCGCACACGCGTCAGAGGCGGTCGAGCGCGACGTCATGGAATACGACGTCGTCACCGTCGGTGCCGGTCCGGCCGGGCTGTCGTTCGCGATCCGGCTCAAGCAGCTCGATCCGAACATCAGCGTCTGCGTGATCGAAAAATCCAGCACCATCGGCGCGCATATCCTGTCCGGTGCGGTGATCGAGCCCGGCCCGCTGGATGCATTGCTGCCAGGCTGGCGCGACAATCCGCCGCCGATCTGCGTGGCGGCCACCGACGACGAATTCTGGTTCCTCGGCAAGGACAGCGCACGCAAGTTCCCGGTGGTGCCGCCGGGCATGCGCAACCATGGCAACTTCATCGTCAGCCTGGGCGCGATGTGCGCCTGGCTGGCGCCGCAGGCCGAAGCGCTGGGCGTGGAAATCTATCCAGGGTTCGCCGCCGCCGAAACGCTGCACGACGACAGCGGCCAGGTGGTGGGCGTGCGCATTGGCGACATGGGTATTGCAAAAGACGGCACGCACAAGCCCGGCTACACCGCCGGCATCGACATCCGCGCCAAGGTCACCGTGCTGGCCGAAGGCGCGCGTGGCCACCTGACCAAGCGGCTGCTCAAGCGCTTCGACCTCACCGCCGACAGCGACCCGCAAGGCTATTCGATCGGCATCAAGGAGCTGTGGCAGGTGCCCGAAGGCCGCGTCACGCCCGGCAAGATCGTGCACACCATTGGCTGGCCAGCCGACAACCGCACCTACGGCGGCAGCTTCGTCTATCACCTGGACAACAACCAGATCGCGCTCGGTTATGTGAGCGGGCTGGACTACAGCGACCCGGCCTACCAACCGTGGGAAGCCTTCCAGCAATGGAAGAACCACCCCATGATCAAGCCGCTGCTGGAAGGTGGCAGCATTCTGTCTGCCGGCGCCCGCGCACTGGTCAGCGGCGGTTGGCAATCGCTGCCGAAAGTGGACATGCTCGGCGCCTTGCTCATCGGCGACACCGCTGGCCTGCTCAACGTACCCAAGATCAAGGGCACCCACCAGGCGATCCGCAGCGGCATGCTGGCCGCCGAACACCTGGTGCAATCGCAGCTGGCGCCACAGGGCTTCGATGCCAAATTGCGCGCCTCCGAGGTCATGGCCGAGCTGAAGCAAGTCCGCAACATCAAGCCCGGTTTCAAGAAGGGCCTGTGGTTCGGCCTGCTCAACGCGGCCTGGGAAACCGCGCTCAAGGGCGCTTCGCCGTGGACGCTGAAGAACAAACCCGACTGGTCGGCGCTGCACAAGCTCGGCGAGTACGAACAGCCCAAGCGCGACTACGTCACCCGCGACCTCGCCCCGCGCGATCGCCTGCAAGCCGTATATTTCGCCGCCACCGAGCACGATGAAGACCAGCCGGTACATCTGAAGGTGTTGGACACCGATGTATGCGCCACCCGCTGCGTGACCGAATACGACAACCCCTGCACCCGTTTCTGCCCGGCCAACGTCTACGAAATGGTCGCAGACACCGCCAGCCCCTCCGGCAAGCGTCTGCAGATCAACGCGGCCAACTGCGTGCACTGCAAGACCTGCGACATCAAGGACCCGTACGAAATCATCACCTGGGTCACGCCGGAGGGTGGTTCTGGTCCGAACTACCAGAATCTGTGAGTGCGCCCGGTCGCTCGCTGCAGTCGCGCCTGCGCACATCGGTGTTCGGTCTGTTGCGCGCAGGATTTCGTGCGATACCGCTGAGCGACGCAACGCGCGACCGCTGGCGCGGTTGGTTTCTGGATCGACATGCGGACTGGGTCCCGGAACCGGCACGCGGCCGGGTGCGCCATGGCAGCTCGCGACGGCCAACAGTCCGCAGCGACGAAGCAGCGATTGGATATGTCCCATACAGTGCGACCACGCTGCCCGAAACGCTTCCCGCCCAGCTGATCGCGTTTTATCTGCCGCAATTTCATCCGATCCCCGAAAACGATGCATGGTGGGGCAAGGGATTCACCGAATGGCGCAATGTCAGCCGTGCGCTTCCCCAGTTCGAAGGCCATCAGCACCCCAGACTCCCGGCGGATCTGGGCTTCTACGACCTTCGCAATCCCCTTGTCATGCGCGAGCAGGCGCGCCTTGCGCAAGAGTATGGCCTTCGCGCCTTCTGTTTTTATTTCTATTGGTTTGCCGGCAAGACCTTGCTGGAAATGCCGATCACCCAATGGCATCAGGATGACACGATCACCCTGCCGTTCTGTCTTTGCTGGGCCAATGAAAAATGGGCACGCCGCTGGGATGGCCGCGGCGACGATATCCTGATCGATCAGGCGCATGATGTGGATGACGACCTGGCCTTTATCGCGCATGTCGCAACTTACATGCGAAATCCCAAGTACCTGCGCGTCGAAGGGCGGCCGGTGCTGTTGGTGTATCGACCACATTTGATGCCTGAACCCGCACAGACAGCCGATCGCTGGCGGAGCTGGTGCCGCGACCACGGAATCGGCGAGATTCACCTTGCGTATGTGCAGGGTTTCGAACGGCCCGACCCGCGCGATATCGGATTCGATGCTGCTGTCGAATTCCCGCCAAATATGAGCACACCGCCTTCGGTGGCTGCCCGACAGCGCTTGATCAATCCAGAATTCAATGGCGACGTACTCGACTGGCGAGAACTTGCCCGCGACATGGAACAGCGCCCCCTGCGCGAGTACACCTTGTACCCGGGCGTAAACCCTGGCTGGGACAATGAGCCGCGGCGCTCGGGAAAGGGCCGCATTTATCTGCATGCATCACCTCGCCGCTATCGCGATTGGCTGATGCGTACCGTACGGGATCGTCTAAGGAATACGCCGCCCGCGCATCGCTTGGTGTTCATCAACGCCTGGAACGAGTGGGCCGAGGGCGCTGTGCTCGAACCCGATACCCGCCTTGGGTACGCATGGCTGCACGCGACACGGCAAGCGCTGTTGCACACGGCAGGAGCCGCCACCGGCTCTGATCAGCGCGATGTCTGCGTGGTGTTGCACGCCTGGTACCTCGACGTACTGGACGAAGCGCTAGAGGCAATTGCTCACTGCGGACTGTCGCTGCGGCTCGTCATCACTACCGATATCACGATGGTCGAGCAGGTTCGCCAGCGCCTGCAGCAGCGCGGCGTCCAGGCGCAGGTGGAAGGCTTCGAAAATCGTGGGCGCGATATTCTTCCTTTCCTGCGGGTTGCCAATCGATTGCTCGACGAAGGCGAGCAGGTGGTTTTGAAGCTGCACACGAAAAAATCGACCCACCGCGAGGATGGGGACACGTGGCGGCGCGAAATGTTCTCCGCATTGCTCGCGCCGCAGCACGTCGATGCAATCATGCGCGGATTCGCCGACGACCCCCTGCTCGGCCTCGCGGCGCCCGCGCAGCACTTGTTACCCGTCACCGACTTTATCGGCGGCAATGCCGATGCACTCGATTACCTCGCTGTCCGCACAGGCACGGACGCAATAAACGAACACAGCATGTTCGCGTCCGGCAGTATGTTCTGGGTCAAGCTGGAAGCGCTACGTCCGTTATTGGATGCGCACTTGCATCCCAGTGAATTTGAAGACGAGCAAGGTCAGATCGATGGGACATTGGCCCATGCGATCGAGCGCTTCCTGGCTGTTGCGGTAGGCCACTGCGGACATCATGTCGCAACAGTCGAACAGCTGTTGGGAATCGCTCAACCTACCGCAACCGGACCTTACCGCTACGCACGCAAGGCGCCTTGAGGCGCCTTGCGTGTCGCTAGTTGCTCATGCGCTCGCCGTTGCGTAGATCGCCTCGGTCAGGTCGCAAATTCAACGCCCGTCTTGTGGCGCAACTCGTCCAACTCCACTCCGTCTGCCGCCTCCACCAGCACCAATCCATCTGCAGTGACATCGAACACTGCCAGATCGGTAATGATGCGGTCCACCACGCCGACACCGGTCAGTGGCAGGTCGCATTGGCGCAAGATCTTATGGCTTCCGTCCTTGGCGACGTGCTCCATCAACACCACCACGCGTTTGACGCCGGCCACCAGATCCATTGCACCGCCCATGCCCTTGACCATCTTGCCGGGCACCATCCAGTTGGCCAGATCGCCACGGTCGGTGACCTGCATTGCGCCGAGAATCGCCAGGTCGATGTGGCCGCCACGGATCATCGCGAATGAATCGTGGCTGCCGAAATAGCTGGCACCGGCGCGGGCGGTCACGGTCTGCTTGCCTGCATTGATCAGGTCTGCATCCACTTCGTCTTCGCTTGGAAACGGGCCGATGCCAAGCAGGCCGTTCTCCGACTGCAGCCACACATCCACACCGTCGGGGATGTGGTTGGCGACCAGCGTCGGCAGGCCGATGCCCAGGTTGACGTAGGCACCATCGGTCAGTTCGCGTGCCGCGCGTGCGGCCATCTGGTCTCTGGTCCAGGCCATCACTGCTGTCCTTCGCGCACGGTGCGCTGTTCGATGCGTTTTTCCGGCGTGGCGTTGAGCACCAGGCGGTCCACGTAAATGCCGGGCAGATGCACCTGATCCGGATCGATATCGCCCAGCTCCACGATGTCCTCGACCTCGGCGATGCACACGCGTCCAGCCATGGCGCAGGCGGGATTGAAATTGCGCGCGGTCTTACGGAATACCAGGTTGCCGGCGGTATCGGCGCGCCATGCCTTGACCAGCGCCACGTCGGCCTGCAACGCGGTTTCAAGCACGTAATGCTTGCCGTCGAATTCGCGCGTTTCCTTGCCCTGGGCCACGATCGTGCCGTAGCCGGTGGCAGTGTAAAACGCAGGAATGCCCGCGCCACCGGCGCGCAAACGCTCGGCCAGGGTGCCTTGCGGATTGAACTCCAGCTCGAGCTCGCCCGCCAGGTATTGGCGTTCGAATTCCTTGTTTTCGCCCACGTAGGACGAAATCATCTTGCGGATCTGCCGGGTGGCCAATAATTGACCAAGCCCGAATCCGTCGACGCCGGCGTTGTTCGAGATCACGGTCAACCCGCCGATTCCACTGTCGCGCACGGCTGCAATCAATGCCTCCGGGATTCCACACAACCCAAAGCCGCCCACCGCCAGGGTCTGACCATTGGCCAGTACCCCGTCCAGTGCTGCCTTGGCATCGGCATAGCGTTTGCCGCTTGCCGCACCACGTCCGTCACTGCGCATCACCGCCCTCACCTCGCTGATGTGAAGCGCCCATTCTATCCGCTGACTGTTCCCTGTCCCCGGTCGCAATTCCGCCACACCCAAGACACGGCGCAGCCGCTAAACTCGGGCGTCCCCCACTTCAGGATTTGCCCATGACGCTACCCGCCTTCAAGGCCTACGACATTCGCGGCCGTGTGCCGGATGAACTCAACGAGGACTTGGCCCGCCGCATCGGCGTGGCGCTGGCGGCGCAGCTGGATCAAGGGCCGGTGGTCCTGGGCCACGACGTGCGCCTGGCCAGCCCGGCGCTGCAGGAAGCGCTTTCGGCGGGCCTGCGCGCCAGTGGCCGTGAAGTGATCGACATCGGCCTGTGCGGCACCGAGGAAGTCTATTTCCAGACCGATTACCTCAAGGCTGCCGGCGGCGTGATGGTGACCGCCAGTCACAACCCGATGGACTACAACGGGATGAAGCTGGTCCGCGAGCAAGCGCGACCGATCAGCTCGGACACCGGTCTGTTCGCCATCCGCGACACGGTCGCGGCCGATACCGCAGCGCCGGGCGAGCCCACCGCCAGTGAGCAGAGCCGCACCGACAAGACCGAGTACCTGGAGCACCTGCTCAGCTACGTGGACCGCAGCACGCTCAAGCCGCTCAAGCTGGTGGTCAATGCCGGCAATGGCGGCGCCGGTCTGATCGTCGACCTGCTTGCGCCGCATCTGCCGTTCGAGTTCGTGCGCGTGTTCCATGAGCCCGATGGCAACTTCCCCAACGGCATTCCGAACCCGCTGCTGCCGGAAAACCGTGACGCCACCGCCAAGGCGGTCAAGGACAACGGCGCCGATTTCGGTATCGCGTGGGACGGCGACTTCGACCGTTGTTTCTTCTTCGATCACACCGGCCGCTTCATCGAAGGCTATTACCTGGTCGGCCTGCTGGCACAGGCCATCCTTGCCAAGCAGCCGGGCGGCAAGGTCGTGCACGACCCGCGCCTGACCTGGAACACGGTCGAGCAGGTCGAAGAAGCCGGCGGCATTCCGGTGCTGTGCAAGAGCGGCCACGCCTTCATCAAGGAAAAGATGCGCAGCGAAAATGCCGTCTACGGCGGCGAGATGAGCGCGCACCACTATTTCCGCGAGTTCGCCTACGCAGACTCCGGCATGATTCCGTGGCTGCTGATCGCCGAACTGGTGTCGCAGTCGGGCCGTTCGCTGGCCGATCTGGTCGAAGCGCGCATGCAGAAATTCCCCTGCAGCGGCGAGATCAACTTCAAGGTGGCCGATGCCAAGGCCTCCGTTGCCCGCGTGATGGAGCATTACGCGTCGTTGTCGCCGGAGCTGGATTACACCGACGGCATCAGCGCCGATTTTGGCCAATGGCGTTTCAACCTGCGGAGCTCCAATACCGAGCCGCTGCTGCGCCTAAACGTGGAAACGCGCGGCGATGCCGCACTGCTGGAAACGCGTACGCAGGAAATTTCTGACCTGTTGCGCGGCTGATTGACCCCTCTCCCACCCATAGACGCACTTTGGAGTTTCCCCCGCCCATGAGCGACGTCCTACCCATTATCTTGTCCGGCGGCTCCGGCACGCGCCTGTGGCCGCTGTCGCGCGAGTCCTATCCCAAGCAGTTCCTGCCGCTGGTCGGCGACAAGAGCATGCTGCAGTCGACCTGGCTGCGCGCGGCTCCCGTCGCAGGTCACGCCCCCATCGTGGTCGCCAATGAAGAACACCGCTTCATGGCCGCCGAGCAGTTGCAGCAGTTGGGCGTGAAGCCTTCGGCCATCCTGCTGGAGCCCAAGGGACGCAACACGGCGCCGGCAATTGCCGTTGCAGCGCTGGAAGCGACCCGCGACGGTGCCGACCCGCTATTGCTGGTGCTGCCTTCCGACCACGTCATTCAGAACGAGGCTGCGTTCCAGGCGGCAGTGACCTTGGCAGCGACTGCTGCCGAGCAAGGCAAGCTGGTGACCTTCGGCATCAAGCCGACTGCGCCCGAAACCGGCTATGGCTATATCAAGGCCGGCGCCGGTACCGGTGCAAGCGCAGTCGAGCGCTTCGTCGAGAAGCCCGACCTCGCCACCGCACAAAGCTACCTGGCAAGCGGCGAGTACTACTGGAACAGCGGCATGTTCCTGTTCCGTGCGTCGCGTTACCTCGAAGAGCTGCGCAAGTTCCATCCGGCTATTGCCGATGCGTGCCAGAAGGCGTGGGAAAACGGCAAGCGCGACGCCGATTTCACCCGTCTGGACAAGGACGCCTTCGCCGCCAGCCCGTCGGATTCAATCGATTATGCCGTGATGGAAAAGACCGCCGATGCGGTTGTGGTGCCCTTGGACGCGGGCTGGAACGACGTCGGTTCGTGGTCTTCGCTGCTGGATGTTTCCAGCCAGGATGCGCAAGGCAACGCGCACCATGGCGACGTGATCCAGCTCGATTGCCAGAACACGTATGCGTACGGCTCGCGCCTGATCGCCATGGTTGGGCTTGAGGATGTGGTGGTCGTTGAAACGCCGGACGCCGTGCTGGTCGGCCACCGCGACCGCATCCAGGAGGTCAAGGACGTCGTCAGCCAGATCAAGACCGCTGGCCGTTCCGAGGCCACCTGGCATCGCAAGGTCTATCGTCCATGGGGCGCTTACGATTCCATCGACATGGGCCAACGCCACCAGGTCAAGCGCATCACCGTCAAACCCGGTGCGGTGCTGAGCCTGCAGATGCATCACCACCGCGCCGAACACTGGATCGTGGTGAGCGGCACCGCCGAAGTGACGCGTGGCGAAGAAGTGCTGCTGCTGACCGAAAACCAGAGCACCTACATCCCGCTGGGCGTCACCCATCGCTTGCGCAATCCGGGCAAGCTGCCGCTGGAATTGATCGAGGTGCAGTCCGGCAGCTATCTGGGCGAAGACGATATCGTGCGCTTCGAAGACACCTACGGCCGCGCTTGATCGCGCGTCTCACCGTAGACGGCAATATCGACGGCGGCCTTCGGCCGCCGTCCTGCGTTATCCGTGGCCACGTTTATCGCAATACGGTTCGCGCGCGGATCAGAGGCCACACGCCTCATTGGCTGTGTCGCACACCTGTGAATGCGGGCAACGCAGCTGCATCGCCCACGGTTCGCCACCGCGGGTACCTGCCTGCGAAGCAGGTACATAGCACCGCATCGCCGTGAGTCCCATGGGCGTCCTGGACGGATGGCATCGCCACCCGCCAGGACTCAAGCGCCTGTCTGGCTCAGTTGTCGCCGAACAGGTCGCGCGTATACACCTTGTCCTGCACATCCTGCAGCGCGTCGGCCATGCGATTGCTGATGATGACATCGGCTTCGCGCTTGAAGGCCTCCAGGTCGTTGACCACGCGCGAACGGAAGAACTCAGGATCGCTCAGCGTCGGCTCGTACACGATGACGTCCACGCCCTTGGCCTTGAGGCGCTTCATCACCCCCTGGATGCTGGACGAACGGAAATTGTCCGATCCGGCCTTCATGATCAGCCGATAGATGCCGACCACCTTGGGATTGCGCCGTAGCACGTCGGCGGCAATGAAGTCCTTGCGGGTCGTATTGGAATCGACGATCGCCCGGATGATGTTCTGCGGCACGCTCTGATAGTTGGCTAGCAACTGCTTGGTGTCCTTGGGCAGGCAGTAACCGCCATAGCCGAAGGAAGGATTGTTGTAGTGGCTGCCGATACGCGGATCCAGGCAGATGCCCTCGATGATCTGGCGGCTATCCAACCCATGGGTAAGCGCGTAGGTGTCCAGTTCGTTGAAGTAGGACACGCGCATCGCCAGGTAGGTATTGGCGAACAGCTTGATCGCCTCGGCCTCGGTCGGCTCGGTGAACAACACCGGCACGTCGGGCTTGAGCGCGCCTTCCTGCAACAGCCGCGCGAAGGTTTCCGCACGCGCCGAACGCTCGCCGACGATGATCCGGGACGGGTACAGGTTGTCGTACAACGCCCGGCCTTCGCGCAGGAATTCGGGCGAGAAGATGATGTTGTCGGTGCCGAACTGCGCGCGCAGCTTGGCGACGTAGCCGACCGGAATGGTCGACTTGATCACCATGGTCGCCTGCGGATTGATCTCCAGCACCTTGGCGATCACGACCTCGATCGACCCAGTGTTGAAATAGTTGGTGTCCGGATCGTAGTCGGTGGGCGTAGCGATGATCACGAACTCTGCGCCGGCAAACGCCTCCTTGGCGTCCAGGGTAGCCTTGAAGTTCAAGCCACCCTGGGCCAGCGCGGCCTCGAGTTCCTTGTCGACGATCGGCGAGCGGCCTTCGTTGAGTAGCTTCACCTTGGACTCGACGATGTCCAGCGCCACCACCTCATGGTGCTTGGCGAGCAATACGCCATTGGACAGACCGACATAGCCGGTACCCGCGACAGCGATCTTCATTGGAATTCCTTGCGACATTGGATGGGGGAGGATGTAGCGCGCTGCATGCAGGTCACGGCGTAATGACGGGACGGCCCAGCCCGCAATGGGGCTGGCGCGCCCGCTGGGGGATACGCGAGAACCTGCACGGTGCCGGCTGATGCGATACAGCGCACACCTGCATGCATCCAACGTATGCATCGTGCGTGGCATCCGCTTCAGCGGCACATCCACGTCGGCCGCGACCTGCGTGGAGCAGATCGCCGGTCCGGCGCGGATCAACCCTGATGGTAGCCGAAGCGAAGTGCAAGCTATGAGTCGGTGCTGAAGCCGCACCGATCGGTGGCACCACCGACGACGCTCATCGTTGGGCGAGCGTGTCCAGCACCTGGCTCAGTCCATCCTGCCAGTCCGGCAGGCGGACGCCGAAGGTGTCCTGCAGGCTGTGGATATCCAGTCGCGAATAGGCCGGGCGCGTGGCCGGCGTGGGATAGTCGGCGGTGCTGATCGCCTCCACGCGCGGCGCATGGGCGAGCAGGCCGCGCGCGCGCGCCTGCGCGAAGATGGCTTCGGCGAAGCCGTGCCAGGTGGTCTGCCCGGCGGCGGTCAGATGCCACAAGCCGGAGGGTTCGCCCGGCTGGCGCAGCGCGTGCGCCGTGATGTCGGCGATTAACGCCGCTGGCGTTGGCGTGCCGATCTGGTCGGCGACCACGCGCAGCACGTCGCGCTCGGCGCCCACGCGCAGCATCGTGCGCAGGAAATTGTGTCCATGCGCCGCGTAGACCCAGGCAGTGCGGAAGATCAGATGACGGCCGCCGGCCGCCTGCACTGCCTGCTCGCCGGCCAGTTTGCTTTGCCCGTACACGCCGAGCGGCGCGGTGGCATCGTCCGGCCGATAGGGGCGCGTGCCCTGTCCATCGAAGACATAGTCGGTCGAGTAATGGACCAGGGGCACACTGGCGCGCGCGCACCATTGCGCGATGACCGACGGCGCCTCGGCATTGGCACGGAAGGCGGCATCACGCTCCTGCTCGGCACGATCGACGGCCGTATAGGCGGCTGCGTTGACGACGCAACTTGGCTGCAAGCGGTCCAGCAATTCGCTCAGGCGTTGCGGTGCGTCGAAGTCTGCCACCTCGCACGCTGCCCCATCCGGCAACCGACCACTGCGGGTGCTACTTAGGATCGGGCCATTGGCCGCCAATGCCCGCAGCAATTCCGTGCCGACCTGTCCATTGGCTCCCAGTACCAGCGTGGTCACGGCGTATACACCGGCAGGCGTTCGGCCGGCACATCGCCCAGAAACGGCGCGGCGGAGTCCTTTGCAGACAACAATGGGTTGCTGATCGGCCAGTCGATGCCAATTGCCGCATCATCCCAGCGCACGCCGGCATCGGCCTCCTTCACGTAGACGTCGGTGCATAGGTAGCTGAACACTGCTCGCTCCGACAGCACTGCAAAGCCGTGCGCGAATCCCTCTGGAATCCAGAATTGCTTTTTGTTTTCCGCGCTCAACACCACGGCTGCCCACTGCCCGAAGTTGGGCGATCCATGGCGGACATCGACAGCCACATCGTAGACCTCACCCTCAAGCACGCTGACCAGCTTGCCCTGGGGACGCGGCCACTGGTAGTGCAAACCGCGCAGCACGCCCTTGGCCGAGGTGGACACGTTGCTTTGCACGAATTTCGTCGGCAGACCATGCTGGCCGAAGCGCTCCGCATTCCATGTTTCAAAAAAATATCCGCGTTCATCGCCGAACACTGCCGGCTCGATGACCACACACCCTGGTAAACGGGTTTCGACGATTTTCACGGTACTACTCCTCGCACAGCCAATTCGTGCAGATACTTGCCATAGTCGTTTTTCAGCAATGGGGCGGCCAGCCGCTCCAGCTGTTCCGCATCGATCCAGCCCTGACCGAATGCAATTTCTTCAGGGCAGCACACCTGCAGACCCTGACGCATCTGGATGGTCTCGATGAAATTGGCCGCTTCATGCAGCGACTGGTGCGTTCCGGTATCCAGCCATGCATACCCGCGTCCCAGCGGCTCAAGATGCAGGTCACCAGCATCGAGATAGCAGCGATTGAGATCGGTAATCTCCAGCTCGCCACGCGGGGAAGGTTTCAAGGCGGCCGCATAATCGCTGGCTTTTCCATCATAGAAGTACAGACCGGTGACCGCATAGTTGGAGCGGGGCTTTTCAGGCTTTTCGGCAATATCGATGACCTTTCCCTGCTGATCGAATTCGGCCACGCCATAGCGCTCAGGATCGTTGACCCAATAACCGAACACCGTCGCACCCTGCTCGCGCGCGTCTGCGCGGCGTAGCGTTTCGGTCAAACCGTGGCCATGGAAAATATTATCGCCCAACACCAGGCAACTCGGCTTGCCATCGACAAAATCGCGGCCGATCAGATACGCCTGCGCCAGCCCGTCCGGACTGGGCTGCACGGCGTACTGAATATTGATTCCCCATTGCGCGCCATCGCCGAGCAGAGACTGAAACAGCGCCTGCTCATGCGGCGTGTTGATGATCAAAATATCGCGAATACCTGCCAGCATCAGGACGCTCAGCGGGTAATAAATCATTGGCTTGTCATAGACCGGCAGCAGCTGCTTGCTGACGCCCTTGGTGATCGGATACAGGCGCGTGCCCGACCCACCCGCCAAAATAATGCCTCTACGTTGTGTCATGAGATAGTTCCTTGTGAGGCCCGCACACGACCGCGCGGGCTCTTGCTGGGGCGCTTTACGCCGAGGCACCGATCCGTTCCAACCGGTAACTGCCATCCAGCACGCCCTGCACCCAGGCCTGGTTGGTCAAATACCAATGCACCGTCTGCGCGATGCCCTGCTCGAAGGTGTAGGCGGGCTCCCAGCCCAGTTCGTTCTTCAGCTTGGAAGCGTCGATCGCGTAGCGGCGATCATGGCCCGGGCGATCCGTCACATAGGTGATCTGGCTCGCACGCGGCTTGCCATCGTCACGCGGACGGTGCTGATCCAACAGTGCGCAGATCGCCTGTACGACCTCGATGTTTTGCCGCTCTGAATTGCCACCGACGTTGTAGGTCTCGCCGACCTTGCCCTTCGCCAGCACGGTACGAATCGCTTCGCAGTGGTCGCTGACGAACAACCAGTCGCGCACCTGCTTGCCGTCGCCGTAGACCGGCAGTGGTTCGCCAGCCAGCGCTTTGGCGATTACCAGCGGAATGAGCTTCTCGGGGAAGTGGTACGGACCGTAATTGTTCGAACAATTGGTGGTCAGCACCGGCAGACCGTAGGTGTGGTGGAACGCGCGCACCAGGTGATCGGAAGCAGCCTTCGATGCGGAGTACGGCGAGTTGGGCGCGTAAGGCGTGGTTTCGGTGAACTTGCCGGTCTCACCCAACGTGCCGTAGACCTCATCGGTGGACACATGCAAAAACCGGAACGCATCCTGACGCTCCTTCGGAAGCGCCTTCCAGTGGTCACGGACCGCTTCAAGCAGGGCCAGGGTCCCAACCACATTGGTCTGGATGAACGCGCCCGGACCTTCGATCGAGCGATCCACATGGCTCTCGGCCGCGAAATTCAGCACCGCATCGGGCTGGTGTTCGTGCAGCAGACTGGCGACCAACGCGCCGTCGCCAATGTCGCCCTTGACGAAAACATGGTGCGGGTTGCCCTCCAGGGGAGCCAATGTGTTCAGATTTCCCGCATAGGTCAGCGCGTCAAGATTGACCACGCGCACCCCGCGAGCCACTGCTTCAAGAACAAAGTTCCCACCGATGAAGCCGGCGCCGCCGGTTACTAGCCAAGTTGCCACTGCCTATCTCCTTATCGCGCGCGAACCGCGCTGCGTATTCAAACGACACAGGATATACGGTTAGCGCAATACCGGGCCTAAGCACTGACCAATTTGGGAGACAACGTGCCGCACCGCACCATCCATACGCCATCGCATGGTTCGCTTCACCCGGTTAGAATGCCCCCACTCCCGTGCCTGCCGCCGCGGCCGGGCCTTCCCGCAATAGCTGAAGGATCTCGTACACGATGAAAATCCTCGTCGCCTACAAGCGCGTGGTGGACTACAACGTCCGCATTCAGGTCAAGCCGGATGGCTCCGGCGTGGTGACCGAGGGCGTCAAGCTCTCGCCCAACCCGTTCGACGAAATCGCCCTGGAAGAAGCATTGCGCCTGCGCGATGCCGGCATCGCCACGGAAGTCGTGGTCGCCACCCTGGCGCCGGCCGATGCGGCTGCGCACCTGCGCAACGGCCTGGCCATGGGCGCCAATCGCGCAATCCATGTGGTGACCGATGCGGCTGTTCAGCCGCTGACCGCCGCGCGCGCGCTGCTCAAATTGGTCGAGAAGGAACAGCCGGATCTGGTCATCCTCGGCAAGCAGGCCATCGACGACGACGCCAATCAGACCGGCCAGATGCTCGCCACCCTCTGGGGCCGCCCGCAGGCCACCTTCGCCGGCAAGCTCGTCGTTGCCGATGGCAAGGCCACGGTGACGCGCGAGGTCGATGCCGGCCTGGAGACGCTGGAAATTGACCTGCCGGCAGTGATCACCACCGATCTGCGCCTGAACGAGCCGCGCTTCATCAAGCTGCCGGACATCATGAAGGCCAAGAGCAAGCCGCTGGAAACGCTGGCGTTTGCCGACCTGGGCGTCGACGCGCATGACAGCGTGACCACCACGCACTACGCCGCGCCGTCCAAGCGCAGCCGCGGCGTGATGGTCAAGGACGCCGCCGAGCTGGTGGCCGCACTCAAGCAGAAGGGGTTGCTGTAATGGCCAAGGTTCTCGTTGTTGCCGAACATCTCAACGGTCAGCTCAATGCGGCCACCGCCAAGACCCTCAGCGCTGCGCTGGCGATCTCGGCCGACTCAATTGATGTGGTTGTGCTGGCTGCCGACCCGGCCGCGGTTGCAGCGCAAGCCGCGCAGTTAGCCGGTGTTGCCCGAGTGCTGACGGTGGCGAACGCCGCAAACGAACACGCCATCGCGCAGGTGCTGGGGCCGCAGATCGCCCAGCTTGCCGGCCAGGGCTACACGCATGTCTTTGGACCCTCCACCACCTTCGGCAAGGACCTGATGCCGGTCGTGGCTGCGCTGCTGGGCGTCAACCAGATCTCCGATCTGATGTCGGTCGAAGACGCTTACACCTTCAAGCGTCCGATCTATGCAGGCAACGCCATCATCACCGTCAAGGCCCCGGCCGAGCAGATCGTGGTCGCGACAGTGCGCAGTGCCTCCTGGCCGGAAGCGGCCGGCGGTGGAAGCGCGACGGTCGAGGCGGCCACGGTGGAGGCCGCGTTGCCGACCCATACCCGTTTTGTCGGTCTGGCAGCAGGCAGCTCCGACCGCCCCGACCTGCAGAGCGCAAAGCGCGTGGTCTCTGGTGGCCGCGGCGTCGGCTCGGCCGAGAACTTCCAGCATATCTACAGCCTGGCCGACAAACTCGGCGCCGCCGTGGGCGCCTCGCGCGCGGCAGTGGACGCCGGCTACGTACCCAACGAGCTACAGGTCGGCCAGACCGGCAAGATCATCGCTCCGGAACTGTATGTGGCCATCGGCATCAGCGGCGCCATCCAGCACCTGACCGGCATCAAGGACGCTGGCACGATTGTGGCGATCAACAAGGACCCGGAATCGCCGATCTTCGAGATTGCCGATATCGGGCTGGTGGGTGATTTGTTTACGCTGCTGCCGGAGTTGGAGGCTGCGTTGGGCTGAGGCCCTTCTGCTGCAATGGATGCGCCTTCGTCTTCCCGCATCAACGGTGCCGCAACATCGCGGCACCGTCTGGATTATCTGGTCGGCTTCGTTGTGCTGCTATGCGGCGGCTATATCGCCGCATTGGTCTGGGTAGACCACGGGAACGGGACGTTTTCGCGGCTGAGTGACGTCTGGCACCTGATGTTGCTCGCAATCGTGCCCGTATCGCTGACGTACCTGTTTCGGTACTGGCGCTGGCAATGGCTGCTCCGTCGCAAAGGGCATCGCGTACCAATGGGGCTTGGCCTGGCTGGCTATCTGGCGGGCTTCGCCCTGACCGCTACGCCAGGCAAGGCAGGCGAATTGATGCGGATTCGCTACTTCGCGCGGATGGGCATTCCCGCCGAGCGCACATTGGGTGTCTTCGTCTTCGAGCGCGCATCCGACCTTTTGGTCATCCTGTCGCTGTCCCTGCTGGCCGCATCCGTATTCCCCACCTTGGGCGCGCTAGCTGCAGTCGTGCTGGGATTTGTCTGCGCGCTGTTCGGCGCAGCCGCCTGGCCCGCGTTGTTGGACAACCTGAAAGGCGTGACCGCGCGACTTCCCGGCCGCTGGCTGCGGCAACTGGCACATTTTTTCCTTGCGGCAGCCCTGGAATTGCGTAGCTGCCTGGATCTGCCTGCGTTCGGGCAAAGCATGCTTGCCGGGTTCATCGCCTGGGGACTGACATCGGCGGTGTTCGTGAGCCTTTGCGTCGGCATGGGCCTGCAACTGGAGCCTACTGTCGCGCTCGGTATTTATCCACTTGCGATGCTGATCGGCGCACTGTCGTTTGTTCCCGGTGGCGTCGGCTCGACCGAACTGGCCATCGTCTTGATGCTCAACCGGCTCGGAATTTCTACTGCAGACGCCATTGCGGTCGCTGTCGCGGCACGCCTGGTGACGCTTTGGTACGCCATTCTCGTCGGTGCAATGTCCATGCTTGCTGCAGAATTCGCCGTCCGCAAGAGCGCGCGGTGAACGACAGGTATAATCGGCGCCCCGCAATGGATCGCCAGGCAGTCGATGTCCGCCCCTACCAGCAGCACCACTCGTCCGGTTGTTTCGGGACGCGCCTTGTGCGTGGATCTGGATGGCACGCTTTTGAATTCGGACATTCTCTATGAGTCGGTGCTGGCGTTGCTGGCGCGAAACCCGCTCTACGTGTTCTTGCTGCCGCTGTGGCTGTTGCGTGGCAAGGCCGCGCTGAAGCGCGAACTTGCGTCCCGCGTCGTCCTGCCTGCAGAGACCCTGCCCTACAACCACCAGGTGCTAGAGCTGTTGCGCACCACAGCGCAACGCCCGCGCGTGTTGTGCACCGCCTCCGACGCACTCCTGGTGCAGCCCATTGCAGAGCATCTGGGCCTCTTCGAGCAGGTCATTGCCAGTGATGGAAAGCGCAATCTGTCTGGTCGCAACAAGGCAGAGGTGCTGGTCGAGGAGTTTGGTCAGGGCAACTTCGATTACGCGGGCAACGGCAGCGTGGATCTGCACGTCTGGGACAAGGCCGGGGGCGCCTGGGTCGTCAACAACGGCACCGCACTGGCAAGGGCAGCGGCGCAAAGGACGACCGTGCATGCGCATTGGCCTGCCCCGTCGCGGGCCCGTGCGTGGCTGAAAGCGTTGCGCCTGCACCAATGGCTGAAGAATCTGCTCGTGTTCGTTCCGCTTCTGACCGCGCACCGATTCCTGGATCTGGAATCGGTGCTGCAATCCACGATTGCGCTGGTCGCATTCGGCTTATGCGCTTCCGGCGTCTATGTGCTCAATGATCTGCTGGACTTGACGCCTGACCGTCAGCATCCGCGTAAGCGCAAGCGCCCGTTTGCGGCAGGCCGACTCCCGCTTCTGCATGGCCTACTGGTTGCCCCTGCACTGACAGTGGCAGGCCTCCTGCTGTCGCTGGCATGCAATATTGAATTCACCCTGGTCTTGCTTGCTTACTACGTCATGACCTTGGCGTATTCGCTACGTTTGAAGCGCATTGTGATGATCGACGTGGTGCTGCTCGCAGCGCTCTACACCGTGCGCATCATCGGCGGCGCCGTGGCGATCGGTATCGAATTGTCGTTCTGGCTGTTGGCATTTTCGATGTTCATGTTCCTGTCGCTCGCGCTGCTCAAGCGCTACACGGAACTGCATGCCATGTTGAGCAGCGGCAAGACCAAGGCCAGTGGCCGGGCCTATTCGGTGGAGGATCTCTCGCTGCTGCAATCCATGGGTGCGGCGGCCGGCTACATCGCGGTGATGGTGATGGCGCTGTACATCAACAGTCCCGAGAGTGTGGAGCTGTACCGCAATCCCAAGCTGCTCTGGCTCGTGTGCCCGGTGTTGCTGTATTGGGTGAGCAGGGTCTGGATCATTGCTCATCGTGGAGAAATGCATGACGACCCGATCGTATTCGCTGCCACCGATCGTGTCAGTCAGATCGTTGTGGTGCTGTGCGGATTATTCGCCCTGAGTGCCATCTGATGGCGCCGGGGCAATCCTGGGGGCGGTATCCCAGAGCGCAGCAGACGCTGCTACCGATCAACGATCGAGCGGCGAATCTGCCCGCATTCGACGGCTTTGCGCTGCCTCGTGGTAACGGACGCAGTTATGGCGATAGTTGCCTGAATCCGGATGGCGCACTGCTGTGCGCACGCGGGCTTGATCGATTCATTGCCTTTGATCCCGGCAATGGCGTCCTTCGCTGCGAGGCGGGGGTCACCCTTGCCGAGATCATCGAGCTGGTATTGCCGCAAGGTTGGTTTCTGCCGGTGACGCCCGGCACGCGCTACGTCACCGTTGCCGGCGCCATTGCCAACGATGTGCATGGCAAGAACCATCATCGGACCGGCAATTTTGGCCACCATGTGCGCGCATTCGAGCTGCTGCGTAGCGATGGCGAGCGCAGATTGTGTACGCCGGATGAGGCCGATCGCTGGTTCGCAGCTACAGTGGGAGGACTTGGGCTGACCGGCCTGATCACCTGGGCGGAAATTCAGCTGCGTCGGGTCGGCGGCCCCATGCTGGAAGCAGAAAACATTCGCTTCGGCTCGCTTGATGAGTTTTTTGCGTTGTCGGCGGCCGCAGCCGAAAGCCACGAGTACAGTGTGGCGTGGATCGATTGTCTGGCAAGCGGCAAGGCGCGCGGTCGCGGGCACTTTACCCGCGCAGATCACTGTACCGGGCTTGCGCAAGAGCGACCGAAACCGCCAGGTGCAGGTCTATCCATGCCTTTCACTCCGCCGATGTCGCTGGTGAATACGTTCTCCCTGCGGCCTTTCAACACGCTCTATTACTGGCGCCAGCCCGCGCCGCGCAAACGCTTCGTCAGCCACCTCTTACCGTTCTTTTACCCGCTTGATGGAATCCGTGACTGGAACCGCATGTACGGTCCTTCTGGCTTTCTGCAGTACCAATGTGTCTTGCCGCCCGCAACCGCGCGGGACGGAGTGGACGCGCTGCTTGCAGAGATCGCGCGCAGCGGCAGCGGCTCGTTCCTGGCCGTGTTGAAGGAATTCGGCAACACACCTTCCCTTGGCATGCTGTCTTTCCCAAGGCCAGGCACGACCTTGGCATTGGACTTTCCCAATACCGGTCCTGGCGTCTTCCGCCTGCTTGAGCGATTGGACCGCATTGTCGACGACGCAGGCGGTGCTCTGTACCCTGCCAAGGACGCACGTATGACAGCGCAGTCGTTTCAGCGTGCCTATGGCCGCTGGCGCGAGTTCGGCAGCTATCTCGATCCACGTTTTTCTTCCGGCTTCTGGCGCCGGGTCACGGAGTAGACATGCAACGCGTCCTCATTATCGGGGCCACCTCGGCCATTGCCGAAGCAACCGCCCGACGCTACGCCGCACGCGGTGCGGCCATCCACCTGCTCGGCCGCCAAGTCCCGCGCCTGGAAACAATTGCCGCCGACCTCACGACCCGCGGCGCGCGAACCAGCATCGGCGTGCTGGATGTCAACGACGATGCGCATCATGGCCAGGTTCTGGATGCAGCCTGGGCAGCATTGGGCGGTGTCGATGTCGTATTGGTCGCACATGGCACGTTGCCGGATCAGGCTGCGTGTAACGCATCGGTCGAACTGTCGCTGCGCGAATTCGCCACCAACGGCACCTCCACGATTGCCCTGTGCGCAGCGATTGTGCCGCGACTGACGTCGGGCGCTACGCTAGCAGTCATTTCCTCAGTGGCCGGAGATCGCGGCCGAGCCAGTAATTACCTCTATGGAAGCGCCAAGGCCGCAGTGACCGCCTACCTGAGCGGCCTGGGACAACACCTGCGCCCGCAAGGCATCAACGTGCTCACGATCAAGCCGGGCTTCGTCGACACCCCCATGACCGCTGCCTTCAAAAAGGGCGCACTGTGGGCAAAGCCGGACCAGATTGCCAAGGGGATCCTCAGTGCAGTGGACAAGCGTCGCGCTGTGGCCTACCTGCCTAGTTTCTGGTGGGCAATCATGCTGGTGATCAAGAACATCCCGGAATTCATTTTTCGCAGGATCAAGCTCTGACATGACGGACAAACACGCCAAGATCGTCATCACCGGCGCCGCGGGCCTGGTCGGCCAGAACCTAATCGTCGAACTCGAACAGCAGGGCTACACCCAGCTGGTGGCGATCGACAAACATGCGCACAACCTGCAGATCCTGCGCGAGCTGCACCCGGCCGTGCGCGTGGTGCAGGCGGACCTTGCCGAGCCCGGCGACTGGGCACGCGAGTTCGAGGGTGCAGCCTGCGTCGCCCAGTTGCACGCGCAGATCACCGGTAAGACAACCGATCTATTCACCCGAAACAACCTGACCGCGACCGCGCACGTGCTCGATGCCTGCCGCGCGGCGAAGGTGCCGTATCTGGTGCACATCAGCTCCTCGGTGGTGAACTCGGTGGCCAAGGATGACTACACCAACACAAAGCGCGCGCAGGAAGAGATGGTGGTCGCCAGTGGCCTGCCCCACTGCGTGCTACGCCCAACCCTGATGTTCGGCTGGTTCGATCCCAAGCACCTCGGCTGGCTGTCGCGCTTCATGGCCAGGACGCCGGTGTTCCCGATTCCGGGTGATGGCCGCTTCATGCGTCAGCCGCTATACGAGCGCGACTTCTGCCGTTGCATCGCCAAATGCATCGAACGCGAGCCCGACGGCGATGTCTACGATATCGTTGGCGATACGCGCGTGGACTACGTCGACATCATCAAGACGATCAAGCGGGTCAAGAAACTGCACACCCTGATCGTGCATATCCCGATCAGCTTCTTCGCCTTCCTGCTGCGGGTGTATTCGCTCTTCAGTTCCAAGCCGCCGTTCACCGCCGACCAGCTCAAGGCGCTCAGCGCGGGCGACGACTTCAAGGGCGTCGATACCGAAGCGGTGTTCGGCGTGCGACAAACGCCGTTCGAGGATGCGATCCGCGAAAGCTATACCGACCCGCGCTACAGCCATATTGTGCTAAAGCGCTGAACCGTCATACGAGACTTAGAACTATGAGTAGATTCGCGATCGTCGGCAGCGGCCCAATGGGCCTGATGGCTGCCATGGAACTGTTGAAAAAGGGCCACCAGGTCGACGTGTACGAACGCGACGACCGCATCGGCGGCATGTCCGCAGACTTCGATTTCGACGGCCTGCGCATCGAGCGCTATTACCACTTCATCTGCAAGACCGATTTCCCGCTGTTCAAGTTGCTCGAGGAGCTGAAGCTGTCCGACCGCCTGCACTGGACGGACACCAAAATGGGCTACTACTACCAGGGCAAGCTGCACAAGTGGGGAACGCCGTTCGCGCTGCTCGGCTTCCCGCACCTGGGTCTGGTCGACAAGATCCGCTACGCCTTGCACGTCATGCACACCAAGGGCATCAGTGACTGGACTGCGCTTGACAAGGAAAATGCCCGTGACTGGATCACACGCTGGATCGGCCCTAAGGCCTACAAGGTAATGTGGGAGAAGGCCTTCGCGCTTAAGTTCTTCGAGTACCAGAACGAGCTGTCCGCGTCGTGGATCGGCACCCGAATCAAACGCGTGGCACTGTCGCGGCGCAATCTCTTCAACGAAAGCATAGGCTATCTGGAAGGCGGCTCGGCCGTGTTGCTGGAACGCATGGCCGCAGAAGTCGCGCGCCTCGGCGGACGCATCCTGCTGTCGCAACCGATCGAGGAAGTCGCCTCGGTCGACGGCAAGGTCACCGGCATCCGGACCCGCGACGGCCATCATGCCTACGACGGCGTGGTATCGACGGCGCCGATCCAGTACGTGCCTGGCATGGTGCCGGGCCTGCCAAAGACCTTTGCCGATCAGGTCTCCGCGATCGAGAACATCCCGGTCGCCTGCGTGATCCTCAAGCTGTCCAAGCCGGTCAGCGAGAACTTCTGGATGAACATCAGCGATGACCGGATCTCCATACCCGGCCTGATCGAGTACAGCAACCTCAATCCCGGCAAGGGCCCGGGCGAACATATCGTGTACGCGCCCTATTACATGCCCAAGACTCATCCGAAGTGGCAATGGAGCAATCAGCAACTGATCGACGAAGTCGTCAGCTACCTGCCGATGATTAACCCGGACTTCAAGCCGGAGTGGATTCGCGCCACTCATTGTCATCGCTACGAGTATGCGCAGACCATCTGCCCACCGGGTTTTCAGAACATGCTGCCGTCGATGAGCACGCCTCTGCAGGGCTTCTACATGGCGGATACGGCGTACTACTACCCGGAAGATCGCTCAATAAACGAAAGTATATTGGTCGGAGCAACATTGGCAGCTCAAGCCAGCAATAGAGCTAGTCCAACGTGACTCGCATTCTGGTGTCGCGGCAGTTTGCCCTATTCTTGATTGCAGGAGGAACTGCGGCAGTTGTCAATTTTGGCTCACGCATTCTACTGAGCCATTGGCTTCATTACGTCCCAGCTATCATCATCGCCTACTGCCTGGGCATGGTCACCGCATTTTCTCTCAATAAGCTCTTCGTATTTGAGAGAAGCGATAAACAACTTTATAAGCAGATTCTCTGGTTCGTACTCGTCAATATTGCCGCAGTAATTCAAACCCTACTGATCAGCCTTGCGCTCGCCCGCATCATCTTTCCTTACCTGGCGATCGACTTCCACGCCGAGACCTTGGCCCATGGGATTGGCGTTGCGGTTCCGGTGGTAACAAGCTACATCGGCCACAAATATCTTTCTTTTTCGCAGAAAAGGACATGATGTCCACTACTCATCCTCCCGAAAAGTTCCATCTCAGTAAAATCACGCTTCTGTGCATTGGAACGTTTGTCGTGCTGGCGACCTCGCGTTTCATGTTGTTAATGGCGGCAGGCAGCTCAGTCCCGTTCTGGGATCAATGGGGTGGCGAGAATGCAATTTTCAGCGCCTTTCAGAACGGCAGCCTGACTTGGCAACAACTACTTTCCGCACATAACGAGCATCGTATCTTTTGGACTCGTCTCCTGACCATCATATTATTTAATGTAAACGGGCAGCAATGGGATAATCAGCTTGAAGCAGTTGTGTCCAGTGGAATCTATTGCGTAGCACTTACGATCCCTGTTTTATTTGCAGCCCAAGCATTGACTCGCTTCAAAGCAATCGCTATGACCCTCGTGGTGATACTCGCCGGCGCCCTTCCGTTCGGCTGGGAAAACACTCTAGTTGGCTTTCAAAGTCAATTTTATATCAATGCGCTATTGGCATTTTTTGCGATCAGCGCATGTGCCTATACAAGTTTCCGTAGCCCTCTATGCATCTTGCCCCTAATGATAGTCGGCGCATCAATGCTTGCCATGGCCAACGGAGTGCTCACCGCATTTTGCTGTGCAGGCGTGCTTTCTCTTCGATCTTTAACCGACCCAGAGATCCGCATCCGCTCGGCAATTCTGGCAATGTTGATGTGCATGCTCGGCATTATCGGCTACGGCCTGACCCCATCACCTACATACCATGCGATCTTAAAGGCCCAGAACATCGGCGAGTGGATCTCCGCATTATGGATTACCACCAGCTGGCCAATGCCTCCTGCAATCGGGCAGATCCTCCTGATAACACCACTCCTGATGTGGCTCTTACGAACAGGTCGGCAGCAAAAGAGCACAAGCGACCTATTTTTCTTTGGCCTGAACATCCTCGGACTGCTTAATTCCTTGGCCATTTCGTATTCGCGGGGCCACGATTTAACGGAGGTTACATCACGATACACTGACACTATTCTACCAACATCAATCGCTGCGTGTTATTTTGCGCTACGCCTCGCCACGACAAATAACATTTTCGGTCATAGAAGAAACCCTTATAGGGTGCCAGCATGCCTTGCCTTTGCTGTTGTTACGGGATCACTCATAATACAAAGTGTTGACCAATTTTCAAAGGTGCAGGAACGCGCTTATTTTTTAAAAATGTCCACATTAAATACGGCACGCTTTCTTGACGGGGATATTAGCGCCTTTCAAAACAAGCCACACGCACATGTACCATACCCAGACCCAGTACGGTTGGCACAGAGTCTGCACGACAAAGACCAAACAAGCACCCTTCCAACCTCAGTTCTGGGCGCGCGGGCGCTGTCCGGGCATCAACTTCCAATGACTGCAGGACGATGCTCGGTTGGCGCCAGCAAAGCTGATAATTATTCAAAGGTTGAGGTGGATTGTTCTCATGTCGGCACCGCGGCTTTGGTTGGACAAGCGGTAGTGATACCGACGGGCGCATTTTCCGCCCGGCTGATGCAAATAAGACAAGCGCTGGACATTTCGATTTTTCCCCGCGGACATGTGATCAACCAACCAAAGGCTGCCGAGCGGGAATGTGCGCTAGATTCACTCAACGAACGCAGCACTGCTATCCAGCCGCTCACTGCCGTCGATCAGATGCCAATGCGCCTCTCAGGATGGGCGTCGCCTTCTGTTCTCGGTGTCGGACCGATGAATTTTCCCAGCCTGAAGATTGCGCTAGTTGGACAAGATCAGGCTTTCGAATTTGATACTGGCTACAGCAGAACGAGTCGCCCTGACGTCGCCACTGCACTAAAGAATAGCCGCTATGAGCGCTCCGGTTTTGACGCCATCATTACCGCATCAACACTCCCTGCACAGACGTACCGGGTTTTTGTTTCAGGCAAGAGCAAAGCTTATTGCGACACCGGGCACAAAATCATTTTAACTAAATCCGGCGTCCCGTTTGTAACATTTTGAGCCCATTGAGACCAACCAAATGCAAATGATTGGCAACCAAAGCAATCGCGTGCAGCAGTGGCATAAGAGGCTGCTCATCAGCGTAAGCCTACTGTGCTTGGCACTTATCTTGACAGAACTTCTTATCAATGCTTTTAATCGGGGGACCTGCTGCTTTGACGACGCATCCTTTGCTGTAGTGTCTAAGAACCTTGCGGCAGGCGACGGTTACCTGCTTAGCCTAGACTATGGCAACCAAGATCATCGAGGGTCGCTATTCCACCCTGCATTGGGAACAGGACCTAGCACAATCATTCTAGGCGCTGTCGCAATCCACTTTTTTGGAAACGCTCCATGGATTCCGGGCATGGTGTTGATAATTTTCAACACTGCACTGACATGCCTGTCGATAATGCTTATTTCCAGACGGTCTGGGCATGCTCGTGCGTGCGCGTTCACTGCCGTAACCACGCTGCTTGCAATCTCCACGACAACCATGCACCACGAGCAGTGGTTCGCTTTCTTGGGTGAGCTGCAATCTTACTTGCTCGCCTATACGGCCTTTGTCGTCGCCGCCTACTGCCATCCACGTATAGGTACTTTTTTTGCGTCCGGCGTACTGTTGGGAGCCTCTTTCGAAGCAAAAGAGTTATCAGCGATTTACGTCATCCCTCTAGGGTCGATGATGTTGTATATGGCCGTCCGTTCGTCCATCGTGAAACGGAGATCGACGCAGGAGACAAGAAGGTGGTTGACATTGCTTAGCGCAGCCGCAATCGGGACCTTAATTCCGATCGTATTATTTGAACTGTACCGTTGGCATTCCCTCGGAAGCATTGGTTGGGTCACCAATTGGGACAACCATATACATTTTATTCGCACACAGGGAACCGGATCCGCTTCGTCAACATTTGATCAGCTCATTCATGCTCGTGCCATCACCTTCAAGGAGCGTTTCAACATCGGCATGGCCTGGCTCCTCGCATGGGGAGTATTTAGTGCAGCGCTGACGCTCTGGTCAACTCAAGACATAAAGGTCCGCTCACTAACCTCGCTGCTAGTGATAGCATTTTTTGTGCATCTCGGTTACTGGATATTTTTCTCCAATGGCTGGCCACGTTACGCCTTCAACGCGGTCCTGTACGGCTGTGCCTTGATCTGCATTCCTATCTTGTATGTAAGGCGGGGGGAACTACCCATCCCGGCGCTGCTTTCAATCATAGCGTGGTGCGCCCTGAACCACGCTAGCATCACTGGATACATCGCGGATGTTTGGCTACCTGCCGTTCGAAGCACAGACTCGAGCACGCTTACCGAAGCACAGAAGCAGCAAGAAGTTCAAAGTTTCTTGGCAAGCTATTCTGGAATCGTCTACGCTCCTTGGTGGGCACATATTGCTAGCCAAGAGTATCTCGGAGCAGGCCACGGCAGATTTACTGCGATCACTCCATCCACGTTGAGCGATGAGGGACTGCTATTTATCGACAGACATTTGCCGCTACCCGATAGCACCGATTACATTCGACTTAGCAAACGATGCGAACCATTGAGGCTATTCTACGATCGTTTTGAAATTCAGTCATGCCGTGCAGAGCAGGAATGAGTACGTCAAAAAATAGAAATAAAAACGCCAGCGCTTGCCGGCGTTTTTATTCAGGCCACATATCGTAAATCATTCAAAACAATGCAGATCGAACACTGAGCTGAAGATGTGGATCCTCTACATACTTTCACGGTGCCGGATCGGCATATGCGTATGTTTCAAAAGGCTCGTATGCCTCAACCATTGGCAGATTACTCGAAGCAATGTAATAACCAGTTGAGCAGACGGCGAGACTGAAACACCTCTCGATCGCATGCGCCAGTGTGCCATCAACCTGGCCAGCCTCAGGCTCGAAGTCTTCTCTTCGAAGGTCTAGATCCATAATCGAATCGATGGCCTCAGGGCGGACGTAGAACATTGAACCAGCAGCGAACATGGCGGTAACCGGATTGACCGGATCGACATGCATTTGCTTGGAGAGCCTATGCACTGTGTCAGCATTTGCACCCCAATACGTTGTCATCGAAAGAATATGCCCCTCTGGCGCGGCTAGACCCAAGCGTTCCTGCTCTCTGAAGGCAGCAAAAATTTCGGATGCCACCTTAGGTGCGAGCAACTTCTCAAGCATGTCACGCCGCCACGATTCACCGTCCTGGCGGTGAAGAGACCGCTTTGTGTGCAGCTTTAGGACAAGGCTCTCGCGTCCGCGAAGATCCTTCATGATTTCGAGGAATGGCAGGATGTCTCGCCCTCGATTTTCGAATACACGCACATCTGCCACGACTGACAAATCAGCAAGATATCCTCTTACCTCATCTGCCTTGTCAGCAACGGTAGAAATGATTAGAAAGTACGGCACATCCCATGACTGAAGCTCCTTAAGCATTTCAGGAAGAATCTCAGGATAAAACGCATGAATAACCACAGCGACTCGCTCAGGGGTCCTTGGCATTACGGGGCGCCTCAGAGCTCGCCGGGTTGCCTCGAGGTAAGCGTAGCCATACTTTCGATCAGGCTCAAGATGGGCCCCTTCGGCCCACTCGTTCCACGCATTGACAAAAACGAGTGATTCCCCGCGTACGGGGAACTTTCTTGAATAATCGATCGCTCCGCGCAGCCACGTACGATAGCGGGCAGGAGTTGAACGAGCTACGGTGTAGCCACGACCTGGCTTGCGGGCGTCGTTGTCCCATGATGGGAACACGCCACGTATCAGGTCAAATTCTGGCTTGACCTCCGACAGTGCCTTATCAACAACATTGGCGTAATCGACAACGCTACCTTGGTAACCAGGATTGATGATCTCCAACTCACTGTTGATGGAAGGCAGACCAGCTGCCACTTTGTGCGGTGGAAACTCGACAGCAGCATCAAACCCATACTCACGCGGATCGAGTTTATCGAACTGAACCATACACAGAAACAACTCACCGACGCCAGATTCGCGGCAGTGAGTGCGCCACCGGTCAAGAGTACTCGCTGCGTCAGGCAACAAGGACGGTCGATACAGAATCACAAGCGGCCGCCCATCAACCCGTATGTAGCGTGGATCGCGGAGCAAGGGCTCCAACGTCTCTATGAAGGCAAGATCGTCCTCAGGACCGTAATCCTGTGCGATAAGCACTTCATTCTCGAGACCATCCCAGCGTCGCGTCCAGTTTTCATTGGCCCAACAGATACAAAATGGCAAATCAATGTCGGAAGCAAGCAGCTGATCTAGTGGCCGCTCGAGCAGTCGTTTACCGGCAAACCAGTAATAGTGGAAGCAGAACCCCTCTACGCCATAGAGTTTGGCCAGCTCGGCCTGCCTACGCATCACATCAACAATGCGCAGGTCATAGAAGCCTAGCTCACCAGGCAAATGGGGCTGATAGTGCCCAATAAATTGCGGAACAGCCTTGGCGACATTGGTCCATTCAGTGAAGCCGCGACCCCACCACTCGTCGTTCTCAGCAATGGGATGGAATTGCGGCAAGTAAAACGCAATCACGCGAGCCGCACCTTGTTGTTTATCAGCCGTCGCGGCGATAGGCACGTAGTCATTGGAGGGTGAATTGGGAAGCTGAAGTACCGACCGTACGTAGCGAGCATGGGCGGTCCCCACGTTCGACGCATCTTCTATATGTGGAGCAGCCGGCGCCAAAGGCCTCCCACCAAGATGTCGGCAGGCATACCAGCTCCGGTAAGCGTTTGTTCTAGAAAACAGCCACGGAAACAACTTAAATAAGGTCGCTTTAAGTAGTTGTCTAGAACTAATTGAAATTGGAACCTTCAAATAAATCTTGCGCAACCCACGCCCTAAATTTTCTTTGGCGGAGCGTAGGCGAAGTATATTTCTCATGACCCGCAACGGCATGGTAATACGCCAACTTGTCGAGGAATACACTTCATTCAGCTCGTTGGCGCGTGATGCAGCCAATGCCACGAGCTCCGTATACGCTTCTATCGTATCTCTCGATTGAATTAGATCACGCTCTAATCTCTGTTCATTCACGCGAGCTTGCTCAGCAAGATGTGTCAACTTCTCTAGCTTTAGCTCTTGATCGGCTCGCTGGCCTCTTAACTCCGTAAGTTCTACATCCTTATCTTCCAGCTCGACACGCAGCTCGGACAGCTCCTGAAGAAATTGGGCTTCCTTAGCGAGGTTGGCTGCACGCTCGGTTTCTGCCGAGTGCAAGACGCTTGCGATGCGCTCAGCTGCATCTGCCTTAACCGCATTCCAGTCGCCGGACATCTTTTCTACATCGGGAAGCGAACGCAGATACAGGCCCGTAAAATTCTTGAAGATCAATCCACTGTCGCGGCCATATACAAGCCGTGTTACGACCCCGTCCAACTCAATGAATCGCTCAATGTCCGTCTCGTCGATCGGTGACCCGATGATTTGCATGACCGTCCGCAGCAAGACAGGCACATGAAGATGGGAAATATCTTCCGGAATGCCAACTGCAACCAGTGACGTCACTGAGCCTACAAGGGCCCTGTAGGAGAGATAAGACAGTTCAAGCCGACCGTGCCATATCCACTCAAGATCGATAAACTCTGCGGCGCCACTCTGATCGATCATGAGGTTTCGCGGCAACGCGTCAAGCGCCCATCCGGGCAAAAACCCCGACTCGCTCGATGCATCCTGCGAAGCAGCAACGCCCCGCAACAGGGCATCTTTCCAAAACATAAGCCACTCTGCGATCTCTGCCGCGCGCCAACCATCTCGACTCACGATCTTTTCCAGGGTACGGCTGTGCAAATGACCAGGAACGTATTCCGAGGCCTTCAGCTCCATTCTGATTGGCCGAGATAGCTCTAAGCTGTCGTCATTCAGTAGACGCTTGGGTACAACCTCTATTCCGACCCCGTCGCTTTTTGCCTGAAATTGGACATGCTTACAGAACATCGGAAGTCGGTTGGTGGCAAAGTGATGCGCCAGCGTGCTGCCCGGTGGCACACTGCCTACGGGCTTAGCCTTTTTCCTGGCGACAAATAAAAAGGAATTCGCCATATCGGGCAGAAGCCCATTACGAGCGATGACCGACCAAGCGCGCTCAAGCGAGAACAACGGGGCGTGGGGCAGCTGCGGGTCAGCGATAGCGCTTTGAGCAGCTAACGCACCTGCATCGAATTCCGGATATGAACCGTCATAAGCACCGGGCGCGAGCACCACAGTAGGAAACTTATAATCAGGAAATGGAAGCAGCAGCTCGCAGCCTTCGAAGCCTGCGGAACGCAACATTTCAATGAGCTGCAACCGCCCATACGTCGCAACGGTTTTTTCGTCGTAGTTGTCGGAGATGCCATGCATCGGCTTGCCAACATGGTCCTCTGGCATTCCAGCGAAGTACTTGAGACCAAGCTGATTCTCAATAGCGACGATCAGGCAACCATCATCTGCAAGCAACGAGTACGCTTTCTGCAACCACGCTAGCGCCGGCTCACTGGACTGTCCGTAGACGTTGGCATATTCCAGAACTCCGATAAGTGTCAGAGCATCGAACTCCTCCTGGGACGAGAAGTTTTCGAGCACGTCGTTTACAACTCTTACGTTTGGCAGATCACGGCATCTAGATGCCGTGATCTGCGCACGGCGACTACTACCTTCAAGCGCAGTCAACGATGCACCTATCTCGCCGAGATACCGTGATATCGCGCCGCATCCAGAGCCGACTTCCAGCACTCGTCCCTTTAGCAGATCGGATATCGGACGCAGTAGATTCGCGCGTCCAGCGCTCAAGTGGTAACGCGACGGCCAGTCTGTCTGATATTCCTGTAGTGATCGCGAAAAAAGAGATACGTCATCGCAACCCGAAATGGACTCAGAGATACGTTCCTCTGCTTCGTCTCCGTCCGTATAGCCAAACTCCTGGGCACGACTATTGGGAACCCACACTTCCCCGTTGTAGTTATAATTATTTTCGATGCCGGGAGAAAACTTAGACATTTATGACATTCCTTATTCGACTACAGCACGGGACGAATAGCGGCCCGCACGTCGCTAAAACCAACGAAGCCTTCGGATATAACTTGAAAATGAATGGCATCATACCGGCGATCATGGGGAATAACATCGTCTCCAACTCGACTGGCGACGCCCACTGATATAAAGTAATCACCGCTCCCCAGGAAACACTGGAAATCGATGTCGATCCTTACCGATGTACCAGCGCTTCCGATCTCCACCATATCCTTGACGGACTGCATCTCGGTATTTGTTGCGTAAACCGTTACCCCTTCAGTGTTCTTCAGCGTCATGCCAATGATGGGGCGCTGTATTTCCTGCACGAAGCGAAGAGCTAGGCTCAAACGCGCTGATTTTCCACTGGATACAATCTGTGGGAAGTTGGCCCCACCAATCTGCAGATGGAAGTCCTGCAACACTGCGCCGCCATCACCCCAGCGGTATTCGTGGGGGTTATAGTTGGCGTGCTGTGAAAAAGGATCCGTTCCCTCGGCCGGTTGCCCTAAAAATGGATTCTCTCCATCGCGCGGTTCGAGAAACGCGTCGTTACGCGATGCAGGCCCCTCTGATGCTCGACTCGTGCCGAAAAGAAGATCAAGATACTGATGTACAACTGCCTTAGGTGCTCCATCCATTAAAAGATGTCCCCCATCAAGGAGGATCGCACGGTCGCAGTGGGTGACGATCTGCTCAGTGGAGTGCGACACGAAAAGGATTGATGTCCCTTGTTCGCGCAGCTCGCGCAAGCGGGCGAAGCATTTTGACTGAAACTTGGCGTCGCCCACAGCTAGCGCTTCGTCCACAACTAACACGTCAGGCGTCACGTTGATCGCGACCGCGAAGGCGAGCCGGACAAACATACCACTGGAATAGGTCTTCACCGGCTGATCGATGAATTGACCTATGTCGGCGAAGTCCTCAATTTTGTTGAAGCGATCTTCGACTTCACGTCTGGACAATCCGAGCACCGATCCGTAAACGAAGACGTTTTCGCGACCCGTGAATTCCGGGTTGAAGCCGGCGCCTAATTCCAACAGTGCAGCAACCCGTCCATTGACCTCGGCGGAGCCCGTAGTGGGCGACAAGGTTCCACAAATTATTTGAAGAAGTGTCGATTTTCCGGAGCCGTTTCGGCCGACAATACCAACACTTTCCCCTTTACCCACTTCGAATGTGACTCCGTGCAACGCATGAAAATCACGGAACCATTTTGCCTTCCGTGACTGCGGACTCAGCATCTGCATGAGACGATGGTGGGCTTTCTGATAGATTGGAAAGACCTTACCTACGTTTCTGACTTCAATCACCGGTTCAGATGACATCCGCAAACCCCTTGCGCGTCGCCCTGAACCAAACAAACCCACCGTAGAAAGCCACCATCGCTAGCAATAGATATATAGAAAGCCCAGACCAATCCGGCAGATTGCCCCAGAGGGCCACTTCCCGCGCTTGGTCAATGATGAAGGTCAACGGATTCAGCAGAAACACTAGCTTCATGTTTTCCGGAATGGCTTGAGGTGGAATCATTGCCGAAGAAAGAAACAGCAGGGCCGTTGACAGAACCCCCGTTACCTGCGTGACATCTCGAAAATACACACCAAAAGAAGCCAGAAACCAAGACACTCCGAGCCCCAGGACGACCAGAGGGAGCATCACAATAGGAAGAAGCACGATGGTCCATACCATTTGTCCGTCCAGCAACAGACGGAGCACTGCGAACACCAAGGTGTTCATCAACACGTGGAATAACGCTGAAGCCACCATTGGCCAAGGCAATATCTCCAACGGAAAGATCACGCGCTTGACGAAATTGGGATTACCCATGATTAGGTGAGGGGAACGCATTAGGCATTCTGCAAAGAAGCCGTGAACGATTAACCCTACAAAAAGCACTAGGGAAAAATGCGATTGTCCTGCAGCGACTTCGGGCCACCGGCTTTTCATAATTGAACCGAATGCAATTGTGTATACGATCAGCAGCAGAAATGGACTAATCAGTGACCACAATAAACCAAAACTGGCCCCGCGATAACGCCCCAGAACTTCGCGTTTTGCAAGTTCCTTGGTCAAATCCCTACGCCCGATTAGCGCATCAAATGGCCCCAGTGCAATAGCGCGAACCCGCGACAGGATCGATGGTGCAGTCACGGTCATTACGAGGCTTCAGGCTGTAACGCCCGCTCCAAATCCCCACGCAAATCCCCCACATCCTCAATCCCCACACTCAACCGCACCAGCGCATCGCTGATACCAAGCTGGTCACGGCGGGCAACCGGAATGGAGGCGTGGGTCATGACGGCGGGATGGTTGAGCAGGCTTTCCACGCCACCGAGCGATTCGGCCAGGGTGAACAATTCGGTCTTTTCGCAGAAACGCTTGGCTGCGTCGAAGCCGCCCTTGAGGACGATGGAGACGATGCCGCCGAAGCCGGACATCTGGGTTTTCGCGAGCGCATGCTGCGGGTGCGAAGCAAGGCCGGGGTAGATGACCTTTTCGATCGCAGGGTGGGTTTCCAGCCATTGCGCGAGCGCCAGGGCATTCTCGCAATGCGCGCGCATGCGCAGCGGCAGGGTCTTGAGGCCGCGCAGGGCGAGGAAGCTGTCGAACGGGCCCTGGACGCCACCGATGGAGTTCTGCAGGAACGCCATCTGCTCGGCGAGCTCGGCGTTGTCGCCAACCACCGCGATGCCGCCGACCATGTCCGAGTGGCCGTTGAGATACTTGGTGGCCGAGTGCACGACGATATCCGCACCCAGGCTGAGCGGGCGCTGCAGCATCGGGGAAGCGAACGTGTTGTCGACCACGATCAACAGGCCGTGCTTGCGCGCGATCGCGGCAATGGCAGCGATATCGACCAGCTTGAGCATCGGGTTGGTCGGGGTTTCGATCCACACCATCTTGGTGTCGGGGCGGATTGCAGCTTCGAAGGCAGCCGGGTCGGTCAGGTCGACGAAGCTGAAATCCAGGCCGGCGGTGCGACGGCGCACGCGCTCGAACAGGCGGAAGGTGCCGCCGTACAGGTCGTCCATCGCCACCACGTGGCTGCCGGCATCCAGCAACTCCATCACCGTCGAGGTGGCAGCCATGCCGGAAGCGAACGCAAATGCGCGCGTACCGCCTTCCAGCGCGGCAACGCAACGCTCGTAGGCGAAGCGCGTGGGGTTGTGGGTGCGCGAATATTCGAAGCCCTGATGCTCGCCGGGGCTGGACTGCGCATAGGTGGACGTCGCATAGATCGGCGGCATCACCGCGCCGGTGCTCGGATCTGGCGACTGCCCTCCATGGATCGCCAGCGTTGCAAGCGACAGCGCGCGCTCGCCGTCATGGCTATGAGTGGTGCGATTGGACATGGAGGTTCCCGAAAAAGTGGGCGATTGTAACAAGCAGGTCTGAATGGCCCGTGCCGCGCGTCTCATCCGAGCGCGCGGCAGTGCCGGATTACTGCACGATCACTGCACGCGACGGCGCAGGTAGTTGAGCAGGTCGATGCGGGTGATCAAGCCAAGAAATTGCGTGCCGTCCATGACGATGGCGACCTGGCCACGGTCGAACACCGGCAGCAGCGCTTCGATCGGCGACGCGACGTCCAGACGATCCAGCTTGCTGACCATGGCAGTGGAAATCGGGTCGCGGAAACGGGATTCGTCGCCATAGACATGCAGCAGCACGTCGCTTTCGTCCACGATGCCTACCAGCTCGCCATCGTCGATCACCGGCAACTGCGAGACGTCGTACAGCTTCATGCGCTGGTAGGCGGTGGTCAGCAGATCCTTCGGGCCCACCACCACGGTGTCGCGCTTGTTGTAAGGGCGCAGGATCAGGTCGCGCAGATCGCCATGTTGCGGGCGCTCCAAAAAGCCGTTGTCGAGCATCCAGTAGTCGTTGTACATCTTCGACAGGTACTTGTTGCCGGTATCGCAGACGAACACCAGCACGCGCTTGGGCGTGGTCTGCTCGCGGCAATACTTCAGCGCCGCAGCCAGCAGGGTGCCGGTGGACGAGCCGCCGAGGATGCCCTCCTTGGCCAGCAGCTCGCGCGCGGTATGGAAGCTTTCCGCGTCGCTGATGGAATAAGCCTTCTTGACCCGCGAAAAGTCGGAGATATCCGGCAGGAAATCCTCGCCGATGCCTTCGACCAACCAGCTGCCGGACTTTTCGCTGACCGTGCCCTCTTCGATGTACTGGGTCAGGATCGAACCGACCGGGTCGGCCAATACCAGTTCGGTGTGGGGCGAGGCGCTGGCGAAGGCGCGCGACAGGCCGGTCATGGTGCCGGAGCTGCCGCAACCGAACACGATGGCGTCCAGTTGGCCGCCCATCTGCGCCAGGATTTCCGGGCCGGTGCCGAATTCGTGCGCGGCCGGGTTGTCCGGGTTGCCGAACTGGTTGATGAAGTAGGCGCCGGGAGTCTCGGCTGCGATCCTGGCAGCCAGGTCCTGGTAGTACTCGGGGTGGCCCTTGGCCACATCCGAGCGCGTCAGCACTACGTTGGCGCCCATGGCCTTGAGATTGAAGATCTTCTCGCGGCTCATCTTGTCCGGCACCACCAGGATCAACTGGTAGCCCTTCTGCTGCGCCACCAGGGCCAAGCCCAGACCGGTGTTGCCGGCGGTACCCTCCACCAGGGTGGCGCCGGGCTTGAGATCGCCGCGCTGCTCGGCCGCTTCGATCATCGACAGACCGATGCGGTCCTTGATCGATCCGCCAGGATTATTCGCCTCCAGCTTGAGGAACAGCTCGCAGACGCCGGTGTCCAGGCGCTGGGCCTTGACGATCGGCGTGTTGCCAATCAGTTCGAGTACGGAGGAATGAATCGCCATCGGGATATCGTCGCTGCGCCACGCGGGCTAGGCCGGTCATTATCCGACGAACCGCCGGGGAATGCTCATTCAGCATTGAACCGATTGCACAGGCCGATGAACGAACAGGCTCAACCGTTCGCCGATGTGCCCCCGCCAGCAAACGCCACTCCAACTAAAGACGCGGACGGTGGCAAGCCGACGAGGAGGCCGCCACCGCCCGCGACGGTGAACTTGTTCTAACGGTGGGGAAGGATCAGTGGGTGAGCTGGTCGTACATCCGGGTGAGCTTTTCTTTTGCCTGCAACTTCTCGCGCTTCATCTGGCCCAAGGTCACGTCGTCGATCGGGAGCACCCCGAGTTCGGCATCCATGCATTTCTTGTTCAATAGCTTGTGGCGTTGGTAGAGCTGCTTGAACTGGGGATCGGACTTCATCAATGCGTCGATTTCGGTCTGCGGTTGCCCTTCGAACATGGCGTTACCTCCTTCACTTAAAACAAGAACGCCCCGGCCAGCGAAGGCACGGGGCGCAGCTTGGGGATGGAAGACCAACGCGTTGCAAAGGCCGACACACCGGCGGGACCACCAACAACTGCTCCACCATGTTGTCTCGCTGCGTGCCTCTGCATCACTGGCCCGGCCCTCCGTACTTCCCGGGCCGCGGAGTTGCTGCCCGGAGGTAAGACCCTACGCCGGTCGCGGAGGGGGTTCAAGACCGAAACGGCCGCATTTGCCGTTCCCTGCCTCAATCAGTGACCGCGGTTCAACCAGGCGTCATGCACCGGTTAAAAGCCCTTAACTTCCAATCACTTGCAATGAACGACATCAGGGCGCGACAACGACCTCGGCCGCGCGGGTCTTGCTGGCCGCGCCTTTGGTGCCGGTGACCTGCAGCCGCGAGGCCGACACGCCGCCTGCCACCAACGCATCGCGCAGTGCTTCGGCACGCTTCTTGGCAATGGCTGCATCGGTGTCGAAGCCGACGATGCTGACCCGGCCCTTCTTGCCGATGTTCAGATATTCGGCCAATGCCTTGGCCTGCCCGGCGGCATCCCCGGACAACGCCGCCTTGCCACCGAAGGCGCCACTGCCCAGGGAAAACACTTCGCCGCGGCTGTCGAACTTGGCGGCCGGCAGCTTGGCCCCGGCGACCAGCTCGGCCTCCTCATGCGCCAGTTGCACCGCCTTCTGCTGGGCCGCGTTGAGCTTGGCGGTCTGCTTGCCGGCCACGCTGGTCAACGCCAGCTCGGCGTCCTGGCGGGCGAGCGCTTCCTGTTCGGCGGCCTGGCGTGCCTGCTCGGCGGCCTCGGCCTGGATCTGCGCCTGCACGCGCAGGCGTTCGGCTTCCTGGCGCGCCCGTGCGGCATCGCGGCGACTGACTTCGATCAGCAAGTCGTTGCGCGTGCCTTCCAGGCGGTCCAATTCGCGCCGCGCCAGCGCGGTACGGGCGGTGAGTTCGGCGATTTCGACCCGCCGGTCGGCCAGAAACACCAGCTCGTCGCGGTCGCGGCGTTTGGCCTCGGCCAGCGCAGCCACGCTTTGCTGCGCCTGCAGCCGCTCAAAGCGCGCCAGATCATTGGTCTGCGGGTCGTTCTGTAGTGCGGCCAGGCGCCGGTTGAGCGCGTCGGCCTGCGGGTCGTCCTTGGCCGCCATCGCCAGCGGCGGCAACGTGACCAGGCTCAACACACCGAGATACAGCAGGGGGCGCAGTTTCATCGGCCGCCCTCCCCGGTATTGAGGGTGTTCTGCAACTGCGCCACTTCCTTCCTGCGCTGTTCCAGTTGAGCGGTGACCACCGCTTCTTCGCTGCGGGCCTTGGCCAGGTCGGCGTCGGCGGCGGCGCGCAAGGCGATCTGGGGCACCTGCTTGCGCTGGCGCTTGTCCAGTTGCGCCTGCTGGGCCTGCATCAATTCCTGGCGGGCCAGGTTGATCAGGTCTGGGGCGTATTGGTCGGCATCGGCCTGGGTGGCGCGTTGCACGGCCTGTTCGGCGGCGGTGAGCTCCGGTGCCACCTGGGCGGCGGCCGGAGAGGAAAGGACCATGAAACAGGCGATGCCATACAGGGATCGCCGCAAGTATGCGAAGCTAGCCGTCATTAGGGGAGCCGTAGCGAGAAGTCTCGAGCACGGCCATTGTCGGAAGCCTGCGGCGGACTTGCAACGAGACGCTGCTGTTTGTTGGGGAACCATTGCGCATGGATATCGGCTACTTCCTGAAGCTGATGACCGAAAAGAATGCCTCGGACATGTTCTTGACCACCGGCGCGCCGGTGTACATCAAGATCGAGGGCAAGCTTTACCCGCTCGGCAATACGGGGTTGCCGCCGGGAATGGTCAAGAAAATCGCCTACTCGTTGATGGACGAAGGCCAGGTGCCGCAGTTCGAACGCGAGCTCGAGCTCAACATGGCCATCGCCCTGCCCGATGCCGGCCGTTTCCGCGTGAACGTTTTCAAGCAGCGCGGCGAGGTGGGCATGGTGATTCGCGCCATTCGCAGCCGGATTCCCAGCATCGAAGAGCTCAACCTGCCGCAGGTGCTCAAGGACGTCATCATGACCCCGCGCGGGCTGGTGCTGGTGGTGGGTTCGACCGGTTCGGGCAAGTCGACCTCGCTGGCGTCGATGATCGACCACCGCAACAGCACCACCACCGGGCACATCCTCACCATCGAGGACCCGATCGAATACCTGCACAAGCACAAGATGTCGATCGTGAACCAGCGCGAGGTGGGCCTGGACACGCACGCCTTCCAGAGCGCGCTGAAGAACGCCATGCGCGAGGCGCCGGACGTGATCCTGATCGGCGAGATCCTGGACGCCGAAACCATGGAGGCGGCGATCGCCTTCGCCGAAACCGGCCACCTGTGCCTGGCCACGCTGCACTCCAACAACGCCGACCAGACCATCGAGCGCATCCTCAATTTCTTCCCGGAAAGCGCGCACAAGAACGTGCTGATGAACCTGGCGCTGAATCTGCGCGCAGTGGTCTCCCAGCGCCTGGTCAAGGGCGTGGACGGGCGCCGCCGCCCCGCCACCGAGGTGTTGCTCAATACCCCGATGATCCGCGACCTGCTACGGCGCGGCCAGGTGCACGAGGTCAAGGCAGCGATGGAAGAGTCGCTGGAAGAAGGCATGCAGACCTTCGACCAATGCCTGTTCCGGATGGTGAAGTCGGGCGAAATCGAGCAGGAAGAAGCACTGCGCGCGGCCGACTCGCGCGACGGCCTGGCGCTGAAGTTCCGTCTCTCCGAGGGCGGCTCCGGCGAGCACGACCCGTATGCGGATTACGAAGCGGCCGCGGCACCGAAGATCAGTCACGGGTTCATCTAATCGGTTTGGCGGCGACGATCGGTGATCTTGCGGCACCGGGGGGCCGCTGGATCCTGGTGGTTAAGAGCGAACTCTGCGACGTGCTCCGCATTCGCGATGCCGATGCAACCGGCGCCCTCATCCGGCGCTGCGCGCCACCTTCTCCCGCTTGCGGATAAGGACGAGATCGGCGCCCCGCTTGCGGCAGGAGGAAAAGGCCGGCGGCCTCCCTCCTGCGGGAGAAGGGAGGGATCGGCGCTCGCACGGTGCTTTCAGGTGCCGGTGCCGAAGCTCTCAAACTTACATTTCGTTGTCGCCTGGCGTGACGCCGACTGCCCGAACCGGGTGATTGCCTGCCCTTTTCCCGTGGCACGGAAGAAGGTCCCGAAGGGCGGATGAGGGCTGTGACAGCCTGCCCTCAGCCCACCGCGTCGGCCTGCATCTCCGGGCGCGCCGCGTCGAAGGCCGGTAACTGCAGGCAGGCCTGCTCGATGCGCCGCAGGGTCGGATACGGCGCCAGATCGACCTCGAACCGGTGCGCGTTGTAGAGCTGCGGGATCAGCACGCAATCGGCCAGGCCCGGTGCATCGCCGTGGCAGAAGCACCCGGTCTGCGCATCGCGCGCCAGCTGCGTTTCCAGTGCCGCAAAGCCCCGCTCCATCCAGCGCCGTGTCCACTGCTGGCGTTGTGCGCCCTCCAGCGCGAACTCGCGCTCCAGCACCTGCATGACGCGCAGGTTGTTGAGCGGGTGCACATCGCAGGCGATGAGCTGCGCCAATGCGCGCACCCGGGCGCGTTCGGCAGGCGCGCGCGGCAGCAGCGCCGTGGTGCGCGCGAATGCCTCTTCCAGATACTCCAGAATCGCCAGCGACTGCGTGATGACCACATCGCCATGCCGCAACGTCGGCACCAGTTCCTGCGGATTGAGTTGCGCATAGGCCGGCGCGTGCTGCTCGCCCCCATCGCGCACCAGATGCACCGGGCGGGCGATGTAATCCAGCACCTTCAGCCCAAGACCGATGCGCACGCGATACGCCGCGCTGGAGCGCCAGTACGAAAACAGCTCCAGGGCCGCGCTCATACGCGACCGCCTGCCGTCGCTGCGCCGCAGGTCATGGCAGCGGCTGCCGCTCGACGCGCTGTTCGATCGCACCGAAGATGCTGGCGCCACGGGCATCGAACATCTCGATCCGCACCATGTCCCCGAACGCCATGAACGGCGTGCTGGGCTTGCCGTCGCGCAGCGTCTCGACCACGCGTTGCTCGGCAAAACACGAGGCGCCCAAGGCGGTGTCCTGGTTGGCGATGGTGCCCGAGCCCACGATCGTGCCGGCCGACAGCGGACGGGTCTTGGCGGCGTGGGCGATCAGTTGGGCGAAGTCGAACTGCATGTCGTTGCCGGCTTCGGGCGCGCCGAACCAGGCGCCGTTGACGTGCGTGACCAGCGGAAGATGCACCTTGTTGTCGCGCCAGGCATCGTCCAGCTCGTCGGGGGTGACGAACACCGGCGACAGCGCCGAACGCGGCTTGGATTGCACGAAACCAAAGCCCTTGGCGAGCTCGGCCGGAATCAGGTTGCGCAGCGAGACATCGTTGACCAGGCCCACCAACTGGATATGCGCGGCCGCCTGCTCGGGCGAGGCGCCCATCGGCACGTCGTCGGTGATGACCACAATCTCCGCCTCCAGGTCGATGCCGTAGTCCTCGCTGATCACCTTGATGGCATCGCGCGGGCCATAGAAGCCGGCGCTGGTGGCCTGGTACATCAGCGGGTCGGTGTAGAAGCTTTCCGGCACTTCGGCATTGCGTGCGCGGCGCACCCGCTCCACATGCGGCAGGTAGGCACTGCCGTCGACGAACTCGTAGGCGCGCGGCAAGGGGGCGGCCAAGGCCTGCACATCCAGATCGAACACGCCGTCGGCGCTGCCATCGTTGAGCGAGGCCGACAAGGCATTCAAGCGCGGCGCCACATTGCTCCAGTCCTCCAGCGCGCGCTGCAGCGTGGGCGCGATGCCGGTGGCGCGCACGGCGGTGCGCAGGTCGCGCGAGACCACGATCAGGCTGCCGTCGCGGCCGCCTTCCTTCAGGGAACCTAGCTTCATGACCATCCTGTGCTGTGGCTGATCGGACGATTGTACGGCCTGCCGCACTACTGGTTGCACCTGAAACAACTGACCGTGACCACAACCGCGAAACCGCGATTTTGTGCAGCGCGCCAAACGCGAGTACACTTGCCGGGTCTGCATGCGGCCGTCCGTTTCCCTTAGGGACAGCCGGCGAGGCCAGGATCGATCGATCCGCTCGCCCGCCCCACCCGACGCCTTTCGTGGTGCCGACAAACCCATCGCTCCTTGATCGGGTTGATCCACCATCTCGCAGCGCGGTTCACGGGAACGCTCCGAGCCTCACCTTCTTGCATCTGCAATGCGTTTGCGCTCCGGGCTTGGCTTGGCGGCGACGCTTTACTTGGAGCTTCCTGATGTCTTTTGAATCCCTGGGCCTTGCGCCCTTCCTGCTGCGCGCGTTGGCCGAGCAGGGCTACGAAACCCCCACCCCGATCCAGCAGCAGGCGATCCCGTTGGTGCTGGCCGGTCACGACCTGCTGGCCGGCGCGCAGACCGGCACCGGCAAGACCGCTGCCTTCGGCCTGCCGCTGCTGCAGCACCTGGGCACCGCGCCGCAGACCGTCAACGGCCCGCGCAAGCCGCGCGCGCTGATCCTGACCCCCACCCGCGAACTGGCCACCCAGGTGCACGACAGCCTGCGCGGCTACAGCAAGTACTTGCGTATCCCCAGCGCGGTGATCTATGGCGGCGTCGGCATGGGCAACCAGCTCGATGCGCTGCGTCGTGGCGTGGACCTGCTGATCGCCTGCCCGGGCCGCCTGATCGACCATATCGAACGTCGCAGCGTGGACCTGTCCGGCATCGAAGTGCTGATCCTGGACGAAGCCGATCGCATGCTCGACATGGGCTTCCTGCCGTCGATCAAGCGCATCCTGACCAAGCTGCCGCGCCAGGACCGTCAGACGCTGCTGTTCTCGGCCACCTTCGAAGAGAACATCAAACAGTTGGCGCTGGAGTTCATGCGCAACCCGATGCAGATCCAGGTCACCCCGAGCAACACCGTGGCCGAGAGCATCACCCACCGCGTGCACCCGGTCGATGGCGCCCGCAAGCGCGATCTGCTGCTGCACCTGCTGGCGCAGGACAGCCGCGAGCAGACCCTGGTGTTCGCGCGCACCAAGCACGGCAGCGACAAGCTGGCGCTGTTCCTGGAGAAGTCCGGCATCAAGACCGCGGCGATCCATGGCAACAAGAGCCAGGGTCAGCGCATGCGCGCGCTGAGCGACTTCAAGGCAGGCCGGGTGACCGTGCTGGTGGCCACCGATATCGCCGCGCGCGGGATCGATATCGACCAGCTGCCGAAGGTCATCAACTACGACCTGCCGATGGTGGCCGAGGACTACGTGCACCGCATCGGCCGCACCGGCCGTAACGGCTCCACCGGCGAGGCGATTTCGCTGGTGGCGCAGGACGAAGCCAAGCTGCTGCGCCAGATCGTGCGCATGCTGGGCCGCGACGTGGAAATCCGCGACGTGCCGGGCTACGAGCCGCAGACCCCGATCCGTTGGGGCAACAGCGCGCCGGGTCGCGCCGAGCAGCCGGGTGGCGAGCGCGCGCCGCGCAAGAGCCACGCCCGTCGTCCACATGGCGATGCACCGCGTCAGGCGCATGCGCATGCCGGCCCGAAGAAGCCGGGTGGCCAGCGCAGCGGCGGGCCGCGTCAGGCCAACGCTGGCGCGGGCGCAGGCCGTCGCGATGGTGGACGTGGCGGCAATGGCCGTCCGGCCAACCGCGGCGCCTGAGCGCTGGGCATGCGCTGAGAACAAGGGCCGCGATGCGGCCCTTGTTCTGTCCGTCCCGGCCTGCCCGGTCTCTTGCGGGATCCTGCCCTGTGCAGTCACGCATCCCTCCCTCTTCCTGCTTGCCGAACCACCATCATGGACATCTTCAAGGTCTTCACCCTGGAAGCCGCGCACCGGCTTCCCAACGTGCCGCCTGGGCATAAATGCGCGCGCCTGCACGGCCATTCGTTTCGCGTCGAGCTGCATGTCAGCGGCGAACCCGGCGCCGAGACCGGCTGGATCATGGATTTCGGTGACATCAAGGCGGCCTTCCAGCCGATCTACGACCGCCTGGACCACCATTACCTCAACGACATCGAAGGGTTGGAAAACCCCACCAGCGAACGCCTGGCGATCTGGATCTGGCAGCAGCTCAAGCCGGCGCTGCCGCAGCTGAGCGAGATCGTGGTGCACGAGACCTGCACCTCCGGCTGTCGCTATCGCGGCTGAGCGGCAGCGCAGTGGGGTGACCTGAAGCCGCCAGCTGGCGGCTTTTCTCATTTTGAGCGGCCGGCTAAGCTGTTGATGTTAAAGCGCTTCTACGCACATTTGGAAAATCTTCAGGAAACGTGTTGCATCGCAGCAACTTCGGCGTATGCTGCAACGCAACAAACGGTCACGGCTTTCCCCAAGGGGTTCGCAATGTCGGCGCAGTTCGAAAACAGCTTCACCAGTCAGTTCGCGTCTGTCGCAGCACGTGCCAACCAGTTGGCCTTGGAGACGCTGGAACGCAACGTCAACGCGACCAGCAGCTTCTTCGGCGAGTTCGCGCAGGCGCGCGATCTGGGCGCCTACCAGACGCTCTGGCCGAAAGGCTTGCAGGTTGCGCGCGACAACCTGGAACGCCTGGCCTCGGTCAATCAGGAAGTGGTCGGGCTGGGATTGAAGATGTCCAGCGAGCTTGGGCAGTTTGCCAAGCAGCAGTTCGAAAACGGCAGCGACCAGGCCGGCGCATCTGGCAAGACCCGGCGTAAGTAAGCGCCAATAAATTCAGCGTCTTTGCATGGGTCCCTCCCCCCGTGCAATCCGGCCCGACAGATCCCTCCCTCTGTTGGGCTTTTTTATTGCCCGCGCGAGCGCGCCGTGCCAGCTAGCGCGGCAACTGCAGCCCGTGTGCCTGGGCGGCAGCGTCGGCGCCCGCCCGCCACGGGATCCGGCCCCAGCACGGCATCGCCAGGCGCTGGCGCAGCATGCCGATGTTCTCTTCGATGCGCTCCATCTGCGGATCGATTTCATTGGCGATCCACCCGATGCACTGCAGCCCATCGGCGGCGATGGCCGCAGCAGTGAGCCGCGCGTGGTTGATGCAGCCCAGCCGCACGCCGACCACCAGCACCACCGGCAGCTGCAAGGCGCGCACCAGATCGGCTTGGTCCAGGGTCGCGCTCAGCGGCGCGGCCCACCCGCCCACCCCTTCCACCACCACCACCTCGGCCTGCGTGCGCAATTGCGCGAACGCGTGTGCGATGGGCTCCAGCGCCAGCGTTACGCCGACATCGGCCGCCGCCAGTTCCGGTGCCAGCGGCGCCGGCAAGGCGTAGGGATTGAGCGTGGCGTAGTCCGGCTGCGGATCGCTGGCCGCCTGCAGCGCCAGCGCGTCTTCGTTACGCCAACCCTGCGGCGTGTGCTCGCAGCCGCTGGCCACCGGCTTCATGCCGACGGCGCGATGGCCGCGTGCGCGCAAGGCGTGCAACAGCGCGGTGCTGCCCATGGTCTTGCCGATGCCGGTATCGGTGCCGGTGACATAAAAAGCTGGATGCTGCATACGCCTGATCCTGCGGCCGCGCCGCCATTGCCGTGAGGGCGCGCAGCATACCGTGCGCACTGCACGTGCGGCTGAGGACGGTTGGTTGTCGTTTGCCTGCGGGGCCACGTTGCCCCTGTGCGCGCCGCTGGCTGCCTCGGCCAATGATCGCGACTCAGTGCTGGAAAGCTCCTGCGCGTTCCTTGCCCGATCGCAACCACGCTGCAAGACGGCCACTGCTAAACTTTGCCGATGTTCGCCACCTCTTCGCTGACCGGCAGCAAGCCGGAACAATATGCCCAGCTCACCGCCCAGGCCCAGGCACTGGTGCACGGCGAGCCGGACCGGATCGCCAATGCCGCCAATCTGGCCGCGCTGATCTTCCATTCGTTGCCGTCGCTCAACTGGGCCGGCTTCTACTTCTACGACGGCCGCGAGCTGGTGGTGGGGCCGTTCCAGGGCCTGCCGGCGTGCGTGCGCATCCCGCTGGACAAGGGCGTGTGCGGTGCGGCCGCCAGTACCCGGCAGAGCCAGCGCATTGCCGATGTGGACGCGTTCCCCGGGCATATTGCCTGCGATTCGGCATCGCGCTCGGAGCTGGTGATTCCACTGGTCAAAGGCGATGCGCTGATCGGCGTGCTGGACCTGGATAGCCCGGAGCTGGACCGCTTCGATGCCGACGATCAACGTGGCCTGGAAGCCATTGCGCAACTCTTCGTAGACGCGCTGGCGTGACCACCGAGCGGATGCGCAACATCGGGCCCAAAAGCGCGGCATGGCTGCGCCAGGTCGGGCTGCGCACGCAGCAGGACCTGCAAGCGGTGGGTGCGGTGGGCGCATTCGTCAAGGTGCGCCGCGCGGGCTTCAAGCCCAGTCTCAACCTGCTGTATTCGTTGGAAGGCGCGTTGGCCGATTGCCATTGGCAGGACGTGCCCGAAGCGCGCCGGCATGCCTTGCTCGCCGAATACGAAGCGGCCAGCGCGCTGCTGCCGGTGCGCGGCCGTGCCGTCGGCGGGCCGGTGGAAACCGTGCACTATGTGCGCGCCGACAACGACGATACGCACGGCGACGCGGATACGGCAACCGACCTTTACGACGCTGCGGATGCAGAGCGAGCAGGCGAGGATTGAATCGGCCGGCAGCGCCCGGCAATCGGCTGATCGAGCCAGCTGGCCCATACGCGCGCTCATGCATGCAGCCTCGCGTCGCACTACGCATGGCCCGTTTCAGAGCCTGAAGCGCAAGGTCCTGCGACGACACGCACCGGTCGGCATGCATGGCTCACCACCGTGTCTTGGGTGCTGGCTGCTCAGCGGCACAGGTCGCTGTTGCACAATCTCCCGCTTCAGCGCAGACGCCCGAGCTTGCGCCTGCGGCCGTAACGCACGCCGCCGCATCGGTCGATCCGTGGTGCGCGCGTAGGTCAGCGCAACGCGAGCAGTTCACGCATGTCGTCGACGATGGTCACGGCACCGGCGCGTTGCACATCGAAACCGCGCAGGTAGCCGTAACGCACCATCGCCAGCGGCATGTTCGCGGCGTTTGCGGCGGCGGCATCGGTGGCCGAATCGCCAACCATCAAACACTGTTGCGGGCTGCGTTGAAAGTGACTGGCAAGCTGCAGCAGCGGTGCAGGGTCGGGCTTGCGCTGTGGCAACGAATCGCCCCCGAGCACACGGCTGAAATGCGCGGCGATACCCAGATGCTCCAGCAACGGCGCGATAAAACGCGCAGGTTTGTTGGTGCACAATGCCAGCGTGGCGCCCGCATCGCGCAGGCCGGCCAGCGCCTCGGCAACGCCCGGGTACAACTGCGGGTCGTGCAGCAGGCTCGCCTCGTAATGGCGCATCATCACCGGCATTTCGCCATCGGCATCGCGCGTGCTGCCGGCTTCGCGCAATGCGGTGGCAAGCAATACCTTGACGCCTTCGCCGATCCAGCTGCGGATCGTGGCTTGGCTGAACTGCTGTAGCCCCAGCTCCTGCAATGTGCCGTTGAGAGCCTCGGCGATATTGGGTGCGCTGTCCACCAGCGTGCCATCCAGGTCGAAGATCACCAGCGGATACGGAAACATTCGGACGGCCTCGTGCGTGGGAGAGCCGCAGTGTACGCAGCACAAGATTCAGCACGTGTCACTGCCAAGCGCCGTGGATTGCTCGCCACCTGCGTTAGATGCAGTCATCGCCGCATGCGAGACGCAATGCAGCACGCGCCGCTCACTCCAACGGCGGCATCTGGCCGAACAACTGCCCCTGCACGGCGCCATCCTCGACATCGCTGAAACCGCTCAAGCCCACACCGACCAGGCGATAGCGCGTCTGCGTGGGCAGCTCCACGCGGCGGGTCAATGCCAGGGCAATCTGCGCCAGCGCCTCCTGCGAGGTAGGCGGCTGCTCGGGCGTGTAGGAGCGCGTCAGGATGCGAAAATTCGAGGTCTTCAATTTCAGCACGACCGTGCGCCCGATGCGTTCGGTGCGGCGCGTGGCGAGCCAGGTCTTTTCGGCCAGCCGCAGGATGTGCGGGTCCAGTGCATCAAGCGCCAGATCTTCGCTGAAGGTGTCTTCCGAGGAGACCGATTGCACTTCCTGATCCGGCTCGACCGGGCGCTCGTCGATGCCGCGCGCGCGGCGATACAGGCTCTGACCGAAACTGCCGAAATGCGCCTGCAGTTCTTCCAATGGCCGCTGGCGCAGATCGGCCACGGTGACGATGCCCAGCGCCGCCAACTTGCCATCCATCACCTTGCCTACGCCGGGAATGCGATTGACCTTGAGCGGCAGCAAAAATGCATCCACGCGGCTGGGCGCGATCACGAACTGGCCATCGGGCTTGCGCCAATCCGACGCAATCTTGGCCAGGAACTTGTTCGGCGCGATGCCGGCCGATGCGGTGAGCTGGGTTTCCTCGCGGATCTGCGTACGGATCAACTGCGCAACCTCGGTGGCCAACTGCATGCCGGTTTTGGCGTGCGTGACGTCCAGATAGGCCTCGTCCAGCGACAACGGCTCCACCAAGTCGGTATGACGATGGAAAATCTCGCGTACTTGCCGCGACACCGCCTTGTAGCGCGCAAAATCCGGCGGCACGAAGATCGCGTCCGGGCACAGGCGCTCGGCACGCACGGCCGGCATCGCCGAGCGAATACCGAAGGTCCGCGCTTCGTAGGAGGCCGCGCACACCACCGAGCGCGCGCCGCGCCAGGCCACCACTACCGGCTTGCCGCGCAGGCCAGGGTCGTCACGCTGCTCCACGGACGCGTAGAACGCATCCATGTCCACGTGCACGATCTTGCGCATCAAGCGGGGTTCTCTGTCGCAGGTCTGCGCCCATGATAAGCCAGCGCCGTCTCACCCCTTGCGTCGAGAGACATCGCCACGGATTGGCGAAGCGGACACGAGCGCGTACTCAATAGCAAGGTAACGCATCGACGGCAGCGCCTGCACGGCTACCATGCAGGCCTGCCACGCATGTGCCGACGGCGGTCCCGAGCACCGTGACTTCGCCTGCAGCAGTGCATCTGCGCACTGCACACTCAGCGGAAAACAGCACGCATACGTACGGATAAAACGTTTGATTGAACCGCGCGACCTCATGCACCCTTCCCCGCCTCGCCTCTCGCTCCTTGCAGGACACGTTCGTCATGACTCGTCAAAGTACGTACTCGCGCGACCAATTGCTGGCCAGCGCGCGTGGGGAATTGTTTGCGCCCGACAGCGGCCGTCTGCCCAACGATCCGATGCTGATGTTCGACCGCATCACCGAGATCAGCGACGCCGGCGGTGCACATGGCAAGGGGCTGATTCGTGCCGAACTGGATATCCGCCCGGACCTGTGGTTCTTCGGCTGCCACTTCATCGGCGACCCGGTGATGCCAGGCTGCCTGGGCCTGGATGCGATGTGGCAACTGACCGGCTTTTTCCTCACCTGGATCGGCGCGCCGGGCCGTGGCCGCGCGTTGGGCTGCGGCGAGGTCAAGTTCACCGGCCAGGTGCTGCCCAGCGCCAAGCTGGTGCGCTACGAGGTCGATGTCAGCCGCGTCATCAACCGCAAGCTGGTGATGGCGCAGACCGATGCACGCATGCTGGTGGATGGGCGCGAGATCTACACCGCCAAGGATCTGCGTGTGGGCATGTTCACTTCAACGGAGAATTTCTGATGCGTCGCGTCGTCATTACCGGAATGGGCATCACCTCATGCCTGGGCAACGATCTGGACACCGTCTCCAGTGCACTGCGCGAGAGCCGCTCCGGTATCACCGCGCTGCCCGATCACGCCGAAGCAGGCCTGCGGAGCCAGGTCGGCGGTGCGGTGGCGCTGGATCTGGACAGCCTGATCGACCGTAAGCTCAAACGCTTCATGGGCGATGCCTCGGCCTACGCATACCTGGCAATGCGCGATGCGATCGCCGATGCGGGCCTGGATGCCGAGCAGGTCGGCGGCCTGCGCACCGGCGTGATTGCCGGCTCCGGTGGCGGCTCCAGCCAATGGCAGGTGGAAACCGCCGACCTGCTGCGCAACCGTGGCGTGCGCAAAGTAGGCCCATACATGGTGCCGCGCACGATGTGTTCGTCGGTGTCCGCATCGCTGGCCACCGCGTTCAAAATACGCGGGCTGAGCTACTCGCTGTCGGCCGCGTGCGCGACGTCTGCGCATTGCATCGGTGCAGCGGCAGATCTGATCCGGCATGGCGCGCAGGACGTGATGTTCGCCGGTGGCGGCGAAGAACTGCACTGGACCATGAGCGTCATGTTCGATGCGATGGGCGCGCTGTCCACCGGCTTCAACGATCGCCCTGCCGTAGCCTCGCGCCCGTACGATGCGCAGCGCGATGGCTTCGTCATCGGCAGCGGCGGCGGCATGCTGGTGCTGGAAGACTACGACCACGCCATCGCGCGTGGCGCACGCATCCATGCCGAACTGCTCGGCTATGGCGTGACCTCCGACGGTGCCGACATGGTCGCGCCCAGCGGCGAAGGCGCCGTGCGCTGCATGCACATGGCCATGCATGGCTTGCAGCGCCCGATCGATTACCTCAACACGCATGGCACGTCCACGCCGTTGGGCGATGTCACCGAACTGGGCGCGGTGCGCGAGGTATTCGGCGACAACGTGCCGCCGCTGTCTTCGACCAAGGGGCTCTCCGGGCACTCGCTGGGCGCGGCCAGCGTGCACGAGGCGATCTACAGCCTGCTGATGCTGCGCGATGGCTTCATGGCCGGCTCGGCGCATATCGACGAACTCGACCCGCGTGCCGAAGGCTTTCCTATCCTGCGGCAGACACAGGACGCGACCTTGAACACGGTGATGTCCAACAGTTTCGGCTTCGGTGGCACCAATGCGGCACTGGTCTTCGGCCGGGTGTAACCACTGGCGCCACCGCCGCGATCACGCTGCGGTGGCTCGCCTGCGATGCGGCAACGCGCGCCTAGATCACGCAATGCTGCCAGGGTCTTGCAGGCACTCAGCCGAAGCGTCAGGCCTGCCGTAGCAAGCGCACGCTTGCGCCGCTGGTGCCGGCCGGGGGACCAGCCGCGCGTATCCCCTAGTGCACGCCGGGCTCGGTTCGACGAGCGGTCGGCTGGCAATCGTGACGGCCACCAATTTCCATTGCCGAGGCGATTTGTCGCACTCGATGCGTGCCTAATCGATGCAACGCTGTAGCGCGTCATCCTGGTTGCGTGAATTTTCGCACCGTTGCCGAACCGATTGCTCGTAATCGCTGCGTGCCTGGGAGATGCAGCTCTGCACGGCGTCGTCCTGACTTCCCGAGCGTTCGCACCGATGTATCTTGTCGTCCCGCCTGTCGGCATCTATCCGATTCAGCGCAGCCCGGTCGATCACGGCCCGCTCGCGCTGGGTGCGCTCGGTTTCTGCGCGTGTTTCGGCCTTGGCGCGCCTTGCCAGGGACTGTACTCCGTCCGCCGTCACGCCCTCGCCAGGTGCCAGCAGCTCTAGTGGCAGCGAGTCCCCTGGAGTGTGATCGCGCCAGTAGGCGCGCTCGCTCTCGACGGTCCATTCGCGGCCGCGATAATGCGTGTCCCAGTAGGCATCCAGCGAAAACGTCAGCTTCGGCACCACCTGATTCAAGGCGCCGTGAGCGAGCACGATCGAGGCCGCAGGAAGCCAGCCACGTGCCTCCGGTGAACGCACATCGCACCAAGCGCCGCTGTCGAGACAGCCATAGACCTGCAGCGTACCGCCGGGCTGAACTTCGCCCACGCGCCGGTACTCTTCGGAAGGTCCGGCGCGCAGGCCAACCAGACCGTTGGCGTGGCCGGTGTGCTGCGCCCAAACCGGCAGGGCCGCGGCCATCAGCCATAGCGCACTCCATGAAAAACGTCGCTGCATTGCGCTCTCCTTGTGCCCTATCCCGCCGCATGCTTCGCCCCCGAAGAGGCGCCAGGTCGCGGTTATAGGACAGCTCACCTCAATGCAATGCGAACGCCGTGGCGACGGTAGCAGATGACGACTGCGCCATCGGCGCCGTCAGCCCGCCATGCCGTTATGCCGTAGCAGCGCATCGATGGTCGGGGCCCGACCGCGGAACGCGCGGAAGTTCTCCGCTGCCGGACGACTGCCGCCACGCGCAAGCACCTCGGCGCGGAACCGTGCGCCGGTCTGCTCCAGTTGGTCGGGCGCCTCTTCGAATGCGGCATAGGCATCGGCGCTGAGCACTTCGGCCCACTTGTAGCTGTAATAGCCGGCCGCATAGCCACCTGCAAAAATATGGCTGAACTGATGCGGGAAGCGATTCCATGCCGGCGGCCGATTGACCGCCACTTCGTCACGCACGCGCTCGATCAATTGCAGCACGCTGTCCTGCGACGGGTCGTAGGTGCTGTGCAGTTGCATGTCGAATAGGGCGAATTCCAGCTGACGCACGGTGAACATGCCGCTCTGGAAATTGCGCGCCGCCAGCAGGCGATCGAACAGGTTACGCGGCAGCGGTTCGCCGGTCTGCACGTGCGCGGTCATCGCCTGCACGCGCTCCCACTCCCAACAGAAGTTTTCCATGAACTGGCTGGGCAGCTCTACCGCGTCCCATTCCACGCCATTGATGCCGGCCACGCCCAGCTCGCCAATCCGCGTGAGCAACTGATGCAGGCCATGGCCCATTTCATGGAACAGCGTGGTGACTTCGCCGTGGCGGAAGGTGGCCGGTGCATCGCCGCTGCCGCGCCCGAAGTTGCACACCAGATACACCAGCGGCGTCTGCACGCCGTTGGCGGTGTTGCGGCGATTGCGGCAATCGTCCATCCACGCGCCGCCGCGTTTGCCTTCGCGCGCATACAAGTCCAGATAGAACTGGCCAACCAGGGTGCCTTGCGCATCTTCCAAACGGTAGAACCGCACGTCCGGGTGCCACACCGGCGCGCTGTCGGGTTTGACGGTGAGCCCGTACAGGCTGTGGATCACATCGAACAGGCCGGCCAGCACCTTCGGTTCGGTGAAGTACTGCTTCACCTCCTGCTCGGAAAAGCTGTAACGCGCCTGCTTGAGTTTTTCCGAGGCGTAGGCCAGGTCCCAGGCCTGCAGTTCATCCAGACCCAACTCGTCGCGCGCAAAGGCTTCCAGCTCGGCGCGGTCGCGCTGTGCATGCGGCTTGGCGCGCGCGGCCAGATCGCGCAGGAAGCCCATCACCTCGTCGGGGCTCTGCGCCATCTTGGTGGCAACCGAATAGTCGGCGTAACTGGCAAAGCCGAGCAGCTGCGCCAACTCGGCGCGCAGGGCCAGGATGCGATCGATGTTGGCGCTGTTGTCCAGCGTGGCATCGCCGAATTCGGACGCGCGCTCGGCATTGGCGCGATACAGCCGCGCGCGCAGATCGCGGCTGTCGGCATCGCTCTGCACCGGCAGATAGCACGGCATCTGCAAGGTGAATTTCCAGCCCGGCACGCCGTCTTTTTCGGCGGCGGCGCGTGCGGCGGCAATCACTTCTGCCGGCAGGCCCGACAGCTGGGTCTGGTCTTCGGTCACGTACGACCACGCATCGGTAGCGTCGAGTACGTTCTGCGAGAACTTGGCTGCCAACGCCGAGAGTTCTTCCTGGATCTGTGCGAACCGCGCCTTGGCGGCATCATCGAGTTCTGCACCGCCCAAGCGGAAATCGCGTAGCGCGTTTTCCAGCACCTTGCGACGCGCCTCATCGAAGTGTGCGGCTTCCGGCGATTGCGCCAGCGCCTTGTATTGCGCATACAGCGCCAGATTCTGCGCCAGCGCGCTGCCGAAGCGGCTCACCTTGGGCAGATTGCAGTTATAGGCCTCGCGCAGCTCGGGCGTGTTGACCACCGCCTGCAGGTGCCCCACCTGCCCCCACGCACGCCATAGCCGCTCGGTGGCATCGTCCAGCGGCGTGACGAAGCTGTCCCAGCACACCGGGCTGACCTGCTCGGCCGCCTTCACCGCCGCCTCGGCCTCGGCGAGCAGTTGGTCGATCGCCGGGCCCACGTGTTCGGGGCCGATCGCATCGAAGGACGGCAGTCCGGACAGATCGAGCAGCGGGTTGGTCATGGAGCGCTCCGGCAATGGACTGGGTGAGTGGATTCAAGGATCGGCAAACGTGGCACGCAACCGTCAGCAGGTGAGCACGGCACCGAGGGCACGGTGCGCGCCTGGGCCCGCCGACTGCGGACACCGATCGCACGGGCGTGGCGGTGAGCGCAGCGCCTTGATGCCTACGTCCCGGATATGGCGGTCATTCCAGCGCCGCACAAGGCAAGGCAGGCAAATCGCCGCCGTTCACGGCCAGCGCAATGGCTGTATCGCTGTCGCTGACATCGATCGCGCGCGCCTGGTACCAGGCCGGGTCGTAATAACTGTGCGCGTATCGTTCGCCGGCATCGCACAGGATGGTGACGATGGAGCCCTGCCGGCCTTCGTCGCGCATGCGCCGGGCAGCCTGCAGCACGCCGACGAAGTTGGTGCCGGTGGAGCCGCCCACGCGGCGGCCCAGCGTGGCGCTGACGTGGCGCATCGCCGCCAGGCTCAGCGCATCGGGCACCTTGATCATCACATCCACGCAGCTGGCAATGAAGCTCGATTCCACCCGCGGGCGGCCGATGCCTTCGATGCGCGAACCGCCGGTGATGGCCAGCTCCTTGGGGCATTGGCCGTCCACTGCGCGGCAATAGCCGTCGAAGAACACCGACACTTCCGGGTCGGCGCACAGGATGCGGGTGGCATGGCGCCGATAGCGCACGTAGCGGCCCAGGGTGGCGCTGGTACCGCCGGTGCCGGGGCTGCAGACGATCCAGTCCGGGATCGGGTGCGGCTCTTCGGCCAGTTGCTTGAAGATCGATTCGGCGATGTTGTTGTTGGCGCGCCAGTCGGTGGCACGCTCGGCATAGGTGAACTGGTCCATGAAGTGCCCGCCGGTCTCGCGTGCGAGCTGGTGCGAGGCGCTGTCCAGGTCGCAGGCGCGTTCGACCAGGTGGCAGCGGCCGCCCTGGAATTGAATCGCGGCGATCTTCTCCGGCGAGGTCGAGGCCGGCATCACCGCGATGAAGGGCACGCCGAGCAAACGCGCGAAATACGCTTCGGAAATGGCCGTGGAGCCACTGGACGCCTCGATCACCGGGCGCCCGGCGCGCAGCCAGCCATTGGTGAGCGCGTACAGGAACAGCGAGCGCGCCAGGCGGTGCTTGAGGCTGCCGGTCGGGTGGCTGGACTCGTCCTTGAAGTACAGGTCGATGCCCGGATAGCCCGGCAGTTCCATCGGAATCAGGTGGGTGTCGGCCGAACGATTGAAATCGGCCTCGATCTTCCGGATGGCGGCGGCCACCCACTGGCGCTGCGACATGGCAGGACTTGGCTGCGAAAGTAGCCTCAATTCTACCGCCCCCACCTGCCCGCTTACGCACCCAGCGCATCGGGCGGACAGCTGGGGGCCGATGCTATGCTCGCTGCACCTGTCACTGCCGCGACTACCTGTGCTGCATCGCCTGCTCCGCCTGCTGCTGTGCCTGAGCCTGGTTGCCAATACGGCCACCGGCGCGTGGGCGTCGGTGGGCATGGCCATGCCGGCAATGGCGCCGGGCGCGATGCCCGCCGCGACCATGGCGGGAGGCACCGCCGCGACCCAGAGCGAGTCGCCGGCAGCCCTGCCGTGCCATGAGGCGATGCCTCCACCGACAGCCATGCAGTGGCACGACAAGGCCACGCATGCGCACGCGCCCGACTGCTGCAAGCTGGGCAGCTGCGATTGCCTGCAGCACGCCAGCCTCGCCTTGTTGACCTTGCCTTCCGTAGCCGCCGGCCTGCTCGGCCACCCGGCGGTGCCGGACACCTTGACCGAGGGGCGCAGCAGCCCGCTGCCCGACCAACCGGTACGACCTCCCATCGCCTGAGCGCCGACGGCCCTGCCTTGGCCGTCCTCGGCCCCGCGCGTGCTTGCGCGGGTTTCCTCAGTTGTGCGCTGCGCTCCATCTTGCCGATGGAGCGCGCAGGAGATGTCATGTCTTTCGATCCCCCGTTTTCCCACGGCTCAACCGCCAGCGGCCTGAGCCGGCGCCGCTTCGTCCAGGGCCTGGCCCTGGGCGGCGTCGTCGCCGCCAGCGGCCTGTGGCGCTACGACGCGCGCGCCGCCGCCCAGGCCACCACGCCGGTGCTGCGCGGAAGCAGCCAGTCGCTGCAGATCAGCCGCCTGCCGGTGAACTTCACCGGACACACCCGCTCCGCAATCACGGTCAACCAGAGCCTGCCGGCGCCCACCCTGCGCTGGCGCGAGGGCGACACGGTGGGCGTGCGCGTGCGTAACGCGCTGACCGACCAAGCCACCTCGGTGCATTGGCATGGCCTGTTGCTGCCGGCCAACATGGACGGGGTGCCGGGCATGAGTTTCGACGGCATCGCGCCGGGCCAGGAGTATCACTACCGCTTTGCGCTGCGCCAGTCCGGCACCTACTGGTACCACAGCCATTCGATGTTTCAGGAGCAGTCCGGGCTGTATGGCGCCATCGTCATCGACCCGCTGACGCCGCCGCCGTACCGGCACGATCGCGAGCATGTGGTGCTGCTCTCGGACTGGACCGACCTGGACCCGGCCGCCCTGTTCCGCCGGCTCAAGCAGATGCCCAGCCACGACAATTACGCGCAGCGCACGGTCGTCGATTTCCTGCGCAATGCGCGCGACGACGGCCTGCGCGCCACGCTGGCCGACCGCGGCATGTGGGGGCGCATGCGCATGACCCCGACCGACCTGTCCGACGTCAACGCCAACACCTACACCTACCTGCTCAACGGCGTGGCGCCGGCCGGCAACTGGACCGGGTTGTTCAAGCCAGGCGAAAAGGTGTTGCTGCGTTTCATCAACGGCTCGTCGATGACCTACTTCGACATCCGTATTCCCGGCCTGCGCATGACCGTGGTGGCCGCCGACGGGCAGTACGTGCATCCGGTCAGCGTGGACGAACTGCGCATCGCCGCGGCCGAGACCTTCGACGTGATCGTCGAACCGCTCGGCCAGGATGCGTTTACGTTATTCGCGCAGGACATGGGCCGCACCGGCTTTGCCTGTGGCACGCTGGCAGTGCAACACGGCTTGCAGGCGCCGATTCCCGCACTGGATCGGCGCGCCATCCTGACCATGCAGGACATGGGACATGGCGATGGGATGCACCACGCGCTACCCGCAATGCACGGCGCGCCCGGGATGTTGGCGGCGCATGGGACGCACACCATGCACTCGCACGACGATGCCCAGGCACACGACAAGGCGCCGCATCATCCCGCCAGCGAAACCGGCAACCCGCTGATCGACATGCGCAGCAATGCCACCGCACCGCGCCTGGACGACCCCGGCGTGGGCCTGCGCGACAACGGCCGCCGCGTGCTGTGCTACGCCGATCTGCATAGCGTGTTCGAGGATCCGGATGGGCGCGAACCCGGGCGCGACATCGAGCTGCATCTGACCGGGCATATGGAAAAATTCGCCTGGTCCTTCGATGGCATCGCGTTCGCTTCCGCGCAACCCTTGCGTCTGCAATACGGCGAGCGGCTGCGTATCGTGCTGGTCAACGACACCATGATGCAGCACCCGATTCACCTGCATGGCATGTGGAGCGACCTGGAAGATGCACACGGCAACTTCCAGGTACGCAAGCACACCATCGACATGCCGCCGGGCACCCGCCGCACCTACCGCGTGCGTGCCGATGCGCTCGGCCGCTGGGCCTATCACTGTCATCTGCTGTACCACATGGAAGCAGGAATGATGCGCGAAGTGCGGGTGGAGGCATGAGTCGCTTTCGCACACAGGCCTGGTTGGCTGCTGCGTTCCTGGCGAGCGCATCTGCACTTGCGCAGGAGCATCAGCACGATGCGCTGGAGGACGCACCGCAGGACATGCAGGACCATGCGATGCAAGTGACCGATGGCATGCAGACGACCCCTGCCTCATCTCAGGCCGCTCACATGGACCACGCTCACATGGCGCACGCTGCCACGGGTACCGGCCCCATGGACGATGAATCGATGAAGCATGGATCCATGGGCGATGCATCCATGCACCACCAGGCGATGGATCACGCGTCGATGGATCACTCCAAGATGCACCACACGCAGCCCACACACGCTGCACAAACTCCTGCATCACCCGCCGAGACACGCAGTCACCCACTCCCTCGCGACCCCATTCCCCCACCCACGGCGGACGACATCGCCGCCGCATTCGCACCATTGCACACGCATACGATGCACTCGGCAGGTATCAACCACTATGTCCTGCTCGATCGGCTTGAAGCGTCCAACACGCATCGCGGTAGCGGCCAGGCCTGGGAATCGCGCGCATGGATCGGCGGCGACATCGACCGGCTCTGGCTGCGCAGCGAGGGCGAACGGCACGACGGGCGCACCGAACCTGCCTCGCTGGAGGCGTTCTATGGCCATGCCATTTCGCCATGGTGGGATGTACTCATCGGCGCGCGCCAGGACATCGGCGCAGGCGAACATCGCAGCTGGGCCGCTTTCGGCGTGCAAGGCCTGGCGCCCTACAAGTTCGAAACCGAAGCCACGCTGTATGTGGGCACTGGCAGCCGCGCGGCGCTGCGGCTGGAAGGCGAATACGAGGTACTGCTGACCAACCGTCTGATCCTGCAGCCGCGTGCGGAAGCCGACATCGCGCTTACCGACGACAACCGCCGCGGCATTGGCAGCGGTCTGGAAGCGGTGGAACTTGGCTTGCGCCTGCGCTACGAGATTACCCGCCGCTTCGCGCCGTACATCGGCTGGGTGCACAGCCGCAGCTTCGGCGATAGCGCACAACGCGCCGCGATGGACGATGCCCCCGCACGCGACAGCCGCTTTGTTGCCGGTGTGCGCGTGTGGTTTTGAGGCGATGGCATCGTGCACGGGCAGATGCAGTTGGCCCTCTCCTCCAACGCCAGCGCATTCGAACCGCTGCCCTTTCGCCATGACACGCCGACAACCCTGCCCTGGCTACCATCCCCCTTCGCGCAACACCCCCCACCCGCAATCCACACCAGGAGACCGCCATGCCTTTGAACGATCTGCAACACGTGCCAGGCGCCAATGCCGCGCCCGCCGACACGCACGGCTTCGTGTTCAACCACACCATGCTGCGCGTCAAGGACGCAACACAGTCGCTGGATTTCTATACCCGTGTCCTGGGCTTCCGCCTGCTCGACGCACGCGATTTTGCCGACGCAAAATTCAGCCTGTATTTTCTCGCGCTGCTGCCCGAAGGCACGGCCATTCCCGATGACGACGCGCAGCGTCGCCTGTGGATGGCCGGCATCCCCGGCGTGCTCGAACTCACCCACAACCATGGCACCGAAACCCAGGATGGCCCGGTCTATCACGACGGCAACAGCGACCCACGCGGCTTCGGCCATATCTGTATCTCGGTGCCGGACATCCATGCTGCCTGCGCACGCTTCGACAGCCTCAACGTGCCGTATCAGAAACGCCTGGAAGACGGCCGCATGAAGCACCTGGCTTTCATCAAGGACCCGGACGGTTACTGGGTGGAGATCATTTCCAATACGCCCTTGGCGTAAGTCCGCCGCTCAGCGGCAAGCTGGCGCGTCAGCGGATGCACAGGCCGAACGCAGCGCATCCGCGACGTGGAAGCCCCGCGCCGCAACGACGTGCGGGAGCCGCCAGGCCCGGTGCAACGACTGGACACAACGGCGGGCTGGAGTAGACTTTCGCCGCCCTCCGCAATGGATGCACCCCAATGCTCGTCAGGAAGATTTCACTTGTCCTTGCGCTAGCAACGATCGCCGCCTGCACACAGGCGACACCGGACGCCACCGCTCCGAAGACCGCCGCAGCCGCGGCCGGCACTCCTCCAAAACCGCCAGAAAAGGATGCACCTCCCATGCAGGACGCAACCCAGGGATCGACCCAGCAATTGCAGCCGCCGCGGACCGACAGCGTGTTGTATTTCATCAGCAACGTGGACGGCGATGGCGCAACCTCCTACGAGGTCGCCAATGGCAGCTGGATCAATTATTGGTACGGCTTTCAATTCGAACTCGGCGGTACGCGGTATTACACCGGCTTCGCCTGGGAAACGCCCGAGCTCTATGGCGCCGAGCGCGAGAATCACGATGCTGCCCCTGGTACCAAGGTGACGCTTGCTCACGCCACGTTTGTGGCCAGCGAACCGGGGAGCAAGTCTCCATGGAAGCTGCTTGGCGCAGAGCCTTACATCGGCGAATTCGGCGGCATGGAGCAGGGCAACACCGTCGACACGACGCGTCAACCACAGACCTTTGTCACCGATGACGGCAGGCTGGTGCTGGCCGTGCCGACGTGGAGCCTGCAGTCGGGCGTGCGCATCCTTTCCTACGACGCACTCGTGTTCAACCCGAAAGAAACCGATAACGTCAACGACAAGCATTGGACCTATATCGGCAACATTCCGGCGGGTGAGGACAACAGCGCCAACTGTGGCGAAGATGCGCCCGGCAAGATTGCCTGCGTCAAGAACACCAGCACGCTTGCGTTCGTGAAGCAGCCAGGACTGCCCGCATTGCGGGTAACGGTCTCTGCCGTTCCCCCGACGAGCGGGGGTGACGCGACGGTTGAATACCGCTACGATGCCGCCAGCAAATCGTATTTGCCGACCCCTTGATACAGGACCAAAGGAATTGGTTCGGGCGGCGTACCGCTGCAGCCGCGTGGCTGCAGCACTCAATCAAGGACCTTGAGCGATGCCGACGAACTACTCACGAGCCCAAGTGCTCGACATCATCGAACGCGAAGCGGCCGAGCGGAATATTCCGCGTGACGACTTCCTGCGTTTTGCCCACGTAGAGACTGGCGGCGCCTTCGACGAGTTGGCCAGTCGCGGCCCCGGCGGTGCTAAAGGACTATTCCAGTTCACGCCGCCAACTGCCCAGCAGTACGGCATTGCCGGACGCGAGCTGGACGCGGTGGCCAATACCGACGCAGCAGCGCGGCTGTATCTGGACAACCGGACGAGCCTGGTCAATCGGCACGAACGCGATGGGCGGCCGTACCTTTCGGGCAAGCCCGAGCCCGATGGCCTGGATATGTATCTGGCCCATCAGCAAGGCGCCGGTGGCTATCGCTCTTTGCAGACCGCGATCGCCACGGGATCTTTTGGCCTGGAAAGCACACGCGCCAACATTCTCAACAATGTCGGCGAGAAAGAGCTGAAGTCCCTGACCGGCGTCGATTCGGCGACGTTCCGGCGCATGTCCGACAAGGACATGGCACAGACCTTCGTGCAGTACTGGGATACGAAGATGGACCGTATCCGGATTCCTGAAAAAGGCATCGAGCCGATTTCGACCACGCAGCAGGCACCCTCGCACGCTGCGCCAGCGCACTCTGCGCCTGCCCAGCCGGAAAAACCCGCAGCGCAAGGCATTGCGCTTCACGCAGCCTATGACCTCACCAACAAATACGATCACGTCAAATACGGCCTGGGCGCGAAAGATCCCGACAAAGGCAGGGTCGATTGTTCTGGCTGGGTGGTCGAGATGCAGAACGCGACCATGGACGAGATCAACAAGGGCGCCGGCAAGGCCATCTTCACCAAGGACGAAAAGTTCAGTCCTGGTTTCGACAGTGCATCCGAACTGCTGCGCAAGGCCGAGCTGCGCTCCGGCGTGCTGATCCAAGGCAAGGATGTGACTGCCCAGACCCTCAAGGAAGGCATGATCATCGGCGAGGACAATGGCCCGCAGAGTTGGGACAAGGGGCGCTACAAGGGCATCGACCACATCACGATGGTGGTGCGTGACCCCAAGGATGGCCAGCTCAAGATCAGCCAATCCCGTGGCGGCGAGGGTGTCGAGCTCAGTTCGCTGGATTCCTACCTCGAGCGCAAGCACGCCAAGGGCGTCAAGCTGTATGCGAGCGACCCGCTGTCTGAGGCGCGCGACCTGCTGCAGGAGCGCAGCCAGAACAAGCAGCAATCTCACGCAGCGACCGAGCACAAACCCAGCCAGGCACACGCCGCCGCCGATGCGCCGGGTGTCCTGCGCGAAAATGCGCGTGGCGCAGAAGTGCGCACATTGCAGCAGACGCTGCAGCAACTGGGTTACAAGGACGCAGGCGGTAACGAAATCAAGGCTGACGGCGCCTATGGCCAACGGACCAGCGAGGCGGTCAAGGCATTCCAGCGTGCGCATGGGCTGCAGGACGATGGCGTGGTTGGCCGCGATACGCAGGCTGCGCTGAAGCAGGCGGAAAAGACGCCACTGCTCTCGGAGAAAACCAATCCCGACCACCCGCTGTTCAATCAGGCCGTCAACAAGCTGGAACAGCTCGGTCCGAATGCCTTCGCCAATCGGCAGCAGTTGGTAAATGCGGCCGGCCACATGACCTTCGAAGCCAAGGTCAGCGGCATGCAACGCATCGACATGGTGGCGCAAAGCAAGGACGGCAACGGACTGTTTGCCGTGCAGGGTCAGCCAACCGACCCGGCGCATCAGCGGATCTACACCGACAAGGCCACCGCTGCGGAACGGCCGCTGGAGCAGAGCAGCAATGCTGTGCGGCAGGAAGCGCAGACGCAGACGCAGGTTCAAGATCAGCAAGAGCAACAACGCAGCCAGGCGCGCAGCGTCGGTTGATCGTCGCGCAACACAAACACAGAAGAGGCACCGATCGATGGATCGGTGCCCCTTCTTGTTTACACCCGCATTACGCGCTGTTTCCCATCACATCGGGCGCCGGATATCCGGCGCCACCAGCACTGGTCCGTCAGTTGGACGTCGCAACAGCTTCTCTGTCAGGGAACCACTGCGGCAACTGCTCGGCGAATTTCGCTGCGCATTCGTCGCTGTAGGCTTGTGCGGCTGCTTTGACCAGCGCGTAATCGTTGGCTTCCCATTCTTCCAGCGAGGCAGTACGCGGTGTCGGCGCGCAGTCCAGACTGACCGGGCTCGCCTTGCGCTTCAAGAAGCCGCTGCGCTCCCCACCGATCGTCACTGCGTAGCGCAGCTCGTAAGGCGACTTGGTATCGGCCAGGCTCTGATACACCAGCAGCCAGTCCGACATCAACACCTGCAACGGGAACGGTTCTGCGGGTACGGCCCGCGGATGCCCGGTGAAGTAGGTCTTCAAATGCGCGTTGACCGCATCGCGCTGCAATTGATAGCCGGGATTCCCCAGGGCCTCCATCTTTTCGCCTTTCAGCTGATCTTTTCCGAAGGCAGAGACCGCAACACCGCGGGCGAACAGGCTGGTGGCAATCTGCAAACCGACGACCATCCCGGTATGTCCGCGGCGGACGACACGCAGCATTTCGTCGCCGTTGGGCAGGCCGTTCGAGCCCACCCGCATGCTCGAATGCAATGGGAGCTGCAAGGCCCAATCTGCCGAGGGCGTCATGGCAACGCCTGCATCGGACTGCGGACTTGGTTGCGCCTGTGTTGCGGCAACCGCCACAGTGCCTGCAACTGCAGCAGCCGCATAGGCAGTTGCCGTGGAGAAATCCCCGCCTGCAAACGCAGGCACCACCGCAGTGGCTTCGGTCACGCGCGCAGCGGTACAGAAGGTACCAGCCGCCCGCATCTGTGCCTCATGGAAGCCAATGCCGTTGATCTGGTGCACGTCGGCATCCTTGCCGTACTGCTCCACCAGCTTGCCGATCAATGCATCGGACGGCGATTGCTGTGCGCAGACCTTGGCGGCTGCGATGCGCGACCAGGCGAATTGCAGCGCAGGATCCCAGCCCATCGCATCTTCGCCCACGAATCCGTGGTCATAGTGATACGCATAAATGGCAGGGTCGATCTCCTGCAGCGTCATTCCGCCCTGTCCGGCATAGCCCAGCGGCACGTCTTGCGCAACAGCAAGCCCCGGCAGTGCCAATAGCACCGCCGCGATACACGTCTTCATGAATCCCTGTCCCTATGGATAAGTGCGACGCGCTGCATGTCCCCCATGCAGCGCGACCGATGCGCCACCGCTCGCACACGACGGCTTCCCACATGCAGGGCGCTGATCGACGGGTAATGGCACAACGCACCCGGCCGATCGTCCTGCAGGGATAGTGTGCCCGCACACGGCAGCCATCGCAGTCGGGGCGGTCCCCACGCATGTGTGGGGACCGCCCCTCAGATGCTCACTGCTTAGGCATGCAAGATTCCGCCTGGGCCTGGTTGCCAATCGCGTGGCGTGCGCAATGCGGCCAATATACGCACCAGCTCGCGATAGCTCTGGGCCAGTTGCGCGAACAGACCTGCATCGCTGCAGCGGGTGTCGGCCACTTCGGAATACGCGCCCCTGCCCAGGTCGATGAAGTAATCCACACTGAGGCGCCGGCGTTGCGCCACGCCCGGAAACAGGCCTGCAATCAGCAGGCAACCGTCTCCCACGTCACGCAATGCGTCGGCCCGCACGCTACCGATCTGGTCCTGCGCATGCAGCCATGCCAGCGCCTGCGTGCGCGAAAGCAGATGCGCATCGCGCTGGAAGCGCAGCAACACGAACACCAGATAGTGCTCGCGCGATTCGTCCAGCGGACGCGCAATCCGCTGCCCCGCCTCGCGCACCAACGCCTGCCACAATTCGGCCGGCGCCCCCTGTTTGAAAGACTCGTGCATACGTCCTCCTGCGTGGTGTGGACCCTCGCCAGGAGCTTATGCATAACTTGGGCCACTGCGTTGGCAGAGGCTGTGGTGGAGCGCTAAGGACCGGCCGCTGGCAGTGCGACCGCACCTTCGCCAGACGGATACGGCCACTCCTGGAAGCGGCATCGCCACGTGCATAGGCAGGACGTCGGCGACTGCTTTGCGAGCAGCTGAACCTCGCGCGTTGCGCGTCAGCGCAACCAGCACGACGTCGCACGCAATCGCCATCCTGGAACATGACAGCGACAGAGCCGAACCTGCACTGCGTGCATGCACCGACTGCATGCAGCTGGCAGTGCGCGCAGACGGCACCGCGGCAGTGCTTACTCCACCGTCACCGACTTGGCCAGATTGCGCGGCTTGTCCACATCGGTGCCGCGTGCCAGGGCGGTGTGGTAAGCCAGCAGCTGCACCGGGATGGTGTGGATCACCGGCGACAGCACGCCGGCATGGCGTGGGGTGCGGATGACATGCACGCCTTCGGAGTCGCTGAAGTGGCTGTCCTGGTCGGCGAACACGAACAGCTCGCCGCCGCGTGCGCGCACTTCCTGCATGTTGGATTTGACCTTTTCCAGCAGGCGGTCGTTCGGTGCGATCACCACCACCGGCATCGCCGCATCCACCAGTGCCAGCGGCCCATGCTTCAACTCGCCGGCCGGATACGCTTCGGCGTGGATATATGAGATTTCCTTGAGCTTGAGCGCGCCTTCTAATGCAATCGGATAATGCAGGCCGCGACCGAGGAACAGCGCATTCTCCTTCGGCGAAAATCGTTCGGCCCAGGCCATGATCTGCGGTTCAAGATTCAATGCATGCTGCACGCTGCCGGGCAAAAAGCGCAGCTGCTCCAGATACTCGGCTTCTTCGGCGTCACTGATGCGGCCCTGCAACTTCCCCAACACCATGGTGAGCTGGAACAACACCGCCAGCTGGGTGGTGAAGGCCTTGGTCGAGGCCACGCCGATCTCGGCGCCGGCACGCGTGTAGCAGACCAGCTCGCTGGCGCGCGGGATCGCACTTTCCGGCACATTGCAGATCGACAGCGTGTGCAAATGCCCCAGCGATTTGGCGTATTTCAGCGCTTCCATCGTGTCCAGCGTTTCGCCGGACTGGGAGATGGTCACGATCAGATGCTTCGGGTTGGCATACGCGGCGCGGTAGCGGTATTCGCTGGCGATCTCCACGCTGCACGGCAGCCCCGCAATGGCTTCGATCCAGTAACGGGCGGTCATGCCGGCGTAGTAGCTGGTACCGCAGGCCAGGATCTGCACGCCTTCGATGTCGCGCAACACCGCTTCTGCGTTGGCGCCGAACAGCGATGCCGGGAAACCCTTGGCATCGATCGCCGCCTCGATGGTGTCGGCCAAGGCGCGCGGCTGCTCGTGGATTTCCTTCTGCATGAAATGCCGGAACGGGCCCAGTTCCAGCGAGGCCAGCGACACGTCCGACAGGTGCAGCGGGCGCTCCACCGGTGCATCGTTGCCGTCGAAGATGCGCACGCCTTCGCGGTGCAATTCGGCGGTGTCGCCTTCTTCGAGGAAGATCACCTGGCGCGTGGCCTGCACGATCGCCGACACGTCGGAAGCGACGAAGTTTTCCCCCTCACCCACCCCGATCAGCAACGGGCAGCCCATGCGCGCGCAGACGAAGCGTTCCGGTTCGGCCTGGCTCATCACCGCCAGCGCATAGGCACCGGTGAGTTCCTTGACGGTGCGCTGCAGCGCGGTGAGCAGGTCGCCGGCGCTGCCCAGATGATGATGGATCAGATGCGCGATGACCTCGGTGTCGGTCTGCGACTCGAAGGTGTAGCCAAGCGCGCGCAATTTTTCGCGCTGCTCCTCGTGGTTTTCGATGATGCCGTTGTGCACCAGCGCCACGCCGGCGCTGATGTGCGGGTGCGCGTTGGCTTCGGTGACGCCGCCATGGGTGGCCCAGCGGGTGTGACCGATCCCCAGCGTGGCGCCGAACTGTTCGGCCTGCGCGGCCTGCGCCATCTCGGCCACCCGCCCGGTGCGACGCACCCGGCGCACCTGCACGCCATCGAGCACTGCAATGCCGGAGGAATCGTAGCCGCGGTATTCCAGGCGCTTGAGTCCTTCGATCAGGACCGGGACCACATCGCGCCCGGCGATCGCTCCGACAATGCCGCACATAGGACAGCTCTCGCAAAAGAAGTCGGACATTTTAGCGTGTCCGCTCTTGTCCGCTGCATAACCGTGCCCGGACAGCGTGTCCGCCCCCAGTGTCCGCGGACACTGCGGACACCGGTCGCCACGTCAACAAAACCATCCATTTCAATGACTTGAACGTTGGCACGGGTCCTGCTTTATCGCAGTGACGCCACCGAGCCAGCCGACCATGATTCGCGATACCTCTGCCCAGGACCAGGTTCTCCGCACACCCGCCCAGCGCGCGCCGTGGCGCCGTTGGCTGTGGCCTGGCGTCGCCGCGGTGACGGTGCTGGCTGGGATCGGCTGGGCCGTGACTGCGTGGAGCGCCGGCAGCCGCTCGTTCGACGCCAGCCGCGTGCGCGTTGCCACCGTCACCCGAGGCGACCTGGTACGCGACATCGCCGCCGACGGCCGCGTGATCGCCGCCAACAGCCCGGTGCTGTACGCCATCTCTGCCGGCACGGTGACGCTGAGCGTGGTGGCTGGCGACGTCGTCAAGCAGGGCCAGGAACTGGCGCGCATCGACAGCCCCGAGCTGCGCAGCAAGCTGGCGCAGGAGCAGGCCACCCTGGCCGGCCTGGAGGCCGAATCCAGCCGCGCGGCCCTGGATGCCACCCTGGCGCGTGCCAACGCCAGCAAGCTCACCGACCAGGCCCAGATCGACAAGCAGGCTGCCGCGCGCGACCTGGAGCGCTACCAACGCGGCTACGACGGTGGCGCCGTGCCGCAGGTGGAACTGGCCAAGGCGCAGGACACCTTGAAGAAGACCGATATCGACCTGCAGCACGCCCAGCGCGATGCCGCGTTGAAGAGCCAGGGTGCGGACCTGGATTCGCGCAACAAGCGCCTGCTGGCAGACCGCCAACGCGCCGTGGTGGCCGAAGTGCAGCGCCAGGTGGACGCGCTCACGCTGCGCTCGCCCTTCGATGGCCAGGTCGGCCAGGTGCAGGCGGTGCAGCACACCCAGGTGGCGGCGAACGCGCCGATTCTGGGCGTGGTGGATCTGTCCAAGTTCGAAGTGGAGATCAAGGTGCCGGAGAGTTTCGCCCGCGATCTGGCGATCGGCATGCCGGCCCAGCTCACCAGCGGCAGCGGCCAACCGTTCGCCGGCGCCATCTCGGCGGTGTCGCCGGAAGTGGTCAATGGCGAAGTCACCGCGCGCATCCGCTTCACCGACAAGCAGCCACCAGGCCTGCGCCAGAGCCAGCGCATGAGCGCACGCGTGTTGATGGACACGCGCCGCAACGTGCTCAAGGTCGAACGCGGCCCGTTTGTCGAACAATCCGGCGGCAGCTATGCCTATGTGATGGATGGCAACACCGCGGCACGGCGCCCGGTCACGCTCGGTGTCAGCAGCCTGGGCGAAGTGCAGGTGCTCTCCGGGCTACAGGTCGGCGACCGCGTGGTGGTCTCCGGTGCAGACAACTTTGGCGACGCGCCGCGCGTCACCGTCCACTGATTCACTCATTCCCACTCGTCGCACACTCTCTTCGCAAAGGAATCGGCAATGCTCAAGATGCAAGCGGTCTCCAAGGTCTTTCGCACCGAACAGGTGGAAACGCATGCGCTGCGGTCGCTGGACCTGCATGTGCGCGAAGGCGAGTTCGTCGCGGTCACCGGCCCCTCCGGCTCGGGCAAGACCACCTTCCTCAACCTGGCCGGGCTGCTGGAAACCTTCACCAGCGGGCAGTATGTGCTCGATGGCGAAGACGTCAGCCATCTGTCCGACGATGCACGTTCGCGCCTGCGCAACCGCAAGATCGGCTTCATCTTCCAGGGCTTTAATCTGATTCCCGACCTCAACCTGTTCGACAACGTCGATGTGCCGCTGCGGTATCGCGGCATGGCGGCAGCCGAGCGCAAGCAGCGCATCGAAGAGGCATTGACCAAGGTCGGCCTGGGCTCGCGCCTGCGTCACTACCCCACCGAACTCTCCGGTGGGCAACAGCAGCGCGCTGCGATTGCGCGCGCACTGGCCGGCAGTCCACGCTTGCTGCTGGCCGACGAACCCACCGGCAACCTCGATTCGCAAATGGCGCGCGGGGTGATGGAACTGCTGGAAGAGATCAACAGCCAGGGCACCACCATCGTCATGGTCACCCACGACCCGGAACTGGCCGCACGCGCGCAGCGCAACGTGCACATCGTCGACGGGCAGGCCACCGACCTGGAACGCAATCCCAGCCTGATGCGCACGCCTGCCGCCGTTGCAACCCTGGCCGACTGAGGAGCCCACCCATGTTCGGCTACTACTTCAATCTCGCGGTACGCAGCTTCCGCCGCAACAAGGTGCTCACCGCATTGATGGTGCTGGCCATTGCGCTGGGCATCGGCGCCAGCATGACCACCTTGACGGTGTTCTATGTGTTGTCGGGCGACCCGATCCCGCAGAAGAGCGACCGGTTGTTCTATGTGCAGGTGGATGCGGAACCGAAGTCCGGCTATCAGCCGGGAGACGAGCCCGATTACCAGTCCACCCGCTTCGACGCCGAGGCGCTGCTGCGTGAGAAGCGTGCCATGCGTCAGGCGATGATGTCAGGCGGAAGTGTCGCGATCGAGCCACAGCGCAGCGGGTTAAGTCCTTTCAAGCTGAACGCTCGTTTCACTTCGGCCGATTTCTTTGCGATGTTCGACGTGCCCTTGCTCTACGGCCAAGCGTGGTCCGGCACAAGCGACGAGCGGCACGAACGTGTTGCGGTGATCAGCAAGTCGCTGAACGAAAAGCTGTTCGACGGTGGCAACAGCGTCGGGCGCGAAGTGCGCGTGGACAAGAACACCTTCCGTATCGTCGGCGTCCTGGATACCTGGAAGATCGACCCACGCTTCTACGACATCACAGACACGTACGGCTCGAACGAACAGCTGTATGTGCCGTTCAGTACGGCGATGGATCTGAAATTGAGCCACTACGGCGGGACCAACTGCTCCGGCAAGGTCGAGGCAGGCGACACCACCGCGCTGAATGCACCCTGCAACTGGGTGCAGTACTGGGTGGAATTGGAAAATGCCAAGCAAGCGGGCGATTACAAGGCCTATCTCGAAAATTATTCCGATCAACAACGTGCCGCCGGGCGCTTTACCCGGCCCAACAATGTGCGCCTGCGCAACGTGATGCAGTGGCTGGACTACAACAAGGTGGTTCCCAGCGACGTCCGCCTGCAGCTGTGGTTGGCCATGGGCTTTCTGCTGGTGTGCCTGCTCAACACGGTCGGCCTGTTGCTGGCCAAATTCCTGCGCCGCAGCGGAGAGATTGGTGTGCGGCGCGCGCTTGGCGCGTCGCGCGGCGCAATCTTTGCGCAGTGCCTGGTGGAGGCAGGAACCATCGGCCTGGCCGGTGGCATCGGCGGACTTGGGCTGGCGTGGTTGGGGCTGTGGGCCGTGCGTCAGCAACCGGTGGATTACGCCGCGCTGGCGCACCTGGATATCACGATGCTGCTGCTGACGTTCGCCATTGCGATCGCCGCGAGCCTGCTTGCCGGCATCCTGCCGTCCTGGCGCGCCATCCAGGTCGCACCGGCACTGCAATTGAAGTCGTCCTGAACCTCCTGCCCGCCGCACCGCGGCGAGCCATGCTTCCTATCTTCAAGGTCAGCCCATGGACATCCGACCCATCATCTCCACCTTGCGCCGCCATAAGACGGCCGCCGCACTGATCGTGCTCGAGATCGCACTGGCTTGCGCCATTATCTGCAATTCGCTGTTTTTGATCGGCAATCGCCTGGACACGCTCCAGACTCCCAGTGGCATCGCCGAGCAGGAGCTGCTCAGCATCCAGCTGGACGGCATCGGCCCGCAGGCCAATGCCGATGCACGTACCCGGGAGGATCTGGCAGCGCTACGCGCGGTGCCCGGCGTGCGCAATGCGGTCATCACCAATCAGATCCCCTTCGTCAATTACTCGTCCAACACGGGGCTGACCCTGACCCCGGAGCAGGAACGCCCCACGCTCAATGCCGCGCAGTATCTGGTCAGCGAAGGCAGCCTGGATGCACTTGGCCTGCAATTGAATGCCGGCCGCGACTTCAGCCCGAACGAATACATCAGCCAGGAAAAGGCTGATAACGACGATGAGGTCCGCAAGAAAGGTGCGGCGGTTATCCTGACGCAGGGGGCGGCGGACAAGATGTTCCCCGACCACAGCGCGCTCGGCAAGACCATCTACTCTGGCGGTGTCCCGCTGCGTATCGTCGGAATCGTGCGCACCCTGGCGCGGCCGAACAATGTCAATGGACTGTCGGCAAAGGACTATTCGATGCTGCTGCCTATCCGTCCTCCTTACACGGATGGGCAATACGTCCTACGTGTCACCGACCCTTTGCGTCGGGCGGAAGTGCTGAAGGCGGCGGTGGCGGCCTTGATGAAAGTGGACAACAGCCGGCTGGTGCTGAAACAAGAGACCTACACCGAAATCCGCGACAAGTATTTCCGCAATGATCGCGCCATGATCTGGCTGCTTGGAGCGGTGTGCGTCGCCCTGCTGATTGTGACCGCCTTGGGCATCGTCGGCCTGGCGAGTTTCTGGGTGCAGCAACGCACCAAGCAGATCGGTATACGCCGTGCGCTGGGTGCAACGCGCAGCCAGATCCTGCGCTACTTCCAGATCGAGAATTTCCTGCTTGCCTCGGTCGGCATCGTGCTCGGCATGCTGATGGCCTACTCGATCAACGTCTGGCTGATGGCACGCTATGAATTGCCGCGACTGCCGGCAATCTACCTGCCGATTGGCGCGCTGCTGCTATGGATGCTCGGCCAGCTGGCGGTGTTCTGGCCGGCCCGCCGCGCAGCTGCAGTGCCGCCGGCTGTTGCCACCCGCAGTGCATGATGGCCGGCGTTGCTTCCCCGTCGCTTGGCAGTGGGGAAGCAACCAGGCTCGCCATCCACCGTGCGTTTTCACCATCGTTACGAACCGGATTCCCTCATGTCTCGCTCTCTTGCATCATCGGCATTGATCGCCCTGACCGCCTGCTGCCTCCTTCACCCCGGCCAGGCCGATGCGGCAACGCGGGCGCACGCGGCGTCGGCCTCGTCCAGCACTTCGACGCAAGAGGTGCTCGCCATCGACGACACCCGGCTGAACTGGCGCCATGACGATCAAATTCTGGAGCTCGTCGCCAGTAGCGACGGATTGCTGGTGACCCAGGCCAGCGCGTCGCTCAGCCTGCAGTTGCAACGCGGCGACCGCGTGCGCACGGCGGGCCGAACCCAGATCACCACAATCGCAACATTGCTGGCCGCACTGCAGGCTGCTGCAGGCAACCCCATCGCCGTGGATGTCATGCGCGATGGTGTGCAGGTGCACCTGATCTGGACAGCGGCCACGTACACACCGCTGTTGCCGCCCGCGGCTCCATAACCAGCGCCGTGCCGGCAACAGCCGATGCACCCTGCATCGGCCGCTTGAGTCCGCCGACCTTGCCGCCCGGCGATCTGCCGCCCCCGCCGAGCAGCGCGTTGTCGCTACGTGTTGCCAGTATTCTGTGCCGATCCCATCCCGTGCCTTCTTGAGCAATGCGATGCCGCACATCCTGATCATCGACGACAACACGGCCGTGGCCACCGCATTGGAAGTGCTGTTTTCGTTGCACGACATCGAGGCGCGGCATGCGCATTCGCCGCAGGCCGGGCTGGCGCTGCTGGACGAGCAGGCGTTCGATCTGGTGATCCAGGACATGAACTTCACCGCCGACACCACCTCCGGCGAAGAGGGCGAGGCGCTGTTTACCAAACTGCGTCAACGTCATCCGGACCTGCCGGTGATCCTGCTCACCGCCTGGACGCACCTGGGCAGCGCGGTGGGCCTGGTCAAGGCCGGTGCGGCCGATTACATCGCCAAGCCCTGGGACGACACCAAACTGCTGACCACGGTCAACAACCTGCTGGAACTGTCCGAAGCACGCCGCGAACTGGAACGTCGTCGCGAACGCGAACGCCGCGGCCGCGAGCAGTTGACCCAGCGCTACGACCTGCGCGGCGCGGTGTTCGCCGATCCGGCCAGCGAGCGCGCAATCGCCCTGGCCTGCCAGGTCGCACGCTCGGACTTGCCAGTGCTGATCACCGGCCCCAATGGCAGCGGCAAGGAAAAGATTGCCGAGATTATCCAGGCCAATTCGGCCACCAAACATGGCCCGTTCATTGCACTCAACTGCGGCGCCTTGCCAGGTGAATTGATCGAAGCCGAATTATTCGGGGCCGAAGCCGGCGCCTACACCGGCGCCAACAAAGCGCGCGAGGGCAAGTTCGAAGCGGCCGATGGCGGCACGCTGTTTCTCGACGAGATCGGCAACCTGCCGCTGGCGGGTCAAATGAAGTTGCTGCGCGTGCTGGAAACCGGCCGTTACGAGCGGCTGGGTTCCAACCGCGAACGCCACGCCAAGGTGCGCGTGATCAGCGCCACCAATTCAGATCTGCCGGCGATGATCCGCGACGGCAGTTTTCGCGAGGATCTGTATTACCGGCTCAACACGGTGGAAATCGCACTGCCCGCACTAGCCGAACGCCCCGGCGATATCGGCCCGCTGGCCGAGCACTTCCTTGCCGGTGAAAAGCCGCTATCCGCGCAGGCGCGCGATGCCTTGCAACGGCATGCCTGGCCCGGCAACGTGCGCGAGCTACGCAATGTGCTGCAACGTGCCGCCTTGCTCGCGCAGGGCGCGCGCATCGAAGCGGGCGATCTGAACCTGCCGCGTGCAGCCGCGCCACGGCCGGCGACGCCGGCTGCAGGCGAGCCGGATCGCGCGCGTATCGAACAGGCGCTGGCACGCGCGCAAGGCGTGATCGCACAAGCGGCCGCCGAGCTGGGGTTGAGCCGCCAGGCGCTGTATCGGCGCATGGACCGCTACGGCATCAGCTCGGAATGAACCTTCGCATGCGGAACCGCTCTTTCACGTTTTCGCTGTTTTTACGCTTGCTGCCAGTGCTTGCGCTGGCGGCTGCATTTCCATGGTTCATGGCGTACTGGCTGGACCACGGCTGGCAGGTGGCGGCGATTTCGGTCCTCGTCCTGCTGGCAGCGATGTGGTTCAGCCTCAACCGCGCCACCGCACCGATGCGCTCGCTGTTTCGTGCGCTGGCCGGCACCACCAGCAGCTACCGCGATGGCGAATACAACTTCGGCGTGTATTGGCGCGGCAACGACGAACTGGCGCAACTGGTGCAGGCGCATGCCGAGCTTGGCGATGTGCTGCGTGCGCAGCGTAGCCATCTGGTACAGCGCGAGCTGATGCTCGACACCATGCTGCAGAACACACCGGTGGCCATGCTGCTGGTGGTCGCCGGCGGCGATGGCCTGCGGCGGATCGGGTTTTCCAACAATGCCGCACGCAAGCTGCTGTACGAAGGACGCAAGCTGGAAGGCCAGCATCTGGACGATGTGCTCGGCCGCATGCCGGCCGAATTGCGCGACGCCCTGGCACGTGGCGGGGATTGCCTGTTCGCGGTACGCGAAGATGGCGACGACGAAGAAGACGAGCAGATCTATCACCTGTCGCGGCGTAGCTTTCACATCAACGGGCGCGGGCACGAGCTGTTGTTGATCCGCACCTTGACCACCGAGTTACGCCGCCAGGAAGTGCAGACCTGGAAAAAAGTCATCCGCGTGATCAGCCACGAATTGAACAATTCGCTGGCACCGATCGCCTCGCTGGCGCATTCGGGCGCCGAGCTGCTGCGCCGCGAACGCACCGATCGCCTGGGGACGGTGTTCGAGACCATCGAAGAACGCGCGCGTCACCTGGAAGGCTTTATCCGCGGCTATGCGCGCTTTGCCAAATTGCCGCAACCGCAGCTGCAGACCATCGAATGGGCGCCGTTTTTGCAGCGCTTGCAGCAGCAGATTCCGTTCCAGGTACAGGGCACGCTGACCGATGTCTCCAGCCGGATCGATGCAGCGCAGATCGAGCAGGCGCTGCTCAATCTGCTGAAAAATGCCCACGAGGCCTGCAGCGAAGCACAGCCGCCCAATAGCGATGTCGCCCTGCGCGTCACGCGCGTGCCGCAGTGGCTACGCATCGAAGTGCTCGACCGCGGCAACGGCATGAACGAAGCGGTGCTGCACAACGCACTGATGCCGTTCTATTCGACCAAGCGCAATGGCACAGGTCTTGGTCTTGCCCTCACCCGCGAAATCGCCGAAGCGCACGGCGGCCGCATCTCGCTGCACAACCGCGAACACGGCGGACTGTGCGTGACCTTGCTGTTGCCATTGGCGGCTTGAACGCAGCAAGGCTTGCAGGACTTGCGATGCAATCCATGCGTTGCATCACGCCTTCCGTCAGCGCACGCGCCCCGCGCATGTCATGGCAGCACCCCTGGCGCGATGGACGGCCGATCGCGCCCGGGGGCGCTCCCGCACGTTCAGCGCTCCGCCAGCGGCCGGGCCGCCTGGCCCCGCGAGCAGCCTTGATGCGTCGTTCCGAGAACGGCGGAGCTGTTGCGCGCTTACCATGCATCGGGCCACCAGGCGCAATCAGCGCCCATGCGGCGCTGTTCCCTGCGATCCAGCGTGCACCGCAGCCTATTTCTTGGTCGGCCGCTTCCAGCCTTCGATCACGGTCTGCCGCGCACGCGTCACACTGAGCTGGCCCGCTGGCGCATCGCTCGTGATCACCGAACCGGCACCGATGGTGGAATTGGCGCCAATCTCGATCGGTGCCACCAACGCGCTGTTGGAGCCGACAAACGCACCATCGCCGATGGTGGTCTGCGACTTGTTCACCCCGTCGTAGTTGCAGGTGATGGTGCCGGCGCCGATGTTGACCTTGCTGCCGATCACCGCATCGCCCAGATAGGTCAGATGGTTGGCCTTGCTGCCGACGCCCATGGTGACCTTTTTGGTCTCCACGAAATTGCCGATATGCACGCCATCGGCCAACACGGTGCCGGGGCGCAAACGCGCGAACGGGCCGATCTGCACCGCGCCTTCGGTGACCACGCCTTCCAGATCGCTGTGCGCACGCACGTGCGTGCCGGCACCCAGCGTGACGTCGCGCAAGCGCACGAACGGGCCGATCACCACATCATCGCCCAGCGTCACATTGCCTTCCAGGATCACATCGATATCCAGCTGCACATCGCGCCCCACCTGCACGCTGCCGCGCTGCTCCACACGCGCCGGGTCGGCCATGCGCACGCCCTGCAGGCAAAGCGTGCGCGCGGCGCGCAGTTGCCAGGCACGTTCGAGCTGGGCGAGTTGCCACGGGTCGTTGACACCCTCCACGTCCTGCGGGTCGGCCACGTGCACCATGTCGGCCGGCGTGAAATCGGCTGCGGCGCTGGCGAACACGTCGGTGAGATAGAACTCGCCCTGCGCATTGTCGTTGGACAAACCAGCCAGCCAACGGCGCAGCGCAGTGGATTCAGCGGTGAGGATGCCGGTATTGATGGTGCGAATGCGGCGCTGCTCGTCATTGGCGTCCTTCTGCTCGACGATCGCGGCCACCTTGCCCTCCGCATCGCGCAGGATGCGCCCATAGCCGGTGGGATTGGCCAGTTCGGCAACCAGCACCGCCATGCGGCCCGGTGCATGCAGCAACTGCAACAGGCTTTCGCTGCGGATCAGCGGCACATCGCCATACAACACCAGCACCGTTGCCGCATCGGGAATCGCAGGCATCGCCTGCTGCACGGCATGTCCGGTGCCCAACTGCTCGCGCTGTTCGGCCCACTGCAGATCGCCTTGATCGGCGAAGGCTGCCTGCACCTGGTCGCCACCATGCCCGTACACGATATGGATTGCCGCCGGCTGCAGCTGCCGCGCAGTGGCGATCACATGCGCCAGCATCGGCTGGCCCGCCAGCGGCTGCAGCACCTTGGGCAGGGACGAGCGCATGCGCTTGCCTTCGCCTGCGGCCAGGATCACAACGTGCAGGGGCAGGGTCATCAAGACATTCCAGGCATAGGGATGTTCAAATTCTAGTCGCTGCGCCCCCTCGCGTCGTTGCCCGGATGCAGCGTTCGCCCGCACTAACAACGTTTGCGCCTCGCTGCCGCTAGGATGGGCGCCCCTTTCCTTTGCCCCGCACGCATGAGTCTGTTCCGCCAAGGCAGCCAGTTCATGATCATTGGCGCCCTGCAGCTGGTCGTCGATTGCGGCATCTTCATCGCCGCCACCGCCGCAGGCATGCCTGCGGTGCCCGCCAATCTGCTCGGACGCATCGGCGGCGCCATGCTCGGCTTTTGGCTCAACGGCCGCTACACCTTCGCCCAGCAAGGCGATGCGCGGCTGGGTTGGCGACGCTTCGGCCGCTTTGCGGTGATGTGGCTGACGCTCACGCTGATCAGCACCTGGCTGCTCTCGACCACGGTAGACCTACTCGGCCTGCGTCAGGCATGGCTGGCGAAACCGCTGGTCGAAGGCGGGCTGGCGGTCGTTTCGTTCTTCCTAGGCCGGCATGTGGTGTATCGCTGATCGAGGCATGCGCAGGCGCCGAGCGATTGCTCGATCGTGTGGCGATACGACGCAAAAGGGGACACCGCTTGCGCGCAGACAGCGCGCAGCACAGGCGCGGCATCTGTTCCGGTGCTGATCGATCGCGCGGATGTCCTTGTCGCTCTTATGCGGCATCCATGCTGCATCGGGTCCACACCCGGTCGGGGAACAAAAACCAGTCGCGTCGGCCGGTGTGCGTGGCATTCAGCCAGGCTGCCAGCGACCTTTCTCGTGCAGCGTCCTCGCCGATTGCATGACAGTTGACGGCATGGATGCCGTCATCGCCTCTCCAGGACGGGTTGAGGGCGCGCCTGGCGAGCGCGAGTGCACCGCGCCTTGGACACGCTCAGCGTTCGATCTGAACGCCTGACTGCATCCACCAGGATGCGGCCGACAAAACGCTGCAATCGCCACCAAGCGAACGCGCACACGTGTTGTCGGCCGCTCCAACCGCATGACAGCGCGTTGGTCTCGCAGACACGTTGCCGCTATGGATCAGTGGCAAAAATCGCCCAGGCCGCGCACCAGTGCCGCACGATGCAGCGCATCCAGCTGCCACTGCTCTGCGTAATGCGCAGCGGCACGCGCGGTGCTGGCCGGGCAGTCGGGCGCGCTGCGCGTCGAGGCCACATCGGCCAGCGCATCGAGCAGTTCGCCCTGCAGTTGATCCAGGCGAGCGCGCAGCGCGCTGAGATCCGGACGTGCGGTGTTCGGCGCATGTCCGCGCTCGTGCCAATGGCTGAGCAGCGCGTACTGCACCGACTTGTTGGCCTCGATTTGCGCGCCGAAGAAACGCGCTGCGTCGTCGGCATCCAGCCCATGCGCCGGCGCCTGATCGCGCACGCTCTGCAGCACCGCCGCCTCGCGCGCCTGATCCAGCACCGGCTTGCCGCTGTCCCACTTGCTTAGCGCTACCGCATCGCCAATGGCATTGCGCTGCACGATGCGATCCATCAGCAGATCCAACGGCGGCTGGCTGCGCGCCGGCCATGCGCACCCCAGCAGTCCGGCGGCCAACAGGCCGCTCACCATGTAAGCGCGAATGCCATCGATCGAACGGGTCATGCCATCTTCCTCAACGTGCCGGGATAAGCTTGCCATGCAGCGCTGCGGTGCAGCGGTGCGCCAAGGCACGCAGTGTGCCTGCCGCGCGCCACCGCGGATTCACGCACCCGCACGCGGCGCTCCAAAAACGAAAACGCCGACACGATGGTCGGCGTTTCGAACTTCATATCTGCAGACGAACTTGCAGCAGTCGGACGTGCACGCCCACCCTGGAGGTGGGCAGCCCACCGCTTAGTGCTTGAGGTTGCGACGCAAGCGCTCCAGCGCCTGCAGCTGTACTGTCGCTTCGGCCAGCTGACGCTGTGCCTCGGCCACGTCCACCGTGTTGCCACGGTTGGCCAGCAGCCGCTCGGCCTCTTCCTTGACCTTGCGCACGGCCGCCTCGTCGATGTCCTGCGCACGCACCGCGGTGTCGACCAGGATGGTCACCACCTGCGGCTGCACTTCCAGGATGCCGCCGGAAATGGCGAAATCCAGCTGTTCGCCATTGGCGGTGGTCACCACCACCTTGCCCGGCTTCAGGCGTGTGATCAGCGGCGCGTGCTTGGGCGCAATGCCCAGCTCGCCCAACTCGCCGGTAGCCACGACCAGCGTCGCCTCACCGTGGAAGATTTCCTTCTCGGCGCTGACGATGTCGCAACGGATAGTGCTCATGCTGCCTCACTCTGTGAGGCGGGGATTGGGGATGCGGGATTCGGGATTGGCAACCGCAGCTTTCACTGTGGTCACTCACCTCGTTTCCGCTCCCCAATTACCGCCGTACCAAATCCCGAATCCCGAATGCCAAATCCCGGCTCTTACGCCTTGGCGCTCATCTTGTTGGCTTTCTCGACCGCTTCTTCGATGCTGCCGACCATGTAGAACGCCTGCTCCGGCAGGTGGTCGTATTCGCCGTCGCAGATCGCCTTGAAGCCGCGGATGGTGTCCTTCAGCGACACGTACTTGCCCGGCGAACCGGTGAACACTTCGGCCACGTGGAAGGGCTGGCTGAAGAAGCGCTCGATCTTGCGCGCGCGCGACACCGACTGCTTGTCTTCTTCGCTCAGCTCGTCCATGCCCAGGATGGCGATGATGTCCTTCAGTTCCTTGTACTTCTGCAAGGTCTGCTGGACGCGCTGGGCGGTGTCGTAATGCTCGTGGCCGATCACCAGCGGATCCATCTGGCGGCTGGTGGAGTCCAGCGGATCCACCGCCGGGTAGATACCCAGCGAGGCGATGTTACGGCTCAGCGTGACGGTCGAGTCCAGGTGGGCGAAGGTGGTCGCCGGCGACGGGTCGGTCAGGTCGTCCGCAGGCACGTACACGGCCTGGATCGAGGTGATCGAACCGCTCTTGGTCGAGGTGATGCGCTCCTGCAGCACGCCCATTTCCTCGGCCAGGGTCGGCTGGTAGCCCACCGCCGACGGCATGCGGCCGAGCAGCGCCGACACTTCGGTACCGGCCAGCGTGTAGCGGTAGATGTTGTCCACGAACAGCAGCACGTCCTTGCCCTTGCCGCTGGCGTCCTTCTCGTCGCGGAAGTACTCGGCCATGGTCAGGCCGGTCAATGCCACGCGCAGACGGTTGCCCGGCGGCTCGTTCATCTGGCCGTACACCATCGCCACCTTGTCCAGAACGTTGGAGTCCTTCATCTCGTGGTAGAAGTCGTTGCCCTCGCGGGTACGCTCGCCCACGCCGGCGAACACGGACAAACCCGAGTGCGCCTTGGCGATGTTGTTGATCAGTTCCATCATGTTGACGGTCTTGCCGACGCCGGCGCCGCCGAACAGGCCGACCTTGCCGCCCTTGGCGAACGGGCACATCAGGTCGATGACCTTGATGCCGGTTTCCAGCAATTCGGTGCTGGAGGACTGGTCTTCATACGACGGTGCGCCGCGATGGATTTCCCAGTGGTCCGAGGCCTGCACGTCGCCGGCTTCGTCGATCGGGCGACCCAGCACGTCCATGATGCGACCCAGCGTACCGGCACCGACCGGCACCGAGATGGCGCGTTCGGTGTTGGTGGCGACCAGGTTGCGCTTCAGGCCGTCGGTGGAGCCGAGCGCAATCGTGCGCACCACGCCGTCGCCGAGCTGCTGCTGCACTTCCAGGGTGATTTCGGTGCCGTCGACCTTCAGCGCGTGATACACCTTCGGCACTTCATTGCGCGGGAATTCGACGTCGACGACCGCGCCGATGATCTGAACGATCTTGCCCTGACTCATTTTGCTGCTCCGGTTAGCTTTAGTTCTGTCCGGATGGCCTGCGCCATCCCATGGATTTCGTGATTGGGGATTCGTGATTCGGGATTGGTAAAAGCGCGCTGCGCTGCTCTTGCCAATCCCGAATCTCCAATCCCGAATCCCGGCACTACACGGCCGCTGCGCCGCTGACGATTTCCGAAATTTCCTGGGTAATCGCCGCCTGACGTGCCTTGTTGTAGACCAGTTGCAAGGTGCCGATCATCTTGTTGGCGTTGTCGCTGGCGGCCTTCATCGCCACCATCCGCGCGGCATGTTCGGACGCCACGTTTTCCAGCACGGCCTGGTACACCAGCGACTCGATGTAGCGCGTCATCACGTGCTCCAGCACGGTGGCGGCATCGGGTTCGTACAGGTAGTCCCAATCGTGGTGCGCCACCTTGTGTTCGGCGGCCGGCAGCGGCAGCAGCTGATCGAAGCTGGCCTTCTGCGTCATGGTGTTCACGAAGCGGTTGTAGACCAGGTAGACGCGGTCCACCTTGCCTTCGATGAAGGCATCGATCATCACCTTGATCACGCCGATCAGCTGCTCCACCTGCGGGCTGTCGCCCAGGTGGGTCACGCTGCCGACCATGTTGACCTTGATGCGACGGAAGAACGCCGAGGCCTTCTGGCCGATGGTCACCACGTCGATCTCGGCACCGGTGTCCTGCCACGGGCGTACTTCGCCCAGCATCTTGCGGAACAGGTTGTTGTTCAGACCGCCGGCCAGGCCGCGGTCGGACGAGATCACGATATAGCCGACCCGCTTGACCTGTTCGCGCTCGACCAGGAACGGATGCTGGAAATCGGTGCTGGCCTGCGCCAGATGCCCGATCACCTGCTTCATCGCCTGCGCATACGGACGCGAGGTCTTCATGCGCTCCTGCGCCTTGCGGATCTTGGAGGCCGAGACCATTTCGAGCGCGCGCGTCACCTTGCGGGTGTTCTGCACGCTCTTGATCTTGGTTTTGATTTCGCGTCCGCCTGCCATACTCGCTCGCTTCGCTCGCTTAGTGAGATTCGGGAATCGGGATTGGGGATTGGCAACAGCCTCCCTACCTCACCGCTTCCGCGAACCCCGGATGCCTAACTTCTGGGATATGGGAACAACGATTCGAAATCGGCCAACGCCCCGAACCATCGCTCCTACGAATCCCGAATGCCCAATCCCAAATCCCGGCGACTGGCTTACCAGCTGCCCGTGGTCTTGAACTCTTCGATGCCCTTCTTGAAGCTGGCTTCGATGTCGTTGTCCCAACCGCCGGTGCTGTTGATCTTGGAGACCAGCTCGCCCTGGGTGTTGGCGAAGTGCGCGTGCAGGCCTTCCTCGAACGCCAGCAGCTTGTTGACCGGCACGTCGTCCAGGTAGCCCTCGTTGACGGCGTAGATCGACAGCGCCTGGTTGGCGATGAACATCGGCGCGTACTGCTTCTGCTTCATCAGCTCGGTGACGCGCTGACCGCGCTCGAGCTGCTTGCGGGTGGCTTCGTCCAGGTCCGAGGCGAACTGCGCGAACGCCGCCAGCTCGCGGTACTGCGCCAGCGAGATACGGATGCCGCCGGACAGCTTCTTGATGATCTTGGTCTGGGCGGCGCCACCGACGCGCGACACCGAGATACCGGCGTTGACGGCCGGACGGATACCGGCGTTGAACAGGTCGGTTTCCAGGAAGATCTGGCCGTCGGTGATCGAGATCACGTTGGTCGGCACGAACGCAGACACGTCGCCGGCCTGCGTTTCGATGATCGGCAGCGCAGTCAGCGAGCCGGTCTTGCCGGTCACCGCACCGTTGGTGAACTTCTCCACGTATTCCTCGGACACGCGCGCGGCGCGCTCGAGCAGGCGGGAGTGCAGATAGAACACGTCGCCCGGATAGGCCTCGCGACCCGGCGGGCGCTTGAGCAGCAGCGAGATCTGGCGGTAGGCCACGGCCTGCTTGGACAGATCGTCATACACGATCAGCGCGTCTTCGCCGCGATCCATGAAGTACTCGCCCATGGTGCAACCGGCGTAGGGGCTGATGTACTGCATCGCGGCCGATTCGGACGCGGTGGCAGCCACCACCACGGTGTGCGCCAGCGCGCCGTTTTCTTCCAGCTTGCGCACGATGTTGGCAACGGTCGAGGCCTTCTGGCCGATCGCCACGTACACGCACTTGATGCCGGTGCCCTTCTGGTTGATCACCGCGTCGATCGCCAGCGCGGTCTTGCCGGTCTGACGGTCACCGATGACCAGCTCGCGCTGGCCACGGCCGATCGGAATCATCGCATCGACCGACTTGTAGCCGGTCTGCACCGGCTGGTCGACCGACTTGCGCCAGATCACGCCGGGCGCAACGCGCTCCACCGGTGCGGTCTGGGTGGCGCCCAGCGGGCCCTTGCCGTCGATCGGCTCGCCCAGTGCGTTGACCACGCGACCCAGCAGTTCCGGACCCACCGGCACTTCCAGGATGCGGCCGGTCGTCTTGGCCACGTCGCCTTCGCGCAGGCTTTCGTAGTCGCCCAGCACCACGGCGCCGACCGAATCGCGCTCCAGGTTCAGTGCCAGCGCGAAGGTGTTGTTCGGCAGTTCGATCATTTCGCCCTGCATCACGTCGGCCAGGCCGAAGATGCGCACGATGCCGTCGGACACGCTGGTCACGGAGCCTTCGTTGCGCGACTCTGCGGACAGCTTGACCGCTTCGATGCGGGTCTTGATCAGGTCGCTGATTTCGGAGGGGTTGAGCGTGGTTGCCATCGTTCAGTCCTAGGTGCCGGCCGCGAGGGCCGTGCGTTTATGTGAATTCAGTGGGCGAGCGAGCTTTGCAGACGCGCAAGCTTGCCCTTCAGCGAGCCGTCGATGACCACGTCGCCGGTGTCGATCACCGCGCCGCCGATCAGCGACGCATCGACTGCGGTGGTGATGTCCACATCGCGGCCGAAGCGCTTCTTCAGCGCAGCAGCGATCGTGTCGAGTTCGGTCTGGCTCATTGCAGCGGCCGAGGTCACCGTCGCCTTGACGACATGTTCGGCCTCGGCACGCAGTTGTTCGTACAAGCCTGCCACTTCCGGCAGCAGCGACAGCCGCTGCGCATCGGCAAGCACGCCGAGGAAACGCAGATAGTCCTCGCCCGCCTGCGGCGGCGCCAGCAGCGTCACTGCCTGTTCCTGGCCAAGGGCCGGGTTGAGCAGCAATGCGGCCACGCGCGGGTCGCCGGCCACCTGCGCCGAAAACGCCAGCGCATCGGACCAGGGCGCGAAGTTGCCGCCCTCACGCGCGATCGCAAACGCGGCACGGCCGTAGGGACGGGCAAGGGTGAGGGCCTGACTCATCGCTTAAATCTCCGCCGCCAGCTCGTCGAGCAGCGCCTTGTGGGCGTTGGCATCGATTTCGCGCTTGAGCAGCTTTTCTGCACCGCTGACGGCCAGCACCGAGACCTGCTTGCGCAGCTCCTCGCGGGCACGCGTGGCGGATGCGTCGATTTCGGTCTGCGCCAGATCCTTCTGACGGTTGGCTTCGGCAATTGCCTCCAGCTTGGCCGCTTCGATGATCTGGTTGGCGCGCGCATGGGCCTGATCGATGATCTCGTTGGCCTTGGTGCGTGCGTCCTTCAGTGCTTCGTTGACCTTTTCCTGCGCCTGCGCCAGGTCCTTCTGACTGCGGTCGGCCGCAGCCAGACCTTCAGCAATCTTTTGCTGACGCTCTTCGATCGCCTGCAGCAGCGGCGGCCAGATCTTGGTCGCGACGATCCAGATCAGACCGGCGAAGGCCAGCGCCTGGGCAAAGATGGTAAGGGTGATATCCATGGGTCGCTCAATCGCTGTTTAGGGGTGAAAGCGCCACCGCGCGGGCGGCGCTTTCCGACCTTCATCCGCGGATGCAACCGCCAAGGGCCGCATCCACATCCTGCTACCGCTGGATCAGCCGGCAGCCTGCGACAGACGCTCGATGAACACCTGGGCCAGCGGGTTGGCGAAGGCGAACAGCAGGCCGACGGCGACGCTGATGATGAACGCGGCGTCGATCAGGCCGGCGGTGATGAACATACGAACCTGCAGCACCGGGATCAGTTCCGGCTGGCGCGCAGCCGATTCCAGGAACTTGCCAGCCATGATGGCCAGACCGAGGCCGGCACCCAGCGCGGCCAGGCCGATCATGATGCCGACGGCGAGGACGGTGGAGCTCTGGACTTGAGCGAGGTTGGTCAGGACGGCGAGGTACATGGTGATCTCCGAACGAAAGTTTCTAAGGGTGATGGATGAAGCGGAATAAAGCAGATGAAGGGTGACGCAAACTCAGTGACTGTCTTCAGCCAGGCTCAGGTACACGATCGACAGCATCATGAAAATGAAGGCCTGCAGCGGAATCACCAGCAGGTGGAACAGCATCCAGCCCAGGCCGAATGCGCCGCCAGCAACCATGCCGGCGATGCCTGCACCGCCCAGCACCCAGATCAGCAGGAAGACGATCTCGCCGCCGAACATGTTGCCGAACAGTCGCATCGCCAACGAAATCGGCTTGCTCAGCCACTCGACGATGTTCAAAAGCAGGTTGAACGGCATCATCCACTTGCCAAACGGCGCCGTCAGGAATTCCTTGGTCATGCCGCCCACGCCCTTGGAGCGCAGCGAGAACACGATCATCAGGAAGAACACGCTGATCGACATGCCCAAGGTGGCGTTGACGTCGGCGGTCGGCACCGGCTTCCAGGCGTGCACGCCGGCCCAACCCAGCGGAATGGCGATGAAATCGGCCGGGATCATCTTGATGAGGTTCATCAACAGGATCCAGAAGAAGATGGTGATCGCGATCGGCGTCACCAGCTTGCTGCTGCCGTGGTAGGTGTCCTTGGCCTGGCGGTCGACGAACTCCAGGCAGATTTCCACGAACGCCTGCCACTTGCCCGGCACGCCGGCCGTGGCATTGCGGGTCGCCGTCCAGAACGCCAGGACCATGACCAGGCCCATCAACACCGCCATGATCAGGGTGTCGAGGTGGATGGTCCAAAACGTGCCGCCACCATCGCGAACCGGAACGATCAGGTTCTGCAAGTGATGCTGGATATAGGAGGTAGGTGTTGCTGCCTCGCCCGCCATGTGTCCGGAGCCCTTTAAGTTCGAATCAACGCCTGGCCAGAGCCAGAACCTGAAAAATCAGCCCGATGGCGATACCCGCCAACAAAGCCAGAGGAGGCAGCCGCCACAGGCCGAAGCCCAGCGCCAGCGCCACGAAAACCAACACCCACTTCAGCACCATCGCCAGGATCAGCCGCACCATGGCGATGCCCGCTGCCTGGATACCGCCACCTAGCGCGGTACGTGCCGCAACCCAACCGCCCAGCACCGTCGCAAATCCGGTCAATGCCAGACCGGCAGCGTAACGGGGACCGACCAACAGCAACCCCAGACTGGTTATAGCTACGGCGGCAAGCGGATATACCGCAGCGCGCAGCATCAACCGCCGACCCGCGTCAACGGAGTTCAGCACTACGGTTACCTTACGTGTGAATGAGTGGGAAGCGCAGCTGCGCCTCGTCGAGCCGCGAAAGTATAGCAATGGGACAAATTGCGAGACAACCGGCAGAGGTCATCGCTTGCTGCAACGCACCACATGGCTGCCCCCGTCGCGGGTGGGAACTTTGCCACAAACCAGCGGTCAGAACTTGCGAGGCCTGCACATCCTCGTCGAAAGGTAGCGCCGCAGGCCGCGTCTGGGAGCCCTGGGAGACCGGGGCTCCTGCTTTTGTACGCATTTTGTCGCACCCTGCGACCTTCCCATCGGCGGTCCAATCGATTTCCTGGTTTGCGTTGCCTCCGAACGACCCTTGGCAGCGCCGCTGCACGTGTTCCGTGACTCCACCAAAGAATTAGCAAAGCGGACCGTTTTGTCCGATTGCTACGGCCGCCTTCACGCCCACTGGACGGCCCCTTCACTTTTGAAAGACGCGCGCTTATCGACTATGCGCTGCACAGGCCGAACCGCCTGACCATTCCAAGAATTCGGAGCCCCCATGAAACACCTCCTCGCACTGGCGATCCCGTGCGTCCTGGCCGTCGCCTATGTCGCGCCCGCACACGCCGAAGACACCGATGATCGCTTCCAGCTCCGCCTTGGCGCGATGAATGTCGACAACGACAACACGCTGCGCGGCAACACCCTGCTGGCCGGCAACAATGTCTCGGTCAACGAAGATTTCAAGTTGGGCGGCAAGGAATGGGAGCCGCGCGTGGATGGCGTGTTCCGCATCAGCACCCGCCAGCGCCTGATCTTCGACTACTTCAAGTACGACAAGGATCGCCGCGAGACCCTGAGCCAGGATCTGAGCGCCGGCGGCGTGACCGTGCCGTCCGGCAGCTTCATCAAGGGCGAGCTGAAGTACCAGGTCGCCACTTTCGTGTACGACTACTCGGTGATCGATTCTCCGGAATTCAGCCTGGGCCTGCAGATTGGTGCCGAGTACGCCAAGGTCGAGGCCAATGCCTACGCCGATCTGGGCACGCTGTTCAGTGGCGACGTCTTGGACGAAAGCGAAGACGGCGTTGCGCCGGTCGTCGGTATCCGCTTCACCGCGCGTCCCAGCGAACACTGGCTGTTCAATGTGCAGGGCCAGTACCTCAACACCAGTTGGGGCGACTTCGGCGACTACGATGGCGACCTGAGCCGCGCCAACGCGATTGCCGAATACCGCTTCACCAAGAACTTCGGCATTTTCGCCGGCTACGACTGGTTCAAGCTGGACGTGGACCGCGAGGGCAGCGACGGCCTGGTCGGCCTGAAGCAGGAGTTCAAGGGCCCGGTGGCAGGCGTGACGTTCGCGTTCTGATCCTCTCGGGCCCCGGGCCCCGGGACCCGAAAAGCAGCTTCATGCAGAACCCCGCAGCGATGCGGGGTTTTGTCGTTTGACGGATGCGTGGCACGTCACCGACGCGGCGCCGGCCACAGGGCAGCAGCGGACACAGGCTCAGGGCGGCTTGGTCGCCCCCGCTACCAACAGATGCTGGTGCGTGATGCAGTAGCACTCGTCGTGCCACCCGTAGTGCGGATCGGTGCAGATCGCATGCTGCACTGCCGCCGGCAGCGACGCCACGTCGCTGCGCAGGTCGCGCTTCAGCGAGACGAACACCGAGCCCGGATGGGGCCAGTCGGTCCTCCGCGGCGGCTCGGCGATACGGTTGCCGCCGGCCAATTCGCGCTGCAGCAGCGCCTGCAGTTCGGGACACAGATTGCCCTGCCCCACGGCGACCTCCGTGCATGGCGTCACCACCGCGACGACCGTGCCACACGTGGCGGCACGGTCGTGCGGAGCGGCGTCACTTCTTCTTGGGGATGTACAGATCGGTGATGGTGCCGTCGTAGACCTCGGCGGCCATGCCGACCGACTCGCTCAGGGTCGGATGGGCGTGGATGGTGTGGCCGATGTCCTCGGCCTCCGCGCCCATCTCGATCGCCAGGCCGATCTCGGCCAGCAGGTCGCCGGCATGCACGCCGACGATGGCGCCGCCAATGATGCGGTGCGTTTCCTCGTCGAAGATCAGCTTGGTGAAACCTTCGGTACGGCCGATGCCGATGGCGCGACCGCTGGCCGCCCACGGGAACTTGGCCACGCCCACCTTCAGCCCCTTGGCCTTGGCCTCGGTCTCGGTGACGCCGACCCAGGCGATTTCCGGGTTGGTGTAGGCCACCGACGGGATCACCCGCGCCACCCATTCCTTCTTCTCGCCGGCAGCCACTTCGGCAGCCAGCTTGCCCTCGTGGGTGGCCTTGTGCGCCAGCATCGGGTTACCGACGATGTCGCCGATGGCGAAGATGTGCGGCACGTTGGTGCGCATCTGCCGATCGACCGGAATGAAGCCGCGCTCGGTGACGGTGACGCCGGCCTTTTCCGCACCGATCTTCTTGCCGTTCGGGCTACGGCCCACGGCGACCAGCACGCGGTCGTACGTGGTGGCCTGCAGGCCGGGCTTTTCGCCTTCCACAGCCGCTTCGAAGGACACGGTGATGCCGGCCTTGTCGGCCTTGACGTCGGTGGCCTTGGTCTTGAGATGGACCTCGACGCCCTGCTTTTTCAGGCGATCGGCCAGCGGCTTGACCAGGTCCTTGTCGGCGCCCGGCATCAGCTGGTCCATGAACTCCACCACGGTGACCTTGCTGCCGAGCGCGCTGTACACCGTGGCCATTTCCAGGCCGATGATGCCGCCGCCGACCACCAGCAGGGTCTTGGGAATGTCGTGCAGCTCCAGCGCGTCGGTGGAGTCCATCACGCGCTTGTCGTCCCATGGGAAGTTGGGCAGCTTCACCGCCTGCGAGCCGGCGGCGATGATGCAGTGCTCAAAGCGCAGCAGTTGGGTCTTGCCGTCGTCGCCGACGATTTCCAGCTCGTTGGGCGAGACGAAGCTGGCCACGCCGGTGACGGTGCGCACCTTGCGCTGCTTGGCCATGCTGGCCAGGCCGCCGGTGAGCTTGCCGACCACTTTTTCCTTGTACTCGCGCAGTTTGTCCAGGGCGATCTTGGGCTGGCCGAAGTCCACGCCGAAGTCGCCGGCATGGGCCACTTCGTCGATCACCGCGGCGGCATGCAGCAGCGCCTTGGACGGGATGCAGCCGACGTTGAGGCAGACACCGCCCAGGCTGGCGTAGCGCTCGATCAGCACCGTCTCCAGGCCCAGATCGGCCGCGCGGAACGCAGCGGTGTAGCCGCCGGGGCCTGCGCCGAGCACCACCATCTTGCATTCGATGTCGGCCGGCTTGCCGCTGGCCAGCGCCGGCTTGGGCGCGGCCGGCTCGGCCGGGGCACGGTGCGACGGCGTCACCGGCGGCTTGCTGCCCGGTGCGGCGGCAGGCGCTGCAGCGGCCGGGGCAGCCTTGGGTTCGGCCTTGGCCGGCGCGGCAGCCTCGCCTTCGGTTTCGAGCAGCAGCACGAGCGCGCCTTCGGACAGGGTGTCGCCGACCTTGACCTTGAGTTCCTTGACCACACCGGCCGCCGAGGACGGCACTTCCAGCGTGGCCTTGTCCGATTCCAGCGTCACCAGACCCTGGTCCTTGGCCACGCTGTCGCCGACGGCGACCAGCACTTCGATGACGGGGACATCGCTGTAATCGCCGATGTCGGGAACCTTGATTTCAATGACCGCCATTTGCTTCTCCTGTAGCTCAACCGGCCGTGCCGGCAAGCGTCTGCTGGAGTTCATCCAGCGACGATTCGATTTGGGTCCAGCGCTTGTCGCGCTTCTTTTCCTTGCCTTCGCTGGCTTCGATCAGCAGCGCGGCCTGTTTCAGCAGCAACTCGCCGGCACCGCAGCTGGGGCGCGCGCCGCTGTAGCGCACGCCATCGACCTGGAACGAGAGCACTTCGCCCTCGCTCACCGGCGCGGTGCGTCCGTTCGGTGCGAGCTGGGTCAGCGTGTTGGTCCAGTTGCTGACCAGGCGCTTGGCCAACGGCGCCGGGATCGGGACCTCGACCGTTTCCGGGGTCTGCTCGGTGCGGAACTGCACGCTGCCGCGGTCGGTCTGGCTGACCCAGCTGTAGACGCGCTCGTCGGCGCGGCTATGCCGCAGGGTCCAGTCGGCGCCTTCCTTGCCCGGCACCAGCGACACCGCGCTCTCTACCCCACGTGTGGGCAGCGTCAGCAACGACAAGGCCGGCTTGGTGCCGCCATCCAGCAGCGTGGTCACGGCAGTGCCGTAGTTGCCCACGGCCGGCGGCCAGCCGCGGCCGAGCGTGCTCTCGCATTCGCGTGCGGCCGCGTTTGCCCACGGCAGCACGCCGAGCGCGGCGATGGTCAGCAGCGCGGCCCTCACAGCAGGACGCGACGCATGTCGGCCAGCACCTGGCTGAGGTAGGTGGTGAAACGGGCTGCCAGGGCGCCGTCGATGACGCGGTGGTCATAGCTCAGCGACAACGGCAGCATCAGCTTCGGCGCGAACTCCTTGCCGTTCCACACCGGCTGCATCGCCGACTTGGATACGCCCAGGATCGCCACTTCCGGCGCATTGATGATCGGGGTGAACGCGGTGCCGCCGATACCGCCGAGCGAGCTGATCGAGAAGCAGCCGCCGCTCATGTCGGCCGGGCCCAGCTTGCCGTCGCGCGCCTTCTTGGCCAGCTCGCCGCTTTCCTGCGCGATCTGCAGCACGCCCTTCTTGTCGACATCGCGGATCACCGGCACCACCAGGCCGTTGGGCGTATCGGCCGCAAACCCGATGTGGAAGTACTTCTTCAGGGTGAGGTTCTCGCCGGCCGCGTCCAGCGAGGCGTTGAACTCGGGGAACTTCTTCAGCGCCGCGGCGCTGGCCTTGACCAGGAAGGCGAGCATGGTCAGCTTGATGCCGGCCTTCTCGTTTTCCTTGTTGAGCGCCACGCGCAGGGCTTCCAGGTCGGTGATGTCGGCCGATTCGAACTGGGTGACGTGCGGAATCATGGCCCAGTTGCGCGCCAGGTTGGCACCGGAAATCTTCTTGATGCGCGACAGCGGCTGGGTTTCGGTCTCGCCGAACTTGCTGAAGTCCACCTTGGGCCAGGCCAGCAGGTTCAGGCCGTTGCCGCCACCGGCCGGCGCAGCGCCGGCTGCGGCCGGTGCGCCACCGCTGAGTGCAGCCTTCACATACCGCTGCACGTCTTCACGGGTGATGCGGCCGCCCTTTTCGCTGCCCTTGAGCTGGTTCAGGTCCACGCCCAATTCGCGTGCGAACACGCGCACCACCGGGCTGGCGTACGGCACCTTGGACGGCAGCACGCTGTCGGCATCGAAGGTCACCGGCGGGCTGCTCGGGTTGCCCGCGGACGGCTGGCCGCCTTGCGCTGCCTGCGTGCCGGCGCCGGAACGCGCGCCCTGCACCTGCGCGATCTCGCGCTGGGCCAGCTTGTCCGGCTCGGCCGGGACGGCAACCGGCTCGACCTTGCCCGCGGTTTCGGCGGTGTCGGTGGTGGGCTTGGCCGGCGACTGCGCCGCACCGGTGCCGCCATCGCTGGCCGCGATGATCGCCACCACATTGCCCTGCGAGAGCGTGTCGCCGACCTTGACCTTGAGTTCCTTGACCACACCGGCGGCCGAGGACGGGACTTCCATCGTGGCCTTGTCCGATTCCAGCGTGACCAGGCTCTGGTCCTTGGCGACGGTATCGCCCACGGCCACCAGCACCTCGATCACCGGGATGTCGGTGTAGTCGCCGATATCGGGCACGCGCGCTTCGATCAGGCCGCCTTCCGAGGAGGCCGCAGGCGCAGCAGATTCGGCCTTGGCGGCCGGTGCCGGGGCGGCGGCGGGCGCCGCCTTGGCCGGTGCGGCGGCGGCGGGCTTGGCGGTCTCGGCGCCGGCATCGGCCACTTCGATCAACGCCACCAGCGCGCCCTGCGAGAGCGAATCGCCGACCTTGACCTTGAGTTCCTTGACCACGCCCGCCACCGACGAAGGCACTTCCATGGTGGCCTTGTCAGATTCCAGCGTGACCAGGCTCTGGTCCTTGCTGACCGTATCGCCGACGGACACCAGCACCTCGATTACCGGGACGTCGCTGTAGTCACCGATATCGGGGACAAGTGCTTCCTTGATTTCGGCCATACGGGGAACTCCGGCAACAGAATGGGGAAACCCCTATTGTGGCCGGCTGCGGGCCGCAGCGCCAACCATTGCCGTGCAAAAAATCGCGCGCCCGGCGGGATGCAGCGTCCGCATGCGTGCGTACGCCGATCATTTCGCCGCGCGCCGATCGACCCGCAACAGTTGCAGTGGCTCGCCCGACGGCAAACGATACGCCAGCGCATTGTCCAGCGCATCGAGCGCTTCCAGGCGCTGGCACAACTGGTGCGCGCGTGGCCGCAATGCACGCGCCTGCGGCTCGACCAGGCGCTCGATGCGCGCCTCCATGCCATCGAGCGAACGCAGCTGCACGTCATTCCCGGTGATCGCGGACTGCACCGCGCCGGCCACCACATCGCCGATCAGCTGCGGCAGCAGCTCGGCCACCAGCGCGCCGATGTCGTCGTCGATATCGATCGGGGTCAGCTGGCTCTTGCCGAAGCTCTGCTTCAAGCGCACATCGATCTTCTCGCGCACGTTTGCCAACTGCGCGCGCGTGGCGTCGGGGCTGCGACTGAAGCCGGCGGCCACCTCGCCCAATGCAGTGACTGCGATATCGGCCGCTTCGCGCCCGACTGCCTGCGCCAGCGGCACCACCTCGCGGGTCTGGCGCTCGAACTGGACCAGGCGGGCGCGATCGTCTTCGCTCAATGCCACCCAGCGGTCGTCGACGAACAGGGCGCCCTGGCGCATCACCAGCCGCTGCGGCGTGCCGGATTCGCGGATCAGGATCAGGCTGCGGGCGTTGAGCGTGAGGTCGTAATCGCTGCTGACCTCGCAGTGCAGGTCCTGGTCCTTGGCAGCGGCCACCCCTGCGCCGCTCAACAGCCCGAACAGCGCAGCTGCTGCCATCGTGATTGCGTGTTTGATCGCCATCTCGCCACTCCGTTGCGGACCGGCTGCAGCATGCCTGCGCCTCTGGCACGCAGACCTGTGCCGGAGGCTGGCATGACTTCTGGCCAATGGCGGCCACGCGCGCAGCGCAGGTGTCGACGCAGGCGGGCAGCGTGCGTCAACGATCAATGCGGGGGCACCGCGACGGCGGCGCGGTCACTGCGACGCTGGCATTCCATATCGACCTTGCGGCATCTCACCTTGGCTAGCGCAGCGCATCGCACAGCGGCTGCCAGGCCGCGGCCAGCCGCGGCAGCGACCAGGCCGCATTGGCCGGGCTGGTGGATGGCAACGCGACGACTGGCAGCGCGCAAAGCTGCGCCGATAGCCGCGGCTGTACATGCCGGCGCCAGGCCTGTGCTGCCGCAGCGCCATTGCAGGCCACCATGCGCAGCTGCGGCAGCGTGGCCAGCAACGCGGGCAGCGGATTGACCACGATGCTCGCCGCCACAATGGACGTATCCAGACTGCCGCGCCGCTCGCATTGGCCGATGACGTCCCACAGGCCCACGCGATGGTCGAGCAATGCTTGCAAGCGCAATGCATAGCTTGCGGCCGCATCAATGCCCAATAGGGCATGCATCAGCGGCCAGAAACGATTGCGTGGATGCGCGTAGTAACGCGCGGCTTCCAGTGACGCGACACCGGGCATCGAACCAAGCAGCAACACCCTGCAATCGCTGCGAACGTGCGCTGGCAAGCCTTGGCTGAGGTGTTTTTTCGTCACGGCAATCGCATCTGCGTGAATGTCTTTTTCAGACTGCATGACGTAACGACGGCCTTCTTGGGGGAATTCCTGAACAAACGAAATTTTAGCGGGCCGCAGGTGGGCGTGGATTCAGATTTTTAGGAATAGTTTTGGCGCGGCCCACTCCACGGGCCCAACAACAAGACGAGGAGACCCTCATGCGTTCCATTTCCATCCTGAGCCTGGCTGCTGTATCTGCACTTGCGATTGCACCGTCCGCGTTCGCGCAGGACACCACCTATACCGGCGACACCTCCTCGACTTCTTCCAGCACGATGTCCACCAGCGGCGATACCGCTTCTGGCAAGCATTGGGCCGTGGTCGGTGGCGTGGCGCTGCTGAACCCCAAGAACAACCCGGCGCCGGGCCTGGACGTCGATGGCGGCCCGGCACCGACGCTGAGCGCCAGCTACTACATCAACGACAACTGGGCCGTTGAACTGTGGGGCGCCGCCGACAAGTTCAACCACCGCGTCAACGCCGATGGCGTGGGCAAGGTCGGTACCGTCGAGCAGCAGCCGATCGCCATCAGCGGTCAGTATCACTTCGGCGAAGCGGACAACGTGTTCCGTCCGTTCGTGGGCGTGGGCTACTACGAGTCGAACTTCAGCAACGAAAAGATCGACGCGGCGTCGACCACCGGCGACCACGTGGGCCTGAGCACCGCCAAGGGCGTCATCGGCACCGTTGGTGTGGACATGAACATCAATTCCACCTGGTTCGCACGTGCCGACGCCCGCTACATGCGTTCGCGTCCGGAACTGCGCGTGGGTGGCCAGGGTACCGGCAGCGAGCTGGAACTGGATCCGTGGACCGTTGGCTTCGGCATCGGTGCGCGCTTCTAAGCAGACCGCTGCCCACCAGGGCGTTGGTTGAAGAAAAAACGGGCCGAAAGGCCCGTTTTTTTTGTGTGTGGCGTGAGATGTGGGGTGCGGGCCGTTACGACCGAGGCCTGAGGTGCCGTGTCAGCTCTCCGGTACGAATGCGAATAGTGGCGTGACTATTTGCCTCCGACTCTGCTTCATCGCTTCCAATGCGTCTGCAACTCCGTGCACCTGCATGCGTCGACACCCCCGTGCATGCGTCGAACACAATCGCCTGGCGCGCGCTTTCAAACGCCCTCACCGCCAATAAACGCTGCCGCGCAAACGTGCGCTGCGCCAGCGCCACCACAGCAAGGTGGCATAGGCGAGCGCATAACCGAGCAAGACGCCGGCAGCGCCGAGCAGGCTGGCATGACTGAGCCACCCGTCGGTTGGCCAGGCCACCCCCTGCCAGGCGCTACGCCAGCCCTGCACCATCCCGGCGATCACCCGGACCACGACCAACGCAGTCAAGCCCAGCACCAGCCACAGATTGGGCCGGTAAAACAGGCCTTGCGTGGTGCGTTCGAAGCGTGTCAGGCGCAACGCCAACGCGCCCAGCGCCAACCCGCAGGCCCAGCCGAATGCGGCGTGGCTGATCGCGCCGGGCCAGAACGCCGCCGCGATCAAGCTGAAGATCACAAACAGCACGCTGGAGATGCCCGCCGACACCAGGTTGATCATCAGCAGCCATCCACGCGCCTGACGACGTGCAGTACCCATGCGGAAGCGCTGCAGCAGCGACAACGGGAACACCACCACGAACACTGCCAGGGCAATGATCACAGCCAGCGGAATGGCAAGCAGCAAAGGCATCGGGAGACTGCCGTAGAAAGATGGCCGATGACGCTACTACGTATACGTGCAGCAGCGCGTGTTCGGTGCCAATTGCGCCCATCTGCAGCACGGCGAACGCGCTCGGCTCGGGGCGAACGCGCCAACGTGATACGTATTGGGAAGGATCGAGCGCGTCCTGCCGAAGATCGGTAGCGACCACGGAGACATCGTCGGCAACGTTGTCGCAGAGCTACGATCTGGGCGCCGTTTGGCAAGAACGGGACACCCGCCTGGCGAGCTGCAACTGGATCGTTGGGCTGTTGATCCAGGTACCGGCGCGCTTCCAGGCGATCAAGACGCGATGTTCGAAGAAGCAGGCCTCGCGCATCCGCTTTCGTCCAAGCAGAACACTTCGTTTTCCAGCCCCATCGGTTCGGCAGCGGGCGTGCCCTCGTGCAGGGGCGATGCGAGGATCCAGACGTGTATCGCGGGCGGTCCTGACTCCATGAAGCCGGCTTCCATCAGACCCGACACATCCACCAGCACCGCTTACACCGCGGAGCCGCCGCCGTCGGCCGATCCAGCCGACGGGATTGCGCAATGGCCTGCGCCCCACCCCGACTGCCAGGGGTTGCCGCGCCAACGACCCAGAAAGCGTGTTGCCGACACCGCGGGCGATGGCGATGGCGCACGCGCCGGCAGCCGTGCGCGCCCATGCGGCAGCGAGGCATTCGCCATCCCGGACGGCTTTACCCGGGAGCAGATCCAGCCATTTCACGATCTGGAACGACAATACGCCGCACTCTTTTGCACGCCCCACATCCGCGCCGTCCGGTCTGTACGCGATATCCAAGCCAGCCGGACAATGGATGTGGATATGGACGCATGTGTCGTCATCAATCTTGCGCAAGATGGATTTGATTCGATCGGCACGCACGGTTTGTCTTCATGCGTCTGCATTTGTGCGAAAGGAAAGAATCCTCGCGGCCACGACATCCTGGGCCTGCTGCATTATTCGGGGATACAGGATGCACAAGATGCACTTTCCGAAATCCGCGACGATATGCGCGAAGAAGGCGTGCGTAAGCCCGACATATTCCTGGTAGGCGGCATGATCTCCAACCAAGACGAGCTGGGCAGCTTCGAAATCGAGAGAGACCTGCTGGCGCTCGGGCACGACTTCAATATCGTAGGCGCCAAGCTGCACCCCAGCATGAGCGATCGCAACGGCGAGGAGAATGCCATCAACCTGGTCATGACGGCCGATGGCATCTATTACTACAAGTCGTGGTGAAGACGCCTGGGTGTAAAAGCGCCGCTGCCCGCAGTCAAAACGCCGGCAGCACCGCGCCCTTGTACTTCTGCTCGATAAAGGCTTTCACTTCCGGGCTGGTCAGCGCTTTGGCCAGTTTCTGCACGCGCGCATCGTCCTTGTTGTCGGCGCGCGCCACCAGGAAGTTGACGTACGGCGAGTCCTTGCTTTCGATCGCCAGCGCATCGCGGGTGGGATTAAGCCCGGCGTCGAGCGCGTAATTGGTGTTGATCAGCGCCAGATCGACCTGGTCCAGGACGCGCGGCAGCATGGCCGAATCGAGTTCGCGAAATTTGAGTTGCTTGGGGTTTTCGACGATGTCGCGCTGGCTGGACAGGGCGTTGCTCGGGTCCTTGAGTTTGATCACCCCGGCCTTGTCGAGCAGGATCAGCGCGCGGCTGTTGTTGCTCGGGTCGTTAGGGATCACCACATCGGCGCCGGTAGGTAGCTCGGCCAGCGCCTTGAAGCGGCGCGAATAGGCACCGAAGGGCTCGATATGCACGCCGACGACGGTGACCAGCTGGCTCTTGCGGTCGCGGTTGTACGCATCCAGATAGGGCTCGGTCTGGAAGTAGTTGACGTCGATCTGCTTCTGCACGACCTGGTCGTTGGGCTGCACGTAGTCGTTGAACACCCGTACATCGAGCTTGACGCCCTGCTTGGCCAGCAGCGGTTCGACCACTTCCAGGATTTCGGCATGCGGCACGGCCGTGGCGGCCACGGTCAGGGTGTCGCCACCGCCACCGCCACCGCCACCACAGGACGCCAATGCCAGCGTGGCTGCCGCCAGGAGGGAACGAAACGCGAATGTGCTCATGTAGGGATCCGTGGGAGGAGGAATGCGGACCTGCCGCAGGCGCTCAACCTACCAGACGCGGCGTGTGGCAGCGATGCACCGCGCGGTGCGGACGGGGCGGCGATGCAGCTGTTGGGTCACGTGCGCCCCAACAGCCGCGCACCGGCTCAGCGCCGGCTGTAATGCGCCACCAGGCGGTCGCCCAGCATCTGCAGCACCTGCACCAGTACCAGCAAGGCGATGACGGTGATCAGTGCCACGTCCGAGTGCGAGCGCAGGTAGCCCTCGCGATAGGCCACATCGCCCAGGCCGCCGGAACCGATCGCACCGCCCATCGCGGTGAAGCCGATCAGCGCGATGGTGGTCACTGTGGCGCCGGCGATCAGGCCGGGGCGCGCTTCGGGCAACAGCACCCGCAGCACCAGTTGCCGGGTAGTGGCGCCCATTGCCTGGCTGGCTTCGATGATCCCGCGGTCGACTTCGCGCAGCGCGGTTTCCACCAGGCGTGCGTAAAACGGCGCGGCGCCGACCACCAGCGGCAGGATCGCGCCGCGCACGCCCAGCGAAGTGCCCATCAGCATCAGCGTGAGCGGGATCATCGCGATCATCAAAATGATGAAGGGCACCGAGCGCAGCAGGTTGATCAGCGCCGCGAGCGCGCCGTACAGCACCGGGCGCCGGCGCAACTGCGGCGCGCCACACAGGAACAGCGCAACGCCTAGCGGCAGGCCAATCAGCAATGTCAGCGGCAACGCACCGGCCAGCATCAGCAAGGTATCGAGGGTGGCCTGGCCGATGTCGCCCCACTTGGCGGCATCGAGATTGCGGAAGAAACCGCCGGCGGCAGCAACGATCGGGGTCATACGCGCAGATCCTCCACCTGCACGCCGGCGGCGACGAAACCGGCGCGTGCAGCGTTCTGGTCGCCGCCGGTCAGGGCGACGATGAGCTGGCCGTAGGGCGTGTCCTTGATGCGATCCACCCGCCCGGACAGGATGTTGTAGTCCACGCCGGTTTCGCGGGCGATGCGGCCCAGAACTGGTTCGTAGGTACCGTTGCCCAGGAAGGTCAGCCGCACGATGCGTCCGCCGACTGCGGCGAAATCGCGGTGCAGCTCGGCTTCGTCCACATGTTCGGCTTCGGAAACGAAGCGCCGGGTGGTGGCGTGTTTGGGATGCAGGAACACCTCGGTCACCGGGCCGGTTTCCACCAGCTTGCCGGCGTCCAGCACCGCGACGCGGTCGCAGACACGACGGATCACATCCATCTCGTGGGTGATCAGCACGATGGTCAGGCCGAGCTCGCGATTGATCTGCGCCAGCAGCTGCAGCACCGAGGCGGTGGTCTGCGGGTCCAGCGCGCTGGTGGCCTCGTCGCACAGCAGGATCTGCGGGCGGGTGGCCAGCGCGCGCGCAATGCCCACGCGCTGCTTCTGCCCGCCCGATAGTTGCGCCGGATACTTGTTGGCGTGCTCCTGCAGCCCGACCCGGGCCAGCAGCTCGGCTACGCGCGCATCGATCTCGGCACGCGGCGTGCCGGCCAGTTCCAGCGGGAAGGCGACATTGCCGGCCACGGTGCGCGAGGACAGCAGGTTGAAGTGCTGGAAAATCATGCCGATGCGGCGGCGCAAGGCGCGCAGGCCCTGGCCGTCCAGCGCGGTCACGTCCTCGTCGCCGATCAGCAGACGACCGCCGCTGGGCTCTTCCAGCCGGTTGATCAGCCGGATCAGCGTGGATTTGCCCGCACCGGAATGGCCGATGATGCCGAACACCTCACCCGGGCCGATCCGCAGATCGAGCGGATGCAGCGCCACGATCTGGCGACCGTCGACGGAATAGGACTTGTGCAGGCGCTGAAACTGGATCACCGCGCGTGGCCGGTTGGGCGGTCGTGAAGCCTACCATCGGGATTGGGGATTGGGGATTGGCAAAGGCCACGGCGGCCCCGCTGTTGCCAATCCCGAATCGCGAATCCCGAATCACGGCCGCCAGGGATTCGCAAAGGCCACGGCGCTTCGGCTGTTGCGAATCCCGAATCCCGAATCCCGAATCCCAAATCCCGTCCTCACGGCCTCTCAAGCGGCAACGGCCTGTCCGCCTGGCGTATCCGCTCCCGGCGCAACAAATACAGCCCGCTGGCGACGATGATGCCGGCGCCGGTCCAGGTCCAGCTGTCGGGCAGGGTCTGCCACAGCAGCCAATCCCAGCCGATCACCCAGACCAGACCGGTGTATTCCAGCGGGGCGATCATCGAGGCCTCGCCGCGCATGAAGGCCTGGGTCAGCGCAACCTGGCCCAGCGCACCGGCCAGGCCCATGCCGGCAATCAGCCCGGCATGCCCGGCCTGAAGGGGCACCCAGCCGGGGATGGCCAGCAACCCGGCGCCGATGGCCATGAACAGCAAAAACCACACCACCATGGCCTGCGGGGTGTCGGTGCGGGTCAGCAGGCTCACGGTGATGGCCGCGACGGCATAGGCGGTGGCGGCCAGCAGCACCATCAGCCCGGGCAGCGAGATCAGCCCGTCCACGCCCGGGCGCAGCACCACGATCACCCCGACCAGGCCAATGCCGATCGCGGTCCAGCGGCGCGGGCCGACGTGCTCGCCCAGCAGCGGTACCGACAGCGCGGCCACCAGCAGCGGCGCCACGAAATACAGCGTGTGGGCGGTGGACAACGGCATGCGTTTGATGCCGAAGACGAAGCAGCCGATCATCACCATGCCCAGCACCCCGCGCAGCAGGTGCAGGCCCCAGCGCACCGGCACGATCGCGCGCGGCCCGGCAGTGGCGAACACCCACACCAGCACGAACGGCAACGAGGCGGCGCCGCGCAACAAGGTGACCTGCAGCGGCGGGTAATGCGCCGACAGCAGCTTCATTCCCGCGTCCATCAGCGAGAAACAGGCCACGGCGGCCACCATCCAGGCGATGGCGGGAAGCGGGGAGCGGGTGGTGGGCATGCACGCATTATCGCCGCGGCACTGGCACGCCCGCCAAGGCCCACATGACGGCCGGGCCGGCACGATGGCCTAGAATGGCGGCTGTTTTTCAATTGCAGGAGCTTTGCATGCCTTCCTTCGACGTTGTGTCCGAAGTAGACAAGCACGAACTGACCAATGCGGTGGATCAGGCCAACCGCGAGCTGGACACACGTTTCGACTTCAAGGGAGTCCAGGCCAAGTTCGAGCTGGAAGACGGCAAGGTGATCAACCAGTCCGCGCCCAGCGATTTCCAGATCAAGCAGATGACCGACATCCTGCGCGCGCGGTTGCTGGCGCGCGGCATCGACATCCGCTGCCTGGAGTTTGGCGAGGTGGAAACCAACCTGGCCGGCGCGCGGCAGAAAGTGACCGTCAAGCAAGGCATCGAGCAGAAGCAGGCCAAGCAGCTGGTGGCCAAGTTGAAGGAAGCCAAGCTCAAGGTCGAAGCGCAGATCAATGGCGACAAGCTGCGCGTCACCGGGAAGAAGCGCGACGATCTGCAGGATGCGATCGCGCTGCTCAAAAAGGCCGACTTCGAACTGCCGCTGCAGTTCGACAACTTCCGCGATTGAGTGCGGCGGGGTGACCGCAACGATCGGGACGGCGCTGCGCGTGCGTGCAGTGCAGCCGGGTGAGCCGGAGTGGCGCCTGCGGCCTGCGCGCGGCACGCGGCGCGGTTGCGCCCGTCACTTGGCCGCACTGGCCTAGCCTGCGAGCATGCGCGACCTGTTCGCCAGCCTGTTGCAACGCCTGCGCATGCACGGGCCGGCGAACGCAGCGGGCGAACATGCCAGGCACGCCGCCGCCCATGCGCAACCACGCATCGAGACCGGCTCGACGCTGCACACCATGGCCGGCCTGGATCCGGTGGCGGCAGCGGCATTTGCCGATGCCTTCCTGGTGGAGATCGAACATGCCATTGCCACCTGCACGCTCGGCGATGCCGGCACGCCGCAGGCGCAGGCGCTGCAGCAGATCCATTCGTTGAAAAACACCATCTCGCTGACCGGCTCGCAGCAGCTGCTGAAGGCCTGCGACCAGTTGCGCGACACCGCAAGCCATGGCGCGCTGGGCGAAACGCTTGCGCAGCGTTTCACTGCGGTGGCGAACGCGGCTGGCCTGCTGGTCAAGCAGTACCGGCGTACCCTTCCCTCCGACGACGCGGACCCTCATGCGTAGCACTCCCAATCGCGCAGCGCCCGGCCTGATCCTGGCCGCTAGGCAGTTGCGCAACGACAGACTGGTGCGGCTGTTCGAGTCGTTCCTGGAATATCGCGCCTGCGTGGGCCGCGTGATCGTGCAGAGCATCGTCACCGCGTGGTGCCTGGGCTGGCTGTACGGGCCGCAACCGGTGCTGGTGGCCGACGCGCACCATGTCTTTCCCACCGCGGTCGGCCTGTGGGTGCTGTCGGTGGTGTGGATGCTGCTGGTACGCCGCCGTGTCATTGCGCCCAGCGAATGGCTCGATGCGATGGGCTTTGCGATGAACCTGCTGTTCATCGGCATCCAGACCTACCTGGCCTTCATCCTGTTGATGTCGTTGAATGCATTTTTGCCGTTCATCACCATCGCGGCGGTGGCGCGTTACGGGCAACGCGCGATATTTCCGGTGTTGCTCAGCACCTTCGTGCTGATGCTGTTGACCGCACCGTCAGGCTATTGGCTGTCGCGTCCGGCGTATTTCGTCTATGCCGTGGCGCTGATCATCGTGCTGCCGTTGCTGGTGGCGCGGATCGTGCTTGCGATGCAGGAAGTGGCACTGCAGGCACTGGCCTCGCGCGATGCGCAAAGCCGTTTCATCAGCACCATGAGTCACGAATTGCGCACGCCGCTGAATGCGGTGATCAACTGCGCCCAATTGATCGAAACCGAGCAAATGCCGGCACAGCAACGCGAGTTGCTGCACTCGGTGACCGTCAATGCGACCGCGCTGCGCCATCGTGTCAACGAGGTGCTGGATGTGGCCAGCATCGATGGCGGACGCCTGCAGCTGCATCGCAAGCCCTTGAACCTGCTGGACGTGGTCACCACAGTGAAAGCGGTCTGCGCCACCGCGGCGTCCAGCAAGGGCGTCACGCTCGATGTGCGTGTCGATAGCCCACAGGCACCGCACGTGATGGGCGACGAAGGCCGCATCGAACAGGTGATCAGCAACCTGGTGATCAATGCGATCAAGTTCACCCCGGCCGGCGGCACGGTGGATCTGCTGATCGACGCGACCCAGGTGCAGGAGCGCTGGAGCATCGCGGTGACCGTCACCGACACCGGTATCGGCGTACCGGACGATCAGAAGGCCTACATCTTCACTCCGTTCACTCAGCTCAGTACCGGCTTCAGTCGCGTCGAAGGCGGGGTGGGCCTGGGGCTGTACATCGCGCTGTCGGTTTCCGATGCGATGGGCGGCAGCCTGACCGTGAGCGACAACCCCGCCGGTGGCAGCATCTTCCGCTGGATGTTCGAACTGCCCGCCGCCGCGTCCGGCAGCCATACGCTCGCGCTGCGCGATGCGCTGGCCCAGCACGCAGAAAACGTGCCTTCCCTGCATTGCCTGGTCTTTGAAGACATGGATACCAATCGTCTGGTGATCGGCAATCTGCTGACCCGCGCCGGGCATCGGGTGAGCTTCCAGGTCGATGGCACCGACGCGGTGCAGCGCATCCGCGAGGCAGCGCCGGACCTGGTGTTCCTGGATCTGCACATGCCGGGCACGTCCGGCTGGGATGCGCTGCGGCAGGCGCGCGACGCGATGTCGGCGCTGCCGCCGATCATCGTGCTGACCGCCGACACGCGGACCGATTCGATGCGCGACGCCAGCGCGGCGGGCGTGGCCGGCTATCTGCCCAAGCCGATCAATGCGCACGAATTGCTGGCACTGCTCGCCCGGCACGCCAGCCATGCACGCCCCTGAGCTCAAGCCGGGCAACGCCGCACGCGCCTACTGGCAGCATGCCGCGCACGCCGGCACGCCGCTGGCGGTGCTGTACCTGCACGGCTTCAGCGCCAGCCCGGGCGAAGCAGGCGCGCTACCCGAACAGATGGCCGATGCGCTGGGCGCCAACGGTTACGTGCATCGCTGGCCCGGGCACGGGCTCACCGCCGCCGATGCAATGCAGGGGCTTACACCGGCGGTGTTGCAGGCCTCGGCGCTGGAGGCACTGGCCCAGGCGCAACGCATGGGCGAGCGGGTTGCGATTGTCGGCTCGTCGATGGGCGCGACACTGGGTTTGTGGCTGGCCGCGCGGTACCCGGACGCGGTGGCCGGCGTGGTTGCCTGGTCACCCGGCATCCGGCCAGCCGACCCGGCATTGCTCGAACAGATCTGCGCCGCGCAGGCGCCGTTGATCGACCCGCGCACGCGCACGCCTGCCGCGCGTGCGTTCTGGTCGGAGACGATCCATCCGGACGGATTTCGCGCCTTGCGTGACCTGTTTGCGCTCATCGCCGCCGACCCGCCGTGGCCACAGGTGCGCTGCCCGGTGTTTCTAGGCTATTACCGCGCTGCCGACGGCCGCGAAGACGGCGTTGCCTCGGTGCCGGCGATGCTGCAGATGTTCGCAGCGCTGGGCACTGCGCCGGCACACAGGCAGGCGCTGGCCTTCGACACCGGCGCGCATGCGATCGGGTCGCCGCACAAGACCCCGCTGGCCGGCGCCGTCGCGCAGGCGTCCATCGCGTTCTTGCAGGCACAGCTCCGTGCTGCGCCGCACGGCCTAAATGCGTGAGCGCAAGCTGGTCTGCGCGCGCGGCGGAAGAAACCTGCCGCCTCGCTGGCAGCGTCGCGATGGTGCCCCGCTAGCGCCCGCTGCTGCCAACCACGCGCGCGGTCCGCTGCATGGCGATCGCATACACTGGCGCGCCAGCCCGCTGCCGCCACGATGACCACCACGCCCGCAACCTCCGATCCGATCGCCGACACCCGCAAATGGATCGAACGTGCGGTGATCGGATTGAACCTGTGCCCGTTCGCCAAGGCGGTGTACGTCAAGGAACAGGTGCGGCTGGTGCTCAGCGATGCCAGCACGCCCGAAGCCTTGCTGGAACAACTGGCCGAGGAACTGGTGCTGCTGCGCGATACGCCGGCCGAACAGATCGACACCACGCTGATCGTGCATCCGGACGTGCTCACCGACTTCCTGGACTACAACGACTTTCTCGACAACGCCGATGCGGCGGTGGAAGCGCTGGACCTGCAAGGCGTGTTGCAGGTGGCCAGCTTCCATCCGGATTACCAGTTCGCAGGCGCGGCGCTGGACGATGTGGCCAACTTCACCAACCGCTCGCCCTTCCCCACCTTGCACCTGTTGCGCGAAGACAGCGTGGAGCGTGCGGTGGCGGCGTTCCCGGATCCGGATGTGATTGTGGAACGCAATATCCAGACGCTCCAACGCCTGGGCAGCGATGGCTGGGAGCGCGTGCTCAACGGTGCAGAGCACTGAGTGCTGCACCTGCCGTCCGGGACTGCAGCGAGTGCGATTTTCGCCACCTGCGCCCGCAGGTCGTTGGCATAAAACAGGGCGGAAGTTCTTCAGCCGCATGCGGATCGCGTGCTCGGCGTCGAACTGGTCGAGCGCCGCATGCCGCCGGGCACGCTGCACACGCGTGGTACCGGGCAATCGTGTGATTGAGTGCAAGCGCAGCAGCACCGGCGGCACCGGGACATTGCGGAACGCACGCGATCCGGGCAGCTGCCCGGATCAGCCTGCATCCGTCAGGTTCAATGTGGATGACATCGAGCGCACGCATGGCACGTGCGCCGAATCCTCATCCGCGCTCCACGTTGCTGCGACGACGACAGCCCGCGCGCTACAGTGCCGCCACCCTCACCCGTGCCGCATGCCATGGCCTTGATCCCCGCAATTTCCGCATGGAACCCGTCGCCGCTGCAGGACCGCGTGGTGGTGATCACCGGTGGGGCGCAAGGTATCGGCCGCGGCATTGCCCAGGCGGTGCTGGGCGCGGGCGGCAGCGTGGTGATTGGCGATCTGGATGCCGATGCCGGCAAGGCCTGCCTGCAGGAGTGGGCACTGCCGCGCCGTAGCGCTTTCGTCCGCTGCGATGCCGCGCGCCAGGCGCAGGCCACGCGCCTGGTCGCCACGGCGCTCAAGCGCTTCGGGCGCATCGATGGGCTGGTCAACAATGCCGGCGTGCCCGATCCGCATATCGCGGCACTGCCGCAACTGGACTGGGACACCTGGAACAGCCGGCTGTCCAGCCTGCACGGCGCCTTCCTGTGCAGCAGGCAGGCGCTGCCCGCGCTCAGGCAGGCGCCAGCCGGTGGGGCGATCGTCAACATCGCCTCCACCCGCGCCTGGCAATCGGAGCCGCACAGCGAAGCGTACGCCGCAGCCAAGGGCGGCCTGGTGGCCTTTACCCACGCGCTGGCGCTGAGCGAAGGACCGCATGTACGCGTCAACAGCATCAGCCCGGGGTGGATCAGCACCGATGCGTGGCGCGCGCCGCAGCGCCGGCGGGCACCGAAATTGTCGCGTCGCGACCATGCACAGCACCCGGCCGGGCGCGTGGGCACACCCGAAGACATTGCGCAGCTGGCGGTGTATCTGCTTGCGCCGCAGCTGTCCGGTTTCGTCACCGGGCAGGATTTCATCGTCGACGGTGGCATGTCGCGCAAGATGCACTACGCGTAAGCGCAGCGAGGCGGTCGGCAGTACCTGCGTGATCACAGCCGGGTTGGCGCATGAACTGGCCCCGCGACGTATCCACCCGAACCCGTCACCCCGACAAGCGTGCTTCCAGCAAGCGTTGCGCATCCACTAGCGAGGGCAGGATGCGGTGGCCGAGCGCGCGCACGGTGGCATCGGGTTCGAGCAGGTCCGGAATCTGGATCGGTGTCATGCCGGCCGCCAATGCTGCACGCACGCCGGTGGGCGAGTCTTCCAGCACCAGGCAGTGCGCAGGGTCTACCGCCAAGGTGCGCGCAGCCAGCAGGTAGATATCCGGCGCAGGTTTCGGATGGACCACATCGCTGGCCGTGCACACCGCATCGAAGCGCCACAACAGATCGGCCGCTTCCAGCTTGCGCAGCGCCAGCGGGCGCTGGGTGGAGGTGGCCACCGCGCGCGGCATGCGCTGGGCTGCCAGATAGTCCAACAGCGCAATGATGCCGGGCCGATGCGGGATGCCGCGCTCGACCGCAGCGGCATACAGCCGTTGCGCATGCGCCAGCATGGTGTCGGCCGCGGCCTCGCCGATCCGTTCGCCGAGCAGCCGGCGGCAGGCCGCATCGCCGGTGCCCACCATGCGCAACCAGAAGGCCGGTTCGATCTGCAGATCCTGGTCGTCGGCGGCCTGCGCCAGGCAGGCCGTGATGGCGCGCTCGCTATCGAGCATCAAGCCATCCATGTCGAAGATCACCGCCTGCGGGCGAAACGGCAGCGCTGCACTGTGGGTCATGCCGGAGCGCCGCGGCCGAACAACACCTCAAGATCGTTCGCCTCCAGCGCACGCCATTGCCCCGACGGCAATCCATCCAGCGACAGGCCGCCGATGCGGCTGCGGTGCAGCGCGACCACGTGGTTACCGGCGGCAGCGAACATGCGCCGCACCTGGTGATAGCGGCCTTCGTGCAAGGTCAGCCGCGCCTGGCGTGGGCCAAGCACCTCCAGCTCGGCCGGCAGCAGCGGCTTGGTTTCGCCGTCCAACAGCAAGCTGCCGCTGGCGAACAGCGCGGCCTCCTCGCCATGCAGGTCCTCGGCCAGCGTGATGTCATACACCTTGTCCAGGGCCGATTTGGGCGAAATGATCCGGTGCAGCAGCGCGCCGTCGTCGGTCATCAACAGCATTCCGCTGGTCTCGCGGTCCAACCGACCCACTGGCGCCAACACCGGCGCGCGCAGGCGGAAACGTGGCGGCAGCAATTCGTAGATCAGCCGGCCGGTGTCCTTGGTCGAGCAGGTGTAGCCGCTGGGTTTATGCAGCAACAGGCTCAAGCCCGCTGGCGGGTCGAGCGGTTCGCCATCGATGCGGATGGCGTCGTGCTCCACCTGGTCGTCGGCATACAGCACCTCGCCTTGCGCATCGGTGATCGCGCCCTGCCGGAACAGCTGGGTGACCTGCTTGCGGCTGCCGTAGCCGAGATTGGCGATGTGTTTGACCAGCTTCATGGGCGCGCTCCGCGGCCGCGGATCGCCGCGATCAGCTTGAACCCATCGCGTTCGGCAGCCACGCGGACCTGTCCGAAACTGTCGTTGAGCACCTGTTCGTAAGGCAGGTGCCGGTTGGCGACCAGTATCAATTGCCCGCCCGGGCGCAATGCCTGTGCGGCCACCGCAATGAAGCGCTGTCCGATGTCCGGGCGGTCGGCACGCGACGGCGTATGGAACGGCGGGTTGCTGACGATGAAATCGTATTGCGCCACCAGCCCGGCGGTGACATCGCGCCAGTGGTAGTGCAGCTGCGCCGGATGCGCGATGTCCTGCAGGTTGCGCCGCGCCAGCGTCAATGCGCGCGCCTCGGCTTCGTACAGATCCAGCGCGGTGACCTTGGGACAACGCGCCAGCACTTCGGCCGACAGATAACCAAAACCCGCGCCCAGATCGGCGCCATGGCCGGCCAGCGTGGTCGGCAGATGCTCGACCAGCAGCGCGGACGCCGGGTCGATGCGATCCCAGGCGAAGACGCCGGGACGGCTGACAAAGCGGCCGTCCAGAATCTTGCGTGGCGCATCCAGCGCGGCCCAGCGCGCCTGCAGCGCGGCATCGGTGTCGGCCGGCAGCGGCGCGCTCCAATAGGTGCGGCAGTGGTACTTGGTCAGGCTGCCGGCCAGCCCGGTGAGCTGGCGCAGATCGGCTTCCCCCGAGCGTGCGCCTTCGTTGTTGGACTGGCAGGCCACCACACGGCCACCGGGCGCAGTCAGCGCCACCGCACGTGCGAACAGCGCGCGCGCCTCCTCGCGCTGCCGCGGAGGCAGCACCAGCACCAGGGCATAGCGCGTACTGTCGGCCTCGATCTCGCTTTCTTCGCGCACGGTCCACCCATTGCGCTCCAGCGCTTCGGCAAACGGACGGAAGCTCTGCTCGCAGGTCAGCGTCTGGGTGCTTGCCTGCTCGCGCAGCGGAAAACCGTCGCGCGCGCGCAGGAACAAAACCGGTCCTTCCGGCCATGGCAGCGCGCCTTGGGCAAAAGGCAGGAACAGGGCTTGAAGCGGGGCGTCGTGCGGGCCAGCCATCGGATCATCGGGTCAGGAACAGGCCGTCATTGTAAGTGACGTGTGCCAGATGCCCGCCGCGCGCCTCCCATTGTGTATACGGACCATTGATGCGCGCGCAACATTCGCCCGCCTAGGCTGGGATCCAAGCCCACACGGAGAGACGCGATGCGAGCCTTGTTCGTAGGAGGAGTTGTCGACAACAGCGAAATGGATTTGGACGACACCCCGCCACCGATGCACTACCCCGAAAACACCGGCGCCGGCAGACCCCGCTACCGTCTGCACCAGATCGGCGAACGCGGCGACGGCACGGTGGCCTACGCGGTGTACGGCGCCCCGGAAATGGCAGACGAGGACATCACCCGCATTACCGAAGAGCGTGGCTATGCCCGCCGCTTCAGTGCCTCGCCGGAAGCGCCACGTTGAGGGAAGGAGATAGTTGACGCGGGCGCCTGGAACCTTCCCTGCCGCATGCGATGAAGCATGCGTCAGGCGCCCTCGACTGCAGTCAACGCCGACACGCTGCGCGAGGCTGGACCGGGCTCTTGCCCTGTTTTTGCCGATCGGACACAGTTCGTCCGACCGCTCACATCGGTCAGCTCGCGGACCTTCGCATTTTCCGGCAAAAAACCGAGGGTGCACTCTCGAATTGCCGCGTGTTTCCAGCCGCGTGTTTCCAATTGCTGCCTGCGGCGCATGTCAGCCGCGCTGCGACAAACCGTTTTCTACACGATGTAGACCCAGGCTGCGCACATCGCCTTCGTCCACCTTCGGGCCGCCCTGCTATGAGAGACGGAGAGTGGCCCTTCGGGGAACCTGCGTCTCCCATAAGCAACCGGTAGTGCCCGCTGGTCTGCGCAAGCGATCGACGTGACCGTCTCAACGCGCCTTCGGCGTCACCCGCCAGATCACATTGCCCACATCGTCGGCCACCAGCAGTGCGCCGCGACTGTCCGACGCCACACCCACCGGGCGGCCCTGCGCATTGCCTTCGGCATCCAGGAATCCATCCAGCACCGTGATCGGCGGGCCGTTGGGCTTGCCATCGGCGAACGGGACAAACAACACCTTGTAGCCGCTGGGCGGGTCGCGATTCCACGAGCCGTGCTGGCCGATGAAGGCGCCCTGGCGGAAACGCTCGGGCAGCAAGGTGCCGCTGGCGAAGCTCAGGCCGAGCGACGCGGTATGCGGGCCGAGCGCGTAATCGGGCTTGATTGCCTTTGCCACCAGTTCGGCATTCTGCGGTTTGACCCGCTCGTCCACATGCTGGCCGTAGTAGCTGTACGGCCAGCCGTAGAAACCGCCGTCGCGCACCGAGGTGAGGTAGTCCGGCACCAGGTCGCTGCCGATTTCGTCGCGCTCGTTGACCACCACCCACAGCGATTTGCTCTGCGGCTCCCATGCGGTGCCCACCGGGTTGCGCAAGCCGCCGGCGAAGATGCGGCTGCTGCCGGTGGCCGGGTCGATTTCCAGGATCGCCGCACGATTGAGCTCGGCTTCCATGCCATTTTCGGCCACGTTGCTGTTGGAACCGACGCCGACATAGAGCTTGCTGCCGTCCGGGCTGGCCAGTAGCGACTTGGTCCAATGATGGTTGATGCCACCGGGCAGATTGGCCACGAAAGTCGGCTTGGCGGTGAGATGCGTGTCGCCGGGCTTGTACGGAAAACTCACCAGCGCATCGGCATTGGCGACATAGAAGCGGTCGCCGATCAGCGCCATGCCGAACGGCGAAAACAGCCCGCTGACGAACTGCGTGCGCACTTCTGCCACGCCGTCGCCGTCGGCATCGCGCAGCAAGGTGATGCGATTGGCGCTCGCCACCGCCGCGCCGGCCTTTTTCATCATCGCGCCCTGCACTTTCTTGCGCAGCCCACCACCTGCTTCGGCATCCTCGGGCTTGGGCGGCTCGGCCGTTTCGGCCACCAATACATCGCCATTGGGCAGCACGTAGATCCAGCGCGGGTGATCCAGATCGCGCGCAAACGCAGCAACCTGCAGATCGTCGGCCCCGATGGGCTTTGCATTGGCTGCCCAGCGTTTGACCGGCGCCACCTTGACGGTGGGAATCAGACGCTTCACTGGCTCGGGCAATTGCGGGTCCGGCCCGGTCCCCTGTTCGATCGCCAACGTTGCCGTGTCGCCGCACGCGGCGAGCACGGCCAGCGCCATCAACGACAGCGGCCAGCGAGCGAACTTCAATCGGGATGCATTCATTGCGGGCAAATCCTGGACGGTTGCGTCAGCCAGCGATCATGCCGCCAACGCGACGGCGAGAAGTAAACACACCGTCAACACGCCACCGTCACGGCATGACTTGCGGATCGGCGCCCAGCAACAACGGGTGCACCGCCACGATCCGGTCCATCCAGATCCATTGCGGCTCTTGCGATGCATCCAGCTGGTCCAGCCGCAGCTGACCGTTCAATCCCTCGTTGTCGTGGTCGTCCAGATAGGTCTGCAGGCTTGGGCGCACGGCAACCGTGCCGCTGATCATGCTGCCGTCGTCGAGTTCGATGCGCACACGCTCCTGACCATCGAGCAGGGACACCCAATGTTCGAGCGTGGCGATCTGGACCTGTTCGGAATACACGTGCGGGGCGTACTTGGGCATTGCGCGATCTCCGTGAGCTGAGCGCACCACGCTAGGCCAGCATGCGTGAAAGAGGCAGAAAACGTGTCGTGTGCCGGTGCTCGGCATTGGCGCGGCATTGTCGCCACGCATGCGCACGCATCCGTCTTCCAGCGCGGCCATGCTGCAACGGTGGTGAAAGGCTCATCCACGAAACCACCTGTGCGTCGCATGACGATCGGTTGTTCTGGGGTAGATCGGCGCCTCATGGAAAGACGCCGGATACGCAAGCCACACACACGCTACTGCGCATCCAACGCGTCGCCTCACCACCTTGCGGTGACCCGCTGCGCGGCTGTGCGCTGCGCGCCGGTTACTCCACCGCCTGGCGCGCGGCACGCACGGCCGTGACCAGTTGCGCCACGCTGTAGGGCTTGGCCAGATGTTCCTGAAACCCGGACTCCAGCGCGCGCTTGCGGTCGTCTTCGCGGGCCAGCGCGGTGACTGCCACGGCCGGCAACGCGGTGGCATCCAGCCCGAGGTTTTCGCGCACGGTACGGATCAAGCCGTAACCGTCCATGCCCGGCATGCCGATATCGGTCAGCATCACATCAAAGCGCGCGTGGCCACGATGATCGATCAATGCCAGCGCATCGGTGGCGCTGCCGGCGACCACCACTTCGGCGCCCTGCTCTTCGAGCAGACGCCGCAGATAATCGAGCATGTCCGGTTGATCTTCGACCGCCAGCAGGCGCAAGCCATTGAGCGCGCGCGCTTCGACGATCTGTTCGGACATCAGACGCCGCCGCAGCTCGCGGCGTGGGCGCTTGGCCTGGTCGGGAATATGTTCCGGCAGCCGCACGGTGAAGGTCGCGCCCTTGCCACGGCCGCCACTGGTGGCGCCGACCTGTCCGCCGTGCATTTCCACCAGCTGCTGCACGATCGCCAGGCCCAGACCCAGCCCGCCATGCTGGCGCGTGGTGGTGCCGTCGGCCTGGCGGAAACGACCGAACAGGTGCGGCAGGAATTCGGCTGCAATGCCATCGCCGGAATCGCAGACCGAGACCACCAGATGCCCATCGTCGCGCTCGATTTTGACGTCGATACGACCATGTGCCGGGGTGAACTTGATTGCGTTGGACAGCAGGTTCCACAACACCTGCTGCAGGCGCGTGGCATCGCCAAGCACCAGGCAGGGCGTGGGCGGCACGTGCAGCTCCAGGACCTGGTCCTTGCCTTCGGCAGCCAGTTCCTGGGTGTTCAAGGCTTCGCGCACCTGCTCGACCAGATCCAGCGATTCGACTTCCAGCTGCACCTTGCCCAGCAACATGCTGCTGAGATCGAGCATGTCGGAAATCAGCCGCTTCTGCGCGCGTGCGCTGCTGGCGATCACCGACAGCCCCTTGTAGTACGGCTGGCCTTCTTCGACCCGCTGCAGCAGCAACTCGCTCCAGCCCAGGATGGTGGTCAGCGGGGTACGCAGTTCGTGCGACAGCGTGGCCAGGAACTCGTCCTTCAACCGCGCCATGCTTTCGGCCTCGTTGCGCGCGCTGCGCTCGGATTCCAGCAATTGTTCGCGCGCCAGTTCGATCTCGCGCTGCTCGGTCACGTCCGGGCTGCTGCCGGCCAGCCCGATGAAGCGGCCGTCGGCCGAATAGCGCGGGGTTGCGGTCATTTCGATCCAGCGCCACTGCCCATCATGGCGGCGCGCACGCACCAGCGCGCGCAGGCCGCGCTGTTCCTGCAGCGATGCGGCCAACTCGAACTGGAACGTCGGCAAGTCGTCCGGATGCAGCAGTTCGCTCCACGCCGACACCGTACCGCTGGAAATATCCAGGCCAAAAAATTCGCCATACGCACTGTTGACGAAGCGCACCACGCCCTGCGCGTCCAGCACCCAGACCGGCATCGGCAAGCCGTCGGCCAGCGCACTGAAGCGCGCCTCGCTCTCGGCCAGCTCGCGCTCGACGCGTTTGCGCTCGGTGATGTCCATGAACAGGATCGCCACCCGTGCCTGCTCTGGCTGCCCGACCCGGAACGCATCCACCGAATACCAGCGCTTGAGCGCCTTGGCCTGCATTTCGAAGTGGATGCGGTTGCCGGTGCGCGCGACGTGGCCGTAGCGGTCGAACCATTCCTGCTCGTGCTCGGGGAGCAGGTTGCGGATGGAGACGTTCAGTGCGTTGGGCGACAGGCCGGTGTAGCGCTCGAAGGCACCATTGGTGGTGCGGATCACATAGTCCACCGCCTGCTCGCCGTCGAACACCATGTCGATGACGCAAAACCCGGCATCGATGTTGTGGAAAATCTCGTGATACATCGCCGGGTCCAGAAACGGCTCGGCGATGGCGGCCGGCAGTGCGGCAGCCAGCGTGGGGCTGGAAGAAGGAGTGCTCAAATCGGAAACCACGGATGCTGCCGGAGCGGATGACGGGCAGATGAAACCATGCCTGATGTCGTCAGCGGGTGCACGTGGGGCTGGGCAAGTTCACGCTTTCCTCGCCGAGCCCCGTGTTCACCACAAGGTGGTGGCGGCGAATCCGATGCAGGTTGCCAGCACCACGATGCCGGCGATCACGCCGCGGAACACCCATTCGCCCTCGCGACGCAGCTGTTCGTCCATCCAGCGTTGCGCTTCCTCGCGCCAGGCAGTGGACCGTGCGTAATCGGAATCCAGCAGCAACAGGCGGACCCGCGCCACCCCCATCTGCGCGCATTCCTCGCGGCAGCGCTGGCTGAAGCCGTCTTCCCCACCGGCAATCTGCGCGCCCACCGGCAACTGCAGTTCGAGTTCATGCCTGGACATAACGGGGACGCTCCTGATCAAGCTCATGTTCCAGCGCCATGCGCGCCAGCTGGGTGTAGTTAGCACGCGGACCCTGCCCACGGCCGGTGAGCATTCCCTGATAGTCCAGGTCGTGCCAGACCCGGCCGGTCCACTCCACGCAATCTTCGGCAATGACCAGCATCAGCGAGTAGCGGTAATCCAGGCCATTGGCCGCGGTATAGGTGTAGACCGGCGGGAACTGCACGGCCACATCCACCTGGCGCGCCAGTGCAGCCAGATGCTCGCGAAGCGCCGCGCGCGAATCGGCACCGGGCTCCAGCTGCAGCGCGCGTGTGGCCAGGTCCAGGTCGACCTCGCTCTGCAGTGCCACGAAGGCGGCCGCGCCGGAGGCGGGGTTGTGCCCGTGCTGCTTGGCCCAGTCGATGAATTGCAAACGCACATCCGACGGCATGTGAGCCGGCGCCGAAGACGCTGATTTTGTGCGGAAAGTGTGGGTGTCCATGCTGGCGATCTTCCGGGCTGTGCCGTGAAGCGCGGGCGCAGGCGCAGTGAACCCGCCGTCATGGTGTTCCGCAAGCTGATTAACCGCGCGGCAACGTGGTGACGAACCCAGGCGTGCAGCGCGTTGCGGGCGTTCCGAGGCGCCCCCACACTGCGAAAACAGCCGGTACACACCGTACCTTCCGCTTGGAGGCTTTCGATGAAACTTTCCAATCTTTCCGGCGCCAGCCTGCTGCTGGCGGGTGTGCTTGCCGCGACCGGTGCGCAGGCCGGGGTGCGCAACGTCACCGACCCCGATGCGCCGCGCGCGCTCGGCAGCGACGGCAAGGTGGACGTGCGCTGGACCGACCCTGCGCAGTTCTCCGAGATGCGCTTCAGCGGCAACCGTTGGGAGGCGCAACGCGGCGATTGGGTGACCCAGCTGGCCACCCACTTTCAGAAGAGCGCAGCGCGCCAGTTGCCCGATGGCCAGCATCTGAGCGTGACCATTACCGACATCCGCCGCGCCGGCCAGTACGAGCCCTGGCACGGGCCGCGCATGCAGGACGTGCGCGTGGTCAAGGATATCTACCCGCCGCGCCTGAGCTTCACCTACACGCTGACCGGCGCCGATGGCCGCGTGATCGACCAGGGCGAACGCAAGCTGGTGGATTCGGCCTTTCTGATGAGCGGACCGCGCCTGACCGACAGCGATCCGCTGCGCTTCGAGAAGGCGATGATCGACGATTGGGTGCGCAAGCAGTTCCGTGGCGATCGCAGTACCGCCAGGTTGTGAGTTGCCGCTGAAAGCCCCTCTCACGTCGGGGCGCCACGGCACAGCTTGCGCGCCACTGGCGCGCGTGCCTTGGTGCGACTGCGCCGCTGGCGCAGGCCGGCGCGCGGAGCGGGGGTTGGGGGAGAAGGTACCGCGCGCAGCACGCCTGGCATTCAAACTGCACGCAGCTTCGCTCGCACCCTCATCAGGCGCTACGCGCCACCTTCTCCCTGGGGGAGAAGGGATGCACCTACGCTGAAAGTTTGCCTACTTCCGCCTCACCCACATAGATCCGCGGCACCCGCTTGAGCCCGCACAGCAGCTGGTAGGCGCTGACGTTGCATTGCGCTGCCAGCGCGCTGACCTGCGGTGCGTCGCCCCACAGCTGCACCGGCGTGCCGATGTCGGCCTGCGGGTGGTCGGTGAGGTCCACGGTGAGCATGTCCATCGAGACGCGACCGATCAACGGGCAGATCTGCCCGTCCGCCAGCACCGGGGTGCCGTTGGGCGCGAACTGCGGATAGCCGTCGGCATAGCCCATCGCCACCACGCCGACACGCGTGGGTCGTTCGGCAACGAAGCGGGCGCCGTAGCCCACCGGCTCGCCGGCCGGCAACTCGCGCACCGAAATGATGCGCGAGCGCAGCGTCATCACCGGACGCAGCTGCGCGGTGTTCTCGGTATGCTGCGGGAACGGGTTGGCGCCGTACAACATCAACCCGGGGCGCGACCAGTCGTTGCGCAGCGCCGGCCAGCCAAGCAGGCCGGGCGAATTGCGCAGGCTGGTTTCTGCGCGCATGCCGCCAGCGGTGAGCGCAAAGGCCACCGCCTGCTCGTCGGTGCGGCTGCAGTCCAGCTCGTCGGCACGTGCCAGGTGGGTCATCAGCACCAGCGAGGCGATCTGCGGTAGCCCGCGCAGGCGCAACCAGGCGGCGCGGAAATCCTCCGGCGACAGGCCCAGCCGATGCATGCCGCTGTCCATCTTCAACCACACCCGCAACGGCCGCGGGCTCTGGAACTCGGCCAGCGCGCGCACCTGCTGCGGCGTGGCCGCCACCGTCCACAGATCGTGCTCGGCGATCAGGCGCAACTCGTCGTGTTCGAAAAATCCCTCCAGCAACAGGATCGGCGCACGGATGCCGGCCTGGCGCAGTTCCAGCGCCTCTTCGATGCAGGCCACTGCAAAGCCATCGGCTTCCGGCTCCAGCGCCTGCGCGCAGCGCACTGCACCGTGCCCGTACGCGTCGGCCTTGACCACCGCCAGCGCCTTGCTGCCGCCCAGGCGCCTGGCCAGGCGGTAGTTGTGGCGCAACGCCTCCAGATCGATCGACGCTTGCGCAGGACGCACTACGCGGCCTCCCGCTGCGCGCGCGCGCTGCGCGGCGACAGGTAGCGGAACACGTCCAGACCTTCGGTATCGATCTCCGGCGTGCGGCCCTGCATGAGGTCGGCCAGGTAGCGCCCCGAACCGCAGGCCATGGTCCAGCCCAGCGTGCCATGCCCGGTGTTGAGGAACAGGTTGGCATAGGGCGTGGCGCCCACCACCGGGGTGCCATCCGGGGTGGCCGGGCGCAGGCCGGTCCAGAACTCGGCCTGGGCCAGATCGCCGCCGCCGGGGAACAGGTCGTTGACGACCATTTCCAGGGTGGCGCGACGACGCGGATTCAACGACAGATCGAAGCCGGCCACCTCGGCCATGCCGCCGACGCGGATGCGGTCGTCGAAGCGGGTGAGCGCGATCTTGTAGCTCTCGTCCAGCACGGTGGAGGTCGGCGCGCGTTGCGCATCGACGATCGGGATGGTGAGCGAATAGCCCTTGAGCGGGTACACCGGCAGATGCAGGCCGAGCGAGAGCAGCAAATCGGCCGAATAGCTGCCCAGCGCCAGCACGTAGCGGTCGGCCGTTTCCATGCGGCCATCGATCTGCACGCCGCTGACCTGCCCGCCAGCGTGCTCCAACCGCTCGATCTGCTGCCCGTAGCGGAACGTGACCCCCGCCTGCGCAGCCAGTTCGGCCAGGCGCTGGGTAAACAGCCGGCAGTCGCCGGTCTGGTCTTCGGGTAGGCGCAGCGCGCCGGCCATCTGCGCGCCGCCGCCGGCCAGGCCGGGTTCGAACTGCGCAATCTGCGCCGGGCTCAGCAGCTCGTACGGTACGCCGTACTGGGCCAGCACCTCGATGTCCTGCGCGGCCGCATCCAGCTGCTGCTGGGTGCGGAACAACTGCGTGGTGCCAAGCTGGCGGCCTTCGAATTCGATGCCGGTCTCGGCGCGCAGGGCGTTGAGGCAATCGCGGCTGTAGTCGGACATGCGCACCATGCGCGCCTTGTTCACCGCATAGCGTTCGGCGGTGCAGTTGCGCAGCATCTGGCTCAGCCAGGCCAGCTGGCGCAGGTCGCGGGTGGGGCGGATCGACAGCGGTGCGTGCTGCTCGAACAGCCATTTCACCGCCTTGCCGGGCACGCCGGGCGCCGCCCACGGCGAGGTGTAGCCGAACGACAGCTGGCCGGCGTTGGCGTAGCTGGTCTCCAGCGCCGCTGCCGGCTGGCGGTCGACCACGGTCACTTCGCAACCGGCCTGCGCCAGGTACCACGCACTGGTCACGCCGATGACGCCGCTGCCGAGAATGAGCACACGCATGTCGTTCTCCTGAAAAGGGCATTCCCCCACAACCACACGCCGAGGGGGACAGTTAGACGCAGTATATTGCGAGCCAGGCAGTGCCATTTCTGGAATCGGCACGGCTTTGCAGTGAAACTTCCTGCCAAACCCTGCGCAGACAAACCCCATGAGCACCCGCGCCCGCGAGCTGGACAAGATCGACCGCAAGATCCTGCGCATCCTGCAGCAGGAGGGGCGGATTTCGTTCACCGAACTGGGCGAGCGGGTCGGCCTGTCGACCACGCCGTGCACCGAGCGCGTGCGCCGGCTGGAGCGCGACGGCGCCATCACCGGCTATTACGCGCGGCTGGACCCGCACTATCTCAAGGCCAGCCTGCTGGTGTTCGTGGAGATCAGCCTGGCCTACAAGTCCGGCGACATCTTCGAAGAATTCCGCCGCGCCGCGCTGAAGCTGCCCAACGTGCTGGAGTGCCACCTGGTCTCCGGAGACTTCGACTACCTGCTCAAGGCGCGCATCAGCGAGATGGCGTCCTACCGCAAGTTGCTCGGCAGCACCTTGCTGACCATGCCGCATGTGCGCGAATCCAAGAGCTATATCGTGATGGAAGAGGTCAAGGAGACGCTGGCGTTGCCGATCGCCGATTGAGGCGGGGATTCGGGATTCGGGATTGGCGGTTGGCGGTTGGCGGTTGGCGGTTGGCGCCATCAGATCGCGCTGCTGCTGTCAGCGCACCACGCGCATGCCATCGCCCGCCGGCACCGCGTCGTAGTAGCGGCCGGTCTTGGTATCCAGCACCCGGTTGGCGCCGGCCGGCTGCATGCCATGCAGCAGACGGCCGTTGCGGTCGTAGACCATCGCCTTGGTCGGCGCCACCTGGCTGCCGGCAGGCGCGACCGGCATTTGTGCCGGCCCATGCGTGGGGATGCTCGGCGCGACCGGGCGTTGCCCCAGTTGCGAAGGCACCGGTGCGGCCGAAGGCGCCGGCTGCAGCGCGCGCGGCGGCGTTACCGTGGGCGGGACGGGCGTCGGCGTGGTGATGGGCTGCAAGGTCGTGGATGAGCGCGTGGTGGTGGCCGACTGCGCCGCCACCGCGCCGGTCAGCGTCAGTAGAACGCATAGCAGAACGCGGCGGCTTGATGCGTGGATCGCCATGACAGGCACCTTGCGTGTTTGAGGGTCATGCAGTGATTGGGGCGCAAGGACGCTGCGGCAATGCATGCGACCGGCCGGGGGATGAACGCTTTCGCAAGGTGGTTGCGGTGCGAAGAAGGCTGACCTCCGCCGCAGTGGCAGGCCGTTGGCTGCGTCTCACCGGTTGAACCACCCCGACACTGCCCACATCACGGAAGCAGGCGCCGGCACCCCGCTGGCGAGCGCATGCGAGAGCCCCATGAGCCAGTTCGATCTGACCCCTCCCTCCCCCGCCCAACGCGATGCCCTGATCGCCGGGCTCAGCGACGAGGAACAGCGCGTGCTGCTGCACCATGGCACCGAGGCGCCGTTCTGCGGGGTGTTTCTGGACAACAAGCTGGACGGTGTCTACACCTGCCGGCTGTGCGGGCTGCCGCTGTTCCGTTCCAGCGCCAAATTCGAGTCCGGCACCGGCTGGCCGAGCTTCTTTGCGCCCTACGACCCGGCCCATGTGCGCGAGATCCGCGACACCAGCTACGGCATGATCCGCACCGAAATCGTCTGCGCGCGCTGCGACAGCCACCTGGGCCATGTGTTCCCGGACGGCCCGCCGCCCACCGGCGAGCGCCACTGCCTGAACTCGGTCTCGCTGGGCTTCACCGAAAACGGCCAGGCCCTGCCGAACCCGCTGCAGCGCCAAGGTGCCGAGGCGCAACCGGCCTGATGGCGCCGCGTCTGTGGGCCACCGCCGTTGCAATGCCCGGGAGGAAGTAAACAACGCCTGCCTGCGCTTTTGCGCGCCATGACAGGCACCGCCTGCACGCGGCTCGAGCCGGCAATGTCGATGTGCAGATCGGTTGCCGGCGCGCGAGACGCAGATACGGCTTGATTTCCATACGGCCGCCCACACGCAGGCTAGGTCCCTGCGGTAAAGCGGTCGCGTGTTCAGTCGTAGCAGGCCGTCCCGGCCCCGGCGCGCAAGATGCACGCCCTTGGGGCGCCGGGCCCGGCGCCCCAGGTCCCAACCGCCGCAAACACGGCGGCAATCCGAACCAGGCAGGAGTACGCAGATGCACACGTCCTCATCCCTGATGCTCACCGGCCTGCTGGCGGCCGCACTCGCCGGCTGCAGCGCAGGTAGCCCGCCCCCGACAGCGCAGGCGGGCAAGCCCGCACACGCCCAGCCAGCCGGTGTCCAAGCCGATGCCCGCCCGCTTGCCACCGGCACCGACGCCAGCGTGACCGGCCCGCTGCCGCGTCCGGCCAAGATGCCCGCTCCAGCGGCGGCGGCGGCCGACCCCGCGCTTCCCGCGCAGACGGTGGCCTGGCGCTGCGGCCCGCGCACGGTCGCGACACGTTTCGATGCGGCCACCGATGCCCTGCAGCTGACCCTCGACGACCGCAGGCTGATCCTGCTCAGTGCCCAGGCAGCATCCGGGGCGCGCTTTGCCGATGCACAGGGCAACCAATTCTGGGAACACGCCGGCGAAGCGACACTGTCGCTGGCAGGCGGCGAGGCGATCAGATGCGTGCATGAGACCGCCACCACAATCGGTTAGACATTCAGCTACAGCGCACGTCTTCACGCCACGCGCTTCAAGAATCGGCCGCGCAAGCCGAAACCACTAGCAACCCCAGTTTGCTTCCGGCTGCGCCATGCTCATCATCGTTGGCTTCATCGTCGTCATCGTCAGCGTCCTCGGCGGCTACGTGCTGTCGCACGGAAAGCTGGGCGCGCTGTGGCAGCCGTACGAGCTGATGATCATCGGTGGCGCAGCGCTGGGCGCGTTCCTGGTCAGCACGCCGGGCAAGATCGTCAAGGAAACCCTCAGCGGCATCATGGGCGTGTTCAAGGGCCCGCAGTACAAGTCCGAGGACTACAAGGACACCCTGAGCCTGATCTACGAACTGCTGAACAAGGCGCGCCGCGACGGCTTCATGGCGCTGGAAGACCACGTCGAAAAGCCGCAGGACAGCACCATCTTCGGCAACTACCCCAAGGTGGTGGCCGACCATCACCTGCTGGACTTCATCACCGACTGCCTGCGCCTGATGATCGGCAGCAACATCGAGCCGCACGAGCTGGAACCGCTGCTCGAACTGGAACTGGAAAAACACCATCACGAAGCCCTGGCGCCGTCGCATGCGCTGAGCAAGGTCTCCGACGGCCTGCCCGGCTTCGGCATCGTGGCGGCGGTGCTCGGCATCGTGATCACCATGGGCTCGATCGGCGGGCCGATCGAGGAGATCGGCCACCACGTCGGCGCCGCGCTGGTGGGCACCTTCCTCGGCATCCTGCTGGCCTACGGCTTCGTCTCGCCGTTGTCGGCGGCGATGGAAGCGCGTGCCGAGCAGGACGGGCGCATCTACGAAGCGGTCAAGACCGCGCTGCTGGCCTGCCTGCGTGGCTATAACCCGAAGATCGCGCTGGAATTCGCGCGCAAGACCCTGCCCTCCAACGTGCGTCCGAGCTTCGGCGATTTCGAAACGCACCTGAAAACGATCAAGTAGGGCCGCGGTCATGGCCGAGGCCAAATCCACCGTCATCATCCGACGGGTCAAGAAGGTACAGGGTGGCGGCCATCATGGCGGCGCCTGGAAGGTGGCGTTTGCCGACTTCGTGACCGCGATGATGGCCTTCTTCCTGGTGCTGTGGCTGATGGCGGCCACCACCAAGGAACAGCGCGCGGCGATCTCCGAATACTTCCGCAACCCCAGCCCGCTGTCCGGCAAATCGCCGGCGCCTTCGCCCGGCATGAACGGACCCGGTGGCGCCAGCACCTCGATGATCAAGCTCGGCGGTACCGCCGACATGGCCAAGGGACAGAAGGACGAAATGGGCCGCAAGCGCGACAACGCGGCCGATACCGACGTGGACAGCCGCGCCAAGGACAAGAGGCGCCTGGAAGCGCTGATGCAGGACCTGAAGGAGGCCATCGACAAGAGCCAGGCGCTGGAGCCGTTCAAGGACCAGCTGCTGCTGGACCTCACGCCCGATGGCCTGCGCATCCAGATCGTGGACAAGCAGAACCGCCCGATGTTCGACATCGGCCGCGACCAGCTCAAGCCGTATACGGTGGCGATCCTGCGCGAGCTGTCCAGCTTCATCAACCAGGTGCCCAACCACATCAGCATCACCGGCCATACCGACACCACCGCCTACAGCAGCGATGCCGGCTACACCAACTGGGAACTCAGCGCCGACCGCGCCAATGCCGCGCGCCGCGCCCTGGTGGCCGGGGGCATGTCCGATGCCAAGGTGACGCGTGTGGTGGGGCTGTCCTCGTCGGTGCTGTTCGACAAGACCGATCCGCAGAACCCGATCAACCGCCGCATCAGTATCGTGGTGATGACCCAGGACGCCGAAAACGCAGCGCTGGCCGGCGCAGACCAGGGCGTGGCACTGGGCAAGTCGCTGCACGATGCCGACACCCAGGTGCCGGATCTGAGCGGCGCCGCGGCCACCGGCACCGCCACCGTGGGGACGCCTGCCGAAAGCGCAAAACCGGCCGCGGCCCCGCCAGTCGCCGCCGCCGCGGCTGCGACCCCGGCTCCGGCCCTGGCATCGGCAGGAACTGCTGCTGCGCGTCCGGCAGGACCGCGCATGTCGTCCAGCGCGCAGGTGGCCTCTGCCACGGCGCTCGCCAAAGCGGCCGAAGCGGCGGTGGAGAAGCGGTAGTTCGGGGCAGGCAGGCGTGTGAGGCACCGGCCGCAATTGCTGGACCCGCCAGGAAGTCGCCCCCCCCCCCCCGGAACATGGCCTGCGGTTGTTCGGGCTTGGGGCGTCCTGGTGGCGGCTCTCAGGTCGGTGCCTGCGGAGACGGTGCCCCCCGGCGGCCGGTTCGCATCCACGGGCCAACTCCGCTACGCATCGCATCGTGCGGCGCACGCTCTAGAATGGCCGGCCATTCCCAGCGTCGAGAACACCGTGTCCCGTAATTCCAAGGCCAAGCGCGACAAGCGCAAGAAGCAGCAGCCCAAGCGCCCCTTCGTCCGTCTGGGCCAGGCGCCCCAGGTCACCAACCATGCCGTGCTGCAGGACGCCGATGGCCGCGTGGTCGCCGCGATCGGCCTGCAGGGTGGCAGCGAGTGGATGCTGTCGATCGGCGGCCAGACCATGGGCAGCGCCGACAACCCGGTCCCGATGCTGGCCATGCTCAAGCACCTGGCCAACCTGCAGGAAGCCGAAGGCAAGACCATTTCGCTGGAATATTCGACCCAGCTGCAGCAGATGATCGACGACCTGGCCGCCGACGAAGGCCAGACCGCCGAGGAATACCTGACCAAGCTGGTGTCCGAGTTCCAGAACGCCGATGCGGATGAAGACGGCGAGGCGGAAGACGCAGCACAGGACACCGGCACCGAGGCCGGTGCTGACGACGCGGCTGAAGACGACACTGCCGGCGCCACCGACAGTGCTGCAGATGCCAGCGACCAGGCTTCCGACGCTGCAGCGGACGCGCCCGACGGCGACAGCGCCGGCAAGAAGCCGAAGAAGTCCAAGAAGGCCTGACCCGGCCGATGGCCGTCTACGTCGACGATGCGGTGCACCTGTGGCGCGACCAGCGCTGGGCGCACCTGCTCGGCGATACGCTGGACGAGCTGCATGCCATGGCGGCGCGGCTGGGCATTCCCCGCCGCGCCTTCCAGAACAAACTCAGCGGTGCGCACTACGACGTGCCCGCGCCGCTGCGCCTTGAGGCCATTGCCCTGGGCGCCATTCCCATCTCCCGCCACACCGACCGCGCACTGCTCAAGGGCTTGATCGCCAATGCGCGGGCGCAGGCGCGCGGCCAGGCGCCTTGAGTCGGGAATCGGGAATGGGGAATCGTGAGAGCGGCTTGGGACCCGCTCTTGCGATTCCCGATTCCCCACTCCCGATTCCCATCTCAGAACGCCTCATTCCCCAGCCGCACTTCCACACCCAGCAACGAGGTCAGCGCCAGCATGGCGTCGTCGTCGCGGCTGAGCGCAATCCAGCCGGCGTAGGCGTCGCCACCGGTGTTCCAGTTCCACAGCGAGTAGCCGTGCTCGCGCAGGCGATCGAATGCCACCGCCATCAAGTCGGGGACCTCCAGGTTGCCGGCGAAGTCTTCGTCGTCCAGGTCGCCGCCCCAATCGATGCGCAGGTTCCAGCGCGCACTGAGTTCGTCGATGGCGGCGATGAACGCATCGGCGTCCTTCCAGTCCACATAGAAACCCGAGCGCCAATCGATCACGTCCTTCAGCGCCCACAACCAGGCATCGTCGCCGTCGTCGCCATCGGTCCCGGCCTGCGTTTCGCGCCAGGCGTCGAACTGGGCCAGCGCGGTGTCCTCGTCGCCGGGGTTGATCAGCACCAGCAGGTTCCACACCCGCGCGGGATGGTCATCCACATCGTCTTCGTCGCCCTCGGGCTGCAGGCCTTCGTCGTCTTCGTAGTCGGCACTGTTGTCAGGCATTGCGGTCTCGTTTGCTGGAGTGCAGGGGCATAAAGTGTGAGGCCTGACGGCGCGCAAGCAAACCGATGGGCGCACGTCGTTGCGTCGCCGGGGCTGGTCTTCCCGGCGCAGGCCCGTATCCTGTGCGGCCGAAGACGGCTATCCCGGCCGCCATGACGCCTTTCCCATGAGCGATACCCCTCCCGATCACCTGGCCATCGACGCACGCAGCCCGTTCCACAACGCCGATGCCCTCAACCGCGGCGTCGGCGTGCGCTTCAACGGTATCGAACGCGACAACGTGGAGGAGTACTCGGTCAGCGAAGGCTGGATCAAGGTGCAGGTCGGCAAGGCACGCGACCGTCGCGGCAACCCGATGACGATGAAGATCAAGGGCGCTGTGGTGGCCTATTACCTGGACACCAAAGATGGCGCCAAACCGGCTGCCGAGTAAGAGCGGCTGACCAAACGACTTCACGCTGTTCCATTGCAGAGCTGCTGAGCGCGAGTTTGCTGCAGGCTCCTTGCCTGCCCACCATCGCCGGACACGCTGCAAGTACGTCCTTAACAAGCTCTTACGCGGCATCCATGCCGCGTAAGGTCCGGCGACGGTAGGCGGGCAAGCACCTGTCGAGAGTGTCGGTCCGCAGGGTTCAAGCAAAGCAATCGACCAACTTTCTAGCGCGGTGCCCTTGTCGCTTGCGGGACCGTGTGGCGGCATGGATGTCGCCACCGAGCTTACATGGACGTACTTGCGGCGTGTCCCGCGAGCGGCGAGGGCACCGCGCCCTCGCCTCGCTCACCGTTCGACCCGGACCTCTGGCCGCATCCACCAAACTGCGGCGACAAACACCACTGCCTTCACCACTCACGCCTTGAGCCGATAGCCGCTGCGGAAGATCGCCGCCACCACGCCCAGGCACGCCAGCAGGAACAGGAACGTCATGCCGGTGCTCACCGCGATATGCACATCGGCCTTGCCATAGAAGCTCCAGCGGAAGCCGCTGATCAGATACACCACCGGGTTGAACAGGGTGACCTTCTGCCACAACGGCGGCAGCATGTTGATCGAATAGAAACTGCCGCCAAGGAAGGTCAGCGGCGTCACCACCATCAGCGGAATCACCTGCAGTTTTTCGAAGCCATCGGCCCAGATGCCGATGATGAAACCGAACAGGCTGAAGGTCAGCGCGGTGAGCACCAGAAAGCCCAGCATCCACACCGGGTGCGCGATCTCGTACGGCACGAACAGCCGCGCGGTCAGCAGGATCAACAACCCCAGCATCACCGATTTGGTCGCCGCCGCGCCCACGTAGCCGATCACGATTTCCCACCACGCCACCGGCGCGGACAGCACCTCGTAGATGGTGCCGGCCCAGCGCGGCATGTAGATGCCGAACGAAGCATTGGAGATGCTCTCGTTGAGCAGCGACAACATCACCAGGCCGGGAATGATGAAGGCGCCGTAGCTGATGCCGTCGATATCGCCCATGCGCGAACCGATCGCCGCGCCGAACACCACGAAGTACAGCGAGGTCGACAACACCGGCGAGGCGATCGACTGGGTCAGCGTGCGGAAGGCGCGCGCCATTTCGAAGCGGTAGATCGCCGCAATCGCATGCAGGTTCATGCGCGCACCTCCTGCTGACGTGCGCCATGCACCAGGTTGACGAAGATCTCTTCCAGCGAACTCTCGCTGGAATGCAGGTCCTTGAAGTCGATGCCCTGCTCGTTGAGCCGGCGCAGCAGCGCACCGATGCCGGTCTGCTCGGCCTGGGTATCGAAGGTGTAGATCAAGGCGTTGCCGTCGGCGGCCAACTCCAGCGGCAGGTCGGCCAGCGCGGCGGGCAGCGCCTGCAACGGCGCCTGCAGGCTCAACGTGAGCTGTTTCTTGCCCAGCTTGCGCATCAGCGTGTGCTTGTCTTCTACCAGCACCAGCTCGCCGCGATTGATGACACCGACGCGGTCGGCCATGTCTTCGGCCTCTTCGATGTAGTGGGTGGTCAGGATGATGGTGGTGCCCTGCTCGCGCAGCCGCCGCACCATCTGCCACATGTCGTGACGCAGCTCCACGTCCACACCGGCCGTGGGCTCGTCCAGGAACAGGATGCGCGGCTCGTGGGCGAGCGCCTTGGCGATCAGCACACGCCGCTTCATGCCGCCGGAGAGCGTGGAAATCTTGTTGTTGCGTTTCTCCCACAGCGAGAGCTCGCGCAGGATGGTTTCCAGGTACTGCGGATTGGCCGGCTTGCCGAACAGGCCGCGGCTGAAACGCACCGTGGCCCACACCGTTTCGAACGCATCGGTGGCCAGTTCCTGCGGCACCAGGCCGATGCTGGCACGCGCGGCGCGGTAGTCGCGCACGATGTCGTGCCCGTCGGCCAGCACAGTGCCGGAGCTGGGGTTGATCAAGCCGCAGATGATGCTGATCAAGGTGGTCTTGCCGGCGCCGTTGGGGCCGAGCAGCGCGAAGATCTCGCCGCGCCGGATCTCAAGATCCACCTGTTTGAGCGCCTGGAAACCGCCGGCGTAGGTCTTGCTCAAGCCCTGGATGGAGACGATCGAAGTCATGGGTCTGGCACGGGAGGATAAGCGCCACAGGGTAGGCCGTGCGCCATGAAAATGGCAGCAGTGCGAGTGGGATGGTGTCTCCCGACACGCATGCAGGAGCGTGAGCGAACTGGGCTGCGCACGCACGCTGCATCTCGGTGTTGGCGTATCTCTATGCAGGAGCGCGCCTGGGCGCGATGGGGCTTGCCCGCCAACGCCCCATCGCGCCCAGGTGCGCTCCTACCCAAACACGGCAACCGCCTTGGCTCTTGCGATTCCCCACTCCCGATTCCCGATTCCCGCGCGCATCAGCGCGCTCACGCGCGCTTGCGCGACTCGATCAGATCCAGATTGCGCACCAGCCGCCGCGACAGGTCGTCGGAAATTTCGCGTCGTCGCGCAAGCTTGAACAGCTCATTGCGCTCGGCCACCAAGGCCGCATGGCGAAACTGGCGCAGCGCCTTTTCGTAGGCAACCGCCTCTTCCGGATCGGTCTCGGCCATGTCCACCGCGCCGAGCTTGCGCTGATAGCGCTGGCTCACCTGGTTGGCCGCCGCGTTGTAGCGCTCGGCATGCTTGCTGTCTTCCACCAGCCGCTGGCGCAGCTTTTCCACTGCATCCAGCGCCGCCTGCGAAGCGGCCTTGACGGCTAGGTCTTCCTTGAGCTGCTCGTCTTCTTCTTCGGGCAACTCCAGCCCGCGCAACAGCCGCGGCAATGCGACGCTGGCCACCAGCAACGACACCAGAATGACCGAGGCCGCCAGGAAGATCGCCAACTGACGGGCCGGGAAGGGCGAGCCGTCCTCCAGCATCAACGGCAGCGTGAGCACGCCGGCCAGGGTGATCGCACCGCGCACGCCGGCCAGCGACACCGCCACCACGATGCGCCAAGGCGGGCTGACATGCGCCTCGCCACGTCGCTGCGCCTTGAAGATATTCCAGCGCAACGACAGGAACACCCACACAAAACGCAACGCCATCAGGCTGAGACTGATGGTGGCCACGTACACCGCCAGCCACCAGGGATTGAGGTGCCCGGCCTCCTGCACGCTGCGCACCGCGCCGTCCAGGATGCCCGGCAACTGCTCGCCCAGCAGCACGAAGATGATGCCGTTGAAGGTGAACTGCACCGTGTCCCACACCGCCGAACGCTGCAGGCGCATATTGCCCGGCGCATTGCCGGCCATTTCCACGTAGCTCATGGTGATGCCGGCGGCCACTGCGGCCAGGATGCCGGAGGCATGGAAGGCTTCGGCCAGCAGATACGCCGCAAACGGGGTAAGCAGGTTGACCAGGATCGCCGAACCGGGCTCCTCGCCGAAATGCCGCCAGATCCAGGCCTGGATGCGGCTCAGCCCAAAGGTCGTCGCCACGCCCAGGGCCAGGCCGGCCAGCGCCACCCACAGAAAGGTCAGCGAAGCGGCCGCCACCGAGAAGGTGCCGGTCAGCACCGCTGCCACCGCGAACTGGAAACACACCAGGCCCGAGGCGTCGTTGAGCAGCGACTCGCCTTCCAGAATGTGCATCAGGCGCTTGGGGATCGGCACCTTGGAGGCGATCAAAGACACCGCCACCGGGTCGGTTGGCGAAATGATCGCTGCCAGCGCAAACGCCACGGCCAGCGGCATCGCCGGTATCAGCCAATGGATGAAGAAGCCGGCACCAATCACGGTGAAGATGACCAGCCCCAACGCCAGTTCCAGAATGGCCGCCTTGTCGCGGAACAGGCCTTGTTTGGGAATGCGCCAGCCATCCAGAAACAGCAGTGGCGGCAGGAACAACAGGAAGAACAGCTCCGGTTCCAGCTCGTGCCCGGCATCGAAGACGCCGGAGACCACCGCGCCCAGCGCGATCTGGACCAACGGCAGCGGCAACGAAAACGGCAGGATGCGGATGAGGTAACCGCTGGCCGCGACCGCCAGCAACATGGCGAGGACGACATCGATCGAATGCATGAAGAACCCGGAATGAAGAAACGGCCGCACGCGCGGCATCGCATATTGCGACGCACAACAACGCACCTACCGGACCATACCGTGTTGCACCCGGTGATGAAAACCACCGCATTGCCTCGCACCTTGGCAGGTTGGGCGATGCGGCAGGGTTGTTGCGGATCGGTTCAATCGGCCGGCGTCCGATACGCTGGCGAATGGAGGCAGGCGCGGTGACGCGCTTCAAGTGCGCGCCCTGCGGCAAACCGATCGTGCAGCGACGCGATGGCGAGCGGCTGCGGCTCGATCGGTGACGAACGATGCAATGACGCACAGGCGTTTCCGCAACCGCAGCCGGCATGTTGGACACACGCACGTCTGCGTCGGCCGCAGTACATGAACGCTCGATCCGATCGCGCCGAGGACATGTCGCGCCCACGGCATCGAAGGGCGTTGCGCATCGCCTTGCCGCTTTCTTGAAACGCCACGGACCATCGCGCTGTAGCCACGGATGACACGCGAGCGCGTGCGGGTGCAGCGACCGCTGTCGTATCGCTGTCGGTCGTGGCCCACGCGGGCACCAGCCACCTGTGACGCCACCATCACCACGCCAAACGTGGTGATGAATGTCAAAGCAGCGTGATGCATCCGGCCGTTTCGCAGGTGCGTATTGACGCTACGGTTGCCATCCAGGCGATCGCCAACCCAAAAGGATCGATGACTCATGAAGACTTCATTCCAGTCGCTTGCCGTTGCCACCGCCATTGCCCTGAGCAGCGCCATGGCTCCCGCCTATGCTGCGTCCAATCCGACCGTTGGCGGCGCGCCGATGCTGGCGACCAAGGACATTGTCGACAACGCGGTCAACTCCAAGGACCACACCACGCTGGTCGCTGCCGTCAAAGCCGCCGGCCTGGTCGACACGCTGAAGGGCCCGGGGCCGTTCACCGTGTTCGCACCGACCAATGCGGCCTTCTCGGCACTGCCGGCCGGCACCGTCGACACCTTGCTGAAGCCCGAATCCAAGGCGACGCTGACCAAGGTGCTGACCTATCACGTGGTGCCGGGCAAGGTGGATGCTGCTTCGCTGATCGCCAAGATCAAGGCCGGCGGCGGCAGCGCCACGCTGACCACGGTGCAGGGCGAACCGCTGACCGCAAAGCTCAATGGCAAAAAGGTCACCATCACCGACGTCAAGGGCAATACCGCCAACGTCACCATTGCCGACGTCATGCAGAGCAATGGCGTGATCCACGTGGTGGACAAGGTGCTGATGCCGTAATGGCCTGCCGTCGCACTGCGACGCGTCGCGGCTGACGCAGGCACGCTGCCATCGGCGGAACGTGGTTTTTCCGCCGATGGCGCAGCGCTTTCATGCAGCGTCATGGCCTCAGACGCGCTGTCTTGAAGAAGTTTCCGTCGATGAGGCGACCGTTTAGCAAGCGCAGACCTTACGCGACATCGACACACAAGATGTCTCGGCTAGTGCGGTATCGGGCAACCAGAGGCACCGCATGACGGCTGCCCTGTGGGTTCTGTTTGTCGCTAGTGGATCAGCAACTCCAAGCCACCGATCGACGGTGGAGGGCAGTGGATCTGCGAACGTCCTACCGAAGGCAGGTCTTCGTTCAACATGCTGTGCGTCGCGCGAGCCAGCCTCCAGCGACCGCAATCAAACCGTCAAGCGGCGGTGATGGAGTGACCGGCGTGCCGGTGGCTCCGCTTGGTGTCCTGATTCTCCGACACCGTGCGCGTGCCCTTGCACGCGTATTTTTTTGCCCGTGCGACGCGCGGTTTCCCTATCTCGACTGATCGCTGGACGGCGGCGGTGGATCCAGCAATCGACGGAGATCTTCGACAAATCCGCGATACCCTTCTTCGCGCGCATCGGTCGATGGCTGGCGCAACACCCAGGACGGATGCACCGTGGTCAACACCGGCGTGCCGTCGTCCAGGCGGTGCCATTGCCCGCGCTCGCGCATCAATCGGAAGCTGCTTCCCAATATCGCTTGCGCCGCAGTCGCGCCCAGGCAGACGATCTGCGCCGGACGCAATTGCGCCCGTTCGGCCTGCAACCACCCGCTACAGGCCTGTACATGGGTGCGCTCGGGATTGCGATGCAGCCGCCGTTTGCCGCGCTGCTCGAAACGGAAATGCTTGACCGCATTGGTGACATAGAACTTCTCGCGGTCCACACCCAGCTCGCCCAACGCCATGTTGAACAGGCGCCCGGCAGGCCCGACAAACGGACGACCGCTCAAGTCCTCTTCATCGCCAGGCTGCTCGCCGATCACCATCACCGACGCATCGTCGGGTCCTTCGCCGAACACCGTTTGCGTTGCCGGTTGCCACAGCTCGCAACGCCGGCAATCGCGTGCGGCAGTGCGCAACTGGGCCAGGCTTTGGGTGGCCACGTCCGGCAGTGGCGCAGGCGCCGCCGGCACCCGTCGCCGTACCGGCTCGGGCGCGCGCTCGGCCATCTCGCGCACGCGCACGCCGGCTTCACGGATCAGCTCCGGCAACAGCGTGGCTTCGGGCAGGTTCTTCCAATATTTCTGCGGCATTTCCTGCCGCATCATGGTCGGGTTGAGCCGCGCCGGGTTGAAGATATGCGCGTAGTACGTGCGCCAGAGCGTCTCCTGCGCATCGTCGGCCGGGACCTGGGTGCGCACCGCGCCTTCGCCAAAGGCCAACGCCTGCCCATCCCAACGCACGCTGCGGTACGGGGTCAGGATCGCCCAGCGCATGCCGGCAAACCGACGCGCAAAAAACGGCGCCACGCGATCCACGATCCAGTGCTCGGGCTCGAACCAGGACACGAAGTCTTCTTCTTCCCCGGGCAGGCGGCGAAAGCGCACGAAGGCCTTCATCTTGTGCGTATCGCGCTGCACCGCTTTTTGCCACTGCCGTAGCCGGTGCACATCCACATCGGTGGCGCGCTCCAGCAAGGCTTTTTCTCCAGAGGCAACGCGCCACAGCAAGCGATACAACACGGCATGCCGTTGCGGGTCGCGGTGACACAGCACCGAGGCCGCCAGCTGCATGAAATCTGCAGAGACCCGTGGTGGAGGCACCACAGCCGGCAACGCCAACAGGTCCTGCCCCATCAGCAAGCCGCCCTGCGCCCCGCCATTCCAGGCCACATCGTCCGGCTCCACCTGCGCGCACCAGCCCGCCCGCGCCAACGCGCGCCACGCCTCAAAACTCCACGGCGGCTCCACCTCAGCGCTGAACATCGCTCACACCGCACTCCCCAGAGACTAACGCCACCATCAACACCAAGACCCTATCGCCGCTGCTATTGCTATTGCCGTGGCCGTGGCCGTGGCCGTGGATCTTGCTTCACCCCGTCGCCTTAAAGCGAGCCGAGCACCGCAGTCATGCGTGGCCGAAGCGGCGCCCTTGTTTGAGCGTAGCGAGTTTGGGCGCCGTGCCGCGCGTGGCGAGGAGCGCAGGGGACCGGTGCGGCCTTATCGCAGAGGCACTAATCAAACAACCCCGCCTGCCTAGGCGCAGGTGCCAATTGCGCCCGCAACCGCACAGGATCATCCAAGCGTTGACGCGGATGATGATCCAGCACACTCACAAACGGCAGCAACTTCTTCATTGGCACGCGCAGCCGTGCCAGATCCCCAACCCGCAAGCGCGCATGCCGCCGCGACAACAACAGACGCTCCACGTTGCGCGTGCCCAGGCCAGGTACGCGCAGCAGCATTTCGCGCGGTGCCGCATTCAGATCCACCGGAAACCGCTCGGGATTGCGCAATGCCCAGGCCAGCTTGGGGTCCACGTCCAGGTCGAGCATGCCGCTGGACTGCGCCGGCGCAATGTCTTCCACGCTGAACTCGTAGAAACGCAGCAACCAGTCGGCCTGGTACAGCCGGTGCTCGCGCTGCAGGGGCGGCGCCTGCAACGGCAGCTTGGACGAGGCGTCCGGGATGGGGCTGAAGGCCGAGTAATACACCCGGCGCATGCGGTAATTGCCGTAGAGGTTGTGGCTGGTGTCCAGAATGCTGCGGTCGTTGGCATTGTCGGCGCCGACGATCATCTGCGTGCTCTGCCCGGCCGGTGCAAAGCGTGGCGGCTTGGCGCGGCGCACCGTTTCGGCCTTGCGTTCGAGCTGGTTTTCTTCGATGCGCCAGCGCAACTCGCCCATCGCCGAGCGAATGCCGCCCACGCTTTTTTCCGGCGCCAGCAGCGTCAGGCCCTGTTCGGTGGGCAACTCCACATTGATGCTCAAGCGATCGGCATAGCGTCCGGCCGCTGCCAGCAACTCCGGGGCCGCATCCGGGATGGTCTTGAGATGGATGTAACCGGCGAAATGGTGCACCTCGCGCAGCTGCCGCGCCACTTCCACCAGTTGCTCCATGGTGTAGTCGGAGTTGCGGATGATGCCGCTGGAGAGAAACAAGCCTTCGATGTAGTTGCGCTTGTAGAAATCCAGCGTGAGCGTGACCACTTCCTCCGGCGTGAAGCGCGCACGGCGCACATTGCTGGACACGCGATTGACGCAGTACGCGCAGTCGAAGATGCAAAAATTGGTCAGCAGGATCTTCAACAGCGACACGCATCTGCCATCGGGCGTGTACGAGTGGCAGATGCCCATGCCCTCGGTGCTGCCGATGCCGCCGGTGCCCAGCGAGTTGCGCTTGTTGGCGCCACTGGAAGCACAGGAGGCATCGTATTTGGCGGCGTCGGCGAGGACGGCGAGCTTGTCGAGGATTTTCACGCGGGCAGCATGCAGCGGTGGCGTCTCAGCCTATGAGACTCGCCTGCACCCGATCGTGAATGCTTTAGAGCGCTGCGGGTTGGCGCGATCCGGCCGCTCGCAACTGCATGCGTCCCGCCCCTGCCGACCGTGCGATTGCACCATCCCGATCGGCATTGCAGCACTTGGCGCAAACATGCCGATGCGCCCACGTCCGCACCCCGGCGCTATGCCGCGATCGGGTCCGCCGCCGCTGCAGGGCCATCGAAGCGATACAGATCCATGGCCATCAAACCCGCATCGATGCCGGCGTCGATGCGCTGCGCACCAAGCCGGTCATCGCCGGCCGCCCCCATCGCCACGTACAGCGGCAGCCAGTGCTCGTCGCTGGGATGCGCGCGTGCGGCATGCGGCGCCTGGCGGCGGTAGTCCAGCAGCGCGGGGATGTCGTTGTCCAGCAGCTTGCGTTCGGTCCATTCGATGAAGGGCCGCACGTACGGCGCTTGCCGCTCGGCGCTGTAGCCGTGGCGCAAGTCGTGCAGGTTATGGGTGATGCTGCCTGAGCCGACCACCAGCACGCCGTCATCGCGCAATGGCGCCAGCGCACGCCCCAACGCGAACTGGTGCGCCGGTCCCAGCTCGGGCTGGATCGATAGCGACACCACCGGGATGTCGGCGTCCGGATACAGCAGGCGCAGCGGCACCCAGACGCCGTGATCGAATCCGCGCTGCGGGTCCAGCTGCGGATGCAGGCCGGCCTGCTCCAGCCGGCGCACGATCTGCTGCGCCAATGCCGGCTCGCCGGGCGCCGGATAGTCCAGCGCATACAACGGCGCCGGGAAGCCGCCAAAGTCGTGAATGGTCGGCGGCCGCAGCGCACCGCTGACCAGCGGGCGACGGCCCAGCCAGTGCGCGCTCGCCACCACGATGGCACGCGGCCGCGGCAACGCGTGCCGCAGGTTGGCCAGGCGCTCGCCGACCTGCCCCGGCTGCAGCGCAGTCATCGGCGAGCCGTGCGAGATGTACAGGGAAGGCAAGCGGGTCATGGACAGCTCCTTGATCGATGAAAACAGCATCAGCGCGACGGCCTCATGGCGAATGCGCCTGGTCGGGCAAGGCCCGGGCGATCACCGACTCCGCCCATGACGCCAGGTCCCCGGTCGCCGCCCGGGTTTCGGGCGCCAGCCACGGTGACAAGCGTGTCTGTCGGCGGCGGCAAGCCCACAAGCGCCAGGCAGCGCGTGCAAGTGCCGGCCGGAGCGCACGCCATCACTCGGGTCATGCCGGGCACTGCAAACGCCCACGCTGATGCAGACAGGCGTGCCGATGGGGACGCGAAGATGCAAGGCCAGCCGTCATGGCGGACTCCAGTAGGCACCACACCAGCCTATTCATTACAGAATTCTGATAAATACAGTTACTTCAGATAAATTATTTCACTTAAGGTAACAATCGGACCCGCCATGGATACCCTCGATGCGATGCGCGTGTTCGCCGCGGTGGCCGAGCGCAACGGCTTCAGCGCCGCCGCCGATGCATTGGACCGCTCCACTGCCAGCGTCACCCGCCAGGTCGCCGCGCTTGAACAGCGGCTCGGCACCCGCCTGCTCAACCGCACCACCCGCCGGGTCAGCCTGACCAGTGCCGGCAGCGCCTACTACCAGCGCTGCCTGCAGCTGCTGGCCGATCTGGACGACCTGGAGGCCACCATCGGCGCGCAAGCGCTGGAGCCGGCTGGCGTGCTGCGGGTGAACGCGCCGGTGAGCTATGGCATCGAGCGCCTGGGCGCATTGCTGCCGGGCTTTCGTGCACGCTACCCGCAGGTGGAACTGGACCTGTCGCTGTCCGACCGCCTGGTGGACATGGTCGAAGAAGGCTTCGACGTCGCCATCCGCATCACCCGCCAGCCGGCGCCGATGTTGATCGCCCGGCAGTTGGGCAAGGTCCGCATCCTGGCATGTGCATCGCCGGCCTATCTGGCGCGTGCCGGAACACCCCGGCACCCATCCGATCTGGCCGGCCACGAATGCCTGCTCTACCACTACTCCCCCAGCGGCGACGAGGTGCGCTTTCAGGGCCCGGAGGGCGATATCGACGTGCGCCTGCGCGGCGGCCTGCGCGCCAACAACGGGCATGTGCTGAACGCTGCCGCGCTGGCCGGGCAAGGCATCGTGATGCAGCCGGATTTCCTGGCCGAGCCGCACCTCGCCGCAGGGCGGCTGGTGCGCATCCTTCCGGACTACGCACTGGACGAAATCGGCATCTTTGCGGTGTACACCAGCCGCAGCCACCTGGCACCGAAGGTGCGCAGCTTCATCGATTACCTGATCGAATGCATGGCCGAGCCCGGACCTGGTTGAGCCAGCGGCGACGCCAAGAAACAGGTCGCTGATCCGGCACGTGAGCCGATGCGGCCGGGATGCGGGATCGGGGAACTGGGCGCGCAAGCACGCGACATTTCGACAAACGCATCCCGGTTCACCCGCGGCGGCAAACGACCGCGGCAACAGTTCGTCCCGTGCGTGGTCATTCTGCTGTCGCGACCGGTGTGCGCACAATCCGGCTCCCCGTTCAACAGGAGTGCCCATGAGCAAGATCGCCATCGTGTATTTCAGCGGCTACGGCCACACCGTCAAGCAGGCCGAAGCCGTGCACGCAGGCGCGGCCAGCGTTGGCGAGGCCACGCTGTACCGCATCGACCAGGACGGCAACCTGCCCGACGACGCGTGGGATGCCATCAGTGCCGCCGACGCCATCATCTACGGCAGCCCCACCTACATGGGCGGCCCGGCGTGGCAGTTCAAGAAATTTGCCGATGCCAGCTCCAAACCGTGGTTTGCGCAGGCCTGGAAGGACAAGGTCGCTGCCGGCTTCACCAATTCGGCATCGGCCAACGGCGACAAGGCCACCACCATCCAGTACTTGTGGACGCTGTCGCAACAGCATGGCCAGATCTGGGTGGGCACCGGGCTGCCGCCGGCCAACACCAAGGCGCATGGGCCGCAGGACGTGAACTGGACTGGCGGCTGGGGCGGTGCACTGGCGATCTCGCCATCGGACGCGTCGCCGGACGAAGCGCCGCGTCGCGGCGACCTGGAAACGGCCAAGCTGTTCGGCAAGCGCGTGGCCGAAGTGGCCGCCAAGCTCAAGGGCTGATTGCACACCGCGCCGGCCCGCGCAGATCGCAGCTTGGCCTGCCGATCTGCGCGGGCCGTGCGTTAGCGCGTGGGCCACATCGCGCTAACGCCTTTCACGCCATTGTCTCCCGACCTTTTGCTGCACGGAGTCCCCCACCATGCAAACCCGCACGCTTGGCCGTTCCGGCCCCACCGTTTCGGCCCTGGGCCTTGGCTGCATGGGGATGAGCGCGTTCTATGGCGACCGCAGCGACGAGGCCGCCTCGATCGCGGTGATCCACCGCGCGCTCGATCGTGGCATCAGCTTGCTCGACACCGCCGACATGTACGGCCCGCACACCAATGAAGTGCTGGTCGGCAAGGCGATTGCCTCGCGCCGGCATGAAGTGTTTCTGGCCACCAAATTCGGCATCAAGCTCGACCCCAACGACCCGTCGGTGCGCGGCATCGATGGCAGCCCGGCGTATGTGCAGTCCGCGTGCGAAGCCAGCCTGCGTCGGCTGGGCGTGGAGCATATCGACCTGTACTACCAACACCGCGTCGACCCCAACGTACCGATCGAAGACACTGTAGGCGCGATGGCGCGCCTGGTCGAACAGGGCAAGGTGCGCTTTCTCGGTTTATCGGAAGCGGCCGCAGCCACCATTCGCCGTGCGCACGCGGTGCACCCCATCACTGCAGTGCAGACCGAATATTCGCTGTGGTCGCGCGAGCCGGAAGACAACGGCGTATTCGCCGCGGTGCGCGAACTCGGCATCGGGTTCGTGCCGTACTCGCCGCTCGGGCGCGGTTTTTTGACCGGCGCGTTTTCGTCGCCGGACGATTTCGATGCCGACGATTACCGCCGCCATTCGCCGCGTTTTCAAGGCGAAAACTTCACCCGCAACTTGCAACTGGTGGAGCAGGTCAAGACCATTGCTGCCGACAAGGGCATCACACCGGGGCAACTGGCACTGGCCTGGGTGCTGGCGCAAGGCCAGGACCTGGTTCCGATCCCAGGCACCAAGCGGTTGGCCTATCTGGAAGAAAACATCGCTGCGCTGGATGTGGCCCTGATGCCGGACGAACTGGCCCGCATCGATGCCATCTTCCCGCCGCAGGCTGCGGCTGGCACGCGCTACCCGGAAGCGATGATGGGCGCAGTCAACCGCTGAGCCGTGCTGCGTGGCCTAGGTTGGCTGACACGCAGCGGCGGCTGCCAGGTGGGTGCGGATTGCGCGCTTGGAACCGGCGTGTACGAACGTGACACATGCCGATTCCGGGCACGGCCGCGCCCGCATGGCGGTGAGCGCAATCGCCTTGCGGTGTGCTGCGTGTCTTTGCTGGACACAGCCAGCGCTGCGGCACTGCGCTAGCGCCGGTGGAGCTTGCTGCGCGCCACTGCTGCCATCCAACTGTCACACCGCAATCGATAGATGCGTGTGTGTTTCGCAGCGCTCGTTCGATCGCGCGTACTGGATGCTGACCGCCCCTGCTCACACTCCCGCTTCGCAGCCCCTTGCACACTGGCTGCAGTTCACACGCCTATTGCCCCATGCTGTCCTTCGTGATTCCCGCCCATGACGAGGCTGCCCTGATCGGCGACACGCTGCAGTGCCTGCATGCCTGCGCGCAGGCCATGCAGCTGGACTATGAAGTGATCGTGGTGGCCGATGCCTGCGAAGACGCCACGGCAGCCATCGCACGCAGCCATGGCGCGCAGGTGCTGGAGGTGCAGTTGCGCCACATCGCCGCCACGCGTAATGCCGGCGCACAGGCCGCACGAGGCGAGCGCCTGTTGTTTCTGGATGCCGACACATTGATCAACCCGCACGTCGTTGGCGCAGCACTGGCTGCGCTCGATGCCGGCGCGGTAGGCGGTGGGGCGCAGGTGCATCTGCAGGGCAAGCGGGTGTGGTCCGAGCGCATGGCGCAGGCGGTGTTTGGCTGGTTTTTCCGTGTTTCCGGCATTGCGCCCGGGTGCTTTCTGTTTTGTACACGGGTGGCCTTCGTCAGTGCAGGGGGCTTCAACACGCGCTACTACGCCGGTGAAGATGTGGCACTGAGCCGCGCCCTGGCACGCTGCGGACGCTTTGTGATCTTGCGCCAGACCGTGCACACCTCCGACCGCAAGCTGCGCAGCTTTTCCAAGCGCGAGCACCTGAGCCTGCTGTTGCGGTTTCTGTGGCGCGGGCGGCGCATGCTGCAGACCCGCGACGCGCTCGGCTTCTGGTATCAACGCCGGCGCTGAACCGAGCGTGTCCGCATCACCGCGATCCGCGGCGAAGCCTACGCTGGAACCGGCACTCGGCACTGCAGGCCACTACACTGTGCTGTCCGTTTTGGTTATACGAGCTGCGCCGCATGGCTTCTTTGCATCGCCCCGTCCTCATCGCCGCCATGTCTGCCGCGCTGCTGACCAACGCCGCATGCCACCGCGATGGCGCGACACCGGCCGCGAGCACGCACCCCGCGCCGCCCCCTAGCAAGCCCAAGCTCGGCGATTTCGGCTTCGATGCGGCCGGTATGGATCGCAGCGTGGCGCCGGGCGACGACTTCTTCGATTACGCCAGCGGCAACTGGGTCAAGCGCACGCAGATCCCGGAAGATCGCGCCAGCTTCAACAGTTTCGTTTCCATCGCCATCGAGACCGAGCGGCATAGTCGCGACATCATCGAAGGCGCTGCCGCCAACGACCGCGTCACCGGTGAAGACAAACAGATCGGCGACTACTACGCCGCCTACATGGACGAAGCCAGCATCGAGGCCAAGGGCGTGCGCCCGGTGCAACCGGAACTGGAAGCGATCGCCCAGCTCGACGACAAGCAGGCCCTGGCGCGCACCTTGGGCGGCCAGCTGCGTGCCGATGTCGATCTGCTCAACGCCACCAATTTCCATACCGACCGGCTGTTCGGCCTGTGGGTGTCGCAGGACCTGCATCATCCGGGCCGCTACGTGCCCTATCTGGTGCAAGGCGGCCTGGGCATGCCCGAGCGCAGTTTCTACCTGGACGGCGGGCGTATGGCGCAGCTGCGCGAAGCCTACCGCGCGCACATCGTCACCTTGCTGGAGCTGGCCGGCATCGACGATGCGCCCGCCAGGGCCGAGCGCATCCTGGCGCTGGAAATCGCCATGGCACGCGTGCACGCGACTCCCGAGCAGACCAACAACGTGCAGGCCGGCGCCAATGCCTGGAAGCAGTCCGATTTCGCGCGCAATGCGCCCGGCCTGGACTGGGCGGTGTTCTTCGAGGCAGCCGGCCTCAACGCACAACAGGATTTCATCGTATGGCAGCCGCGCGCGGTGAGTGGGTTGTCGGCGTTGGTGCAGTCCGAGCCGCTGCAGACCTGGAAGGATTACCTGAGCTTCCGCGCGCTGGATCGCGCCTCGCCCTACCTGTCCAAGGCCTTCGCCGACGAGCGCTTCGCGTTTTACGGCACCACGCTGGAAGGTACCCCGCAGCAGCGCCAGCGCTGGAAACGCGGCATCGACGCGACCAACGCCGCATTGGGCGAAGCGGTCGGCAAGCGCTACGTGCAGAAGTACGTCAGCGCGCAGACCAAGACGCGTGCCGAAGAGATGGTGAAGAACATCATCATCGCGTTCGGCAAACGCATCGACGCACTGGAGTGGATGAGCGCCGAAACCAAACAGCATGCCAAGGCGAAAATCGCCGGCCTGACGGTGGCGGTCGGCTACCCGGACACCTGGCGCGACTACAGCGGGCTGGACGTGCGCCGCGATGATGCGCTTGGCAACGTGCAACGCGCCGAGGTCTTCGAATACCGCCGCAACCTGGCCAAGCTGGGCAAGGCGGTCGATCATCGCGAGTGGTACATGCTGCCGCAGGAGGTCAACGCGCTGAACGTACCACTGGAAAACCGCCTGATCTTCCCGGCGGCGATCCTGCAACCGCCGTTCTTCGATCCCGCCGCCGACGATGCGGTGAACTATGGCGCGATCGGCGCGGTGATCGGCCACGAGATCAGCCACAGCTTCGACAACATGGGCGCGCTGTTCGACGAACACGGCGAGCTGCATAACTGGTGGACACCGCAAGACCTGAAAAAATTCGAGAGCGCCGGCAATGCCCTGGCCGCGCAGTTCAGCGCCTACCAACCGTTCGACGACTTGTCGGTCAACGGCAAGCTGACGCTGGGCGAAAACATCGCCGACGTTGCAGGCCTGGCCACTGCATACGACGCCTACCAGCTGTCGCTGCAGGGCAAGCAGCCCCGGACCCTGGACGGTTTCAGCCCGGATCAGCGCTTTTTCCTGGGCTTTGCACAGGCCTGGCGCGGCAAGTATCGCGACGCGGCACTGCGCAATGCGCTACTCACCGATGTGCATGCACCTGGCCGCTTCCGCGCGCAAACCGTGCGTAACCTGGATGCCTGGTACCCGGCCTTCGATGTGACACAGGGTCAGCAGCTGTATCTGGCGCCGGAGCAGCGGGTCAGGATCTGGTAGGTGCTGGTCGAGGTCGATGCAGCGCCAATGGAGCTGGTGTCTGCGGCATTGTTTGTCGTGGCGCGCGGCAGTGCCATGCCGGGGGATGGCGAAGTGCGTGAGTACCCACGTCGTGGTTGCCGTCGAAAAAACGGCACGACCAGCGATTGCCTATCGCGCCACCAGCGCACGTCAGAACACCCGCTCCGCCCGGCCCACCGCCGTTACACGCCGACAGGCCACTCCAGCAACATCGCCGGCGGCAATTGCATGCGCCTGCATGCGCGCGCAGACAGTCCGTCGCGCAAGGCCGTGCGGAACAGCGGCGACAGGCTGCGCAGCAACCGTGCCGATGCGCGCGCCTGCGCGCGTTGGGTGGTGGTGCGGCCGAGCATGTCGCTGGCCCAGCCGGGCAACAAGGCCGTGCCGGCGCCGAGAAATACCCCGCGCGACAGACCCGCGGCGGGCACCGGCAGCTGGATGCTGGTGAGGATGTCGAGCACCTCGCGCGAGCGCGCGTCCATGCGTAACTCTCCCAGCACCGATGCGAAATACGCATCCACCTGCGCCTCGCTGGCCGGCACATCGGCTGCGCCCAACGCCTCGGCCACGCGTCGCGCTTCGTCGTAGTAGCGGTCGGCGATGGCAGCAGGCACCTGGCGGCAATAACGCCGGCATCCCTGCAAGAACCCATAGGCCTCGGTCACGTGCACCCAAGTGAGCAACTGCGGGTCGTTGGCCTCGTAAGGCACGCCGTCGGCAGTGTGGCCGCGAATCTGCGAGTGGATCTTGCGCACGCGCGCAATCAGCTGTTCGGCTTCCGCGGCTGGCGCGTAGGTGGTGCCGGCGACGAAGTTGGTGGTGCGCCGCAGCCGCCCGATCAAATCGGTGCGGAAGTTGGAATGGTCGTAGACCCCGGCCAGCGCCCGCGGATGCAACAACTGCAACATCAATGCGCACAGGCCGCCGGACAGCATGCCCGGAAATTCGGAGTGGATGCGCCAGGTGATGCTGTCGGGCCCGAAGATGCCGGGATCGCCCAGCGGCTGATCGTATTCGATGGTGCTCTGACCACGCGGAAACGCGTCGAGCACCCAGCGATGGATCTGTTTGGCGGCGGGGGCAGTGAGAGTGCGCAGGACGGCTGACATGCGGCAATGATACGCAGCCCATCTGCAACGCCAGGTCAGCGTAGCGCTGACCGGCATCCGTTCGGCACGTCAGCGCGGCGATGGCGATGGCGACCAGATGCTGACGGGCATCGTGACCGCGCGGCCGGAAGAACGCGACCTGGCATCTGGGTGGGGTACTGACCATCCGGGCGATCAGGCCCGCTGAGCTTTTTACCAACGGGCCCGGCGTCGCCGAACGCCCTACCCTTCCAGCATGTCCGGCAAGCCGGCTTGCCTGTCCTTGGAGCCCGGCAATTGCCGCAGCGCCGGGTGTGCAGTGCAGCAAGATCGAAGGCGCCGCGCAGGCACATGGCGGCGGCATGACCGCAAATCCGCCTGAATTCAGCAATTTGTGCGCGTCTGCGCAAAATTGCGCGGCCAGCGCTTCGTTTGAGGCATTGCCATGCACAGCGAAAGTGCTAGAACTAAGCCCGTCCGTCGACGCACTGCTTCGCCAGCACGTTGCGGACGCTCCAGGGCACCGGCCGCGGCCAGTGCAGCAAGTCGTTCGTACCAGCCATCCGTCAGGAGCTTGTCATGATCGCTTTGTTCCAGGGTTTAGGCCTGCTATTGCAGGACAACGCACTCCATCGGCTCCCCTTCGACGAGCAGGTGGCTCACTGGCGCGACAAGACCGACGCGCAGCTCGACGAAGAGCTCTCGCTGCTCAAGGTGGCCAAAAAGCAGTGGGTGATCGCCTCGATCATCGGCTGGCAGGCGATCTCGCTGATATTGCTGGGCGTGATCACGCACCAGCTGTGGCAGAACGACTACCACCTGACCTTTAGCCGGGTGGTGATCATCTTCACCTCGTGGGCGTCGATCCTGTTCGTGATGTGGTACATCGCCGACCTGTTCGACCACAGCGCCGGTTTCGAACGCTGGCTACGCGCCTTCAACAGCCGCGCGCGGGTGACGCCGGACGCCGACTCGGTCGAATGCGTTGCCGACGCGCTGGACATGACGCGCCGCTACCCGGAGGTGCTGCGCTACAAGCAGGAGGTCACGTCCAAGCGCGAGTTGCGCCACGAAGACATCGTCAACATGCGCGAAATGGGCCGGCTACGCCGCTATACCGAACTGCTGCGCGACCTCGACCGCTTCGATGGCGCGCCACGGCTGGTGGTCAATTCCTGACCAGGCCCAGCGTGGCGATGCAGCGACGTGTTGACCGAGAAACACGCTACCTGCAGCAATGATTCGGCTGCAAACAGGAACGGCCGGTGCGCACTGCGCCGGCCGTTCTTGTTTATTCCCAGCGGTGACCGCCAGCCGGTTGCCGGGAGTCGGCGCCGGCTAGCGCCTGTGAGCATTCACGCCTGCGCAACCGCCTTCTCCACCGAGGGAGTCCGCCAGCCGCTGCGCACGCCCCAGACGTAGAACACCGCGCCCACGACTGCGACCACGACCAGATCGGTGCCGTAGCTGAGGTAGCCATGGCCACCGAAATCGGTGCTGCCGGCCCACGAGACCAGTGCAATGGTGGGCAGGTAGCAGATCATCCAGGCCGCACCCTTGAGGTTGCGGCGCAGATCCGGCCAGCCTTGCTTGGCCTGGTAATAGCAATACACCGGCAGCGCCACGACCATCAGCAGGATGATCTCGCCGGTCAGCGGCCAGCGTGCCCAATACAGCAGTTCGGTGGCCATCACGAAGGCCACGCCGGCCAGCACCGGCAGTGCGGCGATACGCAGCGGGCGGTGCAGTTCCGGCGCGTGCCGGCGTAGCGCCATCGCGCTGATCGGGCCGGTGAGGTAGGAAATGATGGTGGCCACCGAGATCACGGCCGCCAGCGTGCCCCAGCCGCGGAAAAAGAACAGGAACACGAACGACACGGCCAGGTTGAAGAACATCGCCATGCGCGGCACGCCCCAGACCGGGTGCAGCTTGCCCAGCACGGCCGGCATGGTGCCGTTCTTTTCCATGCCGTAGACCATGCGTGCAGTGGTCGCGGTATAGGTGATGCCGGTGCCGCTGGGGCTGACGAACGCATCGATGTAGAGCAGCATCGCCAGCCAATGCAGGTTGACGATGATGGCCAGCTCGGCGAACGGCGAGCGGAAATCGATACCGTGCCAGCCGGCCTTGGCCAGCAGATCCGGCGGCACGGCGCCGATGTAGGCCACCTGCAGGATCACGTACACCACCGTGGCCAGCGCGATCGAACCCAGCACCGCGAACGGAATGCTGCGGCCGGGGTTACGCGCCTCGCCAGCCAGATTCACCGGGCTCTGGAAGCCGTTGAAGCTGAAGACGATGCCGGCGGTGGCCACCGCCGTGAGCACCGCAGCCAGGTCGAGCACATGCGAATCGCCGTGGATGCCGACGCTGAAGTTTTCGCTATGGAAGCCGCTGGCGATCAGCGCCACGCCAGTGGCGGCAGGCACCACCAGCTTGAACACGGTGATCAGCGTATTGGAGCGTGCGAACAGCTTGACGCTCCAGAAATTCAGAAAGAAATACACCAGCACCAGCACCGCGGAAATCAGCAGGCCGGGCACAGAGAGCTCGCCTGCCCCACCAGGCGCCTGCACATACAAGCCCTGCGCCCAGGCCCATGGCCAGGACGCCATGTACTGCACCGAGGCCTCGGCCTCGACCGGGATCACCGAGACGATGGCGATCCAGTTGGCCCAGCCGGCAATGAAACCCACCAGCGAGCCGTGCGAATAGTGGCTGTAGCGCACCATGCCGCCGGACTCTGGGAACATGGCGCCCAGCTCGGCATACGACAGCGCGATGGTGGTGATGATCGCCGCGCCCAGCACCCAGGCCCAGATCGCGCCGGGGCCGGCCAGGCCGGCCGCGCGCCAGGCGCCGAACAGCCAACCAGAGCCAATGATCGAGCCCAGGCCGGTGAGCATGAGGGCGAAAGGGCCAACGTCGCGGCGTAGCGAGTGTTCGGACATGAGGAGCCTGGCAGTGAGGACGCCGTGAACCGGCAACAAGCCGGTAATGATCGCAGAAGCGACCGCTTGCCGTCAGTGCGTATTCAGGCATGACCGGATTGTCGCTACCGACATCCTGCCGATCCGGCAGTGCGCAGCCGATCCACGCACGCCAGTGCTCGTTATCTGCAGCAGCGACCAGCAGTGCCTGCACAGCCGCCAGGCTGGCGCCGCCGGTGCCCGGAACCCGCAGGCACCCCGCGATGGGCACTAAGGCTTCTGCGCGTGGCCTATGCACACGCACGCACGCCCCACCACAGCTCGGTGCGTGCGTGTGCCTTCCTCAGCCGTGGCAATCGGCCTGCGGTGCGGTGGTCTCCACGCAGGTGTGCGCCTGGCCGGGAACGCCGCGCACTTCGCGCACTTGCCCTGGCACCAGCGCAAAGCTGTCCAAGGTCTTGCGGGCACACGTCGGTGTGCTTGCGCCATCGCGGGTGGCACGGGTGATCGAGGTGGTGCCATTGCGTTCATGGCAGCCGGCCAGGGCAAGCAGGCAATACACCAGGGAGGCGATCAGGCGCATGGAGACAGTCCTTTCAGTCGATGCAAACGGGGGAATCAAAGCAGGCTGCAGCGCGTCAGGCAGCGGTTGTCGGTCATCGGAACGCTGTGGCACTCACGCGCATACGTAGGTTCCATGCGCGCTGTCGCATCCATCCGGGACTACGCCAGATGTCTTGCAGGTCGCACTTACATGCCGCGGAACAGGCTCATGAACGGCTGGCTGACGGTCAGCGTTTCGCTGCGGCCGCGCAGCGCCAGCCGGCCCTTGCCGGTGTCCTCGCGCACCACCGAGGCAACCGCCTTCATGTTGACGATGGTCGAGCGGTGGATCTGTTTGAACACCTGCGGGTCCAGCACATCCAGCAGTTCGCGCAATGGCGTGCGCAACACCGCGTCGCCGGCCGCAGTCATCACCGTGGTGTACTTCTGATCGGCCTGGAAATACGCCACCTCGTCCAGCGCGATCAAGCGCGTCTCGCGCCCGCTGCTGGCGGTCAGCCAGGCGAGCGGCGGCGTGTGGCTGGCAGCGACCGGGCGCGCGGACAGACGCTGCAGCAAAGCCTCCAGCAGCGCGCCATCCGGCTGGCCGGCAGTAGCGCGTTGTTGCACGCGCTGCCAGGTGGCCTGCAGCCGCTCGCGGCCGATGGGCTTGAGCAGGTAATCCACTGCGCCGTGTTCGAACGCATCGATGGCGTACTGGTCGTAGGCGGTGACGAACACCACCTGGCTGCGCGGGCTGACCTCGCGCATCGCACGCGCCACCTCGATGCCGGTGAGGCCGGGCATGCGGATATCCAGAAACACCACCTCCGGCTGCTGCGCGGCGATGGTCTCCAGCGCGCTGGCACCGTCCTCGCAGTCGCCCACGATCTGCAACTGCGGGCACACCTCGGCCAGCAGCGTCAGCAACGACTGCCGCAGCAAGGCCTCGTCTTCGGCCACCACGGCGCGCAGCGCGCTCATGCCCGCACCTGTGCGGCGTGTGCGGCCTGCGCGCCCGCAACGGGCAACGGCGGCGGTGGCGCGGCACCCAACTGCGTCGGCAGCGGCAGGCTCAAGGTGGCCGCCACCCCGCTGGGGAAGTTGGACACGATGGCAAAGCTCGCCTTGTCGGCATAAATCAGCTTCAGCCGCTCGCGCAGGTTCTTCAAGCCGATGCCGGTACCGTGGCTGTGCGTGTTGAAGCCCTGGCCGTCGTCGGCCACGGTGAGCGTGACATGGTCATCGTGGCGACGCGCCAGGATCCACACGGTGCCGCCACCGGGCTTGGCTTCCAGCCCGTGCTTGATGGCGTTTTCCACCAAGGTCTGCAACATCATCGACGGTAGCGGCAGCGCACGCAGTTCGTAGGGCACTTCCACCTGCAGGGCCAGCCGCGTGCCCATGCGGATGCGCAGGATCTCCAGATACGCCTGGGTGCGTTCGAGTTCCTCGCCCAGGGTGGCGATGGCACCGTCGGCGCTGGGCAGCGAGCTGCGCAGGTACTGGATCAGATGGCCGATCATGATCTCGGCGCGCGGCGGGTCGGTGCGCGCCAGCACCTGCGCGCTGGCCAGCGTGTTGTAAAGAAAGTGGGGCTCGACCTGGGCGTGCAGCAGATTCAGGCGCGCCACGGCCAGTTCCTTTTCCATGACCGATTGCTCGGCGGCGGCCTGTTCGTCACGACGTTGCTCACCGACCCGGCGCACCACCGCGCGATTGATCGCCTCGGCGTTTTCGTAGTTGCTGCCTTCGTCCACCGCGAACAGATCCACCCAGGCGCCAGCGTCGGGCTCGCACAACACGGTGACGCTGCTGGTGCCCTGCCCCGGCGCGATCGTCGCCAGGATCTGGTTGTGGGTGATGGCAAAGCGCGCGAACAGGTTCCAGCGCGAGGGCTGGCGACCTGCGTACGGGTCGATGCGGCGCACCTTGGCGCGAATCAGCAGGCTGCCCGGCGCGCATTCGATGTCCTGCACACGCGGTAGCGCACGCACCGCCTCTTCCATCACCGCGAAGCTGGCCTGCACATCCAGCGGTACTTCGATCTGGCGGCGCTGGCGGGTGGACAAGGTGGTGTGGTCCAGCCGATCGGCGATCAGGCGCACGCGCCGCACATGGGTGACCGAACTCATCAACGCCAGCGTCAGCAAGACCATGCAGGCCAGCGCGAAGATCGGGCCGATGGAGCCGAACAACTGCGTCCACATGATCCCTGCCACCACCAACGCGGCGGCCCAGGCGAACACGATGCGCACGATCAGGAAGACACTGGCAGACACGGGTGGGCAGCTCGTTGGGATGGGACGGGAGCGAGCATAGCCGGCGCGCGCCACTGCGAAAGCCCCGGGCGACGAATGGCCGCCAGCGCGGCATCAAACGTCAGGATTGCGGTGCGAAACCCTGGTGCCGGGCCATGGCCGCGGCAGATGCGCGCGCTATGCTGGATGCACGCTTGCGCTGCGCATGCCGCGCTCGGTTGCTGCCACGCGGCAGACAGCATCTGAAGATGGCCTTGGCATGCCTCCGCGCAGGCGTGGCGAGCCGCATCATGGCGACCCCATCACCCACCACACCTTGTAAGGGAGTTGCATGCACCGTCGTCATTTTCTACGCAGCGCCGGTGTTGCGCTGGCGGCCGCCTCCACCGCGAGCTGGGCAGCAACGAACAAGGCGCTCGCCGTCCCGCCCGCCACCCAGCCGGTCACGCTGCCGGGTGGTCTGCCTGCGCCGTTCGCGGCTGCCCCGCCATTGGCGCCGATGCGCCCCTCGGTCGATCGCATCATCGCCATCAACGGGTGCACGCGTCCGTTCCGCGCGCAGGGGCCGCGGATCGAAGCCGAGCGCATCGGCCGCAAGACGGTGGTGCACAACTATGGACATGGCGGCAGCGGGTGGTCGCTCTCGTGGGGTGCCGCCGAACAGGCATTACGGTTGGTGCGTGCCGCCGACCCGGCCGCGCGCGCGCTGGCGGTGATCGGCTGCGGCGCGATCGGCTTGACCACTGCCCTGGTGGCGCAACGCGCCGGCCTGCGTGTGCGCATCTACGCGCGCGAGCGCCTGCCGGATGTGCGCTCGTTCTATGCCACCGGCGTGTGGTCGCCGGATTCGCGCGTGTGCACCAGCGAACACGCCACTGCCGACTTCAAGAGGCGCTGGGAAGACATGGCGCGCACGTCGTTTCGCCGCTACCAGACCTTGCTGGGCCTGCCCGGCGAGCCGATTGAATGGCGCGATGGCTACGTGCTCTCGGACGTGCCCTTCGATCAACCTGTCGCCTCTGCCGAAGCGCATGAGCCGGACTATCCGCCGCTGGAGCGCGAACTGCTCGATGATCTGGGCCCGCGCTCGCAGCCGGTGGCGCCCGGTGATCATCCATTTCCGGTGGCGTTCGTGCGCCGCTACAGCCAGCTCACCTTCAACCTCAGCGCGTATGCGCGCTTGTTGATGGATGACTTCCTGCAGGCAGGCGGCGAGCTCTACACGCGCGAGTTCGAGCATCCGCGCCAATTCGGCGATCTGCGCGAGAAGATCCTGATCAACGCCACCGGTTACGGGGCGCGCGCCTTGCTGGGCGACGACAGCGTGATTCCGGTGCGCGGGCAGACCGCACGCCTGATCCCGCAGCCGGAAGTCACCTATGGCCTGGTCTGGCGCGGCCACAATCTCAACGTCGTGCCGCGACGCGACGGGTTGTTGGTGCAGGCGCAAGGCGCACACGACTTCAATAACGCAGACGCCATGCCCGACCGCGCCGCAACGGAAGCGGCGGTGCGCGAACTGGCGCGGCTGTTTGCCACACGCTGAGCGACGCGAGCGCGGTGGTGGCCTGCGTGCATTGCAGAGCGCATCGGTGCTGGCAGTAACGTGCAATGGCCTCTACCGGACGCCGGCATTGCAGGTGGTCGTGCCGAACCAGCCATTGCACTTGTTCTGGTCGTTGGAAGGTCGAGCCACGCCAAGCGCAGCGTCGACAACCATCAAGCACGCCTCAGGTCGGCGTGGACGGCGCAGACGAACCGCGGAGGACGCGCGACCGCACGGTCACCAGCCGCACCCGCCGGGCAGTGCGCGCAGTGGTTCCATTCGCGCTTCACGCGCTGCCCGGCACCGCCACGCTAACGATCTTCAAGCGAAGCCTGCAATGCACTGGCCAGCGCAGCGTCGCCGCTGACCAGTTCTTCCCAGCGCAAGGTCACGCCTTTGCGCCTGCCTTTCTCGACCAACTTCAAGCCTTGAGGATCGATGATCAAGGTATATGCCTGATCGCCGATCTGCAGTTCGCGACGTAAGGGTTTGTCCAGCGGCGTCATCGCACGGTCTCGCAAAAGTTCGATCGCCGTTGTACCGCATCGACGTGGATCGATGCTGGAGTGCAGCGATGCGCAAAGCCTAGCCGCATCGGCGCCGAGGTGATGGCTGTAGTAGGTGCGCCATTGCACCCCTTCGTTGCAGGCGCAGCGAGCGCGGCCTGCATCACAGCACAGCTCGCCATCGCATCGGGATCACCGTTTCCACCAATCCCGCTAACACTCGCAGGGCTAGCGTAGCGACCACGCGGTACTGCCTGGAGATCGACGCGATGACCACGGTGTACTTCGAAGAACGTCAGGTGCAGTGCGCACGACCCTGTGCTACAGGCGAGTGACACGCACCACGACGATTTCGGAGTTGTCGTACGTGCTGCATCGGCGCGCTTGTTCGCAGGCGTGCAACGCGAGCTCATTAAAGGCATCGCCACCAACATGGCGAACCGCAGCAACCCATCCTCTGACCAACCCCAAGGAGCCACACATGGCGATCAAGACTGTCGAAGAACTTTTCATCCACGAACTGTCGGACATCTACAGCGCCGAGAAGCAGCTGACCAAGTCGCTGCCGCGTCTTGCGCGCGCGGCCACCGAGCCGAAACTCAAGCAGGCCTTTGAAACCCACCTGGAAGAGACCCAGGGCCAGATCGAACGCATCGATCAGGTCGTGGAGACACTGGGCATCAAGCTCAAGCGCATCAAGTGCGCTGCGATGGAAGGCCTGGTCGAAGAAAGCCGCGAGGTCATTGACGAAATCGAGGCCGGCCCGGTGCGCGACGCTGCACTGATCGGCGGCGCGCAGAAGGTGGAGCATTACGAAATCGCCTCGTACGGCACCATTGCCGCCATGGCCAAGCAACTCGGTTATGCCGATGCATTGCCGCTGCTGCTTGCCACGCTGGAAGAAGAAAAGGCCACCGACGAAAAGCTGACCCTGCTCGCCGAACAAGGCGGCAACCAGAAGGCATCCAAGGCCAGCAAGGCCGCCTGAGTCACCGCGCAGGACGGTCGCCGCCGTCCTGCGTCGCTTGCATCCCTGCGGGCATCCCCCCGAAGCCAAAGCCCCACGTTTCTGCCCGCTCGCTGAGTGGTCGTAGTTGCCGGGCGTCAGCCATGGAGCACCACCCATGTTCATGCACAACAAGCGTTTGATGTACACCGTCCGCGTCGCCCAGCCCAATCCCGATCTGGCCACGCTGATGTTGGAACAGTTCGGCGGACCGCAGGGCGAACTCGCCGCTGCAATGCGCTATTTCACCCAGGCACTGGGCGAAGACGATCCGGGCCGCAAGGACCTGCTGTTCGACATCGCCACCGAAGAGATCAGCCACCTGGAGATCATCGGCTCGATCATCGCCATGCTCAACAAGGGGCCCAAGGCGGTGCTCTCCGAGGGCATGGAAGAGGCCATGGACATGCGCAACATGACCCAGAACAGCACCAGCCATACCCAACAGATTCTGTATGGCGGTGGCCCGGCCCTGGTCAATTCCAGCGGCGTGCCGTGGACGGCGGCGTATGTCGACAGCATCGGTTGCCCCACGGCCGACATGCGCTCCAATATCGCGGCCGAAGCGCGTGCCAAGCTGGTGTATGAGCGCCTGATCAACGTCACCGACGACCCGGGAATCGTGGATGCCTTGCGTTTCCTGATGACGCGCGAAGTGGCGCATCAGAAGTCGTTCGAAAAGGCCTTGTACTCGATCGAGCCGAATTTCCCGCCGGGTAAGCTGCCGGGCGATCCGCGCTTCACCGACAAGTACTACAACACCTCCCAGGGCGAGGGCGACATGATCGGTCCGTGGAATGCCGGCGAGCAGTGGGAAGTGGTGGCCGACCGCGAGGCGCAGGCCGCCGTGGATGGTGGCGACGGCTCTGCCACGGTCGCGCTGGATGCCACGCAAACCGCGGCACTGGATGCCATGTCCGAGCGGCTGCTCTCCAATCCCGAGCTGGACCGCGTGACCGGCGCTGACCTGGGTGCGGGCCCGGGCGCCGGTTCCACCACCGGCGATATCCAGCGTTAGACCTGATGGGTGCAGCTGCACCCATCACCAGCCCGGAGCCAGTACGCTCCGGGCTTTTTCATTGCACTGCACAGGAGTTGCCATGAACGAAAAATCCACGCTCGACACACACGACGAACGCCAATCGGCCTATCGCGGGAACGGTACCGACGCATCGGTGGATGGCCAGGGCCGCAACGATCCATCGGCCGTCCAGACCCGCGATGCACTGCCGCCGCGTGACGACGCGCCGGAAGCGTTGCATCAACGCGGTCATGGCCGCGGCGGCACCTTGGGCGAAGGCGAACCCGACGGCCACCCGGAACGTGACGGCAGCACGCAACCCAACTTCGGCCAGAGCGGCACTTACGGCAAGCAGCAACACATCGACGCGCAGCAACGCGCCCTGGACGACAACGCCGAGGAAGCAGAAGACAACTGATCGATTGCGAGCCTGCCGTCGGTGGGTTACCTGTTCGCGGCGCGATCGTTAGCAGGCAGCAATCAGGATCGACCCACACTACAGAAACGATGAAGGGGCCCGCTGGGCCCCTTCTTTGTTGGCTGCATGGCGCACGCGCTCAGACCCGCGCAATCGGTGCCGGGGCCCCTTCGCTCGCCCACTCCGGGCGTACGCCTGCCGCAGCGGCGCAGCGTTCCAGCCGCCAGGGCGTGAGATGGCGCATGGCTTCGGCGCCGCCCATGTGCAGCCACTTGCTCAGGTCCGCGTCGATACACAGCGGCCGGTAGGTGGGCATGCTCGCCGATGAGGCGACGAGCAGCGAGAATCCCATCTGCAGGCGTCCGCCGATGTCCATCACGTTACGCAACCCGGCGGCATACACCGCGCTGCCATCCTGGCTCAACCAGGTCGCGGCGGTGGTGCCGTCGGCCGATGCAGTGCAGACGAAACCGCATAGCGCAATGGCGCAGCGTTGGGTTTCCCAGATGGCCAGATCCACGCCGCCCAATCCGCCGGGCTCCTGCAAATGGATCGAACGCTGCTGCCCCGGTGCGCGGCGGCCGAAGGTCGCGCGCTCCTCGCGTTTGCCGCCACGGTCGGCGACCAGAATGTCGGCATCGGCGCCCACGCCGACCTCGACCCAGGCATTGCTCGCCATGCGGGCGGACAACTGAAGAATGCGCGTAATCATGACTACTCCACTGTGTGCATCTCGATGACCTCAGTGGTTACGCACAATGCGCGCCAACTTTTTGACTTCGGCAAAGCTCGGTGCTGCAAGAGTTTCAAGTAACTTCAGTTGCACTACACGCACAGCGGAAGCCGAATAGGCCGCAGGATCTGCATCATTGCGCAGTATTTTCCGTGGGCTGTGCGTGTACACGCAGCGCTACATTGCTAGATGTAGATGCACGTGCAGCAGAGTCTGCTATCAAAGGCACGCTCAATGCATAGGCGTCTTGTGTGCAGCACAGCGCTCTTTCACTAGCCGTCTCGATGGTCGCGCAAGTCTCATCGTTGCGAGGGCGCGTGCGTGCCCGGCACTCAGACCTGCGCATCGCGGCGTGGGCGGGCGGTGCATGTGCATACGTTGCTCACCCAGCGGCCACGTCCATGCAGGCCCGAGGTCTACGGTCCACTCACCCGTTCACAGGATTGAGCGGCAACTGGATTTCGCATTCCAGGCGCGTATCGCTGAGCTCGTAGCGCGTCTGCGCGCCATGGCTGTACGGCAAGGCCTTTTCGATCAGGCGGCGACCGAAGCCGCTGACTTCATCACGGTCGCCGCGCAGCTGATTGTTGGCGCCTTCTTCGATCCACAACAGCTTGAGGCGCGCAGGTATTTCGCTGTCAGACACGACCTCCCAGCGGATCGACAAGGTGCCGGTGTCCACCGCCAGTGCGCCATGCTTGACCGCGTTGGTGGCCAATTCGTGCAATGCCAATGCAAGCGTCTGCACGGTGGATTTACGCAGCGCCACGTTCTGACCTTCCAGCACGATGCGTTTTTGATCCGGCTCTGCCCCCAACGCATCCAGCTCCATACGCAACAACGCGCCGATGGTGGTGGGCATATTGTCCGATTGCGACAGCAGCCCCTGCACGCGCGACAATGCGGCCAGCCGATCCTCGAACTTGGCCGCAAACTCGGGCATGCTTTGGGTGGTCTGTACAGTCTGCTTGGCTACAGACTGCACCACCGTGATCAGATTGCGCGTGCGGTGCTGCAACTCGGCCACCAGTACACGCTGTTCTTCCTGCAGCCGGCGCAGGTTGTCCGATTCGGTGGAGGTACCCAGCCATTCCAGCACCTGGCCGCGTTCGTCGCGTACCGGAGCGCTGCGCGTTTGAAACCAGCGATAACCCTGCTCATCCGCGTTGAAAAGGCGGTGTTCGATATCCAGCCCGCCACTGGACGCACTCCCCAGCCAGGCGTTCATGGTCAGCTCGCGATCGTCCGGGTGCACCGCCTGCAACCAGCCCAGGTCAAGGCTCTCAGCATCGCTCTGGCCGGTGTAGCTGGACCATTGCGGGCTGGACCAGGTCCAGCGGCCGCCATCGAGCGAGCGCCACACCAGCTGCGGGATGCCTTCCATCAAGGTGCGCAGGCGTTGCTCGCTGCTGCGTAGCGCACGCTCGGCGCGCGTGAGCGGGGTGACGTCCATGAAGGTCAGCACCGCACCACCGATGAAATTGTCCACGGTGCGATACGGCAGCACGCGCACCATGTAGCGCGCATGCGTGGTGGGGTTTTCGACCTCGCGATCGAGCACCGCCAGGGTGCGGATCACCCGGCGCGCATCGTCTTGCAGTTCGTCGTAATCCACATGCAGCTTGATGTGGCTGATCGGGCGATGGATATCGCTTTCCACCAGCGGCAGGATGTCGGTGACGGCCGGCGTGAAGTTGGTGACGCGCAATTCGTTGTCCAAAAACACGGTAGCGATCTGGGTGCTTTCCAGCAGGTTCTTCAGATCGCTGTTGGCATGCGCCAGCTCCTGCACGCGATGGGCCAGCTCACCGTTGACGGTGGTCACTTCCTCGTTGACCGATTGCAGCTCTTCCTTGGAGGTTTCAAGCTCCTCGTTGGCGCTCTGCAGTTCTTCGTTGAGCGACTGGTATTCCTCGTTGGAAGACTTGAGCTCCTCGTTGGTGCTTTCCAGCTCTTCGATCATCGATTGCAGGCGCTCGCGGGTGATGCGCAGCTCGTTCTCCAGCACTTGCACATGCCCATCGTCGTGCACGCTGTCGTGTGGGGCGGGCAGCTCCACCGGTTCGCGCGCTTCCACTTCCTGGAACAGCACCACGTAGCCGCGCGGCACCTCCGAGTCGGCGGTCGGCTCGACGAACAGGTTCACCGCCCAGGTCGCCGCATCTTCGTGCACCTGGATGCCCTTGACGTGCACCGGTGAGCGGTCGCGTTCGGCGCGGCTGAGCGCGCTGCGCAAGTCCAGGCGCAAATCGCGATGAATCAGGTTGAGCAGGTTGAGGCTGGGGGTGCCGCCGCCAGGACGGATGAAGCGCCCCGCCTGCGACGAGAAATGCAGCACCTCGAACTGCTCGTCCAGCACCGCATACGCCGGCGCATAACGGTCGGCGATGCGCTCGCCGGCGCGCACCAACGCATTGCTGGACGTGCGCTGCCGCTGCGGTGGTGCAGGCACCCTGGCAACCGCAGCGGGCTGCATGGTTGGGAAGGTCGCATGCACGTTGCTTTGCGCATCGATGCGCTGGAAGACCCGGAAGCTGCGCTCGACCGGCGTAAACAACTGCGCGTGCCGCGAGACGTTTTCGGCATTGCCCAGGAACAGGTAGCCGCCCGGACGGATGGCGAAATGAAAGATCGGGATCACCCGATTCTGCAATTCGGCATCCAGATAGATCAGCAGATTGCGGCACGACACCATATCCAGCCGCGAAAACGGCGGGTCCTTGACGATGCTGTGCTGGGAGAACACGCACAGCTCGCGCAGCTCCTTGCTCACCACATAGGTGTCGCCTTCCTTGACGAACCAGCGCCGCAGCCGTTCGGGTGCAACTTCACCGACGATGCTGGAGGCATAGCGCCCCACCCGTGCAGTGGCCAGTGCGCGCCCGTCGATATCGCTGGCGAAGATCTGGATGCGTGGCGCGGTGTCCAGGGTTTCGGCGTGTTCGCGCAGCAGCATCGCCAGCGAATAGGCCTCTTCGCCCGTGGAGCAGCCCAGCACCCAGATGCGCAGGCTGTCGCCGGTGTGCTTGCCCTGGAACAAGCGCGGAATCACCTGCTGCTCGAGGAATTCGAACTCGCGGCGGTCGCGAAAGAACTTGGTCACGCCGATCAGCAGGTCGTTGAACAGCTGCAACGGTTCGTCGAAACGATTGCGCAACACCTCCAGATACTGCTCCAGCGTTTCCACCTGCGCGACCTGCATGCGCCGCTGCACGCGGCGCAGGAAGGTGGCGCGTTTGTAGCCATGAAAATCGTGGCCGGTGGTATTGCGCAGGATGGCGGCGACCTGGCTGAGCTTGTCGCTCTCGCTGCCATTGCGCACGCCGGTCGGCACCGGATGACCGTAGCCGTGATGGCGTTGCATGTGCGCCGCGATACGCGCGGCGATCTGTGGCAGGGGCAGGATGTCGTCGGTGATGGCGGCCGGGTTGCTGGCGCTGCGCAGGTCCAGCCCATGCAGTGCGGCATCGTCCACGGCCAGCGCCAGACCGCCGCACTCACGGATCGCCGCGGTCCCCAGCGTGCCGTCGCCGTCGAAGCGCCCCACGATCAGGCCGATCACATTGCCGTCCTGATCGTGCGCCATCGAGACGAAGAAGCTATCGATCAACCCGTGGTCGCTCTCCCCACCGGGCAAGGCGCGCAGACGGATGCGCCCTTCCTCCAGCGTGACGACCGTATCGGCCGGCGGCAGATAGAAGCGCCCCGGTTGCAGCCGGTCGCCATCGCTGGGTACCGACAGCAGGGTGGCCTGACTGCCAAGCAGTTCGCGCAGGCGTGCCTCATCCAATAATTGGCGGTCGCGCAACAGCAGCATGATGGCCAGATTCGACGCGCCAGCAATCGCATCGAGCAATTCTGCCAGGCGATCGGCGTCCATGCCGGCGGCGCCCACGCCAAGCACGAACAAGGGCGGCTGCGTGTTCGCATCCGTAGCGATGTCGTTGTTGGAAGTTTCGTCGTCGGTCATGGCGGCACTATCGTTGCAATGCTGGATTCAAGCGCAATCGGCCATGATCGCGTAAAGGGCGGCGGACTACCATGCAGCACATGCGTCATCGCGTGCGCACATTGCAGAGACCGGTCCTGGAAGCGTCTGCTTGCGCGCGGCGTTAACCTGCAGTGCGAGCACCATGCGCACGCGTGTTGTCCGAAACGCCACTGCTTTGGAGCCTGTCATGCACGACACTGCACTTGCCGGCCGCCGCATTCTTGTTGTCGAGGACGATTACTTGCTGGCCGAATCGCTCAACGACTTGTTGGTGGAAGCTGGCATCAACGTGGTGGGGCCGGTCGGCAGTGTGCCTGACGCGCTTTCGCTGGTAGCGTCAGGTCAGGCCATCGATGGTGCCTTGCTGGATGTCAACGTGCGCGGCCAGGCGGTGTTTCCGGTCGCCGATGCATTGATGGAGCGGGGCGTGCCGTTTTCCTTCTGCTCCGGCTACGACCGCTATACGCTGCCGCAGCGCTTTGCGCATCTGTCGTACTGCATGAAGCCCTACAACCCGCGCACGATCACCAGCTTGCTCAGCCACCAGACCGAGCTGGCCGATCACTGATCGGTGCAGGCGGGCTGGGCGCTCTCGCCCGGTTCCACGCCGGGCTGCTGCAAGGCGCGCTCCTGCTCGCCAAGCTGGTTGAGCAGTTCAACGGCGGACTGATGCGCCGTGCGCAGCGTCTCCAGCGGCTTGGACGTTTCGTTGCGCAACGCATACAACGCAAAACCCATCACGTTGAGCCGGTTGCGCAACTGGTGCAGCAGTTCACGCCGCTGCCCACGCGGTGCCTCGCTCACTCCGCACCCTTGTCGCTGAGACGGTTGTGCAAGGTGCGCACGCTGATGCCCAGTTCGCGTGCGGCGGCCTTCTTGTTGAAGCGGGTGCGCGCCAGTGCCGATTCGATCATCGCGTCTTCGGCCTGACGCATGGTCCAGCCGGCAGGAATCAGCAAGCCGTCCTGGTCGGCCTGCGGCACGGTCTGCTCCACATCCGGGGCGCTCAACAGATCGCCATCGGAGCGCAGATACAGGTAGTGGATGAACGAGCGCAGTTCGCGCACGTTGCCTGGCCAGGCATGGTATGCCAGGTAGCGCAGCAACGACTTGGTCGGCAACTTGCGCTTGCCATACTTGACGTTGAGCTCGTCGATCACGCGTAAGCCAAGCAGGCGCGCATCGCCGCGGCGCTCGCGCAGCGGCGGCACCTGGATCGGGTATTCATTGAGACGGTAGAACAGGTCTTCACGCAGCACCGCCTGCTCGCGCTGCACGTGCTGGTGGGTGGCTGCCACCACGCGCGCATCCAGTGCGATTTCCTCGTTGCCGCCCACGCGCATGAAGCTGCGCGATTCGATCACCCGCAGCAGATACACCTGCAGCCGCTTGGGCATCTCGCCGATTTCATCCAGGAACAGCGTGCCGCCTGCGGCCTGCTCCAGGAATCCGGCATGCCGACGGTCGGCGCCGGTGAAGCTGCCGCGCTCGTGGCCGAACAACTGGCTGGCCAGCAACTCTTCCGGAATGGCACCGCAGTTGACCGGCACGAAACGGCCGCGGCGACCGGACACACGGTGGATGGCGCGCGCCACCAGATCCTTGCCGGTACCGGTTTCGCCGGTCACCAGTACATTCAGATCGGTCGGCGCCACGCGCACGATGTCCTTGCGCAGCATGACGATGCTGTCGCTGTTGCCAACGATGCCCAGGTTGCCCTGCTGCGCTTCGCGCAATCCCCCGAGCACCCGCTCCAGGCGTTCGGGCGCGAACGGCTTGGTCAGGAATTCGCTGACCCCGAACTGCTGCGCCCGACCCTGGGTTTCGCGCGCGTAATCGCCCGAGACCACGACGATCTGCGGGGTGTGGTCCGGGTCGAGCCGCTCGATCAGGTCGAAACCGCTGCCGTCCGGCAGGCCAACATCCACCACCAACAGGTCGGGAAAGTTGCTGTCCAGCCAGCGGCTGGCTTCGCCAAGGGTGTGGATGCCCTTGGCACGGAAGCCGCTATCGGTGGCGAGTTCAACCACCTGATCGCAAAACTCCACGTCGTCGTCGATGATGGCGCAGGAAAGACGGTCCATGAGCGCTTCTGTCCGCAATGACTGATACATGTTCAGTTGAGAATTGTGACGGCCGCGCGAAATGCGCTGCACACCACATCGGAAATTGCCTGCTGCCGCCACGTTCTGTGGATGGTGCGGCGCTCCTCCCCCGGTCGAGCCCGCCCTGACGGCTGTGGGCGAAGTACGCATGGAAGCGCTCGATTGCGCCAGTGCCAAGCGTCACGCTCTGGGTCGGTCGCCGCTTCGAGAACGCCGAAACGCCAAGGAGAGCAAGGTTTGCCAGGGCCGCCGCGCAAGTCCAACAACGGGTGCCGTCTTGATCGAGCGCTGGCTGAGCTCGCTTGCGTGCCTGCATCGGAGCCAGGATATCAGCCGGGGCTGACGTAAGCCGACGCCACCATGGCGCCGCATGAACCCGTCAGGAAACCGCATCGGGTCCACTGGGTTACCCACAGCCTACGCACCGCTCGTGGAGAGGGCGTGCACAACGCGCTCACGCGTTCCTTCCACGGTGCGGCGAACACTCGCTCGATCCAGCGAGCGAGGTGTCCCATGCACGCAGTCTCGGCGCCCGTGCAGGCCGATGTGCAAACCGAATTGGAGTACTGGCGTGGCGAGCACCGCCGGGGCCAGCTTGGCTATCACGCCTTCGACGGCATTCCCGAAGGCACGATCCGGGCGGTCTGCGCGGCATACAACGCACGCCCCGACCTGACCGATGCAGAAGCGGTCAAGGCCGTGCGCGATGCGCTGTGCCTGACTCCCGGCTCGATGAATGCCGTGCTCGCCGATTGGCTGGCGCCGCGTTGCCTGCGCCACCTCCGCCAGGCGTGATGCAGCTACAGGTTGGGCCCGCTTGATTAGTGCGGTGCACGCCTGCCGTGCTCGGAAGGGGCTCTTCGGGCCTGCAAGGTATCGCACGGTGCGTCAGTTCACTCTTTTTCGCGCGTGATGGGCGCAGGCTTGTCATTGGCACCACGCGTCTGCACGCGGTGGCGGCATGCGTGCCCAGGTGCCCGTTGTTCGCGCACGCTGCAGGTGCCAGCTGCGCTTGCCCGGCCTGCGCCGCATGCCGCGGCCGTGGTGTCGGCGCCGCCGCATACCGCCAGGCATAGGAGAAACCTGTGGAAGCGCTGCTGCTGTCCCGTATCCAGTTCGCCTTCGTCATTTCGTTCCATGTGCTGTTTCCGGCCTTCACCATCGGCCTGGCGAACCTGCTCGGGTTTCTGGAATGGCGTTGGCTGCGCACGCACGAAGAGGCCTGGAAGCGGCTGTACTTCTTCTGGTTGCGGATCTTTGCGGTGTCTTTCGGCATGGGCGTGGTCAGCGGCATCGTCATGGCCTTCCAGTTCGGCGCCAACTGGCCCGAGCTGAGCCGCATTGCCGGCAGCGTGATCGGCCCGCTGCTGAGCTATGAAGTGCTCACTGCCTTCTTCCTGGAAGCCAGCTTCCTGGGGGTAATGCTGTTCGGCTGGGGCCGGGTCTCCGAACGCCTGCACTTTTTCGCCACCTGCATGGTGGCGATCGGCACGCTGGTGTCCACGTTCTGGATCTTGTCGTCCAACAGCTGGCTGCACACCCCGCGTGGCTACGCGATGGTCAACGGCATCGTGCAGCCGGTCAGCTGGCTGCAGATCATCTTTAACCCGTCGTTTCCGTATCGCCTGGTCCATATGGCGCTGGGTTCGTTCATCACCACCTGCTTTGTGGTTGGCGGCGTCGGCGCTTACTACCTGCGCAAAGGGCTGCATGTGGATGCCGGCGCCCGCATGTTGCGCTTGTCGGTGGCATTTGCCGCCATCGTGTTGCCCATCCAGGTCCTGGTAGGCGACCAGCACGGGCTCAACACATTGGAGCATCAACCGCTCAAGGTCGCCGCGATGGAGGCGCACTGGCACAGCGAAAGCGATGGCGCCGGCGTGCCGTTGGTGGTGTTTGCGCTGCCCAACGCACAGGCCGAGCGCAACGACTATGAGGTGGCCATCCCGCGCCTGGGCAGCCTGATCCTGACCCACAGTGCAGACGGCGACATTACGCCGCTGACGTCGGTGCCGCGCGATCAACGCCCGCCGGTGGCTCCGGTGTTCTTTGCCTTCCGCATCATGGTGGGCCTGGGGATGGCGATGCTGTTGCTGGCGTGGATCTCGGCCATTGCCTGGTGGCGTGGACGCCTGCATGCCAGGCCGCTGATCCTGGCCTGGAACCTCATGCTGCCGGCTGGATTCATGGCGCTGGTGGCTGGCTGGTTCGTCACCGAGATCGGGCGCCAGCCGTGGGTGGTGTACGGGCTGTTGCGTACTGCCGATGCGGTGGGCCCGCAATCGACTGCGACAGTGGCGGTCTCGCTGCTGGTGTATCTGCTGGGCTATGCGTTCGTATTCGGCTTCGGAATCTTTTATCTGACCAAGCTGGTCCGTGCCGGGCCGCAACCCAGCCGCGACGGGCCGGATGTGGCCGGCGGCGAACACACGCCGGCACGCCCGCTGTCCGCGGCAGATACATCACTGGAACAGGAGAACACGCCATGGAACTGAACTACTGGTTGCCGGTGGTGTGGTTTGGCGTGATCGGTTTCGGCGTGCTGATGTACGTGGTGCTGGACGGCTTCGTGCTCGGGCTGGGCATGCTGGCGCCCTTCGCGCGCGACGAACAGGAAGTGGACCTGATGATGAACACCGCCGCGCCCATCTGGGACGGCAACGAAACCTGGCTGGTGCTTGGCGGCGCCGGCCTGTTCGCTGCGTTTCCCACGGCGTATGCGGTGATCCTGTCCGGCCTATATCTGCCGGTGCTGTTGATGGTGATGGCGCTGGTGTTTCGTGGGGTGGCGTTCGAATTCCGTTTCAAGGCGCAGCGCTCGCGTCGATTGTGGACGTTATCGTTCATCGCCGGCTCGATCCTGACCGCCTTCGCGCAAGGCATCATCCTCGGCGCGCTGGTGGAAGGCATGCCATTGGACAACGGGCGCTACACCGGCGGCGTGTTCGGCTGGTTCAGCCCGTTCACCATCCTCACCGGTGCTGCGCTGGTGTTCGGCTATGCGCTGCTCGGCAGCACCTGGCTGATCCTCAAGACCGATGGGCGCACCCATACCTTGGCGCGGCAATTGACCAAGCCGCTGGTGGGCGTGGTGGTCACCTTCGTCGTGCTGGTCAGCGTGTGGCTGCCGTTCCTGAGCTCGCATGTGATGGCGCGCTGGTTCGAACATGGCAATTTCTGGTGGCTGTCGCCGATTCCGCTGATGACCGCAGCCGTAGCGCTTGCGCTCTGGCGCAACAGCGACAGCTCGCGCAGCGACGCATGGCCCTTCCTGTTGACGCTGGCGATCTTCGTGTTGGGCTTCATCGGCCTGGTGTTGGGCATGTGGCCGTATCTGGTGCCACCGAGCTACACGATCTGGCAGGCGGCCTCGCCACCCTCTTCGCAAATCTTTCCGATGGTGGGCCTGGTGGTACTGCTGCCACTGGTGCTCGGTTATACGGTGTGGTCGTACCGCGTGTTCCGCGGCAAGATCACCGCCGATGTGGGCTATCACCATCATCACTGAGCGAGAGTGCGGCACGCAGGCGTGTGCACCATGCGAGGCGTTGCGGCAGATGTCTTCAGACAACCCAACAGCGCCCGCGTTGCGGGCGCTTTGGCGATACGGGCGGTGTGCTTCAGCGTTTTTCCGAGCCGTCCGGCCGTTCGTAGTCGTGTTCGGGGTCGGCCTTGTTGATCTCGGGATCTTCGTCGGGCATGTCGTGCACCTTCCATGCGACATCCTCGTTGCGACGCTCCTGTGGCGTAAACGGCTTTTTCTGATCGTCTTCCGGGCCCCATGGCTTTTTCGATTCGCTGCCCATGCTCATCTCCTGCGTGGTCGTCATGACCCAACGCTAGGCGCGCAGGCATTGCGAGGTGGTGAACGAAGCCCGGTGGTGGCGTGAAGTGCGTGTGGCAATGCACTCCCCGCACCGGAGAGCACAGGCTCCGGCTGCGTACCCTTCGCCGCTTCGCAAAGGGCTCAAGCCGCGTTACCCGCCGGTCTGCGAATGCGGCGCCTCGACCGGCTTGGACTGCGGCGAATCCTTCTGCCGCAACCAGATAGTCAACACCACCAGCGAGAACACCGCCAGGAACTCGCTCTGCCAGTTCTGCATCGATTCGAACCAGAACGCTGCGCTGGTGAAATGCTCCAAGACCGTGATGGGCGGCAAGCCCTTCTGCGCACGTTCCACCACCTCCAGTCGCCAACTGCCGACCAGATGCAGCGCAAAGCTCATCAGGAACAGCGCTCCGAACGCGATGGCCAGCGAATGGTCGTACAGCCGTCGCCATATCCCGCCGGCACGCACCGGCCAGGGCGTGGTGCCAGGCTTGATCTCAACGCTTTCTTCAGCCGGATCGAGCGGGCGCGATTCGGCAGAGCCCACCTGCCGCAACTTCACGGTGAGCAACACGTACATGCCCATCTGCAGGAACTCGCTCTCCCAGTTTTCGAACAGTGCCGACATGAAATGCGGGCTGTGCAGATACGCAGACAGCAGCAGCGTCGGCTGCCCCTGCTCGCGCAATTCGTCGTTGTATGCATGCAACCCGGCATAGATCTGGCAACCGATGAAGAAGATGGTCAACGCAAGCAGACACAACGACAGCCCGTTACGACGCAAGAACATGGATGACCTCCTGACGATGCGCGCAGTATCGAGCGTCCTGGGCAAAACCGCATGAAGTTTGCGTGCAACCGCGCTGTTCCGCATGCCGCGCGATGGGTGACTGCCACGCACAGGGCGCAACCCGCAACACACCACGCGCACATCGTTTAGCCCGGACGTTTACGTTTGCGCGACCACACTGGCGTGCAACCAACGACTTCCACTGCCAGGAGACCACGATGCCCGTACCCAACTATCCACGCCCCCCCTTCAAGCCACAGCAGCAGAGCTTTCCCGGACGCACCGAGAAGATGGACCCGCGCCCGGACCATGGCGAAGACAGCTACGTTGGCCACGGCCAGTTGAAGGGCAAGCGCGCATTGATTACCGGTGGCGACAGCGGCATCGGCGCTGCGGTTGCCATCGCCTATGCACGCGAAGGCGCAGACGTGGCCATCGCCTTCCTTCCCGACGAGCAGGAAGATGCAGCGCGCATTGGCGCGCTGATCGAAAAGGCCGGCGTCAAGGCGCTGCTGGTGGGATGCGACATCAGCGACCCCGGCCAGGCAGCGGCCTTGATCGACAAGGTCAACAGCACGCTGGGCGGCCTGGATATCCTGGTCAACAACGCCGGTTACCAGAAGTACTTCGAGACCTTCGAAGACATCACCCTGGACGAATGGCGCAAGACCTTCGACACCAACGTGCATGCGGCCTTCAATCTGGTACGCCTGTCGGTACCGTTGATGACCGATGGCGGCTCCATCATCAATACCGCCTCGGTGCAATCGAAGAAACCCACGCCCAACATCCTGCCCTACGCCGCGACCAAGGGTGCGCTGGCCAACCTCACCATCGGCCTGGCCGGCGTGCTGGCGGAGAAGAACATCCGCGTCAATGCGGTCCTGCCGGGCCCGATCTGGACACCCTTCATTCCCTCCGGCATGGATGAAGAGTCGGTGGAAAACTTCGGCGGGCAGACGCCCATGGGGCGCCCAGGTCAGCCGGTCGAGCTGGCATCGGCTTACGTGATGCTGGCGGCCGACACGGCCAGTTACACATCGGGCACCTTGCTGACCATCTCTGGCGGCGCAGTCACGCTGTAACGCCGTCGCATTGTTGCCACGCCCGCGTCGCTGATCGAGCGACGCGGGCTTTTTATTGGCTCAATCTTTTAGGTGAACGCTCAGCGCTCACCAGCGCATGCCTCCTCGCGTCTGCTTGCCCGTGCAGTCGTTCGGGCGCATTGCGACAGCGCGCAAAAAACGCACAGCCAAGGTGAGTTTCCGGTCAACGTTGCGCTCGCGTGGCACCCACCCGTTCCTGCGATTGCTCTCACGGTCGGCCTCCTACCGTAGGTGGCGTTGGAACGTGATGCACCACACCTCTCCAAACAGTGCTGCCCGCCACGCCTGCGTGGCGCAGGCGCGAACCCACTGCTGGCGCAACGACATCGCCCCCATGCATCGACGCATGCGAGCTGATGCATCCGCGCCATTGGCAGGCCAGCGCAGTAGCGCCCCCATAAGGCAGACAACAATGCGAATTCTGGTCACCGGCGGCACCGGCTATATCGGCTCACACACCTGCGTGGAACTGGCGCGGCGCGGTCATGACGTGTGCATTGTCGATAATTTGAGCAACTCCTCCGAGCGCGTGCTCGACCATCTGCAGCATCTGATGGGGTTCCGCCCGGAGTTTCATCGCATGGATGTGCGTGCGCCCGAGCTTGCCGACTTGTTGATCAGCGAGCGCATCGACGCCGTCCTGCATTTTGCCGCACTCAAGGCCGTTGGCGAATCGGTGCGCGAGCCGCTGCTGTACTTCAACAACAACGTCACCGGCACGCTGGCGCTGCTACGCGCGATGCGGACTGCCAAGGTGTGCAACCTGGTGTTCAGCTCGTCGGCCACCGTGTATGGCGACGCCAACCGCAGCCCGATCGACGAAAGCGCGCCGCTGAAGGCGATCAACCCCTACGGGCGCACCAAGCTGATGATGGAAGAAATGATCGGCGACCTCAGCGCCGCGTGGCCGGATTTCAATGCGGCGTTGCTGCGCTACTTCAACCCGGTGGGTGCGCACCCCAGCGGGTATCTGGGCGAAGATCCGCGAGGCGTACCGAACAACCTGATGCCCTACATCGCGCAGGTGGCAGTGGGGCGTCGCGCGGCATTGCAGGTCTTCGGCGACGACTACCCCACCGACGACGGTACCGGCGTGCGCGACTATCTGCATGTGATGGATCTGGCGCGCGCGCATGTGGATGCCATCGATTACCTGCAGCGCGAGCGCAAGGGCCTGGTGGTCAATCTGGGCACCGGGCGCGGCTACAGCGTGCGCGAGGTGGCGGCCGCGTTCGCGCGCGCCAGTGGCAGGCGCATTCCGCTGAGCATCGCGCCACGTCGCGGTGGCGACGTGGCGGTGTACTTCGCCAGCACTGCGCTGGCCAACCGGCTGCTGGGCTGGACCGCGGAATACGACCTGGACCGCATGTGCCGCGATACCTGGCGCTGGCAATCGATGCACCCGGATGGCTACGCCGGTTCGCGTCTGCCGCGCCCGCGCTCCGCGGCGGCCGTGCCCGAACGCGAAAGTGCGCGCGAGCTGCCGACATCACCGCGCCGGCGACCGCCCGGTCCGGACACGCGCCGTCGCAGCGAGCCGGTACGCACGCTGGCGGTCGCCGATGGTTTCTCCGGCGCGTAATGCGCAACGACCCGTTTCTTTCCTACGAGGGTATTCCATGAGTTGGGCTGGCCAGTTCCAATACGCGATCGGCAAGACCCGCCGCGCGGTTCCATCCGACAGCACGCCGCAGTTCGATCCGGCGCGGCCCACACTGTTGTGTCTGTCGCATCTGCGCTGGAGTTTTGTCTATCAGCGCCCGCAGCACCTGATGTCGCGCTTTGCACGCGATGCCAATGTGCTGTTCTGGGAGGAGCCCATCGCCTGCGATGCAGCCGAACCCTGGCTGGAGGTGCGTGGCCAAGAGCACGGCGTGCACGTCTTGGTGCCGCGCCTGCCCGTCGGGTGCGGGGGCGAGGAGGCCGTGCAGGTGCAACGTCGCCTGCTGGACGGCTACCTGGCCGAGCTTGGCGTACGCGACCTGCTGCTGTGGTACTACACGCCAATGAGCCAGAGCTTCAGTGCGCATCTGCGTGCGCGCATGGTCATCTACGACTGCATGGACGAGTTGTCGGCCTTTCGTGGCGCGCCCCCGGAGCTGGTGCAACGCGAGCGCGCACTGCTGCAGCGCGCCGATGTGGTCTTCACCGGCGGCTACAGCATTTGGGAGGCCAAGCGCGCGTTGCACGCCAATGCGCACGCGTTCCCCAGTAGCGTGGACGTGGCGCACTTCGCCGCCGCGCGCACGCCGCAGCAGGAGCCTGACGACCAGGCCGGCATCGCGCACCCGCGGCTGGGTTTCTACGGTGTCATCGACGAGCGGTTCGACGTCGAGCTGCTACGCGCGATCGCGACGCAGCGGCCGCACTGGCAATTGGTGATGATTGGCCCGGTGGTCAAGATCGATCCCGCCGAGCTGCCGCAGGCCACCAACATCCACTATCTGGGCGGCAAGACCTACGACGAACTGCCTGGTTATCTCTCCGGCTGGGAGGTGGCGTTGATGCCGTTTGCGATGAATGCCTCCACCCGCTTCATCAGCCCGACCAAGACACCCGAATACCTCGCTGGCGGCTGCCCGGTGGTGTCCACGCCAATCCACGATGTGGTGCGCACCTATGGCGACACCGGCGTGGTGCGCATTGCCGCGACCGCCGACGCGTTCGTCGCCGCGTGCGAAGCCGCACTGCAGGACAGTGCAGATCGCGCGCAGTTGCTCGACCGCGCCGATGCCGTGCTGGGCGACATGTCCTGGGACCACACCTACGACCTGATGAAGGAGACGCTTTCTTGGACGCAATGACCCCGCCGGCCGCCGCGCCGCTCGCCGCCCGTCGCACGCGCGGCAATGCACGGCGTGGTTTCGATTACCTCATCGTCGGCGCAGGATTTGCCGGCAGCGTGTTGGCCGAACGGCTGGCCGCCGGCCTCGGCAAGCGTGTGCTGGTGGTCGACCGTCGCCCGCATATCGGCGGCAACGCCTACGATTTCCATGACGATGCCGGCGTGCTGATCCATCGTTATGGTCCGCATATCTTCCACACCAACGCGCAGCGCATCGTGGATTACCTGTCCAATTTCACCCAATGGCGTCCGTATGCGCACCGCGTGCTTGCGCAGGTGGGAGACCAGCAGGTGCCGATCCCCATCAACATGACCACGTTGAACCGTCTGTACGGCCTGCAACTCAGCAGCGAAGAACAGGCCGCAGCGTTCCTGGCCAGCCGCGCCGAGCCGGTGGCCGATATCCGGACCAGCGAAGATGTGGTGGTCAATCAGGTGGGCCGCGAGCTCTATGAAACCTTCTTTCGCGGCTATACGCGCAAGCAGTGGGGGCTGGATCCGTCGCAGCTGGACAAGTCGGTGACCTCGCGCGTGCCCACCCGTACCAACGACGACGACCGCTACTTCACCGACACCTTCCAGCAGATGCCGCTGCATGGCTATACGCGCATGTTCGAGCGCATGCTCGATCACCCCAACATCAAGGTGATGCTCAATACCGACTACCGCGAGATCTGCGACGAGCTGGAGTACGACCAGCTGGTGTACAGCGGGCCGGTGGACGAATACTTCGACTATTGCTACGGCAAGCTGCCGTACCGCTCGCTCAGGTTCGAGCACAGCACGCTCGATCAGGAGCACTTCCAGGCGGTGGCCACGGTCAATTATCCGGACGAAGCGGTGGCCTACACGCGCATCACCGAATACAAGCACCTCACCGGCCAGCAACATCCCAACACCAGCATCACCCGCGAGTATCCTTCTGCCGAGGGCGACCCGTATTATCCGATTCCACGCGCGGAGAACGCAGAGCTATATCGGCGTTACGAACGCCTGGCCGCCGAGACGCCCAAGGTGACCTTCCTTGGCCGTCTGGGCACCTACAAGTACTACAACATGGATCAGGTGGTCGGCCAGGCGTTGGCCTTGTACAAGCGCATCGAAGACGCCGAGCCGCGGCGCGCCGAGCTGGCGGTCTGACAACGCACGCCCCGCCCTGCAGCACCGTGGCTGCAGGGCAGTTATCGACGCAGCGCTGCAACCCAGCGGCGCGCGCAGCAGGATGTTGGATGCATACCCCCACACTGTTCGAAAGTTTTTTCATGGCGGGGTTCGAGTGTTCGACCCACCGCCGCCGCGACGGGCGCAGGCTCGACCTGATTGCCGCCACCGGGCATGACCGTTGGGCCGCCAAGGACTACGCGGCGTTGGCGGCGCATGGCCTACGTACCGCGCGCGATGGCCTGCGCTGGCATCTGATCGAACCACGCCCCGGGCATTACGACTGGTCCAGTTTCCTGCCGATGCTGCACGCGGCCGACAGCGTGGGCACGCAGGTGATCTGGGACGTGTGCCATTACGGCTGGCCGGACGATGTGGACATCTGGACGCCGCAGTTCGTCGACCGCTTCGCGCGCTTTGCTGCCGCCGCCGCACAGTGCATCAAGGACGCCTCCGACGCCGTGCCGTTCTACGCGCCGCTCAACGAGATCTCGTTCTGGGCATGGAATGGCGGCGATCACGCGCGCATGCATCCGATGGCGCGCGGGCGTGGTTTCGAGCTCAAGCATCAATTGGTCCGCGCCACCATCGCCGCGATCGACGCAATACGCCAGGTGGATCCGCGCGCACGCTTCCTGCAGGTGGACCCAGCGATCCATGTGGTGCCATCCAACGACCGGCCCGGCCCGCGCCGCGAAGCCGAACGCCTGCGGCTGGCGCAGTTCGAAGCCTGGGACATGATCTGCGGCAAGCAGTGGCCAGGACTCGGCGGGGCGCCGGAGTATCTGGACATCATCGGCCTCAACTACTACTCGGACAATCAGTGGTATCTGGGCGGCGTGCCGATCCTGCGCAACTCGCCCGACCACCGCCCGTTCTCGACCATCATGCTGGAGTTCTGGCAGCGCTATCGCCGCCCGATGATCGTCTCCGAAACCGGTGCCGAAGCCGATCAACGCGCCCCCTGGCTCGATCATGTCGGCAGCGAGGTTGCGCTGGCCCTGCAGCACGGCGTGGCGATGGAAGGTGTCTGTCTGTATCCGGTGCTGGACTACCCCGGTTGGGACAACGACCGGCATTGCCCCACCGGCGTGCTCGGCTATGCGGACGAGCACGGCGAACGACCGCTGCACCAAGGCCTAGCCGACCAACTGCGCCGCGAGCACGCGCGTTTCGGTCTGCGCGCACCGCAGTTCGCGCTGGCCGATATCGCCCCGTGAGTACGTCCGCCCACTCCACCTTGCTGCCGGACACGCCGGCGCGTTTTCTCTGGCACTACGTGGGCCGACGGCCGTGGCATTTCAGTGGCTTGCTGCTCCTGATCGTGGGCGCGGCCGGCTGCGCGGTGTCGGTGCAATACGGCATGAAAATGCTGGTGGACGCGATGGCCACCGATCAACGCAGCCAGGCAAACGTGTGGCTGCCGCTGGGCCTGTTCATCAGCCTGATCGCGGTGGAAAACCTGCTGTGGCGCCTGGGCGGCTGGCTGGGCTGCCGCACCGTGGTGGCCAGCGTGGTGGACATCCGCGTGGATTTGTTCCGCCATCTCACCGGCCACCCGATGCGCTACTTCACCGAGCATTTTGCCGGTGCGCTGGGCAACCGCATCACCGCGCTCGGCAGCGCCGCCGGGCAGATCTTCGGTGGACTGGCGTGGAAGATCGTGCCGCCCATCGTGGATTTCGTCGGCGCCATCGTGCTGCTGTTGACGGTGGATTGGCGCATGGCCGCCACGCTGGTCGGCTTCATTGCGATCGTGGCGGCCATCATCACCAGCTTCGGCATTCGCGGCCGCGCCAAGCATCAGCGCTTTGCCGCGCAGGCCGCCCGGGTGGGTGGCGAGCTGGTGGATGCGGTTTCCAACGTGTGGACGATCAAGGCGTTTGCCGCGCGCGATCGCGAAAGCGCGCGGCTGGCCGAACAGATCGGTCACGAGGCCGTGGCGCATCGGCGCAGCTGGATGTACGTGGAAAAGGCGCGGGTGATTCACGACATCTGCCTGTCGCTGATGGCCGGCGGCATGCTGATCTGGGCCATCGGCATGTGGCGCTCCGGAGCGGTGAGTGCAGGCGATGTGGTGTTGGTCAGTGCGCTGACCTTCCGCATCCTGCATGGCTCGCGCGATCTGGCGCTGACCTTGGTGGACACCACCCAGCAACTGGGCGCCATTGCCGACACCTTGCAGATCATTCTGCAACCGCACGCCATCGTCGATGCGGACGTGCCGCTGGCCTCGGCCGAAGGCGATGTGCGTTTCGAACAGGTGCGTTTTGCCTATCCCGAGCGCGCCGCGGTGCTGGAAGGATTGAACCTGCATATTCCGGCCGGCCAGAAAGTGGGCATCGTGGGGCCCTCCGGTGCCGGCAAATCCACCTTGATTGCCCTGATCCAGCGCCTGGACGATGTGGAATCCGGACGCGTGCTGATCGACGGGCAGGACATCCGCGGGGTCAGCCAGGACAGCCTGCGCGAAAAGATTGCAGTGGTGCCGCAGGAAACTGCGTTGTTCAATCGCAGCATCGCCGACAACATCCGCTACGGACGTCCCGATGCAAGCGATGCCGAGGTGCACGACGCGGCGCGGCATGCATTCTGCGATGGCTTCATCCGGCAATTGCCCGAGGGCTACGACACACAGGTGGGCGAGCGCGGGGTGATGTTATCGGGCGGACAGCGGCAACGGCTGGGGATTGCCCGCGCCTTTCTCAAGGATGCGCCGATCCTGATTCTGGACGAGGCCACCTCGGCACTGGACACCGAATCGGAAGCGGAGATCCAGGCCGCACTGGATCACCTGATGCGCGACCGCACCGTGTTGGCGGTCGCCCATCGCCTGTCCACGGTGATTGGCTTCGATCGCATCGTGGTGCTGCAGGACGGCCGTGTGGTCGAAGATGGCAGCCCTGCGGAACTGCGCGGCCGCGGTGGCGTGTTCGACAGTTTGTGGCAGCGCCAGGCAGCCGGATTCGAGACGGCACCGGAAGCACCGTGAGGCGGCTGCGCCCAGAAGCGCTGCTTGCCTTGCGTCATGCGCGGCGAGGCAGGCGCAGCCAGCGGCTGGCCCAGTGCGACGAGCATGGCATGAGATGCACTTTCCGGCCTGGCAGCAGACCACGTTTGCGATCGCTGGCGCGCAAAAAAAACAGGCAGCGTCTGGCTGCCTGTTCCACTTCCTGCACAACGCCTCAATGCGGTGGCCGATAGTCGCGCAGCCTGTTCGTCACGTTGCCGACCTCCTGCACTGCGCGCTTGAGGTCGTCTTCGGACATCCCCAGTTCGCGCGCCCAGTACTGCAACTCCCATTCCTCGTTGATGCTTACATTGTGCATGTCGGTGGGTTGACGATTTGCATCCCGTGGTTCGCCCATGGCGATCTCCCATGTAGGACAGCTGGTGAGCCGGCTGCGACGCCGGCGCTTCGCACGGTTTGCCGGCTGCCGCATCGACGCGTTGTCTGGCGAGCTGTGGTCAGTGGGGCTGGCCCTGATTGGCGCGCAGCGCCTTGGCGTGTTCCAGATGCTCGGCGATGGTGTCGCGTGCGCGCTGCAACTCTTTACCCAGGTCGCTTGAGCCCGGCTCGCTGCTGAGCTGTGTGTCCAGCAGGGCCAACGCCTGCTCGTGGCTGTCCACACTGGCTTGCAGATACTGCGATTCGAACTGTTGCCCGTGCAAGTCCTGCAGGCGCTTGCGCACGCCCTCGGCGCCCGCGGTGGCGGCCTGGGCCAACGTGCCATTGCGATCCGGCGCAAACCGGCTGAGGTCCGTCAACGCAGCGCTGTGGGCTTCGTCCATCTTGCGTGCGAAGGCCAGCACCTCGCCTTCCACACCCTTGACCACCGCCAGTTGCGCAAGCGTGCGTTCGTTCTCGTTGAACACTGCCAGCGCGCCAAGCGCCTGCTTGCGGTCGCGGGCATCGCCCACGCTATCGCGCAACGGGTCGCCGTGAGGCGGCGTGCTACCGACCACCGTGGCTACGTTGCTCTGTAGATCCTGCGGATCGCTCGTGTGCCCCTGCCGGCGCTGCCAGGCCTTGTACGCCACATAGCCCACCGCGCCGGCGGTCACCATCTTGAAAAGTCCCATCGCTGTCTCCTGTTGAGCGCGATCTTTCATCGCGTCTGGCGGTCGTTGATTGTTGGGTTCGCAGGGACGGCGAAGGCGGCATGCCTGCGTCCCAGCGCGTCATATGAGCCTGCGAGCGCGGGGGTTATCCAGACGTGACCTGCGCATCAACGCCGCGTCGGCGATCGGGCGCGTCCACACCGCGCCCACGCAGTGTGCTGACAGGTTTAACACCGCTGCACGAACACTGCAGTGCGCCGCCGCGTCTAAATGCCCACAGGAGACAGACATGCTTGCCCTCAACTACCACGGTTCACGCGATGTGCGAGTGGAAACCGTGCCCGATCCACTCTTGGTCGAACGCGACGACCTGATCCTGCGCGTCACTGCCACCGCCATTTGCGGCTCTGACCTGCATCTGTATCGCGGCAAGATTCCCGACCTACGCCCCGGCGACATTCTCGGCCACGAATTCATGGGCATCGTGGAAGAGGTGGGCCCGGATGTCACGGCGGTCAAGCCGGGCGACCGGGTCGTGATTCCGTTCGTGGTCGCCTGCGGGCGGTGTTTCCACTGCGTGCTGCAGGAATTTTCCGCGTGCGAAACCACCAATACCGGCAAGGGCGCGGCGCTCAATCACAAGGACATGCGCCCGCCCGCCGCGCTGTTCGGCTTCAGCCATTTGTATGGCGGATTGTCCGGCGGCCAGGCCGAATACGTGCGCGTGCCCAAGGCCAATGTCGGCCCGCTGGTGGTGCCCGATGCCTTGCACGATGAGCAGGTGCTGTTCCTGTCCGACATCCTGCCGACCGGGTATCAAGCCGTCGTCGATGCAGGCGTCAAACAAGGCTCGACCGTTGCCATCTTCGGCGCCGGCCCGGTCGGCCTGATGGCCGCGGCGTGCTGCCGCATGCTGGGCGCAGAGCGCATTTTCATGGTCGACCGGCACGCATACCGGCTCGATTTTGCGTCCAGGACCTATGGCGTGATTCCGATCAATTTCGACGAGGTCGACGACCCGGCCGATGTGATCGTCTCGCAGACCGATGGCCGGGGGGTCGATGCCAGCATCGAGGCGGTCGGCTTCGAGGCCGAAGGCAGCGCCATCGAAACCGCACTGACCAACCTGAAACTGGAAGGCAGCAGCGGCGTGGCGATCCGCCAGTGCATCGCCGCAACCCGTCGTTGCGGTGTGGTGAGCGTGCCCGGCGTGTATGCCGGCTTCATCCACGCTTTCATGTTTGGCGATGCATTCGACAAGGGCCTGACCTTCAAGATGGGCCAGACGCATGTGCAAAAGCATATGCCGCATCTGCTGGAATGCATCGGCAATGGTCAGCTCAAGCCAAGCTCGATCATTTCGCATCGCATGCCGCTGGCTGACGCGGCGCGTGGCTACGAACTCTTCGACAAGAAGCAGGACGATTGCCGCAAGGTGGTGCTCACGCCGTAAAAGCGTGAGTGGGATCTACGCAGACGGCGCGATCTTCGACCGCGCCGTCTGCATGTTGTATAGCTGTTGAGTGTTGGCAACAGGCTCAGTCCAGCGGCTTGGCCGGCACGAACGGGGACACCGGGTCGCTGGCCGGGAAGGTCTCTTCCACCGCTTCGTCCTGCAGCGCGTCCTGCTTTTTCTTGTCGTGCTGCGTTTGGTCGTGCGGCGCTTGATCGCGCTGTTCGGCGTGGTCGTTTGCAGAGGAAATCTGGTTGGATGTGCTCATGTGTTTTCCTACGACGTGATGCGAGCCACTACGCTACGGTGCGCTGCGTTGGCACAGGTGAAAAGCGTCTTCGCACATCAACGACAAAGGCAACGGATGTGCTGCACTGTGCATGCCGGGCCATGCAGTGCATTAGGTGCGGTCTCGCATTCCTTCCCATGCGGCGCAACCATGGTCCCTCTCGATCACGCGCGGCGCCCGGGCGCGACCTGTGCTTGCGCAGATGAAGTCAGGCAGCGCTGTGGCGACCAGCAGTGTCGCCGAACGCGGCATCCGGCACCCACGCAGTTGCACCTGCACGGCCGCCATGCGACGACGCGCCTTGGGTTCACATCCGCACGCGTCCAGGGTGTATGGTGCATGGGCGGCCGGAATCCGGTATCGCCCTCATTTCATCTGGCCCTTTCCATCGACAATCTCTGCGAACGCTGCGACGCCGTCTGCTGCCGGCTCACCGTCATGGTCGATCCATCCGACCGTATCCCACACCATCTCACCAGCGTGACGCCGCAAGGCTGGCATGTGATGGCGCGCGACGAGGAAGGCTGGTGCGTGGCCATCGACGCTGCGCGCATGTGTTGCTCGATTTACGAGACGCGACCGGCGATCTGCCGGCGTTTCGTCATGTCCGGCCCGTATTGCCGCGACGTACGTGCCACCTACGACGATCAACGCCGCCGGGGCATTCCCTTGACGCTGTACAACGCATGAGGATTTGCGATGCATCATTCCCGCCGCCAGTCGATGACCGTCAGTAACCAGCCGGGCAAGCCGCGGTTGTCCGAACAGCGGTTGGCCGCCGATATGCAGGCATTTCAGCAATCCGGCGGCGCAATCGAGCGACTGGGCGATACACCGCTACGTCGCGAAAAAAAGCGCGGCACGCCAGAGGCTGCGCCAGCCGCTGCAGTCACACCGGCCGTCGCAGCCGAGGCCGAGTAAAACCGCAACGGCAACAGGCATCTTGCGCCTGCCGGGTCAGAGACAGCCTCTGCAGCATGCAACATGCCGATTGCAGCGCGACGCCTGCGCGGCGCTCGCAGGGCGCGCATCGCACCGTGCAGCGGCCGTCTCGCCCAGCCGAACTCTTGTTATGCAGGGGCGCTGGCGATTGGCCGGCTGTCCCACGTCTGCCGCTGCATCCACGTCGAAGCGGCGAGTGGGGTATTGCGTTGCCCGATGCCTCGCAGGCGCCTGCGCACATCCATCCGCCATCACCGACGCGATGCGACGTAGTCGGCCATCAGCTTCAAACCACGCGATCAGGGCAGCTGCAACTCTGGGCCGCACTGCAGAAGCTGCTTGGGCAGTCAGCGCACGCGGACTCAGTGCTCAACAGATCAGGCACCGCGCGCAGGCGTCGCCGCCCGCACGGACATGGGCAGTTACAGCAGTTGCGCGCGCTTGGTCGCGCCAAGCCCTTGTGCCAGTGAGGCCATTTCGTTGGCCAAGGCGACCATGTTGCCGCCGGCCTGCGCCGCGATGCCCATGATGCGCTGGTAGGCGTCCCAGAAGTCGGGCCCATTGCCATAGGCATCGTGGAACCCTTGCAGCTCCAAGACCAGCAGATCGGACACTTGCATGTCGGAGCGGTCCATTGTGTTACCTCGATGGGGTATTCCCCGGCCCGCAGCTTATACCCGTTCACCTTACAAAATCGAGTCAGCCGGATGGCCGGAGGCCTGGACCTGAATTGGTTAGAAAGCCTGGCGGATACTGCATGTCGGGCGTCTGGTTGGGGCTGCTTGCTGCCTCCTGAGTGCGCCGGTGGCTGGCAGCGCCGCAGGTCAGGCCGTCCGCCATACCCGGGCCTGCCGCCCGCCTCGGACCGGCTGAATGCCAGCACGCAAGCTTCCGGCAGCGTGCTCGCTGCTGCCGCCTGACGCGCCGACCGGCATGCGTTCCCGTGTAAAATGCCCGGTTTTTGACCGGAAGAATGGCGAAAGTTGCTCCACGGGCGCCCTTGTCGGGCCCGGCGTTCATTCGCCTGCTTGCTCGCCTCAGCGACGCGCACATCGCTCAGTCCAACCACGCGCTGGCCGACCGGCTGAGCCAGTGGATCGACTGGACGCGCGCGGTTGCCGTGTCCAAGGCGCTGGACGGCAAGCTGCCCGACACCGACGACCTGCCCGAACCGCGCCCGCTCGATGCGGAGGCTTGCGCACGCGTGCGCACCGGTCTTGCTGCCAGCAGCGTGACCGAGTTGGACGCGCTGGTTGTGCGCGTGCGTGCCGAGGCGCGCAACGCCGCGCTCGCAGACGCACCCGTCGCCGCGCCGGATTTCGCACCATTCCGGCAGCACTACTTGGCCATGCAACGCGCCATGCGTACCGCCACCGGCGATCTGCGCGGGCGCCTGCGCGACCTGCTCGCATTGGCCTCCACCGACATGGCGCGGTTGGCCGAAGTGGATGCGGTGATGGAGCTCACCCTGAGCCCGCGCGAGCAGAGCCTGTTGAACACCGTGCCGAGCCTGCTCGGCGCACATTTCGAACGCCTGCGCGATGCTGCACAGGCGCAGCACCGGCCGACCGATGACGATGCCGCGCCACGCGCGGTGCCCGATGGCTGGCTGGATGTCTTCCGCAAGGACATGCAGAGCGTGTTGCTCGCCGAACTGGATGTTCGTTTTCACCCGATCGAAGGCCTGCTTGCAGCGCTTCGTACCCGCTAACTGGGACGTCATGTTCAGAACTCTCGTACACGTGTGTGTGTTTCTCGTCGGCCTGCTGGCGGTTTGCTGGGTCGGCATCGGTTATCTCGGCTCCAACCCGCTCGGCGCCTGTGTCGCGGCGGTGATCGGTGCCTGCTATGTGGCCGGCGCGCTGGAGTTGTATCGCTACCGCCAGGCCACGGCGACGCTGGAAGCGGCAGTCGATGGGCTGGCCACGGCGCCTTCTGCCCTGGGCGATTGGCTACAAACTGTTCATCCTGGCCTGCGTAATGCGGTGCGCCTGCGTATCAAGGGCGAGCGCGTGGCGTTGCCGGCCCCGGTGCTGACGCCGTATCTGGTCGGCTTGCTGGTGTTGCTCGGCATGCTCGGCACCTTGCTCGGCATGATGGCCACGCTCAAGGGCACCGGCTTTGCATTGCAGAGCGCCACCGACCTGCAGGCCATTCGCGGCTCGCTCGCAGCACCGGTGGAAGGCCTGGCGTTCGCGTTCGGTACCTCCATCGCCGGTGTGGCGACATCGGCCATGCTGGGGTTGTTGTCGGCGCTGTGCCGGCGCGAGCGCCTGCAGGTGGTGCAACGGCTGGACCTGAAGATCGCTGCCGAACTGCACACGCATTCGGACGCGCACCGACGTGGCGAAGCATTCAAGCTGCAGCAGCAGCAAAGCGCCTTGATGCCAGCCTTGATCGACCAGCTGCAGACGCTGGTGCACAGCATCCAACAGCACAGCATGGCTGCCGAGCAGCGCCTGGCCGCCCAGCAAGCCGATTTCCAGGCCAAAAGCGAAGCGGCGTATGCGCGGCTGGCCACGGCCATGGAGCACGCGCTGCAAGCCGGTGTCGCCGAAAGCGCACGGGCGGTCGGTGCGGCATTGCAGCCGGCGATGGAAGCCACCATGGCCAGCATCGCACGCGATACCGCCGCATTGCAGGAACACGTCACGCAAGCCGTGCAGCAACAGCTGGACGGCATTACTCATGGCTTCCAGACCAGTGCCAGCACCACGGCGCAGCACTGGAGCACGGCATTGGCGGCGCAGGAACGCGCGCAGCAGACCCACAACGCGCAGTTGCAGACCGCGCTGGAACAGATTGCCGCGCACAGCGTAGCCGTGCAGGACAGCGTGAGCAGCGCCGTGCAGCAGCAGTTGCACGGCGTCAGTGCAGCCATCGAGCAGAACGCGCGCACGGCGACCGAGCACTGGCAGGTGGCATTGGCTGCGCAGGAACGCACCCAGGCCACGTTGGCCGAACAGTTGCAGGGCACACTGGAACAAATCGACCAGCGCAGCGTTGCCGTGCAGGACAGCGTCACCCAGGCCGTGCAGCAGCAATTGAGCGCACTCAACGATGGCTTTGCCAGCAGCACCGCGGCCAGCGCCGCCACCTGGGCGGCCGTGCTTGCCGAACAGCAACGTGCCACCGAAACGCACAGCGCGCAGTTGCACACCACCCTCGAACAACTGACGCAGCAGACCAGTGCCCTGCACGAAGGCGTGCAGCAGGCCGTGCAGCAGCAGCTGGACGGGTTGAGCAGCGGCTTCGAAGCCAGCACCGCCACGGCAGCGGCCACCTGGACGGCTGCGGTGGCCGAGCAGCAGCGCGCCAATCACACGCTCACCCAGGAGTTGCAGGACACGCTCACGCAATTTGCCAGCACCTTCGAGACACGCTCCGCCGCGTTGGTGGATGCGGTCTCGCAACGCATGCAGCAATCCAGCACCGACGCTGCCAATGCGTGGCGCGATGCACTGGCTCAGCAGCAAAACGCCAGCGCCACATTGTCCAGCCAGCACCACAGCGCACTTGCCGCCGCCACCGCCAGTTTCGAGGCGCATGCGGCGGCCCTGGTCGGCACCTTGCAGCAATCGCACACCGACCTGCAGGCGGCACTGGAAGCGCGCGACACCCAGCGCCTGGCGCTGTGGAGCGAGCGCTTCGGCGCGATGAGCACGGCCCTGACCGCACAATGGGAACAGACCGGCGAACGCGTCGCCCGGCAACAGCAGGCCATTTGCGACACCCTGGCCAGCACCGCCAGCGAGCTGTCCACGCAGGCGCAGGCGCAGGCCAGCGCGACGATCAGCGAAGTGTCGCGCCTGATGCAGATCGCCTCCGAAGCGCCCAAGGCCGCGGCCGATGTCGTGGCCGAGCTGCGCCAGTCGCTGTCCGAGAGCATGGTGCGCGACACCGCCATGCTGGAAGAACGCAGCAAGCTGCTTGCCACCCTGGACACCTTGCTCAACGCAGTCAATCACGCCTCCACCGAACAACGCGAAGCGGTGGATGCCTTGGTGACCACCTCGGCCGACCTGCTGCAGCGCGTGGGCAGCCAGCTCACCGAACAGATCGGCAGCGAAACCGGCAAGCTGGGCGCAGTGGCCGCGCATGTCAGCGGCAGCGCAGTGGAAGTGGCCAGCCTGGGCGAAGCGTTCGGCATGGCGGTGCAGTTGTTCAGCGGCGCCACCAGCGAGCTCAATGAGCGCCTGCAGCACGTTGCCACGGCACTCGATGCCTCGCTGGCACGCAGCGACGACCAACTTGCTTACTACGTGGCACAGGCGCGCGAAGTGGTCGACCTCAGCATGCTCTCGCAGAAGCAGATCATCGAAGAACTGCGCCAGCTCGATCGCGGGCGTGGCGAACCCGGCCAAGCAGAAACGGCATGAGCGACGAGATCGAAAGCGACGGCGAGCTGGGCACGCCCATCTGGGCGGCATTCGGCGACCTGATGTCGGTGTTGCTGGGCGCGTTCGTGCTGATCCTGGTCGGCGTGATCGGCGTGCAGTTGCAACTGTCCAGCCGCCTGGACGCGGAGGTCAAACAACGCCAGGCCGAAGCGCAACGTCGGCAGACGCTGGAACAGGCACTGGCCGCACCGTTGGCTGCCGGCCGCGTGACCCTGGTCGATGGCCGTATCGGCATTCGCGGCAATGTGCTGTTTGCGTTCAACTCCGACGAACTGCAGCCGGAAGGACGCGAGGTGTTGAAGTCGCTGGCCACGCCATTGACGCACTACCTGCGCGCGCGCGACGAGATCCTGATGGTCAGCGGATTTACCGACGACCGCCCGGTGCTGGGCGGCAATCGCCGCTACGCCGACAACTGGGAACTGTCCGCACAACGCGCACTCACGGTGACCCGTGCCTTGATCGCCGAAGGCGTGCCGGCGTCATCGGTGTTCGCCGCCGCATTCGGCTCGCAGCAACCGGTGGATTCCAACGCCGACGAAGCCCGTCGCGCGAAGAACCGCCGGGTGGAGATCGCGCCGATCGCGCGCCCGTCGTCGCGCGCAGGCGCATCGGCGCCGCCCGCAGCAACCGCCGCACCGCGATGAGCAAGCCGGCACTGCCCGCACGCGCGCAACTGGAGCGCTGGCGCAGCCAGGGCGCCGATCGGTTGGATCCGGTGCGCTTCCATCTGATGGAAGCGTTGGCAGCGCGTGCCGATGCGCAGGCCGATGCGGTGCGTGAGGTGCTGGACCACAAGCTCGGCGCGATGATCGATGGCTATGCGACAGCGCTGCAGCAGACAGCGCGTCGCCGTGCCGGGAGCCGGGCAGTGCCTTCCCCGACGCCGGCGTCGCCGCAGCCCAGCGCCTTGGGTGCGCTCACTGCGCAGATGGCCGGGCATGCGGCGCTGATGGAAGTGGACAGCCGCAAGACTGCCAGCGCAGATGCCATGCTGTTTCCGGAGCTGCCGGCGCTGGACGACTTTCGTCGCACCTGGACCACCGTGCGCACCGCCAGCCAGGTGCGGCAGTCGCTGCAGGATGCGCCCAAGGACGCCGGCCCGCTCAACTCCAGCGTGCTGGTGCATCGCTGCATCACGCTGATGCGCGAGCGCTCGCCGGGCTATCTGCAGCACTTTCTCGGCTATGTGGATGCGTTGTCATGGCTGGAGCAGCTGCACACCGGCGGCGCCTTGGCCAACGAGGAGGCTGCGCCGGCGACGCCGGGCAAGAAACGCAGCAAGAGTCCGTCGAAGCGACGCAGTTAGATCCTCGATCGGTCCGGATCTACGTCGGGCCGACTGACGCAGGCTCCGATCTCGGAGATGCAGCCCATCACCGCGTGTGGCAGGTCACCCGCCGTGAGCATGAGGTCACTGCACGCCTCTGGCTGCGAACCGCGCTGCACTTGCTCACGCGGCAGCGGCAGCTGCATGCAAGCGCACAACGATGTCCAGCAAGCACTCGCCGGCGCGTTGCAGTCACTCACTGCAGTCACGCCCGAGCGCGAAGCGTATTCAACTGGAACGTGGCGGCCGTCGGTAACGCTGGCATCCACCACATTGGCGCATGCGCCGATCGCCGCTTCGGCTGTCGTGGAGCATCGCTCAAAACCGCAATTGCGCACCTACCGTCCAACTCCGCGGCGCACCGGGATACACCCATTGCTCGCTGTACGAAAACGCCGCGTAACGGCGGTCGGTGAGGTTTTCCACCTTGGCATACAGGCGTAGCCTCTGGCTCAGATCGTAATGGCCAACCGCTCGCCACACGGTATAAGCCGGCAACACGAAATCGGTGTTGCTATCCACCGAGCCCAGCCGCTCGCCGGTGTGCAAGACGCCCACACCCAGCGCCGCGCTTCGTTTGCCGGTCAGCGGCTGCTCGTAGTTCAGGAACGCGTTACCGCTCAAACGCGGCACATTCGGAAACCGCCGGCCTTCAGCCAGCCCCGTACTGGCGGCAGCAGCACTGCTGCGCGTCACCTGCGAACCGGTATAGGCCAGGCCCACCGACGCGGCCAGGTGCGGGCTCAACCTGCCCAGCAGATCCAGCTCCACGCCCTGGCTGCGCATCTGGCCCACCGGCAGCGAAAAACTGGTGTCGGCCGGGTCCAGGCTCAACACGTTTTTCTTGTCGATGCGGAATGCGGCCACGGTGGCTTCCAGGCCATCGCCGGGCTGCACGTATTTCAAGCCGGTCTCCAGCGAGCGGCTTTTCTCAGGTGCAAAGCTTTGCCCGTTGGCGCCCACACCGCTGTTGGGGCGAAAACCCGCCGCCGCACTGGCGTACAGCGACAGCGCATCGTCGACATGGAAGGTCATGCCTGCACGCGGGCTCGCCACGCCGTCGGATGACCGCTGCGTGGTGCCGCGCAAGTGGTTGTCCAGGCCTTGCCGATAGTGGTCGTAGCGCAGGCCAAGCAAGGCCTTCCAGCGCGCGCCCAGGTCGATCTGGTCCTGCGCGTACACACCCCACACCTGCTGGCGTTCGTCGGTATCGGTGATGGTGGACAGCCGTCCTGGCTGTGCCAGGCCATAACGCGGCGCCAGCACATCGATGCTGTAGGGCGTGGCCGCGGAACGGGCGCGCTGCTGAAAGCGGCTGTCGTCGAAGCGATTGCCATCGATGCCGAACAACACATTGTGCGTGACCCTGCCGGCCTGAAGACTGCCAAGCACTTCTGCACGCGCTGCGATATCGCGGCCCTGGTAGTCGCGGTAGCGGCGTTCGCGGCGCAAGCTGCGCTGGTCGGCCTGCAGCGTCCAGGGCTCGGTGGAAAATCCGCGCATGCCACTGTCGCGGTAAGTCGCCCCACCCTGCACCGACCAGGTCTGATCCAGGCCGTGCACCACGAACAGCTGGTGCCCGGTGGATTGCAGGTCGATATCGCCATCGCGCGGCTCGCCCAGAAAGCGCGAGGCCGGCAGCCGGTTGGCATCGCCACCGATGGCCGTCACGCCACGATCGAAGGGCGTGTGGAGGCGCACCGCTTCCAGCTCATACGACACCGTCGTATCGGGCGTCGGCATCCACAACAGCGACGGCGCCAGCAAGGTGCTGTCGCTGTCGACGGTATCGCGAAAGCTGTGTTGATCCTTGTGCATCACATTCAAACGGTACGCCACGTTCTCGCTCAGCGGGCCGGTGCTATCGATGGCCGCGCGATAGCTGTCGAAGCGGCCTGCCGATACATCCACGCTGTGCTGCGGCTGAAACAGCGGCTTTTTGGTGACGATGTTGACGGCCCCGCCCGGCTCGCCGCGCCCGTACAACGCCGACGCCGGCCCCTTGATCACCTCGATGCTTTGCGTATTGGCCGCATCGCGCAGACCGTTGTAACCGCGGCTGGCATTGAAGCCGTTGACCATGTAATCCGAACTGAAATTCGGGTCGCCGGTGAAGCCGCGCATCGAATAGCTATCCCATAGCCCGCCCAGGTTGTTGGCCTTGGTGATGCCGCTGGCCAGCTCCAGTGCGCCAGCCAGATCGGTGACGCCTGCATCTTCGAGCAAGGTCCGGTCGAGTACCCGCGCACTGATCGGCAGGTCACGCAGCGGCGCATCGATCTTGGTGGCACCGGTAATGCTCAGCGCGCGGTACGGCGTGTACTGGCTGCGCACCTGCACCGCATCCAGGTCGCGCGCCTGCGACTGCGACTGCGCAGCCTGCGCGCAGGCAGTGCCGCAGGTGCAGGCCAGCAGGCTGAGCAAGGGCAGCGCGCGCAGCGTGCGGTGGCGCGAGAACACGGGCATCGGGCAGAACTCCTGAAGCGCCCCGGCGCAGTGCATCCGGGGCGCAAGTAAAAGACGCAAGGAAAGGTGAAACGCAGATACCGCTATGAAGCAGGGCCGGCCGTTGTTTCGAAGCGTGGCGCTCGCCCGAAATCGTCGCGCGTGAACGGCCGGTCGCGGAACAGATAGCCGTAGTAGAACGTGCGCAGCGCCCGGTGATAAGCGCGAATGCGATCCTGATAGGCCAGCTGTGCCTGCAGATCGGTGTCGGCCAGGCGCGTCAGCGCCGCCTGCAGCGCAACCGGGGGCAGCACGCTGGCCACGCGTTGCGCCAACGCTTGGCGACGCTGCAGCCCCTGGCGATACGCTGCCACCTGCGGCGCCACCTGCTGGTCGCCATTTTCATGAAATGCGAAGTACCACTTGTAGTGGAACGCCGTGGTCAGCGGCGCCGAGTCGGCCCATTGCCGATTGCGCGCGTAGAACGCCTGCATGGTGTCCTGGCGCGGAATGTCCCAGGCGTGGTTGACCGCCTCGCGCTGCAACCGCGCAATCTCGGTACCCTGGTTGACCGGCACTGCCTGATTGATTGCCACGTGCGCCAGCGCCGGCGCCACCAACGCCAGCACAACCCAGCAGGTAGCCAACGCCGTGGCATGCGCGGCAGGCCGCCACTGGAGGCGCCCGACCAGCACCGACAGCAGCACCCAGAACAACAGGTACGCACCGCCCAGTGCCAGCACCGCCAGTTGCTGCAACCACGGCACCGCATTGAACGTAGCGAACATGACGAACGGCACGCTCAGGCACACAAACACCGCCGCTGCGCGCACCACCACGCGCCGTACCAGCAGCGCAGCGCCCGCACCGGGCAGTGCGGCAAGCATGCGTGCACGCCCCGCTTCACGCTCGCCCGAACGCAGATCGAACAGCAGCGCGATCACGAACAGCGGCAGCAGGAACACCAGCACGAACGCGTAGTCGAAGCGGCCAGCCAATGCGAGCTCGGGGTTGTAGCTGTCCCCGTCATGGATCTGCGCTTCCAGCCCCAGCGCGCGCACGCGCAAGATATACGGCGAGACATCGCGCATGCCGACCGCCGCAAACGCCAGCGGCGATGGCGGGTCCCAGGTGGGGTGGAAGCTGTAATAAGCCGCGCTGCCGGCATCGTTGGAACGCGCCACATAGTCTTCTACCGCCGCGCTGTCTTCGCGCTGCAGCGCTGCAATCCTGGCGATGTTGTCGCGCTGCGTCGCCATCACATGTTGCCCGGACAGCAGGCTGCACACGGTGAGCAGCGCAAGCAACAGCAATCCGGCGAGCGCCGCACGTGCGCGTAGCAGCAACAGCAGTTCGTATTTCCACAGCACCATCAGCGCGCCACTCCCACACCTCGCCCGGCTGCCACCAGCATGCACAGCGCAGCAAGCAGCCAGGCCCCGATCAGGCCGAACGCCGCACCTGCCGTGCCGATCACCTCGGTCGCCGGCGCCGGCTGGAACGCAAACACCGGAATCTCATGCCAGTGCTCGGACGAAATCCGCTTGCGCCGATCGGCGCCTGCATCCTGGGCGGTGTCGTCGGCCATGCTGACCGCGTCGGCCTGCAGTTGGTTGAGCTGCTGCACCAGCGTGTAGCGGTAGTGCTCTGCCTGGGCCAGGAACCGCAGATGCGCGCGCAGGTCGGTTTCTGCCAGCGTCATCGACACCTCGCGCAGCGCCACCGTCGGGCTGAGCAAGGAAAACGCACGCACCAGCAGGTTCTGTTGCTGCTGGATGGATGCATCGCGGCCCGCATACCGCTCGAACAGGCTTGCGCTCAGCCGCTCGCCTTCCAGTGCCAGCAAGCCCTTGTAGTTCACCGGCAGGTCTTCCACGCGCTGCACGCCGTAATGGGCCAGCGTCTGCTGCTTGAATTGCGCAAAGTGCGGGTCGTCCGGATTGTGGCTGTCGCCGAGCGTGCGCAGGTCGCGCTGGATCGCCACATCGGTTTCCAACCGGGTCGGCAGGCGGTACGCGGCATTGGCCGCGTCCGGCGCCACGCGCGGTACAAGCAAGGCCAGCCACACCCATACCGCCAGCGACACCAACAGCGCATCGCGGCCGCGCCGGCACCGCATCGACACCGCCAGCACCAGCGCACACCACACCAACAGATACGCGCCATAGGCCAGCACCAGCAGCGCAACCAGCGGCGCTTGCCCTGGCAACAACGCGATGGGTGCCAGGCCGATCAAGGCCGGCAGCAGGCAGGCGCCGGCCACCGTCGCCAGCGCCAGATACTTGCCGCCAAGCAACTGCCGGCGCGTGGCGCCCTGCAACAACAGCGCGCGCAAGGTGCCGGTTTCCTGCTCGCGCGCCACCGCGCCATAGCCCAGGAAGACCAACATCAGCGGCGCCAGCACCTGCAGCACGAAGGCGGGCGTGAGCTGACCGAAACGCACCAGCAACGAGCTCTGACGCACATCGCCGAAATTGGCAGTGTTCTGGCGATGCCCTTCCAGAAACATGCTGTTACCGGTGAACGCATCCACGCCGGAATCGAATGCAGCCAGTGCCGGCAACGGGCGATAGATGAAATGGCCGTAGTGCACCACGCGGTGCGGATGCCGGTCCGGCTGCGCTTGGAACGCCTGCTGCGCTGCCTGTTGCTGCCGCGTGCGGAAATCGGCCACTTCGCGCTGGTGGTGCGCAGCGGTCAACGCCGCCACCAGGGTGAGCAACATCAGCAGCACCACACCGATGGCAGCGGACCGGTTGCGCGCCATATAGCGCAGTTCTTCGCGTGCGACCAGCAACACCGGACTCATACGTGCAGCCTCACGCAGCGCGATCCTGCGGGCGCGCGAAACGCGCATGCAGGGTGCGCACGTCGAAGCCGCTGTCGCCGGCACCGATCTCTTCGGCAATCCGGCCGTTTTCCAGAAACCCGATGCGGTCGGCCACATCCACCGCACCGAGCAGATCGTGGGTGACCATCAGCACCGCGGCGCCGCGTTCGCGCACGCTGCCGACCAGGCGATTGAAGTCGGCGATGGCGCGCGGATCCAGCCCGGAGGTGGGCTCGTCCAGCAGCAGCACCGGCACCTCGCGCAATGTGGCCACGGCAATGGCCACCTTCTGCCGCATGCCCTTGGAGAACCCTGCCAGCCGTTGCGCCCAGGCATCGCGCTGCAGGCCAGCGGCCGCAAATGCCTCGCCAATGGCGGCCTGGCTGCGGCGCTGGCCGGCCAGGGCAAGCAGATAGTCGGCATTTTCCAATGCGCTCAGATGCTCGTAGAGCGCCACGTTTTCCGGCAGATAGGCCAAGCGCGCGCGCGCCTTGCCGGGGTCGGCGACCGGGTCCACGGCGTCCACGCGCAGGCTGCCGGAGACGGGTTTGACGAAGCCCAGCAACGTGGACAGCGTGGACGACTTGCCGGCGCCATTGCCGCCCAGCAAGGCGTAGACGCTGCCGGGCGCGACGCCGAGGTTCAGCCCCTGCAGCACCGCGCGGCCACGGTAGGCCACGTGCAGGTTGGAGATTGAAATCGCGTGGGTCATTGAAGAATTGAAGGGCGTGGACACAGACATATCAGGAAATGATACGTTATCACATTGCTTGAACCGCCAGCATCCGCTCGCCGCCGCGGATAGAGGCGTGGACGTCACTGACGAACCGCCGCGCCGCGCATCGCGCCTGCGGCCAGCGCCTTGCGGCGTGAGCATCCAGCCAGGCGCCTGCGCCGACACGGCTGACCCGCACGAGCAGACACCGTCGCCCACCACTCGAGACCTTCACACCCCAATGACCTTCGAAACGCGCAGCTGTCATCCGCCCGATGCTTTCCATGACTTCGACCGCCACGCTCCCGCTGACGCCAAGGCCTGCAACACCGCGCGCGGCACCCGACGCCTCGCCAACGGGCTGGCCATCGCACTGTTCGCTGCCGCACAGCTCAACGCGCAGACCATCGATACCAGTGCCCCGTTGCCGCCGGTCCGCGCGTGGCACGGTGCCAGCGAAGCATTGATCGTGGCACCGGACGATCCATGGATGACGCCGGCCGAGCGCAGCGATTTCGCCAGCACGCCCAGCTACGCGCAAACGCGCGCGTGGTTGCAACGGCTGGTTGCTGCTTCGCCGCTGCTGTCGCTGGAGGTGTTCGGCAAGACCAGCGAAGGGCGCGATCTGCTGCTGGTACGCGCACGCAAGGGCAAGCCCGGCAAACCGGTCGTGCTGGCACAGGCCGGCATCCATGGCGGCGAGATCGATGGCAAGGACGCCGGCCTGATGCTGCTGCGCGATATTGCACAACGCGGCAAGGACGATCTGCTGGACGAGGTCGATTTCGTGTTCGTGCCCATCCTCAACAGCGATGGGCACGAACAACGCGGCCCGCTCATCGGCGCCGCATTGCGCGGCCCGCAGCAGATGGGCTGGAATACCACCACGCGCGGCATCAACCTCAATCGCGACTATCTCAACCTGGAAGCGCCGGAGACGCGCGCGGTCGTCAGGCTGCTGCATACGCTCGACCCCGCCTTGTATATCGACCTGCATGTCAGCGGCGGGCTCGATCATCAGTACGACATCACCTTCACCTTCGCCGGCTGGGGCACCTACGCGCGCTCGCGCGCCACGGCCGGTTGGCTGCAGCAGCGCTTCACGCCAGCCGTCGACGCCGCACTGCGCCGCCAGGGTCATGAACCTGCGATCTACCCCAGCCTGATCGACGAAGACGCGCCGCGCTCGGGCTTGCGCTATTCGCCCGAAGGCCCGCGTTATTCCACCGGCTATGGCGACTTCGCCGGCATCCCCACCGTGCTGGTGGAAAACCACCGCCTGAAGTCGTACCGGCAACGCGTGCTCGGCGATTACGTGCTGCTGGAAGAAGCCCTGCGCGTGGTCGGCCGCGATGCACACGCCATCGATGCCGCCAAGCGTGCCGATCGCGCGGCGCGCCCGCAGGAATTGATGGTGGCGTGGGAACGCCTGCCGCAGCCGATCGACCATATTCCGTTCAAGGGCGTGACCTACACCCGCGCCCTGTCGCCGGTGTCCGGCCGGCCGGAATTGCGCTGGGAAGGCCGCGACGAAACCTGGACGATGCCGGTGATCGGCTACCGGCAGACGCAGGCGGTGCAGTACCCGGTGGCGTGGTGGATTCCGCCCGGCAACGACGATGTGCTCGCCTTGCTCGATGCGCATGGCATCGGCTACGACCGTCTGCAACAGCCGGCCCGGCGCGCGGTGCAGCAGATACGCATCAGCAAGACCGGCAGCGATCAGGTTCCGCACACCCACGACGTCGAAGAAGTCTTTCCCGCCGGCAGCGTCCGCGTGCCGGCCGATCAACCGATGCGCATGTTGGCCGCCGCCTTGCTGGAACCGCGCAGCAGCGATTCGCTGCTGGCCAGCGGACGTTTCCGCCATGCCGGCAGCCCCGACAGCGGGCTGTATGCCACCGAGCTGGTTGAATTCAGCGAACGCGTGTTTCGCAGCGATGCCGCGTTACGTAGCGCGTTCGAGCAAAAACTGGCCAACGATGCGGCGTTCCGCGCCGATGGCGATGCGCGCCTGCAGTGGATTTATGCACGTTCGCCCTATGCAGCGATCAGCGGCTGGCGGTATCCGGTGCGGCGCGAAGTGAGGCAATAGCGCCGCGCATCCCTGTGGCGCTCACCGCGGTGCGGGCGCCATCACTGGCGCATGCTCGGCCATCAGCGCAATCACCCAATCGATGAACACGCGCAGCTTGGCGCTGACATGGCGGTTGGGTGGGAAGGCGATCGACAGCGGCATCGCTTCCAGCTGCCAGTCCTGAAAGATCGGCACCAGTTCGCCGCTGGCGACATGCGCGTTGGCCATATACACCGGCAGCCACAGCACACCCATGCCGGCCAGACCGGCGGCCAGATAGGCATTGCCATCGTCGGCGGCCACCACGTGGCGACCATGCACGCGCACCGCCTCGTTGCCGCGTTGCATCACATACGGCACGGTTGTGCTGCTGCCCCAGCGCATGAAGCCGACGCAACGATGCCGTGTATTTTCCAGCTCGGTTGGATGCGTCGGGGTGCCGAGCCGCTGCAGGTAATCGGGCGCTGCGTACACGCCGGCCTGCAGGTCGCCCACGTGACGCGCGATCAGCGACTGGTCGGTGATGGTGCCGCCGCGTATCACGCAATCGACGTTTTCGCCGATCAGATCCACGCGGCGGTCACTCACGCCCATATCCAGCTGGATCTCCGGATAACGCGCATGGAATGCCGGCAACGCCGGCATCAGGATCAGCCGCGCCAACGGGCTGGGCACGTCCACGCGCAGGCGCCCGCGTGGCAAGCTGGCTGCAACCGACAGGCTGGTTTCGGCATCGTCCAGGTCTGCCAGCAGGCGCAGCACGCGCTCGTAATAGGCCGCGCCATCGGCAGTGACCTGCACCCGGCGCGTGGTGCGATTGAGCAGCTTAACCCGCAGGCGCGCTTCCAGTTGCTGCACCAGCTGGGTCACGCTGGCGCGGCTCATGTCCAGGTGTTCGGCCGCCTTGGTGAAACTGCCGGTCTCGACCACGCGCGCAAACGCCTGCATTGCATCGAATCGATCCACCACTGCTCCCGCGGCCAAGATTGTTTGGATTCTACAAACAGTGTTGGTCGATGCTGCCGATTTATCGCAACTGCAGACCCGCCTAACGTGTGCCTTCGTTCTGATGCACTTCGATGGAGAGCCACATGGCCACACGCGACGTCGTTTTCCCGCAGGGGCGCCACGCCCTGTACGAGCGCCACCATTACTCGCCGGCGGTACGCGCCGATGACCTGCTGTTTGTCGCCGGCCAGGTCGGCAGCCGCGAGGACGGCTCGCCCGAGCCCGGGCTGGACGCGGAAATTGCCCGCGCCTTCGTCAACCTGGATGCCGTCCTTGCCGCGGCCGGCTGCACTTCGCAGGATGTGGTCGACGTCACCTTGTTCATGGTCAACCCCGAGGTGGTGTTCGAGGCAATGTGGGACAAGTGGGTCAGCTACTGGGGCCCGGCCCCCTACCCCACCGTCACCGCGGTCGGCGTGACCTGGCTGGCCGGCTTCCAGTTTGAGATCAAGGTGGTGGTCAAGCTGCCGGCGAAGGCTGCATAACACCTCCCATTGCCTGCGCGGTAGTCATCGCGCCATCCCGCCTGCAGCAGATCTGCACCTGCGCAACGCAACCAGCGCGCGCAGGCGCGCGTCTCGCATTCGATCGGCCACGCCTGGCTTGCCAGCGCGTGGCGTTGCCTGTGTCCACGCCGCGCAACGTGCCCACCGCACCCCTGTCAGATCTCTAAAGATCAGCGAAGAAGATCGCCGAGAGCATCAGCCTCATCAACGGCATCGCCTCCAGACCGAATGCCAAGCGTCTGGCTACACGCCGAAACAAGATCTGGGCGACCGCACGCTGCTCGGGCCCAAGTCACCAACAAGCAACATTCGTATGCGATAGCTGTAGCGCTCGCCATGCCGCGAGCCCTCTGTTCCCCTGGCGCGTTGTCCAACGTCGATGTGCTGACGCATCGCGGCGGCGGCTTCGTGCGTCCGATGATTTCAAGGAGATTGACTTCCATGCGCTTGAAGACCTTTTTCGTCGTTGTGCTTCTCACCACCTTCAGCGCCGCCGCACAGGCGCAGCTGGTAACCCTCAACAAGGGCGGCTATACGCTGACGTACGACTGCACCAACCGCACCGCACTGCGCTACGAATACGTGCTGCAGGCCGACACGGGCTCGGCTGCACGCCCGTCCAGCTTCAATCTGGATACCGAATTGCCCAGCGGCTGTGCCGGCCAGACCTCCACGGCCTCGTATGCCAGCGTGCGTTCCGGCTATGACCGCGGCCATCTGGTGACCTCCAACCACATGGACTACAACGCGACCTACATCCGCCGCGCCAACCTCATGAGCAACATCGTGCCGCAGGTGGCCAGCTTCAATCAGGGCATCTGGGTACAGGCAGAGAACGTGGCCGAGTGCTATCGCGATATCGCCAGCGTGCAGGTTTACGGCGGCGTGATCTACAGCGACACCAGCAACGATTACTTCCTCAGCAGCCACGGCATCCGCACGCCGGATTTCTTCTGGAAGACCATCATCACCGCCAACCCGGGCGGCGGTTCGCGCGCCATCAGCTGGCTGATTCCCAATAGCGCCAACCTGGGTGCGTTGGACAGCTATATCGTCAGCATCGACGAACTCGAAGACCTCTACGGCGCCAGCACCATCGGCATCAGCGCACCGGCGGCTGTCAAAGCCATGCTGCCGTCCACCACCTGGCCGCAGCCGAGCAATTGCGATCTGGGTTGAGTCGCGCTGCATCCACGGCATGTCGCCCAGCCCGGCCTGTGCCGGGTTGGGTCACGGCACGGCGGGCACTGGCTGCGTGGCGCCGCGCCGCCTGCGTGACAGCCTGCGCGCGGCTCGACATCTCCATCGCAGAGCCGGCGTGCCGGTGGAATGGACTGCGGTCCCGCGGGCGCCAGCCATGTGTCAGGTGTGTCAGCGCTGCCACATTTATTGGCGAGGTCTGCGCTGTTTTGACGGCCAACGGCCGACATATGCTTGATCGCACTCTCGCTCCCCTCTTGCGATCACGCTCATGCCATCCCCCTTGTCTGCCAACGCCGGCCTCGCCTTGCTGAGCGCCCTGTCGATCTTCGCTGCCAGCCCGGCAACCGCCGCACCTGTGCAGAGCCTGCCTACCATCGTGCTGGTGCATGGCGCATTTGCCGATGGCTCCAGCTGGTCTGGCGTGATCGAGGCGTTACAGCGCCAGGGCTATCACGTCACTGCAGTGCAGAATCCGCTCACCTCGCTGGCCGACGACGTCGCCGCGACCCGCCGCGTGCTGGAGCGACAACCTGGCGACGTGCTGCTGGTCGGGCACTCCTGGGGCGGCGCGGTGGTGACCGAATCGGGCAACGCCGACAACGTCAAGGGCATCGTCTATCTGTCGGCCCTGGTACCCGATACCGGCGAGTCGGTCGGCACGCTGCTGGCACGCCTGAAAGCGCCGATGGAAGGCCTGCAGCCGGATGCGCAGGGCCTGGTCTGGCTCGACGACGCGGCGACCTACCAGCACGTGATGGCCGCCGATGTGCCGCTGGCCAAGGTCAGGCAGCTTGCCGCCGTCCAGCAGCCGATGACCGCCGCCGCGTTCGGCGACGCGGTCTCGCAGGCCGCGTGGCATCGCAAACCGACGTGGTACCTGATCACCGACAACGACAATGCGTTGCGTCCGGATGTGCAGCGCGCCATCGCCAAGCAGATCGGTGCCACCAGTACCACCATCGCATCCAGCCATCTTTCGCTGGTTGCGCAGCCCGCCAAGGTGGCCGAGTTCATCGCACGTGCCGCGCGTACCATCGGTACGCCATCGCGGTGAGCACCAACACGAACCTGGCCTGTCGCGGCGGCCCTTGCATGCGCTCAGGTCGGCTAACAAAACGTAGCGAGCAGTCGTCCGGCGGGTGCGGACGGCGCGCTCGGAACCGCAGTGTACGAGTGGTATATGCCGATTCCGGGCAGCGGCCGCGCCCGCCTGGCGCTGCACAGTCGTTTTGTTCGCTGCGCTTAGCCTGATACCTCGTGTTCGGCGCTCTCCAGCACCGCAGGCAGGACGTCGACCAGGAACTCGATCAAGGCGCGCACGCCTGGCGCCAGTCCGCGACGCGAGGGATACACGGCGTGTAGTTGATGCACCGGCAACGTGTGGTCGCCCAATAGCACCACCAGTTCGCCACGGGCGATGCTGCCCCTGCACAGGGCCAGCGGCAACTGCGCCACGCCCATGCCGGCCAGCGCAGCGTGGTGCAGCAGCTCGACATCCTCGGTGAACAGGCGCGAACGGTAGTCCACCAGTTCGCTGGTGCCTTGCGGGCTGGTGAGCCGCCACCGGGGCGGCTCGCCATTGACGCCACGCGGGCCCATTCCCAGTACCTCATGCAGTGCCGCCGCAGAGGCGAACGGCCCATGCGCGTGCACGAACCCGGGGCTTGCCACCAACGCCTGCCGGCTGACGCCGAACGAGCGCAGGATCAAGCCGGAATCGTCCAGGCTCGAACGCACCCGTATCGCCACGTCGATGCCTTCGGCAATCAGTTCCACCCGTCGACTGGTCAGCTCCAGATCGACCTGCACATCCGGATGCGCCAACAAAAACCGCGGCAAGAGCTTGGCCAGAAACAGATGCGCCACACCGGTCGGGCAGCTCACGCGGATCCGGCCGGAGGGATGCTGCGTGGCGCGCTCGGCCACATCCAGCGCCCATTGCGCCGAGCGGGTGATGGATTTGCAGTGCGTATAGAACTCGGCACCGACCTCGGTGAGGCTGACCGCACGGGTTGAACGCTGCAACAGCCGCACGCCCAGGCGTTGCTCCAGATCTGCCACCCGCCGACTGACCTTGGAGCGGGGAAACCCCAACGCGCGACCGGCCGCCGAGAAGCTGCCGTGGTCGACCACTGCCACCAGCAGCGCGAAGTCGTTGAGGTCTTCCATCTGAATCCAACCCCACGCAAGGAGGCCGTCATTGTCCTGCCAGGCAGGACAGTTTGTCATCCGCCAGCGGCCTACCTGCGCCCGAGGGCGCTTCGTAGAGTGCCGCCACCGACCACAGCACACGAGCCCACCATGCGCTTGCTCCATCTCGATTCCAGCATCCTGACCGACACGTCGGTCTCCCGCCAGCTCACCGCCCAGGTGGTGCAGGACCTGCACGCAGCGATTGACGATCTACACGCCACCTATCGCGACCTTGCCGCGGTTCCCATCGCGCACCTTTCCGGCGCGATTGCTGCCGGCTTCCGCCCGCTGCCGCAACCAGCCAGCGACGCGGCATTGGTGGCCGAACATGCATTGTCCGAGCAACTGGTGGACGAATTCCTCGCCAGCGACATCGTGGTGATCGGCGCGCCGATGTACAACTTTTCGGTGCCGACCCAACTCAAGGCCTGGATCGATCGCATCGCCCAGCCCGGCCGTACGTTTCGTTATACCGCTAACGGGCCCGAAGGCCTGGCCGGCGGCAAGCAGCTGATCGTGGCGTCCTCGCGCGGGGGCATGTACACGCAAGGGCCGATGGCCTCACTGGATTTTCAGGAGGCGTATCTGACCGCAACGTTCGGCTTTCTGGGCGTGCGCGACGTGCACTTCGTGCGCGCGGAAAATCAGTCGCGTGGTCCGGAGCCGGCCGCGGCCGCATTGATCAGTGCGCAGGCCTCCATTGCCGATGTCGTGCGCAGTGTCGGGCGCGGGGTCGGGCGCGGGGTCGCGCGCGCGCGCGTGGAGGCCTGAGCCATGTTGCATCTCATCACCCTCACCTATCGCGTCGCCCCGCCGGCACTGGCCGCACATCTGGACGCCCACAAGCAGTGGTTGCGGGAGCACATCGACACGGGGCTGTTCCTCGCGGCCGGCCCATCGGCCGATGGTCTTGGCGGCATCGTGCTAGCCCACCACACCGATGCGTCGGCACTGGATCGGGTTGTGGCGCAAGACCCGTTCGTGCTGCATCAGTTGGTGGATGTCGGCATACGCCGTTTCGAGCCAGCACTGCGCGCCAAAGGGTTTTTGCCCGGTTGAACGAGACCATGCCGGTGGAATGCGACGCCGCGGTCAGGGCATTCGTCGTAGCGACACAGGCGTCGTTGTCAATCGAGACCTGCAGGCGTGTCGACGCTTGCAGGCCGGGGCGCGGGGCCGCTTGCCGCAAACCACGCAGCGTACGGGGTGTTCTTGACCAGATGCCGGTTGAAATCCTTGGCACCATCGGTCCACCACACCGCGCCGCGTTCACCCAAGGCGACCTTGGCTGCATCGACCGCACCGCGCGCGGCCAACAGGCGTTGTGCATCGTCGTCGCGCTTGGCGGCCTTGACCGCGCGTCGCGCATCCATGAGTGCACTGACCAACGCGGCACGCACCTCTTCGCTCAGGTGCGGGTTGCTGGTGCGCCACAGGCGCTCTCGCACGATGAGGTAACGGCCGTCGGGCGTCGTGAGGGGCGTGGTCGCGGCAGTCATCGCGCGCTCAAGGCCAGGCGTACGGTTGCCGCATCGCGGCAGTGCGCGCGGCACTCACTCCACGCGTTCGAAGCGAGCGCGGGCAACACCGTCCACCTCGACCTGCTCGACGAACATCGCATACGGGCGCACCCACAACCCGATATCGCGCTCCAGTGGCCGATACAGCACCAGCGGCTCCAGGGTTTCGCTGCTGCGCACCACACCGAGCACCTCATAGCGGCCGCCTTTGAAATGACGGTACTCGCCCAGTGCGATGGAAGGTAACGGCGGCAGGGTGTCCATGGCGGTATCAACGCGATCGAAAGGCCCTGGAGTTTAGGACCGCACGCAATGTGTGGCGAGCCGGCTTGTGTTGACGCTGGCCGCCGGCGGTCGATGACGGACATCCACACGCCTTGCATTCTCGGCAGGCCGGGTCCGCCGTGTCGCTGGCGCCTGCCTTGAAAGAGGCGCACCGGCCGCCACTGCAGCGACGGCCATGGCACCTCGCGCCGTCGACAGCATCGGGGCCTGTCGTGCGCCGTCGGGGCTCGCCGCAATCGCGTGCGTCCCGCAGAGCCAACCTCAGGTGTCCTCTTCGTCCTCTTCGTCCTCATCCAGTTCGTCCTCGATGCTGTCGTCGTCATCGATTTCGCTGTCCTGCGCAGGCCCGTCCTGCAGCAGATCCTCATTCTTGCCCGGCGCCTTGACGCCGTTGGGTGGCGTCGGGTCGTCGATACCCCGGTTGGCATTCTGGTTGTTGCCCATGGTCAGCTCCCGCGGCAGAAGACCGCCTGCCCACCCTCCTCCCGGCCCTGTGATGCGCACGTGTGCCGCACCCAAAAAATGCGCCGTTCATCGCAGTATCTGAACCATTGTGGCTCAGCGCAGGGTCGCCCCGCGCCGGCTTGCATCCGCGTATCGCCTCTCCCCGTAGACAGCAGGACGCCTACCGAGGAAACACCATGCCGAGCTTGATCTGCGATCTGGAAGACCTGCTCGCCTCCTGGAAGGCCGAGGCACGCACCTTCGACGCCTGCGACATGCCGGCCTCTGCACTGGCCTTCCGCGATTGCCATCGTCGACTGTCCGCATTGCTGGACGCGCATGCACGCCAATCGGCCTCGCCGACAGCCGCGCTGGCTGGACGCGAGCAGCCCAGCTCAGTGACCGAGCTGGAGCCGCGCGCCATCGCGCCGATGGGTTCCTAGGGTGTCGATCAGCGCGTCGCTGGCCTGATTCGCGCCAGCCACCTCGACCTCGGCGCCGTGCGCACGCAATTTGAACACCACCCGATCCAGCGCCGCTACCGCACTGATGTCCCAGAAATGCGCGTGGCTCAGATCGATCAGCACCTTCGGCGGCGTGCCGAGGAAATCGAAGCTGGCGACGAATTGCCCGGCCGATGCGAAGAACACCTGGCCGCGCACCGCATACACGCGTACCCCATCGTCACCATCGCTGGCCTGCACCTGCAGCATGCGCCCGACCTTGCGCGCGAAGAACAGTGCCGACAGCAGGACGCCGGCCAACACGCCGCGCGCCAGATCGTGCGTCCAGACCGTGACCACGACGGTGCCCAACATCACCACCGACGAACTTGCCGGGTGCCTGCGCAGATCGCACAGCGATCCCCAGTTGAAGGTGCCGATGCTGACCATGATCATCACCGCCACCAGTGCCGCCATCGGAATCTGGCGCACCCAGGCCGCGCCATAGACCACCATCAGCAGCAGGACGACGCCGGCCACCAGGCACGACAAGCGCCCACGTCCGCCCGAGCGCACATTGATGACCGACTGCCCGATCATCGCGCAGCCAGCCATGCCACCGAAGCAGCCCGCCACCATGTTCGCCAGTCCTTGACCTGCGCATTCGCGGTTGCGCTGCGATGGGGTATCGGTCAGGTCTTCGACAATCTGCGCCGTCATCAACGACTCCAGCAAGCCGACCACCGCCAGCGTCGTCGATACCGGCAGCAGGATGCGCACGCTGTCCCATGTCAGCGGCACGTCCGGCAGCAAAAATACCGGCAGGCTATCAGGCAGGTGGCCCATGTCGCCCACGTGCCGGAGATCGAGGTGCCAGTACGCGCATGCCGCCGTCAACACCACAATTGCGACCAGCGGCGAAGGAATCGCCGTGGTGACGCGCGGGAGCAGATAGATGATGACCAATGCCGCTGCACACACGGCATACACCGGCCATGGCATGCCGACCAACTCCGGCAGCTGTGCCAGGAAGATCAGAATTGCCAATGCGTTGACGAAGCCGGTGATCACCGAGCGCGAGACAAAACGCATCAATGCGCCCAGACGCAATGCGGCTGCAATCAGCTGCAGCACGCCCGCCAGCACGGTCGCCGCCAGCAGGTACTGCACCCCATGGTCCTTGACCACATCCACCATCAACAACGCCATGGCACCGGTGGCGGCAGAAATCATGCCTGGCCGACCACCGGCGATCGAAGTCACCACTGCAAGACAGAACGCCGCGTAGAGCCCAACCTTGGGATCAACGCCGGCAATGATCGAAAACGCGATGGCTTCGGGAATCAGCGCAAGCGCGACCACGATGCCGGCGAGCACATCGCCACGCACGTTGCCGAGCCATTGCTGGCGCAACGGGAAACTTCTGGACATTGAACGACTCCATGCGCCGGCAACCACACGGCGCATTACATGCACGTCAAACACCTGGACCTTCGCAGCAACTGCGAGCGCGTAAGGCCTGAGGTCAGGGTGGTGTCATGTGTCCAAGGAGATCGTTCTTGAGCAGTGGCGATACTAACGCGCTCAGGCCAGCCCGAACAACCCGACGCTGCGCCTGTGTCTGCGCATCGAACATCAGACACAGATCAACGATGCGCACGCATGCGCGCAGCCGTTGCTGACAGCACGCGGCTCAGTCGTCGCTAGCCACGCGTTCGCCCATCAGTTCGCGCTCGCGTTTTTCCAGTTCTTCGGCGTAGCGCTTGCGCACGAATCCCTCCGACAGCACGCCCAGTACCTTGCGATCGCTGTCGATCACGGCCAACTCATCGGCCTGTGTCGTATCGAAGACCTTCATGATCGCCACGATGTCGGTGTCGGCCAGCAGCGCCGCATCGCGGTGCTTGGCATAGTCGCCGACCGGGGCGTCCAGCTGCACATTGTCGGCGTACAGCACGGCCAGCGGCACCACGCCGGCATAGTGTCCGTCTGCATCTTCCAGCACCACGCGTTGCGTGGAGCCCAGCGGGAACCGCCGCCGGAATTCGGCCACGCTGATGTCGTACGCGGTGTGGTTGGCATCCTTGCGCATCATCTTGCCAGCCGACAGATTGCGCACCCAGCCCACATCGCGCGCACTGCGGATGTTTTCGCCGCGCAGATGCAGCCGCCAGGTGGAGAACGAATAACCGAACACCTGCCGCACCACGGTATTGGCCACCAGCACCGCCGCCATCACTGCGCTGGCCAGCACGAAATCGTGCGTGCCTTCCAGGATCAACATGGCCATGGTCATCGGCGCGCCAACGATGGCCGCCGCCAATGCAGCCATGCCCACCAGCGATGCACTGGTGGTGTCCACCACCGCAGCGCCCAGCAACAGGTTCAGGCTCACCGCGAACAGGCTGCCCACCAGCGAGCCCATGAACAACGAGGCGAAGAACAGACCGCCGCGGAAGCCGAAACCCAGCGAAATTCCCGACGCAATGCACTTGAGCACCAACAGGATGGCGAGCACCTGCAAGGTACTGCTGCTGGTCAGGTCTAGATGCAATGCGCCATGCCCCGAGGACAGCACCTGCGGCGAATACAGCGCCAACGGAATCAGCAGCAACCCACCGATGACCGGGCGCCCCCACACCGGCAGATTGATGCGGCCCACGCCACGTTCGATGCCGGCGACCAGGCGCATCACCGCAATGCCGATCAACGCGCACGCCAGGCCCAGCGCGATGTAGACCGCATAGTCGCGCGGCTGCAATTGGTAGGCCACCGCAGCAGGCAACGAGTACGGCGCTGCGCCCAGGGCATTGGCCATGAACGCGCCAGCCAATGCGGCGGCGGCCACCGGTGCCAACGCCGATGGCGTGTAGGCACCGATGACGATCTCGAACGCATAGAACGCACCGGCCAGCGGCGCGCCGAAGGCGCCGGCAATCGCACCGGCCGCGCCGGCGCCCACCAGCGTGCGCATGTCGGCACGCCGCACCCGCAACACGCGCCCCAGCTGCGAGCCGGCACCCGACCCCATTTGCGTGTAGGTCGCCTCCAGTCCCACCGACGCACCGAAGCCGTTGGACAACAAGGTCTGCACCGCAACGATCAGGTTGTCGCGCATCGACATGCGCCCGCCATGCAAGGCATTGGCTTCCACCGCATCCACGAGGGGCCGCTTGCGCCGCCGCGCCATCAGCGTCACCAGACCAACCAGCAAGCCGCCCAGCGGCAACACCAGCAACTGCGTTGCCGTCATCGAGGTGGCCGTGCTGAGCCGCTGCTCGGGCGCGAGCGCGTACAGCCAGCTCTGCAGGCCATGCGCGATACCGGCCTGCAGCACCATCAATCCAGCCGCGATCAGCCCCACCAGCGCGGCCAGGGCGATGAACCAGAGATCGTTGGCGCGCAGCTGCCTGCGCAAGCCGTCCAGCGGCCGGCGGAGTTGCGCCGCCATGGCGTGCACGGCCGGCAAGGTGTGGGAAAGTGGCTGCATGGGACCAATGATTGCGGGATCGGCACCGGCAGAGCCGGCGTCCGCTGTGGGGCCTAGTGTGCATGAGCGCCGCTGACCTGAGCCAATCTGGCGCGGCGATGAAACGCGCGCCGCGCCGCAGGCGTGATTGCAGGGCCAGGCATTCAGGCGCCAGAATCGGAGCCGGCACGCGGCGCACCATGCGCGTGCGATCGTTGAGCCACTCGAACAGGGATGCACGATGCTCTACCTGCTGCTGGGCTTGATTGCCACCGAAGGCCTCTTGCTGATCACCTGGAACCGCCCCTACTTCAGCTGGGGCCTGCCGGTGTTTACACGGCGTATTGCGGTGACCCGCGATGCGTTGGCCTGCTTTTCGCTGGCGCAAGTGGAAAATGCGGTCGAGCCATCGCGCTGGCCCGACTTGCGGTTCCATCGTCTGTCCGAAGACGTGTATGCGTTTCGCGAAACCTTCCTGTTCGTCGGCGGTGTCTATCCGATGATCATGCGCGGGCGCATCGTGATCGACCGTCGGCGACGCGAGATCATCGTGAGCGGTTTCTGCAACTGGACCGTAGTGATGATGGTGGTTGGGTTCTTGGTTCCGGCAGCCGTCGTCAGGCCAGGGGCCACGCTGATGTTCGCGGGACTTCTCATGCTGTCCTATCTGCTGCAACGCAGCCGTTTCATCAGTGTCGAAGCGGCCGTGCGCATGCTTCTGCACACCAACACCACGCCACTGATTCCGCGCCGGCCAGAGGCGACGCCGCGCGTCCCGGCCGACTGACACCCGCCTGACGCAATGCGTTGCGGTGCGTCACTCCACCACGCACAGCGGCACTTCGGTAGGCCGCAAGGTCAACACACGTACGCCAGTGCGCGTCACCGCCACGGTATGCTCGAACTGCGCCGACAACCTGCCATCGCGCGTATGCACCGGCCACTGATCCGGTTGCGAACGGATCGCCGCACGGCCCTGGTTGATCATCGGCTCGATGGTGAACACCATGCCTTCCTGCAGTTCCAAGCCGGTGCCCGAGTGGCCGTAGTGCAGGATCTGCGGGTCTTCATGCATCTCACGGCCGATGCCGTGCCCGCAGTATTCCTTGACCACGCTATAGCCGTGCGCACGCGCGTGCCGCGCAACGGCATGGCCGATATCGCCCAAGCGCGCGCCCGGGCGCACCGCTGCAATCCCTTTCCACATCGCCTGATACGTGGCCTGCACCAGGCGACGCGCCGGGTAAGCGACCTCGCCCACCAGGTACGTGGTACTGGAATCGGCGATATAGCCGTTCTTTTCCAGCGTAATGTCCAGGTTGACGATCTGCCCGCTGCGCAACACGTCGTCGGCCGATGGCACGCCATGGCAGACCACATCGTCGATGGATGCGTTGAGTACGAACTCGAAACCGTACTGCCCCTTGCTCGCAGGCCGTGCGTCGAGCTCATCGACAATCATGCGCTCGACAAACCCGTTGAGTTCCAGCGTACTGCGACCTTCCAGCGGCAAGCGATCCAGCGCATCGAACACCTGCGCCAGGAGCTGGCCAGACACCGCCATCAGCGCGATCTCGTCGGGCGACTTGATCACGCCCGGCCCGGCTTCAAGGCTTGCGGCCGTACGCCCGGCCGTACGCCCGCCGCGCGCAATTGTTCGGCCACGATCTGCTGAAACGTCGTGTCCGGATGCATCTCGCACAGCATGCCGACCTTGATCCAGAAATTGGCCTGCGCATTGATCGAACGGCTACTCACCGTGCACGCACGGCGCAGTTGGTCGTGCAGGTCGTCGTCGATATTGACGATGCCCATGATGGCTCTCGTTTTGCGTCGATATACGAATTGTATATGAAACGTATATTTGCACGCAATCGCTCCGGGGCGGGGCGCCGTGGAGGGCGATGCCTGTCCGGCGCGTGCTGCGTGCCTTGTCGGAAAGGCCCGGCAGCCTCGCAGTACGGTGAGCACGGCACAAAAGCGAATCGGCCCCGGGCCGATGCGATGCCACAACGCCCGGAAGCAAACGCCGCACATCGCGTGAACGCCACAGGTTACGTTCGTCAGCGCTCGATTGCCGAATGTGTTCGCCCGATCCGGGCATAGATCTCGCTTACCCACTCGATAAACACACGCACCTTGGTGCTCAACTGTCGGCTGGGCGCATAGGCGATGAAGACATCCAATGGCGCCGGGCGCCAGTCCTGCAGGACCGGCACCAGCGCGCCGCGTTCGATGGCCGGCCGCACCATGAAATCGAGCGTGTGGATCAGCCCGAGCCCGGCCAATCCGGTCGCCAGATGCGCGTTGCTCTCGTTGACCATCACGCTGCAGTTGGGAACGATCTCCAGCGGCGCGCCATCGTCCAGGAAATGCAACGGCGGCGCTTTGCCGCTATGCGCGGAGAAGTAACCCACCACGGGAAACGCCGGGCTTTTCAGCTGTTCCGGGTGGGTCGGGACACCGTAGCGTGCGAGATAGTCAGGACTCGCGCAGGTGGTCCAGGCAAGGCTGCCGATCTTGCGCGATATCAGCGCGCCGTCGTCTGCCGTGCTGCGGATCGCGCAGTCGATGTTTTCGCCGATGACATCCACCGTGCGATCGGTGACGCCAAGCTGCAGCTGGATATCCGGATAGCGCGCACAGAACTCCGGCAATGCGGGGATCAACAATCCGCACGCCGTCGAGCCGCCCGTATCTACACGAAGCCGGCCCTTGGGGCTGCCCTGGGCACGCCCCAACGTGGCTTCCACGTCGTCCAGCTCCGTGAGTAGGTGCCGCACGCGCGCGTAATACGCAGCGCCGTCGTTGCTGACACGCACGCGGCGCGTGCTGCGTTCAAGCAATGTGACTCCCAGATGTTTTTCCAGCGCGCTGATCGACTTGCTCAGCGTGGCATTGGGCATCTGCAGCGATTCCGCCGCACGGTTGAACCCGCCGGTTTCCACAACGCGCGCAAAGGCACGGATTGCCTGCAGGTGATCCATTGATCGCTCCGTCTAGAGCGCCGGATTATTCCCGCAGGGAAATAAAGAATCAACAATACGCCGATTTATCGCCGCGGCGAGGGTCAATAGACTGCCTGCAACGCAGAAACTCCGCTCAAGAGGCAAACACCATGCACGTCCACGATCTGGCCAACATCCACCCCACCAAACACGCCGGGAAGATTGCCCTGGTCACCGGCGGCAGCTCGGGCATCGGCCTGGCCGCCGCAAAGCGGCTGGCACTGGAGGGTGCAACGGTGGTCATCAGCGGCCGCCGGCAGCAGGAACTGGACCGGGCGGTCGCCGAGATCGGCCACGGCGCCACGGCGGTACGCGCCGACATTTCCGTTGGTGCAGCGCTTGACGCCGTCATGGACGTCATCGCCACCGCGCATGGACGACTGGATCTGCTGCTTGCCAACGCAGGCGGCGGCGAATTTGCACCAATCGAATCCATTACCGAAGCAGGCTTCGACAAGTACTTCAACATCAACGTCAAGGGCACCCTGCTGACCGTGCAGAAGGCGCTGCCACTGATGCGCGCCGGCAGCGCCATCGTGGTGACGGGCTCCATCGCGGCCAATCAAGGCGTCGCCAATTTCGGCGTGTATGCCGCAACGAAGGCGGCACTGCGCTCTTTCGTCAGGACATGGGCATCCGAACTGAAAGGTCGCGACATTCGCGTCAACCTGATCGCGCCCGGCGTCGTGGTCACACCCGCCTATAAATCCGAATTGGGCATGAGCGACGAAGACATCGACGCCTACCTGGCCGAGATCCAACTGAAGGCACCACTGGGCCGCGCAGCGAGCCCGGATGAGATGGCCAAGGCGATGTCCTTCCTGGCATCGGACGATGCCTCCTACATCACCGGCATCGAGCTGACAGTGGACGGCGGCCTGACCCAGATCTGACCATACGTGCAGCGCGCTACCGTGAGTGCACTTCCAGCCCACCAGAGACAAACAAGATGAGCATGCAAAACAATTTGGCGATTGCGCAAAACTTCCTTGAAAAGATCGGCTCCGGTGCATCGCCTGAGGCGATTGCGGCGATGTTCAGTGCGGATCTGCAATGGCATATCCCAGGCGATCCATCCGCACTGCCGTGGATTGGGCGACGCAGCGGGCGCGGCGCGGTAGAAGCGTTCGTGCGTGATTCCGGCACCCTGATGGAGCGCATCCGGTTCGAGGTGCATGACCTACTGGCCAGCAACGACCGCGCTGTCATCGTGGGCGAGCTCGCCAGCCGCATTACCGCCAGCGGAAAGCTCATCGAGACGCCGTTTACGATCGTGCTCACCATCACGGGGAACGAGATCTCGCACTTCCTGATGCTTGAAGACAGCTTTGCGGTGGCTGCCGCGGCGCGGCGCTGATCCGCCCATGTTCGGAGTGCGGCCGACGCGTTACGAACCTGCTCTCCCAAGGGATTGTTCGAGGAAGCGGATCAATGCAAGAATGCGCGCGACGCGAAAAACGTTCGCCTGCGTGCCGTCGGCACCAAGAGATCGAATACACGCCATCCAGCATGCTTGCTAGGTTGGCCAGCGCCCCTCGCCGAGATCACCCGGCCTTTCTTCGAGCTGCCGCCTGTGCGAACGCTCGTTGTATTTGGAGCGCTCATGACAGCCAACAACACCAACCCACGTCCATCTTCAACTGATCAGATCGCTATCGTCGGTGCTGGTCTGGGCGGTTTGACACTCGCACGTGTCCTCCACATCAACGGCATCTCCGCCACCATCTATGAGGCCGAGGCTTCACGCAACACCAGATCACAAGGCGGCCTGCTAGACATACACGAATGGAACGGGCAGCTAGGCTTAACCGCGGCAGGCCTCCACGACGCCTTCCTGTCCCTCGTCCTCCCGGGCGAGGATGCCAAGCGCGTGAGTGACAAGCACGGCACGATTCTGTTCGACAGACAACGCTCTGTCGGCTCTCTCAGACCGGAGGTGGACCGCAGCGCACTCCGCCGGCTGTTGATTGACTCCCTGCCCTCCGATGCCATTCATTGGGGTCGCAAGCTCATACGGGCAGCACGCAATGCGGACGGAGCGCTTGCCCTCACTTTTGCCGACGGTTCATCGATCACGGCGGACCTGGTTGTCGGAGCGGACGGCGCATGGTCGAAGGTTCGGCCGTTGCTGTCGACCGCACCCCCCGCATACGTGGGCACCACTTTTATCGAGACATCTCTCACCGATGCCAGGCTAGCGCCAAGATGGTCGGGCGCGGCACATTGATGGCTTTAGCCCCCGGCCAAGGCATCTTTACCCACAGATACGCAGACGGCGCGCTACGCAGCTACATTGCGTTGACCAAGCCCGAAGCATGGTTTCGCGAGCTCGATTTTGGCCGGCCTACAGCCGCGATGCGCCGCATTGCCAAAGAGTTCGAAGATTGGGCTCCAGCTCTGTTGGCCATGATTACCCACACTGACAGCGCGCCCATCATTCGCCCGATTTATGCATTGCCGATCGAACATGCTTGGGCACGCACTCCCGGCGTAACGCTCGTCGGCGACGCTGCGCACCTGATGTCACCGTTTGCGGGAGAAGGTGCAAACCTCGCCATTTACGACGGAGCCGAGCTCGCACGTTCGCTCATTGAGAACCCGGGCCAGATCGAGGCGGCACTGAGTGCCTATGAAAATGCGCTGTTCCCACGTAGCACCGCTCTCGCGGAGCAGAGTGCGAGCAATCATGCACAGTTCTTCGGCTTCAATTCGCCTGCCAGCGTGGTGAACTTGTTTTCTGCCCACGAGGTGTAACGGAAGTAGGTGGCGTTCAAGCGCGACGCGCTAACCGCGGCGGTCTTGCGTCGGCGGAAACTAGCTTGGCGGGGATCCTCAAGCCAACTATGCCTACAGGAACAGGAGAGCGCTACGCCTGCGCAATTGGTGGGCCCACCAGGATTCGAACCTGGAACCAAAGGATTATGAGTTAGCGCTATTGAGCTTGCGAATCAGCAACTTACGCTGCTTATTTTTCCCGGCCACCAGCGCCGGAGACCTTATGCGGGCTTGGGCCTACGGCCAATTTTCCCGATCGCTGCGATCACCGACCTGCACCTAGATGGCGCGGGTTCGCGGCGATTCGTGCGGCCACTTCGCTTCGAATCCTGACCTCGTGGCGAGTCGCCCACATGGCTGTGCCACGCCGCCCCTGCTCAAAGCTGCTGCAGTCTCGCGTAACCAGCGGCGCAAACGGCTCGCCTGGCGGGCTCGGTCGCTGACGTTCCAGCAGTACAAACCAGCCTCCCGCGACCTTATCCATCATTCGGGCTATTTCTACGCCGTCGAGCGTGAGAGCGGTGGGCGGTCCCTCTTCATGCTGGGAAGCCTTCTCCCACCGGAAGCCAGACGGCAGAACAGGCTCATCGCCGGTATCGATCACGCTCATACGGCATCCATATAGAAGGTGTGCCGCTGGCTATCTTGCTTGTTGGCCAACCGGCGGCCGCGCTTGAGCATGGCTACGGCCTGGTCTACCAGCCACCAATGCTTCCCGCCGGCAACGTGGACGGGATCGAGGTGAGTCTGCAGGGCATCGCGAGTCAGTGCCATTGCGGGGGATCCGGCGTTAGCGAGTTGGTGGCAACCCACTCTAGCGCGCCCCAATCTCAATTTTTCAGATGACCAACGGGGAGAGGTAATTTAGGTAACCAACCTCTAAAAATTACACATATATCCATATGCATCAATGACTTACGAATCAATTTCAAAGGTAATTAAAGGGTAATTGAGAGGTAATGGGATTACCTTTCGCGGAGGTAATCAAGCTCCCAAAAAATATCCTTAAATTTCAATCACATAACTTTTCTATGGGAGCCTAATTACCTTAAATCACCCCAAAAGGTAATCCAGAAATTCCCATTGACATCAATTGCTTAGGCCTTGCTTCAGGCTCCGGATTACCGATTACCCGGTTCCGATGGTCATTTGCCGAAATGCGCTGGGAGGCCTAGCAACGGATCGCAGCCGATCGCCCCCGCCAAGCCCCCCAGGCGCGCAGGGATCTGCAGGGAAGAGAGGCCTCCTTGAATCGCACGGATCGGTAACAGCAGCGCGGCCTAGGCCCACCCTGCGGGGGTGCAGCGAAAACCATGCATGAAGACCGCAGGCGTGGCGGGGCGACGATTGCGCGTGACTGAGGCAGAGCAGGCAACCTGTGAGGGCGCGAGGGTGCCAAGTGGCCACAGCGCGCCAGATGTACTCTTCCGGCTTGACGTGACGCACAACCGCTTATAAGAGAGACAACTTAGGACGCCGCAAAATGCTCGTGCAGGAGTGATGGAGCTCAAGCGCCCGCAGCCTGCCAACCTCTTGGGACTCGTGTCCGGGAAGCCTGAGCGAATCGTAGTAAGGCATCCACAAGGCAGAGGTACCACTGCGGTCTTGCGCTATGGTCTCGGCAGGTCGACCATGACACGACCTTCAAGGACGATCCTATGCCTCAGTTGTTGACACGAAGCACGGTGCGCCTGCTCGAAGCGAGCATGGATAATCTATCGCTCGCGATGACAGCAGCAGCTACGCCGGTTCGCCACTCGTCGAAATCCTCGGAGGCAGGCTTTGCCGGCTTGATAGGCCTGGCAGGTGTCGCCGCTGAGCAGGCTATTTCCTCCATCCTGATACAGATCGACGGCGATGGGGCTGCATTCGCTGATGGGAATCGATACAAAACAGCCGGCCAGGTGTTGGCTGACGTTCGTCATATTTTGACGGCACCACCGGTGGCGCGGGCGGCGTTCCTGACTACTGGTATTGACCAACCGGAAGAGCATCGCCAGGCACTACGCCTAGCTCTCGAACCATTCACCCTTTTGATTAGCCAACGTGCTGCAGCTCTACACGGAGGTCTGGGGGTAAGCCGCGGTGTTGCGCTGGTTGCAATTCGCATGGTTCATCATTTCCTCCGCTTGCTAGGCCAATCACAACGAATTAACGCGTATCTGAAATCGATGCCTGATCTGCCGGAGCCACCAACTGAGCCCACCCTGCTCTTAGATGAATTGATTGCCCGGTTTACCTCCGCTACGACAACAGCGCAGAAGGGCGTGTTGTTACGGCAGCTGTTCCTCGTGCTGCCAGAAGTTCCGCCGAATCAACCAGACTGGCTAGAAGCGTTGGACCGCGTGGCAGTTGTGCCCCAAGAAAGTGATATTCGCCTCTTGATGACTACATTGCAGACAGCACATCCAGCCCGGTTCACCCGCTTGTCAGGTTCTGGCCAAGCGTTAGCGGTTACCGTCACCCAGTCAGCTTCGGCACTACCCATCGAAGTTCAGGCCCTGCGCACTGCGTTCATGAGGGTTCATGAGCAGATCGGTGGTGACATAGCAAACGCAAACGGACGTTTGGGTCAGGGCTTCTTGCATGTGCCCCCTGACCGGGTAATGGTGGCGCTATTTGCGATGGGTCCACACGATTTGGCTGAAGCATTTGGCAGCGCGCAATTGACTGCTCACAAGGCATGGCCGTTTGTCGTTGCTGCGCTCAACACCACTCCTGGTACACCTCGGCCATACTGGTTTCTCGTGCGGCGTGTCACTGAACTCGGACAGCTGCGGGCTCAACTAACACGAGCAGCATCCTTTGGTCGTCCTCAGCTGGCGCGGCGCATCCACGACGAAGTGCTGCAGGGTATTGATTGCCTGGAGAAAGGCAGGCAGCTCCCGACACGGCACACCTTGGCGGTTTCTTGCCAAGCCTGGATCGCTGGCGCTGCCTCACATTCCGAAAAGCTTGCCGAGGCAGTGGAACGCTCTAAGGGCGATGCATCTAAAGCTCTAACCGACGCTGCAGCAGAGGCGGTGCGAGAAGTTGCAACTGGCTTCGGCACCGTTGCCGAAGCATGGTCAGCGATTGAGCAATCTGGCCTCACAAATGCAACAGAAGCGCCCAGAGCACGGGTTTATTGGGCTCGTAAACTTGCCGAGGCTTCCACTGAACCAAATGACATTACATTCCTGTCGGCTGTCGTATTGGACGAAACACTTATAGGTGCGCACAGCGCTGCTCGACAATCGCTGAGGATGATCGATGCGACGAAGTATGGGCCATCCATGGCACTTCAGGCTTAAGTGATCAGCTATTAGAGAACCGAAGCGTAACGCTAGCTCAGCAACAAAATCTCAGCGCTGATCAACCCGCACCATACTTTTGATAGGACAGCACCTACGTGATGCCGGCGGCGGCGGACTTGTCGCCGGTATTAGTTAGAGTAAAGCAAAACGGTTCCGCACCACTTCGGCGTAGTGCGGTGATATCTCAACGCCGGTCCAGCCATAGCCTTCCAGCTTTGCGGCCACCAGAGTCGTGCCGCTGCCCGCAAAGGGGTCGAGGATCTGGCCACCTGCTTCACAGATCGACACCAGCCGCCGCATCAGCTCCGTAGGCTTGCCGGTCAGATGGTGCTTGTCCGCTTTGCGCACCGACTCACGGATCACGCCGGGCAACACCGGCGCGCGCCGATCCAGCGGCATGTTGCCTTTACTGCCCCACACGATGTATTCGGCCTGATTCCGGAAGCGTCCCAACTGCGGCCGAACACCCTCGGTCTTGTCCCAGACGGTGATGCCGCGCCAGGTGAAGCCGGCGATCTGCAGCGCGTCGGTGGTCAGCGGCAGCTGCCGCCAGTCGGTGAACAGCAGCACCGGCGCGCCGTCCTTGAGCACGCGCGCGCATTCGGACAGCCACAAGTGCATCCATTTCAGGTGAGAGCGCTGGTCGCGCTCGTCACCAACGAAGTCGGCATGCCCACCATCCCGGCAGTACTTCGTCGACGGCGGCCGGGCACGGGCGGCGGCGGTCAGGCCGCCACTCGCGTAAGGCGGGTCAGTGATCAGCGCGTCGAACGAATTGGCTTCGAGCGTGGGCAGGATGGTCAGGGCGTCGCCCTGCAGGAGCTGGTTTTTCATGGTGAGAGCCTTCTTGGATTCGCTCGCGGCGATCAGAGGTGAGGCTCTCGGCCTTCAGGTGATTGAGAGTGCCGCAGCGCGGGCACTTGATCTGGATTTCGTCAAAGGCGCCGGCCTTGCAAAGCAGGCGAGCGCATTCGCCACAACGGAGGTTCTTGAGCATTGCGTGGTCTTGCAGTGGGAAAGGATTACGCGGCCGCTGGCGGCGCGTAGGGGGAGAAGGCGATCACCTCATCGCCCACCCAGTCGTTGATCTTCAGCATGCGCGCCTGCAGCGGTTCCAGCTCGTTGGCGGCCCACACGGCAGCGGCCTCGCGGATGGACCCGAAGCCGCCAGCGTTCTGCGGCACGATGCCCATGAGCTGCGGCGGGATGCGCAGCGCGGCCAGCATGTCGTCGCGGGTAATGCCCTTGATACCGCTGAACTCATCCTTGGCCGCCACTTCGCTGACCGGAATCAGCTTCAGACCGTCCTTGTTGCCGCCTGGCGAGTACAGGAAGAGGTTGCGGAAGTTGCCCGGCCCCTTGGCGCCCTTCATGGCGGTGCGCAACGCATCCACGTCTTCCTGGCTCTGCTGGGGGTCGGTCAGGTACAGGATGAAACCGGCGTGCGAGCCGTTGTTGTAATACTTGCGGCGGAACAGCGTGGCCGACTCGTTGAGCAGCGCCGACTGCATCGCCGGCATCCATTCGGGCAGGCCGTAGAGTTCCTGATCGACATCGGCTTCGCGCAGCTGGAAGACGCTGCCCGGTTCGAACACGTGCTCGTCGTGCCAGGTGCGCACTTGGAAGTACTCGCCCTCGGTGATGCCGCGCCGCATGTACTTGGACAACGGCGCAGCCAGCGACAGCGCACCGCCCATGCGGTTGCGGCGCCGCTCAAGGTAGCCATTGCCCAGCGTGATCCAGTCCAGCGACAGCTGCTCGAAGGCTTCGCGCGTCAGCAGCCGGTGCGGCTTGAAGGTGCGCGCCAGCATGTTGCGCTTGAAGATCAGCCCGGACTGCAGGAACGGGTTGCTGCGTGTCGTCTTGGACAGGCCATCCAGGGCAACTGGCGGCTCGTACCAGCGCCCGTTCTGCCAGCACTCCAGATAGTCCAGCACGCCGCGCCCATCGAGCACCGGCGTCGGGTCACCAAAGGTGAACGCCTCGGTGCGTGCGGGCACGGCTGGCGCTGCAGGCGCGGTCGCGGGCAGCTGGTCGGTCAACATCAAGAGATCTCCATGAAGCCGGAATTGCGCGCGGTGCGCCCTTCCAGCGGTTCGTTCTGCAGCGCGTGGAACAGTGCCCACGCCAGATCCGCGTGGCCGGTCTCTTCCGAGCGGCCGGCGGTGAAGGTGGATTGCCGGCCGCTGGCCGTCATGGTCTTGCGGATGGCCATCAACGACTGCGCCACATCGGTCCAGCCGGCGTCGAACTCCAGCCGCTCGTTGTGGATCACATCGAACGCCTTGAGCACCAGGCGCGTCTTGACCTCCGGCGAGTAGCTGAAGGTGACCAGATTCGGGAAGAACTGCTTCACCAGCTGCGCCACGCCGCTGCCCATGCCGGTGGTGTCGATGCCGATGTAGGTCACCCAATAGCGGCGCGTGATGCGCTCGATCTCGGCGGCCTGCTTGGCAAAGTCCATGCCCCGGAACTGGATGCGCTCCAGCAGCCGGAACTTGCCGCCAGGTTGCTGCGGTGGCGCCAGCACGACCAGGCCAGCAGTGTCACCGGTTTCAGCTGGGTCGTAGCCGATCCACACGGCGCGATCGCCGTAGGGGCGGGCGGCGAACGGTTTGTATTCCTGGCCCCACTCCACCCAGCTGTCGACCATGCACGGCTGCAGCATCGCCAGCGGGAAGATGCTGGCGCCGTCGTCGACGAAGTCGCACATCAGCAGGTTGGCGAACGCGTCCGGGCTGTATTCCTCGCGCAGCTCGTCGATGTCGAACAGGTCACAGCCACGGCGCTGGGCGTCGAGGATGTTTACGATCTGCCGCCAGGCGCGGTCCTGGCAGCGGCGCCCGCCGGCCAGCGCGTCATGCGACACATCGATCTGGATGCGCTGCGCGGCCGGCTTGCCCTTGTTGCGGCGCTCGCCGGTCCAGAATGTATAGGCCTCGTGGGCCATGCTCGACGGCGTGCTGAAGTAGGTCTTGCGCCACTTTTTGTGCATCGCCATGCCGCTGGCGACCTTGTTCAACTCGTTGAACCCGTAGGTCCAGAAGAACTCGTCGAAGTAGAAATTGCCGTGGTAGCCCTGGGCGGTGCGCGCATTGGTGCCCAGGAAGAACAGCTCGGCGCCGTTGGGAAAGACGATGCTGTCCCCGCCGGAAAGCGTCTCGTCGATCGTCTCGCGCACAAACTGCTGCATGTAGCCGCGGAACAGATGCGCCTGCGCCTTGGACGCACTGAGGAAGATCTGGTTGCGCCCGGTGGTGAGCGCATCGATCAGCGCCTCGCGGGCGAAGTAGAACGTGGCGCCGATCTGGCGTGACTTGAGGATGATGCGGGTGCGCTCGTTGCCGGCCCGATACCAATCGCGCTGATAGTCGAAGCAGCCGTCGACGAACGCGGTGGTTAGCTGCTCGACCTGTTCTTCGGTGAAGTCGTTGCGCTTGGGCTTCTTCTTCGGCGCGGCATTGCGGTTGGCAACAGCCGGATTCAGGTCGGTCTCATTGCCCCCGCCTTGATAGCGCTGGATGCGCGCCTGGCGCTCCAGCTGCCGGTGCAGCAGATCGATTTCCTTGAAGTCGCCCCCGGACTTTTCCGGCTTCATGATCAGCACGACCAGGCGCGCTTCGAGCGCGCCACCGATGCGCTCAACGTTGTCTGCGCGATCCCACTCGTCACGCGACTTCCAGCTGTGTACAGTCTTCTCGTTCTCGCCGATGGCCTGCGCAATTTCGGTCACGCGCCAGCCCATCCAGTACAGGAATTTGGCCTGTCTGCGGGTGTCCATCGGGAGCTGGGTGGCAACGCTTTGCATGCCGATCAGGGTGCAGCACACCTCTTAATCCCGACAGTTGAGCAACGCGTAATCGCCTGGTTTACATGGTGTTTTCGTTGCTGCGCTATGCGTCGCGTTTGACCATGGGTCATCGCAAACGCATCCAGCGCAGAGGACACCCATGTCGGGCAAGACCAAGAAGTTCCGTTCCAACTGGTTCCGCGTGGCCGTCGAAGGCGCCACCACCGATGGCCGCACGATTCAGCGCAGCTGGATCGACGACATGGCCGCCACCTACAACCGCGAGACCTACAACGCCCGCATCTGGATCGAGCATATGCGCAGCCTACTGCCGGACTCGCCATTCCGTGCGTATGGCGATGTCACTGCAGTGAAGGCCGAAGAGGTCGAGATCGACGGCAGCAAGCGCCTGGCGCTGTTTGCACAGATCGAGCCAACTGCCGATCTGATCACCATCAACAAGTCCAAGCAGAAGCTCTACACCAGCATCGAGGTGCAAGAGAAGTTCGCCAACACCGGCAAGGCGTATCTGGTCGGCCTGGCCGTGACCGATTCACCGGCGAGCCTGGGCACCTCCATGCTCAGCTTCGCCAGCCAGCACCCCGATGCTAATCCGCTGGCCGATCGCAAGCAGTCACCGGGCAACCTGTTCACCGTCGCCGAAGAAACCGCGCTGGAATTCAGCGAAGTCAGCGAAGGCCCGGTCGCCGGTCTGCTCAGCCGGATCCGCACCGCGCTCAAGAGCGAGGATGCCACCGGCATCACCGCCGCGCAGTTTGCAGACCTCGGCGAAGGCATCGAAGAAATTGCCGAGCACGTGCGCGGCCAGGACGAACGCTTCGACCGCCTGCAGGCCGAACACATCGAGCAGGCGACCAAGCACGCGCAGCTGGCGGACGACCTGGCGCAGCTGCGCGCCTCGCTCTCACAGCAGCCTGACCCAGCACAGCCCGCACGCCCGGTGGTCACCGGCGGCGGCGCGGCCGTGCTGACCGACTGCTGATCCCACACCACACAAAAGCCGCAGCGCCACATCCTTCGGAGCCACCATGCAAAACGCCACCCGCCTGCAGTTCAACCAATTCGCCGAGCAGATCGCCAAGCTCAACGGCGTCGCCTCGCCATTCCACTCCTTCGCTGTCGATCCGACCGTGCAGCAGAAGCTGGAATCGCGCATGCAGGAATCGAGCGAGTTCCTGTCCAAGGTCAACATCGTCCCGGTGGACGAATTGTCCGGCCAGAAGGTGGGCATCGGCGTCACCGGCAGCATCGCCAGCCGCACCGATACCGGCGCCGGCAAGACCCGCACCCCGCGCAACGTCGCCGCACTCGACAAGAACGAGTACCTCGCCAAGAAGACCGACTTCGACACCGCCATCCCGTATGCGCTGCTCGATTCCTGGGCCAAGTTCCCGGACTTCCAGGCACGCCTGCGCGATGCCATCGTCAAGCGCCAGGCGCTGGACCGTCTGCAGATCGGTTTCAACGGCACGCATGCGGCCGCCGACACCGATCGCGCCGCGTTTCCGCTGCTGGAAGACGTCAACATCGGTTGGTTGCAGCAGTACCGCACCAACGCCGCCCAGCGCGTGCTCGCAAGCGGCAAGACGGCAGGCAAGGTGCTCATCGGCGCCGATAAGGACGCTACCGATTACCGCAACCTCGACGCGCTGGTGTACGACGTCGTGAGCAACCTGCTGGATCCGTGGCACCGTAAGGATCCGAGCCTGGTCGTGGTGCTCGGCCGCGACCTGATGCACGACAAGTATTTCCCGATGGTCAACAAAGACCAGCCGGCCAGCGAGAAGATCGCCACCGACCTGATCCTGAGCCAGCGCCGCGTCGGCGGCCTGCAGGTGGCCGAGGTGCCGTACCTGCCGGACGGCGCCTTGATGGTCACCTCGCTGGCCAACCTGTCGATCTACTACCAGACCGGCGGCCGTCGTCGTTACATCCAGGAAGTGCCCGCACGCGATCGCATCGAGAACTACGAGTCCTCCAACGATGCCTACGTGGTCGAGGACTACGGCCTGGGCTGCGTGGTCGAGCACATCAAGATCGAGGCCTAAGCCATGGCCGACAGTCCCGCCAAGCGTCACCACAGCCGCGTGCTGGCCGAGCTGGAAGCGGCGCAGCGTGCTCCGCACCAGCTCATGGCCGGTGCCACCGCCTACGAGCAGCACATGGCGCAGCTGCAGAGCGATCGCCTGCGCCTGAAGCAGATCCAGTCCGACCAGGGCAAGGCCGCGCTGAAGGTGCAGCTGTTGCCCGCCTATGTGCCGTACCTGGCCGGCGTGCTTGCCGGCGGTCAGGGCGCGCAGGACGAGATCGTTACCACGTGCATGGTGTGGCGCATTGATGCCGGCGACTATGCCGGCGCGCTGGAGCTGGGCGCCTATGTGCTCAAGCACCAGCTGCAGATGCCGGACCGCTTCACCCGCACGGTGGGCTGCGTGCTGGCCGAGGAAATTGCCGAAGCCGCGTTGTTGGCGCAGAAGACAGGCCAGCCGTTCGATGCGGCCGTCCTGGCCGACACCGCCACGCTGACCGCCGAGCAGGACATGCCCGACGAGGTGCGCGCCAAGCTGCACCTGGCGCTGGCCCGCGCATCGCTGGCGGGCATCACCGACGAAACGCCCGCCGACCAGGCGCAGCCGATCGCCGCTGCCGCTGTGGCCGACCTGCAGCGCGCCATCGCACTGCACGGCAGCTGCGGCGGCAAGAAGGATCTGGAGCGCGCCGAGCGCCTCCTGAAGAAGTTCAGCGCTGAGCCTGCGGGCACCAGCGCATAACCGAGCGTCCCTGCAACCCTCGCCGGCTCGGGGCTGATCCACAGCACTTCATCGCTGCGGTGACGCCCCGACCACCGGCGATCTCTTCCGAGCCATCCATGAGCGGATTCACTGCCACCGGCACCACCAGCGCCACGCCCGATGCGATCGCCAACGCGCCGTTCTGGCCGGCGATCGCACCGGCGAGTGTGCGGGCAAGCATGCGCCTGGATGGCACCGTCACCGATGCGCGCCTGCGCCAGGCCATCGTCGCCGCCATGTTGGCGGTCAACGATGAGCTCCAGACCTGGGCGCAGACGCAGCAGACCGCCGGCTACGCATCGCTGGCCGATGTGCCCAGCACCACAGTGGATGGCATCTCGCGCCGCCTGCAGCTGTACCTGCGTGCGGTGGCCTGTGCCACCGCCGTCGAGGTGGCTGAGCGTTATCGCAGCTTCGACGCGACCGACAGCGCCAACCAGCGCGCCGATGACTTGTCACCGAGCATCACCGAGTTGCGCCGCGACCAACGCTGGGCCGTGCGCGATCTGCAGAACCTGCCGCGCAGCACGGTGGAGCTCATCTGATGCGCGTGCACGCCATGCAAGGCGACACCGTCGACCTGCTGTGCTGGCGCCACCTGGGCAGCACGACCGGCCTCGTCGAGCGCACCTATCTCCTCAATCCCGGCCTGGCCGAACTGGGCGCCGTGCTGCCGCATGGCACGCCAGTGGAGTTGCCCGAGGTAACCACCACCACAGCGGCAATGACGCCGCTTGTGCAGCTATGGGACTGATCTGATGACCGAACCCACTTCCGTATCGAGCGGCTTTTTGATCGCCACCGGTGTGGGCCTTGCCTCCGTGCTGCCTGGCATCGACGGCGATGCGCTGATCGGCGCGTTTGCTGGCGGCGCGCTGTTTGTCGTGTCTGCCGCCAAGCAACCGCTGCTGGCGCGGCTGATCTATTTCCCGGTGAGCGTGATCGCCGGTTACCAGCTGGCGCCGGAGATCCTGCGCTGGTTGCCGATCAAGTCCAGTGGCGTGGCCGCCTTCGCCAGCGCGGCGTGCGCCATCACGGTGACGCTGGGCCTGATCGAAAAGAGCAAGTCCTTTGACTTTTCCTTCCTACGTCGTGGAGGTCCGCCCAGTGCATAGCCTGGTCACCGTCCTGACGTTGATGGCCTCGCTCGCCATCTGCGTCCGCCTGCTTACCTACCACCGCCCGGTCGATGCGCGCCATCGGCGCGGCGCGTGCTGGTGCGCGTGGTTACTGATCGCCAGCACTGGCGGGCAGGCACTGCACATCCTGCTGGCCGGCGCCGGCTCGCAAGTCAGTCTCTGGCACCTGGGCACGTTGATCGTGCTGGCGGTGCTCACCTACCGCGCCCAGGGCAATGTGGCGCGCATCCTGAAGGTCGATTGATGTTCACCGATACCCAGCTCGCCTCGATCATGCAGTGCTCGCCGCAACGCGCCCAGCGCTGGCACAACCCGCTGCTTGCCGCCGCCAACCGCTTCGGCATCACCACCAAGCGCCGCGCCGCGCACTGGCTCGGCCAGGTCGGCCACGAAAGCCTGAGCCTGTCGCGCATGGAGGAAGGGCTGACCTACACCACCAGCGCCCGGCTGCTGGAAGTGTTCGGCGCACGCATCACCCCGGCGCAGGCGCCGCAATTCCTGCGCAATCCGGTCGGGCTGGCCAACTTCGTCTACGCCGACCGCCTGGGCAACGGCAACGCCGCCAGTGGCGACGGGCACCGCTACCGGGGCCGTGGACCGATGCAGCACACCTTCCGGGGCAACTATCGCCGCATCGGTGAGCTGATCGGCCTGCCGGTGGAAGATCAGCCGGATCTGCTGCTGCAGGTCGAGCCGAGTGCCCTGGGTGCGGCGGCGTACTGGCACGACAACGGCCTCAACGGGCTGGCCGATACGGGCGACGTGCTGGGCCTTGGCCGCAAGATCAACCTGGGCAACGTGCGCGCCAAGCGCTTGCCCGAAGGCCACAGCGATCGCGTCACGCGCACGCAGCGCGCCCTGCAGATCCTCGGCGTGCCCTGATGGTTACGCGCCTGATCATCCTGCTGGCGCTGATTGCAGTGCTCGTCGGCGGCTGCGTGTGGCAGGAGCAACGCGTCAGTGCAGCGCAGCAAGACCGCGATGCAGCGCTGCAGGCCAAGCGCCAGGCCGAAGCGGAACGCGACAGCGCTAGAGGTTCCACCACCGTCGTGACGCAGTACGTCGACCGCGTGCAGATCGTGCGCGAAGCCGGCGCCACCATCACCCGCGAGATCCCGATCTATGTCACCCAGAAAGCCGACGCTGCTTGCGCTATCCCTGCTGGCTTTGTGCGGCTGCACGACGCCGCCGCCACGGGCAACCCTGCCGGGCCGCCCGCCGGAGATCCTGATGCGCCGGCCGCCGGTATTACGCTCTCTGCCATCGCCGGCACCGTCGCCGACAACTACACCAGCTGCCACGCCACCGCCGCGCAGCTGAGCGCGCTGCAGGACTGGATCGACCTGCACGCACCGGAGCCGACGCCATGATCAAGCCAGCCAGCCTGCGCGCGCATCTGGTCGCGGCATTGCCGGATCTGGCACGCGACGCCGACCGGCTGCTGGTATTTATCGACGCTGGCAGCCTGGTCAGCACAGTCCAACCGGGGCTGTCGTTCGAATACCAATACACGCTCAACCTGATCTTGACCGACTATGCCGGGCATCCCGACAGCGTGATGCTGCCGCTGCTGGAATGGGTGCAGGTCAACCAGTCTGAGCTGCTGTCCAATCCCGCGCGACGCGGCGAGATCGCTTTCGAGGCTGACATCCTCGCCAACGATGCCGTGGATCTGTCGATCAAGTTGCCGCTGACCGAGCGCGTCGTGGTGACAGCGAAGGATGGAGGCGGCTACGACATGACCCATGCGCCCGAGCCGGTGATCGATCCCACATGGATGAGCTGAACGCACTGGAGAACTGGGCCGCGCCGTTGCTGGCCCGCCTGCAGCCGGGCGAACGCCGCACGCTGGCACGCAAGATCGGAACGGAACTGCGGCGTTCGCAAAGCCAGCGCATCGGTAAACAGCAGGCGCCTGACGGTTCGCAGTACGCCCCGCGCAAGCAGCAGCTGCGGCAGAAATCAGGGCGCGTCAAACGCGCGAAAATGTTCGTCAAGCTGCGGCAGGCGAAGCACTTCAAGATCAGCGCCAGTCCCAACGTGGTGAGCGTTGGTTTCTTGGGGCGCGTTTCGCGGATTGCACGCGTCCATCAAGAAGGTCTGGCCGAGAAAATCCGGCCAGACGGGCCTAAAGTTAGCTATGAGAAACGCACCTTACTAGGGCTGGCGGAGGGTGATTATGCACTTATTCGTGACATGCTAATTAATCGTCTAGTCACTTAAGGGATTATTAGCTACGACTCAACGCATGACGAATTTTTGTGGCGCGAGAGGTTTCTATTGAAATATTTCTCGGCCGGTAACCACGACTGTCTGTAAAAGCTTCCATCCGCTCAGAAAGCGACTCATCCTGCTCTCTATTTCCTCCCGTACTAACATTTGTATCCAAGCTCCCAGGCTGTCTCTTCTCGACTCCTTGAAGAACTTCACGAGACTGACAGTGCTTGTAAAATATAGGTGGAAGCACACCCCACCCCTTAATCAAAAACACCCCGTGATTACGAAATAGCCCGGAGTCAAACGGACCATATTTTCTATGTCTTTCGCCTTGGTCGGCAATTGATCCGTGACTCGCCAAATTGTCATGCCACCCCTCGAATACGCTATTACGCTTCTGATATGCTGCCAAAGCAAAATCCAATGCAAAAATCACACAGTCATTCAAGGATTTTTGTGCCTCCGCCTCAATCACCACCATGCGTGCACTGCCGCCAAACTTTGACCGGAGCATGGATGCGAGTTTTGTATATCCTGGCAAGGCTATCTCGTTCCCGGCTGATGCAGACTCAAGAACAATCAATGTAGATGCCCCATTCTCATGATGTTTAACATCAACTGCGAAGTGGTGGACGTTAGGGTAATCGCGCACGATAGCGCGTTGCCGACTTTGCGAACTACGTCCGGCCTCAAGGGAATCGATGAAATTTTCTATAGAATTAAATGCGCGCAGATTTAAATCTTCGTAGCGATAAGATGCAACCACCTCATGCAAATTTTCGATGTCAATCATAGTGTCGCCAGGAGTTGGCTGGATCCCATTCTCCAGGTTATTCAATGTATTCCTAGCATATTGCTGCAGGCTTGAATTATTGGCGCTGGAGGATTGCGCTTTCTGCAATTCGCTAGCTAGTAACTCAGCTTTACGACGCGGGCGACTCGCCAACCCTGAAAAGGTCGTAGGCCTAGCAGGTGATGACCGGTCCGGCGATGATTGCGGAGAGTTATCAGAAGATGATGGCGCTTGATAGCTTGGCTCCGGAGCACTGCTTCTGCTTGACTTGAGACCAAGTGACCTAAATATGTTTTTCATCGATCAAGTCCGTATAAAAGAATTTAAAGCATGCCTGACCCAGAATTGGAAAGCATTGCTGCCAGCGAAAACCATTTGACATATGCGAAGCGTCAACCCTCAATAGGTTTTCAATAAAGTGTTTGAGATTTTCGGTTAAGCACATTGTGTTTTTTATATTTAAAAACTGCATGGGCGAACAAGATCAACCTAGATCAAGTAAATACAACTGGACGGCGGCATGTATTAGCTCTGAAAATCGTCATATACGATGAATTCTGTCAAATACACCTATTCCGTGAACCCGCATCAAATCGGCCCATGACTAGCGGACTCGATGTGTGCTGCAGAACCTGTAGCGCGTCGCTCTACAGGACATATGTGTTGGCCTATAGGCATCGACAGGGAAATCTACAAGGGTTTCCTATCGGTGCCATCATGGCTTCTTTCACTGCAGTGGACCTGTCTAAACTTCAAGCTCCAGATCTAATTGAGGTACTGAGCTTCGAAGCGATATTCGAGGAAGCGCTAACCCAATTTCGCAAGCTGCTGCCAGAGTTCTCCGCGCTCACGGAAGCCGATCCGGTCTACAAGATCCTGCAGCTATTCGCAGCCCGCGAGCTACTGCTCCGCCAGCGCGCCAACGATAAGGCGCAACAGACGATGCTGGCCTTCGCCACCGGCAACAACCTCGATCACTTGGGCGCCTTGTTTGGCGTCGCGCGCCTGGTGCTCGATCCAGGGCGGCCGGAGAACGGCATTGCACCGACCCGTGAGTCGGACGTGGACTTCCGACGCCGCATCCAGCTGGCGCCCGAGGGCTTCAGTGTGGCCGGCCCCGAGGGTGCCTACATCTACCACGCACTCAGCGCATCCGCGGATGTCATGGACGCCAGCGCGATCAGCCCTGCGCCTGGTCAAGTGTTGGTCACTGTGCAATCGCGCACTGGCGATGGCACGGCGCCGCAGAAGCTGCTCGACGAAGTGGCCGCCGTCCTCACCGATGCCGACGTGCGCCCGTTGACCGACGAGGTAGCTGTCCAGAGCGCCCAGATCGTCCCGTATGCCATTCGTGGGCGCGTCTACACCTACGCCGGCCCCGACTCGGCGGTGGTCATGCGCGAAGCGCTGCGCAGCCTGCAGGCGTATCTGGATGAGGCACACCGCATCGGTCGCGACGTGCCCGAGTCGGCCATCAAGGCCAAGCTATTTGCTGACGGCGTGCAGCGCGTTGAGCTGGAATCGCCTGCAGTCGACATCAGGATCAGTCGCACGCAGGCCGCCTACTGCACCGCGATCGACATCGTGCACGCCGGCATCGATGAGTAACTCCCCGCTGCCGCCCAATGCCACTCCGATGGAGCGCGCCCTGGCCGCCGTCACTGATCGCCTGGAAGCGATCCCACTGCCGTACCCGGATCTGTGGAATCCGGACACGTGCCCGGCCGGCCACCTGCCGTGGCTGGCATGGACGCTATCGGTGGACGACTGGAAGGCCGACTGGAGCGATGCGATTAAACGCTCTCGCCTGCGCAGCGCCATGGGGATCCAGCGGCGCAAGGGCACGGCCAACAGCGTCCGGATGGTCGTCGAGTCGTTCGGCGGCGCGGTGGCCATCCGCGAGTGGTGGCAAACCGAGCCGCGCGGCCGGCCGCATACCTTCGAGCTCACGCTCACGCTGACCGGCACCGACGGCCAAACCGCCACCTCTCGCTTCGTCAATGAGGTCATTGCCGAAGTCGAGCGCACCAAGCCTGTCCGTTCCCACTTCACTTTCACCCAGGGATTCCAAGCAGAAGCCCGCGTCGGCGTACTCGCCGTTGCGAGGCCAGCCGTCTATCGACGGTTGCTGATGGACGCCCAGTAACTGGACACCGACATGCCCGGTCTCAAGCTCCAAGTCACCACCGCCGGCCGCGCCGCGCTGGTCAATGCGCCCAACACCGGTACCAATCCGGTGCTGATCAGCCATGTTGGCATCGCGAACGCGCCATTTAGCGCCTCGGCCGCCCTGACCACGCTACCCGGCGAAATCAAACGGGTTGCTGCAGTCGGCGGAACCATTACCGCCGACGACACCATCCACGTGTCCATCCGCGATGAGTCCGATGCCGTCTATGACTGCTACGGGTTCGGCCTGTACCTGTCAAACGGCACACTGTTCGCCGTCTATAGCCAGCCGACGCTTCTACTGGGCAAGGCCGCCGCGGCCATGATGCTGCTCGCTCTCGATGCAGTATTTGCTGACATCGACGTACAGCAAATCACATTCGGCGGCACCAACTTCACCGATCCGGCCGCCACGACTGAGGTCGCTGGGATCGTTGAGCTAGCGACTGAAGAAGAAGCCGCTGAGGGTACCGACAAAATCCGTGTCATCACCGCATGGCTGTCGAAGAAGATCTTGGACGCTCGGCTGGGCGCCGGCGCTCCATCCGCGTTCATTCGAGGACTGCTCGGCCTGACAAGCGCTGCGCTGCTGCGCACCGCACTCGAACTGAAGGGCGCAGCCCTGAAGGACGAAGGTGCCGGCAACAACTTGGATGCCGACAAGCTCGACGGGCAGCATGGCGCCTACTACCGGGCGTGGGAAAACTTGACCGGCATCCCCGCCACCGCGAGCCAGTGGCCGTCGTGGGACCAGGTCGGCAACAAGCCGCAAACCTTCACCCCCGCCGAGCATTCGCACGCCAATTACGTGCTGAAGAGTGGCGACGCCATGACGGGGCAGCTCACGGTGCCGCGCTTGGGGATCAATCTGAGCGGCGGTGCACAAGGCGCATTCGACGCGATCGTCTCCACCGCCGGCCGGGTGCTCATGCGTGACTATGGCAACGGCACGCCTGTCATGGATTTCGTCAACACGGCGAACAATTCCTGGGTCGCAGGTCGCATCCGGACCGGCGCCAACGCGCTCCACCTCGAAACCACGCAGCTCGCCGTCACAGGTGCAGGCTCGTTCGGAGGGTCCGTGCACGCCGATAGCTTTGGCTCCGCATCGGGCTATTTCATCAGCAAGAGCAACGTCACCGTCCTCGGGGCTGAGGGTGGCACAAGTATCTATCTTCGACCCAACGGCGCTTTCAACGGCGCGGCAGAGGCCGTACTGAACACCGCAGGAAGCCTACTACTGAAGGCGACCGTGAGCAGTCCAGGCAACGGAGTCAACAGCTTTGCCCATCTGAGCTCCGGCAGCTTCGGTGGCGGCTTCGGACTGATCGACGGCGCCTACAACATCGGCTTTTGGAGCGAAAACGGTCACCTTCGTATCGGCATGGCGACCTACAACGGCGCATTGCAGCAGCGCATGGGGCTGACTACTTCTGGCGCGCTTTCAGCCGTTGGCGGGTTTGACTTCGGCTCTTCCCGCAAGCTGAAAAACATCATCGGCGCATTGCCCTACGGCTTGGCCGAGGTGGAACAGGTCACCACGCTGCTGGGGCGCTACAAGGAGCAGTACAACCCGGATGGCCGCGTGCGCCTATTTTTCGATGCAGAGCAGCTGCTGGAGGTGATGCCCGAGACAGTGGATGCACATGGCGTGAGCTTTCAGGGCGAACTGGTCCCGGCAGTGCACATTGACCAGCTGCTACCCGTCGCCTTCAACGCCATCAAGCAACTATCCACTGCCGTTCGACAGTTGCAGGCGGATCTCGCTGACCTACGCTCCAGTCACTGACCCAACAGGTAGATCCCATGCAGAGTAATTCTCGAATCCGCACACTTGCGCCAGGCGTTGACGTTGAGCGCATCGCCGTGGAGTCCCATTTCTTCTACGACCCGCTGACCGGCGTGGCAAACGTAGTCTTCCAGGGCATGGAGTTTCTGCTGCTGGATGGCGCTGTGAACAAGATGTTGGATGGCCGGGAGCCGCTCACCACAACCTCAGATGCCATCGCGACGCGCATGTTCGCCGCCGGCCTTGCGGATCCTGTAACCGGCCAGGATCTGTCAAATGTCAGCGCTGCAGGCGTCGTCGTCTACCTGAAGGCCGTCTATGACCGCCTCCATAACGAGGCTGCTGCAGCCCAGCCGCCGGCGGTCGCCTAGTTCATGGCGACGGGGTACCGCACGGGCGCAGGACTCGACTTCGACGACGTCTTTGACCTTTACGTGCAAGGCGAAATTGGCAGCGTGTCGGGCTATCGTTCCAGTGATGGCAATGATCTGCATCGGCGGTATGCACCCTTGGCGTTTGGCAGCAGGGCGGCGGACGTCGGCTACCGCGACAATGCCGGCTCGGATCTCAGCAACAGATGGGCAAAAAAAGGCAGTGCCGTCTATTCGCTCTCCAACAACGGCGTGCACTACTACGCTGGCAGCCAAGCAGCCACTTCCGAGGGCGGCAGCCAGACGGCAAGCGTTTCGTTCTCGATTCGGGCCAATGGAACCTGGGCGCTCGGCCTCTCCGGGAAAGGGGTGAGCGGCTCGCCAACTTCCGGAACGTGGCTGCCCAACGGTCAGCCGGCGAGTAACTATTCTGTGCAGCTGGATTTTTCCGTTTCATGGCTGCGCGGCAATCGCAACGGGACATCGTCCAACTCGGCTGCGAATTATTCGCCGATGACCGGCGACTATGGCTGCAGCATCACATCCACAGCGCTCTCGGGATCGGGCAACGAGTGCTATGGGGAAGGCAAGCTGACGATTCGGATCCGCAACAATGCCACTGGCTATGTCTCTACCACTGCCATTTCGCTCGTCGCTGAAGCAGTTGGCTTCGCCTGACGCTTGGTCCAGCGCATACTGGTTCGTATAGCGCCGGACGTCATCTTCGCTCGATTGGATACACCCGACTGCGCTCCGTGTAGCCAACCGTTATACGCATCAATGCAAGTGCGCCACAACATGCAGCCACGGACCATGGCTGCATGGGCAACGCATCCTCCGCACTGAGTAACGCCATTCGTCTCGGCACCGTGGCCGAGGTGAATCTCACCACCGCGCGATGCCGCGTACAGGTTGGCGAGATGCTGACCGACGATCTGCCCTGGGTGGTCACCCTGGCCGGCACCACCATCATCTGGTCGGCGCCGGCAATCGGCGAACAAGTCGTGGTACTGTCGCCGGCTGGCGACCTGGCCGATGGTCTGGTGCTACGCGGCCTCTATTCCGATCAATTCGCCGCGCCTGCCGCATCCGACACGCTCCACGTGCTGCGCTTTGCCGATGGCGCGCAGATTCACTACGACACCGAGGCGCATGCGCTGCAGGCGACACTGCCCAGCGGCGGCACTGCAACCATCACCGCCGATGGCGGCATCACCCTCAACGGCCCGCTGACGGTCAACGGCCCCACCCAAATCAATGGCGATGCCGGCATCACCGGCACGGCCACCGTCGACACCGACGTGATCGGCGGCGGGATCAGCCTCAAGAACCACAAGACCACCGGCGTGACCGCCGGCAGCGCGCTCAGCGGCGGCCCGCAGTGATCGGCGTCGATGCCACCACCGGGCACGTGATCGAGGGCGAGCAGCACTTGGCTCAGTCGATCGCCTGCATCCTCACCACGCCCATCGGCACGCGCGAGCAGCGCCGCGACTTTGGCTCGCTGCTGCCCGAGCTGATCGACCAGCCGTTCAACGGCGCCACCCGCACGCTGCTCTACGGCGCCACGGCCACCGCGTTGATGCGCTGGGAGCCGCGCCTGCGCCTGACCCGCGTCGACCTGGTCATCGGTGATGCGCCTGGCAGCTTCGTGCTGACGATCGAAGGCGAACGCACTGACGTCGCCCCCGCCAATGCGCGCTCGCGCATGACCATCCCGCTCCGCTTCCGCTCGTCCTGATCGAGGAATCTATGTCCACTGCCTACCACCACGGCGTTCGCGTCATCGAAGTCAGCGCGGGCACGCGCACCATCCGCACCGTCTCAACCGCTGTCGTCGGCCTGGTCGCCACGGCTTCTGATGCGGATGAGAAAATCTTCCCGCTGAACAAGGCGGTGCTGATCACCGATGTGCTGGGTGCTGTCGCCAGCGCTGGCATCAAGGGTACGCTGCGCGCCGCGCTGCAGGGCATCGCCGACCAGACCAACCCGGTGACCATCGTCGTGCGTGTGGCCGAAGACGCAGATGCGGCCAAGACCACCGCCAACGTGATCGGCGAGCCGAAGTCCAGCGGCTACACCGGCCTGTATGCCTTGCTCTCCGCGCAGGCACAGCTGGGCGTGCGCCCACGCATCCTGGGCGCCCCGGGTCTGGACACGCTGGAGGTGGCCAAGGCGCTAGCGACTGTCGCCAGGAAGCTGCGCGCAATGGCGTATGTGCGCCCCGTCGCCGATACCGTGGCCGAGGCGGTCACGTATCGCGGCCAGTTCGGCGATCGCGAGCTGATTATGATCTGGCCGGACTTCCTGGCCTTCGATACCGCCACCAGCACCACGAAGGCGGCGTATGCCACCGCACGTGCGCTCGGCCTACGCGCCAAGATCGACACCGAGCAGGGCTGGCACAAGAGCCTGTCCAACGTGCCAGTGGCTGGCGTCACCGGCATCTCGAAAGATGTGCATTGGGATCTGCAGGATCCCGCCACCGATGCCGGCGTGCTCAACGAAGGCGACATCACCACGTTGGTGACCTTCAACGGGCAACGCTTCTGGGGATCGCGCACGTGCGCCGAGGACAGCATGTTCGCGTTCGAGACGGCCACGCGAACCGCGCAAATCCTGGCCGACACCATCGCCGAGGGCGTGGCGTTCTACGTCGACAAGCCGATGCATCCCTCGCTGGTCAAAGACCTGCTGGAAACGATCAACGCCAAGTTCCGCGACCTGAAGTCGTCCGGCTATTTGATCGATGCCAACGCCTGGTACGACGGCTCGGTCAACAGCGCCACCACACTAGCCGATGGCGCGCTGCGCATCGACTACGACTACACGCCCGTGCCGCCGCTGGAGAACCTGCAGCTGTACCAGAAGATCACCACCAGCTACCTGGCCGACTTCGCCGAACGCGTCAACGCGTAACGCACCCGATCTGATTCCCGGAGAACCCCATGGCGTTGCCCAAGAAACTCAAGGCGCTCAACCTGTTCAACGACGGTGAGAGCTATCTCGGCCAAGTGGTCGAAGTGAAGCTGCCCACGCTGTCCCGCAAGATGGAGGAATACCGCGGCGGCGGCATGAATGGCCCGGTCGATATCGACTTCGGGCAGGAGAAGATCGAGCTCGAATGGAAGTGCGGCGGCCTGATGCGTGGTGTGCTCAATCAGTACGGCGCCACCACTCACAACGCCGTGCAGCTGCGCTTTGCCGGCGCCTACCAGCGCGACGACGCCACCGAGGTGGATGCGGTGGAAGTGGTCGTGCGCGGCCGTCACAGCGAGATTGATCCAGGCACCGGCAAGTCCGGCGATGACACCGAGTTTTCGGTCAAGACCTCGGCCAGCTATTACAAGCTGAGCATCAACGGCGCCACTGTGATCGAGATCGATTTCGTGAACATGACCGAGATCGTCAACGGCGTGGATCTGCTCGCCGCCCAACGCCGCGCCATTGGCGCCTGACCCTTCCGGCCTGGCGCCGCCAGGCCTTCGCCCTGAGACCTTCCGATGACCCCGACCTTTTCCCCAGCCATTTCCCTCGACCAGCCGATCACGCGCGGCGAACAGACCATCACCGACCTCAAGGTGCGCAAGCCTGGTGCGGGTGAGCTGCGCGGCCTCAAGCTCACCGACGTGCTGCAGCTGGATGTCACCGCGCTGGCGACGCTGCTGCCGCGAATCTCTTCGCCCACGCTGACCACCGCCGACGTCAATGCGATGGATCCGGCGGACCTGCTGGCGGTAGGTCAGGAGGTACAGGTTTTTTTCTTGCCGAAGGCACAGAGGGAAGCGGACTTCCCGACTGCGTAGAGGATGCGATGGCCGACATCGCGGCCATCTTCCACTGGCCTCCGTCTGAGATGGACGGCTGGTCGCTGCACGAACTCACGGCGTGGCGCGAGCGTGCCCGCCTGCGAAGCGGAGCCGAATGATGCCCTACCCGAACCACGAGGCCGCCTAAATGGCGGCCTCCGACAATCTGCGCCTGCAGGTCATCCTGGCCGCCGTCGACCGCGCCACCGGTCCGTTCCGGCGCGTGCTGAGCGGTAGCCGCGGCGTCGCCACCGCACTGCGCAACCAGCGCGACGCGCTGCGCCAACTCAACAGCCAGCACCGCGACATCGGCGCCTATCGCGAGCAGGTCGCGCTGGCACAGCGCGCCAAGGCCGCGCTCGATGCGCAGCGGCAATCGGTACGCACGCTTGCCCAACAGATCAAGGCCACCAGCACGCCCACCGCTGCCATGAATGCCGAGTTCGAGCGTGCCGTGCGCACCGCACGGGAACTCAAGACCGCACACGGTGCGCAGGAGGCCGGCCTGCAGCGCCTGCGTGGTCGCCTGGAGACGGCCGGAATCAGCACCCGCGAGCTGGTCACGCATGAGCGCCGTTTGCGCGGCGAGATCGAGAGCACCACCACCGCCATGCGCGCCCAGCAGCAGCGCCTGGTGGCAATTGACGCTGCCCAGCGCCGCAGCGCCCGGATCCAAAGCGCTGGCCTGCAGGCGAGCGCCTACGGCGCCGGCATGGCCTTCGCCGGCCAGCGCGCCTTGCGCGCCTCGGTGCTGCCGATCAGCGATGCGATGGAGTTTGAGTCGGCCATGGCCGACGTGCGCAAGGTCGTGGACTTCAAAACGCCGCAGCAGTTCCTGCAGATGGGTCGCGATGTCGAGAACCTCTCGATGCGACTGCCCATGCTGCCGGCCGAGATTGCCAAGATCGTGGCAGCCGCCGGCCAGGCCGCTATCCCGCGCCAGGAACTGGTTCGCTTCGCCGAGGACGCGGCCAAGATGGGCGTGGCATTCGACAGCAGCGCCGAGGAAGCCGGCCAGACCATGGCCACCTGGCGCACCGCTTTCCGGATGGGCCAGGATGAGGTCGTCGTGCTGGCCGACAAGATCAACTATCTCGGCAACACCGGCCCGGCCAGCGTCAACAAGATCAGCGCAGTGGTGAACCGCATTGGCGCCCTGGGCGAGGTCGCCGGTCTGCAGAGCGGACCGCTGGCTGCGCTGGGCGCCACCGTCGCCGGCATGGGTATCGAGTCGGAGGTCTCGGCCACCGGCATCAAGAACATGCTGCTCACCCTGGCCTCGGGCGAGTCGGCCACCAAGAGCCAGCGCGAGGCCTTTGACAAGCTGGGCATCAAGGCCACGGCCATGGCCCAGGTCATGCAGAAGGATGCCGGCGGGGCCATCATGTCAGTGCTGCAGAAGCTGCGCGCACTGCCCAAGGCCGAGCAGGCCGCGACCATGACGCAGCTGTTCGGCCGCGAGTCGATCGGTGCGATCGCGCCGCTGCTGACCAATCTGGAGCTGCTGCAGGGCAACTTCGCCAAGGTCGCCGATGCGCAACGCTACGGCGGCTCGATGTCGGCTGAGTACGCATCGCGAGTGGCCACCTCGGCCAACTCGCTGCAGCTGCTGAAGAACACCGCTGTGGTGGTGTCGCAATCGATCGGCCAGACCCTGCTGCCGCAGTTCAAGGAACTGACCGAGCGCACCGCTGCCGTGGTTGGCCAGGTCACAACCTGGATCCGCGCCAATCCTGCGCTGGTGGGTGCGATCGCCAAGGTCGTCATCGGAGGCGCGGCGTTGCTCACCATCCTGGGCGGGCTGCTGGTCGCCGGTGGTGTCGCCGCGATAGCGTTCTCGCAGATCCACGGCGCCGTCGCGCTGCTATCGGGCGGTGGCGGCTTTGGTGCGCTGCTGCGGCAGGGGCTGGCGTTCGGCGGCCGAGTGCTGCCGATGCTCGCCAATGGCGCCCGCCTGCTGCTGCCACTGCTCGGCGGCGTCAGCCTGCCGGTGCTGGCCATCGGCGCGGCCGTCGCTGCCGTGGCGCTGCTGGTGTGGAAGTACTGGGGGCCGATCAAGGCCTTCGCCGTTGGCGTCTGGCAAGGCATCGTCGATGTCGCCGCGCCGGTCCTCGCCGAGCTGAAGGCCGCGCTCGCGCCACTGGCGCCGGTGTGGGACACCGTGGCCGCAGCGATGGGTCAGGCCTGGGCATGGGTCAAGCAGCTGCTGACGCCCTTCGAGGCCACCACCGCGCAGTTGCAGGGTGCAACGCAGGCCGGTCGCGGCTACGGGCAGATCCTGGGGGCAGTGCTGGTCACCCAGCTGCAGCTGGCGGTCAAGGCGATCGGCTGGCTGGTGCAGGCGTTTGTGTTCGTGCTGCCGGTAGTCAAGCAGATCCTCGGCGGCGTATGGCAAACCGTCCAGGGCACGTGGTCGCTGATCGTGGGCGTGTTCACCGGCAACGGCGATCGCATCCGCCAGGGGCTGCTGCAGCTGTGGGCAGGCATCAATCTGCAGCTGGCCAACTGGCCGGCCCGGATGCTGCAGGCTGGCGCCGACATGATCAGCGGCCTTGTCCAGGGCATCCGTTCCAAGCTCGGCGCGGCCGGCGATGCGATCGCCAGCGTCGGCACCGGCGTGGTCGATCGCTTCAAGGGCCTGCTGGGTATCCACAGCCCCTCGCGCGTGTTCGCCCAGCTGGGCGACTACACCATGCAGGGCCTCACGGTGGGCCTGCAGCGCGGCCAGGGCGCGCCTGTGCAGGCCGTCATGGCGCTTGGCGACCGGATGCGTGCCGTGGGCGCAGGCCTGGCCCTGGCGACGGCCACAGCGCCGGTGGCGGCGATCGACAGCCGGGCGCCGCTGTCGGCCCCTGTGCGCGCCGCCAGCGCGCCTGCAGGCGGCAACAGCTTCGTCATCCACGTCCATGCCGCACCCGGTATGGATGCCAACGCCCTGGCGCGCGAAGTCGCCCGCCAGATCGAAGAGCGCGAGCGGCGCACGGCGGCCACCCGCCGCTCCAGCCTGCGCGACGACTGAGGATCCACCCCAATGATGATGTCCTACGGCACCTTCGTGTTTTCTCTCGACAGCGCCGCGTTCCTGCAGCTGCAGCGGCAGATGAGTTGGCGTCATGCCACCAGCGAGCGCGTCGGCGCACGGCCAGCCAGCCAGTTCCTCGGCCCAGGCGATGACAGCATCGACCTGTCTGGTCTGATCGCTCCCGAACTCACTGGCACACGCGCGTCGCTGGACACGCTGCGCCAGCTTGCGGCCGATGGTGAGCCGCTACCGCTGGTGGATGGCGCAGGCGTGGTCTACGGGCCGTATCTGCTGCTGTCGATCAACGAAACTGCCTCGCTTTTCTTCGAGGACGGCACGCCCCGACGGATCGAGTTCCAGCTGAGCCTGCGCCGCACCGACGACGTTACGCCAGAGGCGAACGCCGCATGAGCTACTCGATTCCGCAGTGGCGCGTGGTGCTCGATGGCATCGACCTCACCGAGCGCATCGCACCGCGCCTGCTCGATCTCACCCTCACCGAATGCCGAGGCGGCGAAGCCGACCAACTGGATCTGCGCATCCACGACCACGACGGCAAGATAGCGCTGCCCAAGCGTGGTGTGCGCCTGGCCGTGGCGCTGGGCTGGAAAGCCACCGGCCTAGTCGACAAAGGCTCCTTCATCGTGGACGAGGTGGAGTACAGCGGCGCGCCTGATGTCATCACCGTGCGTGCGCGTAGCGCAGATCTGACCGCCAATGTGCGCACACGGCGCGAGCGCAGCTGGCACAACACCACGCTGGGGGCAGTGCTCAATACGCTGGCCGGCGAACATGGTCTGACGCCGCGCGTCGCAGAATCACTGGCAAAGATCAAGCTGCCGCACCTTGACCAGGCCAACGAAAGCGACATGAATTTGCTGACCAGCCTGGGCCAACGCTTCGATGCAGTGGCAACGGTGAAGGGAGGCGCGTTGGTGTTTGCCCCCATCGGCGCCGGCACCACGGCGACTGGCAAACCCCTGCCCGCCGTCACACTGACGCGGCGCGACGGCGACCAACATCGCTATTCGGTTGCCGACCGGGATGCCTACACCGGTGTACGCGCGTATTGGGTGGACAAAGGCAAAGCGCGGCGGCAGTCGGTGCTGGTAGGCACGGACGACAACGCCAAGCGCCTGCGGGAGTCCTATGCCGATGAGGCAACGGCACGCCAGCATGCGCACGCGGAGCTGGAGCGGGTGAAACGCGGACTGGCGAAGTTCGATTTCAAGCTTGCTATAGGTCAAGCGGAGCTATCGCCGGAGCAGAGCCTAAAGCTCATCGGCTTCAAACAAGAAATTGATAGGCAACGGTGGTTGATCGCAACTGCAACACACGTGATGGACAGCATGGGCTTCACCACATCTTTGACCCTTGACGCCAACTTCGAACGCTGAGGACGTTACAAAATGTGTGATGGACAAGAAATATTGCGTCGTATACGCTCGGACTGGGGTGGATCCGAGGCTCGGCTAGCACAAAATTTGAGCAAGCCGTGTTCTATCTAGGAATTTCTCACGGAGTAAGAGAATGAAATCGTCATTGGAATTGAATTTGTCAGGGCTTGCTATTGCTACTTGCCTATTCATCACCTCTCAAGCTAGTGCGAGTGAGACAAAGAGTGATGGAGTCGCCACCACCAGCCTTTCTGCAATCGATCGAAGTTCAGTTGAAGAGTCGCTGACAAAGCAACTGCGTTCACAAGCCAGCAAGACTACAAAACTACCTGGCCAAAAGATGTTTGACGTTAAGGCTCACTTGTCTTCAACAAAGAGCAAACTCACAATTGAGCTTGGTAGGGATGCTGTTCCTGACACGGCGGGTGCTGACTCTGAAGAACAGTGCAGCAGTTTCGCAACCACGGCTCGCTATCTGCTGCGTGGCGAAGTCAGCGTCACTGAATATGAATGCACGTACGGCGGCAAAAGTATTTATTTCTACCACCCAGAGCCCGGCTCTGAAAAAAAAAAGCTGAACTAATCCGGCCTGCCGAGGACCCTCTCCCGCTCCTTTTATTAGCTGCCGGGCACGGATTATACATAAAGCACATTGGGACGAACTCCGAGTGGAGCTATCAGCGAGACGCTAAGAACGGGATGCTGGAAGACAAAACAACGCCCGGATATGCTACTGCGGTAAACAGCGCTCTGACTGCAAATGGGTCACAGGTTAATACCGCACTAGTTCGCAGCGAATCTACTGCTATACACACTCCTTCAGGAAAACCTTGGTGGGAGGTTTCAGCCAAGTATTATTTAATGGATCTACTACCTGACCAGTCGAAAATTTGGGCATCAATACCGAATGACAAGACAAGCGTCGAGCGTGAAAAGAATGAGGATATTCGTTCCAGACCACTCTATGGAAATTATCTAAAGGCTAGTTACGGCCTTAACATCCACACGAACGCGGAAAACAGTGGGAAAATTAGAGGAACAATTGGTTTCTATCAGCCAAACCATCCGTTCTCCGAGCAAAGCAAACTGTTGACTTCAAAAGTCGTTTGCTCAATGAAAGAAATTATCAACTCGGACGCGGCGTATGAGCAATGGGATGTTGATACTGCACCCCGCGGTGAGGATAAAGGCGAGAACAGAGTCGCCAACTACCCATCTACCATTATCGAGGTAGGATTTCACACCAATGCGGCAGATGCCATAGCCTTGCAAAACACAAAGTTCAGAACATTGGCTAGCAAAGGGATGGCCAAAGGTGTCAAGTTGTATAAGGAGGGAAAAGAGTGCGCCCCCTTTAAAATTGACTCAATTCCAACTGTCTCGGGGCCTATTGGCACCCCTTTTGACTACAAAATAAATTATTCGGGAAACCCCGCCTTTCCAGTCAAAATGTATTTTGAAGTTGTTAGCTGTCAAAGCGGCTGGAGTTGCTCGGGTGGCACCCGTACTGTGAATGTAGTGAGCTCTCCACTTACTTTCCAAATTAGCTGCACGGGTAAAACAACTGCTGGCACTTTTGTATACAGGCGCTGGCTCGAGGACGCTGATGGAGTAAAGACAGCTCCTGTCGACCACACGTACAGCTGTGTACCACCTAAGTCAAAGATGGCATCTCCCGTTATTGCGGATGAGTCTATCGGGATAACGAACTCTTAACTCAGCCTGGTTCGACGCCGTCATGGTGACAAGGACTTTTCCTACACACCAAAGTCTAGGAATTGCGCCATCATTGGCTTGGATGTCTGGTCATATCGTGCTGTCAGGATGATGGCAAATTGATCGCATGGAGCCTCGCGCCGACACCAAAAAGCCGCCGTTCAAACCGGCGGCTTTTTCTTTGCGAGCTAGCAAGCTCTACAGTTCACGCAGGTATAGCCGATAACGGCAAATTTCTTACGAGCAGCTGCCCAATCGCGATGCTGATCACTTGCTCTTTTTTTTGCGTCCACCAACAACAATCTGCATGTTGCTTTGATCCACGATCGCTGTCGTCGAAACCGCTTGGCCCACGTCACTATTGTCGAACGACAGTACCGGGCCGGCACCTGTATTGAAGGACGAGGCATCGCTTACCAAGCCCAATGCAGCCAGCACAGCACTGCGAGCAGCCGGTGACGCATCCTTGAACGCAGACAGCAGTCGCCTGTCGGCGAGGTCTAACTGCGCCCGATGTCCGGACAACACGTACATGACATCAACACCACGGTCCAGCGCGGCCAGTAGATACGCTCCGCCGGGCAGGTTGATGTCCTTCTCGAAGTTCAGTTGCGCGTATCGGGTCAGGCCGAACTGCAAGGCCATCTCTTCCTGGGTAAGGCCAAGGCGCTTGCGTTCTTCCTTAAGGCGTTTCCCTACAGTCATACGGGCATTCCCTTACTTGACAATGTTGAGTTAAGTCCACAAAATTCCTAAAAGCAAACGGAACCGCCACATGCCCCCGAAGAGCCAGATGCAGCAGTTCACGCCTCGCAGCCCGGAACAGGCGCGACAGTGGCTTGAAGCAAATGGCATCACGGTCTCGGCATTCGCTAGGCAGAACGGCGTGGATCGGTCGGTCGTGCATGACCTGCTTCGCGGCCGTTCTCAAGGCAAATACGGCGAGTCCCACAAGGCGGCGATCGCCCTGGGCCTCAAGGCACCACCCAATAGTGCCACAGAAATCCCAACCGCCAAGAGCTCAAGGGGGTGAGAATGTTCGGTCGGAAAAAGATCGTTTTTCGCTGCGAGGCATGCAGTGCAAGGCTCATCAAACGCACCAGCGTCCTTGCACATAAGTTCCTGCGGCACGACTCGTATGTCTGTGAAAACCCCATGTGTGGCGCAACCTACACGGGCCATTCGGAGTTGACGGGTATTGCCAGCCCCAGCGGCGTACCCACCGCACACAGCGAACTTCCACCGACACCTGCCTATCAGCGCGCCCAAGCGTTGCAGGCCTACCGCGAGTCGCTGGGCGACCGCCAGCTGGACTTGATCCCCATGGGCGGCGAGCCGTTCTTCCCTCACCTCTGAGGTAACCCGAATGCGAAAGACCATTGATTGGGCGGCACTGCCGCCCACGGCGAAGCTTTGCCTGGAAGTTGCGCGCATCCACCGCGGCCTGGTGAAGACCGAACACGGCTACATCGGCCGCAATGCCGCGCCTGACACGGATCAGCGCTTCGGCGCGGTTGTGGTTGCCGCGCTCATGCGCGATGGACTTGCCACCGCTGACGTCTTCGACGAGCGCCTGGTCGTGCTGACCGATGCCGCCACCGCTTTATTCGATTTCCAACACACAAACACCGAGGTCGGCTCGTGAGGCATGCCAACAGCTGGTTCACCGCACAGGAGCCGCGATTCGTTGATGCGGCCAGCAACGTGCCGCAGCGCATCGCGCCGCACGCCAAGCACGAAGAGGCACGCCTGCTCGCTGCCGCAGTTGATGCGCACCGCCGTGCCGGCGGCGCTTATGTCGTGATCGACAACGCCCCCTCTCCGCACGCGCCTCGGCGCTGGCTCGGCGTCTAAGGAAGTTCGATGCAAGAGGATCTGCGGCAACAGGTGCTGTCCCGACTAGAGCGGGATTACGGACTCAAGCACCGGAGCGGTACCGAGTACATGCGCGGTGGCAAGTGCCCGTCGTGCAGCAAGAAAGAGCTCTACACCAACCATCTCAAGCCATGGGTGGTGAAGTGTGGCCGCCAATCCAAGTGTGGGCGCGAACTGCACGTCAAGGATCTGTACGACGACCTGTTCGACGACTGGTCCAAGCGCTTCCAGCCAACGGCTGCGGCTCCAAATGCTGCGGCCGATGCCTACCTGCAGTTCTCCCGTGGTTTCGACCTGGCTCCGCTGAAAGGTCTTTACACCCAGGACAGCCATTACGATCGCAAGATCAGCGCCGGTACCGCGACGGTTCGTTTTCCGCTGGTCAAAGGCGGCTGGTGGGAGCGCCTGATCGATCGCCCGCACCGCTTCGGCAAGCAGAAGGCGCGCTTTGCGCCAGGCCAGAGCTATGCGGGCGTCTGGTGGGCCGCGCCTGCCGCGCTCAAAGCCATGCAGACGGTGCGCGAGGTATGGATCGTCGAGGGCATCTTTGATGCGATCGCGCTCCTGCAGCACGGCATGTGCGCAGTGTCGGCCATGTCCTCCAACGCATTTCCGGAAGAATCGCTACGCGAGCTGGCAAAGGCACGCATGGCCCATCTTCCGACGCTCGTGTGGGCGCTGGACAACGAGCCGGGCGCCCGTGCGTACACGCATAAGCACATCAAGCGCGCAGCGGCGCTGGGCTTCGACTCGCGGGCCGCGCAGATCGTCCAGCGCGACGGCAAGAAGACCGACTGGAACGACCTGCATCTGCGCGCTATCGCGTCCGATGATCCCAAGCAATGGGACAACGACGTCAACGAAGCCCGCTACCAGGGCGACCTGCTTGTGGCTCGCTCGGCCGTGGATAAAGGCCTGCTGATGTTCGAGCACGACGGGCGCAACGACTTCTGGCTGGACTACCGCTCTCGCCTGTACTGGTTCGATTTCGATACACAGCGCTTCGACAAGCTGCGCAAGGAGAAGCTGGGCGACATCGATGCTGACGACGGCGATGAGGTTGCGGCCGAGGATCTGAAGAAGATCAAGCGCGCCGCGTGCTCCGTCCAGAAGATCGCCAACTGCTACCCGGAAGCGCTGTATTTCCAGCGTCAGGAGGTCACTGACGAAAGCTGGTACTACTTCCGCGTCGATTTTCCGCACGACGGACCCAGCGTAAAGGGCACCTTTACAGGTGGCCATGTCGCGAGCGCCTCCGAGTTCAAGAAGCGCCTGATCTCCCTGGCCGCCGGTGCCATGTTCACCGGTACCGGCCACCAGCTGGACCGCCTGATCGAAGAGCAGACCGAGGCGATCAAGACGGTGGACGCCATCGACTTCGTTGGTTACAGCAAGGAGCATCGTGCCTATCTGCTCGGCGATATGGCCGTGCGCGATGGCGACTTGGTGACCGCCAACGAAGAGGACTACTTCGAGTTCGACAAGCTGCGCTTGAAGACCACTCAGAAGTCCATCCGATTGGAGATCCAGCGCGACGCCGACGCGTTCCGCGCAGATTGGCTGCCGTGGCTGTGGCAGTGCTTCGGGACGCACGGCATGGTCGCCATGACGTTCTGGTTTGGCTCGTTGTTCGCCGAGCAGATCCGCGCCGGCCACAAGAGCTTCCCATTCCTCGAAGCCACCGGTGAAGCCGGCGCCGGCAAGACCACGCTGCTGACGTTCCTGTGGAAGCTGCTGGGCCGCTCCGACTACGAGGGCTTCGACCCGGCCAAGTCGTCCAAGGCTGGCCGCGCACGCGCCATGGGCCAGGTGTCCGGCATGCCCGTGGTCCTGCTGGAAGCAGATCGCAGCGAGCCAGACAAGGCTCATTCAAAGACGTTCGAGTGGGATGAGCTGAAGGACTTTTTCGGCGGCGGCACCCTGGCAACACGTGGCGTGCGCAACGGCGGCAACGAGACCTACGAGCCGCCGTTTCGCGGCACGATCGTCATCACCCAAAACGCTGCGGTGGACGCCAGCGAGGCGATCCTCACGCGCATCGTGAAGCTGCACTTCAAACGGCCCCAGGTCACCACCGAAAGCCGCATCGCGGCCGACAATCTCAACGCGCTGCAGGTCGAAGAAGTCAGCCACTTCCTTGTGCGCGCCATTCGTCAGGAACGCGCCATCCTCGATCTGTTCGCCGAGCGGGTGAAGGTCTTCGAGGCCAAGCTGCGCGCGCAGCAGGATCTGCGCCTTGAACGCGTCATCAAGAACCACGCGCAGATGCTGGCGCTGTTCGACTGCCTGCGCCTGGTCATCACAATCCCTGACGATATGGTCGAGCAGACGCGGCTCGCGTTGTTGGACATGGCCCTGGAACGGCAGAAGGCGATCAGCGCCGACCACGCGATGGTCAACGAGTTCTGGGAGGTCTACGAATACCTCGAGGCCACCGGCCACGGTAAGGCCGTCGTCAACCATAGCCGCGACGCGCAGCGCATCGCGATCAACCTCAATCACTTCGCGGCGCGGGCCGCGCAGTTCAGCCAGGCCGTGCCCGATCTCAAGGTGCTGCGTGCGCTGCTCGGAGATTCGCGCCGGCACAAGTTCATCGGCGCGAACGTGGCCGTCAATAGCGCCGTCCTCAAGGACGATCTGACCGGCGTCGGCACCACCGTGAAGTGCTGGGTGTTTGCCAAATGAGAGCGCTCGCACATGTGGGAAATTTTGAGAAATTTTCGTTGACTTCCGACCGGGAGCGGAGCAACTATTACCGCGTCGCCGCAAAATCGGCGACCGGGATTAGCCTCCTGATATCTCAAGGCGCACCAGCGCCCATCGATCGATGCAAGGCGCTTTTTTGTCGCCCTGCGTTTGCTCGGGCGCTTGCCTGCCAGTTCTATGGCGGGCGGTACGTGGGGGCCGCAAGGCCCGCCGGTTCCTTGAGTCCGGTAAGGCTAACCCGTGCCGTCCGCCACCTCCGATTAGCCTCGGCAGTGGCGGATTCCAGTCAACTCAAGGAATCCACCATGCCCTACGACGCTCAAGAAGCGCCGGCCAACGCCGCGCGTCAGATCGCCCATTACTTCGGCCTGATCGCCAACACCCTCGACTGGAACCACACCGCCTGGCTCGCCCTGCAGGCGAAGCTGCAGGCCATGGGCAAAGCGCCCGAGGCCCTGACCTTGGCCGACGTTGAGGCCGCCATTTCCAGCATCAATGCCGATCTGGCCGAGGTACGCCAGTGAGCCGGCGCGACATGCACAAGGCCTTGCGTGTGGCCCCAGGCGTCTACCTGCTTCTGCAGATACGAAAGACCGACGTGCTGGCCGAACTGTATGCAGATGGCCTGCATGATCGCGCGCCGGTCATGTTCGCCTGCAGCGTAATTGAAGACGCTTGCGAGTTGTTCCTGGTCAATGACGGCACTGGCCTGGTCATCGGCTCGTTGCACGTGGTCATGCCGGAAGCCGACGCCGCAGCGCTGCTGGAGTGGGTGATCGAGCGCATGCCCGCATTGGAGGTGGCTTAATGGACGCCGCTCGCCCACACGCACAGCTGCCGGAAGACGCTGATTTCTCGATCAGCGAAGAAGAGCAATACCGCCTATGGCGCGCGTACCACGCGGCCGCATTGCTTGCCGCGCTGACCAACGATATCGCGATCGAAGCAGGCATCAATCACGACGGACCAGCAGCAGTGGCCGAATACATTCGCCACGAGCTGCTGGATGTCCTCAATGGCGCACAGCGCATGCGCGAGCCTGACCCCAGCAATCCGCCATCTGGCGTCGACCTGATCTAACCCCGTTTCAGCGGGCCGGCGGGCGGTGCTGTAACACCGCCCCAAGGCCCTCCACCAACGCAACCTTGGAGAGTCGATATGCAACAGCAAACTGGAACACGTCCAGCCGCGGCAGCACGTTCGCGGGCTTTGGGCACCGGACCTAACGCGGAGGCTAGCACGCCGGCCGGCGTCGCCTACGATCGCAGCATGGGCGACTGCTCAGCGACCATCACCATGCACGTCACACATGGGGCGGTCGTGGTCACTGCCGTCCTGAACATGGGACCGCTTCGCCAGGTGCGTCAGTCCTGGGAGCGGCGTCGCGGCACCGGTACTGGCTGGAAGCTCATCGACGGCCCCCGCTTGTGGACCACGGCGGAAGACCGCATCAGCACGGAGTTGGCCGAGTTCATGGACGGCCTAGATTTCCCTTTTGACCTGGCCAACATGTTGCCCCGCAGGCCGACTGCAGCTGCTGCAGCTGCGGTTGCGCAGGCCGCACGGGAGGTTGCCCATGGTTGAGTTGCTTGCCCTGGTGATGGTCCTTGCGCCGGCGGCCGGTGGCGCGTTGATCTACAAGCTGTGGACAACGCGCCGCCCGCGCCTCACCCAGACGGGCCTGGCCGTTGGACAGGTGCCGCAGCGCCTGCGTCGCCGCACCCGCATGGCTGTGCGGCGGGAGGCTGCTCATGGCTGAGTCGGTCATTCTTCTCGGCCCGCAGGGCAGCTGCAAATCGCTCAACGCCGAGGCTCTGTGTCAAAAGCTCGGCCTGCAGGAGGTCATCGAGCTGGACGATCTGTTGTTCGCGGTCCGCGCTGATCGCCTGGAGTCTTCCGGGCAGCTGATCCTGACCTGCAACGAGCAGCAGGCCCGCACCTGGTCGGTGCGCTGGGGCTTGCGCCTCATGCGTGTCGAGGAAGCACGTGCCCAGCTCGGCGACGCGTGGAGGACGCAGCCATGAACCTGCAGCGCACGATCGAGATTGCGCGCGCCGCAGCGCGTTTGGGAGAGCCTGGCCCCTTGTCCACCGGGGAGGCGCTCACAGCCGCTCTGGTGCTGAATCGCCACGACTGGCTGGCCGAAATGGGCTACACCATCGCCCAAGCGTTGGACCGGATCGACTCCGACACCGCGCAACATCTTCGGGACGCCGAGCGCGTGCTGCGCCTGGAGGTACCGTGACCCAACGTCAGGTCGACCACGACAGTCCTCTACCGCCGTGCACGAGCGGCCACCTGGCTCGTCACATGCTCGACGCCCGCCGCCCCGAGGCCGGCGGCGGGCATTTCATCGAGTGCGTGTGTAGGCGCACGCAGAAGCATCCCAGCTTCGAGTTGGCCATGACCGAATGGCGGCGTGCGCATCGCATCCGCACGCCTCGTGAGCCCCGGCCGTGCGCCCATAACGTTGTGCAGCTCGGCCTGCGATTCACCGGCACGCGTCAGCGATGATCGATGGCGCAAAAGTGGAAGGGTTCCGTAGGGCTTGCGAGGCGCGTCACTGGCTACGGCAGGGCTACACGGATGCAGCCAAGGTGCAAGAGCTTCGGCTCCGCATCGCTACTCAGCGCGGCTACGCCGCTGCTGACTTGCTCGTCGAGGAAATGCGCGAGCAATGGAGGCACAGGCGGGAGTGGGCCAAGGAGCAAGGTGCATGAGCAGTGGGGTGCTTACATTTGAGGACCTGCGGCGCCTATGCGCGCCAATTGGCCCCTCCCCGCGTGCAGCGACCGTGGTGCGCTGGGCCAACGATCAGGGCATCCGTTACAGGTATGACGGTCGAGGGGGAATTTGGACAACGCTAGATGCGCTCAATGCCGCATTGGGCTTGCAGCAAGACAACGCTATCGAGATGGATACAGAACAGGAGCTTATGTAATGGCAAGAGGCCGCAAGCGAAAATTTAATCCGCTCATACCAGCCCATATTGACCAGGCCGCGCTCCCGCGCGGCCTGTATTGGGAAGATGGACGATGGTACGTCGTCGAACCGCATCCAGAAGGCGGAGCCACACGAAAGCAAACCGTGGCCTACGCTGGAGCTCGTCTATCGGAATTGCATGGAATCGTCGAGGAACGTGCGGGCAAAGGCACGCGCGGCACGTTGCGCTATATCTTTGATCGCTTCCACGAGTCGTTGGAGTTCAAAGAACTGGCTATCGACACGCAGGGTGACTATCGGCGTTATGCCGACTCCATTGCCAACTATCTTCGCAAGGACGGGTCGAAGTTGGGTTCAGTGCAGGTTGATCGGATCACCACGCCTGTGGTCCAGCGGCTCGTGGAAGTCTTCGCAATGGGGCGGCCAGCCAACCGTTACCAACCCGCACTTCCAGCGACGCCCAGTAAAGCGAATCACCTTCACCGCTATCTACGTCGCACACTCGCGTGGGGCGTGCGTGTCGGCCTGTGCAGATCCAATCCAGCCATCGGGGTGAGGCAAGCACGCGAAGCAAAGAAGCACCGGATGCCAACGCCAGCCGCGTTCGACAAGGTGCTGACCTTCGCTCGAGAGCGCGGCTCTCTCATGCCGCATACGAAAGGCAGCTGCCCGAGCTATCTGGCACCGGTCATGGTGCTGGCGTATAGCGCACGCCTACGCGGGATCGAGGTTTGCACGCTCAACGACACACATAAGCTACCGACAGGCATCCATGCTCAACGGCGCAAGGGATCACGCGACACGCTTACTGAATGGGATCCAGAAATGATCGAAGCGTGGGATCTTCTCGTAGCACGACGTAGCGCCATCTGGACTAAAAACGGTCGCAATTTTGCAGTTCCAATCCAGGCTGAGGATCGGCGCCTACTCGTTGAACAGACCGGTAATCCGATGGCTAAGTCATCGCTGGATAGCGCGTGGCAGCGATTCATCAAGCTCGCAATGAAAGAAGGGATCATTTCGAAGCAGGAGCGCTTTTCGTTGCACGGCCTTAAGCATCGCGGCATTACCGACACACTGGGTAACCGGGGCGACAAACAAGACGCCGCAGGGCACGTGACACCAGAAATGACCGGCCGCTATGACCACGCGTTGCCGGTGGTAAAACCTCCAAAGCGCAGCTAATTTTCCCGGCAATTTTCCCGGCAGCCTCAGCTTGAGGCGCCTGGCAGCAGCTAAGCGCTTGATTTTATGGTGGGCCCAGAAGGATTCGAACCTTCAACCAAAGGATTATGAGTCCTCTGCTCTAACCGTTGAGCTATAGGCCCGTGTGTCTGGCGGCGAGATGGCGAGCATGTCGGGCCGTGCCGCGGACGCGAAAGTTTACCTGTGTGGACGTTGCCGTGTCTGCTATGCGCCCTCTGCCTGCAGCAATACAGCGCTCACTGCCGCGAGATCCCGTGTCGGCTGCCTACAACGAAAAGCCCAGCGGCGGCTGGGCTTTGGCATCAGATTTCTAGCGTGATGCACGCGATCGCGTCATCTAGACGCACCCAGCAAACCTACCAATCCCGAATCACCAATCCCAAATCCCCGCCCCTTACGCATCAGCCGTCTCAAACTGCCCATCAATCAGCTGCCGACCCGCGCGGAAGCCGTGCGCAATGGCCTCCTGGTACGTCGCATAGGCCAGCCCATTGCAACCGATACGCGGCTGGCGCTTGCCGCCGAGCGCGTACACGTCCACCCAGAGCGTCCACTTGGCATCAGGGGAAGCCTGCTCGGCGCGTACGCGGATCTCGTGTTCGCGGTACGTGGTGGTTTCAAAGCGGCTTTGCCTGCTCATAAAGCAATCTCGTCTCCATTCGTCGGCCAACTTAGAAGTCGCGGTCAGAACGCCACGTGAGGTTTGCAGAAACATCGGTTTAATGTTGCGTGGCCGTGTAGCTTCGTCGGCGGTACGTGAAACATCGCGGCGCTACCTCACTGACGCATGCCTTGCATGCGACCAACCGCTACCCGCTACCAAGCATAGCCAACTGCCTGCGCCATAACGCAACAGCCCCGCATGAGCGGGGCTGCTGTGTGATCACTGCACGGTTACGACCGCGGCATCAGTCGATATCCAGAAACGAGCGCAGCTGTTCCGAACGGCTCGGGTGACGCAGCTTGCGCAACGCCTTGGCCTCTATCTGACGAATCCGCTCACGGGTGACGTCGAACTGCTTACCGACCTCTTCCAGCGTGTGATCGGTGTTCATGTCGATACCGAAGCGCATGCGCAGCACCTTCGCCTCGCGCGGGGTGAGGCCGGCCAACACGTCACGCACCGTCTCGGAGAGATTGATGTTGGTGGTGTTGTCGATCGGGGACTCCACATTGGTGTCCTCGATGAAGTCGCCCAGATGCGAATCCTCGTCGTCGCCGATCGGGGTTTCCATCGAGATCGGCTCTTTGGCGATTTTCATCACCTTGCGGATCTTGTCCTCGGGCATGTCCATTTCCTTGGCCAGTTCCTCCGGCGTGGCCTCGCGGCCGAACTGCTGGAGCATCTGACGGGAAATGCGGTTCAACTTGTTGATCGTTTCGATCATGTGCACCGGGATACGGATGGTGCGCGCCTGATCGGCGATCGAACGGGTGATGGCCTGACGGATCCACCACGTGGCATAGGTCGAGAACTTGTAACCGCGACGGTATTCGAACTTGTCCACGGCCTTCATCAGGCCGATGTTGCCTTCCTGGATCAGGTCCAGGAACTGCAGGCCGCGGTTGGTGTACTTCTTGGCGATGGAGATCACCAGACGCAGGTTGGCCTCGACCATTTCCTTCTTGGCCTTGCGCGCCTTGGCTTCGCCATAAGCCATCGCACGGCTGATTTCCTTGATCTCGCCCAGGGTCAGGTAGTTGGCCTTTTCCATCTCGATCGAGCCCTGCTGCTCGGAGATGATCTGGTCCTTGACGTCGCGCAGCGCCGACGACCACTTCTGCTTGCGCTTGAGTGCGTCTTCCACCCATTCCAGGTTGGTCTGGTTGCCTTCCCAGGAGCGGATGAAGTCCTTGCGCGGCATGCGTGCCACGGTGGTGGCCAGGTGCAGCACCTTGCGCTCGTGATCCTTGATGCCATTGACCACACCACGCAGCTGGGTGACCAGCGCGTCGGTCAGCGGCAGCGGCAGCTTGAGCGTGGTGAAGATGGCGGCCATGTCTTCGCGGGCCTTGACCACCAGCTTGTGCTCGGCGCCGTTCTTGGCATAGGCCTTCTTGAACTTGGCGTATTCGTTGGCCAGGTTCTCCATGCGCGTGGCCACTTCCACCGGATCCGGACCGGTCGGGCCGGCCTCTTCTTCGGCGGCCTCGTCATCGCCGTCTTCGTCGTCGTCTTCGTCGACCGCTTCATCGTCGGACACGGCGACCGGGCCGGCCGCGGCGAGCGCAGCAGCGGCTGCATCGGCTTCTTCGATCAGGTCGTTGAAGCCAACCACGATCTCGGCCAGACGCTTCTTGCCTTCCTTGTGCGCTTCGTAATCGGCCAGCAGCATTTCGGTCGACAGCGGGAACACGCCCAATGCGGCCTGGACCTGGCTGAGGCCTTCCTCGATGCGCTTGGCGATGGCGATTTCGCCTTCGCGGGTCAGCAGCTCGACCGTGCCCATCTCGCGCATGTACATGCGCACCGGGTCGGTGGTGCGGCCACCTTCGGTGTCCAGCGCGGTCAGCGCGGCGGCAGCTTCTTCGGCGGCGGTGTCGTCAACCTCGCGGTTGCCGGTGTTGCCATCGTTGAGCAACAGGGTTTCGGCATCGGGTGCAACTTCATGGACATCGATGCCCATGCCGTTGATCATGCTGATGATGTCTTCGATCTGCTCCGGGTCGACGAGGTCGTCGGGCAGATGGTCATTGACTTCGGCGTAGGTCAGATAGCCCTGTTCCAGGCCCTTGCTGATCAGTAGCTTGATGTCGGATTGCTGGGCAGGACGTTCGTTGGCCATGAGTGCTCGCGCCACCGGCTTTGAGATTGGAAAGAGAACCTAGCATTATACCAGCGTGAAGCCCGGTCTGCCGGATTCAAGACGGGACCGCTGGTGGACGTGGTGTATCTAGGGTCTGAGAAGGAAGGTCACCGGGCCATCGTTGACCAGGTCGACAACCATATGGGCACCGAAACGCCCGGTTTCCACCCCACCGCGATGTTTTTCGCGGCAGATCGCCACCAATCGATTGAACGCCGGTTCAGCCTCCAGTGGCGGCGCGGCGGTGCTGAAGCCTGGGCGGTTGCCGGAACTGGTGTCCGCAGCCAGGGTGAACTGGCTGACCAGCAGCAGGCCGCCGCCGGTATCGGTGAGTGAGCGGTTCATCTTGCCGGCGTCGTCGCCGAACACCCGGTAGCTCAGCAGCCGCTCGGCCAGGCGCCGGATCTGCGCGTCGCTGTCGCCGGGCTCCACGCCGATCAGCGCCAGCAGCCCGGGGCCGATCTGCCCGACGATCTGGTCATCGACCGTGACGGCGGCGCGGGTGACGCGCTGGATCAGTGCAAGCATGGGCATTCTCGGGCGGCAAACTGTGCCGCGCAGCATGCCCAGCGCTGCCGGCACTGTCACGCGCGGGCCTTCGTGGTCTGCGCTGTTTAGAATTGCGCCGATGACACCTGATGTTCGCGCTCGCCTGTTGTATGCCACCGCCGCCACCGTGGGCCGCTTACCGTGGCCGTTGCTCAAGCGCGTGGCCGACACGCTGGCCTGGAGCTGGCGCAAGCTCAATGCACGCGAATCACGCGTGGCGCGCCGCAATCTGGAACTGGCGTATCCGGAACTGAGCGCCGAGCAGCGCGCGCGCTTGCATGCGCAGATCCTGCAATCGACCGCGCGGCAGACGCTGGAAGTGCTGCGCACCTGGACCCGCCCGCCGGCGGAGAACCTGGCGCGCCTGCAGCGCAACGGCCAGGAACTCTACGACGCCGCGCTGGCCTCCGGGCGCGGGGTCATCGTGGCGGCGCCGCATTTCGGCAACTGGGAACTGCTCAACCAGTGGCTGTCCGAACGCGGGCCAATCGCGATTGTCTACCGGCCGCCGGAGTCCGAGGCGGTGGATGGCTTCCTGCAGTTGGCACGTGGCGGCGACAACGTGCGCCAGGTGCGCGCCGAAGGCCCGGCGGTGCGGCAGTTGTTCAAGGTGCTCAAGGACGGCGGCGCGGTCGGCATCCTGCCCGACCAGCAACCGAAGATGGGCGATGGCGTGTTCGCGCCGTTCTTCGGCATTCCGGCCTTGACCATGACCTTGGTCAACCGGCTGGCCGAGCGGACCGGGGCGATCGTGTTGTACGGCTGGTGCGAGCGTGCCGGCGACGATCTGCAGTTCGCGCTGCATGTGCAACCGGCCGACCCGGCAGTGGCCGATGCGGACCCGGTGCGTGCGGCCAGCGCGCTCAACGCCGGCATCGAACAGATCGCCCGGCGCGACCCGGCGCAATATCAGTGGACCTACAAGCGCTACACCTTGCGTCCGCCGGGCAGCGGCGAGGCCAACCCGTATGCGACCGAGCGGCATCCGCACTAGCGACCGAGCTCAGTCGTCGTGCGGATCGGCAGGTGTGTCCAGGATGCGTTGGTAGAACGCCAGGTCCAGCCAGCGCCCGAACTTGAAACCGGCTTCGCGCACGGTGCCGGCGTGGGTGAAACCGAACTGTTCGTGCAACGCGATGCTGGCCTGGTTGCTGGCATCGATGCCGCCCACCAGCACGTGCACGCCGCGCACTTGCGCCGCTGCGATCAGGGCCTGCAGCAGCAGACGTCCCAGGCCCTTGCCGCGATGGTCGCGATGCACGTAGATCGAATGCTCGACGCTGTACTTGAAGGCGGGCCAGGCGCGAAAGGTGCCGTAGCTGGCAAAGCCCATCAGGGTGCCGTCGTCGTGCTCCACGCCGATCACCGGAAAGCCGCCCGCCTGCTTGGTGGCGAACCAGCCGACCATGCTCTCCGGTGGCCGGGGACGGTAGTCGTACAGCGCAGTGGAATTGGCGATGGCTTCGTTGAAGATGTCCAGGATGGCGCTGGCGTGGCGCGCGTGGCTGCAATCGACAATGTGCATGAGGCCCGACGAACATGGAGGTGGCCCGATTAGAAAGCATTGCCGCACCCTGAACAACGCGGGCCGCAGGGCAACCAAGCGGCGCAGGCCCGCCCACTCAATCGGCAGCGGCTGGATGCAGCGTTCTACCCGGTTGTGGCGACTGCCTGTTGCCAGGCGCGCGACAATGGGCAGATGCGATCAGGCAGTGACCGCGGCGGCGTCCGCCTTGAAGCGGCCGTGGCAATCCCCATTTGGAGTCGTGCATGAGCAGCCCCCTCCCCTCCCCCAGCGCACAGGCCTTCGGCGATCCGGCGGCCATTCGCTGTGAGCGCGCCGCCTCCGAACTGCGCGCCGGGCGCCCGGTCCTGCTGACGGCGGCGGATGGGCAGGCGCGTGCGGTGCTGGCGCTGGATAGCAGCACGGCGCAGTCGTATGCGGCTTTCGCCCGCGCCGCGCGGGGCCGCCACTATCTCTTCGTGACGCCCACCCGCGCTCAGGTGCTGGGGCTGAGTGCGCCGCAGGGCGCGCGCGTGGGCTTGCTCGATCACAGCTACGACCAGCTCGCCGCGCTGGCCTACCTGCGCGACACCCCGGTGCCCGCGCAGTGGACGGCCGGCGATGCGCTGGATGCCGGCGGCGTGGAGATCGCGCGGCTTGGCCTGCTGCTGCCGGCGCTGCTGGCGGTGGAGCTGCGCGATGTGCACGACCATGCCGCGTTCGCCGGCTGCCAGTCGCTGGCGCTGGACGATCTGAGCCGCGGCTGTGCCACCTCCTCGGCTGCCGGCTACGAGTTGGTGACCCGCACTCCGGTGCCGCTGCGCGGCCTGGGCATGAGCGAGTTCGTGGTGTTTCGCGGCGGAGTGGCGCAACGTGATCAGGTGGCGATCGTGGTCGGCCAGCCTGACCTGGGCACTGCCGTGCCCGTGCGCGTGCATTCGTCGTGCCTCACCGGCGACCTGTTCGGCTCGCTCAAATGCGATTGCGGCGACCAGCTGCGGCACGGCCTGGCCAAGCTGAAGGACCTCGGTGGCGGCGTACTGCTGTATCTGGACCAGGAAGGTCGCGGCACCGGCATCGCCGCCAAGATGCGCGCCTACGGCTATCAGCATGCAGGCCTGGACACCATCGATGCCGACGCGCAATTGGGCTTTGGTCCGGACGAGCGCCGCTATGGCAGTGCGGTGGCGATGCTGCGCGGGCTGGGCATCAGCCGGATCCGGCTGCTGACCAATAACCCGGCCAAGGCCGAGCGCCTGCGCGCGGCCGGCATCGTGGTCGAAGACCGCATCGCGATCACCGGCGACATCACCGCCGAAAACGAGCAGTACCTGCGCACCAAGGCCGCACGCGCCGGCCACGCGCTGGATGTGGATGCGTTGATCCTGGCCGCGCAATAACGCGCCCGGCGCCGGGTGCGCCTGCACTGGGCAGCCGGCTATGCTTGCGCACCGCTTCTGCAGGCCAGCCACGTGCACGACGCTCCACCGCCGCACCCCGACGTCATGGTCCAGCCCGCTCCGGCACAAACCCCAGCCGTGACGCACAGCCAGTGGCAGTCGCTGCCGCGGCGCGGTGCGTATGTGGCGGCGATCAATGGCGCACTCGGCGGCGGATGTGCGGGCCTGATCGCAGCCGGCGTCACGATTGTCTGGCTGCACGCCTGGCGTTACTGGCCGATGGCGCTGGGCGTGACCGCGGTCATCGCTCTGCTCGGCGCCTGGCTGGCGGTCAAACGGCATCGGCTGACACATTGGAAACTCGATCAGCACGGCCTGGCGCTACAGCGCGGCCATCTATGGCAAAGCGATACGCGCGTTCCGATTTCGCGCGTGCAGCATGTGGACCTGCGCCGCGGGCCGATCGAACGCGCGACCGGCCTGACCACGTTGGTGGTGCACACCGCCGGCAGCCGGCTCAACGCGGTGGCGTTGTCGGGGCTGGATCAACACGACGCCGAGCGCCTGCGCGACCGCCTGGCCCGGCAGCTCGATCACGACGACGACGCGCTATGAGTGCCGTTGCACATCCCGGCAACGACGAGCAGCGCCTGCATCCGTTGTCGTGGGTGTTCGTGTTGCTGCAGCAGATCCGTCAGTTCCTGATTCCGCTGGCTGCACTGATCCTGTTCGGCAGCCGCGACGGCAATCGCGATGTTGCCGACCAGATCGCCACCGGGGTGGTGATTGCGGTGCTGGTGGCGATCTCGGTGCTGCGCTACTTCACCTACCGCTACCGGATCGGCAGCGATAGCGTAGCCATTCGCAGTGGCCTGCTGGAACGCAGCCGGCGCGATATTCCGTTTGCGCGCATCCATAACGTGGTGGTGCATCAATCGCTGCTGCACCGTCTGGCCGGCGTGGCCGAGGTGCGGCTGGAATCGGCCGGGGGGCACAAGCCGGAAGCGGAAATGCGCGTGCTGCGGCTGGATCAGGCGCTTGCGCTGGAAGATCTGATACGGCGCCGTGCAACCGAGGCAGGCGTGCCGGCGCCGCAAATCGAGGAAGACAGCGGCAGCCTGCTGCGCCTGCCGATGGCCGAGGTCATCCGGCTGGGCCTGATCTCCAATCGCGGCATGGTGGTGGTGGCGGCCGGCTTTGGCGTGATCTACCAGATGATTCCGCGCCGCACGGTGTCCAACTTCGTCGAGCATAACGGCGAGCTGGCCTATCGCTACGTCAGCCAGATCCATCCCGGCGTTGCGGTCACGGCAACGCTGGCGATCCTCGCCACGCTCGCCCTGTTGCTGGCGATGCGCGCGCTGTCGGTCGCCCTGGCGGTGACCCAGTACCACGGCTTCCATCTGAGCGAATCCGAGCGCCGCCTCACCGTGGAGCGCGGGCTGCTGACGCGGATCCGCAGCAGCGTGGCGTTGCGGCGGATCCAGTCGTGGACGTTGTACGAGGGCCTGCTGCATCGCCTGTTCGGCCGTCGCCAGTTGCGGGTGGACACCGCAGTGGCCGGCACTGGCGACACCCACGGCAGCGCGTTGAAGGAACTCGCGCCCATTGCCGACCCGCAACAGTGCGACGCCTTGCTGCAACGCCTGCTGCCTGGTATCGCCTGGCCGCCGACGCAATGGCAGACAATCGCCACGCATTGCTGGTGGCGATTGAGTCTGCCCGCCGCGCTGATGCTGCTGCCGCTGACGGCGGGCCTGGCGTGGCAGCTCGGCAGCCAGGCCTTGTGGTTGCTGGTGTGGCTGCCGTGGAGCGCGTTCAAGGCGCAGCGCCAGGTGCAGCGCATGGCCTATGCGGTGGATGCGCGTTACGTTGCGGTGCGCGGCGGCTGGTGGAAGCGCTGGTGGCGGCTGGCCGAGCTGGACAAGCTGCAGGCGCTGCAACTGCAGCGCTCGCCGCTGGATCGCCTATCCGGCACCGCCACGCTATGGCTGGATACAGCCGGCGCCAGTGCCACCGGCCCGGCATTGCGGCTGCGCTTTGTGCCGCTTGCCCAGGCGCAGGCGCTGCAGGCGCAACTCGGTGCCGCGCTGGCACGGCGCAAGCTGCGCTGGTGATCAGCGTTAGCGCTCAGTAGTTGCACTGATCAACATCCGCGATCAGCCTTGGTGCTGCTCGTCAGTCGCAATCCGGGTCAGTGATCTGATCAATGACAAGGACGTAAGTTCGGCAAAACGTCGCCGATCATCACCACCCGCTCGTTGCCGCTGATCGCGCTCAGCGCTGCGCCGGCCCCCAGTAGCCCAACTCGCGACGGATCTGCAACCCGCGCCACACTGCACCCAGCGGTTTGCGACGCAGCCCGCCGAGCTTGCCGGCAATGAAGTCTTCAGTGGCGGCAATCACCCGCTCGGAAGAATGCCCGTCGCGATACGGGTGAATCGCATCGGCATAACTGGCAAGCGCGCTACGCAAAGCCGCATCCGGCGCCAGCGCGCGCGCCAGCTGCTGCGGCAAGTGCTCTGCCTGCCGGAAGTCGAGCATGTGCGGCTGCGGCACACGGTTGCGAAAGGTCACCACCGGTTTGTGCTGCACCACGAACTCGGACACGATCGACGAGGTATCGGAAACCAGCACATCGGCCGCACGTTGCGCGGCCATGACCTCTTCGGGTTCGATGAAGCGTGCGTTGGCGCCTGCCAGTGCGCGATAGCGATCGAACAATTCCTGCGCGCACTTCGGGTGCAAGGTCAGCAACCAGTAATGCGCGCCGCGCGCGATGTCGGCGGCGATCTCGTCGTAGAGTGCGGGCGCCGCGCTCAGGCGCTCGGTAAAGGTGGAACCGAACAGGATCACCGGGCGGCCGGCGGCCGGTGCACGCAAGGCCGCGCTGCGGCCGCCATCGTCGCGAAAGACCGGGTCGAGCTTGGGCCAGCCGGTTTCCACCACGGCAAAATGGCCCTCGCGCTGCGCCAGCGCGCGGAACGGCGCGGTGGTGGCGGGGCCTTGCGTGCAGTACAGATCGAACAGGCCACGCACCCGGAAATGGCCGCGGTTGTCCTCGCGCTTTTGCACATTGAAACCGTGAAACAGCTGCACTTTCGCGCCCGACACAAACGGCGGCACCCAGTTGGCGGCACTGAATACCGCACGCGGGCGCAGCGCCAGCGCCTCGCGCAGGCCAACCTCGCGCACGCCCGGCAGCGCCAGCCCGCGCGCGCCACCTTCGAACCAGGCCGACACCGCATGCCCGCAGCCCTGTAACGCCTGCGCCAATGGCGCCAGAATAGGCAACGCGTAACGCTCCGTTGCGAACAGCAGGTAATCGGCCATCACATGTCCTCTTCGACCGCACCCGACGAACGGCCGCGCATCAGCGCCTGCATTATCGCGTTCAACGAGGCCGATCGCCTACGCGACTGTCTGGCCTCGCTGGCGTTCTGCGACGAGATCGTGGTGGTGGACTCCGGCTCCACCGATGCCACCACCGCCATCGCCAGCGCACACGGCGCACGCGTGCTGCAACGCACCTTCGATGGCTACCGCAGCCAGAAGGCATTCTGCGTTGCGCAGGCGAGCCACGACTGGGTGTTGTGCCTGGACGCCGACGAACGCGTCAGCGATGCCCTGCGCGCGGCGATCATCGCTGCGCGCGACGCCGGTTTCGCCACGGCGGCCGGCTACCGCTTCGCACGCCTGTCCGACTACTTCGGTCGCTTCCTGCGCCACGGCAATGCGTATCCGGACCGGGTGCTGCGCTTGTTCGATCGCCGTCGCGGCGGCTGGCGCGGCAAGCGCGAGATCCACGAGGCGGCCAGCGTGGATGGCCCCGTGGAGACCTTGGCGGGCGATCTGATCCATTACCCGTACCGCTCGCTGATGCAGCAGCTGGCCAAGACCCAGCGCTACGCGCAGATGATGGCCGAGCACGAACATGCACGCGGCAAACGCGCCACCTGGAGCAAGCTGGTGCTGGCGCCGGCCTGGCGCTTCTGGCGCGGCTACCTGTTGCGCGGCGGCTTTCGCGATGGCTGGCATGGGCTGATCTACGCCTATGTGCGCGCCAACTACGTCCGCCAGAAGACCATCATGTTGTGGCTGCTGCAAAACAATCAGCCGGTGCAGGACCCGCCACGGGCGCCGGATCGGCGCAGCGAATAAGAACCGGTAAAAACTCCGAGCTGCAGCCACGCTGCTGCGAACGCGCCAACGGTGCGTGGAAGTCGGTCTGTGAAAGCCAACGCATGCCGACTCCGGCAACGACCGCCCCCCTTCTGTTTGTGCACGGGCGTGTGCCCAGGCACCGAAAGCGCGCTGCCGGGGCATGCGCCACATGCAGCCGGTGGATCATCCGCCGCTATCGAGCGCGTGCCACGTCCGACTGCACCTGTTGCGCCTGCCGCGCCGACAGACCCACCAGCACGCCGACCATGGCCGTGTAGAAGCTCGCCGCCACCTGGTGCGCGAACATCGATTGGGTCAGGCCGCACAAGGCATAACTGATCACGAGCATCACCCCGGCCGCCGCCGGGCCGCGGAACTGCTGCTGCCCGCTGCGCCGATGCAGTCGCACGAACATCCACAGCGGCACGCCGTAGACGGCAAGCAGCAGCAACAGCCCGGGCACGCCCTGGGTGGCACTCCATTCGGCCAGATCGTTGTGCGCATGCCCCAACTGGCAACGGAACAACGACGGGTCGGCGGCACAGGCCGGCAGGTCGTGCATCGCATCGTCGAAACGCCCAACGCCCACACCGGTCAGCGGATGCGCCGTCACCGTGTCCCAAGCCACATGCAGGCGTTCGATACGGGCACCGGCCGACGAATCGGTGTCGCCCACTTCGTAACGCTGCAGGTCGCGCTGCAATTCGCCCAGGCGCATCTGATCGGTCAGCGCCGGCACGCTGAGCGCGACGCCCACCGCCAGCACCGCGCCGCCGATGAAGGTCAGCAGGCGCACGCGCGTGCTGTGCCAGGGCGCACCCCAGATCAGCACGCCCAGCGTGGCCAGCATCGCCAGCCACACCCCGCGGCTGCCGCTGAGCACGATCACCACCACGGTGGCGACCCCAGCGCCCACCAGCCAGCGCACGCTGCCGAGCGGGCGGCAGAACACTGCCACCACCAGCAACATCAGCACGATGTCGGCAAACACAATGGCGTTGGTAAAGCCTTCGGCGCGGTCGGCACCGTTCATCACCTGCAGCAGCGCGATCAGCATGGCCGCAAACACGCCGACCAAGGCACCGCGCCACAACCACAGCTGGCGCGGCTGCAACGCATAGGCCCACAGCGCCGCCCAAGGCAGCACCAGGAAGCGCGAGCGATTGCCCACATCGCGCAGCCCGTGCTCGAACAACGCGATCGACAGCAGCGACATCGCAATCACCGCCACCGTCAGCCAGCCCACCACGCGCAACGACCACTCGCGCGCGGCAATGGCCTCGCGCAAGCTGCGCCAGCCCATCAACGAACCAAGCAGCAGGCACAGGCCGAACGGCAGCAACCCGCTCGGCATGCTCACCACCAGCGCAGTCAATGCGAACGCGCCCAGCTCGGCAATGCGCACGCCTGCCCGCGAGGTGGTCGGGGCAGAGGGCGACAGTGACGCGGGTTGGGGACGCAAGGAATTCATCTACAAATCGGTGGGAAAAGGGAGGCAACGCAGTGCGCGGGCTTCGGCAGCGCCGGCCAAGCTAACGATGCGACGCATGAATCCCTGCTAGACAGCGACCGGCCGCTGCATTGACGCCGTGCCAATGGCACCTGGCACGCGTGTGTGCCGGTGGAGTCGGCCGGCTCATTCGGTATCCAGGTTGCCCTGCTCCTTTGCTTCCACCGCACGCTCGCTGGAGCTGGCCACGCAGGGGCCACGCACGGCATCGGCCGGCACCAACCACCAGCGCCGGCGATTGGCCACGCCCACCAACTGGCTGCGGCTGCGATCCACGCAGGCCAGCAATGCGGTCTCCTGTGCCATCAGCCAGCGCTGGCCGGGTTGCTCTGCCTGCCAGGCCACGCCGCGCTGCAATTGGGCTTCCCATGGCACCTTGAAGCCGAAGGTCTGCGCAGGCCGGTCGGCCATCAGCAGGTTCTGCTCCTTCCACGCCACCAGCCCGAGTTGCGCATCCGGGCCGATGCGGCGCCCGGCCTCGCGCATCACCGCACCGGCCGAACTGGAATCGTTGAAGATCGGGTAACACACCAGCCCGAACGCCACCCACCACGCGCCAAGCAGCGAAACCACCGCGAACGCGGAGCGGCGCACGCGCATCAGCAGCAGGCTGGCGATGCCCCAGCTACCCACCGCCAGCAGCAGCCAGCCCAGCGGGTCGGTGGCTTCGCTGCCGACCCCGCGGCTGTCCATGATCTTCTGCTCGAAGCCCGGGTGGCCGATCAGCATCGCCACGCCGCCCGCGCTGAACGCCACTGCCAACAGCAGCCCGAACCCGAACAGCAGCCGCTGCACGCCAGCCCGGCGCAGCAGGCCCGGCACCAGCGGCGCCAGCGCCAGGCAGAACATCGGCAGCGCCGGCAGGATGTACACATCGCGCTTGCCGCTGGGAATGGTGAAGAACACCAGCACCAGCAGCCACCAGGCCAGCAGCAGCAGATAGCGCGGATCGCGTCGCTTCAGCCGGCGCCGCCACGCCGGAATCGCCCACGGCAGCAGCAGGATGGTCGGCAGCCACATCGTGGCCATGCTTTGCAGGTGGTACCAGACCGGCTGCGCATGATCCCAGGAGTTGGCGTAGCGCTTGGCGGTCTGGCGCAGCAGGATGTCGTTGAGATACACGCGGTACTCGGGCTGGCCGGCGGTCAGCGCGGTCACCATCATCGGCACGAACCACAGCGCGATCGCCCCGAAGAAGAACAGCGGCCCCAGCCAGAAGCGCCGGTCGCGCACGTGCACGCGCACGCCCGGCCAGCCACGCGCCGCTGCAATCCCGGCCGGGATCAGCAGCAGCAGCGCGATGATGCCAACGCCCTTGGTGATCACGCCCAACCCGGCGGCGAACCAGCCCAGCGTCCACCAGCGCCAGGCCGGACCCATCAGCAGATGCCGCAACAAGCCGTAATTGGCCAGGGTGATCCAGAACACCACCAGCGGGTCGATCTGCGCCTTCTTGGCCTGAAAGGTGAAGTGCAGCGTAAACAGCAGCATCCAGGCCGCATACACGCCCACGCGCCGGGTCCACAGCCGCCGGCCCAGATCGTAGACGCAGGCCAATGTGCCCAACGCGGCCAGCAACGACGGCAGCAGGAACGCCACCCGCCAATTGCCCAGCAGCGTGTAGAACAGCGCCTGCAGCCACATCAGCATCGGTGGCTTGTCCGAATACAGCTCGTTGCCGCGATGCGGGAACAACCAGTCGCCGCTCAACACCATCTGCTTGGCCACCAGCGCAAAGCGCGGCTCGTCCGCCGGCCACGGGTCACGCAAACCCAGGCCGGCTCCAATCACCAGCACGGCGGTCATGGCCAGCAACCAGACATCGGTGGAAGCGCGATTCTTGAACATGTCGGGCGGCAGTCGGACGCAGAGGGTGGAGCGCTGGACTTCGCGCGATCAGGAGGCTTTTAGCAAAAGCGCGTAGAAAAATCCGTCGCAGTGCGTCTCGCCTGGAAACCGCTGACGTCCGGCGCCGGCGGCATGCCCGAACTGCGCACCCAAGGGCTGCGCCTGTGCATCGGGAGTGCGCTGCAGGAATGCCTCGACCTGCGCCTGGTTCTCGCGCGCCAACAGCGAGCAGGTGGTGTACAGCAATTGTCCGCCCGGGCGCAGCGTGCGCCAGGTCGCATCCAGTAGCCGCGCCTGCAGCGCGCACAGCGCATCGATATCGTCGGCGCGCCGGTGCAGCAGCACATCCGGTTGACGACGCACCACGCCGGTGGCCGAACATGGCGCGTCCAGCAGCACCGCATCGAACGGCCGGCCGTCCCACCACGCGTCCGGATCGGCGGCGTCGGCCGCCTGCAATGCAACCTGCGCATCGGGGACTGTGCGCTGCAAGGTCTGCTGCACGCGCTCCAGGCGGCGCGCATCCACATCCAGCGCAGTGAGCTGCAAGCCGGGGTGGCGCTCCAGCAGATGCGCCGCCTTGCCGCCCGGCGCCGCGCAGGCATCGAGCACGCGTGCCGACGGCGCCAGGGTCAACGCATCGGCCACCTGCTGGGCAGAGCCGTCCTGCACCGAAACATCGCCTTCGGCAAAGCCCGGCAACTGGCTCACCGGCACGGCGTTGTGCAGGCGCACCGCATCCGGCAGTACCGCGTCGGTGTGCGCCACGATATCCAGTTCGGCCAGTCGCGCGACATACCTCGCAGGGTCGGTGCGCGAACGCTGCACGCGCAGCCACATCGGCGCCATCTGCGCACTGGCGGTAAAAATGGCTTCGGCACGATCGCCCCAGTCCGCGCGCAGCTGCTTGCGCAGCCACGACGGCCAACCGGCATCGTCGGCCACCGCCGGAAATCCTTCGCGCTGGGCGCGCCGCAAGATCGCGTTGACCATGCCGGCCTGACGGGGCCGGCCCAATGCGCGGCACGCATCCACCGTGGCCGATAACGCGGCGTGCGCGGGCAGCTGCAGCACGTCGAGTTGGGCGAAACCGACCATCAGCAGCGCCTTGAGTTCGGCATCGCGGGGCGGCAACGCACGTTCCAGCCATTGCCGCAACGCGATGTCATAGGCCGGGCGCCGGCGAATGACCGCAAAGCAGATCGCCTCCACCAGCGCACGATCGCGCGGATCGCCGATGCCGGGCAAGGTGGCGGCAAGTTCGGCCTTCAACGACCGGCCCTGATCGAACACCGCCGTCAGCACGCGTGCGGCGGCCAGGCGCGAGGCAACGCCGGCGGTTGCGGTATCGGCCGACATCAGCGCAGCGCCGGCAGGTCGCGTCGCGCGTTGAGGTAATCGGCGGCGGTGATCGCCTTGCCGCCCTCGCGCTGGAGCACGCGCACCCGCAGCGCACCCTCACCGCAGGCGATATCGATGCCCTGCTTGCTGGCCGCCAGCAGGGTGCCCGGGGGGTGTTGATGGGCCAGTTCAAGCGCCACCGCGCCATGCAGGCGCACGCGCTCGCCCGCCAGGATCGCCTCGGCCACCGGCCACGGGTTGAACGCCCGCACGCGCCGCGCCAGTTCCTGCGCCGGCTGCGCCCAATCCAGCCGCGCCTGCGCCTTGTCCAGCTTGTGCGCATAGGTCACCCCGTCGTCCGGCTGTGGTTGCGCCACCGGACGGATGCCGGCGCGCAACAGGCCCAGACCATCGGACAGCACTTGCGCGCCCAGCGCAGCCAGCCGGTCGTGCAGCTGCCCACCGGTTTCCTGCTCGCCAATTTCGATGCGCTGCGACAGCAGCACCGGGCCGGTGTCCAACCCGGCTTCCATCTGCATCAGGCACACCCCGGTCTCGGTGTCGCCGGCCTCGATCGCACGCTGGATCGGCGCGGCGCCACGCCAGCGCGGCAGCAACGAGGCATGCACATTCCAGCAGCCGTGCGTCGGCGCGGCCAGCACTGCCTTTGGCAGGATCAACCCGTAAGCCACCACCACCATCAGGTCCGCATCCAGCTTGCGCAACGTCGCCAATGCTTCGGGCGAACGCAGCGTCTGCGGCTGGAACACCGGAATGCCGCGCGCGATCGCCTCCAGCTTGACCGGCGAGGGCGTCAACCCGCGGCCACGCCCGGCGGGGCGATCCGGCTGCGTGTACACCGCCACCACCTCATGCCGCTGCGCGGCGGCACGTAGCGACGGAACGGCAAAATCCGGCGTACCGGCGAAGATGATTCTCATAAGGCTGGGAGTCGGGATTCGGGAGTAGGGATTCGCAACGGCAGGTGTGCTGGCCGGGGCGCGAATGGCGTGGAGCTGAGAGGTAGGAGCAGATTTGTGGGGATTTGGAAACCTGGCGCCAGAACCGGCGTTGCCCGTCACCATCGAGCGCGAGGCGGGAATCGCAGCCGGCAATTCGATGCCTGCTACGGCAGTGCCTTATCCAATCCCGAATCCCGATCTTTGAGACCATCCGTCTACAGACGGGCCGGTATCGCGATGCGCGGGCAAAGCCCACGAGCCAGATCGCAGCAGACTTCGCATTCGAGGATTCGACACCAGCAGATTCAAAACACTGCAAAAACCCGCTTTTGCCAATCCAGAATCCGCAATTCCCAATCCCGGCCCTCAAGCCACATGCTTGCGCTGTTTGGCCAGCTTCTTGCGCACCATTTCGCGCTTGAGCGGCGAGAGATAATCCACGAACAGCTTGCCGTCCAGGTGGTCCATCTCGTGCTGGATGCACACGGCCAGCAGCCCGTCGGCCTGCAGTTCCTGCGCCTGGCCCTGGCGGTCGAGATAACGCACGGTAATCGCGTCGGCGCGGCTGACATCGGCATAGATGCCGGGCACCGACAGGCAGCCTTCCTGATACAGCTGCTCGCCCTGTTTGCTCACGATCTCGGGGTTGACGAACACCTGCGGCAGGTTTTTCTCGTCGCTGATGTCGATCACCATGAATCGCTTGTGCACGTCCACCTGACTGGCGGCCAGGCCAATGCCGGGCGCCTCGTACATGGTCTGGAACATGTCGTCCAGCAGCGTCTGGAACGCCTGGCTGGTGACCTCGGCAGCATCGACCGGCACCGCCTTGGTGCGCAGCCGCGGGTCGGGAAACTCAAGAATTGGGAGCAAAGCCATGGGGTTACCCGTCTGGAAACACCGGCGCGGCGCCGGCAAGACGCTGTCATTCTAGCGCAATGCTTGCGTGACGCCCCGGTTTCTAGACTATAGTGCGCAGACCTGTTGGGGAATCAGGCAAGAAGGCACCTATGTTGAACCGACTTCGTACGGTCGTCGCTGCGGCGATGCTGACCGTCGCGACCTACGCTGCCGCGCAAGCGGTGGGCGAGCATCCAGACACCTATGTGGTCCGCAAGGGCGATACCTTGTGGGACATCGCTGGGCGTTTCCTGCAAAAACCATGGCTGTGGCCGGAAATCTGGCAAGCCAATCCGCAGATTCAGAATCCGCACCTGATCTATCCGGGTGACGTGATCAGCCTGGCCTATCTGGACCGGGTCGGCAAAGGCACGATCCAGCCCGGCCCGCGCCAGGAAGCGCCGATCAACGCCATTCCGCTGGCCGACGTCGAGCCGTTCCTGAAGAACCTGCGCGTGGTCGACGACTTCGACCAGTTGCCGTATGTGGTGGGTCTGGAAGGCGGTCGCACGCGTGCCACCACCGGCCAGGTCGCCTACGTGGTCGGCCTGGAAAACGCGCAGCCGGGCCAGCGCTTCGCGGTGGTTCGCCCGACCGTGAAGTTCAGCCTGCCCAAGCACAACGAAGATCTGGACATGGCCGGCAACATCACCGCCGGCTCGGGCAACATCTGGAAGAACTTCATCGCGCCGAGCACGCGCCGCGAGTTCCTCGGCTACGAGATGGCGCAGGTCAATGTCGGCACCATCACCCGCAGCGCGGCAGGCGGCAACTCCAAGGCGGCGACCCTGCTGTTGCAGGACAGCGGCCGCGAAGTGCGCGCCGGCGATCGCATCGTTGCGGTCGAAGCGCAGCCGTACGATCTGCAGTTCATCCCGCATCCGCCGTCGGAACAGGCGCTGCAGACCGAACTGCGCGTGCTGGCCATCTCCGATGCCTTCACCGTCGGCGGCACGCGCGATGTGATCGCCATCTCCGGCGGCGCCCGCGAAGGCATCAACAACGGCACGGTGTTCTCGATCTGGCGCAAGGGCCGCACGGTCAGCGACCGCGTCAAGCACTCGCGCTTCTCGCGGACCGACGACGATTTCAGCGGCCCGTCCGGCTCCACCGTCGGCCTGCCCGACGAGTACGCCTCGCATGCGATGGTGTTCCGCACCTTCGACAAGGTCAGCTATGCGCTGGTGATGGAAAGCGTCAAGCCGACCGGCCTGGGCTATTTCGTCAAGCATCCTGACGCGCAATAAGCGAAAGATCCGATGCACCAACGCGACGGCGCCCGAGGGCGCCGTCGTCGTTTGCGGCCTAGCCTGGGTGTATGGCCCAAACCGCTCCCGACCTGCGCGCACTGCTCATCCTGCTGCTGGCAGGCGGCCGCAGCCCGCCGCGCCGAAAATTGCTGACCTCGTACGGGTCAGCGTCCGAAATGCTGGCAGCCGGGCCTGGGGCGTGGCGCGCCGCTGGTTGCGATGAGGTGCAGGCTGCGCTGCTGCAGGGCCCCGATCCACAGGCGCTGGAGGCCGGGCTGCGCTGGTGCGAACAGCCCGGCCACCACCTGATCGGCTGGTGCGATCCGGATTACCCGGCCCTGTTGCGGCATATCGCCAATCCGCCGATGGCCTTGTTCGTGGACGGCGACCCCAATGTCCTCTGGCACCCGGGCGTGGCGGTGGTCGGCAGCCGCTCGGCCACTGCCGGCGGCCGCGACCATACCCGCGCATTCGCCTCCAGCCTGGCCTGCGCCGGGCTGAGCATCGTCAGCGGCATGGCCGCCGGCGTGGATGCGATCGCACACGAGGCCGCATTGGCCCAGCACGACGGCATCACCGTGGCGGTGGTCGGCACAGGTGTCGATGTCGCCTATCCCGAGCGGCACCAAGGCTTGCGCGATCGCATCGCCGAACGCGGCGCGGTGGTCAGCGAATATCTGCCTGGCACTGCTCCGGTCGCGGCGCACTTTCCGGCCCGCAACCGGATCATTGCCGGGCTGGCACTGGGGACGCTGGTGGTCGAAGCGGCGATGCGTTCGGGCGCACTGATTACCGCCCGGCTGGCGGCCGAAGCAGGGCGCGAGGTGTTCGCCCTCCCCGGCTCGCTGCACAATCCGCTCGCGCGCGGCTGCCATCACCTGATCCGGCAGGGCGCCACGCTGGCGCAGGAGCCTGCACAGGTCATCGAAGGACTGGGCCAGCTGTCTGGCGAATTGGCCAGCGCCTTGCGCGAGCGCCTGGCCGCCCCCACTGAATTGCCCAGCAAGGCAACCACCAGTGCTGGCGCCGGTCCCGCCCGCTCCGATCCCGACTACCAGCGCTTGTGGCAAGCGCTGGGCCACGACCCAACCCCTATGGATTCATTGGTGCAGCGCACCGGATTGACGGCCGCCGCGCTGTCCTCCATGCTGCTCATCATGGAACTGGAGGGAGACGTGGTCACCGAGCACGGTCGCTATACCCGCAATCCTTAGTTTCTTCACCTCCACAGCGTCGCGCGACGCAGGCCGAGGGCAATGAAAGAGAGCATTCTCGATGTACTGCTGTACCTGTTTGAACATTACTTCAGCGAAGACGCGGACCTGGTCCGTGACCGTGACTCGCTTCAAAATGGCCTGATCCAGGCCGGTTTCAGTCCCGCAGAAATCAGCAAGGCCTTCGATTGGCTGGACGCGCTTTCCGAGCAGCGGCCCAGCGTCGCGCGGCCGCATGTCGATGGACCGGTGCGTATCTATCACGGGCCGGAGCTGGACAAGCTCGATGTCGACTGCCGCGGGTTTCTGCTGTTCCTCGAGCAACACCGCATTCTCGACGCCGACCAGCGCGAGTTGGTGCTGGACCGCGCCATGGCGCTGGATCAGGACGAACTGGATCTGGACGACCTCAAGTGGGTGGTGCTGATGGTGTTGTTCAACCAGCCCGGGGCGGAAGCGGCCTACGCCTGGATGGAAACCCAGATGTTCCTGGACGAGCCTGAACCCGTACACTGAGCGTTGAAGCCGCCACGGATGTGCGTGCAGGGGAACGGGGATGCGCAGTTGGTATTACGCCGATGGCCACCGCCATCGGCATGGTCCGGTGGCCGACGACGTCTTGCTGGGCCTGTATCGCGATCGCGTGATCGCCCTGGATACGCTGGTCTGGCGCGAAGGCCTGGACAACTGGTTGCCGCTGTCAGCGTGCGCCGACACCCTGGGCCCGCCAGTCTCCACGGATGTGCGTGCGGGCGCGGTTCCGCCGCCGTTGCCGCCTGCCGCGGCGCACATTCCGCCTGCCCAGTCGTCTGTCGCGCCACCAGTGCAGCCACGTCGCAATGGCCCCGGCTGGCCGCTGGTTGCAGTGCTGGGTGCGCTGGCCGGTGTTTTCGTGATGGTGGGCGTCATCGGCATCCTCGCTGCGATCGCGTTCCCGGCCTACAACGATTACCTGAGCCGCGCCAAGGTCGCCGAGGCGGTCGGCGAACTGGCCGCATTGAAGCCGCAGATCACCGGATTCCTGGCCAGTGAGGGCCGCTGCCCGGTCAATGACGACGCGGGGTTCAAGCCACCCGAGCAGTACGCGAGCGAGCGGCTGAGCAGCGTGCGCATCGGCCGTTTCGAGGGCAGCGAATGCGGCATCGAAGCCGTGCTCCATGCGCCCAAGTCGGCCAGAATCGACGGCAAGGCCGTGTGGCTGGAGCTGGATGCGGATGCCGGCAGCTGGCACTGCAGTTCCGAAATCGACGACACCCAACTTCCACCGGATTGCCGCGGCTGACTGCCTGCTGCATGCCGATCGCTACACGTTAAGGGGACAACATGACGCAGTGGTACTACGCCGACGCACAGCGGCAGCGCCAGGGGCCGGTGGACACGGACACGCTTCGCGCGCGCCTGTCGCAGGGCATCATCGACCGTTCCAGCCTGGTCTGGCGCGAAGGTCTGGCGCAGTGGGTGGCACTGCACGAGATCGAGGGCGAGCTGGGCTTGGACAGCGCGGCGGCGGCCGCGGCCCCGGAAGCCGGCGGGCAGATGCCGGCGGATGCGGCAAGCCATGCACCATTGTCGGCTGCGCACCCGGGCCACGACGCGCCGGCGACAGGTTCGCCTACCGCGACCCTGCCGATCGATGACCACGCCAGGGGGACATCGCACTGGCAACCGGCAGCTGCCGATGGCGGCATTGCCGGTGCGGGTGCGGATGCAGGCACCAGCGCCAGCGATGCCGGCGCGGCTGCCGGTGCCGATCACCGCCCGGCAATCGCCTCATTACACCGGCCACACGATCAATCCCCTTCATCAGACACCTCGGCATGGTCCAACACGCCGCTGGCGTCAGATCCAAGCCCGACCACGCCCTCGGGCACCACGTCGCCACCGGGTTACACCGCGGCAGCGGCGACCACGCCACTTCCAGGGGCCTGGGATGCCCCGGCCCTCGCCGCGCCCGCCGCAGACACGGCGCTGCAGGATGCGCCAGTGGTCTACGCCGGGCTCTGGCGGCGCGTGGCCGCCAGCATTCTCGATAGCCTGATCACCACCTTTGCGGTGTACCTGATCGTGATTCCGCTGGTGTTCGTGGTGGCGCTGGTCACCACGCGCGGCGATTCGGGTTCGGCGCTGGACGACGGCAGTGCGCTCGGCATCGCCATCGTGGTGATGTCCTACGGCATCGGCCTGGCCATCCCGACGCTGTATTTCGCCTGGATGCAGTCCAGCCGGCATCAGGCCAGCCTGGGCAAGCTCGCCTGCGGCATCAAGCTGGTGCGCGCCGACAGCAACGGCGGGCGGGTCGGATTCTGGCGCAATGTGCTGCGCTATCTGGCCTACATGCTGATCAGCGTGCTCACCCTGGGCATCGGCGTGATCGTGGCGGCCTTCATGGCCGGCATGACCGCGCGCAAGCAGGCTCCGCACGACAAGGTCTGCGACACCCTGGTGGTGGACCGTTGGGCATTCACTGAGCATCCGGAGCGCCAATCCAGGGGTCTGGATACCGTGTCCATCGTGGTTCTGGCCATTTACGCGGTGATCCTGGTGCTCTCGGTGGTGGCCGTCGCCTTCATGCTGGCGGCGATCGGAATGAGCCAGCGCTAGCAATTCGCGGCGCCGGCCGCTTGACACGGCGGCGTCCGCCGTGATCTTTCTAATAAGAGAACTGAACGCCCGGGAGTCCTTCCCGGGCGTTAACGCGTGGGAAACGGTCGATCTGCTTCCCTCGACCGGCCAATTAGGCCACGCTACCCGCCCCCCGGGCTCCGCCCCAAGAAGTTGCCACCATGCCCAAGCACCTGCTCATCGTCGAATCGCCCGCCAAGGCCAAGACGATCAATAAATACCTCGGCAAGGACTTCACCGTCCTGGCCTCGTATGGGCACGTGCGCGACCTGGTCCCCAAGGAAGGCGCGGTTGATCCGGACAACGGCTTTGCGATGCGTTACGACCTGATCGAGAAGAACGAGAAGCACGTCGAAGCCATTGCGCGTGCCGCCAAGAGTGCCGACGACATCTTTCTGGCGACCGACCCGGACCGCGAGGGCGAGGCGATCAGCTGGCACATCGCCGAGATCCTGAAAGAGCGCGGCCTGCTCAAGGACAAGCCGATGCAGCGGGTGGTGTTCACCGAGATCACCCCGCGCGCGATCAAGGAGGCGATGGCAAAGCCACGCATGATCGCCGGCGACCTGGTGGATGCGCAGCAGGCGCGCCGCGCGCTCGATTACCTGGTCGGCTTCAACCTCTCGCCGGTGCTGTGGCGCAAGGTGCAGCGCGGACTGTCCGCTGGCCGCGTGCAATCGCCGGCGCTGCGCATGATCGTCGAGCGCGAAGAAGAGATCGAAGCCTTTATCCCGCGCGAATACTGGTCCATCGACGCGCACTGTCGGCATCCCTCGCAGGCGTTCAATGCGCGGCTGATCAAGCTGGACGGGCAGAAGTTCGAGCAGTTCACCGTGACCGACGGCGACACCGCCGAGGCGGCGCGCCTGCGCATCCAGCAGGCCGCGCAAGGCGTGCTGCATGTCACCGACGTGGCCAGCAAGGAGCGTAAGCGCCGCCCCGCCCCGCCGTTCACCACCTCCACGCTGCAGCAGGAAGCCTCGCGCAAGCTCGGCTTCACCACCCGCAAGACCATGCAGGTGGCGCAGAAGTTGTACGAAGGCGTGGCACTCGGCGACGAAGGCTCGGTCGGTCTGATCAGCTACATGCGTACCGACTCGGTGAACCTGTCGCAGGACGCGCTGGCGGAAATCCGCGATGTGATCGCGCGCGATTTCGGCACCGCTTCGCTGCCCGACCAGCCCAACGCCTACACCACCAAGTCCAAGAACGCGCAGGAAGCCCACGAAGCGGTGCGCCCGACCTCCGCGCTGCGCACGCCTGCGCAAGTGGCGCGCTTCCTGTCCGAGGACGAGCGCCGCCTGTACGAGCTGATCTGGCGCCGCGCAGTGGCCTGCCAGATGATTCCGGCCACGCTCAATACGGTCAGCGTGGACCTGTCGGCCGGCAGCGAGCACGTGTTCCGCGCCAGCGGCACCACCGTGGTGGTCCCGGGCTTTCTGGCCGTGTACGAAGAAGGCAAGGACACCAAGAGCAGCGAGGACGAAGATGAGGGCCGCAAGCTGCCGCTGATGAAGGCCGGCGACAACGTCCCGCTGGACCGCATCGTCACCGATCAGCACTTCACCCAGCCGCCGCCGCGCTTCACCGAAGCGGCGCTGGTCAAGGCGCTGGAGGAATACGGCATCGGCCGTCCCTCCACCTATGCCTCGATCATCCAGACCCTGCAGTTCCGCAAATACGTCGAGATGGAAGGCCGCAGCTTCCGCCCCACCGACGTCGGCCGGGCGGTGTCCAAGTTCCTGTCCGGGCATTTCACCCGCTACGTCGATTACGACTTCACCGCCAATCTGGAAGACGATCTGGATGCGGTGTCGCGCGGCGAAGCCGAGTGGATCCCGTTGATGGAGAAGTTCTGGGGCCCGTTCAAGGAATTGGTCGAAGATAAGAAAGACTCGCTGGACAAGACCGATGCCGGCAGCGTGCGCGTGCTCGGCACCGACCCGAAAAGCGGCAAGGAAGTCAGCGCGCGCATCGGCCGCTTCGGCCCGATGGTGCAGATCGGCACGGTTGAAGACGAGGACAAGCCCACCTTCGCGTCGCTGCGTCCTGGCCAGAGCATCTATTCGATCTCGCTGGAAGACGCGCTGGAACTGTTCAAGATGCCGCGCCTGCTCGGCCAGGACCAGGACCAGGACGTCAGCGTGGGCATCGGCCGTTTCGGCCCGTTCGCGCGCCGCGGCAGCACCTATGCCTCGCTGAAGAAGGAAGACGACCCCTACACCATCGACCTGGCGCGCGCGGTCTTCCTGATCGAAGAGAAGGAAGAGATCGCACGCAACCGGGTGATCAAGGAATTCGACGGCAGCGACATCCAGGTACTCAACGGACGCTTCGGCCCGTACATCAGCGACGGCAAGCTCAATGGCAAGATCCCCAAGGATCGTGAGCCGGCGTCGTTGACGTTCGAAGAAGTGCAGCAGCTGCTGGCCGACACCGGCAAGCCCGTGCGCAAGGGCTTTGGCGCCAAGAAGGCCACCCTGAAGAAGAATACGGTCAAGGATTCGGCGCCGAAGAAGCCTGCCGTCAAGAAGACCGCGACCAAGACCGCGGCCAGCAAGACCGCTGTCAAGAAGGCGCCGGCCAAGAAGACCGCTGCCAAAACGGCCGCCAAGCGCGTGGTCAAGAAAACCGTGAGCAAGGCCGCAGGCTGAGAGGCGCAGCATGACCGACACACTCGACCTGGATCGCGCCGTCGCCACACTGACGCAGGGCGGCGTGATCGCCTACCCGACCGAAGCGGTGTGGGGACTGGGATGCGACCCGCGCCAGGAGGCGGCCGTACTGCGGCTGCTGGAGATCAAGCGGCGCCCGGTGGAGAAAGGCGTGATCGTGGTGGCGTCGAGTGTGGACCTGCTGCGCGACTGGGTCGACATCGACGCACTGGAGCCGGCACGCCGGCAGGACGTGCTGGCCAGCTGGCCCGGCCCGCACACCTGGATCCTGCCGGTCACCGCTCGGGCGCCGCGATGGGTCACCGGCGAGCATGATGGGCTGGCGGTACGCATCAGCGCGCATCCCGTGGTGGCAGCGCTGTGCGCGGCCTGGGGGGCGCCGCTGGTGTCGACCAGCGCCAACCTGGCCGGCGAGCCGCCGGCGCGCAGCCGTGCCGCCCTGGATCCGGCATTGCTGGCGACAATCGACGGCGTGGTGGATGGCGAGACCGGCGCCCTGGCGCAGCCGACCCAGATCCGCGACGCACGCAGCGGGCAGATCCTGCGCGACTGAGTGCGGCCGAGAAACGGCCGCGCAGCCATGAGGCGCGCGCGGCGGGTCCATTGGTCGTCTATCCCCACGCCGAATGTTCCGGGCCGTCGCCCTTGGCGGCCCTACCTGGCCACTGCCTGGCATTCCGGAAGCAGGCCGCAGCCATCCGGCGCGTTGTCGCCTCGCCCCTGCACAGCGTTCGTTCAGCCGCACCCCCTTTGCGGCGGCCGCACAGACGCGCACACTGCAGCCATGCGTACCGTCCTGACTCTTCTGCTGCTCGCCGCGGCGCTGCCGGCGTCGGCCGCCACCACCGCGAGCAAACCCGACCCGAATGTGCGGGTCTATCGCTGCGTGAGCAGCACCGGCACTGTCGCCCTGCAGGATGCACCCTGCAGCAGCGGTCGCCAGCAGGTGCTGGATCTGCAACGGCCGCAAGACCCGCCGCCGCGTCCAGCGCGCGTGGAGCCGCCGGCACCGGTCGCCGCAGCGCCCACGCATGAGGTCCGCATCGTTACCGTGCAACCGCCACAGCCGATGTACGAGTGCACCACCGAAGACGGCAACCGCTACACAAGCGACAGCCCGGAAGGCAATCCGCGCTGGGTGCCGACCTGGGGGCCCGCCTATGTGGGCAACACCATTGCTCCCCCGGTCCGCGGCGGTGGCGGCATCCAGCGTCCACCGATCTCGGTGAGCCCGCGTCCGGCGATCTCGGTGCAGGGCGGCTCCGGACGAGGAAGCGTCCGCGGCAGCGCAAGCTTCGGCGTAGATAGCTACCAAGGCGGCTATCAGGGCGGTTACAACGGCGGCGGATACGGCGGCACGGTCATCGTGCCGTACGGCAACGTGCAGATCCGCGACGAATGCCACGCCCTGCCCGCACAGGAAGTCTGCGCGCGGCTGGCCGACCGCCGTTGGGAGCTGATCCGCCGCTACAACAGCGCGCTGCAGAGCGAGCGCGAGGATCTCAGCCGCGAACAGCGCGGCATCGAGGCACGCCAGCAACGCGACTGCGGCGGCGCATGAGGCGCTGGCCGTTATTGGGCGCAATGACGCTCAGCATGATGGCGCTCGGTTCGCTGGCCGGCGCGCAGGAAGTGGCCATCTATCGCTGTACCGATCCGACTGGCGCACTGACGGTGCAGAACATGCCGTGCCCGAAGGGCATGCAACAACAGAAGAAGCTGATGACCGCACCGGCGGCGGTGCCATTCGCGCCCGGCGGCGCTACCAACCCAGCGCCCGCACCTGCGATGCCAGCGGCGCAACCACGGGCTGCTGCGCAGGCGGCTGCATCGGCACCCGCTGCACCGGCCACGCCCGCCGCACTGCCAGCACCGACGGTTACCTCGACATCGACCCTTCCACCGCCGCCGCTGTTCGAGTGCACCGCACACGACAACGGACGTTACTTTACCGAAGACCGCGAACCGGCCACGCGCTGCCTGCCGATGCAGACCACCAATCTGGCCGGCGGCCCGGCCACCGGGGGCGGCAGCGCCTGCGAGGTGGTCACCGACCGCTGCGCGCCGGTGCCGGACCAGAGCCTGTGCGAGGCCTGGCGCAAACGCGCCGAGCAGGCCGAATCCACCTGGCGCTTCTCCGATGAAGCGCAGTCGGCCGAACGCAAACAACGCTATGAGCAGATGCGCCGGGTTCTCGACGAGAGCCGTTGCGCCAATCCGGCCGCCACGCCCTGAGCACGCCTGTCGCGCGATGAGCCAACGGGTCTGGACGGTTGGCGGGCAATCGCCATTTGGCTGAAAGACGACGCGCAGCATGGGCGGGTGCATGAACATGGTGCATGAACATGCCGGCTCTGCGTCCATGCGCATCCACTCGGAACCAGGCGGTATGTGTCGCCTGCGCTAGAACCCGTAGCGCAAGAAGCCGCCGTCCACCGCGATGCATTCGCCGGTGATGTAACTGGCAGCCGGCAGACACAAAAAACCCACCGCCGCGGCAACTTCTTCCGGTTCGCCAATGCGACGCATCGGCGTGCGTTCGATGACCTGTTCGTAGTAGTCCGGATCCGACAACGGACCGGAGGTGCGGCGGGTGCGGATGTACCACGGCGCCACCGCGTTGACGCGGATGCCGTCTTCGGCCCACTCCACCGCCAGGTTGCGCGTCATTTGCTGCAACGCCGCCTTGGTCATGCCGTACGGCGCGCCGCTGCGCACATGGGTGATGCCCGAGACGCTGCCGACGTTGACGATGGCCGAGGCTGCGTGTTGCGCCAACAACGGGTGCGCATAACGCGACAGTTCGAATGCGGAAAACACGTTGGTTTCGAAGATGCCGCGCCACTCGTCTTCGGTGTAATCGATCGCGGCGCGGGTCACGTTGCCGCCGGCGTTGTTGATCAGCAGATGCAGGCCGTCGGCGTGGTCTTCCACCCAATCCAGGATCGCGCGGCGCTCTTCATCGTCGGAGACATCGGCGGCCAGCCCGTGCAGTTCGCGCTCGGGAAACTCGTCGGCAAGCTCATCGCGCGCCTGCGCCAGGGCATCGGCATCGCGCGCCACCATCAGCAGGTCGGCACCGAAGCCGAGCAGCTCGCGCGCGATGGCAAGACCAATCCCGGCACTGGCGCCGGTGATGAGGGCGGTCTGTCCATCCAGCCGCCAACGGTGCGTTGTCACGTGGTAATCCTCTTCAAAGCGCAGGAAACGGCCGCTGCAACGCAGTTGACGCGCATGCGTGGCCCGGGCGTTAGAGCGTGTTGTGCACGTTGAGATGAGATGCGTTGGCCGCCAGCGGTGCGGAGCGGGTGCTGCGCGGCGCCGGCTTGGCTGGCGCCAAGGCAAGCCGCGCGGCGCCTGCTCCATGCCGCTGGCGGCCAACCCGCCGGGAAGCGTCCTGTGGCGCACCGATACCGCTTTGCGCGCCTTGTCGCGACGCGCCAGGACGCTTCGCACTCACCTCAACGTACATAACACGCTCTAGGATAACGCCACCCCAAGCGAGGTCACGACGATGAAGATGCATTGGATGCTTGCGGTTGGTCTGGCGTTGTCGCTGGGCGCCTGTCAGCGGCCGCAGCCCGCGCCCACCGATCAGAAGCCCGATCCGCAAGCCACCGCCTTGCGCGGCCACATCCAGCAACCGTTGAACAAGGCGCACGCGGTGCAGGCCGCAACCGACCAGGCGGCCGACGATCAGCGCAAGGCGATCGATGCCGCCACGCAGTAGCAAAACCTCGGCAACCGGTGAACTGGCGCCCTGAAGCGCCTGCAGTTGGTGCCAATCAGCGCACGGATGTGCCAATAGCCACCGGTGAACGCCTGCCAAGGCTGTAACTGCACTCAGCACGACATGCGCGATGCGAGTGGCTGATGGTTGCGCGCTCGACGATTGCTGCGTGGGTCTTGCCGTCTGCTTCGTTCGTTCGGCCGTTCAAACCACCGCATCATCCGCGCGCGCACAACAACGCCGGCACATGGCCGGCGTTGTCGATGCATCAAGTGCGCACTGAGCGCAACGCGTCAGAACCCGCAGAAGCAGTAGGCCAGCGACTTGACCGGCGTGCCGCCTGCCTTGCTGTCGTGCACGGCGCTTTCGACAAAGCGCAGCTGCGTATCCACTTCCGGCAACGAGCGGGCCAGCAGCGCGCGCGCCATGCCCGAGTCGCCCAGCATCCAGGCGCCCATGCGGCTGCCGGCAAACCCGCTCATGAACTGCGAGAACGGCGTGGCCGGCTTTTCCACATAGCGCACGCGGAACTTGCCGCGGCTCAGCTTGGCGCGGTCGGCCGCATCGGCCACCGCTTCGGACATGCCGCCGAACGCGTCCACCAATCCACGCTCCTTGGCCTGCGCGCCGCTCCACACACGGCCACGCGCCACCTTGTCGATCGCCTCCACCGACTGGTGACGCGCCTGCGCCACCTTGCCGGTGAAGTCTGCGTAGCCCTTGTTGATCACTGCCTGGATGACCTGGCCGGCAGCCGGATCCAGCGGACGGGTGATGTCGAACGCACCGGCGAACCGCGTGGTGGCCACGCCGTCGGTGTGCACGCCGATCTTGTCCAGCGCGCGGGTCAGGTTCGGCACCATGCCGAAGATGCCGATGGAGCCGCTGATGGTCGACGGGTCGGCGTAGATGCGATCGGCATTCATGCTGATCCAGTAACCGCCGGACGCGGCCAGATCGCCCATCGACACCACCACCGGCTTGCCGGCCTGCTTGAGCGCAACCACTTCGCGGCGGATCTGCTCGGAGGCGAAGACTTCGCCACCGGGCGAATCCACGCGCAGCACCACCGCCTTCACTTCCTCGTCATCGCGCGCCTGGCGCAGCAGCGCCGCCGTGGACTCGCCACCGATGCGTCCGGCCGGCTGTTCGCCACCGCTGATCTCGCCCGCCGCCACCACCACCGCCACCTGCGGGCGACTGTCCATCGGCGAACGCTGCGCCTGCAGCTGGCTCAGATAATCGTTGAACCCGATATTGCGGAAACCGCTGTCGGCATCGCTGTCGGCCACACCGCGCTTGACCAGCAGCGCATCGACTTCTTCGCGCGTCTTGAGCCCGTCCACCAGCTTCTGTTGCAGCGCGAACTTGGCGAGGTCGCCACCGGCGGCGGCCACGCCTTCGGGCAGCGTGTCGATGCCGGCAGCCAGCTGCGCCGGGCTCAGCTTGCGCGCGGTGCCCACGTCGGCCAGATAGCGCTGCCACACATCGTTCATCCAGAACAAATCCGCTTCCTTGGCATCGGCCGAGGCCGCGTCCAGGATGTACGGCTCGGCTGCAGACTTGTACTCGCCGACGCGGAACAGATGCACGTCCACGCCGAGCTTGTCCTGCAGGCCTTCGCGGAAGTACTGGCGATAGCGGCCAAGGCCTTCCAGCAACACGCTGCCCATCGGGTCCAGATACACCTCGTTGGCCTGTGCGGCGAGCAGGTACTGGCCCTGGCTCATGCTCTCGCTGAAGGCCACGATCTGCTTGCCGGAGGCGCGCAACTTCTGCAATGCGACGGCCACTTCGCGTTGGGAAGCAAATCCGGACGGTTGCAGCTTGTCCAGGTTCAACAGCACGCGCTCGATCTTGCGGTCCTTGCCCGCCGCCTCGATCACGCGCACCAGGTCGCGCAGTTGCACTTCTTCGGCGCTCTTGTCGCCGACCGCCTTGGCCAGCGACCGGCTGACCGGGTCGGCACTGAATTGTTCGACCAGCGTGCCTTCCGGGTTGATCACCAGGGTGGTGCGCTCGGCCAGCGGCTTGGTGCCATCGCCACGCGCCAGCGCCACCACGAACACCAGCAGCAGCAGGAACAGGAAACCGAAGAACACCAGGTTGAAAATCAGGCGCCGGGTGAAATTCATCACATCCCACAGGCCGACGAAGAAGCTGGCGATGGGATTGCGACGCACGGGGTGGTTCATGGAAAGCTCCGTCGAAAGACGCTGCATACAGATCGATGGTGCCCAGCATACCGGCTGCGCAGCGCGCGCGGCATGCGCTGGAAGTCAGGGTGTCACGGTGGCGGTCAGCCGCCGGCTGGTCTGGCGGAAGCGCAGCCCCATCAGGATCGAGGCCACCGTCAGGCCCAGGATCAGGCCCACCCACATGCCCTTCGGTCCCCAGCCCAGCCCCAGGCCGAGCCCGGCGCCGATCGGCATGCCCACGCCCCAGTACGAAAACATCGCCAGGAACATCGGCACGCGGGTGTCCTTGAGCCCGCGCAGCGCGCCGGCCGACAGCACCTGGATGCCGTCGGGAAACTGGAACGTGGCGGCAAACAGCAGCAACACCGACGCCAGCGCGGCCACGGCCACGTCGTCGGTATAGACGCCGACGATGGCATCGTGGCCCAGCAACAGTGCGCTGGCCGACAGCGCTTGGGTGCCCAGCACGATCGCATAGCCGGCCCAGGCCGCGCGCCGCATCGCCAGCGGGTCGCCGCGGCCCACTGCGTGGCCCACGCGCACGGTGGTGGCCTCGGCCACGCCCATCGGGATCATGAAACACAACTGCGCGACGTTGATCGCGATCTGGTGCGCGGCCGCTTCGGTGGAGCCCAGCCGGCCGATCAACAACGCAGTGACGATGAACAACCCGCCTTCCATCAACACGGTGATGCCGATCGGCAAGCCGGTGCGTAGCAACTCGCCGATGGCGCGCCAGCGCGGTCCTTCCAGGTGGGCGAACAAGTGCAGATGCGCAAACCGCCGTGCGCGCCACAGATACAGCGCAAACACGCTCGCCTGCACCCACATGGTGATGGCCGAGGCGATGCCCAGCCCTTCGGCACCGTGCTCGGCGAAGCCGAACTTGCCATAGGTCAGCGCATAGCCCACCGGTGCCAGCACCAGCAGGCCGCCAAAACCCAGCAGCATGGTCGGCAGCGTCCAGTGCATGCCCTCGCTGAGATAGCGCATGCAGAAGTAGAAGGTCAGCGCCGGCACGCCCCAGCGCACCGCGTGCAGGAACGCGGTCGCGCCGGGCACGATGTCCGCTGCAATCCCGAAGGTGGGCAGCAACGGCGGCACCACGCTCAGGAACACGAACATCAGCGCACTCAGCCCCAGCGACAGCCACAGCGCCTGCCGGAACAGCGGCCCGATCTCGCGCTCGCGGCCGGCGCCAAGCAATTGCGAGACCGAGGCAGTCAACGAGATCAAGGTGCCGATCGGCACCAGCATCGGCAGCCACAGCAGCGAGGTGCCGATGGTGACTGCAGCCAGCGTGGCGGTGCCGTGGTGGCCGGCGATGACGTTGTCGACAAAACCGATCAGGCCGGTGGAAACGTGGCCGAGCACCAGCGGCAACGCAAGCAGGCCGGTGGTGCGCACTTCCGAGGCGAAGCCTGGCGTCGCGGACGGGGGTGCAGAAGAAACAGACATGACAACCGATCGCTGCGCGGACTACGGCCGTGCCGGGAGGCGCTGGCACCGGGTCGCGCGGGCCGGCTATCTTACGCCTACTTTCCGACTGCGGCCTTGCCGCGCAGCTGGGTAGAGCCCGCTGCGCGACTGCGCGCGCGGGCAAAACGCGAAGGCTGCTGCAACCGGGCCGGCGCGGGAGACCGTTGTACGCGTGCGCCAACGCCGTTCTTTCGGGATCAGGTCGACGGCAACGCGCCTTCCCCGACTCGCCAACCGGACCTGGCTCATGTCACTGCATTCGACCGCGCACCCTCCCACAGCCTGCGAAAATTGTGCCACTGCCTTGCAGGGGGCGTACTGCCACGCCTGCGGGCAAAGCGCGCACAACCCGGTGCGCAGCGTCGCCCATGCGGTGGAAGAAGTGTTCGAGTCGTTCTGGCATCTGGATGGGCGTATTTTCCGCACCCTGCGCGACCTGCTGGTGCCCGGACGCGTGGCCCAACGCTTCCTGGGCGGCCAACGCGTGCGGTACGTGGCGCCGATGCGGCTGTTCCTGGTACTGAGCCTGTTGACGTTCTTCATCGCGCGCATCGCCGTGCATGCGTCCGCCGCAGACAGCGATATCGCCGCCGCGCCCGGCACCAGCCAGACCACGGTTCCCAAGGATTTCGCACAGGCACGCACGCCGGCGCAGGTGGAAGCGGTACACAGGCAGTTGGTCGACGCGCTGACGCAGACGCGCGCGGCCGTGCCGAGCGGCATCGCACGCGAGCGCGTGGACGCCGGCATCGCGCGTGCCAATGCGCAAGCGCAACGTCGTCTGACGCAGCTGCAGGCCGACGCGCGTCCGACCAGCGCCGTGCCCACCGCAGAGGCAGACAGCGATAGCACGTTCTTTTCGGTCATGGGCAAGCCGTGGGACCCGGTGAGCAACCCACTGCACTATGCGGCACTACCGCAGTTCGCCAACCGCTGGATCAATACCCAACTTCGCCATATCCGCGACAACCTGCCGCGACTGCGCAGCGACCCGCAACTGCTCTACAACGCATTCTTCGCAGCGGTGCCGTCTGCATTGCTGGTGCTGGTGCCGCTGTTTGCACTGCTGTTGCGGGTGTTCTACGTGCGCAGCGGGCAGGTGTATCTGGAGCATCTGGTGGTGGCACTGTATAGCCACGCCTTCCTGTGCCTGAACCTGCTCACGCAACTGCTGTTGTCGCTGCTCAGCGATGCGCTGGCGCACGTCGCCAGCCCGATCACCTGGAGTATCGGAGTCGCGCAGTTCGGGCTGACGCTCTGGATGCCGGTGTATCTGCTGTGGATGCAGCGGCGTGTGTACGCGCAGTCCTGGCTGGTCACCGTGCTCAAGTACATCGGTCTGAGCGGGGTGTATCTGGTGTTGGTGACGGTGGCCGCTGCGCTGTTGATGGTGGCCAGTCTGGCGCGTCTTTGACGCGCTGACTGCGCAGACGGTTGCGCTCAGACAGCCGCATTGCAGCGCGACGCAGCGATGCCGGGCCTGGGTGCGGCGCGTCTGAAGCGGCGCTATGGGGCAGGCACCGCTAGAACGGATATGACCGGCGCAACACTGAAAGGCATTGCGCGCGCCGACGGCACGCGAGCGATCAACGCGCCAGTTGGCGCTTCAACCAGATGCTGCGCGTGGCCGGCGCTTCGGCCAGGAAGGCCTCGCGCAGGCTGTCGCGCTCCTGGGGCGGGGTGCGCTGTGCCAGCACCGCCAGTTGCTCCAGCTGGCCGGCGTCCAGGCTGCGCAGCGCGGCCAGCATGGCCTCGCGCTGGGCGGGCTGCACGTAGCCGATCAACGGCTGCAACTGGGCATAGAACGCCCCCACCTGCGAGCCCAGGCGCCAGCCGTCGCGATGCAGGCGATCCATCGCGCCGAACTGGGTGCGCAGCGCGCGTTGCTGATCCTCCGGCAAGGCCTGCAGCCGCTCGCGTGCCTGGCGCAACACCACGCGGTCTGTGGCCGTCAGCCCCTTCCAGGCGGCATAGCGGGCACGCAGCTCGGCTTGCTGCGCAGGCGTCATCGCTGCCCAGCGTGCGCGTTGCTGCGCGGCGCTCGGCGATGTACTCGGCACTGCGGCAGCGGAAGTGGACGCGGCCGGCGCAGCGGCCGATTCTTCCAGCGGCGTCGGCAAGCGCTGCGCGCCGGCGACGCCGGCAAACGCGCAGAGCAGCAGGCCGCACCAGTCAGTTGGTTTCATCATCGACCGTCTCCAAAGCGGCGGAAGGTTGCTCGGCTGCGGTGGCATGCGCACCGGATTCATCAACCGGCACCGGGTGGCCGGCGGCATACCAGGCATAGAAGTCCGCAGCGCGGGCCAGCTCCAGATCCGGGTCGGCCAGCATCGCCTGGTCGCGCGGATCCAGGCCCGGCGTGGCCACGGCATCCGGCAGGTCGGCCGCCGGGAGTTCCTCCACCAGTACCGGCGCCGCGTCGGTCACGTGCAGCACGCCGGCAGGCGCCTGGGAGACAGGCTCGGGAGGAAGCGCGGGCCGGCGGTGGGCCCACCACCAGCCCAACACCGCCAGCAGCAGTGCCACCGCCAGCACGCCCAGCGCCATGCCGGCGTGGCGGCGCTCCAGCTGCGGCCACCGCCATTGCCGTCGGGCCCGGGCAGCGGCAGGACGGCGCGGCGCCGGTGCCGGCTCGGACGGCGCGGCAGCGAGCGGCATTCCGGCCAGGGCCGAATCGCGGAGCTGGCTCAGCCGGGTCAACTGGGCCGGGCTCAGGTCGCGCAGTTCCACTTGCGCCGCTTCTGCCAGGGCCCGCCAGGCCTGGGCATCCGGATTGCCGGCGGCATCGCGCGGGCAGGCACGCGCCAGCGACTGCCGGTAGTCCGCCGCTTCGACGCCTTGCACCTCGCTGGCCACGCCTTCTTCCAGCCCGGCCACGATCCGCAGCAGCAGCGCCAGGCGGTCGGCAGTCTGCATCCGGCCCAAGACAGTGAATGGGGGCAGCCACGTGCCCGGCATCGGCTCGCGCCGCAGCGGGGGCGCGGTGGCCAGCAGGCTCCAGAAGCGCATCGGCCAGCCTGCCATCGGCCGACCTGCCGCCTGGCTGCTGAAGGCGCGCAAGGCCGCTGCGAGGGCGCGCTCGGCGGCGGCCACGTCGCCGCATTGCAATTGTGCGAGCACCAGACCCCGGCGTTCGACACCGCGCAAGAAGGCAGATAGCGCGGCAGGGGTCACGGGGGCGTCGGGGACTACGGTCATGAGAACTCCAGCATCGGCCGGCATGATACCGACGCGATTGGCCCCCGCCGACGGCTTGACAGATCGGCCCGGCCCCGCTCCGCCTTCACACCGGCCGTGCCTGCCGCCGCGGCGGGTTGTGCACAGCGGCAGACATACCGATACGCAAGCGTCTGTCAACTGTTGTTTTTTCTTTGTTGCATTCGTGTTTCACGCCTAAGTGATTGAAATTTATTGACTTATGCATGTTGGCTAAAAAATGTCCAAGAGGTTGCAGAGGCTAGTGAATCCATCGTCACAGCGTGGAGCACGACACTAATTCACAGGTTTATCCACAGCCAGTGTGGATAAACCCGTTTCCTTAACCCTCACATAGGTTTACGTCGTATTTATCACTTCCGTCACAGAACCGCGGCCGCTGGCTCGGGTTGGATTCGGGCCGATTTGGGGGCGGCCGCCGGCCTCTGGACAGGGTCGGTAGACTGGTCGGATGACTTCGACCGTCGCCACCCTGCGCGTCGCCTTGCCGGTGCCGCTGCCCCAATTGTTCGACTATCTGCCTCCGACCGATGCGCCGTTGACGGACCCGGCGCGGGTCGGCTGCCGGGTGCGGGTGCCGTTCGGGCCGCGCGAGTTGGTCGGGGTGGTGGTGGAGATCGGGCAACTGCCCGCGGCCGACGGCTTGCGCCCGGCACTGGCGTGGTGCGACCAGGCCCCGCTGCTGGTGGATGAACTGGCCCGCTCGCTGCACTGGCTGGCCCGCTACACCCACGCTCCGCTCGGCGAGGCCCAGACCAGCGCCCTGCCCGGCCCGCTGCGCCGCGGCGAACCGCTGGCCGACACCCACGCCTGGGCCTGGCAGCTGACCGAAGCCGGCCACAGCGGTGCCGCCAGCCTGCGCGCGGGCAGCCGTCCCGCCCTGTTGGCGACCCTGCTGCTCACCGGCGCAGTGGGCGAAGAGCAACTGGATCCACTACTGCCGCAGTGGCGGCAGGCAGCGCGCAGCCTGGCCAAACGCCACTACGCCGAGCGCGTGGCGGTGCCGGCCGACAGCATCCCGCCCCGTCCCGGCAGCGGCCCGCCGCTCAACGACGAACAGCAGGCCGCCGCCACCGCGATCCGCGCGCACAGTGGCTTTGCCACCTACCTGCTCGACGGCGTCACCGGCAGCGGCAAGACCGAGGTCTACCTGCAGGCCATCGCCGACTGCCTGGCCGCCGGCAAGCAGGCGTTGGTACTGGTACCGGAGATCGGCCTGACCCCGCAGACCCTGGGCCGCTTCCGTACCCGCCTGGGCGTGCCGGTGCACGCACTGCACTCGGGTCTGTCCGACGGCGAACGCGCGCGGGTATGGGCGGCGGCCTGGCGTGGCGAGGCAAAGCTGATCGTCGGCACCCGCTCGGCGGTGTTCACCCCGCTGCCCAACGCCGGGCTGATCGTGATCGACGAAGAACACGACGGCAGCTACAAGCAGCAGGACGGCATCCGCTATCACGCGCGCGATTTCGCCTTGGTACGCGGCAAGGCGCTGGATGTGCCGGTGATACTGGGCAGTGCAACGCCATCGCTGGAAAGCCTGCACAACGCCTATTCCGGCCGCTACCAGCATCTGCGCCTGTCGCGGCGCGCCGGCGAAGCGCGCCCGCCGCGCGTACGCGTGCTCGACGTGCGCAAGCGCCCGCTCAAGGACGGCCTGTCGCCCGAGGTGCTGGCCGGTATCGGCGCCACCCTGGCGCGCGGCGAACAGGTCCTGGTGTTCAAGAACCGCCGCGGCTATGCACCGGTGCTGCTGTGCCACGACTGCGGCTGGACCGCGGCCTGCCAGCGCTGCAGCACGCCGCTGCACCAGACCCCGATGACCGTGCATGCCGGCGGCCGCCGTCTTCAGTGCCACCATTGCGGCGCGCGCCAACCTGCACCGCTGGCCTGCCCGGCCTGCGCCAGCCTGGCGCTGCAGCCGCAGGGCATCGGCACCGAGCGACTGGAAGAACGCCTGACCGAGGCGTTTCCGGACGTCCCGGTGGTGCGCATCGACCGCAGCACCACCCAGCGTCGCGACGCACTGGAGACCCAGCTGGCGCGCCTGGGCAGCGAGGCCGGCATCCTGGTGGGCACGCAGATCCTGGCCAAGGGCCACGACCTGCCACGGCTGACTATGGTGGTGGTGGTCGGCATCGACGAAGGCCTGTTCTCGGCCGACTTCCGCGCCGCCGAAAAACTGGCCCAGCAGTTGATCCAGGTAGCCGGACGCGCCGGGCGTGCCGACCGGCCGGGCGAAGTCTGGTTGCAGACCCATCACCCCGAACACCCGTTGCTGCAGACCCTGGTCAATGGCGGCTACCACGCCTTCGCCGACGCCGAACTGCAGCAGCGCGAAGCGGCCGGATTCCCTCCCTTCGCGCACCTGGCCTTGTTCCGTGCCGAAGCCAAGGATGTGGCCGCAGCCAATCAATTCCTGCTGGCGGTGCGCGGTTTGACCAGCGCCGACCCCGGCACGCAATCGCCGGCGTTTGCCGCGGTGGAATGCTACGGCCCGATGCCGGCACCGATGCCGCGCCGCGCCGGTTTCCAGCGCACGCAGTTGCTGTTGTCGGCGCAACAACGCGCGGCATTGCATCGCCTGCTCGACACCCAACTGCCGGCCATCTATGCGCTACCGCAAGCCCGCCGTGTACGCTGGTCGCTGGATGTGGACCCGATCGACTTGTATTAGCGCACGGCGTCTCGACCATGGAGCAGAAGCCAGACCCACGTCTTGCGCGCTGTGCCCAGGTCATTGAGCGCACGTGGCGTGATCCTTGGTAGCAGCGCACACGGGCGCGATGTGGCATGACGGGAATGCCCTCGCGCCCGGGTGCGCTCCTACGACACTGCAGGCTACCTGCCTGCGTGATGTACAAGGCCCACTTGCTTGCAGCACGTGCCGGGTCGGCAGCTCAGGCGGTGCCTGTCATGAATCGCATTGACTCAGCGTCGGCGCGACACTCAGGTCAGCGCGGTCATTACCGCGCGCCGGTATGCCGGCCGCGCACGCAGGCGCGCATACCACGCCTGCAGATGCGGCAATTCCGGTCGCTCGATCGGCATTTCGAACCACGCGTAGATGAAGCTGCCCAGCGGAATATCGCCCATCGCGAACTGCTCGCCGGACAGGTACGGCTGTTGCGCCAATGCCGCATCGGCACGTGCGAGCAACTCGCCCGAGTGGGTCAACGCCGCAGCGATGCGTGCGTGATCGCGCTCGGCCTCAGGCGTGCGCAAAACGCCCCAGAACAGGTCGCGAAACACTCCAGCGAAAGTGGAAGTGGTCCAATCCATCCAGCGATCGCCCAGCGCGCGCTCGGCCGGCGCATGCGGATACAACGCCGGCGCATATTGCGCGGCCAGATAGCGCACGATCGCGTTGGATTCCCACAGCACCAGCGCGCCATCCTGCAGTGTCGGCACCAGCCCGTTCGGGTTCAGCGCGCGATATTCCGGCGTGGTGTTGCCCCCGAACGCGCCGCCCACTTCGATCGAGGCGTAGGCCACGCCGGCTTCTTCGGCGCACCACAGCACCTTGCGTACATTGCTGGAATTGCGACGCCCCCACAGCGTGATCGTCGGCGGTGTGTGGTCGCTGGCTGCATGCGTCATCGTCATTTCCCCGGAGCAGGTTTGGCGGGCGCGCGCGCCGCGCGCTTGTTGGCCGGTGACGGCGCCGCTGCGGCAGGCACTGCGGCAGGCACTGCGGTTTTCGCGCCGCTGCCGCCACCCTTGGGCGCGTCGCGCACCCACAACGCCTGTTCGTCCTGCCTGATCTCGAACAAGCCGATCGCGCGTACCAGATCGCTGAGTTTGCGATAGCCATAGTTGCGTGGATCGAACGAGGCCTGGTTGGCCACCTGCTTGCCGACCGCACTCAGCAGCGCCCAACCATCGTCTTCGCAGGCGCTGACGATCGCATTGCGTAGCATTTGGACCAGACGCGTATCGCTGCGTAATGCGGTGGCGTCCTTGCGACCGGCAGCCGTTTCGCTGGCCGCTGCAGCCTGTTGCCCGAGCGCCTCGACATAGGTGAACTTGGAGCACGCATTGACGAATGGCGCCGGTGTCTTCTTCTCGCCGAAGCCGTAGACCTTCATGCCGTCGGTCAGCAGCCGCATCACCAGCGGCGTGAAATCGGCATCGCTGGAGACGATCGCAAATCCATCCAGATTGCGCGCGTACAACAGGTCCATCGCATCGATCACCATCGCCATGTCCGAGGCGTTCTTGCCGGAACTGTAGGCAAATTGCTGGATCGGCCGGATCGCGTAGTCGTGCAATGCCGCCTCCCAACCTTTCAAGTGCGGGCTCTTCCAGTTGCCGTAGGCGCGGCGCACGTTGGCCACGCCGTAGCGCGCCACTTCGGCCAGCACCACATCGATCTTTCCGGCCGGCGCATTGTCCGCATCGATCAGCAGCGCGATGCGTTTGTCAGGGTTGTCGATCATGCTCATTGCTCCAGGGAGTTCGCAGATTCGGTCTTGAAGTCGGTGTCGGTGTCGGTGTCCATCTCACTCTCCTCCACGTCGGTCTCGGCCGGCAATGTGTACTCGGTACCATCGCGCAGCGTGAGCACGCCCGTACTCAGGATCTCGCGTTCGGCACCGTCGCTGACCCAGGTGGCATGCACGCGCCCGGTGCCGCGATCGCCTTGCACATCGAACACGAACTCGTCGCTCCCCGGTGCCAGACTGGTGCGATACAGATCCACCCGCATGTCGCGGATCTGCCCGATATGTTCCTGCACCACGGCATCGGCCTGTAGCGCACTGCGCGCCTGATCGGCAAACAACGACCAACCGGTCGACATCAGCCAGATGAGCGCGCCAAACACCAGCATCGCCATCAGCACCACGCACGTCGCCACGCCAATCAGCCCGATCGCCACACTACTGAGCGACTTTGGGGCGACAGCTGCCGGCGACGGTGCAGCAGGTTGCACAGACGACAACGGCGGCAACGGCGGCGGGAGCGAGGACATGGGCTGGCCGGAAGCGGGAGATGCGACATGATGCCGCAGGCGGGCCGCGCTCACGCGGCATGTTCATTGCCGATGCGGCATCCTGATGGGCCCGCGTCGCACTCCATCGGACCTCACGATGACCTCTCCCCCCTCCCAAGCTCCGCTGCATCTGGTTGTGGTCGGCGGCGGATTCGCCGGCTTATGGGCGACCCGCGCGCTCGACGACCCCGGCATCCGCATCACCCTGGTCGACCGCCAGAACCACCACCTGTTCCAGCCGCTGCTGTACCAGGTGGCCACCGCCGGTTTGTCGGCACCGGACATCGCCGCGCCGCTCCGGCACATCCTGCGCGAGCAACGCAATGTCGAAGTACTGCTCGGCGATGTCACCGATATCGCACCAGACCGCCGCGAGGTGGTGTTGGCCGATGGCAGCACGCTCGGCTACGACATGCTGCTGCTGGCCACCGGCGCCACCCATGCCTATTTCGGTAACGACCAATGGGCCGAACACGCCCCCGGCCTGAAAACGCTGTACGACGCGCTGGTGCTGCGGCGCAAGCTGCTGCTGGCCTTCGAACGCGCAGAAGCCGAATCCGACCCCGCCGCACGCGCCGCCTGGCTGAGCTTTGCCGTGGTCGGCGGCGGGCCCACCGGCGTCGAACTGGCCGGCACCCTGGCCGAAATCGCCCGCCACACGCTCAAGAACGAGTTCCGCCACATCGACCCGCGGCAGGCGCGCGTGCGCCTGGTCGAAGCCGGTCCGCGCGTGCTGCCCTCGTTTCCGGAAGATCTCACTGCCAAGGCGCGCAAGCAGCTGGAACGTCTGGGCGTGGAGGTGCACACCGGAACTCCGGTCACGCAGATCGATGCCTTGGGCTACCAGCTCGGCGACACCTTCGTGCCGGCACGCACCGTGGTGTGGGCCGCCGGCGTGGCCGCCTCGCCGCTGGCGCGTACGCTGGGCGTGCCGCTGGATCGCGCCGGCCGCGTGCTGGTCGAGGCCGACCTCAGCGTACCGGGCCACCCGGACATCTTCGTCGGCGGCGATCTGGCCTCGGTGCAGCAGGACGGCCGCCCGGTGCCGGGCGTGGCGCCGGCCGCCAAGCAGATGGGCAAGCACATCGCCAAGGCGATCCGGGCGCGGCAGCGCGGCCAGACCGCACCGGCGTTTCGCTACCAGGACTACGGCAACCTGGCCACGATCGGCCGCATGGCCGCCATCGTGCATGTGGGCAAGCTCAAGTTGTCCGGCATCGTCGCCTGGTGGTTCTGGCTGGCTGCGCACGTGTACTTTCTAATCGGCTTCCGCAACCGGTTCGTGGTGCTGGTGAACTGGGCGATGGCGTACTGGAGCTACCAGCGCGCCGCACGCATCATCTTCGGCGGCGCCGCCGACGACCCGCCGCCCAGCAGCAAGGACGGGTGATAGCGGCCCAGGCCGTGCGATGCTGTGCGGCCTGATTCGACGACCCGATCGTGGCAACTGTCCTGTTCCTGCTGGATCTGCTCGGCACCTTCGTGTTCGCCCTGAGCGGAGCGACCTTGGCGGTGCGCAACCGCCTGGACCTGTTCGGCGTGCTGGTGCTCTCCTGCGCGGCAGCGGTGTCCGGCGGCATCGTGCGCGATGTGCTGATCGGCGCCACCCCGCCGGCCGCGCTGGTGCAGCCGCAGTATCTGCTGGTGGCCTGCCTGGCCGGCGTGGCCGGGTTCTATTGGCATGCAGCGGTGGAGCGGCTGCGCAACCCGGTGCAACTCTTCGATGCGGCCGGATTGGCGCTGTTTGCGGTCTACGGCACCAGCAAGGCGCTGGACTATCACCTCAGCCCACTCAGCGCGACGCTGCTGGGCATGCTCAGCGGCATCGGCGGAGGCATCGCGCGCGATCTGCTGGTGGCACGCACGCCGGTGGTGTTGCAGGCCGAACTGTATGCGGTCGCCGCGCTCGCCGGTGGCGGGCTGGTCGCGATCGGGCACGTCCTGGATGTGCCGCAGGCCTGGTCGTTGGCGACCGGCGCCGGCGTGTGTTTCGGCCTGCGCTTCATGGCCATCCGCTACGGCTGGCATCTGCCGGTGGCGCGCCCGCCGGAGTAGCAATCGCGTAACACCACATATGCAAACGGCCCGGAAAACCGGGCCGTCTGTACAACCACTCGCGCAAGACCGACAGGGTCAGGCGACGAACAGCGCCTTCATCTTCTTCAGCGCATTGGCTTCGATCTGGCGGATACGCTCGGCCGAGACGCCGTATTCGTCTGCCAGTTCCTGCAGCGTCACCTTGGAATCGGAATCCAGCCAACGGCGCTTGACGATGTCGCGCGAGCGCGCGTCCAGTCCAGCCATGCCTTCGCGCAGCAGCTGCAGCTGGTTGTCTTCGCTGTCGTGACGCTCGTACGCCTGCGACGGGTCTTCTTCATTGGCGACCAGATAGCTCACCGGCGACGGCGGGCCGTGATCGTCGTCTTCGTCCGACGACGCGTCGAAACCGATATCGCGACCGGACAGCCGCGACTCCATCTCCATCACTTCACGCTCGGAGACGTTCAGGTCCTTGGCAACCGCAGTCACTTCCGACGCATTGAGCCAGCCCAGACGGGTCTTGGACTTGCGCAGGTTGAAGAACAGCTTGCGCTGCGCCTTGGTGGTGGCGACCTTGACGATGCGCCAGTTCTTCAGGATGAACTCGTGCATCTCGGCACGGATCCAGTGCACCGCGAAGCTGACCAGGCGCACGCCCATGTCCGGGTCGAAGCGCTTGACCGCCTTCATCAGTCCGATATTGCCTTCCTGGATCAGGTCGCCCAGCGGCAGGCCGTAGCCGTTGTAGCCGCGAGCCACGTGCACCACGAAGCGCAGGTGGGAATGGACCAGTTCGCGCGCGGCGTCCAGGTCCAGCTCGTCGCGGAAGCGACGGGCCAGATCCTGCTCCTCATCGACCGACAGCACCGGGATCTGGTGCACGGCACCGATGTAGGCGTCCAGCGAACCGAGCGCACTGGGAATCGGGAGATTGTTTGCCACAAGGGCAGTCGAGGTAGTCTGGTTCATAGGCACCATCTTAGCAGTCGAACTATTGGACTGCCGGGTACAGAAAGAGTTCCCAGCATTCCATTTATAGAACGTTCGGGTCTTTGGCATCACCGGTGTTCTACAGCCCGGCGCCCCAAATTCGAGGCTTACGGTATCACCAAGCCCCTGTGCAAACCGTGACAAATTGGTTGCGCACCAGGATGCCGCCAGCGTCGTTCAGGCGCCGGTGGAGGTGGTGTCCAGTGCGCTGCGCGGTGGCAGCGACCAGTCGATCGGGCTCAGACCACGCCGCCGCAAATGGTCGTTGGTCTTGGAAAAATGCCGGCAGCCCAGGAAGCCGCGGTGCGCCGACAGCGGCGAAGGATGCGGCGCCTTCAAGACCCGATGGCGTGCCTGGTCGATGACCTTGCCCTTGGACTGCGCATAGCTGCCCCACAGCAGAAACACCAGCCCTTCGCGCTCGCGATTGAGGGTGTCCACCACATGATCGGTGAAGCCTTCCCAGCCCTTGTTCTGGTGGGCGCCGGCGCGCCCCTGCTCCACCGTCAGCACGGCATTGAGCAGCAGCACGCCCTGGCGCGCCCAGGGCATCAGGTAGCCGTGATCCGGCCGCGCGATCCCCAGGTCGTCCTGGATCTCCTTGTAGATGTTGAGCAGCGACGGCGGCACCGGCACGCCGGGCAATACCGAGAAGCACAGCCCATGCGCCTGACCTTCGCCGTGATACGGGTCCTGGCCCAGGATCACCACCTTGACCTGTTCGAACGGGGTGGCGTCGAAGGCGGCGAAGATCTGCGGGCCGGGCGGAAACACCCGTGCTCCGGCCGCCTTGCGCTGGCGCAGGAATGCCGACAGCTCCTGCATCTGCGGGCGCAGCAGCCAGTCGCCCACTCTTGCCTTCCACGACGGTTCCAGCTGGATGCGTCCCTCCCCTTCAGTCATAGCGTGACAGCCTGATCCTCCAGGCGTGCCAGGCGCAGCTGGAACAACACCTTGGTCACCAGCAGGCGCTCTTCGATCGGTTTCTGCACCAGATCGTTGGCACCGGCCCGCAGCAAGTCGGATTGATTGCGCGGGTTGGTGTCGCCGGTCATCACCAGCACCGGCAGGCGGCGCTTGCCGTAGGCGAAATCGATGCGGATACGCTCGACCACGTCGCGGCCGTTGAGCTCGCCTTTCAGGGTCACGTCGGTGAGCACCACGTCGATGCGGCGTTCGGTGCGGCCCAGCGATTCGGCGGTGAGCAGCGCAAAGGCATCTTCGGCGGTGAGCACGTGCACCACTTTCAGGCTCTGGCGTTCGAGCATGCGCTTGGTCGCCTCGGCCACCACGCGGCTGTCTTCGATGTAGAGCACGGTCGCCCCCACCACCGGCTCGGGCTGCACGTAGCCGCGGATGAAGGTCGCCAGGGCTTCATGGCCCAGCGCCTTGTCGAAATAATCGGTGACGTACTCGGTGAATCGGCGCTCCACCAGATGCTGCTGCGCATCGCCGGAGACCACGATTACCGGTACATAGGCCTGCCCGGCGGTTTCGCGCACGCTGCGCGCCAGGGTCAGGCCGTCGCCGTCGGGCAGCGACAGCGAGGTGGTGACCAGATCCACGGCGCCGGCTTCCAGCGCCTGCCGCGCTTCGGCAATGTTGGAACAGCCGATCACCTGCACATTGGGCAGGTCGCGCTTGAGCACGTCGGCAATCAGCTTGCGCACCAACTTGGAACCATCGACCACCATCACGCGCGGTGCGTCGCTGATCAGGTGTTTGAGATCTGGTGGATGCATGGCAGGCCTCAGGTCTCGGTAGGACGGGTCTGGCGAAGGAAATGGCCGGTCACCAGCCAGGCACCCAACCAACCCAGGACTAAGGTGCCGACCAGCACCATCGCAGAATGCAACAGATCCAGCCCGTGCAGGGTAAAAGAACTGCCGTAACTGTCGGCCAATGTCGCCAACGGCGCACGCAATGCCAGGCCCGAGGCGGCGATCAGAGCGAGCGCGACAGCGCCGGCGCCGAGTCCGTACCACGCGCCCAGATACAAAAACGGGCGGCGGATGAAGCCATCGCTGGCGCCGAGCAACTGCAGCACGCCGATTTCTTCGCGCCGCGACTGAATGTCCAGCCGCACGGTGTTGCCGACCACCAGCACCGCACCGATCCCGAGCAGGGCAGACAACACCTGGACCAGGCGCTCGCCGAAGTGCAACCAGCCATCCAGGCGCTTGCGCCACAGCGCATCGTGCTGCACCTGATCGGTCTGCGGCAGCGCCTGCAGCGCATTGGCCAGCTGCGCGTCGTCGGTCGCATCGGCGGGAGTGACGATCAGCAAGGTGGGCAGCGGGTTGTCGCCCAGCGCATCGGCCGCTTCATCGAGCTTGGCGCTCTCGCGCAGCGCGGCCAAGCCCTGCTCCGGCGTGCGCAGCGTGACCTTGGCGACATCCGGGCGTGCACGCAGCTCGCCGGCCAGCGCCTGCGCCGCCTCGGCAGCCACGTCGACCTTCAGAAACAGATTGATCTCGCGCGACTGCTGCACGCTGCCGGCCAGCAGCTTGACGTTATCCAGCGCGATCGACAGCCCCAGCGGCAGGGCCAGGGCCAGGGCCATCACCACGATGGTCAGCAACGTGGCCCACGGCTTGCGCATCGCACGGCCCAGGCTGAAGGCAATGCTGTGCAGATGGTGGTCGATCCAGACGCCGAGCCGCGACGGCGCGACGGTTTCGGTATTGGCGGGCTTGCTCATTCGGCCAGGTCCTGCGGCGAGATGTCGTCGACCAGGCGGCCGTGATCCAGGATCAGCACGCGCTTGCGCATCTGCTTGAGCAGCGCCAGGTCGTGGCTGACCACCAGCACGCTGGTGCCACGGGCCGGAAGTTCGGCGAATAACTGCATGATTTCCGCGGCCAGTGCCGGGTCGAGATTGCCGGTGGGCTCATCGGCCACCAGCAGCCGCGGCTCGCCGACGATGGCGCGCGCGATGCCCACGCGTTGCTGCTCGCCGGCAGACAATTGCGACGGCAGGGCTTTCTCGCGATGGGCCAGACCGATGCGCTCCAATGCCGAGCGCACGCGCTTGCCGATCTCGGCACGCCGGGTGCCGCGCAAGATCAGCGGCAGGGCCACGTTCTCGGCGATGCTGCGGTCGTTGAGCAGACGGTGGTCCTGATAGACCGCACCCACCTGGCGCCGATGCAGCGGAATCTGCCGGCCACGTACCTTGAGCAGGTTACGTTCGCCCAGCAGTACCGCGCCCTGACTCGGGCGTTCGCTGAGGTGGATCAATTTGAGCAAGGTACTTTTGCCGGCGCCGGAGTGGCCGGTCACGAACAGCATCTCGCCATCGGCCACTTCGAAGCTGACATCGGTCAGCGCCTGGTGGCCACCGGCGTAGTGCTTGCTGACGTTGTCGAAACGCAGAACGGTCATTCAGCGATTATGCCGGAGCGTCAGTGCTTGCGTCGCATCGCCGATGCGCGGCGATGCGATCAGTGCCGCAAACGGTCAGTTGCCTGAGACCAGCGAACGCAGTCGGCGGCCGATCCGGCTGAGCAGCGAGGGGCTGCCCGACGGCTTGGCGGCGGCACGCACCGGCTTGGCAACCACCTGGGTGGGCTTGCGCGGTGCGGCAGGTGCGGGAACCGGCGTGGATGCCACTGCCGGCTCGGCACCCTCGACCGGACGACCGTTACGACGACGCCGACGCTTGCGTGGCGCGCGCTCGGCATCGGCCACGCCCGCGGAAGGTGCCTGTCCCGCCGCTGCGGCAACGACCGGATGTTCGGTCGACGCCGCAGTTGCAGGCGCCTGGCCTTCCACCCGTGGCTTGCGACGCGGACGCGGCTTGCCATCGGCACCGGCGCCTTCGCGGCGACCACCGCCACTGCCGCTGCGCGACCCGCCCGAGCCACTGCGCCCGCCACCGCGACGCTGTTCTTCGGCGGCGCGCTGCTCGCGCGCTTCGCGGAAGATCGTGCCCACGCTGTCGCCAGCGTCGTCGTCGGCCTCTTCGCCTTCCACCGGCACGCGTGGCGCACGCGGCAGCGGCGTCAGCAGTTCGGACGTCACCGGCTCGACCGGGATCTTCTGCTCGATATAGGCCTCGATGTCCGGCAGGCTCATCGCATAGCGTTCGCAGGCGAAGCTGATCGCATCGCCTTCCTCGCCCAGGCGTGCGGTGCGGCCGATGCGATGGACGTAGTCTTCGGCGTCGAACGGCAGGTCGTAGTTGTAGACGTACTTGACGCCATCGATATGCAGACCGCGCGCAGCCACGTCGGTGGCGACCAGGATTTCGAGCTGGCCTTTCTGGAAGCGGTTGAGCAGCGACTCGCGCTTCTTCTGCGGCACATCGCCCGACAGCACGCCGACCCGGTAGCCGTGCCGCTCCAGGGTGCGCGCCACGCGCTCCACGAACGCCTTGGTATTGACGAACACCATGGTGCGCGCGCCTTCGCTGCGCGACAGCAAGCCCAACAGCAGCGTCTGCTTCTCTTCGTCGGAGGGGAAATAGATGCGCTGGCGCACCCGCGCAGCGGTGATGCTTTCGGTTTCGACGACCAGCTTTTCCGGCTCGTTCATGTGCTCGTAGGCCAGCTCCAGCACGCGGTGGCTGAGCGTGGCCGAGAACAACAACGTCTGCCGGGTGCCGCGCTCGGGCATGCGCCGCAGCAGGAAGCGGATGTCCTTGATGAAGCCCAGGTCGAACATGCGGTCGGCCTCGTCCAGCACGCAGATCTCGCAGGCGTGCAGCGAGACTACCTTGTGCTGCTTGACGTAGTCGATCAGGCGGCCCGGGGTGGCGATGATCACGTCCACGCCCTGCTGCAACAGTTCGCGCTGTTTGTCGTAATCCACCCCGCCATAGACCAGCGCAAAGCGCAGGCCAAGGTCGGCGCCGAACTTCACTGCGTCCTTGTGGATCTGGATCGCCAGCTCGCGGGTCGGCGCCAGGATCAGCGCGCGCGGGTCTTCCGGCTTGCGGTCGGCCAGGGCCGGGCGGATCAGCAGCCGATTCATCACCGCGACCAGGAACGCCAAGGTCTTGCCGGTACCGGTCTGGGCCTGGCCGGCGACATCGCCGCCCGGCAGCGCGACCGGCAAGGTCAGCGCCTGGATCGGGGTACAGCGGGTAAACCCGGCGCTCTCCAGCCCGGCGATCAAGGCCGGATGCAGATCGAACGAGGAAAAGGTCACATCGGTCAGCGGTTTGTCGCTCATTATTCCGTCTTCGTGAGGCGCCCTGGGCAGCCCGGGCGCGGCTTGCATCGATGCCGACAGCGTCGCAAACTGCGGCTGTTGTGGCGGACAGCGCGGCTTCAGGACTGGCACTTGATTCAGTCGCGCAATGCCCCAGTTTAGCGCAATGTAGCGGCCTGCCCGTTCGGGTGGGCCGTTTTGGTTTCCAGGAGACCCAAGGTGAGCGATAAGGTTCAACATGTCGGCGATGCCGACTTCGACACAGCTGTACTGCAATCGGGCGAACCGGTTCTGGTGGATTTCTGGGCCGAGTGGTGCGGCCCGTGCAAGATGATCGCCCCGGTGCTGGACGATCTGGCCGACACCTATCAGGGCCGCCTCAAGGTCGCCAAGGTGAATGTGGACCAGAACCGTGCGCTGGCCATCAAGTACCACGTGCGCTCGATCCCGATGCTGTTGCTGTTCAAGGACGGGCAGGTGCAGGCGACCCAGATCGGTGCCGTCGGCAAGGGCCAGCTGACCCAGATGATCGACAAGACCCTGGGTGGCGCGGCCGCCTGAGCAAGCGGGCGTCCAGCAATGGGCGCCCGATGATGCGCCGGCAGTTAAATCATGCCCGGGAAGACGCTTGCGCGGTCACGCGCGGCGGTGATAGTGTCAGTTGGTCCGGCACACGTTCGTGCGCCGCCGCACCCCTCTAGAAGCTCTTCTAGACTCCCATCTACCACCAGTTCGCCCCCTAGTTGGGCGCTCGCACCTTAGCGAGGAATCACGCACTTGTCCGATCATCCTTCCTCCGATACCGGGAGCAGCGTCGACGCTCCCGTCGAGAAGCGCGTGCGCAAGCCGCGCGTGAGCAAGACCGCCGCCGCCACTGAAGAGGCTGGCGCACAGCAGCCCAACCTGCCCTTGCCCACCAGTCCCGCACCCGAAGCACCCCGTGCCCCGCAGGCACCGTCGCGCGCTGCCGATCCGGCACCGGCGCAGACGTCCAGCGATGGCGCACACGCCGGTCAGGCGCCCAGCGCCAGCCACGGCGGCGACACCCACGGCGAGCCCCGCGAGGTTGGCCAGTCGCAGCAGCAGCGCTTCAACCAGGCGCAGCAACAGCAGAACCAGAATCAAGGCCAGAACCAGGGCCAAGGTCAGCAGCAGGGCCAGAACCAGAACCAGAACGCCGGCCAGAATCAGCAAGGCCAGGGCGGTCAGAGTCAGGGACAAAACCAGCAAGGCCAGAACCAGCAGGGCAACCGCCGTGACCGGTTCCGCAACCGCCGCGACCGCGGCCCGCGCGACCGCTTCGGCAACGACGGCGGCATGCCCTCGTCCGACGGCAGCAACGAGCCGTTCATCGCGCGTCCGCATCCGGCCGTGCCGGAAGGTTTTCCGGTGTATTCGCTGAGCGACCTCAAGCGGATGCCGGCGCAGAAGCTGCTGGACATCGCCGACCAGCTCAACATCCAGGAAGGCGTGGCGCGTGCGCGCAAGCAGGACGTGATCTTCGCCCTGCTCAAGGTGCTGACCCGTCACGGTGAAGGCGTTGCCGCCGACGGCGTGCTGGAAATCCTGCCCGACGGCTTCGGTTTCCTGCGTGCGGCAGAAGCCAGCTACCTGGCCGGCCCGGACGATACCTATATCTCGCCCAGCCAGATCCGTCGCTTCAACCTGCGCACCGGCGACCACCTGTCCGGCCGCATCCGCTTCCCCAAGGACGGCGAACGCTATTTCGCGCTGTCGATCGTCGACACCATCAACGGCGAGCCGCTGGAAGCGAGCAAGAACAAGGTCCTGTTCGAGAACCTGACCCCGCTGTTCCCGCGCCGCCGCTTCCGTCTGGAGCGTGGCGATGGCTCCACCGAGGACATCACCGGCCGCATCCTGGATCTGATGGCACCGCAGGGCAAGGGTCAGCGTGCGCTGATCGTCTCCCCGCCCAAGGCCGGTAAGACGATGATGATGCAGCAGGTGGCCACGGCCATCACCACCAATCATCCCGAAGTGCACATGATCGTGCTGCTCATCGACGAGCGTCCGGAAGAAGTGACCGAAATGCAGCGCACCGTGCGCGGCGAAGTCATCTCCTCCACGTTCGACGAGCCGGCTGCGCGTCACGTGCAGGTCGCCGAGATGGTGATCGAGCGGGCCAAGCGCCTGGTCGAGCACAAGAAGGACGTGGTGATCCTGCTGGACTCCATCACCCGCCTGGCGCGCGCTTACAACAACGTGGTGCCCAGCTCCGGCAAGGTGCTCACCGGTGGTGTGGACGCCAACGCCCTGCACCGCCCGAAGCGTTTCTTCGGTGCGGCGCGTAACGTGGAAGAAGGCGGCTCGCTGACCATCATCGCCACGGCGCTGGTGGAAACCGGCAGCAAGATGGACGAGGTGATCTACGAAGAGTTCAAGGGCACCGGCAACAGCGAAGTGCACCTGAACCGTCGCATCACCGAAAAGCGTGTGTACCCGGCAATCGACATCAACCGCTCGGGCACGCGCCGCGAAGATCTATTGATCGAGCCGGAACTGCTGCAGAAGATCTGGATCCTGCGCAAGCTGCTGCACCCGATGGACGAAATCGCGGCAATGGAATTCCTGTTGGACAAGATGAAGACCACCAAGTCCAACGACGAGTTCTTCAGTTCGATGAAGCGCTGAGTCCAGTCGGTTCATCGAGACGAAAAAGCCCCGCATTGCGGGGCTTTTTTGTGCGAGGCGGCCGTTGCGCAGGCTTTAGCCTTCTCTGTCAGCTCTGTGAGCCGCGCTCAACTTCCTTGCAGCGGCGTGACCAGGCGAACACCTTCCCCGCGTGCGGAGAACAACCCGCTGGCAGGCAGGGCATCCGGGCTGTCGCTCGATGTCGCTGCGCCGCGCTGTTCATCCCATGGGGCGGCCTGACGGGGGCCAGGCAGATACGAACGCCATTTCTGGACCTGTTGTGCGGCGATCAGATCGCGTGGCGACGTTCCGATGTCGAAGCTGACCGGAACACGCATGACCCAGTACGGCGCCTTGACGTCCGGACCCTCTGTCGGCGGCAGAAACGTCCATGCACGCGCCTTCGTCGAGGCCGCATCGGCAAACGCCTGGCGCAACCGTGCACGTTTGGATTCCGGCACGAGGGATGTCAGGTTGACTTGCTCTGCGATCAGATCCTGGACCTTGCCGTCGCGCCCGATCTTGAGCATCAGATAGACCACGCCGGTGGCACCGGCCCGAAACGCCGCTTCGGGGTAGCGCGGCGGCCGCATGTCGTTGGTGCGCACACTCGTCGCGTCCTGCGCCTGGCCGCCAAAATGCGCACTACGGATCGACACCAGATAATTTTCCCCTTCCCCCTGTTTGGCGACCAGCAGCAGGCTCATCGGCAACTGCGCGGGCAAGGCGCTTCCGTTGTCGCGCACAGGGTCGAAGCGCCACGATGCGACCGAACGCTTGATCCGCTCGCGCACTGCCGGCGGCAAGCTCGCTTCGTCGGCAAGTTTCACTGCCGTGACGGTACCGTCCGGGGTCAGGGTCAACTCGCCTGCCACATTCATGCTGGCCTCAATTTGCATGTGCGCCTGTTCTGCGCCTGGACGTGCCTGCGTCGCTGCGATGCTGCTCAATGCCAACAAGATGCCAAGACTGAAACGCTGCTTCCATTGCATGACCGCACTCCCTGATGATGTAGCGTGCGTTGTACCAGTGTTGCCGCTGCCGGTAAATCACTAGAGCGTGTCATGCATGTTGAGAAGAGATGCGTTGGCCGCCCGCGGTGCGGAGCGGGTGCTGCGTAGCGCCGGCTTGGCTGGCGCCAAGGCAAGCTGCGCGGTGCGCGCTGCCGCTGACGACCAACCCTTCGGGAAGCGCCCGGTGGCGCGCCGATACCGCGTGGCGCGCCTTGTCTCGACGCGCCACGGGACGCTTCGCACTCATCTCAACGTACATCACACGCTCTAGGCCAGCCTGCGCGACTCCGCATAGGGCGGGGTGTCGGGATAATCGTCTTCGCGCAGCCGGCTCTGCAGGTCGCGCCACCAGCGTGGGTCGAACAGTTCCGGGTGCTGGTGCTTGACCGCTTCCAGTTGCGAGGCGGGCAGGCCCATGAACAAGGCGAAGCGCTCGGGAAAGACGTCGCGCGGGCCGACATGGAACCAGGGTTCTGCGGCCATCTGTTCTTCGTAAGTGGCGGGTACTGGCCAATCGCGGAAGTTGCATTCGGTGATCAGGCACAGCTCGTCGTAGTCGTAGAACACCGCGCGCTGATGGCGGGTAATGCCGAAATTCTTCAGCAACATGTCGCCGGGAAAGATGTTGTTGCGCGCCATGTCCTTGATGGCCTGGCCGTAGTCCAGCGCTGCGGCATGCGCGGCTTCGGGCAATTGTTCGCGCAGGTACAGATTCAACGGGCGCAACCGGCGCTGCACATAGCACAGTGCGATCAGGACATCGTCGCCGTCTTCGCTCAGGCTCATCGCGCAGCTGGTCTGCAGTTCCTGCAGCAACGCCGGTGAAAAGCGCGCCTTGGGGAAGCGCAGGAAGCGATACGGCTGCGCGTCGAGCAGGCGGCCGATGCGGTCGAGCTGGAAGACCAGTTCGTACTTGCCCTCTACCTGCGCGCGGCTCATGGTTTTGGGATACGCAAAGCGGTCGCGAATGAGTTTGAAGACCAGCGGATAACTGGGCAGCGTAAACACCACCATGACCATGCCGGGAGTGCCGTCGGCGTGCACCAGCTGTTCGGACGGATGCGCCTGAAAATGACTAAAAAACGTGCGGTAACGCTCGGTCTTGCCCTGTTTGGCGCGACCCAGCATCGTGTATAGCTCATCGACCGGCTTGTGGGTGAGCAGGCTGCGCAGGAACACCACCGCGTCGCCGACAGTGGACAGGTCGGCTTGAAAATAGCTACGCGAGTTACTGAACAATTGCGCGACATCGCTGCGCCGGGTCAACACCGCTTCGGCGCGCAGGCCTGCCTCGTCGTTGATCAGCGCGATCACGCACGGCGAAAAGCGATGTTCGCCGAACACGCGTCCGACCAGATACGCGCGCCGCTCGCGATAGAACACCGTCTCCAGTAATTCCACGCTGCGCACCGGATGCTCGCCCCAATGCGCAAGGTCGTCGAGCAGACGCACCGCGATGGCGGCCGCGCAGCGGGTGCGGTGCGTATACGGTACGGCGAACGCGTAGTCGCCGAGCACCCGCACCAGCATGTCGGTCAGGCGGCCGGGCGAGACCGCATAGGTGTGGCGCGCAACAGGCACGGTGATGGCGTCGGTCGGTTCGATATCCAGGGCGATGAATTCGATATCGGCATCGACGCCGTGGGTACCGAAGTAGCGCCGGGTCAGGGTGTTGTAGAACGTCTTGTACAACTCCTGGTCGATCAACCCGCTCAGCAAGGCGGCGTAATGATCGCGCGCACGCATCCACAGCGCGCGATCGTGCGCCTGGCCCAGCAGTACTGCACGCAGGCGCAACATGCATTCGGCGATGTATTGGTCGTACAGCGCGATGCGCGCTACCGCGTCTTCGCGCGCGCCGCTCCAGTCGCGTGCTTCGAACCGCTGTTTGGCGCGTGCGGTGATTTCGGAAAAGCGCGCGTGATAGTCCTCGAACGCTTCGTACACGGCCTGGGCGATCGCCAGCGCGCGGCGCTCGGATTGTGGTGGCAAGGGTGGATGGCTCATGGCGGCAGTGTCCCGGAGCGCTTGCGGCGCGCGGCAAGTGGTATGGCCGTCGCCTGTTGCGCATGCGCGGCGTGTTCGCGCGCCTGGCCCTGCAGCCAGGTGCGAAACGCGAGAAATCCGCCATGCGTGCTGGAACGTGGCGGATACACCAGGTAATGCGACCAACTGGTCTTGAGCCGTTGCGTGGACAACGCCACCAGCTGGCCGGACGCCAGCAACAGACGTGCGCGCGTCACGCGGCCCAGTGCGACGCCGACGCCATCCAGGGCGGCACGGTGGTGTGCCTCCGATTCGTCGAGTACGGCGACATAGCGTCGCGGCACATCGCCGCCGAACGCGGCAAACCAGCGCAACCAGGCGTCATCCGGGTCGCCCAGCAATGGCCACTGATGCAACGGTGGCGCCTCCACGCCGCCCATGCGGGCGATCAGGGCCGGGCTTGCCATCGGCACCAGCCATTCGTCGAACAAGGGCTCGGCGATGACGCCAGGCCATTGCCCGGCGCCGATGCGCATGGCGGCATCCACTTGCTGCTGGCGCTCGAAATCCACCAGCCGCTCGCTCGACAGCAGGTTGATTTCGATGGTGGGATGAATGGCCAGAAATTCGCCCAGGCGTGGCACCAGCCAGGCCGATGCCATCGACGGCGTGAGACTTAGGGTCAGGGTGTCTTCGCGACGCGCACCGAATGGCTCGAATGCCTCGGCGATGGCGTCCAGGTGCGGTGCGATGCGGTCGAGCAGTTGCTGGCCCTGCGGCGTGGCAGTGACGCCGCGCGCATGCCGTTGCAGCAGCGGATACCCGAGCCGTTGTTCAAGCACGCGCATCTGGTGACTAAGGGCGCTGACAGTCAGATGCATCGCGCCAGCAGCGCGCGACAGGTTGCCCAGGCGTACCGCGCTGACGAAGCCTTGCAATGCGTGAAGCGGCGGACGCGACATGGCCAACCCTTGAATGGATTTCAAGACTCACTTGTAAAAGTCTCGCTTTTACGTCCCCTAGCCTGCGCCTACCGTGGATTCCACTCAAGTGGAGGTGGGCCATGCGCATCTTTAGCGAACTGTTGTTTCAGCACGGCCACATTGCCAATGTGGCACTGGCCCAGCGCCTGGCGGAACCGGACACGGCAGTGGAGGCGATGCAAGGGCAGACCTCAATGGAATCGCCGGAATCTCCCGCGGAGCCACGGCAAGACGTTCAGACAATGACCGATCCGCCTTCGCAACGCCGGCGCGAGCGACGCATGGCGCGGCTCAGCCGACGCCTGCTGCGTGGCGTGACGGCATTGTCGCCGTTTCGCTGAAACGACAAGGCCCGCCTCTTGCGAGACGGGCCTTGAACACGCCATGCGGAGACCGCAGGCGGTGCGGCGACTCAGGCTTTCAGCGTGGCCAGGATGTCGTTGAAGGTCTTGCTCGGGCGCATCGCCTCGCTGACCTTGGCCAGGTCGGGATGGTAGTAACCGCCAATTTCCACCGGCCTGCCCTGCGCGCCGTTGAGTTCGCCCACGATGGTGGCTTCGTTCTCGGTCAGGGCCTTGGCCAGCGGCGCGAACTTGGCCTGCAATGCCGTGTCTTCGGTCTGCGCGGCCAGGGCCTGCGCCCAGTACATGGCCAGATAGAAGTGGCTGCCGCGGTTGTCGAGCTCGCCGACCTTGCGCGCGGGCGACTTGTTGTTGTCCAGGAACTGACCATTGGCGACATCCAGCGCCTTGGCCAGCACCGTGGCCGACGGATTGTCGTAACGGTTGCCCAGATGCTCGAGCGACGCGGCCAGGGCCAGGAATTCACCCAGCGAATCCCAGCGCAGGCAGTTCTCTTCGACAAACTGCTGCACATGCTTGGGCGCCGAACCACCGGCACCGGTTTCGAACAGGCCGCCACCGGCCATCAGCGGCACGATGGAGAGCATCTTGGCGCTGGTGCCCAGCTCCATGATCGGGAACAGGTCGGTGAGGTAGTCGCGCAGCACATTGCCGGTGACCGAGATGGTGTCCTGGCCCTTGCGGATGCGCTCCAGCGAGAACGTGGTCGCTTCCACCGGCGGCAGGATGCGGATATCCAGGCCGTTGGTGTCGTGATCCTTCAGATACTGCTCGACCTTGGCGATCACCTGCGCATCGTGTGCGCGCGCCTTGTCCAGCCAGAACACGGCCGGCGTCTCGCTCAGGCGGGCGCGCTCTACGGCCAGCTTCACCCAGTCCTGGATCGGCGCGTCCTTGACCTGGCACATGCGCCACAGATCGCCGGCTTCCACGGCGTGCTCGAACACCGTCTTGCCGTTGCCATCGGTGACCTTGACGGTGCCGGCAGCGGCCATCTGGAAGGTCTTGTCGTGCGAGCCGTATTCTTCGGCCTTCTGCGCCATCAGCCCCACATTGGGCACCGAACCCATCGTGGCCGGATCGAACGCACCATGCGCCTTGCAGTCGTCGATCACCGCCTGGTATACGCCGGCATAGCAGCGGTCCGGAATCACCGCCTTGGTGTCCTGCAACTTGCCTTGGGCATTCCACATCTGGCCGGAGTCGCGAATCATCGCCGGCATGGAAGCATCGACGATCACGTCGCTGGGCACATGCAGGTTGGTGATGCCCTTGTCCGAATTGACCATCGCCAGGCCCGGGCGCTGCGCGTATTCGGCCTGGATATCGGCCTTGATTTCGGTTTGCTTCGCTTCCGGCAGCGACGTGATACGTGCGTACAGATCGCCGATGCCGTTGTTGGGATCGAAGCCGACCGACTTGAGCGCATCGGCATGCTTGCTCAGCGTGTCCTTGTAGAACTCGCCGACCACCACGCCGAACAGCACCGGGTCGGAGACCTTCATCATGGTGGCTTTCAGATGCACCGAGAACAGCACGTCGCGGGCCTTGGCATCGGCAATCTGCGCGTCGATGAAGCTGGCCAGCGCACGCTTGCTCAATACGGCAGCGTCGACGATTTCGCCCGCCTTCACCGCCACCTTGTCTTTCAGCACGGTGCTGCTGCCATCGTTGCCCACGAACTCGATCTTCAGCGTGCCGGCGTCGGCCAGCGTGGTGGACTGTTCGCTACCGAAGAAATCGCCAGACTCCATGTGCGACACGTGCGACTTGGAATCGCGGCTCCACTTGCCCATGCGGTGCGGATGCTTGCGCGCGTAGTTTTTTACCGACAGCGGTGCACGACGATCGGAATTGCCCTCGCGCAGCACCGGATTCACCGCGCTGCCCTTGACCTTGTCGTAGCGCGCCTTGATGTCTTTTTCCGCGGCATCCTTGGGTTCATCCGGATACGCCGGCAATGCATAGCCCTGGCCCTGCAGTTCCTTGATCGCGGCCTTGAGCTGCGGCACCGAGGCGCTGATGTTGGGCAGCTTGATGATGTTGGCTTCCGGCGTGGTGGCCAGCTCACCCAGTTCGGCCAGGTCGTCGGCGATCTTCTGCGTGTCGCTCAAATGCTCGGGAAACAGCGCCAGAATGCGGCCGGCCAGCGAGATATCGCGCGTTTCGACCACGATGCCGGCGGTATCGGTGTAGGCATCGATGATCGGCAGCAGCGACTGCGTGGCCAGGTAGGGTGCTTCGTCGGTGAGCGTGTACAGGATCTTCGGTGTCTTCGACATGAGGTGCGATGGCTCTTGTGGTCGGGAGGAGCGCCGGCATTCACGGACGATGGCAGTGGTGCGCGCGACGGGGTCGTTGATGCACACCGGTTAACCAGCGCGTTGGATGCGGCGATGGATCAGCACGGCATTGTCGCGTCTGAGCCGCGCCCGGGTAAAGCGACCACAGGCGGATGCTTCGTCCCGTCACCAGGGCAATCGACATGGATGCAGCTGTAACAAATGCGATGCAAAAAAAAGGCGCGACGTCATCGGTCGCGCCCTGCTTGGGTGGCTTGGTGCCACGTCGAGCCACCCGTTGACTGAAGCAGTGGCGACGCGCGGCCAAGGCTGCACATCCCACTCCATCACCCATCCTTACTTGACGGTGATGGTCTGCGGATTACCTGCAGGCTTGCCGTCCACCATCACCTGCGCGGTGTAGGTGCCGGCCGGCCAGCCATCGGGCTTGCTGAAGCTCAGGTTGGTGGTTTCCGCACCGGTGGTATTCAACGTCGCATTCTGTTCGCCGGCCACCTGGCCATCCTGGTAGGTCAGCTTCGCCGACACGGCCACGTTGCTGGCGCTGCCGTCGGTCTTGACCGAGACGATGATGGTGTCCTTGCTGCCGACACTGGTGGCCGGCGTCACCGTCTTGTCCGCCGCGGCCTGGGTGCCGACCGCCACGCTGGACACCGTCACTGCGCTGCCCATCGCAGCACCGCCATCGGTGCTGGCCGCACCGGTGGCGCTACCCTGGGCAGCCTGATCGCTCCCCGGCGGGGTGGCAGCCGGGCCGGGCATCGCGTCGGTTGCGGCACCGGACGTGGGGTCCTTGGAAACGCTGTCGTCGTCGGCTTTCTTGCTGCAGCCGGACACTGCGAGAACGCCGGCCAGGGCAAGGGCGAAGCTGCTCGAAACAGAGGTGATACGCATAAATCGATTCTCCGGTAGCAGAACATCTGCAGTCGCAGTGCTCGAGTGGGTGTCTAGGTGTGTTGAATCGTGCCGCCGCCAGCGAGACTGGACGCCGACCTGCGATTACGACTTTGCAGGCAAGCGCAGTACCTGCCCGGGAAAGATCTTGTCCGGATCCTGCAGCGTTTCGCGATTGGCTTCGAAAATACGTGGCCACAGATTGCCGTCGCCCAGATGGCGCTTGGCAATACTGGAGAGGCTGTCGCCGGCCTGGACGGTGACCGATTCTTCAACAAGCTGCGCGGTGCTTTGCACACTGGTGCGCACGTTGGAAAAATCCGGCGCAGGCGTCACTTCAGCGGTGCTATCGACCGATGAGGTGACGTTGGAGAAATCTGCTTTCTTGTCGACACTCATTGCTGCAATCCCTGTGCATCGCGGTGTCAGCAGGGTGCGCGGGGCGCTGTTAAGCGTGGATCGCGCCGCCGTGAAGCCCGCGCGATCCCGCATGAGCGCGATCTATTGGCGCAGGTCGCGGAAGATCGACAGCGGCGTCGGCACGCTGGCCGAACTGCGCAGCGGGTTGATGTCCAGGCCGCCACGACGTGTGTAGCGCGCTTCCACCACCAGCCACTGCGGCGCGCACTGGGTCAGCACGTCGTTGAAAATGCGCTCGACGCATTGCTCATGAAACTCGGCGTGGTCGCGGAAACTCACCAGATAACGCAGCAATCCCTCGCGATCGATCGGTGCGCCGCGGTAACGCAAGGTGACGCTGGCCCAATCCGGCTGACCAGTCACCGGGCAATTGGATTTGAGCAAGGCCGAGGTCAGCACTTCTTCCACCGCTGGCTGCGCGCGTGCGCAGAGATAGGCCGCGTTCGGCGGGCCGTAATCGTCGATGCTGACATCCAGCGCATCGATCGATTCGCCCTCGCCCACCGCGTCGATCGGCGGTAGGCCGAACTCCACCGCCACATCGGCACCAGCGCGCGTGGACAGGTCGGTGGCAATGCGCGTGCGTACCGCTTCGGCGCTGTTGAAGCGGGTGGCGTTGAGCGAGTTGAGATACAGCTTGAGCGACTTGGATTCGATCAGCGAAGGCGAATCGCAGGGCACATGCAAGGTGGCGGTGGCCACGCAGGGCTTGCCTTGCGCATCGAGCCAGCTGAGTTCGTAGGCATGCCAGCGATCGCGGCCGATAAACGGCAGCTCACCGGTCAGCCCGATGGCCTGGCGCCCGGCCGCACGCGGAATCGGAAACAGCAACGACGGGTCGTAGCCGCTCGGATAGGCGACCTCACGACCGAGGGTGGAATCTTCTGGGGTATTCATGCCGCCATTTTAGGCCGCACGGGCTGGCCGTGAGGTGTATGGCGAGGCGTATCACGGGCCAAGGGAGCACTCGCAGAGCATCGCTCGTGCCCAATCACCCCGCACCGCCGCCGGAAGCGAGAATCGCCCAGCCGCAGACGATTCCCGATTCCCGATTCACCCCTGCTGCAGATAATCCAGCGACACCTGCAACAGCGCGCGCAAGCCCACATCCAGCGACGACTCGTCCAGCAGGAACTGCGGCGAATGGTTGCTGGGTGCGGTGGCCGGATCGATACCCTTGGCGGTGGAGCCGACGAAGAAGAACATCGACGGCACCTGCTGGGCGTAGAACGAGAAATCTTCCGCGCCCATCTGCAACGGCGGCTCGTACACATTGTCGGCACCCACCACGGCCTGCAGGCTGGGCAGCATCTTCGCAGTCAATGCAGGGTCGTTGACGGTAGCCGGGTTGCCTGGCTGATCCGGCACCTGCGCCTGGACCTTGGCCCCGTGCGCGGCGGCGGTGTGTTCGGCCACGTTCTTGAGATCGGCAAAGATCTGCTGCCGCATGCCCTCGTCGAAGGTGCGGATGGTGCCCACCATTTCCACATCATCGGGGATGATGTTGTAGCGGATGCCGCCCTTGATCGCGCCGAAGCTGAGCACCGCCGGCTGCTTGGAGAGGTTGGCGCGGCGGCTGATCACCGTCTGCGCGGCGCCGATCATGTCGGCGCTGGCCACGATCGGGTCGATGCCGTTCCACGGCGCCGAGCCGTGGGTCTGGCGGCCGATCATCTTGATCGCGAAGCGGTCCGAGGCCGCCATCAGCGGGCCGCTGCGCACCGCGATCTTGCCGGCCTGCACGCTGGAGAACACATGCAGGCCGAACACCGCCTGCGGCTTGAAATCGGCGAACAGGCCTTCCTTGAGCATCAGCGAGGCGCCGCCCTCTTCGTTGCCGGGCGCGCCTTCTTCGGAGGGCTGGAAGATCAGCATCACTTCGCCGGGCAACTGCTCGCGCATGCCCACCAGCGCTTCGGCCACGCCGAGCAAGATCGCGGTATGCGCATCGTGGCCGCAGGCGTGCATCACCCCGACCTGCTCGCCGCGGTATTCGGCGGTGGCCCTGGAAGCGAACGGCAGCCCGGTCTGTTCTTTCACCGGCAGCGCGTCCATGTCGGCACGCAGCGCGATCTTCGGCCCCGGCCTGCCGCCCTTGATGATGGCCACCACGCCGTGATGGGCGATGCCGGTGCGCGGCTTGAGGCCCAGCTTGCGCAGCTGCGCGGCCACGGTGGCGGCAGTGCGCTCCTCGCGGTTGGACAACTCCGGATGCTGGTGGAAGTCGCGGCGCCATTGCACCAGCTTGGCCTGCAGCGGGGCGGCAGCGGCCTGAACTTCGGGCCGCTGCGCGGTCTGCGCGGTGGCGAGCGTGGGCAGGGCGAGCAGCAGCGCACTGGTCAGCAGGCGGGAGGGGCGCATCGGTAATCCTCGATAGATGGTTGCTTAATGTAGTGCAGGCGCGCGCCGGATGGGCTGCAGTGGGGCCCGATTCAGCCCGGCGGTCAACCGCGGCAGCCGTGGCGCGTTGCCGCTGCAGTGCACCTGTGACCGTTGCGGTCATTTCGCCAGCCGAGCCGTTACTTCAGTAACGCTCAATTGGCAGAGCGCAACGATATGCTTTGCACCGCCGCCCCCACGGTCGCATCCACGCGCCCGGCCCGCCCTCAGGAGTTGTCGCATGTCGCGTTTTTGGAAGATCACACTGCTGGTTGTCGCGGTGCTTGTCGTGGTGTTCGTCGCAATGCGGATGATGGGTGGGGGCAATCACGGCAAGCGCGCGGGCGCACCGGACGGCAATGACCCGGACAACAGCGGCCCGGTACCGGTGACGGTGGTGGCGGCCACCACGCAGGATGTTCCGGTCTATGCCAGCGCGCTTGGTACGGTCACCGCGCTCAATACGGTCACCGTCAGCCCGCAGGTGGGCGGCCAGCTGATGAGCCTGAACTTCAAGGAAGGCCAGGAAGTGAAGAAAGGCGATCTGCTCGCGCAGATCGATCCGCGCACGCTGCAGGCCAGCTACGACCAGGCGCTGGCGGCCAAACGCCAGAACCAGGCGCTGCTGGCGACCTCGCGGGTGAATTACCAGCGTTCCAACGACCCGGCCTACAAGCAGTACGTCTCGCGCACAGACCTGGACACCCAACGCAACCAGGTTGCCCAGTACGAGGCCGCGGTTGCGGCCAACGATGCGCAGATGCGCTCGGCGCAGGTGCAATTGCAGTTCACTCGCGTCACTGCGCCGATCGACGGCATCGCCGGCATCCGTGGCGTGGACGTGGGCAACATCGTCACCAGCAGCTCCACGATCGTCACCCTGACCCAGATCCGCCCGATCTACGTGTCTTTCAACCTGCCCGAGCGTGAGTTGCAGGCAGTGCGTACCGGTCAGACGGCGGCGCCACTGGCCGTGGCGGCATTGGATCGTGGCGATGCGCATGTGATCAGCAGCGACGGCAAGCTGGATGTGATCGACAACCGCATCTCCGCCGACAGCGGCACGTTCGGCGCACGCGCGATCTTCAACAACACCGACAACGCGCTGTGGCCGGGCCAGTTCGTCAATGTGCGCCTGCAGCTGCGCACCATCGCCGGCGGCACCGTGGTGCCGTCCCAGTCGGTGCAGCGCGGCCCCGACGGCGATTACGTGTACGTGGTGGGCAGCGACAACACCGCACAGATGCGCACCGTGGTGCAGGGCGTGGAGGTGGACGACAGCCATGTGCAGATCACCAAGGGCCTCAAGCCCGGCGAGCGCGTGGTGACCGAAGGCCAGTTCCGCCTGAAACCGGGCAGCAAGGTCAGCGCGCTCAAGCCGGGCGAGACGCCGCCGGAACCGACCGAGGCCGAACTCAAGGCCGCGAAGGACAAACAGAGCCGTGGCGGTGGCCCAGGCGGCCGTCGTGGCGGCGGTCCGCGCTAATCCTCGACCACCGGCGGCGGAACCTCCGTCGCCGATGTGCGCCGGCGCTGCATGCGCCGGCTTCGCTTGACGTCTTCAGCAAGGACACCCCCCGTGGGCTTTTCGACCATCTTCATCCGCCGCCCGATCGCCACTTCGTTGTTGATGGCCGGCGTCCTGCTGCTGGGCATCCTGGGCTACCGTCAATTGCCGGTCTCGGCATTGCCGGAAATCGACGCGCCCAGCCTGGTCGTCACCACCCAGTACCCCGGCGCCAATGCGACCACCATGGCCTCGCTGGTGACCACGCCGCTGGAGCGCCAGTTCGGGCAGATTTCCGGCCTGCAGATGATGACCTCCGATTCGTCGGCGGGCCTGTCCACGATCATTCTGCAGTTCTCGATGGAGCGCGATATCGATATCGCCTCGCAGGACGTGCAGGCGGCGATCCGTCAGGCCACCCTGCCCTCCTCGCTGCCGTACCAGCCGGTCTATAACCGGGTCAATCCGGCCGATGCGGCCATTCTCACGCTCAAGCTCACCTCCGATTCGCTGCCGCTGCGCGAGGTCAACCGCTACGCGGATGCGATCCTGGCCCAGCGCCTGTCGCAGGTGCCGGGCGTGGGCCTGGTGTCGATCGCCGGCAACGTGCGCCCTGCCGTGCGCATCCAGGTCAACCCGGCGCAGCTGTCGAACATGGGCCTGACCATGGAGTCGCTGCGCAGCGCGCTGACCCAGACCAACGTCAGTGCGCCCAAGGGCTCGCTCAACGGCAAGACCCAGTCCTACAGCATCGGCACCAACGACCAGCTCACCGACGCGGCGCAGTACCGCGAGACCATCATCAGCTACAAGGACGGCCGCCCGGTGCGGCTTGCCGACGTGGCCAAGGTGGTCGACGGGGTGGAGAATGATCAGCTGGCCGCCTGGGCCGACGGCAAACAGGCGGTGCTGCTGGAGATCCGCCGCCAGCCCGGCGCCAACATCGTGCAGACGGTGGAGCAGATCCGCAACATCCTGCCGCAACTGCGGTCGGTGTTGCCGGCCGATGTGCATCTGGAGGTGTTCTCCGACCGCACCGAAACCATCCGCGCCTCGGTGCATGAGGTGAAGTTCACCCTGGTGCTGACCATCGCCCTGGTGGTGGCGGTGATCTTCGTGTTCCTGCGCCGGTTGTGGGCCACCATCATTCCCTCGGTGGCGGTGCCGTTGTCGCTGGCCGGCACCTTCGGGGTGATGGCCTTCGCCGGCATGTCGCTGGACAACCTCTCGTTGATGGCGCTGGTGGTGGCCACCGGGTTCGTGGTCGACGATGCGATCGTGATGATCGAAAACATCGTGCGCTACATCGAGCAGGGCAAGAGCGGGCCGGAAGCGGCCGAAATCGGCGCCAAACAGATCGGCTTCACCGTGTTGTCGCTGACCGTGTCGCTGGTGGCGGTGTTCCTGCCGCTGCTGCTGATGCCGGGCGTCACCGGGCGGTTATTCCACGAGTTTGCCTGGGTGCTGTCGATCGCGGTGGTCATCTCGATGCTGGTGTCGCTGACGCTGACGCCGATGATGTGCGCCTACCTGCTCAAGCCCGATGCCTTGCCCGAAGGCGAAGACGCGCACGAGCGCGCAACCGCCGCCGGCAAGACCAACCTGTGGACGCGCACCGTGGGCGCCTATGAGCGCAGCCTGGACTGGGTGCTTGCCCATCAACCGCTGACCCTGGGCGTGGCGATCGCTGCGGTGGCGTTGACGGTGGTGCTGTATGTGGCCATTCCCAAGGGCTTGCTGCCCGAGCAGGACACCGGCCTGATCACCGGGGTGGTGCAGGCCGACCAGAACGTGGCGTTCCCGCAGATGGAGCAACGCACCCAGGCGGTGGCCGCCGCGTTGCGCAAGGACCCGGCGGTGACCGGCGTGGCAGCCTTCATCGGCGCCGGCACCATGAACCCCACGCTCAACCAGGGCCAGCTGTCGATCGTGCTGAAGACGCGCGGCGACCGCGAGGGCCTGGACGAGGTGCTGCCGCGGCTGCAGAACGCCGTGGCCGGCATTCCGGGCGTGGCCTTGTTCCTCAAGCCGGTGCAGGACGTCACCCTGGACACGCGGGTGGCCGCCACCGAATACCAGTATTCGATCTCGGACGTGGACAGCAGCGAGCTGGCCACCTGGGCCGGGCGCATGACCGAGGCAATGCGCAAGCTGCCCGAGCTGGCGGATGTGGACAACAACTTGGCCAACCAGGGACGTGCGCTGGAACTGAGCATCGACCGCGACAAGGCCAGCATGCTCGGCGTGCCGATGCAGACCATCGACGACACGCTGTACGACTCCTTCGGCCAGCGCCAGATCTCCACCATCTTCACCGAGCTCAACCAGTACCGCGTCGTGCTGGAAGTGGCGCCGGAATTCCGCACCAGCACGGCCCTGATGAACCAGCTGGCCGTGGCCAGCAACGGCAGCGGCGCGCTCACCGGCACCAACGCCACCAGCTTCGGCCAGGTCACCTCGTCCAACTCGTCCACCGCCACCGGCGTGGGCGCGCAGAACACCGGCATCGTGGTCGGTGCCGGCAGCATCATTCCGCTGGCCGCGCTGGCCGAAGCCAAGGTCACCAATACACCGTTGGTGGTGAGCCACCAGCAGCAGCTGCCGGCCGTCACCATCTCGTTCAACCTGGCGCCGGGGCATTCGTTGTCGCAGGCGGTGGCGGCAATCGAGAAGGCGCGCGAAGAACTCAAGATTCCGACCCAGGTGCATGCGCAGTTCGTCGGCAAGGCCGCCGAATTCACCGGCAGCCAGACCGACATCGTGTGGCTGCTGCTGGCCTCGATCGTGGTGATCTACATCGTGCTGGGCGTGTTGTACGAAAGCTACATCCACCCGTTGACCATCATCTCCACGCTGCCGCCGGCCGGTGTCGGTGCGTTGCTGGCGCTGATGCTGTGCGGGCTGAGCCTGTCGGTGGACGGTATCGTCGGCATCGTGCTGCTGATCGGCATCGTCAAGAAGAACGCCATCATGATGATCGACTTCGCCATCGACGCACGCCGCGAAGGGGCGAGCGCGCACGATGCGATCCGGCGCGCCTGCCTGCTGCGCTTCCGCCCGATCATGATGACCACCGCTGCCGCCATGCTGGGCGCGTTGCCGCTGGCGCTGGGCACCGGCATCGGCTCGGAACTGCGCCGCCCGCTGGGCATCGCGATCGTCGGCGGGCTGCTGCTGTCGCAGCTGGTCACGCTGTACACCACCCCGGTGATCTACCTGTACATGGAACGCGCCGGCGAGCGGCTGCGCGCCTGGCGCGCGCGCCGCGCAGCGCGCCATGACGGCGCAACCCCGGCATCTACCTCGGAGCGATCGGCATGACGACTGCTGACGTCTTCGCTGATCGCTCTGCCTGCCCACCGCATCGCCTGCGCACACGCACGCGTGGAGGCCGCGCTGGCTGTTGCCTTTACCGATTCCCGAATCCCGAATCCCGATTCCCGGCAGTCACCCGATGAACATCTCCGCGCCCTTCATCAAGCGCCCGATCGGCACCTCGCTGCTGGCGATCGGTTTGTTCGTGATCGGATTGATGTGCTACCTGCGGCTGGGCGTGGCGGCGCTGCCGAACATCCAGATTCCGATCATCTTCGTGCACGCCACCCAATCCGGTGCCGACGCCAGCACCATGGCCTCCACCGTCACCGCGCCGCTGGAACGTCACCTGGGCCAATTGCCCGGGATCGACCGCATGCGCTCGTCCAGTTCGGAGAGCAGTAGCCTGGTCGTGCTGGTGTTCCAGAGCAGCCGCAACATCGATTCGGCCGCGCAGGACATCCAGACCGCCATCAACGCATCGCAATCGGACCTGCCTTCCGGGCTCGGGACGCCGATGTACTCCAAGGCCAACCCGAACGACGACCCGGTGATCGCCATCGCGTTGACCTCGGAGACGCAATCGGCCGACGAGCTCTACAACGTGGCCGATTCGCTGCTGGCGCAGCGGCTGCGCCAGATCACCGGCATCAGCTCGGTGGACATCGCCGGTGCGTCCACCCCGGCAGTCCGCGTGGACGTGGACCTGCGCGCACTCAATGCGCTGGGCCTGACCCCGGACGATCTGCGCAATGCGGTGCGCGCGGCCAATGTGACCTCGCCGACCGGATTCCTGTCCGACGGCAACACCACCATGGCCATCATCTCCAACGATTCGGTGTCCAAGGCCGCCGATTTTGCGCAGCTGGCCATCTCCACCCAGTCCAACGGACGCATCGTGCGGCTGGGCGATGTGGCCACCGTTTACGACGGCCAGCAGGATGCCTATCAAGCCGCCTGGTTCGACGGCAAACCGGCGGTGGTGATGTACGCCTTCACCCGCGCCGGCGCCAACATCGTCGAAACCGTCGACCAGGTGAAGGCGCAGATTCCCGAACTGCGCAGCTATCTGCAGCCCGGCACCACGCTCACGCCCTATTTCGACCGCACGCCCACCATTCGCGCCTCGCTGCACGAGGTGCAGGCCACGCTGATGATCAGCCTGGCGATGGTGATCCTGACCATGGCGCTGTTCCTGCGCCGGCTGGCGCCCACCCTGATCGCCGCAGTCACCGTGCCGCTGTCGCTGGCCGGCTCGGCGCTGGTGATGTACGTGCTCGGCTTCACCTTGAATAACCTCAGCCTGCTGGCGTTGGTCATTGCGATTGGCTTTGTCGTCGACGATGCGATCGTGGTGATCGAAAACGTCATGCGGCATCTGGACGAAGGCATGTCGCGCCTGGACGCGGCGTTGGCCGGTGCGCGCGAGATCGGGTTCACCATCGTGTCGATCACCGCCTCGCTGGTGGCGGTGTTCATCCCGATGCTGTTCGCCAGCGGCATGATCGGTGCGTTCTTCCGCGAGTTCACCGTGACGTTGGTGGCGGCGATCGTGGTGTCGATGCTGGTGTCGCTGACCTTGACGCCGGCGCTGTGCAGCCGTTTCCTGTCGCCGCACGCCGAGCCTGAAAAACCCGGCCGTTTCGGCGCCTGGCTGGACCGCATGCACGAACGCATGCTGCGCGTGTACACGGTGGCGCTGGATTTCTCGCTGCGCCATGCACTCCTGCTGTCGTTGACGCCGTTGTTGCTGATTGCCGCCACCCTCTTCCTGGGCAGTGCGGTCAAGAAGGGCTCGTTTCCCGCGCAGGACACCGGCCTGATCTGGGGCCGCGCCAATTCCAGCGCCACGGTGTCCTTCGCCGATATGGTCAGCCGCCAGCGCCGCATCACCGACATGCTGATGGCAGACCCGGCGGTGAAAACCGTCGGCGCACGCCTGGGCTCCGGCCGTCAGGGCTCCAGCGCATCGTTCAATATCGAGCTCAAAAAGCGCGATGAAGGCCGTCGCGACACCACCGCCGAAGTGGTCGCGCGCCTGAGCGCCAAGGCCGACCGTTACCCGGACCTGGACCTGCGCCTGCGTGCGATCCAGGACCTGCCCAGCGACGGCGGCGGTGGCACCAGCCAGGGCGCGCAATACCGCGTGTCGCTGCAGGGCAACGACCTGGCGCAACTGCAGGAATGGCTCCCCAAACTGCAGGCGGCGCTGAAAAAGAACCCGCACCTGCGCGATGTCGGTACCGACGTGGATACCGCCGGCCTGCGCCAGAACATCGTGATCGACCGTGCCAAGGCGGCGCGCCTGGGCATCTCGGTGGGCGCCATCGACGGTGCGCTGTATGGCGCGTTCGGCCAGCGCTCCATTTCCACCATCTATTCCGACCTCAATCAGTACAGCGTGGTGGTCAATGCATTGCCGTCGCAGACGGCCACCCCCAAGGCGCTGGATCAGATCTTCGTGCCCAACCGTGCCGGCCAGATGGTGCCGATCACCGCGGTCGGCACCCAGGTACCGGGCCTGGCGCCGCCGCAGATCATCCACGAAAACCAGTACACCACGATGGATCTGAGCTACAACCTGGCGCCGGGCGTCAGCACGGGCGAGGCGGATCTGATCATCAAATCCACCGTGGAGGGCCTGCGCATGCCCGACGGCATCCGCCTCAGTGGCGACGACAGCTTCAACGTGCAGCTCAGTCCCAATTCGATGGGCATCCTGCTGCTGGCCGCGGTCCTCACGGTCTACATCGTGCTGGGCATGCTCTACGAGAGCCTGATCCATCCGGTGACCATCCTGTCCACCTTGCCGGCCGCCGGCGTGGGCGCGCTGCTGGCGTTGTTCATCACTAACACCGAATTGTCGGTCATCTCGATGATTGCGCTGGTGCTGCTGATCGGCATCGTCAAGAAGAACGCCATCATGATGATCGACTTCGCGCTAGTGGCGCAGCGCGTGCACGGCATGGATGCGCGCGCAGCCGCACGCGAGGCCTCGATCGTGCGCTTCCGCCCGATCATGATGACCACGATGGTGGCGATCCTGGCCGCCGTGCCGCTGGCGGTGGGCCTGGGTGAAGGCTCGGAGCTGCGTCGTCCGCTGGGCATCGCGATGATCGGCGGGCTGGTGTTCTCACAGAGCCTGACCCTGCTCAGCACCCCGGCGCTGTACGTGATCTTCTCGTGCCTGAGCGAGCGCTGGAAGGCGCGTCGCGCCCGTGCGCGCGCACGCCGTTCAGAACGCGCGGCAGCGCGTCGCCCGGCCACCCCGGCGCATTGAGGTTTCGCGTCGACTGACCCGCCCGGCCCGGCAGCGCAGCCTCGGTGCGAGCAACCGGAAACACGCAGGCGCTCGTCTGCGTGTGGACCCATGCCGTGGGGCGAGGACACCTGCGCAAAGCAAGCACAGACGCATGCGCTAAGCCCGGCTTGATACCGCCGACGCATGCGGCATGCGGCATGCCGCGATGCTACGCAAGCAACCCCTGCAAGGACTCCCGCTCCAGCTGCGCATACAGCGCGAATTCGTCGTGCACCTGCGCACCGAGCGCCTGCTCGAAACTGCGCTTGCTCGAATGGGCGGCATAGGCGCGTTGCTCGGCACCACCGAGGTTGGATTGGAAGATGCCGGCCGCGCTGACCGGCAAAAAATCTTCGTAAATGATCGGGTCGGCACTGACCAGGCCGAGCGCGATCGCGGTTTCTGCCGGCATGGCGGCCACCTGCGCTGGGTCGGCGCGGCCGGCATCGGTGAGCGCATAGCGGAAATAGCCCAGCCCTTCCTGCCGCAGCAACGCCTCGTCGTCGGGGAAGGCCACGAAGGCAGTCTGCAGCCGGGTGGCGTAATCGGTGCCGGTGCTGCCGGCGCCATCGGCATCGCGCGCCTGCGCCAGCAGCGCGTCGTACAGCGCGCGACCCTTTGGCGTAAGGGCAAGGCCGCGCTGCTCGATCTCGCCGAAGCGTGCGGTATGCGTGCCGTGTTCCGCTTGCCCGCCATCGCCGACAAAACGCACCGGCTCTTCCAGCGCCTTGAAACTGGTCTGCCGCAACAGGATCGGTACGCGCCGACGCGGCGGCCCCTCGATCACCGCCTTGGCATCGATACCGGCGCGCTGCATCTGTTCCTGCGCGGCATCGATGTCCAGCGTGCGTGGCGTGAGGTGATTGATGTGCGGGCCGTGGAAGCTCACCACATCGGCAATCAACTTATGCGCCTGGCTCAGCGCGCGATAGGTCGGCAACGACACCGTGGCATCGCCATGCCAGCGGAAGGTTTCCAGCGCTTCGGCCACGAACTGCCGTGCCTGATCGGCATCCAGCCCGCCCTGCTGTTCGTAGCGCTCGATCAACTGCAAGGCGCCGGCGGTAAAGATCTGGCGCTGCTGCAGGATCTGCTCGGCCTGTGCGCGCAGGGCGGCGTCTTCGATCAGTTCCAGCCGCAGCAGCGAGGTGAACACGCGAAACGGATTTGCCGACAGCGCCGCCTCGTCGATCGGGCGGAATGCGGTGGAATGCACCGGCACGCCGGCCACCGACAGGTCGTAATAGCCCACTGGCTGCATGCCCATCACTGCGAACAACCGACGCAAGGTCGCCAGTTCGGCCGCCGTGCCGACGCGGATGGCGCCGTGCCGTTCCAGATCCAGCCGCGCGCGCTCGTCGTTGCGCTGCAGCCGCTGCGCCAGCGCCGGATTGGCTTGCAGCGTCTGCGCGTTGACCTGCGCCACCAGCGACATCAGGTCGCCATACAACGGCACCTCGGTGCGATACATGTCCGACATCGCCTGGGCGAACCAGCTGCGGATCTGATCGGGAGAGACAAAGGCGGTATCGCGCATGGGCTGGTCTTGGGCAGGTGCCGGCCGAACGCCAGCGGTAGCGCATTCTCGCCGACCGCGGCCTGGGTCGACCAGCGGCACGGCAGCATCGCAGGCGACGTGTTGTTGCGCAGACAGCCGCGCCATGCCGGCAAGTGCATGGCGCGACGACGCAGCGACCGCGTCAGAGCCCGGCCTTCACCGCCGCTTCGGCCGCTTCGCTCGCCTGGCGCGCCGCTTCCAGGCGCTGCGCATGATCGCCGAGCTGACGCCGCAGCAACGCGTCCAGGGTGATCGGACGTTCCCAGCGGTCGTAGCTGGCCACGATGGCATGCCGCAGTGCGCGCATGTGCAGGTTGTCCGGTGCCACCGACAGCCGCGTGACCACACCCTCCCAGCCATCGCGATGGTCGCGGCTGTAAGCGCGTACCGTGTCCCGGCACGACAGCTGCACGGTCTGCGCCCAGAAGCACGCGAAATAGATGTCCCCGGCATGCCAGCCGTGCACCTGCAGCAGCGCCTGCACATACGCGCGCGGCGTGCCGGTATAGCGCGCCACCTCGTCGATGAAGCTGGCCGGATAGCGCTGCGCATAACTGCCCATATCGGCCAGGTGCTGATCCACCCAGGCGTCGCCGGTGCCTGGCGTCACCGCTGGCGCCGCTTCTTCCGTTGCAGCTGCGGTCGCCGATGCCGGCGAGGCCTGCGCTGCGCCCAGCGCCGGCCACAGCGAGGCCACCAGCAATGGCACGGAGCGCAACACGGATGAGCAAGAGACAGGCATGCAGCGATGATGCCGCATGCGTGCGGTGCTGTCAGGCCGGCGCCGGGTCAAGCGCCGCTGCTGGGCGCCTGGCACACCCGCGTATCAACGCCCACGCCTGGCGAGGAAGCGCAGCGCAGTGCCCCAGGTGCGCTATCGGGCATAGATCAGCGCGTCGGCCGCAGCGGCCCCGTGCGCACTGATTTCAACCAGCCATTGCAGTGGTCGTCAGCCGCGGCGCGCAGTCCAAGGTCCGGCGAAAGATCGGCCACGGCGATCTGCGCGGCAATGACACGGTACGTCCAATGGATGGCGTGGGCCGCACCCTGACTCCTAGCGCAGCTCGTAAAACCCGAACTGGTGAACCTCGCGGCAACCGCTCAGATCGCAGGAGCCGATGTAGCCGGGGCCGATGTAACGCTGGCGTGCGTCGCGGTTGTGCGGACTGCTGTACGGATCCGTACCATACAGACCATTGCCATAATACATCTGGCCGTAGGGGCGGTTGCGCGAAGCACCAAGGCGAAGTGGGCCACCAACGGCCCGATATCCGCCATCGCCCACATACCGGTCGTCGTACCCGGCGCCGACAAACCCGGTGCTGCGAACGCGCTCGCTCGCTCGAGCCTGCGACCTGGCGACACTCTCGCCGTGCGCATCCACATAGCCCTGCTCACGATCGAAGCGCACCTTACGGAAATACACCAACTCACCGCCCACACGGCGCGTTTGCAGGCGTACGTAATCGCCGCCGTCGTCGTAGTAAGGCTGCCCGTCGCGAAAGGTGACTTCGCTCGGGTTGATGATTTCCTCTTCCAGCTCGGCGGCAGCCAGCGGTGCGGCACCGATCAGCAGCCCGAGCAACAAGGCCAAACCGGCGCGCTGGGCAACGGACACCATGGTCATCGGCACTCCCTCCAAGCTCCGGCCGCGCACGCATGCACAGCCATAAACATCCTGTCGTTGGGCGCGTGAGGCGCCCGCGCGTTGACGCATCAACTTACCAAACCAGCATTGCCGCAACAACGGCGCCCCATCCCAGCTTAGCCCTGCCGCCGCGCCAACGCATCCAGCGCCTGCACCGCTGCCGGCCAGCCGGCAGCGTCGGGCACTTCGCGCATGCGCGGTTCGTCGGCCGCGACCCCATGCTCTTGTTCGTGCGCCCAGGTCACCGCGTACGGGGTGTAGATGCCCCAACCACCGATGGCCAGTACCGGTTCCACATCCGAACGCAACGAATTGCCGATCATTGCAAACTGCTGCGCCGGCAAACCGAATTCGCCGAGCACGCGCGCATAAGTCCGGGGATCCTTTTCGGACACCACTTCCACCCGCGGGAACAGATCGGCCAGGCCAGATTGCTCGATCTTCTGCTCCTGGTGAAACAAGTCGCCCTTGGTGATCAGCACCACCTGGTACTCGGCGGCAATCGCACTGACTGCCTCGCGCACGCCGGCAATCACATCCACCGGATGCTGCAGCGTGGCGCGGCCGATCTCGACGATGCGCTGGATATCGTGCGCGGCGATGCGCGCCTGGGTCAGTTCGATCGCGGTTTCGATCATCGACAGCGTCATGCCCTTGGCGCCATACCCGAAGACCTTGAGGTTGCGCCGCTCCACCGCCAGCAAATGCTGCTGCATGCGGCTGTCGCCCAGATCCAGGTACCCGGCCAGGACCGCTTCGAAATCCGCTTCGGCAGTGCGGTAATAGTCCTCGCTTTTCCAGAGGGTATCGTCGCCATCGAAGCCGACCAGTTGGATCGCCTGGCCGTCGCGCTGTGCAAGTGAGCTCATCGGGCAAGTTTAGCAGCGCACGGTATGGCGCCGTGCTCAATCGCCTGCAGCATCGCCCGGGCCAGGCTGATAACTGGCGAATTCCTCGCGCGACAGGCGCCCGTCGCCATTGCTGTCGAAGCTGGCGAAGTTTTCGCGCAACACCGGGTCGGCGCTTGCTTCGGCCAGCGTCAGCGATCCGTCGGCGTCTGTATCCAGGCTACGGAAACTGCGCGGTACCAGGCTGCCGGCGGCGGCAGCGGACGCCTCGGCACCGCTCGTGGACTTGGCGGGCCCGGGTGCCGTCGGCAGCAGGGGCGTGGTGGCCGGAGCCGGCGGATCGATCGGCAACGGCGACATCGCCGGTGTGGTGCTGCCAGCAGTTGCCGGCACCGACGTCGTCGGGGTGGCGGGCGGCAACACCGGCGGTGCGGCGAGCGCAAGCACGGGGTTCGCCAACCCGAGCAGAAGGGCAAGACGTAAGTGCGACATGATCGATGAGCGCTCGACACGGAACGGCTCACCCTAACCCGGCAGACGTCAACAAAACGGGAGCGACCCTGGCAGATCGCTCCCGCGTGTCCATCCTGTTGCAGTTGCAGGTCAAAGCTGGTCGCTTAGCGCCGACGGGACTCTGTGCCGGCGCGTTGCTTGCCTTACTTCCTCAAACCAGCGCTATGTCGAACGTGGCTTAGTTGCCCTGCGAACCGGTGGCACCGCCACCCTGCTGCTTGGCGACGAAGGCCTTGTACTCATCCGGGGTCAGCTTGCCATCGGTGTTGCCGTCGGCCTGATCGAAGATCTGCGCGAGGCCGGCGTTGACCTGCGCTTCCTGCTTGCTGATGGCGCCATCGCTGTCGGTGTCCACGCTGGCCCAGGTCTAGCCACCACCGGAGCTTGCACCGCTCGATTGTGCGGAGGTGGCCGAACTGCCCGATTGCGCCGCTGCGTCCTGAGAAGTGCTTTGCGCCATCGCCGGCAGCGCCAGGGCGGCAGCAAGAGCGGTGGTAGCGGCGAGCAGCGAGGTGCGGTTGCGATTCTTCATTGGGGTGGTCTCCTTATGCTTGGGAATGCGCGGTGTCGCCGCACATGGCACCACCCTACCCATCGCAAATGAACGCCCAACCCGGCGCAATTTCGCGCGAAACAGGCTTTTAACCACCACCTGAATATTTGCGGCTAAGCGCCTGTTAGGCGTAAGTGAGTCAAACCGAAGCGCCTCATTCAATGCATGGAATTTTGCGACCTGCCCCGCGCTTTATGCCGCATGCTCAGGCACTTGGCGGGTCGTTTTCCCAGCTCCCGGAACTGAACAGTTTCCAACCCAGCACCACGCCAGCGAGCGCGCCGGCCACTTCCAGCACCACGCGCGAGCCCAATTCGTTGGGGTCGTGGATCTTGGCCAGCGCCAGGTGCGCATACAACGGCGATTCCAGCCGCACGATGCTGGTGTAGACGAGATGCCAGATGTCGTATCCGGCACCGATGGCCACGGCCAGCAGGCACGCAATGCCCAGCGTGTGGCCATGGTTGAACTGCAACCGTCGCCCGCCCCGCTCCACTGCCGCAAAGACCACCACGCCCAGGACGAGCGCAATCAGCCCGGCCTCCAGTGAACCGAGCAGGCCGAAATGCAGGGGCAGATTCATTGTGACGATCCAGGCAGCAGGCGCACCAGTCTAGCGGCTGCAGCGCCTGGATCCGCGCGCCTTGCAACGCGGGTGCCCTGAACGAACCGGAGGCTGCCAGGCCCATGGCGCGGCCGTGACGACCTGCAGATGACAGGCGATTGCCGGCATACGCATGCCACCGGGCGCGCTACTGTCGCGTATCACAATCACAGGCGGGCCAGATGCGGCCGCCCGCACAATGGCTCAGGCGTCGTCCTGACCACGCGCAGTCACCTGCGCTTCGCCTTCTTCGTCCCAGCGCACGCTTACCGCAATCGGCTTGCAGCAGACCTGGCAATCTTCGATGTAATGCTGATCGCCGCCCGTCAGGTCCAGCGCCAGCGTGATCCACTCCCCGCAGTACGGGCAGGCGATATCGACAAAGCGTTCCGGGTCGGACATGACGGTTCCTTGGATCTATCGAAGCCAGTGACCGGACGTGGCGGGCGACCCCGGCCGATGCTGCTGGCGGACATCGGAGTGTACGACCGGCGCTGCGCTGGTGCTTGCGCCGTGCCGGTGAGGTGACCGATGCCAGCACGATCTGCATGAGGCGAGCGCGCGCCCGACCATGTAAGTGCGGCCGACGTCGACACGATGCCTGCCTCCACGGCTCTCGCGAGCGGCCAACCGATCGCGAGCACGACCAGATCGATCAGCGACCAAGAGCGTGTTGCCTGGTCGCTGTCAGTCTACCGGAACATCGTAGGCCGTCTCGGGCGTGGGTTCGGGACGCAACGTGAAATGCCACCATTCCATCGGATAGTTGGAAAATCCTTCGGCCGCCATCGCCTGCAACAGGCGCTGGCGGTGCGCGCGTTGCGCTGCGCTGATGTCGGGCGTGTTGGTGTGCGCCCGCGCATCGAAGAAGTCGAATCCTGTGCCCATGTCCACTGCACGGCACCCGCCCGGCAGGCACTCCAGCAAGCCCAGGTCCAGCGTCGCGCCACGGCTGTGCCCGGAGGTGGGCGCAATGTAATCGCCCAGCAGTGCGCGCTTGTCCACCCGCGGGTAGTACTGCGCCTTGGTCGATTGATCCTGCAGATCCGCAGCCCAGGTGACGAATGCCTTCACCGACCGCACCGGCCGATAGCAATCGAACACCTGTAGCCGATAGCCCTCGGCCTTGAGCGTCTGCGCTACCCGCGCCAATGCGTCGGCAGCCGGCCGCAACAGGTAACACCGCGGCGCGTCATAGCCCGGTACCATCCGCCCAGTGAAGTTGTTGCTGCTCGCATACCGCATGTCCAATGCGATATCCGGCGCGAGGGCGTGCACGTCCACAAGGCCGGCCTCTGCCGCGGTCCTTGCCGAGGACATATGCACCTGGCCGGCGACCAGCGCAAATGGCGCCACGGCGCTCATCAGCAAAGCGCCTTGAACAAAGCACTGACGCCAGCAGCGCCCATTCCGGAACAGCAGGTTGTCGGTCATTTCGGTTCCCTTGCAAGAGGCCGCATTTGCGCGGTAGATCAAGCCGCGCGTCTTTCGCCACCGGCTACAGCGTGGCGCGATCCCTGTGGGCCTAGTGGTCGTCGCCTTCAGTTGGCTCAAGCGCCGGTCGCGGGCTGGAAGGTCTCGCGTGGTGGGTCAACGCAGACAAGATGCGCAGGTCTTCGGCATCCAGGGTGGTGGCGCTGTTGCCGCGATAGTGGTGGTGAAACGCCTGCAGGGTGGCGGCCGGATCGTCGATGCTGTAGCCGATCAGGGCAAGCGCCTGCCGCGGGTCGAAACCTTCCGGGGCTGCGGGCGCGTCGGCAGCGGGCCAGCGGCCGAAACCGGCGTCGGCCAGGCGCTTCCAGGGGAACAACGGTCCGGGGTCGTTCTTGCGCGTCGGGGCCACGTCTTCATGGCCGACGATCTGCGTACGCGGGATACGCAGGCGCTGACACAGATCGTCCAGCAACACCAGCAGGCTGTCGATCTGCGCCGGCGCGAATGGCTCGCTACCGTCGTTGTCCAGTTCGATGCCGATCGAGGCCGAATTGATGTCGGTGATGGTGCCCCAGCGCCCGGCCCCGCCGTGCCAGGCGCGCTGCCCATCGCTTACCAATTGGTAGCGCTGGCCGTCTTCGCCGATCAGGTAGTGCGCACTGACGCGCCCGCCACTGTTGCGGCCGCGCAGGGTACTCAGGCTTTGCCGGACTGACTGCTGATCGGTGAAATGCAACACGATCAGGATCGGTCGCCGCGTGTCGTAGTTGGGCGATGGCACCCACTGCGCCAGCGGATTGCGCTGCGGTGCGTGGGCACAGGCGCCCAGCGACAGAGCGGCCAGGCAAACAGCTGCACGCAGCCAGGCCGATGACGAGAGAGAAAAGCTGGGCAGCACGGATTACTCCTGGGAAGGCCGGACGACCTGCGCAGCACCATTATCGGCCGAGTCGTGCTTGCGCGGCCGTCTGCCGATGGGACCGTCGGCAGCGCGGTGCCTTACGCGCTGCCATCGGTGAGTCGCAGGTGGTGTCTCCCAGCTTGGCAAGCATCGCCGTTGCGGAGACGGCAGTAGCGGCCACTCGCGTATCTACGGCTGCGGCAAGGAGGGTCACGGGCTTCCTGCACGCTCTGCACCGACGCGCCCCCACACGTCCCCTGCCGGCAAGAGTCGCCACGCAGTTAGGACATGTGGATACGCTCTGCGCCGCATGCCACTATCGGCCTTGCCTCGCAGCGCGCCAGCGGCTGCCTTCCTCCCGAGCCCTGCATGCCATTGTCGCGCCACCTGCTGATGTTGCTGCTGATCGCGCTTGCCCTTCCCAGCGGCGCCGCACCAGCGCCTGCTGCCACGCCGGCCGCGCAAGCACCGCCCTTTGTCGTCAGCGATGTACAGTTCACCGCAGAGTACTGGATCCGGCGCAGCCGCAACGCACAGCTGCCGCGGATCGACCCCGCGCAGATCGCCGACGTCAATACACGCATGCTGCGCGACGATGCATCGATGCATGACATCGCGCAACTTCCCCAGACGCTGCCCGCAGCCGATGTGAGAGCGCGTATCGACGCGTTATCGGCAATACCGACGCGTCCGCTCTACGACGCAGACGGGCGGCGTCTGGATACCGCACGCTTGGCGACATTGCGCACGGCCTTGGCATTGGATGCGATACCCGCACAGGTGCCACTGCGCTTTGCGCTGGTCGTCACACGTGGCGCATTGCGCACCTTCCCCACTGCGCAGCGTGTGTTCACCAGTACCGACGACCGCGATATCGACCGCTTCCAGGAATCGGCGCTATACCCCGGCACGCCGGTGGCGGTCCTGCACAGCAGTGCCGATGGCGCGTGGAAGTTCGTGATCGCCGCCAACTACGCTGCCTGGATCGCAAGCACGCAGCTTGCCGAAGGCAGCCGCACCGAGGTGCTGAATTACGCACAGCGCAGCCCGCGCCTGATCGTCACCGCAGCCCGCGGGCAGACCGCCTACACACCCGAACGTCCGGCAATTTCTGCACTGACCCTGGACATGGGCACCAGCCTGCCCTTGCTCGGCGACTGGCCGCCGCAGCAGCCAGTCAACGGACAGTTGCCGCTAGCGGCCCACGTGGTGCAATTGCCGGTGCGCAGTGCCGATGGGCATCTGCAGCTGGTGCCCGCATTGATGCCGCGCGGTGCCGATGTGCGCATCGACGCCTTGCCCGCCACCGACGCCGCACTGCTCCAGCAGGCCTTTAAATTCCTTGGCGAACGCTATGGCTGGGGCAACGACTACGATGCGCGCGATTGCAGCGGCTTCGTGCTGGATGTCTATCGCAGCCTCGGTCTCGCGTTGCCTCGCAATACCGGCGACCAGGCGCGCAGCGCGGTGTTGCACGGTGTTGCGTTCGACGCTGGCGCGCCGTTGGCGCAACGCCTGCAACGGCTCGCACAGCTGCAGGTTGGCGATCTGATCTACATTCCAGGCCATGTGATGCTGGTCATCGGGCATGCAGATGGCACGCCATGGGTGATCCATGATGTGGCCGGGGCCAGTTACCGCGCCGTCGATGGCAGCGTGCAGCGCGCGCGTTTGAATGGTGTGTCGGTCACCCCGTTGCTGCCGTTGCTTGCCAGCGATGGCACTGCATTCATCGACCACATCACCCGCATTCAACGCGTTTTTCCAACGGCCACCTTATGAAGATCACCGGCTTTCGGCTTGGCATGCTGCGCGTGCCCTTGAAAACACCGTTCAAGACCGCCGTGCGCACGGTGCAGGCAATCGAGGACGTGGTGGTGCTGTTGCAGACCGACAGCGGCCATATCGGGTATGGCGCCGCGCCCGCCACCGCGCCCATCACCGGCGACACCCATGGCAGCATCATTGCCGCGATCGAACACTGCATCGGCCCCAAGCTGATCGACCAGGACGTGGCCGATCTCAACCGGCTATGCGGGCGCGTCCAACACGCGATCGAACGCAACACCAGCGCCAAGGCCGCCGTGGAAATCGCACTGTACGATCTATGGGCGCAGGCGTTTGGTGCGCCGCTGTACCAGTTGCTCGGTGGCGGCACGCCGCGTATCACCACCGACATCACCATCAGCGCCGATGCGATCGACACCATGGTGGCGCAGGCGCAGGCCGCGCTCGCACGCGGCTATCGCGCACTGAAGATCAAGGTCGGCAAGGACATCGAGTCGGATGTCGAACGCGTCACGGCAATTCATGCGGCAGTGGCCGGGCGCGCATCGCTGCGGCTGGATGCCAATCAAGGCTGGACGCCCAAACAAGCGGTGCGCACCATGCGCACGCTGGAAGATGGCGGCGTCGCGCTGGAGCTGCTGGAGCAGCCGGTCAAGGCCGCCGACCTCGACGGGCTCGCCTTCGTCACCGCACGCATCGACACGCCGGTGATGGCCGACGAGAGCGTCTTCTCGCCCACGCAGGTGATCGAGCTGATTCAGCGTCGCGCCGCCGACATCATCAACATCAAGCTGATGAAGACCGGCGGGCTGTCCAATGCCATCCGCATCGCCGACATCGCCGGGGTGTACGGGTTGCCATGCATGATCGGCTGCATGATCGAATCCAGCATCAGTGTGGCTGCCGCGGTGCATCTGGCGGTGGCCAAGGCCGACAGCATCACCCTGGCCGATCTGGATGCACCTGCGCTCGGGCAGTTCGACCCCGCCGAGGGCGGCGCGCATTTCGACGAGGCGCAGATCCACATCGACGATTCGCCGGGACTGGGCATCCGCCGCATTCGTGGGCTGGAGCTGTTGCCGGCGTGAAAGCGGCCGACGCGGTGCAGCGCACGGCTCCCAAGTGGAGCAGACCGCGCTGAAACGTTGGTATGACCAGCGTTACTCGCCGATTCCGGGCAACGGACGCGCCTGCCTGCTGCGCGGCACGCATATGCACCACCGGGCGGCATTGCTGAGTACAGTAACGACGAGGCGGCGTCGATCACGCGACACCTGCGTGACCCCGTCTTCAGCAACGTGTGTCGCCCCTAGATTCATCCCGCTCGACCCAACACCCGGAGCCTGCATGCGCCTTGCCACCGTGTTTCGATCCCTTGTGCTGTTGGCGCTGACAAGCTGTAGCAGTCGCGCCATCGCGGCCAGCCCGGTCGATGCGTTGAATCAGGCACGCACGTTGATCGTGGTGACCACCGCGGACTGGGACAGCACCCAGGCGCATCTGCACACCTTCACCCGTGTGGATGGCAAATGGCAACCGGCTGCCCGGAGCTTTACCGTCGCGCTCGGGCGGCATGGCAGTGCCTGGGGCGAGGGCCTGCATCCGGCGCAGACGCAAGGCCCGCAGAAGCGCGAAGGCGATGGCCGCAGCCCTGCCGGCGTCTTCGCCATCGGCCCGGCGTTCGGCTATGCCTCGAAGATCGACACCGCGATGCCGTACCAGGCGATGAGCGCCACCCATTACTGCATGGATGTGCCCAGCTCGCCGCTGTACAACCGCATCGTCGATGCCGCGCAAGTGGGCGAGGCCGCCGTCGCCGGCTCGACCGAGCCGATGCGTCTGGATCTGCGCCACCCAGGCGATGCGCGCTACAGCGAGGGTTTCGTGATCGCGCACAACCCCAAGGCCATTCCCGGGCGCGGCAGCTGCATCTTCGCGCACTTGTGGCGCACGCCGGGCCAGTTCACCGCCGGCTGCACTGCGATGGCGGCGGCCGACATGCAACGCCTGCTCGCCTGGCTGAAGCCGGAAGATCGCCCGTTGTTCGTGCTGCTGCCACGCACCGAATACGCACGCCTGCACACTGCATGGCAATTGCCTGCACTGACCGAGGACGCGCCATGAGCACGCCGCAACCTGCGCCGGACGCGACGGGGTTGGTCCGTGTCGTCAGCCGATGGCAGATCGTCGGCCTGTCGATCAACGATGTCATCGGCAGCGGCATCTACCTGCTGCCTGCCGCAACCGCCGCGCTGCTCGGGCCGATGAGCCTGTGGGCCGTGATGCTGGCCGGCCTCGCGGTCGCCTTGCTGGTGCTGTGCTACGCGCAGGCGGGCAGCTACTTCGATACGCCGGGCGGCAGCTATCTCTATACGCGCGAAGCATTCGGCCCGTTCGTCGGTTTTCAGATTGGCTGGATGATCTGGCTTACCCGCATCAGCTCGGCCGCCGCCTTGAGCAATGGCCTGGCCGACGCAGTGGCGCGGTTCTGGCCCACGGCCTCCACCGATCCCTGGGCGCGCTTGCTGGTGGTCGTCGGCTCGCTGGGGCTGCTCACCGCCATCAACGTGATCGGCGTGAAGTCGGCCGCGCGCACCGGCATCGCGCTGGTCATCGGCAAGCTGGTGCCGTTGTTGCTGTTCGTGGCGATCGGCCTGTTCTATGTCGATTGGTCGTGGGCCTTTGCCGGCACCGCGCCCGATCTGCGCGACCTGGGCAATCTCGGTGAAGCGGCCTTGCTGCTGCTGTTCGCCTACGCGGGTTTCGAAAACATTCCGGCGGCCGCTGGCGAATACCGCAACCCGCGGCGCGATGTGCCATTTGCGTTGATCACCATGATCGTCACCGTCACCCTGATCTACGCCGCCGTGCAGGTGGTGGCGCAGGGCACCCTGCCCAACCTTGCGGCCTCGCCGACGCCGCTGGCAGATGCCGCAAGCCGATTCGGTGGCGAAGCGTTGGCACTGATCCTCACCGTGGGTGCCACCATTTCCATCCTCGGCACCACCAGCAACACCGTGATGCTCGGCCCGCGTTTTCTGTTTGCGCTTGCGCGCGATGGCTATGGCCCTGCGTTTCTCGCACGCGTGCATCCGCGCTTCCACACGCCCGCCGCGGCGGTGCTGACGCAGGGTGCATTGTCGCTTGCATTGGCGTTGTCGGGATCGTTTACGCAGCTGGCATTGCTGTCGATGGTCACCCGCCTGTTCGCCTACATCGGCACCGCCGCAGCAGTGATCGTGCTGGCGCGCAGGTACCGGCAGCGCACCGACGCGTTGCGCCTGCCCGGCGGCCCGGCCATCCCCATTGCCGCCTTGGTGCTGTCTTTGGGCCTGCTGGCCAGCGCCAGTTGGCAGAATCTGGCCGCAGCAGGCGTCGCACTTCTGGTCGGCTGGGTGTTTTATCTGTTTCCGCGCAAGCAGGTCGAAAGCGGCTGAGGGCACGACGAACTGCGGTTGAGCAGCCTTCGAGGCGGCATGCGCGCACGAACGCATGTTTGCTGCACGTTCCCGTCCATCGGGCAGTGAGCCGCGCGCCCGGCGATGACCTGCGATTTCGCGGCATGCTCGCGCAGCGCTCACGCACGCCTAACCGCGCGCACCCAACGCTGCGCTTCTACCTGCATGGGAGCTTGCGATGAAACTGCGCCATGTCTACAGCACCGCCGATCTCGACAGCGCCCAGCGCGTGCTGCAGGCCGCGCGCAGTACCGGCATCGACAATGATGCGCTGTCGTTGATTGCCCGCTCCGATATCGAGCTGCAGGAGGTGCCGGACGAACGTAAGGACGTCAAGACCGACTTCCTTCCCGCTGCCGCACGCGGCGCCGCCACCGGCGGTGCCGCCGGCCTGGTGGCTGGCCTGGTCGCCATCGCAGTACCGCCGATCGGGCTGACCTTGGCCGGCGCGGGCGTCATGGCACTGGCTGGTGCGCTGGTCGGCAGTTGGTCGTCGGCGTTGATCGGCGCCACGGTGCCCGATCCGGTGCGTCGTCAGTTCGAAGATCAAATCCAGGCCGGGCGCGTGCTGGTGATTATCGACGCAGAGCAGCCGGCGCTCCAGGACGCCGAGGCCGCCATGGTGGCGGCAGGTGCCACCCCATTGCCGTATGAAGCGGCCTCAGCGACCACGTGAAGCGACCGACCAAGCGCCTGCCATGCCACGCAACGTTGCAGCGATCGCGCGTTGAAAAGCGTGGCCGACGCCGCCCTTTGAGCATGCTGCGTTGATGTACTCCTCACCTGCCCTGGCAATGAAATTAACGGCAATCGGCCTAGGGTAATTCGCACATCCACCACGGAGACAGGCATGAACGTGCCGTATCAGATTCCGGGCCGGGCACCGGACGAAGACCGCAGTCAGAACATATCGACGTATTGGCGCGAACGCTTCACCGAAGAGCCGTATTACACCGAAGGTGATCGCTACGAAGATTATGAGGGCGCTTATCTTGCAGGTCATGAAGCGCGCATCCGCGACAATGCAGGTGCCTACGACCAGGTCGAAGCCGAATTGCATCGCGATTGGGAAGCCAAGCGCGGCACCTCGTCGCTGAGTTGGAGCAAGGCGCGGCATGCGGTCAAGCGCGCCTGGGAAAACGCAGCCGATTTCGTTACCGGCGACGATACGCATAAGCGCTGAGACGACAACGCCACCGTCAAGGTGGCGTTGTTGCATCCTACGATCTGCAATGGATCAGTCGAGTACTGGCGGCACGCTACGCGCACTGCGCGGTGCGTCGGTGATCTCCATCGCCTCGCGGGTATTGTTCTGACCGCAACCGCACCGAACAGGCTCAACGCATAAGCCATGGCATCAAAGCCTTTTTCGCTCAGCAACAGCGTCGCATTGATCAGGCCGATGGTCAGCAGCACCAATGCGACGATCAGCGAACACCAGTAAATGGCGTAGTACAAGCCAGTGACCGGAATCCCATCGGCACGGTCACGCACGCTCTTCTGCAATGATACCGATGCGAATAAACCGAACAGTAGCAGCGTGAAGTAGTAACCCTTTTCGTTGAGCAACCTCTCGGCATTCCACAACTCGATCAGATATGCCGCACTGCCTAGCAACAAGGCGGTCCAGGATGCAGTGATAAAAGCAGGCGAGGTTTTTTGCGTGGCTATGGAAACGTCTTTCCATGGTGAAACGATGCACGACATACAACGATGTGAGACGCGGGCGTCGTGCAGACAGTGATCTGCAACAAGGGTGCCCCCGGCGACGTCGTGTAAGGTACTTGAAAACCCGACGCGGGACACGTTGCGGGAGGGCTGCAACGTACCGCGCCCATCCCCAGGAGGACCCCATGTCTGTCCGTCGTCTGCTTGCCCTGGCCTGCTCGGCCACCCTGTTTACTGCCGGCACTGCAGTTGCTGCGCCCGCAGCCGCCCCCGCGGCCTCCATTCCCAAGGCACAGTGGCCATTTCAGGCCACCACGGTCGCCGATTTCGACGAACCGTGGGCAATGACCTTTCTGCCCGATGGCAGCTTGCTGGTCAGCGAAAAGCGCGGCGCCTTGATGCGACTGGACTTAAAGACCAAGCGCAAGAGCGCCATTACCGGTATTCCGGCCGTTGCTTATGGTGGCCAGGGCGGTTTCGGCGATGTGCTGGCGCATCCGCGCTTCGCCAAGAACGGGCTGGTCTACGTGAGTTATGCCGAGCCCGGCGAGGGCGACACGCGGGGCGCCGCGGTGGCGCGCGCCAAACTCACGCTGGATGCAACCGGCGGCGGCACGCTGTCGGACCTGAAGGTGATCTGGCGCCAGGATCCCAAGGTCACCGGCAATGGCCACTTCGGGCATCGGCTCGCGTTCGGGCCCGATGGCAAACTGTGGATCAGCTCCAGCGAACGGCAGAAATTCACTCCTGCCCAGGACATGAAAGCCAACCTCGGCAAGCTGATCCGGCTCAACGACGACGGCAGCGTACCGACCGACAACCCGTTCGTTGCGCAAGGCGGCGTTGCTGCGCAGGTGTGGTCGTTGGGTCACCGCAATATTCTTGGCCTGGCCTTCGACAGCAGGGGCCGCCTGTGGGAACACGAAATGGGCCCGCTCGGCGGCGATGAGTTGAACCTGATCCAGCGTGGCGCCAACTATGGCTACCCGATCGTCTCCAACGGCGACAACTATGACGGCACGCCGATCCCCGACCACTACACGCGCCCGGAGTTCGCCGCGCCCAAGATCAGCTGGACACCGGTGATTTCGCCGGCAGGCTTTGTGATCTACAGCGGCAAGCAGTTCCCGGCGTGGCGCGGCAATGGCTTCATCGGTGGGCTGTCGTCGATGGCGCTGGTGCGGGTGTCGCTGGGCGACCAGCCGCGCGAAGTGGCGCGTTACGACATGGGCGCACGCATCCGCGAAGTGGAACAAGGTCCGGACGGCGCGCTCTGGCTACTGGAAGACGAAGCCAGTGGCAGCACCGGACGTCTGCTGAAGCTGACGCCCAAGAGCAAGGCCGCGGTCGAGAACGACGCCTGATCGATTCCGCAGCATGAGCCGGTGTAGCTGACGCAGCGCACCGGCAGACGCGATGACGACATGAACAGTCGTCATCGCGTCTGAGCACCGCATCAGCGGGGGCTTCGTGTTGTAGCCGTGGTCATCCGTTCGCACGATAGCCGCTGGCTGTCGGTGCCAAGCGCGCCGCTATCAGCGTTCCAGCAGCTCGAAGCTGACGGCCTCGCCGCTCTTGGCCGACGCGCACACCCATAGATCGAACAGACCCGGCTCCGCACCGAAGATGCCCTTGTGGTTGGTGAATGCCAGCGCGTCGCGCTCCAGTGTGAACACCACCTCCTGGCTCTCGCCGGGCTGCAGCAACACCTTGCGAAATCCCTTGAGTTCGCGCACCGGGCGCACGCGGCTGGCCACGCGATCGTGCACATACAACTGCACCACTTCCTCGCCGGCGACCTTGCCGGTGTTGGTGACGCGCGTGGTAATGGTCAGTGTCTCATCCCAGCCGAGTTGCGCCGCGCTCAACTGCGGCTGCGCATACGCAAAGGTGGTGTAACTCAATCCATGTCCGAACGGATACAACGGTTCGTTTGGCATCTCGCGCCAACGCGCCTTGTACTCGGACAGGGCCGGCAATTCCGGGCGCCCGGTGCGCAGATGGTTATAGAAATACGGCTGTTGCCCGGTCACCTGCGGGAAGCTGATCGGCAGACGCGCCGACGGGTTGTAGTCGCCGAACAGCACATCGGCCACGCCGGTCCCGGTTTGCGTGCCCAGATACCAGGTCACGGCAATCGCATCGGCATCGCGCACCGCACCACTCAAGGCCAGCGCGCGGCCATTGCGCAACAACACCACCATCGGGGTACCGGTCGCTGCAATCGCTTCGGCCAGTGCCTGTTGCGCCGGCGGCAAGGTGATTTCGGTGCGCGATTGTGCCTCGCCACTGAAACGCTGCGGCTCGCCCAACGCCAGCACCACCACATCGGCCGCCTGCGCTGCATCGATCGCAGCGGAAATGCCACCCGGCAGCGCCTCTTCCAGTCCGCAACCGGCCACCACGCTCAGATCTTCAGTGCCGACCACCGCACGCACGCCCTGCTCCAGGGTCACGTAGCGTTCCTTGTCGCCGAACAAGGTCCAGCAGCCCTCGATGTTCTCGCGGTCCTGCACGAACGGGCCGATCAACGCGATGCGCTGGCCGCTCTTCTTCAGCGGCAACACGCCGCCTTCGTTTTTCAACAGCACGATCGAACGCCGCGCCGCATCGCGCGACAGCGCATCGTGCGCTGGCAGGTGCGTGGTGTCGGCTTCGCGCGCCGGGTCCAGCGAGCGATACGGATTGTCGAACAGCCCGATCGCGTCCTTCAGCTGCAGGATGCGCCGCACGCTGGCATCCAACGTGGCCATCGGCACCTCGCCGCTTTCCACCAGCGCAGGCAGATGCGCGGCATAAAAGCCGCTCTGCATGCTCAGGTCCAGGCCGGCCAGGAAGGCCTTCTTGGTCGCGTCGCGCTCATCGGCGGCATAGCCATGGGCGATCAATTCCATGTCGGCGGTGTAATCGGAAATCACCACGCCGGGGAATTGCCATTCCCCGCGCAGGATCTCGGTCAGCAACTCATGGTTGGCGCTGGCCGGCACGCCGTTGATGTCGTTGAAGGACGACATCACGGTCAACGCGCCGGCCTCGAAAGCGGCCTTGAACGGCGGCAAGTGCACATCGCGCAGCGTCTGCGGCGCGATGTCGACGGTGTTGTATTCCATGCCCGCCGCCACTGCGCCATAGGCGGCGAAATGCTTGGGCGTGGCCAGCAGGCAATCGTGGGCGGTCAGGTCGCTGCCCTGGAACCCGCGCACACGGGCAGCGGCAAAGGCGGCGCCCAGCATCACGTCTTCGCCGGCACCCTCGGCACCACGGCCCCAGCGCTGGTCGCGGGCGATGTCCACGGCCGGCGCGTAGGTCCAGTGCAGGCCGGCAGCGGTGGCCTCGATCGCGGTGGCGCGCGCGGTGCGCTCGGCCAACGCCGGCTCGAAACTGGCCGCCTCGCCCAGCGGGATCGGGAACACCGTGCGCATGCCGTGGATCACGTCGGCGGCCAGGATCACCGGGATCCCCAGGCGACTCTCTTCCACCGCGACTTTCTGGATCTGCACGCCCAGCGCGGCGCCCACCCCGTTGAACAGCGAGCCGACCCGACCCAGGCGCACCTGCTGCAGCACCTCGTCGGCATTGAGCACGTTGGCCTCGGGATTCACGTCCGGCGCGAACGGCCGCACCATGTCGGCGAACACACCCAACTGTCCGACCTTCTCTTCGACGGTCATCCGGGCAATCAGGGTTTCGATGCGATCAGCAGCCATGAGATCCTTGAGAAAACGTTTACATGGCCGTCAATTCTAGCCTGACGCACCTGCGCGCAGGCAAGTTTCGAGGGCCGGGAGTGGGATTTGGTGATTTGTAGAGGCCGGTTGCAACGCACAGTGCGCGCCAGAATGCCGCAGCGGCGCAGCCCTCTCCGCCAGGCGCCTCCAGCCCTCCCGGCTTCCGCCATGGAGTGAATGGCCGGCAGGCGGGTGCGCAGGCGGCGATCAGACCGCTCGTTCCCGTTCGATGATCACGCCCACCGCCTGCGCGCCGCGCACCGCCCCCGGCTTGCTCAGCTTCAAACGCAGCCAGTGCACGCCGAATTCGTCCAGCACGAGCGCCGCGCAGCGCTCGGCCAGCGTCTCCACCAGCCCGAAGTCCGAGGTTTGCACGAACTCGATCAAGCGCTTGCTCACCGCCTTGTAGTTCAGCGTATCGGCGATGTCGTCGCTGGCCGCCGGAATGCGGTTGTCAAAGCCCATTTCCAGATCGAACCGCAAGGTCTGCCGGATGCGCCGTTCCCAATCGTAGATGCCGATCAGCGCATCGATGTCGAGACCTTCAATAAACACTTTATCCATGGGGAATCGGGAGTCGGGAATAGGGAATGGGGAGGAGCAAAGACAACAGCGCACGTACGGACAGGATCGGCGTAAAGCTCTTCACTATTCCCGATTCCCCACTCCCGATTCCCGCGCCGCCGCCAGCGGCGGCAAGCCCGCCATATCCCACCGCGGCGTCACATGCACCGCCGCATCCGCATGCTCGCCGGCCTGCAGCCGCAGCGCGCCGGCGAAGGCGATCATCGCGCCGTTGTCGGTGCACAAGGCCGGGCGCGGGAAGCAGACCCGGCCGCCGCGGCGCTGGGCGGCCTCTTGCAGGCGCGCGCGCAAGCGCTTGTTTGCGCCCACGCCGCCGGCCACCACCAAGGTGTTGCAGCCGGCCGCATCCAGCGCGCGCAGGCACTTGATGGCCAGGGTTTCCACCACCGCGTCTTCGAAGCCACGCGCGATGTCCGCGCGGGTGGTGTCGGACTGGTCGCTGGACCGCCAGGCCAGCAGCACCTGGGTCTTGAGCCCGCTGAAACTGAAATCCAGGCCGGGCCGGTCGGTCATCGGACGCGCGAACTTATAGCGCCCCGGCGTACCGGTTTCGGCCAAGGCCGCCAGCTGCGGGCCGCCCGGGTACGGCAGGCCCATCATCTTGGCGGTCTTGTCGAAGGCTTCCCCGGCCGCGTCGTCCAGCGTCTCGCCCAGCACTTCGTAGCTGCCCAGCGCCTTCACCGACACCAATTGGGTATGCCCGCCGGAGACCAGCAAGGCCACGAACGGCGCCTGCGGCGGGTCGTCCTCCATCAACGGCGCCAGCAGGTGGCCTTCCATGTGATGCACGCCGATCGCCGGCACATCCAGTGCCCAGGCCAGCGAACGCGCCACCCCGGCACCGACCAGCAAGGCCCCGACCAGGCCCGGACCGGCGGTGTAGGCCACGCCATCGAGTTCGTCGATCCTCAACCCGGCTTCGCCCAGGGTCTGGCGGATCAGCGGCAGCAGTTTGCGCACATGGTCGCGGCTGGCCAGCTCGGGCACTACGCCGCCGTATTCGGCATGCAGCGCAATCTGGCTGTACACCGCGTGGGCGCGCAGCGCCGGCACGCCCGACAATGCGGTGTCATAGACCGCCACACCGGTCTCATCGCACGATGATTCGATCCCAAGGACTTTCACGGCAGCTCGGCATGCAGGGAGATGCCACTATTTTCGCAGCTTTTGCACTGCGCAGATCGGCCGATTCCCAGATGCTGCTCGGCCCTGCCGTGCCGGCCGCATATGGCCCGGGCGCACGCTTTATCAGTGTCGCGGCGGGAAATTCTGCCGGGGGCTTGCAGGTCGTCGGCAAGTCGTTATAATGCGCGGCTCGCCGGGGCAACCCGGAAATTCCGTCACGCGAGTCCGCTCGCACCCGCCCGGGGCTCCCGGACGGAAATCCCATTTCTGGAGAACACATGCCCAGCGTTAAAGTCCGCGAGAACGAGCCCTTCGAATTTGCGCTCCGTCGTTTCAAGCGCACCTGCGAAAAGGCCGGCGTGCTGGCCGAAACCCGCAAGCGCGAGTTCTATGAAAAGCCGACCCAGGAGCGTAAGCGTAAGGCTGCCGCTGCCGTGAAGCGTCAGCTGCGTCGTTCCTCGCGCGACGTCACCAAGCGCCAGCGCTTGTACTGATCGAACGCGGTTCCTTGCCGGTAGGTCTGCGCTGAAGGCGCGACCTGGCGTGAGCGAACCCAAGAGCCGGCACGCGCAAGCGTCGCCGGCTTTTTGTATTGGCCTGCCACAAGGCATTGCGCTGGAGACATCAGGCAGTCCGCGCCACGCGCGAGGCGCTGCAAGACATCTCTCCACGCACGCCCTGCCCCCGTTCGGCCGAGGTACCCAGCCCGCTTGGGCGCCTTGGCCACCACTCGATCCCTACACTCAGGAGTTACCGCATGTCCCTGAAGCAGCAACTCACCGATGACATGAAGGCCGCGATGAAGTCCGGCGACAAGCACAGCCTGGGCGTGATCCGGCTGATCAACGCCGCCATCAAGCAGAAGGAAGTGGACGAGCGCATCGAGATGGACGATGCCGCCGTGATCGCCGTGCTGGACAAGATGGTCAAGCAGCGCAAGGACTCGGTCACCCAGTTCCAAGCCGCCGCGCGCGACGACCTGGCGCAGATCGAGCGCGAGGAGATCGTGGTGATCGAGCGCTATCTGCCGGCCAAGATGGGCGAAGCCGAGATCGTGGCCGCCATCCGGGCCGCGATCTCCGAGACCGGGGCAAGCAGCCCGGCCGATATCGGCAAGCTGATGGGCGCACTCAAGCCCAAGCTGGCCGGTCAGGCCGACATGGGCCTGGTCTCGAGCCTGGTCAAGCAGCAGCTGGCAGGCTGATGGATCGCCGCAGCGCCCTGTGCCACGGCCAGGGCGCTGCGACCGGTGCGCAGCGCGCGCTGCGGCACTGCCTGCCGCATCACCGAGCGGCTTTTCCAGTGGAAGGCGGACCTTCCAACGAACAGTGATGGTGCAAGACGCCGCTGGAGCGCCACGGCCGTTGCACATCTGCCACGCGCAACGCATCAGGCAAGGCGCAATGCCGTCTTCAGACGCGTCTGGCCCAGCATGCGGACCAAGCGCTCTGCACAGTCTGCGCTCTCGTCATCGCGTGGACAGCCGGCAGTGCCTGGCGCGGTCTGATACAGGTAGATCGGCACCTGGCGCACATTGAATGCGCTGACAGACACACCGCGCACCTTGCTCCCGACGAGCAACAGGACTGCGCCTACCAGATGCGCCGCCTCCTGCTTTACCCACACCGCGTGCGCGCTTTCACCCGTCCTTCGATCCGGCCCTGCTAGAACGGGTGCGCCAGCGCAGGCATGGGCAAGGTCCTTCCGCATACCGACCTTGCCCTGACGTCGCCTGCGCGCCAACGGTATGCGCCAAGGATTCTCCCGCCGGTGACGACGCTTTCATCCGCCTATCTGCACAAGCATCTGAGCCGTCTGCAGCGCAGCGTGCCGATGGCGCTGCTGAACCGCTTCATCGAGATCGACGTGATGACGCAGGCAGCGTCGCTGTCGTTCTATGCGCTGCTGTCGCTGGCCCCGTTGCTGGTGCTGCTGTTGTGGCTGACCGCCTCGCTCTATCCGCCAGCGCAAGAAGCGTTGGTGCAGCAAATCGGGCAATTGGCCGGCGGCAGCGCGGCCGAAGTCGCCCAGACCATCATTCGCAATGCCACCGATCAACCTGGCGTTGGCTCGCTGGCCGGCGTGTGGAGCACGCTACTGCTGTTCATCGGCGCCACGGCGGTGTTTGCGCAGTTGCAGAACGCCTTGAACCTGATCTTTCGCACCGACAAGCAACGCCTGGACGGCTTGATGGCCTGGCTGCAGAAGCGGGTGTTCTCGTTCGGGGTGATCCTGGCGCTGGGCTTCTTGCTGATCGTGTCGATGATCGCCACCACCGCACTACAGGTGGTTTTTGCGCGCCTGCCCTCGGTCCTGCCGGCGGTCGGCTACGTGACAACGCTGGCCCTGTATTCGCTGGCGTTCGCGTTCCTGTATCGCTACCTGCCCGATCGCACCGTCGACTGGCGCCAGGCATTTTTGGGCGGCGTCATCACCGCGGTGTTGTTCGCGCTGGGCCGCTACGCCATCGGCGTGTACATCGCCACCGCCGCGCCGGGTAGCGCCTACGGTTCGATGGGGACATTGGTCATTTTGCTGGTGTGGATGTACTACGCCTCGGTGGTGTTCTTCGTCGGCGCCTTGATCACTGCGGTGATCGACGAGCGGGTGCGCTCGCATCGCAAGCTGCGCGAGGCGGGGGTGGACCCGGAGCATCCGCCGGTGATCGTGCCGCCTGCCGATGCGGCGCCTGCATCTTCAACGTCTGACTCGCACGCGCTGCCACGCGGCTGAGGACTGCTGCAAAGCCTGCCTCGCCGGCCTCGTCAGCGGGGGCGACGAAGTGCTGGCAGGCCGCTGGGATATCCTATCGGGATGGCCCGCATCCCCGACGCATTCATCGACGAACTGCTAGCACGCACCGACATCGTCGAGGTGGTGGGCGGTCGTGTGCCGCTCAAGCGTCAGGGCAAGGAATATTCGGCGCGCTGCCCGTTCCATGACGAGCGCTCGGCCTCGTTCACGGTCTCGCCGACCAAGCAGTTCTATCACTGCTTCGGCTGCGGTGCGCACGGTACCGCCATCAGTTTCCTGATGAATTACGACCGCCTCGAATTTCTCGATGCGGTCGACGAGCTGGCCAAGCGCGCCGGCATGGACATCCCGCGCGAGACCCAGCAACGCACCCCGCAACAGCAGGACGACAGCCGCGAGCTGTATTCGGCACTGGACGCGGCGACCAAGTTCTTCCAGCGCCAGCTCGAGGGCAGCGAACGCGCCCGCGACTATCTGGACGGTCGCGGCGTGGATGCCGACAACCGCGCGCGCTTCCAGATCGGTTACGCGCCCGATGGCTACAGCGCACTGAAGGACACCCTGGGCACCGATGCGCGCCGCATGAGCGTGCTCGAACGCGCCGGGCTGTTTTCCAAGAACGATCGCGGCCATGTGTACGACAAGTTCCGCGACCGGGTGATGTTCCCGATCTTCGACCGCCGCGGCCGCGTGATCGCCTTCGGCGGGCGCATCATGGGCGCGCCGGCCGATGGCCGCGACCCGGGTCCGAAGTACCTCAATTCGCCGGAAACCGCGCTGTTCCACAAGGGCCGCGAGCTGTATGGCCTGTGGCAGGTGCGCCAGGCCAATCAGAAGATCGAGCGGCTGATCGTGGTGGAGGGCTACATGGATGTGGTCTCGCTGTTCCAGTTCGGCGTGACCCAGGCGGTAGCCACGCTGGGCACCGCCACCACGCCCGAACATGCCGAGCTGCTGTTTCGCAACGCGCCGGATGTGTATTTTTGTTTCGATGGCGATAACGCCGGGCGCAAGGCCGGCTGGCGCGCACTCGAATCGGTGCTGCCGCGCATGAAGGATGGCCGCCAGGCGTTTTTCCTGTTCCTGCCCGATGGCGAGGACCCGGACACCATCGTGCGCAAGGAAGGCGCGCAGGCCTTCGATCAGCGCCTGAAGCAGGCCACGCCGCTGTCGCAGTTCTTCTTCGACGAGATGTCGCGTGAGATCAACCTGCACACGCTCGACGGCAAGGCGCGCCTGGCCGAACGTGCGCGCCCGCTGTTGGCGCAGATCCCCGAAGGTGCGTTCGGCGATCTGATGAAACAGGAACTGGCGCGCCTGACCGGGGTCGGTGCCACCGCGTCTGCGCAGCAGTCCGCACCCAGGCCACGGCCGCCCGCGCGCATGGGTGCGCCCACGCAGAAACGCAGCCTGGTGCGTGCGTCCATCGCCATCCTGCTGCAACGGCCGTCCTTGGCGATGAGCCTGGAGGGCGTGCATGATTTTTCCGGGCTGCGCCTGCCCGGGATCGACTTGTTGATGGAGTTACTGGACCTGGTGCGGCAACGCCCGGAAATCAGCACCGGCGCGCTGCTGGAGCACTTCGCCGAGCGCCAGGAGCTTGCTGCCTTGCAGAAGCTGGCGGCGCAGGAGCTTCCCGGCGACGAGCACAGTTGGACGCTTGAACTGCATGACGTCGTCGCGCAACTCGACAAGCAGTTGCTGCGTCAACGCGTGGAGGAGCTGCAGGCCAAACAGCGCGCGCAAGGGCTGGACGACACCGACAAATACGAAATGCGCGAACTGCTCAAGGCGCTCGCAGCGTTGTGATGCAGTGCTGCCTGGCCGAAGGCAGCGCAAGGCCATCGCGCACTGCCGTGCCGTTTCAGGCCTGACCGGTGACGTCGATGCCACAGCCAAGGCCTGCACGCATCGTAGAATGGCCCATACCAGGCGCAAGATCGCGCGCTACCGTTGGACCTCGATGAAGAAGCTGCTGGCGCGGTTGCGCATTGACCCCTTCACCCTCGCGCTGCTGTGCACAGTTGCACTGGCCTCGTTTCTCCCGGTCACGGGCACGGCTGCGGCGGTCATGGACGATGTCACCGACGTGGCGATCGCGGCGCTGTTCTTCCTGCACGGCGCGCGGCTGTCGCGCGAAGCGGTGAAGGCCGGCGCGTTGCACTGGCGCCTGCATCTGGTGATTCTGGGCTGCACCTTCGTGCTGTTCCCGCTATTGGGGCTGTTGTTCAAACCACTGGCGCATCTGGCACTGACGCCGGAGCTGTATGTCGGCGTGCTGTTCCTGTGCGCGTTGCCGTCCACGGTGCAGTCCTCGATCGCGTTCACCTCGATGGCGCGCGGCAATGTGCCGGCCGCAGTCTGCGCCGCTTCGCTTTCCAGCCTGCTGGGCGTGTTTTTCACCCCGTTGCTGATGGGCGCACTGGTCGGCAGTCAGGGCGCCATGGCGCATCCGGCCGAAGCGATCGGCAAGATCCTGCTGCAGTTGCTGGTGCCGTTTCTGGCCGGCCATTTCATGCGTCCGTGGATCGGCGGCTGGGTCGAACGTCACCGCGCCGTGCTGCGTTACACCGATCAAGGCACCATCCTGCTGGTGGTCTATACCGCCTTCAGTGCATCGGTGAACGAAGGGCTGTGGCAGAAGACGCCGCTGCCTGCACTGCTGGCGGTACTCGGCGCTGCAGCGTTGTTGCTGGCCATGGCGATGCTTTCGATCACCTTCATCGCCCGGCGCCTGCACTTCAGCCGCGCCGATGAAATCGCCATCGTCTTCTGCGGCTCGAAAAAGAGTTTGGCCACCGGCGTGCCGATGGCCAAGGTGATGTTTGCCGGCGGCGGGCTGGGCGCGATCGTGTTGCCGATCATGCTGTATCACCAGTTGCAGCTGATCGTCTGTGCCGTTGTGGCCGCACGGTATGCGCGCAGTGCATTGGGCCAGCCGCAAGGCGCAGCCGAGCGTCATTGACGCTGCACCGCGCCAGCACCTGCCCGCTGCGTATCGCATGACAGCAGTTCGCATCGCTGCACATCCAGGTTGTAAGCAGATGTACAACGGTGATGACGCACGCCCGCCCAGGTCCGCCAGCGGCCGCTAGAGTGCGCGATCGACCTTCTGCCGCCCCACGGTGATTTGCCATGACGCTGTCGCTGCCACGCCCTTCCCCTTCCTTGATCGCGCTGCTGGCAGTGCTGGCTGCGCTGACTGCCTGCGACAAGCCAGCACCGCCTGCGGCGCCCGCACCACCCAAGACGGCGTCCACGCCGGCACCCGTTGCCGGCATCGCCTGGCGCGAGGGCGACGTGGAAGACGCCTTTGCCGAAGCCAAGGACAGCGGCAAGCCGATCCTGTTGTATTGGGGCGCAGCCTGGTGCCCGCCCTGCAATCGCCTCAAGGCCACGCTGTTCAAGGATCCGGCCTTCATCGCGCGCACCCAGCAGTTCGTCGCCATGCACCTGGACGGCGATTCGGAGGGCGCGCAGGCCTGGGGCGAGCGTTTCGGGGTCAAGGCGTATCCCACCATCATCGTGCTGCGCCCGGACCGCAGCGAGATCACCCGGCTGGCCGGCAATGCCGACAACGCGCGCCTGGCCGAGGTGTTGCGGGTTGCGGCCAAGAGCACCAGTACCGCCCAGCAATTGCTCGACAAGGCGCTGCACACACCACAACAGCTCAGCGCGGACGATTGGGCCGTGCTCGGCAACTACGCCTGGGGCACCGACGATACGCTGGTCAAACCCGATGCCGCCGCCGACGTGCTCACCCGGCTCTCCACCTCGGCGCCACAGCCGGCACTGCAACGCAGCTTCGCCCTGGCCGCCATCAGTGCCGCCAGACACCCACCGGCTGCCAGCAGCGCCAACCGCACGCTGTTGGAAGCGGTGTTGGCCGACCCGGCAGAAGTGCGCGCCAATCTCGGCACGCTGAACTATGTGCCGGCACGCCTGGTCACCGCCGCCAGCAACGAGGCCGACGTGCGCAGCACGCTCTCCAACGCATTGAATCAGGCCTTGGACAAGGTCTACGCCGATCCTTCATTGCCGATTTCCGACCGGCTTGGCACCGCATACGCGCGCATCCAGCTGGCACGCCTGGCACAAGGCCAGCCCACCGAAACCGAAGCCGAAGGCCCGCAACCACCGTTGCCCAAAGACGTGGTGGAGGTGGTGCACCAGCGCGTGCAGTGGGCCACCGACACCGCCAAGACCGACGAGGAGCGGCAATCCACCATCAGCATGGCTGCCGCGTTGCTGAGCGAGGCGGGCGATCGCAGCGCGGCAGAGCAATTGCTGCTGGCCGAGTTGTCGCGCAGCAAGACGCCGTACTACTACATGCCCGAATTGGCGGATCTGGCCGAACAACGCGGCGACAAGAAGACCGCCCTGTTGTGGCTCAAACGGGCCTACGACAGCGCGCAAGGTCCCGCCACACGCGTGCAGTGGGGCGTGATGTACGTGGATGGGCTCATCCGGCTCAGCCCCGATGACACCGTCGGCATCGAGGGCGCCGCCACCCAGGTGATCGGCGAGTTGGCCGGTCAACCGGATGGTTACCGGCAACGGACCCGTCAGCGCTTCGCCACCCTCGGCACCGCATTGAAGACCTGGAGCAAGCAGCATCGCCGCGAAGGCAGTGCAGTGCTGGCGCGTCTGCAGCAGAAAATGCAGTCCAGCTGCGACAGCAAAACTCCCAGCGAGTGCGCCAGTTGGCTGAGTTGAGTCGACACAGTGCCGTGTGCCGGCAACGCATGATGATCAGAGCGTGGCAAGCCGCAAACCGCGGCGTCTGCTGACATGGACGCCGCTGGTGACCTCGACGCGGCGCACGCGGCACGCATCCGGCACCTTTCGCCACACGCGGCAGGCGCTGCAGGCGTGATCCATCCATCCGCCTGATTGCCACGCAAGTCATCGGGCAGAGCTACCGCATTGCCGCTCGTCTCGCTGCGGCGACTAGCGCACCCACGGCAGCAGCAGATGGTCGACCATCAGGAAGGCGAACAACGCCATCAGGTACACGATGGAGTACCCGAACATCTTCATTGAAAACAGTTCGTCCGGCGGGTTCAGCATGCGCCACGCGTACCAGAGGAACACCGCATTGAGCACGATCGCACCGCCCAGATAGAACACCCCGCTCATGCCCACCGCCACCGGCGCCAAGGTCACGATCGCCAGCAATACGGTGTACACCAGGATCTGCTTGCGCGTATGCGGCACGCCATGGGTCACCGGCAACATCGGGATCGCGGCCTTGGCGTAATCGGCACGGCGGAAGATCGCCAGCGCCCAGAAATGCGGCGGCGTCCAGATGAAGATGATCAGCACCAGCAGCGAGGCATTGATCCAGTCGGCGCTGGTCGGCAGCCCGGTCACCGCGGCCCAGCCCAGCATCGGCGGGGTGGCGCCGGCCAGGCCGCCAATCACGATGTTCTGCGAGGTCGCACGCTTCAGGTACACGGTGTAAATCACCGCGTACCCGATCAGCGAGGCGAAGGTCAGCACCGCGGTGATGACATTCACCCACACCACCAGAATGGTCATGGAGATCACGATCAGCGCGCCGGCGAACACCAGCACCTGCCAGGGCCGCACCTTGCCCACCACCAGCGGGCGCCATGAGGTGCGCGCCATCTGTGCGTCGATCTTGGCGTCGAGCAGTTGGTTGATCGCTGCCGCCGCTGAAGCCGCCAGCCAGATACCCAGGAAGCCCAGCGCGCCGGTGCGTACCTGCAGCCAGGTCGGCATGTCGGGAATGGCCAGGAACATGCCCACCAACGCGGTGAACACGATCAGTGCCACCACCTTGGGTTTGGTCAGATCCCAATAATCGCGTGCGCTGACAGCCATGCTCACTCCGGCGCGCGCAGCCGCGCCAGCAGCGAGACCAGCACGAACAGCAACGCCACCGCCCCGCCGTTATGCATGACCGAGACCTCCAGCGGCAGCGCCAGCTTCACGTTGAGCATGCCCAGGCTCACCTGCACGGCCACCAGCAGCGCCAATGCGCCGGCCCACACCCGCATGCCCGGCGAGCGCGACAAGCGCCAGGCCAGCCACCACAAGTACAGCGCGGTCGCAATTGCCCATAGCCGATGCGCCATCTGGATCGCGATACGCGCCGCACCGTCCAGCACGCCACCTTCGTAATCCACTCCGATGCCGCGCCACAGCGTGAAACCTTCACGGAAATCGTGCGGCGGCCACCACTGGCTGACACAGCGCGGGAAGTTGTCGGCCGACCAGCTGCCGCCGCCACACGCCAGCGCGGCGTAGTTGGCGCTGACCCAGCCACCAAGCGCGATCTGCAGGCCCAGCACCGCCACTCCCAGGCGCAGCAGCCACTTCAAGCGCGATGCATCGGCCAGGGTGATCGGCAAATGCGTCGCGCGCCAGGCCATCCACACCAGCAGCGAGAACATCAGCATGCCGCCCAGCAGGTGTCCCATCACCACGATCGGCTTGAGCAGCAACGTCACCGTCCACATGCCCAGCAACGCCTGGAAGATCACCACCGCCAGCGTCAGCACCGCTGCACGCGCCAGATCGATGTTGCTCCAGCGCAATGCCGCCAGCAGCAGGATGGCCTCGCCGGCGATCGCCACGCCGAAGGCCATGGCGTGCCAGCCGGACATATAGAGCGGGATCGACAACGCCACTAGCACCGCGGCCGACACCACCTGGGCAATGCCCATGCGACGGCGACGCACCGCCAGTAACGACAGCACCAGCACTTCCACGCCCAACGCACCGGCCAGGAAGCGGTGGACCTGTTCGCGCCAGGCCTTGTGCGATTCCAGCGGGCGGATCTTGCTGGCCACGTGCGTGTTGGCTTCGTCGCTGGTCTGCGGCCAGGTCACGCGGCCGTAGCAGGTCGGCCAGTCCGGGCAGCTCATGCCGGCATCGGACAAACGGACGAACGACCCGAACAGGATCGTGCTCGCAGTGAACAACGCGGCCAGCCAGGCCATGCGATGGAAGTGACGGAACAACGCCGGTGGCGCAAACAGGTTCATCGAAACGGGCTCACATCAGTTTCAGCAGCTTGACCAGATCCGACCGCAGGCCGGCCGGGTCGAAACCCGGGGCATACCGCAGGATCACAAAGCCATTGGGGTCGATCACATACACCGGCACGCCGGCCGCATCGGTGCCGCGCGGCAATGCCTGGCGCAGGCGGGTATCGTCGCGCAGCACGCGCAATGCAGGCATCGGCGGCAGCCCGGCCGGCGGTGGGCCGATCCACAGCACCTCCACCTTGTCGGCGCGGTGCCCGAGCAACTGCCACACCTTGTCCAGTTCCGCGGCCAACGCCACGCACTGCTGCGTGCAATCGGCCGGCGGCGCCACTGCAATGCGCCAGATGCGCTCGCTCGGGGCCCATGCATACGGTTGCCCGTTCGCACGGACCGGCACCAGCGCCCGCAGATCCGCGGGCGGCTTCAGCAGCTCGCCGTGATTGCGCATCGACGCCGGCTGCCATCCGGAGAAGCGCAGCACGCCGGCCAGCAACATCGAGCCGAAGAACAGCACCGCCAGGGCAATCAGCATCCTGCGGCCGCGTTTGACCGAATGCGGCGTGGCCGATGTGGAGGAGGTCATGCCGGCGATTTTCTCATGCCGCAGGCGTCAGTGCCCGCGGTCGCGGCGGCGCGCACGCCATGTCAGCAGCATTGCGGTCGCCAGGACCGCGACGGCCAACCCGAACCATTGCACCGCGTAACCCAAGTGCCGCGCGGGTGGTAGCGTGTTTGGCAGCATGTCCAGATCGCGCGCGTAGCCAACCGGCAGTGCAGGGTCCAGGCGCAGGACCTGCGACGAAATGTCGCGCCTGCCCAGCGTGCTGCGTAAGGCCTGCAGATCCAGTCGTGTGGCCAGCCAGGTCTGCGCCGCAGCCCCCGGCGCCAGCGCCGGTCCGATCGCCAGCCCCGCCGACGGCGGAGCGCTCAAGAGCCCCTGCACGGTCTGCACGCCTTTCAGCGCAACGATGCCGGGCAACTGCCGATCGGCCGGTAATGGCAGCCAGCCCAGATCCACCAGCACGTCTGTCGATCCACCTTCGGGCACTGCCAGTTGATACACGCGCACACCGGCACGCCCGTCATGCAGCTGATTGTCCAGCAAGACCAGTTGCGGCAAAAAACGCACTTGCCCACGTACCCATGCCAACTCATTCTGCGTCGCCAGCGCCGGTGCCAAGGGCAGCGTGGTGTCGCGCACATGTGCGGCACGGTCCAGCAAGGCTTGCTTGCTCTGCATGCGCTGCAACTGCCAATGCCCAAGCGCCGCGAAACCCGCGCTCACCAGCAGCGCCAGACACCAGCCAAACACCGCCGTGTGCTTGCGCGTCATGACAAGCGACGCAAAAAGGCGTGCAATGCCATCACCACGCCGACTGCACCCGGGGCTGTTGTGAACGATTCGCTCAAGACGCTGCTGATTGTCGCCTTCCTGATCGTGATCCTATGGAACCTGGGCGCCGGCCTCTACTACCTGCTGACCGACCGTGGCCAGACCAAGCGCACCGTCAACGCCCTGACCTGGCGCATCGGTCTATCGGTGGCATTGATCGCCATCGTGATCCTCGGCATCTACACCGGCTGGATCAAGCCACATGGGCTTGGCCGCTGAGGAGCCGGGATTGGGGATTCGGCATTGGGGATTCGTGAAAACTAAAGCCTTCCGCTTTTACGAATCCCAAATCACCAATCCCGAATCCCCGCCTCAAAGGACATACACGAACAAAAACAGCGCCAGCCACACCACGTCGACGAAGTGCCAGTACCACGCGGCCGCTTCGAAAGCGAAGTGGTTGTCGCGGCTGAAATGCCCCTTCGCGGCGCGCAGCCACATCACTGCCAGCATGATGGTGCCCAGCAGCACATGCATGCCGTGGAAGCCGGTCAGCATGAAGAAGGTCGAGCCATAGATGCCCGAGCCCAGGGTGAGATTGAGCTCGGTATAGGCGTGGATATATTCCTCGGCCTGCAGGAACAGGAACACGCAGCCCAGCAGCGCGGTCAACCCCAGCCACAACAGCAGCGCGCCGCGGCGCCCTCCCTTGAGCGCGTGGTGGGCGATGGTCAAGGTCACGCCGGAACTGAGCAGGATCAGCGTGTTGATCAGCGGCAGGCCCCAGGCCGGAATGGTCTGAAACTGCCCACCGATGGTGCCCGGGCCATTGGTCGGCCACGCAGCGGAATAACCATTCCATAGCAGCTCGTTGGTCATCACGCCGTCGCCTTCCCCGCCCAGCCAGGGCAGCGTCAGCACACGGGTGTAAAACAGCGCACCGAAGAAAGCGCAGAAAAACATCACCTCGGAGAAGATGAACCACACCATCCCCATGCGGAACGAGCCATCCACCTGGCGGTTGTAATGCCCGGCATTGGATTCGCGGATGACATCGCCAAACCACATGAACAACGTCGCCAGCAGCATCGCCACGCCGGCGAAGAAGGTCCAGCGCCCCCATGCCGCGTCGTTGAGCCAGCTGGCCACGCCGATCATCATCACGAACATCGCAATCGACCCGACAAAGGGCCATTTGCTCTGGCTCGGGACGAAATACGCATCGGCGTTGGGACTGTGATCGGCCATGGCGTTGCTTCCGTGTCGTGGTACGGGTGGATGGAAGGTTACGGCGCAGCGCGTGGCGCGCCAGCTGCGCCTCCGCCCTGCAGTTCGGAGGTCAGCGCGTCGTTGCGATAGAACGTGTAGGACAGGGTGATCGTAGTGACTTCCGGCGGCAGTGCCGGGTCGACGATGAAACGCAGCGGCATGTCGCGCGTTTCGCCGGCCTGCAAGGTCTGCGCGGTAAAGCAGAAGCACTCGGTCTTGTTGAAGTAGCCCGACGCACGCGCAGGTGCAACCGAAGGCACCGCACTGCCCACCACCGCACGTGCACCATCGTTGCGCGCGAAATACAGCGCCTCGTTGAGCTCGCCCGGCACTACGTCCATCGTCATCTGTTCGGGATGGAAGGTCCACGGCAGTTTGGAATTGACCCCTCCATCGAACTCCACGCGCACCGTGCGCTTGCCGGCGGCAGGCGGCGCGCCCGCGTTTGTGCGATTGCTCCCAGGCGCACGCTCCATGCGGATGCCAAACACTTTCTCGCAGGCGATGCGGTAGAGCGGCACCAGGGAAAACGTCAGCACGAACACGCCCAGCACCACGCCCAGCAGCTTGAACAAGCCGGCTGTGGGTGCGTGTGCGGGCGCGCGTGCACTCACCGCCCGATGACTCCCGAGGCGATGAAGCCCGCATAGATCAGCAACGCGATGATGCCGACCGTGATCGCGGTGCGGCGTACCGCACGGCGCTGCTGCGCCTGCCGTTCCGCAGCAGATAACAGACGCGTCACCGCCGGCTCCGAGGCGGACTCAGTGGCCGATGTCTTCATGTGCAAGATCTCCAGGCTTGATCACCGGCGGCACGGTGAAGGTATGCGCCGGGGCAGGTGACGGCACCGTCCATTCCAGACCCTTGGCACCTTCCCAGGAGCGGGCCTGTGCACGCGCGCCACTGCGCAGCGAGGACAGCAGGATCGCGGCCATCAGGAACGGCGTGACGAACATGCCGAACGCACCGATCGAACTGACCAGATTCCAGTCGGCAAACACCACGTTGTAGTCGGGAATGCGCCGCGGCATGCCGGCCAAGCCAAGGAAGTGCTGCGGGAAGAACAGCAGGTTGACGAACACCATCGTCCACCAGAAGTGCACCTTGGCCCAGGTCTCGTTGTACATCCGCCCGGTCCACTTGGGCCACCAGTAGTACACCGCCGCGATCAGCGCGAACACCGCACCGGTCACCAGCACGTAGTGGAAGTGCGCCACCACGAAGTAGGTGTCGTGGTACTGGAAGTCGGCCGGCACGATCGCCAGCATCAGGCCGGAGAACCCACCGATGCTGAAGAGGATCACGAACGCCACCGCCCACAACATCGGCGATTCGAAGGTCAGCGAGCCCTTCCACATCGTGCTGACCCAGTTGAACACCTTCACCCCGGTCGGGATGGAGATCAGCATGGTGGCGAACATGAAATAAATTTCGCCGCCCAGCGGCATGCCCACGGTGAACATGTGGTGGGCCCAGACGATGAAGCTCAGGAAGGCGATCGCGGCAATGGCGTAGACCATCGCCTGGTAACCGAACAGCGGCTTGCGGCTAAAGGTCGGAATGATCTCGCTGACCACGCCGAACGCCGGCAGGATCATGATGTACACCTCCGGGTGCCCGAAGAACCAGAAGATGTGCTGGTACATCACCGGGTCGCCGCCGCCGGCCGCGTTGAAGAAGCTGGTACCGAAGAACTTGTCGGTCAGCAGCATGGTCACCGCGCCGGCCAGCACCGGCATCACCGCGATCAGCAGGAACGCGGTGATCAGCCAGGCCCAGCAGAAGATCGGCATCTTGAGCAGATCGATGCCCGGCGCGCGCATGTTCAGCACGGTGGCGATGATGTTGATCGCGCCCATGATCGAGCTGACGCCGGCCACATGGATCGCAAATACGCTGAAGGCGACGTTGTAGCCGCCCTGCAGCGACAGCGGCGGGTACAGCGTCCAGCCGCCTGCTGGCGCGCCGCCCGGCAGGAACAGCGTCAGCAGCAGCAGGGTAAAGGCGACCGGCAACAACCAGAACGACCAGTTGTTCATGCGCGGCAACGCCATGTCCGGCGCACCGATCTGCAACGGAATCATCCAGTTGGCCAGGCCGACGAAAGCCGGCATCACGCCGCCGAAGATCATCACCAGTGCATGCACGGTGGTCATCTGGTTGAAGAACTCCGGTTTGACGAACTGCAAGCCGGGCTGCATCAATTCGGCGCGAATCACCACACTCATCGCCGCGCCGATGATGAACATCACGAAGGAAAACAGCAGATACAACGTGCCGATATCCTTGTGATTGGTCGAAAAGAACCAGCGCTCGACGAAACCGGGCTGGTGGTGTCCGTGGTGATCGACTGCGGTATGCGCCATGACGGAACGACCTCTGCGAAGCGAGCGGTTGCGGGCGATTAAAGAGCGGCGGTCGGTGTTGCGGCCTGGGCCGGTGCCGCCGCAGGCACGGCGTCACCTTGCGGAGCGGCCTGTGCACTGGTCGGCGTCGGTGCGGCCGCTGGCGCCGCTGCTGGAGCAGTGCCTGACGCACTACGACGCGACGCCAGCCAGCGCTGGAAGTCAGCCTTGGGCAGCGCCTCCACCACGATCGGCATGAAGCCATGATCCTTGCCGCACAACTCGGCGCACTGCCCGCGATACACGCCCGGTTGTTCGATGTTGGTCCAGGCTTCGTTGACGATGCCGGGAATGGCATCTTGCTTCCATCCCAGCGCCGGCACCCACCAGGCGTGGATCACATCGTCGGCGGTAATCACGAAGCGGATCTTGGTGTTGACCGGCAGCACCAGGCGGTTATCGACATCCAGCAGATAGTGCGGCTGCGAGGCCGCGGTGGGGCGCTCGCCGCTTTGGCGGATACGATCGGATTCGCGTGCCAGGCGGCTGGTAAATTCCACGCCCTGGCCCAGATATTCGTACTTCCACATCCACTGATAGCCGGTCACCTTGACCGTCATTTCCGATTCGCGGGTGTCGTACATCGCGATCAGTTTTGCCGTCGCCGGCCACGCCATCGCAATCAGCACCAGGACCGGAATCACCGTCCACAGCACTTCCGCGGTGGTGTTGTGACTGAATTGTGCGGCCACCGCGCCCTTGGACTTGCGGAACTTGAACATCGCATAGCCCATCGCCGAGAACACCAGCGCGCCAATCACCACGCACACCCACAGCGCCACCATGTGCGCCTCGTAAGCCATCCGCGCGGTCTGGGTCACCCCGCGCCCCATGTTGAGCTGCCATTCCTTGGGATCGGCCGATTGCGCCCAGGCCACCGGCGCGCTCAGCAGCGCCGCCATCGCCAGGCCCACGTGTCTGCAGGTGTTGATCGACTTCCAGCTGCTGCGTTGCGTCATTGCCTAGACCCTTACGTCATCGGTGACGGCCATTGGCGGCCGCGAGCAAGCGTTTGAGCGTTGTTGCCAGTTCCACACGTTCGGCCGGCCCGAGAAAACTTCCGATCTCGATCTGCTTGCCGCTGCTGACCAGCAACACCCTGTCATCGCGTCCTATGCAAAGCCGCACCCAGTGCGGATGTGCCTGAAACGCTGGTGGCGCATGCCCGGACGGAAACACCTCGACAACGGCTTCCCCCACCCGGATCGCTTCTTCGCGCTCGCCACTTCGCCACAACTGCCGTAGCGCCAGCGCCACCACACCACTGTGCACCAGGGCAAAGACCGGCGCGAACGCATTGCCGGTCCACCACCCCAGGCCTGCAAATAACCACATTGTTCCCGCCAGCACTGCGAACAGCTGCACGAATTGCCTGGCCGACAGTGCCCGCGGAGGCCGCAACCGCAGCTGCGTCCCAACCCCTTCGGACATCAACGGCAGCACTTCGATCATAAACGGCACGCAGCGCACTGCGGGAATAGCCCGATGGTAGACCCGCGCCAACGCATGGGGCAAGCATTTCCGGCGATCAAGAATTTGCTGCAGTGCAGCTAAAAGTGCGCACAAATCAATCACTTCCGCGTTGTTCGCCAATGGCCGTGCCGTCACTCTGCGCGATGGCGGCATGCACAAAACGGCGGGAAAGCCGCCGCTTCCACACAAGTGCGCAAGCCGTCTGGCTCACTAGAATGAGCACGGAATCCAAGGCACCTTTCGCATGAACGCACAGCTCGACCCGCTTGCCTCCACCTCAGTTGCGCGCCCGCTGTTGGCGCCCGAACTGCCCGCCGCACCTGGCGCATTGCGTGCCGCCATCACCGCGGCCTGGCTCAAGGACGAAGCCGAACACGTGCGCGAATTGCTCGAGCAGGCACGCCTGCCCGCCGCTGAGCAAGCCAAGGTGCAGGCGGTCGCGGCCGACCTGGTTACCCGTGTGCGGGCACGCGCGCAGGACCAGGGCGCCATCGAAGCCTTCATGCGCCAATACGACCTGGGCAGCGAAGAAGGCGTGCTGCTGATGTGCGTGGCCGAGGCACTGCTGCGCATTCCCGACCAGGACACCGCCGACAAGCTGATCCGCGACAAGCTCGGCGATGCGGATTGGAAGAAGCATATGGGCGGAAGCGATTCGGTGCTGGTCAACGCCTCCACCTGGGGCCTGATGCTGACCGGTCAGCTGGTGCAGCTCAACGACCTCACCCGCGCCGATGTGCCGGGCGCCTTCAAACGCCTGATCGGCCGCGTCGGCGAGCCGGTGATTCGCCTGGCCGTGCGCCAGGCCATGAAGATCATGGGCCATCAGTTCGTCATGGGCCGCACCATCGGCGAAGCGCTGTCGCGTTCGCGCAAGGGCGACAACGCCAACTACCGTTATTCGTTCGACATGCTGGGCGAAGGCGCGCTCACCATGAAGGATGCGCAGCGCTATCTGCAGGCGTATCGGGATGCGATTCATGCGATCGGCCGCAGCGGCAACTTCGTCGGTACCGATGTATTTGCCGCGCCCAGCATCTCGATCAAGTTGTCGGCGCTGTATCCGCGCTACGAACATGCCAAGCGTGCGCGAGTGATGGCCGAGCTAGTTCCGGGCGTACTGGAGTTGGCGCAGCTAGCCAAGTCCTATGGCATCGGCTACACCGTCGACGCCGAGGAAGCCGACCGGCTGGAACTGTCGCTAGACATCATCGAGGCCACCTTCTCCGACCCGTCATTGGATGGCTGGGAAGGCTATGGCCTGGCCGTGCAGGCCTATCAAAAACGCACGCCGTACACGATCGATTTTCTTGCCGATCTGGCGCGCCGTGTCGGGCGACGCATTCCGGTGCGCCTGGTCAAAGGCGCGTACTGGGACGCAGAGATCAAGCGCGCCCAGATCGAAGGGCATCCCGGCTACCCGGTGTTTACGCGTAAGCAGAACACCGACGTGTCGTACCTGGCATGCGCACGTCGCATGTTCGCGCACAGCGACGCGCTCTACCCGATGTTCGCCACGCACAACGCGCAGACCATTGCGGCGGTACGTGCGATTGCGGCAGGCAAGACCTACGAGCACCAGAAACTGCACGGCATGGGCGACGACCTGTATGCCGAGGTGATTCCTGCCGATCGTCTCGATCTGCCGTGCCGCGTCTATGCACCGGTCGGCTCGCACGAAGATCTGCTGCCGTATCTGGTACGTCGCCTGCTCGAAAACGGCGCCAATTCCAGCTTCGTCAATCGCATCACCGACGAGGATGTCGCCATCGAAGACCTCATCCGCGACCCGGTCGAGGCAGTGACGTCATTTACTTCCATCCCGCATCCCAAGATTCCGCTGCCAGCTGACTTGCTGCGTAGCCAGAACCAGAACAGGAAAAACTCCATGGGCGCCAATCTCGCCAACGACAACGATCTGCGCCAGCTGGCCGAGCAACTCAACGCCGCGATCAAGCCGTGGAAGGCCACGCCCCTGGTACCCGGTGCGCTGATCAGCACGCCCGGCCAGGCGGTGTTGAATCCGGCAGATCGCCGCGAGACGGTTGGACAGTGGCACCCGGCCGATCCGGATACCGTCCAGAAGTCGCTGGCCAGCGCTGCGGCCGCGCAACCGGCCTGGAACCGCACGCCTGCAGCGAGCCGCGCCACCATCCTGGAACATGCAGCCGATCTGCTCGAAACGCGCATGCCCGACTTCATGGCGATCTGCGTCAAGGAAGCCGGCAAGACGCTGCCCGACGCAGTGGCCGAAGTCCGCGAGGCCGTCGATTTCCTGCGCTACTACGCCGGCCAGGCGCGTGCGCAGTTCGGTGCGCCGGAGCGTCTGCCCGGACCGACCGGCGAATCCAACGAGCTGCAGCTGCACGGGCGCGGCGTCTTTGTCTGCATCAGCCCATGGAACTTCCCGTTGGCGATCTTCCTCGGTCAGGTCGCCGCAGCGCTGGCGGCCGGCAATACGGTCATCGCCAAGCCGGCCGAGCAGACCAACCTGATCGGCTTTGCAGCGGTCAAGCTGCTGCATGAAGCCGGCGTGCCGGAAGCGGCCGTGCAGTTCCTGCCAGGCGATGGCGCTACCGTTGGCGCTGCGCTGACCAACGACCCGCGCGTTGCCGGCGTAGCCTTCACCGGCTCTACCGAAACCGCGCGCATCATCAACCGCACCCTGGCCGCACGCGATGCTGCCATCGGCGTCTTGATCGCCGAAACCGGCGGCCAGAATGCCTTCATCGCCGACTCGTCCTCGCTGCCCGAAGCAGTGGTCAAAGACGCCATTTCCAGTGCCTTCATCTCGGCCGGGCAGCGCTGCTCCGCGGCGCGCGTCCTGTTCGTCCAGGACGACATCGCCGACAAGGTCATGACGATGCTGGCCGGCGCGATGGGCGAGTTGAAGATCGGCGATCCGGGCCTGCTCTCGACCGACGTTGGCCCCGTCATCGATGCTGATGCACTCAGGATTCTCGACGATCATGCGGCACGCATGGATCGCCAAGCGCGTCTGATCGGCAGCACCAACCTGGACGCCAGCACCGCGCATGGCAGCTTTTTCGCTCCACGCGCCTATGAGCTGACATCGCTGTCCCAGCTGCAGCGCGAGATTTTCGGGCCGGTGCTGCACGTGATTCGCTGGAAAGCCGACCAGCTCGATGCCGTCATCGAGCAGATCAACGCGACCGGTTACGGCCTCACGTTGGGTGTCCACTCGCGTATCGATGAGACGATCGACCGCATCACCTCGCGCGTGGCGGTAGGCAACGTCTACGTCAATCGCAACCAGATAGGCGCCGTGGTCGGCGTACAACCGTTCGGCGGGCAGGGCCTGTCCGGCACCGGTCCCAAGGCGGGCGGCCCGCATTACTTGCTGCGCTTCGCAACCGAGAAGGTCGTCACCGTCAACACTACCGCGGCAGGCGGCAACGCCTCGCTATTGACGTTGGGTGACTGATACCGGCCAGCAGATAGCGGCGTCCGCCCGCTGGTCGGTCCGTCATGACCCGATTGCAGCCAGATGTAACGGCAGTACCAACAAAAAACCCCGCTCAGGCGGGGTTTTTTGTTGGTTGGGCGCAACGTTTCAAGCCGTCAGTCGTAGTGAGTATCCCAACGACATAAAGCATCGCCCCCAGCATGGCGAAAACGGGGTGCCTTCGCGGTGCTTTGCCAGCTGTTCGAGTCGAAGGCTCCAGGCGTGCGCCCCGCGATGCACATCACTGGCTTCGAACCGAGATTTATCGAACACCTTCACCGCGCCTGGCGCTGCCACTGGTCTTGCATTTGGTCTCAACAAAGATGTGTGAAACATCTGCCTTGCATCTTGTCTCACCAAGGATGTGGGACCCATCGCTGATGCCGTGATCGATCCGCTCCAGGCCGTTCTTTGTATTGAGGATATGCGCACTAGGACGTCGGCCGAGCGAGGCTGTCATGGGCGACGTCTGTTATCGGCTTCAGCCACTACCGCACCCGTGCATCTGGCATTGGCCAGGCAGGTTTTTTGGCCAACAGATGGATCGCGCCCTTTTCTCCAAGAGATGGGCGCGTGGCGTGTGTGGCGAGGCTTGGTGCCAGCGTCCTGACGGGCTACCGGCCTCGGCGGTACTGCACGTACGGCACGACATCGGTACCGGTCGGCAAGCGGCGCAGGTGCGCCAGCGCCTTGCGCGGTAACGCGGGGCGGATGCAAGGCGCATTTACGCGCGGCGCAGCCCAGCGCTTGCGCAAAAAAGAAACCCTCAGTCCGTTTGGACTGAGGGTTTCGGGGTAAAGCCCCTGGCGATGACCTACTCTCGCATGGCTTGAGCCACACTACCATCGGCGCAGCTGCGTTTCACTTCCGAGTTCGGGATGGGATCGGGTGGTTCCACAGCGCTAATTTCACCAGGGAGACGGTTGGAGCGTCGCCATCCAAGAAACGGATTAAGGCGCCCAGTCTCGCAGAGTTAACTTGTGACGTAGCTTGCATTTGATGATCTACCAACGTTCGTTGGGACCAAGGCAACTTGAGGTTATATGGTCAAGCCGCACGGATCATTAGTATCAGTTAGCTCAATACATTGCTGTACTTACACACCTGACCTATCAACCACGTAGTCTACATGGTTCCTTTAGGGGGCTTGTGCCCCGGGAAGTCTCATCTTGAGGCGCGCTTCCCGCTTAGATGCTTTCAGCGGTTATCGCTTCCGAACATAGCTACCCGGCAATGCCACTGGCGTGACAACCGGAACACCAGAGGTTCGTCCACTCCGGTCCTCTCGTACTAGGAGCAGCCCCTCTCAAACTTCCAACGCCCATGGCAGATAGGGACCGAACTGTCTCACGACGTTCTGAACCCAGCTCGCGTACCACTTTAAATGGCGAACAGCCATACCCTTGGGACCGACTACAGCCCCAGGATGTGATGAGCCGACATCGAGGTGCCAAACACCGCCGTCGATATGAACTCTTGGGCGGTATCAGCCTGTTATCCCCGGAGTACCTTTTATCCGTTGAGCGATGGCCCTTCCATACAGAACCACCGGATCACTAAGACCTACTTTCGTACCTGCTTGATCCGTCGATCTTGCAGTCAAGCACGCTTATGCCTTTGCACACAGTGCGCGATGTCCGACCGCGCTGAGCGTACCTTCGTGCTCCTCCGTTACTCTTTAGGAGGAGACCGCCCCAGTCAAACTACCCACCATACACGGTCCCTGATCCGGATAACGGACCTAGGTTAGAACGTCAAGCACGACAGGGTGGTATTTCAAGGATGGCTCCACTGCAGCTAGCGCCACAGTTTCATAGCCTCCCACCTATCCTACACAGACGAACTCAACGTTCAGTGTAAAGCTATAGTAAAGGTTCACGGGGTCTTTCCGTCTTGCCACGGGAACGCTGCATCTTCACAGCGATTTCAATTTCACTGAGTCTCGGGTGGAGACAGCGCCGCTGTCGTTACGCCATTCGTGCAGGTCGGAACTTACCCGACAAGGAATTTCGCTACCTTAGGACCGTTATAGTTACGGCCGCCGTTTACTGGGGCTTCGATCAAGAGCTTCGCCTTGCGGCTGACCCCATCAATTAACCTTCCAGCACCGGGCAGGCGTCACACCCTATACGTCCACTTTCGTGTTTGCAGAGTGCTGTGTTTTTGATAAACAGTCGCAGCGGCCTGGTTTCTGCGACCCTCTTCAGCTATAGCTCGCACGAGCCACCAAAAAGGGTGCACCTTCTCCCGAAGTTACGGTGCCATGTTGCCTAGTTCCTTCACCCGAGTTCTCTCAAGCGCCTGAGAATTCTCATCCTACCCACCTGTGTCGGTTTACGGTACGGTCTTCGTGAGCTGAAGCTTAGGAGCTTTTCCTGGAAGCGTGGTATCAGTGACTTCGCCATAAAGGCTCGTCTCGGTGCTCGGTCTTAAAGGATCCCGGATTTGCCAAAGATCCAAACCTACCGCCTTTCCCCGGGACAACCAACGCCCGGTACACCTAACCTTCTCCGTCCCTCCATCGCACTCACGCGAGGTGCAGGAATATTAACCTGCTTCCCATCGACTACGGCTTTCGCCCTCGCCTTAGGGACCGACTAACCCTGCGTCGATTAACGTTGCGCAAGGAAACCTTGGGCTTTCGGCGTGCGGGCTTTTCACCCGCATTATCGTTACTCATGTCAGCATTCGCACTTCCGATACCTCCAGCAGACTTCTCAATCCACCTTCGCAGGCTTACGGAACGCTCCTCTACCGCGCATAAAACAAGTTTTATGCACCCCAAGCTTCGGTTCACTGCTTAGCCCCGTTAAATCTTCCGCGCAGACCGACTCGACCAGTGAGCTATTACGCTTTCTTTAAAGGGTGGCTGCTTCTAAGCCAACCTCCTGGCTGTCTATGCCTTTCCACATCGTTTTCCACTTAGCAGTGAATTTGGGACCTTAGCTGTGGGTCTGGGTTGTTTCCCTTTTCACGACGGACGTTAGCACCCGCCGTGTGTCTCCCATACAGTCCGTCTCGGTATTCGGAGTTTGCAATGGTTTGGTAAGTCGCGATGACCCCCTAGCCATAACAGTGCTCTACCCCCGAGAGGATACATATGAGGCGCTACCTAAATAGCTTTCGAGGAGAACCAGCTATCTCCGGGTTCGATTAGCTTTTCACTCCTAATCACAGCTCATCCCCGTCTTTTGCAACAGACGTGGGTTCGGGCCTCCAGTACCTGTTACGGCACCTTCACCCTGGCCATGACTAGATCACCCGGTTTCGGGTCTACTGCCCGCGACTATGCGCCCTTATCAGACTCGGTTTCCCTTCGCCTCCCCTATACGGTTAAGCTTGCCACGAACAGTAAGTCGCTGACCCATTATACAAAAGGTACGCAGTCACTCTTGCGAGCTCCTACTGCTTGTACGCACACGGTTTCAGGATCTATTTCACTCCCCTCTCCGGGGTTCTTTTCGCCTTTCCCTCACGGTACTGGTTCACTATCGGTCGGTCAGGAGTATTTAGCCTTGGAGGATGGTCCCCCCATATTCAGACAGGGTTTCACGTGCCCCGCCCTACTCGTCTTCACTGGAGTGGCCCTTTTAAATACAGGGCTATCACCTTCTATGGCCAATCTTTCCAGATTGTTTTTCTAAAGCCATTCCAGCTTAAGGGCTGCTCCCCGTTCGCTCGTCACTACTTAGGGAATCTCGGTTGATTTCTTTTCCTCCGGTTACTTAGATATTTCAGTTCACCGGGTTCGCTTCCAGCAGCTATGAATTCACTGCAGGATACTGCCGAAGCAGTGGGTTTCCCCATTCGGATATTGCCGGATCAAAGCTTGTTGCCAGCTCCCCGACACTTTTCGCAGGCTACCACGTCCTTCATCGCCTCTGACCGCCTAGGCATCCACCGTGTGCGCTTATTCGCTTGACCATATAACCCCAAGTTGCCTCAGGGTCATATGCCGTGTTGTGTGGGGTACAAAGCCACCAACGCGAACATACGACTCAATTATTTAGGGACTCGAAGTCCCCGCCTTAGCCTCAACGACACGTTTAGATAGATATCTCAAACGCTCGCTACGTCACAAGTTATAAAAGAACATGTCTCAGCCTCAACGCTGAGCCATATAAATTCTTAAGTGTGCACTACATTCAGAGTGGTGGGTCTGGGAGGACTCGAACCACCGACCTCACCCTTATCAGGGGTGCGCTCTAACCACCTGAGCTACAGACCCAAAGTCGTTTCACTCAAATGGTGGAGCCTGTCGGGATCGAACCGACGACCCCCTGCTTGCAAAGCAGGTGCTCTCCCAGCTGAGCTAAGGCCCCATGATGGGACTTTCGCATACCGGCCTGTGCCGATACGCATCTCTGAATGCAGGTAATTTGTGAGGACGCCCGACAGGACGATGACGTCATGCTCAAAAGGAGGTGATCCAGCCGCACCTTCCGATACGGCTACCTTGTTACGACTTCACCCCAGTCATCGGCCACACCGTGGCAAGCGCCCTCCCGAAGGTTAAGCTACCTGCTTCTGGTGCAACAAACTCCCATGGTGTGACGGGCGGTGTGTACAAGGCCCGGGAACGTATTCACCGCAGCAATGCTGATCTGCGATTACTAGCGATTCCGACTTCATGGAGTCGAGTTGCAGACTCCAATCCGGACTGAGATAGGGTTTCTGGGATTGGCTTGCCCTCGCGGGTTTGCAGCCCTCTGTCCCTACCATTGTAGTACGTGTGTAGCCCTGGTCGTAAGGGCCATGATGACTTGACGTCATCCCCACCTTCCTCCGGTTTGTCACCGGCGGTCTCCTTAGAGTTCCCACCATTACGTGCTGGCAACTAAGGACAAGGGTTGCGCTCGTTGCGGGACTTAACCCAACATCTCACGACACGAGCTGACGACAGCCATGCAGCACCTGTCTCACGGTTCCCGAAGGCACCAATCCATCTCTGGAAAGTTCCGTGGATGTCAAGACCAGGTAAGGTTCTTCGCGTTGCATCGAATTAAACCACATACTCCACCGCTTGTGCGGGCCCCCGTCAATTCCTTTGAGTTTCAGTCTTGCGACCGTACTCCCCAGGCGGCGAACTTAACGCGTTAGCTTCGATACTGCGTGCCAAATTGCACCCAACATCCAGTTCGCATCGTTTAGGGCGTGGACTACCAGGGTATCTAATCCTGTTTGCTCCCCACGCTTTCGTGCCTCAGTGTCAGTGTTGGTCCAGGTAGCCGCCTTCGCCACGGATGTTCCTCCCGATCTCTACGCATTTCACTGCTACACCGGGAATTCCGCTACCCTCTACCACACTCTAGTGATCCAGTATCCACTGCAATTCCCAGGTTGAGCCCAGGGCTTTCACAACAGACTTAAACCACCACCTACGCACGCTTTACGCCCAGTAATTCCGAGTAACGCTTGCACCCTTCGTATTACCGCGGCTGCTGGCACGAAGTTAGCCGGTGCTTATTCTTTGGGTACCGTCAGAACAATCGGGTATTAACCGACTGCTTTTCTTTCCCAACAAAAGGGCTTTACAACCCGAAGGCCTTCTTCACCCACGCGGCATGGCTGGATCAGGCTTGCGCCCATTGTCCAATATTCCCCACTGCTGCCTCCCGTAGGAGTCTGGACCGTGTCTCAGTTCCAGTGTGGCTGATCATCCTCTCAGACCAGCTACGGATCGTCGCCTTGGTGGGCCTTTACCCCGCCAACTAGCTAATCCGACATCGGCTCATTCAACCGCGCGAAGCCCGAAGGTCCTCCGCTTTCACCCGTAGGTCGTATGCGGTATTAGCGTAAGTTTCCCTACGTTATCCCCCACGAAAGAGTAGATTCCGATGTATTCCTCACCCGTCCGCCACTCGCCACCCATAAGAGCAAGCTCTTACTGTGCTGCCGTTCGACTTGCATGTGTTAGGCCTGCCGCCAGCGTTCACTCTGAGCCAGGATCAAACTCTTCACTTAAAACTACATGCCCGAAGGCAAATACTTTAGCTGCAGAAGTCCAACCACTGGCAACTTATCGCTTGCAAAGCAATTAATATGTTGCTTGATTAAACGTCTGCAAGATGGACAATCATCCTTCCTGCAGGCGTCCGCACAAATTACCTGCGCACACTGTCAAAGAACATGGGGAAGTGGCCTCAGCGCCGTTCCCGTCAGCTTCGTCGTTTCCGTCGAAGCGAGCCGCCCATTATAGCGGACTTTTTCTTGCCGTCAACACCTCATTTCGAGGCGGTTGACGCTGCTTCGTTTGAACCCGAAGGTTTTCTGCGAAGCGAGCCGGCCATATTAGCAGGCTTTTCATCCTCGTCAACCCCTCGTGAAGAGGAAGTTGCCGCCGCTGCACCTCAATCCGCCGTAGCGCCTTTCCGTGTAGCGAGCCGCCCATCATAGCCGGCTTTTTCGTTTCGTCAACACCTTATTTCAAGGCGTTTTCGAACCCTTTCGCTCTGGTTCCGCGTTTGCGGAGGCCGTTGCGTCGGGGGAGGCGAACTATATGCCCACCGATCCGATTTGGGAAGCGTTTTGTGAAAAATTTTTCACGAAGTTGCCAAAAACTTGCGCTACGCCCCAGTCACGCCAGCAGAAAAGCTTTGAGGGCCTTGGGACTGTCACTTCTATCCAACGTGTAAGACGCGTGAGATCACCGAGATTGCCGCCCTGCGGCAACCTCGGTGCGCTTTAGGCAGTGACGAGCAATACGCGGGCAAAATTACGCTTGCCTACCTGGATGACCCCTTCAAAGCCGTGCGTAAAGACGCGGCTGGGATCCTCTACCACTTCGCCGTCGATCTTGACCGCGCGTTCCTTGAGCTTGCGGGTGGCTTCGGAGTTGCTGGGCGTCAGGCCGGCGGCGGTCAGGAGCCCGGCAAGGCGCAGGCCCTCATCGGGAACCACCACTTCCTGCAGCGGTAGCAGGCTGGTGTCGCCCTGCCCCGTTACCACCGCGTGCCAGCCGGCAATGGCCTGCTCTGCGGTTGCGGCATCGTGAAACCGGGTGGCCAGCTCGCGTGCCAGGCGCAATTTGACCTCGCGCGGATGCAGCTCTCCCGCAGCGACCTGCTCTTTCAGGCGCGCCGCTTCGGCCAGGCTGATATCGAAGGACAGCAAGTCGATCCAGCGCCAGGTCAGCTCGTCGCCGATCTTCATCGTCTTGGTGACGATGTCGATGGCCGGCTCGTTGATGCCGATGTAATTGCCCAACGACTTGGACATCTTGGCTACGCCGTCCAGGCCTTCCAGCAGCGGCATGGTCAGCACGATCTGCGGCGCCTGACCGTAATGCTCCTGCAAGCCGCGCCCCATCAACAGGTTGAACTTCTGATCGGTGCCGCCCAGCTCGACGTCCGCCTTCAGGGCGACCGAATCGTAGCCTTGCACCAACGGGTAGAGGAATTCGTGGATGGCGATCGGCTGCTGGCTGCCGAAGCGCTTGGCGAAATCGTCGCGTTCGAGCATGCGCGCGACGGTGTGCTGGGCAGAGAGCTTGATCATGTCGGCCGCGCTCATCTGGCCGAACCATTCGGAGTTGAAACGCACCTCGGTGCGTTCGCGGTCCAGGATCTTGAAGACCTGCTCTTCGTAGGTCCGTGCGTTGGCCAGCACATCCTCGCGGCTGAGCGGCTTGCGGGTGGCGTTCTTGCCGCTCGGGTCGCCGATCATTCCGGTGAAGTCGCCAATCAGGAAGATCACCTGATGGCCAAGCTGTTGGAACTGCCGCATCTTGTTGAGCAGCACGGTATGGCCCAGATGCAGATCCGGCGCGGTGGGATCGAAGCCGGCCTTCACCCGCAGCGGCTTACCGGTGGCGAGCCGCGCCTGCAGCTGATCGAGCTTGAGGACCTCTTCGGCACCACGGCCGATGAGTGCGAGGGATTCTTCGATAGTGGCCAACCACAGACTCCAGCGGCGCTTGCCGTCAAAAACGTGAATGATGTTAAACGCGGGTTAATTCCGCGCCAAGTGAAAATAATGAACAGGCTCAATGGTTTGACGCGCTGTTACAGGCTGTCTATGGTACCGGCGATTGGGCTCGCACTTCGAGCCAGCGAGGAATTTGAACGATGCAGAACTCAGAGCAGGGCCGTGCACGCAAGCGGCGCTTTCACGAACGCCTCCACGTCCTCCACGACACTGCACTGCATCGCAAGCTCAAGGCGCATCTGCCGGCGGCATTCAATGACCGCTGGACCCGCCGTCACTGGATTCACGCCAGCCTGTTCGCCACCATCGGTGCGCTGGTCGCCACGATCGTGCCGGGTTTTTCCAACGCCATCGACGCACCGCTTTCCAGCCATTCCACGCTGGCATTGCCGTTGCCGCCGCTGGTTCCCAGCCGCAAGCAGCTGGCACCGAGCACCGATTGGGAAATTCTGCAGGTCAAGCCGGGCCAGACCCTGAGTACCTTGTTCGGCGAGCTGGGAATCCCGACCACGGTGATGTACCAGGTGTTGGCGCACCCGGGGACCAAGGAGGCGCTGACCAAGCTGCGTCCGGGTACCGAGATCGCCTTCGACATGCCGACGCCGGGGCAGCTGCGCGCACTGCGCTTCGATCGCGACGACAGTCATCGGGTGGAACTGCGCCTGCTGGGCGACGCCGTGCGCGAGAACGTGACCGAGCGGGCGACGACCACGCGCACGGTAGTGGCCAGCGGGGAGATCAGCAGTTCGTTGTATGCCTCGGCCGGCAAATCCGGACTGTCGCCGGCGGCGGTGGCGATCATGACCGACGAGATCTTCAAGTACGACATCGACTTCGACAAGGATCTGCAGCCCGGCGACCGGTTCAGCGTGGTCATGGATGAAACCTGGCGCGAAGGCGAGCGGATCAGCACCGGCGACATCCTGGCGGCGACGTTCACCACCGGCGGCAAGACCTATACGGGGTTCCGCTTCGAGCGCGCCGGCAAACCGGCCGAGTACTTCGACATCACTGGCCGCCCGCTCAAGAAGAGCTTCATCCGCATGCCGGTGGCCTATAGCCGGATCAGCTCCACCTTCGGTGCGCGCAAGCATCCGGTGCTGGGCACCATGCGCATGCACAAGGGTGTGGACTATGCGGCCGCCTCGGGCACGCCGATCATGGCAGCCGGCGATGCGCGGGTGGTGTTTGTCGGGACCCAGCGCGGTTACGGCAACGTGGTGATCCTGGATCACGGCAAGAACTACAGCACGCTGTACGGGCACATGTCGCGCTTTGGCAAGATCAAGGCCGGGCAACGCATCAACCAGGGCACGGTGATCGGCTATGTCGGCATGACCGGCCTGGCGACCGGCCCGCATCTGCATTACGAATTCCGCGTGGGCGGGCAGCAGCGCAACCCGATGTCGGTGACGATGCCGCCGCCGGAGCCGCTGCAGGGCGCCGAACTGGCGGCGTTCCGCGCGCAGACGGCGCCGGCCATGGCCCGTATCGAGGGCATGGAGAAGCTGATCTACGCCGACGCCGGCAAGCCGGCCAAGGGCAAGTCGCGCAGTTGAGGCCTGCGGCTGGTCACTGCCTCAGCTGCGTTGCGGCTGCGCAGGTGGGTGGCGGGCAGGTTCGGCGCTGCCTCCAGCCGTGTCGCCTGGTAGTTGCCGTGCAGCTACGGGTTGCGGCGCACTGCAGGTGTTGAGCGCTGCGATGTCCAATGCGGCACCTGGTCTTGGCTGTCGACCGACAGCTTCTGAGGCGACTGCAGACCTTGACGATGCCTGAGGTGGGCGGGGAATCTCGAGGCATGGGTCATTGTCGCGGCAGCGATTGGCGCGCGTGGCCCGACGATGACGCGCCCGCTGCACGGCTGCTGCCACCGGGGTAAGACCGGTTGACGGACCCGGCCCGGCTGCACAAGCTGGCCGGCCGTGTCTTTCTGGCTTCGGCATGTCTGTCTTGGAACACGTTGACTCCCCCTTGTATCTGGGCCTGATGTCGGGAACCAGCGCCGATGGCATCGATGCCGCGCTGGTGCGCTTTGCCGACGCCACCCACCGCCGCTGCGAATTGGTGGCCGGGACGACGGTGGCGTGGGAGCCGCAACTGCGCGAGACCTTGGTGGCGCTCGGCCAGGGCGCCGAGACGGTGGCCATCGATGCGCTGGGCCAGCTGGACGCGCAGGTGGGGCTGGCATTCGCGGCGGCGGCCAATCGATTGATCGGCGACAGTGGCGTGGAGCGCCGGCAGATTCGTGCGATCGGCTCGCATGGGCAGACCATCCGCCACCGGCCCAACGCCAATCCAGCGTTCACCTGGCAGATCGGCGATGCCAGCCGGATTGCAGAGCACACCGGCATTACCACGGTGGCCGATTTCCGCCGCCGCGATGTGGCCGCCGGTGGCCAGGGCGCGCCACTGATGCCGGCCTTCCATCTGGCCATGCTGGGCGCAGGCGATGAAGACCGCGCGGTGCTCAATCTGGGCGGCATCGGCAACCTGACCTTGATTCCGCGCGACGGCGCGGTGCTGGGATTCGATACCGGCCCGGCCAATGCGTTGCTGGACAGCTGGTGCCAACGCCATCACGGCACGCCGTTCGATGCCGAGGGTGCGTTTGCCGCCAGTGGGCGCGTGGATGCGGTTTTGCTGCAGGCGCTGTTGGCCGATCCGTGGTTTGCGTTGCCGCCGCCCAAGAGTACCGGCCGCGAGCAATTCCATCTGGACTGGGCCGTGCAGGCGATGGGCAGCGCGCGGTTGGATGCTGCCGATGTGCAGGCGACCTTGCTCGAACTCACCGCTGTCAGCGTGGCCGATGCCTTGTTGCGGCTGCAGCCAACCACGCGACGGGTCCTAGTCTGCGGCGGCGGCGTGCGCAACCCGGTGCTGTTGGCGCGACTGGCGGCGCGGCTGCCGGGCATGGTGGTGGAATCCAGCGCGCGGTACGGACTGGACCCGGATTACCTGGAGGCGATGGGCTTTGCCTGGCTGGCGGCCGAGCTGCTGGCCGGACGCGCGGCCAACCTGCCCGCGGTGACCGGGGCGGCCGGACCTCGGCTGTTGGGGGCGATCTATCCGGCGTGAGCCCGTGGGCCTGTGCTGGCCGGGATGAAGCTGCGGGAGCGCTAGGGATTATTTCCCGCCGGCAGCGCCTTGAGCGCGGCAATCGCCTCGGCCAGGGCATCGACCTCCGGGTGCTGCAGGCCGCCGGTGACTTCGTATTCGCTGGCGAACAGGCCTTGTTCGAGCAGATGCATGACGGTCTGGTGCTGGGTCCAGCCCCGAGCGACGGAAATGCGGCGAATACGGTCCACCAGCACCGGGTCGATGTCACGCAATACCAGATCGGTCATGCCCTGCCTCGTGCAATGCGCTGCTCCGCGCGCATCATCGGCAACCTTGGCGGACGTTTCAATCCGGCCGCCTGTCGTGCGCCAATAGCCGCGGCCATAGCCAGGCCAGCAGCATTAACGTGGGAATGACGGTCAGGGCGCTGAGGATGAAGAAGGTGCTGTAGGAGGTCGCCTGGACGACGAACCCGGACACGCCACCGGCAAACTTGCCCGGCAGGTTGGCCAGCGAGACCAGCAACGCATACTGGGTTGCGGTGAAGTTGCGGTCGGTCAGCGAGGACATGAAAGCCACCAGCACCGTGGCGGCGAACCCCTGGAAGAGATTATCGGCACTGAGCGCGGCATAGAACGCCCACAGCTTGCCGGGGTTGTGCGCCATCAGCAGGAACGCCAGGTTGGACAAGGCCACCCCCAGCGCGGCCACCAGCAACATGCGCCGGAACCCGAACGCGGCAATTGCCGCGCCGCCAGCGAAGGCGCCGACAATGCCCATCCAGACGCCGAACAGTTTGGAGACGGTGGCGATATCGGCCTTGGTGAAGCCCGAATCCAGATAGAACGGACCGGCCATGACGCCGATCACCTGGTCGGGAAACTTGTACAGGCCCACGAACAGCAGCAGCACGATGCCCAGCGCCAGCCCATTGCTGGAAAAGAAGCTGGAAATCGGTTGCCAGAACGCACCGGCGACGTCCACGCGGCGCACGACCGTCGCCTCGGGACGGTCGGGCTCGCGGCATAGCAAGGTGGTGGCGATCGGCACCAGCATCAGTGCGGCCATGCCGACGTACGCCCACGTCCAGCCGAGGTATTGGGCCATGTACAACGCACCGGCACCGCCCAGGATCAGGCCGATGCGGTAGCCCAGCGTGTAGGTCGCCGCCAACGCGGCCTGCGCGGCATCCGGAGCGATTTCGATGCGGTAGGCATCCACCACCGAGTCCTGGGTCGCGCCCCAGAACGAGGCGAACAACACCCAGCCGACCAACCCCGTAACGCTCAGGTCCGGGCGCGAAAATGCCAGCGCGAACAGGCCGATGGTGACGCCGATCTGCGCCACCAGCAGCCAGGAGCGACGGCGCCCCAGAAACGCGGTGAGCGGAAACGCATAGCGGTCGATCAGCGGCGCCCACAGGAACTTGAGCAGATAGAAGAAGCTGGCCAGGCTGATCAAGCCGATGCTGCCCAGGTCCAGCCCCACATCGCGCAAGCGCGTCGACAAGGTCTGCGAGGCGATCAGCAGGAACGGCAAGCCGCTGCCGAAGCCCAGCAGTGCCATGGTCGCCGCCGATGGCGTGGCGAAGGCGCGCTGGATACCACGCCAGCCCTTATAGCCCGGTGCAGACGTGGTCATGCGTCACTCCGGCGAGCACGAACGCCCGTGGTCGTGGCCGGCGCGGCCCACGGCACCGCTGCATGCAGCCCGCCGCGGAGGGCCGTCATCGCGTCACGCGTCCTGCCTTGAGCGGTCTGTGCAGGACCGTAACGTCGCACTCCCGTGCCGAAGCAGAACGTTGCGAAAGGCATCGGCCGACTGCGTAAGGGCCAATGAGAGCCGCCGCGCGTGCTGCAGTGGCCGAGCTGCCGCCGGATGGCGATGTTGCCGGCGAAGTCTTGGCCCCGTTCTGCAACATGCCGGCGCGCTATGACCGAAACCATAGCCTTGGCCTGCCTCACTGCGCGTAATCCACGATGTACGGCGCGTGGTCGGAGAAGCGCTCTTCGCGGTAGATCGAGCAGGCCTTCAAGGTGTCGCGCAGGCCGGGGGTGACCAATTGGTAGTCGATGCGCCAACCGACATTGTTGGCGCGCGCCGCGCCACGGTTGCTCCACCAGGTGTAGTCCTGGCCCTGCGGATGCAGCACGCGGTAGCTGTCGACCCAGCCGCGGCCTTCGGCGGGGTTGGTGTCTTCTGGCGCGTCGGCGCACAGGCCGTTGAGCCAATCGCGCTCGGGCGGCAGGCAGCCGGAGTTCTTCTGGTTGGATTTCCAGTTCTTGATGTCCAGCGCCGTGCGCACGATGTTCCAGTCGCCGCACAGCACATACTGGCGGCCACTGGCCAGCCACTGCTCCAGGATCGGCCGCAGCCATTGCATCACCTGGAACTTGTAGTCCTGGCGCAATTCGCCCGAGGAACCGGAGGGGATGTAGAAGGACACCACGCTGAGGTTGCCGAAGCGCGCTTCGATATAGCGCCCCTCTTCGTCGAACTCCGGCCAGCCCAGCGCGGTGCGCACCTCGTCGGGCTCGTGCCGGCTGTAGATCGCCACGCCGCTATAGCCCTTCTTGGTGCTGGCGTCGCGAAACCAGGCCTTGTAGCCGGTGGGCAGGAAGTCTGGCCCGGCCAGTTGATGCTCCTGGGCCTTGGTTTCCTGCACGCACAGCACGTCGGCGTCCTGGGCGGCGAACCACGCGAAGAAACCCTTGCTGGCGGCCGAACGCAGGCCGTTGGCGTTGAAACTGATGATGCGCATGGATGAAGAGCCGGGATTCGGGAATGGGGATTGGAGATTCGTCAAAGCGTACCGCATCAGCGGATGCCGCAAGGCGCGACCGGCTATGCTTTCCAATCCCGAATCCCTACTCCCCAATCTCGTCACATGACCGACCACCGCACCCGTTTCCTGCAGCTGGCCCTGGACGCCGATGCCCTGCGCTTTGGCGAGTTCACGCTCAAGTCCGGGCGGCTCAGCCCGTACTTCTTCAATGCCGGGCGCTTCGATTCGGGAGCCAAGACCGCGCAGTTGGCGCAGTGCTATGCCGATGCGATCGATGCGGCCGGGCTGGACTTCGACCTGGTGTTCGGGCCGGCCTACAAAGGCATTCCGTTGGCAACCGCGCTGGCCTGCGCCTACGCGGGGCGCGGGCGCGACCTGCCGCTGGCGTTCAACCGCAAGGAAGCCAAGGACCACGGCGAAGGCGGCACCCTGATCGGCGCGCCGCTGGCCGGCCGTAAGGTATTGATCGTCGATGACGTGATCACCGCCGGCACCGCGATCCGCGAGGCGCTGGCCATCATCCGCGCCGCCGGCGGCATGCCGTCGGGGATCGTGGTGGCGCTGGACCGGCAGGAGATCGCGTCCGATCAGGACCGCCGTTCCGCCGCCCAGGCAGTAGCGGCCGAGGCCGGCATACCGGTGATTGCGGTGGCCAACCTGGGCGACCTGCTTGCTTTTGCGGCAGGAAACGCCGACCTTGTGGGCTTCCAGGAACCGCTGCTGGCCTATCGTGGCCGCTACGGGACCGACACCACAGGCTGACGGCAGGCGACAGGGGGCTGCGATGATGCCAATACATACACGTTCGGCATTGTTCGCCGTTGCGGCGGCTGTCGCTGCGACCTTGGTCATGGCGCCGCCGGCCGGCGCGCAAGACAAGCCGGCCGGCAAGAAGCTGTATTGCTGGAACCAGAACGGCGCCCGCGTGTGCAGCGATACGCTGCCCCCGGAGGCGGTGAACCAGGCGCGCGACGAATTCAACGTCAAGAGCGGGATGCGCAGCGCCGAGGTGCAGCGCGCCATGAGCAGCGACGAGCGCGCTGCCGCTGCGGCCAGCGAGCAGCAACGCCAGGCCGATCTGGCCGCCGAGCAGATGCGCCAGCGCACCGACCAGGCGATGCTGATGTCCTATCAGAGCGAGGACGACCTGCGCCGGGTGTTCAAGGAGCGCATCGCCATCGTGGACAACAACATCCATACCGCGCGCTTCAACGTGACCAGCCTGCGCGAGGGGTTGGCCAGCCTGCTGCGCAGCGCCGGCGACCGCGAGCTGGCCGGCCAGGCAGTGGCCGACAAGCTGGCCGGCGACATCCAGCAGCGCCATCGCGATCTGATGGCGCAGTTGCGTCTGCAGATCAGCTTCGAGCAGCAACGGGTGGCGCTGGATGGCGAGATCGCCGACATCCTGCAGCGCTACCGGGCCATGAAGGAGCCACCCGCCGGCGCCCCGCCCGCCGGCTGACCGGCGCCTGCGTCATTCCGGCCGTGCGGCGCACCGCCGCGGGCGGCATTTCCCGATCCGACGCCCTGCCCGCATAATGGCCGGTCTTACTCTTTGCCCACGAGGCTCTCCCGCATGGCCCGGATCATCGCCATTGCCAACCAGAAAGGCGGCGTCGGCAAGACCACGACCGCGGTCAATCTGGCGGCCGGCCTGGCGCGCGCGCCCAAGCGTGTGTTGCTGGTGGATCTGGACTCGCAGGGCAACGCCACCATGGGCAGCGGCATCGACAAGCGCGATGTGGCCGCCTCCACCTGCGACCTGTTGCTGGGCGAAAACACCGCCGCGCAGATCCGGGTGGCCGCGCCGGAAGGCTTCGACCTGCTGCCAGGCAACATCGACCTGACCGCTGCCGAGATCCAGCTGATGGACCAGGGCGAACGCGAACAGCGGCTCAAGCGCGCCCTTGCGCCGATCCGCGACGAGTACGACTTCATCCTGATCGATTGCCCACCAGCGTTGTCGTTGCTCACGCTCAATGCGTTGACCGCGGCCGATTCGATCATCGTGCCGATGCAGTGCGAGTACTACGCGCTGGAAGGGCTGACCGCGCTGCTGGAAACCATCGAAGCGTTGCGCGCCAACCTCAACCCGACGCTGGAAATCGAAGGCGTGCTGCGCACCATGTTCGACATCCGCAACAACCTGGCCAATGCGGTATCGGCCGAGCTGACCGAGCATTTCGGCGACAAGGTGTTTCGCACCATCGTGCCGCGCAACGTGCGCCTGGCCGAGGCGCCCAGCCATGGCCAGAGCATCGTCGGTTACGACCGCACCTCACGTGGCGGGGTGGCCTACCTGGGCCTGGCCGGTGAGATCGTGCGCCGCCAGAACGACCGCAACAAGGCCGTCCGGCCCGTGGAGACCGTCTGATGAGCAAGCCGCCGCTGGCAAAGAAGCGTGGCCTGGGCCGTGGTCTGGAAGCGCTGCTGGGGCCCAAGGGCGCGGCCGCCGCCGCCGCACCGGCCGGTGCCGACGAACAGGCCTTGCAGCCCGGCGATACCCTGCGCACCTTGGTGGTGACCCAGCTGCAGCCGGGCAAGTATCAGCCGCGCCGGGAGATGGACGAGGTCAAGCTGGCCGAGCTGGCCGAGTCGATCAAGGCGCAAGGCGTGATCCAGCCCATCGTGGCGCGCGAGCTGGCGCCGGGGCAGTTCGAGATCGTGGCCGGCGAACGCCGCTGGCGCGCTTCGCAGCTGGCTGGGCTGACCGAAGTGCCGGTGGTGGTGCGCGAGCTGGACGACCGCACCGTCATCGCGATGGCGCTGATCGAAAACATCCAGCGCGAAGACCTCAACCCGCTGGAAGAAGCGCAGGCGTTGCAGCGGCTGATCGACGAATTTTCGCTGACCCATGCCGAGGCCGCCGGCGCGGTGGGACGCTCGCGTGCGTCGGTCTCCAATCTGCTGCGGTTGCTGGAATTGCCGGTGGCCATTCGCGTGTTGCTGGAAACCCGCCGGCTGGAAATGGGCCACGCGCGCGCGCTGCTCACCCTGGCGCCGGAGCTGGCCAGCAAGCTGGCCCAGGAAGCAGCCGACCAGGGCTGGTCGGTGCGCGAGGTCGAACACCGCGCGCAGCAGTTTGCCGCCGGCAAGGTGCCCGGCTCGCTGCGCAAGGGCAAGCCGGCGCCGGTGGCCCCACAGGCCGATATCGCCTCGCTGGAAACCGAACTGTCCGAGTCGCTGGGCACCAAGGTGGTGTTCAATCATGGCCGCGGCGGCAAGGGCAAGCTGGTGATCCATTACACCGATCTGGACACGCTGGACGGCGTGCTCGAACGCCTGCGCATGCAGCGCAGCTGATCGCTTGCACATCCAACAGGATCTTCGTCGGCCATGAATCCCGCCAAGGTGGACCGCCAGCACCTGCTGCAGCTGACCGACCTGCCCAACGTCGGGCCGGCCTGCGAAAAGGACCTGCGCCTGATCGGCATCCGCGTGCCTGCGCAGCTGCGCGGTCGCGATGCCTACGACATGCACGCACAGCTGTGCCTGCGCACCGGCGTGCTGCACGACCCCTGCGTGATCGATGTGTTCCTGTCGATCGTGCGCTTCATGGACGGCGAGGCGGCGCAGCCGTGGTGGAAGTTCAGCGCCGAGCGCAAGGCCAAGCTTGCCAGCGAAGCGCCGCTCGCGCTGCGGTGAACGAAGACGCGTGGCGCGCTGCAGCCTTTGTTTCGAGCGCCGCATGCGCTGCGACCGCGGCAAATCGCGCCTGGCACGCCGCGCACGGCAGGCGCGTTGGCAGCATAGAGATGCCGAACCCGCTCGCAGCGGCGCCTGCAATGCGCCGCGCATGCGCATCCGGAGCGCCAGCCTTTTGTTTCCGCATTTCCCAGGATCACAGCCATGACCATTCTCGTCACCGGCGCTGCCGGTTTCATCGGTGCCTATACCTGCCGCGCGCTGGCGGCCCGCGGCGAGACGGTGGTGGGGCTGGACAACTACAACAGCTACTACGACCCGCAGCTCAAGCACGACCGGGTGGCGGCGCTGTGCCCCGGCATCGATATCCGCACGCTGGACCTGACCGATCGCGAGGGTCTGGCCGCATTGTTCGATGAGATCCAGCCGACCCGCGTGGTGCATCTGGCTGCGCAGGCGGGCGTGCGGTATTCGCTGGAAAACCCCCACGCCTACGTGGACAGCAACCTGGTTGGCTTCGTCAACATGCTCGAGCTGTGCCGGCACCGCGGCGTGCAGCACCTGGTGTATGCCTCGAGCAGTTCGGTCTACGGCGATTCGGCCACCCCGCCGTTTTCCGAAGACCAGCGCGTGGACCAACCGCGTTCGTTGTATGCGGCAACCAAGGCCGCCAACGAATTGATGGGCTACACCTATGCGCAGCTGTATGGCCTGCGCGCGACCGGGCTACGCTTTTTCACGGTGTACGGGCCGTGGGGCCGGCCGGACATGGCGCCGCTGATCTTCAGCCGTGCGGTGCTGGCGGGGCGGCCGATCGAGGTGTTCAACCACGGCAAGATGCAGCGCGATTTCACTTTCGTCGACGATATCGTGGCCGGTGTGCTGGGCGCGCTGGACACGCCCAGCACCGCGCCGGTGCCGCACCGGGTGTTCAACCTGGGCAACCACACGCCGGTGGAGCTGGAGACCTTCATCGACGTGATTGCGCAGGCCGCCGGCCGCGCAGCCGAAAAGGTCTACCGGCCGATGCAGCCGGGCGACATGATCCGCACCATGGCCGATACGCAGCGTGCGCAGGCGGCCTTCGGGTTCGATCCGGCGACCCCGGTTGAGCGTGGTTTGCCGCAGGTCGTGGAGTGGTGCCGGCAGTATTTCGGCGAGCGCACCTAGCGCTTGGCGGGATTTACGGGGGGAGGTGCGAAGGCTCGATGGGCGCACGGAGCGCGGAGCGCCGAGGCTGCCATGCGAGCCAGATGCAGGGCCTACCTTCCAGCAGCCGCCCGGGCGTACGACCGCATGGCAGCCACGCAATGCATGGCGATGTGCCAGCTGATGCACCGGAAGAGGACGCGTGATCGGCCCGCTCGCCCACGCCTTCGCAGCCCTGCCACGTTCCCACCGTACGCTACAGGCTGCTTCCAACCGGTCCAATGCGCATAACGCGTGCATGCTTCATGCCTGACTCAGAGAGTCAGGGCACAATGCCCGATCTTTTTCGCTCAGCCTTCATCCGGCTACCCCGCATCCATGAGCCAACCTCAGCTGTCCGTCGTCGTCCCGGTATTCAACGAGCGCGATAACGTCGCCACGCTGGTGGGCGAAATCGTCCGCGCCCTGCGCGGCGTGGTGGCCTTCGAAATCGTGTATGTCGATGACCATTCGCGTGACGACACGCTCGCGGTGCTGCAAGACCTGAAGAGCACCACGCCGGAACTGCGCGTGCTGCATCATGTGACCCAGAGCGGCCAGAGCACGGCGGTGCGCAGCGGGGTGAAGGCCGCGCGCGCCAGCTGGATCGCCACGCTCGATGGCGACGGCCAGAACGACCCGGCCGACATCCCAAAGCTGCTCATCGCGCGCAGCCAGGCCGAGCCGCAGGTGAAGCTGTTCGCCGGCTGGCGGGTCAACCGCCAGGATTCCGGCTCCAAGCGCTGGGCCAGCAAATGGGCCAACGCGATCCGCTCGCGCATGCTCCGCGACAACACGCCCGACACCGGCTGCGGCATCAAGTTGTTCGAGCGCGAGGCGTTCCTGGACCTGCCGTACTTCGACCACATGCATCGCTATTTGCCGGCGTTGATGCAGCGCGCCGGCTGGCGCACGGTGAGCGTGCCGGTCAACCACCGCCACCGCACCGCCGGCGTGTCCAAGTACAACAATCTCAATCGCGCCCTGGTCGGCATCCGCGACCTGCGCGGCGTGGCCTGGCTGATCACCCGCAGCAAGCGCACCGTGGTGCAGGAACGCTGATGGACCCGTCCTTGCTCGACCAACAACTGACCTGGCTGTACTGGACCGGCATCCATGTGACCGGGTGGAAGCTGATCGGCTATGTCGGCGCACTGATGTTCGGTGGCCGCTGGCTGGTGCAGTTCGTTGCCTCCAAGCGCGCCGGCAAGCCGGTGATTCCGCGCCTGTTCTGGTACATGAGCGTGGTCGGCAGCCTGATGACGCTGAGCTATTTCGTGTTTTCGGCCAAGCAGGATTCGGTCGGTGTGCTGCAGAACCTGTTCCCGGCGTTTACCGCGTTTTACAGCCTGTATCTGGATGTGAAGCATCGCGGGTGGAAACGCGACCGGGCCGGTCATTGAGGCGGGGATTCGGGATTCGGGATTCGCATTGCCTGGTCCGGATGGTTGCTGGTGATCGAACGCCGTTGGTGAGCCGTGGCGGGTTGAGATGATCCCGGTGCGCTGCAAAGCGCGTTGCTGCATCCGATGTTCGGTGATCCATCGTGGTTGGCGATGCCTCAGCGTACGCAAGCGATACGGCTGCACTGCATCTCACTGACAAGGTTTTGGGCTGCGATGCAGCGTGATTGATGTGCGCCTACGCGCCTTGACGCCACCTGCGGCATCCACCCCATGCAGCGCAGCTTGCCGGAGGCGTGGCGATAGCGCTGACCGCTGATGCCCGCTTTTCGGACACGCCATTGCGCGCGCGGCCGACGCGATGATGGACTGCCCGCCGATGTTGCCGCTCTCGCGCCGCGGGCAACCTGTGACCATGTCCACTGCGCTCCGTCATCGCCTCCTGTCCACGCCGACGCTTGAAGCCACGTATTGGCATCTGCGGCTGCCCACGCATCAGCACGTGCCGCTATTCGCCGATTGGCGCTGCGCTCGCGCCGCGGCGGCCAGCCTGGCGCTGCCACGCCATTGGCAAGGTGCGCAGTTGCTGTGCTGGGTGCTGTTGCCTGAGGCGTGGTGCGGGTTGCTGCAGGCACCGAGCAAGGCGGTGTTGCTGCAATTGGCCGCGACGGCGCGACTGAGGACCGCCGATGCAGTCAATCGCGCACGCGGGCGTGGTGGAACGGTGTGGCAGCCGCAGATGCAGGTCTCGGCGCTCCCGCAGCAAAGCGATCATCGACAGTTCGCGCGCACGCTGGTCGCATTGCCCCTGCGGGCGGGCCTGGCCGAGCAGGTGGGCGAGTATCCGTACTGGGACGCAGTCTGGCTATTGACGGACGGTCACGACGCCGCGTCGATCACCACGCACTGCGATCGTGCCGAGCCAACCGGAACAGGCGCAACACACGGTTGATCGCGTACACCGAAGCGAGCCGGATAACGGCCCGCCGCGTCGCCCGCCGGCCCAGCTGCGCTGCCCCTGCCCAGGCAACGCAGCGGACGGTCCGCGCATCCGGCGATCAAAACGCCAATGGATGCTCCGGCAACAACGTCTGCAGTTCGTTGCGGAACAGCGTGCGAATCCGCTGCAATGCGGCCTCGCTGTCGGCTTCGAACCGCAGCACCAGGATCGGCGTTGTATTGGAGGCGCGTACCAGCCCCCAGCCGTCGATGAAGTCCGCGCGCAGCCCGTCGATGGTCGACAGCCGCGCCGATTCGAACGGCGATTCTTCGCCGGTCTGCGCACGCGCGACAAAGCGCGCCACCAGCGCATGCGCATCGCCTTCCACCGGCACCTTGATCTCCGGCGTGGAGACGCTCTCGGGCAGGGCGTCCAGCACGTCGGACGGGGTTTCCTCGCGCTGGGCCAGGATTTCCAGCAGGCGTGCGGCGGCGTAGATGCCGTCGTCAAAGCCGTACCAGCGCTCCTTGAAGAAGAAGTGGCCGCTCATCTCGCCGGCCAGTTCGGCATCGGTCTCGCGCATCTTGGATTTGATCAGCGAATGCCCGGTCTTCCACATCAGCGGACTACCGCCGTTGCGCAACACGTAGTCGGACAGCTTGCCGGTGCACTTCACGTCGTAGATGACCAATGCGCCAGGGTTGCGCTGCAGGACATCGGCAGCGAACAGCATCAGCAGGCGGTCGGGGAACACCATCGCGCCTTCCTTGGTCACCACGCCCAGGCGATCGGCATCGCCATCGAACGCCACGCCGATATCCGCATCGAAACGCTGCACCATCTTCACCAGATCGTTGAGGTTGTGCGGCTCGCTCGGATCAGGGTGATGGTTGGGGAAGGTGCCATCGATGTCGCAGTACAACGGCACCACTTCGGCGCCGATCGCTTCCAGCAGGCGCGGTGCGATCTCACCGGCCACGCCGTTGCCGGCGTCCACCACCACCTTGATCGGGCGATCGAGCTGGACGTCGTCGGCGATACGCTGGATGTAGGCATCGCTGATGTCGCGCTGTTCCAGTTCGCCAGGCGTGGCGGCGGTATGCAGGCGACCTTCGTTGATGCGCTGGTGCAGTTCGGCGATGGCGGCGCCGGACAAGGTCTCGCCGCCGATCACGATCTTGAAACCGTTGTAGTCCGGCGGATTGTGGCTGCCGGTGACCGCCACGCAGCTGCCGGCACGCAGCTCGTAGGCGCCGAAGTACACCACCGGCGTCGGTGCCAGGCCGATGTCGGTGACATTGCAGCCGGCGCGGCGCAGGCCTTCGATCAGGCCGTTGCTCAGCTCCGGCCCGGACAGCCGGCCGTCGCGACCGACCACCACATCGCGCAGTCCCTGCGCTTGCATCACGCTGCCGATGGCCTGGCCCACCAAGGCGGCAACGCCGGGGTTGAGGTCCTTACCGACCACGCCGCGGATGTCGTAGGCACGGAACATCTCGGTGGCGACCTGCACCGCCGGCACCAGCTCTGGCGGTGCCGGCGGTGCCTCGGCGTCCAGCGCGCGTGCCTCGCTGGCAACGCTGGCGTCGTGCTGCAGGCTCTGACTGAAGGTGGGTTCATCGGCGCCGGATTGGTCGGCAACCCGGCGCCGTGGCAAGGCCACCTGACCCCGGCTGGCCAGCACCAGCAGTACCGCAATGATCAGCAGCAATGCCGCCACGATGGCGCAACCGACGGCGCCCAGGCCCAGTGGGCCGCTGTCGCCTTGCGGCACCGCCGCAGCCACGCGCAAGCCGCTGGTCCCAAGCGGCCTGGCCAGCGTTTCGGCCGCATCGGCCAGTGCCATATCGCCCTGCTGGGCCACGTTGTAGCTGCCCTGGCGCACGGCCAGGTAGGCGCTGTCCGGTGCCGCGATTGCATCCAGCGGGCCGGTCAGGCGCAGTAACGGCAACCGCGCATACGCCACCGCCGGCTGCCCGCCAAGGCGCACCGCGGCAGCCACGCCCAGGCGGACTTGTTTGGCCTCGCGTACCACCCGGACCTGCGCCCGGTCGGCCACCTGCGCCGATTCGAGCAGGCTCAGACGCGCGTAACCGAAATCCTTGGGGTTGGCATAGGCCGCGGCAAGGTCGCCAGGCAGCACCTGCACATCCTCGGCGCCCTTGAAGCGCTCGCGGATGGCCGATGCGGCCGCCAGCGCGTCGCCACCGGCCAACGCAGCGATGACCGGCGGCTGCTTGAGCACCGCGTCGAGCTGGCTGGCCTGGGTGGCCATGGCCTGGCCCACGTCCTGCACCGCGCGGTCGCGCGCCTGCTCCAGCCCTTGCGCCACCGCGTCCTGGCGCCATTGCGCATAACTGTTCCAGCCGAACCAGGCAGCCAGCAGCAGCAATATGCCTCCCAACACCGGACCACTCGTACGCACGCTGGACATCCCCTGCCTGCGCTCGTTCGCCTTGCTCATGTAATTTCCCCTGTCAGCGCACGCCGGTGTGGCCGAATCCACCCGCTCCCCGCGCGCTGTCGACGAAAGTATCCACCACTTGCAAGCCCATACGCACGATCGGCAGGATCACCAGCTGCGCGATGCGGTCGCCCGGCTCGATGGTGAAGGCCTCGCGGCCGCGATTCCAGGTGCTGATCAGCAGCGGCCCCTGGTAATCGGCATCGATCAAACCGGTGCCGTTGCCGAGCACGATGCCGTGGCGATGGCCCAACCCCGAGCGCGGCAGGATCACCGCGCACAGCTGCGGGTCGGCCAGATGGATCGCGATACCGCTGGGGATCAGCGCCGCATCGCCCGGCTGCAGCGTCATCGGCGCCTCCAGCGCGGCGCGCAGGTCCATGCCGGCGCTGGATTCGGTGGCGTAGGCCGGCAGCGGCCACAGATCGCCGAAGCGCGGGTCGAGCAACTTCACCTGCAAGGACTGGGTTGGGGGGCTCATGCCTGCAATCTCTCCGCGATCAGGGCCAGCAGTTGGTCTGCCAACTCGGTCTTGCTGCTGCTGGGGAACACACGCTCGCCGCCCTGCCAATAGGCCGTAGCTGCGTTGTTGTCGCTTTCGAATCCGCCGCCTTCGATCCCCACCTGGTTGGCGATGATCAGGTCCAGCCGCTTGGCCGCCAGCTTGCCACGGGCGTAATGCTCCACATCGTGCGTTTCGGCAGCAAAACCGACCACCAGTTTCAGCGCCCCGGTCTGCGCGGCGACCTCGGACAGGATGTCTGGGGTGCGTACCAGCTCCAGGGTCAACGTTTCGCCGGTCTTCTTGATCTTTTGCGACACCACCCGCTTGGGGGTGTAGTCGGCCACGGCGGCAGCGCCGATGTAGATGTCGGCCGGGAATGCACCCAGCACCGCGTCGCGCATCTGCGCGGCCGAGCGCACGTCGATGCGCTGCACGCCCTCCGGGGTGGTCTGATGCACCGGCCCGCTGACCAGCACCACATCGGCACCCTGCCTGGCAGCGGCGGCGGCCAGGGCGTAGCCCATCTTGCCGCTGCTGCGGTTGCCGACGTAGCGCACCGGGTCCAGGTCCTCGAAGGTGGGGCCGGCGCTGATCACGATGCGCAGGCCTTCCAGCTGGGTGCTGCTGGGGATGAACACGGGCGCGGCAACGCTCTTGGTGCCCTCCGGGGCTGCGCTGGCGACCGCCGCGCCGCCGGCCAGCGCCGCAAGGATCGCGGCCGGTTCGGCCAGCCGGCCGGGGCCGGATTCGCCCTCGGCCAGCGGGCCGTCGTCAGGGCCTACCACCGCCACCCCGCGCGCGCGCAGGGTGGCGATGTTGGCCTGGGTGGCCGGATGCAGCCACATGCGGTGGTTCATGGCCGGCGCCACGGTCAGCGGCGCGGTCGTGGCCAGGCACAGCGTAGTGACCAGATCGTCGGCCAGACCATGCGCCAGACGCGCCAGCAGGTCGGCGGTCGCCGGGGCAACGATCACCCGGTCGGCCCAGCGCGCCAGTTCGATGTGGCCCATCGCCTGCTCGGCGGCGCTGTCCCACAGCGTGGTGCGGGTGGGCTGCCCGGACAATGCCTGGAAGCTCAGCGGGGTGACGAATTGTTGCGCACCGCCGGTCATGGCGACCTGCACCTGCGCACCGGCGTCGCGCAGGCGACGGACCAGTTCGAGCGATTTGTAAGCGGCGATGCCTCCGCCGACGCACAGCAGCAAACGCTGTCCGTCCAGGGGGCGGGCCTGAGTGGAGCCGATCACGTCGGAGTCGTCCTACGGTTACAAGGACAACTAGATTAGCCGATGCCTCTGCTTGGCCTGATGGGCGTCGGCGATGAGCACCGGCAATCTCGCCATATGCACATACACGACTGGCCCACCCACGAACGCCCGCGCGAGAAACTTCTGGCGCGCGGGGCCACTGCCTTGTCCGATGCCGAGCTGCTGGCAATCTTCGTCGGCTCCGGCCTGCGCGGCCAGGATGCGGTGCAGACCGCGCGCGATCTGCTGCACCGGCACGGCCCGCTGCGTCTGTTGCTGGACCGCCCGGCCAAGACGCTGGCGCGCCTGCCCGGGCTGGGCCCGGCCTCGGCCTGCAAGCTTGCCGCCGCGATGGAGCTGGCCCAGCGGCACCTGATGAGCGCGCTGGAGCGCGGCGAGGCGCTCAGCGACCCGCCCAGCGTGGGCCGCTATTTCTCGCAGCGGCTGCGCGCGCGGGCCTATGAAGTGTTCGCCGCGCTGTTCCTGGACAACCGCCACCGCGCCATCGCCTTCGAGGAACTGTTCACCGGCACCATCGACGGGGCCGACATCCACCCGCGCGAAGTGGTCCGGCGGGCGCTGCTGCACAACGCGGCGGCGGTGATCGTCGGGCATAACCACCCGTCGGGTAATCCGGAGCCCTCCGAGGCCGACCGCGCGGTCACCAAGCGGCTGCTGGACAGCCTGGAGCTGGTGGATATCCGCCTGCTGGACCATTTCGTCATCGGCGATGGTCGACCGGTGTCGTTCGCCGAGCGCGGCTGGCTGGAATGAGCAGTGGTGCGCTGACCTGAACCATCGGTCGGACCCTGCGCCGCGCGGTCGGGTAAAATCGCTGGTTTGGTTCCAAGCAGATCCCACGTGAAAGCCCTACTCCGCGCACTGATCGGCCAAGGCATTGAAGCCTTGCGCGCCAATGGCACCCTGCCCGCCGACACCCTGCCGCCGGATTTTGTGGTCGAGCGACCCAAGACCCGCGAGCACGGCGACTTCGCCACCAATGCCGCGATGCTGCTGGCCAAGGCTGCGCGCAGCAATCCGCGCGCACTGGCGCAGGCGCTGGTTGCCGCGCTGCCGGCCAGCGACGACGTAGCCAAGGTGGATATCGCCGGTCCGGGCTTCATCAATTTCCATCTGGCCCCCACCGCGTATCAGCGCGAAGTGGCGCATGTGATCAAGCAAGGCCACGACTACGGCCGCGGGCTGGCCGGCAACGGCCGTTCGGTGGGCGTGGAATACGTCTCGGCCAACCCGACCGGCCCGCTGCATGTCGGCCACGGCCGCGCCGCGGCGATCGGCGACAGCCTGGCGCGCGTGCTCGACGCCAACGGCTGGAACGTCAAGCGCGAGTTCTACTACAACGATGCCGGCGTGCAGATCGAGAACCTGGCGCTGTCGGTCCAGGCACGCGCGCAGGGGCTCACCCCCGACAGCGACGGCTGGCCGGAAAACGGCTACCGCGGCGACTACATCGCCGATGTGGCCAGTGCCTACCTGGCCGGCGACACCGTCGACCTGGAAGGCCATCTGGTCACCGGCACCAAAGACCCAGCCGATCTCGAATCGATCCGTCGCTTCGCGGTGGCGTACCTGCGTAACGAGCAAAACCACGACCTGGCCGCGTTCCGGGTCGATTTCGACATCTACTTCCTGGAAAGCTCGCTGTACAAGGACGGCAAGGTCGAAGAAGCGGTGCAGAAGCTGATCGCCTCCGGCCATACCTACGAAGAAGGCGGCGCGCTGTGGCTGAAGTCCACCGACTTCGGCGACGACAAGGACCGCGTCATGCGCAAGTCCGACGGCACCTACACCTACTTCGTGCCGGACGTGGCCTATCACCTGACCAAGTGGCAACGCGGCTATGAGCGCGCCATCACCGAACTGGGCGCCGACCACCACGGCTCGCTGACGCGCGTGCGCGCCGGCCTGCAGGCGATGGAACTGGGCATCCCGCAAGGCTGGCCGGAATACGTGCTGCACCAGATGGTCACGGTGATGCGCGGCGGCGAGGAAGTGAAGCTGTCCAAGCGCGCCGGCAGCTACGTCACCCTGCGCGACCTGATCGAAGAAACCAGCGCCGATGCGGTGCGCTGGTTCCTGATCGCGCGCAAGCCCGATTCGCAGCTGACCTTCGATATCGACCTGGCGCGCGCGCAAAGCAACGACAACCCCGTGTTCTACGTGCAGTACGCGCATGCGCGGGTGTGCAGCGTGCTGCGCCAGGCGCAGGAAAAGGGCTACAAGTACGACCAGGCCCACGGCCTGGCCGAGCTCGCTTGCCTGGACGACGAACACTCGCTGGCGGTGATGCTGGAGCTGTCGCGTTACCCGGAAGTGGTGGAAATCGCCGGCCAGGCGCTGGAGCCGTACCAGATCGCGCAATACCTGCGTGAATTGGCGCACGCCTTCCACACGTGGTATCACAACAGCAAGGTGCTGGTGGACGATGCCGCCGAGCGCGACGCCAAGCTCACCCTGGCGGTCGCCACCCAACAGGTGCTGGCCAATGGCCTGGAACTGCTCGGCGTCAGCGCTCCGGAAAAGATGTAGACAGGCGGCAGCTCCCGGGTGCCGGCGCAGGCAGCGGCGCGGCGCGTGGCACTGCGGCAGGCGCCGGCCTGCCACCTCGGGCGCCGATGGCGCTCACCGGGCAATCAGCGCAGCGGCGCGCATTGCCACAGCAAGCCGGGCCAGCGGGCCCGCAACGACACGATTCGGAGAAGTGGTAGATGGCAGCACGACGCGGTAAGAGTCAGGCCCGGCGCAACACCAGCAATGGCACCCCCGGTTGGGTGTGGCTGGTGGCTGGCGCCGCGATTGCGGCAGTGATCTTCCTGGCCGCACCCAACCTGTTCAAGAAGGACGGCGACGGTTTCCTGCGCGTGGGCCCGCGTGCCAATCCGGATGCGCAGCCCGAGCCGGTGGCCGATGCCGACGTGGACACGCCGGCCGAACTGCCCAAGCCCAGCGCGCAGCCGCCCAAGCCGCAGGCCAAACCCGGCGATGCGCAGACCCAGTACGACTTCTATACCTTGCTGCCCGGCAAGGAAGTGCAGATGTCCGATGCCGAACTGGCGGCCAGCGCACGCGCCGAAGAGGCCGCGCGTGCGCGTGCGGCGCTGGAAGGCAAACCCGTGCCCCCCGCACCCGGCGCCAGCGTGGCAGCCGCCACACCGGCGGCCAGCGTCCCGACGCCGTTGAAGGAAACCGCCGTCAGCGCACCCAAGCCGCTGCCGGAAACCGCACCGGCACGCCCGGCCGCCACGCCGGCTCCGGCCAGCACCGCCGCACTCACCACACCGGCCGCTGCCGCGCCCAAGCCCGCCGCAACCGCCGCCGCTGCAACAGCGCCCGCGGCTGCAGCGCCGGCGGTCGCCGACAACACCCGCTACATCCTGCAGGCCGGCTCGTTCGGCGCCTCCGGCGATGCCGAATCCACCAAGGCCAGGCTGGCGATGATGGGCCTGGCCGCACGCGTGGAATCGGCCGACATCAGCGGCAAGACGGTCTACCGCGTGCGCATGGGGCCCTATGGCAGTGCCAGCGAGCTTGCCGAGGCCAAGCAGAAGCTCACCGGCAGTGGCCTGTCCGCCATTGCGATCAAGGCGCAGTAAACGCCCGTGTTGCGACGTAGCGCTGGCGTGTTGCTGGGCGTGCTGGCGTGGGCCGGCCCGGCGCAGGCCACCGATCAACTTCCCGACCTGATCCAGATCGACGGCCAGCAGGCGACGCTGCTGGCCGAACCCTTGTCCGGCCCACTGGACGACCCGGCCACCTGGAAGCGTTTTGCGGCGCACGCAGGCAGCGCGCTGGGCAGCTGCAGCGCCAACTGGCGCGGCTACCGCGCCCATTGGCGTCTGGACGGGCAACAGCTGGTGCTCGACCGCGTGGTCCTGGGCGCCTGTAACGACGCGCCGCCCACGCTGCCGCTGGATGTGCTGTTCCCTGGCCAGCCAGCGTCCGTGCCCGCCGTCTGGGTGGATGGTGAGTTGATCGTCGCGCTGCCCGCCACCGCGACGAGCGCTGCGCACGCACCGGCCCCGTACGTGGTGCTGCAGCTGCGGCGTGGCCAGGTCGTCGCACGCCAGACCCTGACCGAAGAGCGACTGCGTGCGCAGCATGCCGCAACGGCGAAGCCGCGGCCTGCTCACTGAATCTGGTTCCCGCCCCCTGTCCCCCTGGAGTTCCCCATGTCCAAGACCGTCCTGATCACTGGTGCCACCTCCGGATTCGGCAGCGCCGCCGTGCGCCGCTTCGCTGCAGCCGGCTGGAAGGTCATCGCCACCGGCCGGCGCGCCGAACGCCTGCAGGCGCTGGCCGCTGATCTGCCGGCCGGGCAGGTCCACACCGCCGCGTTCGACATGCGCGATGCACACGCCTTGTCGGATGCGATCGACGCGCTGCCGCCGGCCTTCGCCGACATCGACGTACTGGTCAACAACGCCGGCCTGGCGCTGGGCACCGCGCCGGCGCAGCAGGCCGACCTGGCGCAGTGGCAGCAGATGATCGACACCAATGTCACCGCCCTGGTCACGCTCACCCACCGCCTGCTGCCGGCGTTGATTGCGCGCCGCGGCGCCATTATCAACATCGCCTCGGTGGCGGCAACCTACCCATACACCGGCGGCAACGTCTACGGCGGTACCAAGGCCTTCGTGCAGCAGTTTTCGCTGGGCCTGCGCTCTGACCTGCACGGCACCGGCGTGCGCGTGACCTCGATCGAACCGGGCATGGCCGAGACCGAATTCACCCTGGTGCGCACCGGCGGCAACCAGGCCGCGTCCGACACGCTATACCGTGGCGCCACCCCGATGACGGCCGAAGACATCGCCGAACAGATCTTCTATGTCGCCAGCCTGCCGGCGCATTTGAACATCAACCGCCTGGAAATCATGCCGGTGACGCAGTCTTTTGCGGGGTTCCAGGTGGCCCGCGACGCGCAGTGAGGCGTGCATCGAAGCAAGGGCTTAGGCGGTGGGCGTGCAGCGCGCCAGCCGCACCCCCCGCTGCGCCGCGCAAGCCCTACCGAGCATCGAACGAAGCATCGAAAAGCCGCGTACTGCGCGGCTTTTCGTTACATCAGCGCTGCATGGTCGCAGCAACTGCGCAGACCGGTTGCCCGACACCAGGTGCTGCAGCGGCGGCCGCCACGCCGCCACCCGTGCACGCTCGCCGTTCTCCGCAACCATCGCATCACGCACGTTCGGCATCGCGGCGCACGGCTGCGCGCCGCCGCAGCAACGCGCCGCGCAGCTGCAGGAACGGACGTTCCACCACGTAATGCAGCAGCGCACCCGCCGCCAGCGCCACCACGCCATACACTGCAAAGGCCAGGACACCACGGCCGTCCAGCGTGGCGCCGAGCCAGCCCTGGGTCACATGGAACATCGCCTTGTGGGTCAGATACACGCTGTAGGAAATGGCGGCCAACCAGGCGGCACCCGGCACGCGTAGCCGGCCCAGTGCGCTGTCGGTCGCGGTGCCTGCCAATACCAGCAAGGCCAGCCCCAGCGAAAGCACCGGCCAGCCCACCGCGTTGCCGATCAAACCGGTGCGCTCGCGGAACAACCACATCGCCAGTGCCAGCATGGCCACACCGGCCAGCGCCCAGGTGTTGCCGCGCTGCTGCAGCCATTGCCATGTGCGGGGGCGGAAGACCTTCGTCATTGCCAGCACCACACCGGCCAGCAAACCGTCCAGCCGGTTCCAGGTGGGGTAATAGAGATCTTCGACAAACCAGTTGCGCTGCTGGCCGCTGCCGATCTGATCCAGCGCCGTGTTGTGCAGCCACACGCTAGTGCGCAACGCGATGCCGGCGACCACCACCGCCACGCACACCGCGACCACGCGTGCCGCCGATGGACGCCGCAACAACAACGTGGCCAGCAACGGAAACACCAGATAGAAATGCTCTTCCACACAGAGCGACCATGCGTGCGAGAACGCCGCCTGCTCGGCGTAATCGACGAACAGATTCAAGGTGAAGGTGAGGAACATCCACCATGGCGCCAGCCCGGGCGATTCGCGAAAACCCGGCCATGCCATGTAGATCGCCAACACCACCAAAAACGCCGGCAGGATGCGGAATGCGCGGCGCAGGTAGAAATCGGCGAAGTCCAGTGGCTTGCCGCGCGACAGCGGGGTCAGCACCTGGGTGCCGATCAAAAAGCCGCTCAGCACGAAGAACAGGTCCACCCCCATCCAGCCGTAGCGCGATAGCCATTCCCAGTCCGGACCCAACCCGCCGACCACGAACGAATGGAACAGCATCACCCAGACGATAGCGATGCCACGCAACAGGTCCAAAGCGGGATAGCGCATGCGGGCCAGATCAACCGAGGGAGCCCGATTGTGCCGCATGCAGGCAGCGCGCAGGGCGTCGCCGCCAACCACGCACTGCTTCCACCGCGCCGCAGTGCGCGCATCAGCGCTGCGGCGGATGCGCAGCATCGCCATGCTTATGCGATGGCGTGCTGTGTGGTCCGTACGGCCGCCGCAGGCGTCACTGCCGCGGGTTCAAGCAATTGCCAGGCTTCCAGCTGATCGACCGCATTGCGGACGCCGTCTTCCTGGCCGATCCGTTGACCGAGTGCGCGCGCAGCCGCACGCATGGCCGGCGTGCCCGCCTGCCGGATGGCAGCGGCCAGGGCTTCGGGCTGCAGCCCGGCACGCGCCAGCGCTGGCGGCGCAACGCCGCGCTGGGCCAGGCAATGGGCCCAGAACGACTGGTCGTAGCCAAAGGGCAGCACCACCGAGGGAATGCCCGCCGCCAACGCGGCACCGCTGGTGCCGGCGCCACCGTGATGCACGGCCACCGCCACGCGCGGGAACAGCCAATCGTGCGGTGCCTGTTCCAGATGGAAGAAGCGCTCGGCATCATCGGCGACAGCGGCGTCCCCGGCCCCCAGACCGCCCCAGCCGCTGGCCAGCAACGCGCGCTGCCCGGTCAGTCGCACCGCTGCCTTGACCGTGGCAGTGAGCTGCGCGACCGCGCTGCTGGTCATGCTGCCGAAGCCGATATACAGCGGCGGCGGCCCGGCCTGCAAAAACGCCTGCAGCGCGGCCGGCGGTTGCCACTGCGATAGCGGCAGCTGCCAGAAGCCGCACACCTGCGCGCTCTGCGGCCAGTCCGGCGGACGCGGACACACGTGCGCGCTATAGCCGTAGATCACGCGTAGTGCGCTGCGATCCGGACCGCTCCACGGATATCCCGGCAGCCCCAACGCCGGACGCACGATATCGTTGAAGGCCGGCCGCATCAGCTGCCAGCCGACAAAGCGCATCAGGCGATGCAATGCCACGTTGACACGTCCCGGCAGACGCAGGTTGGGCATCAGCATCAACGGCAGGTGGCGCGACTCGGTGAGCGGCTGCAACTGCGCAAACGCCACCGGCACGCCATACGCCTCGCCCAGGCTATGGACGAGGAAACTGGCACTGCCCACGCCCAGGATCAAGCCGGCATCGGCACACGCCGCGCGGCCCTGCGCGGGCCAATCGCGCGCCCACTCCAGCAACTTCTTGCGCAAGATGCCAGGGGCACCGCGCATCTCGGCAACGTCCGGATGGTCGTGCAACAGTTGCTGGAGATCGCCGCTGAGCGGGAAGAATTCCAGGCCGTGCGCACGGATCAACGACTCGAAGTTGGAACTGGTCAGCACCCGCGCCGGATAACCGCGCCGCTGCAGGCCAAGGGCCAGCGCAATGATCGGGCGCACGTCCCCATGCGTGCCAAGGGTGGCGATCACCACCGGGCGCTGGCGTAACGGATCGGCGCTGGACTCAGGCATATTCGGTCACTCCGTCGCCGGCGACCGCGCCACGGCCGGCCTGTCCCACCGGCCGCACAGCCCGGGTGGCCTCTGCGGTGGCCGCGTGCAGCAAGGTGCTGAGCGTGGCCGCATGCGTCGGCGAGAGCATTGAATGGTGGTCGCTGTCCAGAACGTGCAGCTGCAGGTTACGCACGTATGGGTGCCACGCCTGGGGACGGTAATCCACCCACAGCGCATCGTCGCCGCCGGAGCTCATGCGCACGCTCGCTTCGACAAAGACCACATCCTGGTCCAGCTGCCTGGGCCGATGACGCCGCGCCAGCTGCAGGTGATGCTGGGTGAGGGCGCCCAGATCGTCCAGCAAGGTGGGACGTTGCTCCAGCAACTGGCGCACCGCAGGCAATTCGTTCAGCCCGTAGTGATCGCACAACAGGCTCGCCAGCTCGGCGACCGTGGTCGGCATCGACTGGCCCGGCGCCAGATGCAAGGCCAACGCGTGCACCGAGGCGCGCACGTTCTCCGATTCCGACAACGCTGCGGCCTGTTCCAGATGCGGGTAACTGTCGAGCATGGCCAACACCTCGACCTCTTCGCCCAGTGCATGCAATTCGGCGGTGATGGCGTGCGCGATCAAACCGCCCAGCGACCAGCCCAGCAGACGGTAAGGCCCCCTCGGCTGCACGCTGCGCAGACGCGCCAGGTAATCGCGCGCGATCGCCTCGATGCTCTCCGGACGGTGCTGCGGGTCGCTCAAGCCCGGCGATTGCAGCGCATACACCGGCCACTGCGGATCCAGCTGACCCAGCAAGGTGAGATACGACCAGCCCAGACCGATGACCGGATGGATGCAGAACAACGGCGTGCTGCCGGCGGTGCCTGCACGCAGCGGCAGCAGCACGCTCAACGGGTCGTTGGGCGTGTGTGCGCTGCGCTTGATCACCTCGGCCAGGCCGGCGATCGTCGGCGCATGGAACAACGTGCCCAGCGGCAGTTCCACCCCGAACATCTGCGGGAAACGCGCGGCCATTTCCGCCGCACGCAGCGAATCGCCGCCAAGCTCGAAGAAATTGTCGTCCACGCCCACCACTTCGATGCCCAGCACCTCCTGCAGCATCGTTGCCAGCTGGCGTTCGAGCGCATCGCGCGGCGCCAGGTGCGCGCGTTGCGGCAATGCGCCAGGCGCCGGCAACGCGCGCCGGTCCAGCTTGCCGTTGGGGGTCAGCGGCAACGCCTCCAGCGGCACCCACAGGGTGGGAATCATCGATGCCGGCAGGCGCTGCTGCAGATGCGCGCGCAACAACTCGATCGACGGCGCGTTGCCGTGCTTGCCCACCACATAGGCCAGCAGTTGCAAGGCATGCTCGCCATCGCCATCGCCGTGGCCCACCACCACCGCCTGCGCCACCTGCGAATGCAACAGCAGGGCGCTTTCGATTTCGGCCGGCTCCACCCGATGTCCGCGGATCTTCAGCTGCGCATCGGCGCGCCCGATGAATTCCAGCAGGCCATCGCTGCGTTGACGCACGCGGTCGCCGGTGCGGTACATGCTGCTGCCGTCGTCGGCGAACGGGTCGCGCATGAAGCGCTCGCTGGTCAGCTGGCGCTTGCCGCGATAGCCCTTGGCCACGCCTGCGCCACCGATATACAGCTCGCCGATCGCACCGGTCGGCAGCGGTTGCCGCTGCGCATCCAGCACATAGACGCGCGTATTGAGCAGCGGCCTGCCGATCGGCGGTGCGGCGGCATCGGTCAGCTGCAACGGCATGATGGTCGACCAGATCGTGGTTTCGGTAGGCCCGTACAACTGGGTCAGGCGCCCCACCCGGCTGAGCAGTTGCGTGGCCAGTTCCGGCACCAATGCCTCGCCGCCGATCAACGCATGAATGCGATCCAGCACCAGATCCTCATTGGCCAGCAGGATGCGCCACAGCGATGGCGTGGCCTGCACCACGCTGATGTGTTCGTCGGCGATCAACCGCGACAGGCCGCGCGGGTCGTGGCTGATACCGGCCGGTGCAATGACCACGCGCGCGCCCACCAGCAACGGCAGGTACAACTCCAGCCCGGCGATATCGAAGGTGATGGTGGTGACGGCCAGTACACGGTCGCGCGGGCGCAATGCCAGCTCGTGTTCCATCGCATGCAGGAAATTGAACAGGTTGCGATGGCTGATCTCCACGCCCTTGGGCGCACCGGTGGAGCCGGAGGTGTACAGCACGTACGCGGTGCCGTCGGGCGTCGCCAGCGGTGCGATTGCCTCCGGCAACACGGCCGGGCGCGGATCCAGCCAGACCATGCCACCGAGCAGATAGCGCTCGCACAGCGCTGGCTCGCAGACCAGGCCAATGGCACCGGAATCGTTGAGCATCTGGCGGTTGCGTGCGGCCGGGCTCTCCGGATCCAGCGGCAGATACGCCGCCCCGCTCCACATCACCGCCAGCAACGCCACCAGCAAGTGTTCGCTGCGCGGCAACGCCACCGCGACCACATCGCCAGGGCGCACGCCATCGGCCACCCATTGCGCAGCGATGCGCGAGGCAAGCTCGCACAGCGTGGCGTAGTCGAGCGTGCGGTTGTCGTATTGCGCCACCAAGGCCGCAGGCATCAACTCGGCGCGTTGCAGCATGCCGTGCAACAGCGTGGCCGGTTCCGGCAGCGGCGCTGCGGTGTTGTTCCAGGTATGCAGCAAACGCCGGCGCTCGCTATCGCCGAGCACATCGACCTGGCCCAGCGCGCATTCCGGATCGGCCAATACCGCGTCGGCCAGATGGGTCAGACGACGGCAGTGTTCGGCCAGCTCCTCGCTGTCGTACAGCGCCGGGTTGGCATCCAGATCGAAACGCAGCGCTGCCCCATCGCCGCGTTCGTAGCAGAAGATGGTGAGGTCGTCGGCCGGGCCGTTGGAAAGGTTATGCGGCACCGCGTACGCCTCGCCGAAGCGCAAGGTGTAGTCGAAGGCCTCGATGTTCACCGCCAGGCGCGCGAACTTCTGCTCCATCCCGAACATGCCCAGATCGCGGCGCACGTCCTCGAAGCGATATTGCTGATGGCGCAATGCATGCCGCACCACCGACGACACCTGCGCGAACAAGGTATGGATGGGCTGCTGCGGATCCATCTTCAGGCGCAGCGAAATCACGTTGGCCACCAGGCCTGCGGTTTGCCGGTAGCGCGCGTTGATGCGGCCGGTCACCGGCATCGCCAGCACCAGATCCTCGGCACCGGTGCAGCGGTAGTAGTACGCGGCAATCAGCGAAATCAGCATCTGCGGCAGGCTGGCGCCGTACTCCTTGCCCAGCGCGCGCAGACGCACCACCTGCTGCGGCGAGAACTGCCCGGTGCCGCGCAACAACCCGGTGGACAGCTGATTGCCCGGCCGCGCCAGCGTCGCCGGCGGCGGCAGATCGGCCAACTGCTGCATCCAATACTCGCGATCGCGTTGGAACCGATCGGAGTTGCGATAGTGCTGTTCCATTTCGAGCAGCGACAGTGCACTGCCGTACTGCGCGGGCGCAGGCTCCACGTCGGCCAGGTAGGCGTTATAGAGCACGGCCATGCGCTGCATCATGATCGACGCGCAATAGCCGTCCATCACCAGATGACTCACGCATTGCACCCACAGATGATGATCTTCGCCAAGACGGAACACCGCGCAATGCCATAACGGCCCGTTCTGCAGATCTTCCGGCTTGCGGATTTCTTCGTCGATCCAATGTTCGGCGGCATTACGCGGAGCAGGATCTGAGCTGACGTCGAAGTATGGAATCGTGCCGTTGTACGCGGGCAAGACCACCTGCGAAGGCACGCCCTCGCGCTCGACGATACACAGGCGCAGCGTATCGAACTCGTGCGTCAGCTGCATGCTGGCGCGGATCAGCACCTGGGGATTGAGCGGGCCGAACATTTCCAATACTTCGGCCAACATCAAGGTGTTGTCGGTATGCAACTTGTTGGCCACCCAAAGGCCACGTTGCGCCTTGGTCAGGGGAAAAACGGGAGAGGCGTCAGCGTGCATTGCGTGCATCCTTCTGGTGTGGCGCGCAGTCCGTCGACACCCCTCAACCGTCATACGGTCGATGGACGCCGAATCAGCACCTGGCCTAAGAAAACGAGGGGTAAGAAACACCGCCGACCACCGACAATTGCCGGTAATACGCGATGGAAACGCATGATGAAGACGCACAGCACAGCGACTCGCACAATCGAACAACGGTGTGCGGGTGACTCGTTGAAGCACTTGTATCCCGACAAGTTAAACGAACACTAACAATTCGCGCGGGGCCGAAACCGTGCAAAAAATCACGGAAATCGCGTGATACCTAAAATTTTTTCACTGAAGTGTGATTTGAACTAGTGTTCTGCATGCATACATCCGATCAATTTCCGCGCCGCATCCGGCGTAGGGCATGGCCGACGATACGCATGGGCTTCAAGACAAATATGCGCGCACCACGGCAGATAAAAAGCCGCATTGAATAAGACCAATTCCAAATCAGCGTTGTCGGAATTAGGTTATTCGGCAAATCACTTCAGGAGAAAAAAGACGCGTTCAACGCGTCTGCCTCGACAAGCGCACGATCACGCGATGGTCGCCTGATTGTCATCGGCATGCAGCACAAACGCGCGAAAAGCGTGAGTCGAACCGATCGACGGCGTCGCGCAAGGTAAGCGCAGGCGCTCTTGCTCGATGCGACGAAGCAGGTCGACTTGAAGTGCGAGATCGCACCCGACGTCGGCGCGATGGCGCATCGACGCGTTGCAGAACCTGCAGCGTCCATGTCGGTGATGTCCCTGCTGCTGCAAGCGGCGCTCGCGGCAGGAGCGCGTGCAAGATGGGCCATGTCGCGCACAGCCAGCGCTGCGGCCCAGCCGCAGCGTACTGCGGATCAGCCCAGCGGCTCGTCGGACAGATAGGTGTAGCCGGTCAGCCCCGCTTCCAACGCAGCGCCGAGTTCCTGCGCCCGCTCGGGCGACAGATTTGCGGCAGCAATGCGCTCGGCATAGGTGGCACGCAGCGTGTCCAGCTGATAGCCCACGTAGTCCAGCATCACGTCGGTGGTATCGCCGCGGCGCTGCTGTGCGATGCGATAGCCATCGCGATTCACCACGACTTCCACCGCATCGGTATCGCCGAATAGGTTATGGATATCACCCAGGATTTCCTGGTAGGCGCCCACCAGGAAGAAACCGATGCGATAGCTCTCGCCGGCATTCAAACCATGCAGCGGCAGCGAGCTGTCCAGGCTTTCGTTCTCGACATAGGTCTTGACCATGCCGTCGGAATCGCAGGTCATGTCGGCGATGATGCCGCGCCGCTGCGGCGCTTCGTTCAAGCGCTCGATCGGCACGATCGGGAACACCTGATCGATCGCCCACACGTCCGGGATCGATTCGAACACGCTGAAGTTGACGAAGTACTTGTCCACCAGCCGCTCGTTGAGCTCATCCAGCACCGGGCGATGGCTCTTTTCATCGAAGCTCAGGCGTGCGCGCACGCCATGTGCGATGGCGTAGAACAGATCGTCGATGCGCGCGCGCTGCGGCAGGTCGATCTGGCCCAGCGCATACGCGCTCAAACCTTCGGCATGGAAATGCTGGGCTTCCTGGAACAGCTCCACCGCCGGGCGCACATCGAGCTCGTCATGGATCTCGCGCAGGTGGCGGATCGCGGCCGGCTCATCGTCGTGCGCATCCGGCACGCGGCCTTCAGGCGCCTGCTCCACTTCCGACACGTTGGCGATCAGCACCGCATGGTGCGCCGTCATTGCGCGCCCGCACTCGGTGACGATGCGCGGCGGAGCCAGGCCATGCTCTTCGCAGGCGCTGGCCAACGGCTGCACGATGTTGCTGGCGTACGAGTGCAGGCCGTAGTTGATCGAGCAATAGCTGCGCGAGCGCGTGCCTTCGTAATCGATGCCCAGGCCGCCGCCCACGTCCACATGGCTGATCTTTGCGCCCAGGCGCGAGAGCTCCACGAAATAGCGCGTGGCCTCGCGCATGCCGTTGGCGATGTCGCGCACGTTGGAAATCTGCGAGCCCATATGGAAATGGAGCAGGTTCAGGCTGTCGGCGTACTCGGTGTCGCGCAGGGTCTTCCACAGGTCCAGCACCTGGCGCGGCGAGAGACCGAACTTGGCCTTGTCGCCACCGCTGTTCTGCCACTTGCCCGCGCCCAGCGAGGCCAGGCGCATGCGCACGCCCAGGCCGGGCTTGACGTCCAGCGCGCGTGCTTCTTCCAGCACCAGGGTCAGTTCGGAGGGCTTTTCGATGACGATGAAGGTCTGCAGGCCGAGTTTGCGGCCGATCAGCGCCAGGCGGATGTATTCGCGGTCCTTGTAGCCGTTGCACACGATCAGCCCGCCCGGACGCGACAGCGCCAGCACCGCCATCAGCTCGGGCTTGCTGCCCGCTTCCAGCCCGAAGCCCTCACCGTGGTGACCGGCCAGGGTGCCGGCCACGCCACGATGCTGGTTGACCTTGATCGGATACACCGCCGTATAGCCGCCGGCGTAGTCCCACTCCGACTGCGCCTGCGCAAACGCTGCCTGCAGCTTGCCCAGGCGCTGGCCCAGGATGTCCGGGAAGCGCACCAGTAGCGGCAGCTTGGCACCGGCTGCGCGCGCGACATCCACCACCTCGGGCAGCGACACCGCCGGGCCATCGGCGGTCGGGGTGACCACCACGTGTCCGGCAGCGTTCACATCGAAATACCCGTCGGCCCAATGCGGGATCGAATAGGTCTTGCGGGCTTGGTCGAGGGACCAATCGCTCATTTCGCTGTCTCGGCTGGAATAAAAAAGGGCGTGAAGTGTAACGCCTGGCATGCGCAGGGTCCGTTACAATCCGCGCCGACTTCACGCCCCGCTCCTGGTTGGAGCGGGGCCGAGCAAGGGTCAGCCGCCGTGCAGTTTGACTGCACGGGGCTGCACCCGACCCTCATCCGGCGCTTTGCGCCACCTTCTCCCGCCGGGAGAAGGAACTGCCCGCTTCTTTTCGATTAGGACGTCCGCATGAGCACCAACGACAACTGGTACATCGAACACTTCCAGCCGACCGGCTCGGCGATCGGCTTCCGCGTCAGCGGCAAGCTGGACGAGGTGCAGTCCCCGTTCCAGAAGATCGAGATCTACCAGACCACCGATTGGGGCAAGCTGATGCTGATCGATGGCGCGGTGATGCTCACCAGCCGCGACAATTTCTTCTACCACGAGATGATCAGCCACCCGGCGCTGTTCACCCACCCCGCGCCCAAGCGCGTGGTGATCATCGGCGGCGGCGACTGCGGCACGCTGCGCGAGGTGCTCAAGCACCCGGGCGTGGAAAGCGCCACCCAATGCGATATCGATGAGCAGGTCACCCGCATGTCGGAGAAGTATTTCCCCGAGCTGTGCGATGCCAACCACGACGCGCGCGCCGAACTGCTGTTCGACGACGGCGTGGCCTATATGGCCAATTGCCCGGCCGGCAGCGTGGACATCGTGATCGTCGATTCCACCGACCCGGTCGGCCCGGCCGAGGGCCTGTTCAACAAGGCCTTCTACGAAAGCTGCTTCAAAGCCTTGAAGGACGACGGCATCCTGGTGCAGCAGTCCGAATCGCCGCTGGCGCTGCTGGACCTGATCAACGAAATGCGCACCGAAATGGGCAAGGCCGGCTTCCAGTCGTTCAAGACCCTGCCGTTCCCGCAGCCGTGCTACCCCACCGGCTGGTGGAGCGTGACCATGGCCAGCAAGCAGGCCAACGCCGATTTCGCCTTCCGCCAAGCAGACGCGCAGGCCAAGGGCTTCGACACCTTGTACTACACCGCCCATTTGCACACCGGCGTGCTGGTTGCGCCGCCGTTCGTGGCCAAGGCGCTGGGCGAGTAATCGCGGTTGGCCGAGCATCGCCGGCAAAAAGCGCAGACGACATTCGTTGAATCGCGGCGCTTGGATGGACGTGGCGGGTTACGGCAGCCGGCCGCGCCCGCTTGGCGATAAGCCCGGCCGGTTTGCTAGTTTTCTGAATGACATGGCCTGCGTGCTTACGGCGCGGGCTGATGCATTCGCACCGATCAGGCTGCCGTGGTCGCGCGGCGCTGCTGGAGCGTGAGGCCAGTGCGCGGCCAGCAGCCTTCTGGCGCGGCGATCCACCGACAGCGCCGCCGTGCGATGGACGCGTCAGTTGCTGCGTCACTGCGATCCATGGGCCGACGTAGTTGAAGCCGACCGATGCGCGGATGTCCTGCGCACGCTATAAGCGCGCCAGCACCTCTGTCTTCTTGGCGTCGAATTCGTCCTGCGTGATCAGCCCCGCATCCAGCAATTGCTTGAGCTTGCTCAGCACCTGCACCGGATCGTCGATTGCAGGAACGGCACTGGCTTGCAAGGGCACTGCTGCGCCGTGCGCACCAGGCGCATGCACCACCACGCCACCGGCCGCCGCGCGCAACTTGTCGATCTCCAGCTGCTGGCGCTGTTCGTAGGCGGATTCTTCCACCTGCTGCGCATAGGCGTACACGCGCCGCGCCTGTTTCTTGGGCAGGCTGTCGATGGATGCGTAGGCGCCCTGCGTGGTGCGGCACATGATGGTGGCTCCGAGCATCTGTTCGCTCATGTGCACATCGAGCACCTTGCGCCAGGGGAAATCGCGGAAGGTCATGCCGAGCAGCTTTGGGTAGACCACGATGAAGCGGCGGTTGGTCAGCACCACCGCATCCGGCGACAGGTTCATCACCATCTTCTTCTGCACGGCGATGTACTCGACCTGCTCGTCGCGGGTCAGCAACTCGGTGATCTTGGGCAGGATCTTGCCCACCGCCACCGGGTCCTGTTCGTCTGTCAAGAACTGCGCCAATGCGTCCATCTGCCCTCGCCCATAGCTGAATCAGTGCGTTGACCAAGACACTACAGCAAGCCGCATGGATGGCTGTGCAATGCCGATGACCGTTTGCGGTGCAGCTTCAAACGGATTGCCGTCCGCGGCATCGCGCTGCATGCCGCGTGACCCAGAAGGGCGAGCGCTGCTGCCCGCCCTTCGACCGTTGCTAGTTAAAAGCGGACTTCCACTACTGCGTTCAGTACCTCTGCACGGTTGATGGTGGTGTCTTGGGCATAGTCGTAGTAGTCATTGGCGTAGACGTAGTTGGTGTACATCGCGCTCACGCTCGCATGCTTGCCGATATCGACGCCCAGGCCGAGGCTTGCGTAACCACCAAAGATTTCGTCGCTCATGTCTGCGACCTCGGCATACCATGAGCCGAGGCGGACTACCGCGAACAGCGGAGTGTCACCAAAATTGAAACGTGCCGTACCCCCGATGCCGCCAAACTTCACTGCGGGGATAAAGACATCGTCGGTTGTATCGCCGCGTTCCAGGCGTCCAATCGATCCCTCAAGTCCGATCAACGTGACCGAGCCAGCACGCCAGCGATAGCCGGCGCTGAGGCCAAGCATGTCTTGCTTATAGCCACTGAAAACCTCACCTCGACCACGCTGCACGCCGATGAACGCGCCCCTTTCAATGCGCGATTCCTCCACCCGTGTGTAGCGCGCTGCGGGGACAGGCGCTGCAGGGTAAGCAGCGGCAGGCTGAACTGCCACCGCCTCAGTCTGCTCGGTCACCGTAGTGAACCCGCCGGACGCACCAGGTTGGCCGCCGCTTCCACCGACAGCGGCCGGCGCTCCGCCAACGCCCGCTTGCGCCGGGCGCGAGGATGGCGCTGCAGGCGCGGTGGCGCGCTGGGTGCCGGTCTGCTGCTTTTGCTGTTGACGGTAGCTGTCCCAGCCGCGCGACAACGACTGCGCCGAGGCCTGAGCCGTGACGCCGAACGCCGTGCAAGCCAACAGCACTGTTGCGGTCCTTTTCATTGCATCCCCCATGAGTCGTACTCCATCGTTTCCGCATCCTTGCGCACGCAGGTGGCACCTGACGGGGTCTGGAAGTGGCGCAGTTGCGGTCGCATTCGGAGGCGCACCCGGCATCACCTGGATGTCGTACGACATCGATGCAGGCGACGCTCGAAGAGCGTGCCCGTGTTAACGCGTGCTGCAGCCCCCTGACCGCAGCCGGCACAGTGTCTGGAGTCTCAATCGCTGTCAAGAAGCGGCGTGACCGCTACCGCACGCCGGGTTGCGCTAACAGTGCCTGTCTTGAGGCAGGACGCAACGCTGGCGGGACGACACCGTGGCCTGGAGTGGCAGGTCTGCATGCATTCGCTGGCACATGCCGATTCTGATGGGGTCCGCCAAACACCTGATTCCAAAAGCTGTTCCACTCCCGGAACATTTCATTTGTTAAATAAATATAATTTCCATACTCACAAGTTCTAAAATTGGGCAGACCGATCCTCGCGATCACCGTGAACCTGCGCAACGCGTGACAGCTCCGCGCCGCCAAGGTCTGGAGAACTGCCATGCACTACCAGCCGCTGGACGTGTCCAGCCTGCACCTCGTCACTCCCGTTCTGCTCAAGCAAGGCACCCGGCTGCTCGAGCCGGACGTCTACCGCACCCATGTGAACGGGCAACCGGCAGTGGTCAAGGACTACGGCCGCTATCGCCGCACGCTGTTGTCGCCGATCGCCCGGCTCATGGTGCGCCACGAGGCCAGGATGCTGCGGCAGTTGCAGGGTTGGCGGCATGCACCGGCCTTGCTCGGCACGCTGGGCGGGCTGGCGCTGGGCATGGAATTCATTCCAGGCGACACGCTCAGCGCCAGCACCGTCGTGGGCCAGGAGGTCTTCCAGCAATTGCAGCAGGCGCTGCGCAGGCTGCATGCGTTCGGCATCACCCATAACGATCTGCACGGCACCAATGTGGTGGTCAGTGCCGGCGTGCCGGTGCTGATCGATTTCACCTCCGCGTGGCGATTTCCGCGCTGGCTGCGGCGCGGCACGCTGGCGCGTCAGCTGCAGCGCAGCGACGTGGCCAATTTTCAGAAAATGCGCCAGCGCCTTGCCGGCATCGCACCGACTGCCGACGAATCGGCCCGCAGTGCCGAACCGCGCTGGGTGCATGCGATTCGCAGCGGCTGGAAGCGGCTATATCGGCGTTTGAAAGGCAAGGCGTGATCAGCGCTGCTGGCTAACGGCGGCTGGGCACACCGTTACGCCCAGCTACTGCGCTGATGTCGTCGGTTTGATCTGCAGCACAGACGTCCTTCCAGCGCGCCATGCCGGGTGCTGCGATGCAGTGGCAATGGCGCTCCCGCATTTGCAGGCACAGCGACGCGAGCAATTCCCGATGCGCGTCGCTGTGTTATTGCACTCCCCCATCACTTTGCTGCTGCCGAGTCGGCAACCGCCGGCACGCGATAGGCGATCAAGCGCGGCGCTTGCGCGATGAAGCGGTCGAGCACGCCGTCAGCGAGCTTGACCGGGCCGCCGAAGCGCGTGGCGCCGGGAATCGTTGGGATCTGGCTTGCGACGGCGGCGATCGCAGCCGCCTCGGCAAACAAGGCCGGCGCCTGCGTGTGGCCGCGATTTGCCGCATCCAGCCCGGCTGCCGTCTTCTGCAGGGCCTGGCCCCAATCCTCCATTGCCTCCAGCCAGGGGCGCGATTGCTCGGCAAAGCCCTTGTCGGCGACGCCGTCGCGGATGATCTGCGGTGCCGCAGCCAGTTCGTCGGCAGCGCGTGCCAGTTCGGCAATCGCCTGCGTGCGCGTTGCCGCATCGCCAAGCGCGATTGCCTCGCGCACATGATCGAGCACGGCCTTCAAGCGTGGAGCCTGTTCCTGCCACGGCTGGCTGCCAAAGGTTGGCGCCAGATGCTGGGTGTCGAAGAAGGTCAGCAAGGCCGCAGCCACGCGCGCATCGCCGCCGGCCAGATCGCGCGCCGCCGCATGCCAGGTGCGTTGCGCGTCGTAGTCTTTGTCGTTCCAGGCGAACGCGGTCACACCCATCACCGCGACGCGGCTGGGCGCTTCCTGGTTCATCGGGTTGGAGACGATGCCCGACAACTCGGCCGACAGACCCGCCTCGCGCCGCGCATACGGCGCCATCAGCAGGCGCCCGGCCGACGTTTCGAAATCGTTGACCGGGTAGTTGTCCCACAACAGCGTCTTGCGACCGAACGCCTTGGTGGCCGCACGCGCATCGGGGATGGAAATGGCCGGCGGCACCACATCGGTGCCGGTCCACTGCACCACGATCTTCGGATCAAGATGCTTGCGCAAGGCTTCCTTGTACGGACTCTCTTTGGCGTCGTAGTACTCGGTCGGCACCATGATGAGTTCAGCGGCCGCATCGTGGCGCGCGACCAGATCGGCCTGCACCAGATTGAGCAGATGCGACTGCGCGATACCGGCCGCCTGCGCGCCGGACTCGCCAAAGGTGGTCTTGTCGCGTTCGCAATTCCACTTGGTGTATTCGATATCGTCCAGCGCCACGTAGAAGCTGCGCACGCCCAGCGCACGGAACGCATCGAACTTGCGCAACAAGGCCTTGGCATCGGCCGGATCGGAGAAGCACACGGTGGGGCCAGGCGAAATCGCATAGACGAAATCGACGTGATTGCGCTTGGCGGTAGCGGCCAGCTGGCCAAGCGCCTTCAAGGTCGCCCTCGGGTACGGCTCGCGCCAGCGATCGCGCGCGTAAGGGTCGTCCTTGGGGCTATAGATGAAGGTGTTGGCCTTGGTGCGGGCGAGGAAATCGATGTGCTTGCTGCGATCGCTCATCGACCACGGCGCGCCGTAGAAGCCTTCGATGGTGCCGCGGATCGGCATGGCCGGGTAATCCTGGATCGTCAACGTCGGGATGGCCGGCCGCTCGACCAGCTGCCGCAGCGTCTGCGCCGCATGGAACAGGCCATCGTCGTCGTGGCCGGCCAGCGTGATCAGGCTGCCGCGATCGAGCGCAACGCTGGCCAACGTGTAGCCTTCCTTATGGGTGTCCTGGGTCGCCTTGCTGCGCGTCAGCGCATCGCGCACCACTGCCGCATCGCCGGTGCCGAGCACGATGTGCGGGCGGTCCAGCGCGGCAGGCAGGCGTGTGGCGGTCGCAATCTTGGTGACGCCGGCGCTGTCGAGAATGCGGCGCACCAGCGCCACCGTGGCCTTGTCCGCGCCAGGGGCGACCACCAGCACCACCGAGCGGCCCAAGGTCACGGTTGCGCCATCCAGCGTGATCGAGACCGGCGTCGGATAGATCGCCGGCTGGGTGACCGGTTCGGTCACGGCCTGTGCCAACGCCGGAGCAGCCAGGCCCAACGCCACCAATACCGAAAGCAGGCGCACGCCCGGCGTACTGTTGCGTGGCTTCATCTCGAACTCCGGTATTGGAATGGTATTACGCCCTAGAGTAGGCAAGTCGGGCGGCGGCGACAAGCGCGGCCGGGATTTCCATCTGGCCAGCGCTAGGCTTCCGTGCGGTGACTTCAGCCTGTTTCTGCATCGCAATCCAGAAAGGTGCGGCAGCGATACATGGCGGTATTGAAATGGTATGAAACGTGGGGCGTTTGCGCCTGACAGCGGCCTGGCGCGGATGCACCCAGCCATGCATCAGCCGCGGTGATGCGCACCACAGCCAACGCAGTCAGCGCACGTGGCGCGCCGCAGGGCTTGGGCGGTCGAGTTCCTGTGAGCCGTGCGATGCCTGCAATGCGCCTGATCCAGCGCCACTAACTGCGGTGCTGGCTCAGCAATACGTGGCCCGGGCATCGTCGTTGCGCCGGCAGAGGGCAGCAAACCCCTCGCCACCCACCGCGCATCCGGCAAGCAGCGGGCGCCGCGTTGCGAACCTACAGCGCGTCGCTATCCAGCTCGCCGGTACGGATGCGTACCACCGTGCCCAGGTCGTACACGAACACCTTGCCGTCGCCGATCTTGCCGGTACCGGCCGCCGCGACGATCGCCTCGACCACACGCTCGGCCTGGTCGTCGGTCACCGCCACTTCGATCTTCACCTTGGGCAGGAAATCGACCACATATTCGGCGCCGCGATAGAGCTCGGTATGGCCTTTCTGCCGGCCGAAGCCCTTGACCTCGGTCACCGTGATGCCCGCCACCCCGCAGCCGGCGAGCGCTTCGCGCACATCGTCGAGCTTGAACGGTTTGACGATGGCCATGATCATTTTCATCGGTGCAGGTCCCAGGGCATGACGGCCGCGCAGCATACCGTGGACGGGCGCAACACTCATCCAACCGCGCGCCGCCATCACCGCGGACGACAGCCGAATGGGACTATCCTTACCGCCTGCCGACTGCCTTGCCGATGTCCCGCGTGTCCCGGCCTGCACTAGGCTTCCTACGGACCTGCGGAGAACACCATGATCGATTTCAACCAGCTCGACGACCTCGCCCGCCGCCTCAGCGACCTGGTGCCGCCGGGCCTGCGCCAATCGCGCGAAGAACTGCAAAGCACCTTCAAGGGCGCGCTGCAGGCCGGCCTGGGCAAGCTGGACCTGGTCACCCGCGAAGAGTTCGACGTGCAGCGCGCGGTCTTGCTGCGCACCCGCGAAAAACTCGACGCGCTGGAGCAGACCGTCGCCGCACTGGAGGCGCGCGCGCCCGGCACGCCACCCGCTGCACCGCCCACCATCCCCTGAGCGAAGGCCACCACCATGAGTCTGGCGCTGGTGCACAGCCGTGCCCGCGTGGGAGTGCATGCGCCTGAGGTTCGGGTGGAAGTGCATCTCTCCGGCGGTCTTCCTTCCACCCAGATCGTGGGCCTGCCCGAAGCGGCAGTGCGCGAATCGCGCGAACGCGTGCGTGCCGCCCTGCTGTGCGCACAGTTCGAATTTCCCGCCCGGCGCATCACCATCAACCTGGCACCGGCCGATTTACCGAAAGAAGGCGGCCGGTTCGATCTGCCGATCGCCCTCGGTATCCTGGCTGCCAGCGGGCAGATCGACCGCCAGGCCCTGGCCGATTACGAATTCCTCGGCGAGCTTGCGCTGACCGGCGAGCTGCGCGGCGTCGACGGCGTGCTGCCCGCGGCGCTGGCGGCCGCGCAGGCCGGACGACGGCTGATCGTCCCGCTCGCCAACGGTGCCGAAGCGGCCATCGCCGGACACGTCGAAGCCTTCACCGCGCGTACCCTGCTGGATGTCTGCGCGACGCTCAACGGCAGCCAGAAAGCGCCCGCCGCCGAGCTGGCAGTGCAGGCGCTCGGCGCCCGCGCCCTGCCCGACATGGCCGACGTGCGCGGGCAACCGCACGCCCGCCGCGCGCTGGAGATCGCCGCTGCCGGTGGGCACCACCTGTTGCTGGTCGGCAGCCCTGGCTGCGGCAAGACCCTGCTGGCCTCGCGCCTGCCCGGTCTATTGCCCGAAGCCAGCGAAGCAGAAGCACTGGAAACCGCTGCGATCACCTCGATCAGCGGCCGTGGGCTGGATCTGGCCCGCTGGCGGCAACGCCCCTACCGCGCCCCGCACCACACCGCCAGCGCAGTGGCCCTGGTCGGCGGCGGCACGCACCCGCGCCCCGGCGAGATCTCGCTGTCTCACAACGGCGTGCTGTTCCTGGACGAATTGCCCGAGTGGCAACGGCAAACCCTGGAAGTGTTGCGCGAGCCCTTGGAGTCGGGCGTGGTCACGATCGCGCGCGCGGCACGCAGCGTGGATTTTCCGGCGCGCTTTCAATTGGTCGCCGCCATGAATCCCTGCCCGTGCGGCTGGGCAGGCGATGGCAGCGGGCGCTGCCGCTGCAGTAGCGACAGCATCCGTCGCTACCGCAGCCGCATCTCCGGCCCGTTGCTGGACCGTATCGATCTGCATGTCGAAGTGCCGCGCCTCCCTCCGCAGGCGCTGCGCAGCGGCAACCTCGGTGAAGACAGCGCCAGCGTGCGTGCCCGCGTGGTCGCCGCGCGACAGCGACAGCTTGCACGCGGTGCGCTGCCCAATGCGCAACTGGACCAGGCCGACACCGACCGCCATTGCCGCCTGCAACACGACGATCAGGTGCTGCTGGAGCGCGCCATCGAACACCTGCAGCTGTCCGCACGCTCGATGCATCGCATCCTGCGCGTTGCGCGCACCATCGCCGATCTCGACGACAGCCCGGACATCGCCACACCCCATCTCACCGAAGCGATCGGCTACCGCAAACTGGATCGTGCGCTTGGCACCGCCAGCGCGGCGTAGCGTGCTCGGCAGGTCGACAGGCGCGCGCGATTCGCACGCCATCCGCTGGCGTGACACCTTGGTACCGCAAAGCGCCCGCATTGTCAGGGCATCGTTTCGGTTTCGGTTTCGGTGTCGGTGTCGGTGCGCAACCTCATTCGCCGCCACGGAGTTCATCGGATGCAGCCAATTGATCGCTCGCGCGGCATCGGCCCACGAGCGGCATCGTGCCAACCGGCCGTGCGCACCGAGCCGGTGCCCTCGCGGACGCCCGTCCTTGCTGCACGACCGCTGGCGCCACATCCCAACATGCATTTCATGGCGCTACACGTACAACAGGCGCCACTCCATTGTGCAGAGGCCTGTATGAGCCACCATCCCGAACTCGCCACGGTCCCTTCGCTGGATCTGAATCGCTACCTGGGCACGTGGTACGAAATCGCCCGCCTGCCGACCCGCTTCGAGGATGCCGACTGCACCGATGTGTCGGCGCACTACACCCTGGAAGAGGACGGCAGCGTGCGCGTCCAAAATCGCTGCTTCACCGCGGAAGGCGAGCTGGAAGAAGCGATCGGCCAGGCGCGCGCCATCGACGACACGCACAGCCGCCTGGAAGTGACCTTCTTGCCCGAAGGTCTGCGCTGGATCCCTTTCACCAAGGGTGACTATTGGGTGATGCGCATCGATGCCGATTACACCGCTGCACTGGTCGGCAGCCCGGATCGCAAGTACCTCTGGCTACTGGCACGCTTGCCGCAGCTGGACGAAAACATCGCCCAGGCCTATCTGGCGCATGCGCGCGAACAGGGCTTCGACCTGGCGCCACTGATCCACACCCCGCATACCGGGCGGCTGACCGAGCAACCGCTTCCGTAGGCGACCCCGGCTGGTTGGGGAACTGGTCAAACCGGCAACGGCAGCACCGTCGCGCCTGCAACCCCGGTCGCATCGAGGCACCGACCAAGGGACGACAGGCACGCGATGCTCTCAACGACCAGCCAGACGACACTCGCCCACCGACGCAATCGCCATGTCCACGGCCATGGCGACCCAGCGTACTGGCCTAGCCGTTCCATCGCGCAGGCCAGCGCTCGTCCTCTCAATCGTCGAGCGTGCCGAGATCCCTGGCAGCGGCCTGTGCACCTTCCAGGCTGTCGAAGGCCACGCCGGTATCGCCGACCACGTACTTGGTCAGCTCGCCGTCGCGTGTTGTTTCCTGCATCTTGAAGATCGGCACCGCATCGGTGCCGCCGACGCGTTCTTTCTGCGTTGTCATGCGTGATTCCTCCAGTGAAAGCGCCTTGCGTGGGACCGTTGTCCCGCCGCTCCCGGGCGGGAGCGCAGACGATCCGACCGTAGCGCGGTAGTGCGTGCAGTGGCGTGAATCCGCAGGCGGCCCCGACTGCCAGGATGCGACGCAGGACGATCGGAAAAAAATCACAGCCGCTTCGCTCCGCAAACGCGCGCAATGCACGCGTGTGTCGTACATTCGCGACGTGCAGCCTCATCAATCAATGCCGTGCGTCACCAATCGCTACGTGCGCCGTTCGCGCGTACCCGGTTGGCGTGCACCTTCCATCTGCCCAAGCCTGCGCTGGCGGCATTTCTCGAGGAGCCATGCGTGAACCGGCAGCACAGCCGTCGCAGGTGGTGAGGTGAAGCGCCAACGCATCATCAGTGTCACCGTGCTGCTGGTGTTGCTGAGCGCAACGCTGCCGATCGGCCTCTCCTACTACCTGGCCTGGCGGCTGGCCTTGGCGCGCGAAGAGGGCAGGCTGAGCCAGCTGGCTGCGCTGTCGATCCGGCGCACTGAAACCGCCTTCGACGAGGCGCATGGGGCATTGTTGAGCATGGCCGCCTCGCGGTTGCCACCGTGCTCGCCTCCGCACCTGGCACAGATGCGCGCCCTGGTGCTGACCAGCCACTACATCGTCGAGCTGGGACGGTTTCAACAAGGTCGCCTCAGCTGCACCTCATGGGGCCAACTGCGCAATACCATTCCGCAGCGCACCGCCGATTTCGTGGTCAAGCGCGGCATCGCGGTGACCACGCGGCTGCTGCCGTTGGCCAATCCGCAGCGTCCGCTGATGGCGCTGCAACTGGGCGACTACAACGCCCTGATCAACCCCGACACGCTGGCCGACATCAATATTCCGCCTGGCCTGCAACTGGCGATCGGCACGCCGGACGGGCAGATCCTCAGCAGCACCGGTACCGCCGCCGAACGCTTGCTGACCGACCCCCCAGCCACGCGTGAGCCGGGCGACCTCTTGCTGTCGCAGGTGTTGTTCGGGCGCGACCGTCGTGGCGACTGGGCCGCGGTGGTCACCGAACCGGTGGCCTATCTGCGCGGGCCGCTGGCGGCGGCACGGTTGCAGCTGGTACCGGTCGGCATTGCAGTGGCGCTGCTGCTGGTCGGTGCAGTGCTGTGGGTCTCGCGGCGGCGGCTGTCGCCACTGGCGCGGCTGGAGATCGCCGTGCAGCGTGGCGAGTTCATCGTGCACTACCAACCGATCATCGCGCTCGACAGCGGTGCCTGCGTCGGTGCCGAAGCGCTGGTGCGCTGGCAGCAGCCCGACGGCGTGCTGGTGCCGCCGGACGCCTTCATCCCGCTGGCCGAACAAAGCGGGCTGATCCTGCCGATCACCGATCTGGTGGTGGCCGAAGTCATCCGCGAACTCGGCCCCACCCTGGCCGCCGATCCAGCGCTGCACGTGGCCATCAATGTCTCCGCCGACGACATCAAGAGCGGCCGCGTGCAGGGCGTGCTGGCGCAGGCGTTGCGGGGCACCGGCGTGGACAGCGGCCAGCTGTGGGTGGAGGCGACCGAACGCAGCCTGATGGACATCGATGCGGCACGCACCACCATCACCCATCTGCGCGGGGCCGGCCACACGGTCTCCATCGACGATTTCGGCACCGGCTATTCGAGCCTGCAGTATCTGCAGGGCCTGCCGCTGGACGCGTTGAAGATCGACAAGTCGTTCGTGGATACCATCGGCACCCACTCGGCCACCAGCGCCGTGACCGCGCACATCATCGAGATGGCCAAGACACTGCGGCTGCGCACCATCGCCGAAGGGGTCGAGCGGCAGGAACAGCTCGATTATCTGCGCGCCCATGGCGTGGATCTGGCGCAGGGCTGGCTGTTCTCGCGCGCGTTGCCGGCCACTGGTTTCATCGCCTACTACGCACAGGCACGCAGCGCGACGCAGTGAACCGGCAAAAAAAAAGGCCGCCATTGGCGGCCTTTCGATGTCGATCATGCGTTGCGCAATCCGATCACGCGCCCTGCAATGCAGCGCTGCTCTGCCGCACCGGCTTGGGCCGGCTCGGGAAGGCATGGCGCACGATTCGCCACATCACCTGGCCGAACTGGCGCGGCAGCGAGCCGGTGTTGTAGTGCTGGCCGTAGCGCGCACAGACCTGCTTCACTTCGACAGCGATCTGCGCATAGCGGTTGGCCGGCAGGTCCGGATAGAAGTGATGCTCGATCTGGTGGCTCAGGTTACCCGACAGCACGTTCATCAGCTTGCCGCCGGTCAGGTTGGACGAACCACGCAGCTGACGCAGATACCAGTGGCCACGCGATTCGTTGCGGATGGATTCCTTCGGAAACACTTCCGCATCGGCCGTGAAGTGGCCGCAGAAGATGATCACGAAGGTCCAGATGCTACGCAGCACGTTGGCCGTCAGATTGCCCAGCAGCACGGTCAGGAAGAACGGGCCGGCCAGCAGCGGAAATACGATGTAGTCCTTGAGCATCTGGCGGCCCATCTTGCGGCCGACCGGCAGGAACGAGGCACGCAGTTCGGCCGCCTTCATCTTGCCGGCGAACCAACGGCCCAGGCGCAGGTCCTGGATCGCCACGCCCCATTCGAACAGCAGCGCGAACACCACCGCAATGAAGGGCTGCAGCAGGTAGAACGGGCGCCAGCGCTGCTCGGGGAAGATGCGCAGCAGGCCGTAGCCGATGTCGTCGTCCATGCCGCGCACGTTGGTGTAGGTGTGGTGCTTGAAGTTGTGCGTCTTGCGCCAGTTGTCGCCGGTGGCAACGATGTCCCACTCGTAGGTGTTGCCGTTGAGCTGCGGGTCGCCCATCCAGTCGTACTGGCCGTGCATGACGTTATGGCCCAGCTCCATGTTCTCCAGGATCTTGGACAACGCCAGCAGCAGCACGCCGGCGATCCATGCCGGAACCAGCACGCTGTGCACGAACGCACCCAGGAACAGCAGCGCACGACCGGCCACGCCGGTCCAGCGCACGGCGGCCACGATGCGGCGGATGTAGCGCGCATCGGCGGCGCCCACCTGGCTCAGCACGCGCGCGCGGATGGCATCGAGTTCGTCGCCGAAAGACTGCAGTTCGGCAGCGGACAGGGCACGGTTATGGACTCGGCTCATGAAGATTCCTTACAGATCCAGGATCAGGTCAGTGCTTGGCGCACTAATGCACAGGCGCACCTGTGCGGTGGGTTCGTTACTGCGTTCACCGGTGAGCAGGTGCCGGGTGGTGCCGGATTGGCGCGGGCAGGCGCAGGTGTTGCAGATGCCCATGCGGCAGCCATGTTTGGGCCGCAGGCCTTGCGCTTCCAGCCCTTCCAGCAGCGACTGGCCGCGCGGCAGGGTCAGGGTACGGCCGCTGCGTGACAGTTGGACCTGCACCTGGCCGGTCTCGGCCTGGTCCAGTGCCGGCACGCTGAAGGCTTCGGCCTGAAATGCAGCCACGCGTCCCTGCAGCCGTTCGCGCGCGGCCTGCACAAAACCACCCGGCCCGCAGGCCATCAAATGGCGCTGCTCCAGCGCGGCAATGTGGTCCAACGAATAGGTGTCCACGCGTTCTGCAGGAGTCTCGCCTTCGCGGGTGGTCAGCAGTTGCACACGCAGGCGCGGATGCGCCGCGGCCAGCGCGGCGAATTCGTCGACGAAGCAGGCTTCGTCGCGCTGGCGCACCCAATACAGCAGGTCCACGTCCATCGGCATGCCGGCTTGCGCGGCGGCCTGCAGCAACGCACGCATCGGCGTGATGCCGGAGCCGGCGGCCAGCAGCAGGAGCGGGGTAGGCGTGGTCGGCAGCAGCATGTCGCCGAAGGCCGGGGCCAGCGAGACCACCGTGCCCAAGGCCGCATCGTGCGCCAGGAAGCGGCTCACCAGCCCACCCTCGATCGCCTTGACGGTGATCGCCAGCCGGCCGTCGGCCTGCACCGTGGGGCTGTAGCTACGCAACAGCCGGCGGCCGTCGATCTCCACGCCCAGGCTCACGTGCTGGCCGGCCTGCAGGCCGCGCCAGTGGCCGTTGGGCTGCAACACCAGGGTCACCGCGTCCCGGCTGGCCGGGGTGCGCTGGACCAGCCGCGCCATCGGCTGTTCCAGCGTCCACAACGGGTTGAGCCGGGTTGCCCAGAAATCGAACAGTTGCGGCGACACCAGTCGGCGCGCCAGGCGTGCCGGCAGCGGGGACTTGGACTTACGAGGAGATGCCAGGTTCATGGGCCGCACTATACGCATGCATGCACACCCGTGTATACACTTGTATATTGCCAGAGGGGCTATGATTCAGGCCCACGCCCGGCTGCAGCCCCATGACCTCTATCGCCCTGCCTTCCCACGACGCGCCGCCGTCCCGCAAGCCGGCGATTTCACGGGAGGATCTCATCGCTGCAGCGCTGTCCTTGATTGGCCCGCACCGTAGCCTGTCCACGCTGAGCCTGCGCGAAGTGGCACGCGAGGCAGGCATCGCGCCGAACAGCTTCTATCGCCAGTTCCGCGACATGGACGAGCTCGCCGTGGCCTTGATCGATCGGGCCGGGCGTTCGCTACGCACCATCATCGGCCAAGCGCGCCAGCGCGCGACCTCCACCGACCGCAGCGTCATCCGTGTCTCGGTCGAAGCCTTCATGGAACAGCTGCGCGCCGACGACAAGCTGCTGCACGTACTGCTGCGCGAAGGCGCGGTGGGCTCGGACGCCTTCAAGCAAGCGGTGGAGCGCGAACTCACCTATTTCGAAGACGAGCTGCGCGTGGACCTGATTCGCCTGGCCGCGGCCGACAACGCCAAGCTGCACGCGCCTGCCCTGGTGTCCAAGGCGATCACCCGGCTGGTATTTGCGATGGGCGCGGTGGCAATGGATTCGCCACCGGAAAAAGATCCCGAGCTGATCGAGCAGATCTCGCAGATGCTGCGCATGATCCTGACCGGCGCGCGCACGCTGGGCACCCACGCAGGCTGATTGTCTGCACTGACGTTGGCGCGCGCGCTGGCGTGCGGGCGGAAGGAGCACCGCAGGCGGTCAGCGTCGTGCCGAATCACGGATCTTCAAAGACGTGGCGGGCGCGGCATCGCTCTTGCGAGCCACTCTGATCCAACACTTCAGGCCATCCTGCGTGACTGGCGACATGCGGGCGCACACAACGCGCGGTGACGTGTCGTCCCTCTGTCATCGGCACAGAGGCGAAACGGCCCGCAGCATCGATGCGCGACGAGCGATGCCTCGCCGAATGCGACGCATGCGGCATCTGGGCAAAAACTCTAGCTGCCGCCCCCTTCTCTCGAAGCGATGGAAGCGCTGCAGGCGAAGGCTTACATGGCCTACAAATCCACAAGGCTGCAGGCCGCGTGAGCGCGTCCAGTGTCCGCGTGGACATGGGGCGCGGGCTGCACCGGCCAACAGCGCGCCGCTTGAATTGCATGTCGATTGCTCGCCGCGCGCAGCGTCGGCTCGCCTGGTCCTGAATTTCGAAATCGTGGCATCGCTTGTGCCGACCATTCCACGCAATGGCTCTCGCCTGCTGCCGCGACGCGATTTTGATTCTGTTTCCGACGACCGACTCCGACCACCAGAGAGATAATCCAGAACATAATTGCATAAAGTGCTTGCATCGCTAAAAAGACACGGGTAATGTTCGCGCCCTCGGCAGCCACGTCTGCACTTTTACCCAATCGGCCTCATGTCCCTGCTCAACTCCGCCACACTCAACCGACTGCCCAGCGCCCACCGCGCGGCATCGTGTGTGCGCACGAAGAAAGCAGACGTGCGCATCACCCTCTTCGACTGATGTCCTGACAAGGAGATCGGTCACCCGATCTCCGAGGCAAGCGAACGCCCTCGGATGCAGCATCCGGGGGCGTTTTCGTATGCGTTCGCACCGACTCTTGTGGATGACCCTCCAGGTACCCGGGCATGGATTTCCCGACAGCACGGACGTTGCACGCGAACAGGCGTCAAAGCGCTATGTGCCGGGCACGGGTGGCGCGTGGTCATGCGCATACAAGAATTACCGTTTGAATAAAACGGTAATCAGAAACATTGCGAAAGATATTCAGCGGCCTGGAATTTATTCCAGCTGGTGCGCGCGGCAATGCCGTGGCGTATACCGAACTCTTTTTCGTGTTTCTCGCTACGGGTATCGGCTCCTGGTGGAGCGGCGGCGCAAGCCGTAGGCCTGGTTCAATTCCGGAATACCCACCACTGGATAGCTCAATTGGTAGAGCAGCAGATTTGTAATCTGTTAGTCGCGGGTTCGAATCCCGCTCCATGCATGACCTTTTCGGTCATTCCTCGGGACGCAAGTCCCTTTACGGAAACGCCCATGCCACAGGCAAACAGGCAAGCCATCGCCTGACTGCCTGCAGCAGCGGCGCCCCTGCCGGGCCTTTGTCCTGAACGCGCGTGCTGCGCCGTTCGCTGCCGTTGTGCAAGACATCGCACCGCATCAGCCACGCACCTGCAGGCGCCAACAGCGCATTGCGCCCCGCACGGCCGCCGTCACGGGCGTTTCCACCCTTCAACGCCGCGTTGCATCGGCACACGTTCCGCCAGCAGTCCGATCCGGGCGGCGGAACGCTTGCATTCCCGGATCGGACCACCAGAGCCAAACCTAAGGAGAAGTGCCATGTTCTGGACCAAGAGGGTCGTGATCGGTGACGGCGAGCGCGGCCTGGTGTATCGCAATCGTCGGTTCGAGCGGGTGCTCGTCCCCGGCGTCTATCGCCTGTTCGACCCGTTGGGTCGCAGCGAGGTCATCGTCCACGCCATCACCCAAGGCGCCTATGTGGGCCGCGATGCGGAGATGCTGATCGATACGCTCGGCAACACCCTGCCGCAACACTTCGTGCTGGCCGACATCGGCACCGCGCAGGTCGGCTTGCTGATCCGCAACGGCAAGCTCGAGGACGTGCTGCCACCGGGCACACGCACGCTGTACTGGCGTGGTCCGGCGGCAATCGAGGTGCAGACCCTGCCATTGGGCGATGGGCTGCAGGTGCCCACCGATGTGCAGCGCAGGCTGCGTCAGCTCGGCACGCTGTCGCGTGTGGCGGTCTGCATGGACGTGCCAGCCGAGTCGCAAGGGCTGGTGTTCGTCGACGGCAAGCTGTTTGCACCGTTCGGGCCGGGGGCGTATGCGTTCTGGAATTTCCAGAAGAACATCACCACCGACGTGATCGATCTGCGCGTGCAGTCGGTCGAAGTGTCCGGGCAGGAGCTGTTGACGCGCGACAAGGTGTCGTTGCGCGTCAACCTGGCCGCCAGCATGCGCGTCACCGATGCGGTGGCAACGCGCACGCGCGTGGCCAAGGCCGGCGATTACCTGTATCGCGAGTTGCAGTACGGCTTGCGGCGCGCGGTCTCGTCCAAGACGCTTGACGAGTTGTTGGGCGACAAGGCCTGCCTGGATGCGGATATCTTCGGGTATGTGCGTGGCAGCGTGAGCGGCTTCGGCATCGAGGTGCTTGGCGTCGGCGTCAAGGACGTGATCCTGCCGGGCGAGATGCGCGAGATCCTCAATGCGGTCGTGCAGGCGGAGAAGCAGGCGCAAGCCAACGTCATCCGTCGGCGCGAAGAGGCCAATGCCACGCGCTCGTTGCTCAACACCGCCAAGTTGATCGAAGACAGCCCGGCGCTGATGCGTTTGAAGGAACTGGAGGCGCTGGAAAAGGTCACCGAAAAGATCGACAAGCTCACCGTGTTCGGCGGCCTGGATGGCGTGCTGAAGCAATTGGTGACGATCAGGCAATGAAGGCTGCGCGTGGCGGAAGGATCTGCCACGCACTGCCGCAAGGCAATGACAACAATGAGTACATCACAACACTTTGAATTTCTGCATGCCGAGGGCAGCACCACCCCGATCAAGGGCTGGGTGCGCGGCGTGCCCCTGGAAGAGCAGGCGCATGCGCAGCTGCGCAATATCGCGGCGGTACCGTTTGTCGGTCCGTGGGTAGCGGTGATGCCCGACGTACATCTGGGTAAAGGCGCAACCGTGGGCTCGGTCATTCCAACCCGTGGCGCCATCATCCCGGCAGCGGTCGGCGTGGATATCGGCTGCGGCATGGCTGCGGTGCGCACCACGCTGCGCGCCAACGACCTGCCCGACAATCTGGCGCAATTGCGCTCCAGCATCGAGCGCAGCGTGCCGGTGGGTAATGGACGTGGCGGCGAGCATCGCAAGCTGCCGGACAGCATTGAGACCCGCATTGCGCAGTCCGGGCTGGTGCAGCGTCTGGATGCGATCAAGCAGCAGCACAAGCGCATCCGTACCGACAAGCTGGACTGCCAGATCGGCACGCTGGGCGGCGGCAACCACTTCATCGAGATCTGCCTGGACGAAACCGATGCGGTATGGGTGATGCTGCACAGCGGTTCGCGCGGCACCGGCAACCTGATCGGCACGTACTTCATCGAGCGCGCGCGCGAACAACTGGCGCATCGCGTGTTGGGTTTCCATCTGCCCGACAAGGACCTGGCCTTCTTCATGCAGGGCGAGCCGTTGTTCGACGAGTACGTCGAAGCGGTGTCGTGGGCGCAGGATTACGCCCGCGAAAATCGCGAGGCGATGATGGCGCGCGTGCTGGCCGAGATGCGTCACCGCTTGCCCAAATTCCAGCTGGAAAAGCTCGCAGTCAATTGCCACCACAACTACGTGCAGAAGGAAACGCACGCTGGTGAGGAATTGTTGATCACCCGCAAGGGCGCAGTGAGCGCTCGTGTCGGCGAGCTGGGCATCATTCCGGGCAGCATGGGCACGCGCAGCTACATCGTGCGTGGGTTGGGCAACGCCGACAGTTTCCACAGCTGCAGCCACGGCGCGGGGCGTGTGATGAGCAGGACCGCTGCACGCGCGCAGATCACCCTGGCACAGCATCGTCAGGCCACCGCACATGTGGAATGCCGCAAGGACGCGGCGGTGCTCGACGAGTCGCCTGCAGCGTACAAGTCCATCGATGCAGTGATGGCGGCGCAGCAGGACCTGGTCGAGGTGCTGCACACCTTGCGCCAGGTGGTGTGCATCAAGGGATAGAAAAGGGCCGCGCCAGCGGCCCTTTTCGCTACAGACACGTTGCAAGTGCGAGTGAGCAACCTCATCCGCAATGCAATGCACAGTTCAGTCATGTCGCGATCGCGCTCACATCAAAGCACGCACGTTTCACTCTTGCGACGCCATCGTTGCGCCTCGTTCGCGGTCTGATCTACAGGGCGCATCCATCAGATAATCCGGAGGCGGTATGAGCAATCTCGACAAGCAGGAACGCAAGGAAGAAGCAAAGGACTTGAACCGCGACCCGATCTCCGGTGCGCCTGGTTCGCATCCAGTTGGCGTCGGTGTGGGCGGCATCGCCGGCGGTGCGGCGGCAGGGGCGCTTGCAGGCACGGTGTTCGGGCCGCTCGGCACCTTGATTGGTGCAGCGGCCGGCGTGGTTGCTGGCGCAGCGGCTGGCAAGGGCGTGGCCGAACGGCTCGACCCCACTGTGGAGACCGAATACTGGCGCCAGGAGCATCGCAACCGCCCCTACTACAAGGAAGGCACCGACTACGATCGCGACTACGCCACCGTCTACGGATTCGGTTTGCAGGCACGCGAAACCCGCCCGACCAGCACCTGGGAAGAAACCGAAGCCACGCTGGCCGGCGAATGGCCGCGTAACCGCGGGCAATCGCGCCTGGAATGGGATGAAGCCCGGCTTGCAGCACGCGATGCATGGGAGCGTGCGGACCGTACCCACACTGTCTATCGCGACAGCGACACGCATTACGCAGGCCGCTTCGACAGCGCCAGCTACCGCGATGTCGACTATTCGTACGACGACTATCGCCCGGCCTATCGCTATGGCATGCAGGCACGGCAGCAGCACGCCGGCCGCCAGTGGGACGACCACCTGGAACGCGATCTGGGCGATGGCTGGGACCGCTTCAAGGCCAATTCGCGCCTGAGCTGGGAAAAGGCCAAGCATGCGGTACGTGAGGCATTCGACTCGGATCATCACGATGCAGCGGCGCGCCGTCACCCGACCGACCCGCGCGTCTAACGCGTGATCGCCGCGGCGCGGTCACAAGTGCCGCGGCCAGCGCACGACGTTGAACCAGAACGGGCCCATTCGGGCCCGTTCTGCCTTATGGAGTGATGCAGGTTCCTGCTCACTCGGCGGCGCTCAGGACAAAACAGTGCCGAGATGGCCTCAGGCTGACGAACCCACACGCCAATCCGCGCGCCCACCGGGTCTTCAACACACAGAAAGAGCGACGCGTGCGCGACCCCATGGCTTTGCACGCCACGTTTTCCCGGATCACTACCCTGCGGTCTTCTCCACCGCACGGATGTCGCCGCGAAATACCGCAGTAGTCTGTTCCGACGGGGCCGCAGCAGCGCCCTGTTGATCTTTGAGCAACTGCTTGCGCGTGGCCACCACCTCCTTGGCCAATGCAATGCGCCGGCCGACGACCATTTCGGTCAGCCAGTCGATCAGGGCACGCGTGTATTGCTGCTGGTGTTCCTTGATGCTGAGCGCATGGTCCGCGCCAGCGATGACACGCGATGTGAGCGAACGCGCCTGCACGAACGCTTGCGCATAGTTGTGCAGCACCGGCTGCGGCACGATCGCATCGTGCTCGGCTTCCACCAACAGCACATCGCCCTTGTACTCGGCGCAGGCGGCCAAGGCGATGTTGTCTGCCGGACGCAGGCGCTGCTGGCGGTACGCCATCAGGTCCGGGTCGGCGTTGAGGCTGACCTTGGGTTGATCCCAGTGGGCATCCTTGTAGAGCGCAGGCGAACGCAACGCCAGCCATTCCACCGGGCGCTCGCGCGTCAGCAATGCGGACAGATAGCCACCGTAGCTCAGGCCGACCACTGCGATCGACTGCGCATCCACGTAGGGCAGACCTGCCAGTTGATCGTAGGCAGCCTTGATGTCGTCCAGGTTCTGCCCGCGTGTCACGGTCTGGCGCATCGATGCGTAACCCTCATGCCCACGCAGATCGAAGGTCATGCAGATGCAGCCCAGGCCTGCTGCCTCGCGCGCACGTACCAGGCTGTGGTGCTGGCTGCCGCCCCAGCCGTGCACGAACAACACTGCAGGCATGCCTGAGGGCGTGAGCAAGGTGCCGCTGAGTGCGTCCTGGCCGACCGGAATGTCGATGCTAGAAAGTTTGGCTTCCATTACGTCGCAGAGATCCTCCTGTATTTGTAGCGCGGCCCTGGACCGGATTGGGTTGCGCGATAGTAGACCTGTGCATCGGCCGGCGGCTGGCCCTGATAGATTTCGTGTGTGGACGCCCTTACCCACTGCAATGCGGGATCTTGCTGAAAGGCGGCGATTGCAGCGAGTTCTGCCGGGGTTGCACCACCGATTCGCCAGGATTGTTCCAGCACGCCGCATACCGGGACATCGCCAGCATCTTGACCGCTGACCACATCGTAGTTGCGGCGGGAAATCTGCAGCTCAGGATAAGCGGCGGTGACGCATCGATCGTACCTGCACGCCTGCTCGACCACCCGTCGCTCCAGCGATGGCAAAGCTGTGGCCATCAGTGCCTCCAACGACCCGCGGTACACGCACAGCGACGAGCCGCCATACACATCGCTGCCGTCCGCATCGGGCACGCTGCATTGCGTGCCGTAATACGCAATCTGGACGCCGGCAAGACACAACTCGCCTACGCTGTGCGTCGTTGGCTGCAAGATATTGCGTTCCAGCACGCCGCCATGCGTGCCTAGATAGGTATCGGGCAGGCTATCCAGTACCTGCGCCAGCTGCGATGCGTCGGCAATGCGCCATTGGTCGTTGCCGCCCACGCCGGTGGGCAGCTTCAGACGCACGTTTCCACCATCAGACAGCGCCTCGAACGCATGCATCGCATCCGGGCGAGAAAACGCGGTGTAGCCCGGCAGCGTGGCGGGAATCAGCGACATGGCCAGCGCCTGGTCCCAGCCCGCAGTGCTTGCCGCGTCGTCAGAAACCAGTGGGTGACCGATGACCTTGGTGGCCAGAAACGCATGCGGCACGATACCGCCGAGCAAGTCACCGACGCCGTGGATGCCCAGCCCGCGCGCTTGCGCGGTAGTGAGCGTGTCATCGGGTACGTGGAATGTTCCAACTTCGATCACGCCATCGCCAGCGACGCCGGCATCGGGCACGCCCAGCAAATGCGCGACCTCGCGACAGACCCATGCGTGCGTTGCACGCTCATGACCATGCTCGGGCACCACGCGCGTGGCATGCCCAAGCACCTGCCGATAGTGTGTCTGTGCCATGACATCTCCCCTGCGGCGTGATCGCGCGTCGTTGCTGGCCTCGGTCGCAGCTGAGGGACGAGTCGTGGCAGTGGGTATCGCTGGAGCCTTACTTCAGTGCCAGATACAAGCCAAGCACAATCAGGAACACCACGATCAAACTGATGGCAATACGCCCGCCGCGCAACTCCAACAAGGCATGCCACCACACGCGCGCTTCAGGTGTGCCGCTTGCATGATGCGGCTTAGGGCTACGGGTCTCGCTGTCCTGCATCCTGGGTACTCTCGCTCCATTACGTCGCCGCCTACCTTAATGATCAGACGTTACACAGGTGTGGAGCGGTTCAGAATCTTCCGTGAAATGCGGCATTGCGAAAGCGATTTTGCCCGATCGGCGATCACCTGCCTGGTGTGATCAGGCCACGTTGCAGTCGTGACATCGAAACGCATGCGAGACCAACGCGTCGCTTCGACCACACGGGTTCAAACGCGTCACTTGGTACGCATTGACCACATGCACGCACCTGCATGCATTGCGTGTAGATGCACTCGAACAATCTGACCAGTTAAGCGTGCAATGCACCGAAGTGCTGCAATGGTCGGGTTCGATGATCAATCGTTGACATACCCGCAGTTACTCTGCAGGTCAAGTTTGTTTATACCGGAACACCCCAAGTCATGAGCAGAGATCCATCCGTCATCGATGTACAGGCCGAAATCGCGCATTGGCAGGCGCGGCATGCCCAGGGCAACCTCGGCGCAGGCAAGTTCAGCGAGTTGTCCCCGGTGGTGAAAATGGCCTGCGATATCTACCTGCAAGCCCCGCGTTCGAGCGACCAGGAACGTCTGCGCCTATTTCGGGACCGCTTGGAGCACCACTTCATTTCATCCAGCACACAGTCCAACTACGAACAATTGGCAACCGATTGCTGGCAGCGCTTGGGCGCGCGCAATAGTTGAGTCCGCAGTATCGAGCAACATCTGTTTTTCATTGGAGATCGTCATGAAAACCCCGTATCAAGTGCAGCAGGAGCTGGAACGACTGGAGCGGTTGGTACCGCACATCGTCAGCGACCAGGGCGACCGCGCGGAGGAAATCCTTGGCTTCCACGTGGCCAGTCTGTTGGGTAGCGCGCCGATCAGCGAACATGCGCTGATTCGCGAACGCACCGCTCGCATGGCACGTACCTGCCGCAGTGCGCAGGACGCCGTGCGCGCACCCAAGGCGCCCGCCAGACCATTGGGCATGGCGCCCGTTGCCCAGCCGCAGTGGGCCTGACCGACCTCCCCGGAGCCGCCTAGCGGCTCCTTTGCATTCCACCCCCGGCAATTGCCGATTCATTCCAGGATCTTCATGAAAGTCACGCTTCTCACCGCTTCGCTGTTGGCCATGCTCTCTCTGACTGCCTGCGACCGCCCCGGCGGCGATGCTTCGCGCACCGCGCCAGCGGTGTCGCCCGAGCCGACGGCTGCGCCCGTCAGCGGAAGCGGCGCGACCGAGCTGGCCAAGGGCGATGGCGCGGTGCTGGGCGTGCTGGCTGCGATCGACGACAACGAGATCGCACTTGCCAATCAGGCCATCGAACAGGATCTGGGCGGTGCCACCGGCGAGTTCGCGCAGCAGATGCTGCACGACCACGAGGCCAACCTTGAAAAGACCAAGTCGCTTGGCGCAACCGAGAGCCCGCGCGCGCAGGCCGTACGTGCCAAGGGCAAGGCGGCAGTGGAAGCGCTGTCCAAGACGCTGACCTTGCCTGACGGCAAGGATGCCTACCGCAATGCATTCATGCGCAACATGGTCATCGACCATGGCGACACCATCAAGATCATCGATTCGGAACTGCTGCCCGCCGCCGAAAGCGCGCCGGTCAAGCAACATCTGGAAGAGACGCGTCGCGTGGTCTCGGCGCATTTCGAACGCGCCCACGCGGTGTCTTCGTCCAAGTAAGCAGCCGATCAGGCGCTTGCCCTGCAAACGCGCCGGCCAGTCCCGCGCGTTTGCGTTGGGTGGACAGCACATGCGGCTGTCCTCGAGGTCGTTGGGCCACGCCGCAGGCTGACCCTGCAGCGCACGGCCGCATGCGCGCGCTAGCTTCACCTCGCTTGGCGTGATCCTGGCCTATCGTGCCGCATCGATTCGGCCAGGAGCCCTCCATGCATCTGCTCATCACCGGCGGCACCGGCTTCATTGGCCAGGCCCTGTGCCCGGCATTGCTGCAGGCCGGCCATCAGGTCAGCGTGCTGACCCGCGACCCGCACCGCGCCAAGCGCATCCTGCCCGGCACGGCCGCCGTGCATACGCTGGATGGAGTGCAGGCCGATGCGGTCATCAACCTGGCTGGCGAGCCGCTGGCCGCCGGCCGCTGGACCGATGCCCGCAAGCAGCGCTTCCGCCAATCGCGCCTGGGCATCACGCGCCAATTGCATGACTGGATTGCGCAGCAGCCGGCCGCACAACGCCCCTCGGTGCTGATTTCCGGCTCGGCCGTGGGCTACTACGGCGAACGTGGCGATACGGCGTTGACCGAGGCCGAGCCCGCCGGCGATGACTTCTCTGCCCTGCTGTGCCGCGACTGGGAAGCCGAAGCCAACACCATCGCCGCACTCGGCCCGCGGGTGAGCTGGGTGCGCACCGGGATCGTGCTGGATCGCGATGGCGGCGCACTGGCCCGCATGCTGCCGGCATTTCGATTCGGCGGCGGTGGGCCGTTCGGCGATGGCCGGCACTGGATGAGCTGGATCCACCGCGCCGATATGGCTGCGCTCCTGCTGTGGCTGCTGCAGCACGGCCAACCCGGCGCCTACAACGCCACCGCGCCCAATCCGGTGACCAATGCCGACTTCGCGCGCACGCTGGCGAAGGTGCTGCACCGCCCCGCCCTGCTGGCGCTGCCGGCCGGCGTGCTGCGGCTGGGCTTCGGCGAGATGGCCGACCTGCTGCTGATCAGCCAGCGCGTGCTGCCGCAACGCGCGCTCGATGCCGGCTTCCGCTTCCAGTACCTGCACCTGGACGCTGCGCTGCGCGCCATTCTGCAGCGCTGAGCGGCGGCCAGGGCCTGACCAGACGGGATCGAACGGCATGCATGGCCTGGCCTGCATGCGGTTTGGCCATGCCCTAATATTTGCCCAAACTTCATCACCGACAGTGCTGCGGATCTCGGACTGGCCCTGCGCACGGCAGAACACCTATGCATCTGCTCCTCGTCGAAGACGACACCATGCTGGCCAGCGCCATCTGCGAGGGTGTGCGTCAGCAGTCATGGACCATCGATCATGTCGGTCATGCCAATGCCGCCAAGACGGTGCTGGTGGACCACCGCTACAGTGCGGTATTGCTGGATATCGGCCTGCCGGGCGAGTCCGGGCTGAGCGTGATCCGTTTCATGCGCAGCCACTACGATGCCACCCCGGTGATCGCGCTGACCGCGCGTGGCCAGCTCACCGACCGCATCCGCGGCCTGGATGCCGGCGCCGACGATTATCTGGTCAAGCCGTTTCAGTTCGACGAGCTGATGGCACGGCTGCGCGCGGTCACCCGGCGCAGCCAGGGCCGCGTGGTGCCCCTGCTCAGCCACGGCGACGTCTGCATGGATCCGGGCAGCCGCAAGGTCACCAAGGACGGTAAATGGGTGGCGCTGAGCGCACACGAATATCGCCTGCTGCTGGCGTTGATGGAACGTGCCGGACGCGTGGTCACCAAGGATCAGCTGGAAGAAGGCGTCTATGGCGGCCCGTCCGAAGGCGGCAGCAACATGATCGCGGTGTATGTGCACCAGTTGCGGCGCAAGCTGGGCGATGCGCTGATCTCCACCGTCTACGGCCAGGGCTACATGGTCGGAAAGACCCCGGAATGAAGTCGCTGCAGGCACGCATGCTGGCGGCGCTGGCCGCGATCGTTCTGCTGAGCTGGTCCACCTCGCTATGGATCCTGGTCGCACTGGTCACCCAGGGTCAGCACAGCGTGTTCGAACAGGAACTCAACCTGCTCGGCGATCGACTGATCGCCACCTTGCCCGACGCGCTCCAGCACCGCTTCGATACGCAGACAGAGGCGCCCGGCGCGGCAGCCACGTCGACCCCGATCGGCAACCCATCCTCGCGCATGAGCGTCAAGCAGACCCTGATTGCCGTGGTACTCAACACCGTGCAATTGGGCATCCTGGGGCTATTGATGTGGTGGGCCGTGCGGACCTCGCTGGGGCCGCTACGCGCCCTGTCCGGCGCCATCGCGCAACGTACCGGCCTGGATACCGAGCCGGTGCCGCTGGCACAGGCGCCCGACGAAGTCCGCCCGTTGATCGCCTCGTTCAACACCTTGCTGGCGCGGGTGGAACAAGCCGTCCAGGCCGAGCGCGATTTCGTCGCCGATGCCGCGCACGAACTGCGCACCCCGCTCTCGGCACTGCATGCCTACGCCGAGGTCGCATTGCGCGCGTCCACACCGGAGGCCAAGGACGCCGCGCTGGGTCAACTGCTGGAAACCGCGCGGCGCAGCAACCGGCTGGCCGAACAATTGCTGGATCTGGCGCGACTGGATGCCGGCATCAGTTCAGCCGCCTATCATCAAGTCGAAATGGGCGAGCTGATCTCGCATGTGCTGGACGAATTCAGCGTGCAGGCCGACGCACGCCAGCTGCAGTTACAGGTTGAGGCATCGCCCTGCCTGCTGCGTTGCGATGTGGATGCAGTGGGCATTCTGATCCGCAACCTGGTCGACAACGCCATCCGCTATGGCCGCCTGCATGGCAAGGTGGAAGTGAGCTGCGGCTATTGTGTGCGCGCTGACGTACTGCACCCGTTCCTGCAGGTCAGCGATGACGGCCCCGGCGTGCCCGAAAGCGCGCAGGCTTCTATTTTCGAGCGGTTTTATCGCGTGCCCGGCAGCGCGGTACAGGGCAGTGGCATCGGATTGTCGCTGGTCGCCGGCATTGCGCGCCTGCACGGAGCAACGATCGAAGCCGGCGACGGCAACGATGGACGCGGCCTCTGCGTGCGCGTGGTGTTTGCCGGCAACCGCCCTGCCGGCGCGGCCTGAAGCCGCCTGCGCTGCAGCGCGAGAGCACTACGATATGCGGCCAACCAAACGACGGCGCAACCACAGGCTGGCGCGGCGAGTGCGCGGTGCGCGATGGACCAGCAGGGGTACGTGAAATGCGCGACTGCGCACGCACACACCCAGCGCCCAGCGCGCAGCGCGAGACGGCCCATCTGACGCGTACATCGCGGCTCCCGAGCGCCGTCCACACCACCTGCTCGCTACATTTTGGTGGTCGCTCTAATGCCGACACCATTGCGTGCTGCAAAGAAATGTCGCGCTTTCGCCAAGCGGTGCGTTCGTCGCGTTGATCCAATAAGTTCCCAAAATCGCTTGCCTACAGTGCACTCACCGCACGCATCAAGGATGCCTGGTGATGCCTCATTCGATCCGTTTCACGCAACACTTCCCCACCGCGCCGTCGCTGCCGGTCGGGCAGTGCGCTGCCAACGACCCCGTCGCTGCGCATCCGCTGCCACGGCCTCTCGCGCCGGAATTTCGCTGCGGCTCTGCCGGCACGCGCAACCGCGACATCTGGTGCGCGTTGCCGGATATCCGCAGCGCGCGCGCTGCCCGCCGCCTGCAGCACCTGGCCAGGCGCGGCGTGTTGTTCACTGCCGCAACGGCCGTTCTGGCCTTGGCCGCTGCCAGCGTTCTACTGCACTGAACATCAGGTCACGCCAGCGCGCTGGAACTGCGCCCACTCGCCTTCTTCCACCAGGTAGTTCTCCATGTCGACTTCTTTCTTCGTTCGATACTGCGCACTCGCCGTCGTCAGCGTCAGCCTGATCGGCTGCGCCAGCACCCGCCCCACGCCCTATCGCCAACTGCCATCTTCGAGCTACCTGCGCCCGCACGATGGCAGCCGCGGCGGCCGCATGCCGTACGCGTATCACGGCCAGGTCGATTGGTCGCGGTATCGCACCGCATTGGTCGAGCCGGTGCGCATTTACCGCGGCGCGGACGCGCAATTCGAAGGGGTACCCGAGCAGGACAAACGCATGCTCGCCGATCTCATGCAACGCGAGTTCGGCGACGCGATTGGCCAGCGCTGGCAGCCCACCACCGCCATCGGGCCCGACACCTTGCGTGTGCGGCTCACCTTGACCGGCGCCAAACCCAGCAAGCGGGTGCTCGGCACCTTCATGAAGGTCGATATCGGAGGCGGCGCCTACAATGCCGTGCAGGCCGCGCGTGGCAAGGAGGGCGCATTCTCCGGCTCGGTCAGCTATGCGGTGGAAATCTTCGACGCGTCAAGCGATCGCCTGCTGGCGGCCTATGTCGAAAAGCAGTACCCCAACGCAATGAACATCAAGGCCAGCCTTGGTGCTTATGACGCGGCCAAGGCAGGGATCGGCCTGGGTGCGCAACAGTTGGTCGATGGCATGCGCTAGGCCCTGCTCCTTTTATTGCATGCGCGATGCCTGTGCGTATCGGAGTGCGCGCACGCGATACGTTCGGGCAATCCTCTCGCGCAGTGCAGGGTTATCAGGGTGTTGGCTGCAGACGGGGAGCGCTGGCCAAAGCCGCTGCAACAAAAACGCCGACGCTGTGGAACAGCGCCGGCGTCTTCACCATTGCCCAGGGTCGGTGACACCTATCGCGTGCGTTGCACGCCTTCCAGGCTACCTGGCGACCCGCACATCGCACCCTGCGCCGCAGCGTGACAACCTCAGCGCGTGACGCGCTTTGCCGCTTTCTTGCCCACTGCCTTGCGCGCGGCGGTGGTCTTTGCCACGGCACGCGTGGCCGGGGTCTTGGTCACCTTGGCGGCTTTCTTCAGCGCGGTCTTGGTCACGGCCTTCTTGAGCGGGGCCTTCTTCACCGCGGCCTGCCTGGTCGCGGTTTGCTTGGCGACCGGCGCCTTCTTTGTTGCAGGCTTGACCAACGTCTTCGTCGCTGCCGCCGGCTTGGCCCCTACCTTCTTCGCTGCCTTCTTCGCCGCCGTGCGTGCGTTCACCGTTGCGACGGCGGTCTTGCGTGCGGCGCTCTTGGCAGCCGTCTTGGCACTCAATGCGGCCGCTTCGGCCTTGGCATTGGCCTTGGCGGTTTCCAGCTTGCGCCTGGTAGTGGCCTTGGTGTCGGTAATCTTCTTCCTGGCCGCGGCACTGGTGCTGCTCAACTTCTGCTTGGCGGCCTGCGTGGTCGAGGTCAACGTTTGCTTGGCCGCGTCCTTGGTGGCGGTGAGCTTCTGCTTGGCGGCTTCCCTGGTGGCGACCAGCTTGTCCTTGGCAGCGTCCTTGGTGGCCGCCAGCGAGCGCTTGGTCTTGGCCACGCTGCGTTTCACTGCGGTGGCCGCAGTGCCGGCGTTCTTGGCCACGTTCTTTTCGACCTTGACCACCGCCTTGCGCGCTTTGGCCACCTGCGTCTTGACCTCTTCCACCGCCGTGCCTGCGGCCTCCTGCACGCTGGCGACCGCCTCGCTGGCGGTGCTGGCGATGGTCTCGGTCAATTCGGTGGCGGTGCTTTTTACGCTATCGACGGCGTCGGACAGGGTTGCCGTTACGCCATTGCCGTTGCTCATAGACCCTCCTTAAGGGCGTCAGTGCGGGAAACTCAGGCGATGCGCGACCGCACGCAACATGCTGAACAGGCATCGGATCAAGCGGACGCTACGCCCGGCCCGTCGGGCTGTCAACGCAATCAGGGCAAGGGATGTGCGGCACTTTCACCGGCAGTTAAATTGCGCGCAGGCACTCTCGTTCAGCTTGATTTACGCAGTCAGACGCCCTATTCCTCATCCACCGCGTAACCCGGAATCCGTTCCATGCGACCGCTGCCTACCCTGCTGACTCTTTCGCTGGCCGCTGCCTTCGGCGGATTTGCCGCCACCGGCATCAACGCCTGGCTGGACAATCGCGCCGAAGCCACGCCCCCCAGCAATGCCGCCTTTACCCTGCCGACGGCCGCCGCGTTGCCGGCTGCGGTGGCCGGCCAGCCAGTGCCATCGCTGGCGCCGATGCTGCAGCAGGCCATGCCCGCGGTGGTGAGCGTGAACACCAAACAAGTGGTGCGCGTCCGCAACCCGTTCTTCAATGACCCGATCCTGCGCCGGCTGTTTCCGCAGGTGCCGCAGGACCGCATCAACGAATCGCTGGGTTCGGGCGTGATCATCGATGCGCAAAAAGGGTACGTACTGACCAATCACCACGTCATCGAAAACGCCGACGACGTGCAGGTGACGCTCGGCGACGGACGCACGGTCAAGGCCGAGTTCATCGGCTCCGATGCCGATACCGATATTGCGCTGATCCGCATCAAGGCCGACAACCTCACCGATATCAAACTGGCCGACAGCAACGCGCTACGCGTGGGCGATTTCGTGGTGGCCATCGGCAACCCGTTCGGCTTCACCCAGACCGTCACCTCCGGCATCGTCTCGGCGGTGGGACGCAGCGGAATTCGCGGCTTGGGCTATCAGAATTTCATCCAGACCGACGCCTCGATCAACCCCGGCAACTCCGGCGGCGCGCTGGTCAACCTGCAAGGCCAGTTGGTGGGCATCAATACCGCCAGCTTCAATCCACAGGGCAGCATGGCCGGCAATATCGGCCTTGGGCTGGCGATTCCGTCCAACCTGGCGCGCAATGTCGTCGAGCAATTGGTGACCAAGGGCGTGGTGGTGCGCGGCACGCTCGGCCTGGAAACCCAGAACCTCACCCAGCAGATGTTGCAGGGCCTGGGCGTGGATTCGTTGCGCGGTGCCTTGGTGACACGGGTGTTGCCGGGCTCCGCAGCGGCGGCGGCAGGCGTGCAACCGGGCGATGTCGTGGTAGCGGCCAACGACCAGCGCGTGGACAGCGCCGAGGCGCTCCACAATTACGAAGGCCTGCAGGCGGTTGGCAGTGCGGTCACCCTGGACATCCGTCGCGATGGCAAGCCGCTCAAGCTCAAGGCCACGCTGAAAGAGCAGGACCGCGCCGTCACCGGCGACATGCTGGACCCGCGCCTGACCGGCGCGACCTTCGTCGATCTCCCCGAATCGCTGCGTCAGTCAGGCATCACCGGGGTGATGGTGAGCGAGGTCAAACGCGGCGGTCGCGCTGCCGCCAACGGCCTGGTCGCCGGCGATGTGATCGTGGCCAGCAGCGTGGGCGAGTTCGCCGACCTTGCCAGCTGGCGGGCCAATTTCCAGCGTAAACCGCAGCAGCTTGTCGTGCGCATCCTGCGTGGCAACGCGCAGTACGACGCGCTGATGCGTTGACGCGATGTGTACCGGGCGTTGCTTCCACTAACGCCTCCTACACCCCCCCGATGCTATTGCTACTGCTCGACCGCACGTGAGTGGCGGCTGCCATCAATGACCGAAGGAGATATCGCATGAGCCCCACCAATACCGATCAGCTGAAGGAAAACCTGAGCGAAGCCGGCACCCACCTGAAGTCGGCAGCGAGCGCCGCTGGCGAAGCAGTCAGGGGCGCCACCAGCGCCGCTGGCGATGAGCTCAAGCTCGGTCGCGCCAACGTCAAGGCCGAGCTGTCCGACACCGCGCTGGCCGGCATGGCCGCTGCCGAGTTCGGCGGTGCCGCTGCCAAGGAGCAGATGGATGTCCTGGTTGCCAAGGGCAACGATCTGCTGGAAAGCGCCACCGATCTGATCCGCGAGCGTCCGCTGGCTGCCTTCGGCGTTGCCTTCGCCGCTGGCTGGGTCATCGCCAAGCTGGCACGCAGCAACGACAACTAAGTCGTGAGCGATCAGGCCTCTCCCGCTGCCGGAACCGACGCGCCAGACGCAAGCGCGCAGACGCCAGGACTGGACGAAAGCGTACGTGCGGTCGGCGCAGCCGGCCGTGCAGCGCTGGGCTCGGCCAAGGACACCAGCCGCGCCTTGCGCCGGCTGGTGTCGGCCGATCTGCAACTGGCACGCAGCGCATTCGGGCGTGGCCTGGCCTGGGCCTGCGTGGCCGTGGTGTTCGGCGCCTCGTCGTGGTTGCTGCTGGCCGGTGCCATCATCGCCCTGCTGCAACGTGCCGGGTTGTCGTGGTTCCAGGCGATGTTTTTCACTGCGTTGGCGAGTCTGTTGGTGACCGGCATCGCGGCATGGCGCGTGTTTTTCTACTTCGACCACACCGGCATGAATGCAACGCGCCGTCAGCTCATCAAACTGGGAATTTTCGACGACCCGAGCAAGGACGATGACGCGGCAACCTCTGCCAGTGGAGCACGCCCATGAAGTTTGGAACCTTGCGTCAACGCGTCGAACGTGCCGAGTTTCTGGTCGAAGGACGCGCGCAAGAAACGCGCCTGCACTGGAGCGAACTCCGCCGGACCTGGCGTGCCGGGTGGTCGCCTCTGCGGATCGTGACGGTGGGCTTCGGGCTCGGCTTTGTCACCGGCCGCAACGAACCGCAGGCGGCATTGGGCAGCATCGCCAGCAAGCTTGGCGGTATTCCCAAGCTTCTGCAGATGATCAGTACCATCTCTGCGCTGTTCACTGCGCACCGTGCGCAGGAGGCCTCCGAGCAGGCCGAACGTGCGGCAGACAATGCCGAGGAAGTTGCAGCCGACCCGCCAGTGACCGTGGTGCAGGTCCCGGCCGATCGCGCCGCCTGAGCGCGGACGGTATTCACGGCGGCTAGCGCTTTGCCAGGCCGCCGTCGAGAGTAGCGGATTGCCTGTGCAAGGCATCGACATACCAGTGCCGCTTTGAAGAGGTGCGACCGCCGCGTGGTCCTGGCGCTGCATTCTGATCCCGGCGCTGCATGCAGTCCGCGCGTGCTGTGCTGGGTGACTGCTGGAAAGACCGCTGCACGACGGGCCCGCAATGCTGGCATCCGCGCTGTCTATTTCCGCTGGATAACTGCTCGCTGCGAAGGCTGACGGATATCAGCGCTGAAATGCGGGAATCGTGCGACGAATGGTCCTTTCCTCGCCCAGAGCGCTGACGCCTGACCACCAATTCCGCACGGCATGCGTGCTGTCGCAGTCAGTAGCATGCGGCAGGATCCTGCGGTCACTGGCAATCCCACTTCGACAACCGACTCTACGCCCCGCGACCTGCACAGGGGCGCTGCTGCCGAGTCCGCCAGACTAGCGTTGGTTCGCTGACATCCTGCCCACAGGCTCTGTGCGCGCCGTTGACGCATTGCGCCGATAATGGCGCACCGCTGGCAGCACGCCAGTCTGCTGCCAGGGCGCGCATGTCTCTTCCCGTCGACTCACCGGATGCCGTTACCGCGGCAGATTCGCTTCCGCCCGCACCGGCGCCCCGCCCGCGCGCGCCGGCCTCGCTGGTGGTGCTGGCCACGCTCGCCGTTGGTTACACCCTCTGGGCAGCGCAGACGATCATCCTGCCGATCATGCTGGCCGCGTTTTTCGCGCTGATCGGCAACCCCATCCTGCGGGGTCTGCGCAAGCTGTACATCCCGCGGTTTCTCGGCGCCTTGCTCATCCTGTGCCTAGGCCTGGCCGGCACCGTCACGTTGGCCACGCAATTGGCCGGCCCTGCCGCCGAATGGGTGCAACAGGCACCACGGCAGATGCGCCAGATTGCGCGCGATGTGCGCGATCTCACCAAGCCGGTGATGCAAGCCAACCAGGCAGCGGAAAACTTTGCACGCGCGGCCGGTGGCGAAGGCCAGCGCGGCGTGCAGATCGTTCGCACGCAGATGGACGACCCTTACAAGGCGCTGGTCCGCACGCCCAAGCTGGCGGCTTCGGTGCTGGCGGTGGTGCTGCTGACGTTCTTCTTCATGGTGTATGGCGAAAGCCTGCAACGGCATGCGATCGCCTTGCTACCGAACCGGCAGCAGCAACGGTTCACCACCGAGATCATGCTGGACATCGAGCGCGAGGTCTCGCGCTACGTGCTCACCATCAGCGTGATCAACACCCTGGTCGGGCTGGTATTTGCCGGCATTTTGTCTGTGCTGCAGATTCCGCTGCCCGAAGCGATCCTGTGGGGAACGGTGGTCGCATTGCTGAATTTCGCACCGTATGTCGGCCCGTTGATCGGCGTGATGCTGATGCTGCTGATGGGTTTTGTGGAATTTCGCACCACCTTGTCCTCGCTGCTGCCGGCGATCCTGTACCTGGCCCTGCACACGATCGAAGGCCAGGTGGTGACGCCGATCGTGCTGGGCCGACGCATGGCGATCTCGCCGCTGATGCTGATCCTGGCGCTGATGCTGTTCGGCTGGCTGTGGGGCATGGTCGGCCTGCTGCTGGCGGTGCCGTTGCTGGTCTGCATCAAGATGGTGCTGAGCCGGGTGGACGGGATGCAGCGCTGGGCGCGGTTGCTTGAGTAGCCGCGAATGGGGAATCGGGAGTTGGGAATCGCAAGCGCAGAGGCGCTGCTCTACCCATTCTCGATTCCCGACTCTCCATTCCCGGCATTACAATCGTGCGATGAGCTTCCACATCCGCGCCATCACCCTCGACCTCGACGATACGTTGTGGCCCTTTGCGCCGATCGGGGCGCGGATCGATCAGGTGCTGTACGACTGGATGCGCGAGCACAGCCCGGTGACTGCCGAGCGCTTTCCGGTGGAGGCGATGCGCCAGTTGCGTGAGCGCAGCTTTGCCGACAACCCGCACCTGCATCACGACCTCAGCGCGCTGCGCCGATTGACGTTGGAAATGGCGTTGCGCGAGAGCGGCGGCGATCTGGCGTTGCTGGAGCCGGCCTACGAGGTGTTCTATGCGGCGCGTAACCAGGTGGAATGCTACCCGGATGCGCTCGACGCGCTGGCGCGCATTGCCGCCCATGTGCCGGTGGCCGCGCTCAGCAACGGCAATGCCGATTTGCAGCGCATCGGGCTGATGCACCACTTTGCGTTTCAACTGGGCTCGCGCGAACACGGCAGCGCAAAGCCCGACCCGAGCATCTTCCTGGCCGCCTGTGCCCGGCTCGAGGTGCCGCCTTCGGAAGTGCTGCATGTGGGTGACCACGTGCGCATGGACGTGCTGGGCGCGCTGGATGCCGGCCTGCGCGCCTGCTGGATCAATCGCGAGGGCGCGGTGTGGTCGCATCCCACCCAGCAGCCGGATCTGGAATTCGACAGCATGACCGGGCTGGCCGATTGGCTGGACGCGCAGCAGCCGCACCCAGGCCCGATGAACGCCGGCATCACCCTTCCCGCCTGAGCCACTCTGCGCGGCGCACGGCGCTGCACTCGAGGATTTCCATGTCGCACCTCACCGGTTTCACCGATCCCCATGCCGCAGCCTTGCCGCTGTATGTGCTCGACCGCGAGAACTTTACGCGCTGGTGCGCGGAGCAGCCCACCGGTGTGCTGTCGTGGGCGCAGGCACAGCGTTTCGATGCCGCGCCGGGCAGCGTGCTGTTGTTGCCGGGCGACAACGGGCTGGCCGGCGCGGTCCTGGGGATCGGCGACCGGGCCGATGCCTACGCCTACGCGCATGCGCCGATGGCCCTACCGCCGGCCAGCCGCTGGACGCTGGCCAACCCGCTGAGCGATGCCGAGCAGGCATTGCTGCATCTGGGCTGGGGATTGGGCGCTTATCGCTTTTCACGTTATCGCAAGGTGCCGCGCGCGCCGGCCGAACTGGCTGCAACGCCCTCGGCACAGACGCATGCACTGATCGAGGCGTGCCTGCGCGTGCGCGACTGGGTCAACACGCCCACCGAAGACATGGGCCCGCAGCATCTGGAAGAGGCCACACGCACGCTCGGACAGGCGCATGGCGCACAGGTCGATGCGATCGTCGGCGACGCGTTGCTGGCGCAGAACTTCCCCACCATCCATGCCGTGGGGCGCGCCTCGCATCGCGCGCCGCGACTGATCCAGTTGCAGTGGGGTGACACGGCGCATCCGCATCTGGTGCTGGTCGGCAAAGGTGTGTGCTTTGACACCGGCGGGCTGGATCTGAAGCCGGCCGATGGCATGCGCAACATGAAAAAGGACATGGGCGGCGCGGCGCATGCGTTGGCGCTGGCCGGTCTGGTAATGGCGCAGCAGTTGCCGGTGCGGCTGACGCTGCTGATTGCGGCAGTGGAGAACGCGGTGGGCCCGGATGCATTCCGCCCTGGTGAAGTGATCACCACCCGCGCCGGCGTGACGGTGGAAGTGGACAACACCGATGCCGAAGGCCGCCTGGTGCTGTGCGATGCGCTGAGCTATGCCACCGAGCAGCACCCGGATCTGATCCTGGATTTCGCCACGCTTACCGGCGCGGCACGCATCGCGCTGGGCCCGGACCTGCCGGCGCTCTTTGCCAACGACGATGCGCTGGCGCAGGCCTGGATCAGTGCCGGCGAACAGACCCGCGACCCGGTGTGGCGCATGCCGCTATGGCGCCCATACCTGCGTTATCTCAACAGCCATGTGGCCGACATGGCCAACGCCGGCTCGCGCATGGCCGGCGCCGTCACCGCCGCGCTGTATCTGGAACGCTTCGTGGCACCCGGCCGGCCGTGGGCGCATCTGGACGTCTACGCCTGGAATGACAGCGACCGTCCCGGCCGCCCCGCCGGCGGCGAAGCGCTGGCGCTGCGCTCGGCGTTCGCGATGCTGCAGCAACGCTACGGCGGCTGAGCGCGGGCAGCGCTGCAATCAGGCTGAGGCCGGCACAACACTGGCGCTGCGCTGGTCAGCCCTGGCGACGCAACAATGGCGCGATCGTGCGCATGCGTGTCTGCGTCGCGGGGCCGACCAGCGCGAATGCGGTGTCGCCTTCGGCCCAGTACTGCGCCAACAGCCGGCCATCGCGGCGCTCGCCGGTCGGCATCGGGCCGCTGCGTGGACGCAGATACAGGCCAATGCGTGCGCCGTCGGCATCGCTGTAGACCAGCATTGCGGCCGCGCCTTCCGGTGTGGACAGCAATTGCCCACCGCGCAACGTATACCCCTGCGCACGCAGATCCGGCACCACGCCTGCGTTGCCGAAATGCGTGCGCAACCACGGTTCCAACTCGGCGCGGCGCTGCACGTCCAACCCAACGCCCCGATGCGCGTCGGCATCGGCGAACAGGCGGTAGGCGGCCACTGCATCGGCCATCGGCACGCGTTGGCTGGCGATCCGGCTCGCATGCAGCTGCCAGCCCAGCCCGGTACCCAGGCCAAGTGCCAGCACGCAACTGGCGGCCACGGCAAACGCGGCACGACGGCGCTGTTGCAGGCCACGGCGAATCGCCGCAGGCGTGAAGGCTACGGCGCCAGTCTCCGCCATCAGGCCGGCGTGTGCGGCACGCAGCGCTTCGGCATCGCGCTTCCAGCCCGCCACGCGCGCGGCCTGGGCGGGATGTGCCTGCAGCCAGGCTGCCACTGCTGCATGTTGCTCCGGCGTCAGGCGGCCATCGACGTAGGCGTGCAGCGCGTGTTCGTCGGGCGGTATGGTGGTCATTTCAGGATCCTCAATGCAGGTGCGTGATTCACCTGGCCTTCGTTCACGGCACGCAGGCGTTCGCGCGCACGCGACAGGCGCGACATCACGGTGCCGATCGGGATGCCGAGGGTATCGGCCACTTCGCGATAACTGAAACCGTCCACGCTGACCAAGAGCAACAACGCGCGTTGTTCGGCCGGCAATGATGCAAGGCTGGCCAGCATGGCACGGCCGTCGTGCACCTGCTCAGCGGACGCGGATTGGCTGGGCTGCTGCGGCGCGAACAGGCCCACGACCCGCTGCCAGCGCGCGGCACGCCGCTGCCCATCCAGAAACTGCCGGTACAGGATGGCGAACAGCCAGGGCTGCAGGGCTTCGGCGGTATGCCGGGTGTGCCACCGCCGCAGCGCGCGCTCCAGTGTGGCTTGCACCAGATCGTCGGCGCTGGCGGGCTCGCCGCTCAGCGAGCGCGCAAAGCGGCGCAGTGCCGGCAGCACGGCGCGCAGTTGGTCATCGTCCAGAGCATCCATTGGCGGGCGTGGTGGTGGCATCACACGGTAGACGCACTGGAGCGTGGATTATTCCCCCGATCGGTGCGTGCCACCGTCGTTGGTGGACGAGGGAATAACGCGGCTCGCATGTCGTCTCACTCGTATCAACCACTCACAGTATCGACCACCGGAGCCAGCCATGACGTTGCCACCTCCCTCGCCCCCGCGCGCGCGCCGTCCCGTGCTGCCATTGTTGGGGATTGCCGCCATTGCCGGCGGCGTTGCGCTTGCGTTTGCCTGGACAGCCGGCTGGATCGGTGGCGACCGGCTCACTGCCGCGCGCATGACCGACACCATCGAATCCAGCGGGCCGCCGCATCCGGGCTTTCGCCGCGCGCATACCAAGGGGGTGTGCGTGAGCGGGCAATTCCAGTCCAGCGGCAAGGCCACCTGGCTGTCGTCGGCACGCATCTTCAGCCAGCCCAGCACGCCGGTGCTGGGGCGCATGTCCATCGGCGGCGGCGACCCGCACGGGCCGGACGGGCAGGCGCGCGTACGCAGCATGGCGCTGCTGTTGCGCAGCGACGATGGGCAGGAATGGCGCACGGCGATGAACAGCTTCCCGTTCTTCGTGGTCGCCACGCCGGCCGGCTTTCAGGCGCTCAACGTGGCCTCCAAGCCAGACCCGGCCACCGGCAAGCCGGACCCCGAAAAACTGGCGGCGTTCGGCAAGCAGTATCCGGAAGCGGCCAAGTTCCAGCAGTGGGCCAAGACTGCGCCGTGGTCGGACAGCTGGGCCAATACGCAATACAACGGCGTCAATGCGTTCCGCGCGATTGCCGCCGACGGACGCGAACGCTACATCCGCTGGTCGATGCGCCCGCATACGCCATTCAAGGAACTGAGCGCCGCGCAACGCAAGCAGGCCGATGGCGATTTTCTCGCCACCGACCTGGACGCGCGGCTGGCGCACGGGCCGCTGCGTTGGGACATGGTGCTGACCATCGCCGAGCCCGGCGATGCGGTGGACGACCCGTCGCAACCGTGGCCGGAACGCCGCAAGCAGATCGTGGCCGGCACGCTCTCGATCGAGCGTGCGCAGCCGCAGGCCACCGGCCCGTGTCGCGATCTCAATTACGACCCGTTGATTTTGCCCAAGGGCCTTGCCGCATCGAATGACCCGATTCTGGCAGCGCGCTCGTCGGTGTATTCGCAATCGTTCAACCGCCGCGAGCGCGAGATCGCCAACGGCACGGGCAGCGCCGCCACCGGCCAGGGAGCACGCCAATGAGCCGCCGTACCCACTTCAATCTGCCAGCGCGCGTGCTGCACTGGCTGATGGCCGCGATGATCCTGACCATGCTGTTCGTCGGCGTGGGCATGGTGGCCTCGGTGACGCAGCGGCCGTGGTTGATCGATCTGCATCGCCCGCTGGGCATCGCGATCCTGATCCTGGCGGTGCTGCGCCTGATCAACCGCCTGCGCCATCGCCCGCCGCCGCTGCCGGCTGATCTGCCGGCATGGCAAAGGGCTGCCGCGATTGCCTCGCATTGGCTGCTGTATGCATTGATGCTGGGCATGCCGTTGATCGGCTGGGCGATGCTGTCGGCCGGCGCCTACCCGATCGTGCTGTGGCCAGGCGCGAACCTGCCGGCGATCGCACCGCACGATCCTGCACTGTATGCCTGGCTGCGCAGCGCGCATGGCTGGCTGGCGTATCTGTTATTTGCCACCGTGCTGGGGCATCTGAGCGCGGCGTTGTTTCACGCCTGGATACGCCGCGACGGGGTGTTTTCCAGCATGGCGCGTGGAGAGCGGTCTGCGCGGTGATGGGGTCGCGGTTGATGGTGGGCTGACGCGGCTCGGCAGATGATCGGCACACAGTGGCAGCATGCAGTTCCTTCTCCCTGGGACATCGTCTGCCCTTCATGGGGAAGGAGGTGCCCCGCAGGGGCGGACGAGAATGCGGGTGCAGCCGATTGAAGTAGGCCCACGCGGCTGGCCTCGCCCGTCGCCTTACCCACCCCTCTCCCGCCGGGAAGAGGGGCTGGTGCCTAACGCTGGCGTTTTGTTTTGGCCGCTGGCGCCGATGATTCGATGCCCTTGCCGGTGGCCGCCCAATAGATCCCACCGTACAAGTGTTCCAGATAGCGTGGGTCGTTGTAGGCTTCGGCCAGATGGCCCAGCGCAGTGGCGAACACGCGGCCACCTTCGAAGTGGTGGTACCACGCCACCGGGTGCTGTTGGCCCATGCCCTTGGCGACCTGCCCTGGCCAGATCAAGGTGGGGTCATAACTGCGTTCGTCGACGGTAAGTAGCGTGACCAAGTCGTCGCTGTAGGGCGGATCGTATTCGTACCATTCGTCGCTCCATACCCAGCGCTTGGGCAGGCCGGCAGTGGCCGGGAAATTGGCGTCGGCCACATCCACCATCGCCGTTTGCATGTACGGATGGGTGCGGAACGAGCGGCCGATCATGTGGTCGTACCACTCCCATTCACCGCGCTTGATCGCAAAGGCCTTGTGCACCGCGACCACGCCGCCGCCGTTACGCACGTATTTTTGGAAGTTGGCCCGCTGCGCCGGGTCGAGATCGGTGGCCGGCGTATTGAGCAACACGATGGCCGCGTATTGCGACAGGTCGCCATCGAACGCCTTGGCATTCCACGCCCACACCATCTGGACATAATGCTTGCGCGCCATCGCTTCGAATTGCGGCTTGGCCACGGGGATATAGTCGTGGTGATACTGGTTGGGAATGGCAGCCACCAATATCTTGAATTGCTCGGCGGACGCATTGAAGGCGCATATCCATAGCAGGCCCGACAGCCACAGAGATTTCATGCATCGCTCGCCGTGTTTTTCGATGCTGTGCAGTGTACCTGGGTGCAAATCGCATGCCTTCGCACGCGTTTGGAATAGCTGCGGATTGGCGGATGAAGCAACCGATGCACCGTCGTCGATGGCGGCTTTGTAGTGCGTTCGCGTCGATTAGGCGCGGCGCACCTGCATGCAATCCCGCACCCCGAAAACGTCAGCTTCCCGCGCAAACCATCGACTGGCTGCACTACAACCAGCCCTTCTGCCGCGCCAGGCGGTAGGCTTCGATGCGATTGGCCACGCCCAGTTTGCCGATGCATTCGGACAGGTAATTGCGCACCGTGCCGTGCGAGAGCTGCAACTGCTGGGCGATCTCGCTGGCGGAGCGGCCTTCGCCGGCCAGCCGCAGCACAGTCCGTTCGCGTTCGCTCAAGGGGTCTGCTTCCACCCACGCATCGAGGGCCAGCTGCGGGTCGATCACCCGCCCGCCGCGGTGCACCTGCCGCAACGCATCGACCAGCTGTTCGGCCGGCGCATCCTTGAGCAGATACCCGGCCACGCCGGCATCCAGGGCACGGCGCAAAAATCCCGGACGCGCGAACGTGGTGACGATCATGACCCGTACCGGCAACGCCTGGCGCTGGATCCGCTGCGCCAGTTCCAGCCCGGTCAGGCCAGGCATCTCGATATCGGTGACCAGCACGTCCGGCTGCAGGCGCTGCAGTTCGCGCCACGCGCTTTCGCCATCGCCGGCGCTGCCGACCACCGCAATATCGTCCTCCAGTCCGAGCAAGGCCACCAGCGCGCCACGCAGCAAGGCTTGGTCTTCCGCCAACAACACCCGGATCATCGGTCGCGCTCGCATGCATGCAACGGTTGCGCACGATAACAGCGCCGACGCATGCCGTGCACTTGGCAGCGCAACCAGGGCGCGTTAGAGCGGCTGCGGCATCACCGGCGGCGTTGCGGGGACAACCGCAGGCCGCGGCAACGGCACACTGGCGCGCAATCGCATGCCGCGCGGCAAGGCCTGCACATCCAGCGCGCCACCCAGGCCGTGCAGGCGTGCGCGCATGCCGTCCAGGCCGTTGCCCGGCACGATCACGCCGCCGCGGCCGTCGTCGGTGATCTCCAGCACGGCCTGATCGCCGTGCGCGCGCAGTTGCACACGCACGCGTCTTGCCTGCGCGTGGCGCTGCACATTGGTGGCCGCCTCGCGCACCACCAGCGCAAGCGCGGTTTCGTGCTCGGGCGGCAAGGCCAGCGGCTCCAGCTGTTGCTCCAGCGCAATGCCGTCCAGGTCCAGCAGCACCCGCGCCGATGCCAGTTCGGCAACCAGGCCGGCAGCACGGATGCCGGTGACCGCGCGCCGTACCTGCGCCAACGCATCGCGCGAGACCTGCGCCACCGCGTCGATCTCGTTGCGTGCGGCCTGCGGGTCGCGCTCGATCAGGCGCGCAGCCAGATCGGATTTGAGCGCCACCAGCGACAAGGTATGGCCAAGCAGATCGTGCAGGTCGCGGCCGATGCGCTCGCGTTCGGCAGTGGCCGCCAGACGACGAACTTCGTCCTGCGACAAGCGCAGCAACGCGTCCTTGCGTTCGTTGATGCTGTACACCGCGCCCACGGCGGCCATGCCCAGTACCGTCACCGGCATCCACACCAGCGCCTGCATGCTCAACCCGAGCCAGTGCGCCCAGCTCAGGTACAACGCGTTCATCAGCAGCAACATCGCAAAGTGCCGCCACAACCCAGGCCGCGTGGAGGGACGCAAGCTCAGGCAGGCAAAGATGAAGTAGCTGATGCCCGACGAATACACCGGCAACAAGGCAGCACTCATCACCGCCATCGCCCAGGCGTAGCGATACAAGGTGCCGCGTGGCGCCAGCAACATGCGTGCGTACAGCAGCAGGAAAACCGGATACGAAAGCAGCGTGCACAACAGCCAGGTCCTGTCGTAGCCCCGCGCAGAAAACACCGGCACCACGAATACCCAGGCCGACCACAGCAAGTGCACGCTGTCCATCCACGGCGATTGGCCCTGCGCGAGCCGCGCGGCAACCTGCGAACTGGCGGCGGGGCGAAGCCATGCGGGAAACCGGAGGCGCATCAGCAAAGGTCCGTGTGGATGAGCGGATTCTGCCACTGCCGGGCCCGCCTGCGTGCGGCTGCGTGCGGCTGCGTGCAGGACGATACGGGTGAGCGGCCTCATGCATGCTCCCGGTGCTTGCTGCGATGCGATCGCCCACCGGGGTTGCGATTGGCCTGCGCAAGCGCAAGCCAGATACGTGCAGTCTGCAAATGCGAAGGAAAGCATGCCGTTAGCGGATTGCCGGAGGAGCCGCCAGCATGGCCTGCCGCAGCGCTGGTGCACCAGTTGCCGGTGTCATGGCGTGCAGATGACAGCTGTCACTGGTGAGCGCGCCGTGCTGACTGCATGCTGCGCACCAGCTGGCGGTGGCATCGGCGCATCGACCGTTTGTCGCCGCACCGCAGTTGGTGACTTCCGGCAGCTTGCGGCATCGCCTGTAGACCGTCACATTTCGCGCAGCCTTCCGTCCTGGTCATCGATGAACACTTCCGCCGATCTGCTCAAGCAACTCCGCATCGACCGCCAGCGCCCTGCCACGCCGCCGCCCGCCCGCCGTACCGGCTGGATCCTCGCCGCAGTGATCCTCGTCATCGTGCTGGCCGCCGCCGCGTGGTGGTTCACGCGCCGCCCGGTGGTGCAGGTGCAGACCGCGCCGGTGGTGGCGATCAGCGCCGGCAGCAGCAGCGCATCGGTGCTGGACGCCTCCGGCTATGTGGTGGCACGACGCATGGCCACGGTGTCGGCGCAAGTCACCGGCAAGGTGCGCGAGGTGATGATCGAAGAAGGCATGCGCGTCGAACAGGGCCAGGTGATGGCCACACTCGACCCGCTCGATGCCGATGCGCAGCGCAGCTTGTCGGCCTCGCAGTTGTCGGCCGCACGCAGCCAGGTCGACAACATGCAGGCGCAACTGGCAGTAGCCAACGCCGACGCCACGCGCCTGCAGTCGTTGGTGGGTGCGCAGCTGGTGTCGCGCTCGCAATACGACCAGGCCATTGCGCAGCGCGATGCCTTGCGCGCCCAGCTGCAGAACGCGCAGCGCAATGTGCAGGTCGCCTCCGACCAACTGGCCATTGCCGGTATCCGCTCTGACTTCAACGTGGTGCGCGCGCCGTTTGCCGGCGTGGTGACGGCCAAGGCAGCGCAGCCGGGCGAAATCGTCTCGCCGTTGTCGGCCGGCGGCGGATTCACCCGTACCGGTATCGGCACCATCGTGGACATGGAATCGCTGGAAATCGAGGTGGAAGTGGGCGAGTCCTACATCGGCCGCGTGCAACCCAAGATGCCGGTGGAAGCAGTGCTCAACGCCTACCCGGAATGGAAGATTCCAGGCGAGGTCATCGCCATCATCCCCACCGCCGACCGCGGCAAGGCCACGGTGAAAGTGCGCGTGGCGCTCAAGGTCAAGGACCCGCGCATCGTGCCGGAGATGGGTGTCCGGGTCAGCTTTCTGGAGCAGGCCAAACCGCAGCAAGCAGCCAAGCCGCAGGGCGTGCGCGTCCCGGCCGCCGCACTGGTGGAGCGCGACACGCGCACGGTCGCGTTCGTGGTCGGCGAGCACAACACCGTCAGCGCGCATGCCGTCGCCACCGGCATGGTGATGGGCGAAGACAGGCAGGTGCTCTCCGGCCTGGCCGCAGGCGACAGTGTGGTACTGAATCCGCCGCAAACCTTGAAGGATGGCGACAAGGTGACCGAAGCAGCGCCGGACGCTGCCGAATAACGCACAACCAACACAGCGCAGGCGGTCACCACTCAGGGGAATACGGAAAGCGCGTTTGATGGAAACGGCAGCGACGTAAGCGCCTGCGTCGCGCTGCGAGGGAACGCCGGTGAAATCCAGTAACGCGGTATCGGCTGTGCTTGCGCATCTGCAGTTGCGATGTTCGTCGATATCTCAGCCGCTGTCGTCGCAGGCACGTTTCAGGCATCGGCAGCGTGCGCCGCACAGGTGTCGCCACAGCAACCGATGCCTTTGCCTGCACTCGCCCCATCGCTTCATCGCATTTCAGCTCATCGTGTTACTGCAGTGCCGCACCACATCCGCAGTCGCTCTGCGCACTGCTGTCACCTCTTCCATCGCACCGCCAGGAGTTGCCATGTCCGCTCTCGTCAGTTTGCGCAACATCACCAAGACCTACCAACGCGGCCCCGAGCAGGTGCAGGTGCTGCACGGCATCGATCTGGACATTGCCAGCGGCGACTTCGTCGCACTGATGGGGCCGTCTGGCTCCGGCAAGACCACCTTGCTGAACCTGATCGGCGGGCTGGACAGCCCCAGCGGCGGCGAGATCGAGATCGAAGGCGAGCGCATCGATCGCATGAGCGGCGAGCAGCTGGCGACCTGGCGCAGTCACCACGTCGGTTTCGTGTTCCAGTTCTACAACCTGATGCCGATGCTCACCGCGCAGAAGAACGTGGAGCTGCCGTTGCTGCTCACCTCGCTCAATGCCGCCCAACGCAAGCGCAATGCCGAGATCGCATTGACCCTGGTCGGCCTGCAGGAGCGTCGCAACCACAAGCCCAGCGAATTGTCCGGCGGCCAGCAGCAACGCGTGGCGATCGCGCGCGCGATCGTCTCCGATCCCACCTTCCTGATTTGCGACGAACCCACCGGCGATCTGGACCGCCACAATGCCGAAGAAATCCTGCGCCTGCTGCAGGAGCTCAATCGCGAACACGGCAAGACCATCGTGATGGTCACCCACGACCCCAAGGCCGCCGAATATGCCACCCACACCATCCATCTGGACAAGGGCGAGCTGGCCGATGCGCCGCTTGCACTGTAAGGGAGCGCTGCCATGAAGTATCTCTCGCTGGTATGGGCGCAGTTGTTCCGCAGCAAGACCCGCACCTTGCTGACCTTGCTCTCGGTGGTCGCGGCGTTTTTATTGTTCGGCATGCTCGATTCGGTGCGCGTGGCCTTTACCTCCGGCGGCAGCGTCAGCGGCGTGGACCGGCTGGTGGTGGCATCGCGCTTGTCGATCACCCAATCGCTGCCGATCAATCTGGAAAACCAGATCCGCAGCGTGCCGGGCGTGCGCGATGTGACCTCGGCAATGTGGTTCGGCGGCATCTACCGCGACCCGAAGAACTTTTTCCCGAATTTTTCGGTGGCGCCCAATTTCTTCGATGTGTACAGCGAATACCAGTTGCCCAAGGACCAGCTCAAGGCGTTCCAGACCACACGCACCGGCGCGATCGTTGGCGAAAGCCTGGCCAAGGAAAATGGCTGGAAGATCGGCGACACCATTCCGCTGCAGGCCACCATCTTTCCGCGCGGCGGCAGCAACGACTGGCCGCTGCAACTGGTCGGCATCTTCCGCATGAAAGACCGCACCGTGGCCGCCAACCAGGAACGCCAGTTGATGATGAACTGGAAGTACTTCGACGAGTCCAACGACTACATCAAAAGCAGGGTAAGTTGGTACACGGTGACGCTGCGCAACGCCGACCAGGCATCGCGCGTGGCGCAGGCCGTCGATGCGTTATCGGCCAACTCCGACCATGAAACCAAGTCGCAGACCGAATCGGCATTTCAGCAAGCCTTCGTCAAGCAGTTTGCCGATATCGGCTTGATCGTCACCTCGATCATGGCCGCGGTGTTTTTCACCTTGCTGCTGCTGACCGGCAACACCATGGCACAGGCCGTGCGCGAGCGGATTCCGGAGCTGGCCACGCTCAAGACGCTGGGCTTTCAGGACCGCACCGTGCTGAGCCTGGTGATGGTGGAGTCGATGTTGCTGATCGGCCTGGGCGGGCTGATCGGCATGGGGCTGGCGGCGCTGGTGATCCCGGCGGTTGCAGCGCGCAGCGGCGGCCTGATGCCGACCCAGACCGTGCCGCTGCAGACCTGGCTTGTCGCGGTCGGGCTGATGGCCGGCATCGGCATCGTGGTGGGTGTGCTGCCGGCATTACGCGCGCAGCGCTTGAAGATCGTCGATGCACTCGCCGGCCGCTGACAGGAGCATGCACATGCAACGCAAATGGAAAGATCGTGGGGTCAACGCGCTGTCGGTCGTGCTGCTGGCAATCGGGCTGGCGGCCTGGATCGCACTGCCGTGGATGGTGCTGCTGCCGATCGGTGGATTGCTGGCGGTGTGGCTGGTGGCCACACGCAGCGGCAGGCTCTCGCTGGCGGCCGCACGCATCGGCATCGCCACGCTGCCGCAGCGCTGGGGGTCCAGCTCGGTGATCGTGGTCGGCATTGCCGGCGTGGTCGGCGTGCTGGTGGCGATGCTGGCAATGGGCCAGGGCTTTCAAGCCACGCTCAACAGCACCGGCGACGACACCACCGCGATCGTCCTGCGCGGCGGTTCGCAGGCGGAAACCAACTCGGTGATTACCCGCGACCTGGTGCCGCTGATCGGCAGCCTTCCCGGCATTGCCGCCGATGCCAATGGCCGCCCGATGCTGTCGCCGGAATTGTCGCAAGTGGTGAACATCGCCTCCCGCGCCGACGGCACCGACGTCAACGCACAACTGCGTGGCGTGGGCGAACAGGCCTGGGCCGTGCATGACAAGGTCAAGATCGTGCAGGGCCGCCGCTTCAACACCGGCCTGCGCGAAATGGTGGTGGGCAAGGGCGCGTTGAACCAGTTCCGCGGACTGGAGCTGGGCAAGACCCTCACGCTTGGCAGCCAGCAGTGGACGGTGGTGGGCGTGTTCGCCTCCGGCGATGCGCACGATTCGGAGTTGTGGACCGACGCGCAGACGCTGGCCACCACCTACAACCGCAGTGCCTATCAGTCGATCAGCGTGCGCACCAACGGCAAGGCAGGCTTCAGCGCGTTCAAGACCGCCATGGCTGCCGATCCGCGGCTCAAGCTGGATGTGGAAACCACCCGCGCCTACTACGGCAAACAGGGCGGCGGCCTGAACAAGCTGATCAACATCCTGGGCACGGTGATCGGGGCGATCATGGCAGTGGGCGCGGTATTCGGCGCGCTCAACACCATGTATGCGGCGGTGGCCACGCGCGCGCGCGAGATCGCCACCATGCGTGCGATCGGCTTTCGCGGCACGCCGGTGATCATGGCGCTGATGCTGGAAACCATGCTGCTGGCATTGCTGGGCGGGCTGCTGGGCGGCGCGATCGCCTGGGCGGTGTTCAACGGCTACACCGTCTCCACGCTGGGCAGTAACTTCAGCCAGGTGGTCTTCCAGTTCAAGGTCTCGCCAGAGCTGCTCTGGAGCGGGCTGAAGTGGGCGCTGGGCATCGGCCTGGTGGGCGGACTGTTTCCCGCGCTGCGTGCGGCGCGTCTGCCGATTACCACGGCGCTGCGTGAGGTGTAGGCGGGCCTTGGTCCGCCGGGAATCGGCAATGGTGACAGCCGCGGCGAAGCACGCGGCGGCGGCTGAACGTATTGCAGGCTGTCATGGTTCTGTCACCGCAATGCGGTAGATGCGCCGGCCGGGCAGGCCGTAGCCTGCTCGGCCGTTTGCTGCATCGATCGATCGCCATGACGCGCCTGCTTCTGCTGGTCTGCGCCTGCCTGTGGCTGGCCGGCTGCTCCTCTTCTTCGACCTCGCTCAGCGAGCGCCTGGTTGCGCCCGGTGGCACCTCGCCGCTGCTGGACGAAGAACGCATTGCCGCCACCATCGCCACGGTGCCCAATCGCAGCGGGCATGTGGTGACGCGCGATGGCGTGCCGATCTTCTGGCGCGCGATCGACCCCGGCCAGTACGCCATGCACTATCGCTACACGGGGCAGCGCAGTGACCCGGCGCATGCGCTGGATGTGGATTTCAGTTTCAAGGCACCGACTGCCAAACCGCCGGCGCCGCGCGGCACGGTGGTGCTGCTGCACGGCTGGATGATGGATGGCGACTCGCTGCTGCCCTGGTCGCTGCAGCTTGCGCAGGCCGGCTACCGCGTGGTCACCATCGATCTGCGCAACCATGGTCATTCCGGCGGCGGGCCGTCCGGCTACGGCACGCGCGAGTCCGACGACGTCATCGATGTGCTCGACGCCCTGCAACCACGCGGCGAAATCCGCGGGCCGCTGTATCTGTTCGGCATTTCCTACGGCGCGGCCACCGCGCTGTTTACGGCCGACAAACTCGGCCCGCGCGTAACCGGCGTGGTGGCGATGGAATCCTTCGCCAATGCCGGGCGCGGCATCCGCGACATGGTGCCGCACCTGCTCGCCAGCCAGCCGCACGGGTGGCGTGGGCGGGCGGTGGCGGCGTATGCACGCTGGCGCTATGCCGACCAGAATATCGACGCGGTGATTGCAGCGGCCGACACCCAGCTCAAGCTGGACCTGGACCGTGTCGATGTCGCGCACGCCCTGGCCGACACGCGCAGCTGCGTGCTGCTGTTGCACGGCGATGCCGATCAGCACATTCCGGTGGCGCATGGCCGCGCACTGGCCCTGGCCAGCGCGCGTGCGCATTACCTCGAACTGCCGGGCGAAAACCATTTGAGCCTGCCGCTACGGCTGGACGTGCTCGGCGGGCCGATCGACCAATGGCTGGCACAGGTGCACCAAGACCCCAGCCATTGCCCTGCACCGCAGGCGCTGCCCGCGTCCACGCTGGCCGTAACCAACCCCCTGGCGATGCCGCAGAGTTGAGCACGGCAATCGCGCACGCTGACGCGAAGCGATCGCACTGATGAATGCCACACGCACAGCGTGCAGGGTGGCTGACTTAGCGCGTCAGCACCGGCTGCCGCGACCGCACCACGCTGTCGCCGACAAACAACAGCAAACCCACCCAGATCGCGGCAAAGCCCATCGCGCGCCCCTGATCGAACGGCTCGTGGAAGAACCACACGCCCAGCAGCAACTGCAGGCTCGGCGCGATGTATTGCAGGATGCCCACCAACGACAGCGGAATGCGCCGCACACCGTAGGCGAAACCGATCAACGGCAGCGCCGTCACCACGCCACCGAAGATCAGCATCGCGTCGGTCCGCAGGCTCCAGCCGCTCAGGAACGCGCCGCCGTGGCCCTGCTCGCCCCACGCCGCCAGCAGCAACGCCGGCACGAACAGGTACACGCTTTCCACGCCCAGCCCGGCCACCGGATCCACCGCCACCAATTTGCGCAGCAGCCCGTAAATACCGAAGGACACCGCCAGCCCCAACGCAATCCACGGCGGCGCGCCGGCATCGATGGTCAGCCACAGCACGCCCGCTGCCGCGCAGGCCACCGCCACCCACTGGATGCGACGCAGGCGCTCTTTCAACACCAGCACGCCCAGCAAGACGCTCAGCAGCGGGTTGATGAAGTATCCCAGGCTGGCCTCGATCACATGCCCGGCGTTGATCGCCCAGATGTACAGGCCCCAATTGAACGCGATCGCCACGCTGCTGCCGGCCAGCATGCCCAGCGCGCGGGGCTGCGCCGCGATGCTGCGCCACCAGCCCAGGCCCGAGCTCGCCAGCAGCCAGGCCACCACCAGCACCGTGCTCCACACGATGCGGTGGGCGATGATCTGCAGCGACGGCACCGCCTTGAGCAGATGCCAGTACACCGGCACCAGCCCCCACAGCACGAAGGTGGAGGCGGTGATCAACAACCCGCGGCGTGCTTCCTGGGACGACACCGCGCTCATCGCCGCGCCTTGGCAAAGGTGACCACCAGCACGCCGGCCAGGATCACCGCCATCGCACCGATGTCCTGCGCGCTGAAGCGCTCATGGCCGAGCCAGGCACCCAGGCTGACCGCAATCACCGGGTTGACGTAGGCGTAGCTACCGGCGAGCGCAGGCCGCACGTGATGCAGCAGCCACACGTAGGCGGTAAACGCCACGATCGAGCCGAACCCGCACAGGTACGCCACCGCCAGCAGTCCTTGCGGGCTCGGCCACACCTGCGGGCGCTCGCCGATCAGCAGGCCGGTACTGACCAGCAGCACGCCGCCGCACACCATCTGCCCGGCAGCGGTCATGAACGGCGAAGGCAGATCGCGCCCGCGCGACCACACCGACCCGAATGCCCAGCCGATCGGTGCGATCAGCAGCAACACCAGGCCAACCGGCGTCGCGGTCAGGCTGCTGCCGGCGTTGAGCCACACCACGCCCACAAAGCCAATCACGATGCCCAGCCATTCGCCGCCGCTGGCATGCTGCCCGCGCAATGCGCCGAACAAGGCCATCCACAACGGCACCGACGCCACCGCCGTGGCGGCCAGCCCGGACGACACGCTGCGCTCGGCCAGCACCACCATGCCGTTGCCGAGCAGCAGCAACGCCGCACCCATCAGCGCCACGTTCTTCCACTGCGCGCGCGTTGGCGCCGCCACGCCGCGCCAGCGCAGCACGCTGTAGAGCACGCTACCGGCGACGATGAAACGTGCCCCGGACACCATCGTCAGCGGCTGCGCGCCACCTTCCAGCGCAAAGCGGATCGCCAGATAGGTCGAGCCCCACACCACGTAGACCAGCAACAAGGCGAGAACGACTAACCCGCTGCGCGCAGGCGCGGCAGCATCGTGAGAGGAAGACATCGGAACAGTGCCAGGCAGTGCAGCGGAACCTTCGATTCTAGAGCACATGCCAAAGCCCACGCCGCACCCCGGTCGCGCTATGGTGCACTTCCCACCGCATCCGAGCGTGCAGATGCAGCACCCTCTTCGCTGGCTGGCCCTGGCCGCCTTGTTCGCAACGTCCGCCACGGCATCGGCGCGTGCCCCCGAGCCGTGGGAACTCAGCGGCCGCAAGCTGATCGACGCCGGACTGGACGGATCGCTTGCGCCAGAAATCACCGCGCCGGAGCAACGCGAGTTCAAGGTGCTTGTTTCAGCCAGCCGCGCCGGTGCGTATCTGCTCGGCGTCGCCAGCGCCAGCTATCGCACCGGCTGGTGCATGCCGGCGGGCAGCACCGGCTCGCCCGATCTGCAGGCGGTCATCGCCGATATCGGCGCGCTGCCCGATACACGCCAGGCCCAGGCCGCACCCGACTTGATCGTCCAGGCGCTGGCAAAGCGCTATCCGTGCAGCGGCGGCGACAAAAGCACGCGTGCCGGCGGCGGCAACTCACCCAACGCCGCCAAGCCGTAGGCACGCCTATACGCAGTCGTTCAATGCCATGGCGTTGATCACAACGCCAGCCTGTGTACCGAGCAACGACAAACGTCCCGAGCGGCCGTCTGATGAGCGTGGACGGCGCGCGGGATCCGCACACGCACAAGCAAATGCAGGCCACCGGGCAGCGGCTGCGTTCGCTTGGCGTCGCGCTCAGTCATCCGATGCGCATGGACAGCGTGCAGGACCCCGAATGTACGAGCGCACATGCCGCATCGAATCCAGCTGCGCCCGTCTGGCGATCAGCGCAGTCGTCTTGGTCGCTGCGCTTGTCCTCGCTCGAGGGCACGGCGCCCTCTCGCTCCTGCGCGCTTACTTGCGCACCGCATCGCTCTTGGCACGGATCGCCTTGAATTCCGAGCCATCCTGCCAGCTCGGCCACTGCCGGCCATTGGCCAGCGCCACGCCCACGTCGTACACCAGCGTGGTATCGGCGGCATGGCCGCTGGCATCCCATTGCGGGGTCCAGCGATCGCACGGCTGGTGGTAGCAATCGGCGAAATACTTGTCGCGCAGTGCCTTGCCTGCCGCGACGCCGCCGTCGAGCATGTCCAGGCCGGGGCCGGCGGTGATCGCCGGCACACCCATGCGCGCGAACGCGAAATGATCGGCGCGGTAGAAGAAGCCTGCTTCCAGATTCGGATCCGGCGAATAGCTGCGACCACGCGCCTTGGCGGCGGTTTCCAGATCGCCTTCCAGCGACACCCGCCCACGTCCCCACGAGGCGATGTCGCGGGTCGGGCCATCGGGGCTGAACATTTCCATGTTGAGCACGGCCACGGTCTTGTCCAACGGCGCCAGCGGATGCGCGGCGTAGTAATTGGCGCCGAGCAGGCCTTTTTCTTCGGCAGTCAACGCAATGAAGTACAACGAGCGCTGCGGCTTGGGGCCGGCTGCGAACACGCGCGCCAGTTCCAGCACGCTGGCCACGCCGGTGGCGTTGTCCACGGCGCCGCGTCGAATCGTATCGCCACCGGCATCGGCCTTGCCGATCCCGAATGCATCCCAGTGCGCGGAGAAGATCACCGTCTCATCCGGATGCCGGCTGCCGGTGAGTTTGGCCACCACGTTATGCGTCACCACACGCTCGCGCTTGAGCTTGAAATTCACCGACAACGCCGCATCGCCCAGTGCCACGGGCGCGAAGTCGCGCTGCTGCGCACGTGCCTTGGCCTGTTCGAAATCCAGGCCGGCCTGCTTGAACAACGACACCGCCAATGCACGCTGCATCCAGCCGCGCACCGGCACGTGCTGCGCACGGGCATCGGCATCGCTGCGCTCGATGTCGAACAACGGCGACATGCCCGAGCTCTGCACCGTGGCCCAGCCATACGCCGCCGGCGCCGTCTCGTGCACGATCAATACCCCGGCCGCACCGCGCCGCGCCGCCTCTTCGTACTTGTAGGTCCATCGGCCGTAATAGGTCACGGCCTTGCCGTCGAATGCGCCCGGCTGCGGCGATTCGAAATCGGCATCGTTGATCAGCACCACCGCAATCTTGCCGCGCAGGTCCACGCCCTTGTAGTCGTCCCATTGGCGCTCTGGCGCACTGATGCCGTAGCCGACGAAGACCAGTGGCGCGTTCTTCAACGCGACCGCCTGCTGCGGACGCAGGCTTTGCAGGGTCACATCGTTGCCATTGACCAGCGCCTGGGTCGTGCCCCCGACGCGCAGGCTTGCGCGCACCGGGCCATCCACCTGCGCGCGCACCAGCGGCACGGCCTGGGTCCAGCTGCCCTGCTCGCCGCCTGGCTCCAGGCCGGCCGCCTTGAATTGCTCCACCAGGTAATCGACCGTGCGCTGCTCACCGGCGCTGGCCGGCGCGCGCCCTTCGAATTCGTCCGACGCCAGCAAGCGCACGTGACGCGACAATGCCTCGGCATCGATGCCGCCGCCCGGCAGATCGTTGGCGGCCTGCGCCACACCTCCTACAAACAGGCAGGCAGACAACAGCAGGATGCGCATCGGATTCACGGTGAGGCCTTGCAACGGTAGATGACACATAGTTTACAAGCGTGCGACCAACACCGGAGCGCAATGACACGAGAATGCAGTCGATCGCATGCATGGCCAAGCGCGGATGATCTCCGGTGTGGCTGCAAGGCGCTTGCCCGCGCGCCATCAAGATGGTCGATGTGCACTGCTTTCAACAACACCACCAGCCAACGTTCTGGTGCGGTGTCCTCACCGATTGCGGGACCGTTGGCGGCATGGAGGCTGCCATCGAGCCCCCATGGACGGGTTCACGGCGTATCCCGCGAGCGGTGAGGGCAACCGCGCACCCGACTGATCCGGCCTTAGCTGCCCCAGAACGACGCGACCACGCACTACAGCGTTCGAGAGGGTGTGTCACCCCTCAACCAGCGCTAACGCATGCGCGCTGCACGATCCAGCCAACAGCCCAGCCCTTGCGCGTTGAGCTCGATGTCCGTTGCCAGCAGTTGCTCCACGGCGGCATCGTCCAACCGACATCCATGTTGGCGTGCGCGTTCCAGATACAATTCGGTCAATGCCGCCACCATGCAGCGATGCCGGTCCGGACGCTGCGCGCAGCCCAGCGCAATGTCGGTCATCGCATGAATCTGCTCGCCCAGCGCCCGCGCCAACGGTTCTGGCGAGGTGACACGGCCGTAATGGGTCAGATACATCGCCTCTGGTGCGGCGTCCATCAGGCGCGCGATCGACTGCAGCATGGCCTCGGGTTCGAATTGCACCGGTGAGGACGTCGGCACGATGAAAGCGCCACGCGCACTGTCCAACTGACGATACGACAGGCCGAAGGTGTCGCCGGTGAACCAGCTGCGGCTGCGCGCATCCCACACGCACAGATGATGGCGCGCATGTCCAGGCGTCTCGACGGTGCGCAGCGCGCGCTTGCCCAGCATCACGGTATGACCCTCGCCGGCCGCGACCACGCGCTCGGCCGGCACCGGCTCGATAACGCCGTAATGGCGCGCCATGTCCGCCTCGCCATACACCGCGGTGGCGCCGGCAATCAGCCGCGCAGGGTCGATCAGGTGCGGCGCACCGCGCGGATGCACCAGCACCTGCGCATTGGGCAAATGCCGCAACAAGGCTCCTGCACCGCCAGCATGATCCAGATGCACATGGGTCAGGATCAACCACTCCACCTGCGCTGGCGCCAACCCGGCCGCCTGCACCGCGGCCAGCATCTGCGGGACCGACAGCGAGGTACCGCAATCGATCAAGGCGGCCTGCTGCGCTTGGACCACCAGATACGCCGCATCGAATTGCACGCCGCCAAAGCCGGTATCGATGGTGTGGATGTTGAACTCGGCTGTCGCTGTCATTCGCACCCCGCGGCGGCTGTCGAAACTGCAGTGTAGGCCCAAGCCTGGCGTCGCGGTCGCGCATGTCGCCACAGGCACGACCTACGCAACCACAACAACCCACCTCGACGCCTGTTGCGCCGCGCAGCTCACGCCTCGCGCAAGGCATCCATCGCGGCAACAATCACGTCGGCATCCACCTGCGCATGCACGCCCGGCAGCTGCAGATCGCTGGCTTGGGTAGCCTGCTTCAACCGTGCGATCACCTGTCCGGCATCGCGTGGCGAAGCGAAGCCATCGCTCTGCAGCAGCAATGCACCCGCGCCATCGTTCAACTTGAAATAGAACTGCCCATCGCTTTCACGATATTGCTTGAACACCGGCAGTGCGACCTTTTCGCTGGCCTGCACCGCCGCGGTGGCGGCCTGGCTGGACAGATCGCGCAAGCCCACCGCATCGCGCAGCTCGGCCAGCAGGGGAGTGGCATAGCGCGCGCGCAGACGTGCACCACCGGCGCGCAGGATCGCTTCGATCTTGGCTGGCTCTGCCATCAACGCCTCGTAGCGCGTACGCAGCGGCGCAATTTCTTGATCGATCCGCTCGAACAACTGCTGCTTGGCATCACCCCAGCCGATGCCGTCGGCAAACGCCTGCGCAAAGGCGGCAGATTCCTGCGGTGTGGCAAACGCCTGGTACAGCTGAAACAACGCCGACCCCTGCGTGTCCTTGGCTTCGCCCGGCGCGCGCGAATCGGTCAGGATGGAAAACACCAGCTTGCGCAATTCCTCGCGCGGCGCAAACAGTGGAATGGTGTTGCTATAGCTCTTGCTCATCTTGCGGCCATCCAGGCCTGGCAAGGTGGACACCTGCTCGTCGATCACCGCTTCGGGCAAGGTGAAAAAGTCGCGCCCGTAGACATGATTGAAACGCTGCGCGAAATCGCGCGCCATTTCGATGTGCTGGATCTGGTCGCGTCCCACCGGCACCTTGTGCGCATTGAAGATCAGGATATCGGCCGCCATCAGCACCGGATACATGAACAAGCCTGCGGTGACGCCGGCATCCTCGTCCTCGCCATCGGCGCGGTTCTTGTCCACCGCCGCCTTGTAGGCATGCGCGCGATTGAGGATGCCCTTGCCGGCCACGCAGGTCAGCAACCACATCAACTCGGTGGTCTCGGGCACATCGGACTGCCGGTAGAACCACACCTTGTCCGGGTCCAGGCCGCAGGCCAGCCAGGTGGCGGCGATTTCCAGTGTCGAACGCTGCGTGCGCGCCGGGTCCTGCGCCTTGATCAGGCTGTGCAGATCGGCCAGGAAATAGAAGCTCTCCGTATCGGCACCTGCACTGGCCTGAATGGCCGGGCGGATTGCACCGACATAATTGCCCAGGTGCGGGGTGCCGGAGGTGGTGATGCCGGTAAGGACACGGGTGGTCATCTACGTCATGCCAGGGTGGGGTAGCCCCCAAGTTTAGCGGTTCCGCACTTTTGCCACCGCCGCAGGCGCCGGGGAGTTGGCTCCACGCTCGAACGCAGAACGGGCCGCACCGGGCGGCCCGTCGTCTGCAAGCTGCTCGCCTCAACGGCGGCAGACCGGCGCACCCTCAGGTGTCGTCGCGCAACGACTTTTCGAACGCGCGCACTTCGGTCTGGGCGCGATCGCGGTCCCAGCCATAGCGCTCCTGGAGCTTGCCCTGCAGATATTCGGCATTGCCTTCGGCAACCTTGAAATCGTCGTCGGTAAGATCGCCCCACTTCGCCTGGGCCTTGCCCTTCAACTGGGTCCACTTGCCGGAAATGATGTCACTGTTCATGCGATGACTCCGCTGATGCGGTCGCGATTGACCGTGGCGCCAGCCTGCCCACGCGGGCGTTGGTCCGGGATCAAAAGGTGTCAAACCGCCGATCACCGCACTGAACCGTTGCCTACTCCCGCCGCTGGTCGCACTGCATGTTGCATGCGTCGACAGAAGCCGCCTTGTACGTAAAGCACGCACAAAAAACGGGCCTTGCGGCCCGTTTTTTTGCATGCGGCGTCGGATTACTTACGCGCTGCGTCTTCCACCTTCTCGCCAGCGCCCTGCACGTCCTTGCCGGCGCCTGCGACGGTGTTGCAACCCGCCAGCATTCCCACCGACAACATCGACAGCACCAGCAGCACAATTGCACGCTTCATAACACACTCCTCAGGGGTAAAGCGGCGCGTTGCCGCAGATCGATCAATTCAACAGGGCCACGCGATGTGACGGATCAGCACTTACCGTCGCTGCATTTTTCGGCCGTTTTCTCGACCTTGTCGCCCGCACCCTGCATGTCCTTGCCGGCGCCGGCCACGGTGTTGCAGCCCGTCATCACGCCGGCCGAAAACAGGGCCAGCACCATCAGTGTCAGCAGTCGCTTCATCGCTTGTCCTCGTTCTATCACGGTGCCAGCGCACCTGGCTTGGCGCCAAATCTGACTGCGCGGCCGTGGATTTGATGTGAACGCGTCCCGGTGCGCTCGGTACGGATCAATCCCGCATCAGCGTCGACTTGCCGAACAGGCTCTCGACCAGATCCACCGCCAGTTCGGCGGTCGCATTGCGGTTGTCCAGCACCGGGTTGAGTTCGACGATATCCAACGAGCCCATGCGCCCGGTGTCGGCAATCATTTCCATCACCAGTTGCGCCTCGCGGTAGTTGGGGCCACCGGGCACCGTGGTGCCCACGCCCGGCGCGATGCTGGGGTCGAGGAAGTCCACATCGAAACTCACGTGCAGGTGCGTATCGGCGCTCATGCCCTGCAACGCCGCTTCCATGGTGCGCTTCATACCGGCTTCGTCGATGTAGCGCATGTCGTACACATCGATGCGGTGCTGCTTGATCAGCCGCTTTTCCTCCGGGTCCACCGAGCGGATGCCGATCTGCCGCACCTGCTCGGGCAACAACGCCGGCGCACTGCCGCCCAGGTGGGTCAGCGACTCGGGCCCCAGCCCGCACAGGCAGGCCACCGGCATGCCGTGCACGTTGCCCGAAGGAGTCACCTCGCTGGTGTTGAAATCCGAATGCGCATCCAGCCACAGCACCCGCAACGGCCTGCCCTGCTCGCGGCAGTACTTGGCCACCGCCGTGATCGAGCCGATACCCAGGCAATGGTCGCCACCGAGCATGATCGGCATGCGCCCGGCACGCAGTTCGGCGTAGCTGGCGTCCATCAGCGCCTGGTTCCACGCCACCACTTCGTCCAGATGCCGGTAGCCGGCCTGCGGCGCCTGCCAGGGATTGCGCGGACCATCCAGATTGCCCAGATCGCGCACCTCCACGCCGCGGCCGACCAGCGCCTCCTGCAGGCCGGCGATGCGTAGCGCCTCCGGCCCCATGCGCGCGCCGCGGTGGCCCGCGCCGATGTCGGTGGGAACGCCAATCAAGGAAACCGGCACGTACTGCGTTGCCATGCATTGCTCCAGTATCGATAAAGCCGTGCAGTCTAGTTGCCCGCCCGCACAGTGACGCGCGGCAGCGCAGCACGCATGTCGCCTGTACTGAACAGTGCGAGCAAACGCGAGGTTTAGATCTGCCTCGTCGCGCCGCTATCGTGACGTACCAAGGCACTTTGTGGCGCACCGGACTTTGCCGATTCTGCCTGTCTGACCGCCCAGTTAAGCACCACGGGCGAGCGTGACAGCCTGCTCGGATCCGGGTGGTATGGTGCGCCGCCCGGCGCGGCACACCACGCACGTACGCGCCCGGGCCATCACGCAACAGGGGGATTTTCATGCCGCACAACGCCGTCAACCAGGTCGTCAAGGCTGCCGTAGGCGAAGTCCCGCGGGCGTTGCATTTCTACGATCTGCAGCGCATCGGTCACGAGTTTGCGCAGACCATCGAACGTGAGCCGGGCATCCGCCTGTTGATGCTTTCCACGGCCGACGGGCGCGCCATCACCGAGCGTTCCAGCCTGGACGTGGACAGTCGCCGGCTTGCCGCGATGGCCAATTCGTTCCTGACCCTGGGCGAGACCCTGGCGCGCGAATCCAGCCTGAAAGAGGCCGATTACGCCACCGTCAGCACGCGTGCCGGGCAGCTGGTGCTGATCCGCATCCGCGCCGACAAGCCGCTGACGCTCACCGCAGTGGGCAGTGGCGACATCAATGCCGCTGCGCTGTTGTTCAATGCGCGCGATTGCGCCGGCCGCCTCGCCACCGTGTTGACCCCGCCGCAAGGCTGAGCACCTGGCACTGTTCGTGCATGCCGCAAGGCACCCATTCCTCATCGTTTCCAAGGACCACACGTGTCAAAACTCAATCTGGAACACCTGCATTCGCTGGCCGGCTTCGTCGGCGCGGCGCTGGTCGATAGCGACAGCGGCATGGCGCTGGGCATGACCGGCGGTGCCGAGCTCAACCTGGAATTGGCGGCGGCCGGCAACACCGAAGTGGTGCGCGCCAAGCGCCGCATCGCCGAACAGCTCGGCCTGAACGACACCATCGAAGACATCCTGATCACGCTTGCACGCCAGTACCACCTGCTGCGCCCGCTGGAAAGCAACAGCACGCTGTTCCTGTACGTGGTGCTGGACCGTGCCAAGGCCAACCTGGCCATGGCCCGTCACGAGCTCAAGGCGTTCGAAAAGACCCTCGATTTCGGTTGATGCCGACAGCGCGGTGCCAGCGCATCGCCTGATCCAGCCTGCCGGTGCAGACCGGCAGGCATCTCGTAATCCAATGCGCCGCTACGGCGCCAGCTCATGACCACACCCATCAACGCCATGCGGGTCGCCACGGCCGGCCTGGACCTGCTGCACACCACACGCCTGAAACTGGCGTGCTCGCTGCTGCTCGCCGACCGCATCGACGTGCAGTTGGGCCAATGGCCGCAGCACGCGGCCGATGTGGTGGTACTGGGCCTGGACAGCGCCGATGGCTTGGCCGCCTGGCAGGCATTGCAGGGTCAACCGGTGCGGGTGCTGGTGGTGTCGCGCACGCCCGTGGCTGGCGCTTGGATCAAGCACGGCGCCACCGTGCGCGAACTCAACGAACACATGCGCCTGCTGTTGTCCTCGCCGCACGCTACCCCGGTCGCGGAGCCGGCATTGCTGCTGCGGCACTGCCGTGGCGAATTCGGTGCCGGCGCAGCGACGCTGCAGCATGCGCAGTTGCAGGTGCGTGTGGACCCGGGCAATGGCTGCGTGCAGTTGCCCGCTGGCGTGGCGCTGGCGCAGGTCATCGCCGCGCTGGACCGCTCGGGCTGGCACGTCGTGCCCGACCTTGCCGCGACCGCGTTGCCCCAACGCATTTCCTTCGAAGCGCTGTTTTTCGCCCTGCCCGAGCATCTGCGCCAGGCGCTGCCGGCAGTGGAACCCGGCCATGCGCTGCAATTGCGCCAGTGGCCGGAATTGACTGCAGAGACCAGCTCGCCAGCCCAGTTGCTGGCCATCGCCCACCTGCATGCACGGCCCTGGCGCCCGCAGGCGCTGGCCAATGCTTGCAAGCTGCCGCTGCAAACGGTGGAATGCCTGTTCGCCGCTGCACTTGCCAGCGGCCTTGCCCAGACTGCGGAGATTCCCGTGCCTGCAACGCAGCGCCGCCCAGATGGCGGCAACACGCGGTTCTTTTCCTGGGTCGCACGTCGGTTCGGCCTTTCCCTCTTCCAGGCGCAGTCATGAGTCTTCCAGCCAACAAGCTGGTGTTCGTCGGCGGCATGGGCGCCGGCAAGACCACCGCAGTGCGCTCCATCTCCGATGTGGAGCCGGTCAGCACCGAAATGCCGCTCAGCCAGGACGCCTACGGCGACAAGACCTACACCACCGTCGCGCTGGACTACAGCTCGATCGAGCTGGAAGACGGCGAGCTGCTGCATGTCTACGGTGTGCCAGGCCAGAAATACCTGGATTTCATGTGGCCGCTGGTGTGCGACGGTGCGCTGGGTGTGATCGTGCTGACCAACGCACGCGATCCGCAGATGCTCACAGCCACGCTGGAGTTGTTGCGCGAGTTTTCGCAGATCGCACCCGAGGCCAGCCTGGCGGTGGGCATCACCATGACCGATGAAGTCGAGGATTTCCTGGTGCCGCCGTTTCGCGAGGCCTTGGTGGCCGAAGGCTTCCGCGTACCGGTCATGCGCGTGGATGCGCGCTCGGCCACCCAGATCACCTTCCTGGTGAAGTCGCTGCTGTCCTATCGCTACACCTCGGCGACCAGCTGATCGAAAGCGCGCCTGGCGCCGGCGCCGGGTACGGCCAGCAAGACAAGGAATCTGGTCACGACGGTGCCTGAGCGGGCGTCACGCGGGGGATGCCGCCTCTAGGGTGGCGGCGACGCGTCCGTCTTCCTTGAAGCCAAAAACACGACTCAGTCGCGAGACGCGTGTGCAGTGTGTCTGACTTGTTCAGTATGGCCCGCAGCCAGAAGCCAGGATATCGGGACATTTCCGACATCGCGCAGGACATACCGGCGATAAGTCTTTGGCAATATCCGCCACAGCGCACGTCAACTCATTCTGTTTCCTCCCGTCGCGCGCCGCCGGGCGCGTCACCGCAACGCTGTCGCTGCATCGTCGCGTATGCCATGTGCTCCTGCGGCTGAGTTGCCAGGCGCGTGTCGCGCAGACTGCACGCTCTTCATCGCCCTGCTGCCGGTTAGGTTCATCGCCACGATCAGCTAAAGTAGCGCGATGACAATCGAACTGAAGCCCGGCGGCTTGCTGATCGCCATCGAAGGCATCGACGGCGCCGGCAAGACCACGCTCGCCCGCCGCCTGGCCACCACCCTGGACGCGGCCGGCGCGCGTGTCGTGCTGAGCAAGGAGCCCACCAACGGCCCATGGGGCACCCAGTTGCGCCAGTCCGCCGCCACCGGCCGCCTGAGTGCAGAGGAAGAAGCCGAGCTGCTCATCCGCGACCGCCACGAACACGTGGACACTTTGATCGCGCCCGCGCTGGCACGCGGCGACATCGTCATCCTGGACCGCTACTTTCCCTCGATGGTGGCCTACCAGGGCGCGGCCGGTCTGCCGCTGGACGAACTCCTGGAGCGCAACGCCTTCGCGCCGCGCCCGGACGTGCTGCTGCTGCTCGACCTGCCCCCACCCACCGGCCTGGCCCGGATCCGCGCCCGTGGCGATGCGCCCAACCACTTCGAAACCCAGGACAACCTGGAACGCTGCCGCACGATTTTTGCCGCGCTGGACTTGCCCGGCAAACACGTGGTGGACGCCAGCGCCGATGCCGACAGCGTGCTGCGCCAGGCCCACGCCATCATCGTGGCTGCATTGGCCGACCGACTGAGCGGCGATGCACACACAGACACCGGCAAGGCCGCGCTGGAACTGCTCTCGGCCGGCCGCCCGGCCTGAGTGCTGCACCTCGCATGGCGCGATCAACATCGCGCCATGCGCGTGCCATGGTGCCAGCCACCTGAAGTGGCGACCAAACGGAGCCGGCAGCAGCCAGCTGTGTGGATCGCGCGCTCGGAACCGGAGCGCGCCGCATACGCCCGCTCACACAACGCTGAGCACGCTACCGTTCGTTGGGACAGATGGCGGCAGGCAACGCGCCATCGTGCTTGGCAACCGGTTGATGCAAAGATCCACACCGCATCGCGTGCTCCAACAGCAGCAACGTCGAGCGTGATTGCCACGCATGCGTGGATCGAAGATGGTGCCGACACCCGGATTCGAACTGGGGACCTACCGCTTACAAGGCGGTTGCTCTACCAACTGAGCTATGCCGGCGAAGGCAGGCGCGTTGCGCGCCGGTGCGCATTCTAGCGCAGCGCGGCGCAATCTAGCGAACGCTGACGGGCGGCACCGGCAGCCCCTTGCAGGGCGTTGGTGGCCGCACTGGTGCGGACATCGATCCACCACCGCGATTGCCCGTTGCCGCTGGGCACCAATTGCGCCGGGAATCCTGCGCCGACCAGGCTGGCCTGGCGCCGCTCGGCGCGCTCGCGGCTCTGGTACTGGCCCAGCGCCACGGTGTTGTCCTCGCCCTGCGCGATCACGTAGTAGTCGCCTATCCCGGCCGCGGCAATGCGCTTGACCAGGGCCTGCGCGGCCGCGCGATCGCCCACGTTGGGCAACATCACCCGAAACGTGCTGATGCCGGCGTCCTTGTCCTCGCGCACGCTGGCGCGGCTGGCCTGCCCACGCACGCGCGCCAGCGCGGCCTCGGCATCGGCGCGTGCCGCAAAAGGTCCCAGGCTGGCGCAGCGCTCCGCGGCAGGCGGGGATGGGGCGGGCGATGGTTGTGCCGCCGTCGCGGCGACGCCTTTGGCCGGTTTCGCCGCGGCATTCGCCGCTGCCGACGTCTCAGCTGCACCGCGCGGCGCTTGCGCTGCGGCAGTGGTGGCCGATGTCGGCGCTGCAGACGTTGGCGCGGCGGGACCGGCAACTGCCGGCGTGGTCGGCGTGGGTACCGATGCAGGCCCGGATGCTGTCGATGGCGATGGCGCCGGTGCTGTCGACGCACTCTCTGCCGCAGACCCCGACCCCGTGCGCGCTGCAGCCGGCAGCCCAGGCCCGCCAGCACCGGTCACCGTCGGCAGTAGTTCCAGCCGCGCCACACCGGTCGGCTGCAGCGGCGCCGGCGGTGGTGCCGGTGGCGGCTGCAAGGCCCACCACAACGCCACCCCGGCATTGAGGACGATCAAGACGACGATGAGCGCGCGGACATACATGCGCCGATTCTACGGGGACGCCGCAGCGGTCGCCCACGTCGCCAGACCGTCCAGCACCAGGGCCGCGCGGAACGAGGCATCGGGCAGCAGCGGCAGCAACGGCGGCGCGCCACCGCCATGCACCAGCAGCCGCACCGGAACGCCCAGGTTGCGTTGGGCGTGCTGCAGGCTGCGCTCGATCAGCGCCACCGCCGCGCCATCGCAGCCGGAGGTCAAGGCATCGTCGGTGTCGATGGCCAGCTCGACGTAATCGCCGCCGCTGGCCGGCAGTTGCACCGCGCGCGCATGCAGCGCTTCGCGCATGGTGGTCGGCGAGGCGGCGATGCGGCCGCCGTGATGCAGGCCATCGGCGCCGAGCACGTCGATGGTCAGTGCGGTGCCCACGCCGGCCACCAGCACCGGCGCATCGCCCCGCGCACCCAGCAACGCCAGAAAGCGGTCCACGCCGAAGCGGCTCGGGTCGGCATAAGCAATCCGGACGCCGGCGCATTCGGCGGTGGTCCGCACGATGCGCACCTGCGTAAAGCGCTCCTGCAGGCAGGCGATCATGCGTTGCGTCAATGCCGGCGCGGCCACGCTGGCAACATACGCAATACGCCCGGACGGCAGCGCCGCCAGCGCCGCCGCGTCCATCGCCTCGGCGCCATGCGCCCACGCCTGCACCTGGCCGGCACGGTTGCCGTGCAGTGGCGCGTACTTGAAGCGCGAATTTCCCAGGTCGAACAACCACTCGCTCATGCAGGTCTCACGCTCACTTCTCCGGAGTGGAACAGGCGCACTGTCTCGCCCAGTTGCACCCGCAACGCGCCGTCGGCCGCCAGGCCGAGCGCGACGCCACGATGGTGGGTGCCGGCTTCCTCGACTTGCACCGTACGCCCGTGCAAGACATCCAGGTCTGCATAACGCCCCAGGAACGGCGCCAGCCCCTGCGCCTCGAACAGGTCCAGTGCCGGCAGCAACCCGGACAGCACCGCTGCCGTCACCTGGTCGCGCGACACCGGGCCGCCGGCCAGGGTATCCAGGTCGATCCAGGGCTGGTCGATGCTGGCCGCTGCGGTCGCAGGCATGTGCACGTTCAAGCCCAGCCCGATCACTGCACGCGCGTTGCCGGCCATCTCGCCGCCGCCTTCGATCAACAGGCCGCCCAGCTTGCGCTGCCGCGCCAGCAGATCGTTGGGCCACTTCAGCCCGACATCGGCAAACCCGCAACCACGCAAAGCTTCGGCCACTGCGACCCCCACGGCCAAGCTCAGGCCTGCGAGTTGGCCCAGCCCGCCATTGAAACGGCGCGACGCCGACAGATAAATGTGCGCGCCCAGCGGCGAGGTCCATTGACGCCCGCGCCGGCCACGGCCGCCGGTCTGACGCTCGGCCAGCAGCACCGCCACGCCCTGTTCGGGCGCCGGCTGCGCCAGCAAGGTGGTGTTGGTGGATTCCAGCGTCCAGGCCACATCCAGCGCCGCCAGCCCAGCTGCCGCACCGGGGGCCATGCCGGCGCGAATACGCGCCGCGTCCAGCAGATCCAAGGGCGTGGCCAAGCGATAGCCGTCACCGGCCCGTCCTTCGATGTCGACGCCGGCCGCACGCAGATTCTGGATGCGCTTCCACACCGCCGCGCGGGTCAGCCCGGCATCGCGCGCCAACGCATCGCCGGACAACCGGCCACCGGCGAGTTTGACCAGCAACGCACGGTCATCCACGGCTGCGGCGGGCGATGCGGCGTGACGTGGCGACGGCGCGGGCTGCAGCACCCGGAAGAAATGCCTGCGCGACGCGGCCGGCGCGCCGCCGAGGCAACGCGTGTGATGCAGCATCGACGCGCCAGACCAAGCGTGCGGTGGGCTCGGTGACCGGCCGCACCGGGCGTGCGCCCTGCGGCTGACCGGCGCGCGCGCCCGACCAATCTCCCGCAGCGCCGGCGCCGCACTGCCGGCCGCCGGCGCCTTTCATCTCACAGTGCATTGCGCGCAAAGTCCCCGAATCCATCCGCCAAAGTATGCGCCAAGCCCTCCCGGGCGCCCAGCGCGGCTTGCGTGAGGGAGTGAAAAGCGCGTTATGATCGGCGACTCACGCCGCTTGCCCTGGATGTGGACGATGCGCCGAATCACGGTTTGCCTGCTCCTGTTGTTGGCTCCGCTTGCCGCCCTGGCATCGGACCAGCTGATCGACGGCGATCATGACAGCTGCATCAGCACCAACTCGGCCGCGCGCGGCAGGACACCGGCGCCCGAAGCCGCACCGGCACGCAACAGCCCGCACAAGGCCACGCCGTCCACCGGCGGCGGCGGTGGCAGCGATGGCGATTCGTTGTTCCCGCGCATGCGCACGATGCCGCGCTGGCACAGTTTCCTGCCGGGCATGTTCCGCTGATCCAGTGGTTGATGCGCTGGCTGCGCCGGCCGCCTCCAGACATTGCTGATGCGCTGTGGCAGCGGCTGTGCGGCAGTTGCGCCTGGGTCGCCGCGCTCGATCCACTCCGCCAGCAACGCCTGCGCGCATTGACCGCGCAGTTCCTGCAGCAAAAGACCATTTCGCCTGTCGACGGGCTGCAGCTGCAACCGAACGATCAACTCGTGCTGGCCGCGACCTGCTGCCTGCCGCTGCTGGAAATCGGCGCCGCCGGTTGGCGCGGCTGGTCGCAGCTGATCGTGTACCCGGATGCGTTTCGCGTGCAGCGCACCCACATGGATGCGGCCGGGGTGATGCATGCCTGGGACGACACCCTGATCGGCGAAGCCTGGGAGCAAGGTCCGTTGATCGTCAGCTGGGCCGATGTGCAAGCCGACCTGGACGACCCGCAGGCAGGCTTCAACGTGATCGTGCATGAGATGGCGCACAAGCTCGATGCACTGGATGGCGCGCTCGACGGCACACCGCCCCTGCCGCGCGATGCGCAACGCGCCTGGGCGCGCGATTTCCAGCATGCCTACGATCTGTTTTGCCAACGCGTCGATGCGGGTCAGGACACCGAGATCGATCCGTATGCCGCCGAAGCCCCGGAGGAATTCTTCGCAGTGGTCAGCGAATATCATTTCTCCGCACCGCGCGTGCTTTTGCGCACGATGCCGCAGGTCGCCTTGCACCTGGAACGGTTTTACGGGCGCTCACCGTTTGCAGATTCAATGCAACGTTGATGTGCCGCGTCGCGGAGCGGCGTGCGGTATCGCACTTGGCAGGAGCAACCTGCAGCCGTCGCCCGAAGCAGACGCCGCGGGATCGACACAAGCCGGCTGTCGATACCACGCACGGTGCGATCGCTCGCCATGCACACTCACACCAATCCAAGATCGCGTGGCTTGGCACCTGGGAATACCCGTTCCAACTGCGCTGGCGACAGCCCCCACAGACGGCCGAGCATTCCGCCGAACAGGCTGCGGTAGTTGTTGAGCACCGGGTAATCGCGGTTTTGCAGCAGCTGCGCCTGTTCGACCGCCACCTGCTCGCCAGCGATGCGGCCGCCGCGCACGCCACCGCCCAGCACCCAGTACGTTGTGCCATGGCCATGATCGGTGCCCTTGCTGCCATTCTCGCGGAAGGTGCGGCCGAATTCGGAGATGACCACCACCACGGTATCGTTCCAGGCCGGGCCCAACGCATCGGCATAGGCAGCCAGCCCTTCGCCGAGATTGCGCAGGTTGTTGGCCAGGCCACCTTCCACACTGCCCTGGTTGGCATGCGTGTCCCAGCCACCGACATCGACGAACCCCAGGCGATAGCGCTCGCGCATCAAGGTCGCCATGCGCCGGGTTTCATCGGCAAACGTGCGTGCACTGGCGGCGCCACGACCGGCTTGCTCCATCTCTTCGCGCAACTGCGCGGTGACCTGCTGACGCAATGCAAGACCATCGCGCGCAGCGGCGGCCAGCGGCGTGCTGTCGTACATCTGCGACAGGATCTGCGCCTGCCGTGCATCCAGCCCGCCTTTGCCGATACTCCGCAACGACACGTTGGGTAAATCGCCACCGCCCTGGAACGTCAGCGGCAACGAATCGGTGAACGCGATGGCCGGCACGCCACTGAGCACGCCAGACAGGCGCGCCATGAACCCGGAGCGGTAATCGCGGTGCTTGCCGGCCTGGCCGGATTCGATATCGTCCTGGGTTTCGAAGTGGCTGCGCGATAGATCGTCGGTGCCGGCAAACGGCACGAAGGCCACTTGCTTGCGTTCCCACAGTGGCAGCAGCGTCTGGCCTACCACCGGGTTGAGACCCCACTGCGCATCCAGCGCCAGGGCACTGTTTGGATTGGCGGCATCTGGCCGCGCAATCGCCAGGCTCGGCCGCGACTGGTAATAAAAATCGCTGCCATGCGGCACCAGCAGATTATTGCTGTCGTAGCCGCCACGTAAAAACACCACCAGCATGCGTGCGCTATCGCGTGGCGCAGCGAACAGACGGCCGGCCCACGGCATGCTTGCAGCGGCGGCAGAGGCAAGCAGAAATTGACGTCGTTGCATGGTGTACTCCCGCGGCATTGAGCGCCTGGCATTCGTTGGATCGCTGGATCGGTTGTTGTTGCATCTGCGAACGTGACGCGTGGGCCTTGAATCGCCAGATCCGACTCGGCGCCATGGCCTTAGCGATAATTGAAGTCTGGCGACGACAGCAAGAACCCATTCCATTCGGCAGGCGAGCGCGCCTGCTCCAGCGCCTGCCGTGTGGCGGCCGACAGCGATGGCGCCAACCAGCGGTACGACGGGCGCGTATCGATCTGCACCGGCGCAGGAATCGGCGTCTGGTCGTCGCCCTCCAGACGAAACAACTGCTTCGGTGCGCCGCCGATCGAACGCGCCACCTCGAACCTGCGTGCCAGCTGCCCGGAACTGGTCCAGGCCTGCGACTGCAGCGACCAACCATCGGGCGTGATGCGACCAAACAACGGCTCACCCAGCTGCTGCACCCAACTGGCCATTGGCGCGGCATTGATCACCGGTTGACCCTCGTACGCCACCCGCATCGCCGACACCACGAACCGGTTCGGGTCCTTGAACTTGCGCGGTTGCGCCTGCGCAAACTCCGGCGACGCCAGCATGGTCTGCATGACCTTGGCGATATCGCCATCGCTGTGCTGGAAGGTATTGGCCATGCGCGTCACCAGCGCCGCAGGCGGGGCGTCGCTGACGAAGTACTCGGCCAGACGCTGCGAAATGAAATGCGCACAGGCCGGCTGGCGCACCAACACCTGCACGGCGTGTTCGATCTCATCCAGCCCACCGCCGGCAATGCGCTGGCCAAGCAGCATCTTGTCGCCGGGTTGGTGACGCGCCGGATTGAATTCGAACAGACCCTTGCGCACGACCTGCGCCTGCCCTGGCGCTGCAGGCGGCAACGGCGGCGCGCCATTGGCCTTGATCGGCACCAGGCCCGCGCCGGTGAGGATCAGCGCCAGTTGCTGCACATCCTGCTGGCCGTAGCCGCCGTGCACGCCCAGCGTATGCAGTTCCATCAACTCGCGTGCGTAGTTTTCGTTGACCTTGCCCTTGGCGTTCTTGGCGTTGTCCAGGTATTCCAGCATCGCCGGGCTTTCCAGCGTGGCCATCACCAGGTCGGCGAACTTGCCGGTGGCATTGGGGCGGATCGCGTTTTCCATGTAGTCGGCCGCCATCCACTTCACCCGGGCCTTGTCGGCATACACGCTGAAATGATTGAGCCAGAACCACACCAGTTGCTCGCGCAGTTGATCCGGCGCGTACACCGCGCGCAACAGTTGCGCCTGCCGCGCCTGCACCAGCATCTGACCACCGCGCGCCTGCCACTCCTTGCGCAAGGCAACCTTCTCATCGCCATCGGGCATGGATTGCAGGCGGACCTTGTCGGCTTCGTACTGGGTCAGTAACGCCACCAGCGGGGTATGCAATGCGTCGAAGCGCTGCAGCTGCGCGCCTACCGGCGCGGGCAACGCAGCGTCGTCGCTGGGCTGCAACAACAACGCACCATAGCGCTTGGGGCCCAGCCGTGTCAGCTGCGTCGCGCTGCTGGCATCAACCCCATAGGTGGCCCGCTGCAGCCAGCGCATCTGCGATGGGGTCAGCGGCGTTTCGGCAGCCGTGCAGGTGAGCGCGTACAGGCTGCCGATCAACAGCGGCAGCACACGCCATCCTCGCGTGCGCCGCACGTGCGCGACGCGCGCATCCACGCCTACGGCCTGGCCAACTTGCTCGAACATGCAGCCCCTCCATCGCAACGGCTTGCCCGCCCAGTATGGGTAAGCCAACGCGTGAGGCGTTAAACGGTTGTCGGAACGCCAGCGCACATTGGCCACGGGTTCATCGGCCCTGCGGCGGTCACAATCCCGGCGGCAGGGTCACATCGAAGCGGGCACCGCCCAGTTCCTGCGAGCGCACCACCTGCAGCTCGCCGCGATAGCCCTTGATCAGGTCCTGCACGATCGACATGCCGATGCCATGCCCTTGCACACGCTCGTCGCCACGCACACCGCGCTGCAGAATCTTGGCCACGTCTTCCGGCGCGATGCCGGGGCCATCGTCTTCCACCGACAGAATCAGCCCGGCACGACGGCTACCGGTGGTGGGTCCCGGTTTTGCGGTCAGCAGCACCCGGCTGCGCGCCCACTTGAAGCCGTTTTCCAGCAAATTTCCAAGCAGTTCCTGCAAATCGCCCGGCTCGCCGTGAAACCGTGCTTCGGGCGAAATATCGAATTCGCACAACACGCCTTTGACCGAATACACCTTCTCGAGGCCACGCACGATTTCTTCGGCGGTCGGTTCGATGGGCAATGGTGCCGCGAACAATTTGTGCCCGCTGGACGCCGCACGCGCCAGCTGGTACGACACCAAATCGTTCATGCGGCGCAGCTGCACATCCATCTCTTCGTGCAGGTCGCGCTCGGACGCCCCGCTATCGAGTTGTGTGCGCAAGACGGCGATGGGCGTCTTGAGGCTATGCGCAAGATCGGCCAGCGTGTTGCGCTGACGTTCCAGGTTGTCGCGTTCGCTTTCGATGAAGGCATTGATGCTGTCGGTCAGCGGCTCCAGTTCGCGTGGATGCTGCTCGCTCATGCGCTGGATCTCGCCGCGCTGCACCTTGGTCAACTCGTTGATGACCCGCCGCAGCGGACGCAGGCTCCATTGCAGAATGAAGGCTTGCAGTACCAGCAACACCACACCGGCGCTGCCAAGGTAGAACCACACTGCACCGCGGAACACGCGCAGCTGCGCACCCATCGAGCGCGCGTCCTCCATCACGTAGATGGTGTACGGAATCTCGCCGCCGTGCTCGCGTTCGACATAGCTCACGCCCAGCCCGTAGCGATACAGCTGGCCCAGGCTGCCGTCGATCTGGGTCATTTCCAGCGGGCCGATGAATTCTTCCTGGCGCGGCTCGAGCATGCGGCCGTGCGGAATGTTCGGGCCTTCTGCCGACATCGAGGTCCAGCTTTCGTCCGGGCGTACAACTTCAACATAGAGCCCGCCGCCAGGCACATCGAAGCGCGGGTCGGGCGGTTGCCCGCCGATGTACAGCGACCCGTCGCGCACGAAATCGATATTGGCCGCATACGCGGAGGCGTAGTTCTTCAGCCGCTCACGCAGGTTCTTTTCGGCGGTGTCGGCAAACGCCACGTCCAGCGCGTAACCCGCCAGCGCCAGGAAGGCCACCAGGCTGAGGCTGGCGGCCAGCAGCTGGCGGGCCTGCAATGAGCGCGGCCGCCAGCGTCTATACCACTTGGAGCGGCCCGGCACTTGGTCTTCCTGCTCGCTGACGCGCTGACTCAGCCTTCGGTACGCGGAATGGCGAAGCGATAACCGCGGCCACGCACGGTTTCGATCGGCTTGAGTTCGCCATCGGGGTCGAGCTTCTTGCGCAGGCGACCGATGAATACTTCCAGCACGTTCGAATCACGGTCGAAGTCCTGCTGGTAGATGTGCTCGGTGAGATCGGCCTTGGAGACCAGTTCGCCGGCATGCATCATCAGGTACTCGAGCACCTTGTACTCGTAGCTGGTCAGATCGACGTTGGCGCCGTTGACGCTCACCGTCTGTGCCGCCAGGTCCAGCGCGACCGGGCCACATTCCAGCGTGGGCTTGCTCCAGCCAGCAGCACGCCGCAGCAGCGCGTTGACGCGCGCCAGCAACTCTTCGACATGGAACGGCTTGACCAGATAATCGTCGGCACCCTGCTTGAGGCCTTCGACCTTGTCCTGCCAGCTCGAGCGCGCGGTCAGGATCAGCACCGGAAACTTCTTGCCTTCATCGCGCAGGGCCTTGATCAGCTCCATCCCTGACATCTTGGGCAAGCCAAGATCGATGATGCCGACGTCGAATGGCACCTCGCGGCCCATGTAGAGACCTTCTTCGCCGTCCTGTGCAGCGTCGACCGCAAAGCCTTCGCGCTTCAGACGCGCCGCAAGGGTTTCGCGCAGCGGAGCTTCGTCTTCGACCAAAAGGATACGCATGCACTCTCCCTAGTTACGTTGTCGGCCAGCGGCCGGGGAATTTATAAGACTGAACGCAGAACTATCTACGTTCAGTGGTTATCGTCGCGTGGTGGCGCGTCGGGCGGCGGCAAGTTACGCGCAGGCGCAGCCTGCGTCTGCTCCGGCTCATACACGGTGTGCACGCGCCCATCTTTCATGTACTTGACCCGATTGAGATTGCCGCCATCGAACGGCACACGCTCGGCACCCAGGATCTGTCCACCGGTAGACCGCTGCACATGCCGAATGGTGTCCGACAGCGTGCGGCTATTGCCGCGTGCCGAGGGCGGCATCGCCTCGCGTCCGCTCTGCACCATCGGATAGCCCTGGCCCCAGGCCGACGGCGCGGCCATGGCAACCCAGAGGGCAACCAGAGCGACTTGGCGAGCGCGGCAGTGCATTTGGGTCACAAACAAATCCTAGCGGGTTGTTCAGAAACATTCAAAATTCGTGAAATCGACCACGCATACCTGAGGGTCGAGCGTCGGAATCGAGCCAAATTCTTGATTTTTCGGGGTGAATCCGATCTGAACTTTTTAGCTTCACGTTAACGGCATTCAGTGAAATGAATGCCGATCAGAGTGGCCGACACGGCGAGCACGCGGTATTACGGACGCGCCTGCTGCGGCAGCCACCGAAACGCTCGGAGATCCAGGCAGCCCGTTCAGGAATGCTAGCGGTGGGCCAACGTCAGGCAACCACGCGCCAGGACCGCGTATCGGTGCGCTCCAGGGCCTGCTCGACCAGTTCCCAACCGGCGCCCGGGCGATGGGCGCCCTCGCTCAGGACCTGCCGGAACGCCCTGCCTCCAGGCTGACCATGAAACAGACCGAGGACGTGCCGGGTCATGTGTTTCAAGGCCAGACCCTGTGCCAGCTGGGATTCCACGTACGGCTGATAGGCGCGCAGCAAGGACTCGCGCGATTGCTCGGGCCGCTGGTTCAAGGCTGCATCCAGACAATGCAGGACGTACGGGTCATGGTAGGCGGCGCGGCCGAGCATGACGCCGTCGGCGTGCTGCAGATGCGCCATGGCCGTGTCCACGGCCACGATGCCACCGTTGAGCACGACCGGCAGACCGGGCCGCTCCTGCTTGAGCCGGTAAGCCCAGTCGTACCGCAGCGGCGGCACTTCGCGGTTTTCCTTCGGCGACAAGCCCTTGAGCCAGGCGTTCCGGGCATGCACCACCACCATGGCCGCGCCGGCTGCGACCACCTGGTCGACAAAGCGGGCAAACAGCGTGTAGTCGTCATCGTCGTCCACGCCCAGGCGGCACTTGACGGTGATCGGCACGTGGGTGGCCGCGCACATGGCCGCGACGCACTCGGCCACCAGCGCCGGCTCGCGCATCAGGCAGGCGCCGAAACGCCCGGCCTGCACACGGTCGGAGGGGCAACCGCAGTTGAGATTGATCTCATCAAAGCCCCACTCCTGCGCAATCGCCGCCGCCTGCGCGAGCAAGGCGGGATCGCTGCCGCCCAGCTGCAGCGCCAGCGGATGTTCCACCGCATCGAAGCCGATCAAGCGGGCGCGATCGCCGTGGATCACCGCGTTGGCGTGCACCATCTCGGTGTACAGGCGCGCGGACGGCGCCAACAGGCGGTGGAAGACCCGGCAATGGCGGTCGGTCCAATCCATCATCGGAGCGACGGACAGGCGCAGGGAGGCGGCGTAGCGATCGGCGGAAGCGGTCATCGACGAAGTGGCCGCAGCGAGCAGCCATTAGAATGCGAAGCAGGATCAACAGCTTACACGGGCGTCGATGAATCTGCGGCGGTGCGGAGTGGGCGGCTGGAGCGGCTGCTTTGGGACTTAGCTGCAGGATCGCCTACTCGTTGCGCCACGGGATCGCCCCCTATCAGCTGGCCGGCGACGAGCATGACGCGCGATTGCGAGTGGCGCTGGTGACGCGCTTGGGCGGCCAGCACCACGGGTGCGTTTTACTGTCGGAAACGGCAACAGCGCCGAAGATCGCGTTGACGCTGTTTTAGTTTCCCTCGCTCGCCAAGTGCGGGCGGTAACGGAGGCAGCGCTGCAGGATGCGCGGTGCCTGTCTGCGTTCGCCTCTGCGGCGAACGCCTTGCATCGTCAGTGACGAGCGGAGCTTTCCAGGTCCGGTGCCGCGGTGACCGCTGCGCCCGGACGAACCCGGAACTTACGGGTTACGGACACCGACACGCTCTTCGGCGCTCAGCGGCTTGCCCAGTGCATGGTAGGAGGCAACCAGCGTGATCAGGGCAGTGCCCATGACCGTGTAGAAGCTCCACGACTTGGCCAGCACATGCACCTGGCCGAACACCAGCGCAACCACGGCAGCGGCAGTGCACAGCACCATGGCCAGCAGCGACATCAGGAAGGGAATGGAGGGATCGAGCTTCATGGTCCGGGGGTTCCAAGGTGCGATGCGATAGCTGCAGCATCGGCGTTCCCGGCGCTTTCTTGAACTGTTTTCTGCGATTTTTTCCAGGCGATTTAAAGCAAGTCAGCAAGTACTCAGTTTTCTGTCAAAGCCTTGGCGCACAAGGGTTTTCGCGTCAGAAAAATCCTGACGCAATGGCGAAGATTTCACCGCCACTGTCAGAGATCCAGCGCGGCCGTGGCGGAAAACCGACGGCGCTGCAAGGTGCAGTTTGGGGGTACCAGACAGCGGTTCTGAGTGCTGCAATGGATGCGGCGATCCCGATCGACGCCGTCGACATGGCAGGTGCAGCAAGAGCTGGAGGATATGCAGCGACCGGGGGGCGCGGCGTGCACCCACAAGCGTGGCGTCTTCGCGAGAGCCGGGGCGTTGCGACAAGAGCGCGTGTGACTACAACCTGCTGCACGGCCGTTGGCCACGAGCAGCCGCCCGTTGCTTCTAGTGAGTGAAGCGCAACCACGGACGCATCGCGGCCGATGCGGCACGCTGTCAGGGGCGCGCCTGGCAGGCAAGACTGGCGCGCTCAGCGCGCCGGCACGGTGGCAAATTCGCCGCGTTGTAGCTTGGTCACATCGTTGCCCTGCCCGTCCTTGAGGCTGAGATCCGCGCCCTTGGCGGCGAGGTCCTTTAGCACGTCGGTGCGCTGGAACAACGCGGCATACATCGCAGCGGTCTGGCCGGCGTTGTTGCGCTGGTCCGGCGCGCAATCGGCCTGCATCAGGCGCTTGGCGATGCCCAGCTCGCCCTTGAAGATGGCGCCCATCAGTGCGGTGTTGCCGCGCTTGTCCTGCGCACAGGGATCGGCGCCGGCGCTCAGCAATTGCTCCACCGCCGGCCGCTGGCCGTGGTATGCGGCCAGGATCAGGGCCGTATAGCCCTTCTCGTCACGGGTATTGAGGTCGTAATGCGAACGGATGAATTCGGCCAGCATCTCCTGGCGGCCCTCACGCGCGGCGTCGAAGAAATACTCGCGCAGTTGCAGCTTGATCTGCTCAGGCGTGGCAGTGGCAGTGGCAGTTGCGCTGGCAGCGGATGCAGATGCAGATGCAGATGCAGATGCAGGCGACGCAGCGTTGGCAATCGCAGACACGCTGCCAAGCATCAGAAACAACAGGGTGCGCATAGGGATCTCCCGAAATCAAGACGACACCGCGGCGCAGGCCGCGATGTCGTCGGGCGGATCAGTCCTGCAGGCGGGAGGCCAGCTGCTTGACCCGCGCCAAATCGCCCTTGGCCACGCGGGTGACGCCGGTACCGTACTCGGGGTCGGCCTTGTACAGGAACGACAGCATCAGGTGCTTGCTTTCGGTGTCGGTGGTGGCCAACGACTCGCCGAAGCTCTGCACCAGATCGGCACGGTCCTTCTTGCTGTAGGAGCGATACAACTCGCCGGCCTGCTTGAAGTTCTGCTCGCGGGTGATCTTGGCCTGCTGGGTGGTGCCCGACAGCGGCAGCTCGCTGTAGCGCGCAGCGGTGTCCTGCGGACGCGGCTCCAGGCGGCTCGGCTCGTAGTTCACGCCACTGGTGGTCTGGCCGATGTTGCCCTGCCCATCCTGATTGCCGTTGTTGACCGCTACACGCGGGCGATTGACCGGCAGGCTCAGCCCATTGGCACCGATGCGATACAGCTGGGTGTCGGCGTAGGAAAAGATACGGCCCTGCAACAGGCGGTCTTCCGAAGGTTCGATACCCGGCACCAGATTGGCCGGCGCCATGGCCACCTGCTCGGTTTCCTGGAAGAAATTATCGACGTTCTTGTTCAACACCATCTGGCCGACCTTCTGCTCCGGCACGTCCGGCCAGATCTTGGTGGCGTCAAGCGGGTCGAAATCGAACTTGGCCAGGTCTTCCGGCTTGAGCACCTGCACGTACAAATCCCATTTCGGGTAATCACCCTTCTTGATCGCAGCGACCAGATCGTTGGTCAGGTGGCTGTAGTCCTTGGCCTGCACCGCGGCGACCTGCTTGGGATCGAGGTTCTTGATGCCCTGCAGCGTCTTCCAATGGAACTTGACGTAGTGCACTTCACCCTGCGCGTTGACCAGCTTGTAGGCGTGTACGCCATTGCCGTCCATGAAGCGATAGCCGGCCGGAGTGCCCTCGTTGGAGTACAGCAGGGTCAGCGTGCGCGTGGCTTCTGGCACGTGCGAGAAGAAATCGAAGCGACGCGAATCGTCATCCAGATTGGTGCGCGGGTCCGGCTTGAACGCGTGCACCATGTCGGGGAACTTGATCGCATCGCGAATGAAGAAGGTGGGGAAGTTGTTGCCGACCAGATCCCAATTGCCTTCGCTGGTATAGAACTTGGTAGCGAAACCATGCGGGTCGCGCAGCGTCTCCGGCGAATGGTTGCCATGGACTACCGAAGAAAAGCGCACGAACACCGGAGTTTTTTCGCCGGCGCTGAAGACCTTGGCCTTGGTCAGGCTGGAGAGATCGGCAGTGGCGGTGAACTCGCCTTTGACGCCAGTGCCGCGCGCATGCACCACGCGCTCGGGAATGCGTTCGCGATCGAAACGCTGCAGCTTCTGAATCAGCTGCACGTCCTGCAGCAGCGTCGGGCCGGTGGCACCGGCTGTCTGCGAATTCTGGTTATCGCCGACCTTGGCGCCATTGTCGCGGGTCAGAACGGATTGGGCGAAGACCGGCGGAGCGATCAACGTCGGGGCTAGCAGGGCTAGCACCATGAGGTGTCCAGGGCGCATGGCGTCAGCTCGTTTGAGGAGGCTGAATCATCGCTAGCAGGCCGGAGCGTGAGAAGTCGTTAGTTATGATCGCTTCGATAGGGGAAGATGATGATGACTGCGTTGCGTGATATGCATCGCCAAACTCGCGAGCGGTACATAGCAAATAACCGCATTATCGAACGCTACGTGCGTCATTGCGTTTTTTTGCGCGACCTGAGTTTCAATCGCGCGCAGCCAATGTTGCGTTGCAGGATCGTGCGCAGTGTGGATGACGCGAGTGGCCCAGTCCTGCATCGCGCGATGCAGGACTGGGCCACGTCTGCAGCGCCGATTATGCAGAGCCGCGGCACGAGATCCTCCAACGCTGCAGCTACACCATCGCGCGTATGCCGATGCGGTACGACTGGCCATGCTCCCTGTGTAGCTGCACAGCGCGGCGCTGGCTTGCATCGCGCAACATCCGAACCGGCGCGCTACATCCGTATCGGCTGCGCCATCACCGTCGCACGCGAGATTGCGCGATGCGATGATGATGGCACTGGCATCGCCAGGCGATCTTCAACGCCCGATCACCCGCTTGAACGGCGGCAAGGCATCGATGATGCGTTTACCGTAGCGACGGGTGAGCAGGCGCGAGTCGAGGATGATCACGCGGCCATGGTCGCTGGAGCTGCGGATCAGGCGGCCGGCGAATTGGGTGAGCGTGCGCAACGCATGCGGGATGGCGATCAGGTTGAAGGCGTTGTGCCCGCGGCTTTCCAGCCATTCGCTCAAGGTGGAGGTTTGCGGATCGGTGGGCACGGCGAACGGCACCTGGGTGATGACCACGGTGGTGCAGGCTTCACCGGGCAGGTCCAGGCCTTCGCCGAAGGAATTGAGGCCGAACAATACCGAGCCTTCGCCGGCACCGATGCGGCGCAAATGTTCGGTGATCAGTTGCGACTTGTTGCCTTCGCCCTGCACCAGCACGCGATTGCGCTGCGCCAACGGCATCAGGTCGGCCACCTTTTCCATCTTCCAGCGCGAAGTGAACAACACGATGCTGCCCTTGGCGTTCCAATCTAGTTCGCGCACCAGATACTTGGCCACTTCCTTGGGATGGCCTTCGCGGTCGTCGGGAGTGACCGGAAAATTGGGGACGATCAATTCGGCCTGGTTGGGCAGGTCGAACGGCGAGGCCAGCGATGCCATTTCGGCGTGATCGGGCAAGCCATTGTCGATGGCGAAGGATTGGAAATCGCCGCCACCGGTCAGCGTGGCCGAGGTCATCACCACCGAATCCACCTCGTTCCAGATCATCGTGCGCAGCACCTGCGCGGCCGACACCGGCGAGCAATGGCAGATCAGGTCGCCATCGCGCGAGAGGGTGATCCAGCGCGCCATCGGCGGCTGACCTTCCTTGTCTTCGCGGCGCCAGCCACTCCACAGATTGTGTTGCTGCTCGGCCATCTCCAGCGCCAGGCCGAGACTGCGCTGCAGACGTTCGCGCGCGGAATCGTCCTGTTTTCCCTTGGCAATGGCGCTGTGTGCGGCATGCACCCAGTTGAACAGTGCGCGGGTTTCTTCGCCAAGCTCTTCGATGGCCGGGCCCCACTGCGGCGGCAACTTGCCATTGGCCGCGCGCCACAGCGGATCGCGCTCGCCGGGCTCGGGCTTCCACACGCGTTCGACCTCGGCGTGGAAGGCCTTGAGCAGTTTGGACACGCGCGCAGCCACCTCGATGGCTTCGTTGGGCAGCAAGTTGCCCAGCTTGTCCTTGTCCACTGCGCGATAAGCGGCCGCGATGAGGATCTGCAGGCGCCCGGTGCGCCTGGCCATCTCGTCCAGCGGCAGGTTGGCTGCGCCCTGGTCGATCGCCACGCCGGCGATGTGGTGGCCTTCGTCGAGTACCAGCAGCATGTCCGCTGGCGGGGCGATCAGCGGCTGGCCGTTTTCGGCATCGCCCAGCGACAGCGACGACAGCAGCAAGGCGTGGTTGGTGACCACGATCTGCGCCTCGCGTACATCGGTGCGCGCCTTGAGTACCGGACATTGCGCCGCGTAGCTGCAGCGGCGCCCCGCACAGCCGGAGGCCGGCGTGGTGATGCGCATGCGCAGCGGCACGGAGATCTGTTCCGGCGCATCGTCCAGATCGCCATTCCAGGTGCGGGCGGCGTAGGCCTTGGCCAACCGTTTGGCCAGATCCGCATCGACGGGGCTGAGCGGGCGGTCGTACAGCGCCTGCTCGTCTTCGAACATGGCGTTCTGACTGGTGTCGCCTTCCAGTTCGGCGGCATTGCGGGTGCACAGATAGCGGGTACGGCCCTTGGCCAGCGCCACGGTCGCTTCCAGTCCGGTGGCCTTGAGGAAGGCCGGGATGTCGCGTTCCACCAGCTGCGATTGCAGCGCCACGGTGCCGGTGCTGATGACCAGTTTTTTCTTGGTCGCCAGTGCGATCGGCACGCCGGCGGTGAGATAGCCCAGGCTCTTGCCCACCCCGGTGGGCGCCTCGGCGATGCCGATGCCGCCGGACGTGGCCAGGGCACGGGAGACCAGGCCGATCATCTGGCTCTGTGCGCGCCGCGTGGCAAAGCCCGGCGTATTGGCCTGCAGCTTGGCGTAAGCGTCGCGGATGCTGGCCTTGATCGGGTCGGTCAGGCTGCGCTGGGTGGAAACGGGCGCCGACGGCGCGGCCGGTGGGGCAACTTCACTCATCGCGCTATTTTCGCACGGACCGGCGCAGTGACTGCGACCGGCGCGCCGCAGGGCTGAACAGGTTGCCTGCCTGCGGCGGCCACCCGGCCACTCCCACGCTGGTGCGACTGCTACGCGGCCGAGGGCATGGTTCGATTCTCCGATCGTGGCCTGCCAGCACCGGCCGCCTGCAGGCACTCGCCGCCGGCGCGACCCGGAAGGCGGCGCAGTGAATGCCGATGCACGAAACGCCGCTGTCTTTAACGCGTCGGCAGGATCGGTGCGCGCTCAGTTCCGCTGCCGGCGTGCCGGCCACGCATGGCGCGCCCACACCAGGCCGATGGCCGCCATGGCCACGCCCATCAACAGCATGCCGGCGCCGACGCCATTGGGCCCGAAACGTTCGTACAGCAGGCCGCCGCGATTGACCGCCGCCAGCGCCTGCGGATGCAGCAGCGTCCACACGCCCTGCCCGGCACAGACCAATCCAACGATCACCAGCAAGATGGCTTTGAGCGGGATCACGGGCGCGGACCAGTGCCAGCCGGCAAACGCTGCAGGCTGGCCGCCAGCGTCCACACCAGTACGCCGATGCCGACGGCCTGCATGGCCATCAGCACGAAGTGGGCGATGCCGACCACCACGCTGATCTGGCGCACGTTGCCTTGCTGCAGCAACACCATCGGAATCGCCTGGACGGCGACCTCGGCGAACAGGCAGCCCAGCAGCAGCCAGAGCGCGGCCAGCCCCGCGCGCCGCAGCGGGCTATGCGGTACGCGCCACAACAGAGCCAGCCCGAGCAGCACCGCAATCAGCATCGGCACGCGCGACAGCAGGCTAGTGACCAGGGTCAGCAGGATCGCGGTGGCATCGGCGCTGCCCACGTCAGTCGGCACTGACCAGCACGGTCTCGCGCGCGCGCAGCGCGGCATAGACCGGGTCGGTGTCCGGGCGCACGCCATGCCACAGCGCGAAGCTCTCGGCAGCCTGTTCCACCAGCATGCCCAGTCCATCGATGGCGTACCGGCATTGCGCCGCGCGCGCCCAGGCCAGAAACGCAATGGCGGTGTCGCCGTAATTCAGATCGACCGCGGCCGTCAGGCTGTTGACCAGACCCAGTGGCAATGCGAACGCACCGGCATCGCGGTCGCGACCGGCGGCAGTGGCATTGACGATCAGTTCGAAGTCGCCCAGCTCGCGCAGGTCTTCGATGTAACGCGAGGTCACCCGCGCCGGCTCGCCCAGCGCATCGCACAAGGCATCGGCGCGCTCGGGCGAGCGGTTCACCACCACCATTGCGGTGATGCCCGCCTCCAGCAGCGCCGGCGCCACACCGCGTGCAGCGCCACCGGCGCCCAGCAGCAGCACGCGGCGGCCACGCAGATCCAGGCCCTGGCGTTCGGTGAGATCGCGCACCAGGCCGGCGCCGTCGGTGTTGTCGCCCTGCCACTGGCCGTCGTTGCGCACCAACGTGTTCACCGCCCCGGCCAACCGCGCGCGATCGCTCAGGCTGCTGGCCAGCGCATAGGCGGCTTCCTTCAACGGCAGGGTGACGTTGGCGCCCTTGCCGCCCTCATCGGCGAAGCGTTGCAGCGCGGCGCTGAAATCCTCCAGCGGCGCGTCGATGGCGGTGTACTCCAGCGCAATGCCGGTCTGCTTCCCGAACTCGGTGTGGATGGCCGGCGACAGCGAATGGGCGACGGGGTGACCGAACACGGCATAACGGGATACGGGCATGAAACGCTCTCTGGTTGACTAGACTGTGCGCGACTTGGAGCCGCTCTTGAGGCAGGAACACCGCATGCACTATCGATGGACGCTGCTCACGCTGGCGGCAAGTTTACTCTGCGTCCCGTCTGCTTCGGGGCTTGCTGAATTCGGCATCGAGGGCATGGGTGTGGTCTCCACGCCGGCCAACGAGGCGCGCGCCACGCTCAGCCCGGACGGGCAGCGCATCGTTTGGGCCAGCGACCGAGCCGGTGGCACCGGCGGCTGGGATCTGTGGCAGGCGCAGCTGCGCGGCGGGCGTTGGCAGGACGCGCAGCTGCTGCCGATCAATACCGCGCAGGACGAGACCACCCCATTGTTCAGTGCCGACGGCCGCTGGCTGCTGTTCGCCTCCACCCGGCCCGGCGGCGCGGGCGGCAGCGACCTGTACCGTGCACCGGTGGATACGCAAGGCGCCGTGGGCCCGGTGCAATCGCTGGGCGCGGCGATCAACAGCGCCGGCAACGAGCGCGCACCGACGTTGTCGCTGGACGGCACACGCCTGCTGTTCGCCAGCGACGGTCATGGCGGTGCTGGCGGCATGGATCTGTTCGTCGCGCGCTGGGATGGGCAGGCGTTCACCACGCCGGTGGCCCTGGTCGACATCAATAGCGCAGCCGACGAGCTGGACGCAGCCTGGCTCGGCAACGGGCGCGCATTGGTCTGGGCCCGGGGGAAGACCGATGGCCCCAGCCAGTTGCTGCTGGCCATCTGCAAGGACGGTCGTTTTGCCCAGGGCTTGCCGCTGCCACTGTCGTTCAACGGGCCGCAGGAGCGCACTTTCGGCGCGGTCGTGGATACCGCCAAGCCGGGCGAATTGCTGGTGACCGGCAGCGCCCGTGCGCCGCGCGCAGGGCAGTTGGACATCTACCGGATGAAGGCACCGGCAGCCGACGGCGATGCGAGTTGCCGTTGAGTTGGATGGGTGCATCGGTCCGATCGAGACCATGTTGCCTGGGCATTCGCCGCAGAGCTGCTGATCACTTCCAATGCGGGGACAAGCAAACCGTGCGACGCGACGTGCTCATTCTTCGATAAACAGCCCGCGAACTGACTGGCGTTGTGCCTGCGCCGCTTGCTGGACCGTTGGCGGCATAGCTGCCGCCGTTAAACCACAGGAATGGGTTCATGGCGTGTCCCGCGCGCGACGAGGACAGCGCACGCTCGACCGGCGAGGCGTTGTTGATGGGTCCAACAGGTCGTCAGCCGACACAACGCTGCACAAATGCCATGCAAACGTAGAACGCTCGCCACTCGGAGTGGGCGCGTATCCGTCGTCCACGGTGGTCTGCGGCTCTCTGCTCTGCGCACCCGCACAATGCTCACTGGCCAGGTTCTGCTAGCCGATGTAAGGCGGGGCTGGCGCCGTCATCGCCGCGCTCAATACACATCGCGTCGATAACGGCCGGCCGCGGTCAGCGATTCCAATCGCGTGTCGCCGAGCAGTTCTCGCAAGGTTGCATCGACCTCGCGCGCCATGCTGTCCAGACTGCCGCAGACGTAAATGACCGCGCCGCGGTCGATCCAGTGTCGCAGCGTGTCGCCGGCGTCGCGCAAGTGATGTTGCACGTAGCGCTTTTGTGGTTGATCGCGCGAGAACACCCACTCCAGCTGCTGCAGATGCCCACTCGCCTGCCAGGCCTGCAGCTCGTCGGCGAACAGGCGGTCGTGCGCCGCATGCCGTTCGCCGAACAACAACCAGTGCCCATGTACGCCGGCCAACTCGGCCTCGCGTAGCAGCGCGCGCAGGCCCGCAATGCCGGTGCCGTTACCGATCAAGACCATCGGCATCGTTTCGAGCCGATGAAACCCGGGATTGGTGCGCAACCGTGCGCGCACCGGCGTGCCGATCGCCGCATGGCAGATCAACCACCCCGAACCCAGACCGGGACTGCCATCGGCACGCGTCGTCAGCCGCACCACCACCATCGCGGTGCCGTCAGCCGGTACGCTGGCGAGCGAATAATCGCGTGTGGGCAGCCAGGCACATGCATCCAGCCAGGTCTGCGGATCAGGGCGATGGGCAAGCGGCGTTGCGGGCGGCTCGGGCAGGACGCGCTCGGCGGCAGCCTGCTGCAATGGCAGCAGCTGCGCATCCACGTGCACCAGTGCGTCCGGCGCCAGGCCCCATGCCGCCAGACAGGCGCGCACTTGTGCTTGGGCATGCGCAGGCTGCACTTCGAGGATGTCGCCGGCCTGCCACTGCGCATCGGCAGGCGGCTGCAGATCGACGCGCCAGATCGGCGCCCCCTCGCTGCCCGGATTCAGATGCATGCGCGAGGAAAGGGTCCATTCGGTCAATTTGGGCCGTGCCAGCGGCGCCACGCGCATGGGTGCACCGGCGATCTGGCCCAGCTGCGCATGCCATTGCGCCAGCGCCTGCGGGTCGACGTTATCCAGTTCCACCGCAGGAAACAGCGCGCGTGCACCTTGCGCATCCAGCCACTGTTCGACACGCCGCGAGAACCCGCAGAACTGCGCATATTGGCGGTCTCCCAGCGCCAGCACCGCGTAGGTCAGGTGCGGCAATTGCAGGCGTTGCCGCAGCAGCCCACGCTCGAAACCGCGTGCCGCATCCGGTGGCTCGCCATCGCCAAACGTGCTGATCACAAACAGCGCATGCCCGGTGCGTTGTAGCGCCTGCGCATCCAGCTGCGCCAGCGAGCACACCTGCACCGGCAAGCCGGCGGCCTGCAGATGCCCGGCGGCCTGCCACGCCAGGCGCTCGGCAAAACCGCTCTGGCTGGCAAACGCAATCAACCACGGCGCCGCTTGCGAGGCCGGTGCTGCGTCTTGCAACACCTTGCGCGCAGCGCGCAGTTCGCGTTTTTTGCGGCGCCGATCCAGATACAGCATCCAGCCGGTGACGAAGAACACCGACATGCCCAGGCTGGCGAGCATCACCACGATGCGCCCGGGCAACCCGAAGAAACTGCCCGAATGCAGCGGGAACATGCTCGCCGCCAATTGCTGCCCGCGCGGCAGCAGCGCGTAGTCCAGGCGCTGCAGCAGTGCTCCGCTGTCCGGCGCGATATCAAGACTGTTGTAGGCGCGATCGTGAGCGGGATGGTCGGGCAAGAACCGCACATTCAACGGCTGCCCGGCGCGCGCGGGAATGCGCAGATCCAGGGCGGCGCTGCGCGTGGCGGGAATGCCATCGAGCGTGCGCTGCACGCGTGCAAGATCGACGGTGGCCGGGCGGTTATCGCCTTTGTCGCCGCGTATCGCAGGCAGGCCGCCAAGCAAGGCCATCATGCCATCGCGATACCAGGGGTAGGACCAGGTCAGCCCGGTCAGCGCGACCAGAAAATACACCAGCAAGCACCAGGTGCCGAACACCGCGTGCAGGCTCCACAAAAAACTGCGCCCCTGCCGCCGCCATTCCACCACCCACCAGGTGCGCGGGCTCCACCACCGTCGCGGCCAGCGCAGATACAGCCCCGATGCGCAGAAGAACAGCAAGATGAAGGCGCTCGCACCGGTGACCGCCTGCCCGCGTTTGCCGGCCGTCAGATTGCGGTGCAGGTCTTCGATGAAGGCAAACGCAGTGCTCAGCCGCGGCGGCGCGACCCGCTCACCCGTATAGGGGTCGAAATACACCCGGCCCGCGCCCTTGCCGGAGAGGCGCGCGGCAGACGGGCGCGCACCAGTGGGATCGATCAACAGGCGCGTCACCGTCTGTTTCTGCCCGGCACCGGCTGGCGCCAGATCGAGCCGTTGCAGCAACACATCCACCGGCAAGGGCTGCTCGCCCGCCGCATGCCGTTGCGCCAGTTGCGCAATGGCCGGATTGGCCATGCGCACGATCTCGTTTTCGAACGACATCGCCGCGCCGGTCAACCCCATTACCGACAGCACCAGCCCGGCAGTGATGCCGAGCAGCCAATGCAGCTGGAACAGGAGCGTCTTGATCAAGACCTGGACACGAAACAGGACGGCCGCCCATTGTAGATGAGAATGAGTCTCGCATCCGATCTGCATCGATGCCGACGGCGTTCTATGGCTCGCTGCACGCCGCGCCCGGCAGCGGTCTGTCTGGTCTGACGCGTGCTGCCGCGCCGTCATCTGCCGCACATGGCGCGGTCATCGTTTGGACATCGCGCCTTGCCACCTTCCTCACTTCCCTTGGCAAGCGAGCTCTGCAATGTCCTTCCTCCTGCGCGGTTGTGTGGCCCTGGCAGTGTTGTGCACGACCTCCGTGGCGATGGCCGCCACCCGTTGTCCCAGCCTCTACGCGAATGGCACCCCGCCGAGCGTGGGCAGCAGCACGACCCGCGCCACCGAGGTCTGCCACACCGAATACGTGTTGCTGGCCTCGGGCGTGACCAAGGACCCGGTGTATTCGGCCGAGCACCTCACCGACCAACAGGTTGCCGGCGCCGAGGCGATCGGCCGGGTCGGCTCCTTCCACGACGAAACCGGCATCCCCGCCGCTGATCGCTCGAAAAGTTCCGACTACACCAATACCGGCTACGACCGCGGGCACATGACGCCGGCCGGCGATGCATCGACCGAAAGTTCGGAAAAAGAAACATTTTCCATGGCCAATGTCGTCCCGCAGGACCACAAGCTCAACACCGGCGAGTGGGCGCACATCGAAGAGCAGGTGCGTCAGCTGGCCAAGCAGCACGGCGAGTTGTACGTGGTGACCGGCCCGGCGTTCGACAGCGGCACTGCAACGACGATCGGCACCGACAACGTCGCCGTCCCGACGTATGTGTGGAAGGCCATCTACGAACCGGGCGTGGGCGCGGGCGCGTATCTGTGCGTCAACGACAGCAGCATCAACTGCGACGTGGTGTCGATCGACGACCTGGTCGTGATGACCAACGTCGACCCGTTCCCCTCGCTCAGCGCCAGCGTGAAGTCGCAGGCGATCGCGTTGGTGCTGCCCTGAGACGGGATTTGGGATTCGGGATTTGCACCACTATCAGTTGCTGGCTCGGCACTGCGCCGTCGCCAGGCGCGTTGCGCGGCTGACCCGGAAATTTCAAGCGTAGCGCGCCGGTCCTGTTGCGGCGTACGCAAGCCATACCATCAAAAGGTTTGAACGCTAGTGCATGGGAGCGACGTGCCGTCTTGCATCTGATGCAGGCGGCACGTCGACTCCCCGCGATCCAGCGGGCGCTGGCGCATCTGTCAGGCTAACGACGCCCATCGAACCAGACCGCCCGCTCCAGACCCCACTGCACGCAGGCGACTGCCTGGCCGACGCGAGCGGCCCTCACTCTTGCGTAACTGAGTGGCAGCGCCGTCGCACCGTGCTCGCGCTCAGCGCGTTTCGCGCAACCAACGCGCCACTTGCGGGGCGAAATAGGTCAACACGCCATCGGCGCCGGCACGCTTGAAGGCCATCAATGCTTCGAGCACGCACTTGCGCTCGTCCAGCCAGCCATTGGCTGACGCCGCCTTGAGCATCGCGTACTCGCCGCTGACCTGGTACGCAAAGGTCGGCACGCGGAATTGATCCTTCACCCGGCGCACTACATCCAGATACGGCATGCCCGGCTTGACCATCACCATGTCCGCGCCTTCTTCCAGATCCAGGGCGATCTCGCGCAAGGCTTCATCGCCGTTGGCCGGGTCCATCTGGTAGGTGGTCTTGTCGGCCTTGCCCAGATTGCCGGCGCTGCCTACCGCATCGCGGAAGGGGCCGTAGAACGCCGAGGCGTACTTGGCCGAATACGCCATGATCCGCACGTTGAGATGATCGTCGGCATCGAGCGCGCGGCGGATCGCACCGATGCGGCCATCCATCATGTCCGAAGGCGAAATGATGTCCACGCCCGCCTGCGCATGCGACAACGATTGCTTGACCAAGGCCTCGACCGTGATCTCGTTGAGCACATAACCCTTCGCGTCGATGATGCCGTCCTGGCCGTGGGTGGTGTACGGGTCCAGCGCCACGTCGGTCATGACGCCCAGCTCCGGGAAGCGCGACTTCAACGCCCGCACCGCGCGCTGCGCCAGGCCGTCCGGGTTCCAGGCTTCGGCCGCGTCCAGGCTCTTGCCGGCCGGGTCGATCACCGGGAACAGGTCGATCACCGGGATGCCCAGTTCCAGCGCGTTTTCCGCCTCGCGCAGCAGCTCGTCCAGCGACAGGCGTTCCACGCCGGGCATCGACGCGATCGGCGCGCGGCCAGGCAGTTCGTGTACGAACACTGGCCAGATCAGGTCATCGGTGGTCAGCGTGTTCTCGCGCATCAACCGACGCGAAAACCCATCGTGGCGCATGCGGCGGGGGCGATAGTGCGGGTGGGCCATGACAAGGCTCCTGTAGACAGCGCATCAGTTTACGCCCGCCATGATGCGCAGAACGCGCTGCGACGCAGTGTCGCAGCGCTGCAACGGCACGCGGGTTCTTGCTCGCTTTCTCTCAGCCACAGGTCGAGCAAGGCGCCGACGTCTGGCGATGCAGACCCTGCCGGACACGCGCGCACCCGACACATGCACACGCAGGTGCGCATCGCCGCCTTGTCGAGAGCCCGTTAGATAATGCCGCCGCCCAGGGTCAGGCGCATCACCCCGACCACGATCACCAGGCCGTTGAGCACCAAGCCGGTCTTGGCACGGCCACGGTTGCCTGCCGAGGTGAACAACAGCGCGATGGCGGCGATCAGCGCGCCCACCGCCGCGAACGGAATCAGGAACCAGTTGCCCCAACCCAGCAGCGGAATGAAGGCCAACACCATCCAGAGCAGCGCCACGATGCCCCACAACAGGCTGATCAGTCCCACGTGCCACCTCGTCTTGAAGAAAGCACGAGCTTACCGGCGCGGCCGTCCTCACGCCGTGGGCGGGTGGTCATCATGACCAATGGCGGTTTGGCGGCAGCCTCACACCGGCATGGCTAGGGTGCGCCAAAGTGCGGCGCGATTCAGTCCAGGCGCCGGATCATCGCTGCCACTACGCGGATTTCATTACCCAGCTTTCATCACCCAAGGGGGGTCCACCATGCACAAGCAATCGCTGATCAGGAACGTCGCCATCGCCGCGGCGACCGCCGCCTTGCTGGCCGGTTGCGCCAGTAGCTCCAAGGTGATGCTGGGCCAGGCGCGCGCGCCGATCGACCCGGCGCAGGTGCAGGTGTATTCCAACGCCCCGGTCGGCTCGGTGGAAATCGCCCAGCTCGAATCGACCAGCGCCGCCGGCTTCGGCACCCAGGGCCAGACCGACGCTGCCGTGCAACGCCTCAAGCGCGAAGCCGCAAAGCTCGGCGCCAACGGCGTGGTCATCGTCGGCGTAGGCTCCGAACGCTCCGGCGGCGGCCTGTCGGTGGGCGGTGGCAGCTACGGCGGCCGCGTCGGCGGCGGCTTGGGGATCGGCATCCCCACCACCCAAAAGCGCGCGGCCGGAGTGGCGATCTGGGTGCCGGCGGGGGCACAGCAGCGTCCTGCACCGGACGTCTCCCCAGCGACGCGGTAAAGCCCGCAAAGAATCACCCGCATCACTGCGCCAGGGCGCGACGGAAGGCTGTTTGCGGCCTTTTATCGCGCCCTGTTTTTTTGAACTCCACGGAGCTGGTCAGCGCTTGGCCTGTTGCGCCGGAATGAACTGCGTCTCCACCGCCTTGGCCAGCTGATCCGGTGGCAGCAGGCCCTGGTCGAGCAGGAAGTTGTTGAAGGCCAGGCGGTCGAACTTTTTGCCCAGAGCCAGTTCGGTGCGCATGCGCAGTTCGAGGATGCGGGTGTAGCCGTAGAAGTAGCTGCCAGCCTGGCCGGGGGCGCGGACGGTGTAGCGGTCCAGTTCCTGGCGGGTCATGGCCGGCGAGAGGCCGACGTCGTCTTCCAGTACCTGGCGCGCGCGTTCGCGGTCGATCAGGCCCAGGTTGAGCATCGGGTCGAGCATGGCGCGGGCGGCGCGCAGCAGGCGTAACTGCAGGGCGATCAGCTGGCCGTCGAGCGGTTCGTACGGCACCATTTCTGCTTCGGCATACAGCGCCCAGCCTTCGACGTTGACCGAGTTGAAGGCGAACATACTGCGCGCCAGCGAGACGCCGCGTTCGACCATGGCGGTGAACTGCAGTTCGTGGCCGGGGCGGCCTTCGTGGGCGCTGAGCGTCCAGGCGGCCGAGCCGAAGTTGAAGTCGTCGTATTGCTCTTTCTTGGCGCCATCGGCGGTCGGGTTGCCCAGCGGCAACACGAACTGGCCCTGCTGGCCGGTATTGCCGATCAACGGGGCCGGCAGGAAGTGCGGGGCCGGTTGCGCGGCGCTTTCGGCGGCGCTGCCCAGGCGCATCTGCATCGGGCGGTTAGGCACATCGACGATGCGCTGCTGGCGGATGATCGGGTCGATCTGATCGATCACGCCGCGGTAGTGGGTTTCCAACTGGTCGTCGGCGATCTTGTTGCCCTTGAGGGCGCGGATCACCTGCACATAATCGCCGCCCTGCACGCCCTTGGCCTTGGCCACCAGCGGCGCCAGTTGGCGCATGGCCGAACGGGTCTCCATGAACTCCAGTTGCGCGCGCTGGATCAGCTGCTGCGGCGCGATATCGATCCCGACCTGCTTGAGCTGGAAAGCGTAAAGCGGCTCGGGCAGGCGGGTGTCCTTGCGCGCCTTGGGTAGCACGGTGGCGCGGGTCCACGCGGCGTAGTCCTTCAGTTGCGTGGACATGGCCTTGAGCGCCTCGTCGGCGCCGGCGATCTTGTACTTGGCGAACAGCTCGCCAATACCGGCGACGTAGGTGTCCACATTGGCCAGCGCCTGCTCTACTTCGCGCTGGGTGGGCTGCAGCAGGGCCTTGTTGCTCAGTTTTTCCTCGTAGCGCTGGCGCGCCAGCGTGGTGGTGGGCGTGCTTCCCGGTAACAGGCCGACGTAACGCTTGAGGCGATCCAGCGCCTTGGCGCGGCGCTCGGGCACGGTCTGGTCGGAGAGTAGACCGTTGAGACCACTGAAAACCGCCTCGGGAGCATCGCTCCAGGGCAACAGATACCGTTCGTTGAGCTCGCTGCCTTCGATGTTCTGCTCGGCCGCGCCGATCATGATCTGCAGGTCCTGGCGCACGTTGGCATCGCGCTCGGTGGTCAACTTCGTTTGCAGCGTGGCGCGCGCCTTGCGCATGGCATCGCGATAGCGCGCGGCGTTGTCCGGGCCGAGGTCGACGACCTGATCGTCGTAGCCGGGCACACCGAAGAAGCTGGCGTATTCGGGCTGGAACGGCGCCTGCGCATTGAGCAGGATCTGCGCATAGCCGTTGCTGGTCTGCACCCAGGCCGGGCTGGCGGGTACCTTGGCGGTGCTTTGGCTGGTCTGGGCCTGCAGCGGCAAACAGGTGCCGAGCGCCAGAGCGACGGCAATCACAAGAGGCTTCATCGAGAAGATTCCAACAGGGCGATGCGCGACCGTACGCGGAGCGCGCGGCGTCGACAACCTGCCGAAGGTCATCGTGCCTGCTGCCACAGTCCATCTTCTCACCGCACACTAAAGAATCGATGCAAGCAGACAGGCGAAGCGATTCAGACATTGAGCGGGAAAACAGAAGACTGCCCCCCTCCGAGGCCAGCTGCACGCATACCGACTTTGACTTACCATAGATAGAACGTACACTTCAAGAATCGGCACTCAAGGAATTGTCATGAAACGCTGGATAGGGATGTTTGCAGTTCTTCTGTTCACTCAGGCGGCTAGCGCAGCGGGACAAAGTGTTTATCAGGAGCTGGCATGCCGCAGCAATGACCCCTTTGTTTTTTGTACCCAGGGGTGCAAAGACGAGGACAAAAACTGGACTCCGATTGATCCGATCTCCGGAACCTGGGTCGCTGTTCCAGGCTACTGCCCATGGCCAACAAGTACCGGCCCATGTTGTGTTGGCAATGTCTGCTTCAACGTCTGGACACAGACCGCTGTCAAAGCAGTGGGCCAGTACATGAGTATTTGTCCTCAGGCGAAGAAGCAGGGCCAGTGGAAAGGAAAGCAACGGCCTGAAAAAGTTCCGTTTGACCATTAAACGGCGCCTTCCGGATACCGCTTGGTTTGAAGTGCAGCAAGCGCGGAGTTTCTTGCGAGCGCTGCACCTCTCTACGCGCAATTCTGCAGCGAGACGCGAGCCCTGCTTTATCCAAGGGTCGCCCGGCTTCAATACTATGCATTGAGCCGTCTACTCCTTAATGAGAAGAAAGCTTGAATCTCTGACCAAGGAGTAGTCGCCACTCTCTATTTTTCGTAGCTTTCGTCAGTCTCGAACAGAGCTATTCAACAGACGTCGGGCCCCCGACTGGCCCCAAGCAGCGTTTGATAAACGCTTCGGCAGTCTTGTAACGATGCAGCGCCGTGGCACCCGACATCCCATGCTTCGCACCGGGATACGTCATCAATTCGAATGGGGTGCCGCGTTGCTGCAGCGCGCTCATCAGCGCGGTGGAATTGGTGAACAACACATTGTCGTCGGCCATGCCGTGGATCAGCAGCAGCTTGGCGCGCAGGCCATCCAGATGCGTGGCGATGCGTGCCTCGCGGTAGCCTGCGGCGTTGCGAGCCGGCAGATCCATATAGCGCTCGGTGTAATGGGTGTCGTACAGGCCCCAATCTGTGACCGGTGCGCCGGCTACGCCGCAGGCATAGGCGTCGCTGTGCTTGGCCAGCAGCATCAAGGTCATGTAGCCGCCGTTGGACCAGCCCTGCACGCCGATGCGCTTGGCATCCACCCACGGCTGTTGCTTGAGCCAGGCCACGCCTTGCAACTGGTCGTCCACTTCCACCGTGCCCTGCCTGCCGTACAGCGCGCCACCGAACGCGCGCCCGCGCCGCGGCGTGCCACGGTTGTCCAGCGAAAACACCACGTACCCGCGCTGGGCCAGGTATTGGTCGAACAAGGCATCGCCGCGGCTGGGCCAGGCATCGAGCACGGTCTGCGCCGCCGGGCCGCCATACACGTAAACGATGACCGGGTAGCGCTTGGCCGGGTCGAACTTGTCGGGCTTGGTCAGCCGGTAATGCAGCGGTGTCTTGCCATCGGCAGCGGTGAGCGTGCCGAATGCGATCGGGCGCTGCGCATCGCGGTAATTGGCGTACGGATGCTGCGGATCGCTCAGATCGTTCTTCAGCAGCGTGGCGATCTTTTCGCCACTGGCGCGGAACAACTCGATCTGCGGCGGCGTGGTGGTGTTGGACCAGGTATCGACGTACACGCTGGCGTTATTTGCAAAACTGGCTGCGTGCGTGCCGTTGGTGACGGAACGCTTTTCGATCGCGCCACCGGCCAGGGGGACGGCGTAAATATGCGTTTGTGTGGGCCCGTCCTTGCTGGCGGCGAAATACACGTTGCCGGCCTGCTCGTCGACGGCGAGCAGGGCATCGACCACCCAGTTGCCGGAAGTCAGTGGCGTCAACGTGCGGCCGTCTTCGGATGCAAGATACAAATGCTCGTAGCCGCTGCGTTCGGAGTTCCAGAGAAAGCGGCCGTCCTTGAGAAACCGCAGGTCGTTGCTGAGCGGCACCCAGGTGGGCGAGGTTTCGGTGACGAGCGTGCGCTGCACGCCGCTGGCCAGCGTGGTTTCGATCAGCTCAAGGGTTTTCTGGTCGCGCGACTGCCGCTGGAAGGTCAGCCGCTGTGCATCGCGCCAATCCACGCGCGCCAGATAGATGTCCGGGTTCTTGCCCAGGTCGATCCAGCGCGGGGTGGCCTTGGCGCGCGGCGCGATCACACCTAGCTGCACCGCTACATTCGGCTGGCCGGCCTGCGGATAGCGCTGGCTGATCACTTCGGTATGGTCGGCATACACTTCCGGGCGCTTTTGCACCGGCACTTGCGATTCGTCGATGCGCGCAAAGGCGATCGCCGAGTCGTCCGGCGCCCACCAATAGCCGGTGTGACGATCCATTTCTTCGTCGGCGACGAATTCGGCCACGCCATTGCCGATGGTCTCGCTACCATCGTGGGTGAGCTGCAGCGCGTTGCCGTTGGCCAACTCGATGACCCACACGTTGCGCTCGCGCACGAAGCTGACGAAGCCGCCCTTGGGCGAGAGCTTGGCGTCGGTGGCGAAGCCTTCGCCGTGGGTGAGCTTGCGTACCGCGGCCGCGCCGGTCTTGCGCAGGTCGTACAGATACAACTCGCCACCGAGCGGGAACAGCAGCGCGTGCGCATCCGGTGCCCATTGGTAATCGACGATGCCGGTGAACGCGGCGATGCGCTGGCGTTCACGGCGGGCTTTTTCGACATCGCTCAAGACCTCGGTGCCGGGCAGCACGACCTTGGAATCGACCAGCAGGCGCGTCTGGCCGCTGGCGATGTCGTATTCCCACAGATCCAGCTGATTGCGATCATTGTCCTTGCCGCGCAGGAAGGTCACGCGCGAGCCATCCGGTGCCACCTTGGGCTTCATCAACGTGGGACCGGCAAGCGGCAATGGGCCGGTGATGGCCTCCAGGGTGAGTTTTTCGGCATGGGCCATGGGAACGGTGCTGAGCATGAGGGCAAGGGCTACGAACAGGGCGCGCATCGATGATCCTGTCTGACGACTGCGCACAGGATGCGGCGGCGTTGTGGATTTGAGAAGCGCGGCGATCCTGGCGTTGGCCGCTCAGGCGTGCGCGCGTTGGGATTGATGGGGCCGGGGATGCGCATGCATCGCAAGATGTCTGTGGACGATGGGGACTAACGCGCCGCTACGTATGGCGAGGGAGCGCAATTGGGGTCGCTGTCAGTCTCCGGCGATGCCGTACCCTCATCCCAACCCCTCTCCCGTGGGAGAGGGGCGCATGCCGCCCCGTTGATGTGCCGCGCGCGTTTGATGCGCGTGTACTGTTACGCATCCGCGCCTAAGACGTTGCTTCAACGCTTGCCGAACAGGTGCTTGCGCTCTTCATCGCTGAGCGGCTGGCCCGCATTGGGATTGACCTGCTCCTTGAGCGCGTAGGCGCGCTGGGTGGCGGGGCGGGCGGCGATGGCGTCGTGCCAGCGTTTCAGATGCGGGAAGGCCGAATAGTCCGGCTTGAGGTCGCCATACACTTCGATCCACGGATAGCTGGCCATGTCGGCGATGCCGTAGTCGTTGCCCGCCAGGAAGGCGTGGTCGGCCAGGCGCTTGTCGAGCACGCCATGCAGGCGACGCACCTCGGCGTTGTAGCGCTCGATCGCATAAGCAATCTTTTCCGGTGCGTAGACGTTGAAGTGACCCATCTGGCCGCTCATCGGGCCCAGCCCGCCCATCTGCCAGAACAGCCATTCCAGTGCAGCGATCCGGCCGCGGGCATCGCGCGGCAGGAAGCGGCCGGTCTTCTCGGCCAGATACAGCAGGATCGCGCCGGACTCGAACACGCTCTGCGCACCGCCGCCATCGGCCGGTGCATGGTCGACAATGGCCGGCATCTTGTTGTTGGGCGAAATCTGCAGGAATGCCGGTTCGAATTGCTCGCCCTTGCCGATGTTGACCGGCTTGAGGGTGTACTGCAGCCCCGCCTCTTCCAGAAACAGCGTGACTTTGTGCCCGTTGGGCGTGGGCCAGTAGTACAGATCGATCATCGTGCGCTCCAGTCAAAGGTGGTCGTTGCGGCAGGCCTGACTCAAGGGCGGCTGCCTGGCGTGCAGGCGTCGGGCCGGCAACGCACTCGCACCTGACGAATCCGCTTGCCAGGTGCGCATCCAAGGCGTGTGCCCGCTACCTCAGTGCCATCGCATCTTGAGAGAGGTTGCCATCCAAGCGCGATGGTAAGACCAAGCGTTTGCCTATGGCGGCATGACACACCTGGCTCGGTGGAACGATGTGTGACGCGACAGGGTCGCGGCCGATGCTGCAGTGCAAATTGACTTTGTTAAGGCTGCACTAACAAATGCTCGATTGTTCCGTCGACCTTTGCCTGCCCCCGTGGGGCCGGCCTTATCTTCTGTTTGGGGAAGCAATCACCGTGAGAGAGACTCGCACCCTGCCGCGCACGCGGCGCTTGACGTCTGCCCTGCTGTTCGCCTTGTCGACTCCGCTGGCCGCGCAGACCGCGCCGGCGCCGCAATCGGCATCCACTGTCCCGGGTTCCAGTCAGGCCGACCCCGCCACCCTCGATACCGTCCAGGTCAGCGGTATTCGCGGCAGCCTTACCTCGTCGATGAACGTCAAACGCGATGCGCAAGGCATCGTCGACGGCATCGTGGCCGAGGACATCGGCAAATTCCCCGATACCAACCTGGCCGAGTCGTTGCAGCGCATCAGCGGTGTGTCGATCGACCGCTCGCTGGGCGAAGGCTCGCGCGTCACCGTGCGCGGCGTCGGCCCGGACTTCAACCTGGTGCTGTTGAACGGCCGCCAGATGCCGGGCGCCAGCATCGAAGAATCCAATGCCTCCAACTCGCGTGCGTTCGACTTCGCCAACCTGGCGTCCGAGTCGATCTCCGGCATCGAGGTGTTCAAGACCAGCCGTGCCAGCACGCCCACCGGCGGTATCGGCGCGACCATCAACATCAAGACTGCCCGGCCGCTGGATAATCCCGGCATGCATGCCAACGTGGGCCTCAAGGGTGTGCACGACTCTTCCAACGAGAACCTGCCCGGCCGCTTGCAGGGCGATTCGCTGACGCCGGAAATCTCCGGCATCTTCAGCAACACCTCGGCCGACGGACGCTTCGGCGTGTCGCTGAGCGGCAGCTACCAGGAACGCGACTTCGGCTACAGCCAGGTCGGCGTCCCCAATGGCTGGCGCGCATTCCGCGGCGATTCCACCGCCTACGGCACCATTCCGCAGCCGGGCGCACCGGGTTCGGAAAACATCGTCAACCGCCCCGGTCCGAACGATATCTATTCGGTGCCGCAGAACCTCAACTACCGCGTGGTCGGCGTCGAACGCCAGCGCACCAACGGCCAGCTGGTGCTGCAGTACAAGCCGCTGGACAACATCACCACCACGCTGGATTACACCTACTCGGAAAACAAGATCCAGCAGCAGCGCAACGAGATGTCGGTGTGGTTCAACTACGGGCCGTCCGCCAGCTCCTGGACCAAAGGACCGGTCGCCGGTCCGATCACCTATTCGGAAATCGTCAATCCGCCCACCAGCGATCTGGCCACCGCCGGGTCCAATGCGGCCACGCGTAACCAGAACAAGTCGCTGGGTTTCAACGTGGATTGGGCGGTGAACGATCAGTTCAAGCTCAACTTCGACATCCACCGCTCCACCGCCGAAGCCGGCGCGGACAGCCCGTACGGGTCGAGCAACTCGCTGGGCGTGTCCGGCTTCTACCGCGGCACCTCGGTGGTGGATTTCAGCAAGGATTTCCCGGTGCTGCAGCAGCAGCTGGGCTTCGGGCTGAACGGCCTGGACCCGTCGCGCACGCTGGTCACCGGCTCGGCGTTCCGCAACAGCTACATGAAGTCGGAAATCGATCAGGCGCAGGTCAACGGCGATTTCACCTTCGAAAACTATTCGCAGTTGAAGTTCGGCATCGGCAGCACCGAGGTCAAGAACCGCTCGGCGTTTTCCAACGTGCAGCGCGACACCTGGGGCGGCAACGGCACTGCGGCCGATTATCCGGACGACCTGTGGATTCCCAGCTCGTTCGCGCAGTACTTCGATGCGATCGACGGCAGCGGCAATCCGGCGCAGTTCAACCAGCTGTTCCTGTTCGATTTCGAGCGCGCGCGCCAGGCCGCTGCGCAAGCCGCTGGCGACGAGTCGCTGTACCGCATCTCGCCGGTGTTCACCACCGACCGCCGCGTCACCGAAAAATCCAAGAACGCCTACCTGCAGTGGGGCAATAGCTGGGACGATCTGCGCGTGCCGATCAGCCTGGCGGCCGGTGTGCGTTACGAAGAAACCAAAGTGGAAGCGCGCGCGCTGGTGCCGGTGGCCGTGGGCATCGACTGGGTCGCCAACAACGAGCTGCCGATCCGGCTGGCCGACTCGGCGTTTTCCGGTGGCAGCGGCAAGTACGAATACTGGCTGCCCAGCCTGGACCTGAGCTTCAAGCTGCGCGAAGACCTGGTGCTGCGCGGCAGCTACGGCGAAACCATCGGCCGGCCCGGCTGGGGCGACATCCAGGGCGGGCAGACGCTCAACCAGATAGGCCGCATCGAAGGCGGCTCCGGCCAGGAAGGCAATCCGGGCCTGAAGCCATTGCTGTCGCACAACATCGACCTGTCGCTGGAGTGGTATTACGGCGAAGCGAGCTACGCCTCGGTGGGGTTCTTCCGCAAGAACATCGACAACTATGTCGGCGTCACCACCCGCAACGACACCTCGCTCGGCCTGCACACCCCGGTGGGCGGCGCCTACTGGAACCAGGCGCTCGCCAATGGCTGCGCCACTGCCGACCTGACCTGCATCCGCAACTACATCTTCCGCAACTTCGCCGGCCAGCCGGGCGTGGTCCGCGGAACCGACGACACCAATGGCAATGCCACCGGTACGATCAGCGGTCAGCCGGGCGACCCGGTCGCCAACTTCTCCATCACCGCGCCGGCCAACCAGCGCTCGGCCTCGCTGGATGGTTGGGAATTCAACGTGCAGCACATGTTCGGCCAGAGCGGCTTCGGCGTGTCGGCCAACTACACCAAGGTCGACTCCGGGTTGACCTACAACAACTACGTGATCGGCGAGCAGTTCGCGCTGGAAGGCTTGAGCGATTCGGCCAACCTGGTCGGTTTCTACGACAAGGGACAATGGCAGGTCCGTGCGGCCTACAACTGGCGCGACGAGTTCCTGGCCGCGCGTTTTGACGGCAGCGGCCTGCCCAACCCGGTCTACACCGAAGCCTATGGCCAGCTGGATCTGAGCATCGGCTACCAGTGGACCGAGAACCTGTCGCTGAGCCTGGAAGCGATCAACCTCACCAACGAGATACAGCGCCAGCACGGCCGGCAGAAGAACGAGATCATCTATGCCACCCAGACCGGCCCGCGCTACATGCTGGGCCTGCGCTACAAGTTCTGGTGATGCCGCTGGGCGATGCAGGACTGACTGCATCGCTACAGCAACCCACACGTTTCCCGGCAGCCTGGCTGCCGGGAAACGTACACGGCCGTTGCACCGCCCGGGGACGTAAAGGCATCCGGGGCTTGCCGTGCAATGGCGATTCGTTGAAGCATGGGCCACGCGCCCCCGCGTGCAGTGCCAATCCCCATGACCAATGCCGTGTTGTTGAACAATCTCGATCACCGCGATCTGCGGGTGATCACCGCGCACGGCGCCGCCTACGGCGATGACGTGATGTCGGCTGCGACCTTTCCGCAGGAATTTCGCCAGTTGCAGGCGCAATACCCCATCGTGTTCCATCGCAGCGGCGAGCGCAGTTTCCAGCCGCTGGCATTGCTGGGATTACGCCTGGGCGAGAACCTGTTCCTGGATGGCGCGCGTTGGGATGCGCCCTATGTTCCGTTGGCGATTCAACGCCAGCCGTTCCTGATCGGCGAACAGCCCGATGGGCCGATGGTGCATGTGGACCTGGACAGCCCACGCGTCAGCACCACCGAGGGCCAGTTGCTGTTTCGCGAACACGGCGGCACCACCGAATTTCTGGACCACATCAGCCAGGTGCTGCGCACGCTGCACGATGGCCTGGCGGCCAGCACGGCATTCGTCGAACGTGCGTTGCGTTACGACCTGCTCGAACCCTTCGTGTTCGAAGCCACCTTGAACAACGGCCTGGAATGCCGCCTGGCCGGGCTCTATGTCGTGCACGAAGAACGCCTGCGCGCACTCGATGAGGCGGCGCTGCTCGAACTGCACCGGCATGGCGATCTGGAACCGCTGTACATGGCGGTGGCCTCGATTGCGCAATTGCGCCATCTGCTCGAACGCATGAACCGCCGTCATGCCGGCTGAGCCACCCCCCATCCAAGAGCGTCACGGCCTGGACCGGCAACAGCTGGACCCGGCCATCCTTCGCTCCACCAGCCCGCTGGTGCTGCGCGGGCTGGTGCGCGACTGGCCGCTGGCCCGCGCCGGTGCCAGTTCTGCGCAGTCTGCTGCCGCCTACCTGCGTGGTTTCGACCGCGGCGAGGCGGTGGTGGCGCAGGTTGGGCCACCGGAGATCGGTGGGCGCTTTTTCTACAACGCAGACATGAGCGGCTTCAATTTCCGCCCCGAACGCGTGCCGTTGGGCGTGGTGCTGGACACCTTGCTGCGCGACCTGCACGCCTCCCAGCCGCCGGCGATCTACGTCGGCTCCACCACGCTGGACACCTACCTGCCCGGCTTGCGCGCGCACAACCCGATCGCGCTGCCACAGGGCGAGCCGCTGGTCAGCATCTGGATCGGCAACCGCACCCGGATCGCTGCCCATCAGGACCTGCCCGACAACCTGGCCTGCGTGGTTGCCGGGCGCCGCCGTTTTACGCTGTTCCCGCCCGATCAGCTGGCCAATCTCTACATCGGCCCGCTGGATCTCACCCCGGCCGGGCAGCCGGTCAGCCTGGTGGATATCGCCGCACCGGACCTGCAGCGTTTTCCACGCTATGCGCAGGCGCTGGACCACGCCCTGGTCGCCGAGCTGGCGCCGGGCGATGCGCTGTTCATTCCCAGCATGTGGTGGCATCACGTCGAGGCACTGGAGAGCTTCAACGTGTTGGTGAATTTCTGGTGGCGGCAGAGCCCGGCCTACATGGATTCGCCGATGAACGCGCTGATGCTGGCGCTGCTGACCATCCGCGACCTGCCGGCCGAACAACGCGCCACCTGGCAGGAAGTGTTCCGCCACTATGTCTTCGAGTCCGACGAAAGCACCGCCGCGCATCTGCCTGATGCCGCACGCGGCGTGCTGGCCCCGATGGACGACGCCAGCGCGCGCAGCCTGCGTGCGCGGCTGCTGCAACGCTTGAATCGCTGAGGATTTGACCATGCCCGACACCACGCCTTCGGACCCGCAACAGCGCCCGGTACGCCGCGTCGTCATCGCCGGTGGCGGCACGGCCGGCTGGATGGCGGCTGCAGCGCTGTCGAAACTGCTGGGCCGGCACCTGCAGATCACCCTGGTGGAGTCCGACGAGATCGGCACGGTGGGGGTGGGCGAAGCCACCATCCCCAGCCTGGTCACCTTCCACCGCTTGCTGGAAATCGACGAAGCCGCCTTCATGGCCGCCACCCAGGCCACCATCAAGCTCGGCATCGCCTTCGAACACTGGCGCGATGTGGACCAGCATTACATCCATTCCTTCGGGCATGCCGGAACCGACCACTGGAGCGCCGGGTTCCAGCATTTCTGGTTGAAGGGGTGCCAGCGTGGAGTGGCGCGCGACTTCGGCGACTACTGCCTGGAACTGCGTGCGGCGCAGGAAGGCCGCTTCGCGCACCTGCCCAATGGCGGCATGAATTACGCCTACCATCTGGACGCCGGGCTGTACGCGCGCTTCCTGCGCCGCTTCAGCGAAGGCTTCGGCGTCACCCGCATCGAAGGCCGCATCGGCCAGGTGGAGACCGATGCGCAAAGCGGCTTTCTCACCGCACTGACGCTGCAGGACGGCACGCGGGTGGAAGGCGACCTGTTCCTGGATTGCACCGGCTTTGCTGGCCTGCTGATCGGCAAGACGCTGGGCGTGGGCAGCGACGATTGGTCGCGCTGGTTGTTCGCCGACAGCGCGCTGGCGGTGCAGACCGAATCGGTGGGTCCGCCGGTGACCTACACCCGTTCGCGCGCCGACCAGGCTGGCTGGATGTGGCGCATTCCGCTGCAGCACCGGGTGGGGAACGGCCTCGTGTATTCCAGCCGCTACATGGACCAGGATGGCGCCCGCGCGGTGCTGGAACGCAACCTCACCGGGCGCGCGCTGACCGAACCGCGGCCGCTGCGCTTCACGCCCAACCAGCGCCACCGCGTGTGGGAGAAGAACTGCGTGGCGCTGGGCCTGGCAAGCGGATTCCTGGAGCCGCTGGAATCGACCAACATCCATCTGATCCAGCGCGGCATCATCCGCCTGCTGCAGACCTTTCCGCAGATCATCAACGCTGCCGACATCGCCGAGTACAACCGTCAGGCGGCCCAGGAGATCACCCACATCCGGGATTTCGTGATCCTGCACTACCACGCCACCGATCGCCGCGACACGCCGTTCTGGCGCGACTGCGCGGCCATGGACATCCCCGATTCGCTGCGCCACCGGGTGGAGTTGTTCCGCCAGAGCGGGCGGGTCTTCCATCAGGCCAACGAGCTGTTCGCCGAGAACTCGTGGGTGCAGGTGATGCTGGGCCAGGGCGTGGTGCCGCAACAGCACCACCCGGTGGCCGACCTGATGGGCGATGCGGAACTGGGCCGCTTTCTGGAGACCATCCGCGCCCGGGTGGAGGCGGCGCTGGTGCGGTTGCCTGCGCACGCGGACTTCCTGCAGCGCTACTGCCCTGCCCCGCCGCTGCCCGAACCGGCCGCTCGCGTGCCGGCCCCGCCGGTCATGGCGACCCCGGCGGGATAAATTTCGGCGATCTGCAGCGCAACCCTTGGCTTAGACCGCCCCAGCAATGCTAGATTGCGGCATTGCCGTCCATTGCGGGAACAATGGCCGGCGCTCGCCGCAGCAACGTTATCTTTCGCACTCGGGGTAAGGGGGACGCATGTTGGATCTGACACAGGGCCGTATGGCACGCCGGATCGCGCCGGTCATTTTGCTGGTGGGCCTGGCCGCCTGCTCCAAGCAGGAAGACAAGGCCGCCACCACCACGCCGGCGACCGGCGCCACACCGGCGGCAACGGCACCCACGCCGGCCACGGCGGTCTCGCCGCAGGTGCAGTCGATGGCTGCCGAACAATTGCGCGAATCGGCCACCAAAGCGCTGCAGGACAACCGCATGTACGCCCCGGCCGGCGACAACGCGGTGGAGTACTACCTGGCCTTGCGCGAGAAGCAGCCGCAGGATGCCACCGTCAACAGCGCACTGACCGATCTGCTTCCCTATACCCTGATCGCCGCCGAACAAGGCATCAGCCGCGAAGAATTTCCCGAAGCGCAGCGTTTGATCGCGTTGATCGAGAAGGTCGACCCGCAGGCACCGGCATTGCCGCGCCTGAAAAGCGGCCTGGAAACGGGCATGAAGACTGCTGCCAACCGCTCCGAGCAGGATGCCGAGCTGGCCAAGAAGCAGGTCGAGGACAAGGCCAAGCAGGCGGCCGAGCAGAAGCGTCTGGCCGAGCAGCAGAGCCGCGAGGCCGCCGCTGCCCAGCAGATTGCCGCCCAGCAGGAAGCGGCCCGCCAGCAGACCGCCGAGGCCGAGCGCCAGGCCGCTGCGCGGCGTCAGGCCGAAGCGCCGGCACCCACACCGGCGGCACCGCGTCCGGCGCCGGCAGCCGCCGCTGCAGCCGCACCGGCCGCGCAGTCGCTGCGTCCGATCAGCACCCCGGCACCGCGCTACCCCGCCGAAGCCCTGCGCTCGGGGACCTCGGGCGAAGTGCTGGTGGAACTCACGGTCGGTACCGACGGCTCGATCACCGCCTCGCGCGTGCTGCGCGCCAACCCGCCGCGCGTGTTCGACCGCGAAGCCCTCAACGCGGTCAAGCGCTGGCGCTTCGAACCGGTGGCCGCACCGGTGACCACGCGGCGTACGCTGTCGTTCAATCCGGGCGATTGATCGCTGGGTCGTTGATGACATGGAAATGCAAAAGCCCGCAGCGATGCGGGCTTTTGCGTTGTAGCGGTGGTGCAACTCTGGTGTTGCGCGTTGCAGGGTGCCGCCGGGACTTGCCGCAAACAGCCGCCACCCAATACCCTCAGCCCGAAATCGCCAACCGCTCCTGGTGATACCGGCGCACTGCCGCATACCACAGCAAGGCCGCCACACCGAAGCCGGCCAGCAGATACACCGCCCAGGTCTGCAGGTTGATGGTCTCGTGGCGGATCACCTTCAACAGCATCTGGTTCTGCGCCAGAAACGGCACCGCAAAATGCCACAGCTGCGTCTTCAGCGGATAGGCCATCAAGGCGTAGCCCGGCAGCATTGGCAGCAGCAGTAACCAGGTCATGTGCGCCTGCGCTTCCTTCATGCTCTTGGCCGCGGCGGCCAGATAGGTCAGCAGCGAAGTGCCGACAAACAGCATCGGGACCAGGATGAAGAGCATCTGCAGCATCGGCACGAAGCCGACATTGAGCTGGCGACCCAGGTTGGATGTGGACAGCTGCGCGCTCAGCTTGAACGCCAGCAAGGTGAGCAACAGCGACACCATGCCGATCACGCAGGCCGCAGCGATCTTGCCGCTGACGATGGCGCTACGCGGCGCCGGCGTGGCCAGCAAGGGCTCCAGCGACTGGCGTTCGCGCTCGCCGGCGGTGGCGTCCAGAATCAACGAGGCGCCGCCCAGAAACGAGGTGATCACCAGCAACACCGGCAGCAGCATCGCCATCATCTGGCCGCGCTTGGCTTCGGCAGTGGCCAGGTCCTGCGCGGCCACTTCCAGGGGCCTGGACACCTGCGCATCGATACCGCGCGCCAGCAGCCGCAATGCGCCGACCTGCTGGCTGTAGCCGGTGAGCGCGGCCTGCAGGCGCATGCTCGGCACATCGGCCTCGCGGCGGGTGCTGTCCTTGATGATCTCCACCAGCGCCGGCCGGCCTTCGCGCCAATCCTCGGCGTAGCTGTCGCTGATGCGCAGTGCCACATCCACATCCTGGTTGCGAATGGCCGCGGTCAGATCGGCTGGCGCATCCACGGCATTGAGCCCCTGCGCGGCCAGGAATCGCACCAGATTCGGTGCGTTGCTGCGCCCGAGCGTGGGGATCTCCAGCGGCTTGTCGATCTGCGTGCGCACGCGGCTTTCGCTCAACGCGCCCATGCCCAGGATCAGGATCGGGTACAGCAGCGGCGACAACAGCAACGCCAATGCCAGGGTGCGCCGGTCGCGCGAGATGTCCCGCAATTCCTTGCGCAGCACGGTCCACAGCGTGGACAACAACGATGTGGTGCTCATGCGTGCAGTCCCTCGTCCGAGCCGATCGCCTTGACGAAGGCGTCTTCCAGGTTGTGTTCACCGGTGGCAGCGCGCAGTTCGTCGGCGCTGCCGGCCGCCACCACCTTGCCCTTGGCGATGATGACGATGCGGTCGCACAGCGCGGCGACCTCTTGCATGATGTGGCTGGAAAAAATCACGCAGCGCCCCTCCGCACGCAGTTGTTGCAGGAAGCCGCGCATGGCGCGGGTGGTCATCACGTCCAGTCCGTTGGTGGGCTCGTCCAGGATCACGTTGCGTGGATCGTGCACCAATGCGCGCGCAATCGCGGTCTTGGTGCGCTGGCCCTGGCTGAAGCCTTCGGTCTGGCGGTCGAGAATATCGTCCATGTCCAACGCGCTGGCCAGCAGGTGCGTGCGCTGTGCGATCTGGCTGCGCGACAGGCCATGCAACTGGCCGAAGTAGGCGATGTTCTCGCGTGCGGTCAGGCGCTTGTAGACGCCGCGTGCGTCCGGCAACACCCCGAGTGCGCGGCGCACCGTCACCGGGTCGCGGGCGGCATCCACGCCATCGACCGTGACGCTGCCCTGGTCGGGCGTCATCAACGTGTAGAGCATGCGCAAGGTGGTGGTCTTGCCGGCGCCATTGGGGCCGAGCAGCCCGGTGATCTGGCCGTCGGCAGCGCTGAAGCTGACCCCGTCGACGGCTTTCACCAGACCGGTCTTGGTCTTGAACGACTTATGCAGGGTATCGACGACAATCATGCGAGCGCCTCCGTGGCGTGGTCGATGCGACTCATGGTTCCCATCCGTTGAACGAGGTGAAGGCAGGCACGGTGTTGAGGCTGGCAACGCAGGTGGTATCCAGCGCCTTGGCATCGGCGGTCTGCATGAACTGGCTCAGCACCTTGGGCATGCAGCCCAGCCGGAACACGCCATGCCCCTGCCCGGGCGCGATCACATGCCGGCCGTTGGGCAGCCCCTGCAGCACGCGCTCGGCGTAGCGTGGCGGCGTGACCGGGTCGAGCGCGCCGGAGAGCAGCAACACCGGCAAGGTGGAGCGGAACGGCGCGCTTGCGGCGGCCGGCGCCGGCTTGGACGGCCACACCTTGCACGGTGCGAAGAACATCTCGGCGACCTCGTTGCCCAGTAACGTGGTGTCCTGGTGTGCGGGTGGGTGATAACGCCCGGCATCTTCGCTGCACAACACCGACCATTGCATCAGGCGATTCATCTGATCGGACATGCCCGATGCGCTCATCTGCGCCAAGGCCATCAACGAGGCGTAACGGCCTGCGGCAGCTTCGTCCAGCACCAACGGCAGCAACGATGCGGTTTCCGGCGCATACGAGAAACCGAACGCCAGGCCGGCCACGGTGTCGGCAGTGACCTGCTCGTGGCGTAAGCCACCGGTGCGCGGGTCGCGGTAGTCCACCGCCACCGGTGCCTGCCGCAGCCGCTCGACCACCTGGCGCAACTGCGTGGCGGTATCGACTGGAAAGCGCCTGGCGCATGCAGGCTGCTGGCGGCATTGCGCAGACTGCAGCGCGATCGCATCTTCGAAGGTGCGCGCGAACTCGCCGCCGATCACCAGATCGTTCGGCGCCACGCCATCGATCACCACGGTGCGCGTGTGCTGCGGATAACGCGCGGCATAGTGCTGCGCCACGCGCGTGCCGTACGAGGCACCGATCAGATTCAGCGTCTGCACGCCCAGCGCTGCGCGGACCGCATCCAGATCGCCGATGGCTTCGCTGGTGGTGTAGTAGCGCGGGTCGGCGTCGTTGCGCAAACCGTCGGCACATCGGGCCGCATACGCAGTCAATTGCTCGGCGGAGGCCTGGCTGCTGTTCTCCAGCGCCAGCGGCTTGCCCGCCGCGTCGCGACACTCCAGCGGATGCGAGCCGCCGGTGCCGCGCTGATCGACCAGAAAGATGTCGCGCTGCTTGCGCACTTCATGCAGGCCCATGTCCACGATCGCCGCGACCTCAGTGGCCGATTGCCCCGGTCCACCGGCGATGAAGAACACCGGGTCCGGCGTGCTGCCGGCGCCGGCTTCGCTTTCCAGCCAGGCAATCTTCAACGCGATGCTGCGCCCGCTCGGCGCGGCCGGATTTTCAAGCACGCGCAGGCTCGCGCATTGCGCTTCGATGTTGCCGGCAGCACCACCAGCGCTCAGCGTGCACGGCGTGAACAGCAGCGTGCCGTAACGATTGCCCGCGGCAGTGCCGGGCGGCATTTTTGAGGCGGACTGCTGCGCAGTCGTACCCGGCGCTGTCGCGGTGGATTTTGCTGCAACGTCGTTTGCTGCGGCCGGCGCTGCGGCGCGCTGGCATCCGGCAGCCAGCATCGCCATCAGCACTGCCGCCACCATCGTGGATTGCTTGACCATCGTCATCCTGTCTCCTGGCATTGCCTGTCCCCCGACGCTGCATGCGGCCACACGTGACCGTTACTGCCCGTCTTCGTAAAGAAAAACGTGCTCGATCGATTCCCCAAACAGGCGTGCGATCCGAAACGCCAACGGCAGGCTGGGATCGTACTTGCCTGTTTCCAGCGCGTTGATCGTCTGCCGCGACACACCCAGCCGTTCGCCGAGTTCTCCTTGCGACCACCCATTGGCCTCGCGCAATTCGCGCACGCGGCTATTCATTCAAAACGACGCGCGTGGATGCTTTTGGTGATGCCGTAGATGGCGCACAGCAACGGAAACACCCACAGCATCGCCGCGCTCGCCGGAACATCGATCAGCGCGGCGGCCTGCAGAAATCCGGCCGTCATGTACGCACCGCTGACCAGGCCGGCGGCAATGGCGATCGCTTCCAGCTCGATCCGTCGTTGCATCTCGTCCGAATCGCGCACGTAACGCGCCACCGCACGAATGACCAGTACCACCAGCACCGCCGGCAGCAGGGCGATCAATACGCGCGCCCAGTGCGGCCCGACATGCCCGAGCAGATAGCGCCAGAACAGCATCACCAGCACGTACAACAGCATCGGGATGCCGAATTCGCGGTAGTACCGCCGCGCCAACGCCGGACGGGTGCTATCGCGCGGATTGCCGCGCGCCAGCCACATCGGCACCGACAGCAGCATGCATGAGCCACCAATACCGGCACTGACCCCGGCTAGGTAGTTGTTCAACGGCAGCACGTGCCACAGACCCAGCAGCCCAATGCCGAGCAAGACCAGTCCCACGCAGAACACCAGCAGCGCCTTGCGCTTGCAGCTAGTCATCGCACGGCCTCGGTGAAGCCATGACGCGCTGCCCGATCGCTGCGCGCACGCCCGGCGACCGTGCGCACAGCGCATCGCGTTGCGCGGTGATGCCTGCAATCCATGTGCCTATGCTGCCGCCGCATCTCAGTCGCCTGTCAAGTACGCTTGACAGGCAAGATGCGCCCACTGGCGCTTGCTGTCAAGCACCCTTTACACATTCCAATGCGGTTTTTTTTTGCGTCCGCCGTCATTGCCTGGCCCAAGCGGCGAACACCCGTCGCGGGATGTCGGCAGGTAAGACAGACGACACACAGCCGCCGCAGCGTACGCACGGCACATCCGATGCCAAGCCGCGGCAGCGGCCGCGTTCGCATGGCGGCTGCCTAGCGATGTTGTTGGCCCCGCGACATCACTCCGCATGTCGGCAGTGGTCTGCCGCATATGCGTTAGGCTGCCGGCTGGCACTTCAGCAGGAGCGGCGATGCGTTCACATGTCTTGTTGGCAGCGGCGCTGTGCTGCGTGACGGCTTCTGCACCGGCGCAGCACGCAGCGCCGCGCACGATCCAGCTGGATCTGGCCACGGCGGTTGCGCCGATCGATCGTTTCTACGACCTGTCGGTTGGCTCGGATTTTCCCGGCACCTTGATTCGCAGCGACACGCAGGCGCATCTGCTGCCTGCCGTGCAAGAGTTGGGGTTTCGCTACATCCGCTTCCACGATGTCTTCCATGATGTGCTCGGCACCGTCAAACAGGTCGACGGCAAACTGGTGTACGACTGGACCAAGCTGGATCAGTTGTACGACGCACTGCTGGCCAAACGCATCCGTCCCTTCGTCGAACTGGGCTTTACCCCAAGCGCGATGAAGACCTCCGAGCAGACGCTGTTCTACTGGAAGGGCAACACCTCGCACCCGGATCCTGCCAAGTGGAGGCAGTTGATCGATGCGTATGTGCGCCACATCCGCGCGCGCTACGGTGCCGAGGAAGTGCGCCAGTGGTATTTCGAAGTGTGGAACGAGCCCAATCTGAAGGATTTCTGGGAGAACGCCGACCAGCAGGCGTACTTCGATCTGTATGCGAACACGGCGCGCACCATCAAGGCGATCGACCCGCAACTGCGCGTCGGCGGTCCATCCACGGCAGGCGCCGCCTGGGTACCCGGGTTACTGGCCTTTGTCGCCAACAACAAGCTGCCGATCGATTTCGTCACGACACATACCTATGGCGTGGATGGCGGGTTTCTCGATGAAGACGGCAAGCAGGACACCAAGCTGTCTGCGTCGCCGGATGCCATCGTCGGCGATGTGCGGCGCGTGTGCGCACAGATCCAGGCCTCGCCGTTTCCGGATCTGCCGCTGTACTTCACCGAGTGGAGCAGCAGCTATACGCCGCGCGATTTCGTCCACGACAGTTACATCAGCGCGCCGTACATCCTGACCAAGCTCAAGCAGGTGCAAGGCCTGGTGCAGGGCATGAGTTACTGGACCTATACCGATCTGTTCGAAGAACCCGGCCCACCGCCCACGCCCTTCCACGGCGGATTCGGGCTGATGAACCGCGAAGGCATTCGCAAGCCGGCCTGGTTCGCCTACAAATATTTGAATGCACTCAAGGGCCGCGATGTGCCGCTGAGCGACGCACACTCCCTCGCCGCAGTGGACGGCACGCGTGTCGCCGCGCTGGTGTGGGATTGGCAGCAGCCCGTGCAGGCGGTGAGCAATACGCCGTTCTACACCAAACAGGTGCCCGCCACCGAAAGCGCACCGTTGCAGATGCGCATGACCCACGTGCCTGCCGGCACCTACCAGTTGCAGGTGCGCAGGACCGGCTATCGGCGCAACGACCCCTTATCGCTGTATATCGACATGGGCATGCCCAAGGCGCTTGCGCCGCGTCAGTTGACGCAGTTGCAACAGGCCACCCGCGATGCGCCCGAACAGGACCGTCGTGTGCGTGTGGGCGCCGATGGCGTGGTTGCCATCGCGGTACCGATGCGCAGCAACGATGTGGTGCTGCTGACGCTGGAGCCGGCGGCGCACTGACTGCAAGCGCCAGGGTGCCGCGCGTCAGGACGACGCGGCGCGACACGCACATGCAGGCCGTCCCGCGCGCCTGGACCATAACCGGCCGGGGATGAGCGCAATGGTGTGTCGGCCGCGCTTACTTCAGATAGGTCTTGAGGATGGCCGTGATGTCATCCACTGCCAGCTCACGCTCACCCAATGCATCCGGCGCGGCCACGTGATGCTTCAGGTGCTCGCTGAGCAACTCGACCATCAAGCCCTGCGCCGCGCCGCGAAATGCGGCCACCTGGGTCAGCAACGCGGTGCAGTCCACGTCTTGCGCCAGGGCTTTTTCCAGCCCTTCCACCTGCCCGCGGATCCTGCGCACGCGCGCGAGCAGTTTCGATTTGTCCTGATTGAGATGTGCCATGCCATATACCCCCTGGGGGTATTTAGGATACCCTCTGGGGGTACCTTAGCCAGAGCTACCGCCGATGTCGACCACGCACGCTGCGCCGCATTGCGCGCAGTCGCATACCTTTGCCAGCGCCAACCCGATCGCCGAGCGCAGCACCCGCAAGGCGGTGATCCTGACCGTGCTCATGATGGCGGTGGAGATCGTGGGCGGTTGGACGCTCAATTCCATGGCCCTGCTCGCCGACGGCTGGCATATGAGCTCGCACGCGTTGGCGCTGGGACTGGCGTTGTTCGCCTACCGCTTTGCGCGGCAGCATGCCGGCGATGTGCGCTTCACCTTCGGCACCTGGAAGGTGGAGGTGCTGGGCGGTTACACCAGCGCGGTCCTGTTGCTGGGGGTTGCCGCGCTGATGGCATTCCAGTCGGTGGAACGCTTGTTCACGCCCAAGCCCATCCAGTATCAGGAGGCCACCGTGATTGCGCTGATCGGCCTGCTGGTCAATCTGATCTGCGCATGGTGGTTGCGCGACTCGCATGGGCATGCGCACGGTCATCACCATGGTCACGTGCACGCGCATGACAGTCACGGACATGCGCACACGCACGAGGGTCATGGTCATGGCCAGGAGGCGCACAGCGATCTGAATCTGCGCGCGGCGTATCTGCACGTGGTGGCCGATGCCGCGACCTCGGTGCTCGCCATCGTGGCACTGGTGGCCGGCATGCACTGGGGCGTGACCTGGCTGGACCCGCTCATGGGCATCGTCGGCGCGGTGCTGGTCACCGCCTGGGCCTGGGGGCTGCTGCGCAGCACCGGCAGCGTGTTGCTGGATGCGGAGATGGACGCGCCGGTGGTGGCCGAAGTGAAACAGGTCATCGCCGAGCTTGGGCATGCGATCGACATCGCCGACCTGCATGTCTGGCGGGTCGGCAGCGAGCGTTATGCCTGCGTCGTCAGCCTGGTCACTGCAGCCGATATCGATGCGGAGCTGGTGCGCCGCGCACTGCAGATCCATGAAGAACTGGTGCATGTCACGGTGGAGCTGCAGCGCCCGGCGCTTCTGGACGCTGCCGGCTAAAACCGCAGCAACTTGGCGTCACACGCTGCAGGCCACAGCACGCCTGCAGACACAGGCGGCATCGACGCGCCGCCTGCATGCCACCTCAGACCTTGGGCGGCGTGGAGCTGACGTACTTCTCGCGGCGAATCTGCGCACTCGGCAGGCCGGCGGCTTTGAGCGCGTCCAGGCAGGTGTCCACCATGTCCGGGTTGCCGCACAGGTAGGCGATGTCGTGCGCGGCATCGGGCGCGAACTCGGCCAGGTGCTGCTGCACGTAGCCGTGCCGCACATCGGCATGCGGCTGCTCGGGCACTTCGCGCGAGAAGCACGGCACGTAGCGGAACTGCGGGTGCGCATCGGCAAACGCGCGGAAGTCGTCGCCGTACAGCAGCTCGGTCGGGGTGCGTGCGCCCTGCAGCAACACCACCTGCACACCGCGGGTGGCGATTGCCTCGGCCAGCAGCGGCAGCATCGAGCGGTACGGGGTGACGCCGGTGCCGGTGGCGATCAGCACGTAACGCTGGTTGTGATCGCCCGGCTGCAGGCAAAAGCGCCCGTAGGGGCCGCTTGCCTGCAACTGGTCGCCAATCTCCAGGCCTTCGAACAAGGCCGTGGCCGAGCCGCCGGGCACGAAGCTCACCGCAATCTCCACTGCCTCGCCCGGCCCCAGCGCATGATCGTGGATGGTCGCCAGCGAATAGCTGCGCTTGGTCGGCGTGCCATCGGCATAGTCGAAATGGATCTGGATGAACTGGCCGGGCTGGAAATCCAGCGGCTGGCCGTCGTCACGGACGAACTGGCAGTGGGCCACGGTGGGCGCAATCATGCGCCGGTCGACAAGCTTGAGGGGGAATTGAACGGGCACGAACGTATTTGGGACAGTCTGTGATCGGGGCAAGCCCCAACGGGCTTCTATAATAACGGGCTGCAACTCGCTGCGCCGTCACCCTGGCGCGAAGGACCCGGCTTGAATTCCCCATCTCCCCGTGCGCCCGCCCTGCGCGTGTGCGATCTGCGCAAGACCTACGACAACGGCACCCAGGCGCTCAAGGGCGTCTCGCTGGACGTGGCGCCAGGCGATTTCTTCGCCCTGCTCGGCCCCAACGGGGCGGGCAAGTCCACCTTGATCGGCATCATCAGCTCGCTGGTGAACCTGTCCGGCGGCCAGGTGGAAGTGTTCGGCACCGACCTGGTCGCCCACCGCAGCGATGCGATGCGCCTGATCGGCCTGGTGCCGCAGGAAATCAACTTCAACCTGTTCGAAAAGCCGTTCGACATCCTGGTCAATTACGCCGGCTTTTACGGCATGCCGCGCAGCCAGGCGCAAGCACTGGCCGAAGTGGAACTACGCCGCGCCCACCTGTGGGAGAAGGCCCAGGTGATGAGCCGCACGCTCTCCGGCGGCATGAAGCGCCGGCTGATGATTGCCCGCGCCATGATGACCCAGCCGCGCCTGCTGATCCTGGATGAACCCACCGCCGGTGTGGATATCGAAATCCGCCGCGACATGTGGCGCGTGCTCAAGGACATCAACGCCGCCGGCACCACGATCATTCTGACCACGCATTACCTGGAAGAAGCCGAGCACCTGTGCCGCAACCTGGCCATCATCAATCATGGCCAGATCGTCACCCAGGGGCCGATGCGCGAACTGCTGGCCAAGCTCGACGTGGAAGGCTTCCTGTTCGATATCGACGGTGAGCTGCCCGCGCAGTTGCCGGTGATCGAAGGCACCACGCTCACCGCCATCGACGGCCACACGCTGGATCTGGACATGCCGCGCGCGATGGACCTCAACCGCGTGTTCGCCGCGCTGGGCGACGCCGGTATCCGCGTGCGCTCGATGCGTACCAAGAGCAACCGGCTGGAAGAATTGTTCGTTCGTCTGACCGGGCCTGGCGAGACCGTCGCCGCCCCGGCTCCTGCCGCAACGGCGCCCGTGCGCCCGGCAGGCCACCCATGAGTCCTTCGGAGCCGTCGATGTCCGCCACGCCCGCCACACCCCGCCAACGCAACTGGATTGCGCTGGGCACCATCGTGCGCCGCGAAGTGCAGCGCATCCTGCGCATCTGGGGTCAGACCCTGGTGCCGCCGGCCATCACCATGACGCTGTACTTTTTGATCTTCGGCGGGCTGATCGGCTCGCGCGTGGGCGAGATGGGCGGCTACAGCTACATGCAATTCATCGTGCCGGGCCTGGTGATGATGAGCGTGATCCAGAACAGCTACGGCAACATCTCTTCGAGTTTCTTCGGCGCCAAGTTCGGCCGCCATGTCGAAGAACTGCTGGTCAGCCCGATGCCCAATTGGGTGATCCTGTGGGGCTACGTGTCCGGCGCGGTGCTGCGCGGGGTGATGGTCGGGGCGATCGTGCTGATCATCGCGATGTTCTTCACCCCGGTGCGGATCCCGCATCCACTGGTCACGCTGACCACGGTGCTGCTGGGCGCGACCATCTTCTCGCTGGCCGGCTTCGTCAATGCGGTCTACGCCAAGAAGTTCGACGACGTGGCGATCGTGCCCACCTTCATCCTGACCCCGCTGACCTACCTGGGTGGCGTGTTCTACTCGGTGAAACTGCTGCCCGGCTGGGCCGAAGCGGCCACTCACGCCAACCCGATCTTCTACATGGTCAACGCGTTCCGCTACGGCCTGCTCGGTAGCTCGGACGTGCCGATCTGGGTCGCCTACGCACTGATGCTGGGCTTTGTCGCCGTGCTCAGCGCGCTGGCGCTGTGGTTGCTGCGGCGGGGTGTGGGGCTGCGGAGCTGATGGCCATGCGCATCCTGATCCTGGGCGCCGGCGGTACCGGCGGGTATTTCGGCGGGCGTCTGGCGCAGGCCGGCGTGGATGCCACCTTCCTGGTGCGCGAAGCTCGTGCAGCGCAGCTCCAGGCCAACGGCTTGCGCATCCGCAGCCCGCTGGGCGATGCCGATCTGCAGGTGGCGCATGTCACCGCGCAGGACTTGCCGGCATTGGTGGCGCAGCGGCCGTTCGATCTGGTGATCTTGAGCTGCAAGGCCTACGACCTGGACAGCGCGATCGAGGCGATTGCGCCGGCGGTGGGCGAGCACACCACGGTGTTGCCCATCCTCAACGGGCTGCGCCATTACGCGGCCCTGGACGAGCGCTTCGGCGCCGCGCGGGTGCTGGGCGGGCTGTGCTTCATCAGCGCTACCAAGGGCGAGCACGGCGAGATTGAGCACCTGGGCAAGCCGGCGGCGATCACCTTCGGCGAGCGTAGCGGTGACGCACATTCGGCGCGGGTGCAGGCATTTGCCGCCGCCTGCGCGCAGGCCAGCATCGACTACGTGGCCAGCACCCAGATCGCGCAGGAGCAGTGGAACAAGTACAGCTTCCTCACCACACTGGCCGCGGCCACGTGCCTGATGCGTGCGCCGGTCGGCGCGATCGTGGCCACCGACGACGGCCGCGCGTTGATCAACGGCCTGTACAACGAATGCCTGTGGGCTGCCGATGCGGCCGGGCAATCGATTCCCGAGCCGGCACGCGCCAAAGCGTTGCAAACGCTGCTGCAGGTGGATTCGCCGCTCAAGGCCTCGATGCTGCGCGACCTGGAAGCCGGCCAGGACGTGGAAGCGGCGCAGATCGTCGGCGACATGCTGGCGCGCGTGCGCGAAACCGGGCGCAACGCGCCTCTGCTGATGGCGGCCAATGTGCACCTGCAGGCGTATCAAGTGTTGCGGCATAGTTGATCATGGCGGGCAACTGGGGCCGCCTGCGCGTGTGAGCCGTCTCCGCCATCCGCGCTTCGGGCACCTTCCCCGCAGGCGGGGAAGAGCGCGGGACAAAGGATGCGGGTCGCTACACGGCAATGGGTCAAAGGCCTGCATATACACTCCACCGCATTGCTCTGGAACGTCACTTCTCCCGCTCGCGGGAGAAGGTGGCGCAACGCGCCGGATGAGGGCGCGCCGGGTTGGCGCAGCCTTCGCGCTGCAACGACGCGGTGCACACGATGCTCTGCTTCCCATCGTCCGCCTCGCCCCTGATGAAAGCGCTCAGCCACCTGTTTCGTGCCGGTCATTTCGTGATCCTGGCGTTCTTCGTGCTGTGCGCGGCGGGCCTGGTGACGATGGCCGGGCTGGAGTTGTGGCACGGCTTCACACCCGGCGGCGACATGGTGGTGCGCGACCGTTTCAACGTCGTGCTCGAAGCCATCGGCCTGCTGACGGTGGCGCTGGTCACGCTCGAATTGGGCCAGACCATCTTCGAAGAAGAGATCCTGCGCGACGTCAAGGTCAGCGGCCCGACGCGCGTGCGGCGGTATCTGTCGCGCTTTTTCGTGGTCATCGTGATCGCGCTGGCAATCGAAACGCTGGTGTCGATCTTCGAACTGATGCATGCCGACCCGGCCAAGCTGCCTTACGCGGCTGCCGTCGGCTCCTGCGCGGCACTGCTGCTGATCGCCTGGGGTGTGTTCGTCAAACTCAATCGCAGCGCCGAAGAGCTGGAACCGGAGGCGATGGAAGAAACCAAGCGCGAAGACCGCGAAGTGCAAGAGTAAGCGCGCTCACGGCGGCGAGCACCATGTCGCGAGCGGTCGTCAGGCGGGTGTGGATGAAGCGCAGCAACCGCAGTGCACGTGATACATACCGCACCGAGCGCCGGCTGCGCCCACATGGCGGCAGCGCAGTCGTCTTATTCGCTGCTCTTAGCCGGCTGCCGGCAGCGGCGGCACCGCCGTCGGCTTGCCATCGGCATCGAGCGCAATCATCACGAACTGCCCGCGCGTGCACAGCTCGCGTGCGCCGCTGAGCAGGTCTTCGGCGATCAGTTCCACTTCCACCGTGATCGAGCTACGCCCCACCAACACCACGCGGGCGATGGTTTCCACCATCTGGCCCTGGCGGATCGGCAGCTTGAAATCCACCTGATCCGAACGCGCCGTCACCACGGTGCGGCGCGCATAGCGCGAGGCGGCCAGGAACGCGGCCTTGTCCATCCACGCCAGCGCCTGCCCACCGAACAGCGTGCCCAGATGGTTGGTGTGATTGGGAAACACGATCTCGGCCATGCGGGCTTCGGTCGGTGCAACGGGCGTGGAACTGGTCATGAAGAAGTGCCGTAAGAAGGAAGGATAGCCAGCCCGATCATCTGCGCAGCGGCGGCAGGAAGCTCAGGTCCAGGTGGTAGCGCACTGGCCGCTGCGGATCGACGAACACCCGCAGCGACTGCCCCTCGCGCAGGAACGGCTGCGGATCGGTCCACAGATTATCGCTGCGATACTCGGTCAAGGTGTCGTGCGTGCGGTCGTGGCGATGGGCCAGGATACGGAACGGGTGCACGCCGTTGACCTGCAAAGACGCATTGCGTTCAACGCACACAAAACGCGCCTCCACCACCGTGCCATGCCGGCGCAACCACGCAGCACGGCGCGCATGCCAGACGCGATAACCGAGGATGCCACCACCCACGCCGCCGAACGTCACGCCCAGCAGCAACAAGATCCAGCGCGCCTGATCCGGCAGCAGCGCCACACCGGTCAACAAGCCCAACCCCGCCAGCAGGAAGCTCCAGGCGACGATGGTGACCGTGGTGTTCATTGCCGGGCGCCTCGCATCGACCGGGCGCCCGTCGCCATCACAGGCCGCTACGGACCGCCGCTTCCACCTGCGCCGGCGACTGAAAGCCGGGCAGACGCGCCACTTCACTGCCGTCGCGGTAGAGCGCCAGGGTCGGCGTCTGGCGCAGGCCCAGCTCGCGGAAAAAATCATGCCCTAATACTTCAAGCTTGACCTTTAACAACGCTAAGCCGCCTGCGGCATCGCTCTTCGCGAACCTCTCCAGAGACATATCGAGCATCCGACATCCAGGACAGTCGTCCTTATAAAAATCCACGAGCGCGCGCGGGTGCTCGGCCAGCGCGGCAATGTAGTGTTCAGGCGAGGTGACTGTAATGGTCTGCATCGTGTCAATTGTGTTGGCATTGGGCCAGGACTTGATCGGTCCAGGTAGAGATGATCTGCGCATCCGTTGCACCGTGGGGCATCTGCTCGATGGTCAAGCGCGCAAAGGGACTGGAGAAGAACTGTGCGATGCGGTGTACGGCACCGCAATAGTACTCCTCACCCCACTGTGTTTCGCCGGTGCCGAACACGGCTACGCGTGGTGGCTTCCCGATCATCTCCACCAAATCGACGATGAAACGTTTCATTTCGGCAGGCGTACGCCCTCCGTTGGCCGTCCAAGTGCCAAGCATGAACAAGTCATACTGATCTAGCGTCAGCGATGCGTTCGCCAGAGTCTGCATATCGGTTTCAATCCAATCCAATGACAAGCCATGCTCTACACAGCGAGCACGAATCATCCGCGCAACATCGCGCGTGTTGCCGCTAAGCGATGCAACCGCAAGAAGGATTTTCATGTGACGTATTCATGAGATTGCAGCTCGCGTCTTGAACGTCGCAGAGCCCTGATTGATATCTATAAGTAGCATCTTAGTTCCATGCCAACATTTCACTCAGTTAGGGCGCCGGCACACCGGCGCCCTTCCCATTTCCCCAGAGATCACGCCTGCAAATTAATGGCTAGGCAGTGAACGAAAGTGTTGACACACATTCTCCAGGCGTCCATTTCGGAACCTGGTGTACGAATGCACGAACACACTCTTGAAGAGAGTTTTCATGTTGACCTCTTGATCAAAAGAGGCGCAATGAACCGGTGGAAATGGATCTGGCTATCCTACGGAATGCGACCGGCGGCACTAGGCCTAGCGGCCAACTCTCTGTAGGATGCTCGTTGTCAGCGAGTGCAATTGTTGACGAAGCTCCAAATCTGGTGTAGTGCGGATCGCCTCTAGCATCCGTCTATCCCGGGCATCGAGTGGCTACTGTGCGTTAGCGCGCACACAGCCACTCGTTTGATCTGAATCAACTAAGTTGTAAAAGATCAATCTAGAACCCGCCCACAGTGGCGGGTTCTTTTTTGCAGCGCTTTACAAGTCGTCGAAGCCGTTATCCGAATTGGTCTTCTTGTACGAGGCATTACGCATCTCGAAGAAGTCGGTCTTGGTTTCGGTGAAGTTGTCGGCGTAGGCCTTGATCCACGGCATCACGTTGTCGTTAGCGCCTTCGTACAGCTTCTCGATGCCGAGCATGCCGGCCATCTTGTTGGCGCGGTACTTCACGTAGCGGATCATCTCGTCCACGTCGATGCCGTCGATGCCGTCCAGCACTTCGGCAGTCCACTGGGTTTCCAGGTCGATCGCGTGTTCGAAGGCCTTGTGCACGTAGTCGGTAAGCTCGTCGCCCTGCAGCGCCTGGTTCTCGCCGATGATGGCGCGAATCAGCTCGCTGATGAACTTCGAATGCGCCAGTTCGTCGCGGTTGATGAAGCTGATGATCTTGCCGGTGCCGGTCATGCGGTTCTGGCGCACCAGATTGTAGAAATACGCAAAGCCGGAATAGAAGTTGATGCCTTCCAGGATCGAGGACTGGATCAGCGAACGGATCAGCGTTTCGGCCGTCTTCTCGCGCATGAAGTCTTCGTAGGCGCCCATGATCGGCGCGTTGCGCTTGATGATGGTCGGGTGCGTGCGCGCGATTTCGAACACGCGGTTCTGGTCGGCCAGGCCGGTGATCGAAGCCAGCACGTAGCTGTAGCTCTCGTTATGGATCACTTCCTGCTGGCCGATGATCGCGGCATTGGCATGCGCGGCCGGGTCGGTGATGTATTCGGCCACGTTGTAGATGAAACGCGTCTGCGGCGAATCCAGCGTGGCCAGCAAGCCGATGATCGAATCGTAGGCATTCTTTTCGCGCGCCGACAGCTCGTTGTACTGGCGCGCGTCGCCCTTCATGTCCACCTCGTCGGGGATCCAGAAGTTGGTCGACAGTTCCTTGTAGGCCCGATAGAAGGACGGGTACGGAATATCGTTCCAGTTGAGGATGCCCGAGGTCTGGCCGTTGATGATGCCGGTCGAACGGTTCGGGTTGCGCGGCTCAAGGATCTTGATGCGGTCGAGCGGTGTTGCGGACATGGGTTTCTACTCGTGTTTCAGGCGCCGCGCGTACAAACAAAAACGGCGGCGCAACAAATCAATCTGGAGGAAAGCCCCCTGAGTCAGGGGGCGCGCCAAAGGCGCGGGGTGTGGGAGCTGGTGAAGCAGGGTCCACGGTTCGCAACGCGAACCGTGGAAGCGAAGCGCGAATGCGCTTAGCTACTGCACCACTCGCACTCACTGATGTCGATATCGTTGGAGCGCACGTAGTACGTGGTCTTCAACCCTTCGCGCCAGGCGGTCATGTGCAGGTCCAGCAGCGTGCTCGCACGGATGGTGCTGGGCACGTAGAAGTTGAAGCTGATCGATTGGTCCACATGCCGCTGGCGGCGCGCGTTCTGGCGCACGCTGGCGAACTGGTCGACCTTGTAGGCACCCTTTTCGTAGTACGGCCAGGTCTCCAGCGACAGGCCGGGCGCGGCAACCGGACGACGGAAGTCCTTCTTTTCTTCGTAGTAGAACGCGCTGTAGATCGGGTCGATCGAGGCGGTGGAACCGGCGATCTGCGCGGTGCTCATGTTCGGCGCCACCGCCAGCATCCACGCATTGCGCACGCCATTGACCGCCACCTGCGCCGACAGCTCCAGCCACTGCGGACTGTTGTAGTCGCGTGCACGGAAGTACTCGCCGTTGTGCCAGTCGCTGCCGCGGAACACGCTGTAGGTGCCCTTTTCCTTGGCCAGCTCCATGCTCGCCTGGATGGTCAGGTAGTTGATGCGCTCGTACAGCTCGTCGCTGTAGTCCTCGGCTTCCTTGGCATTCCAGTGGATGGACTTCTGCGCCAGCAGATGATGCCAACCGAAGGTGCCAAGACCGATCGCGCGGTACTTCTGGTTGGTGATGGTGGCCTGCGGCACCGGCAACTGGTTCAGATCGATCACGTTGTCGAGCATGCGCACCTGGATCGGGATCAGGCGCTCCAGCACGTCGGCGCCCAGCAGATCGGCCTGGTCGGCCTGCACGGTGATCGCGCGGCCCAGGTTGATCGAGGACAGGTTGCACACGACGAAATCGCCCGCCTTCTTGGTGGTGACGATCTGATTGCCGCTGATGATCTCCTGCATCATCCGCGTCGGGCTCATGTTCTGCAGGATCTCGGTGCACAGGTTGGACGAATAGACCATGCCCTCGTGCTTGTTCGGGTTCTTGCGATTGACTTCATCGCGATAGAACATGAACGGGTTGCCGGTTTCCAGCTGGCTGACCATGATGCGCTTGAAGATCTCGATCGCCTTGACCGTCTTGCGCGTGATGCGCTCGTCGGCGACGACTTCTTCGTACTTGCGACGGAAGCTGCCGTTGGCGTCGCCCTTCTTCTCGTCATAGAAGTCCTGCAGGTACCAACCCTTGATCCGCTTCACTTCGTGCGGGTCGAACAGGTACCAGTCGCCGCGGCGCTCGACCGCTTCCATGAACAGGTCGGGGATGCACACCGAGGTGAACACGTCGTGCGCGCGCAGGCGCTGGTCGCCGTTGTTCAGGCGCAGGTCCAGGAACGCTTCGATGTCGCGGTGGAAGATGTCCAGGTAGACCGCGATGGCGCCCTTGCGCTGGCCCAGCTGGTCCACCGACACGGCGGTGTTGTTGAGCTGCTTGATCCACGGCACCACGCCGCCGGACGAGTTGGACACGCCGCGGATCGCCGAACCCGACGAACGCACATAGCCCAGGTAGGCGCCGACGCCGCCGCCGTGCTTGGACACGCGCGCCACGTCGGTATTGGAGTCGTAGATGCCCTGCAGGCTGTCGTCGACGGTGTCGATGAAGCAGCTCGACAGCTGGCCGCCGACCTTGCCGGCATTGGCCAGGGTCGGGGTTGCCACCGTCATGTACAGGTTGGACAGCGCCCAGTAGGCCTCGCCCACCAGCTGCATGCGGCGCTCGCGGCTGCCCTTGCCGGTGCCGATCTCGTCCTGCATCAGGTACAGCGCGATCGTCAGCCAGCGCTCCTGCGGCAGTTCGAACACACCGCGCGAGCTATCGGTGGCCAGGTAACGCGTGGCCAGCAGGTACAGGCCGTTGTAGGCGAACAGCTTGTCGCGCTCGGGCTCGATCATCTTGCCGGCTTCGATCAGCTCGTCCTTGGAATAGCGGCGCAGGATGTCGTTGGAATAGACATTGCGGTCGGCCAGGCTCTCCTGCAGGCCGACGAACGAGCCGTACTTCTGGCTGGCGTCGTAGAAACGATTGCGGCTGGCGCGCTTGTACAGGCGGCGCAGGTACAGACGCGCAGCGAAATGCTCCCACTCCGGGGTGGTCAGGTCGACGCGGGCTTCGGCCTCGCGGATCAGGTGATCGACCAGGTCGTCGGCGTTGACGCTGTCCTTGCGCTCGACAAACCCGAACACCGAGCGCTTGTAATCGGCCACGTCCAGCTGCGGGAACTCGGCATGGATCTGGTCGATGGCGCGATTCAGGCGCTCCGGCTCGAACGGAATCTTGCGATTGCCCGCTTCTTTCGTGATCCAGGTGGAGACGTTTTGTTCTTCGATGGTCTGTGCGTGCATTGCAATGGCTTGGCGGGGAGGCGGCACGATGTCCGACGGGTCGGTCAATTCCGGCGCGCCGCAGGCGGGCGCGGCAACGCTGGCGGGAACGCTGGTGGGTGTTGCGGTACCGGCGGCGATCGCGGAAAGGGTGTCGTTGGTGGTCATGCGTCCTCCATGCGTAGGCACACGAACCTGCCGGAGCAGGCAACGACCGAGCGGCGTCCAGGGTGCACTGGCGACACAGGACGCACAGCGCGCAGGCCATGGCCTGCGGCGGCATCACCCACCAATTTCCCTCAACTCCCACGGCCGCCATCACGCGGTGTGCTGTCGCATGATGGTGTTCGGTGGCAACGCGCTGCCGTCATCGGGCCGGAAGCGACCGCGGCAATGCCGGGGCGCGTACAGGTCGCTGAGATGGGAGCCGCAGGCAATGTCGCACTTGCGCATCGCCTTCGTCTGATCGGTGCCACTTGGGGGCGGTCACCACCGAACCCCAAGATAGTGGGGTACCCCCAGGGGGTCAACACCAAATGTGCCCAAATTGCGCCGAGCCTTGCGGCACAACGGGCTGCGCTGACGAGCGGTCGCCTCGCGCGGCGGGAGGACGAATCCGACTGCGCAGGTCAAGTCGGGAGGGTCCTGATTCGTTCGCCGCACTCACTCGCCGTCGACACCAGGCGTGCTATCGGTCGCGTTTTTTTACCCGCCGGGCGCCCACGCGCCGGCCAGCCGTTCAGCGACCGCGCAAGCTCGCCGGTGATCGCTCAGATCTCGGTCGGCCCGAGATGGTGGCGCTTTCGGTAGCGGATCGACGACCACACCGACGCGGCGATGAAGGCCACGCCGATCAGGCCGGTCAGCACTTCCGGCACGTGGTAGACGGTGCCCACCAGCATGATGATCGCCAGCACGCCGATGGCGTAATGGGCGCCGTGCTCCAGGAACACGAATTCGTCCAGGGTGCCCTTGTGCACCAGGTAGACGGTCATCGAGCGCACGAACATCGCGCCGATCGCCAGGCCCAGCATGATGATCACCACGTCGCGGGTGATCGCGAAGGCGCCGATCACACCGTCGAACGAGAACGAGGCATCCAGCACTTCCAGATACAGGAACGCGGCGATGCCCGAACGCTTGGCCGGGCCCATGCTGCCGTCTTCGCTCTCTTCGGCCTCGAACAACGCATCCACGCTGCCGACCAGCAGATACAGCAGGATGCCGCCCAGGCCTGCGAACAGCACGCTCTGGAAGATGGCCTCCGGCAGGAACAGCTTGGTGCCCAGCAGCACCGACACCGCCACGATCACCGACATCGCATCGGCCTTGCCCAGCTTGCCGACCAGCCGCTCCACCGGGCCCAGCCAGTGCAGCTTGCGTTCCTGGTCGAACAGGAAATTCAGGAACACCAGCAGCAGGAACATGCCACCGAAGGCGGCGATGGAAGGGTAGTTATCGGTCAGCACCTGGCTGTAGCGGTCCGGCTCCTTCAGCGCCATCTGCATCACCGGCACCAGGCCCATGCCGGTGGCCACCGACACGATCACGATCGGGAACACCAGGCGCATGCCGAACACGGCGATCAGGATGCCCACGGTCAGAAACAATTTCTGCCAGAACGCGTTCATGTGCTTGAGCACGCCGGCGTTGACCACCGCGTTGTCGAACGACAACGACACTTCCAGCACGCTCAGCACCAGGCACAGCCACAGCGCCTGCCAGATCCCCATCGATGAGGTATGGCCCCACCACGCAGCCAGGCCCAGGCAGATGGCGGTGACCACGAACGACATTCTGAAATCGCGAAACATTGACACTCCCAGGCGGGCCGAGACGACAGCCGGAGCAATGGGCCAGATCGAGGCCTGGCAGCCCGGCGTGCAGTGGAGGATGGGGGACCGCGGCGTGACGCAACGTCAGGCCGGGCGCGGCTCGCCCATTATAGGGAGTGTCACCGCCATCAGGGTCGCATCGTCCGGATCCGGGCGCACGCCAAAGCCCAGGCTCTGGCACATCGCCAGCATGGTGCGGTTCTCGCGCAGCACCTGGCCTTCGATCTGTTTGAGGCCCAGCCAGCGCGCGTACTCGATCATGATGCGCATCAGCTGCCAGCCGATGCCGTGGCCCTTGAGGTCCGAGCGGATCAGGATGCCGTACTCGCCGCGCTGGTAATCGGCATCGGCGTGCAGGCGCACCGCGCCGAGCATGTCGCCGGTCTTGGGGTCGATGGCCACCAGCGCGATGGAGCGGGCGTAATCGAGCTGGGTCAGCCGGGCAATGAATTCATGGCTGAAATGCTTGACCGACTGGAAGAAGCGCAGGCGCAGGTCTTCGTCGGTGACGCGGGCGAAGAAGGCGCGGAACAGCGCGTCGTCTTCCGGGCGCACCGGGCGCACCAGCGCATGGGTGCCATCGCCCAGGCCGATCTGGCGCTCCCATTCCTTGGGGTACGGGAAGATCGCAAAGCGCGGATGGCCGCGGCCCTTGTGCAGCTTGCGCGCCGGCGCCACCGCCACGCGGGCGTCCAGCGCAATCACCCCATCGCGGTCGGCCAGCAGCGGGTTGATGTCCAGCTCGGTGATTTCGGGGATGTCGGCGGCCAGCTGCGCCAGCTTGACCAGCACCAGCGCCACCGCACGCTCGTCGGCGGCCGGCACGTCGCGGTAGGCCTTGAGGATGCGCGAGACGCGGGTGCGGCCGATCAGTTCGTGGGCCAGGCGCAGATCCAGCGGCGGCAGGGCCAGCTCGCGGTCGTTGATGACTTCCACTGCGGCGCCGCCGCGCCCGAACACGATCGCCGGGCCGAACACCGGGTCGTCGGCGATGCCGGCGATCAGTTCGCGCGCCTTGGGCCGCAGCACCGTGGGCTGCACGATCACCCCTTCGATCACTGCATGGGGATGCGCGGCGCGCGCACGCGCCAGGATGCCGGTGGCCGCTTCGCGCACCGCCGCCACGCTGGACAGGTTCAGGCGCACGCCATCCACGTCGGACTTATGCGCGATCTCGCTGGACAACACTTTCAATGTCACGGTGCGGCCGACGGCCAGCAACGGGTCGGCCAGCAATGCCGCCTCGTTGGCGGTGGCGGCCACCTGCAGCGGTACGACCGGGATGCCGTAGGCGGCCAGCAGGCGGTTGGTGGCGACCGGATCCAGCCAGCGCCGGCCGGCCGCCAGCGCCTCTTCCACCAGCGTGCGCGCGATGCCGGCATCCACGACGAAGTCTTCCGGCAGGCTGGGCGGGGTTTCCATCAGCGCCGCCTGCGCCTCGCGGTAGCGCACCAGGTGGGTGAAGCCACGCACCGCATCCGATTCGGTGGCATAGGTGGGCACGCGTGCGGCGTTGAGCGCGGCGATCGCCGCATCGTCCTGGCCCAGCCACACCGCAAACACCGGTTTGTCGCGCTGGTAGCGGTTGCGCTGGTCCAGCGCGCGGGTCAACGCCTTGGCCGCATCGGCCGAGGAGGTGAACGCGGTGGGCACATTGACCACCAGCAGCGCGTCGTTTTCCGGATCGTCCAGCAGCGCTTCGATCGCTGCGGCATAGCGCGCGCCGTCGGCGTCGACAATGATGTCGACCGGGTTGCTGCGCGACCAGCCTTCCGGCAGCGATTGATCGAGTTTTTCCAGCGTCTTGGGCGACAACTCGGCCAGGGTGCCGCCGCGCAGCACCAGCTGGTCCACCGCCAGCTGCCCCACCCCGCCGCCGTTGCTCAAAATGGCCAGGCGCCGGCCCGGGAAACTGCCGAGCCGGCCCAGCGTTTCGGCGGCGGCGAACAGCTCGTCCAGCGCGCCCACCCGCAACAACCCGGCGCGTGCGAACGCCGCGCCGTACACCGCATCCGAACCGGCCAGCGCCTGCGCGTGGGTGTCGGCATTGGGATTGATGCGGTACTGGCGGCCGGATTTGACCACCACGACGGGCTTGGCGCGCGCGGCGGCACGTGCGGCCGACATGAACTTGCGCGCATCGCCGATGCGTTCGACGTACAGCAGGATCGCGCGAGTGCGGTAGTCGGTGGCGAAGTAGTCGAGCAGATCGCCGAAATCCACGTCCAGCGTATCGCCCAGCGACACCACCGCCGAAAACCCGACCGAGCGCGCCACACCCCACTCCACCAGCGCGGCGGCAATGGCGCTGGATTCGGAAATCAACGCCAGGTCGCCGGCCTGCGGGCAATGCGCGGCGATGCTGGCATTGAGCCGCGCATGCGGGGCGATCACGCCCAGGCAGTGTGGGCCGAGGATGCGCATGCCCTTGGCGCGCGCGGCCGACTCCATGCGCGCGGCCGGCGAGCCGGGGCCGCTGCCCAGGCCGGCGGTGAGGATGATGGCGGCCGCCACACCACGCCGCGCGGCGATGGAGACGATGCGCGGCACGATGCGCGCCGGCGCTGTAATCACCACCAGGTCCGGTACCCACGGCAGATCGGTCAACCGCGCCACCGTGCGCACGCCATCGATCTCGCTATAGCGCGGGCTCACCCAACCGATCCGGCCGGGAAACCCGGCCGCGCGCAGGTTGCGCACCACCGCCCGCCCGGCCGAGCGCTCGCGCGGGCTGCCGCCCACCACCGCGACGGTGCTGGGACGAAAGACCTGCTGCAGGTGGTACGTACTCATCGGACGGGGGACGCGAATGCCATCGCGCTACGGTACACGCACTGGCGTTTCAGGGCATGGGGTGACGGATGCATGCGCACGTGCATGCATCCGTGATTACCCGAGCGCGAGGCCTCTACAACAGCGTGCCGCTCAAGATCAGCGCGGCGATGCTGAAATAGATCACCAGGCCAGTGACATCCACCAGCGTGGCGACGAAGGGCGCCGAGGCGCTGGCCGGGTCGAAGCCGAAGCGTTGCAACACGAACGGCAGCATCGAGCCGGACAGCGAACCGAAGGTGACGATGCCGATCAGCGCCGCGCCGATGGTCAGCGCCACCATCTGCCAGTGCGGGCCATAGTCGTACAGGCCGGCGGTCTGCCAGATGGTGATGCGCACGATCGCCAGCACGCCCAGGATCGCGCCCAGGGTCAGGCCGGTGGGCAGTTCGCGCAGCGCCACTTTCCACCAGTCGCGCAGGCGGATTTCGCGCAGCGCCAGCGAGCGGATCAGCAGCGAGGTGGCCTGCGAGCCGGAATTGCCGCCCGAGCTCATGATCAGCGGGATGAACAAGGTCAGCACCACCGCCTTGGACAGCTCGTCCTCGAAGTGCTGCATCGCGCTGGCGGTGAGCATTTCGCCCAGAAACAGCACGCTCAGCCAGCCGGCGCGTTTCTTGATCATCTGGCCGAAGCCAATCTGCATGTAGGGCTTGTCCAGCGCTTCCATGCCGCCGAACTTGTGCACGTCTTCGGTGGATTCGGCGATGAGCGCATCGAGCACATCGTCCACGGTGACGATGCCGAGCACGTGGCCGCGCGCATCCACCACCGGGATCGCCAGCAGGTCGTGGCGACGGATCAGCCGTGCCACTTCTTCCTGGTCCAGTGCCGGGTCCACGGTGACCGGGGGATTGACCTGCGCCACGTCCAGGATCGGCGCCTCCGACGCGCCGGTGATCAGGCGGCGCATGGTCACCACCTGCTGCAGCACGCGGGTGTGCGGGTCGAGCAGATAAATCGCGTAGACGGTCTCGCGGCTGCGCTCCACTTCGCGGATGTGCTGCAGGGTGCGGCCCACCGTCCAGTCCGACGGCACGGCCACGAACTCGGTGGTCATCAGCGCGCCGGCGGTGTTGGGCGGGTAGCGCATCAGCGCCTGAATCGACAACCGCGCCTCGGCACTGAGCAGCCACAGCAGCGGCTGGCGCTGCTCGGCATCCAGGCCATGGAAGATATCGGTGGCGCGGTCGTCGGCCATCTGGCCAAGCAGCGTGGCGGCCTGCTCGGCCGGCAGCGACGCCACCAGCATGCTGGCATCGCGCAACTCCGGCTGTTCGAGCAATTTCACCGCGCGCAGCAAAGGCAATGCGGCCAGCACCTGCGCCGCGTCGTCGCGGTCGAGGGTGTTGAGATATTCCACCGCGTCGGCCGTGTTGAGTTCGGCCAGGGGTGCGGTCAGTGCATCGACGCCTTCGGCAAGGCGCAGGGTTTGATCGTACATGGTGGTTCGCCTGGTGACGACCGTCGTCGATGACAGCCGGCGAACCTGGGCCTCAGGCGCGCGCCAGCTGGGTCATCGACCCGGGTCTAGGGTGACTGTCGCTGGACATGGGTAAGGGCTCCAAAGGTGCGTACCGACCGGTGATCCGGGCGATGGCGCGGCGCAGTCTGCGCGCCTGAGTCGGCTTGGTCAATGCCCTGCGCGCAGGCCGCTTAAAGCGCGTTATGCACGTTAAGACGAGATGCGTTGGCCGCCAGCGGCACGGAGCGGGCGCCGCGCGGCTTGCCTTGGCGCCAGTCAAGCCGGCCACGTAGTACCCGCTCCGCACCGCTGGCGGCCAACCCTCCGGGAAGCGCCCTGTGGCGTGCCGGCGCAGGGGGGTTGCGCAGCGTTGCGGAAAGGCTGGGACGCTCGCGCGGCGATACGCCAATGCGTGCCGGGCAGGCGGGTTGCCAGGTGCCGATGCACCGCCGAGATGGCGCCGCGCAACCGCCTGTCGCCGCGCCGTGCTGACCGTCACAGTTCATTGCTACAGTCCGCTTCCCGCAGCGCCCGATGCGTTGCTCTTACGCGATGGCATCGGCCATCGCATCCACGCAGTGCGTTTTCCTTCCGGAGTTTGTGCATGCCCGTTTCAAGGTCGCTTCTGTTACGTCGCATCAGCCCGCTGTGCCTGTGCATCGCCGCCGGATGGGGCGCGGTGGGCATGGCGCAAACCGCACTGCCCGAGAGCACGCCGGTGCAGGCGCACGAGACCGCGCCGCACAGCGGGCACGAATGGGGCTATACCGGCCCGGAAGGTGCCGAGCATTGGGCCGAGCTGGCCAAGGAAAATGCGCTGTGCGGCAATGGCCAGCAGAACAGCCCCATCGACCTGAAAGGCGCCATCGACGCCAACCTGGGCACGCTGCTGTTGAGCTACAGCGCGGTGCCGCTGGTCGTGCGCAACACCGGCCATTCCATCCAGCTGGATCTGCACGACGGCGGCACCATGGCGATCGGCGGCAAGCAGTATCAAGCGTTGCAACTGCACTTCCATCACCCCAGCGAGCACCTGTTGAACGGCCGGCGTTTCCCGATGGAGGCGCATCTGGTGCACCAGGGCCCGGACGGCACGCTGGGCGTGCTGGCGATCTTCTTCGAAACCGGCAAGGCCAACCCGGCGTTCCAGCGGGTGCTCGACGCCATGCCCAAGGACAAGGACCAGACCCGGCAGGTCACCAACGCAACGGTGAGTGCCGAGGCGTTTCTTCCGCCGAGCAATCAACGCAGCTTCTATCGCTACGAAGGCTCGCTGACCACGCCGCCGTGCAGCGAAACGGTGGACTGGGTGGTGCTCAGCCAGCCGGTGCAGGTGTCGGAGGCACAGATCAACGCGTTCGAACGCGTGTACCCGTTCAATGCGCGCCCGCTGCAGCCGCTGGATCGGCGTTTTCTGCTTAAAAGCCGCTGATTGCTCGCACGGAGTGTCGACCGTGTGCGGTGCCATGCGCTGCATGCGCACTGACCGTGCAGGCGCAGGCGGTGCCGGACTGATCCGCGCGCGCATCCGCAGATAGGTGCCGGGCCGCATCGCGCAGCCGCGCGTCGTCGCCGTGCAGATGGCACACGCGTGCGCGCAGGCCAACGGAACTGCGCGTCATAATGCGTGCCTCAATGGAGAGTACGCATGCATAGCGGTGGTCTGGAACTGGCCTTGGTGCTGATGCTGGCCGCCATCGTGGCAGTGCCGGTGTTCAAGCGCTTCGGCCTGGGTGCGGTGTTGGCCTACCTGGTCGCCGGCGTGGTGCTCGGGCCCGATGGCGTGGGCGTGGTGCAGGATGCCGAACGCATCAGCGGCGCGGCCGAGATCGGCGTGGTGATGCTGCTGTTCGTGATCGGGCTGGAACTGTCGCCGGCGCGCCTGAAGGTGATGCGCCATTCGGTGTTCGGCGCTGGCGCCACCCAGGTGCTGGTGACGGCGGTGATCCTGGGCGGTTTGTTGATGGCAGCCCAGTTGGGCTGGAAGAGCGCGTTGATCGTCGGCGTGGCGCTGGCGCTCTCCTCCACCGCGGTGGGGCTGCAATTGCTGGCCGAACGCAAGGCGCTGAGCAGCGACTACGGGCGGCTGGCGTTTGCCATCTTGCTGTTCCAGGATCTGATTGCGATCCCGTTGCTGGCGGCCATTCCGCTGCTCGGCGGCAGCAAGAATGCAACGCTTCAATGGCAGGACGTGGCCAAGGCGATGGCGGCCCTGGCGCTGGTGATCGTGTGCGGGCGCTTTGTGTTGCGTCACCTGTTCAACGTGGTGGCGCGCACGCGCATGCCGGAGGTGTTCACCGCCAGCGCCTTGCTGGTGGTGCTGGGCACCGCCTGGATCATGCAGGAGGCCGGATTGAGCGCCAGCCTGGGCGCCTTCATCGCCGGCGTGTTGCTGGCCGATTCAGAATTCCGCCACGAACTGGAATCGCAGATCGAACCGTTCGAAGGCTTGCTGCTGGGCCTGTTCTTCATCTCGGTGGGCATGGGGATCGATCTCCACCGCGTGGTGGCCGAGCCGTGGTTGATCGCAGCAGGCGTGGCGATGTTGCTGGTGGTGAAGTTCTCGCTGCTGGTGGGTATCGGCAGCGTGGCCAAGCTACCGCTGCGCAGCAGCCTGATGCTGGGCAGCGTGCTGTGGCTGGGCGGCGAATTCGCCTTCGTGGTGTTCAACGAAGCCGACCGCGTGGGCCTGCTGGAGCCGGCCAATCACGACCGGCTGGTGGCCATCGTGGGCGTGTCGATGGCACTGACCCCGCTGTTGCTGCTCGGCATGCAGCGCATCCTCAACGGGCCGCTGCGCGTGCGCGCTCCCAAGCCTGATCGCCCGTACGACACCATCGATGCACAGACCCCCAAGGTGCTGGTCGCCGGCATGGGCCGCTTCGGCCAGGTGGTCGCGCGCCTGCTCACCGCACGGCATGTGCCGTTCGTCGCGCTGGAACACAACCCGGACACGGTGGAAGACCTGCGTCGGTTCGGCAGCCAGCTGTATTACGGCGACCCCACCCGCCCCGAGCTGCTGCGCGCTGCCGGTGCCGAGCGCATCAAGGTGTTCGTGATCGCGGTGGACGACCCGGACACCAACATCAAGACGGTGCGGCTGATCCGTCGCCTGTACCCGCAAGCCACCGTGCTGGCGCGTGCGCGCAACCGCCAACATGCCTGGAAACTGATGGACCTGGGCGCAGAACCGTTCCGCGAGGTCTTCGCCTCCAGCCTGGAGCTGAGCGAACGCGTCCTCACCTCGCTCGGCCTGGGCGAAGCCCTCGCACACGATCACGTCAAACGCTTCCGCCAGCACGACGAAGACCTGCTACGCCGCCAGCACCTGGTCTACGACGACGAAGCCAAGGTCATCCAGACCTCGCGCGATGCACGTGCCGACCTGATGAACCTGTTCGAAGCCGACGTCAAGGCGGATGTGGATGGGGAACCTGCACCCACCACGCAGGACCGCTGAGCTCTTCCGAAGGAACGCGCCCGCGCGCGAACAGGCGTTAACGGAAAGCCCGCCGCGCGCGGGCATGCTCCTACATTTGCAGCGAGTGCATGCCGCTCGCATCCTCAGCGGCGTGGCGTACGCGCTGCGGTTCTGCTCACCGATTTCTTCGCTGCACCGTTGCCCGCCGCAGTCTTGCTAACCGTCTTGGCGGCGGTTTTTGCGACCTTGCTGGTGGCGCGTTTGCGCACCGCTTTCTTGGCCGCGCTGCCAGACAACGTCGCCGCATCCTGCGAGGACTTCGCTGTAGCGGCGGACGCGCGTCTGGCAGACGCCCTGGTGACTTTCTTGGCCGGTGCCTTGCCGACCTTGCTTGCCGTCTTCCGGGTGGCGTTCTTCACCGGCGTCGCAGCACCAGCACGCGCTTCTGGGGGGCGGCGTGGTGGGGGTTTGCGGCCGGGGGTGAGGGCGCGCCAGGCGTGGCCGCCGTTCATGGCCAGCAGTGCGTCGGCGGCCGAGGGGCCGGCGCTGCCGGCGGCATAGTTGGGGAAGTCGCTGGCCGGTTGTTTCCAGGCGTCCAGGATCGGCTGCACGATGCGCCAGGCGCCTTCCACCATGGCCGCGTCCTGGAACAGGCCGGCTTCGCCGTTCATGCAGTCCTGCAGCAGGCGTTCGTAGCCCACGGTGTATTCCTTGGGAAACCAGTCGCGATAGCGGAAATCCATGCGTACCGGCGCCAGTGCGACCTGCGCGCCGGGGCGCTTGACGTCGAACTGCAGCGAGATGCCCTCGTCGGGCTGGATATGCAGCACCAGCCAGTCGGGGCCATAGCCGCCCACTTCGGTGCTGCGGAACGGGGCCAGCGGTGCGGGCTTGAAACGGATCGCGATCTCGGTGGTGCGTTCGCGCAGGCGCTTGCCGGTGCGCAGGTAGAACGGCACGCCGGCCCAGCGCCAGGTGTCGACCTGCAGCTTCATCGCCACATAGGTTTCGGTGTCCGAATCCTCGGGCACGGTGTCTTCTTCGCGATAGCCCGGCACCGCATTGCGATTGACCGCGCCGGAGGCATATTGCCCGCGCACCACATCTTCGGGCCTGATCGGGCGCACCGCCTCGATCACTTCGGCGCGACGGCGATGCATCGCCTCGGTAGTGAACGCCGCCGGCGGTTCCATCGCAATCATCGCCAGCAACTGGAACAGATGGTTCGGCACCATGTCGCGCAGGCAGCCGGTGGGGTCGTAAAAGCGTCCGCGCCCTTCCACGCCGATGGTTTCGGCCGCGGTGATCTGCACATGGTCGATGCGGTCGCGATTCCACACCGGCTCGAACAAGCCGTTGGCGAAACGGAACGCGAGAATGTTCTGCACGGTTTCCTTGCCCAGGAAATGATCGATGCGGAACACCTGATCTTCGTGCAGCACCTTGGCAACCGTGGCATTGAGATGCTGGGCGCTGGGCAGATCGTGGCCGAAGGGTTTTTCCACGATTACCCGGCGCCAGCCTTCGCCTTCGTGTTGCCTGACGAGGCCAGCCTCGCCCAGGTTGAGCAATACCGGCTCGAAGAAGCGCGCGGCGGTGGCCAGATAGAACAGCACGTTGCCCTGCGTGCCATAGCGCTTGTGCAGCTTGTCCAGCACGCCGCCCAGCGATCGGTAGGCTCCCTGATCGGTGAAGTCGCCGCGCAGGTAATGCATGCGCTCGCGCAACCAGTCCCAGGTGGCGGTATCGAATTCGTCGGTCTGGAATTCGGCATCGCGACTGCTGAGCAGCTGCGTCATCGACTGCCCCATGTTGGTCCGCCACGCGCGTTCGCTGATGTCGCCATGATCCATGCCGACAATGGCGAACTCATCGCCCAGCGCACCGGAACGGCGCAGGTTGTACAGCGCCGGCATGACCAGGCGCTTGGTCAGATCGCCGCGTGCGCCGAACACCACGATGATGCACGGCGGTGTGGTTGCTTGCTCACTCATGGATGCGTTTCCTTTTCGCCCATGCGTCCATGCAGGCGCAATGCCGCATTGACCAGGGCCACGTGGGAATACCCTTGCGGGAAGTTGCCGAGCATGCGTTTGCTGCGCGGGTCGTATTCTTCGGCGAGCAGACCGACGTCGTTGCACAGCCCGAGCAGGCGTTCGAGCAGCGCACGCGCCTGGTCGGTGCGGCCGAGCAATGCGTAGTTTTCCACCAGCCAGAAACTGCAGGCCAGGAAGGTGCCTTCGCCGGCCGGCAAACCGTCGGCGCTGTCGTCGGCGCGATAGCGCTCGACCAACCCGTCGATGGTCAGATCGCGTGCGATCGCATCGGCGGTGGCGGCGATGCGCGGATCGTCCGGCGGCAGAAAACCCACGATGGGGATCAGCAGCAGCGAAGCGTCCAGCCGGTCCGAGCCATAGCTCTGCACGAAGTGACCGTCCGGATGCACGCCTTTTTCCAGGACTTCGGCTCGAATCTCTTCGGCAATGCGGCCCCAGTGCGCACGCTTTTCTGCGTCTGCATTGGTGATGCCATCGCGCGCGCCGCAGTCGAAGGCCAGCCAGGCCATCACCTTGGAGTGCACGAAGTGGCGGCGCTCGTCGCGGATTTCCCAGATGCCCTCATCGGGTTCGCGCCACAGGGTTTCCAGCGTTTCCAGAATCTTTTCCAGCAGCGACGCAGACGATCCGTCGTCGTCGGACGGCAGGCCCACGCCCTTTTCGCGGGCGTAATGGAACGCGCCGATCAACTCGCCATACACATCGAGCTGGAACTGATCCACCGCGCCGTTGCCGATGCGCACCGGGCCGGAATGTTCATAGCCGGGCAGCCAGTGCGCTTCCCATTCCTGCAAGCGGCGCTCACCGGCAATGCCATACAGCGCCTGCAATTGATCCGGCGAACCGGCAATGGTGCGTTGGACCCAATCGCGGAAGGCTGCCGCTTCGTCGCGGTACCCGGCCTGCAACAACGCGATCAGCGTGAACACCGAATCGCGCAGCCAGCAGTAACGGTAATCCCAGTTGCGCGTGCCGCCCAGATGCTCCGGCAACGAGGCAGTGGGCGCGGCGACAATGCCGCCGGTGGGCAGATAACTCAGCCCCTTCAACACCACCAGCGAGCGGCGCACCTGCTCGGTCCACGGCCCGACATCGGTACAGCGGCGCGCCCAGCCGTGCCAGAACGCGGTGGTGCGTTGCAGTGCCTGTTCGGCGTCGATCAAGGGCGGCGTGGCTTGATGCGAGGCGCCGTGGCTGAGCAGAAACCAGGTGCTTTCGCCCTCACGCAGGGTGAAGTCGGTTTCGGTGCCCATGTCCTGGCCGCGCAGTGTTTGCGGCGAACGCAATGCAAGCTGATCGGGGCCGGCGATGGCGCGGATGCCATCGACGATGCGCGTCACCCATGGCACCGTGCGGCCGTAGTTGAAGCGGAAGGTCAGGCGCATGTGCATCGGCACGCTACCCTGCACGCAGCGCACGATACGCACCAGATGCTGATGGACTTCGCCGTTTTCGCTGGCGACCATGAAGTCGATCAGTTCCACCGTGCCGTTGTCGGTGATCATGCGCGTGCACAGCACCAGGCTATCGTCCTGGTAGGCGCGCTCGCTGCGGAAGTCGGCAGCCGGCGACAACGCCCATTGCCCGTGTTGTTCCTCACCCAGCAACGCAGCGAACACCGCATCGGAATCGAAGCGTGGCAGGCACAGCCAGTCGATGGTGCCGCGATGGTCGACCAGGGCCGCGCTGTGGCAGTTGCCCAGCATTGCGTGGTCCTCGATACGCACGCTCATTGGTTGGGCGCTTCCTTCCGGCGAAAGAACGCGCAGTCTTGCATGGGCCGTGTCGGGATCAGGTTACGACTGCGCCGGTAAACCCAGCAGCGGTGGCACCGTGTGTTCCAGGCGGCGTACCAGTGCCGGGTGCATAGACGCATCCTCGTCGGGACGCTGCAGGCAGATCACCCGGCGGTGGCGTAGGTGCGCGGCGACGCTCCATGACCAGCACCACCTCTGCCTCCTGTAATAGCCCTGGGGTGACCTGCACTTGCGCATCGGCCGCCAGCCGGCCGATTGCGCCCGCACGCCGGGCCAGCGGCGAAGACGCGCTCGGCGGTGAGGCTGCGCAGGCGGGTGCGGCTGCACACGAACGGCACCCGCAGCGGTTACCCGACGCGCTGGTTCAGCGGCCTTCGCGCAGGAAGCGCGCCATCGAAGAGACGCCCGGCAGCGCCGGTTCGAACTGGCCGGCCACGTCGATGAAGCCGCGCATGATGGCGATTTCGCGCGGGGTACGGTTGAGCGCATCGCGGCGGTCGGCATCGGCACCGGCCCGCAGCAGGCGCTGCACCAGCAGCGGCAGGCCGTGCAGTGCAGCCAGATGCAGCGGGCCGAAGCCGCGCTGGTCGGCCACATCCAGCGAGACATCTTCGTCGAGCAGGCGTTCGACGCCGGCCAGCACCACCTGCTCGTCGCAGGAGGTACCCGGTTCGGCACGCGCGCCCAGCAACAGCAGCAACGGGCTGACCCGGCCACCGGCCAGGTAGTCCGGGTCGGCACCGGCCAGCAGCAAGGTGTCCAGCAGGGCCAACAGGCGGTTCTTGTCGCGCGCGGTGAAGCCGTACAACGCCGCGCAATGCAGCGGCGCCAGCCCCTGATTGTCGGTGGCGTGCACGTCGGCCGCGGCGGTGAGCAGGCGCGCCACGATGTCCGGCAGGCCCAATGCGCAGGCCAGCATCAGCACGGTCACCCCGCCCGGCAGGCGGTGTTCGATCTGCGCACCGGCCTGCAGCAAGGCGGCCACGATCTCGGTCTGGCGCATGCTCACGGCCGCCGACAACGGCGTGGCGCCGCTGTTGGCCGCGCGCTGCGGATCGGCGCCGCGGCCGAGCAGATGCGTCACCACGCCAAGATGGCCACCACCGGCGGCACGCAGCAGCGCGGTGCAGCCTTGCGCGTCGACGGCGTCGACGGCGAGGCCGAGATCGATCAGGCGACGCACCGCATCGGTATCGCCGGTCATCGCGGCGGCCGGCACATCCGCTTCGCGCAGCGTGCGGCGCGGCAGCGACCAGATGCGCCAGTCCAGCCAGTCGGCCAGATCGCGGCGGCCGATCGACAGCGCCACGCCCAGCGGGGTCTGCCCGTCGGCAGCGCGCGCTTCCGGCGAGGCGCCCTGCTTGACCAGCAGTTTCAGCGAGGCATCGCGGCCCAGCGCGGTGGCCAGATGCAGCGCGGTCATGCCGTGGCTGTCGCGCGCTTCGCGGTCCACCCCATGTTCCAGCAACCACTGCTGCAGGCGCAGCCAGCCCAGCCGCACCGCCAGCGACAACGGCGGATCGCCGGCAGCCGACGGAGCGAAGGGGTCGGCGCCACGTTCGAGCAGTTCCAGCGCGAACTGTTCCAGCCCGCGCGATGCCGCATCGTGCTGCACGCAGGCACTCAGCAGCCGGGTCAGGCCACCGGCGCCTGCCGGCGAGACGCCATGCCGTAGCAACGCCTGCAGCGCCGGTACCGCCTCCACGCCGCGCGAAAGCAGCGCAAACATCGGGACATCGCCGCAGGCGTCGCGCACTTCGGCATCGGCGCCATGGCGCAGCAGCCAGTCGACCGCCTCGGCGTTCAAGGCCAGATGCGCATCGTGCAGCAGGCCGCCTAGTTCTTCCGGGGCGCATAGCCGCGCCAGCGCGACCAGACCGTCGCGCTGCCCGAGCTGCAGGCCCTCGCGCAGCAGCACCAGCGGCGGGCGATCGGGCAGCACGGCAACGCCAGGCGCCTCGCCCTGCGCGTCGCTGACCGCGGCCGGCAACGGGTAAGCGGGATCGAGCAGCTGCACGATCGCCCAACGTCCGGCCTCGGCGGCCACATCCACCGCGCGGCGACCGTGCGCATCCACGCTGTCGGCAGGTACCTGCAGGTCCAGCAGGCGGCGGATCAGCGCCGGCGACACATTGTCGGCGGCGCAGGCCAGCATCAACGCGTTGCGGCCGTCGCCATCGATGGCCAGCACATCGGCCTTGCGCGCGACCAGGCGTTCGAGCACGGCGCTGCGTGCCTGGCGCGCGGCATCCAGCCACGGCGTGCGGCCCAGCAGATCGCGCGCTTCCAGATTCGCTCCGGCCGACAACAGCGCCTCGACGATGTCGCCGTGGCCGGCCAGCGCGGCTTCGTGCAGCGCACTGCGACGCTGGCGATCGCGCGCATCCACACGCGCCTTGTGCTTGAGCAGCAACTGCACGCCGGCCGGGTCGTCTTCTTCGGTACCGGCTGCCGCCAGCAGCACCGGGGCGCCGCCCTCCGGTTCGGACTGCGCGCCGCGCTCCAGCAGGAATTTGGCCAGCCGCCAGTTGCCGACCTGGCAGGCCATCGCCAACGGCGAATGGCCTTCGTTGTTGAGCGCGTCGAGCTCGGCGGCGGCATCGCGCAACAGCGCGGCCACGCCCGGGTCGGAACTGCGCACGGCGTGATGCAAGGGGGTGTTGCCGTCGTTGTCGCTGGCGCGCGGGTCGGCGCCATTGGCCAGCAAGGTCATCACCGCATCCGGGCGGCCGTGCCAGCTGTCGCGGGTGGCGGCCAGCAAGGGGGTCATGCCGCGATGCGGTTGATTGACGTCGACGCGGCGCACGATCAACTCACGCAGCAGGCGCAGATCCGGCAATACGGCCGCCAGCGCCGGCAGGCTGCGTTGATCGCGCCATTCCGGCAGCGGCAACGCCTGCGGGTCGGCACCGGCCTCGAGCAATTGCAGCGCGCGGTCCACCCGGCCACTGCGCGCGGCCTCGAAGAGTTCGGGCACCAGCTGATGCCGGGCCACCGGTTCCAGCGGGCGCGGTTCGGCGGCGGCTTCGGAGAAGAAATCGGCGGCCTGGCGCGTATGCGGCGCATCGCTGCGCATGGGTGCGGCGGTGCGTTGCAGCAGCAGATGGGCCACCGGCAGCAGCACACCGGCAGCCACCGCCAAGCCCCAGCGCAGGCCGCCGGACAACCAGCCCGGCCAGGCCAGCACCACGGCCAGGGTGCACACTGCCAGCACCAGTGCAGCCGCCAGCAGGCCGCGCCAGGCATGCAATTCCTGCGCGGCCAGCGCCTGCCAGCGTGGCGCCAGCGCGCCGCCGTCGCGTTCCACCTCGCCCCACAACGGCCACGTCCGCCACAGCCCCAGTAAGGCAGCGCTGACTGCGACGCTCAGCGCCAGCGCGGCAGCCAGGCTGCCGCTGTCGCGCAGGGCGGTCAGCGGCCAGCTGATCAGCGCAGCCAGTGCCAGCAGGCCCACGCCCCAGATGGCCAGCAACGGCGGCAGCGCCTGCGCGACCGCGCGCGGCTGGCCCGGCACTGCGCGCGTCCCACGTGCCCACGACACCGCCAGCGCGAACGCCGGCTGCGCCAGCCACAGGCTCAGCGCAGCAACCACGCCGCCAATGCCACCGAGCAGGCAGAGCACCACGCCAGCCGCACCGGCCAGCGTTGCGGCGCGCATCCGTGCGCCACGCACAGGCTCAGTCATGGTCGCACTCGCCTGCGAGCACGATGGTCTTGGGCAATTGCAGATAGAAGCCGTGCTTGCCCAGCGCCTCGCGCACCGTGGCCGCGTCGGCCTGCGCCAGCCGGCGCTCCGGCGTCAACGCCACATCCAGCACGAACGTCAACGGCGCCAGCTGCGCCTGCACGGCGGCAGGAAGACCGGAGAAATCGTCACGTGTGGCGAGATAGACGAAGGTGTCCTGCTTGCGTTGGCTTTTATAGACGTAGGCGTGCATGCGCGCGTGGTCGCGCTCGGAAGAGAGATGTGTCGCGCCGATTGTGTCGCAATTGCGGCGACGGCGAAAGCGCGGCCTGTGCGAAAAATCCCAGCCGCGTCAGCGACATGACGGTGACGTTCAGTTGCGCCGTCCACGGGACCCACGCGCGCCATCGATATACTGACCGCACTTTTTGCCAGCCAGACCATCGTGAGCCAAGCGCAGCATTCGTCCCAGATGGCCCCGGTTGCCGTCACCGCGTTCACTTCCACCACCGCACTCGGTGCCGGGCTTGCCGCCCAGGCCGCCGCGTTGACCGCCCGACGCAGCGGCCTGCGTCGCAACGATTTCGGGCCGCAACCGCTGCTGCCCTGCTGGGTCGGGCGCGTCGATGGCGTTGAAGAGGTTGTGCTGCCCGATTCTCTGCACGCGTGGGATTGCCGCAACAACCGCCTGGCCTGGCTGGCACTGCAGCAGGACGGGATGGCGCAGGCCGTGCAGGCCGCCGCGCAGCGCTACGGCGCCGAGCGGGTAGCGGTGATCATCGGCACCTCCACCTCCAGCATCGGCGCCAGCGAAGAAGCGTATACGCGGCTGGTCGACGACGCCGACGGCGCGCGCTTCCCCGAGGATCTGAATCGCCCGATCGTGCACACCCCGCATTCGCTGGGCGACTTCGTGCAGCACGCCACCGGCCTGCGTGGCCCGTGCGTGACCGTGGCCACGGCCTGTTCGTCCAGCGCCAAGGTGTTCGCCCAGGCGGCGCGGCTGATGGAGGCCGATGTGATCGACGCGGCGCTGGTCGGCGGCGTGGACACCTTGTGCGGCAGCGTGCTGTTCGGCTTCAACTCGCTGCAGGTGGTGGCGCCGGAGATGTGCCAGCCGTTCGACGCGCGCCGGGTCGGCCTGAGCCTGGGCGAGGCCGGCGGCTTTGCGCTGCTCGAACGCCCGGCCGCCGCACCGGATGCCGCGCTGTGGCTGTACGGCTACGGCGAATCCAGCGACGCGCACCATATGTCGGCGCCGCATCCGCAAGGGCTGGGCGCGCAGCTGGCGATGCGCGGTGCGCTCGACCGCGCCGGTCTGGAGCCGGCCGCAGTGGGCTATCTGAATCTGCACGGCACCGCCACGCCGGCCAACGACAGCGTGGAAGCCGCCGCAGTGGCAGCGATCTTCCCCGGCACCTTGCACGCCAGTTCGACCAAGGCCTGGACCGGCCACACCCTGGGCGCGGCCGGCATCGTCGAATCGGTGATCGCACTGCTCGCGCTGCGCGACGAGGTGCTGCCCGGCACGCTCAACAGCGACATCCCCGACCCGGCCTGTGGCCCGCAAATCCGCTTCGACAACGCCCATGCCCGCATCGATTACGCCATGAACAACTCCTTCGGCTTTGGCGGCAACAACTGTTCGCTGCTGTTCGGGCGGGCCCGCTGATGCTGACCGCGACCATCGAAGGGATCGGCTTCTGGACCCAGGGTCTGCCCAACTGGGACGCTGCCAGCGCCTTCGCGCGCGGCGGCGCCCTGCAGGAAACCCCCGCCCGCCCGGCGCCGCAGCTGCTGGCCGCCAACGAACGCCGGCGTGCGCCGGATACGGTGGCCGTGTCGCTGGAAGCCGCGCTGGCCGCCTGTAACGCCGCAGGCCGCGACCCGGCCAGCCTGCCGTCGATCTTTACCTCGACCTACGGCGACCTGGCCATCTCCGACTACATGTGCACCACGCTGGCCAGCGATCCGTTGGCGATTTCGCCAACCAAGTTCCACAACTCGGTGCACAACGCCGCCGCCGGCTACTGGACCATCGGCGCCGGTGCGATGACCCCGGCCACGGCGATGAGCGCCAGCCTGGGCAGCTTTGCGCAGGGCCTGCTGGAAGCGCTGGTGCAACGCGCTGCCGGCGCCCAGGCCGTGCTGCTGGCCAGCTACGACGCCCGCTCGGTCGGGCCGCTCGGGCGTGTCGCCCCCAGCCAGGGGCTGCTGGGTAGCGCGCTGGTGCTGGGCGTCCCCGGCCAGGCCGGCAAGCCGCGGCTGCACGCACATCTGGACGACGGCGCGCCCTCGCCCGGCGATGGCGCGCTGGCGCGCCACATCGCCGGCAATGCAATGGCGCCGATGCTGCCGCTGCTGGACCTGTTGGCCGGCAATGGCGGCAGCGTGGCGCTGTATGCCACGCCGGGCCGGGTGCTGCGCGTGGAGGTCCGGCAATGAGCCGGCAACCGCTGAGCCGCGAGGACACCGCCATCCTGGTGCCGGCCTTGAACGAGGCGCTGCGCATCCGCGAAGTGGTCACCGACGCGCTGACCTATTGCGCGCACGTCATCGTGATCGACGACGGCTCCGACGACGGCACCGCCGAGTGCATCGCCGGCATGCCGGTCACGCTGATCCGTCACCCGCAGCGCATGGGCAAGGGCGCGGCACTGCGCAGTGGCTTTGCCGAAGCACAGCGGCTTGGCATGCGCGCGGTGATGACCATGGACGGCGATGGCCAGCACAAGGCGGCCGATTTCCCGCGCCTGCTGGCCGCCGCCAACCGCCACCCAGGCTGCGTGATCATCGGTGCGCGCATGCGCAAGCGCGCCACCCAGCCCACCATCCGCCGCATCGGCAATGATTTCGGCGACTGGGGCATTGCCTGGGGGTGCGGCTTCGGCCTGATCGACAGCCAAAGCGGCCAACGCTTGTATCCGGCCTCGGTGTTCACCCTGCCCAACGTGCCCGGCGAGGGCTTCGTGTTCGAAGCGCAGCTGCTGATTTCGGCCGCGCGCCAGGCTGGCGCGCGCGTGGTCGCCGTGCCGATCGAGACCCGCTACGCCGGTACCTCGCCTGGCACCTTCCGCAAGAGCCATTTCCGGCTGGTGCGCGACCTGTGGAATATCACCTCGCACGTGGTCAAACAGGTCTGGGCATACGGCCATGTGTGGCGCGAATATCGCCGCGTGCGCGCCAACCCGGTGATCGTTGACGATCCCGATGGCGAATTTGCTACTGTCCCCGCGGTCACCAAGAGCAATCACTCCTCATGAATGCACAGCGCGCCGATGTCGTGATCACCGGGGGCGGCCTGGCTGGCCTGAGCCTGGCCCTGCAACTGAAGCAGCGCGATCCGCAGCTTGCCATCACCGTGCTGGAACGGCGCGCGCATCCGGTCCGCGAGGCCGCGTTCAAGGTCGGCGAATCCACGGTGGAAATCGGCGCGCATTATTTTGCCGACGTACTGGGCCTGCGCGAGCATCTGGAGACCGAGCAGATCCGCAAGTTCGGTTTCCGGTTCTTCTTCTCCGACCAACGCCACGACATCGACCGCTGCACCGAACTGGGCGTGAGCAAGATCCTGCCCACGCCGTCGTGGCAGATCGACCGCGGCCGCTTCGAAAATTTTCTGGGCGAACGCGCGCGTGCCCAGGGCATTGCCTTCATCGACAGCTGCAGCGTCAAGGGCGTGGACCTGTCCGAAGACGACAGCGACCACGCCGTGCGCTTCGAACGCGACGGCACGCCAGGCACGCTGGGTGCGCGCTGGGTGGTGGATGCCAGCGGACGTGCCGGCCTGCTCAAGCGCAAGCTCGGCCTGGCGCAGGACAACGCGCACAACGCCAATGCAGTGTGGTGGCGCGTGGAAGGCCTGATCGACCCCAACGGCTGGTCGCAGGACAGCAGCTGGCTGCAACGCTGCACGCCGCCGGACCGCTGGCGTTCGACCAATCACATGTGCGGGCCGGGCTACTGGTTCTGGCTGATCCCACTGTCGTCGGGTGCGCATTCGCTGGGCATCGTCTGCGATGCAGACCTGCATCCGCTGGAGAGCATGAACACCCACGAGAAGGCGATGACCTGGCTGCGCACGCATCAGCCGCAGGTGGCCGCCACGCTCGACCAGGCCGATTACCGGCTGCAGGACTTTCTGTTCCTGCGCAACTTCTCGTATGGCTGCAAGCAGGTGTTCTCGTCGCAGCGCTGGGCACTGACCGGCGAAGCGGGCGTATTCCTGGACCCGTTCTATTCGCCGGGCAGCGACTTTATCGCCATCTCCAACACCTACATCTGCGAATTGATCGGCCGCGACCGCGCCGGCAAGTCGCTCAGCCCGTACGTGGAGCTGTACCAGCAGCTGTATTTCTCGTTCTACGAAAACACGCTGACGCTGTATCAGGATCAGTACGCGCTGTTCGGCGACGAGCAGGTGATGCCGGTCAAGGTGATCTGGGATTACACCTATTACTGGTCGTTGCTGGCACCGCTGTTCTGCAGCGGGCGCATCGCCCATCTCAGCCTGCTCTCGCGCATGAAGAACGACTTCCTGCACGCGCGCGACATGAACCTGGCAATGCAGCAGGTGCTGCATGCATGGGGCGTGCGCAATACCGCCCAGGGCATCGCCGCCGGTAGCGGACGGCTGCTGGACCAATACCTGATCGGCTGGTTCAACGAACTCAATGGCGCCTTGAACGACACACTCGACGATGATGCGTTTGTCGCACGCATCCACGGCAATGTCGCGCAGATGGCGGTCCTGGCGCGCGAGATCCTGCAACAGGCACGTCAACGCTACCCCGACCTCCCGGACTACGGCCTGGAGGCATTGACTGCCGGTGCCAACGGCGAAGCGATTCTTACCGCAACCTGGTACGCCGACGCGGCGTGAGGCCTACAGAATTAGGTGTGCGCCATGAAACTTACCTGTTTCGCTATATCGATTGCGCTTAGCACACCGACTTATGCTGCGGAGATTGCCTCATGCTCAAATCCCGCAGGAAAAGGCTACTACGCCGAAACAGGCATCATCACGGCAAAAGACAGCGGCTGGAACGATGAAAGGATCACAGGCGGTCTGACCAAGCTCTCAAAGCAGGGGGACGATTACGATCTGATTTATGTAGATGTTCGCCAGGAGATAGTGTCAGCTCGTGAGGAAGGAGCACGGATAATGCTTCTGAGCCGAGGCATCAGTTCGTTATCCGTTCTGGTTGTTTATCCAGGGAAGACGGCCGAGGTTTACACCTTTCTCAAGACATCCTCAGGAAAGCTGGAATACATCCACACGCTTAGTCGTGCTGGTGATGAGGTCCTCATTACCAAGGCATCCGTGATGCGCGGGGAATGTCGCTACATCAACTTCGATGCAATTTAGGGCGGCTACCAAAACGTAGCGAGCAGTCGCCAGGTGGGCGTGGACGGCGCACAGGAACCGGAGTGTACGAGTTGTACATGAGGATTCCGAGCACCGGCCGCGCCCGCCTGGCGGCTGCGCAGTAGTTTTGGTAGTCGCCCTCAGCCCATCCCACCATTGACGCCGATCACCTGGCCATTGATGTAACCGGCCGCGTCCGAGCACAAAAAGGCGACCAGCGCGGCCACTTCATCGGGCTTGCCGACGCGGCCGGCCGGCACCAATTGCTTGATCACCTCCGGCGCGAAACTGTCGCCAACCATGTCGCTATCGATCACACCCGGCGCGACCACATTCACTGCGATACCGCGGCTGGCCATTTCGCGCGAGAGCGACTTGCTGGCGCCGTGCAACGCCGCCTTGGCGGCGGCGTAGTTGGTCTGCCCGCGGTTACCCAGCACGGCCGCCACCGACGACACGCTGACGATGCGGCCCCAACGCGTGCGCGCCATCGGCAGCAGCAACGGCTGGGTGACATTGAAAAAACCGTGCAGCGACACGTCGATGACGCGGTGCCACTGCTCGGCATTCATGCCTGCCATCGGCGCGTCGTCATGGATGCCCGCGTTGTTGACCACGATCTGGATCGGGTCAGCGTCCAGCAAGCTCTCCAGCGCCGCCGAACTTGCCTGCGCGTCGGCCACATCGAAGGCCACTGCCTGTGCGCTGCCGCCATCGGCCACGATCGCGGCAACCACCTCGTCCGCACGCGCCAGATTGCGATTGGCGTGCACGATGACATGCCGGCCCTGCGCAGCCAGGTGGCGGCAGATCGCACCGCCAAGATCGCCGCTGCCGCCGGTAACAAGTGCGCGTCTTGCAGCTGAGTTCATAAGCCACGAACCATATGAGCAGATAAGGAGCGTTATCGTAGATCAAGCTGCCCGTTGAAGGACGGACTCTTGGTACTTCTCGCGTATTTGCCTGACCATGCCGCAAATCCGATCGCTGCCGCTTGAGCGCTTTCGAATCCGGCTGGTAGCTTTCGAACACGGGCGGCGATGAACGAAACGAGATGAATGCAGTGAACTTGGCGGGCCTTGGCAAGCAAGGCGAGGACGCGATGAATGCATGGCTGCAGCTGCATGGCTTCAGCTATGTGGCCATTTGCCAAGCGCCGGACACCTTCGCGCCGTTGTTCGGCACAGCGGTCAAACGGCCGGATTTCCTGCTGCTGCTGGAGTCGATCGGCTTGATCGCCATCGACGTCAAGAACCGCAACAGGTACAAGAAAACCTGTTACAGCCTGCCCTATGAGGATGAACTCAGACGCGCGGTGGCGTTTGAGCGGCTGTTCCGCATTCCGGTCTGGTACGCCTATTTCAATCGCGAAGACGCTGGCCAGTCCTTCCATTGGATCAGCGCCTTGAAGGCACTCGAAGTCGGCGAGATCAAGACGCCGCACGATGGCAGTGCGGAATTCCTGTCGATCGGTCTGGAGCATTTCGAGCATCTGCACAGCGGCAGTGACATCGCGCGGCTGTATGCGCACCGCCTGCCCGGCGTCGGCAATCTGAGCGCGCTCATCGCGGCGAAGACACCCGTCAATCCCTGAGCGCAGGCCTCAGGCGGCACCCAGCATCACGGTGGCGCGTCCTTCGGCAAGCAATTGCTCGCCATGGGTCAGGCGAAAACTGTATTGCTGGCTGTCGTCGCCCTGCATCAACACCTGCGCCTGGCAGTGGATCGCATCCGGCAAGGTGTCCAGATACACCACGTGCAATTCCACGCTACGCAGCGCGACCAGCATGCCCGGGCGTACCGGCATGCCGGATTGGCGACCCAGCAATCCGCCATGCACGGCCATGGCCTGCGCGCCGTACTCGCACAGATGCAGCGCGCGCAAACGCCCGTTGCACCGCAGCGGATGCGTATCGCTGCGGTGTGCGTAACTGCGCAGCACAATGCGCTGTGCATCCCACTCAATCACTTCTTCCCACAGGCACATGCTGCCCTGGTGCGGAATCAGCGCAGCGATTGCGTCACGTCCCTGCATGCGGCTCTCCGTTCGCGGTGCGTTCCAGCGCCGGTTCGCGCGACACCAGCAAGGCCAGAATGAAATTGAACAACACGCCCAGCGCCACCGTGCTGCCGATGGCACGCAAGACCGGGATACTGGAAGCGGCCAACAGCGCAAACACCAGCAGTGTCATCAGGCTGCAGACGATCAACGCGTGCAGCGTACGCAGCTGGTCGGCGTGATCGTCGCCGGCATGATCGAAGAACAGCGCGTAATCCAGGCCCAGACCGGCGGCCAGGATCAGCGCGATCAGATGGAACAGATTGAGCTCCACCCCGGTGCCGCGCAGGATCGCCAGGATCAGCACCGTGGTCAGTGCCATCGGCAGCAGCACCCGCACGATGCGGCGCGGGCTGCGCAATGCAATCGCCACGGTCACCGCCAGCAGCAATGCGGCAAGGACCAGCGCACCGAGCACGCGTCCGCGGTAGGCGGCCACCAACGATTCGGAGGCGTCCTTCAGATCCAGCAATTGCGCGCCGCTGCCCTGCACGGCGGCCGCCAACACCGCCGGATCGCGCAGGCCGGTCAACGACACCAATGCGGTGCTGCGATCGCCACGGCCGAGCAGCAGGCCACCGACCGACGTGGCCAGCGGCGAGCCGCTCAGATCCTTCGGCAGCAGCGGTGCGGCGCGCTTGGCGGCGTCCAGATCCTGCAGGAACGGCGCAAACGCATCGCTGCGGAATGGCGTGGTGGCCACGGCGCGCTCGGTCAGCGCGCGCGCCTGGGCGGCATCGGGCAATGCGGCCTGTCGCGCACGCTGGGTCTTGGCACTGGGCAGATAGCGTGCCGCCATGTCGTAACCGAGCAACACACCATCGCGCACCAGCGCATCCAGACGCGGGCGCAACTGCTCGCTGGCCTGCAATGCCGCTTCATCGCTGGCTGCCGGCAGCGCCAGCACGTAACGCACATCCGGCGCGCCCAGCTCCTGACGCAGATGGGTGTCCTGCGCCAAGGCCTTGGGTGGCACCGGGGTCAGCTTCGACAGATCGTTCTGCCAGAATTGCCCGGGCGCGAACACGATCACCGCAATGCCGATCACGGCCATCACCGCCAGGCTGATGCGTGGCCGCGGCAGGCGCGCAATGCCACGCCACAGCACCGCCAGCAGGCGCGAGTCCGCGTAGTCGCGCGGGGCCGGATCGATCAAGGCCGGCAACAGCCAGCGCGTGGTGACCGCGGCGGTGGCAAGTCCGGCGATGGTGAACACCGCCAACTGCCGCAGGCCGTCCACGCCGGAAAACAGGAAGGTCACATAGGCAATGCAGGTGGAGACCACGCCGGTGGCCAACGTCGGCCACAGGTGCCGTGCGTTCTCGCGCGGATCCAGACCGGGGCGCTGATGACTGAACAGGTGGATCGGGTAATCCTGCACCACGCCGATCAGCGTGAAGCCGAATGCCACGGTGATGCCGTGCACGCCGTCGAACAGCAGTGCCACCGCACCCAGGCCGGCCAGACCGGCGCTGGCCAGCGGCAGCACGCCAAGCACCGGAATCTTCCAGCTGCGGTAGGCCACCAGCAGCAACAGCACCAGGCCCACCGTATCCAGCGTGCCGATCCACTGCGCCTCGCCCTGCGTGCGCGCGGTGATTTCCACCGCGAATGCGCCCGGCCCGGTCAGCGTCAGCCGGGTGGCGGTGCCCTTGCTGACCTTCGCGAACGCCGCTTGCACGGCGTCGTAGGCCAGTTGCTGGCCGGTGGGGTCGAAGCCTGCCGCGCGGGTCTGCACGATCAACAGCGCCGAAGTGCCGGCGCGATCGAACCACACGTCATTGCGCGTGCGCGGCATCGCTGCCGGCTGCAGGGTTTCGGCCAGATGCAGGATTTCCATCGTGGGGTCGCGCGGCAGCAATGGCTCCACCATGGCCGCCGCCGGCGAGCCCAGATCCTGCACGCGCGCCTGCAACGCCGCTTCCAGCGTCGGCGCGTCGAGCGGGGTCTTGTCGAAGCTGTCGCTGAGCAGATAGCGGTACGGCAGCAAGCGCTTGGGAATCGCCTCCAACCCGGCATTGCCGCCGTTGCTGACCAGTTCGAACAGCTCCGGCTGCGCGGACAGCGCCTGGTGCAGTTGCTGCGACTGCTCGGCCAAGGTGACCGGATCGTTGTTGGACAACGCCATCAGCAGCAACCGCGATCCAGGGCCTTCGCCGAGTTCTTCGATCAGCAGTTTTTGCGCCGGCGTGCGTGGGGCGGGCATGAACTTGCGCAAGTCCCCAGTGACCTTGAGCGTCTCACTCAACCAGAAGCCAGCCACTGCCAGCAAGGCCAGCCAAAACAGCGCAAGGCCGATGCGGCGGTTTGCGTTCAATTCAAGCGCCATGGCATGCATATCCTGCTGCAGCGGCCGAACGCCCGCCGGCCGCGCGCGCGGCATCGGGCTGCAACGACGCGTTGTTTTTCCTGAGGGCGGGCATGAACTTGCGCAAGTCCCCAGTGACCTTGAGCGTCTCGCTCAACCAGAAGCCAGCCACCGCCAGCAGGGCCAGCCAAAACAGCGCAAGGCCGATGCGGCGGTTTGCGTTCAATTCAAGCGCCATGGCATGCATATCCTGCTGCAGCGGCCGAACGCCCGCCGGCCGCGCGCGCGGCATCGGGCTGCAACGACGCGTTGTTTTTCCTGAGGGCGGGCATGAACTTGCGCAGATCGCCAGTGACCTTGAGCGTCTCGCTCAACCAGAATCCGGCCACCGCCAGCAGGGCCAGCCAAAACAGCGCCAGGCCGATGCGGCGGTTTGCGTTCAATTCAAGCGCCATGGCATGCATATCCTGCTGCAGCGGCCGAACGCCCGCCGGCCGCACGCGCGACATCGGTCGTTATTGGCAACGTGCGGGTTTCAGCTGCGAAGGGTGTGATGTGTTTAGAGACGACCGGCGCAACCATCCCGCGCGCGGTCACGCGCCCGAACCGTGGCAGAGCGCGGTCAGCGCGGCGGCATCGGTCACGCCGGCGGCCGCGCGCGCGGCACCGGCCAGCAGGGTGCGCTGCATGTCGCCCTTGGCGGGCACGCTTTCGATACACCGCAGTTCGTCGTTGCCTCCGTACAGGCGCAATTCGTGCACCTGCTTGGCCACGGCAGCGTCCTTGGGCTGCAGCGTCAGCTGCCAGGCCTGCGGCTGGCCCTGCCCACTGACGCGGTAGTGCTGCTCCAGCAGCGCGCGGTCGCCGGACAGCAACGCGCCGAAGCCGGACTTCAAACCGGCCAGCTCGGGCACGCGGCTCAACGAGAAACGGCGTGGCGATTTGCCTTCGCGTTCCAGCACGCCTTCGTCGCCGGTCAGCGTGGTGGTTTCGTGGTACGGCGCACTGACCTCGCGCACCAGGGTCTGCGCGTCCGGGCGACGGTAGTGTCCTTCCACGCGCAACGGCGTCTTCAGCAAGGCCGAGCCGCGCAATTCGACGAATTCGGTGTTGACCGGTGCGGGGCGCGCCAGGCGCTGCAGCACCTGCCCGACGTCCAGCGTCTCAGGCGGTGCGGCGCATAGCGGTGCGGCGCTGAACAGCAGTATCAGCATCCACGGCAGGGTGCGGCACATCGGCATGGTGGGTGTTCCAGAAATCGTAGAAGTTGAACCAGTTGTACGGCGCGTAGCAGGTGTAATGTTCCAGCCTGGCAGCGTAATCGCGCATGAGTACCGCAAGCACCGGGGCGCGCTGACGACGCGGCACGTCCAGGCCCTCGCTGAAGGTTTCGAACGCCAGCTCGTAGTGATTGCCGCCGTGATACAGGCCGAACGCCAGCACCACCGGCACCTTGAGCGCCGCGGCGATCAACCACGGCGAGGTCGGGAACATCGCATTGCGACCCAGGAACATCGCCGGCAGCGCCGGGTCGCCTTCGCGCGGACGATCGATCAGCAGCGCCACCAGCGCACCGGCATCGGTGGCTTCCTTGATCGCCATGACGATCGAGGTCGCATCCATGCCGGCGTCGATGATGTTGGCGGCCAGCTGCGGGTTGAGCGCCCCCAGCAGGTCGGTCATGGCGCGGTTGTGCGCCTTGTCCAGCACCACCTTGACCTGCACGTCCGGGCGCTCGGTGGCCAGCACGCGCAGCGCATCGAAGCTGCCCAGGTGCGAGCCGAAGATCAGCACGCCGCGGCCGCGGTCCATTTGCGTGTGCAGTTGATCCAGGCCGGTGATGTCCACGCGGAAACGCTGCATCTGCCCGCACAGCATGTACACCCGGTCCAGGATGGTCGAGGCGAAGGTATGGATGTGCCGCGCCACATCGCGCAGCGTGGCTGGGCGGCCCAGCACCCGCGCCAGGTAGGCACGCGAGGCGGCGCGCTCGGGGCCACGCACCAGCAGGAAGTACAGCGTGATCGGATACAGCAGCGCACGCCCCACCGCACGTCCGGCGTGCCGTGCAATGCCGCGGATCAGCCACAACGCAAAGCGCCCGCCACCTTCCGGACGCTGTTTCCAGTGCTTGCTCATGCCGCCGCCTCGGCCACCAGTTCGCCGCTGACCAGCAACGCCTCGGCGCGCTGCACGCGGAAGCGCCAGCGCGGGCCATCGCCTTCCAGCGTGACCGAGGCGGTCTGGCCGGGCAGCAAGGGCTGCACGAATTTCACCTGCGGCAGGCGCATGGCCGCGCGCGGACCATGCAGGGCTTCCACCGCCTGCAGCACATGGTCGAGCACGACTACGCCAGGCACCACGGGACGGCCCGGGAAATGTCCGGGCAGGCAGGGATGATCATGCGGCACAACGAAATCCATAAGCGCAGAACTCAGATCCTGGGTTGAAGCATTGCAGCCACGGCCTTGTGTGCCTGCTCGGTCAATTGTTGGCGATCAGGCGCATCCGGCCCGGTCACCGCGATCGGCGCACCGATCCGCACGCGGATGATGCCCGGCCTCACCCTGAACAGGCCATCGACCGGCAAGACCTTGCCGCAGCCATCCAGCGCCACCGGCACCACCTGCACGCCAGCATCGATAGCAGCCTGCAGTAGCCCGGCCTTGAATGGCAATAATGCGCCGGTACGGCTGCGGGTGCCTTCGGGAAACAGACACAACTGTTTGCCCTCGCGCAGCAATGCGGCCGCCTGGCGCCGCACCAACGCCCCTGCCCTGCGGCTGTCGCGGTCCAGAAACAGCATGCCGGCGGCGCGCGCATACCAGTTCACGAAGGGCACCTTGCGCATTTCTTCCTTGAGTAAAAAGCGCAGCGGCACCGGCAAGGCATGGAACAGCGCGCAAATGTCGATGATCGACTGGTGGTTGCTCACGAACAGATAGTTCTTGGACCAATCCACCCGCTCGCGCCCTTCCACGATGACGGTGGCGCCCGCACCGCGGAACAGCACCGGCGCCCACATCCAGCTGCCCATGCGCAGCAGGCGGTCGGCGTCGCGCGTGATCGCCAGCGATGCCAATGCGTAGACGATGCCGCCAGCGGTAAAGGCCAGCGTGAACGCCAATTGCAACAGGTTGAACACAGCCCACGCCAAGCGCGACGGCATCCTTGCCAACGGCATTTTTGTCTTGTCCCCGAAAATATGCACGTCCGTCGCTGCCCCAGGCCACGCACTCAGCGCAGCAGATCGCGCCAGAAATCCGGCCCAAGCCGCGCCATCTGACGCAAGAAGTCTGGCAGATTACGATAGGGGCGCTGTGGAAACCAGCGGCCACGCAATAGATATTCCCCAACGAAGAAGCCGCCAATCACCCCATAGGCGAGCAGGTTGGCGAACAACGAGGCGCGCGCGTCGCTGATCGGCAGCGGCGAGGCATGACCCAGCTGCGCGAGCACGCCGCTGGGCTCGGCGCACAGACCCAGCACCAGATTGGCCAGGGTCAGACCGCACAGCAGCACTGCCCAGGCCAGCGTGAGGCGGCGCGTATAGCGGCGTTGTTCGGGCGTGATCAGCATGCCGGCCTGGCCGTACAGGCCCTCGACGATGCGCGTGATCAGCGGCGTGCGTCCGGCCCGCAGGCTGCGCCCGAAAAACCAGGCCACCCAACCGGTAAATACCACCGGCGGCGCCGCCAGCACCAACATCGCATACGGCGAATGCCACAGCGCGCCCAGCCCGGCAAGCAGCAACAGCGCCAACGCCCAGGCCCAGGGCCGGCGCGCAACCATCGGTTCGATCAACACCATCAGCACCAGCAAACCACCGGCGATGACGGCCAATTCCGGGCGGTGACTGGCATTGGCCCAATGCGCCAACGGCGAATACGCCACCGCCAGCAGAACGCCCAGCCCCAGCACCCACGCGGGTGCGTCGGGGGATGGCGCAGTTGGCAGATCAGACGGTCTTGTTGGCTTGGACATGCGCCGACAGTGCGCGCAGCGACGCGAAGATGCGACGGTTTTCGTCGTTGTCAGAGCGCAGCTGGAAGCCGTAGCGCTTGCTGATCGCCAGCGCCAGTTCCAGGGCGTCGATCGAGTCCAGCCCCAGCCCGGTATTGAACAGCGGCGCCTCCGGATCGATGTCGGCGGGTTGGACGTCTTCCAGGTTCAGACTTTCGACCAGGAGTTCGGCCAGTTCACGTTCGGCAGCGGTTTGCGAGGACATCCAGGATTTCCACAGGTCAGGGTCGGGCAACAAGAGTGAGAACAAGCAGGAGCAGCGCGGACGAGCATCGGCATGCATGAGCGTCGCGCCGGGCCGTAGTGTACGTTGCCGCCGCTGCCAATCCGAGCATCTGCCGCGCGGCTGGCCGGTGCCTGCACGTGCTGCCGGTCGTTCTTCACATATGAATCGGCGGGCCGCAAGCTGGCCGGGCCGCCGGTCAGGCTATCATGACTGCATGACGCTCGCCCGCCGCAGGTTCGTTCCAGGATGACTTCCACCGCTGTTCGCCTTACCCCGACCGCCATGCCGGCAGCCGGGCCGGCTCCCGGACCGGAGTGTCCGGATGTCCTGATCGTCGGCGGCGGCCCGGCTGGCTGCACCGCGGCCATCGCACTTGCCGAGCTCGGTTGGTCCGTGACCCTGCTCGAGAAGGCGCAGCACCCGCGCTTTCATATCGGCGAGTCCTTGCTGCCGATGAACATGCCGATTCTTGAACGCCTTGGCGTGCTGCAAGACGTGCGCGCCATCGGCGTGCTGAAGCGTGGGGCGGATTTTCCCAACGACAGCGGCGGCTACAACACGTTCCGTTTCTCCCACGCGCTCGATGCCAAGGCCGATTTCGCCTTCCAGGTGCCACGTGCGCAATTCGACCACGTGCTGTTCCAGCGTGCGCGTGCGGTGGGCGTGGATGCACGCGAGCAGGTCTGCGTGGAGCAGGTCGCATTCGACGGCGAACAACCGGTGCTGCAGGCACGCACGGCAGACGGTGGCGTGCAGCAGTTCCGCCCGCGCTATCTGCTCGATGCCAGCGGCCGCGACACCTTTCTGGGCAACCGCCTCAAGCTCAAACGCGCCAATGCAACGCATCAGTCGGCCGCGGTGTTCAGCCATTTCCGCGGCGTGACGCGACGCCCGGGCGAGGATGCCGGCAACATCAGCATCTACCGGCATGCGCACGGCTGGATGTGGCTGATTCCGCTGCCGGACGACATCATGAGCGTGGGCGCGGTCTGCTACCCGGAGTACATGAAGACCCGCAAGGGCGACAGCGAGGGCTTCTTGATGCGTACGCTGGCGCTCAATGCCGAGCTAAACGCGCGCATGCTCGGCGCCGAGCGCGTGGCGCCGGTGCATGCCACCGGCAATTACGCCTACGAATGCACGCGCATGGCCGGGCCGCGCTGGTTGATGCTGGGCGATGCCTATACTTTTGTCGACCCGATGTTTTCCTCTGGCGTGTTCCTGGCCATGCACAGCGCCGAACGTGGCGCGGCGATGGTGGATGCGGCACTGCGCGTACCGCAGTCGGAGGCGAAACTGCAGCGCGCCCTGCAGCGCGAACTGACGCGCGGTGTGGATGAATTCAAGTGGTTCATCTACCGCTTCACTTCGCCCACCATGCGCGCCTTGTTCGCGCACCCGCAAAACACCTGGCAGGTGGAACAGGCGGTGGTGGCAATGCTGGCCGGCGATGTCTTCGACGCCCCCAAAGTCCGCATCCGCCTGCGCGCCTTTCGCGCCCTGTACGCACTCACCACCTTGTCGATGATGCCGCGCGCCTGGCAGTCGTGGCGCCATCGCCGGCGTCAGGCCAAGCTCGGCTTCGACGGCGACACCTTGCAATGCGACACGCAACAACGAGACGCTCAATGACCGCTTCCCAGGCCCAGACAACGCACGCCGTGCGCCATCCCCGGCTGCAGGTCGACTATGTCGACCAGACCGACCCTGCCGTGCTGCTGACCGACCCGCAGGTGCTGGCCGTGTTCGGCTTCGGCGATGCGGCGCCGCGCCTGCACGACCCGCGTTATCTGCGCGTGCCGCTGCAGCCGTACCAGGCAAGCGTGCTGGAAGTGTGGCGCACCGATGCGCCGGTGAGCAGCGGCCGCGATGGCAACATCGCCTGGTCCAGCGATGGGCACCTGCAGTTCGGCGTGATCGAGATCGACGAGCAGGATGTCGATATCGAAGAAGCCGCTGCCAGGGCATATGCGGAAATCACCGCCTTCGTCAGCAACGGCCAGACGCCGCGGTTGCTGCGGATCTGGAATTACCTCGACGCCATCACCCTGGGCAGCGGCGATCGCGAACGTTACCGGCAGTTCTGCGTGGGCCGTGCACGCGGGTTGGGCGCATTCGACACCGCGCAGTTGCCGGCGGCCACCGCCGTGGGCCGTTGCGATGCCGAGCGCATCATCCAGATCTACTGGCTGGCCGCCACCAATGCCGGCACGCCGCTGGAAAACCCGCGCCAGGTCAGTGCCTACCACTACCCGCGCCAGTACGGCCCGCAGCCGCCCAGTTTCGCCCGTGCCATGCTGCCACCGGCCGGCAGCGACATGCCGCTGCTGCTGTCAGGCACCGCTGCGGTGGTGGGCCACGCCTCGATGCATACCGGCCAATTGCTGGCGCAGCTGGAAGAAACCTTCGCCAACTTCGACGCCCTGCTTGGCGCCGCGCGTCAGCATGCACCGGCGTTACCGGCGCAGTTCGGCGCCGGCACCCGCCTGAAAGTCTATGTGCGCGAGCGCGACGACCTGCCCCGGGTTGCGCAGGCACTGGATGCCCGCTTCGGCGATGCGGTCCCGCGCCTGCTGCTGCACGCCGTGATCTGCCGCGATGAGCTGGCGGTGGAGATCGATGGGGTGCATGGGTGATGCCACGTGCCGCGGAGGCCATCTGCGGCGATCGATCGAGCAGCGCCCACGGATGGCGCGATGCGGGCTGACCTGATGCGGGCATTCGTGCCGCGCATCTGTGACCCCGCATCGAAGGCGCCACACAGGTGCCGATGAACGCCGCCAACACCGCTGCGCTGACGACCAGCAAGGCGGCAACGCTCTGTGGCCTGCGTCGACCACGCCTGCCCGCGCGTTCTTCGCGCTGTGTCTGCGGCCATTCATCGCCACGCTGACTGTCGCGTCCATGACGCCTGCTGCTGCGCGCACGTGGCAGGCCACGCTCAGCCGTTGAGCAATCCCAGCACCACATCGCGCGGCAGCTTGCCGGTTTCGTTGCGTGGCAAGGCGGCGACCTTGCGCAGGCGGCGCGGCAGGAAGACCGGGTCCACGCTGACGCGGAGCGCGGCCAGCACCTGGGCTTCGTCGAGGGTGGGGGCGACCACCAGCGCGGCGATGCGGCCGACCGCCTGGCCGGGGTCGGGCGCGAGCTGCACGATGGTCCCGTCGATGACGCCGGGAATGGCGAGCAAGCGCCGTGTCAGATCGGCCAGCGATGCGCGCTTTCCGGCGATTTCCAGCAGGTCGGCCTGGCGGCCGCGCACCTGGAAGCGGCCGTCGTCGGCCACGTCCATCATGTCGGCCAGCAGCACCGGCGTGGCCAGATGCGGCGCATGCACCAGGGTGCCTGCAGCCTGCGTTTCAAGGCGCACGCCGGGCAGAGGCGTCCACGCCGCTTCCAGCGCCGTACGGCGCACGGCGAACACGCAGGTTTCGGTGGAGCCGAACATCTCGCGCACCTCACCGCCGAAACGCGCTTCGGCGGCAGCGGCGATCTCCGGCGCCAGCGGCGCGGTGGCCGACACGATGCCGGCCAGCGGCGGCAACGCCACGCCGGATTCGACCAACGCACGCAGATGCACCGGTGTGGTCACCAAGACACGCGGCGCGGGAATATCGGCCAGTGCACGTGCCACGTCGTCCGGAAAGAACGGGCGCCCGGCGTGCACCGCCAGCGTGGTCACCATCGGCAGCAGCACCGACAACTCCATGCCGTACATGTGCTGCGGCGGCACGGTGGCGACCACGTGCGGGACGGCATCGGTGTGCGTCCACAGACTTTGCAGCGCAACCAGATCCTGGCGCGTGCTGGTCAAAAAACTGCCCCATGTCTTGGGATTGGGTTGCGGGCTGCCCGTGCTGCCGGAGGTGAAACCGATCGCCACCAGCGCATCGTCGGCCAGCTGCGGAATCGGGCCCTGGGCCTGCGGCAACTCGGCCGGCAGCTGCCAGTACCGCGGCGGCGCCAGCTCCAGCGTCAGGTCGCCCAGACAATACGTATCGACGTAACGCGCCTGCACTTCGCCCACGACTGCCGGCGCTCGCGAGGACGGCAGCAGCGAGACCTGCCCGCGCAGCGCACATGCATAGAACGCCACCATGAAACGATAGCGGTCCTCGCACAGATTCACCGCATGGCGGCCCGCGGGCAGCTGCTGCGCCAGGCCGTGCACGTGCGCGATGAAGGTCGCCAGACCGACCGACTGCCCCGCGCGCCAGGCCAGCGGCCGGTCGGGCGCACCAACAGCCATCGGATGGGAAATAGCGGGGGCAGGCAGGCTGGACATGGAAACCGACGGTCGCAAAAGCGCGCTAGCTTGGCCGCCACCTGCGCCGCTGGCAAGTCAGGGGTTTTCCTCTGCGACGCGCGAAGTGGATCGCCGCCAGGGTGTGGCATGCGGGTGGCCAGGCCAGTTGGTGTGAGACGCGCGCCTTGTGCGGCATGGCACATATCGTCGCTGCACGCGGCAAGTCTTCACCAGTGCGTGGTTGCGCTGGGCAGTGCGATACGCCGACGGGCTGCAGGTGTGCAGGGCAGTCGTGCGGCGCCTCTGCGCAGGTGCGCTTCCATACGAGATTTTCGTTGCGTTCGTCGGCGCATGTGCCAGTTGAGCGCGTGGCGTTACCAGTCCAGTGCCGTGGCGTTGAAGGATTCATTTGCGCTGTCGTGTCTTGCAGCGCCGATGCCGCGCACCGCTCTCATCTGCGAGTGCATGCTTGCGCAGCGCAGGCCCATGGTCGCGCCCGCTCATTGCGCGCTTACAGGTGCTACCGGGCGCTGCATGCAGCCACGCACGCATGACCTGTGGCCCAAGCCTGCTGCGAAGGCGAACTGCTAGGCTTGCGCGCTCTCCTTTGCGTCCAGCCGTGTCCGATGCCTAGATTGTTGCCGTTGACCCTTCTGCTGCTGGCCACCACTGCGCATGCGCAGTCTGCCGCCCCGCTCACCATCGAACAGGCGATGGCCGACCCGGACTGGATCGGGCCGGCGGTGGACCAGGCCTGGTGGCAATGGGACGGCAAACAGGTGCAATACCTGCTCAAGCGCGATGGCAGCCCGGTGCGCGACACCTATCGCCAGGGCACCGGCGGCGGCACCGCCGAGCGTGTGGCCGATACCGCGCGCGCCGGCCTGGATGCGGCAAACCCCAGTTACGATGCCACCCGCCAGCGCATGCTGTTCGCACGTAACGGCGACATCTTCCTGCGCGATCTGCGCACAGGTGCGCTGACCCAGCTGACCCGCAGCAACGAGACCGAATCGCGTCCGCAGTTCGCCAGCGACGGCGGTGCGATCTGGCGCGCGGGCAACAATTGGTACCACTGGCGCGCCGACGGCGGCACCGCGCAGGTGGCGGTGGTCAAGGCCGAGCGCGACCCCAACGCCGCTCCCAAGGCCGACGTGCTGCGCGAGCAGCAACTGGCGACGCTGGCCACCTTGCGCCGCGACAAGGAGCAACGCGACGCGCTGCGCACGCAGGAAGACGCCTGGCGCCGCGCCGATGCCACGCGTGCGGCGGCGCCGGTGTATCTGGGCGATGAGGTGGAGATCGTCGACAGCGCGTTGTCGCCGGACGGCCGCCATCTGTTGGTGGTCACACAGGCCAAGAACGCCGACGAAGGTCAGGCCGGCAAGATGCCCAGGTACGTGACCGAATCCGGTTACGAAGAATTCCAGGAAGTGCGCACCCGTGTCGGCCGCAACGCCCCGGCAGCGCATGCGCTGTGGCTGGTGGATGTTGGCGCGGGCACGGCCAGATCGCTGTCGTTCGACCCACTCCCCGGCATCGCCACCGACCCGCTGGCGGCCTTGCGCAAGGCCGCCAAGCGCGACCCCCTGAAGGGCAACCGCGCGGTGCGCGTGGAAAGCGATGGCGACGGCAGCGGGCCGGCCGTGCACTGGAGCGATGACGGCCGCAACGTGGCGGTAGAAATTCGCGCGGTGGACAACAAGGACCGCTGGATCGCCAGCGTGGACCTGGACAACGCCAGGCTGCAGCCGCGTCACCGTTTGAGCGATAGCGCGTGGATCAACTGGGACTTCAACGATTTCGGCTGGCTGCCCGACAACCGTACGCTGTGGCTGCTGTCGGAAGAATCCGGCTATTCGCAGCTGTACACCGTGGAAGGCAACGGCAAACCGCGCCAGCGCACGCGCGGCAAGTGGGAAGTGTCGATGCCGGTGCCCAGCGCCGACGGCAGCGGCATGTTCTTCCTGTGCAACCAGAAATGGCCGGGCGATTACGAAGTCTGCAAGCTCGATCTGCGCAACGATCAGCTCACCGAGATCACGGCGTTGAACGGTGTGGAAGGTTTCAGCCTCTCGCCCAACGGGCAGCAGTTGCTGGTGCGTTACTCCGGCAGCTATCTGCCGACCCAACTGGCCGTGGTACCGGCCACAGGCGGTCAGGCCACCGTGCTCACCGACACCCGCACGGCAGCCTTCAAGGCGCAGCCGTGGATTGCGCCGCAGTACGTGCAAATCCCGTCCAAACACGGTGCCGGCACGGTCTGGGGCAAGTATTACGGCCCCAAGACGCCCGAGCCGGGCAAGCAGTATCCGATCGTGATGTTCGTGCACGGCGCCGGGTATCTGCAGAACGTCTCCGAACGCTACACCCCGTATTTCCGCGAGCAGATGTTCCACAACCTGCTGGTGCAGCAGGGCTACATCGTGCTGGACCTGGACTATCGCGCCTCCGAAGGCTACGGCCGCGATTGGCGCACGGCGATCTATCGCAACATGGGCCACCCCGAGCTGGAAGATTATCTGGATGGCCTGGACTGGCTGGTCGCCACCAAGCAGGGTGATCGCACACGCGCCGGCATCTATGGCGGCTCGTACGGCGGCTTCATGACCTACATGGCGCTGTTCCGCAGCCCTGGCACGTTCAAGGCCGGGGCGGCGCTGCGCCCGGTCGGCGACTGGATGCAGTACAACCACGAGTACACCTCCAACATCCTCAACACGCCCGAGCTCGATCCGGAGGCCTACAAGATCTCCTCGCCGATCAATTACGCCGAGGGCTTGCGCGACCACCTGCTGATCGCCCACGGCATGATCGACGACAACGTGTTCTTCAAGGATTCGGTGGACATGACGCAGAAGTTGATCGAGCTGCACAAGGACAACTGGCAGGTGGTGCCGTACCCGCTGGAGCGCCACGGCTTTACGCGCGCCGATTCGTGGCTGGACGAGTACAAGCGCATCCTCGAGCTGTTCAATGAGCAGGTGAAGCCTTAGAGCATGCCAGGTACTTCGAGGTGAGGGCGAAGCGTCCTGTGGCGCGTCGAGACAGGGCGTGCGCCTTGCCCAGAGGTCGGCCGCCAGCGGCACGGAGCGGGCGCCGCGCGTCTTGGACGCGGATGCCGGGGTCAGGCCATCTCGCAGTCACGATGCGCCCTCACCACCCGCGCAGAACGTGACCGATCCGGCCATCCGCAGCGACGCTGCGATCAGGATCAACGACGCGGCACGTGCGCGGGCAAAACCAACACCGGCGTCTGGGTTGCTTCCCGCTCACCTGTTGCTACGCCAGTGGCTCTAAGCTTGGCGCAGGACCGGTAACGCGCCATCGCCGCACGCGTGCTGCTGCACCGGTCCGCCGCATGACCGGTGCGCCGCCGGCATGACGGCGCTTCCACTCACCACGGGCGCAGGGAAGGGAGACGCGATGGGCCTGTGGGACCGTTTGTTTGGACGCAAGAGCACTGCGGCAAACACGCCGCGCACGGCACCGACGGCTGCGCCTGTCGCTGCCGCAGACGTGTCGGAAGCGGCGGCCGAGATCGATCCCGCACTGCAACCGGCGCTGAGCGCGTTTCAGCGCGGCGACCATGTGGCTGCCTACAACGCTGCGCAGACGCAGCGCCACCTTGGTGCCGATGCGCAGCGCCTGTGCGCGCTGTCGTTGAGCGCGCTGGACCGCTATCGCGAGGCCTACCCGTACTGGCTGGCGCTGTATGCGCTGGAGCCCACGGCACACAACGCACTGCAGCTGGCAACCACCTCGGTGATGTGCAACGAGATCGCCCAGGGCGAGCAGTGGTTGCTGACCTTCGACGATCTCAATGCACAGGAGCGGTCCACCTCGCCGGCGACCGCGCGTACCAGCTTCCTCACCGTGCTCACCCGCGCCGGCCACGGGGCGCACGCGCTGCCGCACCTGGAATGGCTGCGCGAGGCATATGCTGGCATGTCCATTACCGACAGCCATTTCCTGTACGTGCGCGGGCTGCCGTTTCTCGAAGCATTTCTTGAGCGCAGCACGCCGCTGTTGCGCCAATGCCTGCCAGCCGACGCAGTGCCCGAGTGGTACGCGCACCTGCAACCTGCGCTGGATCCGCCCGGGCAGGCGATGGTGGCCGCCCACATCGCATCGCTGCAATGAGCGCCGTCCGGCCAGCATCGGCGCGCCAGCGCGGTGGCTTCGTCACTCCGCTGGCGTGGGTTTCCCTGTTGCTGGGGGCGGTCAGCGTGCTGGCCAATCTGATGCAGATCGCAATGATCGCACTGGCGCCAGGTGCGGGATCGCTAGGGCTGCCGGAAGGCATCACCCTGCCCCCCTCCTGGCAATGGCTGATCAATCACGCGCTGTCGTTATCGGTCGCCGGCGTGGTGCTCTCGGCTGCGTTCTGCTGGTTGAGTTGGGCGCTGCTGCAGCGACGCGAGTGGGCAAGGCGTAGCTTCGTGGCGGTGTTGCTGGTGACCGGGCTGCTTAATTTCGGCGGACTGGCGTTGATCGGGCCCTTGTTCGACGGCGTGCAGACGCTGCTGCCCGCCGATGTGCTGCAAAGCCCGGAGTGGCCGCAGATGCAGGCACGTTTGCAGGCCACCCAGCAAATGGCACTGGTCCTCACCGGCCTGGGTGCGCTGGCGATCGGCTGCGTCCACGCAGCATTGGCATGGCGGCTATGCACGCCCGCTGTCCGCGCGGAGTTTTCGCAAGCTGAGTGACTTGATAGCCGGTAAGGACGTTGCAGCCTGCAGCAGTTCAGCTGCCTTGCAACGAAATACGCCTCGCTCGCCAGTTGCGCATCGAAAACTGAGAGCTTGCGTGTGCGGTTGCCTGGCTATCTTCAATCCCAGCTCGAATGCACGGCGCCCGCATCGCTCGCGGCACACGCCGTGAACCCATCCTTGCGGCAAGGACACTGCACCACACGTTGGTCGGCAGTTTATGAAGTAGCTCCTGATACGGAAACGGCGCTGTAGAACAAGCGAGTCTCGCCCCTCGGTTGCGCTGGCATACGACCATCTCGACTGGTCATTGCCCAGCGGTGATCACTGCGCCGTCATCCCGCATCGCACTGCGACAAACGGGCGCGCTTGCGCGGGATGCACCGCGCGGAGCGCACGGCTTAGAATTGGGACATGAACGAATTCGACCGTGTACGCGATTATCTGACCGACCTGCAGGACCGCATCTGCGCCGCTGTGGAAGCTGCCGACGGTAAGGCACGCTTCGCCGAGGACCTTTGGAAGCGCGAGGAAGGCGGCGGTGGCCGTACCCGCATCCTGCGCGACGGCGCGGTGTTCGAGCAGGCCGGCATCGGTTTTTCGGATGTGTCCGGTACGCGCCTGCCGCCGTCGGCCAGTGCGCACCGGCCCGAGCTTGCCGGTGCGACCTGGCGTGCATGCGGCGTCTCGTTGGTGTTTCATCCGCACAACCCGTATATCCCGACCACGCACATGAACGTGCGCTACTTCCGCGCCGAGCGCGATGGCGAGGTGGTGGCCGCCTGGTTTGGCGGTGGCTTCGACCTGACTCCGTTCTATCCCTTCGATGAGGATGTGCAGCACTGGCACCGCGTTGCACAGGCGCTGTGCGAGCCGTTTGGCCAAGAGCGCTATGCCGCGCACAAGCGTTGGTGCGACGAATACTTTTTCCTGCGCCACCGCAATGAAACGCGTGGCGTGGGCGGGCTGTTCTTCGACGATCTGGGTCAGGATTTCGAGCGCGACTTCGCCTACCAGCGCGCAGTGGGCGATGGCTTTCTGGATGCGTACATACCAATCGTGCAGCGGCGCAAGGACACACCCTACGGCGAGCGCGAACGCGAGTTTCAGTTGTACCGTCGTGGGCGCTACGTGGAATTCAATCTGGTCTACGACCGCGGCACCCTCTTTGGATTGCAGAGCGGTGGGCGCGCCGAGAGCATCCTGATGAGTTTGCCGCCGCGGGTGCGCTGGGAGTACGGCTTCACGCCGGAGCCGGGCAGCGCCGAAGCGCGGCTGGCCGATTACCTGATTCCACGCGACTGGCTCGGTTGATCGAAACGCCGCCGTAAGGCGTGGCGTGCTGGCGGACGTCCACGCAGGCGGTGGCATTGGCGGGCACGTTACAGCGCGTCGCGATCAAGTGCGTTGCCTGCTGACGGCTCGATCCACTGCGCGTCATCGGTGCGCCAGGCTGCCCGGCGACAGCGGCCGCACAGGTGCGGATTGCGCGACGCGACGGCGCCCTGGTCCTTGGCAGAATGAAACTCGCCCACCAGCGCCGGTAGCGGTAGCGGTAGCGTGCATGGCAGGCGCGCGCAAACGCAACAACCGTAAATCGATAGATGAATACGCGTGCTGCCCGCCCATAAACTGAATGAGCAGCATGGCCTCGTACCGCCGGCGCAGCATTCCCTCTGCATCGCCGCACCCGACGATGAGCGGGCATTTACGCTGCAACGCGGCATGCATTTGAGCTTGGCGCAAAGCGAACGCGTTGCCTGCGCGGGTCTTGGAGTGGTGTCGCTACACGCCACGCGCCCTGCGCACACCGAAGGCACCTGCAGCATCGCTGTTAACGCTGCAGCGCTTGCGCATAGTGGAAGGACACAAATAAAAAGCCCCGCAGACCAGGGGGAGGTCGGCGGGGCCAGGGAACGGAAACTTGGGGAGGAGTTTCCGCTCCGAGATCTGCTCCAGGGGATGGGAGAGATCTACCGACAGGCGTTGCGCCCGTCGAGGGATATAACAACATTTTCTACATTGATGGATCGTGAAGATAACTGTTAAAAAAATGTAGAATTTAGGGGGTATTCATTCCATTAACTCAGCTGAATTCACATTATGTTTGGAACGGATTATTGCTGATCTGCGTATTCAGCATATCGCAGCCATTCGCCGCATCAATGCGCCTGGTCCCAATTATCGCCAACGCCCGAATCCACCATCAACGGCACGCGTAATTCAGCTGCGCCCGCCATGCGCGTGGTGACCTCGCTCAGTAGCGTATCGACGAAATCGATATCGGCTTCGAACACCAGTTCGTCGTGCACCTGCAAGATCATCTTCGCGCGTTGCGCGTGGTTGGCGATCCAGCCGTCCACGTTGACCATGGCGCGCTTGATGATATCTGCGGCGGTGCCCTGCATCGGCGCGTTGATGGCGGCGCGCTCGGCACCGGCACGCTGGCCCTGGCTGCCGGCATTGATGAAGTCCAGATACAGCCGGCGCCCGAACACCGTTTCCACGTAGCCCTTGTCGCGCGCCTGCTGGCGGGTGGTTTCCATGAAGTCGCGCACGCCCGGGTAACGGCTGAAGTACAGCGCGATGTAGTCCTGCGCCTCGCCGCGGCCGATACCGAGCTGACGGGCCAGGCCGAAGGCGCTCATGCCGTACATCAGGCCGAAGTTGATGGCCTTGGCGGCGCGGCGCTCATCGCCGCTGACGGTGTCGATGGTGCGGCCGAACACTTCGGCGGCGGTGGCGCGGTGGACGTCGGCGCCGGATTCGAACGCGCCCACCAGTCCGGGGTCGCCGGACAGGTGCGCCATGATGCGCAGCTCGATCTGCGAATAGTCGCAGGCGATCAGCTTGCGTCCGGCCGGGGCGACGAACGCGCGGCGGATGCGACGACCGTCTTCGGTGCGGATCGGGATGTTCTGCAGGTTCGGATCGGACGAGGACAGCCGCCCGGTGGCGGCGCCGGCCTGGTGGTAGCTGGTGTGCACGCGCCCGGACTGCGGGTGGATCATCTCCGGCAGCTTGTCGGTGTAGGTGCTGCGCAGCTTGGCCAGGCCACGGTATTCCAGGATGACCCGCGGCAGCTCGTGCTGGTCGGCGATGGCTTCCAGTGCTTCTTCGTTGGTCGAGGGCTGGCCCTTGGGCGTCTTGACCACGGCGGGGAGCTTGAGCTCGTCGAACAGCAAAGCCTGCAGCTGCTTGGGCGAATCCAGGTTGAAGCTGCGCCCGGCAAGCTCGGTGGCTTTCTGCTGGGCAGCGAGCATGCGCTTGGACAGGTCCGCACTCTGGCGGCGCAGTTCGGCCGCATCCACGCACACACCGTTGGCTTCGATGCGGGCCAGCACGTCCACCAGCGGCATTTCGATGTCGCGGTAGACGCGCTCCAGGCCCGGTTCGCTGGCCAGCCGGGGGCCGAGCACGCGATGCAGGCGCAAGGTGATGTCGGCGTCCTCGGCGGCGTAGCGGGTGGCGTCTTCCAGGCTGATCTGGGCGAACGGGATCTGCTTGGCGCCCTTGCCGCAGACGTCTTCGTACTTGACGGTGTCGTAGCCGAGATAGCGCTTGGCCAGGCTGTCCATGTCGTGGCGGGCACTGCCGGAATTGAGCACGAAGCTCTCCAGCAGGGTGTCGTCGGCATAGCCGGCCAGCGCCACGCCATGCCGGCGCATCACGTGCAGGTCGTACTTGCCGTGCTGGCCGAGCTTGCGCACGGCCGGGTCGGTGAGCAGTGGCGCCAGTTGCGCCAATGCCTGGGTACGGTCGAGTTGAGCCGGCGCACCGGGGAAGTGATGGCCAAACGGCAGGTACGCCGCCTGGCCGGGCTCGGCCGCCACGCTCAGGCCGATCAAATCGGCCTGCAGCGGGTCCAGGCTGTCGGTTTCGGTATCGAAGGCGAACTGCCCGGCGGCACGCAGCCGCGCGATCCAGCTGTCGAGCTGCTCCTGGGTCAGGATGGTCTCGTACTGGCCGGGCGCCGACAGCGACGGATCGAGATCCACCGCGGCGTTGACGGGGCCGGAGACGAAGCCGGTGCCGCGCGCGCGGCCCGGTTCGGTGCGCGCAGTGGCAGCAGCAGCGCCCAGCGCCACCGGCTCGGCCAGCAGGCCCGCCTGGGCGGCCGCACCACCGAGTTCGCGCAGCGCCTGGGTGAAGCCGTAGCGGGCGTACAGCACCGCCAGCGCCTCGGCGTTGGGCTCGCGCAGGTCCAGCGCGCGCGGGCCGCTGGCCAGGGTGACATCGGTCTTGATGGTCACCAGCTCACGGTTGAGCGGCAGGCGTGGCAATGCGGCGCGCAGGTTGTCGCCGATCTTGCCCTTGATCTTGTCGGCGTTGGCGATGACGCCATCGAGCGAGTCGTATTCGGCCAGCCATTTGGCGGCGGTCTTGGGGCCGCACTTTTCCACGCCGGGCACGTTGTCGACGGTGTCGCCCATCAACGCCAGCAGGTCGACGATCTGATCGGGCCGCACGCCGAACTTGGCGATCACCGCCGCGTCCGAATCCATGCGGCTGCCGCTCATGGTGTTGACCAGTTCGATGCCCGGACGCACCAGCTGGGCGAAGTCCTTGTCGCCGGTGGAGATGGTGACCTGCAAGCCATCGGCGGCGCCCTGCAGCGCCAGCGTGCCGATCACATCGTCCGCTTCCACGCCATCGATGCGCAGGATGTCGATGCCCAGCGCATGCACGATGTCGCACATCGGCTGCACCTGCGCGCGCAGGTCGTCGGGCATCGACGGTCGGTTGGCCTTGTAGTCGGCATACAAGTCATCACGGAACGTTTTACCGGGCGCATCCACCACGAAGGCGATGTAGGCCGGGCGCTCCTTCAAGGTGGCGCGCAACATGTTGACCACGCCGAACAAGGCACCGGTGGGCTCGCCCTGGGCATTGGTCAGCGGCGGAAGCGCGTGGAACGCGCGATACAGGTAACTGGACCCGTCGATCAGGACTAATCTGCTCATGGCCCGATTCTACGCTGCACGCCCAGGGCACACCGCGCCAGCGCATACTGGCTGGCGATCAACACGGATAACGACAATGAACAAAGCACGTCTTTTGCTGCTGCCGTTACTGCTGCTCGGCGGCTGTGCCACCGGCGGCGGCGACCGCGCCGGTGGCGATATCCCGGCTGGCGCCGATGTCACCAGCAAGACCATGGGCAACGGCGACAAGGTCGACGAATACCGCGTCAACGGTCAGCTGGAGATGGTGCGGGTGACGCCGGCGCGCGGGGCGCCCTACTTCCTGTACGACCGCGACCATGACGGGCATACCGACGCGGAAAAGGACAAGGTCAACAAGGTGTATTGGCAGCTCTATAGCTGGTGATTGGGGAGTTGGGATTCGGGATTCGGGATTCGTGGGGCATGCGTCGGGCGTTGAAACGCCCGGTGGCGTTGCGTTTTTGATCTGCGGTTCATTGCCTTGGCCGAATTGCCGCCGTGCCCGGAGATGTCCCCTTGCGCACAGCGCGCCGCACACCCGCGTGGTGCGCTTGCGGTAGCGCTGACGATGGGCTGCCGGCATGCAGCGGTGCCCGGTGCTCTTTCACACGATTGGGCGCTACTCAACCGTGTTCACGATTGCTGGGCGCACCGCTCAGCGTGCCCTGCCTGTCCAGCGCAACCGCTGCTCGGCGTTCCCTGCCCGGCGGGACACCAGGTGCTCGGGTTTCTTGCCTGGCGATGCGGCTCAGGTTTCTTCCAGCGGGCCGGTGACGCGTTGCAGTTCGTCGATGCCGGCCGGGGCCAGCTCCTTCATCAGCGCCAGGAAATCGCAGCCGACCAGGCGTTGGGCGCGGCGCAGCAGCATCGGCACCGGGCTGGATGGTTCGTGCCGGGCGTAATAGGCGCAGATCTCTTCCAGCCGCCGCTTCACATCCTCGGGGCCGGCGATCTCGTCGTTGCGGCGGGTGGCACTGGTTGCCGTGGCGGCGGCGTGGCCCTCGCCGGCAGCCTGCTCACCGTCTTCAGTGACCGCAAGGACGCCCTGCCGCGCTTGCCAATGCGGCAGTACGAAGCGCTCCAGATCGCGCAGGTCGGTCAGCAGCGGCCGCAGGTCCGGCGCAGCGGTGCCGACGCGCTCGCTCAGCAGCGCATCGATCGCGCGCGCCTGCCGCAGCGCCTCGGCAATGGCCTGGGCGGAGGTGGCCAGCGTTTCCGGCGCGCAGTCCTGGCAGCAGGCTTCGATTTCGGCCAGGCTGGGGCCGCTCTGGCCGTCGGGCAGCTTGATGCTGCCGTTGGCCACGCGCAGATCGCGCAGGCTGAAGCGGCCCAGCCGCGGCGACTGCACGAACGCGGTGGTGCGCAGCGCACCGAGCAGGCCCATCGGGTCGCTGAGGCCGACCAGCGCATTGATGCGCGAGGTCGGGTCGTTGTCGTCGTCGGCATCCAGCTGCGGATGCACGCTGTCCCAATGACGCTCGAGCAGGCCGTGGATCAACGCCAACGCATCGGCCCAGCCCGGCAGGCCGCGCAGGCGCAACCAGGCGGCGCCGAGCTTGCCGGCCACGCGCAGGTCGCGGCTGCGCCGGCTCAGCTCCAGCGCCAGCGCCTGCACCTTGTCCCAGTCCGGTTCTTCGGCGGCGATGACGCTCTCGCCCAGCGAGCGCTCGGCGCGGGCCGACGATTCGCGCTCCAGGCGCAGGAATTCCGGGTCGTATTCCAGATCCGGTCCGGCCGGGGCGTCGTCGCCGAGCGGCGCCAGCAGGGTCTCCAGGGAACTGTCGTCTTGCATGGCACGGCCTCCATCGGGGAAGCCGCCGCGGTGGGCGGCGGCAGGCAGGTCACTCGGGATTGCAGACGGCATCCGGGTCGCCGGCGTCGCAGGCCGGCTGCTGGTCGTCGGGCAACCGCAGGCCGGGGCGGACCAGGCCGAAGGCGCGGTACGGGGTACCGCTGGCCGACAGGTCCACGAAGGCCACGGTGCGGCTGGCCGAACTCTGCGCACGGCCGGCAAACGCCGAGGCCGGCACATTGAAGCCGGAGCCGCCGGCCAGATCGAGCAGGCTGCCGTCGACCGTCGTGGCGTTGAAATACGCCGGCGGCGCGCCGATCGCCGCCACGGTCTGGGTGCCGGTACCGATCACATAGATCGGGTTCTGCTGCGTACCGATCTGGCCGGTGGCGGCAAAGGTGCCGGTGCCGTTGCGCAGCGGCGCACGGCCGTCCTGGAACAGATTGCCGCGGACCGACAGGAACATCGCGCTGTTGCCGGCATCCACGCTGTAGCTGCTGCCATTGGCCAGCACCAGCAGCAGGTCGCCGCCGTTGGTGAAGCTGAACCCATTGCTGGCGACGAAGTCGCCCAGGCGTACGACACGGTTGTCGACGAAACCGGCCGCATCGCCCAGCACCACCGCGCCGCCTGCGCTACCGCTGAGCAGGCCGGCGGTGATCGAACTGCCGGCGCGCTGGCGGATGCCGGCAGCGGCCTGCAACCAGCTGGTGGCGCCGCTGAGCTGGCCGCTCAGCTGCAGCTCGCCGCCGCTGCGCAGGCGCAGCGAGGGGCCGCCGTCGACGCGGCCGCTGACCAGCAGCGAGCGATTGCTGACCAGATCCAGGCCTTGCGCGCTGAAGTCGCCGAGCGCGTCGATGGCGTTGCCACTGCCGGTGAGCGTGACCGCCCCGGCGGCATTGCCGCCGAGCTGACCGGCGCGCAGGTTGCCGGCGTTCTGGGTGATCGCCCCGCCGCTGCTCAAGGCCACGCTGGCGCCTTCAACGTCGTGACCGAGTGCCACGCCGGTGCCGCCGCGCAGGGCGATGGCGTTGGCGCTGAGCGCGCCAGCGGTGGTGAGCTGGCCACCGGCCTGCAGACGCAGGGCATCGCTGGCTTGCGCAGTCGCCGCCAGGTCGTTGCGATCGACGATGGCGATGCTGCTGCCGCGCGCCTGCACCGTGCCCTGGAAATCGTTACCGGCCGCATCCAGCACGATCGCACCGGTGCCGGCATCGAGCACGCTGTTGCCCGCCACGGTCAGCGCGCCTTGCTGGGTAATGCCGGCAGCGGTGGCCGCAGGCACGGCGATCGCCTGGGCAACGATCGTGTTGGCCTGGGCCGTTGCTGCACTCCCGCTGCGTGCCACCAGCGCACCGCCGACGCGCCCCTGGCCCAGATCCAGGCCGGCGCCGCTGGCGACATCCAGTGCATCGACCTCCAGATTGCCCAAGACCAGCGCATTGCGATCGCGCACGCTGGCCGCGCCGCCGCTCAGGCTCACCGCCGCCTGGAAATCGTTGTCGGCATCGGTCAATGCAATGGCAGCGCCACTGCTGTTGATGCGGGTAATGCCAGTGACGGTCAACGCGCCGCTCTGGGTGACGGCGCCGCCACTGCTGGCCGCATCCAGATCGCCATCGACCAGGCCAACGCCCAGATTCAGCGCGCCGCTGTTACGGACCTGCAGGTCGCCGGTGTTGAGCGTGCCCAGGGTCAAGGCATTGGCATCGCGCACGCTGCTGGCCCCGCCGCTCAGGGTGAGCAGGCCCTGGAAGTCGTTACCCGCCGCCTCCAGGGTGATGGCGCCGCTGCCGGCATCGACCGTGGTGTCGCCTGCGACGAGCAACGCGCCACCGGTCTGGGTGATGGCGGCATTGGTGCTGTTCAAGCGCAGCGCGTTGCCTGCCGTGAGCGTGTTGCTCAGCGCGATGCCATTGGCGCCGGTCAGTTGCACCGTGCCACCGCGCAAGGCGCCGGCGGTGCGCAAGGTGCCGCCGTTGGCTGTCAGCGTCAGCGCGCCGGTGCCGGTGTCGATCTGGCTGGCCGGCAGGTTCAAGTCACCGCCGGCGACCAGCGAGATCGCCGCGTTGGCACCGCTGCGCACCGCAGCGATGCTGAGGTCGTTGCGATCCTGCACGGCGATGGCATTGCCGGTGAGCGCAACCGCGCCGACGAAGTCGTTGTTGGCATCGGTCAAGGCGATGTCGCCACTGCCGGCATTCAAGCTGGATGCACCGCCGACCGACAAACCGCCGCTCTGGGTGATCGCTGCATTGCCGCTGGTGCCGTTCAACGCGCCACGCACCACCCCGTTACCGAGATTCAATGCGCCACTGCTGTTGGCGGTGAGTGCATTGGTGGACAGCGTGCCGAAACTGAGCGCGTTGCCGGCGATCTGCACGTCGCCTGCCGTGAGATTGACCACGCCGTTGAAGGTGTTGCCCGCGGTATTGAGCGTGACGTTGCCACTGCCTGCATTGACGGTGGTGGTGGTGCCAACATCGAGTGCCGCGGCGGTCTGCGTGATCGCGGTGTTGCTGCTGCTCAGCGACAGCGCGTCTGTGGTGGTGATGGTGTGGCCGATGGTGAGACCGTCGCGTGCGGACAGGGTGACGTTGCGGCCGCGCAAGTCGCCGCCGGTGCTCATGCTGCCGCCATTGGCGATCAGGGCAAGATCGGCGGTGCCGGTGTCCAGGTCCTGCACGGAGAGGTTCAGTGCGCCGCCGGCGGTCAACGCGATGGTGCCGTTGGCACCGGCGTTCAAGGCATTGATGGTGAGGTTGCCGCGATCGGCCACCGTGATGCCGGTGCCGGTGAGACGGATGCCGGCGCCAAAGCGGTTGCTGCCGTTGTTGAGCGCGATGCTGGCGCTACCGGCATCGACGGTGCTGGTGCCCACCACGTCGAGTGCGCCGGCGTTCTGCACGATGGCGGCGTTGGTGCTGCGCAGGGCGAGCGTGTTGGCGGTGACGGTGTGGCCCAGAGTCAGGCCGTCGCGTCCGAACAGCGTCACGTTGTTGCCACCCAGGGCTGCGGCCGTGCTCAGTGCGCCGCCGTTCGATGCCAGGGTCAGGTTGCTGTTGCCGACCGCGATAGCCTGCGACGGCAGGCTCAAGGTACCGCCGGCGGTCACTGCAACACTGCCGTTGCCGGTGCTGGTCAATGCGGCAAGACTGAGGTTGTCGCTGTCGGTCACGCCAATACCGTTGCCGGTCAGGCTGACGCTGTTGAAGTTATTGGCGGCTTGCAGCAACGAGATCGCACCGGTGCCCGCATCGACCGTGGTGGCGCCGCTGACCAGCAGTGCGCCGCCGCTTTGCGTAATCGCGGCATTGCTGCTGGCAAGCGACAACGTGCGCGCGGTGATGTTCTGGCTCAAGGCCAAGCCGCTGTTGGCGCGCAGGCTCACTTCGTCGCCAAGCAGTGCGGCAGACAGGCTCAGGCTGTTGGCGATCAGGTTGATATCGCCGCTGCCGTTGTTCAACGTCGTGCCTGGCAGGATCAGGTTGCCGCCGGCGGTCAGCGCGATCGTGCCGCCGTTGTTGCTGGTCAACGCCGAGAGCGTGAGATCGTTGCTGTCGCGCACCGCGATGCCGGCGCCGGTCAGGCTCATGCTGCCCTGGAAGTCGTTGCTGCCGTCGATCAGCGCGATGGCGCCGCTGCCGGCATTGAGGGCGGTGGCGGCATCGACGATCAGTCCGCCGGCCTGGCCGATGGCGCCATTGCCGCTGCTCGCAGCAAGGGTGCCGGCAACGCGGCCGCTTCCCAGGTTCAATGCGCCGTTGCTGGTGGCGGTGAGGTTGGCGGTGTTCAGCGTGCCCAGCGTCAACGTGCTGCTGTCGCGGATCGACACCTCGTTGCCGGTCAGGCTCACTGCACCGCCGAAGTGATTGCCGGCACTGCCCAACGCGATCGCGCCGGAGCCGGTGTTGAAGCTGGAGGTCGAACCGATGCGCAAGGCGCCTGCGGTCTGATTGATCGCACCGTTGCTGGTGGACACCACCAAGGTGCTGCTGTCGATGCTGGTCGCCAACGTCAGTGCGTTGGCGCTGAACAGCGAGACCGCATTGCCGGCGAGATCGCCGCCCAATGTCAGCGTGCCGTTTTCTGCGCGCAGCGTCAGGTCATCGCTGCTGGTCAATCCGCTGCCGGGCAGCGTGAGCGAGTTGCGTGCGGTGAGCGCGATGGTGCCGGCTCCACCGTTGTTGAGCGAGACCACGCTGAGATCGTTCGCATCGACCACCGCGATATTGCGGCCGGTCAGTGCAAGGCCGTTCCTGAAGTCGTTATCGCGTGCGAGCGAAATGGCGCCGTTGCCGGCATCGACGGTGGCAAGGCCGCCGACGTCGAGCACCCCTGCATTCTGGAAGATCGCGTTGGTGGTGGCAGTCAGGCCCAGGCTGCCACTGGCGGTGACGTTGTGATTGAGCACGATGCCATCGCGGCCGCTCAGGCTCACGTTGCCGCCATTCAAGCTGCCGTTCGTGCTCACTACGCCGCCATTGGCGATCAGGCTGAGCGCGCCGGTGCCGGTGCTGAGGTTTTGCGTGGGCAGCGTGAGCGCGCCGCCGGCTGTCAGGGCGATGGCGCCATTGGTGCCGTTGCTGATCGAGGAGATGCGCAGATCGTCACGATCGACCACGCTGATGCCGGTACCGGTGAGGCTGACGCCGCTGCGGAAATCGTTGCTGCCGTCGGTCAGCGCGATGGCGCCGCTGCCGGCGTTGAGGGTGGTGGCGGCATCGACGATCAGTCCGCCGGCCTGGCCGATGGCGCCATTGCCGCTGCTCGCAGCCAGGGTGCCGGCAACGCGGCCGCTGCCCAGGTTCAATCCGCCGTTGCTGGTGGCAGTGAGGTTGCCGGTGTTGAGCGTGCCCAGCGTCAGCGCGCCGCTGTCGCTGATCGACACGCCGTTGCCGGTCAGGCTCACTGCGCCGACGAAGTGATTGCCCGCGCTGCCCAGTGCCAGCGCGCCGGTGCCGGCGTTGAAGCTGGAGGTCGAACCGATGCGCAAGGCGCCTGCGGTCTGGTTGATCGCGCCGTTGTTGGTGGACACCGACAAGGTGCTGCTGTCGATGCTGGTCGCCAGCGTGAGTGCGTTGGCGCTGAACAGTGACACCGCATTGCCGACCAGATTGCCGCCCAATGTGAGGGTGCCGCTGTCTGCGCGCAGCGTCAGGTTGTCGGTGCTGGTCAATCCGCTGGCAGGCAGCGTGAGCGAGTTGCCTGCCGTGAGTGCGATGGCGCCGGCGCCACCGTTGTTGAGCGAGACCACGCTGAGGTCGTTCGCATCGGCCACTGCGATATTGCGGCCGGTCAATGCAATGCCGTTCATGAAGTCGTTATCGCCTGTGAGCGAAACGGCGCCGTTGCCGGCATTGACGGTGGCCAGCCCGCCAACGTCGAGCACGCCCGCGTTCTGAGTGATTGCGGCGTTGGTGGCAGTCAGGCCCAGGATACCGCCGGCGGTGACGGTGTGATTGAGCGCCACGCCATCGCGCGCGCTCAGGCTGACGTTGCCGCCGCTCAAGGTGCCGAGCGTACTCAAGGCACCGCCATTGGCGACCAGGCTGAGTGCGCCGGTGCCGGTGGAAAGATTCTGCGTGGGCAGCGTGAGCGCGCCGCCGGCTGTCAGGGCGATGGCGCCATTGGTGCCGTTGCTGATCGAGGCGACGCTTAGATCGTCGCGATCGACCACGCTGATGCCGGTGCCGGTGAGGCTGACGCTGCTGCGGAAATCGTTGCTGCCGTCGGTCAGCGCGATGGCGCCGTTGCCGGCGTTGAGGGTGGCGCTGCCATCGACGATCAGTCCGGCGCTCTGGCTGATGGCGCCATTGCCACTGGTTGCATCCAGGGTGCCGCGGACGCTGCCGCTGCCCAGGTTCAACGCACCATTGCCGGTGGCGGTGAGGCTGCCGGTATTCAGCGCACCCAGCGTCAGCGCGCCAGTGTCGGCGATGCGCGTGTCGCCGCCGGTCAGCGTCACCACGCCCTGGAAATCGTTGGTCGCTTCATCCAGTTCGATGGCGCCGGTTCCGGCATTGACGGTGCTGGTGCCGGTGGCGGTCACGCTGCCGGCGGTCTGGGTGATCGCGCTGTTGGTGGTGGTCAGTGCCAGCGTGCCGCTTGCTGTGACGTCATGCCCCAGAGTCATGCCGGCAGTGCCTGTGAGGTCCACGTTCGTGCCGGCCAACGCGGCGCGCGTGGTGAGGCTGCCGCCGCTGGACAGGGTGAGGTTGGCGCTGCCGGTGTTGATCGCCGTTGCCGGCAAGGTCAATGCACCGCTGGCACGCAGCGACAGCGCGCTGTTGTTGCCAAGATTCAGGGTGCCGATGGCCAGATTGCCGGCAGCGTTCAACGAGATACCGCGACCGGTGGCGCTGACCAGATCGCCAAAGGCGTTGCCGCTGTTGTTCAGGGTGATCGCACCGGTGCCGGCAGTGAGGTTGCTGGTGCCGACGATGGTCAGGAAGTTACCGGCCGACTGGGTGATCGCGCCGTTGTTGCTGGTGGCGAGCAAGGCACCGCCCACCCGGCCGCTGCCCAGGTTCAACGCGCCGTTGCTGATGGCGGTGAGATCGTTGACGTTCACCGCACCCAGTGTCAGCGCGCCGCTGTCGCTGATGCGCGTGTTGCCGCCGGTCAGCGCCACCACGCCCTGGAAGTCGTTGCCTGCGCCGTCCAGCGTGATGGCACCGGTTCCGGCATTGATGGTGCTGGTGCCGGTGGTGGCCACGCTGCCGGCGGTCTGGGTGACCGCGTTGTTGGTGGCGGTCAACTTCAGCGTGCCGCTTGCCGTGACGTCATGCGCCAGCGCGATGCCGCCGCGACCGGTGAGGTCCACGTTCGTCCCGGTCAGCGTGGCGCGCGTGCTGAGGCTGCCGCCGCTGGACAGGGTGAGGTTGGCGCTGCCGGTGTTGATCGCCGTTGTCGGCAAGGTCAATGCGCCGGTGGCACTCAACGACAGCGCACTGTTGCTGTCGAGGTTCAACGTGCCGATCGAGAGATTGCCTGCCGCGTTCACGGCAATGCCGTTGCCGCTGGCGCTGAACAGGCCACCGAAGGTGTTGCCGCCGTTGGTCAGCGAAAGCGCACTGCCGGACTGCAGGAATTGGCTGGTGCCCGTCACCGCCAGCGCACCGGATTGGGACAACGCGACCGTGTTGGTCAGGCTGAGGTTGCCGCCTACATCCAGGTTGCCGAGGCCGCTGATCTTGTTGGCGCCGCTGAAGGTGGCACTGCCACCGATAAAGCCACCCAGGCTGCCGGCGGTGTAGATGCCGGTCTGTTGCACGCCGCGACCGGTGCTCAGGGTGATCGCCCCGGTGCCGGCATCGATGCTGCCGCCGCCGGCGACGTCGAAGCTGCCACCGCCGGAGGCGATGAGCGACACGCTGCCGTCGGGGCCATTGGACAGCGACGCCGCACGAATGGTGCCGCTGTTGTTGATGAGTCGATCGAAGATGCCTTGCGCCGCGCGCGCCTGCAGCTGGATCGCGCCGCCTGGCGCGCTCAGGGTGCCGGAATTGTCCACCGCTTCGGTCGCCAGACTCAGCTGCAGCGGCTTGTCGATCAGCACGCCGAAGCCGCCGCTTTCGAACGTCAGCGTGGCTGCGTCGGCACCGGCGAGCGTGATGTTGCCGGCGGTGGCGGTGATGGTGCCGCTGTTGGACGCCCGGCCGCCGATCAACACGGCCGACCCGGCAGCGGCGTTGATGGTGCCGCTGTTGATGACCTGCGCCACGGTCGTGCCGCCGGCATCCAGGCTGTAGTCGCCGCTCATGAACTTGGACACGGTGGTGCCCAGCGTACTGACCACCAGGCCGCCGACATTGATGTTGGCGGTGTTGCCGATCAATACGCCGTTGCTGTTGAGCAGGAACACCTGCCCGTTGGCGTTGATGTTGCCGTAGATCTGCGTCGGGTTGCCGCTCTGCACCAGGTTGAGCACCACCGAACTGGCGCTGGGCTGGTTGAAGATCATCGTCGCCGACGAGCCGATGTCGAACGCCGACCAGGTCAGCGCCATGCGCGAGGAGGTCTGGTCGACGGTCCGGCTGCTGCCGTTGACGGCATTGATGGTGCCGGTGCCGCCGGCGATGCTGCCGCCGGTCGGCAGCTGGTTGGCCGCCACCTGGGCCAGGCCGCTGACCGGCATGGCCATCAGGGCAGCTGCCAGCGCAACGGCCAGCGGGCAGTGACGCAACGGGAGCGTGCGCGGCGAGGTCGCGGTATGGATGGTGGCGTGCATGCGCAGATCCCTCAGAAAGTGAAGCCGAAACGCGTGTAGATGCGGGCGTCGTCGCGTCCGTCGGAGGCATCGCGCGCACCGGTCGGAAGCGCGGCGCTGATGCGCCACTCGAAATTGGCGTACTGCGGCAAGCGGAAGGTCAGGCCCACGCCGGCGGCATCGAAACTGGCCGGCGCCAGGCGGCCATTGGCGGCGAACACGCGGGCGTGGTCGGCGAAAACATCCAGCTCCAGCAATTCGCGCCAGGGCCGGCCATTGAACGGCGATGCGGCATCGGCAAAACCGGGGGCATCGATGTGGTATTCGAGCGCGGTGTAATACCCGCGGTCGCCCAATGCATCGGAGACCGGATAGGCGCGCACGCTGTCGGGCCCACCGACAGCGAACTGCTCCATCGGGGTCAGCGTGTCGTCGCTGTATTGGCCGTTGAACTTGAAGTACAGCCGCTGCGTGCGGGTGAGGTATTGCAGGCGCGTGTAGGCCAGCCGCGCGATGGTGAAATAGCTGTCGCGACCGGGGCTGATCTGGTCCACCGGCGCCGAGCGGTCGCGCAAGGATTGCCGCACGCTCCCCTGCAGCAGATCCACACCGCGCCAGCGCAGGTCGGTGCGCCGCAACGACAGGCCCAGTTCGGCGACATCGAACTGCTGGTCGGACAACTGCATGCCCAGCGCGCTGAGCTTGGATTGCTCGCGCAGATAGCGCGCCGAGCCCTGCAGCTGCAGCGTTTCGGTGTTGATGAATTTCCAGTCGGCGCCGGTGTAGACGATGGAGGTCGGCCCCTTCAGGCCAAGCCGGGCGAACACGCCGTTGCGCACTTCCAGTTCGCTGCGGCTGGCGCCCACCACCGCGCTCAGGCCGGACACGCTGCCGATCGGCAGGCCATAGGACAGCGCGCCGATCTGGCTCTGCCGCGGCGCCAGCGAATAGGCGTAGTTGGCGGCGAACACATCGCCCAGGCGGAGCGGACTATTCCAGGTGATGCCGGCCTGGGCGCGATAACGGCCGGTCAGCTCGGTGCCGTAGTTGTTGCCGCCCAGGGTGATCACATACGGGCGGGCGGCCTCGCTGGCGACCAGCACCACGTCGGTCTCGCCTTCCTTCTGGCCCGGCTGCAGCACCGACGACACCGACACGCCCGGCAGATCGCGCGCATACAACAGCGCGGTGTCCACGTCCTGCTTGCGTAGCGGGCGGCCCTGCAGCTGGCGCAGCGGTGCCGACAATGCATTGCCGCGGTAGCGTGCGGCGCCCTGCACGCTGATCTGGCCGATGCGCCCTTCCAGCACGCGGATGTCGATCAGTTGGTCGGGGCCCGGCGTCTGCGCCGGCAGATAGGCCGTGCTGACGATGAAGCCGGCCTGCCGGTAGGCGCGGGTGACCGCATCGGCGACCGCCTGCAATTGATCGAAGCGCAATGCCACCACCGGCTGGCCCTGGGCCAGCTCGGCGAAGGCAGCGTCGGCCACGGCCTGCATGCGGGCCGGGTCGATGCCGGCTTCCGGGTAGTGGCCCACATCGCGCACGCGAAAGCCGCGCACCTGCACGGTGACCGCCTCGGTCCGGTCCCTCATGGCCGGCACCGCCGCTGCCGACTGCGCAGCAGCCGTGGCATCGGTCGGCGACTGCGCCCACCCAGGTGCGGCCAGCAGTAGGCACGCGGACACCGCCGCGGCCAGACACGTCATACGCATACGTCCATTTCCCCTGAGACCATCCGGTGTTGCGCATGGCCGACGTGTCCCGCTGCGCACGCAGGCGCCACGGCGGCGACTGCACGGCGATCGGCGTGTCTGACCTCGCCCCTTGCTGAACGTCGATCAAACCCCGACGTACATTTATGCAATGTTAGCAAGATTATTGAGATGAGCATCACGATTATGAAGACCGCTGCCACCTGACTGCGCAGTTTGCGTGCGACCGGATGCCCCGACAGCGGGCCCGGCCGGGCAGCAGGCGAACTCGGCAAGGCGTTGCGCAGGGTCACTCCCTGGGTCTGGCGGGCGGCGTCCAGTACGCGCCGACGGCGTGCGCGGTACTGCTCGCGGTCGAGTTGGCCCTGCTGATGCGCCAACGCCAGCGCCTGCAGCTGCGCATTGGCCGGGTGCGCAGCGGCAGCGGTGGGCGACGGCGGGGCGGCGCTCACGGCAGCTCCCGCAGCACGCGCAGGCCCACGTCCGGTTGCGCCGAGCCGTTGTCGGCGCGGCTGGCCTGCACCGTGCAATCGGACCAGTAGCTGGAAAAACTTCCGCCGCGGGCCTGCACGCCTGTTCCGGTCGATACCCATTCCCAGACATTGCCGGTGAGATTGATCAGGCCCCAGGGATTGGCATCGCGCCCGCGTGCCGACACCGGTGCGCGCGCGGCATCGCCGGCACTGGCGTTGGGCGGCACGCAATTGCTGTCTTCGGCCTGCCGCCAGTTGCTGGCCGCCTGCGCGGCATGCAGCCACTCGGCATCGCTGGGCAGCCGGTACCGCCAGCCGCCGCTGCCGATGGTGAGCCAGCGCAGATAGGCGCGCGCCAGGGTCAGGCTGATATTGCGCACCGGCGCGCGCGCCAGCTCCGGGGTGGCGGCGGCCTGGGCGGTACAGCGGCCGGTGGCCTGGCAGAACAGGTTGAAATCGGCCACCGCCACTTCGCCGCGCGACAACGCGTACGGCTTGCCGCCGGCGATGGCCGGGATCACCACCAGCATCGGCCCGCGGGTCTGCCCGAGTGTGTCGAAGCACGCCGCAGCACGCCCGGCCAGGCCGGCGCAGGGATCCGGGCCGGTAGGCACCGGCGGCAGGCTGTCGGTATCGTCCGCGTTGGCGGGCAATGCCGCAGCGGCGGGGTCGCGCGCAGTCGTTGGGGTGGCGGCGGGCTTGGCAGCGGATTTGCCGCGCGCCGGTCTTGCGCCGGCGGCCGGCGCAGCTGTCTCGGTGGCGCCGCCCGGCGACACGCTGGCGTCGGCCGGCGCATCGGCGGCGGGCGCGCGTTGCAGACGGGCCGACAACGAGCCTTCCGGCAATTGGCCGGCCGCCTTCATCTGCGCCTCCAATTGCGCCAGCGCGGTGGCGTCGGTGCGATAGAGCGTTTGCAGGCGCCCGGCGAGTTGCTGGCGTTCGCCGGGCGCCAGCGTGCCCGCGGTCATCACTGCGGCGGCCACCGCATAACGGGTTTGCGCGCTGCGCAGTTCGTCGCGCTGGCCGAGTGTCTGCAGCCCTTGCCTCAGCAGGTCGGCCGCCTGGGCGTATCGCCCGTGTGCGAACGCATCGCCGGCGGTGTTGCGATACACCTGCGAGAGCAGTTGCGGGCCTTCGCTACGCAACAACGGATGGTCCGGTTGCAGGGTGCGGATGCGCGCCAGCGCATCGCGGGTCTTGCCCAGATCGTTGGCGGCGGCGGCGCGGCGCAGCGACTCGATCCGCGCGGCCAGTTCGGACTCGGCGCTTTCGCGTGCCAACGCTTGTTCGAGCTGGTGCTCCAGCGTCTGCAGGCGTGTGCGCTGGGCCAGCAGGCCGGCCGATTGCGGGGCCACGCCCAGGCCGACATCCACCAGCGCCTGCGCGCCAGCCAGCTGTGCGGGGTCGCTTTGTGCGGCAACCGCCGTGCTGATGGCCTCGGCCAGCGCGCTGCCCTGGCTGCTGCGCTCGGCCGCCGGCAGTGCGGCCAGTGCGGCGTCGATACGCGCGCGCCAGGCCGGGTCGGTGCTGGGGTTGGCCAGATCGGCAGCCAGTGCCTTGCGCGCGCTGTCGGCATCGCGCGGCGCGGCGGCAACCGGCGTGCGTTTGGCTTGCTGCTCGGCCACGCCGACCTCGGCGCTGCGCAACTGCAGGCGCAACGAGTCCGGAAACGCTGCGCGCGCCTGTTCTACTTCGGTCCGCGCGGTGGTGAGTTGCCCGGCCGCCACCGCCTGCGCGATGGCCGCGTCCAGGCGTACTTCCAGTGCGGAATGGCGCAGCAGGCTGCTGCCCGGATCGATGCGGCGCACCTGGTCGAGCGTGGCCAGTGCGTTGTCGGGCTGGGTGCGGAACAACAGCCCGGCATCGAGCTGGCGATTGAGTGTGGTGTCGAGCGCGTTGAGGCGTTGGTTCTTTTCGCGCTCGATGGCCTGGCGACGCGCATCCAGCGCGGGCGAATACAGCCGCAGCCGGTCGCGCAAGGCGAACACCTGCAACGCGCCGCGGTAATCGTCGCGGCCGTTGGCCGGATTCCACAGCGCGTCCAGGCGGCGCAGCAGGAAATCTTCGATGAGGTCGCTGCGGTCCATCAGCACGCGCCGGCGGTCATCTGCGCTCAGGCTGGACAGCGCCTGCATGACCTGGGTTTCGTCGCGGTACTGCTGCGGGTCCTGCGCACCGAAGCGTGCGATGACCTCATCCAGATGGCGCTGATGCAGATAACGCGATGCGCCCCACCCGCCCACGCCGACCAGCGCGAGCGCGGTGGCGCCATAGCCGATCAACGGCAGCGCGCGCTCGCGCAGCGGCACCTGGCGCAGGCCGTCGAGCAGTTGGTCCACGCGCGTGAGCCGCTGCGCAGCCGGGAATGCCACGGCCGCGCACAACGTGGCGTACTGGCGACGGGTCAGGCCCGGCACCGGCGGCGGGCGGCGGCCTTCGCGCAGCGCCACTTCGGCACTGAGTTTGTCGAATGGGTGCTTGCCGGTCAGCAATTCGAAACACACGCAGCCCAGCGCGTACAGATCGTCGGCCGGGGTGGGCGCCTGTCCGCGGATCATTTCCAGGCTGGCATAGGCCGGCGTCAATGCGCCCAGCGTGGCCGCATCGAACACGGTCTGTTCGCCGGCGACATCGGCCGCATGCTTGCCGGCGCGTGCGATGCCGAAATCGAACACCTTGGCCACGCCATCGCGGGTGACCATGACGTTGCCGGGCTTGAAATCCGAATGCACGATGCCGGCCGCGTGCGCGCGCATCAGCGCCCGGCCCATGCCCTCGATCAGCGGCCAGGCCTGCTTGAGCGGCATGCCGTTGTAGGCCTGTTCGCGGATCAGCGTTTTCAGGTCGCAACCGTCGATGTATTCCATGGTCATGAAGACCAGGGTGCGATCCTTGTCGAAGTCGTACACGCGCACGATGTTGTCGTGGGCCAGCTTCTGCGAGCGGCGCGCTTCGCGCTGCAGGGCGACCAGTGCGTCGGGATGGCGGCGGAACTCGTCGCTGAGCACTTTGACCGCCAGCCACGGGTCGCGGTCGCGTGCTTCCACCTTGCGTTCGTCGCGGGCCAGATACACCACCCCCATGCCGCCGCGGCCGAGTTCGCGTTCGAGCTGGAAGCGGCCCTTGAGCAGGCTGCCAACACCGGCATGATCGCCACCGGTAGCTTCGGCCAGGTGCTGCCAGCTGGACAGGCTGGCGGTACCGGCCGTACCGGTGCCGGTGCCCGTGCCGGTCTGCGTGCCGAGGTGGGTGGGCGTGCCCAGCCCCAGGCTGGTGAGGCTGGGCGCATCGCCGGGCAGGGGCTGCGCCGGTTGCACGCGGGTGATGTCGTCTTCGACCACGCGCGCCGGGCCGGGTCGTGGCATCACCACGGTGGCATCGTCGTCGACCATCGTTGGCGTGGGTATTGGCTGCTGCGTTGGCGTTGGCGACGGGGCAGGCGCAGGCGCAATCGCACGATCGCGCAACGCATCCAGCCGGCTCACCAGCGTGGTCACGGTGGCATCGTCGAGCAGGTGCTGGCGTTGCAGCGTCCACAGCGTTTCCACCCCGGCACGGTATTCGGCCTCCGGTACCGCGGCGCGCTTGCCCAGCGCGGCCAGGACGGCATTGAGGTCGAGCGCGCCGCGGCGCATGGCGGTGACCAGTTCGGTCACGGTGGCGGTGTCTTCGTGCATGCACTTACTCCTGCAGGCGGACGACGACGGCGGTGACGTTGTCGCGTGCCGCCCTCCCCATCGCCAATTCGAACAGACGCGCCAGCAGCGCGCGTGGATCGCCGAAGCGATGGCATTCGGCATCCAGCTCCGGGTCCGGGATTTCCTTGTTGATGCCGTCGCTGCACAGCAGAAACTGCGTGCCCGGCAGGCTCGGCATCAGCACCCAATCGACGAACAGCGGCTCTTGCGCACCCACCGCGCGCGTGAGCACGCCGGCCGCCGCGGCGCTGGCGTGTGCGCTGCCGAACTGGGTGACATCGTCGCGCACGCCGTGCACGTGGTCGCGGGTGAGCTGGCGCAGCGGGCCGCCATGCTGCGCGTAGATGCGGCTGTCGCCGACCCAGCCGCACAGCATGAAATCCGGGTCGTGCACCAGCACCACCACGGTAGTGGCGATCATGTCCACGCGGCGCTCGCGCGCAACCTGCAGCAGCTCGCGATTGATCTGCGCCAGGGTGTCGTCGATGGCATCCAGGAAATCGCACAGGTCGGCCGGGCGCACCAATGCGCTCAGCCGCTGCACCAGCAGCTGGCTGGCGTAATCGCCGGCGCTGTGGCCACCCAGGCCATCGGCCACCACCCAGAGGCCGGCGTCTTCGCGCAGCAGCAAGGCATCTTCGTTGAGCCGGCGCACCTTGCCGGTTTCGGTGTGCCCGGCCGATTGGTAGGGCGCGCTCATCGGGTCACCTCGGTGATGTCCTGCTCGGCCAGCAACCACTCCAGATACATCTGGGCGGTGGGCAGCCCGTCGATCGATTGCGCGGCCGCGCCCAACCGCCACCACAGCGATTGGCCGGGCGCCGGTACATGCGTGCTGGAAGGCGCGGCCGGCACGCCGAGCGCGCGCAGCGCGGCATCGAATCCGGCCGCATCGGTGCGTGCGCGCAAGCTGCGGCCCAGGCACGCAGCCACCGCGCCGAACCATGCCGCCGACGGCAGGCACAGGTGCGGCAACGGCATTGCCACGGTCAGCGGAAAACAGCGCCCCACGCGGTCTTCGCCCGGGCCGAGCAGGCCGGCCCAGGCCTGCGCGCCGCACACGCCCGGCCCCAACGCAAACGCGCGCAGGCCGCTGTTGCGATACGCGCCAGGCCAGTGCTGCCCGAGTTGCTGGCGCGCCGTGTCCAGGCAGTTGGCGAACTGCAGGTCCCACGGCTGCACGAAGCTGGCCGGCAGGCGCCGCTGCACGAAGTCGCCCACGCCGGGCAACTTGCCGTGGAAACCGAGTGGTTCGTGCGCCGGCATGCTCATCGGCCGCACGCGAAGTGCTGGACGTCGCTGTCCAGAAACGGGTGGCGCAGGTTGCCGGCCCGCAGCGGCACCTGCACGTCGTGGCCGCCAAGCGCGAAGCGGGCGACAAAGCGCAGGTCCGACGGGTTTTCCAGGTGCCCGGCCTGCAGCGCGCGGAACAGCGCCCAATCGCCCTGGTAGTCCAGCGTACCCAGCGCCACGCCATCGGCGCCGAAGGCGGCGATGGACACATGCCCCGGCACCGGCCCGGGCCAGATCATCGGCATGCTTTGCGCCGCGCCGGGCTGGTAGTCGTAGCGCTGGCCTTCGATATCCAGCGTCAGCCGGGTCACGCCTTCGCCCAGCGTGGGCGCCAGCACGGTAAAGCCGATCTGCGGCGTGGGCCCGCCGCGAAAATATTTCTGCCGGATCCGCTGCGCCAGTTGCAGTTGCACCGGCAGACCGGGCGCGCCGATGACCGCGTCCGGGCCATCCTTCCAGCGCCATTGCGGGGACTGGGTGTCCAGCAGCGGTTTGACGGTGCCGGTATACAGCGCATCCAGACGCCCGCCGCTACCGAACAACTCGCCGAAATTCTGCAGCGGGATCTCCACCTGCGCCTGCGGATCGAACGGGTAGCGGCCGCGCACGAAATCCGTGCACACCTCGCCCACCGATTGCCTGACCTGCGCATCCAGCGCGGCGCGTGCGCCCTGGGTCATCAAGGTGGCGCTGCTGCCGGCCAGGCTCTGCAGCCAGTCGGTCACCGGCGGCGGCAGTTGCGCCATTTCCTGCCGGGCCAATGCCAGTTGCGCGTTGGCCGCCGCGGCATCGCCGCCGCCCTGGGAAATCACTAGCAATTGCTTGCCGAGCTGATCGAGCACGCTCAGCAGATGGTCCAGCGGCGTGCTGCCAGGCGCGCCTGCGGCCAAGGCGTTGAGCGCCAGAAAATGCTCGCTGATCGCCGCACCCGGTGCCGGCGCTGCAGCTGCGCCACCCTCGGCGGGCGTGGCCAGCGCGGCGCTCATCGCCGCCCCGCCGGGGAGTTTGGCCGCGGCGGCAGTCGCCTTGGTGCCTGCCGAGTTGGCGGCAGCCGCCAACGCGCGCTGCGCGGGGTCTACCGGTGGTGCGCGGTCCATTGCCTGGGTGTGCTCGCCGACCACGCCCAGCAGCAGCCGCAGCGGCGAACTGGGCCCGGCCAGCTTGGCGGCCGTGGCGCTGGCACCGGCCAGATCGGCCGACGGGCGCAGTTGCAGATCGGCCAGCAACGCATCCCAGTAACGGATGTAATCGGCCGTGTAGCGCTGCCCCACTTCGCGCACCAGCGTGGCCTTGGCGGACGCATCCAGCGCCGCACCGCCGAAGACCCAATCGTCGCGGCCGAAGCGTTCCACCGCCTGGCCGATGCCATCGCGTTGCAACGCGGCGAATACCGGCTGGGTGTACAGCGCCGGCACCGGGGTGGACAACGCCGTGCCACTGCGGCGCACGAAGGTGTCGGCCAGCAGGCCCAGCGCTTTATCCAGCCGCAACGGCGTGCCGTCCGGCGGGGTCAGCAACAGGTTGCCGTAGATCAGTGTCGATAGGTCGGCGGCGCGCAGGCTGGCGCGCGCCTGGGCGATGCGCTGATTGTCCAGCGACAGCGCACGCACGCGCGTGGGCGAATCGAGCACGGCCTGCAGATGCGCACCCAGCGCCTGCTGCAATGCCGGCTCGCGCGGGAACAATTTTGCCGCTTCGATGGCGGCCAGCGCGCTGAGTTGCGCCGGGTCCAGATGCTGCGGCTGGCCCAGCATCAGATAGCCCTTGAGCGTGTAGTACAGCGCCTGCGGTGCCTGTGCGTTATCGACCAGACCGGTGCGCAGGCGCACCGCCAAGGCCGGCAACAAGGTGGCGTTGAGCTGACGCAGGTAGCCGGCCTGCACTTGCTCGCCCACCGCCTGGCCCTGGAACAACCCCATGCGCAACGACCACGGCGCGCCGGCGCGATACTGCTGCGCCACCTTCACCACCGCCTGCGTGGCATCGGCTTGCTGCAGGGTGCGCGCGACGTACTCGGGCATGCCGGTGGCGGCATTGGGATCGGGCACTGCCGGCCGCGCGTCCAGTGCAGCGCGTACCTGATGCAGGTACGCACGGTTGCCCACGTAGCTGAGCCCCAGCCCGGCCAGCACTGCGCCGGTGAGCAGCGCCACACCCGCGTACGCGGCGGCCTGCAACCACGCCCTGCGGCGCTGCCGGGTGGGCGGGGTATTGGCCAGGCCGGATTCGCGCAGCACCACCTCGCGCAGCAGCCGCTCGACGAAAAAGGTGCGACGTTGCGCGCCCGGCGCCTGCACGCGCGCTTCTTCTAGGCCGAAGGTGCGCGCCACCGCGCCCATCATGCGGTCGATCGGCGTGCCGTCCTGCGTGCCGGAGGTGAAGTACACCCCGCGCAGCAACGGTGCCGGGCCATACGCATTGCCGGCGAAGGTGCCTTCGACGAATTGCCGCGCACGCTCGCCGAGTGCGGCAACCTGTTGCGGAAACGACAGGATCGCCGCACGCCGCAGACGGTCGCGTTCCAGGTGCAGGCGTTCGAACAGGCGCGCGCTCAGCTGCTGCTGCAGCACGCCGAACTCGTCGGCGAACCTGCGCGCCGCCTGCCCGTCCAGGGTCTGCGCCAGCGCAAACGTCATGCCCCACACCTGGTTGCGCTGCGCCGGTGTCAGATCGTCGAAGAACTCGCCAAAGCCGCCGATCAGATCGCACTTGGTGAAGATCAGATACACCGGCACGCTGGCCTGCAACTGCTCGGCCAGTTCGTCCAGGCGGCGGCGGATCGCCTGCATGTGGGTGTCGCGCTCGGCATCGTCGAGCAGCAACAGGTCCGACATGCTCATCGTCACCAACACGCCGTTGAGCGGGCGGCGCGGGCGATAGCGTCGCAGCAGGCGCAGGAAATCGCGCCACGCGCCGGCATCCACCGCCTGGTCCGAATCCTGCGTGGTATAGCGCCCGGCGGTGTCCAGCAACACCGCTTCGTCGGTGAACCACCATTCGCAATCGCGGGTGCCGCCGACGCCGCGCAACGCCGCATCGCCCATGCGCGCAGCCAGCGGAAACTGCAGGCCCGAATGTTGCAGCAAGGTGCTCTTGCCCGAACCGGGCGGGCCGATCAGCGCATACCACGGCAGCGTGTACAGATCGGCGCCGCCGCGCCGCTTGCGTAGCAACTGGATCGCCTGCTGGAAGCGCGCCTGCAGCTGCGCGCGTTCCTGCCCGCTGCGCAGCTCGCGGTCGTCGTCGCGGCCCGGCGCCGCCAGCGCGCTGGACAAGGTCGCCGCACGTGCCTGCGTGCGCCAGCGGCGCAGCGCCAGCACGCCCACCCACACCACCACCAGCAACACGATCGCCAGCAGCCGCGCCGCCACGCTGCTCAGCGGGCTCCAGCCGGCCAGCGCCACATACGGCCCACCCGCCCACAGCAGCACCGACAGCAGGCACAGCGCCAGCAGGCCAACCACCACCGTTGCGCTCAGCTTGGACAACAGCGTCTTCATCGTCATTCCCCAGGCTGGAACAGGATCTCCACGCGGCGATTGCGCGCGCGGTTGGCCGGCAATTGCACTGGCCGTGCGATCGGTTGCGAATCGCCAGCGCCAATGGCGTCCACCCGCCCCGGCGTACTCAGCTGCGCCTGCAACACTTGCGCAAGCGCCTGCGCACGTGCGGCCGACAAGGCGTAGTTGTCCTGGAAGCGCAGCGAGCGCACCGGCACGTCATCGGTGTGCCCGACCACGATCACCCGCCCTGGCAATTGCTCGATGGCCGCTGCAATCTGCGCGATCAAGCCGCGCTGCTGCGGCTCCACCTCCACCCCGCCGGAGGCGAACATCGCCGCGCTGCTCAGGCGCACGCGCGTCTGCCCGTCGGCCTGTTCGTCCACGCGCAGCAGGCCGGCGCGTTCCTGCGCGGAGAGCAACTGCTTGAGCCGCACCGGCGGCGGCGGCACGGGCGCAGCGTCCGGTGGCGTGGCCGGCGCAATGCCCCATTGGGCAGCCTGCGCACTGATCGGTGCGGACAGGCTGTTCAAACGCGCCTGCAACCACACGAACGCCACCACCACCACGCTCACCCCCAGCAACGCAGCCGCCCACACCGGCAGATAGCGGCCCAGCCGGCGGCGGTCTTCCACCCCGCGCCAACGCGGGGCCAGGCTGTCCGGCGCCGGGCCGCGCGCCGCACGGATGCGGCGATAGACATCGTCCTGGATGGCCGCCAGCGTCACCATGCCGCCGGACTCGATCTGGTAGCGGCCGACGAACCCCAGCGCCAGGCAGAGGTACATCAGCTCGATCAAGTCCAGATGCCGTGGCACATCGGCGCACAAGCGCTCCAGGATCTGGAAGAACTTGGCGCCGCCGTACGATTCGCTGTGGAAAGTCACCAGCAAGGTCTTCTGCGACCAGCCGCTGCGCTCGCCCCACGGCGCATTGAGCACCGCTTCGTCCAGCAGCGCGCACAACACGTAGCGCGCGGCGGTGACCGCCTCCACCGGCGCGCCGCCATCGCGTGCACGTTGTTCGAAGCGGCGCACCTGCGCCATCACCTGCTCGCGCAGGCGGGCCACATCGGGCGATTGCGCACTGTGGCGCAACTGCACCGCCAACAGCAGCAGCGGCGTGGCGGCCTGCACCAACGGGTTGACGCTGCGGCCCAGCAGTTCGCTGATGTCGGTATCTTCGCTGGGCACGCCGCCCTCTGCGGCCGGCAGCGGTGCGGCGTAGGCAGGCGCCAGATCGGCAACAGGTCGGCTCATGCTCAGCTCCGGATCGCCCACAGTTGCAGGTCCAGCCCGGCGAATTCGCTGCCGAAGTGGAATGCGATGCCGCCGGAGGTCTTCAGCGTTCGCCACAACGCTGCGCTCTTGTCGAATTCGAAATACAGATAGCCGGCGTGATACGGAATCTGTCGCGGCGCCACCGGCATGGGCGTGGCCACGATGCCGGGCAACTGCAGATTGACCAGATCGCGAATCTGCTCCACCGGCCCGATCTTGGCGTGCGCGGGCAATTGCCGGCGCAACTCTTCGCTGGGCATGTCGGCCTTGGCCGCGAGCACGAACGCTGCGCTGTCGAGCAGGCCCGGGTCCGGCACCATCGCCACCCACACGCCGAACTTGCGCGCCTGGATCGGCAGCGGCGTGGCGGTCTGTTCCAGCACTGCGCTCAGGCTGCTGCGCAGGGCGCCGATCACCGGCTCGAAACTGTCCTGCTGCGAATCGTGCCGATAGGCGGGCCATGCAGGGGGGCGCTTGCCGGCAGCGGTGAACGTGCTCAATTCGCCGGCCAGCGCCACCAGGGCACGGAACAGCTCTTCCGGATGCGCCAATGGCGCGGCGGCCCAATGCGCCATCTGCGGCTGCCAACGGTTGACCAGCTGCAGCAGCAGAAAGTCTGCGATATCGGCAGCACCGCCGCGATCGGTCAGCGTCACGCGCGATGCCAGCGCCTCCCCGCGCTGATGCAACAGGCCGAGCAATTCGGTGAGAAACGTGGTCAAGCGCGGCGCCGCCAGGCACACCATCGCGCTGGGAATGAAATGCGGGTCCAGCACCACCTGGCGGTCGGCGCGCGTCTCGATGATGCGCGCCACCGCGATGCGGTCCAGCCCTTCCAACGGCTGCGAGTGCGGCAGCAACCGCGTGCTCAACCCGCCGACTTCCATCAACACCGCTTCGCTGGTGCTACCGGAGGCGTCGTTGCTCTCGGTCTCGCGCACGCGGTAGCGAAACAGCTGATCGGCCGGCGATTCCGGGCGCCCCAGTTCGGGTTGCGCCGGCACCCGCAGCGGCACGGTGAGATAGACGATCTGGTCGCGGCAAGTGGGCTCGACCTCCAGCGCCACCGGCAGCGGGTCGTCGCCCGGCATGGCGAAGGGCGTGCCATCGGCGAACACGCCACGCGCACGACGCAGGCCCAGCTTGCCGACCGCCAGCAGATCGGTCTCCCATTCCAGCTCGCTCACGCCCCAGGCATGCGGCCGCAACCGCGCCGCACGCAGGTCGACGTAGCGCTCCAGGTAGCGTTCCTGCTGCTGCAGATGCTGCGGGCGCAGGAACAGCCCTTCGCTCCACACGACCTTGTTGTTCTGCATGATCCACCCGCTGAGAAAAAGGTCGGCCACCGATGCAGCGCACAGGCGTCCACACCGCGTTGCATGCGACTGCCAGGCATGCCTGCAGGAACGCCTGCGCGCTGCGTTGTCGGGTGCATTGAGCTGCGTTGCACGCGGCACGCCCGGCGGTCATTGCCGACGCAAGCGCCGCACCGCCGATGCGTGTCGGTGGAGCGATTCTGCGGCGCACCCAAGGTGGTCACCCGTCAAAACGTCTCAGGCGCCGTGCCCTGTCGGACAGGCGCCAACGCATGCGCCGCTGCCGTCAGCCGGTCACGTTGCGGTCATTGGGCGAGACGTTGGGCTGTGGGGCGCTGGCCGTGAGAGCAGGCCAGCGGTGTCGATGCGGCAGGCGCATCGTGGAGCGGCCAACAAGACCTCGCGAGTCGTCTGGGCGGCGTGGATGGTGCGTAGGCACCCGCCTGGCGATTGCGCGGAGACGGGTTGGCCGATCTCCATCGGCATGTTGCCACCCACCTTCCTATTGAGCGCCACTGGCCTCGGCAGCGATGCCATCGAGCGTTGCGACCTGCTCGGCCGACAGGCTCAGCTCGGCGGATGCGAAGTTCTCGCGCAGGTGCGGCACCGACGATGTTCCCGCGATGACCAGGATGTTGGGCGAGCGCTGCAGCAGCCATGCAAGTGCAACCTGCTTCGGCGTCGCGCCTACCTGCCTGGCAACGCCCGACAGCAGCTCCGACTGCAGGGGCGAAAAGCCGCCGAGCGGAAAGAACGGAACATAGGCCACACCCTGTTGCGCGAGCATCTCGATGAAGGCGTCGTCGTCGCGCTTGACCAGGTTGTACTGGTTTTGAACGCAGACGATGCTGGCCAGTGTTTGCGCTTGTTCGAACTGTCGCGCAGTGACGTTGCTCAAGCCGATGTGGCGTACGAGGCCCTCGCGTTGCAGCTCGGCCAGGCACGCGACCGGTTCGGCGATCGAACGCTCGTCGGTGTCCATTGCCGTGCCCAGCCTTACGTTGACCACGTCCAGTGTCTCCAGGCCGAGGCTCTGCAGGTTTTCATGCACCTGCCGCCTCAGGCTTGCAGGCGACACATCGATATTCCACGAAGCATCGGGGCCACGGCTGAAACCGATCTTGGTCACGATGACCAGATCGCTGCGATAGGGATGCAGTGCTTCGCGGATGAGTGCGTTGGACACATCGGGTCCGTAGAACTGCGCGGTGTCGATGTGGTTGGCGCCCAGGGCGATTGCTTCGCGCAACACCGACAAGGCCGATGCCTTGTCGGCCGGAGGTCCCCAGACATGCGGTCCGGGTAACTGCATGGTTCCGTAACCCATCCGATTGATGGCAAGGGTGGTGCCGGGCAGGGTCAATGTGCCGCCAAGGGGCTTGCCGCTGTTCATGGGAATCCTTTTGGTGTGTATCCGGGTGATGTGCCAAACCGCCGCGTGTGTTGGGACACGCCGAGATTGCGACGGGATCTTTCGCGTGGCTTGAAGAAGCAAGAAGCAACGCGGGACGTGCGCTGCGGCGACTACGTGGCCGCTGCCGCGGCGCAAGGGAACTGTACGTAGGCCACCCTTGTGCGACAATCCGGCACAAAGCGGACGGGCCGTACGGATTGCCGAACAATGAGCGGTCACCTGGCAGACATGGAGGCTTTCGTGCGCGTGGCGCGCGCGGGAGGGTTTCGAGAAGCCGCCAAGAGCGCGGGTGTGAGCGCATCGACCTATAGCGATGCGATCAAGCGCATGGAGGCATCGCTCGGCGTGCGGCTGTTCAACCGCACCACACGCAGCGTGGTGCTCACCGATGCAGGCAATGCGTTGTTGGCACGCATCGCGCCCGCCTTGCTGGAACTGGAGAACGCCAGGGAGGTGGTCAGCGCCTTTCGTGATACGCCGACCGGCACGCTGCGGCTGAACGTGCCGGTCAGTGCCGCGCGCCTGGTGCTGCCGAGGATCCTGCCGGCGTTTATGGCGGCGTACCCGGACATCACGCTGGAGATCCTGACCGAAGAAAGTTTTGTCGACGTGATCGCCGCACGCTGCGACGCCGGCATCCGCTATGGCGAACGGCTGCAGCAGGACATGGTGGCCATCCCGATCGGCCCGCGCGTGCAACGCATCGCAACGGCGGCTGCGCCAGGCTACCTGGACCGGCGCGGACGCCCCACCCACCCGCGGGAACTCGTTGCCCACGACTGCATCCGCGGGCGCTTCCCAAGCGGCGTCATTGCAGAGTGGGAGTTCGAGCGCGACGGTGAAGTGGTCACCATCGTTCCGCAGGGGCAATTGCTGGTGGAGATCGGCGGCGGGATCGAGCTGGCGATCCAGGCGGCGATCGCCGGAAGCGGCATCCTGCATCTGTTCGAACAATGGCTGCAGCCGCAGTTCGACGCAGGTGTGCTTGAACCCATCCTGCGCCCGTGGTGGCAGCCATTCCAGGGCCCGTACCTGTACTACCCCAATCGCACCCTCACACCGCCGGCGCTGCGCGCCTTCATCGAGTTCGTCAAGACTCTGCCTGAATAGCGCGCCGGCAACGCCGCCGGTGTGCCCGTGCAGACGGGATGCGATTGGATGAAGCGTTCTAGATCCCGCGCCCCGCCGGCTGCCGCCGTGCCGATTTCAGGCGCGCCAGTTGCGCTTCGTAGGCACGCGCGAACTCATCGCCGAACAGGCGACGGAAGCATTCGTCCGGGTCGCTGCGTAGCTGCTCGAAGTTGTCGCGGTAACGCTCCCAGTAACGCCCCTTGCCACCGAAACTCAGGCGCTTGCCGCCGGCGTCGGCTTCCTGCTCCAGGCGGTCCGGGCTGAAGTGGAACAGCATGGCGTCGAAGGCCGCGCGCATGCCGGCCAGCATCGCCATCTGATGGCAGCGGATATCGTCGAAGGCATCTTCGAACGCTGGCACGCCGGACAGAAACGACGCGCTTGGCGGTGCGAGCAACTTCTGCAGCGCATCTTCGGCGGTGGCGGCGAACTTGAGCGGATTGTTCTCCGAGCGCTGGATCACCGTGACCGGCAGCCGGAAAGTGTTCTTGATCTCTGCGCGTGCACGCAGCACGTCCATGACGCCGTCGACCACGATGGCGAAGATGCGATCCAGCTCCGGCGGCACCGTCGTTGCCGCCGATGCTGCGGCTGCAACCGGCGCCGCCGGCGGCGTGAATGGCGAAGCCACCGGCGCGGCCATGGGCGATACCGCAGGCAATGGCGCGGGTGGCGCAAAATCGCCAAGCGTCATGTCCCAGTTTTCCGGCAAGGTGGCACGTGCATCGGGACTGGCCGGCGGACGGAAATGGTCGTGGCGGGCGTTGCTCTGATTCCACGCGCTGGGGCTGGCATCGCGCGCCGGCGCAGGCAACGGGTCGAGCAGGCGCAACGGATCCAGCTCGCGGGATGCGCCGCCCAGCAGCAGATCGTCCAACACTGCGTCCACCGCAGGCCGCGCCGCAGGCGGCGTGCCGAACTCCAGCAGATCGAAGCCCGCTGTGGCGGAGGGGGCACGCAACGTCGACGGCGGTGGCGCAACCTGGGTGCGGTCGTCCATCGCATCTGGCAGCGGGTCGAATACCGGTGTTGCCGGCGATGCTGCGGCCAGCGATTGGACCTGCACCTGGATCTCGAAGCTGTCCAGCTGCAGGCGGTCGCCATCGCTGAGCGCGGACGGGTCCGCACGCGTCAGCGCAGTGCCGTTGAGCGACATGCCGTTGGTGCTGCGGTCTTCGATGAAATACATCCCGTTGAGGAAGCGCACCACCGCATGCGTGCGCGAGACACCGGGCGCGGCCAGGATCCAATCGCTTTCGTCGGAGCGGCCGATGCTGCCGCCGGTTCCGGCAAAGCGCTTCTGCGCGCTGGCGCCGAACTGCGCGGCCTGCGCGCCGCTGACGGTGGGAATCAACTGCGAACTGGACACGCCATGGACTCCTGCATACGGTGATCGGAAGGTGCGACTGGCATGGGTGTATGTCGGCAGAAAACGCTGCGTGCGTCATTGCCGGTGGAGTGCATGCGGCAAACGGACATCGCCTGCGCTGGAGCACAGTCGCAAAAGCTGATCGCCGTGCGCCCCCGCGCTGTCGGTTCGGCACCGAGGCTTCTTCTGGTGCTGCAGCTTGGCGTGTGTGCCGCATCCAACCATGCTTTGGAACACCAGCTGCGTCTCGCGCAGTTGGCGCCGATGCCGCGCCCACGATGTGCCGCGCGCGGATCGCCACTCCGACAATTAGTCAACTTCATGGCGCCCCCACACTGGTCAGCAACTCCATGGCATGCGCTGCATAGCCGCTGCGCCGCGCCTCCAGTTGCGCCGGCTCACGCGCGGCCAGCAAGGTGATGGCCGCGGCCACCGCGCGCGCCGTGAGATGGTCGGCCGGCGGCACCGGCGTGGTCTGTTGCGGCGGCGCCAGGCTGCCGCCGGACCAGGCCACTGCCGCAGCCAGCCACGCGCCCAGCGAGACATAATCGCCGGCATGCGCAAATGCCTGCGCGGCGCGACGATGCGCCTCGCTGGGCTCGCGCACCCACTTCTCGGCCAGTGCCGCGCCGGCGCGGTCTTCCTCGTCCAGGGTTTCGCCGCGCACGCATTGGCACAGCCAGGCCACCGCGTAGCGCTTGGGCAGCAGGCGCGCGAGCAGCTTGATGGCATCTTCGCCATGACCGCTGGCCAGCAGCGCGCTGACCGCCGCCTGCGGCGTGATCGGCGTACTAAGCTGTGCGCAGGCCGGCGCAGACAGCTGCATCTGCGCACAGGCCTGCGCCAGCGAGAGCGTGGGCGCGCTCATCCGATCATGATCAGGCCGCCGCCGACCTGCACCAAGGCGTCGGCCTTGATGCTGACCAGCGGGCCCTTGAGCGTGGCCGAGGCACCGGCTTCGGCGCTGAGCATGCCGCCGGAGGTCAGTTTGAGCGTGGCATCGCCAGCCACCTCGGTGGCCGGCGATTTGGCCTGCAGCTGTGCATTGGCCAACAGCTTGATGGCGGTGGAGGTGATCTTGGCCTCCGAGCTGGCATCGACCAGGATCTTGATGCCGCTTAACACGATCTCGCCGTTGTGTTTCATCACCAGCCGCGCGCTGCCGGTCACCAACTCGATCTCTTCGCCGGCTTTCAGCAGCAGCTTCTTGCCGACCTCCACGCTGTCGTTGTTGTCGATCCGCGCACGACGGTCGTGCTTGACCGCCAGTACCCGATCGTTGTCGATGGTACTGGTGTGGTCGTGCTGCACCTCTTCGCGCAAATCGCGCTGCGCGCGCAGGTAGAGTTCTTCCGCGCCGGCCTTGTCGTCGAAACGCAACTCGTTGAAATCGGCAGCGCCGCCCAGCAGGCTGCGGCTGCGCACGCCGCTTTGGGTCTTGTTATCGGGCAAGGAAAACGGCGGCGCATGGTCGCCGTTGTAGACGCTGCCCACGATCAACGGGCGGTCCGGGTCGCCTTCCAGAAAGCTCACCACCACTTCCTGCCCCACGCGCGGCAGGCTCATTGCGCCCCAGCCCTTGCCCGCCCACATCGAAGCCACACGCACCCAGCACGACGGCGCGGCATGCGGGCGTGCCGCAGTGGCCCAGTGAAAGGTCACCTGCACGCGGCCATGCGCATCCACCGCAATGTCCTCGTCGGTGTCGCCGGTCACCACCGCCGTCTGCAGGCCGGCAATGGTTGGCGTTGCGGTGCGTTGCAGGCTACGGAACGGCAGCCGGCTTTCCATCACCTGCACGCTGCTGGAAAACGGCGGCTCGCCGCTGCCGTGTTCGGGCGCGGCCAGCGTGGTGTGCGCCGACAGCACCAGATATTCCTGATTGAGTTCGGCGCGCGGAAACCCGCGCAAGCGAAACAAGGCACCGACCATCAGGCCGCAGGCATTGGTGGTGGCTGCATGGCTGGCGCGCTGCACGTTGTGCGCCTCGGTGCGTACCTGCATGTAGCGACGACCGTCGGCCTGCACGGTATGCGCGCCGGGGTAGTCGAAGGCAATCAGACCATCGACGGTGTGCAACTGTTCGCCGCCGGCATCGGCATCGGCGGCCAGCGATGCACGCGGCTGCAGCGGGTCGTAGTCGGTGCTGCCATGCTGGCTGGAATGCACGCCGCGCGCACTGCGCCAATGGCTCACCACCGAGCGCATCAGGCGCCGGTCATCGGTTCCCGGCGGCACATAGGGCAGGCTGTCCACGCCGTTTTTCGTTGCATGCGCACCCAGTGCATCGGCCAGCACCAACGTATGCGCACTGCGGGTATGGGTGAAGTAGTAGTAGATGCCTTCGCGTTCCAGCAGCCGGCTGATGAAGCTGAAATCGTCCTCGCGGTATTGCACGCAGTAGGTGCGCTTGGCGTACTGCGCGCTCAACTGCTGCTGCACATCGCCGTAGCCGATCTCGCCCAGCACGCTGGTGACGATCTCCGGCACGCTCATGTCCTGATAGATGCGGCAATCGCGGCGCTGGGTCAGCAGCCAGGGTTTGGGCACCACCTGCAGTTCAAGCACGGCGTAATCGAGCGCATCGACCACGGCGTAGCCGTTGTGCGCGCAACTGGCCACCATGCCGTGATACCAGCGCTGTTCGCCCTCGCCATCGGCCAGTTGCACCGCCACTGGCGTGCCAAGCAGATCACGCAGGTTGGGCTGCAGTTCGGTGCACAACGCATCGATGCGGTAGTCGAACAGCTGCCCCAACGCTTCGCTGGCCTGCATGCGATGCAGCAGCAGGCGCTCGCCAAGGTCGGAGTGCAGCGTGATGGTGCGCGGCATCGAAGCATCCACAGGTGATGGGGCAACGCACGTTGCGCTGACCGACGGCGCCGCGTTGCGCCCGCGCGTGCAACGGCAGGCGGCTAAAGGCACGGCAACTGTCACGCGCATGCTCACATGCGTGCGTGCAGCAAAGCCGACATTTCGTCTCATGCTGGCCCAGGCGTGCGCGCGGTCACGACCCAGCCATGCACCGGCTGGCCGCGTTCGCTGCGCAGCACGTCCAATTCCAACCCAATCGGCTGCAAACCGGCGCCTTGCAATGCGGCGCGCACGTGCGCATGGCTGTGCCGATAGCGCCCGCTGGCATCGAGTTCCACCCGGTCGTCCGGCTCGTCCAGCGCTTCGACCGTGAAACCCAGCACGCCCCCTGGCGTGAGCGCGCCGGCAGCGGCAGCGAGCACCGGCTGCAGCGCGCCGAAGTACACCAAGGTGTCGGCCGAGCCAATCACATCCCACTGCGCGTGCTGCGCGTGCAGGTACGCGGTGAGTTCGGCCACGTCGAGCCGATCATAGCCACCGCGTTGGCGTGCCTTGGCGACCATGCCAGGCGACAGGTCCACGCCCACCAGTTGACGTGCATACGGGCGCCACAGCGGCGCACACAGCCCGGTCCCGCAGCCGGCATCGAGCATGCGCAGGCCCGCATGCGGCGGCGCAAGGCAGGCCGCCAGTGCCTCGGTCAGCCGTTGCGGCGCGCGGTACTCCAGGTGATGCAGCAACTGTTCGTCGAAACTGTCGGCAAAGCCATCGAACAGTTCACGCACATAGGTATCGCCGGCACGCGGCGGCGGTTCGGCGCCGCCACAGGCCGCCAGCATATGCGTTGCCACCGGGTTGCCCGGCTCAAGCGCCAGCCAGTCGCGATACACCGTTTGCGCCTGCGCATGCTCGCCCAACAGGTAGAGCCCGGTACCCAGCGCCTCGCGGGCGTGCAGGTGGTCCGGTGCCAGCGTGCAGGCCTGCTGCAGGCACTGCACCGATTGCTGCAGATGCTCGGCGGCCTGCGCGTTGTTGCGCAGGAACAGGCCGAGCAGGTAATGCGCATGCGCGGACTGCGGATAGGTGTGCAACAGCGCCGCGTAGGTGACGAAGGCTTCTTCGCTGCGCCGCTGCGCTTCCAGCACCGCTGCCAGATTCGCCAGTGCATCGGCATGTGCAGGCGCCAGCGCCAGTGCGCGGCGATAGCAGTGTTCGGCATCGCGCAGGCGGCCGCATTCGCGGTGCACGTTGCCCAGGTTGTTGCAGGCATCCGGTTGCGCGGGCGCCAGCGTCAACGCCTGGGTGATGGAGGCCACCGCCGCGGCGCTGTTGCCGCGCTGATGCAACAGGATGCCCTGGTAATGCAGCGCGTCGGCATGCGCGGGCTGATCGTCCAGCAGCTGCGTGTACAGCTGCGCGGCATGTTCGAGTTGGCCACTGCGGTGCGCGGCGATCGCCTGCTGCAGTGGCTCGGTATGTGGCTGGGGCGCAGTTTGCATGAGCTTCTCCAAGGACACGGCAACCGGTGGTGCGGGTACGAATGTGAGCGCGCAGGGGCAGGGCGTCATGTCTGCAACGAGCCGCCAACACCCCGACCGTGGTGCCGATGCGCCCGGGCGGCCACCGCCTGGCATCGCCGCGGGCGCCGGCAGGCTCGAGTACCGGCGCATGCGCGCCATGGGCAGACAACTGGCGGCGGCCTGCCACCGGCCACCAGCCGCCACGCAGTACTCACCCGATCAGCACGGTGAAGCAGCCCAGGGTGATCACCCCGCCATGCGCGGTGCTGTCGCCCAGTCGCGCGGCCGGCTGGCCTGCGATCAACACGGTCGGTGCGCCGGCCACGATGCTGTCCGGCGGGCCGACGCATACGGCCATGTCGCCCAGCCGCGCCGCCGGCAGGCCGCCGATCAATACCGTTGGCGCGCCGGGGCTGACGATCGGCCCGCCCACATGCGGCACCACCCCGGTCACCATGGGGCAGACATGCAAATCGGTCAGGCGCGCGGCAGGTTGCATCGGCACGCTTCGGTCGTGGCCATGCACGGCACTATCCCGCCAGGCCGCAGCGGTCACCCGACAATTCGTCTCAGCGCTGCGCCACCGAGGTGGTGGTCTGTGCCTCGCTGGTATCCACCGGCGGCGTCGCCAACGCCAGGGTCTGGCGCGCCGCGCGCAGGGGCTGGTCTGCATTGCCGAAAATGCCGGTAAGAATCTGCAAGGCCTGCTGCGCGTGGTCGCGCGCCGCCACGGTCTGGCCCAGCCTGCGCTCGGCTTCGGACATGCCGCGCAGGATCTCGGCCGTTTGCGGATGCGCGCGCCCCAGCACACGCTCCGAGGCAGCAAGCGCGGCGCGCTGTTCGGCCAGCGATGCTTCCACCTGGCCGTCGTCCAGCAGCCAGAACGCATGGTTGCTGCGATAGGCGATGGTGGCCGGTGCATCGTTGCCGAAGGCCGCGCGTGCGCGCTCCAGCGTCCTGCGGTAGTACGGCCCGGCTTCGGCCAGCTTGCCCTGCTGGCGCAACGCGCCGGCCAGGTTGCCTTCGACCATCAAGGTGTCGGCGGCACTCTCGCCATACAACGCGCGTGCGACCTGCAGCAGCGGGACGAGTTCGGCTTCGGCACCGGCAAAGTCGCGCTGCATCAGCAGGAACACTGCCAGGCTGTTGCGCATCGACACCACCAATGGATGCTCGGGCCCGTGCATGGCCATGCGCTCGCGCAACAGGCTGCGCTGCAAGGCGATCGCCGGTACCAGCTGGCCGTTATCGGCCAGCATGGCGGCGTAGCTGTTGCCGGCGTCGATACGCTGGTCCGCGCTGCTGGAGGCATTGGCCAGCGCGGCGACATAGGCATGCCGGCTCTCTGCCAACGCATCGCGCATGCGGCCCTGTTCGCGCAGGGCCCACGCCAACCAGGCACGCAGCTCGTTGCCCATGGCCTGCTGTTGCGCATCGCCGCGTGCTGCCTGCGCAATGCCCTGGCGCAAGACGCGCTCGGCGTCGCCTGGTTTGCCGTCGCCAGTGAGCGCCTGGCCCAGCATGGACGTGGCCTTCAAGGCCGGCAGGCTGCCCGCACCGGCAGTCTGCTGCGCCAGGGTCTGTGCGATGCGCAGATGCTCCACGGCCTGCGCAAAATTGGCCAGCGCAATGAGCGTGCGGCCCAGCGTCAGTTCCACCTGGGTGCGCGCATCGGGCTGGTCGGCCAATTCGCGCGCCGCACGCTGCGAGGCCTGCTGCAGCACGCGCAGCATCAGGGTCTTGTCCAGGTCGCGCGCCACGCCAGGGTCCACGCTGGACAACACCGAACTCATGAAATCGCCGGTGACCTGCGCACGTTGCGCATCGCGCGCGGCCTGCTGCAGCGACCACAGCGTGGCCCCCAGCCCGGCGACCACGGCAATCGCAGCGAGGCCGGCGGCGGCGACGCCGCTGCGATGGCGCTGGGTGAACTTGCGCAGCCGCAGCCAGCGGCTCGCCTGCAGGGCGCGCGGCGGGTAGCCGTCCAGCCAGCGATGCAGATCGTCCAGCAATGCGGACACCGATGCGTAGCGCGCGCCCGGCTGCGGCTCCAGCGCGCGCAATACGATCGCATCCAGCCCGTCGCGCAGGTGCTCGTGTAGTTTCTGGTAGGTGGTCGCGCGCGCCGCGCAGATGCGTGCACGCGCATCGGCCGGCACTGTTGCCAGCCGCTGCGACGGCGGCTGCGGCACCCCGTCGCGCCCGGCCACCGGCGCCAGCCCGCAACTCAATTCGTAGAACATCGCTCCCAAGGCATAGATATCGCTGCGTGCATCCACATCCGGCGCGCCGCGTGCCTGCTCCGGGCTCATGTAACCCGGCGTGCCGCGATCGTGCGCGTAGGTCATCCCCGGGTTGGTCGCATCGATGGCGATGCCGAAGTCGATCACCCCTGGCATCGGCCGCCCGTCGATCTCGCTGACCAGTACGTTGCTGGGTTTGAGGTCGCGATGGATCACGCCCTTCTGATGCGCGTGCTGGACCGCCTCGCTGACACGCAGCATCAGCAACACGCGCGCATGCAGCGACAGGCGGTGTTGGTCGCACCACCAGGTGATCGGCTCGCCGCGCAGGTATTCCATCACCAGGTACGGCTGGCCGTGGGCATCGGTGCCCACGTCGTGGATCTGCGCGATCGCCGGGTGCACCATCTGCGCCAGCAGCCGGCACTCGAATTCGAACAGTGCACGGCCCTGCGCATCCAGCGCATCGGCGGCCACCAGCTTGATCGCCACCTCGCGCTCGTACGCGCCATCGGCACGGTGGCCCAGATACACCTGGCCCATGCCGCCGGCGCCGATCAGGCGATCGATCGCCCAGGCACCGAAGCGCGTGCCGGCCGGCAGTTCCGGTAACGGCGCACGCAATGCGGCGGCGGCCTGTTTCAACGGCGCCCGCACGCGCAAGGTGGCCTGCGATTCCACTGCCAGCATCGCCAGCAATTGGTCGCGCACGCTGGCGTCGTCGCCGGCCTGCGCGCGCGCAAATGCCTCGCGCTCGGCGGCAGGCAACTGGCAGGCCTGATGAAACAAGGCTTCCAGACGTTGCCACGCGGTGGCGGCCAGGCTCACAGCTGCGCCGCCAGCCACACCCTGGCAAAGCGCAGATCGCGCTCCAGCGTCGGCACCGACACCTCCAGCTGTTCGGCGGCCTCGGCCACGCTGAAGCCCACCAGCTCGGTCAATGCGAATGCACGGGCCTTGCGCTCGTCCACCTGGGCCAGCTTGTCGAAGGCATCGGCCACCAGCGTCAATGCCTCCGGCCGTGCGGCGCCGTCGGACAGGCTGAGGGTCAGCGTCACCGCCTGCCCCAACCGCTTGGCGCTGGCCTGCTGGCGCGCCAGGTCCACCAACAGGTGGCGCATCTGCAGCGCAGCCACCGAATAGAAGTGCGCCCGCGAACGAAAACCCTGCTGGCCCTGTTCCAGCCGCATCCACGCCTCGTGCACCAGCTCGGTCGCCTGCAAGCCAGCGCGCCCGTCGCGACGCAGCTCGCGCATGGCGGTGGCGCGCAGCACGTCATAGACCTGACGCGCCAAGGCGTCGCCCGCGCCGGGTTCGTCGCGCTGCCAGGCCTGCAACAACTCGGTGATCGGCAGCTCGGACATCCAAGCCCATCTCGCCTGCGTGGACACGCAGTATCCCGCATTGGCACCGACGCGGAACACGCCGCCGATAATCAATCGGCCCCCGATCACCGTGCCCCGACAGCGCGGAGCAGCCCAGTCAGGTAGCGAGGGTGCCGCCGGCAGCCGGGTCCGCCTCAGGTACGCCCAGCCTGTCCCCGGCAGGGCGCGGTCCCAGGACGCGGCGGTCTCGGGTCGCGGCGGCTGCATGGGCAGGCATGGGCCTGGTGCCGGTCGTGCGTGCCCGCCGCCACGTCATCGGCAGCCAACGCGTCACCGCCACGTCATACGACGCCGCTAGCCTGCGCCCCTGCAATCGGCCGGAGGTCGGGGTGTCGGCACATCCAAAGCGCGCCTGGGCACGTCTGTTCACCGAACATGGCCCGGTGCTGCGCGGCTTCTTCGTGCGCCGCGGGGCCAACGAGGACGCCGAAGACCTGGTCCAGGAAACCTATCTGCGCCTGCTGCGTGCGCATCAGCAGCCGGGCCAGGCCATCGCCAACCCGGAAGCGTATCTGTACACGGTGGCGGTCAATCTGGCGCGCGAGCAGGCGGTGCGGCGCAAGCAGGCGCCGCTGCGTATCGAGGACATGGAACAGTTCGCGCAACGGCTGGTGGCCGGTGACGATGTCGAAGACAGCGCCCAACGGCAACAGCGCCAGCAACGCCTGCAGACCGTGCTGGCCGGGCTGCCCGAACGCGTGCGCGCGGTGCTGGTGATGCAGTATCGCGATGGCCTCAGCTACAAACAGATCGCCGAACGCCTGGGTGTGTCTTCGCACATGGTCAAGAAATACGTGGTGCGTGGCCTGTCGGCCTGTCGACAGGCCTTGGCCGACGAGGGAGCGCAATGGTGGTGAGCGTCGCGTCGCTGGCGGCGCGCCGCCTGACCGAGGAAGCGGCGCACTGGCATGCGCTGCAACGCATGCAGCCGCTGGATGCCGACCAGCAGGCGCGTTTCATGGATTGGCTGACCGCCTCGCCGGCGCATGTGCGCGAATACCTGGCAGTGACGCAGGTGGCCGGTGCGCTCGGTGAGGCGTTGGATGCGATGGCGCTGGATGTCGACGCGCTGCTGCAGGCCGACCGCCGACACGACACCGGGATGGCGCGCAACGTGATCGCACTGCCGTTGCCGCCACGGCATCCCGTCGCTGCAAGGGGAACCGCTCGCTCGCAGTCGGCGGCACGCCGGCCGCACTGGCATGTCGGTCTGGCCGCCATGCTCGGTCTGCTGACGGTGCTCGGCAGCTGGGCCTGGCCGCACACCTCGACCTATGCGACGGCGCATGGCGAACAACGCCGCGTGCAACTGTCCGACCGCAGCGTGGTGTTCCTCAATGCGGACACGCGCATCCAGGCCACCATGACGCCGTGGTCGCGCCGCCTGCAGTTGCTGCAGGGCCAGGCCAGCTTCGCTGTCGCAGCGGACCGGCGCCCGCTGCAGGTCCGGGCACTGGACCTGCGCGTGGAAGACATCGGCACCGCGTTCGACATTGCGCTGCATGGGCAGCAGGCACGCATCGACGTGTCTGCCGGTCGCGTGCATGTCTGGCGTGCCGACCGCCCGGCGCAGCCGATGCTGGCCAATCTTGGCGCAGGACAAAGCGCGCGCATCGACGAGGCCGGCCAGCTCGCATTGAGCAATGAAGATGTCGCCACCATGCATGCATGGCAGCAGCAGCGCATCGTGTTTCGCGACGAGCCGTTGCGCAACGTGGCCGAAGACTTCAATCGCCTCAATCGCATCCAGCTGCACATCGACGATGCGCGCGCCGGCGCAATGCGCCTGACCGGCAATCTGCGTAGCGACGATCTCGCCGGCCTGCGCGCGTTTCTTGCACGGCAGCCCGGCCTGCGGCTCGAACAACACGCCGATGCGCTGCACATCGTCGGCGGTGCACCACCGGCGACTACCGACCGGTAGCGCACGCGGCCGACGCGACCGACACGCTGGCGCTAACGTGCGCGCAGAAATCGCACGGCAGGCACCACGGCATTGCCCGGCGTGTGCTTGCCATTGGCCGACACGCCGCGGTGTCGCACGGCCATGCCTGTTTGCATCGGGTATTGGCACCGACGCATCTGCGCAGCGAATGGCTGGCATCCGGATCGGCGTATTCGATCTAGGCGCACGCGTTACGCCGCATGGTGCCGCGTAACGCAACGATCGACGCGATCGGCGATCGGAGGGGCAACGTGCTTTTTCCCGCGCACCACCGGTCTGCGCGCAGCCACGGCACGCGCACGCCATCGCCCTTGCACGTGTCACAGAAAATTCATCGAAAAACGGTGCCCGACTCGGATCGTCGCACCTCGTAGAGGGGGTAGTCGCCGCAGCGATCCGCGTGGATCGGTGCGACGCCCCTCTCCCTCTGCCTGGAAGTGATGATGCGCTGCTGCCTGTTCCTGTCCGTTGCCCTCGCCCTGCATGCCGGCGCTGCCGGCGCCCAGACGCCACCCGTCGCAGTCGACGCCATTCCCGCACAACCGCTGGCGCGCGCGCTCAATACGCTGTCGCGCCAGACCGGCCTGCAGTTCGTCTATGCGGCCAGCGTTGGCGCCGAGCAACAGAGTCGCGGCACCAGCGCCGGCGCCGCGCCAGAGCAGGCCTTGCAGCAACTGCTGCAAGGCACCGGATTGCGCTATCGCTACCTGACGCCGACCACGGTGACCATCGAGCCGGCCGAGACGGTGAGCGATGCGCCCGCGGCAACGCCGCCTGCCGCAGCCACCACCGCCACCCCGGCCGCCGCCGGCGCACCGGTGCGCGAACTGGACAGCATCCAGGTGCTAGGCAGCTATGCCGGCAGTCTCAGTGCCGCGCTGCGCGAGAAGCGCTATGCCGACAGCGTGGTGGACGTGATCGCCGCCGAAGACATCGGCAAGCTGCCGGCGCAGAACGTGGCCGAAGCCTTGCAGCGCGTGCCAGGCGTGTCGATCGTGCGCGACCGCGGCGAAGGCGTGTACGTGCGCGTGCGCGGCCTGGGCCCCAACTTCCAGGTGACCACGCTCAACGGCCAGACCATGGCGGTCAACGAGAACGTGCGCACTTCCGGCCAGACCGGCCGCCAGTTTCGCTACGACACCTTGCCGGCGGAACTGGTCTCCGGCCTGGACGTGATCAAGAGCCCCACCGCCGATCTGGATGAAGGCGCCATCGGCGGCATCGTCAATGTGCGCACCTTCCGCCCGCTGGAATTGGGCAAGACCTTGCTCAACACCTCGCTGGAATCCAGCCAGGCGCAACGCACGCATGCCAACGACCCGCGCGTGTCCGGCCTGTTCAACTGGGTCAATACCGAGGGCACCTTCGGCATGCTGGTGTCCGGTGCGTATGCCCAGCGCAGCCTGCGCCAGGACCGCGTCAACGAAGTGAGCTGGGATTACTACCCCAATGGCGTGCCGGGTGCGCCGGGTGCGTCCTACCTGCCCACCGGCCTGCGCCCGACGCTGGAACTGGAACAGCGCGAGCGCACCGGCGTGGCCGCCTCGCTGCAATGGCGCCCCAGTGCTGCCTGGGAAACCAATCTGGACCTGCTGTATGCCAAGCAGACGGTGCACTACGACGAATACAGCCTGGGCGTGGGCTTCGACGGTGTGTCCAAGATGAGCAACCTGCAGGTGGACCACGGCGGCGTGACCGGCTTCGACTATCGCAATGGCCAGGTGCAGGTGTCGCGCGAAACCTCCGGCATCACCGACGACAACCGCAGCGCACGCCTGTCCAGCACCTGGAATGGCGATCTGTGGACACTCGGTGCGGTGGCATTCCATTCGCAGGCACACAGCTACGACTCCGACCCGATCCGCCGCACGCGCCTGCGCAGCGCCAGCAACCTGTCGATGCGCGTGGAGATGCCGCAGGCCGACGACGACAACGTACCGAACTGGAGCTTCACCAATGGCTTTGATCCGACCAACCCGGCCAGCGTCAGCGGGCGCCGGCTGGAATGGCGGCAGATCGATGCGCGCGACAAGGAAGACGCACTGCAGCTGGACGCCAAGCGCACGCTCGGCGATGGCTGGCTGCGCGACATCAAGTTCGGCGCCAAGTATCGCGAGCGCTCGCGCACTTACGACCGTGCCGACCTGCTGCTCAACCGCATCGCCGGCGTACGTTTTCCGGGCAGCTATTTCACCGCGCTGCCCGTGAGCGACATGCTGGTCGACGGCAAGGGCACACTGCCGCGGCAGTGGCTGGCGCCGATCGAGGCGCCGTTCTGGGGCGACTGGCCCACCGCCACCGACCTCAGCGGCACGCCCAATAGTGCCGACCTGCAGAATTCCTACAAGGTGCGCGAGAAGATCGGCTCGGCATATGCGATGACCGACTTCGGCGGCGCGCTGGCCGGGCGCGATCTGCGCGGCAACCTGGGCGTGCGCTTGGTGCGCACCGAGCAGACCACCGATGGCCATGCCGATCTCGACGGCGCCGCCCAGCCAGTGCATTTCGAGCGCAGCTATACCAACGCGTTGCCCTCGTTCAACGCCGCCTGGGACGTGCGCGAGGACATGGTGCTGCGGACCTCCGCGGCCAAGGTGATCACTCGCCCGGATCTCACCGACCTCTCGTCCAAGCTCACCTTCAACTCCAGTGGCGAAGTGCTGACCGCCAGCGGCGGCAACCCGGCGCTACGGCCGTTCGAGGCCTGGCAGTACGATCTGACCTTCGAGTGGTACATCGACGGCACCTCGGCACTGACCGGCGGTGTGTTCTACAAGGACATCTCCAGTTTCATCCAGACCCAGCTGTCCTACCTGGATTACCAGGGCCAGACCTACCTGCTCTCGTCCAAGACCAACGGCAGCCAGGCCAGCGTCAAGGGCGTGGAGCTGGCCTACCAGCAGGTGTTCACCGGCCTGCCGGCGCCGCTGGACGGCTTGGGCATGCAGCTCAACTACACCTTCACCGACAGCCAGGCGACCTACCGCGACGGCACGCGCCGCTTCACCGACAGCCTGGAAGGCGTGGCCAGGAACACCTACAACGCCGTGCTGTTCTACGAGAAGGGCCCGCTGATGGCGCGCGCCAGCTACAGCTGGAGCGACAACATCGTCAACGCGGTGGGCACGGCCAATGTCGCCACGCTCAACAGCGATGCCTTCGGCAGCCTGGATGCGAACGTGGCCTGGAAGGTCAACGACACCCTGTCGGTGTTCGTCAACGCCATCAATCTCACCGGCCAGGTGCAGCGGCAATACGTCGGCGATCACCTGTTCGGCGGCTACACCGATTACGGCCGGACCTGGTCGCTGGGTCTGCGCGCGCGGTTCTAAGCGCGCCTGCATGCTTCGCTGGCGGTCGTCGCCCTCGCGCGCGGCCGTCACTGTGCTGCGCCGTTCTTTTCGCCCCACCGTTTCATTCGCACTGGATTTTCCGATGCTTCTGCGTTTCTGCCGCCGCGCCACCGCCCTGCTCGGGTTCGCGCTCGTACCGCTCTGCCCTGCCCACGCCACCGACGCGGCGCCCGACACGCTGGAAAAGGTGGTGATCCTCAAACGCCATGGCGTGCGTGCGGCGATGTCCAGCCCCGAACAGCTGGGCCGCTATTCGCTGCATCCATGGCCACATTTTGCCGTGCCGGCTGGTCATCTCACCGCCAACGGCGCGCAGCTGGAGCGCCTGTTCGGCGACTACTACCGCGCCCGCTACACCGCGCTTGGTCTGTTGAACGGTGATGGCTGCAACCAGGCCTATTACTGGGCAAACCGCACCCAACGCACCATTGCCTCGGCGCAAGCGTTGGCCAGCACGCTGACGCCTGGTTGTGCCAACCCGGTGCACGGCGTGCCGGCTGGCAGCTCCGATGTGTTGTTCGATGGCACCGCGGCGCTGCGTCGACCCGAAGCGCATGCGCGCATGCAGGCGGCCATCGCCGGCCGCATCGGCGGCGATGCGCAGGCCTGGAACACCGCCCAGGCCGATGCGATCGACACGCTTGAACACCTGCTGCTGCAATGCGCGCAACGCCCCTGCCCCGCCCAGGCCGCGCCTGGCAAGCTGCGCCTGACCACGGTACCGGCCGGGCTGGACGATGCCGGCCCGTCGATTCCCGGTATCGATGGACCTGCCGCAGCCGCCTCAGGCATCACCGAAAGCCTGCTGATGGGCTGGGCCGATGGACAGGACTTCGCTGCACTCGGTTGGCAAGGCCTGGACGAAGCAACGCTGCTGCGCGTGTTCGCCCCGCACCAGGCCGAATTCGCGCTGCGGTTGCGCACGCCCACTGTGGCCCGCCTGGCCAGCACGCCATTGGCCGCACGCTTGCTGGCAACCCTGCAGCAAGGTAGCGATGCAGCCTCCTCTGCCGACGCCATCGGCGGCGCTGCGCGCCTGGTGGTGGTGTCCGGCCACGACGGCACCCTGACCCTGCTGGCCGGCATGCTCGATCTGCACTGGCAGTTGCCCGGTTACCAACCGAACCAGACCGTACCCGGTGGCGCGCTGGTGTTCGAGCGCTGGCGGCGTGCCGACGGTGAGCGCGTCCTCCGCCTGCGCTACACCGCGCAGAGCCTGACGCAGCTGCGCGAACGCGTGCCATTGACGCTGCAGGCACCGCCGCCGAGCGCGGCCATCTTCATTCCCGGCTGCAGCACCGCCACGCCGGCGTACGACTGCCCACTGCCGCAGTTCGCCCGCATCGTCCAGGCCGCACTCGACCCGCTCGCCATGGACCACTGATCCCCCTCCACGCGACGCGCTGGGCCCAACGCGTCGCGTCCATCCGCTGTTCCCCAACCGCACGAGGTCATCATGCTTCAGCATCTGCGTTCTCTGCTCAGCGTCGGAATCGGTGTGACCCTGGCCTGCGCCGGTGTCGCCCACGCCCAATCCAGCGTCGGCGTCCTCGACGTGCTCACCTACAACGTCGCTGGCCTGCCGGAGGGCATCTCCAGCAGCAACCCCGCCACCAATACGCCGCTGCTGGCACCGAAACTGGCGCCGTATGCGCTGGTCCACGTGCAGGAAGACTTCAACTACCACGCGGCGCTCTACGCCGGCGACAACCATCCTTACCGCACGCCCACCAGTGGCGGCGCCGCCATCGGCGATGGCCTCAACACGCTGAGCAACTATCCCTTCAACGACTTCACCCGGGTCACATGGGACAAGTGCAACGGCACCGACTGCCTCACGCCGAAGGGCTTCAGCTACATGCAGCTGCGGCTGGACAACGGCGTGCTGCTGGACGTCTACAACGCCCATCCAAATGCCGGTACCGAAACTGCCGACCTGGCCGCCCGCCGCGCCAACATCAGCCAGTTGTCGCAATTCATCGGCACCTGGTCGGCCGGCAACGCGGTGTTGGTGATGATGGACTCCAACACCCGCTACACCCGCAGCGAAGACAACATCCGCGAACTGATCGCCAGCAACAACCTGATCGATCCGTGGGTGGAACTGATCAAGGGCACCGCCCCGGCCGCCGGCGCCGCGCCGCTGCTATGCGGCACGCCGCCGACCAACACCTGCGAGGTGGTGGACAAGATCCTGTACCGCGCCGCGCCGCAGCTGACCCTGGCCGCCAATCGCTACCAGCTCGACCCAGGCAATTTCTACGACAGCGCCGGCAAGCCGCTGTCGGATCATTATCCGCTGTACACGCAGTTCGGCTGGGCGGTGGGCACCGACGTGCGCACCAGCGACAGCTTCGGCGGACCGCATGGCGTACCGTTCAACGACGTGGCAGGCGGCGCGCACCAGCGCCAGCTGCGCAGTGTCACCCTGCGCGGTGCCGAACGCCTGGATGCAGTGGCCGCCAGCCTGGACAACGGCGCCACGCTCGCCCACGGCGGCAGCGGCGGCACCGCCACCACCCTGGCCCTGCGCAGCGGCGAAACGCTGACCGCGGCCACCGTCACGCTCGGTCAGTACAACGGCCGCACCCGGCTGTTCTCGCTCAGCCTGACCACCAACCAGGGCCGCAGCATCGCCGCCGGCACCCCGACCAGCGAGCGCTATACCCTCACCGCCCCCACCGGCTGGCATATCGCCGGCTTCACCGGCCGCGCCGGCGATGCCATCGACAAGCTTGGGGTGATCTACCGGAAGAATTGAGCGAACGGTTCTACCACTGCAACGGAGCGGCGTCGGTCTGGCGCCGCTTTTCTTGTCTGCGGCAATCACGACGAGGCTTCGGCCGGCATCCTCGCAGCGCGCGATGGCGTACTTCTGCAACGCTCCGCAATTGCGTACCGCCTAAAATCCCGTACTCCATGCGTGCACGGGCTTTCAACTTCGTGCAGTTCCGGCGCCACATCCAAGATCAAACAGCACCGCAGATGCCGGCGCTTTCGGGACAGATCCGCGCTGACGCTCGGCAGTAGTTACGCGGCAAGGTAACGGGTTTCAGCCGGTTGCGAAGATCGAGAATGGTGGTTCTGTCTGCAGCGGGCTCCAGGTCATCTCGCTAGGCAAGACGCTCTAGTGCGATCAGCCGCAGCGTTGCGGCGATGGACGATCGGGAACGGCATGACTGCGTATTGGCAAGAATCCAACGATGAACTCGATTGTCCATCCTTCGCGGGCTGAAGTGGCGATACTGTTATGAGTACCAGCGCGCGCGGCTGCAAGCGCCCACTCTCTTGCACATCACGTTGATCAACCACGAGCGACGCTCCGTGCGACGCCGCGCGCAAGGGCTTCCCTGCGTGCAGCAAGGCAAGCCATCTCCCATTCAACGCTTGGCCGCCTCGCAGAGCTTGCGATTGAACCAAGTGGACTTGGCGATGGGCAGGTACGCATCCCAGTCGCTTGGCGGTAGCATCGTGCTGTCCTTGTCCATCTCCGCCTGGAACGAGGCCTCGTCGCGGCTGCGACCGGCCATGGTCTGATCAAGCGCCTTCAGGCACTCCTGCGGACGGTTCAGGCGCAGCAGGGTGAGCGCGCGGTCGTTGGCGAAGCGGTCGCGATCGAGCCAGTTGAAAAACTCGCCGCACTCGCCCGCGAACGCCTGCATGCCGGCGAGTGCTTCGGCATAGCGCTTGCCGCGATAGTCGCGCAGGTACGCCTCACGTCGTCGGCTGCTGGCCGCGGAGGTGCAGCCGGCAGGCAACTTCAGATAGTCGCCTTCGAAGCTGGCGCGCATGCCGCAGTAGTCGCGGCAGCTGTCTTGCGTCAGTGCGGCGATGCTGAAGCCACCGGCCACCGGCTTGAACGCGAGCTTGCAAGGCGTGTCGCTGGCATCGCGCACTTCCGCCTTGTCGCCTTGCAGCGTGCCCTCCAGCGAACAGGTGTGGCCGTTGGCGCCCACGGCGAGAATCTCGAAGTGGCGCGCCCCACCCTTGTCGCTGACCTGCAGGCTGCCCCAACCTTGTTTGGTGCCGTATTCGCCGGGCATCGGGCCGGCCGCCATCGCGCCGAACGCCGCCAGCCACACCAGCATCCCGCTCCATCCATATCGCCGTGCCATTGCTTCGTCCTGTGTTCGGTTAAGCGTCAAGTGTGCGGCATCGCGGCTACGCCAGGCCACTCAGGTGTAGGCCATCAAGCCCAGCAAATCCAGCGCGCCATGCGCCAGGATCGCCGGCCACAGCCGCCCGCGTCGGGCCACCCACCAGCCCAGGATCAACCCGAACATCAAGATATTGATGGCACCAATCGGACCCTGATACAGGTGATACGAGGCGCGGACCGCCACGCTGACATTCACCGCAACTGCAGGGCCATAGCGCGGCTCCAGCGCGCGGATCACGTAACCGCACACAAATACTTCCTCGAAGATCGGATTGATCAGCGAGATCGCCAGCACAGCCGCGATCGACAGCCGCCCGGCGACCATCGCATCGAATGGATTCGTGTTGCTCCCCGAGCTCCAGTTCAACAGCGTCAGTGGATAGGTGAGCAACAGACACACCGCCAGCAAGCCGAGTCCCGCCGCCAAGTCGCGTAGTTGCCACTGCAGCCCCAGCGACTGCGGCCTCCATCCGCGGAACCACAGCACTGGCAGCAGGATCGCCAGAACGAGCAGTTCGTAGAACACCATGCCCCACAGGCTAGCGTCGGAGAAGACCGGCTCTATGGCATCGCGCGCCACCGCCGAAAGGCTGGACCAGATCAGCAGACCGAAGGCGATCGTCACCACGATCAGCAACTCGCACCATTTGGAAAAAGCCCCTTCACGTCCTTGCATCGATCTTCCTTGCCGTGCCTTGATTGCAGATGCGCGACTTGAACACCCTTGCTAGCGACAGGCCTGCACGACCGCTCGCTCAAGAGCCTGCATGAAATCCGGATCGCCACGCATCGTAGTATCGGCGCGGGCGCTGTCGCGCACATGGGTGGCGCGCGTACACGCCTCCGGGCTCGGCTGGCGCTTGTAGCTGATCAGGCGTAAGCCCAGGTTTGACTCCTGGCCCGTGGCAGACGCCGTGTTCGGGCCTGCCTGCGTCGCCGCAACCGTTGCGGTCGGAGCCGGCCCGGCTTGCTTGTTCCAACGCTTCTGCTCGGCGCCGTCGGCGCACGGCGTGGACTGGTAAACGGTCCCCAGCTTTGCATCGCTGCACTTGTAGGCCGACTGCGCCGCTGCCGGTAACGACAATACGCACATCACCAGCGCAAGACTTATTTTCATTTACGCCTCCCCCCAAACGGCATAGCTTACCGATAGCGGAGAACGAAGCGTTGTCTCTTGGAGCACGCGTTCTCTTCTTCAGTGACGAAGACGGGTAAAGCGCGCCTGGCGGCTTGTTACAGACCGGCTTGGACCGGCTTGGACCGCCATGAACCCGGCACATTGCCGATGGCAGCGCCAAGCAGACGCACAGTGCTCGCTGACCGATGTCGCATGCAGCCCTTTTTTTTTGCGCCGGACACAACTCTGGCCGGCGATGGAAGTGCAAAGAACTGCAGTTTCCGCCGACGCGCAAGCACAGCGGCCATAGACGCATCTTTTTGCGGGCATTCAGCGGCTCGTCGGCATCTCAAGTCGCTGTTGTCGACCGATAGGTTAGCCTGGCCCGGTTACCCCGGCTTTGTGATACCAGTTACCTATTTTGCACTTTCGTTCGTTCCGGCACATTGCTGACAAATGGCTTTCAGAACGTCACAATGATTGGACAGTGATCTGATATGTCGTCGAGCGGGTTGATGCTTTTAGAAAAGTTGGCCACTGCGGGAGCAATATTAAGCACTTCAACATTGGTCGCAACATTGCTTCCGGAGATTGCATAATCGTACGTCTTGGAAACTCCAATCTTGGCGTTATGCGTGTCTCCATTAAAAGCAACATTGAAATAATTAAGATCGGAACCACTCTCTTGCATGGCGAGGATGAGACCTGCGGGCTCACAATTCAGATCTCCCATTAACACAAACGAGCCGTTGTGCAGCTGATGCAGTGCCTCGGCTACCCACCCAACTAAAAAGGCCGCCTTCCCGCTAGCGTTGGCATGGTAAACATACAAACTTATCCCGTTCAAAGCCCCCAGACACGCAACATGACGCTTGCTTTGCTTCGTGAATTCACCTCCGCCTTTTTTCCAAGGCGAAGTCCCGAAAACGTCCCTGAAGCTTGGAGGATTAAAGCGCATCAATACACTTTCATCGAGGTCATCATCGATAGCTGCATAGCCAAGCTGAGCCTTGGTCCCCTTTGCGGTCCGCTTAGCAGTGACTACTTGCTTGTTGATGGCCACACCTCCAAGCTCAAGGTCGCTTGTAACTTCACATAGGACAGCAAATTCTGCGTTGTGCAGATGGAAAGCCTCAGCGACAACTTGCTCCATTATTTTTTGCTTGCTGCCTGGCGTTCCAGTACCAAGCCGCTGGACATTCCAGAATAGGATCCTCATTGCAGGCACCCTGTCTTTAAAAAATTCGACTGATAGCAAAGCCACCGCCTTCTGCCACTGGTGTCAATCATCACAGTTCTCCAATCCGATTAGGCGTCACCAAATCCCGAAAATCTGGGGAAACAAAGAATTCGACAAAATCGCATCGATCATTCGTTCCGTTTCACTACCGCGGCAAACCGAATCATCACTAGTTCCATCAGCGCATCGTCATGCTTGAAAATAATCCTGTAACGCTCCTGGACCGGGAGACGGGGTCAGATTCACTTCTAAACCGAACCTGATCCGATTTTTTATTAAAGTGTTCCTAACGCTGTTCCTGAGCACGCTCGCGCTTGTTGCCGATGGCTTGGATCGTCGAGGAAGTGGCGGCGATGAAGAATGCAGCTTCGCAGTTCTGCAGTCTTCGTTTTTGCCTGCACCGGTCTAGCTCGGAATTCATATGCTCTGCGCTCCTTTTAGTTCTTATCGGGCATTACGGAAATCTTGGCCGCGCACCCGACAATTCCAAAAGTTCAGTTCTTCCTCGCCTCAATGACAGACTTGTAATAGATGTTTTCGCGCAGCTGGGTATAGGCCCGAATTTCTTCCCCGTCGTTTTTCCAGACCGTCCTGTTGATGTGGGGTGGCTTCATGTTGATGGTCCGCCCATTCGTGTAGTGTGCGTCTACGTAGGGTTCCTCCCCATTTTTCAAGCCCTTGTGCCGGCGAGCGTAGAGGAATTCCCCCAACCACGATTGAGTCGGGAGCAGCGTCCGCAGGCGTTCGGTAGCGATCTGCGGGCACCTGAATGTCTTAGCGTAGATGTTCTGTCGATAGTCCTCCGCACCGTCGAAGCAGTCCACCAGGAAATTCCACATATAGGCTCGCTGTGGCCCGCCTTGTGCGAGAAACGTCCGGGTGGAACGGTACTGGACTGACTTGGCGTAGTAAACGGCCGCCACCTCGCCGAATCGCTGGACCAGCAGAAGCCACTGTATCGCGTGCGTGAACTCGCCATGGGCGCGGGTGAAAAGGTCGCGAAACATGATCTTCGCCCCCACTACATCGTTGAAATCAGCAGGGCTAATCTGGCCATTGAGAATGACCACTTTCCTACTGAACCCGTAATAGGATGCATATTTTCCAAGCGCACAGGAGAAGGCGCCGAGACGGCGATAATTGACGCCATCGCGCTGTACCTCACGGAACTTTGCGTATTCCGTGCCCAGCTCAAAGGACAGGTCCTTGACCGCCGACGCAAGCGCTTCGTTGTCGGAAAGGAAACTGGCCATGCGCGCGAAGACGAGCATGTCCCTCATCCGCTGCGTCGCTTCGATCTGGACACCATCGACAACCTGGAAATTCTCATCCAGGAACAACACCATTTCCAATTCCGATGCATCACTGATCTTCATCGAAGTCCTCTCTTTGGATTCTGTCCGTGCGCGCCTGCGCCTGTCAGTGGAACAGGTACGAGAAGCCGTCTGGATTCGTGCTCATTCCTACGCCTCCGATGGATGCCTGGTGTGCAAGCCGCCCCAGGAATTCCCTCGACATCGCCGGCAACATCGAATTCGTCAAAATCGCATCGATCATCCGCCCACCCGATTCGCTTTCGGTGCACCGCGATACCACTAGCTCCACCACCGCATCGTCGTACTCGAACGGAATCCTGTAGCGCTCCTCGATGCGCTTCTTGATGCGGTTCAACTGCAGTCGCACGATCTGCCCGAGCATGGCGTTGCTCAGCGGGTAGTACGGAATGGCCACCAACCTGCCGAGCAATGCCGGCGGAAACACCTTCAACAACGGCTCGCGGATGGCCTTGGCCATTCCGTCCGGATCCGGCATCAGTTTCGGGTCCTTGCACAGGCTGGCGATCAGGTCGGTGCCCGCGTTGCTGGTGAGGATGATCAAGGTATTGCGGAAGTCGATGCGGCGGCCTTCGCCGTCTTCCATCCAGCCCTTGTCGAAGACCTGGAAGAACAGTTCGTGCACGTCCGGGTGGGCTTTTTCCACTTCGTCCAGCAACACGACCGAGTACGGCTTGCGTCGCACCGCTTCGGTGAGCACGCCGCCTTCGCCGTAGCCCACATAGCCCGGCGGTGCACCCTTGAGCGAGGAGACGGTATGCGCTTCCTGGTACTCGCTCATGTTGATGGTGATCAGATTTTGTTCGCCGCCGTACAAGGTTTCGGCCAGCGCGAGTGCGGTTTCGGTCTTGCCCACGCCGGAGGTGCCGGCCAGCAGGAACACGCCGATCGGTTTGTCCGGGTTGTCCAGACCGGCGCGGCTGGTCTGGATACGCTTGGCGATCATCTCCATGGCATGGTCTTGGCCGATCACGCGCTTGGCCAGCAGGTCGGGCAGGCGCAGCACGGTGTCGATCTCGTTGCGCGCCATGCGCCCGACCGGGATGCCGGTCCAGTCGGCGACCACGGCGGCAACCGCTTGGTAATCGACGGTGGGCAGGATCAGCGGCGATTCGCCTTGTAATGCTGCCAGTTCGGCCTGCACCAACTGCAGGCGCGCTAACAGCGTGTCGCGATCAACTTGCACCGGTGCGTCGAGCACGGCAGTGTCGCCAGACGCCGACTGCGCCACAGCGGCATCTGCGTCGGTGTCGGCCTCTGCTTCCAACGCACTGCCGGTGCCTTCCACCGATGAATTACCGCTACGCAGTTGTGCGCGCAACGACAACAGCTCGTCCACCAATGCCTTCTCGGCAACCCACCGCTGCTCCAGATCACGCAGGCGGCCGTGTTCGCTTTCCAGCAAGCCGGCACACGCAGCGGCGCGCTCATCCACCACGATGCCAATCGCACGCTCGCGTTCGATGATGGCGTGCTCGGTCTCCAGCGACTCGATGCGGCGGCGACTGTCGTCCACTTCCGCAGGCGTAGCGTGCAGGCTCACCGCCACGCGCGCGCAGGCGGTGTCGAGCAGGCTCACCGATTTGTCCGGCAGCTGCCGCGCCGGGATGTAGCGGTGACTGAGCTTGACCGCCGCTTCCAGCGCTTCGTCGAGGATCTGCACGCGGTGGTGCTGTTCCATCATCGAAGCGACGCCGCGCATCATGCGCACTGCCTTGGCTTCGTCCGGCTCGTCCACCTGCACGGCCTGGAAGCGCCGCGTCAGCGCGGGGTCTTTTTCGATGTACTTCTTGTACTCGGCAAACGTGGTCGCCCCCACGGTGCGCAAGGTGCCACGCGCCAGTGCGGGCTTGAGCAGGTTGGCCGCATCGCCGGTACCGGCCGCGCCACCGGCGCCGACCAGGGTGTGGGTTTCGTCGACAAACAAAATGATCGGCTTGGGGCTGGCCTGCACTTCGTCGATGACTGCGCGCAGGCGTTGCTCGAATTCGCCCTTCATGCTGGCGCCGGCCTGCAGCAGGCCCACATCCAGCGTGCGCAGCTGCACGTCCTTCAACGCGGGCGGCACATCGCCGCGCGCGATGCGTTGTGCGAAGCCTTCCACCACCGCGGTCTTACCGACACCGGCCTCGCCAACCAGGATCGGGTTGTTCTGGCGGCGGCGCATCAGGATATCGACGACCTGGCGGATCTCGTCGTCGCGGCCGATGATCGGGTCCAGCTTGCCCTCGCGTGCCTGTGCGGTGAGGTCGGTGGTGAATTTCTTCAGTGCTTCCTGCTTTCCCAGTGCGGCCGGCGCGATGGCGCCGCTAGCCTCCCCAGGTGCAGCGGTCTGACCGAGTGAGAAACCATCGCTGGGCAGCAAACCATCTTCCGGGGAGCCGGCCACGATCCGCGCAAAGTCTTCGCTGAGTACCGCGGGCTTGAGCTTGTCGAACTCCTTGGAGATCGCCAGTAATGCATTACGCAAACCGCGCACGCTCAGAATGCCAACCACCAGATAGCCGGTGCGCACCTGCGCTTCACCAAAACTCAGTGAGGCATACACCCAACCGCGCTCCACCGCTTCTTCGACATTGGCCGACAGGTCGGTGACGGCAGTGGAACCGCGCGGCAAGGCGTCCAGGGCCGACGTGACATCACGCGCCAGCGTGGAGGGGTTGAGCTGAAAGTGTTTGATGATGCGGTGCAGGTCCGAGTCCTGCAGCTGCAGCAACTGATGCAGCCAATGCACCAGCTCCACATACGGGTTGCCGCGCAGCTTGCAGAACACGGTGGCGCTTTCGATGCCGCGGTAGGCCAGCGGATTGAGCTTGCCGAACAGGGCACTGCGGGAGATCTCGGCCATGGTGCGTCCTTCGAAGTCGGTACGTTACGTGTGAGCGAAAGGTAGAGCGGTGTGCGTCAGCCCGATGGGCGCAGCAGCACCTCGTCGGCGTCGGCAATGCTCCAGGCGCGACGGCCGAGCCAGGTATCCAGGCCCAGCCGGCTATTGCGCGCAAGGTGCGGCGTGGGGACCTCGTCGGCCTTGAGCAACAGCTGCAGTTCCCAGCCGAATTCGTCGCCCAGATAGCTGCGCACCGCAGCGGTGAGTTGCCTGAGCGCCTGGCCGCCCGGAAGAAAGCGTTGAAACGCCAGGCGCGGCAGCGGCCCCAGGCAGATGCGCACGCGTTGCTGGGCGCCACGCACGTGTGCGCCCACCACGCTGTCCACGCCCAGCCGCGCGTTGCGCGGACCCAGACCAAGTTGCAGGTGCGCATCGGCCGGCAGGCGCATCCATTCGGTGATGAATTCCTGTACCTGCACCGGCCATTCGCACAACTGCTGCAGCAGGGCACGCAAGCCTTCCGGCGTGCGCGTGGCGGTGCCAAGACGGCCGGCGTAGTAACGACGTGCATCGTCCGGCAACGCGTCGCGGTCGCGCAGATGCGGGCTGGCGATGCCGACCAGTGCATCCAGCCAGGCACGGAACTGGTCGCTCGCCGGGCGCTCGGCCTGCACGCTGGGCTGTGCCTGCGCCCAGGCGCGGTAGAACAGGCTCAGCATGCGGTGGTGGAACACATCGGCAAATGCGGCAAAGGTGCCATCCTTGGCTTGCTGCGCACGCTCGATGGCGTATTCGGTCAGGTGCAAGGGCAATGGTGCATTGGGACCGAACAGGCCTAAAAACAGACCGTACAGCGCGGCAGGCTGATCGTGCGTTGCCGGTGTGTAGCGGTCCAGCGCATGGGGTGCGAATGCCAGTGATGGCGCATGCCGCAGCCGCAGCACATCGTCGCTGGCGCGCGTGGATTCACCCAGGCGTGGCTGCAGCGGATGGCAGCGCTCGATCGCGCGCAAGGCCGCGAACGGGCTGAAATCCTGTGGCCGGGTCTGCAGCGCCTGGGCCAGCGCCGCAGCCGCCGCGCTCACAGGCGCGGGCGCGTGCCGGGCTGGGCTGGCCATCGGGCCACCTCGTTGCGTTCGGTGGTGCGCAGCACGGTCTCGGTGAAGGAATTCACCGAGACATAGCGCGCGAAGAAGTGCCGCAGCACCGAAGCCAGCAGGAAGGCGCCGGTGCCTTCGAAGGCGGCGTCCTCGCAGGTCAGCGTGATCTCCAGGCCGCGACCGAAGGTGATCGGGCCAGGCACCGGGATACGCCGCACGATCGGTGTGCCGCTCACCTGCTTGACGCCTTCGATCTGCCGCTGCGCGGATGCGTCGAACGGGTCGCAGTACAAGGTGAGGATCTCGCGTAGCGCAGCGGCGCCGTCGGGGCCGTCTTCGAAGAGCGAGAGATAATTGAGCTGCAATTGGCTGAGCAGGCGCCACGCAGTCTGCCCATCCGACAACGCCGGGCGCGGCTTGGTCGGCCCGGCCACGCAGCGCACGCTCTGGACCGGCACGCCGCTGTCCATGGTGAAATCGGTGGTGCCCTTGCCTACCGGCATATGCAGCGGCAGATCGCGGTTGCTGCACCACAGTTGCAGCCCAAGCTGGCGCAGGCGCGTTCTGTGCGGCTGATCGTCGGCATCGACCAGGCTGACGAACACTTCGCTGCCCACATAACTCGACCGCGCGCCATCGCGGCGCTGGCGGGCCGATAGCATGCGCGGCTCGCGGCGCATGCTGTAGAACGCGCCATGCCGGGCATGCCAGGTGCGTGCGTCGCCACCATAGAACGGCGCGAAGCGTTGCTCCGGCTCCTGACGATCGCCGAAGCCTTCCACTTCGCCCAAATGATGGATCTCGAAATCCATCGGCCGGGTGCGGTCGGCCAGCACGTGGTATTCGTGCAGGCCGGCGTGCAGATGGATGCGATCGGCACGCCGTGGGAACAGATTGATTGCCGGGGTGCAGAACAATTTGAAATGCTCGGCGCCCACTGCCGCAGCCAGGCTCGGCAGGCTGCGTTGCAGCAACACCACCACCTCGAAGCTGCTGCCGTGCAACCGCCGCAATGGCGCGCGTAGCCCGGTGAGTTCTGCGAACAGAAAGCGCTCCGGACAGGCGAAGTATTCCTGCAGCAGGCGGTAGCCACTGAACGAACGGCCGTCGTAGGGAATCAATGCATCGTCGTCGGCAAAGCCGCGCATCTGCACGGTATCGGCGCCCAGCGTCATCTCCAGCGTGCCACCGCTGGCATTGCTGCCACGCACCACCACCGCAGTGGTGTCGGCATGCAGCTGTTCGTACAACCGCTTGGGCAAGCCGTCGGCGCCGGCCAGGAATAGCGGCAGCCGATCCAGCGCCAGCGCGTGCGTCTGCGCGCCACCCACCAGCTCAAAGCGCAGACGCACGCCGGCACGCACCACGCGCCCGGGCGGCAAGGCGATGCCGGCAGCCGCCACTGCGGCCGGCGATTCAAGATACTTGGCCTCGGCCAGCTGCAACGGCCACAAGCTCACTGCATGCGCGGTGCGAAATTCGCAGGCGGTGCGCTCGCCCGGGCCGACCAGGCTGCGCAGCGCGCTTTGCCGCGGCACCACCACGCCTGCTGCCAGCCCGCTGTCTTTCAGATCCGGCTGCAACTGCACCACCGCCATCGACGGCAACGGTGCCAGATAATGCGGGTAGACCATCTCCAGCAGGTGCTGGGTGAACACCGGGTATTGCGCGTCCAGCTTGAGTTGCACGCGCGCGGCCAGGAACGCGAAGCCTTCCAGCAACCGCTCGACATACGGGTCGGCACATTCGAACGCGTCCAGACCGAGCCGCCCGGCGATCTTGGGATACTCGCGCGCGAACTCGGCGCCCATGTCGCGCACGTGCTGCAATTCGCGGGTGTAGTACGGCAGCAGGCGCGGGTCCATGGCGTCAGCCGTGCCCTTCGACGACATCGAGCCGCCCGGTTTCCAGGTCCAGCGCGGTCTTCAGATACAGATTCAACGGCAGCGGTTGCGCCCACATCTCCGATTCGATGGTGAACAGCAGCGAGCGCCGGTCCATGCGTGCGGCATCGGCATGCACACTGACGCGCAGCGTCTCGGGTATCAGCCGCGGTTCGAAGGCCAGAATCGCCTCGCGGATGCGCTGTTGCAGCGCTGCCGCATCGATGCCGGCCACTGCAACACCGGCCAGGTCCGGGATGCCGTAATTCAGCACCGAGCTGCGCACCTGCGGGTGCGCTTCCAGCGGGCGGCTGGTTTCCAGATTTACGGCATTGAGCAACCACGACAGATCGCGGATCACGCATTCGCGCAGGCGCGTGGCCGAGATCACGCGTTGCTCGCGGCTCTCTTCGCGCTGGCTGGGCGCGGCATCGGTGAGCCGGTCCAGTAGCGAAGGCTGCAAGCGTTCGGTGGTGGTGAGTTCGGCCATGGCGCGTCAGCCCGCGTCGAACTGCACGTCACGCACATCGAGCAGCGCAATCTCGTGCGACTCCGTGCTCCACATGCGCTGGCCCAGGCCGATTTCGCCTTGCGCACCATGCGTCCATTCGGTGCGGCGCGCCAGTTGCAGCTCGCCGGCATCCAGGTGCTCGCTGCCGGGGTAACGCACCGGCAGGTAGCCGAAGGCCTGGCCGCCGTTGCGCCATAGCACGCTCACGGGCGCCCACACGGTGTCGCGCAGATCCAGCGGCGCTTGCATGCGTAACTGCTGGATGTGGCTGAGCGGTGCCCAGGCGTAGCCGCTGTCGAGCATGAGCTCGATGCAGGGTCCGAAACGGGTATCGGCATCTGCAAGCCACTGGAAGCGTTCGCCATCGAGCACGCCGGCACTGGCCGGTGCCAACTCGAACGCTTGCGTCCGCAACGCAGCTGCTTGTTCGCCATGCCCTTGCGCCGACAGTTGCAGCGCGTGTAGATGGATCGCCAGCCACTCGGCCGGTTCGCCAATCACATGCGGTAGCCGCGTGCCGGCAAACACCTCGGCGCGCGTCTGTTCGCCCTGCAGCACTGCAAGGTACGTCTGCACCAAGGGCAGCGTGGCGGCATCCAGTTCAGCGCAGGCGCGCAGCTGGTCTGCGGCGCGCGACCACTGGCCGAGGACGGCCAGCAACTGAAACAGGAACACGCGCTGCGCTGCATCGGCCGGTTGCCGGCGCACCTGCTGGATCAGTTGCTGCAACGCCTGCGCCGGCTCGCCTTGGGCAAGCAGGGTCTGTGCGGTGGCATCCATCGCGTGGTTCCTTGTCGAAGAAGGTGGCGGTGCCGTGCGCGGCACCGCCCGTCATTGCATTGCCGCCATCGGAGGCAGCCAACGTCACAGCGCCAACATCCGCTGGGCGGCTGGGGCGGCGCAGCGCGCGCGTCTACACGCGTGCTGCATGCCGCACTGCCTCGCCAAACTCTCCTGCGTGGCGAAGGCGTCGTGGTTGCCTGCGTTCGTGTTAGGCCTTGGCCACACCCTGGATGTCGTAGGTGAATTCCTTCGCGCCACCCTGGGCGGCACCCTTGTCGTCCTGCGGCTGGAAGCCGTACTTGAACTTGCCGAAGTGCAGCGTCACGTTTTCGGTCAGGCGGTCTTCGCCGCCGGAACCGCCGGTCGACAACGAGGTAATCAGCACGCCTTCGCTCAATTCCAGGGTGAGAAAGTCGCTCTGCTCGCCAGTGGCATTGGTGACGTACAGCCAGGCGTTTTCCACACGTGCCCCGGTGCATACCGCATCGAGCAATGCGTTGGAGCAACCATCCACGTACTTGGTGATGGAGATGTCCTGGATATGCGCCTTGCCACCACTGGCCGAGCCGCCACCGGTGTGCAGGTCGCCGGAATTGCTCGCGCCCCAAGACCAGGCCAGGATCGGAATTTCGCCCTTGTGCTTCTTGTGGTTGGACGCGCCTTCGATCTTGACCTTGCCGCTGCCGAACTTGATGTGCATGTCGAACGCCATGGAACTGCTCCTTCAATGAGAGTGACAACACGAGGTGGCGCGACGCGCATTCGCGTCGTGCCCGTGACGCGAATGCGTCGGATCAGGCCTTGGCGGCCGAGGGAAGGCGCGAGACCAACCGCAACGACACGGTCAGGCCCTCCAGCTGGTAATGCGGCTTGAGGAAGAACTTGGAGCTGTAATAGCCCGGCGCGCCTTCCACTTCTTCCACCACCACCTCGGCGGCAGCCAGCGGCTTGCGCGCCTTGGTTTCTTCGCTTGAGTTGGACGGGTCGCCGTCGATGTACTGGGTGACCCAACGCGTCAGCCAGCTCTGCATCTGTTCGCGATCGGAGAACGAACCGATCTTGTCGCGCACGATGCACTTGAGGTAATGCGCAAAGCGGCAGCACGCGAACATGTAGGGCAGGCGCGCGCCCAACGCTGCGTTGGCGGTGGCATCCGGGTCGTCGTATTCGTCGGGCTTGTTGAGCGACTGCGCGCTGATGAAGGCGGCCATGTCCGAGTTCTTGCGATGCACCAGCGGCATCAGACCCATCTTGTCCAATTCGGCAGAGCGGCGGTCGGTGATTGCCACTTCGGTCGGGCACTTCATGTCCACGCCACCGTCGTCGGTGGGGAAGGTGTGGGTGGGCAAGCCTTCCACTGCGCCGCCGGATTCGATACCGCGAATGCGCGAGCACCAGCCGTACTGCTTGAACGAGCGATTGATGTTCACTGCCATCGCATAGGCAGCGTTCTGCCAGGTGTACTTGGACGAGTCAGCGCCGGCAGTGTCTTCTTCGAAATCGAATTCATCCACCGGGCTGGTGGCCGCGCCGTAAGGCAGACGCGACAGCGTGCGCGGCATGGCCAGGCCGATGTACTTGGAATCTTCCGATTCGCGCAGCGAGCGCCATGCGGCGTAATCGGGCGTGGAGAAAATCTTCGCCAGGTCGCGCGGGTTGGAGAGCTCGCTCCAGTTGTCCATGCCCATCAACTTGGGCGCGGCCGCGGCAATGAACGGTGCATGCGCGGCAGCAGCCACCTGCGCCATGCCGTTGAGCAGTTCCACATCCGGCGGGCTTTGGTCGAAATAGTAATCGCCGACCAGGCAGCCATACGGTTCGCCACCGAGCTGGCCGTATTCCTGCTCGTAGACCTTCTTGAAGATGGGGCTCTGGTCCCAGGCGGTGCCCTTGTAGCGCTTGAGCACCTTGCCCAGTTCCTTCTTGCTGATGTTCAGCACGCGGATCTTGAGCTGCTGGTCGGTCTCGGTGTTGTTGACCAGGTAATGCAGGCCGCGCCAGGCGCCTTCGAGCTGCTGCAGATCGGCGTGATGCAGGATCTGGTTGAGCTGCTCGGTGAGGGCACGATCGATCTCGGCGATATAGGCCTTGATGGTCTGCGACACGTCTTCGCTGACCACATCGCTGCGGTTGAGCACCTGCTCGGCCAGCGTGCGCACGGCCGATTCCACTTCTTCCTTGGCGCGTTCGCTCTTGGGGCGGAACTCGCGATTGAGCAGCGCGGCAAAGTCGCCCTGTTCGGTTGTTTCGGTGCTACTGGTGGCCAGTGCGGCTTCGGTCGCGGACATGGCGTCAGGCTCCTTCCGGTTCGGAGGCAGGCTTGGCGGCCGACACCAGCGACTGCAGCAACGCCGGGTCGCGGATGGCGTTGGCAATCAGCTGCTCTGCACCGGCCTTGCCGTCCATGTAGGTGTCCAGGTTGGCCAGCTGCGTGCGCGCTTCCAGCAGCTTGGCCAGCGGCGCAACCTTGCGCGCGATGGCGGCCGGCGAAAAATCGTCCATGCTTTCGAAGGTGATATCCACCGCCAGCTCGCCTTCGCCGGTGAGCGTGTTGGGCACCTTGAATTGCGCGCGCGGCCGCATCGACTGCAGGCGGCTGTCGAAGTTGTCGACGTCGATCTCCAGTGCCTTGCGCTCATCCAGCGAGGGCAGCTCACCGGCATTGGCGCCGGACAGATCGGACATCACCCCCATCACGAACGGAATCTGCACCTTCTTCTGCGCGCCGTAGACCTCCACGTCGTATTCGATCTGCACCCGTGGCGCCCGATTGCGGGCAATGAACTTCTGACTGCTGGCCATGCCTGATCTCCGATTGAGCTTGCCCGTTGCGCCAGCGTGCGGTGCACGTGCGCTGCCATGTGGCTTGGATGTCGCCGGCCCGGCGGAATGCCTGCAGCCTGCGTGCAACGCCGCTGCCGCGGGCTAGCCCGCAACCGCCGTGCACCACGCGGACCGAAGCGGCAGGCCGTGCGATGACGCTTCCTCAGCGCTGCGGCGAGGATAGAAATGCGCCCGTGGGCTCACCCGACAAATCGTCTCAATCGCCGCGATCGTGCGCAGGCAGGTACGGATGCGTGATCCAGCGCCGACTTTGTGAAAGAGGCGTGATGGGTTGGCGCTGCTTTTCTCGGTTGACCAGGGGACAGGCCCCGGGGAGTGGGCCGCAGGCAGCATCCGCATGAGCAGCACCGGTTACTACAGCGCCATCGTTCCGCACGTATCCACGGCCGGGGAGGCACACACGCCGCTGATGATCGACCTGCTGGCGTATATCGAGCAGCACATCGGCGAAGCGGAGTTGGGCACCGAGTCGTTGCAGCACGCGTTCGCGTTATCGCGCGCATCGCTGTACCGCCTGTTCCAGTCGCGCGGCGGCGTGGCCAGCTATATCCGCGAGCAGCGGCTAAGCACCGCACACCGCTACCTGCAGGCCTATCCGGACTGCAGCCTGACCTGGTTGCTCTACGAGATGGGCTTTGCGTCCGAGCGTCAGTTTCAGCGCGCGTTTCAGCAGCGCTTCGGCATGCCGCCCATGCAGTGGCGTCGCCAGTGCCGCGCTGCGCCGCATCTTCCTGCACCACGGCGTGGTCACTACGTGCCGATGTGGCGCTTCATGCGCGAACTGAGCCAGCACGTACAACCCGAGTACGCATCCATGCGCAGCGGTGCAGCCACACCCACGCACGGCTCTCCGCTGGTGCATACCGAAGCACTGCGCCGGCTCGCCCGACCGGTCCGGCGCTTTGCGGCACAACTGGAGCCGATGGAGAGCGAAGTACCTTGAGTTGCGTAGGAGCGCGCCTGGGCACGAGGTGCATGACCTGGGCGCCACATCGCGCCCAGGTACGCGCCCAGGTGAGGCAAGGCACTGGCATCGGCATCAGCGAATGACCAGTACCGGAATCGCACTGTGGGTCAGCACTTCCACCGTCTGGCTGCCGAGCAGCATGCGCTGCATCCCGCGGCGGCCGTGCGAGGTCATGATGATCAGATCGCTGTTGCAGTCCTTGGCGGTCTGCACGATGCCCTCGGCCGCGAAACGATCCAGCACATGCCGCGGCGTGGCCTTGATGTTGGCAGCGGCGGCCAACTCCAGCGCCGGGCGCAGGATCTTTTCGGCGGCCGCTTCGCGCTCTTTGCGGTATTCGGGGCTGGCCTCGTAGCCCACGCTCCAGCCCATTGCGTCGTACATGCCCATCGCCCACGGCTCGGACACGGTGACGATATCCACTTTCGCACCGGTCGCCTTGGCCAGCTCCAGGCCTTGAAACAGGCCGCGATGCGACAGCTCGGACGCATCAATGGCGATCAGGATTCGTTTGTACATGATGACCTCCCGGATGGACCGGCAGCGGCGCCGGCGATTTGAGATTGACAGCACTCAACAACGCAGACCTTGATACAAATCAATCTTGCACGTCACGGACTGTAGCGCTTCAAGCCGCTCATCTGGCTGACGAGCAACCATCACCTCGGCGCCAGTAACGCGCTCAAAACTGCCCTGTTTGCGTATGAGCTGCATTGCGCAGCGGCCACGTCCGCCTAACAGCTTCGGTCGCGGCGCTTCTTGGTTGCCTTCAGTCGGTGGGCGCTTCATCGGCAGCACCCCGGGGTACGCGCACGCGCGCCGGATTGCCCACGGCGGTCGCGCCGGCCGGCACATCGCGCGTGACCACCGCACCGGCACCGATCACTGCGTCGTCGCCAATGCTGACGCCCGGCAGGATGATCGCCCCGCCACCGATCCACACATTGCGCCCGACGCGAATCGGCCGTCCGAACTCCAGCCCGCTGGCGCGTCCGGCCGCATCGCGCGGATGATCGGCAGCGTAGAACTGCACGGCGGGCCCCACCTGCGTGCCTTCGCCGATATGCACCTGACAGATATCCAGAATCACGCAATTGAAATTGAGGAACACGCCCGCGCCCAGATGGATGTTGTAGCCGTAATCGCAATGAAATGGCGGCCGGATCACCGCACCGGCACCCACCTCGGCGAGCCGCTCGACCAGCAATGCATGCCGCTGTGTGGATGGCTGCGCGCCAGTGGCGTTGTAGCGCTCCATCCACGCCGCAGCCGCCGCTTGATCGGCCTGCAGTTGCGCATCGGTGGCGTTGTAGAGCTCGCCTGCCAGCATCTTCTGTTTTTCGGTTTGCATGCCGCCGGGTACCTGTGCAATGAACTGCTGACAGGGTGGCATGGATGCAGCGCGCTACGCATCGAGCGATGCACCAATAGCCCCGATTGCCGGCTCAAAGTGGCTTACAGAACCTCACGATCTGCCTATTCGCCAAAGCGATTGGCGCGCTCACCACCGGAAACCGCCAATGGGAGTTCGAGCACCGGCCTCACCCGCGAGGTGACTGTGTCGCCATTCCACCGCTTGTCGCATCCGTTGCAATGCCGCGGCGCCAGCATCGATACTCCAGGCCGTGCCCTTCCGGTGCGACCACGTTCAAGGATGACGTCATGACACGATTTGTAGCAGCCTGCGTTGCGTTCTTGCTGTGGGCATGCCTCAGCACACCTGCACACGCAACCACCTCACTTTCTTTTGAAGAGAGTGGCTACTCCATCCTGTTCGAAATCGGGCACGACACCCGACCAGTGATCGCCAGTCTTCGTTTCAATGCACCTGGCGACAGCGCGGGCATCTGGTTGCAAGGCAATTTCCAGGTCACGACGTTCGATACCAAACGCAGAATCCTGCGCCTGATTTACACAGGCGACGACACGCGCGTGCCGCCCTTTACCCTGGTCGTGCTCGCCAACAAGTCGACACTGGCCGTGAACGGCAAGCAGATCAACTCAAGCTTCAGCTGGGAAATGTAGGCGCGCAACAGCGCAGCGGAGGCGACGCTTCATCCATCGATCATCTGTCACGGATGGTCATGCGATCTCGCTCGACGTATGAGGTGCAGCAGCGGCCGGCTCTGCTTGCTGCACGCACAATGCAACGGCACGACGCCCTCGCCTGCTGAACAACGCGCAATCGCTGACGAGTGCCGAGCCGCCTACACCACAGTCAGATTGGCGTAGGCCATCACCAGCCACTTGGCGCCGACCTCATCGAACTGCACCTGCACGCGCGCATGCGCGCCAGCGCCTTCGTAATCGACTACCACGCCGCCGCCGAACTTGGGGTGTTCGACATTGGCGCCGAGCTTGATCGGCGCGGTCTCCACGATGCCATGCACCGGGCCGCCGCGCGCCGCGCCCAGCGATGCAGTGCGCGAAACCTGCACCTTGGGGCGTACTTCGTTGAGCAGGTCGCGCGGAATCTCGCGCAGGAAGCGCGAGGGCACGTTGTAGTTGTCCTGGCCGTGGATGCGGCGTGATTCGGCGTAGCACAGCACCAGCTTCTGCCGCGCGCGGGTGATGCCCACGTACGCCAGGCGACGCTCCTCTTCCAGCCGCCCGCTCTCTTCCAACGAGCGCGCGCTGGGGAACAGGCCGTCTTCCAGACCGACCAGGAACACGATGGGGAACTCCAGGCCCTTGGCCGAATGCAGCGTCATCAGCTGCACGCCTTCCTCGCCAGCCTGGGCCTGGCCTTCGCCGGCCTCCAGCGAGGCATAGGCCAGGAAGGCGACCAGCTCGGTCATGCCCTGGCTGTCTTCGTCATCGGGGCGGGTGAAGCGCGAGGCGACCGACACCAGTTCGTCCAGGTTCTCGGTACGCGATTCCGAATCCAGCCCGCCACGGCTTTCCTTGGCCCAATGCTCGCGCAGACCCGAGCGCATCAGCACATGGTCGATGCGTTCGGCCAGTTCCATCTGTCCGGTTTCGGCATGCAGCTGGCCGATCAGGCTGAGGAAGCTGGCCAGGGCATTGCGTGCGCGTGCGGCCAGCGTGTTCTGCTGCGTGCACAACATGGCCGCTTCCCACAACGACAGCGCACTGGCACGCGCCAGCCGGCGCACCTCATCCAGCGTCCGGTCGCCAATGCCACGCGTGGGCGTGTTGACCGCGCGTTCGAAGGCCGCGTCGTCGCTGCGGTTGGTGAGCAGGCGCAAATAAGCCAACGCGTCCTTGATTTCGGCACGTTCGAAGAAGCGCATACCGCCATACACGCGGTACGGCAACTGCTCGGAAATCAGCGCTTCTTCCAGCGCGCGCGATTGCGCATTGCTGCGGTAGAGCACCGCCACTTCGCCATAACTGCCGCCGTCGCGCACCCACTGCCGTGCACGCTCGACCACATAACGCGCCTCGTCCACTTCGTTGTAGGCCGCATACAGATCGATCGGGTCGCCATCGCCGGAATCGGTCCACAGCTGCTTGCCGATGCGGTCCGGATTGTGCGCGATCACCGCATTGGCCGCGCCCAGGATATTGGCGCTGGAGCGGTAGTTCTGCTCCAGCCGCACGGTCTGCGCGCCGGGGAAATCTTTGAGAAAACGCTGGACATTCTCGACCTTGGCACCGCGCCAGCCGTAGATGGCCTGGTCGTCGTCACCCACCACGAATACATTGCCCGATTCGCCGGCCAGCACGCGCACGAAGGCGTACTGGATGGCGTTGGTGTCCTGGAACTCGTCGACCAGAATCTCGCGGAAGCGCGCACGGTAATGCGCCAGCAAGGCCGGGGTGTCGCGCAGCAATTCGTGCGCGCGCAGCAGCAACTCGGCGAAATCCAGCAGCCCGGAACGGTCGCAGCGTTCCTGATAAGCCGCATACACCTGCCGGCGCACTTCGGTCCAATCGTCGTTGGGCTCGGGCTGGATATGCTGCGGACGGCGGCCCTCATCCTTCTGCTCGTTGATCCACCAGCTCATCTGCTTGGGCGGATACTTGCTCTCGTCCAGCTCCAGCGCCTGCACCACGCGCTTGACCAACCGCAACTGGTCGTCGCTGTCCATGACCTGGAAGCCTTCCGGCAACCGCGCGTCCTGCCAATGCAGACGCAACAGGCGATGGGCCAGCCCGTGAAATGTACCGATCCACATCCCGCGGCTGCCATTGCGCAGCTGCAGGTCGGTGCGGTGACGCATTTCGCCGGCCGCCTTGTTGGTGAAGGTCACCGCGAAGATGCCGTGGTTGGGCACGCCCTGGACTTCGTTGAGCCAGGCGATGCGATGGATCAGCACGCGCGTCTTGCCGGAGCCGGCGCCGGCCAGCACGAGGTAATGCCCCGGCGGCGCAGAAACGGCCTCGCGCTGGGCGGGGTTTAAATGATCGAGCAAATGAGAGACATCCACCGGCGCATTTTACCGGTTGTGGCGTCGCTGCGGCTGAGATTGCGATGAAGCGGTTTGGGAAGAGGGCCTTCCTGGACATGTCAGCATCGAGCAGGGACTGCACTCGCCCCTCTCCCCTCGGGGAGAGAAGGCACGGCTTACGTGCCGAAGGCGCGCGTGCCTTTGAGCGGCCGCGCCGCTGGCGCGGGCTGGGCGCGGAGCGGGGATTGGGGTGAGGGTACGGGGCGAAGCCACTACGAGTGATGGGTAACACGAGGCTTCGCTCGCACCCTCATCCGGCGCTTCGCGCCACCTTCTCCCAGCGGGAGAAGGGAACAACGCCCATCACCGCCCCAGCAGCACCAGCACATCCCGCGCAATCGCCGCAGCCTGCTCGCGCAACTCCGGCACCGCCAGGCTTTCCCACAGCGTGCCGATGCGCAGGCTGCCGATCACCCGCAGCTGCGGCTGCGTACGTCCATCGGCATCGATCAGGCTGCCATCGGCAGTGGTGTCCACGCCGATCCCATGCGGCCCGGCCACGGCAATGCCCTGCCCCAGCAGTTGCTGCAGCAGCCGGTTGCGCATCGCCTGCACGCGCATTTCCACCCCAGTGGCATTGACCAGCGTCTGCACATCCAGCTGCAAGGCATGTCCGGCGTTGGCGGCGCTGGCGGCCCCGGCGCTCACGCGCACGCAAGCACCCACCTCGAAGGCCACGTCCAGCCGTGCGCGATGCACCTGCAGCTGCCCGCTTGCCTGCATGGCCTGCAGCTGCGCATGCACCGTTGCGGCGATGCGATGCCGATGCACGTCCCAGTAGCGCACCACATGCCGCAGAAAACGACGCTGATCGGCAACCGACAGCGTCTGCCATAACGCCTGGCTCAACGGCCGGATGCGCTCCATCACGCTCTGCCATGGCAGGCCCTGCGCGGCGGCGGCACGCGCGTGCTGGCGCAGTGTGCGCATGCGTGCGCGCAGCGGCATGGTCAGCAGCGGCTGTGGATCGAACAGCGCCACGCCGCCGTGCGCCTGCGGTAACGGCAGCAAGCCATGCCGCGACACCACGTGCACGCTTGCCCGATGCGCCTGCGCTGCCAGCGTCATCACGGTATCGGCCATGCTCAAGCCCGAACCGACGATGCACACGGCCGCGTCCGGTGGCAGCGCTGCCACCGCCTCGGTCTCCCAGGCTTCGACACGCTGCGCGTGCGACAGCCCGGTGGCACCCCGCAGCGGCAGCGGTCGCAGCGCATTGCCCACTGCCAAGACCACCACGCTCACCTGCAGCACCTGTCCATCGTCCAGCTGCAACAGTGCGCCACCGGCATTGAGCTGCAGCGCCTGCACGCGTGCGGGGTGGACGCGCAGCGTCGCCGGGCTGTGCGCACGCGCCGCCTGCAGGCGGTCGCGCAAATACGGCGCGTAGTGCCGACGCCCCACGAACTGCTGCGGCAACTGCGCATCGTCCAGTTCGGGGCAACAAGCGTTCGCGCGCAGGTAATCGACAAAGTCGTGGGGCAGTTCCGGCAGCGCACTCATGCGCGCAGCCGGCACATTGTGCAGGTGTTCGCCGCGCGCGGTGGAATACGCCACGCCTTCGCCAAGCGCCGCATGCGGCTCGATCATGACGATCTGCAACGGCGCTGCGGCCTGGCGCAGCAGCTGCAGCGCCACCAGCACACCGGACGCGCCACCACCGACGATGGCGATGACGGCATCGCCGGGATCACGCAGTGTATTCATGTCGACATTGTAGGCGATGCATGCGCAATACCAGCAGGCCGTCGCCGGCAGTGATTGTCTTCACGGCATCACCAGCGCGGTGTGTGTCAACGCCTCCCACACGCACTGCATGCCAGGCGCTTACGATTGGTTGATCAGCATCGGCACGCGCCCTTGGGGAATCTGCAACATGTCCATCACCCTGGTCAGGCTCATCCTCTACGTCCACGATGTGGCGGCAATCAAGGCGTTCTACCAGACCCACTTCGCGCTCCCGCTCACCGAGGAAATTGCCGACGAGTGGGTGGTGCTCGCAGCTGGCGGCATCGAGCTGGCGCTGCACCGGGTGGGCCAAGCCTACCGGCAGCGGCCATCGACGCATGCGCTGGCTCCTGTCGCGGATGCGACACACGCGACCACCAAACTGGTGTTTGCGATGACCAGCGATCTGGTCGCGCATCGTACGCAACTGCAGCACGCAGGCGTGCATGTGGGCGAGCTCAAACGTTACCCCGGCTTTGCGTACCAGATGTACGACGGCCGCGACCCGGAGGGCAACGTCTTTCAGGTCATGCGCCTGGATTGACCCAGGCGCCCTACATCAACGCGTCGGCCAGCCGCGCAATGCCCTCGCGACTGCGGCGCCAGGCCGGGCGGCGACGCCACTGTTCCAACGTCAATTGCCGCGCGTTGGCCAGATAATCCTGCTCGATCTCACGCAACCGCTGCACCACCCCGGTGTCGTAGCAGAGCATGCCGATCTCGGCGTTGAGCGCGAACGAGCGGATGTCCAGATTGATCGAGCCCACCAGCGCGATGTCTTCATCCATGCTCAGGTGCTTGGCGTGCAGAAAGTGCGGGCGATACAGCGAAATCTTCACCCCGCAACGCAGCAGTTCTTCGAAATAGGCTTCCTGCGCCCACGCGGCCAGGCGTTGGTTGTTGTGCTCGGACAGGATCAGTTGCACGTCCACGCCCGAGACGGCGGCGATGCGCAATGCGCTCAGCAAGGCTTCGTCGGGCACGAAGTACGGCGTGACCAGCACCACCTTGCGCCGCGCTAGATGGATTACCGCATTGATCGCATCGCGCGCATTTTCGAACGGGTACGCCGGCCCGCTGGGCAGCAACTGCGTCGCGATATTGGCCTCGCACACCGGTGCATCGGGCCACACGTCCAGCCGCTCTCCGGTTTCGGTGAACCAGTCGCTGGCGAAGACCGCTTCCAGATGATTGACCACCGGCCCGCGCACGCGTGCCACCAATTCGCGATTGGGCACGCCATGGATGAAGCCGGCTTCGGCCAGGTTCTGCGAACCGACAAATGCCACCCGGTTGTCGAGCACCGCAATCTTGCGATGGTTGCGCAGATCCATGCGGCCGCTGCGACGCCAGCGCAGGCCGCCCGGCAGTACCGCCAGCACCTGCACGCCGCCGTCCTGCAGGCGCTTGCGGTAACGGCGCAGGCCGCGCTTGGCGCCCACCGCATCCAGCAGCACGCGGCAACGCACGCCGCGCGCGCTGGCGCGTTCCAGCGCCGCCACCACCGCCTCGCCCACCGCATCGTCGAACATCAGGTAGTACAGCAGGTGCACACGTTTGTCGGCCGCGTCGATCGCCGCGATCAGGGCCTGCAACGACTGCGCGTAGTCGTCGAGCAATTCCACCGCGTTGCCCAGGGTGGGCATGAAATCGCCCTCGCGTTCGATCAGCGGCACCACTTCGGCACTGCTGGTGTCTGCCTGCGGCATCCAGCGCAATGCATGCAAGGGCAGTTGTTGTTCGCGAATCACCTGCGAAGCGGTGGCTTGCCGCTCCACCCGCAGCCGCGACAACCACGGGTGGCCGAACAACAGGTACAGCGGCAGGCCGACCACTGGCACAAAGCCGATCAACAGCAGCCAGCTGCGCGCCGCACCCGGCGTGGTGCGGGCGGGAATCCATAGCAGCGCGGCCAGGCGGATCGCCCAGTCCAGCGCCAGCAGCCAGGTACCTGTGACCCAATCGGGCAGCATCAGTGGTCCGTTTTCATCAGGAATCCGATTCTGACTTGGCCGCGCGCAAACGCAACGGCGGTGCATAGACAGGGGGGCAATAACGAAACGGCCCGCCCTGCGCATCGGCCGGCTGCACGCGTTCGGCGCAGACCTGCCGCAACGTCTGCACGAAGGCCGACTGCATCCGGGTGGGATACCAGTCGCTGCGCGTGGTCATGCCGATCTGCCGGCGCAGCAGCGGCCCGGCGCTGCCGATTTCCTCGAGCAGGCCGGCGCGGCGCTCGAACAGGAACTGGTCGCGCGACATCAAGGTCAACCAGTCGCCTTCCAGCAGCAGGCCACGCACGGTCAATTCGGCGCCGCATTCGATACGCACCGGCGGCGGCTCCAGCTGGTGGTCGCCGAACAGCTGCTCCCAGCGCGCGCGCACCGGCGTGCCGGCGGCAGCGATCACCCAGGGGTAATCGCGCAGTTGCGCAAACGCGTAGCCCTGCCCGGCCAAGGGGTGGCCGCTACGCGCCACGATCACCGGTTCGTCGTCGAACAACGGCTCCTGCAGCACATCGCGCACCGGCAACGGGTCGCGCAGCGCACCGATCAACAGATCCAGGCCGCCCTCGCGCAGACGCGCCAGCAATTGCTCGTACGGGCCCTCGACCACCTGGACGCCGGCCCCCGGATGCGCGCGCGCAAACCGCGCCAGCACCTGCGGCAACAGGATGGCGCGCGCCAGCGGCATCACCCCCAGGGTGAGGCGCCCGGCGTGCTGGGAACGCAACGCGGCCACCTCGTCCAGCCCGGCGCGCAACTCGGCCAGCGCCAGCCGCACCTGCCGCAGCAGCCGCAGCGCCACCGGCGTGGGCTGCATGGTCTTGCCGCGGCGTACCGTCAGCGGCACTTCGATCACATCGGCCAGCGCTTGCACCGCGCGATAGATCGCCGGCTGCGAAACGCCGGCGCGCACCGCCGCCAACGCGTAACTGCCTGCCACATCCACCGCCACCAAGGCCTGCAGCTGGCCCAGCGACACCCGCCGCTCCAGGCCCGGGCGCGCCGGCAGGCGCAGCGCACGCCGCGCGACCCCGATCCCCCGAGCCAGATGCGCCAGCACCCGCTCGATACGCGGCACCAGCAACCCGGCAGCCTCGGTGGCCGACATGCCCCCTGGGTGCCGGTCGAACAGGCGCACGCCCAGGTGCTGCTCCAATCGCGCCACCGCCTGGGTCAGCGCCGGCTGTGACAGATTCACCCGCGGCGCCGCCGCGCTGATGCTTCCGGCCTGGTGCACCACCACCAGCGCGTACAGGTGACGCAGATTCGGTTCCGGGATCGGCTGCATGCTCTAACTATAAGCAAAACCAATATGCATACCTCAAATGAATCTTGAGCCAGCTGGCTTCGGCCAGCCAGACTCGGCGCACTCTTAACGAGGATGGATGGATGAGCCAGGTCGTTACCCGGATCGAGCGGACGCCGTTGGCCATCGTCGACGCGCTGGCGCAGGCCGGCGTGGCCACCGCGCACGAAGCGCAGGGCCGCAGCGGCCTGCTGCACCATCGGCTACGTCCCATCTACGCCGGCTGCCGCATCGCCGGCACCGCGGTCACCGTGTCGATTCCGCCCGGCGACAACTGGATGATGCATGTGGCCATCGAGCAACTGCATGCAGGCGATGTACTGGTGGTCGCGCCCACCAGCGACTGTTGCGACGGCTACTTCGGCGACCTGCTGGCCACCTCGGCGCAGGCGCGCGGATGTCGCGGCCTGATCATCGACGCCGGCGTGCGCGATGTGCGCGATCTCACTGCCATGCAGTTCCCCGCCTGGAGCCGCGCCATCTGCGCGCAGGGCACCATCAAGGAGACGCTCGGCTCGGTCAACGTGCCGCTGGTGTGCGCCGGGCAACTGATCCGGCCCGGCGATGTGGTGGTGGCCGACGACGATGGGGTCTGCGTGGTGCCGCGTGCCACCGCTGCCGAGGTGCTGACCGAGGCACAGGCGCGCCAGGCACGCGAGCTGCGCAAGCGCGAACGCCTGGCAAACGGCGAACTGGGCCTGGACATCTATGCGATGCGCGAACGTCTGGCCGCCAAAGGCCTGCGTTATGTCTGAGCGCGTGCGCGCGATGTGGATGCGCGGCGGCACCTCCAAGGGTGGATTCTTTCTGGCCGACGATCTGCCCGCCGACACCGCCGCGCGCGACGCGTTTTTACTGCGCGCCTACGGCTCGCCGGATGCGCGCCAGATCGACGGCATGGGCGGCGCCGACCCGCTGACGTCCAAGGTCGCCGTGGTGTCGCGCTCGACGCGTGCCGATGCCGACGTGGACTATCTGTTCCTGCAGGTCGCGGTGGAACACGCGCAGGTCAGCGATGCGCAGAACTGCGGCAACCTGCTGGCCGGCGTTGCCCCGTTCGCGCTGGAACGCGGCTTGCTGCCCGCACGCAACGGCCAGACCCAGGTGCGCATCTTCATGCGCAACACCGGTACCCTGGCCACCGCCACCGTGCAGACGCCCGGTGGCACGGTGCGGTACGACGGCGATGCCCGCATCGACGGCGTCCCCGGCACGGCCGCGCCGATCGCGCTGGCATTCGCCGATATCGCCGGCTCTTCGTGCGGCGCGCTGCTGCCGAGCGGGCATGCGGTGGACACGCTCGACGGCCTGCAGGTCACGCTGATCGACAACGGCATGCCCTGCGTGGTGCTACGCGCCAGCGATGTCGGCATCAGCGGTTACGAAGACCGCGCCACGCTCGACGCCGATGCTGCGCTCAGGGCGCGCCTGGAAACGCTGCGTCTGCAGGCAGGCCCGTTGATGCATCTGGGCGATGTAGGCACTGCCACAGTGCCGAAAATGATGCTGGTCGCCGCGCCGCGCGCCGGTGGTGCCATCAGCGTGCGCTCGTTCATCCCGCACCGCTGCCATGCCTCCATAGGCGTGCTGGGTGCGGTGACCGTCGCTACCGCCTGCCTGCTGCCCGGCTCGCCCGCCTACGCGCTGGCGCAGGTGCCTGGCGGGCGCAGCCAGCGGCTTGACGTCGAACATCCCAGCGGTGCGAGCAGTTGCCTGATCGAGCTCGATGCGCAGGGCAGCGTGGTCGGTGCCGCGGTGGTCCGCACGGCGCGCAAATTGTTCGATGGTGAGCTGTATGGCTGAACGTGCCGTTGCATCGCCGAGCTGCCGCGGCCGCCATCGCAGCGGCACGTGTGCGTATGGACCGCCTGAGCAGGCCATTGACACGCAGCGCGTCGTGATCCGTGCCGATCTGCGCATTGGGACCGCCACATCCGTCGGGACCTGCAGCGTCCGTGCCCCCGGCCGCCCCACCTTGCGCGCAGGCAATCGCTGGCGCACCGCTTCCGCTGCAACGCACCCACCATCGCCATGATCATCGACTGCCACGGCCACTACACCACCGCGCCTGCCGCGCACGATGCGTTCCGCAAGGCGCAGATCGCGCATTACAACGATGCGCAAGCGCCTGTGCCGGTGTATCCGCACATCAGCGACGATGCGCTGCGCGAAAGTGTGGAGATGCACCAACTGCGCCTGCTGCGCGAGCGTGGTGCCGACATGACGATCTTTTCGCCACGCGCCAGCACCATGGCGCATCACATCGGCGACGAAGCCGTGAGCCAGGCGTGGACGCGCCACTGCAACGACCTGATCGCCCGCGTGGTACAGCTGTATCCGCAGACCTTTATCGGCGTATGCCAGCTGCCGCAATCACCGGGCGTGCCGATCGCGCACGCGATCGCCGAACTGGAACGCTGCGTCAACGAGCTGGGTTTCGTCGGCTGCAACCTCAATCCCGACCCATCGGGCGGGCACTGGAACGGTGTGCCGCTGACCGACCGCGCCTGGTATCCGTTCTTCGAAAAAATGGTCGAACTCGACGTCCCGGCGATGGTGCATGTCTCCGGCAGTTGCAATGCCAATTTCCATGCCACCGGCGCGCATTACCTCAATGCCGACACCACGGCCTTCATGCAGTTTCTCGAAGGCGATTTGTTCACCGATTTTCCGCAGCTGCGCTTCATCATTCCGCACGGCGGCGGTGCGGTGCCGTATCACTGGGGCCGTTTCCGCGGCCTGGCCGACATGCTGGGCAAGCCTGCGCTGTCCACGCATGTGATGGGCAATGTGTTCTTCGACACCTGCGTGTATCACCAACCCGGCATCGACCTGTTGTTCAAGGTGATCGACATCGACAACATCCTTTTTGGCTCGGAAATGGTCGGCGCAGTGCGCGGCATCGATCCGCAGACCGGCCACTATTTCGACGACACCAAACGCTACATCGATGCGCTGGCGATTTCCGATGCCGACAAGCACAAGGTGTTCGAGGGCAATGCGCGGCGGGTGTATCCACGGCTGGACGCACAATTGCGTGCGCGTGGGCTGTAGCCGTGTCCCCTTCTCCCGTCGGGACATTGTCCTCCTTTATGGGGGAGAAGGTGCCCGTAGGGCGGATGAGGGTACGGGCGAAGCCTCGTGCAGTCAGAATAATTGCGAGGCTTCGCCCCGTACCCTCACCCCAACCCCTCTCCCGAGGGGAGAGGGGCTTTATCACGCACCTTTGTTTCTCTTGGGCTTGGCTGGCAACCCGATAGTGGAAATCACACTGCCATCGGCACCTGCACGCATCAACACCATTCCCCAACCCCACAAACGCAAACACCCGCCTTGCGGCGGGTGTTTGCTTGAAAGCGGATCCAGCGATCAGTCGATCACTTGATCTTGCCTTCCTTGTACATCACGTGCTTACGCACGACCGGGTCGTACTTCATCATTTCCATCTTCCCCGGCGTGTTTTTCTTGTTCTTGTCCGTGGTGTAGAAGTGGCCGGTAGCGGCCGAGGAAATCATACGAATCTTGTCACGCTTGCCTTTTGCCATGACTGCTTACTCCTCAGACCTTTTCGCCGCGCGCACGCAGCTCTTTCAGAACGGCATCGATGCCGTTCTTGTCGATGGTGCGCAATGCATGCGCGGAAACACGGAGCTTCACCCAGCGGTTTTCGCTGGCAACCCAGAAGCGACGCTCGTGCAGGTTGGGCAGGAAGCGACGACGGGTTCTGTTGTTTGCGTGGGAGACGTTGTTACCCGTCTGCACACGCTTGCCGGACACTTGGCATACGCGGGACATTACGCACCTCGATAAATGAATTGCCACCCATAGCCTGGGGAGCGGCGGCCCCGACAGCGCAGGGCTGTCACGCAACGTTGGGAATCAAGAACTTACGCTGGAACAGGCCGGCAACCCCATTGCGCTGGGTACCGCCATCCGGAGCGATCCGGGCACAGCGAGCCGCGCATTATGCACGGCTTTCCTATGTGCCGCAAGCACTTACGCTACCTGCCCGGACGCGGTCGGCGGTGCACCCGGCAACGGTGCCAACGCGCGATCACCCGCCTCCGGCTTGCGCTGGCGCAGCGACCCGGCGCAGTTCCGCCCAGGCACCACGCGCCACCTGCCAGGCCGAGCGCAGAAACAAGAGCAACAAGACCCCTGCGATCAGCAGGTCCGGCCAACCACTGCCGAACGCCCACACCGCTGCGCTGGCCGCCAGCACCGCCACGCCCTCGTAGACATCGTTGCGCGAGCAGGCCCAGGCCGATGCCAGGTTGATGTCGCCGCTACGGTAGGGCCACAACAGGCGCAGGCAGACCAGATTGGCGGCGAAGTTCAGCCCCGCCACCACCCCCATGCTCTGGAACAGCGGCAGCTGTGGGTGGGCCAGTTTCCAGCCGATCTCGGCTGCCACCGCCAGCGCCGCCAGCAGGATCATGCCGGCCTTGAGCAGGGCCACCCGCGCCTTGGCGGTCAGGCTGGCGCCAACCACAGCCAGGCTGAGTGCATAGGTGAGTGCATCGCCCAGATTGTCCAGGCTGCCGGACAGCAGCGAGGCCGCGCCGCTGTGCAGCGCGCCGGCCAACATCAGCGCAAAGCTGCCGATATTGATCGTCAGCACCCACCACAGGACGCGCCGTTGGCGCGCCTGCATGGCGGCCACATCCAGGGTCTTGCCGCAGCCGCAGCAGGCATCGCTCATGGCGTGCCCCCGTGCGGCTGCGTGGGAAGCGATGCGACGCGTGGCGCCCGCTCCCGATGCAGCCAGCGATACAGCACCGGCAATACCAGCAGGGTGAGCAGGGTGGAGGAGACGATGCCGCCGATCACCACCGTGGCCAGCGGGCGCTGCACTTCGGCACCGGCACCGACGTTGAAGGCCATCGGCACAAAGCCCAGCGCGGCCACCAACGCGGTCATCAGCACCGGTCGCAGCCGCGCCAGCGCGCCTTCGCGCAATGCCTGCTCCAGCGGCATGCCGTCAGCGCGCAGGCTGCGCACGAAGGCGATCATCACCAGACCGTTGAGCACCGCCACCCCGGACAACGCGATAAAGCCCACACCGGCGGAAATCGACAAGGCCAGCCCGCGCAGCGCCAACGCCACCACGCCGCCGGTCAGCGCCAGCGGCACGCCGCTGAACACCACCACCGCATCGCGCAACGAACCGAACGACCAGTACAGCAGCGCGAAGATCAGCACCAAGGTGCCCGGCACCACCCAGGCCAGGCGCTGGCTGGCGGAGATCAACTGCTCGAAGGTGCCGCCGTAGCCGATCCAGTACCCGGTCGGCAGTTTGACCTGCGCCTTGACGCGCTGCTGCACCTCGGCCACGAAGCTCCCCAGATCGCGATCGCGCACGTTGGCCGTGATCACGATGCGGCGCTTGCCGTCTTCGCGGTTGATCTGGTTGGGCCCCAGCACGGTGTCGACCTTGGCGACCTCGCGCAGCGGCACGGTGGTCGGCTCGCCACTGCGCCAGCCTGCCGCGCGGCTGGACTCGTCTGCATCGGCACGTTCGCCATCGCCACGCAGCGGGATCGGCAGATCGGCCAGCGCCGTCGGGTCCTGGCGCAGGGCTTCGGGCAGGCGCACCACGATGTCGAAGCGCCGGTCGCCTTCGAACAATTGCCCGGCCTCCTGCCCGCCTACGGCCGCCGCCACGGTGTCCTGCACCACGCCGGGATTGAGCCCGTAGCCGGCCAACGCGGCGCGATCGGGTACCACCGCCAGCATCGGCAAACCGGTGGCCTGTTCCAGGCTCACATCGGCCGCACCGGGCACCGCGCCGGCGATTTCCTGCACGCGCTGCCCGAGCTGGACCAACGTGTCCAGATCGTCGCCATAGACCTTGATCGCCACATCCGCACGCACACCGGAGATCAGCTCGTTCATGCGCATCTGGATCGGCTGGGTGAACTCGTAATTGTTGCCGGGCAGCTGCTTCACCGCCTCCTCGATCTCGGCCAGCAGCTGCGCCTTGGGCTTGCGCGGATCCGGCCACTGCGCACGCGGATGCATGATCAGGAAGGTATCGGCGACCGATGGCGGCATCGGGTCGGTGGCCACTTCGGCGGTGCCGAGTTTGCCGAACACATGCGCCACCTCCGGAAACTGCTTGATGCGTTTTTCCAGCGTGGATTGCATGGTGATGGCCTGCTCCAGGCTGGTGCCGGGAATGCGCAGGGCATGCAGCGCAATATCGCCTTCGTCCAGGTTGGGAATGAACTCGCTGCCCAGGCGCGTAGCCAGCACCGCGCACAGCGCCACCGTTGCAAACGCTGCAATGCCGACCCACCGGCCGTGGCGCAGCGCACGTTCGAGCAATGGCGCGTAGACGCCGCGCGCCCAGCGCATTGCGCGGTTGTCGTGCTCGGCCACCTTGCCGCCGAGCAGCAACGCGATCGCTGCCGGCACGAAGGTCAGCGACAGCAGCATCGCGCCGGTCAGCGCCAGCACCACGGTGATCGCCATCGGGTGGAACATCTTGCCTTCGATGCCGGTGAGCGCGAACACCGGCAGATACACCGCGGTGATGATGCCCAGGCCGAACAGACTGGGGCGGATCACCTCGGCAGTGGCTTCGGCAGTGAGCGCGAAGCGCTCATCGCGTTCGAGCACGCGCCCCAGCCGGCGTTGCGCTTCGCCGAAGCGGCGCAGGCAGTTCTCTACGATGATCACCGCACCATCGACGATCAGGCCGAAATCCAGCGCACCCAGGCTCATCAAATTGCCGGACACGCCACCACGCACCATGCCGGTGAGCGTGAACAGCATCGCCAGCGGAATCACTGCGGCCGTGATCAGCGCTGCGCGCACGTTGCCCAGCAACAGGAACAACACCACGATCACCAGCAATGCGCCTTCGATCAGGTTCTTGGCGACGGTGACGATGGTGCGGTCCACCAGTGCGGTGCGGTCGTACACCGGCACTGCCTGCACGCCGGCCGGCAGGCTGGCGTTGGCCACTTTCAAGCGCTCGGCAGCGGCCTGCGACACGGTGCGGCTATTGGCGCCGACCAGCATGAACACCGTGCCGAGCACCACCTCGGTGCCGTCCTGGGTGGCCGCACCGGTGCGCAACTCACGCCCCTCGCCCACCTGCGCCACATCGCGCACGCGGATCGGCACGCCGGCGCGCCGATCCAGCACGATCGCGCCGATCTGCGCGATGTCGTCCACCTGCCCCGGCACCCGCACCAGAAACTGCTGGCCGTTGCGTTCGATATAGCCGGCGCCGATGTTGCGGTTGTTGGACTCGACCGCCTGGGCAACGTCGTCCAGGGTAAATCCCAGCGCGACCAGGCGCGCCGGATCGGGCGTGATATGGATCTGCCGCGCATACCCGCCGATGGTGTTGACCTCGGTCACGCCCGGCACATTGCGCAGCTGCGGGCGCACCACCCAATCCTGCAAGGTGCGCAGATCGGTCGCCGTCCATGCACTGCCATCGGGCTTGCGCGCATGCGGCTTGGCCTCCACGGTATACATGAAGATCTCGCCCAGGCCAGTGGCAATCGGCCCTAGTTGCGGCTCCAGCTCGGCAGGCAATTGCGACTTGACCTGCTGCAGACGCTCGGCCACCTGTTGCCGCGCGAAATACAGATCGGTGCCGTCGGCAAAGACCGCCGTGACTTGCGACAAGCCATAGCGCGACAGCGAGCGGGTGGATTCCAGACCCGGCAAGCCCGCCAGCACTGTCTCCAACGGAAACGTCACCCGCTGCTCGGATTCCAGCGGCGAATAGCCCGGCGCTGCGGTATTGACCTGCACCTGCACGTTGGTGATGTCCGGTGTTGCATCGATCGGCAAGCGCGAAAAACTCCACGCCCCGATCGCAATCAGCACACCGGTCAACGCCAGCATCAACCACCGCTGCGCGATCGCAAAGCGAATGATGTTGGTCAGCATGACACGCTCCTCCGTGCAGACATGGCACCGCAAGCCGCCGAGCGTCGCACTGGTCGTACCACCGACAGACAGCGCCGTTGCCACACAGGAACGCGCCGCACCACATCAAACAGACACTCACCCACGCGCCAGCACTGTCGTGGTGTTAGTTCTCGTTGTTGCTGTTGCTGTTGTTGCTGCTGTTGCTGTTGTTGTTGTTTGCTTTCGGGGCCCCATACCGCAGCGGCAAGGCCGGCAGATACAACCCGCAGGGCGGCGCGCATGGATGCGCGACGTTTTTGTAAGGGACAGGGACGTCCCTTACAAAAATTTCTGCCGGCCTTGCGAACCCGCAGCGCCGCAGGCGCGGAGGGCGCGAGGACGGGGTGTGCTTTCTTTTGGTTACTTTTCTTTGCACAAGCAAAGAAAAGTGACTCGCGCCCGAAGGGGCGCGAAAGCCTTTGCCCTAGCCCGAAGGGCCGCGAAAGCCCCCGCCCTAGCCCAAGAGGGCGCGAAGGCCTTGGACGTGGCACATCCCCCTGCACCCAACAAACGCCCCCACTCGACAACGCACTGCCACACAAACCAACGCGATCAATGATCATGCGAAGCCCCCGACTTTTCGATATCGGCCTTCACCAGATAACTCTGCTCCACCACCACCGCATCGCCTACCGCCAAGCCCGATAACACTTGCACCTGCTGCGCATCGCGCGCCCCCAGCTTCACCGGCCGCACTTCGTAGACATCGCCCACCCGTACAAACACCACGTCCCAGTCGCGGAACCGCTGCAACGCCCCCACCGGCACCACCATCGCTGCCGGTTGCTGCGCCACCGTGACCCGCGCCTTCACCGCAGAGCCAGGCCGCCATAAACCATCGCTATTGCGCAGCACCGCGCGCGCCACCGTGCTCTGGCTCGCCGTCGCCGTGCCGGGCAATACACGCTCCAGGTTCGTTTGCGCCACGACGCCATCGCTGATGCGCGTGACCGTCACCGGTACGCCGGCGGTGATATGCCCGGCGTCGGCGCCGAAGATGTGCAGATCCACCCACAAGGTGGACAGGTCGGCGATCTCGAACAAGGCCTGGCCTTCGCTGGCATTGCTGCCCAGGCTGGCATTACGCGCCAGCACGGTGCCGCTGATCGGTGCGCTCACCGAATAGGTGGTCAGGCTCAGATTGCTCTCCACCGTGGCCAGCACCTGACCGGCGCGTACCTGGTCGCCCACGTTGACGCGCAGGCTGCGTACCGGGCCGGGAAAACGCGCGGTCGCCTGTGCTTGCGCGCCTTCTGCCGGCGTCAGTAGCCCCTGCACTTCGTGCTGGTCGGCAATGCTGCCGGCGCCCACCGGCGCAACACGAATGCCGGCGTCCTGCGCGACTTTCGCCGCGATGGTGGTGCGGCCTTCATAGCTGGGATAGGCCCAGCGATGGGTCTTGCCCTGCACGGTGGCGCGCACCTCCACATCGAACGAATGCGGCTCGCCGACCGTGCTGTCGGCCAGCAGACTGCCGTCGTCGCGCGGCCGCAAGCGATGCACTTCATTGATACCGCCGAGCCGGGTCAGATGCACCTCCACCTTGCCGGCGGTGGCCGGCAATGGTTTGCCATCGCGGTACAGCCAGGCCTGGTACGTAGGCGGCGTGCCGTCTTCGGCGATGGCCAGCTCCACGCTGTCGCCGTCCTGGCTGAGCAACCGCCCGCCGTGCGTGCCGGTCTGGGCTTCATCAGCGTGCGCATCGGCGCCCGCCTCGCCTTCGGCGGCGTGCCCTGTGTGGTCTTCGTGCGCTGCGTCGCTGTTGCGGCTGCAGCCGCTGAGCACCAGCGCCAGCAGCAGCGGCGCAATCATGAAACGTGTCATCGAAGGTGGTCCTGGTTGGCGCCGACGCACTGCGTCGGGCGAACGAATGGAAGTGGGTTGCGAAGAAGGTGCGCCTGGGGTGGGCAGCGTTTGGCGAGCGCTGGGTGCCGACATCGCTGCAGATGCGGCGATTCCGACAACGCCCTCACGCGCGGCATCAAAACGCAGTACCGAAACAGCAGTCATGGCGTCACCTGCGCGGCAGGCTCGCGCACGAACGGCTGCCCGGTCAGGCGCTGGATTTCGATCAGCGCGGTCTGTGCTTCCAGTGCGGCGGCCAGTTGCTGCTGGCGTGCATCGCTGCGTTGCGCCTGCAGCTGCGCCCAGTCCAGATAACTGGTGGCGCCGGCGCGATAGGCGCGCTCGGCGGCGGCATCGGCGCGTGCGAGCGCCGGCAGTACATCCTCGCGCATGCGCGTCACTTCCAGCTGTGTCGCGCGGTAGCGGCCATGCGCATCGGCCAGCGTGGCGTAGAGCACCAACGCCTGCGATTGACGTTCGATGTCCAGCAACGCCAGTTCCGCTTCGGCGGCGCGAATCTCCGGCTGCGCGCGTGTAGCGCTACCCAACGCCAGCGAGACGCTGCCGAGCAACGCAGTGGCCTCGTTGCCTTCGAGCCGACGTACGCCCACCTGCCAGTCGAGATCCGGGCGCGCCTGGCTGCGTGCCAAGTGCACCCGTGCTTCGCGCACGCGTTGCTCGCCGTTCAAGCGTGCCAGTTCCGGCGTGGCGTCGAGCAGTTGCGCCAATACCTCGAACTCGGGAATCGCCGGCAGTTGCAACGGGTCGCCGGTGATGGCGCCGAAGTCCGGCGTGCGATCGCCCCACAACACCGCCAGCTGGCGGCGTGCGGCTAGCAGCTCCTGCTGCGCGCGATCGCGCTCCAGTTCTGCGCGCGCCTGCAGGGCTTGGGCGGTCAGCAGCACCGATTCGGGCGATGCGCCGGCCTGCAGCCGTTGGCGCGCAGCACTGACGGTGCGCTGGCGCTGGGCCAGCGCTTCGAGTGCCGCCGCGTGCCGCTGCGCGGCCATGCCGATGGCCAGGTAACGCCGTGCCACCTCGGCCAAGACGTCCAGCCGGGCCAGGGCGCGTTGCGGTGCCAGCGCATCGATGCGGGCCTGTGCCAGGGTGCGGCGGGCGTCGAGCTTGCCGCCGCGTTCCAGCACGCCGGCCAGGGTGACGGTGAGTTCGGCCTGGTCCAGCGCGCGGGTGGGGCCGGTGCCGAACACGTTTTCCAGTTCGGCACCGATCCGCAACGGCGGACGCAGTGCGTCGCGCTCGGCTTCGGCGCTGAGGACCGCGCGTTGGCCATCGGCCAGGCGCAGATCGGGGTGCTGGCGGGCGACGCGTGCAATGGCGTCGTCCAGGGTCAGCACGGGTTTGGGCGGCAGGTCCTGCGCCTTGGCGCACGGCACCACCGCGAAGACGGCAAGCGCCGTCAGTCGCAACCACATGAGGGTGTCTCCGGAATCGGGATCGATGGACAGGCCGGCAGCTGCCGGCGATGCATCAGGCCGCGATCGGAGGACGCAATCCGGTCTCGCTCAGATGCGAGCGGTAGGCGGTGGTCAGCACGGGCGGCTGCCCGTGCGTGCGCGCAGGCAACGGGCCCCAGGCCAACGCCGGCAGCATGGCCGGGCTGTGCCCGTGGCAGTAGCCGCTGTGCATCAAGGCATGCAGCAAACCGGCACCGTCGCGTTCGCCGGCATCGCCTTCGTCGGCACCGTCATGGCCATGCGGTGCGGTGTCGTCCAGATGCGCCTGATCGTGCGCCAGCGCATGCACATCGCCCAGTGCGCAGGCGACCGGTGCAACCAGCACGCCCATGACCAGCACCAGCAACGCCATCAGGCGGAGCAACGGGTCCGACAGGCGGGCGCGAGGAAGCAGCATGGGCGCAGCGTATAGGGGCCGGGGTGGTTACACAATTGCACGGGGTGTTGCGTTGTTTGATGCTCGGTGGCTTTCAAAGCTCGGTGGTTCGAGCGCGCGATGCCCTCGCCGCTCGCGGGACACACCGTCAACCCGTCCATGGGGGCTCGATGGCGGCATCCATGCCGCCAACGGTCCCGCAAGCGGCGAGGACACCGCACCAGACAGTTGGCTGGTGATTCTTACTGAAGAGCGAGAGCCGCGTCCGGTGGTCTGCTGGTTGCTTGTTGAAAACGCTGCACACCGACCAACGCGACTGGTCCTTGCCCGCCTACCGTCGTGGGACCCTGGCGGCATGGAATGCCGCCACGGAGCCTACATGGACGTACTTGCGACGTGTCCCGCGATGGTGGGCGGGCAAGGGTCCTGCAGCAAACGCGAAGACCTTGAGGGCGCGATGCCCTCACCGCACTAGAAGGTTGGCCGGCGGTCGGCAATGCGACCCAGCATCACGGCGCCGCGCGACCGGCCGATTTGGCGTCTATCGGGCGTGCCTTGCTCTCGGCGATAAAGGCGCGCACCTGCTGCTCCAGCACCGGCAAGGTGACCGAGCCCTGGCGCAGCACCACATCGTGGAAGGCCTTGATGTCGAAGCGGTCACCCAGCGCCTTTTCTGCCTCGGCGCGCAGCTTGACGATGGTGATCTCGCCCAGCTTGTAGCTCAGCGCCTGGCCTGGCCAGGAGATGTAGCGGTCTACTTCGGTGGTGACTTCGTGCTCGCTGAGCGCGGTGCGGTCGCGCAGATAGGCCAGTGCCTGCGCGCGGCTCCAGCCGTCGTGATGCACGCCGGTGTCGATCACCAATCGGCAGGCGCGCCACATCTCGTAGGTAAGCCGGCCGAATTCTTCGTACGGGGTTTCGTAGATGCCCATCTCCTGGCCGAGCTTTTCGGTGTACAGCGCCCAGCCCTCGCCGTAAGCAGAGATGTAGTTCTCGCGCCGGAACGCCGGTTGCTCGCCCTGCTCCAGCGCCAGCGACCCCTGCAGCGAATGACCCGGCGAGGACTCGTGCAACGTCAGCGCCGGCAGGTTGTACAGCGGCCGCGATGGCAGGTTGTAGGTGTTGACCCAATAGGTGGTGGCGCCGCCGCGGCCGGCGGTCCAGAACGGGGCGATATCGTCGGGCACCGGCTTGATGGTGAAGCGCCCGCGCGGCAGCGTGCCGATGAACTTGCCCACCTGCCCGTCCACGCGCTTGGAAATCCATGCGGCGCGATCGAGCAACTCCTGCGGGGTCTTGGCGTAGAACTGCGGGTCGGTGCGCAGGAAGGCCAGGAACTGCGCGAAGCTGCCCTTGAAACCCACCTGCTGGATGATGGCGTTCATCTGGGTCTGGATGCGCGCCACTTCGTCCAGGCCGATCTGGTGGATCTGCTCGGGCGTCAGTTCCAGCGTGGTGTATTCGCGGATCTGCTGACGGTAGAACGCCTTGCCGTCGGGCAGTGCTTCGGCCGCCAGCGTGGTGCGCGCCCTGGGCATGTAGTCGTTGCGGAAGAACGTCAGCAGCTTGCTGTAGGCCGGAAGGACGGCGGTGCGCAACGCGGCCTTGGCCTGTTCGCGCAGTTGCGCCTGCTCGGCCGCCGGGATCTGCGCAGGCAGCTGCTTGAACGGCGCGTAGAAAGTGGATTCGGTGGGATCTTTGACATCGGCCACGGTGGCGATGGAGACATCGCGCCCGTCCAGCACCGCACGCGGCACGCTGAATCCGCGTGCCAGGCCGGCGCGCATGTTGACCGTCTGCTGGTCGAAATAGCGCGGTACATCGTTCAGGCGCGCGATGTAGGCGCGGTACTCGGCCGCGGTCTTCATCGGCCGCTGCGCCATGAAGCCCAGATTCGACCAGAACGAGCTATCCGAATTGAACGGCATTTCGTACAGGCGCAGGCGCACTTCGGCGGCCAGGTTTTCCACCTGCGGGCGGTAGATGGCGAAGTTGATCTGGTTGGCCGGCGAGAGCTGCTTCGGGTCGATGCCGTCGAGCTGCTTGAGTACGCCGTCCCATACCGCCAGACGCGCCTGCTGCGCGGCCGCGCTGACATCGGGCAGATGCGTGTTGTCGCCGGTGGTGTCGCTGTCTTCGTCGGCCTGGCCGGTCTCGGCCTGGCGCCAGGCCCACTCTTTCTCGTAGATCGCGCGAAAGCGTGCATCGGCCGGTGCCTCGGCGGTGAGCGTGGCCGGGGCCGGTGGCGTGGCGGCCTGCGCCGAGGGGGCGGCGAAGCCTGCGCCCAGCAGGGCGAGCGAGAGTGCGGCGGCGAGCGGAGAGGTCACGTGCGGAAAGCCTGATCTGGAGCGAACGCCCGATCATGGCAGCACCCGGGCGTGCTGCCATGGGCCGGAAGTCCCAACACGGGCTGGTGCAGGGGCATGGCTGGAGTGTCGGTGCTGCCCTGTTATTGACGGGCGTGTCAGGGGGACTGCCCCCATCCGCCCTTCGGGCACCTTCCCCCGCAGGCGGGGGAAGGGACTTTTAGGTTTGTCAGGGAAGGACGAGACGCTCTTGGTGAGTGCGGTATCGCCCCCGCCTGTGGGAGAGGGTCGGGGTGAGGGCCGCTTGAGACCGGCCGACGCGGCTTCGGCTCAGCCCTTGCGCACCACCACCAGGTGCCGCTCGCCCTCCAGGCCGGGGACCTGCAGCGGGTGCACCTCGCCAACGGTCCAGCCGGCCGGCAATGCGGCGATTTCCTCGTGCGGGTACACACCCTTCATCGCCAACAGGCTGCCGCCCGGGCGCAACAGGTGGCCGCCGACGGCGATGATGCCGGCCAGCGTGTCCAGCGCGCGCGCGGTGAGGTGGTCGTAGGCGGCCGGCTCGTCCAGCGCTTCGGCACGGGATTCGGCCACTCGGGCGTTGCCCAACTCCAGATGGCGCAAGGCCTCGCGCATGAAGCGCGCCTTCTTGCCATTGCTTTCCACCAGCGTCACCTGCAGCTGCGGGCGGGTGATCGCCAGCGGGATGCCGGGCAGGCCGGGGCCGGTGCCCAGGTCGGCCAGGGTACCGCTGGCGATGTAGGGCTGCATGGCCAGCGAATCGAGCAGATGGCGGGTGACCATCTCGCGCGGGTCGCGCACGGCGGTCAGGTTGTAGGTCTTGTTCCAGCGCACCAGCAGGGCCAGGTAGCGCAGCAGCGGTGCGGCGAAGGCCGCATCCAGGGATTGGGCCTGCAGGCCGCGTTCGAGCGCGGCAGAGACATCGGGGGCGAGTGCGGCATCGTTCATGGCGCGATTATCGCAGCTGGGCTGGCGGGCATGCGCGCACCGATCTTTGCATCGCGGCTGGGAATGGCGTGGTTGCCTCGGCAGGCCGTTGCCCTGCCGCGTGCTGCCCGGCCGCGCCGTGGCTGGCTGTGCTGAACCACCGGCAGTGACGCTGCAACACGTGACACAAAACGGACATGCCGTGGCCACAGCATGGTCGTGTCTGCTTGCCTGCCGTTTTGACCATGCCTGTGATCGACCCGTCTGCCGCCTCACCCCTGCCTGATTGCGCTGCCACGCCGGCGCCACCGGATCCGAGCCGGCGGCGCATCCTCATTGCCGGCGCCAGCCTGGCCGCGGCGGGGCTGCTCAGCCCGTTCGCACGCGCCAGCGGCAGTGCCGATCCCTTCACGCTGGGCGTTGCGGCCGGCGACCCGTTGGCCGATGGCTTCGTACTCTGGACACGGCTGGCACCCCGCCCGCTGGACCCGGACGGACGCGGCGGCTTGCGCGCAGCGGTGCCGGTGCGCTGGCAGGTGGCCAGCGACCCGCAGATGCGCACCATCGTGCGCCAGGGCGAGACCATCGCCAGCCCCGTCTGGGGCCACGCGGTGCACGTGGAGCTCACCGGTTTGGCGGCCGATCGTCCCTACTGGTATTGCTTTCAGGCCCTGGGTGCACGCAGCCCGATCGGCAGTGCGCGCACCCTGCCGGCGGCGCATCGGACGCCGGACGCAGCGCGGTTCGGGTTTGTCTCCTGCTCGCACTGGGAACTGGGGTATTTCAGTGCCTACCGCCACCTCGCCGCGGAACAGCCGGACCTGGTGTTCTTCCTCGGCGATTACATCTACGAGTACAGCAACCACGGCGAGGCGGCGCACAAGATCGTGCGCCCGCACGGCAGCGGCGAATGCCTGGATCTGGCCGGCTACCGCAACCGCTACGCGCTCTACCGCACCGACCCGGACCTGCAGGCGCTGCACGCCGGCAGCGCCTGCGTGGCGACCTGGGACGACCACGAGGTACAGAACGATTACGCCAATCGCTGGTCGCAGGACCCCTCGATTCCGGTCGACACCTTTCTGGCCCGGCGCGCTGCCGCCTACCGCGCCTTCTACGAACATTTCCCGCTGCGAGCGCGGCATCGCCCGCACGGCGCGGACATGCGCATCTACCGCTCGTTCGATTACGGCCAGCTGGCGCGTTTCTATGTGCTCGATGGCCGCCAGTACCGCAGCGAGCAGCCCTGCCCGCAAGCCAATGGCTGGCGCGGCGGCCATGTGGTGGCCGACAGTTGCCGCCAGCGCACCGACCCGCAGCGCACCATGCTCGGCTGGGAGCAGGAGCGCTGGCTGCATGGCGGCTTCGCGCAGTCGCCAGCACGCTGGAACGTCATTGCGCAGGATCTGCTGGTGGCACCGATGCGACAGGCTGGGCGCGACGGCGTGGTCGGGCACTGGACCGATGGCTGGGACGGCTACCCGGCCACGCGCGAGCGCATGCTCGATGCGATTGCGAACACGCGCCTGCGCAACCCGGTGTTCTGGGGCGGCGACATCCACTCGTATTGGGTCACCGACCTGAAGGCCGATCCGGGCGACGACGCGTCGGCAACGCTGGCCACCGAATTCGTCGGCACTTCGATCACTTCCGACGGCCAGAGCAACGACGAACTGCACGCGACCATGGCAGCCAACCCGCATGTGCACTACGTGGACGGGCAAACGCGCGGCTATGTGTCGGTGACGCTTACGCCGGGCCAGATGGAAACCCGGCTGCAGGGCATCTCCGATCGGCGCGACCGCAACGCCACGGTGTCGACAACCAAGCGCTTCGTGGTGGAGGACGGCAGACCCGGCGCAGTGGAGGCCTGAGCCGGGGCGGCAGCCGCGGACGCACTGCCCCGAGGCTGGTGCGCGCAGCATCCTGCTCGCGGCGCACTGTGCGGCCCATCGCGTTAACGCGCCCGGGGGTGGTCACGGACACGTGACGGTAAGACGGCGGCGCTACACCTGCACGCAGCCGTAGCCGCCTGAAGGACACGCATGACCGTCTCCGATCCCGCCCGTCGCCGCATCCTGCAAGGCTTGGGTGCCGGTGTGTTGCTGCCGGCCACTGCCGCTTGGTCTGCGCGCAGCCTGGCCGCGCCGTCGGGACGACCCACCATCACCGACGGGGTGCAGAGCGGCGATGTGCTGGACGACCGCGCGATGCTGTGGAGCCGTGCCGACCGCCCGGCGCGGTTGCGGGTGGAATGGGACACCCGCCCAAGCCTGCGTCAGGCGCGGCGCGTGGACGGCACGATCGCATCGGCGGCGCACGACTTCACCGCACGTGCGGACCTGAGCGGCCTGCCACGCGACCAGGACATCTTCTATCGCGTGCGTTTCGAAGATGCCGACAGCGGTGTGTTGAGCGCGCCCGTCCACGGCCATCTGCGCAGCGCACCGCAGGCGCGTGGCGATGTGCGCTTTGTCTGGAGCGGCGACACGGTTGGCCAGGGCTTCGGCATCAACCCGGACATCGGCGGCATGCGCATCTACTCGGCGATGCGCGAGCGCAATCCGGATTTCTTCCTGCACAGCGGCGACACCATCTATGCCGACAGCCCGATCCCGGCCGAGCTGACGGTGGAAGACGGCAAGCGCTGGCGCAATCTCACCACCGCGGCCAAAAGCAAGGTGGCCGAAACGCTGGACGAATTTCGCGGCAACTATCGCTACAACCTGCTCGATGCGCACGTACGCCGCTTCAATGCCGAGGTGCCGCAACTGTGGCAATGGGACGACCACGAAACCACCAACAATTGGTCGCCCGGCAAGCAACTGGATGCGCGCTATCAGGTGCGCGACATCGACGTGCTGGCCAGGCGCGCCCGCCAGGCGTTCCTGGAATATGCGCCGATGCGCGGTGTGCGTGCCGACGGCAGCGGGCGTATCTACCGCAAGATTGCCTACGGCCCGTTGCTGGATGTGTTCGTGCTGGACATGCGCAGCTACCGCGGCGCCAACAGCGACAACCTGCAACCGCGGCCCGGTCCCGATGCCGCGTTTCTCGGGCCGGAGCAACTGGCGTGGTTGCAGCGCGAACTGGCCGGCTCGCGCGCGCAATGGAAGGTGATTGCCGCCGACATGCCGATCGGCCTGCAGGTGCCAGATGGCGAAGATGGAAACGGGCGCCCGCGCTGGGAGGCGATTGCCAATGGCGACCCCGGCGTGCCACGTGGCCGCGAACAGGAAATCGCCACGCTGTTGCGCTTCATCAGCCGCGCACGCATCCGCAATACGGTGTGGCTCACCGCCGACGTGCATTACTGCGCGGCGCACTACTATCACCCCGATCGCGCCGCGTTTCAGCAGTTCGAACCGTTCTGGGAATTTGTCGGCGGCCCGCTCAATGCCGGCAGTTTCGGGCCCAATGCACTGGATGCCACGTTCGGCCCGAGCGTGGTGTTTCAAAAAGCGCCACCTGCGCCCAACACCTCGCCGCTGGCCGGTTACCAGTTCTTTGGCGAAGTGGACATTGATGGCCGCAGCGGCGTCCTCACGGTGACGTTGCGCGACCTGGATGGGGTGGCGCAGTTCCGTCAACCGATTCTGCCGCACGGCGTGGCGTAGGAACGCGGCGGACGGATTACGCGCCCGCCAACGGATGGAACGCCAATGCGGCGCGGCACTCTGGAGTGGCCCACCATTCGTGCAGCTGCCAGTGTTCGGCCTGGCCAAGTTCCGGATCGCACCACTGCAGGCGCAGTGCGCCGTCGGGCGCGGGCGCATACGCAAGCCGGTGCAAGCCGAACGACAGGCCATGCCCATGGGCCTTGAGCAAGGCTTCCTTGGCGCACCACAGCCGGAAGAACAACGCGTGCTGTGCGTCCGGCGCCAGCGCAGCGAGCAAGGCGATTTCATCGCGATGGAAGAAGCGTTGCGCGATCTCCAGCACACGCGGGCGCGCACGAATGCGCTCCAGATCCACGCCCAGTCGCACGCCCTGGCCCAGCCCTACCAGCAGATAGTCGCCGCTGTGGCTCCAACCGGTATCGCGGTCGGGCAGCGCCGGCTGCAACGAGGGACGCCCGCGTGCATCGCGCTGCAATGGCACCACTGCCGGGTCGATGCCCAAGGCCGGGCCGAGCAACTGACGCGCCTGCGGCTCGCCACGCTCGCCGGGGCGGTGCGGGCGTAGCCACAGCTGCACCGGGCCAACCTGCCAGCTCGCATGCGCTGTCACGCGCCGTGCACCAAGCCGAACATTCGGCCACACCGTTCATCGCGCTCGACAGCTGCTTCACGCGCAGCTGCGTCCAATGGCGCCCATGCACCACTTCCGGTGCACGCGAACATGGAGATCAGCAACATGGGCATCATCATCTGGTTGATCGTCGGCGGCATCGTGGGTTGGCTGGCCAGCATCATCATGCGCCGCGACGCGCAGCAGGGCATCATCCTCAATGTGGTGGTGGGCATCGTGGGCGCACTGATCGCCGGTTTCCTGTTTGGTGGCGGCATCAACCAGGCCATTACGCTGTGGACCTTCGTGTGGTCGCTGGTGGGTGCGGTGATCTTGCTGGCCATCGTCAATCTGGTGACCCGCGGCCGCCTGCGCTAACGCAGCGCCTCACACAGCTCTCGCGTCGCGCAACGCCCGGGCCTGCCCGGGCGTTGTCGTTTCAGCCTTTCGCGGCAATGCGATCGGCCGGGTGGTGCACGCCGTCTTCCACCGGCACGGCGATGTTCAACGCATACGGATTGACGCCTTCCAGGCAACCGACGTTATAGCCGTATTCGTTGGGATTGGAGCGGCGCCGGTGATGGGTGTAGATGCCGCACACGCCGCAGAAATAATGCGCTGCGGTCTGCGTGTTGAATTGATACAGCTGCAGCACTTCCTCGCCCTGCACTACATGCAGGCCATCGAGGGTGACCGACGCGACGATGGCGCCGCGCCGGCGGCACATCGAGCAATCGCAGCGGCGTGGATCGAGCAGGCCATGCGGCAGATCCAGATCGATTTGCACTGCACCGCAGTGGCAACTCAGGCGATGCACCGGCCCCAGCGTGACATCGCCCACCTTGTGCGTGCTACGACGCAGATGCCGCTCGCTCATGCGCCGACCTCCGCCAGCCGCACCCACGCCGGCGCATGGTCACTGGGCCGCTCCCAGGTCCGCGGTTCGCGGTCGATGCCCGATTCCACCGCGCGCGTGCGCAACGCGTCCGAGACCAGGGTCAGGTCGATACGCAAGCCCAGATTGCGGCGGAAACCGGCCTGGCGGTAATCCCACCAACTGAAGTGCTCGGCGTCCTGGTTGTGCAACCGGAATGCGTCGTGCAAGCCCAGCGCCAGCAGTTTGTCCAACGCGGCGCGCTCGTCGGTCGAGGTGAGGATGTGGTGCTCGTTCCACACCGTTGCATCGTGCACGTCGCGCGCGTCCGGGGCGATGTTGAAGTCGCCCAGCACCACCAGCTGCGGGTACCGCTGCAGCTCCTGCGCGATCCAGTCGTGCGCTGCGGCGAGCCAGCGCAACTTGTAGGCGTACTTGTCGGTGCCCACGTCCTGGCCATTGACCACATACAGATTGATGATGCGCACGCCATCCACCGTGGCGGCGATGACGCGCTGCTGCACATCGTCGAGCCCGGGGATGCCCATCTGCACGTCAACTGCCGGCGAGCGCGACAGGATCGCCACGCCGTTATAGGTTTTCTGCCCGCAGAACACGCTGCGGTAGCCCAGTGCCGCCAGCGCTGCATCGGGGAACTTGTGGTCTTCCAGCTTAGTTTCCTGGATGCCCACCACATCCGGCGCAAACGCGGCGAGCCACTGTTGCAGGTGCGGCAGGCGCACATTGAGCGAGTTGACGTTCCAGGAGGCAATCTTCATGGCGCGGACCGTGGTTCAAACCACCAATGGTACCGCGCCATGCGTCGCCCTCAGGACGGTGGAGCCCGGCGTGGCGGAACCGGGCTATTCCGCCACGCGCTGCCGTGCCGTGTGTGGGAAGGCGCGCGTGCCGGCCTGGCGTGCGTCATCGGCGCCACCCTGTGAGCTGGCGCACTGGATCAGCGCAACAGACGCGCTTGCCGCCGACCGTTGGCGAGCGGCCTGCGCCTATGCGCGGGCGCTGCCGGTCGGGCGCCGCCGCCCGTGAGCGAAGGCACGAGGCGGGCACCTGCACCGGACAGCCGCCATCATTCAATCACTTGGCGTGAAGCAACCCGCCCGGTCGAAGTGGATAAGTTGGCCTGACCCCCATGAGACCGCCGGCCATGCCGTCATCCGCCGCAGTCGCGTCGCCACCGCAGTCGCCTGCCTTCCCCGGCCTGAGCCTTGACGAGCGCGACATGCGCGACCGCCTGCGTCTGGCCGGCCTACTCACCCGTGCCGACCTCAGCCGTGGCACCGGAGTATGCGCGCACCACCGCGAACACGCGGCCACCTGGGCCAGGGCCGTGCGGGCATCTCGCACATGTCCCTGGCCGGGCCGCCCCAACAGCGGCGGCATCGCCAAAACGCAGAACGCCGGCACTGGGCCGGCGTTCTGCGATCACAGCAACCATCAACCCGTCGATCAGTGACCGGAGGCGCCACTGGCACCCAGGCCGGTTTCGGCACGGATCTGCTGCGCCTTGAAGGCAGCGCGTTCGTTGGCTGCCTGCGGGCTGCGATCCAGCACCGAGAACAACCAGATGCCGACAAAACCAATCGTCATCGAGAACAGCGCCGGCGAGGTGTACGGGAACGGCGCCGAGCCGGCCGCGTTGCCCAGCGTGTCCACCCACACCGACGGCGACAGGATCGTCAACACCAGCGAGGAGATCAGGCCGAGGAAACCACCGGTCACTGCACCACGGGTGGTGCAGTTCTTCCACAGCAACGACAGGATCAGCACCGGGAAGTTGGCCGAGGCGGCGATGGCGAAGGCCAGCGACACCATGAAGGCCACGTTCTGCTTCTCGAACACGATGCCCAGCAGCACCGCGATCACGCCCAGCACCAGGGTGGTGGCACGCGAGACCTTGAGCTCCGAACCAGGCGCCGGGTTGCCCTTCTTGATCACCGTGGCGTACAGGTCATGCGACACCGCCGAGGCGCCGGACAGGGTCAGGCCGGCCACCACCGCCAGGATGGTGGCGAAGGCCACCGCCGAGATGAAGCCCATGAACACGTTGCCGCCCACCGCGTTGCCGACCAGCACCGCCGCCATGTTGGCCGCGCCCTTGCCGCCGTGGATGGTGCCGGTGGCGACATCGGCGAACTGCGGGTTGGTCAACACCAGTGCGATCGCACCGAAGCCGATGATGAAGATCAGGATGTAGAAGTACCCGATCCAGGTGGTGGCCCACAGCACCGACTTGCGTGCCTGCTTGGCATCGGGAACGGTGAAGAAGCGCATCAGGATGTGCGGCAGGCCGGCGGTACCGAACATCAGCGCCATGCCGAAGGAAATGGCCGAAATCGGGTCCTTGACGAAACCGCCCGGCCCCATGATCGACAAGCCTGCTTTTGCTGCATCCTCGGGCGAAGCGCCACCGCTGGCCGCGACCGCGGTTTTCACCCGCACGCCTTCGGCAAACAGCGCCTCGAAGCTGAAGTTGAAATGCCACATGATCGCCACGGCCATGAAGGTCACGCCGGTCAGCAGCAGCACGGCCTTGATGATCTGCACCCAGGTCGTTGCGGTCATGCCGCCGAACAACACGTAGATCATCATCAGCACGCCGACCAGGGTCACCGCCACCCAGTAGTCCAGGCCGAACAGCAACTTGATCAGCGCACCGGCACCGACCATCTGTGCGATCAGATAGAACAGCACCACCACCAAGGTGCCCGACGCCGCAAAGCTGCGGATCGCTGTGGGCGCGAAGCGGTAACCGGCCACGTCGGCGAAGGTGTACTTGCCGAGGTTGCGCAGGCGTTCGGCCATCAGGAAGGTCAGGATGGGCCAGCCGACCAGAAAACCGATCGCATAGATCAGGCCGTCGTAGCCGTTGGCCATCACCGCAGCGGTGATGCCCAGGAACGAGGCCGCCGACATGAAGTCGCCAGCGATCGCCAGGCCGTTCTGGAAACCGGTGATGCCACCGCCAGCGGTATAGAAGTCGGCGGCCGACTTGGTCTTGGCCGCCGCCCATTTGGTGATCCACAGGGTGGCCAGCACGAAGAAGCCGAACATGGCAATCGCCACCCAGTTGGTGGGCTGCTTGTCGACCTGGCCCAGGTCGCCGCCGGCGGCCAGCGCGATGCCGGCAGGCACCAGGCCGGCCAGGATCAGGAGAAGGCGCGAAGTCTTGCTCATTTGCGGGCTTCCTCCAGGATCTGCGCGGTCAGCTGGTCGTAGGTGTTGTTGGCGCGACGCACGTAGATGGCGGTGATGACGATGGTGAACACCATCACTCCGATCGCGATCGGGATGCCGATCGAGGTCACGCCGGCACCGATCGGCTTGGCGAGGAATTCCTTGTCGAAGGCAATCAGGCCGATGTAGCCGTAATAGGCCAGCAACATCAGTATGGTGAGCGTCCAGCCCAGCGTGTTGCGCTGACGCTTGAGTGCGTGGTACTTCGGATTGGCATCGATCTTGGCGATCAACGCGTCATTCGAGACGGTCATGGTCTGTCTCCTGGTAGAGCGCTGGTAAGACATAAGGCGGCGATGCCCGCTCCACCGCAGTGGAGCAGGCCGCCAGTGGCAGAACGCTAGAAGCTGTACTTGGTGGTGAACTGCAGCCGCGAAATGTCGCCGCTGTCGCCGTTTTCGGCTTCGCGGCGGCCGTACATCAGCTCGGCGCCCACATCCACCTTCGGCAACGGCGAATAGAACACGTTGGCGCGAATGCTTTGCTGGGACTTGCTGGCAAGCCCACCGGTATTGGCCAGCGAATGGTCGTAATTCACGCGCGAGTACATGAGGGTGCTGCGCAGCTTGGCGTTGTAGTCGTGGCGCCAGGCCACCCAACCGGCAACCGTGGTGACGGTCTGGATATTGCCGTCGATGTCGATCTCCACATCCGAGCCGTTGCCCAGGCCCAGATAGCGTCCCAGGCCCTCGCCGTAGCTGAGCTGGTAACGCAGATCGTTCTTGGAGTTGATGATCCAGCGGCCGCCGCCGGCGATGGCACCGCCGAAGTCGGTGTCGTTGGTCAGCGCGCTGCGGGTGCGGTACTGGCGCGCAATGGCCGACAGACCGAAGGTGCCCCAGGTGCCCTTCCAGTTGTAGCGTGCAGTCAGGTCCGGCATCGCGCCATGGTCCGAGGCCAGGATGGTGTTGCCGCCCTGGTACGGGGTGGTCAGCGTCTCGGGGTTTTCGGCCGACACGCTGAAAGCGCCGCGGGTGTACCGGATCTGGGTCTGACGGCTGAACAACGCACCGTCGGTCGGCCCGACGATGTCGGCCGCTTCCGGCAGGATGGTGGGATCGATGAAGTTGGACCAGGTCTGACCGGCCAGCCAGTTGTTCCAGCTCATGTAGGCGTGCCGCAAGGTACCGCCATACAGATTGTTGACCTGGTTGGCCAGCGCGTTGCCGAAGAAATCCAGTTCGATGAAGGCGGTGAGCTTGTCGCCGTTTTCGGTGACGGTGTCCACGCCCAGATTGAAGCGCGAGAACTTGGCATGGAAGTCGGTATCGGTGCTGGACGCCTGCCCGCCGACCGGCGTCTGGGTCGGGATATACAGGTAACGCCCCACCGCACCCTCAGGCAATGCGCCGTCGCTGGTACGGGTGGTCATGAAGTCGGCCTTGATGAAACCACCGTAACGGAACGTTGTCCCCGGCAACGCGTTCGGCGTGATGCTGGTCAGCTGGATCGGCTTCTTGCCGGCCGGCACCGCCGGTGCAGGCGGCGTCTGCGCCTGCAAGGTGCGCACTTCGGTGACCTGCGTCTGCGTCTGCGCGATCTGGCCCTGCTGCTGTTGCTGCGCGGACACCAGCATCTGGACCTGACGCTCGAGCTCGGCGATGCGCGCTTCCAGTGCCTTTTCCTTGGACGTCTGGGCGAACGCAGCGCCCGGCAAAATGGTGGCCACGAACAAGGCGGCCGCCAACGGATGGCGCACCAGCGGTGCAATACGGTGTTTCATGGAACCCTCTCCCCAATGAAGGCCTCGCGCTTGATGGCGATGCTGTGCGGAGCGTGAGGCAGTCCGCGCTTCGGAGCCTATTCGCCTTTGGTCGTAGCTGCAACGCAGCATTGCGCAAGATGACCGATGGTCGCACCGCAGCACGTCTGGCATGTGCGTTGGCGCACTCACCCCGGTTACGACCATGGTCTAAGGCGCCGTTGACCGCCGGGACAGAATGGATGCGGCACACTGATTGTCTACCGAGGGCAGCCGCAACGCCCTCTTCCGACAAGTTCATCGCAAGTGAGGGTGCCATGGCTGATGTTTATCCCGTCGATCCCGCGTTCGCCGCCGATGCGCGCGTGACGCGCGAGCAGTACGCCGCGCTGTACCGCGAATCGATCGAACACCCCGAACAGTTCTGGGGCAAGGCCGCGCAGCGGCTCGAATGGTTCAAGCAACCCACCCAGATCAAGGACGTCAGCTACGCGCTGGACGACTTCCATATCCGCTGGTTCGGCGATGGCGAGCTCAACGCCAGCGTCAACTGCCTGGACCGCCAGCTGGCCACACGCGGCGACAAGACCGCACTGCTGTTCGAACCCGACAGCCCGGATGCGGCCTCCTACCCGGTCACCTACCGCGAGTTGTACGAGCGCGTCTGCAAGCTGGGCAATGCGCTGCGCAACCTGGGCGTCAAGAAGGGCGACCGGGTCACCATCTATCTGCCGATGATCGTCGACGCCGCTGTGGCCATGCTCGCCTGCGCGCGCATCGGTGCGGTGCATTCGGTGGTGTTCGGCGGCTTTGCTGCCAACTCGATCGCCGACCGCGTGATCGATTGCCAGAGCAAGCTGATCATCACCGCCGACGAAGGCCTGCGCGGCGGCAAGAAGATTCCGCTCAAGGCAAATGTCGATGCAGCGCTGAAGATTCCCGGCACCGATACGGTGGAAACCGTGCTGGTGGTGCGCCATACCGGTGGCGCAGTGGAGATGCAGGCACCGCGCGATCGCTGGTTCCACGATGTGGTCGACGGCCAGCCGGCCGAGTGCACACCCGAGCGCATGAACGCCGAAGACCCGCTCTTCATCCTCTACACCTCCGGCTCCACCGGCAAACCCAAGGGCGTGTTGCACACCACCGCCGGCTATCTGTTGTTTGCCAGCTACACGCATGAAGTGGTGTTCGACCTGCGCGAGGACGACATCTACTGGTGCACCGCCGACGTGGGCTGGGTCACCGGCCACAGCTACATCGTCTATGGCCCGCTCGCCAATGGCGCCACCGCGGTGATGTTCGAAGGCGTGCCCAATTACCCGAACGTGTCGCGCTTCTGGGAAGTGATCGACAAGCATCAGGTCACCATTTTCTACACCGCACCCACCGCGATTCGCGCGCTGATGCGCGACGGTGCGGAACCGGTCAAAAAGACCTCGCGCAAGAGCCTGCGCCTGCTTGGCAGCGTTGGCGAGCCGATCAATCCGGAAGCCTGGCGCTGGTATTACGAGGTGGTCGGTGACAGCCGTTGCCCGATCGTGGATACGTGGTGGCAGACCGAAACCGGCGGCATCCTGATTTCGCCGCTGGCCGGCGCGGTCGATCTCAAACCGGGCTCGGCCACCTTGCCGTTCTTCGGCGTGCAGCCGGCGCTGGTCGATGCCGAAGGCAAGATTCTGGAAGGCGCCACCGAAGGCAATCTGGTGCTGCTCGATTCCTGGCCGGGCCAGATGCGTAGCGTGTACGGCGACCACCAGCGTTTCATCGACACCTACTTCCGCACCTATCCGGGCAGCTACTTCACCGGCGACGGCTGCCGTCGCGATGCCGACGGCTACTACTGGATCACCGGCCGCGTGGACGATGTGATCAATGTTTCCGGGCACCGCATCGGCACCGCCGAAGTGGAAAGCGCGCTGGTTTCGCACCCCAAGGTCGCCGAAGCGGCCGTGGTGGGCTTCCCGCATGACGTCAAGGGCCAGGGCATCTATGCCTACGTCACCCTGATCGCCGGGCAGAGCCCGAGCGAAGACCTGCACAAGGAATTGGTCAGCTGGGTGCGCAAGGAGATCGGCCCGATCGCCTCGCCCGACCACTTGCAGTGGGCGCCCGGCCTGCCCAAAACCCGCTCGGGCAAGATCATGCGCCGCATCCTGCGCAAGATCGCCGAGAACGCGCCCGACCAGCTCGGCGACACCTCCACGCTGGCAGATCCGTCGGTAGTGGATTCGCTGGTCAACGAGCGCTTGGCGCGCTGACGCGCCGGGAATGGGGAATCGGGAGTAGGGAATCGGTAGAGCGGTTCCCTGATTGCCGAGAGGGGGATGGCGAGGGGGTTCGCAAGCGGCTCCGTTCTGCCAGCCCTCGCCATCGGCCGATGTCCTTCAACGCTGTCCAATTCGCTCCTGTGTTCTTTTGCTGTCGTTTGCTGCTCGTGCGGTTCGTTGCCCCTGCTTTCTTTGCTGCCTGCTTGCCACGTCTGGCGTTGCTGTTTCTGTTGCCTTTGCCATTCCCGATTCCCCACTCCCGATTCCCGGCCCCCCAATGACCACCCTGCTCATCGCCGACGACCATCCCCTGTTCCGTGAAGCCTTGCGCGGGGCGGTGCAGCGCGTGATGCCGGGGGTCGAACTGTTCGAAGCCGATAACGTGGATGCGCTGTACACCCTGGCCGATGCGCAGCCGGACGCCGATCTGCTGCTGATGGATCTCAACATGCCCGGCGCACAGGGATTCAGCGCGTTGGTGCACATGCGCTCGCTGCATCCGCAGTTGCCGGTGGTGGTGGTCTCCGCACGCGAAGAGCCCACGGTGATGCGGCGCGCGATCGACCACGGCGCGTTCGGCTTCATTCCCAAATCCGCCGATTCGGACACCATCGGGCGGGCGCTGGCCACCGTGCTCGATGGCGAGCGCTGGATCCCGGCCGAAGCGCAAAACCTGCCGCCGACCGACAGCGAGGAACGCGAGGTTGGCCAGCGTCTGCGCGATCTCACGCCACAGCAATTTCGCGTGTTGCAGATGCTGGGCGCGGGGCGCCTCAACAAACAGATCGCCTACGACCTGGGCGTATCCGAAGCCACCATCAAGGCCCATGTCACCGCAATCCTGCGCAAGCTCGGCGTCACCAATCGCACCCAGGCAGTGCTGATGGCCGGCAAGCTCGCCATCGATGCCGACGGCATCGTGCTGCCGCCGCCGGAAGAAGACTGACGCGCGCAGGTGTAGGACTGCGTGCGTTGGGGTTGATCGGTGAGGCTTGGTCGCGTCCGGGTGCGCTCGTGCCCGTGCTCCCGCCACCTCGGCCGTCATCGGTGGTGGGCAATCGACGGACGTGCCATGCAACGCAGCGTGGCACCAACGTAGAAGCGCACCTGGGCACGATGCGCGTTCTCGGCAACGCTTTACAGAAGACAACCGATGCGCGTTGGCGCATACGATCGTGGTGAGCGTTGCAGAACGCTTCGTCGCGCCCGGCTACCCTGCTGCTTGTCCGGTTTATTCCGGTGCGCGCACGAACAACACGTTCAAATCGCGCATCGGCACGAAGTTGGCCTGCTTGAACTGGAAGGTCAGCGGGTCGATCTTTTTCAGCTCGCCGTCGAAACACAGGCTCAGGATGTCGCTGGCCGCCTGCTTGCGGATGGTCAGCTGGAAGTCCTTGATCGGGCCGTTCCAGTTCTTGCCGGTCGTGAGCACGTAGCGCAGATTGGCCCATCCCAACCCGTACTTGCCCTCACGACGCTGCATGCTGGCTTTGGTCGCCGGTTCGATGCAGGTGTCTTTTGCATACGCCTTCAGCAAATAGCTGCTGGGCTGCGGGACGCCGGTAGACAGGCTGGGTGTATAGGTGTGGCGGATCTGCACGCTTGCCTTGGCAGGAAATTTCTGCTGCCAGACGAAGTAGGCGTTGAGCGTGAAACGCGGTTGCCCATCGCCATCGACCCAGCGCGCGGGCAGCGGCTTGCGCCCCTTCGGTGACGTGGCCGATTCGGTGAGCGCGGCGACATCGTCCTGGGTCCAGCCGGTGGCGGCGAACGCGGTGGAGATGTCGCTGCCGTCATCCAGCAACACCACCAGCTTGCGCGTGGTGGCAACCGGTTTGCCGTCGGCCCAGAGCTTGAAATCGCTCAGCGCATTATGGTCGGCCATGCCGAAGTACATCGGCGGCATCGGGAAGGCCACTGGCACGCTCAGGTCGCGCTCGCTGGTGTTGGTGAACACATAGTCCACTTGCACGCGTTCTTCGCTGAGCAACAGCGCTTCGCGGTCCATGCTGATGTCGGGCTGATGCAGCAGGCGGATGGTGCCATTGTCGTCGCCGAAACTGCTGTCATTGGCCTGTGCAGCACTGCAGGCACACAGTGCCAGCACACACAGCGGGACGGAAAACGCCATTGCACGCATGAGGTGATCCTTGAAAGGCCGGCGTACCCGCGCGCCGGGCCGCACAGCATGCCACGCGCGGGCTCGACCGGATGGTGGGCAGCGCGTCGCGCGACGCGTGCGGCAATGGCGCAGGGTCTGATGTGTTTGTGGTGCTGTCGTGCTTGCTGGTGGCGTTGGCCTGGCCTACGGATCAGCCTGCACGCGAGGCGACGCACCTCGACCGTCCGCATGCGCTCGCTCGCCTTGGTGGCGGCGTTGCTGTGGGGCCCGCTTAGCGTGCTGGGTGATTTGAACGCGCCAGTGCGCTCGCACCGTCATCCGGCCTTCCCTACGCTTGCCACGCCAATGCCGCATGCACGCTTCCATGGCGCGCTGATTGCGCAAATGCCAATCGCGACACCACGCGTCAGTGACAAGCCCAAGCGCGGGGGCGTGATCGCATCCACAACCGCAGACCGTGCGACATCGCAGTTGTCGATATCACCATTGACCATGAGCTGATGCCTGGGCAAGGCTCGAGCACCAAGGACGCTTTGGAGCTGGCATGGCGCGACGTTTCCCCTGGCTCTGGATGGGCCTGCTGGTGGCCTGTGCATTGATTGCGGTGCTGGCGTGGCAGAACCGGCAGCTACGCGTGCAGCAACACTGGCTGCAGACGCGCATCAGCACGCCGTATGACGGCATGTACGTGCCGCGTATCGAAGCGACCGATGGCGATGGCCGACGGCATCTGCTCGGTGCGCCGCATGGGCCGGCGCAGGTGCTGTTCTTTTTCACCACCACCTGCCCGTACTGCCAGCGCTCGGCACCGACCGTGCTGCGGGCAGCGCGGCAGCTGCAGGCCAACCTGCCCGGCCGGCCGCAGCTGCTGGGCGTGTGCCATTGCGATGCCGCGCAGGCTGCGCGCTACGCACATGTGCACGGTTTCGATTTCCCGGTGGTCACGTTGACCGATCGTCGCGCGTTGATGCTGTTCCGCGCACGCAACGTGCCGCTGCTGATGGCCATCGATGGGGAGGGGCGCGTGCGTCATTCGCATCTTGGCGTTTTCGATACCACGGAGCGGGTGCAGGATCTCGTTGCCGCCTTGCGCCGCACGGACGCGCCAGCGGCTTTTGCAACGGTGAAGGAGTAATGCATGAAGAAGCGTTGGGTAAGCTTGCGTAGTGCGTTGATGGCAGCGACCTTTCTGGCCAGCACCGGCTTCGGTGCCTTCCAGGTGATGGCGGTCGATAACGCACAGCCGAAAGTCGAATCGTGTAGTGCATGGGCCTGCAAAGCCGAGTGTCCGGAATTCGGCGGCGACCTGGGCCAGGGCAACGTCTGCTACTGCTGCGGTTAACTGCGATCGATAGAGCGGCTGCGTGGCTGCCAGATGGAGCGGGCCGGCGTACGGAATCGGCATGTACCGCGTATCCATGTCGATTCTTGACGCCGTCCGCATCCCGCTGACGCTGTGCGCAAGGCCTCGATGGTTGCTGTTACGCCTGACGGCGAGGTCCCCCCGGGCCTCGCCGTTTGACTGTCACGCTGGGTGGCGTGATGCGCGCTCAGCTCAGCGCGCGATAGCGGAAATCGCGCAATACCACCTCGCCTTGCTGCGCGGCATACACGCCAAGCTGCAGGCTGAGAAAACCGCCGAACACGTTGTGATGGAATCCGGACACTTCCATGCGGGTGGGGTGGCGCGTCCATTGCCGGCCCTCATCGACCGAATACTCGAACCCTACGACCTGGTGATCGTTGGTCAGCCGCACGCGAATGCGCCGATGCGTGTTGGGTGCGCGCGCCCACACCAGTTCTTCGGAATATTCGTAGGTCTTCATGCTGTCGGCAGTGAAGCCGATGCCGACGAAGGCCTTGTGGTTGTAGAACAACACCATGCCGCCTTCGGCATTGCCGACCAGTTCCAGCGTTACCTCTGCCATGTAGGCGCGATCGGGCACGCCGCAGGTCAGTGGCGTGCTGTCGATCGGCGAGCTGCCCGCACAGGCCAGCGTCAGCGCCTTGTTCGCGCGCCGCACCCGCGCCTGTTCGCCGGGCTTGGGCGCATGCAGGCTCCATTGGGTGCCGAACCTGTCGCTGGAAAAATCGTCGGACAACGCCAACCCCGTCGCCGGCACCATGCCGGCGGCAGGCACGCGTGCCGGTGTGCGTAGTGGTTTGGACAGATCGCCGCCAGTGGCGCGAAACCAGCCGTCGGCCGTCCACTCGATCGGCTCCAGCAAGGTCTGCCGCCCCAGCGTGCGAAAGCCGTTTTCGTAGCCGTGATAGACCATCCACCAGTCGCCGCGCGGCCCTTCCACCAGCGTGGCATGCCCACGCGACCACCACGGCTCCTGGTCCGATTGGGTGCGCACCAGCGGGTTGCGCGGGCAGTGTTCCCACGGCCCATGCACCGAGCGCGAACGCGCGGCGATGACCATGTGCCCGGTCACCGGCCCGGCAGTGCCGCCAACGGCGGTGACCAGGTACAGCCACCCATCGTGCCAGGTCAGCTTGGGGCCCTCGGGCGCGAAATTCTCCACCACCCAGTGGTCGGGATAGCGCCACGGCGCGTAGGCCGGTTCCAGCTGTCCGTCGGTGGCCAGGCCGTCATCGCGCAGGCGTACCTTGCGGATGCCGTTGACGAACAGATAGCGCTTGCCGTCTTCGCCGACCACGTGACCGGGATCGATGCAGCCGGCGATCTTCAGGTCGATCGGTGCGCTCCACCGCCCGCGGATGTCGTCGGCCCAGATCACGAAGATCGACCAGCCGGTGTCGTCCGGATTGGCCGGGATGTAGATGTAGTAGCGACCGTTGTGCTTGCACAGGTCCAGCGCCCAGATCGTGCCCAGCCCCTGATGCAACGCCGGGCCGATCGGGGTCCAGTTGACCAGATCGGTGGAATGCCACAGCACGATGCCCGGGTAGGAAAAGAACGACGAAAACGTCATGTAGTAGTCGTCGCCATCCTTGAGGATGGTGGGGTCGGGGTGATCGCCGGCCACGATGGGGTTGAGATAGGTGCCGTTGCCCAGATCCGCCTTGCGCTGCCCCTCCACACCGCGCGCCCACGGCGGGGTGCCTGCGCACTGTGGCGTCGACGCCTGGGCCGCGGCCGCCAGCGGTGCGACCAGTGCGCCGGCAGCCAGTCCCTTGAACAAGTCCCGCCGTGTCGTGTCTGCCATGCGTCAGCTTCGTCGAAGAAGGCAGGTATCTAGCCGCACCGGCTTTCATGCCGCAACCGCAGGCCGGGCGTTATAGGAACTGGTCATGCCAGTTGCGAAATCCGACATAGCGCCGCCGGCCTCACGACGGTGTGCAGACCCGGGCACCGCAATGCTGCACTGCAGCGTGATCTGTTCATTGATGATTGCCATATTCATATGCGAACAGTCCGGCACCTGCCGGATGGTGGACGTTGCAATGCTCAGCTTCTGCTCGACGGATTCTTCAAGCCCCCGCACCTGCGCCCTGCTCGCGGAGCGGCGCGCATGAGCGGCGTGGCGCGGCAGCGTCTGGGCGGCACGGACGTGCAGCTTTCTGCACTGGGCTTCGGTGCCGCCCCGATCGGCAACCTGTACACGGAAGTGGACGAAGCAGACGCACTGGCAGCGGTCGCAGGCGCGTTCGAGGCCGGCATTCGCCATTTCGATACCGCGCCCTACTACGGCTACGGGCTGAGCGAAGCGCGTCTGGGTCGTGGCCTGGCCGGTGTGCCGCGCGCGGACTACACGCTGTCGACCAAGGTTGGCCGTTGCGTCTACGACGACGCCCACGCCGTTGCCGGGCGCGACGGTTTTGCGGTGGCCGGGCGGCGTGCCGAGTTCGACTACAGCGCCGACGGCGTACGCCGGGCGTTCGACTCCAGCCTGCAGCGCCTGGGCACCGACTACATCGACGTGCTGCTGCTGCACGACATCGGCGCGCTGACCCACGGCGACAACCACGCCAACGTGCTGCGCCAGGCCTTGGAGGAGGCCTTGCCGGCGATGGCGGAGCTCAAGGCGGCCGGTGCCTGCGGGGCGATCGGGCTGGGCGTCAACGAGCAGGACGTAGCACTGGAGGTGTTGCCGCGTTTTCCGCTCGACTGCGTGATGCTGGCCGGCCGCTACACCCTGCTGGAACAGCACGGCGCGCGCGCGTTGCTGCAGCAGGCGCAGCAACGCGATGTGGCGATCCTGTCGGCCGGCCCGTACAGCTCCGGCCTGCTCAGCGACGCACGCGGCCCCGGCGCCACCTACAACTACGCCCCGGTCGATACCGCCACGCTGCAGCATGCGCAGCGGCTGTACGCGGCCTGCGCGGCGTTCGGGGTGGATATCGGCGCGGCCGCCTTGCAGTTCCCGCTGGCGCACCCGGCGGTGACCACGGTGGTGGCCGGCATGCGCACCGTGGCCGAAGTGCGATCGGCTGCCACGCGGCTTGCGGCTCCGGTGCCATCGGCACTGTGGCAACGCCTGCGCAATGAGGGCCTGCTCGCAGCGGAGTTGCCCACGCCATGAGCCGGGTCGACGCGCACCTGCATTTCTGGCACCTGGCCCGTGGCGATTACCACTGGCTGACGCCCGAGCTGGCACCGCTGTACCGCGACTTCGGCCCGGGTGACGTCAACGCTGCGCTGGACGCGGCCAATGTCGGTCAGGTGGTGGTGGTGCAGGCGGCCGCCACCGAAGCCGAGACCTGTTACCTGTTCGAGCTGGCCCGCGACGATGCGCGCATTGCCGGCGTGGTGGGTTGGGTGGACTTCGCTGCGCCCGATGCCGCTGCACGCATCGGCGCACTTGTGCATGCCGGCGGCGGCGTACTCAAGGGCCTGCGCCCGATGGTGCAGGACATCACCGACGTGCACTGGCTGGCCAGTCCCGCCCTGGATGCCGCCTTCGATGCACTGCTGGCGCACGATCTGGCCTTCGATGCGCTGATTCGTGCCGTGCATGTGCCGGCACTGCAGGCGCGCTTGAAGCGCCATCCGGGCTTGCGCGTGGTGGTCGATCACGGCGGCAAGCCGCAGATTGCGGCCGGCGAGTTCGTTGCCTGGGCCGCCGGCATGGCGGCCCTGGCGCAGCATCCCACTGTGCATTGCAAACTCTCCGGCCTGCTGACCGAAGCCGCGCGCGGCGCGGGCGTGGACGCGCTGGAGCCGTATGTGGCGCACCTGTTCGCCCGCTTCGGCGCGCAGCGGCTGCTATGGGGCAGCGACTGGCCGGTGCTGACCCTGCGCGCCGACTACGCGCACTGGTTCGCGCTCGCCCAGCAACTCGTCACCCGGCATGCCGCCGAGCACGCGGCAGCCATCTTCGGCGACAACGCACGCACGTTCTATCGTCTGCCACGGCCGGCGGCCCCCACCCACGGAACCTCATCGGTATGACTGTCTCGATCTCCACCACACCCAACACCCGCCTGCAGGGCAAGCGCTGCCTGATCACCGCCGCCGGCGCCGGCATCGGGCGCGAAAGCGCGCTGGCCTGTGCACGCGCCGGTGCACAGGTGATTGCCACCGACATCGACGCCGCGGCCTTGCAGGCGCTGGCCGCCGAATCCGATGCCATCACCACCCAGCTGCTCGACGTCACCGACGCCGCCGCGATCAACGCATTGATCGCCGCACACGGCCCGTTCGACGTGCTGTTCAACTGCGCCGGCTTCGTGCATCAGGGCAGCATTCTCGACTGCGACGAGCCGGCATGGCGCCGCTCGTTCTCGATCAATGTCGATGCGATGTACTACACCTGCAAGGCGGTGTTGCCGGGCATGCTCGAACGCGGCCGCGGCAGCATCATCAACATGTCCTCGGTGGCTTCCAGCATCAAGGGCGTGCCCAACCGCTTCGTGTACGGCGTGACCAAGGCCGCGGTGATCGGCCTGAGCAAGGCGATCGCGGCCGACTACGTTGCGCAGGGCGTGCGTTGCAACGCGATCTGCCCGGGCACCATCAAGACGCCGTCGCTGGGCGAACGCGTCAAGGCCCTGGGCGGCGACGAACAGGCGGTGTGGAAGAGCTTCACCGACCGCCAACCGATGGGCCGCCTGGGCGACCCACGCGAGATTGCGCAGCTGGTGGTGTACCTGGCTTCGGACGAATCGTCGTTCACCACCGGCCAGACCCACATCATCGATGGCGGCTGGTCCAACTGAGCACGGCAACGACGCATGCGGCCGCCCGCCACACACGCAGGCGCAGCGATCGCGTGACGCGATCTGTCGCATGTGTCTGCGTCAGGATGCGCACACCGTCCTTACCCACCCGATGCATGCGCGCTAGGTTTGCTAGCCGCTCCCCTTCTCATCTGCAAAGGAAGACCGCATGAAACTCGTACGCATTGGCGCCGAAGGCCACGAACGCCCTGGCCTGATCGACAGCGAAGGCCGCATCCGCGACCTCAGCGGTGTGATCGACGACGTGGCCGGCGAGCATCTCACCAACGCCGGATTGGACAAGCTGCGCGCGCTGGATGTCTCTGCGCTGCCGGTGATCGAAGGCGAGCAGCGTTACGGCGCCGCCGTGGGCCGCATCGGCAAGTTCATCTGCGTAGGCTTGAACTATGCCGACCACGCCGCCGAATCGGGCATGGAAGTGCCCAAGATGCCGATTCTTTTCATGAAAGCCACCACGGCGGTGTGCGGCCCCAATGACACGGTGATCATCCCGCGCGGCTCGGTGAAGAGCGATTGGGAAGTGGAGCTGGGCGTGGTGATCGGCGATGTGGCGCGCGATGTATCGGTGGAGCAAGCGCTGAACCATGTGGCTGGCTACGCGGTGATCAACGACCTGTCCGAGCGCGAGTTCCAGCTCGAACATGGCGGCCAGTGGGTCAAGGGCAAGAGCGCGGACACCTTCGGCCCGATCGGCCCGTGGCTGGTCACCCGCGACGAAATCGCCGACCCGCAGAACCTGTCGATGTGGCTGGAGGTCAACGGCCACCGCTACCAGAACGGCAGCACGCGCACGATGGTGTTCGGCGTGGCCGAACTGGTCAGCCACATCAGCCGCTATATGACGCTGATGCCGGGCGATGTGATCAGCACCGGCACGCCGCCGGGCGTGGGCCTGGGCCAGAAGCCGCCGGTCTACCTCAAGCCCGGCGATGTGATGGAGCTGGAGATCGAAGGCCTGGGTCGTCAGCGCCAGCCGGTGGTGGCGCACCCGCGCGATGCGGCTTGAGGTTCTCTAGAAGGATTGAGGTAGCACTGCACTACATTGCGTACCACCCCTAAGAATTTTTCTTGCGCGAAAGCCGAAGGACTCACGCAACTCGAATCGCACGACAACGCAAAGCCCCTCTCCCATCGGGGCGCCAAGGCACAGCTTGCGCGCCATTGGTGCGCGTGCCTTGAAGCGCCCGCGTTGCTGGCGCGGGCCGGGGCGCGGAGCGGGGGTTGGGGTGAGGGTACGTAGCCACGGAGTCGCGCAATTCGATGTCATGCCGTCTGTTGTTTGGTCTGACATGTAGACGCTCATGCTGACGCATCACAAGCACGTTGCTCTTGCGGAGTTTGCCGCCGCGTTGCATTTCAAAAACGGTGTAGCGCTTCGATGGCAATACACAGCTGGTTGTGCGATCGATTTATTGGGCTGCGTTGCAAAGGCATGAGTCACTGCAGCGCCTCCACATCCCTGGCGCTACGCATTCGTACCCTCACCCCAACCCCTCTCCCAGGTGGGAGAGGGGCTTAAACGCACTTCTCCGCTCACGTATTTCTTCGTCACTTAGTTCTTCCAGCCACTTTTTCCCATCCGTTCCATTTCCCGCCATCCACCGCCAGGACTTTCATGCGCACCATCATCGCCCTCGAAACCCATGACGTCCGCTTCCCCACCTCGCGCGAGCTCGATGGGTCGGACGCGATGAACCCGGATCCGGATTACTCGGCCGCCTATGTGGTGCTGCGCACCGATGCAGCCGATGACCTGGCCGGTTACGGCCTGGTGTTCACCATCGGCCGCGGCAACGACGTGCAGACCGCCGCGGTGGCGGCCCTGGCCGAGCATGTGGTTGGCCTGTCGGTCGACGAGGTCATCGCCGATCTGGGCGCATTCGCGCGCCGGCTCACCAACGACTCGCAGCTGCGCTGGCTGGGCCCGGAAAAGGGCGTGATGCACATGGCCATCGGCGCGGTGATCAACGCCGCCTGGGACCTGGCCGCACGCGCGGCGAAAAAGCCGCTGTGGCGCTTCATCGCCGAACTCACGCCCGAGCAGTTGGTCGACACCATCGACTTCCGCTACCTCACCGACGCGCTCACCCGCGACGAAGCGCTGGCCATCCTGCGCGCTGCGCAGCCGCAGCGCGCGCAGCGCATCGCGCGGCTGATTGAGCAAGGCTACCCCGCCTACACCACCTCGCCCGGCTGGCTCGGCTACTCGGACGAGAAGCTGGTGCGGCTGGCCAAGGAAGCGGTGGCCGACGGCTTCCGCACCATCAAGCTCAAGGTTGGCGCCAACGTGCGCGACGACATCCGTCGCTGCCGCCTGGCGCGCGAAGCGATCGGCCCGGATATCGCCATGGCGGTCGATGCCAATCAGCGCTGGGACGTGGGCCCTGCGATCGACTGGATGCGCCAGCTGGCCGAATTCGACATTGCCTGGATCGAAGAACCCACCAGCCCGGACGACGTGCTCGGCCATGCCGCCATCCGCCAGGGCATCGCTCCGGTGCCGGTGTCTACCGGCGAACACACGCAGAACCGCGTGGTGTTCAAGCAGTTGCTGCAGGCCGGTGCGGTGGACCTGATCCAGATCGATGCCGCGCGCGTGGGCGGGGTCAACGAGAATCTCGCCATCCTGCTGCTGGCCGCCAAGTTCAACGTGCGCGTGTTCCCGCATGCCGGCGGTGTCGGTCTGTGCGAGTTGGTGCAGCATCTGGCCATGGCCGATTTCGTGGCCATCACCGGCAAGATGGAAGACCGCGCCATCGAATTCGTCGACCACCTGCACCAACACTTCCTGGACCCGGTGCGCATTCGCCACGGCCGCTATCTCGCCCCGGAAGCGGCTGGTTTCTCCGCAGAAATGCACGCCGCCTCGATCGCGGAGTTCAGCTATCCGGGTGGACGGTTCTGGGTTGAGGATCTGGCGGCCAGCGCCAAGACCTGAGCCCGCGTTCCCTCATCCGCCCTTCGGGCACCTTCTCCCGCGCGCGGGAGAAGGAGCGGTCCGGGACCGCTCGGCAATTCGGATTGACACATCTCGGCCTGAGCTTTCGGCCATGCAGAACAGCCAACAGCTGGCTAAACCTGCCACGCCTGGATCAACGCGGAGCATGCCCTTCTCCCGCCTGCGGGAGAAGGTGCCCGCAGGGCGGATGAGGGCGCTCTTAGCGCTGCGCGTGGATCGCCTCGCCCAGCGCAAAGATCCGCCCGGCCTGCCGCCATTTCTCGCCTGGGGCGCTGCCGGGCAGCGGTTTCTGAAACCGCCACATCAACTGCTCCCACGCCTGGATGCGCGGGTCGGCGGCATCGCGCGCGGCTTTGGCGGCCGGGTCGTAGTCCTCGCTGACCTCCATCAGCATCACCAGCCGGTCGCCGCTGCGAAAGATCTCCAATTCCAGGATGCCGGCCTGCTGCAGCGAGGCCACTACCTCCGGCCACACCTCGGTGGGCTGATGCCAGCGCTCGTACTCGGCGATCAGCGCTGCATCGTCGTGTAGATCCAGCACATAACAAAGACGCGGCATGCTCAGGCTCCTGCAACGACGGGCGCCGCGCGACGTGCGCGCAACGCGAACGACAAAATCACCGCAAAGCACGCACCCGGCACCACCATCGCCCAGTGGATGCCGGCCATATCCGATACCGCGCCCATCGCCGCCGTAAGCAAGGCACCGCCGATGATGGACATCACCAGCATGGACGAGCCCAGCTTGCGGGCATCGTCGTGCATGCCGTCCAGGCCCAGCGCAAAAATGGTCGGGAACATCACCGACATGAACACGCTGGCCGCCACCAGCGCGTACAGCCCGGTCCAGCCGGGTAGCGCGATGGCCACCGCGCACAAGACCAGATTGATCACGGCAAAACTTGCCAACAGCTTCGCAGGCGCCAGGTAACGCAACAGCGCAGTGCCGATGAAGCGGCCGGCCATGAACAGCACCAGCGAGATGGTCAGATAGGTCGCAGCGGTTTTTTCCGGCGTGCCAGGCACTGCGTCCTGCAGATAGCGGATCAGATAACTCCAGATGCCGACCTGCGCGCCCACGTAAAAGAACTGCGCCACCACCGCAAACACGAACAAGCGGTTACGCAGCAGTTCGCCGAAGCGTGCGCGCCTGGGCGCAACGCCGGTGTCTGCCTCCGGCGCGCCGCTGGGAAAACGCACCAGCGCGATCAGGATCGCCCACAGCACCACCACCGCACCGATGATCAGGTAGGGCATCTGCACGGCCGCCGATTCGGTCGCGAAGAACGCCTCGCGCGCGGCCGGCGCCATCGCTGCCAGTTCGGCCGGGGTGTGCTCCACGCCAGAGAAGATGAAGTGCTGGCCGACCAGCACGCCGGTAATCGAGCCCAGCGGGTTGAACGCCTGCGCAAGATTCAGGCGTCGCGCCGCGCCATCGGCCGGACCGAGGACGGTCACCAGCGGGTTGGCCGTGGTTTCCAGGAACGCCAGGCCGCTGGCGATCACGAACAGCGCCAGCAGGAACAGCCAGTAGGTGTGCACCTGCGCGGCCGGATAGAACAGGAACGCACCGCAGGCGTACAGCAGCAGGCCCAGCACTACCGCGGCCTTGTAGCTGTAGCGGCGCATGAACATCGCCGCCGGCATCGCAAACACGAAATAGCCCATGTAGAACGCGCTCTGCACCAGCCCGGCCTGCAGGTCGGTCAGCTCGAACGCCTTCTTGAACTGCTTGATCAGGATGTCGTTGAGGTTGTTGGCCATGCCCCACAAAAAAAACAGGCTGACGATCAACAACAGCGGAACCATGGCGGTGCGCGCCAGGCTGCCGCGCGGCGACGCGGCAATGTCACTGTGATGCATGCGACCGTTCCCCTCCCAAGGCTGTGGCGCTTGCGTTGCAATCGGGCGAGCGTACTGCGCAGACCAGCGCCATGCAAATATAAAATCTTTGTTTATATTTGCACGAAGAGACCTCCACCGCCGCCGTGCCTGCGATGCCTGTACCCTGGCGCGCCGCACCTTGCCTGGACCCGCAAACGGATGAGCACCGAACCCGCCAAGTACCGCGCACCCGCCCTGGACAAGGGGCTGGACATCCTGGAATTGCTCGCCCGCCAGGCGCAGCCGATGAGCATGGGCGCGATCTCGCAGGGTATCGGGCGCTCGCGCGGGGAGATCTTTCGCATGCTGCAGGTGCTGGAAGAGCGCGGCTACCTCACGCGCGATGGCGAAGGCGATTACGTGCTGACCAACCGGCTGTTCATGCTCGGCATGCAGCAGCCGCACGTGCAGAGCATCAGCGAGGCCGCGTTGCCGGTGATGCGGCGGCTGTCCGATGCGATCTCCCAGCCCTGCCACCTGGTGGCGCCGTCCGGCGACCAGATCGTGGTGATCGCGCAAATGGACGTGCCCAGCGACCTGGGCCTGGTGGTGCGCCCGGGGCATCGTCGCCCGTTGACGCATTCCAGCTCCGGGCTGGTGCTGTTCGCCTTCCAGCAGCCGGAGGTGCAGGCGCGCTGGCTGGACATGCTCGAAGCCAGCGACGTGCCATTCGAGCGCGCGCAGTTCCTGGCCGCCGCCGCGCAGGCGCGCCGCGATGGCTATGCCATGCAGCCCAGCGAGGCAGTGGTGGGCGTGGTCGATCTGACTGCACCGATCCTGCAACGCGGCAGCGCCAGCTACACGCTCACGGTGCCCTTCATCGAACGGCGCCCTGCGCTGGTGAGCCCGCAAGCGGCGTTGCAGGCCCTGTGTGCGGCAACCGCCGAGATTTCCAGCGCGCTGCACTAGCCACTTGCACGCCCGGCGCACGCGCGCCGTCGCCTGCCATACGCGTTTCCAGGCGCCCGGCTCCTGCGCGATGCCGCATCGCCCGTGCTGCCACTGCGCCGCACGTCGATGCCTGCGATGTAAGAAATACACACTTGTTGGGCAGCTCGAAGAAGCGGGCAGGCCGCACGCATGGCGCCCGGATAGCCACGGCTATAAAGATCAGACCGACCTTCGCGTGCAGTGCAAACGCACCGAACGCGGCAATGCGTTGGTACACTGCGCGCCCCTTGGGGAGTAGCCTGCTTTCGTGCATCGAAAGCGCCTGCATCAACATACTCGGCCAGTGCGCCGTGGTGCAGGCAACCAGTTCGGTTTGGCGAGACCAGCGGCATGCGTGCACGACGACGGTTGGCGCGGGCGCATGCCGTTGTGACCGTGCCCAACCCGAGAGTGTCGATGTCTCCTTTTTCCATTGTGTTGATCGGTTTTGCGATGTCGACCGATGCGTTTGCCGCGGCGATCGGCAAGGGCGCGGCGATGCGCAAACCGCAGTGGCGCGATGCGCTACGCGCCGGCCTGATCTTCGGCTGCATCGAAGCCATCACTCCGGTGATCGGCTGGCTGCTGGGCCGTGCCGCATCCAGTTATGTGTCTGCCTACGATCACTGGATCGCCTTCGTGCTGCTGGGCGCATTGGGCACGCACATGATCGTTGCCGGCCTGCGCGACGGGCCGGATGATGCCGAAGACGCAGCCTCCGACACGCCAAAACGGCATGGCGTGCTGGGCTTGGCCACCACCGGCTTTGCCACCAGCATCGATGCGATGGCGGTCGGCGTCAGCCTAGCGTTTCTTGATGTGCATATCGGCGTGGTGGCGGTGGTGGTGGGCCTGTGCACCTTCAGCATGGTCACTGCCGGAGTGATGCTGGGCCGCGCGCTGGGCAATCTGATCGGCAAGCGCGCTGAAATGCTGGGTGGACTGATTCTGGTGATCGTCGGCAGCGTGATTCTCTACGAGCACCTGAGCGGCGCGGCGTAAGCACCTCTCCTCGTAGGAGCGTGCCTGCGCGCGACGGAGCGTTATCGGTAATGCCCAATCGCGCGCAGGCACGCTGCTACGCTGCAGTCGCACCTGTCAGCGTGTCTTTGCATCGTGGTAGGCGCTCAGGAACGCGCGTAACGAGGCCGGTTTCACCGGCTTGGTCAGCAGCCGGTAACCGCGTTCGCGCGCAAGCTGCTTGAGTTCGTCGCGGCCGTCGGCCGTGAGCAGGGCGCCGGCGATCGGCGCCGGTGCGGCGGCTTGCACGGCATCGAGCGTGTCCAGGCCATCCATGCGGTCGTGCAGGTGGTAATCCACCAGCATCAGGTCCGGCTGTTCGCGCGCACGTTCCAGTGCCTGGTCCACGGTGCTGGCGGTGATCACCTCCACCTGCCAGCGACCGAGCAGCGCGCGCATGCCATCGAGAATTTCGCGGTCGTTATCCACGCACAGCACGCGCAGGCCGGCCAGCGAATCGCCACTGGGCGATGCACGTGCGGCCGTCACCGGCAACAGCGGTGCCACCGGAACCGGCGCCACACGCGGCAACAGGATCGAGAACATGCTGCCTCGGCCGACCTGGCTACGCGCGCTCAGGTCGTGGTCGAGCAGGCGCGAGATGCGTTGGCAAATCGACAGACCCAAGCCCAGACCCTGCTCGCCCCAATCGAAGGGCTGCTGATAGCGGCGGAATTCTTCGAAGATCTGCCGCATGTGGTGCTCGGGAATGCCAGGGCCGGTGTCCCACACCTGCAGCTCCACCTGCTGCCCACGCCCGCGCATGCCCAGCACGATGCGGCCCTGGCGCGTGTAGCGCAGCGCATTGGCCAGGAAGTTCTGCATCACCCGGCGCAGCAGGCGGCGGTCGCTGCGCACCCAGATCGGGCGCACATGCACCTGTAGCTGAAGACCACGGCTGGCCGCCACCGGCGCGTATTGCGCGGCCAGCTCGTGCATCAGCGCGCTGGCGTCGAAATCCTCGACCGTGGGACGCAATCCACCGGCATCCAGGCGCGAGACGTCGAGCAAGCCGTCGAGCAATTCTTCGGCCGCACGCAGCGAGGCATCCACGCGTTCGGCCAGATGCCGCTGCTCTTCGTTGTTCTGATGGCTCTCGCGCAAGGCCGAGGCGAACAGGCGCGCGGCGTTGAGCGGCTGCAACACGTCATGGCTGATGGCCGCCAGAAAGCGGGTCTTGGATTGTTGCGCCAGCTCGGCTTCGCGCGAACGATCGGCCACGCGTTGTTCCAGGTTTTCGTTGGCGTCCAGCAACGCGCGTTCGGCGCGCTTGTAGTCGGTGATGTCGTTGTAGCTGGTGACGTAGCCACCGCCCGGCAGCGCCTGGCCACGCATCTCGATCACCTTGCCGTCGCTGCGGGTGCGTTCGAACACATGCGGCGAGCCGGCGCGCATATGCCGGATACGCCGGTCGATCTGGTCTTCGATATCGCCCTCGCCCAGTTCGCCGCGCTCGGCGTTGTAGCGGATCAGATCGGCCACCGGCCGGCCCACATACAACATGCCATCGGGATAGCCGAACAACTGCTGATAACGCCGGTTCCAGGCGGTCAGGCGCATGTCCGGGTCGACCACGCTGACCGCGGCGCTGATGTTTTCCAGCGTGGTGGACAAGATCTCGCGATTGAAGCGCAGCTCCTGGCCGGCTTCGTCCAGCACTGCCACCACTTCGCCCAGTTCCATGCCCGAACCGCGCAACAGGCTGGTCAGCACCAGGCGCGCGGAGGCGGCGCCGATGGAGGCCGCGAGCAGGCGTTCGGTGAACTGTACCCAGGCGCGGTCGGCCACCACGGTGGGCTGCAGCTCGCGTTCCAGCAGCACCGCCTGGTCGACGAAAGCGCGATGCGCGTGCCGCTCGCCCACCACACGCTCGGCCAGCGCCTGCAGATCGGCCACGCGCACATGCCCCGGCCAGTCGCCGGCCACCGCCGGGCGCTGCGCGTACGGGTCCAGGAACGGCGCTGCACGCAACCGTTCGTCCACGCCGGGACGCCAGCGCGCAGAGACGAGCATCATCGCGCCCACGTTGATCAGCAGCGACCAGAACGTGCCATGCGCCAACGGGTCCCAGCCGCGCATGCCGAACAGCTGCTGCGGCTGCAGCCAGGCGATACCGAACGGCCCGTCCACCAGCCAGTCGGTCTGCAGCCAGCCGGCGCGCGTGGCCGCCGGCAGCAGCAGCGTGTAGATCCAGGTCATGAAGCCGAGCGCCATGCCGGTCTCCACGCCCTTGCGGCTGGCACCGCGCCAATACAGCCCGCCGATCACACCGGGCGCAAACTGCGCCACCGCGGCAAATGCCATCAACCCGTACGCAGCCAGCGTGGTGTCGTTGGCCACGCTGCGGTGATACCCATAGGCAATGAGCGCCAGCAGCAAGATGGCAACACGTCGGATCCACAACACGCGCGAGGCCACCGCCGCGCGCGCATCGGCGCTGCCGCGGCGACGCAGCAGCACCGGCATCACCAGGTCGTTGCTGACCATGGTGGCCAGCGCGATGCTGGCCACGATCACCATGCCGGTGGCCGCCGAGAAACCGCCCACATACGCCACCAGCGCCAGCACCGTGTTGCCCTGGCTCAGTGGCAGGGCCAGCACCACCGCATCGTCGACCACCGCACTGCCCTTGCCGAACAATGCGATGCCTGCCGAGGCGATCGGCACCACCATCGCCGAGATGATCACCAGATAGGCGCCGAAGAACCAACGCGCACGGCGGATATCGCCAACGTCGCTGCATTCGACCACCGCCACATGGAACTGGCGCGGCAGGCAGATCACGGCCAGAAAACTCAGCAGCGTCTGCGAAATGAAGCCCACCGACGGCGTGTGCTCGAACAGCGTGCGCGCCGAATCGGCGATATGCAGTTGGTGCTCGCTCAACCATAGCCACGCGAACAGCCCCACCGCCACGATGGCGACCAGCTTGATCACCGACTCCAGCGCGATCGCCAGCATCATGCCGCGGTGGTGTTCGGTGGCGTCGACCTGGCGGGTGCCGAACAAGGTGGCGAACAAGGCCATCAGCAATGCCACATACAACGCCGGGTCGGCGAAGATGCCGCGCCCGGCGCTGCTATGCCCGGTCAGCACTTCCAGGCTCATCGCCACCGCTTTGTATTGCAGCGCCAGGTACGGAACGATGCCGATCAGTGCGATCACCGCCACCAACGCGGCCAGCCGGCGCGAACGGCCGTAGCGCGAGGAGATGAAATCGGCGATGGACACGGTATTTTCGGCGCGCGCGATCAGCGCCAAGCGCTCGATGATGCGCCAGCCGAACAGCAGCAACAGCAGCGGGCCCAGATAGATCGGCAGGTAGCCGATGCCATTGCGCACCGCCGAGCCAACCGCGCCGTAAAAGGTCCACGACGAGCAATACACCGCCAGCGCCAGGCTGTAGACCGCCGGCCGCAGCCACGGCCGCTCCGGATACAGCGGGCGGCGGTCGCCCCACCACGCCACCCCGAACAGCAGGGCTGCGTAACCCAGGGACACCAGCAGCAGGATCCAGCTCGAGACCAACATGTCCTCCGACGTGGCGCAGCGCCAGCGGTGGAGTTTACGCAGTCGCGCACATCGGCGTTGCAAGCGCGGCATCCGGGCCGGGCAGCTCTGCCGTGTGGGTGCATCGGCATGCGCGTTGCGTCCTGCCGGGCTGCGCAAGACCTTGGTGGCCTGCACTGCGCCCCGCCTTGCCGGGCATAGGCATCGCAGATTGCGCAAACATGCCCGCGCGGACTGGGGCATATCTGCGGTTGGTGTGCGGCCACCGGCACGGGGCCCGTGGCCCATTCACACATGCCGGCACGGTTGAGCCACACCGCGACCATCGCCGCGCTCGGCGAAACCATGGCCGCGCAAGACGTGACCTGCGCAGGGCTGCGGAGCGTCTACCGAGCAGCCGGGCTTGCCGGCGGGCTTGATGTTAGCGCTAACACAACATACTGTCTGTCCACCTTGAATCGGACGATGTACCCAAAGCATTTCGTTGCTCGATGGCGTCTTGCATGACAGCAATGCCAGGCACAAGGTCATCGCTTGCGTCACTGCGCCAGTGCGATCGACTGTTGCAGTGCAACGACGGCAGTCAACGCACCCAGTTGCGCGTTCATCACCACGCGATGGAACGCGACCCCTCGTGCAGGCGTGGCGCAGACCGGTGCGGTGCATCGGCCGCGCCCGCCGCTTGGCAGTGCCGTCGATCCGTGTGTCGCACCCATCCAGAAATCAGCACCGCATGTGTGGAGAGCCCATGTCCGTTCAAGCAAAAAGCCAGATCTCGTCTAGTGCGCCGTCGGGCGTGCGATCCCTGCTGCTCATCGTGGCCGGCCTTTTCGCCGCCGACGGTGTCTGGGCCTGTCGCACGCCGGTGTCGGTGTGCGAACGCGACAGCGCCGGTGCGCTTGCGCTCATCCGCTCGGACGTACCCGCCACGGTCGTGGTCGATGCCTCGGCCGATTCCGCCGTGCGATCGGTGGCCGACAATTTCGCAGCCGACCTGCAACGGGTTGCCTGCCGCACCAGTGGCGTGAGCACCGATCTGGCAGGCGTCCGCGGAACGGCCGTGATCGTGGGCACGCTCGGCCAGAGCCCGATCATCGATACGCTGATCGCCGCCGGGAAAATCGACAGGCGCGACTTGCTGCAACGCTGGGAGGCGTATACGCAGATTGTCGTCGATCGCCCCACGCCGCAGATCGATCGGGCGCTCGTCATCGTCGGCGCCGATCGCCGTGGCGCGGTCTTCGGTACCTACGATGTCTCCGAGAAGATTGGCGTGTCGCCGTGGTACTGGTTTGCCGACGTCGCAACGGCGCATCGATCCAGCCTGTTCATCACCCGCGGCAGCGTGTCCGATGCGCCGAAGGTGCGCTACCGCGGATTCTTCATCAACGACGAAGACCCTGCCTTGAAGGGCTGGGCGACGAAGAAATTCGGTGGCGTCAATGCGAAGATGTACGCGCATGTCTTCGAGCTGGGCCTGCGCATGAAGGCCAACTATCTGTGGCCGGCGATGTGGGGCAAGGCATTCAATGTCGATGATCCCAACAACATGGTGCTGGCCGATCAGATGGGCATCGTCATGGGCACCTCCCATCATGAGCCGATGATGCGCGCGCAGAAGGAGTGGCACCTCAAGAGCATCCCCAACAGCGGCGGCGCCTGGGACTACACCCGCAATGCCGCCAACCTGCGCGCCTTCTGGAAGGGCGGCATTGCGCGAATGATGTCCAAGGGCGGCGGCCAACGCTACGACAGCCTGGTGACCGTCGGCATGCGCGGCGATGGCGACGAACCGATGGCCGAGAGCACGGCCAGCCATTTGCTGGAACAGGTTGTGGCTGACCAGCGCGCCATCATTGCCGATGTGACGAAGGCGCCGGCCGCGCAAACGCCGCAGGTGTGGGCGCTCTACAAGGAAGTGCAGGACTACTACGACCACGGAATGCAGGTGCCCGACGATGTCACGCTGCTGTTTTCCGACGACAACTGGGGCCAGATCCGCCGCCTTCCGGTGACCGACCTGCAGCGCGCCGGTGGGTATGGCGTGTACTACCACTTCGATTATGTGGGAGTGCCGCGCAACTACAAATGGATCAATACCAATCAGGTCGAAAAGATCTGGCAGCAGATGGATCTGGCCTATCGGCGCGGCGCACGGCAACTGTGGGTGGTCAACGTCGGCGATATCAAGCCGATGGAATATCCACTGAGCTTTTTCCTGAAGATGGCCTGGAATCCGGAGGCGATGACGCCCGGCGCACTTGCGGCGTATCCGCAGCAATGGGCACAGGAATCGTTCGACGCGGCACATGCAGCACGCATCGGAGAGCTGATCACCCGCTACAGCATGCTGGTTGCACGGAGAAAGCCGGAATTGGTCGATCAGGACAGCTTCGCCCTGGGCGAAGGTGCGCCGGCCAAGCTGGATGGCGGCGAGTTCGGCGCAATCGTTGCGCAGTGGCAGGCGCTCGAGCAGCGCATGCTCGGCGTCAAGGCGAGCCTGCCTGCCGACCAGCAAGATGCCTATTACCAGTTGATCGAATACCCGATCGCGGCGGTTTCCAATCTCTACCAGCTCTATTACGCGGCCGCATGGAACAAGCGCCTGGCCGCTCGCAACGATGCACGTGCCAATTACTTCGCCGACATGGTCGAAACCACCTTCGAGCGCGACAAGGCCCTGACACAGCGCTACCACGCGATCAACGGCGGCAAATGGGACGGCATGATGAATCAGGTCCACATGAGCTATGTGATCTGGAACGACCCGACCCAACAGTCCATGCCCTCGATCAGCCGCGTTGGCGGCGATACGCCGCCCGACCGGATCGCGCGCTCGATCGCATTCGCCCCGCCTGCCCCGCAAACGCCAGGGGTGCTTGCGCTCGAAGCGCCCATGTTCTCGCGGGTCATCGCCAACAAGGGGCTGCAATGGACGGCGATCCCCGCGCTGGGACGAACGCAAGGCGCCCTGGTCGCGCTGCCGCAGGGACAGCCTGCCACCACGGCCGAAGACCGTGTCGCAGTGGAGTACGACGTGGTGGTCACCACGCCGGGCCCTGCGACGCTCGGCCTGTATCTTGCGCCCACACTGGATACGTCCAACCGCGGGCCGCTCCGCCTCGGCGTCTCCATCGACGACGGTCCGGTGACCACCGTCAATTGGGAGCTGCACCCGACCGGCGGGGCACAGAACACGCCCGCCGAAAAAGCCTGGGCAACCGCGGTACGGGACAATGCGGTGTTCGTCTCGGCGCAGATGGGCGCGTTGGCGAAGGGTCGGCACACGATCAAGGTCTTCAGGGATCGACGACAACATCGTCCTGGAGAAGCTCGTGCTGAGCACCGTGCCGGTGCCTGCCTCCTATCTGGGGCCAGCGCCGACACGCTGACGCAAGCCAGCTGGAGGGCGTCGCAAGCGCGCTCCAGCCGCTTCAGCCGTCCATTGCCGCCGCCAACGCCGAGGCGGCGACCGGCCCGCGGACTCATCCGGGCAACCGGACCTCGACCCGATACACCTGCCCGCGCGCGATGTTGCCGATGCGCTGCTCCGGACAGAGCGCGCCATCGACCAGTACCTCCATCGCGGTGCGACCCGGCTCGCGCGTCAGCGTGACGTCGAAGTCCGCACCACGGAACTGGCGCCTCGCACGCGCGTGCGGCCAATGCGACGGCAGCTGCGGACGGATCGCCAGCGTATCGCCCTGCCCGACCAGTCCGAACAAGCCCTCCAGCACGCAGCGATACACCCATGCCACCGTGCCGGTGTTGAACAGCTGGCTCGAACGCCCGGCCGTGCGCGGGTATTGATGCCACGCGCCACGGTAGTAGTTGGGCAGCGACACCGGCAGGTGGCCGCGTTGCAGCACATCCTCGCGGGTCGGCCCCGGCAGCAATGCGCGCAGGATTTCCCAGGCGCGGTCGGCCTCGCCAATCTGGTACAGGCTGTACAAATAGAATGCCGCTGCGTGGTTGTACACCGCGCCGTTTTCCGCCGCGCCCGGCCATTTCTGGGTCAGCCGCCCCACGTCATCGCGCATGTGCGTGTACGCCGGCGCCAGCATCACCGGGCCATACGGTGTGTGCAGCTGCTCGCGCACCGCCTCCAGCAGCGCCGCACGTTGCTGCGCATCGGCAGTGCCGGCCAGCAGCGCGAAACTCTGCGGATTGAGATAGATGCGCCCCTCCACATCGTCGGCGATGCCGAAGCGCACCCCGTCGTCGGTGATGCCGCGCGCGTACCAGTTGCCGTCCCACAGCTCACGGTTGGCGTCGGCGTTGATGACGGCAACCGCCTTGCCGAATGCCTGCGCCTGCGCGCTGCGCCCTTGCGCGGTGCAGATCTCCGACCACAGGCGCACTGCATACGCGGTGGCCACGGTAAGCCAGCCGGACACGCCCTTGCCGCGCCAGCCGACCATGTTCATCGGGTCGCACCAGTCGCCCTGCGCGATGAAGCTCAACCCACGTGCATCGCGCGCATCCAGTAGCCACTGCATGGCCGCATCCAGGCGCTCGGCCACGCTCAGGCGCTGCCCGTCATGGGTTTCCACGAGCGCGTCCAGGATGCTGGTATCGCCGGTTTCGGCCAGATAGGCGCTCAAAAAGATCGGCAACCACACGCAATGATCGGTATGCGGCACCTGGTTGATGTATTTCAGCTCGGCGCCTTCCACCAACAAGATGCCGTCCGGCATTGCGCCGCTGGGCTCCTGCTGCGACAGGGCGTGCAACAGCGCCGCGCGTGCGGTGGCGGGCTGCAGGTAGGCCATGCCCATATGGTCCTGCAGATAATTGCGCGTCTGCGGATCGGTGGTCAGGCGATTGACGTCGCCGTGATAGAACACCTGGCGCGGCAACCAATGGTTGACCAGATTGTCCAGCGCCGCATCGGGTGTTGCGATCTGCACGCAGCCACGACCGGCCTGCAGATACTCCGCATATTCACGCGCCGCCTGGGCGAAACCGGCTTCGGAGAGATAGCGCGCACGCAGCGCAGCGATTTCGGCATCATCCTTGGCCGGCCCGAATGCGAAGCGATACACGCTGGCCGCATCGGCGTCCAGTGTCAGCCGGTATTGCAACGCGGCGGCAGGCGTTTCGTAGTGCGCATCGTGGTTGCCCAGCTGCTCGGCCTGCACGGCCGAAGGCGCGTGCAACCCGCCCTCGCCTTCGAATGCCATCTGCTGCGCGTCCCAGGCCACCGGCGTCTGCTCGTGCAGCAGGAAGGTGCAGTCCTTGAAATCGCGCTGGCGGAAGTAATCGTCCACCTTTTGATACGGCGCCACGCTACGGCAGACGATTGCGCCCAAGGCCGGCTCGTAACCGCCGGACTGATGCATCCACGACATGTAGCCGACCGGGAAATAGGCATACAGGCTCAGCCTGCGTGCGCGCCCGGACAGGTTGTGCACACGACATTCCCACAGCTCCACCGCATCGTCGGTGGGTAGAGACACGCACAACTCCACCACGATGTCGTCGTGGCGCACCCGCCAGCGCACATCGTGCTTGCCTGCAGAGAATTCAAACGCTTGCGGCTGCGCGCGCACCGGTTCATGCGGCACCGAGTACAACGCGCCGGTGTCTTCGTCCTTGAGATAGAAAAAGCGACCGGGATGATGCGCGTAGTACGGCTGCTCGGGCATCATGAAATTGCGCGCTTCCAGCATCGGCGCATGCGCGTATTTCGATGGCTCCGGCTGCATGAACTGGCCGGTGGCATAACCGCGGCAGGTCAGCTGCACCATCATGCGGCGGTTCCACAGGAAGCCGCCGGCATTGGGCATTGCAGTAGGGCTGTAGAGCGCATAGCGCGCACCATCGGCGCTGGGCGCCATCAGGCTGGACAGCGCATCGGACGTGGCGGGGGGCGTTGCAGACACGGTCAGGGGTGCTCCGGTTCGTCGCGCTTGCGCGCGGCCAGTTCGAGCTGGATGCGGTTCAACAGCCCGTCGTCCAGCGGATAAAAGCGCATGGTCCAGGCCGCCAGCAGCGCAACCGCGCCCGGAATCACTGTCAGCAACAGCACGATGCCGGTCAACGACCCGGTGGACTGCGCGGTATTGGCAACATAGCCCATTGCAGCCAGCACCCAGGCAATGCCGGCCGAGGCCAACGCCCCGCCGAGCTTTTGCGAAAACGTCGCCGCGGCGAACGTCATCGCCGTGGCACGGCGGCCGGTGCGCCATTCGGTGTAGTCGGCGCTATCGGCATACATCGAAAACGCCAACGGCGATTTCGGCCCCAGCGCCAGGCCGATCAGCATGTTCAAGACAAACACCGCCCACACCGCATCGGCCGGCACGAAAAACATCGCACAACTCAGCAGGCCAACAAGCACCATCAGCCAGAACATCAGCTGGCGCTTGTCCCAGCGCCGCGTCAGCAGCGGCGTGATGGCCGCACCCACGCCCAGGGCCACCGAGTAGCTGCCCAGAAACAGGCCGACCAGATCCGGACGTTGTACGTAGTACTTGAGGTAGTACACGCCCGCACCGCCGCGCATGGTGATCGTGATCATGATGATCAACGACAGCACGAACAGTACGCACCACGGTTTGTTCTGCAGCAGGTCGGCGATGTCACGACGAATCGGCGTGCGTTGTTGCGGCGGCGGCTGCACGCGTTCGCGCGTGGTCAGCGCCACGGTGACGAACAACGCCAGCGCCACTGCGCCATACAGCAGCATCGTGCGTTGCCATCCCAGCGCATCGTTGCCTGCGCCGAACCAGCGCACCAGGTCCATCGTGAAGTAATTGACCAACGTGGTCCCTGCAAATGCACCGATGAAACGCAGGCTGATCAGACCGGTACGCTGCTGGCTGTCGGCGGTGATCACGCCGGATAGTGCCGAGTACGGAATGCTCACCACCGTGTAGGCCAGCATCATCACCAGGAAGGTGATCGTGGCCCACCACATACGCCCATGCTGGTCCAGATCCGGCGTGGTGTAGGCAAGCACGCCGGCAGCAGCCATCGGCAACGCACCCCACAACAGGTACGGGCGGAACTTGCCCAGCCGGCTGCGCGTACGGTCGGCCAATGCGCCCATCGCCGGGTCGGCGATCGCATCGGCGATCTTGGTCAACAGGATCATGGTGCCGACTGCAGCCGCCGGCAGGTGCATGGTGTCGGTGTAGAAGATCAGCAAGAACGCCGAGATGTTGGCCCAGTACAGATTCAGACCCAGATCGCCGGCACCATAGCCCAGCTTTTCGCGCCAGCGCAGGCGCGCCGATGCAGGAGACGTTGCGGGCGATGACGTCATCGACACACCTTCAAATGCGTTGTACCCGGCCGAGCACGCCGTTACGCTGGGTGCCCGCGCACCTGGCGAGGAGCGCCGACGCTACACCACGCATCGGCTGCCGCCAACGTGAAATCCATTCGAATGCCGAATCGATCCAGAGATATAACCTGACGTGATGGACACCGCCACACATGCCACGCCCGCGTCCGCTTCGCCGCTTGCCATCGTGGTGATGGGCGTGTCGGGCAGCGGCAAGACCACCATTGCACACGCGCTGGCAGCGCATTACCGCTTCCGTTTTCTGGATGCCGACGACTACCACAGCGTGGCAGCACGCGCGCAGATGGCGGCCGGCCAACCGCTCACCGACGCGATGCGCCTGCCCTGGGTAGAACTGCTATCGGCCACGCTGCGCGATTGCGTACAGGCCGGCGAATCGGTGGTGCTGGCCTTCTCCGGTTTGCGCAGCGCGCATCGCCAACTGCTGCGCAACAGCGGCGTGCCGATGCGCTTTGTGTTCCTGCATGCGGCCCCGCACGTGATCGCCGCCCGCCTGAGCAACCGCGCCGGCCACTTCATGCCACCCACATTGCTCGACAGCCAGCTGCAGACATTGGAGCTGCCGTTGGACGAAGCGGACGTGGTGTCGGTGGACGTGGACGCCAGCGTGCCAGCGGTTGTGCAGGATGCGATCGCACAGCTAGCCGCGATCGATCCCGCTGCAGTGCAACACGCTTCGCGCGCGTCGGAGCGGGTGTAAGCGGACGCAGACCATTTGCGTGATGCGTGCAGTGGGTGCCGTCTAGGCGTTGTGCGTCGTGCGTTGTGCGTTGTGCGTTGTGCGTTGTGCGTTGTGCGTCGCGAGGCTGCCGCTTCCGTGTCGAGATGGATAACCTGCAGCGATGCGCGGCGCGCAGCGTTACCGCAGTGCAGATCGGTGGTACCCATCACGGCGTAGCGCGCGAAACATCTGCTGTCGCGCTGGCTTGCGTATCCAGCGCGCAGCCGCACGGCCGCACGCCGCTGCGAAGTGCCCGCATCTGCAACGCGCCATGCCCTTCTCCCGCCGGAGAAGGTGTCCCGAAGCGACGGATGAGGGTACGGCCACCCGCATCGCGCATCCCGCCACCGCCGCACGCGGCACGACACGCAACGCGCAATGCAATCGGCCACAGCGCCGATCCCAAACGCCCCATTCGGTACATACCGCAGGACGCTGCCATCGACCGGAGACGCTGCGCACCGGGTTCTCCTCGCGCCCTTCCCCATCGCGTCCATCCGTTGCAAAGACCCACCACACAAGGTTGCGCAACATTTCCTGGTTACTTCTTGCAAACCGCCGTCATCGGCGCATCCTGGGCCAAGCCCGCATCAATCATTTTTTCTATCGCAACCCAGGAAATAGTGATGAATCATCACGATTGGTGCGAATAACGAACCGATTGAACGTAAATTTTTCAAGCTGGTCGCACCAGATGCAAACGGACCCGACCGCTGTCTGAATGCAGGGCCGCGCAGGTGTTGCGCAGTCACGTCAATCGTCCATCGTTCGGTCAGCAGATCCGGGGGGATCCAGCGCTTCCTTCCATCTAGGACATGCCGTGATGACCAATCCCAAACGCCGTTTGCGATTTTGCAGTTTGACGCTCGTTCCTTGCCTGCTCGTCAGTGCCGTGGCTTTCGCGCAGTCTGGCGCCACCACCGCGCAACAGCCGGTATCGTCCCTGGATACCGAGGCATTCGCACGCTCCGGCCAGGTCTGGCGCAGCTTCGGTCAAGACCTTCCCTTCGCCAGCCCCACCAACTGGACCACCGCCGGTGGCGGCTACTTGAACTCGCGTTTCGCACCGGGCGAGTGGAAGATCAATCGCACCACCGCCAAGACGCTCAAGCCGGCGTGGACGCTGACCACCACCGGCGACATCTCGGCCACGCCCAGCGTCGAAGGCGGCACCCTGTATGTGCCCGACTGGGGTGGCACGCTGTATAGCGTGGACACGCAAACCGGCAAGCCGAACTGGCAAGCCAAACTGTCCGATTACACCGGCAACGCCAACTCGGTGACGCGCAATACGCCGGCCATCAGCGCCAAGAGCATCATCGTTGGCGACCAGGTCGCCGGCACCTTGCTGGCGCTAGACAAGAAGACCGGCAAGCTGCTGTGGAAGACCACGGTGGAAGCCAACCCGCAGGCGCGCATCACCTCCTCGCCGGTCATCTACGGCAACCGCATCTACGTCGGCGTCTCCTCCGGCGACTGGGGCAACCTGGCGGCCAACCACACCTTCAGCTTCCGCGGCAGCGTGGTGGCGGTGGATCTGAACACCGGTAAGAAGGTATGGCAGTTTTACAACGTGCCCGAGGGTTACACCGGCGCATCGGTGTGGGGCCAGGTGGCCATCGATCCGATCAACCGTCGCCTGTATTTCGGCACCGGCAACAACTACAACATTCCGCAGGGCGTGGGTAACTGCATTTCAAACGCGCGCTCTTATCGCGGCAGCGAACTCACCGTGCAGGATGAGCTCAACTGCATGGCGCCGGACAACTACGTCGATTCGGTGATTTCATTGAATCTGGATACCGGCAAATTGATCTGGGCCAACCGTGCACAGGGGTACGATGCGTGGAACCTGTCCTGCATCGTGGCGCCAACCAACGGTCTGTGCCCCAACACGCAGGCAACCAACCTGACCGGCCCGGATTACGACTTTGGCGGTGCCGGCGTGCAACTGTTTGCCGTGCCGCGCAACGGCAGGTTGCAGCAGTTGGTCGGCGCTGGTCAGAAGAGCGGCATCTACTGGGCCTTCGACGCCAAGACCGGCGCCAAGGTCTGGTCGACCCAGGTCGGCCCCGGCGGCACCACCGGTGGCGTGGAATGGGGTACCGCGTTCGACCCGTACAAGTCGCAGATCTACGTGGCCATCAACAACAACTCCAACGCGACCTATACGTTGGGGCCGGCGAACGTGCAGACCCATAACGGCGGTTCATGGGCCGCGCTTGACGCGGCAACCGGCAAGATCAAATGGCAGGTCAAGGTGCCCGGCGTCAACCCGGTGAATCCGACCGTGCCGGCGGGCGGCCAGGGCTCGCTGACGGTGTCGCCGAACCTGCTGTATGCCGGCTCGATGGCCGGCAATATGGTGGCACTGGACGCCGACACCGGCGCCACCGTGTGGAACTACAACGCCAGCGGCTCGGTGATCAGTTCGCCGGCCATCGCAAACGGCGCGCTGTATTGGGGCGCCGGCTACGGCCGCTTCAACTTCGGCACCGCGGCCACCGGCAACCAGCTGACCAAGTTCGTGCCGGACAACGCAGCAGCCAAGTGAGCGGAGTTAGCAGGACGGCAGTGACGCGTCCTGTCTGCAACACGACACTGCCGCCTTCGGGCGGCAGTGTCTTTCAGTGATTGTTGTTGGGCTGGTATGGCTGCAAACGCTGCACGGTGTGAGCCGCAATGCGGTGCGGGATCGTCTGCAGCGATGACGCCGCGTCCACGCGCCAAACACAGCGCGGCAAACTAAACGTCGCCAGCGGTTGCCAGGCGAGTACGGACGGCGTGCAGCAACCGCAGCGTCCACAGGCCATGCCGGACGAGCAGAGGCCGCACCCGCCGAGTGGCTGCTAGTGGCTGCGCACACGCGGTTGTAGCTGCTCCAAGCTCCCAGCTACAACCGCGTGACCTGGCATAGGCGAATCTGCCCTGCTTCCAGGCCGTGCGCCTCGGCCGCACGGCGACGCAGCGCGCGCACCAGCGTGGCTGCGTCCAGTTCACCATCGGCCGGCACGTCCACGCTATGCGCCAGTTGCCCCCATAGCACCGGCCGACCATCGCAGTAGCCCTCGTAATCGGCGAAGTAATGCAGCTGGCGCCGCTCAGGTCCCGACGTGGACATCGCCTTGAATCTCCGTGCAGCCCAGATGTTCCAGCGCGATCTCCAGCCCCAACAGATAGCTCTGCGCGCAGTAGCCACGCACCGTGGCGATGCACTGCCCCAAACCGTGCGGCAGGCAGCGTTCCGGACGGTCCACGCTGTCGTCGTGCGTTTCGACATAGGGGTAAGGCAATTGGCTCAACACGCGATGCAACCGCGTACTGTCCACGCAGCTGCCCGGATCGATCAGCGCAATCTCCATCCGCGCCTGGCCGGCCACACGCAGCGCATCCAGCAGTTCCTGTTCCGAGCCACAGGCACGCAAGGCCACCGTCTTGCCCGCGTCCCCGGCACACGCCACCAATTGGCGAATGACGGCGCGCGGCAACGGCTGCGGCCCACGCACCGGCGGCATGGCCGCCTCCGGCCCACGCATGATCATGATCGACATGGCGACCTCCTCAGGCAGCAACGCGCAGTGGCGCGTGTATCGGCGGCAGACACCGCGCGGCAATGCCGAGCGACATCGCATATGCACGCGGCGCATCGTGCGGCGTGATCACCACTGCCAATGGCGCATGCTGCGCATGCAGCCACGGCTCCAGTTCCTGATCGGCATCGGTATGCAGCTCGATATACGGCGTAGGCAACGCGTCCACGGCAGCACGCAAGGCTCGCGCACAACTGCGCTCGGACAAGGGCAGATCGCCCGAATCCAGCAACACCAGCTCCACCTCGGCATCGCCACCGGCCGCATGCAGCTCGGCAATCAAGCGATCCACATCGGCACACGCCAACGTGCGCAACGCACGGCCAGCACACTCAGGCAACTGCATCGTCACCGACGGTGCCGGATCGGCCTGAGGACCGCGCAAAATCAGGATACACATCGTGTTCGACTCAACGCACCACAGTGCGGGAGTGCCAAGGTAGGCCCGGCGGGCATAAAGGAGCTATTCGCGCGCCGGGGCGCGAGCATAAAGAGTGCGTAATTGCCGGAATCACCTGGAAGGTAAGCCTCGCGTCACCTTTCACGTTATGGCAGCATGTTTCAAGCGCGTCCATATGGTGCGCCAAGCAAAGGCTGGGGAAGCAACTGAGATCAACACGTGCTGTCTTGTTCTTGGCCCTATCGCCGAGGTCTTACAGGACGGTCGCAATGAATGCCAAAGATATCTTTGTCGTATAAATAACTAAAACTAAGGGGAACTGATGATATGAAGTATATTTTATTGGCACTGACTCTTGTTAGCGCGAATAGCTTTGCGGCCGCTTACACGGTTGGAGGAAATACAATTAAGTCGCTTGCTACCGGCTGGGTCGGAGAGGGCTTCTTTGTAGACACGGAGGGCCCCCTGCCTACTGGCGCAAACTGTGGGGCTGGCAATCGCTTTCTGATACAACCAACTACACCTATGCAGAAAGAGATGGTTTCTCTTTTACTCGTCGCATTGCAGAATAAGTCACCGATCTTCCTGTATGTAGACGGTTGCGAAGGCAATATAATGAAGTTAAAATCTGTAACTATTTCTAGTCAATGAATATCTGTCTTTGTCTAGGCTCACCTGCCAATAAGGCTCGTCATAGTCTTCACTCCGACGCAATCTAGAGTTAGGGATGGCCTGATCGATGATACCTGATGACGCGGGACGTGCGTTTCTCCAGGGAGCTGCGTTTGGATCTTGGGAATCTGTGCCAATTTCGGCGCGATCCGCAGGTCATCTCCCAATCACAGGCGCACGCTAACCGCGGCGGACAGTAACTGCTTTGGCTTCATCCACAGGTTTGACAGCGCAGACAATGTCAGCACTTGCGCCGTGTTCTTGGCCAAGCCGCGATAGCGCACCTTGGTATAGACGAACTGGCGCTTGATCACGCGAAACGGATGTTCCACCTTTGCACGTACACTGGCTTTGAAGTGTTCCGTAAGCTCCCCCCGTCAAGCAGACACTCCAAAAGTGGACCTTCTGGCGTGTGGTTGCGGTATTCGGTCGTTAGGCCGCCGAGCGAGTCATGGGATCGCTCTTCGTTGTAATCGATCATCCACCAATGGGTGGCTTCGCGGATATCGTCGAGGCGGGTGAAAAGGTGCTGGTCGAGCACTTCTTCCCAGAAGGTACGGTTGAAACTTTCGATGAAGGCGTTCTGGTTCGGTTTGCCGGTTGGGTGTATTTTATCGCCACGCCATTGACTTTCAGCCAGGTGGTAAATGCTTCGCCCAGAAACTCTGACCCATTGTCGGAACGCACGACCTGCGGCAGGCCATGATCAGGCAACCTTGGGACATACAGCGCGACACGCTCGCGCTTGGGAAGACGCCGCTTCGCAGCGCGGCGCAGGTTGAGCGGCATGGCCTTGTACACGCGATAGATTCTCTTCGTGTTCCAGTCAATACGCGTCCTGCGCAGCCCGTCGCTGAATTCCCAGAAACCGCGACACGGTGTCTAGTTCACCTAAAAAGTCAACCTGACCCCATTCCGACCCCATTCCGTGCGGTGTCTGCGGATCGGGGGAGCTTACGTTTCCAGACGTAGTACGTCGCGTCGGAAATACCCAGTTGTCGACAAACATCCTTGACCTGTCTTCCGGCTTCAATGTCGTAACGATCGTGCTCTAGATGAATTTGCTCTTGCGCATCGGTTGACCCCTCGGGACTAGTTTGCCTGGAGACCTCTATTAATACATTGATCAAGGGTACGTACGGGCGACAAAAGCAAGCCGCCCTCATTTCACTAGTTCGGCTTCGACAAGATCGTCTAGCCCTTGTTAGGCTTGTTTGGCAAGCGCGTCCGCAACATTCATCTATAGCTAAAGGGCTTCTCTGGAAGCGGACAGTCAACGCAGTACTCAAAACCCGACTCCTACTCGGACGGCGGCCTCGGAACGATCGCCAATGTGGAGTGAATCGGAAGACCTGTCTCCGCTAGCGAGCGGATAATGGATGCGTCTGAAAAAAGCTCAAATGTTCCGCCACCAAATTCATCGGAATTTTTTACCAAAAAAATATCTAGAAACGCCTCAGTTACTCCAGGGATCGTGGAGCACGGAACAATACCCCTGACGGCGACTTCGCATACGCTCGCTATAATCTCGGAATATTCTTCAGCCGCTCCTCGCAATGAGAATTTCCAAAGACCTATTTTTTCAACAACCTTTTTACCGCTAGAAGTTAGCCAAATTTTTCCTTTTGAATGTGACTTAGTTGGTTCAACACCCAACACCTCAGTCACCACGCTTGGTTCAAGCTCATCACCTTTGAGGTAAAGAGCTACTTCAATAGAAAATTCATTTCCGTTCATATTTTACCCGTTTTCCAAGTTGCCGATGACCTCACCCTCGGGATTAACTATGTCACCGGTATCGGGATTTACCCCATAATTGTCTAGTCCCTTGCCGCCACCCTGGCCTTTATCCTTCTGCTTTATACCATGAAATATTCGCCGCCCCTCGATTGCTCCAACTCCCCTACGGCGTCCCCATTCCTCTGAACCTCGATCCGCAGGCCAATAGCCCGGCGGATGCCGACGAGACTCTTGCCAGCTCAGCTCACCACAGCGTGCTCCACCGCAAGCATCGGGCGACGCAAAATATAATACTGGCGCCAATACTATTGAGCCCATAATTGGCGAAACCCAGCTTACGGCAGCCGGCGCAGTCCTTTCCACCAGGACCGCACCCAAAGTTAATATAGCCGGCTGAAATGTAGGGGTTGGCGGAGGAGCAACAGCTGTTACTGGCTTCATATCCTGAACTACTTTTGACTCTCTACCGTCCAAATCATAAAATCTGTAAGGATTATTATCAGCGTACCAATATCGGTTAAAAGATTTTTCCGGACTATCATAGGCTTTGATAGGATCTACCGATAGAAATCTTCCAACGTCCGCATCGTAATATCTTTGTTGCATGTATGTCAGCCCGGTCACAGAGTCCATCACATGCCCTATATAGCCACTCCCACCTTTGGTCTCTCCTAAAGTCGTTCCATAAGGCTCGTACTCACGCCGCTCAAGAATATTACGATTCGCATCTGTCACTACTGAGACAGAACCAAGTCCGTCCGTGTGTATATAACGGATCACTTGAGCCGAAGCACTTGTGCAAAACAAAGTATACATAAAGAATACAAATAAAGTACGCAAATAAATACCATAAGCATCCGAACATTTATTCATTTCCCCGCCCCAGTGCAAATGTAAGCCGCGACTTAACTTCTGCCAAATCCACTACGTACAAATCAATTTTGTCGCAACAAAACTAGCTCATTAGCTATCATTAGATTATTTAAGATAGACCTCAACAATGTCGCATCCGGCAGCCTGATAATCCACTTTTCTTTTATTTATCAGTGCAGCGGTCAGTACCGCCATTAACGCTTTCCCACCTGGTTTCGCGTCATCGAAATACATTGTTGGGGAGCTCTTACATTCTTGAGAAAGAGATCCAAACCAGACGAAGTGTATTGTTGAGGCCTGATACGTACCGAGTTGCACAACCTCCACATCTCGCACCGATTCGTTCGCTGATGCCCGGGGCGACGCAAAAATGATTAGCGCCAACAGGCTAATTCGGTAAAACCTCATATCATCGCCTCTTATTAATATAGACCGCTTTCAGTCTCATCGCACTGTTTACGCATCCATCTACATAGAGGTCAACCGGAAAGTCATTCTGCATAGCCATCATTAATAAGGATGTCATCTCTTTATTCATCGAGCCTCCTTGCTCTATGAAAAATATATTGCCCGTACCACATCCTGTTGCGCTCTGGGAAGCTCCGGTTGTTTCGACATACAAACCCTCAGCACCCCAGCCTGTATTGAGACGGGTTACGATATTTCCCATGACAACGTAAGGTGCTGCGGACGCTTTAGCACATAGAAGTGGCAAAAAAATGCACAGCGTCATAAATAGCTTTTTTTGGCTAAATTGTGGATACCGCGTGTGAAGCACTATCATTGGGCGTTAGCTCTTTCGAAATGAAAAACTTGCGCTAGTCAGTTCAGCAAAAGCTGATAGAGCAGCGGAATGATATCTGCGGCAGAACGCTTGACATGCGAAACCCCCGGCAGCGCTGTGCATGTCCCGTCCTGTGTACAGGCAAGTACACGATAAGAATAGGCTCCAGAGGGGCGGGACAATGAGGTCCACGTGGTTTGATCACCTTCGTAAACGGACGTCCACGTCAGTCCGTCGATACTTTCCTCGACCACATAGCGCACGCTTCCAGAAGTGGCGGCCCAGGTCAAAGCGTCCTTCATTGCAGGTACTTGTCCAAACGTCCACTCAACTTCCGCAACGTTGCTGCCGCCCAGCAAAACATACTCCGTCATTCTGGAAAGGCGTTGATTTTTCTGAAAGCGCAAAACTCCAGCCTGGTCATACATCGACCCAACGCTGCCGCCCGACTGTATCGCTTGGGTTCGCCTGCCGTTACCGTCGTACCGGTAGCTTTCCTTATTTGTTGCTGCACGCAGACGATTCCCGAAGTCGAAGACGTACGCCTGCCCATTCTTGTTGGTGAGATTGCCCTGCAAATCGTAAGCGAGACCGACGACGGTGCTTCCTGAGCACTCATTGATCTTGATATTGGTAAGATGCCAATACGGATCGTAACAGTAGTAATGCTCCCGTCCTGGTGCTCTTACGTAGGTCAGATTATCCAGGGAGTCGTAGCGGTACTCCGCGGTGCCAAACATTGGAGATACCGTAGATCTCAAACGATCTAGCCCGTCATACGTCATCGTTCGGTTGCCGCGCTGATTGCGACCGCTTGCCCCGTCTGTTATGGCCGCAACATTACCGTTTGCGTCATAGTCATAACCATCGCTTAATACTGCAGTGCCACCGAAGGCATCTTCACTGGTGTCAGGCAGCTGGCGTGCGTTTTGCACCATGCTGTGCACAATGCCATTTCCATATGTAAACTGCCTGAGCGCTCCGTTCGGATAATAACTGGCGCCCGTCGCGTAGCCGCCGGCTTGCGTGGCTTGGCCCAGCGCGTTTGGCGCGTAGTCGACCGTCATCCCAGTTGGATAACGATGCATCGCCAAGTCACCGTTCGCGTTGTAGATGGAGTTGATCGCCCAGGTTTCTCCATCTGCTTGCCCTTGACTCTCGCCAACAAGAAGACGACGCTTGTTATAGGCATAGCTGTTGTAACTGGCTACACCGCTGTTGATCGTAGTTATTTGCTTGACTAAACCATCCGGCCAGTACGTCCAGCGCTGGTTTCCGTTGCCATCAGGGAAGAACAATGCATTTAAACGGTTGCGCGAATCATAAGCTCGATCCACGCGACGCGTTGCGATTGTCGCACTTGCGCCAGTCTGATCACACCCGATATCCGAGGCCAAGCCTGCAGCTGACCACTTCATGTTTCCGGCAGCGTCGTATCCCATCAAAGTAGCACCCGTTTCAGGCTCCACCGAACGACAAAGCTCCTGATTGCTGTTGTAAGCATAAGTACGAGTCAACGCCTGGGAAGCATTGGCGTTGCGGCGGGTTATCGATATTGGCTTGCCGAAAATATTTCTAGCTATATCAGTGTAGGTGCCTTCTGGATGTTGGATCCAGACAGGCGTGTCATACGCGGGTTGGTCGAATACCTGATAGCCAGTCACGGTGACCTGCCCACGCGGGTCAGTAACGCTAGTTTGATTTCCTGACAGATAGTTCGTGGTCGTGGTTAATGAGCCGAGCTCTGAATCTTGAGAAGAAGAAATCGATCGGCCTAGAACGTCATAACTGTTTCGATAACCTGTACTCAGCGAGCTGTTATTTCCCGGATAGGAAGAGAATGTTAGTTGACCCATGGTGTCGTAGGAAAGGCGCTGGAATCTCTGTGTCCCGGATTCATTTGCTACGTCATATTCGCGCGTCAGAAGCGGCTGCAACATTGCATCAAAGTACGTAATCTTACGAGCGTTTCCGTTGATCACTGTTTGGCGCCAATGATCTGCCGCAATATCGTATTCAGCATTGCCGACTCTCTCAAAAGATTGCGACTTTATATTCCAAGCCGTGCTGTCATTCGCAGGATACGCAATTGTTGAGAGACGGCCCATCTGATCATAACTATAGTTCGTTTGATAACCATTCTGATCCGTTACGGAACTAATCCAGCCATTGTCGTTGACATTTGCAGAAATTGAGGTCCCGTCCGCAAAACGAACAGATTGCGGCACGCCTCTCTTCCAGGAGCCAAGCGTAGTCGAGTTATTATTCGCGTCGGCAACATAAGCAACTGTCCCATCACTGTTATAACCAATGGTTTGTCTTAGCTTTCCGAAAGCCGTGATGGAGATTGGCTGGGCATTACTATTATAAGTAATCTGCCGCTCCATTAAACCGGTATCGCTGTTTGTAGAGCTTGCTTCTTGGCCCAGCACCCACTTTTGCGTATTGTCATAATACGAAGTAACATCGGTACGTCCATGCCACGGGGTATACCTCGCAACCGCTGTCGGTCTTGCAAAAGCGTCGTAGCTGCGTACCGAATATGTATATGCCGTACTGTCCTGACCTATCACTTGTGAGCTGAGTGGGGAGACACGTGTCGTCTGATCCGAATTTAGATTACTCGCAAAATTTAAACCGTAACGAGCAGGCCAAGGACCATTGGTAGCAGGAGCGTACGAGTTTTGCAGAGTTCTCACCAAGGTAGTTCCCACAGTTCCTGAGAACTGCTCAGACCTAAGCAGTTGGCTCTCGCTCACATCAAATCTATTGCTATACGTATAGCGGGTTGCGCTACCGTTAGGAGCCACAACATCGGTCCAAACTGTGGAGGCGCAGCCAGCACTACAGTCTTTACTCCAGCTATTGTTTGGCGGTGAGTAAGCGTATGACCAAACCCGAGATGCGACCCCCGGACCATAAAATTCTTTCCTTGCAAGGGTGCGAGAAGGGTAGACATTTGGATGGACGAGCGTTCTGCGATTAAATGAATTATCACAAACGTAAGGAACGTACGAACGGCCTCTGATTGTCGACCCTACTGTAAATATGCCTGTCAGCCCCGACGGGTGGCGCATGGTTCCTGTAGCGGTAACCGCGCTTGTATTCGTAACAAAGGAACATCCATTATCGGTTGGATACACGATGGCCGAGTATCCAGGCGCGGTGTTAAAGCCTCCGACATCAAATGCCCATGAGGAACCGTCAGGCTGTGTAAGCGCCACAAGATGCGTACGCCCATCTGCAAGCACGCCGTATCGGTATGACCACGTCCTAGGTGGGGTGTCTGTGGTCTGCAGCACCGCCGACGTGATGCGTGCCCCAGATTCGGTTGCACCAGATGCCAGTCGCTGGGACCACGACTCGTAATTTATGGAAAGTACTCGGCCGTCACTAGAGGAAATTCTGGTCAGATTTCCGGCAGCGTCGTATTGGTAAGTTAGCGCGTTGCCGAATTTATCTTCTATCCTGGAAACAAGCCGCATCGCCATATTTCGCGCAACGCCACCGAAGTTGGGTTGAGCGAAGCCGACGTTGTCGTACCGCCTGGTGACTGCCCAGTCCATCCAGTATTTCGTACCTTCCGGGGAAACCACGAAGAATCCGTCGCTTCCCGCCAGACCGTTAGAGGTTTTTTGGAGGCAACCGATCATCCATTGATTTTTTGTCAGGACCGGAAAATCGACGACGCCACCGTCCACACTCATGGGTTGCGGCGCAAGTCCGTTCGATGCATCGCGCTTTAATAAATCTTGGCGGCCACTTCCAGGAATGACCAGCTGATAGCCGCCCCACCACTGCTCAGGGGGATAGAAAATCGGACTAGAAGAGGCACTGCTATTCAACACTATAGTCGGTGCGCCTGAAATGTTCGCGCATCTCAAATTGAATCTATCAGCAATTATCGTTTCAATTCGCGGGACTTCCAGACGCCAGTCCGTAAAAGCACGCGAATCAGTTTGCGCGAAACTGCGATCATTGATTTCTAACGTTCTAGAAAGCTCAATGGGAAGACCCTGTCCTTCTAGAACTATGTCCACCTGCCTAAATGAGACTGCCCCCGTATAAAGATCAACCAGCTCGCCAAAGGGCTTATCGCCAAGTGGCTGCACCGATTGAGAGCTACGTACGCGTTTGTCGAACTCTGATTCGGGAGAAACCATCTGTGCCTGCAAGGGCAGCGCTGAAATCAAAAATATTAGCGCAACGACGCTTTTATAATTTACGCCCGACATATTTTCTTGGTCCCCCGGATACTTAGGCTGTATTGAAGACTGCAGGATAAAAATGCAATTATCTAAATTTTTCTAGGTTTTTTATTATGGAGCGATATCTTTGAGTCGCATGCTAGATTTGGATGCGCCTGTTAGTCTTCAAGATATAAGAAGCGCCCATTGCATGACACATCATTATCATCAATGATGAATGTTATTTTTTTGCCGGTCGTTAAAGAAGTTACTAAAGCTGCGTAAATTGCTTTGTTGTTATCCAAGTTGGGATTTGCCCAATAAACTGGCTTTCCAGCAGGGCATGCTGCATTGCCAGCCGTTAGAACAAAAGGGATTTGCGCAGGCATGTATGTCGCCTCGATAGATGTCACTCGCCCAGAAATGTACTGGAGTGCTTCAGCCTTGCCACAGAGGAATGCGAACCCAAACAGCGTTAGAGTTTTTGATATATTTCTCATTTTCGATTTATCTCCAGGCGCCTAAGATAGGCTCGGCTATCAAGCCATCTGCTAGAATATTTATTTGGATACTGGCTTATAGAGCGAAAGATTTTTAAGTGACTTCATTTACTGAGTCGCATCGCCAGTATCTTCGTGCGCCCACCAAATCCGCAGACGCCCGGCTCCACGATCAGCTTGACATCAAGTTCGCGGGTGTATGCGGTCAATGCGATCGCAAGCAACTCCTGGTAAGACGGATGGTTCTTATCGATGACGTAATTGTTTGCGCCACCGGTGCAGCCTGCTACGGGCGCGGAGTGTGCGAGGGACAGCCCCTCTCCATACCAACCGTTTTCCACGAAAGCGATTTTGCCGTTGGCGGTTACTTCAACAGCGCTGGCGCCGCCGCTGACCAACGTCGCTGTTAGCAACAGGTACCGCAAACCCGAGCGTCCTTGGTAAGACACTTTTCCTTCCCCTGATTGATTGGCGGCAGGCAACTCTCTTCAATCCCCTGAAGAAGCCTGCGTGACGGATACCACACTTGTCAGCCAGCATGAACAGCTGAGTCAGCTTTGTCAATCCGCTGTAGTTTGCCGATAGCCTACTTCTCCCGCCGCCAGTTCACCGACCCCTTGGTCTCGATGGTGCTGGATTCGGCTTCGATATCGAAGCCGCGGCTGAGCAGGTACTTGAGCGTCAGTACCGAGCCGCCGCCGACCATCGACACGCCGTAGCCGACGTAGAGTTTGGGCGAGAGATATTTGCCGAAACCCACCACCGAGCCCAGCGTGCTTGATTGACTGACGCCGGCTTCGTCCAGGCCGAGCTTGGCGCCGATCTGCGAGGCGATCAGGCTGCTGCCGGCCGACAGTGCCGCCGAGGCGGCGCTGACCTGCTGAGTTTCGTCGCTGCTGGCAGTGGACAGCCCGCGGCCGAGGACCAGGTACGAAAGCGCCTCCGATTGCGACATCGCCGGCTCGGACCACACATCGGCACGCGGCGATTCGGCGCGGCCGCTGACGTCGATGCCGGCGGTGACATCGCCGATCTTGCGTTCGGCGCGCAGGCTCACGCGCGGGTCGGAGACGATATTGTTGTTCCAGGTCAGCTGGCCACGGGTGATGGTCAGGTCCTGGCCATAGGCCTTGTAGCGCCCACGCACATCCAGCCCGCCATTGGCGGTCATTTCGCGGCCAGGGCGCGCGCGGATCTGCATCTGCCCGCTCAGTCCACCCTTGAGGCCGAAGCCGCTCATGTTGACCTTGTCGCCGAGCACGATGGCCAGGTCCATGTCCAATGGCGATGCGGGCGTTTGTTCCGGGTCCACCGGGTCCAGCACCACCACGTCTTCGGACACCGAGGTGCCACGGTCCAGGCGTTCCAGGTCGATGTCCGCTTCGGGCACGGTGACCTTGCCGCGCAACTGCATGGTGTTGTCGGTAATGCCGAACTGCATGTCCGGGTTGGCGATGATGCGCAACTCGCTGGTGTTGTAGGCCAGCACGTTGTCGCCGCGGATATTGAGCAGCAACGGGGTGCTGGTTCCGAACCACGACAACCCACCATCGACGGTGAGCGTGCCGGGGCCGGACTTGGCCGAGGCGGTGATCTTGGCCGAGCCGTCCGGCAGCGCATCGAAGCGGCCCTTGCCCTCGCTCAGCGTCAAACCCATCGACGGGTATTCGGCAGTGAAATCGCTCAAGGTGGCATCGCCGCCGAGCAGCGGTTTGTCGCGGGTGCCGCGCAGGCTCACGTGGCCCTCGACCAGCCCCTTCGGCCGCACCACGTCGGCAATCACCAGCTCCAGCCAGTACAGCCGCGACATGTTCAGATACAGCTCGCCGTTGAGCGGCGCGTACGCATCCCAGCCGGTATTGAACTTGGCATCGACAAAGCCGGCGCCCTGGAAACCGATACCGAGCTTGCCCTGGATCTGTTGCTGGGTGAAATCGGCCTGCACGCTGAATTGGTCGTAGCGCAGCAACTCGCCGCGATTGGGATTGCCGGCCACTGCCGCGTAGCGGGTTTCGCCCAAGCGAATGCCGCCTTCGGGCGAGGCGATGCGCAGGCTGCCTTCCCAGGCGTTGCCGCGCGGCTTGAAGCTGCCGTCCAGCGACAGTTCGCCGCGCAGATAGATCTGCCGACCTTCCTGCTTGGGCAGCCACGGCTGCACCAGCGACAGCGGCAACGCGTCGCCGTGCACCACCATGCCCTCGCGCGGCCAGTTGGCGCTGGCGCACAGCGCGCCGCCGGTGGCCGCGCCCAGGCAGGTGTCGGAGAAGGTAAACGCGGCGCCATCGGTGCTGAACTGCGCCGGTTTGCGCAGCGCCCAGGCATCGCCCTTGGCCGGTGCGATGCGCAGCGTGGCGACCTGCCCCTGCCAGCGCTCGCCGTTGCGCCGCACATCGCCCTGCAGGGCGACGCTGGCCATGCTGTTGGCGATGTCCGCATCCAGTCGCAAGGCCTCCACCGCGCCGCGCGCCTGCACGCGCACGCTATCCAGCACCACGCCGGCTTCGATGGCGGTGCCTTGCAGGGCCAGTTGCCCATCGCTGCCACGCCACGGCAGCCGGCCACGCAGGCTGATGCTCTGGGCGCTATAGGTGTCCCAACGCAGGCCGTTGCCGGCAATGTCGGCGGTGATGTCGGGTGCGTCGCGCTTGCCGCTGACCTGCAGTTGCCCGCGCACGATGCCGGTGGCGCCAGGCAGCACGTCGTCCAGCTGCAACGGCTGCAGCTGCGCGGCGATATCGAGCTGGTCGCCCACCTTGCCCTTGGCGTTGATGCGGCTATTGCCCAGCGCCAGTTGCAATTCGCCTTCGCCCTGTTCGCCGCGCAACGCGAACTTGCCGTTGCCCGACAGCGCGCGTTGACGCAGCTGCCCGGTCAGGCTGGGTATCTCTGCAGTGGCCTCGAACCCCGGCGAGACACCGCCGGCAGGTGCCGGCAATTGGCGACCCTTGGACGCGATCTTGCCGGACAGGTTGCCGTTCCAACCCGGCGCGAAATAGCCCGGGTCGAACTTGGCCAGTTGCGCGCTGACATCCCATTGCAGCTCCGGCGCCCAGGCCACTTCACCGGTGAGATCCAGCGCGCCGCCCGGCGTTTTTGCCTGCACCTGCTTGAGCTGTGCACGTTGGTCGTTGCCGCGGCTGTCGAAGACCAGCTCGGCCTGCTGACCATCGCGCTCCAGGGAGGCGCGGCCGATCGCGGCCCAGGCCTTCAAGGTGCCGGCCACGCCCAGGCGTGCGTCTTGCAACTCCACCGGCACCAGCGGGGCGTCCGGCGTGGCCGGATCCGCGGCCGGGGTGAAGCGCAGGCCGCTGGCGTTGACCGCAAACCGGAAACTCGGATTCTGGGTGTCGCGGAAATCGGCGGTGCCACGCAGTTGCGTGCGGCCTTCGAAGGTGTCGATCACCAACGGTTCGACAGTGAGGACCTGCTCGGCCAGGCGGACATGCGAGGGTTGCAGCGTGGCGCTCAGCTCTCCTTGCTTGAGGCTGCCGTGCAGATCGGCGTTGCCGCCCTTGCCGGACGCCTGCAGGTTCAGCGCGATCGGCGTGGCCGGCGGGTTGGCTTGCCCCTCCGCGGCCGGAATCAACAACGAGGTATCCAGCGCCTCGGTCACGGCCTTGAATGCCCAGGTCGGGTCGTCGCGGCCGGTGAACACCAGGCTGGCCTGCAGCGGCGCCGGCGCCCGGCCGGCAATGGCCACTTCCATCTTGTCCAGATCCCCGCGTGCCACCAGCCCCAGGCTGGCCGGGGTACGCCCGCGTGCGGCCGGCAGCACGGCAGTGGCAGTCAGATCGGCACGGTAGTCGTCGTTGGGCAGGTAATCGCCGTGCAGGCGGAAGTCGCCCATGTCGGTGTCGATCACCAGATCGCGCGTGCGCAGCTCGCCGGTGGCGACCTCGAGCCCGCCCTGCACCTTGTGCAGCACGATCATCGGCTGCTGCAGCTGGGTGATGCGCAGGTTCTGCACATCGATCCTGTCGGCCTGGATCGCCAGCGGCACGTTGATCTGCGGCAGCGACTCGGGCCAGCTGGGCAGGGTGAACGGTTCCTCGCTCTTGCCCAGGTTCAACGTGGCATTGCTGACCTGCACCGCGTCCAGCTGCAGCTTGCGCCCCAGCAGCGGGCGCAGGTCCGGTTCCAGATACACGCGTTCTGCAGTGAAGTGGATGTCCTGATAATGGAAATCCACATCGCGCAAGGTCAGCGGGCCGGCCACCGGGCCTTCGACGGTGCCGTAGGTAAACGTGGCGCCCACCGGCAGGCGCGCCACGACCTGCGCCAGCAACACGTCACGCCCGGCCACGGTCTGCAGCAGCCAATAGACCGCGATCAAGGCCAGCAACACCAGCCCGAGCACGGTCAGGCCCGAGCCCACCCAGAACCGGCGCCGGTGATAAAAGCGCGGACGCGGTGCCGGCGGCGTAGGGGAAGGTGCGCTCACAGGTTGGCCCCGATATCGATGTAGAGCTGAAACTGCGAGTCGGGATCGTTCAAGCCATGTGCGATATCCACCCGCACCGGGCCCACCGGCGAGCGCCAGCGCAGGCCGAAGCCGACGCCGGTATGCCAGTCGGGCCGGTCATCGAAGGCGCTGCCGCCATCGACGAACACTGCCCCGCCCCAGGGGCCGCCCTTGAGGTAATGCTCGTACTCGGCACTGGCGGTGACCACGTTCTTGGCACCCAGCGCGAATTCGTCGGGCTTGGGCGTACGCGGGCCGACTTCGCGAAACGCATAACCGCGGATGCTGTTCGCGCCACCGGCGAAAAAGCGCAGGCTCGGTGGCATCGCCACCAGGTCGCTGGTCCAGGTGGTGCCACCTTCGCCGCGCAGGATCAACCGGCTGTTGTCGCCGGCGCCCAGAAACCAGCGCAGCTGGCCATACAGCTGGCCGAAGTTGGTATCGGAGCCGGCACCTTCGGCGCCGCCGCGGATGAACATCTGCGCCGACACGCCGCTGCGCGGAAACAGCCGGTCGTCGACATTGACGTAGTTGGCCTGCAACTGCGGATAGATCAGGGTGGAGGTCTCGTACACTGCGCCTTCGAAATCGTCGCCGCTGCTGAAACGCCACCGCTCGCGCAAGGCGTTGATCGAGGCGATCGCGCTCCAACGCTCGTTGATCTGGCCGCTGCGGCTGCCGGTGAGTTTGACGTTGCGCAGGTCGATGTAATCGGTCTGCTCGTCGTACAGCCGCGCCGAGGCGGTGTACCAGCCATCCAGCCAACGGAACGCCGGCACGCGATAACTTGTCGTCAGGCTCTTGCGGTTCTGCGCGTAATCCAGCTGCGTGTCCATCTTGTGGCCGCGCGAGTTCACGTAACGCCGCTCCACGCCACCGCGCACACCGGCACCGCTTTCGCTGCCGTAGCTCAAGCCGGCGGTGTAGACCGTGCGCTTGGCGCGGGTAAGTTTGACGTCCACCGGCACGCGGCCCTGGTCGTCGGCTTCTTCGGGCTTGGGCTGGATATCTATGGTGCTGAAGTAATCCAGCTTGGTCAGCGACTCGCGTAGCCGATCCAGCTTGCCTTCGTGGTAGTAGCTGCCCTCCTCCCAGTACACCAGCGGGTCGAACAGGCCGTCGCGGAAGTAGTCGTAGTCGAAGCGCACCTTGCCCATGTCGTAGCGGCGGCCGCTGTCCCAGTTCAGATCGATGTCGGCCGCATGCTCGGCACGCGTGATCGCAACGCGGCGCTGGGTGAAGTCGGCATCGAAGTAGCCACGCTCGGCCAGGCGCCGGGTGATGCGCACCTTGCTGGCTTCGTATTGCGGATGGCTGAAGACCTGGCCCTCGCGCGGCTCGAACTGCTTGAGGTCCTGGCCCAGGTAGCGGTCCTGCTCGGCCCAGCCGGTGATCGAGATATGCGAGGTACGCACCCGCACCGGCTCGCCACGGTCCACCGTGATCACCACGGTCACCCTGTCGCCGGCGCGCGGTGCGGCCAGCGTAATGGTCGGCGAGTAATAGCCAAACGGCTCCAGCGCCTCACGCGTCTGCCGCTCGGCCTGTGCCAACAGATATTCCAGACGCGATTCGCCCTGCTCCTTGCCCACGGCCTCATACAGAGACAGGGAGACCTGGATGTTCTCGATCATCTCGGCGTCGTCGCCGCCGTCCAACCCCTTGATTTCGATCTTGTCGATGGTTGCCCGAGCAACCGCTTGCAGCGGAACGAACAGGGTGCACAGCAAGGAAAGAGCAAACGCGACTTTAAGCATCGTCAAAGGATACCCAGCCTCGGCGTGAAGGGACAAAAAATCTAGGCAAGCGCGACTATACGGGGGCCGAGTGAAGTGGTTACAGTCGGCGTGTTGTTAACGTTTCGTTGGCATCGATTGCGAGCGGCCCCCCAATTGCTGCTCGCCCGTTTACACCTTGAGAGAGAGGTCCGTTTCATGAAGCGTCGTTTGCTGGTTACCGCCGTATGCACCGCCCTGACGATGCCATCGCTTGCGATGGCACAGGAGCAAGGTGACGTGACCCAGTTGGACAAGGTCACCGTGACAGGTTCGTTGATCCCCCGCTCCCAGATCGAAACCGCGACCCCGGTGTTTTCGATCACTGCCCAGGACATCCAGCGCCGCGGCTTCAAGGACGTCTACGACGTGCTGCGCTCGCAGCCGATGGCCACTGGCTCCGTGCAGGACGGTCAGTTCAGCGGCGGCTTTACTCCGGGCGCCAAGTCGTTGAGCCTGCTCGGACTGGACCCGGGCTTCACCCTGGTGCTCATCGATGGCCGGCCCATGGCCGACTACCCGCTGCTCTATAACGGCCAAAGCAACTTCGTCGATCTGGCCAGCGTGCCGGTCGGCATGGTCGAGCGTATCGACGTGGCACCCGGCAACCAGTCCTCGATCTACGGTTCCAGCGCCATCGCCGGGGTGGTCAACATCATCCTGAAAAAGCGCATGGACGGCGTGCAGATGAACTACCGCATGGGCACCTACGATGGTGGCGGCGGCAACAACCAGCGCTTTCAGCTCACTGGCGGCAACGAGATCGGCGGCGCCAATATCGTGTGGGGGCTGCAGCTCAATAATCAGGACCCAATCTACGGTTTTCAGCGGCGCGATTTCGATTCCACCAACGACAACCCGGACCCGACCCTGCGCTACGGCTCGCGCATCGCGCTGCACAACACACCGCGCACCTACATCGACCCCGGTGCCGACAACTGCGCCGCGCTGGGCGCGCTGTTCAACGGTTCGGTGCAATACGACAACCGTGCCAACCGTGGCAATTTCTGCAGCAGCCGTGCCGAGCCTGGCTATGCCAGCATCCTCAACAAGGAGCGCAGCGCCAGCGGCTATGCCAACCTGAGCTATGCATTCAACGACAACACCGAGCTGTATTCGACCCTGCTGCTCAACCGCACCAAGGTCGAAGTCAACAGTGGCTCGCAGTTCTGGCAGACCTCTTCTGACACCGGCGGTCTGTTCTACAACCAGGACAGCCAGCAGCTGGAAAGCTATCAGCGCATCTTTGCGCCGGAAGAAACCGGCAATCTGAATTTCAACAATCAGCGCCAGACCGCCGATTCCTACAACATCGCAATTGGCCTGAAGGGCGGCCTGGGCGCCAGCAACTGGACCTACGACGCCTATTACGCCCGTTCGGAATACCGCATCGACAGCCGCCAGCAATGGCCGCTGGCCGATCGCATCGAAGACTTCTTCCGCGAACAATTCCTTGGCGCACCGCAAGGCGAGTACTACGGCTACCCGATCTACTCGCCCAACGACGCCAACTTCTATCGCGCGTTGACGCCGGCGCAGTACCGCAGCTTCAACGACGAAATCCGTACCAAGTCCAGAACCTGGACCCAGAACGTCAACCTGCAGCTGACCAACACCGAGCTGTTCAACCTGCCGGCCGGCGCTGTTGGCATCGCCGGCGTGTTGCAGGCAGGCAATCAGTACTGGACCAACCCGACCGACCCGCGTGTCATCGCCGGCGACTTCTATCAGCTGACCGGCACCCAAGGCAGCGGCAAGCGCGACAACTGGGCGGCCGCCTTCGAAACGCGGATCCCGATCCTGAGCACGTTGACCGCCAACCTGTCTGGTCGCTACGACGACTACAAGAACCAGGGGGGCGGTGGGGATTCCAAATTCACCTACAAGGCGGCACTGGAATTCCGCCCGATCGACTCGCTGCTGTTCCGCGGCAACTACGCCACCGCCTTCAAGGCGCCGGACATGGCCTTCAGCTTTGCCGGCGACAGCGGCTTCTTCCAGGGCGTCAACGATTACTACCGTTGCGCGGTGGAAGAACCGGGCGTGCCGATCGCCGATTGCACCTACGCTGGCACCACGATTTCAGGACGCCGCGCCGGCAATCGCGATCTGAAGTCGATCACGGCCAAGTCCTGGGGCGCCGGCGTGGTGTGGTCGCCAAGCGCACGCTTTAGCGTCAATGCCGACTACTACAACATCAAGATCGACCAGAAGGTCAGCGATCTGAGCACCGACAATCTGCTGCAGACCGAATCGGCGTGCCGCCTGGGAAGCCTGGACATCAATTCGCCTACCTGCGTGGACGCGCTTTCGCGGATCGATCGGACCGGGCCCGATGCACCGGTGCCCAATCGCCTGAGCAGCATCCGCATCAATCCGGTGAATATTTCCAACGAGGAAATCTCCGGTGTGCTCACCAAGGCGACGTACAACCTGGCGACCGAATCCTGGGGCCTGTTCGTGTTCGACGCGCAGTACAACGCGACCCTCAAGCACGAAAGCCAGCAATTCCCCCAGGACCCGGTACGCGACCTGCTCAGCGAACCGTTCTTCTCCTCCGAGTTCCGCACCATCGCCAATGCCTCGGTCACCTGGCAGAAGGATGCGTGGACGACCACCTTGTTCGGCCAGCGCTACGGCCGCACCCCGAACTTTCTGTCGCAGCAGAGTACCGACGGCTACGCAGTGGAAGGAGCACGCAAGGTCGGCGCGTGGACCACGTTCAATGCAACGCTGGACTACGCGATCAGCGACGATATCTCGCTGACGGCAACGGTCAACAATCTCGCCAATACCCGTCCGCCGCGTGACCGCACCTACACCAGCTACCCGTACTACAACATCTTCAACTACACCGGCTACGGCCGTTCCTACATGCTGGAATTGAACTGGCGCTTCGGCGCGCATTGATCCACAGCACTGTGCATGCGTACCTCCAGCGGCAGCCAATACGGCTGCCGCTGGCGTTTTTGGACTTGCGAGGCAGCTGCGGCACTGTTGCTCGCCTGCATGCCAGCGCATGCGGTGATGACGTTGCGCAAGCAGACCCGGCTGGCGCAACCGCTGTCCATCGGGGCGACTGCTTCGGCGCGCATCGAACTGGAGGCCGATGAAACGTGCTCGCAGCGCGTCTGATGCGCCGCCCAAGACCTAATGGCTGCTGTCAATGCACGCCAGCATCGAGCAGACCCGCCTGCGACAACGCCTGCCGCAAAGGCTCCAGCTGGACTGCATAGCGGCGCCATTCCTCCACGTTGCGGCTGTGCACGCCCTCGCGCACCTGCACGCTGCTCAGCGTGGCCGACGCTGCGGCATTGCGCGTGATGTCGATCTGCCCCGGCTCGATGTCCAGCCCGCAATATGCCATCAACTGCTGCAGCACCGTGGATGGATCGCGCACCATCCGCGCGTAGTCCACATCGATCACCCGACCCGGCAAGGCAGCGCGCCATTGCGCCATCAAGCCGTGATGCGCCCGATAGTGACGCGCCAGTGTGTGCAGGTCGTAACTGTAGGCATACGAATCGCCGAACAGCGCGCGGTAATTGGAAAAACATACCGCCATCGGCTCGCGCACCAGGTGCACGATCAGTGCACCCGGCAGTGCGCGCGCAATCGCGCCGATCGCCACCGCATTGGCCGGCAATTTATCGATATACCAGCGCGCCGATCCGGCACGCCACTGCGTTTGTTGCAGATACCGCGCGCCAATCTGCGCATAATCCAGCGTGGGCAGCGCCTGCAACAGCGGCGCGTCCAGCAGACTGCGCCCGGCCTGATCGGCGCCCCAACGCAACTGATGACCGAAGTCGTTCAATTCGCCGGCCGAAACGACCTGCGAATGATTGCCCAGCATGCGCTCCAGCACCGTGGTGCCCGAGCGCGGCAGGCCGAGCACGAAGATCGGCTGCGGACCTTGTAAGGCACCGGTGCCTTGCGCTGCGAACACGCCCCGCGCAGCCAGGTCACCCAGTTGCGCGTACAGCGCTGCCTCGGCATCGGCATCGTGGCGCAGACGTGCATGCATCACTGCATTGCCGTGCTGCAGCGCGTCCCAGGCGGCAGCGGTGTCGCCTAGGTCCTCCAGCTCCTTGTACAACGCGAAGGCCAGCCCGGCACGATCTTCACTGTCGGGTTTGGCGAGCTGCAATTGCTGACGTAATTGCGCGACATGGTTGCTGCCGGTGGTCTGACGGCGCAGCCGCGCACGCGTGAGCGCTGCACGGCCGTAGCCGGGCGACAGCGCCAGGGTCTGCTCCAGCGCCTGCGCGGCGTCATCCAGGCGCCCATTGAACTGCAGTTGCACCGCAAGAAAAAAACGGAAGTCCGGACCATCGAATCCGCACGCCTGTGCGCGCTGCATCATCGCCAGTGCCTCGACGTGTTCGCCCAAGGACTGGTGCACGTGTGCAAGCAAAGCCAAGGTCACGCCGTCGCGGCACTGCATCACCGAGGGATGCCGCAGCAGCGCATGCAGCGTGTGATGCTCGCCCACGCGCAACAGGGCCTGCGCCACACGGCAACGCATCGCCACATCGTCGCCCACATCGCGAGCGGCCAGCTGGAGTTGCGTCACGGCCTCGCGCATGCGGCCGTTGGCCAACACGGTGCCGGCCAGCAGCACGCGTGCAGCCACATGCGTCGGTTCCACCCCCAGCAGCGCCTGCAATGCAGACGCTGCCACGCCCAGGTCGCGCCGCGCCAACGCGGCCTGGGCGGCCTGCCAGTGCAGCGCGCCCGCCGACCTGGACATCAGCTGGACAGATGCTCGATGGCGGCGACGCTGCCGAGGCGGTCGCCGAGCTTCTTCAGCAGTGCGAGCCGGTTGGCGCGCAGCTGCGGGTCGTCGGCATTGACCATCACGCCGTCGAAGAACGCATCCACCTGCGGGCGCAGGCGCGCCAGGCGTGCGAGCACGGCGACATAGTCATGGCGGTGCAGCGCATCGCCGGTATCGCCGATGGCCGCTTCCACCGCTTCGGCCAGGGCTTGTTCGGCCGGTTCGCGCAGCAGGCTGGTGTCGATGTCACCGGGGATCTCGCCCTCGGCCTTGCGCAGGATATTGCGGATGCGCTTGTTCGCCGCGGCCAATGCGTCGGCTTCGGGCAACGTGGCGAAGATGCCGATGGCGTCGATGCGACGGTCGAAGTCGTAGAGGGAGGCGTGGGTCGCGCCCGGGTGCGCTCCTACGCTGGTCGGTGTCGGCACGGCTTCGGACGTGACGGAGAACAATGCGGCGACCGCGTTGAAATGCGTTGCAGGTACGCCCTTGTCGGCGTAATAGCCGCGTAGGCGGTCGAGGATGAAGTCGAAGATTTCGGCATCTTGGCCAGACTGTGCCAGCGCCGTGTGTGCTTCCTTCTCGACAGATTTCGGCAAAGCAGCTCCTGCGTCCTTGGCTTTACTTAGCGCAGCTTCTGTCTTGAGTGTTTGCCTGGCACTGGCCTGAACATTGATCTGATTTCTTGCCTCAACAAGCAGCTTCTTCAAATCCAGATCAAACCCACTCTCAATCACCGTCCGCGCCAATCCCAACGCATTGCGCCGCAGCGCGAACGGGTCCTTGTTGCCGGTCGGCTTCAACCCGGCCGCAAAGCCACCGGCCAAGGTATCCAGACGCTCGGCAATCGCCAGCACCTTGCCCAGCGGCGACAGTGCGATGTCGTCGCCGGCAAAACGCGGTTGGTAGGCCTCGTCGATGGCCAGCGAAATCTCGCTCGGTTCGCCGGCGGCCTTGGCGTAATGGCGGCCGGCAATGCCCTGCAATTCCGGGAATTCGTTGACCATGCGCGATTGCAGGTCGTTCTTGGCCAATTCCGCAGCACGCCGTGCCTGCGCCGGGTCGGCACCGACCTGCGGTGCAATCGCCTCGGCCAGCGCCGCCACGCGCGCGACCTTGTCGGCCACGCTGCCCAGCTTGGCCTGATACGTGACGCTGGACAGGCCTTCGCCCATCGCCTGCAGGCCCTGCTTGAGATCTTCGTCGAAGAAGAACTTGGCGTCGGCAAAGCGCGGACGGATCACGCGCTCGTAGCCCTTGGCCACTTCGGCCACGTCCTTGGATTGGATGTTGGCGATGCCGATGAACTGCTCGGTCAAGGTGCCGCCGTCGTCCAGCACCGGGAAGAATTTCTGGTTGATCTCCATGGTTTCGATCAGCGCTTCCTGCGGCACCGCCAGGAAATCGCGTTCGAAACTGCACAGCACCGCCGCCGGCCATTCGACCAGGTTGACCACCTGCTCCAGGTTGTCGTCGCTGATGCGTGCGCTGCCGCCGGCCTGCCTGGCGGCCGCCTGCACTTCGTCGACGATGCGGGCACGGCGCGCGTCCGGATCCACCAGCACGTGCGCCGCGCGCAGCGCATCGACGTAGTCGCCGGGTGCCGCCAGCGACACTGCGCCCTCATGCATGAAGCGGTGCCCGCGCGTGATGCGGTCGCCGCGTACGCCCAGCAACTCGGCCGGAATCACCTCGCTGCCGAACAACAGCACCAACCATTGCACCGGCCGTGCGAAGGCGTACTCGTGCGCGCCCCAGCGCATCGGCTTGGGGATGGGCATCGCGGCGATGGCCTCGCGCAAGATCTCCGACAACAAGTCGGCCGTGCGCGCGCCCGGCGTCACTGCGCGATGCACGAAACGCTCGCCCTTGGCGTCGCTGGTGCGTTCCAGCGCGGTCCAGTCGATACCGGCCTTGGCGGCGAAACCGGCCAATGCCTTGGTCGGTTGGCCTTCGGCGTCGAGGGCGATGTTGAGATACGGCCCCAGCACTTCCGAGCGCTGCTCCGGCTGCTCGGTGGCCACGCCCGGCAGCAGCACCGCCAGACGGCGCGGGGTGGACAGCGGCTTGGCATCGCCGCGGGTGACGGCAACGCCGCGCTTTTCCAGGCCGCTCAGCACGCCATCGAAAAAGGCCTGCGCCAGACCCGGCAGCGCCTTGACCGGCAGCTCTTCGGTGCCCAGTTCGATCAGCAGGGGAAGGTGTTCGCTCATATGACATGGACCTTTGCGTAGTCCCTTCTCCCTGCGGGAGAAGGTGCCCCGAAGGGGCGGATGAGGGGACGGGCGAAGCTCTGTGGAAGGTTGGGTGCATGAGGGCTACGCCCCGTCCCCTCACCCCAACCCCCTCCCGAGGGGAGAGGGGCTCGCTAGTCCCTTCTCCCACCGGGACATTGTCCCCCTTCATGGGGGAGAAGGTGCCCCGCAGGGGCGGATGAGGGGACGGGCGAAGCTCTGTGGAGGTTGGGTGCATGAGGGCTACGCCCCGTCCCCTCACCCCACCCCCTCTCCCGGTGGGAGAGGGGCTCTCGGTTATTTCTTCACACCAGGAAATCCCAGCTTCTCGCGTTGGGCGTAGTACGCCTGCGCCACGCCCTGGGCCAGCGCGCGCACGCGCAGGATGTAGCGCTGGCGTTCGGTTACGCTGATCGCGCGGCGCGCATCCAGCAGGTTGAAGGCGTGGCTGGCCTTGGTGACCTGCTCGTACGCCGGCAGCGGCAGGCCGACCTCGACCAGATGCCTGGCTTCGGCTTCGCAGGCGTCGAAGCGATGGAACAGCTCGGCCACATTGGCGTGTTCGAAGTTGTAGGTGCTCTGCTCCACCTCGTTCTGGTGGTACACATCGCCGTACGTGACCGCAGCCCCGTCCGGGCCGTAGGTCCACACCAGTTCATAGACGTTGTCGCAGCTCTGCAGATACATGCACAGCCGTTCCAGACCGTAGGTGATCTCGCCCAGCACCGGTTTGCACTCCAGTCCGCCGGCCTGCTGGAAGTAGGTGAACTGGGTCACTTCCATGCCATTGAGCCAGACTTCCCAGCCCAGGCCCCAGGCGCCGAGCGTGGGCGATTCCCAGTTGTCTTCGACAAAACGCAGGTCGTGCACCAACGGGTCGATGCCCAGCGCCTGCAACGAGCCCAGGTACAGGTCCTGGATGTTGTCCGGATTGGGCTTCATCGCCACCTGGTACTGGTAATAACGCTGCAGGCGATTGGGATTTTCGCCATAGCGGCCATCGGTGGGACGGCGCGAAGGCTGCACGTACGCCGCATTCCACGGCTCGGGCCCCAGCGCGCGCAGGAACGTGGCCGGATGGAACGTGCCCGCGCCCACTTCCAGGTCCAGCGGCTGGATCAGCACGCAGCCTTGCTCGGCCCAGTACTGGTTGAGGGTCTGGATCAGGCCCTGGAAAGTGATTGGAACGCGCCGGGAATCGGACATGCAGCAAAGGCCGTGCGGAAGGGGTGCGCTAGTATACCGGCCGACCCGCGGCGCTTTGCCGCGCAGCACCGCTGCTGGGGAAAACACGCATGGAACAGCGGCGCACCGCCGATCCGGATCACGCCGTGGCACTGCTGCCGCGCGGCCGGCTGATGTTCGACCCGGTGGCCGCGGCCCTGCTGGCCGACGGCATGGTGGTACCGCACGAACACGAGCGCGTGCAGTTCTCCGCCAGCGGCGCGCGCACCGCCAGCGATGTGCATCCGCTGGTGCTGCTGGCCAATCTGAAATTGCACGCCGCGCAGCCGCCGGCCGGCGAGCTGGGCCTGGAACGGCTGACCGAATGGCTGGCCACCCGCACCGGCCTGCGCTATCTGCGCATCGACCCCACCCGCATCGATGTGGCCGCGGTCACCGGCGTGGTCTCGCATGCGTATGCGCGCAGGCACCGCATCCTGCCGCTGGCGCTGGATGCCGAGCGCGTGCTGATCGCCACCAGCGAGCCGCTGGCGCTGGAGTGGCTGGCCGACGTGCAACACCTGAGCCGGCGCCGTATCGAGCTGGCGCTGATCAACCCGCTGGATCTGCATCGCTACACGATGGAGTTCTTCGGTGTCACCCAGTCGGTACGCGGCGCGCGCAGCGATGCGCGCAGCACCGAACCCAACGCCGGCCTGCCCAGCTTCGAGCAACTGGTGGAACTGGGCCGCGCCGGCGACGTCAATGCCGACGACCACCACATCGTGCACATTGTCGACTGGCTGCTGCAGTACGCCTACGAGCAGCGCGCCAGCGACATCCATCTGGAACCGCGGCGCGAGGCCGGACGCATGCGCTTCCGCATCGATGGCGTGCTGCACAAGGTGCTGGAAGTGCCGCCGTCGGTGATGACGGCGGTGGTCAGCCGCATCAAGGTGCTCGGGCGCATGGATCTGGCCGAACGCCGTCGCCCGCAGGATGGCCGCATCAAGACCCGCTCGCCGGGCGGGCGCGAGGTGGAAATGCGCCTGTCCACGATGCCCACCGCGTTCGGCGAGAAATGCGTGATGCGCATCTTCGACCCGGATTCGGCGTTCAAGAGCATCGAGCAGCTCGGCTTCAGTCCGGAAGAGGCCGCCGGCTGGAGCGCGCTGGTCGAGCGCCCGCACGGCATCGTGCTGGTCACCGGCCCCACCGGCTCGGGCAAGACCACCACGCTGTATTCCACGCTCAAGCGCCTGGCCACGCCGGACGTGAACGTGTGCAGCGTGGAAGACCCGATCGAGATGATCGCGCCGGAATTCAACCAGATGCAGGTGCAGCAGAACATCGACCTGGATTTCGCCAGCGGCGTGCGCACGCTGCTGCGCCAGGACCCGGACATCATCATGATCGGCGAAATCCGCGACCTGGAAACCGCGCAGATGGCGGTGCAGGCCTCGCTCACCGGGCATCTGGTGCTGTCCACGCTGCACACCAACGATGCCGCTTCGGCCATCACCCGTCTGCTCGACCTGGGCGTGCCGCATTACCTGGTGGCCTCCACCCTCAACGGCGTGCTGGCGCAGCGGCTGGTGCGCACGTTGTGCGTGCACTGCAAGCGCCCGCATACGCTCAGCGACGCCGACTGGGCGGCCATCCGCGAGCCCGGCGAAGCGCTGCCGGAACCGCTCAACGTGCACGCACCGGTCGGTTGCCTGGAATGCCGCCGCACCGGTTACCTGGGCCGGGTGGGCCTGTACGAACTGCTGCCGGTCAGCCCGCGCCTGCGTACCCTCATCCGCCCCGACACGGAGCTTGCCAGCTTCAGCCAGGCTGCCCGCGGCGAAGGCCTGCGCACGTTGCGCCGCACCGGCCTGGAGAAGGTCGCCGCCGGGCTGACCACCATCGAAGAAGTGCTGTCGGTGTTGCCGCCGCGGGAATAGACGCCTCCTTCGTTATGACGACCACGCCGCTTGCGCGCGCATGATCCGTAGGGACCTTCGACGCGGCGAGGGGTCGAGGGCAGTGGGATTCGGTTGAAAACTGCTGTGCTGGCGGCAGGACCGATCCCTGCCGGGTGCTCGTGTTCGCTCAGGTGCACGGTTGCGTGGCATGCATGCAGCAACGCCTCCGGAGTGCATGCCGGTCTCGCGCACGTCGCGGTCGATCGCCATGATGGCGATCGACGCGTTCGCCCGCGCCTGCGAGCCGCACGCGCGTGATTCCCGCCCCAGTGGCACTCGGCGCTCATGCCTTGAGGGCGGAGATATCGTCCGGCGCACAGCTAAACCGGCTTGAGAGCCGCAGATTCGCCAGGTCTTGCGCGTTGATGGGTGCTCATACGCGGCCTCCGAGGCGCTCGATGTGGGCGGGCTTGCTCACCCTGGCCGTCATCTCGTGCATCGCCTGTCTGTGCCCTGCGATTTCCTGCGTCAGTTTTGCCTGCCTGACCGGATCGGGCCGGGGTTTTTGCCGCTCCTTCTCGAGGCGTGTCTGCGCCAACTGCATCCGCTTGTAGGACAGATGCGTTTGCGCCTTGGCGTTGAAGCTCTCGGCCGTGTGGAACTGCACTTCGAACGCGTAGCCCTCGGCATCGGTGAAGCTGGCATTGATGCCCCGGTAGGTGCCATCTCCCGAGGTAAAGTAATTCTGCAGCTTCACGCACGTCATCCCGTGCCGACGCAGTTCGTCCTGGGCCGCCTGCACCTTCGCCACGAAACCCTCGGACGGCAACTCAAGCGCATAGCGCAGCGCATCGCCCACGCGTTGCGTGGCCTGTTCTGTTGTCATGCCGGCGCGCTGATGGCGCCGGATCTTGTCCTTGATCGAGGCGACCGATTTCTGGAACGGGTCGTGTTGCACCTGCTCGATCCGGCCCTGGCTGGCGTTGTAGCGCACGTTGCCCCAGAGCCGCGCGCCCAAGCCGTCGGCCAGCGTGTCGAGCACCGGCGTCAGCGACGCCTGCTTGCGTGTGGCGGCATGGAACACGCTGTGTGCCGGCGATGCGCCTGTATTGACGGGGGTCTGTTCGGAGCCGGGCGTCGGCGTCGCGCTTGCCAGCGCCGGCACGGTCTCTTCCTGCCAGTCGTCGATCTCCTCGCACCCCGGCGGCGAGGCCACACGCTTGAAGGCCTCCAGCGCAGGCGCCTGTAGCTTGCGCTGCTCGGACCGCGATGCGCCGCCAAGCGCCAGCGCATGGGCGCGCTTGTACAGGTCGTGGAAGCGCTCCTTGAGCGCGAAGGTCTCCGGGGTGTGGAACTGGATCTCCCACAGCGCGCCCTCAGGGCTGCGAAGCGTGACATTGATGGCCTTGAAGACTGGCGGGTAATCGGTGAATTGATTGGTCAGCTTGACCCGTGCATGGCCTTGGTCGTCCAGTGCAGCCAGCGTGGCGCGCAGACCGGCGGTAAAGCCCTGCGGTTCCAGCACCACGCTGTAGCGCAGCGCGTCGTTGACGCTGGCTGCCGCCTCGTCCAACGGCTGCTTCTTCAGCGCCATCCGCTGCTTGAGCTTGTCCTGCAACGAGCCGTAGGACTTCAGTTGATGCTGCGTGCCGGCCAGTTGCCCACCATGGCGCGCGGCGATGTTCTGCAGCATGTCGGTGACCTGCGGCTCCATCTGGCGAGCGCGCCTGAGCAAGGCCTGTGCCTTGAGCGCAATGTCCTGCGGCTGCACGTCGCGCAGACGCTCGGCCGGCGGCTGCGACCGGGCGATCCAGCCGGCCTGCTGTAGTGCCTCGAGCGCGTCTTCCATGACGCCGGCGGCCATCGACGGCATGCGCTGCAGCAGCAGCTTGGTCTGTTCGGGATCGAAGCGCCCGTCCTGCATGGCCCGGGCGGTTGCCCTGCTGTAGGGCACGTTGCGGACCCGCTCGGCGAAGCCCCGCTCGGCCCGTTCGCAGGCCTCCACGATCTTGGCGAACAGCGCCGTGCCGGTGTCGGACTTCAGCGCATCGGTGCCGACCTTGATCGCGATGGTGAACAGGTTGCGCATGGTCAGTTCCGGCTCGCCGGGGACGAGCCCGGGTTGCCCGTCCGGGAACTGCGCATGCGACAGCCGGCACACCGGGTAGTTGTCCAGGATGGCGTGGATGCGCGCCTCCACGCCAGCGGCGGACTCGTAGGCCTTGGCCAAACCGGGAAACGCCTCAGCCAGGGCCTCGGGCAACGCCGGCGCGGCGCTGTCGGCGGCCGGGTCCGTCTCAAGCGCAAGCAGCTGCGCGTGCAGCAACGCGGCAGCTTCACGCGCCTCGGGCAGGTGGGCGCGTTCGATCGCCTCGCGCGCCTGCACGCGCAGCGTGGCCAACACCACCGGATCGCGGACCGGCTCTTCGAGCAGCTCGCGCAAACCGTTGCGCAAGCCGCGCTCGATGCCATCGTAGGTGCCGAACATCATGTCGCGCGCCATCGCTTCGCGCAGTTCGTTCGGCTGCCCCATGAAGCGCGCCGCCAGCGTGGCGGCCGCCGAGGTGATGCGCTGACCGCGCTTGAGGGCCATGATTTCCGACAGCCGCCCTGGCTGGTAGTGGCCGCTGACCGGGTCGATGGCCGGCGTGGCCGTCTTCGGCGGCTTGAAGGACTTTTGCCGACCGAGCCTGGCCTTGCGATCCATCACCCGCGAAATCAGCGCAGCCAGCTTGGGATAGCCTGCGTAGATGAAGGCGTCGTCGCCGTCGGTGTCCATGTCGCGTTTGCGCAACTCGTCGATCGGCAATGCGCCCAGGCGCCCAGGCTCCACGATGTCCTTGAGCCGCAGGCTGCCGGTGCTGAGGATGTCGCGCGGCAAGGCACCGCGGTCACGGCCGTTTGTCCAGCACGACAGCGTCTTCAGATCTTCCTTGGAGCAGGCCAGGTCGGTGTCGCTGAACTCAGCCGGCCACTGCTGATCGGGCACCACCACCAGCATGCCCTTGCTGTGCAGCATCTGCGGATCGACGCCGGAGCGATCATCGAAACCGGTGTAGCTGTACTGGATGCCGAAGCACTGGGAGAGGAACGCGGCGGTGGCGTCGCCCTGGGCCACGGTGGCGATGCGCTGCTCCGGCACCGGCAGCAGATTCTCCTTGTCGTAGGGAGGCTTGCCGAGCAGCAACGGGCCGCCCGCGACGTCGAAGGCCTGGCTGCGCTGCTGCGGCAGATGCACCTTGTCGTCGGCCGACGGCACCGCCCGCACGCGCTGGCCCTGGTAGCCACCGCCGATGAGCGGCCTGTACACCCACAGCGGATCATCGCCTGTCGGCTCCAGTGTCCGCAGCCGGTCCTGCATCGCCGCGTGCGCCTCTTCCAGCGCCGCGGCATCGCGCGGGTAATGCTGCAGCGCCTGCGCCGGCATCATCGAAGGCCCCTTGTCCTTGGCCACCAGCTCGCGCTGCTCCTCGGTGGCCTGGTTTGCCTGCACCGCGTGCCAGGCCTCGTAATGCTTGCGGAAGGCCGGAATGGCCAAGGCCACCTCCAGTTTCAGGAAGCCGCAGCCATCGTTGGGGCACAACGCCAGGGCAGTGCCATCCACGGCCAACGGCTTGAACGGATGCGCAGGGCCCTCGACGTCATCGAATACGCCCAGGCGCAGCGTGCCTTCCACGACATGGTCACTGGGCACCATCTCCAGCAGCGAGCGCTGCATGCGCGACCAGTCCTCGCGTTGCGGAGCGAGCTTGGCCGCCAGATGCATCAGGCTGCTGCCCGGGGCGGTGTCGGCATAACGGAATGCAGGCAACAGCGACGCCGACTCCTTGCGTTGGGACAGCACCAGGCTGTGGCTACCGGATTTGCCGCGCGCCGCGCGGCTGCCGCCGAACATGTCGAAGCGCCAGGGCTCGCCGTTGTAGTTGAACGTCCGCGCGAGCATGAAGGTCGATAGCTCACCAGGCAATTGCACCTCCACCAGCGGCAGCCCGGTCAGGCGTGCAAACAGCGAATACGGCTTGTCCGATTCGGACCGGTTGGTCGACAGCTCCTTGCCCACCAGATCGACCACCACATGGGTCGTGCTGCCGTGGCCGGGCGCCGGCGCCACCGGCCGGCCGGGAACCGAGGCCATGCTCAAGCGCCCACTGTCCAGGTCGAAGCGGGTCGGTGGATGGGCCTGGGTAATGGCCGGCGCGTCCTTGGCCATGCGCAGGTCCAGGGCGTCGAACATCCGGTCGCCGGCCTCGATCTGCGCGATCAGGTTCCAGCTCATCTCGCCCAGGTCCGCCTCGATCGCCTCGCGCGTGCGCGCCAGCGTCAGGTCCACCCACTTCGACAGTTCATCGCGGCGCTGGCGCAGTTGCTTGCGCGGGCCGTCCAGATGGCGCGCTTTCCACTGCCGGCTCACCACCGCGTAGGCCTTGAGCACCTGGTAGAAGGTCAGCGCCGGGCAGCGCGTGGCATGCTGTTCGATGTCGGCCGACGCGCGCGCGCCGTCGCCGCGCAGGTACAGCTCGATCTTGCGCGCGACGATGGGCTGCAACGTATCGAACACGTGCAATGCCTGGCCCCGATGGCGAGGGGCCAACTCCGGACTGCGGATCAGCGGCAACAGTCCCATGCAGAGGCTGCCGATCCCCTCAAGGCTGGTCTGGCGTAATCCATCGTCCCCGATCAGGGCCGACACCCGTTCCAGCGCCGGTTGTCCCAGCGAACGCATCTGGCGCTGCAGCCGCGCCGAGGCAAAGGCCTTGAAGAGCACACCGATATCGCCGGCCGAAGCGGACGCAAAACGCTCGCGGTGCACATCCAGGTGCCCGGCCATCGCCTGCAGCTTGGCGATACCCAGGGTCTGGAACTGCTCATCGTCCTCTTCGTCCAGATGCGACAGCCGGGACATCGCGTTGGCCAACACCGCGATCCCCCGCATCTGGAACTGCCGCCAGGGCAGCTCGGCCGAGCCTGCACGCTCGGCGAGCAGCACGAATGCCGACTGGCACACCGGCCGGGCGAGGCATTTGCTCAGCGCGTTGAGCGCCACGGCCACGCCTTGCGGGTCCAGGGCCTTGCGCAAATCGGGATCGTTGGCCAGCGTCGCCGCCAGGACGTCGATGGCGGTCTCGCAGGCTGGCGTGCCGGGCCATTTGCTCAGGGCATTGAGCGCTTGGCTCACGTTGATAGGGTCGAAGGCACGACGCAAGCCGGCATCGTTGGTCAGCCGCTCGGCCAGCGCGCTGGCGGCGGCCGCGCAGACTGGCTTGTCGGGCCATTTGCTCAGGGCGTTGAGTGCGTTGCCAAGGCCCTGCGCTTCCAGATCCCTGCGCAACCCGGGATCGTTGGCCAGCCGCGCGGCTAGCGCGTCGACGGCGGCCGCACAGACCGGCATCTCGGGCCATTTGCTCATGGCGTTGAGCGCATTGGCCACCCCTAGCGCATCGAGGGCATTGCGCAACTCGGGGTCGTCGACCAATCGCTCGGCCAGCGCGTTGACCACCTCGCCACCGGCCGGCATGTCCGGCCATTTGCTCAGGGCATTGAGCACCTGGGGCAGGTTGGAAGCGTCCAGCGCCTTGCGCAGGTCGGGATCGTCGCTCAGCCACTCGGCCAGCGCACTGGCAGCGGCCGCGCAGACCGGCATGTCCGGCCATTTGCTCAGCGCGTTGAGCGCAGTGGCCACGCCATGCGCGGTCAGAGCGTGGCGTAACTCGGGTTCGTCGGCCAGCCGCTCGGCCAGCGCACCGGCGGCGGCCGCACAGACCGGCACGTTGGGCCACTTGCTCAGGGCGTTGAGCACGGTGGCCACGCCATGGGCGGTCAGGGCGTTGCGTAACTCGGGTTCGTCGGCCAAGCGCTCAGCCAGCGCGCCGGCGGCGGCCGCACAGGCCGCATTGTCGGGCCATTTGCTCAGGGCGTTGAGCACGGTGGCCACCTGCTGTACGTCGAAGGCCACGCGCAACCTGGGATCGTCGGCCACCCGTGCGGCCAGCGCGCTGGCGGCGCCCGCACAGGCCGGCGTGTCGGGCCATTTGCTCAGGGCGTTAAGCGCGTTGGTCATTTCTCGCGGCTTGAGCACGTCGCGCACGTCGGGCTCGCGTCTCAGTCGCTCGGCCAAGGTGTTGGCGGCCGCCGCACAGGCCTGGTTGTCGGGCCATTTGCACAAGGCGTTGAGCACGGTGGCCACTTGCTGCGCGTCGAAGGCCTTGCGCAACCTGGAATCGGCGCCCACCCGTGCGGCCAGTGCGCTGGCAGCGGCCGCACAGACCGGCGTGCCGGGCCATTTGCTCAGGGCATTGAGCGCATTGGCCACGTCCAATGGATTGAGATCCTTGCGTAACTGGGGATCGGCGGCCAGCCGCTCGGCCAGCGCACTGGCGGCGGCGGCACAGACCGGGGTGTCAGGCCATTTGCTCAGGGCATTGAGCGCGTTGGCCACGTCCAGTGCATTGAAGGCCTTGCGTAACAGGGGATCGCCGACCAGGCGCCCTGCCAGCATCCGTGCGGCTTCCGCGCAGACCTCGGTGTCCGGCCATTTACTCAAGGCATTCAGGACGTTGGTCACGTCGACCGGGCCAAGTTCCTTGCGCAGGTCGGGCTCGTCGACCAGCCGCTCGGCCAGCGCGGCGGCGGCCTCAGCACAAACCGCCGTGTCCGGCCATTTGCTCAACGCGTTGAGCACGATGACCACACCTTGCCGGTTCAGGTCCTTGGGCAACTGGGGCTCGTCGGCCAGCCGCTCGGCCAGCGCGCTGGCGGCAACCGCACAGACCGCCTTGTCAGGCCATTTGCTCAAGGCCTTGAGCGTGGTGACAACCTGGTGTGCGTCGAGCGCCTTGCGCAACTGGGGCTCGTCGACCAGCCGCTCGGCCAGCGCGCTGGCGGCCTCCGTGCAGATCGACGTGTCGGGCCATTTGCTCAGGGAATGGAGCGCGGTGACCAGTTCCTGCGGCTTGAGGGCCTTGCGCAGGCTCCTCTCATGGATCAGCCGCTTGGCCAGCGCATTGGCGGCCTGCCCACAGATCGGTGTATCGGGCCATTTGCTCAGCGCTTCCAGCACTTGGGTCACGTTGATCGGGTCCAGGGCCTTGCACAGCTCGGGATCGTGGGCCAGCCGCCGGGCCAGCGCGCTGGCGGCCTGCGCACAGCTCGGTATATCCGGCCATTTGCCCAGCGCGTTGAGCGCGTTGGCCACACCTTGCGGATCCAGATCCTCGCGCAATTGGAGATCGTCGACCACGCGTTCGGCCAGCGCACTGGCGGCGGCGGCACAGACCGGGGTGTCGGGCCATTTGCTCAGCGCGTTGAGCACGTTGGACACGCCCTGCGGGTCCAGGTTCTTGCGCAGCTCGGGGTCGTCGGCGACCCGCTCTGCCAGCGCACTGACGGCAGCCGCACAGACCTGGTCGTCGGGCCATTTGCTCAGGGCGTTGAGCGCATTGGACAGGCCTCGCGCATTCAGGGCCCGGCATAGCTTGGGGTCGTCGGCCAACCGCTCGGCCAGTGCGATGGCGGCGGCCGCACACACCGGTATATCGGCCCATTTGCTCAGCGCGTTGAGCGCCTGACTCACGTTGATCGGGTCCAGGGCCTTGCGCAAGCCGGGATCGTCCACCAACCGTTCGGCCAGCGCACTGGCGGCAGCCGCACAGACCGGGGTGTCGGCCCATTTGCTCAGGGCGTTGAGCGCGTTTCCCAGTTCTTGCGGTTTCAGTTCCTTGCGCAATCTGGACTCGTCGGCCAACCGTTCGGCGAGCGCGCTGACGGCATTCCCGCAGTCCGGCGTGTCGGGCCATTTGCACAGGGCGTTGAGCGCGGTCGCCACGCTCTGGGCATCCATGGCGCAACGCAGGCGCTTGTCGCTGGCGACAAGCGCGGCAAACCAGTGCGCCGTCGCCTGGCACTCCGGGTTATCGGACCACTTGCTGAAGGCATTGAGTGCCAGGCTGATGTTCTGCGCACTCAGCCCCTGTCGTGCGTGGTCGTCACGCCGCAGATGACGTGCCAGACGCGCCACCGCGCGTTCACACCGGCCGCTGTCGAGATTCTTCGAGAAGGCATTCAGAAGCAGAACTGACGGGTAGGCCCCCAGCCCCACCAGATCATCGGCCTGCGTGAGCTCTCCGGCGATCCACGCGATTGCCTCCATGCATGCGGGCTGATTCGGGTGCTTGCTCAGCTTGTTGCCCACATGCGCCAGCTGCGCCAGCGATGCCCCTTCGAACCATCCGGTCCCAAACAGGTATTGCGCCGCGAGCTCGGTGCAACGATCCAGATCGCCGGGTGTCACGCCTGCCCTGGCGCGCCGTGCAGTGGCAATCAACTGAAGATATTTGTCCAGCCGCTGCGCGTTGACTTGCGCGTTGACACTCTCCTCCAGGAAGGGCAACGCCATCCCGCCACGCATGCGATGCGCCAGCTCGTTGTCATATGCCATCGACACGCACCGGCCCGCGTTGTGGTTCCTCCCGATTCCATGGGGCTCGCTCAACTGTCGCTGCTGTTGCTGTCGCTGCGCCTGTAGCCGTTTTTTTGCCGCCCAGTCCAGCTGATGTTCGGCCCTACGCAGATCCTCGGTCGTCAGCCCCATGCCATGGAATGGCCGCTTTGGCTGCCGGGATGCCGCCTGCTCTTCACGTGGTCGCTTTCTGGCGGACCATTCGAACGGTTGTTCGCGCGGCCGAAATGCCCTTGCCTCCACACCATAATGCTGCGACGAGCGTTGTGGCCGATGCTGCGCTGACGACGTGCCGACGTCGTCAGTCGCCCTATCCGGGTAGCCCTCGGTTTTGATGCGCGCGTTTTTGACGGCAGCCGGCTGCCACGGCCGAAAGCGCCTGTCCCATGCGCCTTCGCTGGCATCGATTTCCTCTTTCTTTAAGGCGTTTGCCGTAAAGGGCTGCCTGTCGCGCGTCGAGGCCCTTGGGTCATCCGACTCCATCCTCTGCCGTTTTCTAGGCGGCCGTCCGAGCGGTTGCTGCGCGCCGCTGCTGCTGGCTGCTGCCTGATCCTCCGTTAGCCTGGGCTTTTCCTCATGAGCGTAAGACAGGTTTGTGCGTGTCGCGTTTGAATTGGTGGCATGGGTTTTCATGCCCGGAAATTTAGTCAATCTGCCCGCGAGCGACTTCTTCAATACGAAGCGCAGACGACATGTGCGACGCCCGCTGCGCGTTGGGCCAATGGCCCTACTACATTGCATGGATCGAACGCGTGGGATGCAGCACGCCGGCACGGCGACGTGCTCCGCTGGCGTCAAGCGCAGTGTTCTGAAGGGTATGCACGATTCGATGTTTTTCCACACCAATCCCGCCGAACCTTGCGTCAACCTGACCACGGCGACCGCGCAAAGGCACTGTCATTCCAGCCGTGCGTTTGTCTGCCGATATCCAGGACATGCACCAGTCGGCGACCACCGCTACCATCATCGGCATCCCGCCGCGAGGGAATCAGGACATGTCATTCGGCAATGACCCGCAGCGCGCGTCTTGGAGTGCCGCTTGAAAAAAACGCGTCGCTGCCGCCTACAATCGGGGGCATCTGTTGTGTCCGGATCTTTGCGCATGTCCGTCTTGCCGTTCCTGATCATCGAAACCGGGCAACCCGTGCCGGAGATGAAGCGATACGGCCGTTTTCCGCACTGGATCCGCGTGGCGGCCGGGCTGGCCGAGCAGGAAACGGTGGCCATCGACGTTGCCAATGGGGACGCGCTGCCCGACCCGGCCGACTTTGCCGGCATCATCGTCAGCGGTTCGGCCGCCTTCGTGACCGACCGCGCCGACTGGAGCGAACGCAGTGCCGAATGGCTGCGCCATGCCGCCCATCAGGGCATGCCGCTACTGGGCATCTGCTACGGGCACCAGTTGCTGGCGCACGCGCTGGGCGGCGAGGTCGACTACAACCCGGCCGGGCGCGAATCCGGCACCATCGCGCTGGAGCTGCACCCGCCGGCTGAGCAGGATCCTTTATTCGCAGGGCTTCCGCCGCAGTTCCCGGCCCATGCCACCCATCTGCAGACGGTCGTGCGTGCCCCGGACGGCGCCATCGTGCTAGCGCACTCCCGGCAGGACCGCTGCCATGCCTTCCGCTGGGGCCGGGCCACCTGGGGCGTCCAGTTCCACCCCGAATTCGCCACCCACCACATGCGCGGCTATGTGCAGGCGCGTGCCGACTGCATCGCCCGCCACGGACGTTGCGCCCGCACGGTCGCCCGCGAGGTCACCGCCGCCCCCATCGCCCGCAAGTTGTTGCGCCGCTTCGTGCATCACGCACGCCGGTTGCAAACCGTGAGCGCTCGTCCCGCCGCGCACACGTAAAAGCAGCGATAATCGCGTGACGCCGGATGGTCCGGCGCGCGTATCGATCCGGAATGGGAATGAGCGAAATTCGTAAGGTGCCGGCATCTGCCGGCGCAGAGTGGCTGTTGACCGGTTTCTCGCTGTTGAAGCGGGCGCCGCTGGCGCTTGGCTCGATGGGGGTGATCTGGAGCGTGGCCGCCTCGCTGGTGGTATCGCTGTCGGTCCTGGTGCCGCTGTTGGGCCCGGCTCTGCAGTTCCTGCTGGTGCTGGCCGGCCCGTTGTTCATGGGCGGCCTGCTGTGGGCCATCCGCGAAGTGGACGAAGGCCGCATCGCCAAACCGTCGCATCTGCTGCATGGCCTGCAGGACGGCCGCGCGCCGCACCTGCTGGTGTCGCTGCTGCCGCAGCTGATCGCCGGCCTGCTGCTGGGCGTGCTGCTGCTGGCGATGATCGGCGCCAGCGGGCTGCAGCAGTTGTCCGAGGTAATGGTGAAGATCAACCAGATCAGCCAGTCCGGCGCGCAGCCGGACCCGGTGCAGATCGAGCAACTGGCCGCCAGCCTGCCGGCCGGGCGCATTCTGCTGTGGCTGCTGCTGACCATCGCCACCTTCGCGGCGATGACGCTGGCGCTGTTCGTGATGCCGCCGCAGGTCATGTTCGACCGCAGCACCGGCGGCCACGCGCTGCGCGAGAGCCTGCGCGCCAGCCTGCACAACCTGCCGGCGATGCTGGTGTTCTTCGTCCTGGCCTTCATCGCCATTTTCGCGATCTATTTCGCGGTCATGATCGTGGCGCTGATCGTCGGCCTGATTGCCGGCCAGACCGTGGCGATGTGGCTGGCCCAACTGCTGTTGATGGCGGTGCTGATGCCGGTGTTCGCCGGTTCGGTCTACGCCGCGTGGAAGCAGATGTTCACCCACGCCGGCGCCGCCGCCCAACCAGCCCCGCCATCGCGACCGGATGTATTTGTTGCTTGAATTCGCTTAGCCGTAGGAGCGCACCTGGGCGCGACCGGGGCTTCTCGACATAGGCTTCGTCGCGCGCGGGCGCGCTCCTAACGTGGACCATGGCGTCCGGGGCGATGCCGCGCAGCGACCCATGTGCCCGAAGACCACCGCACCGCGCACCTGCATGGCGGCGCGCCTCGCTGCAGCGACGGCACTAGGCGCTCTTCGGCGCTACCGCACGCGAGGCCATGATGCCCAGCTCGTAGAGCAGGCACATCGGGATGGCCAGCATCAGCTGCGATACGACGTCTGGCGGGGTGAGCACGGCGGCCAGGATGAAGATGCCGACGATGGCGTAGCCACGGCCTTCGCTGAGCTGCTTGGGGCTGACCCAGCCCAGCAGCACCAGGATCACCAAGGCCACCGGCAGTTCGAAACTCGCGCCGAAGGCGAAGAAAATGGCCAGCACGAAATCCAGGTACGAATTGGCATCCGGGGTAATGGCGATCACGTCTGGCTTGAACGTGGTCAGGAAGTGGAACACCGCCGGCAACACCAGGAAATAGGCGAACGCGCAACCGATATAGAACAGCGCCACCGCCGACGCCAGCAGCGGGAATGCCAGCTTCTTTTCGCGCTGGTACAACCCCGGCGCCACGAACGCCCAGGCCTGATACAGCAGCCACGGCACGCTGAAGAACACCGCCACGAAGAAGGTCAGCTTGAGCGGGGCGAAGAACGCGCCGGCCGGATTCATCGCGATCATCGTCTGCCCCAGCGGCAGTTGCGAGATCAGCGGTGCGGCCAGCCACGAATAGATCGCCCGCGAAAACGGCAGCAGCGCCAGCAACACCACGCCCAGACCGATCAGTGCGCGGACCAGGCGGGCGCGTAATTCGACCAGATGCTCGATCAGACTGCTTTCGGCCTGTGCGTCGTCGAACAGGCTCACGGCTGTTTCTCCTGGAGTTTGGCTGGCGCGCCCGGCGTCCACGCGGCCGGTGTGCCCGCATCGACTGGCGCAACGGCGACCGGCTCGGGCGCGCTGGCAAGATGCGCGGCATGCGGCGCTGGCACTATCGTGTCGTGCGGAGCCGGAACCAGGGTTTGATGCGGCGCTGGCGCAATGGGTTGGGCCTGCGCAATCACCGGCGCGGTATGTGCAGCTCCAGCCGCATCGGTTACGCCGGCTGTTGCATCCACATCGGGGCTGGCAGACAAATCCGCATGGGCCAGTTCCAGCGGCGTTGCCACCGGCGTGGCGCTGGCGCGGATGTCGATATCGCGACTGACGTCGTCATGCAGCGTGCGGGCGCCCTGCTCGACCTGCTGCTGCGTGTTGCGCAGCTGGTCTTCGGCCTCGCGCAGCGAGGCCTGCACGTCCTGCAGGCTGCGCTTGAGCTCTTCGGCCTCGAGTTCGCGTTCGAGTTCCTGCTTGACAGAATCCCACTGCATTCGGGCGCGGCGCACCCACAATCCGGCAAATCGGGCCGCCTTGGGCAAACGCTCGGGGCCGAGCACCACCAGGGCGACGACCGCAATGAGCGTCAGTTCGCCAACACCTATGTCAAACACCGACGCCGCTCCGGATCAGCGCGCGTCGCGGTCGCGTTCGGCCTGCGCCTCACGCGCCTGCTCGGCAGTGCGGGAGTCGTCGCCGAGCTTGCCGGCCGGCTTGTCGTCGTCGTGCATGCCTTTCTTGAATTCCTTGACCGCGCTGCCGAGATCCTTGGCACCGCTGGTGAGCCGCTTGGTACCGAACACCAGCAACACGATCACCAGCACGATCAGCCAGTGCCAAATGCTGAAACCGCCCATGATCTGCTCGCTTGCTTGAAAGATGGAACGCGCAGGATACCCCAGCGCACCGCGCAGGGGGATGACAGTGCGTTAGCGGTTGCCGTCCAGTGATTCGGTGCGGATTTCGCCCTCCGATACCGGCTGAAAACCCTGCTGGGCGGGCGGCGTGGTGCTGGGCTGCATCGGCACGGTACTGGCTTCGCTGGCCGGCGGCGGCACATTGGCCGGTTGCTGTGCCTGCACCGGCGGCGGGGTCTGCGGACGCGGTGCCGGCGGCGCGCCATCGGCGGCGGCATCGGTGCTGCGATTGGCGCGCGCGGTGTAGGTCGCCTCTTCCAGCCGGTCGCGGAAAGCGATCACATCGGTGGATGGGCGTTCGTTGGTGCGGCCTTCGAAAATCATGCGCGGGGTTGCGCCGCTGCCGTAGGCATTGAGGTCGGCGGCATCGTCGATCTGCAGCACCGCACCATCCAGGGCGACGCCGGCGAACAGGCCACGGGCACGCGACCACGACCAGATTTCGGCCTTGAGCTGGCCGTCGGTCGCCGCGGCGGCGTTGCGCCCGACCGGACCTGCCGCCACGCCGGCGTCGGCGCCGAGGGTGAACTTGCCGTTGACGATGTTGTCCAGGCTGCGGTCGTTGCGGAACACCAGCACCACGTCGGAGGACTGCACCCCGGCCTGGAAGCCGATGCTGCCGCCGGTGAGCTTGACGAACACCGGTTGCGACCAGCTGCCGTCGGCATTCTTCATCGACATCAGGCCGTGGCCGCGACGGCCGCCGATCACCAGGCCGGCCTTGAGCGTGTCGGGAATGACCACGATGGCGCGCGCCTCGTCGAGCAGTTTGTCCGGAATGGCCTGCTCGGGGATCTTCATGATCTCGGTGAGCACCCGCACCGCATTGCGTGCGCGCTGGTCTTCTTCCGGGCCGGCGACGGCATGGCCGGCGACCAACGTCAGCGACAACAACAGGGCCAGGCGCGACAAACGAGGCATGACAAGCTCCAAGGAAGAATCCGACAAAGATAGCAATGCCGCGACGTTAGTGCCGGCGCAATGAATCGGTGGTGAGCGCAACCGGCGCGGAAGAGACGGCCGATCACAGCGATCGTTGCGCTGCTGTCGGCAGCGGTGCCCGGCTCTGCCAGAATGGTGCGCATGAACACGACACCCGATACCGCCCTGCTGGTCGTCAACCTGGGCACTCCCGAATCGCCGACCGCCCCGGCCGTGCGCCGCTACCTGGCCGAGTTCCTCAGCGACCGCCGCGTGGTCGCGATTCCGCCACTGTTCTGGAAGCCGCTGCTGTACGGGGTGATCCTGCCGATCCGCGGGCCGAAATCGGCCGAAAAATACGCCAAGGTGTGGTTGCCGGAGGGCTCGCCGCTGGCGGTCTACACGCGCCGCCTGGCCGACGGCCTGCAAGCGGTGATGCCCGACTGGCATGTGGAATGGGCCATGCGCTACGGCGAGCCGGCCTTGCGCAAGACGCTGGACGGGCTGCGCGCGCGCGGCATCAGGCGCATCGTGGTGCTGCCGCTGTATCCGCAGTATTCCACCACCACCACCGCCTCGATCCAGGATGTGGTGGAGGCATGGCGCACCAGCGCGCCGGAGATCGCGGTGGAGGTGATCCAGGACTACTGCGAGGACGCCGGCTGGGTGGCCGCGATCGCCGAGTCGATTCGCGCGCACTGGCAGGTGCATGGGCGCAGCGAAAAATTGATGTTTTCCTTCCACGGCCTGCCGCAGCGCGTGGCCAATGCCGGCGACCCGTATCCGCAGCAGTGCGAACGCAGCGCGCAGGCCATTGCGGCAGCGCTGGGGCTGGGCGCGGACGAGTGGCAGATGGGCTATCAGTCGCGCTTCGGCGCCGAACGCTGGCTGCAGCCGTACGCCGAACCCACGCTGTGGGCATTGGCCGAAGGCGGCGTGCGCAGCTTCGACCTGGTCTGCCCGGGCTTTGCCACCGACTGTCTGGAAACGCTGGAAGAAGTGGCGCTGGGTTTTGCCGAAACGTTGGCCGAGCGTGGTGCCACGCTCAGCTACATCCCCTGCCTCAACGCCAGCGATGCGCATGCGCACGCGCTGGCCGCCGTGGCGCGCCGCGCGTGAAGTTGGAGCCGTTTGCGTGCGACCTGGCCATCGGCCGGGTCACCGGATTGCGCAACCAAGATCGCGGCCCGCGCCGGGTGCTGGCCTTGCATGGCTGGCTGGATAACGCGGCCAGCTTCGTGCCGCTGAGCGCGCATCTGCACGCGCAGGAGCTGGATCTGGTGCTGCTGGATCTGCCCGGCCATGGCCACAGCGCTTGGCTGCCGACAGGCGCCGAATACACGCTCAGCAGCGCGATCGCCATGTTGTTGCAGGTCGCCGATGCTCTGGGCTGGGAGCGCTTCACCGTGCTCGGCCACTCGATGGGCGGCGGCATTGCCAGCCTGCTGGCCGCCGCTGCGCCCGAGCGCGTGGAGGCCTTGATCGCCATCGAGGCGCTAGGCGCCCTGGCCGAGCCCGTGGAAAGCACTGCCACACGCCTGCGCGATGCCGTTGCGTCGGCACGCACGCTGGCAGAGCGGCCGCTGCGGGTGTTTCCGTCGATGGAAATGCCGGTACGCGCGCGCATGATGGCCAACCAACTCACCGAACCGGCTGCACGGCTGCTGGTCGAACGCGGCGTACGCGTGGTGGAAGGTGGCTACAGCTGGTGCAGCGATCCGCGCCTGACCCTGCCCACCGCCATCCGCATGACCGAAGCGCAGATCGACGTGCTGCTGGCCTCCATCGCCTGCCCCGCCCAGGCGATCTTCGCCACGCCCGCACAGGCGTATTTCCCGGAAGCATTGCGCGACCACCGCGTGGCGATGATGCGCGACGCACGCCTGCAGCTGCTGCCCGGCACGCACCACGTGCATATGGAAGTGCCGGAAGCAGTCGCGGCGGTGATCAACGGCTTCTTGGATGGTTTGCGTCACGCGTGATACGCAGATGCCAATCGCGCAGGTGAACGTGGCAGATGCCGCCCGTGTCGTGGGCGCACTCGAATCCTTCGATCGGTGGCATGCGCCGTGGACCTTCATCCAGGCGGTGCGCGCCGCTGCCCACCTGGATGCGGGCGATCGCGTCCTGTTGGAGCAGGCATGGGCAGCGGCGTGTCACGCCGACCACTGGATGTCGGCGCGCACCCTGGACGCAGGCGCTGCGGCTGCAGAACACGTCGTGTCAAAACGCTTTGCCTGGCTGTCGCCGCTGGCCTGCCGGCAACTTGCCCGGGCTGCCTCCTACGCGTGGCGCTAGCGGCGTCTTCGCTGCAGCGTTGACCACTCGCCGGTGCCAGCCGCACCGATCGCCTGTTGCTGTTGCCGCACCCGTAGCTGCACCACTGTCGCGAAAGGCACGTCATCGCAGCCGCGCGCTACGCCTGCGTCACTGCACGTGCAGCAACCGGCGCAGTTGCGCCTTGAGCTGGCGGCCGTGTTCGTGGAAGTAACTGCGTTCCTCGCGCCAAGTGGGAAAACGTTGCTCCACTTCGGCCCAGAACGCAGGCGAGTGGTTGGCCTGCACCAGGTGGCAGAGCTCGTGCACCAGCACGTATTCGAACGCGGAAGGGCGACCAAGCACCAGCGCCAGGTCCAACGCCATCGAGCCATCCGGTGCGAGCGAGCCCCACTGCGAGGACATCACCTTCAGCCGCAGTCGCGCCGGTGCGCGCGGCAGGCCGGGCAGATAACCCGGCAACCAGCGGCCGACATCGGCGCGCGCCTGCGCTTCGTAGAATTCCTTCAAGGTGCGGCGCAGGCCGGCATCGCCCAGGCGGGTGGGCACATGGAACTGCGCCCCGTCGTCGGTGATATCGATGCGTGCATAGCGCCCTTCGTGCCAGCTCAACGGCAGCAACGCACCGCGCAATGGCAGCTGCCCGGGCACGCCACGCTCAAGCGCAGGAAACGCATCGACCTGCTGATACCGCGACAGCTGCGTGGTCAGCCAGTCCAGATGCGCATGCAGAAACCGTTCGCCGGACATCAGGCTTGCGCGCAGCGGCAAGGTCAGCCGTGCGCCGCGCTCGTCGACGCTGAGTTTGATGCGTCGCGCACGCGGATCGCGCACGCGCAGCACTGCGATGTCGCGGCCGTCCAGCTGCACGTGCACGCAGTCGCGTTCGACAACCTGCGAGGGCGGAACAATCAGGCGGCGGACGGGCTTGAACATGCGCACAGGATACCGCCGCGATGTGTCAGGCGGTGAGACGCATCGATTGCCGCACTCGGTGACTGCCAGACCGTGATCGGCGTCGTCCCTGGAAGCGATTGGCCAACCGATGGATCAGTGGTGGGGCAGCTGTTCTGCAACGTTGCTGCCGGGCCCTTGTCCGCCACCGCGCAGGACACATCGCACGTATGTCCTTCACGAGAGCAGCGGAAGAACGCTTTGGTGCGGTGTTCTCAACGCCTGCGGGACTTTTGGCGGCATGGATGCCGCCATCGAATCCCCAGCGACGGGTTCACGGCGTGTCCCGCGACGGCGGGCAGGCAAGGACTCGTCGAGTTGGCCGGTGTGCAGGGCCTTCACTAAAACGATCCGCACCTTGTCTGGTGCGGTGTCCTTGCCGCTTGCGGGACAGTTGGCGGCATGGATGCCGCCGCCGAGCCTCCACGGATGGATTCACGGCGTGTCCCGCGTGTGGCGAGGGCACCGCGCCCTCGACGCACCGAAAGCGTTTGATTCGCGCCACGCATCGCGCCTCGACACCGCCACCGTGAGACGTTCCGGTTACTCGGCCTTGCTCAACTTCAACGCGGTTTCTAGCAACAGGAACAGCCGGCGGATTTCCGCGCTCATCAACGCAAAGCGTGCGTCGAGTTCGGCACGTGCGCCATCGTCTTCGCTGTGTTCGAGCTGATCCAGGGCGCCGTCGAGGAACTTGAGCTTGCGGATCACCAGATCGTCGCCGAGCACGAACGACAGATTGTCGTCCAGCACCAGCGCCAGCTTGGTGACCTGCTTGCCGGCTTCCAGGTGTTTGTCGATCTCGTCGCCGCGCAGTTCCTGGTGCTGGCACTTGACCACCGCGCCGCCTTCGATGGGGTCCTTCATCTCGCACTCTTCGCCCAGGCTGAGGCCTTCGGGCAAGGGTTCGCCGGCGATCCAGCCGGTGAGGATGGCGCGCGGGGCCACTTCGGCATTGAGCGGCAGCGCCGGGAAGCTGCCGAGCGCGCCACGGATCTCGCTCATCACGTTCTCGCCGCTCTTGCGGCTGGAGCTGTTGACCGCGATGTAGCCATGCTGCAGGTCCAGGATGGCGTCGGTGCGCGAGCTCTTGACGAAGGCGCGCGGCAGCAGCTCATGGATCAAATCGTCCTTGAGGCGCTTGCGTGCCTTGCCACCGGGGCGGCGGCCTTCCTTTTCCTCGATCTCGGCCACCTTGCGCTCGAGCAGGTCGTTGACCACCGCGCCGGGCAGGATCTTGTCCTCGCCACCGACGGTGAGCCACAGAAAATCTTCCAGACGGTGCGAGAGCACTTCCTGCTCGTCGCGGCCGAACGGGGAAATGAAACCGCGCGAACTCATTTCCAGCGGCCCGACCGGCTTGAGCTGCACAGGCGGCAGCAAGGTGTCGATCTCGGAGAAGTCCAGGGTGGTGGGAAAGCGGAACAGGGTGAGGTTGCGAAAGAACATGCGTTGGACCGAATGAAGAAAAACGTGGAGGGTGGAAGACTGCCGGCAGCCGGAGCGGCGGCGTCAGTCGCTGTCGTGGGTGGCGTGGCTGGCGGACAGCCACGCGCTGGGATCGGGATCAACATCGCTCGGCGCATCGCCGCTGCGGCCCAGCGCCAGGAAATCGAACAACGTGCGATCGGCCAATTGCTCGGGGCGGACATCGCCCAAGGCGCGGGCGATCTGCTCCACGCGGCCGGGGAACTCGCGGTCCCATTGCTGCAACAGCTTGCCGACCTGCTGGCGCTGCAGGTTTTCCTGGCTGCCGCACAGGTTGCACGGAATGATCGGGAACTGCCGCGCCTGCGCGTACGCCGCGATGTCGGCTTCGCGCACATAGGCCAGCGGGCGGATCACCACATGCGCGCCGTCGTCGCTGCGTAGCTTGGGCGCCATCGCCGCCAGCCGCGCGTGGTGAAACAGGTTCATGAAGAAGGTGGCCACGATGTCGTCGCGGTGATGGCCGAGCGCGATCTTGGTCACGCCATGCGTCTGCGCGTAGGCATACAGCGCGCCGCGCCGCAGCCGCGAGCACAGCGAACACATCGTCTTGCCGGCCGGAATCACCCGGCTGACCACCGAATAGGTGTCCTGCTCGACGATATCGAACGGCACCCCCAGCCCGCGCAGGTAGGCCGGCAGCACATGGGCGGGAAAGTCGGGCTGTTTCTGGTCCAGGTTAACCGCCACCAGGCTGAACGGCACCGGCGCCTTGCGCTGCAACTGCAGCAGCATGTCCAACAAGGTGTAGCTGTCCTTGCCGCCCGACAGACAGACCATGACCTTGTCGCCGGGTGCGATCATGCCGAAATCGGCAATCGCCTGGCCGACCTGGCGCTGCAGGCGTTTGCCCAGGCGTAGCTGTTCGCGCTGCAACCGCTGGCGCGGGTCGCGCGGTGCGGGGTCGGCCAGGGGTTGCGGCAGCGGCAGGACAGCGGTCATAAGCCGGCCATTGTAGCTGCCGGGGGCTGGCAGGCGACGGGGTTGGCTGCGCGCGGGGGTGGCACGCCGACACGCAGCCCTTGTGACGCATTGGACGTTGACGCGGCAGCGGCACGGACGGCTGCAATGGCGCCGGTCGATGCAGACCTGTTGCCTGGACATGGTGTCCTGCGGCCGTTGCCAGGTAACCACTTGCCGGCAGTCCGGCTTTTTGTCCGCAGATGCATGCAGTCGTCAGCGTGCAATGCGCACGGTAGCTGCGCGCATTGTTACTTGCGGGCCGCCTCCATTGACCCGCGTTGCCTGGTGCGGTGCCACAGCACAGCTCGTATCTCGCAGCGCAGCAAGCCTTTCTGCGGCAGGCTCGGTACAGTCGGCAGGTCGCTTGACCCGGGACCGGCATGGCATCTTCAGCTTCGCTACAACGCGCGGCTTTTTTCAGTCGCAGGTGTGGTAGCGCTAACATTTTCTGGCTGGATGCCGATGGCAGTCGCGCGGACGCATCGGTTGCCGGTGCCATGCGCGCTGCGCAACGCGTACGTGGCCATGGCCTGTGCGCTGATGCCGATGTCCCGGTGTAACGCTTTCCCTCTCTTCCCTCCCCTGCTGCAGGAGTTCACCCCATGAGCAACACCGTGTACATCGGCGCGAAAGAATATTTCCCCGGCATCGGCAAGATCGGTTTCGAAGGCCGCGATTCGGACAACCCGCTCGCGTTCAAGGTCTACGACGCCAACAAAACCATCGGCGACAAGACCATGGCCGAGCATCTGCGCTTTGCCGTGGCCTACTGGCACAGCTTCTGCGGCAATGGCGCCGACCCGTTCGGCCCGGGCACGCGGGCGTATCCGTGGGATGCGGGCACTACCGCGTTGAACCGTGCCGAAGCCAAGGCCGATGCGGCGTTCGAGTTCTTCACCAAGCTCGGCGTGCCCTACTACTGCTTCCACGACATCGACCTGGCACCGGATGCCGACGACATCGGCGAGTACGAAAAGAATCTCAAACACATGGTGGGCATCGCCAAGCAGCGTCAGGCCGACACCGGCATCAAGCTGTTGTGGGGCACGGCCAACCTGTTCTCGCATCCGCGCTACATGAATGGTGCATCGACCAACCCGGACTTCAATGTCGTGGCGCGTGCGGCGGTGCAGGTCAAGGCCGCGATCGATGCGACCGTTGAACTCGGTGGCGAGAACTACGTGTTCTGGGGCGGCCGCGAAGGCTATGCCTGCCTGCACAACACGCAGATGAAGCGCGAGCAGGACAACATGGCGCGCTTCCTCACCCTGGCACGTGATTACGGCCGTGCGATTGGCTTCAAGGGCAATTTCCTGATCGAGCCCAAGCCCATGGAGCCGATGAAGCACCAGTACGATTTCGATAGCGCCACGGTGATCGGCTTCCTGCGCCAGCATGGCCTGGACAAAGACTTCAAGCTCAACATCGAGGCCAACCACGCCACGCTGTCGGGCCATAGCTTCGAGCATGACCTGCAGGTGGCATCCGATGCCGGCCTGCTCGGCAGCATCGATGCCAACCGCGGCAACCCGCAGAACGGCTGGGACACCGACCAGTTCCCGACCGATCTGTACGACACCGTCGGCGCCATGCTGGTGGTGCTGCGGCAGGGCGGGCTGGCACCGGGCGGACTGAATTTCGATGCCAAGGTGCGTCGCGAATCGTCCGACCCGCAGGACCTGTTCCTGGCCCACATCGGCGGCATGGATGCGTTCGCACGCGGGCTGGAAGTGGCCAACGCGCTGCTGACCGCCTCGCCGCTGGAACAGTGGCGCGCCGAGCGTTACGCCAGCTTCGACAGCGGCGCCGGCGCGGATTTTGCCGCAGGCAAGACCACGCTGGCCGATCTGGCCAAGCATGCGGCCGGCAATGCGCCCCAGCAGCTCAGCGGCCGCCAGGAAGCGTATGAAAACCTGATCAATCAGTATCTGACGCGTTGAGCATTGCCACTGCATGCGCCTCGCCTCACCTGGCGCGTGCAATGACCGTCTGCATTGCGACGGTGGGCCAGCTATCACTGCAGCGGCCAGCAATGGCTGCCAATGTGATGCGCGGTCACCAGAAACGTGAGCGCACACCGGCAATGCTGGTGTGTTGCATGCAAGCCTGCGAGGCGACCACATCCGGCTTGCGGCATGCAGGGGTCTGATCGCTACGTTGACTCGGCCGCATCGTCCGCTGTCGGTGCGGCCACCGAATCCCGCTTGACCAGCAGGTGCGCGACCACATGATCGACCATCCTTGCCGTACGCTCCTTGGCCCGAATCGTCTTCAGCAAGATGTCCAGCGCGGCATCGGCCATGGCGGCGATGGGCTGCTGCACGGTGGTGATTTCGGGCCACACCGCAGTGGCGGCAGAGGTGTCGTCGAACCCGACCACCGACAGATCGCGCGGCACATCCAGCCCACGCCGGTGCGCGACCGAGATTGCCGCGGCGGCCATGTCGTCGTTGCTGGCGAAGATGGCGCTGGGACGGCGTTTGCGCGCCAGCAATTTTTCCGCGGCAACCAGCCCGGATTTGTAGGTGTAGTCGCCCGGCTGCACCAAGTGCCGATCCAGGCGCAGACCGGCGTCGGCCAGCGCCGCCTGAAAGCCTTCGAAGCGCCGCGTGCTGGCCGACAGATTCGGATGCCCGGCGATGTAGCCGATGCGCGCATGCCCCTGTGCGATCAGATGTTCGGTGATCTCTTTGGCAGCAGCGAATTCGTCGATGCGCACACACGCCACATCCGGGCTGAAATGGTTGGAGGCGATCGCCACCACCGGCACCTTGGCGCGCACCAATTCCAGCACTGCGGCCCTGGATTCGCACAAGGGCGGCGGCAGGATCACACCGGCAACGCCTTTGGCGAGCTTGCGCGCGGCCTTGCGTTCGGCATCGGCGTCCAGGTCGTCCCAGCAGTCGATCACCAGCTGGATCGACGTACGCGATGCCACCCGCAGCACGCCCAGCAGCAACTCGCGCAGGTAGGCACCGCTGGGATCGCTGTAGATCAACGCAATCCGCGTGCTCTGCGCGGCCGCCAGTGCGCTGGCGGCAAGATTGGGCGTGTAGCCCAGCTTGTCGACCGCGCGCATGACCCGTTCGCGGGTGGCATCGCGCACGCTGCCGGTGTTGTTGACCACGCGCGAGACCGTCATCGGCGAGACCTTTGCCAGCGCTGCCACCTCGTCGATGGTGGTCGCGCGGCTGGTGCGGCGGACCGATTTCCTGACCTTCTCCAAGCGTGGCCTCTTCAAATGCGTGCGAAAGCTGCGGGATGCACGGGCGCTGCTGCGGTAACGCGGACGCCGGGTGCAGGTATGACGATGCGAGCCATGGTACCGGGAAGCAGGCAGAGCGGCGATATGCGCCTGCATGCGCCGGTGACGCTCGAGCATGCCGCATGAGCCGGTCTGCAATGCAGCAGCACGACACGGGTGTCGGCGCATTTACGCTGCAGGCAGTGATGTGGGCGGCGCTGTTATGCAGTGGCCTGTTGATCGGCGCCAACGCGCATGCGGAGGATGGCTACGATCTATGGTTGCGCTACCAACCGCTGGCCAATGCCGCGCAATTGCGTGACAGTGCCAGTCAATTGGTCGTCGTTGGCGATTCGCCCACCCTGCATGCAGCACGCGATGAACTGGCGCGCGGCCTGCAGGGATTATTGGGACGCACACCGCCGCGCGTGGACGCGGTAACGCAAGATGGCGCCATCGTCTTGGGCGCCGCCAGCGCGCCACAGATTGCCGCCCTGAAGCTCGATACAGGCCAGTTGGGCCGCGACGGCTATCTGATTCGGAGCGCCGAGGTACATGGGCATCGCATCACCGCCATTGTCGGCGGCAGCGATCTCGGGGTGCTATACGGCACCTTCCACCTGTTGCGCCTGCTGCAGACCGGGCAATCGCTCGCAGCGCTGGATGTGCGCGCGTCGCCACGCTTGCAGCTGCGCATGCTCAATCATTGGGACAATCTCGATGGCCTGGTGGAACGTGGCTATGCCGGTGCGTCGCTGTGGAACTGGCAGACGCTGCCTGGCTATCTGGATCCGCGTTACACCGACTACGCACGTGCCAATGCGTCGCTGGGCATCAATGGAACCGTGCTCAACAACGTCAACGCCAAGGCCTGGAGCCTGACGCCGCAATACCTCGACAAGGCGGCCGCCCTGGCGAAGGTGTTTCGTCCGTACGGGATTCGTGTGTTCCTCAGCGCGCGTTTCAGTGCACCGATCGAAATCGGTGGCCTGAAAACCGCCGACCCGCTGGACCCGCAGGTACGGCGCTGGTGGCGCGATACCGCCGACGCCATCTATGCGCGCATTCCGGATTTCGGCGGGTTCCTGGTCAAGGCCAACTCCGAAGGCCAGCCCGGCCCGCAGGACTATGGACGCAGCCACGCCGATGGCGCGAACCTGCTGGCCGATGCCCTGGCGCCGCACGGCGGGGTAGTGATGTGGCGCGCCTTCGTCTATTCGCATGAGCAGCCGGACGACCGCGCCAAGCAGGCCTACAGCGAGTTCGTGCCGCTGGATGGCGCGTTTGCCGACAACGTGATCGTGCAGGTGAAAAACGGGGCCATCGACTTCCAGCCACGCGAGCCGTTTCACCCATTGTTCGGCGCGATGGGCAAGACGCCATTGATGCCGGAGTTTCAGATCACCAAGGAATATCTGGGTTTTTCCACCCATCTGGCCTATCTGGGCCCGCTGTTTTCCGAGACCTTGCAAGCCGACACCTATGCGCGCGGCAAGGGCTCGACCGTTGCAAAGACAGTGGATGGCAGCTTGTTCGCCGAGAGCAAACGCACACGGCTGACCGGGATCGCCGGTGTGGCCAATATCGGCGCCGATCGCAGCTGGAGCGGCTCGATCTTCGATCAGGCCAACTGGTACGCGTACGGGCGGCTGGCGTGGGACCCGCAGCTGTCGCCGCAGGCCATTGCGCAGGAATGGACGCGCATGACCTTTTCCAACGATCCGGCAGTGGTCGAGCCGGTGGTCGGCATGATGCTGCGTTCGCGCGAGGCAGTGGTGGACTACATGACTCCGCTCGGTCTGCATCACCTGATGGGGCGCGGCCACCATTACGGCCCGGCGCCGTGGGATGCCGGCAGCGAACGTCCGGACTGGGATCCGGTGTATTACCACCGCGCCGACCGCAACGGGATCGGCTTCGACCGCAGCGCCAGCGGCAGCAATGCCGTTGCGCAATATGCGCCGCCGGTGGCGCGCGAGTTCGGCGATGTGCGGCGCGTGCCCGAGCCGTTGCTGCTGTGGTTCCATCATGTGCCGTGGGATCACCGCATGGCCTCCGGCAGACCGCTGTGGGACGAACTGGTGCGACGTTACGACCATGGCGTGGCCGAGGTCGCTGCGATGCGCACGACCTGGCAGCATCTGGCCGGCAAGATCGATGCACAGCGCTACCAGCAGGTCGCCGATTTTCTGGCGATCCAGCAAGGTGAGGCGCAGTGGTGGCGCGATGCCAGCATCGCCTATTTCCAGAGCGTGTCCGGGCGCCCGCTGCCTGCAGGCGTCAGCCCGCCGGCGCACCCGCTGGCGTATTACCAGGCACTGACATTTCCGTATGCACCGGGGAATCCGAAGTGAGCGCATGTCGCGTAAAGATATTGATCGGCACGCTGTCGGCGTTGCTGCTGCCGCAACTTGCGCGCGCCGCGGATGCGCCGCTGCTGCATCCGGTGTTTCAGGACCATGCGGTGCTGCAACGCGACGCGCCGATCCGCCTGTGGGGCGATGCGGCGCCGGGCACGCGTGTGACCGTGCAACTGGACAGTGCGCAGGTGCAGACGCGCGCAGACCGGCAAGGTCACTGGGAGGCGCGCTTGCCCGCGCACGCCGCCGGCGGCCCGTACAGCCTGAAGGCCAGCACTGCCAACGGTGCGATGCAGCAGATCGATGACGTGCTGATCGGCGATGTCTGGCTGTGTTCGGGGCAATCGAACATGGAACTGCAGGTACATCGCACGCTGGATTCGCGCAGCGAGATTGCCGATGCCGAGCACCCCAGCATCCGCATGTTCAAGGTGCCCGCGCAATCCAGCCCGACACCGCAACGCGGTTTCGGCGGCGCTGCAACCTGGCAGCGCACCACACCGGAGACGGTGAAGGACTTTTCGGCTGCCTGTTACTACTTCGCACGCGAGTTGCAGAAGCAGGTCGACGTGCCGATGGGGTTGATCAATGCGTCATGGGGCGGGTCGCAACTGCAGGCCTGGATCGGCGACAAGGCCCTGCGTGCGGCCGGCGACGATGGTCCGGCGCTGGATGTGCTGGCGCGCTATGCAACCGACCCGGTGGCGGCCGCACCGCGGTGGGCCGCGCTGTGGGAACGCTGGTGGCGTGCCCATGGCGAAGGCGAACCGTGGCAGCCGGATGCGCCCGGCCATTGGCAGGATGCGCCGCCGGCCTTGGGCGCATGGGACGACTGGGGCGTGCCGCAACTGGTCGGCTTCAACGGCATGGTCTGGTACCGCACCCGCGTCGAGCTGACCCCGGCACAGGCCGCACAGGACGCCACGTTGCGACTCGGGCCGGTGGACGAACTGGACCAGACCTGGGTCAACGGACGCGGCGTGGGCAGCAGCTATGGCGCCGATCAACCACGTCGCTATGCGCTACCGCGCGGACTGCTGCATGCCGGGCGCAACAGCATCGTGCTCAATGTGCTCAATACCTATCGCCGCGGCGGGCTGCTGGGCGACGCGCCATCGCGCGCACTGCAATTTGCCGATGGCAGCACCGTGGCGCTGGACGCGCCCTGGCAATACCGCATCGTGCCGCAGGCAGTGGGCACGCCACCGCGCGCACCGTGGTCGTCGGCCGCCGGGCTGACCACCTTGTACAACGGCATGATCGCGCCGCTGGAACACCTGGGCCTGCGCGGCGTGCTGTGGTACCAGGGCGAATCCAATACCGGCGATGCAGCGCGTTATCCGGCCTTGCTCACTGCCTGGCAGCGCGACTGGCGGCAGCGCTTCGGTGCAGGCCTGCCGTTGCTGGTGGTGCAGTTGGCCAATTACGGCGCACCGCCTACCCAGCCGACCGACAGCGGCTGGGCGCAATTGCGCGAGGCGCAGCGACGCTTTGTGGCCAGCGACGCGCACGCAGGATTGGCGGTGGCGATCGATATCGGCGACCGCTACGACATCCATCCGGCCAACAAGCAGGAGCTGGGCCGGCGCCTGGCGCGCGCGGCGCGGCATGTGGTGTATGGCGAGGCGATTGCGCCGTCCGGCCCGGTGCCGCGCAGCGTGCAGCGCGAGCGCGACAGCGTGCGCATCGGCTTCGACGATGTCGACACCACGCTACTGAGTTACGGCAACGACGCACCGATCGGCTTCGAGCTGTGCGGCGAGGCGTCCGGCACTTGCCGCTATGCCAGCGCCACACTGCAGGGCCACGATGTCAGCGTGCCCATTCCTTCCGGCATGACCGCAACGCGCGTGCGCTACTGCTGGGCCGACAGCCCGGTGTGCACCTTGTACGACCGCAGCGGCCTGCCGGCCGGCCCGTTCGAACTTCCCATCACTGCCACCTCTTCCCCCTGAGCGAGATCACGATGTCACAGACTTCCGACTCCCCTGCACCGCTGCAAGGCTCTGCCCGCGACCGCGAGATCGTCGAGGCGCGCGTCATCGTCACCTGCCCGGGCCGCAACTTCGTCACCTTGAAGATCCGCACTCGCTCAGGCATCACCGGGCTGGGCGATGCCACCCTCAACGGCCGCGAGCTGGCGGTGGCGGCGTATCTGCAGGAACACCTGGTGCCGAACCTGATCGGCCGCGATGCCGGGCGCATCGAGGACATCTGGCAGTTCTTCTACCGCGGTGCGTACTGGCGGCGTGGACCGGTGACGATGAGCGCGATCGCCGCGGTGGACGTGGCGTTGTGGGACATCCTGGGCAAGATGGCCGGCATGCCGTTGTACCAGCTGCTGGGCGGGCGCTCGCGCGAGGGTGCGTTGGTGTATGGCCATGCCAACGGCCGCGATATCGCCGAAACCAGCGACGAGGTGGGCCGCTTCCGCGAGATGGGCTTCATCGCGATTCGCGCGCAATGCGGCGTGCCCGGCATCAAGAAGACCTACGGCATTTCTGTCGGCGGCAAACCGTACGAACCGGCCGAAAGCGAGCTGCCCACCGAAACCGTGTGGTCCACGCCGCGCTATCTGGGCGTGGTGCCGAAGCTGTTCGAACAGCTGCGCAACGACCACGGCGACGCGATCGAGCTGCTGCACGACGCGCATCATCGGCTGACCCCGATCGAAGCCGCCCGGCTGGGTCGCGACCTGGAGCCGTACCGGCTGTTCTGGCTGGAAGATGCCACACCGGCGGAAAACCAGCGTGCGTTCGAGATCATTCGCCAGCACACCGTGACGCCGCTGGCAGTGGGTGAGGTATTCAACTCAATCTGGGACTGCAAGCACCTGATCGAGCAGCAGCTGATCGACTACATCCGCACCACGATCGTCCACGCTGGCGGCATCACCCATGTGCGCCGGCTGGCCGATTTCGCCGCGCTGCATCAGGTGCGCACCGGCTTCCACGGCGCCACCGACCTCTCGCCGGTGTGCATGGGCGCCGCCCTGCACTTCGACACCTGGGTGCCCAACTTCGGCATCCAGGAATACATGTTCCATTCCGACGAGGCCAATGCGGTGTTCCCGCACGACTACCAATTCCGCGATGGCCGCCTGCACTGCGGCGAGACACCGGGGCATGGCGTGGACATCGACGAAGCGCTTGCAGCGAAGTATCCCTACGTGCCCAAGCAGTTGCCGATCGCGCGACTGGAAGACGGCGCGATGTGGGATTGGTGATGCGCGCGTTTTCTGCCACGTGTGTGGCCCTGCTGATGGCCTTGGCGGTGCCTGCGAACACGCAGGCGCAGGCCGCTGCCGATGTTGCGTTCGACTGGTTCGAATACCGCGGCGACGATGCGGTGTTCGCCACGCCGCTGCCGGCCGGGCACTACCGCAATCCGGTGCTGGCCGGTTTCTATCCGGACCCCAGCATCACGCGTGTGGGAGAGCGCTATTACCTGGTCAATTCGACGTTTACCTACTTTCCGGCGATCCCGGTGCTGGAGAGCACCGATCTTGTGCATTGGACCCAGATCGGCAACGTGGTCGAACGCCGCGAGCAGCTCGACTACGACGGGCTGCGCATGTCGCGCGGCATGTATGCCGCCAGCATCCGCCATCACGACGGGCGTTTTTACGTGGTGGGTACCTCGGTCGACAGCGGTGGCAATTTCATCGCCAGTGCCAGCAATGCGGCGGGCCCATGGTCGGCATTGACATGGCTGCCCAGCATCGACGGCATCGACCCGTCCCTGTTCTTCGATACCGATGGCAGCGCGTACCTGCTCAACAACGGCCCGCCGGAAGGCACGCCGTTGTATGACGGGCATCGCGCGATCTGGATGCAGCGCTTCGATATCGCGAAGAATGCGACTGTCGGCCCGCGCAAGGTGCTGCTCAATGGCGGCGTGGATCTGGCCAGCAAGCCGATCTGGATCGAAGGCCCGCACCTGTATCAACGCGACGGGTGGTACTACCTCTCGTGTGCGGAGGGCGGCACCGGGCCGCAGCATTCGCAGGTGGTGTTGCGCAGCCGCAACGTGTGGGGGCCGTATGCACCGGCACCGAACAACCCCATCCTGACCCAACGCGATCTGCCGGCCGGGCGCGCGCATCCGGTCAGCAACGCCGGTCATGTGGACCTGGTCGACACACCCGATGGGCAGTGGTGGGCGGTGTTTCTCGCCAGCCGTCCGTATCGCGGCGATCACTACAACACCGGGCGCGAAACGTTTTTGCTGCCGGTGCAGTGGCGCGATGGCTGGCCCTCGATCCTGCCGGCGGGACAGCCGATTCCTTACATCGCCAAGGCGCCCGCAGGCATGAAGGCAGGTGCCACGCAGGCACCATTGTCAGGCAACTTCGTCTGGCACGACGATTTCGATCAGGCCACGCTACAACGCGAATGGCTGACCGTGCGCGTGCCAAAGCACGACGTGGCCGACCTGCGCACGCGGGCAGGCTGGTTGACGTTGCATGCCAGCAGCCAGGGGCTGGACGGTACCGGCACGCCCGCGTTTCTCGCACGCCGCCAGCAACATCTGCGTTTCACCGCCAGCACCGCACTGGAGGTCCCGACCCAGGCGGGCATCAGTGCAGGCTTGGCCGCATTTCAGAATTCGACCGCGTGGTATGCACTCGGCGCCCGTCGCGATGGCGATGCCGTCCAGGTATTTCTGGACAAGCGCGAGGGCGCGGCCACCACCACGCTGGCGCAGACCCGCATCCCGGCCACTGCACAGCTGCGGCTGCAGATCAGCGGCGATGGTGGTGCGTATAGCTTCGCCTTCGATGCCGATGGCCGCGGCTGGCAATGGCTACGCCGCAACGACGACGCCAGCTTTCTCAGCACCGAAAAGGCCGGCGGCTTCGTCGGCAGCGTGATCGGGCCATTCGCCCAATCGCATCCCGACCGCCCTTCACAGGACTGACCATGCCTTCGCATCCGCCCGCCCCGTTTCGTTCGCTCGCGCAGGGTGTCCTGCTCGCACTGGCATGTACCGCAGGCGCTGCCCATGCCGCGACACCGCCGCCGTATCTGGATACACAACGCAGTTTCGAACAACGCGCGGCCGATCTGGTCTCGCGCATGACGCTGGAAGAAAAGGCCGCGCAGATGCAGAACGCTGCGCCGGCGATTCCGCGCCTGGGGGTGCCGGCCTACGATTGGTGGAACGAGGCGCTGCATGGCGTGGCGCGCGCCGGCGGGGCGACGGTGTTCCCGCAGGCGATCGGCATGGCCGCCACCTTCGACCTGCCGCTGATGCACGAGGTCGCCACCGCCATCAGCGACGAGGCACGTGCCAAGCATCATCAGTTCCTGCGCCAGAACCAGCACGCGCGCTATCAGGGGCTGACCTTCTGGTCGCCGAACATCAATATCTTCCGCGATCCACGCTGGGGCCGCGGCCAGGAAACTTACGGCGAAGATCCCTTCCTCACCGCGCGCATGGGCGTGACCTTCGTGCAGGGCCTGCAGGGCGAAGGCGCCGACGCACCGAAGAACGCGCAAGGTGAGCCGTACCGCAAGCTTGACGCCACCGCCAAGCATTTCGCCGTGCACAGCGGCCCGGAAGCCGATCGTCACCACTTCGATGCGCGCCCCTCCCAGCGCGACCTGTACGAGACCTACCTGCCGGCGTTCGAGGCACTGGTCAAGGACGGCAAGGTGGATGCGGTGATGGGTGCCTACAACCGCGTGTACGGCGAGTCGGCCAGTGCCAGCAAGTTCCTGCTGCAGGATGTGCTGCGCCAGCAATGGGGCTTCAAGGGCTACGTGGTGTCCGATTGCTGGGCAATCGTGGATATCTGGAAGCACCACAAGATCGTCGCCACCCGCGAACAAGCCGCCGCGCTGGCGGTCAAGCATGGCACCGAACTGGAATGCGGGGAGGAGTATTCCACCCTGCCGGCGGCGGTCCGCCAGGGCCTGATCGACGAGGCGCAGATCGACACCGCGTTGACGACCTTGATGACCGCGCGCATGCGCCTGGGCATGTTCGATCCGCCCGGGCAGTTGCCGTGGTCGACGATTCCCGCCTCGGTCAACCAGTCGCCGGCGCACGATGCGCTGGCGCGGCGCACCGCGCGCGAATCGCTGGTGCTGCTGAAGAACGATGGCCTGTTGCCGTTGTCGCGGGCCAAGCTCAAGCGCATCGCGGTGATCGGCCCCACCGCCGATGACACCATGGCACTGCTCGGCAACTACTACGGCACGCCGGCCGCGCCGGTCACCGTGCTGCAAGGTATCCGCGCCGCGGCCCCGAATGCCCAGGTGCTGTACGCGCGCGGCGCCGACCTGGTCGAGGGGCGCGACGACCCCGCCGCCACGCCGCTGATCGAACCGCAATACCTGCGGCCGTCGGCCAACTCGCCCGAACGCGGTTTGCGGGGCGAGTATTTTCGCAACCGCGATTTGTCCGGCACGCCGGCCCTGGTGCGCGTGGATGCGCAAATCGGCTTCAAATGGGACCGCGGCTCGCCGACCGACAATCTGCTGGCGCGTGGCGAGGCTGGCCCGAGCGAGGCGGTGCCGGCGGACAACTTCAGCATCCGCTGGAGCGGCCAGCTGGTCCCGCCGACTACCGGCACCTACCACCTGGAAGCAGCCGCCGACGACGGCGTGCGCCTGTACCTGGACGGCAAGCCGGTGATCGACCGTTGGAGCACCAGCGACCGCCTGCACGCCGATGGCGTCGACGTGCAGCTGCAGGCCGGCCGTGCCTACCAGGTGCGGCTGGAATACTTCGAAGGCGAGCGCGATGCCGGCGTGCGCCTGGCCTGGCGCCAACCCGGGGCCAAGCCGCCTTTGCAGGAGGCGCTGGACGTGGCGCGCAGCGCCGATGTGGTGGTCTTCGTCGGCGGCCTGACCGGCGATGTCGAAGGCGAAGAGATGAAGGTGAACTACCCCGGATTTGCCGGCGGCGACCGCACCGACCTGCGCCTGCCCAAGCCGCAGCGCGACCTGCTCGAAGCCTTGCAGGCCACCGGCAAGCCGGTGGTGGCGGTGCTGACCACCGGCTCGGCGCTGGCCATCGATTGGGCGCAGCAGCACCTGCCGGCGATCCTGCTGGCCTGGTATCCCGGCCAGCGCGGCGGCACCGCGGTGGCCGACACGCTGTTCGGCGATGCCAACCCGGGCGGCCGCTTGCCGGTGACGTTCTACAAGGAAAGCGAAACCCTGCCGGCGTTCGACGACTACGCCATGCGCGGCCGCACCTACCGCTACTTCGGCGGCACGCCGTTGTATCCGTTCGGCCACGGCCTGTCGTACACGCAGTTCGCCTATTCCGGCCTGCGCCTGGACCGCACCACCATCGCAGCCGATGGCTCGCTCACTGCCACCGTCACGGTCAAGAACACCGGCCAACGCGCAGGCGATGAGGTGGTTCAGCTGTATCTGCATCCGCTCACCCCGCAACGCGAACGTGCCGGCAAGGAATTGCACGGATTTCAACGTATCGCCCTGCAGCCGGGCGAGCAGCGCGCGTTGCATTTCACCCTCGACGCAAAGAACGCGCTGCGCATCTACGACGCGCAGCGCAAGGCGTATGCGGTGGACCCAGGCGCCTATGAAGTGCAGATCGGCGCCTCCAGTGCAGATATCCGCGCCAGGCAGCGCTTTACCGTGACCGACAAGTAACAGCCGCCCACACTCTGGCCATGCGGCCGTGGATCGACAACTTCTTCGGCCACGATTGCTGCAAATCCCCTTTCCTTGCGGGAAAGGGGTTGGGGTGAGGGTTCGGCGCAGCCCTTCCTCCAAACACTCCTACCTCACAGGCGACACGATGCAAGCACCACGTCTTTCGCGCGACACCCTGGCCACATTGCCGCCGGTGGTTTCAAGGCCCAGCTATGACCTGGCAAGAACCACCATCGGCATCGTGCATCTCGGCGCAGGCGCCTTCCACCGTGCTCATCAGGCCGTCTATATCGACGACCTGCTTGCCGAAGACCCCAGCTGGGCCATCAGCGCCGTCTCGCTGCATCGCCCGCACGTGCGCGATGCCTTGCGCCCACAGCATGGTCTGTACACCCTCGCCCTGCTCGACGAACACCCGCAGCTGCGCGTCATCGGTGCCATCCGCGAAGTACTGTGCGCCGCAGACGAACACGCCGCCGTGCTCGCGCGCCTTGCCGACCCGGCAGTGCGCCTGGTCACGCTGACCATCACCGAGAAAGGCTATTGCCTGGCCGGCGACACGCTCGACCTCTCGCATCCGGACATCGCCCACGACATCGCCCATCCCGCGAGTCCACGCAGTGCCATCGGCTACCTCGTCACCGGCCTGCAGCGGCGCAGGCACAACGGCACCGCGCCGTTCACTGCGTTGAGCTGCGACAACCTCACCGACAACGGCACGCTGCTGCAGCGCGCGGTCGTGCGGCTTGCAGAACAGACCGACCCCGCGCTTGCGCAATGGATCACGCAGCATGCAGCGTTCCCGCGCTCGATGGTCGACAGCATCACGCCCGCCACCGATGACGCGCTGCGCACGCGCGTACACGACCAGCTTGGCGTGCACGATGCCTGGCCGATCCAGCGCGAGCGCTACAGCCAGTGGGTAATCGAAGACCGCTTCTGCAATGGTCGCCCCGCATTCGAGCGCGTGGGCGTCACCCTGAGCGAAGACATCGCCGGCTACGCGCGCGCCAAGCTGCGTCTGCTCAACGCGCCGCACTCGGCGCTGGCCTATCTCGGCAGCCTGCTGGACCTGGAAACCGTGGCCGAGGCCATGCGTCACCGCGAACTTGCCGCATACGTGGAAACGTTGATGCGCGCGGAGATCGCGCCCACCCTGCAGGCCATGCAGGGCTTCGATGCGCAACGCTACAGCGACGCCATCCTTGCCCGTTTTCGCAATCCCGCCATTGGTCACCTGCTCGCCCAGATCGCCTGGGACGGCTCGCAGAAACTCCCGGTGCGCCTGCTCGGCACGATCGGCGACGCACTCGCTACCGGCCGACCGATCCAGCGCCTATGCCTGGCCGTTGCGGCGTGGCTGCATTTCGTCCGCAGGCAGGCGCACAACGGCGTTCCGCTGACCGACCCGTTGAACGATGTCCTCAGCGCGCTTGGCCGCAACGCGACTGGCGATGCAGGTCATGATGTCGCTGATTTTCTGACATTGGAGGCGGTGTTCGGATCGTTGCCCGCAGACGCACGTTTTCGTGCGTCCTTGCAGGCGGCTTATGCAGCGCTCGGCATGGCCACCCCTGCTGAAGTGACACACGCCCTTGGGTCGATGGGTGACGTGTAAGACGGTGCACAGCACCATCTCATTGGCGAGCGGTGGAATCAGGCGGGGCGAGCAGTGCAGTCGCCTCGCCCACGCAATGCATCACCCGGACGCGATCACCTGCCCGATCCGCAGCAGATTGCCGCTCTCATCGACGATGGCGAACTCACGCATGCCCCAGGGCTTGTCGCCAACCGGGTCGAGCCCTGGAATGCCTTGCTCGGGCAAGGCGGCAAGCTTCATCGCTGCGTGGACGGCATCCACATCGCCTACCCTGATGTAACAGCCCGCATAACAGCCGGCCGGATCCAGGTCCGGATGCGCGAAGAAGTGCAGCTCCACATCGCCACGTCGCAGGATTGCGTAACCTGCATCATGCGGATGCGCATCGCCGACAAAGCCCAGCTGCCGATAAAACGCCACCGTCTGCGGAATCGAACGGCTCGGCAGGGTCGGGATGGTTTGCGTTTCTACATTGATGCCGGTGTCCATGACCAACCTCCGTGTGTCCAAGCTTCAGAAGCGCTTATGTGAGCAGCTCGATGGAAGTGACAGGCTCGCTCCCCACGCGCCTTAAAAGTCCTGGCGGCGGTTACGGTATCAAACCGTATTCGGTCGCGTGACGCCACGCGTCTCCGACAGACGCATCAGCACTACGATCACCAGGACCAGAAAGCTCAGCTCCCATACGTAGAAGGCTGCGCCTATCCGGTCGATCATCACTTCGTGTCCGGCTTCGTTTTTCAGATAGCGGGTGGCACGAAAGGTATCCATGCCGATCAGGCATGCCGACAGCAGCAGGCCCAATGCCGTCCTATCTGATTTGAAGAGGTAACAGAGCCACGCACTGAAGAACAGCAGGTTGCCTAACCAGGCGACGCATTGGCCGTCGAGCACCTGGATCCAGCCGAACAGGAGCAGGACAACGCCGCTCACGTGCTCGGCACCACCATGCAGTGCAGGAAGGCAGAGTGCGGCAACGTACAAAAGGGCCGACGCGACCAGCAACAATGTTTTCACGCACGTCCTTGTTTGAGAATGTGAGCGTGCCGCCTTGCGATGTCCGAGACATGCCGCCAAACCGCTTCCTGCGAACTATAACAAAGCGTGCGCGCCGGTCTCCCCGCCCATGTACTGCTGTGTTCTGGGCAGCTGCCTGCATGAAGTCCGAGACGGCATTTTGCAGTGGACCTCGCTATGACATGCTTGCATCCCGCTGCACCGACACGTGTCCCAGTCCTTCCAGCCTATGGCAACACGCAAAAAACAGGATCTACCGGAGAAGGTCTGCGTGCAATGCGGGCGGCCGTTTCGTTGGCGCAAGAAGTGGGAGCGTGTGTGGGACCAGGTGAAGTACTGCTCGGACCGATGCCGGGGCGACAGCAAGCGCCACCGCTCCACGGCTTAGTCGGCACTGCCTCGGACCGGGGGCATGCCGACAAGAGACGGGCCTGTGCCGCCGCACCTCCGAGCGCAGCACGCACAAACGCGCGTTAACGATACCGCTATTTCTTCCCTGCACGCTGTTTCGTGCCGCCGGACTTGGCCGCACGCTTGCTCGTGCTGCGCTTGCTGGCGACGGCCATGTTGTCCACCAGATTCGGATATGGGCGGCCTGCGGCTTTTGCGCGCTTGCGGGCCTGGGTCTTCTGCGATGCAGACAGTGGCTTGGAGCGCGAAGCGCTCTTTGGGCTGGACGTGCTCCAGGGCGCGGACGTCTTGCCTGCACGCTGTTTCGCAGCTGTGGAGGTGCTCTTCTTCTTGGCCGCAGTGCGCCTTGATGGCGCTTTCTTGGTCGCGCCTTTCTTCTCAGCCGCGCTGCTCCTTGCTGCAGCTTTCTTGCTTGCCTTGCTTGCCTTGCGTGCGACCTTGGACGATGCAGTCTTTCTGGCAGAGGCGCTTGCGGCCGCCGTTTTTTTCGTGGTGCGCTTATTCGGTGCGGTCTTTTTTGCGACTGTCTTTTTTGCTGACTTCTTGGTCGCCGTTTTTTTGGCTGCGGCTTGCCTGGTTGCACTCTTCTTTGCTTTAACCTTCTTTACAGCAGTCTTTTTCGAGCCATTTCCGCTGCTGGCGCCCTTGGTCGCGCTTGCCTGGTGCAGGCGCGCGTACACACGCGCTGCCCAGCGCTGGCCTGCATCGCCGCCCCAGAGCAGCCAGGCGATGTAGCCGGCCGATGGCGCCTTGGCATCCGCCCAGCCCTTGCCGCTCTTGTCCACGCTGTGTCGCGCGAAGTACGCATGCATGCGTCCAATGGTCTGTGCAGACAGCGACGTTTGCGCGGAGAGATCGCGCGCACGCGCCACACCAACGGCGGTACCGCCACGGCCGTGCTGCTCGCGCAGGCGCAGTCCACGCGCCGCTGCAGCGGCGACGCTCTTGGGCGGCGTTGTCGCCGAACGGGAAGTTGTCGGGGAACGCGTCACGCAGGTCTCCTGTCATTGCGGTCGCGGTAGTGTTTGCATACGCGGTGCTGTCGGACGTGAAGAGCCGGCGTCTCCCCTGGCACTTGCAAGCAGCAAAGGCACTGGGTTTGATGAAGTGCGCTGCGTATCCGGCTGCAACACCGCAATGCAGATGATCGACCACTGCCATCGTCAGCGTGGTGACAGCGCTGCACTGTCGCGGTCGCTACGCGCGTCGCGGCTCTGTCCGCTTTCTGCTATGGCGGTGCGTCGACAGGTAAGTAGACTGGCCGCTCTTTGCAACCAAGGAACACCGATGCATCGCTTGGCAACGTCTTTCTGCGCGGTGTTCCTGCTCGTGGTGACCGCAAGCATGCCTGTCAGCGGGCAGGCCAATGACCTCGAACCAGCCGGATCGACCAGCAAGCAGCAATGGCGCGCGGTGCAGGCGCAGGGCGAGCCGCACGCACGCCACGAAAACAGCATGGCCGCCATTGGCGAGCGCCTGTATTTGCTCGGCGGTCGCGGCGAACGCCCGCTGGATATCTTCGATACCCGCACCCGGCGCTGGTCGCGCGGCAGCGCACCGCCATTGGCGGTCAACCACGCCCAGGCGGCGGTCTGGGCAGGCAAGCTCTATCTGGTGGGCGGGTTTACCGGCGACTATCCCAACGAAGCGGCGTTGACGCATCTGCTGATCTACGACCCGGCCACCGACCGCTGGCAGACGGGCGCGGAGATTCCTGCCGATCGCCGCCGCGGTTCGGCCGGTACCGTCGCGCACGACGGAGTGCTGTATCTGGTGGGTGGCAATACGCGTGGCCACAACAGCGGCTATGTGCCCTGGCTGGACGCCTTCGACACGCGGACCCAGCGCTGGACGCGCCTGCCCGATGCGCCGCATGCGCGCGATCACTTCCAGGCCGTGGTGCTCGACGGCAAGCTCTACGCGGGCGGCGGGCGCCGGTCTTCGCACGACACCGGCGACACGCTGTCGCAAACGATCCCGCAGCTGGATATCTACGATCTGCGGCAGGCCACCTGGTCGGTGGCCGATGCCACGCTGCCCACCCCGCGCGCGGGCGCGGCAACCGTCGCGCATCACGGCCGGGTCATGCTGTTGGGCGGCGAAAGCACGACCCAGGTCGCCGGCCACGCCGAGGTGGAGTCCTACGACCCGGCCACCGCGCGGTGGGAGACCGGTCCGGCCTTGCCGCGCGGCAGGCACGGCACGCAGGCGGCACAGGTGGGCGAGGATCTGTACATCGCCGCAGGCAGCGGCAACCGCGGCGGCGGACCGGAACTGCAGGATCTGCTCATGCTGCCCTCAGTGCCCTGAGCGTTGCATGCGGCGCGGATGTGCTTGCGGCATTCAGCGCCTGCGAGCAGCCGCATTGCACCTGCCAGATGCCTCGGTGCAGGGAAGGCGCGTCCTTCGCAGGCTCTGACGACCGCGCCCGCTGCCGGCCCATCACCCAGCGCGGTTTGAACGCCGTGCCGGTGGCGAACCTCGCCGGCGCTCCACAGCGCTGCCTTTCGGCACATCGGCCGTTGCATCGCGCAACTGCTCGACGTGGCCGGCGATCATCGTGCCGACTGTCTCGGCCACCGCACGGCTGCTCAGTCGCACATCGAACAGCAGCTCCACGGTCGCATAGATCAGGTCCACCACGATGCGGCTGACCAGACGCAGTTGGCGCGGGTCTGCATCGGGAAAGAATTCGGCGAGCATGCGCACCTGCGCCTTGGTGACCTGCGCGTGCGAGTCCAGGCGCACCTGCTGCAAGGCCGGCACCGCACGCAGCGCGCGCAGGATCCAGACACCGCCCTCGGTGGCCTTGGTCACCCGGTAGGTCTCCAGCACCAGGCCGGTCAGCGCCTGCTGCACCTGTTCGCGCGAACCGGACATCGCCTGCGGCGTGATCCACTTGGGCACCAGCGCGTTCTGCCGCTGCATCAGGCGCGTGCCGAGCTCGGACAACAAGGCATATTTGTTGGGAAAGTAGCGGTACAGCGCCGGTGGCGTCAGTCCGGCATGCGCACAGACCAGATTGGTGGACAGCCGTTCCACGCCGACATCGCCGAGCAATTGCGCGGTCACCGTCAGGATATGTTCGTAGGTCTCGGTCGCGCGATGCTGGGCCGGGAGCTTGTTGCCGGTCAGCCTGGGCGCAGGCGCCTTGAGCGGCGCTCGCGGACGGGACTTGGTCGTGGACATGGGCGGGGGATTCCTCGAACACGGAGTGATGCGTCGGCCAGACCACCGCGACTGCACCTGCGCCGTTGCGTCGCTGCTGCATTGCGCCGGCCAGGCGGCGTCCATCGTCTGCAGTAGCGCCATGCCACCGCCAAGCCATGCGCCTGCACGGCCGGTGTTTGCCAGAGCCACATCATACGCGCTGCGTCGCGGGCGATCTGTGCCGCGCGCGTCATCGGCGGGCCAGCCAGGCGGTCAATGCGGTGGCCACGCGGTGCTGCCAGCCCCGATACGGCGGAAAGAAGGCCCGCGCGGTCAGCAGGCGGCCGCCGCGCAATACCGCACGTTCGTGCGAAAACGCCTTGAATCCATGCATGCCATGCGCGCTGCCGATCCCCGACTGGCCAATGCCGCCGAACGGCAAGCCGGTGTGCATGAATTGCTGCAGGCAGTGATTGACCACCACGCTGCCGGAGCTGCTGCGCGCCAGCACGCGGGCGACCTGTGCGGCATCGTTGCTCCACAGATACAGCGCCAACGGCTTGGCGGCGGCGTCGAGCCCGGCGAGCACGGTGTCGAGATGGTCGAAGGTCACCACCGGCAGCACCGGGCCGAAGATTTCTTCCTGCGCGATGCGCGCGTGTTCCGGAACATCGGCCAGTACCGTCGGGGCGATGAAACGCTGCGCCACGTCATGCTCGCCGCCGGCCACCAGCTCGGCACCGGCAGCGCGCGCTTCATCGATCAGGGCCGCCAGGCGCGCCGCATGGCCGACATGGATCATGCGCGCCAGGTCGGGGCTGGCAGCCACCGCCGCCGCGCTGCTGCCGTAGCGCTGCGCCAGCAGTTCGCGGCACCGCTGCAGCAGCGCCGTGCGGACCTCGCGATGCACGAACAGCGTATCGGGCGCGATGCAGGTCTGCCCGGCATTGACCAGCTTGCCCCACACCAGCACCTGCGCGGCGCGTTCCAGGTTGGCGCTGCGGTCGACGATGGCCGGCGATTTGCCGCCCAGCTCCAGCGTCACCGAGGCCAGCTGGGCGGCAGCGGCGGCCATGACCTGCCGCCCCACTGCCGGTGAGCCGGTGAAGAACACATGGTCGAACGGGCAGGCCAGCAAGCGCTGCGCAGTGGCCACCCCGCCCTGCACCATCGCCACTTCGGAAGGGTCGAACGCCTCGGCCAGCAGCTCGCGCAGCACCGCGTTGACCTGCGGGGTGAATTCGGACGGCTTGAGGATGGCGGTGTTGCCTGCCGCCAGCGCCGAGACCAGCGGCCCCAGCACGGTGGCAACCGGATAATTCCATGGTCCGATGATCAGGCAGCGGCCCTTGGGCTGATAGCCGATCTGCGCGTGCGTGCCCAGCGTCAGCAAGGTGGGCGACACCTTGCGCGGGCGCATCCAGCGCGGCAGCCCGGCGATGGCGGCGGCGATTTCGTCGACCACCGGCAACAGCTCGCTCAGCTCCACTTCCAGTGCCGGCTTGCCGAAGTCGCCGGCAAAGGCGGCATACAGGGCCTGCCGCCGCGCCAGCAGCGCGCTGCGCAACGCGCGCAGGCGCTCGCGCCGCTGCGCGGCGGTGGAACTGCGCCAGGCCGCGGCCACCGGCTGCTGGGCGGCGAACAGTGCCGCGATGTCCTCGGCGCAGACGTCCAGGTCAGCGTGCATGACGCGCACGCCCCTGCTGCAAGCGCACACACTGCAAACGCATCCGCGACCGGCGCGCCGGACGCGCCGGCACGCTGCGGCCCATTCCGCACACGCTGTCGCTCATCGATCCCCCCTGTTCTGCTGCGCTCCGGCCGGCGCCCGGCGGCGCTGGTCGCGGCCGGCTGCCGCCGCCAGGACCGCCGCCAGCAATGCGGCGGCCAGACTGAACGCCGGTACCGGAGCCGGATCATCGTGCTGTAGCAGCAGCGAAGCGAGCAAGGGGCCGGCTGCCGATCCCAGCAACTGCACCGCCGGCACCAGCACCGCCACCCGGCCATGCGCGTCGGCACCGAACGCCAGGCCCACGTGGAAGGGCATCAGGAACATCCAGACCAGGCCGAAGCCCACGCAGGCAACCGTGAACGCGGCAGTGCCGGCCGGCGCCGCACGCGCCATGATGGCCGCCACCGCTGCCAGCACCAGGCTGCCGACCACCAGGGTGCGCGCGTGACCGAGCCGGCGCACCCACCAGATCGCCGCCAGCGCGCCGACGATCTGCATCGCCAGCACCAGCGAGGTGTGCGCCTGCACCGCCCCGGCATCCAGGCCCGCGCGCAACCCCAACGGTTCCAGGTACGCCCACAGCGCGCCGGTCGCGGCCATCTGCACGAAGGCAATCAGCAAGGGCAACAGGGTTGTCGGCGACCAGCGCACGCGGCTGGCCGGCGCGGTTGCGCTCACCGCAGACAGGGTCGCCGGCAGCAACGGTGTCAGCAGGGCCGCGCACAGCGTCACCGCGCCCAGCGCCACGAAACCGCCTTTCCAGCCGGTGGACGGCAGCACCCACAATGCCAGCAGGTTCGCCAGTGCGATCTGCGCCACCGCCTGGGTCAGCATGAACACCGCGGTGACCCGATCCGGCTTGGCCGCGCGCACGATGGTCAGGGTCGCCACCCACAGCAGCAGCCCCTCCGCCAGGCCGGCAGCTGCGCGTACCAGCACGAATGCGGTGTCGCCGACCGCCTGGGTGGTAGCCAGGTCCAGCAGTGCCGCCAACAGCGCCGCCAGCACGGCGACCTGGCGCTGCCAGCGGTGCGGCAACAGCGCATCGCCCAGCGCCACGCCCAGGCCGAGCGCGACGATCTCCCCCATTGCCACGATGCCCACGCCGGAGAGCGTGATCAGCTTCTGCTCGACCAATGTTCCCAGCAGGATCGGCTGCACGCCCAGGATGAGCAGGGCGATCGAACCGATCAACAAACCGGACGGCAACCCCTGCGAGGCGGGAACGGCCACGGCGGACAACGCGGGTGGATGACTGCTGCGCATGCGATGCCCTCAGTAGGCCGTGCTTTCGGTGGGCAGGGCGCCATTGGCAAATGCGGCGCTCGCACGTACCTGGTCCTTGCGCAAACGCCCGTTGGCGATGCGACGCACCCACCACGGCAGCTGCCGGGTGGGTCCTCCGGTGGCCGCCGCCAGCACATACGCCTTGGCGCACTTTTCGAACAACGCGATGTTCAGCGCCAGGCGACGCGCACTGGTACCCAGGCACAGCGGCCGCCGTGCCACCAGCACGGCATTGCCGATCGCCCCGGCCAGCGTGGCCGCCGCGTCGGCCGCGCGCACCGGCGGCGGCATCGGCCCCAGATGCCGCGCCTGTTCGTCGAACACCTGCGGCAACGCGCCGCCGCAGTCGGCCAGGCAGTGGCCGAAGGCACCGGCCGACCACGCCACCGCCCCCACATCGCCACGCTGCGCATAGACCTGCGCATGCAGGCGCTGCGCCGCATCCAGCGCGGCATCCTCGCGCCAGTCCAGCAGCAGCGGCGTTGACGCGGTGGCGCTGCCGATCCACATCTGCGTGGCGCCCGGGCAACGCAACGACAAGGCCGCGTCATCGTCGCCGAGCAAGTGGGAGGCCTGCAGCCGTTCGCGGGTCTGCAGCCAGGTGTCGCGCAGGGCATCGGTGGCGTTCATCGGCTCAGACCAGTGCAAAGACATCGTCGAAACGGTTCAGGGCCTCGTCGATCACCGCATCGGTGTCGGCCATGCTGGTGTAGATGCGGCTACCGGCCAGGGTGATCAGGCCGTGCGCCGAATACGCCGCGCCCATCTCTTCCATCATGTGCTTGCGCGCCTTGGCTTCGTTGCGCACGCGCCAGAGTTTGTAGAGGTTGCCGGTGTCCAGCAGCAGCACGCCGGAGGTCTGCAGGTGCACGATCGAGCCCATGTTGTAGACCACGTACGGCAATCCGCGGCGCTGGATGATCGCCTCCAGACCCGCACGCAGGCGATCGCCGGCGCGACCGGCGCGGCCGGCGGCATCGTTCTGCTGCGCTTCCAGCAACGCGTAGTAGCCGGCCACGCAGGACAGCGGATTGGCCGAGAGCGTGCCGCCGACAAAGGCGCGCCGCGCGGTCGTGCCGATGCCGCCCACCAGGCTCATCATGACCTCGCGGCGGCCCCCGATCGCCCCGGCCATCGGATAGCCGCCGGCCAGGCACTTGCCCAGCACGGTGATGTCCGGCGCAACGCCGAAGTAGCCTTGCGCACCGCCGGGGCCCAACCGGAAACCGGTGACCACTTCGTCGAAGATCAGCAGCGCCCCGAACTCGTCGCACAGCGCGCGCACCTGGCGGTTGTAGTCCGCATGCACCGGGCGGGTGCCGCTCTCCGGCCCCAGCGGTTCCAGCAGCACCGCCGCGGTGCCGCCGCGCAGGCGATTGAATTGCAGCTTGCGGCGCAACGCGTCCAGATCGTTGGGCAGGCATTCCTGGGTATGCGCGGTCGCCCCACGCGGAATGCCGATCGCTTCCATGCGGCCGGTGCCGGGCAGGCGCAGGCCGTACACCAACTGGTCGCTCCAGCCGTGATACGCACCGCCGATCTTGATGATCCAGCGCTTGCGGGTATACGCGCGCGCCAGGCGCACCGCGCCCATCACCGCCTCGGTTCCCGAACCGAGCAGGCGCACCATCTCCACCGCCGGCATGCTGGCGCAGACCAGCTCGGCCAGTTTGACCTCGTATTCGTGCAGCAGTCCGGTCACCGGTCCGCACTGGTCCAGCACCTCGTTGACGCGTGCGCGCAACGCCGGCGGGTTGGAGCCGAGCAAGGTCGGTCCGCCGGCCTGCAGGAAATCGATGTAGCGGTTGTCGTCGACGTCGGTCAGGTAGGCGCCCTCGGCGCTGCGCATCGCCAGCGAGAACGGGTAATTGAAGGCCAGGTTGTGCTGCACGCCGCCGGGAATCACCCGCTGCGCGGCGTCGCCCAACTGCTTGGAGCCTTGGCAGCGCTGCTCGAAGTAGCGCATCACCTTGTCCATGCCTTCGCGCCGGACCGGCCGCATCGGCTGTTTGACCAACGCATCGAAGCGGCGATACAGCTGGTCCACATCGGGCCATTGCGAAATCGCGGAAGTCACGCTCATTGTCGGTGCCATCATGTCTGGGAAAGGGAGGACGCGCCGGACGTGTGCCGGCTGGAATCCAGCGCCGTCAGCACCCGCTGCAGGCCGGCCGCGAGGTCGGGCTCGCGCGCCGCACGCGCCTGGATCTGCGTCTGCAGGTGGCTGCGCGCGACCAGCTCCAACGCCTCGACCACGGTGACGGCCGCCTCCAGGTTGGTGCCGCAGCAGACCACGCCGTGATTGCGCAGCAGATAGGCGTTGACGGTGGGCTGCAGCTGCCGGGCCAGCAGGCGGGCCAGCAGGCCGGTGCCCGACGGCATGTAGCCGGCGATCGGAATCCGTGCGCCGAGCAGGCGGCGCAACGCCGGTTGCGTCACCTCCAGCGGCGCGCCCAGCAGGGTGCAGGCGCTGGCGACCGGCTGGTGGGTGTGGATGCTGCAGCCCACGTCCGGGCGCCGCCGCATCACCTGCGCATGCAGGCCGGTTTCGACCGACGGCGTGCGCGTGCCGTCGAGCTGGTGCAGGTCCTTGGTGCGGACGATGCAGATATCCTCGGCCTGCATGCTCAGGTAGTCGATCGCCGAAGGGGTGACCGCGAAACACTCCGCATCGATACGCAAGGCGACATTGCCGCCGGTGCCGGCCAGATAGCCGCGGCGCGACAGTTCGATGCACAGCGCCACCACGCGCTGGCGTTGTTCAAGGGCAAACATGCGCGGCGACCTCCGGGGCGGCGGCAGGCGTGGAGGGATTGAGCCGTCGGTAGATCGGCGCCAAGGTGCGCTGCAGATCCTTGAATACCGCGTAGCGGTCGTCGTACAGCGCACGCGTGCCCGCATCCGGCTCGTAGACCCGCCGGGGTCGCTGCAGTGCCGCCAGATCGCCGAAGCCGAGCCGGCCCAGGCCGACCCCGGCGATAAAGGCCGCGCCGACCGCATTGGCCTGGATCGGATTGTGCAATTGCCGGATCGGCCGGCCGCTGACATCGGCGATGATCTGGCACCACAGATCCGACTGCGCGCCGCCACCGACCGCGGCAATCGTGCCTGGGTCGCAGCCGAGCAGGCGCGCGAACGGCTCCATCATCCAGCGCGTGTTGAACGCCACCCCTTCCATCACCGCGCGGATCATGTCTTCGCGGCTGTGCATCAACGAGAGATTGATCAGACCCGCACGCAGGCTCGGGTCTTCCACCGGCGTGCGTTCGCCGAACAGCCAGGGCATGTAGATCAACCCGTTGGACCCTGCGGGCACGCGTGCGGCGATGCGATTGAGCACTTCATAGACGTCCGGGCGCTGCTCGTCGCTGAGCAGTTCGTCGGCATGGAACAGGATGCGGTCGCGCAGAAAGGACAGGTTGGCACCGGCGGTGGTCTGCAGGGCGATCGCCAGATAGCGCCCTTCCACCGCGCACGGCACCGCGGCGATCGTACTGCGCACGTCGGTTTTCATGCGCGGCACATGCGCGCCCAACCACGACGAGGTGCCCAGGTACAGGTGCGCGGCGTGGTCTTCCACCGCCGCGGCGACCGCCACGGCCGACGTGTCGATCGCGCCGGCCACCACAACGGTCTGCGGCGACAGGCCCAGCGCCTGGGCCACCTGCGGCAGCAGCGGACCCAGCACGGCAGTGGAAGGCACCAGGTCCGGCAACTTGTCGCGCTCCACGCCGACCATGTCCAGCAGGCCCGCGTCGTAGCGAATATGGTGCGGGTCGCGATTGTCGGTGACCCAGGTGGTCAGCATCGAATCGGGAGTGGCGCAGAACCGGCCGGTCAGGCGCAGGTTCATGTAATCGAGCACGTTGAGAAACTTGTGCGTGCGCTGGTAACGCACGGGCTGGTGATCGCGCAGATAGGCGATGTGGCCGGCGCAATCCTTGCCGCTGCGCGCAGGCGCGCCACCGCTCAGGCGCAACCATCGCCACAGGCGCAGGGGATCGTAGCCGCGCACATTGAGCCAACGCCCCTGCAGACGCCGGGCGATGGCCGCCTGGCCGCGCATGTCCAGCCACAGCATGGCGCGCCCGAGCGCCTGGCCGTTATGGTCCACGCAGACGGTGCCTTCGCCCTGGGTCGAGCAACACACGGCCACCACGCGTCGGCGCAGCGCCGCATCGCCCTGCACCACGGCAGCGGCGGTGGCGCTGAACGCGTCCCACCACGCGTGCGGGTCTTGTTCGGCAGCGACGCCCTGCACGTGCAGTTGCACCGGTTCGAACGCCCAGGCGAGCACCTTGCCGTCCAGCGTCACCAACGCGCATTTGCAGCCTGAGGTTCCCAGGTCCACCGCCAGCACCAGCGGCGCATTGCCGCCGGTGTCGTCTGCGAGCGTTTGGGTGCGCATCAGAACGTGTAGCCGATCGAGAACACCAGCGCATCGCCGTCGGTCTTGCGGATACGCTCGCCGTCCTGCACCCAGTACAACTGGTGCGCGTTGGTGTTGGTGGTCAGCCAGTCCAGGTTCCAGTCCAGGCCCCAACGCCGATGGGTGATGCCGATCTGGTAATCGGCGAAGTTGCCTTCGCGAAAGTTGGCCAGTTTCTGGTAGCCGGCATGCAGGCGCAGCGTCGTGGACGGCAGCAGCGAGGGCAGCAACGGCACCTGGGTATTGAGGTCGGCCAACACGGTGCCACGCGAATCCTGTTCGCCGCGCGCGTAGCACTGCAATGCGGCGGTCGGATCGATCGAGAAGCGCAGGATCTGCCCGCACACGCCGCCGGTATCGGCACCGCGGTAGGTCTTGGACACTACATACAACACGCGCCCTTCGACGATGCCGTAGCCCAGCTCCATCACGGCGAAGTCGCTGTTGTAGTTGGTCGTGCGCACGTCGGTCGGCGTGCCGGTTTCCAGGTCGATGCTGTGCGGCGCCATGAAGCGTGCGCCCGGGAATCGCTCGGTGGCCAAGCCCACGCCAGCGTGCCAGCCGTCCGGATTGCCGAAGCGATAGCCGCCCGCCAGGGTGACGCCCAGGCCGTCGCCATTGACGAACTGCTTCTTGCTGACCCCGGCCACTTCCAGCAAGGCGACCAGCCCGCTGGCATGCACGAACTGGGTGCTCCACTTGGCCGAGGGCCGCATCAACGAATCGGAGATGCCGCGCGTGCGCTGTTCGCTCATCAGCTTGACCTGGTTGTCGAACTGATAGGTCGCCACGCTGCCTTCGCTGGCCGGGTCGGCTTGCTGGGCCTGCGCCGGCAGGCAAGCCGCACCTTGCAGCAACGCACACGCGACAACCGCGCCGACATGGATCTTCGCCATCTGGATTCCCCCGGTGGATGTGAGTGAGAACCGCCGCGATCGCGGCGGCCGGTGCTGCGCGCGCATGTGGCGCTGGCCGCAGCTAGTGGCTGGCGCACACCGGCGTGGATGGCAGGGCCTGCACGCGGGTAAACAGCATGTTTTCGCCGAGCACTTCGGCGCCGATGAACGCGCGCAGGGTCAGGCTGTCGCCCTTGCTACGCAGCGTGGCCTTGTAGCGCTTGCCGCTGCGCGGATCGAATGCCCAACCCTCGCGCCAGGTGCCGTTGTCGTCGCGCTCCAGGCGCGCGATCTGCACACCGCAGGTGTCCTTCGGCGTGCCGGCGTCCTTGTCCCACACCACCTTTCCGCACATCGCGCTGGCGGCATCGGTACACGGCGCAAATGCGATGACGGCGTCCTTGGCCGCAGTCAGCCACAGGCCCTGTACCGGCGAGGACGCTGCCGCCAGCGCAGGCATCAGCGGCAGCGCCGCTACGACAACGCACGCCAGGGTGCGCAGCAACCGGGAAACGCAAGCTTCGTTCATTGCCGCAACCCCGCGGGCAACCCGCTCATGACAGTAGTGAAAACTACCGTATAGCGATGATTACCTTTTTGCAACAGGCTCAAGCGTGGCGATTGCCTGGACAGCTGCACGCCTTGGCGCAGCAGGCGTTGCGCGGTGCAAGAGCGATTCGGTGCACGCCTGTTTTGACGCGCCGCACCACGGTTGCGGTCGCCAACGTTGGTGCGGCGAGCCAGGTAAAAGGCCTGGCTCGCAGGCGCTGCGGCCGGCGGTCGGAGGTGCGGGCACCACGCTGCTCGGTAAGACCGGCAGCGGTGGCGCTACGGGCGAGGACGCGTCGTGCGGGCGCGCGTCATGGCCGCTGGCCTTGTCTGCAAGCAAGCGGCCTGTGGCGGCTGGACGATTGACCGAGGCAGTACACAAGGCAGCCGACACGGCGGCAGTACCAGGCGATTGGCGCTGCGGTCAGACACGCATGCGGCCAGACGTGCGTGTCCATCGCGAGGCGATGCAGCGGCATCGCCGCGATCGTCTAGCGCACGAACTGCAGGCCCAGCGACTTCACGCGCACGCGCGCCAGCATCGCGTGCGAGGTCATGTACAGCGTGTGGCCATCGTTGCCGAAGGCGCAGTTGGAGACGGCCTCGCCGGTGGCGATGCGACCCAGGCGTTGGCCGGCGGGATCGAAAACGATCACCCCGCCGGGGCCGGTGGCAAACAACGTACCGTCGGCGGCAACCGCCATGCCGTCGGGCAGGCCGGGAACATCCTTGGCGATCAGGTCGGACGCATCGGCGAACACGCGCTTGCCGGTGACGGCACCCTGTGCATCCAGTGCATACGCCATCCAGATCGGCCGTTGCGGATCGGAGTTGGAGACGTACAAGGTGCGCGCATCCGGCGACAGGGCAATGCCGTTGGGAAAGCTCAGGCTATCGTCCAGCAGATGCACGCTGCCATCGGTGTCCAGGCGATAGACGCCATTGAAGCGCAGCTCCTTGACCGGCGATTTATCCAGATCCTTCAACCCGTACGGCGGGTCGGTGAAGAACACCACGCCATCGCTGCGCCGCACGACATCGTTGGGGCTGTTGAAGCGGTGGCCCTCGAAGGCAGTCGCAAGCGGTGTCTTCTTGCGCGTGACCGGATCGAGCCTGGCCAGGATGCGCGTGCCGGAATCGGCTAGCAGCACCGTGCCGTCGGGCTCGGCGTACAGACCATTGGCGCCGGCTTCGCGCAGCGTGGGCAGTTCCGGGCCGGTGTAGCCGGAGGGCGAGAGCAGGACCGACAGGCCGGCCTGTTCGGACCAGCGATACAGCTTGTTTTCCGGCACATCCGTAAACAACAGATAGCCTCCCTTGCGTACCCATGCCGGGCCTTCGGACCAGGTGAAGCCTTCGGTGAGCTTCTCGATGCGCGCATCGCTTGCCACCACATCACCGAAGCGGCGGTCGAATGTCTGCAGCTGGCCGATGGCCGCAAAACGCGGCGTCGGTGGAGTCTGCTTGGTGCAGGCAGCAAGCACCGCCAGCAACGGCACGGCCAACAGCAGATAAGACGGCAAGCGCATCGGTCAGTCCTGTCTCATGGTTGGGGGCATGATGCCATCATGCGTGTGCAGGCGACTGCGCATAGCGGCCACCAATGCATCGCGCGCATGCATCTATGAGGTGCACGGCACGCAGGAATGCGGTGTTTCGAGCCATCCATGCCGCACCGAACATCGGCCGTGCTCGCCTGTGCCCGGGCTTGGTGGTCAGCAGCTCTTGGGCCGGCAGCCGCTAGCGTGCAGCGGTTGCGGTGGGCACGGCCAACACCGCATCCAACGCCGGCTTGGGTTGATGATTGCGATCGAACAGCAGCGGATAGTTGGTGCGCCCAGGTACCGGGTAATCGTTTTTCCACGACATGTCATCGCTGACGCCCCACACGCTGACGCGCGCAATCTTGTCGCGCTTGCGCCAGAACAGCGCGACCAGCTCGGCATACCGGTCGCGCAATTGCGCCTGCACGTCGGCAGGCAAACCATCGCGATAGGGGTCGAGAAAGCGCTTGAATTCCGGCAGCTGAAACTGCTTGTGCGCCATGCCGGTGCCGATGATCTGGCCTTCCTTGGTGAGCGGCAACACATCGATGTCCAGCTCGGTGATCATGACCTTGACGCCAAGCGCAGCGTACGCATCGATCGCGTCCTCGATGTCGCGCAAGCTGGGGTAGTTCAGCCCCCAATGGCCTTGCATGCCCACGCCATCGATACGGACACCGGCCTGCTGCAGCATCTTGACCATGCGCACGATGCCATCACGCTTGGCCGGCCGCCATGCATTGAAATCGTTGTAGTAGAGCTGCGCATCCGGTGCATAGCGCTGTGCGAAGGTGAAGGCATTGCGGACCACCGTGTCGCCGTCGCCCACGCGCTGTACCCAGTTGGTCGAACGGTAACTGCCGTCTTCGTCGATGATTTCGTTGACCACATCCCAGGCTTGCACCTTGCCCGTGTAACGCCCGGCCACCGCCGCGATATGCGCACGCATGCGTTCCAGCTGCTGTGCCGGCGTATTGGGCCGACCATCGGCGGTAGTGAAGAACCACTCCGGTGTCTGGTTGTGCCAGACCAGGGTGTGACCGACCACGAACTGCCGATTGCGCTGTGCGTAGGCCACGAATGCATCGGCTGCACTGAAATCCTGCACCCCACGACGCGGCGCCACCACTTCGGCCTTCATCACGTTTTCCGCGGTCACCGCATTGAAGTGACAGGCCGCCAACGCAGCGGAGGCTGCGTCCTTGCCGGAGACGATATCGGCATTGACGGCAGTCCCCAGCAGAAACCCTTGCGCATACGCCTGCTTGAGCGAGGTGCCGGGCGTCCCGCATGCGGCCAAGGCCTGCAGCGTGCACACTGCACTGAGGCCGGCGATCAGCAATCCCAGGCGTTTGGTGAGGTTGGCGCGGTTGATGTGCATGGGCAGGTCCGTTGAGAGGTCACAGGTTTCGATTGCACTGGATCGCATCACTGCACCGCCACCTGGGTCTGTGCGGCTTGCAACGTGTCCGATTCCACATGCACGGTGATCGTGCCACGCGCCCCGGCCTTGGCACGCACGATCGCCAGGCACAGCCCATTGAAGGCATGACGTTGCGACGCAGCGAACGTTTCCAGATTGGTGGGGTCGCCGTTGTCGGTGGCCACCAACTCGCCAGGGCCTTCGATGCGGAAGCGCAGGCGGTCGCCCGCGGTCGGTGCGGGACGTCCGTCGCGATCGAGCAGGCGCACGGTGATGAAGCTCAGGTCTTGTCCGTCGCCGCGGATACTGCCCCGATCCGGCGTCAGCTGTATGCGCGCGGCGCGGCCTGCCGTCTGCACGCGCTCGCTGGCCCACGGCTTGCCGTCCTTGTACGCCTGCACCCGCAATTCGCCCGGCTGGTACACCACCGCGTCCCAGCGTAGCCGGTACTGCCGTGGCGCCTTGCGCTTGCGCCCCTGCGAAACGCCGTTGACGAAGAGTTCGGCCTCGTCGCCGGAGGTGAACACATGCACGGGCGTGACCTGTCCTTCGCGCCCTGGCCAGCTCCAATGCGGCAGCAGATGCGCCACCGGCAGTTCCGGACGCCAGCGCGACTGATAGAGCCAGTAACGGTCCTTCGGGAAGCCGGCCAGATCGAAGATGCCCGAGTAGGAACTGCGCGAGCTGTAATACGGGGTGGGCTCGCCCAGGTAATCGAACCCGGTCCAGACGAACTCACCGGCCACGTAAGGGTGTTGATCCAACGCAGCGAACACCTTGTCCGCGCTGGAGCCAAAGTCCACCGCATGCAGTTCGTACGCGCTGACCTGATGCGCCACCGAATCGCCGCCACGGCCATCGCGTACCGGTGCGCTGTTGTCCGCAGTGACCGGAAACAGGTACACGCCACGACTGCTCAGTGCCGAGGCAGTCTCGCTGCTGACAATGGCCTTGTGTGGAAACCGTGCATGGAACGCGGGGTATTGCGGCGGTTTACGGATGCGCTCGGTACCCTCGAACTCGGCTGCATCGCGGATGCCTTCGCCCTGGTAATTGAGGCTGACGACATCCAGCGCAGCGGGCAGCGGCATCTCGGGCGAGGCGTAGTTCATCGCCACCGTGGCCGGGCGCGTCGGGTCTTCTGCATGCACGATGGCGCGCAGCGTGCGCGCAATCGCCGCGCCCTGTTGGCCGGTGTATTGCTCGCCAACCTCGTTGCCCACGCTCCACAGCATCACCGAGGGGTGGTTGCGGTCGCGGCGCAGCATCGCGCGCAGATCGGCGGCATGCCACTGCGGAAACACCAGATGAAAGTCCAGCGGGGTCTTCTTCATCTCCCAACTGTCGAACACCTCATCCACCACCAGCAGACCCATGCGGTCGGTCAGATCGAGCAATTCGGGCGCAGGCGGGTTATGGCTCATGCGGATGGCGTTGGCGCCCATCTGCTGCAGCAATTGCAACTGTCGCTCGGCGGCGCGCCTGTTGAACGCTGCACCGAGCGCGCCCAGGTCGTGATGATTGTTCACCCCGCGGATCGGCACGTGCTCGCCGTTGACCAGTAGGCCCTTGTCGGCGTCGAACACGATGCTGCGAATGCCGAAGCGGGTTTCGTAGCGGTCCACCACGCGTCCCTGTTGGTCGACCTCGGTGACGGCCACATAGCGATGCGGGTGCTGCGTGGGTGGAGGCCCCCACAGGCGCGGGGCATCGATCCGGGTGCTGCCTTGCACCTGCGCCGTGCCGCCGGCAGGGACGCTGATGGGCTGCGCTGGAATGCGCGCGACCGCTTCGCCACTGGGCCGGTCGCTTGCATCGTCGAGCAGATAAATCGCTGTGCGCACCTGCGCCTGGGTTGCGCCGCGGGCGGCGTTGTCCAAGGTGACGGTCAGCTGCACCTGCGCCGCATCGGCCGAGACGTGCGGCGTGGTCAGCTGCGTGCCCCAGTGCGCGATATGCAACGGCGCCGCTTTGGTCAGCCACACGTTGCGATACAGCCCGCCGCCCGGATACCAACGCGCCGACTCGGGCGGGTTATCCAGGCGAATGACCAGTTGATTGCGCTTGCCTGCAATCACATACGGCGTCAGATCCACGCGCCAGGAGCTGTAACCGTACGGCCAGCCGCCGACAAGCTTGCCGTTGAGCCAGACCGTGGCGTAAGACATCGCACCATCGAGATCCAGAAACATCGCGCGGCCGCGATCGCTGGCCGGGATGTCCAGGCTCTTGCGATACCAGCCGATGCCCCAGCTCGGCAACCGACCCATGCCACCGTAAGGCCCATCTGCCAGGAACGGCCCGGCAATGGCCCAGTCATGCGGCAGGTCCACGGTTTCCCATGCGCTGTCGTCGAAGTGCGGCTGCACATACGCCACCGTGCTGCCCGGATTGCCTGGAGGGCGTATGTGCCGTTGGGCCGGGTCTGCGATCAAACCGTTGGCGGTGGGCAGGATCCACGGCTTGAGCACGCGCACGGCGGGCGCATCGATGAGCTGCGCTTGTTCCGGCTGCGCATCGGCCACCCTGCCATCGCTGCTGCGCACCACCTGCGGGCGCACATCGTAGTCCAGGATTTCCTGGTTTGCGGGCGGGTCGCCACGATGAAAGCGCCACTGCGCATCCAGCGAAATACGTTCGCGCGAGGCGTCGCTGGCAGCGTGCGGTGCTGCGATGATGGGCCATGCACTGCAGAGCCAGAAAAGCCCCGTGCAGGCACGTACTGCATAACCTGCGCGCAGCGCTCGTGTGACGTTGTGCTTGGCGTGTGCACGCATCAGTTCACCGATCCTGCCGCTGCGAAGGATGCAGTGGCGCCGCGTGCGCACGCCTCGGCACTGCCGCCCTCCGTTTACGCCACCTCACAAGTTGTACGCTTGCTTGGGTAGGCGGTAGGCCAGGTCGATTGCCACCTCGGTTGCCTCGTCCTCTTCCAGCCGGTGCTCGGCAACGAGTTTGGCCAGGAAGGCGCTGTCCACGCGCCGCGCCACATCGTGCCGCGCGGGAATGGACAGGAATGCGCGGGTATCGTCGTTGAAGCCCACGGTGTTGTAGAAGCCGGCGCTGGCCAGGGTCTGCTCGCGAAAGCGCCACATGCCCTCCGGCGCATCATGGAACCACCACGCCGGGCCGAGCAGCAGGGAGGGGTAATGCCCGGCCAATGGCGCCAGCTCGCGGCTGTAGCTGGTTTCGTCCAGGGTGAACACGATCAGGCGCAGGCGCGGGTCGTTGCCATGCCGATCCAGCAGGGGCTTCAACGCATGCACGTAGTCGGTGCGCATCGGAATGTCGGCGCCCTTGTCGCGTCCGTACTGCCCGAACAGCTGCCGATTGTGATTGCGGAAGCAGCCCGGATGCAGCTGCATCACCAGGCCGTCGTCAAGGCTCATCGCCGCCATTTCGGTCAGCACCTGCGCGCGAAACAGTTCCGCCTGCTCCGGCGTGGCCGCACCGCGCACCACCGTATCGAACAGGCGCTGCGCTTCGGCTGGTGACAGATCGGCGGTCGCGGCGCTGGGGTGCCCGTGATCGGTCGAGGTGGCGCCATGCGCGGCAAAGAACGCACGCCGTTGCCGATGCGCACGCAGGTAGCCATCCCAGGTGAGCACGTCCTCACCGGTGAGCGCGCCGAACTGCTGCAGCGCGCCGGCAAACTGCTCGTGCTCCGGGTCCACGACCGGGTCAGGGCGATACGCCGTCACCACCCGTCCCTGCCAACCGCTGGCGGCAATGGCCGCATGGTGCTGCAGCCGATCCAGCGGCGATTCGGTGGTGGCGATCACCTCGATATTGAAGCGCTCGAACAGCGCACGCGGCAGGAATGCCGGCGTTCGCAGCGCGGCGGTGATGTGGTCGTAATAGTGATCGGCGGTGCCGGCATCGAGACGGATACGCAAATCGAAGACATCATGGAACACATGATTGAGCCATAGCGCCGACGGCGTGCCGCGCAACAACGTGTAGTGCTCGGCAAACACGCGCCATGCCGCACGCGGGTCGACTGCTGCGCGGGTTCCATCTGCGCGCGGGATGCCCAGGGCATCGAGGTCGATGCCCTGGCTGTACAACATGCGGAATACATAATGGTCCGGCACCAACAACAGTTCGGTGGCGTTGGCAAACGGTGCATTGGTGGCGAACCAGGCCGGGTCGGTGTGGCCATGCGGGCTGATGATCGGCAGCGTTGCAACCTGTGCGTACAGGCGGCGGGCGATCGCGCGCGTGCCGGGATCGGCCGGCAGCAAACGATCGGGATGCAAGGACAACACGGAAGAACGCATGATCGATATCAGCCCTATGGACAATGAGAAGGAAGCCCGGTCAGGGCCTGCTGGCAACGTAGCTGCGTAGCCAGGTCAAGGCCGGGCGTTCGCTGCCGTCGTAATTGATCAGATACGCACCTTCATTTTCACGCCATAGACCGTGACGGAAACCCCACACGTTCACGCCACGCACGGCCGGATGCTCCCAGAACATCGGGAAGAAACGCTGCCAGGCTGCCAACTGCTGAGCGTCGGTACGCCCATCCAGGTCGAACTCGGTGATGTAGATCGGCAGTCCGGTGGACGCCAACAGGTCGAGGTTGGCGCGCTGCACCGAAACTGAGGGGCCGTTGCTCGACAGGTGCCCCTGGATGCCGATCGCATCGATCAGGTGTTCTTGCTGCAGCAGCTGGATGGTGTGCAGATACTGCCTGGCTTGGTCGTTGTACTCGGTGACGTTGTAGTCGTTGATCATCAACTTGGTATGGGGGAAATACTTGCGTGCCAGGCGGAATGCCTCAAGCACCCAGTCCACGCCGGTCGCCCCGGTGCCGCCCAGTGCCCGCAGATAGTTGCCCGTATCGCTGCGGCGATTGTCCGGCTGGTTGTGGCCCGGCAGCGTCTCGTTGGCCACCTGCATCAAGTCGATGTCGGGGTAGCGCTGCGCAATCGCGGCAAACCAGTGCTCGATCGCCGCAAGCTGCTCGTTTGGCGGCAGGTTGCGCACCCACGTCGGCTGCTGGGCACCCCAGAGCCCGACATGGAACTGGAATTGCATGTGGTTGCGCTTGGCCAACTGGTAAGCCTCGTCGAGCGGGCCCCAGTTCATCTGGCCGCGCACGGGCTCGACGCTGCCCCATTTGCCCGCATTTTCGGGCACGTCGGCGTTCCAGTAGTTGGTGAAGCCCTGCGCTTGCTGTGGGCTGTAGGCGCTGCCCAGGACGCGCTGCTTGCCGGCAGCGATGGGCCCGGCAACAGCGGACGCATACGCGCCCAGCAACAGCACAAGCGTGAGCGGGTAACGGAGTTTCAACATGTTGGCATCCTCGATAAGTGAGCAAAGCAGTCACGGAAAGGACAGGTGCGCTGACGTGCGTCGGATCGACGCCAAAGTGCGCAGGCACCTGGAACCGCGTCTAGGCCGGTTGCTCCACTCGCGCCGGCTGCGTCGTGGCACCAGGCGGTGCACCACCGCCAGCGCCAGAATGTAGGCCGCACCCACCGTAAAAAAATTTCGATATGTAGCCGCCGATGGCCTGCAAAACGAAACCAATGAACGGTGTGATCAGGATGGCGCCGAGGCTGTCCATTCTTGCGACTGCAGGACAAGCAAGCAGGTCAGCAAGCAGGTCAGCAAGCAGCGTAAAAGGACATGCCGACCCGCCTTGGTGTGCGGCAGTGGTCAGCGCGGTCAGCGCGGCTATTTGCCACACGGCGCATGCAGCCAACACGATGACGTGCGCGCATCGGCATAAGGTCAGGACACCAGACAAAGGTCTGTGAGCGCGGCGCGCATCAATAATTGTCATGGCGCAGGTGCACCGGGATGGGCTGCAACGTAGTCGCGCAGCCACGCGAGCGCCGGACGTTCGGTGCGGTCGGCGCGGATCAGGTAGGCAGCTTCCTTGTCGCGCCACAAGCCGGGCCGAAAGCCCCACAGGGTGATGCCATGCACTGCCGGGTGGTCCCAGAACACCGGAAACACCCGCTTGTAGTCGGCCAGTTGCTGCGCATCGGTCGGCCCGTCCAGATCGAACTCGGTGACGTAGATCGGTAGGCCCGTGGCAGCCAACGCATCCAGATTGTCGCGATGCACCGACATCGCCACCTCCGGCATGGTCTCGAAGGCATGCTCCTGCACCCCGATCGCATCGACCAGGTTCTCACGCTGCAGCAGCCGCACGATCTGCAAATACTTCTGCGTGGCCTGCGCGCTATTGGTGATGCTGTAGTCGTTGATCATCAACTTGGTGTTGGGAAAATGCTGGCGCGCAAGCCGAAACGATTGCAGTACCCATTCCCAGCCGCTGTCGCCGTTACCCCCCAGCGCCTGCAGATAATTGCCGCCGCCGATATCGGCCTTGCTGGGCGGGTCGTTGAGTGGCTCGTTCACCACCTCCAGCAGCGCGATCTCCGGGTAGCGCTGCGCGACGGCGGCAAACCATTGCTCGATCTCGCGGCGCTGCTCGGCCGGCCGCAAGGTCTTGATCCATTCCGGCTGCTGGTTGCCCCACACCATGACATGCATCTGGAATGGCATCTGATTGGCCTGGGCAAACCGGTATGCCGCATCCAGCGTGCTCCAGTCCATCTGGTCGCGCACCGCCTCCACACTGCCCCATTTGCCTCCGTTTTCCGGGGTGAGCTTGTTCCAGTACTGCGCAAACCCCGGCGCCTGCTGCGCGCCGTACGCACTTCCGAGGAATTTGGACGCCGCCGCTGCCAGCGGTGCCGCGTGGGTTGGCGCGGCCATGCCCGCCGCCATCAATAACCCCAGTGCTACTGCGCGCATATGCATAGGCTCACCTCAGGACGATGTCGGCGCTGGATCGACAGGCAACTGCGCCGGCTCCAGCCGCGGCACCAGCGTGTGCACGACGACCAAGGCCAGCAGGTAGGCAGAGCCTGCCATCAGAAATACCGGCACATAGCTGCCGGTGGCTTGCAACAGAAAGCCGATGAAGGTGGCGATCAGCATGCCGCCCACCGCACCGGCAAAGCCGCCGATGCCCACCACCGTGGCAACCGCGTGGCGCGGAAACATGTCCGAAGGCAGCGTAAACAGATTCGCCGACCAGCCCTGATGGGCGGCGGTGGCCAGCCCGATCAGCGCGACCGCCAGCCACAGGTTGTCGGCGCGTGCGGCAAAGACGATGGGCACGACGGAAATCGCGCAGATCAGCATCGCGGTCTTGCGTGCGCGATTGACGCTCCAGCCACGTGCGATGAAACGCCCGGCCACCCAACCACCGGCAATGCTGCCGATGTCGGCCAGCACGAAGATCACGATCAAGGGCACGCCCAATTGCAGCAGGCTCAGGCCATATTCGGCGTGCAGGAACTTCGGCAGCCAGAACAGGAAGAACCACCAGATCGGGTCGGTGATGAACTTGCCCAGCACAAACGCCCAGGCTTGCCGATGCTGCAGCACCTGTAACCACGACAGGCGGCGCTGCACCGGCTCATGCGCATCGCTGCGGATGTGCGCCAGTTCTGCAGCAGACAACCGGGGTTGCTGCTCGGGCGGGTGATAGCTGAACCACCACACCGCCAACCAGGTTGCACTGAGCACGCCGGTGAACAGGAATGCCGCCTGCCAGCCCCAGGCGGTGGCAATCAACGGCACCAACAATGGGGCAAAAATGGCCCCGATATTGGAGCCGGAATTGAAGATGCCGGTGGCCAGCGCGCGCTCACGGCGCGGGAACCATTCGGCCACCGTCTTGAGCGCTGCAGGAAAATTGCCCGATTCGCCAAGGCCCAGGAAAAACCGCGCAATCGCAAACCCCACCACGCTGGTGGCCAAGGCATGCCCCATCGCCGCCAGGCTCCACAGGCCGATCGCCAGCGCATAGCCGAGCCGAGTGCCGAAGCGGTCGATTACCGCACCGCTGCACAGCAAGCCCAGCGCATACGCCGCCTGGAATGCGGTGACGATATAGCCGTACTGGATTTCGTTCCAACCGATCTGCGTCTGCAGAAACGGCGCCAGCACGCCCAGTACCTGGCGGTCCACATAGTTGATGGTGGTGGCCGCGAGCAGCAGGGCGCAGACCCGCCAGCGCACCCGGCCGAGCCTTGCCGTTGCGGCCCCCGGGGCCGCGGCGGGCACCTCGCTCATGCGCGTGGCCTATGCGGGCGCGCCAGCGCGCCAGCTTCCTGCGCGGATTGCCCGACGTGGTGCAAGCGTGCACCCATCAGGTGCCGGCCGGGACCGTCGCTGCCGTGTTCTTCGGTTCGATTCATCGACCACTGCACCTGCACGAAGGTGGCCTTGCGCCACGGATGATAGCGCTACCATTAACACGGCATCGCGATAAATCCATCGCGCAGTGCAACACTGCGCCCCCGTACGCAAGCGCGTCCGGCGCGACGGCGTGGGTTGGCCGGCGGCCTGCCGGCGCGTGCACGCATCTATGCTGCCCTGCAGCGTGATGTTCCGATTTTGTTAGCGCTAACATCAAATGCACTGATCGTCCGTCTCCCCCATCGCACCATCGTCGCGCCGCGCAACGGCAGCGGCACTCCCTGCGCAGGGGCGATGCGTGGGACATCTGCTACCTGTTAGGGAAGGGATTACGGTGAAGAACAGCTACGCACGAACCGCGTTGTCCTGCGCGTTGGGATCCATCCTGCTGGGCATGTCCAGCACCGCCGCCTGGGCACAGTCCGCCGATGCCCAGAGCACGGCGCAAACCCCGCCAACCACTGCCGGCAATAACGATGCGGTGACCCAGCTGGATACCGTCACCGTGTCCGGCTACCGACGCAGCATCCAGTTCTCCACCGACGCCAAGCGCGATTCGGTCGGCTTTGCCGACACGGTGTTTGCCGAAGACATCGGCAAGTTTCCGGACATGAATATCGCCGAGTCGCTCAACCGCATTCCCGGCGTGCAGCTGGCGCGCGACGTCAACGGCGAAGGTCTCAATATCGCCATCCGCGGCCTGGGCACCAGCTTCACCAAGACCACGCTCAACGGCGCCAGCATCGCCACTGCTTCGATCGGCCTGAATGCGCAGAACCAGAACCGCGAAGTCGATCTGAATCTGTTCCCCACCGAATTTTTCACCCAGCTCACGGTGAGCAAGACACCCACCGCGAGCATGCTCGAAGGCGGCGTTTCCGGTGTGGTGGACATGCGCAGCGCGCGCCCGTTCGACCGCCCCGGCGTGCACTTCACTTATCAGGCGCAGGCCGACTGGAACAGCACCAGCGAAAAAACCACCCCACGCGGCGCTTTCATGGGCAGCTGGACCAATGAAGCAGGCACCTTCGGTGCACTGTTCGGCGTGGCGTCGGTCCGCAGCAAACTCGGCGTGCGCGGTTTCGAGAGCGTGGGCTGGACCAACCCCGGCCTCACCTACACCCAGTGCGGTCTCGCGCCGCCGGCAGGAACGCCAGCCACCAACCAACCGGCGGCGTGCAACGTCAATGGCGGCGGCAACTGGCGCATTCCAGACACTGTGCCCGCCACTGCCGGCAGCGGCCTCACCACCGGCGAGACCATCGACGCCGCCTGGCTGCTGGCGCGCAACCCGGGCCTGAGCATCGACCAGATCAGCGACGCGCTGATCCCGCGTCTGGGCCGCAGCGTCTACATGAGTGGCGATCGCGACCGCGATGCGTCGGTCATGTCGCTGGAATGGCGCCCTTCCGACAGCATGCATTTTTACCTGGACACGCTGTACTCCGAAGCCGAGCGCACCACCGAGCGGATCAGCATGAATCTGATCGGCCGCAACGGCAACATGATTCCGCTCGGCATGCAGCTGGATCAGAACAACGTGGTGACCAGCGCCACCTTCGCCAACGCGCAGTACTTTTTGGAAGCGCGCCCGTACCACGAAAACGTCAAGTTCTGGAGCGTCAATCCCGGTGCGGAACTGCTGTTTGGCGCCGAGCAGGACATCAAGCTCAATGTGCAGGCCAATGCCACCCGTAGCTGGCTCGCACGCGAATCGCCCAGCATCCTGGTCACCTCGCCGTTCACCACCGTGGACTACCGCAACGAAGGCGGCGACCGCCCCAGCATCACCAGCCCGCTCGATCTCAACGACCCCAACCTGGGCTGGGGCTGGACGGGTGGCCGGGTCAATATCCAGAACGAAAAGCGCCAGACCGAAACGCGCGGCGCGCGCGCCGATCTGCAGTTCGGTGAGGACAAGCGCAACGTCAAGATCGGCGCGTCCTACGACATGGCCGAGCGCACCATCCGTGGCTTCGACAACAGCACCGCCTGGGAACAGGTGGTGTGTCGCGGCAATGGCGGCAACGTGTGCAACGGCGGCGCCGGCTCGGCAATCCCGAACGCGGCCCTGGCCAGCTATCTGAAACCCGGCCCAGGCGGTTTCATCACTGCCGACTTCTCCCGCTTCCTGGCCGACACCAACTACTACGCGCTGCGCGATGCCGCACCGGAGAGCAACTCGGCCAACACCGGCGCTTCGACCGGCGGCATCCGCGAAAAAAATCTGGGCTTCTACATCGAGACCAATGCGGAAGCCGATGTCTGGAACCGCACCATGCGCTTCAACGCCGGCGTGCGCTATGTGACCACCGACCAGACCATTACCGGCCCGGTCACCATCAATGGCGTCCGCAGCGTGCAGGTGCTGGATTCGGATTACAAGGAAACCCTGCCCTCGTTCAACGTGGCATGGGACGTGGCCGACAAGGTGGTCATGCGCCTGTCCAGCTCGCGCACGCTGACCCGCCCCGATCCCAGCGCGATGCTGCCCAACACCAACTTCAGCGACCCTTCCGCGCAGACCGCCACGCAGGGCAATCCGAACCTCAAGCCGTATCTGTCGACCAATGTGGATTTCGGCGGCGAGTGGTACACCGGCGGCGAAGGCTATGTGGGCCTGACCCTGTTCAACAAGCGCATCACCGGCTTCACCGTCAACGGCATCCGCCGCATTCCGTTCAACGACCTGGGCGTGAACTACGACACGCTATTGCCGATCCAGCAGGCCGGCCTGGCCCAGCGCGGCGGCCCCAATGCGGCCACCGTGGATGTGCAGACGCAGGTCAATGCCGATGGTGTGCTCAATATCCGCGGCACCGAGGCCATCTGGGTGCAGCCGCTGGACAAGCTGTTCGACGGCCTGGGTTTCAGCCTCAACTACACCCACGTCAACCAGCAGTCCGAAGGCGAAGGCGTGCCGGCGGTGGCCGTCGGTGTCGCACCCAACCTCTGGAACGGCACCGTCTACTGGGAAAAGGACGCAGCCTCGATCCGCCTGTCCTACACCTGGAACGACGACATGGTGATCTCCGGCGCCAACCAGAACGGCATTCCGTATGCGCGCCTCAACGCCGACGCGCGCGGCCAGCTCGATATGTCGGCGAGCTACGCACTGGATTGGCTGCCGTCCAAGCCGCAGATCACGCTCAACGTCACCAATATCACCAACGAGCCGTTGCGCACGACCTTCGCTTGGCCCAACGCCACCTACGACCTGTATGAGCCCGGGCGCACCGTCATGCTCGGCATCCGCGGTACCTTTTGAGTGTTGTCGTCATCGGTCGCCGTTCCTCCCAGCGGCGACCGATGGCGCAATGCGCGCCGCGGCGTTTTCCGCAGCATTCTTCGAGTCCGCCCCACCTCATGAACGATCGGTCACAGCAGCTCTCCTTGCGCGAAAAGATCGGCTACAGCCTGGGCGACCTGGCTGCCAATCTGATCTTCCAGACGCTGGTCACTTTCCTGGCGTTCTTCTACACCGATGTGTTCCGCATACCTGCCAGCGTGGCAGCGACGCTGATCTTTGTGGTCGGCATGCTGGGCGCGTTCGTGTTTACACCGGTCATCGGTATCTTGGCCGATCGCACGCGCACCCGCTGGGGCAAGTTCCGCCCGTGGATCCTGTGGACCGCACTGCCTTTCGGGGCGTTGTCGCTGGCCGCCTTCAATACGCCCACGCTCGGCGAGCAGGGCAAGATCGCCTACGCCTTTGCCACCTACACCTTGCTGATGCTGGTGTACGTCGCCAACAACCTGCCGTATTCGGCTTTGAGCGGCGTGCTCACCGGCAGCATGGAGCAGCGCAACAGCTTGTCGGCGTATCGCTTTCTGGCGGTGACCTTTGCGCAGTTCATCATCCAGGTGCTGTTACTGCCGTTGGTCTTGATCCTGGGCAATGGCGACAAGGCGCAGGGTTTTCGCAACACCATGGCGCTGTTCGCGGCGATCGGCACGCTGTGCTTTCTGATCACCTTCTTCACCACGCGCGAGCGGGTGCTGCCGATCAGCGAACAACGCAACAGCGTGCGCCAGGACCTGACCGATCTGGTCCGCAACAAGCCCTGGCTGGTGATGCTGGCGCTCACCATCCTGGTCTTCATCAATCTGGCGATGAAGGGCGGGATGTACATCTACTACTTCAAGTACTACCTCGACGCGAATGCGTTGACGCAGTTTCTCGACCACGCCGGGTTCAACCGCTTCATCGCCGGCATCAACAGCGTCCTGACTGGCGCCGGCATGAGCGCGTTGCAGTGGCCACAGGACGCGCCGACTTCCGCATTTAGCGTGTTCAGCGCCGGCGGCATCCTGGCGATGATCGTGGGCATCGGTTTTTCCAAACGCCTGGCCGACCGCTTTGGCAAGCGCAATGTCTTCGGCGGCGCGCTGCTGATCTCCACGCTGTTCCTGCTGGCGTTCTATCTGTACCCACCGAATGCGATCGGCTGGGTGTTCGCTTCCTACGTCCTGCACGGGTATTTCTACGGCATCACCATCCCGTTGCTGTGGGCCATGATCGCCGATGTGGCCGATTACTCGGAGTGGAAGAACCACCGCCGCGCCACCGCCATCATCTTCTCGGCGATGTTGTGCGGCTTGAAGATCGGACTGAGCGTAGGCGGCGCACTGGTCGCCGGCATCCTGGCGTTTTATGGCTATGACGCAGCACTGCCGCAGCAAGGCGCGGCCGTCACCAACGGCATCCGCCTGTCCATCAGCGTGTACGCCTCGCTTCCGTTCCTGCTCGGCACTGCATTGCTGGCGCTGTACGAAATCGACAAGGCGCTGGAAACCCGCATCGAGCACGAACTGGGCATGCGCCGACAGGCCGCCCCGTTCGCCACTGTCTGACCTCCCCTCCCACTTCATGCACAGGTACGCGCATGTCCGATGAACTGCAAGCCGCTAATCTGCAGGCGCTGGCGCGCACCGCCATTTCCGCACCGCTGGTCACCCACCTCTACACCGCCGACCCGTCCGCACATGTATTCGACGGTGCGCTGTATATCTATCCCTCGCACGACCTCGATGCCGGCGTGGCCTTCAGCGACGACGGCTCGCATTTCGACATGGCCGACTACCACGTGTTGCGCATGGCGCATCCAGGTGCGGCGGTGGAAGACCTCGGGCAAGTGCTGCATGTGCGCGATGTGCCCTGGGCGCAGCGGCAGATGTGGGCACCGGATGCGGCACAACGCAACGGCAAGACTTATCTGTACTTCCCCGCAAAACGCGCCGACGGCATATTCCAGATCGGCGTGGCGGTGGGCGATCGCCCCGAAGGCCCGTTCGTCGCCGAGCCGCAGCCCATCGCCGGAACCTACTCGATTGACCCGGCCGTACTCGCCGCCGACGACGGCGCGCATTACCTGTACTTCGGCGGCATCTGGGGCGGCCAGCTGCAGCACTACCGCGATAATGTCTACGCGCAGACGCATCAGGAACCGGTGGGCGAGGCACCCGCACTTGGCCCGCGCGTGGCGCGCCTGCACGCGCACATGACCGAACTGGCCGAACCCAGCCGCGAAGTCGTCATCCTCGACGAACACGGCGCCCCGCTGCGCGCAGACGACCACGCCCGCCGCTTCTTCGAAGGTCCCTGGGTCCACCAACATGCAGGTCGGTACTACCTGTCGTATTCCACCGGCGACACCCACCAGATCTGCTACGCCACCAGCGATTCACCCTACGGCCCGTTCAACTACCAGGGCGTGCTGCTCGCACCGGTGGTCGGCTGGACCACGCATCACTCCATCTGCTTGTTCCAGGAGCAGTGGTATCTGTTCTATCACGACAGCGTGCTTTCGGGCGGCCAGACGCATCTGCGCAGCATCAAGATGGCACCGCTGGAACATGCTGCAGATGGAACGATCGCGACGATTTATCCGTATGGGGAAGACGCGGTATCGCCTTGGTGAGTGCCGTTGGGCAACCGCCCGCCGGGATCCATCGAGTCGGTGATCGCTGGGCAGCTGACGGTGGAAGAAACGTCCTTTCAGCTCGATGCTTCAGCGCACCTTGTCGTCATCACGGCGGCTGAGGGTTGAACAATACTCACGGCATAAATTGCGCGTTTCCGGCGTTTGAGTGGCTCTTTATTTGGCTCTTGAACGCAGATGACTCGGCAAACGGCACCGGCATGTCGCACGCACCAAGGCCAGTCTTGCCCCAGGCTGGAACTACATCGCATGGGCTCGCATCCAGACGTAGTGCAGCTACGTATTGCTGAGACGTGCCCTCTTAGGTAGAAATGCCATGCGACGTAGTTCGATGCTGTTGTTACTCACGCTCGCGGTCCACGGCAGTGCTGGCGCAAGCGATTCACGCGCTGCCCTGCCCCGCGCAGACACCGTTGATGTGCCGCGCTTCATGGGCGACTGGTATGTGATTGCGCATATTCCGACCCGGCCCGAGCGCAGCGCCTACGACGCGGTGGAGAGCTACGCGCTGCGACCGGATGGTCGCATCCAGACCACCTTCACCTTTCGCAAGGGCAGCTTCCAGGCGCCGCTCAAATCGATGCATCCGATCGGCCAGGTGGCGAAGGAAGGCAATGGCGCGCTCTGGCGCATGCAGTTCTTCTGGCCGTTCAAGGCCGAGTACGTGATCGCCTGGCGGGACGCAGCCTATACGCAGACCATCGTGGCGCGCAGCAAGCGCGACTACGTCTGGTACATGGCGCGCACCCCGGAGGTCTCCGATGCCGACTATCAGCAAGCGGTCGAGCGTATCGCGGCGATGGGCTATGACGTGACGCAGCTGCGACGTGTGCCGCAGTCAGCGCGCTGATGCGGAAGCGCTGATAGGAGAATCTGCACGCCGTGCAGTCCTCGAACCGGTCGAGCGCTCAGGCGTCCTTCGCGTCCCCGAAGAATTCCCATCCATCGTTCAAGCCGTCCAAGGGCTTGGCCTCGGCTGCCAGGTCTTCCTCGAACGCCGAAATCGCCTTGTACAACGGCACCATGGTCGGATACACCGTCACATCCATGGGAAACGCCGTATTTTCCGGGTAATGACAGCAGCGGACTTTCTGCTCGAAGCGAAGCATCTTCACCGAGAACTCCAGCGCCGATTCCTTGCTGGGGAAGACCACCGAAAAAGCGATTTCCCGCGGCTTTGAAAGGTCGACACCTTGCTGTGCGATATGCCAGAGCGTGTCGCCGTTATCGTCTTTGGGATACAGAATCAGATCTCGCTGCATGACACTCTCATCAGGACGCTCTCATCAGGTGTTGGTCGGGAAGGCCAGTGACGCCAGGATCTTCGCCCTTGGGCGAGAAAGCCAGCGTCGATGGTATCCAAAAGGCAGCACGGCGATGCGTCCGTGCCCGGCGCACTGCTAACCGAGTCATCGCAGTCAATAGAGGCTTGCCCGGGACGCGCGATCGCGCAACGAGGGCCTTGCACGGCGCCGCTAGTGCTCGACTGGCAGCGCTCCCTCTTGCCGACCGCTCGGGTCGGCAACGCGTCGCAAGAAGTCATCCAGCATCAGCGTGCGACATTGCGCGAGCGGCATGCCATCGCGCTGTGCGTACATCCGCGAAGCATTGCTCGAATAGATCCACAAGCAGTTCGCCGAAGTCCTCTGCACCGCCACCCAGATCGCGATTGATGCTCACGTGCAGCTGTTCATTCGCGGCCCATAGACGCAGCAGTTCGAAGGCCTCCGGATCGGCCAGTGCGTCGGGCGGGATAATCAATTCACCATCGTGCATGTCTTCCCTCGTCGGGGTCGCACGTTCAATGAACCCGCGCGGTGTCGTCGATGCCTTGCATTCGCCAGCGCGCACGCACGCGACATCAGTGATCAGCAACCGTGGGGCGATGACAGGTGCCGGCTCACGCCGGCGCCTGCTGCTCCGCTGAGTGCCTCACGGCACCCAGATCAAATTCATCACCTGCGGATCGGCGGTCACCTTGACCAGCTTGCCGCTGGGGCCGAACTGCACCTGGTACTCGGAGAAGCTGTCGCGCCAGTAGCGCCACAGCGAGGCGTCCAGGTTGGGGTTTTCGCTGCTGATCGGGTAGCCGACCGCCATCAGCACCTGTTCGCGGGTCATGCCGCCGGTGAGCTTGCCATCGTTGATCGCCTGGCGAATCTTGGGCGGGAAGGTAGCGAGCTTGAGCTTGGGGTCGGTGGTGACGACATACCGGGCGGCAAAGGCGGTGTTGTCCAGGTCGCGGCTGTAATCGTTGCCGATGGACTGCTTTTCGCCGGCGATCTTGAGGTTGACGCGGTTGCGGCCGAAGCCGGTGACGCTCACCGGGGTGCCGACCGGGAGCATGCGCTTGCCGTCTTCGGCGTAGTTGCTGTCGCTGATCCAGCTGCCGTCGGTGCGCAGGTTGCAGCACAGAAAGCCGTCGTACTTGGCGACATCGGCGGCGCTGGCCAGGTTGGCGGCGGCGAACAGGCCCAGGGCCAGCAGGGAAGGATGCAGACGCATCGAAAGACTCCTTTCTCGACGGCCGTAGCCGCGCGGCAATGATGGACGGGGCGCGCCGCCGTTTCCCCGCGGCGCGCGGGCATTGTCGCAGCCCCGGGCCGCTTGGCAAGCGTGGGTGACGCGCGCAGCCCGGGGTTGTGTATGCTCGGGGGGTGGAAACCTTGTCAACCGCCGAGATCGTCGAGCAGATCGCCGAGTTGCGACGCGCCCACCGCGCGTTGGACGAGGAGATTCAGCGCGTGCCCGCGAACCTGGACGACGAGCTGCAGATGAAGCGCTTGAAGAAGCGCAAGCTGCACATCAAGGACTGCATCACGCGGCTGGAGATGGAGTTGGTGCCCGACGAGCCGGCGTGATGGCTGGTTGGCGGTAGCTTGCGTCAGCTGCAGAAACGGTCCCTCAACCAGAGCCCGTGCTTGCGACGCGGGCACCCGAAGGCACGCGCGCCAGGGGCGCACCAGCCATGCCTTCTCGCCCCGACGTGAGGAAAGGCTTTGATCTGTGCTGTTGGGATGAGGCTCTGTAAAGCGCTGGTTCGCGGCTTCCTTATTTCGCCGAAGCAGGCTCTAGCGCTTCGCGTCGAGACATTCCTTCTCGTACCTGGAGAAGCTCACTGCATCGCAGCCGGAACTGCACGTCTCCTGCATCGAACCGGCTAAACCCATCGCGCCGATAAGCTCCCTTCTCCCACCGGGAGAAGGTGCCCCGAAGGGGCGGATGAGGGTACGAGTGCTGAACGTTGTCAACGGCCAAGTCGCTCTACTCTGATTGCGCAGCGCTAACTGCGAAAGACCGCTGGCTGCAACGGATCAATACCCACATCGGCCACACGACACATACAACCGCGCGGCGCACGAAAGATCAGTGCTCGCTAGGAGCCGCTCTGAGAGTTCCACCGCGCAAGCGACACTGCCATCCAGCCAGCGCGGGCGACCTGCCACTCCGTCCCCGCGCTGGCGCTGTTTCGATCGGCGCACCCCGCTCAACCGGCGCGCAGCAGGATCTTGCCACCTCGCCCCGGTTCGGCACTGGCCGCTGCCGCCTTGGCCGCGTCTTCCAGATCGAACACCGCTTCCACCGGCAGCGCCAGGCTGCCGTCGAGCGCGGCCTTCAACAGCTCGCCGATCATGCGGCGCTTGTCCTCGGACTTGGTGGCGGCCATGACCTTGCTGCCCCAGAAGCCGCGCACGGTGGCCTGCTTGAAGATCACATCGCCGCTGGCAATCTCCAGCGGTTCGCCGGTCATCGAGCCGAACGAGATCAACTCGCCGCCCTCGGCGAGCAGCCCCATCAGCTCGCCTGCCGCCTTGCCGGCCACCGAGTCGATCGCGCGCACGATCGGTGCATCGCCGGCCAGCGCGCGCACGCGGTCTTGCCAACCGTCCTGCGCGGTCGACACCGCATTCCCGATCCCCAGTGCCTTGAGTTCGTCCACGCCGGCATCGCGACGCACCAGATTGATCACGTTGATGCCGCGTGCCGCAGCCAGCATGGCCACAGTCTTGCCGACCGCGCCGTTGGCGGTGTTCTGCACAATCCAGTCGCCTTTGTCGACATTCAGGAACTCGATCAGCATCAACGCGCTCAGCGGCATGGCGATGAGCTGGCAGCCGCGGTCGTCATCCAGTGCGTCGGGCAGCGGGACCACGCCGGTTGCGTCGGCCAGAAAGTAGTCGGCCCAGCTCTCGTGCACGCCGGCGGCGACGACACGCTGGCCGACCTGCAGGCCCTGCACGCCTTCGCCCAGCGCATCGATCACGCCAGACCCTTCGCTGCCGCCGATCGCCGGCAGCGTGGGCTTGTAGCCGTAGTTGCCGCGCACCGTCCACAGGTCATGGTTGTGGATGGGCGAACGCCGCATCGCGATGCGGACCTGGCCCTTGCCGGGTTGCGGTGTGGGCCGTTCGCCGAGTTCGAGCACCTTGGCCGGGTCGCCGAACTGGGTGTGGATGGCTGCGCGCATGCAAGTCTCCTGTCGGCGGCGCCCGTGGTGCAACGCAGCCGATCACAGTGAAAGATGCTGCGATGCTAACGGGAACGCTGCAAGCGCCCGATGAAGCGAACGGAACCGCTGTGTGAAGGCGGCCGGCGCCCCGCCCACCGCCACCTCGCCACGCGCCCGACGCGCCCTGCAAGACGTGAAGGCATTCGCCAACGGCTTAGAGCATCCAACAAAACGACTGTGCAGCCGCCAGGCGGGCGCGGCCGGTGCCCGGTATCGGCATGTACCACGCGTACGCTCCGGTTCCTGCCCGCCGCCCACACCCACCTGACGACTGCTCGCCACGTCTTGTCAGTCGCTTTTACTGCGGCGGCACAGCCACGTCCGGCTTGGCCGCTGCCGGGCTGACGCGTTCGATGGTATGGCGCAGTTCGCGGCCGAGAATGAACTTGGCGTCCTTGGCCCAGGCATCCAGGCGCTCGTCGAACATCAGCTTGCTGTTGTCGTCCGGCCACACCAGGCGCAACTCGCGCAATTTCTGGATGAAGCCGCGGAACAGGGTCTTGTCGAAGAACTCCGGCGCGGCCGGTGCATACAGCAGGCTCAGACGCTGCGCGGCCTGCTGGCACAGGCTTTCCAGTTCGCCGGCACCGAGCACGCCCGGGCCGTTCTTCACCAGCACCGAAATGGCGATGTAATAGCGCTCGAACGCTTGTTGCAGCGAATGGCCGATCGCGCGCAGGCGGAACACTTCGTCGGTCTGCCCGGTGTTGCGGGTCAGGATGCCGCCGTCGTCGTCGGTGACGTTGAGCAGCAGGCCTTCGCGCACGAACATGTCGATGGTCTGTTCGATGCGTTCGGCAAAGCGGTCTTCGCTCCACGGCAGGAACAACTCGGCCTGCAGGAACGGATACACCGTGCGGCCCAGGCGCAACAGACCGGCGCGGCTCATGCGGCGGTTGTTCTGGAAGCAGCACGCCACCCACGAAGAAGCGGTGAACAGGTGCAGCACGTTGTTGCGGAAGTAGCTCAGCAGCACCGCGGTATCGCCGCTGACGCTGAGCACATCGCCCAGCGGGTGCGACACGCGCGTGAGCACGTTGATCTCTTCGGCGTGGGTGATGATGCGCGCCGGCGTGTGCGGGGTGACGGTGACGCGGTCCGAGTACGGCATTTCGGCCAGCAGCTTCTTGCACAACTCGATCTGCGCGATCAGGTCGGCCTCGCCCATCGCGTGCTTGGGCGTGGACAGCAGGGCCAGCGCCAGCAGGTTGATCGGATTGACGTCGGCGGCGCAGTTGATGCGGGTCTGGATCTGCGTAGACAGCATGTCCACCGCGGGCGCCAGCCAGGTGGGTTTTTCGTCTTCCGGCAGCGGCTGGCCGTCCCAATCGGGCGCGTGCCTGGCCAGCACGTCGTTGAGCGCGATCGGCTCGCCGAAGTTCACCACCACCTGGCCGTAGTTCTGCTTGAGCACCTTGGGGATGGACCACAGCAGGCCCCAGATGGATTCCTTTTCCTTCGGCCGGCCGGTGAGCTCGTCCAGGTAGCTGTTGCCTTCCATCAACTTTTCGTAGCCGATGTATACCGGCTGGAACAGCACCGGCTTGCGCGGCTGGCGCAGATACGCGCGCAGCGTCATCGCGATCATGCCGCCCTTGGGCTGCAGCAGACGCCCGGTGCGCGAACGCCCGCCTTCGACGAAATATTCGATGGAATAGCCGCCGGCCACCAGTTGGGCGACGTATTCGCTGAGCACGGCCGAATACAGCGCATTGCCCTTGATCGAGCGGCGGATGAAGAACGCGCCGCCCTTGCGCAGCAACGTGCCGACCACCGGCAGGTTGAGGTTGATGCCGGCCACGATGTGCGGCGGCACGATGCCGCGTTCGTACAGCAGGTAGCTCAGCAACAGGTAGTCCATGTGGCTGCGGTGGCTGGGTACGTACACCACTTCATGCCCGGGCGCGGCCTGCTTGAGCTTGTCCAGGTGATGCACCAGCACGCCGGCGTAGATGCGGTTCCACACGTGGGTCAGCAGGAAGCTGGCCGAGCGGACCACCGGGCTGGAATAGTCGGCGGCGATTTCCCACGCATAGGCATGCGCCTTGCGCCAGGCATCGACCGGCTTGGAATTGTCGCGCTTGGCCTGGATGGCGATGGCTTCGCGTACCGACTCGGCGGCCAGCACCTGGTCCACCAGCAAACGGCGGGTAGACAAGTCCGGGCCGATCACCGCTTCGCGGATGCGCCGGAAGTGCGTGCGCAACACGCGCTGCAACTTGCGCAAGGTGCGCTCGGGCGGCAGCCCTTCGGCCATGGTCTGGCGCAACGAAATCGGCGGGGCGAAGCGCACGATGGTGGTGCGGCCGTTGAGCAAGACCGACAGCAGGCGGCGGAAGCGGCCGACCAGCGCCCAGTTTTCCGAGAACAGCACCGCAAACCAGCCGCTCTGCTTGTCCGGCGCGCGGCCGACGAAGATCGATACCGGCACCAGATGCACGTCCAGGTCGGCGCGCACGCGGTGCGCCTGCAGCAACTTGGCCAGCGAATCGGAGTGGGTCTTGCCGCCGCGCTGCTCGGGAATCAGCGAATTGCTGCTGCTGCGCCGTGAGAGCGCCAGGTAGGCCCGCTTGCGCTCCAGCGGGTCGCCCGGCAACGGCACCAGCGGCGACGGCAGGCCGACTTCGCGACAGGCCTTGTCCAAAATCAGCGCATTGGACATGCCGTAGTCTTCCAGCACGTACACCACCGGGCGGCCGTCGTCGTAGCGACCGGGCTGGTCCGGCTCGATGGTCAGGCTCAGCCAGGGGTCGGCCAGGCGGCCGAGCAGGCGCGCCCACCACGGGCGCTTGGCGCTGCGCGCCGCGGCAACGCCGGGGGCGATCGATGGCGCAACCGCCGGCGGCACCGGCTCGGCGAGCGGCAAGGCCGCCGTCGTGGCGCCGGTGTCGGCTGCGGCAGTGCTGGGCGGGCTGGGCTGGCCGTCCGGGAACGGCAGGGGATTTTGTTCTGGCATCACGGTCATTATCGCCCAGCCGGGCGTTGCCCGGTGTCGGCAGCCTTCGCCGGCGCGACCGCTGCGGTGTCGGGCACTGCAGTGGCGCTGGGTAAGGGCGCGGCCTGGGCATCGAGCAGCGCCTGCACTTCGTTCTGGGTCTGCAGCTGGTACCAGTGGCCCTCGCGCTTGATCAGCGCGACGTTCAGATCGATATCGTGGGCGGCCAGCGGATAGCGCAGCCGTACCTGGGCGGTGTCGGCATCCTGCTTGATCAAGCCGGTCCGCAGCGCGTCCAGGCTGCTGTCGATCGACAGGTCGTAGCGCTCCAGCACCTTCTTGCAGGTTTCCCAGAACGGCCCGAGCCGGCGCAGGCTTTCCTCCATGCCCAGCCGCTGCAGGTCGGCATCGGAGGTGATGCCGGTGGCACGGGCGGCGGTCGCCAGGTCGGCGATGCTGGCCTTGGCGCGTGGGCGATCGGCCAGCGGCGCAGTGGCGGCCCACGCGCTCAAGGCGTCGACCAACTGCACGTAATGGGCGCGCTGCTCGGGCTGGTAGTCGTTGCGGCTACGCAGGTATTGCACGCCGAACTGGCCCAGCGATTGCGCCGCCTGCGCGATGCCCTGGGCCTGGCCGGCCAGCTGCGCATCGAAGGCCTGCTGCAGGCGGCGTTCGGCATCGGGCGCCGACAACGACCCGAGCAGCGCGCCGACTTCATTGGGCAGCGGCAGTTCGGTCAGCGGCCAACGGCTGACACCGCTGCGCCACGCCGCCTCCAGCTGGGTGTATTGCGCAGGCGTCACCCGGATACGCGCATACGCCACCAGATCATTGCGCCGCAACGGCAGGGTCATCGCCTGCATCGCCGCGGCCGGCTCGGCCTTGGCGCCGGGCAGTGCGGGCGCGGTCTGGTTGCGCTGGCAGCCGCTCACGCACAGCGCGGCCAGCAGCAGCCACGCGGCGAAGTGGAACCGCCCTGCACGGACGGTAGGTAGCGACATGCGCACAATGTTCCCCTGATCGATCGGCGCATCTTGCTGTCTGGAGGCATTGGCGGCAAGGCGGGTGCAAACCGTGCGCCACGGTATGGTAGGTAGATGTTACGTTTTCGTAGTTCCTGGCACGTTGCCGGCCAGTGTCCGACATTGGCCGCTGATGTCTTATTCGGACAAACTTGTCCAGCGATCGGGCTTCAGCCCTTGCGCCACTTGCGTTTGGCCCAATGCTGCGGCGCATCATGTAAGCGCTTGCAGTTCCTGCTAGCGTGCGCTGCATCTCGCTTGGGGGTCTCCATCAGATGGGGCTGATGTCATTCATGTGCCTGTGTGACACGGGCGCTCGGTGCCAGCAGGCCGTGCGCCTCACCCTGGCGCGCGGTGCCACGCGCGTTGACCTGGAGAACGCCACAGCATGAGTCGGCCACGGTCCGAAGGCGGCAGCGTCACCATCAAGGACGTTGCGCGCGAAGCGCAGGTGTCGGTGGCGACGGTCTCGCGCACCATGAACGGGCATCAGCACGTGGCCGAGTCGGTACGCGAGCGGGTCTTGCAGGTGGCGCGTGCGCTCAATTACATCCCGCACCACGCCGCGCGCAGCCTGAGCAGCCGGCGCACCCACACCATCGGGGTGGTGCTGCCGGACCTGCATGGCGAGTTCTTTTCCGAATTGATCCGCGGCATCGACCAGGTGGCGCGCGAGCAGGGCTATCACCTGCTGGTGTCCAGCTCGCACGGCGACCCGCAGGCGCAGCGCCGTGCACTGGAGCGCCTGCCCGGGCGCGTGGACGGCGTGGTGGTGATGTCGCCGTCGCTGGGCGATTCGGGCGTGCATGAAGACGCGCTGCCCGGTGGCCTGCCGGCGGTGCTGCTCAACTGCGCCGGCAGCGCCAGCCAGCGCCCGGTGCTCAATGTGGACAACTACGGCGGCGCGCGGGTCATGACCCGGCATCTGCGCGACAGTGGCCACCGCCGCATCGCCTTCATCGCCGGGCCGGACGACAACTTCGATGCGCATGAGCGCCTGCGCGGGTATCGCGACGAACTGGCGCTGGACCCGGCCGCACAGCCCTGGGTCTTGCCCGGCAATTTCGACGAAGAATCCGGTTACCGCGCCGGCCAGGCGCTGGCCCGGGACACGCGGCCCGACGCCGTGTTCGCCGCCAACGACATGATGGCCTTGGGCTGCCTGTTCGCGCTCGGCCACGCCGGGCTGAAGGTGCCGCAGGACATTGCGCTGGCCGGATTCGACGATGTGCCGATGGCGCGCTACGTGCTGCCTGCGCTGACCACGATGCGGGTGGATATCGCCGGCCTGGGCGCGCGCGCGTTGCAGTTGTTGCTGGGCCAGCAGTTGGTCGATGCGCCTGCACCGCCTTCCGACGCTGCGCCGCCGGCGTTTTCGCAGATGGTTCCGGAACTGATCGTGCGTGCGTCCAGCGCCGCCCGCAGCACATCGGGCCATTGACGTCTATGTACCCCGTCGCATCTTCACGAATTCTTTACGGTTTCTTATGTTTTTTATAACTCTATCGTTGCCGCTACCGCTGCTCGTTCGTCCTTGAAACAACGCGTCACCCTGCGCCACGCCGACCACGCTGCCGGTACGCGCCTGACCCCTGGGAGGGGGAAGTCATGAAGACCTACCGTACCGTCTCCACCCTGCCGGCGCGCAGCCTGCTGTGCTGCGCCCTTGCCGCTTCGTTGCTGGCCGCCAGCCCGGCCATGGCCCAGTCCAGCAATGCCACCCTGCGCGGGCAAGTCGCCGCGTCCCAGGCAGGCACCACGGTGACCGCCACCAATGTCGCCACGGGCACCACGCGACGCGTGGCGACCGGGCCGGACGGCAGCTATGCCCTGGTTGGCCTGCCGCCGGGCACCTACAAGGTGGATGCCGGCCCGGGTACCGAGAAGACGGTGACCTTGTCGGTGGCCTCGTCGGTGAGCCTGAATCTGGGCAGTGGCGGCGAGGCGACGACGCCCGCCGATGGCACCGCCACTACCCTGGACACGGTCAAGGTCACCGCCACCTCGCTGCAGGAGGTCAAGACCTCCGAAGTGGGCACCAATGTGTCGCTCAAGCAGATCAACACGGTGCCGCAGCTGACGCGCAACTTCCTGGAGTTCGCCGACACCGTGCCCGGCATGCAGTTCGAGACCGACCCCAACGGCAACAGCCGCATCCGCGGTGGCGCGCAGGCCAGCTCGGCGGTCAACGTCTACATCGACGGCGTGGGCCAGAAGAGCTATCTGTTCGGCGGCGTCTCCGGCCAGGAGCAGAGCGCGGGCAACCCGTTCCCGCAGCTGGCGATCGGCGAATACAAGGTCATCACCTCCAACTACAAGGCCGAGTTCGACCAGGTGGGATCGGCGGCGATCGTGGCCTCCACCAAGTCTGGCGGCAACGAGTTCCACGGCGAGATCTTCGGGCGCACCACCAATACCGACTTCCGCGCGCGTCAGGCCGACGAGCGCGCCGGTGCGCCCAATGCCGACGGCAGCAAGCGCCAGACCCACCAGGACGAATACGGCATGGCCTTCAGCGGGCCGATCGTCAAGGACAAGGCGCATTTCTTCGTCAGCTACGAAGGCAAGGGCTTCGAGGTGTCGGCCAACCCGGTCTCGGTGCCGGACAGCTTCAGCGCCCTGAGCGACGACCTGCCGGCCGGCGTGCAGAGCCGCCTGGGTTCGGTCACCCGTCCGTTCAAGGAAGATCTGTACTTCGGCAAGATCGACTGGGACGTGGGCGAGAACGATCGCCTGGAGTTGACCGCCAAGTACCGCGACGAAAAGAGCCGCGACGACGTGGGCGACCGCAACACCGCCATCGCCGGCAAGAACAACCTCAACACCGAAGAGCGCTATGACCTGCGCTGGCAGCATTTCGGCGAACGTTACGTCAACGAGGCGCGTGTCTCCTACGAGGACGTGCTGTTCAACCCCAATGCCTTCACCCTGGGCAACCAGAACATCTATACCCGCGGCGTTGCCGAAGACGATGTGCTGATCCGCGACAACGCCACCAGCGGCCTGGCGATCCAGCGCAAGGGACAGAAAGGCCCGAGCTTCCAGAACGACCTGACCTTCAACAGCATCGACTGGCACGGCAGCCACGTCATCAAGATGGGCGTGAAGTACAAGGAGGTGGAGCTGACCCAGAGCGAAAACTCGACGGTCAATCCTTCTTTCTATTACGCGGTGGCCGATGGCCTGGGAACCTCGGCAATTCCGTACCAGGTGAAGTTCAACCTGCCGTTTGCCGGTGCGGCGCCCTCGGTGACGACCAAGAGCAAGCAGCTGGGCCTGTACATCCAGGACGATTGGGACGTCAACGACAAGCTGCAATTGAACCTGGGCGTGCGCTGGGATGGCGAGAAGATTCCATCCTACCTGGACAACGTGACCCCGCCGGAAGTGGTGGCGGCCTTGAACGGCCCCGGCACCGACCCGACGGTGAGCGCCACCTACGCCGAGCAACTGGCCAAGGGCGGCGTCAACATCAACGACTACATCAGCACCGGCAATAACCGCAAGCAGGACAACAACAACTTCGCGCCGCGCCTGGGCTTTTCCTACGATTTCCGTGGCGACGAATCGCTGGTGTTGTTCGGCGGTGCCGGACGCAGCTACGACCGCAACCTGTTCGACATCCTGGGGCTGGAGCAGGTCAAGTCGGCGCTGGCGCAGTACACGCTCCGCTTCGCCGAGGCCGCGCCCGGCTGCACGCCGGCGCCGGGTACCTGCGTCAACTGGAACCCGGCCTACCTCAGCGACCCGGCAAGCCTCGGCGGTCTGGTCAATTCGGGTGTGCGCAACGGTGAGATCGACCTGCTCAACAACGATCTGAAGACGCCTTATTCCGACCAGTATTCGCTGGGCCTGCGCACGCGGCTGGGCGAGTGGAACACCTCGGCCACGGTGTCCTACATTCACAGCAAGGACGGTCTGATCCTGACCTTGGGCAACCGCTATCCCAATGGCGATTTCTTCCAGAATGGCGGCCAGCCGTGGAACGAGAATCCGCCGGGCTTCGGTTCGCTGCTGATCGGCAATAACGGCGTGGAAACCAAGACCGGACAGCTGCTGCTGTCGGCCGACAAGCCCTATACCCAGGAAAGCGGCTGGGGGCTGACGGCGGCCTACACGTTCTCGCGCGCACGCGGCAACCGCGGCAACGACGAGCGCTACGGGTTCGATGCGGCCACCATCGCCGACTACCCGTTCCTGGATCTGAACGCAGTGCCGCGCCACCGCCTGGTGCTGACCGGCATCTACGATTTGTTCTGGGGCATCAGCGCCTCGGCCAAGCTGACCCTGGCCACGGTGCCGCCGCGCAATGAGGCGGTGTCCTACGACCAGTACGGCGGCCAGCCGTCGGAGAACATCCGCATCGTCTCGGTGGATGCACCGGGCGGCAAGTTCATCGCCGGCGGCGACATCTTCGGCACGCGCCAGCTGGATCTGTCGCTGTCCAAGGACATGCATGTCACCGAGGCGTTGACCGTGCAGGTGCGCGGGGATCTGATCAATGCGCTCAACTTCCGCAACTACGATCAGTACGCCATCGACTGGGGCCAGGACGGCGTCTACAACCCGCGTGCCAGCATCAACCAGTACGGGGCGCTGTCCACCTCGCCGCGGACGCTGTTCCTGAGCGCACGCATCATCTGGTAAGTCGCTAGCATCGCCGCAGTCGCCAGCACAGGGGTGCCGCCTGTGCTGGCCATCGTGCACGGCACGCACCCTGGTGCATCGTTGGTCTTGCATTGCCCGGTGATTGCCACGGCACTGCATCGTCCACGCGTCGTCATTGCCTCACCCGTCTCGACCCGTGCCTGAAGGAGCAAGCACCCGTCACCGCAGACCCTTGTTGTTCTTGCAGCCCTTGCGGCTGCTGTTGCCTGTTGTCCCTGTGTTCCACACCAAAGCACCAACCCAACGCGCCAGTCACTGCACTGCGTCGCGCTTTACCCCTGGGAGGGGGAAAGTCATGAAGAATCACCGCACCGTCTCCACCCTGCCGGCGCGCAGCCTGTTGTGCTGCGCCCTGGCCGCCTCGTTGTTCGCCACCACTCCGGCCATGGCCCAGTCCAGCAACGCCACCTTGCGCGGCCAGGTCGCTTCCGCGCAGAGCGGCAGCGAAGTCGTCGTCACCAACCTCGCCACCGGCTCGGTGCGACGCGCGCCGGTCAATGCGAACGGCAACTACACCATCGTCGGGCTGCAGCCGGGCACCTACAAGGTCGAATCCAACGGCATCAGCCGCACGGTGACCCTGTCGGTGGCCTCCAGCGCCATCGTCGATCTGGGCACCGAGACGGCCGCGGCGCCTGCCGGTGATGCGACCACGCTGGATACGGTGACGGTCAGCGCGCCGATGATTCGCGACGTCAAGACCTCGGAAGTGGGCAACACCATCAGCGCGCGCCAGATCCAGCAGTTGCCGCAGGCCACGCGTAACTTCCTGGAGTTTGCCGATACCGTGCCGGGCATGGTGTTTCAGGTCGATGGCAACGGCAACACCAAGCTGCGCGGCGGTGCATCCAATGCCAGCGCCGGCAATCTGTATATCGACGGCGTAGGCCAGAAGAGCTACGTGCGTAGCGGCGGCGTCGCCGGTCAAAGCGATACGCAGGGCAATCCGTTCCCGCAGCTGGCGATCGGCGAATACAAGGTCATTACCTCCAACTACAAGGCCGAGTACGGCCAGATCAGTGGCGCGGCGATTACCGCGGCCACCAAGTCCGGCACCAACGAATTCCACGGCGAAGCGTTCTATCGCTATACCGATCAGGACCTGCGCGACAAGCGGCCCGACGAAGAAGCCAATGGCAAGATCGACTCGCAGACCAAGGAATACGGCTTCGCACTTGGCGGGCCGATCATCCAGGACCGCATGCATTTCTTCGTTGCCTACGAAGGCAAGGAAAACGTGGCGCCCAAGAGCGTGCAGCCGAGCTCGGAGGCGGCGGCCTTCGTCAGCCAGTTGCCGGCCAACCTGGCCAGCCAATATGGCCCGGCCAACATGCCGTTCGAAGAAGACCTGTTGTTCGGCAAGATCGACTTCGAGCCCACCGATCGCGATCGCATCGAATTGAGCACGATCTACCGCGACGAGACGCAGACTGCCAACGTCGGCGGTACCAACACGCTCGCGCAGGCCACTGACAAGATCAACAAGGACAAGCGCACCAACCTGCGTTGGCAGCACAGTGCCGACAACTGGTTCAACGAGGTCATCGTCGGCACCGAAAATTCGGAGAACAACCCGACCCCGCGCACCCTGGGCAATGGCATCGTCTACACCTATTTCCAGCCACGTGCCGGCTCCACCGATATCGATGAGCGCACGTTCCTCACCACCGGTTCGGCTGGCGGCAAGAACGCGCAGCGCAAGAGCCAGAAAGGCTGGTTCATCCAGAACGATCTGACCTTCACCAGCTTCCAGTGGCATGGCGAACACACCATCAAGATGGGTGTGAACTACAAGGACATCGAGCTCACCTCGCAGGATGCGGCGGCGTTGAATCCGCAGTTCAGCTATCGCGTCAGCAATGGCAGCATTGACTCAACGCCGTACCGCGTGGACTTCATTGCGCCCTACACCACGCCAGGCCAGCGCGCCACGGTGGTCTCGCCGTCCAAGCAGTACGGTATCTATCTGCAGGACGACTGGGCCGCCACCGACAAGTTGATGATCAACATCGGTGTGCGCTGGGATTACGAAGACACCCCGGCCTACACCAACTTCGTCACCTCGCAGGCGTTCGTCGATGCGCTGTATGCCAACGACGCAGAAAATCCCGGCCAGCCGTGGGCAAACCGTCTGCTGCCCAGCGGCATCAACGTGGCCGACTACATCAGCACCGGCAACAACCGCAAGAACTTCAAGGATGCCTGGGCGCCGCGCTTCGGTTTTTCGTATGACATCTTCGGCGACGAAGCCGCCATTGTGCATGGCGGTGCCGCGCGCTCGTACGACCGCAACCTGTTCGAACAGTTGGCGCTGGAAACCAGCAAGGCGGCGCTGTCGCCGGTGGCGGTGTATTTCGAAAACCCGGCCACCGGCACGTGCTATCGCGCCGACCGCACCTGCGTAGCGTTCGACCCGCGCTATCTCAACGGCATCGATCAGCTCAACACCATTCCCGGTGTCGCCGGCAGCGCCGAGCTCTTCATGTTCAACAACAAGCTCAAGACGCCGTACAGCGACCAGTACAGCATCGGTATCACCAACCAGGTGGGCGACTGGCTGACCGATGTGACCTTCCAGCGCATCCTGAGCTACGACGGTTTCGCGATGGGCTTGATCAACCGCTATCCGGATGGCTCCTACTTCCAGAACGGCAACGTGCCGTGGGGCGAGCCGGTGCCGGGCTATCAGAACACCATCCTGGGCAGCAACGGCCTGGAACAACGCAACAGCCAGGTGCTGTTGTCGGCCGACAAGCCGTACACCAAGGAATCCGGTTGGGGCCTGACCTTGTCCTACACCCACACCAGCGCGCGCCAGAACCGCAACATCGACGAGCCTTACGGCTTCGATAAGGCCACCATCCGCGGCTATCCGTTCGTGAAGTCCGATGCCGTGGCCGCACATCGCTTTGTCGCTTCCGGTTCGATCGATGGTCCGTGGGGCGTGACCTTCGGTGCCAAGCTGGTGTTGGCCACGCCCGAGCCGATCAACACGATCGCCTGCTTCGGCTTCACCGATCCCGATGGCGCCACCTGCCAGCAGGTCGGCGTCACCCCGCCGGGTAGCGGTAAGTTCCTGGTCGGCGGCGATATCTGGGGCTACCGCACGGTGGACTTCCAGGCCACCAAGGAGTTCACCGTGGCCGGCGACTTCAAGCTCAACGCACGTGTGAACCTGCTCAACGCGTTCAACTTCAAGAACTACAGCGCTTACGCCTACAACGGCTTCGGCAGCAATGGTCAGTTCGCTCCGGACATCGCCATCAACACCAGTGGCGAGATCAACTACGTGCCGCGCAGCGTGGTGCTGGAGATCGGCGCCAAGTTCTGATGCGCGCATTGCCACATGCGCCGGCACGGGCATGTGGTATTTCGAACGGGGCCGGCTGGCCCCGTTCGTGTGTCCGTCCGCTGTCTTGCTCAGGAATGCATCGACATGATTCCCGCTCCACTTCGCAACATCGTCATTGTCGGCGGCGGCACCGCCGGCTGGATGGCGGCCGCCGCGTTTGCGCGCGTGCTCGGGCCCACTTTCAAGGTGCAGCTGATCGAGTCCGACCAGCTGGGCACCGTCGGGGTGGGCGAAGCCACCGTGCCGCACATCAAGGCCTTCAACAACCTGCTCGGCATCGATGAGGCCGAGTTCGTGCGCCAGACCCAGGGCAGCTTCAAACTCGGTATCGAGTTCGTCGACTGGCAACGCCCGGGAACCGCGTACATGCATGGCTTCGGCACCCAGATCGGGCACCCGCTGGGGCTATTGCCGTTTCACCAATACTGGATCAAGCAACACGCACGCGGCAGAGCGCAGCCGTTGGGCGCGTACACGCTCAATACCGTGGCGGCTGCGCGCGGCAAGTTCATGACCTCCGCCGGCGATGTGCCGGCCAACTCGCCGCTGGCCAACATCGCCTACGCGTACCACTTCGACGCCACGCAATACGCGCACTTTCTGCGCCGGTATTCGCAGCAGCGCGGCGTGACCCGCATCGAAGGGTTGGTCGAGCAGGTGCAGCTGCATCCGGAAAGCGGCCATGTGCAATCGCTGCAGCTGGCGTCCGGACAGACGGTGCACGGCGACTTGTTCATCGATTGCTCCGGCTTCCGTGGGCTTTTGATCGAAGAGGCGCTGCACACCGGCTATCACGACTTCACCCACTGGCTGCCGTGCGATCGCGCGCTGGCAGTGCCCTGCGAAAAGGTGGGCCCGCCCACGCCATACACACGCTCCACTGCGCGCGCAGCCGGCTGGCAATGGCGCATTCCGCTGCAGCACCGCACCGGCAACGGCTATGTGTACTGCAGCGCGCACATCAGCGACGACGAAGCGGCCGCCACGTTGCTGGCCAATCTGGACGGCAAGCCGCTGGCCGACCCGCGCCCGCTGCGCTTCACCACCGGGCGGCGCAAGCAGTGCTGGAACCGCAATGTCGTCGCACTGGGCCTGGCCAGCGGATTTCTGGAGCCACTGGAATCGACCAGCATCCATCTGATCCAGTCCGGCATTTCCAAGTTGCTGGAGCTGTTTCCGCGCGAGGGCATCAGCCCGGTGCTGGTGCAGCGCTACAACGACCGGCTTGCATTCGAGTTCGACCGCATCCGCGACTTTCTGCTGCTGCACTACCACGCCACCGAGCGCGACGACAGCGCGTTCTGGCGGCATTGCCGCCACATGCCGATCACCCCGGAGCTGCAGACCACGCTGGACCTGTTCCGCGACAGCGGGCGCTTCTATCGCAATGCCGAAGAAATGTTTGCCGAAATCAGCTGGGTGCAGGTACTGGTGGGCCAGGGCATCCTGCCGCAGGGATATCACCCGCTGGTGGACCAGGTGCCCGACCGCGACGCCGAAGGCTTTCTGGCCAGCGTGGCGCAGACCATCAGCCACTGCGTGGATGTGATGCCAAGCCACCAGCAATTCATCGACCGCTACTGCAAGGCGGCTGCGTTACCGTAAGTGCCTTGGTTTGCACTGCGGCTGGAACTGATGCTGAAGGTGGTGGCAGTTGCGCATGACCGATAACGAACGCAGGGATCCAAGCGTGCGCTAACGGCGCGCTTCGCGCGTGCGTCCAGGCGATGCATGCTCGCCTGGTGCCGCGGGTAACGCGCGATCTATGCCACCACGCAGCCAGCCACTGATGTCGGTCGCCACGACACGCGAACGTGACGGCCAAAAAAAAGGATCGGACACAAGGCCCGATCCCTTCGAAAACCGGGACAAGCCCGGTGGACAATGAGTGGCACAGCTTCCGACTGACATCGGACGCTGGCATGTTAACGAGACTTTCACATTAAAGCAATGCTTTAATTGTTGCCGCCTAAGCTATTGATTTATTTGGAAGCTGGCCGCTGCTTCGGCCCGATCAGTTTCCGTTCTGCGGCAGTGCCGCGCGGATCTCGTCCTGGATGGCGGTGGCAGCGGCTGCAGGGTCGCTCGCCTGGCGGATCGGGCGGCCAACGACGATCGCGTCGGCACCGTCGGTAAATGCCTGCGCCACGCCGACCGTGCGTTGCTGGTCGTCGCCGACCGGGCCGCCGGGGCGGATGCCGGGGCAGACGATCGAAAAGTCCGGGCCAGTGGCGCGGCGGATCGGGCCGGCTTCCTGCCCCGAAGCGATCACGCCATCGATCCCGGCGGCCTGCGCAGCCAGCGCGCGTTCCACCACCACGTCCACCGGTTCACGGTCGATGCCCATTGCCGCCAAGTCCAGGCGGCCCATCGACGTCAGTACCGTGACCGCCAGCAGGCGCATGTCGCCGTGATTGGCCTCGGCGGCGGCCTGCAGCATGCCGGCGTGCCAGCCGTGCACCGTGCAATAACTCACCGGCCACTGCGCCAGGCGGCGAATCGTGCCGGCCACGGTGGCGGGAATGTCGAAGAACTTGAGGTCCACGAACACGCGCTTGTCGCGCTTGGCCAGCGCATCGAGCACGTGGAAGTACTCGCCCGATGCCAGCAGCTCCATGCCGATCTTGTAGAACGACACCGAATCGCCGAGCCGGTCCACCCAGGCGATCGCTTCATCGTGGCCGGGCACATCCAGCGCGAAGATCAGCCGCTCATGCGCGGCCAGCGGCAAGGGCGCGCGGCTCATCGGGCCACCTCCAGCGCAGCGCGCTTGGCGTCGTGGCGCTTTTGCCAGGGTTGCGCGTAGTCGTTGTTGAACTGCGCCGGCTCCCAGCCGCCGTAGCTGGGGTTGGGCAGCATCCACCAGCGTTCGCCGAACCAGTCGTGGTACTGCTGCAGCAAGGCGCCACGCGCCTGGCCGGTGTTGGCGGTGACCTGCACGAAGTCGCCCAGCTGGTCGCCGAACTGCATCAGCACGCGGTACTTCTGTCCGGCCAGCTGGCGGCGGCAGTTCTTTTCGCTGCCGTTCTGCTCGCAGCCGGGCACCACCGTGCCCAGGCCGAGAAAGACGCTGTCATCGGCCACCGGCAGGCCCACGCTGCGCAGATTGGCCAAGGTGGCGTCCTTCAGGTGCACCGCGCGGTTGGAAATGTAGATCAGGGTGATGCCGCGGGCATTGGCGGCCTTGGCGAAATCCACCACGCCGGGAATGGCAGTGGCCTTCTTCTCGGCCACCCACTGGTCCCAGCTCAGCTCGTCGTATTCCTTGCCATCGCGCAGCAGCCGCGCCTGGTAGGGCGAGTTGTCAAGCACAGTCTCGTCCACATCCAGCACCACCGCCGGCTTCAGGCCGGTGGCGGCATTGCCGCGTTCCTCCGGCACCAACGCGTCCCAGTTGGATTGCTTGAGTGCAGCGTCCAGTTTGTCGGCCGCAGCGCGATAGGTCTGCTCGGCCACGGCACGGTATTCCTCCGAGCGCTGCATCCACAGCACCGCATTGAGGTTGTCGTCGCCGGCCGGTGCAGTGGTGGACGACGTTGCGGCCTTGCTGGCCGCAGCGCTGGCGTCGGCATTGGCAGTTGCGGTGGCTTCCTGCGCGTGCGGGGCTGGCTGCGTGTCGGCGGGCTTGCAGGCGCCCAGGGCCAGCGCGGTGCAGGCGATGAAGGACAACGGAGCGTAAAGCGAGGGGCGCATGGCATCCACCGGGACAGGGTCGACAATAAAGCGTGCGATTTTAGCCGGTTCGCGCCGTACCGCCCGCGCTGGCCGATGGCGCCGCCATCGAAATGACAGGGGCGCACGGATGACGGTCGCCGCAATACCGGTCGTCCAACCGCGTGGCTGCATCGGTCTTCCACACGATGGCGAATATGTGCCGTGCCCGTTCCTGGATGCCCACGCCCGTTGCCGGCGCACGACGCTGACATGCGCGACACCGTCGATGGCGTCGGCCACCTTGCATAGCGTCGCAGCGGAAGAACGCCGGCAGCGGATCGGCATATCCTTGTGCGCTGATCGCCTCCCGGAGTCATCCATGACAGAGACCTCGCCCCCGCCCGTCCTCGATACCGCCCAGGCCCGCGTGCTGGGATGCCTGATCGAAAAGGAGGCCACCACGCCGGACGCGTACCCGCTCACCGTCAACGCTGCGCAGGTGGCCGCCAACCAGAAAACCGCGCGCGAGCCGGTGCTGAATCTGCAGACTGGCGTGGTGCACCACGCGCTGCGCCAGCTGGAAACCCTGGGCCTGGTGCGCCAGCAGTTTTCTTCGCGTGCCGAGCGTTACGAGCACCGCCTGGGCAGCGTGCTGGATCTGACCCGCCAGCAAGTCGCACTGATCGGCCTGCTGCTGTTGCGCGGCCCGCAGACGCTGGGCGAGCTGTACGCACGTAGCGAGCGCCTGGCGCGTTTCAACGATGCCGACGACGTGCGCCATCACCTGGAGCGGCTGATCCAGCGCGGCCTGGCCGCACAACTGCCGCGCGCCAGCGGTCAGCGCGAAGACCGTTACATGCATCTGCTCAGCGGCGAGCTGGATGTGGAGGCGCTGCAGGCCGCTGCCGCGCGTGCGGCACCGAGCGCGCGCAGTGGCAGCGACAGCAGCGACCTGGACGCGCGGATGCAGGCGCTGGAAGCAACGGTCGCCGAACTGCAGGAGGCGCTTGCCGCGGTACAGGCGCGGCTGGACGCAGCTGGCGCCTGATCTGTGCGCGGCACCCACCGACGGCCGTAGCGGCAGCGCGGCAGGTGTGCGGCAGCATCGACGTCAGCTGCCTTGGGTGACCCGGCAGTTGCCGGATCGCCCGATACGCACCACGGCACGCAGAGGCATGCGGCATCGCCTGCAAGACCCGCACGGTCTTGTCGCCCGGCCGCACGATGTCAGTGTGTGCGCGTGTTGGATGGATGCACCGGCCAGTCCTGCCGCGTCGGTGCAAGCGCTGCCCGCGCACGAACGTCGGGGTCGGGGCACGCCAGCGTCAGGTCGGCGTGTCCACCTCGTCCCACTCGGCATCTTCAAAGTGCAGTAGCCAATTGAGCGCGTAATGCCGCTCATACACCACGCCCGGCACGATGCCGGCGGGGACCGGCTGACCGGATTGGCCGGCCTGGCGGACCGCCCAGTGCAGGCGCAGGTGGCGGTCCAGCGTGTCCAGCAGCTCGGCGAGCGGGCGTCGCGCCGGCGTCGGGCGCTCGGCAGCTTGTGCGTTGTCCAGCGCGCGCTGTGCAACCAGGGGTACATCGCACAGCGCGTTGGGGTCCGGCAGCGTGTCGGCCAGCCCCAAGGCCCATTGCAGCACGGCCAGGCTTTCGTAACGCCAGCCGAAGTTGGCCAGCGCCTGCGCATCCGGCGCTGGCTGGGCGAAGAAGGCGCGCTCCTGCGGCGACAGCGCATCTGCCACGCCGGGAAGACGCGTCTCCACCTCGTCCAGCGACGGCGGCGTATCGCCAGCGGCCATGATCTCTGCACGCAGCGCCACCGCAAACAACGCCAGCATGCGTCGACTGACGACTGCCGCATCGCGCACGCGCGCTTCGGCCTCGCCGGGCACCGGCGGCAGGCTGGGCGGCACGCGGATGCCTTGCGCGGCCAGCACGGAAAGTTGCTGCGCGCGCCGCTGCAACGCATCGGGCGGATACGGTACCTGCGCATCGTCGTCGATGGCCGGCTCGCCCTGGCTGATCAGCACCCGCCCCTGCGGGTCGCGCACGCTGCCATCGGCCAGGAAACACACCGCATTGGCGTGCTCGGCCCACTGCGCCAGCGCGCCGACGTCCGCATCGTCCACCTCGAAGCTGAAGTGCTGCCGCACCCGCTGCACATGCCGCATCAGGTGATAGCGCGCCTGGGTCATCTGGCCATCGCCGGCCTGATTCACATAGCCGACAAAGCCGTGCAGATGCGCGGCCAGTTCCGGGTCGGCGTGGTCGCGATGCTGCACGGCAGTCTGCGGCAGGAAGTCCGGCCACAGGGGCGTGCGTAGCGTGGAATAGGCGTTGACCAACAGTGCCATGCAGGCCTCCCTGTGCGGTGGAAAACAGCCGGCAGGGTGACGCAGCGCTGCTCAGCTGTCCACGCCACCAGGGCCGAGGTCGATCGTGTAGTACGCCACGGCCTCGGTGCCGGGACTCAGCACCCGCAGGCTCTCATAGCGCAGCCCCAGTGCTTCCAGCGCGCGGATCGACTCCGCATTGCCTGGCGAGACGATCGCGCACACCTGCGTCAATCCCAGTACCTGGCGTGCATGCTCCAGCACCGCGCGCCCGGCTTCGGTCACGTAGCCCTTGCCGCGATACGCGGGCAACAGCGCAAAACCGATATGCGGCACCGGCAAGGTCTCGCGGCACAACAGGCCCAAGGTGCCCATGAAGGTGCCTGCCTCGCGCGTTTCCAGCGCCCAGTGCGCGAAACCGTGTTGTTGCTGATGCGCCTGCGCCCATTCGCGCACATGCTCGCGCGCCTGCTCGCGGGTGCGGATACTGCGGTCGTTGATGCCGGCGATGAACGCAGGATCGTTGACCAGCGCCAGCATCGCCTCGGCATCGCGCTCGGGATCGAGCAGACGCAAGCGCACGCGTGCGGTTTCGAGGATGACGGTCACGGCGCACTCCGTTGGCGGGAACCTCAGACTGCCGTGCGGCAGTGGCACTGACAAGACTGACGACTGCACGCATGGCCACGCTGCAGTACCCGCACGGTTGGCGATATCACTCCGTTGGGCTGGTGCAACTGGCGTGCGCCACCGGCGCGTTGACCGCTCGCTTGGCTGGCCAGCAACGCTTCAGCCTTGGGCCGTGCCAGCGACGGCGCGGGCGATCATGCCGGGCCTGCATGCCAGGCTGTTCCACGTCTGTTGCAGGTCGCGTGCTGCAGCGCGTAGTACGCACGTCGAGCGGCAAGACTGCGCATCGATGCGCACCTGACCGCCAGCGCATCACGGCCGAGACGTTCACGATGCGCTCCATCCTTGCGCACGCGTGCCGCGCAGGGCAGCCGGCCCGGGAGGCTCAGCGTCAGGCACGCCTGGCAACCGATGTGTGCCACGCACTCACCCGCAGTGCCTCCGGCAGGCGCCCAGCGCCGTCTTGCCTGCCAGGCTCACCTGTTGATGCACGTGGCGCAGCTGCCCGCGCGGCTCAGGAAAACTCAGTCGAACAATGCCTGGATCGCAGCCAATCCCGCACTGGCGCGTTCCTTCTTGCGCTCGGCGTCGGCCACCGGGTCGGCACCATCGCGCTGCAGTTCTTCGGCCGGAATCTCATCGAAAAACCGGCTCGGCTTCAGTCGCACATGCTCACCGAACTTGCGCGTCAGCTTGCTGTGACTCATCCACAGCTGCTCCTTGGCGCGGGTGATGCCCACGTACAGCAGGCGGCGCTCTTCCTGCAGATTGCCTTCTTCCAGGCTCACTTCGTGCGGCAGCACGCCGTCCTCGCAGCCGACGATGAAGACATAGCGGAATTCCAGTCCCTTGGACGCATGCATGGTCATCATGCGCACCTGGTTGCCGCCATCGTCCTTGTCGTTGCGCGACAGCAACGCCAACTGCGCAGCCAGATCGCTGGCGCTTGCACCGCGCGGACCACCTTCGAACCACTCGGCCAGCTCGTCCAGATTGCGCTTGCGCCGCTGGAAGCCGGTCTCGTCTTTCGATTGATTGCGCAGGTCGTTGAGCAAACCGGACTTGTCGGCCAGCAGGCGCACCAGCTCGCCGGCCGGCATGCTGGACGAGTGCTCGCGCATATCGCGCAGGATGTCGGTAAACGCACTCAAACCGTTGGCTGCGCGTGGCGGTAAATGCTGCAAGGCGCCCATCGACTCGGCTGCGCGCGACATCGGTACCGACTTGGCGCTGGCAAGTTCGGCAAGACGCGCCAGCGAGGTCGCACCGACTTCGCGCTTGGGCGACTGCACGGCACGCAAGAACGCCGCGTCGTCATCCGGGTTGACGATCAACCGCAACCACGACAGCAAGTCCTTGACCTCCTGCCGCTCCAGAAACGCGGTACCACCGGTGAGGTGATACGGCACGCGCAACAGCTGCAGCGCTTTTTCCAGCGGCCGCGATTGAAAATTGCCACGGAACAGAATGCAGAAGTCGCTCCACGGCACCTGCTTGGCGGTACCCAGGAACGAGATCTCCGCGGCGACCTTTTCGGCTTCGTGCTCGCTGTCGCGGCATTCCCACACGCGGATGCGCTCGCCGTCGGCCTGGTCGCTCCACAAGGTCTTCAAATGCTCGTGCGGGTTGTGCGCGATCAACGCGTTGGCCGCACGCAGCACACGATTGGAGCAGCGGTAGTTCTGTTCCAGCTTGATGATTTCCAGAGCCGGATAATCGCGCGCCATCTGCTGCAGGTTTTCCGGATTGGCGCCGCGCCAGGCATAGATGCTCTGGTCGTCGTCGCCCACGCAGGTGAAGTTGCCGCGCGGCCCGGCCAGCATCTTCAGCAGCCGGTACTGCGCATCGTTGGTGTCCTGGCACTCGTCCACCAGCAGGTAGCCGATGCGCTCGCGCCAGCCCATCACGATGTCTTCGTTGGCTTCCAGGATCTGCACCGGCAGACGGATCAGGTCGTCGAAGTCCACTGCGTTGAAGGTGGTCAGCCGCGCCTGGTAGCGCTCGTACAAGCTGGCCGCTTCCTTTTCGCGGGTGCTGCGTGCGGCCGCCATCGCCTGCTCCGGCGACAGGCCGGCATTCTTCGCGCGCGAGATCAGGTTCTTGGCATCTTCGATCGCATCGGGCTTGGCACCATGCATCAGGTCCTTGATCTGCGCGGCGGCATCGTCCGAATCGAAGATCGAAAAGCCGCGCTTCAAACCGGCGGCGGCGTGCTCGATCTGCAGAAACTTCAGGCCCAGTGCGTGGAAGGTGCAGATCGTCAGGCCGTCGGCACCGTCGCCGCGAATGCGTTTGGCCACACGCTCGCGCATTTCCTTGGCGGATTTGTTGGTGAAGGTGATCGCGGCGATCCGCTTGGCCGGATAGCGGCCGATGGCGATCAGATGCGCGATCTTTTCCACGATCACGCGCGTCTTGCCGCTGCCGGCGCCGGCCAGCACCAACAGGGGACCTTCGCAGTGCAGCACGGCGGCGCTTTGCGGGGGATTGAGACCGTACATAGAGGCTTCCGACAGAGCGCGCCATTGTACCGGGGCTGCCTACGGCTGGCCGACGCGATGGATTCATGTCTCCAGTGCGGCTAGCCCTGCCCACAACCGGAGGCTGCTCCCACACGCTCGACGGCAGGCGTCGACCCCGCCCGACCGCGCCAGCGCAGCACACACAGGCGCCGCATCCTGCTGCCTGGCCCGGTAAAATCGCCCGATGGCCAAGCTCTATTTCTACTATTCGGCGATGAATGCCGGCAAGACCACCACCTTGCTGCAATCGGCGCACAACTACCGCGAGCGCGGCATGCGCACGCTGATCCTCACGCCCAAGCTCGACCACCGCGCCGGCAGCGGCGTGGTCGCCTCGCGGATCGGCTTGCGCGCGGACGGGCGTATCTTCGAGCGCGACACCGAGTTGCAGCAGCTGGTCGAACGCGACATCCACAACGACGGCGCGTTGCATTGCGTGCTGGTGGACGAAGCGCAATTCCTCGGCCGCGCGCAGGTCTGGCAGTTGAGCGAGGTGGTCGACCGGCTGCGGATTCCGGTGCTGTGTTACGGCTTGCGTACCGATTTTCGTGGCGAGTTGTTCGAGGGCAGCCAGTTCCTGCTGGCCTGGGCCGACGAGCTGGAAGAAATCAAGACCATCTGCCACAGCGGCAGCAAGGCCACCATGACCGTCCGCGTGGATGCACACGGGCACGCGGTGCAGGACGGCCCGCAGGTGGAGATCGGCGGCAACGAGCGCTATGTGTCGGTCAGCCGGGCCGAGTTCAAGAAGATCATGCGTGGCGAAGGCCGCATCGATCCGCTGCAGATCGCCTTGCCGCTGCCCGTCGCCTAGCGCCGGGGCCTGGTAACGCACTCGCGGCCATCCGCGCTGCCGTGGTGCATCCAGGACAGCACTGCCCGGAGCAGCGTGTGCGCGCATCCTCGTTCGCGCTGCGGTATTGCGCTGGAAGCAGGGGTTTGCACATCGCCGTTGGTCGTTCGCCAACACCAAACGCTCACCGCCGCACTGGCGCCAGCGGCTACAACCACACATCAGCACACGGTGCGGCACCGCGTTCGTCGACAGCCAGCCGCGACCGCCGGCCACGCTCTATACGCTTTGCAGGCGTTGCTAAACCCGTGCGGGCATGCGGTCACGCCGGCGTCGCGGGCGCCGTCAGACAGGCGTATCGTGGCGCCTGTGAGACAGCGGCGCACCACGCAACCGGGCGCAACCGCGGTCCTGTAAACTGGCAAGCGTCCACTCTTTGGAGGCACTCATGGATCCACTGCCTCCCGCCTTGCGCGCCGATATCGCGCGTGTTGGCCGGCTCTCCTCGGTCGCCGACGTGTTGAGCGTGCTCACCCGCCTGACCGGGATGGGATTTGCCGCCGTCGCCCGCGTCACCGACGCGCGCTGGATCACCTGCCAGGTGCACGATGCACTGTCCTTTGGCCTGCGTCCGGGCGACGAACTTCCGCTGGCCACCACGTTTTGCGACAGCGTACGGGTAAAAGGCAATGCGGTGTGGTTCGGGCACGCATCGGATGACCCGGTCTACCGCGATCATCCCTCGCCGCGGCTCTACGGCTTCGAGAGCTACGTCTCGGTGCCGATCAGGTTCGACGATGGCAGCGTGTTCGGCACCTTGTGCGCGCTGGATCCGCAGCCGCGCGTCATGGACGCACCGCTGGTGGAAAAGGTCGAACTGCTCGCACAGTTGCTGGCCGCACAGATCCAGGCCGAGCAACGCGCCGAAGAAAGCGCGCTGGAATCGCGGCGCGCCCGCAGCGAACTGGGCCGTGTTGGCGCCTCGGCGCGCTTGCGCGAAGAATTCATCGGCATTCTCGGGCACGACCTGCGCAACCCATTGCAGTCCATGCATGCGGTGGTGGATATGCTGTCCATCGACCAACTCGACCATCGCTACGGCAGCTCCATCCGCTCGCTGCAGCGTAGCCTGCGGCGCATGGAAGAACTGATCGATTTCGCCTGCGATTTCGCTCGCGGCATCGAACTCGATTGGTTGCAGCTGGACTACGGCGACGGGAGCGACCTGCTCGATGCACTCTCCCAGGTCGTGGACGAAACCCGCGCCGCCTACCCCAACCAGGTGCTGTCCACGCATGTGGCCATCGACGAGCCGGTGCACGGCGATGCGATCCGGCTGGCGCAGATGTTCGGCAGCCTGATGATCAACGCCGTCGTGCAAGGGCCGCAAAGTTCGCTGATCAAGGCGGTCGCGGTCACCGAACATGGCCGGCTACGCATCGAAGTCTGCAATCTGGATGGGATCGATCCACGGCGGCTGGATGTGCTGCACGCTTCCACCCATGTGCATACCGGCGGACGTGCGCTACCGGATGTCGATCTGGGCCTGCATATGGCAGCGCAGATCGCAAAGGCCCATCAAGGCGAATTACGCATCATCAGCGGCAAGGACGGCACCTGCTTCCGCGTGGAGCTGGCCTGCACACGTCCGCGCGGACGACTGCACCTGGTCGGCACCTCGGCGCCGGCCTGAGTGCCTCACGCAGCGACGATCGTCCGCAAACACGTCCGCCAACAGATGGCGCTCCAACCGCATGCTGCATGCCGCAGCTGGCCCCCCGATGCCCGCAACAAGCGTCGCCGGCCGCCCCGCCCGGCGCTTCTCAGTAAATCTTGCGCTCGCTCGGCGGCGGCGGCGTCCACTGGTACAACCAGGTTTCGGTGAGCGGTTTGCCATTGGCGCGCAGATACAGGCGGATATCGATCTGCTGGGTGCCCTCGTCCGGCGGCACCAGGTCGAACATCGCCCGATAGCCCTTGAGCTCGTGCAGCGGGCGCGCCGACACGATTTCAGTGGTGCCGCGCGACACCTGCAACACCGCCTCCACCTTGGCCTTTGGGTCCTTCGCCAGCGCGGCCAGTTCGCCGCCGGCAAAATCCACCGCAAAGCGCCAGGAGAAATGGCTGCGTTTTTGCCCGACGATGCCGCCGAGGCCGGTTCGGGTCGCCACGCAATGCGCCAACGGCGAGCTGGCCGGCGGCTGCGCGCCCCAGTACAGCCGGTAGCCCATCAGCAGTTCCTGCCCCGGCTGCGGCTTGGCTTGCGGGTTCCAGAACGCCACGATGTTGTCGAAGGTCTCGTCCACGGTCGGAATCTCGACCAGCTGCACCGAGCCCTTGCCCCAACCACTCTTGGGTTCCACCCACAGGCACGGGCGCTTTTCGTAAAACACGCCATCGTCCTGGTAATGGTCGAAGTTGCGGTCGCGCTGCAGCAGCCCGAACCCACGCGGGTTCTCGTCGACGAACATGTTGAAACGCAGATGCGGCGGGTTGCATAACGGGCGCCAGATCCATTCGCCGCCGCCGGTCCACATCGCCAGGCCATCGGTGTCGTGAATTTCCGGACGCCAATCCCAGTCCATCCGGTTATCGTTTTCGCCGACCTGGTACATGCTGGTGCACGGGCCGATACCCAGCCGCTCGATCGCCTTGCGTGGGTACAGCGCGCTGTCGATATCCATCAGCAGCACATCGCCATTGGTGATGGCGAAGCGGTACGCGCCGGCAACGCTGGGCGAATCCAGCAAGCCGTACACCACCACCGTGTCCGAATCGTCGGCCGGCTGCTCCAGGTAATAGGCGATGAAATCCGGAAACTCTTCCGGCCCGCCGGTACCGGTATCGATGGCCAGCCCGCGTGCCGACTGCCCATACTGGCCTTCCTTGCCGACCGCACGGAAATAGCTTGCACCCAGGAATGCCGAGAAGTCGCGTTCGGTGTCCTTGCGTGTGTTGAGCCGGAAACCGGCAAAGCCCAGATCCTTTGGCAATTGCTTGCCGCCCAGCCCGCTGCGGCCGTAATCGAATGCCGCCGGGTCGTAGGCCAGTTGCTGTGCCTTGCCATCGACGATGTCGTAAATGTGCACCGGGGTATGGAAATACAGTCCCAGGTGGAAGAACTTGGCCTGGAATTTGCCGTTGCCATCGGCCCACAACGCGTGGTCCTGGCGGTAGCGGATGGACTGATACTGATCCCAGTTCAGCGCCTCAAGCGGCCCCGGCAATACCTGCTTGTGACTTTTGTAAGGCGCCTTCGCCAGCGCGCGCGCCTGCCCTTTCAACCAGGCGTAGTCGAAGGGTTGCGGTTGCCCGAGTCGACGCAGGCCAACGGCCTTGGCCGCCAGCGCCCACTGCGGCAACGTCGGCAAACCGAGCGCGGCCAATGCGGCAGCAGCATTCTTCAGGAAGTGGCGTCGTTGCATGCGCATCGATCTGGTCAGGGAATGGGCGACATCATAGCCACAGCCCGGCATCGACGTGAATGCGCATCTCAGCGAGGCGCAGGCGACGCATCGCACGCATTGGCCAGCGCCAGCGCGTTGGCGTGGCTGCAAAGGAACCGCCGCTGCGCCTGTTCCTCATCCGGCCCGGTATAGCGCAGCAGCGTCCACTGCTCCTGTGCCTGCATTTGCGCACCTGGCGCAAGCTGCCGATACGGCGCGTGCACCTCCATTTCCAGCAATCCCTGTTCCGGATGCCGGGGTGGCGCATCCAGATACAACTCCACCTGGCCTTGCTCGGGATGGATCGCCGACAGCGGTTGATGCGCGAAGCGAATCACCAAGACCTGCCCGCCTGCGAACCCGGCCATCCATCCTGCCGACGGCTGCAGCAATAGCTTGCCGCGCTGGATCAATTGGTCTGGACGCGTATCGGCGCGCAGCGCGAGCAGGCCGCGCTCATGCTGATAGCGCGGCGCAATCGTGCCGGGCTCGCGCGGCGGCTGCAGCCGGATATCCGCAGCAGCGGCAACGGGCACAAACACCCGCGTCGTTGCCGCAACCCGCGTATTGAACCAAAGATCCCAGGCAATTGGCTGCGCGCGGATATTGCGTGCGCTGGCCTGGATGTCGACGGTGTCCGCACGCGCTGCAGAACGTTTGATCTGCTTGCGCAATTGCACCCCGGTCAGCGGGCTGGGCACCCCTTCAAATTCCACCATGTCATGACGACGTATGCTGACGCGCGTCTGCGCCAGGGACAGATACGGATCCGGCGGCCACACCGCGGCCGCCGCCTGACGCTCGTGGTTGAGCTGCTGGTGCAACCACCACTGACTCTGCGGCCCGACCCACACATCATGGCCGAAATAGGGAATATCCCCCGCAGTGGCCGACACCTCGGGCGCAGGCTGTTGCTCCACTGCCGCACCGACCTTCAACACGTTGGGCTGGCCGCGCAGATGGAACGACAGCACGCGCCCGCCAAATGCCGGCGTGACGCTCAGCTCTATCGCGTTGGTCTTCAAGTGGAGACGCTCTACGGCAGCTGCCGCGCTCGAAGAGGGCGTCATCGCGCCGGTCGACGGCATCGCTACCAGCGCACATGCACCGATAAGGATCAGAGGAATGACAAGCTGTCGGGGGCTGGACATACAGCGCTTCCACATGAGGACTTCACGATTGTGGCCCGCCGCCTACCTGGACACCAGGACACCGCTGCTCGCGGCTGCTTGCTGCACCTCCGCTGCAGCTCAGGTGCGATGTCGCACTATGTTTGCCTGGAGAACTGGCCACGTTGGGCGCTGAGCACTCTCGACGGACTCGAGCAGAAGAGGGTTTCCGTGCGGTCGGCACCTGCGCCCGGACATGCATGCAGGTTGGAGCGCACGCCCGATGCCGGTATCCAGAGCGAGCGTAACGATCGCGAGAATTCTTGCAGCTAGCTGGCCGCTTTACGGGTGCGGTACAGCGATCGATTCAGTAGTCTCGGGCGGCCCGACCGCATGCGTCGCAACCAGCCAGTGCATGCCGAAAGCTACGGTGCCCAAGAGAGCCGCGTCGACCGTCACAGCATTGCGCAGAGCAGACGCGTGTAGCACGCCCGCAGGCGAGCCATATGGAGAGTTGCTCGGAGTCGCTTTGTTGTGACTTGCGCGGCAACGATCGTGACACGATCGCGAGAGTACCAGTGCTCAAACACCGCGTCGGCGCGATATCGCGCTTATCGCTGACAGCTCCCGCACCACACCGTGGCGCGTTGACCAATCGTCGCGTGCTTCAACACCCGCCCACATTGCTTGCAGGCCTCGCCTTCGCGCCCGTACACAGAGAGTTCCTGCTCGAAATAGCCAGGCGCACCATCCGGGCTGATGAAGTCGCGCAAGGTAGTCCCGCCGCGTTGGATGGCATACGCCAGGATGTCTTTCACTGCGTCAGCCAGACGCCGATACCGCGCCAGCGACACTTTTCCCGCCTCGCGCAGCGGACTGATTCCCGCCCGATGCAGGCTTTCGGCAGCGTAGATATTTCCAACCCCGACAACCACGGCCTGATCCATCAAAAAGGTTTTGACGGCGGCACGCCGCCCTTGTGCCAGTGCGTGGAGATAATCGCCAGTAAATGCGTCCGATAATGGTTCTGGACCAAGCGCAGCGAGCAACTCATGGGTTTGTGTGCCGGATTGCCACAGCAGGCAGCCAAAGCGACGCGGATCGTTGAAGCGCAGCACGCGCCCGTTCTGCAGACTGATATCCACATGGTCATGCGCCCGCGGCAGGGTGTCGCCTGGCAGCACCCGCAGACTTCCGGACATCCCCAGATGCAACAGCGCGCTGCCGCCCGCATCTGTATCGATCAACAGATATTTCGCGCGTCGGCGCACGTTGGTAATGGTAGCGCCGGGGAGCAAGCGCTCGATCTGCTCGGGAATCGGCCAGCGCAAATCGGGCCGACGCAGGATCACGCCATGGATCCGCTGCCCAACCAGATGCGGCGACAGGCCACGCAACGTCGTTTCGACCTCGGGCAACTCGGGCATCAGCGCATCCAACAAGCGCCGGTCACATACCGGCAAGGCAGCTAATGGGGTCGAAACACTCAAATGCAATCAATGCGACGCTGCCGGCGTGCCATCGCTGGTCTATCCCTGCCTTGCCCGCCTGATAGAAGCGCTACTTCCACGTCATACCGTGAACTGAAGATATCGGATCACGATTCGTTTCGACGTGACCTGCTGATCTTTCGCAGCGGCGGCCCTTGCGTTTCTGGCTCGCATCTACGCGTTCTTCGACTGCACCGCGTGGAGCCGATCAATGGCGCAGCGATGTAATGCTGAGCCCTGCGTTGGCGATCCAGTTTCTGGGACTGGATATGTGAAACGTCCTCCTTGCGTCTTGTCTCACCAAGGATGTGGGGCCCATCACTGATGCCGTGATCGATCCGCTCCAGGCCGTTCTTTGTAGCTAGGATATGCGCACTAGGACGTCGGCCGAGCGAGGCTGTCATGGGCGATGTCTGTTATCGGCTCCAGCGAGTGCCGCACCGTGCATCTGGCATTGGCCAGGCAGGTTATTTGGCCAACAGATGGATCGCGCCCTTTTCTCCAAGAGATGAGCGCGTGGCTTGTGTGGCGAGCGGTACTGCACGCACAGCACGACATCGGTACCGGTCGGCAAGCGGGGCGGAATGCAAGGCGCATTTACGCGCGGCGCAGCCCAGCGCTTGCGCAAAAAAGAAACCCTCAGTCCGTTTGGACTGAGGGTTTCGGGGTAAAGCCCCTGGCGATGACCTACTCTCGCATGGCTTGAGCCACACTACCATCGGCGCAGCTGCGTTTCACTTCCGAGTTCGGGATGGGATCGGGTGGTTCCACAGCGCTAATTTCACCAGGGAGACGGTTGGAGCGTCGCCATCCAAGAAACGGATCAAGGCGCCCAGTCTCGCAGAGTTAACTTGTGACGTAGCTTGCATTTGATGATCTACCAACGTTCGTTGGGACCAAGGCAACTTGAGGTTATATGGTCAAGCCGCACGGATCATTAGTATCAGTTAGCTCAATACATTGCTGTACTTACACACCTGACCTATCAACCACGTAGTCTACATGGTTCCTTTAGGGGGCTTGTGCCCCGGGAAGTCTCATCTTGAGGCGCGCTTCCCGCTTAGATGCTTTCAGCGGTTATCGCTTCCGAACATAGCTACCCGGCAATGCCACTGGCGTGACAACCGGAACACCAGAGGTTCGTCCACTCCGGTCCTCTCGTACTAGGAGCAGCCCCTCTCAAACTTCCAACGCCCATGGCAGATAGGGACCGAACTGTCTCACGACGTTCTGAACCCAGCTCGCGTACCACTTTAAATGGCGAACAGCCATACCCTTGGGACCGACTACAGCCCCAGGATGTGATGAGCCGACATCGAGGTGCCAAACACCGCCGTCGATATGAACTCTTGGGCGGTATCAGCCTGTTATCCCCGGAGTACCTTTTATCCGTTGAGCGATGGCCCTTCCATACAGAACCACCGGATCACTAAGACCTACTTTCGTACCTGCTTGATCCGTCGATCTTGCAGTCAAGCACGCTTATGCCTTTGCACACAGTGCGCGATGTCCGACCGCGCTGAGCGTACCTTCGTGCTCCTCCGTTACTCTTTAGGAGGAGACCGCCCCAGTCAAACTACCCACCATACACGGTCCCTGATCCGGATAACGGACCTAGGTTAGAACGTCAAGCACGACAGGGTGGTATTTCAAGGATGGCTCCACTGCAGCTAGCGCCACAGTTTCATAGCCTCCCACCTATCCTACACAGACGAACTCAACGTTCAGTGTAAAGCTATAGTAAAGGTTCACGGGGTCTTTCCGTCTTGCCACGGGAACGCTGCATCTTCACAGCGATTTCAATTTCACTGAGTCTCGGGTGGAGACAGCGCCGCTGTCGTTACGCCATTCGTGCAGGTCGGAACTTACCCGACAAGGAATTTCGCTACCTTAGGACCGTTATAGTTACGGCCGCCGTTTACTGGGGCTTCGATCAAGAGCTTCGCCTTGCGGCTGACCCCATCAATTAACCTTCCAGCACCGGGCAGGCGTCACACCCTATACGTCCACTTTCGTGTTTGCAGAGTGCTGTGTTTTTGATAAACAGTCGCAGCGGCCTGGTTTCTGCGACCCTCTTCAGCTATAGCTCGCACGAGCCACCAAAAAGGGTGCACCTTCTCCCGAAGTTACGGTGCCATGTTGCCTAGTTCCTTCACCCGAGTTCTCTCAAGCGCCTGAGAATTCTCATCCTACCCACCTGTGTCGGTTTACGGTACGGTCTTCGTGAGCTGAAGCTTAGGAGCTTTTCCTGGAAGCGTGGTATCAGTGACTTCGCCATAAAGGCTCGTCTCGGTGCTCGGTCTTAAAGGATCCCGGATTTGCCAAAGATCCAAACCTACCGCCTTTCCCCGGGACAACCAACGCCCGGTACACCTAACCTTCTCCGTCCCTCCATCGCACTCACGCGAGGTGCAGGAATATTAACCTGCTTCCCATCGACTACGGCTTTCGCCCTCGCCTTAGGGACCGACTAACCCTGCGTCGATTAACGTTGCGCAAGGAAACCTTGGGCTTTCGGCGTGCGGGCTTTTCACCCGCATTATCGTTACTCATGTCAGCATTCGCACTTCCGATACCTCCAGCAGACTTCTCAATCCACCTTCGCAGGCTTACGGAACGCTCCTCTACCGCGCATAAAACAAGTTTTATGCACCCCAAGCTTCGGTTCACTGCTTAGCCCCGTTAAATCTTCCGCGCAGACCGACTCGACCAGTGAGCTATTACGCTTTCTTTAAAGGGTGGCTGCTTCTAAGCCAACCTCCTGGCTGTCTATGCCTTTCCACATCGTTTTCCACTTAGCAGTGAATTTGGGACCTTAGCTGTGGGTCTGGGTTGTTTCCCTTTTCACGACGGACGTTAGCACCCGCCGTGTGTCTCCCATACAGTCCGTCTCGGTATTCGGAGTTTGCAATGGTTTGGTAAGTCGCGATGACCCCCTAGCCATAACAGTGCTCTACCCCCGAGAGGATACATATGAGGCGCTACCTAAATAGCTTTCGAGGAGAACCAGCTATCTCCGGGTTCGATTAGCTTTTCACTCCTAATCACAGCTCATCCCCGTCTTTTGCAACAGACGTGGGTTCGGGCCTCCAGTACCTGTTACGGCACCTTCACCCTGGCCATGACTAGATCACCCGGTTTCGGGTCTACTGCCCGCGACTATGCGCCCTTATCAGACTCGGTTTCCCTTCGCCTCCCCTATACGGTTAAGCTTGCCACGAACAGTAAGTCGCTGACCCATTATACAAAAGGTACGCAGTCACTCTTGCGAGCTCCTACTGCTTGTACGCACACGGTTTCAGGATCTATTTCACTCCCCTCTCCGGGGTTCTTTTCACCTTTCCCTCACGGTACTGGTTCACTATCGGTCGGTCAGGAGTATTTAGCCTTGGAGGATGGTCCCCCCATATTCAGACAGGGTTTCACGTGCCCCGCCCTACTCGTCTTCACTGGAGTGGCCCTTTTAAATACAGGGCTATCACCTTCTATGGCCAATCTTTCCAGATTGTTTTTCTAAAGCCATTCCAGCTTAAGGGCTGCTCCCCGTTCGCTCGTCACTACTTAGGGAATCTCGGTTGATTTCTTTTCCTCCGGTTACTTAGATATTTCAGTTCACCGGGTTCGCTTCCAGCAGCTATGAATTCACTGCAGGATACTGCCGAAGCAGTGGGTTTCCCCATTCGGATATTGCCGGATCAAAGCTTGTTGCCAGCTCCCCGACACTTTTCGCAGGCTACCACGTCCTTCATCGCCTCTGACCGCCTAGGCATCCACCGTGTGCGCTTATTCGCTTGACCATATAACCCCAAGTTGCCTCAGGGTCATATGCCGTGTTGTGTGGGGTACAAAGCCACCAACGCGAACATACGACTCAATTATTTAGGGACTCGAAGTCCCCGCCTTAGCCTCAACGACACGTTTAGATAGATATCTCAAACGCTCGCTACGTCACAAGTTATAAAAGAACATGTCTCAGCCTCAACGCTGAGCCATATAAATTCTTAAGTGTGCACTACATTCAGAGTGGTGGGTCTGGGAGGACTCGAACCACCGACCTCACCCTTATCAGGGGTGCGCTCTAACCACCTGAGCTACAGACCCAAAGTCGTTTCACTCAAATGGTGGAGCCTGTCGGGATCGAACCGACGACCCCCTGCTTGCAAAGCAGGTGCTCTCCCAGCTGAGCTAAGGCCCCATGATGGGACTTTCGCATACCGGCCTGTGCCGATACGCATCTCTGAATGCAGGTAATTTGTGAGGACGCCCGACAGGACGATGACGTCATGCTCAAAAGGAGGTGATCCAGCCGCACCTTCCGATACGGCTACCTTGTTACGACTTCACCCCAGTCATCGGCCACACCGTGGCAAGCGCCCTCCCGAAGGTTAAGCTACCTGCTTCTGGTGCAACAAACTCCCATGGTGTGACGGGCGGTGTGTACAAGGCCCGGGAACGTATTCACCGCAGCAATGCTGATCTGCGATTACTAGCGATTCCGACTTCATGGAGTCGAGTTGCAGACTCCAATCCGGACTGAGATAGGGTTTCTGGGATTGGCTTGCCCTCGCGGGTTTGCAGCCCTCTGTCCCTACCATTGTAGTACGTGTGTAGCCCTGGTCGTAAGGGCCATGATGACTTGACGTCATCCCCACCTTCCTCCGGTTTGTCACCGGCGGTCTCCTTAGAGTTCCCACCATTACGTGCTGGCAACTAAGGACAAGGGTTGCGCTCGTTGCGGGACTTAACCCAACATCTCACGACACGAGCTGACGACAGCCATGCAGCACCTGTCTCACGGTTCCCGAAGGCACCAATCCATCTCTGGAAAGTTCCGTGGATGTCAAGACCAGGTAAGGTTCTTCGCGTTGCATCGAATTAAACCACATACTCCACCGCTTGTGCGGGCCCCCGTCAATTCCTTTGAGTTTCAGTCTTGCGACCGTACTCCCCAGGCGGCGAACTTAACGCGTTAGCTTCGATACTGCGTGCCAAATTGCACCCAACATCCAGTTCGCATCGTTTAGGGCGTGGACTACCAGGGTATCTAATCCTGTTTGCTCCCCACGCTTTCGTGCCTCAGTGTCAGTGTTGGTCCAGGTAGCCGCCTTCGCCACGGATGTTCCTCCCGATCTCTACGCATTTCACTGCTACACCGGGAATTCCGCTACCCTCTACCACACTCTAGTGATCCAGTATCCACTGCAATTCCCAGGTTGAGCCCAGGGCTTTCACAACAGACTTAAACCACCACCTACGCACGCTTTACGCCCAGTAATTCCGAGTAACGCTTGCACCCTTCGTATTACCGCGGCTGCTGGCACGAAGTTAGCCGGTGCTTATTCTTTGGGTACCGTCAGAACAATCGGGTATTAACCGACTGCTTTTCTTTCCCAACAAAAGGGCTTTACAACCCGAAGGCCTTCTTCACCCACGCGGCATGGCTGGATCAGGCTTGCGCCCATTGTCCAATATTCCCCACTGCTGCCTCCCGTAGGAGTCTGGACCGTGTCTCAGTTCCAGTGTGGCTGATCATCCTCTCAGACCAGCTACGGATCGTCGCCTTGGTGGGCCTTTACCCCGCCAACTAGCTAATCCGACATCGGCTCATTCAACCGCGCGAAGCCCGAAGGTCCTCCGCTTTCACCCGTAGGTCGTATGCGGTATTAGCGTAAGTTTCCCTACGTTATCCCCCACGAAAGAGTAGATTCCGATGTATTCCTCACCCGTCCGCCACTCGCCACCCATAAGAGCAAGCTCTTACTGTGCTGCCGTTCGACTTGCATGTGTTAGGCCTGCCGCCAGCGTTCACTCTGAGCCAGGATCAAACTCTTCACTTAAAATTACATGCCCGAAGGCAAATACTTTAGCTGCAGAAGTCCAACCACTGGCAACTTATCGCTTGCAAAGCAATTAATATGTTGCTTGATTAAACGTCTGCAAGATGGACAATCATCCTTCCTGCAGGCGTCCGCACAAATTACCTGCGCACACTGTCAAAGAACATGGGGAAGTGGCCTCAGCGCCGTTCCCGTCAGCTTCGTTGTTTCCGTCGAAGCGAGCCGCCCATTATAGCGGACTTTTTCTTGCCGTCAACACCTCATTTCGAGGCGGTTGACGCTGCTTCGTTTGAACCCGAAGGTTTTCTGCGAAGCGAGCCGGCCATATTAGCAGGCTTTTCACCCTCGTCAACCCCTCGTGAAGAGGAAGTTGCCGCCGCTGCACCTCAATCCGCCGTAGCGTCTTTCCGTGTAGCGAGCCGCCCATCATAGCCGGCTTTTTCGTTTCGTCAACACCTTGTGATGTTTCCGATTCGCCTCGTTCGTTGTTGCGATGCTTCGAGAAGCGCCGCTGTCCTGAGCGAGGCCGCGCAGTTTATCGAGACCACGCAGAAGTGCAAGCACTTTTTGACACTGGCATGACATCGACCTGTATCCACCCGGATACGGCACGCGATTGCGCACTCTCACCACGTCCCGCACGCATGCAGGCTGCAGGCTGCAGGCTGCAGGCTGCAGGCTGCAGGCTCATTGATCGACACCCGGAGGCGTAACGGTGCGGTATCGATCGCGGGTTGGCTCGATGAAAATGCATGTACCAGACAGAGAGCGCCCTCATGCCCGCTTCCCGCAATCTGCTTCGCGATCTATCCCTGCCCGCGATTGCCGCCGGGTTTGTCACCGTGCTGGTGGGGTTCGCCAGCTCTGCGGTGATCGTATTTGAGGCCGCGCGCCATCTGGGCGCCGACCAGGCGCAAATTGCATCGTGGATGTGGGCACTGGGCATTGGCATGGGCGTGACGTGTATCGGCTTGTCGCTGCGCTACCGCGTGCCGGTGGTCACGGCCTGGTCCACGCCGGGCGCAGCGATGCTGATCGGCAGTGCGGCCGGAGTGCCGTTGGGCGAAGCGGTCGGTGCATTTGTGGTGGCCGCGGTGCTGGGGATGGTGGCCGGGTTTTCGGGATTGTTCGAACGCGCGATCCGGCGGATTCCGGTCTCGCTTGCCTCCGGGATGCTGGCCGGCGTGTTGTTGCGCTTCGGCCTGGACATCTTTGTGGCGATGCAGAGCCAGCTGTTGCTGGCGCTGGCGATGTTGGCGACCTACCTGGGCGGGCGGCGCTGGTTCGCGCGCTATGCGGTGATTGCGACCTTGTTGGTGGGTATTGCGATGGCTGCCAGCGGCGGGCTGCTGCAGTTGGAGGCGGTGCAGTTGCAACTGGCCCACCCGGTGCTGGTAGTGCCGTCGCTATCGTGGGCGGCGCTGTTCGGCCTGGCGATTCCGTTGTTCGTGGTGACCATGGCCTCGCAGAACGTGCCGGGCGTGGCAGTGATCCGGGCGTCCGGCTATGCGGTGCCGATCTCACCGACGGTCGGCTGGATCGGTGCGGTCAATGCGGTGCTGGCCCCGTTCGGTGGCTTTGCATTGAATCTGGCGGCGATTACGGCGGCGATCTGCATGGGTCGCGAAGCGCATGAGGATCCAGCGCGGCGCTACACCGCTGCGGTCAGCGCCGGCGTGTTCTACCTGCTGGTCGGGTTGTTCGGTGCGACCGTGGCAGCGGTGTTTGCGGCCTTCCCGCGTGAACTGGTGATGGCCATTGCCGGGATCGCGCTGCTAGGCACCATCGGCAATAGCCTGGCGGCGGCATTGCGCGAGGACAGCGAACGCGAAGCGGCGTTGATCACCTTTCTGGTCACCGCCTCCGGGCTGACGCTGGTCGGGATCGGCGCGGCGTTCTGGGGCCTGGTGGCCGGAACGATCACATTGCTGGCATTGCGGACGAAGCCAGCGCCTTAGCGTGCGTGCCCGCTGATGGAGCACCAAGTGCGGCAGACGCATGCGCTGGCCGCCTGCCGGTGATCGCAGCGCTCTTACTCCGGGTCGCGCAACTGCAGCAGCCAGTGCGCAGTGACGCCGCTGGGGCTGGGCAAGGGTTCGAGATGGAACTGGCGATACACCGGTGCACCATCGCGGGTGCGCAGCGGCAAGGTGACATAGGCGGCGCGACCCAGGCGTAGCGCCTCTTCGAACAGTTCGACCTTGCCACGTGCGGCATCGTCGGCCAGCAAAGCGAGGATGTCGCAACCGATCAACTCGGCCACTTCGGTCTGGCTGAGTTCGGCGAACGCCGGGTTGACGAACATCAGCCGGTGCGCAGCGGCGTTGGCGCCACGTTCGATGATGGCCACCCCGTCGCGCAGCCGCGACAGCGAGGCTTCGAGCAGGGTGAAATCCTGCTGGAAGCGCTTGCGTTCCATCAGTTCGATCAGCACGCGCAGGCTGCGCGCCGACTCCAGATGCAGCGGCGACCAGCGCCGTGCGCGGCCGCGCACGGTCTGCTGCCACAGATCGAAACTCTTGCGTGGCGACAGCCGCGAATTGGGGATGTCCTGCAGCTTGGCCAGCTGCGGGTTGCCGGCCCATTTGACCTGCTGCACCTGCTCGCGGCGGGTCCACAACAGGGCGCTACGCGATTGCGGCATCAGCGGCACGAAGATGAAGCCGGCGGCCAGCGGAGCGAGGTCGGCCAGCTCAGGGAACACCTCGCCGATGGCGTCCACATGCAGGGCACCGACCGCATCCTCGCGCAGGGCGTCGTGATGCTCGGATTCGATGTGGTCGCGGATGCGGCGCAACGCCTCTGCATCCGGCACGCTGCCATGACGGCTGATTTCGTTGCCGTGGAAGATTGCCACGCCATCGGCGTCGACCACGTCCATCAGGTCCGGGGCCATGTCGGCGAGCATGTCCACGGTCAGGTGCTCGGCGTCGTTGAAGTCGGTGATCAGCTTTTCGCGGATGGTGAGCAGCACCGACTCCAGCCGCGCCCGCCCCACCGCCTGTAGCGCGCCGATGCGCCCGGCCAGCGCGCGGGTCACCGCATCGGTGGCATCGCGCATGGCATGGCTGGTGAAGTGCGGGCTGTAGTGGTGACAGGAAATCAGCCCCCAGAGCGCATCGTTGACCACGATCGAGGACACCAGGGTGGCGCTGACGCCCATGTTGGCCAGGTATTCCAAGTGCACCGGCGAGACGCTGCGCAGGCTGACATCGCTCAGATCCACCGGGGTGCCCAGGCGCGGATGCAAGGTGGGCTGGATCGGCGACGGCTGGTACCGCACATCGGCGATCTGGCGCACGCGGTTGCGCAGGTACAGCGCGCGTGCCTGCGCCGGGATGTCGCTGGCCGGGTAATGCAGGCCCAGATAGGCTTCCAGTTCGGGCTGGCGCGCTTCGGCGATGACGTCGCCATTCCACTCTTCGTCGAAGCGATAGACCATCACCCGGTCGAAGCCGATCATGCTGCGCAGGCCCTTGGCCGCGCGCACCGCCGCTTCGTTGATGCCCGCATCGCGCTCGATGCTGCGCAACAGCGGCAGCGCTTCGCGCAGGGTGACATCCATCAGGCGCGCGTCGCGCGGCTCGATTTCAATCAGCCATTGCTCCGGATATAGATGCCAGGCGGCCACCCAGGGATGATCGGTCGGCGCGCTGCGCTGCGGGAAGCGCACATCGGCGTGCAGCAGGTGCTGCGGTTGATCGTCTACTGCAAATGGTTGCGCATCGGGCAGTTCCAGCACCTGGGTGTACGGCATGCCCAGCAGGGCATCCATCGGCACGCCGAGCAGATCGGCGGCGGTGCTGCTGGCCTGCACGATGCGGCCATCGGCCGGTTCGATCACCAGCAACACGCCGTAAGGCTGGATCAGGCCGGGAATATGGATCGGTTCCCGCGCGCAGACATCCATGTCCAGAGGTTCGGTGGACTGATTCACGGCTGTGGCTCCGCTGCGAGGCAGGTATGGAAGTGGGCGAACATGGCCTGCGCGCCGTCGATGGCGGCGTCGCGTGCGGATGGGGTGGCCAGGCGTCGGTCCAGCGCTGCCTGGAAGCGGCGCCAGCCGGCCGGGTCGTCGTCGGCCATCTCGAAATAGCGCAGGGCGCCGGCCAGCGCGGGCTGCTGCTTGCGCACGCTGCGTGCGATCACCCGTCCACCGAGCTGCGAGCCTTCGATGACGTACAACATGCCCCAGCGCGCGGCATCGTCGGCAGTGGCGGGCAGTGCGGCCGGCAGATCCGGTTGCTGGCCGAGCGCGCGCAGGTCATCGCGCAGTGCCGGCACCCGACGGCGGTAATGCCAGCCGTTGCCGACCAGGGTGGCCAGCCAGTTGCCGAGTTGCGCTTCGAAGCCGCTCAGCAAGGCATGGTGGCGGCGCAGGATCTGCACATAGGCGGCCGAATCGACCCGCCCCTGCGCTAACGCCTGCATCAGCGGCACTGCTTCGACCAGGCGATGGGCATCCTGGGTGGCGTGGCGCAGTGCGAGCGCAGCCGATGGCGGAACTGCCAGGACGTCGGAAACCATAGGAGCTCAAAGCGGTGCCGCGGCACGAAGGACACCAGCCTAGCAGTGCCTGCGCAAATCAGAAAAAGCAGACGCGAGCGCAAGCTGAATAGGTTGGCTTCACGGCTGCGCCGCGGGGCTGGTGCCGGCGCCGCGCGCAGCCCGTTTCCAGGCCATGCCCCAGCCTGCGGCCAGCAGCACAGCGGCCAGCAACCACGGCGCGCCCGGCAGATGCAGCGGTGCACCGCTGCCGATGAACCAGGCGAAGACATTGGCGAACAACAATGGACCGGCGATACCGGCCAGGCTGACCAGGCCGGTGAGCGCGCCCTGCACGCGACCTTGCGCGTCGGCGCCGACCTCACGGGTGATCAGGGCCTGCGCGGACGGTGCGGCGATGGCCCACAACGCACTGATGGGTACACCGATCAGGAAGGCAGTGCCGCTGTCGGCCAGCCCATAGATGATGAAGCCGATCACCCCGCAGCCCAGCCCCAGCAGCAACGCGCGGCGTTCGCCGAGCCGGCGCACCAGGCGGCCGACCAGCAACGCATTGACGATGATGCTGCAGACACCGACCCCGGCCAGCACCCAGCTCACTTCGCGCGGGCCCCAATGGTATTGGTAGCCGGCGAACAGCACGAAAATGCTGGGATACACGTAATGCGCCAGGTTGGCCAGGAACACCACCGACGCTAGGCCGAACACCTGCGGGTAGCGGCGCAGCAGCTTGAGCGCGCCCAGCGGATTGGCGTGCGACCAGTCCAGCCGCGCGGTACGGCGTTCGGCGGGCAGCGATTCGGGCAGCACGAACCAGCCATACAGCACGTTCAACAGGGCCAGCCCGGCGGCAAACCAGAACGGCCAGCGCAACCCGATGCTGCCCAGCCAACCCCCGATCAACGGGCCGGCGACAAAGCCGATGCCGAAGGCGGCACCGAGCATGCCGAATGCGCCGGCGCGTTTGTCCGGTGGGGTGACATCGGCGATGTAGGCATTGGCGGTGGAGAAGCTGGCCGAGCACACGCCGGAGATGACCCGCGCCAGCAGCAGCATCGGCAGGCTGTGGGCAATGGCCATCAGGATGAAGTCCAGGCCCAGGCCCAGGCACGAGAGCAGGATCACCGGGCGGCGACCGAACCGATCGGAGAGCGCGCCCTGCAACGGCGAGCAGACGAACTGGATGGCAGCGAACAGGAAACCGAACCAGCCAATCCAGCCGGCGGCCACCACGTAGTCGCCGCCGGTGAAGTGGCGCACCAGATCCGGAAGTACCGGAATGATCACCCCGAAGGACAGCACGTCGATCAGGACGGTGATGAAGATGAAGATCAGCGCGGCGCGGCGGCGCCCGGGGACGGGACCGGAATCGGGAGAGAGGGACATCGCGCGGCGCAGTTGGGCGAAGCGGCGAGTGTAGCGGTGGATTGAATGGTGGGGTTGGGGTGGGCTGTCGTCTGATGCGCCCAAGGTCCCCCTCTACTGAAAGCCCCTCTCCTGCGGGAGAGGGGTTGGGGTGAGGGTACGGGGCGAAGCGACATGTGCGCTCAGCCTCCACCAGGCTTCGCGCGTACCCTCATCCGCCCTTCGGGCACCTTCTTCCGATGGGAGAAGGAAGCCTCGATGCTGCTTTATTTTTGGCGTAGACAGCAGCGCGGGCCTGGGCGGCTACTCGACGCTGATGGTCTGGGTCAGGGTGTGGCTGGCGCCGGGAGCGAGTTCGATCACGTCCGGGCCGGCATTGGCCGCTTCCAGGCAGACGTAGTCGCGCCAGCCCTCGCCCACGTCGGCCATCTGCCTGCCGGCCTCTTGGCCCGGGTTCCAGGCCACCAGCGAGCGGTTGCCTTCGGTAGCGATGACGACGCGGCGGCCGAGCACCGGGTCGGTGAGCGTGTAGCGGCCGCCGGCATTGGTGTAGATGCGGTCGCTGCGGCCGGGGTCGCGTGGGTCGCGCAGGCTCCAGTCGCCTTGCTGGCGATGGGCAGTGGCGTAGTTCTCGTACTTATCGAGATAGTCCAGGCCATCCAGGCCCTGCACGCTGACCTTGAGCGCGTCGCCGACACGGAAATAGTTGTGCAGCGCCTGGGTGAAACGCACCGGGGCGGCGCTGGTGTTTTCGGTGATCAGGCGTTGCTCCAGCGTGCGGCCGATGCGCAGGGTCATGCGCAGGCGCAGCGCCAGGTCGTCGAAACGCGGCGGGGTGAGCGTGAGCACCACGGTGCCGTCGTCTTCACGGCGGCTTTCGGTGAGTTGCCAGGCCACCGTGCGCACGAAGCCGTGGGCGGGGACGTCGCCGGTCTGGTCCTGGCGGCCGAAATACGGCCAGCACACCGGCGCGCCGCCGCGGATCGGGGTAGGCGGCTGCTTGGCACTGGGCGAGAGCCACATCACGTCCTGTCCGCCCTTGGGCACGAACGAGAGCAATTGACCGCCGAACAGGCTGATGGCGGCGGTGGAGAACGGGGTGTCGATCAGCAGCGACGGAAACCCGTGGAAATCGCCTGTGGTCAGGCCGGTGGTGTCGGACATGGGGGATGCCTTGTGGACGCTGGGGGATTGGGCGAAGGCCGGGTATGCGGCCGGCAGCTTGAACGCGGTGGCGCGCATGGCGGCGGCGCCGGTAACTGGCGGGGCGGCGCGCAGCGCGGTGAGGATGCGTTGGCCGGGGCGGCCGTCGGCCGGTTGCAGGCCCAGGCGGGTCTGCTCGACCTGGATGGCGCGGCGGGTGGCGCTGCCGACCATGCCGTCGGCCTCGCCGATCTGGTAGCCACGGGCGAGCAGCAACTGCTGCAGTTCGCGCCGTTCGGGCCGGCCCAGGCCCGGATCGTCCGTGGGCCAGGCCGCGATCAGGCCGGGGCCGCCACGCAGGCGATCGGCGAGCAGGGCGATGGACAGCGCGTAACTTTCGGCGGCGTTGTAGGCGTAGATCGCGTCGTAGTTGCCAAACACCAGGAACGCCGGGCCGCTGGCACCGGCCGGCAACAGCAAGGCGGCCGGCGTTTCTGCCGGCAGTCCGGCCGGTGCCAGCGGTGTGCCGTCGGTGCCGAGCAGGCCGGCGCGTTGCCAGGCCTGCAGCGGTTGGCGGCGGGTGCGCCCGGCCTTGCTGGCGTCGAAGCCCCGCGGCAGGGTGACTTCCATGCCCCACGGACGGGCGCGTTCCCAGCCGGCCTTGACCAGGTAGTTGGCGGTGGAGGCCAGTGCATCGGGAATGCTGGTCACCAGATCGCGGCGGCCGTCGCCGTCGCCATCCACGGCGATGCGGGCGTAGGTCGAAGGCATGAACTGGGTTTGCCCGAACGCACCGGCCCAGGAGCCGGTGAGTCCTTCCGCCGACAGATCGCCTTGCTGCAGCAGGCTGAGCAAGGCGAGGAATTCGCCGCGAAAGAACGGCTGGCGGCGGCCCGCGCACGACAGCGTGGCCAGCGACACCAGCAGCGGGCGCTTGCCGGTGACGCGGCCGTAATCGCTCTCCACGCCCCACACCGCCACGATGGTGGCCGGGTCCACGCCGGTCTGTTCGGACAGGCGGGCAAGCAGTTCGCGGTGGGTAACCAGCATGGCCTGGCCGTCGCTGACACGCTGGCTGTCGACCAGGCTGGCCAGGTAATCCCAGATGGGCGTGGTGAATTCGGGCTGCGCATCCAGCAGCGGCAGCACGCTGGGATCGGGCGCCAGCCCGGCGGTGAAGCGCTGAAAGCTGGCAGCGTCCACGCCCTTGGCAGCGGCCTGGGGCTGCAGGCCAGCCAGGCAGCGGTCGAAGGCCGGATCGGCAGAGGCTGCCAGCGGCAGCAGTCCCAACACGAACGGCAATGCACGCCGGGCCAGCGTCATGGCGCGATGGCCGGCGGGTGGACAGACGTCATGCGGCGAAGTGCTCCTGCGCGGCAAGTCTAGCCGCCGAGCATAGCCAACCTGGGGGTCACAAGCGTGCAGAAGGCGATACGTGAGGCGTCCCTGGGTGGGGCCGGCGGCTCGGTGCGAGCGAGAGGCCGCCGGCCCGACGGGCTCAGCTGCCGTCGCCGGTGATCCCGGTCAGCATCGACAGGGCCGGCGCGGATGGGGCGTTGTCGGTCGCTCGGCGGGTGCGGGCATGGCGCGGCGCATCGTGGCGCGGGCCGAAGCGAATCAGTGCGGTCGCCACGCACGCCGGCAGCACGATCGCGAACACGACCGCCGCCAGAAGCACCCACTGCCAGAGATTGAAGGTTGCCATGATCCAAGTCCCCCCGCGGCGGAGTTCGCCTGCGCGGCAAGCTTCGGCGATCGGCTGCGAACGCGGCGTCGACAAATGGCGGGCGTAAAGACCGTTCGTCGGGCTGAACAGGCCTGGCGGGCGGTGCATCGAGGGCGCAGTTGGCTGGCGACGTCGGGTTGGAGTGGGACGGTCGGCGTGGGACTCAGCGCGCGTCGAGGTAGTACCAGTGACCTGCCTCGCGCACGAAACGGCTGTGTTCGGTCATGCGGACTGCGCTGCCGCCACCGATGCGATAGCGCGCCAGGAAGACCACCTCGGCCGTCTCGGGGCCGGTCTCGAGGGTGCGCTGCACGCTCAGGCCAAGCCAGGTGGTGCGCCCGCCTTCGTCCAGCGACAGCGCGGCCGGGCGCGTGGACGGATGCCAGCTGGCCAGCAGGTACGCAGCATCGCGGCGCACGTAGGCGCTGTAGCGGGCGCGCATCAACGTCTCGGCGTCGGGCGCGGCGGCACCGGCGTGATACGGGCCGCAACAACGTGCGTAATCGGCCGGGCGGCCGCAGGGACAGGGGTCGGTGGGTGCGGTCGGCATGCGGGGATTGTGCGGGATGGGATTGGGGATTGGGGATTGCATTGCGAAGCGGGACGCGGGAGCGGCGGCTATGCTGTCGCCCCCCCCCGTTGCGCGGAGCGTGGTCTTGCTGGAACTGATTCCCACCGAATTGCCGTGGCTGCTGTGCATTGCGTTCGTGGCCGGGTTGGTGGATGCGGCGGTCGGCGGCGGCGGATTGATCCAGCTGCCGGGCCTGTTTGCCACGCTGCCGCAGCAGGCGCCGTCGCTGATTCTGGGCACCAACAAGTTCAGTGCGATGTTCGGCACCGCTGCGTCGGCGTGGCGATACGCGCGCACGGTGCGCTTTCCGTGGCGGCCGGTGCTGTATGCCACCGCGGCAGCGTTTACGTTCTCGTTCCTGGGCGCGACCGCCGTCAGCCTGATGCCCAGGCAGGCGGTGCGGCCGCTGATTTTGCTGCTGCTGATTGCGATGCTGATCTACACGCTGATCAAGAAGGACTTCGGCGCGCTGCATCGGCCACGTCAGATCGGCCGGCGCGAACTGGCCACCGCGTTGGCGATGGGCGCGGCGATCGGCTTCTACGACGGGTTCTTCGGCCCGGGGACGGGCAGCTTCCTGATCTTCCTGTTCATTCGCTTTTTCGGGCTGGATTTCCTGCGCGCCTCGGCGGCGGCGAAGGTGGTCAACCTGGCCACCAACCTTGCGGCGTTGTCGTTCTTCTTGCCCAGCGGACAGGTGATGCTGGCGATCGGTATTCCGATGGCGGCGGCGAACGTGGCCGGCGCGGTGGCCGGCACACGGATGGCGTTACGTAGCGGCACGCCATTGATCCGCAAATTGTTCCTGGTGCTGGTGATCGTGCTGATCGGCAAGATGGGCTGGGATCTGCTGCACTCATCACTGGCACCCGCTGCCAACGCAGCGTAGTCGAAACGGCGACGTCACCCTGCAGATGGCGTCACCTGTGCACTGTCTTCAGCGCTTGCCGCGCGCCTTCGGGGCGCCTGCCCTGGCGACGCGCGTCGTGGCCGGTGACGGTTCAGCCACCGCGCGCGCCGAGGTTGTCTTGCCGGCGCCACGCGCTGGCTGACCAGTCGATGCGGCTGTTGCACGTGGCTTGGCTGCGGCAGTGTTTTTCACTGGCGCAGATGCGGCGGCGACCTTGCTGGACGTGGCGTTGGATGCGTTTGCGGCCACAATCGGCTTGCCCTGCGCTTTTGAAGACCGCGTGGTCTTGCCCACGTTGGACCTGGATGCAGCTCCTGACGACACCGCCGGCGCTTGCTGCGCGCCTGAGGTACGTTTGTCCGCTACCGGCTTGCCAGCCACAGCTGGAGTGCGCGAAGGCGATTTCTTCGGCTGCTTTGCGTGAGGCTGTGCCGCAGCGCGTGTGGGCGATGTGGTCTTGGCGTTCTTGTTTTGCTTGTTTTTGTTCTGCTTGTTCGCCGTCGCCGTCGCCGTCGCCGCTGCCGGCTTGCGCTTACTACTATGCGTGTTCTGCGCTGCGGGTGAGGTATCGCCGGGCACGGGCAAGGCTATGTGTAGCGGGAGGCCATCAGCTGTAATGCCGTCTGCGTTTGCAGCGCCCTGCACTCCTACAGGCTCACTCGCAGCCTCGATCGCTGACGCGGCGTCAGTGGCATCGGCCACCGCTGCCTCATCGCCACGCGAGCGCTCCGGCAGCTTCAATCGCTGTGCCTGCTCGTCGTATTCGATCAGCAACACGCCGGAGTTATGGCGGCCGCTGATTTCGACAAAACATGCGCCGCCGATGAAGGGCTCCAAGGTCATCACCGACTTCAACGGCGTGGCCACCACCATCTGGAAGCCGAAGTTCTCGAAGATGTTCATCGCCAGCGCGGTGAATTCGTTGTCGGCCTTGTCGAAGGCTTCGTCCAGCACCACCGCGCAGTAGCGCGGCAGTTCGCCGTCTTCGCCGCCAAGCTGGTAGCGCAGCGCGGCCGCCAGGCAGGTGGTTGCCAGTTTCTGGCGCTGACCGCCGGACTTGCCCGCGCCGCTGCGGTAGATCTCCACCTGCGCGCGCGTCTGCGCGTCCAGTTCCACACCGATGAACTCCACATGCAGGCGCACATCCAGCACCTGTTCGCGCCAGCGGCGTGCCTCCGGTTCCTGCGCGCCCAGGCGCGCCACCAGCGCACGCAAGGTGGAAAACTGCGCTTCGGCCAGGGCGCGGTCTTCGGTCTGTTGATGCGACAGCACCGCGCGCAACTGCTGCTGGAATTCCTGCACCTCGGCCAGGCGACGGTCGCCGACCTCGATGGTCAGCACGGTGTCGCGATTGAACGGCACCTGCTCCAGGCTGGCGTTGACCTCGTCCATGCGCTGCTTGATGCCCTTGTGGGCTTCGGCGGTGTAACGCTGCAAGGCCAGCAGGTTGTTCTTGCTCTGGGTCTGCAACAGGTCGAAGAAACGATGCTCGTGACGCGGCAGGCCATCGCTTTCCAGCCGGTCCAGACGCGCGAGGAAATCGTCGGCGCTGGCAAGGCTCACGGTGAAATCGCCGCTGTCTTCGGGCCACTGCTGGCAATACTTGCGGAAGCATTCCAGCAACTGCGCGCTGAGCCGGCTGTCGCGGCCCTGGCTGTCGGCCAACTGCTCGGCCAGGCCACGTTCGACCACGCGCAAATGCGCTTCCAGATTGTCCAGCGACAGCGGCGTCAATGCGGCAAGCCGTTCCCGCAAGCCCTGCAACTGGGTGGGCGTGAGCGTGGCGGAACCGGCGCGGCCCGCGCAGGCCGCGTGCTGCTGTTCGAGCCGCACGCGTTCGCGCGCCAGTTGCGCGCGCTCCAGCCGCACATCTTCATAGGTGCGCTTGGCCTGGTCGCGCAGGGTCCGTGCAGTGTCGATGGCCTGCCCGAGCGCGCGCAGGCCGCTGTTGCCTTCGCGCAGCTGCACCAACTGTTCGTCGATATCGCTCAGGCGCTGCAGCTTGGGGCCGACATCGATCTCGTCCCAGTCGCGCTCCACCAAGGTGTGCGCAGCGAGTTGGCGTTCCTGGTCCTGCTCACGCTGCTTGCGCAGCGCTGCCACATCGGCATCGCAGCTGGCGATGCGCTGGGCCAGCGCCTGCGCTTCGCGCTCGAACACCTTGAGCTTGTCGCGGTTGTCGTGACCGAGCAGCCAACGCTTGCGATCGTTGACCGCGTGGCGGTCGTCCTTCTCATAGCGATCGCCAGGATGCTTGACCTGGCCCTCGCGGGTGATCGCGCGGTCGGCGTTGCGCAATGCTCCGGCGTTGTCCACGCACGCGTAGTCGAAGCGACGGGTCAGCTCGTTGCGCAGCCATTCGGTAAAGGCGTGCTCGCGCAGCTGCAGCTTGCCGGGCAGCGCGCCGGGATCGACCCGCCGCGAATGCAGCTCGTCGTTGCGGCGCACACGGAAGTACACCAGACGCGTACCGATATGGGTGCGGTTGACCCATTCGCTGACCTGCGCGTAATGCCGCTCGTCCACCAGCAGCGATTGCGCAAAGCCGTGCAGCACACGCTCGATCGCACCGCGCCAGGCCGTCTGGTCCTCGCGCACCTGCACCAGCTCGCCAACGAACGGCAGCGCGGCCTCGGCAATGCCGGTGTCTTCGCACAAGCGCGCGCGCAGGGCCTGCATCGGTGCGGGCATGCTCGATGGCGCGCGCTTCAGCGCCTCCAGTTCGGCACGGATTTCGGCAAACCGGCGCTCGTCGTCGCGCCGCGCGCCCATGCGTTCGGCGATGGCCTCATCCAGCGCGCTGGCGTCATGCTTGCCGTTATCCAGCACGGTCTGCGCATGCGCGATCTGTGCGGCAAAGCCACTGGCGCCGGCCGCCAGGGCGGTGCCGAGCTGGCGGCAGGCCTGTTCGATCTGTGCACGGCGGCGCAGGCGTTCGTCGCGCTCGCGCTCGACGCGTGCGCGTTCGCGTTCCAGTTCCTCGATCTGCTCGCCACCGGCGGCGCGCTGTTCGCGCTCCAGGCCGACCAGTTTTTGTTCGTGGTTATCCAGCGATTCGCGGCGCTGGCCTTCTTCGCCGGCCAGTCCACGGTCCTGGTTGTCGAGCTCCTGCAGCCGCTCCTCCAGCAAGGCCAGCCGCTGCTGCTCGCGGTAGCTGTCCACGCCCAGCTGCAGCTCGCGCAACTCGCCGACGCTGTGGCGCAGCGCCATCAGCGCCGCGTGGTGCTCGCGCGCAGGGGTCAGGGTTTCCACCTGGCGCCGGGCGGTGACCACCGCATGGTGCGCGCCATCGAGTTCGGCAAAATCTTCCACCAGCCGGTCGGCCGCTTCGAAGGTACGCGGCTCGTCCAGCATGAAGCCGCGCAGAAACGCATTGAGATCGCCCAGGTTCTTGGCCGACTGGGTCTTGTGCAACAGCCGCAGCGCCATCTCGTTGCCGATGCCCAGCGCGTGCCGGAAACGTTCGGCGTAGCCGGCGAAGCCGTCGAAATGCGCAACGTCCTCACCCAATCGCGCCTTGAGCTTGCGCAGGTCAAGATCGAAGCCATCCAGCTCGGTCGCCACGTCGAAACGGCGTGGCGCGACCATGTAGTGACGCCGCACATCGGCCGCCGCGTTACCGCTGCCGGCGATCCAGAACAAGCGGATCAGGCTCACCGCCTCGCCGTGCGCATTTGCGTATTCCAGCACCAGCGCGGTCCAGGTGGCGCCCTTGCGCAGGTATTGGGTAGCGATTTCGCCGGACGCGCTGTCCTGCTGATCGGCCCACGCACCGCGCACATACGACACCAGACTCCGATCGCGCCCACTGCGCTCGGCTTCGCGCGCGGCGGCGTTGAAGTCGACGATGCTCGGCGGCGTCAGCAGTGCCGACATCGCATCCAGCAAGGTGGACTTGCCCGAGCCCGAACGCCCGACAAACAGGAAGCCCTTCTCCGCGATCGGCACTTCGGTCAGCCCGTTGAAGGTGCCCCAGTTGTGCACCTGCAAGCGCCGCATGCGGAACTGCTGCGCACGTTGCTCGGCGAGCGTCTCGGCAAACAAGGAGGCACCTGGTTGCGCTGGCGACAGATTGGACTGGGAATTCATAGCTCACTCATCAAAACGGGACGACGTGGAACGCGAAAAACCGGATGACGCATGGTGCCGCGCTGCTGTGTGGTGTGTTGCTGCGGCGCTGTTGCTGTTGATGCTGCGATTCCTATAACTGCCGTCGCAGTAGATGCAACACATACGACATGCTCCCAAGCACCACGCCACAACGTGCCCTCATCCGCCCTGCGGGCAGCTTCTTCCCGATGAAGGAGGACAATGTCCCGACGCGAGAACGGAAGCCGGCGCGCCGGCGCGTGAGAAGGAAAATTACTCAGCAGCTACATCCCCTTCCCGCAAACCGCGATACGCGACCACCAAGGCCTGCACATCCTCCGCCGAGAACAACAGCTTCAGCACCGGCGAGACTTCATAGCGCTCCTCGCTGCCGCGCAAGCGCGACAGCAACTGGTTGTCGCGCATCTTGCCGATGGCCGTCATCACCCGCCGCGCGAAGCCCGCCCGATCGGTGGACACGTTCTTCTCGTAGACCGACAACGCCTCCACCAACTGCGCTTCGTCCACCACCGCACGCTCGCCGCGCGTATCGGCCTCGGCCAGTTGCTGGCGCAGGAACAGCAGCAACACCGACTCGATGAACGTCAGCGGCGCGCTGCGCAGCAAGGTGGGCGATTCGAGCTCGGCGGTGTCGGCCTGGCGGGTGAAGGCCACCCCGCCCTCGCGGTCGAGCACCAGCTCCAGAAACAGCTCGCACAGCACCTGGCGGATCGCCACCTCGTTGCGCAACAACGCCGGCCACAGCGCGCCGTGCCGTTGCGCATCGATGCTGGGCCCTGCCAGCAACTGGCACAGCGCACGCCGCGCGTCGAACGGCAGCGTGCCGGTGTCGCCTAAAAACAGCTCGCCGCGCGGCTCGGCACTGGAGGCTTGCGTCATCGGCATGCGGTCGTCGATGGCCGACACCGCGGTGCTCTCGTCGGCGTCCGGGCCGGCGTCCTCAGACCAGTTCATTGCGTTTCTCCCGGGTAAACCACACCAAGGGAATGCGCGCGCGCCGCACGGCGCCGTCGCTGCCTTCCCATTGCACCGTTTCCATCTGTCCTTCGATCACCATGCCGTGGCGCGTGCCCAGCGACAGGTATCCGATCACGCTGCCCAGGCCCTGCACGGCCGGGCGTTGTTGCAAGGCGTCGCCGATGGTCAGCCGCGGGCGTTGGCCGAGCAGCTCATGCAGGTCGTTGCGCAGGCTGCGCACATCGATCTCCGATTGCGCGACCAGATCGCCCACGCTGTCCAGCGAGATCTCGGCCGCGTCGGCGGCCTGCACGCGTCCATCGACCTGGGTGAGCCGTGGATCGTGCAGCCGCCATTGCGACAGCGAGCGCAGGCGGCTGCTGCTGAGTGCCTGCGTATAGCCGGTGGCGGTGGTGGCGTGCAGGCTGTCGCGCAATTGCAAGGCTTCGCCCTGCGCCTGCTTGAGCAATTGATTGAGCCGGCGCTGTTCCAGATACCCACGGCTTTGCACGAACCCGCGCAGGCTGCGCGCGAAATGCTGCATCACCGTGTGCACCTCGCCGCCGCGTTCCAGCAGCGTGCCGGTCAGCCCGCGCAAGAAGGCGCGTTCGCGGCGATCGAGCTTGCGGGCAAACCCACGGGCAAGCAGCGCATCCAGCGCCTGGTCGAGCTGGCTGCTTTGCTGGGTGTCGTTGAGCAGACTCCAGAACGCCTCGAAGGTGCGCCCGGCTTCGCTGTCTGCAATCACATCCACGCCGTTGAACAATTGTTCGAGCACGTCGCCGCGCGCGCCTTCGTCGTCGATGATGCGCTCGCGGAATTGGCGGTTGAGCTGCTCGAAGTCGTCGCGCACGCGGTGGAAATCCTCGGCCAGCTCGTCAGAGAGATGGATCAGGTCGCGCGCGCGTTCCAGCGCGCGTTTGCCGTCCAGCGCCGCCACGCGGCCGGAGGCCACGCGTTCGATTTCGGCATCGATGCGCGCACGTTCATCGCGCAGCGCGGCCAGCCGGAGCTCTGGATCGGCCTCGGTCTGTCCGGCCAGCTGCACCAGTTGCTGGATCACCAGCGACAGGCGGCTTTCGGTGGCGCTGCTGCTGCTTTCGCGCAGGCCGGCGATGAAGCGGATGGCCTGGGTCGCGGCACGCGAGAGTTCGTATTCTTCTTCGGCTGCGCCTTCAGGCAGGCGGCGTTCCAGCCAGCCCTGTGCCAACCAATGCGCCAGATATGCCTGTGCGGTGCGCGGCAGTTCGCGCGAGAGCTCGTCGGCGCGCAAGGCGTCGAGCTGGCGCTGCAAACGTTCGTGCAACACGGCCGAAGGCAGGCGGCGTTCGCCATCCATCAGCACCGTCTGCAGCAGGCCGACCAGTTCGGGTGCGTGGTCGGCGGCGAGCAGTTTCCATACCGGCTGCTCGCGCAGTTGCCGATAACCGGCGATACGTGCCTGGTGCTTCATGGGCGCTGCCGCGACTGCCTCAACGCTTGCCGCCCACTTCGATGAACTGCAGGAATTCGGCGCGGGTGCGCGCATCTTCGCGGAAGGTGCCCAGCATCTTGGAGGTCACCATGCTGACGCCGCGCTTGTGGATGCCGCGGGTGGTCATGCACTCGTGCGCGCCTTCCACCACCACGCCCACGCCAAGCGGCTGCAGCACGTCCTGGATGCATTGGGCGATCTGCGCGGTCATCTTTTCCTGCACCTGGAAGCGGCGCGCGTAGCTTTCCACCACGCGGGCCAGCTTGCTGATGCCGACGACCTTGCCACGCGGCAGATAGCCCACGTGCACCTTGCCGATGATCGGCGCCATGTGGTGCTCGCAATGGCTTTCGTAGGAAATGTCGCGCAGCACGATCAACTCGTCGTAGCCGGCCACTTCCTCGAAGGTGCGTTCCAGGTATTCGCGCGGTTCTTCGCGATAGCCGCTGAACCAGTCGCCGTAGGCTTCAGCCACCCGGCGCGGGGTGTCCAGCAGGCCCTCGCGCGTGGGATCTTCTCCCGCCCAGCGCAACAGGGTGCGCACGGCCTCTTCGGCCTGGGTCTGGGTGACGGAGGAATCGGGCTGGTTGGACTGGCTCATGCGCAGGTGCACCCAAAGGGGGCGTGCATGGTACCCGAGGACGGCCCGGCCGCCCCAGTGGCGGTTGCGCCAGCTTGCACATATTCAGTGACTATTGATTCATTTATGAATTGATAGCATCCTATCTATTATGAAACCTGCTCTTTCTCCACGCGCCCAGCTCAGTTCCGGCCTGCTGGTGGCTGCCCGTCAGTGGCAACGCTTGGCCGATCAGGCGTTTGCCGAGTTCGACCTGTCCAGCGCCTGCACCGGACCGTTGCTGATGATCGGGCGCTCCGGCGGCGGCATCCGCCAGGTGGCGCTGGCCCAGCAACTGGGCATGGAAGGCCCCTCGTTGGTGCGTTTGCTGGACAAGTTGGCCGCGCAGGGCCTGCTGCGCCGCGAGGCCGACAGCAGCGACCGCCGCGCCAACCAGCTGTGGCTCACCGATGCAGGCCAGGCATTGGTCGGCCAGATCGAGATCCGCCTGGATGCACTGCGTGCGCAGGTGTTGGGCGCACTCAGCGACGCCGACGTGCAGGTGGTGCTGACCTTGTGGGAGCAGATCGCGCAGGCGCATGCGCGTCTGAGCCAGGCCGACTGAGTCGGCTGTCGGCGTCGCGCGCGACGCCCGTTGTGCCCTTTCCGATGCCCCGGCGCGCTGCGCCGGGCGCTGTGGTTCTTTTTCCAGGATGTGCCCGATGTACGGCGAATTCAGTCTCTACGGTGTGTTCGTACCCACCTTGCTGGCGTTGATGACGCTGGCCTACCTGCTCAACAGCAGCATCGCCGCGCTGCTGACCCGCGCTGGCGCCTACCGCTACATCTGGCACCCGGCGCTGTTCAACCTGGCGTTGTACATCGCACTGCTGGGCGGCCTGTTCTTCCTTACCCGTTGGATGCAATCGTGAAAAAGCTGATCAAGACCGCGGGGCCGGCACTGCTGACCCTGGCGATGGTGGTGCTGGCCGCGTGGGTGTTGCAGCACCTGTGGCGTTATTACATGCAGGCGCCGTGGACGCGCGATGCGCACGTGGGCGCCGATGTGATGCAGGTGGCGCCGGACGTCTCCGGGTTGGTGGAATCGGTCGCCGTGGCCGACAACCAACCGGTGACGCGCGGGCAATTGCTGTTCGTGGTGGACCGCGCGCGCTATGCGATCGCGCTGGAACAGGCGCGCGCCGCGCTGGCCGAACGCCAGGCTACGCTGACCCAGTTGCGCCGCGAGATCGCGCGCGACCGCAGCCTGCAGGATCTGGTCGCCGCCGAAGATGCCGAAGTGCGCCGCTCCAACGTACAGAAGGCGCAGGCCGCAGTGGCCACCGCGCAATCGGCGGTGGATCTGGCCCAGCTCAACCTGGACCGCACCCAGGTGCGCAGCCCGGCCGACGGTCGCGTCAGCGACCGCACCGTGCGGGTCGGCGACTACGTCAACGCCGGGCGTCCGGTGGTGGCGGTGCTGGACACCGGCTCGTTCCGCGTCGATGGCTACTTCGAAGAAACCCGCCTGCAGGGCGTGCACCCCGGCCAGCGCGTGGACGTGCAGCTGATGGGCGAGCCGGTCACGCTGCAGGGGCATGTGCAGAGCATCGCCGCCGGGATCGAAGACCGCTACCGCAGCGGCAGCGCCGGCGCACTGCCTAATGTCACGCCGGCGTTCGACTGGGTCCGGCTGGCGCAACGCATCCCGGTGCGCATCGTGCTGGATCGCGTGCCTGCGCATGTGCAGTTGATCGCAGGGCGTACTGCCACGGTGAGCATTCTGCCCGACACAGCGCACCCAACCCCGGCGACCGCGCCTGCCCATGTGCAGGCCAAGGCGGCGCCATGAACCGCGCGATGTTGCGTCCGCTGGGAGTGGCCGCACTGCTGAGCATGCTCAGTGCCTGCAGCACGGTCGGCCCGAACTACGCGGTGCCGGCCGAGTCGGCCTACCAGCGCCCGGCCGCCAATGCCGCGTTCCTGGACACCGGCAACGCGCAGGTGCAGCCCGGCGCCGCGCTGCCGGCGCGCTGGTGGGCGCTGTATCAGGACCCGATGCTGGATGGCCTGATCGAGCAGGCCCTGCGCGACAACGTCGAATTGAAGGTGGCCGGTGCCAACCTGCGCCGCGCTGCCGCGGTGTACGAACAGGCCATGGATGCCGGCGGGTTCGATTACGACGTGGAAGCCGGCGTCAGCCGCGCGCAGGTCTCGGCCGAAGCATTTTTGCAGGAAGAAAAGCTGCCGGTATTCAACCTGGCCGATGGCAAGTTCGGCGTGTCGTACCAGTTCGATCTGTTCGGCAAGCTGCAACGCGGCGCCGAAGCCGCGCACGCCGACACCCAGGTGGCGCAGGCGGCGATCGATCTGGCGCGCGTCAGCGTGGCCGCGCAGGTGGCCGGCAGCTATGTGGAGATTTGCCACGCCAACCATGAGCTGCAGGTGGCCGCGCATTCGCTGCAGTTGCAGCAACACAGCCGCCAGATCACCCAGCGCCTGATCGCGGCCGGTCGCGGCACGCCGCCCGATCTGGCGCGCGCCACCGCACAGGTGGCGATGCTGGAAGCGGCGCTGCCGCCGTTGCGCGCACGCCGCCAGGCCGCCGGTTACCAATTGGCCGCGCTGCTCGGCAAGACGCCCGGCGAGTTGCCGCCCGGCGTGGACAGCTGCGCGCACGCGCCTGCAGTGCAGCAGCCGATCCCGATCGGCGATGGCCGCGCGCTGCTGGCGCGCCGCCCAGACGTGCGCCAGGCCGAGCGCCGGCTCGCCGCCGCCACCGCGCGCATCGGCGTGGCCACTGCCGCGTTGTATCCGGACATCCGCCTGGGCGGTTCGATCGGCGCCACCGGCCTGCTGGCGGATTTCGGCGAGCCGGCCACACACGCATGGTCGTTGGGCCCGCTGATTTCCTGGACGCTGCCCTCCAGCGGTGCGCGTGCGCGGGTGCGCGCCACCGAAGCCGGCGCCGATGCGGCGCTGGCGCAGTTCGACAACACCGTGCTGCAGGCCTTGCGCGAGGTGCAGACCAGCTTGTCGCGCTATGCGCAGGACCTGGACCGCCTGCATCTGCTGGAACAGGCGCAGCAACAGGCCGAGCTGGCGTCGGCGCAAAACCGGCGCCTGTATCAGGGCGGACGCACGCCGTACCTGTCCAGCCTGGACGCCGAGCGCACCCTGGCCAGCGCCGAGATGACCCTGGCCAACGCACAGGCGCAGGTGTCGCAGGACCAGATCCAGCTGTTTCTGGCGCTGGGCGGCGGTTGGGATGCCGACGCCGGGCGCAATACCACCACGGCTGCACGATGAGCCCGTTGTTGCGCGATCGCCAGGCCTGGCTGTTTTCGGCCAAGACCTTTGCCGCCTCGATCGCGGCGCTGTATGTCGCACTGGCCGGCAATCTGTCGCGACCGTACTGGGCCATGGCCACGGTCTACATCGTCTCGCAACCGCTGCTCGGCCCCACCCGTGCCAAGGGCGTGTACCGCGTGCTCGGCACCTTGCTGGCCGGTGTGGCCACCTTGGTGATGCTGCCGAATCTGGTGGAAACGCCGTTGCTGCTGAGCGCGGCGATGGCGCTGTGGCTCTCGGCCTGCCTGTTCCTGGCGCTGCTCAATCGCGGCCCGCGCGGCTATGCATTCCTGCTGGCCGGCTACACCACCGCCTTCATCGGCTTTCCTGCGGTCACCTCGCCGGAAGGCATCTTCGACACCGTGGTGGCCCGCAGCGAAGAGATCATCCTGGGCACGGTGATGGCGGTGCTGTTCGCGTCGCTGTTGTTCCCGGCCTCGGTCAAGCCGATGCTCACCGCGCGGATCGGCAACTGGATGCAGGACGCCGCGCAGTGGTGCCGCCAGGTGCTGCAGCGCGGCCCGTCGCAGGCGCCGCGCAATCGGCTGGCGGCCGATCTGGTGCAGTTCGAGGCCCTGATCGCCTTCGTGCGCCATGACGACCCACGCCATGCCGGCGCCGCGCCTGCGCTGGAACAGTTGCGCGCACGCATGCTGATGCTGTTGCCGGTGCTGTCGTCGATTGCCGACCGCCTGGAGGCCTTGCAGCGCGACGACGCCGCGCACGGGCCGGAGTTGGCGACATTGCTGGAGGCTGTTGCTGCGTGGGTGGATCATGTCGCCGACACCGGCAGTGCCGATGCCGATGCCGCCCGCCAGGCTGATGCACTGCATGCGCGCATCGAGGCACTGCGCCCGGTGGTGGATCAGGACATCGATCACCTGCTGCTGGACAGTGTGCTGCTGCGCCTGAAGGAGCTGCTCGACCTGTGGCAGGACTGCCGCGCGTTGCAGCAGGCGCTGGTGCAGGGCACCGCGCCCGTTGCGCTGCGTGCGCTGCCGGCGCCGGCACCTGCTGCATCCTTACAAACCGACCCTGCAGCGCGTGATGCCGCGGCGCGTTCCGCAGGGCCCGGGGCGTTGCTGCAGCGCCTGGGCTTCTCGCGCCATCGCGCGGCGCAGCCGGCCGTGCCCACGCAGGACGACGCGGCGCTGCGCTCGTCAACGCGTGCGGCAGCGTGGCAGCCATCGGGCCATCCCTCTGCAGAGATTGCTGACACTCCGGTTGCGGCACACGCCACGCGCCACATCGATTTGGGCATGGCCGCATTTTCCGCGCTGAGCGCCGGCTTCGCGCTGATGGCGTACTGCGTGTTGTGGATCGGCATCGGCTGGGAAGGCGGCGGCAACGGCGCGATGATGGCCGCAGTGACTGCTGCGTTTTTCGCCGCGCAGGACGACCCCGCGCCGAGCATGCTGTCGTTCCTGACCTGGGCGGTGGTGGCCAGCGTGGTTGCCGGCATCTATCAGTTCGGCATCTTCCCGGCCATCCACGATTTCCCGATGCTGGTGGTGGTGCTGGCGGCGGTCTTCCTGCCATTGGGCGCACTGCTGCATCGCCCCGGGAGCATGCTGATCGCCTTGCCGCTGGTGGTGAACCTCACCGCGCTGCTGAGCCTGCAGAACACCTACAGCGCCAACCTGCAGAGCTTCGTCAACGCGGCGGTGGCGATGGTGCTGGGGATCGGGTTTGCGGTGGTGCTGACGCGTCTGTTTCGTTCGGTCGGTGCCGAATGGAGCGCGCGCCGACTGGTGCGCCAGGGCTGGCGCACGCTGGCCGATGCCGCCGACGGACATGGCGCGCAGGATCGCCAGCACTTTGCCGCACGCATGCTGGATCTGCTTGGTCTGCTTGCGCCACGGCTGGCGTTGACGCCGGAAGGTAGCGACCTGGCCTCGGTGGATATGCTCAACGAAGTGCGCGTAGGCTTGAACATCCTGCAGCTGCGCCGCGCACGGCATGGCTTGCCGGCGTCCAGTCGCGATGCGGTGGACGCGATGTTGCGCGACGTGGCTGCGCACTACCGGCGGCAGGTTGCACGGAAGCGTCCGTTGCCTGGGCCTGACTCTTTGCGTGATCGTCTGGATATGTCGCTGACGCGCGTGGGCAAGGTGCCGGCAGGCGCGCATCGTGATGAAGCGTTGTTGGGATTGATTGGTTTGCGTTACAGCGTGTTTGCGCAAAAGGCGCCGCGTACCCATGGGAACGCCGATACCCGGCCGCCGTCAGCCCCTCTCCCCTCGGGGCGATAAGGCACTGCTTGCGCGCCACTGGCGCGCGTGCCTTGGAGCGCCCGCGCTGCTGGCGCGGGCTGGGGCGCGGAGCGGGGGTTGGGGTGAGGGTACGGGGCGAAGCCGCCCAGCAATGAATGACACGAGGCTTCGCACGTACCTCATCCGCCCTTCGGGCACCTTCACCCCATGAGGGGGGACAATGTCCCGCAGGGAGAAGGGAAGGGCTCTGCCCGCGCGCGCATCACCGCTTGCGCTGATGCATCGCCGCTTCGTCGTCCAGCCAGTTGCTGCCCTTGTTGGTCAGGAAGAACATGTAGACCACCAACGACACCGCAATCACCGCCGTCGCATAGATCACGAACTCGTTCACGTGGTTGGTCTTCAGCGAGGCCTGATACAGCAACGGCGCGGTTCCGCCGAAGGCCGAATTGGCCAGCGCGTAGCCAAGACCGACACCCAGCGCGCGCACGTGGGTGGGGAACAATTCCGCCTTCACCACGGCATTGATCGAGGTGTAGCCGGTCAGGATCACAAAGCCCACGGTGAGGATTGCGAACGCGGTCAACCAGTCGGTCTGCTTGGGCAGTTCCATCACCAGGAACCAGGTGTAGAGCACGCCGCCGATGCCGAAGAACACCAGCAAGGTCTTGCGCCCGACGATGTCCGACAACCAGCCGCCCACCGGCTGCATCAGCATCAGCACGGTCAGCGCCACCAGATTGATGATGGTGCCGGCCATCACGTCGCCACCGGCGAACGCGGTCTGGATCATCTTCGGCCCGGTGACCGAATAGGTGTAGAACGCGATCGTGCCGCCGGCGGTGATCAAAAAGCACAACAGCAGCGGACGCCACTGATTGACGAACAATTCGCGCATCGAGCCGGAGGCCTTGGCCTTGCCGGTACGCGAATCGGCGATGGATTCGGAGCTCAGCGACTCATCCATCGTGCGGCGCAGCCAGAACACCACCAACGCGCCGATGCCGCCCAGCCCGAACGCCACGCGCCAGCCCCATTCGGAGACCTGCGACGCATCGAAGAAATGCAACATGATCAGCAAGGTGGTCTGTGCCAGTACGTGCCCGCCCACCAGCGTCACGTAATGGAACGACGACAAAAACCCGCGCCGGCCGGGAATCGCCGCTTCGGACATGTACGTGGCGCTGGTGCCGTATTCGCCGCCGGTCGCAAAGCCCTGCAGCAGGCGCGCCACCAGCAAGATGATCGGCGCAGCGATGCCGATCGTGGCCACCGTGGGCGTGATCGCAATCACGAACGAGCACAGCGCCATCACCGATACCGAAATGGTCAACGCCAGGCGGCGGCCATAACGGTCGGCGAAGCGGCCGAAGTACCACGCGCCGATCGGGCGCATCAGGAACGTCATCGCAAAGATCGCCCACACGAACATGGTGGCGTTCTTGTCTTCCTTGGAAAAGAACTGCGACTCGAAGTAGGTGGCGAACACCGAATAGACGTAGACGTCGTACCACTCGACGAGGTTGCCGGCCGAGCCCTTGAGCGTGTTGGACACCGAGCGGCGAAGGCTGCCGGCAGCTGTGCCAGAACCGGCAGCGATCGGAGACGATGGGGGTGCGCTCATGCGGTCAGAACCTCTTCGGTGGGACAGCCCCGGAGTATAGGTGCGCGCTTGTGTGACGCATGTAAGCATTTTGGCTTATAGATGGCGGCAACTCGCACACCGGACCGCCTGCTTCAGCCCGCTTTTGGCGTGGGTGCCGCCAGCGCGTGGCTGTACTTGCCGGAGCGATCGAAACAGCACGCACGCCGCTTGCCCGAGGCCAGCATGGCGCATGCGGTGGCGATGCGCTTGCCCCGCGTTTGGGCCTTCTTGCCGGACACCACCCAGAAGATCCAATCGCGCCGCGCCACGGCGGTGATGTCGTCCCAGGTCGCACGCGCGGCCGGATGCGCGGCCAGCGCTGCATGCAGATCGTCCGGCACCAGCGGCTCGGGCTCTTCGGCCACGGGCGTCAGCGCGAGCGCCACCGTCTGTCCAGCGCACACACCGGCTGCCTGCTGCAGGGCGCGTTCGATCGTCAGCCAATGCCCGCCCCGCCCGTCCGGCTGCAGCGTCGCCTGCAGTGGGTGCCCGGCCACCGTCCCGGTGACGCTCACCATGCTGCGCGTGGGCAACGCGTTGCTCGCCGCTGCAGGCAGCAGCAGAAACAGCCAGCTGGCATCGGCCGGCGTTGCCGGTTGCAGCAAGGTGGCAGTGAACCGGATGGCGGCGGCCGGACGCATGGCGCGAACCATAGCACCGCACACCGCCGGGTTCTGCTGTTACTGCCGCGCATTGGCGCACGCGTGATCGTGCAGGCAGCGCCATGGTCGGAGCCGTGAGGTGCGCTTCAGCCGTGCTGCGGCAGCAGCTCCTTGAGCGTCTCGATAAAGGCGCGCAGACCCGGCGGAAGATGCCGATGCCCCGGGTAGTAAAGCACCAGCCCCGGAATGGTGGGACACCATGCGTCCAGCACAGGCACCAACGTGCCGCGTTGCAGCGCGGCGCTGACCGCGTACTCGGGCACGTAGGCGATGCCAAGGCCGGCTTCGGCCGCCTCGCGCATCGGCGCGATCTGGTCCAGGGTGAGCCGCCCGGGCACATCGATCACCACCTCCTCGCCACGGCGCTCGAACTCCCAGTGGTACAGCCGGCCGCTGGGCATGCGATGGCGGATGCAGGCATGCCGGTGCAAGGCATCGGGCGTTGATGGAATCCCGGCGCGCGCAAGATAGGCGGGCGCCGCGACGGCGAGGAAACGCGTAGGCCCACCGAACGGTACCGCCACCATGTCCTGCGGCACCGACTCGCTGAAGCGAATGCCGGCATCGCATCCTGCAGCCACGATATCCACCAGCCGGCCTTCGCTCACCAGATCCACCGATAGCGCCGGGTGGCGCGCCAGCACTTGCGGCACAACCTGCTGCAGCAAGACCTGCACCACCACTTCCGGTGCGTTGATGCGTACCGTGCCGCTGGGCCCGCCACGGAAATCGTCCAGTGCCAGCAACGCGTGGTCCACCTCCTGCAGCGCCGGCACCAGCCTTGCGTACAGGCGCTCGCCGGCTTCGGTCAACGACACGCTACGGGTGGTCCGGTGCAACAGGCGCACGCCGAGATTGCGCTCCAGTGCGCTGATCACATGGCTGAGCGAGGACGGCGCCAAGCCCACCTCCGCGGCGGCACGCCGAAAGCTGCGGTGCGTGACCACCGCAGTGAAGGCGACCAGATCGTTGAAGCTGGGCTTGGACATTGGTGGCAAAACCGCATCAAGTCATTCGAATTTTATGGCATAGACCCAACAATTCCCGTTTCCTAGAGTGACGCCTTCTCCAGCGAACAAGGCCACTCCCATGTCCAAGACCTGGCTCATCACAGGCGCATCGTCCGGCTTCGGCCGCCTCCTGGCAGAGACCGTGCTGGCGCGCGGCGACCGGATCGTCGCCACCGTCCGCAAACCACAAGCGCTGGCCGATCTGCAGGCCCGGTATGGCGATGCAGCGACGGTGCTGCAGCTGGACGTGCGCGAGACTGCAGCCGTGCACGCAGCGGTGGCGCAGGCATTCGCAGCGCTGGGTCGCATCGATGTGGTGGTCAGCAATGCCGGATACGGCACGCTGGGCGCGGCCGAGGCCGCCACCGAGGCGCAGGTCCGCGCGATCATCGACACCAACCTCATCGGCTCCATCGCAGTGATCCAGGCAGTGTTGCCGCGGCTGCGCCAGCAGGGCGGCGGACACGTGGTGCAGGTGTCATCGGAAGGTGGGCAGATCGCCTATCCCGGCTTCAGCCTGTACCACGCCAGCAAGTGGGGCATCGAAGGCTTCGTCGAGGCCGTGCAGCAGGAAGTTGCCGGCTTCGGCATCCACTTCACCCTGGCCGAACCCGGCCCGGCCCGTACCAATTTCGGCGCCGCGTTGGTGCGCACCCACATTCCTGCCGACTACGCCGACACGCCGGTCGGGGCGCTCAGCCGCGCACTGGACGATGGCAGCTGGGTCATCGCCGGCGACCCGCAACGCATGGTCGAGGCGATGATCGCCAGCACCGAACACGCCCCGCCACCGCGGCGTCTGGTGATGGGTGCCAGCGCCTACCATTCCATCCGGCAGGCCCTGGGCGCTCGCTTGGCCGAACTCGAGGCGCAACGCGGCATTGCCCTGTCGACCGACAGCCCGCCACCGTGATGCGGCAGACGCAGACGCAGACACGGAAGTGGATGTCGATGTGCCTGCGCGACGCCGCACGCAGACACGCTCTGCATGCCGCGCATCGTGCAGTGCGTGGGGTCTGCGCAGCGCGCGGCGGTAGACTCGCATCCACGCACCACATCCCAGCACTGCACATGCGCTCGCTGCACACCGAGACCAGCAAGTTCCTCAGCTATGTCCTTCGCCATGCACCGCAGTCCATCGGGCTGACACTGGATCGCGAAGGATGGGCAGACATCGATGCCCTGATCGCTGCCGCCACTGCCGCTGGAAGGGCGCTGGATGCAGACCTGATCCGTGCAGTGGTCTCCAGCAACGACAAGCAGCGCTTTGCGCTGTCTGCCGATGGTCGGCAAATCCGCGCAGTCCAAGGCCACTCCACAGCGACCGTCGCTCTGGTGCATATGCCGCGCACACCGCCATCGATGCTGTACCACGGCACCGCGACCCGCTTTCTCGAGGCGATCCTTGCCCAAGGCCTGCAGCCCGGGCAACGCCATCATGTGCATCTGTCCGCTGATCCCAAGACCGCCACCACGGTCGGCGCACGGCACGGCGCACCCAGTGTGCTACGCGTGCACAGCCTGCAGATGCACGAGGACGGCCATGTTTTTTACCAGGCCGACAACGGCGTCTGGCTGACGCGGCATGTACCGCCGAACTACCTGCATCTGGTGCAGTGAGGCAGGCAGCACATCGCGTGCATGCCACCTCCTGCTGCTGCCCCTTCACAAACCCCATGCCACCGGCCTTGCCAAAATGCCGGCCGCTTGCGCCCGCAGTGGCGGGACATCGGAGTGGGATGCATGACATGGATCATCGTGGCCGCCGTGGCGGTCACCTTGCTGGTGGGGCTGCTGCTGCTCAACTTCGCCACGCCGGAGAAAAAGCTCGAGCACATCCCCAAACACCTGTACGACGTTGCCGATCCGCAATTCAAGCGCGAGATGTCGGTGTTGCTGGGGCCGGCCATCCTGCCGGGCAACAGGATCGACGTGCTCAATAACGGCCGCGAGATCTTTCCGGCCATGCTGGAGGCCATCCGCAGCGCGCAGCACACCATCACGTTCGAAACCTATATTTATTGGTCGGGCGAGATCGGCCGCGAGTTCAGCGACGCCTTGTCCGAGCGCGCGCGTGCCGGGGTGGATGTGCGGGTCACCATCGACTGGGGTGGCAGCCTGAAGATGGACCATGCACTGGTGGACACCATGACCGAGGCCGGCGTGGAGGTGCATCGCTACCGCCCGCTGGCCTGGTACAACCTGCACCGCATCAACAACCGCACCCACCGCAAGTTGCTGGTGATCGATGGCCGCATCGGCTTCACCGGTGGGGTCGGCGTGGCCGACCAATGGATGGGCGACGCGCAGGACCCGGACCATTGGCGCGACACCCACTACCGCATCGAGGGCCCGGTGGTGGCGCAGGTGCAGACCGCCTTCAACGACAACTGGATCAAGACCACCGGCCGTGTGGTCAACGGCGCGCAGTATTACCCGGCGTTGGAGGCTGCCGGCGACAGCGATGCGCAGTTGTTCGTGGCCTCGCCGGCCGGCGGCAGCGAAAGCATGCACCTGATGTACCTGATCGCCATCGCCGCCGCACGCAGCAGCATCGACCTGGCTGCGGCGTATTTCGTACCCGATGCCTTGATCACCCGCTCGCTGCTCGAAGCACGTACGCGCGGCGTGCGCATCCGGGTGCTGCTGCCCGGCAAGCATATCGATGCCGTCTCGGTGCGGCTGGCCTCCAAGGCCAGCTGGGAGCCGCTGCTGCAGGCCGGCATCGAGATCCACGAATACCAGCCCACCATGCTGCATACCAAGCTGCTGATCATCGACGGCCTGTTGGTGTCGGTGGGCTCCACCAATTTCGACATCCGCTCGTTCCGCCTCAACGACGAGGCCAGCCTGAATGTCTACGACCGCACGCTGGCCGCACGCATGACCGAGGTATTCGAACGCGATCTGCAACGTGCCGAGCAGTATTCGCTGGAGCGCTGGCGCGCGCGGCCGTTGCGGCAGAGGCTTGGCGAGAAACTGGTGTTCCCGTTCCGCTCGCAGGTGTGAGCGCGCAGGGCCAATCGCGGCGGGGTCAGCGTACCGCCCCCGCAGCGCCTGCCTGCAGGCGCAGCTGGCGCAGCCGCCACCACAACCCGCCCACGTGCACCAGCGAATACAGCACCAGTGCCGCGGCAATCCCCAGGGTCAGCGGGCTGGCCTGCGAACCGGCCGCCGCCGCACCGGCAGTGAACGCGCCATCGGCCCAGCGCCAGGCCAGGCGCCCCAGCAACACCAGCATCAAGCCGCCGCCGATCCAGGGATTGGGCGTGTACCAGCCTTGGCCATCCACCCATTCGGCATGCGTGTAGCGCAGCGACAGCGCACCCAGGCCGATGCCGACCAGCGCGCCTGCGGCAATACCGAGCCGCACCTGCGGCAAGCCGTACACCGCGAACGCCAGTGCTGCCACCGCGATCAGCAGCACCGCGCTGCGCACCGCCGTGGCCACCGGCTTCCATTGCTGGCGCCCGAAGCTGCGCCGGATGCGCCGGTAGTAGAGGTAGCCGATGGCGGCCATCGAGAGATACGGCGTCAGGGGTGCGATGGCAGCGGCAGGCATGGCGAGTCCTTTGCGAATGAGTGAAGCGACCCGCGCAGAATGAAACCAGCCATGGGCACGAACAAGGTGCCAAGTGTCACTTTCTGCAGGCGGCAGCACTGCCGGTCGCTGCCGGCATCGGGCATGCGGTTAGGCCGTGCGCCACCCAGCCCGCTGCCGCGCAGGCGCTTGCCGCCTGCCCGGTGAACGCCGCGCGCGGACGCCGGCGCCTGCCACACGCGAACAGGAGCGGCGCGGGTAGACTTGCGCAGTGCTCCCCCACCGCCGTGCCATGTCCGCCATCAAGCAAGACGCCCACATGCTGATCGACACGCTGCCCGAGACGGCTGGATGGAGTGACGTGGTCCGCGTCGTGGCCGACGCCAGCTTCCAGGCCGCGGTGCAGGACGGCATTGCCGCTGCAGATCAGGGCGCGTTGACGACTCCGGCACAGGTGAGCGCACTGTTCGCCAGATGGGGCGTTGATGTTACGGCGTGACTGGACCGTCCCGGCCGCCACGCAGCTTGCACACGCCCAGGATCACTACCACGCGCTCAACCCGACCGCCGCTGCCGCGATGGCGCGGCAGGTGCTGGAAGCCACCCGCACCCTGGCCGAGCAACCCGGCCGTGGCCGCGCTGGCCGCGTGCCCGGCACCCGCGAATGGGTGGTCAAGCAGACCCCGTACGTGCTGGTCTACCGCGTGCGCGAGGGCGCCCTGCAGGTGCTGCACGTCCATCTGGATGCCAGCGACTGGCTGCCCCGCACCGAGCCGCTGATCGAACGCATCGAACCGTGGATTGCCGCGCTGATCAGCGCGCTGCTGCACGTGCTGATGTTGCTGATCCTGCTGTCGGCCTCCACCCCCGCCATGACCCCGCCGCAGGGCTCGGCCAGCGGTGGACGCATCAAGGTGGATTTTGTCGGCGACACCTCCCAGCCCGATCAGCCGGTGCCCTCGCCCACCCCGGTACCACCGACATCCACGCCCGTGCAGCCGCCACCGGCGGCCTCGCCGGTGCAGTCCACGCTGGTGCAGCAGGCCAAAAATCCGGTGCCGCCGCAGGGCGATACCGCGCAAGGCAGCCTGGCCGAACGCCGCCAGCCGCGTCGCCAGCAACGCCCCACCCCGCCGCAACCGCCCGCACCGCCGGCGGCATCCGCACAGCGCCGCCCGGACACCTGGACCGGCAGGCCGCCGGGCATGCTGGACGAACCGGCCGACGGCGCCGAAGACGGCATGGCCAACACCCCCACCATCAGCCAGGGCCGCCGCAACGACCGCAACAACGCCCAGCCCAGCCTGGATATCGGCGGCTTCCAGGTCTATTACGACGTGCGCAGCGAAACCCAGCTGCGCGCCTGGAAAGAACAAGGCATGCAGGAAATCGCCATCATCCTGCCCGGCACCCAGCAACGCATGATCTGCCCGCTGGATGTCGCGCTCAAGCGCGGCTCCAGCAAATGCCGCCTGCTGCCGCCGGATTCGCCCGAACTGAAGTCCATCGGCGACGCCCGCGAAGTCATCAACATGATGGAGGTTTACCGCCAGGGCGAACCGGTCTGGCGTGGGCCGGGGCCGTATCGCTGAGGGCTGGTTGCCTGCCACACATCGCGGCAGGCAACCACGCCGCTTGCTCGGATACGGCGTCCCGGACAACGCCACCGCTCGCCCATCGCCAGCGTCCTGTGCTGGGCACATCCTGCTCCGGGGACGCGGCCGCTTAGCGATTGGTCGAACGCGCTGAAGCCCTGGTCGGCTGGCCCGTCCGGCGGCGACTGGGACGCTGCAACATCAACGCCCCTGGTCCTTTCCAAGCTGGCTGCTCAAGGCTCCCTGGAAGGGCGCCGGATCGCTGGTGACCAGGCAGTTGTAGCGCTTGTCGCTGTTGAGCACGAGCACGGACGACTTGGGGTCCTTGAAATTCAGCCCGACCGAGAACAGCACATAGGTGTTGGGCAGTGCGCTCGGCCGGAATGCACCAAACGCATAGTCGCCGGACAACCCCAACGGCGACAGCGGCACCGTGAGCATCAACGGCTGCGTGGCAACAGGCGATGGCAGCGACGCCGAAGCGGTCATCATCTTCGACTGCACATCGATGGAATAGGTGGTGGTGACCGCCACTCCCAGGTATTTGGACGTCGGCTCGGCAACCTGCTTGCGACACGCCGCAACATCTTCGGGCTTCTGATCCTGCTGACCGTTCTGCAGCGTGGCGAAGACATGGCGCAACGTAACCGTTTCCTTCCCGGGCACCGCTGCGGCAACAGCTGCGCTCATACACAGCACCATCGCCACAAGCGAGAGGCTGCATGCCGCAAGCGCACAGCGACGGTTTTTTTTTCTGGATCATTTTGATCACTCCTGAGTGTGAGTTTATGGTGCAAGGACGATCAGCGGCCACGGTTTGTAGTGCGATGTACTGCGCTTTGAAAGAGCACGCAGTGCCATTTGCGAACATCTCAAACAGCAGATAATCGCTTGCGCTTTTGACGATTAGATACGGCGTTGAAGGTAATTCCAGATCTCCATCGATGTTTAATCGATTACTTTCTGGTGCAGCGATTTTGAGTTTCTGCAACATGCCAACCCGACAAATCGTCTCAGCGATTTCGTTACGTGATGCAGTTTTGATTTTCAGAGGAGAACAAACCGGGTTCGGTCGATCGAGCTAGAAAACAACTGAGACAGAACGGATCCGTCACTTAGTGAGCGACTCGGTACGTCAGGGCCGCTACTGAAGTCTGAGCGTCTATTGATGACTCATGGATTGCTCTTACTCACCGATCCATGCTGGGCTTGGCCCAGAAGCGTCAGCGCAAAGCCCCATTGACAATCCGCTCAACGACTATCGGCTCTTGAGAGCTTGTAGTAAGCTGGCAGCCTTCCGCCCGAACGCTACTCGGTTTTCGAGCTTGGCCGAGAAGGACAGTATCTCGCGGATATTCGAATCACGTGATTAGTCGCATCAGGAGATCGCCATGCCACGCATCATGTCGAAGTGCTTGGCCGCAACACTTGCACTTGTCGGGGTTGCGGTACTTCCACTTTCGTCCTGCGCCAATGCGGACAATGCGCGCACTACTTCGACACAGGAAGACCCCTCGATGACAGGAGCCAGCCCAATGTTTGACGAGATTTATGCTTCCCAAAAACCCGTTCGATTCGAGCAGATCGATGTGAGCAATATCGTTACGAAATACATACCGTTGGGCACTACAAAGGCGTCGGTGCTAGAGACCTTCGGTAAATCTCCAACCTCGAAGGTCGTTGAAGACACCGAAAGCAAGATTGTCGTCAGGGACAACAAGGGACAAGCGATGTTGGATCCCGATGCACGTTCCGTAGTGATGACTTTTTCTTTGGATGCCGACGGCAAGGTGACACACGTCGCAGCCGTTCATATCAAGAATCAGTAAGCCACAGGAGCATGTCATGGATGAGAAGATCGAAGTCGGGTACCGGAATATCGGGGCTGCTCTCGGCAAGGAATACCACCACAAGTTCCTTCTCTACACGGACAAGGAGGGCAACCAGCGCACTATTAGCGGCTGGACTGGCGATGAGCGACCTGGATTGCCGTACGGACGGATGCACGTTGAGACTAACCTCCCCTATGACCGAAACAACCCTGATCATCGGGACAATCCGAATGCAATTGGCCAAAAGCAGTATCGGGAAGAGATTGCAAATGGCGCGGACTTGTCCGGAACGTGGGGCCGCATGGTCGCTAATGCCAGGAGTAAGGATGACAAATATCCCTACGATCCCCTGCTGCAAAACTCAAACACACTCGCTGATAGCGTTCTGCGGGACGTGGGTCTTCAGGAACCGAAAAACGACGGAGTCTTAGGACATTGGGCGCCTGCATCGGGGCGACAGCTGGACGAGTCGGTCCAGCCCGCGGTACCAGGTCTAGGTAATTCAGGACGTGCCTTTAGTGCAGGTGGAGCACCTCTCGATCCGCAACAAGAAGCCCGGCTGCGTGATGATCCATTGTTCAAACAGGCTCTTGCTGGACTCGACAAGCTGGGTCCAGATGTTGGTGTTTACACCAATCAGCAAGACAAGGAGCGGATTGCCGGCGCCCTGGCTGTCCAGGCAAAACTTAATCGTCCGCCTCTGCCCGAGATCCAAGAAGTCGTTCCAAGCCAAACCAATGGCAATGTCTTCGCAACTTATAAGAATCCAGGAAATGACATGGACCTCCTGCGCACCCATGTCGACAAAGGTGAGGCCGTCAAGCAGCCGTTGGCAGAGAACCTGCAGAAGCTGGAAACCGCAAACCAGCAAGCTGTACAGCCCCCCGCACAGGAAGCATCACGCTCGATAGATCAACCAAGTCATGGCGCACTCGGATTGCGATAAGCACGGCGAACTGGTTAGTTGCGTATGATTACAAGCGCAAGAAACATAATCAAAATCAACTTGTATTGTGGACGTGCTCCGGGCCCGTCAACATAGCGCTCGACGAGTCTGGACCGTCATATCGGCATTGCCAGCAATTAGCCCACGCGATCAAGCGTTGGGCTGTCGGACAAGTGCACCGGAAGCTGACTGCCGGCATCGACGACGTTGTCTGCACCGAGTGGCACAGGGAAGAAGTAGGAATTATCAGTTCGCCACTCTACCAGTAGACAAGCGTCCATAGGTCGCTTTCTACCGGGTCGCAGCGATGCATGAACTTCTAACTACAAATATCGTCATATAACTTATCTGACGCCTGTCTGCTGCTTGCCTATCGATGTCTTGAGCTCCACTCGCAAATTCGACGTGACCTGGATATCCGGTTGCCTCAGCAGTTCAGACAGTCGATCTAACTGCATGGTATCTGTGCTGTATCAGCTGCGCTGAGCTAGTCCGCCCTCACCACAAACGCCTTGAACACATGCAACTCTAGCCACTCTTGCGCCGCAAGCGACCCCAACCTGAGCGCGTAAAATACCTGGATTGGATGCGCTGACCTCATCTCGCCCACAGCGCGCGCAGCTCCCCAGAAACTGGCTACAGTCCGCACAGGGCCACCAAGCCCACCCCACCCATCCGCTTTCAAGGATCTGCATGTCCCTGCATCGTCTTGCCCCACGCCTGGGCCTGGCCGTTGGCCTGTTGTGCGCTTGTGTCTTACACGCCGCCGAGCCGGCGCCGGCGCATCGTCTGCTGCGCGTCACCCTGGGCGGGGCGACCGACCAGGCCACGTCCGGGCGCCTGCTGGTGTTCGCCACCCTGGCCAAGGATGCCCAGGCGCAGGCCAAGCAAAGCGGGAAAGACGGCAAGGTGGAGGAGGTGGATATGAATCCCTTCCGCCCCACCGCAGTGGCGGTCGCCGCGCAGGAGGTCACCGCGCTGGCACCCGGCGGCAGCGTCCAGATCGATCTGGACAACATCGCCTTCCCGCGCGGGTTTTCTGCGCTGCCGGCCGGCGATTATCTGTTCCAGGCCGTGCTCGATCCGGGTGGCAGCTATGGCTACAGCGGCCGCGATGGCGGCGATCTGCTGAGCGAGGTCACCGCCGTGACATTGGCCAACGGCAAGCCGCTGCCGGCGCTGACCTTGAGCAAGCAGGTGCCGGTCTCGGACAATCCGTGGCAGGTCTCGCCACGCGCGCCGCAGGCGGTGCGCGATGCGGTGCCCGAAGCCAGGCTGCATAGCGCCGATGCCTCGATGGTGAGTCCGTCGCTCAGCGCGTTCTGGGGCCGGCCGGTGTCGCTGCGCGCCCGTGTGCTGACGCCGCCCGGCTACAACGCCAAGGCCGCCACGCGCTATCCCACCGTGTACGTCACGCATGGCTTCGGTGGTAACTACAACCGCTTCGCCGGCAGCATTGCATCCACCTGGCGCCTGATGGCGGCCAAGCAGATACCGCCGATGATCTGGGTCTTCCTGGATCAGTCCACGCCCACCGGTACCCACGAGTTCGCCGATTCGGTCAATAACGGCCCGTGGGGCACCGCGCTGACCGAAGAGCTGATTCCGGCGCTCGAGCGTCAGTACAAGATGGACGGCAAGGCCAGCGGCCGCTTCTTGAACGGGCATTCGTCCGGCGGCTGGGCCACGCTGTGGTTGCAGACGCGCTACCCCAAACTGTTCGGCGGCACCTGGTCCACCTCGCCGGATTCCAGCGATTTCCGTGACTTCACCGGCCCGGATTTGTACGCGCCCAATGCCAACGTCTACCGCCGCGCCGACGGCAGCCAGTTTCCGCTGATCCGCGACCACGGCAAGGTGCTGGCCGATCTGGAAACCTTCGCCAAGCTCGAACGGGTGCTCGGCCCGTACGGCGGCCAGCTCACCTCGTTCGAGTGGGTCTTTTCGCCGCGCGGCGCCGACGGCCGCCCGCTGCCGATGTTCGACCGCGACACCGGCAAGGTGGACCCGGCCGTGGTGGCCTATTGGCGTACCCACTACGACATTTCCGCACGCGTGGCCGCGCAATGGCCCACGCTCAAGCCGGACCTGGACGGCAAGATCCATGTGATCGTCGGCACCGCCGATACGTTCTACCTGGATGGCGCGGCGCATAAATTCCAGGCGGTGCTCGATGGCCTGGGCGCCAGGAGCGATTTCCGCTATCTGGAAGGCCGCACCCACTTCGATCTCTACACCGAGGGCGACGACAACGACGCGCTGATGAAGAAGATCGCCGCAGAGATGTACGCAGTGGCGCGACCGAAACGGTGAGTGGCTGAGATCATCGCGTTGCACACGGCTACCCGCGCGTGCAACGCCCGCCGCAACCGCACCGCGCATGCCGGACCGCATGCACGGCGGTGTCGATCAGGCATCAGGCATCAGGCAGAGCGCGGCAATTCCCATTCCACCTGCTGGCGCAGCACCAGCAGCAGCACCTGGATGCGCCCGCCACGCACCATCGCCGCAGGCGTCTGGCCGTCGAGGGCATTCATGGGTTGACGAAACCAGCGGATCAATGCCTCGTTATTGCCACCGTTCAAGGCCCACGCGTGGCAAACGATTTCGCCCAGGTTTTCGATGCCGGCGGTGCCAAGCAACTTGAGGTGTTCGGGGGTGAACGCAAACATCGACAGCACCAGCTCGGCGTCGGCCGCCTTGCCGTGGTCCACCTGCATCTGCTCGCTGTGCGCGGTGCTGTAGAGCGCGCCCTGCGCGCGAAAATCTTCGGCGCGCCGCATGCCGGTAAGCACTGCTGCGATGAGGTCGGCGCGTTCCATGGGTTGTCCAGCTGAGTACGTGCGCGCACGCTAACCGGGCCGCTGCTGCCGCTCAATCGGGAGACTCCTGACAGCCGCCAGGCGCGTCAGCGGCCGTTGCGTGATGCAGCGCGGCGCGGCGGCCCGGCATGGAACACGCGTGCTGGCCGGCGCATCGCCTGCACGGCGTCGCCCGCGCCTGCCCGCCTTCGCAGCACTTAACGCAGCGGTTGCTAGCATCCGGGCGCGTCACTGGCAGCAGCCCGCGCGTGGATGGGCTGCAGTGTTGGAGTCTCACCTCATGAGGAGTTGTCAGATGCCCTGGAAATCCGCCCTTGCCATGCTTGCCCTGTCCACCGCCGCGCTGCCGGCGCTGGCCCAGTCCGACCGCCAGGTGGTCGAAGACATGCTCACCCGCTCGGCCAATGTCTGCCCCGGCCACAGCACCGAACGCACCACGCCCACCGTCAAGGCCGTGCCGGTCGGCGCGCTGCGCGTGATGCTGGAACGCGGCCTGGTCATGTGCCCCGACCGTCGCCTGGACGCCGCAGCACCGGCCGTGTTCTACGGCCGCCTGGGCGTGTTCGCCTGGAACCCGGACGTGAAAGCCGGATCCACCGTCATCGCCAAACAGATCGACAGCATGACCCGCAAGGACGAATACCCCACCGACACCCTGGTGTGGGACGCCAAGGGCACCGCGCTCAAACAGCAGACCGTGCCGATGTTCGAACCCAGGCCGGGTGCGGCGGTGTTGTACAAGGTGCGTTGAGGCGTGCCGAAGCGGGTTTCAGCCACGCGTCGATGACGACCGCGGCACCTGGCGCGGCACAGCGATGCGCCTGCGCCAGGGCCTGGTCAGTGCCCGGCGGGTTGCCGCCACGTGGATCAGCACCGGCACCGCCCAGCTCGCCCAGAGCAGCGCGGCGATCGTGCCGGGCGAAGGCACCACCGCGGCCCCAACTGCTGCATAGAGCGCGATGCGAAACACCACCGGCGCCAGCGTCACCAGATATGCCCGCACCATCCAGCGCCGGTGCCGGTCGAGCTGCCCGCGGCCGATGGCCAGCAGGCCGACACATGCCACCGCCGCCCATGCCACTTCCGTCGCTGCGAAGGCAACGCGGATCGTCGTCGGCGCGGGCGAGGTAGCAATCAGCCCAGTGGCGCCAAGCATGGCCACCAGCATGCCGGCGACGTACGCCCGCCCAGTCCAGCGATGCACCCACGCCTGTCTGCGCCAGCGTTGCGTGGCGAACTGCAACGTGCCAAGCGCAATGCCCACCGCACCACCGCCGAGGTGGCACCACAACCAACCGCGGCGAGTCAGAAACATGCCATAGGCCGGCGAATCCATTGCGGCATACTTCAGATACACGGGCCGCACGAACTCACCGGCGAACACGGCCAGCGCAAGCCAGAGCAGCGCCCACAACAAGCTGGTCGATCGCCGGTAACGGGAGACCGCAACACCATCGCGCATCGGATCGACGTGCATGTCCCGCTCCTTCGGTCAGCCCGCGGCAGAGTGCATCGGCCCCACCGTTGCGGTGAAGTGCCTCGGCTCACCGGTCAGCGGGTCATCGAACGCCAATGTATGCGCGAACAGCTGCAGCGGGCGTTCCGGGTCATCGGGCCGCTGGGCTTCCAGCTCGGGATAAAACCGGTCGTGCAGGATCGGCGCGCCCAGCGCGGCCATGTGCACACGCAGTTGATGCTTGCGCCCGGTCACCGGCTCCAGCCGATACGTCCAGGTGTCTGCGTTGCGTGCGACCACCTCGATCACCGTCTCGCTGTTCGCTTCGCCCACGCCCTCGTGCATGCGGAAGAACGGCTCGCCCGGCACCAACAGGCTGCGGTGCACATGCGGAAACCTCAGCTGTGGCAGCGGTGGTGCCACCGCCAGGTAGTGCTTACGGATGCGCCGTTGCCGAAACAAGGCCTGATAGATCCCGCGCGTGGCAGGGTTGGCCGAGAACAGCACCAGCCCCGCGGTTTCGCGATCGATGCGGTGCAATGGCACCAGCGCCGGATTGTCCAGCCGCCGCACCAGTCGCGTCAGCAGCGTCTCGCGCACGTATGCACCGGCGGGTGCCACCGGCAAGAAGTGCGGCTTGCAGGCCACCACCAACTGCGCGTCGGCATGCACCACGGTCTCGACATAAGGAATCACCGGCTCATCGGCGACCTCGCGGAAATAGCGGATGTCCGCACCCACGCGATACGGTGCTGACAACGCTAGGGCCTGGTCGTTGGCATCGCGCACCAGGCCGCGTGCGAAGCGGTCGCGCCAACGCTCGGCCGCGATCGCCGGAAAACACGCGCACAGCGCCTCGAAGACCGAGACCCACGGGCCGGCAGGCAGCTGGAAGCGGCTGGCCGGCGTGCCATCGTAGGTACGGGGTGCATCGGGCATCGCCGGGATCGCAACAGGATCGAGAGTGCAGCATGGTAACGCGCGACGCGGCAACGCATTGCATGCAGCGTGGCAGTTGCAGCAGTGCAGCATCGGTCAATCGCTGCAGTGGCCGTAGTCGGCATGCGCGAAGCGATGTGCGCCCGCGCGATGGCGCCGCATCGACGCGTGGTGTGATGGAACTTAGGTTGGAAGCGCGATGCGTGTGATCGCGCCGCATGCCACGCCTCGATCGTGACGCTGCGGCTTGCAATACACATGTCATCAAATCCGTTGACGTTGCGTACGTGCAACCGGCTCTCCTTCGATCCCTTTCTCAAGCAGGAACATCACCATGCGTTCAACACTTCACGCCACCGTCGTGACGGCGGGGCTTCTTGCGCTGGTCACCACCAGTGCGGCCATCGCCGCCGTGCCATCGGTGGCGCAATGCACCACGCCGCAGCCGTGGGCGCACTCCAATGCCGGCGTGGTGGTCGGCAACGGCACGGCCGCCAGTTGTACCGCCAGCGCTCTCGCCACTGCGGTGGCGCAAGGTGGCTATGTCACCTTCAACTGCGGCACCCGTGCAGCCAGCATCGCCGTCAACCAGACCATCAACATCAGCGCCAGCACGCCAACGGTGATCGATGGTCAGGGCAAGATCACCCTGGATGGCCGCCAGGCCGCACGCATCTTCCAGGTGCAGAACGGCAATGCGCTGTCGGTGCGCAATCTCAAACTTCAGAACGGCAGCTCCGTGCAGCCGGCATCCAATACACAGTACGCGCCCGGCACCTGGGGCGGTGGCGCGATCAAGGTCAGCTACCGCGGCAAGCTGGAAGTGATCAACAGCCAGTTCCTGGGCAACCGCAGCAGCATCGGTGGCGGTGCCATCTTTGCCGGCAGCGATACCGACGTGACCATCGTCAAGAGCGCGTTCTCCAGGAACACCTCATGGTTGGGCGGCGCGCTCTACACCCAGCTCAGCCGTCTGACCATCGTCAATTCCGAATTTGTCGGTAACCAGGCCATCAATGCGCCGGCCGGCTTCCCCGATGGCGACCAGTTCGGTAACAGCGGCGCGATCGACACCGACGGGGCCTCGCTTGCCGGCTACCTCAACGCCGCTGCCGGTGGCGCAACGCTCTCGGTGTGCGGCACGGTGGTGCGCAACAACACCGCGGCCAACAGCGGCGGCGGCGCCACGTTGTGGGCGTATGCACCGGACACCATCGACGTGCGCTACTCCACCTTCGCCAACAACATCGCCTATGGCGGCCCGGCCGGCGGTGCGCGCATCAGCCTGGGCTTCGGCGACACCACGCACTCCGGCACCACCATCACCACGCCGGGCATCATCAACATCGAAGAAACCAGCTTCATTTCCAACCGCGCCGAAAAGAGCAATGCCGGTGCCTTGTACATGGACTGCTACGGCCCGTCCTGCAATGTCAGCAACAGCACCTTCTACGGCAACTACGCTAAAGGTGTGGGCGCGGCGATCCAGCATGTAGGCTGGCAGCCGTCCAATGGCGACCAGGGCAAGACCACGGTGCGCTTCAACAACGTCACTTTCGCCGAGAACACCCCCGGGTCCACGTTGTTCGGCAGCGGCTTCGACATCCGCAATAGCGTCTTCTACTCCAAGACCGAGCGCACTTTCTGCAGCGACCAGAGCAGCACCGGCAACAACCTGATCGAGTACTCCGCTGCGGGCGGCTTGTTCCATAGCTGCCTCACCACCGGCCTGGCACGCGCCACCGACCCGCTGCTGGGCGCACCCGCCGCCAATGGCGGACCCACGCTCACCCAATTGCCGGCGGCCAATAGCCCGGTGCGCAACCTCGGCAGCAACTGCCGCACGATCGACCAGCGTGGTGTTGCGCGTGATACCGCGGTGTGCGATGTGGGCGCGGTGGAAATCAAGTAAATCGAACTGCGTGTCCTGCTCCCCTGGCGAGGACGCGCATTGTGTGGCCGAGTGGCTTAAGCCTGCTCGGTCATGCGATCAAGGATCCCCAGGACCAGCCTCTTTGTGCTGCCGACTGCGTCATCGAATCTGGCCTTGTTGTGATGCGCACAGCTTGCTCAACCGCTGAAGCCGATCAAGCCGCATGTTGAAATCTTGCGCAGTTCCGGATTTGGTCAATGCGCAGCTGCACGCAAAAGCGCGGCAGCGATCTACTTCGTTTGCTGCGGCGGCGCTTCGTCCCTAAAAAAAACGTTAATTGCCGAGGAATTACGATGTCTTGAGTTGTTTCACCATAACCTCGTAGGAAAAGATGATTAATATTTACTTCGCGCGTCCAGATACGTCTCAAAAGAAAATGGGACGTGCACGTCGCGGCTCTTTGATCGCCGTTGGTGTCCTGGCGCTCCTTGCGTCTGCCTCGGCGCTTGCCATCGATCAGGCCAGACTCCGGCAGCCAGTGGTTGGCGGTACGGTGCTGACGATGAGCCTGGGTAACCGCTGCACTGCCGGCCTTGTGCTTAAGCAGACAGGCGTCCTTGCTAACTTGACGCCCTATCGGAGAGCGGTCCGGTTCGTTCTGACTGCAGGTCACTGTGGTGACTACAACAGCACAGTGTCCGTAGATGGGGCAGATCTTGGCTATGTCTCATGGAAATCGAGCGTTTCAGATCTCGAATTGATTCGCGTGGAACCGGTGCTGCATAACTACCGGCACTGCGAAGCGCCATCAACGGGAATTCACTGCACAATCGTTTCGACCTACGAGCCGCGTGCGGTAGGCAAGGTCCTGCTCTCGCGGGCAATTCTTTATCGGTCGCGCGCTGGCGGGCTCGATACGATTGCGGTCAATGGCCACACGCCCGCTCCTCCGACTGACCGCTTCTGCACAAGCGGCATGAGCACCGACGTGTTGTGCGACTGGACCGATGCGCGCATTCCTGCAAATTTCCCAGACCCAGGACTCCAAGGACTGCATGCCGCCACCCCTGACTTCGGCGGCCTGACAGGTCCAGGCGATTCCGGCGGACCGGTGGTGAGCTCATCGGGAGTGATGCATGGGATCATTAAAGGTCAATACGATAATCTGAACATGATGTTTTATACATCTACAGCTCAGTTCTTCCGTGAGCAGCCTGATTATACGATTGCACCACCAAACTGATTTCGGCAGTGAGATGATTTGACGAAGTATTCGCCTATCACTCCGGGCCGGCAGCCCCTCCCCCTTCAAGGGAAGGGGTTGAATGGAACGAGTTGCCGCAACTGAGTGTTGCCCGCTTGATCTCAAGGCAGAGAACCTTCAAACCTGCCTCCACCGACGATCCAAAGACTCCGCTCGTAACGATGGCCAAGTTGGCGACCACTAGCCCGCATTGCATCTGGTCATGTTGATCGTCGTATCCGAAAACAATCCGCGCGCAACCCGTTCAAGAGTCGGCTTGCGGCTGCCGATGCAACTGCCGACGTAGTTTTAGCGGACTCAAGCATTGAGATCCGTGTAAGCCTTCCGCGCTGAAGTGCACGATCCTAATCACTTGATGGGGTGCAGATCGCAATAGCATCGTTCGCTTGCTGACAACACGCGTTTCAGCAGTTATGTTCGAACCTGGAACGGGGGTTCTTGCATGGGACGCAGAAAGAAGCAGAGTGGGTTTGAAGCGTTGGCCGCGTTGCCGTGGCCGCTCGGCCTTGTAGCGGGAATCGTTGGGTATCTTGGGGTGCGCTACGGCATCGGCTGGTGGTTCTCCCACCATGGCGGGATGCTGTCGCAAGGGTTTGCCCAACAGTCGAGTGGGGCGTTCGCGCCATTGGCGTGGATGCTGCTCGGCATCTGCTGGCTCGCCGCGCTGTGCTCCTATCTGGGCTCACGCAGCCGGCAACGCTTTCTGGACACACGTACCACCCTGGAGAGCCTGGCCGCTGGCGGCTGGCGCCAATTCGAACGATTGGTAGGCGAAGCATTTCGCCGCCAAGGCTATAGCGTCGAAGAAACCGGCCTGGGCGGTGCAGACGGCGGCATCGACCTGATTCTGCGCAAGGACGGCCGCCGCACACTCGTGCAATGCAAACAGTGGAAACGCCAGCAGGTTGGCGTCAGCGTGGCGCGAAATGTACGGCCTGCTGGCACATCACCAGGCCCACGCGGTCAAGATCGCCTGCATCGGCACTTACACGAAAGACGCCGAGCGCTTTGCCGAAGGCAAACCGATCGAATTAATTGGCGGCGAACAGTTGCTGAACATGATCCAAGCGGTGCAGCAACAAGCCACAGCGCAGCCGACGGCGATAGCAGCCGACGGCGATATCCGCGCGCATCGAGCCTGTCTTTGGTTCACCTGATTCTTCTACTTCTGCAAATCTCGTCAATCCAGGCTGCCCACGCTGCGGCAGCACGCTTGTGCAGAGGACAAACCGGCGCACCGGCCAGAACTTCCTAGGTTGTATCCAGTTTCCCAAGTGCAGAGGAACTTCGTAAGCGAACCTGACCCCCGTTTTTTACAAACTAACCTCGTAGCGCTTTATTTTTTACATCTAGTATTTATATTTATCCAACAGGGAGTGCCGGCCGCATGCAGAAGTCATTTGCCGTCACATCCGCTGGATGCACGACCCAATTGACGAACTTCAACAAAGCATCTTCCACAGCCTCTTCCACGGACACCCCGGCACCGCATAGCCAGAGCGTCCTGCCATCTTCCTCGATCAAGCCGAGGCTGCCTTCGACTTCTTTGTAGCCGGGCCAAACTTCAGGCGCAGCCCACAATTGGAAGACACGAAACTCAGCAGGGAAAACATCGCTCAACGTGACCTCAATCCCGTCACCACAACGGACGACACTGACCAGGTAGGGATGCGAGATTTGGATTTGGTCTACAAACGACACGTTAATACTCGGTTGGTCAGCGAATCGCCCGGCGTATGTTTCATCCTGTCATTTCTGCAGACGCAGCCGCGTTATTAGCAACGATCCAGCTGGTGCTTCTGCCGCAAACATCGACGCTGCCAGCAACCCTTCACTTTGCACGAGAATGCTTGGTTTTCATGCGCGGCTCAAGCATACAAAAAAAGCGCCGCAGGGGCGCGCTTGCTGACTGAAAAGCAATTCCCGCTAGGAACGGGGTCAGGTTGGACCATCCCCGATTTCTCGGACCGTTTAATTAAGGAACATCCGTCCTTTCAAACTCGACCGGCGAGCGATAGCCCAAAGCACTGTGCAGGCGCTGGCGGTTGTAGAACACCTCGATGTATGTGAATAGCTTTGCGCGTGCCTCGTCGAGGCTTACAAACTGCTCGTGGTGCGTCAGCTCCTGCTTGAGCGAACTGAAGAAGCTTTCCATCACTGCGTTGTCGTACGGCATGCCTTTGCGGCTCATGCTTGCCACCAAGCCCGCCGCCTGCAACTGCCGCTGATACGCGCCGCTGGTGTCTGCGAGCCCTGATCGCTGTGATGGATGGTGCCCTTTGATGGTCGACGGCGTTGTAGTGCCATCTCCAACGCCGCACTGGCCAGGGCTTGGTCGGCACGAGCGCCCATCGCCCAGCCCGCAAGGTGACGGCTGTGCATGTCCAGTATCGCTGCCAGGTACAGCCAACCGCCGCGGGTGGGCACGAAGGTGATATCGGCAACCCAGACCCGATCACGTCCAGGGCTGACGAAGGGCCATTCCAAGCGGTTCGGCGCCACGATGGTGCGTTGGTAGGTGCTACGCGTGCGCAGATAGCGCTGACGGCGCTTGCTGCGAATGCCGTGCGCTCGACGCAGTCGCTCTACCCGATGCTGGCCACAGGTTTCACCTTGCTGGCGCAGGGCTTGCCACATGCGCAGGGCACCATAGGCTTGATACGTCTGCAGGTGCATGTCTTTGATCCGCTCCAATAGCCGCGCGTTCTCTTGCACACGCGTTCCAGGACGACGTCCGCGCCACGCGTAATAGCCGCTCGGAGATACCCCCAGTGCGTGACAGAGCCGACGCACCCGATATTCGCCTTGCTCACGGATCCAGGCGTACTTCATGGCGGAAACGGGGTCAGGTTGACTTTTTGAAGGCGGAAACGGGGTCAGGTTGACTTTTTGAATGCATTTGGCCCAATTTTCCTTTCAACCTTCTCCTTGCGTGCAAATGACGCAGGCCGGGGACAGACAAAAAGCACCGTGCGGCACCACTGGCTGGAGCTTCCTCCCCTTCGTTTGGGACCCCTATACACCAGATCAGACCACAGCAAACTGGGTCAGGTTGAATTCTAAATGGACCTGATTCTGTTCTTGCGACTTCGTCGAAAGCGCGTGCGTTTCGGCGCGCGATGAGGCGCGGCGATGTTTCGATGAGAAAATTGGCATCGACCATCCATGGTGAGGTGTCTCATGCATCCCGCAGTGTTACCGTCTTTGTCGCCGATGGCGAGAAGAGAAGAGATCGATCTGGAACGCGGTCATGCCGAGATCGAACTCGGCGCCACAGAGCCGCGACATGCCGATGCACGGATAGATGCACAGTTGCAAGGCCTACCACAACAACCGGTGCGCAGAGCGTCGACCAGAACGACGGGGCAACGGATTGCAGGCCACGTTTCGACCGTCGCCGGCATCGGCGCCGCCCTCACTGGTATCGCTTCGATTCCTCCACCCATGGTCGCATTCATGGGCTATATCAGCGAGAAAGATCAACTTGCAAAGTACAGCGGAATTGCCGCCTTGGCCGGTGTTGCCACCACCTGCGCGCTCAGTGCCGTCCAGCGCCTGGCACACGCTTATGCGTATGGAAACAACATCAGTTCCAGGGCCCGCGCAATGGGAATGACAGACGGCTGCATGAACCGCGCGGTCGACATTGTCACGATGCCCGAGGAGCACGATCGCGCCGCGCATCCGATGAACGAGCATGAGACCCAGCTGCTCGCCGACGATCTGCTGCGGTTGGCGACGTGGGAGCCTTCCAGATTGGAGCCGGGCCTGTGGGAGGCGGCCAGCGGCGTTGGCGATGACGCGGACGCGCTGGTCGATCGCCTGCTTGCCTTTAGAAGGTCGGTGACGGCGGCCGCCACAGCGTCGTCCTCCGAATAAGGTACAACTTACGGAAACGGGGCGGAAACGGAGTCAGGTTTACTTTCTGAGTGAACTTGACCCTGTTTCCTTGCCGCCTCCCCCCTGCATGCCAATGACGCAGCCGGGCCAGACAAAAGCCCCCGTGCAGAAGCACCGCCGAGGGCTTGCATCTCAGTCGCGTAGAACCCCTTACATACCCAGATCAGACAGCCCCGGATGATCGTCCGGGCGACGGCCCAGCGGCCAGTGGAACTTGCGGTCGCTTTCCTTGATCGGCATGTCGTTGATGCACGAGAAGCGGCGCTCCATCAGGCCATCGGCGCCGAATTCCCAGTTCTCGTTGCCGTAGGAGCGGAACCAGTTGCCTGAATCGTCGCGCCATTCGTAGGCGTAGCGCACGGCAATACGGTTTTCGGTAAAGGCCCACAGTTCCTTGATCAGGCGGTACTCAAGCTCCTTGTTCCATTTGCGCGCAAGAAACTGCCGCGCTTCTTCCCGACCGTTGATGAACTCGGCACGGTTTCGCCACTGGGTGTCGAGCGAATAGGCAAGCGACACTTTGTCGGCATCGCGGGAATTCCAACCGTCTTCGGCGAGTCGTACCTTTTCAATCGCCGATTCGCGGGTGAAGGGAGGAAGCGGCGGGCGAGCGTGAGCATTGGACATGGCAAAGCCTCCAATCAAAGTGGATACATCGGTGTTTTGAGATTGCGACGGAGCGTCAGGCCGCTAGCCGGTGGCCTGCTTTAGCAACAACTGCGCGATATCCCTTGCGGTGTCTGCGGCGTCTTCGTCACCCATCACGCGCGAGACGGTGATTGCGCCTTCCATGAGAAGCAGCAGCTGGCGCGCCAGTGCGGCCGGCTGCGTAATACCCAGTTGCCCGGTCAGTTCCAGCGTGTAGTCGAGCAACTTCTGTTTGTGATGCTTGGCGATCTTGCGAATTGGATCGTCGGAGTCCCCGACCTCGCCTGCGGTGTTGATGAAGGCACAGCCGCGGTAACCGGCAGACTGGAACCATTCCTTGAGCACCGTGAACATGCGCAAGATGCGCGCCTCGGGGCTGTCGGCCTTGTCGCATTCGCGCCTGAACCATTCGAGCCAACGGACGTCGCGCGCGCTCAGTGCCGCGGCGGCCACCTCGTCCTTGTTGTCGAAGTGGCGGTAGATGCTTTTCCGCGCCACGCCTGAGGTCTTCACCAGCAGGTCCATGCCGGTGGCATGGATGCCGTGCTGATAGATCAGCGCCTCAGCCGTTGCCAGGATCTTCTGTTGGGTGTCGTTGGTTGGCTTGTCCACGGCGCCAAGGTAGAACGATCGTTCTCCCTTGTCAACGCTCGCGCGTGCGTGGGTTCCGAGCCCTCATCACCCGACACGAACGATCGGGCAATCCGGACGTCATCGTGTCAGCCGCCTCATGCAGCCGACGCCGCCCTTGGCGCTGCAATGCCGTCGACGAACAGCCCGATCAGATGCGCGATGCGCGTCTTCGGCGCGCCATGCTGTTCGGTGGCCAGCGAGGTGGCGATGGCGACGACGACGAGATCGTCGAAGCAGACATCGCAGCGGACGACGCCGCTGTTCTGCGCGCTACGCAAACGTTGCTGCCCTTCCTTGCTGACGGCCTCGCACCCTGGCGTGCCGCTCTGCAGCACGGCGCCGAGCGACGCAGCCAGGCCACGATAGACACTGGTGTGCAGTGCCAGATCCTCCAGATACGCGCGCAGCGCGGTCAGCGCGTCGAGCGAACTGGCGCGCGCGTGACTAGCGTTCGCCAGCGACAGGAAGCGCCCGCTATAGGCCGCGGCAAACAATGACTCGCGTGTGGGGAAGCGCCGATACAGCGTGCCGATGCCCACACCGGCGCGCTTGGCGACGTCTTCCATCGACGCCTCGGCGCCGCGCTCCAGGAATACCTCCTCGGCCGCGGCAAGCAGGCGCTCGCGGTTTCGCTGGGCATCGGCGCGCAAGGGAGTGTCGGCGGTCAACGGGCTCTTCCGGCGTGACTTGTGGAAGTGGAGGCTACCTCCATATACTAAGTGGAGCAATCCTCCACTTACTGGGAAACACCATGGGCAAGCGATTCGAAGGCAAGGTGGTCGTGGTCACCGGCGGTACGGACGGCATCGGGCTGGTGACAGCGCAGGCGTTTTCGGCCGAAGGCGCGCAGGTCTACGTCACGGGGCGGCGGCAGGACCGGTTGGACGCTGCGGTGGCGGAGATCGGCGGCGGCGCGGTGGGCGTGCAGGGCGATGTCGGCGTGCCCGAGGACATGGACCGGCTCTATGCGCGCATCCAGCAGGAGCACGGCCGGCTGGATGTCGTCTTTGCCAACGCGGGGGTTTCCGAGTCGGCCGCGCTTGGCGAGATCGACGTTGCGCACCTGGAACGCCTGCTGGCGACCAACATCAAGGGCACGGTCTTCACCGTGCAGAAGGCGCTGCCGCTGATGGCCAGCGGCGGCGCCGTGATCCTGGCCGGCTCTGTGGCTGGCAGCAAGGGCATTGGCGCGCTCTCGGTCTACAGCGCCACGAAGGCGGCCATCCGCTCGTTCGCGCGCACCTGGACGAGCGACCTGAAAAGCCGCGGCATCCGCGTGAATGTGGTGTCGCCCGGCATGGTCCACACACCGGCCATGCAGACCTACCTGGAAGCCAATGCAGGGGCCGAGGACGCGTTCAAGCAGATGATTCCGTTCGGGCGTCTGGGCGACGCCGAGGAGATCGCCGAGGCGGTACTGTTCCTGGCCTCGGACGCGTCCAGCTTCATCGCGGGGCACGAGTTGTTTATCGATGGCGGAGTCATGGCGATTTAGGCCGCTGCCAGAGCGCTGCGATCAGCCAGGGTGACCGCGCGCTCGATCGCCCGCAGGTGGCGGTTGTCGCCATGTTTGCTGGAAACGCGGCCGGGGTTACTTTTTCGGTGGCCTTGTCCAATGGTTGCCGCCGATCAGGGGGTACTCCGGCATCCCGTCGCCACGCCATGTCGCCTTGCGCACTGGCCGTGCGTCGCGACACCGAGAGCCGATCGATCTGCTCCAGCGTGGCGCCGAACCTGCAGCGCGCTATTGGGTGAAGCCTGAGCGCAGTTTTTCCGGTTTGCTGCCTGTGTCATGTCGAGCACTCCATCCGCCCAGCGAACGGTCGTCATAAGCGCCTGGAATGCATGCCAACGATCGATCACGACGCCGAACGCGCTACCGTGCAGTGCTGAGCCACGCACACGATTGCGGTGATTGTGCCGCCTGCGCCCGCAGACCCCGCGTCGCTCACAGTGCCGCCAAGGCGTTGCATGAGCGCCACCATCGGGGCCAGGTTGTCGCCCCCGTTGTTGGTCCAGGTACCCGAAAGTTCGCTGGCTTGCTTCGGAATCGATTGGCCCGCTGCGGCTCTTTCGCTACCGGGTTCGGATTTTCCGTTGGCCTGATTCACATCGACGATCACGCCGACATATGAGCCGTCCTTGAAGACAACTCTGAAAAGCAAGTTTGCCCGATGCGGGTTGGCCAGCGACGCCGTGGTCCCGGAGCCTGTGACCTGTTGTATCAGCAAGCTGCTGCCCGTGGCAGATTCAACCATGGCCCTGAGATTTGCATCGATCACGTAATCGTATGCGCTTTTCTCGCGTGCATGAGAATTCAATCCCAGCATCTCGATCGGGATATTGTAAATAGGTCGAATGGTGCCCCCATCGATCACATGAAACGTGTGCGCGTTGGCGAGCTCTTGAGTCGCTCCAGCGGATGGCGTCTGCTGCTGCACGATTGGCGTCGGTGGAGCTTTCACCGCTGCGGGCACTGTGTCGCCGTCTGATCCAACGTACCACTGTTGAACCAGGTTATCTTTTACGTTGTAGACGATGTGGGTGCCAGGTCCCCTGCGCACCGCTTCAGCACGAAAATCGCTGTCTACTCGGCAAGTGTCGCACCGGATTGCAACGGCCTGGGCCCAGGCCGAGACAACGGCACATCCTGTCGCCAGCACAGCGCTCCATATGTGCTTCACGATATCTCCGTAATTTTTTGCGAAGGCAGTTCAACAGCGTATTTGAGGGGGTCTTTTGTCGCAACAGGTTCGCATGTGACGCGTTTTCGCACTTGGCGGAAGGTGCGGGAGCAGAGGCAGAATTGACGTAAGACAAGAGTCGGGTCGACTTCTTCCAACCTCATCAGTGCTCGCATTCGAGGCCTGGGCGAATACGCCTTGACCTCCCATACATCCCCCACCCGCCATCCTCGCTGCAGCCTCAACTGGAGAACGCACGATGATGAAGTGGATGGGCACCGCGCTGGCCGCGGCATTGTTGATGAGCGGTTGCGCCAAGGTGGAAGGCGAGAAGTTCGTTGGGCATTGGGTCAACCTGCAGTCGCAGGACGAGACGATGGACATCGAGCGCAATGGCGAGACCTTCATGGTGCGCAGCACCACACCGAAGTTCTTCAGCCGCCAGCCCAAGACCGAAAGCTACCCGGCGGTGTACAAGGACGGCGCATTGCAGGTCACCAACGATGGCGAGACGGTGAACTTCGCCATCGACGAGAGCAACGGCCATCTTAATACCGGTGGTGAGCAGTACGAGCGCGTACCGGCCAAATAAGAGCAGCTGACAGAACGACTGCGCAACCGCCAGGCGGCCGCGGCCGGCGCTCGGAATCGGCATGTACCACGCATACACTGCGGTTCTGAGCGCGCCGTCCGCGCCCGCCTGACGGCTGCTGCCTACGTTTTGTTAGCCGCTCTAAGGCCACGGCTGTCACCGGCGCCCGCGTGCAGCCCTTGACGATCGCACGCGGGCGTTCGGCATCTGGGCACGTGTGTGCGTCCGTCGATGCGGATGCATGCGCCGAAGCGAGCTGGAGCAGCGCGCTGTTTTCGAGATGGCTACATGCTGTTGCAGGCGTATAGGATCACGGCCTTGTTCGAGGCCGTGCAATGCGCATCCATTCAAGACACATTCCCCCTTTTCGCTTTGCGCGTGCGTCGGTCTTGGCGGTGGTGCTCGCACTGTTGGCAGGCCAAGGGTTCGCGCAATCCAGTCACGGCCCGACGTACGTTGCCCCGACGCCGACGGTTGCGCCGCCGGTAGACCACGCCTTTGCCGGGGTGATGCGCGTGGACGTGGATGCCACCGACGTAGCGCGCCGCATCTTCGCTGTGCGCCAGCAGATACCGGTAGACGCGAGCGGCGCAATAACGCTGCTGTATCCACGTTGGGAGGCCGCCAGCCACGGGCCGAGCCTGACGGTGACCGATCTTGCCGGCCTGGAGGTCAATGCAGCGGGCCGCCGCCTGGCATGGCGACGCGATGCCTATGAGCCGCATGCCTTCCACGTGCAGGTGCCGGCCGGCGTGCAGCAGCTCGATGTGCGGTTCCAGATGGTGGCCGGCGGCGAGTTGCTGACACGCGACATCGTGTCTGTGCCCTGGCAGCGGTTGGTGCTGTATCCGGCCGGTTGGTATGCGCGGAACATTGCTGTGGCCGCCATGTTGACGCTGCCCGACGGGCTGCGACCGTTCAGTGCCTTGGACGTGGAGCGCGTGCGCGGCACGCACTACGCCTTCAAGACGACATCGCTGGAAACGCTGCTGGATGCGCCGGTGCTCGCCGGCCGATACGCCGCGCAGCTGCCGCTGAGCGGGGCGGTGTCGCTGGATATCGTGGCGCAGCGGCCCGCCGACCTGCAGGTGCCGCCCGCACGTGTGGCCGAACTACGTTCGCTGCTTGCGCAGCTGGGCGTGGTGTTCGGTCCGCCACCGTTTGCACGCTACGCCATCCTGGCGCGGCTGAGCGACGAGGGGTCGGCCGGCGGCACCGAGCATCGTGCGTCCAGCGAGAACGGTTTGGCCTCGTCGCATTTCCAGGACTGGCCGGGCCAGATCCTCTCGCGCGACCTGATTGCGCACGAAATCGTGCATGCCTGGAACGGCTTTTACCGGACGCCTGCCGATTTATGGGCACCGACGCCGAACGTGCCGGTCTCCGGAAGCCTGTTGTGGATGTACGAGGGACAGACCGAGTTCTGGGGCCGCGTGCTGGCGACACGGGCCGGCCAGTTCACGCCCGATGAGGTGCGCGACCGCCTGGCGCTGGAAGCAGCGGAGATCGCAACGCGGCCCGGGCGGGCATGGCGCTCCTTATCCGACGACGTGCACTACCCGGCTTTCATGTTGCGCCAGCCGGTGGCGTGGCGCGACTGGCAGCGCCGACGCGATTACTACTCCGAAGGCGTGATGCTGTGGCTGGCCGTGGATGCCGAACTGCGCACGCGCAGCGGCGGCAAGCGCAGCATCGACGATTTCGCGCAGCGCTTCTTCGCCGGCGCCACGCCGGACGCGCCCACGCGGACCTATACGTTCGAGGACATCTGCGCCACGTTGCATGCGGTGGCGCCAGCGAACTGGGCAGGTTTCCTGCGCGGGTGGATCGATGCCCACGACGAACTGGACACCACGCGCGGACTGGCCCAACACGGTTGGGCGCTGGTCTACACCGACACGCCGACGGCCGCGTTGCGTGCCAGCGAAGCGGAAACTGGCGTTGCCGATCTCACCTACTCGATCGGATTGACGGTACGCGCCGACGGCATGGTGCGCACGGTGGCCTGGAACGGCCCCGCGTTCGCGGCCGGGCTGCGGCCGGGCACGCGCGTGTTGACCGTCAATGGATCGCCGTTCGAGCAGGACGCGTTGCGCGATGCGGTGCGCGACTGCATTCGCCGCCCCATCGTGTTGGGCATCGCACAGGACGAGCAGCGTGCAGACGTGCAGATCCAGTACACCGGACCACTGCGCTATCCACGGCTGGAGCGGCTGGCCGGGCGGCCCGACACCCTGGCCAAGCTGCTTGCGCCACGCTGAGGCGATGGGCGCCGGCTGCCGCCACCGGTTGTCGCGTCTTCCCCTGCGCCAGACCCTCTGCCCTTCCATGGCGCACAAGCCTTACAGTGCGCTGGCACGCCGGGTCCGGCGCTGCCCGACCGTTCAATCCAGCAACCACGAGGGTGTCATGAGCAAGGGGATGGACCAGAAGAAGAACCAGAAGAAAGAGCCGACCAAGACGCTGAAAGAAAAGCGCGCGGCCAAGCAGGAAAAGAGGGGCAAGTAAGCCGCCCGGCCTGTTGGCAGGCGGACGAACTGGAGGGGAAGCCCAACCTCGCGCTTCGCGGATGACGCCCGACGGCGCCACTCCGCGAAAGCTGCGGAGCGCTCAGCGCCCGCGTTGCCCCTCGTCCTGCTGGGCGAGCGCGGCCTTGGCCAGCGCCGACAGCAACAGCCTGGCTTTTTCCGGACGCACAACCTCGGCGTGGCCCACGTGCTCCACCGGGCTGGCTCCCTCGCGGTGCATGGGGGTTGGCTGAAACAGCAGGCGCGCGGCGCCGGGCAGCGCTGCCAGCAGGGTCAGCGGATCGTAGAGATTGAGCTTGGTCACCTGCGGCCAGATGGCGTCGAAGCTCAGGGCGCCTTGCTGATCCGCTGCCGCTGGATCCTGCGGTTGTGCTGTGACGAACGTACGGAAGAACCACGCCGTATCCAGGCCGGGGATCAGGTTGGCCTGGATGCCTTCCCACAGGCCTTTCAAGGCGTTTTTTCTGCACATCGCGCAGATACTCGCCCACGGGGTGGCCATTGCGCGCGATGCCTTCGTAGAACGCCGGCGGTACGGCGGCCCTGTAGGCAGCTTCCTTGCTCAGGATGCGCAGCGGAATGCCGAGTTGCTGCGCGCGGCGGTAGAGCGCACGGGCGGCGTGGATGTCGGTGGCGTTGTTGTAGGCGCGCGTGTCCGGTTGCACGAGACCATCGGCGTCCCTGGCCGGGTCGATGCCCCCCATGATGGTGATGGACGCGACCTTTTCCCGCACCAGATCGCCCGCCTCCGCAAGCAAGGCGCTGGCGTCGGTCATTCCGGCGATGACCACCATGCCGAGCTTGTGGGGCGAGGTCGCCAGGCGCTCGCGCATCGCGCGGACGCCATCGGTGTGCACCGCGTCCGGCGCCGCACGCAGCGCGGCTCCCTCGGCGAGGAACTTGGAATGCTCCCGGGCCTGCGTGGACGTCATGGGATAGTCCTGACCGCGCGCGACGCGAACCTCCGGCAATGCCAGGCGATCGAAGACACCTTTGGCCAGCTGCGCGCGTTGCGATCGCATGTCGGCATCGCCCAGGGTGACGACGACGTCGGTCAGACGCAAAAAGCCTTCGGCCTGCAGCTGCTTGGCGATGGTGTAGGTCACGACATCGTCGGGGTCCTTGTTCGGGTCGGTGAACAGCAGCGTGTCGAGCGGCAACGGCGGCCGGTGCAGACGCAACTCCCGCAGCACGGCCGCCTCGGTGGGCGTCAGCACGGACGTGTCGGCCACACCGAGCTCGGCCAGCATGCTGCGTTGGGCGGGCGTCAATCGCGCGGGCAAGCTCTGCGTGCGGCGGTGCCGTGGTCCGTCCGGGCGGGGAGGACGGCCAACGATGGTCTGCAAGGCGCCCGGCGGCGGCGCGGCCGCGTCTGCGGCGGAATGTGCGGGCACGGCGACGGGTGCAGGATCGCGTAGGTCAGCCGTCATGTCTGCGCCGGGCAAGCCGACGGTGGAACGGATTGCGGTGGGCTGCATGGGAGGACCTCTGGCAGTGAACGGCGGTGCTGGCAGCCCCGTCGGCAACACGACAGAATCGGTGCTCTCGCTCATGCATGCGCAAGGCTGCACGAAACTGTCGCGTGTTCGCGCTCACGCGTGCGACCGTGGGCCGCGGCAATGGCGTGCGGCGCGATCCAGCGGACGGCCAGGCTCGCAACGTTACCCACCTCCAGCGCAGCGCCAGGGCGGCGTGGTGAATTCCTGTGTGCGGCGACGAAGCGTCACCGGCCGGCACGCCGCCGCATCAGCCCAACCCGACGCCGGTGTTGGCGAGCAGCGCATGCGCTATGCCGACTTAGCAGCATGTGCTGGAAGCCGCCCGGATCATGCCGCCAGCCGCTTGATCCGCGCCGGCAAGTCGCCCAGCGCGCGATGCGCCTGCTCCAGTTCGTCGTCGGCCTGCAGGCCAAGCCAGACGCGCTCGGAGGTTCCCAACGCGGCGGCCAGACGCACGGCAGTGTCGGCAGTGATGCCGCGCTTGCCCAGCACGATTTCGTTGATACGGCGCGGCGGGACGCCGGTGGCGCGTGCCAGTGCGTTCTGACTGATGCCCAGAGGCTCGAGAAACTCCTCAAGCAGAATTTCGCCAGGGTGGATATTGGGTAGGACCGTCATCGACAGATGCCTCCTGCTCAGTGGTAATCGACGATTTCGACCTGGACCACATCGCCTTCCATCCATCGGAAGCAGATGCGCCATTGATCGTTGATCCGGATGCTGTACTGGCCGGGCCGCTCGCCCTTCGACGCTTCCAGCCGGTTGGCGGGCGGAATCCGCAGATTGTCGAGATGCGCGGCGGCATTGAGCATGCGCAACGTGCGGCGCGCGACCAATTGGATGTCGGCAGGCAACCGGCGGGAACGCTCACCCAGCCCAGATCTTTTCGGCTTCCTTGTCGGTAAAGCGCCTGATCATGTGACCAATGTGCAGTCGGCCATTGCGGGACAGCGCCGGCACCGACTGGATTGATCAGAACAGCGCACCTTGCACAGGTGCACTAGGCGGTGGTTGTGGAAGTGGCGCTGGAGTGGGTGCTGGAACCGGCGGTGGCTTGTCGTCTTTTGCACCCAACCGCCACGCCAAGCCCGAGATCCGCGCGGCGTGGCGTGCCAGTGCGGCGCGCATGACCGCTTCGCTGGCGGCCAGGTGCAGGGCGCGGCGGGCGCGGGTGATGCCGGTGTAGAGCAGTTCGCGGCTGAGTACGCGGGCGTCGCGGGTGGGCAGTTGCAGCCAGACCTCGTCGAATTCGCTGCCCTGGGCCTTGTGCACGGTCATGGCGAAGGCGCTTTCGTGCGCGGGCAGTGCGGCGGGGTGGAAGCCGCGCACCTGGCCGTCGCCGTCGCCTTCGAACCAGGCGACCAAGGGGCCTTGGGCACGGCGGTCGGTGGCGGGGGCGTCATGGCGTGCGCTGTCGCCAGCGTGGCCCGGCCTTGACGACGGTGCCGCGTGGCCGCGCGCGGTCACGGCACTTGCGTCGCCCTGCCCGGGGGAAGGGCCCGCGTCGCTGCGCAGGCAGATACCGACATCGCCATTGAACAGGCCGTGGCGATAGCTGTTTTCGGTGATCAGCAGCAGGCGGCCCTGGAACCAGGGCGAGGCGCCGCCCAGACGGCGGGCGCCGGAGCCGGTGTCGGCGAGCAGTTGTTCGATGCGGGCGTTGAGGCCGCGTGCGCCTTGCGGGCCGGCACGCACCGCGGTGAGCAGGCGCAGGCGGCCGGCATCGCGCAGGGCGGCGGCGGGGTCCTGGGCGTTGGCCAGCGCGCGCCAGTGCGCGAGCAGCGCGTCGCGGCCGAGTGCCAGCGGATCTTCGCCGTCTTCGTGGAAGTGCACGCCGGGCAGTTCGCCGCTGCGCAGCAGGGCCAGGGCGGTGTCGGCATCGCCGGCGCGGATGGCGTCGGCCAGTGGCGCCAGTGCGAAATCCTGCGCCTGGCGATAGCCGCGCAGCAGGTGCACGCGGTGGCCGTCCAGGCCGCCGCTGCGGGTGGCGGAGGTGACCGCAGGCGGACGCTCGACGGGCGCGCTGCCGAGCAGCGATTGCAGTGCCTGGGCGTCTTCGGGCTGCAGGGCATCGCCCGGGCCGGCGGCCTGCAGGATGGCGGCCAGCACGTCGCCGGCTTCCACCGAAGGCAGCTGGTCGGCATCGCCAAGCAGGATCAGCTGGGTGCCATCGGCGACGGCGTCGACCAGTTTGCACATCAGCGGCAGGTCGACCATGGAGGCTTCGTCGACGACGATCAGGTCGAACGGCAGCGGGTTGTCGGCGTTGTGGTGGAAGTGCGGGGAATCCGGGATGACGCCGAGCAGACGATGCAGGGTACTGGCGCCGCTGGGCAGCAGCGCTTCCCAGCTGGGCGGCCCGCCCTGCTCTGAGGCGGCATGCGTCTGCAGTTCCAATCCGGCGCCGGTGGACGCGGGCGCGGCGGCATTGGTCGGATGCGTGGACGTGATGAGGCCGGCGCTTCCCGATGGTGCGGGGAGCGAGCCGGCGGCCGGGAGCTGGATGCCGTCGGCGATGGCACGCGCGATGGCGGCGCGCAGGCTTTCGGCCATGCGCTCGGCGGCGCGGCCGGTGGGCGCGGCCAGGGCGATGCGTGGGGCCGGCGTGCTGGATGCCCGTGCCTGGGCGATGCGCAGCAACAGCAGGCGGGCGATGGTGGTGGTCTTGCCGGTGCCCGGGCCGCCGGTGACCAGCAGTAACGCGCGGCGTAGCGCGAGTGCGGCGGCCTGGGCCTGGCGGTCCGGGGGGTGGGATGGCGTGGGGGGGGTTGTTCCCTCTTGGTAGTGGATTGGCGCGGGCAGGCCCGTACCCTCACCCGCCCGTCGGGCACCCTCTCCCGGGGGAAGCGGGGTTGGCTCCGCGGTACGAGGGGTTGGGATCGCGTTCGGGAACAACTGCGCGAACAGCGGCGCCAGCGTGGCGGCGTCGACCGGCGGCAGCGGTTGCGCGGCGATGCGTTGCAGGCCCAGGGCCAGGCGGCGTTCGTACTCGCGGTAGCGGCGCAGGTAGAGCAGGCCGCGTTCGAGGACGAGCGGGCAATCGGCGGCGGCCGGGGCGTCGGGCTGCGGTTGGTCGACCCAGCGCGAGGCAGCCAGGCTGCGTTGCCAGTCGGCGGGGTCCGGGAAGGTGGGCGCCGGGCCATCGCGCGCGTCCAGCAACATGGCGGCGCGGGCGGGGTCCAGGCCGGCGTGGCCGCTGGTGACCGCCAGCGAGGCGAGCGCGGCGCCGGCCAGCACCCGTGGGTCGGTGTCCGGCTCCAGGCGTTGCAGGCTTTGCGCGAAGGCCAGATCCAGGGTGCGCAGGGCGCCGCTCTGGTTGAGGGCAGCGAGCAGGTTTGGATGGGTCATGGCGTCGGCATTCCCTTGGCGCACGCGCGCTCGCGCCCCGTCATGCTCCGCGCACCTGTGCTGGCGTGCGTGGCGCTGGCTTGCTTTGCGGGCGCGCAGCGGCATTGGCGCCCGTGGCTCGCGGGTGGTGCCTGCTCGGCGCGATCACGGAGAGGCTTGGACGCGGTGCGGGTCGGCCATGCGAGTGGCGTGGTGCGCTGCTTCATGGTGTGGGGGTCCCTGCTGCGGACGTACCCTCGCCCCAACCCCTCTCCCGGGGGGAGAAGGGCTCGAGGCCGTTGCGGGACCCTTGCGCTGGCGCGTCATTGGACAGCGCATCTGCGGGCTTGCCGGCGAACAAGGCGTCCACGGCCAGCACCAGCGCCGGTTCGAAGCGCCAGGCGTGGATGCCCGGTGCCGGATCGCCAAGCGGCGCGCGCGCATCGCCGGTGGTGGTGGCGCCGGCGTTCGGAGCGGAATCGGGTCTGTCGCCCGTGGAATCGCGCGCGGTTGCGAACATGCGCTGGCCCGCGATGGAATGGCCAGGGGTTTCGGCAACGGCTTCCGACCCGGCAGCCTCCGCAGGGCGCCCGGCATCCAGGCCGCGACAGAACAGATAGCGCACGCCGCCGAAGTCGCGGGCGTAGTCGTAGGCCTCGCCCAGGCGAAAGCGCAACCAGCGGTGCAGCGCCACGGTGTAGATCAGCGCCTGCAGTTCGTACTCGCTGTGCGCCATGGCCCGCGCCAGGGCGTCGGCATCGTAGCTGGGCAGGCGGTTGGATTTGTAGTCCAGCACATACCAGCGCCCGTCCACGCTGTAGGTGAGGTCGATCAGGCCGGTCATCAGGCCTTCCAGGCGCTGGCGCGCGCCGAAGGCCTGGCGGTCGCCGACCACGCCAAACCGATGCAGCAGGGCCAGCAACGCATCGACGCGAGTGGGCCGCATGGCGAAATGGAATTCCATTTCGTTGCGGCGCTGCGGTTCGGGCACGTCGGCCAGGCGGGTGCCTTCGGGCAAGGCCACGGTGAGCGTGTGGCCGATCAGCGCGGTGAGCATGCGCAGGCCGTCGTCGAGGTCGTCCTGGGCGTAACCGCCGCGTTGCAGGGCCTGGAGGATGGGTGCGGCCTGGCCGTCGGGGGCGGGTTGTCCCGGCCGCCAGGCCTGCCAGGCGGCGAAGTCGCAACGTTCGAACACATCGTGCATCACCACGCCGAAGCGGTTGCCGGCAAAGCGCGGATCGAACGGTTCGGCGTCGCTGGCAACGGCCACGGCAACCGCTTCGCTGCCGGACGGTTCATCGCTGCCGCCGCTGCCGACGACGGTGGCGCTGGCCATCGGGTCGGTGGCCGCGCCGGCATCGGCGTTGGCCAGTTGGGTGAAGCTATACACCCACCATTCCGGGGCGATGTGCCGTTGCACGCTGCGCGCGGGCGGCACCTGCGCCTCGCTCGGCGCCGGCAGCCGCGGCAAGTGGGCCGGCGGCGTGCTGGTGTCCACCACCACGGTGCCCTCGCCTGCCGCGCCCTGCAGCGCATCGAGCGCACGCAGCATGGCCGACAACGCAGTGCGTTCGTGCTGATGGAACGGGCCGCTGGCGATCCACAGCGCGTGCTCGGCGCGGGTCAGGCCGACATACAGCAGGCGCGCGTCTTCGGCACGTTGTTCCTGTTTCCAGGCGGCTTCGGCGGCGCTCCAGCTCGGGTCGTCCTTGTCTGTCTTCCAATGCAGCTGACGGCCGAGCTCCGGCGCATGCACCACGCAATGGCGGCCGGCGCCCTTGTCGCTGCGGCCGATGCCGATATACGGCAGGAACACCAGCGGATATTCCAGGCCCTTGCTCTTGTGCAGGGTGACGATCTGCACGCGGCGCGCGTCCGATTCCAGCCGCAACTGCTGGGCTTCGTCGTTGTCGTCGGCATTGGCGATGCGCCGCGACAGCCAGTCGACCAGGCCATGCGGTCCGAGTGCGCGCGCGTCGGCTTCCTGCAGCAGTTCGGCCAGTTGCAGATAGTTGGTGAGGCGGCGTTCGCCATCGACCAGGGCAAGCAGGCGTTGCCCGTGGGTGGCGCCGAGTTCGCCGATCAGGGCGAGCGGGCCGCCGCGCTGCCAGCGTTCGCGCCAGTCCAGCGCCTGTTGCTGCCAGTGGCGGTGACGCTCGCCGTCGCGTTCAAGTGCGGCGATGGCGATGGCGTCTTCGCCGATCAACACCGTGGCCAAGGCGGCGCGCAGGCGGCTGTCGTCGCCCGGATCGAGCAAGGCCTGCAGCAAGGCGAGCACTTCCAGCGCCTGTTCGGTGGCGAACAGACTTTGCTTGCCGGCGGCCACCGCCGGAATGCCCACCGCGCCGAGCGCCTGCTGGATGCGCGTGGCCTCGCCGTGGCTGCGCACCAGCACGGCGATATCGCCGGCCTGCACCGGGCGGCCGCACACCGTGGCCGTGCCGTCGCGGCCGCCGGCCAACCAGCCGCGGATCGCTGCAACGCAGGCGGCGGTGGCCAGCTCGCGTGCGCGGCCGGCGCTCCAGGGCTTGGGCTTACCTTTCGCAGGCGGCGGCGGTTCCGGCGCGCGCCACAACGTCAGTGCCGGCGCAGTGACGCCATTGCGTTGCAGGTCTTCATCCACGCGCTTGGTCCCTGCCCGCACCGGGTGGAAGGCGATGCCGTCGGTGAGGAAGGCATCGGCGTAGCCGGCCTGTGCGTACAGCGCGTCGATGGCTGCCAGCACGCCGGGGCGCGAGCGGAAGTTGTGGCTCAGCGGCGGCGCCAGTTCGGCGGTGACGGCCGCGGCCAGATAGGTGCGCACATCGCCGCCACGGAAGCCGTAGATGGCCTGCTTGGGGTCGCCGATCAGAAACAGCGCCGGTTCCAGCCCTGCTGCTCGTGCGAGCCGGCCTTCGCCGAACACGTTGGAAAAGATCGACCACTGGCGGTCGTCGGTGTCCTGGAATTCGTCCACCAGCGCGATGGCGTATTGCGTGCGCAGGCGTTTGACCAAGGCGTCGGCCTGCGCGCCCTGCAATGCGTGCGCCACCCCATCGACCAGGTCGTCGTAGGTCTGCACGCGGCGTTGCCGCTTGAGCAGCGCCAGCCGTGCGATGGCATCGTCGCGCAGCGCGTGCAGCAATGCGATACGGCGACGGCTGCGCCATTCTTCCGCGCGCGCCAGCGCAGTGAGATAGCCATCGATCTGGTGGCTCATCGGCGAAGACGGCGTGCGATCGACGAACTTCTTGTTGGTGCCGGCAGCCAGTTCCGCCGCGGTCAACTTGAGCAACTTGGCATGCGGCGCGGTGTTGAGCGCAGGCGCAGCGGCGAAGGTTTCGAACCAGTGCCACAGCGATGCCAGCCACTCGGGTTTGTAGCTGACCTTGCTCAGGATGCCGCCCTCGATGGCCGCCATGATGGCGTCGAAGAATGCGGTGCCGTGCGTCTGGAATGCGGCGGCCAGTGCGTTGGCTGCCGCGTGCGCGGCCTGCAGCAAGGCAGGTGCATCGTCGGTGGTTGTGGCGACTGCCGGCAACAGCGTCGGGTGCCGCACCAGCGCGCGCAGATCGCTGGCCAAGGCCTCGGGGCCGCCCGACCACAGGGCGATGAGATCTTCAGCCATCACCGCATCGGCGGCGCGCTGCCGCCACAGATCGGCCGCCACTTCGCCAAGCAATTGGCGATCGTTGGCGAGCAGTTCCGGCGCGGCGAACGCCTGGCCGCTTTCCAGTGCGTGTTCGCGCAGCGCGCGCGCGCAAAAGCCGTGGATGGTGAACACCGCGGCCAGATCGATTTCTTCCACCGCCTGCTGCAGGCGGCGACGCAAGGCGACGGGCGTTTCGCTGCCGCCGCCCAGATGGGTGGCGAGGATGGCACGGGTGAGTAACACGTCGGGCGCTTCATGGAGGAGCGGCCCTGGCTGCGACGGGGCATCGGCGAGGTCGGTCGCGCCCAGGTCCGCTCCTGCAGAAGCCGATGGGGCGTCGGGCGACTGGATTGCGGACGACTCGGTCGCGGCCGAAACCGCTCCTGCGAGAGGCGATGGCGCCTCGGGAACCAGGCTTGCGGCCAGCACCAGGCGTTCGCGAATGCGGCGGCGCAGCTCCTGCGTGGCCGCTTCGGTGAAGGTCACCGCAAGGATCTGACCGATGCGCAAGCCACGCTCGACCACCAGCCGGGTGAACAACGTGGCCAGCGTAAAGGTCTTGCCGGTGCCGGCGCTGGCCTCGATCAGGCGCACGCCGTGCAGCGGCAACTGCAGATACGGGTCGGTGACGGGGCTGACGCTCATTCGCCATCCTCCTGCGCGCCGTGCCAGTGTCGCCAGCTGTCGATCACGCGCTCGGTCTCGAGCGGCGCGCCGGTGTTTCCCTGTTCGAGCAATGCATACACCCGATGGCTGGTGGCGGCGAACTCGGCGAAGCGTTGCGCGTCGGCAAACGGGTCGCGGCCGCGGGTGACCAGGCGCAGCTCCGGGCTGTGCGATTCGCTCCAGCCGAAGCCCGATTGCCACTGCCCGGCCGCCTCCTTGATGGCCTTGTCCAGGTCGCCGCCGCGTGCGGCCTGGTGATATTTCCAGCTGCTGTACGGCGCGAACGCCAGCGGCACCTGCAAGCCCTGGCGATACAGCTGCAGCAGCTCGGCCAACGCGGTGCGCGCCTGTGTCTGCGACAGCGGCTGCGCGTCGATGGGATGCGGGCCCAGGCCGTCGTCGTGTTCGAAGAAACGCACGTACGGCGCGTGCTCACCGGCGGCGCGCAGCAGCAGCCATTCCAGGCCGTGGCGAATGGCGCTGCGGCCGCTGAGCGCGCCGACCTGCACGCGCCCCACGCCGCTTGCGTACCAGCCCGGCACACGACCGTGCAATTCGATCTCGTCAATCTGCACCTGCAGGCGGCGCGACTGGGCCGGGGATTCGCCACGCCACTGCCGGAACGCATCGGCATACGGGCGCAATTGCGCCACGCGCTCGTCGAGCTGGCGCCGCCCCAGCGGGCCGGACGGCAGCAGCGCGCGGGCACGCAGACGCGCGTACAGGTGCTCGGTGTCGCCGGCCAATGCAGCGTCGAATATCTGCTGCTGCAACCCGTATTGATCCAACCCGCGCGTGGGGGCGAGCAACGGTTCCAGATCGGCGTCCTCTCCGGCCGGATCGGGCAGGCGCATGCCCAATCGATGACGCAGGAACTGCCCGGCCGGGTCGGTCAACAGGCGGCGCAGCGCGTCGATGGACATGCTGGCCGGCAAGGCGATCCCTTCGGCCGGCAATGCACCGGCCACCCACGGCGCCAGCGGTTGCCGCTGGCCGACCAGGCTGTCCACCGCCGGCCGCCACTGCCGGCGATAACTGAAACGGCGCGGGTCGGCACCGGCATCGCTCTCGTCGCCCAGCGCGCCGAACGCGGCAGCGGCGAAGGGTTGCAACGGGTGTCGCACCACCAGCGTGTCGAGCGCGTTGCTGGCGGCGTGGTACTGCGCAGCGCTTGCCAGTAATTCGCTGACCAGCACCGACGGCTCGCGCACGCTGCCATCGCGCGCATCGGCGCCGAGATAGCTCAGATAAAACACGTCCTGCGCGGAAGCGAACAACTGCAGGAACAAAAAGCGGTCGTCCTCGCGCGTGGAGCGGTCGCCGTGCCGGCGACGCTCGGTGCCCAGTTCCGCGGTGAGGCGATTGAGCCCGGCGGCCGGGTCGCGCCGCGGGAAGTCGCCATCGTTCATGCCGAGCAGGCAGATCACGCGGAACGGCAGCAAGCGCATCGGCACCATGCGCCCGAAACTGATGCCGCCGGTAAGCAGCGGCGCGCGCGTATCCGATTCGCCCAGCACCGCCGCAAAATGCGCACGCACTACCTCGGCAGGCACCTTGCCGGCGTACTCGGCGCGTATCGCGTCGCGGGCGAATTGGTCGATCAACGCGCGCAAGCGATCCAGCGCGCGTTGCGCGCGCGGCGCAGTCGGCGTGGTCGGAATCAATGCCTCGAGCAGGCCCAGCAGCCGCTCGCGCCACTCGACCGGGGTCATCGCCTCGGCCAGCGCGGCTTGATGCCGTTCGAGCACGCGCAACAACCGCAACAAGGTGTCCAGTGCGGCCAGCGCGCTGCCTTCCAGCTGCGGCCACGGCGCCACCCCATCGATGTCCTCGTCGGCGCCGCTGGCATGGCCGAGCAGCAGCCGGTCCAGCGCGAAACGCCAGGTGTAGGCATCGTCGCCCGGTGCCTGGTGCTGCCGCCGGTGCGCTGCGTCCAGGCCCCAACGCGCGCCGGCCGCGTGCAGCCAGCTGCGCAGGCGTTCCAGCCCGGCTTCGTCCAGCCCGGCCGCTTCGGCAATGGGCGCGCTGGCTAGCAGGTCGAGGATTTCATGCAGCCCGAAACGCGCGATCGGCAAACCGAGCAAGGTGAGGAACACCTCGGCCAGCGGCTCGCTCGCCAACGGGCTGGCATCGGCCAGCGCATAGGGCAGCGCGTCGTCGTTGCCATGGCTGCCGAACACCGCATCCAGATACGGCACGTACGGGTCGATATTGGGCGACAGCACCGCGATCTCGCGCGGCTGCAGGGGCGGGTCGAAGCGTGCATCGTCGAGCAGCGCACGCAGTTGGTCGTGCAACACCTGCAACTCGCGCAGCCGCGTGTGGCAGGCATGCACCTGCAGGCTGGGGTCGTGCAGATTCACCGCCGGCAATACCGCGTGCGCCGCAGGCGCGCGGCGATGGAACAGATCGCTCTGCATGCGCCGCAACAGGCTGTCGCCCAACCCGCCATCGGCCAGCGTGCGGCGGCCGGAATCGAGCGGGTCGGCGTAGGCGGCGATTTCGGCCAGCGGGTGCACCACTTCGTAATCGCCCACCAACGCCATGAAATCGCGCCCGGCTGCGCCCCAGGCCTGCAGCAACGGGTTTTCCTGTACCTGCTCGGCGAACAGTTGCACGGCGCCGTCTTCGCGCCGGCGTTGCCACAAGGTCTGCAGGTCGCCCCAGTAGCCTTGCGTCGGCGTGGGCAGATAGAAGTGCAGCGTGCCCACGCGCGCCTGCGTGGCCAGCACGCGCAGGACGTCCGGCGAGATGTTCAAGATGGCGAATGCGAACACGCGCGGCGGCAGGCCTTGCGGCAACGGGCCGTCGGCACGCGCATGGCGATCCAGATACTGGCCGATGCGCCGGGCGCGGTATTGCCGGCCGGTGGCGATGCTGCGCCACAACCGTGCCTGCGGGTCGTCCGGGTCGGCGCCTGCTTCCCAGCGCAGCAACCAGTCGCGGCGCCATGCCTGGTATTTCTCGAACACGCTGGCCAGCTCGCCGGCCAGCGCCCACGGCTTGAGCGCATCGCCATCGGACAGGTATCCGGCCAGCGGGGCCAGGGCCGCGTCGCTGCCCAGGTCCGACTGCAGGGCCGCATACAACCGCCACTGCGTGGTGGCCATGTCCAGATCGTCGTCGGCCGCGCCGAGGTTGCGCTCCAGCGCGCGCGCGACGAATTCGCCGGGCGTGAGAAATTCCAGATTCGCCGCAACACCGTGCTCGGCCGCAAGCGTGGACTGCAACCAGCGCCGCATCGCCACCTGCGGAATCAGCACCACCTCCGGCTGCAGCAACGGCTGCCCCGGCATCGGCCGGCGCAACTCCTGCGCGAGCAAGGCGGCCAGGGTATCCAGCGCATTGGATGGATAAAGACGGAAATCGGGCGCGGAAGTGGCGTGCATGCGTGGCGCATTGTGCCGGATGCGCGTGTGAGGCGTTGTTGGCCGCCGTGTCGGCGGCCAGGTCGCCGCGCTGGGACGCAAGGCCGCACGGCACCGTGCAACAGCGCTGCGCGGGAGATGCCGATCGACGGCGCGCCGCACACCGTGCGTCACCCACTGCCATCAGGCTCAACACCACATTCGACGTACTGCGGTCGTGACGTGCAACCTTCGAGACGCCCAACGCAGCCATTCACTGCGTCCGCGAGCGTCATCGCAACCACGCGCGCAACACGCTGCCGACATCACAAACGCAATGGGCCGGGGTGTTCGCCCGGCCCATCGCGTTGCATGACCGCGCGGCTTACAACCCGATCAGTATTTCTTTTCCAGATTGATCATCCAGGTCTGATCGTTGTTGCTGTCGCCGTCGGTGATGCCGCGGTATTCCAGCCGCGTCGACAGGCCTTGTTCGGTCAACAGCGCTGCACCGATGCCCACCATCAAGCGGTTGCGGTCGAACGCGCTCTGCGCGGTGCGATAGAACGGGCCACCGGTAAGGTCGGCGTAGCTCAGGATCGCATCGCCACGGCCCTGGAAGTCGCGCTGGTACTCCACGCGCAACTGCGGGGTCAGCCGTCCCCAGGCAACCTCGCGACGCCATTCCAGACGCAGGCCGAGATTGCCGGTGGTGGTGGCCACATCCATGTCGGCATAGCGCAGCGCGAACGGGGCCACGCCTGCTTCCACATAGCCGTCCAAGGTGGCGCGTGCCACATCCACCCGCGCGTACGGGGTGATCTGCAGCGTGCCGCGTTGCAGGTCGGCACCGGTGGACAGCGAGGCGATCCACTGCGTGCCGTCGCGGTTGCCCTCGGCCAGCGAACTGTCATCGGTGACGAAGCGGCGCAGGTCGTAAGACAGCAGCTGGTAGCCGACCAAGGTGTCGAAGAAGAACGCCTTGCCCGGATGGAAGCTGGCGTACAACGCCATCGTGTAGGCAGTGGCCTTGCTGTGGCTGCCGTTGTTGCCCACGTCGCTGTCGTCGCGGCCCCAACCCAGGCCCGCGCCGATCGCCAGCGACGAGGCAACCCGGTAGTCGGCACCCACGCTCAACCCATCGGTCTGGAAATCCACGCCGTTGCTGTTGGTCTGGCGGTTCAGGCTGCCCGAGCGGATTGCGCCGCCCACCCACAGGCCCAGGTCACCCTGCGTCTGCGCGCTGCTGCCGGTGGTGCCGGTCGCCGCGGGCGCATCGCGGAAGTCGTTGTCGACGTCCTGCGTGTCCGGGCTGCAGGGCTGCGCACTGATGCCGCGCTCGGCCTGGCGGCAATGCGAGGTCGGCTGGAAGCTCACTGCGTTGGTGAAGCTGCCGCCGCCGCGATGGGTGGCCTCCAGACGGCGCTGGAAGTTGTCGATCTGCGCCCGCGCAAAACGCCGCGTGGACTCGGACTGCGCATCGATCAGGCCACGCACTTCCGCATCCACGCTCGGGTCGCGCCGTGGCGCGATGTTGAACACCACACTGGCCGGGGCCGAGGTGGCGAATGCGTTGGACAAGGTGAACTGCACCGTGGCCTGGCCGACGAAGGCCGGGTTGGGCGTAAAGGTCAGGGTAAAGGTCGGCGTCTCGGCCATTGCAGCGGCCGCTGGCGACAGCCCGGAGGCACGCGCCGCCGCCGCACTGGCGGTGCCGCCCACGCGGGTGATGGTGGCGGTACCGGCCGAGGCCGGCAACACCGCAACCACCGCAGCCGCCACGAACGGCCCGCCGGTGGCGTTACGGGTGATGTCCACCTGTTGCGCTTCGCCCGGCACTGCCGCCGCAGTCACCGACACCGCCACCGGCCGCACGTTAACCGTGATGGTCAGCGTCACCGCTGCCGAGGTGCCGCCTGCGCCGCTGGCGGTATAGCTCAGCACGTCGGTACCGGCAAAGCCGGCGTTCGGCGTGTAGACCACTTCCAGCCCGTTGACCACGGCCGTGCCGTTGGTGGGCGCGCTGGCAATGGCGATCGCGGTGATGCTGCCGGTGTCGTTGGCGGTGACCGCTGCGGTCACGGCGGTGTCGGTCATGGTGGCGGCAACATCGGCCACCGCCACCGGCGCCGCATCGTTCACCGTGAAGGTGTAGGCCTGCGTGGCGCTGGCATTGCCCGCATCGGCCACCGCAATGGTGAACGACGTGGTGCCCTGTACCGTTGGCGTGCCCGACAGCGTGCCGTCGCTGGCCAGCGTCAATCCGGCCGGCAACGTGCCGCTGGCAATGCTGTAGCGGTACGGCGCAACGCCGCCGCTGGCGGTGAGCACCTGGTTGTAGGCGGTGCCACGCACGGCCGGCGGCAAGGTGGGCTGCCCCGGCACCAGCGTTGCGGCGTTGATGGTCAGCGAGTAGCTCCGGCTGGCCTGCGCGGCGGGGCTGGGCGTGCTGTCGGTGACCGTCAGGGTGAAGGTGAAGGTCCCCGACACCGTCGGCGTCCCGCTGAGGCCGCCGGTGGCAGCGTCCAGTCCCAAGCCACCCGGCAGCGCGCCGGCAGTGACTGCATAGCTGTACGGCGCGGTGCCGCCGGTGGCCGGCGTGACCGCAGCTGCATAGGCCTGCCCGGCCGTCCCTGCCGGCAAGGTCGACGCCGGCAACACCAGGTTCGGGCCAGCCACGGTCAGGCTGTATGCCTGCGTGCCGGTGAAGCTGTTGGCGTCGGTGGCCTGTACGGTGAAGTTGAACGTACCCTCCAGCGTGGCCGTGCCCGACAAGGTGCCGTTGCTGGCCAAGGTGATCCCGGCCGGCAATGCACCGCTCGTGATCGCGTAGGTGTAGGCCGCCGTGCCGCCGCTGGCGGTCAGCGTCTGGCTGTAGGCGGTGCCACGTGTTGCGGTGGGAACCGTGGACGGCGCCACTGCAATCGTCGGCGCGGCGATGTTCAACGTGTATCCGCGCGTGCCCTGCGAGGGCGTGCCGCTGGTACTGTCGGTCGCAGTGACGGTGAAGCTGAAGCTGCCCATGCTGGTGGTGGTGCCGCTCAATGCGCCGCTACCGCTATTGAGCGTGATGCCGGCGGGCAACGCGCCGGCGGTGAGCGCGTAGCTGTAGGGCGCAATGCCGCCGGCGGCCGGAGTGATCGCACTCGAATAGGCCTGGCCCGCGGTGCCGGCCGGCAAGGTGGTGGCCGGCAAGATCACGTTGGCGCCGGCCACGGTCAGGGTATAGGCGCGGCTGCCGCTGGTCGGTGCCCCGCTGTCGGTTGCGGTGACGGTGAAGTTGAAGCTGCCGCTGGCAGTCGGCGTACCGGACAGCACCCCGGCGGCGTTCAGGGTCATTCCGGCCGGCAACGTACCGGCACTGATCACGAAGCTGTAGCCGGGGGTGCCACCGCTGGCGCTCAGCGTCTGGCTGTACGCGCTGCCTGCGGTTGCTGCGGGCAGCGACGCCGGCGAGATCGTCACCACCGCATCATCGTTGAGGATGGTGCCGGTGCCGGTGGCGCGGGCGATGGTCGCATTGCTGGCGCCGGACAGGCCAACGCTGAAGGTTTCGTTGGGCTCGACCGCGGTGTCGCCATTGACGGTGACGGCCACGCCTTGCGCGGTCACGCCCGGCGCGAAGCTCAGCGTGCCGGAGCGCGCGACATAGTCGCTGCCGGCGGTGGCGGTCCCGTCGGCGGTGGCGTAGTTGACCGTGACTGTCTGGCCGCTGGCAGCGCTCAGGCTCACCGTGAAGGTGGCCGTGGTGGTGCCGCTGTTGCCTTCGTTGACGCTCACATCGTCGATCGACAGTGCCGGCTGCGCATCGTCGTTGACGATCGTGCCCAGGCCCTGCCCGTCACTCACGCTGGCACCGGTGACGTTGCTGAGGTTGACGAAGAACGTTTCGTTCGGCTCGGCCAGCGTGTCGCCGGTGACCAGCACGGTGAAGGTGGCGCTGCTGCTGCCGGCCGGGATGGTCTGCCCGATCAGACTGGAGGCGACATAGTCCACACCCGCAGTGGCGGTGCCATCGGCCGTGGCGATATCGAAGCTGACGCCGCCGGCGCCGGCCGGCGCGCTCAACGACACGGTGAAGGTGGCGTTGGTGGTGCCGGCATTGCCTTCGTTGACCGAAACATCGTTGATCGACAGCGCCGGCTGGTCGTCGTTGAGGATGGTGCCGGTGGCGCTGTTCGGCGAACCGACCGTGTAGCCGCTGCCGGTGTTGAGGCTGATCACCACGGTTTCGTCGGGCTCGACCGTGCTGTCGGCGGTCGGATTGATGGTGATGGTGCCGGTGGTCTGGCCGGCGGCGATCACCAGCGGCGAACTGACGGCCGCATAGTCGGTGCCCGAGGTCGCCGTGCCGCTCACGCCAAAGCCGATGGACAGCGCGGTGGGCGACGGTTGGTTCAGGGTGACCGTGTAGAGGAGATTGGTGGCGCCGTCCTCGGACACGCTGGCCGGGGAGACGGCGATGCTCGCGGAAGGGAAGTCGTCGTTGACGATGGTGGCGGTGGCGCTGGACGGGCTGCCGGTGGAATAGCCGGTGCCATTGGCGACACTGAAGATCACCGTTTCGTCGGTTTCCACCGCGGTGTCGGCGATCGGGGTAACGCTGAAGCTGGCCGAGCTGGTATTGGCCGGCACCACCACGCTGGTCACGGCGCCGGAGTAGTCCGTGCCGCTGGTCGCAGTGCCGCTGCGGGTCAGGTTGACCGTGGTCGCCGAGGTATTGGTCTGGCTCAGCGTCACCGTGTAGACCAAGGAGGTACCGCTGTCCTCGTTGGCGGCGGACGGGCTAACCGCGATGCTGGCGGTCCGCGAGGGGGTAATCGTGATATTGACTGTGATGGTATCGCCAGCGCCGTCTTCCAGCGGAAACGTGTCGCTGGTGGCGCTGTCGCCATTATGCGTGTATGTGACGATCTGCGTTCCCTGTGCTCCGCTTGGATTAGGAACGGTCAGAGTGCCGTGGGGAGGCTGCACTCCGTCCCAGCCAACGCCGATGTCGTCTACGCCAGTGCCGTCGCAGGTGGTGACGTCGATCTGCACCGAGCCACCCTGAACTACAGTGGCGTCCAACGTCGGACAATATTGCGACGCCGCTGCTGCGGCCTTGCCGGAATACAGCGTACTCAACAGCAGCAGCGCGAACACCAGCGGCCAACGCAAAACGACGCGCACGCCTGCAGCCATATTGGTGCAATTCGTAGACATATTCCATTTCCCCGGAAAATCACGCCACCCCACTGGCGCCGGCAACGCTCCTGGTGCCTCAGACAGCATGGTTATAGGCCTTGAAGGGCATATTCCCCACCATGCTGCGCTAGCATTTGAACAGTAAATTTACGTATTCGTAAAGCACCAAATACGTCGCCCCTGTCCGATTCAGCATTATCAATGCTTGCATTGCGCAGAAGACGTGATTAAGTAGAGCAGCGCCAGGCGCGATGTCGGCGTCAAACACCCTAGGGGAGATCCGCATGAGCGAGTTCTTCATCGGTCAGATCATGCTGACCGGTTTCGCGTTTGCGCCGAAGTATTTTGCGCAATGCAACGGTCAATTGCTGCCGATCAATCAGAACCAGGCCCTGTTCAGTCTGCTCAGCACGCGGTTCGGCGGCGACGGCAAGACCAATTTCGCGCTGCCGGACATGCGCGGCCGCACGCCGATGGGCTATGGGCCGTCGGCGGATCCGGCATGGCAGCCGACGGCGATGCCAATGGGTCAGGCCGCTGGTGCGGAGACGGTGACGCTGGTGGAAAACCAGTTGCCTGCACACCTCCATCTGATGGAATGCGCCAGCGCCGCCGGCAATAACCGCAACCCAACCGGGCGCCTATTCGCCAACAATGGCGCCACGTCGGGAACGGCGACACCGCTGTACGCCGCGCCGGGGAGCGTGGTCCCGCTCTCGCAAGCCACGGTAGGCGCAGAGGGCGGCGGCCAGGCGCATCCGAACGTGCAGCCATACACCACGATCAATTTCTGCATCGCGCTGTCCGGCATCTTCCCTTCGCGCAGCTAGGCGCATCCGCACTCGGGTGCGCAGCGCACTGGTGCGCGGATCACCTCATCGACCAGGAAGAATCTCATGGGTACTCCCTTCATCGGCGAAATCCGCCTGTTCGGCTTTGGCCGCACTCCTCAGGGCTGGCAAGCGTGCGATGGCTCATTGCTGCAGATCTCCGAATACGAGCCGTTATATGTCCTGCTCGGCACCGCCTACGGTGGAAATGGCACCAGCACCTTTGCAGTGCCTGACCTGCGCGGCCGCGTGCCGGTCCACCAGGGCCAGGGGCCGGGACTGAGCAACTACGTGCTTGCCCAGCGTGCCGGTACCGAGACGGTGACGTTGACCGATCTGCAGATGCCGGCGCATACGCACGTCGCGCAAGCTACCACCGCGGGGGCGACAGCGACGGCACCCTCGGGCCTGTTGCCTGCAGCGGTGAGCGGCGACACTTTCTATCTCACCACCACCGGCGGCGCCACGGCGCAAGCGATGTCGGGGCAGAGCACCTCATTCGCCGGTGGTAACCAGCCGCACGACAACGTCATGCCCACACTGACGGTGCAGTACTGCATTGCCACCACCGGCATCTTTCCGCAGCAAGCCTGATCCCATGCGCCGCGTCGACGTGGCTGCGGCACGCATCCGCTCCATCGGAGGAATCCGCTTATGACCGAACCCTATCTCGGCGAAATCCAGTTGTTCGGCTTCGACTACAACCCTTACGGCTGGGCCCTGTGCAATGGTGCCGTCCTGCCGATCACGCAGAACAGCGCGCTGTATTCGCTGCTCGGCATCGCCTACGGCGGCAATGGCTCCAGTACGTTTCAGCTGCCGAACTTCACCGCGCGCGCTGGCTGCCAGCAGGGCCCGGGCCCTGGCCTGACCCCGCACACGCTGGGCAGCAATTTTGGTTCCGCAGGGGTGAATCTGTCGGACTCGGAGATGCCGATGCACCAGCACGGCGTCAACTCGTTCTCCTTAGCGGACCAGACGAAGAAGAGCGGTGCGCCCGTCGGCGGCGCCGCGCTTTCGTCGCCAGGTAGCAGCAGCGCACGTCCATATAACGCAATTGTGCCCGACAAGCAGTTCTCTCCCGTTATGTTGATTCCCACCGGCAACGGCCAGGCCCACGAGAACCGGCAGCCGTATCTGGCGGTAAACTTCTGCATCGCGCTGTCCGGCGACTACCCTGTCTTCAGTTGATGTCATGACACGCCCGCTTTCCGGCGAGGTCGTGAAGGCATCCGGCGGCGCAAGCCAGACCACGTTGCCGGATGCGCACGCCATTGCATTGCGCGAAGAGCAGGATGCGGATCTGCCCTGGTTGCAGGATCTGTACGCCAGCACGCGTCGCGAGGAGCTGGCACCGGTGCCTTGGCCGGAAGCGACCAAGCGCGCCTTCCTGCAGCAGCAGTTCGCCCTGCAGCGCGCGCATTACCGGCAGCAGTTTGCCGATGCGGACTTTCTGATCGTGCAGACCAAAGCTCTAGCGATCGGCCGGCTGTATCTGCACCGCGGCGCCGCACACCACACGCTGGTCGATATCAGCCTGCTGCCGGACTGGCATGGCAAGGGCATCGGCACGCAGTTGATTGCACATGCGCAGGCGTGCGCCCGCGATGCGGGATGTGCTTTGTCATTGCATGTGCTGCACGCCAACCCCGCCGCGCAACGCCTGTATGCCCGCCTCGGATTCGTTGCAGGCGACAGCACCCAGACCCATCTGCAGATGCACTGGCATCGGCACGATCACCTGCTCAGTTGAACGAGCAGCTGGCCGTGTTCAATTGAATACGGCCTGATACAAGAACCCGTCGCGCTCGCGCGCCACCGGCACCAGGAAGATACCGATCTCGCCGAGCCGCGCATGCCGCATCTGATAGGTCTGCTGCGGAAACAAAAAGGCCGAACCATTCCGAAACAGCAACGAGAACGGCGCACGTTGCGAATTGCGCGTGTGCTGCAAGGGCCGCGCCTCCACCAGCACGAACGGCACCTCGCCCTCATTCAAAGCGGCGGCAAAGGTCTCGTTGACGCTGCCGGCAAAGTGTTCAAGCGTCAGCAACTCCATGGAAGATTCCTGCAGCGACGAAGTAGCGTGGATCGTCACGTTTTGTGGCCGGTTCGACAAGATGCCGCTGCCGACAACGCGACATGCTAGGCAGATCGTTGCGCAACTGCGACAGGCAAGACGACCAGGGGCACCTGCCAGTCTCAAGGTACACACTGCGTGCTGTGGCAACGTCGCTTACGTCCCTACCGCAGCGTACGTTTGCCGATCACGCCCGTATGCGTGGGCCTGGTTGCGTTGCAGGACACGCTGTTACGCAGACAGCGACACGCAACCCGCACATCGCCCTTCGGTGAATGCGACAATACTGCACGCGCCAGTCTGGTTATGTTCAGCGGTGCACGGGCTACTCTATCGCGTTGTAATTTTGTTAAAGGCACCGATGACGGCTTCCACTTCCCCTGTCGTGCAGTTGTCCGGTGTCCGCATCGATCGCGGCGGGCGCACGATCCTGCGCGATGTGTCGCTGGAGGTGCCACGCGGCAGCATCACGGCCGTGCTCGGTCCGTCCGGTAGCGGCAAATCCACCATGCTGGCGGCGCTGACCGGCGAGCTGCGCCCGGTCGCAGGCACGGTCACGTTGTTCGGCAATCCCATTCCCACCGGCAGCCGCGCGTTGCTGGAGATGCGTCGCAACGTCGGCGTGCTGCTGCAGGGCAATGGCCTGCTCACCGACCTCAGCGTGGCCGAGAACGTCGCACTGCCGCTGCGCACCCACACGCGGTTGCCGGCAGCGGTGCTGCAGCGCCTGGTGCAGATGAAGTTGCATGCAGTGGGCCTGCTGGCCGCAGCCGATGCCTGGCCGCGCGAGTTGTCCGGCGGCATGGCACGGCGCGTGGCACTGGCGCGCGCGCTGGCGCTGGACCCGCCGCTGATGATCTACGACGAGCCGCTGACCGGACTGGACCCGATCGCCTCGGGCGTGATCATGAGCCTGATCCAGCGCCTCAACGACAGCCTGGGGCTGACCAGCATCATCGTCAGCCACCATGTGCACGAGACGCTGCCGATCTGCGACCAGGCGGTGGTGATCGCCAATGGCGGCATCGTGTTCGCCGGCACGCCGGCGCAGCTGCAGGACAGTACCGACCCGCTAGTGCAGCAATTCCTGCACGGCCAGCCGGACGGCCCGATCGCCTTCGATGCCGCCCCGCGCCGCGACCGGAGTGCTGCCTGATGGCCTTCGCCGATTCCATTCGCGCCTTCGGCCGCGCCGGGCTGTTTTCGCTGACGGTGCTGCGCGGCTCGCTGCCCACGCGCGATTTCATGGCCGAACTGGTCCGCGAGATCTACAAGGTCGGCGCGCGCTCGCTGCCGATCATTGCGGTGGGCGGCGCCTTCGTCGGCCTGGTGCTGACCTTGCAGGGCTACCGCACGCTCACCACCTACGGTGCGTCCGATGCGTTGTCCACCTTGTTGGGCCTGTCGCTGTATCGCGAACTGGCGCCGGTGCTGACCGCCTTGTTGTTCATTGGCCGCGCCGGCAGTTCGATCGCCGCCGAGCTCGGCCTGATGCGCGCCACCGACCAGATCAAGGCGCTGGAGCTGATGGCCATCGACCCGGTGGCCAAGGCCGTGGCGCCACGCTTCTGGGCGGCGGTGCTGACGGTGCCGTTGCTCACCGGCGTGTTCTGCTCGCTGGCCATCACCGGTGGCTATTTCGAAGCGGTGCATGTGCTGGGGATCGACAACGGCACGTTCTGGTCCGGGCTGAGCAATAGCGTGGACGTCTGGGACGACTTCGGCGTGGCGATGCTCAAGTCGGCGATTTTCGGCGGCACCGCTGCACTGGTTGCCGCCTACGTGGGCTTCCATGCCGAACCGACCATCGAAGGCACCTCGGTCGCCACCACCCGCGCGGTGGTGAATGCCTCGTTGCTGGTGCTGATGTTCAACTTCGTCCTTTCTGCAATGTTGTTTAGGTGAGTGGAATAACTATGGCCATGCGTGGACCACGACTCGAATTCGCCGTCGGCGCCTTTTTGCTGCTGACCCTGGCCTCGCTGCTGGTGCTGGCGGTGGCCTCGACCAACCAGCGCTGGGGCTTTGGCTCCAGCCAGTACACGCTGACCGCCCGCTTCAGCCAGATCGGCCAGCTGCGCGCGCAGGCACCGGTAAAGATCGGCGGGGTGACCATCGGCAAGGTGTCCAACATCAGCCTGGACCCGACCAAGTTCGATTCGATCGTGACCCTGTCGCTGGATACCAAATACAAGGACCTGCCGGCCGACACCTCGGCCGGCATCTTCACCAGCGGCTTGCTGGGCGAGAGTTATATCGGGCTGCAGCCGGGCGGCGACCCGGACACCCTCAAGCCGGGCGACGAAATCGGCTTCACCCAGCCGGCGGTGGATCTGCTGCAGCTGGTTGGCAAATACATGTTCAGTGGTGGCGGTGGCGGCAGCAATGCCCCGGCCGCCGCCAACGGCCAGGCGCCTGCGCCTGCCCAAACCGCTCCTCCCTCTACGGAACCACACCAATGAAGACCACTGTGCTTTCTGCCGTCCTGGCCTCGACCCTGCTGGTGTGCGCACCGGTCACCGTGCTGGCGCAGCCGGCCGCTGCCAGCGCACCTGCGCAGGGCGCAGCGACCAAGACCGTCATCGACAGCAGCACCCGCATCCTGAGCACGCTGGACCAGCGCCGTGCCGAGTTCCGCAGCAATCCGGCGGCGCTGCGTCAGTTCATCAATGGCGAATTGAACAAGGCCTTCGACCGCGACTACTCGGCCCGCCTGGTGCTGGGCGTGCATGGCCGTGGCGCCTCCGATGCCGACGTCAAGCTGTTTGCCGATGCGCTGGCCGACAACCTGATGCAGCGGTATGGCACCGCGCTGCTGAATTTCGAAGGCAAGCCGACCTTCCGCGCCAAGTCCGAGAGCGCGCTGCCGGGCAACCGCGGCGTCAAGGTCTCCACCGACCTGCTGCGTGCCGGCAACGACCCGACCCCGGTCGACTACCTGATGCGCAATACCGGCGGCCAGTGGAAGATCTTCGACGTGATGATCGAAGGCATTTCCTACGTGCAGACCTTCAAGACCCAGTTCGACGGCCCGCTGCGCGAAAAGGGCATCGCCAAGGTGGCCGCCGAGCTGCGTAGCGGCAACCTGCAGGTCGGTACGGCACCGGCCAATGGCAACTGATACCGTGCAACGCACGGGCGATGCGCTGGTCATTGCCGGCGTGCTCGACCGTGCGGCGGTCACCGCGGCCTGGCCGCAGGCGATCGCACAGCTGGATGGCGCGCGCACGCTGGACCTGTCGGGTGTACAACGCCTGGACAGTGCCGGCGTGGCGATGCTGGCCGAACTGGCTGCCCGGTTACGCCAAGCCGGCAGCGGCGCGGTGGTGGGCGAGGCGTCCGGTCTGGACGAATTGCGCGCCGCCTACCGGTTGTCCCCCACTCTCGATTTTCAGGCCTGAGCGCCAGCCCATGAACCAGTTCCGTTCTCTTCCGTTGTTGGCCAGCCTGCTGCTGGGTGCCTGCGCCAGCCAGGCGCCCAAATCCGCACCGCCGTCGGGCGGTACCGCCATCGCGCCTGCGACCGAGGCGCCGGTACGCGACGATGCCGGAGTGACCGCGCAGCCGGCCGCCGCCGGGATGGCCGCCCCGGACGCGGTGCCGGCGAGCGCTGCTGCTCCTGCCGATTCGCAGGCCGCGGCGGGTACCGGCACCGCCGCTGCAGGCGCGCCCACCGATGCCGAAAGCGATTTCGACGCGCTGTATGGCCCGACCACCCCGCAAGCAGGTGCCAACGGTGCGCCGGCACAACCGGGCGCGGCGCCGGCATACGACCCCTGGGAGCGCTACAACCGCGGCATGCACCGCTTCAACATGGCGGTGGACCGCGGCGTGGCGCGTCCGTTGGCGACGGCCTACACCAAGGTGGTGCCGAGCCCGGCGCGTCTGGGCGTGACCAACTTCTTCGACAACCTGGGCACGCCGCTGACCATGGTCAACCAGCTGCTGCAAGGCCACCCGGTCCATGCAATGCAGTCGCTGGGGCGCTTTGTGATGAACAGCACCCTGGGTGTGGCTGGGCTGTTCGACCCCGCCTCGGCGGCCGGCATCCCGCGGCGCAGCGAAGACTTCGGCCAGACGCTGGGCGCGTGGGGCTGGCGTAACTCGCGTTACTTCGAACTGCCGTTGTTCGGCCCGCGCACCGTGCGCGACACCTTCGGGCTGGCGGGCGATATTCCGCTGTCGTGGATTCGCCAGGTGGACGACGGCGGTACGCGCTTCGCCCTGCAGGGCTTGCAGCTGGTGGACACGCGCGCGCAGCTGATGTCGCTGGATTCGCTGCGCGACCAGGCGCCGGACGAATACGCGCTGACCCGCGATGCGTGGATGCAGCGCCGCAATTACCAGATCACCCGCGATCTGCGCAGCCATCGCGAAAAGAACAACGAGCTGCCGGAATACCTGCGCGACGACAAGGACAATACCGTGCCGGGTAACGCCATGCCGATCCCGAACTGGGTGCGTTGAGCGGTTAGGGTTTTGGCGAGTGATGAATGTAAAAGCCCGGGAGCGATCCCGGGCTTTTTGTGTGTTGGGCACCAGGCGGACCCGTTGCGACGTCACGACGAACGCCCGCGTTGCCAAGCGCCTCGGTGTGACAGCAGTGCTAGGTGCCGTCGTTGCGAGGCGGTGTCGGTACCGGTACCGCTGCATCCTGTGCAGCGATGATTTGCCACCGACCACTCCGCTTGATCCAGATATCGGTCCAGACATACCGGCCCGTAGACCCGTCTTTACGGGTCCACGTTTCGCTCCCGTGCGCGATTGCGGTCTCTCCGAAGAATCTGACGTTGATCTCGTCGAGTGTGTTGGACATGATCTGTTTGGCAGGACCGGTCTCGCGAGTGACCTGGGATTTATCGTATCTGCGGCCCTTGGTGTCAGTCCCGATGAAGTCGTCGGCAAAGTAAATCCTGCGCTTTGACCGATCTCCTGTCACGACAGACTCTGCCCAGTCGCGAGAACAGTCGACGATGTACCGCGCTGCCTGCGTGTCAGGGGTGGACGCCGTACCGGGCATGTGCGAGCAGCCAGTCACCATCGACAACGCGAGCATTGAAGAGCTGAAGAAGTGATTGAAGGTCATTGCCTGTTCCCTGGCTCCCGATAAGAACGTGACGCGTCATCGCAATGCCGCCAGCGCGCTATGCGTGGGTGGCCAGCGCCGCATCCACTGCCGCACGCAGGCGTGCATCGTCGGCGGGAATATCCGGAGCGAAGCGGTCGATGATCGTGCCGTCGCGGCCGATCAGGAATTTTTCGAAGTTCCACACCACCCCGGGCGCGGGGTTGGGGGCGATGCCGTAGCCGGCCAGTTTTTCGCGCATCGGGCCGTCCCCGGTGGTGTGCGGGTGCGTGCTGGTCAGTGCGCGATACAGCGGGTGCGTCTGGTCGCCGGTGACGGCGATCTTGGCAAACATCGGGAAGGTGACATCGTAGGTGAGCTGGCAGAACTGCGCGATTTCCGCTTCGCTGCCCGGCTCCTGGCCGTTGAAGTCGTTGGCCGGAAACCCCAGCACTTCCAGGCCCTGTGCGCGCTTGTCGCGATACAGCGCTTCCAGGCCATCGTACTGCGGGGTCAGGCCGCACTTGGAGGCGACGTTGACTACCAGCAGCACCTTGCCGCGGTAGTCGGCCAGGGTGGTGGGCTGGCCGTCGATGCGGGTCACGGGAATGTCGTACAGCGTCTGGCTCATCGATGCGTCCTGGACAGGTAGAGCCGAGAGCATAAACGGCCAGGGTGGAGCGAGCGATGCCGCTGGCTCACGCGGCTGGCAGTTGTCTGCAGCGACGCCCACGGGCCGAACGGCTGACCGGCCAGGACACGCGTCCGGCCATTTTCGAAGCCCTCAATCGATGCACAACGCCGCCTGGCCCTTGCCGCCGACCACCTCCTGGCGGCAACCGAAACGATCGCTGTCGCGCTGACAGGTCCCGGTGGCCGCCGCGCCGTTCGGCACGATGCTGGTGGCCAGGCAGTCGCCGCTGCAATCGCTGTTGTCGGTGCAGGTCTTGCCGGCATCGGCATACGGCACGATGCAGCGCGGAATCTGCATGCGGCCGACCGGCCGCAGTTGGCCACCCTTTGCGGTGCAGGCAGCGGCGTCGGCGCTCGTCTGTGCAGCAGGGGCCTGCGCGGCTGGCGAGGCAGGGGAGGCGGTTGGCGCATTGCTGCAGGCAGTCAGCAGCAGCGCGCAGAGCCCTGCGTGGATCCATCGGGTCGCCATGTTGAAACTCTCGTCTTGAATCAGGTGGATGCAAGCATCGCGGTGGCGATGTCTGCACGATGTGCTGGCGATCGGCGCAAGCACGTGCCGCAAACCTGCATTCGTAGGAGCGTACCCGGGCGCGATGAAGCGTTATCGGTAAAGCGGCTCGCGCCCGGGTGCGCTCCTACGTGTGCTGTCGCCTGCGCAGGCCATGCATCGGCGTCTGCAGCCAATCACGCCTGCTCGTCGGTGCTGTCGTCTTCGCTGCTGGTGCCGGTGTCGTCGCTGCCATCGTCCAGCAGCGCCTGCGATTGCTCGCCGGCCAGGGTTTCCACCCCGCGCAGGCGGCGTTCGATGGTGCGGGTCTTGCGGCTGGCTTCGCCCAGGCTCTTGCCGACGGTGCTGATCTGCCGCTCGGCCTTTTCCAGAATGCCGGCGAACTTGCCGAACTCGCTCTTCACCGCGCCCAGCACCTGCCAGACCTCGCTGGAGCGCTTTTCGATCGCCAACGTGCGAAAGCCCATCTGCAGGCTGTTGAGCAAGGCGGTAAACGTGGTGGGGCCGGCCAGCACCACGCGGTGTTCGCGCTGCAGCAGATCGACCAGGCCGGCACGGCGGATCACTTCGGCATACAGCCCTTCGGTGGGCAAAAACATCACCGCGAAATCGGTGGTGTGCGGCGGGCAGACGTACTTGTCGCTGATCGACTTGGCCTGGATGCGGATGGCGCGTTCCAGTTGCACGGTCGACTGCTTGATCGCGTCGAGGTCGCCCTTTTCCTGCGCGTCGATCAGGCGTTCGTAGTCCTCGCGCGGGAACTTGGCGTCCACCGGCAGCCAGACCACCTGCTCGTCGCCGCGTCCGGGCAGGCGGATCGCAAAATCCACCGCTTCGGCACTGTCGGGCTTGACCCGCACGCCGCGGGCGTATTGCTCCATCGTCAGCGTCTGCTCGAGGATGTTGTCCAGCTGCACTTCGCCCCAGCCGCCGCGGTCCTTGACGTTGGTGAGCACGCGCTTGAGGTCGCCCACGCCGGTGGCCAGCTGCTGCATTTCGCCCAGGCCGCGTTGCACCTGTTCCAGCCGTTCGGAGACCAGCTTGAACGAGGCATCCAGGCGTGTGTTAAGCGTGGTCTGCAGTTTTTCATCGACGGTGGCGCGCATCAATTCGAGCTTGCTGGCGTTGTCGTGTTGCAGGTTGGCCAGCTGTTGCTCGAGCGTGGCGCGCATCTCGCCGATGCGCAGTTCGTTGCGCTGGGTGAGTTCGTTCAAGCGCTGGCCCAGCGCTTCGGTGAAGCGTTGTTGCGATTGGCCGGCTTCCTGGCGGCCCTTGCGGGCGTCTTCGGCCAGCGCGTCGCGCAGCGCGGCCATGTGCGTATCGGTGCGCGCGATCAGCTCGGTCAGTTGCTGGCCGAACACGTGGATGCGGGTTTCCTGTTGCTGGCCGAAGCCTTCGAGCTGGGTGCGCAATTCGGTGAGCCGCAGGGTCAGCAGCTCGCCGGTGCGTTGTTGTGCAAGGCCGCTTTCTTCGCGCGCCTTGCGGGCGTCTTCGCCGAGCGCGTCGCGCAGCAGGTCCAGGCGTTGGTCGGTGCGCGTGGACAACTCGGTGAGGTTGCGCGCGAAGGTTTCCAGGCGGGCGTCCTGCTGCCGCGCCAGGCCTTCGAGTTGCTCGCGCAATTCGCCGCGGCCATCGCGTTGCTCGGCGCGCAGTGCATGTTCCAGCGCGGTGGTGGACGGACGTCGCAGCAGCGCCAGCAGCTGCAACACGAGGACTACGACAAGCAGCCCGAGAAGGATCAGGGATTGAGATGACATGCGCGCAGTGTAGCGGCGCCTGTCGCAATAGCTGCGTCGCGGATCTTGGCCAGCGGCGATCGCGTGCCAACGCTGAAGGGTGCGGCTGCACGACAGCGGCCATGCCAGAGCGCTGTCGTGCGTGAGGCCTCTGCGCTCAGAAGCCTTCCAGCACCAGCTTGCCGCGGGTGCGGTGCGATTCCAGCGCGGCGTGGGCGCGGCGCAGGTTGTCGGCGGTGATGCGGCCGTAGTGCTCGCCCAGGGTGGTGCGCAGCACGCCGGTATCCACCAGCTCGGCGACGCGATTGAGCAGATGGTGCTGGGCGATCATGTCCTGGGTTTCGAACAGCGAGCGGGTGAACATCAGCTCCCAGTGCAGCGACAGGCTCTTGCGCTTGAGCGGCAGCGCGTCCAGCGTGGCCGGGTCGTCGATCAGCGCCAGCTGACCTTGCGGGGCCAGCACCTCGACCAGTTGGGCGAAGTGCTGGTCGGTGTGGGTGAGGCTGGCGACGTGCTGCACCTGCGCGATGCCGATCCGCTGCAGGCCCTCGCCCAGCGGCTGGCTGTGGTCGATCACGTGATGCGCGCCGAGTGCGTGCACCCAATCCTGGGTTTCCGGGCGCGAGGCGGTGCCGATGACGGTCAGCTTGGTCAGCGTGCGCGCCAGCTGCACCAGGATCGAGCCCACGCCCCCGCCCGCACCGACCACCAGCAATGCCTGGCCTTCGCCGCCGCCTTCGGCAATGCCGAGCCGGTCGAACAGCAGCTCCCAGGCGGTGATGGCGGTGAGCGGCAATGCGGCGGCCGCAGCGTTGTCGAGCGTGGCCGGCTTGCGCCCGACCAGGCGCTCGTCCACCAGGTGGAACTCGGCATTGGTGCCCGGGCGGGTCAGCGCGCCGGCGTAGTACACCGCATCGCCGGGGCGGAACAGGCTGACCGCCTCGCCGACCGCATCGACCACGCCGCTGGCGTCCCAGCCCAGCACGCGCGGGGCATCCACCGCCGCGTTGCTGCGCACCTTGGTGTCGACCGGGTTGACCGACACGGCGTGGATGCGCACGCGCAGGTCGCGCGGGCCGGGGGTGGGCAGCGGCAGCTCGAGTTCGATCAGCGCGCGCGCATCGTCGATGGGCAGGCCGTGTTGCGGGTAGGCGATGGCTTTCATGGCAGGCGTCGTGCGGGAGGGAGTTGCATCGTCAACCACCTGGATTCACGAAAAAACCGGCAAACTGCACAAGCACTTTCACCACTGGAGTGAAGATGGTCCGCTTCGACGACCTGGCGCTGTTCGTGCGGACCGCGGCGCTGGGCAGTTTTTCCAGCGCAGCGCGCGAGGCCGATCTGTTGCCGGGACAGGCCAGCGCGGCGGTGGCCCGGCTGGAACGCGCGCTGGATCTGCGTCTGTTCGCCCGGTCTACGCGCAGCCTGCGGCTGACCGCCGAGGGCGAGCAGTACCTGCCCTATGCGCGCGGCGTGCTGGAGTTGCTGCGCGACGGGCGCGAGCATGTGCGGGGCGCCGACAGTGCGCTGCAGGGGCTGCTGCAGGTGACGGCGCCGTCGGACCTGGGCCGCAACGTGCTGCTGCCGTGGCTGACCGAATTCCGCGCCGCGCACCCGAAGCTGACCCTGCGCCTGCACCTGTCCGATCAGGTGGCCGACCTGTATCGCGCGCCGGTGGATGTGGCATTTCGGCTCGGCCGTATCGACGATGCAGAGCATGTGGCATTGCCGCTGGCACCGGACAACCGCCGCGTACTGGTGGCCGCGCCCGCCTACCTGCAGCGCCACGGGCGCCCCGCCACGCTGGATGCGCTACGCGAGCACGCCTGCCTGCTGTACGTGCTGGCCGGGCGCGCCTACGACCGCTGGCAATTCGACCTGGAGGGCCGCCGCCACGTGGTGCCGGTGCGCGGGGCGATGCTGTGCGACGACGCCGATGTGGTGCGGCGTTGGGCAGTCGCCGGCGAAGGCATTGCCTACAAGTCGTGGCTGGATGTGTGCGCAGACGTGCAGGCCGGGCGGCTGGAGGCGCTGTTGCCCGAGTGCGGCGATCGGCTGCCGCTGCAGCTGGTGTGCCCGCACCGCAAGCAGTTTTCGCCGGCGATCCGGCAATTGCATGCGCTGTTTGCGCAGCGCTGCCAGGCGCTGACGGCGTTGTACCCGCTGCAGGCCGATGGGGCTGGTATGGGGTGATGCGGTGATCGCAGTGGCGCGATCGGCGCGATCGCTTGGCTAGACAGAAGGCCGGCGGTCGATGCGATGCGCGCGCGAACGCACATCATCCACGCGCCACACCTGCATGCGCTGCGCCATCTGCCACACGCGCGGTACCTGCCATCACGGCGGCCCTCGCGTGGCCGGCGTGCAAACGGTGGCTGCACGGCTGCGCCATGACGCTGAAATGGCCAGCACACCTGTTTCGATGTCGCATGGCCTGCGGGCTGTAGCGCGTTATTGCCGTGTTCGTTGAAGCGCCCATCACTGCAGCGGTTCTAGCCTGCCGGCATGACCGCACCCCGCCCGGTTCGCATGCAGCGCTATGGCAATCGCGACGGCCACTCGGGCGTGGTGGCCTACGCGCTGGCCGACGACGCCATCGCCGTGCGCTTTCGCAGCGGCGAGACCTATGTGTATACCGCCGATAGCGCCGGTGCCGAGGCGGTCGCGACCATGCAGCGGCTTGCCACGGCCGGACGCGGGCTGAGCACCTACATCAGCCAGACCGTGCGCGATGCATACGCGGGCAAGATCGAGCTGTAGCGGCGCAAGAGTGCAGCGGCGAGAATGCACCGCTCTGCGACTGACCGCAGCGTGCATGGATGCACTCGGCTGCACGCGCTGCACAAGGCGCGTGCGGGGTTGCAGGCAGCACGGATCACCACCGCCAACGGCCGGCCATTACGCGCGTCACTGAGGAACACATGCTGGAGATCTACGGAAAGCCGAGCTCGATCAATGTGCGCAAAGTGTTGTGGTTGTGCGATGAGCTGGGGCTGGACTACACGCTGCATGCCTATGGCAGCGGTTTTGCGTCGGTGCAGACGCCGGAATTTCGCGCACTCAACCCCAATGCGCTGGTGCCGGTCATCCGCGCGGGTGAACTGGTGCTGTGGGAATCGAACACGATCTGCCGCTACCTGGCCGCGCGCAGCCAACGCGATGATCTGCTGCCGGCCGCGCCCGCCGCGCGCGCATTGGTCGAGCAATGGATGGATTGGCAGGCCACCGAACTCAATACCGCCTGGCGCTACGCATTCATGGCCACCGTGCGTGGCAGCGCCGCGCATACCGATGCGCAGGCGATTGCGGCGAGCGTGGAGCAGTGGAACCGCCACATGGCGATCCTCGATGCGCAGCTGCAGCGCGGCGGTCCGTTCGTCCTGGGCGCATGCTTTACGCTTGCCGACATCGTACTGGGGGTGTCGACACAGCGCTGGGTCGCCAGCCCCATCGCGCATGCGGCATTGCCTGCGGTGGCGGCGTATTACGCATACTTGCAGACACGCGCCGGATTTCAGCGCCATGGCTGCACGGCACCGTGATGCTGCACGTCGCCTTTGTGCGAAGCGAACCAGACCGCCGAAGCGATGCATGCAGCACGCTCGCACTGCATTGACCTGGGCATGGGTAGGGTGAGGGTCTGCTTTTGCGAGACTTGCCGATGACCACTGCCACCAACCAAACCCGCCTGCTGGCGCTTGGCCTGTTCGTTTTTCTGGGCACGTTCGCAGCGATCGTCTGGTACCTGATGCGCCCCTACGGCACGGCGTATTTTTTCCCGGTGCATTTTCTGATCGGAGCGGCGTTGCCGTTTCTGATCTATGCGATCGGCGGAACCCGGCTGTGGTTCTGGATGGGCATGGGCATCACCGCGTTGGTGCTGCTGTGGTTCAACCTGTGGGGCCATGACGCCAATGGCGCGGCGCCGCGGGTGCTGGACTGGAGCCACTTCGCTGCCGGTGTGGTTGGGCTTGCCGGTGCCTGGGCGGTGCAGCTGATCTATCGCAACGCGCGCCCGCCGCATCGCGCCTCGATTGAGTGAGCGGAAGTGTGGTGGGCGAACGCGTGCCGTCGATCGCGCACGCCGTGATGGATGGTGGTGCTTGGCCAAGGATAGGCACGATGCGCCGCGCATCAGTTGATGCCATCGCGTGCCCACCTTGCCCGGGCATAGCCACCGCATGACCTTGGACCGATAGCTTTGCTGCGCTGCGTTGGGCGACACTCGCGCATTCTTTTGATTCCTGCGAGGTCCGCATGTCGTCTTGGCTCAGGCGCAAATCCATCGATCAGGTCACCGTGCACGAGACTGGCCGGCAACTGGTCCGCAGCCTGAGCTGGCCGCATCTGATCGCGCTGGGCATCGGCGCCATCGTCGGTACCGGTATCTACACGCTGATCGGCGTGGGCGCCGACAAGGCCGGCCCCGCGGTGCTGCTGTCGTTCGTGGCGGCCGGCATCGTCTGCGCCTGCGCGGCGCTGGCGTATGCGGAGATGGCCACGATGATGCCGGCTGCCGGCAGTGCGTATACCTACAGCTACACCGCGCTGGGCGAGAGCATTGCCTGGGTGGTGGGCTGGAGCCTGGTGCTGGAATACTCGCTGGTGGTCAGCACCGTGGCGGTCGGCTGGTCGGGCTATTTCGTCGGGTTCCTGCAATGGCTGGGAGTGGGCTTGCCGCATGAACTCATTGCCGGGCCGCATGCCGGCGGCATCGTGAACCTGCCGGCGGTGGTGATCACCTTCCTGGTGGCTGGCCTGTTGATGGCCGGCACCAAGGAAAGCGCCACGCTCAATGCGGTGCTGGTGGTGTTCAAGATCATCGCGCTGGGCGTGTTCGTGGCCATTGCGCTGCCGGCCTTCAACAGCGCCAACCTGCAGCCGTTCATGCCGTATGGCTTCTCCAAGGCAATGGGTCCCGATGGCGTGGAGCGCGGCGTGATGGCAGCGGCGGCCATCATCTTCTTCGCGTTCTATGGCTTCGATGCGATTTCCACCGCCGCCGAAGAAACCAAGAACCCCGGACGCGATCTGTCGATCGGCATCGTCGGTTCGATGATCGGCTGCACCTTGATCTATGTGCTGGTGGCGCTGGCGGCGGTGGGTGCGATGAGCTTTACCGTGTTCGGCAAGAGCCCCGAGCCGTTGGCGCTGATCCTGCGCGAACTCGGCCAAGGCAAGGCGGCCCTGGTGATCGGTGCGGTGGCGATCATTGCGTTGCCGACGGTGTTGCTGGCGTTCCTGTACGGGCAGAGCCGCATCTTCTTCGTGATGTCGCGCGATGGCTTGTTGCCGCGCGGCCTGTCCAAGGTCAATGCACGCACCGGCACGCCGGTGGCGATCACGCTGTTCACCGCGGTGCTGGTGGCAGCGCTGGCGGGGGTGGCCCGGCTGGACGAAATTGCCGCGTTGGCCAATGCCGGCACGCTGGCCGCATTCACCGCGGTGGCGGCTTGCCTGTTGGTGTTGCGCGTGCGTGAGCCCGGCCGCGCGCGCGCCTTCCGCACGCCGCTGGCGTGGGTGGTGGGACCGGTGGCGATCGGCGGCTGTCTGTACCTGTTCTGGAGTTTGCCGAGCAAGACGCAGGTCTGGTTCCTGCTATGGAATGCGCTGGGCTTGGTGGTGTACCTGGCATATGGGCGACGCAATAGCCGGTTGAATCAGGCGGGCTGAGCGTCCTTCTCTCTTCGGGACCTTCTTCCCCTTCATGGAGGAGAAGGTGGCGCGTAGCGCCGGATGAGGGTGCGGGCGTAGCCGCGCGCAGTGCGATAACGCGAGGGCTTTGCCCCGTACCCCTCACCCCACCCCCCGCTCCGCGCCCCAGCCCGCGCTTGCGGCGCGGGCGCTCCAAGCCACGCGCGCCAGTAGCGCGCAAGCTGTGCCTTTTCGCCCCGCAGGGAGAGGGCTTCAACCGCCGTGGTGTTACTGCGCCTGAGGTGTGGCGCAGAATGAAGTGGGCAATGCATCCGCTTGCGTACCCCAGCCTTGGGTGGGCGCCTGCGGGGTGAGCGCAAACGACAGCGTGCCGCCCTGCTGCAGCTGCGCCCAATCCAGGAACACCTGCGGCTGCGGCTTTCCATTCCAACGCACGCTGTCCACGTATTGCAGCGCGCGGCCGTTGGCCCCGGGCGCGTCGATGCGCAGGCGCTTGCCGTTGCCCAGATTCAGCGTGACCCGCTTGAAACGCGGCGCATGCAGCAGGAATTGCCCGCTACCCGGCACTGCCGGATACAGGCCGAGCGCGCTGAACAGATACCAGGCCGACATGGTGCCAAGGTCGTCGTTCCCGGTGACGCCGTTGGGCGCATTGGTGAACAACTGCTGCGCGGCGCGCACCACGGTGGCGGTCTTCCATGGTTGCCCGATCAGCGTGTACATCCACGGTGCGTGCAGGTCCGGTTCGTTGTTGGGGTTGTAGCGGTACTGGTTGTAATAGCTGTACGGGCCGACCACCCAGTGCGTGCGTGCGGCAGTGAGCGGATCTTTCAGTAGATCGTCGTAGGCGAAGAAGGCGTCCAGGCGTTTACCGGTGTGTTCGCGGCCATGCATGGCCTGCAGCATGCCGGGGATGTCCTGCTGCACCAGCCACTGGTATTGCCAGGCGGTGCCTTCGTGGAAGCCGTGCTCGGAGCGTGGGCTGTAGCGATCGTCGGATGGCGCATACCAGCTGCCGTCTTCCAATCGCGGGCGCGGGAAGCCGGCAAAGCCGGTCTCGGTATCGCGCACATCCGCATCCCAGACGTTGTGCCAGTTGCCGCCGCGTTTGCGCAGCTGCGCGCTGTCATCGCCGTGGCCCAGCGCTTGCGCCATCTGTGCGAGCGCGCAATCGGCCAGCGCGTATTCCAGCGTGGCCGAGCCACCGTGATGCGGGTCCACGTCCATGCCCTTGGAGGGAAACGCACGGTCGTATTGCACGAAGCCGTTGGCCAGATAGTTGGCATTGCCCGAGCGCCCGGCGTGGCGCGAATTGATCGGCGGCTGGCCGAAGGCATTCTGGCGCAGCGCTGCATACGCCTGCGCCTCGCTGCCCTGCAACGCGCCGAAGCGCCACAGATCCACCAGGAACGGGGTGACCGGGTCGCCGGTCATGATGTTGGTGTCGAAGTTGGCATAGCCCCAACGCGGCAGCCAGCCGCCTTGCTGCTGGATCGCCAGCAACGAGCGGCCGATGTCGCGCGCGCGCGTTGGCTGCAGCAAGGCCAGCAGCTGGTTTTGCGAGCGGTAGGTATCCCACAGCGAAAAATACTCGTAGTAGGTCCAGCCATCGGCGCGATGGATCGCATCGTCGTAGCCGCGATAGCGGCCATCGGCATCGCTGCCGGTCAGCGGCTGCAGCAAGGCGTGATACAGCGCGGTATAGGCCACGGAACGCTCGTCGTTGCTGGCGCCTTCCACTTGCATGCTGGCCAACGCATTGCGCCAGGCCTGCTGCGCGCGTTGGCGCATCTGTTCAAGACTGAGCAGTTTGCCGCCCTGCATGCCATCGGCACGCAGGTTGCTGCGGGCGCCTTGCGCATCCACATGCGAGATGGCGCTGACCACGGTCACCGCACGCGCGCGCTTGTCTTTGCCCAGCGGGAAGCTGAGCCAGGCGCCGTTGGGTTTGAGTTCGCCGCCCATGCCGTGACGCGCGCCGGGCACACCGCCCTCTTCGCCCCAGACGCCATGCGCGGTGAACGGGCGATCGAATTCCAGCCGGAACCAGGTGGTGTATTCGTGGCCGCCGCAGAAACTCTGCGTGGTCAGTTTGCCCTCGACCACGCGGTCGCCGACGATCTGCACCTGGCTGCCGATCACCACATGGCGGTCGTTGGCCTGCGCCACGTTGACCAGCACATGGCCGGTGTCGGCGCCCGGCGCGAAGGTGTAGCGCTCGGTCGCGGCGCGTGTCAGCGCGCTGGCTTCGGCGTCGATGCCGCCGTAATCGGTGAGCCGCACCTTGTAATAGCCGGCCTGGCCGACTTCGCCATCGTGCGTGTAGCGCGCGGCATAGCGTTTCTGGTCGAAGGCCTTGGCATCGTTGGTGTCGAAGTGGCCGCCGGGGCCGATGCGGCCGGTCACCGGCAGCACCGAGACCTGGCCGCCCTGCTCCCAGCAGCCGGCGCCGGACAGGAACGAATGGCCGAAGCCGCGAATGCTGGGGTCGTCATAGCGCCAGCCGGCGTAGTGCGCGCCGATCGGGCTGACCTGGATCAGGCCGAATGGCGCCGAGGCGCCCGGATAGGTATTGCCGTCGTCCTTGCTGCCGATGAAGGTGTTGACCTGCGCCGGGTCTTGCGCGGCCAGCGGGCCGGACATGGCCACGCCAAGCAGGCACAGACCGACCGCGGCGCGGCGCCAGAACGGCGTGCGCGCAGCACGCGCGGTGGAACGGTTGGGCGGTACGACTGACAGCATGCAGAACCCCTTGGGGGAGAGGGCGGCCAAAGCCGCAGGTGGAAGGCGCGTGCCCGCCGCTGCGATGCGCAGCGACCGACGCACGACACGTGCGCGCAACACGAGACACCAAGCGCCGGCATCGTCGTGCGTTTTGGCCGTGCCCCGAATCGACAGGCATCTTGCGTGCCCGGACGATGCCGCAAACACCACCTGTCCATATCCGACGCACGCGTCGCCGATTGCGCGCTTCAAAAATCGAACACGTATTCTGCCGCGATCTCGCGCCCGACCGGGCTGAACAGGCGGCTGTTATAGAACTCGTAATCGAGTTTGTACGGATCCTTGTGGTTGTAGCCGGTGCTGTTGAAAACGTTGTTGACGTACAGGTTGAGCTTCATCGCCGGCGTGATGCGGTAGCCGACATTGATATTCCAGGTGATGGCCGGGCCGATGCGGCCGTAGTACTTGCGGGTGCTCTGGCCGAAGGTGGGGCTGGCCGGATCGGTGTCGGTGCAGTTGGCGCGGTCGTCGGGCACGCCGCCATCGGCAAACGGCACGCAGCCGCCGGGGTTGTCCAGCCGGTCCAGGCCCCAGTGCGAACGCACGCCCGGCACCGCGCCGACGCGATCGCCATAGACGGTGGCATTCCAGTTGCCGTACAGCCAGCTCACGCTGCCGCGCAGCTTGCTGCGGATGTCGCGGTCGCGGCGCTCGGGGTTGGGGTCGGTACGGTAGGTCTGCTCGCGCATCGAGCGCAGGTTGGTGTAGTCGAGCCCCATCTGGAAATCTCCGACACCGGTCTTGAGCTGGTAGCGCGCCGACAGGTCGATGCCGCTGACATCGCGCTGGGCCAGGTTGATCGGCCCGCGCTCGATGGCGGTGATGGCGCCGGCCGCATTGCGCTGCACGCGCGCCAGGATCGAGGCGCAGTAATCGGCGCCGCCCGGGTTGGACCAGGCCTGCCCAGGCGTGATGGTCAGCCCGGTGCGGCAGCCGGCCTCGTCGCGCAGGATGGTGGTTTCATCGATGTCGCGGATCTCTTCTTCCAGATGGATGCGCCAGAAGTCGGCGGTCAACGACAGGTTCTCGAACGCATCCCAGACAAACCCCACCGTCCAGGAATTGCCCAGTTCCGACTCCAGATCCGGGGTGCCGCGGCGATTGATCGCGAAGGGATAAGTCACCTCGGTGTTGTCGCCGGTGCAGTTGTTGATCTGGTAGGCACCGCTGGCGATGCAGCGGTACTGGTCGAGCGTGCGCACCTGCGCCGAGCTGGGTTGTCCGAGCAAGTAATGCATGTCCGGGGCGCGGAAGCTGGTGGCGTAGCTGCCGCGCAGCAGCAGGCTGTCGATCGGCCGCCACTGCAGGCCGGCGCTCCAGGTGGATTCCTTCTGGGTGCCGATGTCCAACTGGTCGGCGGCGTCGTTGAATGCGGTGTAGTCGCCATAGCGATCAAAGCGGCCGGCCAGGGTGGCGGTGAGCGTGGCGGTCAACGGCACGCCGAACTCCAGGCCGCCCGAGTAGCGGGTGCGCTCGCCGCCGCCGCGGTCGACGTTCTGCACTTCGTAATCGACATTGGCACGCGGGTCCGGATTGAGCCGATACCCTTGCTGGGCCGCTTCCAGCACCGCGGCGAATTCGACCGGCCCGGCCCAGCCCTCGAACAGCCGACCGCTCAGGCTGAGCGCTCCCTGGTTGACCCAGGACGCGGCGCGGTTGACCGAATGCGCGCCGATCTGCGCGTACTGGCCTGGCGTCAGCGGGGTCCACCAGCGCGCGCGGTCCAGCGTGTAGGCCGGCAGCCCGTCCACCGTGCCCTGCTGCGGGCCCAGGAAGTAGTCGTTGGCGCGCTGCCAATCGACCGTGGAAATGCGCTCCTGTACCCGGTAGTACGAGCGCCCCAGCGAGGCTTCCCAGTCGAAGCGGCCGTCGGCCAGGGTGCCGCGCAGCCCGGCGCTGATGTCCCAGGAGCGCTCGCGATTGCGGTTGCGCAGGCCGGCCTGGCTGCCGACCTCGCTGGCGGTGAACTGGCGCACGCCGATCAGCTGCTGGCCGCTGGCGGTATCGAAAAAGGCCGGATAGTCCAGCCCGGCCGGCAGTTGCACATAGGGCGGCGAGGTGCCCCACTGCGCTTCGGAGTCGAACACCGCCAGGTTGGTCCAGGCCTGTACGCCGTTGCCGAACTCCCAGGTGCCGTACAGATACCCGGACAGGTCCTTGCTGCCGCTGCGCAGCAGCCATTGGCCGTAGTCGGCGCTCAGCCCGCACAGCTGGCCGGTATTGGTGGTGACACCGGTATTGCGGTTGTAGAGCAGCCGGTCGGCCAGGTAGTACTCGCCGCCGAACTGATCGCAGGCACCGGGCGGCGGCGCCTGGCGGGTGCCGGTGGCATTGTCGATCAGCGCAATGCCGCTGCTGGGGCGAAACCCCACCCGCCGCTGTTCGGTGGTCCAGGCGCTGTAGGGCGCATCGCTGGCGTCGTCCATCTGCGGGCGATCGCGGCCGAACAGCGGGTCGCGGCTGGTGTACTGCAGCGCGTAGGTCACGCTCCAGTGGTCGCCGGTGCGCCCGCCGGCCCAGGACACGTCGGCGGTGTCGCGGCCGCCCTCGGTGGAGGTGCCGCCGCGCATGCGGAACTGATCGCCGCTGTAGTTCTGCTTGAGGATCACGTTGACCACGCCGGCGATCGCGTCCGAGCCGTAGATGGCCGAGGCGCCGCCGGTGAGCACTTCCACCCGGTCCACCGCCGCGGCCGGGATGTTGCTGTAGTTGGAAACGTTGCTCTGGCCGTTGTACGGCAACGGGTAATCGGCCACGCGGCGGCCGTTGACCAGCAACAGGCTGCGGTTGGGGCCGAGGTTGCGCAGGTTGAGCGGGCTGGCATTGGGCGTATGCGAGCCCCAGCTGACGTCCGCCTCCACCGTGCCGATGGCCTGGTTGAGGGTGCCGAGCATGTCGTAGACGGTGGTGAAGCCCTGGGCGCGGATCTCGTCGGCGCCGATGATCTGCACCGGCGCCGGGCCTTCGGCCTGCACGCGCTTGATGCGCGAGCCGGTGACGGTGACCGCGTCCAGCTGTTGCGGAGCGGGGGTCTGCTGGGCCAGGCCAGCCAGGGGCGACAGTGATGCGAGCAGCAGCGCCTGCGACAGGCGGGTGTGGCGGCAATGGCGGAAAGCGGTCATTCAAGCGTCTCGTCGAGGGTGATGGTGCGACGGAAAGACAATGTCTTTTCAAACACTTGCGGGCGATTGGCGCGCTTGGATCGATCTAAACCTAGCAGGGCAGTGTGTCATTTGTTGGCAAAGATTAAGCATGCGGCAGCACCCACACCACGCCGCGACGCAACAATCCGGGCGGTCTCAAGCGCGTCTTCGAGGTAGAGACGTCTTTTGGATCAATGGTTTGGAGTATCGAACCCAGATGCCTTGCCAGCTTCGCTAACGGATGAGCCCGGCTGTGACTTCCGACGCTGCCCGGATGGCAGTTGGTCCTGCACCCATTTCCAGGGCCAAACGCCGTTGCGCCAGCCGTGGCGCTGCCGGATCGGAGGGTGCTCTGCGCCGCCCTGCTCGCAGCGTGCGCGGGAGGCTGCCCAGGACGCATGGCCGTGCAGCGAGGCCTATTCTCAAATCCTGGCGTTGCTGCGATCGCGTCTGTGCCCGCGCGGCATGAGTCGCGTACGGCGAGGATTGGATGTGCTTCTCCCGCGATCCTCTGCCATCTGGCATGCAAAGGATGCCCACACGTTTGTCCTCAGGTCGGCGCGCTTGGCCCACAAAAAAGCCCGGTCACAGGACCGGGCTTGGCGGCAGGGCGTCGGTGGGGGGGGCCGCGGCCCGACGGTGGCTTACCAGCGCATGCCTTCGAACGGGTTGAAGCTGGTGCTGCCCTTCACCTTGTCCAGGTAGTAGGCGTAGTTGGCGCTCATGCCGGCCAGCAGGGCCAGTGGAATGCTCAGCGCGTTACCGATCGATGCGGGCAGGAACGAGGCTACGATGCCGACCACCAGGCCGACGCCGATCAGGCCCAGCGCCTTGCGCCACAGGCCCAGGATGAAGAAATAGATGAAGCCGAAGAACAACGCGTAGAAGTTCATGCCCACCTTGAGCTTCTCCCCGAACGGCAGGGTCTTGAGCGCCTCTTTGTAGGCAGGGTCCCTGGGACCGCCGTGACGGTCGAAGAAGGCGAAGCGGAATTGCCACTTGGGGCTGAGCTGGGTGCGATCGAAGGTATCCATTCCAATCCATGTAGTTGTAAACGTTTACATGATAGGTGATCGCGTATTCATCGGCACGCATTTCAGCCGGTCACCTGGGTTCGGTGCAGCTTCCGGGTGTGCGCAGGCTCAGCGCTGGTCGCTGGTGCCGGTGCCGCGGCGGGCGCGGCGCAGCGAGTACAGCGAGTGGTCGGCGCGATCGACCACCGCCGCCAGCGCTTCGCCGTCCTGGCGCAGGGCGGTGCCGAGGGTGAAGCGGATCGGCGCGTCCTCGATGGCCCCCATGTAGTCGCGCGTCAACGCATCCAGCTGTGCCTGGGTGGCCTGGTGCAGCAACACCAGGAATTCGTCGCCGCCCAGGCGTACCAGGCGGTCCTGGGTGCGCAGCGGCTGGTTGAGGAACCATGCCATCTGCACCAACACCTCGTCGCCGCGTTGATGGCCATGGGTGTCGTTGACCAGTTTGAACTTGTCCAGGTCCACCACGATGCAGCCCCAGCGCACGCTGGGGTCGCGCTTGTCCAGTTCGTCCAGGAAGCGGCGGTTGTAGCAGTTGGTCAGCGGGTCGGTGAACGACCATTCCAGCAGCTGCTTCTCCTGCCGGTACTGGTTGGTGATGTCCTGGGCATGCGCCAGCACCACCGTGGCGTCGGATTCCACGTCCAGCACGTTGTGGTACTGCCAATGGCGCAGGCTGCCGTCGCCGGCCACCAGTTCGATCACTCCCGAATCCTGGCCATCGAGCACCATCCGCGAGAGGTACCCGCGCAAGGCGGCGTGGCGCTCGGGGCGCACGAATTCCACCAGCGAGCGGCCTTCCATCTGCTCGACGCTGCGGCCGAGCGAGCGTGCGGCGGCCGGGTTGATGCTGACCAGCCGGCCATGCATGTCGTGGGTGCAGATCAGGCCCAGGCTGTACTGGAACATCTTGCGGAACTTGCGCTCGCTGGCGGCCAGCGCGTCCACGGCCTGGTGCCGGTCGGTCACGTCCTGGACCGCACCGATCAGGCGCATGCGCCCATCCACGTGTTCCACCGATCCGGTGCTGTGCACCCATAGCCGCCGCCCGTTGGCGCTGGTCAGCGGCAGCTCCAGATCCCAGGACGTGCCGTCCCGTACGCAGGCTTCGACCGCTTCGGTAATGACCGCGCGCGCTTCCAGCGGATAGAAGCCGATCGCCTCGGTCAGGCTGGGCCGGTAACCGGGCGGAACATCGTGCAGGCGGCAGGTCTGGTCCGACCAGATCAGCGTGCCGCTGGCCACGTCCACCTCCCACCCGCCGACCCCGGCCACCCGGCCGGTGCGCTCCAGAAACGCTTCGCTCTCGCGCAGCCGCTGCTGCAGCTGGGCATTGGCCGCCTCGCGCTCGAGCATCACACGGCGTTGCTCCAGGCCTTCGGCGGCCACCCTGGCCAGTTGCTGCAAGGCCTGCAACTGCGCCGGCTCCAGCGCGCGCGGGCGCTGGTCGATCACGCACACCGTGCCCATGCGTAAACCATCCGGCAGCACGATGGGGGCGCCGGCGTAATAACGGATACCGGGCGCATCGGTGACCAGGGCGTTGTCGTGGAAGCGTGGGTCGGCCGGCGCGTCGCGCACTTCCATCACCGCATCGCCCTGGATGGTGTAGGCGCAGAACGCCAGCTCGCGTGGGGTTTCCGAAACCCCCGGCAGGCCGATGTTGGCCTTCCACCACTGCCGATGTTCGTCCACCAGCGAGACCAGCGCGATGGGGGTACCGGCGATCGCCTGCGCGGCAGCGGCCAGCGCGTCGAAGAACGGCTCGGCGGCAGTGTCGACCACCTGCAACAACGCCAGACGTGCCAGGCGCTGGGCCTCGCTAGACGCAGATGACACGACGGTATCGCACTGGTTCAACGGAGCGCTCGCGGCCGGGCAATCCGCGCAGTCTAGCGGACTGCGCATACCAGCCAAGGCGGCGTTCCGTGCGCCACTGCACAGGGCAGCGTTGCGGCGGTTGTGGCGCCGCTCAGTCGGGGGCGTGCGCGTCGGTGTTCGGCGTGGTTGCGGCGCTGTCGTGGCGCATCTGCAGCGCCAGGTACAGGCGCATGCAGTCGTCGGTGTTGCCCAGGTCCACCGCGCACAGTTCCTGGATGCGCTGCATGCGGTAATCCAGGGTGTTGCGATGAATGCCCAGCGTCTTGGCGGTGGGGGCCATGCGCATGCCGGCGCCGAACCAGACCGACAAGGTCTTCAGCAACTGACTGCGACGGTCCTGCGCCAGCAGTGCCTGCAGCGGCTTGCGCAATTCCTCGGCCTGCCAGGCCTGGCGCAGGTCGTCCACCAGCACCGGCAGGCGGTAATCGTCGTAGAAGAAGGCGTCGGCATGCGGGGTGCGCGCCTTGCCGATGCGCATGGTGGTGCGCGCGATTTGGTGCGACAACGCCAGGCCGTTGGCCTGCGGAAAATACTGGCCCAGGGCCAGCCGGATCCGCAGCCGGCTGCTGGCACGCATGCGCTCGAGCAGGCTGTGCACCCGACGGCGTTGCTCCTCCACGTCCCAGTGGCCACGCCGGTCCAGTGCCGGCTTGAGCACCACCAGCTCGTTGAGCGCGGTGGCGGCGATCAGGTTGCCGCGCTCGGGCGTGGACAGCAGGGTGTGCAGGCGCTGCAGTTCCACCAGCATCGCGTCCAGGTCCAGGCTATCGCTTTCCACTTCGATCACCGCGGCCACGCGCGGCAGGTCCAGCGCGATCCCGAGCCGCTCGGCCCAGCCGGCCAGCGCCGGGGTCGGGCCCTCGGGCCGGATCAGGCCCAGCGTGACCTCTTCGCGCAGGCGCGCGTCGCGTGCCAGCAGGCGCAGCAGCCCGGCCTGTTCCAGCATCGCTTCGGCGGCCATGCGCACCAGCTCGGCCTGCTGCCCGATGCGCTGCGGGTCGCCGGTCAGCCCGACGCAGCCGACGATGCGGCCCTCGGCGATCAGCGGCAGGTTGACGCCGGGGCGCACCGCATCCAGCTGCTGCGCCAGGGCGGCGTCGATCTCCACCCGGCCCTGCCGGGACAGCACCAGCAACGCACCTTCGTGCAGCTGGCCGATCCGGGCCGGCTCGCCGCTGGCGATGATGACGCCGGAGTGGTCCATCACATTGACGTTGCCGTCGATGATGGTCATCGCGCGGTCGACAATGGACTGCGCCAGGGTGCGGTCGAGCGTGAGCATGGGCGGGGGTCTGTTGCCGCGATCAGGGGCGGTCACGGTGGCATGTTCGCTTCGCGGATGTTCGGCAGGTGTGTGACGGGAGCAGTTGCGGCCGATGCCCGGGATCGGTGCGAAGAACGCTGACCGCCTTCGCGCGGATCGGTCGTACATGCCGTGGGCGCGCACCCTGTCCAGGAGGCCGCCCCGAACGCGAGCGCAGGCGCCCCACCCCTCCGAGCCACCCGGGCACTGCCGTCAGCCCCGCTCGCGCCCCGACCCGACCTGTGCCAATGCCCCGCCCAGCTGCAGCGTCGCCGCCACGTTGCGCGCGGCGATGCGCACGTTGCTGGCGGCGTCGGCCAATGCCTGTTCCACCGTGCAGGCGCGATGCACCACCGCGAACATGGCATCGATGCCGTGGCCGTGCAGCAGCGCGGCCCCGTTGCCCAGGCAACCGGCAATGGCGATCACCGGTTTGGCATGCCGTTGCGCCACCCGCGCCACGCCGACCGGGGTCTTGCCATGAAGGCTCTGGCTGTCGAGGCGGCCTTCGCCGGTGATGACCAGATCGGCCTGGGCGACCAGCGCGTCCAGCCCGAGCGCCTGGGCGACGATCTCCACCCCGGGCCGCAGCTGCGCGCCCAGATACGCCACCAGGGCCGCGCCCAGGCCGCCGGCCGCGCCGCCGCCGGGCAGCGCGTGCAACCGCACACCCAGGTCGCGCTGCAACAGGTCGGCGTAGTGCTGCAGGTTGCGATCGAGCTGGCGCACCATGCCGGGGGTGGCGCCCTTCTGCGGGCCGAACACCGCCGAGGCGCCGGTCGGCCCGATCAGCGGGTTGTCCACGTCGCAGGCCACTTCGAACTGGCAATCCTGCAGCCGCACATCCATGCCTTCGGTGTCGATGCGCGCCAGCGTGGCCAGCGCGCCGCCGCCTGGACCGATCGCCTCGCCCTGGCCATCCAGCAACCGCACGCCCAAGGCCTGCGCCAGGCCGCTGCCGCCGTCGTTGGTAGCGCTGCCGCCGATGCCGATGATGAAACGCCGTGCGCCGGCGTCCAGGGCGGCCAGGATCAACTCGCCCACGCCCGCGGTACTGGTGCGCAGCGGCGCGCGCTCGGCCGGCGGCACCAGTGCCAGGCCGCTGGCGGCGGCCATTTCGATCACCGCGGTACGGCCGTCGCCGGTCAGGCCGAAGAACGCCTGCACCGGGGTGCCGAGCGGGCCGCTGACCGTGCAGTCGATCACCCGCCCGCCGGTGGCCGCCACCAGCGCATCGACCGTGCCTTCGCCGCCATCGGCGACCGGCACCTTGCGGTACTGCCAGTCGGGGAACACCTCGCGGAAACCGGCCTCGATCTGGGTGGCGACCTCCAGCGCGGACAGGCTTTCCTTGTAGGAATCGGGGGCGATGACGATCTTCATGGGCACACTCGCTGGGACGGACGCATCACTGGTTCACCGCGCGTGCCGGCACCCGCAGCACCAGCGCGGCGCCCAGCAGCATGGCCCCGGCCAGCACATACAGCGCCAGCTCGGTGCTGTGGGTGGCGTCCTTGATCCAGCCCACCAGGTACGGGCTGACGAAGCCGGCGACCTGGCCGGTGGAGTTGATCAGCGCCAGCCCACCAGCGGCGGCGGCGGCGGTGAGAAAGCCGTTGGTCAGCGGCCAGAACAGCGGCAAGCCGCTGACCGCCCCCATCGTGGCCAGGGTCATGCCGAACACCGCCAGGCCCAGGTTGTCGGTGACGCTGGCGGCGATGCACAGCCCGGCCGCTCCCATCAGCAACGGGAGTACCAGGTGCCAGCGGCGCTCGCAGCGGCGATCGGCCGAGCGGCCCATCAGCACCATGAACACCGCCGCGGCCAGGTACGGGATGGCGCTCATCAGGCCGATCCGGGTGGGGTCGGTGACGCCGCTGCCCTGGATGATCGACGGCAGCCAGAAGTTGATCGCATACACCCCGCTCTGGATGCAGAAGTACACCGTGCCCAGCAGCCACACCGCCGGATTGCGCAGCACCGCGCCCAGTGAGGTGGACGCGCCGGCCGGCTTGCCTGCTTCGTCCTCGGCCAGCACGCGTGCCAAGGCCTGTTTTTCCTGCGGGTTGAGCCAGCTGGCCTGTTGCACGCCGTCGCTGAGCAGGAACCACACCCCGATGCCCAGCAACACGGTCGGCAGGCCCTGCAACAGGAACATCCATTGCCAGCCGGCCAGGCCGCCCTGCCCGGCCGAGAAGTGATCCAGGATCCAGCCGGACAACGGCCCGCCCAGCACCCCGGAGATCGGGATCGCCGACATGAACACGGTCATGACCCGGCCATGCCGGGCACGCGGGAACCAGCGGGTCAGGTACAGCACGATGCCGGGAAAGAAGCCCGCCTCGGCCGCACCGGTGAGCAGGCGCAGGGTGTAGAACCCGGCCGGGGTGCGCACGAACAGCAGGCAGGTGGAGAGCAGGCCCCAGCTGACCATCATGATCGCCACCCAGCGCCGGGCACCGATGCGCTGCAGGATCAGATTGCTCGGCACCCCGCAGGCCAGGTAACCGATGAAGAAAATGCCCGCGCCCAGCCCGTACACGGTCTCGCTCATGCCCAGGTCGCCCAGCATCTGCAGCTTGGCAAAGCCCACGTTGACCCGGTCCAGGTAGTTGAACAGGTAGCAGACGAACAGGAACGGGATCAGCCGCCACAGGATCTTGCGGTAGGTCGGACCCATGTCATCGGAGGGCGGCAGGGGCCGGGTGGCTTGGGTCATCGCACGCTCCAGCAGTCGGAAGGCCAGCCGGTGGGCAGTGCGGCAGCACCGACACCAGGCAGGTGGTCGACGCATTCTAGATTGAGCGTTTTCCCGGAATCATCGTCAGGGTGTTGCCTGTCTGCCGGCTGGCACGCGCAAATTTTCGTGCAAATGCCCAAATCAACTGCAACCGCTCCCGGCGTGTGCCGGGCTCGGAACGCAACAGCCACCATGCTGTTGGTGCAGGGCTGGCCGCCCCGATGCAGCGACGGCGCCCCGTGACCCACCCTTGGCTGACACCTAGCGGCGCACTCCGCGCGCGCCCCAACCAGCCCATCCGGCGAAGGAGCCCGCGGCAGCAACGCTGCCTCTACCCCAGCCCTGCACCCACAACCAAGCCGGCGGCCAGCACCCAGCCCCACACGACACACCGCCTCGGCTTTGCGAATCCCGATTCCCGAATCCCGAATCCCTGGCCCCCAGCACTACCTCCCCACTCCCGATTCCCGTTTCCCGGCCGCATACGCCTGCGCCTGGCCCATCACCCGCAACAGGTTGCCGCCCCAGATGCCGGCGATCTGCTGCTCGGTGTAGCCCTTGCGCAACAGCCACGCGGTGATGCGCGGCAGGTCGGAGACATCTTCCAGGCCCACCACCCCGCCACCGCCGTCCCAATCCATGCCGATGCCCACGTGCTCGGGCCCGACCACTGCCAATAAGTGCTCAAGATGCGCGAAGAAGTCTTCTTCGGTGGCGCGCTTGATCGGGTAGCGCGCATCCAGCTCCTTCAGCGCGGCGCTGAGCTTGGTACCGTCGGCGATCTTGACGTGCTCCCAGCCGCCGTATTGGTCGGTGAGCGCCTTCTCGGCGGCCTTGCGCTCGGGGCTGGCGCCGCTGTCCACCAGGTAGCCGCCGTAGGAATTGACCTGGATCACCCCGCCATGCGCGGCCAGCACCTTCAGGCGCGCATCGTCGATATTGCGCGGGTGGTTGTAGACCGCGCGCGCACCGCTGTGCGAGAGCACGATCGGCACCGGCGACAGCGCGATCAACTGGTCGAACACCGCATCGGAGGCATGCGATTGATCGATCACGATGCCCAACGCCTGCGCCTGTTGCACCAGCTGTTTGCCGGCCGGGCTCAGGCCGTTCCACTCCGCGCCCTTGGGGTCGGTGGCCGAGTCGGCGAACTCGTTGTTGAGAAAGTGCACGGTGCTCATCAAGCGCAGCCCCTGCGCGTAATAGAAGCGCAGCAAGGTGGGGTCGGCTACCAGCGGGCTGGCGTTTTCCATGCTGATGTACACCACGCGCTTGCCGGCGGCCTTGATGCGCGCGGCGTCGGCCGGCGTGGTGGCCAGTGCAAAACGCTGCGGTTGCGCGGCCACCAATGTGTGGATCTTCAGCAGGCGCTGCAGACCGGCATCGCGATCGTCCAGGTGCGCGGCCGCACTGCGATCGCCCTGCCCGGTGTAGACCGCCCAGAACCCACCATCCAGCGCGCCTTCGACCATGCGCGGGTAATCCACCTGGGACAGGCGGTTGCCGGCATGCGCCTGCAAGACGTCGAAGTCGGCGCGTTCCAGATTGGCCGGCGTATCCAGATGCGAATCCAGCGTGACCAGGCGTTTCTGCAGGGCAGTCGCGCGCGCCAGTTCGGCCTTGGAAAACTCCAGCGCATGTGCGGGCAGCGCAGCGGCCAGCAACAACGTGGCAGACAGGCAAAGCGAACGCAGGTGCATGCGATCTCACAGGCAGTGGGGGTGAGCCGATCATAGCGGCTGGCTACACGCACTGCGGCCACACGTGGGACGCTGCAGCGCTGCGGTCGATCCGCACGGCGTGGCGTGCGATACGCGCGATGCAAGCGCAGTTCTGCGGCGATGCCGATGGCGTGCGCACGCGCGATGCTGTCGAGCGACGCCGCCATGCCGGCAACCACGGCGCGGGCGGCCGCTCGTCGTTGCAGATCGGTTTGATCTGCCTGGCAGCGCGCGCAAACCGCCTCGCGCGCTATATCGCTCAGTCGTCCAGTTCTGCCAGACGCGCGCGCACGCTGTCCACATCGATGTGTTCGCGCACATGCGGCCACTGCCGCGCCCACACCGAACGGAACACGATCCACGCACCGAACACGCCCAGACAGGTCGAGCCCAGCGCCAGCAGCAACGGGTGCAGCGGCGAACCGTCGCCAGTCTGGAACAGATACATGAAAGCCCCGGAAAACAGCAGCCAGACGCCGAACACCGGCCAGTTGCTGGCCAGCAGGCTGGCATTGGGCCGCTCGATCTGCCGCAGCAAGCGGCGCAGGGCCTTGCGTTCGTCTTCGTCGCTGGAGGTCATCGGCTGCCGGCTCCTGGTTGCATGTCTGCGTTGACCTACTGCTGGCCGGCGATGGCATCGCGCCGCGAAAGACGCCCGCTGCCTGCCACACGGCAGCGGGCGTCTTTCGCCGCAACGCGCTGCTACATCACCCGGCAGAACACCGCTTTCAGATAGCGCGATTCCTGCACGTGCGCCATGAACGGATGATCGGGACCGGCACCGGCCACCTTCAGGATCTGGATGGTGCGCCCGGAGAAATACGACGCGCGCCGCAGCATGTCCAGGAACTCCTGCTCGGCGACCAGGCCGGTGCACGAGAAGGTGGCAAACAGGCCGCCCGGCTTGACCACGCCCAAGGCCAGCTTGTTCATGTCCAGGTACTTCTTCAGCGCCGGAATCACCTGATCGCGGTCGCGGGTCATCTTGGCCGGGTCAAGGATCACCACATCGAACTGCTCGCCGCGGTTGGCCGCATCGCGCAGCCACGGAAAGATGTCGGCCTGCACGAACTTGGGCCGCACGTTATTGAGCTTGGCGTTGCCCTTGGCAATGGCAATCACGTCTTCGTCGATGTCCACGCCCAGCACTTCGGCCGCACCGCGCGCGGCGGCATACACCGCAAAGCCGCCGGTGTTGCAGCACAGGTCCAGCACGCTCTTGCCTTCGACCTGCTCGCTCAGCCACTGGCGGTTGTCGCGCTGGTCGGCGAAAAAACCGGTCTTGTGCGCACCGGCCGGGTCGGCGCGGAACTTGATGCCGTGCTCGGTGATCACCGCCGCTTCGGTGGTGGTGTTGCTGTGGAAATCGAAGCTTTCCTGCTTTTGCACATGTTCGTCGGCAAAGCTGTGGAAGCGGCAGCCGGGGAACTGTTCGCGCAGCGCCTCGTAGATCCATTCGCGATGACGGAACATGCCGGCGGCGAAGAACTCCACCACCACCAGGTCGCCGTAGCGGTCCACCACCAGGCCGGACAGGCCGTCGCCCTCGCTGTGCACCACGCGCCAGGCGTCGGACACGCCATCGAGCTTGAGCCAGTCGCGGCGCAGGCTCACTGCCGCGGCGATCTTGCGCGAGAACCAGCCCGCATCCACCGGTACCGACTGGTCGGTTTCCAGGATGCGCACGGCAATGCGCGAATGGCCGTTGTAGAAGCCGCGGCCAATCCATTCCCCATCCACGCCGACCACATCGACGATGGTGCCGGGCTTGGGCTTGGCGGCGGGCTTTTCCACCAGCTTCTGGAAGATCCACGGGTGGCTGGAGCGCCAGGCATTCTTGAGACGGACGACGGGGACTGGAATATTCATCGGCCCATTGTATCCGGCTGGATTGACGTGCCTGCGCCGGGCACGCAGAATCGGGCGCAGAAGGGGAGTAGCTCCCAGCGTTGTCGCCGTCATTACGAGCCCGCCATGTGCAGCGCTCCGGTGCAACGGCAACCGGCCCGGCCGGTTGCGAGCGAGACCTTCGCCGCGCAGGCGAAGGTCCGTCACCCGGAATCCACGATTTCCGTGTCACAAGGCCTCAGCCCGCCGGCTGTCCAGGCCGCTTTCACTTTTTTCGGGATTCTTATGCAAACCATTGGCAACGTGTGGTTATGGGGTGGCTTCGCGGTGGTGGTGATCGCCGCGCTGCTGATCGATCTGGTGCTGATGCGCCACGGCGGCGCCCACAAGGTCACCTTCAAGGAGGCCACCTGGTGGAGCATCGGTTGGGTGCTGCTGGCGCTGGCCTTCAATGCCGGGCTGTGGTGGTACCTGCAAGGCAGCGTCGGCGACGTCCAGGCCGACCAGATCGGGCTGCAGTTCCTCACCGGCTACCTGGTGGAAAAATCCCTGGCGGTCGACAACATCTTCGTCTTCCTGATGGTGATGACCTACTTCGGCGTGCCCGAAGAACAGCGCCAGCGCGTGCTGATCATCGGCGTGCTGGGCGCGATCGTGCTGCGCGCGATCATGATCTTTGCCGGCTCGATGCTGCTGGCCAAGTTCCATTGGCTGCTCTACGTGTTCGGTGCGTTCCTGCTGCTGACCGGCATCAAGATGTGGTTCTCCGCCGGCAAGGAGCCGGATCTGGAAGCCAACCCGGTGCTGCGCTGGATGCGCGGGCACCTGCGCCTGAGCCCGCAGTACCACGGCAACCTGCTCAGCGTGATCAAGGACGGCAAGCGCTGGTTTACGCCGCTGTTCGTGGTGCTGATTTTGATCGCGGTGATCGATGTGATCTTCGCGGTGGACAGCATCCCGGCGATCTTCGCGATCACCACCGACCCGTTCATCGTGCTCACCTCCAACGTGTTCGCGGTGCTGGGCCTGCGCGCGATGTTCTTCCTGCTGGCCGGCATGGCCGACCGCTTCCACCTGCTGCCCTACGGCCTGGCGGTGATCCTGGTGTTCATCGGCATCAAGATGATGATCATCGATCTGTACAAGATCCCGGTGCTGGTGTCGCTGGGCGTGGTGGTTGCGATCCTGGTGGCGACCATCGTGCTGAGCCTGCTGCGTCCGCCCAAGCCTGCCGGGCACTGAGGGGCCGGGATTGGGCAGTCGGGATTCGGGATTGGTGGCGCAGCCTGCACTGCTGGCAACCATGCGCGTCGACCAACTCGACAGGTCCTTGCCCGCTCACCGGCGCGGGACCCTACGCGGCATGGACGCCGCGCCAGCGCTTACAAGGACGTCCGTGTAGCGTGTCTCGCGATGGTGGGCGGGCAAGGGCCCTGCAGCCAAGCGACAGATCAACAATCAAAAGCCAGGTGAGTCGAGGGCGCGGTGCCCTCACCGCTCGCGGGACACACCGTGAACCCATCCCTGGGGGCTCGATGGCGGCATCCATGCCGCCAACGGTCCCGCAAGCGGCGAGGACACCGCACCAAAGAGTTGCAGGTGGCTTTGTTGAAAACAGGCGCAACGACCATCTCCCTTGGTCCTTGCCCGCTCACCGTCGCGGGACCTTGCGCGGCATGGATGCCGCGCCAGAGCTTACAAGGACGTACGTGCAGCGTGTCCGGCGATGGTGGGCGGGCAAGGACCCTGCAGCCAAGCAACAGATCATCCGTGATGCGGCGCAGGCGGATGCGCCAACGATCGGCGCCGGGATTGGATTATCCCGTCGCCGGGCCTGCTTATCCCGCGCCGGGCAGCTTGTAAAAACCCCGCGTGACGCCATCCGTGAAGGTATGACACCGCATCCTGTTGCCGCCGCAGAAACCACCACCCAAGCTCGCCTGGATCGTTCCCGGGTCTTGCGTGCCTTCAACATCAGCCTGGCCGCCGTGTTGTTGCTGGTGGCGGTGTTCACCGCCCAGGGCATGTTCGACTGGCGCGCCTGGGCGGTGGCACCGCTGCAGGCCGACGGCCTGCGCGGCATCCTCACCGCACCGCTGCTGCATGGTTCGCTGGCCCACCTGGGCGCCAACGCCGCGGCGCTGCTGATCCTGGGCACGCTGGCCGGCAGCGTGTATCCGCGTGCCACCGTCATGGCGCTGCCGCTGTTGTGGCTGGGCTCGGGCCTGGGCGCATGGCTGCTGGGCGAACCCGGCAGCCGGCATCTGGGCGCCAGCGGCGTGACCCACGGGCTGATGTTCCTGGTGTTCGTGCTGGGCCTGCTGCGCCGCGACCGCCCCGCGATCGCCACCAGCATGATCGCCTTCCTGTTCTACGGCGGCATGCTGATGACCATCCTGCCGCACGAAGCCGGCGTGTCCTGGCAATCGCATCTGGGCGGTGCGGTGGCCGGCCTGATCGCCGCCCTGCTGCTGCGCCTGCGCGACCCGCAACAGGCCAAGCCGCGCTACAGCTGGGAAGACGAGGACGAAGACGCTGCCTGGGAGGTGAGCAACTCCGAACACGCGATGCTGGAACCGCCACCGCCGCGTCAGGTGCCGGTGCTGTGGCAGCGCCAGGACGATGGCTCGCAGAGCGTGGTGCTGCATTTCCCGCCGCGCGAACGGCCGCCAGGTGCCTAAAAAATTTTCAGGCGACTTTCGAATCAATCAACGCCGTTGCTCCGCTCGCGCGATCGACGGCGTTGCTCTGCCCTGCGTAGGCGCGTGCCTGCGCGCGACGGGCTGTACCGCTAGAGCCCGTTGCGCTCTGGCGCGCTCCTACAGATGCTGATTAGCGCGCGGGGCGCCCGCTCAATGCGCGCCGCGCCAGGCCCGGGTCGTCGGCGAAGAACGCATCGATGCCCGCATCCAGATACGCCTGCAACTCGACCAACGCACCGGCGTCGTTGCGCTCGGTCACCGCGCCGCTGCTGCGGTTGTTGGCGGCCAGAAAATAATTTTCTGGACGGAACGTATACGGCTGCACCTGCAACCCGGCCGCATGTGCGTCGTGCACCAGGCTGGTGGGCGCGCCCAAACGTTGCTGCGCATCCAGCGGGATGATGCTGCGGATGTCGGGGCCGATCGCATCGGCATATGTCGCGACCTGCTTCAGGCCGTCGGGCGTGATCATCTGCCCGTAGGTCTTCGGCGCATCGTCCGTGCCGGCGGGCAGCGCCATCTGCGCGCCACCGAGCAACTGCAGCAGGCCGATGTTGCTGGTGCGCCCGATCTTGTCGCGCAGATAGCGCAGATTGCCGGTCTCGAACGACTGGATGATCACCGGCGCAGTCCGGGTATAGGCATGCGCCTGCAAGGTGGCCAGCACCTTGTCTTCCATCGGCAGGCCCAGCGCCTTGAAATAGCTGGGGTGCTTGATCTCCGGAATCAGCCCGATCGTGCGGCCGGTCGCGGCAGATTCGGCCGCGACGAAATCGATGATCTCGTCCAAGGTCACGATCTGGAACTGGCCATCCCAGCGCGTGCCACGCAGCTGCGGCAGCCGCTCGCGCGCACGTAGCGTCTTCAACTCGGCCAGGGTGAAATCTTCGGTGAACCAGCCTTCCATCGCCTGACCGTCGATGGTCTTGCGGGTCTTGCGCGCAGCGAATTCCGGGTGGCTGGCCACATCGGTGGTGCCACCGATCTCGTTCTCGTGCCGCGCGATCAGTACGCCATCCTTGGTGGACACCAGATCCGGCTCGACAAAATCGGCGCCATCGACAATGGCTTTGGCATAGGAGGCCAGGGTGTGTTCCGGACGCAGCGCACTGGCGCCGCGGTGCGCAAAGATCTGCACCGTCTTGGCCAGCGGCGCTTCGGCAACTGCCGGGCCGTTCATGCCAACCATCATCGCTCCCACCAACCAGATACGACCGAACTGCATCATGCATCTCTCCAACGAAAAACAGGTACCGAATCGACGCCTGACCGCCGGGCGAGTCTGGTCGATAGGCGGCGCGGGAGGTACGACTGTACATCCCGCTTCCGCTGCATCGTCAGCACCCGCCGGAACATCACTCGCGACGTCTTGTTCGCCAGCCTAAAACTGTCTGCGTCGATGGAAACCGGAATTCGGTAAGCAACCGCAAGACCGGCTCTTATGATTCCCAATCCCGATTCCCCTCCTCAGAACTTCGCATCCAGCGTCAAGAACACCTGCCGCGGCGCACTGGCATGGAAGGCCAGCTGGCGGCCGTTGGGATCGCTATTGGCGAAGGCCGTCAGGTTGGAGGCGTAACGCTTGTCGGTAAGGTTGGTGACATTGAGCGAAAGCTTGAGCCCCTGCAGCACGCCAACCTGGCCGAAGTCATAACCACCGCCCGCATCGAAGGCGGTGTAGCCGCCGAAGCCCTGGTCGTTGGTATAGGTGTAGTAGCGCTGGCCGGTGTACTTGCCGCGCAGGTTGAGATTCCACGGCCCGTAATTGAAGGCCAGTTCGCTGGCGAACATGCGCTTGGGCGTGTCGACGGTGTATTTGCCGGCGGTGGGAATCACCACGCCGTTCTGCACGTAGTTGTCGTCGTAGGTCGAACGGTTGATCGAGGCCGAGTTGTACCACTGCAGGTAGCTGGTCGGCTTCCAGATCACCGTCAGTTCGCCGCCGCGGCTGCTCACCGAGCCCACGTTGAAGAAGCGCGTGGTGCATGCGGGCGTGGTGCCCTGCTGGATGCTGGCGCAGGGGTTGAGCGAAAGCAGGCGGTTATCGAAGGTGACGTCGTAGCCGACCAGCGAGGCTTCGAAGCGGTCGCGCACGAAGCGATAGCCGGCTTCCAGCGTGCGCGATTTCTCCGGCTCCAATGCGCCGACGCTGGCATCGAACGAGGCCTGGGTCACCAACAACGGGCCACCGGCGCCGCCGCCCTGGAACGCGGCGATGTTTTCCGCGTACGAGGCGAACACTTCCTGGCCTTCGGCCAGGCGATAGCCCACGCCGATCTGCGGCAACACCGATTCGCTGGCCTTGAGCGAACCGGTGGCCACCGGCGCTTCCACTGCCACGCCCGGCGTCTCGCGCGCGGTCATTTCGGTGCTTGGGCTCTTGATGCCCAGGTCCAGGCTCAGACGCTCATTCAGGAACTTGAAATTGCCCTGCACGTAGAACTGCCGCGTGGTGATGATGTAGTTCTGCGAGAACAAACGGCGATTGGGATTCTGAAGGAACTTGTCGTCGCTGACCGGACCATCGATCCAGTAGAAATTGCGCTCCACATCGTGATGATTGCGCTCGTACCACAGGCCCGCTTCCAGATGATGCGGGCCAAGATCCCAACCGAGCGAGGCGATGCCGCCGGTGCGGTTGATCCAGTAATTGGTGCTGCGGATGGAGATCGGCAATGCCTGCGGCGTACCCGGATTGGATGCCTGGCCCGGCGACCACCAGTGGCCCTGGCCCTTGTTTTCATGGTGATAGACCTGCGTGTGCAGGCTGATCGCATCGTTGGGCTGGAAATCGCCGGCCACGTAGAACAGGTCGTCGTCGCGCAAGGCGCGGCTCTGGTAGTACGCATCGTCGATGTTGTCGACACCGCCGCTGAAACCGCAACGCGCGGCATTGCGCGTGGCCGGTGCGCAATACGCCGCAGCCAATGCGCGGTTCCAGTCCGGCGCGTACAGATTCCAGTCCCAGCCCAGGCCGCGCGCCATGCCGCTCTTGGACAGGTACGCATAGTCGGCCTGCGAAGTACGCGAGGTATCGGCGAATGCGGTCAGCTTGCCGCCATCGAACTGGTAAACGCCCTTGGCATTGAACTGCCGCGTGGTGGTCGGCGATTCCGGGCGCGCCCACATGTCGGCTTCGGCATCGATGCCGGACACATACGCCGAAAACCCGTTGTAATCGCCGGTATCCACGCGCAGGAAGGTGCGCCGATTGGTATCGGAGCCCACCGTCTGCGACACCTGCCCGCCGAATACGCTGGACGGATCTGCCGAGTAATACTGGATGGTGCCGCCCAGGTTGCTGGTCGACGCCGTGCCCAACGCACCGATGCCCGAGGCCAGCTCCACGCCACCGAAGTTTTCCGCAATCAATGCGCGGCTGATGTTGAGGCCGTTGTAGTTGCCATAGGCGTTGTCGCCCAGCGGCAGGCCGTCGAGCGTATAGCCCAGGCGCGTACCGTTGAAGCCGCGCAGGCTGATCGTCTGCGATTCTTCGTTGGCACCGAACGCATCGTTGGATTGCACGTTTACGCCCGGCATGCGGTTGAGCAGCTTCTGGATGCTGGTGCCCGGCGGCAGCACCGCAATGTCCTGCGGGGTGATGCGCTGCACCTGGCGGGTTTCGCCCTGGCCGATCACCGACACCGCATCGAGTTGCTGCACGGTCGCACCGGTATCGGCAGACACCTCAGGGTCGGCGGCGTAAGCGGCAGGCGCGAGCACGAGCGCGGCGAGAACGGCGGCACTTAACTGATGGGTCTTGGGCATGAGCGGCGTTGGGGACGAGTCAAAAGATGGCGGCAAGCGTGCGACAGTTGTCTTGCGTCGATGCGACCGAAACATGACAGTGCAACGACAACCGTTTCGCATCCCTGGCCGTTGCTGCGTCGCGTTGGCATGCAGCTGTCATCGAGCCGTCGTAATCTGCGGGCTCTTCCATTCGTGTTGTCTGAGGTTGCCATGTCGCAGCGCATTGCTTGCCACTCTCACCGGACGCTGGTCAGCGTTGCCATCGCCGCATTGTTGATCGGCAGCGGCATCGCAAGTGCACGGGACAAGGCAGCCGCGAAAGATTCGGTGCTCGCCACCGATGCGCATGGGTACCTGGAGAAACAACAACTGCCCGACAGCGTGCAGCTGGTGCCACCGCCACCGCAGGAGGGCAGCGCTGCGCTCGCCAACGACGAGGCAGTCGCCAAGGCCATGCTCGCCCTGCGCGGGACACCGCGCTGGGAGCTGGCCGCGCAGGACGCGGTGCTGAGCTTTCCGGCTGCGGCCACGCACTTCAGCTGCGCGCTCGGCATACAGATCGACCAGACAAGCACCCCGCATCTGATCCGTCTGCTCGAACGCAGCATGCGCGATGCCAGCACCGCGACCAGCGCCGCCAAGGCACGCTATCAACGCCCGCGTCCTTTCATGCGCAATGCGCAACCGATGTGCACCCCGGCCGATGACACGGCCCTGCGCAAGAACGGTTCCTACCCCTCCGGCCACACCGCCATCGGCTGGACCTGGGGCCTGATCCTGTCCGAAATCGCCCCCGCCCACCGCGACGCCCTGCTCGCGCGCGGCCGCGCCTTCGGCGACAGCCGCCTGGTCTGCAACGTGCACTGGCAGAGCGATGTCACCCAGGGCCGCGTGGTAGGCGCTGCCACGGTCGCCGCATTGCACGCCAATCCTGCGTTCGAAAAAGACCTGGCCGCCGCACGCCGCGAGATCGAACAGGCGCAGGCCAAGCAGCCGGCTGCGTCCTCGGTGGCTGCGTGCAACGCGGAAAACCAAGCGCTAGGGACCGCATTGCCTGGGGTGCTGTAGTCCACCGCAAGCGCATGGCCGATGCGCCTGCGGTGCTCGGACGATGTGCGAGAGGTTGCGCCCGCATCGCCGTCCACGCAGATGATGTGCGGCGGCAGCTGCGTCTGGGTGCGGCCCGGTTCCGACGGTTGCCGCGCGCCTCATCGCGCTGGGCATCGCCGCATCACTTGCCGATGCAAAAACTCGAGAAGATCTTGCCGAGCAGGTCATCGGCACTGAGCTTTCCGGTGATCTCGCCGAGCGCTTCATGTGCCAGGCGCAGTTCTTCGGCAGCCAGTTCCAGCTGCTCGAAACCCAGTTCCAGATCGGCAGCGTCCACGTGTTGTTCGGCGCGACGCAGCGCCTGAACATGCCGCGTGCGGGCAGAGAATTCGCCCTCGACGCTGTCCACGCCATCGCCGAGCGCAAGCGCGCGTAGGCGGATGTGCAATTGCTCCAGTCCCTGCCCGGTCACGGCAGAGACAGCGATCGCATTGGCATCGAGCGATGCGGCATTGCCGAGCAGATCGCATTTATTGTGGATCCACAGCTGACGCGGCACGGCATCGACGGCATCGCCAATGGCATCGCGGGCGGCCTGCGGGTCGCGTGCATCCAGCACCACCAGTGCCAGGTCCGCGCGCTCCAGCTCGGCGCGTGCACGGCGCATGCCTTCGCGTTCGATCGCATCGCCGCCATCGCGCAGGCCGGCGGTATCGACCAGGGTCAACTCGAAGCCGTCGAGCTGGATGGCTTCGTGCAAGGTGTCGCGGGTGGTGCCGGCGACATCGGTGACGATCGCCCGGTCGCTACCGGCCAGCGCATTGAGCAAGGAACTCTTGCCGGCGTTGGGCGGACCGATCAACACCGCATGCAGGCCGTCGCGCAACTTGCGTCCGCGTTCGGCATCGCGCAGCAGCTGGGCGAGCACGTTGCGCGCCTGACCCAGACCATCGCGTAGTTGGTTGCCGCCCAAGGTGTCGAGCGGCTCGTCGGCAAAGTCGATGGCCGCTTCCACGTGGATACGCAGGCGGGTCAGGGTGTCGGCTACCGCATCGACCCGTCGCGAAAACACCCCGTCCAGTGCGCGCCGCGCGGCGCGGGCCGCCCGCAGGTCGCCGGCTGCGATCAGGTCGGCAATCGCTTCGGCCTGCGCAAGATCGAGCTTGCCGTTCAGGAACGCACGCTCACTGAATTCACCGGCGCGTGCCTGGCGGGCGCCCAGTTCGATGCAGCGGGCAACCAGTTGCCGCAACAGCACCGGGCTGCCATGGCCTTGCAGCTCGACGACGTCTTCGCCGGTAAAGCTGTGCGGCGCGTGGAACCACAGCGCAATGCCATCGTCGATGACGGCGCCCTGCCCGTCGCGAAAACGCGCGTAGTGCGCATGCCGCGGCTGCATCCGCGCAATTCCCAGTTGCGCTGCAATCTGCACCGACTGCGGCCCGGACAGGCGCACGATGCCAACGCCGCCGATTCCGGCAGCACTGGCGATGGCAACGATGGTCGAAGCGGAAGACGACATGCGCACTGCTCTACGTGGATTGAAAAAGGACACCTGGAGTTTAAACGGCGCAGGCAACAGCGCCGACCCACGTATTTGCAGGCACTTTTGAATCACCTCCCATGACGACATCCGCGCTGTCTGGCGTCTGCACGCCATGTCGTGTCGCGCGTCCGGTCACAACGATTGCAGCTGTGCGCGCGCCTGCTCGGCACCACTGCCTTGCGGCTGCAATTCCAGGTACGTGGCATAGGCCTTGCGCGCCTTGTCGCGATCGCCTGCCTTTGCATATGCATCGCCAAGATTGAGATAGGCCACCGCGCGCGAGGGATCGATCTTCAAGGTATTTTCCAGCCAGCGCGCCGATTCGGCAAAGCGCCCCTGACGGTAATACACAAAGCCCAGGTTGTTGGCCGCCAGCGCGAAATCCGGACGCAGCTTCAGTGCCTCGGCAAATTGCTCGGCCGCATCGGCATAGCGTTTTTCCTTGTACAACTGCAGGCCGCGTTCGTTGGCCAGTTGTGCACGTTGGCGATCGCTGCTCTTCGCTGCGGTGGGCAACACCAGCGTGGCCTGGCCACCTTGCAGTGTCTTCACCGTCACCGGCACTGCAGCCACTGCCACACCGGCTGCGGCGGGCACAGGACGTGCTGCGTCCACGCGTGAGTTGAGCGCAATCGCATCAGCCGACAGCTGCGCGGTCTGCGCAGTGAGAAATTCTTCGCCGCTGGGAACCTGGAACACGAATTCGCCGCCTTGCGAACCGGGCAGGCTGCCGAATGCCGGCGTCTGCGCCGAGACTGCCGACACCGCGGGCGCCACGTACGCGGCCAGTTCGGTTCCGGTGATCAAGCCATCGCCATTGAGGTCGCCCTTGCCAGCCAATGCCTGCAACAGCACCCAGGTGAACACCGAATGCCCATTGGGTCCGCTATCGGCCACCTGTTGATCGGCGCCGCCGGCGGTGAGCATCTGGCGCGCGATACGCCGCGCGTTCTCGCGCAGGTACGCGCTGGACGTCGGCCCGCCACGTGTCAATCCCAGCCCGCTGTAGCACGCATCCATCACGAACAAGACGTGCTTGGCCTGCAGGCTTTCGGCGATGTTCTGCAAATCGCTCATTGCGATCGCATCGCTGGCCAGATGCTGCGGGTCCGAGTCGACCGGAATGATGTAACCCAGATCGCGACCGGAAGCGAGCCGTCGTGTGGCGCCATGCCCGGCAAAGAACACGAACACGCGGTCGTTGGTTTGTGCACGGCCTTCGCCGAGGCGGTCGTGGAATGCGGCCAGGATATTGTTGCGCGTGGCCTGCCCGTCCTTGAGCACGATCACTTGCGAGGACGGAAATCGCAACGGCCCGGTCAGGGTACTGGCAATCGCCTGCGCATCGTTGGCCGCATATTCCAGCTTGGGCCAATGCGCGTAGTCGTCGATGCCGATCACGATCGCCCACGATTTCGCATAGCCGGTGGTCACCGTGGCATCGGCCGCCGCGCCGGGTGCGCGCGCGACCGAGAACTCGCGGCCATTCCAGCCGGCGAACTGGTAACCGTCGGCGATCAGACGATCCAGAATCTGCGGCAGCGCCTTCACTGCGCGGTCGTGGATGTCATGAAACAGCACGATGCCGCGCTGGTCCTTGTTCACTTGATCGAGCACGCGTTGCACGATGGATTCCGGCACCGGATCGGCCCAGTCCAGCGAGTCGATGTTCCACATGATCGATTTCAGGCCGGCTTCGCCCAGCAGCTGCAAGCCTTCCGCATTGCGTGCGCCATATGGAAACCGGAACAGCGGCGCGCGCTTGTCGTCCACCGCACGCAGCAAGGTGTCGGTATCCAGAACCTGGCGACGCAGTGCATCGCCGGTGGTCTTGGACAACTGTGCGTGGGTCAGGCTGTGGTTCCCCACCGCATAGCCTTCTTCCATCAGCGAATGACTGATCTTCGACAGCGGCGCAAGTTGCGGTTTGCCGTTGGCATCCAGGCTGCCGAGGTTGCGCCCCACTTCGAAGAACACGCCAGGCACATCGTAGCGCTTGAGAATCGCAACGATCTCTTCGGTGTAGGCCTTGTGCGGGCCATCGTCGAAGGTGAGCACCACTGTCTTGGGCGGCAGGTCGCGGCCGAACACTTCGCTGTCGCTGTCGCGCGCGGCGAACGGGTACGGCTCTACCACGCCATGGTCGCGCAGGATGTTCTCGCGCGTATAGAGCGTGCGCAACTGCGCCACGTAGTCGCCCCACTTCTCGCGCTTGGGCACGATCGCCCGGCTGCGATCGAAACGGCTGAAGATCTGCGTCAACTCCTTGTTGTAGCTGCGCTCGATCTCGTCCAGCGCCTCCAGATCCTCGCCGATGCGCTGATGCAGTTTCACCGCCGGCAATGCAGAGTCACGGCCGATGCGCGCATGCAGATCGCGCAGCACCTCGGCAAATGCCAGGCGGTCGGCATCGAACAGATCCGGCGCAGATTCCACCTCGTCCAGCACTGCGGAAATCGTCGCGAACCGGCGCGCGTCCTTGGAAGCGAGAATCGTGTCCAACGATGCGGCAATGCGTTCGCGCTGCTCCAGGTTTTCGTGAAACAGTTGCTGGCCCACGCTGCTGGAGGTGGCGCGATCGCGGGGCGTTTGTTTGTCCTCATCGGCCAGCAGCACGATGATGCGGCGGTGCCGGTCCAGCTGTTCGCGCAGTTGCGCGATCAATTCACCGGTGGCGTTCCCGGTCTTGTCCGCCTGCGTGCCAGCGCTCGTTGCAGCCGCGGGCTTCGCAGCGCCGGCAGCATCGCTGGCGTCCTGCGTGCCGCAGCCGGCCAGTGCCAGCACTCCCACGCAACTTGCGCACAGCAACAGGCGATGCAACGGCGATGTGGTCACGACGGCGTCCTTGGCGAAAGAGACAACAGGCGCTCAATGCGGGCTGACATGCAGAAAGCCCGCCTTGCGGCGGGCCTTCGTGTACTTACTTGGCGTTGGCCTGGATGATCTTGCTCGGCTTCTCGCCGTGCTGGCGGATCATCCACCACTGGATCAACAGGCCCAGCCCGCCGTTGACCACCCAGTACAGCACCAGGCCGGCCGGCATGAAGGCCATCATGACGCCGAACACCAGCGGCATGAACTGCATCATCTTGGCCTGCATCGGGTCCATGCCCGGGGTCGGGGTCAGCTTCTGCGTCGCCCACATGATCGAGATGTTGAGCAGCGGCAGGATGAAGTACGGGTCGCGCGCAGTCAGATCCTGGATCCAGCCCAGCCACGGCGCCTGGCGCAGTTCCACCGACTCCACCAGCACCCAGTACAGCGCGAAGAAGATCGGCATCTGGATCAGCAGCGGCAGGCAGCCGCCCATCGGGTTGATCTTTTCCTTCTTGAACAGCTCCATCGTCGCCTGCTGGTACTTGACGCGATCGTCGCCGTAGCGCTCCTTGAGCTGCGCCAGGCGCGGCTGGAAGCGGCGCATCTTGGCACCGGACTTGTACTGGGCAGCCGACAGCGGATACAGCGCCAGGCGCAGCAGGACCACCAGGCCGATGATGGCCCAGCCCCAGTTGTGCAGGAAGCTGTGCAGATGGCTCAGCACCCAGAACAGGCCCTGGCCGATGATGGCCATGATCGAGAAGCGGCTGTAATCGACCACGCGGTCCAGGCCCTTGACGTCTTCCTTGGCGATCAGGCTGACCAGCTTCGGGCCTACCCACAGGCGCGCTTCGGTGCTGGCGGTTTGGCCAGGCGCCACGGTGAAGGCCGGGCCACGCAACTCGGCCACGTCGCGCGGGCCGTCCTGGGCCAGCACGTACAGCGAGGCCTGGTCCTTCTGCGGAATCCACGCGGTGAAGAAGTGGTGCTGCAGCAGCGCCACCCAGCCGCCGGTGATCTGGCGATTCAGGCCTCCGTCGTCCATGTAATCCTTGAACGCACGGCGCTCGTAGCCTTCCTGCGGGCTGTACCAGGTCGCGCCATTGAAGCTGAAGGAATCCGGATTGGTCATGCCGCGGCTGAGGATGGTCGGCACCCGGCTCAGCTTCCGGAACACGTAGCCGTTCCACGGCGCGCCACTCTTGTTGATCACCTCGTCCTTGATCGAGATGGCATAGCGGCCGCGCTCCAGGGTAAAGGTGCGACGGATCGAGACGCCGTCGGGGCCATTCCAGACGAACGGCACCACCAGCGTGTTCTGGCCCTTGGCCATTTCGAACGTCGTGCCCGGCTGCTCGGCGCGGAAGCCGCCTACACCCGGCACCGGCGAATGCTCGCTGGCCCAGCCGCTGGTGGCGTTATACGGGTGCGCCGGATCTTCGGTCAGCAGGCTGACCGGCGCGGTGCCGTCCTTGGTCTGCGGGAATTGCAGCAGCTCGGCATCGAGCACGCTGCGGCCGTCCAGCTTCAGGCGCAGCACATCCGAGGTCAGGGTCACCACCGGCGCAGCGCCGGCTGCAGCCGGTGTTGCCGCAGTGCTGCTGGTCGCCGGCACCGTGCCCGGCGCGCCGGCCTGCGGAATGGGTTGGGCCGAAGGCACATTGGCCGCGCTCGGCGCTGCCGCATCCGGATCGCGCGCCGCCGGCACCGCCTGGGTGGCCGCGGCCACCGGCGCATTGGCAGCCGCCTTGTCCTTGCCCCACTCCATCCACAGCAACGCCGCGACCATCAGCCAGGCAAAGATCAGGAAAACACGGGTCTGGTTCATCGGGCAGCAACTCGCTCAGTCGGAACTACAGTTCCGGCTCTGTCGGGGAAGGGGAGGATGGGCGCACCGTCCTGGCGGGCGGCATTGTGCCGGGCGCAGCAGGCAGGGGCAATGCGCCGGCACGGCGCAGCAGACGCACGAAGGCATCGCGGATCTGTGGATTGGTCGCTTTTGCCGCCGCCGAGCGCGCCACGATGACGTAGTCACCACCGGCCAGCTCGGGCAATAGATGCCGCATGGCATCGCGCAGCACACGTTTGATGCGGTTACGTCCGACCGCGCGCGTATCGACCTTGCGCGACACGGCCATGCCCAGGCGCGGCGGCGTATCGCCGGTGCGCCAGTGCAGGCTCAGGAGTGGGTCCGAGGTGCGACGTGCAGTATCGAAAACGATCGTATATTGCGCACGCGTACGAACCCGCGCAGAGCGAGGAAATCGCCTGCACGGGTTCGATGCGTTCACGGTAGGGACTGCCTCGGCCGCAGGGAGCGGCGCGGCAATCAAGCGCTCAGGCGCTTGCGGCCCTTGGCGCGGCGGCGAGCCAGGATCTTGCGGCCGTCGGCGGTTGCCATACGTGCGCGGAAGCCATGGTCGCGTGCTCGCTTGAGATTGCTGGGTTGGAAAGTACGCTTGGTGGCCATGGGGCCCTCTGCATGAATGGAGATGAATAGAACCGGCAATTCTATAGGCCTGCTGCGCCGCGGGTCAACACCCTGCTTGCCTTACCGCGGAAGAGGACGGCGGCGGCCTGTGGATGGCCCTGTGAATAACTCTGGGAAAACCCTGCCCTCGGTGCTAGTCTGGTCCATCCTCTTTTCACTACCGGGCTGCGAGCACGGCGCTTTTCTGCGCCCCGCGGCCGGCAACAGATGATCACACGTTGATGGATGCTTGGCCCCGCTGTCTGGAACGTCTCGAAGCCGAATTCCCGCCCGAAGATGTCCACACCTGGTTGAAACCCCTGCAAGCCGAAGATCGCGGCGACAGCATCGTGCTGTACGCCCCGAACGCCTTCATCGTCGACCAGGTTCGCGAACGGTACCTGCCGCGCATCCGCGAATTGCTGGCGTATTTCGCCGGCAACGGCGAAGTCGCGCTGGCGGTCGGTTCGCGTCCACGTGCGCCCGAGCCGGCCCCCGCAGCGGCGGCGGTGCCAAGTGCGCCCCAGGCTGCACCGATGGTGCCGTTCGCCGGCAACCTGGATTCGCATTACACCTTCGCCAACTTCGTCGAAGGCCGCAGCAACCAGCTGGGTCTGGCCGCCGCGATTCAGGCGGCGCAGAAGCCCGGCGACCGCGCGCACAACCCGTTGCTGCTGTACGGCAGCACCGGCCTGGGCAAGACCCACCTGATGTTCGCGGCCGGCAATGCGCTGCGTCAGGCCAATCCGGCCGCCAAGGTGATGTACCTGCGTTCGGAACAGTTCTTCAGCGCGATGATCCGGGCGCTGCAGGACAAGGCGATGGACCAGTTCAAGCGCCAGTTCCAGCAGATCGATGCGCTGCTGATCGACGACATCCAGTTCTTCGCCGGCAAGGACCGCACCCAGGAAGAGTTCTTCCACACCTTCAACGCGCTGTTCGATGGCCGCCAGCAGATCATCCTGACCTGCGACCGCTACCCGCGCGAAGTGGAAGGCCTGGAGCCGCGCCTGAAGTCGCGCCTGGCCTGGGGCCTGTCGGTGGCGATCGACCCGCCGGACTTTGAAACCCGCGCGGCCATCGTGCTGGCCAAGGCACGCGAGCGCGGCGCCGAAATTCCCGACGACGTGGCATTCCTGATCGCCAAGAAGATGCGCTCCAACGTGCGCGACCTGGAAGGCGCGCTCAACACCCTGGTGGCGCGTGCCAACTTCACCGGCCGCTCGATCACGGTGGAATTTGCCCAGGAGACGCTGCGCGATTTGCTGCGCGCCCAGCAACAGGCGATCGGCATTCCCAATATCCAGAAGACCGTGGCCGATTACTACGGCCTGCAGATGAAGGACCTGCTGTCCAAGCGGCGCACCCGCTCGCTGGCGCGCCCGCGCCAGGTGGCGATGGCGTTGGCCAAGGAGCTCACCGAGCACAGCCTGCCGGAGATCGGCGACGCGTTCGCCGGCCGCGACCACACCACCGTGCTGCATGCCTGCCGGCAGATCCGCACGTTGATGGAGGCCGACGGCAAGCTCCGCGAGGACTGGGAAAAGCTGATTCGCAAGCTCAGCGAGTAGGCCATCGGCTGCCATCGGCGCCAGGCTGGAAAAAAGCGTGGAAACGTTGGGGTCAAATGCGGGAGAATCTGTGGATAACGTTGCACCGCAGTCCGGCTGGAAAACTATCCACAGGTTTTCCGACCAGCTCAGGCGCACTAGTCCAACGCGTTTCAGATGCTGAAATGTCTTTGGAAACAAATAGTTACGGTGGTTATCCGCTGAAAACGGCCCTACCATCACCACCAAGCTTTTGATTTATTCCATATTTTTTAAAGCATAGGGGCACGGAACCACATGCGTTTTACACTGCAGCGCGAAGCCTTCCTCAAACCATTGGCACAAGTGGTCAATGTGGTCGAACGCCGTCAAACCCTGCCCGTCCTGGCCAACTTGCTGGTCCAGGTCAAGGACGGACAGGTCTCGTTGACCGGCACCGACCTGGAAGTGGAAATGATCTCGCGCACGCTGGTGGAGGACGCGCAGGACGGCGAAACCACGATTCCGGCGCGCAAGCTGTTCGACATCCTGCGCGCCCTGCCCGACGGCAGCCGCGTCACCATTTCGCAGACCGGCGACAAGGTCACCGTGCAGGCTGGGCGAAGCCGCTTCACCCTGGCGACGTTGCCGTCCAACGACTTCCCGTCCGTGGACGAGGTCGAGGCGACCGAGCGCGTCGTGGTGCCCGAAGCCGGCCTCAAGGAGCTGATCGAGCGCACCGCGTTCGCCATGGCCCAGCAGGACGTGCGCTACTACCTCAATGGCCTGTTGTTTGACCTGCGCGACGGCTTGCTGCGCTGCGTGGCCACCGACGGTCATCGTCTGGCGCTGTGCGAGATGGAGCTGGAGAAAGCCGGCGGCGCCAAGCGCCAGATCATCGTGCCGCGCAAGGGCGTGACCGAGCTGCAGCGTTTGCTGGAAGGTGCCGATCGCGAGGTCGAGCTGGAAGTGGGACGTAGCCATATCCGCGTCAAGCGCGGTGATGTGACCTTTACGTCGAAGCTGATCGACGGCCGGTTCCCGGACTACGAGGCAGTGATTCCGATTGGTGCCGATCGTGAGGTCAAGGTGGATCGTGAAGCGCTGCGCGCGTCGCTACAGCGTGCCGCCATCCTGTCCAACGAGAAGTACCGCGGCGTCCGTGTGGAAGTGTCGCCGGGTCAGCTGAAGATCAGCGCGCATAACCCCGAGCAGGAAGAGGCGCAGGAAGAGATCGAGGCCGATACCAAGGTCGACGACCTGGCTATCGGCTTCAACGTCAACTATTTGCTCGACGCGCTGTCGGCACTGCGCGACGAGCACGTGGTGATCCAGCTGCGTGACGCCAATTCGTCTGCATTGGTGCGTGAGGCCAGCAGCGAGAAGTCGCGCCATGTGGTGATGCCATTGCGTCTCTAACGCTTCGTTCCACGTGGAACACGCAAAAGCCCGGCATCTGCCGGGCTTTTTGTTTGCGCCATTCGGGGGCTTGTTGTGTGTAGATAAGCATCGCGGCCAAGTCGTCTGTGGCGACCAAATGGGGCGTGGGTCGAGCTATGGCGCCTGTGCATGATCTGAAGGGATAAAGCGCTGACGTAAGCGTGGGAGCTATGCCTTCGATCCGATCGATCGACCAAACGCGCTCCACGCGCTTGCCACGGCGCTGCTGTGTTGGCTGGACATCGGCGCCAGGGTTGAGACGCGGTACACATCGAGTTTCAGAATCCACATGGGACGGCCGCGGATCCAGCTCCGACTTGGTCGAACGTCAGGACAAGACTCACCGCGGCGCGTACGTGGGTCCTTTACGGCCTGTTGCCGTCGCCACGCCTCTTCGCGTTACGTCAGCAGTGTCCTGAAATTTTGGACTGGCCTGGCACCTGGCGACTCAGCGAGGTCCGAAAGTCTCAACGTGGCCGGAGCCGAGCCTGATTCATGCGCCCTGTCTTTGGCCGTCGAGCTGGCCTGGTCTGGGACACAGCGAAAGCAGGCAGAGAACAAGACATCTTCTCTCTCATGCGCCGTTGGGTTTGAAACTACGTTCGTTCAAACTGAACAAATTCAGCTAAAGGTGAATCAACTGATTTGCTACCGCCCCTTGCCGGCGAGACCTAGCGTTCAGCTGTTCAGCTCCCTACTGTTTCTGACTTATGCACATCGCGCTTTGCTTTTAAATCTATAAATAACTTAAGAGCTTTGTGGTAATGGTAGGCGCAGATTTCGCGTAAAAACACCTCAAGTGATTGTTCTTAAAGGAAATTAGCGGGTCGAAACCCTGTGCTTATCGGCCTGTTTTACGGCTTACAAGCTGTGGATAAGCAAAAACACCGCCCTCCGCCCCCTTTTTATCCACATGTTATCCCCCGCCTGTCCCGCCATTGTCGCCGGCCACGACTGCGCGCGTTTCGTGCCGATCCCGTATCCTTCGACCCGACCGGCATGCCGGATTACAGCCCGGAGCACACCGATCGATGCATGTAGTGCGGTTGTCCATTCATCGGCTTCGCCGGTTTCACACGGTCGAGCTTCATCCCTCCAGTACCTTGAATCTGCTGACCGGCGACAACGGTGCGGGGAAGACCAGCGTGCTCGAAGCGCTGCATCTGATGGCCTACGGCCGCAGCTTCCGCGGGCGCGTCCGTGACGGCCTGATCCAACAAGGCGCCAACGACCTTGAAGTTTTCGTGGAATGGAAAGAAGGCAACGGCGCTGCGGGCGAACGGACGCGTCGAGCCGGCCTGCGTCATAGCGGGCAGGAATGGACGGGACGTCTGGATGGTGAAGACGTGGCGCAGCTTGGCGCGCTTTGCGCTGCGCTGGCAGTGGTGACGTTCGAGCCCGGCAGCCACGTGCTGATCAGTGGCGGTGGCGAACCTCGCCGCCGCTTCCTGGATTGGGGCCTGTTCCACGTGGAACCCGATTTCCTCACCATGTGGCGCCGCTACGCCCGGGCGCTCAAGCAACGTAATGCGTTGCTGAAGCAGGGCGCGCAGCCACGCATGTTGGACGCCTGGGACCACGAACTCGCCGAATCCGGCGAGAGCCTGACGTCTCGGCGCACGCGCTACCTGGAACGCCTGCAGGAGCGGCTGGTTCCCGTGGCAGACGCGATCGCGCCCTCGCTGGGACTGTCTGCGCTGACGTTCGCTCCCGGCTGGAAGCGGCACGAGGTCTCGCTGGCGGACGCCCTGCTGCTTGCGCGCGAACGAGATCGCCAGAACGGCTACACCTCGCAAGGCCCGCACCGCGCAGATTGGGTGCCCAGCTTTCAGGCACTCCCTGGACGGGACGCGCTTTCCCGGGGACAGGCCAAGCTCAGCGCCCTCGCTTGCCTGCTCGCACAGGCGGAGGACTTCGCCTACGAACGCGGCGAGTGGCCGGTCATCGCCCTGGATGATCTGGGCTCGGAGCTGGACCGGCACCATCAGGGGCGTGTGCTGCAGCGGCTCGCGTCCGCGCCCGCGCAGGTGCTCATCACCGCAACCGAAACCCCGCCTGGCCTTGCAGATGCCGGCGCACTATTGCAGCAGTTCCACGTGGAACACGGCCACATTACGCGACAGGCAGCGGCCCACTGAGCCGCAACGGCCGGCTCGTGCCGGCTGGTATAATTTGCTCGCTATCCCCCTTTTCCCACGGTGCGGAGCGGCTATCGCCGCCTTCGCCCGTGTTGTGGAGCCAACGGCACGCGCATGACCGACGAACAAAACATCCCGCCAACACCCAACGGCACCTACGACTCCAGCAAGATCACCGTGCTGCGTGGCCTGGAGGCCGTCCGCAAGCGCCCCGGCATGTATATCGGCGACGTCCATGACGGCACCGGCCTGCATCACATGGTGTTCGAGGTGGTCGACAACTCGGTCGACGAAGCCCTGGCCGGGCATGCGGACGACATCGTGGTGAAGATCCTGGCCGATGGCTCGGTGGCGGTCTCCGACAACGGGCGCGGCGTGCCGGTCGACATCCACAAGGAAGAAGGCGTCTCGGCGGCCGAGGTGATCCTCACCGTGCTGCACGCCGGCGGCAAGTTCGACGACAACAGCTACAAGGTCTCCGGCGGCCTGCACGGCGTGGGCGTCTCGGTGGTCAATGCATTGTCCGAGCACTTGTGGCTGGATATCTGGCGCGACGGCTTCCACTACCAGCAGGAGTACGCGCTGGGTGAGCCGCAGTACCCGCTCAAGCAGCTGGAAGCCTCGACCAAGCGCGGCACCACGCTGCGCTTCAAGCCGTCCGTGGCCATCTTCAGCGACGTCGAGTTCCATTACGACATCCTGGCGCGGCGCCTGCGCGAGCTGTCCTTCCTCAATTCCGGCGTCAAGATCACCTTGATCGACGAGCGCGGCGAAGGCCGTCGCGACGATTTCCATTACGAAGGCGGCATCCGCAGCTTCGTGGAGCATCTGGCGCAGTTGAAGTCGCCGCTGCACCCGAATGTGATCTCGGTGACCGGCGAGCACAACGGCATCATGGTGGACGTGGCCCTGCAATGGACCGACGCCTACCAGGAAACCATGTACTGCTTCACCAACAATATTCCGCAGAAGGACGGCGGCACCCACCTGGCCGGTTTCCGTGCGGCGCTGACGCGCGTGCTCAGCACCTACATCGAACAGAACGGCATCGCCAAGCAGGCCAAGGTCGCGCTGACCGGCGACGACATGCGCGAAGGCATGATCGCGGTGCTTTCGGTCAAGGTGCCCGACCCCAGCTTCTCTTCGCAGACCAAGGAAAAGCTGGTCAGCTCGGATGTGCGCCCGGCAGTGGAGAACGCCTTTGGTGCGCGCCTGCAGGAGTTCCTGCAGGAGAACCCGAACGAAGCCAAGGCCATCACCGGCAAGATCGTCGATGCCGCGCGCGCGCGCGAAGCCGCCCGCAAGGCGCGCGACCTGACCCGCCGCAAGGGTGCGCTGGACATCGCCGGCCTGCCGGGCAAGCTGGCCGACTGCCAGGAAAAGGACCCGGCGCTATCGGAACTGTTCATCGTCGAGGGTGACTCGGCGGGCGGCTCGGCCAAGCAGGGACGCAACCGCAAGAACCAGGCCGTGCTGCCGCTGCGCGGCAAGATCCTCAATGTCGAACGTGCCCGCTTCGACCGCATGCTGGCCTCCGACCAGGTCGGCACGCTGATCACTGCGCTGGGCACCGGCATCGGTCGCGACGAGTACAACCCGGACAAGCTGCGCTACCACCGCATCATCCTGATGACCGACGCCGACGTGGACGGCTCGCACATCCGCACCCTGCTGCTGACCTTCTTCTACCGGCAGATGCCGGAGTTGATCGAGCGCGGCTACATCTACATCGGCCTGCCGCCGCTGTACAAGCTCAAGCAGGGCAAGAGCGAGCTGTATCTGAAGGACGACGCGGCGCTCAACGCCTACCTGGCCAGCAATGCGGTCGAGGGTGCGGCGCTGATTCCGGCCACCGACGAACCGCCGATCACCGGCGAAGCGCTGGAGAAATTGTTGATGCTGTTCACCAGCGCCAACGAAGCGATCGCGCGCAACGCACACCGCTACGACCCGGCCCTGCTCACCGCGCTGATCGACCTGCCGCCACTGGATGTGGAAAAACTGCAGGCCGAAGGCGACCAGCATCCGACCCTGGATGCACTGCAGGCAGTGCTCAACCGCGGCACCCTGGGTACCGCGCGCTACCAGTTGCGCTTCGACCCCGGCAGCGAGAACGCGCCTGCCACCCTGGTGGCCATCCGCCGCCACATGGGCGAAGAGTTCACCCAGGTGCTGCCGATGGGTGCGTTCGAAAGCGGCGAGCTGCGTCCGCTGCGTGAGGTCTCGCTGGCCTTGCACGACCTGGTGCGCGAAGGTGCCCAGATCGTGCGCGGCAACAAGAGCCACCCGATCACCAGCTTCGCGCAGGCCCATGCCTGGTTGCTGGACGAGGCCAAGAAGGGCCGCCAGGTGCAGCGCTTCAAGGGCCTGGGCGAAATGAATGCCGAGCAGCTGTGGGAAACCACGGTCAACCCCGACACGCGTCGCCTGTTGCAGGTGCGCATCGAGGACGCGGTGGCCGCCGACCAGATCTTCAGCACCTTGATGGGCGATGTGGTCGAGCCACGCCGCGACTTCATCGAGGACAACGCGCTGAAGGTGTCCAACCTGGATATCTGAGGCACCCGCATCGGCCGGCACGTCGCAACCGCGGCGTGGTGGCCGGTGCGGTGTTCGCAGGATTGATGATGCGCACCGATCTTCCACCGCCCCCGGCACCACGCACGGTTGCCGGCAAGCCGCCGTTGCTGCCCGTGCTCGTGGGTTTCTGGGTCGACGTGCTCATCGCCGCCGGCCTGCTGTTGACCCTCAGCGTGGCCGGCTTTGCGTTGTGGGGCGCAGTGCGTGGCTTTGGCCACGTACAGGCGGCCAAGGCGCAGGGGCTGACCCCCTCGCCCACCGAGGTCATGGCCGCCATTGGCCAACCCGGTGTGATGGTGCAGCTGCTCACCGCCTTGGTCAGCACGGCCACGCCGGCGCTGCTGTTGTACTACTGGCGCCGCCGCGCCACCGCTGCCGAACAGACCGCCTCGCGGGCTGCCGCGCGTCGCGCCTCCACCTGGGGCTGGACCGCGCTGGTCGCCGCCGCAGTGTTCCTGCTCAGCAACCTGGTCAGCGTGGCGGCTTCGGCGTTGGGCATCAAGCCGGTGCCCACCAACCTGCCGTTGATGGAAGACGCGCTCCAGCAGTGGCCGCTGGCACTGACGCTGTTTGCGGTGGTCATCGCGCCGGCTTACGAAGAACTGCTGTTTCGTCGCGTGCTGTTCGGGCGCCTGCTCGCTGCCGGCCGCCCCTGGCTGGGCATCGTGCTGAGCGGGGCGATTTTCGCGCTGGTGCACGAAGTACCCGGCATCAGCGGCAACGGCCCGGCCGCGATCGCGCAGCTGTGGCTGGTGTACGGCAGCATGGGCGCGGCGTTCGCATGGCTGTACTGGCGCACCGGTACGTTATGGGCGCCCATTGCCGCGCATGGCATCAACAACACCACGGCCCTGGCAGCGCTGTACTTTTTCGGGCTTGGCTGAGTCCACAAGCGGTCACATGCGAGAACCCAGCCGCAGCGGCGCGGCGCCCGGGCACCGAATGGATCCGCACGCTTTGGACAGCCGATCGCCCCGGCCGGGCACGCGTCATCGGCCGCACGGAACCGTTTGACGAAAAGTTAAGACGAGCCTGCCAGAATGCCCCCATGGTTCTAGGGGGATCGAATGAAAGCTAGGCTGTTGATCGTTGTTGCCGTGCTTGCACTGACGGCGTGTGCCACCACAACTTCGCCAACCGGCCGCCGACAGGTGGTGGGCGGGGTATCGCAACAGCAATTGGACCAGTTGGGCGCGCAATCCTTTGCGCAGACCAAGGCCAAGGAAAAAGTCAGCACCGATGGCAAGCAGAACGCCTACGTGCAGTGCGTGGTCAATGCGCTGGTGGCACAACTGCCGCCGCAATGGCGCGAAACCAAGTGGGAAACCGCGCTGTTCGTGGACAACGAAGCCAATGCCTTCGCCCTGCCCGGCGGCAAGGTCGGTGTCAACACGGGCATTTTCACTGTCGCCAAGACCCAGGATCAACTCGCCGCCGTGCTCGGGCATGAGATCGGCCATGTCATTTCGCGCCATCACGAAGAGCGCATCACCCGTCAGCTCGGCGCGCAGACGGGCCTGGGCATCATCGGCGCACTCGCCGGCGCTGCCTATGGCGACGGGGCGGCCAGCGCAGTCAATCAGGTCGGCGGTATGACTGCCCAGACAGTGTTCCTGCTGCCCGGCTCGCGTACCCAGGAAAGCGAAGCCGATGTGGTCGGCCAACGTCTGATGGCCCAGGCCGGCTTCGATCCGGCGCAGGCGGTGACGCTGTGGCAGAACATGATGGCCGCCAGCGGCAATCGCCAACCGCAGTGGCTGTCGACCCACCCCGACCCTGCCAACCGCATCCGCGAACTGCAGGCCGACGTTGCCCAGCTCGAACCGGTGTACCAGCAGGCCAGGCGGAGCGGGCGCGTGCCGCGTTGTGGCTAGTGCTGATAACGACATCCGTGCGGCCGCCGTCAACCTGGACGAACACCGATTCGATGCGACGCTTGCTTGCCTCCCCTGGTGGCGTACGCGCCGCTACACCGGTCAAGGTCTGTTAGCGACGCTAAGACATCGGTTCCCTGCTTCTGATTGCCGCAACACAACATGGAAACCGTTTTCGGGAACTGAGACTTTCTGCTAAGTTTGCCGGCTCAGATTTTTCGTACAGCGCCCATTCCGCTTTTCGTACCGCCCGACGGCGGATCGTCCGAGGTGAAACATGAAACTGCTCAACCGCAAGCAAGCCCTGTTGTCCCTGTTCATCGCCGCGTCGCTGGGTGGGGCTGTCGTCACCGATGCGGTCGCGCAGTCGGACCGTTCCTCCGAACGCGCCAGCCGCAAATCCAAAAGCGGCAAGGCCGAGGAGCTGTACCCGCAGTCGACCCGCCAGGCACCGACGATCAAGCCGTCCTCCAAGTTGAGCAGCAAGCTGCAGAAGCTGATCGAAACCTTCAACAAGGGCGAGGACTACCAAGGCGTGCGCACCCAGGCCGATGAGATCCTGGCCAACAGCGCTGCCAACGACGCCGACAAGGCGCTGGCGGCCCAGCTGGCCGCGCAGGCTGCCTACAACCTGGACGACACCGCCGCTGCCAAGAAGTACCTGCAGCAGGCCATCGGCCTGAACGCGCTGGACAACAACGGCCAGTTCCAGTCGATGCTGATGCTGGCGCAGTTGCAGATGCAGGACGACCAGCAGGCCGAGGGTTTGGCCACGCTGGACAAATATCTGGAAGAGAGCAAGTCGCAGCGTCCGGAAGACCTGATCCTCAAGGGCCAGGCGCTGTACCAGACCGAGCGCTACAAGGAAGCCATTCCGGTGTTGAAGCAGGCCATCGCTGCCTCGCCCGAGCCCAAGGACAGCTGGAACCAGCTGCTGATGGCGTCCTACGCCGAAGCTGGCCAGACCGGAGAGGCCGTTGCGGCCGCCGAGGCGCTGGCCGCCAAGACGCCCAACGACAAAAAGGCGCAGCTCAACCTGGCCAACATGTACATGCAGGCCGACCAGATGGACAAGGCCGCAGGCGTGATGGACAAGCTGCGTGCCTCCGGCCAGTTGACCGAAGAAAAGGAATACAAGCAGTTGTATTCCATCTACGCCAACACCGAGAACAAAGAAAAGGACGTCATTGCCGTCATCAATGAGGGTATGCAAAAAGGCATCCTCAAGCCTGATTATCAGACATACCTTGCCCTGGCCCAGTCGTATTACTACAGCGACGATGTCCCGAAGGCGATCGAAAACTGGCAGAAGGCCGCACCGCTTTCCAAGGATGGCGAGACCTATTTGAATCTGGCCAAGGTGCTGCATTCGGAAGGTCGCATCCCCGAGGCCAAGCAGGCCGCACAGCAGGCGATCGCCAAGGGTGTTAAAAAACCCGAAGACGCCAAGAAGATCATCAACCTGAAGTAAAAAAAGAAAATAAACCCCCGAAATCCCTGTGTTTTTAGTGGTTACAGGACTCGGGATTGGTATAAGCTTGGGAGTTCCTGCGGTGTCAAAGCCGTCCGAAAACCTGGGGATCATCACAGTGATCCGGGCCCCCACTGAAAGAGCCATTGGCGCATGACGGAACAACTCGTTATCCACAGGCATGACTACGATGCCGGGAACCAGGGTCTGAGCTGGGCCCGCATTATCGGCATTGCTTTTGTAATTGCTTTGCACCTCACTGCACTGATGATGTTGCTGATCCCTGCAGTGGCGCCGAAGGCTCCGGCAGAGAAGGAGCGCACCACCATGGTCACCTTGGTGGATGCACCGCCTCCTCCCCCGCCGCCGCCGCCGCCGCCGCCGCCGGAAGACAAGCCGCCGCCGCCGGTCAAGAATCTGTCGCCGCCGAAGCCGTCACCGGTTCCGCCGCCGCCGGAAGCTCCGGTGGTCGACGTTCCCGAACCGCGTCCGAGCGATATCGTCACGCCGCCGAGCCCGCCGAGCCCGCCGGCTCCGCCGAGCGACATTGGCGCCAGCGTCGATATCTCGTCCAAGAACATGAACCCGCCGAAGTACCCGCCGGCTGCATTCCGTGCCGGTGTCCAAGGTGAGGTCATCCTGATCGTGGATGTGGATGCCAGCGGCAACGTGACCAACGTGTCGGTCGAAAAGTCCAGCCGCAACCGCGACCTTGACCGTGCCGCGATGGACGCAGCACGCAAGTGGAAGTTCAACGCCTCCACCGTCAACGGGCAGAAAGCCGCCGGACGTGTCCGCGTCCCGGTCAACTTTGCTCTGAACTGATCCCACGGGCCGGCCACGGTCGGCCCAGGATCCTGTCTTCCTTTCGCTCCACCCTTCATCACCACACACAACAAAGGTAAGCGTCATGCTGCAGGAATTCTTTATCGCCGCCGCTGCAGGGGGCTCCAATCCGTCGGCCGCTCTGTCGCAGATGGGCTTCGAGCACTTGATCACCGAAATGACCTCCAGCCCCGGCGACTTCGCCGTGTCCTGGGTCGTGTTGATCACCCTGATCGCCATGTCCGCTGCCTCCTGGTACTGGACTGTCATCAACATCTTCCGTGCCACCCGCCTGAAGAGCGCGGCTGACCGCGTCACCACCGCGTTCTGGGATGCCCCGAATGCACAGGACGCCATCCGCGCCATGGAAGAACAGCCGGCTTCCGAGCCGTTCTCGAAGATCGCGCTGGACGCGGCCCAGGCTGCTGCGCACCACCAGCGTGCCGAAGGCAGCACCGGTGGCCTGGGCGAGAGCCTGAGCCGTTCGGAGTTCGTCGACCGCGCCCTGCGTCAGGCCGTGACCCGCGAAAGCACCAAGCTGCAGTCGGGCATGACCCTGCTGGCCACCGTCGGTGCGACCGCGCCGTTCGTCGGTCTGCTCGGTACCGTGTGGGGCATCTACGGTGCGCTGATCAAGATCGGTGCGACCGGTTCGGCCTCCATCGACGCCGTTGCCGGTCCGGTGGGTGAAGCGCTGATCATGACCGCGATCGGCCTGTTCGTCGCAATCCCGGCCGTGTTCGCGTTCAACTTCTTCTCCAAGGTCAACAGCTCGGTGATCGCCAAGTTCGACACCTTTGCCCACGACCTGCACGACTTCTTCGCCACCGGTTCGCGCGTTCGCTAATCCGGTCGTCAAGAACGCCTTCGCAACGATTTAGACGGAGCCCGTTATGGCCTTCAGTAGTGGAAACAGCGGTGGCCCGATGGCCGACATCAACGTGACGCCCCTCGTGGACGTCATGCTGGTGCTGCTGATCATCTTCATCATTACGGCACCGCTGATGTCCCATAAGGTCAAGGTGGAGCTGCCAGAGGCCAACTTGATCCAGAAGGAAGATGCGGAGAAACGCGCCGCGCCGATCACTCTGGCCGTCAAGGAAGATGGGTCGCTGTACTGGAACGACGAGCCGATTTCCAAGGAAGCCCTGGAGTCGCGCCTGTCCACCGCTGCACAGCAGACACCGCAGCCGCCGCTCAACCTGCGTGGCGACCGCACGACCAAGATGCGTACGATCAACGAGATCACCAAGATCGCGCAGGGTCAGGGCATGCTGGACGTCGGTTTCGTTGCAACCAAAGTGAAGGGGCAGTAAGCCATGGCATTTAGTACTGGTGGAAGCCGTGGGCCGATGGCCGACATCAACGTCACGCCCCTCGTGGACGTGATGCTGGTGCTGCTGATCATCTTCATCGTCACCGCGCCGATCATGACCTACCCGATCGCCGTGGATCTGCCGCAGCGGGTGCTCAACCCGCCACCGCAGACGACCGAACCGCCGCCGCCGATCGAGTTGCGTATCGACGCCAGCAACCAGGTGTTCTGGAACAACAGCCCGACTCCGGTCGATGTGTTGCAACAGAAGATGGAAGAAGTGGTGCAGGCCGATCCGACCAATCAGCCGGAACTGCGCATCGATGCAAATCCGGATGCGGAGTACGAGGTGATGGCCAAGGTGCTGGCCGCTGCGAAGAACTCGCAGATGAAGAAAATCGGCTTCATGCAGCAGTAAACGTATCTGCAAGACCGCAACACAACAGTCATGACGCGACTGCAACGCCACCGGAAACGGTGGCGTTTTTTTATGTGTGCTTCGACCCGAACGCGTTAATGGCAGCGCTTGTAGACCCTTCAGCGCCCAGCACCCCATTGCCGAGCTGATGCCGTGCCGCCAGCGCGCCGCACCGGCGTCGAGTTGCCGACGCAGGTCGTAGGTGTATGCTCGGCCGTGCAGCACCCACGATCACAGCACGGGAGGCAGTCATGGCTTTCAGTACGACAGGGAATCGGGGACCGCTGGCGGAGATCAATGTCACGCCGCTGGTGGATGTCATGTTGGTGTTGTTGATTATTTTCATCGTCACCGCACCGATGGTGACGCGGACAATCGCGGTGGATCTGCCGCAGCACAGTTCGCAAGTGACCACACGGCCGGAGCCGCCTGCACCAATCGCCTTGCGTGTGGATGCCGACGGACAGCTGTTCTGGAACGCCAACCCGGTGACCTTGCAGGAACTCCAGTCCAGGTTGATCGAGCAGATGCAGGCAACTGCAGGACATCAGCCGGAACTGCGCATCGCCGCCAGTGCGGATGCCGAGTATGCCGTGATGGCCAGCGTGCTGGCGGCAGCGAAGAACGCGTAAGCGCAGCGCATCGCCTTCGTGCAGTAGTTTCTGCAAGCGCGTATTGCGCTTGGCCACGTGCAGTGCATGCAACAACGCACGATGCGGTCGCCCAGGCGCCGCATCGCGGCTTCGGACGCGACAGGTATGGGGAGTTAATCGAGGTTGTTTCTCACCGGCAGCAGCTGGCCGTCGCTAACCAGGCGCTCGTCGTGATGTTCCTGCGTAGCATCCACCACGCGAACGTGGTCGTCGCCAACCCGGGCATCGATCATCGATGCCGACGTTAGCGCATGGACTCAAGCGCCAACGTGGCTGCCACGCAGGATGCCGACGTACGCGCGCACGCTTGCATCCAATCCCTGGTACAAGGCCTCGCTGATCAAGGCGTGGCCGATGGACACTTCCAGCACCCCCGGCACAGCGGCGAGAAAATCGCCAAGGTTGGCTTGCGACAAATCGTGCCCGGCATTGATGCCCAGGCCTGCGGCACTGGCACGCTGCGCGGCATCGGCGAACAGCGCCAACGTGGCATCGGCCTGGCCGCTGGCGTGCGCGTGGGCATACGGGCCGGTGTACAACTCGATACGGTCCGCACCGAGCGCGGCTGCGCGGGCGATGTCCGGGTTACCCGCATCGACGAACAGGCTGACCCGGCTGCCCAGCTGCTTGAACGCGGTGATCAGCTCGGCGAGCTGCGTGGTGTCCTGCGCAAAATGGAAACCGTGATCGGAGGTCAGCTGCCCGTCGCCGTCCGGCACCAGGGTGATCTGCTGCGGGCGCGTGGCACGGCACAATTCCAGCAACCCCGGGTAGCCTGCGCGCGGTGGCGCGAAGGGGTTGCCTTCGATATTGAATTCCACCGCCTGCGCGCGCGTGAGCGCACTGAGCGCCAACACGTCGTCGGCGCGGATATGCCGCTGGTCCGGGCGCGGATGCACGGTGATGCCGTGCGCGCCGGCGGCAATGCAGGCGCGTGCGGCCTGCACCACGTCCGGGTCGGTGCCGCCGCGCGAGTTGCGCAGGACTGCAATCTTGTTGACGTTGACGCTGAGCTGGGTGGTCATGCGGTGATCAGGCCTGCGGCTCGCTGTCACGTGCGGCGGCCAGGGCGGCCGACTTGCGTGCTTCTGCCAGCTCGCGCAGGCGGCGCAGCTCGGCCGGGTCGATCATGCTGCTGGTATCGCGTTGGGTGTCGCCCATGCGCGAGGCGAACCAACCGCGCGTCCACAACAGCAGCAGCACCAACGCCACCAGCAGCGAGACCACCAGCAACCACACGTGCGGCGTGCTGAAAGCCAGCACCAGCGCACCCAGTGCCATAAGCAGAAACAGCCAGTGCATGACGCGCTCCCCCGTTGAGTGGCGGCAGTGTAGCGCCGCGCCCGGCGCGGTTCCACGTGGGCGCCTCACCGTTGGTCAGAGCAGCGGCGACAACAGCCGGGCGAAGGCCTCCGGCAGGCGCGAGCGCCATAACGGCCGATGCCGCGCGAATTGCACTTCCTGCGCCTGCTGCAGATCGGTGCCGATCAGCCCGGCCATCTCTGCCGCCACCGCTTGGTCGCGGAACAGCATCGACAACTCGAAATTCAGCCGGAAGCTGCGGCTGTCGAAATTGGCACTGCCGACGATGCAGACATCGTCGTCGGCCAGCAGCGCCTTGGTATGCAGCATGCGCGGGCCGTACTCGTAGATGCGGACACCGGCTTCCAGCAACTCGTCGAAATACGAACGCGCCGCGTAGGTGACCAGGCGCGAATCGCTCACGCGCGGCACCAGCAGGCGCACGTCCAGCCCGCCGAGCGCGGCCGAGGTCAGCGCCATGCGCGCCGCTTCGCCGGGCACGAAGTACGGAGTGACCAGCCACACGCGGTGCTTGGCTTCATGGATGGCGGCGACCATCAGGCGGTGGATCGCTTCCCACGACGAATCCGGCCCGGACACCAGCACCTGCGCATCCACCGTGCCTTGCGCGCGGGTGGGCACATCGTCCGGCCACAGCTGCTGGCCGTGGAAGGCCGCGCGGCCCTGGCCGGTGGCATAGAGCCAGTCCTCCAGGAACACCAGCTGCAGACTGCGCACCACATGGCCTTGCAGGCGCACGTGCAGATCGCGATACGCCTGCTTGCGCACCTGTTCGTTCTCGTCGTCGGTGACGTTGATGCCGCCGGTGAAACCCACGCGGCCATCGATGACGATCACCTTGCGGTGGGTGCGCAGGTTCAACCACGGCCGCTTGAATGGCTTGAGCAATTGCGAGGGATGGAGCCAGGCGGTTTCCACCCCGGCCTCGCGCAGCGTGCGCAGTGCGCGTCGGGTCATTGCCGATGAGCCGATCGCATCCATCAGCAGCCGCACCTTGACTCCGGCACGGGCACGTTCCATCAGCGCAGCGCAGATCGCGGTACCGCTGTGGTCGGGCTGGAAGATGTAGTACTCCAGATGGATATGGTCGCGTGCGCCCCGGATCGCTTCGATGATGGCGGCATACGTGGCAGCGCCATCCACCAGCCAGTGCACTTCGGTGGCGCTGCTGGGCGCCAGCCCGGTGGTGGACTGGGCGATCTTGGCCAGCTCGGTACAGTCGGCATCCGGCGGGCAGACGCTGCTGTAGCTCTCCATGCCCGAGCGCGAGCGCCCGCGCCGCAGCCGCTGCCGTTTGACCTTTTGCGGGCCCAGCCAGTAGTAGATCAGCAGCCCCAGGTACGGCAGCGCCGCCAGCGACAACACCCAGCTCAGCGTGGCCACCGGTTCGCGCTTCTGCAGCACGATCCAGCCGGCGATCCACAGCAGATACAGCACATAGGCGGCCAGGAGGAGCGCTTCGAGGTGGGGAATGGTGGCCAGCCACTCCCACGCGCCCTGTGCAAGTGCGAGCATGCGCGGATTCTACGGGGCGCATGCGGTGTTGCGATGATCACTGCCCGCGTGAGCGAGGTGGCGATGGCGGCGGCGGCACGCAAACGCTGCCGATAGCGGCCTGCACGCGCCGGTGCCCTCGAGCCGGCAAGACCTGCCCGTTCTGCAGGCGTCGGTCGCGTGCCCGGGCGCTTCCAGCCCTGGATGGCATTCGCCAGAGCGCACTGCAGCGCTGGCGGCCAACCTGCCGGGGAAGCGCCGTGTGGGGCGCCGATACCGCGTTGCGCGCCGTGCCCAGGCGGCAAGCCTGGCCGCAGCGCACGCGGTGTCTCCACGCGCCATAGGACGCTTCGCACTCACCTCAAAGTACATGACACGCTCTAGGATGAGCGCCGGAATGCAAGGCTGTCGCGCGAAGGCTGATGGATGTCCAGGACAACCCGCCTGTTTGAACTGCTTGGCCTGCTGCGCGCGCACAGACGGCCGGTGTCGGCAGCTGCGCTGGCGTCCGAGTTGGGGGTATCGCAGCGAAGCGTCTACCGGGATATCGACACCTTGCGCGCGCTCGGTGCGCCGTTGGAGGGCCAAGCCGGCGTTGGCTATTACCTGAAGCCGGGATTCTTCCTGCCATCGCTGGCGTTTTCGCAGGAGGAACTGGATGCGGTCATGCTGGGCCTGGATTGGGTCAAACAACGCGCCGATCCTGCCTTGGCCAGATGTGGTGAAAGCGCCCTGGCGAAGATCTTGTCTGCCAGAAGGCACGGCGATGGCGTCGGCACAGACATGGCGCCAGCGGCGATTCTGACCGCCGCTTCCACATCCGAGTCGGTCGATCATCCGCAGACCGCCGTGTTGCGCGAGGCCATTCGGCGGCAATGCAAACTGGCGATCGGCTATGTCGATGCGCACGACACGCCCTCCGAGCGCATCGTCTGGCCGATCGCCCTGGTGTATTTCGACGACGTACGCGTCCTGGCGGCCTGGTGCGAGCGCCGCTGCGCGTTCCGGCATTTTCGTGTCGATCGGTTGCAGGTGCAGGCACTGCTGCAAACGCGTTACCCGCACTCGCGCCAGGCGTTGGTGAAGCAATGGCGAGAGCAGGACCGCGACTGGCGTTCGCTACTGACAGTTTCTGACACGCCGCAACGCTAGCGTGTGTTGGCCGCTTCCACTGCGAGGAAGCCAGACCAAGGAGACTGACATGGTTGCGTTTTTACCCGATGCGCTCGGTGCGTTCCTGGATGACGAGGACACCTCGGCAATCGTCATGTTGAACCTGATTCGCTTCCAGGCCGATGGTGGCCGCGAGCGCTATCACCAGTATCTACGGTTGGCCACGCCCATCCTGGCCCGGTTCGGCGCGCACATCGTCTTCAGTGGCGATGGCCTGCCGGTGCTGACCGCAGGCCAGGCACAGCCGTGGGATGCGGTCACCCTGGTGCAGTATCCGGGTCGATCCGCCTTCAAGCAGATGATTGCCGATGCGGAGTATCAGCACGCCTTCGAAGTGGGACGTTCGGCAATTGCCGAGATCGTGCTGCAACCCTTCCACGGCATCAGGTTGTAGCCTTCTGCTGGACGCGTTGCAGCGCGCTTGCCGGCGCTGGCGCATTGGTCCTGCTGCCGAACGCGTTGCCTGCGCGTCGGGGCCAGGGCCACTGCAGGCAGCGCGGACCCGGCAGGATCAAAACAAGTCCAGCTGCGGCGTGTCCGGTCTGGGTGGACGGAACTGCGTGGTATCGAGCCTGGGCAGCCGCCCGAATCCAAGGCGCCGATACGCGATGGAAAACCGCTGCGCGATCAGTTCTGCAAACGGGCCTTCGCCGACCATGCGCTTGCCGAAGCGGCTGTCGTAGTCCCTGCCGCCGCGCATCTGCTGGATCAGGCTCATGACATGCTTGGCACGATCGGGATAGTGCAGCTCGAGCCACTCGCGCCATAACTGGGTGAGCTCGTGCGGCAGGCGCAGCAACACGTAGCCGGCCGAACGTGCGCCGTGGGCTGCGGCCGCCTCCAGGATGCGCTCCAGTTCCTTGTCGTTGATCATCGGGATGACCGGAGCGACCAGCACGCCCACCGGTACGCCGGCAGCGTGCAGCGCCTGCATCGCGCGCAGTCGCGCGTGCGGCGCGGCGGCGCGCGGCTCCATCTTGGCCGCGAGGCGATTGTCGAGCGTGGTGACCGAGAAATACACCGACACCAGGTTGTGCTGCGCCATCTCGGCCAGCACATCGATGTCGCGTTCGATCAACGCTGCCTTGGTCACGAAGCTGACCGGGTGACGGGCCTGCGCAAGCACTTCCAGGCATTGACGGGAAATGTGCAGGCGCCGCTCGGTGGGCTGGTAGGCGTCGGTATTGATCCCCAACGCGATCGGCGAGCACTGGTAGGACGGGCGTGCGATCTCTGCGCGCAGCAGCGCTGCCGCATTCGGCTTGGCGAAGATCCGCGTTTCGAAATCCAGCCCTGGCGACAGATCCAGATACGCGTGCGAGGGCCTGGCAAAGCAGTACACGCAGCCGTGCTCACATCCCCGGTACGGGTTCACCGACTGCGAGAAGCCGATGTCGGGCGAGTTGTTGCGGCTGATGATGCTGCGCGCGATTTCCTCGGCCACCACGGTCTTGGGACGCATGGCGGCCTCGCCGTCGGCATCGAGCGCGCCCCAGCCATCGTCTATCTCGACGGCGGTGGTGACCGCGAAACGGCCGGGCACGTAGGCGGTGGTGCCGCGCCCCTTGATGACCGTACGCGAGCTGCGGACATCGCGCTCAGCTGCCGCGCTCGCGCCGGGGAAAGAGTTCTTCTGCATGCCGTTAGTATTCTTACTAACGATGCCTGGTGCAAGCGACGTGTACCGGTCCGAGGAGCGAGCACGACCGCTACGACGCGGTGCAGGGCGCAGTCGCAGCGGAGGAATGGAGAATCGGGAAACGGGAATCGGCAAAGCAACAGCAACAGCAACAGCAACAGCAAAAAGCGCCGCCGTTGCGATTCCCGATTCCCGATTCCCTATTCCCCGCCGTAAAGCGCCTGCGCCGACTGAAACAGAATCCAGCTGGTGGCAATGAACTTGTCGCCGCCGACCGGGCGGTTGCCGCGGTGGGTGTGGGTGAAGGCGGTGGGAGCGATCAGCAGGCTGCCGGTGCGTGGGCGCGCCTTGCGTTGCTGGAACAGGAATTCGGTTTCGCCCTGCTCGAATTCCTCGTTGAGATACAGCGTCCACAGCAGATGCCGATGCAGCGTGTCGGCATTGGCATCGCGCGGATACAGCTCGCAATGCCAGTACGGGTAGCCGCCCTGGTCGGCGGTATACCACTGCAGATTGATCGCACCCGGGCGCAGGCAGGTGCGTGCCAGATCGCCCAGCGCCTGGTCGCTCATCTGCACGATATCCTCGGCCACCAGGCGATGCGCTGTGCCATCGGCGGTGGTGACCTGCAGCATCAGCGGTGAAATCAACGCCTGCGGATACTGCCGCAGATACGTGAGCACGCCATCGAACACGGCCTGTTGCAGGCGGTTTTCCACTTCCGCCCATTCGGCCATCCCACTGATGCGCAAGTCGCGGCTGTGTTTGAGGTCGGGAAAGACGCCGCCACCGATGCGGCCGGGATGCAGCTGCTGGCTCTGGCGCATGCGCTGCACGATGGCCACGCACTCTTCGCGCGCGATGGCGTTGTCGGTGATCTGGATGAAGTCGGGTTGGCTCATGCGCCTGACCATAGCAATCTGGCGCGCCGGCTGCAGCGTGCGACAGGCGGTGCGTGCCGGCGGGATCAACACGCGAGGTTGTCGGGATCACCCGTGCGTGGCCCGGTAGCGCCACCGCGAACGGTGGACAAGCGCGGTGCCGAGGCGATGTGTCCTGCCTGCTTTGCTTGTTGCTTGTTGCCCGTTGCCCGTATCGTGGGTGGAGCATGCAAGGCGCCAAAGAAAAACCCCGCCGAAGCGGGGTTTTTCGTCACGCAACGCGTGCTGCGGCGATCAGAACTTGTAGTTGATCGAAGCGGCCAGCACGTCGCCCTTCACGTCGTAGCTGCCGGCCAGACGGTCGCCGGTGGCGCTGCGGGTGTCGCTGGTCGGGTCGCTGGTGAACAGGTGGGTGTAGCCGAAGTTGTACTCGGTCTGCGCCGACGGACGCCAGCTCATGCCCAGCGAAACCCACTTGCGGCTCGCGTCCGGCACGCGCACGTCGCGGTGTTCGGCCGTGGTCGGGGTCTGGTCGTACGCCAGGCCGCCGCGCAGGGTCACCGTGTCGCTCATGCGGTAGTCGGCACCGATCGAGGCGAAGGTGGTGTCGCGGTAGGAGAAGTCCAGCACGCTATCGGGCTGGTTGGAGGCGAAGTCCACGGTCACCTGGTCGAACTTGCTCCAGGCGGTGCGGGTGACGTCGGCCATGATCGACCACTGCTCGTTCACGTTATGCGTGAAGCTGGCGGTGGCGCTGGCCGGCAGCTTGACGGTGGCGCGGCCCTTGGTGTCGACGAAGGTACCCGGCGCGGCTACGCCCAGCACGGCAGCAGCACTGCCCGGCACGGTGAAGTCGGCGGTGCCGTCGGTGATCTTGTGTTCCACCTGCGAGCGGTAGCTGAAGCCGATGTGGGTGTTCTCGTCGATGCTGAACAAGCCGCCCAGGGTGAAGCCCACTTCGGTGCTGTCGCCCTTGATGCGCGAGTAGCCATCGGCGCTGCCCGGCGCGAAGCCCGGCACGCGGCGCGCAGCCAGCACGCTGCCGAAATCCACGGCGTTGGCCAGGTCGATATCCAGACGCTCGGCGAACACCGAGGCACCGAAGGACACGTACGGGTTCACGTCATAGGAGAACGCGACGTTGAAGTCGATCGCCTGCAGCTCGGTCTTGGTGCCGTGGTAGCGGCCGACCCAGTCGCGGTCGTATTCGGTCTTGAAGCCGAACGGCACGGTCAGCGAGGTGCCCAGGTGCATGTTGTCGTTCTCGCCGAACGGCACGTGGAAGTACATCGCCGGGACCGGCGCGATCATGCCGGCGTCGCCGCCGTTGCCGCCGGAGACCGGAGCGCCGTTGGCGTAGGCCGCGGTGTCGGGCTGGAACTTGGCCGAGAAGCTGATGGCGCTGACGTCGGCCTGGAACAGGCGACCGTCCAGCTGGCGCATGCCTGCCGGGTTGTTGGCGATGATGGAGGCATCATCCGGGGCGCTGCCCGAACCTGCGAATGCGCGGCCAAGGCCCTTGGCGCTGTTTTCCTTCAGCTGGAACGCGGCGCCGTGCGCCTGACCAACGGCCAGCACGCCAGCGATACCGACGGCCAACAGGGTGGCGCGGCTGAGAGTGGAAGCGGTAGACATAAGTTGTAGCTCTCCGGATAAGGACTGCAATGGTCGGTTCAGCGCCCGCGTCCAGCACCAATCCAGTGCCCGGAGCGCGCCGGAGACCCCCCCCCGACATACGACGCCGTACGCAGTATACCCATGACGATTAACCGAACAATAACGAGGCGCGCGCTGAACGTGCCGTCAGGTTAGGGCTGGGTTCAGCAGCGTGGACCGGCTATTGTCGCCGTCCGATGTTCGTCTCTCTTCCTTCCCGCAAGAAACCCACCCCGCGCTGGGCAGTGCCGTTGCTGTTCGCCACGGTGTGGCTGGCGTATCTGTGGTCGATCAGCCGGCCGGGCGAGGCGCGCAATACGTTGTGGCTGGACTGGGGCGCGCTCTCCAGCGGGGTCTCCAATCTGGGCGACTGGTGGGCCACCTTGCGCGACGGCAGCGTGCTGCGCCTGTTCACGGCGCTGTTCCTGCACGCGGACTGGTCGCATCTGCTCGGCAACCTGGTGTTCCTGCTGATCTTCGGGCTGCCGGCCGAACGCATCCTGGGCCCGTGGCGGTTGTTGCTGCTGTTTCTGGTCGGCGGCGCGGCCTCCAACCTGGCGGCGATCTTTGCCATCGGCACGCCGGACCGGGTGATCATCGGCGCCTCGGGTGCGGTGTCGGCGTTGATCGGCACGTACCTGGCGCTGTTTCCGGGCGCCAAGCTGGGCGTGGTGCTGCCGCTGGGCGTGTTTCTGGAATTCATTCGTGTGCCGGCGCCGCTGTTGATCGGCGCCTGGGCACTGCTGCAGGTGGTGTTCGCCTATATCGGCCCGGCGTTCGGCATGGTGGCGTGGTCGGCACACATCGCCGGCTTCGTGTTCGGCATCGTGTACGGCCTGTACGTGCGCGCGGCAATCGCGCGGCGGCTGCGCAAGCGCCACGGTTTCTGAGCCGCGCAGCATCCGGGCTGTAGCGGCAGGCCGCACCCCATGCGTGGCCGAGGTACCGGCACGATGCCGCGCACGTCGCTGTCCAGGCGCGCGCCTATAATCGTGTGCATGTCCAAGTCTCTGTACAAAGTCACCTTCCTCAATCACGGCAAGGTGTACGAGCTCTACGCGCGTGAGGTCACCGGCAGCCATCTGTGGGGCTTCAACCAGATCGGCGAGCTAGTGTTCGACGTGCACGACGGGCTGGTGGTGGACCCCACCGAAGAACGCCTGCGCGAGGAATTCGGCAATACCAAGACCTTGCACCTGCCGATGCAGAGCATCGTGCGGATCGAAGAAGTGGAGAAAAAAGGCCAGTCGGTGATTCGCGATGCCACCACCGGCGACAAGGTGGTCACCCCGTTCCCCTCGCCGATCAAGCCACGCTGATGCGCATTGTGGTGCCCGACGACTACCAGGGCGCCGTCGCTCAGCTGCCCTGCCTGCAGCAGATGCAGGGCCACCAGGTGCAGGTGCTGGGCGCGTTGGGCGCGGAGCTCGACGCGCGTGCCGCATCTCTGGCCGACGCCGACGCATTGGTATTGATCCGCGAACGCACGCGCGTGGATGCGGCGCTGCTGCAACGGCTGCCGCGGTTGAAACTGATCAGCCAGACCGGGCGCGTTGGCGCGCATGTGGATGTGGCGGCGTGCACCGCATCGGGTGTGGCGGTGGCCGAAGGCGTCGGCTCGCCGGTGGCGCCGGCCGAGCTGACCTGGGCGCTGATCCTGTCGGCCAGCCGTCGGCTGACCGACTACCAGCATGCATTGCAGCAGGGACGCTGGCAGGCGCTTGGCGATCCCGGCCTGGGCCGCGTGCTGCATGGGCGCACGCTGGGGATTTGGAGTTATGGGCGGATTGGCCAACGCGTGGCCAGCTTCGGGCGCGCGTTCGGCATGCAGGTGCTGGTGTGGGGCGGGCCGGCATCCTGTGCGCAGGCAGCGCGCGATGGGTTCGCGGTTGCGGGCAGCCGCGAGGAACTGTTCGAACGCAGCGACGTACTGTCGCTGCATCGGCGCCTGACTGCGCAGACACGTCATGACATCACCGCACAGGATCTGGCGCGCATGCGCGCCGACGCGTTGCTGGTCAACACCAGCCGTGCCGAGTTGATCGCCCCTGGCGCCCTGCTCGCTGCGTTGGACGCGGGCCGGCCGGCGCAGGCCGCGCTGGATGTGTTCGAGCACGAGCCGGTGCTGGACCCGCGATCCGCTGCTGCGGCATGCGCGCGTGCTGGCGACACCGCATCTGGGGTACGTGGAGCGCGACAGCTACGCGCTGTATTTCGCCGCGGCGTTCGACAATGTGCTGGCGTTCGCGGCGGGCACACCGCGCAACCTGGTCAATCCTGAGGTGTTGGCCACAACCCAGCGGGTGTGATTCCGCGCTGGGTGAGCGCGGCCCGGAAGCAGCCGACCAGCCGCGCGCGCTGCTGCCAGGTGAGCGGCGATTGATGTTGGGTGCCGCATGCACCACTCCCACACCAATCCTCTGCGAGACGACCAAACCCGCCTGACGACGGGCCACGACGTTGCATGGGCCGCTCTCAGTTGGCCGGTTCGGTGGACGCTGGCGTGTCCTTTGGCGGCGCCGGCTGCACCGGTTCGGCTGGCGCTGCGGGTGCAGTGGCCGGCTTGGCCTTGCCTGCCGGTTCGGCCGATGTGGGCTTGTCCGTAGTCGCCGGGCGCGCTGCGGCGGGCTTGGGCTCGGCACCGGTCTTGGCTGGCTTGGCCTTCTGCGCGGCCTGCGCCTTGGCTTTGCGTGCAGCCTGCGCCTTGGCGACGGAGCCGGGTTGCTTGAGTTCGGCCAGGGCTTCGGCGATCGGGCCGTCGCCCGGCAGCACGTCGCCGGCGCTGTAGCCCTCTTCGCCTTCGTCGTCGCCGCGCAGGTGGCCCGGCAAGGTGGCTTCGCTGTAGTCGGTCAGGCTGGCCGGCACATCGGCATCGCCGGGCTGCGGTTCGGGGGTGAGCAGTACGTCCGGCACGATGCCGCTGGCCTGGATCGACTTGCCGCTGGGGGTGTAATAGCGCGCGGTGGTGAGCTTGACCGAGTCGCCGTTATCCAGCGGCAGCACGGTCTGCACCGAGCCCTTGCCGAAGGTGCGACTGCCGATGATGCGTGCGCGCTTGTTATCGCGCAGCGCGCCGGCCAGCACTTCCGACGCACTGGCCGAACCGGCATCCACCAGCACCACGACCGGTGCGCCGCTCAGCAGATCGCCCGGAGTGGCGTCGAACTTGGCATCGCTGATCGAGATGCGCCCGCGCGTGCTGACGATATTGCCCTTGTCCAGCAGATCGTCGGCCACCTGCACCGCCGAGGTCAGCAGACCGCCGGGGTTGCTGCGCAGGTCCAGCACCAGCCCGCGCAACTTGCCGCCGGCCTGCAGCTGCTTGAGGTTCTTCTGGAAATCGGCACCGGTGTCGGCCTGGAAGGTGCTGATGCGGATGTAGCCGTAGCCCGGCTCCAGCAGCTTGCTGCGCACGCTGGCCACGCGGATGGTTTCGCGCTGAAGGGTCACATCGAACGGCTTGGGCGTCTTGTCGCGCATGATGGTCAACACGACCTTGCTGCCGGATTCGCCGCGCAGCGGCTCCATCGCCTTGCTGGCATCGATCGGCTTGCCGTCGATGGCCACGATCACATCGCCGGCGCGGATGCCGGCGCGCGCGGCCGGGGTGTCGTCGATCGGCGCGATCACCTTGAGGGTGTTGTCCTGCTGCTGCAGCAATTCCACGCCGATGCCGTCGTAGGCGCCGGTGGCCTGTTCGTCGAAGGCTTCGGCATCTTCCTTGTCGAAATAGGTGCTGTGCGGGTCCAGGTCCGAGAGCAGGCCGCGCACGGCGGAGTGCATCAGCTTCTTGTCTTCGACCGGGTCGACGTAGGCCTGCTTGACCGCGTTGTAGACCGCCACGAAACGGCGGATCTCATCCAGCGGCACCTTGGAAACAGCGGCTTCATTGGCTTCCGGATCGTCCGCGCTGGCCTGGGCGGCGGCGGGGCCGGCCTTCTGCGCCCAACCAGGCGACGCGAACAGGGCCAGCGACAGGGCAACGGACAGGACGGCTACGCGCATGAAGCACTCCGACAAAGAGATAAGGCGCCCCGCAGCGCGGAGCTGACCGGATTATGCGCGAAGCAGCGGTAAATCCGCGTTGAATCGCGGGCGGTGCGCGGCGCTCAGCGGCGTTGCAGCCAGCTCGATGGATCCACCGGCTGCCCGTTGCGTCGCAATTCGAAGTACAGCGCCGGCACGCCCTGCCCGCCCGAACTGCCGACCTTGGCGACCGCGTCGCCACGTTTGATCGATGCGCCGGCATCGCGCAGCAAGGTGTCGTTATGCGCGTACAGGCTCATGTAGCCGTTGCCGTGGTCCACGATCAGGATCATGCCGTAGCCGGTCATCCAGTCGGAAAACACCACCGTGCCATCGGCCACTGCGGTCACGGTGGTGCCCTTGGGCGCGCCGATCAGCACGCCCTTGCTGGTGTGGCCATCGGGCAAGGTGGCGTTGAAGCGCGCCAGCAGATTGCCCGCCACTGGCCAGCTGAGCCCACCGACCTTGGGGGCCGGTGCGTTGGCGACCACCTTGGGCGGGGTCTTGCCGGGGCGATCGGAACGCTCGGTTTTGCTGCGTTTGGCCTGCGCGGCGGCTTCGGCGGCAGCGCGTTTTGCGGCAGCGCGCCGTTCGGCTTCGGCCTTGGCGGCCGCTGCGCGCAGATTGGCGAGCAGTTGTTCCAGCGCCTTGGCGTCCTGGCCGATTGCCTTTTCGCGTTCGGCGCGCTGCTTGTAGCGATCGTCCAGCTGCGCGACGGTGGCCGCCTGTTGCGAGCGGTCCTTCTGCAGCGTGGCCGCCTGCGCCTTCTGCTGCGCGCGTGCGGCATCCAGCGCCTGGCGCCGGGTGGCGATGTCCTGTTCCACTTTCGCCAGGGTATCCAGTTGCGTGGTCAGGGCGTGGATGCGTTGCGCACGTGCGTTTTGCACATAGCGGTGATCGGCCAGCATGCGCGTGGCATCGCCCACCGTGTCCTGCGACAGCAGCACCTTCAACGGTGCGTTGCGGCCCACCTGATCGGCAGCGCGCAACAATGCCGCCAGCTGCGTGCGCTGGCTCTGCAGGCCGCGCTGCAACTGCGCGCGTTCCTGCTGCAGGGTGGACAGATGCTGTTCCTGCGCGCGCATCGCCGCTTCGGTTTCGCTCAAGGCGCGTGCGGTCTTGGCCACTTTCTCGTCGGCCTGGCGTAGCTGTTGCGCAGCAGTGCCGCGTTTGCCTTCCAGTTCGCGCCGATCGGCGCTGATGGTCTTGAGCTCATCGCGTAGCTGCTGCAGTTTGCGCTCGGTCTCGCGCTGGCTCTGCGCGCTTGCGCCCACGCTGCCCAGCAACGTGCAGGCCAGCACACCCGCCGCCAGCCACATCCGCCCACGGCCGGTGGCGGGAGCGAGCGGCAGGCGCGGCAGCGGTGCGGACGAAGGGGGCAACGAAAGATCCAGTGACTTCAGGCAGGTGCGCGATTGTAGCCAAGCATGATGTGATCGCCGCCACGCCCCAGACTACCGCCGCCGCGCGAGGTTCAGCATGAAGCCCCAAATTCTCCTCCTGGCACTGTCCCTGGTCTGCACGAGCGCCTGGGCCGAGGAGGACGTCAGCAAGGTCAACGGCAAGATCAGCGCAGATGCCGGCAAGACCTACGGCGCCCTGGAAACGGTCAACGGCTCCATCGAGATCGGTGCCGGTGCGCAAACCAAGAACGTGGAAACCGTCAATGGCGGCATCCGCATCGGCGACAACGCGCGAACCGGTGGCGTGGAAACGGTCAACGGCTCGATCACGCTGGGCCAGAAAGTCACCGTGTCCGGCGGGCTGGAGACGGTCAACGGCAGCATCCTGGCCGAGCGTGGCAGCCAGATCAGCGGCGGCGTGGAAACGGTCAATGGCAGCATCGGGCTGGTGGGAACCGAGCTCGGCAAGGGCATCGAGACGGTCAACGGCGACATCACTGTCGGGGTGGGGTCGCATGTGCGCGGCGGCATCGAAGTGAGCAAGCCGAGCTTCGGTTTTTCGTTCCAGCCCTCGCGCAAGCCGCGCGTGGTGATCGGCCCGGATGCGGTGGTCGATGGGCCGTTGCACTTCGAGCGCGAGGTCAACCTGTACGTGCACCGCAGCGCCAAGATCGGCGCGGTGAGCGGCGCCACCGCGCGCAGCTTCGACAGCGACGTCGCACCGAAGGACTGACCAACGCAGCGCGCACCTGCCGGTGCGTGCGCCGGATCCAGGGCGCCCGCTCCAGGCGCCCTGCCCGGCCCGCCATGCAACCGCAGTACACGCAGCCGCGCGCTCACCCCGCCGTCCGACGCACGCTCTAAGATCGGGATTCCGCCGCACGAGGAGTTCCGATGCCCCGCAAGATCCTGTTGTGCCTGGCCGCGACGCTGGCCCTGGCCGGCTGCAAACGCGAACCCGCCGCTGCGCCCGGTGCGCCTGCCGCGCAGACGCCGACCGAGAGCGCGCCCACCGCGCCGGTCAGCCGCCACACCTTCTCCCCGGAAATGACCACGGGCGACTTCGCCGAACTGGTCAAGACACTGGCGTCGGACGACTTCGAAGGCCGCGGCCCGGGGACGCCGGGCGAAGAAAAGACCGTGACCTACATCCGCGACCAGATGCAGCGCATCGGGCTGCAGCCGGGCAATGGCGACAGCTGGTTCCAGGAAGTGCCGATGGTGGAAACCACCGCCGATGCATCCACCGCGCCCAGCCTGCGCAGCGGCGAGCAGACCCGCACCCTCGCCTTCGGCACCGACATCGTGGTCGGCACGCGCACCGGCCAGGCCGAGGTCAAGCTGGACAACAGCGAGCTGGTGTTCGTCGGATATGGCGTGGACGCACCCGAGCAGCAGTGGAACGACTATGCCGGCCAGGAGTGGAAGGGCAAGACGGTAGTGATGTTCGTCAACGACCCGGGCTTCCACACCGACGATGCCAAGTTGTTCGATGGCAAGCGCATGACCTACTACGGGCGCTGGACCTACAAGTTCGAAGAAGCCGCACGCAAGGGCGCGGCTGCGGCGTTGATCGTGCACGACACGCCCGGCGCCAGCTACGGCTGGGACGTAGTGAAAAATTCCTGGTCCGGCCCGCAATACGACTTGCCGGCCAAGGACGACCCCGACCCGCGCCTGCCGGTGCAGGGCTGGATCAGCGCCGAAACCGCCAAGCAATTGTTCGCCAACGCCGGGTTGGACCTGGCGCAGGCCTACAAGGACGCCAGCAAGCGCGGCTTCAAGCCGGTGCCGTTGAAGGCCAGCTGGTCGGTCGATCTCAAGAGCACCATCGCGGCCAAGACCTCGCGTAATGTGGTCGGCGTGCTGCCGGGCACCAGCCACGCCGACGAGGCGGTGCTGTACATGGCGCACTGGGACCACCTGGGCAAGCATCCGGGCGAACGCGGCGACAACATCTACAACGGCGCGGTGGACAACGCCACCGGCGTGGCCGGCATCCTGGAAATCGCCGATGCATTCGCGCACCAGGATCCCAAGCCGGCGCGCTCGGTGGTGTTCCTGGCGGTCACGCTGGAAGAATCGGGCCTGCTCGGTTCCAAGTATTACGTGGCCAACCCGAGCTTCCCGCTGGACAAGATCGCGGCGGTGATCAATCTGGATGCGATGTCGGTGGCCGGGCGCGCACGCGATGTCACCGTGGTGGGCATGGGCAGCTCGGAGCTGGAGGACATCCTCAAGCCGATCGCCGCCATGCAGGGGCGCACCCTGCACGCAGAAGCCACCCCGCAAAGCGGCTCGTACTTCCGCTCGGATCACTTCAACTTCGCCAAGGCCGGCGTGCCGGCGTTGTATGCCGATGGCGGCGAAGACCTGCGCGAGGGCGGCACTGCCGCCGGACGTGCCGCGGCCGAGGACTACGGACGCCATCGTTATCACGCCCCGGGCGACAAATACGACGCCGCCACCTGGAAGCTCGATGGCACCATCGAAGACCTGCAGGTGGTCTATGGCGTGGGCAAGGAGGTCGCTGCCGGCGAACGTTGGCCCAACTGGTACCCCGGCAACCCGTTCAAGGCCGCGCGCGATCGCATGATGGCCGGCAAGCCTGGCGCGAGCGCGGCGAGCGCGCAGCCGGCCGACGCTGACAGCGCGGCCACGCAGACGCACAAGGCCCAATCTCCACGCTGAGGCCGCCGCGCCGTCATTGCCGCACGGTGTGGCACGACTGCATCAGCGGCCTGCCTTGCGCGACCATCGCTGGAAACCAATCTGTTACGCAAAAGGCCTCCCACCGGAGGCCTTTTGCATTGTTGCCTCATATGAGGCATCTGGCGATCAGCCACGCCACATCGCGCAGCTGCGATCTTGCGCGATCAGGGGCTTGCTGCACTGACCTTACATCTCAGCCCATGGATGGGACGCATGGCCATGGGGCAAGCGCGCATGCTCTGCGACGCTCGATCTACCCTACCCGCCTGCAGACGAACGAGACGTGCGCCACTCAGTCGTTCTCCACGCTCACCACGTGACCGTCTTCCGGATCCACGTGCAGTTCGACCTTCTGCCCGTTGCGCTTGGCATCGGCCTTCCACAGGCCATCCTTGAACTTGAGGTCGTGCACATCGGCATAGCCGCCGGTGGAGAGCGATGCGCGCACGTCGGCTTCGCTGAGCTTGGAGGTGGTCTGGTCGCCATAGACGCGGCCGGTCACCGGATCGATGTGCACGTCCACGTCCTTGCCGTCGCCGCTACGCGCGTCTGCCGTCCAGACGCCATGCTCGAACTTGACGTCGTGCACCTTGGTGTAGCCCTTTGCGGTGAGCATGCTGGTGACCTCACCGGAGGTGAGCGCCTTGGCCGGCTTGTCGGCCGCCTGTGCTAACGCACCCTGCGACAGCAAGGCAAGGGCGCCGATCAGTGCGGTCTTCATCAATCGCTGTGTCATGGGAATGCTCCTGCAGTGAAGTGCGCTCATGCTGGAGGGCGGCCTATCGCCATCAGGTGAAAAACGGGCAAGCGGCCGCAACGAAAGTTCAGTTAGCTGAAACGCCGAGGTGCTTGCTCACCTGCGATGCACGCGATGTTTACATCGACGCGGATGTCGCGGCTGAGCACGCATCGTGTGTTATCCACGATCGCAATCGCAGCAACGTGCGTGTGCTTCTCACCTTGCCAACGCCGTGTGCCCGCGCGCTGCGTGCGCTGGAAAAGCCGCCTTGCGGCGGCTTTGCTTGGCATCAGCGTGTCGTGCGTGCAGCGGATGTGCTTGTTGCCGAGGTCGATGCAGCGGAGCTGCGCGCTGCGGCAGTCGCAACCGGCGCACGCGTGGCGAGTGCGGCCTGTGGCGAGAGGATCGCCATCTGCGGCTTGTCGGTACCGTCCTTGTTGGGGTGCACGTTGTACGCGTAGCTGAGGTTCCACCACGAACCGGCCGCCCACCAGGTCCAGCCCAGCCACACGTCTGCATTGGTTTCCATGTGCGCCAACATGCCTTGCAGCGCCTGGTTGCACACCGCATTGTTGGCGGTGCCGAATTCGCCCAGAAAGCCGCGCTTGCGGTTGGTGCGCAGCCACTGCGTGAAGTTGCGCAGGCGCTCGGCGCCGATGGTGCTGCTGACACAGGTGCTGCTGGTGCCGCTGGAATCGGCATCCAGATACTGGTGCACTTCGAAGGCGTAGCGATTGAGCGGGTCGTAGATGGCGGTCAGCGCGGTGGCGTTGGAATAGCCATCGCTCGTGGGGGAATACCAACTGTGCGCGCCGGTCCACAATGCGCCGGGCACCAGAATCAGGTTATTGGCACCGGTCCTGCGGATGGCATCGATGGCGGCCTGCGCTGCGCCGGCCCATTCGCTGGCCGAAATATTGTTGGGCTCATTCATCAGCCCGAACATCACCGCGTTGTCGCTGTTGAACGCCAGCGCCAGACGACGCCAGAGATCGGTAAACGTGGCCACCGGTACTTCCGGGCCGCCGATCTTGTAGCCGTAATACTTGGCGTAGTTGTGGATATCGATGAGCAGATACATACCGGCTGCCTTGGCGCGTGCCACCGCCTGCTGCAGCAACGCGAGCTGTGCCGGGTCCAGTTCGCCGTTCGCGCTGGGCTGCAGCCGCTCCCACAGGATCGGCAGGCGGATGGTATTCATGCCGACACCGGCGAAATAGGTGTAATCGTTGGTCGCGGGGTACATATAGTCCTTGTTGAGGACTCCGGGCTTCTTGGAAGATGCGTACTCGGCACCTGACAGATTGACGCCGGCATAAGTGAGCGCGCGCGTCTGCGCGTGGGCCAGCGACAGGCTCCCGAACACGATGAAAAGCAGCGTAGAGCGCAGTAGCGCGCGCAACGAAAAGCAGACAGCAGACATGACACAACTCCTCAGACGGGGGGCGATGCAGGTAAGTGCATGCGCGTTACGCGCGATGCACTGCATCGGTCTGAGTCAATGCATCAGCCGTGCCCAATTGCTGCCGGTGGCCAGTTCAGCGCCAATATGCGAACTGCATCGCAGTCACACTCTGCAAGGCGCGTTGTCGAGATTGATAGGCCGCACAAAAGCGCGAGATATGGGCCGGTATTTGCGCAAGTGCGGCGTGGGTTCGTCCGTGCTGTCGACTTTGCGTCGTATGGAAGCGCCTGCCGTCAGTGGCATGACGTCATGTCCATGACGCCATGCCGCATTGAAGTGCCACCGAGGTTGCAGGCATAGGCTGCCTCGATCTTTCCGCGAAAAGACCAGGAAAAGTGGCCAATCGCGGCAATGCTCAGCCCGGTAGAAAGCGCGCTCGCTACCGGATGGAAGAGCGACGTGTGATGACGATTGCCTGCGGCGCCCGCACGTGCCTGCACTGGCGCTGTCGTTGCGAACAGCAGCGAAAGCACCTGCGCGCGGGCGTCAGGCGGGCGCCGCAGGCGTTTGCGTGGACACATCTACGGTGTGGTTTGCGTGCCATCCGCGCCCAGCTGACGACTATTTGCTAGGCGCGTTGGTCGCGCTTAATCGGTAATCCGGCGCGCACGTGGGCCCAATATCGACATCTGCGGCTTGTCGCGCCCCTGCGCATCCGGTTGCACGTTGAACGGATACGCCCTGCTCCACCACGCGCCTGCCGCCCACCAGGACCAGCCCATCCACACATCGCTGTTGGATTCCATGTAGCCCAGCATGCCGTTGAGCGCGAGATTGCAGGTGGCCGTGTTGCCGGTACCGAATTCGGCAAGAAACCCGCGTTTTTTGTTCAGGCGCAGCCATTCGGTGAAGCTACGCAGGCGCTCGACCCCGATCGTGGCACTGACGCACCCGCCGCTGGTGCCGCTGGAATCGGCATCCAGATATTGATGCGCTTCGATGGCATACCGATTGAGCGGGTCGCGAATGGATGCCATCGCCACTGCATTGGATTGCCCGGCCACTGTGGAGTACCAGCTATGCGCGCCTGTCCATAACGCACCCGGCACCAGAATCAGATTGTTTGCACCGGTTTTACGAATGGTGTCGATCGACGCCTGCGCGGCTCTTGCCCACGCTTGCGGATCGATGTCGTAAGGCTCGTTCATCAGCCCGAAGATCACGGCGTTGTCGCTCTTGAAGGCGATCGCCAGCCGTCGCCATAGATCGTTGAAGGTGCTGATCGGCACTTTCGTGCTGCCGATGGTGTGGCCGTAATACTTGGCGTAGTTGTGCACATCCACGATCACGTACATGTTGGCCGCCTTGGCGTTGGCGACCGCCTGCCGGATCAACGCCAGCTGCGCCGGATCCAGCTCGCCGCCCGCTTTTGGCTGCAGCCGTTCCCACAGGATCGGCAGGCGAACCGTGTTCATGTGCTTGCCGGCGAAGTAGGCGTATTCGTCGGCCGCCGGATAGTGATAATCGATGTTGAGCACGCCGGGTTTTTGCGAGGATTTGATCTCGGCGCCGGATAGATTGATGCCTGCATACTTCAGGCCGGAAGTGCTTTGCGCCTGCGCGAGCGGCATGAGGGCAAGCAATAGCAAAGACAGCGCGCGGCAACGCGGCCGGCGCGTACGCGTGGTGAGGGATTTCATGGGGGAACTCCTGAGACTTCTGCGTGCGAAAGACCTGTGCAAGGACGGCGCGCTGATGCGGGTATGAGCTCGTTCGATGTAAGACAGCAACGCGTCCATCACCAGACTAGGCGTATACGCCCGCACAAACCACGGTTGAGAGGGATCAATCGGCCAAGCTGTGCAGTGACCCGCAGTTCTTGTGTTAGAGCGCGCACGCATGGCGCGAACGTACCGCACCGTTTGCACACGCTTCGAACAGTGGCGCGCATCGCCTGCGCGATGGCGTGCTGTACATCGCGGGCGAATGCAGCTGCATTCGTGCAATGCCTTTGCGCTGCAGCGCCTATCTGTCCATCACGATGGGTTGCCTGATTGGCGATGCTGTCGCCGGGCAATGCCAGCCACAGCGGCAGACAGTGCGCAGGTTTAGTGCGGACGTCGACGCGATAGCGCGGATTGGATGAGATCGCTCGCGCGTCGTCCATGCATCGTGGCGCGCAGGCGTCGCATCAGGGCGTCGCCGAGACGGCAGCCTCGCACTGCAAGTTGCACCAGCGCATGGACGATATGGCCAGCGCTCGATACCGGGCTGTTGCATGCGATCGAACAGCGCACATCGGCAACACGCAGCGCGTGAGCTGGCGCGCGATTGCCTCTGCCTTCTGCTGCCCGCAGCGAGCCAGCGGCGGTCTGCCCTTCTCCGAAGCAGGCGGCCCCACGCGCTGCGGCAACGACAAAAAAGTGGCCGCAACACCGGTTGCGACCACCTCTGGCTGCGCCGCTGCTTACCTGCCGGCGCGGCGTGCGTACTTGCTCAGGATCGCCATCTGCGGCTTGTCGCTGCCGTCCTTGCCCGGTTGCACGTTGAAGGGATAGTCCGGCTTCCACCAGGCGCCCGCCGCCCACCAGGTCCAGCCCAGCCACACGTCGCTGTTCTTTTCCATGTAGGTCAGCATGCCTTCCAGCGCCTTGTCGCAGACCGGATTGTTGGCCGTGGCGAATTCGCCCAGAAAACCCTTCTGCTTGTTCTCGCGCAACCACGAAGTGAAGCCCTGCAGCTTTTCTTGGCCTACCGAGTCGCTGGTGCACACCGGCTTGGTGCCGCTGTAGTCCTTGTCCAGGTACTGATGCGCTTCGAAGGCCAGGTTGTTGCCCGGGTCCTTGAGGATTTCCAGCGCCTTTGCGTTGGAGACGCCGTAGCTGGTGCTGCGCCAGCTGTGTGCGCCGGTGTAGGCGGTGCCCGGCACCAGGATCAGGTTCTTCGCGCCGGTCTTGCGGATCGCGTTGATCGCCCCCTGCGCGGCATTGGCCCAGTCGGGTGCGGAAATGCCATTGGGCTCGTTCATCAGCCCGAAGATCACCGCCTTGTCGTCCTTGAACTCCAGCGCCAGCCGGCGCCACAGATCGGCCAACGCGCCGGCCGGCACATCGCTGGTGCCGATGCGCTTGCCGTTGTACGTGGCGTAGTTGTGCAGATCCAGGATCAGGTATTGCTTGTTGGCCTTGGCTGCTTCAAGCGACTTCTTGATCAAGCCCAATTGGGCCTGGTCCAGCTGACCATTGAGCTCGGGCTGCACGCGTTCCCACAGAAACGGCAGGCGGATCGTATTCATGCCTTTGCCGGCGAAATAGCTGAAATCCGAGGCGGCAGGGTAGGTGTAATCCTTGAACAAGGTGCCGGGCTTCTTGCGCGAGTTGAACTCGGCGCCGGACAGATTGACGCCGACATACTTCAGGCCGGCGGTGTCCTTCTTCGGGCCGGGCGGCTCCTTGGCCTGGACCAGTGGGGTGGCGGCGAGCAAGGTCAACGCGAGCGCGGCGATGCGCAAGCGGGGAAAGTGCGGGGGAGTGCGGAACATGGGAGTCTCCTTCGGCATCGACGTGGGCGGCCGCGGGGGAGGGCACGGCCAGCGCAGATGGTGCAGCGCCATCTGCTGCTGCGTGAGTCTGGGAGCTCGCACGTTAGTGCGCCATTCACGCGCATGGCGCGGATTTGACCGCGTGCGAACACGCGCAAGGCGCATCATGCCGCTGCGCTCGCGTTCGCAAGAGACCAGGTAAGACGCACTGTCGCAGGAGTGCGACATCCGCGCGTTTTAAGCTACCGACCCTTTCTTCCCGTTGTTGGCGCGCCTTGCCGACGACGCAACACCCCCCCGGAGTTTTCCCATGAGCACAGCCCACGCCTACGCTGCCCAGGCCGCCGATCAACCACTTGCCCCGTTCGTGTTCGAACGCCGCGCGCCCGGCCCCAACGACGTGCAGATCGACATCGCCTACTGCGGCGTGTGTCACTCGGACCTGCATACCGCACGCAACGAATGGCACAACACGCTTTACCCCTCGGTGCCCGGCCACGAGATCGTCGGCCGCGTGACCGCCGTCGGCAATGCGGTCACCGGTTTCAAGGTCGGCGACCTGGCCGGTGTCGGTTGCATGGTCGACAGCTGCCGCAGCTGCGCCTCCTGCCAGGAAGGCGAAGAACAGTATTGCGAGCAGGGATTCACCGGCACCTATAACGGCCCGATGTTCGGTGGCGGCGAGAACACCTACGGCGGCTATTCCGACCATATCGTGGTCGACCAGAAATACGTGCTGCGCATCACCCACAGCGACAACCTGGCCGCGGTGGCACCGTTGCTGTGCGCCGGCATCACCACCTATTCGCCGCTGGCACACTGGAAGGTGGGTCCGGGCCAGAAGGTGGGCGTGGTCGGCCTGGGCGGCCTGGGCCACATGGCGGTGAAGATCGCCAAGGCGATGGGCGCCACCGTGGTGCTGTTCACCACCTCCGAGAGCAAGCGCGCCGATGCGATGCGCCTGGGCGCCAGCGAAGTGGTGATCTCCAAGGACGAAGCGCAGATGGCCGCGCAGTACAACACCCTGGACTTCATCCTCAACACCGTGGCCGCGCCGCACAACCTGGACCCGTTCCTCAACGCGCTCAAGCGCGACGGCGCCATGGTGCTGGTGGGCGTGCCCGAGCAGTCGCACCCGTCGCCGGCGGTGTTCAACCTGGTGATGAAGCGCCGCACCCTGGCCGGCTCGCTGATTGGCGGCATCCGCCAGACCCAGGAAATGCTGGATTTCTGCGCCAAGCACAACATCGTCTCGGACATCGAAACCATCCGCGCCGACCAGATCAACGAGGCCTACGAGCGCATGCTCAAGAGCGACGTGAAGTACCGCTTCGTGATCGATATGGCCACGCTGGATAAGGCGGCCTGAGTAGTTGTTACGTCACGCTGTAATGTTGCCGTCTGCGTCGCTGTCGATGCGGACGGTAATACACCTCGCTACTCTGCTGGCGAGCTAATCAACGATGTGGATAGAGGGTTCCTTTGTGCATAGAACGTTGATGCACTCAGAGTGGTCAGCGATGAAAAACTCCATAACTTCGCCGTAGAATCCTGTTGGAATATACGACTCAAGTACTTCATCGTGCTGGCTCCAACCGCCAAAGAGAACCTGTGAGACGGTTGCTCCCTCTATCTCATCAAATGATTCCATATTGCAGCGCCAGAATTCAGAGAAATCGCGTTCGTCCAGTATCTTTACGCCGACCACATCGCTAAAAATGATTTGGACAGTCCTATTAGAGGCATGGGCGGTCAAGTGTACGACGCAGCAGTTTTTTTCATAAACGATTTTCGAAACTGATGTGTACTCAGGTAAAACTGAGCTAGGCAGGCTCCGCAAGGTTAATTTCTTCATGTCTACGTCTAATCGACCCGAGTCTCGGTTTGGCTTGTAGTGATTCTCGTTGAAGCCGAACGTGTAGAACCCGGCAAAACAAGACGTTGATTTCGCAAAACCAGCAATAATCGCCTGAATAGTGATCGGGCTGTTGAGTGATTCCGAAACGAGTTCCTTCAGATGAATCGATGCAAAGTGCCGTGCACTTCTCCCTCACCAGGCTGCCACACGCTTCGACGGAGAGAAGCGTACGGGCAGCGCAAGGTTATGTGACATGCCCAAGCTAAGAGCGCAGCTTGCCTGTACCCTCGGGCATCATTGAGTTCGTTGATCTTTAGATGTCGAATGCGAGGCGCAACGTCCAGCTCAGGTATTGCTAGTTCTATCTCACGTAGCTCTTGAGGCGCGACTTCGGGGTCTCTGTAGGAAAGATTCTTCGCCTTGCTGAGCTAGGCGCGATCCATATGCTCCTCATCACCCTCATGCCGCAGCCGGCTCCTTGACCTGCGCGTTCACCCCCAGCAGCTGCACGATGCTTCCCGCCGCATCGCGGCCTTCGGCCACTGCGGTGACCACCAGGTCCGCACCGCGCACGCAGTCGCCGCCGGCGAACAGGCGCGGGTTGCTGGTCTGGTAGGGCAGGCGGCCGTTGCCGTCGGCCGGGGCGACGATGCGGCCGTTGCTGCCGGCTTCCACGCCTTGCGAGGCCAACCAATCGGGCAGGGTGGGCGAGAAGCCGAAGGCGATGATCACCACGTCCGCTTCCAGCAGCGATTCGCTGCCTTCCACCGGCACGGCGTTACGGCGGCCGCTGGCGTCGGGCTCACCTAATCTGGTTTCCACCACGGTCACGCCGATGGCTTCGTCGTCGGCGCCGGATTCGATCGACAGCGGCTGGCGGTTGAACAAAAAGCGCACGCCTTCTTCGCGCGCGTTGGCCACCTCGCGCGCCGAGCCGGGCATGCTGGCTTCGTCGCGGCGGTAGGCGCAGGTGACCTTGGCCGCGCCCAGGCGAATGGCGCTGCGCACGCAGTCCATGCCGGTATCGCCGCCGCCCAGCACCACCACGCGCTTGCCGGCGAGGTCGGGCAGGGCGAGCTGGTCTTCCCAGCCGGCGATCGGCCGGCCGTGCGGGTCGTTGCCGCTGACGATGCGGCTGTTCTGCACCAGGAACGGCAGCGCCGGCAGCACGTTCTTCAGGTCTTGCCCGGGCAGGCCGCCGTCGGTGTAGCGATACGCGCCGGTCCCTAAGAACACCGCATCGTATTCGCCCAGCAACTGCTCGATGCTGACGTCCTTACCGATCTCCACGCCCAGGCGGAACTGCACGCCCATGCCTTCGAGGATCTCGCGGCGCTTGCCGATCACCGACTTGTCCAGCTTGAAGCTGGGGATGCCGAACTGCAGCAGCCCGCCGATCTGCTCATAGCGGTCGTAGACCACCGCCTCGATGCCGGCACGCGCCAGCCGGTCCGCACACGCCAGCCCAGCCGGGCCGGCGCCGATCACCGCCACGCGGTGGCCGGTCGGCTGCACGTTGCCCAGATCCGGGCGCCAGCCCATCTTGAAGGCGGTGTCGACGATGTATTTCTCCACCGCACCGATGGTGACCGCGCCGAATTCCTCCAGCGTGCAGCTGCCTTCGCACAGGCGGTCCTGCGGGCACACGCGCCCGCACACTTCCGGCAGCGGGTTGGTGGAATGGCACAGCGCGGCGGCTTCCTCGATGCGGTTTTCCTGCACCAGCTGCAGCCACTGCGGGATGGCGTTGTGTACCGGGCATTTCCAGCTGCAATACGGGTTACCGCAGTCCAGGCAACGGCCGGCCTGGTATTGCGCATCGGCCTTGTCGAACTTGCCGTACAACTCGCCCCAGTCGCCGGAGGTGCGCAGTTCCACCGGAATGCGCGTGGGCATGGTCCGGGGCAGGTCGAGGAATTGGAAGGCTTGCTTGCGGCTCATAGGGGCTGGGATTCGGGAGTTGGGATTGGGGATTCGCAACAGCGGGCGACATGGGTCTGACGCAGTGCGAATCTCGAACAGCAATCGACGCGTGAGAGCAGGGAGTGGAGATTCGGACATCGGGATTTGCCAAGGCGACGACAGGTCGCATGGCTTGAGCGAATCCCCAATCCCGAATCCCCAATCCCGTCACTCAGGCCGCCCGCCTGAGTGACTCCGTCAGCGACTCGATGCTGGCGGCCTTGGGTTTGACCAGCCAGAACTTGCCGATGTAGTCGCGGAACTCGTCCAGGATCTGCTGCGCCCAGATGCTGCCGGTCAGCTCGCGGTGGCGGCTGATCAGCGTATGCAGATGCTGGCGATGGTTCTCGAAGCCTTCGGCCGAGACGCGGTGGATGTCGATGAGCTCGTGGTTGTAGCGGTCCACGAAGTCGCGTTCGATATCCAGCACGTAGGCCAGGCCACCGGTGAAGCCGGCGCCGAAGTTCAGGCCCACCTTGCCCAGCACCAGCACGATGCCATCGGTCATGTATTCGCAGCAGTGGTCGCCGGCGCCTTCCACCACCGCCAGCGCGCCGGAGTTGCGCACCGCAAAGCGCTCGCCCGCCCGCCCGGCCGCGAACAGCTCGCCGCCAGTGGCGCCGTACAGGCAGGTGTTGCCGACGATCGGCGTGTTGCGTGCCTCGAAGCGCGCGCCGCGCGGCGGACGCACCACCAATCGCCCGCCGGCCATGCCCTTGCCGACGTAGTCGTTGGCTTCGCCTTCCAGCTCCAGCTGCAGGCCACCGGCGTTGAACGCGCCGAAGCTCTGCCCGGCGGTGCCGCGGAAGCGCAGGTTCAAGGGCGCATCGCTCATGCCGTGGTTGCCGTGCGCGCGCGCGATGGCGCCGGACAGGCGTGCGCCGATCGAGCGGTCGGTGTTGTGGATCAGGAAGCGATGGTCGCCACCGCGCTTGTTGGCGATTGCATCGGCGAGCAGGCCATCCATCTGCGTGGCCAGGCTGTCCGGCGATTCGTACAGGCGCTGGGCGGCGCAGTGGCTGCCGTCGTAGCGGGCATGCGTGAGCAGGCGCGAGAGGTCGACCTTGACGCCGGGGCGCGGCGAAACCTCCAGCTGTTCCAGCAGGTCGGTGCGGCCGACGATCTCGTCCAGCGAGCGCACACCCAGGTACGACAGCCACTGGCGCACTTCTTCGGCCAGCAGGCGGAAAAAGTGCTCCACCCGCTCCGGCAGGCCGGTGAAGTAGCCGGCGCGCAGGCGCTCGTCCTGGGTGGCCACGCCGGTGGCGCAGTTGTTGAGGTGGCAGATGCGCAGGTACTTGCAGCCCAGCACGATCATCGGCGCGGTGCCGAAGCCGAAGCTGTCGGCGCCGAGCAGCGCGGCCTTGACCACGTCCAGGCCAGTCTTCAGGCCGCCATCGGTCTGCAGGATGGTGCGCTCGCGCAGATCGTTGGCCACCAGCGCCTGGTGCGACTCGGCCACGCCCAGTTCCCACGGCACGCCGGCATAGCGGATCGAACTGACCGGGCTGGCACCGGTGCCGCCGTCATGGCCGGACACGGTGATCAGGTCGGCGCCGGCCTTGACCACGCCGGCGGCAATCGTGCCGACGCCGGCATGCGCCACCAGCTTCACCGAGACCAGCGCGGTCGGGTTGACCTGCTTGAGGTCGTAGATCAGCTGCGCCAGGTCTTCGATGGAATAGATGTCGTGATGCGGCGGCGGGCTGATCAGGCCGATGCCGGGCTTGGCGTAGCGCAGCCGGGCGATCAGTTCGTTGACCTTGTGGCCGGGCAGCTGGCCGCCCTCGCCGGGCTTGGCGCCCTGGGCGACCTTGATCTGCAGCACCTCGGCATTGACCAGGTATTCCGGGGTCACGCCGAAGCGGCCGGAGGCCACCTGCTTGATCTTGGAGCGCTTCTCGGTGCCGTAGCGGGCCGGATCTTCGCCGCCTTCGCCGGAGTTGCTGCGCCCGCCCAGGCGGTTCATCGCAATGGCCAGCGCTTCGTGCGCCTCGGGCGACAACGCGCCCAGGCTGATGGCGGCGCTGTCGAAGCGCCGCAGCACATCTTCGGCCGGGGCCACCTGATCCAGTGGCGTCGGGGTGTCGGCACGCTTGAGCTGCACCAGGTCGCGCAGCGTGGAGGCCGGGCGCGCATGCACCGCGTCCACGTACTTCTGCCAGTCGCCGGCATCGCCGGTGCGGGTGGCACGCTGCAGCGTCATGACCACGTCGGGGTTGTACATGTGGTACTCGCCGCCGTGCACGTACTTCAGCAGCCCGCCCACTTCCGGCTTGAGCTGGTCGTTCCAGGCGCGCACGGTCAGCTCGCGCGCCTCGGTGTCCAGCCGTGCCAGATCCACGCCGCCGATACGCGCCGGGGTGTCGGCAAAGCACAGGTCCACCACGTCCGGGTCCAGCCCGACGATCTCGAACAGCTGCGCACCGCGATAGCTGGCGATGGTGCAGATGCCCATCTTGGAGATGATCTTGGACAGGCCCTTGTAGATGCCTTTGCGATAGCGGCGGCCGATCTGCGACTGCTCGCCACCCTTGCTCAGCTGCAGGATGCCGCGCCGACCCAGGTCGAACAGCGTCTGGTAAGCCAGGTACGGATACACCGCGGTGGCGCCGACGCCGAGCAGGCAGGCCATGTGGTGCGGGTCGCGCGCGGTGCCGGTCTCGATGATCAGGTTGACGTCGCAGCGCAGGCCCACCTTGCACAGGTGGTGATGCACCGCGCCGGTGGCCAGCAGCGCATGCGCCATCGGCCGGTCCGGCACCGGGTAACGGTCGGACAGCAGCAGCATCACCGCGCCGTCGCGCGCGGCGGCTTCCACCTCCTGGCAGATGCGCTCCAGCCCGGCCTTGAGGCCTTCTTCCAGGCTGTAGGACAGGTCGATCAGGCGGTTGCGCTCGACGTACTGCTCCATCTTCAGCAGCTGGCGCAGCTTGCGCTGGCTGAGCACCGGCGAGTTGAGGATGACGTGGTTCACCGTCTCCGCACCGGCATGGAAGATATTGGTCTCCCTGCCGAGCTGGGTGGTGAGCGACATCGCGATGCCTTCGCGCAGCGGGTCGATCGGCGGGTTGGTGACCTGCGCGAACGCCTGGCGGAAGTAGTCGTACAGTGGCCGGGTCTGGCGGCTGAGCACCGCCATCGGGGTGTCGTCGCCCATCGAGCCGGTGGCTTCCTGCTCGGTCTCGGCCAGCGGGCGCAGCACCTGTTCCACTTCCTCGGTGCTGAGCTGGAACAGCTTGTGATAGCTGCGCAGGGTCTGCTCGCTGAAGGGTTCTTCCACCAGCGAGGGGTCGATCAACTCGGTCTGCAGGTAGGTCACGCCCTGCTGCAGCCATTGCTTGTACGGGGCGCGCGCGCGGTTGATGCGGTCGATGGCATCGGAATCGAGCAGGTCGCCGCGCTTGAGGTCGATGGCCATCATCTCGCCCGGGCCCAGCTTGCCCTTGCGGGTGATGCGCTCGGCCGGCAATTCCCACACGCCGGCTTCGGAAGCGACCAGGAAGTGGCGGTCGGAGGTCAGCATCCAGCGCGCCGGGCGCAGGCCGTTGCGGTCGAGCATGCAGGCCGCGTAGCGGCTGTCGCAGGCCACGATGCCGGCCGGGCCGTCCCAGGGTTCGGTGTTGAGGCCGTAGAACTCGTAGAACGCGGCCAGGTCGGCGTCCTTGAACTCCAGCGACTGGGTCGCCGGCGGCACCAGGATGCGCAGCGCCTGCAGCAGGTCCATGCCACCGGCGATCAGCAGCTCCAGCATGTTGTCCAGGCTCTGCGAATCGGAGCCGTGCATGGAGATCACCGGATCGAATTCGGCAATGTCGAAGCGCGGGGTCTGCCACACCTTGCTGCGCGCCTGCGCCCAGCGCCGGTTGCCTTCGATGGTGTTGATTTCCCCGTTGTGCGCGAGCAGCCGGAACGGGTGCGCCAACGGCCAGCGCGGCAGCGTGTTGGTGGAAAAACGCTGGTGAAAGACAATTGCGCTGGAGGACAGGTCGCTGCGCTGCAGGTCCGGGTAGAACGTGCTCAGCTTGTCCGGCAGCACCATGCCCTTGTAGCTGATGCCGTTGGGCGAGAGGGTGGTGACGTAGAAGTCCGGCACGCCCTGCAGCTGCTGCTCGGCGCGACGGCGTGCCAGGAACAGCGCCAGGGTAAAGCCGTCTTCGGTCTGCTCCGCACCGGCATCGACGAATACCTGCTCGATGCGCGGCAAGGTGTCGCGCGCCAGCTGGCCGCACACGCTGTCGTCGGTGGGCACCACGCGCCAGCCGCGCAGCTGCACGCCGGCGGCCTGCAGCTGCGCTTCCAGTTCGGCGCGACATCGCGCGGCCTCACTTTCGTCCAGCGGCAGGAACACCACACCGGCCGCGTAGCGCGTGCCCAGGGGGATGCCGGCATCGCGCGCGAGCCCGCGCAGGAATGCATCGGGTTTGCGAATCAGCAGGCCGCAGCCATCGCCGGTGAGCCCGTCGGCGGCGACACCGCCGCGGTGGGTCATGCGCGAGAGCGCCGCAATCGCGGTATCCACCAGCGCGCGGGAGGGTTGGTCGTCCAACTGGGCGACCATGCCAAAACCACACGCGTCGCGCTCGTCGCGCACGCTGTTGTAGAGACCGTAGTCGTTGAGCCCTTGGCGAGTGCGGGGGGCCATGTCTGCCTCTTTGCGATCTTAGGAGAGCGGCGACGACGTCGCAGCGCTCGATCCGTGGAGCGTTCGAAGAGGTCACCGGATGATCGACTAGACCACAGTTGATGCGGTGCCGCAATACACCGTTACAGCTGCAACGAGAACCGCTGCAACCCCTTGTGCCAGCAGGCTTGGCGCCGGTCTTGCGACAGGCGCCAAGGCCGTCTCAGCCGCAGCGCACCGAGGTGATCACGTTCTTGGCGTCCACTTCCAGATTGAGCCGTTCGCCATTGAATTCCATGGTGGTCATCTGGCCGGGTTTGAGCACACGCACCGACTTGGCGCCGGCATCGCTGCGTGCCTGTTCGCCCACCGCATCGGTCAACGGCTGGCCCACCAGCGATTGCACCTGGGTGGCATCGCAAGTGCCGATCGGCGGCGCTTCCGGCGCTGCATCCGGTGCGGGCGCAGCGGCTTGTTCGGCCGCGTGCTGGGCCTTGGCGGTGACGGCTTCCTGCTCATCGGGTTGCGGTTTGTTGCAGGCAGTCAATGCAGCCAGCATCACCAGGGTGCAGGTCAGGCGAGCAACAGGTAGAACAGCGCGCATCGATCACTCCAGCAAAGGGGGATGCCCAAGCATAAGCACAAAGTCACGCGACGGGCATGGCTTGCGCACACGGCGTTGTCGTAGCGTTGACGCAGCCTAGTCTTGCTGCGGCCAACAATCGCGGCCAGTCCCTCGACCTGTGCGCAATGAAAGCCAAACGTGTTGTTCGCAATGCCGCAGTCGCCGTCAGTACCGCCGGCAAGCTCGCGGCGGTCGCCACCGGCGCCGCCGTCGCCACGGCCGCTGTGGCAAGCGCAGCCGCTGTGGCGCAGGCCAAGGCGACCGCGCGTGCGGCCGGGCTGACCTATGTCAACGACCAACAGCCCGGCATCAGTCGCCGCAAGGCCGGCAAGAGCTTCAGTTACCGCGATGCCGACGGGCAACGCATCGCCGATGCCGACACCTTGCAGCGCATCCGTTCGCTGGCGATTCCGCCGGCCTATACCGATGTGTGGATCTGCGCCAAGCCCAATGGCCACCTGCAGGCGACCGGGCGCGATGCGCGGCGGCGCAAGCAATACCGCTATCACGCCGACTGGGCGCAGGTCCGCGGCGAAGGCAAGTTCGAACGCGTGATCGCCTTCGGTACTGCGCTGCCCAAGTTGCGGCGGCGGTTGCGTCGCGATCTGGTGCTGCCGGGATTCCCACGCGAAAAGGTGCTGGCGATCGTGGTGGCGTTGCTGGCCGACACCCTGGTACGCGTCGGCAATGCCGAATACGCGCGCAGCAATCGCTCGTACGGGCTGACCACGCTGCGCAACCGGCACATGGAATTTCTGAAGGGCGGACGCGCGCGGCTGAAATTCCGTGGCAAGAGCGGCCAGGACCACGATATCGAAGTGGACGACAAGCAACTGGTCAAACTGATCCGGCAATGCCAGCAGCTGCCGGGGCAGTCGCTGTTCCAGTACCGCGACGACGATGGCCAATTGCAGCCGGTGGATTCGGGGCAGGTCAACGACTATCTGCGCGAGGCCATGGGCGAAGACTTCACCGCCAAGGATTTCCGCACCTGGGGCGGCACATTGGCCGCGCTGCAACGCCTGGCCCGGCTGCCGCTGCCGGAGCGCAGCAGCGAACGTGCGCTCAAGCAAGTGCAGAACGATGTCATCCGCGAAGTGGCCGATGCCTTGGGCAACACGCCCTCGGTGTGTCGCAAGGCCTACATCGACCCATGCGTCTTCGAAGGCTGGCGTGCGGGCCAGCTGCAGGCCATGGCAACCGGTGTGCGTGGCGAGCGCCAGTGGGAAGCGGCCACGCTGAAGTTTTTGAGCGCTTCGCGCAGCAGGCTCAAGACGCAGTCGACGTCTGCGGCAAGGCGCAAGTCGGCCTAAGCGCCCGAGGCTGACACCCACGGCATTCGCCACAGCCAGGGTGTCGGCGTGTGCGGGCATCACGTACCGCGCGCACGCCGGTTCCTGCGCGTCGCTCATGTCCGCCTGGCGACGATCAGCGACGCGGTGTCAACCATTCCAGGTGGCGCCTCGGGACGCAGACAGCAGCGAGTGCCGTACCGAATCCCGAATCCCGAATCCTGAATCCTGAATCCTCAACCGCAATAGATGGCCGTGATGCTGTTGTTCGGGCCGGTTTCGATGGTGAGCTGATCGCCGCCGCTTTCGCTGGCGCCCTGGGCCGGGTCGGCCAGGCCGCTGGCGGTGGTGCCGCCGGTCGCGCGCTCGCCGCGGCGCACGATGACGCGCTGGCTGTCGCTATCCACGCGTGCACGTTCGATGGTCTGCGCGGCCGCCGCCAGACCCACCGCACCACGCACCTTGTCGCTATGGCACTGGCCGGAGATGGCGCCGTCGATGGGCTGCACCTGCGCCACCTGGTTGGAGGCACAGGCCGACAACAACGCAGCGGCAGCGAGTGGGGCGAGGATACGGATCATCGGGAAGCTCCAGGGCAAGAATGCCGCAAGCGTGAAGGTGGCGTTGTCGGGATGGCATGAAGATGCTGCGCGGCACCGTGTCAGAGACGGGCCTCACCCGTGTCTGCCGGTGATCGTCAGCGCGCCGGACACGCTGCGCCAACGCTGGGCTACCTGGATTCGCTTGCCAATCCAGTGTTTCCGGACAGCGCCTCGCCCAGCAGCGCGAGAGGTGCAGACTCCTGCTTCCAACCCAGACGATCAGTAGCATGACCATCAAACCGCTGCTGCTTGCATTGGTTGCCTGCGCGGCGCTGCCGCCTTCGGTTGCACGTGCAGCGCCCGCGCCCAGCCAGGCCACCATGACGGTGGCAGGTCTCCAACGGCCGGCGCAGATCCGCGTGGACAGGTGGGGCCTGGCACATATCTACGCGCAGACCGACGACGACGCGTTCTTCGTGCAGGGTTTCAATGTGGCGCGAGACCGTTTGTTTCAGCTGGATCTACTTCGCCGCAAAGGGCTGGGCCATCTCTCCGATGCGTTCGGGCCAACCTATGTGGAACAGGACCGTGCCGCGCGGCTGTTTCTGTATCGCGGCGACATGGCACAGGAATGGAGCAGTTACGGGCCCACTGCCCGGCGCGACGTGGGCCGATTCGTCGCCGGCATCAATGCGTATATCGCATGGCTGGACAGTCACCCGCAGGCACTGCCCTACGAATTCGACAAGCTGGGGTATCGCCCCGAACGCTGGGCGCCGGAGGATGTGCTGCGCATCCGCACCACCGGCCTGAGCCGTAATGTCAAAAGCGAAGTGGCGCGTGCGAACGTCGCCTGCAAGGCCTCGCTGGCTGTCGATGCGATACGCCTGAGACTGCAGCCGGCCTGGACCACCACGCTGCCGGACGGGCTGGACCCGTGTCTGCCGAAAGACGTGCTGAAGGTCTACGAGCTGGCGACGCAAAGCCCCAAGCTGAGCGCAAGCACGCAACTTGCGGCAATCGCATCGACGTTATCGGCCATTGACGATGACGCCTCTGCCGAAGGCAGCAACAACTGGGTCATCGCGTCGCAGAAATCCGCCACCGGTCACGCGGTGCTGGCGGACGACCCGCATCGGGCCTACAACGTGCCCAGTCTTCGCTACTTCGTGCATCTCAACAGCCCTGGTCTGGACATCATCGGTGCCGGCGAGCCCACCGCGCCTGGCATCGCGATCGGGCATAACCGAACCAGCGCGTTCGGCCTGACCATCTTCAACATCGATCAGGAAGATTTATACGTGTATCGGTTGCGTCCAGACGACAACGCGGCGTACTGGTACCAGGGCAAATGGGAGCCGCTGCGCAGCGAGCACGAACAGATCGCCGTGCGCGGCGCCGCGCCGGTGACAACAGAGCTGCAATTCACCCGTCACGGGCCGGTGATCTATGTCGATGTCGAACAACATGTGGCGTATGCGCTGCGGTCGGTATGGAGCCAGCCCGGCGCGGCGCCCTATCTGGGCTCGCTACGCTACCTGCGCAGCAACGCGTTCGTGCAGTTCAAGGCCGCACTCGCCCATTGGGGAGCGCCGTCGGTCAACCAGGTCTATGCAGATGTCGGCGGAACCATCGGCTGGGCCACCGCCGGCATGACCCCGCGCCGCGATCACGGCGATGGATTGCTGCCCGTGCCCGGCGATGGCCGCTACGAATGGAACGGCTTCTGGGACAGCACGGTGTTGCCCTGGTCGAAGAATCCCAGAGCCGGCTTCATCACCACCTCCAACGAGATGAACCTGCCCGCCGGCTACCCGGTTGCGCAGCGCAAACTTGGCTTCGAGTGGGCCAATGAGGCTCGCCATGCCCGCATTACCCAGGTGCTCTCGCAGCTGCCCAAGGTGACGCTGGAGGATTCGGAAAAACTGCAGAACGATCAGGTCGCGTTGCCCGCGCAACGCCTGGCCGCATTGTTGCGACCGCTGCGTTCGCAGGACCCTGATATCAGCGCCGCACTGACGCTGCTGCGGCCATGGAATGGCGAGGTCAGCGCTACGTCCCCCGCCGCAGCGCTGGAAGAGGTCTGGTTCAGTCGCTATCTGGGCAATGCATACAAAGCGTTGCGATTGCAGCCGTCGGAGGCCGACAGCTTCGGCGCGCCCGATGCCGCGGCCATGCTGGATGCGCTGGAACATCCTGGCGCCGCGTTCGGCGCAACGCCGGCCGCACGCCGCGACCAGTTGCTGCTGCAGTCGTTGCGCAGTGCGTACCAGGCGCTTGTCTCGCTGCAAGGCCCCGATGCCTCGCAGTGGCAATGGGGCAAACTGCATACCAACAAGATCTCGCATGCGATGAGCGCGGTGGCCGGTGCCGATCGCGCGCTGCTTGATGTCGGTCCGTTCGCCAAGGGTGGCAGCCCTTATACGCCGAATCAGTCCAGCTACGACCCTGCCGATTTTCGCCAGACGATCGGTCCTTCTGCACGATTGATCATCGACCTGGGCAATTGGGATAACTCTCGCGCCATGAATTACCCCGGCCAGTCCGGCGACCCGGCCAGCCCGCATTACCGCGACCTCGCACCGCTATGGCTCAAGGGACGCTATTTCCCGCTGTTGTACACGCGCGCTGCGGTAGATGCGGCAACCGAACAGATCTTCGACCTGGTGCCTGCGCAGGCGCACTAACGCAACCCGAACCGACCTGACGCAGCGCACATCGCGTAGCAAGCGCGAGAATCCCCGCGTTTGCTACGCCGCCTGCGCTCACGCCGGCGCAGTCGCCTCGCGCACGAAGGCTTCATAGGTGCGCAGCGGACGTCCCAGCACCGCCTGCAACTGCGCCACCGTGCCCTCTGCCGCGTGCATGCCCAGGCGCTGGATGCCGGCCATCATCAGGCGCATGTCATAGGCCAGCCACGACGAGCCGTACGTCGCCAGCTGTGCTTCGAAGGCGGCCACGTCATCGCCGGCGTAGGCGATCTCGCGCCCAAGCGCTGCGCTCCAGACCTTGGCCGCATCCACCCCGGTCAGTGCCTGCGGGCCGACCAAGTCGAGCGTGACGCGTGGCAACGGACCGTCTGCACGGTCGCGGCGCAGCAGCTCGACCACTGCGATATCGGCGATGTCGCGCGCATCGATCATCGCGATGCCCTGTGCGCCGATCGGCATCGGGTAGAGGCCGTATTCGGTGATCGTCTGCTGCACCATGCCTTCGTTCTGCATGAAGTACGCCGGCCGCAGGATCGTTGCCGGAATTTCCAGGCTTTCGATCATGCGCTCGACGGTGTGCTTGCCGGTGAAGTGCGGCACGTTGGTGTACGTGTCGGCATGGATCACCGACAGATACACGATGCGCTCGATGCCGGCTTCCTTGGCCAGATTCAATGCGATCAGCGCCTGGGTCACTTCGTCGGGGGTGACCGCATTCAACAGGAACAGCGTGCGCACCGATGCCAGTGCGGCGCGCATCGATGCGACGTCGGTGAGGTCGGCCACCACTTCGGTGACACCTGCCGGAAAGGAGCGTTTGCCTTGCTGGCGGACCAGCGCCTTGACCTGCGCGCCGGCGTCGGCAAGGCCTTGGGTGACCAGGGAACCGACGGTGCCGGTGGCACCGGTGACGAGAATGCTCATGGTGAATCTCCTGCGTTGGATGGACGGTTGGATCGGAGCGAAGCGGCCGGTGCGGTGGTGCTGCTGCCGGTGCGGCCGCCCGGTGGGTAGGGCAACGATATGCCGTTGCACTGCCAGTACGAAGAGGCCAGGATGTAGACATCCCGTTTCAGATGTGGAACAGCATGGACCTCAATGCCCTGATCGATTTCTCGCTGGTGGCCGCCAACCAGGGGCTGGGCAAGGCCAGCCGCGCGAGCGGCAGATCGAAGGCGACCTTGTCGCGGCGCATCACCGAGCTGGAGGAACAGCTAGGGGTGCGCCTGGTCGAGCGCAGTGCCCGTGGACTCAAGCTCACCGAGGCAGGACAGCAGTTGATGGAGCGCACCCAGGTGCCGCTGAGCGAGGTGGCCGAGGCGATGACAGCCGCGCGCGAGGGGTTGTCATCGCCGCGCGGCCGCTTGCGCGTGGCGTCCCCGGTGTTGTTCTCCCAACTGGCGATGGGGCACATCGGCGCCGACTTCTGTGCGGCCTATCCGGAGATCACGCTGGAGGTGGTGGCCGAGGACCGCACGGTCGATCTGATGGAAGAGCAGTTCGATGTCGCCATCCGCATCAACCCAAGCCCGGACAGCCGCCTGGTCGGGCGTTGCTTTGCCAAGGACCGGTTGGTGGTGGTGGCCGCACCGTCCATCGCCATGCCGTCTGGCGATGCGGTGCATCCGGTGCCCGGCGTGGTGATGTCCAGCTTCGAGCCCACGACCTGGACGCTGGATGGTGGGCGCCTGGTCCTGGAGCCGATTCCGCGGATGCGGTTTTCCTCGTTCCTGATGGTGCGCGATGCGGTGATTGCCGGTGGCGGCGTTGCGTTGATTCCGCAGTCGATCGCGTGGCAGCAACTCGCACGCGGCCAATTGCTGCAGTGGGGAACGATCTCCGGCGTGGCGCCGGCGTTGTGGGTATTGCACACCTCCCGGCGCCTGGCAGCGCCGAAGGTGCGCGCCTTCGTGGATTTCATCTGCGCCCGCTATCCGGACGCGTCGTTGGTGTTGAAGGGGTAGGGCGGTGGCGCCGTTCTGTTGAACGTGCGCCAGGTCCGCCAGCGCGTGGCGAACTTCTGCGCGCAAGCGGTTGCCCGTGCCATCGGGCCTTGGCAAAGGCACACAGACACCACGGCCACCCACACGCCCCCCTGCCATCCGACCTATTGACTACAGCTGTCGTCAGGCCTACGGTAGCGACAACTGTAGTCATGGAGAGCGCCATGCGCGGCAAGACCATCGGGGACCAGGAGCTGGCCCTGCTGCAATACATCGAAGAACAGCGGCATGCCAGCGTGGGCGAAGTGGCGGGGGCGTTCGGCGAGCCGCGCGGGCTCGCCCGCTCCACCGTGCTGACCATGATGGAGCGGCTGCGGGCCAAGGGCTTCCTGCGCCGCAAGCAGGTCGAGGGTGTGTACCGCTACAGCGCCACCGCCGGCCAGGACGATGTGGTGCGCGGGGCGGTGGGGCAGTTCGTCGAGAAGACCCTGCAGGGCTCGGTGTCGCCGTTCGTGGCGTGGATGTCGCAACGCGCCGAAGTCAGCGATACCGAACTGGCCGAACTCGAAGCATTGGTTGCCAAGCTGCAATCGCAGCGCAAGGAGGATTGAGTCATGTCGCCCCTGATCGAAGCGGTGTTATGGAAGCTTGGCGCCACCAGCGTGCAGACCGCGGTGCTGGTGTTGGTGGTGTGGGCGCTGTGCCGCGGCGTGCGCCGCCTGCCGGCAGCCACGCAGACCTGGTTGTGGTGGCTGGTGGGCGTGCAGGCGGTGGTGGGCCTGGTGTGGAGCAACCCGGTGCAGTTGCCGGTGCTGCCGGCGCACAGCGTGACCACGGCGCTGGGCTCGGCCGACAGCCTGGCGCCACTGGCAAACGCCACCGCCGCGGCATCCACGGCCGCGCATGCAGGCGTCACCGCGCAGGCCATGCAGGTTGGCGCCTGGTCGACCTGGCCGGTGGCATTGCTGGCACTGTGGGCGGCCGGCGTGCTGGTGCTGGCTGCCGGCACGGCGCGCGCCTATCTGCGCAGCCGTGCATTGGTGCGCGCCGCGCAGCCCTGCAACGACCGCGCCCTGGTGCAGGCGTTGCAGATGGCTGCTGAAGCGCATGGCTTGTCGCGCCCGCCGGCGCTGCGGCTGTCGGCGCAGATCGATTCGCCCCAGTTGATCGGCCCGTGGCAACCGGTGTTGCTGTTGCCCGCTGCACGCTTGCCGCACATGGCCGATGACGATCTGGACATGGCGCTGACCCATGAGCTGATCCATCTGCGTCGTGGCGATCTGTGGTGGGGCTTGCTGCCGGCGCTGGCGCAGCACCTGTTCTTCTTCCACCCGCTGGTGCATCTGGCCGCGCGCGAATATGCAATCGCCCGCGAAGCCGCCTGCGATGCCGCCGTGGTCGCCGGGCACCGCCATTGCCGCCACGACTACGGCCGCTTGTTGCTGCAACTGGGTGTGGCGCCGCGCCCGCGCGGTGGCGTGGCAAGTGCCTCGCCTTCGTTCATCAGCTTGAAGCGCAGGCTGTCGATGTTGCAGGACACCCACGCGTTTCCGCGGCTGGCTGCCGCGATGATTCTGGCCGCGGTGGCGGTCTGCGGTGTGCTGCCGCTGCGCCTGGTGGCCATGCCGGTGCCGGCACCGGTGACGTCTGCCGGCATGCAACCGGTCGTGGTGACGGCCCCGGCAGCGCCGCGTGCACAGGTCAGCAGCACGGCGGAGCCTGCCGACGCCGCAGCGCCGATGCGCGCGTTGCCGGCGCTGCCAGCTGCGCCGGCGCAAGTGGCCGCCCCTGCCACGCACGGTGTCATCGCCGATGTGCTGGGCGCCGAACCGCTGCATGACGAGGACGCAGACCCGATAGACAGCGGCTGGAATCTCGACCTGGACCGCATCCGCCGCGATGCCAGCCGTGACGCGCAAGCCGCCGTGCACGATGCGCTCGCTGCCGACAACCACGACCTTGAACTGCAGCAAGACCGCATGCAGGCCGCGCAGGACGCATTGCAGGACGCACGCGAACAACTGGCCTCGTTAGGCCCGGAACTGGCGCAGGCCAAACAGGAAGCGCAACAGCAAGCGCGGCAAGCCGAGCAGCAGATTCGCGAAATGACGCAACAGCATCGTCAGGCGCAATACGCGTATGCGGCCGCGGTGCGCCAGGCGGACGCGCTGTCGCGGCACCAGGTCGAAATGGCCAAGCAGGCCGCTCTTCAGGGCCGCGCCGAGGCCGAACGTGGGCAACGGGAAGCGGCGCAAGCGCAACGCGAGGCAGCGCAAGCGCAGGTCGAGGCCGAAAAAGCGCAAGCAGAGGCAGACCAAGCGCAAGCAGAAGCAGAGCGGGCGAAGAACAACTAGGCGCGATTGACCAGACCGCTGCGCTCACCGTCAGGGGCGTATGGTCGGTACGAGCAGTCGGCATGCACCACGTGCAGGTTCGGGAACGCATCGCTTCTTGGCGCGCGCATTGCGCCAGCCGATCGCCATCGCCGACAGCTGTTCGCACCGGTTTGCCGGCTGCCGCAGCAGTCCAGTAAGGAGAACCAGCGCGGGTCGCGGTAGACCGCACGTTACCGCGGCGATGGGGTTCCGTTGGCCACGGAGCAGCAACGCATGGCATGCAGCCCGCTCCACATCCGGCCGTGCACGGCCGGCACACGCGCGGCCGCAGTAACAGCGGAGAAAAGAGCGTCGCGAGCAGTCGTCGGGTGGGCGTGGCCAGCGCGATCGGAATCGCAGTGTAGGCGCGGTACATGCCGTTTCAGAGCACCGCCCGGCGCCCACCGGGCGGTGAGTGGAGTCACCTTTCGCTGCTTTTCGGCGCAGGTCCCGACGCCAAGCAGCGGCCGGCGCACTGCATTGGCATCGCCTGGGTAACGGCAGCACCTGCATCACCACGGGCCCGCCACAGCCCGTCACTCCTGCGTCACGACGCCTGCAGCGTCGGCAACGCCGTGGCCGCGTGATCGCTGTTTCCATCCGCCTGCGTGCCCTGCGCAGGCGGCACTCAACTCGCTGTGCCTTTCGTGGAGATCTCACATGATCCAGACCACTTCCCCCGTGCTGTGCCTGCGCTCGGCGTTGCTGTTGGCCCTTGCCGCAGTTGCCGGCGGCGCGGCCATCGCACACGCCTCTGCCGTGCCTGCAGTTGCCGGTGTGCGCAGCTCACCTGCTGCACCGGTATTTGCTGGTTCTGCTGCGTCAGCAACAACGCAGCTTGCATCCATTGCCGATGTCTTGCCTGTGGATGGCATTGCAACGGTTGCGCCAGTCACGCCGGAGAGTACCGTTGCGCGAACCGTGCCGGTTGTCGCGGCACGGCGCGCGCTTGCGATCGCTCCGCTAGCGCCGGCCGCCTCGATGACGCCTGCGCTTGCCGTCGCCGGTGCCCGGACGGCACCAGCAGCGCCCGCTGCGCCTGCCATTTCTCCAGCGCCACCGGTCGCTCCCGCTGCACCGACTGCAGTTACTGTGCCGGCACGGCCGCGCATGGGCATGCCGACATCCTGCGGCCATGCCATTGCAAACACGCAGAGCCAAGGCGATGCCTACGTGCTGGTACATGGCGATCGCGAAGTGATGCACGGCACGCCCGATGATCTGCAGACGGCGCGCCGCTACGCTGGCGATGGAAGACGGGTGTTGTGGTTTCGCGCCGATGGCAAGCAGTACCTGGTGCGCGACCCGACCTTGCTCCATCAGCTGGCCGTGGCGCATCTGCGCAGCCGGCAATTGGCCGACGCGCAAGCCGGATTGGCCGCACGTCAGCAGGCCTTGAGCGAACGGCAGGCCGCACTCGCCGCGCAGCTGTCTGCGCATGCCGCGCCGCGCCTGCTGCAGGCCTCGACACGCACCGCATCGGCCACGACCTCCACCTCGGCGCAGCCGCCTGCAACCCCCGATGCGCTGCAGGCGTTGTCCAGGCAGCAACAGGCACTGGCGCAACGGCAGGCCGAGTTGGCGAGCAAGCAGGCCGGTGCATCCCGCCTGGCCACGCAGCAGGCATTGAAGGTATTGCGCGAAGCACTGAGAAGCGGGCGCGTGACGCGTATCGACGGTTAGTGGCAGAGTGCCGGCCGCGCAACAGCACAAGCGCAGATGACGGTGCGCGCGCCGATACTGTGCACAGACACAGGCGGCGGGCAGGCCATGACGTATCGGGTAGTGGTGTTGGGCGGCTTCGGTCATTTCGGTGCACGCATCGTGCGTGCGCTGGCGGCAACGGCGCAGATCCATGTCATCGCGGCAGGGCGGCATCCGGGCGATGTCGCGACCAAATGGCCGGGTGCCGCACCCGGTCGCATCTCCACCTGTCGCCTGGATATCGATGCCAGCGACTTCCCTGCGCAGCTGGCGGCCACCGGTGCCGATGCGGTGGTGCATACCGCCGGGCCGTTCCAGGGACAGGAGTACGCGGTGGCCCGCTGCTGCCTGCAGGCCGGCATGCACTACATCGATCTGGCCGATGGCCGCGCCTTCGTCCGCGATTTCCCCGCGGCGATGGATGCCGCCGCGCGGCAGGCCCAGCGCGTGGCGATCAGCGGCGCCAGTACCTTGCCGGCGTTGTCCAGCGCGGTGATCGATGCGCTGTTGCCGCGCTTTTCGGCATTGCACGAGATCGGCATCGTCATCGCGCCCGCACAGGGCACGCCGTTGGGCCTGGCCACGGTGCGTGCGGTGCTGTCGTATTGCGGCACGCCCTTCCACTGGTGGCAGGCCGGCCGCTGGCAGCAGGTGGTGGGCTGGGCGCGCCCCACGCGCGTGCACTTCGCGCAGCTCGCCCCACGCCTGGCCTCGCCGTGCGATGTGCCCGATCACGACCTGTTGCCGCAGCGCTATCCCGGCGTGCAGACCGTGCAATTTCGTGCGGCGCTGGAAGTGCCGTTCCTGCAGCGCTGCCTGGCCGGCGTCGCCTGGCTACGTCGACGCGGCGTGCCGCTACCGATGCAGCGCCTGGCCGATGTGTTTGCCAACGCCGGGCGCTGGTTCGACCGCTTCGGCACCGATCTGGGCGGCATGCGCGTGGAGCTGCGCGGCACCTGCGATGGCACGGACGGGGCAAGCCGCCCGCTGGTGCTGCACTGGGACCTCACCGCCGCAATGCTGCACGGCCCGGAAATTCCGTGTTTCGCCGCGGTCTTGCTGATACGCAAACTTGCCGCCGGGCATCGGTTGCCGATCGGTGCGCATGCCTGCATGGGGCTGCTGACGCTGGCCGAGTTCGAGCAGGAGTGTGCCGCGTGGCAGATGACCACGGCGGTGACGCAAGCGCACCGGTAGCGGGCGATGCGCAAGACGAGCGCAGCGCCAGGCCTTTGCCGAGCACGCCAGGCAGAAAACCAAGCGCTCTGTGCGCGGCGGGGAGTTCTGAAACCACGTGGCCGGCGCACATCGCTGCGCCGCCGACTCCACGCAACCTCAGACCTCTTGCACCGTGCGAAACGCGTCCATGTCGTTGAACGTACAAAAATGAAAGCGTGGCACCGTGATCGGCCCCGCGGCTGCCAGCTGTGTGAGCCAGCCGCGCACCGCGGAGCGATACGCCGTCTGTTCTGCCGCATCCAGCGTGTCGCACAGGTAGGCCAGCGAAATATGAAACTGGAAGTTGGTGTAGTCGGGGCGCTGCAAGCGTGTCAGTTGCATCAGCGCCTGGCGCGCAGCTTCCAGGCGCTGCGCGGTTTGCGTGTCGGCCGGCTTCAACGGAATCAGCAGATTGTCGTTATTGCCGGTCCTGGCTGCGGTGGGGTTGACCAGGAAGCGGCAAGCGCCCAGCGGCGGTGCGGCGCGCTCCTTCAACCGCGCCAGATAGGCCGCGTTGATATCTGCCAAGGCATGGTCGCGCGGCAGATCGCTCGGCCAGGGCCCACGCGCACGATCGATCTCGTTGACCCCGCCCAGCAAGGTCACGTGGTAGCTGCTCGGCGGCAGCACGGCGAACTTGTGGGCAAAGCGCTGCTCGGGGAATTGGCGGTAGATGTTCAGCACGCGGTCGAAGCTGTCGTAGCCATCGCCCTGTTGTTCCAGATGACCCACGAAGGTATTGCCGGCAAACGGCATCGGCCGTCGCGAGCGCAGAAACTTGCGGCCCACATCCGAGGGCGGTGGCGTCATGGCCGGTGTGGCGAGACTGGTGGCCAGCAGCGAGGTGCCGGCGGCAGCCATCAGGCGACGGCGGCTGATGCGTGTGTCCAGAAACGACGACATGGGAAAACCCTCAGAGTTTGACGTTGACGCCGAGCATCACGGTGGGTGCCATTTTCCAGGCCGATTGCACGTATTCCTGGTGGCGGCCGATGCGGTATTCGTAGCCCTGGCCGGTCAGGTTGAGCACATCCAGGCTCACTGCCACTGCCGGCGAGACATCCCAGGCCAGTTTCAGGTCGAGACGGTCCAGCGGCTGTTGGTAGCGGTTGCGATAGAACTCCTGCTGGTTGCTGTAGTTGGGGTAGCGGTCGTCCCACAGCTCGCCGGTACGGCTCCAGGCCAGGGTGCTGCGCAGCGGCCCACGGGCGTAGTTCAGGGTCAGATTCCACAGCTGCTTGGGCTGCTGCGGCAGCACCGACAAGGTGGTGCGGCTGCCATCGCCGAGCACCACCGGGTAGTCCACGTCCAGGAAGGTGACATTGGCACCGACCGACAGCCCGGCCAGCGCGGGCAGCCACGGGCCCAGTTCCTTGATCGCGCCGAGTTCGGCGCCGCGCATGCGGACCGGCCGGTCGGTATTGCGCGGTTGGGTGACCAGCACCTGCTCGCCGTCGATGCTCTGCAGCTGGCCGTAACGGAAAATCTCGTTGTCGATGGTCTTGTGGAACAGCGCGATCGACAGCAGGCTGCCACCGTCGTCGAACGTCCAGTCGTGGCCAAGGTCCAGATTCTGCGAGCGACGCGGCTGCAGGTCCGGGTTGCCCTGGTTGAGCGTGGGCGGGTTGCTGCCCAGCGTGAGCACGCCGCCGTTCAACGCCATCTGGTCCAGGCGCGGTCGCCCGATCGAGCGCGAGGCGCCGAAGCGTAACGTGCCGTTGGCACTGGTCTGCAACTGGCCGGCCAGCGATGGCAACCAGTTGCGGTAGGTGCGTTGCGCACTGACAGGCGCCCAGACGGTGCCGCTCAATTGCTGGCCGCTGCTGCCGAAGCGGGTCTGCTCCAGGCGCACGCCGCCGGCCAACCGCCAGCGCTCGCCGCGCCACTGTGCTTGTGCGAAGCCGGCGCGCACCTGCTCATCCACGCTGTAGGTGCCGCTGTTCTGCGCGGTGATGTCCGCCACGCCGCGCGCTTGGCCGGACACCGCATCCCAGCGCGCGTCGGCCAGGTCCGGGTCGATGATCAACATGGGCGCATTGCAACCCAGGGCGCAGGTGGGGTTGCCCAGCACATCGGCCAGCGAATAAGGCAACCCGCTCCAGGTCGTGCGCTGGAACGCGGTCTGCATGTGCGTGCGCACCTGTCGCAGGCCAAAGGCCAGTCCCAGCCCCTGGCTGTCTTCGTCCATGTTGCGACGGAGCTCCAGTTGCAGGTCGCTCACCCGTTCGGCGTAGGTCGTGCGCTCCTGCTGGTGGTTGAGGTTGGCGTAACGGGTCGGGTCCTCGGCCAGGGCCGGGTCCAGGGCCGTGAATGCGGGCAGGGTGCCATTCCAATCGAAGCCGTAAGCCAGGCCATTCTGCTGGAAGCGGTCCCAGGTCTGCGGGTTGTCCACCGTGGCGCGCGAGGTACTTGCGCGCAGCGCGCCGCGCCACTGGTCAGGCAGCTCGGCCAGCAGTTCGCCGTTGATGCCGGACAGCCCGCGCTTCCAGCGCAGCTGCCCCAACTCGACGAGCTGGTTGAGATTGTCCAGCGTGCCGCTTTGCGGGCCGCTGCGGGTCAGGCGCGCGCTGTTCTGCACCTGGGCGACCTGGGCATTGCGGTCGGAAGATTCGTGCTGGTCGAACGTGTAGCCGGACACATGGCCGCTGAGCGGACCATCCGGCTGCCAATCCACGCGTGCGGTCACGCTGCGCCGTTCGCGGGTGTTGTCGTAGTTGTACCAGCGCCGTTCGCTGGGCACCGCCGCGCCGGTGCCGCCATAGGCCGAAGACGCGCGCGTGCCGTCGGCGTTGTACCAATTGAGGGCGCCGCCATTTTCCTGCTGCGGCACCGAAATCTCACGGCGCCAGACACTGGCCGCCCCCAAAAACGCGAACTGGCCGTCACGCCCGAAGCGCTTGCCCCATTTCAGCTCGCCTTCGCCCACCGGCGTGCGGCCGCCATAGCGGCTTCCCATGAGGTTGGCGCCGCCCTTGGCCGAGGCGGTCAGCAGGCCGTCGGGCCGGGCAAAGCCGGTGGCGGTGACCAGATTGGTGACACCACCGATCGCGCCGCCATCGTTCTCCGGCAGCAGCGACTTCACCACATCGATGCGGTCCACGAAGTTGGCCGGCAGCACATCCATCAGCGCCTGGCGGCTACCGATGTCGTTGCTGGCGAAGGCAAAGCCATCGATCAGCATGCTGTTGTAGTTGCCGTTGAGGCCGCGCACCGTCACATAGCGTGGTTCGCCCTGGTACTCGACCGTGCTCACGCCGGTGACCCGGCGCAGCGCATCGCCCACATTGAAGTCCGGCAGTTGCCCGATGCTGTCGGCGGCGACCGAATCGACGATGGTGGGCGCCGCCTGCTTGGTGGCGATGGCGCGCGTGTTCTGCGACTGGAACGGGTTGCGCACCTGCACCGCGTCCATGGTCAGCGCGTCGCCTCCGCCGGACATGTCGGCGGCGGTGGCGTGCGAGGGAAGCCAGCCGATCAAGGCCAGCCCCAGCGCAAGCGACAGCGCATGCGGAGGCTGTGGCCAAGACGGGGCAATGCGAGTGGGGCGGGAAGGGGGATGCAACAGGCGCATGGCACGATATCAACGTCGGTGGCCCCAACGCAGGGCCGCGGACGGATTAAATTAAGCTGCTTAATTAAAGCAATTATGACAACGACGGACGTTTCGCCCTGCATGCCCTCTTTGTTCGCAAACGCAGCCATTCGTTCGCATTACCGCCGCCGCAGCGATGGGCAGGCCGCCGGTTCCAGCGAGCGCCTGCTGCTGGATCTGATCCGCAGGGCAGGGCAATTCGAGCGTGCGGATCTGCCGCGCGCCAGCGGGCTCAGCGTGCCCGGCATCAAGGGCATCGTCGACCCGCTGGTGGCGCACGGCCTGCTGCAGCTGCGGCCCTCGTTGCGGCGTGGCCGTGGCCAACCGAGCGCGCAGGTGAGCCTGGTGCCGGGGTATGCATACAGCGTGGGGGTGTCGGTGATGGTCGATGGCTTTGCGGTGGTGCTGATCGACTTCGCCGGCCAGGTCCGCGGCATGCGCCAGCTCACGGCCTTCCCGCTGACGCTGGCGGTGGTGCGTGCACAACTGCCGGCCCTGGTGGAGGCGCTGCTAACGGCGGCCGGCGTGGACCGGCAGCATGTGTTCGGCGTCGGTCTGAGCATGACCGGCCCGCGCATCGGCGACGGCACCCGGGTCAATCCGCCCTTGTCGCTGGCAGCGGAATGGATGCAGGTGGAGCTGGACCGGTTTGTCGCCGATTGCCTGCAGCTACCGGTCTGGATGGACAACGACGCCCATTGCGCCGCCCTGGCCGAGGCCGTGTACGGCATTGGCCGCCAATCGCCGGACCTGGTGTATCTGTCGATCTCCGACGGCTTTGCTGCCGGCGTGATTGCGGCCGGCAACGTGCGCCGCGGCGCGCACGGCAATGTGGGCGAACTGGGGCGCATCTCGGCCATCACCGGCATGGCGCGGCCAACCCTGGAAAGCCTGCGCCAGGCGCTGGCCGCCGATGGCCACGCGCTGCCGGACCTGCACACCATGCTGCAGCACTACGATGCGGCGTGGCCGCAGATCGATGCGTGGCTGGATGCAGTGGAGCCGACCGTGACGCTTGCGGTGGCGGCGATCATTGCGTTGATCGATCCGCGTGTGATTGTTTTTGGCGCGCGCCTGCCCACCGATCTTGCGCAACGGCTGATCGCCCGCATCGCCTTCGAACCTGCGCCGCGGCGTGGCGTTGCATTGCCGTATCCCACGCTGCAGGTCGGGCAGGTGACGGCGCATGCCACCGTGCTGGGCGCGGCCATGCTGCCGTTCAAGGAAACGCTTTTCTAGCGCACCGCATGCGCGGCGATATGCGCGCCAAGTGCTGGCAACGCGTCCAAACAAGGCCTGCGCCGCACGCCTGCCAGCGCGCGCAACGCAGGCATCGTTTCGCATCCGGGCGGTACTTTTCGCCTAATTTGCCAATTGTCATATGCCACGCGCTTTACTGGCCGCCCGCCGCGTTTTCGAGGTCATCATGCGTATCGGTCCTCTGCAACCTTCTATCGCGCACACTGCCGCGCCGGCACTACCGACGCACACCAGTGCGATCAGCCCGACGCAGGTGCCGCACATGCCGGGCAACACTCCGCCACTGCGAGAAAGGCCGCGTCGCCGCGCCACCAATATGCCCCCGCTGGTGCCGTTGAACGACAGCGCGATGACCGGCAAGCCGGCCCTGGTGGCGCTCGACAGCGAATTCTCAGAGCAGCGTCTGGCCGAAGTGCAGGCGCGCCAGATCACCGTGCAGACACTGCAAGCCAAGCTTGCCACGCATCTTGCGCAGGCCGGCACGGCGCTCAAACCCGACAGCATTGCCGCACGCTTTGCCGCCGGCACACTGGAGCCGGTGTATCTGGATACCGCCGCCTTCAATGCCATGTCGCGCGGGCTGCCCGCACGCGCACGTGCGGCCGCAGGCCCGGTGCTGATCGATGCACAACAAGGTCGCATCATCTTCAATCTGCAGCGCGCGTTCGCCCCTGGCGACACCTTCAGCGACGCGGCGCTTGCCGCGCTTGGCAAGCAGTTGAATCTTTCCGGCCACGGGCTGGCAACGCCGAACTGGCTGCAGCCTGCCGCAGGCACGCCGGGGCGGCGCAAGCTGCAGCAAGCCGCGCGCTACCACGGCCACGAGGTGCCGGCCCGCGACGGTGGCGCCGGTTTCTTCAAGGCCAACGACCATCGCCTGCTGGAAGGCAAGCAAGTGCTGTTGCGCAATCATCAGAAGTCGCTCGTGCACAACCACTACTTCGAAGCACCCAGCACGCGTGCGTTCGGAAAGGACGTCATGGTGCATCGCGGGCTGTTCGATAATCACGCCGGCATTCCGGAAAACTCGCTGGCGTCCATCGATCATGCCTACGAGCAGGGCTACCGCAATCTGGAGCTGGACGTCGAAGTCAGTTCCGATGGCGTGCCGGTGTTGATGCACGATTTCAGCATCGGCCGCATGGCAGGCGACCCGCAGAACCGGTTGGTGTCGCAGGTGCCGTTTGCCGAGCTGCGTGAAATGCCGTTGGTGATTCGCAACCCGTCTGACGGAAACTACGTCAAGACCGACCAGACCATCGCCGGTGTGGAGCAGATGCTGGAGCACGTGCTCAAAAAGCCCGAGCCGATGTCGGTGGCGCTGGACTGCAAGGAAAACACCGGCGAAGCAGTGGCGATGCTGCTGATGCGCCGGCCGGACCTGCGCAAGGCTGCGGCGATCAAGGTCTATGCCAAGTACTACACGGGCGGCTTTGACCAATTCCTGTCCAATTTGTACAAGCACTACCAGATCAACCCGTTGCACTCGCAGGATGCGCCGCGTCGCGCCGCGCTGGATCGCTTGCTGGCCAAGATCAACGTGGTGCCGGTCTTGAGCCAGGGCATGTTGAACGACGAGCGCTTGCGCGGCTTCTTCCGAAGCAATGAGCAGGGCGCCGCGGGGCTCGCAGACACCGCAATGCAGTGGCTGGACAGCTGGACCAAGATGCGCCCGGTGATCGTGGAGGCGGTGGCCACCGACGACAGCGATGCCGGCAAGGCCATGGAAATGGCTCGGACGCGGATGCGCCAGCCGGACTCGGCCTACGCGAAGGCCGCGTATTCGGTGAGCTACCGGTATGAGGACTTTTCCGTGCCGCGCGCCAATCACGACAAGGACTACTACGTTTACCGCAACTTCGGTGAGCTCCAAAAGCTCACCAACGAGGCCTTCGGCGTCAAGCGCACCACGGCCGGCGCGTTTCGCGACGATGGCGAAAGCCTGTTGACCGATCAGCCCGAGGCCGAATTGCTCGCCATCCTGGAAAACCGCACGCTGGCCCGGGGCCATACCGGCAACGAACTCGACGTACCGCCGGAAACGCCCATCGATATCAACCGGGACGCCGAGATCGTGAAGCAGCGAACCCAGCAATTTCAGGCCAGCTCCATCCCCGCCGACCCGAACCACATCGCCGCGGTTCGCGAAGGCAAGCAACACGATCACACCGCAGACATGGTCAATGACCCTGCGGCAACGCGTGCGCTGGACAAGCGCGCCAAAGCGCTTGGTTTGCTGACCGACAAATACCGTGGCGCGCCTGTGACCCACTATCTCAATGAGCAGGCCAGGCAGACCGAGACGGATTGAACCTTCCAAGCTCACCGCTTCGGTTGGTAGGTCGAGCGCGTGGGGCAGCATGCAGATGCTCCAAGCCACGCTCGGGCAGCGTCAGGGATTGGGAGAGATCACGCGCCTGCACCGGCAAGCCGGCGCCCGGAGCGGTGGGGCGGCCGATCAGCCGCGTTGCAGTGCCCTGCGTGCAGGTGCCGCGGCGTGCGCCGCCGCGTTACCTGCATACGCATCCGACGTTGCCTCCCATCGATTCATCGGTGGAGGCGACTGCGTGGCCTGATCGGAATGACCCGCAGCCGCCTGCGGTGCGCCATCACGGCGTTGCATGTCGTCCACCGCAAGCATCCACCCATGGCTGGCGCGCCATGTGGCTCAACACGCCGCAATGAATGACCGGACGGGTGGTCGTGGAGTGCGCGCAGCGTGCGTCAAGCGCCCTGTCGTGGGGCAAGTCCGGCCAAGCTCCTGCCCCGCACCAACTCCCCATTTAAATCGCATGACCGGTCAAGGCGTGCGCGCCAACGTCAGCGCATTGCGCTCCTGCGCGTCCACTGCCACCAGCCGTTGCATCAGTAGCGACAGCGTCACCACATCCTGGTGGTTGTGTTCGGCCACGCGGCGCAGGTTGCGCGCGCTGCCGCCGCGCAGGTAACTCAACCAGGCGGCCGGGGCCTCGGAGCCGGGCAGGTCGTCTTCGCGCACCACGCGCAGCAGTTGCCGTTCGATGGTGGACAGCTTGCAGTTCTCCCAGGTGCCGCGATAGCGCCGGCGCGTGGGGAACAGCAGATCCACATGGTCCAGTGCAGAAATCGGGTCGCCGCGACGTGCCAGGCGGTAGCGCGTCTTCAGCAGCGGGGCGTCGTAGCAGCGGCCGTTGTAGCTGGACAGGACGGTGCGCGGTGTCAGCCAGGTGCGGAACAGATCCAGCATCGCGCTTTCGGCCGCCATCGTGGACATCATCAATTGACGCACGCGCAGGCCATTGCCCTGCACGGCATCGGCCACCCAATCGGCCACGCCGATCATGAAGGCGCGGGTGCCGGTACCGCCGGCCAGACCGGTGGTTTCGGTATCGAAGAACAGCAGGTCCATCGGGTCGACGGCATCGTCGCGTTTGGCGAAGGCCAGCGAGAGCGCCTCGGTAGGAATCGCCTGTGGCAGGAACGCCTGGATCAGATGCAGGCCGGGCGCGATCTCGTTGCCAGGCAGAGATCGGTCGGTGGATGGCGCGCGGATGGGTGCATGCACCGAAACCGCGCGTTCGCGCAGGCCGATCATCTTGCGCAGGCCGGCGATATCGGTGCGGTGCTGTACCGGTGGTGCCGGCGATATCGATGCGGGCGATGTTGTCGCTGTGCTGCGCGCTGTGGGCCAAGGGCGCGCGCTATCCGCCTCCACGGCGATGATTGCATCGACATCGACATTCGAAGGCAGCGCCGGCTTGTGGCGCACATCGTGCTCCACCCACGCAAAGACCGATGCCTCGCGCGCAGGCGGTGCAGGCATGGGCGCCTGCAAGGCGCGGCGCGTGCGTGTTGATGCGTCGCGCGCCTCGTTGGGGCGAGCGGCCACGGCGCCATGACGTGCAGCGGCGTTCTCTCGCAGCGGCAAGCCCGCAGTAGGTAACGCGGCGCTGGAGACCGCTGCCCGCTGTGCACGTGTCGGCATGATCGCATCGTCCTTGCGCGCTGCCGGCGTCAGGCCGCCAACCTGACGGCGCAGCAGGCGCAGACGTTCGGCGCTGACGCCCGGGGCATGACCAGGCGCAGGCGTCGTGCCCTGCGTGTGGGCGCCGGAAGCTGGCTGCGCGGCCTCATCGACAGGCGCGGCATCCGCAGCCTGCGCATCGACCGCCGGCGCATCGTGCAGCGCATCGCCATCGTCAGCCTTCGCCGGCGCAGGCACATCCGCCTGCCCGGCCTGACGCCGCAACAAACGCAGCCGGTCCGCACTCACACTCATGCAAGCACGTCCAGCGCCAGGTCCTCGTCCACCTGTGTGGCATGCCGCAATGGCGCATCGGCATCGAACAACAACGCCAGCACCGTCAGCGCTAGCGACTTGGGCGATTCGCCTTTGGCGGCTTCATGTGCGGCCAGCACCGGGCCCACGCAGGCCGGGCAGCCGGCGCTGCAATCGCACCGCCGTACCAATTCGTCCGCGCGCTGCAGCAGCTCGGCCTGGCGCAGCCACAGCGGCTCGCTCAAGCCCACCCCGCCAGGGAAGTTGTCGTACAGATACACCGTGGGCACGAAGGCCTGCTGCAATTCCACCGTGGCCGCATCGCCTTCTTCCACGCCGCGCAGTTGCCCACGCCCGGTCTGGTCGGCCACTGCAAACCAGGCACCGTCGCCATTGCCCACCGCCTTTTGCAGATCGCGCGCATCGGCCATCACGGCGACCGTGGCCACCACGTGCAATGCATAGGCAGCGCCCAGAAATCCATCCAGCGCATCCTGCTTGGATGCAAAGGCTTTGCCCAGCGTGGCCTGCGGCAACTGCCACCACACCGCGGTGGTGTGCAATTCCTGGTCGGGCAGATTCACCGGCCCGTAGCCGATGTTTTCGTGCGTGTAGTAGCGGATCTTCTTATAGCCGGACACGCGCCGCACCACGTGCACTTCGCCGTGGTGGCAATCGCCACGGCCGGCCACGCCGCCGTCGAAGCGGTCCAGCACCTTCAACTTGGTGTAGTCGATGCTGTCGGTGTAGTAGTCCACATGCGTGCGCGTCACGTACGCCTTGCGGCCTTCCCAATCCAGCCGCTCCACCTGGTAGGGCGTGCTCTGCACCATGTGGATGGCGCCTTCGTACAAGGTGAGTGCAGCGGCCGAATAATCCACCTCGGCGATGATCTGCTGCTTGCCGTCGCTCTTGTCCACCACCACGAAGTTGCCATCGGCCACCGAGCGCAGGCTCACCGCATTGGCCGGGTAGCTGTCGGCGATCCATTCCCAGCGGTCGCCTTCCTGGTGGATCACCTCGCTTTCGGCCAGCGCTTCCAGGAACACCACCGGGTCGATCGGGCCGAATGGCTCGTCGGCAATGAACGGCAGCTCGAAGGCCGCGCAACGGATGTGATCGAACAGGATCAGCGGTTGGTCCGGTGCGGTACGCGCATGTTCGGGCGAGGCATCGGCAAAGAAATCCGGGTGTCGCACCACGTATTGGTCCAGCGGTTGCGAGCTGGCCACCAGCACGCCCAGCGCCGGTTGCTGGCGGCGCCCGGCACGGCCGAAGCGCTGCCAGGTGGCCGCCACGCTGCCGGGGTAGCCGTTGAGGATCACCACGTCCAGTGCGCCGATATCCACGCCCAGTTCCAGCGCCGAGGTGGAAATGATGCCGTCGATCGTGCCGGCACGCATTGCACGCTCCACCTCGCGCCGCTCGGTGGGCAGATAGCCGCCGCGGTAGGCGCGAATGCGTGCCGGCTTGCGCGGGTCGTGGTCGAAGATGTCCTTCAGATACTTGGTCAGCACTTCCACCATCAGGCGCGTCTGCGCAAACACCAGCGTCTTCAGGCCGCTCTTGATGGCAATGCGCGCGATGCGGTTGCTCTGCGAACGCGCCGAGGCACGCAGGCCCAGATCCGCATTGACCACCGGCGGGTTCCACAACAGCACATGCTTGTCGCCGGTGGGCGCGCCCGATTCGGTGATGGCATGCACCTGCTCTTCGATCAAGGCCTGCGCGTGCGCATGCGGGTTGCCGATGGTGGCCGAGCACAGGATGAATTGCGGGGTGGCGCCATAGAATGCACAGATGCGCTTGAGCCGGCGCAGCACATTGGTGACGTGGCTGCCGAACACGCCGCGATAGGTGTGGATCTCGTCGATCACCACATAGCGCAGGTTCTCGAAGAACTGCGCCCACTTGGTGTGATGCGGCAGGATCGCCTGATGCAGCATGTCCGGGTTGCTCACCACGATGTCGCCATGCAGCCGGATCGCCTGGCGCGCATCGCCGGGCGTGTCGCCGTCGAAGGTGAAGGCCTTGACCCCCAGCTCGCCGGCGCGGTTCAACTCCAGCAGCTCGGCCACCTGGTCCTGCGCCAGCGCCTTGGTCGGGAACAGGTACAAGGCCTTGGCGCCGCTGGTCATCGCCGCGCTCACCACCGGCAGCGTGTAGCACAGCGATTTGCCCGAGGCGGTGGGCGTCACGATCGCCACATGCTCGCCGCGCTGTGTCGCTGCCCAGGCATCGGCCTGGTGGCTGTAGAGCTGGCTGATGCCGCGCGCCTGCAGCGCATCTGCCAATGCGGCCGGCACATCCTCCGGGATCGGCGCGTAACTGCCGTCGCGCCCGGGGATGGTGAAGCTGCCGGTGATGCGGTCGTGGTAACGCCGTTCCAGGCGCTGCGTGAGCAACGCGCCGTCGCGGCTGGGCCGGCCGTCGGTGGTGGCCAGCGCGCGTTCGGCGGTTTCGGTGCGGGGAGCGAGGGCAAACGGAGGCATACGGCAAGGGCTCCCAAAGAGGGAGATCAAACGAAAAGGATGTCTCAGGGTATGAGACCGGCGCGCCCGCGCCCAGCCTGCCTCACTGAGCGGATTCAGCAAGCCGGGTATCCTGTCGCCCCCACAGCGTCACGGCTGCCTTGCACGCTGTGGGATCCCCCACACCGAAGAAACGCCGTGTCCGTGCCTGCCAACGTCACTGCTCCGCATTACAAGTCCGTTTCTGCCCGCCGCGCCGATATCGCGGTGCATGCCGCCGGCCTGTTGCTGGCCATCGTCGGCGGCGCCTGGATGGTGGTGCGCGCGCACGCCAACCAGACCATGCTGCTGGCCACCTGCATCTACGCGCTGGGGCTGCTGGTGATGTTCGCCTGTTCGGCGGCCTACAACTTCGCACCGCCGCAGCGCCAGCCGATGCTGCGCAAGTTCGACCACGCCGGCATCTTCGTCATGATTGCCGGCTCCTACACGCCGTTTTTCCTGGTGGCGCTGGACGGCACCTGGCGCTGGGTGATGATCCTCAGCGTCTGGTGCGTGGCCCTGTTCGGCGTGTTCGCCAAGTTGTGCCTGCCCGGCATCGCCAAGGGCTTCTGGGTGGCGATCTATCTGCTGCTGGGCTGGGCCGGCATCGTGGTGATCAACCAGATGATCGCCGGGCTGGACAGCGCGGTGCTGTGGCTCATCGTTGCCGGCGGCGCCTTCTACACCGTGGGCGTGGCGTTCTACGTGCGCAAATCCATGGTCTACAACCGCGCCATCTGGCACGCCCATGTGCTGGGCGGCGCGCTGTCGCACTGGTGCGCCATCTGGCTGTGCCTGCGGCCGTTGGGCGAGGGGTGACCACGCAGTGTGGCGTCCTCGGGCCGGCCGCTTGCCCCGCCCGAAGTGATACTTAATGTCACTGCATGCGCACCGAACTTGTCACCACGCTCAAGCGTCAGGCGACCGAACCCCTTGCAGCTGCAGAGCGCGACAAGGAGCCAATCCTGATCACACAGCACGGTTTACCCAGAGCCTATGTGGTGGATGTTGCCAGCGATGAGCGCATGCAGCAGCGCATTGCGCTCCTGGAAGGAATCGCCCGTGGAGAAATGGCAGTCGCGCAAGGCCGTACGCTGCGCCATGAACAGGCACAGCAACACATGGCGCGATGGCTGAAATAATCTGGTCGGTGCCGGCATTGGCTGATCTGGACGCAATTGCCGACGACATCGCAATCGATAACGCACCCGCTGCAGCGGCGGCGCTGGTCAAATGGGTGTTGCCGCAGGTCGAGCGATTGATTGAACACCCGGACAGCGGAAGCCGGCCACAGGAACTCCAGCGCTCGCGCTATCGCCAGATTGTCGAACCACCTTGCCGCGTGTTCTACCGCGTGGATGGGCAGCGCATCGTGCTGGTGCACGTCATGCGGTGGGAGCGCGCGCTTCGCAGGAACCGTCTTTCACGCTAAGAAGAGCGGCCAACAAAACCACGGCACAGCCACCAGGCGGGCGCGGCCGGTGCTCGGTGCGGCATGCACTGCGCCGACACGTCGGTTGTGAGTGCGCCGTCCACAACCAGCTGACGACTGCTCGCACCGTCTGTTAGCCGCTCTACGGCCGGCAGGCACTCCAAGCGCCTGCCGCATCCCATCATTCCACCACGCGCGGTGCCAACAGATCATCCAATCCCACACGGTGCAGCATCTCTGCGCGCAGGCGATCGAGGACCGCAAAGCCCACGTCCGCGCCGTCGCCCGCCGGGTCGATATGCACCCGGAACGGCCGCTTGCCGAACGGTGCGTTCACCACCTGCACGATCGCCTGCGCCACCTCGGCCACGTCGGCGTCTTCGGGCACCAGGCGCGCAAATGCCTGCTGCACCTGTTCGCCAAAGCCCGCATACGGGCCGGCCTCGTACGCAGCGGCGCGCGCGGCGTCGTCCGGCGTACCGGCATGGGCAAAGTGGTTGGTGCCCTTGGTGAAGGCGCCGGGCACGACGATCGAGGTCTCGACGCCCCAGCGTGCCAACTCGCGTGCGTACTGCACCGCCAAGGCATCCATCGCCGCCTTGGCCGCGAAATAAGGGCCCAGATACGGCGGGGTGCCGCCTGCCGAGCTGCTGCTGGACACCCACACCAACAGGCCCTGCTGCTGTGCCCGCAAGTGCGGCAATGCCGCGCGGTTGACCCGCTGGGTGCCCAGCACGTTGATGTCGTAGACCTGCGCCAGCTGTTCGGCGGTGAACGCTTCGGCCGGGCCGAACACCATGTGCCCGGCGTTGTGCACCACCACGTCCAACCCACCGGCCTGCGCCACGATGGATGCCACCGCCGCGTCGGCCGAGGCCTGCGATTGCACGTCCAGCTCGACCGTGTGCAAGGCCAGCTGCTGCTTGCCCGCCAAGTCGGCCATCTCCTGCACCACGCCGGCATTGCGGCCGGCGGTATCGCGCATGGAGGCGTAGACGGTGTGGCCGGCGGCGGCCAGCGTTTGCGCGGCCAATCGGCCAAAGCCGCTGGACGCGCCAGTCACCAGAATGCGTTTGCGCATGTCATTGCTCCTTGAGAGGGAAAACCAGCAGCGTGCGCACTGCCGCGCGCCACAGCGGGTCAGACCATGCCGCCGTTGGCGCGCAGGACCTGGCCGTTGATCCAGCCGCCATCCGGGCCGACCAGGAACGCCACCGCTGCCGCGATGTCGTCCGGGCAGCCAAGACGTTCCAGCGGGTTGGCCTTGGACAAGCGTTCGATCAATTCCGGCGACTTGCCGTCCAGGAACAGCGCCGTGCCGGTCGGGCCAGGCGCCACCGCATTGACGGTGATGGCACGCCCGCGCAATTCCTTGGACAGGATCGCCGTCAGCGTTTCCACCGCCGCCTTGGTGGCCGCATACACCCCGTAGGTTTCCAGCTTCAGGCCGACCACGCTGGTGGACAGGTTGACGATGCGGCCGCCGTCGCGCAGCCGTCGTGCGGCCTGGCGCAGCGTGTTGAAGGTGCCTTTCAGATTGATCGCGATGTGTTTGTCGAACAAGGCATCGTCGCTGTCGGCCAGCGTGGCCAGCTGCATGATGCCGGCGTTGTTGACCAGCACATCCACGCCGCCGAACGCAGTCTCGGCCGCGGCAAACAGGCGCTCGACGGCGACCGGGTCGCTGACATCGGCCTGCACGCTGATCGCGCGGCCACCGGCCGCTTCGATGCTGCGCACCAGTTGATCGGCCTCATCCGCATGGCCGGCGTAGTTGAGCACGACGGCAAAGCCATCGCCGGCCAATCGCTGCGCGATGGCAGCGCCAATACCGCGAGAGGCCCCGGTAATCACTGCAACAGTGTGCTGCTGAGTCATGCATGTTCTTCCGTTATGCCGCGGGCTGCGGCGTTGCGGAAACTATCCAATGCAATGACACGACGATCATCACACTAAACTGCACAGCACTGTTTCCAGCGCCCGAACAGTGGGCAAGGAGTGTCATGGATCGGTTCGACGCCATGCGGTTGTTCGTGCGGATCGTGGAGCGGCGCAGCTTCACTGCAGCGGCCAACGACATGGAAATTCCGCGCTCCACCGCCACCAAGGTCATCGCCGAGATGGAAGCGCGCCTGGGCGTGCGCCTGTTACAACGCACCACGCGCGTGGTGCGGCCCACGCTCGATGGCGAGCTCTTCCATCAACGCTGCATGCGCATCCTCGACGACGTGGACGATGCCGAAGGCAGCTTCCGTGGCGTGGCACCCAAGGGGCTGCTGCGGGTGGAAGTGCAGGGCACGCTGGCGCGGCACTTCCTGCTGCCCGGGTTGCCGGCGTTCTTTGCGCACTATCCGCAGATCCAGCTGGTGATGAGCGAGAGCGACCGCTGGGTGGATCTGGTGGAAGAAGGCATCGACTGCGTGCTGCGCTATGGCCCGCTGCGCGACAGCGAACTGGTCGCACGCCGCGTGGCCATGCTCGAACGCCTCACCTGCGCCACGCCGCAATACCTGCGACGTTTCGGCCTGCCTGCGCAGCTGGAAGCGCTGGACCAACATCGTATGGTCGGCTTGCGTTCGATCACCACCGGCGTGGTCACGCCGCTGGAGTTCCAGACCGCGCAGGGGGTGCGTACCTTCGCATTGCCCAGCCCGCTCAGCGTCACCGGTACCGAGAGCTATCTGGCCGGCATCCGGCTTGGCCTGGGCATCGCGCAGGTGCCGCGCTTCCATGTGGCGCACGACCTGCAGCAAGGCACGCTGGTGGAAATCCTGCGCGACACCCCGCCGCCCTCCAACCCGGTGTCGCTGCTGTATTCCCGCGCCCGCCAGCTGTCGCCACGGGTGCGCGTGTTTCTGGACTGGGCCGCTGGCGAATTCGCCAAACAGGCCGGCGTGACGGAGCCCGTGGGCTAGTCGCGCTGGCGGTGCTCTGCGTGACGTAGCCAGGCAGCAGCAAGCGCGAGGCGGATGCCCTGCCGGCAGAGCATGTCCACCCGCCGGTAGCGGTCTTGACCCTGCCAGCGCCGCCGCGCAAGGTGCTGGCTCACAGGGAGCAGTGCAGGGCCTGCAGTGTGCAAGCCCGGCACAGTACGCACGCCAACAGGATCGCCTCATGACATTCGCCCGCATCGCGCTGGCCGCATTCACCGCCGTGGCAGCAACCACCTGCGAACTCGCGCCGCCAACCTCGCCTGAGCACGCGCCGGCATCCATCGCGCGTGCAGCTCGCACGCGCACTGCCAGCGACATCAACGCACCCAGCAGCGCGCCACCGTCGCAGGGAGCTCGGACCCTGAAGACCCATGCCGACACCGCGCCCTATCTCTGCCACCCCGGCTCAGACACCTGCGTCGCTGGCAGCCCGTTGCTGGCCAGCTCGCAGACAGAAGCGCGCTGGCTGATTGCCCACGGCTACCCATCGCCGGCCGAGCACGCACGCTTGAGCAAGCTGGATCTGGCCCAGTTGCAGGTCGAATTGCAGGCGGGCAATCCGGCCGCCACCGTGTTCTACGGCAGCAGGACCGCACTTAGCGGCCGCTTCGAGAGCGGCGTGGCGATCTTGCGCAAGGCCGCAGCCACCGGAAATATCTACGCCTACTACGGGCTGTCCGAGGCCTACAACGGCGAGACCCCGCAAAAGAACCTGGTCGAGAGCGCAGCGTATCTGCGGCTCGCCTATCTGCTCGGCGATCGCAAGGCATCGGCGGCCATCGCACAAAGAGGCTTGAGCGGTATCGAAAACGTCGTTGCAGATGAGCGTGCGGCAGTGCTGTACCAGACCTTTGCCAAGTCCTCGCGCCCGTCTCCACGGCCGTTTGAGTGATGCGTGATGGTGGGCGACAGGTTGCTGCACGACCCCGGACGCGCGGCCGCGCAGGGTGCATGCGCTGCCAGCAAACGGTCATGCGGTTGCACGTCATGACTAGCGCGGCATCATGCAAGCGAGGTCATGACGCGCGCGCATCATCGGCACGCAGGCACGCAGGCACGCAGGCACGCAGGCAGCTGGCAGACCTGACCAATCACAATGACGCGGTAGCCGTAGCCTGGAGTCAGCCGGTCAGCTACATGCAGATGCTTTTGCGACAAACAACCGCGCACCAATTGCGCGCGCTGTGTCGAAGTGCGATTGCGGAAAGCCCGCATCCGGCACTGTCAGCAGCTCCGAGGTGCGCACCTGCGCACCGCAGAAATCGAAGATGCCGTGGTTGATCTGCGTTTTCATCGCACCGAAGTAGCCGTGCCGCGCGTAGGTGCGCTCGTCTGCGCCGCCAATGGCCAGCATGTGCACATCAAGGTGCTGCAGCTTCTTCATGATCTTGCCGTCGGCGCTTTCGTCGAACGCCCAGCCCAGCGTAAACACCCGGTCGATCCAGCCTTTGAGCAGTGCCGGAAACGACCACCAGTAAATCGAGAACACCAGCACCAGCGCATCGGCCCGGTCCAGCCGCGCGTGTTCGGCTGCTACATCTGGCGCAGGTGCCGCGCGCTGCTGAAAGAGCGCGATGTCAGCCTGGTTGAAGCGCGGGTCGAAACCTTCCTGCGCCAGGTCAGCAACCTCGAACGTGTGGCCGCCGCCGGCTTCTGCCAGTCCTGCGCCTACCTGCGCGGCAATGGCGTGCGTCAGCGAGCGCGGCTCGGGGTGTGCAACAACAATCAGGGCATGCATGCGGGGAATCACTCCAAAGAAAAAATAAGCGCGGCTTCACGTGCAGCCGCATCAATGCGACAGCACGCTACCGGCGTGTTGCAAAAAGCGCCGTCAACGCGAAACGGGATGCGGTCAGGTAGCGAGCCACGCCAGCGATGGCGGGCAAGGTCGCCCGACCACGCGCGGTGTAAAAAGGCCAGCAAGAAGCGAGCACAGCAGTGGCCATCTCACCCCACGCAGCGCCACACGCATCACCACGCAGAGCGCATCAATGAATTCGCAGCGCCGCAATCTTGCCGTCCACTAACCGGAACACATGCTCCAGCTGCAGCGGGCTCTGCGGGAAGGCGCCCGAAACCTGCGCCTCGGTGCTCGCGACCTTCGTCGTATACCACCACAGCATCGGCCAGGTGGGGCAGCAACAACGCCGCATCGCCGCTATTGCTGGCCGCAAAGAAGCAGGCAACCGCATCGGGCAGGGCAAATGCCATGGCGGGGTCTCCATTACAAAACGTGTGTGCCATCATCGGCAGCCGCCACGCCGGCCACAAGAACGCAGGCAAAGGTAAGTCACGCACCCATGGGAAAGCCGCACACCCCGGACACCGCACCGCTTTGGGGCAGGCGCTGTGCCCTGCGTCGGATGCAATGCTTACTTGGGGCGCGGCGCCAAAATAACGGGGTCAGGTTTACTTACCCACCCAAACACCGCTGCCACCCACCGGCAGGAGCCGCCACCTGCTCCCATCCATTGCGCAGCCGCTTCATCGCTTGCCCGCCCACGCATGCATAACCCAGCTGCTTGGCTTCTGCAGTGCCAAGACCCGGCAATGTGATGACGGAGTCCGATGGGGCAGGGCGCCCCTGACGTTGCGCTTCATTGCGCAGCATCATGTTCTCGACGCCTTGGCAGTAACGCACCATGCCCGGATGCGGGTGCGTGCGGTATTGCTCGCAGTTGAAGGGCGTGGTGTCGTGCGCCATCGAGTTATACGGCTGTTGCGTTGACGCAATGTACTTGCTTGTTGCCGTGCCGGTGGCCGAGCGCATGCCTTGTGCATGCGCCGGCTGCACGTATGCCGCGCCACACAGCACTGACGTTGCCAGCACGAGGCATCGCGCGATGGTGGTGATCCTGTCCATGGTGTTCCCCCTGTATGCACCGATCCTAGCCCACGCGCTGCATGCGCGTGTGGATCAGGTCGCTTGACGGTGCGAGCTTGCGTGCTCGATCACATAGCGCCTTGCTTGCATCGAAGAAAGTGCGTTACCGGGCGGTGCCCAAATCCCCCAGCACATCATCCACCTGCTCAGCCAAGTGCTGCAGGCAATGCGCCCACTGCTGCAGGGGAATGGCCGGCATGCCCATTGCGCCTTCCTCGCGGGTGCGCGGTGTGGCCAAGGTGGCCAGCAGACGCAGTTGGTCGCGTACGCGTAGCAGGTGGTATTGCGTGCCTTCGGACATCCAGTAGCCGGGTTCGTCGTGCATGCCGCTCTCCTTGCCATGGGCTGGCTCCCGCTGCACAACGCAGCGGGATACCGGGAGGCTAGAAACCGCAGACAGCCGGCGGGCTTATTCCCCTTGCGGGTGTTGTATTCGCCGCCCTCCCGGCGCAAGAACGCCGAGCCGTGCCAGGCCTTTCGGCCAGGCACAAAAAACCCACCAAATTCTCGGAGGTGGGTGCCGCTGTCTGTGTGGAGTTTCTAGGCTCCGAGCGGGAGTGTGCGGGCGGTGGTGGCTAGGGTCAAGTTACAGCGCTCGCCCTGCGCCGGTGCGCAACTAGCATATGCGTACTGCGGGTTTGGCGTGTATCAAGCGGTGTGAGGTGATGCAACGCAGACCGCCATCGGGCCCTGATGGCGTCGTGGTGCTCCGCAAGCGTGCGATCTAGCGGGACAGGCTGCCCTGGCTAGGCTCGTTCATTCCACGTGCCAGCTCTTGCTGCTGTGTCAGGGCTCTTTCCTGCGCGATGGCTTGGTTGGCCGCCAGGAGTTTCTGGTCCGACTGTTCCACCGGGGTGCGAATTGCCTGGTCGATCTCCACGTGCACACGCTTGTGCCCAGGGTCATCCAGCCGCCCTTCTACCGCAAACACGTTGCCGGTCTTGCCCATCACAACATGGTCCACGCGGCTCAACGCATTGTCTGCCAGCGAGCGATCCCCCGCAGCCGGGTAGGCCTCGCGGTTGTCCTTGCACACGGCCAGCAGGCTACGGCTGACGCGCTCGCTCATGTCGTCGTACGGCTTGCCCACGCTATCGTCGATCTTGCGGACGCCACTGCGAATCTGCTCCAGCATGCGGTGATCCGGGTGCGCAGGATCGTCCGGCCCAAGCGAACCCGTTGCAGCAGGCGCACTGGGCACGACCGGAACATAGGTATGGTCGTGCGCGGGACTGACGCTTCCATCCTGGGTATGGTCGAAATGATGCAGCGTGGACGGCCTGGTACTTGTGTCCTGATACGGAAACGGTGACTTGTTGACGCCTCGGTCGAGCCCTTCGTTCTCGATCAAATGTTCTTTGAGCCCCAGCGCTGCCATATCGATGGTCACCTGCGGCCGGGCACCTTGATACATCACGTTCGCACGGTCTTCGGCCTGCAGAATCTGCTCTACAGCCCAGGTGCCGTAGTAATTGGTGTAATCCGCAGTGGGCTGCAGCTGGCCAGCTTGATTGCGGTGCTCGCCGAGGCCTACCGGGTGCTGGCCTGGCTGCGCGTAGAGGGGAGATGGACGGTCGAAGTAATGCTGGCCCATTGCGGCGATGTTGCTGACCGTTGGAGACAAACTGCCATCCTGATTGAAGCCGAGGCCAGGATTTGCCACTGCCTTAGTGGTAAGCGGATCCCTGTGTACGAAATCTAGTGTCCTCGCATTCTTGGTGTTTAACATGAGATCAAGGCCATTGGCAGTCGGATTAGACTGTCTTTCGTGGCTGAGTAACGCATTCCAACCCGCGATTTCTGCTTTCGCTTCGTCCTCGCGTCCCGACTGGATATATGAACGCAGCTCGTTGGTGTAGTCGTGCACAGGAGTCTTGGCGATTGCCTGACTCCTTACATCATTCAGAAAGTTGGCGGTAGCTTTTGTTTTATCCGCATGATTAAAGCTGTGTTGAATTTCATGCCCAAGTACGAACACCATATCTTTCTCAGAGAATCTGCCCTGAGGGTTGTTGGCAGATGCTGTCTGCAAGCCAATCGGCGGCAAATTCATAACCTTGTTGTTGCCATCATAGGTCCCGCCGGCGGAGACACCCGGTCCAACAAATCCAAAGCTCTCAAGTTGTGCACGTTTCGGGCTTGATGTATCCGAAGGATCGACGGTGGTTGCCGCTTTCTTAAGCTGATCAGCAAGGAACGGTGATCTGTTTAGCGTGGACTGCAAGTTGTCCACCATATCCTGCGTCACAGGATGACTGACTCTGGCCACATCTTGATACGTGCTCCGAGCAAACACCAGAGTCATATGTTGGACTTGCAGCGTAGCCTTTAAATCACTACTAGGAGTTGTGCCTGCTGGCTGAAAGCTTGCCGTCGGGAGCGTGATAACTCCGCTTTGCATGTCGTAACTGCCCACTAAATTTGGGGCTCTATTAGCTGATGACTGTAAGGAAAATCCCTGCAAATGCCCTTGTTTAGCCTCTTTCTCGAACTCTTTAAGAAGCGTTGTGTTGGAGATAATTGCCGTGCGCAGTTGCTGTGCTTGATCCCGCGTCACACTTGGATCAGTTGAGAAACGGGCAAGCGCTGCTTCGAGTTGGGGGCTGACGGCTGCCATCTTTCGTTCCTTGTTGATTAGTTCAACGTACCGATAGATTTGACGCAAAGTCGACCAGGCTCACGGACCACAATGTTCCTCGGGACAACGGAAATAACGATATCCCCACCAACTCCATCTTTTGCAAATTTTGTGTAACGCCAATCCTCAAGCTGACCAATCGGTCCGTAAGTGGGTGAGGCATTAAAGCCCATTGCTTTAAGTGCCTTGTCATAATGATCAAAATCAAGCCCGCAGACAGCAGACATATTAGACCAATCGTCTTTATCGTTTTGAAAAGTCAAGTCCACGCCTTTTAAAAGCGAGGGCGATTCTGGAACATAGGTAAATGCATAGCGCCACCCATCTTGCAGATCGATGCTCCAGTACGCCACTGACAGCTCTGCTGGATCTGGTTTCTTAAGAGTGATCCCCATAACTTCCCGAATACGTTCGGGACTCAGGTCATCACGGGACTCTAGCCCCTCGATCAGTTTCAAGAACCGATTGCCTATTTCTTCAGCGCTAAGCGTAATTTTGTTGGCGGTGACAGCCTCTGGCAAAGTCATGTCAGCGTGCTCCTTCGGAAGCGGCTTCAGTGGTCCATGGGCACAAGCACTTAGTGCAGGTGCGCAGAGTGCGGTTAGGAAGAGCAGGGCTGCTCGGGGGAAGCGCATTGGCAGATCCTAAGGGGTGACAGACGCAGCATACAATGTGTGAATTCATACGTAGAAAAGCTGGCGAGAGCTGCTTCGAGTTGCGGGCTAGGCGTTGCCATCAGCTTCCGTCCTTGGTTAGTTCAGTGTTCCAATTGATTTGACACATAGCCTGCCGGGAGAACCTGGCACTTCATTTTGAGGAAGGAGCGAAATCACAATGTCGTTTCCGCTTCCGTCTTTCGCGAACCTAGCAAACCGCCAGCTTTGTAGTTGGCCGATCTCACCATGCACGGGCGAATCCACAAATCCCAACTCAATAAGCGAACTTTTGTATTCCTTAAAATCGACGCAGTTATCTTGAAGACTTGAAGATCCTTCATCCTCGTTGACAAAAGACAGACCAATGCCCTGCTTGAGAGCACGAGACTCGGGAGTAAGCTCCAATAAGTAGCTCCAGCCATTACTAAGCGCTTGGCCGTGGATATACGACTCAAGAGCCTCAGAGGGGAAGGAAACTTTTTTCAGAGAAATGCCAGTGACTTCGCGGACCCGATCGACTGTCAGATCTTTCCTGGAGTCCAACCCGCCCAGCAGTTTCAAAAATCTTTCGCCAATCTCAACAGCGCTGAGCGTAGGGTTGACCATTGAAGTATCAGGCGTCGTCATTGCACGCGGCTTTTTTGGAAGTGGCGAAGTAGGTTTAACAAGTGTATGTGCGCATGCACATAGCGAAGTTACGCAGAGGATGGCAACTGAGAACATTGCAACCTTGGTGGGTCTCATACGCGATCCGTACACGTAGGCAGGTCATCGTACTTGAGCAAGGCAGGTCGCGGGATCACTTCCGCGCAAAGGATTCACTCATAGCATCGCTGCTCCACTGAGCATGTGACTCAGCGGCAGATCGGTGCACGCATACCATCTCGAATCCGTCCTGACATAACGTCATCGGCCCGGGTCGAAGTCGCGATGATCTTGAGCAGCCACGTCACCTGCGGGAACACTACGCGTTCCTCTCTGCTGTCTTCCATCAACCACAGCTCCGATGTCTTTCGGATGCTGGTGAAGTTAGGGATACTAACTCTTGTTGTCAACAGGCAGATTCTTCGAAAAGCGTGGCTTCCAAACGGTATCGCTTGCTCTAACTCATGCCCTTCAAAGCAGCCGACGTCACCACTCATCGCGTCGCCTCGACGGCATGCCTGTCGCGCTCATGCCGCTGCGCCGCTTCCAGCGCCGCCACGAATCCTGCATCGGCATCGGTACATGGGCTTGTAGGTGCAGGTGCCGATGTCTTCTGCAATGCGGAAGCCTTCGCCCAGGCTGCTGCATTGGTGCGGTTCGCATTGCCGCGTGCTGCACCGTGTAGCAGCTGGCGTGAGGCAGCGAAGCTGCGGCCGCGGCCGCGGGTGATGAGATGGTTACCTTCCGTCTCGCATCCGTCACGCCAGGCGCTGCCATCAGTGAGTAGCCCCCATAGTCCCGGTGCTGGCAAGGCGCTCGCCAATATGCATACCCACCTTCAGACCCGGTTCGGTATGCACGCCAGCCTGCTGTTCTATACGCGCGATACAGCGTCAGCGCCGCGTGCCAAAACGCCAACGCCCCGACCAGGTCGGGGCGTTGGTGATCGAGCGCTGCTTGCGCTACATCACTGCGTGCGATGTACGCGACGCATAGTCCTGATGCGGTTTACAGCACGGCAGGCATCCGCCTACCGATCATGCACCCGATTTACTTATTCGATTTGACAGCGTCGCGCACGTCATCGGCAACTTCGCCGGCCTTGCGCTGCACCTTGCCAACATTCTTTTCGGCGGCGCCTTCCAGTTCGGTGCTCTTGTCGCCAGTGACGCGGCCGATGGCTTCCTTGACCGAGCCCTTGACCTGCTTGGCGGCACCGTCGATACGATTCTTATCCATGGATGTTTCTCGTCGTTTGGGGAACCCGTCCAGTCTGTGCGTGCCGGCGTGAGCATGATGTGCGCTTGCGTCCGGATGCCCCGGTTGCGAATGCACTAGTTGCGTTACTACATTCGCGCCAGCCGCATTCAGCCAGCAGGGCCTGGCTGAGCCGAATCTTCAAGGCATGCAGTGGACATGGTCATCGGCTGATTGACGCTGGGATGCTGCGGTAAGCAACGGCCGTAGCGTTACTGCAACTCACTCTACGCTCGCTGCCACCAGCCGCTGCCACAGTGCGGCGTTGGCGTCGCTGTCCGGCTGCAGGGTGGCCAGGATGCCGAGCGCGTGGTCTTCGTGCTCGGCACCGTGGCGGGCGAGCATGGCCAGGGCGGCGGCGAGGCGGCCGTAGCGCAATGCCAGGCCGAGCGGGGTGGCGAGCAGGCTGGTGTCGTGTTCGGGGCGCTGTTCGTCCAGCGCGGTGCCGAGTTGTGGCGGCAGGTCCCAGGCGGTGGCAATGGTCTTGGCCACGGCGGCGGTATGGCGTTCGACCAGGGCGGCGGCTACCTCCAGGTTGTAGGGCACGCCGCGGCGCTCGGCGTAGGTGTCGCGCAGGACGCGCAGGATCACGATCGCGCCCAGGCCCTGCAGCAAGCCGGCGAGTTGACCGGACAAGGTGTCGCCGCCGCGTTCGCGCAGATAGGCGGCTGCGGCGGTGGCGGTGCGCAGGGCGTAATCCCACACGGCGGCAGGCAGGCGTGAGTACAGCCCGCCATCCAGGCTCAGCACCGGCTGCATGACGGCGGCGGCGACGATCTGGCGCACGCCTTCGGTGCCGATATGCACGACCGCGCGCTCCAGGCTTTCCAGCGGGCCGCCTTGCGGGCGGTACAGCGCACTGTTGGCGATGCGCAGCAAGTTGGCTGCCAACGCGGGGTCCTGCGCAATGATCGCGGCGATGCCGCGGCCGGAGGCATCGGGGTCGTTTACCGCACGCATCAGCTGCGGCAACAGGTGCGGGCGACGCGGCAGCAATTGCGGCCGCAGGTCGACTTGTTCGAGCGCGGCGGCGACGGCGGCCAACACCTCGGCCTGGGCGGGGTCGGTGGGCAGCGTGCCCTCGGCCAGCGATGGCGTGGCCATCACCGCCGCATACATGCGCCGCAACAGCGGGCGCATCGGCGGCGGTTCGATTTGCAACGTCTGCGCAGCGGGCGGCGGCACGGGCTGCTGCAGCGGCGCGACAGGCGATGGTGCCGGTGCAATCGGCGAGGGCGAGGGCGACGCATGTGCTGTGGACGCATTGCTTGCCGACGGCGTCGCGATGTCATCGGCCTTGGCGTCGCGGCGTCGCGCCAGCAACCACCACAGACCTCCGGCGAGCACAACGGCACCTAGCAGTCCGGCGGCGAGCAGCAACACAGTGACGAGCATCATGGAAAAATCGTCCGATCAGTGCGGCGACTATCCGCGAAGCCGGTCGCGGCGGCAATGCGAGCGTGTGTCGCTGGGCATTGCCGTCGGACGGTCGGCCAGGCTGGCGCGCACATGTAGCAAGGCCAACGTCGCGTCGTTGCGGGCTGGGGCAACGCAGTGCGTGCAGCAGGCAGCAGCTCATACCTCGCCGAGCCGCCCCCGCCCGTGCGCGATAGTGGCGCACGCGGGCCATGGCCTGCCGATGATGTGCAACGGCCGGTTCATGGCTAGCATGCAGAGACGTTCTCTGCCCAAGCGAGTGCCCATGTCCACCGTCACGCTCCACCGCGTCATACGTGCCAGCCCCGAGCGGATCTATCGCGCCTTCCTCCAAGCCGATGCGGTGGCCAAGTGGCTGCCGCCCAATGGCTTCACCTGCACCGTGGAGCATTTGCATGCGCATGTCGGCGGCACCTTCCGCATGGCGTTCACCAATTTCGCCAATGGCCAGCGCCACGCGTTCGGCGGCACCTACCGCGAGCTGCAACCCAACGTGCTGTTGCGCTACGACGATGCGTTCGACGACCCCTCGCTGCCTAGCACCATGGTCACCACGGTGCAGTTGCATACGCTGCCGTGCGGTACCGATCTGCACGTGGTGCAGGAAGGCATTCCCGCGCAGATTCCGCTACACGCCTGCTACCTGGGTTGGCAGGATTCGTTGATGCTGTTGGCGCATCTGGTGGAAGCGCATCCGGAGAATTGATCGGCTGCCGCGTACCGCGTGCTTGGTGCAGTGCAGCGATGAGAGGCATGTCTTCAGACTGACGGCTGCGCTGCACGTCGCGCTAACGCGGCGCGCGCCACTATGCATCACCAGCTGTGCAGCCCTAGAGCATCTAGGCAGCTTAAAGGGTGCAGGCATCCGCAGTTGGACCACATTCGCTCACCGACAGACACCGCGCACCGCGCGGTGTCTTCGTTTGGGTAAGAAGCCAATGCCGCGCATCGCACGCGCCGCTGTAGAGCGGTGCCTTCCAGGTCACATTGCGGCCATCGACCTGCGCTACAGCGTGCCCTGCTTCCACAGCTGCACGATTTCCGCAGGTGCATGTTCTTCGGGGATGCGCAGCGGCTCGCTGGCGCCATCCCAGACGATGCTGAAATAGCGGCGATCGCCACCGCCGGCCTGCGGCGCCGGCAACGCGTGCGCCATGCACTGATCCAGCACGCTGCGCAGTCGCACCCGCTGCGCATCGTCCAGCGCATCCATCGCCAACTGGCGCTCGCGGCGCATGGCCGGAAACGCCGCCACCCCGCCTTCGCGCGCCAGTCGCAAGGTCACGCCGGTTTCCACCGGTGGCCGTTGTGGGCTCATGCGAGCACGCCCACGTCGCGCCAGGCTTGCTGCACTGCTGCGGTTTCGCTGCTGTTGGCGCCGTACTCGGCGCTGGCCACCTCGACGGTCAGCGCGGCGAAGGTGGCGAAGTCCGCGCCGGCGGCCAGCTCGCCACCGGTGAGCGCGCGATACCAGATGCGCCCGGTCTTCTCCCACGCCGCCCCACCGATCGCGACGGCGGCCCGATAGAACGCGTGATTGGGAATGCCGGAGTTGTAGTGCACGCCGCCATCGTCCTCTTGCGTGTCGACATAGCCGGCCATGGTCGCCGGCTGCGGGTCCTTGCCCAGGGCCGGGTCATCGTACGCACTGCCGGGCGCCTGCATCGAGCGCAGGCCCACGCCCTTGATGCCGGGCATCAGCAAGCCGGCGCCGATGATCCAGTCGGCCTGGTCGGCGCTCTGGCGCAGCGTGTACTGCTTGATCAGCACGCCGAACACGTCCGAAATCGATTCGTTCAAGGCACCGGACTGGCCTTGGTAGATCAGGTTGGCGGTGCGCTCGGTGACGCCGTGGGTGAGCTCGTGCCCGACCACATCCAGGGCGATGGTGAAGCGGTTGAACACCTCGCCGTCGCCGTCGCCGAACACCATCTGCTCGCCGTTCCAGAACGCGTTGTCGTAGCCGCGCTCGTAATGCACGCTGCCGATCAGCGGCATGCCCGCCGCGTCGATCGAATTGCGCCCGTACACGGTCTGGAAAAAATCGTGGGTCGCGCCCAGGTAGTCGTAGGCTTCGGTCACCGCCACGTCCTGGGTGGCGGCGGCACCTTCGTCACGCACCAGGGTGCCGGGCAGGGCGGTGCCTTGCTGGGCATCGTAGATGCGCCGCTGCACCGCCGGGGCGGTCTGTTGCGCCTTGGCATCTGCCGCCGGCGCATCGGCGCGTGCCAGCAGCCCCAGTGCGCGCTGCTGCCGTAGCTGGGCGGTGATTTGCCGCGAAAGCAGCGCGCACTGGCGCGCGTGTGCGGGCGCAGCCTGCGCCACATGTTCGAGCAGATACGGCGGCAGGATCCCGGCGCGGCGCGCGCTGACAAACGCGGACATAAGCGACCTCCACAATGGCTGCGCCAGCGACTATGCGGGCGCCGGCTTTAGGAATTCGTTAGCCGGCGCCGGTGGCCGCGTGCAGTGCGGATCGCATGGGGTGTTGCGTTCATTCCAGCTGCGACAGCGCCTGCGCAATGGGGGTCTGCCCGTCGATAAAGCCGATCGTTTTGCCGATGCTGCCCGGCGTTGCCAGTGCGGCGGCGATCACCTGCGCCACGTTGGCACGCGAGACGCCGCCTTCGGCATCGCTGCCCGGGTCGCGGGTGATGCGGCCCGAGGGCGGGTCCAGGGTGAGCCGGCCGGGGCCGAGCACGGTCCAGTCCAGCGTGGTACTGCGCAGGTGCGCATCGGCAGCGGCCTTGGCCTGCGCATAGGCGAAGAAGGCATCGTCCGGCCCGATGCCGTGTTCCAGCCCTGCGCCGAGATAGGACACCATCACATAGCGCCGCACGCGCGCCTGCTCGGCCGCATGCATGGAGCGAATGGCCGCATCGCGATCCACCGCGTAGGTGCGCGCCGCCTCGCCGCCGCCCGCCCCGGCCGACCACACCACCGCATCGTGACCGGCCAGTTGCGCGGCGATGGCATCGGTCTGTGCGTGTTCGATATCGAACACCACCGGCGTGGCGCCATCGGCCATCACGTCGTCTTCGTGTGCAGGGTTGCGGAACAGCGCGGTGACCTGATGCCCGCCTTGCACCAACAGCGGCGTGAGCAGGCGCGCCACCTTGCCGTGGCCACCGATGACGAGAATTCGAGACATGTACCTCTCCAACAGCTGCGCGCCGACATGGCGCGGAAAGGCGGCCATCCTCGCCAATGCGGTGCTAAGGCGGTGTAATCGCGCACCGGCACTGCCATACCGCGATAAGCGCATGCCTTCCGCAGTTGCGCGCTGCCGCCGCTGCTTCCTGGATGGCGCTCCTCAGTGCCAAGGCGTGGCGATCGAACATTCCGGCCAGCATTCCCCGCAGCCACCACATCTAGGACACTGACGGGCCAGAGTCTGCGAGAGTTGCTGATGCCGATGTCTTCCGAGTTACGCCCGCGCGTTGGCTGCGGTGCCTTCATCCAGCGCGCCGATGGCCGCCTGTTGCTGGTGCTGCGCGGGCGTGCGCCCGAGCAAGGCCATTGGGGGCTGCCCGGCGGCAAGGTGGACTGGATGGAAACCGTGGAAGCCACGGTGGTGCGCGAAGTGCTCGAAGAAACCGGCCTGCAGGTGCACCCGCAGCGCGTGCTCTGCGTGGTCAGCCACTTCGAGCCGGACATGGACCCGCCGCAGCATTGGGTGGCGCCGGTGTATCTGGCCAGCATCCAGGGCCCGGAACAGGCGGTGCTGCGCGAACCGCAGGTGCTGCTGGAACTCGGCTGGTTCGCACTCGATGCCCTGCCCACGCCACTGACCCGCTCGGCCATGCAGGCGGTGCAGCAGGTGCAGGCCGAGCACGCCGCAGCCCGGGCATGACTGCCTGACAGCCGCGCTGCGGCTCTCGTGCGGCGGGCATGTGCTGCGCCGCGCAGGTCACATGGATTTTGTCGCCGCGCTCGGCTATTTTCTGCGCTGCCGGGGCGAGGGGACAGCGCGCCCGGCGGATCGAATCGCACGGCCGGGATGCCGAACGACTGCGTGGCGCCCGGCCACTCATCAGGGGACACGAATGGAATCGCTCTATCCGCAAGGCCCGGCCGTGGTGCCGGAACAGCTCACTGCGCCCAGCAGCAACTATCGTCGCAACGCCTGGCTGGCCATGCTCGGCCTGGGCGGTTTCATCGCCGTGTACCTGGGCTTGCTGGTGTGGTTCGGCTGGACCGCCTACCGGCTGGTCGCCGGCTTGCTGCAGGGCTCCGGTGGCGAGCAGGCATTCTGGCAATGGGTGGTGGCCGCCGGCGCGGCGTTTCTGGCGGTGTTCATGGCCAAGGCGCTGGTGTTCAACAAGCGCGCCGAACGCGACACCCGCGCGCTGGAACTCACCCCCGCCGAGCAGCCGGCGCTGTTCGCCTTCCTGTACCGGCTGGCCGACGATGCCGGGGCACCGCGCCCGCACAAGGTGTACCTGTCGGCGCAGGTCAACGCCGGGGTGTTCTACGACCTGTCGCTGATCAATCTGCTGCTGCCCTCGCGCAAGAATCTGGATATCGGGCTGGGCCTGGTCAATGTGCTCAACCTGGGCGAATTGAAGGCGGTGCTGGCCCATGAATTCGGGCATTTCGCCCAGCGCACCATGGCGGTCGGCCGTTGGGTGTATATCGCCCAGCAGATTGCCGCGCACATCGTGGGCAAGCGCGATGCGCTGGACCGCATACTGGCCACGCTGTCGCGCATCGACCTGCGCGTGGCGTGGATCGGCTGGGGGCTGTCGTTGATCGTGTGGTCGATCCGCTCGCTGGTCGAAATCGCCTTCCGCGGCGTGGTACTGGCGCAGCGCGCACTTTCGCGCGAGATGGAATACCAGGCCGATCTGGTCGCCGCATCGCTCACCGGCAGCGATGCGCTGGTGCATGCACTGCACAAGCTGGAAGCGGCCGATGACGGCTTCCAGCGCGCGCTGCGCTTTGCCGCGCGCGAATTCGCCCAGGACCGCCCGGTCAAGGATCTGTTCGCCATCCAGTCGCGCATCATCGAACACATGCGCGTGGTGTTGAACGACCCCGGCCATGGGGCGGTGCCGGCGGTACCGACCGAGACAGCGCCGATGCACCGGCTGTTTCATGGCGAAATCGCACAGCCCTCGCAGATGTGGGCCACGCATCCGCCCAGCGCCGCACGCGAGGAGAATCTCAAGCGCCGCTACATCGCCTGCCCCATCGATGCGCGCCCGGCCATGGAGCTGCTGCATGACGCCCAGGCGCTGCGTGAACGCGTCTCGCTGGGCATGTTCAACGGCCAGGCGCCCACCTGCGTGGACACTGCCGTTTCGCTGGAGCAGTTGGAACGCGACTTCGCCGCGTTGTCGTTGTCGCGGCGCTACCAAGGGCTGTACCTGGGGCGCTCGTGCACGCGTACCGCGCGCACCCTGGACGAGCTGTATGCCACGCCGCTGCCGTCCGGCGACCTGCTGCAGGCGCTGGACGGCCTGTACCTGCCCGACGATGGCCAGGCGATCGAACAACTGCGCGAGCGCGAGCGCCAACGCGCCACCTTGCAAGGCCTGATGGATGGCGGGTTGCGCGCCGCCGGCGGGGTGGTGACCTGGAAGGGCACCACGTTGTCGCGCACGCAGCTGCCGGCGGTGATCGCCGAGCTGGACGACGAGCTGCGGGTGCTGCGTGCGCGCGTCAGCGGCCATGATCAACGTTGCCGCAGCGTGCACCTGGCGGCAGCCAACCGTATCGGCGGCGGCTGGCCGGCGCTGCTGCGTGGCTATCTGGCCGTGCTGCATTACACCGACCACACCATCGCCGATCTGGAAGACGCCAATCTGCTGTACCTGCAGACCTTCCAGAGCGTGATCGCCGATGGCCGCGTCTCGTCCAAGGAATTGCGCAAGCTGGTGGCGGCCTGCAATCAGGTGCAACGCGCGCTGGGTCAGGTGTATGCGCAAGCCGGCCAGGTGCAGATGAACGCGCCGCTGGCGCAGGCACTGGGCAAGCCGCAGTGGTCGCAGTGCCTGCCGGAATTTGGTCTGGTCGAGGCCGACGAGAACAACATCAATGCCTGGATGAAGGCCGCCGGCAGCTGGGTGCAAGTCACCCTGGACGCCCTGGGCACATTGCGCGATGCCAGCCTGGAAGAGTTGCTGCGTGCAGAAAACGCCGTGGCCGAGCGACTGCGCAGCGGCGACACCTCGCCAACCGACGGTACCCCTCCGGCGGCACCGACCGACTACCCGATCCGCCTGCCGGGCGAGATGCGCCAACGCGATCTGCGGCAGAACCTGTGGCAGCGCTTTCTGGCCGCCGACGGCGTGTTTCCGTCGGTGGCGCGGGTGGCGGTGGCCGCATCGATCGTGGCTGGCGTGTTGTGGGCCGGCGGCGCGGTGGGCATGGCCGAAGTGGTCGCCTACAACGGTTTGCAGCAGACCGTGACGGTGGCCATCGACGGGCAGTCGGCCACCATCCCGGCCAATGAGCGCCATGTGTTTCGCCTGTCAGAGCGTTCGACCCATCACGTGGAAACCCGCACCGCCGACGGCGCGGCGATCGAACGTTTCGATGCGCCCAGCGGCGGCCACGGCGGCCAGTTCGCCTACAACGTGGCCGGTGCCGCGCTGCTGCTGAACTGGCGTGCCAGCTACGGCTCGGCCAGCGAAGACACCACGCGCAGTCTGAGCACCACACGCTGGGAACGCACCCAGGCGCAGGACATCTTCAGCGAGCCGCCGCAGAAGGTCAGCGGCAAGGGCGGCCAGTACCGCGACGTGCTCACGGCCGTGTCCGGGCGTTCGCCCCACGAGCTGTTGGGCGAGCTGGGACCGGAGCGCGATCTGGCGCTGATCACCGCGCATGCGCGCTGGGACGCTGCGGACTCGGCGTATCTGGAGCAGTGGATGGAGCAATTGCGCAGCGCAGCGCCACAGGCCTTGCCCGCCATTTTGACCGAGCGCCTGCAGCGCAACCGGCAAGACGTGGTGGCGCTGCGGATGCAGCAGGACATCGCCACGCCCGAGCAACGGGCGCAGGTGTGCGGCCAGCAGACTACCGCTGCGCAGGCGCATCCGGATGCGCCTGCATTGCAGTACGCGGCGATCCGCTGCCGCAGCGATACCCCCGAACGCGACCAGGCGTTTGTCGCCGCACAGGCGCGCTGGCCGAATGACCCGTGGCTGCAGCGCGCTGCAGCGGCCGTGCAGGTCGGTCAGCTGCATCTGCCGCAAGCCCAGGCGCTGTACGAACAGGCAGCGCGCGCGCCGGCACTGGCCGATGAAGTGCTGCCGCTGCTGGCGCGTTTGCAGCGCTACCGCGGCCTGGCGACGGACCTGCCAGGCATGGCGCAGCAGTCGCCATCACTGGCATCGATCGTGGCACTGGAGGGCGGTGAGCGCACCCAGGGCACGCCGTACCACAGCTATTACGCCCTGGCCCACGGGCAACTGGACACGGCAGTGACAGAGGCGGCCGCCGATGCCGACGTGCAGGCGCGCATCGTCCGGCTCGCGGCCGCGTCCCATGGCGCCAGCGCCGCATTGCTGCAGCAGGCACGCGTGCTACCCGAAAGCGCCGGGCTCGACCCGATCACTGCACCGAGCGCCTGGGCACTGGCCGCGCGCGAGGGCTGGCAGACGGATGCGTTGCGTGCGGCAACCCTGCAAGGGACCGGCGAAGATGGCGCCTACATCGCCCGGTTCTTCGACGCGGTACAGGCCGGCGGCAGCCAGCAGCAGGCCGAAGCGGCGTTGGGCGGCGTGAGCCTGGTCGGCCGCGGCCTGGCCTACACGATGGCGGCGGTCCTACTGGGCCAGCGCTGCCCGGATGCATGGCGGCGTGGCGCCCAGCAGCTGTTGTTTGCCAGCGAGCGCCCCTATCTGGGCTGATGCAGTGCCCGGTGTACGACGATGCAATCGCTCAGGTGAGGGCGCCACGTCCCTCGCTCGGACACTGCCGGCGTAGCGCACGCGATGACGCCGCGTTGCCGAGCGGATGCCCAGCAACGAACAACACCTGCGCTCGCCGCCGTGCGGGTGCGGGCCGGCCGCGGCACAGCTTCCATTTCCCACGCCCCACGGAAAAAGCCAGCAGGCGCTACGCGCCATCGCGTTTTTTTCAGCAGGCAGCGCAGCTGCCGTTGCCGAAGTTCGACGCGCAGCCCTAACGCGCTGCTGACACCGGCTAGGCGCAATCCTTACATCTTCTCGCCTAGGTTGAGATCGACTGGCGCTGCAGTGGCAGCGTCAACATCGACCAGGAGAAATGGGATGAGTCTGCAAATTCCTCAGGGCGCCTTGGTAGTGGTGGCCGACGGCGGCGAAGCCCGCTGGTTCACCAACACCGGCAACGAATCCAAGGTGGTGTTGCGCCAGCACGCGCGCACCGACGTGCAGAACGTCGATGACGACGGCCCGGCCGGCAAGGCGCCGCAAGATCTCACCGAAACAGACCTGGACGAAATGACATTTGCCAAGCAGCTCTCGCACGCCTTGAACGATGGCGCCTTGAAGCACGAGTACACGCACCTGGTGCTGGTGGCCGACCCGACCACCTTGGGCCGCGTGCGCCCGTTGCTGCACAAGGAAACCCAGCAGCGCCTGGTGGGCGACCTGGCCAAGGATCTGACCAACCTGCCGCTGGAAGATATCCAGCGCGCCTTGTCGTAATCAAGCGGAGCATCCAGACGATGGGCTTCGTTCGCCAGTACGCCTCCCAGGCCCCGGAACGCAGCGCAGTGGAGGCACAGACCGGTTTGCAGGTTCTGGAATTCGGTACCGACTGGTGCGGCCACTGCATTGCCGCGCAGCCGCTGCTGCAAAAGCTGTTGGGCGGATACGAAGCGATCGACTACCGCAAGATCGAAGACGGGAAAGGGCGGCCGCTGGGCCGCTCTTTTCGCGTCAAACTGTGGCCCACCATTATCCTGCTGCGCGACGGGCAGGAACTGGCACGCGCAGTCAGACCGCAAACGCGTGAGGACCTGCAAGACCTGTTGTCGCTGCTGGATGCAGCCTGATTGCACGCAACATCGCATCGCCTTGAGATGCGCTTGCACGGCGCTGAGCATCGCTGACGAACGTTGGCGTGCGGTCGTCTGACGCAGGCGCAGCAGGTTTTCATTCTCTGTAAAAAGCGGGCTTGCGATGCATCGTGCTGCTGCAGGTGCTGCGTCACGCAGGGCGTGCGCGACATCGTCGCAGCGGATGCGTACACAGCGGACGGGCGCGTACGCATCGCGCACCAGTGCAGATGAATCGGCCAGAAAACAAGGTGTTTTGCGCGCCTGGCGCCGTCGCGCCTGCATCGATCGGCCGGCTGTAGTAACATAGCGCACTGATCAAGCCCTTGGGCAATGCCCATCCCTTGGTCGTCTGTCCCGCAGCGTCGTTGAATCCACGCGGCCGTCCGGGAATGCCTCCGGTGTCATCTAAGTGCAATGCGTTGCCGTACTTGCGTGATGTGCCGTGTCCTGTGCGTTGCCAGGGCGTGTGGGTAGCGACGGCCTGCGCCCGACGAGATATCCCGGGCGCAACTTACGGAGACCATAGATGCACGATGCCCGCGCGATGCGTTCGCACTTTGGCTGGTTCAAACGCCGCCGCCAGCTGCAACTGGATGACGTCACCGTGGTGGACCGCAGCATGCTGCGCAAGGCCGTCGGCGCTGCGGCGCTCGGTAATGCAATGGAGTGGTTCGACTTCGGCGTATACGGCTATTTGGCGGTGACGCTGGGCCAGGTGTTCTTCCCGGCAAGTAGCCCCACCGCACAATTGATCGCGACCTTCGCCACCTTCACCGTGGCCTTTCTGGTGCGGCCGATCGGCGGCATGGTCTTCGGACCGCTCGGCGACCGTTACGGGCGCCAGAAAGTCCTGGCCGCCACGATGATCCTGATGGCGCTGGGCACCTTCAGTATCGGCCTGATTCCAGCTTACGAGCGCATTGGCTTATGGGCGCCTGCACTGCTGTTGCTGGCGCGCTTGCTGCAGGGATTTTCCACCGGCGGCGAATACGGTGGCGCGGCCACCTTCATTGCCGAATACGCCACCGATCGCAATCGCGGCCTGATGGGCAGCTGGCTGGAGTTCGGCACGCTGGGTGGCTACATCGCCGGCGCCGCCACCGTGACCGCCTTGCACATGAGCGTGACTCCGGCGCAGATGCTCGATTGGGGCTGGCGCGTGCCGTTCCTGATCGCCGGGCCGTTGGGGTTGCTGGGCCTGTACATGCGCATGAAGCTGGAAGAGACCCCGGCATTTCGCGCCTATACCGAACAATCCGAGCAGCGCGAACGGCAGACCGCCGCGCAGGGCCTGACCACGCTGCTGCGCCTGCATTGGCCGCAACTGCTCAAGTGCGTGGGCCTGGTGCTGGTATTCAACGTCACCGACTACATGCTGCTGACCTACATGCCCAGCTATCTCAGCGTCACGATGGGTTACGCCGAGAGCAAGGGCTTGTTGCTGATCATCCTGGTGATGCTGGTGATGATGCCGCTCAACATCGTCGGCGGCATGTTCAGCGACAAACTGGGCCGGCGGCCGATGATCATCGGTGCCTGCATCGCGCTGTTTGCGTTGGCGATCCCGTGCCTGTTGCTGGTCGGTAGCGGCAACGACGGGCTGATCTTCGCCGGGCTGATGCTGCTTGGCCTGGCCTTGGTGTGCTTCACCAGCTCGATGCCGTCCACCTTGCCGGCGCTGTTCTACACGCCGGTGCGCTACAGCGCGTTGTCGATTGCCTTCAACGTGTCGGTGTCGTTGTTCGGTGGCACCACGCCGCTGGTCACCGCCTGGCTGGTGGAGCGTACCGGCGACCCGCTGGTGCCGGCGTACTACCTGATGGGTGCGGCAGCGATCGGCCTGGTGACGATGCTGTTCGTGCGCGAAACCGCGGGATTGCCGCTACGCGGCTCGCCGCCGGCGGTGGCCAGCGATGCCGAAGCGCGCGCCTTGCTGCAGGCCGACAGCCCGGTGACGGTGGATGCGCAATTGCCGGTCACCACCACAGCGTCGATGGGCCAACCGCGCACGGCGTGAGTTGTCGGCGATTCGCATGGCATGCATTTGTGGCTTCAGGCGCATGTGGTGCTGTTGCAGCAACCGGTGAGATCACGCCAGAGGCGATGCGGGCGATGACGCTGCGCATCGCCGCCAATGTGAAGGCAGGCGACGGCCGGAACCTTCGAAGGTGACGGTCGGCGGGCTAGCAAACCGTCGCCAGCAACCGCTTGGCGGTTTGCGTAGCAGCGGTGTTGGCTGTGCTTGTTCGTCACGCACAGGATGGGTGGAAACTTCGCTTCGCCAAGTTTCAGGTCCACATGCTGTTGCCCGTGATCGACGCAGCGCGTTGCACGATGCTGCAGTTCGCCGCTGCTGCCTTTAGCGTGCGGTGTACGGGTTGTGCTCTGGCAACACGGGCATGCGCATATCGGCCGATGGCGCGCCTTCGCCGGTTTCCACATAGCGTTTGAGGCTGCTGCCGAGAAAGAAACGCCAGCCACGCGCGCAGGCCTCCTTGCACGGCGAATCGCGATACCCGGACTGCACGAAATCCACCTGCGTGCCCTGGCTGATGGAGCGCAGCTCAAAGCGCATCACCGTGCCTTTCCAGGCGTCGGTGTCGAGCATGTTGGAGTCGTGGCAGCGCCAGCACACCAGTTGGTGATCGGCGCCTTCGTCGATGCTCAGTTCCACACGCCAGCCCTGCCGGCTCCAGTCCAGGCGCACCAGATCGTCGGCCAGGCTCACTTCACGGGTCCACCAACGCGCAAGCTGCCTGGGCTCGGACAACGCGGCGCAGACCACTTCCGGCGCGGCGGCAATGACGATGCTGTGGCGGATCTCGCAATTCATCTGGTGAGCATTCGCTGCTTGGACGCCGATGATTGCCGCATTTTAACAGCCAATTGCGCTGCAGGCCCAACAGGGTCCGGTTCGCTTGTGCGGCACTCACATCGCGCTGGGTACCATCGGCCAGGTCCCAACCATGATGAGCAGGCATGACGACGCTTCCGATACCGGTGATGGACGCTGCCGCGCAGCGCGATCTGGCCACGGCCCACGCATTGCTGGAAAACCCCGGCGTGGCAGCGCAACTGGCCAATGCGCTGGGCGCGCCGATCGAGAGCCTGATCACCAAACGGCTTCCCAAGGTGGTCACCCGCAGCATCGACGGCGTGACCCGTCGCGCGCTGCAGGTTGCGATGAAGTCGGCGTTGCTGAGCCTGCGCGGCAAGGCCGATGCGCAGCAACCGGCATCCACGACGCGGCATACGCTGGCGGTGGCGGTTTCCGGCGGTGCAGGCGGGTTTTTCGGCCTGCCGGGCTTGATGGTGGAGCTGCCGGTGACCACCACGGTGATGCTGCGCTCCATCGCCGATATCGCCCGTGCCGAAGGCGAGTCGCTGCACGACCCGGACACCGCGCTGGCGTGCCTGGAAGTGCTGGCGCATGGTGGGCGCAGCGCCAGCGACGACGGCGCCGAATCCGGCTACTTCGCAGTACGTGCGGCGATGGCGCAGCAATTGAGTGCGGCGGCCAGCTACGTGGCCGCGCACGGTTTTGCCAGCAAGGGCGCACCGGCGTTGGTCTCGCTGGTCTCGCGCATCGCGGCGAAATTTTCGGTCAACGTGGGCGAAAAACTCGCCGTGCAGGCAGTGCCGCTGGTCGGCGCAGTCAGCGGCGCCACGCTCAATACCGTGTTCATGCGCCACTTCCAGGCGATGGCGCGCGGACATTTCATCGTGCGTCGGCTGGAGCGTCGCTTCGGCGAAGATGCGGTGCGGCGCGCGTACGAGGCATTGCCGCCGCCGCGGTGATGCGTGCCGCTGCATGCGAAGGTCGCAGATGACTGCAAGGTCATCGTGCAGTAGGTGTCGCAGCCACGGGTGACGCTGGCCCAACGCAACGCAACGCAACGAAACGCGCTGCGGGCGAAGGGCCGCGGCATCCGGTTCACCGAACGGTTGCCGCCAAGCGATGCTTGGGCGCGATAATCGCCGCAACCACGACAGATGCCGATGATGCCCAAACCGTTTTCGCCAGCGTCCGCGCGCAACCGCGACCCCATTCTCGAGGTACTGCGCACGCATTTCGCCGACCGGCAGCAGGTGCTGGAAATCGGTGCGGGCACCGGGCAACACGCAGTGCATTTCGCTGCGGCGATGCCATGGTTGCAGTGGCAGGCCAGCGATCACCTCGATCATCTTGCCGGCATGCGGCAATGGCTGGACGAGGCGGCGCTGCCGAACACGCCGCCACCGATTGCACTGCAGGCCGTGCCCACGCCCACGCCCGGGCTCGCACCGCCGCCCAGCCTGCCGGTGCTGCGTGGCGGCCAGCGCGGCTTCGATGCGATCTACAGCGCCAATACCTTGCACATTATGGGCTGGCTGCAGGTGCAGGCCTTGTTCGCCGGATTGCCCGCGGTGATGGCGCCCGATGCGGTGCTGGCGATCTACGGGCCGTTCAACCGCGATGGGCAATTCACCAGCGACAGCAATCGCGCCTTCGACACCATGCTGCGCGAGCGCGACCCTGCCTCGGGTATTCGCGATGCCGAAGCGGTGGATGCGTTGGCGGCATCGGTGGGGTTGCAGTTGATCGATGACGTGGCCTTGCCGGCGAACAATCATTGCCGGGTGTGGCGGCGCCTGACGGCGGCGAGTTAATCACCGGCACTGCTGGGCGGACTTGATGGGCATGTTGTTGGTTCGGCGCGAAGTCTCACCGTGTAGCGACAAGCCTGCGCATTTGCGTGTGGAATCCAACGCGTGCTGCGTCGCGAGGCGCAAATGACGCACCGGTGAGCCGTCTGCTGCGAATCGCACCGCGGGATTCAAGACCACGCGCGACTCTGTGCAGCGGGCCATTCCGCCCTTGGCAACGTCGATCTGCAACGCCGCCTTTCCTAGGTCGTTCAAGCGCTTGTTACGGCACCCGTTGCGAAGGTCGCTTTCGCTCAAACCACCACAACGCGGCGGCCGCGCCGAGCCAGACCAGCAGCCACGGCCAGCGCGCGCCGGGTTGGGTAGCAGGGTGTGCAATGGGTGCGGAGGCAGCGCCGGCCGCCAGGGCGATGGTGGCGAGGCGGCTTTGCTGTGCGTACAGGGCCGGCGCTTCATTGGGCGCGCGGACATGGAGCCAGCGTTGGGTGTTGCCGCTCTCCAGGCGATGCCAGCCGGGGGTTGCCGGCCAGTAGCCGGCGCAACGCGGCCCATTGCCGTTGCGTTCCGGCAGTAATGGGTGGCGAGCCCGGTCAGGGTCGGTCACCCAGGCGTCGGCGTGCAGGTCGCACAGCGGCATGCGGTGTTGCGACCAGCCTTCCTGCACCGGGGTGGGCATCGCACCGCCCGGGCGGGCGACGGCGCCGGACAACTGCGCCCAGAGCGCGGCGTGCAGATCGCTGCGGCCGGCCAGCACCAGCGCGAAGCTGTCTTCCACCAGGCCGATGCCGATGCGCCCGCGGCCCTGGGCCCGCCACCAGCCCAGGGCGCTGCCATCGTCGGCGCGGGCGGCGACCAGGGCGTCGGTGGCTTGCGGTTGCAGGTCGCGACGTTGCAGCGGCGCCAGCGTCAGGGCGTCGCCGGGGCCGCCGGCAGGATTCGCGGGCGCGGCCGGCGGCGAGAGTCGCTGCGGTGCGGGCACCGGGCTGCTGGTGCTGCCGCCGCTGACGCCGAGGCCGAGCGCGGCCAGCGCAGCGCGGGTGTTGGCGTCCAGCGGCCCGTCGGTGCGCACCAAGACACCCAGGCCGCGCTGGATCGCGGCGCGTAAGGTCTGGCGCTGCGCAGCACCCAGTGCGACCAGGCGGCGCGGGTCGACGATCAGCAGGTCCAGCCGGTCCAGGCTGGCCGCATCCAGCGCGGCGCCCTCGCCGAGTTGCACGCCAGCGCCGACCGCGATCTGGCTACGCACGTCCAGCCCGGCATCGCTGGCCCAGCGGCGCAGGTATTTCAGCTCCGGCTGCGGCGCGCCGGCCAGGAGCAGCACGCGCATCGGCGCCATGGCAGCGATCAGCACCGGTACCTCCACGCGGCTGCGTTCTGCACCGGCGGCATCGCGTGCACGCACGGCGAACAGCACCTGGCCCGGCGCGCGCGCCAGGCCGCGCAGGCGCACGCGGCCGGCGCGGTCGGCCACGGCGCTGTCCACCACCTGCCCGGCCGGATCGAGCAGTTCCACGCGCGCGTCGGGAAGGCCCTGCACCTGCGCAGACACCGCAATGGTGTCGCCCGGGGCGACTGGCGGTGGGGGCGAGACCGCGACCACGCCGCGTGGGGCGGGGCTGAGCTTCAGCCGCAGCGGAATGTTCAGGCCCTCACGGTCGCGCGCGGGCAGGCCGCTGCCATGCACCACCAGCGCCGTGGTGCCGGGTGCGCGCCGCAGTGCGGTGGCCAGGTCCGGCACGCGCATCACGCCGGGTAATGCGGGCGCCTCGGGCAGGGCGACCCAGCGCGCGAGGTCGCCGGTGGAGATCTGCCCGGCGGCGGTGCTGGCGGTGGCGACATGCAGTTCCCCACCGGTACCGGCGCGCGGCGGGGGCAGCAGCACCGGATAGAGCAGTGCCGCGAGCAATGGTTGGGCGGCGAGCAGCAGCCAGAGCCGGGTGCGCGCATACGGCTGCCGGTGGTGCGCCCGCAGCAGGCGCACGCAGCCGATGACGGCGATCAGCAGCAATGCCGCACCGACCAACCAGGGCAAGGAGGGCGTCATGGTTGGTGCTCCGGGCGCAATGCATCCTGAAAGCGCCCGCCGTACAGCCTTGGCGATGCGGTCCGCGCGCACGACAGCGGACCGCCTGCTGCCAGGTCTACAGACCACCTCGGTCCGATCGAGCGGTGCACCGGGAGCAGGCGGATCAGGGCGGGACTCACGGCTGCATCTCCTGCCGCAGCGCATCCAGATAGCGCTGGCCGCGCGGGTCGGGCGCGTCGCGGCGATGCGGTGCTGCCGGCGGGGCGAGCAGGGTGCGCCAGACCTGGGCGCGCAGCTGGGTGCGGCAGCGCGCGCAATCGGGTTCGGTGCGCAGGGTTTCCACGGCGGCGGCCAGGCCCAGCGGGTCGTGCAGGCGGCCTTGCTGGGTCTGCAGCCACTGCGCGTAGCAGGCCAGGGTGGCGTCGGGCACCGGGGCTGCCTCGCCCAACGCGTCCCACAGCTGCAGCGCGGACGGGTCCGGGGCCGGGCGGGTGTCCAACCCGGCGGCACGGTCGCCCAGGCCGGCGCGATCGCCGCTCAGCCGCCGGCTGGGGTCGATCGGCGGCAACTGCGTGCCCACGCGCGCCAGGTAGATGCGTTCGGCCTGCTGCACCTGTTTGATGAAGCCCAGCGCCTTGTTGGCGTACGGCAGCGCGCGCTCGGGGTGGCCCTGGCGCAGCTCGCCTTCGGATTGCCACATCTGGTCCAGCGCGGCGCGCAGCAGGGCGCGGGTTTGCGGGTCGAGCAGGGTGGCGGCTTCGGCGTGGTCGTGGGTATGGCCGAATTCGGCCAGCACGTTCTCTGCCTGGCCGAAGCTGCTGCGCTCGGGCCGGCCGTCGCTGCCGCCATGGTCGTGGTCGTGGTCGTCCAGTGCGGCGGCGCCGGGCTCGCTGGCGTGGGCGGCGTGAGCGTGATCGTGAGCGTCGTGGTCATGCGCGGCGTGCGTGTCCGAAGCAGCGGCCGGCGCGCTTGGCGCATCGGCGGTGGGCATGTCGGCGGTGGGTAAATCGTCGGCCGGGGCGTCGCTGGTGGGTGGCGCGTCGGCAGTCGGCGGACCTTGCGGCGCGCCTTCGCTCTCTTCGCCGAGGAATTGGCCATAGCGCAGCCGCAACAGGCGCTGGTCCACCCCGATGGCATCGGAGCGCTTGAGGAAGCTGGCCGCGTCCAGGCGCGGTTTCTCCTTCAGCAGTGCCTGCGCGTCGATGATGATCTGGCGCTGGCTGCGGAAGTAGGCGGGCAAGGTCTGCTTGACGCTGGCTTCCATCCCGGCGGCCATGGTCTGTTCGGGCGGTGGCAAGCGCAGGATCACACTGGCGCTGCGGCCTTCCTGCGGGCCGGGCTGGCGGGTGTCGTGGACGATGAGCTGGGCAATCAGGTCGTCGCCCGCGGCCATGCCCAGTGCCTGCGGCTGCACGGTGGTGGCGAAGCCGCGTTGCCGGGCCGGGCCGCTGCCGGTGAGCGTGTGGCGCTGGGTGCTGAAGGTGATGTTCTCGCCGCTGCCCTGGGCCAGGGTGAGGCGCAGCTCGGCGCTGGCGGCCACGGCGTAGTCGTCGCTGGCTTCGAAACGTAGCGTCCAGCTGCGGTTGGCCGGGGACCACAGCACCAGGCTCTGTTCGGGGGCGAGCACACGCACCTGCGGTGGGCGGTCGGGCAGCACGTCCAGCCGATGCAGCTGGCGGTCGGCCGGCGCGCCGTCGATGAGGATGCGGTACAGGGTGGCGCGCTCGGCGACCCAATGGCCTTGCCACGTCTCGCTGCTGCCTTCTCGCGCCAGCGCGACGGTGTGGCCGTCGGTAAGCCGCAGGGCCACGCTGCGCGGCGCCGGGCTGACCTGCAGTTGCCAGTTCAGCCGGGTGCCGGCCGGCACCTTCGCATCCAGGCCGGGCAGGCGCGCGGCCGGCAGACCGGTGTAGGCCGGCGGGCTGCTGCGTAGCTGCGCCTGCCGCAGCGTGGGGGCGCCACTGCTGTCACGCGCGGCGGCAACGCGGTCGGTTGGCGGGGTGCGTTGGGTGGCCGGTTGCGGCCACAGCAGCAGCGCACCGCAGGCGAGCACACCCAGCACGCTCCAGGGCCAGGCGCGGCGCCACGGCCAGGCCGGGCGCAGATCGCGCGGGGTGCTGCGCAGACGCTGCTCCAGCCGTTGCCGTTGCAGGGCCTGCAGCGGACCGAGTTGAGCGATCGGTGCGAACAGCAAATCGCTGCTGTCCTCCAGATCTGCATCGCGGTCCAGCCGGCGGATCAGCCAGGCCTGGTCGAGACGCCGCGCGGCCAGCAGCGCCGCGCCGCCCAGTGCCAGCAGGCCCAGAAGCAGCAGCACCACGATGGCGACCTGCGCACCGGCGCGCCACGCCAGCGCCGCCGGCAGCGCTGCCCACGGCAGCCCGAACAGCAGCACGCCTGCGGCCTGTCGCCGCCGTGCCGCCTGCCACGCCCGCTGCAGTGCCGGCGTGCTCATGCGGGAGTGGCCCGGCGCGGCACGGTGGCCAGCCAGCGTTCGAGCGCGAACAGCAGCAGCACCAGGCCGATCAGCCACGGCGCCAGCGGTCGCGGGGTGGTCGTCAGGCGGGCGGCGGCACCGCGCTGCGGGTGCTGGGTCTGCGCCAGTGCGCGCTGCGGTGTGGGTGCTGGCTGCAGGGCGTCGTGCAGGCGGGTGGGGAAGTCGGCATCCAGCAGCGCCGGCAGTTGCTGCGGTTGCAATGGTGCGGCCCAGCGCAGCACGCGTCCGCGGCCGAGCGCTGCGGTATCGAGCCATGGCGCGCCAGAGGCGGTCTGTTGCACGGGCTGCAGCAGCGCGGCGAGGTTGGGCGGGAGAGGTGTCTGCGCATCCACCAGCAACTGCCCACCGGCTGCGACCCAGGCCATCACCGGCGCCGGCGGGGCACTGCGCGACAGCCACGCCACCACGGTGCCGGGACCCCAGCGCGAAGGCTGCGCGTTGGCCGGCGTGCTTATCGGCAAGCTGCCCGGCAGCGCCCAGGCGGCATGCACGCCGCGCAGATAGCGCAGGGCCGGCGCGGCGCTGTCGTCGGCAATCGCCTGCAGGCGCAGCGGCGCGGCAGCGGCGGGCGCCGCAAGCGGCGACTGGCCGGGCACGACCTGCCACCGCACCTGATGCGACAGCTGCAGCCGTTGCGCATCCAGCGGGCCCCACTGGGCCGGCACGATCACGCTGAGCGCCGCATCCGCCGGCAGGCTGGCATCGAGCTCGCGCAACAGGCTGGAGACCGGTTGCGTCGCGCCTGCAGGCCTAGCGAGTGTCTTGTGGGTATCGGCATCCGCATCTGCATCGACCGGCGGGAAACCCGGCGCCAGCCATACCCATTGCGCGTTCGCGGCGTGGCGCAGCTGGCGTGCGGCGGCCACATCGACTCCCGGGCTGAGCGCAATGCGTGGGCGTGCATCGTCGTGATCGCGCACGGCCGGTTCGGCCAGCAGCAGCGCCACCGCAACCAGCAGCAACAAGCGCGCCAGCAGCAGCGGCCATTCGTCCAGACGCACGCGGTGGCGTGGGCGCGGCAGCGCACGCAACCAGCGCAACGCGGCGAAGTCGGTCGGCCGGTGTTCGCTGCGCCGGGCCAGATGGATCAGCAGCGGCAGCAGCAACGCGGCCAACGCGGCCAGTCCCGTAGGGAAAAGCAACAGCAGGTTCATCGCGGCACCCGCCTGGCGGCGTGGTCGCGGCCGAACGGCCAACTCATCGCTGCGCACCTTCGGATCCAAACAACCGGCGCAATACCGCGTCGGGTGCTGCGTCCAGATACTGCACTGCGTGCGTGATGCCGGCGGCCTGCCAGCGCGCCTGCTGCGCGCGCTGTGCCGCGCCGAAGCGTTGCAGATAATCGGCGCGCATCGCCGCGCCATCGCCCAGCAATTGTTCGCCGGTTTCCGGGTCGCGAAACCGGTGCCCGCCGCTGAAACTGAAATCGCGTTCGTCGCAGGTCAGCACCTGCAGTTGCATGACCTGGCGGCGTGCGGCGGCGAGTTTTTCCAGTGCAGCGTTGAGGTCTTCGTCGAAGCCATCGCCGATCGACAGCACCAGCGCATGCGTGGCGATGCGTTCCCACAACGGGCGCACGGCGGCCATGCCCGGCCAACGCCCACCGGCGCGCAGTCCATGCAGGGCCAGCCATAGCCGGTCGCGCTGCCGCGGACCGCCACCGGCCGGCACTGCCACCAGCCCGCCGCCGTGTACCGCAAACAGGCCGACCTGATCGCCCTGCTGCAGCGCGATCTCTGCAGCGCAGGCCGCCAGCATCGCCATTGTTTGAAGCCGCGTGCTGCCGGGGCGCGCGTGATCGGCCTGGCCGGCAGACGCAGTGGCGTCGAGCAATAACCACAGCGTGAGCGGGCTTTCGCGCTCGGCTTCGCGCACGAAGAAGCGGTCCGAGCGCGCGTAGAGTTTCCAGTCGATCTGGCGCAGCGCATCGCCCGGTTCGTAGGCGCGGTATTGCGCAAATTCCAGTCCAGCGCCGCGGCTACGGCTGGCATGTTGGCCGATGCCGTGCGCACCCTGTGCATGACGCGCGCGCAGCTGCAGGCCACGCAGGCGGCTGCGTACGTCGCTGGGAATTAATGCCGGCACGTCCACACTCACGCCGCGCGACGCCTCAGGTAGGGAATGGCACGGCGCGCAGCAATGCGGCGACCACGTCGTCGGCTGTGCGTTGTTCGGCCTCGGCCGCGAACGAGAGCAACAGGCGGTGGCGCATCACCGGCGCCGCAAGCGCCACCACGTCTTCGCGGGTGGCTGCAAAGCGGCCATGCAGCAGTGCGCGCGCCTTGGACGCCAGCACCAGCGACTGCCCGGCGCGCGGGCCGGCGCCCCACTTGATCCACTGACGCACCTCGTCGCTGGCCTGCGGGCCAGGACGGCTGGCACGCACCAGACGGTTGATCCAGGTCAGCAACTCCGCGCCCACATGCACCTGCCGCACATGCTGTTGCAGCGCCTGCACGCTGGCCGCGTCCATCACCTTGGGTACCTGCGCGCTTGCGCTGCCGGTGGTCTGGCTAAGGATGTCGCGCTCTTCCTGCTCGCTGGGATAATCCACCCGCACATGCAGCAGGAAGCGATCCAGCTGCGCCTCGGGCAACGGGTAGGTGCCGGCCTGTTCGATCGGGTTTTGCGTGGCCAGCACGAAGAACGGCGCCGGCAGCGCATAGGTGGTGCCGGCATAACTCACCGTGCGTTCGCTCATCGCTTCCAGTAATGCGGCCTGGGTCTTGGGCGGGGTGCGATTGAGTTCGTCGGCCAGCAGCAGATTGGTAAAGATCGGCCCTTGCTGAAAGCGAAAATGCCGATGCCCGGTGCCGTGGTCTTCTTCCAGCAACTCGGTGCCCAGGATGTCGCTGGGCATCAGGTCGGGGGTGAATTGCACGCGGCGAAACTGCAGTTCCAGCGCCTGCCCCAGCGAGCGCACCAGCAGCGTCTTGCCCAGGCCCGGCGCGCCTTCCAGCAGGCAATGGCCGCCGGCGAGCAGGCCGATCAGCAATTGCTCCACCACCGCGTCCTGGCCCACCACGGCCAGGGCCAGGGCGGCGCGCAACGTGCCCAGCTGGGAGAGCTGCGCGGTGAGGATGTCGTCGTTGGGGGAGGTCATGCGCGAATTCTCGTTGGATGGTTGCTGATGCGCGGCGCGCTTGCGCGCGAGGCCTCAGCGGTGATTCTTGATTGCGCAAGCCTGGTTCGACATGGCGAGCACCCTGCGGCGATCAATTGGTCAATGCATACATCACGATGTTGACGCCGAACTTGGTGTTGTCTTCGGCCAGAAAACGCTTGTTGCGCCAGTCGTAATCCCATTCGCAACCGTAATCCTTGTTGCTGTAGAGCACCCCGAGCCGGCCATCGATGCTGATGCCTTTGAGATAGTCGTGCACCAGGTCGTCGCCCCAGCCATTGAGTTCGAAACCGGTGGCCGGCGGGCCGTCGGGGAAGGTGAAGAAGGCGCTGTAGAGTCGATGGTTCTTGGGCAGTTTCTGCAACGCCGTCTTGCCGAAGATCGAGGTCATCTGCGCTTCGAACGAGGTGGCGAACAAACCGTCGATATCGTGGTTGCAATCGTCCACGAACACGAAGCCGCCGTTACGCACATAGCGCTCGAAGTTGCGCCGCTCGGCCGGGTTGAACTCCACCAGCTTGTGACCGGACAGATAGCAGAACGGCGCCTGCAACATGCGCGGGTCGGCCAGATCCAGCACATGTTCCTGCGGGTCCACCCGCAGCTGGGTGTAGTCGATCAGCGAGGTGATCAGGTTGGACGGCATGCGCGCGTCCACATCCCAATCGCCGGAGTCGTAGCGCAACCGGGTGAACCAGAAATCGTAATTGCCGGCCGCCCGCACGCGCTGCGGCAGCGCCAACGCAGCGACGCTACCGAGCAACAGGCCGAGAAAGTGGCGGCGCGTCGCAGGCGCCGCCAAGTGACGTAGACCGGAAACGGAAGGTGCAGGAAAAGTATCAGGATGCAGAGAGCCTGCTGTGCTCTCCCATTTTCGAATCCCGACTCCCGATTCCCGGCTCCTACTCACACCGCATCCGACAACGAGGTAAACGTAAAGTCCCGCAGCCGCATCGGCGGAATCATCATCACGAAGTTGGATTCATCGCCAGCCACGCGCACCGGCTTGCCCAGCTCGTCGATGTTGTTGAGCATGATCACCGGCGATTCGTTGAAGCGGAAATTCTTCACCGGGTATTTGATCTGGCCGTTCTCGATGTAGAACGTGCCGTCGCGGGTGAGCCCGGTCAGCAGCACGGTCTGCGGGTCGACCATGCGGATGTACCAGGTGCGCGTGACCAGGATGCCCTTCTCGGTACCACGCACCAGCTCGGCGATGTTCTTGTCGCCGCCGGCCATCAGCAGGTTGCCCGGCTCGCCGACCGCACGCTTGCCGTTTTTCTGCGCCCAGAAGCGCGAATACTGCAGGTTGGCGATCTTGCCGTTTTCCACGATGGACATCTTCTCGCGCGGCAGGCCTTCCTCGTCCCACGGCATCACTGCCGCACGCGGGTCCCACGGGTCGGCGGTGATGTTCACGCGCGGGTCGTAGACCTGTTCGCCGAGCTTGTTGCCGCCACCTTTCTTGGACAGGAAGCTGCGCCCCTCATCGGCCATGCGCGCGTCGAAGAAATTCATCATGAACGAGATCAGTCCTGCGGCCGCCGCCGGCTCCAGGATCACCGTGTATTTGCCCGGCTCCAGCGCCTTGGCTTCGGCCGAATCGCTGGCCTTGCGCATCGCGATGCGGATGTCCTGCTCGGCCTTGAAGTCGGCGGCATCCTTCAAATTGCGGCCCACCCAGCCCGAGCCGCGACCATCTTCGGTGCGCACGGTGCAGGTGTAGTCGAAGCGCGCACCGCGCTGATAGCCGAAGTTGCCCTTGCTGTTGGCGAATGCGGTAAAGCTCTGGCCGTCTTCGAGGAAGCCTGCGGCGATCAGCCCCTTGCCCTTGCATGGGGCGATCGAGTCGGCCGCCACCTGCGCGCGGAACGCCGGATCGACCGCTGCCGTGGATTCGCTGAAGGTCGGGCTGGGCCTGTAGGTCTGCTTGTCGACCGCCGGCATGAATTCCGGGTTTTCCGGCGCCAGCCGTGCGAGGTCTTCGGCACGGCGCACCACGCGCTCCAGCGAGGCGTCGTCGAACGCGTTGATGGTGGCAACGCCCACGCGCTTGCCGAACGCCACCTGCACCTGCAGGTCGGTGTTGTCGACGATGCCGCTGGTGGACACGTTGTTGAGCGCAAAACGGATATTGCCGTCGATCGAGCCGGTGAGCGTGGCGGTGCACTCGTCGGCCTTGGACAGCTTGATGACCTTGTCCAGGATGGCCTTGGCCTGCGCTTCGGTAAGGATGCTCATGTGGGTTTCTCCTGTCAGCCGAGCGAGCGGGCGGTGCTGATGACGTTGATGCCATCGAAGCGGGCGGTGGACGAACCGTGCGAGACCGCCGAGACCTGGCTCGGCTGGCCCTTGCCGTCGAAGAACGAGCCACCCAGGCGGTAGTCGCGTTGATCGGCCACGGCGCTGCAGGCATTCCAGAACTCCGGGGTGCGGATCTGGTAGGCCACGTCCTCGAGCATGCGGGTGATGGCGCCGTTCTTGATTTCGTAGAACAGCTGGCCACCGAACTGCGCGTTGTAACGCTGCTGGTCGATGGAGAACGAGCCATCGCCGATGATGTAGATGCCGTTTTCCACGTTCTTGATCAGATCGCTCACGCTCAGCGGCGTCTTGCCGGCGGCCAGCGACACATTGGCCATGCGCTGGAACTGCACGCTCGACCACGAGTCGGCATAGCAGCACCCATCGGAGGCGGTCTTGCCCAGGATATGCGCCTGATCGCGGATGGCCTGGTAGTCCACCAGCTTGCCGTCGCGGATCAGGTCCCACTGCTTGGTCTTGACGCCTTCATCGTCGTAGCCCACCGCACCGAGGCTACCGGGTTGGGTCTTGTCGGCGAGGATATGCACCTTGTCGCTGCCGTACTGGAAACCGGCCTTGAGCTTGTCCAGCGTGGCGAAACTGGTGCCTGCGTAGTTGGCTTCGTAGCCAAGCACGCGGTCCAGCTCCAGCGGGTGGCCCACCGACTCGTGGATGGTGAGCCAGGTGTGCGAGGGATCCAGCACCAGGTCGTACTTGCCCGGCTTGACCGACGGCGCCTTGAGCTTCTCCTGTGCCTGCTTGGCCGCCGCAATCGCATCTTCCTTCATGTCGTAGGACAGGCCGTAATTGACCACGCCGTTGGGCGAGACGAACTTGCCGGAGGCGGCGCCATCGAGATATTCATAGCCCAGCCCCATCGGCGCGGACAACCCATCGCGGGTGCGGAACTTGCCGCTGGCCTTGTCGATGGCCGTCACGCTCATCGGCGCCCAGATGCGGTGCACGTCCTGGTCGATGTAGGAGCCGTCGGTGCTGGCGAAATACTTCTGCTCATTGACCACGAACAGCATCGAGTTGACGAAGTTGGCCCCGGCGGCCGTGGCGGCGGCATTGACGCCGAGCAGCAGATCCACCTTGTCCTTGATCGGCACTTCCATGGCGTTTTTCTTGATCGGCGTCTTCCAGCTCACCTCGCCCACGCCCGGCGTCGGCGCCAGTTGCACCGGCGTGCCCTGCACCTTGGCATTGGCCTTGGCGATTGCCGCCGCCTGCGCGGCGGCCTTGGCCACGCCCTGCTCGGTGAGCTCGTTGGTGGCGGCAAAGCCCCACGCGCCGCCCACGATGACGCGGATGCCGGCGCCGATGGACTCGGTGTTGACCACGTTCTGCACCTTGTCTTCGCGGGTGATCACGAACTGACGCAGGTAGCGGCCGATGCGCACATCGCAATAGCTCGCGCCGGCCTGGCGCGCCGCGTTCAAGCCGGCATCGGCCAGACGCTTCTTGCGGCCTACATCGAAGGGCGTGAGCAACTGCTCGGCGGCAATGGCCTTGCCGAAGTAGGCAGGCACGATCAGCCCGCCCATGGTCAGCCCGGTGAGGGCCAGGAAATCACGTCGCTGCACGGGCAACTCCCCAATAGTCCCGCGCGGCGCGCAGGTGGTGTGGTGACACGCACATGGCTCTGCGCGCGGTATCGGCCGATTCTTGCCGGGCGATGAATGCTGCGTCAAATGACTTTCGGCAGGGGTGCGTGTGCAAACGTTGTGCGCAGGCCGATGGCGTGGCACAACCGGCGTGCATCGAGTGGATGGCGAGCGCGGCTGGCGGTGTGCGATGACTATCGCTGTACGTTGGATGCGCAGATCCATTCCTTAAATCAGGTGCAGAGCGCATGCTCTGCGCGCTCACTGCAGGGTCCTTGCCCGCCCACCATCGCAGGACACGCTGCAAGTACGTCCCTGTAAGCTCCGAGGCGGCATCCATGCCGCCAAGGGTCCCGCGACGGTGAGCAGGCAAGGACCAGTCAAGTTGGTCGGTGTGCAAAGTTTTCAGCAAGCAAACAGCAATGGTCTCGCGCGGTGCTCTCTGTTCTTCAACAAGCAACCAGCGGACTTTCTGGTGCAGTGTCCTCGCCGATTGCGGGACCGTTGGCGGCATGGATGCCGCCATCGAGCCCCCATGGACGGGTTCACGGCGTGTCCCGCAAACGGTGAGGGCACCGCGCGCTCGACTGACCAAGCTTGAAGATAGTTAAGCGACCGCAACAAACACAATCTCAGTGCCTAAATGTGCTGAGCCAACGCAGACAACTCAATCACCACGCAGTCGATCCACCAACCCTCAACCCAACGAACGCGCGGTATTGATCACGTTGATGCCATCGAAGCGCGCGGTGGACGCGCCATGCGACACCGCCGAGACCTGGCTCGGCTGGCCCTTGCCATCGAAGAACGAGCCACCCAGGCGGAAGTCGCGCTCGTCGCACACGGCGCTACAGGCATTCCAGAATTCCGGCGTGCGGATCTGGTAGGCGCCGTCTTCCACCAAGCGGGTGACCTGGCCGTTTTCGATCTCGTAGAACAGCTGCCCGCCGAACTGCGCGTTGTAGCGCTGCTGGTCGATCGAATACGAACCGCGCCCATGGATGTACAAGCCGTGCTCCACGTTCCTGATCATGTCGGCAACCGCCAACGGCGTCCTGCCTGGCGCCAACGACACATTGGGCATGCGCTGGAATTGCACGTTCGACCACGAATCGGCGTAGCTACAGCCATCGGACGCAGTCTTGCCGAGCAGGTGCGCCTGATCGCGCGTGCATTGGTAGTCGACCAGGATGCCGTCCTTCACCAGCTCCCATTGTTTGGTCTTGACGCCCTCATCGTCGTACCCCACCGCACCCAGGCTGCCCGGCTGGGTCTTGTCGGCGACGAAGGTCACTGCATCGCTGCCCCAGCGGTAACCTGCATCGCGCTTGTCCAGGGTGGCGAAACTGGTGCCGGCGTAGTTGGCCTCGTAACCCAGCACGCGATCGAGCTCCAGCGGGTGCCCGACCGACTCATGGATGGTGAGGAACAGATTGCTCGGGTCGATCACCAGATCGTACTTGCCTGCCTTCACCGACGGCGCGGTGAGTTTGGCGCGCGCCTGCCTGGCCGCGGCGATCGCATCTTCGCGCGCATCGTAGCTGTGCCCGTAACCGATCAGCCCGCCTGGCAGCTGGTGCTTCTGGCCGGCATCGCCATCCAGGTATTCGTAGCCCATGCCCATGGGCGAGGACAGCCCATCGCGGGTGCGGAACTTGCCGCTGGCCTTGTCCACTGCAGTGACGGTGAAGGGCAGCCACAACCGGTGCACGTCCTGATCGATGTAGGAGCCATCGCTGCTGGCGAAATATTTTTGCTCATTGATCGCAAACATGCGCGAGGCCACGAAGGTGGCCCCGGCATTGAGCGCAGCTGCATTGACGTCCATCAGCAGTGCCACCTTGTCCTGCAGCGGCACTTCCATGGCGTTCTTCCTGATCGGCGTCTTCCAGCTGACCTGTCCGGCCGGCGTCACCGGCGCCAGCTGCACCGGCGTGCCACCCAAGCGCGCATTCGCCTTGGCAATGGCCACCGCCTGCCGCGTGGCGGTGGCCACGCCATCGCTGGTCAACGTATTGGTGGCCGCAAACCCCCAGGCGCCATCGGCCAGCACGCGCACGCCCACCCCGATGGATTCGGCATTGACCACGTTTTCCACCTGCGCCTCGCGGGTGATCACGAATTGACGCAGATAGCGCCCCACGCGTACGTCGCAATAGCTGGCACCGGCCGCCTTGGCGGTGGTGAGCGCGGCATCTGAAAGGCGCCGGTTGCGTGCTGCATCCCCTGGCGCAAGCAGCTGCTCGGCGGCGATTAGCCGCGTGTTGGGGAGCAGCAGCCCGGCGGCGCCGATGCCGGACAGGGTGAGGAAGGTACGACGGTCCACGTGCGGTCTCTCCAATCGATGCGTGCAGCGCGAGAGGCGCACACCGGCATCCGAGCGTTACCGCGTAGACCGATTTGGTCAAGTGCTAGCGGTGTTCGATCCAAACAGTTCCCTGCAATGCAAACCGAACGTGGCCCGCATAAGCGAACGCGAGCAAGCGTGAATCGTGCGCATGGCGGTGAGCCACGACGCAACCCTGCCTCGGCTGCGGATGTAGCAGCGCTCTAGCGGGGCGTGCGCTGTCTATCGTACGCAGGGAAATTCGACGACACCCTCGAATCACTGCACTGCACTGCACTGCACTGCACTGCACTGCATCTGGGCGCAGGCGCACTACCGGACAGTGTCGGACGGGATGTTGAAGCCGGCACTTCAGCGCAGTCTCAGGGCGTCCCGCTACGGCGGAGCTTTCGGTCCAGTACATAGCCGAGTACGCCGCCCAATGTGATCGGCAGCAACGCGTAAATCGGAATGAAGATCAGCGCCAATGCCGACTGTGCATCGGCGCGTAAATCGAGGGTTGCATGCGCCCAGGCGAGCACACCAAAGCCAAGCAGGCACGGCACCAACAATGCAATCGGACGCCGGTACAAAAAGCTGATGCACAGCAGCGCACCCCAGGCGATCGCATTGAATCCACCCAACAACAGCCAACCACCGAGGCCGACATCCGTGTACTGGCGCAACCACCCCAGTCCGAATGGCAGGCGTGCCGCATACGGCAGCACCACGCCGGCGATCACGAGCAGGAAGCGGGCACTCGCTAAAGTCATTGCAGTCTTCCCTATCTGTCGTTCAAGAGGAAACGCTAGCGCATGCGCGTGAACCGGAGAGGGTCCTACCTTATGAAATCGGTGGGTCGTTCCAGCTGGAATATCGATTCGCCCAAGTCGTCCAGCTTCTTGGCAACGATGGCCTGCGCACGCAGATACCCCGATTGTAGAAATAGGCTCCCACCTCTTCGGTGAAGAAATCCAGCAGAAACTCCGCATCGAAGCGTCCTATCTGCTGCTTCAGTTCCTCGGTGAAATACAGCTGGATCTTACGCGTGATGCCGCCCACTCGCCTTCGCTGAATTTGATCTCGATTATGGATGCTCTGGCTGGCTCAACCGCGGTATCGGGGCGATTTGCGTCGCGACACCGGCAGCTTGGGGCGATTGCCGGCGGTTGAACCCAATCACTTGCTGGTCGGCATCGAGATGAAGGGTCAGATGGCAACCGGCCAGCGGGAAGGCCGCCCTGCCCGAATGTAGTCAAGGTATTCGGACTCGGCAATCCCGAGGTTAGTCCAGCGAGTAGGGTCCGCCGCCAGGAATGTGCTGGCATACGTCACGGCAGCGGCAGCGTCCGCAAAGGTGGCGGCAGGGCACAAGGCCCGTCTGGCTCGAAATATGCGAAGTCATGCAGATCCGAAGAGTCTTCGCTGCCAATGTCCTCGACGTCATACATCCATACCTCGATGCAATCGTTTGCCGGCCGTAGCTCGACATGGCGAACGTATGCTGCATCGACTGGGCTTTTTCCGAGAAATTGCTCGACCGACGTGCTGCGCCGTAATGTGGCTGGAATATCGATCGGCAAAAGATGTCGCATACAGGCTCCCTGCCTTCAAATTGCCGTTGCTCCTCAAGTAAATCGAGCCGCGCCGCGATGCGGCGTCGGCTCGATTGTGCTTACTTGGACTGGCTTGCCGCGCGCTTGAAATAGGCCGTGCGCATCATCGGGTTGCCGTCCTTGAAATACGCTTCGATTTCGGTCATGACCTTGCCGTCGGCACTGACCGTATAGGTGCGGGTGGAGGCCGGGACGCCTTGATACATCAACTGCATCACCAACACGCCGGGCTCGGGCATTTTGACCGCGGCACGGTCCACCAGGTAGGTGCCCGACGCCTGGCCCGGTGTGCCGTCCAGCAGTAGCGTGGATTGCGCCTGCAACTTCGTGTCGTCGTGTTCGACGATTTCGGCAGTGGTTGCCCATTTGTTACCCGGAACCTGCTTGAACTGCAGGACGACACGTTTGGGGCGTACAGCTTCCGGCATCGGCAGGCTGCTGGTGTCCAGCAGCCAGGTTCCGACCAGTGGCGATGGCGTGGTTGATGCGGAGAAGGCGGGGGTGGCCTGCAACAGGACGGCAGCCACCAGTGCAACGCGTGCGGTCTTCATGAGAACTCCCTGATCCAGACGTGATCCTTGCGGTCAGTCGGCCGACTGGTGCAAGGCAGTGCGATTGGAATCGACTTCGCGTAGACCGTCCCACTCCGGCTCCGGCTCGAGGGCGATACTCACTGCTGCCACACGTGGAGTCAAATGACGACCCATGAAGACATGTCGCGCCGGCGGCCCTCGTTTGCCATCGTCTAAAGAGCGCCGCAATCAGCGGGCGCCATGAACCAAGACACCCGCACTAGGCGGGTGTCTTGTGGAATCCAGTTTGCGTGCCTTGCAAGCTGCACCCGCAGCCTTACGCCTTATCGGCATCCAGGTGATATCGCGTCGCTTCGGCCACTTCGTTCTTCGAGCCCAGGAACACCGGTACGCGCTGGTGCAGTTGTGTCGGCTGGATGTCCAGAATGCGTTCGCGTCCGGTGGTGGCGGCGCCGCCGGCCTGTTCCACCAGCATGCTCATCGGGTTGGCTTCGTACATCAGGCGCAGCTTGCCCGGCTTGCCCGGATCCTTCTTGTCCCAGGGGTAGATGAAGATGCCGCCGCGGGTGAGGATGCGGTGCACGTCGGCCACCATGCTGGCGATCCAGCGCATGTTGAAATCCTTGCCGCGTGCGCCGTCCTTGCCGGCCAGCAGGTCGCCCACGTAGGCCTGCATCGCCGGTTCCCAGTGGCGCTGGTTGGACATGTTGATGGCGTATTCGGCGGTGTCTTCGGGCACGCGCATGTTGGCCTGGGTCAGCAGGAAGCTGCCTTCTTCGCGCTCCAGGGTGAAGGCGTGGGTACCGTGGCCCAGCGTGAGCACCAGCATGGTGCTGGGGCCGTAGATGCAGTAGCCGGCGGCGACCTGTTGGGTGCCCGGCTGCAGGAAGTGCTCATCGCCCGGCTTTTCGGTGCCCTTGGGTGCGCGCAACACCGAGAAGATGGTGCCGACCGAAACATTGACGTCGATGTTGGAACTGCCGTCCAAGGGATCGAACAGCAGCAGGAAATCGCCGCTGGGGTATTGGTCGGGCACCGGCTGGCTGTGGTCCATTTCTTCGGACGCGCACGCGGCCAGATGGCCGCCCCAGGCGTTGGCTTCGAGCAGGATGTCGTTGCTGAGCACATCGAGCTTTTTCTGTGCTTCGCCCTGTACGTTGCCGGTGCCGGCATCGCCGAGCACGCCGCCCAGGGCGCCCTTGCTCACGGCGATGGAAATGCGCTTGCAGGCGCGCGAGACGATGGTGATCAGCTGGCGCAATTCCGCATCGATACGGCCGGCGTGTTGCTCTTCGATCAGGAAGCGGGTCAGCGAGGGACGCGACATGGGAACGGGCAGCCTGTGTAGGAAGTGGGCCGCCATTGTCGCCATTGCCGCGTTAGATTTCGATCACTTGATGCGCGGTTTGCATCGCCGGTGATCGAATATGTGCGGATGGCGTGTGATAAGCGGGGGGTTGTCCCGCGCTACCGCATCCAGCACGCCGTGCGTCGTCGGGGCGAGGGTGCAGCAGCAAGCACAAAAAAGCCGGGAGGCTTGCGCGCTCCCGGCTTATGACTTCAGCCGCTGTCGCCGATGGCGCTCCGCGCTGCATTACACCCGGCTGACAGTGGCCACGGCCTGGGCCACGTAGTCCAGGTTGCGCTGGCTCAGTGCGGCCACGCAGATGCGGCCGGTGCCGACGGCGTAGATCGCGAACTCGTCGCGCAGGCGGTCTACCTGGGTCCGGGTCAGGCCCGAGTACGAGAACATGCCGGCCTGGCGCTGGATGAAGTCGAACTCCGGCGCGCCCAGCGTGGCGAGTTTTTCCACCAGCCCAGCGCGCAGGGAATGGATGCGCTCGCGCATTTCGGTCAGTTCCTGCTCCCACAGATCGCGCAGCTCCGGGCTGGTCAGCACGCCGGCCACCAGCGCGGCGCCGTGCGTGGACGGGCTGGAGTAGATCGTGCGGATGATGCGCTTGACCTGCGACTGCACGGCCTTGGCTTCGGCGGCGGTGGCCGAGACCACCGACAGCGCGCCCACGCGCTCGCCATACAGCGAGAACGACTTGGAGTAGGAGCTGGCGACCACGTAGCTGTCGATGCCTTCGGCAGCCAGCAGGCGCACCGCATAGGCATCGGCCTCGATGCCCTGGTCGAAGCCCTGGTAGGCGATGTCGACGAACGGGAACAGGTTGCGTTCCTTCAACAGCCCCGCCACCTGCTTCCACTGTTCGCGGCTCAGGTCTGCGCCGGTGGGGTTGTGGCAGCAGGCGTGCAGCAGCACCACGGTGCCCGGCTCCAGCTTGGCCAGGTCGGCGAGCATGCCGTCGAAGTTCAGGCCATGGCTGGCGGCATCGAAATAGGTGTAATCGACAACCTCGAAGCCGGCCGCGCCGAACACCGCGCGATGGTTTTCCCAGCTGGGGTTGCTGATGGCGATGGTGGCGGTGGGCAGCAGCTTCTTGAGCAGGTCCGCGCCCACGCGCAATGCACCGCTGCCGCCGACGGTCTGCGAGGTCGCCACGCGGCCGGAGGTCACCAGCGCAGAGTCGGCGCCGAACAGCAGCTCCTGGGTGGCCTTGTCGTACGCGGCCAGGCCGTCGATGGGCAGGTAACCGCGCGCTTTGGCGTCCTGCGCGAGCTGCTGCTCGATCTTGTGCACGGCGCGCAACAGCGGGATGCGTCCGTTTTCGTCGTAATAGATGCCCACGCCCAGGTTGACCTTGTTGGGGCGGCTGTCGGCGTTGTAGGCCTCGGTCAGGCCCAGGATGGGGTCGCCTGGAACCTGTTCCACGTTTGCAAAGAAGGACACGGCATGACTCGCTGAAGGACGAAAGAGTGGGGTACTTCCGGATCGTTGACCGCTGTTGGGCCAAACCACTTCATCGTAGCAGCCCATGGCCGGCGTAGCATGCTTCGTTCCGTACGCAACAATGCACTGCCAGTACGGATGAGGGACACTACCTGCATGTCCAGACTCACCTTGTTGGCCGCCGCCTGCGGCCTGTTCGCCACGGGCGCCACATCGCCCGTCCTGGCTGCCGATCCGGTGCCGCCCGCCTCCACGCCGATCCAGCGCCTGCCTGCCGTGCAGGTGGACGCAGCGCGCGTGCGCGGGGTGGACGACTTCGACCTGCCGGCCTCGTTCACCGTGGTGGCGGCCGATGACGACAACCGCCGTGGCGCGCAGGTGTCCGAGCTGCTGGACGGCATCCCCGGCCTGGTGGCGCGCGACCGCCAGAACTACGCGCAGGACACCCAGCTGTCGATCCGCGGCTTCGGCGCGCGCTCCACCTTCGGCGTGCGCGGCGTGCGGCTGTTGGTGGACGGCATCCCGGCCAGCATGCCCGACGGCCAGGGCCAGCTGTCGCACTTCAACGTGCTGGGCGCGCAACGGGTGGAAGTGCTGCGCGGGCCGTTTTCGGCGCTGTACGGCAACTCTTCCGGCGGCGTGCTGCAGCTGTGGAGCGCCGATGGCCAGCCGGACGACCCGTGGCGTCTGCGCGCCACCTATGGCAGCAACGCCACCGCCAACGTCGGTGCGCAATTGCTCGGCCAGCAGGGCGCGGTGCACTACAACGTGGCGGCCAATCGTTTCGACACCGATGGCTTCCGTGCGCATAGCCGCGCCAGGCGCGACTCGGTCAATGCCAAGCTCGGCTTCGATCTGGCCGAGGGCCGCCGGCTGGACCTGGTGCTCAACTATCTGGACGCACCCGATGCCCAGGACCCGCTCGGTCTGACCCGCGCCCAGTTCACTGCCGACCCGGCACAGGCCACGTCGGTGGCCACCCAGTTCGATACCCGCAAGTCGGTGCGCCAGTCGCAGGCAGGCGCCATTTTCACCCAGCAATTGGATAACCAGACGCTGCGCCTGATGGCCTATGGCGGCCAGCGCAGCGTGGAGCAGTTCCTGGCCATTCCGGTGGCGGTGCAGCGCAATCCGCTGCATTCGGGCGGGGTGATCGATCTGGACAGCAATTACGAAGGGGCCGATGCGCGCTGGGCCTGGCAGAGCGAAGCGCTGGGCCGGCCGCTGCAGCTGACCGTGGGCACCAATGTCGACCGCCAGCGCCAGCACCGCACCGGTTACGAGAATTTCGTCGGCGACACACTCGGCATCAAGGGCGCATTGCGCCGCAACCAGCGCGATGAGGTCCAGAACGTGGACCAGTTCGCGCAGCTGTGGTGGCAGTGGAGCGAGCGCTGGTCGGCGCTTCTGGGCGTGCGCCATAGCGATGTGCGCTTCGAATCGGACGACCACTACATCGTGGGCCGCAATCCCGACGACAGCGGCAAGCGCGACTATTCCGCGACCACGCCGGTGGCCGGCATCGTGTTCCGCGCCGACGAGGATCTGCGGTTTTACGCGTCGGTCGGGCGCGGTTTCGAAACGCCCACCTTCAACGAACTGGGGTACCGCAGCGATGGCGGCGCCGGCCTGGCGCTGGACCTGGGCGCGGCCACCAGCCGCAACTACGAAGTGGGCAGCAAGTGGCGCGCGCAAAGCGGCGCGGCGCTGGAATTTGCGGTCTTCCGCGCCGATACCGACGACGAGCTGGCGGTGGCCAGCAATACCAATGGGCGCAGCACCTATCGCAACATCGGCGCCACTCGGCGCCAGGGCGCGGAGCTCAGCTGGCAACAGCCGATCGGTGCCGCCCAGCAGCTGCAGCTGGCCTATACCTTCGTCGATGCCACCGTGCGCGACGGCTACCTCACCTGTGCCAGCAGCGGCTGCGCCACGCCCACCGCACTGGTGGCCAGTGGTTCGCGCCTGCCGGGCGTGCCGCGCCAGCAACTGTTTGCGCGCTGGCAATGGCAGCCGGCGCAATGGCAGTTGGCTGCCGAATCGGTGGCCTCCGGCGCCACCGTGGTCAACGACCTGGCCACCGAACGTGCACCCGGCTACGCCTTGGTGAACCTGGAAGCCTCCCGGCGCTGGACCACCGCGCAGGGCGCATTGCGCGCCTTCGCACGCATCGACAATGTGCTGGACCGGCAGTACGTGGGCTCGGTCATCGTCAACGATGGCAACGGCCGCTACTACGAGCCCGGCCCGGACCGCACCTACACGGTGGGATTGCAGTGGGATTTTGGCGGCTGAGAAACATTCCACGCACCGCACGCCACTATGCACCGTGGCCTTGTAGGAGCGCCCCCGGGCGCGACGAGGCTGTCCGATCAGACCAATCCCTACGCCATACCGCACCAGCATGATCGTCATCGACCACGCCCCTGCCGACTGGTTTCTTCTCTCCGAGGGTGATCGCTCTTGGCTGGATATCAACTGCGCGATCTCGGCCGCCGGCTTTTCGATCCTGCTGCTGTTGGACGCCACCGAGCGTGCCGCCGTGCTGGCAGGCCAGCATGCCGCATGCGCAACGTTGGCGGCCCAAGTTCAAGCCAGGCCACACGACTACGCTGCACGCGACAGCAGCGCGACCGACGGCAAGCGCGTGCTTGCGGCAGTGCGGCAATGGCGTGCGAGAGGAAGTACCGCGGCCGGCTAGTGCGCTATTGCGCGGTGCCGATGGGACTAGCCGATGGCGAGACTGAAGGTTGCGCTGCTGCCTGTACGTGCTCGCAGCGCGTTGCGCTCTGGTAGACAGCCTCCTGCGCGAGTCCGAGCAAGTCGGCGCCGAGCCAGGCACCGTCAGATCGGCATGCTAGCCTCTGCCGCGCATTCACGGCATGGAGCGCAACGATGATGGTCTGCAAGCGAACGGTCATGGTGGCGGCGATGGCGGCCGGCCTGCTGGTCTGCCACGCCGCGTGGGCAGACCACGTGGATATGCGCATCGTGCGCGACTATCCGGCCGGCACTCCGGCCATTGCACAAATCCACGCGTGGTTGCAGCAGCAATCCAGGCTGGGGACGCAGCCCAGGCAAACGCCGCCGCCGGCCGATGCCGCAGCGCTGGGCGCGGTGCGCATCAGCACCGCCATCTTCGATCGTCCGTTGAATACGCGCGCCGATGACATCAGCAACGCCGCGCCGCTGCCCGCACGCGGCCAGCCGCGCGACGAAATCACGATCGACGCCTGTACTGCCGGCCAACGCCATCGTTGGGTCTATTCCTGGGAGCAGTCCGGTCGGAGTGCCGCATGGCAGCTGCGCTCTTACCGGCTACAAACGGCAACCGACTGCCAAGTGCCACCGGAGCAATCCATGGCCATCGGCACGGCAGCAGAGCACGGTGTGACGGTAACTGGCAAACCTTAGCGCGGTTGGCAGCGTCAGCTCGGTGAATGCACAAGCCTGGCAGTCGTGTCACCGCCCGCGTTGCGTTGATTGACTCGACGTGCTTGCCGCGTGCGCTACACGCCTTGCTCTCCTCGCCGATGTTCAGTGTGTCAGTGCCTCACTGGCGAACCTGCGTTGCGACAGATGCCGCAAGCCGGCGGCCAGACGAAACGGCGCGGCATACGCCATTCTGCTGCAGTGCCATCGACGTCAGGCCGATGACGCGCTGCAGCGTATTTTTCGCGGGAATGGCAGGGTCAATCCCGGTTCCACGATGACGCAGCGCAACAGCATCGCACATGACATTGCGCTAGCACTTGCGCGGGTATACACGTTCGCATCGGACCACTTGCCAGGAGATCACGATGAACGCGCAACCTGCCACCAAGCCGCTCAACACCGATCCGCAGTCGATCTTCAAACCGCGCTACGACAACTTCATCGGCGGCAAGTGGGTCGCGCCGAAGGATGGTCAGTATTTCGACAACACCACGCCGATCAACGGCAAGGTCTTTACCTCGATCGCGCGCTCCACCGCTCCGGATATCGAAGCGGCGCTGGATGCTGCGCACGCGGCCAAGGAGGCGTGGGGCAAGACCTCCACCACCGAGCGCTCTAACGTACTGCTCAAGATCGCCGACCGCATCGAACAGAATCTCGAACTGCTCGCGTACGCCGAGACCTGGGACAACGGCAAGCCGGTGCGCGAAACGCTCAATGCCGACGTGCCATTGTGCGTGGACCACTTCCGCTATTTCGCCGGTGCCATCCGCGCGCAGGAAGGCGGTATTTCCGAGATCGACAGCGACACCATCGCGTATCACTTCCACGAACCGTTGGGCGTGGTGGGGCAGATCATTCCGTGGAATTTCCCGCTGCTGATGGCGTGCTGGAAACTCGCGCCGGCGCTTGCCGCCGGCAACTGCGTGGTGATGAAGCCGGCAGAGCAGACGCCGGCTTCGATTTTGGTGTTGATGGAACTCATCGGCGACCTGCTGCCGCCTGGCGTGTTGAACGTGGTCAACGGCTTCGGCCTGGAGGCCGGCAAGCCGCTGGCCAGCAACCCGCGCATCGCCAAGATTGCGTTCACCGGCGAAACCACCACCGGCCGGCTGATCATGCAGTACGCCAGCCAGAACCTGATTCCGGTGACGCTGGAGCTGGGTGGCAAATCGCCCAACATCTTCTTCGCCGATGTGATGGCCGAAGACGACGATTTTCTCGACAAGGCGGTGGAAGGCTTCGTGCTGTTCGCCTTCAATCAAGGCGAAGTGTGTACCTGCCCGTCGCGCGCGCTGATCCAGGAATCCATCTACGACAGGTTCATGGAAAAGGCGCTTGCGCGCGTGGCGGCGATCAAGCAGGGCAATCCGCTCGATCCCAACACCATGGTCGGTGCGCAGGCGTCCAGTGAGCAGCTGGAAAAAATTCTCTCCTACATCGATATCGGCAAGCAGGAAGGTGCGCAAGTGCTGATCGGCGGCGAGCGCAACACGCTCGAGGGCGACCTGGCCGGGGGCTTTTACGTCAAGCCCACGGTGTTCAAGGGGCACAACAAGATGCGCGTGTTCCAGGAGGAGATCTTCGGCCCGGTGGTCTCGGTCACCACCTTCAAGGACGAAGCCGACGCGCTGGCGATCGCCAACGACACGCTATACGGCCTGGGTGCCGGCCTCTGGAGTCGCGACGCTTCGCGCCTGTATCGGATGGGCCGCGCGATCCAGGCTGGCCGCGTGTGGACCAACTGCTATCACGCCTACCCGGCGCATGCTGCATTTGGCGGGTACAAGCAGTCGGGCATCGGCCGCGAAAACCACAAGATGATGCTCGACCACTATCAACAGACCAAGAACCTGTTGGTGAGCTATTCGCCGAAGGCGCTGGGGCTTTTCTAACGGCAGCTGCGTGGCTGACCGCCTCGATGTTTGCGCACACGAAAGCCAGCCGGGCTTGTTCTGCTGCACCATCGATGCAAAGGCATGCACACGGTGTCCGCGTGCATGCACGCCCGCACATAGCGGCAGGGTATGGTGCTCGACAAGGCGGCCGGAGCGGCCGCAGGAGTTAGCCGATGCAAGACAGCACCACGCGCACTGAGCTGCCGGCCCAGGTAACGGCCACGCTGGCGGCACTGCAGCTGATCGACAAGCTGCGTGCCCAGCATGGCGATGTGTTGTTCCACCAATCCGGCGGCTGCTGCGATGGGTCTTCGCCGATGTGTTTTGCGGTCGGCGAATTCATCGTCGGCGACCGCGACGTCTTGCTGGGCGAGATCGGCGGCGCGCCGTTCTACATCAGCGCGCCGCAATTCGAATACTGGAAGCACACCCAGCTCATCATCGATGTGGTGCCGGGGCGCGGTGGCATGTTTTCGCTGGAAAATGGGGAAGGTGTGCGCTTCCTGGTGCGGTCGCGGCTGTTTGATGATGATGAATTCACACGGTTGCAGCAGGCCGGCCGGGCGTGAGCCACGCGGTGAGATTTGCCCCGTGATCACGGATCGGCCTGGTGCAGGTTGGTTTGTGTTTCAACCCACGCTTTCAGCCAGAGACCCGCCAGGAACACCTCTTCAGTCATCGGTCCCCGTCGATGGCGCGCTTCCCGGCTTCTTGGCCGGCGTCTGGTCATCGGCAGGAATCAGGCGCCCGGGCGCATCGCCGGCGCCGCGGTCTTCATAGTGTTCGGCGTCGCGCTTGCCGTGTTGTTCGCCCGGCTGGGTGGGTTGGTCGCGTAACGGGTCGCGGGACATGGTGGACTCCTGACAGCAAGATGGGCGAGCAGTTCACCGCGCCTGCGGTGAAGGGCACGCAAATCGCGCAATGCAAGCGAATTTCTCACGCATGGCTCACGGCAGCGGCGTTACTGATGTCAGCCCCCATGCCGCACCGTGGAGCCGCCCATGCGCCCCCAGGATCGCCGTCCCGACCGTCGCCTGTTCAGTGCCCATGTCGAGCCCGCTCCGCCCAGGCGCGCGCCGCGCAAGTCACGCATGCCGGATACGGCTGGCGTGGCGCAGGATTTCCATTGCTACAGCCTGGCCGACTACCAGCGCCGCCGCCGGCGTGGCGGGCCCACCTGGCGCGATTTATCGCCGGCCTATGCGTTTGCGCGGATCACCCACGCTGCCGATTGGCCGCGCGGGGCCGATATCGATTGCGAGCAGGCCCTGGCTGCGCAGTGGGACAGCATGCGTGGAGCCTCGCGACTGGACTGGCCGCATGTGCGCGACATTGTCGAAGATGCCTGGCTGGCCCTGGACCACATTCCCGAAGCCGCAATTCATGGAGCAGCGCACTGATGGCACGACCGATCTGGACCGGCACCCTTTCCTTCGGCTTGCTCAACGTGCCGGTGTCGTTGATGTCGGGCGAGCGCAAGGTGGATCTGCATTTCCGGATGCTGGATTCGCGCGACAAAAAACCGATCCGCTTCGAACGCGTCAATGCCGACACCGGCGATGAGGTGCCGTGGAAGGAGATCGTCAAGGCATTCGAATACGACAAGGGCAGCTACGTCATCGTCGAAGAACAGGATATCCGCTCTGCGGCGCCGGAAAGCCATGAAACGGTCGAGGTGGAAACCTTTGTCGATGCAGCCGACATCGACCCACGCTATTTCGAAAAGCCCTACATCCTGGTGCCGGGCAAGAAGGCCGAAAAGGGGTACGTGCTGTTGCGCGAAACCTTGCGCGACACCGGCAAGGTAGGCATTGCCAAGGTGGTGATCCGCACCCGCGAGTATCTGGCGGCGGTGATGCCGCAGGGCGATGCATTGATCCTGTTGTTGCTGCGTTATCAGCAGGAGGTGGTGGACCCGCAGGACTTCAAGCTGCCGGCCGGTGCGGTGGGCGAGTACCGCATCACGCCCAAGGAACAGGAGATGGCAAAGCAGCTGATCGAGTCGATGTCCGGCACCTGGCAGCCGGAGGATTACCACGACGAATTCCGCGGCAAGCTGGAAAAGATCTTGCGCAAGCGCATCCAGGAAAAGGGCGGCACGACCACCGTGGACGTGGAACCCCCTCAACACGAAGACGCCACCACCAACGTGGTGGACTTCATGTCGTTGCTGCAGAAGAGCCTGCAGGCCAATACGCGCACGCCAGCCAAGAAATCCAGCACGGCCGAAACGGCAAGCGCACCTGCAAAGAAAGCGGCGACCAAGAAAGCGGCGAAGAAAGCCGTCAGGAAGACCGCAGGCAAGGCGGCCAAGAAGACTGCCGCCAAGACGGCCGCGCCCAGGCGCAAGGCGGGATAGGCGGGGGCGCAGCACGGACGGTACGGGCGGCATGCCCGCCTGTCGGCGCGCGCTTGGCCGCGAATGGTGAGGCACTTTCTGTCAGCTGCCTGGCGAACCGCTCACAGCGCTCGATCACGCGCTACGGTCTTGCGGCGTCAAGGCGAGATCGTCTCTGCCCGCTCGCGCGTCACCCGGCTCAGCGCGTCGGCGCTGATCTCGGCGATGGAATGCGTGCCGGTCAGCGTCATCGCCACGCGCATTTCCTTTTCGATCAGGGTCAGCAGGTTTTCCACGCCGGCCTGCCCGGCGGCCGCCAGCGCGTAGACGAACGCGCGGCCCAGCAATACCGCATCGGCACCGAGCGCGAGCATGCGCACCACATCCAGCCCGCTGCGGATGCCCGAATCGGCCAGAATCTTCAGTTCGCCCTTTACCGCATCGGCAATGGCCGGCAGCGCGCGTGCGCTGGACAGCACGCCGTCGAGCTGACGGCCGCCGTGGTTGGAGACCACGATGCCGTCGGCGCCGAAGCGCACCGCATCGCGTGCGTCCTCCGGGTCCAGGATGCCCTTGATCACCATCGGCCCGGTCCAGAATTCGCGGATCCATTCCAGGTCTTTCCAGGCAATGGACGGGTCGAAGTTGGCGCCCAGCCAGCCGATGTAATCCTGCAGGCCGGTGGGGCTGCCGCGGTAGGCGGAGATGTTGCCCAGATCGTGCGGCCTGCCGAGCAAGCCCACGTCCCACGCCCAGCGGGGGTGCGTCACTGCCTGCAGCATGCGCCGCAGCGAGGCATTGGGCCCGCTCATGCCCGAGTGCGCATCGCGGTAGCGCGCGCCCGGCGTGGGCATGTCCACGGTGAACACCAGCGTGGTCACGCCCGCGGCCTTGGCCCGTTCCAGCGCATTGCGCATGAAGCCACGGTCCTTGAGCACATAGAGCTGGAACCACATCGGCCGTTCGATGGCCGGCGCCACTTCTTCGATCGGGCACACCGACACCGTGGACAGGGTGAAGGGAATACCGCGCGCGGCCGCCGCACGCGCAGCCTGCACTTCGCCGCGGCGTGCATACATGCCGGTGAGGCCGACCGGCGCCAATGCCACCGGCATCGCCAGGGTTTCGCCGAACAGCTCGGTGCTCAGGCGCAGATCCGACATATTGCGCAGCACCCGCTGGCGCAGCGCTACATCGGCCAGGTCCGAGACATTGCGCCGCAAGGTGTGCTCGGCATACGCGCCGCCATCGATGTAATGGAACAGGAAGGGCGGCAGGCGTGCTTGCGCAGCGGCGCGGTAGTCGGAAGCGGCGGAAATGATCATCGAAGAGGGGACGGCAGCGGCGGGGAGCGGCCGAGTGTAAGACGATCCATCCAAGACGGCACGGCACCGGGGCAGCGAGTCGGCACTCTAGGTCTGGATGTGGCTCGACGCAGTGCCATGCCCGTTGCTGTGCGCCCGCCTAGGCGGGCGCAAAATGCCCGTGAAACCCTAGCGGTAGCGCGTACGGAAGCCATGCCTGGGCCACCGGCCCGGCATCGATATGTCGTGCGTCCAGCACCATCAGCCCGGTGCGGCCGCGGCGGGTGTCCAGCACGGTGCCGACCAACCAGCCATCGTCTGGGCGGTCGCTGCCGGGCCTGGGGACGAACACATGTTCCTCGGCCAGCACGTCCGGCCCGTAGCGATGCACCTGGCGGCGGTCGCGTTCCAGGTCATAGCCGGCCACGGCATTGAGGAACGGCGAGTTGTCGGGCCCATCGATGCATGGCGCATACAGGCGTGCGCCGGTGGTGGTCGGGGTGCGGAGGTCGTACAACGGCAATTCCAGATTATCCACCGGATGCGGCTGCCAGTGCGCGCGGCCGTTGCTCAGGTCCAGATGCAGGCTGCGCAGTTGCACCTGTGATGGTGCGGCCGCCGGGTCGCCGTGCATGGCCGCACGCATTGGCGAGCGCGCCTGCTCCGGATCGTCGTACACGATGGCGCGCACCACGATGCGGTCGCGATGCGCATAGGCGTCGGCAAAGTGGTATGCCACCGCAAAGTCGGCTTCAAACCAGCGTGGTTGGTCCAACGCATCCTTGGGCACCACCGCAATCCGCGATGGCGCTTCGGGCGTAAAGCGCAGTCTTTCGAAGAACGCGCCCTCGCCGTCCAGCCGGCGGTACGGCGCCATGACCAGAATCAAATGCCGATCTGTCATGGCAAAGCTGTGCATATAGCCGGGGGCGTCGGTGTGCAGCAGCTGCACGTGACGCAACGTGGCATCTGCGCCCAGGTGCCAGAGCACCACGCCGCTGGCGCCTGCCGCATTGATTGAGCCGAAGTTCCATGCGCTGCCGTCGCGGTCGATCAATGGGTGTGCGGAAAACGGCATCGCAGCCAGATCGTCGCGCCAGGTCACCGGGCCGAGCGTGCGCAACGCATCCGGATCCAGCTCGATCGCCGATCCCGCTTCCCATAATGCGAACAACCGGCCATTGAGCATCGCCACCGAGGTATTGGCGGTGTTGACGTCGTCGTTATTGCGGACCGGCTGCATGTCGGGCACGGGGTGCCAGCGGCGCGATACAGAAAACGCCCGGCCTGCTGTTCCTGGGTGAATTTATGCGTCGCCACCATGCGCCCGACGTGCTGCACCTGGGTGCCGCCCAGCTGCCAGCGATGCACCATGCCATCGCCATCGAACCAGTGTTCGTAGCGGAACCCGGCGCGCTCGGTCCAGGCCGGGCCATTGCGATACAGGCTGCCTGCCAGTCCTTCGGGAAGCTTGCCCTGCACTGCCGTGGTGGTCGGCCCGAAGGTGGGGCTGGTCACGCTGCGCCAGCCCAGCAGCCACGGTGTGCGCTGCACCTGTGTATGAAACGCTGCCGCTTCTGCGGCGTGTGCAGGCAGACTGCGTAACATCCAGCTGCCGAGCGCAGCGCTGCCGCCGGCGGCCAACAGGGATTGCAGAAAGCGACGACGGTGCATGGCAGCGCTCCTATCGCGTGCCGGTGTCAGCGCATTTGCACGCTGATGCGCTTCCCGCTGGCCGGCAGGTCGAAGACGATCTCGTCCAAGCCAGGCTTGCGCATGCCGGTGGGGTTGTTGCTGAAGCCGTATCCTTCCACCGGCATGCCGATCAGGTTGGTGTCCAGCTTGCCGTTGGCGTTTTCGTCGTGATTGATCATCACGGCATAACGGCCGGGCGGAAGATTCTTGAACTGGATGTGCGGTGTGCTGCTGGTGATTGGCAGCGTCTGCGCTTGCACCGGCGGCTGTGCACTGTCCAGTTGTGCGGCCGAGGCGATCACCGCGATGCGCAGCTTGCCTTGTTGCGAACGCAAGCCGCTGACGTCCACGTTCAGGTCGGCGGCGTGCACGCCGGCGCTGCCGAGCAGCCATGCGAGCGCAACAACGGGATAGGGACGGGCGAGCATGCAACTCTCCTGGCAACGATAGGGATGCGACGCGGTGAGACCGATCGTACGCAGCGTATCCACCTTGCTGCGCTGGCGGCCGTCGCAGATCGGACCGTGAGGGGTCGCCCATACTTGCAGCAGCACGCCAGGTTGCATGTCGTGTGGGCCGAACCTGGGTGCAAGCAGACGAAGCACTGCCTGGCATCCATGCGCGACGCCGCTGCTGTCTGCGCCGTCACCACACCAGCGGCAGCAGGCGCCGGCTCTGCTTCGCATACGCCGGGTAAGCCACCGGGAAGGCGCGCTGCAACGCGGCCTCTTCGATGCGAATGCGGTACAGGAAGACCCAGGTCACCGGCACCACGATCGCCATCACCGACAACGCATTGCCCATGCCCAGCGCCAGCCCGTAAAACGCCAGCAGCGCGCCGGTGTACGACGGGTGCCGCAGCCAGCGATACGGACCGCGACGCACCAACTGGTGATCGGGCTGGATGGTCACGTCCACCGTGAACCAGCGCGCCAGCACCTGGATGGCCCACACGCGCAACGCCAGCCCGCTGCCGATCAAGGCGCAGCCGGCCCACTGCAGCGGCCCCGCCCAACCCAGCGGCCAGTGCGCCAGGCCGCTGTAGGCCAGCATCACTGCAACGGCCACCGCCGCAGACAACACGCGCCACAGGTATTTCAGGGTGCCTTGATCGTGCGCGCCACCATCGCCGGCGCGGCGACGGCGGCTGAGCAGCAGCTCATAGCCACCCCAGACCAGATTGAGCGCGATGAACAGACTGGAAGCGGACATGGTGTGACTCCTTGGCAACGCGGTGAGTGGATGAGGCCAGTCTGCGCGCGCACTGCACCCATACCAGGGGCCGCAGGTCATCGATCCCACCTGCCAGAAGTCACCTTCTGCCTGCGCACCATTGCCGAGCGCCTGCATGGCGGTCAGCATCGCCGCATGAACTCTTCCTTCCGCCACCTGTTGCACCCCCTGCGCCTGGCCGCTGCGTTCACCATTGCCGCGGTCGCGCTGTCGTTCATGCCCGATGCGTCTGCCTACGGTGCCTGGCGCTGGGGCGCGCTGGCCGGCTTTACCGCATTGTTCGTGGTGCACACCGTGTTGCCGCAAACGCATGCATTGCGCACGGTGGCCACCCTGCTGCAAGCGGCGTTGGCCTTGCTGCTGGTCTGGATGGAGCCGCATGCCGGCACCGCGCCGGTCCTGCTGGTGATGCTGGTGGCGCAGGCGGGCATGACCTGGCCGCCGTTGCGCGTGCTGCTGCTGGCGCTGGTGTTGAACGCGGGCATGTACGCGGTGCTAGTGCACGCCGGCTTCGATCGGGCCTTGTTGATCGTGAGCATCTATGCCGGCTTCCAGGCCTTTGCCGCACTCACCGCGCATTACGCCCGCAGTGCCGAGCGGGCGCGCGACACCTTGGCCTACGTCAACGCCGATCTGCTGGCCACCCGCGCGCTGCTGGCCGACAGTGCGCGCGATGCCGAGCGTTTGCGGCTGGCGCGCGAGTTGCACGATGTGGCCGGGCACAAGCTCACCGCCATGCGCATCAACCTGCGCCTGCTCAGCGCCGACCCGGCCCTGGCGCAGCGCAACGAGGTGGCGGTGGTGGAGCAGTTATCGGCCGAACTGCTGTCGGACATCCGCAACGTGGTGCAATCGCTGCGCGACGACCAGGGCCTGGACCTGCAGACCGCCTTGCGCGCGCTGGCCGCCCCGTTCCCGCGCCCGACGCTGCGCCTGCAGATCGATGCCGACGTGCGTGTCACCGATGCGCGCGTGGCCGAGCTGCTGCTGCGGCTGGTGCAGGAAGCGCTGACCAATGCCGTGCGGCATGCCGACGCCGATGAAGTGGCCGTGCACCTGCATTGCGTAGGCGCACAGTTGCACGTGGACATCTGCGACGATGGCCGCCGCGCCGAGCGCATCCGCGAAGGCAACGGCATTACCGGCATGCGCGAACGCCTGGCCGCATTGCATGGCCAGCTGGACCTTGGCCGCACACCCACAGGCGGCATGCACCTGATTGCGAGACTACCGGTATGAGTTCACGTCGTATTGCCCTGGCCGACGACCAGATCCTGGTGCGCGCCGGCTTGCGCGCGTTGTTGCAGCAGCAGGGCGTGGAGGTGGTGTGCGAGGCCGACGACGGCCAGGGCGTGCTGGATGCGCTGGCCATCCATACGGTGGACGTGGTGCTCAGCGACATCCGCATGCCCGGCCTGGACGGCATCCAGGCACTGGAGCAGCTGCGCGCCCGCGGCGACCGCACCCCCGTGCTGCTGCTCACCACCTTCGACGACAGCGACCTGCTGCTACGCGCCAGCGAGGCCGGCGCACAGGGCTTCCTGCTCAAGGACGCCGCCCCGGAAGACCTGCGCGAGGCGATCGAGCGCGTTGCCGCAGGCGACACCCTGCTGCAGCCGGTCAGCACCGACCCGGTGCGCGCCCGCTACCAGTTCCGCGACCAGCAGGCCCCGCGGGAGACCTTCAACGAACGCGAGGTGGCGATCTTGCGCCTGCTGGCCGGCGGCTATTCGAACAAGGAAATCGCCCGCACCCTGTTCCTGGCAGAAGGCACGGTGAAGAACTACGTCTCTACCATCCTGGAAAAGCTGGGCACCCGCGACCGCACCCGGGCGGTGTTGAAGGCGATCACGTTGCGGGTGATTTGAGGGCGGGGAATCGGGAATCGGGATTTGGGATTCGAGATTGGGGATTCGGAAAAGCGGGCAGGTGGGGACCGGATCGGAAAGCCCTAGAGCAAGGGAATCTAAGCCCCTCTCCCTCCGGGAGAGGGGTTGGGGTGAGGGTACGGCGGAAGACAGCCACCTCGGACAAGCTCAGCCGTGGCCTTAACTTGCAGTCGGCCTCACCGGCCGATCCCGCCTTGCATCCCAGAACAGTGCGCAGCCTTGCACCGTCATCCTGCAACTACGCGCCACCTTGTCCCGCGGTAGAAGGGCCGAAGTTCGCTTGCTACCCGACACGACGCAAGCCCCTCGCCCCCTCGGGAGAGGGGTTGGGGTGAGGGGACGGCCAATACCACTTGCTGCCGTTTCGCCCCCCCAGACACGCTGTCCCGAGTGCCGAGCTCGTTCAGGCCTGCACTTCTATGTGACTGTTCCATAAGTGTTTACGGGCAACCGTCAGCGTCGGCCGGCAACCGTAAGGTTGCCGTCAGGTCTGGCACGGGGCCGCGCATGAAGGTGATCCGGCGGCCAGCGACGCCGCCCGGGGACGCGCCGCGCTCCGGTCTGCTGCGGAGTCCGTCATGCGCCTGGTCCGGTCGTGGTTCGTGTTGATCGTCGTGCTGTTCACCAGCGCCTGGGGGGCGTCGACCCAGGCCGAATTGCCGGTCAGTTGGCCCCGCGCAGCCCTGCCGATCCAAACGGTCGCCGAACGCGACATGCGGGTCGTCGTGGGATGCGCGTCGGCAGTGCAGGGAACTGCTGCCCATGCCTGCGATCGACTGATCAGGCGCTTCGATGGAGAAGGTTGCCGGCAAGGTCTGGCGAGTCGCCCACGCCAGGTCGGCCAAACCGATGACCCTGAATGCGCGGGCATCGGCACGGGCACGGCCGGCACGTGGTCGAGCCGTGGCCAGATCAAGCCGGCTTTCAGCAACGGAACCGAGCGCGACGAGCGGCTGCGCAGGTCGGCCGACATCTAACCACGCTCCTAGGATTACCTGGAATGCACCACGCCCGCAGCGGCGGCAAGGAGCAGGCGCCACGCAGTGCATGCGGCGCCAGATCGATGCCGCGTGCTGGCAGCAGCACGCCGTCATCCTGCAGGATCGGGCGACACGCGCTAGACGCGCAGCAACACGGTCGATACGAAGGAACGTATAAAGACGCAAGGCCGCAAGGAGCGGCCATGCTGGTGTGCAGCGTTGAGGAAGTGACACGATGGGCAGGTATCGGATTGGCTGCGCCGTTTTGGCTATCGCATGTTTGCTCATGGCCGCCACCGGCTGTGCAAAGCAGCCGAGGTTATCGTCGCGACTGATCGTGACCCTCGACGCGCCGATACTGGAACAAGGGGGCGCGGTCATCGTATCGGCGCGTCCGATTGCCGATCACCAGTGGCGCCTGCTTGAGGGCGCCAGGTCAACCAAAGCCGGGTACGAGAAAGAATTTCAAGTCACCGTTGCCTCGCCGGCATCGATCATCGAGCTGCATTACCCTGAAAGCGGAACCTATAGCTTCAAGCTGCAGCCGGCAGCACGTGCCAAAACACGTCCTCTCCAATCGCGTCGGGTGCTGATCGGCCAGGCCGACCTGACGGATCCGCAGACAAAACGCCAAGTGCATTGGCCTTCGATGAGTGTTGTCCATGTCAGCGGCAGCACCTACCCGGAAGGGTGGGCGCGCACTCTAGCGTCCACGTTCGACGTGCCTTTCAAAAGCGATGCGCCAGACAACTATGTGATATCCAGTTTTCCTGCAGGTCGCGTGATTGCCCTGACGCCCAAGGCAATCGATACCTACGTTCGGGACACCAACTGAGCACCTGCATGCAGGCGCTCCGCGGCGGTCGGGTCTCTTATTGTGTGCAGCTGAGCCATCGCTCGATCGCGCGGCGGCTCCCGTCCGGCGGCGAACCGTCGGACGGAGATGGACTCAAGGATCAGTGACGCCCTAATTCGGTCGGCGAAATTTCCGGATCGTTGCCGACCTGGGGGTCGCAGCTGAAATGCGTGCCGGTGTGGGTATCTTTCACCACCACGCTGAAAAAGATCAGTGTCCGGTCTTTATTGGCATTGACCACCTGCACCCAACTGCCGTCGGAGGCAATTTCCGCCGGGCCGATCTGTCCCGTCGAATCGGAATTCAGCAGGCTGATGATCTTGAAGCGGTGGGGCACCGATTTGCAGAACGCGTAGCGCAGGGTCACGCCCTGTTCGCCTTTGCCACAGATGAGCAGGTCCGGCGAGAAGCTGTAGAAGTAGGCGCCCCTGCCGGTATTGCCGCCGAACTCAACGTGCGCCACGGTCAGTGTGATGGGGATGATCTTGGGATCGGTCATGACGTTGGTGATTCCTTGAAGAGCGGGGCATAGAGGGAAACGAATCCCGGGTGGCGGTAGCCCGCTTGATACAGCCATCCGAGCTGTTGCGTCACGGCAGCGCGCCGACCCAGATGAATCTGTGCGCGAATCCAGGGGTCGAGCAAGGTCTTGTCGCGACTATTGCCGATATCGGCGCCGAGCACTGCCACGGCACGTTGCCAGGCGGCGCGTGCACCGACGTGATCGCCGCTGGCGTCCAGCTGTTCGCCATACCAGACCAATGCAGTCGCCAGCGCCGACACGCCGATCAGGTCGGCCGGTTTGGCCTGATGCAAGGCATCCAGCCGCGCCACGATCGCCGCCAGACTGGCCGTCTGACGGTCGCCGTGCAGTCCCTGCACCCGATTCAAGCGCAGTGCGATGATGGCGTCCAGCCATTCCCATTCCGGCAGCGGCTGGTGCGCCAGCACGCCTGCCAGCGTTTGCCGCGCCTGGGTGAGTTGGCGTGTGGCAGCAGCGGCGTGCCCGTCCAGCGCGGCCACCCAGCCGGCCTGCGCATAGGCATGCGCCAGATCGCGGCGCCAGGTGCGGTTGTCCGGCTGTTGCGCGACCAGTGGTTCCAGCATCCCCACGCTGGCTTGCGCGTCGGCTTGCGCCTGCGCCAGGTGACCGCGTGCCAGCGCCAGATTGGAGGTGCGCACCAACGAGGTGGCCATGCGCCGTCGCCAGGCGTTGGCATCGGGATCGTGCTGCACTAGCAGGTGCAGTGTTTCGATCTGTTCGCGATAGCCCTGTTCGGCCGGTGCCAGCAGGCCCTGGGTTTCCTGCGCCAGACTCAGCCAGGAAAGGCTGTCGACAAGCTCATAGCGCACGGACGCGTTGTCTGGGGTACGCGCCAATACTTGGCGTTTGAGCGCGATCGAGCGGGCGAACAAGCCGATCGCCGTGTTGGCCTGCCCTTCGCTACGCGCCAGCGTGCCAAGATTGTTGAGCGCGTACGACAACTCCAGTTGCCAGTGTGGATCATCCGGCGCGGTGCGCACCAACCATTCGCTGGCGGCCAGATACTGCGACCAATGGGTGCGCGCCAACGGAAACTGTTTGCTGCGATAGGCCATGTTGCCCAGCCAATACGCCGTCTGACCTATTTCCGCATGCGCCTCCACTGCGTCCGGCGCCTGGGTACGCGCCTGCTCGGCAGTGGACGCGGCACGCGTGAATGCGGCCTGCGCCTCTTCCAGCTTGCCCTGATTCATCAGCACTTCGCCGGTGGTACGCAGCGCACGTGCGTGGTTGATCAGATCACCGGTTGCCATGCCCGACTCGGGCAGATCCTCCAAATACCGCAGCGCACGGCTGCCGACGCTATCGAGCAGTTTGAGGTTGCCCACGGTGCGCAACTGCTCGGCCAGATCGCCCAGCATGTAGCCCACCAGTTGCTGCGCTTGATCGCGGCGTTGTTCGGCCACTTGCTGGGCCTGGCGCGCCTGCCAGCCGAGCAGCAGCGAGGCGCTGGCCAGCACCACCAGCAGTGCGGCGGCGGCGGCGTATACGCTGCGGCGCTGGCGTTGCGAGCGTTCGCAGGCGCGCAGGAAGGCATGATCCAGGGCGTCCAGATCCTGCGGCATGCGTCGCGCAGCCTCGCGTGCTTCGCTCAGCGGGCGGCCGCTGTTGAGCAAGTGATCGCTGCGCCGGCCTTCGGCGGCCCAGCGTTGTGCCGCCAGTTGCAGCCGCTTGCGCGCCTGCAGCAGGCGGCGGTTTTCATGGATCCACTCGGCCGCACGCGGCCACTGCCGCAACAAGGCTTCGTGCGCGACCGCAAAGCCCGGTTCGCCGGCCACCAGCTCGCTGACGAACAGGCGCGCATGCACGAACGCATCCACCAGCACGCGCGCTGTGCCACTCGCCGGCAATGCCGACCACAGCGCACGCCGTGCGGTGACGACATCGCTGTCGGGGTGGATCACGCTCAGCAGCGTCAGCACTTCGCCCAACGCGGCCTGCGCATTGGAGGGCAATGCGCGAAACGTCTGCTCGGCATGATGCGCCAGCGCGCCTTCCAGGCCGCCCAGGGCGCGATACGCGGCAAATGTCAGCAAGCCGTCGTCGCTGCGCTGCGCATGCAGGGCATGCAGCAGATGTTGCAGCAACGGCAACGCATCGGGCTGGCGCGTGGTGGCATCGCGCAGCACATCGTCCAGGCGGCCGGCGCCGCTGTGGTCTTCTTCGAAGCGCAGCCCGGCCATCGCTGCCGGCACGCGGATGATCTGGCCAATCTCGCCATCGCGTGGCGGCAGCAGATCCACGTGCCCATCGCCGCGTTTGAGCTCGACGATGTCCGGCAGCGCATCGATCAGGCGCGGATAAAAATCGCTGCGGGTGAGCATCAGCACGGCCACGTGCGCGCTGGCGCACAGCGCGTGCAAGGCGGCCGCCAGTACAGCGCGATCGGCGGCCGTGATGCCGGGCGTGGCCACCATCGCTTCGGCATGGTCGATGACCAGCAGCAGATGGCGCCGGGTGTGCACGTTCTCGCGCGCCGGGCCGGTTTGGCGCATCGCCTCGTCGATGGCCGCATGCAGCGGCGCAGGTTGCTGCAGCCATTCGGGCAGGCGTGCCGTCTGCGCCGGCGACAACACCGCGCGCCCGCCCGGTGCCCACTCGCCTAGTGCGCGTGCGAGCGTATCCAGCACATCGCCGCCACGGCATTGCGCCAGGTTGCAGTACGCCACCGCGGTGGCCTCCAGCCCATCCAGGCCGCCGGGCTGGCACAGCAACGGCACCACGCCGGCGCGCAGCAACGAGGTCTTGCCGCAGCCGCTGGCGCCGCTCACCAGCACCAGCCCACGCTGGCTGTGCAATTGCGCGCGCAACGCGCCCAGCACCTGCGCAATCGCATGGCTGCGGCCGAAGAACACGTCTGCATGTGCCGGGTCGAATGCCTGCAGCCCCATGTACGGGTTGCCGTGCCCCCACGCCTGCGGACCGATCACCGCACCGCGGTAATCGTCGGGAAACACCACCTTCGGCAGCAGCCGGTAGCCACGCTTGCGGATGGTTTCGATGAAGCGCGGCTGGCGGCTGTCGTCGCCGAGCTTGCGGCGCAGCTGGGCGATGGTCTTGTGCACCGGGTTATCGCCGTAGAAGCTGCCGTGCCACACCTCGATCAACAACTGCTCGGCGCTGATGACCTCGCCGGCGCGCTCGGCCAGCGCGATCAGCACTTCCATCATGCGCGGTTCCAGCGTGATGGTCCGGCCGTCGTCGATCAGCGTCAGCCGCTCCGGCTCGACCAGCAATGGCCCAAGACGGAACCGCGGAACGGAGCCCAGCTGCGTGACGCGCTCGCTTCGAAGAGACATCGCTCAAATAACCGGTCGCACAACTGGAAGGGGCCTCGACAATCGCCCTCAGGCGCGGCCAGGCACGGCACGGCAGGGCCGAAACGTAGCACAGCCCGCTGCCGGGTAAGTCGATTGCGGTCGCTGTTCGTTGCGGCGCGCGCAGGTGCTGGCGTCAGGCTGCCCCGCGGCGGCCCTCACGTGCTTCCATACAGCGGCGTGTGTTACGCATCAGGCTGTTTCGCGCGCGCCACACGCACTAAGATGCCGCCAGCATCTTGCTGACCAGGAGTCCATGTTGATCATCCATCCCAAAGTGCGCGGCTTCATCTGCACCACCACGCATCCGCTTGGCTGCGAGCGCAATGTGCTCGAGCAGATTGCCGCAACGCGTGCGCGTGGCGTGCGCACTGACGGCCCCAGGAAAGTGCTGGTGATCGGCGCGTCCAGCGGCTACGGCCTGGCCTCGCGCATCACCGCTGCCTTCGGGTTCGGTGCAGACACGCTGGGCGTGTTCTTCGAAAAACCCGGCACCGCCAGCAAGGCCGGCACGGCCGGCTGGTACAACTCGGCCGCATTCGACAAGCATGCCAAGGCGGCCGGGCTGTATAGCAAGTCGATCAATGGCGATGCGTTTTCCGATGCCGCACGCGCGCAGGTGATCGAGCTGATCAAGACCGAGATGGGCGGCCAGGTCGACCTGGTGGTGTATTCGCTGGCCTCGCCGGTGCGCAAGCTGCCGGGCAGCGGCGAAGTGAAGCGCTCGGCGCTCAAGCCGATCGGGCAGACCTACACCGCCACCGCCATCGACACCAACAAGGACACCATCATCCAGGCCTCGATCGAGCCGGCCAGCGCGCAGGAGATCGAAGATACCGTCACCGTGATGGGCGGGCAGGATTGGGAATTGTGGATCGACGCGCTGGAAGGCGCCGGTGTGCTCGCCGATGGCGCGCGCAGCGTGGCCTTCAGCTATATCGGCACCGAAATCACCTGGCCGATCTACTGGCATGGCGCACTCGGCAAGGCCAAGGTCGATCTGGACCACACCGCGCAGCGCTTGAATGCGCGCCTGGCCAAGCGCGGTGGCGGCGCCAATGTGGCGGTGCTCAAGTCGGTGGTCACCCAGGCCAGCGCGGCCATTCCGGTGATGCCGCTATACATCTCCATGGTCTACAAGATCATGAAAGAAAAGGGCTTGCACGAAGGCACCATCGAGCAGCTCGACCGCCTGTTCCGCGAGCGCCTGTACCGCGAAGACGGCCAGCCGGCGCAGGTGGACGACGCAAACCGCCTGCGCCTGGACGACTGGGAATTGCGCGACGACGTGCAGGACGCCTGCAAGGCGTTGTGGCCGCAGGTCACTACCGAGAACCTGTTCGAGCTCACCGACTACGCCGGCTACAAGCACGAGTTCCTCAAGCTGTTCGGCTTCGAGCGCACCGACGTGGATTACGACGCCGATGTGGAGACGGACGTCACCTTCGATTGCATCGAGTTGGGGTGATTGCCGGGATTAGAGATTGGGGTTTAGCGATTGGCAAGAGCGGTGGATGGCTGCATCGCTGATCTTCGGCGGACCCGAACGTTTTGGGGCAAGGACAACCGGCACGCGATGCTGGTTGCCTTTGCTGTGACGAATCCCACTTCCTCATCCCAAATCTCCGCCCCAATGGACAAACTCATCGCCCATCTCGTCCTGGCCTTTCTGGTCAGCGGCGTCTGCGCCGTGCTGTTGCGGTTTATCCGGATGCACGGCGCGCTCAAAGCACTGATCAATCTGCTGATCACCACGACCGTGGTTTGCTCCGTGGTGATGCAGGACGGCTCGGCACCGCCGTGGCAAAACGCGCTGGTGATTGCGTCGTTCTTCAGCATTCCGGCATCGGTCTGCGTGGTGTTGGTGAGTACCGCAATGGCATGGATCATCAACAAACGCCGCGCACGCAGACCGGCTTGAAACCCGTGAGCGCTGCAGACAACACCTAGCGAGCATCTGCCCACTGCCCGCAGACCACGCCTGCTGGCACGCAACGCCTGCTCGTCATTAGAGAACGCGCGCTGTGATTACCACCTTTAGAAAAAGCGCAGAAATCCAGCGCTCTTCCGATTCCCGATTCCCCAATCCCGATTCCCAGCGCGTCAGCGCTTCACATCAAACCGCGCATCGCCCACGCAGGCCTGCACATCGGCTACCGACAGCGGATTGAAATCGCCGGGAATCGAATGCTTCAGGCAACCGGCGGCCAGGCCGAAGCGCGCCGTGTCCTCCAACGACCAGCCTTCGATCAGGCCATGCAGCACGCCGGCCGCAAATGCATCGCCACCGCCGATGCGGTCGATGATGGGGGTGAGTTCCTCGCTGGGCGCACGTGCCACCGCGCCATCGCGCGGCAGCAGCATCGCGCCCAGGCTGTGGTGGTCCACGTTGTGCGCCACGCGCTGCGTGCACGCCATCAACTGCAGCTGCGGGAAGGCCGCGAAGGCTTGCTGCGCGGCCGCTTCCACGCGCGCTTCCAGCGTGTCCTGCGCAAACTCGCCGCCCAGCACCACGCCGATGTCGCGGTAGTCGGCAAACACCACATCCGCGCAGGCAAACAGCTGATGCAGGACGCCGCGCGCATCGCCCTGCCAGCGTTGCCACAACTTGGGCCGGTAGTTGCCGTCGAACGACACCTTCACCCCGGCCGCACGCGCGGCTCGTGCCGCCGCCAACGTGGCCTGCGCCACCTCCGCGCCCAATGCCGGGCTCACCCCGGACAGATGCAGCCACTGCGCGCCTTCCAGCAGACGCGGCCAGTCGTAGGCGTCGGCCGGTGCCAGCGCAAAGGCCGAGTCGGCGCGGTCGTAGATCACTTCGCTGGGGCGATGGATCGCCCCGGTGGTCAAGAAATACAGGCCCATGCGGCCGTCCACGCGCCGCACATGGCGGGTATCCACATCGTGCCGGCGCAGTTCGCCCAGCACCGCGGCGCCCAACGGGTTGTCCGCCACCGTGCTGACCATCGCCACCTCGTGGCCGAAATGCGCCAGCGAAACGCCGACGTTGGCCTCCGCACCGCCGCAGTGCACATCCAGCCGAGGCTGCTGCAGCAGCAACTCATGACCAGGCGCCCCCAGGCGCAGCAACAACTCACCAAAACACAGGATACGGGCACGGCTCATGCGGCAATTACCTCGGCTGGGTGGTGCGTGACGAGTGGGGGCGCCGGCGCACACTGAGATGACCATCGGTGTCATTCTAGCCGGCACGAAATGCCGGCTGCTACGGCCATGATGCGACGTGAAGTGACCGCTTGCACCCGTTTTTCGGAAATTTGGTGGCGTTTTCTGCTGCGCTGCAAGATGTTACGGGACGATTCAGCTGGTAACGTCGTTTTGACCAGCGGTGTCATTGCCGCTCTCAACCCGCTATTTCACATTGTTCATGGACCCTTGGGAGGGGAGGACATGCAATTTCGGACCACCAGCCGGAAGACACCGGTTACCTTGCTTGCGCTGTCGATCGGCTTGGCGCTGAGCGGCCAGGCTGCCGCACAAGATGCTGCCCAATCGCCCGCCGAGCCCGCCGTTGACCTGGACACTGTCACGGTGACCGGTTACCGCGCCAGCGTCGAGAAGGCCCTGGACATCAAGCGCGGCGAAGCCGGCGTGGTCGATGCCATCGTGGCCGAGGACATCGGCAAGTTCCCCGACCTCAACCTGGCCGAGTCGCTGCAGCGCATTCCTGGCGTGGTGATCACCCGCGACGCTGGCGAAGGCCGCGCCATCACGGTGCGTGGCCTGGGTCCGGAATTCACCCGCGTGCGCATCAACGGCATGGAAGCGCTCACCACCGTGGGCGCCGGCGACCAGAGCGGCGGCACCAACCGCGGCCGTGGCTTCGACTTCAACGTCTTCGCCTCGGACCTGTTTTCGCAGCTGATCGCACGCAAGACGGCCTCGGCCGATGTGGAAGAGGGCTCGCTGGGGGCCACCGTCGACCTGCGCACCGCGCGCCCGTTCGACTACAGCGGCTTTACGTTTGCCGCCAGTGGCCAGGCGGCCTACAACGCCATGGCCGAGAAGGCCAACCCGCGTGTGGCGGCGTTGATCGCCAATACCTGGGCCGACAACACCTTCGGCGCGTTGCTGTCGGTGGCCTACACCGAGCGGCAGGTGCTGGAAGAAGGCTCCAACACCGGCCGCTGGGCCAACGGGACGAGCAACGGCAACTTCAGTGCGGCATCGCCATTTGCGGCCGCACGCTCGGCCGACGTGTACCACCCGCGCTTCCCGCGTTATGTGCAGATGGAACACGACCAGCAGCGTCTGGGCGTGACCGGGTCGTTGCAGTGGAAGCCCACCGACCGCACCACCATCTCGCTGGACGCGCTGTACTCCAAGATCGACGCCACGCGCGATGAGCATTACATCGAGGCCATCTCCTTCAGCCGCGGTCGCGACAGCGGCACGCCGCGCCGCGCCGACCGCGACGGCAAGCCGGCCACCATCGTGCGCAATGGCGAGATCCGCAACAACGCGCTGGTGTACGGCGAATTCGACAACGTCGATATCCGCTCGGAAAACCGCCACGACGAGTGGAACACCGAATTCAAGCAGGTCAGCCTGGATCTGGAGCACCGCTTCAGCGATGCCTTCTCCGTGTCCGGCCGTGTCGGTACCTCGCGCTCGGCGCACGAGAACCCGGTGCAGACCACCATCATCATGGACAAGTACGACGTCGACGGGTACAGCTACGACTATCGTGGCAACAACCGCGCGCCGGTGCTGAACTACGGCATCGACCCGACCAATCCTGCCGGGTGGGAACTGGCCGAAATCCGCCTGCGTCCGCAGACGGTGGACAACGATTTCGATACGGCGCAGATCGACTTCAACTGGAACATCAGCCCCGGCTTCCGCCTCAAGGGTGGCGTGCTGGCCAAGGACTACACCTTCAGCACGGTTGAGCTGCGTCGCGCCAGCGAAGTGTCGGTGCCGACCTTTGCCAATGGCACCCGCATCGTGCCGACGGACCTGACCGAGCAGGCAGGCCTGAAGGGCATCAACGGCAGCCCGTCCAACTGGGTCGTTCCCAATCTGGATGCCGTGGCCAACCAGCTCGGCATCTACAGCAACACCGGCACCTACGCCGTGGCGCCGCGTGCCAACAACACCCGCAGCGTCGAAGAAAAGGACCGCGGCGTCTGGTTGATGGGTGAGTTCTCCACCGATCTGGGCTCCATCCCGCTGTCGGGTAATTTCGGCGTGCGCTATGTGCGCACCGAGCAGGAGTCCACCGGCTATGCGTTGATCAACAACGCGCCGGCACTGACCACGGTGGGCCGCAAGTACAACAACACGCTGCCCTCGTTCAACCTGGTGGCCGAGCTTGCGCCCGACCTGCTGCTGCGTCTGGGCGCGGCCAAGGTGATGTCGCGTCCCGGTCTGGGCAGCCTCACGCCCGGTGTGACCGTGGCCGTGGCCGGTGGCGCACGCACCGTGTCCGGCGGCAACCCGGATCTGGATCCGATCGAAGCCACCAATGTCGATCTTGGCCTGGAGTGGTACTTCAACGAAGGCGCGATGCTGGGCGTTGGCGTGTTCTACAAGGACATCGAAAGCTTCATCCAGACCGCACGCGAAGTGCGCCCGTATTCCAGCAGTGGCCTGCCGGCCTCCTTGCTGGATGGCACCGGCGCCAGCATCAACGACGACTTCACTTTCAGCATTCCGTTGAATACACCCGGTGGCGAGTTGAAGGGCGTGGAAGCGAATTATGTCCAGCCATTTACGTTCCTGCCGGGCAAGTGGGCCAACCTGGGCGTGCAACTGAACTACACCTGGGTGGATTCGCAGATCCAGTACCTGTCCAGCACCGGCGCACCGGTGATGAAGAACGACCTGACCGGGCTGTCGCGCTCGTCGTGGAATGCGACCTTGTTCTACGAGGGCGAGTCCTTCGCTGGCCGCATCTCGGCCACCAATCGCGACGATTACCTGACCCAGGCCCCCGGCACGGAAGCGGGATTCAACGTGGATGGCGTGCACGGCATGACTGGCACCACCATGATCGACGCCTCGCTGCGCTACAAGATCAGCAAGCAGCTGGAGTTGAGCCTGGAGGGCATCAACCTCACCAACGAAGCGTCCGACGAATGGGTGTGGTCGCCGCAGACCGGCGAGTTGCCGCTGCAGTACACCGAAACCGGCCGCCAGTACTTGCTGGGCCTGCGCTACAAGTTCTAAGTGCAGCCAAGTCGCGCCAAGAGATCTCCGTCCGCTACGTACATCGCGTAGCGGGCGCGAGATCGACGGTGCAACGCATCTGTACGACGCACCGCTGGCCGCACACCGCTGCACGCAATGCAGTGGTGGATGGCAACCTGCCCGCGCCGCGCACAACGCACTGCCCTGGTCATCGGCGTGCATCCAGTGGCGACCAAGGTGCGATGCACGCGCAGGCTGGCACCGCGTAGTCTATGCAGGCCATCGCGGCGCCGGGCAAGACATGTGGCAGACCCGTGCCGGCGTGGGGCTGTCATCCCCATGCAGTTTCGAATATTCGCCGCGCGGTGACCCCGTGCGGCGATGCTTTTTGAGGAGTCAGGCAGTGAGCGTGCAGAAGTGGTGGACGAGTGTGCTGTTGTTGATTGCGCTGCCGATGCGTGCGGCCGCCGCCGATGCACCGGAATTGTTGTTCCGCGTCTCGGCCGACCAGAGCCTGCAAGCCGATGTCGCCCGTGGCGATGGCGTGCCCAATTTCCGCGACAAGATCGCGCTGGTGCCCACCGGCAAACGCGGCAACGCCATCGAGTGGGCCGACGACGGCGTACTGTCGTGGAATGCGCCCGGCAACCTCTACACCCAGCGCGGCACCCTCAGCTTCTTCTGGCGTTCGCGTTACCCGGTCGGCGAAGCGCCGTTCGTGATCTTCCGCGTCGGCTACGCCGATCACACCAGCTGGGATATGGCCTGGCTGCGCATCGACTGGAACGGCCACGGATTCGATGCCTTCGTCACCGATGGCAATCTCGCGCGCACCCGCGTCTCGTTCAAGCTCGACAGGAATCCGGCCGCCAGCGACTGGACCCACATTGCGTTTGCCTGGGACGAAACCCGCGGCGTGCGCCTGTATGTCGATGGCAAGGAAGCCGCACGCGCAGACTGCGGCGCGCCTTGCGCCAATGGCGGTTCGCTCGATTACGACGCCGCGCTCGACCAGTTCGGCCTCGCCGGCCGCGTGATGTCGCCGCACCAGGTGCAGAGCCGCTACAACTTCCTGCGCGGCAGCGACTTCGACGAGATCCGCATCTACGACCGCATGCTCGACGCCGGCGGCGCGGCCGCACTCGCGCGCCTGCAGGAACCCACCACCGCACCGGCCATCGCTGCGGACGCGCAATACGCCGCCTTCCTGCATCGCTACGGTTGGGACAACGGCCATGCACCGCCCGCATTGACCGCACCGGTCACGCGCATCCGCAAGGTGGAATTCACCGACGCGCGCGACCTCAAACAATGGATGTGGAAGGCCACCGACGGCATCGCCGAAACCACCTGGCCCGGCGTCTACAACCGCTCGCGGCTGCCGGGACGCAACGACTACTTCCAGCTGCCCGACTGGAACACCTATGTCGAAGGCGGAAAAGCGCTCGACCTTACCCTGCCGGACGAGCCGTTCAACCGTATCGAACTACGCGGCGCCGCCTACGGCCAGGCCACCTACGCTGCACCTAATGCACAGCCGCAACCCCTGTTCGCACGCCAGCAAGGCGTGGTGCGCAGCGTGGATCAGTTCGAAGAACGCCGCGGCGGTACGCTGCGCTTTGCCAACACCGCGCAGGAAACGCCCATCCAGGAAATCTGGGCCTACAGCGTGCAGCCGGGCGAGGTGCCCAAAGGCAGCGCGCAACTCAGCTACACCGTGCGCAGCGACATCCAGCCCGACTACGACAACCTCGCCGAACTGCGCGCTGTCATCGCCGGCCGCTACCCACCAGGCGAACGCCAGACCGTGATTGCGCTGCCCACCAAGGCGCCGGCACGCAAGCGCCCCAGCGACAAGACCGCAACAACGAACCAGCACCCCATCGTGCACATCCTGGTGCCCTCCAGCCTGGGCGACCCGCCGCCGGATCAGCCGCTGATGCGCAGCTGGTCCTACGGCTGGGAAAACATGCACGACGGCCTGGACGGCATCGCCATCACCTTGCCGGCGCTGAACCTGCCAGCCACCCACAACGGCAGCATCCCGCTCAACATCCGCATCAAGGACCCCATCTGGCCCGCGCGCGACATGATCGATGTCTCGGTCGCAGTCGTCCCTGGTCAAGCGCGCACGCTATGGCTGGATCTGCGCGACAGAATCCTCAGCAACGACAGCCTCATGCTCAGCATCGCCGCCGCCGCACCCGGCTTCGATGCCCAGGCGCTCGACGGCACCCAATTGCAGCTGGTGTTCAAACCGCGCGCCGAGGCCATCAAAGAACACGTTGCCGACCGCTTCAACCAGGTCAAAGACAACTGGGGCTTTTTGGTCGAAGAACACACCACCTCCAAGCGCCAGCTGCTCTACAAGCGCCTGGACGCCGACATCACCGACCTGCTGCGCGTGGACCCGGACAACGCGCTTGGGCGCGAATACTGGAACGACATCAGCTACGCCAACCAGGGCGAGTTGCCTGTCGATTTGCCGGCCGTGCCCAAGGGCGTGCCCGCCTGGGCGTTCTGGCAGCTGCAAGACCTCAGCGCCACCCGTCGCTACATCCGCTGGTGGATCGAGCAGCGCCAGGTCGCCTATGGCGATTTCGGCGGCGGTATTTCCGACGATTCGGACCTGGTGCAGCAGTGGCCCGGCGTCGCGCTGATGGGCGTGGACCCGGACATGCTCAACGCCTCCATGCTGGCGCTGTCCGATGCCAACTACCGCAACGGCATGTTTACCAATGGCCTGTCCACCATCGAAACCGACGAGCTGCATTCGTATGAGGAAGGCATCAACATCAACAGCGCCTTGCTGTATCTCAACTGGGGCGACCCGCGCACCGTCGAGCGCCTGATGGAAACAGTGAAAGCCTTCGACAACATCATCCAGGTCAACCCGCAAGGTCACCTGCTGTTTGCCAGCAACTGGTTCGGCGGCCGCACCGTCTACCGCGAGCCCAACTGGCAATGGCAAAAACCGTACTCCTTCCCCATCGTGCACCCGGCCATCCTGCTGGGTGGCTATAACGCCGACTCCAACAGCCGCCGCATCGTTACAGGGTTAGCCGACGGCTATCTCGCCCACGCCTACACCAACGCCAAGGGCAACTGGGCCCTGCCCAACGAGATCAATTGGCAAACCGGCAAAACCCGCGGCGGCGAACTGTTCGAAGGCAGCGGCGGCGCCGACACCTTGCACACCTTCTGGGCCGCCTACCGCTTCACTGGCGATGCGCGTTATCTCAAGCCGATTAACTACCGCGTCGCCAACAGCGGCCCGAATGGTTTATCGCTGCTCAACGAAAACTTCCTCGATGTCATGGGAAAGCGCAGCGACTGGAGCGCCAAGCTCATCGACGCCGCAAATAAAGACGATGACAGCGCCCCGGACTTCCCGCACCACGTGGCCTGGGAGCAGACCGGCAATCTCGATTATCTCGCTTCCATTTACCGCAGCGAGACAAGAGAGAAACTGCAGAACTTCTACATGAACACCGAAGGCCACTGGTGGAGCGACCGCGTGGAATCCCCCACGGTCAACCTGCAACGCGCACGCCTAGGCGGCGTGGCGCTCAAGCGCAACCAGACCTACCCCGGCCACACCGTCAGCTGGCGCTTCGCCGATCCAGAGGCCGCCACGCAAGTGGCCATCGCCATCCCCACACCCCGGCAAGACCGCTTCACCGTCATCGCCTACAACACCTCCAACAAGGCGCAGCGCGCCAGCATGACCGGCTGGAACGTCGCCCCGGGCCAATGGCGCATCACCCAAGGCGTGAGCAAAGCCAATGACGGCAAGCTCGACAGCAACGCTAAGACGCAAGAGGTCGCTTTCGAAAAAAGCGCGGCCATCGACATCGACTTCCCCGCACGCCGCACCACCGTCCTGCAGCTCGAACGCATCGCAGCCACCACCCCGGTCGAACTGCGCCCGGACTTGGGTATTGGTCATGGCGACGTACGCGTGACCGCGGACGCCATCGAAGTGACCGTGCACAGTCTCGGCCATGCCGATGCACCGGCCGGGTTTGTGGTGTTGGAGGATGCGCGTGGGAAGGAACTGGCAAGAGCGGCATTTCCGGCACTCGCGGCACCACGCGATCTGCAACCAATCACCACGCAGGTGCGCCTGCCGCTAACTAACGCCGCAAACATAAAAGCCGCGCAACTGCGCGTCATCGCCGATGGCAACGCCCCAGAGATTACCGACCTCAACAATAAACTGCCGCTGCCAACCTCAACCCCCGCGCCAACGACAAAAAACAGCCCATAACCAAACGCACCCATCCCTTCTCCCGCACGCGGGAGAAGGCGCCCGAAGGGCGGATGAGGGCAAAGCCGATAAAGCCAAGAATCAATAGCTCAAGCACATTGACGCAATTCAAAAACTCGGCGAGGATCGGGATGTCCTGTATTTGGATGTTGTCGAAGCCACGAAAATTCTTCGCGGGCAGAGATCGCTTTTGAATAAAACATCGAGTATTGCGGAACTGCCGTAGTAGTGTTGTGGCTATTTTCCCATCTGTGGGAAACGCGCGTAAAAGGCTTCGAATCGTACCTCCAGAATCGTTGTATTAACACGTTTAAAAACTAATGTTAGTTAGTGCGGAGGAAATGCCTTGAAAGAGCTTGATGGATACATGTTGGAGGAAGTGATGGCATCGAATCTCACTACGGGAGATGTGATATGGAGTAGATTTTGCAGATTCAATACAAAATGGGAGAGCGTGACGGTCTCTTTGGCTGCTAATGGAAAGGTAAGACTATCCACTTTCAGTGGAGAAGAAGATGTTGCCGCCTCAAAAATAATTGGCCGTCGTTGTGGATTTGCTGATTTAAAGGTTCTAATTGACCGCTGGGCACGTGGTGATGCTAGTCAAGATCAGGTTGATCATTTAATAGAAAATAAAATGCTGTATTTAGCTGGCGGGCGCGTCTTCAAAACGGCAAAAGGCGAAATGTTGCTCGGGCGCTAAATTATAACAATTAAATAACATTTCTGGATCGCTATCATTAAATAAGTAATCACGGACTGATTGTATGAAAGCCGCGAGTTTTGAAGCGCAAGAGTTAGTCTTGCCGGCTAAGCCGGCAAATGGTAAGGGCGGGAGATATCACACATCGGATGCGATAAAGAGGCTTGTCTGGACGAGATCAGCTGGGCATTGTGAGCTTTGCGGGATTGACTTGACTCGCGACTTTCGGGTGGGGATAGACATGCTTTGGGGCGAGGTCGCCCACATCATGCCGGCAAGTCCCAAGGGGCCAAGAGCGGAATCCGGGCACGACGCGAAGACAGCAAGTGAGCTAACCAACGACACGACCAATCTCATGTTGCTATGTCCTAACTGCCACGACAAAGCTGATAGAGATGCAGATGGCTATCCCAAGTCAGATATGACGGGGCTCCACCAAGCCTACCTCGAAAGAATCAGGCTGGCCGCAACGGTCCCTGACGCAGGCCGAGCTATAGGTCTGATATTTCAAAGCGATCACTTCACTACCGTCAATGACATTTCTGAGCGTGACTTCGCTATGGCGATGTCCGGGGAGGGTTTGGTCGCATTTGGAGACATCATCAAGCACACGCTTAGAGCGCCAGGGGACGCGGGACGGGACTCGCGCTATTGGCAGCTAGTACAGGAAGACGTTCGTGATCGAATTGACCGAGAACTCCGCCGCCGTGGTGGACGTTTCGGCGACATTCCCGCGTTGGCGGTGATCGGTCTCGCAGACATCCCTTCGCTAATCACGCTGGGACGGACCATCGGAGATCGATCCAACCGACTCATCTTCTCATCCAATCGCGAACACGGCTTAAAGTGGCCGGACTTGGATGCGGCCCCTCCTGAGTACCGCTTCACTGCCCCGCCAGATGGCGACGAAGAGATCGCCCTCGTTATATCTATCTCGGCGGCCATCCCAGGGCGCGATGTGCATGCCGCTCTACCTCACGCACGCGTCGCTTCGTTCACGATTGATGAGCCCAGCTATGCAGTGGTTCGCAACCGTAGGGCAATTCATGCCTTCAGGGACTCGTTGCAAATTTGCATGAGCAAGCTAGAAGCGGCCACTCATCAGCCGATACATACTTTCATCGCTGCTCCAGCAGCATTCTGTATCGAAATGGGGGCTCTAATGACGACCGAGCACCAGCACCACTATGTGCTCTATGACCGTGACAAGAACAACGACGGGCGTTTTGTACAGACCTTGACCATCACCCCAGGAGATCGCGCATGACCCTGCTTTCTGACTATGACTCTAAGCGTGGGAGTTGGGAGTACTTCCTCCTGCGCGCGGCGCGTGAAATATCGCTGTCTGAGCGTCAGTACGACAAGATCAATGCTAGATACGAGGTTCTGGAGGGCATTCTAAATGCTGCAACAAGCCCTCTATTGCACAGTGCTCACATTTTTGTCCAGGGTTCGATCGGCCTCCGGACTACCATCAAGCCTGTGAACGGAGCTCCAGCCGATCTGGGCACCGTTGATGCCGATGCTATCGTATGGCTGCCAAATGCTGGTGGTGCGTCTGCGCAATCAGTACTCGATGAAATCCAGAAGCGAATCGAGGACGGAACTCGGGTCGATGCAAAGGTAGAGAAGCTGCGTCGAGGGGTCAGGATCATCTACGCAGACGAAACCCCTGGATTCCATATCGACATCACCCCTGCGCGGGCAATCCATGGTAACCAAGAAACGCATGGCAAGGGTAAGCTCGAAGTGCCCGATCGTGAGCTACAAGCTTGGAAGGCGAGTAGTCCTATCCCTTACCTGGGCTGGCTTGAGCAGGCATCCGAAAAGCAGATATCCCTTGAAAGCACTCAGGTGCTCGCTACACGGGCAATTGCGATGGATGAGGCAACACAAGCTCCTCTGCCGGATTACGAAAAGTACATCGACAACGATCCATTACGGGCTACGATTAAACTTTTGAAGCGCCATCGCGATGAGTGGGCGATTCGAAACAATGATCCGTCTCATCGGCCAATCTCTGCGGTCATCACTACGCTCGCTACCCGAGCCTACGAAGAAGTAGCGGCCGAATCCAGCCGCCATCCACGCCGTCCCCTGGATGCGATTGTCGAGATCGTAACTAAAATGAGCAGTTACGTGCAGCACGTCGGCGGAAAATATCTTGTCTGCAATCCAAAGGACGATGCGGAGAACTTTGCTGAGAAGTGGAACAGACCTAGCGAAGGCAGCCTGTACGTCAACGCGTTCCGTAAGTGGCATGAAGATGCCAAAAACTCCATAACCCTAGGTCTACAGGAATTTCCGTCTCTCGAATCCTTCAATGAAGCGGTCAAGGAGCGCTTTGCGCTAGGCAGCACCTTTGTGGCCTCGGTGAATAATGAGATTCCTGCCAACTGGACACTCCCTGGGCGAAAGCTCGGTCACACTCGCAACGTATCGATGATCGGTTCTGTCTTCGGCTCAGGTGTCGCGGGTAACCAGGCACAAGATGGCGCTGGATCGCCTGAACGCCTTGGTTGAGGAAACGACAGCCTTGGAGCGTGGATTGGCCGCGCTCCGTGCCTACCTAGGACCAGAAGCCGCTGGCTTCTTGCAGACGATTGCGACAAAAACTGGAGAGATCGCTGCTGTTAGGCTACCACTTCCAGTTGACTACTTGGGCACTCAACGCTGGTTGCGACTCGCGTTCCCGACAGCTTTTCCCAGGAGCTCTTTGAGCCTCCGCGTGGAACCTTCGCCCTGGCTCGTCTGGCCACACGCCATGAAGACTGGCCTGTGCCTACATGGTTTCCAGGAGAAGCCGGTGTCGGGTAGCCCCGAGGCCATCGTTAACGACAGCCTGCGCCGCTTCGCAAAGATCGTTCAGATGTCGCTGCCGACTTCAAGCTCGGATGCCAGAAAGGTGGAATTTGAGCGGGAGTCAATGTCGTACTGGAAGATGCAACATCGAGCTTCTGCCCAGAGTGTCAACTTGGTCCAAAGGCCATCAGGGTCAGGAGCGCTCCTTGCTGTAACAGACCCGCGTCTGGATCGACGAATAGGTGGAGAGCCCGTCTGGCTAGCTCAAACCGCGGATGCAATTGCCAGCCATCTTGAAGCCGTACTAGGGCAGCGAGTCAAGATCAGAGATGCCGCGCGCGCAGGATTCTACGTCAAGCTGGAAACCTACCCTGACATCAAAGCTCCGCTACCAGGCGAACTGTTCGACTGGCTGCGACCTCACCTTACCAGTGAGAGCTACTCGCAGTTAATTTCTTGGTTTGGTGAGTCGTGTTCGATTGTCAGCCGCTGGATTGCTCTCGAACTGCCCGGAGATGCCGGCGCCCCGATCTATTGCTTGAACTTGCGAGATCGTTCACTCGCACAGAACAAGGCAGTCAAGCTAGGGGTTCGTGCAGGCCGTAGGGTGAAAGTGAAATTCTCAAATCCCGACATAACTCTGAGTCAGTCCGCGATCAACATTCTTGATCGTGCGGAGATCCTGTCGCGAGACCGAAACTCAAAGCTTGACGTGCTAGCCAGTGCCCGCGTGATAGTGGTGGGTCAAGGATCACTTGGAGCACCCGTAGCTCTCCACTTGGCAAGATCCGGCGTGGGACACTTAACCCTGGTCGATCCCGATGAACTTACGGCGAGCAACCTTGGGCGGCACGTGCTTGGTGCCAGCGACCTCGGTAGGAATAAGGCGGAAGCGATGTGCGCCAGACTTCGCTCGGATGTTCCGATTGTCACTATCAAGGCAATTCCGTCTTACGTAGAACTTGCCTTAATCAAGAATCGCGAGGACTTCCAGAAGGCCGATCTCATTGTAGTGACCAGCGCGGACTGGGAATCAGAAGAGATGCTATGGCGAGCTAAAAGCGTCGGTGCTTCTTGGAAGCTGATACAAGCCTGGAGCGAACCCCATGCTCTTGTAGGACATGCGCTAGTCGCAGCAGACGTCAGCGCCGACGCTAAATCGCTGTTCGAGGACAACGGAAGATTTCGCCATAAGTACACCAACTGGCCCCGAGGCGATAGCGTGCCCTTACCTGCGTGCGGACAGAGTTTCATACCTGGTGGTGGTCTTGGGGTGAGTGCAATTGCCTCGATGGTTGCGGCCGCGGTAATCGAGCAGCTGACCTCCGACTCAAAAGATATACTTTGGATAAGTCGCATCAGCAATCCACAGAGAGTGTCGGCTCTGGAGGGAGAGTACGTTGGCCCAGAACTTCCGGATGGAGCAACTGAAATGACGCTAAGGCGGCCATGGCCTGAAGTATTTCCCAATGCATGACACATTGTGGCAATGGGAATGGCCCGACATCGAAGGGGTAGTACTGGTGCCCGAAAGCGTTCTGTACTCGTTGTCGAAGTACAGACAGAGAGCATGGAACAGCGAGCGCGGGGGACAGCTATTTGTGAATCCGAACGATCCACGTGGACCAGTTCTTGCAGTCGCAACGCCGCCTCACCCTGACGACCGTGCTGGATGGACTTGGTTGGAGCTCGATCCCAAGCGTTGCAGACAAGAGATTCGAGCTCACAATGAAACTGGGTTCCGATTAGTGGGGCACTGGCATACCCATCCCCAGGCAGTTCCCCGGATATCGCCTACGGACGCGAAGAGCATCGCGCATTTTGCAAAGAGAAACGCCGAACTCGTTTCCAGCCCCTTAGCGGTGATTGTGGGGCAATCAGAAGAGCCAGACGGTATCCAAGTATGGCTCTATCGGAATGGAGCTCTGCTTCATGCAAAAAAACAGTTGCTACAATGTGCATCAGCCCCGGCTGGCTCTTAGCTTCTGGAGCTTTCGGAAGAGTTCGGCTTGATATCGCGCATCCTCGAGGGCGTTGTGGGTTCCTGTAAGCTTCGGGCGAAGCAGCTTCTCCATCTGGCTCGACTTGGTCTGGTCCCAACGAGAACCCACAACACCCATGAAGAACGCCTTGATATCTAGGGCAGTGAATCCAAATGGATTTTCACCGCAGTACTTGTGGAAATAATAATTCACAAATGACCAGTCAAATGCTGCGTTCAGGCCTACGAACACTGGCCTCTGACTCGGAGCACTGAACTCTGACAACCACTGCCCAAATTTTCGCATGGCTGCTCCTGGCTCGACTCCGTTGCGAGCCAACTCCTCGATTTCAAAACCTGTGACCGCCAGTGCCTCTGGGTCGTGTCGCGTGTCCTCGGGTTTCAATTCTAGGTAGAAAGATGTTTCAGGTCGATCTACAAGGACCGCACCGATTGAGAGCAGACTGAACTCGCCAGGGATCGGACCGGACGCCTCGATGTCAACGGAAACAAAAATCTCAGATAATTTCATCGAACTGTCCCTGGAATGAAGTTAACAATCATATTAAGTCGAGAAGCCGGATCTTAGTTGAATTGGAGATTCCATGTATTAAATAAAACACAATTTCAAGGATGGTTTTAAATTATCCTGGAGCGCTGGCTATTCTCTTTTAGATGTCGGTATTAGTACATCCCGAAGAGATTCAGATATTTATTTATGTTTCGATATGCGATTGAGGCGGCACAGTTTCGTTTGCTAAGTCTTCCACTAGCTGAGGAACATGCAGCGCTTCCTGCGGGAAACGGGGCCGGGTTCACCCCTTGAAATAAGTGTGCCAGATAGGTGCTCAGAGATGTTTTCCACGTGCCGCATTGCCATGGCGGCGCTCTCCACATCCTTAGCAGCGCTCTGCCACCCAAAGCAGTTGACATCCCAACCAACCCGCAGCAATCTCTACCACAAGGAGCGTAGAAACTCCTCTAAGAGCGGTACCCACCTCCGTCAAACCGGTGGGTTTTTTGTGCCTGCAGCGTCTTGCGGGTGCAACCGACGCGATGACTGCGTCGGGAGGGCGGCTAATACAACACCCCTCGGGGAAATACGCCCGCCGACTCTTAGCGGTTTCTAACCTCCCGACATCCCGTCGCCACTCGGCGGCGGGGCCTGTTCGTCAAGGAGGGCTTTGCCATGCGTCGACCCACGTCCAGTCCCAAGCCAGCGCGCAAGCGCGCCACGGTACCGCCGCCCACCGAGATCGGCTGGCACTCGCTCGATCCCTCGATCCCGCCGCGGCCCTACCTCGAGCGCACCCCCATCCCCGAGCCCCGCCCCGATCCCAACAAGCCGCGCCGCGCAGGCCACCCGCGTGCCCCGCAACACTGCACCGTCGGCTACGGCTACTACCCCGACAGCCACCAACGCATCCCTACGCTACGCCTACGCGGCCGCTGGCTGGAACAACTCGGCTTTACCATCGGCAGCAGGCTTCACATAAGCATGCGCAACGGCGAGCTGGTCGTCAGCGTGGCGGATGATGGCGAGAAGGCGACAGACAAGGCAGCCAACAATTGGCGGTAGCCACCGACTCGACGAGCTTCATGCTGATACCACTGCACACCAGCATGCGTAGCGCTGTGCTCGAGGTGGTGCTTGGACTACCGGGTTACCTGACAACCTATCCAAGCCAAAGTTGCTCCGCGACTCGGCTTAACACAGAGGCTAGATCCTACTTTGGCAGCGATGAAACAAGCGAACTTTTTTATCGCAGTATTGTTGGCATTTGTCGTCGCGGCGTGCTCTCGTCCAGTCGCTCCGTTCTCATCTGCACACGTTGATCAGTCTGTATCACAGCAGAGCCGCTATCCGTTGGCAGCAGAGCCATCGCTTGTCGGAACTTATTCAGGACGGTCGAAGTCCGGGGCTGGCTACTTATATGACCACATCCTTGAGTACAGAGTCTGGCTCCATCCCGAGCAGGGAGCGGCGCCACTGACTGGAGACGATGACTACTTCGCCGCGTTCGCGCAATACGAGCCGGCGTTGGCCTTCTCGCAGGCGCACAAGGGTGCCGAGCCACCCGTGGTCTTGGTGCGGCAGCTGGAATCGATCAATGAACCCAGTCCAGGCATCTATCAGCACCAAAGCGGCGCACGGATCGCTGAGTGGCAGCCTCAATGGCTGCCTGGATCCAAGCGCGAGCCTGATAGCATCACCAAGTTCCTGGCCGCGCATGCGTCAACGCAGAAGTAGGCCTGGTAGTTCGTCCAAGCCGACGCTGCTTCGCGGTGCGGGTTAATTCAGACATTGGGGTCCAATGGGAGCACTAGAGTATTCCGTAGCAACACTCCGATTCTTTGGAGACGATCTGGTGCCTGACGAGATCAGCGCGTTGCTTTCGGGCAGCCCCACAGCCTCCCAGCATAAAGGGCAAGAACGTAAGTCGAAGAGCGGCGTGGTGGGCATTGCCAAGACTGGTAGCTGGAGGCTGACTGCAACGCGACGTGAGCCTGAGGATCTTGAAGCACAGATCTTCGAAATCCTGGACCAGCTCACCCAAGACTTGAGTATGTGGGCACAGTTGAGCAGTCGCTATCAGCCCGACCTGTTCTGCGGCATCTTCATGGCCAAGAGCAATGACGGTCTAGCACTTTCCGCTAAAGCCATGCTGGCGCTCGGACAAAGAGGTATTTCCTTAGGCCTGGATATCTATGATCCAACCAGCTAGAGATCCAATACCGCGTCAGGAAAATCTTTCAAGGCAAACCTGCTTTGGGAGCGGCTGAACTCAAACGCCAGATCTAACTCAAGGTGCCGCCACTCACCCACTTGCCCGCAACACTGCACTGTCGGCTACGGCTACTACCCGACAGCCACCAACGCATCCCCACGCTGCGCCTGCGCGGCCGCTGGCTGGAACAACTCGGCTTCACCATCGGCAGCAAACTCCACATCCGCATGCGCAACGGCGAGCTGGTCGTCACCGTGGCGGATGATGGCGAGAAGGCGCCAGACAAGGCAGCCAACAATTGACCGTAGGCACCGACTCGACGAGCATCATGCTGACGCCGGCTGCGCACCAGCACGCGTAGCGCTGTGCTGGTCGCTCACTGGCGATCCGAGCGTCTTGTGTTTTGCACGGGGGATTTCGCCGGCAAGGTAGATATCAAAGAGCTTTGCAATACGGCACATCCCGTTAGCCGTCGGTGCTAGCAGGACTGCTTTGCCGGTAAGCAGATCAGAGAAGTTAGAAAATTTGAAAGGAATGGAAACCATGAGCTCGGAAATTTACGAAAAGACAAACGCGGCGCGTGACGAGTTGTTTGGATCTCTGGGAAAGGTCGATCCTGATGTCATCGCGCATGCTATAAACCCGGCCTTTATGGGCGGGCCCAGTTGGCCTGCACTGAGGCAGGCATTCAGCGTCATTCGCACAAGCAACAGCATTAGGGTGGCAAGCAACGGTCTTTCAGACCCGTTCGATGATGTTGAAGAGCCGAACAACGGCTATAGGTTGGAAATCATCGCGGAGACAAAAGAGAAGTTGACTGGCGACATTGCAGGGTCATGGCTTTTCAAGTTGGTCTACGCACTCTCTCAACAAGCCGCATGCAGCGGGCAGATCGCCGACTTTATCGAAAGACACGGCGTCATCACGATGGAGCTTTTCGCTCAAGATTGCGGCTTGGAGGACTTCCAGAACGAACACGGCATGGTGGGCGTCATGATTGGGGTTGAGCACCCTGAGCTCCCGAAGAAGATCCAATTTCCCGCGGAGGACGTGTTCCTGGCAGCTGTGCAGATCTTGAAGCCTGACGAACTGGCCTACGTCGCCGAGAAGCGTGCGGAAGGACGCAACCATTTACACAGCCTGATGAAGTCGTCGGGACAGTACCATTTCGTCAGCCCCGGCCGTGGGTCATTGCTGGAACATGGCGCAAAGCCGAGCAAGAAGGCTTGGTGGAACTACTTTGGGAAGGGTTAGCTGTTACCGGGAAAAGCAGCAACGTCGTTCGTTGGCCTGAGCGCAGTTTGGGAAGTGACGGCTATAACGGGGTCAGGCTCGCGGAATAGTGAACCCAACCCCGTTACTAGGCGGACTAACCCACAAACGCCTGCCGATGATCGCGAACAAAGTCATCGAATGTATGCGGGCGCTTCCCGGTGAGTCGCTTGACCTCGAACGTGGGATCGATGTCGTGATGGCCTGCCACCACATCTGCGAATTGCACGGTCAGGCCTTTGGCCATCCACGGCGAGTTGCCGGTCGCACGCATCAATACGCGAAACACCGGCGTTGGCAGGTCGAGATAACGGACCTTGCGCCCGATGATTTTCGATAGACGCGAGGTCGCTGCCTGCATGTCGAGCGTCTCGGGACCAGTGAGGAAATAGGTTGCACCTGCGTGCCCTTCTTCGGTCAGTACCGTGGCCGCCACGCGTGCGATGTCGCGGGTGTCGATCCACGACACGCTGCCCCGGCCTGCCGCCATCGGGAACACGCCCTTGGCGATCGGATCCTTGAACCACAGGAAATTCTGCATATACGCGGTAGGCTTGAGGATGGTCCACGCGATGCCTGAGGCGCGCAGGTGGTGATCGATCAGGGCATGCGATTTCGCCCACGGCACCGGCGAACGCACGTTGCAATCGGATGCCGACACTTTCGCGATCCGACCGATGCCGGCGCGCTTGGCTGCATCGATGGCGGCAGTCTCCTGAGCGACCTGCTCGGGGGTGGGCGGGGTGATGAGAAACAGCGTGTGGCAGCCCTGCATTGCGCCTTGCAGCGTTTCGGGTGTGTCGAAGTCGCCCAGTACGGCATCCATGCCCTTCTGCTGCAGGTTGTCCACCTGCTCCTGCTTGCGGCACATCGCGCGGAATGGCGTGCCCGCTTGCTGTAACTGCCTACACAGTTCGCCGCCGATACCACCCGTGGCACCTGATACCAGAATCATGATTGCGTTACTCCTGCAGTTTGACGATGGAACTGGAAGCGCTGGGCGCTTCACCCAGATACTCCGAGATGACAGCGCTCATCTCTTCAAGCGTGCGGACGGCATCGCGGATGCGATCGATGCCGATCTTGTCCGCGATTGCTTGATCGACGGGGGCAACGGCCTTTTCGGCGCCGTTGACGGCCTTGATGCCTGCGCGGGTAAGGACAACGAGCTTGGCGCGTAGGTGATGTGGATTCGGCTGGAACTCGACCAGCCCCTGCTCGGCAAGCACGTCGACGATGCGCTGCACTGCCTGTCGGGTGAGTCCCATGTTGCGTGCAATGGAAGCAGCGGGCAGCGGCGTCGGCGCGTAACGCAGCGCGGCTAGCACCTGCCACCACGCACTGGTGAGCCCCAGATGGGCAACCAGCTCGTTGCCAGCGCTGACCAAGCGGCCATTGGCCGCGAACACTGCTAGCGCCAACGCGCGGACATGCTCGTTGTCGGTCTGCATACGAAGGCTCTTTCTCAAGTCGACAACATGTTGTCAATTAAAAGGTGAGCGGCGTGTGATTGTGTAGCGTAAGGTCTGGTTACGAGACATGGCTCGCTACGAATGAAAAGCGGGCCGCTCGGGTACTTCGTCTTGCGAGCGCATCTGTGCGATCGACGTAGACCGGCCGAGCATGCTTGGTGTCGAATGCAGAGAGAGTTGCCTGCAAATCAATTGAAAAATAATCAATGGAATGGTTTTAGCGGTCCATTGTCATTGGACGAACACGTAGCGTGAATGCAGCAGAGCATGCCGTTCTCGTGGTAGCGCTCAAGCGTTATGTCACATGGACGTCAGGCCCACTGATGCGCAAGGTCTGATCCTGAAGGTACTTGCTCGATCCGATGCCATTGGCCAGCGAGACGAACAGCGTTGAGAGACGCGCTTGTCTTGGTGGCAGCGACCCAGCTGATGTACTCCTCAGTTGGTCGAGATGTTGGCCTGCAGTGCGTGGGTCAGGCTTCCTTACGTGGCCCCTGTCACCAAGAAGCGCACGCGATCGCCACGGTAATGGTAGGCGCTCCACTGACACACCACAGCCGCGCTTGTTTGATTTTCGTCAATTCCACCGACACATGAAATTCGCAGTGGGGGTGCTTGACTGCATGGGTCAAGAATCGTTGCGGAGTCGCGCATGAGTGCAGTCACGGGTGGCAGGGTCGGTCGGGCAGCGTGCCGGCGTGTGTCAATACGGAAAGGTTCGGTACGTGCAGGTGATGGTGCGGGGTGTGGTGAGCAAAGGCTCGCATCACTGCCAAACGGCAAGCAGGCGCTGGCTTCACTCGTAATGGCGCCCCTGCGCGCCGTTGTTCGCTGAGGGGGCGCCATGCGCATCTGTGTTCTCAATGACGCACTGAAGGACCCGACCGGGCTGGAGCAGCGCTGCGTGGCGGCACGCGAGGCTGGCTGCGATTACGTGGTGATGGCCGCGCCCTTCGAGCGCGATGCCGAAGGCCGTTTGATCGAGCCGGCGGCCGGTGCCCCGACGCAAATGCAGCGCCTGCACGAGTCGGTGCAGGCGGCGCGCCGTGCGGGGGTAAAGCTGTTGATCGATGTGCGCCTGGACGAAGTGGGCGGTGCCAGTGCGGTGGTGCGCGATAACCCACAGTGGTTCCGCGCGCGCAGCACCGCGGTTCCGGACCCGCGTCAGCCGCGTGCGACGCCGGAAGTGGCCGAAGCCCGCTTTGCCTACGCACAGGAAGGTGCGGCGCTGGTGGAATGGTGGAGTGCGCGCCTGCTGGAGTGGGTGGGCCAGGGCGTGGGTGGCTTCCGGCTGCTGCAGCCGCAGCAGGTGCCAGTACAGCGCTGGCGCGAGTTGATCGCGCGCGTGCACGCGCAGGCGCCGGAGGTGGTGTTTGCGGCGTGGACGCCGGGTCTGGGGTTGGAGGCCTTGCAGCAGCTGGCCGGTGCCGGGTTCGATGTGGCGTTTTCGTCGCTTGCCTGGTGGGATGGCCGCGGCAGCTGGTTCTTCGACGAAGACAGCGCACTGCGTGCGTTGGCGGCGCAGGTCGTTGCCGTGCTGGACGCGCCCGATGGCAAGCGCGCCGCGGCGCCCGAGCAGCATTGGCAACTGGCGCTGGCGTTGGGCGGGGCATGGCTGCTGGACGATGCGCACCTGGCGGCATTGCCATCGTCGATCCGCATCACCGACGGTCTGCCAACCAGCAATGCTGGCATGCGGTTGCGCCCGCTGCTGCGTGAGGCGACCGGGCTCACCGCGGTGGCGATCGAGCCGCTGGGCGGCTTGCCCTCCTTGTTACTGATCAACGGCGACACCCGGCATGTGGTGCCGGTGCCGGCCTCAGACCTGTTGCGGCTGCTCGGCGATGCCGAGGCCTTGGTGGCCGAAGATGGCCGCACCTTGTCCGGGGCCACGCTGGAGGCGCTGGAGCCGGGCGAAGTGCGCGTGTATCGCAGCGTGCCGGCGCGCCATGTGCTGGCCGTGCCGCGCATGCGCCCGCGTGCGCAGACCGCCGGTACCTGGCCACGCGTGTGCATCGAGTCGGTGACGCCGTCCGTGGATAACGGCCGTTTTCCGGTCAAGCGCACGGTGGGCGACCGCATTTGCGTGGAGGCCGACGCGTTCTGCGATGGGCATGACCGCATCGCGGTGGCGGTGCTGTGGCGTCCGGCCGACGCCAAGACCTGGGCCAGCGCGCCAATGCGTGCGTTGGGCAATGACCGCTGGCGGGCCGAGTTTCCGTTGGAACGCATCGGCACCTACGAATTTCGCGTGGAAGCCTGGCGCGACGTCTTCGCCACCTTGCATGCGGATCTGGAAAAGAAACGTGCTGCCAGTACGGTGCTGCCGGTTGATGTGCAGGAGGCGATTGCGGCAGTGCAGGCCGCACAGGCGCGCAGCGACGGTGCACTGGCCGAGCGCCTGCAGGCAGTGCTCACCCGCATCGGTGCGCAGAGCGAACCCCTGCAGCAGCTGGCCATCGTGCTGGAGCCGGACACCGCGCAGGCGATGGCGCTGGCCGACGACAAGCCATTCCGCTCGGAATATCCGGTCACCTTCCGGGTGGAATCCGAGCGCCGCGCGGCGCACTTCGCCAGTTGGTACGAACTGTTCCCGCGTTCGCAAAGTGGCGATGCGAGCCGGCATGGCACCTTCGATGACGTCATCAAGCGCTTGCCGCACATCCGTGCAATGAACTTCGACGTGCTGTACATGCCGCCGATCCATCCAATCGGCCTGAACAACCGCAAGGGCCGCAATAACTCGGTGACGGCGGTGGAAGGCGAACCCGGCAGCCCATATGCGATCGGTGCGACCGATGGTGGGCATACCGAAGTTCACGCCGAACTCGGTGGACTGGAAGGCTTTCGCCGTCTGATCCAGGCCGCGCGTGCGCAGGGCTTGGAAGTGGCGCTGGATTTTGCCATCCAGTGCGCGCCGGATCACCCGTGGTTGAAGGAGCACAAGGACTGGTTCACCTGGCGCGCCGATGGCTCGATTCCGTACGCGGAGAACCCGCCCAAGAAATACCAGGACATCGTCAACGTCGATTTCTACGCCAGCGGCGCGGTGCCGGACCTGTGGAATACGCTGCGCGACGCGGTGCTGTTCTGGGTCAACGAAGGCGTCACGCTGTTCCGTGTCGACAACCCGCACACCAAGCCGTTCCCGTTCTGGGAATGGCTGATTGCCGATGTGCGTGGCCGGCGCCCGGATGTGGTGTTTCTCTCCGAAGCCTTCACGCGGCCAAAGATGATGTACCGCCTGGCCAAATGCGGTTTCTCGCAGTCCTACACCTACTTCACCTGGCGCAACCACAAGCACGAGCTGCAGGCCTATGTGGAAGAGTTGAACGAGGGCGTGCCGCGCGAATGCTTCCGCCCGCATTTCTTCGTCAATACGCCGGATATCAATCCGCTGTTCCTGCAGACCAGTGGGCGCAACGGCCATCTGATCCGCGCTGCGCTGGCCACCACGCTCTCAGGCTTATGGGGCATGTACCAAGGCTTCGAACTCTGCGAGGCCACACCGCTGGCGCCGGGCAAGGAAGAGTATCTGGACTCGGAAAAATTCCAGCTGCGCGCCTGGCCCGAACGTGCGCCCGGCGACATCGTCGAGGAGATCACCCGCTTCAACCAGCTGCGCCGCATGCATCCGGAACTGCAGTCGCACCTGGGCACGCGCTTCTACCAGGCGCATAACGACCAGGTGCTGTACTACGGCAAATTCCTGGATGCCGGCTACCTGTCGCGCAGCCGCAGCATGGTGCTGGTGGCGATCAATCTGGATCCGCACGCCGGGCAGGACGCCGATATCGAGATTCCGTTGTGGGAACTGGGCCTGCCCGATCACGCCAGCGTCGCCGTGGACGATCTGTGGGATGGCCATCGTTTCGCGTGGCACGGCAAGTACCAACACATCCGTCTAGAGGCAACGCGACCGTTCGCGTTATGGCGCATCCGCGCAGGAGAGGTCGCATGAATGCAGTGGCATCGTTACAAGCCGACGCAGAGCAGTCGGCCGTGGTTGCCGACCAGCGTTGGTACAAGGACGCGATCATCTACCAGGTGCATGTCAAGTCGTTCTTCGACTCCAACGACGACGGCATCGGCGATTTTCCGGGGCTGATTTCCAAGCTGGACTACATCGCCGAACTCGGCGTAGACACCATCTGGCTGCTGCCGTTCTATCCCAGCCCGCGCCGCGACGATGGTTACGATATCGCCGAATACATGGCGGTGCATCCGGACTACGGCAGCATCGAAGATTTCGAGCAGCTGGTGGCGCAGGCGCATGCGCGCGGCATCCGTATCGTCACCGAGCTGGTGATCAACCACACCTCCGACCAGCACCCCTGGTTCCAGCGCGCACGTCATGCGCCCGCTGGCTCGCCAGAGCGCGACTTCTACGTATGGTCGGACACCGACCAGGAATACGAAGGCACGCGGATCATCTTCTGCGATACCGAGAAATCCAACTGGACCTGGGATCCGGTGGCCGGGCAATACTTCTGGCATCGCTTCTACTCGCACCAGCCGGATCTGAACTTCGACAATCCGGCGGTGCTGGAAGCGGTGCTGGAGGTGATGCGTTTCTGGCTGGATCGCGGCGTGGATGGCCTGCGTCTGGATGCGGTGCCGTACCTGATCGAGCGCCCGGGCACCTCCAACGAAAACCTGCCCGAAACCCACGCGATCCTGCGCAAGATCCGCGCCACCCTGGACGCGGAATACCCGGACCGCATGCTGCTGGCAGAAGCCAACATGTGGCCGGAAGATACCCAGCAGTATTTCGGCCAGAATGCCGACGAATGCCATATGGCGTTCCACTTCCCGCTGATGCCGCGCATGTACATGGCCATCGCGCGCGAAGACCGCTTCCCCATCACCGACATCATGCGCCAGACCCCGGAGATTCCGGAAAGCTGCCAGTGGGCGATCTTCCTGCGCAACCACGATGAGTTGACGCTGGAAATGGTGACCGATTCGGAGCGCGATTATCTGTGGCAGACCTATGCCGCCGACCGCCGCGCCCGCATCAACCTGGGGATTCGCCGCCGCCTGGCGCCACTGCTGGAGCGCGACCGCCGCCGCATCGAATTGATGACCTCGTTGCTGCTGACCATGCCCGGCACGCCGGTGCTGTATTACGGCGACGAGATCGGCATGGGCGACAACATCCACCTGGGCGATCGCGACGGCGTGCGCACGCCGATGCAGTGGTCGATCGACCGCAACGGCGGCTTCTCGCGCGCCGACCCGGCGCAGCTGGTGCTGCCGCCGGTGATGGACCCGCTGTATGGCTTCCAGGCGGTGAATGTGGAAGCGCAGATGCGCGACCAGCATTCGCTGCTGACCTGGACCCGCCGCGTGCTCAGCGTGCGCAAGCGCTACCAGGCCTTCGGCCGCGGCAGCTTGCGCTTCCTGTACCCGGGCAACCGCCGCATGCTGGCGTACCTGCGCTGCTATCAGGATGAAACCGTGTTGTGCGTGGCCAACCTCTCGCATACGTTGCAGGCGGTGGAGCTGGATCTGTCCGAGTTCGAAGGCCGGGTGCCGGTGGACATCATCGGTGGCGGCAGCTTCCCGCCGATCGGCCGGTTGACCTATCTGCTGACGGTGCCGCCGTTCGGCTTCTACGCCTTCCAGCTGGTCAGCGAAGGCACATTGCCCGATTGGCATGTCCCCAGCCCGGTGCCGCTGCCGGATTACCGCACGCTGGTGCTGCGCAGCGATGCCGACGAAAGCGCCGCACTGCTGCCGCATCTGCCCACCCTGGAAGGCGAAATCCTGCCGGCGTGGCTATCGGCGCGACGCTGGTTCTCGGCCAAGGACCAGGCGCTGCGCAGCGTGCGCATCGCGCGCCGCACGCCGTTGCCGGGCGATGAGCCGATGACGCTGCTGGAACTGGAGGTAGAGCTGGAAGACGGCCGCCACGAGCGCTACATGCTGCCGGTGGGCATCGTGTGGGAGCGCGAGCAGCCGAGCACATTGGCCGAGCAGCTGGCGCTGGCGCGCGTGCGCCAGGGCCGCGAGGTGGGCTATCTCACCGATGCGTTTGCGCTCAAGCCCATGGTGCGCGGTGTGATCGATGCGCTGCGCAGCAATGCAGCGCTGGACTTCTGCGACGGCGACGATGCCTCGCAACAGGGGCAGGTCTGTTTCGAAGCCACCCCGGCACTGGCAACGCTGGATATCCCGCAAGATCCGGAGATTCGTTGGTTGTCGGCCGAACAGAGCAACAGCTCGCTGGTGGTCGCCGACAAGGCCGTGTTCAAGCTGCTGCGGCATGTGGCCGTAGGCGCGAACCCGGAGATCGAGATCGGCCGCCGCTTGACCGAGATGGGCTATGCCAATGCCGCGCCACTGCTGGGCAGCGTCAGCCGCATCGACGCGCAGGGCACCGTCACCACCATCGCGTTGTTGCAGGGCTTCATCCGCAACCAGGGCGATGCCTGGCGCTGGACGCTGGACCATCTGGCGCGCAGCTTCGACGAATACGCCACCGCGCAGACCGACGAGGCGCGCGCCGAAGCGGTCGCCGGCTACGATGCCTTCGCCGCCGTGGTGGGCAAGCGCCTGGCCGAGTTGCACGAAGCGCTGTCGCGCGCCACCGACGATGCCGACTTCGCGCCGCAACGCATCGACCTGCCCACCGCCAACGATGTGGTGGCCGGCGTGGGACGCCAGGTCGAAGAGATGTGGGACACCGTCAACGCACGCCTGGCCGGCAGCGAAGACAGCGCCGAACGCGAGGCGCTGGAGGCGGTGCTCGCCGAGCGCCCGCAGCTGGATGCCTTGCTCGCCAGGGCGCCGAGCGTGCTGGCCGATTCCTTGCTCACGCGCGTTCATGGCGATTTCCACCTGGGCCAGATCCTGGTGGCCTTCGACGATGTGGTGCTGATCGACTTCGAAGGCGAGCCGGCCAAGCCGCTGGCCGAACGCCGCGCCAAGGCCAGCCCGCTGCGCGACGTGGCTGGCTTCCTGCGCTCGCTCGATTACGCCAGCGAAGTGTCGGCACGTGGCGAGGAAGGCACCGCCGCCCGCGCGGGTGTTGGCGTGGACACGCACCTGGACGAATTTCTGGTGCAATTCCGCCGCCGCTCCACACAAGCCTTCCTGGACGCTTACCATGCCGTGCTCGACGCCAGCGCCCATCCGTGGATTGCGCCGGCGGCGTTCAATGCAGCCACCTTGTTGTTCCTGGTGGAGAAGGCTTGCTACGAAGTGCGTTATGAAGCGGCCAATCGCCCTGGCTGGTTGATGGTGCCGATCGAAGGCTTGCGACGCATCCTGCAACGCGCACGCGCCGGTGCAGGAGACACATGATGAGTGGAGTAATGACAGCAGTGAGCAATCGATGGGATCCCGGCGCGGTACGCGCCCTGGCAGAGGCGCGCCATGGCGACGCGTTCGCGGTATTGGGCGCACACCCGTCCGACAACGGGCGCTTGTTGCGCACCTATCTACCCGGCGCCGACCGGGTCAGCGCGGTGCTCGACGATGGGCAGGTGGTGGCGCTGGACGCCGGCCCGGAGCCGGGCCTGTTCGCCGGCGAGTTGCCGGCGCACGGTGGGTATCGCCTGCGCATCGGCTGGCCCGGTGGCGAGCAGGAGACCGCCGACCCGTACGCGTTCGGCCCGCAGCTCAGTGACTTCGACCTGCACCTGATCAGCGAAGGCCACCACTTGCAATTGGCCGACGCGCTGGGCGCCAACGTGGTCGAAGTGGACGGCGTGCGCGGCACGCGCTTTGCCGTCTGGGCACCGAATGCCTCGCGCGTGGCGGTGGTGGGCGACTTCAACAGCTGGGACGCGCGCCGGCATCCGATGCGGCTGCGTCACCAGGCCGGCGTGTGGGAGTTGTTCGTGCCCGACGTCGGCCCCGGCGCGCATTACAAGTACCAGCTGCGCGGTCCGCACGGGCACGAACTGCCGGCCAAGGCCGACCCGGTGGCACGCCGCGCGGAGCTTGCGCCGGGCACTGCGTCCATCGTGGCCGATCCCACGCCGCATCAGTGGAGCGACGACGGCTGGATGGCCACGCGTGCGCGCCGCCAGGCCCATGACGCGCCGATGAGCATCTACGAGATCCATGCCGGCTCGTGGTTGCGCGAAGCAGGGCTGGATCTGGATTGGGACGGGCTGGCCGATCGCCTGATTCCGTACGTGGCCGATATGGGCTTTACCCATGTCGAGTTGATGCCGGTGAGCGAGCATCCGTTCGGCGGCTCCTGGGGCTACCAGCCATTGGGTCTGTTCGCGCCGACCGCGCGCTTCGGAACACCCGATGGATTTGCGCGCTTTGTCGACCGCTGCCACCGCGAAGGCATCGGCGTAATCGTCGATTGGGTGCCGGCGCACTTTCCCACCGATGCGCACGGGCTGGCGCATTTCGACGGCACCGCGCTGTACGAGCATGCCGACCCACGCGAAGGCTTCCACCGCGACTGGAATACGCTGATCTACAACCACGGCCGCCGCGAGGTGTCCGGGTTCCTGATTGCCAGTGCGATGGAATTCCTGCAGCGCTATCACGTCGATGGCCTGCGCGTGGATGCGGTGGCCTCGATGCTGTATCGCGATTACAGCCGCAACGCCGGCGAGTGGATACCCAACATCCACGGCGGGCGCGAGAACTACGAGACCATCGCGTTCCTGCGCCGGCTCAACGAGGTGGTGCGCGAGCACACGCCGGGCGCGGTGATGATTGCCGAGGAATCCACTGCGTTTCCCGGTGTCACCGCCGACGTGGCGCACGGCGGCCTGGGCTTTCACTACAAATGGAACATGGGCTGGATGCACGACACCCTGCATTACGCCGGGCTGGATCCGATCTATCGCCGCTACCACCACGGTGAGCTGACTTTCAGCATGGTCTATGCGTATTCGGAGCGCTTCGTGCTGCCGATCTCGCACGACGAAGTGGTGCACGGCAAGGGTTCGTTGCTGGGCCGCATGCCGGGCGACGATTGGCAGCGCTTCGCGAATCTGCGTGCTTACCTGGGTTTCATGTTCACCCACCCGGGGCGCAAGTTGCTGTTCATGGGCTGCGAATTCGGTCAACCGACCGAGTGGAACCACGACGCCGGCCTTCCGTGGCATTTGCTCGACGACCCTCGCCATCGTGGTGTGCAGACGTTGGTGCGCGATTTGAACCGGCTGTATGTGCAATACCCGGCGCTGCATGCGCACGACGACGATCCGTCCGGATTCGCCTGGGTGGTGGGCGACGATGCCGGCAATAGCGTGGTGGCGTTCCTGCGCAAGGGCAAACGTGGCGACGCACCGGTGCTGGTGGTGATCAACTTCACTCCGGTCGTGCAGCACGGCTATCGCATCGGCGTGCCACAAGGCGGCCAGTGGCGCGAGGTGTTCAACAGCGACGCCGGCATCTACGGCGGCAGCAACCTGGGCAATGGCGGCAGCGTGACGGCCGAGCAGCAATCCATGCATGGGCACGCGCAATCGCTGCCGCTGCTGTTGCCACCGCTGGGCGCCATCGTGCTGACGCCGTATGGCTGATGCTTCCTGCGCCTACCACCGGGCACCTGGCCTGGTGGTAGGCGGCAGCTGCGTCATGCATCCAGCTTTCATCGACAGGGTGGGCCATGTGCTGGCATCGCTTGCATTGCTGCGCTCCCACTCGACTGTGATGGCATGGGTCTGTGCAGGCGGACGCTTGCGCAGCAAGTCATCCAGCAGCAGGTCATCCCGATGATCACGCGCAAACACGATGATGGCGAGACGGGCACCGGTACGCGCATCGGCGTGATCTCCGATACGCATGGCCTGCTTCGGCCCGAAGCGCTTGCCGCGCTTAAGGGCTGCTCGCAGATCATCCACGCCGGCGATGTGGGCAAGCCGCAGGTGCTTGAGGCGTTGCGGGCACTGGCACCGCTGCATGCCATCGCAGGCAATATCGACGACAAGCCGTGGGCGAACGGCTTACCGCAGACGCTGGATCTGCACATCGCTGGTGTGCGTATCCACGTGCTGCACGATCTGAAGACGCTGGCACCGCAGGTGCAGGCGGATGTGGTCATCAGCGGCCATTCGCACAAGCCGTCGGTGCACATGCACGATGGGGTGCTGTACCTCAATCCGGGCAGCGCCGGGCCGCGTCGATTCAGTCTGCCGATCAGCGTGGCCATGCTCTGGCTGGGCGTTGGCGCGCCGCGCGCGCACGTGCAGCCATTGGCCCTGGGCTGAGTCCGCTGACTTGGCATGCACACCGGCGGGGCCATGCTCGTGGGCCACGTTGTTGCAAGAGATTCCCCATGAATACACGTCGCCAATTCCTTTCTGCTGCCGCGGCCGGTACTGCGGCATTGGCCGCTGCACCGTTGATGGCGCAATCGTCGGCGCCCGGCAGCGTGATGCCCACGCGCGGGAAAGCCGATGCGGGCGCGTTACCGACCAATCCGCGCGTCGAGGGCGCACGCTACCGGCCTCGCAGTCGTCTCGGCTTCGGTGGCGTGGCCATCGGCAATGGCTTTGCGCCTGCCACCGACGCACAGAGCGAGCAAACGCTGGCAGCGGTATGGGAATCGGGCGTGCGGTATTTCGATACCTCGCCTTGGTACGGGCTGGGCTTGTCGGAGCGACGTACCGGCCATCATCTGCACAACCATCCGGCCGACGACTATGTGGTGTCGACCAAGGTCGGCCGCCTGCTCACCGCGACCGACACGCCGCCCAAGACGATGTGGCAGCAACCTTCGCCGTTCGACTATCGCTACGACTACAGCGCGTCCGGTGTACGGCGCTCGATCGAAGACAGCCTGCAGCGTCTGGGAGTGTCGCAGATCGACATCGCGTATATCCACGATCTCTCGCCGGAGAACGAAAAAGACCTGGGCATGCCATGGGAGCAGCGGTTCGCCGAGGCGGTGAAGGGCGCGATGCCGGAGCTGACCAAGATGCGCAAGGAGGGCTTGATCAAGGCCTGGGGCTTTGGCGTCAATCGTCCTGAGCCGGCCTTGCGCGCAATTAAAGAAGCCGACCCCGACATCTTCCTGCTCGCCTGCCAGTATTCGCTGCTCGACCATGCGCAGGCCTTGCATGACACCTTCCCGAAGATCGCAAAGCATGGCGCCTCGGTGGTGGTCGGTGCGCCATTGTTGGCTGGCTATCTGGCCGGGCGCGAGCGGTATCTCTACGACGGCACCATTCCGCCATGGGCGCCTGCCAAGCGGCAGAAAGCGCTGGCCATCTGCGACCGGCATGGCGTGGATCTACGCACCGTTGCGCTGCAATTTGCTGCAGCTCCGCAGGTGGTGTCGGCGGTGATTCCCGGTGCGCGCACGGCCGAGCAGGCCCGCGCCAATGCAACCTCGATGCAGGTGGCGATTCCGCCGGCACTGTGGGAAGCGCTCAAGCGCGAAGGCGTGATGGAGGCAGACGCGCCGGTGCCCGCGGCGCGTTGAGGGCCGGGCCCGCGCGCAGCGCATGGTGTTTGCGCTGCATGGCAATCAAAACGTCCCGCGTTGAATGAACGGCGCTTGTTGATACAACACGCGCTCGCCACCACGTGGATCCAGTTCCAACCGGCTCGGCGTATCGAACACCAGCGTTTCGCGCCGTTTCAAGGAGTAGGGCCGCCAGTGCGGCGCACCGCGGCGGTTGGGTTCGCCATGCCGGGCAAACGCAATCAGCGCTTCGCTCATTTGCTCGGCCATGCGCTGCGCATCGGCACCATTGCCGGTGCGCGAGCCCGGCTGGCGCACGTTGTCGAACACCAGCGGAATATCCAGGGTATGGAAGGCGCCGAACTTGCCGCCATCCAGCGGCGAACCCCAATCCAGTTGATAGACCCAGGTGGGCGCGCCCTGACGGGCACGCGCCTCGGCTTCTTCGACAGCGCCGCGCCACGAGCGGCCGGCGGTGGTGGCTGCGAAGAACACCTGCGACGGCGTGTACTGCGGATAGAGCCGCCGATATTCGGCAATGACCACCTGCGGCAACAGGTCCACGTATTGCTGCGCCTCCAGCCTGGCCGGCAGCTCGTCCCAGCTCAGCGCGAAATTCTTCGCATCGTTACCGAGAAAGCCGCGTGTTTCATCGCGCGTATTGCCGATCACCATCGGGATGCGGGCCGACTGCACCGGCGCAGTTGGCCAGAACGGATGCACCGGCACGTTGCGCGCGTCCAGCACCGGGCCGAAATACAGCGCGGTGTTTTCCACCCGCGAAGGGTCGCGCACACGTGCGGCGGCCAGCAGCTGGGCCACAGGTAGCGTGCGCATGCGCGCGATCTCGCCTGGCGCAATCTTTAACGCATCGAGCAACAGTTGCGCGCGCTGGGTGGCCGCACGCGGCCCGGCCACGGTGACCTGTTGCCCGCTCATGGTCCAGGCGCGATGAAAGAGCCCGCGCGCGGCCGGCATCGCCATCAGCGTGGCGATCTTGGCGCCACCGCCCGATTGCCCAAACACCGTGACATTGTTGGCGTCGCCGCCGAATTCGGCCGCATGCTGGCGCACCCATTGCAGGGCCTGGATCAGGTCCAGCTGCCCGGCATTGCCGGAGTCGGCAAAACCGGCATCGCCCAGCTGCGCCAGCGACAGGTAGCCAAACAGATTGAGCCGGTGATTGACGGTGACCACCACCACATCGCCGCGCTTGCACAGGCGCACGCCGTCGTAGAGCGGGTCGCTGCCGGAGCCGGTGGTGTAGCCGCCGCCGTGGATATAGAACAACACCGGCCGCTTGCCGCCATCGCGCAGGCCAGGTGTCCACACATTGAGGAACAGGCAGTCCTCACTGGTGGGCTCGTTGGCCTTGAGCTGCGGCGCCGCTGCACCGAATCCGCTGGCATCGCGCACGTGGTGCCACGGCGTCTCCGGCAACGGCGCCTGGAAGCGACGCGGGGCAGTGTCGCCGCCATACGGGATGCCCTTGAACACGCAGACGCCCTGGTCGCGGTAGCCGCGCAGCGCGCCGCCACGCACGCGTGCCAGCGGCGCGCCATCGTCGCGTGGCGGCGCAAGTACGGCCGCGGCAGCGAAGCCGGGAAGCGTTGCTGCCGCAGTCGCGAGCAGGCCACCACGCAGCAGCGTGCGGCGTCGCGTGTCGGGGGTGGCTTGGGTTGTCATCGCGCCATCTCCTTCGCCGGTGAAGGTGGTGCAGGCTTGGCTACAGGTGGCTGCGGCTTGGTGACATGCGCGATCCAGGCTTGCGCCAGCTGCGGCCATGCGGACACGGTAAGACCGCTGCCGCTGGCGGCACCGAAACCATGGCCGCCCTGCGGAAACACGTGCAGCTCGCTGGGCACCCCGGCGCGTAGCAGCGCAGCGTGCATCAGCAGGCTGTTGCGCACCGGCACCACGCTGTCGTCCTGCGCATGCAGCAAAAAAGTGGGTGGCGTGTGCGCGTCCACGTGCAGCTGCGGCGAATAGGCCTGCACCTGCGCCTGGCTCGGGGCGCTGCCGATCAGGCGTTCGCGTGAGCCTTTGTGCGCGTTGGCGCTATCCATGTCGATCACCGGGTAGATCAGCAACTGGAAGTCCGGTCGTGCGCTCAGTGCATCGGCCGCGTCGATGGGCGGGTACACCTGCGCGGCGTAACGCGTGCCCAGGCTGGCGGCGACATGGCCGCCGGCCGAAAAGCCCATCACGCCCACGCGCTGCGCATCGATGCCATAGCGTGCCGCATTGGCGCGGATCAGCCGCAAGGCACGTTGCGCATCGGCCAGCGGCACGTCGGCGCCGTTCGGGTGGCCTTCGCCCGGCAGCCGGTAGCGCAGCACGAACAGGGTGATGCCGGCGGTGTCGACGAAACCGGGCACCAGCGCGCTGCCTTCGTTGTCCAGCACGATGCGTTGATAGCCGCCGCCGGGCGTCACCAGCAGGGCGGTGCCATTGGGCTGTTTGGGCCGGTAGACCACCAGGTACGGCGTACTGACCTGCTGGATGTAGCGATCCGGCTGCGCCGGGTCGCTGCTGCGCTCGACGATGCGCTGCGGTTGCGGCAGCACGGTATCCCCCGGTGCCAGCGGCGTTGGCCACAGCGCGATCCGGCTGGCCTGTTCGGCGGCAGTGTCGGCGCTCGGTCGCTCGGCCGCCGGCGCGGGGCGCGCCAGCAGCACGCCCAGCACAACGAGCGCCAGGCCATGCCGCGTGGCGCGCGAAAGCGCGGTCAAAGCCCGCGTTTGGCGTGTCTGTTCCATTCACCCCTCCCAGGGCCACTTCGTCACCGCGACCACAATGCCGCAGTGCACATTGCCAATGACACCGGTTTACCATATACAGCACACCGTGCCGCTGTCGATTGGCAGTGCAACAAGACACCTATCGGGGAGACACCCTTGAGCAACGACGCCGCCACTCCGCCACCGTCCACATCCACGCTGTCCGCCATCGCCCAGCGCTTTGTGGAAGCACGCCGTGCAGGGGCATCGCTGCCTGACTTTCCCGGGCAAATCCCCGACGATCTGGTCACCGCCTACCAGGTGCAGGACATCGCCATCAGCCAATGGCACGACCATGTCGTGGGCTGGAAGGTGGGGTATATCGCCGCCGAGCGCCGCGATGCATCCGGCGACGAGCGCCTGCTTGGCCCGATCTTCTCGCAGAAGGTCTGGAATGCTACCGGTGGAACAACCGAGTTCCCGATCTTTGTCGGCGGCTTCGGCGCGGTGGAAGCCGAATATGTGCTCGTGCTCGGCGCCGATGCCCCGGCCGAGCAGACCCACTTCACCCCGGAGCAGGCCGCGCAGGTGCCGGCCACCTTGTTCATCGGGGTGGAAATCGCCAGCAGCCCGCTGGCCACCATCAACCAGTTGGGCCCGCGGGTGGTGATTTCGGACTTCGGCAACAACAACGGCCTGATTCTGGGCCCGGAAGTGACCGATTGGCTGGCGCGCGACGAGGCTGCGCTCACTGCGCAGACGCTGATCGACGACCAGGTGGTCGGCACCGGCGGCGCCACCACCTTGCCCGGCGGCCTGCGCGCGGCCTACGCATTCGCGCTCAGCCGTTCGGCACAGCGCGGGCGTCCGCTCAAGCGCGGTGATCTGATTGCCACCGGCAATGCCACCGGTATCCACGACATCGAAGTGGGGCAGCGTGCCCTGATTCGCTTCGCCGGCATCGGCGATATTTCCTGTACGGCTGTGTCCGCCAGTTGACGGCGGCCCCCGTGACCAGACGCTTGGGAGGGCGCCAATGATCACACGCAGACATTTTCTTGGTGCCGGGCTCGGCGCCGCGGCTGCCGCCCCCTGGTTGGGTGCCGGCGCCACCACGCCGATTCCCGGCGGGCAGTTGCTCACCGCCACCGATGTGCACGTCGGCGATTACCCCACCGTGGAAGCGGTGCGCTGGTTCGGCAAGCAGCTGGAAGAACGCACCCATGGCCGGCTCAAGCTGCGCCAGTACCACTCCGGCCAACTGGGCCGCGAGTCGGAGGCGATCGACATGGCGCGCTTTGGCGCCATCGACATCACCCGTGTGTATTCGGGCGCGTTGAACAACACCTTCCCGCTCACGCAGGCGCTGTGCCTGCCGTATGTGTTCGATTCGGTACCGCATCTGCGCCGGGCCATCGACGGGCATGTCGGCGACAGCGTGCTGCGCAGCTTCGAGCAGCGCGATCTGGTCGGTCTTGCCATCTACGATTCGGGCGCGCGCTGCTTCTACAACACCAAGCATCCGCTGCATCGCCCGGAAGATCTCAAGGGCCTGAAATTGCGGGTGGCCTCGTCGGACATCTTTCTCAAGCTGATGCGCATGCTGGGCGCCAACCCCACGCCGATGTCGCTGGGCGAGACGTTCTCGGCGATGGAAACGCACATGATCGACGGTGCGGAAAACAACATGCGCAGCTTCCAGTCCAGCCGGCATTTCGAAGCCGCGCATTACTGGTCGCAGAGCGAACACTCCTACGCGCCGGACATCCTGGTGATGTCGCGCCAGAGTTTCCAATCGCTGAGCGCGGCCGACCGCGGCCTGGTGGTGGAACTGGCGCGTGCCTCGGTGCCGGTGATGCGCAACTTGTGGGATGCCTCCGAGACGGTGGCGCGCAAGCAGGTGATCGACTACGGCGTGAAGCTCAACCAGGTCGACATGCCGGCGTTCCGCGCCGCCGCTGCCCCGCTGCTGGCCGAATACCGCAAGCAGCCGGAGATCGAAGCCCTGTACCGCCGCATCCGCGATTTCGCATAGAGGTGTCCCGATGACCGAACCCGAGACTGTTGCCGTCCCGGTCGCGCCGTTGCAGCGCGCGCTGGACCGCGTTTCCGATATCGCCGTGGGCGTGGCTTCCTTGGCGCTGCTGGGCCTGGTGGTCGTGCAGGGCTGGCAGGTGTTCACCCGCTACGTACTCAACGACTCGCCCAGCTGGACCGAGCCGGTAACCCTGCTGCTGCTGAGCACCGCCCTGAGCCTGGGCGCGGCGGCCGGCGTGCATACCAACCGCCACTTCGGCTTCTACCTGCTGGGCGAACACGTGCCGCCGCTGGTGCGCAAGATGTTCGAAGTGATCCGCCCGCTGATGATCATGTCCATTGGCGCGGTGTTGGCGTGGTGGAGCGCGGCGCTGCTGTTGGACGGGCTGGACATCAAGATGGCCGGTGCGCAGATGCCGCAGAGCATCAACTACCTGCCGCTGTCGATCGGCGGTGCGCTGATGGTGCTGTTTGCCGTGTTCAAGTTGTGGCGTGTGCTGCGCCCGGTCCATGCTGGAGGAGTGCGCTGATGGGCATCGCCATGTTGTTGGGCACCTTCGTGGTGCTGCTGTTGATCGGCGTGCCGGTGGCCTACGCCCTGGGCGCGGCGGCATTGGCCACGCTGCTGTATCTGGACCTGCCCACGGTAGTGCTGGTGCAGCAGATTTCTGCCGGTAGCGGCTCGGCGTCGTTGATTGCGATCCCGCTGTTTATCTTCGCCGGCGAGTTGATGTTGCGCGGTGGCATTTCCGAACGCCTGATCGCCTTGGCCTCGTCGTTGGTCGGGCGTGTGCGCGGCGGTCTGGGCCAGGTCAGCGTGCTGTCGTCGCTGTTCTTCGGCGGCGTCTCCGGCTCGGCGATTGCCGATGTCTCGGCGGTGGGCGGCACCATGATTCCGCAGATGATCAAACGCGGTTACGACCGCGATTACGCGGTGAACGTGAGCATGACCGCTGCGCTGGTGGCCTTGCTGGTGCCGCCTTCGCACAACCTGATCCTGTTCTCGGCCGCAGCCGGCGGCGGCTTGTCGATTGCCGATCTGTTCGCGGCCGGCATCTTTCCGGCGTTGTTGATGACCGCCGCGATGATGGTGACCGGCTATGCAGTGGCGCGTCATCGCGGCTACGGCACCGAAGCCTTTCCCGGTTGGCGTGCGGTGGCCCTGCGCCTGATCGGTGCGCTGCCTGGCCTGGGGTTGGTCGGATTGATCTTCATCGGGATTCGCGCCGGCATCTTCACCGCGGTGGAAAGCGCCGCCATTGCCGTGGTGTACGCATTGATCGTCACCGCATTGCTGTATCGCCAATTGCGTTGGGCCGAGTTCTTCGCGGCGGTGACGCATGCGGCGCGCACCACCGGCGTGATCCTGTTCGTGATCGCCACCGCTGCGGTGTTCGGCTGGTTGCTGGCCTATCTGCAGGTGCCTGCGGCAGCGGTGAAGTTCCTGCAGGCCATTGCCGACAGCAAGAACATGGTGCTGTTGATGATCGTGGTGATGCTGCTGTTGCTGGGCATGTTCATGGACTTGGCGCCGAAGATCCTGATCTGCACGCCGATCTTCCTGCCGGTGGTGAAGGCCTACGGCATCGACCCGATTCACTTCGGCCTGGTGATGGTGCTGGCCGGCGGTATCGGCCTGATCACGCCGCCGATCGGCTCGGTGTTGTTCATCGGTACTTCCATCGGGCAGATCACCATCGCGCAAAGCATGCGCACCATCTGGCCGTTCTGGCTGGCGGCGTTGTGCGTGCTGTTGATCGTGGCGTTTTTCCCTGAGTTGTCGCTGTGGCTGCCGCGCGCCCTGCGCGCCTGAGCCGGGGCGATTGCGTGATTGCGTAACGGCAGACGGGCGGTCGGTACGGCTTGTTCGCGTGGTAACGAGCGCCTGCCATCCACATGCAGGCGCGTCAGGCGTCGCTGCCGGCGGGAGGCTGTGCCGCATCTGGTTAACCGGTGGCATTGCGCGCCATCGTGGTAAAGCCCGGCATCCGGGACTAGGAGAGAGCATGCGTGTGCGTCCCATTTCATCCCGATGGCGTTGGCTGATGGCCGGCGGCTTGCTGCTGTGCGCCGGCCTGAGCACTGCGGCGGACTGGAAGCGCGGTATCGAGCACCAGCGCATCGCCGACCAGGGCGATGGCAGCTTTCTCAATCCGGTGCTGGCCGGCGACCATCCCGACCCGTCGGTGCTCAAGGATGGCGATGATTACTACCTCACGCTGTCTTCGTTCGATGCCTACCCGGGCCTGCCGATCTGGCACTCGCGCGATCTGGTCAACTGGCAGCCGCTGGGCCACGCCATCACCCAGAACGTGGGCGCGATCTGGGCGCCGGATCTGATCAAGCACGGCAAGCGCTACTACATCTACTTCCCGGCGCGGCGCGGCGACCAGGGCGAGCGCAGCAATTTTGTGGTCTGGGCCGACGACATCAAAGGCCCGTGGAGCGCGCCGATCGACATCGGCCTGGGCAAATACATCGACCCCGGCCATGCAGTGGGCGAGGACGGCAAGCGTTACCTGTTCCTGAGCGGCGGCGATTACGTGCAGCTGTCCGATGACGGCCTGAAGGTGGTCGGCACCCCCAAGCACGTCTACGACGGCTGGAAATATCCGGAAAGCTGGGACGTGGAAGGCTACGCCCAGGAAGGCCCCAAGATCACCCGCCACAACGGCTGGTACTACATGACCACCGCCGTGGGCGGAACCGCCGGCCCGCCGACCGGGCACATGGTGATCACTGCGCGTTCGCGCTCGATCCACGGCCCCTGGCAGAACGCGCCCAACAACCCGATCACCCGCACCAGGAGCGCGCAGGAGCCGTGGTGGTCGCGCGGCCACGCCACCCTGGTGGAGGGCACCGACAAGCGCTGGTGGATGCTCTACCACGGCTACGAAAACGGCTACTGGACGCTAGGCCGGCAGGCGCTGCTGGACCCGATCGAATGGACGCCCGATGGCTGGTTCGTCGCCAAGGGTGGGGACCTGGGCACGCCGCTGAAAAAGCCCAGTGGGCAGGCCCTGCCGCACGGGTTGGCGTTGTCGGACGATTTCCGCGCCAGCACGCTCGGCCCGCAGTGGGCGTTCTTCAATCCGGCCGCCGACGAGGCCAAGCGCCTGCAGGTGGGCAATGGCGTGTTGCGGCTGCAGGGCAAGGGCAGCGCGCCGCGCGACGCTTCGCCGCTGACGGTGATCGCCACCGACCCGGCCTACCAGTTCGAAGTGCAGATGACCGTGTCACCGGGCGGACAGGGCGGGGCGTTGCTGTTCTACAGCGACAAGCTCTATGCCGGCGTCGGCAGCAATGGGCAACAGTTCGTCATGCATCGCTACGGCGAGGAACGCCCGGCCACGCTGGCGCCCAGCACCAACGGCGGCACGCTATGGCTGCGCGTCACCAACAACCGCCACATCGTCACCATTCACAGCAGCACCGATGGCAAGGCCTGGACCAAGTACCCGGTGCAGATGGAAGTGTCCGGTTACCACCACAACGTGGCCGGCAAGTTCCTGGCCCTGAAGCCGGCGCTGTATGCCGCAGGCCCCGGCCAGGTGGAATTCCGCAATTTCCGCTACCGCGCCCTGGACTGACCGTTCTGCATCGGCGGGCATGTCGTGGCGCTGCCTGCTGTGGCGGGCCCGTCACGGCGGACCCGGTGCAGCGGCAGGCTTCGCTCAGGTCTGCCGGCCGTCGGGCCGGTAGAATCCAATCAACTTTACTGGTTGACCGCTATGCCCGCCCGCAAGATGCCTGAAGAGGGAATGCCTGGCCTGCCGAAGGGTCGGGTCGCAACGATCAACGACATCGCGCGGATGTCGGGCGTGTCCAAGAAGACCGTCTCGCGGATCATCAACAATTCGCCGCTGGTGCGGCAGGACACGCGCGAGAAGGTCGAGGCGCTGATGCGCGAGGTCGGCTATGCGCCGGATCCGCTCGCGCGCGGGCTGGCGTTCCGCCGTTCGTTCCTGATCGGCATGGTCTACGACAACCCCACCGCGCAATACATCGTGGACATGCAGTACGGCGCGCTGGACGCGCTGCGCGGTTCCAGCTTCGAACTGGTGGTGCACCCCTGCGACAGCCGCAGTCCCGGCTATATCGAAGGCGTGCGCCGCTTTGCGCAGGCGCAGAAGCTGCACGGCGTGATCCTGGTGCCACGCGCCTCCGAAGACCAGGCGCTGGCCGACATGCTGGCCGAGATCGGTTGCCGCTACACCCGCATCGCCTCGATCGCGCTGGACACCACCTCGCAGACGGTGATCACCCACGACCGCGACGGCGCCGCCGAGGCGGCCGATTACCTGCTTTCGCTGGGCCACCGCGACATCGCCCTGGTCACCGGCCCCAGCGCCTACCGCTCCTCGATCGAGCGCACCGCAGGCTTTGCCGACGCGCTGACCCGGCGCGGCATCGAACTGCCGCCCGAGCGCATCGTCGAAGCCGGTTACACCTTCGAATCGGGCGTGGCGGCGGCCGAAAAGCTGCTGCTGGGCAAGAAGCGCCCCACCGCCATCTTCACCGGTAACGACGAAATGGCCGCCGGTATCTACAAGGTCGCCCTGCGCGCCGGCATCAGTATCCCGCGCCAGCTCTCGGTGATCGGCTACGACGACAGCTCGCTGGCCTCGCGGCTGTGGCCGCCGTTGACCTCGGTGCGCCGCCACACCCGCGACACCGGCCGCACCGCCGCGGCGATGCTGATCCAGCCCGACAACGCGCCGCAGCTGCCCACCGCCAGCGTGCGGCCGCACCTGATCGTGCGCGACTCCTGCCAGCCGCCGGAAGATTGAGCTACTTGGTCCTGGCGGAAGAGGAACAAAGCCCCTCTCCCGCCGGGGCGAGAAGGCACAGCTTGCGCGGCATCGCCGCGCGTGCCTTGGAGCGCCCGCGCCGCTGGCGCGGGCCGGGGCGCGGAGCGGGGGTTGGGGTGAGGGTAAGGCGGCAGGCAGCCAATTTAGAAAGCTCAGGCTTGCGCCGGAAGGCAATAGGCCACCACCCACAAAGCAAGCTGTGCTCTTCAACACAGCGCGCAGCCTCGTACCCTCATCCGCCCCTGCGGGGCACCTTCTCACGATGGGAGAAGGGAGTTGGTAGTCCGTGCGTCCACCGACACCGTCTTTCGTGCACTGCGCAATGACACCGGTTAACCAGAGTCGGTAGACTAGCCCCGTGCAAGCCCACGTTCCCCCTTGCTTGCCTTGGAGAAGTGCCATGTCCCTGTACTGCAAAACGCACTACGCCACCCATCCCGACGCCATCAAGGGCGCCAGCAACGACGCGCTGCGCGAGCTGTATCTGCTCGATGGGCTGTTCGTGGACGACGCGGTGACGCTCAAGTACACCCACTACGAACGCTTCGTGCTCGGTGGCGCCGCGCCGCTGGGCAAGACGCTGGAACTGCCCAGGCAGACCGAGCCCGCCTCGGCCGCGGGGCATCCGTTTCTGGAGCGTCGCGAGCTGGGCGTTCTCAATGTCGGCGCAGGCACCGGCACGGTGACCGTGGACGGCACCGCCTACACGCTGGGGCCCAAGGACGGCCTGTACGTGGCGATGGGCAGCACCGATGTCAGTTTTGCCTCCGCAGACGCGGCCAACCCGGCCAGGTTCTATCTCGCCTCCACGCCGGCGCATGCGCGCTTTGAGACCAAGCAGCTCTCGATCAAGGATGCGGTGGCACTGGAGCGCGGTGCGCTGGAAACCAGCAACGAGCGCACCATCTACCAGTACATCGTGCCGGCCACCTGCCAGTCCTCGCAGCTGTTGCTCGGCCTGACCGTGCTCAAGCCCGGCAGCGTCTGGAACACCATGCCGCCGCATCTGCACGACCGCCGCAGCGAGGTGTATTTCTATTTCGACCTGGGCGCCAACGACCGCGTCTACCACTTCATGGGCGAACCCGATGCGCAGCGCCACATCGTGATCCAGAACAACGAAGCGGTGGTGTCGCCGCCGTGGTCCATCCACATGGGTGCCGGCACCAGCAATTACGCCTTCATCTGGGCAATGGGCGGCGAAAACCTGGATTACACCGACATGCACGTACTGGACATCTGCCAGCTCAAGTAAGGCCTGCATCGACGCGCCGGCACCCACCAGGCCAGACATGACGCCGCCTTGTGCGAGGCGAGCGCCAACAACGCTGGCGCGACCCAGTTGGGCGCCGGCGTTGCAGCAGTTCGTACAACCCGGCCGCGCGCTGCGCGGCTTACTCATCACACCACGGCACATCCAGCAGGAGCGATAAGGTAATGAGCAATCCGTTCAGTCTCGAAGGCAAGGTCGCACTGGTCACCGGTGCCAATACCGGCCTGGGCCAGGGCATCGCATTGGCCTTGGCCGAGGCAGGTGCCGACATCGCTGCCGCCGGCATCCAGGCGCCCACCGAGACCGAAGCCAAGGTCAAGGCGCTGGGCCGCCGCTTCATCGCCATCGAAGCCAACCTGATCAGCATCGAGCCGGTGCAGCGCATCATCGAGGAGACCATCGCCGGCCTCGGCGGGCTGGATATCCTGGTCAACAACGCCGGCCTGATCCGTCGCACCGATGCGGTGGATTTCAGCGAGCAGGACTGGGACGACGTGCTCAACGTCAACCTGAAATCGGCCTTCTTCATGGCGCAGGCCGCAGGCCGTCACTTCATCGCGCAGGGCCGCGGCAAGATCATCAACATCGCCTCGATGCTGTCGTTCCAGGGCGGTATCCGCGTGCCGTCCTACACTGCCAGCAAGTCCGGCATCGCCGGCATCACCCGCCTGCTTGCCAACGAATGGGCCAGCAAGGGCGTGACCACCAATGCCATCGCACCGGGCTATATGGCCACCGACAACACCGCGCAGCTGCGTGCCGACGAAGACCGCAACAAGGCCATCCTGGACCGCATTCCGGCCGCGCGCTGGGGCGTGCCGGCCGACCTGGGCGGCACCGCGGTGTTCCTGGCCAGCAGCGCGTCGGACTACGTCAACGGCGCCATCATTCCGGTCGACGGTGGTTGGCTGGCGCGCTAAGCGCTCGCCTCTGTACGGCTCTCCTTCTCCCATTGGGAGAAGGTGCCCGAAGGGCGGATGAGGGTCGGGGTGCATGCACATGACCAGACGCGTCCCGCAGCTCCGACACGTTCTTCAGAACCTGATCGCTCACCGACAACGCACCTGAAAAGCGAATCAAGACCGCACCCAGGCGCGCACACCAACCGACTCCACAGTCGACACAACTTCCCCAAACCAATCGGAGCATCCCCATGAAAATCGCACTCATGAATGAGTTTAGCCAGGCCGCCAAGAACCCGGTGATCCTGCAGCAGCTCAACGAGGTCGCCAGCGAGCAGGGCCACAGCGTGTTCAACGTCGGCATGGACGGCGACAACGACCACCGCCTGACCTACATCCACCTGGGCATCGTCGCCAGCCTGCTGCTGAACTCCAAGGCGGTGGACTTCGTGGTTGCCGGTTGCGGCACCGGCCAGGGCGCGATGATGTCGCTCAACGCCCATCCGGGCGTGTTTTGCGGCTACTGCATCGAGCCGACCGACGCCTACCTGTTTGCCCAGGTCAACAACGGCAACGCGCTGTCGCTGGCGTTTGCCAAGGGCTACGGCTGGGGTGCGGAAATCAACGTGCGCTACATCTTCGAAAAGGCCTTCAGCGGCGAGCGTGGCATGGGTTACCCGGCCGAGCGTCGCGAATCGCAGCAGGCCAACGCCGGCATCCTGACCCAGCTCAAGCAGGCCACCGCCAAGTCGTACCTGGACGGCCTGCGCGCCATCGACCCGGAACTGATCAAGCAGGCCATCGGCGGCGAGCGCTTCCAGCAGTGCTTCTTCGACAACGCCCAGGATGCTGAAATCCGCAACTTCGTTGCCGGCCTGCTGGGCAAGACCGAAGCTGCTGCAGCAGCTGCGTAATTAGTCGGTGCGTTTTAGCCCCTCTCCCGCCGGGAGAGGGGTTGGGGTGAGGATAAGGCGGAAGACAGCTGGCTTGAACGGGGGAGGCTTGAAGGGCTTGAGAAGACAGGACGGCCGTCCAGCATTTCCTTGCCGCCGCACCCTCATCCGCCCTTCGGGCACCTTCTCCCGATGGGAGAAGGAAACAGCGTCGTGTCCTTAGCATTGTTCCCGGAGCCCATCATGCGTCTGCTGCTGTTCGCATTGCTGCTGCTCTGCGCAAATAGCGCCCGCGCCGAACCCCACCGCATCTTCATCGCCGGCGATTCCACCGCCGCCGAATACGGCGCCGAGCGCGCGCCGCAAGCCGGTTGGGGCCAACTGCTGCAGGACTGGTTCGACCCGGCGCAATGGCAGGTGCGCAATCACGCCAAGGGCGGCCGCAGCACGCGCAGTTTCATCGCCGAAGGGCGGCTGGATGCCATCGCAAAAGAACTGCAGCGCGGCGATGTCTTGCTGATCCAGTTCGGCCACAACGACGCCAAACGCGAAGACCCCACGCGCTATACCGACCCCACGACCGACTACGTGCAGTTCCTGCGCCGCTATGTCGCCACTGCGCGCGACAAAGGCGCGACGCCCATCCTGATTACGCCGGCCGCCCGGCTGTTGTACGACTTCGGCGCGTTGCTCGACACCCACGGTCGCTACACCTTGGCGATGCAGCAACTCGCCGCGCAGGAACACGTTGGCTTGATCGATCTCAACGCCAGTTCCAGCGACTGGATTCGCGCACTCGGCGAGCAGGCGGCCAAACCGTATTTCCTGTTCGTGCCCGAACAGGGCAAGGCCGACGGTACCCACTTCAGCCGCGCCGGCGCGACCGCCATCGCCTGCCTGGTGGTGCACGGTTGGTTGCAGCTGCAGCCGGCGCTCAAGGCGCAGCTGCAGCGCGACGCCGATTGCGGTGCTGCGCCCGACACCAGCGCGCAACGCGCCGCGCAGGCGCATCCCTCGCTGGTGGTGCACGAGCGCGATCTCGCCCGCGAACAGCCCGGCCCGCATGGCGGCGCCGGCCCGACCACGGCGTATCCGTTCTTCGCAGATGCACCGGCGCTGAAATTCGTGCTGCGCAAACGCGTGCTGCACAAGGGCGCCGGCATCGGCCTGCATCTGCACGACAAGGATGAGATTTATTACATCGTCAGTGGGCGCGGTTTATATGCGCTGGACGGAAAGCAATACAACGTCGCCGCTGGCGATGCGTTGTTGACGCGGCCGGGCAGCACGCACGCCTTGCAGCAAACCGGCGAAGAACCGCTGGTGCTGTTGCTGGCGTACACCGCATCCAAGTAGCCCTCGCGCCCCAGACAGCGCAGCTGCAACGAAGCGCTGCGTTTTTCAAATGGGCTGAGTTGTCATCAGGCACGGCCAGCCTGCGAGTCGCCTGCTTCCACGTGCAGATGGCTGCAGTGGATCAGCGGCAGGAGCCAGCGACGGCAGACAGCCGATCACGCCGGCGCACAAACCATGTCAGGGGTGGTCGCGGCCGACATCCAGCGATGCAAGCTTTCCAGCACCGTCAGGCCTTATCCACCCCGTAGTGCGTCAGCCCCAGGCGCGCCAGTTCGGCCGAGCGGCGGTAGTAGACCTCTTCCCACCCGTCCACGCGTTGGCGGTCGGTGTCGCTCATGGCATCGAGAATGTCTTCGATGCTGAGCAGATTCGGATCTTCTTCCAGGCGCTCGAACACCGCGCCCAGGCCCTCGATGGCTTGACGCGCTTGCGCCGCGCCCATGGCGGCCAGACCCCGCAAAGCATCGCTGCGGGTCGCCGCATCCCAGCGGTCGAAATAGCGGGCGTAGCCGCTCTCGTTCATGTCCGCATCCAGCCGCGCCAGCGCGATCAGTTCGCGTTCGCCCGGCGACAGCGCATCCATGCGCCCGCGCAACTGGGCGAGCTTGGCCTGGGCGCGGGCAGCGCGGCGGCGCCACAGCAACTCGGGCATGTTGAGCAGGCCCTCCGCGGTGGGAGGCGCCACCGCGGGCCAGTTCACCCCGAAGCCGTCCTCGGTGATCTGCCATTGCGCGCGTTGCGGCGGCGATGCCTTGAGCAGGAGCCGATGCGCCTGGATGGGCTCGTCGATGCGGATGCCGTTGGCCAGGGTGAACAGCAGGCGGGTGTCGTCCAGCTCCAAGCGCCGGATGCGCAGATGCGTCAGGTCCATTGAGCGAAGGCGATGTAGGGAGGTTTGACCTTAGTGCGCGTCGGCGGTGGTGTCGAGTCGATGCAGGTCACATCGCGGCATCGTGACCGCGCCGCACCGCCGCGCAGCGGTTGGTCGGCGTGACCTCGGCAGCAGCCTCACACGTCGCCGTCGCGGCTCCAACCCTCGCCGCTGCCGCGTTGGATCACCCGATCGCCCGGCAGCACGTCACCCGCCGGCACCTGCGGTTGCTGCGCAAGCTCGGCATAGATCGGGGTGAAGTCCGGCGCGGTGGCCTCCATCAGCTGCGCAAAGCTGTCGATGACGAAATAGGTCTTCTGGAAGCTGTCGATGCGGTAGCGCGTGCGCATGATGCGTTGCAGGTCGAACCCGATGCGGTTGGGTGCCGGCGATTCCAGCGAATACAGCGATTCGCCCTTGGACGACACGATGCCGGCACCGTAGATGCGCAGGCCCTGTGGCGTGTCGATCAGACCGAATTCCACCGTGTACCAGTACAGCCGGGTGAGGTTCTGCAGCGCGTCCGGGCCGATGCCGTGCGCCTTGACCCCGCCGCGGCCATAGGCCTGCATGAAGTCGGCAAACAGCGGGTTCATCAACAACGGCACGTGGCCGAACAGGTCATGGAACAGATCGGGTTCGGCGATGTAATCGATCTGATCGGGCCGGCGGATCCACCACGTCACCGGAAAGCGTTTGTTGGCCAGATGTTCGAAAAAGTCCAGTTCCGGCAGCAGGCCCTGCACGCCGACCAGGGTCCAGCCGGTGGCCGCCTGCAGCACGCGATTGAGCGCATCGAAGCGCGGGATGTGCGTTTCGCCCATGCCCATCGCGTCCTGCGCCTGCAGGAACTCGTCGCAGGCGCGGCCCACCAGCAGCTCGCGCTGGCGCCGATACAAGGTGCCCCAGGTGGCGTGATCGTCGGCGCTGTAGCTGTCCCACGGCTGCTCCACGACCGCGGTGGTGTAGACCGGCACATAGCCTTTGTCGGTGAGCTGGTTTTCGACGCGTTGCGGGGCGGTATTCATGCAGCGGCTCTTCCCGGTGATCAGCCGTCACCTTAGCCGGATGTGCGCGCAACGGGATTGCGAATCTTGCGCGGTGCAAGCGGATCGGCGCAAGATTCGTGCGTCATCGTCTGCTGCTGCGCAACATATGGATCAACCCATCGCCCTGGACCGCACCGATTTGCGTCTGCTCGCCCTGCTGCAGACGCAGGGGCGCAGCAGTAATGCGGAGCTGGCCGTGCAGGTCAATCTGTCGGCGTCGGCGTGCCTGCGCCGCACCCAGCGGCTGGAGGCGGCCGGCATCATCGCCGGCTATGGCGCGCGCCTGGACGCGCGCGCGCTGGGGCTGGGCTTGCAGGCGTTCGTGCGCGTGCAGCTGGAGCAGCACGGGCAGGCCGACATCGAGCATTTCGCCGAGGGCGTGCGCGGCTGGGACGAGGTGGTGGCGTGTTGGGCGCTGACCGGCGACATGGATTACCTGCTGCAGGTACAGGTCCGCGACCTGGAACACTTCTCGCGGTTTCTGCTCGATCGCCTGCTCAATGCCACCGGCGTGTCGGATGTGAATTCCAGCTTCGTGCTGCGCACGGTGAAGGCGCCGGAAGGTCTGCCGCTGTCGCATCTGGCCTGAGGTGCAAACCAGCCGCGTGCCGGTAGGGTAGGGCGCGCTCGCATGCCGCAGCCGGCAAGACGCACCGGCGTTGCGCCGGTTTCCAGGCGGACGCAAGAAACGTGCTGCTTGCCACATAAACGATAACGATTTACATTTACCTCACATCCTGGCCGCGTCCGGCCATGTCGTTCGTGTCGCATCGCCAGCCCATGCAGGGTCAGCCAGCCGGTTCGAGTGGACGCCCGCGTGTGCCTGTGCCTTTCCCTGTTGCGTGACGCGCTGCGTCCGCAGCGATCGACGAGAACGCCCCATGTCTGCTGCCATCGCTCCCCTTGGCTTGTTGCCTGCCGCGCTGCTGTGCGCGCTGTCGACCTTGGCTCCCGCCGCCCATGCCGCCGAATCCGCCGACGCGACCAACGCCACGACGCTCGACCAGGTCAGCGTCAACGGCACGGTGAGCCGCGCGCAGCCGGCCACCACCACACGCCTGCCGCTGACCTTGCAGGAAACGCCGCAATCGGTGAGCGTGATCGGGCTGCAGCGCCTGGAAGAGCAATCGCTGTTCAGCATCGACGATGTGATGCGCAACGTCACCGGCGTCAACGTGTCCTTCTACGACACCCAGCGCCCGCTGTATTTCGCGCGCGGTTTCCAGATCACCGACTTCCAGGTCGATGGCCTGCCCACCTACAGCGGTGCGACCAACCAGGAATACGACACGGTCTTCTACGACCGCATCGAGGTGATCCGCGGCGCCAACGGCCTGCTCACCGGCGCCGGCATTCCCTCGGCCACGGTCAACCTGCTGCGCAAGCGCCCGGGCAAGGACTTCGATGCCTCGTTTGCAGTCAGTGCCGGCACCTGGGATTTCCGCCGCATGCAGGCCGACGTCAATGCGCCGCTGACCGAAGACGGGCGCTGGCGCAGCCGAGTGGTCGCGGCCTGGCAAGACCGCGATTACTACTACGACCGGTACCACGACAACAAGATGTCGGGCATGGCAGTGCTGGAAGGCGATCTGACCGACAGCACCACGCTCACCGTCGGCTATCAGCGCCAGGACAACACCCCCGTCGGCTCGACCTGGGGCACGGTGCCGTTCTTCGCGGCCGACGGCTCCTTCGCCAACCTGTCGCGCTCGACCAACATGGCGCCGGAATGGACCCGCTGGCAGCGCGAAACCAGCACCGCGTTTGCCAACCTGGAACAACGCTTCGGGCAGGACTGGTTACTGCGCGTCAACGCCGCCCACACCAAGGGCGCCGTGCAGAGCCTGCGCGTCTACGGCACCGGTTACCCGGCCGCCGATGGCAGCGGCGTGTTTCTGCGCGCCAACGCTGGCGAAACGCAGGACACGCGCGATAGCGTGGACGTGTATCTGTCCGGCGGATTCGCCCTGTTCGGCCGCCAGCACGATGTGGTGATCGGCGGCAGCTGGCAGGACCTGCAATCGACCACCTATACCCTGGCGCAGACCTATCCCGACGACTGGGCCACCTGCGGCAGCGAACGTTGCTATTTCATTCCCAACATCCGCCATTGGAATGGCGACGCTTCGGAAGTGACCTATACGCGCACCGGTGCGCGTCGCCAGGCACGCACCACCCAGCGCGGCGTGTATGCCTCCACGCGCTTGCGGCTGGCCGACCCGCTGTCGTTGATTGCCGGCGCGCGACTGAGTTCGTGGGAGACCCGCACCCAGGCGTTCAATGCCAGCGGCAGCTACACCGGCACCAGCGGCCGTTATGACGTCAGCGACGAAGTCACCCCGTACGTGGGTCTGGTCTACGACATCGTGCCGGATGTGTCGGTGTACGCCAGCTACACCGAAATCTTCAATCCGCAGAACTACCGCGACAAGGACAACAACCTGCTCGCACCGGTGGAAGGCTCCAACCTGGAAGCCGGCATCAAGGCGCAGTTGTTCGATGGTCATGCGATGGCCACTGCTGCCGTGTTCGAGGCCAAGCAGGACAACTACGCGGTGCGCGACATGACCCAGCCGGAAGCCTCGCTGCCGGATGGCAGCTCTGCGTACATCGGCGTGGACGGCACCAAGAGCCGCGGATGGGAAGTGGACTTCAATGGCGAAGTGCTGCCCGGCTGGACCATCAACGCTGGCTATACCCACGTCAAGGTCACCCGCGCGCCGACCGATGCGATCTACGCCAACCTGCCCGAAGATTATCTGCAGCTCTCCACCCAGTGGCGCCTGCCGGGGACGTGGGACCGCTTGAGCATCGGCGGCGGCGTGAGCTGGCAGAGCGCGGTGCGCGGCTTCAATATCGCGCGCCCCACCGGCGACGGCACTGGCGCCACCACCCCGGTCACGGTGGTGCAGAACCCGTACGCGCTGGTGCATTTCAACGCCAACTACCGCATCAGCGACCAATGGACCGCCACGCTGGCGGTGCGCAATGCGTTCGACAAGACCTATTGGGCGAATCTGGATTATCAGAACTACGGCGAACCGCGCTTTGTCAGCGTGTCGCTGCGTTGGCGGTATTGAGGCATTGCCGATGACGTCTGGGCTTGAGACATTGCCCATCAAGTCCAGGCGTTGCTACCGATAAGGCCTCGCGGCCAGGGCCGCTCCTACAAGCGCGGTGCCGGCCGTGCCGACGTCGCCGATACACCCAAAGACCCCCGCCCCGGTCGGAGCGGCCCCGGCCGCGCGCCCATCCGACACGTCTCAGCGCACCCGAAAGAACCGCCACGCCGTCGTCGAAGCGGCTCAGGCCGCGACCTTGTCCGGCCACCCTCAGGACATCAGCACAAGGCATCAATAACGCAGTCGCCCCACGCATCTGGTCTAAATGCGCGCGTCTCGAACCAGGCGCCCACGCCCGCTCAGTTCCGCATGAGCTCGCGCGGCACCGGCATCAACTGCGGATCGCCTCGCACCGCAGCCGCATCACGGTGCCACGCAGGCCTGGTCCTTGCCACGCAATTTTTCCCAACGCGAGCGTTGTTCCAGGCAGCGCTCGTACGCCTGTTGCTTGGCCGCTTTGGCCTGGTCGGCGGCGGTCCGGACTGCGCTGCTGCGCGCGGCCTGCAGTTGCGCAATCTTGGCGCGAATCTGCGGCATCACCGCCATTGCGGCGCGCTCGCCTTCGAGGATCGCCGCAGCACGCTGGTTGAAATCGGCCGAGCCGATCTCGTTGACCTTCGGGCGAATGACCACGTCGGCACGTTTGAGTTCGGCCTCGCCCAGGCGCTGGCCCATGATCGAGATCGACTGGTTCACCGTGCCCAGCAGGTCACCCGGATTCTTGCCGCTGGCCTTGCTGGAGATATCCACCGCCACCACAAATTCGGCACCCAACTGGCGCGCTGCATCCACCGGCACCGGGCTGACCACGCCACCATCGACGAAGTGGTATTTGCCGATGGTCACCGGTTCGAATACACCCGGAATGCTGCTGGACGCGCGTACCGCCTGGCCGGCATTACCGCGCACGAACACGGTACGCTCGCCATCTTCCAGCCGCGTGGCGACCGCCGCGAACGGCTTGCGCAGTTTTTCGATCGGCTTGCCGCCGAGCTGCTCGTTGACGTAGTCCTGCAGCTTCTGGCCCTGCACCAGCCCACCGGAAAACAGCCGCACATCGCGGATGCTGGTCTGGTCGAGCGCGACGGCCTTTTCCTGCATTTGGAACGCATCCATGCCGCTGGCATACAACGCGCCCACCACGCTGCCGGCGCTGGTGCCAGACACCACCACCGGTGCGAAGCCGTTGGCCTCGAGCATCTTGATCACCCCGATATGCGCAAAGCCCTTGGCCGCACCACCACCGAGCGCGACGCCGATCTTGATGGGCTTGGGGGCTGCGGCCGAAGGTGCCTGCACCACCGGCGCCGGTGTCGCCGGGCGTGGCTCGCCCCCGCAGGCGCTGAGCAGCCCGGCCAGTGACAGGGACAGGGACAACAGGAGGCACTTGCTAGGAAAGGCGGTCATGGCGAGCGTGCACAGGGCGCGATGTGGACAGCGGCGCAGCATACACGCCGCAGCCCTGGCCGCCGGTCTGCATTGGCGGCGGGCGGCAGGGCGTCATGCGCAGATATTGCGCGCTGCGCGCACACCTCGCCTGCCCTGATGGTATCGGGCGTCCTTGCGTTGGTACCGTAGGGCATGGACTCGGCCAAACGCACAGTCTGCAGCAGCAGCATCTTCGATCACGCGTCTGCGCGGTGTCCGCTGCGTGGACTGGCACTGTCACTGCTGCTAGCCGCATCGCCCTGTCATGCGCTGGACGCGGTAGCGGTCAAGCGGCAGGTCGATGGCATTCTGGATCGGGACTATCCACGTTGGGAGGCGCTATACCGGACCGTGCACCAGCACCCCGAACTGGGCTTCGAGGAAACCGCGACTGCGCAACGGCTGGCCAAGGAAATGCGCGCGCTGGGGTTTCATGTCAGCGCGGGTATTGGCCGGACCGGGCTGGTGGCGATGTATCACAATGGCCCCGGCCCCACGATCATGGTGCGCACTGAACTAGATGCGTTGCCGATGCGGGAAACCACGGGGCTGGCGTACGCCAGCGACGTCCATCTGCAGTCCAGTGACCGCGATACCTATGTGGCGCATACCTGCGGTCACGACATTCACATGGCGGCCTGGGCCGGCACGGCCGCAACCTTGGTGCAGCTGCGCGCCCAATGGCGCGGCACGCTGATGTTCATCGCCCAACCAGCGGAGGAAAAGGGTCGCGGTGCGCAGGCGATGCTTGACGATGGCCTGTTCGCCCGGTTCGGCAAGCCGGACTACGGCTTTGCCCTGCATGTCGGCCCGGACGCCTACGGCCATGTGTTCTACAAGGCCGGGGCGGTGACCTCCAACTCCGATGCGCTGGAGGTGGTGTTCCAAGGCAAGGGCGGGCATGGGGCGATGCCCGCCGCGACGATCGATCCGATCCTGATCGCGGCGCGCTTCGTTGTCGATGTGCAGAGCGTGATCAGTCGCGAAAAAGACCCGGCTGCGTTTGGCGTGGTCAGCATTGGAGCGTTCAACGCCGGCACGGCCGGCAACGTCATCCCCGACCGCGCGCAGCTGCGCGGCACCATCCGCAGCCACGACCCTCAGGTGCGCGACAAGCTGCTCGACGGCGTGCGACGTACCGCGCTGGCCAGTGCTCAGATGGCCGGCGCGCCGGTACCGCAGATCGCCCTGGGCGAGCGCGGGTCCAGGGCGGTGATCAACGATGCAGCGCTGGCCGAGCGTACCGGGGCGGTTTTCGCGCAGGCGTTCGGGGTCGATGCCGAGCGCCAGCGCGAACCGAGTGCCGCCAGCGAAGACTATTCGGCCTTCGTCGCTGCCGGCGTGCCGTCGTTCTACTTCGGCATCGGTGGACTCGATCCGCAGTGGCTGCAGCAGGCCCGGCAAACGGGCGAGCGCATTCCGGTGAACCATTCGCCGGACTTCGCGCCGGTGCCGCAGCCAAGCATCCGGACCGGCGTGGAAGCGATGACACTGGCGGTGATGAACGTGATGCCGCCGCCCTCCTGAGATGGGCGCGGCCGCGCCGGGATGTAGGTCAGAAGCGGTTATCGCCATCCAGCAACCGCCCCAGGCCGCCCAGCACCGAGCCTTCGCCGCGCTGTTGGCCGCCGGCTTGCGGGGCGGCCTGCAGCATGCGGCCGGCCATGCGCGAGAACGGCAGCGATTGCAGCCAGACCTTGCCCGGGCCGGTGAGGGTGGCCAGGAACACGCCTTCGCCGCCGAAGAACATGCTCTTCAGGCCCGCAACGCGGCGCACGTCCATGTCCACGCCGGCGTGGTAGGCCACCACGCAGCCGGTGTCCACGTCGATACGCTCGCCCGGGCCCAGCTCGCGTTCGACGACCGTGCCGCCGGCATGTACGAACACCCAGCCGTCGCCTTCGAGCTTCTGCATGATGAAGCCCTCGCCGCCGAACAGGCCGGTGAGGATCTTGCGCTGGAAGGCGATGCCCAGCGACACCCCGCGCGCGCCGGCCAAAAAGCTGTCCTTCTGGCAGATCAGCTGGCCGCCATGCTCGGACAGGCGCAGCGCCAGCACCGTGCCCGGGTAGGGCGCGGCGAAAGCGACCTTGGCCTTGCCGCTGCCGGCGTGGGTGAACACGGTGGTGAACATGCTTTCGCCGGTGACCACGCGTTTGCCGGCCGACAGCAGCTTGCCCATCAGCCCGCCGCCACTTTGACCGGCATGCGAGCCGTCGCCGAACACGGTGTCCATCTGCACCGCCGCGTCCTTGTACATCAGCGCACCGGCCTCGGCGATGGCGCTTTCGCCGGGGTCCAGCTCGACTTCGACGAACTGCATGTCGTTGCCGACGATGCGGTAGTCGATCTCATCTGCGCGCCCGCTCATGCCGGTCAACGGCGGCGGCGCGCTACCGCTGCCCTGCAGCTCGGCCAGCTGGCGGGCCGGCGTCCAGCCATCGAGCCCGTCGCGCCAGGCCAGCGCATCGGGTTGGCGCTGCGCATGCGCGCGGGCGCTGGCATCGTCGAGCGGGCCGAGACGGTCGGCCTGTCCGGGGTTATGGAAATACCACTGGGCCATCGGACGACTCCTGTCTGTGTGTGCGGCGAGTCTAAGCGCAAGCGCCGCGGCGGCGTCCCGTGTCCAAGGTCATGTCTGCAGAGCGTGGTTGTGACGCGGTTGTGCGCCCGTCCGGAGCGCTTCGCCATCGCGATGCGGAGCATCGCCGGCAGCTCGTGCAAGGACACGGCCTGCGCGAGCTGCGGGTGGGTGGCCCTTACTCGCCCACCGTTGCCCAACAGCGCGCGCCATTGCGCTGCACCCGCACCGGGCCATCGAACACGGCCGACAGGCTGGCATCGGTGAGCAGCGCCTCACGCGTGCCGTCGGCCACCACCTTGCCGGCGCGCAGCAGGATCACCCGTTCGATCTCCGGCACGATTTCTTCGATGTGATGGGTCACCAGCACCAGCGTGATGCCTTGCCGGGCGAGGTGCCGCATCGTCTCGAGCAGGTGCTGGCGTGCCACCAGATCCAGCCCGGTGGACGGCTCGTCCAGCAGCAACGCCTGCGGGCGATTGACCAGCGCACGCGCAATCAGCACACGGCGCGTTTCGCCGGCCGACAATTGCGCAAATTGCCGGTCCACCAACGGCAATGCGCGCGCCAGCGCCAGCGCTTCGCGCGCGCGTGCACGCATGTCGTCGCTGATCTCGCGATGCGGCGGCACCACGTAGCTGGCGAAGAATCCGGAGAGCACCGCGCTTTCCACATCCAGGCCGGGCATGTCGGCCAGATTGACGCTCAGATCGCCGGTGACGATGCCCAATTGCGAGCGCAGGCGATCCACCTGCCAGCGCGTTTGTCCCATCACCTTCACTGCGGGCAGACCGTCGGCGCGCGCCAGCGGGTACAACTCGCGCGTGATCAATTTGATGAAGGACGATTTGCCGCAGCCATTGGGCCCCAGGATCGCGGTGTGCTGCCCCAGCGCGATGCGCAGGCTCAGCGCATGCAGGACCCGGACCTGGCCGCGCATTACGCTGGCCTGGTCGAGTTCGATCAGCGGGGCGGCGTTGGTAACGACAGTGGAATCGGCAGCATGTTCGGTGGCAACAGTCATACGGGTGACAGCAGACGGAAGTGGGGAAGGGGGGTCTGAACCGCTTTAGAAATGTAGGTGCAACCCTACGCATCCGAAGGGTGAAGTTTGCCGCGATCGCCCCCATCATGTCTGCATCAAATGGAGAGCGCTGCTGTGGAGATGCCGATGTTGTCCGATCCGATCATCGACGTTCTGACTTCCGGCGTGGCAGGGCTGGGCGTGTGGGGCATGCTGGCGGTGCTGCTGGTCTTCACCCAGCTCACCATCTTTGCAGTGACCTTGTACCTGCATCGCAGCCAGGCGCATCGCGGTGTGGATTTCCATCCGGCCATCGCGCATTTCTTCCGCTTCTGGACCTGGTTGACCACCTCGATGATCACCCGCGAATGGGTGGCGATCCATCGCAAGCATCACGCCAAGGTCGAGACCGAGGAAGACCCGCACAGCCCGCAGACCAAGGGCATCGGCCAGGTGTTCTGGCGCGGTGTGGAGCTGTATCGGCAGGCGCGTGCCGAGCGTGCCGACATCGAGCAATACGGCAAGGGCGCGCCCAGCGACTGGATCGAACGGCATCTGTACACGCCGCATGCCAACGCCGGCCCGATGGCGTTGCTGGTGATCAACTCGGTGTTGTTCGGATTGCCGGGAATTGCGTTGTGGGCAATCCAGATGGCGTGGATTCCGTTCTGGGCCGCCGGTGTGGTCAACGGCCTGGGCCACTGGTGGGGCTATCGCAATTTCGAATCGGCCGACACCTCCACCAACCTCACGCCCTGGGCGCTGTGGATCGGTGGCGAAGAATTGCATAACAACCATCATGCCTTCCCGAGCTCGGCGCGGTTTTCGATGCGGCGTTGGGAGCTGGATATCGGTTGGGTCGCCATTCGCGGTTTGCAGGCACTGGGCCTTGCCAAGGTGTTGCGGGTGGCGCCGTCGCTGGATATCCGCCCCAATATCGCCGTGCCCGATGCCGACACGCTCAAGGCGCTGCTCTCGCACCGGTTCCAGGCCATGACCGACTACCAGCGCAATGTGCTCAAGCCGGCGTTGCGCGAAGAGGCGGCCGTCACCGGCGCCAAGCTGCGCGAGTTGCTGCCGCGTCGCCTGCGCAAGGGCCTGGTCGACGACGGGCGCTGGCTCAAGCCGGATGCGCGTGCACAGTTGCAGGCATGGGTGGCGCAGCGTCCGCGCATGCGCACGCTGGTCGAGTACCGTGCGCGGCTGACCGCGGTACTGGAAGCGCGCAGCCACGATGCGTCCGAACGGCTCCGGCAATTGCAGCAGTGGTGCCATGAGGCCGAGGCCAGCGGCAATGCCGCGTTGCAGGCGTATGCGGCGCGGCTCAAGGGGTATGCGCTGAGTGGTGCGTAACCCGGGCGGCAGGCGCGCTGTGGTGCGTATACACCGGGCGCGTGGCGTGATCGTGCGTGCCTTGCTGGTCGTGTGGTGTGCCTGTGTGCCGGCGATTGCCGCGCAGGCCCAGGTCCAGGACAGCCAGCAATATCTGCAGCGCATGGATACCGATGGCGATGGGCGGGTGAGCCTGGACGAATATCTGGCCTGGATGAGCTACGCCTTCGATCAACGCGATACCGATCACGATGGCGTGCTGCAAGGCGATGAACTGCCGGGCCGTCGCGGCAAGCCGATCACCCGTGCGGCGCATCGTGCCACCTTGATCGCGCGCTTCGCGCGGCAGGATGCCGATGGCGACGGCTACCTGAGTGCACGCGAACTGCTGGCGCCGCCCCGCTGATGCGCACCTTCGCGCGTGGCTGACGCTGCGTTCGGCAAGCTCGGCCGCATGTTCACTCTCGACCGGGTCAGCCGCCGCTACGGCCAGGCCATCGCACTCGATGCTGTCTCGCTGACGTTTGCCAGCGGCATCACGACCGCATTGATCGGCCCGAGCGGCGCCGGCAAATCCACCGTGCTGCGCATGCTGGTCGGGCTGGAGTGGCCGGACAGCGGCACGGTCGCTTTCGACGGCACCCCGTTGCAGCGCGCCAACCTGCAGGCGCAACGGCAACGCATCGGCTACGTCATCCAGGAAGGCGGCCTGTTTCCGCATCTGGATGCACGCAGCAACGTGACCTTGCTGGCACAGACGCTGGGCTGGACGCGGGAACGCATCGAGGCGCGTCTGGATGTCTTGTGCGCCCTGTGCCAATTGCCAACGCAGTTGCTGGCGCGCTACCCGGCCGAACTCTCCGGTGGTCAACGCCAGCGCGTGGGGCTGATTCGTGCACTGATGCTGGACCCGCCGGCCTTGTTGCTCGACGAACCACTCGGCGCGCTCGATCCCATCGTGCGCTACGACCTGCAGGCGCAGATGCGCGAACTGTTCGCGCAGCTGGGCAAGACCGTGGTGCTGGTGACGCATGACGTGGCCGAAGCCGCCTATCTGGCCGACAACCTGGTGCTGATGCGCGCCGGCCGAATCGTGCAGCAAGGCCGTGCGCGCGATCTGCTGGAGCAGCCGGCCGATGCGTTCGTGCAGCGCTTTCTCACCGCCCAGCGCAGCATTGGCGATGCCGCATGATGGCGCGTGCGCTCATCGCCGTGGTGTGGCTGATCTGCAGTGTTAGCGCGCAGGCCGCGCAGGTCACCATTGGGTCGAAGAATTTCACCGAAGCGGTGATTCTTGGCGAAATCGCCACCGCCGCCGGCAAACGTGATGGTGTAGACGTGCAGCACCGCGCACAACTCGGTGGCACGCGCATCCTGTGGCGGGCGCTGGAGACCGGGCAGATAGACGCGTATGCCGAATACACCGGCACGCTGGCACAGGAGCTGCTGCAACTGCCCAACGCCAGCCAGGCCGAGCTGCGTGCCGCACTCGACGCACGCGGGCTGGCGATGACCGATTCGCTGGGTTTCCAGAACACCTATGCCTTCGGTATGAAGCGCGAACGTGCGCAGGCATTGGGTATCGCCTCGTTGTCGGATCTTGCACGACATCCCACCCTCAAGATCGGTCTGAGCAATGAGTTCATGCAGCGCGCCGATGGCTGGCCGGGCGTGCGCGCGGCGTACGCGCTGCCGCAGGCCGCGACCGGGCTGGATCACGACCTGGCCTATCGCGCGTTGCAGAGCGGCGCCATCGAGGTCACCGATCTGTACAGCACCGATGCGGAAATTCCGTATTACCAGCTGCAGGTGCTACGCGACGACCGCCATTATTTCCCGGACTACCAGGCGATTTTTGTGTATCGCAAGGATCTGGCGCACCGCTCGCCGGCGATGCTGCAGGCCTTGCGGGGGGTGCAAGGACGCATCGATGAAGCGACCATGCAACGGCTCAATGCACAGGTCAAACTGGAGCGGCAGTCCGAAGCGGCGGTTGCCGCGCGTTGGCTGGGCGTCACGCCGGCCTCTGAAACGGACTCGCGTTTGACGCGGCTGCTGCGGCATACGCGCGAGCATCTGGCGTTGGTGGGTATTTCTTTGGGTCTGGCGTTGCTGCTTGCGCTGCCGTTGGGGGTGCTGGCGGCGCGGCGTCCACGTCTGGGGCAGGTGGTGTTGTCGTTGACCGGTGTGCTGCAGACGCTGCCGTCGTTGGCGGTATTCGTCTTCATGATTCCGCTGTTCGGCATCGGCGCCAAGCCGGCGATTGCCGCGCTGTTCTTGTATAGCCTGCTGCCGATCGTGCGCAACACCCATGCAGGGCTGACCTCGATCCCACGCGAACTGCGCCAGACTGCGCACGCCATCGGATTGCCCGCGTGGACACGCCTGTGGCGGGTGGAACTGCCGCTGGCCCGCCGCACGATCGTGGCCGGCATCCAGACCGCGGCGGTGATCAATGTGGGCACCGCCACGCTGGGTGCGCTGATCGGTGCGGGCGGCTATGGCCAACCGATTCTCACCGGCATCCGCCTGGACGATATCGGCCTGATTTTGGAAGGCGCCATTCCCGCTGCCGTGCTTGCGCTGCTGGTGCAGGCGGTGTTCGAAGGCGCCGAGCGATGGGTAACGCCGCGTGGGTTGCGGATCAGCCAGCGGCAGTGACGCGGCGTTCAATCGCTGAAAACCGAGCGCGCCGCTTCGCTGCCGCTGATCCTTGCGCCAATTGTCGTTCGTAGAGCGCGCTGGCCTGCGATGGAGCCTTGCCGGTGCTGCCTGACGACGCGTTGGCCTGCGTACATGTATTGCAACCAGTACCGCTGCAGATGCCTGGCCCGCGATGCCTGCGCACCGCCTCACCCATCCGGCAGCGCTGCAATGACCTGTGACAACGTGTGGTCGGTCACGCTCAAATGTGGCGCGATGCGCAGACGTCCATGCCGACGCGTGCAGATCACGCCACTCGCGCCGAGCGCCGTTGCCACCGCATCCAATGCCGCTGCCGGCGGCTGCAGTGCGGTGAGATGCGGCGCATGTCCGGGCGTGCACCAGCTGCCCACGCCGCGCGCCTGCAGGGCGGCGTCCCAATGCGCAGTCAACTCGCCCAACGCCGCTGCGATGCGCGCCGGCTGCCACGCGGTGAGTTGTTGCAGGGCCACCGTGGCCATTGCGACCCGCAACGGGTCGGCAACCCCGCCCGCATCGAATCGGCGTGCACCGCTGCGATACCGCGGCGCGCTGGCCACCGGAAATTCCCAACTGCTGCCCGCATCGCGGCCGATCCAGTGTTCTTCGATCGGCAGCCCGTCCGTGCGCCACTGCGGCGCGACCCACAGCCATGCCAATCCCATCGGCCCGAGCAACCATTTGTGCCCGACGCTGACCACGAAATCCGGTTGCCAGCGCGGCAGATCCGGTGGCAACACCCCAAGGCTCTGGCTCAAGTCCAGCACCAGGGCAGCGCCGCGTGCCTGCATGGCGGCACTGATGCGGTCCAGATCCAGCATTCGCCCGTCCAGCCAGTACGCATGCGGCAAGCTGGCAATCCGCAGCGCAGGCGTGTCGGCAATGGTCTGCAGCACTGCATCGGTCAAGCTGCCGCCAGCGGTGGCGGGCACCGCCACCAGATGCGCACCGGTCTCTGCGCAGCGGCGCTGCCAGATCAACAGATTGGACGGAAATTGCCCTTCCAGCACCAGCACTGCGTCGCCGGCTTGCACAGGCAGATTGCGCGCGGCCGTGGCCAGGCCGTGCGCGGCCGAGGGCACCATGGCCACCGCATCGGCATCGCCGTCCAATAGCGCGGCCGCAAGTCCGCGCACCTGCTCGATCTGCTGTAACCAGGTATCGAACGGCAACCGCCATGGTGTGGCCATTGCATCGACCGCCTGGTGCGCAACGGTCTGCATGGCGCGCAACAACGGACCACGCGACGCCGCATCCAGATGGATGACCCCGGAAGGCAGCGCGAACGCCTGCTGACGCTGGGCCCACGCGAGGGGCCCAGCAAGCGTACTGGACAGAGATGGCGATGACATGCCCACAGCTTACCGCTGGCTGCCACGCTGCCCACACGGCACGTTCACGGGCGCTCCCCAAGCATAGGGCGATGCCTGCACTCTCACCTCTGCTGGGCCACCTCCAGCAACAGCAGTTGACGCTGCTGGAACGCTACGCGCAGACCCGCGCGCTGAGCGACCGTCTCGCCGCACCCTTGAGCGCCGAAGACGCGATGGTGCAGAGCATGCCGGACGCGAGCCCGAGCAAATGGCATCTGGCCCACACCACCTGGTTTTTCGAACGCTTCGTGCTGCAGGCCGATCCGGCGTACCGCGTGTTCGACCCGGCCTGGGATTTCCTGTTCAACAGCTACTACCAGAGCGTGGGGCCGATGCATGCGCGGGCCCGCCGCGGCGTGCTTTCGCGCCCCTCGTTGCAGCAGGTACGCGACTACCGTGCTGCGGTCGATAGGCAGATGCAGCAGCGCTTGCGCGAAGGCCTGCTCGATGCACAGGCCTGCACCGTCGTGCAGCTCGGCATCCAGCACGAGCAGCAACACCAGGAGTTGCTGCTGACCGATATCAAGCATGCGCTGTGGAGCAACCCGTTGCAGCCGGCCTACCGTGACCTGCCCACACCGCCTGCGGCCGTTGCCAGCCCGCTGCGCTGGCATGCGCGCGACGAGCAGATCGTCCAGATCGGCGCCGCTGCATGGCCACAGGCCGACAGCTTCGCCTACGACAACGAATCGCCACGCCATCGCGTGCTGGTCGGTGCGCATGCGCTGGCCAGCCGTGTGGTCACCAACGCCGAGTTCCAGCAATTCATCGATGACGGCGGCTACCGCAGTGCCGGTGCCTGGCTCAGCGATGGCTGGGCGATGGTGCAGGCGCAGGGTTGGCAACATCCCTTGTATTGGGATGCCGATGGCCGCGAGTTCACGCTGGACGGCTGGCGCACGCGCGATCCACACGCGCCAGTCTGTCATCTGAGCCTGTTCGAAGCCGATGCGTTCGCGCGCTGGGCCGGTGCGCGCCTTCCCACCGAAGCCGAGTGGGAGCAGGCCGCGACCGGCGTGCCGGTACAGGGCAATTTCGTCGACACCGATGCGTTGCATCCGCGTGGCGCCGAAGCAGTGGACACCGGTATCCAGCAGCTGTTCGGCGATGTCTGGGAGTGGACCGGTAGTGCGTACCTGCCGTATCCAGGCTTTACCCCGTGGCCCGGGTCGCTGGGCGAATACAACGGCAAATTCATGAATGCGCAATGGGTCTTGCGTGGTGGCAGTTGCGCCAGCCCGGCCAGCCATCTGCGTGCCAGTTACCGCAACTTTTTCCCCTCCGATGCGCGTTGGCAGTTTGCCGGCGTGCGCCTTGCCAAGGATCTGCCTTGAACGCCGCCGCCCATGCCCTGCAACGCGCGCACGCCGCGCTGACCGACCTGCGCCCGCAGCCGGACGACATCACCGCCGATGCACTGGCGGGGTTGTCGCAAACGCCCAAGACGCTGCCGTCGAAATATTTCTACGATGCGCGCGGCTCGCAACTGTTCGAAGCCATTACGCAGCAGCCGGAGTATTACCTCACCAGGACCGAGCTGGGTTTGCTGGAAGCCAGCATGGGCTCGATCGCACAGGCGATCGGCGCCGGCGTGCATGTGGTCGAATACGGCAGCGGCAGCGGCCGCAAGACCGAATTGCTGCTGCAGGGCCTGCGCGATGTGGTGGCCTACACGCCGCTGGAAATCTCGCGCACCGCGCTGCTGGAAAGCACTGCGCGGCTGGCCCAGCAATTTCCGCAGATCCAGATGTTGCCGGTGTGCACCGACTTCACCAAGCCGCTGCGCCTGCCCGATGCGCAGCGCCCGACGCGGCGGCACGTGGTGTTCTTCCCCGGCTCCACGCTCGGCAATTTCGCCGACGCGGCCGCGATCGAACTGCTGGACGCGATGCGCCAGACCATGGGCAGCGACGGTTGCGCCCTGATCGGCATCGATCTGGACAAGGACGCCGGGCTGATCGAAGCGGCCTACAACGACGCAGCCGGTATCACCGCCGAGTTCACCTTGAACCTGCTGGCGCGGCTCAATCGCGAGATCGGGAGCGATTTCGATCTGGACGGTTTCCGTCACCACGCGGTGTATGTCCGTGAGCGCGGCCGCATCGAAACCTTCCTGATCAGCCAACGCGCGCAGCGCGTGCAGGTTGGCGGCAAGGACATCGCGTTTGCCGAAGGCGAAGCGATGCAGGTCGAATACAGCTGCAAATACACCGACGCGCGCTTTGCCGAACTGGCTGCCGCAGCCGGGCTCAAGGTCACCCACGGCTGGAACGATGCCAAGGATTGGTTCGGCCTGCGCCTGCTGCGCCCATTGTGATCCCGCGGGGCGGGCGTGCAGTCGCCCGATGATGCGCAGGTGGCCGCGTTGATCCGGCACCTGCTTGCGCAACGTCGGCCCGAGCAATCGATCTGTCCGTCGGAAGTCGCGCGTGCCTTGAGCGATGACGCGGCGGTGTGGCGAAGCCTGATGCCCCAGGTGCGTGCGGTGGCCGCAGCTGCCGCAGGCAGAGGCCTGGTACGGATCACCCAGCAGGGTCGAACTGTGGACCCTGCCACCGCACGCGGACCGATTCGACTGATGCGTGGGCCGCATTTCGACTGAAGCCCCATTGAGTGGATGCGCCAGCTGCCGTATGTAGCGGGATTAAACCGAATGTCGCCGAGCGACTACATCAAAAGGATGTAATCGTTCGGTGACATCAGGCCGCCTGCACCACGTGCAACGCCTTGGGATTACGCCACTGCGCCAGCAGCGCGGCTTCGCGCGCCCTGGCTTCCTGCAGATGCGCATGCTTGACGTGGCCATAGCCGCGAATGTGTTCCGGAATGCTGGCGATCTGCGCGGCCAAGCCCACGTTATCGGCATCCAGCCGTTCCAGCAGCATGTCCACGGTTGCGCTGTAATCGGCAATCAGCCGACGCTCGCCACGCCGTTCTTCGCTGTAGCCGAAGACGTCGAACTTGCCGCCACGCAGGAACTTCAACCGCGCCAGCAGCTTGAAGGCGGTGAACATCCACGGCCCGTACTCGCGTTTGATCAGGTTGCCGTGTGCGTCTTTCTTTGCCAGCAACGGCGGCGCCAGGTGGAAGCGCAGCGTGTAGTCGCCCTCGAACTGTTGTTGCAACCGGCGCTGGAAATCGCCACGCGTATACAGCCGCGCCACCTCGTATTCGTCCTTGTAGGCCATCAGCTTGAAGGCGTACCGGGCCACCGCCTCGGTCAGTGCGCTGCTGCCGGGCACGCGCTGCAGCTCGTGCGTGCGTACGCGCTCGACCAGGCTGCGATAACGCTGCGCGTAGGCCGCATCCTGGTAGTCGGTCAGGAACGCGACGCGACGCGCGATGGCCTCGTCCAGCGAATGCGCCAACTGCTCGTCGTCGAGCGGCGCGGCCGGTGCAGCGACCTCGCCATGCAACGTGCTGCCGTCGGTCTGTGCCAGCGCACGCGGTGCGCTCTGGCCGCTGAGATCGTGCTCTTCCCAGCTGCCTGGTCCGCGTGCATGCGGTGTATCGCCATGCAGATGTGCAGGCGCGTCGGCACCGGCCAGACCCGCAGCGCGTTGCACCGCCGGCAGATCGATCGCCGCCAGGCGCCCCCAGGCGAACGCCTGCTGATTCATCGCAACGGCTGCACCATTGAGTTCGATCGCGCGCATCAGCGCCGCATGCGATAGCGGCACCAACCCGTGCTGCCACGCGTAGCCAAGCACGAACAGATTGCTGGCGATGGCGTCGCCCAGCAACGCCGTTGCCAGCTGCGTGGCATCCAGCAACAACGGCTCCTGGCCACCGAGCGCAGTGCGCACACCGGCGATGATCTCGGCAGCGGGAAACTGCAGGTCCGGTTGCGTGGTGAACGTGCCCGGCATTGCTTCGTAGGTGTTGAGCACCACCTGGGTGCGGCCATCGCGCACCTTGGAGAGCGCCCAATAATCGTTGACCACCACCATGTCGCAGCCCAGCACCAGGTCTGCTTCGCCGGCGGCGATGCGCACGGCGTGGATGTCGGCGGGCTGGCGTGCGATGCGGATATGCGTGGTCACCGCGCCGCCTTTCTGTGCCAGGCCGGTCTGGTCCAGCACCGTGGCGCCCTTGCCTTCCAGGTGCCCGGCCATGCCGAGCAGCGCGCCGATGGTCACCACGCCGGTGCCGCCGACGCCGGTGATCAGGATGTTCCAGGGCCGTTCCAGCGCGGTGCGCTTGGGCGGTGAGGGAAGCGTGTCCAGCAGCGTGCTGGCGTCGCGCCGCTTGCCCTTGCGCGGGGCACCGCCATGCACGGTGACAAAGCTCGGGCAAAAGCCCGCGACGCACGAATAATCCTTGTTGCAGTTGGACTGGTCGATCTGGCGCTTGCGCCCGAATTCGGTTTCCTTCGGCAACACCGACACGCAAAAGCTTTTCTCGCCGCAATCGCCGCAGCCTTCGCACACCAGCGAATTGATCATCACCCGCTTTGGCGGATCGACCAGCTTGCCGCGCTTGCGACGGCGGCGTTTCTCGGTGGCGCAGGTCTGGTCGAAGATCAGGATCGACACGCCCTTGACGGTGCGCAGATACTGCTGCACCGCATCCAGTTCGCCACGATCGTGAAACGCGACCTCAGGCGGAAACAGCTCGCGCCGCCGCGTCCACTTGCCGATGTCGTCGCTGACCACCGCAATCTCATGGATGCCTTCGGCGCGCAGCTGGTGGGCGATGTCCGGCACGGTGAGCGTGCCGTCCACCGGCTGCCCGCCGGTCATCGCCACCGCATCGTTGTAGAGAATCTTGTAGGTGATGTTGACGCCGGTGGCGACCGACTGCCGGATCGCCAGCGAGCCGCTATGGAAATACGTGCCATCGCCCAGGTTCTGGAACACGTGCGGGGTGTCGGTAAACGGCGCCTGCCCGGACCACGTGACACCTTCGCCGCCCATGTGGGTGAAGGTGTCGGTGGCTCGGTTCATCCAGGTCACCATGTAGTGGCAACCGATACCGCCCAGCGCGCGCGAGCCTTCCGGCACGGCGGTGGAGGTGTTGTGAGGGCAGCCGGAGCAGTAATGCGGCACGCGCGGGAATTGCGCGCGCGGCAAAGCCATTTCCGCTTCCTTGGCGTCCATCCAGCGCAGCCGCTGCTGGATCGAATCGGTATTGATCGTGCTCGATTGCAGCAGGCGCAGGATGCGCCTGCCGATCACCGCCGCGATGGTGGCCGGCGTCAGTTCGCCGGTGGACGGCAGGATCCACGCGCCCTGCTCATCGTACTTGCCGACAATGCTCGGCCGCGCGCCGGCGCTGGCCGGCCAGTTGTAGAACAGTTCCTTCATCTGGCGCTCGATGAAGGCCTTTTTCTCTTCCACCACCACGATGTCTTCAAGCCCCTGCGCAAACGCGCTGATCCCTGCCGGCTCCAGCGGCCAGGTCATGCCGACCTTGTAAACGCGGATGCCGATCTGCGCGCAGGCCTGCGCGTCCAGGCCCAGGTATTCCAGCGCCTGCAGCACGTCCAGGTAGCTCTTGCCGGTGGTGACGATGCCCAGTCGCGCATTTGGTGAATCCAGCACCACCTTGTCGATGTGGTTTGCGCGCGCAAAGGCTTGCGCGGCGGCGATCGCATACCGGTGCAGGCGCATCTCCTGGTCCACCGGCGGGTCTGGCCAGCGGATGCTCAAGCCGCCCGGCGGCAGTGCGAAATCCTCCGGCAGCACGATGGTGCGCGCGAACGGGTCCACGTCCACCGAGGCGGACGATTCCACCGTTTCGGCAATCGTCTTGAAGCCGATCCAGCGCCCGGTGTAGCGGCTCATCGCCCAGCCGAGCAGGCCCATGTCCAGGATGTCCTGTACTCCGGCCGGATTGAGGATGGGCATCATCGCGCTGACGAATTCGTCTTCGGACCCGTGCGGCAGGGTCGAGCTGCGGCAGGCATGGTCGTCGGCGGCCAGCGCCAGCACGCCGCCAAACGGCGAGGTGCCGGCGGCATTGCCGTGCTTGAAGACGTCGCCGCTGCGGTCCACGCCCGGCCCTTTGCCGTACCACATGCCGTAGACGCCCTGCACGTTCGCGCCGGGGAACAGGTTGGTTTGCTGGGTGCCCCACACCATGGTGGCGGCAAGGTCCTCGTTCAGACCTGGAGTGAAGGTGACCTTGGCCGCGTCCAGGTGTTTGCGCGCCCGCCACAGTTCCAGGTCCAGCCCGCCCAGCGGGCTGCCGCGGTAGCCGCTGATGAAGCCGGCGGTCTCCAGCCCGGCAGCGTCATCGCGCAGGCGCTGCAGCAGCGGCAGCCGCACCAGCGCCTGCACACCGGACAGGTAGATGCGCCCATCGGTGCGCGTGTACTTGTGGTCCAGCGTGTAGTCCGCATCCACCCGGCCGAGCTCCGGCGTGTTGGCAGAGTCGGGAGAAGAAAGCGCAGCGGTACTGGTCATGGCGTGCCCGGAAAGGGTGGCTGGGCCCCGGTGCATGTCATCTGAAACTATCTGACGCACCCGACGGATTCCAAAACGGCGGTGCAAAGTGTAACAGTCAGCTTTTCCGCGCCCGTCCCTGTGCGGATGCGCAGCCGACGCGCTGCGGGTAGGATGGGGACGGGAAGGGGTCGTTTGCTGTCAGGGGAAAACACAGTGAAAAGGAAATACGCGTGGGCCGCTCTGGCCCTGCTCGGAGGGGTGTGGTCGTTGGCGCAGGCGCAGAGCTTGCCCAAGCCCAAGGAGTTCTATTTCGACGAAGACCGCGGTACCACCAAGGCCGTGGTGGCCGTACAGGGCCAGGGCGATGCAGTCGTCGACCGGCTGGCGGCGATGGTGCAACGTGACGCCCGCGCGGCCGACCCGCGCGCGCAGTTGGCGGCGCTGGCCTACGCCGGTGGGCGCACCCAGTTGGGCGATGAGTTGTATCAGGGCGCGCTGGCGCTGGTCTCCAACGGCAGCCAGCAGTACCGGGCCATCACCTGGAACTATGGATGGGACCTGCTGCGTGCCGACCAGCCCGACAAGGCGCTGCAGCAATGGGCCAACCTGGCCAATGGCCGTCCGGCCACGCCGGAATGGCTGCCGACCACGGCTGCACTGGCGCTCTGGCGCGCCGGACGCAAGCAGGAGGCGGTCGAGTGGTATGCCGCAGCCGTGCGCACCTGGCCGGACCGTTGGAGCAGTACCGCCAACTACGCCAGCCTGTTGCCGGAATGGCGCGAGGCAGAGCGCGCCAGCCTGGCCGAGGTCTTTGCGGCCTGGCAGGCCAACCCGCCAGCGTTTCCGTAAGCGCTTCGCCGCGCTGCGGGAGTTCCTGCAGCGCGGCTTGTGCAGTGAATCGACCGGTTGCCGCCATTGGCCGATACGCCAGGCGCCATCTGGCGCGTCGGCCTGCCGCTACTTGAAACGAAGACGTCTAACGTTGATTCCGCGAGTTCGGTGAAAGGCTGAGCAGGTCTGCGCCTGATTCCAATCACGGCTCAAAACTTCGGCGTACCGACGTTGCGAGGTCGATGCGGGAGAGCAAGGCGTTGGTCTGTGGCGTGGCTGCGGGGCCCTTGTCCGCCCACCATCGCAGGACACGCTGCAAGTACGTCTTTGTAGGCGCTTGCGCGGCAGCCGTGCCGCGTAAGGTCCCGCGACGGCGGGCGCAAGGACCAGTTGAGATGGTCGATGCGCAGAGCTAAGACAGCAGCAGGTCGCCTGGCTGGCGCGGCGTCCTCGCTCCTTCAATCGAGTCACCAACGAACTGTCTGATGCGCTGTGCTTGCCGATCGCGGGACCGTTGGCGGCATGGATCCCGCCATCGAGCCTCCACGGACGGGTTCACGGCGTGTCGCGCACTCGGCGCTGCAAGCTTGCTCCACGGCCTGGTCCGCCCACCATCGCGGAACACGGTGCAAGGACGTGTTTGACCAACGCATTGTCCGGAGCGGCGAGGGCGCCGCGTGTTCGATACGCTGGCTTCCGCATAGGGAAACGATGCGGTCGTGGCAGCTCCGCGGTGACCGGAGCTCGGGTGGCGTGCACCTTGCACCCCAGCCAGGCCAACGCATCCACCGATGCGCGCACCGCGCGCTATGCGATCCTGTGCATCGCTTTCCAACGGACACGATCGCGCATGGCGGTAGATGCATTTGCCTTGATTCTGGCCATGTTGGGGCTGGGCCTGCTGTTCGCCCGCCTGCGGGTGTTGCCGGACAACAGCGCCGATGTGCTCAACCGCATCGTGCTGTACATCTGCCTGCCGGCGTCGGTGCTGACCTATGTCCCGCGCCTGCATCTGGATGCGTCGCTCGGTGGGGTGATTGCCACGCCATGGCTGCTGACCGCCATCATCGTGCCGTTGCTGTGGGGTTGCAGCCGCCTGTTGCGCTTGGGCCGCGCCGAATACGCCGCGCTGCTGATGTGTGTGGTGTTTACCAATTCCAGTTTCATCGGCTTTCCGATGGTGCGCGCGCTGATCGGCGATCACGCGCTGCCGTATGCAGTGGTCTACGACCAGTTCGGCACCTTCGTGTTGCTGTCCACGTTCGGGCTGTATGTGCTGGCCCGGTACAGCGGCGACACCCCGCCGACCGCACGGCTGATCGCGATGCGCGTGCTGCAGTTCCCGCCGTTGTGGGCGCTGCTGTTCGCCTTGACCCTGATGCCCGAGCAACCGCCGGCCTGGATTGGCTCGGGCCTGAAGAATCTGGCCGATGCGATGTTGCCGCTGGTGATGCTGTCGGTGGGCTTTTCGCTGCAGCTGCGCCTGCCTGCCGACGAACTCAAGCCCTTGGCTGTGGGCCTGGTGTTCAAGCTGCTGCTGATGCCGGTCCTGGCCCTGCCGTTGTCCTGGGGGCTGGGCCTGCATGGGCAGATGCTGCAGACCAACGTGCTCGAATCGGCCATGCCCACCATGATCACCGCCGCCGCGCTGGCCATTTCGCACCGGCTGGCCCCGCGCCTGGCTGCAGCGATGGTCGGCTACAGCATCCTGCTGTCGTTGCTGACGCTGCCTGCGTGGGCCTGGCTGCTGGCGCGGCTGGTGGCGTGAAGCCGTAACGCTTGCAGCAGCCAGAGCGCGCTGGCGCCGCAGGCACACGCTTGCGCTTGTTCGGGCTGTGATACGCCAACACCTGCAACATCGGCGCCATGCTGCATTGCGACGCCGCGGCTGAGCGATACGCGTGGACGATCTTGCGCCGTGCCAGGCTTCCATCGTTGCCACGCACAGCTGCGGCGCAAGGCCTTGCGCGCATCGGCTGAAGGTCTGCGCTGTCGCTGCCTGTCCCGCAGCAGTGCGTTTAACGCGTTTCGACTACTTCCTCACCTTGCCGCGGTGTACGCTGCCGGCTTGCTCCCGGAAGCGAGGCGTGCATGAAGACAGTCCTGGTGGCCGCCTCCAAAGGCGGCGTCGGCAAGACCACGATCGCCACCAATCTGGCCGCACATGCGGCGTTGCAAGGCCAGCGCACCGTGCTGGCAGATGCCGATCCGCAAGGCTCGTCCACCCGCTGGGCAGAGCGCCGCGCCAGCCTGGAAAGTGCGGTCTTGCCGATCGACGCCACCAAGCGCCGCAGCTGGCAGAGCGCCGTGCCGGACGGCACCGATACCCTGATCGTCGATGCGCCGGCCGGTGCCATGGCCGACGACCTGAGCGGATTTCTCGACCACGTCGATGCCATCGTGGTACCGGTGTTGTCCTCGGCGCTGGATATCGAAGCGGTGGTCGGCTTTCTCAACACGCTGGCCAAGGTGCCGCGCGTGCATCAGCGCAAACTGCCGGTGGGCCTGGTGCTCAATCGTGCCCGTCCCTGGACCCAGACCTCGCAACAGGCCGCCGACATGATCGGCAACTGGCCGTATCCGCTGGTGACCCAACTGCGCGACACCCAGGCCTATGTGGTGATGGCCGGGCTGGGACGCAGCTTGTTCGACTACCGCTCGGCGCAGGTGCGCGACCATCAACAGGACTGGGAGCCGCTGTTCAAGTGGCTCAAGAAGTCCTAGAACCGGAAAGTTCCTATGCGCGAATTGATCTTGTTGCGACATGCCCACGCCGAACCGGCCGATACCGGCCAGGCCGATTTCGATCGCCCGCTGTCGCCGCACGGCATCGCCGAGGCCGAGGCGGCCGGGCGTTGGCTGCGCGAGCAGCGGCTGGTGCCCGACCGGGTGCTGTGCTCCCCGGCCCGCCGCGCCCGCGAAACCCTGGAGGCGGTGCTCGAGCTCACCGGCTACATCGAACAACGGCTGGACGAACGCATCTATGAGGCCACGCCCGGCACCCTGGCCAGCCTGGTGGACGAACATCGCGAGGCCGAGCGCCTGCTGCTGGTGGGCCACAACCCTGGCCTGGAACGGCTGGCAGCGCTGATGCACAGCGGCCAGACCGGCGATTACCGCGGCATGCCCACCGCCTCGATCGCGTTGCTGGCCTTGCCGCTGGACGCCACCATCGAGCCGGGCATCGCCCGCCTGACCGCCTTCTGGTGGCCCTGATCCGTGTCATCGTCGCTGCGCTGGTACGCCTGGCTCGCGCTCTGGGTCGTGTTCCCCTGCATGGCGCAGCAGAAGGTGCAGTCCATCGACCCGGCGCAATCGCGCTTCGGGTTCGAGATCAAGACGCGCTTCGGAATGAAGATCGAGGGGTTTTTCCCGCGTTTTCGCGGTGACGTGGTGACCTTGGCCGACGGGCGTCAGCAGGTGCGCTTCCGGCTGGACGCCACTCAGGTGGAGATCCCCGGCAAGGACCGCTACACCAGCTGGATGCGCGGGGAAGATTTTTTCGACGTTGCGCAGTACCCGGTCGTCGAATTCGAGTCGCTACCGTATGTCGACGAAGTGGTGAAGCAGGGGGGCGACATCGTCGGCAACCTGACCATCCGCGGAATCACCCATCTGGAAACGCTGCATGTGGTGCCGGCCGAATGCACGCGGCCGGGCTATGATTGCGACGTGATCAGTCGAGGGACGGTCCTGCGTGGACGTTACGGAATGAATGCGTGGCAGATGGCCCTGGGCGACAGGGTGACGTTCATTCTGCGTGGGCGCCTGCAGGAGGCGCGGCGCCCGTGAAGTACCTGTTGAGGGTGTGCGTGCTGGCAACGTTGTTGCTCGGCACCGGATGCGCCAGCCTGTCACAAACCGAACGCAACCGTGCCGCCGGTGTCGCTACCGCGGCACGCAGCACTGTAGTCAATTGCAGCCAGGCCGATCGCTGTGCGCAACCCTCGCCATTGCGCGCGCTGGGCGGGGAGGCGATGACCGCCTCCACACCGGCGGCGCCGCGGCATTACGCCACCATCGTCGACCACGGCGAAGAATCGCTGGTGGCCCGGCTCAACCTGATCCGCAGCGCCACCCGCAGCATCGATCTGCAGACCTACATCTTCGACAAGGACGACAGCGCGCGCATGGTGCTGGACGCACTGGTGGACGCCGCCCAACGCGGGGTCAAGGTGCGCATCCTGATCGATCAGTTGTCGGCGATCGCCGATCTGCAGATTCTCGGTGCGCTGGCCAGCAGCCATGAAAACCTGCAGCTGCGCATCTACAACCCTACCTTCGGCAAGGTCAAACTCAATTACTTCGACTATGCCGGCAGCGTGCTGTGTTGCTTCCGCCGCTTCAACCAGCGCATGCACAACAAGCTGCTGGTGGTGGACGACGTGCTGGGCGTGGTCGGTGGGCGCAATTACCAGGACGACTATTACGACTGGGACAGCGAGTACAACTTCCGCGACCGCGACGTGATTCTGGCCGGGCCGGAAGTGCGCGCCATGGCCGCCAATTTCGATGCGTTCTGGCGCGCCCGGCGCAGCGTCCCGGCCGAACGTCTGAACGATGTCGGGCGCCTGCTGCTGGAGCAGGGCGTGCCGACGATGCCGCCGGCCGAGTTCCGCCGGCCCGACCGGGTGGCGCGGGTGGACCGCGAAGCGCGCGACCCGCAATTCGTGCGCGACGCTTTCGTGACTCCGGCCATGCCGGTGCAACGTGTGCTGTACGTGGCCGATCTGCCGCAAAAGCACCGCCGGGAACATGCGGCCAAGGCGGTGTCCACGGCGCCGGAACTGGATGGCCTGATTGCCGGCGCGCAGCAGGAAGTGCTGCTGCAGACCCCGTACCTGGTGTTGTCCGACCAGGCGCAGGCGATCTTCCGCACGTTGCGCAAACACCCGCAGCCGCCGCGCATCGTGGTGTCGACCAATAGCCTGGCCGCCACCGACAACCCCATCGTGTATGCGCTCTCGTACAAGTTCAAACGCCGCAACATGCGCGAGCTGGGCTTCAACGTGTACGAGTTCAAGCCGTTTCCGCTCGACGCCCCGGTGGATTACGCCAACCTGGTGCCGGACCCGCTCAACCCCGCTTCCGGGGTCAATCGGGACAGCCGCAACAATCGCCTGATCGGCGGCAGTGCAGCGGGCAATGCGATGCGCGGCAGCAGCGACCCGGAAGGCAACGCCAGCGCGAGCGCCGGCAGCGTGCTGCGCGGCAGTGGCGGCGGCCGTGCGCCGGGCGGGAGCGAGGTCGATCGGCGCGTGTTGCGTACCGAAACGCGGCCCTCGTTCCTGGGCACGCGCGCGGTCAACAAGCCGCTGCCGGTGACCCGCGACGGTGCGCGCATGGGCTTGCACGCCAAGTCGTTGGTGGTGGATCGCCGCATCGGCGTGATCGGTACGCACAACTTCGACCCGCGCAGCGAGAACTACAACACCGAAGCGGCCGTGGTGATCGACGATGCGCGCTTTGCGCAGGCGTTGGCTGCCAGCATCGAACGCGACATCGCCCCGGAAAATGCCTGGACGGTGGCGCCGCGCGAAAAGCCGCCGGTGCTGAGCGGGTTGAACTACAGCGTGGGCAAGGTCTCCGAAGCCTTGCCGGTGCTGGACTTCTGGCCATGGCGCTACGCCACCAACTACGAGTTCCAGCCCGGTCCGGATTGCCCGTTCCCGCTCAAGCGGCAGGACCCGCAGTTCCGCCAGTGCTATGTGGCGGTGGGCGATTTTCCGGAGGTCAATGTCGGCCCGAAGTGGCTGCTGGTGCGCATGCTGACCGCCTTCGGCGCCGGGCTGGTACCGATTCTCTGATCGGCTGGCGTGTCGCGCGGGTCGCAGCAGCCGGTGCCCGCGGTGCAGCGCGTTGTGGTTGGATGCACGCAGTTGGCTGCGGATCGGCCCCTGGACGCCGGAAATCGCCGAAGCGGCTGCAGTTGTCACGGGCGAGGGTCGCGTAGTGTATCGGCGCCCCAACAAATGCTGTCTGCCATCAGCAGCACTGCCCAGTTGCATCGCGCTCCAGGCGTCGGGATGCTCTTGCGCTTCCCGCTTCCCGCTTCCCGCTTCCCGCTTCCCGCTTCCCGCTTCCCGCTCCCCATTCCCCATTCCCCATTCCCCATTCCCCATTCCCAGCCCATGACCTTCCGCGAACCCGTCGATCTTGCTGCCCTCAATGCCGCCAGCCGCGATACCTTGATCGAGCATCTGGGCATCGTCTTTACCGAAGCCGGTGACGATTGGCTGCGCGCCACCATGCCGGTGGATGCGCGCACCAGGCAGCCCTATGGCCTGCTGCACGGTGGCGCCTCGGTGGTGCTGGCCGAAACGGTGGGCAGCAGCGCCGGCAACCTGTGCGTGGATATGTCGACCCAGATCTGCGTGGGGCTGGAGATCAATGCCAATCACCTGCGCGCCGCCACCCAGGGGCTGGTGACCGGCACTGCACGGGCGGTACATGTGGGGCGTAGCACGCATGTCTGGGACATCACCATCGAAAACCCGGCCGGCAAACGCGTCTGTGTGTCGCGATTGACCCTGGCGGTGGTCGCGCGCAGCAATGGCTGAGCTCGCCCGGCAGCGGCATGCATGGAACAGCGTCATCCGCTGCCGGCACTGCGCGGCGGCCACGCTGCTGTCACAATGGTTGCGCTTCCTTCCCCCGTTACCGGTTCCGTTCGTCGAATGAGCGAGTCATCCCTGGACGCCACGCGCGACGCTGGCGGCGCGTTGCGTTGGTTCCGGTACCTCTACCGGGTGCCACTGTTGTTGCTGCATCTGTGTCTCGGCCTGCCGGTCACCATGCTGTGCGTGGTAGTGCCGGCGCTGGCGCGGATCCGGATCGGGCACGACGACACCCTGGAGGAGCGGATGATCCGCTGGTGGCAGGGCACCTTGATGCGCGTGTTCGGCTTCCGCCTGCGCCGCTTCGGGACGCCGCTACCGGGCGCGACCCTGTTCGTGGCCAACCACGTCAGCTGGGTGGATATCTCCATCCTGCACAGCCAGCGCGTGATGGGGTTTGTTGCCAAGCGCGAAATCGCCGGCTGGCCGCTGGTGGGTTGGCTGGCAACCAAGGGCCAGACCATCTTCCACCAGCGCGGCAATACCGAATCGCTGGGCGGGGTGCTGCAGGAAATGCTGCTGCGCCTGCAAAGTGGCAAGCCGGTGGGGGTGTTCCCGGAAGGACGTACCCGTGGCGGTACCGAAGTGGGCCCGTTCCATGCGCGCATCTTCCAGGCGGCGGTGGAAGCCGGGGTGCCGGTACAGCCGGTGGCGCTGCGGTATGGGCTGCGCGGCAACGCGCAGGCGGTGGTGGCCTTCGGTGAGCGCGAGAGTTTCTTCGCCAATATCGTGCGCCTGCTGGGCGAACCGTCGCGGCTGGCCGAAGTGCATTTTCTCGAGCCGATTCGCGCGCTGGACATCGAAGGCCGCCGTCGCATGGCCGAGACCTCGCGCCAACGGATCGTCGCAGCGATGGAATCCTAGCCGACGATGCGCACGCGCCTCTCCCCTGCGGCCAGCCGCAACGCCGGTGCGATGCGCGCATGAACGCCTCCGATTACTTGCCGCCGCGCTGGCTGCGCAATCCGCACGTGCAATCGGTGCTGGGCAGCAGCGCCTTGCGGCGCATCCGCAGCCGCCAGTTGCTGGCCGCCAGCGGTGCGGTCACCAGCGAACATATCCTCGATGGCGGCGACGGTGTGCGCCTGCAGGGTTGGATGAGCATCCCGCGCGGCGATGCGCCACCGCGCGGCACCGTGCTGTTGCTGCATGGCTGGGAGGGCAGCGCCGATTCCAACTACATGCGCCTGACCGCCGCGCGCCTGCTCGGTCTGGGCTACCAGGTGTTCCGGCTGAACTTCCGCGACCACGGCGGTACCCACCATCTCAATGTGGACCTGTTCCACTCCGACCGCATCGAAGAAGTGGTCAATGCCGCAGGCGATCTGTGGCGGCGTTTTCCTGCGCCGCAGTTGCTGGCTGCAGGGTATTCGCTGGGCGGAAACTTCGCGCTGCGGCTGGCGCTGCGTGCGCCCGCCGCCGGCCTGCCGCTGGCGCGCGTGGCGGCGGTGTGCCCGTTGCTGGACCCGGCCGCCACCATGACCCAGCTTGAAAAGGGCCCGCAGTTCTACGACTGGTACTTCCGCCGTAAATGGCGTGAATCGCTGCTGCGCAAGCGCAAGCTGTTCCCCGAGCAGCACGGGTACGACGACGCCACCCTGGCGCTGGACATGCGCGGGCTGATGGCCTGGCTGGCGGTGAAACACACCGGACACGGCTCGCTGGAAGCGTATTTCGACAGCTATTCGATTGCCGGCCAACGCCTGGCCAACCTGCAGGTGCCGGTCGACATCCTGATGGCCGAAGACGACCCGGTGATTCCGTTCGCCGATTTCGCCGCCTGGCAGTTGCCGGCGCATGCAAAGCTGGAAATCGCGCGCTGGGGCGGGCATTGCGGCTTTCTGGAAAACGCCCGCGGCGACGGCTTTGCCGAACGCTGGGTGGCCGAGCGGCTGGCGTCAGCGCGCGAATGACGCCGACACGACATCCGTCCTTGGATGCAGTGATCGCCGTTTTGCCAGTGGTCGTCGGTTGCGTGATGGTCTACTTCAGCGCGATCAGCCTCTACACCGGGCCGCAGACCGGGCAGATCCTGTTCCGCTCACGCGCAGGATCGGTTTCCGTCGGCGTCCAAGCTGCGCTCTGGCATCTGGGCCAGTTGGTGTTTGGGGCGCTCTGCGTGGCCTACGGCGCGAGCGTGCTGCGTCGGACGTCGGCAAGCGTTTGAACCTCTGGCCGGCGCGAACGATCGATGCGAGTTCGCACCGCCGATAACGCCCATCCTGCACACGGCGCGGGCACAGCGCCAGGCAGCAGCGTGCGTCGCCCATGCAAGCCGCCGCAGCGCGCATCGTTACAATAGCGGTTTGTCCGGGACCCGCCACCGCTATGCAAGACGCCATCCTTCAAGCCCTGCGCCGCAATGCGGCCGACGATGCGGTGGCGCTGGCCCGCGAGTGGGTCACCAACGCGCCCGATCATGCCGGCGCCCACCGCTGGCTGGCGCTTGCGCTGCAGCAGCAAGGGCAGCCGGTGCTGGCACTGGACAGCATCGATACCGCGCTGACGCTGACGCCCGAAGATGCCGACCTGCACCTGCTGCGCGCCGGCGCATTGCTGGCCACGCGCGATCTGTCCGCCGCCGATGCCGCGCTGTCGCGCAGTACCGCGCTGGATCCCAACCAGTTCAATGCCTACGTGATGCAGGCGCATCTGGCGGTGGCACGCGGCGATCTGGACGAGGCCGAGCGGCTGAGCCGCACCGCTGCGCGCCTGGCGCCGGAACACCCGCAATTGCTGGCGGTCGATGGCGTGGTGGAAATGCGCCGCGGCCACAGCGACCGCGCGCTGGCGCTGTTGACCCGCGCTGCCGAGCAGCTGCCCGACGATGCCCGCGTGCTGTTTTCGCTGGGTTTTGCGTATCTGCAGAAGGAGCATTTTGCGTTCGCCGAGCGCGCCTTCGAGCGCGTGATCGAGCTCAATCCGCCGGGCACTGCGCTGCGCGCCTTCATTGCGCAACTGGCCCAACGCCAGGGCCGCCTGGACGATGCACTGGCGGCGATGCAGGGCGTGCTCGAGCAGCCCGGCGGCGATCTGCCGGCCATGCGCCGGCTGGCCGGCGAGATGGAGCTGCAGGCCGGTCGTCCCGATCAGGCCGCCGCGCACCTGCGCCTGGCACTGGCGCACTGGCCGGCCGACCGCCGCACGTTGCACGCGCTGCTCACCGCCTGGGAGCGGCTGGGCGCGGTGGACGATGCGCGCGACACCCTGGATGCGGCACTGGCCACCTCGGCCACGGCGCACGACCTGTGGCTGGCGCGCCTGGCCGTGGAGCCGGTCGGTGGGCCGCAGGCGCAGGCGGTGATCGAGCGCTGGCTGCTGGCCATGCCCGAACACCTGCCGGCGCTGGAAGCGCTGATGCGCGTGCACGACATGCAGGGCCAGGCCGACGAGGCGGAAATGGTGGCGCGCCAGATCGTGGCGGTGGAGCCGGGCCGCATCAGCGGCGAGCAGCGCATCGTCGAAGCCTTGCTGCAACGCGACCCGCCGGCGGCGATCGCCTGCGTCGAATCGTTGATCGAGTCGCTGCCTGCACCGCAGCAGACCGTGCTGCGGCCATGGTTGGGCAATGTGCAGGACCGCGCCGGCCAGCCCGATGCCGCCGTGGGTACCTGGATGCAGTTCCACCGCGAACAGGCCCAGCATCGGTTGCCGTTGCCGCCGCAGGCAGCCAAGCAGCCGACGCAGTGGCCTGCGCTGGGCAGCATTCCCGACACGGTCACCGCACGCCCGCTGTTCGTGTGGGGCACGCCCGGCTCGCATGTCGAACGCCTGGTCGCGGTGATGGGCGCGGCCACCCCACTGGTGCGTGGCGACCGCTATGGCACCACGCCGCCATCGGATGCGCTGCAGAGCTACCGCACCCTCGAACAGTTGGCCTCTGGCGAATTGGCACCGACGGCGCTGGTGGAAGGCTGGAAGGCGCAACTGCCGCGCCGCGGCATCGACGATGGCAATGTCATCGACTGGTTGCTGTGGTGGGACAACACCTTGCTGACCGCGCTGCGCCCGCATCTGCCCGAGGGCCGGCTGGCGATCGCGTTGCGCGACCCGCGCGACATGTTGCTGGACTGGCTCTCGGCCGGGGCGTCGGCGCCGCTGGCACTGCAATCGCCGCAGCAGGCCACCGACTGGTTGCTGATCGCGCTGGAACAGCTGGCCACGCTGCACGAGCGCGACCTGTACCCCCACCGCATCATCCGGCTGGACGGGATCGAAAACGACCCGCAGGGTATTTCGACGGCCCTGGAGCAGGCGTTCGGGCTGAGCTTCCCGCTGGTCGAACCGCGTGGCCCGGCACGGTTGGCCTCTGGCCGCTGGCGCGATTACCGCGGCGTGCTCGGCGCGCAGTTCGATCTGCTCACGCTGATCGCGGTGCGCTTCGGCTACCCGCAGGACTGAGGCGCCATCAACGCGGTCGCGCCCACGGCAGTTGGGCGTGGCCGCAGTCGCTTCGTCGCATCGTGTGCAGGCGCGGTACGTACGCGGCGGTAAACCCGGCCGAGCGCATCAGAAGGTTCCATCGCGACGTCTTCCGCTGTGGCGCGGACCCAGGCACCCTGATCCGTATCGCTTCCCTCGGAGACCCGCCATGCGTCTGACCAGCAACAGCATCGAAAACGGCAAGCCCATCGCGGTGGAATTTGCCGCCGGCACGCCGGAGGGCTTTGCGCCCAACCGCAATCCGCACCTGGCCTGGAGCGAGGTGCCGGCCGGTACACAGTCGTTTGCGCTGCTGTGCCTGGACCCGGACGTGCCGACCGTGCCCGACACCGTCGGCCGTGACGACCTGCAGATTCCCGTCGAGCAGCCACGCACCGATTTCGTGCATTGGGCCATGGCCGATATCCCCGCCGATGTGCATGAGATTGCGGCGGGCAGCTGCAGCGACGGCTTCGTGGTCAAGGGCAAGCAGCAGCCAGCCGGCCCGGCCGGTGCCCGGCAGGGCTTGAATTCCTACACCCAGTGGTTCGCCGGCAATGCCGACATGGCCGGCCACTACCGTGGCTACGACGGCCCGTACCCGCCATTCAACGACCTGCGCGTGCACCGGTATTTCTTCCGCGTGTTCGCGCTGGACGTGGCCAAACTCAGCCTGCCCGACAGCTTTACCGCCGCCGATGTGCTGTTGGCGATGCAGGGTCATGTGCTGGCCGAAGCGGCGTTGCACGGCACCTACACGTTGAACCCGTCGCTGCGCTGAGTGATCGCGCCGATGGCGTCGATCGCCCATCCCCTGACGCCAGCCACGTCCGGCCGGCGTCGCAGCACAGGTAATCCCCTTGAAAGCATTCCAGATTGGCAATCAAACCGGCCTTGACAGCCTGGTCGCGGTCCAGATGCCTGAGCCGGTCGCAGGGCCAGGTGAGGTCATCGTCGCGCCGCGGCTGGTCGGCCTGATCAACCGCGACCTGCAGATCCTGAAGGGCACCTACGGCGGCAAGCTTGCGCCCACGCGCGTTCCGGTTGCCGAGGGCGTGGGCATCGTGACCTCCGTCGGTGCCGGTGTCAGCCAGGTCGCGCCAGGCGACCGCGTCGTCAGCGGGCACTTTCCCACCTGGCTGGAGGGCAGGTTCGATGCCGAGATGTTCGCCCACGACCTGGGCGTGACCCACGACGGCTGGCTGGCCGAAAAGGTGTCGCTGCCTGCCAGTGCCCTGATCAAGGTGCCTGCGTCGCTGGAGGACGAGGATGTCGCGGCGCTGGCATCGGCCGCGGTGACCGCCTGGAACGCCCTGGTGGACGTGGCCAGGATCAAGGCCGGCGACCTGGTGCTGTGTCTGGGAACCGGTGGCGTCTCGATGGCCGCGCTCCAGCTGGCCAAGCTGCACGGGGCCCGCGTCGCCATCACCTCGTCCAGCGACGACAAGCTCGAGCTCGCACGCCGCCTGGGCGCCGACATCACCGTCAACTACCGCACCCACCCCGACTGGGCCGAGGCAGTCGTGCAGCTGTCCGGCGGCGGCGCGGACGTCATCATCGAGACCGGCGGGCAGGACACCTTGGGGCAGTCGATCAAGGCGGCGGCCGCGAACGCGACCATCGTGGTGATCGGCGTCACCCCCGGGGCGTCTTCGCCCATTCCCGATTACGTGGCGTTGATCCGCAAGAACGTGACCATTCGCGGGATCGCCAACGGCAGCCGGGCGATGTTCGTGGACCTGCTGCGGGCGATCGAGCAGCACCGCATCAAGACCCTGCACAGCAAGACGTTCCGGTTCGATGAGGCGCCCCAGGCCTTGGCCTATTTCGCCAAGGCGCAACACGTGGGCAAGGTGCTCATCCGGCTGTGATGCGGGGCGGCGGCGTCGCAGCGTGCGATGCCGTTGCCGGCCCCCTACTGCGGCTGCGCTAGCTGCCGGCTTCGATCATCTGGTCGAGCACGTAGACCGGTTTGGCGTCAGGCGCGCTGACGGCCGGGTAGCGGGTCACGCGCAGCAGCGTGCGGATGCCCTCTTCATGGTCGAAACCCTCGATCGTGCCGTCGTAGGGCTGCCACGACGTGGCGGCCGCTGTAGCGGCGGCCGCGCCCTGCTCGTGCTCGCGCACTTGCAGGCAGCGGCGCGCAGGGTCCAAAACGCAGGGCACGGTCTCTGCGGCCACCTCGATCAACAGCGTCTGCCCCGGCCCGCCATACCGGGTGTCCGCGGTGGGCGTACCGCCGAAGATCAGCACGGTGCCGTCGCTGCGGGTCAGGGTCAGGCCAGGCACGGCTGCCGCGTTGTCCATGACCACTGCAAAGCGCCCGGACAACAGGTCGCTGGCCGCGCGTTCCTGCGCCATCCGGCGTGCATCGGCGCACATCCGCTTGCTCGAGACCACCCGGCCAATCTGCACGTGCGCCTGGGCCACGCTGTAGTTGGCGCCCAGCGCGTTGCAGGTCTGGCTGACCTGGATGCGCTGATCGTCGAAGTCCAGTTGCACTGGCGACACGCCGTCGACGAACAGACTGCGCAAGGCCGTGCCATGCGCATCGCTGGCCTGCTGCAAGTGCCAGTGCTGCGCACGCAGGGCGGCGCGCAACGGGACACTGTCTGTGTCGGGGGGAGCGGTGACCGGTGCCCGCGCAGCAGCGTGGCCGGAGCCGGGCGGGTCCGGCGATGCACCCGACCCGCAGGCCGTCACGCCCGCCGCCAGCAATGCAGGGGCGAAGAACACGGCACGCATGCGCAGCTCCCGGTGGTCGATGCGTCAGTGATACCGCCAGCGTGCGCCCGGGGCAATGACCGGCGTCACGACGTGGACGCATCAGAGCCGCCAAACAAGCGACTGCGTCCGATATCCGGCGGGGCGGCGGTTGCCCGCAATCGGCTGGCAGCGCGCGGACGCGGCAGTGCCCAGCGCGTTTGTGTGCGCCCGGCCTGCACGTCGCAGCCATCACGACGTGCAGGCCGGGGCGGTGGAATGTCAGCCCGCCGCCGCCGGCAGCCACAGCAGCAGGGCGGCGCCCAGCAGCATGCGATACACCGCAAACACCGTGAAACGGTGCTTCTTGATATAGCCCAGCAGCCACTTCACCACCACAAAGCCGGTGATGGTCGCCGCCACGAAGGCCACCGCCACGTCGGTCCAGTTTTCGGTGCCGAAACCGCCTTCCTTGTACATCTCCAGCAGCGCGTATCCGCTGGCCGCAAACATGGTCGGAATGCCCACCATGAACACGAAATCCGCCGCTGCCGAGCGCTTGCTCAGGCCCAGCAGCATCGCGATGAAGATCGTCGAGGCCGAGCGCGACGTACCGGGAAAAACACCGGCCACGACCTGCGCCAGGCCTACGGCGATGGCTACCTTCCAGGTCACCACATCGCGCTCGGGCAGCTTGCCGGCGAAGTGTTCGGCCACCAGCATCCATACCCCGCCGATCAGCAACGCCCAGGCGACCGGTTGGAGCGTTTCGGGCAATTGCCAGCCGGCCTTGCGCACGATCAGCCCGACCACCGCGGTGACCAGGAAGGCCACGCCGACCTTGAGCACGTAGTCGCGGTTGGCGCGCTCGCCCAGGCCGGTGGCCAGGCTCCACAGGCGCTGCCGCAGCGCCAGGCAGATGGCCAGGATCGCGCCGGCCTGGATGACGATATTGAAGAAGTCAGAACGGCGTCCGAGCCATTGTTCGGCGATCAACAGGTGGCCGGTGCTGGAGATCGGCAGGAATTCGGTGAGGCCTTCGAGAATGCCCAACAACAGGGCGGAAATCAGATCGGACATCGGACTGGGCAGGGGTGAGGGAGGCGCCAGGATAGTGCATTGCGGCATGCACCATATCGGTGCGTTCTAATTTGCGCTTTGCACTTTCATGGTGCGATGCCGGTGGTACAGTTGCGAGCGATGTAAGCAAAATCAAGGGCTTGTGAAGCGCACAGGCTTGGCACGATCCCTGCTGTACTACCGCCCACGAGCCACTTAACTCCTGCCTGAGGTTTCTTCCGATGTCCGTGGAAAATGTTGAAAAGCTGATCAAGGACAACAAGGTCGAGTTCGTCGACCTGCGCTTCGTCGATATGCGTGGTGTACAGCAGCACATCACCTTTCCGGTCAATATCATCGAGCCGGCGCTGTTTGAAGAAGGCAAGATGTTCGACGGCAGTTCGATCGCGGGCTGGAAGGGCATCAACGAGTCGGACATGGTGTTGCTGCCGGACGCGGGCACCGCGTATCTGGATCCGTTCTTCGCCGATCCGACCATCGTGCTGACCTGCGACATCCTCGACCCGGCCACCATGCAGAGCTATGAGCGCGACCCGCGCGGCATCGCCAAGCGCGCCGAGGCCTACCTGAAGTCCTCCGGCACCGCAGACCAGGCGTTCTTCGGCCCGGAGCCGGAATTCTTCATCTTCGATTCGGTGCGCTTTGCCAACGACATGGGCCACACCTTCTTCCAGGTGGGTTCGGAAGAGGCGGCCTGGAACACCGGCGAAAAGTACGACGGCGGCAACAGCGGTTACCGCCCGGGCGTGAAGGGCGGCTACTTCCCGGTTCCGCCGACCGACAGCCTGCACGACCTGCGCGCGGAAATGATCAAGACGCTGGAACAGGTCGGCATCGAAACCGAGGTGCACCACCACGAAGTGGCCACCGCCGGCCAGTGCGAGATCGGCACCAAGTTCAGCTCGCTGGTGCAGAAGGCCGACGAACTGCTGACGATGAAGTACATCATCAAGAACGTCGCCTACCGCAACGGCAAGACCGCCACCTTCATGCCCAAGCCCATCGTGGGCGACAACGGCTCGGGCATGCACGTGCACCAGTCGCTGGCCAAGGGCGGCGTCAACCTGTTCACCGGCGACGGCTACGGCGGCCTGTCGCAGCTGGCGCTGTGGTACATCGGCGGCATCTTCAAGCATGCCCGCGCGATCAACGCCTTCGCCAACTCCGGCACCAACAGCTACAAGCGCCTGGTTCCGGGCTTCGAGGCGCCGGTGATGCTGGCCTATTCGGCGCGTAACCGTTCGGCCTCGTGCCGCATTCCGTGGGTCACCAACCCGAAGGCGCGCCGCATCGAAATGCGCTTCCCCGATCCGTTGCAGTCCGGCTACCTGACCTTCACCGCGCTGATGATGGCCGGCCTGGACGGCATCAAGAACCAGATCGACCCGGGCGCCCCGAGCGACAAGGACCTGTACGACCTGCCGCCGGAAGAAGAGAAGCTGATCCCGCAGGTGTGCTCCAGCCTGGACCAGGCCCTGGAAGCGCTGGACAAGGACCGCGAGTTCCTCAAGGCCGGCGGCGTGATGAGCGACGACTTCATCGACGGCTATATCGCGCTGAAGATGCAGGAAGTCACCAAGTTCCGTGCTGCGACCCACCCGTTGGAGTACCAGCTGTACTACGGCAACTGAGTTCCACCGCGGTGATGGCGGAGGCCCCCCTCCCACCTCCGCCATCGCCGCACATGTTCGATCGATCCAGGGCTCCGGCCGTGGATCGCAGGGGTAACGAGAGAGCACATCGTTCGCGGCGCGCGGGCCTGACCTCTCCCACGAGGCGGATGCATGGCATCTGCTGGGGTCCGCGCAATCGCGAACGATCGGATGCCGGGGTGGCATCCAGGTGACTGACACCGCCGGGCGGCGCAATGCCGGCCGGTTCTTTCCACCATTCGGGGTATGCGCATGAAATTGATCACCGCCATCATCCGGCCGTTCAAGCTCGACGAGGTCCGTGAGGCCTTGTCTGCAGCAGGCGTGTCGGGCATCACCGTGACCGAGGTCAAGGGCTTCGGGCGCCAGAAAGGCCACACCGAGCTGTACCGCGGCGCCGAGTACGTCGTCGACTTCCTGCCCAAGATCAAGATCGAAACGGTGGTCACCGACGACCGTCTGGACGCGGTGGTCGAAGCGATCCAGAACGCCGCCGGCACCGGCAAGATCGGCGACGGCAAGATCTTCGTGACCGCGATCGAGCAGGTGGTGCGCATCCGCACCGGCGAGATCGGCGCCGATGCGCTCTGACCCCACCAGCCCCGGAGTTCGTATGAAGACAGCTCTTTTTGCCGGGTGGAAAGCCCGGTTCTACAGCGTGTGCATGCTGATGCTGTTCAGCGCGCTGATGGTGGGCGGCATGGGCAGCGCGCAGGCGCAGTCCGGTGCGCAGGTCACCCCGTTGCCGACCGAGCCGGTCACCACCGAACCGCTGCCGTCGGCGCAGCCGGCCGCTCCGCCGGCCGCTGCCGTCGAGGCCGCACCGGTGGTGGAGAAGGGCGACGTCGCCTGGATGCTGACCTCCACCTTGCTGGTGCTGCTGATGGTGGTGCCGGGCCTGGCGCTGTTCTACGGCGGCATGGTGCGCGCCAAGAACGTGTTGTCGGTGCTGATCCAGGTCGCGGTGGTGTTCTCGCTGCTGACCATCCTGTGGGTGCTGTACGGCTACAGCCTGGCGTTCTCCGGCGAAGGCGCGTGGATCGGCAATCTGGACAAGGCGCTGCTCAAGGGCGTCACCATCGAAACCCTGGCGGCGACCTTCACCAAGGGCGTCAGCCTGCCGGAATACGTGTTTGTGGCGTTCCAGGCGACCTTCGCCGGCATCACCGGCGCGCTGATCGTCGGCGCCTTTGCCGAACGCGCCAAGTTCGGCGCGGTGCTGTTGTTCTCGGTGATCTGGTTCACCTTCGGCTACCTGCCGCTGGCGCACATGGTCTGGGCCACCGGCGGATATCTGTTCGGACTGGGCGCGCTGGATTTCGCCGGTGGCACGGTCGTGCATATCAATGCCGGTGTTGCCGGCCTGGTCGGCGCCTACTTCGTCGGCAAGCGCGCCGGGTTGGGGCGTGAGGCGATCAAGCCGCACAACGTGACCCTGACCTTCGTCGGCGCCTCGCTGCTGTGGGTGGGCTGGTTCGGCTTCAACGCCGGTTCCAATCTGGAAGCCAATGCCGGTGCGGCGCTGGCCTTCCTCAACACCTTGCTGGCCACCGCCGCCGCCATCCTGGGCTGGTCGCTGACCGAGAAGATCATCAAGGGCAAGTCGTCCGCCCTGGGCGTGGCCTCGGGCATGGTGGCCGGCCTGGTCGGCATCACTCCGGCTTGCGGCACCGTGGGTCCGTTCGGCGCGATCGTCATTGGTCTTGCCGCCGGCGTGCTGTGCGTCTGGGGCGTCACCGGCCTGAAGCGCCTGCTGGGCGCCGACGACAGCCTGGACGTGTTCGGCGTGCATGGCCTGGGCGGCATCATCGGTGCCATCCTCACCGGCGTGTTCTCGGCGGCCTCGCTGGGCGGCCAGAAGGGTGGCGATTACGACATCGTCCACCAGGTCGGCATCCAGGCGCTGGGCGTCGGGATCACGGTTGGCTGGATCGGCGTGGTGTCGGTGGTCGGGTTCCTGGTGGCCAAGCTGGTGTTCGGCCTGCGCGTCAGCGAAGAAGCCGAGCGCGAGGGCCTGGACATCACCTCGCATGGTGAAGCTGCGTACGAGTCCTGAGCATGCACACCCGCGGCCGCGCTGCCGCGGGTGGCGCCACGACCCGGCCGGGACTGCCCAGCCGGGTCCGTTTTCCCCCGCCGCCCGTTGGGCGCGGAACCACTGCCGAGGTGCCTGCATGACCAGCCCCACGCCCGTGACTGCCGGCGCGGATGCACGCTGGATCGGTGCGACCCGCCGCCGTCCGGCCTCCATGGTGTCTCCGTACGCTTCGCTTCGCGCGACATCGATGCAAGGCGCTGCCGTTTGCACTAAATTGGTGCAATGGTGACGTCCTCTTCCATGCCATCACTGGACAGCCTGGGCACACCGGTCGCCTGGGCCGACCGCGAGGGCCGCGTGCTGGGCGTCAACCCGGCGTTCGCGCGCTGGCTCGGGGTCAGTGCACGGCGGTTGGTCGAACAGCCCCTGGCCGCGCTGGAAGTGCAGGGCGACGCGTTGGCGCGCTTTCTGCTCAACGACGAACGTGACGTCTTGCGCCTGCACCGGCTGGCGCTGGGCCTGCCCAACGATGCGCCGCGTTTTGCCGAAGGCTGGCTGTCGCGGCTGGACGATGGCGGCTGGCTGCTGGAAACCCACCCGGTCGACGAATTTCCCGCGCTCGATCCCACCCACGCCCTGCCCAATGCCTTGAGCGCTGCGCTGAAAGGGTTGGCGCACGAGCTGCGTAACCCGCTGGCCGGGCTCAAGGGCGCCGCGCAGCTGCTGGCGCGCCGCGCGGCCGGGCGCGACGAAGACGAGCGCGAGCTGATCGAGCTGATCGGCACCGAGATCGAGCGCCTCAACACCCTGCTCGAACGGCTGCTCTCGCCCACCCCGGCGCGCCCGCACGACCGCCTCAACATCCATGTCGTGCTCGAACGCGTGCTACGCCTGGCCGAAGCTGAAGGCGGCTGGTCGGTGCAGGTGCAGCGCGACTACGACCCCAGCATTCCCGACATTCTGGGCGATGGCGACCGCCTGACCCAGGCGGTGTGGAACCTGGTGCGCAACGCCTTCCAGGCCGGCGCCACACGCGTGACGCTGCGCACCCGCGTGGAGCATGGCCAGCGCATCCGCGACCGCGTGCATGCGATGTCGCTGCGGCTGGAAATCATCGACGACGGCGGCGGCGTGCCGGAAGAACTGGCCGAGCACCTGTTTCTGCCACTGGTCAGTGGCCGTGCCGAAGGCAGCGGTCTGGGCCTGGCGCTGGCCCAGCAGGTTTCGCGCGAGCACCACGGCACGCTGACCTATCGCTCGCGTCCGGGCCATACCGTTTTCACCCTGCTGCTGCCCGAGCTGGCCGGCGATCACGACAAGGAGCAACCGCATGGCTGAGGCCGCCGCCGTATCCCATATCTGGGTGGTCGACGACGACCGGTCGGTCCGTTTCGTGCTGTCCACCGCCTTGCGCGATGCCGGCTATGCCGTGGACGGCTTCGACAGCGCCGCCGCCGCGCTGCAGGCGCTCGCCATGCGGCCCACGCCGGATTTGCTGTTCACCGACGTGCGCATGCCCGGCGAAGACGGCCTGACCCTGCTCGACAAACTCAAATCCAAACACCCGCACTTGCCGGTGATCGTGATGTCGGCCTATACCGACGTTGCCAGCACCGCCGGTGCCTTCCGCGGCGGGGCGCACGAGTTCCTGTCCAAGCCGTTCGACCTGGACGACGCGGTGGCACTGGCCGCACGCGCGCTGCCGGACGCCGATGCCGGCGTCGAAGAAATCGTCGCCACGCGGCTGGCCGAGGGCTCGGCTTCGCTGATCGGCGACACGCCCGCGATGCAGGCCTTGTTCCGCGCGATCGGGCGCCTGGCGCAGGCGCCGCTGTCGGTGCTGATCAATGGCGAAACCGGTACCGGCAAGGAGCTGGTCGCGCGCGCGCTGCACAACGAATCGCCGCGCGCGCGCAAACCCTTCGTCGCGCTCAACACCGCCGCCATCCCGGCCGAACTGCTGGAAAGCGAATTGTTCGGCCACGAAACCGGCGCCTTTACCGGGGCGACCAAACGGCATATCGGCCGCTTCGAACAGGCCGATGGCGGCACGCTGTTTCTGGACGAAATCGGCGACATGCCGTTGCCGCTGCAGACCCGCCTGCTGCGCGTGTTGGCAGAGAACGAATTCTTCCGCGTCGGTGGGCGCGAATTGATCCGCGTCGATGTACGCGTGATTGCCGCCACCCACCAGGACCTGGAAGCGCTGGTCGAACAAGGCCGCTTCCGCGCCGATCTGCTGCACCGCCTGGATGTGGTGCGCCTGCAGTTGCCGCCACTGCGCGAACGGCGCGGCGACATCGCGCAACTGGCCGAAAATTTCCTGGCCATGGCCGGGCGCAAGCTCGACATGCTGCCCAAGCGGCTCTCGTCGGCCGCGCTGGAAGACCTGCGCCAGTACGACTGGCCCGGCAACGTGCGCGAACTGGAAAACGTGTGCTGGCGCCTGGCGGCGCTGGCGACCTCGGACATCATCGACGTGGTCGACGTGGACGCCGCATTGGCGCGCGGCGGCCGGCGTCACCGCAGCGGCCGCAGCGACGGGCAGTGGGACGACATGCTTTCCAGCTGGGCCGCGCAACGCCTGAGCGAAGGTGCCCAGGGCCTGCACGCCGAAGCGCGCGAGCGCCTGGACAGGACCTTGCTCGAAGCGGCCCTGCAACTCACCCAGGGCCGCCGCGCCGAAGCTGCTGCCCGCCTGGGACTGGGCCGCAACACGGTCACCCGCAAACTCGGCCCGGGGCGCAAACGCCGCTGATCTGGGGCCAACGCCCCTCGCCGATGGGGACGGGGTTGGGGCGAGGGTGCCGGCCGATGAAAGCGCGAGTGCCCGCGCACCTATCCAGCGATGCCTTGATCGAGCCGAGGCCGCCCGACAGTGCCCGCGGCAAGCATTGATCAGTGGTACGCCGCCGCATGCGGCGCTGTCGATGACGCCACCGCAACCCTGCCGTGCCGACGCCGTCGTCCGGGCAGTCACGCAGCGTGCCTGGCGCCTCGCACACCATCCGACAAGCCGACCCGGCACACCGACCCCGTACACTCCTGTGCCGCCAGCAGGCCCATTTCATGACACGTGAACATGCGCCCGCATAGGTTTCCAGCCTGATCAGGAGAACTGCTCGATGCGTTACCGGTCGCCCACGATCGTTGCCCTCACCGCGCTGGCGCTGGCCGCCTGCAGCAGCACGCCACCGCCGCCCAAGGCGCCTCCGCCGCCAGCGGCGCGGATCGTGCCTGCGCGCCCGGTGCAGCAAGCCGAGGCCGCGCTGGCTTCGGCCTCGGGCAGCCTGGTCAGCGGCCGGGTGGTGCTGGTGCCGGCGCTGCAGGGCATCCGCCTCACCGGCACCATCGGCGGCCTGCGTCCGGGCGGTGTGTCCGGATTCCATGTGCACGAACGCGGCGATTGCAGCGCGGCAGATGCCAGCAGCGCGGGCGCGCATTTCAACCCGGGTGGCGCGCTGCACGGGCGTGCCGGTGGCGGCGCGCATCATCTGGGCGACATGGACAATCTGCGTGCAGACGCCGAAGGCGTGGTGCATCTGGACATGATTCTGTCCGGCATCAGTCTGGGCGATGGCGCCCCGACCGACGTGGTCGGCAAGTCGCTGATCGTGCATGCCGACCCCGACGACTATCGCAGCCAGCCCAGCGGCAATGCCGGTGCGCGCCTGGCCTGCGGCGTCATTCGCGTCACCCAATGGGGCACGCCCCCTTCGCAGCCCTGAGTCGGGGCGTCAACGGCTGCAGTTGCGGCCTTTCTTCAGGAGTACTCCATGCGCATTGTTCCGACCACCTTGTTTCTGGCCACCGCCCTGGTGCTGACCGCGTGCAAGCGCGAGGAACCAGCGCCGGCCGAGCCGGCACCCGCACCGCAGGCCAGCACCCCGGCCGAAGCGGCGCACGGTGGCGAACATGCCGCCTCCATGGTCACCGAGGCGGCGGCCACCACCACCGCAACCGCCGAGCTCAAGCCGACCAAGGGCAATGACGTCAAAGGCACGGTGACGTTCAAGACCGTCGACGGTGCGCTGCGCGTCACCGGCCAGCTCAGCGGCCTCAAGCCCAATACCGAGCACGGCTTCCACATCCACGAAAAGGGCGATTGCAGCGCGCCGGACGGCAGCAGCGCCGGCGGCCATTTCAACCCGTCCCAGTCCGATCACGGCAACGTCAGCGCCGAGCCGCACCATGGTGGCGACATGCCCAACATCACCGCCGATGCGCAGGGTAACGCCAGCATCGACGGCCCGGTGTCCAGCAACGTCAATCTCGGCAAGGCCGACCAGTTCGATATCGCCGGCCACGCGGTGATCGTGCATGCCGATGCCGACGACTACAAAACCCAGCCCACCGGCAACGCCGGCGGCCGTCTGGCCTGCGGCGTGATCACCACCGATAACGCGCAGGCGGCGACACGTTAAATCCGGAATTCCTCGGCCGCGATTGAGCGCGGCCGAGGAAGATCAATGCGTCGCTGACACTGGCTCTACCATGTGACGAATGCGACTTTCGATTTGCGCGCAATTTGCAGGGCTTGAATCACAAACATAGTTGACGCGCTCAATCGGACGTCGCTGACCACTTGCCTCGTCTGTGATCGTCTCGCTGCGCGTACGGACTACCGAGGGGGCCCATGGGTGCGGTGGCATAAACATCAGCCACGTCGTTACATTTGGCTGCTCGAGTTGGTCGGATGCGAGGATTTGCCGCATGACCTCCTTGAGACTGGTCGTGTAGACCGCTAAACCCGGTGTGTCCTGCTGATCTTTGCTCAATTCCACGTCATTTCGTTTCGGCACACTCTCGAAAAACTGTTTGGCGTGCGCGTACTCCATGGGGAGGGCGTCGCGAACAGTCGTTTTGAGATCCGAATTGAAAGGTGGAGTTTTTCGCTTCGCTCTTTCCGCTCTTGCTGATTTTTCCAGATCTTCCTGACTTGGGCGGTCTGAAAAGTTGAATTGTTCTGTCGTAAATGCGGTTTGTGTTGGCGCGGAAGGTGCGTTGCACGTGAAGCGCCATTTGCGCGCGGCATCGAGCACGGCATTGTCAGCGTCGGTATAGCCGCTACTTGCTTTTAGACTGACGTCTGCACTGCCATTGGCGCTACCGCCTGGGCGAAGGTTGAGTTCAACAGATCCTCTCGCGTGCTCGCGTCTTAGTTGCTCAGGATAGACAGGCCGGTGGTCTCGCCACGAATCCATATCAAGTTTGCAGCGCGGCGCAGGAATCCTAACAGTCAGCAATGCTGTTCCCGGAGTGGCCTGGCAATGGTAGCGCCACCGTTTCGCGGCAGTCATAGCTGCACGATCGACTAGCCTGTTGCGAGATGACCTGGTAATGGATGTGTCTTTGACTTTTCCGTCCTTATCAATGGTGGCAAGCACCTCTAGTGTCATCTCGTAATCGAGGTGCAAATCGTATGAGTCCAGCGCGACAGGCGAAGCAGCCATCGAATCCGCGTCGACGGTGCAGTTAGACGAGGTGGGAGTAGGCTCCGCTGCATGGACTAAGTCGCATGCGCAGAGCCCAGCGATTGCTAGCACTCCAAGTCGCAGGGAATATGAGTTGCGTTTCATCGTTATTCGTCCTTGAACTGCAAGTAATCCGCGGGAATGATCAAGAAGCGCTAGCTGGACAAGGCCTGCCGCGGATCCTGGCCCGGCTCGATATGCACGTACAGCACGGGCAGCCCATGCGCTTCCAGCACGGCGGCCATCTGCCGCTGGCGTGCCAGATAGTGCTCATAGACGCCGCGCAGGCGTTCGCAATCTTCGCGGTCGTGCGCGTAGTAATCGCACCACCCTGCGGGATCGAACAAGGCGATACGCACTTCGCCATCGATGTAGCGCAACACCGGCTCGGGGGGCTGCTCCAGCCACTCTTCGGTGTGCGGCGCCAGCAGTGCGGCTTCGATCAGCGGCCACAGCGGCGCCAGGCCCTGATTGTCGTACTGCATCGACATCATCGCCGCCAGATCGTTGGCGGTGAGATACCGCGCATGCTCGATGCGGGCGCCGAAGCTTTCCTGCGCCAGCAACGCGGTATCGGCCTGCGCCATTCCCTGGGCCAGCAGCACTTCCTCCATGGCGTCGGCCACGCCGGCAACCGTGTGCGGGTCGCCGGACAGCAGGAACGGCAACACGCGCAACCCACCGCCGGCCAGTTGCGCATCGGCCTGGAACGGCAGCGGGATCTCGCCTTGCGCGTCGGCACCGAAGGCCAGCACCCGCGGGCCCTGGTCGCGCCCGGGTGCACGCGCCTGCAGCTCTTCCAGGCGCCGATGCAGCGGCCAGCCCGGCCGCAACACTTCGGACGGATCGAAATGCGCCAACGCCACGCTCAATTCCAGATCGCGGACTTCCGGGATCCATTGCGCCAGGTCGCGGCCGATGCGTTCGGCCAGCATGCCGGCCTGCGCCGGCGCCAAGGCGCCGCGCTCGGGGGCGCTTCCGCCGGTCAATTCCAGCGCCAGCACACCCATGGCGGTTACGCCGTGTTCGGTCTTGCTCATGATTCGCGGTTGGCCCATCACGGGGTCGAAGCTACACTGCGGCCATTATGCCTGCCGGCCCTGTGCAGGCCATGTCCCCGAGTCCTCCATGCCAGGTCAACCGATGCCCGCAGCCCGTCCCGTCGCCATTTTGGGCGGCGTTCGTATCCCGTTCTGTCGTCAGAACACCGCGTATGCGGATGTGGGCAACCTGGGCATGTCGGTGCGCACGCTGGGCGCGTTGGTCGAGCGCTTCGGGTTGCATGGGCAGCAATTGGGCGAAGTGGCGATGGGCGCGGTGATCAAGCATTCCGCGGACTGGAACCTGGCGCGCGAGGCGGCGCTGTCGTCGGGTCTGTCGCCGCTGACGCCGGGCATCACCCTGCAGCGCGCCTGCGGCACCAGCCTGGATTCGGTGATCACCATCGCCAACAAGATCGCGCTGGGGCAGATCGACTCGGGCATCGGCGGCGGCTCCGACTCCACCTCCGAAGTGCCGATCGTGTACGGCAAGAAGTTGCGCGCACGGCTGCTGGCCGCCAACCGTGCCAAGGCCACCGGCGACAAGCTCAGGGCGCTGCTGCGCGGCTTCAAGCTGGCCGAGCTCAAGCCCGAGTTCCCCGGCGTGGCCGAGCCGCGCACCGGCAAGAGCATGGGCGACCACTGCGAGGACATGGCCAAGGAATGGAACATCTCGCGCGATTCGCAGGACGAATGGGCGGTGGCTTCGCACCATAAGCTGGCCGCTGCCTATGAGCGCGGTTTCTTCGACTCGCTGATCGCGCCGTTCCGCGGCGTCTCGCGGGACAACATCCTGCGCGCGGACACCTCGCTGGAAAAACTCGCCACGCTGCGCCCGGCCTTCGACAAGACCTCTGGCCGCGGCACGTTGACCGCGGCCAATTCCACCCCGCTCACCGATGGTGCGGCCGCGGTGCTGCTCTCCAGCGAAGCCTGGGCGCTGGCGCATGGCCACACGCCGATGGCCTATCTGCGTGATGCGCAGGTGGCGGCGGTGGATTTCGTGCATGGCGAAGGCCTGTTGATGGCGCCGACCATTGCGGTGCCGCAGATGCTGGCGCGTCAGGGCCTGACCCTGCAGGATTTCGACATCTACGAAATCCACGAGGCCTTCGCCGCGCAGGTGCTGTGCACGTTGCGTGCCTGGGAGAGCGAGGACTACTGCCGCAACCGGCTGGGCCTGGACGCGCCGCTGGGCCGCATCGACCCGGACAAGATCAATCCGCTGGGCTCGTCGCTGGCCACCGGCCATCCGTTCGCCGCCACTGGCGCACGCGTGGTGGCCACGGCCGCCAAACAGCTGGAAGAGCGCGGCGGCGGCCGTGCATTGATTTCGATCTGCACCGCCGGCGGCATGGGCGTGGTGGCGATCGTCGAGCGCTGATGCCGTGGTGCGGTACGGGATTGGGCATTCGGGATTGGGGATTTGCAGAAGCGGCAGTTGAATTCTGCCGGTGCGGGTCCGCCATCCTTAATTCCATCGCTGTATGGCTAACAATGCGACGTCAGCTTCTTCGATGAAGCAGATGGCCGCTTGGCGCGCATTGACCCCGTTCGCGGGAGTGCAATGCGGCGGTAAGCACATTGCATACCGCCGCTGTCCCGACTACAGAATGCGATCGTCCGCTGCGTGCGGATCGACTGGCGCCGGGTCGTACGTGGTGACGATTGGCCCGCGCAACGACTGCTGTGGCATGACGTCGCGTACCGGTTCGCCGCGTGCGGCGCGCAAGGCATTGGCGTAGCAATGCTGTGCCGACAGCAGGTCGCCGGAGGCGGCAAACCCGTGTCCCAGCTCTTCCCAGGCCTCGCTGCCGGCGCCGCTTGCGATGGCGCGATGCAGGAATTCCTCGGCCTGCGACCACTGCTGTTGATGACGCGCGAGCCGCGCCAGTGTCAGCAACAGCCCTGGGCTGTCGGGATATTGGGTCAGCCAGCGCTGCGCGCTGGCGCGGCGCGAATCGTATTTTTCCAGCGGCAGCACGCCGTACAGCCGTACCAGCGATTCGTCCCATTGCGCGTCCAGCGCCTGCTCCAGGCTGTGCACGGCGGCATCGTCCCAATGCAGCACGGCCGCACGTTGCGCGTAGGCGCCAACCACTGCCGGAGTGGTGCGTAATGTCTTGGGCAATGCTTCCCAGCGCTCGGCCAGTGCATTGGCGTCGCTGGCCTGCAACAGGGTCTGCTCGGCCAGCGTCGCTTCCAGCGTGCTGTAGGCATCGGGCGCCAAGACCGCCTGCTGACGCAGGGCACCGAGCTGGCCATAGGCTTCGTCGGCGCGACCGATCTGCGCCAGGGCGTGGGTGCGCAACAGCAGGCCGCGTGCCGGCAACGGCTGCGCGTTGGCGCTATCCAGTGCATTGATCGCATCGACCGGGCGCTGGCGCGCCAGGTGCCGCTCGCCCTGCAACAGCGCATAGCCTGTCGGGTCGCGCTCGGCCAGTTGCTTTGCCAGTGCCGTGGCCGCCGCCTCGTCGTCGCGCGCATCGGCCACGCGCACCGCGCTGGCCAGGGCAATGCCGCTGACCTCATCGTCTTCGCTGGCACTGACCAGCAGCCGCTCGGCGCGCTGCCATTGGCCATGATCGGCAGCGCGCAGACCTTCGATCAAACGCGCACGGCCCTTGTTGCGGCGGTACTTGCCCCACACGCGGAACGGCAGGCTGATCAACGTCCAGAGCAGCCACAGCACCAGCAATGCGATCAGCAGGATCAGCAGCGCTTGCGGCATGGCGGCGTGATAGTCGTTGCCCCCCACACTGACAACGACGTTGCCCAGGTCGTAACTGTTCTGATGCGACAGCCACTGTGCACCAAGCACGCCCAGCGCCACGGCAACCAGCAGGATCAAGACGGTACGCAACACTTTCATTGGGTGGATCTCCCTTCACGCATGGCCTGCAGTTGCAGCAGGGTGGTGCCCAGTTCCGGCAGGCGCGGACGCAGTGGCGCTTGTTGCAGGCTGCGCAAGCGTGCACGCAGCTGACGACGTTGCGGCGAATCCGGCCAGAGCCGGGTGGTCCAGGTCTCCACGCGGCGCAGCGATTGCGCAAAACCGGCGGCATCGCCACGTTCCGCGGCCGCGCGGGCCAGGCTGATTTCGATCTGCACTGCATCGCGCGCAGCACGCCGGTCGCCGCCGGTCAGCAAGGCGTCGCCGCGGCTGGGGCGGATGTCCACCAGCGGCGCCAGCGCCTTTTGCCACCACGGTTGCGCCGCGGCGCTGGCCTGTGCGGTCTGTTCCGGCAGGCGCTGCAACTCGGCGGCCAGGGTATCCAGATTCTTGCCCGCCTCCGCCTGCGGGCCAGCCCCCAGACGCTCCAGCGCATCGCGTTCCTGTACCAATGCCTGACGCAGATTGAGGTAACCGGGGTCGTCGATGCCGTTGAGTGCGCCGTTGGCCAGCGCATAGGCGCGCCGCGCGCCATCGGCATCGCCGGCGATACTCAGGCGCTGCTGGCCGAGCCGCAGCAGCAGCTCCACTTCATCCAGGCGCAGCGCCTGTGCGCCATGACGGTTGGGGTCGGCCAGCTTTTGCACGGTGTCTTCGAGCAACGCGCTGCGCTGACTCAAGCCCAGCATCTCGTCGCGCAGGACGCGGTTGGTGGCCGCCGCGTCCTGCAGACGCTCGTTGGCCAGGCGCTGATCGCGGCGCAGCGTCTCCAGCATCTGCTGGGTGCCGTCCCAGCGTTGCTGCTGCGCCTGCGCGGCCTGCAGCTGCGTTGCCTGATAGTTCTGCCACGCGCGCCAGCCCAGGAACAGCGCCACGCCAACGGCCGCCACGGCGACGACAAGCAGCAGCCATGCCAAGGGAAAGCGTCGCGCAGGAGCGGGCATTTCGGTCATTCGGACATCCTCGGGCAGTCACGACCGGCGCAGGCGCCGCAGTCATCGCACACAGCATGGCGTGCAGCGCCGGACGGCGGCAAGCTGTGCTTGAGTTCGCAGTTCAGCAAGGTCGTGGTGGTGTCATGATTGCCGCCTCAGCAGCAGCGGCGAGCTGCTGCGGCAACGGGCCTGCTGCGCGCATGCCATGCACGAAACCGGCTGCACGTGCGGCGTCGAGCATGCGATCGCTGGATGCCACTACCGGACGCTGTTGCCACGCAGCGACCAATTCGGCAGGCAGCTGTTGCAGAACCAGCGTCAGCGCTTCGGCGCTACTGAGCGCCAGCACGCTGCGCGGCAGTGCAAGCGACAACGCCTGGATGGACGAGGCGCGCAAGCGCAGCGGGACGCGTCGATAGACATCGGCACGCACGATGCGTGCACCGCGCTGCTGCAACGTGGGCGCCAGCATGCCGCGCCCGCCGGGGGCAGTGATCAGCCCGACGGCCTGTAGCGGTGCCTGCAGCAGCGGCAGCGCAAGCAGGCCTTCGCTGTCCATGCGCGCCGGCCGCACCACGCTGTCGATGCCGCAGGCGTGCAATGCGCGCGCAGTGCCGTCGCCCACGCTGACCCAGTGCGCCTGCGCCGGGCGCTGCAGCGGCGCCAGACGATGCGCTGCCTGCACCGCGGCCGGGCTGGTGAAAATCGCAATCGGCGCTGCCAGCGCCTGCCGCAGCGCGTCTCGCGCCTGTGCGGTGTCATGGGTCTGCAGGCGCCATGGCGACAGCGCAAGTACCCGTCCGCCATGCCGCGCAACTGCCCGCCGCAACGGCGCATGTTCACCGCTGGGGCGCAGCGAGATCAGGGTCCAGGCAGCATCGGGATGGGCAAGGCCGGTCATGAGGCGATTATGCGAGAGCGTGGGCCACCTGCGGCCCACTGTCGCCGCATCCGGGGATGCCAGTACGAATCGATGGCGCAATGCCGGCAGCCGGAGCGATGATTCGGCTGCCTGACTGGCGCCCTTCGACTCGATCCGGAACCTATTGCAACCGCCGGGAATCCGGTCACGATCCTGGCCGACAACCGTGCTGGAGCGGCGAAGTGATCAAGTCCTACCTTATCAACATGCAGCGCAGCGGCGACCGGTTGCAGGCCATGTCGGCGCGCTTCGATGCGCTGGGCCTGCCGTTCGAGCGCATTGCTGCCATCGATGGCGCCACGTTGACGGACGAGCAGATCGCCGACTTCGTACGCGATCGCCCGTTGGAAGGGTCGGGCGATGCCTTCAGCGCCGGCCCGCGCAAGTGGACGGCGTCCAACATCGGCTGCTTTCTCAGTCACCAGGCAGCGTGGCGCATTGCGGCCGATTCCGACGACGCCTACACGGCGATTTTCGAAGACGACATGCATCTGTCCGATGCGCTGCCGGCGTTGCTGGGCAGCACCGATTGGCTACCGGGTGGCCGCAGCATCGTGCGGCTGGAGCCGTCCTACAACCGCATCAAACTCGATGCCAAGGTGGCGGATGTCGCCGGACGCCAACTGCGCCTGGTGCGGCCATCGACGTATCAGCATTGCTGGCCGGTATGCGCCGGCGCGCTGATCATCAGCAGGGATGCGGCGCGATTGCTGCTGGCTGCGAAGGCGCGCTGGCACACCATGGCCGATATCTTTTTGTTCGGCTGGAACGAGTCGCCGGTGGCGCACCAGTTGTCCACCTATCAGCTCTCGCCGGCTGCGTGCATCCAGGACAAATTCTTCCATGCAGCTGCGGAAAACATCGTGTTTACCAGCACCATCGATGCGCCGCTGACGCTGACGCAGGCGCAGAAGCAGCGCAGCACGCATTGGAAAGCCAAGGCCACCGCGCTGTTGCGGGTGGCGCAGGGCTATCGCAAGGTGGTCTTTGCGCCTTAGCGCGGCAAATAAGCACTCGCGCGCAGGCGTCGGTCGTGCCGGGCGGTTGCGCGGTCGTTGGCGGGCGGTTTGATGCATGGCGCGCTATTTGCAACGCCACCGGCAGGCATCGTGGCGGATACCGCGTGCTGACCGAGCGCGTGATCCGGGTTGGGCCAAGGTGTCGAAAAAGTTGTTGCATGCGGCCAGCGCGATGCCGGCCCACACATCGCACGTGGCGATGACTGCATTCACCATGCGGTACCGCATGTCATGCAGGTGCACAAGACGCTCGCAGAACATTGCGGCATGATGCCGCCCTTCGCCGTCTTTCAGTCTTTGCCGATGACTCCTTCGTGCACGCTCGCATCCGCCCTGCAGTCGCTGCAGCAGCAGTTCATCGCCATGCCGCCGGTCCTGTCGATGGGCATTGCCGTGGACGGTCTGCACGATGGTGCGTTGCGCCTGCGGGCGCCGCTGCAGGCCAACGTCAACGACAAGGCCAATGCGTTCGGCGGCAGCCTGGCCTCGCTGATGACGCTGGCCAGCTGGGGGTGGCTGACCCTGCAGCTGCAATTGGCCGGGCACCACGCCGATGTCTACGTTGCAGACAGCCAGCTGCGCTATGTCGCGCCTGTGTACGAAGACCTGGTCGCCAATGCCGAGCCGTCCGAGTTGGGAAGCTGGGAGGCCTTTCTGGCGACGTTCCGGCAGCGTGGCAAGGCGCGCATCGGCATGCGCGCGCAGATCGCACTGGGCTCCGGTGCCGCCGCGGCCACGTTGAGCGGGCGCTTCGTGGCGTTTCCAAAACGGTAGGATGCCGGCTGGATCCGGGGGAATACGCATGCGTGCAGTCATTACAACGATCGTGCTGCTTGGGCTGGCACTGCTGAGCGGGGTGGCCAATGCCGGCAGCCGTGCCCAGGCGCGGGCGCTGGAAACCACCCAGGCTGCCTACACGGCCGCCGTGCGCTGGAACGATTTCGATGCCGCGCAGGGCTTCGTCGAGCCGGCCTATGCCCAGGCGCATCCGCTCAGCGACCTGGAACGTTCGCGCTACGAGCAGGTGCAGATTTCCGGCTACCGCGAGGTGCGCGTGGGCCAAGACCCCAATGGCGATCTGCGGCGCGAGGTCGAGTTGCGGGTGATCAACCGCAATACCCAGGCCGAACGGCTGGTGCGCAGCATCGAGATCTGGCGCTGGAATCCCGAGCAGAAGCGCTGGTGGCTGGCCAGCGGCCTGCCCGACCTGTGGAAGGGCCAGTAGCCTGGCCCCTGCGCGCCGGGCGTCGCGTGCGCCAGCTGTGCGACAATTCCCGCCCGCTCGACTGACCCTGACCCCGTGAATTTCGAAGAGCTGCAGGCCTTTGTCGGCCGCAACCCCATGTTGTCGCTGGCCCTGGTGGGCCTGACCATCGCCCTGATCGTCACCGAGGTCGCGCGCCTGTTCCGCGGCTATCGCGCGCTCAAGCCGGCCGAGCTGACCCGTCTGATCAACAGCGAAAATGCGCTGGTGATCGACCTGTCGCCCACTGCCGACTTCGAAAAAGGCCACATCGCCGGCAGCCGAAACGTGGCGCTGGCCAAGTTCGACCCGGCCGGCAAGCTATTGGCCAACGCCAAGGCCTCGCCGGTGGTGGTGGTGTGCCGCAGCGGCACCACCTCCGCCGGTGCAGCCAAGACGCTGAAGAAAGCTGGTTTCGAACAGGTGTACTGGCTCGAAGGCGGCGTGGCCGCCTGGCAGATGGCCGAGCTGCCACTGATCAAGGGCCGCTGATCCGCCTTGTGCGGCAACCGGCACGCCCCCATTGCTGGCGTGAGAGACTTGCGCTTTCACGTTCGCATCACTCAACGCTGCATCCACCGAACCGTTTCTGGAGTTAGGAATGTCCGACGAAATCCTCAACGGCGCCGCTGCGCCGGCCGACGCCGCTGCTGGTCCCGCCTTCACCATCGAAAAGATTTACGTCAAGGACGTGTCCTTCGAATCTCCGAACGCACCGGCCGTCTTCAATGACGCCAACCAGCCCGAGCTGCAGCTGAACCTCAACCAGAAGGTGCAGCGCCTCAACGACAACGCCTTCGAAGTGGTGTTGGCCGTGACTCTGACCTGCACCGCCGGTGGCAAGACGGCCTATGTGGCCGAAGTGCAGCAGGCCGGCGTGTTCGGCCTGGTCGGCCTGGACCCGCAGGCGATCGACGTGCTGCTCGGCACCCAGTGCCCAAACATCCTGTTCCCGTACGTGCGCACCCTGGTCAGCGACCTGATCCAGGCCGGCGGCTTCCCGCCGTTCTACCTGCAGCCGATCAATTTCGAAGCCCTGTACGCAGAAACCCTGCGTCAGCGTCAGAACGAAGGCACTTCGCTGGCCGATTCCGAGCCGGCTGGCAACGCCTAAGCGTTGATTGCGCCGATGAGCGATTGGACCCACAAGATCGCCGTTCTCGGCGCCGGTTCCTGGGGCACGGCCCTGGCCGCGCTGCTCGCCAGGCATGGTCATCCGACCGTGCTCTGGGGGCGCGATGCGGCGATGGTGGATACCATCGACCGCACCCACGAGAACGCGCGCTATCTACCGGGCATTGCGCTGCCCGACAGTCTGCGTGCCACCACCGACCTGCAGGCGGCGGTGGCTGACGCCACCTGGATCCTGGTGGTGGTGCCCTCGCATGCGTTCACCGAGACCATCCGGCTGATCGCACCGCTGCGTCCGGCCGGTGCCGGCGTTGCCTGGGCGACCAAGGGCTTCGAACCCGGTTCCGGGCGGTTCCTGCATGAAGTGGCACGCGACATCCTCGGCCCCAGCGTTCCGCTGGCCGTGGTGACCGGGCCCTCCTTCGCCAAGGAAGTCACGCTCGGCCTGCCGACCGCCATCACCGTGCACGGCGACGATGCGGCGTTCGCACAAGTGGTGGCCGATGCGATGCACGGCCCCACCTTCCGCGCCTACACCGGCGACGACATGGTGGGCGCCGAGCTGGGCGGGGCGATGAAGAACGTGCTGGCGGTGGCCACCGGCGTGGCCGACGGCATGCAGCTTGGTCTCAATGCACGGGCCGGTCTGATCACGCGTGGCTTGAACGAGATGCTGCGTCTGGCGGCGGTGATCGGCGCACGTCCGGAGACCCTGATGGGCCTGGCCGGATTGGGCGATCTGGTGCTTACCTGCACCGGCGATCTGTCGCGTAACCGGCGCCTGGGTCTGGCCCTGGGGCGCGGGCAGAGCTTGGACGATGCGATCCGCGAGATCGGCCAGGTGGTCGAATCGGTGCAGACGGCCGATGAGGTCATGCGTCAGGCCGAACACCACGGCATCGAACTGCCGATCTCCAATGCCGTGCGCGCGGTATTGCACGGTGAAATCACTCCGGAAGCAGGCCTGAAGGAACTGCTGGCACGCGAGCGCAAGCCAGAGTACCCGCAGACCTTGTTTACCTGAGAACAGCCGACAAACCGCTGCGCTTACTGCCAGTCGTGCGTGGGCCGGTGCTTAGAATCCTCGTGCGCCACCCTTGCGTGACGGTTCCGCGCGCTGTCCACGCCACCGGATGATTGCTCGCTCCGTCTTGTTCGCCGCGCCAAGACCGGTAGCGCCTCGGCATCCGATGCGAAAATGCACAACACAACGCCCGGCAGTACCGGGCGTTTTTTTTGTTTGGCCGCTTGCCGCGCGGCGCAAGCACGGCCTTGGCGGATCGGGCGCCAGGTCGTTGGGGCACCCAACGCGAGCGCGGCCCACCCTCGTGACGCAGATGCATCGTTGGCGAGGTTTCCTGTGCGAAGTGACGCGCATCGTGACGTGCATGTCCAAACCGCCAACCGATCGCCCAAAAGAAAGAAGCCCGGTCGGAGGACCGGGCTTCCAGTGCAACGCGGGAGAGAGAGCGCGCTGCAGTCAAACGTGCGGCTTACCAGCTGAAGCGCGGGCCGACCGACCATTCCTTGTTGCCGTCGCCATCCATACGGATGTCGCCGTTGATGCCCCAGTTCTGGTTCAACTTCACCTGGGCGCCAAGGCGGCCGTAGAAGTTGTCGCCGATGTCGATGCCACGCTTCTTGGAGAAATCTTCGTAGCCAGCCAGGGCATAGACTTCGAAGTGCTCGCCGAAGGCGTTACGCAGACCGGCTTCAACGCTGTAGCCGTCGAAATTGATGTTCGGGGTGTCCAGGTCCAGCTTGCGGTAGGCAACGCGCGCAACGAAGTCGGTGCTCGTGGCGATTTCGTGGTTGAAGCCCACGCCGACGCCCCACTGCTGGAAGTCCGAGTCGGTGTTCTCGAACACGTTGTTGTTGTCGTCAGCATTCTGCTTGCTGTAATCGCCGAACACGTGGAAGTTCGGAGCGATGGCGTAGGAGGCCTTCACGCCCCAGCCGTCCGCATCGCGACCTTCGGTCGGCGTGCGCACGTAGTCGCCTTCGACGAAGTTGTAGGAGAGGTTTTCAGCAGCCGAAGCCGCAAACGGCAGAGCTGCGAGAAGGCCGAGGGCCAGCAAAGAAGTCTTCATGATCGGGATACCTGTACTTATTTGATTGGACCGGCGCTGAGGCGGATGCCGTTCGCTGCCGAGATGTAAATTCTCCGTTATTCGATGGAACGCGACATGAATTTTGGACTGACCAGTTGATGAATCATCGCGCCAGATTCAGCTGCGCTTTCTTGTGTCGCGTGCAGATGCGCGTACAGCACGTGCAAAACGTGATGCTCTAGCGCTTACATGGCGCCGACGTGAGGCATGTGTACACAAACGCGGAAGATCGTACGGCTTCCAACGCTTCGTATGGCTTCCAACGTTTTACGCGCGCTCGCTCCACCAGCACATTGCACTGACACCGCCGCTGGGAGCATTGCACGCCTGTTGAACACACCTGTGGAGCTGCATCGTGGCGAAGAAAAAAACGTTGGCGCGCTTTCTGGCCGAGACGCTGCAGAGCGCCGGGGTCGAGCGGATATGGGGCGTGACCGGCGACAGCCTCAACGGCTTGACCGATGCCTTGCGCGAGATGCAGACCATCGCGTGGATGCATGTGCGGCACGAAGAAGTGGCCGCGTTCGCCGCAGGTGCAGAGGCGGCGGTGACCGGCCAGCTGGCGGTGTGTGCCGGCAGTTGCGGGCCGGGCAATCTGCACCTGATCAACGGGCTGTTCGATTGCCATCGCAGCCGCCAGCCGGTACTGGCGATTGCCGCGCATATTCCGTCGTCCGAGATCGGGCTGAGCTATTTTCAGGAGACCCACCCGCAGGAGCTGTTTCGCGAGTGCAGTCACTTCGTGGAGTTGGTGACCAACCCGGCGCAATTGCCGGAAGTGCTGCATCGGGCGATGCGCACGGCCATCCTGCAGCAAGGCGTGGCGGTGGTGGTGATTCCCGGCGATATCGCGTTGCTGGAGGTGGACAAGCATGTCTCCAGTGCGTGGCCGGCGCTGCGTCAGCCGCGGGTGCTGCCCGCCGCCGAGGACGTGCGGCAATTGGCCGAGCTGCTGCAGCAGAGCAAGGCGGTAACGCTGTTGTGCGGCAGTGGCTGTGCCGGCGCGCATGACGCAGTCGTGGCGTTGGCCGACACGTTGGGTGCGCCGGTGGTGCATGCGCTGCGCGGCAAGGAATACGTGGAGTGGGACAACCCGTTCGATGTCGGCATGACCGGCCTGATCGGTTTCAGTTCCGGTTATCACGCCATGCTCAATTGCGACACCTTGCTCATGCTGGGCACGGATTTTCCGTACCGGCAGTTCTACCCGAAGGACGCGACCATCGTGCAGGTGGATCGCGACCCGAGCGCGCTCGGTCGGCGCACGCCGTTGCAGCTGGGCATTGCCGCCGATGTGGGTGAAACCATTGCAGCATTGCTGCCACAGCTGCAGCGCCGCGAAGAACGTGGCTTTCTGGAAAAGTCGCTTGCGCACTACCGCAAGGCGCGCGAAGGGCTGGACGATCTGGCGGTGCCGGCAGATCCTGGGCAGCCGCTGCACCCGCAGTTCGTGACCCGGCTGATCAGCCAGATTGCCGATCAGGATGCAGTGTTCACCTGCGATGTCGGCACGCCCACGGTGTGGGCCGCCCGCTACCTGCGCATGAACGGCAAGCGTCGCTTGCTGGGGTCGTTCAATCACGGTTCGATGGCCAACGCAATGCCGCAGGCGCTTGGTGCGCAAGCGGCATTTCCCGGTCGGCAAGTCATTTCGCTATCGGGCGATGGTGGCTTTGCGATGCTGATGGGCGATTTCATCTCGCTGGCGCAATTGAACCTGCCGGTGAAGGTGGTGGTGTTCAACAACGCTTCGCTGGGATTTGTGGCGATGGAGATGAAGGCTGCCGGTTACCTGGATACCGGTACCGAGCTGCGCAATCCGGATTTCGCGGCGATGAGCAACGCGATGGGCATCCTCGGCATCCGTGTCGATGAGTCGTCGCAACTGGAGCGTGCATTGCGCCAAGCCTTCGCGCATTCGGGTCCGGCGCTGGTGGATGTGCGCATCGCCACGCAGGAGCTGGCGGTGCCGCCGGCGATCAAACTCGAACAGGCCAAGGGTATGGGCCTGTATCTGCTCAAGGCAGTGATGAGCGGGCGTGGCGATGAGGTCATCGAGTTGGTGAAGACCAACCTGCGTTAATTCAGTTGCACTCACGCACACTGGCTGTCCTCTTCAGGCCGCTTCGTCCATGCCCCGTTCGCTGCTCCGGCAACTGTTGCTGATCTGGATGGTGATCGTGGCCGCCTGTGTGGGCGTGGCCACGATGTTGTACGGCCTGTATCGGCAGACCGAGGGTGTGCGGCTGGAAGAGGCGCGCCAGCAATTGGGCGGGCAATGCGCGCGCATCGTGCAACGCTATGCCGGGGCAAGCGAGGCGGCGCGTCGCGGCGACGATGGCGCAGGCCTGGCAGCGGTGGTGGTGCAGTTGGTGCTGGCCGATGCGCCAGGCGTCGAAGGCGGTGTCTGGGACCTGCACAAGGGCTTTGTTGCCTATGCCTACCCGACCTACGACGGCAGCGATCACAAGACCGATATTCCCGCCGCGGAGTGGGCCAACATCGTCAACACGGCGCAGCAGAGCGTGACGACAAGGCAGGCGGCGCAATACCGTCGCGACGGTCGCCGCGAGGTGCTGCTGATCAGCGCTTGTCCGTTGGCATCCGGCAGCGCGGCATGGACAATGACGCGGGTGCCGGCCAGCAAGGCCGACGCATGGCGGCCATTGGTCGTTGGCATGCTGCTGATCTTCGCGATGGTGGCGATATCGGCCATTGCGCTGGGCGTGCTGGTACGGCGCTGGAGCCAGCGCCTGCAGCGGATCCAGCAGGCGCTGGCCGCCGACACCCAGACGCCGCACATTCCGCCGACCGGTGCGCCGGAACTGGACCGCCTGGGCGCGGCGGTCAACGACTATGCGCAGCGCAACGCGCAGGCGCTGGCGCAGACGCGCCGGCTGGCCGACGAGCTGTCGCGGCACGAACGGCTTGCCGCACTGGGGCGCATGACGGCCACGGTGGCGCATGAGATCCGCAACCCGATCGCCACGATGCGGTTGGCGCTGGAAAACGAGATCGCGCGCCGCGATGCGACGCCGGACGATGCGGCGCATGGCGAGTTGATGCTGGCGCAGATTCGTCGCCTGGATGGCGTGGTCGAGAGTCTGCTCGGCATGGTGCAGCCGATTCGTCTGCACCTGGAGACGGTGGTGGTGCAGGACTGGTTGGCGACGCTACTGGAACACAGCCCATTACCGCCGGGCACGCCGCCGCCCCGCCTGCTGCTGCCGGCCGCGCCGTTGCGCTGGACCCTGGATCCGCAGCAACTGGGGCGCGCCGTGCACAACCTGCTGCGCAATGCTGCGCAGCACGCCGATCCAGGCAGCGAGGTCACGCTGCAGGCGGCAGCAGTGGAGGGCATGTTGCAGCTGCAGGTCTGCAACCGTGGCGCGCCGATCGCAGAACCGATCGCTGCGCACCTGTTCGAGCCGTTCGTCAGTGGCCGCGCCGACGGCAATGGCCTGGGGCTGGCGCTGGTGCGCGAGATCGCGCGTGCGCATGGCGGGCACGCGCGCTACGCACATGCCGACGGGCTGACCCATTTCATCCTGGAGTTGCCATGGCGCGCATCCTGATCATCGACGACGACGCGGCGTTTCGCACCACCTTGCAGGCCACCTTGCGCTCGCTCGGGCATACGGTCGTCGCCGCCGAGAACGGGCCGGACGGGCTGGCGCGGCTGAGCGAAGGCGGCATCGACATGGCGTTCGTGGATTTCCGCATGCCGGGCATGGATGGCATCGCGGTGCTGCGTGCGCGCCTGGACGATGCGCAGGCGCGTCAGGTGCCGCTGGTGATGCTGACCGCCCATGTGTCCAGCGGCAACACGATCGAGGCGATGACGCTGGGCGCCTTCGATCATCTGGTCAAGCCGGTCGGCCGTGCCGATATCGTGGAGGTGGTGGAGCGCGCGCTGCTCAGTCGTGCCGATGCGCAGGCTGCAGCGACAGACAGCTCGCCTGCGCCGGTCGAAGATGAGGATGCACTGGTCGGCCACAGCCCGGCGATGCGCACCGTGCACAAGCGCATCGGGCTGGCAGCGGCGTCCGATCTGCCGGTGCTGATCACCGGGGAAACCGGCACCGGCAAGGAATTGGCCGCACGCGCGCTGCATCGCGCCAGCCCGCGCGCCAATGCGCCATTTGTCGCAGTCAACTGCGCGGCCATTCCGCTGGACTTGATGGAGAGTGAGCTGTTCGGCCATCGCAAGGGGGCGTTTTCCGGCGCCAGCAGCGACCGACGCGGGCTGATTCGCGAAGCCGATGGCGGCACGTTGTTTCTGGACGAAATCGGCGACATGCCATTGCCGATGCAGGCCAAGCTGCTGCGTTTCCTGCAGGAAGGCGAGGTGACGCCACTGGGTGGCAGCGGCCCGCAGAAGGTGGATGTGCGGGTGCTGGCCGCCACCCATCGCGACCTGGCGGCCTGCGTGGCCGACGGACGCTTTCGGAGCGACCTGCGTTACCGCCTCAATGTGGTGCCGATCGAACTGCCGCCATTGCGCGAGCGTGGCCAGGACATCCTGCTGCTGGCGCAGCACTTCCTGAGCGCCGATGCAGCGCGTGCGCAGAGCCTGTCGCCGGCCGCGCAGGAGCGCCTGCTCGCGCATCGCTGGCCTGGCAACGTGCGCGAATTGCGCAACGTCATGCAGCGCAGCCAGGTCTTGGTGCGTGGCGCCAGCATCGATGCGGCGGATCTGGATGAAGCGCTGGGCGAGGCGGGCGAGTTGCCGCCGCAGGAGCCATCGGTGGTGACCGGGACCCTGCCCGAGGCCGTGGCGCGGCTGGAAACGCAGATGATCCGGTCGGCGCTGGAACACAGCCAGGGCAATCGCGCCGAGGCCGCGCGCCGGCTGGGGATCCATCGGCAGCTGCTCTATCGCAAGCTGGAGGAATACGGCCTGTGACACTTGTACGCACATCGATCGCAGGCTGCGGGACAGGTGTCCCCAAACCAGACAGGGTGGATGAAATGCAGACGTCTCCGTCCGGCTGCAGAGCAAATAAAGCTCTTTCAAAACAATCAGTTATTGGTTGGCACGATTGCTGCTTTGTCTCTGGTACGCGGCCCCTTCCCGCCGCGCAGGAGACATCCCCATGATGCGTCAGACTGTTCTTGCAATTGCCCTGGCCTGCACCATCGGCGCCGCCGCCGCACAGGTGGCCGCCCCGCCGCCGCCGCCGGCGCCCAACGGCCCGATCGGCGGTCCGCCAGCCCCGCCGACCCCGGTCGCCGCCACACCGGTGAGCGTGAGCGGTACCGTCGAGCGCTTCCTGCTCAACCCCAATGGCGAGGTCGACGGACTGTGGCTGCGCGACGGCACCCAGGTCGGGTTTCCACCGCATCTGTCCAGCGAGGTGAAGGCAGCCGTACGGGCCGGCGACAATGTCGTCGTCAAGGGCTTCCGTCTGGGCAATCTGCCGGTGCTGCAGGTCAGTTCGATCCGCTCCGGCCGTAGCGGCCGCGAGGTGGTCGACCGTCCGCCCACCTTCGGCGCCGCCCCGCCGCCGCCGCCGACCCCCGGCCAGCTGACCCCGTTGCAGTCCGATGGCACGATCCAGCGCCTGGTCTATGGGCCTGCCGGCGAGGTCAATGGTGCGCTGGTCAGCGATGGCACGGTGGTGCGGATGCCACCGCATCTGGCGCTGCAGTTTGCCGATCTGCTGCGCGTGGGCGAGCCGCTGAGCGCTAGCGGCTTCGGTGTGGCCACCCCGGACGGCCGTGCGATCGAGGCGACCCAGCTGGGGCGTGATCGCTCCTCGCTGCGTGCGCTGTTCACCGCGCCGCGTCCGGACGGCCCGCTGCCGCCACCGCCGCCGGGCGCGCCGGTTCCGCCGGCCGGCCGTTGAGTCGTACCGCTCCTGTTTTGTTCGTTGGTTTCCTCCGCTGGTCACGCAGCCGCGTGGCCAGCGGCTTGACCGGCAATGCCGGTCCTTTTTCGGAGTAACACCATGCATTGGGTCGACCCTGATTTCCTCCCCGCCACCCGCGGCACCCTGGCGCGTTTCCTGCTCAACCCCAAGGCCGATATCGACGGCCTGCTGCTCACCGATGGCACCGAAGTGCACACCCCGCCGCATCTGTCCGAGGCGCTGCTGAAGGCGCTCAAGCCTGGTAGCGCGCTCACCGTACGTGGCCTCAAGCCGCGCGACGTGGAGATGCTGGTGGCGCTGGCAATCGATCCGGAAGGCGGCAAGCGCATCCTCGATGAAGGCCCGCATGGGCCGCATGCCAAGCCCAAACCCAAACCGCCCGGCAAACCGCCCAAGCCGGAAGTGGCCCAGCACAGCGGCACCATCACCCGGTTGCTGCACGGTCCGCATGGGCAGGTGCATGGCGTGCTGCTGGACGATGCGGTCACGGTGCGGTTTCCGCCGCATGCCGGTGGCGACTTCGCCAAGCAGCTAGTGGTCGGCAAGCCACTGGTGGCCGAAGGCGAGACCAAGGCCACGCCGCACGGCGTGCTGATCCATGCCCATGCCTTGGGTGGCAAGGCGGCGACGCTGAAGCAGATCGAGCATCCACCGCACGGCCCTGCGCATAAACCCAAGCCCAAGCCCAAACACTAGGAGCCTAACATGCGGCCACCGCGCGCCACTGAGATGCCCGCCCCGTGGCCTGCCACGTGCGCCTTCGTGCGCGCTCGCAGCGGAGCGGTGCCATGCCGATGACCAAGGCCAGGCCCCGTGGGACACGCGCGCTGGAAGCACTGCATTTCAGCGTGGCCGATGTGCAGGACGGGCTGGGGCCGTTCCTCAGCGTGTTTTTGCAATCCAAAGGCTGGTCGGTGGCGGCGATCGGCACGGTGATGAGCGTGGGCGGCATTGCCGGCATGCTCGCCACCACACCGGCCGGCGCGCTGGTCGATGCCACCCGGCGCAAACGCGCCGTGGTGGTGGTCGGTTGCCTGGCGATCCTGCTTGCCACCGCCTTGATCTGGCTGCAGCCCACCTCTTCGGGCGTGGTCGCCGCCCAGATCGCCTCGGCGTTGGCAGCGGCCGGCATTGGCCCGGCATTGACGGGCATTACGTTGGGGCTGGTGCACGCGCACGGTTTCGACCATCAGCTGGCGCGCAATCAGGTGGCCAACCATGCGGGCAACGTGCTGGCCGCGGTGCTGGCCGGCTGGTTGGGATGGCGCTATGGCTTCGCCGCCGTGTTCCTGCTGACCGCCTTTTTCGGCGCCCTGGCGCTGGTGGCGGTGCTGGCGATTCCGGCTGCGGCCATCGACCACCGCGCAGCACGCGGTCTGGCAAGCAACAACGGTGGGGATGCGTTGAGCGGTTGGCGTGTGCTGCTGACCTGCCGCCCGCTGGCGCTGCTGGCGGTGACGCTGGGGCTGTTCCATCTGGGCAATGCGGCGATGCTGCCGCTGTACGGCATGGCGATCGTGGCGGCGCACGCCGGCGACCCGAGTGCATTGACGGCCACCACCATCGTGGTGGCACAGGCCACGATGGTGGTGGTCGCGTTGCTGGCGATGCGCTGGATACGCGTGCATGGGCACTGGTGGGTGCTGCTGGTGGCGTTCATGGCCCTGCCGTTGCGCGCCTTGGTGGCGGCATCGGTGATTCACGGCTGGGGCGTGTTTCCGGTGCAGATCCTCGATGGGCTCGGCGCCGGCTTGCAAAGCGTGGTGGTGCCGGCACTGGTCGCGCGGTTGTTGCAAGGCACCGGGCGCGTGAATGTCGGCCAGGGCGCGGTGATGACCGTGCAGGGCGTCGGTGCGGCACTGAGTCCGGCGTTTGGTGGCTGGTTGGCGCATGCCTTCGGCTACCGCATCGCGTTTCTGACCTTGGGTGCGATCGCGCTGCTGGCAGTGGCGTTATGGGCCGGCTGTCGCGGCATGTTGCAGGCAGCGGCTTCCATGCAGGCCGAGACAGTGCTGTGACCGGTGCGCAGGGCGCGCGCAAGCGGAGCGACCGATCGCTGTCCGTCGCGACTTGCGCGCTATCGATCGCACTGCGTTGGTAGGGACGAGCAAGTGCGCTCTGACCAGGGGCGTGTCCTGTCGGCCGGCAGGCCTGGCAGTCGCGCAGATGACGCGGCGCACATCATCGCCTCGTTGGTCCGGATCGATGCAGTGTCTGTCGCTGTCCAACGATAGCTACCACCACAGATGCCGCGTCCTGGTGAGAGATCAGGTGCGGTAGCCACCATCTCATCGCGCGTCCGTCGATGCGGTCTTGCCAGCAGGCACGCAGGCGCATGCCGTTGCGTACAGTCCCGGCTATCGCCTGGTTACTGGCCGCCAGCGAAATTCCATTGCCGCCAGGCTTCGAACACCATCACCGCAACGGTGTTGGACAGATTGAGGCTGCGGTTGTCCGGGCGCATCGGCAAACGGAGCCGGTGCTGCGGCGGAATTGACTCCAGCACCTCGGCCGGCAGGCCGCGGGTTTCCGGACCAAATAAAAACGCATCGCCATCGGCGAACTGCGGTGTGTCGTAGCGCACCGTACTGCGGGTGCTCAGCGCGAAGACGCGCTTGGGCGCGATCGCGGCCAGGGCGCTGGGCAGGTCGGTGTGCACCTGCAACGGCGCGTATTCGTGGTAGTCCAGGCCGGCGCGCTTGAGCTGCTTGTCGCTGAGGTCGAAGCCGAGCGGCTCGATCAGGTGCAGGCGCGCGCCGGTATTGGCGCACAAGCGAATCACATTGCCCGTATTGGGCGGAATTTCAGGCTGAAACAGGATGACGTCGAGGACAGGTGCTGGCATGCGCGCAAGTGTAGCTGCGCGCGTGCTTAAAGGCTGATGGCGGCGTTGACCAGCGCTTCCAGTTCGGCCGGCGAGGGCTGCAGCTGCGGCGTCGGCAGGTTCACGATGACCTGGCCCATCAGTGCACCGATGGCGCCAGCTGCCTGGCTGGAGGCGCTCTGCGCGCTGGCGGCGGCGCTGCGCACCACCAGGTCAGCACGCTGTTCAGCCGAAGGGCGCACCTGCACCGCCGCCAAGGTGACGATGCGCGGGCCGGCCTGTTCGGCGGCCAGTGCGGCCACTTGCTCGGCCGAGGGACGCACTTGCACGGCGGTCAGGGTGCGAATGGCGCTGTTGCGCTCCAGTGTCTGCTGGGCGATCTGGTCGGCGGCCGGGCGAACCTGGACGGTGTCCAGGGTGGTCAGGCTCGCGGCCTGGGCAAACCCGGCCAGGGTGGCGCCAGCGAACAGGGCGGTGGAGAGGGCGATGCGCAGGGTCTGGGTCTTCATGGCGGGGTCTCTTGGTGTTGTTAATCAGTGGTGTGGTAGTAAGGTAGTACACCGCTTCGGTACGCACAAGAACTTTCGCGTGGCTTTTTATTTTGTTCAGCGAAAAGTCAGTTTCAGCGGCTGCCGGCGGTTGCGAGATACAGAAGAGCAAACGGTGTGCCAACAAAAAGCCATTGTTTTTAAAGGGTCTTCAGTCGCGTAGGTGTGTCCGTGTCCGGACACCCGGACGCGCTGCAGGACGGCGGACACCGCGGCCAAACGGGTATGCACGCTCAAGGCAAGGCGGTTCGGTGCGCTGAATGGGTGGATGGCGGGTGCCACCGCGCGCCGGATCGCCAGCAGGCAACTGCGGCACAATCCGGCTTTCCCCACAGGTGTGATGACTTATGCGCGTGCTGATGCTGTCTGTTCTGGTTGCCACCACCACTGCGGCGTGCACCTGGGTGCCGATCGAACAAAGCGGCAAAAGTGTGCGGGTGCTGCCCGCAGGCCCTGTGCCAGCGGGGTGTCAGCAGCAGGGCGAAGTGGTGGTGACGGTCAAGAGCAAGGTCGGCTTCTACAACCGCAACCCGCTGCGCGTGCAGGAAGAGCTGGAAACGCTGGCGCGCAACGAGGCCCCCGGCGCCAACGCCAATGCGGTGCAGGCGCAAGGCCAGCCGGCCGACGGCAGCCAGCGTTTCAACGCCTTCCGCTGCCCCCCGCGCTGAACCGTTGGGCTGGGGCGCAGGCGATTCAATTGTAAAGATGCGGTAAAACCAGCCAGCGGCTAGACTAGCGCCCCCTCGCCTGACGCCATGGCGCTACTTCGATGCTCTTCCAGAATGTCTCCATCGCGGGACTGGCGCATGTTGATGCGCCGCACACGCTGACTTCCAAGGAAATCAACGAACGCCTGCAACCGACCTACGACCGCCTCGGAATCAAGACCGACGTGTTGGGCGACGTTGCCGGTATCCATGCACGGCGCTTGTGGGACCAGGATGTCCAGGCATCGGACGCCGCCACCCAGGCCGCGCGCAAGGCGCTGATCGATGCCGGTATCGGCATCGAGAAGATCGGCTTGCTGGTCAACACCTCGGTGAGCCGCGATTACCTGGAGCCGTCCACGGCGTCCATCGTGTCCGGCAACCTGGGCGTGGGCGACCACTGCGTCACCTTCGACGTGGCCAACGCCTGCCTGGCCTTCATCAATGGCATGGACATCGCCGCACGCATGCTCGAGCGCGGCGAGATCGACTATGCGTTGGTGGTGGATGGCGAGACTGCCAACCTGGTGTACGAAAAGACCCTTGAGCGCATGACCTCGCCGGATGTCACCGAGGAGGAGTTCCGCAACGAACTTGCCGCGCTGACCCTGGGCTGCGGTGCAGCAGCCATGGTGATGGCGCGCACCGAGTTGGTGCCCGACGCGCCGCGCTACAAGGGCGGCGTGACCCGTTCGGCCACCGAGTGGAACAAGCTGTGCCGGGGCAACCTGGACCGCATGGTCACCGACACCCGCTTGTTGCTGATCGAAGGGATCAAGCTGGCCCAGAAGACCTTCATGGCCGCCAGGCAGGTGCTGGGCTGGGCGGTGGAGGAGCTGGACCAGTTCGTCATCCACCAGGTCAGCCGCCCGCACACCGCCGCCTTCGTGAAGTCGTTCGGCATCGACCCGGCCAAGGTCATGACCATCTTCGGCGAGCACGGCAACATCGGCCCGGCCTCGGTGCCGATCGTGCTGAGCAAGCTCAAGGAGCTGGGCCGCCTGAAGAAGGGCGACCGCATCGCGCTGCTGGGCATTGGCTCGGGCTTGAACTGCTCGATGGCCGAAGTGGTTTGGTGATGCACGGAAAGACGCGTTAAAAAAAATGGATTTTTAGAACGCGTTCTTGCATCATGTTCGTTCTCGCAACATGAGCAGGTGCCATGGATGAACCACCCGCTTTCGACCCGGGTCAACCCCACAATGCTCTCCCGCCGCTACCGCCGGCGGGAGATATAGAAACCCGCAGCCTGCTCAAGGCTTGCATCGTCGCACGCACCGCCCTGGCCGAACTGAAACAGGCCACCGCGTTGTTACCCAGCCCGGCCGTGTTGATCAATACGATTCCGGTCCTGGAGGCGCAGGCCAGCTCGGAGATCGAAAACATCGTCACGACCACTGACGATTTATTTCGCTACGCAGACGACCAAGAGCGCGCCCAAAATCCCGCGACCAAAGAAGCCCTGCGTTACCGCAGTGCGCTGTACGAAGGCTTTCAATCGCTCAGACAGCGGCCGCTGTGTACCGAAACCGCAATTGTCGTGTGCAGTCGTATCAACGCGGTACAGATGCAGGTTCGTCGCGTGCCTGGTACTGCGCTGGCTAACGATCAGATCCAGCAGATCATTTATACCCCGCCAGTGGGTGAAACGCTGCTACGCGACAAACTCGCGAACTGGGAGCGCTTTATCCACGAACACACCGATGTCGATCCATTGATCCGGATGGCGGTTGCGCATTATCAATTCGAAGCGATCCACCCATTTACCGATGGTAACGGTCGCACAGGGCGGGTGTTGAATCTGCTGATGCTGATCGAACAAGGATTACTTGATGTGCCGGTGCTGTATCTGTCGCGCTACATTATTCGACATCGCAGCGACTACTACCGCTTGCTGCTGGACGTGACACGGCATGGACACTGGGCCGAGTGGATTCATTACATGCTCGCTGCCGTCGCTGAGACTGCTGCATGGACAACAGCCAAAATCCAGGCGATTCGCGGCTTGGAGGCACAGGCACAAGATCACGTCCGTAGCCTCGCACCGAAGGCCTACAGCCGCGAGCTTGTCGATGTGATCTTCAACCAGCCGTATTGCCGCATCCAAAATGTTGTAGAGGTGCTGGGCGTGACCAGGCAAACCGCTGCACGTCACCTCAAGGAACTGGTAGATATCGATGTCTTGAAAGAGCAGCGTTTAGGCAAAGAAAAACTGTTCCTACATCCGGCATTTCTACAGCTGCTGTCCAGCGACGAGCATCAACTGCCGCCGTATCGGGGGCATGCGAGGCAAGCCGAGTGACGCTTGGGATCTATGCGAATCTCCGCTACGGGCGGCGTGCCTTGGCCCGGACGCATCGTGACAATCAACGTAATCTGCACTTGTGTGCGGTACAGGGCAGCACCTGCACCCCGCGAAATTACTCGAACTGAATCGGACGCGTTTTTGCATGAATTACCCCGGCTACCCCTTTACCCCCAAGCGCCTTGAAGTGCGCCCCGGCGTTGCGATGTCGTATCTGGACGAAGGCCCGCGCGATGGCGAGGTGGTTGTCATGCTGCACGGCAATCCGTCGTGGAGTTATTTGTGGCGGCATCTGGTCAGTGGCCTGTCCGATCGCTACCGCTGCATCGTGCCCGATCACATCGGCATGGGGCTGTCCGACAAGCCGGACGATGCGCCCGACGCGCAGCCGCGTTATGACTACACGCTGCAATCGCGCGTGGACGATCTGGATACGTTGTTGCGGCATCTGGGCATCACCGGGCCGGTGACGCTGGCAGTGCACGATTGGGGCGGCATGATCGGGTTCGGCTGGGCGTTGTCGCATCACGCCCAGGTCAAGCGGCTGGTCATCACCAACACCGCAGCGTTCCCGCTGCCGGCGGAAAAGCCGATGCCGTGGCAGATTGCGATGGGTCGGCACTGGCGGCTGGGCGAGTGGTTCATCCGCACGTTCAATGCGTTCTCGTCCGGCGCTTCATGGTTGGGCGTGTCGCGGCCGATGCCGTCGGATGTACGCCGTGCGTATGTGGCGCCGTACAACAACTGGCGCAATCGCATCTCCACCATCCGCTTCATGCAGGATATTCCGCTATCGCCGGCCGACAAGGGGTGGTCGCTGCTGGAGCGCTCGGCGCAGGCGCTGCCTGCGTTCGCCGATCGCCCGGCCTTCATTGCCTGGGGCCTGCGCGACATCTGTTTCGACAAGCACTTCCTGGCCGGCTTTCGCAAGGCACTGCCGCAGGCCGAAGTGACAGCATTCGACGATGCCAATCACTATGTGCTGGAAGACAAGCATGAGGTGTTGGTGCCGGCGATTCGCGCGTTTCTGGAGCGCAATCCGCTCTAGCGCATTGCGCCGGCAGCAGCGTGCGGCTACGCGTCAGCTCACTGCACGCAATGACTGGAATGACTGCATCCAAATCCGATGCAGCGCATCGGTCATCTCGGCCAGATGCCTGCCGACGCGATTGCGAGCACGACACCAGGTGCTGCGCTACGGCATTACACCGGCGGCAGCGGGTTGCGTTGTGCGTCGTCCACGCCAACCCAATCGGCATCGGTCAGTGCGTGCAGGCCGTGCGCCAAACGCGATTTATCGCATTGCGCACTGCGCTGCCCGAATTCCAGCGAGGCCGGCACGGCCGCGCAGGACGAGGGGCGGCGGTCGTGGATGCTGCAGCGGCTGTAGCGCCCGATGTCCGCGTCCAGCGCGATGCAGCGCGGCTGCGACTGCGAGGTGCCGCGCATCACCCGCTCATGCGTGCGTAGGGCGTCGGTCAGCTCGATCGGCACCCTGCCGCCCAATGCAGGATCGGCTTCGCTCCAATGGAAACTGACGCGGAAATAGGCGCAGCAGGCGCCGCAGGTAAGGCAGGGGTGTGCCATGGAGTGCCGGGCCTGGCGCGGCGAAATCGCGTGGGAAGCGCGGCATTTTGACCGAACCGCGCCGCGATACAAGTAGCGTGCCGCGGTGACCGGTTAGCGATTCAGATGCGCGCCGCCATGCCTGGATGGCGGCGCTCCACGCGTGCCGCGCACCCAGGCATGCGCTGCGAACGCGTTGCGGCGATTGGGTCGGGTACTGCCGCGCATCGATGCGTCATGGCGTCAGGTGATGATGAGCCGCGCTTGCGCCCGCGCCGCGCGTCGCCTTCAGGCAGCCTGCAGCGGCCGGCGTCATTGGCGCATGGGTGATAATGCGCAGATGACGACCCTCTGCAATATCGCGGCCACCCTTCCGCAACTGGCGCGCGAGCGCCCCGACCAGATCGCCATCCGTTGCCCGGGCACTCGCGGCGCCAACGGGTTTGCCGCCTACGATCTGACCTTGAGCTATGCCGAGCTGGATGCGCGCAGCGATGCGATCGCCGCCGGGCTGGCACGCCACGGCATCGGGCGCGGCGCGCGTGCGGTGGTGATGGTGCGGCCGTCGCCGGAATTCTTCCTGCTGATGTTCGCCTTGTTCAAGGCTGGCGCGGTGCCGGTGCTGGTGGACCCCGGCATCGACAAACGTGCGCTCAAGCAGTGCCTGGACGAAGCGCAGCCGCAGGCATTTATCGGCATTGCGCTGGCGCAGCTGGCGCGTCGCCTGTTGCGCTGGGCGCGCTCGGCAAAGCAGATCGTTACCGTCGGCGGACGTTACGGCTGGGGGGGAGTCACGCTGGCGCGGGTGGAGCGCGATGGTGCCGGCGCAGGCAGCCAACTGGCCGACACCGCGCCCGACGATGTGGCGGCGATCCTGTTCACCAGCGGCTCGACCGGCGTGCCTAAGGGCGTGGTGTATCGCCACCGGCACTTTGTTGGGCAGATCGAATTGCTGCGCAATGCGTTCGGCATGCAGCCGGGCGGGGTGGATCTGCCGACGTTTCCGCCGTTCGCCTTGTTCGATCCGGCGCTGGGGCTGACCTCGGTGATTCCGGACATGGATCCGACCCGCCCGGGCAGTGCCGACCCGCGCAAGTTGCATGATGCGATCGCGCGCTTCGGTATCACCCAGTTGTTCGGTTCGCCGGCCCTGATGCGCGTGCTGGCCGACTATGGGCAGCCGCTTCCCAACGTGCGCCTGGCCACGTCGGCCGGTGCACCGGTGCCACCGGATGTGGTGGCGAAGATCCGCGCGCTGCTGCCGGCCGATGCGCAGTTCTGGACCCCGTACGGCGCCACCGAATGCCTGCCGGTGGCCGCGATCGAAGGGCGCACCCTGGATGCCACGCGCGCCGCCACCGAGGCTGGTGCCGGCACCTGTGTGGGCCAGGTGGTCGCGCCGAATGAGGTGCGCATTATTGCGATTGACGATGCGGCCATTGCCGATTGGAGTGGCGTGCGCGTGCTGGCGACCGGTGAGGTCGGCGAGATCACCGTTGCCGGCCCTACCGCCACCGACACCTATTTCAACCGCGATGCGGCCACGCGCATCGCCAAGATCCGCGAACGCCGCAGCGATGGCAGCGAGCGCGTCGTGCACCGCATGGGCGATGTCGGATATTTCGACGCCGAAGGACGCTTGTGGTTCTGTGGGCGCAAGACCCAGCGCGTGGAAACCGCCAGCGGCCCGCTGTACACCGAACAGGTGGAGCCGGTGTTCAACGTGCATCCGCAGGTGCGGCGCACCGCGCTGGTGGGCGTGGGTGCGCCCGGACAGCAGCAACCGGTGCTGTGCGTGGAGTTGCAGCCGGGGGTGTCTGCTCCCGCGTTCGCACAGGTGGAAAGCGACCTGCGCGCGCTGGGCGCTGCCCGCCCGCACACCGCAGGTATCGCGCGTTTCCTGCGCCACTCCGGTTTTCCGGTCGACATCCGCCACAACGCCAAGATCGGCCGCGAAACGCTGGCGGTGTGGGCAGCGCAGCAGCTGCATAAGAACGGATGACAACAGGCAGCGCCTAGTAGTCAGGCGGGTATGGATGGCGCACTCGTAAATTGCAGCGCGCAAGCGGTCGATTCCGATCACCGCACCCACCCGCCCGCCAGGGATTAGGCGCAGTGTCTGTTGGTCGCTGCGGCCCTCGACGGCAGCCTGCACGGCCGCGCGTCGACGCAAGATCGCCAAGTCGGGTGTGGCCGGCTATGGTGTCGTCCCTCAGAGGCGAGGTGTTGTGCGATGAAGGTATTGGTGACCGGTGGTGGCGGCTTTCTTGGCCAGGCGTTGTGCCGCGGCCTGCGCGCGCGTGGGCACGAGGTGGTGAGCTTCCAGCGCGGCGATTACCCGGTGCTGCAACGCCTGGGCGTGGGCCAGATCCGCGGCGACCTGGCCGACCCGCAGGCGGTGCGGCATGCCTTCGCCGGCATCGATGCGGTGTTCCACAATGCCGCCAAGGCCGGCGCATGGGGCAGTTACGACAGCTATCACCAGGCCAATGTGGTGGGCACGCAGAACGTGATCGAGGCCTGTCGCGCCAATGGCGTGCCGCGGTTGATCTATACCTCCACGCCCAGCGTCACCCATCGCGCCACCAACCCGGTGGAAGGACTCGGTGCCGACGAAGTGCCGTATGGCGAGAATCTGCGCGCCGCCTACGCGGCAACCAAGGCCATTGCCGAGCGTGCAGTGCTGGCGGCCAACGATGCCCAGTTGGCGACAGTGGCGCTGCGACCGCGCCTGATCTGGGGGCCGGGCGACAATCACTTGTTGCCGCGCCTGGCCGCGCGTGCGCGTGCCGGGCGGCTGCGCATGGTCGGCGATGGCAGCAATCTGGTCGACAGCACGTACATCGACAACGCCGCGCAGGCGCATTTCGATGCGTTCGAGCACCTTGCCGTGGGCGCTGCCTGCGCAGGCAAGGCGTACTTCATTTCCAATGGCGAACCGCTGCCGATGCGCGAGTTGCTCAATCGTTTGCTGGCTGCGGTGGACGCGCCGGCAGTCACGCGCTCGCTGTCATTCAACACCGCCTACCGCATCGGCGCCGTGTGCGAAACGCTATGGCCACTGTTGCGTCTGCCAGGCGAGGTGCCGTTGACGCGTTTTCTGGTGGAACAGCTGTGTACGCCGCATTGGTACAGCATGGAGCCAGCACGTCGCGACTTCGGCTATGTACCGCGCATCAGCATCGAAGAAGGCCTGCAACGGCTGCGATCCTCATCTTCCAACGACATCGCCATCACCGGATAAAGACCGGCATATCCACAAGATACGTCTGCGCCGATTCGGCACGACAACTTCTGGATACCTTGCCATGCTGCATTACGCCATCATCTTTTTCGTCATCGCCATCATCGCTGCTGTGCTGGGCTTTAGCGGTATCGCCGGTGCGGCGACCAACATCGCCTGGATCCTGTTCGTGGTGTTCCTGATCCTGGCAGTGATCTCGATGTTCCGTCGCGGCAAGGTATAACGCTTAGCTGCGATACGTCACGGCAGCGGCGCTGCCGGTTGGCGCTCACAGGGCCCGCTTCCGCAAGGATGCGGGCCCTGTGCGTTGTGGCCGGAGATGCGCGCATTTTGAATGTGCAATGGTGGTTACAAGCGCGGCGTCGTGGTCGTGGTCGCGCGCTTGTATGCGATGTAACGGCGGCAGCGCTATCAAGGCAATTGGACCGCACTGCGCAGTAATTGATCGCCGGCATGCCGTTCTAGTGCAAGCTCGATCAACCGCGTGATCAGGCTGCGATAGTCCAGCCCGCTTGCCTGCCATAATTTCGGATACATGCTGATGCGGGTGAAGCCCGGCAGCGTGTTGACCTCGTTGATCACGATGCGTCCATCGGCGCACAGGAAGACATCCACCCGTGCCAGGCCTGCACAGTCCAGCGCCTGGTAAGCCTGCACCGCGATTTGCTGGATGCGCTGCTGGGTCCGCGCATCGATGTCGGCCGGAATCACGATCTCCGCGCCGTGTTCGCTGATGTATTTGGTCTGGTACGAATAGAACGCGTCGTGCACCACCACCTCGCCGCAGACGCTGGCCTGGGGTGTGGCATTGCCCAGCACGGCACATTCGATTTCGCGCCCGGCAATGGCCGCTTCCACCAACACCTTGTGGTCGTAGGCCAAGGCCAAGGCGAGTGCAGCGGCGAACTGATCGGCGCTGCGCACCTGGCTGACGCCGACCGACGAGCCCTGGTTGGCCGGTTTGACGAACAGCGGCAAGCCCAACTGCGCGATCAACGCCTCTACATCGGCCATCGCGGCCGTGTGGCGGTTGAAGCAGACGAACGGCGCCACCGCCAGCCCGGCATCGCGCAACACGCGCTTGGCCATGTCCTTGTCCATCGCGACCGCCGAGCCCAGTATGCCGGAGCCCACGAACGGCAGGTTGGCCATACGCCGCGGTGCCCGGCAACCTGCCGTCGCAACGACCGCACGACCGCCGTACCGACAGCCGGCGCACGTGCCACACCGCCGTCAGGCAGCTGCGACATGCAGGGGCGGTAGAATGCGGGCATGCCCGGATCACTCTTCAATTCCCTCAAGCCGCTCGCCGGCCAGGCCCTGCAGGCAGCGCTCAACCGTGCGCTGGCGCTGGACCCGGATACCCGCGACGCCCTGCTGCCGCTGGAAGGCCAGCGCATCGCGCTGACCCTGGAGGCGCCCGCGCTGGCCCTGCAGATCCGCGTGCACGAGTGCCGGTTGCTGGTCGGCCCGGTCGATCAGGCACAGGAACCTGACCTGGCGGTGCGCAGCAGCCTGGCCGGCTTGCTCGGGCAACTGCCGCTGCTGGCCAACGCACGTCGCACCGGCGCGCCGGCCGGTCGGCTCAAGGTTTCCGGCGACGCCGAACTGGCGCGCCAGCTGCAGCAACTGGCCGGCCGCTTCGACCCGGATTGGCAGTTGCCGTTCGTTACGGTGTTCGGCGACATCCTGGGCGTGCAGATCGCCGGCGCGGTGCGCGCAGCGCTGCAGCAGGCACGTCGCAGTGCGGTGGATCTGGCGCAGAGCGCGGCCGAATTCGTCACCGAAGAATCGCGCGATGTGGTGCCACGCGCCGAGCTCGAGGCTTTCCATGACGACGTGGACGAGCTACGCGATGACGTCGAACGGCTGGCCGCGCGCGTGCGCCGCCTGCGTGCGAGCGGAGGCACAGCATGAAGGCGATCCTGCGGGCAAGCCGCATCGGCCGGGTGATCCTGCGCTATCGCCTGGATGCCTTGCTGGAAGGCACCCCGGCCGAGCGTTGGTTGCGTTTGGCCAAGCCCTTCGTGCCGCGTGCCAGCGCCGAAATCGCCGCGCAATCGCGCGGCGCGCGGCTGCGCCTGGCGCTACAGGAACTGGGGCCGATCTTCGTCAAGTTCGGGCAGATTCTGTCCACCCGGCGCGATCTGATTCCGGCCGACGTGGCCGAAGAACTCACCTTGCTGCAGGACCGGGTCAAGCCGTTCGATGGCCAGGCCGCGCGCCTGATCGTCGAAGCCGCACTCGGCCTGCCGGTCAGCGTGGCGTTTGCCAGCTTCGATACCGTGCCGCTGGCCTCGGCGTCGATCGCGCAGGTGCATGCGGCCACGTTGCCGCCCGATGCCAACGGCGTGCGCCGCGAAGTGGTGGTCAAGGTGCTGCGTCCGGACATCGAACGCCAGATCGATGCCGATATCGCGTTGCTGCACTCGCTGGCCACCTTGGTCGAGCGCACCCACCCGCGTGCCGACAAGATCCGTCCGCGTGAAGTGGTGGCCGAGATCGAAGGCACGCTGGCCGCCGAACTGGACCTGCAGCGCGAAGGCGCCAACGCCAGCGTATTGCGCCGGTTCTGGGAAGGCTCGGACGATCTGTACGTGCCGGAAGTGATCTGGTCGCACACCGCCGAGCGCGCGCTCACGCTGGAGCGCGTGTACGGCATTCCATCCGACGACATCGCCAAGCTCGATGCGGCGGGCATCGATCGCAAGGCGCTCGCGGCCAAGGGCGTACGCGTGTTCTACACCCAGGTATTTCGCGACAACTTCTTCCATGCCGATGCGCACGCCGGCAACATCTGGGTCGATTCGGACCCGGAACGCCGGCTCAATCCGCGCTTCATTGCGCTGGATTTCGGCATCATGGGCCAGCTCTCGCAGGAAGATCAGTACTACCTGGCCGAGAACTTCATGGCGATCTTCCACAAGGATTACCGCCGCATGGCCGAGTTGCACGTGGAGGCCGGCTGGATGCCCAGCAACGTGCGCATCGACGAACTGGAAGCGGCCGCGCGCTCGGTATGCGAGCCGTATTTCACCCGGCCGTTGTCGGAGATTTCGCTGGCGCAGGTGCTGATCAAATTGTTCCGCGTGGCGCAGCGCTATGAGTTGACCCTGCAGCCGCAGCTGATCTTGCTGCAAAAAACGCTGCTCAATATCGAAGGCGTGGGCCGGCAGCTGGACCCCAAGCTGGATATCTGGGCGGTGGCGCGACCGGTGCTCGAACGCATCCTGCGCGAGCGTTACAGCCCGCGCCGCGTGCTGCGCGAACTGGGCAAGCGGTTGCCGGAGATCATGACCCATGCGCCGGACATGCCGCGCCTGGTGCACAGCTGGCTGAAGCAGCAGGTGGAAGGCCGCCATCAGATCGACATCCGCTCGCCCGAACTGCTCGCCCTGGACCTGAGCCTACGCAAGCTGCAGACCCGCGTGGTGACCGCCATCACCGGCAGCGGGTTACTGGTGGTCGCGGCCGTGCTCTATGGACTGCATCCGGATGGTTGGTACCTGGGTACGGTGCCGGTGTGGAGCTGGATCAGCGGCGGCGCCGGTTCAGCCGCGCTGCTGGTCGCCTGGTTGCGGCGATAGGGGACGACCATGCCCGACGCAACCGATACCTTGGACGCAAGCACACCCGTAGCGGCGATTGCTGCGCTGGATGCGCCACCGCGCACGCAAGAATCCAGCTATCCGCCGGTGTTCGCCGCGCAGATGGGCGGCCGCCAGAAGCGCGCACTGGGCGAGGTGTTCGGGCTGCGCAACTTCGGCGTCAACCTGACCACGCTGGCGCCGGGTGCACGTTCGGCGCTGCGGCACGGGCATTCGCAGCAGGACGAGTTCGTCTACATCGTCAGCGGCGCGCCCAGCCTGATCACCAACGCCGGCGAGCAGTTGCTGCAGCCGGGCATGTGCGTTGGCTTCCGCGCCGGCGACGGCGATGCGCATTGCCTGATCAATCGCAGCCAGGCGGTGGTGACGTACCTGGAAGTGGGCGACCGCAGTGCCGGCGATTGCGTGACCTATCCGGACGATGACCTGATGCTGGTCCCCGTGGCGGACGGGCAGCGCGCGTACCGGCACAAGGACGGCACGCCCTACTGAGCGCGCCGGTGGTGGTCCATCTGTTGGCGTTGCACGATGGCGCAACACACCGCAATACGCGCATCCTTCTGCTGCCCTGACGCTGGCGTGGTTGGGGCAAGTGAGACGTGAAGCAACCACCCATGCAGCGGGCAGGCATCAGTTGCGTGTGGAGCGCGCAGCAATTGCACCGTGCGAGCGGTCCAGGCCGCAGCCATTGCCGTGCGCGTGGCCTGGTGACAGAACAGTTGCGGTGTTCGCCGCTCGGCAGCGGCGATGCAGTGGCATGCGGTGTCGGCGATGCGGATAATCCGCCGGTGAGCATATCCCCCAAGCATCTGCAGATTCTCTACCAGGACGATGTCCTGGCCGTCGTCGACAAACCCGCCGGCCTGATGGTCCATGACAGCAAGCTGGCGCGTGGGGAGGACGACTTCCTGGCCGACCGTCTGCGCGAGCAGCTGGGCAAGCCGATCTTTCTGGTGCACCGGCTCGACCGCGCCACCAGCGGCTGCCTGCTGCTGGCCTTCGATCGCGACAGCGCCAGTGCGCTGGGCAAGGCCTTGATGGCGCGCGAGGTGGAGAAAGATTATCTCACCGTCTGTCGCGGCTGGCCGGCCGAGGAGCGCTTCATCGTCGACCATGACCTGGACGGCGGGCCGGGCAAGCCGGTCAAGAAGCCGGCCGTGACGCATTTCCAGCGTCTGGCCACCGGCGAGCTGGAGATTCCTTCCACCGGGTTCACCACCTCGCGCTACGCACTGCTGCGCTGTCAGCCGCAGACCGGCCGCTTCCGGCAGATTCGCCGGCATATGAAGCACCTGTCCCATCACATGATCGGCGACACCAGCCACGGCGACGGCCGCCACAACCGCAGTTTCCGCATGCTCGGCATCCACCGCATGTTGCTGCACGCCGAACGCCTGGGATTTCCGCATCCGGGCGGTGGCCGGCGCATCAGCATCACCGCGCCGCTGGATGCGGAGTTCACCAAGGCGTGTGCGTTGTTTGGTTGGGACGTGGCGCAGTTGTAGGTGGCGCCACCGCTGTCGCGCGGGAGCGCCCTGATCGTCCTACGGGGGAGGGGCGCCGCAGAGGCGGATGAGGGCGCGCGCTCAGCCCGCCTGGTCAACGCGCGTGCCACTCTCCGCTAACTCAAGGCCCCAGCAAAGCAAGCTCTGACGATTCCCCATTCCCCATTCCCCATTCCCCGCCTCTCAGGGCTTCTTGGTCGGCGCAGGTTCGTTGACGATCTTCTCCAGGTCCTTCTGCAGGTCGGCAAACAGCGGCAGCATCCTTTGCTGGATGGCGCCCATCAGGTTCTGGGTCAGGGCCGGGGTCTTGTCGAGCAGGCTCTGGCCGGCCGAGCTCTCGTAGAACTCGGCCATGGCCAGCACGTCCTCGCGCGAGAACGAGCGCTTGTAGATATCCACATACATCGGGCGCAATTCCGACCACGACAGCGCCTTGCGCACGGTCTGGCGGGTCCGTTCCTGGATGCGCTGCAGCTGCGCCTGTTGGTCGGGGTCGAGCTGGCGCTGTGCGGTGAGCTGGGCGAATTGCTGCTGCTGCAGTGCTTCGATCTGCGGCAGCATCGTATCCAGCATGGTCTGCGCGCGCGAGGCGGCCAGCAGACGGTTGATGTCGGCATCGCTGGGCGCCTGCGCCAATGCCGCCGGGGCGGCCACGGCCAGCAGGGCCGACAGCAGCAGCCGGCACGCGAGGTGGCGCCTGGCAGTGAGCGAACGAGTAGGTGTCATCGGAGCATCCTGCAAACGGGGGACCGGCCGCAGCATACGGGAGCCGGCGTTCGCGCGCGCGTCCACGCCGCTGCCGATACAATCGGCGCACATGGCCAGCGACCCGATCCAGATCACCCCCAGCCTGACGATTCCGCCCAGCGAACTCGTCGAACGCTTCGTGCGTGCCAGCGGCGCCGGCGGGCAGAACGTCAACAAGGTCTCCACCGCGGTGGAGCTGCGTTTCGACGTGGCTGGGTCGCCGTCGCTGCCCGAGCCGCTGCGGGCGCGGCTGCTGTCGCGGCGCGACCGCCGCATGACGGCCGACGGCGTGCTGGTGATCGACGCGCAGCGCTTCCGCACCCAAGACCGCAACCGCGACGATGCGCGCGAGCGGCTGGTCGAAATCATCAGTGCGTGCCTGTCGGTGCCCAAGCGCCGGGTCGCCACCAAACCGAGTCATGGTGCCAAGCTGCGGCGGCTGGATGCCAAGCGGGAACGCAGCCAAATCAAGCGTGGACGCTCTGCGTCCCACTGGGAGTAAGCGTGAGTCAACCCGACCCGTCGTTGCCACCGGTAACACAGGCCAACATCCTGCTGCAGCCATCTCCGCCCCGGATGCCGCGTGCCCATGGCCGCTTCATCCGTTGGCTGGGCCGTACCGCCTTGCGCGTGACCGGCTGGCGCCTGCTCGGGCGGCTGCCCGACGAGCCCAAGCTGGTCATGATCGTGGCCCCGCATTCGTCCAACTGGGACGGCTTTTTGGGCTTTGCGGCCAAGTTCGCGCTGGGTTTTGAAGTGCGCGTGCTGGGCAAGGCGCAGCTGTTCTGGTGGCCGCTGGGCCCGCTGCTGCGCAAGCTCGGCGGCATTCCGCTGGACCGCAGCTCGCCACAGGGCACCATCGGCCAGGCGGTGCGGCTGATCCGTAACTCCGAGCAGATGTGGTACGTGATCACCCCCGAAGGCACGCGCAAGCGGGTGGAGCAATGGAAGGCCGGCTTCTGGAAGATCGCTTCCGATTCCAACGTGCCGATCCTGCCGGTGTATTTCGACTACCCCAGCAAGACGGTGGGCATCGGCGAGCCGTTCTGGACCGGTAACGACATGGCCGCCGATATCGCCGCCATCCGCACCTGGTACCGACCGTGGCGCGGCAAGCATCGCGATACGTTGTGAGTGGCGTGGCGCGCGGTTGAAGGATCGTCGGCGTTGGTTGGTGAACTGGTGCGCCTGTCGTCGAATATGCATTCCATCGAGGCACTTCATGATCGCTAGGTGCGCACGCGCGTTGTGTCTGTCGCTTTCTCTGCTGCTCATCGCCGGCCCGGCGCTGTCGGCCACGCCGATGCTGGTGATCCACGGTGGTGCGGGCGTGGAGAAATCCAGCCTTTCCAAGGACGAGCAGGCGCAGGCGCGCGAGGCGATGCAACGCGCACTGCGCACTGGGCACGCGGTGTTGAACCGCGGTGGCAGTGCGGTGGATGCAGTGGCCGCCACGATCACCGTGCTGGAGGACGCACCGCAGTTCAATGCGGGGCGTGGTGCGGTGTTTACCCACGACGGCAGGAACGAACTGGACGCGGCCATCATGGACGGCGCCAGCGGCAAGGCCGGCGCGATTGCCGGCGTGCACACGGTCAAGAACCCGATCCAGCTGGCACGCCGCGTGATGGACCACTCCAGGCACGTCATGCTGGTCGGCAACGGCGCCGAGCAATTCGCGCGCGAGCAAGGCATCGCCCTGGTCGACCCCAGCTATTTCCGCACCGACAAGCGCTGGCAGCAGCTGCAGAAGGCGCTCAAGGCCGAGGCCGGCGACCGCCAGGCGCAGGCGCAGCTGGACCTGGAAACCGCCAAGCATTTCGGCACGGTCGGTGCGCTGGCGCTGGACCGCGACGGCCATCTGGCCGCTGGCACCTCCACCGGCGGCATGACCAACAAGCGCTATGGCCGCGTGGGCGATGCGCCGATCATCGGCGCCGGCACCTATGCCAACAGCCAATGCGCGGTGTCGGGCACCGGCTGGGGCGAGTTCTACATCCGCGCCGTGGCGGCCTACGACATCTGCGCGCGCATGAAATACGCCGGACAATCGCTGCAGCAGGCGGCCGAGACCGTGATCGACCAGCAGATCCCAAAGGCCGGCGGCGACGGCGGCGCCATCGCGCTGGATGCACAGGGCAACCTGGCGTTTCCCTTCAATACCGAGGGCATGTACCGCGGCTGGATCGATGCCGACGGCACCCCGCATGTGGCGATTTTCAAGGACGAGACGCTGTAGCGCCGCCATCCCCAACCGCGTCCGTCGACCCAATCCAACGGCACATGCCAGCGGGCGCGAAACCCGCTAGCGTGGCCGGCTGCACTACCCACTCAGGAATCACACGCCATGTCGCGTACCGTCGTTCTGGCCGCTGCCATCACCTTGGCACTGGCTGCTTGTTCTGGAAAAGAGTCGTCCGGCCAGGAGTCCACCACCGTGACCGAGAAAACCGCCCCGGCCCCGGCCCCGGCCGCGGATGCTGCATCCAACCCCTTGCTGACTGCCAGCACGCTGCCGTTCCAGGCGCCGCCGTTCGACAAGATCAAGGACGCCGATTACCTGCCGGCGTTCGAAGAAGGCATGCGCCAGCATCTGGCCGACATCCGCAAGATCGCCGATAACCCCCAAGCGCCCACCTTCGACAACACCATCGAAGCGATGGAGCGTGGTGGCGAAACGCTTACGCGCGTGTCGCGCATCTTCTTCGGGCTGGTGCAGGCCGATACCAGCGACGCACGCCAGAAAATCCAGGAAGAGATCGCGCCCAAGCTGGCCGCGCATCAGGACGAGATCAATCTGGACCCCAAACTCTTCGCACGCGTCAAAACCATTTACGACCAGCGCGACACGCTGAATCTGGACCCGGAGCAGAAGCGTCTGGTCGAGCGCGACTACGAAGAGCTGGTACGCGCCGGCGCGCAGTTGTCCGATGCCGACAAGGACAGCCTGCGCAAGCTCAACGTGGAAGAAACCACCCTCTCCACGCAGTTCCATACCCGCCTGGTCGCCGCCTCGGCCGCCGGCGCGGTGGTGGTGGACGACAAGGCCAAGCTCGATGGCCTGAGCGAAGGCGATATCGCCGCCGCGGCCGATGCCGCCAAGGCCCGCAAGCTCGATGGCAAGTATCTGCTCACCCTGCAGAACACTACCCAGCAGCCGGTGCTGGCCTCGCTGAAGGATCGCCAGCTGCGTGCCGAGGTGTTGAAGGCCTCTGAAACACGCGCAGAAAAGGGCGATGCCAACGACACCCGCCAGACCATCCAGCGCCTGGCGCAGCTGCGCGCGCAAAAGGCCAAGTTGCTCGGCTTCGACAACTACGCCGCCTACAGCCTGGGCGACCAGATGGCCAAGACGCCGGATGCTGCGCTCAAGCTGCTGACCGACACCGTGCCGGCGGCCACCGCCAAGGCGCGCCGCGAAGTGGCCGACATGCAGAAGGTGATCGACGCGCAACGTGCTGATGCAAAGACCGGCGATTTCAAGCTCGCCGCGTCCGATTGGGACTTCTACGCCGAGCAGGTGCGCAAGGCCAAGTACGACCTGGACGAGGCGCAGATCAAGCCGTACTTCGAGCTGGACAACGTGCTGCAGAACGGCGTCTTCTACGCCGCCACGCAGCTGTACGGCATCACCTTCAAGCAACGCACCGACATCCCGACCTATCACGCGGATATGAAGGTGTATGAGGTGTTCGATGCCGACGGCACTTCCATGGCGCTGTTCTACACCGACTACTTCAAGCGCGACAGCAAGTCCGGTGGCGCGTGGATGGACGTGTTCGTCGAGCAGGATGGCCTTACCGGTGCCAAGCCGGTGGTCTACAACGTGTGCAACTTCACCAAGCCGGCCGCCGGCCAGCCGGCGTTGCTGAGCTTTGACGACGTCACCACCTTGTTCCATGAGTTCGGCCATGCGCTGCACGGCATGTTCTCCAAGGTGAAGTACCCCTCGATTGCCGGCACCAGCACTTCGCGCGACTTCGTGGAATTCCCCTCGCAGTTCAACGAGCACTGGGCCTCCGATCCGAAGGTCTTCGCCCACTACGCCAAGCACTACCAGACCGGCGCGCCGATGCCGGCCGAGCTGGTGGAAAAGATCAAGAAGGCCAAGACCTTCAACAGCGGCTACGCCACCACCGAATACCTGTCGGCAGCGCTGCTGGATCTGGCCTGGCACACCCAGCCGGCCGACGCGCCGCTGCAGGACGTGAGCAAGTTCGAAGCCGACGCCCTGAAGCGCTTCAAGGTGGATCTGGCCGAAGTGCCGCCGCGTTATCGCAGCAGCTACTTCGACCACATCTGGGGCGGCGGTTATTCGGCCGGGTACTACGCGTACTTCTGGTCGGAAGTGCTCGACGACGATGCGTTCGAATGGTTCAAGGAAAACGGCGGCCTGACCCGCAAGAACGGCGACACGTTCCGCGCCAAGATCCTCTCGCGCGGCAACACCGTCGATCTGGCCACGCTGTATCGCGATTTCCGCGGCAAAGACCCCAGCGTCAAGGCGCTGCTGGAAAACCGTGGATTGACCGAGTAAGCGTGTGCGTGCGTAGGCGATGTTTGCATGCGAAGGCATGCATGCCTGGCCAGTGCTGAGCAATCAAGACGGGATGGCCGCGTGCCATCCCGTTTTTTGTTTGTGCGCATGTGACGCGCTACATGACGGTATTGCCACTTTCAGGATCAGCATTCAGTTTTTAACGCACCGTGCGCGGGTACATGCCACATCATGCCGGTCGTATCCGCATGTCTGCCGCTGCAGTGCGAGACGCGCAGATCGAGACACGTGGCAGTGGCACTCGCGATGTCGAAGAGACCGACCTTGCCGATCTTTGCGTCACGCTGTGCACGCGGTCACCAAGGCGTCGACAAGCATCACACGCACCATGGCGTAGCCACACCCGCAACCCACGCCGGCCCCGCAGCCGGCCATTTACGGCGTTGCCACCACTCCATCCGACGCAATGGCCGCAGCGTCCTGCCGCCACCAACGCACGCGGTTGCCGGGGGCATTCAAGTCCACGCGCTCGCCTATGCACGGGGTGATCAGTGCGACACCAGCAGCGTCGGCCAGCGCCACGATCCGGTCCAGCGGCTCCTGCCACGCGTGCATGGCCAGATCGAAGGTGCCGTTGTGGATCGGCAGCAGGCTACGGCCGCCGACGTCGATGAACGCCTGCAGGCTCTGCTCCGGCTGCATGTGCACGTGCGGCCACATGTGGTCGTAGGCGCCGTTTTCGATCAATGCCACATCGAACGGCCCGAGCTGCTCGCCGATGGTCTTGAAGTGCGGGCCATAGCCGCCGTCGCCGCTGAAGAACAAACGCAGGTCACCTGCCTGGATCACCCAGGAACACCACAGCGTGCGTCCATTGTCGAACAGCCCGCGGCCGGAAAAATGTTGCGACGGGGTGGCGGTGAGCTGCAGGCCGGCAATGCTGATCGACTCCCACCAGTCCAGCTGCCGCACCTTGGCCGGGTCTACGCCCCAGCGCACCAGCAGGTCGCCCACGCCCAACGGGGCCACAAACACGCCGACACGGTCGGCCAGCGCACCGATGGTGGCGCGGTCGAGATGGTCGTAGTGGTCATGCGACAGGATCACCCCAGCCAGCGGCGGCAGCGCGTCCAGCGCAATCGGCGGGGCGTGGAAGCGCTTGGGTCCGGCGAACGGCACCGGCGAGGCGCGTTTGGAAAACACCGGGTCGGTCAGCCACAGCCCGCCCGCCAGCTTCATCAGCAGGGTGGAATGGCCCAGCCGGTACAGGCTGCGATCCGGTGCGGCCAGCAGTTGCGCGCGTGTCAGCGGCTGCACCGGCAAGGGCGCGGAGGGCACCGTGGTGCGGGGCTTGCCGAATACCATGGCCCACATCAGGCCGAGCTGCTCGCGCAGGGTCATGACGGTGGTCGGCAACGGCATCGCATTACGGAAGCGGCCAGCGCGAAACTGCGGCGAATCGACATACGGGGAAGGGCGTGGGGAAGCCATAGGAAGTCCGGGCAAGACGTGGGAGAACAGAAGGACGAGCGATCAGGCAACGGCGATGCAGCAAGCACTGGGTGGACCTGGCGTCAGGATCGGCATGGACGGGCGTACAGGCAGCTTCCTACAGACCAACGGCGGCGGGGTGACAACAACACAGCGCACCAGCACTGATTACACTACACAGTGTAGTTTTATTTTAGTGAAAGTAAACTACCCGGTGTAAAATCGCCCGATGTCGACCGCATCTTCCTCTCCGGCCACGCCCCAGCGCCTGACCGACCGCAAGCGCAACGCCATCGTCGAGGCCGCCATTGCCCAATTCCGGCAGCACGGCTTCGAAGCGACCAGCATGGACCGCGTGGCCGCCACCGCCGGCGTTTCCAAACGCACGGTCTACAACCACTTCCCCAGCAAGGACGCCTTGTTTGGCGAGATCTTGCGCGGACTGTGGCAACGCAGCGCCGAGGCGGTGAACCTGGCCTATCGGCCCGACCAACCGCTGCACCTGCAGTTGATCGCCCTGCTGCAACAGAAACTGCGGCTGTTGGACGACCCGGCGTTCATCGATCTGTCGCGCGTGGCCATCGCCGAAGGCATCCACTCGCCGGCGCGTGCGCGCGAATTGTTGTCGCAGCTGGGCAGCAAGGAAGAGGGCACCACCGCCTGGCTGCGTGCCGCACTGGCCGATGGCCGGCTGGCAGGCGTAGAGCCTGAATTCGCCGCGCAGCAGTTGCAGGCGCTGGTGAAGGGCTTTGCGTTCTGGCCGCAGATCACCATGGGCCAGCCGCCGCTGTCGCCGCAGCAACAGACGCAGGTGGCCGAATCGGCGGTGGCGATGTTCCTGGGGCTGTACGCGCGCAAATGAGCGCGGGCAGCCCGTTCATTTGCGCTCCTGGAGTAACAAAGCGTAGCGAGTAGTCGTCAGGTGAGCGCAGCCGGCGCACTCACAGGCGCAGCGGACGAGTGGGACATGCCCCGATTTCGCGCACCGGCCGCGCCCGCCTGGCGGCGCGCGTAGGCGTTTTGCCAGCTGCGCTTAGTCTTTTGACCACACTGCCAAGGGATAGCCGTGCGGGTCGGCAAAGTGAAAACGGCGCCCGCCCGGGAACGCGAACACCGGTTGGGTGATGCGTCCACCTGCCGCTTCGATGCGCGCCTGGCTGCGCGCCAGATCATCGGAGGCGAGCACCACCAGCGCGTCACCCGGCTGCGGCGTGCCATGGAAGAAACCGCCGCTCAGGCGGCCGTCGCGGAATTCGCAGTAGTCAGGGCCGTAGTCCTGAAATGTCCAGCCGAAGGCCTGCCCATAAAAGGCTTTGGCGACGGCGATCGAGTCGAAGGCAAATTCCAGATAATCGATGCGGTGCTGCGTGGTGTCGGTCATGGCGTGCTCCTGAGCGAGTGCACAGCATGCAGATGGCGCACGCCGGTGGCTTGGCGAAAACGGCCAACTCAGCGTGCATGCTGCTGCACCAGTGCGCGCGGACTTAGCCCTGTGAGTTGACGTGCATCGCGCACCAGATGCGGCGCATCGCCGTAGCCGGCATGCAGCGCGGCCTCGGTCAAGTTGCGGTGCCGTCGCACAATCCGCAGGAAGCGCTGCAGGCGCAGGACGCGCTCCAGCGTCTTGCTGCCGTAGCCGAATGCGTCCTGACAGCGGCGGCGCAGCGAGCGCTCGCTGATTCCCAACGCGTCGGTCAACGCGCTTAGCCGGGTCGGCGCGCCGACGGACAGTTGTTCGAACAGCCAAGCCATCTGCGGATCGCGCGCTACGGCGTGCTGTTGGCACAGTGCCTGCAAGGTCTGTAACGGGTCGGCGCCGTCTTCCAGGCGATGCTGCCATGTGCGGCCCCGCTCGCCCCACAGCGTTTCCAGCGCAACGCGTTGGTCGGCAATGGCGTGTAACGGCAGCTGCAGCAGACCGGCTGCCACGCCCGCTGCCAGGCGGACACCGGTCAACGTCGTGCCTGCCGCCACCGATGCGGGATTGGCAATGCGATCCGGCCCGGCGACGAATACTTCGCTGCCGTTCCAGATCAGATCGACGCTGCCATCGGGCAACACCAGCACCGGTTGCGGCGCGCAATCGCCCTGGCGAAATTGTCAGCTGCACTGCAGCTGCGCGCGTAACGCAGGCGGTGCCGCGCTTTCGGCATAACACGGCTCAGCTGGGTCGGACATGACGGCACTCTGCGTGGGAGCGGATGCGGGCGCGTGCAGTGCCGCAACGTGGAGCGCGCCATGATTCAATGCCGTGCGCTGCACGGCAGCCCAGTTGCATGCACGGTATCGGGCCTGACGCGGCACCGCAGCACCATCGCGCCCTCATCCGTGAGGTGAATTGCTTGCGGCCAGCGCATCGGCTGCTGCGTGCCGTTTGCGCTGGAACCAGGCCACCATCGGCGAGGCCATGACCGTGGTCACCAGCGTCATGCCGAACAACAGCGTAAACAGATCCGGCCCGATCACGCCGCTATCCAGGCCGATCTTGATCACCACCAACTCCATCAGCCCGCGTGCGTTCATCAGCGAGCCCACGGTAAGACTGTCGCGCCAGTGATGGCCGCTCAGGCGCGCACCCAGCGTGCAGCCGAGCAACTTGCCGCCCACCGCCACCCCGATCACCAGCACAAGTCCGCTCAGGCCGGCGCCGGCGAATGCACCAGGGCTGGTGGCTTGACCGGCAACCGCAAACAGCACCGGCATCAGCAGGGTGATGGCCAGCGGCTCGATACGCCCGGCCAGATGTTCCAGCAGGCGGTCATCGCGCGGCAGGCAAATGCCGAACAGGAAGGCGCCAAAGATCGCATGCAGCCCGATCCACTCCGCCAGCGCGGCGCACGCCAGCAGACCGATCAAGACCCATACCAGCGCGCTCGGTGCATACCGGCCGTCATGCGCATGTGGCCGCAGCACGCGCGCATAGGCAGGCCTGAGCACACCGAACACGGCGGCGATCAAGACCAACGCACCGATGGCCGTGAACGCCACGCCGCCATGCGCGTTGTTGCCGGTCAGGGTCAGCACGATCGCCAGGAAGATCCATACCGTGGCGTCGTCGATCACGGCCGCGCCCAGCGCCAGGCGGCCGGCGGGCGTCCGCGTCATGTTGCGGTCCTTGAGGATGCGCGCCAGCATCGGAAATGCCGTTACCGACATCGCCGCGGCAATGAACAGCGCGAATGGCCAGAAGCTGACGCCTTGCGGTGCGAAGCGCGGGAACAGCCACGGCGCGGCAGCCAGTCCGAGCAGCAGCGGCAACACGATGCCGGACACGCCCACCAGGATCGAGGCGCGCACTTGCGCCTTGGTGCCTTCCGGCGCACGCAATTCGACACCGACCACGAACATGAAAAGCACCACGCCCATCGTGGCCAGGCCGGACAGCGGCGGCAGGCTTCTGGCGGCGAACAACGCCATGTGCAGGTCGGGCAGCCAGGCACCGAATGCGATCGGACCGAGCAACAACCCGGCCGCCATTTCGCCGATGACCGGCGGCTGCCCAATGCGTTGCAACAACGCACCGCACAGGCGCGCAGCGCCCAGGATCACTGCCAACTGCACCAGCAACAACGTGGTCGGATTCATCGCGTGAGCATTCCAGTGGTTGAGTCGGCTCAGCCGCGCGTCCTGCAGGGCATCGGCAAGTTCCCCCCCAACCGACGACACGGCGATGCGCGGCATGCCGGCGCTTAGTGTATGCATGGCGACGCGCTGCGATCAGGTTGGTGATCAACGCGCGCAGGCAATGCGTCCTGACGTAAGGGATAGATGGTCGAATGCAGGTCACGCATCTTGTCGCGTTCGCTCGCATTGCTGCAGGGCACACACGTTTGGCGCGCTTGATCCAGCATCTTCCGGCGGATGTGCGTGATGGATGGCGCGACGCGTGCTCGCATGGCCGCGATGCCAGACGATGACGCCGGGCCATCGCGAACGACTCAACGCTCCGAATCGCCGCTCTCGTCATAGCCACGCGGCGTGAACAGATCCGGCTGAATCAGCTCGATAAACGCGCGTGCTTGCGGCGACAGATACTTGCCCTTGCGCACCACCACGCCGTAGCTGCGGGTCGGGAAAAAATCCTTCAGCGAGCGCGTGGCCAGCTTGTCGCGGTCGGCATCGGTGAGGCAGATCGCGGTGACGATGGAAATACCCATGCCCATCGCCACGTATTGCTTGATCACCTCCCAGCCGCCCACCTCCAGTGCCACGGTGTAGGGCACGCGCGCCTGCTGAAAGACCAGATCGACCAGGCGGTAGGTCACCTGCCGGCGCGGCGGCAGGATCAATGGATATGGCGACAGATCCTGCAGCGAGACCTCGGCCTTGCCGGCCAATGGATGATCGGGCGGGGTGATCAGCAATTGCTCGAAACGGTAGACCGGCGCGTAGTTGAGGTCGGCCGGCACATCCAGCATCGAGCCAACCGCCAGATCCACTTCATCTTCGCGCAGCAGGTCGGTGCCATCGGCGCTGATGGCGTTGTGCAGGGTCAGCCGCACGTCCGGGTGGCGCGCGCGGAAGTTGGCCACGATGCGCGGCAGCAGGTACAGGATGGTGGAACTGTTGGCGGCGATATTGAGCTCGCCGGCATCCAGCCCGCGCACCTTTTCGCGAAAGCTCGCTTCCAGCCCATCCAGGCTTTCCACCAGCGGTTGCGCCATGTCGTACAGCAACTGGCCTTCGCGGCTGGGTGCCATGCGTCGACCGGAGCGTTCGAACAACGGCACGCCCAGATCACGCTCCAGTGCCTGCAGCTGCAGGGTCACGGCCGGCTGGCTGACATAGAGCGCCTCAGCGGCCCGTGAGACAGGGCCCAGCCGCACTGTCTGGCAGAATGCGCGCAGCGGCTTGAGGCGATCAGATTTGTAGGAAAATCGCGGGGTTGGCGCCATGAGCGTGCGTTGCGCTGGTCTAATATAAGTCGAGCTTATTTACAGCATTGATAAAACTGCTTTGTCAAATAATTGTATCGGGCGCACGGTGCAGGTCCGGATGCACAAGGACCCCCACATGGCTGCCACCGCGTTTGCTCCCCGTCCCACCGACCACGCCACGCCCGGCATTGCGCTGACCACCCAGATCGCCGGCCAGGCAGAGCTGCTGCCGGCCGCCGCGCTGGCCCTGCTGGTTTCGCTGCACCGGGCGATCGAGCCCGGCCGCCAGCAGCGTCTGGCCCAGCGGCGCCAGCGCCAGGCCGCTTTCGATGCCGGTCAGCTGCCGGACTTCCGTACCGATACCCAGGCCATCCGTGCCGGCGATTGGCGTGTGGCTCCCCTGCCGGCGGCACTGCAGGACCGCCGTGTCGAAATCACCGGCCCGACCGACCCGAAGATGGTCATCAATGCGCTGAACTCCGGCGCCAAGGTGTTCATGGCCGACTTCGAAGATTCCACCGCGCCGACCTGGCGCAACCTGCTGGCCGGCCAGCGCACCCTGGCTGCGGCGGTGCGCGGTGACCTCAGCTTCGATGCGCCCAACGGCAAGCACTACGCCCTGCGCCCGGAGGCCGAACGTGCAGTGCTGATCGTGCGCCCGCGCGGCTGGCACCTGGACGAAAAGCACGTGTTGATCGACGGCCAGCCGTTGGCCGGCGGCCTGTTCGATGCGGCGCTGTTTGCCTTCCACAATGGCCGTGCGTTGCTGGCCAAGGACCGCGGCCCGTACCTGTACCTGCCCAAGCTGCAGAGCATGGAAGAAGCCGCACTGTGGGACACCGCGCTGGCGCATATCGAAGCGATGCTGGGCCTGCCGCATGGGCAGATCAAGGTCACCGTGCTGATCGAAACGCTGCCGGCGGTGTTCGAGATGGACGAAATTCTCCATGCGCTGCGCGAGCGCATCGTGGGCCTGAACTGCGGGCGTTGGGACTATATCTTTTCCTACCTGAAAACCTTTCGGGCGCACCGCGACCGCGTGCTGCCCGAACGCGGCCAGGTCACCATGACCCAGCCATTTTTGAAGGCCTATTCGGAGCTGCTGATCAAGACCTGCCACCGCCGCGGTGCGCATGCGATGGGCGGTATGGCCGCGCAGATTCCGATCAACCACGATGAAGCCGCCAACGAACAGGCCATGGCCCGCGTGCGTGCCGACAAGTTGCGCGAAGTGACCGCCGGCCACGATGGCACCTGGGTGGCGCATCCGGCGCTGATTCCGGTGGCGATGAAACTGTTCGACGAACACATGCCCACCGCGCATCAGCAGCATGTAGTGCGCAATGACGTGCAGGTGACGCGCGACATGTTGATCGCGCCCTCGCCGGGCAATGTCACCCGCGCCGGGTTCGAAGGCAATGTCGAAGTGTGCGTGCGCTATCTGGCGGCCTGGCTGGACGGCAATGGCTGCGTGCCGATCCACCACCTGATGGAAGACGCCGCCACGGCCGAAATCAGCCGCGCGCAGCTGTGGCAATGGTTGCATCACGGCCAGCACCTGGACGATGGCACCGCCATCGATCAACACCTGCTGCAGGCCACCTTGCGCGCACTGCCTGCACGGCTGGGAACCGCCACCGCGCTGCCCGGCGCTGCACGGATCGATGAAGCGATCGCCTTGCTCGAAGAGTTGAGCCGCGCCGACGAACTGGCGGACTTCCTTACCGTACCGGCGTACCGCCTGATCGATTGATTTCACCCTGCGGCGACGCCTGCCACCGGCGTCGCGCAGTTTCCACTTCAACGCATTCCAACGCCCGTTGCGCACACGCGCGCAACGACGGCCTTGCCATGCCGCATGCCCACCATTCTTCCTCGTTCCATCCGTCGTACCTCTCAGGAGAACGCAAGATGAGCACTACACTGCAAAGCGCCGAACAACTGCAGCAGGACTGGGCCAACAACCCGCGCTGGAGCGGCATCACCCGCAATTACAGCGCTGCCGATGTGGTGCGCCTGCGCGGCACCGTGCATGTCGAGCATTCGCTGGCGCGGTTGGGCGCGGAAAAATTGTGGGCCTCATTGCATGCCACGCCGTTCGTCAATGCGCTGGGCGCATTGACCGGCAACCAGGCCATGCAGCAGGTCAAGGCCGGCTTGAAGGCGATTTACCTGAGCGGCTGGCAGGTTGCCGCCGACGCCAATCTGGCCGGGCAGATGTATCCGGACCAATCGCTGTACCCGGCCGATTCGGTGCCGGCGGTGGTCAAGCGCATCAACAACACCTTGCTGCGCGCCGACCAGTTGCATCACGCCGAAGGCAACGATGCCATCGACTTCCTGCAGCCGATCGTGGCCGACGCCGAAGCCGGCTTCGGTGGCGTGCTCAACGCCTTCGAACTGATGAAGGCGATGATCGAAGCCGGCGCGGCTGGCGTGCATTTCGAAGACCAACTGGCCTCGGTCAAGAAGTGCGGCCACATGGGCGGCAAGGTGCTGGTGCCCACGCGTGAGGCGATCGAAAAATTGAATGCCGCGCGCCTGGCCGCCGATGTGCTGGGCGTGCCGACGGTACTGATTGCGCGCACCGACGCCGAAGCCGCCGACCTGATCACCAGCGACGTGGATGCCAACGACCAACCGTTCACCACCGGGCAGCGCACGGTCGAAGGCTTCTTCAAGACCCGCAATGGCCTGGACCAGGCGATCAGCCGCGGCTTGGCCTATGCCCCGTACGCCGACCTGATCTGGTGCGAAACCGGCAAGCCGGACCTGGAATTTGCGCGTGCGTTTGCGCAGGCCATCCATGCCAGGTTCCCCGGCAAATTGCTGGCCTACAACTGCTCGCCGAGTTTCAATTGGAAGAAGAATCTGGACGATGCCACCATCGCCAAATTCCAGACCGAACTGGCGAGCTATGGCTACAAGTTCCAGTTCATCACCCTGGCTGGCTTCCACGCCTTGAACTACGGCATGTTCCATCTGGCGCACGGCTATGCGCGCCGGCAGATGAGTGCGTTCGTCGAATTGCAGCAGGCCGAGTTCGAGGCGGCGGAGAGGGGATTTACCGCAGTCAAGCACCAGCGCGAAGTAGGCACCGGCTATTTCGATGCAGTGACGCAGGCGATCCAGCAGGGGCAATCGTCCACCACCGCCTTGCGTGGCTCCACCGAAGAAGCGCAATTCCATAGCGACAAGGCGGCCTGATGGCTGGCGGCACCGCAACGGCAGCGGCTGTACATGAGGCAATGCAGTGCAGCGACACCTGGCGCTGAGTTGATGCAGCTGTTGCTACAGCAATAGCCGACCAAGGCAGATTCAACCGGCGCCACATTGCGCCACCCTGGGAGGGGGAAGGGCTCGGAGAACCGAGCCCTTTTTTTACGTCCGATACCCGTCAATTCGTCTCTTTCTTGGTGAGAAATAGTGTGATCTGGTGCTGAACAAGGGGGTCCTGTAGGATTTGTCCATGGGCTAATGGTGCAGGCTGGCCTAAGGGAAAACCGATGACGTGCCACAACACCGCAGGCGCACTCGAGCCGACAGGGAACGTTGCCAAAACGGTCCCCGATGGGCTGCATGCGCTGATGACTGCCGAGGAACTGGCGTTTTTCGCCCGTTTCGGCCGTTCGCGTGAGGTGTCCGCGGGCCAGTCGCTGTTCGAGCGCGGTGCGGTGGGCACGCAGATGTACATCGTTGTCAGCGGCCAGATCGACCTGGATTTCGGCGAGGACCTGATGCTCAAGCATCTGGGCCCGGGAGAATTCTTCGGCGAGCTCGGCCTGCTGATCGGCGATCACGCGCGCAGCGCCGGCGCCAGCGCCTCCACCGACAGCCGTCTGATCGAGCTGGCACACGAGGATTTCCAGCGTCTGGTCGACCAGGACCCCTCGATGGTGGCGCACTTCCTGCGCCGCTCCATCGTGCGGGTGGTCAACAACGAACAATTGCTGATCCGCCAGCTGCGCCGCCGCAACCACGATCTGGAAGCGGCGCTGGACAACCTCTACGTCACCTCGCACCAGCTCAACCACACCGAAGAACTGAGCCGGACCGACGAGCTCACCGGCCTGCACAACCGGCGCGGGCTGGCGTTGCATCTGCAGGAATGCCGGCGGGCCGGCCACATGCCGGGTGTGGGCCTGATCCTGATCGACTGCGACCGTTTCAAGCGCATCAACGACGAGTTCGGTCACCTGGCAGGCGACCGCGTGCTGCAGAACGTGGCCCATGCCCTGCGTTCGGTGATCGCCGAAGGCGACCTGGCCTGCCGTCTCGGCGGCGACGAATTCTGCGTGCTCGTCGCGCAAGGCACCAGCGAGCTGGTGCACCACATCGGCGAATGCATCGTGCGCGCGGTGGAAGCGCGGCTGTGCAACGGCCAGGGCGAACAAGGCTGCTCGGTCAGCGTAGGCTCGTGCATGATCGACGCGGACGCGGCCTGGAACGACTGGTACACGCTCGCCGACAGCGCCTTGTACGAGGCCAAGCGGCAGGGCGGCAATGTGCTGTGCATGCAGGAGACGCTGGCCCTGGATCAACCGCCTGCCACCGGTCACCGCTGAGCGATGAGCAGCCGTACCCACGCACGCAAGGACGCGTCGTCGGAAGCGATCCAGGCGCCGCGGCTGCGCACCTTGCTGTTGACCGATCTCTGCGATTCGACCGCGCTGGTCGAACGTATCGGCGACAACGCCGCAGCCGCCTTGTTCCGCGAGCACGACCGCCTGGTGGTCAAGCTGCAGCAGCACTGGCGCGGCCGCCTGATCGATCGTTCCGACGGGCTGCTGCTGCTGTTCGACCGCCCCATCGATGGCCTGGGTTTCGCGCTGGATTACGCGCGCGGGCTCAAGACGATGGGCGATGCGCATGCGCTCACGCTCTGCGCACGTCAGGGCCTGCATGTGGGCGAAGTGCTGACCTGGCGCAATAGCGACGAAGCGATCAGCATCGGCGCCAAGCCGCTGGAAGTCGAAGGGCTGGCCAAGCCCACCGCCGCACGCCTGATGTCGATGGCACGGCCGGGGCAGATCTTGCTCTCGGCGGTAGCCGAGTCGTTGACCCATCGCGCCGCACGCGAACTCGGCAACCGGGCCGACCGGTTATTGTGGAAATCGCACGGGCGCTGGCGCTTCAAAGGCATGCCCACCGCGATGGAGATCTACGAAGTCGGCGAAGTCGGCCTGACTCCCCTGCGCATGCCGAAGAACTCGGCAAAAGCCTGGCGCGATGTGCCGCTGTGGCGCAGGCCGGCCGCGTTGGTGGCTGAGGTGGGGGTGGTGCTGGGGATTGGTTTCGCAATCTGGCTCTTTGCACGGCCGCAACCAGCGCTCGCGTTTGCAGAACGCGACTGGGTGGTTGTCGGGACGGTCCGCAACCTCACCAATGACGTGATGCTGGACGGAGCACTCGATCAGGCATTTCGGATCAGCCTGGAGCAGTCGCGATACGTCAACGTTCTCAGTGAAGACAGAACACTGAAACTGTTAGCACTGATGCGCAAAGATCCCACCAAAGATCCGCTGGACCGCAAGAACGCGTCGGATGTCGCATTACGCACCGGTGCGAGAGCGGTGTTACTTCCTTCCGTGGGTTACGTTGGGGGGCGCACACGTTTCGTCGTGGAAGTGGTCGACCCGAAAACTCAGCAGACTGTTGCTGTAAGTACCGCATTCGGCTCAAATCCGTCGATTCTTTCTGCTGTTGATACAGTGACGGGCGAACTGAGGACGCAGCTCGGCGAAAACCGTGACAGTATTCGACAAAACAGTCCTGCCTTGCCGGATGTCACCACATCTAGTCTCGATGCGTTGCGCGCTTATGCACTAGGACAACAACGATACTCGGAAGGGAAATACGGTGCTGCTTTGGATTTCTTCCAGAAAGCAGTCGATATCGATCCGCACTTTGCGCTGGCCTGGCTTGGTCAAGTGCGCGCCCATTTTGCCAATGTCGATTACAAGAAGGCGACCGAAACGCTCAGAGTTGCTGAGCAATTCAAGTCCAGGCTCCCCCCGCGCGAGGCGCTTTACGTAAAAAGCTGGGGCGTGCAGATTCTCGATCCAGCGCAGGCGGCCGATTCCTGGATACAGATGGCGGAGTTGTATCCCGACTATGCACCTGCCCAAGCGAACGCAGCGATGGACTTGTTCGTCGCTAATCGGTTCGCTGACGCTCTGCCGTACGCGCGTGCTTCGGCGCAGGGGAAGTACGATCTTTCCAGCGTATCGCTCGATATGTATGGGCGTATCTTGCTGGCTCTTGGTCAATACGACCAAGCCGATCAGGCAGTGAGAAAGGCGGTCGGATCAGGATGGAATGGCGCGCTGCTGCGTCAGGCTGCTGTCGCGGCTGCGAAGCGTGACTACTCGGGCGCACGCGATGCGCTTGCTCGAGTCGACAAGACGAATTTCCATGCCGACATCACGCGAACCACTATCGCTCTTGATGAAGGGGATCTGCACGCGGCGGTCGCGCATGCCCAAGTCGGACTGAGCGCAGGATTGAACAGGAGAGGAACTGATCGGATCAACTATTACGTCCCGCTAGCAACTGCGTTGCTTGCCTCCGGGCAGCGACCAAAAGCCGCGGAGGTCGCCGAAGAGGGGGCAAGGTTGGCATTGCGGGATTTAGGCGCAGATGTCCCAATCGATAGGATCGACAACCTGTCCACCGCATTGGCTGCCGCGCTCATCATGGCCCGCGCCGGCGATACCCAAGGTGCCGCTAGGGTCCGGCAGCAGGTCAAGGTGGCGCCACTGGCCTACGCCAACCGCTTGGTGGTGGAACTGGGTGCGGTTGTCGATGCGGAAATTCTATTAGCCGAGCAGCGGCCAGACGATGCATTCCGCATGCTCAGTCCCTATCTGGATTCGATGTCGCGATTTCAGACAAGGGCAACCGCAATGCGCGCTGCCCAACTTGGACAGCGTAACGCAGATGCGCGGATTCAACACGACTGGATCCGCCAGCATCGAGGTTTGGCTTACGCGGAGATCGAATGCGGATACTGTCTGCAGCCGCTCAATCTGGTGGATCTTAGAACAGCAGAAGATTCGTGGATAGCAGAGACGCAGGGGTGAACCTGCAGCGTGCCAAAAAGCTGTTCTTTATTTGAGCGTCCTATCGCCGTTGTAACCGGCATCCAGCTGAGGGACGATGTGTGAGGTCCCAGACGTCAGCATGGTGTTGATCTGCTCACGCGCACCTGCGATTACATCCTTATCTGCCAACTGGATATTGCATGCGCAATCGCGAACGAATGCCTCGATGTCGTCGCCAGGTGCGGCGATGTGCCCAACCTGTCGTAGTGCCTCTAATGTGTCTGAGACGAATAATGCACGAAAGGCATCATCGGTAGATAGTAGATCGATCAGGTTGCTTGCAACAGCAGGTTCAAGCTTCAGCATTGGCATCGCTGGCACTTCAGTGGGATGAAGTAACACATAGCGGCTCTAACGGGGCTGGCTTGAGCGGTATCAGGCATTGGCTCAAGTTAGGCAGCGGCGGGGCGTTATCCCTGGAGCAGAAATATCTGCACACGGTGTACCTCAGATCGCTGGAGAAGATGATGCTGGTCAAGCGTTGCGCAATTGTCGTGCTGGAGCCACGTGAGACCGTGTCTTACACATTGGACAGTCTTCTACGAGGCGGCAATGGGCTGGACCATTCGATGCAGTGGTTTGCGCTCGCGCCGCATCTCGATGCCCCGGTGGCCGTGTCAGAAGCTCAGCGGGCGTTGCTGGGTGAGCTTAGTCCCTCGCACTGGACGACCCGCTTGCCATACGAGAGTGAAGCGCTTGACGGCTTGATCGCGCAGGGCCTGGTGCTGGAGGAACAAACGCAAGGCAGCAGGTTTGCTCAAGCCGATTCGCGTCTGAGGGCCTCGCACTGGCATCCGCTTGCCGCGGTGCTGCACGCATTTACGCGATGGGATGGGGTAGATGCGGTCAAGAACACCCGGGATTCTGGCACCGATACAGCGGTGGCAATGCGGCGTGTCTTGGGGCCTGCGCCCCCGGAAGTGTTGCCGGCAAATGACCGTCGAACACTCATCGGCCTGCCGCCCATGGTCGCAAACGATTTCGATGACCTGCTGGGACGGCGTGTCACTTGTCGTAATTTCGATCAGAGCAGACCCGTTCCTCTACCGACGTTCGCCCACATGTTGCAGCGGGTGTTCGCTGCTCATGCCAAGGTAAAGGTGGGCGACGACCTGGTTTTTCTTAAAAAGAATGTGCCTTCCGGTGGTGGCTTGCATCCTATCGAGGCATACATTTTGGTGAGGAACGTCCAAGATCTGGAATCTGGCGTCTACCACTATCGTGCAGATAGTCACGCCTTAGAGCGTATGTCAGGTCTTGAGTGCTCCGATGACTTCGTCATGCAGGCTGTAGGACAGCAACACTGGTTCGCAGACGCGCATGTACTGGTTGCCTTGGTGCCGCGCTTTGATCGAACCTTCTGGAAATACAGGCAGCATGCCAAAGGGTATCGCGTGGTTGCGTTGGAAGCCGGGCACTTGTCGCAGACGCTGTATCTGGCGGCAACCGACCTCGGTTTGGGGGCGTTTATCACCGGTGCGGTGAACGAAAAACATCTTGAGCGCGCGCTTGGGTTGGACCCGACTTCGCAAGGCGTTCTCGCCGTATGCGGCTTTGGCTGGCGCGCCACGACCATGGTGACGGCAGAGCTGGATCCTACGGGCGCGATTTGGTCCGCAGCGACTTGAGACGTATCGGACAATCGCGTGAGGTCAGTTTGCTCGCTTTCTCGCTATGTCCGAGCGTGTGCTGTTGACGTATTGGTAGCTGCCCTTGATACACCCGGTTTACCCGCCGGTATCTGGCGCCGCTTACTGACAATCCGAGCCGCGCTCCGGTGTTGCGTAGCACCTGCGAAGGCCGACGGCAGAGTGCCGTCGGCTTTCGTGTCCCGGCTAAAGCAAGTCCCGCGCAGGCTTACTTCCGAATCGCCTGCGTATGCGTCTTCAAGGCCTCGCTCAGGCCGTTGATCTTGTCGGCGCCTTCCGGGACGGTGATGCTGGAGCCTTCCAGATCTGCACCGATCGGTTGCACGCGGCCGCCCAGGCACTGGCTCAGGAAGCTTTCGGTCACGGCGTTGAAGGCCTTGCTGTTTTCCGGGCGGCGGAAGCCGTGGCCTTCGTCGGGGAACAGCACGTAGGTGACCGGAATGTTCTTGGCCTTCATTGCGTTGACGATCTGGTCGCTTTCGGCCTGCTTGACGCGCGGGTCGTTGGCGCCCTGGCCGATCAACAGCGGCTTGCTGATCTTGTCGACATGGGTCAGCGGAGAACGGTCGGTCAGCCACTGCTTGCCGGCTTCGGTGGCGGGGTCGCCCATGCGCCGGGTCAGCTGCTTGTAGAAGCTGGCCCAATACGGCGGCACGGTGCCGAGCAAGGTGTTGAGATTGGCCGGGCCCACGATATCCACGCCGCATTTGAAGGCGTCCGGGGTAAACGTCATGCCGACCAGCGTGGCATAGCCGCCGTAGCTGCCCCCCATGATGGCGACCTCGTCCGGTTTGGTGACGCCTTGCTTGACCGCCCATTGCACCGCGTCGAGCAGGTCCTCGTGCATCTTGCCGGCCCACTCGCCATTGCCGGCGTTGGTGAATGCCTTGCCGAAGCCGGTGGAGCCACGGAAGTTCACCGACAACACCGCATAGCCGCGGTTGGCCAACCATTGCTCGTACGGCCCGTAGCCGTAGCTGTCGCGCGCCCACGGGCCGCCGTGCACGAACAGCACCAACGGCACCGGCTTGTCGGCCTTGCCGTCGTGGTTGGCATCGGCTTCGGCCGGCAGGGTGAGGTAGCTGATCAGTTTGAGGCCGTCGCGTGCGGTCAGCTCCTGTGGCCACATCGGCACCAGTGGCTTGCCCTCCAGCGCGGGTCGTGCGGAGAACAGTTTGGTCAGCTTGCCGCCATCGGCGCGATCGTAGCGGTAGTACGTGAGCGGGGTTTCTGCCGCGGAATAGCCCACGATCCAGATGCGGTCGTCGAGCGTGCGCGCGGCCACGCTGGCATCGCCGCCGCCAAGGGATTTGAGTTTCTGCAGATCCGCGGCAATGCCGTTGTCCAGCGGCTTCCATTCTTCGCGCAGGTAGTCGGTGGACACCGCCTGCACCGCCCCGGTCTTGGGGTCGTTCAAGGTGGCGCCGACGTCGGCGCGCGGGTTTTCGAACAGCAGCGTGCGTGTGTTGCTGGCCGTGTCGATGGCATACAGCGCTGCGGTGTCGCGGTTGCGCGAATCCTGCATGTACAGCGTCTTGCCATCCTCGGTCAGGCCCTCCGGCGCGGTATTGGTGACGTCCTCGAACGGGATGCGGTCCACGCTCTTCCAGCGGTTGCCATCGGGCACCAGCAACTCCCTGCCGGCATCGTCTGTCGCGCGCGTGGCGTAGCGCAGCTGGTAGTCGCCATCGAGCAGGTACGCATCCAGGCTGTCGGTGTTCTTCTGCACCAGCGTGCGCTTGCCGGAGGCAAGGTCCACGCGGTACAGGTCGTGCCACTTGGCATCGCGGTCGTTCATGCCGACCATGATCGATTCGGGATGTTGTGCGCTGACCCGATACACCTCGGCATTGGTCTTCTTGAACGGAGTGAGATCCTTGCTGCTGCCGTCAGCCAAATTGACCGAAAACAGGTGGAAATCTTCATCGCCGCCGTTGTCGCGCAGATACAGCAAGGTATTGGGTTGATAGGTCCAGAAGTAATTGCGAATGCCGCGTGCGGTGTCCTTGGTGATCGCACGCGCCTGGTCGGGCGCATCCACCGGCGCCACCCAGACATTGAGCACACCCTCCAGCGGCGCCACCCAGCTGAGGTACTTGCCGTCCGGACTGATGCTGACATTGGCCCGCTCGGGATTGCCGAACAGCGCATCGCGGGTGATTAACGCAGGCGGCGCTGCGGGCGCTGCTGCCGCCGGTGCAGGTGCTGCCGCTTTCTCGGGAGCGGGCGCAGGTTTGTCGCTGCACGCAGACAGCGCGAGCAGCATGCTGGAAACAAGAAGCAGGCGTTGCATGGGAACTCCGGTGGCAAGGCGGCCGGGCCGGCCGATTTGCCACGCTAGCGGCAGCGTGCGTGCAGGCGAACGTGCCGTTGGTCACCCTGCCATGCGCCGCTACGCAGACGCGGACACAAATTCCACCAGCGCCGCACCGTCGTTCACCAGGTCGCCTTCGGCCACCAGGTACGCCTGCACGGTGCCATCGCTGGGCGCGTGCAGGGTGTGCTCCATTTTCATCGCTTCCAGCACCACCAGTGCCTGCCCACGGGCGACCGGCTGGCCCACTGCTGCGGGCAGGGACACGATGCGGCCGGGCATCGGTGCGGTCAGTCCGCCGGTGTCCTGGGTGGGCTGGTCGGCTTCTGCCAGTGCATCGTGGTGACGGAAGGCGGCCCGCTGCGTGGCCCCGATCAGGGTCAGCGTGGCGCCGTCGCGCAACACCTGTGCACGCCATTGCCGGCCGTCCATCTCCACGCGCACGTCCGTCTCGTGCCGGTGGTAGCGCACGGCATGCGTCTGGCCTGCGTCGGTGACTTGCCAGCCATCGGCATCCGGGCGCACAGCAAGTTGGCGGCGCTCGCCGTTTGCTTCCAGGACGATGTGCTGCGCTGCATGCGCACCGATGCGCCAGCCGTCCGCGTGCTGCCACGGCGAATGCGGATCGGCTGGATCAACGGCCGCTGGCGGCAATGCATCGGCAATCAACACCGCTGCCAAACACCACCAGGCGTTGTCGGGGCTGCGCGCCTCTGGAAACAGCACGGCGTGTTCGCGCTCGATCAAGGCGGTGTCCAGATTCGCCGACGCGAACGAATCGGTCGCGATCAGGCGCGACAGAAATGCACTGTTGGTGGTGACCCCTACTGCGTGGAATTGCGCCAATGCCGCGCGCATGCGGGCCAATGCAGCCGTGCGATCGGTATCCCAGACGATCAGCTTGGCAATCATCGGGTCGTAGTACGGACTGATGGTGTCGCCTTGCTCCACGCCTGCATCGACGCGCACATGCGCGCTGGCAGCAGGCATCTGCAACTGACGCAGCGTGCCGGTGGACGGCAGGAAACCGCGCTCGGCATCTTCGGCGTACAGGCGCGCTTCCAGTGCATGCCCGTGGATGCGCAGCTCGTGCTGCCTGCGCGGCAAGCGCGCGCCAGCGGCAACCCGCAATTGCCACTCGACCAGGTCGGTGCCGGTGATCAATTCGGTCACCCGGTGCTCCACCTGCAGACGGGTATTCATTTCCATGAAATAGAAATCGCCGTCCGGGCCGGCGATGAATTCCACCGTGCCGGCACCGACGTAGCCCACCGCCTGTGCCGCATCTACCGCCGCCTTGCCCATCGCCGCGCGCCTGGCTTCGCTCATGCCCGGTGCGGGCGCTTCTTCCAGCACCTTCTGGTGGCGGCGCTGCACCGAGCAGTCGCGTTCGAACAGGTACACCACCTCGCCATGCGTATCGCCGAACACCTGGATTTCGATATGCCGCGGCCGCTGGACATATTTCTCCACCAGCACGTGCGCATTGCCGAATGCCGACTGCGCTTCACGCTGGCAGCTCGCCAACGCGTCTTCGAACGCTGCGCTGGTATCCACCCGACGCATGCCCTTGCCGCCGCCGCCGGCACTGGCCTTGATCAACACCGGGTAGCCGATGGCGTCGGCTTGCGCACGCAGGAATGCCGGTGCCTGCTCGTCGCCGTGGTAGCCCGGTGTCAGCGGCACGCCGGCCCGTTGCATCAGTGCCTTGGCCGCACTCTTGTCGCCCATCGCGCGGATCGCCGCTGCCGGTGGGCCGATGAAGACGATGCCAGCGTGTGCGCAAGCCTCGGCAAATGCCGCGTTTTCCGACAGGAACCCATAACCGGGATGGATCGCCTGCGCACCGGTGGCGCGTGCCGCTTGCAGGATTGCTTCGCCCCGCAGATAGCTCTGCTGCGCGGGCGCGGCGCCGATGTGCACCGCCTCGTCCGCCAGGCGCACATGCCGTGCATTGCGGTCTGCATCCGAATACACCGCCACCGTCGCAATGCCCAGGGTGCGGCAGGTGGCGATGACCCGGCAGGCGATCTCGCCGCGATTGGCGATCAGGATCTTGTCGAAGGGCGCTTGCGTTGCTGCGGCGATAGGGTCGCGCTGGGTCATCGGATCAGTCTCTGCACGTCGCCGTAGCGGCGGGTCGTCTTACGAAGATAAACGGCTTGCCTGTTGCACACCGGCATCGAGCGCAAGCAGGTTTGTTGTCACACGGCGCTGTGTTGCTGCAAGCCACCTGCGCAAACGTCGACGATTGCCGGCACGCATACACACAACCTCACTCCCAGCCTGCACACCAGCATCGGGTGCCGCAGCACGCAGAACCGCGGCTGCAATGCTCCCCCTCACTCACATACGAAATACGCCAAAGCGCGTGGGTTCGATCGGCGCGTTCAAGGCCGCCGACAATCCCAGGCCCAGCACGCGGCGCGTATCGGCCGGATCGATGATGCCATCGTCCCAGAGCCGAGCACTGGCGTAATACGGATGGCCTTGCTGCTCGAACTGCGCGCGGATCGGCGCCTTGAACGCATCCTCGTCTTCGCCCGACCATGCACCGCCCTTGGCTTCGATACCGTCGCGACGCACCGTGGCCAGCACGCTGGCCGCCTGCTCGCCACCCATCACGCCGATACGCGCATTCGGCCACATCCACAAGAAGTTCGGCGAATACGCGCGCCCACACATGCCGTAGTTGCCCGCACCGAACGAGCCGCCGATCACCACGGTGAACTTGGGCACCTTGGCGCAGGCCACCGCCATCACCAACTTGGCGCCGTCCTTGGCGATGCCGCCATGTTCGTATTTGCGCCCGACCATGAAGCCGGTGATGTTCTGCAGGAAGACCAGCGGAATGCCGCGCTGCGTGCACAGCTCGATGAAGTGCGCGCCCTTGAGCGCGGACTCGGAAAACAGGATGCCGTTGTTGGCAATGATGCCGACCGGGTAGCCATGCAGGTGCGCAAACCCCGTCACCAGCGTGCTGCCATAGCGCGGTTTGAATTCATCCAGGCGCGAATCGTCGACGATGCGCGCGATCACTTCGCGCACATCGAACGGCTTGCGCGTATCTGCAGGAATCACGCCATATAGTTCGTCGGCGGCATAGCGTGGCGGCAACGGTGCCTGCAGCGCCAGCGATGCGGCAGGTTTGCGCCAGTTGAGCTGCGCGATGATGGCGCGCACGCGCGCCAGCGCCTGCAGATCGTTGTCGGCAAAGTGATCGGCCACGCCGGAAATGCGCGTATGCACATCGGCGCCGCCCAGGTCTTCGGCACTGACTTCTTCGCCGGTGGCGGCCTTCACCAGCGGCGGGCCACCCAGGAAGATGGTGCCTTGCTCGCGCACGATCACCGTTTCATCGCTCATTGCCGGCACATAGGCGCCGCCAGCGGTGCACGAGCCCATTACGCAGGCAATCTGCGGGATGCCGTTGGCCGACAGGTTGGCCTGGTTGTAGAAGATGCGCCCGAAGTGGTCGCGGTCCGGAAACACTTCGTCCTGCAACGGCAGGAATGCACCGCCGGAATCGACCAGATAGATGCACGGCAACCGGTTTTGCTGCGCGATCTCCTGCGCGCGCAAGTGCTTTTTCACCGTCATCGGGTAATAGGTGCCGCCCTTGACGGTGGCGTCGTTGGCCACGATCACGCATTCCACGCCGGACACGCGGCCAATGCCGGCCACCACGCCCGCGCACGGGACCTGGTCGTCGTACATGCCATGGGCGGCCAGGGGGGCGATCTCCAGCAATGGGCTGCCCGGATCCAGCAAGGCATCGATGCGCTCGCGCGCCAGCAGCTTGCCGCGTGCGGTGTGCTTGGCGCGTGCGGCGTCGCTGCCGCCACGCGCGGTCCGGGCGAGGGTGTGGCGCAGGTCGTCGATCACCGCGCGCATCGCGGCGGCGTTGTGTTGGAAACTCTCGCCGCTGACCTGCAGCTGGCTATCGATCACGCTCATGGTGGCTCCGTCAGGCGGTGCGTTCGAACAACTCGCGGCCGATCAGCATGCGCCGGATTTCCGAGGTGCCCGCGCCAATCTCGTACAACTTGGCATCGCGCCACAGGCGTCCGGTGGGGTACTCGTTGATGTAGCCATTGCCACCCAGCACCTGGATGGCCTGGCCGGTCAGCCAGGTTGCCTTCTCGGCGGCATACAGGATGGCGCCGGCTGCGTCCTGGCGGGTGGTACGCCCGGCATCGCAGGCGCGCGCCACTGCATACACATACGCGCGGCAGGCATTGAGTCCCACATACATGTCGGCCAGCTTGGCCTGCATCAACTGGAAGGTGCCGATCGGCTCGCCGAACTGCTTGCGCTCGTGCACGTACGGCAACACCACGTCCATTGCTGCGGCCATCAGCCCGAGCGGCCCGCCGGCCAGCACCACGCGTTCGAAATCCAGCCCCGACATCAGCACACGCACGCCGCCGTTGAGCGTGCCCAGCACGTTTTCCGCCGGTACTTCGCAATCGGTGAACACCAGCTCGCAGGTGTTGGAGCCGCGCATGCCCAGCTTGTCGAGCTTCTGCGCCGTAGAAAAGCCCGGCATGCCCTTCTCCACGATAAAGGCGGTGATGCCGCGCGCGCCGGCGTCCGGGTCGGTCTTGGCGTACACCACCAGCACGTCGGCATCCGGGCCGTTGGTGATCCACATCTTGCTGCCGTTGAGCACAAAGCGGTCGCCGCGCGCATCGGCGCGCAGCTTCATCGACACCACGTCCGAACCGGAGCCGGCTTCGCTCATCGCCAGCGCGCCCACATGCTCGCCACTGCACAGCTTGGGCAGGTAGCGTTGCTTCTGCTCGTGGCTGGCGTTCTTGCGCAGCTGGTTCAGGCACAGATTGGAATGCGCGCCATACGACAGCCCGATCGCACCGCCAGCGCGGGAGATTTCTTCCATCGCCACCACGTGCGCCAGATAGCCCATGCCGCTGCCGCCGTACGCGTCTTCTACGGTCAGACCGAGCAGCCCTTGTTCGCCGAGCAGGCGCCATAGCTGGGCGGGGAACACGTTATCGTGGTCGGCTGCCGCGGCCAGCGGAGCGATATGGTGGCTGGCGAAGGCGGCCACGCTTTCGCGCAGCAGGTCGATCTCTTCGCCAAGCTCGAAGTTCAAGGACGGCACATGCATGCAACAACTCCACAGGGATCGGGATGTGCCGGGTGGGAGCGGGCGGGCCGCGCGGCGGATGCGGCCAGACTAGCGGTCCGCAACAAAAAAGTGAACTAAAATTCAACTATTGAACCAAGAATCACACCATGGCTTATCGACGCTCCGCCCTGATGGAAGAACGCCTGGCCGGCAATCGCGAACGGATCCTGCACGCCGCCCGTGTCCTGATCGCCGAAGGCGGTTACCGCAATGCACCGGTCACCGCGGTGGCCGCGGCGGCGGGCGTATCGACCGGGCAGATTTATCGACATTTCCCGTCGAAAGCCGAACTTTTCGTAGAAGTTCTAAACGAAGCGGTACAGCGCGAGATGGCCATCCTGCGTGCCATTGCGGCCACCCAGGCCAGCGCAGCCGAGCGCCTGCGTAGCGCGATCGCCACTTTCGTACGGCGGGCGCTGGCCGGCCCGGCATTGGCGTACGCCTTCATCGCCGAGCCGGTGGAGAGCGAGGTCGACGCCGAGCGCATCCGCGGCCGCCGCCTGTTCGGTGAGGTGTTTCGCCAGCTGCTTGCCGAAGGCGTGGCGGCCGGGGAGTTTCCGCAGCAGTCGCTGGATGCCGCGGCTGCCTGCATCGTTGGCGCGTTTACCGAGGCCCTGGTGGGACCGATCGCCCCCAGCCGTGGTGACCCGCAACAGGGCGAGCAACTGGTCGAAGCGATCTGCGGCTTCTGTCTGCGCGCGGTGGGGGCAGCGCAAGCGCGCAGCTGACAGTGCACTGACCGAGCGCATGGATGTGCCTCCCAGATGCAGCTGACTGTGCATATACTGTGCACCTACCTTGCCGGAGCCGTGCGATGGTCGCCGTTCTCAATCCCCTGGCCTTGACCGAACGCCTGCGCGTGCCGGACCGAACCATCCTGTCGCCGTCGGCCATGGCCGGTCTGCTGGATCTTTCGCAACAGGAACTGGCCGACCTGGCCGGCGTGCATCGCAACAGCCTGCGCGTGCACCCTGAAAGCCCGCGCGTGCAGGACTTGCTGCGCAATCTGTCGCGGCTGCTGGTGGCGATGGCGCAGGTGCAACCGGACGAGCGCCAGGTGGTGTTCCACCTCAAGAACACGCCGATCCCCGCGTTCGAGTTCGCCACCTTGCTGGAAGTGGTCAAGCAGGGGCGCACCGACGATGCGCTGACCTATCTGCGCACGGTCGCCGCAGGGGCCGCCGGTTGAAGCTGAGCGCCCCGGCGCACTGCACGCTCTATCGCGCCTTTACCCCGCGCTGGGCCGCCGAACCGCTGAGCGGTGCCGGTGCGGCGCGCTCGGGTGGGCGCTTCAATCGCTTCGGCCAGCCGGCGCTCTATCTGTCGCTGCAACTGGAAACCGCCGCGGCCGAATATGCCCAGGCAGCCCCGTTCCTGCCACCGTTGACGCTGGTCAGCTACGCCGCCGATCTTCCGGCGCTGGCCGATCTGCGTTTGCTCGATGCCAGCTGGGATGCGGTGTGGGCCGACTGGGCCGACGACTGGCGCAAGGCGCTGGTCAACAAGATCGAACCGGTGAGCTGGGTGCTCGGCGACCTGTTGCGCGAAGCAGAGATTCCCGGCGCGATCTTCCCCAGCATGGCGCGGCCGGAAGGCGTCAACGTGGTGCTGTTTCTGGACATGCTGCAGCCCGAGCGCGTGCTGCAGGTGCTTGACGATGGCCGCCTGCCGCGCGATGGCCGCAGTTGGGGCGACCCGCCGACAGTTTAGCTCGGCGATTCCGTCGGCCGGTCACGCGTGTGCTTCATGCTGCTCGTTGCCGCCGGGTCGGCATGCAAACGCACGCAGTAGACCTCTGATCAGCCGCGAACCACCTTCAACCAATCAGCACCTGCATCACACCCGCCAGCACCGGCGCAGCCACTGCGGCCGGTACGATCGCGCCGCGCCGGTACGGCAGCAGCCACAGCGACAACACCGCTGCACTGGCGGTCAACGTGCCCAGCCACAGCACTGCGCCGATGCCCCAGCCCTGCGCATGCACCGCCAACGCGAAGGTGACACACAGCAGCAACCAACCCAGCACACGCAGTTGGCGCGACCGTGCAGTGCCCAGCAGGCGGCCGCGAAGTTCCAGTTGATGCTTGTCCATCGCCAGGCATAGCGCAGCAAAGCCGGAAAAATTCAGCGCCAGCAACAGCAACACGCTCATGCGCTTTCCTGGATCGGCGCGGTGTGCGGCACGGGCGTTGCGGCAGCCGCAGCGCGCGCGCGTCGTGCCGAAGCCGGCTGCGGCGCTTTCCAACGCTGCAGGCGAAAGGCGGCAATGCCTAGGCTAAGGCCCAGGAACAGGCACACCAGATCCACACCGGCCAGTGCCCATTGCCCGGCCGGCAGCGTCACGCCCAGATGCGCATCGGTGGTGATCGCGTTGAGCACCGGCACCAGCGCGAACAACGCCGCGCCCAGATAGAGCTGCCAGCTCCACATCGCACGCCGCGGCCACACGAATGCGGCCAGCAATGCCGTGGCCCACGCAGCAAAAAACACATTGGCCTCCATCGCTGCACGCGCATCCAGGCCGACCGGCAACACGCGGTTGGCCCAGAAGAAGCTGGCAAAGGCGATCGGCAAACCGGCCACGGTGCCGATATTGAGTGCATCCACCAGGCGCAGCCCGAAACCGATTCGCCCGGCTTTCAGATGCTTGGGGCGTTCTTTCACTGCCCACATCACCACGCCGCTGGCCACCATCAGGCAGCCCAGCAGGCCGGAGCCGAAAAACAGCGCGCGCAGCCATGGCCCGGCGAAATGGGCCAGATGCAGGCCCACCATCACCCCGCGCGTCTGGCTGGCACCGCCCGGCGGCCCGCTGCGTTGCAGGCGCTCGCCGCTCACTGCATCGAACAGGATGGAGGGCACGTCGGTGGAAAGGTTGTCGGCCAACTGGCTCACCCCGACGGCAGCGTGCGCATCGTTGGGCAGTGACACCGCCACATTGCTCACCTGGCCACCACGCCAGTCGCTGCGCGCACGTGCCACGAACTGCTCCAGCGGCAGCATGTGCGCCGGTACACCGGCGGCCTTGCGCGTATCGGCCACCCGGTTGGCCGCCTCGTCGTAGAAGCGCATCTCATCGCCGGCATAGCGCGCCTTGATGCCCCACGGCAGGTACATGAACATCAAGGTCACGATGCCGGTGTAGGTAATCATCGCGTGGTACGGCAGCGCGGTCACCGCGCTGACGTTGTGGAAATCCAGCCACGACCGTAGCCCCTTGCCGGGGCGGAAGGTGAAGAAATCCTTGAAGATTTTCTTGTGCGTGATCACCCCGCTGATGATCGCCACCAACATGAACATCGCGCAGAATCCCACGATGTAGCGCGCCCACATCACCGGTACGTAATGCAGGTCGAAATGCAGCCGGTAGAAGAACTCGCCGCCCAGCGTGTCGCGTGCGGCGATGTCCTTGCCGGTGGCCGGGTCGATGATGGCGGTGCCGTACATCTGCCGGCGCTCTGCCGGTTTGCCGTCGGCGGGCGCGGGATTCTGCCAGTACATGCTCACCACCGGAGTGCGCGGATCCGGCAAGGTGATGTTCCAGCTCACTGCATCGGCTGCGTGTGTCTGCAGATACTGCTCGGCACTGCGCAGCGCGGTGGCGGTGCTCACGGTGGTGGTGGGCAGTTCCGGGCGCATCCAGCGGCTGATTTCGTCGCGGTAATAACTGGCCGTGCCGCCCATGAAGATCAGCAGCAAGACCCAGCCGACCAGCAGCCCGGTCCAGGTGTGCAGCCACGCCATCGATTGGCGAAAGCCCTGCTTCATGCCGCGCTCCGTTGCAGCCACGTGGCCAACGCAAACATCAACGCCGCCGGCACCGCGATGCCGGCCCAGGCACGCCACACGCTGGCGGTGGCGAAGGCCCACAACGGCGCACACGCGCACACCACGATTCCGATCAGCATGCTGGTCAATACCGCTTCACTGCGCGGCATCGGCAGCACCAGCGCCAGCAACAGATTGGTGGCGCTGGCCAGCGCGTAGCCACCGAAGATGGCTGCCAGCGTGCGCGCAAGCACGCCCAGCCAGGGGCGCCTGAACCAGGCAAGCGGCAGGGGCGAGGCGCTGGACATCACGCCACCGCGCGCGATGGACGTGGGGCAACCGCCATACCGCAACGCAACGTTGCCCAGCCGGGCGGGCCGGCAACCGCAAGTGGTTCCCGCGTGTGGCATGGGACGCGCAAGCCCGGCGTCGCGGCCGCGCAGCGGCCGTTCCATGAGTGCGCGGGAGATGTGCCGACCACGCTTACTCGGCCAGGAACGTCAGCGTGCTGATGTGATGCACCATCGACACCTGCTTGCCGGCGATCTCGCGCTTCACCGGTTCCTTGTGGGTGGCCACCAGGATGTGACGGCCGGCGCGCAGCGTGGGCAGCGTCACCTGGCCCTTGGCATCGGAGGTCAGCGTCTTCTGCCACTTCTGCGGGTCGATCACCGTCACTTCCACCTTGGGCAGCGGCTTGTTGCGATAAAGCACGGTCAGCGTATTGCGATTGGCAGCGGTGGGGACCAGCTCGAAATCGAGCTTTGCAGCCGGTGTGGCACGGCCGGCGCGTGCGTAATAGCTCACCGTCTCGAAGCCGCCGGCTTCCCCCTTCCACGGCTCGAACACGCTGTCGTCGCTCAACCACGCATCGCCGCTGCCGGCCAGCGGCGCGGTCAGGAACTCGGTCCCGCGCTGCAGCGGGCCGGCTTTGCCGGCAGTGCCGAACACGTTCGGCTTGACCACGCGCTTGATCTCGTCTTCGCCGTGGTCCAGCGCGTCCTGCGCTGGTTCGCCGAAGAAGATGCGCACCGGGCCGCTGCCGTCGCGCTCGATCCAGATTTCGTGGGCCTGGGCAGACAGACTGATGCTGGCCAAGGCCAGGCAGGACAGCAGGAAGGACTTCATCGCGGCGACTCCTCAAGGACGGGACCGGCGAGGCGAGAACCGCGCCACCGTGGTTGTTGGGAATGATACGCAATTCCCACAACAGAGACCAATGCGCGGCATGCGGCGCTGCGGCAATTGGCCAGCCGAGGCGAGCGTGCCCGCGGACAGAAGCATCCGCCCACCGGGCGCGCAGCGCCCATCGCTGCGAAAACTGTCATACAGGCTGGTCAGACTGGCGCAAAGTGTGCTCTATACTCCGGCGCTAGCAGAGGTCTTCGACCAACAGCCAGGGGTGAGCGCGTGCGGAATTACGACCTCGAGTTCCTGAAAAAATTCTCGATGGTGATCGGTTTACTCGTGGTGATCACCCTGGGCCTGATCGCCCTGGCAGCGTATTTGCAACGCGCTATCCCCGACGAAGTCTCGCCCACCGCCGCAAAACGTGTGCAGCAACGCATTGCGCCTGCCGGTGCGGTGTATGCCGGCGCCACGGGCGCGTCCGCGCAGGCCGCAGCCCAGGCCGCGGCGCTGGCCAAGGCCGCCTCGCAGTCTGCTTACGGCGGTACGACCGACGGCAAGACCATCTTCAACAACCTGTGCACCGCCTGCCACACCACCGGTGTCGGCAAGGCGCCCACGCTGGACCATTCGCATTGGGATGCACGCATCGCACAGGGCAAGGACACCTTGTACAAGCACGCGATCGAGGGCTACACCGGTCCGGATGGCGGCATCATGCCTCCCAAGGGCGGCAACCCGGCGCTGACCGAAGAGCAGGTGCGCGCCACTGTCGATTGGATGCTGGGCAACCTCAAGTAAGGGCTCGGCAAGTCGGCGGAGGAGGATGGGTCTGCGATTCCCGCCTGGTACCGCGCATTGGCTGTGTTGCGCGCCTGATCAAACGCCTCGCGTGCAGAGGTGACCTAGGCGCTGCAGCACTGCATCAGTGCACGCGTTAGCCGCATCACGGTTGCGCAGCGTATGTGCCTGGCGGTCATTGACCATCGTTTGCTAGCCTGTTTCCGCGCTTTTTCGTTATCACGCGCCGCCTTTCCGGGCGGCGTTTGCGTTTGATCCACTCACTGGAGTCGTTCGATGTCGCCTCGCCCGCTGGTTGTGCTCGGTTTGGTTGGTCTGTTGGCCCCGTTGCTGTGCAGCGCCGCCGATGGTGCCGCGCAGCGGCTCTCGATTGCCGACGTGCAGGGCGAAGACAGCCGCAGCCCGTACGACGGTCGCGTGGTGGAGGTGGAAGCAATCGTCACCGCCGATACGCGCGCGGGGCTGGCCGGCCTGTTCGTGCAGCAGCCCGGGTTCGAACCGCGGCGCTCGCATGGCCTGTTCGTCACCGGGGCCGGCAATGCCGAGCTGGCGGTGGGCGACCGCGTGCGCATCGTCGGCACCGTGCGCGAGGTTTCGGCAGGTGGCGAGGCGAGCCTGACCACCGTGGACGCCAGCAGCATCGAGCGGCTTGCCAGTGGCCAGCCGGTGCCGGTGCGCATGCTCAGCGGCCCGCCGGCCAACTGGGAAGCGCTGGAAGGCGAGCACGTGCGCATCGCCTCGCTCACGCTCAATGGCAGCGACCGCCTGGATACGTACGGCGAGCTGGTCGCCGCGTTCGGCGGACGCCTGTGGCAGCCGAGCGAGGTCGCCGCTGCCGGCACGCCGGCGTTCGCGCAGGTGCAGGCCGATAACGCACGTCGTCGCGTGTTGCTGGACGATGCGCGCAACGGCCGCAGCCCCAAGACGGTGTCGTATCTGCCGGCCGATCCGGTGTTGCGCAGCGGCAGCCTGCTCAAATCGGTCGATGGCATCGTCGATCAACGCTACGACGGCAACTATCGCATCCAGGTGCTGAGCCCACTGACCTTGCCGGCGATGCCCACAGCCGTTGCGCCGCAGGTGGGCGGCGATCTGCGTATTGCCTCGTTCAACCTGGAGAATTTCTTCAACGGCAATGGCCGTGGCGGTGGCTTCCCGACCAAGCGTGGCGCACGCACGCACGAACAGTTCCAGGCGCAGCTGGCCAAGCTGGTCGCCACCATCGTGCCATTGGACGCCGACGTGGCTGCGTTGATGGAAGTGGAAAACGACGGCAACGGCGCCGATGCGGCGGTATCGCAACTGGTGGCCGCGCTCAACGCTGCCGGCAAGGACAAGGATTGGCAGTTCGTCGATACCGGCAGCGGCCCGGGCGACGATGCGATCCGGGTCGGCATCCTCTATCGCAGCTCGCAGGTCACCCCGGTCGGCAAGCCGGCCACGCTGACCGGCGGGCCGTTCGAGAACCACAGTCGCGTGCCGCTGGCGCAGGCGTTTCGCAGTGCGCGCGGAGCCACCTTCGTGGTGGTCGCCAATCACTTCAAGTCCAAAGGCTGCGGCAACGCCAGTGGTGCCGACGCCGATCAGCAGGACGGCCAGGCCTGCTGGAATGCCACCCGGACCGAATCGGCCAAGCGGTTGCACCAGTGGCTGCAGACCGACCCCACTGGCGCGCAGACCAAGCTCGCCGTGCTGCTGGGCGACTTCAATGCCTATGCGATGGAAATGCCGATGCGCAGCCTGCGCGCCAGCGGCTGGCAGGACGCGTTTGCAGTGGCTGGTGTGAAACAGCCCTACAGCTACGTTTACGACGGCCTGAGCGGGCGCCTGGACCATGCGTTGCTCAGCCCGGCGATGGCCAAGCAGCTGCGTGGCGCGGCCGAATGGCATATCAATGCCGATGTCATGGACGACGCCGGCTACGCCAAGCGCAACCTGCCCGGGCCGTGGCGCAGCTCCGATCACGACCCGGTGTTGCTGGCTTTTTCGTTGTAGCGCGATCTGGTGGGTCATGTTTACTAGTTTTCATCATCATCTGATCGGAGGAATAATGAAGTTTCTGTGTGTAGCGGCGCTGCTTTCTGTCAGCGTCACTGCTCTTGCAAAGGAGCCAACTCTGATCGGAGAAGGCAAGTACATGCTCGTCGAGCAGAACATCACGATCTTTGGAAGTTCAGACAAGATCGTTGCAAAGCTTATGCAGCAGGCTGGTAAGTTCTGTCAGGCCAAAAACGGGAAAGAGGCCTTTTTGCTTCAAAGAGATGGCTCGGAAGCTATTCCAGGCACGATTAACAACAGCGGCCATCTAAGGCAGGCCGCTCGCGGAGCAACGGGAACCATCTACTTTCAGTGTGGTGCACCTGAGCCCGTAGCGTCAGCTTCAGACAGCGCGGCCAAGTATGAGAATCTCGCAAAACTCAAAGCACTACTTGATGCTGGTGCAATTACGCATGGCGAGTACGACGCCGAGAAGAAGAAGCTCTTGGGCAATTGAGGATTAGCCAAGAATTCACTCGAGCCGAATCTGATTCTTGAGTCTTCCTGATGCAGACGTTGTGCACCTAGTTAGATTTGACCGCTAGGTCTAGCAGTGTGTGCGGCGACGCAGCCGCAGATTGAGCAGATGCGTGCTGGCCAGCAGCAGGCTGCCGGCGACCGTGACCGGTGTTTCCAGCGCATCGCCGACCAGACCGCTCGCTCCAATCACCAGCCCGGCCAGTCCGCACAGCGCCAGCACCCAGACCGGCGCCGGCAGGGCGTGCCGGCGATGCGTGCTCCATAGCGCGTAGCCGCTCAGCGGCACCGCCGCCGTGGCGAACATCACATGTATCCACTCGGCCCGGCTCCAGGCGCCCAGTAGCGGGAGCGTGGCGGCCAGCAGCGGCAGGGCGAGGCAATGCAACAGGCATAACCCGGACAAGGCGATGGCCGAGCTGTCCAGCAGGGAGGCGGTGGCGCGCATCAGAAGCATCCGGTCCAGTAAGTGTTATATAGTAACACTCCTTTCCCGCCAGGTTCTCAGGATGTCTCTGTCCCCCCAGCGCGATGCGCGCCTTCCCGTCACCGTGTTGTCCGGCTTTCTGGGTGCGGGCAAGACCACCTTGCTCAACCGCATCCTGCACAACCGCGACGGCTTGCGGGTGGCGGTCATCGTCAACGACATGAGCGAGGTCAACATCGACGCGCAGCTGGTTCGCGAGGGCGGCGCGGCGTTGCGGCGCACCGAAGAGACGCTGGTGGAATTCAGTAACGGCTGCATTTGCTGCACGCTGCGCGACGATCTGCTGCAGGAAGTGCGGCGGCTGGCCGAGCAGGGTCGCTACGACTATCTGCTGATCGAATCGACCGGTATTGCTGAGCCGATGCCGGTGGCAGCCACCTTCGCGGTGCGCGATGCCGATGGTTTCAGCCTGTCGGACATCGCCCGGCTGGACACCATGGTGACGGTGGTGGACGGCAGCCATTTCCTGGAAGACTTCGGCTCGGCTGCCACGCTGGCCGACCTGGGCCAGCAAGCCGGCCCGGACGACACGCGTGGGCTGGTGCAGTTGCTGGGCGAACAGGTGGAGTTCGCCGATGTGCTGGTGATCAGCAAGTGCGACCGCATCGACGCGCAGCAGCTGCAACGCCTTCGCGCCGTGTTGCGCGCGCTCAACCGCGACGCGGCAATTGTGGATGCCGCGCACGGCGAAGTGCCGCTGCAGCAGCTGCTGGACACCGGGCGTTTCGATTTCACCCGTGCGCAGCTGGCGCCGGGCTGGATGCAGGAGCTGCGCGGCCAGCACACGCCCGAGACCGAGGAATACGGCATCAGCAGCTTCGTGTACCGCGCACGCCGGCCATTCCATCCGCAGCGCTTCGCGCGCATGGTGCACAGCGGCTTGCCGCAGGTGATCCGCAGCAAGGGCTTCTTCTGGCTGGCCAGTCGCATGGATTGGGTGGGTGAACTGTCCAGCGTGGGCGGTGCCACCCAGACCAGCGCGGCCGGGTTCTGGTTCGCTGCGCGCCACCGTGTGGATGCGCAGTCGGTCGGCCAGCCGCTGCAGACCAGCGTCACGCCACTGCCATACACCGATATCGGCTGGCAGCGGCAACAGACGCAGTGCTGGACCGCGCCACTGCCGCAACCGCACGAGGTGGGCGATGCCAACGAATACGCCGCGATGCAGCGGTTGTGGCATCCGCTCTGGGGCGACCGCCGCCAGGAGCTGGCGGTGATCGGCGTGGACATGGATGCACCGCGCACACGCGCCGCGCTGGACGCGTGCCTGCTCAGCGACCAGGAACTACGGCAGGGGCCGGCGCAATGGCAACTGCTGGACGACCCATTTCCGCACTGGGCGCGTTGAAGGCAGCACTGCTGCCGCCCGACAGGCGAGCCGCGGACATCGCCAGTCCCATTGCACTGGCGAGATCGCAGTTTTGGTCAACGGCACGCTGTGTCGTGGCTGACGCCAGGGCGTGCGTGGGCGCTGGCGGTCCGCGGACGCTTTGCGCGCAACGACGACGCGCTCAATAGCCGTTGTTGATCGCCTCCTGATGGTCGTCGCGTTCGTTCTGCTCGGACAGCGCACGCTCCTGCGGCGTGGTGGGGATGCTGTCCATCAAGCGTGGCGCACCCATCCGATGCAACTGGTCGTCGGTGCGCTTGACCATGTCTTCCAGCGCCAGCACGTTGGTATAGCCCTGCATCATGCGTTCCAGGCGTCGGATCTTGTCGGGCGGAGCATCGCTCTCCTTCAAGGATTGCAGGCGCCGCTGCGCGCGCGTGTAATACCGTGCCATCTTGGTCATGTCGATATTTTCGCGGACCGCAAGCAACGCACGGCGATTGGACTGCATCACGTCATATTGGACCATGGCCAGCCGACTGCTGGTGGTCCTCGGCGCAGCGATCTTCTCCAATGGCGCCAGCGCCGCCAACATCCCATCGAGCTGCCGATCGCGCACGGCGTCGCGCTCGGCGATCAGGGCCGCTCGCATCTCGAACACCGACCTTTCCTGCGGGCTAGGCGCCCGGCGCTCCTTGTAGAGGCGCCGGCCGATGTGATGGCACTGCTCGTTGAGCGCGGCCAATTCCAGATTCATGTTGCGCACCGGGCGTAGCCGCCTGGACGGCGAGGGCGGAGCCGGTGTCGCCGCTTTCGGGGAAGCAGCCGGTGCCGGCCGCACGGGGAACGTCGGCTGCTGCGGCGGCCGTAGCGGTTCGCGCCTGGCCACGTTTGGAACCTGCTGCTGCCGCTGTTGCTCGGGAGCGCGTTGACGTTGCTGAAAGCGTTCTGACGCGCGTGGCGGCGACGGCGGTTGCTGCGGTGGCGCTGCTGTGTATATCGGCGCACGATTGCGCGGCTGAGGCATCGCCTCGGGCGCCTTCCATCGCGCATCGACGCCAGCCTGCAGTGCCGGTGGACGCGGGTGCGTGCCTTGCCTGGCAGCGTTCGGTGCCGATGTGGCCAGCGTAGGCTGGCTCTGCGCCGTTTTCGTGGCTGGCGCTCCCATGCACATCGACGGCAGCTGTTTGCGTAGCATGGCCAGCGACTTGCGTGCCGAAGCCAGCATGCCTTGCCGCGATTTGGCCGCGCCCTGCGCGGTGCCGGCCTTGGGCGCGTGAGACAGCAGGTGCGGCGACGGCGTCGCACCTGCTGTCGCTGCCGTATCGGTGGCTGCCGGATTGAACGGCTCCGGGGCAACCGGATGAGTGCTGCGAAAGAACGAAGTCAGGCGCATCACAAACTCCCGCGGGAATGCACGCTCATGCTAGCGACCGCCAACCGGCGCGGAAGGCGGATGGCGAACCGACGTCGCGCAGGCCGAAAGCGGGCGTCAACCCAGACGTATTCCCCAGGCGATCGCCGCGATGGCCGGTGCGGCCAGTGCCAGCCCCAACCAGCCGCGCAGGCCCAGGCGTTCGGCAAATCCCAATGTGCCCACCAGTGCCCCCAGCACGACCACACCCAGATTCATGCTGGCAAACACGGTCGCCGGGCTGTGCGGCAGCAGCTGGTGGGCACGTACGTAACACAGGATGTTGCCGAAATTGAGCGCACCCAACAGCACGCCGGCAAGCATGCTGCGGGTGCTCAGGCGTGCGCCACGTGCCCAACGCACGCTCTGCACGCCAAGCATCAGCAAGAAGGCCAGCGCAAAGCACAAGGTCAACGAGGTCAGCGATGGTGTCCCGGCCTGCGCGATGTGCTTGAGCAGCAGGTCGATGAGCGCAAAGCCCATCCAGACGCCAATCAGCCAGGGCAGGCCGGTTGTGCTCGGCAGCGGATCGGTCGCTAGGTGCTGACGGGGGCGTCGCACGATGCACACGATGGCCGCCATGCCCAGCGCAAGCCCTGCCAGTTTCCAGCCATTGACCGGTTCGCCGAAAACGGTGAAGGCGGCGGCCAACGAGAGCACCAGCGACAAGCGTTGCGCGACATCGGTGCGCACGACCCCGGCCACCGCGACCGACCGCGCCAGCACCAGGAAGATGGAAGGCAGCGCCACGGCCAACAGCAGCAACGCCAACCAGGGAGTGGTCGTGGCGCTTAGCGTGTCCAGCGCCGGATGCAGGATCAGCCAGGCCAGGAGTGCAGCGGTGGCGTAGTTCCAGGTAATGGCCTGAAACACGTCGATCCGGTGGCGTGGCGCAAGCTTCAACAGCACCGACACCAGGACACTGCAGACAACGGCAAACAGCAGAAAATGCATGGGCAACGCAACGAAGTGTGCAGGCAGGGCGATGAACGCGGCCGGCGGGGCGGCTATTATGCAGGCATGTCCAATCCCTCATTCCCCACCGAATCGGCTGCGTTGACCTTGGACGGGCCGGTCGGCCCGCTGGATGTCGCGGTCGATCTGCCCGAGCCGGATGTTGCCGCACACGCGGTCACCGCCATCTTCTGCCATCCGCTCTCCACCGAGGGCGGCAGCATGCACAACAAGGTCGTCACCATGGCCGCGCGCGCGCTGCGCGAGCTGGGCATCACCGTGGTGCGCTTCAATTTTCGCAGCGTCGGCAATTCGGCCGGCGCGTTCGACCATGGCGATGGCGAGCAGGACGACCTGCGTGCGGTTGCCGAGTGGGTGCGTGCGCAGCGGCCAGGCCACACGTTGTGGTTGGGCGGTTTCAGCTTCGGCGCGTATGTCTCGTTGCGCGCCGCCGGCTCGCTCGAACCGCAGGTGCTGATCTCGATCGCGCCGCCGGCCGGGCGCTGGGATTTCAGCGACATCCAGCCGCCGGCGCAATGGTTGGTGATCCAGGGCGATGCCGACGAGATCGTCGACCCGCAGGCGGTCTACGACTGGTTGGAAACGCTGGAGCAGCAACCCGAGCTGGTGCGCATGCCCGACACCAGCCATTTCTTCCACCGCAAATTGATCGACCTGCGCGGTGCGATCCAGCATGGTGTCCGGCGCTGGTTGCCGGCCGCAGCCTGACCGCGGCACGGCCCACGCGTATCGCCAGGCGATGCGCTGTTGAGCGGTCCGCGCAACAGCCGGCGGCCCGCGGAGAATGCAATGAGTGAGATGACCCCGTCGCAGCGCTACGCCGCCGGCGTACAACGCGGCGACTGGCGCGCCGACCCTGCGCAGCAGGCGGCCTTGGCCGAGCTGGACCGCATCCACGAGGCGCTGGTGGACAGCGCGCAAGATGGTTGGCTGGACCGGCTGTCGGCGTTCTGGAAAAAGCCCGAGCCGGTACGCGGCTTGTACTTCTGGGGCGGTGTCGGGCGCGGCAAGACCTTTCTGGTCGATCTGTTCTACGACGGCCTGCCGATCAAGCAGAAATACCGCACCCACTTCCACCGCTTCATGCGCGGCGTGCACGAGCAGTTGCGCGAGCACGCCGGGCAAAGCGATCCGCTGGCACGCATCGCCCAGCAGTGGCGCGAGAACCTGCGCGTGCTGGTGCTGGACGAATTCTTCGTTACCGATATCGGCGATGCGATGCTGCTGGCACGTTTGCTCGAACGCCTGTTCGCCGAAGGCGTGACGCTGGTGACCACGTCCAACACCGCGCCGGAAAACCTCTATGCCAACGGCTTGCAGCGCGACAGTTTCATGCCGGCGATCGGGTTGCTGCAGAAGTTCTGCGTGGAGCTCTACGCCGAAGGCACCGAGGATTACCGCATGCGCGCGCTGACGCGTTCGCCGGTGTATCGCGCGCCGTTGGATGCGCAGGCCGACGATTGGCTTGCGCAGCGGTGGCCCGAGTTGAGCGGCAACGCCGAGGCGCGTGCCGGCAATATCGAAATCGAGGCGCGCAAGATTCCGGTGCGCGCACGCGGCAAGAGCATCGCCTGGTTCGATTTTGCTGCGCTGTGCGAAGGCCCGCGCGGACCCAGCGACTACATCGAGATTGCGCGCGAGTTCACCACCGTGTTGCTGGGCGGTATTCCGCACTTCGACCGCATGAACGAAGACGCCGCGCGCCGCTTCGTCAACCTGATCGACGAGCTGTACGACCGCCATGTCAATCTGGTCTGCACCGCGCAAGACGCACCGCCGGCCCTATACAGCGGCCAGCGCCTGGCCGGTGCATTCGAGCGCACCGCTTCGCGCCTGATCGAAATGCAGAGCGCGGAGTATCTGGCAACGGCGCATCGCGCGTGAGTCGGTCATCGGATAGGCGATGACCTGTGCGATTGCCACTGCCGTGCATGTGCGGTGGTGGCACTGCACTGCCGGCAGCGTGACCGCTCAACTGCGGTTGACGACGATAGTCGGGTTGTTGCTGGTACGTCCTTCAATTCCTTCGTGGAGCCGATGAGGCGCCCCAGGTGATGCCGTGCGCATCCGGCGATCGTGATACGTGCCGCCGCCATGTCACGCGCGGCTGTGGCATCCCTGCCACAGCGCCTGATCCTGCAGCGCTACTGCGAAGGCCCCAGCTCCCAGCCAGCGTCCGAAGTTCTGGTCGCAATGGCCGATGGTCCCCTACGGAGCCAAGCCGCAGAGAACATCCCAAAAAATCGCTTGCAATTAGATTGTACACTATGTAAATTGCGCCCCATGGACACCGCCACGGCCACCACTGCCCGCACCGATGCGCTGCTGCAGCTCGACAACCAGCTGTGCTTTGCGTTGTATTCGGCCAACCTGGCGATGCACAAGCTCTACCGCGGCTTGCTGAAGGCGCTGGACCTGACCTACCCGCAGTACCTGGTCATGCTGGTGCTGTGGGAGACCGATGAACGCAGCGTGTCGGAGATCGGCGAGCGCCTGTACCTGGATTCGGCCACGCTCACGCCGTTGCTCAAGCGCCTGCAGGCGGCCGGGTTGGTGACCCGCACGCGTGCGGCCAACGACGAGCGCCAGGTCATCATCGCGTTGACCGAGACCGGCCGTGCGTTGCGCAGCAAGGCGGGCGCGGTACCGGAACAGGTGTTTTGTGCGTCGGCCTGTTCGTTGGACGAACTGCGTCAACTCAAGCAGGAACTGGAGAAGCTACGCTCCAGCCTTGGCGCCGGGTGAGCTTCCGGCATGTCCACTGTTTTGCAACGCGTCGTACACGATTCAATCGTCAACTATTGAACCCTCATGCGCCCCTCGCGCTCACCCTGGAGAACCACCATGGCCTCACCTGAAAAAGTCCTCTACACCGCCCACGCCACTGCCACCGGCGGCCGCGAAGGCCGTGCCGTGTCCTCGGACAAGGCGCTGGACGCCAAGCTGTCCACCCCGCGCGAGCTAGGCGGCGCCGGCGGCGACGGTACCAATCCGGAGCAGCTGTTCGCAGCCGGTTACGCTGCCTGTTTCATCGGTGCGATGAAGGCCGTGGCCGCACAGGACAAGCTCAAGCTGCCGGGCGAAGTGAGCATCGACAGCAGCGTGGGCATCGGACAGATTCCGGGCGGCTTCGGCATCGTCGTGGAACTGCGTATCGCCGTGCCGGGCATGGACAAGGCCGACCTGCAGGCGCTGGTCGACAAGGCGCACCAGGTTTGCCCGTACTCCAACGCAACCCGCGGCAATATCGACGTCACCCTGACCCTGGCGTAATGCAGGCCTGGCCGTGATGCGCAGTGCGTGTCACGGTTTCAACGACGGCCCGGCGCATGCGTCGGGCCGTTGTGCGTTGTGGCTTGAGAAGATTGCGGGTTCGCGCACGCGTTGCCCGGCGATGACGCGCCAGCGGGCACTTCGGCGTCGCCTGTCATGGCATGCGACGCGCGGCGTACGCACCGTGACGCACGGCAAGCGCATCGAGCAGACGTGCGCAAGGCGATACGCTGCTTAGCGCCTCGCCGTAGCCGCCACGCCAGTGGAAGCCACGACATCCGCCGGCTGCGGGTGCGCGTTGAGCTCCAGCATCTGCAGGCGCTCGCCGTTGAAGCGGTACTCCAGCGCTTGCTGCACGGCGTAGAGCGCTTGCGCCCGCACGCACAGGGTGCGGGCCTGCGCCTGGAGCGCGTCGCTGCGGCCCTGCATCTGCTGCTGCATCTGCGCATCCAGGTCCGCACCACGGCGTTCCATCTGCGCAGCGCGTCCGCTCATCACCGTCCACATCATGCTGCGGGTGAGGCTGCCGGCCAGCTCCTCGGCGGCATGTTCGACGTTGGCTTCAAAGCGTTCGTCGAACAACGCTTGCTCCCACCGTCCACGCCCGAGGCTGCCATCGACCTGCGCGCGTGCGGCTGCGCGCAGCTGCTCGACCTTGCGCTGCTGGCGCTCGCTGCCGGACAGCACGTGCACCACGCCATTGAGCGCATCGAACGTGATGTCAACCACCGACTGGGCAAGCGACGCCACCGCCGGCATCAACGTGCGCGTGCCTTGCTCCAGCTCGCGCAGGCGTTGCGCGTCGGCGGCGCTGACCGGCTGTGGTTGGCGGTCCACGTTGAGCTCGCCACCGTGGAAAAAGATCTCGCGCGGCAGGCCCTGTTTGCGGCGCAGCCAGATACCGCCGGTATCTGCGAGCACGTCGTAGGAGGTGCTGACAGTGCATTGCTGCGAGGACAGCCGCGGCGCTGCGGTCTGGGCCTGTGCGGCGCAGGCCACCAGCAGCCACAACGGTGCGAAAAACACGGTGCTGCGCATGCGGTGGCCTTGGAATCGGGCCTTCAGCATTGCGCACGGTGCAGGGCGCCGCCATGGGAAGGAAGTCAGGGTGCCGCCAGTGCGCGTCGATAGGCGGTTGCAGCGAAGCGTGAACCCGGTCGAGCATCGGCGCACTGACGGCATTCAAACGACGCGCTCACTTGATTCTCACGGCTGATGGTGTGAATTATGTTGCACAGCAGCATCGGAGCCACGCAATGCTCGACCCACGCATCGAAAAGGTAGACCTGGCGCTTACCGAGATTGCCCAGGACCCGTCGGAAAAGGTGGCGCTGTGGCAATGGGCATGCCGCGAGATGCTGCACGAGACGCTGATCGGCATGCACCAGCTTTCGCATCTGGCCGGCATCGCCCGGCAGGTGGCCACCGACTGGCGCGAGCCGGTGGATGTCATCGCTCCCGCAAAGCCCTACCTGGCCGCGTCGGCGCTTGCCGACCGCCGTCTGCCGCAGGTGCTCGACGGCCTGGGCAGCACGCACGACGACAACGACCGCGCCACCCTGTGGCGATTGCGTTACGCGAGCCTGATCGCCTCGACCCTGCAAGGCATGCAGGCGCTTGCCGAAAAGCACCGCATCGACCGCCAGGCGATGGCAATCGGGCCGTTGAACTAGCGGCGATCGGGCCGCACCCTCGTAATCGTGAGTGTCTTGCACGTAGCAGTCGACGCTTGCGCGGCCGGCAGAACGGGCGCGCGACCGAGCGGCATCACCGGATCATCTTCAACCCCAGGTTTTTCTGCACGATGGTGCATGACGGCGTGGTCTTGCCCTGAGGCTGCCGTGCGGCGCAGCCGCATTCCACCGTCTGCCACCAATGTCTTGCGCAGCACGTGAGTCCGGCGGGCCGCCACCGGCCTATCAGGGCAGCGATGAAAATGATCAGGCAGCTGCTCGTCTGAATCGAATGACGTTCATCTCGCTCCCACAACAGGCGGGCGCCACCCGCGTCGATACCAGAAAGCCTGCCTTGCATTGGTTCGGGCATTGGTGACAAAACGCTTCAGCCGTGTGTGAGAAGTTGGCGCCCAACTCAAGGGCGGGCGACCCAAGGCATCCAGGCGCGCTGCATCTTTCAGGATCGCTGTCGTCGTGCGCGGCGAGATGGGCTGTGCGTCATCCAGTCCGTAGGCTTGCCGCGCCGCATCGGCGGCCAGCGCCTTACGCGTCCGCGGCGATAACTCTTGCAGCCTCTGGCGCGTACTTTGGACCAGGTCGGGGGCGATGACCGGAGTTGAGGCATAGATCTTGCGAGGTACGGGCGGGGTGCGAACGACGCTCTCTACGCCGCGCAGATGTGCATGGAACTCGGTTTGCGGATCCTCGATTTCGGCTTGCAATGCGCGGGTCCTGGCCAGCGCATCGATTGCACCCGGCTTGTCGAAGCGCTCAATCGGATAGGTGGATGTGCGGTGGTATGTGCCGGCCCAGCGCGAATCCCTGAGTAGAACCGCCGGACCATCGGACCACGAGTCGAGAACGACGGCCGAGTCTTGGGCCTCTGCCGAGCCTGGAGGCTGGTACAGCGCGTACATGTGGGCGCACGCTTGGTCACAGACGTTGGTTATCTGCCCGCCACCCTCCATGCGGGCCGCATGCCGGCGTGTGTTGATCGCTGCGTTTTGGTCACAATTGCCTGCGCTGACAGCCAGCGCGCAACCTGCCATCAAATTGATGTCATGTTTCCCGGGCCAGTAAGACAGGAAACTGTAAGACAGGTAACTACAGGTGGAGCTGCGCCCATTGCTGAGCCGAAAATCGCTCTCGATATTGCCTCGTCCATGATGCAAGGCCAGCCGTGTCTCGTGCACGGTTGCCGTCGCGTCGGCCAGGCGTTGACGGTCGCGAACGTCTTCAATGGGCCTGCCGCTGAGGCGCATTCCGAGTTGGTAGGCGGCCTGCTGGACTTCGTGCGGCTGCAGGGTCGGTTTCCCGGAGCGCCTCCGCCTCGCACGGGCAGCGCCGAGTCTCGCCAAGCCCTGCAGGCTAGGCGGCACCGATGGCTCGGGTAAAGGCGCGGGGGCGGTGACCTGCTCTGAGGCAGGGCTTTCGGGATGCTCAGGTGACGCTGCCACGCTCGACCCAGACATCGCCGGCTTTGAAATGCATAGTCCCATGTCGCTCTCCGATCATTGAACCCCGCATCCAGTGTGGCAAGGTGCTCGGCGAACGTTGCTGGTTCGCCGAAGTCGTGTGTGGGATCACGAATGATTGGCGCTGGCGCCGCCGCGCATTGGGTTGCTTGGGAATGGAAAATCGCAAGCGCGAAGGGGCGTAGAGAGGCACGACGAATGCCGTTAGTCCAGAGCGACCACGGCCTTGCCGAAGTTCTTGCCGCGCAACACGTCGATCAGGCCCTGCGGGGCGCTGTCCAGGCCGTGCAGCACGTGCTCGCGGTACTGAATTTTGTCTTCGCGCAGCCACTGGCCCATTTCGCGCAGGAAGGCAGGCATCAGGCGGATGAAATCGTGCTGGATGAAGCCGCGCACCGTCAGGCGTTTGCGCAGCACCTGGCCCATGAAGTCGGGCAGGCGATCCGGGCCGGGGTGGGCTTGCCCGCGGCTGTTGTAGGTCGCGATCACGCCGCAGACCGGGATGCGTGCAAAGTCGTTGAGCTGCGGCAGCACCGCATCGAACACCTTGCCGCCAACGTTTTCGAAATAGATGTCGATGCCGTCCGGCGTTGCGGCGCGCAACTGCTCTGCAAAGTCGTCGGCGCGGTGGTCCAGCGCCACGTCCACCTGCAGCGTGTCACGCAGGTAACGTACTTTTTCTTCGCCACCGGCAATGGCGACCACGCGCAGGCCCTGCAGGCGTGCCAGCTGCGCCACCGTGGCGCCGACCGGGCCGCTGGCGGCAGCGACCACCAGCGTTTCGCCGGGCTGTGGCTTGCCGATTTCATGCAGGCCCGCATACGCGGTAAAGCCGGGCATGCCATAGACGCCGAGCGCGGTGCTCAGTGGCAGGCTGTCGTCCTTGGGCAGCTTGCGCAGGGGTGTCGTGGGGGTCAACAGGCTATGCGTCTGCCAGCCGCCGGGCAGCACCAGCAGATCGCCAGGCTGATAGTCGGCGTGATTGGACGCAATGACTTCGCCGACGGTGCCGCCTTCCATCACGGCATCGATGGCCACTGGCGCGGCGTAAGAGGGACCTTCGTCCATGCGGCCACGCATATACGGGTCCAGCGACAGGAAGCGATTGCGGACCAGAATCTGGTCGTGGCCGGTCGGTTCGACGGCGACCTCTTCGATGCGGAAATTGTCGGCGCTGGGTTCTCCGTGCGGGCGCGATGCCAGCACGATGCGGCGGTTGATGATGGACGTCATGGGGAATGGCTCGTAGGCAGTCCGCGCGTGGGCGGTCGGGTGAGCACGGCCGCTGTGCGGCTGCGCGGGAGAGTACTGTCACAGGCGCAGCAGGGTGCATGGTCGGCACACAACGCGACATGCCCCCTGATGCACTAGCGCGTTGCCGATGACTCCGGCGCGCTGGCGCTGTCCAGTTGCGCGATCTGATCGGCACTGAGCGCCACGCGTGCGGCTGCAAGCACATCGTGCAACTGGGTCACGCTGGTGGCGCTGACGATCGGCGCGGTCAGGCCGGGGCGTGCGATCAGCCAGGCCAGCGCAATCTGCGCAGGCGTTGCATTGTGCGTCACGGCCAGATCGTCCAGCGCCTGCAGGATGCGCAGGCCACGCGGGTTGACGTACTGCTTGACCACCGATGCACCGCGTGCGCTGCTCTTGCCGGCGTCGTCGGCGCTGCGATATTTGCCGGTGAGAAAGCCGCTGGCCAGCGAGTAATAGCTGATCACGCCCAGCTCGCGTTCGCGCACGAGGGGCTCCAGCTCGGCTTCGTAACCGGCGCGGTCGTACAGGTTGTATTCCGGCTGCAGGCTTTCGTAGCGCGGCAGCTTGTACTGCTCGGAAATATCCAGCGCATCGCGCAGGCGCGCAGCGCTGTAGTTGGACGCGCCGATCGCACGCACCTTGCCTTGCTCGATCAGTCGGCCGAATGCCGCCAGCGTGGCTTCCAGCGGAATCGATTCGTCGTCTTCGTGCGCCTGGTACAGATCGATCACATCGGTCTGCAGACGCGTCAGCGAATCTTCCACTGCTGCTGCGATGTTGTCCGGCGACAGGCCGGGATGCTCGCTCCACTTGGCGACCTTGGTGGCGATCAGCACCTTGTCGCGCTTGCCGCTGCGCGCAAGCCAGCGCCCGATGATGGTTTCCGATTCGCCGCCGCGATTGCCCGGTACCCAGCCGGAGTAAGCATCGGCCGTATCGATGAGATTGAAGCCGGCATCCACGAATGCATCGAGCAAGGCGAACGAGGTCGCCTCGTCCGCGCTCCAGCCGAACACATTGCCGCCGAAGACGATCGGTTGAACCTGCAGGCCGGAGCGGCCGAGTGCGCGGGGTTGGGTCATCTTGGATGCTCCTGATTCGAACTGGCAACAGGATAGTCACGCACACCGATGTTGCGTGTGACATCTGCGTGGATTCAGCGTTCCGCCGATCGTCCCCAGCAGCTCACAGGATCTGAACATGTCGGCGACGGGGGACGCGGCAACAGGCCTTGTGCGAATGCACGACGGGCACATGGCAGGCCCTGGAGCGCATGCTAGGCTCGCGCTACTTTTTCCCCGGATGAGGGTGCTGCGATGATCGGCAACAAGCTGGCCTGTGCATGTGTGATGGGTGTGGTGGTGGCGATGAGCGCGCCGCTGGCGATGGCGGTGAAGCCTGCCGATAGCGCGAGCTTGCCCGCGCCCGACGCCGCATTGCAGGCGGCCATCAACGGCAACTGGCGCGACCGCGTGTACGTGCAGCGCGATCAGTATCGCCATCCCGGTCAGACGTTGGCGTTCTTCGGCATCAAGCCGACCCAGACCGTCATCGAAATTACTCCCGGCGGCGGCTGGTATTCGGAAATCCTGGCGCCGTACCTGCGCGAAAAGGGCAAGTACGTGGCCGCGGTGGTCGACCCGGCGTCGGCACCGGAAGGCCGCAGCCGCGAATATGCGCAGCGTGCGCGCGACGAGCTGGAGAAGAAGTTCCATGCCAAGCCGGAGGTGTATGGCAAGCCCTCGCTCGTGTCGTATGTGCCCAAGTCGCCTTCCTTTGGCGTGGACAACTCCGCCGACCTGGTGCTGACCTTTCGCAACGTGCACAACTGGCGCATGGCCGGCACTGCCGAGGCGATGTTCGCCGGCTTCTACAAGGTGCTCAAGCCCGGCGGCGTGCTTGGCGTGGTCGAACATCGCGCCAAGGCCGATGTGCCGGCCGACGACAAGAGCGGCTACGTTGGCCAGGCACAGGTGATTGCAATGGCCGAAGCCGCCGGTTTCACCCTGGTTGGCAAGAGCGAGGTCAACGCCAACCCGCGCGACACCAAGGATTACCCGGGCGGTGTGTGGACGCTGCCGCCTAGCAACAGCCATGACAAGGCCGACGATGCCAAGTACCAGGCCATCGGCGAGAGCGACCGCATGACCTTGAAGTTCGTCAAGCGCTGACGCCCGGCTGCATGCCGGCGCGTTGCGCGTGTCGGCATGCAGATGTTTGACGTCATTAGGGCATGTGCAGCGCGTCGCGCAACAGGATTGGCAATGTTGGTGTTGTTGAACAAACCCTACGGTGTGCTCTCGCAATTCAGCGACCGCTCGCAGCCGCCCAAGCGCACGCTGGCCGAATTCGGCTTGCCGCCCGATGTGTATGCCGCAGGCCGTCTGGACCACGACAGCGAAGGCTTGCTGTTGCTGACCGACGACGGTGCATTGGCGCATCGGCTGACCGACCCGCGCCACAAACAGCCCAAGACGTACTGGGTCCAGGTGGAGGGCGCGCCGCAGCCCGAACAACTGCAGGCGTTGCGCGACGGGGTGGTGCTCAACGATGGACCCACCCGGCCGGCACAAGTGCGCATGCTCGACCAGGCACCGCAGCTGTGGCCGCGCGATCCTCCGGTGCGCGTGCGCAAGACCGTGCCCGATGCCTGGCTGGAGCTGCAGATCACCGAAGGCCGCAACCGTCAGGTGCGGCGCATGACCGCGGCGGTGGGCTTGCCGACCTTGCGCCTGGTGCGCGTGGCGATCGGCGATTGGCGGCTGGACGCGCTTGCACCTGGGCAGTGGCGCGCTGAAGACACGGCCAGCGCGCGCCCGCGCCGGAGCCGGCGCTGAAGTGTGGCATCTGTGGCGGGCGCGGTACGCGTGGCATTGCGTTAACGCGTGTAGCCGCTGACAGGACGTTCGCATCGCCAGCGGGCGCAACGACCGGAGCGTGTGAGCGGGCAGATCCTGTTCTTGTCTCCCGCTTCGCCTGAGCCACGCATGGCCGACCGTTATTCGATGGGTTCGATGGTCGTCCCATCATCTGACGCAGACGGCACACAGCGTGGGCCCCTCAATCGCTGACATCGGTGCATTGCGCTGCACGCAGACATGCATGCCACAAACGAAAAACGCCACGGCATCAGGCCGTGGCGTTTATGCATGACTTCGCGCGATGGCTTATTCGATGCCGTCGCTCGGGGTCACTGCACCGCGGCGCTGGTAGGCCGCACGGCGTGCGTTGGCATTGCTGGCATGTTCGCGATCCAGACGATGCACATTGCCGCCGAGCACCTGCTGGTCACGCTGACGCTTGCGGTACACCGCATAGCCGATCAGGCCCAGGCCTGCGACCGCGGCGGCAACCGTCACGGCCGGGTTGCGCTTGACCAGTTTGCTGGCGGCCTTGCCGCCGGTGCGCACTGCGCCGAGTGCGGCGCCGGTCTTGAGCCATTCGCTTGCGCTCGGTCCGAAATGACGCAGGCTGCTGCCGGCGTGGCGTGCCTGATCGCCCGCATTGGACGCGGCATGACGCAGCTGGTCGCCCGCAGTGCCGGCCAGTTCCAGGGCACGCTCCAGGGCGCGTTCGGTGATCACAGTCAGCTTGCTCATCGGAGGCGTTTCCTTTCTGAGTACGTGATCTGCAGTCTGTGCGCTGATGCGTATAGGCGGCGTTAGCGGGACCGGGTGCCGTTTGGCTTACGGTTAGGTAGTGCGCCGCGGTGGATTCCGAGTGCCCGCCTGTTTCACCGCCGCCGCGGGTCCGTGCGTTCAGGTGCCGCGTGGTTTTGCTCTGTGGGTTGCTGCAGCTGTCCGCGCCGCAGGAGATTTCGAGCGCCCTTCTGTTTCACCGCCGCCGCGGGTCTGTGCGTTTCAGGTGCCGCGTGGCTTTGCTCTGTGGGTTGCTGCAGCTGTCCGCGCCGCAGGAGATTGCGAGCGCCTGTCTGTTTCACCGCCGCCGCGGGTCCATGCGTTTCAGGTGCCGCGTGGCTTTGCTCTGTGGGTTGCGGCGGCTGTCCGCGCCGCAGGAGATTTCGAGCGCCCGTCTGTTTCACCGCCGCCGCGGGTCTGTGCGTTTCAGGTGCCGCGTGGTTTTGCTCTGTGGGTTGCTGCGGCTGTCCAGGGATCATCCGGCCACGGATGCCTCGGATACCTCCCCTTCATCTCTTTTTTAACGTCCGGATACGTATTCGCCCAGAAACTCTTCAAGTCCTGGGTCATCTGCAACGGCCGCCCGCCGGGCGACAGCAGGTGCAAGGTCAACCGGATACGGCCGTCGGCGATGCGTGGGGTTTCGGCCAGGCCGAACAGTTCCTGCAGTTTGACCGCCAGCACCGGCGGTAGCGGTTGGCCGGCGTGGTCGAGGGCATAGCTGATGGGGCGCTCCATGCCGGAAGGCACGCTGATGCGGGTGGGCGCATGGCGGTCGATCCACTGGCGGCGCTCCCAGGGCAGCGCGCTCTTCAGTGCTTCGCCCAGGCTGGCCTCATCCAGCGCGTCCAGGCGGGTCTTGCCGGCGAAGGCCGGGCGTAGCCAGGTGTCCAGCGTCTCCAGCAGTGCGGCATCGGAGAGATCAGGCAGCGCCAGCTCTGGCATCCATCTGTGCAGCGACTGCACGCGGGCGCGCCACTGCTGCAGGCTTTCTGTCCACGGCAGGGCGTCCAGGCCGAGTTGACGCACTGCGTCGGTGAGCGCGGCTGCGGCGTGGGCCGGGTCGACGCGGCCGGCCGGGCGGCTGTCGAGCACGATGCGGTCGAAGCTGGATTGGCGGCGGGCGACCAGGGCCCGTTTGTCCGCGTCCCACTGCACCACGTCCTGCTGCACGAAGCGCTCGGGCAGGCTGCGACGCAGGTAGGCTTCATCCACCGGCGCGGCGCGCAGCAACAGCGCATCCTTGGCTTCATAGCGCAGTTCGCTGGCCACCAGCCACGGTTCGCCGCGCAGATCGCTATGGTCGAACAGGCGCGCGCTGCGGCCGTTGGCGAGCAGGTAGCGCAGCGGGTCGGCCGGGTGGCGTGCGGCGATGCGATCGGGAAATGCGTGCGACAGCAGGTCGCCGAGCGCGTGCGCCTCCACGCTGGATGGCGGGGCGCTGTCGCAGCGCAGCCGGCGCCGCCATTGTTTGGCGGCGCTGTCGATGGCAGCCAGGCCGCCACGATCGGCGTCGGCCGCGCTGCGGCCCTGACGAAATGCCGCCAGCGCCCGCCAACGCGCGGCCAGCCCATCGCCACCCTGGCGCAGTGGGTCGCGCGCTTCCAGCAGCGCGGCCAGGTCGCAGGCCAGCGCCACACGCGGCGCATCGCCGGCCTGCGCCAGCATCGCCGCCAGGCGTGGATGCGTGCCCAGCGCGAGCATGCGCCGGCCGAGCGTGGTGATGCCGCCGCTTGCGGTGAGCGCGCCCAGCCGCTGCAGCAGCTCGTGCGCGGCGGCCAGTGCGCCACTGGGCGGCGCATCGACAAAGCGCAGTGCGCTGCTGCCCCAGGCGGCCAGTTCCAGCGCCAGGCCGGCCAGTTCCACCTGGGTGATCTCGGCACGGCGCTGCGGTTCCAGCCGTTGCGACTGCGGCCACAGCCGGTAGGCCCAGCCGCTGGCGACACGCCCGGCGCGGCCGGCGCGCTGGTCGGCCGAAGCCTGCGCAATGGCGGCCACGTCCAGCCGCGAAAACCCGCTGTTGGGGTCGTAATGCGGCTCGCGCGCCAGCCCGCTGTCGATCACCACGCGCACGCCGGGCAAGGTGACCGAAGATTCGGCCACGTTGGTGGCCAGCACCACGCGGCGGCGGCCTTGCGGGTCGGGCTGCAGTACCTCGCTTTGCGCCTCCACCGACAGCTCGCCGTGCAGCGGCAGCACCTGCACCGCCGGATCCAGCGCATCCTGCAGTGCGCGATGCACCCGCGCGATCTCGCGCTGGCCGGGCAAAAACACCAGCACGTCGCCGGGATGCGTGGACAACGCGTGCTCCACCGCGCGCCGCGTCTGCGGCTCCAGCGCTTCGTCGCGGCGCGCCGGAAAGTGCGCAATCTCCACCGGGAAACTGCGCCCGGCACTGCTCAGCCGCGGCGCTTCCAGAAAGCCGGCCAGGCGTTCGCCATCCAGCGTGGCCGACATCGCCACGATGCGCAGGTCATCGCGCACCTGCGCCTGCACATCCAGCGCCAGCGCCAGACCCAGGTCGCCGGCCAGATGGCGTTCGTGGAATTCGTCGAACAGCAGCGCGCCGACGCTTTCCAGCATGGGGTCGTCCTGGATCAGCCGGGTCAGGATGCCTTCGGTGACGACTTCGATGCGGGTGCGCGCGGAGGTCTTGTTCTCGAAGCGGATGCGGTACCCCACCGTTTCGCCGACCGGCTCGTCGAGCTGGCGCGCCATGAACAGCGCCGCGCTGCGGGCCGCCACGCGGCGCGGTTCGAGCATCACGATCCTGCGGCCGGCCAGCCACGGCGCGTCCAGCAACGCCAGCGGCACCTGGGTGGTCTTGCCGGCGCCGGGCGGGGCTTCCAGCACCAGCCGCGGATGCGCAGCGAGACTGTCGCGAATTTGCGGCAACAACGGGGAGATCGGAAAAGCAGGGTCGGTCATGCGCGGGAAGGATACGTTTGTGCTGCATAGAGTGCGACAGAGACCTGTGCGCAACTGCCGGCAGCCCGCTGCGTTCCGGCTCACCACGATACAGCGCACGAAACGCTCCACGCTGCAGCGAAACATTGGGTGCGAGAGACGTAATCGCAGCGCTAAATCGGAAATCCCCGTATCCCACTTGGTCAAGGTCTTTCCACAATCGGCAGGCCACTCCGCCAATCCAGAGACGCTATGAACGACTACGGTTCTTATCGCTACCTGCCTGCCGATGGTTGGTACGCTACCTATCCCCAAGTGACCGATACCGACCAGGTGCGCGTCTTCCAACGTGTGGCGCTATGGCGGGTTGCCCCGCACGGTACCATCGTGGGTCTGATCTCCTCGCCCGACGGCGACCAGGAGGACATCGAGTCGCAGCTTCTCAGTGCCCCGCGCGGACAAGGCGTCCACTACATCCACATGGATGATATGACCGAACAAGAACGCGAGCAGATCCGCAACAGACGTTTCAGCTGATCGCACCTGCTGCGTTTTGGGCGCCGTCACGCGTGATCTGACGACGACGGTACGGATGGCGCATGGCCATTCGTACCGTGGTGGCGATTTAGAGCGTGCGTGCGGTTCTCATGCTCTTGCGCCGACAAAGGGCATCCGCTGGACAAGCGCCAGCGGCCAAGCGCGTGCGCTGAAGATCATCCCGCTTCGCGCATCCGGGCGGTCAGGCCCTTGAGGAAGGCGCGCAGCAGCTGGTCGCCGCAGGGGCGGAAATTCTTGTGGCCGGGTTGGCGAAACAGTGCGGAGAGTTCCGGCTTGGACAGCGGGAAACCGGCGCTGGCGAAGATGGCGTGCATGTCGACGTCCTTCAATTCGAAGGCCACGCGCAGCTTCTTCAACACCAGGTTGTTGCCGACGCGGGTTTCCAGCGGGCGTGGCGGCTGGCTCTCGTCGCGGCCGCGGAAGCGCAGCACCAGGCCGTCGAGAAAACGCGCCAGCATCGCATCGGTGCAGGGCTCAAAGCCCGGCTCGTCTTCCTTCTTCAGCCAGGCCTGTACCTGCGGCTTGTCGAGCGCGAACTCGGGGTCGGCCAGGTGGGTGATGTCCACCACCTTGTCGTCGCTGAGGTCGAGCATGTAGCGGATGCTGCGCAGTACATCGTTGTGGATCATGACCGTTCCGGTGCCCCGGCCTGTCGCCGGAAAGCGGCCATTCTACGGGGCTTGAGTGAAACCGGTCTGACACTGTGCGCAGGCGGTCATGCGCACCGGCGGCGATGGAAGCGCAGGCCGTCGTGCAGACGGGCCCGAACTGCCTGCACCGCGGCACGACGCAGCGCTCAGCTGCCGCGATAGGTGGAGTACCCGTACGGTGACAGCAGCAGCGGGACATGGTAATGGCCGTCGTCGGCGATGCCGAAGGCGATCGGGATGCAGTCCAGGAACGGTGGATCGGCCAGCGCCATGCCGGTTGCCTGCCAATAGCGGGCGAGGTCGAATTCCAGCCGGTAGCGGCCCGGTTGCAGCGCGAGCGCGGCCAGGTCCGGGCAGCGACCGTCGGGATTGGTGACACCCTCGAAGTACAGCGTCTCGCTGGCGAAAAGCCGCAGCGGTACGCCGGCGGCGGGGCGGCCGCTGGCGGTGTCCAGCACGTGCGTGGACAGCGTGCTCATGCCACCGCCTGGGTGGGTTGCGGCCATTGGCCGACGAATTCGGGTTGGTCGTAGGCCAGGTAGCTGTCGACGATGGCCTGGCGGTCGTCCAGGAACAACTGGTCGGCCACTGCGCGGGCCAGCCGCGGCAGTGCCACCTTCAGCCCGGACAGCGCGGCGGCCGAAGGGCCGTGATTGATCAGCGCCGAATAGTTGAATGCGAACAGCCCATGCAGCAGCGCGGCATCGTCAGGCGTGCGTGGCAGCAGTTCGAACCCGGGGCCTAGATAGGGGTGTGCGTCCAGCACCGGATTGGCCTGGCCCGGCGGTGGCCGATAGCGGTCGCCCCAGCAGGCGATGCGCCCGGACAGCGCAGCCAGTTCCGGACGCAGCTGCGGATCGGTGACCAGGCCGGTGGCGATGGCAAGGAAATCAAAGCGGTGTTCGCGCTGCGGCGTGCGCACGACGATCTCGTCATCGCGTTCGGCCACGTCCAGCCACGGCGCGCCAAGATGCAGCGCGAAGCCGGCATGCGCACAGGCGCGCTGGAAGGTGTCGTTGGTGGGCGGTTGGTTGTGCGCGAAGAAGCTGGCCATCATCCGATACTTGTCTGCATCCGGCAGCGCCAGAAAACGCGGAATGATGCCGGCCTGTTCCATGTGCCGGAACGGATTGATGCGCGGCAATTCGCTACGCCGCACGAACACCTCGGCACTGGCCAGGCCCTGTTCCAGCGCAAAGCAGGCATTGTCGAAGGCCGAGGCGCCGCCGCCGAGAATGCCCACGCGCTTGCCGGCCAGTGCGGCGAAATCGATAGGGCCGGAGGTATGCGCGTAGCGCTGCGCGGGCAGCGCGCGGCTGATCCACGCGGGCACCACCCACTGGCCGCCGCCCTGGATGCCGGTGGCCAGAATCAGTTTGCGCGTGAGCAGGGGTGCGCCCATCGCCAGATGCAGGCGATGGATACCCGGTGCGAAGTCCGGCTCCACGCGGACCAGGCGGGTGGCGTTGCGCACCGGCAAGCGCAGCGTTGTGCGATACCAGCGCAGATAATCCATCCAGCGCGCGCGCGGAATCTTGTCCAGCGCGTCCCATGCGGCGCTGCCGTACTGCGCCTCCCACCACGCGCGGAAGGTGAGCGATGGCACGCCCAGATCGATCGAGGTGATGTGCTTGGGCGTGCGCAAGGTCTGCATGCGCGCGTAGGTCACCCACGGGCCTTCCTGGCCCGCCGGGTTTTCGTCGATCACCAGCAGGTTGTGCACACGCTCGCGTTGCAGCGCGAACGCCGCCCCCAGGCCGCTCTGCCCGGCGCCGACGATGATGACGTCGTAGACGTGCCCGCTCGGATGCACGCGCGGTTGCACCCAGGCATCGCCGCCGTGGGCCAGGCATTGCAGGTCGTGGGCGAGGGTACGTTCGAGGTGGGCCAGGCTCATGGCAGTGCCTCCAGGCGCAGGTGAACGATCTTGCCGATTTCGGCGATGGCGGTGGCGATCTCTGCATTGCGCGCGGCCTCCAGCCGCTGCGCCAGCGAAGCCAGAATGCCGGCCTTGTCGTGCAGCCGCACGCAGATCACGAACGGAAATCCGAAACGGTGGCGATAGGCCTGATTGAGCGCGTGGAAGCGCTTGAATTCGTCCTCGCTGAGCCGGTCCAGCCCGGCCGAAGCCTGCTCCGCGGCCGATGCTTCGGTGAGCGTGCGGTCGATCGCGGCCTTGCCGGCCAGCTCTGGGTGGGCGCGGATCAGTGCGACCTGATCTTGCGGCGATGCGTCGTAGACGACCTGCATCAGGCCGTGATGCACATCGGCCAACGGCCGCCGCCGCAGCGCACGTTCAACCACCCACGGCGAGTGCTCGAACAGGTCGCGGTAGCGCGCCAGGAAGGCGGCATCGTCCAGCGCGGGGTCGTCGACCACGCTCATGCGTGCGTGCCTTGCAACGAGACATGCGCAGCCACCACTTTCCAGCCGTCGGCAAAGCGCACCCAGCTCTGGCTTTGCCGCCCGCGTGCGCTGCTGCCCTCGCGAATGAACTCTGCGTGCGTAGTGGCAAAGTCATGCCCGAAGCCGTGTACCTACACATGTGCGAGCTGGCGTTGCGGCGAACCACCGCGGCCGCTGCGAAATGCGCGGATCGCATCGATGCCGTACAACACTTCGCCCACGCCATAGCGCACCGTGCTGGGCGCTGCATGAAACAGCGCATCCATCGCCGCGATGTCGTCGCGCATCAGCGCGGTTTCGTAGGCATGGAAGGCGGCCGTCACTTGCGCGATCACCTCGGGCAGATCGATCCGGGAGGCGGCAATGCTCATGCCGGGTGCACCTGCAGCCAATGGCGCGCAATATCGATGCGGCGCGCAATCCAGGCGTCGCCGCTGGCCAGTACATGATCGACAAAGCGCGCCAGCGCCGCCGCGCGTGCCGGCTTGCCCACGATGCGCCCGTGCAGGCCGATCGAAAGCATGCGCCCGCCTTCGCTGCGCAATTGTTCGAAGCTGTCGCGCAGATAACGGAAGAACGGCTCGCCATCGGCAAAGCCGTTATAGGCGACGAATTTCATATCGTTGGCATCCAGCGTGTACGGCACGATCAACTGCGCACGGCCGTGGCGGTGGTCGTAGTACGGCACATCGTCGGCGTAGCTGTCGGCGTCGTAGACGAAGCCGCCTTCCTCGGCAATCAGGCGGGCGGTGTTGGGGCTGGTGCGCCCCTGATACCAACCCAGCGGGCGGCTGCCGGTGACGCGCGTATGCACGGCGATGGCCTGCGCGATATGCGCGCGTTCGGTGGCCTCGTCCACGTGTTGATAATCGATCCAGCGCAGACCGTGACTGGCGATTTCCCACCGGGCCGCCTGCATCGCGGCCACCGCATCCGGATTGGATGCCAAGGCCTGCGCCACCCCGAACACCGTCATGGGCACGTTGCGTGCAGTGAACAAGCGATGCAGCCGCCAGAAGCCGGCGCGGCTGCCGTATTCGTACAGGCTTTCCATAGCCATGGCGCGTGCGCCGGGGTGCGCGTGTGCACCGACCATTTCGGACAGGAACGCTTCGGACCCGGCATCGCCATTGAGCACGCAGTTTTCTGCGCCTTCTTCGTAATTGATCACGAACTGCACTGCGATGCGCGCGCCGCCCGGCCATTGCGCCGCGGGCGGCGTGGCGCCATAGCCGAGCAGGTCGCGCGCAGCGTTCATGCCTGCGCTTCCGCGTGCCAGGCGGCCAGTGCCGCTTCCACCGCCAGGCCGTGCGTGCAGGCATCACCTTCGGCGCGCAGTACCGCTTCCAGTGCGGCCAGGGTGATCAGCACCTTGTGCTTCATGGCGTTGTAGCCCATCGCGCCGATGCGCCAGATCTTGCCCTGCAGCGGCCCGAACGCGGTGCCGATCTCGATCTCGAAATTCTCGCGCATGCGGCGGCGCACCGCCTCGCCGTCGATGCCGGGCGGAATCACCACGCCGGTGACATTGGTCATGCGATGCACATCGTCGCCGAACACTTCCAGCCCCAACGCGCGGATACCTGCACTGACCGCGCGCCCGGCCGCCGCGTGGCGCGCGCAGCGTGCATCCAGGCCTTCCTGCAGGGCCACGCGTGCGCATTCGCGGGCGCCGTACAGCATGGTGGTGGCTTCGGTGTGGTGATTGAGGCGCTTGTCCGACCAGTAATCCATGATCATCGCCAGGTCGAAATAGTTCGAGGCGATGCGCGGGCCGCTGCCGTTGGCGATGTCGGCGCGCACGATGCCGCGTTCGACATGGCGACGCGCGAAGATCGCTTCTGCGGCGCGCTCGGACACGGTGATCGGCGCCGAGCCGGATGGCCCGCCCAGGCATTTCTGCAAACCGCCGGTGACCACGTCCACCTCCCAGCGGTCGCTGGCGACGGGCATGCCGCCGATGGTGGCGGTGGCGTCCACATAACTCAGCGCGCCAGCTGCGCGGCACAGCGCGCCGAGGCCATCGAGCGGCTGGGCCATGGTGGTGGAGGTGTCGCCGTGCACGGTGGCCACCAGCTTGGGCGCCACGCGCTCGATCGCCTCGGCAATCGCGCCCAGCGGCAGCACCTGGCCCCATGGCGCATCCACCGTGTGGACCTCGGCGCCGAGGCGGCCCAGGATTTCGGTGAGCAACAGGCCGAAGCGGCCGAAGTTGAGCACCAGCACGCGCTCGCCCGGGCTGACCAGCGACACCAGCGCCGCTTCGATACCGGCGCGCGCGGTGCCATCGACCAGGAACGTCCAGCGGTTCTCGGTGCCGAACAACGGCCGATAGAGCGCCATCACCTCGTTCATGTAGGCGGTCATTTCCGGATCGAACTGCCCCAGCAGATCGGCGGCCATCGCACGCAGCACGCGCGGATGCGCATTGACCGGGCCCGGGCCCATCAACAGGCGCTGCGGGGGATCGAGTTCGCCAAAGGTGTGCAGCTGACGCAGATCAGGTGACAAGGGGTTCTCCCAGGTGTTCGATGAAATGGCGCATGACCGCCAGTGCAATCTCGGCATCGGCCGGATCGACATGCTCGTCCGGATGATGGCTGATCCCGCCGGCGCAGCGCACGAACAGCATCGCCGTAGGACACAGCGCTGCCATCACCATGGCATCGTGGCCCGCACCGGAGACCAGCTGGCGCGGTGCGATGCCTTGCGCGGCAACCGCATGTTCCAGCCGCGTGATCAGTGCCGGCGCGCAGGGGCTGGCAGCCAGTGTCTGCAGTGGCTCGATGGCGATGGCGATGCCGCGGTGGATGGCGATCTGCGCCAGTGCCTGTTCGATCTGATGCACGGCGGCATCGCGGCTCGCGTCGCTGCCGGCGCGCACGTCCAGCGTGCAGTCCACACGCCCCGGCACCACGTTGGTGGCGCCGGGTGCCATCTGCAGCGTGCCGACGGTGGCAACCAGATCGCTGCTGCCTACGCGCGCGATGCGCTCGATGGCCAGCAGCGCTTCGGCGGCGGCGCTCAACGCGTCGCGGCGCAGTGCCATGCTGGTGGTGCCGGCATGCCCGGCGCGGCCCTCGAAGCGCAGCGCGAAGCGCCGCTGGGCGGCGATGGCGCTGACGATGCCGAGCGGCAATCCTTCGGCTTCCAGTACCGGGCCTTGTTCGATATGCGTTTCCAGATACGCCAGCACGCTGCCCGGGGCGCGGGCGGCGTGCTGCACGTGGGCGATGTCCAGGTTCCACGCGGCCAGGGCGCTGGCCACCGTGACGCCGGCGGCGTCGGTGACCGCCAGCCTGGCGGGGTCGAGCGTGCCGGCCACCGCGCGGCTGCAGAACATGGACGCGGGAAAGCGCGAGCCTTCCTCGTCGCCGAAGGCGATGACCTCGATGGCGAACGGTAGCCTGCGCCCCTGTGCATGCAGCGCAGCGACGCATTCGATCCCGAGCAGGATGCCGAGCGGGCCGTCGTAGCGCCCGGCATCGCGCACGCTGTCCAGGTGGCTGCCGATCAGCAGCGCCGGCGTGTCTGGCCGCGTGCCGGCGTACCGGCCCACCAATGTGCCGAGGGGATCGATGCGCACCTGCATGCCGGCCGCCCTCATCCAGGTGCCCACCTGTTCCACCGTGGCGCGGTGGGCAGGACCAAGCCAGCCGCGGAATAGCCCGGTATCGCTATCGCTGTAGGGCGCAACGCCCAGCGCGTCGCAGCGTGCCACCGCACGCGCACCGCCAGGAGCGGTGAGGTCGGCGGTCGCTTGGCGGGACGGCAGGGCAGCGGGCATCGACAGGACCAACGGGGCTCGCGGAGCCTTCAACAGCGGTCCAGGAGCAGGCGGGAGAGGTGACGCTTGGACTATAGGGAGGCAGTCCTGTCGCCATCAAAGAGTTTTTTCGCGGGCTTGTGCTGCAAAAAATGCAATGCGGTACCTGGCCCGATGGCATGGGGCTGCCAGCGGCAGGCGTGCCCTTGCGAGAACCTCATCCGGCGAACGCGTGCGCGTGTCAGCGGCACCTCGGCCACGGTCTTGCCCGAACCGGTTGGCGGCAACGCCGCGAATGCACCGCAACGCCGTGGGTGCTGCGTCACGCGCAGCCCATGCGCCACACGCCGCGCGAAGGAAAACCTCGGAACGTGCTCATGGGGCGGGGGCGGCTGTTCATACAGTTCGGGAGGATCGCGCTGCAACTGCATCGGCCGATCGACTGCATGGCGCTGCTGCGGTCAGGCGCGCCTTTGCGCGCGTGCGGCAGCCAACGGCATGACGGGGCTGCCTGGCGCCGCTCAACCGCCGTCCGCACATCCAAGGTCGTGCCGTAACGCAGCCACGCACTCGTCCACGAAGGTGCGCACCTTCGACGAGCCGCGGCGGCCTTCGACATGGACCACGTGCACCGGTTCGGGCGCGATTTCGAAGGCATCCAGCACGCTGACCAGCGTTCCGTTTTGCAGGTGTTGGCGGACCTGGTAGGACGGCACTTGCGTGAGGCCCCACCCATCCACTGCGGCAACGATGGCGGCGTTGAATGCGCTGACGCTCAGGCGCGAGGCAACGTCCACCTCATGCGCACGGCCATCCAGACGAAACGCCCACTTGGGCGCGCGTTCGGCCGCGGAGGTGGAAATCGTTGCATGCTGCGGCAGCCTGTCCGGGTGCTGCGGTATGCCGTGTTCTGCAAGATAGCCGGGCGAGGCACAGACCATGCGACGGACGCTGCCGACCGGGATGGCAGTCAGCGACGAATCGGGCAACGTGCCGATCCGGATCGCCACATCGATGCCTTCCTCCAGCAGCGGCACGACGCGGTCCACCAGCAGTGTCCGTGCGCGCATCGCCGGGTAGCGGCTGAGGAAGTGCGCCACGACAGGTGTGACATGCAGTGCACCGAACATCTGCGGGGCAGTCACGGTGAGCAAGCCGCTGGGGAGCGTATGCAGCCCAGCGGCGCGGCTTTCGACATCCTCCAGCTCGGCCAACAGGCGCCGGCAGTCGCTTGCATACTGCTGGCCTGCCGCGGTGAACCGCATGGTGCGTGTGCTGCGCACCACCAGCAGCACGCCCAGCCGCGCTTCCAGCTGCGCGATGGTGCGCGTGACTGTGGCGGTGGAAATGCCGAGATGGCGTGCGACACCCGCAAAGCTGGTGTGCTCGGCCAGCGCGGCAAACAGCGTCATTTCCTGGATGCGGTCCACCTGCGCCTCGACTTCGACAATCACCTTCGACCGGGCACGCAGCCTAGCAGCCCGATGTGAGCAACCCCTGGATGCCGCATGCGCCATGCAGCGCATGCAAACGCAACAGTGGCCGCGGCATTGCGTGCGATGCAATGCTCAATTGAATCCCAGGGTGGTTCTCGTGCTGGACCGGCGCACCTAGCATGGCCGCCTTTCCACACGCTTTGCCGCACCAGCATGCACGCCGACCCACGCATCAATTCCCACCGGCAACATGCGCCGGCGTTACACGGGCGCCGCTCCATCCTGCGCCTGGGGTGGATTGGCACGGCACTGGCCCTGGGGGCCGGCAGATTGCGTGCAGCCGACACTTCCGGCGCATACACCCCACCACTTGACGGAGGCAGCATGTCCCACGACTCCACCCAGCGCATCAGGTATCGCACCCAGCAGGTTGGCGATGTCCAGGTGTTCTATCGCGAGGCAGGGCGCAAGGACGCACCGGTCCTGTTGCTGTTGCATGGGTTTCCCAGTGCCAGCCACATGTTCCGCGACCTGATGCCGCTGCTGGCAAGCCAATACCGTCTGATCGCCCCGGATCTCCCCGGCTTCGGCATGACCAAGGCACCGCCGCGTGGGCAGTTCGATTACACCTTCGAGGCGCTCTACAAGGTGATCGAAGGCTTTACCGACGCCTTGGGGCTGACGCGTTATGGCCTGTACCTGTTCGACTACGGTGCACCGGTCGGCTTCCGCCTTGCGGCCGCGCATCCGGAACGGGTGAGCGCCATCATCAGCCAGAACGGCAATGCCTACCTGGAGGGCTTCAGCGACCAATGGGACGCCTGGCAAGCCTACTGGCGTGAGCCAAGCGCCGCCAATCGCGAGGCCTGCCGTGCATCGTTGTCGCCGCAGACCATTCGTGAGTGGCAGTACGGTACCGGTGTCGCGCCCGGGGCACTGTCGCCGGACGGCTACATGCTGGATATCGCCTACATGGCGCGCCCGGGCGCCGAAGAGATCCAGCTCGACCTGATCCTGGATTACCGCAGCAACGTGGCAGCGTACCCGGCATTCCAAGCGTATTTTCGTACCCATCAGCCGCCATTGCTGGCCGTGTGGGGCAAGCACGACCCAGCCTTTATCCCGGCCGGCGCACAGGCCTACCGCAAGGATCTGCCAAAGGCCGAAGTGCACCTGCTGGACACGGGGCACTTTGCACTGGAGACGCATGCGGTGGAGATTGCGCACTCCATCAGTGAGTTCTTGTCGCGTACGCTCGCGCCGTCTGTATGACGCGTGGCCGTGTTGATGCCACTGCATCGCCAACGTGCGCTGAGGTCCAACGGCGCTGCCTGACACAGGATCGCCAAATGCTGCCGTTCTGGAGCGGCCTTGCACTGCTTCGAGATGTGGTTGGTAGTCCAGTGTGAGATGGCGCGCACTCACACTGGAGCAGACGGTACGGGGCTTGAAGCACCTAACAAAAACGACTGCGCCGCCGCCAGGCGGGCGCGGCCGGTGCCCGGAATCGGCATGTACCACACGTACACTGCGGTTCTGAGCGCGCCTTCCGCGCCCACCTGACGGCGGCGCGCGACGTGCTGTTGGCCGCGCTCAGTCTGCCGACAGCGACCCAAGGGTGAAGCCGGAAACCGCATTGACCTTGCCACGCCACAACACGCCACGGTTGCTTGGCAGCGGCTGGCCGCCCGGTGAGAAGCAACGCGCATCGATCAGGTGGATGAACTGCGGCGGCGTGCTGCTCTGCTGCGCATCGTCTTCGGAATCGTAGATGCTGGCGTGGCTGGCAAACGCGCGACGGATATCTTCTTTTTCATCGGCCGCGCCGGGGTAGGCCGCAGAGAACTCCTGCGCAAATGCCTCGAAATACCGCTTGCCGCTGACCAACTGGCCGGAAATGACGATGCCTTCGACAAACAGCGTGACGCCGAACTGCACGTCCGAGGTGTTGGCAATGCCGACCAGCTTCTGCAGATACCAATCCACGCTCTGGCCATCGAACGCCAACTTGACGTCTTCCAGCGACGGTTGATGTTGATCTTGGTCTGTCATGTTGCTCTCCTTGAGTGGATTGGACGACGCGTTAGCCGTAACGCAGATGTGGATGGCGCGCCCTTGGCGTGCCTAAGCATGGCACACGGATCGCCAAGGTTGCCGTGGTTGGGTTCGCTACGAAGGCTCCGGCACGACGGTCTTGCGACACATGGACACTTTCACCCGGTGCATGCCCATGGCGCGCATGGGGCGAGCGACCGCAGCGGAACGACCGCCCTAGTCACCACCCCGCCACCACCCCATCGGAGCGCGGATCACTGGCGCCGCTGATCACGCCATCGACCTCACGCACCAAGGCACCGGCATGCCCCATCACCGCGCTGTACGCCGGCAGCAGTTCCACCGCATGCCCGGCGTTGCGCAGGGCCTGCACCACGGCCGGGTCGAAGCGGTCTTCCAGCTTCAACGCCGTGCTGTCTTCGCCCCAGGTGCGGCCCAGCAGCCAGCGCGGTGCGCTGACCGCCTGCTGCAGCGGCATGCCGAAGCGGGCGTAGCGGGAGAACACGGCGGCCTGGGTTTGCGGTTGGCCTTCGCCGCCCATGGTGCCGTAGGCCATCACGCGGCCGTCGTCGAAGGTGGCCAGCGCCGGGTTGAGCGTGTGGAAGGGCTTGCGTCCCGGGGCGAGCGCATTCCAGCCATCGGGGGCGAGGCGGAAGCTGCAGCCTCGGTTCTGCCAGGTGATGCCGGTGCGCGGCAGCACCAGGCCGGAGCCGAATTCGAAGTAGGTGGACTGGATGCAACTGACCGCGCGGCCGTGCGCGTCGATGGCGCCGAACCAGACGGTGTCGCCTGCTTGCGAGGGCTGTGGCCACGGCAGTGCGGCGCTCATGTCGATGCGTGCGGCAAGCGCATCGAGTGCGGTGCTGTCGTCGAGCAGGGCTTGCGCGTCGAGCGTCATCCAGGCGGGGTCGCCCAGGTGTGCGTCGCGGATCAGGAACGCCTGCTTGCTGGCTTCGATCAGCCCGTGCAGGTGTGCGTAGCTGTCTGCGTCTTCCACCTTCAGGCGATCGAAGAGCGCCAGGATCAACAGCGAGGCAAGCCCCTGCGTGGGTGGCGCGTGGTTGTAGAGGCGCGCGCCCTGGATGACAACCGATAACGGCACGCTGACGTCGGCGCGATGGATCGCCAGGTCGTGTGCGCTGAGCGGGCTGTCCAATGCCTGCAGGTCTGCGGCGATATCGTGTGCGATCGCGCCACGATAGAAACTCTCCAGCCCTTCATCGGCGAGCCGCTGCAGGGTGCGCGCGAGCTGCGCCTGGTGCAGCAGCGCGCCTTCGCCCAGCGGGACGCCGTGCGGCTCGAAGATCTCGGCATAGGCGCCGGGTTGCAGACGCAGTTCTGCGCCCTTGCTGGCGGCGATCTGCGCCCCGCCCAGCGTGACCGGCACGCCGGCGCTGGCGTGATGGATCGCATCGCTCAACAGGCGTTGCAGCGACACGCTGCCGTTTGCCTGCTGCAGGGCCAGCGCCCAGCCGGAGACGGTGCCGGCCACGGTATTGGCCGCGCCTGGCCCGCGCCACGGAACGTGGGCGTGGCCGCGATAGAAATCCAGTGTTGCCGCCTGCGCCGCGCGGCCGCAGGCATCGATGGCATGCACGCGGCCATCGGGTTCGTGGATGAGCCAGAAGCCATCGCCGCCGATGCCGGTCATGTGCGGGTAGACCACCGCCAGGCAGGCGGCGGTGGCCACGACCGCTTCGACGGCATTGCCGCCGTCGCGCAAGACATCGCGCCCGGCCTGTGCGGCCAAGTGGTGCGGTGCGACCACCATGCCGCGGCGCGCGCGCAGGGTATGCACCATCAGCGTGACTCCGGCGGCGGGCTGAAGGCGAGCAGGCCGTCGCGTTCGAGTTGCGCGGCCAGCGCAAACAGGCGGTCTTCACGGCCGGGCGCGGCGATCAGTTGCACGCCCAGTGGCAGGCGCCCGGGACGCGGCAACGGTGCGGCCAGCACCGGGCAGGCGGCCAGGCCGAGTGGCTGGGTAAAAATGCCCAGGTTCGCGCGTGCGGAGACGGGCAAACCGTCGATCTGGATGGTGTCCTGGTCGATGCGTGGCGCCACGCACGGGGTGGCCGGCGCGATGAGCACCTCCACCTGGTCCCACAGCGCGTGCATGGCATCGGCAAACCATTGTGCGAAGCGGTGCGCATCGGCCACCGCGCTGGCGGGCAGCTGCAAGCCGGCGAGCAGGCGGTCGCGGGTGGCCGGGTCGAACTGCGCGCCGTGCGCGGTGAGTGCGCTGCGGTGACGATGCCCGCCTTCGGCAGCGGTCAGGACGAAGGCAGCGGCGCGTGCGCGTTCGGCCTCCGGCAGGTCGATCGACGAACGGCTGTTGCAGGCGGTGAGCAGGGCCTGCAGCCCGGCCTCCAGATCCGGATCCAGATTGCGTTCAAACCAGCCGCCCAACCGCGCGACACGCAGGTTGCCGGCATGGCACGAAGGCAGCGGCTGCCCGCGCAGTACCTCATGGATGCGGCGCAGGTCGGCCACCGAGGTGGCGAATGGGCCGGCCACGTCCAGTGCGTCGACAAACGGGAACACGCCATCCAGGGGCACGGCGCCGTGCGTGGGGCGCAGGCCGTAGATGCCGCACAGCGCGGCCGGCACGCGGATGGAACCATTGGTGTCCGAGCCAAGCGCGAACGGCACCAGCCCGGCCGCCACCGCAGCCGCCGAGCCGCCCGACGAGCCGCCCGCCAGGTGCTGGAGATCGTGTGGATTGGCGGTGGTGCCGTAATGCGCGTTGACGGTGGCAAAACCGTACGCGAATTCGTCCATGTTGGCGGTACCCACCAGCACGGCCCCGGCGTCGCTGAGCCGTTGCACCACCGCCGCATCGCGGCTGGCCGGCGGGCAGTGCGCACGCACCGCGGCGCCGGCGGTGGTGACCTGCCCGGCGACGTCGAACAGGTCCTTGACCACGAATGGCACGCCGGCCAACGCGCCCCCGTCGCTGCCCCCGGCAAGCGCGGCCTGCACGCGCGCGGCATCAGCCGCGGCACGCGCCGGCAGCAGGCGGGTGATGGCGCACAGGCGGTCGTTGGCCTGGTTGATGCGCGTCAGCGTCTGGGTGGCCAGTCGCGCGGCCAGCGTGGGCTGGCTGCGCGTGGTGCTGACGATGGAGGCAATCTGGCCGCGCGCACCGCCGCCCTCGTGTGCCGTTGCAGGCGGCGCATGGAAGCTGGCCAGCAGCTGCGCGTGCCCACGCAGCACTTCGGTATTGCGATCGACGCCTGCCTGCCATTGCGCGGGGAGTTGCATGGATCACCTGTTGGAAAGCGGGGATTGGGGAGTTGAGATTCGCTTGTGTGCTTGGCGTGCGGGTCGTGCAAACGTGCTGGCTGATGCGTTGAGAGCCGACACGAGGCTGTCGGGATTGCGCGTCACCGTTACGCGGTCGTTGTGACCGCAAAGACCGCAGACGTGCAGCTTCCGGCATTCGATCTAATCATGCAGCAGCGTCATCGCGTGTCTTTCTGTCTCACGTCCTGATCGAACGGCTCTCCCGCGGAGCGAGAAGGCACGGTTTGCGCGCCACCGGTGCGCGTGCATGGGAGCGTTCGCATCGCAAACGCGGGCTGGGGCGCTGGCGGCGTTGGGCGAGGCTGTCACGGCAGTTGGAGATGTGCCAGGCATTTGTTTCCACATTCCTCACCAGCGACTCTACCGATGCAGCACTGTCATCCGCATATCGAACCTTCATTCGCCCTGCGGGCACCTTGTTCCATCAAGGGGACCGAGGTCCGATGGGAAAAGGGGAAGTGGTAACCCCACTGCCGGTGGTTGCGGCGCGGTGAGGCGGTCGACCAGCAGCTGTTCGAATGCCGGCACGTCCACCGCATGCACCACCGTCTGCGCCTGCTCGCCCAGCCCGGGCTGATACCCCGGTGCCCACGACAAGATGTCGCCGTACCCGGCATCGAAGGCGGTGTTGGTGTCGACGTACAGCGTTTCGGTGCGGGTGGCCAAGTCGGGGCGCAGCCACACGGCCGTGGCCAGTTCGTCCCACATCGGAAAGCCCGGCTCGCGGCGGCGCAGTGCATGGCCAATCGTGGTGTCGGCCGCACTCATGCGCGCCAGCAACTCGGCGGTGAGTTCGGTGGCGGTGGAGGGGTCGACCGGCACCATGGTGATCTGCCGCCACGGCGCGCGCATGACGATGCTGGCCGCTTCCGGGTCCCAGCGGATATTGAATTCGCGTCGCGGCGAATTGACGAACTCGCGTGCGAATTGCTGCGCACTCACGCTGTTGCGTTGCTGCCGTGGATTGAGGCTGCCACCCATATAGACCAGCTCGCGCGCCAACGTGGCAAAGGACGGGTCCAGCGATTGCGCCAGTGCCAGGTTGGTCAACGGGCCGGTTGCGATGATGCTCACCTCGCCCGGGTATTGACGCACCATGCGCAGCATGAACAACGCGGCCGGCTCGTCTGCTGGGCGCACCACGCTGGGATTGCCCAACGCCAGCTCGGGCACCACATCGTGGGCGTGATAGCGCGGCGCGCTTTGCACGGTGTCGCCGTCCACCCAGTGCCTGGTCCATGCGCCTTTCCAGACGAGTTTGCCGTACAGCGCTTCCCAGCGCTCGGTGGCCAACTCGCTGTTGAGCAGCGGATGCACCGGGCCGGGAAGCACTGGAATCTGCGGATGGCCAGCCAGTTCCAGCAGGCGGCAGGTATGCGCCAGCGCCTCATCGCGCCAGATATTGCCGCTGACGGCACTGATGCCCAGCACCTGCACGTCGGGCGATTGCAACAGCAGCAGCTGTGCGGGCGTGAAGCCGTCGATGTCGTCTTCGAGAATGACGCGGCGTCTGGATGAGGGGCGGTGCGGATCGTTCATTGCGTTCTTGTCGTGGAAGGTTGAAGGCGTTGCAACGGCGATGGAGAGAGGCATTTGTAGGAGCTTGCCTGCGCGCGACGGTGCGTACCGGTAAAGTGCGTTCGTGCTCGGGCGCGCTCCTACGTTGCATATGTCATGTCGTTGTCGGTGCTATCTGTGTTGCAGCAATAGCGTGCGCTCGTACTGGGCCAGGTCGGTTTCCAGCTGCCATTGCAACCGCGCCTTTTCGCTGCCCTGGCGGAATGCGCGACAGGCAGCGTCATCGGTTTCGCGCTGCAACGCCGTGGCGCAGGCCTGCGCAACTTTACCGTCGGCATCCCACAGGCTGGTGCCCGGCAGGAAGCTGTAGGTGAGGCCATTGCGGGCCAGCTGTTTGAGCGTGGGGTAGTCGAGGCCTTGTTCCTGCATCGCGCGTTGGTACTCGTGGGTCATGTCCGCACGCGAGACGCCGGCATCGTCGGTGGACAACACCACCGGCACGCCGGCACGCAGATACAGCGCCAGCGGATGCGCCATGCCCTTGACGCCCAGGATCACATCGTTGCTGGTGAGGTTGATCTCCACCGCAACCTGTTCGCGTCGCATGCGTTGCAGCAGTGTCTCCGCATCGTCTTCGTAGGGCAGGTCCACGCCATGACCGATGCGGCGTGCACCGGCATCCACCGCCTGCCGAATATGCGAGCGCAGCTGCGCCGGCGGCACCAGCCCCAGCGCCAGCTCGCCGGCATGCAGCGACAGCGGCACACCGGGATAACGCGTTGCGAAGAAGCGGAACATCGCCATGTGCCGCGCGTAATCGGCCAGCGCCACTGGATTGTCTTCCGGCGCGACGATGTTCAGCGCCACCGCGCGGCTGCCGCCGGCCGCGATCAGCGCATGCGCCAGCGCCATCTGCCCGAACACCATCGGCTGCGGCAGCACGCGCAGCACATACGGAACATAGCGGTACTCGACCGTGCAGCCGGGGCGTGCATCGGCCTGGTCGCAACGCAGTACGCGCCGGACCTGCGCGTCGATGTCGGCAAGATCGCGTTGCGCGGCCTGCACCAGCGGCGCCAGGTCGGGCTGCAACGCACGCAGGTTGGCTGCGTCGTCCTCGCCCTTCCACGGCAGTAACTGCATGCGCTTGGCAGCCTGATCCATCTGCGGCGGGTTGGCGATGATTTCCACATACGGCACGCGGTCGCGTGCGGCCTGCTCCAGCACTGCGGCGACGGTGTCGGCAACGCGGGTGCGGACCACCGCATCGAACTTGCCGAAGGTGCTGAAGAACTGATCGTGGCCGCTGGGGTGCGTTGGGCCTGGCAGGAAGTTGCGCATCGACAGCGAATTCACCATCCGCCCGTACAGCGCGGCATTGCGGGTCGCCAGGCCGCCCGCCGGCTCCTGGCCGGCCCCGCAGGGCGGCGCGCGCAGGCTCAGGTCGTCCAGTTGCACGCAGGCGCCATCGTCGCTGGCCCACTGCAGATAGTCTTCCGCATACACCGAACCGGAGAGGTGGTTATGCAGGTCGCCACCTTTCGGCATGGCCTGCAGCCAAGTGCGTAGCTGTGCCGGCTGCGCGGCCGCCTCACGGAACAACTGCGCCACCTGCAGTTGGCGTTGTTGCGCAGGCGCAGGTGCTGGTGTTGGCCGTGCGTGCACGGCAACGGGCAAGCACGCCCACACGCTCAGGATCAGACAGCGGCGAACAAATGGCATGCAGGAGACTCGTTTGGAGAGACGGTGGCGTGCGACGGCCGGCGGCCCCATAGCTTGCCCACCAGCGCGATCCGAAGCCACCCACGTACGCGCCGGCAAGCAGGCCTGGAACACGTGGAGGCACGCATCATTCCAGCGCATAGCGCAGCACGAACAAGCCCGCGATGGCCCAGGTGGCCGGGTGCACCCCACGCCAGCGGCCGCTGCCGAGCCTGAGCGCGGCATAGGTGATGAAGCCGAACGCAAGCCCCGTCGCAATGGAATAGGTCAGCGGCATGGCGAGCATGCAGATGGCGGCCGGCAAGGCGTCGCCCACATCGTCCCACTGGATCTGCGTGCATTCGCGCAGCATCACCGAGGCCAGGTAGATCAGCGCGGGTGCGGTGGCGTAGGCCGGCACCATCGCGGCCAGCGGCGAGAACAGCAGGGCAAGCAAGAACAAGGCGGCAACCACCAGCGCGGTGAGGCCGGTGCGCCCGCCCACCTGCACGCCGGCGGCGCTTTCCACATAGGCAGTGGTGCTGGAGGTGCCGAGCAGCGAGCCGGCCAGGATGGCGGTACTGTCGGCAAGCAGCGCGCGGTCGAACTGGCGGCGCTGCGCGGGCGTGTGCAGCAGGCCGGCGCGTTGCGCCACACCCATCAGCGTGCCGGTGGCGTCGAACATTTCCACCAGCACGAACACCAGCACCACATGCAGCACCGCAGCGAGCGCACCGCCGCCGCCATGGCCGTGCAAGGCGCCGACGATATCCAGCTGCAGCAAGGTGGGCGCCAGGCTTGGCGGCAGCGCCAGGACGCCTTGGTAGCGCACCAGCCCCAACGCCAGCGCCGCGCCGGTCACCGCAAGAATGCCCAGCAACATGGCACCCCGCACGCGGCGCACTTCCAGCACGCCGATCAGCAGTAACCCGGCCAGCGCAAGCAGCGGCTCGGGCCGGTGCAGATCGCCCAAGGTCAGCAAGGTCTGTGGATGCGCCACCACCAGCCCGGCCTTCTGCAGCCCGATCAGGGCCAGGAACAAGCCAATGCCCGCCGCAATGGCGCTGCGCAAGGTGGGCGGAATGCCATCCACCAACCAGCGCCGCGCGCCGGTGACGGTGAGCAGCAGAAAGAGGCAGCCGGAAACGAACACCAGCCCCAGGGTCTGCTGCCAGCTGTAGCCCAATGTGCCGACCACGCTGAAGGCGAAGAACGCGTTCAAGCCCATGCCCGGCGCCATGCCGATGGGATAGTTGGCCAGCATGCCCATCAACAGCGAGCCGAGTGCGGCGGCCAGGCAGGTGGCGACGAACACCGCGCCGTGATCCATGCCGGTGGTGGCCAGGATGTCGGGATTGACGAAGACGATGTACGCCATCGTCAGGAAGGTGGTGGCACCGGCCAGCAGTTCGGTGCGCACGCTGCTGCCGTTGGCGGCAAGCGCAAAACCGGGCCAGCGCATCAGCATGCGCTCGGGGCGTACAGCCGGTTGACGGCAGGACAAACGAACATCGGCAGAGATCTCATCGATACGGGGCGGGGTGCGTGGCAGGGCACGCACGCGGGCGGCCCATCTTGCCCTGTTGCGCTGCGCTTGCCACGGGCATCGGGCACGGATTGCGCTGCAGGAGCGTTTGCACACAGGTGCGCGGAAGCGTCACGCGGCATCGCGCATCGTTGCGGCGCATGCCGCGCCGCCGCTGCACGCATGGCAGCGCACGTGCCGTGGGCGATGGCGCGCTGTGTCGCCTGCCATCGTGAAGGGCAAGCGAGGCGTCAGGCTGCGCGAGGTGAATGACAACCGCAATGGCGCCGCGACGACCGAGCTCAAAGATCCAGCACCAACTGTGGCGAGCGGCTGCGCGAACAGCACACGGTGATCTGCCGGTTGGCGGCGCGTTCGGCGTCGCTGAGCACGCTGTCGCGGTGATCTGGCGTGCCAGCCAGCACGCCGGTCAGACAGGCGCCGCACATGCCTTGTTCGCACGACAGCGGCACCTCGATACCGGCATCGCGCAAGGCGCTGGCGATGCTGCAATCGGCCGGCACCTGCACCACGCGGCCGCTGGCAGCCAGTTCCACCTCGAACGCGCTGTCGGCATCGTGGGCGAGGCTGGGCGCGGCGGCGAAGTGTTCGCGATGCAGTTGCGCCGCCGTCCAGCCATGCGCCTTTGCCAGCACGGTGAAGTGGTCCATGAACGCCGCCGGCCCGCACAGATACAGCTGGTCGCGCGCACGTGCCTGGCGCAGTTCCTCGGGCACATGCACGCGTGGACTCTGCCCGCCATCGCTCAGGTGCAGGTACACCTGCCCATGCGTAAAGCCTTGTTGCAGCCGCTGCGAAAACGCCACATCCGCATGCCGGCGTGCGTAGTAGTGCAGCACGAAGGGCTCGCCGCGCGCTTCCAGTGCTTGGGCCATCGACAGCAGCGGGGTGATGCCGATGCCGGCCGCCAGCAGCACATGGCGCTCGCCGGGGTGCAGCGGAAACAGATTGCGCGGTGTAGAGATGTGCAGGCGGTCGCCGGGCGCGAGCTGTTCGCACAGATGCCGCGAGCCGCCACGCGAGGCGTCTGCCAGCTTGACGCACAGCAGATAGTGGTCGCGCACATGCGGCGCGCTGGCGATCGAATACTGGCGAACCAAGCCATCCGGCAGATGCAGGTCGACATGCGCGCCGGCCTCGAAGGCCGGCAATTGCGCGCCCACCGGTTCCAGCCGGATCGCGCGCTGGCGGTGACCCTGATCGACGACGTCGGCAACGCGCACTTCATGCAGGCTCATGCGGGTGTCCTCGGCCGTCAGCGCAGGAAGAAGTCGCTATAGCCCTGGCTGCGCAGCCCGCGGCGATAGGCGATGGAACTGCGATCGGCGGGAATGTGCACTTCCAGCAGCGGGTCCAGCGGCAAATACTCCGGCCGCTGCGTTTCCACCATGGCGCGGTCTTCTTCGAACACGCGCAGGTTGAAGGCGTGCACGTCTTCCACCGGCAGATGGGTGTCGAAATTGCGCGCGATCGGCACCAGCAGCCGGGTGGTGTGCTTGGACACCGGGCTGGCGGCATTCATGATCACCAACCGCTTGCCCGGTACCGGGAAGTGGATGGTGAGCGTGGCGGTGAAGGGCAGATGCACCTCGAAATGACGTAGCCACTGGAAGGTCGGGTCCACGTCGGGCAGCGGCATGTCCACCGAATAGTTGGCCACGGTGCTCAGGTAATCGGCGTTGAAGCCGGTCGGCGTTTCGGTGGTGGTGTAGGCCGGCACCTCGCGTTTGTCCGGCTGGGCGAAGGTGGCGGTGTGCACGAAGGCGAAATGCGCCACGTCGATGAAGCCTTCCAGCTGGCGCGCGGCGCTGCCGCCGATGTCGAAGGCCGGGCAGACGATCTGCTGGAAGCCGTCTTCGTCCCAGCCCGGCATCGGTGGAATCTGGATGTCCGCATCGCTCACCCCGGCCGGCTTGGCCAGGCACACCCAGATCAGCCCGTAGCGTTCGGCCACCGCATAGGTGTGCAGACGCATCCTGGCCGGGATGTTCTGGCTGGGGCTGGCCGGGATATGGTTGCAGCGCCCGCCCGCGCCGAAGCGCAGGCCGTGATAGGCGCACACCACGCCGCCGCCATCGGCCGTGCCCATGCTCAGCGGCACCCCGCGGTGCGGGCAGACGTCGCGCGCGGCCACCAACTCGCTGCCCAGCCGGTACAACACCAGCGGCTCGTCCAGCAGGGTGGCCTTGAACGGCGCTTCGCTCACCTCGCTGCTCAGCGCCACCGCATGCCAGTGCCGGGCCAGGCGCTGCCAATCGGCGGCCTCGAAGGTGCAGTGCAGCGGCAGGGCGGGGACGGCGACATCCATGGGCGGTCTCTGGCGTGGGGCGGGAGCGGTGCCGGATTGACTCTAGGAAGCCGGGGGTGTGTGATCAAACATCGATTTTCAGCCCAGCCATTGCAAAAAATGCAACGCCAACCGAGCCCCGCCGCATGCTGACCTTTTCGCGCTTTACCCGGTATTTCATCGAAGTGGCCCGCTGCGGCAGCATCCGCAAGGCCTCCGAGGTGTTGCACGTGTCGGCGTCGGCGATCGACCGGCAGATTCTCAAGGCCGAGGAAGAACTGGGCGCCCAGCTGTTCGAGCGCCTGCCCGGCCGGTTGCGGCTCACCGCCGCCGGCGAGCTGTTGCTGGTGGACGTGCGCGGCTGGGAGAAGGCCTACGCACGCACCCTGGAGCGCTTCGACGAGCTCAAGGGCCTGCGCCGGGGGCATGTGGAGATCGCCATGATCGACGCGCTCAGCGAAGGCGTGGTGCCCGCGGCGGTGGCCGCGCTGGTGCAGGAGTACCCGGGCATCACCTTCAACCTGTCCACCGCGCGCAACCAGCGGGTGATGGAAATGGTGACCTCGGCCGATGTGGATATCGGCCTGCTGCTGGACCCGGTCAGCAGCGTGGACCTGGAGGTGCGCGCGTTTGCGGACATTCCGCTCGGCATTGCGATGCCGGTGGGGCACCCGTTGAGCACCCGTACCGAGCTGCAGCTGAGCGAGACGCTGGAGCACCGTCTGTTGCTGCCGGCCGCGCCGTTGATCGTCGGCGAGCACGCCAAGGTGCTGTACCAGCGCCAGCACATCGATGTGAAGCGGCTCACCCACTGCAACGACGTGCGCACCCTGCGCGGCCTGGTGCGTGCCGGCGCCGGCGTGGGGCTGATGTCGTGGCTGGACGCCGCCCCGGACGTGGCCGACGGGCGCCTGGCTTTCGTGCCGTTCCGCCAGCACCTGACCAAACCGATGACGCTGGCGCTGTGCGTGGCCCCGCAGCGGCAGCTCTCGCGCTCGGCGCAGCTGGCGATCCAGGCGCTGGCGGCAAAGATCGATGCGATGGCGGTGCCGGCGGTGGGGTGAGTGTGTCGCGCAGGCGGCCCTCATCCCTGCCCTTGCCCCGCAGGGGGAAAGATCGCGCGTTCGTGCAGGCTCGTGGCTGCAGGCACCGCTGACCGCATGCAGATCCCGTTGCGGATGTTCTTTCCCCCGCCTGCGGGAGCAGGTGCCCGCAGGGCGGATGAGCAACCTCACCCAGTACAATCACCCCTGTTCTTTCAGGCGACACCGCAGCATGCAATTGATCGATATCGGCGCCAACCTCACCCATGACGCGTTCGATCGCGATCGCGATGCGGTACTGCAACGCGCACGCGATGCCGGGGTGGCGCAGCTGGTGATTACCGGCGCCAGCCGCGAGCATTCGCCGCTGGCCCTGCAACTGGCGGAGCAACACCCCGGATTGCTGTACGCCACCGCCGGCGTGCATCCGCATCACGCAGTGGAATTCACTGCCGAATGCGAAGCGGAAATGCGCACCCTGCAGGCGCATCCGCAGGTGGTGGCAGTGGGCGAGTGTGGGCTGGATTACTTCCGCGATTTTGCGCCGCGCCCTGCGCAGCACAAGGCCTTCGAACGCCAGCTGCAGTTGGCCGCCGATAACGGCAAGCCGCTGTTCCTGCACCAGCGCGACGCGCATGAGGATTTCATCGCCATCATGCGCAGCTTCGAAGGCCGCCTGGGTGCGGCGGTGGTGCACTGCTTCACCGGCACGCGCGACGAACTGTTCGCGTATCTGGACCACGACTACTACATCGGCATCACCGGATGGCTGTGCGATGAGCGCCGCGGTGCGCACCTGCGCGAGCTGGTGCGCAACATTCCGGCCAACCGGTTGATGATCGAAACCGATGCGCCGTACCTGCTGCCGCGCACGCTAAAGCCGATGCCCAAGGACCGCCGCAACGAGCCGATGTTCCTGTCGCATATCGTCCAAGAGCTGGCGCGCGATCGTGGCGAAGATGTCGCGGTGACCGCCGCCAACAGCACGGCCGCGGCGCGTGCGTTCTTCCGCTTGCCGGAGCCTGCCAGCGCCACGAGCGGCTGACAGCATTTCGCAATCGTGCTGCAATCGCGCGCTGTTACCGCAGTGCACGCGTGCCGCACCGAGCCGGCCGTATCTGCCGGCGGTGAGCGCAGTGCTGCTGTGCGCGGCGCTTAGTGGATCGAGCTGCGCGCGGAAGTTTACGCGGCCAGCAATTCCCACCCCTGCGCATCGCGCAGGCGCAGGCCGGGTTCTGGCGCGTCCACGCTGATGCGCAGGCCGTCGGCCCAGGGCAGTTGCCGTTGTTGCGGAAACCACCGCCGGCGCTGGTCGACTACGATCAACAGGCCGTGGTCATCGCCCAAGGCCGCAAAGCCCTCCAGCGGCGGGGCGAACGGTTGCAGGCCGAAGTGATGCGCCAGGCTGCGCGTCACTACCTCGACATTGTTGCTAGGCAGGCCGATTTCGCTCAGGCACAGCAGTTCTTCGCCGCCGAACTGGCCTTCACCGACCGGTGCATCCTGCAAGGCATTGCGCGCGATCAACTCCAGCACTGCGCCATCGGGCCCGGCGAAGTACACCGAGTGCGACTGCCACACGCCGTCCAGGGCGAAATGCTCGCGACCGTGTGCATCGCTCAGCAAGGTGGCGCGTGCGCTAATCCACTGCGCAGCGGCTTGGAAGCGCGACGGGGCCACGTTGAAGGCCAGATGCACGCTGCCCACCGGCCGCTGCGCCTGCACGCACTCCAGTGTGCTCCAGCCGATGCGCACCGCGTTGCCATGGATGGGCAACTGCAGTACATCGCGGTAGAAGCGCAGGGTCAGGTCGGGGTCCAGGCAGGGCAGTACCAGATGACGCAGATGCATGGCGGCAATGTCGTTGGAAAACCGGCATTGAACGACCTCAAGCGCAGTTGAGGTCAAGCGTTTCACTCTGCGCGTCGTAACCGGTGGTGAGTAAGTGCCGGCCGGCGGGCTGACCTGACTGAGTTTTGCCTGCAATTGCTGGCATCGATCGATTTCAATGTTCACAGCCACTCGTTAGTTGCCCGACAGTTCGCTGCTTCGCAGGCCGGGCCTTCGCATACGCAAGCGGGATTTCCATCGGCGTGGACGCGGCGTGCGCATCATTGCCTATGCTTTAGAAAAGCATGGGAGATGTACAAATGGGAAACTGCCTGCGCATACCCTCTGCAAACATGGCGCCCGCGTTGCCGGAGCATGGCACCGCCGAAGCGTCCACCAGCAACCCCATGCCGCATGCAGGAAACATGACGGCTGGGCCGCAGGAGCACACTGCCGTCGAGGGTTGCGCCGGACGCCAGATTGCCGATATGTGGCTGTCATCCCTGGAGCGACCGGCCCGCAGACCCTCCGGGAGTAGGAGCCAACCCACCGCCCAGTCGCGCCCCCAATCGAAGTTGGAGAAGTTGACCGAGCAACGCCAATCGATGCTACAGCGCGCGATCATTCTGGAAGACCAGTGGCGGAGTCTTCAGGAACGCTGCGCGAGAACAGGTGTCGGCGGCCGGCAAGCATTCAATCTCGATATTCTCAAGGGAATCATTGACCGGGACAAACAGGCGTTGGAGCGCATGGGCGGTGAAGGTAGCTATATCGCTGAGCGCCACCTTCACCGAATCGAACGCACACTGCTGGATTTTGAGAAAAAAATCAGCAATAAAAAAAAACTGGAATCGCATCTTGCAAAAGCGAACGATTTCCTGGCCCGGCTGAAGCTGCTGAAAGACGAGCTCTCAAGCCGAGGCGAAAACAAGGGCATCTTGAATGATATCGATTTAAATATAAAAGACTTGGAAGGCATCTTGAATGAACTGACGAGGATTGATGCCAATGGTGCCGGCATCGAATACGACGGCTGCCGTGGAGGTGCCATCGCGTACTTCGATAGTGTCACTATATCGCTTGAAGCGATGCTTCGAAGTCAGGATTCGGGCTATTCTGATTATCTGCGGCCTGCGCTGGCCAATGTCCTACAGGATGGTTACTCACCAAGCAGGCGGAAGGCGGTAAGCGATGCTGGGATGCGCGGTGGCGCCAGCGATGGCATTTCTTGAAGAGCGAGCCCGCAGAGTCTCAATGGTCTCCATAGGACGGCGATTGGTCTTCCAAAGCGCAGCCACGTAACGTCTGCCTCGGTGTTCCCTGTGCGAGTAACAACCCGGCACTGCCCAGACGTCGATGATCTGGGAAACGATGGGTTGCTACTCGAACGATGTCTGCAGTGAGCGCCGGCCCCTCGCGGTCGGTGCATGCGGTCGGCAATGATCAGGGCCCAGGGTCAACATCGTTCCAACGGCATCAAGCAGGAACGTCGCTGTATCGTAGGTCGTGTGGCCAGCGCTAGATCAACTTGGCCAGCGCCCACAAATGCCGCACCAACGGTGTGGTTTTCAGTCCACCCGGCGCGGCGGCCAGGGCCAGTCGCGCCAGCGGCATATGGCCTTCGATATCCAGATAGCGCACGCCGGGTCGCTGCAGCTGCGCGGTGGAGGCGGGCACCACCGAAACGCCCAGCTCGGCGGCCACCAGATTGATGATGGACGACATCTGTGGCGCTTCCTGGGTGATGCGCAAGGTCACGCCGGAGTCGCGGCAGGCGGAGAGGATTTCGTCGTACAGGCTCGAGCCGAAATTGCGCGGAAACAGGATGAAGGGTTCCCCGGCCAGCGCCGCCAACGGCGCGCTGTTGCGCGTGGCCAGGGGGTGCGCGGCGGAGACGGCGATCTTCATCGGCTCGTCGGCAAAGCGCAGCAATTGCAGATCCGGTGGCGTGCTCAGCCCATAGCGCACGAACGCCGCATCCAGACGGCCATCGGCCAGCCCGACCAGCAGGCTGGCGGTATTGGTTTCTTCCAGCAGCAACTCCACCTGCGGCCACTTGCGGCGGAAGTCGCGAATCAGGCGCGGCACCACTGGGCTGAAGGCGGCAGAGGCGGTGAAGCCCAGGCGCAACCGTCCGGATTCGCCACGCGCCACCCGGCGTGCGGTTTCGGCGGCGCGTTCCACATCGGCAAGCACGCGCCGCACCTCGCCCACAAACGCCTCGCCAGCCGGAGTGAGCTCGGCGCCGCTGTGGGTGCGCCGAAACAACGGCGTGCCCAGCTCGCGTTCCAGGGTCTGGATCTGCTGGCTGAGCGGCGGTTGGCCAATGCCCACGCGCGCGGCGGCGCGGGTGAAATTGCCTTCTTCGGCAACTGCAAGGAAATAGCGCAGGTGACGCAGCTCCATCCATCTGTTCCAGATATGGCAACTGCCAGCATCATATATTGGACAGGGGGTGGCGGCAGGCGAATACTCCCCTTCCCACGTCACACGTGCACTGCCGTGTCTTCCTCCGATCATCGCCCGGGTTTGCTGCCTGACCCACCCACCCGTTCCGACCCAGATGCCGACGCACCTGCAGCGGTGCGCATTCGCCTGGCGCTGTTTCTGGCCGGCTTTGCGACCTTTTCGCTGCTGTACAGCGTGCAGCCGCTGTTGCCGGAATTTGCGCGTGCCTTCAAGGTGGACCCAGCGACCGCCTCGCTGCCGTTGTCGCTGGCGACCGGTGCGCTGGCGCTGGCGATTTTTGGTGCTGGCGCAGTGTCGGAAAACCTGGGCCGGCGCGGATTGATGTTCGTGTCGATCGCATTGGCAGCAGGACTCAATCTGATTGCTGCGTTCCTGCCGCACTGGGGCGCGCTGGTGGTGGTGCGTACCTTGTCCGGCATCGCGCTGGGCGGGGTGCCGGCGGTGGCGATGGTGTACCTGGGCGAAGAATTGCCGGCCAGCAAGATGGGGGCGGCCACCGGCCTGTACGTGGCCGGCAATGCCTTTGGCGGCATGAGCGGGCGCATCGTGATGAGCGTGCTGACCGACCACACCGATTGGCGCACCGCATTGGCGGTGTTGAGCGTGTTCGACCTGCTGTGCGCGCTGGCGTTCTTCTGGCTGCTGCCGCCGTCGCGCAATTTCGTGCGCCGGCACGGCATCAACCTGCGCTTCCATCTGCGCGCCTGGGCCGGGCACCTGCGCGATCGCAATCTGCCGTTTCTGTTCGCGCTGCCGTTCCTGTTGATGGGTGTGTTTGTGTGCCTGTACAACTACGCCGGCTTTCGCCTGGGCGGGCCGGAATTCGGCTTGAGCCAGAGCCAGATCGGGATGATCTTCAGCGCCTATGTGTTCGGCATCGTCAGTTCCTCGGTGGCCGGTGCGGCATCGGACCGGTTCGGGCGCGGGCCAGTGGTCACGATCGGCATCGTGCTGTGCGGGCTCGGCGTGGCGCTGACCCTGGCGCACGTGCTGGCGTTGGTGGTGGCCGGCATCGTGGTGGTGACGATCGGGTTCTTCATCGCGCATTCGGCCGCCAGCGCATGGGTGAGCCGGCTCGGTGGTGCGCATCGCAGCCATGCCGCGTCGCTGTATCTGCTGGCGTATTACGCCGGCTCCAGCGTGATCGGCGCGCTCGGCGGCTGGTTCTGGCAACACGGCGGCTGGGCCGCGTTGGTCGGCATGTGCCTGACATTGTTGATGCTGGCGCTTGCGTCGGCATACGTGCTGCGCCAACGTGCCGACGATGCACGCCCCTATGGCCGGTTTGCCCCGCATCCTGCGCGGGGCGAGTGATGCAGCGCGCCCGACGCTTCTAGCGCGCCCGCTGGCGCCGTGTGGCTTGCGCGGCTGAAGACGTGGCGGCCGTTGCATCCCCGGCTGCCTGCGCCAAGGTTGCCAACAGATGCGCACGCCGCCGCTCCAGATCGGCCAGCTGGCGCTCGATCAGTTGCAGGCGCGCGCGATGCGCCGGCGCGGTTTCCGGGCACATCTGCGCGCCTTCCACCAGGCGCATGCACTCAGGAAAGCCGACAATCTCATCCAGGTTGAAACCTGTTGCAATCAGGCGCTGTATCTGGCGCACCTGTGCGATGCATGCGTGAGGAAAGACCCGGTAGCCGTTGGCGCTGCGCGAGGATGTCAGCAACCCGTGCGCATCGTAATGACGGATCGAACGCACGCTGGCGCCGGTCTGTTGCGCCAGCGCACCAATGCGCAGCAAGGGTTCGGAGCAAGCGGCCATGCGCCAAGCATACGCTGCGCGCACGGCTTGACCCTCACATTGGTGTGAGGCTGCACGATCACGGCTCTTATTCGTCTGGAGCTCACCCGATGTCCGTTCGCCTGTTGCCCGGCAGCCGCATGCTGCCGCTGCGCTACCTGTTGGCGTGTGTGATGTTGATATGTTCGATGTGGGCGACAGCCAGCCCGAGCGACATTGCGGCCGCACGCAGCTATACCGTCACCGCACCCGATGGCGTGCGCCTGGCGGTGCAGGAGCACGGCGCCACCGATGGCACGGCCATCGTCTTCGTGCATGGCCTGCTCGGGAGTCGCATCAATTGGGATGCACAACTGGCCGATGTGCGCCTGCAGCGGTATCGGCTGATTACGTACGATTTGCGCGGGCATGGCGCTTCCGGCAGGCCGGCTGCCGCATCGGCGTATCAAGACGGCATGCGTTGGGCTGACGACCTGGCTGCCGTGTTGAAGGCCGCAAACGCGCGCCAGGCGGTCCTGGTGGGCTGGTCCCTGGGCGGCGCGGTGATCAGCAACTACCTGAGCCGATATGGCGATACCGGGCTTGCCGGCGTGGTGTACGTCGACGGTGTGATCGAACTGCGCGCAGAGCAGCTGGGCGCGCATCCGGCGGTCTATCGCGATCTGGTTTCGCCCGATCTGCGTACGCATCTGCAGGCGGTGCGGGATTTCCTGCGGCTGTGCTTTGCCACCCAACCGCCGGTGCCGGTGTTCGAGACCTTGCTGGCCAACGCATCGCTGGCCTCGTGGGACATGCAGCGTGCCGTGCGAGGCATGTCGATCGATATCGCCGGCCTGCAGCGCACGCGCCTGCCGGTGCTGCTGATGTACGGCGCGCGCGATGCCCTGGTCGCCACCGAGCCGACCGTGGCGCGTGCGCGCCAGCTCCAGCCGCGCGCGCAGACCGTGCTGTATCCGGATGCCGGGCATGCGCCGTTCCTGGAGGACAGTGCGCGTTTCAATCAGGATCTGCTGCGCTTTGTCGAACACTGAACGCGCCGCGCATTGAGCACCGGCAGCCACAACATGCCCCACCGCGGACGGCTCGAAACCACCCGCGCGGCCATGGCGTGATGCTGTACCGTCTGCGTGCCTGCATCCAGGACGGCGCGTTGCGCGTATTCGGTGTACATCTTCACTCGTCGACGACGGTGTGATGTGCACAGCTATGCGCGAACAAGCGCGCCGGTCTGGCGGCCGACACGGCGCCGCGGCGGGCCGGGCACGTGGCGCTGGCGCAACGTGCTCCCATGGCTTTCCGGAACTACCACATGACCGCTGTCCCTGCCCACGACGATCACCCGCTGCAGGACTTCATCGCGCGCCATCGGCGCCTGTTCGTGCTCACCGGTGCCGGCTGCAGCACCGATTCGGGCATTCCCGATTACCGGGACCTGCAAGGCGGCTGGAAGCGTCCACAGCCGGTGACGTTCCAGGCGTTCATGGGCGAGCTATCCACGCGGCAGCGCTACTGGGCGCGCAGCCTGGTCGGCTGGCCGCGCTTCGGCCAGGCACAACCCAATGCCACCCATCACGCGCTCGCTGCGCTGGAAGCGCGCGGCCAGTTGGAAGTGCTGCTCACCCAGAACGTGGACCGCCTGCATCAGGCCGCTGGCAGCCAGGCGGTGATCGATCTGCATGGCCGGCTCGATGTGGTGCGCTGCATGGGCTGCGAGCGCCGCATGCCACGCAGCGAATTTCAACTGTTGCTTGAGCAGGCCAATCCGGGCTGGGCAGCGCTTGAGGCCGCGCAGGCGCCCGATGGCGACGCCGATCTGGACGATGTGGCCTTCGAGCATTTCGTGGTGCCGCCGTGCCCGGTGTGCGGTGGCGTGCTCAAGCCGGATGTGGTGTTCTTCGGCGAGAACGTGCCGCGCGAGCGGGTGGAGCGCGCCTTTGCGCATCTGCACGCTGCCGATGCAGTGCTGGTGGTGGGTTCGTCGTTGATGGTGTACTCGGGCTTTCGCTTCGTGCAGACCGCCGCGCGCAACGGCTTGCCGATCGCCGCGCTCAACTTCGGGCGCACGCGTGCGGACGCGCTGCTGACGTTGAAGGTGGAGCAGTCGTGTGCGCAGGCGCTGGCGTTCCTGCACGGGCCGACGGACCTGCCGCGTGTACGTAGCGTCAATGACGCCGGTGCGCGCTCTGCATGACGCAGTGATCCATCGCAGCGGTTGTGCCGGCGCGCGCGGCGCAGTGCAATAAGCACCCCATGTCAGCTGTGGATGCCGCCTTGAGCCAGTTGTTCTCCCCCATCACCTTCGGTCCGCTCGCGCTCGCCAACCGGATTGTCATTGCGCCGATGTGCCAGTACTCGGCACAGGACGGCCGCGCCAGCGATTGGCACCGCATCCACCTGGGCACCTTGTCGCAATCGGGCGCCGGCTTGCTGATTCTCGAAGCGGCGGCGGTGGTGCCGGAAGGGCGCATCAGTTACGCCGATCTTGGTTTGTACGACGATGCGACCGAGCAGGCCCTGGCCGAGGTGTTGCAATCGGTACGACGCTGGTCGCCGATGCCGATCGGCATCCAGCTGGCGCACGCCGGCCGCAAGGCGTCGACCGATCTGCCGTGGAAAGGCGGGGAGGCCATCGCACCCGATCATGCGCATGGCTGGCAGACCGTGTCTGCATCGGCGCTGCCGTTCCGGCAGGGACAGCCGGCGCCGCAGGCATTGGACGAGGCGGGGATCGATGCCGTGGTGGACGCCTTTGTCGCATCGGCAAAACGTGCCGAACGGCAGGGCCTGGAGTTGATCGAACTGCACGCCGCACATGGTTATCTGATGCATCAGTTCCTGTCGCCGCTGAGCAACCAGCGCAGCGATGCGTATGGCGGGTCGCTGGAAAACCGCATGCGGCTGACGCTGCGCATCTTCGATGCGGTGCGTGCGGCAGTGTCCGAAAAAATCGCCGTTGGCGTGCGCATCTCGGCCACCGATTGGGTCCAAGGCGGTTGGGATGTGCAGCAGAGCATCGCCTTGTCGCAGGCGCTGGATGCACGCGGCGCGCATTACATCCACGTCTCCAGCGGCGGGCTCGATCCACGCCAGCAGATTCCGTTGCAGGCGGGCTATCAGATTCCGTTCGCGCAGGAGATTCGCGCGCAGGTGAACACGCCGGTGATTGGCGTAGGCTTGATCACCGAGCCGGCGCAGGCCGAGGCGATTTTGCAGGAAGGCCAGGCCGACGCGATCGCGCTGGCGCGTGGCATCCTGTACGACCCACGCTGGCCGTGGCATGCCGCCGCGGCACTGGGCGCATCGGTCACGCCGGCACCGCAATACCTGCGTTGCGAACCGCGCGATGCGCGGGGCGTGTTCGCCAACTGACTGCACCTGACGTCATACCGAACAAGGACACCGCATGCCGATAGGATTTCTGGGCTTGGGCACGATGGGCCTGCCGATGGCGCACAACCTGCTGCGTGGCGGGTTCGCGTTGAGCGTATGGAACCGTTCGCCCGAACGCGCCCAGCCGCTGCACGACGCTGGCGCCACGGTGGTGGAGCAACCGCACGATGCCGCGCACGGCCCGCTGCTGTTTTCGATGCTGGCCGACGACGATGCAGTGCGCCAGACCGTGCTGGAGCGTGGCGTACTGGATGCGCTGCCGGCGGGCAGCGTGCACGTCAACATGGCCACCATTTCGGTGGCGCTGGCACACGAGTTGACCGCGCTGCATGCCGAACGTGGCGTGGCCTACGTGGCCGCGCCGGTGCTTGGGCGTGTGGATGTAGCCGAAGCCGGCAAGCTCAATATCCTGGCCGCCGGCGATGAAGCGGCCGTGGCTCGGGTGCAGCCGATGTTCGATGCGCTGGGGCAGAAGACCTGGTACATCGGTCGCGCACCGGAGCAGGCCAATGCAGTGAAGCTGGCCGCCAACTTCTGCCTGGCCAGCGCCATCGGCGCCATGGCCGAAGCCAGTGCGCTGGCACGCGGTCACGGTGTGGATGCCACGCAATTTTTGGGCATGCTCACCAGCACCTTGTTCGCCGCGCCCGCCTACCAGGGCTATGGCCGGCTGATCATGCAGCGCCAATACCTGCCGGCAGGTTTCACCGCCACGCTGGGGCGCAAGGATGTGGACCTGGCCATCCAGGCCGGCGCCGACAAGCAGGTGCCGATGCCGTTGGGCGAACTGCTGCGCGCAGGGCTGGACGAGGCCATTGCGCATGGCGACGGCAACGCAGACTGGGCGGTCCTGGCGGACGTCTCGGCGCGGCGGGCAGGGCAGGTGGCCTGATCACCTTGCGCAACGCGGATTGAGCCCTGTGCAAGGCACTTGGCTTCATGCCACGACGGCCCACCGCTTGCTCACCCAAACATGCAGCGGACCTTCTAAAATGCCGGCTCGTTACAGCCGCCGTTCCAGGGAGGATGCGATGCGACACCTGCAGATCACGCTTGGCTTGGCCGCGCGCGCGCCGCGCGCACGGGCTTGCGCCGGTGGCACGCGATGACCGACGCACCGGTCATCCACCAGGGCCCGGTGGGCCCCGACCATCCCGAGCACCCGGACCACTACCTGTTCGCACAGATCCGCGAAGCGGTCAGCGTGCTGGACGCCGAGTTAGGCAAGCCCGTGGACCAGGCAAGCGAGCGCATGGCCGCGCGCCTGCTGCCGCTGGCCAAGCAGCATGGCTTCGACCAGGTGGACTACGTGGTGCTCAGCCGCCATCTGGGCGAAGTCGGCGAGAACGTGTTCCTGGTGCGTGGCGAGCTGTCCGACCCCGCGCATCTGCGTGCACACATCACCACGCAGGAAGCCATGGAAACATCGGTGGACGCATCGCTTGCGCAGCTGGAGGAGATCAACCGGCGGCTGATGCTGCGTTTGCCGCCGCGCTGAGTGCCGATGCCGGACGTGCGTGGCGGTGCCGCGCATCCGGCATCGGTGCACGCATGGCCCTGCCGGGCGACACGTGATGTTGGCTGCACGTCATCTTGCAGTACGAGCGCAACGCCGCCACGGTCAGAGCGTCAAACATCGGCTGGACGGCACGCCGGTTTTTGCACCCGTTCGCACTGCAAAAGTTACCGACGCAAGCACTGCGTCGGTGATGTCGTGCATTGGCTATCATGCGCCGATGCGCTCCGACTACATCCTCACCCTGTCCTGTCCCGACCGCACCGGTATCGTCTATCGCGTGACCGGGCTGCTGTTCGACCTGGCCTGCAACATCCTCGACGCGCAGCAATTCGGCGACGACGAAAGCGGGCGATTCTTTCTGCGCGTGCATTTCCACAAACCGGCAAAGACCGACATTGCCGCGCTGGAGCAGCGCTTTGCCGTGCTGGCTGATCAATTCCAGATGACATGGCAACTGCATGACGCACGCCGCCGCGCGCGCCTGCTGGTGCTGGTGAGCAAGCAGGGCCATTGCCTCAACGACCTGTTGTTCCGCATGCACAGCCGGCAATTGCCGGTGGACATCGCTGCGGTGGTCTCCAACCACACCGACTTCGCGCCGTTGGCAGCCTCCTACGGCATTGCCTTCCACCATCTGCCCGTGAGCGCCGACACGCGCGCCGCGCAGGAAGCGCAGCTGCTCGCCCTGGTCGATGATCTGCAGATCGATCTGGTGGTGCTGGCGCGCTACATGCAGATCCTGTCGCCGCAGCTGTGCCGGGCACTGGCCGGGCGCGCGATCAATATCCATCACAGTTTCCTGCCCAGTTTCAAGGGCGCGCAGCCGTATCACCAGGCGCACGCGCGCGGGGTCAAGATCATCGGCGCCACCGCGCACTACGTCACCGAAGATCTGGACGAAGGCCCGATCATCGAGCAGGACGTCGCCCGCGTGGACCACGCCATGACCCCGCGCGACCTGATCCGCCTGGGCAGCGACACCGAATCGCTGGTGCTGGCGCGCGCAGTACGCCGCCACGTCGAACACCGCATCGTGCTCAATGGACATCGCACGGTGGTGTTTCGTTGAGGCGGGGAGTCGGGATTCGGGATTGGGGATTCGCGAAAGCGGCTTGACCGATTGCGTTTCAGCCATGGCGCTACCGCTCTTGCCAATCCCGAATCCCGAATCCCCAATCCCGAATCACGGCTCGAAGCGATACCCCGCGCCATAGACGGAGCGGACCCAGTCCTCGCCGCCGGCGTCGGCGAGCTTGCGGCGTAGATTCTTGACGTGGCTGTCGACAGTGCGGTCGGTGACGATGCGGTGGTCGGCGTAGAGCCGGCCCATCAGTTGCTCGCGCGAGTACACCCGCCCCGGGGCGGCGGCGAGGGTGCGCAGCAGGCGGAACTCGACCTGGGTCAGGTCCAGGGCGCGGCCGTCCACGCTGGCGCGACAGGCATCCTCGTCGATATGCAGGCCCGGTGCCGGTGCGCCGTGGGGGTCGTGGCGATGACGGCGCAACACTGCCTGGACACGCGCCACCACTTCGCGCGGGCTGAACGGCTTGCAGATGTAGTCGTCCGCGCCGATCTCCAGGCCCAGCAGGCGGTCGATTTCCTCCACGCGTGCGGTGACCATGATGACCGGCACCGCGCTTTCCTTGCGCAGGTCGCGGCAGATGTCCAGGCCGCCACGGTTGGGCAGCATCAGGTCCAGCAACACCAGGTCCGGCTGCTGCGCGCGGAATGCGCCCAACGCTTGCGCGCCATCGGCGATCCAGTCGTGCGAATAGCCGGCCGCGTGCAGGTACTCGCCCAACACCGCGGCCAGGCGCGGTTCGTCCTCGACGATCAGCACATGCCCGATCGGGGACGCGCTGCTCATGCGGCCAGCGCCGGCAAGCGCAGCACCATGCGCAGCCCGCCCAGTGCGGAAGCCTCGGCGTGGATCGAGCCGCCGTGTGCCTCGGCGATGTTGCGGCAGATCGCCAGGCCCAGGCCGCTGCCGCCGCTGGCACGATTGCGCGAAGCCTCGGTGCGGTAGAAGCGTTCGAACAACCGCGCGCGCTTGTCTGCATCCACGCCTGGCGCGCTGTCTTCGACCACCAGCTCCAGCACCGCGCCGCGGCGCACGCAGTGCACCTGCACCGTGCCACCGGCGTCGGTGTAGCGCAGCGTGTTTTCCAGCAGGTTGCCCAGCAGTTGCTGCAGACGGCGCTCGTCGCCGTCCAGCTGCAGCGGGCCGGCATCGATCTGCGCCTGCACCTGCAGCTGCGCGGCGGCAAAGCGCGCGTGCAAGCCGTCCAGCACGGTTGCCAGGATGACCGCCAGATCGACGGGAGCGCGCCGATACGCCAGCGCACCGACATCGGTCAGCGACACGTCGTACAGGTCCTCGATCAGCTTGCCCAACTGGCCGACCTGCTGGTGCAGCGACCCCAGCGAGTTGGGTGTCATCGGCCGGATGCCGTCCTGCAGTGCTTCCAGTTCGGCGCGCAGGACCGCCAGCGGCGTGCGCAGCTCGTGCGAGATGTCGGCCATGAAGTCGCGCCGCGCGCGTTCGTTGTGCTCCAACGCTTGCGCCAGCAGGTTGAAATCGCGCGCCAGCTGGCCCAGTTCGTCGCGCGCCGCGGCGTCGATGCGGGTGGCGTAGTCGCCCGCAGCGAGCAGGTGGGTGGCCTGGGTCAGGCCACGCAGGCGCCGCAGCAAGGTGCGCGACAACAGCCAGCCGAGCAGCGCGGCGACCAGCAGGCAGGCGCCGCCGATCGCCCACCACGCGCGTTGCTGGGCGGCGTAGAAGCGCGCGTCCGCCGCTGCCAGCGCCTTCTGGAACGGCAGCATCGCCATCCAGCCGACGGTGCGGCCGCCAACCACCACCGGGCGCAGGATGTCGTGGCGGCCGACATCCGGATTGCCGATCACCGGCGTGTAGTCCTGGTCGAGCAGCGCGAAGCGAAACACCGCGCCGGTCTGGTCGGAAATCGGCGGTGCCTCGCGCGGCGGGCCGGGGCCACGCTCCGGGCGCATCAGGACGAACCAGGCATCGGGATTGTCGCGCACGAACTCCCAGCTGCCGTGCCGCGCGTATTCGGCCCTGACCCGCGGCAAGGTCTCTTGCATGCGCTCCACGCCCTGTTCGTTGAGGTAGTCCAGGAACTGGCGTTTGACGAAGGCCTGCACCGCGATGCCGTTGATCAGCAGCACTGCCACGCACGCGGCGAGGATGGCGAGAAACAGCTTGGCGGTGATACCCAGTTTCATCGAAGAGGTGATGCGAAGCGCGGTAACCGCAGCTGCTGCGTATTAGCCGGGTCGGGCCAGGGGAAATCAAGCGAATCGACGCCGCGGCCGGCAATCTCCAAATTTGCTGCACATTCGCGCCGTAGCGTGGCCACATTCGGATAAACCGTGAGTTCGTCGCATGTTGCCCGTCGCTACCCATCGTTTTCGCACTGCGTCCGTGCGCTTGCTGCTGCTCGCCGCCGCGACCACGCTCATGGCCGCGTGTTCTTCCAGGCAGCCGCCGCAGATGCCGCAGACGCAGGTCGGCGTGCAGACGTTGAAGGCGCAGCGGCTGGCCGTGGACCAGACCTTGTCCGGTCGCACCGTGGCCTACGTCACCTCGGACGTGCGCCCGCAGGTCGGCGGCATTTTGCGCAAGCGGCTGTTCACCGAAGGCCAGGACGTCCAGGCCGGGCAGGTGCTGTATGAAATCGATCCGGCCAGCTACCAGGCCGCGTACGACACGGCCAAGGGCGATCTGGCGCAAGCCGAGGCGGCAGTGTTGTCGGCCAGGCCCAAGGCGCAGCGCTACCAGACCCTGGTCGGGCTGGATGCGGTCAGCAAGCAGGACGGCGACGATGCGTTGGCCACGCTGCGCTCGAACCAGGCAGCGGTGGTCGCGGCCAAGGCATCGTTGCAGACCGCGCGCATCAATCTCGACTACACCCGCATCACCGCGCCGGTGTCCGGCCGCATCGGCACCTCCAGCTACACGCCGGGCGCGCTGGTCAGTGCCGGCCAGAGCGAGGTGCTGGCCACCATCAACCAACTCGACCCGATCTATGTGGACGTGACCCAGTCCAGCGCCCAGCTGCTGCAGTTGCGCCGCCAGCTCGACGCCGGCCAGCTCAAGGCAGTGGATGGCAAGGCCGAGGTGACGCTGCAACTGGAGGACGGCAGCACCTACGCACACAGCGGCACGTTGGAGGTGGTGGATGCCGCGGTCGATACCGCCACCGGCACGGTGAAGCTGCGCGCGGTGGTGCCCAATCCCGAGCGCGTGTTGCTGCCGGGCATGTATGTCACCGCGAAGCTCTCGATGGCCGTGGACGAGCAGGCCATCCTGGTGCCGCAGCAGGCGATCAGCCGCAACAGCAAGGGCCAGGCGGTGGCGATGGTGGTCGGCAGCGACAACAAGGTCGCGCAGCGGGTGCTGACCACCGGCGATGCGATCGGCGACAAGTGGGTGGTGCGCCAGGGATTGAAGGCTGGCGACAAGGTCATCGTGCAGGGCCTGCAGAAGGCGTCGGTCGGCGCCGAGGTCAGGGCCGTGGAAGTGAGCCAGACCGCTGCGGCCGACTCGGCCGCCAACGCGTCGCCATCCACGCAGGGCACCGCCGCGGCGGCGCCCAAGGCCGACTGAGGAACCGCCATGGCCCGCTTCTTCATCGACCGTCCCATCTTCGCCTGGGTCATCGCCATCGTGATCACCCTGGCCGGCGCGCTCTCGATCCTGTCATTGCCGCTGGAGCAGTATCCCAACATCGCCCCGCCGACGATCAACGTCAGCGCCACCTACACCGGTGCCTCGGCGCAGACCGTGCAAAACTCGGTCACGCAGATCCTCGAGCAGCAGATGACCGGGTTGGACCATCTGCTGTACATGTCTTCCAGCAGCAGTTCCGCCGGCACCGCCTCGATCACCCTGACCTTCGATTCCGGCACCGACCCGGACACCGCCCAGGTGCAGGTGCAGAACAAGGTGTCGCAAGGCGAGGCGATGCTGCCGGAGGCGGTGCAGAGCAATGGCGTGACCGTCACCAAGTCCACCGGCAGCAGTATGTTCATGGTGCTGGCCTTCACCTCCGAAGACGGCAGCATGGACAGCACCGACATCGGCGACTACATGGTGTCCACGCTGCAGGACCCGATCAGCCGGCTCAACGGTGTCGGCGGGGTCAACGTGTTCGGCTCCGAATACTCGATGCGGGTGTGGCTGGATCCGGACAAGCTGCGCACCTATGCGCTGATGCCCGCGGACGTGAGCAACGCGATTTCGGCGCAGAACGCCGACGTCTCCTCCGGCGCGCTGGGCGCGTTGCCGGCGGTGCAGGGTCAGCAGCTCAACGCCACGGTCACCTCGCGCAGCAAGCTCAAGACCCCGGCGCAATTCGAGGCGATCGTGCTGAAGTCGCAGCCCGGCGGCGCCACCGTGTATCTGCGCGACGTGGCGCGGGTGGAGCTGGGTTCCAAGTCGTATGCATCCAGTTCCAAGTACAACGGCAAGTCAGCCTCGGGCATGGGACTGGAGCTGGCGACCGGCGCCAATGCGCTGGATGCGGCCAAGGCGGTGGAAGACAAGCTGGAACAGCTCAAGCCGTACTTCCCCACCGGGCTGAAGTACGAGATCGCCTACGACACCACGCCGTTCGTGCGCATTTCCATCGAGGAAGTGGTCAAGACCCTGCTCGAGGCGATCGCGCTGGTGGTGCTGGTGATGTACCTGTTCCTGCAGAACTGGCGCGCCACGCTGGTGCCGGTGATCGCGGTGCCGGTGGTGCTGTTGGGCACCTTCGGCGTGCTCGCCTTGCTCGGCTATTCGATCAATACGCTGACCATGTTCGCGATGGTGCTGGCGATCGGCCTGCTGGTCGATGACGCCATCGTGGTGGTGGAGAATGTCGAGCGCCTGATGAGCGAGCAAGGCATGTCGCCGCGGCAGGCCACCCACACCTCGATGGGGCAGATCTCCGGCGCGCTGGTGGGCATCGCCCTGGTGCTGACCGCGGTGTTCCTGCCGATGGCGTTCTTCGGCGGCGCCACTGGCGAGATCTACCGCCAGTTCTCGGTGACCATCGCCGCGGCGATGCTGCTGTCGCTGCTGGTGGCGCTGACCCTGAGCCCGGCATTGTGCGCCAGCCTGCTCAAGCCGATCGCGCGCGGCGGACACGTCTCGCGCCAGGGCGTGCTCGGGCGCTTCTTCGGCTGGTTCAACGCCCGCTTCGACCGCAGCGCCGAGGGTTACGGCCGCGGCGTGGGCACGTTGATCGGCCATCGCAAACTCGGCGGGCTGGTCTACCTGGCGCTGCTGGTGGTGATGGCGCTGTTGTTCTGGCGCCTGCCCAGTTCGTTCCTGCCCGACGAAGACCAGGGCATGCTGATGGTGATGTTCACCACACCGGCCGGCGCCACGCAGCAGCGCACGCAGCAGTCGATCGATCAGGCCACCGACTTCATCCTCAAGCAACCGGAAGTGGCGGGGATGATGACCATCTCCGGCTTCAGCTTTGCCGGCAGCAGCCAGAACTCGGGCATGGGTTTCATCAAGCTCAAGGATTGGGCGCAGCGCGATGCGCCTGCGCAGGAGATCGCCAACCGCATCACCGGCGCGATGATGGGCGCGCTGCCCGATGCGCAGGTGTTCGCACTGTCGCCGCCGGCGATCAACGGCCTGGGTACCAGTTCCGGTTTCACCCTGCAGTTGCAGGACGTGGCCGGCAAGGGCCACGACGCGCTGGTCACCGCCAGGCAGCAACTGCTGCAACTGGCCAACGCCGACAAGGACCTGACCGCCGTGCGCTTCAACGGCCTGGACGATGCGCCCACCTACCGCGTGCAGATCGACGACGCCAAGGCTGGCGCGCTCGGCCTGGATGCGGCGGACATCAACACCACGCTGGCCACGGTGATGGGCGGCAGCTACGTCAACGATTTCCTCAACAACAACCGGGTCAAGCGCGTGTACGTGCAGGGCGAGCCGAGCGCGCGCATGCTGCCTGCCGACATCGGCCGCTGGTACGTGCGCAACAGCAGTTCGGAGATGGTGCCGTTCTCGGCGTTTTCCAGCAGCGCGTGGGCGTATGCGCCGCAGGTGCTGAGCCGCTTCAACGGCGTGGAGTCGATGGAGATCACCGGCAGCGCTGCCAGTGGCATCAGTTCCGGCGAAGCGATGAACGGCATCGCCGGGCTGGTGGGCAAGATCGGCAAGGACGTGGGTTACGCCTGGTCGGGCATGTCCTACCAGGAGCAGGCTGCCGGCGCGCAGACCTGGATGCTGTACGCGGTGTCGCTGGTATTCGTGTTCCTGTGCCTGGCCGCCCTCTACGAAAGCTGGTCGATCCCGATCTCGGTGATGCTGGCGGTGCCGGTGGGCATCGTCGGCGCACTGCTGGCAACGTGGCTGCGCGGGCTCTCCAACGACATCTATTTCCAGGTCGGCCTGCTGGCGACGATGGGCCTGGCCGCCAAGAACGGCATCCTGATCGTGGAGTTCGCCAAGGAACTGGAAGAAAAGGGCCAGCCGCTGATCGAAGCGACCTTGCATGCCGCGCGCATGCGCTTGCGCCCGATCGTGATGACCTCGCTGGCGTTCCTGCTCGGCGTGCTGCCGATGGTGGTCAGCAGCGGCGCCGGCTCCGGTGGACGCCATTCGCTGGGCACCGGCGTGCTCGGTGGCACCCTGGTCTCTACGCTGCTGGGCATCTTCTTCGTGCCGTTGTTCTACGTGATGGTGCGCAGCGTGTTTCCGGGCAAGGCGTCTGATCACGCGACAGCCGCTGAGACGTCCGAGGTGGCCCCGTGATGCGCTTTAGCTTTGCAAGTGTGGCAGCGGCCTGCGCCATCGCCTTGAGTGGTTGCGTCAGCATGGCACCGCATTACGCGCGCCCGGATGCGCCGGTGCCCGGGGTGATCGGCGACACCGGCAGCACCGGCAACGCAGGCACCGGCATGCCGAATGCAGCCGCTGTGGATTGGCGGCAGGTGGTGACCGATGCGCGTCTGCAGCAGGTGGTCGCGCTGGCGTTGGACAACAACCGCGACCTGCGTGTGGCAGTGCTCAATATCGAGCAGGCACGCGCGCAGTACCGCATCCAACGTGCGCGCCTGTTTCCCGCCGTCGATGCCACCGTCTCGCATGCCGCGCAGCGCGCTGCGGCAGCGACCAGTTTCACCGGCGCCCCGCAGATCATCCGCAGCGCCAGCGGCGAGGTGGGCATCAGCAGCTGGGAGCTGGACCTGTTCGGCCGCATCCGCAGCCTCAAGAACCAGGCCCTGGAAACCTATCTTGCCAGCGAGCAAACCCAGCGCAGCACGCGTCTGAGTCTGGTCGCTGAAGTGGCCAACGACTGGTTGACCGTTGCCGCCGATCAACAGCGCCTGGCGCTCGCGCAGCAGACCCTGGACAGCCAACGCAAGACCTTGCGTCTGACCGAGCTGCAGCACGACAACGGCATCGTCTCCGGTCTGGATCTGGCGCAGATCCAGACCAGCGTGGAAAGCGCGCGCGCTGATGTAGCCAACTACATCACTCAGCTGGCGCAGTCGCGCAATGCCTTGAATCTGGTCGTGGGCACGCCGGTGCCGGCTGCGTTGTTGCCTGCCAGCGATGCGATCGAGACGGGCGTGGCGCTGGCGCCGTTGCCTGCCCAGCTGGAATCGCGGGTGTTGTTGCAGCGCCCTGACGTGCTGTCGGCCGAGCACACGCTCAAGGCCGCCAATGCAGATATCGGCGCGGCACGTGCGGCCTTCTTCCCCACCATCTCGTTGACCGCCAATGCCGGGCGCGGCAGCGATGCGTTATCCGGCCTGTTCGATGGCGACCATACATGGTCGTTCTCGCCCAGCGTGAGCTTGCCGATCTTCCGTGCCGGCGCGTTGAAGGCCGAACTGGATGTGGCCACGCTGGAAAAGGACATCACCATTGCGCAGTACGAATTGGCGATCCAGACCGCCTTCAGTGAAGTGGCCGATGCACTGGCCGAACGCACGCAGCTCGAAGAACGCATGCATGCGCAGCAGGCGATGGTGGACGCCGCACAACGCAGCTTCAGCCTGTCGGATGCGCGCTATCGCCATGGCGTGGACAGTTACCTGGTGACGCTGGATGCGCAGCGCACGCTCTACAGCGCGCAACAGACATTGATCAGCTTGCGGCTGACCGAGGCGAGCAATCGGGTGACCTTGTACAAGGTACTCGGCGGTGGCGCCGATGCGCAGAGCGGCGCGTCTGTGGCGGGTGCGGCGCGTTAGCGTATTGCCCGCACGCTCGTAGGAGCGGCGCAGCCGCGACAGACATTGCCGGTCATGCCTGTCGCGGCTGAAGCCGCTCCTACAACAAACATATTCCGATCAAACTGCACCAGCGTCAGCTTAGGCACCTGGTCAAATCGGCGCTGCACCGGGACGTGCCCGGGACAGCGCCTTGCCCAATCCCTGATCCCGATCCCTGGCTTTTCAGTAGCCGAATGGCTGATCATCCCGGCCCTCAACGCGCCGCATTCGCATTCATCACCGCGTTGCGATTGGCATCCAGATACTGCGCCGGATCGCGCATGCCGGTGGTGTGGCATTGGCCGGTGGTGTGGCCAAGATTGACGCCGCCCGGCAGCTGCGCGTTGACCTCCTCCACAACCCCGTCTTCGGGGTCCTTCAAGACAAGGTCCGAGGCAGCGTTGCAGTAGTCGTTTTTATACCACTTCTTGCTCTTGGCGAACGAGGTGGTGTAGTAGTTGACCTTGGCGCGTGCGTCGGCCGGAATGCCGGCCAGCCAGGCCTTGGCGCCGTCGTAGGTCATGTCGGTGTTGGTACCGCAGCCCTCACCGAACCATGAACCCACTGCGGCCAGCACGCCGGCCATATTGGTGCCTTGATACGGCGTGCCGACCGATTGCATTACCAGCCCACCGGTGGCGTTATCCAGCCCGCTCCAGTAGTAGGTATACAGGTGCAGCGCGGCCATACCACCCTGGCTGTGCGCCACCGTGGAGAACGACGACCATTGGCTGGCGAACTGCGCAAGCCGCTGCGCGAACTGGTCGTTGCTGCGGTTCTGCTTGGCATCCAGGAAGGTGGATGCATTGGTGAATTGCGCCTGCGGCCATACGCCGTTGGAGCAATAGCCATGCACCAGCACCAGTTGCGAACCGGCGGCCTGTGGCTGCGCCGTCGCCATCGCAGACGCCAACGCAGTCGGGCGCGGGCCCATGCGCATGCTTTCATCGATTGCAGTGCTGGCGCGCGCGATGCTGGCGCGGCGTAGCGCTGGCACTTGCAACGGCAGCGTGCCGGCCTGCACCAGCGGAATGTAATGGTCCGGGTCTTCGATGCGTAGGCTGCGCAGCGTAAACGGCGCCCGCGCACCGGCCCGCGCAATCCAGCGTTCGTCCAGGCTCAGTGGCAGCTGGCCTTGCTGCGGCGTCAGCATGCCGCCGATCCACGCCACCGGTACGTCCTTGCCCTTGGCATCGGTGCCCCATACCTGGGCGAACACGCGGTAATGCGACGGCGCGTTGCCTCGCGCAGCCACTGGCAGCGCGATCGTTAGCCGCGTGCCCGCTGCGGCGCGTGCGTCCAGGGCATTGCCGAGCAGACGCAGGGAGGTATCCACCACCGGCACCACATGCTCGCTGGTCCGCACGAACGGCTGGCCGGCCTGGTCATGCCCATGCACGACGACCTGGGCAATCCAGGTACCCTCGCTGGTCGGTTGGAAAGTGCCCCCGTACACGCCATCGCCAGCGGCGCCATCGCCGTGCTTGCCGTCGTCGGCCATCGGCAGGCTGCGTACACCGCCTTGCGGATCGATCACACGCAGGCTTGCTTCGTCGATCGTTCCGGCTTGTGCCGTCAGCAGCGTGGCGCCACGTGCATCGTTGCCGCTCAGCAACGCGTTGAGCGTGAGCGACTGGCCAACCTGCTGCTGACGCGTGCGCAGGTACGAAGCAAGCTGCGTGCGCGCATCGCCTTCCATCAGCACATAGCCGTGTTGCGGCACCGGCGAGGCCGACTGCAGCGTCAGCGTCCAGGTGCCATTTTGTGCGGACTCCACGGCGTAACGCATGCCGCTGGTGCCGTGCTCGGCGGTGCCCAGCAGCGTGCGCTGCGCTTGCAGCGGCGTCGCCACGGCGGCGGTGCGCGCGCCGGCAAGCTGAGGTGCAGCCACTGCCGCCTCCCAGGCCTGATCGCCGGACAGCACCATGAAGCGCAGTTGCCCGTTTTCCACCGGCAAGCTGCCTTGCCAGCGCGCGGATTGACCGGCCGGTGCCAGTTCCACCGGCAGCAATGCACTCTTGGACAGAATCGCCGACTCGGCCGGATCTGGCGCACGCATCTGCGCGAACTCTTCCGGTGGGCCAGCCAATTGTTTGGGTTGCAACTCGGCCGCCGCAAGCGGCGCACAGAGCAGTGAGAGGGAGCACAACAGCGACAACAGCGACGGCTTCGGCATGGCAGGATCTTCTCGTGAGCGTTCTAGAAACAATGCCCTCGGGCAGGGCAACGACATCGGATGGAGCGCTCCCTCGCGTGATTGCTAACCTTCATACCTCGCTCCAGTGACAAGTCTGCTGGGCGCTGTCACCTCACGCGCGGTAAGCGCTTTACTAGAAACAAAGAACACAGCCTATAATCAGGATCGCGGGCGCGATGGTCTTCCCGAGAAATGAGGGCGGCAAACGATGACGCCCTTCTTTTCCACTTTCTTTGCCAATGCCTCTGCAGCGGACAGCATGCCTTTGCTGACGCTGCATGTGGCGCAGTGAGTTGCCCTAATCCTTGCCGGCCTTGCCACTGACTGATAGCCCGATCAGTCGCGGTGTGACGGTCTCAAGCCAGTATTGAATTGCAACCGGCGTTAGCGTGCCTCAGGCCCGATCCGCTCGGACGGCACTGGTGCGATCTTGTGACGCGTTGCGCGAATGATAGTGGGCAACCCACTGCACAGACTGGGCGATGCCGCCGAACGGAAACAGGTGCAGGCGGACATCTCCATGGGCTTGCGTCAGGCGGCTGGCGAGGCGATCGACAAAGCGATCCGGCCCCGCGTTGCCGAATAACTTGCCAATGGAGATGCCATAGTTTGAGAGCACCGACGCGCAGGCGCCGACACCGCAGCTTGCCGCATAGCGTGCGAGAACGGCGACACTGGCAGGACCAGGCACGCCCACCCGCACCGGATGCGTCATGCCACGCGCGCGCAACGCTTCCAGCCAGGTCACCACGATGTCGGCGTCGAACCCGAACTGCGTCACGATCAGGGGCGCCATGCCGCGCTCCTGGATGCTGCGACACTTGCGTTCCAGCACGTCCCATTGTTCTGTCGTGCGCAGGATCGGATGCCCCTCCGGGTGACCCGCTACGCCGATGGTGCCGATGCCTGAGCGTTCAAACACACCCGTCTCGATCAGCGACACGCTGTCGGGAAACGGTCCCTTCGGAGTGGAAGGATCGCCCGCAATCACCAGGCAGCGGGTGACGCCGGCCTCATCGACCAGGCGCGCGACACATGCCTGCAGTTCTTCGAGCGAGCCGATGCGACGCGCGGAAAGATGGGGCACAGGTTCGAAACCAAGGCGACGCACCCTCTGTGCTGCGGCCAGCCGCACAGCCTCGTTTTGGCCTGGCAGGTAGGGAATGAACATGGCGCAGCCAGGCAGGATGCGTGGGGCCGCATTGGTCAGCGCGCCGATGTCCTTGGCGCTGACCTCCAGCGAATAGGCCTCGGTCACGGTGCTCGCGAAGTTCGGCGTGTCGGTAGAAATCACGGGTCTTGCCGTCTTGTCATGATGATTGGGTGGCATCGCCACGACGCACTGATCCAGCGGAAAGGAGCCAAAATCCCCATGTGGTCTCCGCTGGACTGGCGAAAGGCTCAGTCTTCCGGCGCGTCATCGCCGTAGAACTTCACACCGAGTTGAATGCGCTTGCGGCCGCTGTCCACACGATGCCGATTGGTGTCGCGCAGGGAATAGACGCAGCCGCAGTATTCCTGTTGATAGAAGTTCTCGCGCTTGCTGATCTGAATCATGCGCGAGGCGCCACCGCCCTTGCGCCAGTTGTACTCCCAATACATCAAGCCGGGATACCTGGACGCGGCGCGAATGCCGCAGTCGTTGATCTGCTGCATGTTTTTCCAGCGCGAGATGCCCAGCGAACTGGTGATCACCGGAAAGCCGTGCTCGTGGGCATACAGCGCGGTGCGTTCGAAGCGCATGTCAAAGCACATGGTGCAACGCACGCCGCGCTCAGGTTCGTTTTCCATCCCGCGCGCCCGCTCGAACCAGTTGTCCCGATCGTAGTCGGCATCGATGAAGGGCACGCCGAACTGTTCGGCAAAACGCACGTTCTCATCCTTGCGCAACTCGTATTCCTTGCGCGGATGAATGTTGGGGTTGTAGAAAAAGATGGTGTAGTCGATGCCGGAGGCCAACATCGCCTCCATGACCTCGCCAGAGCACGGCGCGCAGCACGAATGCAGCAAGACCTTGGTATGGCCATCAGGCAGCGGAAGTGGCATGCGTTGGGCAGTGGAATCCATCAGTGGGGTCCTTGCGTGTAGGCAGTGGCATTGGCGGGCGCGCGCGCCAGTTCGATGAAGGCGCGCAGGTAATCGATCGCGATGTCCGCCTCGCGCGCGCCCAGATAGATCTGCTTGGGGATGCCGCGCGCACCCAGCCGCACCGGCACCACGTCCATCCTGGCCGCGTATTCCTCCACCAGCCAGCGCGGCATGGCGGCCACGCCGCGGCCGCTGGCCACCATCTGCATCATGATGTCGGTGGTTTCGATGGCCTTGTGGCGCCGCGGCGTGACGCCGGCCGGCAACAGGAACTGGCTGTAGATATCCAGGCGCTCAAGATCCACCGGGTAGCTGATCAGCACTTCGCGTGTGAGCTGCTGTGGCTTGACGTAGGCCGCCGACGCCAGCGCATGGCGCTTGGCCACGACCAGTACCTGCTCGTAGTCGAACACCGGCTCGAACCTGAGCCCTGGCTTGAACAGCGGGTCGGGCGTGACCAGCAGATCGATCTCGTAGCCGAACAACGCGCCGATGCCGCCGAACTGGAACTTCTGCTTCACATCCACATCCACATCCGGCCAGGTGGCCAGATACGGCGCCACCAGCTTGAGCAGCCACTGGTAGCAGGGATGGCATTCCATGCCGATGCGTAGCGCACCGCGCTCGCCCTGGGCAAACTGCCCCAGCCGCTCTTCGGCCAGATCCAGTTGCGGCAGCACCCGGTTCGCCACCGCCAGCAGGTACTGGCCGGCCTGGGTCAGGCGCAGGCTGCGCCCCTCGCGCAACCAGATGTCGGTGCCCAGCTGCTGTTCCAGCTTCTTCATGCTGTGGCTCAGCGCCGACTGGGTCAGATTCAGCACGCCTGCGGCGGCAGTCAGCGAGCCTTGCTGCTCGACCTGCTGGACGATGGTGAGATGGATGCGCTCAAGCATTCAATGATCCGAATTCATGGATTGTTGAAATAACACCATTTTACTTCATCGAATGCGAGCCCTAACATCGGGACTCGTCGTTCAGCCGCTGCCGTGCGAACGGGTTCGGACCAAGGCGCGGCCGATGGGTCGGGCCGCAAGCGTCCTGGCGCACTGCACGACGTCCCCACTGCGTAAGGTTGCCCAGCATGACTGTCAAACACCCACTGCGCGTCGTTGCGGTCTCCGGCGGGATGCAACGCCCCTCCAAGGCCGTCGCCCTGGCAGAACACCTGCTGGAGTTAATCGCCGATCAGGTGCCGTGCGAGCGCCATTTGGTCGAACTTGGAGCGTTGGCGCCGCACTTCGCGGGCGCGCTCTGGCGTACCCAAGTGCCCGACACGGTGGAGCAGGCGCTCTGCCTGGTGGAGCAGGCCGACGTGCTGGTGGTGGCAACACCGGTCTACCGCGGCTCCTTCACCGGACTGTTCAAGCATTTCTTCGATTTCATCGATCAGGACGCCTTGATCGACACGCCCGTGCTGCTCGCCGCAACCGGGGGCAGCGACCGCCATGCGTTGGTGATCGACCATCAGCTACGTCCGCTTTTCAGCTTCTTCCAGGCACGCACCCTGCCGCTGGGCGTTTACGCAACCGACCGCGACTTTCTGGACTACCGCGTGCACAACGACGCGCTGGCCGAACGGGCCAGGCTGGCGGTGCAGCGGGCATTGCCGTTGATCGAGCTGACCGGGCATGCACGGTCGATCGCCGCGCCGGGCGTGGCTGCGGCCTGAGGGCCCAGCTCGCGGTAGCCAGGGAACCGGATCGGTCGGCAAGCGCGCGCTGATCCACTTCCCGGCCTGCATGCCGCCGGCATGACCCGTTACGCAGCGCATGCGCGCGTTCCCATCTTAGAAACAAGGCATCGGTTCGCAATGACTCACGCATTGAATTTCACCATCAAGAGCCTGCGCTTCGATGAGGACTACCGTCCCTCGGCCACGACGCGCAACACGACCAATTTCGCCAACCTGGCCAGGGGTCAGCGACGTCAGGAAAACCTGCGTAACACGCTGGCGATGATCGACAACCGCTGCAACGAGCTGGCGCACTGGGATAACCCCGACCGCGACCGTTACGCGGTGGAGCTGGACATCATCTCCGTCGAAATGCACATCGGCGAACGCGCGCTGGACGATGCGTTTCCGTTGATCGAGATATTGAAGCCCACCATCGTCGATCGCCACACCGGCGCGCGTATCGACGGCATTGCCGGCAATAATTTCTCCTCCTACGTGCGCGACTACGATTTCAGCGTGCTGCTGCCCGCGCACAATCAGGATGCGTCCGGCTTCAACGTCCCGGACGATTTTGGCGAGCTGCACGGCAAGCTGTTCAAGCACTTCGTGCATTCGCCCGCATATTGCGCGCACTTCCGGAAGCCGCCGGTCATCTGCATCAGCGTCTCCACCAGCAGAACCTATCACCGCACCGGAAACCGGCACCCCATCCTGGGCATCGAATACCGCCAGGACGCGTTTTCGTTGACCGACCAGTATTTCGAAAAGATGGGCCTGCAGGTGCGCTATTTCATGCCGCCCAACAGCGTTGCGCCCTTGGCGTTCTACTTCTTCGGCGACCTGCTCGGCGACTACACCAACCTGGAGCTGATCGGCACCATCGCCACGATGGAAACGTTCCAGAAGATCTACCGGCCAGAGATCTACAACGCCAACGCTGCAGCAGGGCCGACCTATCGGCCGAGCCTGAAGCATCAGGACTATTCGTCCACCCAGATCGTCTACGACCGCCAAGAGCGCAGCCAGCTCGCCGTGACGCAGGGAAAGTTCACCGAAGAGCACTTCATCCGGCCCTACGGCAACCTTCTTGCGCAGTGGGCATCCAGCCACGCTTCCTAATCAACCAGAACCCATCCCATTGCTCATCATGACAAAGCTGCTTCCCACCTCAACCGCCGGTAGCCTGCCCAAGCCGTCCTGGCTTGCCCAGCCCGAAACGCTCTGGTCGCCCTGGAAATTGCAGGGCGCCGAATTGATCGAAGGCAAGCAGGACGCGCTGCGTTTGTCGCTGCAGGAACAGCAGCACGCCGGCATCGATATCGTCAGCGACGGCGAACAGACCCGTCAGCATTTTGTCACCACGTTTATCGAACATCTCAGCGGTGTCGATTTCGAAAAGCGGCAGACGGTCAGGATTCGCGACCGCTACGACGCCAGCGTGCCGACCGTCGTCGGCGCGGTCAGCCGCCCAAAGTCGGTGTTCGTGGACGACGCCAGGTTCCTGCGCCAGCAGACCCGCCAGCCGATCAAGTGGGCGCTGCCTGGCCCGATGACGATGATCGACACCCTCTTCGATGCGCACTACAAAAGCCGCGAAAAACTGGCGTGGGAGTTTGCCAAGATCCTCAATCAGGAAGCCAGGGAACTCGAAGCGGCCGGCGTGGACATCATCCAGTTCGACGAACCGGCCTTCAATGTCTTCTTCGACGAGGTCAACGACTGGGGCGTTGCCACCCTGGAGCGCGCGGTGGAAGGGCTGAAGTGCGAGACCGCCGTCCACATCTGCTATGGCTACGGGATCAAGGCCAATACCGACTGGAAGCAGACGCTGGGCTCGGAGTGGCGCCAGTACGAAGAGTCGTTTCCCAAGCTGCAAACATCCTCGCTCGACATCATTTCGCTGGAATGCCACAACTCGCACGTGCCGATCGATCTGATCGAACTCGTTCGCGGCAAGAAGGTGATGGTCGGTGCCATCGACGTGGCAAGCACCACCATCGAAACACCGCAGGAAGTGGCCGAGACGCTGCGAAAGGCGCTGCGCTTCGTCGATGCCGACAAGCTCTATCCCTCCACCAACTGCGGCATGGCGCCGCTCGCCCGGCACGTGGCGCGCGGCAAACTCGGTGCGCTCAGTGCAGGCGCGCAGATCGTGCGTGACGAGCTGTCGGCTTAGGGCAACTAACAACACTCCTACGCAGCCGTCAGGCGGGCGCGGCCGGTGCTCGGAATTCTCATGTACCGCTTGTACATTGCGGTTCTGAGCACGCCGTCCGCGCCCACCTCACGGCTGCTCGCTACGTTTTGTCAGCCGCTCCTAGTCCCATTGCCACAGCAGTGTGCCCCGTGCCGTCGGGCGGGCCCGGGGTGCGCGCAAACGCGGCAGATGCCGGTCGTGCACATCGTCCATATCATCGCCAGCGGCTGCGCACGGGCGTCGCCGGCGCTTGATCGCGCCGGCGCCATGCATGGCGCAACGCGCATAGCCACGCATCCCATCGCAGGCCGCATGACGCCGGCCCGGCTCTCAGCCGCTGCGTGCAACCCCACGGCGTGCATACAAGGCCGTCAGCAACGGCACCAGCAACGAGGTGACGATGACCGCGCTGGCCACCAGCGCCGTCGCGGCCGGCGCGGCGGGTGCGAACTGCGGTGCCATGCCGGCGATCAGCGCCGGAGTGGCCACGGCGGCACCGGCGGTGCTGGAGGCCGCCACCCCGGCCGTGCCGTTGCCGCCGCCGATCCAACGGTCGGCCAGCAGCAGGGGTAGCCCGGTGATCACGATGACTGCCACGCCCAGCAGGACCCCGCTTGCGCCGGTGTGGGCGATGGTGGACAGATCCAGCGTGTTGCCGAGCGCGAAGCCGAAGAAGGGCACCAGCGTCGTGGTCGCCTGCGCGAAGAACTGCCGCAATTGCGCATCGAGGTTGCCGAGCGCAAAGCCTAGCAACAGCGGCAGCACCGCACCGACGAACAGCAGTGGGTCGAAGCTGGCCAGGCCGCTGGCACCCAGGATCAGCATGGAGATCAGCGGGCCCGATTCCAGCGACATCAGCACCACCGCCCCTGCGTCTTCGCTGCTGCCGTATTGCTGCATCAACGCGGCGTACAGCCCGCCGTTGGTCATGTCCATCGCAGCCACCAGCGCCAGGACCGACAGCCCGGCCAGCGGCCCGCTCGGCACGCCGCCGATGGGAAGCAGCGGTGCGCACAGGACTGCCACCAGCCAGGCCACTGCGATCTTGGTCAGCACCAAGCTGCCCGAACGGCGCAGCACCCGTCCGGAGGCGCGCAGCTGGATGGTTGCCCCCATGCAGAAAAACCACACCGCCAGGATCGGAACGGTGCCGCTGATCAGCCCGTTGCTGAAAGATCCCAAGGTGCTGCCGGCCTGCGGCCAGAGCGTGTGGCAAACCGCCCCGAGCAACAGGGGGACCAGCATCATCCCGCCAGGAAGCCGCTCCACCGTGGCCTTGATGTGCATCTGCGTTCCAGTGAGCGCGTCACCACGCGCGGGGCTGGCAGCATCGCGCAGGCACCTGCGTGCATGCAGATCCCGGCGCGAACGCGCGCAGCCGCACACGAATGCGCCGGCCATGACCGCCACAGCGGCCATGACCGGCGCTGCCGACCTTGCTCAGTAATTGACCTGCAACTGCAGGCGCAGCAAATCGCCTTCCACTACCGGATACGGCGCGGTGCTGACGTCGGTGCGCTTCATCTTCGAATAGGCGAACACCAGTTCCAGCGCATCCATCGGCTGCCATTCGACACCGGCTTCCACTTCGTCCAGACGCATGCGCGGGGCATTGGTGTCGAACTTGGAGCCGCCGCGGTAGGTCTGCCATTTCAGGTAGGGCAGCAAGGTGCCGTAGGTGAAGTCGTGCTTGAACATGGCCTGCACGTAGCCGCCGCTCAACGAGCGGGTGCGGATGCGGCGTTGGGCCACATCCAGTTCCGGGCCACGGCCCACCGTCCACTCCGCCTGCAGGCCGAACGGCTGCGGGTAGTAGATGATGTGCGCGGCCACGCGCTGGTCGGTATAGCCATTGGGCTCGGTGATGGCCGGGGTAAAGCTGCGGCCGCCGATATTCACTGCCGCCGCAGTCGGCACGAAGCGGCCGGCGTAGGCGTCGGCGCCCACTTCCAGGTACTGGCCGTTGGCGAACTTGAACGGGTAGGTGGCGTGCACCACCGCGTGCATGCTGTCGTTGCGCTCGGCGCGGTTGGCGCCCTGGCCGTTGTACACACCGGCACCGATTACGCCGTAATCGCCGGACCCCTTCAATCCCGACTTGACCAGGTCCTGGAAGCGGCCCTTGGCCACGGTGGGGCTGTAATAAAACACCGCACCGATATCGCGTTCGTCGCGCAGGCCGGAGTTGAGTGCATCGGCACGATCCAGCGAGAGCCGGTTCTGGCTGGACTGCAGATTTTCCCAGCCGTACGGCATTTTCGACTGACCCACACGCACGCGGTATTCGCGCTTCTTGTCGAAGAAGATATCGGCGTAGGCATCGCGCAGCTGCGCAAAGTTGGAGGTGGCGGAGCCGGTGGGCGTGCTGGCGAAATCCGGCTGGAAATACAGCGACACGTGCTCGTTGAGATCGCCGCTCAGCACCAGGCGCGCACGGCGGATGCCCAGGCTCTGGTCGTTGCCGATAAAGCGGTCGCCCGGCGCGCGCAGGTCCTGCGCATCGCCGCCGATGCCCTGGTTGTAGCGGATCTGCGTGTAGCCGCGCAGGCTCAGTTTGTCGTACCACTTCTTGCCGGCGTCGCCGGACTTGGCCGGCGCTGGCGTTGCAGCCGGCGCCGGCGCAGGCGCGGCCTGGGCAACGGCAGTGTCGGCGGGCGTGGCGGCGCCCGGCGCGGGCGGGAGCGGTTGCGCAGGCCTTGCCGGCATTGCCGACGCCGGCAGCTTGCCGTTTTCGTCCACCTGCACGAAGGTGCCCAGCTTGTCGCGCCCTGGCGCCGGCTCGGCGAAGATCTGCTTGGTCTTGCGGTCGACGTACAGCTCCAGCTCGGCGGCCAGCGTGCTGCCGCTGGCGGTCGCGCTGAGGGCGCACAGAACAGTGGCGAAATTGCGTTTTTTCATTGGTCCGGCTCGTGCAAGGGAAACGGGTCGGCGGCTGCGTCGATCCGGTGCTGCCAAGAAGGCGGCTGCACGGCGTGGAAGCGCCTGCCAGGCGCCGGTCGTCCTGACGTAGCGGCAATGGCAGCAGTTATATTTAGATTTGATGTCAGTTTGGTGACACTGGCGGACCTCGCTGCCGTGGCCCTTGTGTCACGGTCGTGTCGGGGCGATGGCAGTTATGCGACCAACGTGAGGCGGGCCCAGCTGCGCGCGATGGGGTGCAGACGCTCGTACAGAACTGGATTCGGAAGGTGCGGTCGTGGGCATGGCGGAGATTGCGCACGGGCCGTCCAAGCTTTCGACGTGGCCCATCGCCGATGGCTGCGCGGCATGAGACCTGCTGGATTCGCCAGCGTGCGCAGCGTTTGCGCCACCATTGGGTAGCCGCAGGCACGTGTCATCGGCAGCGACATCGGCCCGGTCACGCGGCCGTCTGCTGCGCGGGGGGATATGTCGCGCAGCGCCAGGCTGTGCAGGTCTCCAGCGCTGGCAGCGACCCAGTGCCGCATCGGCGCGCTCACCGCGCCACGCGTTGACCAACCGAGACGCGCACGGCTGCTGATCGGCCGTTCAGAGCAGCGCCACACCCGATCGCCTGAACCAGTGCCACTGGTCCAACGCACTGGAGATCATCCCGACACACGCAGCCACGCCGACCAGCCGGCCATCGCCGCTGGTTGCATGCGGTGAAGCGCCACGAAGTTCGCCGGGTTCCAAGGGGTCACGTCGCACTTGCTCAACGCTGCGCGAACCACTGCGTGCCGAACGGCTGGGCAGCGCAGTGGTCGCGCCGTGACTCAGCGCGCCGCGAGTGCCGCCGCCACCGCGTCGCGCAACGGCGTGGTGGGGCGGCCGATCAACCGGCCCAGCGTCTGGCTCTCATCGAACAGGGCGCCGTCGCGCGAGGCGGCCGAGCACTGCGCCAGCACCTGCGCAAAGCCGGCCGGCAGGCCGATCTGCACCAGCGCTGCCGCGTAATCGGCTTCCGGCAGGTCGTGATAGGCCACCGGCTTGCCCGACTGCTGCGCCACCTCGGCGGCGTACTCGGCCATCGTGAAAGCGGCATCGCCTGCCAGCTCGTACACCTGGCCGGCCTGTGGGGCGTCCGAAGCCAGTACTGCAGCCGCCGCCGCGGCATAGTCGGCGCGCGTGGCGGCGCTGATTTTGCCGTCGCCCGCACTGCCGATCACCGCGCCGTGGGCGACTTCTGCGGCGATCGAGCCGGTGTAGTTCTCGGTGTACCAGCCATTGCGCAACAACGCGTGCGGCACGCCGCTCTCGCGCAGCAGCGCCTCGGTGGCCACATGCTCGGCGGCCAGCGACAGCGTGCTGGTATCGGCATGCAGGATGCTCGTATACGCCAGCAGCTCCACCCCGGCGCGCTTTGCAGCCTCGATCACGTTGCGGTGTTGCGGCACGCGCTGGCCGACCGCATTGGACGAGACCAGCAACACGCGGCCCACGCCGGCGAAGGCGGTGTCCAGGCTTTGCGGGTTCGCATAGTCGGCCTGACGTACCGCGATGTCGCGTTTTGCGAACTCGGCAAGTGACGCGGTATCCCTCGCCGTTGCTACGATGCGGTTGGCAGGCAGATGGCCAAGCAGCGCTTGGACAACCAGCGCACCCAACTGCCCGCTGGCGCCGGTGACAAGAATCAGGGGGGATGTAGATGTCATGACGGGCTCCGTTAGGTTTGCATAAAAGATTTGGTCTACTATCTAGACCTCATTGGTCGCCCGCATAGTGTCAGCCCCGCCCCGGCCTCCGCAAGGAGGCAGTTTCGCTCCCCCTGGTTACCGTGAGATACCCCACGTGAATGCGATTGCCCTGTTCCCGCTGCCGCCGTCCCTGGAAGGACCCTTCGACGCCACCAAGTGCCCGGTGCGCGATGTACTCGACCAGATCGGCGACAAGTGGACCCTGCTGATCCTGCTGACGCTGATCCCCGGCCCATCCCGCTTCAGTGCCATCCAGCGCGCCGTGCCGGACATCTCCAAGCGCATGCTGACCCAGACGCTGCGCAATCTTGAGCGCAACGGCATGATCACCCGCAAGGTCTACGCCACCAAGCCGCCGAGCGTGGAATACGCGCTCTCCAAGCTGGGAATTTCACTCCTCGGCCCGGTCTCGCAACTGCTCACGTGGGCGGGCGAAAACCACGGCAGCATCCGCGCCGCGCGCGAGCGATTCGATCGCGCGCAGCAGGCAGCAGTGGCGTTGGATCCCGACGAAGCGATGGCATAGGCGCAGTGCTGCGTCACCGCGATTCAAGCCAATGCGCTGAGGTGGTGCAGCGGCGCTCCCGCGTGCGCATCGGCTGGGCGGTCGGCCGTGACTGCAGAAGGCACTCGTGGTGTCCCTGCTTGCATCTCTCTCATGTGCGGTCTGACGCGTGAGTCAGGCCGCGCTGTGAAGTACTGTCGGATGGAATGAAGTGTCAGGGCGCCAGCCGGCCACGACACAGCGTCAGTGCAGCCCAGCCAACCCCGCCGCCAGCGATGCCACCCCAAATGATGCCATCGGTGAAGCGATAGCCAGTAAGGTGTGCCACACCGGCACCGATGACGAAGCCGGAAAGCGAGAACCAGGCAACCATCCGACGGCCCGCCAAGGCCCGATCTTTCGCGGCACGCCTGCGACGAATCTTTTCTCGTGCTTCCAGATCCGGCTGAAGTATGGCCTGCGCGATTGCCTCTGCTTGTGACTGATCCATGCACCGATTCCTGAAGAGCGCCAGCGCTTGAATTACGCTGCCGCCTGCCCGCGAGACGGGCTTGGCTTGAAAGAGTTGTTAGGCCGCATTCTGCGCCGCCACACGCGACCGGAACAGTAGAAACTCCAGGCGGTGATTGCAGTTGGCGCAGTATAGGTCCCGTCCGATGCCGGGGCGCTCAACCTTGCGAACAAGATGCAGCGGGTAATCTGGCAGTGGCCCCTCCGGCAGGCCCCAGTAATCCGGAAAGTACGACCCAAAATCTGCATCACAGAAGTCGCAGAGGACAATCTCTTGGCCCCAAATTTCAAAGGCGTGGTACTCGTGCTCTCCGCGAATGCACTCGTCTAGCTCGCCAGGCACATGCCCGCAGTCGAAGCACGGGGCCACATCAATCTCTTGCAGTTGAAGTGAGCATGGGGCAGCTGGTCATACGGCCTGACGCTTGAGGTACGCCGAGCCGCAAAGCGGGTTCGGCTTGAATGATGGTTACGACGCATCGCCGAACTCGCGCAGATGCGGCACATACGCTGAGAGCACAGACACACAGAGGCACTCGGAGACTATGAGCCACTCTTGCATCGAGTCTAACGATGCGGTGACGTGCAGGAAGTGACCTGCGGTGCGATCCCGCCAGCCGCCGGAAATGACCTTGTAGAGGACGTGGCCTGTAGTGAGCGGGCTTTCCCAGTACTCAAGCATGTCCCCCTCGTCCATCACCTGGAATGCCCGAACGAAAGGAAAGTGGATCTCAAGGTGGCGGTCGACTCCCGCCGGCGCCGCTACAACAATGCGCAGGCCAGAGCTGGTGCTGATGATCTCGGTAACGTCTGCGCCTTCATGCCATTGGACCTCGGAGCCGACAGGTTCTAGAAACGTCTGCATGCGGCCCAATGCCTCAATGAATTGTTAGACGGCAACACTAACTGCAAGCAGCACGAGTTGCCAGATGAGCAGGAGCACAGTGGGATAGAAGGTCAGTGCGAACCCCAGCGCTCTGGCGCCAGCACCGCCACTGTAGGTCGCAAAAAACGTCAGCCTTCCAAGCAAGAACGCACAAGGGCATGCCGGAACTGCGGCTTGGATGCCGCGGTGCGGGTTCATGAGGGCGGCGACGTAGACCGGCAGCGCAAACGCTAGCTGCTCTGTCGTATTTTGAAGCAAAGATTGCAACGTTTTAGCACGAATGGTGCCATCACTCATCGCGCTGCCGTCAATGTCTGCAGGCGTAACGAAGCGATGTTTGGCCATGCGTGCGATAGCGACAAACATCCCCGTGGCCGGCAACAGCAAGCTGATAACTGCCCGCTCTGGTGTGTCCCAGCGCAAGAACGCTCGTGATAGCAGGAACACAACGAGTAGAGAAGCAAAAAGGCCAGATGCCATACCGAGGACCACGCCTCGCTGCTTTCTGTCTAAATGCACCGTGGCTCCCTCTGCCGGCGGACGTTCGAGGACACCTTGGCGTAGGTTTCAGGCATTGATGCGCCTCAAGCGGTAGGTCATTTCTTCCGCGATTTCCGGGTCACTGCATCTCGCAAACTCTTCAATGACCGCAATGGACTCGGGTGTATCGATATCAGCGAGCGCATGGCTAAACCATTTCGCGATGACGCCTGGCTCAGAACACGTGTACTCGAACATCTGAAACCCGTTCGCAAGCACCTGTCGAATGTACGTAACGCTGGATGGGCGACGAAGCAACTGGATTTCGCGCGTGATCTTTTGATGGAGCTCATGGCCGGGCATCACCAACAGCCTGTTGAAAACCTCAGCCCTCTGTTCCTGATCCGGAATGCTTTGAGCATGGCAAACGAGATCGTATGTGGCCTGCCAATCATTGTTGGCGATGGCTGCGGCCATCCCGTGCAGGACTTTTTCTTTGATCGTGGCCGATGGTTGGCTCATGCCGGATGACCTACGCCTAAGCTAAGCGGGCTGCGCGGTCTGGGTGGTGACCGAGCGGGCAGTTTACTCCACGCAGATTTGTATGAGCGCATGGTTAGGATCTACGGCGATGCGCCGAAGGGACTTGGCTTCTTGTAGCAGCCCAAGAGCGTATGCTCGAACTGAACAATGGACACGGTCCTGTGATCGATCGTCTGGATTCGTGAGGCGGCCAGCGTTACCAGTGATTGTTCTGCACCGACAAGCCGCTCCTTGACTCCGAGGCTGAGCTGAAGCAGAGGAAAGACATGCTTTGAGTCTGCGATCCGGATGAAGTCGTGTAGAGGTGCACCGCTCTCGCATTCGTACACGCTGAACCAGTGAGGGCGAAAGTCGCCAATCTCTCTCAGCTCCGAGCCACACTCGCTGCAGAATTTTGGCATGAAACTAACCCTGAGTTGAGCCACATTGGGGGCAGCGCCGGCTTGTACGAAGTGTTAGGCAGTTCCGCCGTGCCGTTCGGACCACGCCTGCCAATAAGTGGAGCTTGCCTGATCGAGGGACGCAGTTGCCAGTGGCTGGCCGGTGTCGAGCGCGAGCTCCAGTGCCCGATAGGCAAGTGTGAGCGTGCATAGCGTTGTGTATATGGTCAGAGGTTCCTCACTCACGATCGAGAGCAGCTCAGGTGAGCGCTCAGCGATTTCGCGTGGATCTGCAAGCACCGTGCCATCATGATCTTCGAGCTGAAACAGGGTGCAGCCTCTCAGCAGAAGCACGAACCCATCGCCCTCAGGCTGGAAAGCCCTGCGCAGGTAAGGGATTGAGATGGAGAGAGCCAGATCGCCAGGCACAGTTCCCTCGGCTCGATCCAGGGAGACGTCGTGGAGATAACCCCAAGCCGTCGTATGACTCATGAAGCGCCTAACGCTTGAATTAAGCCGCGCGCGATGCGGGCGTGGGTTGAATGAATTTCTAGACGCCAGCCGAAGTAGCTGGAGCCTGCTCTAACTCTGACGTAAATATATCCGCTAGCCAGATGGTGTGGCCCTCCGAGCCGACACACTCGACGGCGAAAGCGGCCTCACCGCCTGGCTTAGCCGCATGCATCAGAACGACCGCTCCAAGGTCACCGATCTGGGGAGACCTTTGGCTGAAGTCATGGTCTATCCGAGCGTCGGGGATGTTTGCGATAACGCGAACTAGGTCGAACTCAGAGATTGGCATTGCGGGATCCAGTACCTGGGTTAGGCCGCGCCACGACGCGGCATCGGCATGAATGAGCCATTAGGCGGCCTACCCTTTCATCCATACCGCTGGGTGGACCTATGAGGGAGTCAATGCCCTCATCCCGAATGGTGCGCAACGCCTCGTCGCGTGCGATCTGGTCCGTTGCGAATAGGTCATCACAGACGGTGGAGTTATCGAACTCATCAAGAGCCTCAAGAGTCCAGTCGGTGTCGAGCCGCAATAGATCTCTAAGCGACCAGTACGGCCATCGGTCGAAACGGAGCGGCATGGGGGCGGTGCAAAAAGTTGATAGTTCTCCTAAAGAGTCTTTGATGCATTTGCATCTGCTCATCACCCAACGCCTCAGTTAATCAAGGTTGCGAAACAACATCGGCCTTGATGAATTTTTAGGAAAAACTACCATCAAGGCATTTTGCTTTCGACAAGTTCTTTCAAGTACGAAAATACGTCAGGCCCAGCATCTTCGCCTGACGACTTATTTGGCGGGGAAGGGCGAGGGTCTTCCTGACGCACAAGCATAGAGCTGCTTCCCTCACTTTCGGTCAGCTCATAGGTCATGAAGAAATAGTGCTCTGGAATGTCTTGCAGATCGGGACGCGGGAAGAAGAGTGAGTACTTGAGGCGCGACTCCGGCAAGAACTCAAGAACCGTGCCTTTCTGTTCAAACACTTGCCCGTTCCACTCGTTCCGAAAAATGATAGGGGTGCCCACTTCCCACGTGGTCAGCAGATCAGAGCCATATTGCCATTGCTTGACTAGCTCAGGCACGGTCAACGCCCTCCAGACTTTACTGGCAGGTGCAAGAATCCTTACGAGTGAATCGGACGTTTTCATCTGCATATCCCGAGGATGTTGCGTGTCGGCCCAACGCCTGCATTCAGCTGAGTTGCTAGGCGACCTTGGCTCGAATGAGTTGTTAGGCAGTGAGTGGCTGCCAAGGCTGGATTGTGCAACCATGATCCCCAGCACTGCCCCCTCGACCCAGTGTGCCACAGCTTGCGGGATGGGGCTGGCCAAGCGACTCTGCGGCGCGGGATGCCAAAGAGGCTAAGCGCAATGAGCGAAGTACGGTAACAACGGACGAGTACGAGGCCCCACACTTGCCGCAACCCACGCCGGTGATGACTACCGCTCTGAGCCGAAAGCTTGCATGCCAGCGAACCGACCGAAGTCGGACGCACCAATTGGCTCGCTCCACCACGGCCGAATGTTTGACATGAGAAGCCCGAGCCGGCTTACCGGGGCGGGTCCTCTCGATGGAAGGGTTAGGCATGGCGCGCCTGCACCGTAATCTTTTCCAGCTTTGAGTCAACGAATTCGTAGTGAACTGAGTATTTCTCGTGCTCAAACCGAACCCAATCTCGAATGATTCCGAGGAAGTTGGCGCGACCCTCTGAAAGCTCAATTGCGTTTCGCTTTGCATGTGTGATGGCATCGCCCTTCGAGCCAAACCTGGGTAGGCCTACCGGGTCACCCTCGAACGGATTGAACCCATTGATCTCGGTATCTTCTATGAAGAGGGTTGATAGCCTCTGCTGTGAATCGAACAAGAACTCCAGGCCAAGCTGCGGAACTTCAGCGACGTACTGATCTGGTTGGTTCTCGTGGATGCGGTCGTATCGGTATACGACATCGATCTCGTAGGTTTCAAACAGATCACTGAGAACATCGCTTTTCAACGCCGTTCCGATCAGGTCAAGGTGTCGACTCCCCGTAAACTTGATCCAGCCATAACTAGAGGTCTCCGGGCACACTAGCCATCAAGGAGACCACCAATGCGCAAGAGCAAGTTCACCGATAGCCAGATCGTCGCCACGCTGAAGCAGGTCGAGGGTGGCCGCCAAGTCAAGGATGTGTGTCGTGAGCTAGGGATTTCCGATGCGACGTACTACGTCTGGAAATCCAAGTACGGCGGCATGGAGGCCGCTGATGTGCAGCGCCTTCGCGACCTGGAGACCGAGCACAACAAGCTCAAACGCATGTACGCCGAGCTGGCGATGGAAAACCATGCATTGAAGGATGTCATCGCAAAAAAACTGTAGACCCGGCGCACAAGCGCCCGCTTCTGGCCTGGCTCATCGAGCAGCATGGCTGGAGCGAGCGCCGGGCCTGTTCGGTGGTTGGCGTGGCGCGCTCGACGATGCGCTATCAGCGTCGTCCCGATCGGGATGATGAGGTTATCGCGCTGTTGTCCGAGTTGGCCGAGCGTTTTCCTGAGCGTGGATTTGGAAAACTTTTTCAAATCATCCGCCGTCGCGGACATGTGTGGAACCACAAGAGGGTCTGGCGCGTGTATTGCCTGATGAAGCTCAATCAACGTCGTCGCAGCAGGCGCCGGGTACCGACGCGTCATCCACAGCCGCTGGCCTGCGGTGATCGCCCCAATGCTGGATGGTCGATCGACTTCATGTCCGATGCGTTATGGGACGGTCGGCGTTTTCGCACGTTCAATGTCATCGACGATTTCAGTCGGGAAGCCTTGGCGATCGAAGTGGACCTGAATCTTCCGGCCGCCCGCGTCATCCGCACGTTGGAACGCATCGCAGCTTGGCGCGGCTATCCGAACAAGCTACGTTTGGACAACGGGCCGGAATTTGTCGCGCTGGCCTTGTCCGAGTGGGCCGAGCGTAAGGGCATCGCCTTGGACTTCATTGAACCGGGGCGTCCGATGCAGAACGGTTTTATCGAACGCTTCAACGGCAGCTACAGGCGCGGCGTGCTGGACATGCATCTCTTCCGCACGCTGAGCGAGGTCCGCGAACAGACCGAACACTGGCTTGCCGACTACAACCAACAGATCCCGCACGACAGCCTGGGCGGACTAACGCCCGCTGAGTTCCGTGATCAACATCAACCGCAGACCTCTAGTTTTAGCTGGCATTGAATTGCGGGGAGTCGACAAAGGTGCTTCATTGGCGTGCCTAACGCTTGGGCTAAGCCGAGTTACGAAGCGACGTCGGCTTGAATGAATTGTTTGGCCTCATCATCTATCAGGCCTGTGCTGTAGGGAAGACCTGCAACAAAATGCGCGAAACGCTGGTCGCGCGATGTTGCCGCCTCCTGTTCGCATACCCGAACAAAAGCTGTCCTCTCCTCTAACGATGCGCCTTGTAGTTCAGCTGCTATCCCTTCCGCAGCTGAAATCGCCGAGTCAGGATCAACGACATCATCCCCGGAAAGCTCCAAAAAGACGAACGCAGCAATAAGAGATCTGCAGAGGCTTTCCATGAGGCCTAACACCTAAATTTAGCCGAGCCGCGAAGCGGGTTCGGCTTGAATGAATTGTTAGCCCCCGACACCGAGCACCTCGTGTCGATAAGCCGTTCGCTCCCCCTCACCGAGCACCACAACTTTCTCAGGGCGCGCGCATCTGGATAACAGCAGCTTTTCATAGTAGGCGGGGTCATACATGACATTCCACGGCAGAAGGCCATGACAGGTCGATAAGAATTCTGAGAGGAGACCCGCATCGTAGTGTTTTGCGCCCAGGTAACCAACTCCAGCAAGAGCCTGTGTCGGGTGCTTGAGCAGGTCAAGTGTTGGCTCAGATATGCCTAAGGGAATCCACTCGCCTCTATTGAGGTTCTTGCGCCAAGTGGCGGTGAGTGAGATCACTCGCGAGGCATCGAGCCTGGGAATCTCAGTAGGAAGTGCTAAGAAAAGATCCAAGAAAAGTGCCACATAGATTACGTTTGGAAACATCGGACTGCCCGCCTGTGCGAGCCCAAAAGATCCATCTACAAGCGGAACCGCGTACACCATCCCGGGTTTGTAGCTTGGCCGCCTTGGCTGCATTGACTCTGTCATTTCGGGGGGGGGGGGCTAACTACTATTGGACCGCCTAAAAGCGGTGTTGCGCCAAGTATCGACTAAGCCCGGATAACTAGGAAGGGGAATTCCTATTCCGCAGCAATGACTTGCCGAATGGCAACCGACAGTCTCGGCATCGATGCTGGGGGCGTTATCCGACGTTTGAGCAGGCGTATGAGTTACACCCGTGAAGCTGCAGGCGCAATGACGCGCCTGACCCCCAAGCTGTTGGATCAGGTCCGTGGTCGGCTGCGGCTTCGCCATTACAGCCTGCGGACTGAGCAGGCGTATGTGGGCTGGATCCGGCGCTTCATTCTGGCCAATGGCAAACGGCATCCAGGACAGATGGGGCAAGTAGAGGTCGAGGCGTTTCTCACCGACCTGGCGACGCGGGGTCAGGTGTCGGCCGGCACGCAGAATCAGGCGCTGGCGGCGCTGCTGTTCCTGTATCGCGAGGTTCTGGGCGTGGAGTTGCCCTGGATGGAGAATCTGGTGCGCGCCAAGCGACCGCGGCGCATTCCCGTGGTGCTCTCGGCGGAGGAGGTCGCGCGCTTGCTGACGATGCTGGAGGGGTCTTGCCGGCTGATGGCGGGGCTGCTGTACGGCAGCGGGATGCGGCTGCTGGAATGCCTGCGCTTGCGGATCAAGGACGTGGACGTGGTTCGCGGCGAGATTGTGGTGCGCGATGGTAAAGGGGGCAAGGATCGGCGGGTGCCGCCGCCGCACAGTCTGCGTGGAGAATTGATGCAGCAGCGCGAACGGGCGTTGCTATTGCACGCCGCTGATCTCGCCGAGGGCGCAGGGCGGGTATTCCTGCCACATGCACTGGCGCGCAAGTATCCCAATGCCAATGTCGAGCCCGGATGGCAGTATCTTTTCCTCGCCGCGCGTCGCTCTGTGGATCCGCGCAGTGGCCGCGTTGGTCGGCATCACGTATCGGAAGAAGTCCTGCAGCGTGCGGTGCAATCGGCACGGCGCCAGGCTGGCATTGCCAAGCCTGCAACCTGCCACACGCTGCGGCATTCGTTCGCAACACACTTGCTGGAGGCCGGCCACGATATTCGCACGGTGCAGGAGCTGCTCGGCCACAAGGACGTGACAACCAAGCAGATCTATGCGCATGTGCTGGGACGCGGTGCGTCGGCAGTATGAAGTCCGCTGGACGGACTCAGCGGTTCTGGTGGCGACGTCTAACGCGCAGGGCCGCGATGCAATGAATGGATGCTTGCGACCACGCCAGTGAAATCGCATGTTCTGACACACCAGAGCGTGCGATGAGGGCGGCCAATCGCGGCACTTGCTTGCAGCGACTCAGTACTCGACTGCAGGCAAGTTGCGATGACTGCGTTGCATCAGCATGTTCCACCGAATGCGTTGCACCGCGCTGGCCATCCGAAGCCAGCTGGCCACGCCGCGCTCGCTGTCCCTAGCCGTCCAACAACGCCTTGTCCCGCACCGCACCCTTGTCCGCACTGGTCGCCAGCAACGCGTACGCCTTCAATGCAGTAGTGACCTTGCGCGGGCGCACTTCCACCGGCTTCCAGCCCTTGGCATCTTGCTCGGCACGACGAAGGGCGAGTTCCTCGTCCGAGATCAGCAGATTGATCGAGCGCTTGGGAATGTCGATCAGGATCCTGTCGCCGTCGCGCACCAGGCCAATCGCGCCGCCTGCGGCGGCTTCCGGCGATGCGTGACCGATCGATAACCCCGAGGTGCCGCCGGAGAAGCGGCCGTCGGTGAGCAGGGCGCATTGTTTGCCCAGGCCCTTGGATTTGAGATAGCTGGTGGGGTAGAGCATTTCCTGCATGCCGGGGCCGCCCTTGGGGCCCTCGTAGCGGATGACCACCACGTCCCCCGCAACCACCTCATCGGCAAGGATGCCCTTGACTGCCGCATCCTGGCTCTCGAACACGCGGGCCGTGCCTTCGAACACGTGGATGGATTCGTCCACGCCTGCAGTTTTCACCACGCAGCCGTCGCGGGCGATATTGCCGTACAGCACGGCCAGGCCGCCTTCCTGCGAGAACGCGTGTGCGACATCGCGGATGCAGCCGTCGCTGCGGTCGGTATCCAGGCTGTCCCAGCGCGTGGCCTGGCTGAAGGCGATCTGCGTGGGAATGCCGGCCGGGCCGGCTTTGTAGAACGTGTGTACTGTTTCATCGTCGGTCTGGGTGACATCCCATTGCGCGATGGCCTCGGCCAGCGTGCGTGCGTGCACGGTGGCGGCGTTGGTATGCAGCAGGCCACCACGTGCCAGCTCGCCGAGAATGGCCATGATGCCGCCAGCGCGATGCACGTCTTCGATGTGGTACTTGGGCGTATTCGGCGCGACCTTGCATAGCTGTGGCACGCGCTTGGACAGGCGGTCGATATCGTGCATGCCGAATGCAACCTCGCCCTCTTGTGCGGCAGCGAGCAGATGCAGGATGGTGTTGGTCGAGCCACCCATGGCGATATCCAGCGTCATCGCATTTTCGAAGGCTTCGAAGGTGGCGATGCCGCGCGGCAGGGCAGTGGGATCTTCGCCGCCGTACCAGCGGTGACACAGTTCCACCGCCACGCGTCCGGCGCGCAGGAACAGCTGCTCGCGGTCGGCGTGCGTGGCCACAACCGTGCCGTTGCCGGGCAGCGACAGGCCCAGCGCTTCGGTCAGGCAGTTCATCGAGTTGGCGGTGAACATGCCCGAGCACGAGCCGCAGGTGGGGCAGGCGCTGCGCTCGAACTCGGCCACCTTTTCGTCGGAGGCGGTGTCGTCGGCGGCGATCACCATCGCGTCGATCAGGTCGAGCTTGTGCTCGGCCAGCTTGGTCTTGCCGGCTTCCATCGGGCCGCCGGAAACGAACACGGTGGGGATGTTGAGCCGCAGCGCGGCCATCAACATGCCGGGGGTGATCTTGTCGCAATTGGAAATGCACACCAGCGCGTCGGCGCAATGCGCATTGACCATGTATTCGACCGAATCGGCGATGATCTCGCGGCTTGGCAACGAATACAGCATGCCGTCGTGGCCCATCGCGATGCCGTCATCCACGGCGATGGTGTCGAACTCCTTGGCCACGCCGCCGACGCGTTCGATCTCGCGCGCGACCAGCTGACCAAGATCCTTCAGATGCACATGCCCGGGCACGAACTGCGTGAACGAGTTGGCGATGGCGATGATGGGCTTGTGGAAGTCGCCATCGCGCATGCCGGTGGCACGCCACAGGGCGCGGGCGCCGGCCATGTTGCGGCCGTGGGTAGAGGTTTTGGAACGGTACTCGGGCATGGCGAATTCGACGGCTGATTGGCGAGCGGTGGCTGGCAATTAGAGCGCGTCGTGACTGTTGCTGCTGCAACCGTCGCCGCACGCGCAGGGTCCGCACGGTAGCACGCACGCCGACGTGCACCTGCAGTGCAGCGGCGGGCGCTGCCGGCATGCCGTGCAGTGACCGCACGTACGCCATTGCCTTGCGAGGCTGCACGTGCGCGGCGCCTTTGCCTGTCATGTAATGCGATGTAAACGTATGCGTCCGGGCATGCAGTGGCAGGAGTGCGAACCGGCGCGCAGATCCGGGCGCTGGGGCGCGGCCACCATCGAACCGGACCGCTGCGGCCGAGGGGAGCTGCGCCGGCGAGGATCTTTCCAACGGCACCGCAGGAGGCGCCCCGATGTCCGACCATCCCTCTCCACGCCGCGTACCAGCGGCATCATCTCACTCCACCACGCCACCGGTCGCCGGCGGCATCAGCCGCCGTCGCGTGCTGCAAGGCGCGGCCGGCGCTGCGGTCGTGGCCACCACCGGCTGGGTAGGCCATGCGGCCGCGCAAAGCGCCAGCCTGCCGTTCGCTGGCCTCAACCTGTCCGGTCTGGCCTCCAATAGCTATGTGGAGAACGCCGAGATCGGCACGCATTACCGCGCCATCACTGCCCAGCATGTGGCCGCGGCGGGGAGCTGCCCGCTCTTCCGTCTGCCGACCACTGCCGCACGCTTCACGCGTGGACAGGGCGCGCCATTGAACGAGAGCTACTGCAGGCAGGTGCAGGACGCGCTGGACAACATCGCTGCGCGCGGCAAGCGCGCCATCGTGGAGTTGCACGATTACATGCGGCTGCCGCAGCGGGTGGCGGCCAAGAGCGGTTATCGGCGCGATGCCAGCGGTGCAGTGGTCGATGCGCGTGGCAACCGTGTCGGCGACCTGGCGGCGGCCGGGTTGTGGGCCGACACCTACCCGCTGCGCAACTTCAATTACGTGGGCTATCTGGACAGTCGCGACCAACTGCTCAAGCTCTACGAATACCGGGTGATCGGCACGCCGGGGTGTACGCTCTACAACGACGCCGGCTTGCCGGATCTGTGGGCGCGTCTCGTCAACCGGTTCAAGCAGCACCCGGCGGTGTTCGGCTGGGGCGTCATGAACGAGCCGTACCAGGGCGCCGAGCGCAACGCCGATGGCAGCGTGCTGTCGATGGCCGCATATTGGCAGAAGACCGCCACCGCCTGCTCCAAGGCCATCATCGACCGCGATCGAAACCATTTCGTGTTCGTGTGTGGCAACGGCTATGCCAGCGCCCGGCGCTGGCAGGACGATTCGATGGGCCTGTTCGACATCCCGGACCCATACGATTGCATCGTGTACGAGGCGCACAACTATCTCGACAGCGATGGCAGCGGGGGCGGTAACTGGATCGGGCCCGGTGGACGCAACGAGGTGATCAAGCCGGATACCGGCATCGACATGGTCAGCCCGTTCATCGAAGCGCTGCAGCAGGCCGGCAAGCGCGGTTATCTGGGCGAGCACGGCTATCCGGCCGGCAATCGCAGCGCGGAGATCGCCACCACGCGCATGCTGGCGCACTTGCAGGCCTACAACATTCCCAGCACGCAGTGGTGCTTCGGCCCCGGGTGGCCGGACGACGACGTGCTTGGCATGAGCCGCGACGTGGGTGCGGACATCCAGGCCAAGGCCAATCTGGCGGCCGTGCAGGCGTTTTTCGACGTGCGCCTGTCCAGCTACGTTCCGCCCCGCTAGCGGGCATCGCCGCCGCTACGGGGAGGTGGCGGCGGTTTACACTGCGGCATGCACATGGACATCCCCTGCCGCGCTGGCTGCGCGGCCTGCTGTATCGCTCCATCCATCAGTTCGGCCATTCCCGGCATGCCGCACGGCAAGCCGGCGGGGGTGCCGTGCGTGCAACTGGACGGGCAGGGCCGCTGCCGCCTGTTCGGCCTGCCGACGCGGCCGGCGGTCTGCACCAGCCTGCGTCCGTCCCAGGACATGTGCGGTGCATCGCGCGCCCAGGCGCTGGCCATGTTGACGGCACTGGAGCACGCCACGCAGCCGTAGCCGCGCGCGCCTGGTACCGTCGCGCCCGCGCCAGACAGGTGCGCCGGTGCTGCGGCTCAGCCGGCGGGTGAGGCGCCCAGGTACTGATCCTTGAGCCGCACGTAATGTTGCGCGGAGTAATGCAGGCTTTCGATTTCCTTGTCGCTGAGCGTGCGCGCCAGGCGTGCAGGATTGCCCAGCCACAACTCGGCTTCGCCCACCACCTTGCCCGGGCCCACCACTGCGCCGGCACCCACAAAGCCATACCGTTTGACCGTTGCGCCATCCAGCACGCAGGCGCCCATGCCGATCAGGCACAGGTCTTCGATGGTGCAGGCATGCAGGATGGTGCCGTGGCCCACGGTGACGTCCTCGCCGATCACGGTGGGGTAGCCGGCCTTGTTGAACGGGCTGTGGTGACTGACGTGGATGATGGTGCCGTCCTGCACGTTGGTACGCGCGCCGATCTGCACATGATTGACGTCGCCGCGGATCACGGTGCCCGGCCAGACCGAGACGTCATCGCCCAGGCTCACCTCGCCGATGATGGTGCAGGCAGGATCCACGTAAACGCGGGCGCCCAGTTGCGGGGTGTGGTGCAAAAAGGAGCGAATCGGGGTCACGGCATCTCCGTCAGGTCAGCGTGCCGCCCACTGCGGACACGCTGCGGATGATACCTGCGCTGCGGTTGCCGCTGCGGCAGCGCACCGGGCTGCAGTCACCAACGCACGGATGCAATGTGTGCGAGGTGGCTGGCAGAGGTGGCCGGGTGGGCCGACGTGCAATGGAGTGTGTCGCGTCGCCAGAGATTCCAAAGCCGCGGGCAGCACGTGACGCGGTGCATCCGGAGACATCGCAGCGCTGGCCAAGTGTGTTGGCGCATTTCCGATAAGCGCACAGCGTTGCGGTCATCGGCCTTGAACCGGCAGCGCAATGGGCTAGCGTGTGCAGGCGGTCGCAAGCCATTGCGCATCGGCGATTGCACGCATCGCTGCACCGCGGTGTAGCCGGTCTCGCACACTGCGCCGTTCAACGGCCACTGCAGTGCCTTCGCCTCAACCCTCTCTCACCACAGGACATGCCAATGCCTCAGCACACTGCATCGTTTGGGCATTTCGTGCTGGAGCGCATGACGCCGTTTCAGTGGAGAGCCGTTGCGGTGTGCGTGTTGCTGACGATGCTCGACGGCTTCGACGTGATGGCGATGGCGTTCACCGCACCGCACGTGTCGGCAGACTGGCAGCTGTCGGGCAAGCTGCTGGGCATGCTGTTCAGCGCGGGCCTGATCGGCATGGCGCTTGGCGCACTGGGGTTGGCGCCGCTGGCCGACCGCATCGGCCGTCGCGCGCTGACGCTGGCATGTCTGGCCATCCTGACCGTCGGCATGGGCATGTCGGCAGTGGCCAGCACTGCATGGCAGCTCGGGGCGCTACGGCTGCTGACCGGTCTGGGTATCGGCGGTATGTTGGCCTGCGTTGCGGTCACGGCAGGGGAGTTTTCCAGCCCCCGTTGGCGCAACACTGCCATCGTGCTGCAGGTGACCGGCTACCCGGTCGGTGCCACGCTGGGTGGCATGATTGCCGAACTGTTGATGCAGCAGTGGTCGTGGCCCGCGGTGTTCGTGCTCGGGGCGGTGGCATCGTTGCTGTGCGTGCCGTTGGTGCTTGCATTCCTGCCCGAGTCGCTGGAGTTCCTGATCATGCGCCGGCCACCCGATGCCGTCGCGCGCTTCAACGCCGTGCTGGCGCGGATGGGAATGCCGCCGCACGACGCATTGCCGCCGCTGCCGCCGCAATCTGCCACGCAGGCACAAGGCTATCGGGCCCTGTTTGACGCTGCCATGCGGCGGCACACGCTGCTGATCGCGCTTGGCTTTTTCTCGCTGATGTTTGCGTTCTACTTCGTGATCAGCTGGACGCCGAAGCTGCTGGTGACCGCCGGCGCGTCGGCCACGGACGGCGTCACGGGCGGGGTGCTGTTGAATCTTGGTGGCATCGGCGGCGGCTTGCTGTTCAGCGGGTTGGCATCGTGCGTGCGGCTGGCGCGCCTGACGATCGGGTCCCTGTTGCTGATGGGCCTGGCGATGCTGGCCTCCGGCCTGTGCAGTACGCAGTTGAGCTGGGCGTTCGCCGTCGCCTTGCTCACCGGGGCAGCGATGTTTGCTGCGGTGGGCGGCATGTACGCCATTGTTCCGATCGTCTTCAACGCTGCGGTGCGTTCGACTGCGCTGGGCTGGGCGATCGGGGTGGGGCGCTTGGGTGCGATCTTGTCGCCGTTCTGCGCCGGGGTGTTGCTGGACGCCGGATGGTCACCGGCCATGTTGTATCTGGCCTGCAGCGTGCCGTTGCTGTTGGCCATCTTCGCCGTGCTGGCGATGCGGTTGCCCAACCGCTGAGCGGCCCGTCCACAGCCGCGTCCGGCATCACATCCGGGCCGTTCCTCGACCCGGCCGCGGGCCAAAGAAATCGTGCCATGTGCCGATAACACCGCAGACCGCCAAGTCGTGGCGAACTTTTCCTGGACATTGTGCAGACCAGCGCCGGCATGCTCAGAACCATCGACTCAGATCAACTCCGCCCCGGCATGTACGTCTACAAGCTGCTGGGCGCGTGGGTGCACCATCCGTTCTGGAAGACGTCGTTTCTGGTCGATTCCGACGATGTGGAGAAGATCCATGACAGCCGCATCGAGCAGTTGGTGATCGATACCGCGCGCGGGCTGGATGTGGAGGCGCCCACGCCCCCTGGCGTGTCCGCCGAACCAGCCGCGCCGCCGAGCCCGGCACCTGCTGCGCCCGAACCGCCGGAGCCTGCCGCCGCGCCGCGTAGCGTGCGCACCAACAGCGTGACCGCCCAGGTCGGCATCGAAGCGGAGGTGGTACGCGCACGCCGCATCTTCGAAGACGGCCGCGACATGGTCGAGGCGATGTTCCGCGATGTGCGGCTGGGGCGCACCGTCGACACAGAAGCGGCCATGCCGCTGGTGGAAGCCATCAACGACTCGGTGCTGCGGCATCCGCAGGCCTTGATCAGCGTGGCGCGGCTCAAGACCGCCGACGACTACACCTATCTGCATTCGATGGCCGTGGCCGGGCTGATGAGCGGGTTGGCGCGCCAGCTCGGCCTGCCCGAATCGCAGGTGGTGGAAGCAGCGATGGGCGGCCTGCTGCACGACATGGGCAAGGCGGTGACACCGTTGGAAATTCTCAACAAGCCCGGCCGGCTCACCAACGACGAAATGGAGATCATGCGCCAGCATCCGCTGGATGGCCATCGGCTGCTGGTGGCCGGCGGCGTGCAGAACGCGGTGGTGCTGGAAATCGCGCTGCATCATCACGAAAAGATGGATGGCAGCGGCTATCCGAATCAATTGGTGGGCGAGAATATTTCGTTGATGTCGCGCATGGGTGCGGTCTGCGATGTCTACGACGCCATCAGCTCGGACCGCCCTTACAAACGCGGTTGGGATCCGGCCGAATCGCTCAAGCAAATGGCGTCCTGGAAGGGCCATTTCGACCCGGTGGTGTTCCAGGCTTTCGTGCGCCGGCTGGGGATTTATCCGGTCGGCTCGCTGGTGCGGCTGGAGTCGCAAAAACTTGCGGTGGTGATCGAACAGACGCCCGATGCGCTGCTCAAGCCCAAGGTGCGCGTGTTCTATTCGGCCAAGTTGCGCAGCCACGTGTTGGTGCAGGACATCGACCTGTCGCGTCCGGACTGCCATGACCGCATTGCGCAGATGGAAAGCCCTGCCGAATGGGGCTTCCGCGATCTGGAAAAGCTCTGGCTGCCCTAGACGGGCTATACAGGCGTTGAATCGGCAGCCGCCGCGGCAATGCGCGCGGTGCGTCATGCGCGCCGATCACTGCGACACTCCTTGCACAGAAGCGCCACCCCGCTAGCGAACGCGACCATGCTGCGCTGCAGCTTGGCAATGTAGTTATGATCAATAACTATTCCGGAACGCAATCACTTGCCGGCCGGAACCATGTCTCAGCCTTGCCCGGATCACCGTCGCCCCCCGTCAGCCGCAGCGCCGGCCCGACGCTGCAGGCTGCGTGCGTGGCAGGGCGTCGGGGCTGACGCACCCGCGGCGCGTGCACCCGCGGCGTGCCTGTCCACATCGGCAGGCCCGGTGGCGTCTACAATGCGGTGCACGCCGTGGATCGGCGTTGCGGATGCGGCGCATTGCGCGTACCGGTCCGCCCGCTGCCCCCGTCGCGAGAACCGCCATGCCCGTCACCGCTCTTGCTGCACCCTTGCCCGACGCCGTCACCTCGGTGGATCAGGCGCGGCTGCTGCGGTTGCTGGGGTATCGCATCACCCGCACCGAGTTGATGGTGCGGCGGATGTTCCAGGAGTGCGTGGCCGCCTTCGACCTCAAGCCGGTCGACTTCTCGCTGCTGATGCTGGTGGATGGCAACCCCGGCATCAACCAGCGCCAGATCGGCGATGTGCTGCACGTGTCGCCGCCGAATCTGGCGATCGTGGTGGCCAGGCTGGTCAAGCGTCGCCTGCTGCGGCAGGTGCGTGGGCGGCAGGACCGGCGCATGCAGCACCTTTCGCTGACCGCGGCCGGTGCCGCGCTCCTGGCCGCCGCCGAGGCCGAAGTGCTGCGCATGGAACAGCAGCTCAGTGCCGTGCTCGGTTCCAGCGAAGCACCGTTGTTGCGCGCCCTGGACCGTCTGGACCGTCTGGACACGCCGTAACCCGCCTCGGTCGGCGGCCTGCCGCCCGGCAGCCATTCCCAACGAACGTTTCCACTGCACGTGCTGTGCGTCGCGCGGCGCGCGCGCTTGCCTGCCGTCGCTGATGTGGCACGCACCGCTGTTGCTTCCCAACGCTGGAGATATCTGCAGTGATTCGATCATCGGTGATGCGTGGTGCGGGTGTGGCAGCAGGCTGGCGGCTGCGCGCGTTGCTCGGCCTGGCGGCATGCCTGGCAGCGGGTGCGGCGCCTGCGCAAAGTGCGCCACAGAGCGCGGCGCTGACCAATGGCATCAATACCGGGGGCACCAGTTTCCTGGATGGCTTTACCAGCACCACGCCCGGCTTGGCGGTGGTCACCTATCTGCGGCACAACGCGCTGGATGCCATCAAGGACGCACGTGGCAACGATATCCCGGTGTTCGACAACCCGCGGATCGATTCCACCGTGTTGCTGACCCAGTTCGCTTACGTCACGCCCTATCACGTATTCGGCGGCGCGCTCGGCATCACTGCGCTGGTGCCGCTGGTCAATCTGGATGCCTCCTTCGGCCGCAACAGCATTGCCACGCTGCGTGACAATGGCGCCGGCGTGGGTGATGTGACGTTCGGGCCGTATCTGCAAATGCCACCTGTGATCCGCAACGGGCGACCGGTGTTCTCGCAGCGGTTCGAATTCGACGCCGTGGCACCGATTGGCAAGTACGACGGCAATCGCGATCTCAACCAGAGCTCCGGTTACTGGTCGCTCATTCCAAGCTACGCATTCACGGTACTGCCCACGCCCAATTGGGAACTTAGCGCACGCATCAACTACATCTATAACTTTCGCAGCGAGCGCCGTCCGAACTTGCCGCCAGGCTTCGACTTCCGCAATGGTCAGGCAGGCGATGCGGGATGGATCAACTTCGCCACCTCCTGGGAGGTGGCACCGAAGCTGCGGCTGGGCATCAATGCGTATTACCTGACCCAGTTCCGCGACAACCGCACCAACGACCAGCGCGTGCCGGACAGCCGTCAACGCGCGTTCTATGCAGGGCCGGGTGGCGTGTGGCGCTTTGATGCAAACAACATCCTGTTCGCCAACGTCTATCTACCGGTGGAGGTGCGCAATGCCGCGTCCGGCAACAATGTCAATTTCGAGTATGTCCATGTGTTCTAGCGCCGGCACGGCTGGCTCCTTTGGAGGATGGCGATGAATTTGCAGAACAAGACGATCGTGGTGACCGGCGTGGCGTCGGGCATTGGCGCGGAGGTCGCACGGCTGGCGCGGTTTCATGGTGCCAAGGTGATCGGGGTCGATCGCACGCCCGTGCAGATGACCCTGCACGGCTTTCACCAGGCCGATCTCGGCGACCCGGCATCCATCGATGCCCTGGTGAAGGCGTTGCCGGACCACATCGATGCCCTGGCGAACATTGCCGGCGTGCCGGGCACCGCGCCGCTGGATGTGGTGGCGCGGGTGAACTATCTGGGCTTGCGCCATCTGACCCAGGGGTTGCTGCCACGCATCGTGCCGGGCGGTTCCATCATCAATGTCGCCTCGATCCTGGGCGCCGAATGGCCGCAGCGTCTGGACCTGCACAAGCAGCTGGCGGCAACCGACAGCTTCGAAAGCGGCCGCGCGTGGCTGGCGGCGCATCCGGTGGCGCACGACACCTGCTACCAATACTTCAAAGAGGCCTTGATCGTGTGGACCTTGCTGCAATCGCGGCCCTGGTTCGCCGACCACGGCGTGCGCGTGAACAACGTCTCTCCGGGCCCGGTGTTCACCCCGATCCTGGGCGATTTTGCTGCCATGCTCGGCGAGGAACGTGTCAAGGCAGACGCCAAGCGCATGACCCGCCCGGCCTATGCCGATGAAGTGGCCGAGGGCATCGTGTTTCTGGCATCCGACGCAGCCCGCTGGATCAACGGCATCACCCTGCCGATCGATGGCGGGCTGGCTTCCACCACGCTGTAATCCCCACACGTTTTTAGCAGGAGGCTAGACCATGAATGCCCTTACCAGCGCAACCGCCGCTGCGACCGACTCGCCCGCGTGGCATGGCTGCATCTTCAATGGCGACTGGGTGCCCGGTCGCGGTGGCAGCGTGCCCATCCATGAGCCGGCAACCGGCGCCTTGCTGCATGAAGTGGGCAAGGCCGACCTGGCCGATGTCGCCGCTGCCATCGCACAGGCCAAGCAGGCGCAGCGTGCCTGGGCCGCGACACCGCCGCGCGAACGCGCAGCCGTCTTTCATCGTGCTGCGCAGGCGATGCAGGCACGCAGTGCCGAAGCCACGTTGCTGATTGCGCGCGAAACCGGCGGCATCCTGCCCAAGGCCCAGCGCGAGGTGGACGAATCGGTGGTGTTCTACCAGCAGGCTGCCGCAATGCCGTTGCAAGCCAGCGGCCAGATGTTGCCGACCGCATCCGGCCAACTCAGCCTTGCGCGCCGCCTGCCATTGGGCGTGATCGGGGTGATTTCGCCGTTCAATTTCCCATTGATTCTGTCGCTGCGCTCGGTGGCGCCGGCGCTGGCGATGGGCAATGCGGTCATTCTCAAACCCGACCCGCGCACGCCCTACACCGGTGGCGTGATCATCGCGCAGGTGCTCGAAGAAGCCGGCCTGCCCAAGGGCCTGCTGCACGTGTTGCATGGCGATGCGCAGATTGGCCAGGCGCTGGTGGAATCGCCGGATGTCCCGATGATTGCGTTCACCGGCTCCACGGCCGCCGGCCGCCGCATCGGCGAAATTGCCGGCCGCCATCTGAAGAAAGTCTCGCTGGAATTGGGTGGCAACAACGCGGTGATCGTGCTCGACGACGCGGATCTGGACAAGGCCGCCTCGGCGGTCGCGTTCGGCGCCTACATGCACCAGGGCCAGATCTGCATGGCGACCGGGCGTGTGCTGGTGCACCGCAGCGTGGCGCAGGCACTGACCCAACGGCTGGCCGAAAAAGCCCGCCATTTGCCGGTGGGCGACCCGGTCAGCGGCACCGTGGCATTGGGCCCGATCATCGATCAACGCCAGCTGCAGCGCGTCGTCGACATCGTCAACGATAGCGTCGCAGCCGGCGCGGTCGTGGAGGCCGGCGCCACCCATGAAGGCCTGTTCTATGCGCCGACCGTATTGTCCAACGTGCGTCCTGGCATGCGCGCGTTCGACGAAGAAGTGTTCGGCCCGGTGATCAACATCACCGTGTTCGACACCGACGACGACGCTGCCGAGTTGGCCAACCAGGGCGAGTACGGGCTGGCGGCCGGCATCCTGTCGGCATCGGTCTCGCGCGCGCTGGCCCTGGGCGAGAAGTTGCACACCGGCCTGCTGCATATCAACGACCAGACGGTGGCCGACGAAGTCGTCAATCCATTCGGCGGCACCGGTGCGTCGGGCAACGGCACCAGCGTCGGCGGCCCCGCCGATTGGGAGCAGTACACGCACTGGCAATGGCTGACGATCAAGAGCGAAGTGCCGCAGTATCCGTTCTGATCGCAATGGCTTGGGAATGGGGCGGCTGGCTCGGCCTCTCCATCGCTGTATGGATGGCGGTCACGTGCCCGGCCATTGCCTTGGATTTTTGGTGCGGCGTTGCATCAGTTCTGGATGCAGGCAAAGGCTTCACTGGTCGAGCGCGCGGTGCCCTCGCCACGTGCAGCGTGTCCTGCGATGGTGGGCGGGCAAGGACCCTGCAGCTGGTCTGCAGAACGTTCTCCCTGCTACGCGCGCAGCGAGTGAGCGAAGTCGTTCTGCTGGTCGCTCCTACTGACCGGCCCGAAAGCGCGTCGGCGAGCAACCGGCGTGCCGTGCGAAGTAGCGACTGAAATAGGCGGCGTCGAAAAATCCAAGGCTGGCGGCAATCTGTTGCACGCTCAGGCTGGTGTAACGCAGGGTGCGGCGTGCTTCCAGCATGATCCTGCGCTGCAACAACTGCAGTGCGGAGGCGCCAGCCAGGCGCTGGCATAACGCGTTTAGGTGACCGGGCGTCAACCCGAGTTGATCGGCGTAGCGGGAAATCGGCCAGTGGGCGCGGTAGTGCTGGTCGATCAAGCCTTGATAGGCGCGCAGGTGGCGCAGCGCCGGGTCTGCCTGCGGGCTGATCGCTGCGGCATGCCGGGCCCGCTCCAGTGCCGTACGCGCCATCCAGATGACCAGCTGCGCCGCTGCGGCCTGCGCTGCGAGGTCATCGCCGATCGACCGGCGTGCGTGGTCCTGCGCAATGCTGCCAAACAACACATCCAGCCATTTGCGCGCATGCTGGGCGTGCACAACGGCTGGCGCGGCCATGACCTGTTGCAGTAACGGCGCAGCGTTCAGCGCCGTCCTGACCAGCGGCATGCACATGGTGATGACGTGGCCACGCACTGCCGGGTCGAAGGCAAAGCCATGCACGCAGAGCGGCGGAAGCCACACCACGCTGGCACCGCGCAGGCGTTGGGTGCGCCCATCCAGCTGCAGCGTGGCCGGTCCGCGCTGCACATAGACCAGTTGCGCCAAATCCTCGTGTCGGTGCGGCACGATCTGCCAGTCGTGCAGTCGGCTGCGTGCGGCAATCGATTCCCAATGCAGCAATTCGGCGGCATCGGCGTGTTGCTCGCCGTACAAGCCGAAGGCAGGGACTGCGGCAGTGTCGGGCACGGATGTGGCCATCGTCGAAAAGTCCAAGGACTGCACGCAATCATCCCTTCAACGCAGCGCTTTGGCTACCGACACTGCACGCATCGCCATCCAAGCCAGGAGCAGTGCATGCGAACGCAGGTTGCGATCATCGGCGCCGGGCCATCGGGCCTGTTGCTGGGCGAACTGTTGCGGCTCGCCGGCATCGATTGCGTCATCGTCGAGCGGCAGACGCCCCAGCATGTGCTGGCGCGCATCCGCGCCGGGGTATTGGAGCAGGGCAGTGTGGAACTGCTGCAGCGCGCCGGCGTCGGCGAGCGGTTGCAGCGCGAAGGCTTGCTGCATCACGGCTTCGAATTGTCCCTGGACGGGCAGCGCGAGCGTATCGACCTGCTGCGCGGCTGCGGCCGCGGCGTCACCGTTTATGGGCAGACCGAGGTCACCGCCGATCTGATGCATGCGCGCCAGCGCAGCGGGGCACCTACCCATTACAACGCGCAGGACGTGGCCCTGTGCGATGTGGAAGGCACCACGCCTGCTCTGGAGTTCACGCAGGACGGCCAGCGCAGGCGTCTTGACTGCGACTACATCGTCGGCTGCGATGGGTATCACGGCGTCAGCCGTGCCAGCATCCCCGCCGAGCGGCTGCGCCTGTTCGAGCGCGTGTACCCGTTCGGTTGGCTTGGGGTGCTGGCCGATACGCCACCCGTGCACGAAGAACTGGTCTACGCACGTCACCGGCGCGGGTTTGCACTATGTTCGATGCGCTCGCCCACCCGTACGCGCTATTACATCCAGGTGCCGGCCAGCGCGCAGGTGGAGGCCTGGAGCGATCAGGCGTTCTGGGACGAGTTGCGTGCACGGCTCCCGCCTGCGTTGGCGGCGCAACTGGTCACCGGCGCATCGATCGAGAAGAGCATCGCACCGCTGCGCAGTTTCGTCGCCGAGCCGATGCAGTATGGCCGCTTGTTCCTGGCTGGCGATGCTGCGCATATCGTGCCGCCCACCGGCGCCAAGGGCCTGAATCTGGCGCTTGGCGATGTCGGCCTGTTGGCGCAGCTGTTCGAGCGTTGGAAGACAAGCGGCGATGCCGGTGTGCTGGAACAGTATTCGACCTTGGCCTTGCAGCGGGTGTGGAAGGCCGAACGGTTCTCGTGGTGGATGACCACCCTGTTGCACCGCTTCGATGACGAAGACGCATTCACTGCGCGGCTGCACGGAGCGGAGCTGGACTATCTGCTCGGTAGCGAGGCGGGCCGCGCGACGCTGGCGGAAAATTATGCAGGTCTCCCGTTGGCCGCGCTATCGGACTGATGGCGCATTGGTGATCGCGAACTAGCAGCCGCCGCGGAGCGGATTTCTAGGTGGATATCCTGGTTCGATGTCGCCTTGGCTGCGCAAGTGCGATGCGTGCGCACACAGCGCTTCCCCAAACCGGCATGAATGATGCGCGTCAGCGCACATGCATTGCTTCCACTGCGGTCATCGCCCGCTCGACCGCGACACCCCGGGTCCATTCTGTACACGGTGCAGCAGCACGCTGGCGCTCACCACATGGGTGATGTTTTTCTCACCAACGGTTGCACAAGTGCCCAGGTGCATGCTCAGGCGGCTAGCGGGCCGGTGAACGGCACCGGTAGGGTGGCGATGACGCGTTAATGCAGCTGTGCGCACGCGCGTCTTCCCCCCGCTCAACGGACACGTTGCTGGCATCCCCGATGAGCGCACTGCCACTCTCCACCCAGGAGTACTCCATGAAGAAATTGCTCTCCCGTGCCTTGTTGCTGGTCATGCTCATCGCACCAATGGCTGCGTTCGCGCAGACCGCGGTAACGGCCAATCCCGATCATCAGAAGATGCTGCTCGGCAGCACCTGGTATGAAACTGCCAACAAGCGGCTGGTCTACGATTTCTGGCGCACCGTGTTCGAAGCTGGCCAGGTGCAGTACGCGCCGATGTACATGGACAAGAACTACATCCAGCACAATCCGAACGTGGCCAATGGGCGCGATGCGTTTATCGCCTTCCTGACGGCATTCGTGAAGCCGACGCCGGTGCAGCCGCGGGTGCGATTGCCCTTGGTCGCCATCACCGCCGATGGCGATCTGGTCACCCTGGTGTCGGTGCGCACCTTACCCAACCCCAATAAGCCCGGCACCACGTACACCACCACCTGGTTCGACATGTTCCGGATCGAGAAGGGCCTGATCAAGGAACATTGGGACCCGGACACCATCGCCGGACGTGCCAGCACCGGCGGCCAGTAACCACCGCTGCACACCAGGCTGCGTTGTGTGGCCCTGCGTGTGTCCTCGACGCTCGAAGATGAGCTCATCACAGCGCCCACCTCACAGTGGGCGCTGTCGTGTTGCGGCCCCAGTGTCAGCTGATGCGGAATCCCATCGTCGCTTCCACTGCTTGCTGCCAGCCGGCGTAGAGCGCTTGGCGCTTGTCGTCGGCCATGGCCGGTTCGAAGCGGCGATCCACGGCCCACTGTTTGGCGATTTCTTCGCGGCTGCCCCAGAATCCAGTTGCCAGCCCTGCCAGATACGCCGCACCCAGCGCAGTGGTTTCCGCCACTTCCGGGCGGAGTACCGGCACATTGAGAATGTCACTCTGGAACTGCGCCATGAAGTCGTTGGCGATGGCACCGCCGTCGGCACGCAGTTCTTTCAGCTCGATGCCGGAATCGCTTTGCATCGCGGTGAGCACGTCGCGGGTCTGATAGGCCATCGATTCGACTGCTGCACGCACGAAGTGTTCCTTGGTGGTACCACGCGTCAGCCCGAACACCGCGCCGCGGATGTCGCTGCGCCAGTACGGCGCGCCCAGGCCGACGAAGGCCGGCACGATGTACACGCCATCGTTGTCGCCGGCACGCTCGGCATAGGCTTGCGAGTCGCTGGCCTTGCCCAGCATGCGCAAGCCATCGCGCAGCCACTGCACCACCGAGCCGGCAACGAAGATCGCGCCTTCCAGCGCGTATTCGACCTTGCCGTCGATGCCCCAGGCAATCGTGGTCAGCAAACCGGCCTTGGACGCCACCGCCTTGTCGCCGGTATTCATCAGCATGAAACAGCCGGTGCCATAGGTGTTTTTCGCCATGCCCGGTTCGAAGCAGGCCTGGCCGAACAACGCGGCCTGCTGGTCGCCGGCGATGCCGGCGATGGGCACCTGTTCGCCATAGAAGTACTGGGTCTGGGTCATGCCATAGACCTCGCTGGACGAACGCACGTCCGGCAGCATCTGCGCGGGCACGTCCAACATGGCCAGCAGTTCAGCATCCCACTCAAGCGTATGGATGTTGAACATCATGGTGCGCGAGGCATTGGTGTAGTCGGTGACGTGCACCTTGCCGCCGGTGAGATTCCAGATCAGCCAACTGTCGATGGTGCCGAACGCCAGTTCGCCTTTCTGCGCGCGTTCGCGCGCGCCTTCGACGTGGTCGAGAATCCACTTGACCTTGGTCCCGGAAAAATACGCATCGATCAGCAGGCCGGTCTTCTCGCGCACCATCTGCTCATGCCCGGCCTCCTTGAGCTGGGTGCAGATGTCCTTGGTCTGCCGCGATTGCCACACGATGGCGTTGTAGATCGGCTGGCCGGTGGCCTTGTCCCACACCACCGCGGTCTCGCGCTGGTTGGTGATGCCGATCCCGGCGATCGCGCGCGCATCGATCTGCGCGTTGTTGAGCAGCTCGGTGATGGTGGTATAGACGCTGGTCATGATCTCGCGCGGGTTGTGTTCCACCCAACCCGGCTGCGGAAAGATCTGGCCGAATTCGCGCTGCGCCACGCCGGCCACCTTGCCCTGGCGGTCGAACAACATCGCGCGTGAGCTGGTGGTGCCTTGATCGATCGCAAGGACGTACTGCTTTTCCATCGAAAATTCCTCGAACAATGCCGGCATTGGCGCACGGCGAGAAAGGTCGGTGCAGGCGATGACGCCGCGTGGCCATCAGGGTTTGGCCACAGGTAACCTCACGCGTCGTCAGCGTGATTGTTGGCTTGGCGCAGCACCATCACAGTGGATCGAGCGGTTTGCTGCCGCCTTGCAGATGGCGCACCCGCGCCGGCAGGAATGGCAGGATCAGCCACTGATAGGCCAGCGCGCCGATCGGCCCGCCGATCAACGGGCCAACGATCGGGATCCACCAATAGTTGTCCTTGGCCGGCAACGCGGCCTCGCCCCAGCCGGCGAAATACGCGAACAGGCGCGGGCCGAAGTCGCGCGCCGGGTTCATCGCCCAGGCCTCCAGATAGCCCATCGACGCGCCCAGCGTGGCGACCAGCAAGCCGATCATCAACGCGCCGGAGTTGGCAGTGGGTGCGGCCTCGTTGAACTGCTCGGTGATGGCGAAGATGCCGAAGATCAGGAACGCCGTGATGATGATCTGGTCGACCAGCGCATGCATCGGCGTGACCGCCAGCCCCGGTGCGGTGAAGAACACCCCGGCTGCGCCGCCGGCTTCGCGGGTGAGCTGCTGCACCTGGTTGAAGTGATCGATCACCGGCCCGTACAACTGATAGACGATGGCCGCGCCCAGGAATGCACCGACCACCTGCGCAAACCAGTAGGGCAGTACCTTCTTCCAGGAAAAACCGCGGAACAGTGCCAGCGCCAGCGTGACCGCCGGATTGGCGTGCGTCCCGGACACCGAGCCGGTCACGTAGATCGCCAGTGTCACCGCCAGGCCCCAGGCGATACACACGCCCCAATAGGCGTTTTGATAAGGGCTGGGGTCGTACAGGATGTACATCGCCGCCACCGAATCGCCGAGCGCGATGATGATGAACATCGCGACCGCCTCGGAGATCAACTCACCTACGAGTTGCCGGCTCATGCGTGCATGCCCGCAAGGTCGAAGATGCAGAAAACAGCGTGCAGCGCGCTTGCTCCCGCGCAGCGGTGGTCGGTGATGCTCATCTGGGGTGCCCTCCACGTGACTTGGGTGACGCTGGCTGAAGCGCCGGAATACGTTGCCGGGCGACCCGTCCTCGCCGGCAACGCGGTGTGTTCAAGCAGAAACGGCATCGCGTTGCCGGATCGGCTGCGTCTGCAGATAGTCTTCCAGGCGCTGCCGCCCGGCCGCATCGATCCGCAGGCCGAGCTTGCTGCGCCGCCACAGGATATCGTCGGCAGCCACCGCCCATTCATGTTGACGCAGGTAATCCACCTCGGCCTGGTACAGGTCCGCACCGAAGTGCGTGCCCAGATCGGCCAGGCTCTGCGCATCGCCAAGCAGTTGTTCGGCGCAGGTGCCGTAGTTGCGCACCAGCCGCTGCGCAGTCGCCGCCGGCAGCCAGGGGCGCGCGCGGCCGACGCGTTCCAGCAGGCTGGCGATATCGCGCTGCTCGCCGCCTGGTAATGCCTCCCCATGTGCGGTCCACGCCGGCTTGCGTGCGCCCAGCGCGTGGGTGAGCCGGTCCACTGCCTCTTCGGCGAGCTTGCGATAGGTGGTCAGCTTGCCGCCGAATACGTTGAGCAACGGCGCACCCTCGGTGACCACTTCCAGCTGGTAATCGCGGGTCACTTCGGCTGCGTTGTCTTCGGCATCGTCCAGCAACGGGCGCACGCCACTGTAATTCCACACCACATCGGCGGGGGAGATCTGCTGCTGGAAATACAGGTTCACCGCATCGCACAGGTACTGCACCTCGGCAGCATCGATCTTCGGCGCGGCGGGGTCGGCTTCGTAGTCCACGTCGGTGGTGCCGATCAAGGTGAAGTCGTGCTCGTAGGGGATGGCGAACACGATGCGCCGGTCCGGTTGCTGGAAGATGTACGCATGGTCGTGATCGAACAGCTTGGGCACCACGATATGGCTGCCCTTGACCAGCCGCAATGCGTGTTCGTGCGGCACCGAGGCCACGGTGTCCAGGAACGCCACTGCCCAGGGGCCGGCCGCATTGGCGAGCGCGCGCGCCTGCACCGTGCGGCGTCGGCCCTCGCGGTCTTCGAGCTCGGCATACCAGAAGCCGGCATCGCGCCAGGCGCCGACACAGCGCGTGCGGGTGTGGATCTTGGCGCCGCGCCTGGCGGCGTCCATCGCGTTGAGCACCACCAGCCGCGCGTCCTGCACCCAGGCATCCGAATACACGAAGCCGGTGCGCAGCGATTCCTGCAGCGGCGCACCGACCGGGTGCGTCCGCAGCGACAGCCGCCGCGAGCGCGGCAGGCTGCGCTTGCTGCCGCCCAGATGGTCGTACAGGAACAGCCCGGCGCGGATCATCCATGCCGGGCGCAGGTGCGGTTGGTGGGGCAGCAGGAAGCGCAACGGCCAGATGATGTGCGGGGCCAGCCGCAGCAACACTTCGCGCTCGGCCAGTGCCTTGCCGACCAGCGCGAATTCGTATTGCTCCAGATAGCGCAGGCCGCCGTGAATGAGTTTGGTACTGGCGCTGCTGGTATGCGCGGCCAGGTCGTCCTGCTCGCACAGGCACACCGACAGACCGCGCCCGGCCGCATCACGGGCAATGCCGACCCCGTTGATGCCGCCGCCGATTACCAGAAGATCGTATATCTCGCCCATCGGTGCCTCCGTCCGGGCGCGCTGATGAGCGAACCCAAGTTGTCATGTTCGAACATATTCGAACATCGAACCTTGCGGGGGCGTGAAGATGGACAGCTTTAGTATCAGCAGTGACGTACGCGCGAATCGGCTATGAAAGAGCGGATTAAGAGATGGCGTACCTATCAGGCCCAATGGTTTTCGGCGGCTATCACGTAAAAACGATCAAAAACGAACATCGAACTCAGGCGGTTCCGTCCGCGTCCGCCAGGTGCACCCGGGTACCGGCCTCGGCCAGGACGCTCGCCAACTCCTGCGGCGGCGGCCGGTCGGTGAACCAGTCGTGCACCTGGGCGAGGGCGCCCAGCCGCACCATGGCGTTGCGACCGAACTTGCTGTGATCGGCGGCCAGCAGCACGTGCCGCGAGTGCTCGATGATGGCCTGCGCCACGCGCACTTCCTGGTAATCGAAATCCAGCAGGGTGCCGTCCAGATCGATACCGGAAATGCCGATCACCCCGAAGTCCACCTTGAACTGGCGGATCAGCTCCACCGTCGCCTCGCCGGTCACGCCCTGGTCGCGCCCGCGCACCACACCGCCGGCCACGATCACCTCGAAACTGGGGTTGGCGCTGAGCATCACCGCCACGTTGAGGTTGTTGGTGATCACGCGCAGCCCGCGGTGCTGCAGCAACGCGCGTGCGACTTCTTCGTTGGTGGTACCCAAGTTGATGAACAGCGAGGCATCGTCGGGAATGAAACGCGCCACACGTGCGGCGATGTGCTGCTTTTCGCGGGCCTGCAGCGCCTTGCGTGCGGTGTAGGCCAGATTCTCCACGCTGGAGGGCATGCTGACGCCGCCGTGATAGCGGCGCAGCACGCCGGCATCGCAGAGCAAGGTCAGATCGCGGCGGATGGTCTGCGGCGTCACCTCAAAGCGTGTGGCCAAACCTTCGACCTCGGCAAAGCCCTGCTGCCGCACCAGCGCCACCAATTGCTCCTGGCGCGGGTTCAACGCCGGCGCCGGGACCGTCCTGTAGTGAGTCGACTCCATGCGCAGATGATCGCGCATACGCGTGAGGATGCAAACACGGCGGGGTGCACGCTGAGCGCGACAGGGGCTTGCCGGCGAACATCGGCCTGAAGCGGTGCACGCGTGGCGACATGCCGGACGCGCTGCGCTGAGGCTGCACGGTTCTGGAGGCATACGATTACCCGGCAGGCTCGGCCAGGGCTCGGTAAAGATCGCCGCCTTCGGTGTGTGCGTGCTGAAGCGCCAACGAGCAGGTGGCCAGCAACGCGCGGACACGCAGTGGGTCGTGCCGATGAAACGCGGGCGCCGCAAACGCGTTGCTCGCTAAGCCCGGTATCGACCGCAACCGCCAGACGGTGCGCAGCCGGCCGGATGCCGGCTCAGCCCAGCTCGCTGCGATAGCCGGTGTCGATGCTGATGCTGCCGCCTACCGCACGCGACACGCAGGCACAGAGCTTGCGATTCTCCCGGCGCTGCTCGTCGCTGAAGAACACGTCGCGGTGATCGATATCGGCGGAGCTGTCCAGCACGTCCACCGCGCACAGGCCGCATTCGCCACGGCGGCACTCGGCGATCAGCTCCACCCCGGCGTCGGCCAGTGCGTCCAGCATCGATTCGTTTTCAGCGACCGGCACTTCCAGGCCCAGCCCCGGCAATTTCACCACGAACGCCTGCGCCGGCACCCGCCCGCTATTGCCGAAGGTTTCGAAGTGCAGGCGCGCACGCGGCCGGCCGGCGGCGTGCCAGTGCTGGCGTACCGCCTCGAGCATGCCCAGCGGCCCGCACACATACACCTCGGCATTGGGCGACAGGCGCGCCAGTTCGGCAGCCAGATCCGGCGGGCCGCGCTGTCGTCGCATTGCAGTTGCAAACGTTCGCCCAGCAGTGCTTCCAGCGTGTCGACATACGCCATTGCGCTGCGCGAGCGGCCGGCGTACAGCAGACGAAACGCGCGGTGGCCACGCGCCAGCCGCTGCGCCATGCCGACGATCGGGGTGATGCCGATGCCGCCGGCAATCAGCAGGATTTCCTCGCCGCTTTCATCCAGCGCGAAGTTGTTGCTGGGCGGCGACATCTCCACCACATCGCCCGGCGCAAGCGTCCACATATGCAGCGAGCCGCCGCGGCTGTCGGGCATTTGCCGCACTGCGATCTGGTAGTACCCATCGGCACGCGGTTCGCCCACCAACGAATACGAGCGCACATCGTCGCGACCATGCAGCTGCACACGAAAATCCACATGGCTGCCCACCTCGAAGCTACGCGCAGCGGTGCCGGGATCGAGCACGATTTCGCGCACGCCCGGGCAGGCGTCGGCAATGCTGACGACGCGGGCACGATGCCACTGGGTGTCTTTACGCATGGAGGGCTCCGGGCAATGAGGTCTGCCGGCCGGCGCCGGCTGTGACGGCGCCGCAATGCGGCGCTGTGAGCGATGAGATGGCTGGCCGCATGCGAAGTGCTTAGCCCACCATGCGCAGCGACAGATCCTGCGCGCGTTGTTCCTGTGCGATCAGGCGGTCGATCACGCGTCGCGCCCACATCCCGCCGGCATCGACGTTGAGGTTGTAGAAAGTGTGATCCGGATGCGCATCGATGGCGCGTTGCTGCGCTTCCAGCACTGCTTCGTCTTCGCCGAACACGCCTGTCACGCCGTCGCGGGTGAGCGTGGTCAGCGACTGGTCGTGCAGCGCGTAGTTGCGCATGAATGCCCAGAAGTAATGGCAGGTGGTGTCGGTTTCGGGCGTGATGGTGTTGAGCACGTAGCCGTTGACGCCCTGGCTGCGATCGCCTTCCGGCGCGCCGGTGCCGGCGATGGCCACGCCGACATCGATGGCGATGGTGGAGGGTGCCTCGAAACGGATGATCTGCCAACGATCGACCTTGCCGCGATAGTCCAGATGGCGGGCGATCTGGCTGGCCCAGAACGGCGGCGGGTCGATGTTGCGCATCCAGCGCGACACGATGACGCCGCGATCGCCGTGCACCACATCGAATGGCGCTTCGGCCACTTCGTCCTGGCCGATGCTGGAGCCGTGCACGAAGGTCTCGTGGGTCAGGTCCATCAGGTTGTCCAGCACCAGCCGATAGTCGCACTTGGCATGGATGGTGCGGCCATCGCCGGCCCAGGCCGGATCGTGCGACCAGTGCAGATCGGGAATCAGGCGCGTATCGGCCTTGGCCGGGTCGCCCGGCCAGATCCATACGTAGCGGTGTTTTTCGGCCACCGGAAAGCTGCGCACGCAGGCCGAGGGATTGATGGTGTCCTGCGAGGGCATGTGCACGCAGCGCCCCTGCGTGTTGTAGACCAGCCCGTGATAGCCGCAGACCACGTCGTCGCCGCGCAGCTTGCCCATCGACAAGGGCACCAGCCGATGCCAGCAGGCGTCTTCGAGCGCGACGACCGTACCGGCGGTGGTGCGGTAGACCACCACGTCCAGGTTGCAGAGCTTGCGCGGGCTGAGCACGTGCTTGATCTCATGGTCCCAGGCAACGGCGTACCACGCATTGAGGGGAAACAGCGGCTTGGACTGCGACATGACCGTGACTCCTGGGTGTGTAGGCAACCTGGATGCGACGCGGCGTGCGCCGGCCTGCAGCTAGTTGGCGCGCAATGCAACGCTGGCGTCTGCTTGCGCGCGAAGTTATGTATACACCGGAGACAATGTGGGCGCGTTACGGGTCTGCCGAAATTGTGCGAATATCGATTTGAATCACCGATTATCGGATTGACCACCCTGCCGGCTGCGCCTACCGTGAGCCCACGCTCGCTGTGCTGGAAGGGAACGCAATGGCCGAAATCGTCGCTCTCGCGGAAGCGGTGTCGCAGCTGATCGCCGATGGCGATTGCGTGGCGATGGAAGGCTTCACCCACCTGATTCCACATGCCGCCGGGCACGAGGTGATCCGTCAGCACAAGCGCGCGCTGCGGCTGGTGCGCATGACCCCCGACCTGATCTACGACCAGCTGATCGGCGCCGGTTGCGCGGCAGCGCTGCGGTTTTCCTGGGGCGGCAATCCCGGCGTCGGTTCGTTGCACCGGCTGCGCGATGCAGTGGAACACGCCTGGCCGCAGCCGCTGCAGATTCGCGAACACAGCCACGCCGATATGGCCAATGCCTATGTGGCCGGTTCGTCGGGGCTGCCGTTTGCAGTGCTGCGCGGGTATGTCGGTTCGGATCTGCCGCGCGTCAACGACAGCATCAAGTTCCTGCAGTGCCCGTATACCGGCCAAACGCTGGCCACCTCGCCGGCCGTCAACCCCGATGTCACGGTGATCCACGCCCAGCGGGCCGACCGCCGCGGCAACGTGTTGCTCTGGGGCATTCTGGGCGTGCAGAAGGAAGCGGTGCTGGCAGCGCGCAAGGTGATCGTGACGGTGGAAGAGATCGTCGACAGCCTGGACGCGCCGCCCAATGCCTGCATCCTGCCGCGTTGGGTTGTCGATGCGGTCTGCGTTGTCCCTGGTGGTGCGGCGCCCTCGTATGCGCATGGCTACTACGCGCGCGACAATCGGTTCTATCTGGCCTGGGATGCGATCGCGCGCGACCGTGCGACGTTCCAGGCCTGGATCCAGACGCATATTCTCGACACCGACGATTTCGCCGGTTTTCAGCGCGTGTATGCACAGTCCCAGCAGCAGGTGGCCGCATGAGCGCCTACAGCACCAACGAGATGATGACGGTGGCTGCCGCGCGCCGCCTGCCCGATGGCGCAGTGTGTTTTGTCGGCATCGGCTTGCCGTCCACTGCCGCCAACCTGGCTCGGCTTACGCATGCACCGGACGTCACCTTGATTTACGAATCGGGCCCGATCGGTGCGCGCCCGCAGGTGTTGCCACTCTCGATCGGCGACGGCGAACTGGCCGAAACCGCCGACACCGTGGTCTCCACGCCGGAGATCTTCCGCTACTGGCTGCAGGGCGGGCGCGTGGATGTGGGCTTTCTGGGGGCGGCGCAGATCGATCGGTACGCCAACCTCAACACCACCGTGATTGGCTCCTACGCTGCGCCGAAAACGCGCCTGCCCGGCGCCGGTGGCGCGCCGGAAATTGCCGCCAGCGCCAAGCAGGTGTTCATCATCATGCGCCAATCCGAACGCAGCTTCGTGTCGCGGTTGGACTTCATCACCACGGTCGGGCATCTGGACGGTGGCGATGCGCGCGCGCGGGCCGGCCTCCCCGGCGCCGGCCCGACCGTGGTCGTCACCGACCTGTGCGTGATGGAACCCGACCCCGTGACCCGCGAACTCACCGTGACCTCGCTGCATCCCGGCGCCACGCGCGAGCAGGTCAGCGCGGCGACCGGGTGGCCGATCCGGTTCGCCGCCGACCTTGCACAAACCACGCCGCCCAGTACCGCCGAACTGGATGCCTTGCGCGCGCTGCAGGCACGCACCGATGCAGCGCATGGTGTGCAGGCAATGGGAGCCCAGGCATGAGTGAGGTGTACCTGATCGATGGCATCCGCACGCCGATCGGCCGTTACGGTGGCGCCTTGTCCAGCGTGCGCGCCGACGATCTAGGCGCAGTGCCCATCGCCGCATTGCTGGCGCGGCAGTCGCAGCTGGAGCCGGCCGCAATCGACGATGTGTACCTGGGCTGCGCCAACCAGGCCGGCGAAGACAATCGCAATGTCGCGCGTATGAGCCTGTTGCTGGCCGGCCTGCCGTCTTCGGTGCCGGGCAGCACGCTCAATCGCCTGTGCGGCTCGGGCCTGGACGCGATCGGCACGGTAGCGCGCGGCATCCGTGCCGGCGAACTGGATCTTGCCATTGCCGGCGGCGTCGAATCGATGTCGCGCGCGCCGTGGGTGATGGGCAAGGCCGACAGCGCCTTCGCCCGCACCCAGCAGCTGGAAGACACCACCATGGGCTGGCGCTTCATCAATCCGCGCCTGCAGGCGGTCTATGGCACCGAACTGATGGGGGAAACGGCGGAAAACGTGGCGCAGCGGTACGCCATCGCGCGCGAAGACCAGGATGCGTTCGCACTGCGCAGCCAGCAACGCGTGGCGGCGGCGCAGGCAGCCGGTTTCTTCGATGCGGAAATCACCCCGGTGGCCGTGGCAGCGCGCAAGGGCGGCGATGCCTCCACGGTCGAACACGATGAAGCGCCGCGACCCAACACCACCGCCGACATGCTGGCCAAGCTCAAACCGGTGTTCCGCCAGCCCGGCACCGTGACGGCCGGCAATGCCTCCGGTCTCAACGATGGCGCCGCTGCCTTGCTGCTGGCCTCGGCGCAGGCCGTGCAGGCTCACCGGCTGACGCCGCGTGCGCGCGTGCTGGGGTTCGCCTCGGCGGGCGTGGAGCCGGCGTACATGGGCATCGGCCCGGTGCCGGCCACCCAGCGCCTGCTGGCGCGCTTGCACCTGCGCATCGCGCAGTTCGATGCGATCGAACTCAATGAAGCCTTCGCTGCGCAGGCGCTGGCCTGCACGCGTGCATTGGGCCTGGCCGACGATGCCGCACACGTCAATGCCAACGGTGGCGCCATTGCGCTCGGGCATCCGCTCGGCATGAGCGGTGCGCGGCTGGCGCTGACCTTGCTGCGGCAGCTGGAGGCGGGCAACGGGCGACTCGGGCTGGCCAGCATGTGCATCGGAGTGGGGCAGGGCGTGGCATTGGCGATCGAGCGCCTGTGAACCGGCTGTTGCAACCTCCCTCGTCCTTCCCTTGCACCCATGTCGTTCTGGTCGTCTTGTTGCCGACGGAGATTCAAGATGCGCGATCCCACCGCTGACCAACCTGCCATCGCCGACCCGCTGCTCGGCTACCGCCGCAGCCGGCCCGGTACACAGCCGGCGTACCTGCATCCGGCATACGCTTCCACCACATTGCGAGGGCCTACGCGTGATCCGATCGACCTGCCGGTCACGCTGTCGGAAGTCACCGGCCCGCGCCTGGATCGGCTCACGCTGGGCGCGCACGCGGCCGATCTCACTGCAGGGTTCAGTGGCGCGCCGCTGGGCGAGCGCATCATCGTCTCCGGCCGCGTGCTCGACGAAAACGGCAGGCCGGTCCGCAACAGCGTGGTGGAAGTGTGGCAATGCAACGCGGCTGGTCGCTACCAGCACGCTGGCGATCGGCACGATGCACCGCTGGACCCCAACTTCCGCGGCACCGGCCAGGTGCTGACCGATGAGCACGGCCGCTACAGTTTCAAGACCATCAAGCCGGGCGCGTATCCGTGGCGCAATCACTACAACGCCTGGCGGCCTGCGCACATCCATTTTTCGTTGCACGGCGATGGCATCGGGCAGCGGCTGGTCACCCAGATGTATTTCCCCGGCGACCCGCTGCTGGCGCACGACCCCATCTTCAACTGTGTCGACGATGCGCTGGCGCGCGAACGCATGGTGTCCAGTTTCGACTGGGAAAACGCGGTCAGCGAGTACGCGTTGGCCTACCGCTTCGACATCGTCTTGCGCGGTCGCAAGCAAACGGTCTGGGAGTGACACGATGAGCCTGCATGCAACGCCGTCGCAGACCGTCGGGCCGTATTACCGGCTGGGATTGGAGCCGCTGTATCGCCAACAGATCGCACCTGCGCAGGCCGCGGGCACGCATGTGCAGATCAGCGGTTGCATCTTCGATGGCGCCGGCGCGCCAGTGGCCGATGCGGTGCTGGAAGTGTGGCAAGCCGATGCTGCGGGCATCTATGCGCATGTGGCCGACGGTCGCTGCGAGGCCCACGACCCCAGCTTCGACGGCTGGGGCCGCGTGCCCACCGATGCCAACGGGCGTTTTACCTTCAGCACCATCAAGCCGGGCAGGGTGGCGGGCCCGGACGGCAAGCAGCAGGCGGCGCATCTGACGGTGCTGGTCTTCATGCGCGGCCTCTTGCGCGGGGTGTCGACGCGGCTGTATTTCGCCGACGACCCACACCTAGGCAGCGACCCGATCCTGGCGCTGGTGCCGGCCGAGCGGCGCGCCACCTTGCTGGCCCAGCCGCATCCAGGCGGTGCGTACACGTGGGACATCCACATGCAGGGCGACGCGGAAACGGTGTTCTTCCGCTATTGATCCGCATGCCGATGTTGAAACGCCGTATGCGTACAGGGGCAGCGCTGCATCCTGCCGGCACGCGGCCACGTCCACAGGGCCATAGGCGCCGCTGCACGAGCGCCTGCTGCCGAAACATCGCCAGGGTATCTCCGGCGACAAGCAATGCGCCGTGACGCCTCACGCACATGCATCCGGGGCAGCGCGCATCGTGGCAGGCAGGTGCACACGTGCACTCGCGTGCACGCAGCGCAAGCACGCATGGCCTCATCCACCTCATCCCGGCAGTGCCAGGCGCGCCCGATGCATTGCCCTTTGGTCTAGTTGGCACCTTGGTACATCGGTGCGATGCTGCCGGCTCGCCTAGAGATGCAATGCATGAGTGCGACATCTTCGTTGTTGGGATCCTTGTTCGGCGAGCCTGCGTGCGAGGCCTTGTTCGACGATGCCGCGCGCGTGCAGGCGATGCTGCAGTTCGAATCGGCGCTGGCGCGCGCCCAGGCGCAGTGCGGGGTGATTCCCGCGCAGGCCGCGCAGGCCATTGCCGCTGCCTGCGATGTGCAGCACTACGATCTGGCCGCGTTGGCGCAGGCCACGGCGCTGGCCGGCAATCCCGCCATTCCGCTGGTCAAGGCGCTGACCGCGCAGGTGGCCGCGCACGACAACGCCGCCGCGCGCTGGGTGCACTGGGGTGCCACCAGCCAGGACGTCATCGATACCGGCATGGTGCTGCAGCTGCGCGCCGCACTGGATCTGCTGCTGCCGCGTCTGCACGCCCTGTGCGCCGATCTGGCGGTGCTGGCCGAACGCGAGCGCAACACCGGCCTGCCCGGTCGCACCCTGCTGCAGCAGGCCGTGCCGGTCACCTTCGGGCTCAAGGTCGCCGGTTGGCTGGACGCCCTGCAGCGTGCGCAGCGGCGCCTGCACGCCTTGCGGCACGATGCCTTGGTGCTGCAGTTCGGCGGCGCGGCCGGCACCCTGGCCTCGTTGCAGGGCCGTGGCCTGGAAGTGGCGCAGGCGCTGGCGAGCGCCCTGGCGTTGCCGCTGCCCGCGCTGCCCTGGCATACCGCGCGCGACCGCATCGTCGAGGTCGGCTGCGCCTTCGGTCTGCTGGCCGGCACGCTGGGCAAGATCGGCGGCGATGTGGTGTTGCTGATGCAAACGGAGGTGGGCGAAGCGTTCGAGCCGGCCGCCGCCGGCAAAGGTGGCTCCTCGGCGATGCCGCACAAGCGCAATCCGGTCTCCAGCGTGGCAGCCGTGGCTGCGGCCACACGCGTACCGGGCCTGGTCGCCACCTTGTTCAGCGCCATGGCGCAGCCGCACGAGCGCGCAGCCGGGCAATGGCATGCCGAGTGGGACACCTTGCCGCAGATCGTCTGCCTCACCGCCGGTAGCCTGGCGCAGATGCAGCTGTGCCTGTCGGGTCTGGAACTGGATCGCCCACGCATGCAGGCGCATCTGGACAGCCACGGCGGGCTGCTCTACGCCGAGGCGGCCGTGTTCGCGCTTGCGCCACACCTGGGCAAGCCGCAGGCGCACGCCCTGGTGGAACAGGCCGCGCTGCGCGCGCAGGCGCAGCAACGGCATTTGCGCGAGGTGCTTGGCGAGCACGCGCAGGTGAGCGCGGTGCTCACGCACGCGCAACTGCAGGCAGTGTTCGATAGCGCAAGTTGGCGCGGCATGTCCTCGGTGTGGATCGACCGCGTGCTGGCTGGATCTTCTTCCTGTTGACGGTGCCTCGATGGCTTATCTCCAGTTGCCCACGCATCGCCTGCACTACCGCCTGGACGGCACCGAAGGACGCCCCTGGCTGACTTTCTGCAATTCGCTGGGCACCGATCTGCACATGTGGGACGTGCAGCTCGAAGCCTTCGCTCCGCACTACCGCATCCTGCGCTACGACCGCCGCGGCCATGGGTATTCGGAGACGCCGCCCGGCCCGTACAGCGTCGCCGACCTGGGTCAGGACGTGCTGGCACTGTGGGACGCCCTGGAGATCGCGCAAAGCGATTTCTGCGGCCTGTCGATCGGCGGGCTCACCGGCCAGTGGCTGGGCCTGCATGCACCGCAGCGCTTGCGCCGGCTGGTGGTGTGCGCCACCGCGCAGAAGATCGGCAGTGCCGCCGCCTGGGAAACCCGCATCGAACAGGTGCGCAGCGAAGGCCTTCCGACGCTGATCGATGCCACGCTGCAGCGCTGGTTTACCCCCGAATTTGCCATCAGCCATGCGCAGCGCCTGGACATGATCGCTGCTGCCTTCGTATCCACTTCGCCTGCCGGCTACATCGCCTGCTGCCAGGCGGTGGCCGATGCGGACTTCCGCGGCGCATTGGACGGGCTAAGCCTGCCGCTGCTGGCGCTGGCCGGCGACGACGACCCGGTGTGCCCGCCGCCTGACCTGCGCGAGATCGCCTATGCCGCGCCGGATGGGCATTACGCCCAGGTGCCCGGCCGCCACATCTGCAACCTGGAATCGCCGGCCGCGTTCAACCAGGCGGTGCTCGGCTTTCTTCAGGGCCAGTGAGCTTTCCCACCTTGCAAGGACACCCCATGCACGAAGACGAACGTTATCAAGCCGGCATGCGCGAACGCCGACGCGTCCTTGGCGATGCGCACGTCGACCGTGCGCTGGCCGCGCGTAGCGAATTCACCGAAGAATTTCAGGACCTGATCACCCGCTACGCCTGGGGCAGCATCTGGACCCGCGACGGCCTGCCGGCCCACACCCGTTCGCTGATCACCCTGTCGATGATGATCGCGCTAGGCCACGACGAAGAATTCAAGCTGCACGTGCGTGCGGCGCGCAACAACGGCGTCACGCCTGCGCAGATCAAGGAAGTGCTGCTGCAGGCGGCGATCTACTGCGGCGTGCCGGCCGCCAACCACGCGTTCGCGCTGGCCAGGCCGATCCTGGAAGAACAAGCGGCCGACGCCGGCGCAGCCTCGGCGGCGCAACCGCGGTAAGAGTGGTCTCCGGGCGGCGGGCAAACCGACTGCGCTCAGCGTCCGGCGCGCGTGTTCGGTACCCGGTGCGGCGGGGACCACTCGTACACTGCGGTGCCTGGCGCGCCGTCCAAAATCGCCTGCCGACTGCGCGCACACGCGTATTGGCGGCGCTCAGCCCACCGCAACCGGAGACATCGGATGCTGCATCGATTGGTCTGCCTGCTGGTGGTGTCATTGGCAACCGCGGCGCTGCACGCACAACCGCAGCCCGGCCCCGGCACCGTGTTGGCGCAGGTGCGTACCGACGATGGCCAGACGCTGGCGGTGTGGTCGCGCGTGCCCGCGCAGCCACGTGGCACGATCGTGCTGGTGCACGGCCGCACCTGGAGCGCATTGCCCAACTTCGATTTGCAGGTGCCTGGCGAGCCGCGTGACGCGCGCTCTGTCCTTGCAGCGCTCGCGCAAGCCGGGTTTGCCGCGTATGCGGTGGATCTGCGCGGCTACGGTGGCAGCCCACGCGACCGCACGGGCTGGAATACGCCCGCCCGTGCAGTGGCCGATGTCCGCAATGTGCTGGCCTGGGTCGCGCAGACCCATCCCGGCCTGCCGCCCCCGGCATTGCTGGGCTATTCCAACGGCGCGCGGGTGGCGTTGCTGCTCGCGCAGCAGCAACCGCAGGCGATGTCTGCCCTGGTGTTGTTTGGCTTCCCCGATGACGTGGATGCAGCGCCTGCGCCGGCGGTTCCGGCAGATCGGCCCTTGCGCGCACCCACCACGGCCGCTGCGGCCGGTGAGGACTTCATCACCGCCAATGCGGCACCACCGGGCGTGCGTGCGGCTTACGTCGCCCAGGCGCTGGCAGCGGATCCGGTGCGCACCGACTGGCGCGCCATGGAGCAGTTCGCCTTCCATCCCGAGCAAGTCGCGACGGTGCCGGTCTTGCTGTTGCGCGGCGTCGACGACCCGATCGCCACCCAGGCAGACAACGCGCATCTCTACGCACGCCTGCGCAGCGAAGATCGCAGCTGGGTGACCCTGCCGCACGCCGACCACGTGGCCCAGGTCGAAGACAGCCACGCAGCGTGGGTGGATGCGGTAGTGAGCTTTCTGCGCCGGCCGCGCTAGGAGCCGTCAACAAAAGACTGCGCGGCCGTCAGGCGGGCGTGGTCGGTGCCCGGTGCGGCATTGCAACCTCGTGCATTGCGGTTCCTGTGCGTCATCCGCATCCATCTGCCGACTGCTCGCTACGTCTTGTTTGCCGCCTGGGTCGGGACGCGTGCAACAGCAAGTGGCGATCAATTCGAACAGGCCTGGCCTGGCGCTTTGCGATGTGCAGCCTCGCATGCACGTCGGGCACGCCCGCAATGCGTGGACGCGATTGCTTTTGACCTCTGCCAGCCACCACTGCGCCACTAGCGCTTATGCAGCACAGGGGCAGGTCGGATGCCCCGCGAGCGACGCCCGCGCCAACGCAAGGTGCTGCACTAACTCAGCAAGGTTCCCAGCCGCTGCGCCGCCTGCTTCAGCGGTTCCAGCAACTGCGTTTGCATCGTCTGCAGGCTCACCCGCCCGGCCTGGGCGCCAATGTTGAGCGCGGCGATCACCTCGCCGCGCAGGTTGCGCACCGGCACGGCGATCGAGCGCAGGCCGATTTCCAGTTCCTGATCGGTCAGGCACATGCCTTCGCGGCGCGTGCGCGCCAGCACCTCCAGCAGCGCCGAGGCCTGGGTCACCGTGCGGTCGGTCCGCGGACGCAAGGTGGTGCGTTCCAGATACGCCTGCAAGGTGTCGCCGGGCAGGGCGGCCAGCAACACCCGCCCCATCGAGGTGCAGTAGGCCGGCAGCCGCGTCCCCGGGCGCAGCCCGATCGACATGATGCGCACCGTTTCCGAGCGCGCCACGTACAGCAGATCGTCGCCATCCAGCACGCCCAGCGAACACGATTCGTGCAGTTGGTCGCGCAGCCCGTCCAGGACCGGCTGTGCGGCCGCGGTCATCGATGAAGACGCCGCGTACGCGCCGCCGATGCCCAGCACGCGCGGCAGCAACACGTAGCCACGTCCTTGCTCGCCCACATAGCCCAGCTTGGCCAGCGTATGCAGCACGCGCCGGACGGCTGCGCGCGAGATGCCGGTTTCCAGGCTGATCTGCGACATCGTCACTTCGCGCGCATGCTGCGCGAACACGCTCAGCACCACCAGCCCGCGCCCCAGCGAGGTCATGAAGTCCGGATCGCCCTGGGCGGCGGCGATCTGCTGCATCAGCTCATGCGGCAGGCCGCGATCGCTGCCGGCCGCAACCACGGCGGCGGGACGTTTGCGGCGGCTGGAGGCGGGCTCGGGCATAGGAGTGCGGCAGCGGACAGGTCCGTGCATGGTAAGCGCTCGCGCCATGGCATGCCCCGGCTCACACTCTGTGCGTGGGCATGTAAGCGCTTCACCCTGCTTGCCGCATAATCGCCGCTGGTTTGTGACGGATCGGTGCGCTTAGTCCATGAAAACCCCCAACGGCCTGCAGCCGCTGATCGACGACGGCGTCATCGACGAAGTGTTGCGACCACTGAAGAGCGGCAAGGAAGCATCCGTCTACGTCGTGAGCGCAGGCGCCGAGATCCTGTGCGCCAAGGTCTACAAGGACATGGCGCAACGCAGTTTCCAGGCGCGCGTGCAGTACCAGGAAGGCCGCAAGGTGCGTGGCAGCCGTCAGGCCCGCGCGATGGGCAAGGCCACCAAGTTCGGCCGCAAGGAAGCTGAAACCGCCTGGAAGAACACCGAAGCCGACGCGCTCTATCAACTGGTGGATGCCGGGGTGCATGTGCCCAAACCGCGCGGTTACTTCCACGGCGTGCTGCTGATGGATCTGGTCACCGATGACGCCGGTCACAGCGCACCGCGGCTGGGCGAGGTGGACCTGGAACCCGAGCAGGCGCGCGCCTTCCACACCAGCCTGATCGGCGATGTGGTCAAGATGCTGTCGCTGGGCCTGGTGCACGGCGATCTGTCCGAATACAACGTGCTGGTTTCGCCCGATGGCCCGGTGGTGATCGACTTTCCGCAGGTGGTCAGTGCCGCTGGCAACAATGCCGCGCGCGACATGCTGCTGCGCGATGTGCACAACCTGCGCGACTGCCTGGGCCGTTTCGCGCCCGAGCTGCTGGACACCCATTACGGCGAAGAGATGTGGGCGCTGTTCGAAAAGGGCGAACTGCGCCCGGACAGCGTGCTCACCGGGCGGTTCAAATTCGACACCCGCCGCGCCGATGTACGCGCCGTCCGTGCCTCGATCGAAGATGCGCGCCAGGAAAACCTCATTCGCCAGCAAGGCCGCGAAGCGGCTGCCGAAGACAACGACTAGGAAGCGCCAACAGGCCGCAGCAGCAGCGCATTGGTTGCGATGCAGCGCAGCAAATTCAGCGCGCACGCTGCAGTCATTGCGACATCGCCGAGCGGCCAATCTGCGCGTGTGCGGCCATTTTTTCCAGCAATTTTGGGCTTTTTTGCGTACGTGCCCGGACCACCGGCCTTTTTGTCGGTACTGATTAACGATTTGAATAGTGATGGTTCATAACAATCTGGCAAGCTCGACCATCGCTTATCGGAGAGTTCGTCATGTCGTTTGATCCTGATGTCGTGCGTCTGTTCGCCCAGCTTCAAGAGGCGGCGCAGCCGCCCATGGAAACCCTGCCGATCGAAGGCGCGCGCGCGATGATGCGCGCGGTGGGCGCGCAGTTCGGTTTCCCGCGCATCGAGATGGCCGAGGTACGCGATCTGCAGGCCGAGGCCGCCACCGGTGCAGTGCCTTTGCGCTTGTATCGCCCCACGGGGGTCGCGGCCGGCCCGGCCCCGACCTGCCTGTTCGTGCACGGCGGCGGCGGTCTGGTGGGCGATCTGGAATCGCATGACGATGTGTGCCGGCAACTGGCGGCGCGTGCTGGCTGTCAGGTGTTGGCGATCCATTACCGTCTGGCCCCCGAGCATCCGGCGCCGGCCGGCGTGGAAGATGTCATCGCGACGTTGCATTGGTTGGTTGCGCACCCGGACACGGTCGGCGCCGATGTGCAGCGCCTTGCTGTCTGCGGCGACAGTATCGGCGGCGCCATGGCCGCGGTTGCCGCACTGGCCGCGCGCGATGCCGGCATCGCCTTGCGTTGCCAGCTGCTGGTCTATCCGCTGACCGACGCGCGCCAGGACAGCGGCGTGTATCCATCGCGCTCGCTCAATGCCGGCCTGCCACCGTTGACTGCGGCAGCGGTGGAATTCTTCAACCGCCATCTGCTGCCCGACATGGCGGTGGCCAACGACTGGCGTGTCTCGCCGATGCTGGCGCCGGATGTCGCCGGCGTTGCGCCTGCGCTGGTCGTGGTCTGCGACCGCGACATGCTGTACGACGAAGGCCGCGCCTATGCCGAGCGCCTGCGTGCGGCGGGAGTGGAGGTCACCCTGCATAGTTTCCCGGGCATGATCCACGGCTTCATCAACATGGGCAGCGTCTTGCGTGCCGCCGGTGAAACGCTGGACCTGGCGGCGTTGACGCTACGCCAGCGCCTGCTGCCCGCGATCGAACGCAGGGCCGCCTGACAGCCTGCGGCAGCCGTGCCGAGGCACGCGCTGCCGCACCTGTGGCGGTGTCACTGCAGCGTCGGGGCATGTGTCACCGCGTGCGGGCTCGCCTCGCAAAAAGAACACCTGGGTGCAGCCGTGCGCCGGCAGCTGTGTGGGCGCCAAGGGCGCTGTGCACCACGCGAACCGTCACGGTCGTCATCGGTGGCTCGTCGGCAACCCGCAGGTCCTATCGAAACCAGTCAGCATGGCGCCGGGGTCGATTGAACGCAGCGCTTTCAACTTCGCCCTGCATTGGCCCACGCGCACGTGATGCTCAAAAATTGAAGCGGAACGTGGTCATCAGGACGTGGTTTTCCCGATCCACCGTACGCGTGTTGACGAACTGATTCAGGTAACCGACATCGGCGTTGGCAATGGCATTGAATTTCCAGTTGATGCCGACAAACACCCGGTTCTGATCGAGACCGCGTTGTGCGCCCCATCGGGTCTGATCCAGATTGACGAACACTTCGTTGAACGCCACCCACGACAATTGCGGACTGAACCCGCTGGGGCGCACCGCGCGGATCATCTGCCGCACGCGATACCCTTCATCGCTGAAGCCTTCGCGGTGACGCTGTTCCAGGCGCGTGCGGCTGGTAACGGTGATCTCGGCGATCGGATCGAATTGATATTGAAATTGCCCCCACCAGCGATTCTCGCGGTTGGATGGCTGCCCGGCCGGATGGCTGATGATGGTGTCGTAACCCATCCAGACACTGGCCTTGGGATTGAGCCGATAGAACACGGCAGGGCGCAAGATCAGTTGATCGAACTGTTCGCCTTCCTCGCGCCAGCGCGGATGCACATCCATGCTCCAGTACAGGTTTTCGACCGGCAGCTTGCCTTGCGCGTAGACGCTCAGCCAGTAACGCCCGTCTTCTTCGGTCCTGGCATGCGCCGGCCAACTGCATGCCAGGGTCAACAGCAGCAGGGCGCAGGCGCTGCGAAACATCGCCGGCAATAACGTGCGAGATGCGTTCATGTGTCGAAATGTGTCGTCGTTGGCAAATCATAGCAATAACGCTTGAGTCCGCTTCGACCGTTCGGTCGGCTCAGGTCGCCTTTGCTCGCCCGCATGTTCGCTAATCGGCACACGCCATCGTTTCGCGATGACTGGCGCGCTCACGGCTGCCTTCAGAGGGATGGATGGCCCGGCGATCGCTGCCGACGGGCAGCGATCGTCGCGTCGATCACGCCACCTGGCTGCGTCGCGCGCGCTCCAGATGCACCAGCAGCAGCGAGATCGCCGCCGGCGTCATGCCGGGAATCCGTTGTGCCTGGCCGATGTGCTGGGGACGCACGCGTTCGAGTTTCTGTTGCACCTCGATCGACAGACCACGCACGCTGGCGTAATCGAAACCGTCCGGGATCGGCGTGGTTTCGTGACGTTGCTGACGCGCGATATCGTCGCGCTGGCGATCCAGATAACCGGCGTACTTGACGCTGATCTCGACCTGCTCGGCCACCTGCGCATCATCCACGCCCGGGCCCAGGGTCGGCACCCGCATCAAGGTGGCGTAGGTGAGCTCCGGGCGCTTGATCAGATCCAGCACGTTGGTTTCGCGGCTGACCGTCACGCCCAGCGCGTCTGCCACCTCGCGGCCCAGCGCATTGCCCGGTGTCGCCCAAAGCGCCGACAACCGCGTCGTTTCGCGTTGCACGGCCTCCTGCTTGGCCGCAAAGCGCGCCCAGCGCGCGTCGTCCACCAGGCCCATCGCACGCCCGACGCCGGTCAGCCGCGCATCGGCATTGTCCTCGCGAAGCTGCAAGCGGTATTCGGCGCGGCTGGTGAACATGCGATACGGCTCGGTGGTGCCGTGGGTAATGAGATCGTCCACCAGCACGCCCAGGTAGGCCTCGTCGCGGCGCGGCGACCACGCCGGCAGCCCCTGCACGTGGCGCGCTGCGTTGAGTCCGGCCAGCAGACCCTGGGCGGCCGCCTCTTCGTAACCGGTCGTGCCGTTGATCTGCCCGGCGAAGAACAGCCCGCCCACCGTCTTGGTCTCCAGCGAGGCCTTGAGCCCGCGCGGGTCGAAGAAGTCGTATTCGATGGCGTAGCCGGGGCGGGTGATGTGCGCGTTCGCAAAGCCGTGGATCGAGCGCACCAGCGCCAGCTGCACATCGAACGGCAGCGAGGTGGAAATACCGTTGGGATAGATCTCGGCCACCTCCAGCCCTTCGGGTTCGACGAAGATCTGGTGGCTGGTCTTCTCGGCAAAACGCACCACCTTGTCTTCGATCGACGGGCAGTAGCGCGGGCCGATGCCTTCGATCTGCCCCGAATACAGCGGCGAGCGGTGCAGCGCGTTGCGAATGATCTCGTGGGTCTGTTCGGTGGTCTGGGTGATCCAGCAGCTGACCTGGCGCGGATGGTCGCTGACCTGGCCCATGAACGACATCACCGGCAATGGGTCGTCGCCGGGTTGCTCGGCCATCACGCCGTAATCGAGGGTGCGCCCGTCGATCCGCGGCGGGGTGCCGGTCTTGAGCCGGTCGATCGCGAACGGGCGCTCGCGCAGGCGCGCGGCCAGCGTGGTGGCCGGCGGGTCGCCCATGCGCCCGGCCGCGTACTGGGTTTCGCCGACATGGATCTTGCCGGCCAGGAACGTACCGGCGGTCAGCACCACCGAAGGCGCTTGGAAACGCAGCCCGGTCTGGGTGATGACGCCGCGCACGCTGTCGGCTTCGGACGTGCCGTTGTGGATGATCAGGTCGTCCACTGCCGCCTGGAAGACGGTCAGGTTGGGCTGGGCCTCGACGATGCAGCGGATCGCAGTGCGGTACAGGTTGCGATCGGCCTGGCAGCGCGTGGCACGCACTGCCGGCCCCTTGGAGGCGTTGAGCGTGCGCCACTGGATGCCGGCCAGATCCGCGGCGCGTGCCATCGCCCCGCCGAGTGCGTCGATCTCCTTGACCAGGTGGCCCTTGCCGATCCCGCCGATGGCGGGGTTACAGCTCATCGCGCCCACCGTCTCGATGTTGTGGGTGAGCAACAAGGTGCGCGCCCCTGTGCGTGCAGACGCCAGGGCGGCCTCGGTGCCGGCATGACCGCCACCGATCACGATGACGTCGTAGCGATAGAAGGAGTCGGACATGGGCGTGGACCAGGAGCGGGAAAAGGAAAACGGCCGCGAAAGTATCGGCTGAAGGGCGGGCGAGGTCACTCGTTCGCTATAAATTGTGATGAAAATCACAATTTACGTACGTGACCCTCAAGTTGGCATGTTTCGTGCGGATATCTCTACTGCACCCGTCGTGGCATTGCGACATGGGCGCAAAGGCTGGAATTGGAACAGGGGCCAGCCGCGCGTGCGATGGGGTAGCGTAAGGGTCGGTAGTCGGGGGACTGCCGACCCTTATTTTTTTTAAGGTTTCTGCGAAATGGCGCACGCGCCCGTTCCGCTGCAGCCTGCTTGGCAACCGTCGAAACAAAAACAGAAAGCCCCGGCATGCCGGGGCTTTCTGTGTTGTAGGCGCCGATATCCGACAGGGCCGGAACAGGGGGGATCCAGATTTCCCTGTCGGACATCGACATAAGTCGTCAGTGGGGCTGGCCCGGTCAAAAAATGACGTGGCGGGTCACACAGAGCACCTAGCTTGCGGCCAATCGTCAGCTGAACGCAAGCCCCCAATGTCGCCAAGTGTGGGCCAGGTCGCAGTCAGCCTCTTACGGAATCTGTTCGCGTGTGTTGCGCGGCGCGGTTTGCCGCTGGATCTCGCGAATGACGCGCGGCGGCGCGCCGGTTGCCGGCGGGCGATTGGGTTGCTGCGGCCGCGAGCCGCCGGGGCGCTGCCCGTTGTTGAACGAGCCGTTCGGGCGCGGCGGACGGTACTGCGGACGGCGATCGTACTGCCGGTAGTAGTAGCCGCCACCACCGCGATAGACCGGATACACAGGGTAGTCGTACAGGCCGATCGACCCGGCGCCATACCCATATGGCAAACCATACGGATTGCCGTAGAAGTACGGGGAGTAGCCGGGCGGATAGCGATACTGCACGGCAGGCGCACCACGGTAATAGCCGCCCGACCCACCGCCGGTGTAGTCGTAGGTTGCGCAGCCGCCCAGGGCCAAGAGCCCGGCGGCGAAGATCAGACGGAATTTCATGGATGGTGCCCTCCTGCAACCATGATGCCACTGTCGAACCGATGCATTGAATCGGTCCTTAATTGTGCGGCATTGCGATGCTTTGTCATCGATCCAGCATGCGCGGCGGCACTGCGTGCGACCCGTGAAGAGGAGGCGATACGTTAATCTTGCAGGCATGATCGAGACGGTCCCCCTTGCCCATTCCGACGTCCTGCAGGCCGCTGCGCGGATTGCGCCGCACTGCGCGCCGACACCGTTGCTGACATCGCACAGTCTGGACGCGCTCAGCAGTGCGCAGTTGTTCTTCAAGGCCGAGCATTTGCAGCGCAGTGGCGCATTCAAGTTCCGCGGTGCCTGCAATGCCGTGTGGTCGCTGCCGGATGAGCTGGCTGCGCATGGTGTGGTCACGCATTCCTCCGGCAACCACGGCGCGGCGCTGGCGCTTGCCGCACGCACGCGCGGCATCGGCTGCCATGTGGTGGTGCCCGAGGGCGCGGTGGCGGCCAAGCTGGCCAATATCTCCCGGAACGGCGCCACGTTGTGGCGTTGCGCGCCGACCATCGCGGCGCGGGAACAGATGTGCGCCGAGGTGCAGGCCGGCAGCGGCGCCACGCTGGTGCACCCGTATACCGATCGTGCAGTGATCGCCGGGCAGGGCACCGCCACGCTGGAGCTGCTGCACCAAAGCGGCGGGCTGGATGTGCTGGTGGCGCCGGTCGGCGGTGGTGGGCTGGCGGCCGGCGCCGCACTGGCGCTGCAATCCTCGCCGGACTGCGAGCTGGTACTGGCCGAGCCGGCCGGCGCAGCCGACACCGCGCGTTCGCTGGCGGCCGGGCAGCGGCTGGTCGATTTCGTGCCGGACACCATTTGCGATGGCCTGCGCGGCACCTTGGGCGCGCCCAACTTCGCAGTGCTGCAGCGCGCCGGGGCACAGGTGATCACGGTGGACGATGCGGCGGTCGTCCAGGCGATGCGGCTGGTCTGGCAGTTGCTCAAGCAAGTGGTCGAGCCGTCTTCGGCGATCGCCCTGGCCGCGGTCCTGGCCCAGCCGGCACGGTTTGCCGGGCGGCGGGTGGGGCTGATCCTGTCCGGCGGCAATGTCGATCTGGATGCCTTGCCTTGGGCCGCGGCGTGAGCAGGCGCTCACGCGGGCTCGGCCTGTGGGGCTGGGGCTGGCGGTTGTGCATGCTGGCGCTGATCTGGCTGGTGGCCGTGGCAGGCTGGATCGTGTGGATCGGCGACCGCGATCAGGCCGCACCGGCCGATGTGATCATCGTGCTGGGTGCGGCCGCCTACGATGCGCGCCCTTCGCCGGTGTTCGAAGAACGCATCCGGCACGCATTGGACCTGTACGCGCAGGGCTATGCGCCGCGGCTGTTGTTCACCGGTGGCTTCGGCAACGGCGCACGCTTTGCCGAATCGCAGGTGGCTCGACGCTACGCGCTGCGCCACGGCATTCCGCCGGAAGCCATCGTGATCGAAACCACCTCGCGCACCACCCGGCAGAACCTGGAACAGGCGCGCACGCTGATGGAGCGGCACGGCCTGCATCGGGCGATCATCGTCAGCGACCCACTGCACATGGCGCGCGCGCTGCGGCTGAGCCAGGAACTGGGTATCGACGCGCTGGCTTCGTCCACGCCGAGCACGCGGTTTCGCAGCTTCCACACCAGCTGGCGCTTCCTGTTGCAGGAGGTGTACTACTTCCACCGCGATCTGGTGGTGCAAGGGCCGTGACCGCAGGCCTATGATGCGGCTTTCCCAGCGGGCAGGTTCGAGCATGAGCGAGACCCATCGGCAACACGCCATTGGCCTGGTGCAGGCCTACTACGCAGCATTCAACCGTGGCGATTGGGACGGCATGTTGGCGTTTCTGGCCGAGGACGTCGCCCACGACCTCAATCAAGGTCCGCGCGAAATCGGCCGCAACGCATTCGCCGCGTTCCTGCAGCGCATGAACGACAGCTACCGCGAGCAATTGCGCGATGTGGTCGTCATCGCCAACGACGATGGCACCCGGGTCGGTGCCGAGTACGTGGTGCATGGCGTCTATCACACCACCGACGAAGGCCTGCCGGAGGCCAACGGGCAGACCTATGTGCTGGTGGGCGGTGCGTTCTTCGACGTGCGCGGCGACAAGATCACCCGCGTGACCAACTACTACAACCTGCAGGAATGGATTGCGCAGGTATCGCGCTGAGCGCCTCGACCAGCGCTGCGTAACAGCGCACCTGGGTGCGATGAAGCGTTATCGACGACGACGCTCGCGCCCGGGTGCGCTTCTACGCGGGTAGGCGGGAATTACAGCAACACGATCCCGACCACCACCAGGATGAAGATGCTCCACTTGAGCACCTGGTACAGCGGGTTGTTGCGTTCCTTCAGCGCCTTGGCCTTGAGGCGGGCGGCGTAGAAATAGCGGAACACGCGATTGATGCCGCCGGTCTTGTCGCCTTCCTGATTGGGCGAGGCGCCGGCCGAGAGCAGGCTGCGGCCGACGAAGCGGTTCACCGCCGCCGCCCAGCGCCAACGCATCGGGCGTTCGATATCGCAGAACAGGATGATGCGGTCCTGGTCGGTGTCGTTGCGCGCGTAATGGATATAGGTCTCGTCGAACATGGTCCACTCGCCATCGCGCCAGCTGTGGCGCTGGCCGTCGACGTCGATGAAGCAACGGTCGTCGTTCGGTGTGGCCAGGCCCAGGTGCAGGCGCATGGAGCCGGCGAACGGGTCGCGGTGCGGGCGAAGTTCGCTGCCCGGCGGCAGCTCGGCGAACATCGCGGCCTTGACCGTGGGAATGGATTTCAGCAAGGCGGTGGTCTGCGGACACAATTCGGCGGCAGACGGATGCGCGGTGCCGTACCACTTCAGATAGAAGCGCTTCCAGCCACGCCGGAAGAACGAATTGAAGCCGATGTCGGTATAGCCTTCGGCAGCGCGGATCTTCTGCATCTGCTGCAACGCCACCGCTTCGTCGCGGATCAGTGGCCAGCTCGCGCGCAGCGGCGCCAGCTCGGGAAATTCCTTGCCCGGGTCGATGAACGGGGTGGTCGGCACCCGCGAACACAGGTACATCAGTGTGTTGATGGGGGCCATGAAGGTGGAATGGTCCAGCAACTGCCGGCTGAGCCGGTGCCGCACGCGACCGCGATAATGGATGTAGAGCGCCGATGCGATGAACAGCGCGATGAGGAGCCACTTCAACATGAGGGAGGCCGATTGGGGGCGGGGGGCCGCAAACGTGAGAGTGGCTGCCAAGAAACGCACGCAGCACTGCTGCGTCGTGTCGGTAGCCACCATCGAACAAGGTAAGCCGCAACGAAGGAAGTGCGGCCGGTCACTTCAGAATTCTAGCAAGTGTCACCGCCGAGCCTGACCGCTGAGCAGTGGCATGGGCGCAATACGCTGTGTCTCACCGGCAGTGGATGCGCGCGGACCGGCGTTCTGCACCGCCGTTCAGTCGATGCGGCGGCGGATCGGGATGGCGCTGACCGGCACGCTGGCGACCTCATGCCCGTGTTCGCGGATGGGCGCGCCCGGCGCCGGTGCCCAGGCATGGGCGTAGATCACTTCCCAGGAGCTGGGCAGGGTGCCGTCCGGTCGCCGCAGCGGTTCGTAGGCCGCGCTGGCGGCCGCGAAGCGACCGCGTCCGGTCAGGGTGGCGCGGCGGTTGCTGAGTGCATTGGTTGCCCCCATCGCACGCAGCTCACGCATCAGTGCGGGCAGGTCGTTGTAGGTCAGGGTGAACAGGTCGCGGTCCAGCACCGGGTCGCGGAACCCGGACATCAGCAGGGCATCGCCGAATTGGGCGATCGGCGGAAAGCGGCTGACGTGCGGGGCCGGGTCGGTCTGCGCAAAGGCCTCGCGCAATTCGATCAGCGTTTCCGGGCCGAAGGTGGAACACAGCAGCAACCCGCCCGGGCGCAGCGCGCGACGGAAACCGGCGAACACGGCCGGCAGGTCTTCCACCCACTGCAGGCACAGATTGCTGAAGATCACATCCACGCTGCCGTCGGCAACCGGTAGCGCGCGCGCATCGGCACACACCTGCGTGAACGGCTTCCACCAGCCTGCGGCCTTGCGCGCCTGGCGAAGCATCGGCATGGCCTGATCCAGCGCGATCACCTGTGCCTTGGGCCAGCGCTTCTTGATTGCAGCGCTGGCATGGCCGGGGCCGGCGCCGACATCCAGCACCACCTTGGGCACCTGCTCGCCCAGGTAGTCGAGGGATTCGAGCAGGCGGGCTTCCGCTTCGCTTTGAAGCGCGGCGGCGGCGGTATAGGTGCTGGCGGCACGCGCAAAGGCGCGCCGGACGTGGCGGGGATCGAAAGTACTGGTCATGGCAAGGCTATTGTCGCCCCTGGCAGGGGCGGAGGGAATCGATCGGGCGTGCAAGGCGCCGCGCTAGAACGTGCCGGGATAGCTGCCGCCATCGATCAACAGATTCTGTCCGGTGATATAGCCGGCCTGCGCGCTGCACAGAAAGGCGCAGGCCGCGCCGAACTCGTCCGGCTCGCCAAAACGCGCCGCCGGAATGCCCGCACGCTTGCGTTCGGCGACCTCGTCGGCGCTGCTGCCCTGTTGCTGCGCGATGGCGGCGAAGTTGCCGCGCAAGCGGTCGGTGACGAACTGCCCAGGCAGCAGGTTGTTGATGGTGACGTTGTCGGCCACGGTGCTGCGCGCGAGCCCGGCGACGAAACCGGTCAGGCCGGCGCGCGCGCCATTGGACAGGCCGAGGATGTCGATCGGCGCCTTCACCGCGCTGGAGGTGATGTTGACGATGCGGCCGAAGCGGCGTGCGCGCATGCCATCGACGGTGGCGCGGATCAGTTCGATCGGCGCCAGCATGTTGGCGTCCAGCGCGCGCAACCAGTCGGCGCGTTCCCACTGGCGGAAATCGCCCGGCGGCGGGCCGCCCGCGTTGTTGATCAGGATGTCGACCTGCGGACAGGCCGCAAGTGCGGCGCTGCGTCCTTCCGGCGTGGCGATATCGGCAACCACGCTGCGCACCTGGCCAGCGCCGGGCAGTGCGCGCAAGGCGTCGGCGGCGTGCTCCAGTGCCTCACGGCCGCGCGCGGCGATCACCACATTGGCGCCTTCGCCGGCCAATGCACGTGCGCAGCCCAAACCCAGCCCTTTGCTTGCGGCGCAGACCAACGCCCAGCGGCCAGCGATTCCCAGATCCATGCGAGATGTCCCTCGATCAGCGATGTCGCATGATCGACGATCGGCTCATGGCACGGACGCAACGAAGCGTTGCAGCGCCTCGCTCACCTGATCTGCATGACCCAGAAACGGCGCGTGACCACCGCCGGCAATGGTGAGCGCCTGCGCGTGTGGGCTGAGCGCGGCGGCGGCATGCATGCCGGCGGCAGGCACCAGGCGATCGCGTTGCCCGGCGATCCACAGGCTGGGGCGTGCGAGTTGCGGCACGGCGCGGCGCAGATCGGTGCGTTCGAGCAGGGCGAGCCCTTGCTGCAACGCCTCCGGTGCCGGTTCGCCACGCGCGGTGAGCGTCTCGCGCAGGCTGCGCAGTTCGCTGCGTGCATGCGCCGAGCCCAGCGTGTCCAGCGCAAGAAAACGCTCCAGCGTGCCGCGGTAGTCGCGCGACAACTCGATCCCGAATTGCACGAACACCTCGCGCTGGACGGCACTCGGCCAATCGTTGCCACGCACGAAACGCGGCGTGGCGGCAATCATCGCCAACCCACGCACCTGCGGCAGGGTGGCGGCCGCATGCAGCGCAAACAGCCCGCCCAGCGACCAGCCGAGCCAGACCGCCGGCGGTGTGGCGGCCGCAATTTCTGCAACCACATAGGGCAATGCCAGCGGCGTGCTGTCGTCGCGACTGAAGCCGTGCCCGGGCAGGTCGACCAGATGCAATTGATAGTGCGGCGCCAGGCGCTCCACCAGCGGTGCGAACACGCCGCCGTGCAGTGCCCAACCGTGCAGGAGAACCAGCGCAGGCCCGTGGCCGATGACATCGATATGCATGCGCGCATTGTCGCCGATTGTGGCGTGCCGGCACGCATGGTGGGATGCGCGCTGGTCATTGGAGGCACGCAGATCCGATGGTGGGTGCAGCGCCCAGGCGTCAATGCGTGGCGGCTGCACGCAGTGCGACGATCTTTGGAGCCAGCAGTGCCCATTGCGCGCGCGCATGGCCGCACCAGTGCCAGCGCGCCGGCCAGTGTCGGCGCCGTGCGCGCCGCGCCTGGATCGCCGCAGCCAGCCAGTCGGGATCGAAGCCGTCCCAGACGCCGGCCACGCTGCGCAGATTGCCGATCAGCACCGGGTGCACTTCGTACAACAACATCGTGCGCAACTGGTCCAGGGTGAAGGGCGAGGCAGCCAGGACGCGCGCGATGCCGTCGTCGTCGCAACTGTCGCTGTCCAGGTACAGCCGCGACAACGCTTCCCACACGCGACGTTGCGCCACCGTATCCGTGCCAGGTGTCGCCAGTGGCATGTCAGTGGCCGGGTGCGATTGGATGCAGGCGCGCACCGGTTGCACGGCGGGTCCAATTCAGGCGATCCATCCCGCAATGCACGGTCAGCGCGCCGTTGTCGCCTGCCATGCAGCTGCGTCGTGCAATCGCTGCATTGGCTGAGTGGCCAACGCGTGCTCGCATGCAGGCCAGCCACGCACTGCCGCGTGTCTCAGGCAGAGGCACGCAGCGGCTGCCGACTGACCACGTCGCGCGCCTGCACGATGGCCTCGATCAATGCCTGCACCTGCTGCGGCGTATGCAGCGCAGACAAGGTGACGCGCAAGCGCGCCTTGCCTTCGGGCACGGTGGGCGGACGAATGGCGCCAACCATGAAACCTGCGTGTTCGAGCGCAGCCGACATCGCCATCACGGTTGCTTCCTCGCCGCATAGCAGCGGCTGGATCGGCGTGTCGGAGGCCATCAGTTCGAAGCCGTGCTTGCGCGCGCCATCGCGGAACGCACCGATCAATTCGACCAGGCGCGTACGCCGCCAATCGTCGCGACGCGCCAGGCGCACGGCCGCCAGGGTGGCCGCCACTTGCGCCGGCGGCAGTGCAGTGGTGTAGATGTAGGGGCGCGCAGTTTCGGCCAGATGGCGCACCAACGCCTCTTCGCCCACCACCACCGCGCCGTAGCCACCGAGCGCCTTGCCCAGGGTGACCAACTGCAACGGCACTTCGGCCACGCCCAACCCGGCATCGGCCACGCAACCGCGCCCCTGCGGACCGAGCACGCCGACACCGTGCGCGTCGTCCACATAGAACAGCGCGTGCTGCATGCGTGCCACCAGGCTCAAGGCGCGCAGCGGCGCGACATCGCCATCCATGCTGAAAACGCCGTCGGTGGCCAGCATCGCCGCGCCTTCGGGCGCGCCCTTGAGCTGGCGCATCGCGCCTTCCACGTCCAGGTGCGGATAGCGCCGCAGCCGGCAACCGGCCAGCCGCGTGGCATCGAGCAGGCTGGCGTGATTGAGCCGGTCCTGCACGCAGACGTCGTCTTCTTCGCTGAGCAATGCCTGTTGCACGGCCAGATTGGCGATGAAGCCGCTGCCGAACAGCAACGCCGACGGATAGCCCAACCAGTCGGCGATTTCGCGTTCGAGCGTTTCGTGCGCGGTGTGGTGGCCGCAGATCAGATGCGAGGCGGTGGCGCCGGCACCATCGCGGGCAGCGGCATCCTGCAGCGCGGCGACCACTTCGAACTGTTGCGACAGACCCAGGTAGTCGTTGGAACAGAAACCGGTCAGCCAACGGCCATCGATCTCCAGCCGCACGCCATCGCGCCGCCCCACCTGTCGCCGCACCCGCACCCGTTCCTGGGCCACACGCAATTTACGCAGCGACGAAATCCGTTCGTGCAGATCGGGGCGAGCCATGGGGGCGTTCAACGGCAGGGAAGGCCCGCTAGCGTAGCGTGCCGGGCTCGGGGCGCCCAGCCGCCACCGACGACCGGCGCCCGGCGCCGGGTCAGGCGGCGTGCTCGCAGGCCGCGCTGCGGGTGATCTCCGCATGGACGGTGCCGGGATGATCGTGCTCGGCCGCATCCACGGTGATCTGCATCGGGCGCAGGCCCAGGCGCTTGAACAGGGCCTGGTCGCGCTCGGTGTCCGGGTTGCCGGTGGTGAGCAGTTTTTCGCCGTAGAAAATCGAGTTGGCACCGGCCAGGAAGCACAGTGCCTGCAGTTCGTCGCTCATCGCCTCGCGGCCGGCGGACAGGCGCACCATCGATTTCGGCATGGCGATCCGGGCGACGGCGATCATGCGCACGAACTCGAACGGATCCAGCTGCTGGGTGCCATGCAATGGAGTACCGGGGACCTGCACCAGTTGGTTGATCGGCACCGAATCCGGATGCGCCGGCAGCGTGGCCAGCGCCAGCAGCAGGCCGATGCGGTGTTCGCGGGTTTCGCCCATGCCGACGATGCCGCCGCAGCAGGTCTTCAGGCCGACATCGCGCACATGCTCCAGCGTGTTCAGGCGGTCCTGGTACTGGCGGGTGTGGATGATCGAGTCGTAATAATCCGGCGCGGTGTCCAGATTGTGGTTGTAGTAGTCCAGCCCGGCATCCTTGAGCGCACGCGCCTGGCCGGCGTCGAGCATGCCGAGCGTGGCGCAGGTTTCCAGGCCCATGGCCTTGACCTCGCGGATCATCGCCGCGACCTTGGGGATGTCGCGCTCCTTGGGCGAGCGCCAGGCCGCGCCCATGCAGAAGCGCGAGGCGCCGGCGGCCTTGGCCTGGCGCGCCTTGGCCACGACCTCTTCGGTCTCCATGAGCTTCTGCGCGCTCACGCCGGTGTCGTAACGCTGCGCCTGCGGGCAGTACGCACAGTCTTCCGGGCAACCGCCGGTCTTGACCGAGAGCAGGGTGGACACCTGCACTTGCGCCGGGTCGAAGTGCGCGCGATGCACGCTGGCCGCGCGGTGCAGCAGCTCCGGGAACGGCAAATCGAACAGCGCCTGCAGCTCTTTGCGATCCCAGTCATGGCGGACGACAACAGACATCGGAGTTTCCTGACAGTCAGCGGCTTGGAAGCCAGGCAGTCTGGTGAGCATGGAAGAGGCTGTCAACTTCAATCAGGTTCGATCGGTTTACAGATGGCCGCAGCGGGTGCTGCGGCTGTTGCTGCCGAGCCTGTGCCTGGTCTGCGCGGAGGCCGGCACGCCCGATGGCGATCTATGCCCCGCATGCCGCGCCGCCTTGCCCGATCACGGCCATGCCTGCCTGTGCTGCGCCACGCAACTGTTCGTCTCCGACGCGGTGGCGCTATGCGGGCAGTGCCTGCAGCACCCATCACCGCTGCAGCGGGTGCATGCCTGTTTTACCTATCGCTGGCCGGTGGATGGGCTGCTGCGGCGGTTCAAGTTCCATCAGGACCTGGCGGCAGGCCGCCTGCTCAGCGAACTGATGGCCCGGCACTGCGTGGGGCTGCCGCGCCCGCAGGCGTTGGTGCCGGTAAGCCTGCACCGGCAGCGCCTGCGCCAGCGCGGTTACGACCAGGCGCTGGAGCTGGCCCGACCGCTGGGCCGCGCGCTGCAGCTGCCGTGCCTGCCGTTGCTGCGACGCGTTCGCGCAACCGCACCGCAATCCGAACTGGACGCGGTCGAGCGGCAGCGCAATCTGCGCGATGCCTTCGAGGCCCGCGGCGCCTTGCCGGCGCATGTGGCCTTGGTGGACGACGTGATGACGACCGGCGCGACACTCCACGCCGCGGCGAAGGCCTTGCGCAAGGCGGGTGTTCAACGGGTGGATGCGTGGGTCTGCGCGCGGGTGCCGTGATCTGGCCTGCCGGCGTCAGGTGCGCGAGGCTTCGCCCTTACCCTCACCCCAACCCCCGCTCTGCGCCCCGGCCCACGCTTGCGGCGCGGGCGCTCCAAGACACGCGCGCCAGTGGCGCGCAAGCCGTGTCTTTTCGCCCCCGCAGGAGAGGGGCTCGCTGCCTGACAGGACAGCGCGGTGGATGGCGATGCGGCTTCGGTGGGTGGACGGCGGAGGACGAGACGAGGAGTAGAGCCGTCAAAGATGCGCGCATGCTTCGAACCCTCACCCGTCATCCCAACATCTGGTCTGTAATCGACGGATTCCCGATTCCCGATTCCCGATTCCCGATTCCCGAATCCCGAATCCCGAATCCCGAATCCCGAACCTAACGCCCCGCCACCGCCACGGCGATGCCGACGAAGATCGCCAGGCCGACCCAGTTGTTGTGCAGGAAGGCGCGGAAGCAGGGGCCACGCTCGCGGTGGCGGGCGATGCGGAATTCGTAGGCGACCAGCAGCGCCGCAACGGCCAGACCGGCCCAGTACGCCACACCGAGATCGGCGCGCAGGCCGACCAGCACCAGCGTCGCGGCCATCAGCGCATACAAGATGCCTTGTGCGATCAGATCGAATCTGCCGAACAGGATGGCGGTGGATTTGCTGCCCATGCGGATATCGTCGTCGCGGTCGACCATGGCGTACCAGGTGTCGTAGGCGGTGGCCCACAGGATGTTGGCGGCATACAGCAGCCAGCCCAGCAACGGCACGCGGCCTTGCACGGCGGCGAAGGCCATCGGGATGCCCCAGCCGAACGCCATGCCCAGATAGACCTGCGGCAGGTGGGTATGGCGCTTGAGATAGGGGTAGCTGGCGGCCAGGAACACGCCGGGCACGCTCAGCGCCACGGTGAGCCAGTTGAGCGTGAGCACCAGCGCGAAGGCCACCAGCATCAGCACCACGAAGACCCACAGCGCCTCGTGCCCGGAGACCGCGCCGGTGGCCAGCGGACGCGATTTGGTGCGCTCCACGTGCGGATCCAGCCAGCGGTCGGCGTAATCGTTGATCACGCAGCCGGCCGAGCGGGTCAGCCACACCCCGGCAGTGAACACGAACAACGTCCACAGCGGCGGCAGGCCATCGGCAGCCAGCCACAACGCCCACCAGGTGGGCCAGAGCAGCAGCAGGCTCCCGATCGGGCGGTCGCCACGGACCAGCTTCCAGTACTGGCCCAATCGCTGCGGCCACGTCAGCGCGCGCGCTGCGGGCAGTTGTTCGACACCATGCTTGCTCATGCGGCAAAGGGTAGCAGCGCGGCTCGGCCGTGGTCATGTGGGCGCGGGGTGGGCGCTGTGCGGGCGGCAATCCTGGCAATGCCCTGCCATCCATGATGGCCGGCTGTCATGGGGTGCGGCTGGCCGCAGCGATCAAGGTTGCGAGCGGCCAGGGCCGGGCGCTGGTGCGGGTGGGCTGCGGCAGGTGATACGGCCTGCCACGCAGGCTCGGCAGTGACCGCGCTCAGGCGCGTGCCCAAGCTGACGGTCAGGTGGGACGTTGAGCAGGCTGCCTCTGCGACGGCCGCTTGAGATGGCCACACCGCTGCACGTCTGGACCCTGTGCGCTTGAACCTGGGCGTCCGGTGCCGCCCGGCGACTGCCCGGGCCGAGAGGCCGGTGTCATCACATCTGGAGTGACGTAGTGGCTGGCCAGGTCGCGTGTCGCCCAGCCCCATCACGCGCACGCCGGCTGTTCTGGCATAATGCGCGGCCAGGCGCTCGTAGCTCAGCCGGATAGAGTAGTGGCTTCCGAAGCCATTGGTCGGGGGTTCGAATCCCTCCGGGCGCACCAGTTCAGTTCCAGAGCTTGTGCTGGGATTTAAAAAACCCTCGAGAGATCGGGGGTTTTTTGTTGCCTGTACAGCGAACGGTCCACCCGGAGCCATTGGCATCCAGGCTGATCGGGCATAGATGGGCGCACCTGCCCTCAACGCAGAAGATGGATGCCCCATGCAGTCAAGCGGCTTCATGGAACGCTGCAACGGCAGCGACCAACGCGGCGTCCTGGATATGCGTGGCTTCCGCAGTTTGAGCGACGCGAGCAAACAGACCGCTGCCGCTTGGCTGGTTGCACACAGCCGATAACGACTGCATGGACGCGGCGGGCAAACACCCGCCGGGTTCTGCGATCAACATCATCAGCATGCCTGTCCATTCTCAACTGCGGGAGTGGCATCGCCGGGCGCCAGGGTCTAATGGATGTGCCATTCCTGGAGCAGTACACGCGCCCGCCGCTCGATGAAGCGGTTCGCGTTGGCCTGCGCCTGCTCGGACTCCTGCTTGGCCTCCGCTTCCCCGATGACACCCTCATGCGCTTCGTCAAACTGAGCCATCGCCCACGTGATCGCCGCATCCTGCGCCGCTTTTCCTTCCACATCGTGCATGGAGATGTAGGCCTTCAGTGGCGGCCACATTTCCACACGCCCGGTGAGTTCATTCCTGCTGCGCAGCAGCGTCTCCCTGGACAGCCCCAGGTCGGAATTCCTCAGTGCTTCCAGCAGCAGGCCCAGTGCGGTCTGGTGGTCCTGCGTGTGCATGAGCTTGTGCTTGAGCATCTCGGCAAACGCGGTTTTGGCGTCTCCTCGCACGGCGGGCCCGCGCCCACCCACTTGCGTCATGCCATCCAGGTTGAGCGTCTTGATGGTGTGGTCGCTCAAGAATTGGCCGAAGCTGCTGCGGAATTCGGGTGACCGAATGGCCTCGGCTACCACCTGGTCCAGCAGGGGCATGTCGGCCGATGTGATGGATGCGCCGAAGATCCTGGCATTTTGCATCAGGCCTTGCGTCCATTTCTCAAAACGCTCGCCCAGGTCGGCATCGACACTGCGCAACACGCGCGTGAACTCGGGGACGCGGTTCCACGACGACCCGGCCTGTTGCGCCGCCGGCACGGGCGCGCGTCGTCTCCGCTCGGCCAGCCGCTGTGCCGCGCGCTGTGCCTGGCGCTGCGCGCGCTCCGGGTCGCGGATCTGCAGCAATCGGTCTGCCAGATGATCCGGCACCTTGATATCGCATTGAGCGGGCAGTCGTGCCAGCGACTGTGGAAGAGTCTGCAGGCCCGTGTCGCGCAGGTCCAGCAGTTGCAGCTGGGCCAGATCCCCCACGCTGTCCGGCAGCTGCTGCAGCGCAGCGCAACTTCTCAGCGACAGTTCCGTCAAGCCGCGCAGTTGCCCGATGTCCTCAGGCAAGTGCGCCAGCCGGCGGTTGGATGACAGGTCGAGTTTTTCCAGCAGATGCAGCTGCGTGAGGCTGCCTGGCAGCTGCTCCAGCTTGGAATTCGATGCCACCTCCAGTGACCTGAGCCCCTGCATGAGGCCGATGTTTTCAGGCAACTGGCGAAAATGCGACGAGTGCGACACGCGCAACTCGCTCAACCGGCTCAGTTCGACGATGCTGTCCGGCAGGCGCGCATAGTGCCCGCGGCCTAGCGCGAGGCCGCGCAGACCCTGCATGCGCCCAAGGTCTGCGGGTAATTCGTCTAACGGGACCATCGCCAATTGAAGGGTTCTGAGATTGGACAGGCGCGTCAACGAGGGCGGCAGCGTCTTCAGGTCCGGCGCGCCAGTGATCTGCAAATGGCGGAGCTGGCGCAGCTGCCCCAGGCTGTCTGGCAGCGACTGAAGCCCGGTATGGAGCAGCGTCAATTTCTGTAGCGCGTCGAGCCGGCCGATCGCGTCAGGTAGCGTCGTGGCAGGCAGGCAATCGACGACAAGTTCGGTGCTGCGGCGGCTCGCTGCACGGCGGATGGCGTCTGCGGCGTTTTGCAGTACTTCCCGCGACATATCTCTCGACCCGTCGTGCAGGTTGTAGCCCGTTCGAACCCGCTCTGCCATCGGTAGGCTTTGCGCAAGCCAATCATCGATGTCGTGCTCGATGCTGCGCGGTGGCGCAGAAGAGGCACCCGCAAGTGCAGCCGGCTGGCCCGACGGACGCAGAGGTGAACGGAAAGGGCTCCCGTGCACTGGGTTTCCAGGCGTCGACGTGCCGGCCGCTGACGTGCTTTCGCGCCGTCGCGGCCGCGCGAGCAGGGGGCTCAACAAGCCCTCTGCGTTCGAAGGTTGCCGTGAAGGACTGTCTTGCGCGGGCGCTTGATCGGCGTTGTCCGTTCGCGGGCGAGAGCGGAGTAGGCGATTGACATTGAACATGGAGATACACCCTGCTTGGTCGGCTGGCTGCGGCGTTCAAGCGTGCAGGCTACTGCGATGCGACTGCCATCGCCGCATCAACGCGAAGAGGCTGCATCGCCTGGCGAATCGGTTTTTGTAGAAGCGCGCCGGTGCTGCATCCCTGCTCACCGACAGCGGTGATTGTTCGGCATTCGATGTCATCGGCTGTCGGCGCGATGCACACGATGGCAACCGGCGATCGATCTGGTGACGCGCCGCATCGTTTGCGACGCAGTCTCCACGTGTATCGCCGGTCTTCATTGCCAGGATGTCGATGCTCGCGGGAGAGCTTCCGGTATCCCGCCACCTGTTCGCCAAGGCGCATGGCGCAGCGGCGCCGGAACGTGCCTCCAGGCACCTGGAGGCACGTTCATACGAAGGTCGCCGAGCGATACCGCAACGCATCAGCGCGATGCTGCCGCACGTCGTGGCCCATCGACCGGCGTTGCCTCAACGCCTGCCTTCGAGCACCAACGCCGGCGGCAAGACGCCGAAACGAAACCTCGCTGTGGCATGCGCATTATCTGCGACGGATCCGGATATTGCGCAGATTCTGCCGCAGGTCTCCCTCGAAGTTGTCGGCGATGCCTTTGGGGATAATCTGCTTACCCACCGGGACACCGCCGGCGTTTTCCAGCTTCTGGTGGATCTGTCCGTCCTTCTGCTTGTCCAGTTGATATTCTTCGTAGTGCAAGCCCGCCAGGACGGGCGTCTTGAGAATTTCAACCGATTTACTGATGGCGGTGCCGCCCACGTAGCCTTTTGCGAACTCAGCGGCGCTCGGCCGTTCGGCGGCGGTTTTACCGCCACCTTTGGCGACGCCCTTTGCCGTTCCCTTTGCAGTTCCCTTGGCCGCGCCCTCGGCTGCTCCCTTGGCCGCGGCTTCGGCCACTCCCTTGGCCACGCCCTTGGCCCCGATTCTGGCCGTGGGGCCGCCGACCGCTCCAACCACCGCCCCGGCCATATTGATGCCGGCCAGCTTCAAGGCCAGCGACATGTCGCCACCTTGAATCGCGGTGTCGACCACCTGCGCCGCCTGCGCCTCGCTCTCCAATGCAATCGACGCCGCATCGGCAATTTCGCCGATGATGGGGATCCCGTTCAATGCGCTGAGCCCCACGGACATCCAGTCCAGCATCTTGCTGTCCCACTTGAGGAACTCGTGCAGGCCCTGTTGGAACGTGCCGACATCCTTTTTGGGCTTCTTAATCGCCGGCGGATCGTCCTTGCCCACCAGCATGTCCGCGACAGCCTTTTGCTGATCGGGCGAGCTCGCCTCGTGCGTGGCCGGCGTGTCCACGGTCTTGTTGGCTGCACTCATGTGGTCATAGAACTGCCGGAAATCGTCCTGGCTGATCTTGCCCGAATCGACGACATGGCCGCCGCCGAAGAAGTGATGGGGCTTCTTGTAGCCGGTGATGGAGTTGTTCAACAAGCCGAACAGCAGCGGGTCGGCCAACAACTGCGTCGCGGCCTGCTTGACGGCCGGGTCGGCCTTGTCGTCCTTGGAGATCGCGTCGAGCTTGTCGCGCGTGATTTCCTTGCCGTCGCCGTAGAACGCGTCCTGATGACTGTTGATGGTGTCCAGCGTCTTCTGCTCGTCCGCGGTCAGGTGCATCTCGGAGGTGGATTTCTGCAGGAAGTCCGGCGTGCTCATCGAGCCCGAGTCCCCTGCAAATTCCTTCCACTCGTCCGGATGATCGCGAAAATATTGAGCAGCCGCGATCACCTGCGGCGGGCACTTGCCGGTCTTGCTGTCGCCATCGACGATCTTGGCGAATTCGTCCTCGCTCAGGTTGCCGGGCAGATAGTCGGAATAGCGATACAGCTCGCGCAGGGCATCGCTTTTGGTCATGACCGACGCCTTGGTTTTGTCGGGGCTATCGGATGCGATGTAGTTCTGCGTGTAGCTCTTTGCCTGCTTGTCGTTGTATTCGGCAATCTGCGGATGGTAGTACGAGAAGTCTGTGAGGTCCTGCGCCTTGATCTTGCCGCCGCACTTGCCGTCCTTCTGCGAGCCGATGGCAAAGAACAACCGCGGATCCTTCTGCAATCCTTGCAGCGCTTTCTTCAAGTCAGGCTGCGTCGACGGGTCGTTGATCTTGGCGTCCAGCTGATCGAAGGACAGCGAGTCGACCTGGTCCTTGTGCCGATCCAGAACCGAAACAATCTCCAGTTCGGATTGATTGAGCTGGCCCTCGTTCCAGGTGACCGTCGAGCCCTCCGCCGCCGGCGGCGGGTTGGACCCCTTGATGTTCTTGGGGTTGAACTCGTCGTTCTTCCCGCCCAGTTCCTTGACCTGCGGATGTGAATCAGAGAAATCCCAAAGATCCTGCGCGCTGATCTTGCCGCCGCACTTGCCGTCTCCCTGGGAACCGATCGCAAAGAACAAGCGCGGGTCCTGTTTCAGCCCCTGCAATGCAGCCTTCAGGTCGGCGGGCGTGGAAGGGTCGTTGATCTTGTCGTCGAGATTCTTGTACTCGAGCGGCATCTGGTCCTTGTGCGCATTCAGCGTCGAAACGATCTGAAGCTCCGACTTGGTCAGCGTGCCATCGTTCCAAGTCACCGTCGAACCTTCCAGCGCCGGCGGCGCATCCTTCCCCTTGATGTGCTTGGGATCGAAGTCGTAGCCCAGCGATGGCCAGGAGGTGCGCTTTTCGATCGGCTGGGTGGCCTGCCAGTCCGATGCGGACAGCTGGGTATCGGCATCGCCGCTTGCCGTATTGGCCGGCGCATTACCCGACGCGCTGTTTGGCGTGTTGGCCTGGAGGGCCTCCAGCAGCAGGTAGATTCGCTGAAAGATGTTATCCATCGTCGATGGCAAGTCGGAGCCATCCTTGGACGAATCCGACCCGAGCAGCTCCGATGAAGACGACTCGTTGAAAGAGGTGCCCAGCAGTTGGCTGGGGTTGCTCCCGGTAGAAAGCGTGTTGAGCGACATAGAGGCGGCCTCGCGAATGACAGAATTGGCAGAGCACCTTCGTATAAGTTGATTCTTATACGGCCGCACGGATGCGCCCATGCGGTGTAGACGTATGTTGCCAATCTGCGCAAGGTGCACCCTGGCCGACGAACTATTTTGGCGAAAAAAGCGCAAAAATCGGCCCGTCGATGCGTTGCCTGCCGGTGCTGCTTGGCGCCGATAGTTGAGCGGCGATTGTTCCTGCTGTGGGCCGGCGCACTCATGTACATCGATACGATACGTGCTTGGAGATGCAGATCATCGCGGTGTTCCGGCGGCGTGTGCAGCGATCACCAGCGTTCCGTCACGCGGCGGCCGAACCCCTCAGTATTGGAATTGTGAGGGCTGTTCTGACTGCAGCCCTGGATTTGCTGAGAAACCAGGGGATTTCATGGAGCCTGGTTGCATGACATTTCTTTTATTGCCCGGCCGGAGCCATGAATCACGGCCATGAAACGTGTTGGGATCATCTGGGTCGCCAAGTGGGGCTTGCACCGAATCAACGCGCTGGCCAACGCTGGAGCTGACACGGATGAAGTGCGCAGTTAGTTAATATCTCGGTAATTTGCTTGCGTCAGTAGACCGCCTGGACGCGAAATTGCCGGCGGTGCCTGCAGGTGCACTTATCAGTCTTGGTTCCTTCGCCAGGTCAGGGGCGCTTTCCTTCTGATTGTGTCCGTTTTATTAAGGTGTGGCGCAGGTTTTGGTTGGGCACTTTACCGGCACCCCACTTCGTGTATGGCGCAGGTGGTTCGCCCCGCTTCGCTTGGGCGCGCATTTGTGGGCAAGACAATGTGCCGCGCGCTGCTGGCGCGTAGCAACTCATCGAATTTCCTCACGGAGTACTTCAGATGACGTTGGAATCGCACAATCAACAAACAGCGAATACCGCTTTTACCGCTTTTTTTATCGACCTGAGCGCATGCCTTGGGTTACCTGGTGAGCTTGCGCAGCGGCTCGGCGAAGGCGAGACCATTCTGGGCCCTGCCGGCATGCTGTGCCGCGTCCACACGCAGGGGCAGCCAGACGCATTGATGGCCTTCCCGGAAGTGATCTTGCCCCTGGCGGCACGCGAGCTTGGAGGCGAGGAGGTGGTGATGCTGCTGTCGCTGCAGGAGCAACTGCTGACCGAGTATGGCTGGCGGCTCACGCTGTCGGATCTCGGCCTGCTCTGCGTCTGCCCGCTGTTGCTGGTGCGCATGCCTGAAGAGGTGGCCGCTGCACTGGACCGTGGGCAGGTGGTTGCCCGCGTCGTGCTGGATGCGCTGGCGACGCAGGTCGAGACGGCCAAGGAGGTGGCCTCATGAAACTCTCCTGCGATATCGGCACCGCTGCCAGTCGCGGCGCAGCCTCGCATCCTCCCGTCCAACCAACGCAGGCCGAAGACGTTGCTGCCCCGCGGGAAGAACGCGCACCCACTGGCCCGCTTACGGGCCTGGCCTCTTCCAGCGCGGCGCTGCGTGGTCGTCGCGCATCATTGGCCGGTCGCGCCAGTCCTCATGCAGATGAAGAGGGGGCCATGCTCGGCGGCTCGCATCGGTCCGACTCGTCGCAGTCGTCGCAAGCGTCGGACGCAACGTTTTACACCGCGCAGGTCGTGTCCCCTGCCCGGGAAATCGACACACCGGATGTGCCTGCCGCCGCGGCGACCTATGCCGAACGCAGCACGGCGGCGGCCGCCGAGGTGAAAGCGCAGCTGCGTGCCCGCCTGGACGCTCTGCCATTTGCTGCGCCCTCGGAAGAGCAGACGGCCCTGCAGGCCAGCTATCTGGAATGGGCTGACGCGCGCGTGCAGGAACGCATCACTGCCTTTGGGCCGGATGCCGGGTACCAGGCTGTCGGTGACATGAAGACGGCGGGCACGAAAGCGGCATTGCCGATTGCCTACGAATGCCTACGGGCGTTCATTATCGGTGCGATGCGCAATCCGGTCGGTCTTGCCACGGGTGCGGCCTATGCGTCCCGGCGCCCGGCCGACGCGGAGGAGCTGAGTACGGCGATGGTTGCAGGTGTCGCGGCGGGGTCTGCGTCCTATACCAGCGATACGTTGTTGATCCCGGCAATGGACCGGCGCGCGCGCGTTGCCAACCTGCCGAGGTTTCAGGCCATCGACCCCAAAATCCTGGTGCCCGATCCACCACCGGTCATTCTGGAAATCACTGCCGAGGGCAAGCGCTTCACGCGTCCGGGCGAGAACAATGCGCCGACGCTTGCCGACCTCAAGGCGCAGACCTACGACCGCCGCCTGGGCATCACGCAGCGCCAATCGACCCTGGATGACAAGTCACTGGATACCTTGTTGCTCAAGCCAGTGATCAACGCAGGGTTCAACGCCGCGCGCCGGACTGGTGGTGAACCGGGCTTACTGACGCCTGTCGGCCAGTGGGGGTTGAGCGCGCTGGCCATTGGCGGCGCCGGGGTCGTGCAAAAGGCACTGCTGGAAACAGGCAAAGCCGTGGCACGGACCGGCCAAATGCGTGTCCCGGATCTGGTTGGCGGAGAGCAACGGCTGAACCTGTTTGCCTTGGCGTTGCCCGACAAAGCGCGCCGGCCTGCACAATGGTCCGACGCCGTGCATTTCCCGCCTAGCTATTTGCTGGACACCGGAAAGGAAGCGTTGGCGTTGGCGTTGGCAAGGCAGGGCTTCAACAGCGCAAACGCCGTCGCCACCACGGCACGCGACCTGTTGACCCGCCACATGCTGAGCAACGTCATGGCCAGCTTCGGCTCGATGGGGGCCGGGCGCATCATCACAGCGCCGTTGCGTCGGGGGAGCCACATCGGTGTTGCTGGCGAAGCCGTCAATTCCACGGCTGTGGTCGTGCAGCAGGCCGTGCAAACCCTGTTCAACGATACGTTCTGGAATGCGCTCAAGGCCAAAAACGGCGCCAATACCTCCCAGGCGGCGCGCCTGGACAACGAACGTGCCGCGCTTGCAGCCGAGCATCAACGCACCATCGAACGAACCCTCGAGGCCCTGGCCGAGCCTGTGGACCAGGCGATCGCCAGGCTCTCGGGGCCGACACCTGCCGAGGCAGAACGTGCCATGGAGGAGGGGATGCGCGCCGCGCCTGGCCCTGGGCCGCTTGGCCAGACACTGCGTACTGCGCTGCAGACATTGCGTACGGAGATCGGCACGCAGTCCGTTTCGATCGCGACCATCGATGCGGTACGCACTGCACTACGCGAGGGGTGGAGTCAAACCTTTAGCGGCGTCCCCCGCGACGCGGCCACGCAGGCACTGGATGGCCAGCTGCAAACGCTCAAGCGTGCACTGCATGACAGCGAAGCACTTCGCCAGTGGCAGAGCGGGCGAGCATGAGCGCTCAGCTGCCGCGTTGATACTCAGGAGTGTTGTACACCGCCGCCACAGACGTCGCGTTCGTCGCGTCTGTGGCTTGGTGGTGTCTGGCAGCTTAGCCATTACCAGCAATCATGGAACACCACGGCCTCATGCCGCGATCTGCGCAGGTCGCTCACTGCACGAGGCAGGCATTGCATCTGCGACTCGATGGCGCCGTCGCTCCGGAACGCGTCGACCTTGACGCGCACGTCAAACACCGGAAAGAACTCGCCGGCAAAGTGGTCGTGTCCCTCGTCAGCGCCAACAGCACCGGTGCATCAGCTGCCGTCGCGGATGTGCACGGTGTAGACCATGCGTCTGCGCCTGCCTTTGTTCTGTGCAGTGTCGGCCATCGCGGTGAGCCGGCACGACAGACCTGCGATCTCCCGCCAAACCTATATCGGGGAGCAAGCCAGCGCAGATGCAGGCGTGTCAGGCTTCGACATGGCAAGTGGGTTTCACTCAGCGCCACCGGCGCCATCGGGCAGAGGAGTGCCAGGCCGGTGGAGTTGGCCGGCAAGCTAGGTTGCTGTGCCATGGCGAATGGGCGCCGCTGCGGCCGTGATTGAGGCTTCGGCAAGCTGCCAACAAGCCTGTATCAGGCGCGTAACCACAGATAGTTGCCCGTCGCGATTCCTTCGAACATCTCGTCGTGCGCCACGAAGATATTGTTGTTCCAGTAGCGGCCATGCTCGGCGTAGTGGGCAAGCAGATCGCAGATCCACGCCCCATCCACGTCGTCGTCCAGCGGTACCCGCACAATCAGCACGATAACGCCGTCATCGTTCAGTCCAAGCTGTGCCTGGTCCTGCGCATACACCGAGAGATTGGCTTCGAGCAGAAGCCTGAAAACGGTCAATGTCCGCCCGGCAGGTGGTAACCCGTAGGCGATGCGCAGATACAGTGCTTCTTCCTTTACGTCGTCTTCGGGCTGTGGGGTCGGCAGGTGCAGATAGACCTCAAAGCCCTCCACCCAAAGCACACGCCGATTCAGCACCGACTCCACATCCGGCAAGTCCAGTGCCTCGCACATCTGTCGAACGATGGTTTCGAATCGCGCGCTGCTCATCTGTGGTGAGACATGCACAGGACCCCCTACAAGCCCTGCGCATGCCCGAGCCCATTACTGGCCAACGAGCTGCTTAGCGTTGTCGCCCGCCTTGCCGATGAACTTGTTGAGTGCCACGTTGAAGTCCAGATCGTTTTTGAGCATCGTGATCTTGTTGTTCATGGACTTCTGAGCGTCGTCCGAGGCTGACATGTCGCCGAGTAGCGAATCCATCTGGCCGTTTGCACCAGAGAGTGCAGCAGCGCCGGAAATTCCATTGGACAAACCACCGGTGAAGCCATCCATGCATTGGCCAACACGGGACCTCCACGAGCTTACTTCAGGAAAAATTTGCATACCAGTACTCCTTCGTAGTGAGCATGTAATGGTGCGCCTATCGGCGCGTTTTACTTGGTCCGAGCGACCAAGAAATCGATTTACGGCATGCTTGCGATGTGCGCGACGATGTTGCGCGCGGCCGTGATGCCGTCATACAAGACGTTGAAGTCGTTGCGCGCGACCTGGTCGCTCGCTGCAGACCAGTGCACGCGAATCTGTTGCGCAGTGGCATCCAGCGCTGTCTCCACGTTGCGCAGCCGCTCGCCGGACAGATCCATCGCCTTGGCCTGCAGAATCTTGCTCATATCCTGAGTGACCGCATCGGTCATTGCATCGAACATGGTGTGATCTCTCATTGCGCCGCTTGCTGCGGCAGGGATGTCATATGCTTGGTGCCATCCGGCGTTTCGACATAGTGCAGGCCATCGGCGAGCAATGCCGCGTCGTAATTGTCCGGTGGTTTGATGGACGGGTCTTGCTGGCTGATCTCTACGTGCAGCGCGCGGACCTCCGGGCCCAGGTCGCTGCGGACGTCGGCAATCCGGCGGCTTGCGCGTTCTGCGTAGTCGCTGCTGCCGGAAACCGAGAAAACGCCATTGCCCTCGTAACGGACGGTGAGGGCGGGGTCGGCCAGGGTGTCGCGCAGCGTCGCCACGACCTCGTCCACCACCGCCACGTTGACGGCAACGCCTGGGTGATAGCGATGCACCTGTGCACGCAAGCGTGCGGCATCGGCGCTGCTGGGGACCAGGCCTTCGATCAGCACGCGCGTGCCGACCTGTTCTGCGTGCGCTTCGCGGAAGCCCAGCTGCTTCAATAAGGCTTTGGCCTGATTGAGGGTATTTTCCGGATGTTGCCGGGTGGCCGCATCGGACAGAAACGCCGGCTGCAACGAGGGGAGCAACGCTGCGGCGGCAAGCGCTAGCACGGCGCCCACCGCAGTACGCAAGACTTTGCGCCTGGACGCGCGCGGCGCCGGCGGCGGTGCTGGGGAAAGCAGCCGCTCCAGCAACGCCACATCGTCCGGCCACTCGGCAGCAGCATCGCCAACGCATAGCACCAGCGGGCCGAAGCGGACCGGCTGAAACGCAACAAAGAACGTTTCTTGCACCGTGTCGCTGCTATAGCGGATCTGACCATCTTGGTCTACCTCGATAATGAGTGAGCAACCAGGCCAATCGTCTATTCGGATATCGGTTTGGGGATCGCTCCCCAGGGTGTAGCGGCCTTGCGCCAAATCTAATCGTGCGCCTGCGTGGGTTCCTGTCAGTACGCGAAGCTGCATGGTCATGGGCGAACCTCCTGAGCCGCCTGTTGTGGTTGCTCAATCAGCAGTGTGTTCAGACGTGTGATGGCATGTGTACGGTCGATGCGTCTGCGCGGTTTTTCCGCATTCAGCAGGATCAGTGGAAGCAGGAGATGAAAATTGCGTAGCGCGGGCACCGGCTCCAACTCCGATGGCATCAACTCCAGCAATCGGGTCCGCAAGGCCAGCAGGTTTTCCGCCGCAGTGGCCTTGTCGTACGCGCGTAGATGCTCGCGCATCAACCTCCAGATCGTTGCGGTCAAGGGGGCGACGGCAGGATGCGAAACGCCGACGGCGCGCAGCTCGACAAGCGCAGCAGCCAGCGCGTGTCGCTTGGCCACTGGATCGGCGTCGCGCCTGGTCACGTAGCGATCGACAATCGCGTCGATGCACGTGCGGATGCTGTCGCTCAATTGCGCTGGAGCGGCGCTGTGCCACGGACCGGCCTGCGGATCGTCGGTATGCGTGCTGCGGTCACCGCCGTGCTGGTCGCCCTGGCCATGCTCCCGGCTCTGGGCCGGCGTGATCGCCACGCTCACCCGTCCGCGCAGTGCGCACTCGCGTTTGGCTTCGATCTCTTCCTGCTCGTTGGCGTCGAATTCATCCTCCTGGCCGTCCAGCGACCGGATCCCGCGGCGTCGCCTGCGCGGTGGAGCAGGGCGCAGACGCGGTGCTCGTGCCGCAATGTCGGTAGGCGACCCCGCGCTGGTGCCTGCCGCATCGGAATGATGATCGCCATGGTGATGCGAGCCGCCATGCTCGATGGAAACCGAGGGCCGCAAGGTGCCGGGCGAGATGCGACGGATCATGGGAACGCCGCCTGCATCAATGCCTGGCCGAACTGCATGATGGCCGAGGCGCCCCACGGCGCCGTCACGGCAATGGCGGCCACCACCACCACCAGCTTGAGCGCGAACGAGATCGATGCATCCTGCAGCGACATCACCGCCTGGACGAAGGCGATCAGCAGCCCGGCCAACGCAGCGACACCGACCACCGGCAAGGACACCTTGAGGCAGAGCAGCAAGGCTTCGGAGGTGAATCGCACTAGATCGTCATGGTCCATGGCGTCACCGATAGCTCAGAACCAGGCCGTGAATCAGCATCGACCAGCCGTCCATGGCGACAAACAACAGCAGCTTGAACGGGATTGCCACATTGGTCGGGGTGACCTGTGAAAGGCCCATCGCCATCAGCGCGTTGGCCACCACCAGGTCGATGACGATAAACACCAGATACAACAGAAACCCGATGCGGAAGGCTTCGGTCAATTCGCTGAGCGTGAATGCCGGTGCCAAGACCAGCAAGTCGTCCGACTTGAGCGTGGCGGCCTTGTCCTTGGGCCAGATCTGCTGTGCAGAACGCATGAAAAACGCCTTTTCGCGCTCGCGTGTGTGTTTGAGGAGGAATTGCCGAAACGGCTCCCGGCAGGCGTCGAGCAGCACCACCACGCGGCTGTTATCCGACCCGGCACCGTAGTTCTGTGCGGCCTTGAACGCCTCCATGCCCACCGGCGCCATCACAAAGCACGACACCAGCAATGCAACGCCATTGAGGACCATGTTGGGCGGCACCTGCTGTACCCCGATCGCATTGCGCAGCAGGCCGAGCACGACCACGATCTTGGTGTAGGAGGTGACCACCATCGCTGCGAAGGGCAGCAAGCCCAGCATGATGACCACCAGCAGCAGCGAGCCGACGTCAGGCATCTGCATGCGTGCTCTCCGACATGCTGAGGATCTGCACGCCCAGATGTTCGCCCACTGCCAGCAGCCTGCCGGTGCCGATGGTCTGGCCGTAAACGACCAGGCGGATGTCGGCTTGATCGACCGGCACCGACAACTCCAGGATCTGCCCGGGCTGTAAACCCGACAAGGTCGATAGAGACAGCGCAAGTTGATCCACTTCCAGCTGCACCGGCAGTTCCAGCTCTGCCACGTTGCTGGTGGACGGCGCGACTTCAGGCTCAAACGTATCGTGCTGCATGGTGGGGCTGGCCTCCAGAATCATCTGTTGCAGGTTCAAGCGCACTGGCGCGCGCAATACCACGCCTCCGGCGATACCCCAGAGCACATCGCCGCTGGTCACCGCAGCCGAGGCCGTGCAATGCAGCAAGACATCGCCAGGCCGCAGCGACTGCAGCAATGCCGCCGATGCGGTGCGCCCGCCGATGCGCAGGCGCGTGTTGACGCGCAGTGCAGCCAGCCAGGCTGGCTGCTGCGCGGGCGGCGCAAGTCCGCCGACTGCGGCCTGCAACGTGGCCAGCAGCGGCGCGCTCGCCGTCAGCGCAATGGCATCGAGATCGCCCAGTGTCATGCCGATGCCGTGGCAGTCGTCTGGCTCTGCATCGCGCTCGAAGGCGATCACCTCGGCAGCGCCCAGGCCGAGCGGCGCAAATGCGCCCAGGCGATCAGCCAGTAGCATTCCCGCGATCGAAACGCGTAGTGCGTCATCGTCCTCGTTCAATAGCAGCGCCAAGCCGTCGCGCGCGGCAATCCGCAACTCCATCTGGCCGGCATCCAGCTGCAGGCGCAGGCGGGCCGCATCATTGGGCCAGATGCGACGGCAATGCGTGGCAAAGCCGCATTGGCGTGCTGCGCGTGGGTCGCCGAACACTCTGCCAAGCTGGGCGCGCTCGGCCGCAACGCGCGTCAACGCCTGAGAGAGTGCACATGCCGGCGGAGTCTGGCTCTGCTCGGTTAGCAAGATGGAGTTCCTCCAAATGGCTTTCTGTCGCCAGTGCCGCGTTAGACAACCTCGATGCTGATCTGGAGCGTGCTACTCAGCGTGGACGTCAGTGCAGCCTCCAGGCGCTGCTTTCCGCACCAAAGTACCTCGCGCGCATCTGGCGAACTGGTATTGAAGCGAAGCGATAGCTGGTCCGGCGAAAGCCGCAAAAACAACGTCGTCTGTGCGACGACCTCTTGGTCGATAGCCAGCCACGCTTCCCAGCTCCCTGCGCTGCGCACCGGTTGGGCATTGCAGAACTCGGCCACCCGCAGCGCGATGTGGTCGATCGCCATGTGGGCGCGTTGCGTGCGTATCCACTCGGTCGCAATCTGTCGCCCCACTGCGCCATCGTCGTTGCCTTGGGACGGCTCTTGGTGTTTCGTCCCCTCGATACGTAAGGGTGGGTCGGTTTGCACGGGCACGCTGTCATGCGCCTCGGTGAAGCCCTCCTCGGCATCAGGCTCCGGCCGATCCTCGTCGCACTGCGGTGGCAACACCATGCAGGGAAGCGCGAGCTGTGCGCTGCGCAAGCGCTGGCGCAGTTGCAGGAAGCTGGAGCGCAGCGCCGACCGGGCCGGCGTGGCTGGAGCCGCCGGCCGCTGCAGTGCGCCGCTGACCGGCAGGATGCGCACATGGCGGAGGGGCGGCTTGCGCATCACACCACCACTCTACCGATCGGCTGCAGCTGCACCTCCGAACCCAGCTCCTGGAACGAATAGACCTGCAGCCAGGTCAGCCGTGCTTCGATCATGCGGCGCACATACCTGCGCACGTCCATCGACGCGACCACCGCCAGCGGATGCTGCGCATGGTCGCCGACGATGCGTTCCACCTGTTCGACAAGCTGGTTCGCCTGCTCGGGCGGAAGTGCCAGGAAATTGCCGGCCGCGGTCGCGCGAATCGATTGCCTGATCAGTTGTTCGACAGCATGGTCGAGCATCACTGCGGGCAGCTGCCCGGTGCCTGCGGTTGCGGTATGCGCCAGATAACGGCCCAGATCGCAGCGCACATACTCGGTCAACATCAGAAGATCCTTTTCCTTCGGCCCCCAGACCACCAGACTTTCCAGAATGCTCTTGATATTGCGCACCGGAATCCTTTCTTCCAGAAGGCGCCGCAACACATCGGCTATGCGCTGGGCGGGCATCGCCTTGTTGACTTCCGCAACCAGCCCGGGGTAGTCCACGGCCACCTGCTCCAGCATCCACTGCGTCTCCTGGATGCCGACGAACAAGTGCGCTCGTGCATGCAGGGGTGCGATGGCCTGCCGGGCCAGTGCGGCCTGCATGTCGTCGGTGTTCTCCAGTTCGGCGCGTGTCTCGGGGACATCATGAATCAACACTTCGTATTGCATGCCTTGCAGCGACTCGGTCTGCCATATCGCGATCCCGGGAAACGGCAAGCCCAGCAATTCGACCAATTGCCGCCGCTCGCTTTCGATCGCCTGATCCAGCCGCGCGGGGTCGAGCAGAGCGGCCAGCTGCGGCGACAGCCGCATCGATAAGGGTGAGGCGAAATCCGGGGCGTTTTTGCGAATATGTGGCGCCTCGCCTTTGGCACCTTTACGGCTCGCCGAAGGCAACTTGCGCTGATCGGTGCCGCTGATGTCGCGTTGCTTGCGCCAGATCGTATAGCCACCGGCGCCGACGACCGCTGCCAGCAGCAGGAACAGCACGGCGGGAAAGCCGGGGACGAACGCAAAGCAGGCCAGCAGCACGCTCGCTGCCATCAGGGCCCGCGCATTGCTGGTGAGCTGACGGCCGATATCGAGCCCGAGCGAGCTGAGCCTGGTCTCATTCTCGTTGGCCACGCGGGTGATCATGACGCCGGCGGCCACCGATATCAGCAGTGAGGCGATCTGCGACACCATCGCATCGCCCACCGACAGGATCGCAAAGCGGTTGGCGGCATCGCCGGCCGTCATGCCGTGGTAGGTCACGCCGACCACGATACCGGCCAGGATGTTGACCATGGTAATCACCAGGCCGGCGATCGCATCACCCTTGACGAATTTCATGGCGCCATCCATGCCGCCGTGCAGTTGGCTTTCCATGGCCAGCCGCGCGCGTTTGCGGCGTGCCTCATCTGCGGTCAGGTTGCCGCCACGCAGGTCGGCATCGATACTCATCTGCTTGCCGGGCATTGCGTCCAACGTGAAGCGCGCACCGACCTCGGCAACGCGTTCGGAGCCCTTTGCGATCACGATGAACTGCACGGTGGTGATGATCAAGAAAACCACCAGGCCCACCACCAGATTGCCGCCGACCACCAGCTCGCCGAAGCTCTCGATGATATGGCCCGCCTCGGCATGCAGCAGGATCGACTTCGTCGAGGCGATATTCAAGGACAGCCGCAGTAGCGTGGTGAACAGCAGCAGGGAAGGAAACGACGAGAGCGAGATCGAGTCGGGCACATACATCGTGACCATCAACAGCACCACGCTCAGGGTGATGTTGATGCCCAGCAACGTATCGATCATGGGCGTTGGCAGCGGCAGGATCATCAGCCCGATGACCGCCACTACCAGGGCGGCGATGGCTACTTCGCCGCTATAAGCGAAATACCTTGTCGCTCGCACGCGGTCTCCTAGCATGGCAGGGCTCCATCGCCGTCGCCGTGGTCGCGACCGAGTTCATCGACCCAGCGCAACACCACCGCAACCGTTTCGAACAGTGGCTCGGGGATTGCATCGCCCAATTCAACCTGATACAGCGCACGCGCCAGTGGCGGATTGGCAACGATCGGAATGCCCTGGTTATGCGCGAAGGCGCGCAGTTCCAGTGCGCCGTCGTCCACGCCCTTGGCAACGACCTGCGGCAAGCCGAAGTCGTCGGGCTCGTAGGCCAGCGCCACTGCGTAATGGGTCGGGTTGACCACCATCACCTTGGCCTTGGCCACGCGCTCGCGCGGGTCGCCGAAGACCAGCTCCTTGGCGAATTCCTTGCGCTTGTCCTTGATTTCGGGGTCGCCCTCGCTTTCCTTGACTTCGCGCTTCTGCTCGTCCTTGCTCATTCGCTTGTCGCGGATGAACAGCCAGCGCTGCACGCTCCAGTCTGCAGCGCCGACCAGGACGAACAGCAGCACGCCCAGTGCGAAGAGCATGCCCAGGGTGCGCCAGGCAATTTGCGCAACGTCAAGCGGTGTCTCGTAGGCAAGCCCAATGATCATCGGCATGAGGGCGCGGATACCGACCCACAGCACCACGCCAATCAAGATGGCCTTGATGATCAACTTCAGCAAGTTGATGAGGCTTCGCAACGAAAAGAGTTTCTTGACCCCGGTTGCGGGATTGAGGGAATCGAACTTGGGCGCCACCGGCTTGAGCGAGGCATTCAGGCCAGTCTGGAACGCACCGCCCGCCATACCGGCCACCAGGCAGGCAGCCAGGAACGGCAGCATCAACAGCAATCCCTGGATGCCGATATGGCCGAGTGCGCGGTTGATGGCCGCTGCATCGCGTGTATGTTCGGAAAAATCGAAGCCGATCGTCATCAATGCGCGCATGTGATCGGAGAAGTAATCGCCGGCCGATTTCATCACCAATAACGCGCCGAAGAGCACCGCCGCTGCAGTGACGTCCGGGCTGACCGGAACTTCCCCGTCCTTGCGCGCATCCCGCAGTTTCTTCTCGGTCGGCTTCTCGGTTTTTTCTTCCGACATTGCCTTCTCCTTCCGCGATCGCTGCGCCCCCGATTGTGGGCAGCTGTGGTGGAGCGATCCGTTTTCCAGGCGAATGTGTGGATGGCCTGGCGAAGCTGGAATGATTTGTTCGCCAGCGAATTCCGATATTCGCTTCCGAAAGGATCCGGCCGGCGTGGCGAGCGTAGCGTTCCCCACGTGTACGGTCCGCATGCCATTAAAAACGAGGTGCAGTGTGGAGAAGACTCAATGTCCCGGGTCGGTCGTGAGTGGGCTCATCGAACTGATCACGGTCGGACTCACCCATGAAAAGATTCAGGACGCTGCCGCTGTGCTGGCCGCAGTCCGCGTCCTGCGGCCAGAGCTGAAAGCGCTGGACACCTTCGATGCATGGATTTCGATCAAGCGCGGCAATTACGTGGAAGGTGCGCGCCTGTTGCGCGAACTGGAGAGCGACGCCGGCTCCAAGCCGCTGTGCAGGGCCTTGTACGCCTGCTGCCTGTTCGCGATGGGGGACCCGTCGTGGCATGGCGTTGCAGACGGGCTGATCGAAGAAGACGCCGATGCCGATGCGGTGGCCCTGGTCAAGGCGCTGTCCGGGCGAAGCACCCCAACGTCCGCGCCGGCGGAAGTACCGGTCGAATCTTCAGCACCGATGGAAGTTCCGAATTCGCAGTACCTGCGCGCCTGAGTGACGCCAGTCCCGACCCCATAGGAGTATGCGATGACGCTCATTCCTCCTGTCCAAGCGATTGCCGGCACCAGTGCTGCCGCGACCCAAGCGCTGTCGCCGGTGGCAACGCCCAACCAAGCGCTGGTGAATCGCTTTCAAGCGCTGATGCAATCCTCCAGCCCCTTGCCGCCCGCCATGCAGCGCGTAGGCAACCCGAGCATGATGAGCCGGGTGGTCGATGTGCAGAACGATGGCGTGCGCACCATCGCCGAGCATATCGATGCCTTCAGCATGCAGGCACCGACCATGGGGCTGCAGGAAATGGCAGCGCAGCAGATCAAGTTGATGCACGAGCTGACCATGGTCGGCTTCAACCTCAATGTCAGCGTGGGCGTGGCGCAATCGGGAAAGAACGCCGTGCAGACGCTGGTGAAGAACCAGTAGCATGCGCGCGCCGAGATGCCTGGTGGTGCTGCTGGTGGCGCTGCTGCTGTCTGCGTGCAGTCAGCAGCTGTACTCCGGGCTCACCGAAAATGATGCCAACGACATGCTCGAGGTGCTGCTGCATGCGGGCGTGGATGCGTCCAAGGTCACGCCAGACGACGGCAAGACCTGGGCGGTGAACGCACCGCACGATCAGGTGTCCTATTCGCTGGAGGTGCTGCGCGCGCATGGTTTGCCGCATGAGCGGCACGCCAATCTCGGCGAGATGTTCAAGAAGGACGGGCTGATCTCGACACCCACCGAAGAGCGCGTACGTTTCATCTATGGTGTGTCGCAGCAGCTATCGCAGACCTTGTCGAATATCGATGGGGTGATCTCGGCCGATGTGGAAATCGTGCTGCCCAACAACGACCCGCTGTCCACCTCGGTAAAGCCGTCCAGCGCTGCGGTGTTCATCAAGTTCCGCGTCGGTAGCGATCTGACCAGCCTGGTGCCCAACATCAAGACGTTGGTCATGCACAGCGTGGAGGGACTCACCTACGAAAACGTCAGTGTCACGCTGGTGCCGGGCGGAGCGGAGAGCGATGCGCAGTTCACCGCATCGGCACCGCCGAGACCTTCGCCATGGCCGTGGCTGGCCGGGTGTGCGTTGGCGTTGTGCCTGGCGGGCGCGGCGGCGCTGTATTGGTGGCCAAACCCGCAGGCGGGCCGTTGGGGCGGCTGGCAGCGCCTGCGCGAGTTGAAGAAAGGCAAAGCCGGGTGAGCGCCGAATGGACAACACGCGGATCGACAATGCGGCACGCTGTGTTCAGCGCTGGACGGACGCGTTGGCGCAACTGGCAGAATCCTTGGACGCCGCACGGGTGGCGCATTGGCTTGGCCCGGTGGCAGCGTCGGGCTGGGCAGCGGCGCCCGTCCACCGTCGTATGCGGGTAATCCAGGCGTGGTCTGGATGGTCGGAATTGTCGCCGTCTGCACTCGGCCTGCATGCGAACCAACTTGCCCTGCTGATGCCCGAGCGATTGGCCAAGGTCCTGATCGCGCGGGCGTTGTTCTCGCGCGGGTTGGCGGTGCGTCGTTGTATCGAGCGCGAACGTCTGGACTGGCTCGAACAGTGTGTGGGGCCGGCCGTGCTTGAGCATGTGCGCCAGAACGCGTCCGCCGGCCTCCCCGTGCCCCTGTTGCCTCGCGATGCCGATCAGGCGGCGTGGGTCGGCGACGGTTGGCGTCGGATGCAGGCCGATGGCGTCTGGTCCAACCCGGTTGTTGCCAAGCTGCTGGCGCTGTCCTTGCCGTTGGGCGCCGCACAGGTGGCCACCGTCGCAGCAGACGGTGCGAGCGATGCCTTCCTGACCGCGCTTCCCACCCTGATACCGGAGGCGTCATGCGTCTGTGGTTGAGGTCAACGCCCGATGCGATCGGCCTGGATTGCGATGTCATTCCGCGCGAGGCGCTGGCCTCGGTGTTGGCGCTGGACGCTGCCACTGCCGAGGTGCACGCACGCTGCGAACAGGCCCTGAGCCAGGCGCAGACACGTGCACAGACGCTGGTCGACGAGGCCCAGCAGCAGGCCGAGGCGATCCTGCACGATGCGCGCCAGAAGGCCGAGCGCAGCGCACGCCTGGGATATGCAGCCGGCCTGCGACGTCAGCTCGATGAGTGGAACGAATCGGGCCTGCGCCATGCCTTTGCCGCCGAAGCGGCCGCGCAGCGGTCACGCGAGCGTCTGGCCGAGATTGTGGCGCGCACCTGCGAGCACATCATCCTCGGACACGATCCCGCGGCGCTGTATGCGCGTGCGGCGCAGGCCCTGGAAGGTGCCCTGGACGAGGCCAAGGCCCTGCGGGTGAGCGTGTACCCCGACGCGGTGGACGCTGCGCGGCGCGCCTTCGATGCGGCCGCCACCGAGGCGGGCTGGACCCTGCAGGTCGAGCTATGCGGCGATGCCGACCTGGCCGTGGGCGCCTGCGTGTGCGAATGGGATACGGGCGTGTTCGAGACCGATCTGCGCGATCAGCTGAGCAGTCTGCGGCGCGTCATTCGCCGCGTGTTGGCCGCACCCCAGGAGCCGGCGGATGCTGGCTGAGACGCCCCTGCTGGAGACAACGCTCGAACGCGAACTGGCCACGCTCGCGGTCGGTCGTCGTTACGGCAAGGTGGTCGAAGTCGTCGGCACCATGCTCAAGGTGGCCGGCGTGCAGGTCAGCCTGGGCGAGGTGTGCGAGTTGCGCCAACGCGATGGCACCTTGTTGCAGCGGGCCGAAGTGGTGGGCTTCAGTCGCGATCTGGCGTTGCTGGCGCCGTTCGGGGAGCTGATCGGGTTGTCGCGCGAGACGCGCGTGATCGGATTGGGGCGCCCGTTGGCGGTGCCCGTTGGACCGGCCTTGCTGGGCCGCGTGCTCGACGGCCTGGGCGAGCCATCGGACGGGCAAGGAGCCATCGCCTGTGACACCTGGGTGCCGATCCAGGCGCAGGCACCGGACCCGATGCGTCGGCGGCTGATCGAACACCCCATGCCGACCGGCGTGCGGATCGTGGATGGCCTGATGACGCTGGGCGAGGGCCAGCGCATGGGCATCTTCGCTGCAGCAGGCGTCGGCAAGAGCACCTTGATGGGAATGTTCGCGCGCGGTACGCAGTGCGATGTCAATGTGATCGTGCTGATCGGCGAGCGAGGGCGCGAGGTGCGGGAGTTCATCGAGCTGATTCTCGGCGCCGATGGTCTGGCACGCAGCGTCGTGGTCTGCGCAACCTCCGATCGCTCATCGATCGAGCGCGCGAAGGCCGCCTACGTCGGCACCGCCATCGCCGAGTATTTCCGGGATCGGGGCCTGCGCGTGCTGCTGATGATGGACTCGCTGACGCGCTTTGCCCGCGCGCAACGCGAGATCGGTCTGGCCGCCGGCGAGCCGCCCACACGCCGCGGCTTTCCGCCATCGGTGTTCGCCGAGTTGCCGCGCCTGCTCGAACGCGCGGGCATGGGCGAGAGCGGGTCGATCACCGCGTTCTACACCGTGCTGGCCGAGGACGATACCGGCAGCGATCCGATTGCCGAGGAAGTGCGCGGCATCCTCGATGGGCACCTGATTCTCTCTCGCGAGATCGCGGCCAAGAACCAGTACCCGGCAATCGACGTGCTGGCCAGCCTGAGCCGGGTGATGAGCCAGATCGTCCCGTACGACCACTCCCAGGCCGCTGGCCGGTTGCGGCGCCTGCTCGCCAAGTACAACGAGGTGGAAACCCTGGTGCAGGTGGGCGAATACCGTCAGGGAAGCGATGCCGTTGCCGACGAAGCGATCGACAGGATCGATGCGATCCGCGACTTTCTCAGCCAACCGACCGACCAGCTCAGTGCCTACGAAAATACGCTGGAACTGCTGACCAGCGTGACCGACGATGCGTGAGCCTGCCTACACCTGGTCGGTGCTGCACCAGCTCAAGGCACGCCGCTGCGAGCGCATGCAGGAACGCCTGAGTGACTGCAGGCGTGCGTTGGAACACTGCGACCGCGAACTTGCCAGGTGCAGACAGGAAGCAGAGGCCTGCACCACGCGCTTGGCCAACTGCGATGCAGCACTGATGGACAAAACCGGCGTGGGGGGTTCGATCGATATCGATACGATCCTGCAGCACGAACGCTTCCGCACCGTGCTGGTCGAGACCTGTCGTGCTGCCGAGCAGGCGCGGGCAGCGGCGGATCAGTCATTGCATAGTGCCCGCGATGAGCTCGCGTCCGTGCAGCAGGCACTGAGCAAGCTGCAGGCACAGGCGCAGGTATACGCAGACAAGGCCGCCAGTGCGCGCCGCGCCAGACAGGCGCAACGCGACGCAGCGGAGGAAGAAGACGCGATCGAGGCACTGGTCGGGCTGCGTTCGCACCGCGCCGCACATGGGGGCGCCCGATGAACGACGCCACCGAAGCCTTGCTGGCCATTTCCTCGCAGGGCGTGTCGTTGTTGACCCTGCTGGCACTGTGCGGGGTGCGCGTGTTCGTGATGTTCATCGTGCTACCGGCAACGGCGCAGGACAGTCTTCCCGGAATTGCGCGCAATGGCGTCATCTACGTCCTGAGCTCGTTCATCGCCTATGGGCAGCCGGCCGATGCGCTGGCGAAGATCCAGACGGCCGGCCTGGTCGGGGTGGTGTTCAAGGAGGCGTTCGTCGGTCTGCTGATCGGGTTTGCCGCATCGACGGTGTTCTGGATCGCCGAGAGCGTTGGCCTGCTGATCGACGACCTTGCCGGTTACAACAATGTGCAGATGACCAACCCGCTCAGCGGCCAGCAAAGCACGCCGGTGTCCACGGTGCTGCTGCAACTGGCCATCGTTTCGTTCTACGCATTGGGCGGCATGCTGATGTTGCTCGGCGCGTTGTTCGAATCGTTTCGCTGGTGGCCGCTGACCCAGCTTGGGCCGAACATGGGGGCGGTTGCCGAATCGTTAGTGATCCAGCAATCCGACAGCATGATGGCCGCCGTCGTCAAACTGTCCGCACCGGTGATGCTGGTGCTTGTGCTGGTGGATCTTGCGATCGGCCTGGTGGCGCGAGCGGCCGATAAACTCGAACCGTCGAACTTGAGTCAGCCAATCCGTGGGGTGCTGGCGTTGTTGCTGCTCGCCTTGCTGACCAGCGTCTTCATCGCGCAATTCGGCGAAGCACTCGGTTTCCTGCATTTCCAGCAGCAATTGCACGATGCTGCCAACCTGTCTGGCAAGGGAGGCGCGACGCACTGATCTTTATTGAGACATTCCCGGCTTTGCACTTCCTACACTGGTCGCTATCGACTTTTTCACTTGCCTAGCAGAGGGAACGCCATGGCTCCTGCCTGTACCACCGCCCACCGCCGACGTGCTCCATTGGCCGCCGTACTGATGCTCAGCCTGCTGCCGCTGTTGTCGCCACATGCCGACGCCGCCCAGGTCCCGTGGCATTCGCGCACGTTCAAATACGTCGCCGACAACAAGGATCTCAAAGAAGTGCTGCGTGATTTGTCCGCCAGCCAGTCCATCGCCACCTGGATCTCGCCAGAGGTGACCGGCACCCTGAGCGGCAAATTCGAAACCTCCCCGCAGAAATTCCTCGACGATCTGGCGGCCACCTACGGCTTTGTCTGGTACTACGACGGTGCCGTGCTCAGGATCTGGGGTGCGAACGAATCCAAGAGCGCGACCTTGAGCCTGGGGACTGCATCGACGAAGTCACTGCGCGACGCACTTGCACGCATGCGCCTGGACGATCCGCGCTTCCCGGTGCGTTACGACGAGGCCGCGCATGTGGCGGTGGTCTCCGGGCCGCCAGGGTATGTGGATACCGTTTCGGCGATTGCCAAGCAGGTCGAGCAGGGCGCGCGTCAGCGCGATGCCACCGAAGTGCAGGTGTTTCAGTTGCATTATGCGCAAGCGGCCGACCACACGACGCGCATCGGCGGCCAGGATGTGCAGATTCCCGGCATGGCCAGTCTGTTGCGCAGCATGTACGGTGCACGCGGCGCACCGGTCGCGGCGATACCCGGGCCTGGCGCCAACTTTGGGCGGGTACAGCCGATCGGCGGTGGGTCCTCCAACACATTCGGCAATGCCGCACAGGGTCAAGGTGGCGGGGCCAGCGGCATCCTCGGGCTGCCTTCGTCCTGGTTCGGGGGCGCATCGTCGTCCGATCGCGTGCCGGTCAGCCCGCCGTTGCCCGGCAGCGGAGCCGCCGCGGCTGCGGGGTCGCCGGCCAGCGTATGGCCGGAACTTAGCAAGGGGCGGCGCGATGAATCCAATCCGATCGACGCCGGTGGTGGCGCAGAGCTGGCCTCCGATGCGCCGGTGATCGAAGCCGACCCGCGCACCAACGCCATCCTGATCCGCGATCGACCGGAGCGGATGCAGAGCTACGGCACCCTGATCCAACAGCTGGACAACCGGCCCAAGTTGCTGCAGATCGATGCCACCATCATCGAGATCCGCGATGGTGCCATGCAGGATCTCGGTGTCGATTGGCGCTTCCACAGCCAGCACACGGACATACAGACCGGCGACGGCCGTGGCGGTCAGTTGGGTTTCAACGGCGCATTGAGCGGCGCTGCCACCGATGGCGCGACCACGCCGGTGGGCGGCACCTTGACGGCCGTGTTGGGAGATGCGGGGCGCTACCTGATGACGCGCGTGTCGGCGTTGGAGACGACGAACAAGGCAAAGATCGTGTCTTCGCCCCAGGTTGCGACGTTGGACAACGTCGAAGCGGTCATGGACCACAAGCAACAGGCATTCGTCCGGGTGAGCGGATACGCATCGGCCGATCTTTATAACCTCTCCGCCGGGGTGTCGTTGCGGGTATTGCCCAGCGTGGTGCCGGGCTCGCCGAACGGTCAGATGCGTCTGGATGTGCGTATCGAGGATGGCCAGCTCGGATCCAACACCGTGGACGGCATTCCGGTCATTACCTCCAGCGAGATCACGACCCAGGCGTTCGTCAATGAAGGCCAAAGCCTGCTGATTGCAGGATACGCCTACGATGCCGACGAGACCGATCTGAATGCGATACCGGGCCTGTCGAAGATTCCGTTGGTCGGTAATCTGTTCAAGCACCGCCAAAAAAGCGGGACCCGCATGCAACGGCTGTTTCTGCTGACCCCGCATGTGGTGTCGCCCTGATGGTTCGCGAAAAGCCATCGCTAGGCGATGGGGGGGCTGCAATTGTCTGACAATCGTTGCATGCCATCGGCCGGATATTGCCGGATATTGCCGGGATTGTTTGGGCAATCATCAGGCTGGTCAAGTGCTTGGTGCGGATGTGTATCGACTCAGCGCGCCTGAGACCGCCGCCTGGATGATCATCGGGTGGCTGAGGCTTCGCCTGTCCTGATTAGCCCTGACCCTCAGCCATGGAAATTGCTGGCAGCATGCAGGACCGGCTCCGGGCAGGGCTTGCAACGCATCATCGCCGTGGCAAGTCGTGGCAGCATCTCGCGCAGACGGAAGCGGCGGTTGAAGCGATAGGCCGCTTCGGCCAGATACCGTCTTGCATATTTGCCTTGCGCGATGGCGTGGTAGACGCCGCTGATGGCACGTTTGAGGTTGCCAAGCACCACATTGACCCACCTAGCACCGGCGGCCTCTGTGGCTGCGCGTCCGCCGCCGGTGTCCAGTGTGGTGTGTGCATGGCCGGCGTCTTCAAGGCGGCGGAAACAGGCCAACCCGTCAGTGTAGGCCTCGCATTCTGGCCCCAGGCGACGGGCGATCCAGTCCGTGAGCGCGGCATTGTCGAAGCTGCACACCGGCTCGATCACCACAAAGCTCGGCGCCGTGAAGCTGGCATCGGTCTGCACCGCAATCAGGAACGGTTGCTTGTTCTCCGATCCGCGCCCAGCCTTGCCACCGTTGCGCTCCCCTCCCAGGTAGGCATCGTCGATCTGCACGAACCCGGACAGTCGACGCGTGACTTCGCGCTCGGCCATGACCTGCATGATCTTGTGCTTCATCCGCCAGGCGGTCCTGTAGTTGACGCCCAGGTGACGCATCAGCTCCAGCGCAGCCATGTTGGTCTTGGTCGAGGTCAACAGGTGCAGCGCCAGCATCCAGGTGCGCAGTGGCAGCTTGGTGCCCTGGAACATCGTGCCTGAGATCAGGCTGGTCTGGTGCCGGCACGCGCTGCACTGGTAGTAGATGACGCCACCCCGCTTGAAGCGCGAGCGCTCGCGCCCAGCGCAGCGCGGACAACGAAATCCATGTGGCCACCGCCATCTGTACAAAGCGCGGTAACACTTGGTGGCCTCGGTGCCGTAGGACGCAAAGAACTCAGGCATCGACAATCCAGCCTGGAACTGCACAGTGTTGATGCTCATCTCGCCACCTCGTTGACTTTAGGTGACGACACCATCAACCCCGCCTGGCGCAGATCCTGCGACTGCTGGCTGAAGGTCGGGGCTAATCAGGTCGCCTGTTGGGAAGGTGCCGGTCACTCCGTATGCCTTCGTCGTCCCAGCCAGCACTTCAGTGAACGACCGCGAAACCGAGCGATTCTCGCCAGAACCCGACACGGGAAGATCGCTTCAGAGGAAGCTTGTTCGTCTCCGATGTTTAATTACATCGTGGATGTCTAGTAAATTATCAATACCATTGCTTACAATTCTTTGAACTTTAAAATAATGGACAGGATATTTAATTTCGACTATAAAAAATATCGCGAAATGACGGAAGCGGCGGATGATTACCGCAATTCTCCGCCTCATGAAGAACAACGGGAAAACCACGGCGCGGGTTATAACATGCATCCGTTGCTTGAATCTCTCCCACGAAGAAATCCTACGCAAGTGCATGCCGATGGCTCGGTTCATCAGATGCGTGCGGCCGCGCCGACCTCCAGAACCCATAGGGATTACTTAAAAATATTAGAACTAATAAGCGCCTATGGCGATGGCAAAGGTATTCCCGAGCTACAAAGAAGCTTTCCAAGCTTTGCTGCCTTTTTGATGGACAGTGGCTTGTCGCATGTAAATGGCAGGCAGATGCTTCAGGAACTGAATGAAGATCAACGCGACCAAGTCATACATCAAATAATAAGACGAATTGAGTATTGTGCGGATCCTGAATATCGAGAAGTTGCGCTGAGCCGACTGGAGTCGGATTGCAGTGGAAAAATTACGCTAAGTCAACGGACTTTGGATCGCATTGACAAAGCCAAAGCCAAAGCCGAAGCCAAAGCCAAAGCCAAAGCCAAAGCCAAAGCCAAAGCCAAAGTCGGAGTCGAAGCCGGAGCCCAATGCAAGATCAACGAAATTATGGAATATATACCAAGATATGAAGCATTAGAGAAAGTGCCAGTGCGTGTGGGATTCCATGCTTACCTGCGTGGTGATGGCTCATTCGGCCCAGGGCTATCTGGCATCCTTCGATACATGACCCCAGATCAGAAGAAAAGATTGTATCTAGCAAGTGAGAGACGCAAACTGGCCTTGGCCGCTCCAAAAAGCAAGCCTCTAAAAGGCGTATTCCGGACCCTCCATCAAAAACCAAATTTGCTTCTTGAGATTTCGAGCAAATTCAGCAATAGAGCGTACAGCATCAATGATTCAAGCAGCGGATATTTATCACAAGCAGACCTGGAAGAAATGGTCGACGAGGAAACCGGCGAACTGACTCGTCTGGGTGAAGCAGTGATTTCAGGAGCATCCCAAGGCATCCAGACGGCAATTCGAGCCAACTTCAGAATGCGTTATCAACAACCGGATCTGCCTCCATACAGTCCCCCTCAGGCCTTCCATCGGCCAGAAGAAACGTGGAATCCCCATACTCCGGCGGGTTCTTCCTATTCGTCCCTGTTCCCGCCCACCCCTTCTGGCGGTTGGCCGCAGAACGCATCAGGTGAGTGGCATCCCGATACTCCGGCGGATTCTTCCTATTCGTCCCTGTTCCCGCCCACCCCTTCTGGCGGTTGGCCGCAGAACGCATCAGGTGAGTGGCATCCCGATACTCCGGCGGGTTATTCCCATCGTGCATGGCCAGCCCAGCCCGAAGCGTCGAGTTCCACCTTCGATGATCTTGAGTCCTTGGACTATAGGCAGAACTATGGTTATCGCGAATTCGACCTTAACACCCCCCAGGAAATCGAGCAGCCAGGGTGGTGGCAGCAAGCCACGCCCGCCCAAAGCACGGACTCGACCTTCGATGGCCTCTCCTCCATGAGCCATTACGGTAGCGAATTCGACCTCAACATCCCCCAGCAAGAAGAGTACCCTAATAACCATGGCACGCAGACCCCCATGGGATATTCGGCCATGACTCCTGAAAGGATCGATGTGGACAATCTGCCGTCGCCCCAGGACGTCGCAGACCCCGAACTTCCTCCAGTGAGGGCCACTTCGTGGCTGCTGGATGGACATTTGCGCGCCTACACCGATGACCTAGCTCGCCGATTGCGAGGGGAGCCCAACGCCCATTTACTCCACTTTGCCGACTCGCAGGTAGTGACCATGCTGAGCTCCGCAGATCCAGACCAACAGGCCCGCGCACAGCGCCTTCTTGCCGGAGACGACATCCCACCTATCGTGTTCCTGCCGATCAATCAGCCCAACGCTCATTGGTCATTGCTCGTCGTCGACCGGCGTAACAAGGACGCTGTTGCGGCCTACCACTATGATTCCATGGCACAGAAGGACCCACAGCAACGCTACCTTGCTGATATGGCGGCCTATCACCTTGGCCTTGATTATCAACAAACTCATGAAATGCCCATCGCGATACAGTCGGACGGTTATTCCTGCGGCGATCATGTGCTGACCGGGATAGAGGTGTTGGCCCACAGGGTACTCGACGGCACCTTCGACTACGCAGGCGGCAGGGACCTGACTGATATCGAACCAGACCGCGGCCTCATCAGGGATCGTCTTGCCCAAGCGGAGCAAGCTCCAGCAGAAAGCAGCATCAGGCAAGTTCCCGCACGATCCAACGAACAGAAGAAAAAGAAAAGCAAGTGGTGGAAAAAGTCCTAGCAGTTCGACCATCAGCGGTAAAGTAGGGTTGGCAGGATTAGGGAAGGTCTGATCAACTGACCCACCCCCGAAAAACCGTGCCGACGTAAAGTAGAGACTTCGCCCCGCATGGGCCCCGTGGATCACGAGGAATCAGGCGATGAAGAAGTCCCGTTTTACCGAAGAGCAGATCGCATACGCGCTCAAGCAGGTCGAGCTGGGGATGGCGGTTGGCGAGGTGTGTCGCAAGATGGGCATTGCGGAGGCGACGTTCTATGTGTGGCGCAAGAAATACGGTGGGCTTGGACCCTCCGAACTGAAGTGCCTGCGCGTGCTGGAAGAGGAAAACCGCAAGCTCAAGCAGCTGGTTGCCGACCTGAGCCTGGACAAGGCGATGCTCCAGGAGGTGGTCACAAAAAAACTCTAAGGGCGCCCCAGAAGCGCAGCTGGGTTGTCCGCTTGAGAGAGCGCTTCGGCGTGAGCGAACGACGCGCATTGCGGATCGTTGCGATGTCGCGCTCGGCGTTTTCGTACAAGGCCAAGGCGCGCGACTGCAGCGCCATCCGCTTGCGGATGCGCGAGATCACGCAGACGCGCATCCACTATGGCTGCGAACGCGTATTGGTGGTGCTGCGGCGCGAAGGCTGGCGGGACAACCACAAGCGGGTGCATCGCATCTACAAGGAAGAAGGCCTGTCGTTGCGGCATTGTCGCCCGCGACGTAGTCGCAGCAGTCGTCGCCGGCAACCGATCAAGGTGGCCACGGCGCCCAACACGCTGTGGGGCATGGACTTCGTCAGTGACGCGCTGTTCGATGGCCGTCGCTTCCGGCTGCTGCCGGTGCTGGACCACTTCACGCATGAGTGCCTGGAGATCTTCGTGGATCAGTCCTTGGGCGCTGACGATGTCGCCGACGCAGTGGTGCGGCTGGTCGTTCAACGAGGCAAGCCGGAAGCGATCAAAATGGATAACGGCAGTGAGTTTGCCGGCAAGGTCTTGGACCGCTGGGCCTATGAAAACGGCGTAGAGCTGGACTTTTCCCGACGTGGCACGCCGACGGACAACGCGATGGTGGAAAGCTTCAACGGCCGGCTGCGACAGGAGTGCCTGAATGCGCATTGGTTCTTGTCTTTAGCCGATGCACGGAGCAAAATCGAAGCGTGGCGGCGCTTCTATAACGAGGAGCGGCCCCACAGTGCACTGGCATGGAACCCCTGCGGAATTCGCCCGAGAACACGGGTCCCAAGCGAATTCAATGAGGGTGCCTGCAGGCTGAAGCATGAAACGGCAACCTGCAGGCCGTGGTCGGTAGGGGCGACCAACAGTTGTTTACTGCATCGATGCAGTGTCGCCCGAGAGGCTGAGGCTAGTGTTGAGCCATCCATCGGATAAACCACCGAGGCGTCCGCCATTCTTCGCCTGTAAAATGTCTCCGATGATATTCATTAGCATCTGGGTGCGTGGCGACGGAAAATCGGTGGGCTTGTCAGAGTTCGGGCAATCATCAGCATTGTCGTCCTGCAGAAGCATTGAAAAGATGAACTGGGTCAGCAGTTGGTCCAGCTGCTTTTCCGAGATGCCTTGATTGCATTGATTTGAATCGAATTTTTGAAATTGGTCCGGGTTGACTTGTATAAAGGAAGAGTCGACGCCGAGGAGCGACGTATTCAATGAATTGATCATAGCGATTTCTCTCTGGTTTAACTAGGATTTGTCTTTCGCTCAACTGCCGGGGCCAGGAGGCAACGACTGCTGTGTCGCTTTCCGCCCCGCTGAACAGTAGAAGCTGAAAATCATCGGCGCCATAGAGTATGCGAAATTACGCTTGTGCAAGCGAAGAGGTAAATAAAAAAGATTCTTAGGGTCGATAAGAAAATCCACGGGGTGTCGTTGAAAAACTTTTTTCGCTTGCCTATTAAGTGTTTCGTAGGTCCCGAGTAAATCGCGTACAGGTGGCGTTATGTTGCCGCCGTCGAGCGTCGTGGGTCGTTGTGTACCGGCGCTCTACTCACCTGGAGACCTGTATTCAATCGAGATCGAGGTAACGACACATGATCAATTCAACGATCGCATTCAAGTATGTCGATAAAGTATCCAATTGGCAGTGGGAGGCCTCGTCCGGGCTTTCGCCGAAGCGGCGCATGCGCGCGCAATGGTCCGGACGTGATCGTCGGGCAGGGGCTGGTCCGCAGCGCATTTTGTTTGCGGCAGCGCTGGCATGCGCGGCGCCTTTCGCACGCGCGGATTGCTTCGAAGAAGCTGCCGGATATCAGCACGTCAACCCTTGGGTGCTGCGGGCCATTGCCTGGCAGGAATCGCGCGGTCGCGCCGACGCGATCCATCGCAACAACAACGGTACGGTGGATTACGGAAAGATGCAGATCAACTCCATCCACCTACGGCGGCTATCCGGCTATGGAATCTCCAAGGACGCGTTGATGCAGCCCTGCGTCAGCGTGTATGTGGCAGCCTGGAGGTTGCGCGAGATGACCAATAAATATGGAAATACCTGGGCTGCAGTAGGCGCCTACCACTCCGAAACGCCGGGAGAGCGCGATAAATATGCGCATGCCATTCATTCGATTCTGCTAAGGCGCGGTGTGATTGATGAATAGCGGGTGTGCCACTGCAGGAGGACGTAGGCGCAGCCCGATGTGCGCGGGGATTCCCTGGGGTGATGGCGTAGGACCGTACAAAGCGGCGGCGCCCCGCGACGGAACTATCTGCAGAAATAGCGCGGTGACCGTGCTGTCGCGCATACGGTGACTGAAATGGCGATCGCCACAGCAGCATCCGTCATCATGGGTCGACAAGGTGCGTCGCGCGGCTGGAGACCTGTGGTGCAGAGACCCGCTAGCCGCGACCTGAGCTGAGAACTGGCATACGCAGCCTAGCTTTCGATCAATCCCTGCTGTCCGCCGCCGCCGGTTGGTTTGTTAGGACGTGCTGGAGGCTGCGCATGGAGCCACCACACAGCTGTCGCACACGCACTGCCGTTGAACCGGCAGTGCGTGTGCGACCACCAGGTGCTGCACTCGTCGATGGCTGCGCGATAGCCGTCGCCAGGCGCGGCCACGCTCACTCAGTTCGCGTGCGAGCGGCCTCGGCTTCGCGCACTGCCGCTGCAGCCTGCCAGGTGCCGGCGATGACCTTGTACTGCATGCCGGCGGCCATGCCCGCCAATGTATTGGAGAGCAGCGCACTGCGAGCTGGCGACAAACCGAGCCAGGTGCCAATCATGTTGACTGCTGTACCGAATGCGATGTTGGAGTTGATGGCGGCCGTACGCGCGACAGAATGATCCATGACCCGCTCATAATCCTCGCGCTTGGCCTTCCAGGTTGGTTCCGAGATCTGCTGCGTCCCGGCTTCGTCGGCTTCGTGTTGGGTGACATTGAGCCAGCCGGCTGTCTCCAGACCGACATTCAAGGCCGCGTTCACCGCCGCTTGCTGAAAGACGACCCTGGTCGCCTCTCCCATGTTGAAGGGCGACATCAGTCCTGCCCAGCGCTGCCTGGCCGATGCAAAGTCTGGTGCCTCCAGCTCGTTCGACGCCAGGTTGGTCAGGACGTTGGCCATGCCGTAAAACCTGCCTGCACTGGTGACGTGGGGATCGCTGACGCCACCGTTGGTCGGTGACCGCATTCCCACCATGCGGAATGTCGCCTGGATGGCGTCGCGGGCCGCAGCATAAGGGGCGACCTTGAGCTCACTGGCCAGCAGCCTGGCCGCCATCTCCGGTCGGCCAGAAGCCTTGCCCGCAGCGCCGATGGCGATATTGCTCAAGATGCCGGTCAGCGCGAGCCGGGTGACCAGATCCGAGTAATGTTGCTGCTCGCTCCTCTTGTGATGACGTTCGTCTTCGGACAGCGCTTCCCACTGTTCAAGATTCAGGTTGTGAAAACCTCGGGCGGCGGCATCCGGATTGCGGTTTTCGCGGTTGCGCCGCAGCGTATGCAGGGCCAGATGCAGCGTGCCCGACACCGCCTGCATGGCAACGACCGCTTCGGGTGGGAGCTGGCGAAACGCGGCAAACAGCGCTTCGCCGATCAACTCGCGCACGAACGTGGTCGGTCCCACGGAGGTGGTCTGGTGCACGAGATGTCCCAGCGCAGCGCCCAGGTATTGTTTGTCGAAGCTGATCGGTATGACACCGCGCGCCGCAGCTGCGACCGCTGTCGCGGCGGGTCCAAGGAGGGTGGTGACTCCATGTGTTGCACCTGCGCGGACCGACGCCGTCAGTGCGCCCAAGCGCGCAGTGCCTGTCGCAGAGGTGGATGCATGCGCTTGGGAGCCATGTTGTGCAGCGTGTTCCTGGGAAAGTGATGGCAAAGCCGATGGTTCCAAGGAGTCTTCAGCGTCGTAGAACTGCTCGCTGCTGCTCTCTTCCCCACGCAGCGGAGCATGCAGCTGCGGACTTCCATAGGGGGACAGGTCTGCGTCGTTGGCGGTTTCATATCCGCTGTCGCTTCCTGTGCTATTGCGTCGTCCCGAAGGTCTGGGCGGCAGGGCGGAGAGGGGAGAATCGATCCTGGGCGTCGATGTATCGTCGCGTCGTTGTGCCGGTATCTCGATCACAATATCGCCGCTTGTGGCTTGCGGTTGCTGGGAGGTACTGGCTGAAGAGATCTTCGTCACGGCTTGTCCTCGCGTTGGGGGGATATCGGCATGCTCTCGCCCAGGCTTGCGGGGCGATTGATCGATAGCGCCGGACGATGGGTACCTCATCAAGAAGGGCGTGGCGGCGAGGGGCTTGATTGCAGCGTGGGGATCGCGATCGGCAGCCAGACGCGTGGACCGGACAATCATGCGTGACGTGCGGCACGCCGACCCGGCAAGGTGCATATGCTGCGCTCAGCTGCCCGTGCAACCAGAGCGTGACTTCTTCGCTCGCAATCGATGCGCCCAGGCGTCCCTGCTATCCACGGCCACCCTGCGTGGTATGTGTCATCGTCGTCGGCGAGCTTGAAGTTCGCATGAATCCACAGAATCTTGACGCGCGCTTGGCGAAACGATCATTCCACATCCGAACAACCAATTCGTCTGTGCTGGCCAAATATGTTTGCTGCCGCGGCCGTCCTTGCAGGGACGAAGACGTGCGCGTGTGCCAGCGCTGCGACATGTGTTGGTTGATGGGCGTCGGTGCCCGTGCGGATCGATGGCGCAATGACTGGTTAGAGCGTTCGAGCGATCGCCCAGGACGCGTGGTGTGGCTTGGAGAGCAGATGGCAGCATTTCCGAGCACCAAGATCGCGAAGCCAACAAGGTGCAACCGCACCAAGGCTGCAGCCGGCCTTTAAGCCGCATTTTCCCCAACACCACTGCGACCTATCTGTTTCTGCGCATACCCTGATTCGCATGCCAGCCACACGCTGCCGAACCCTGCGGACCGGGGCGAGCCGGGCTGGAGGAGGGAATCGAGTGGCTGCGTCGGCCCGTGCCCAGTCCGCGGTCGAGCGATTGCATTGCTGCGATCATGGAAAATTGCAGCAGCGGTTGGCTATCTTTTCCAGGCCATGCAATTACGGTAACGCGCCTGGGAGTTGCCGGGAACTCGAACGGGCTGACTTACGAATCTGCCGGTAAGTCATGGAGATCGAAAGCCGAACTGCGCAAGGCGAGTTTGATCGGTTTGCTGCCGGACTCAAGACATAATCCCGTGCTGCTGTGGGAAGCAAACCATACGTATACCTTCAGCAGTGCCGTGCAATGGGCGAAAGGATCCAGGCTACGTTGCACCCGATTGGTGCGGCTCAGCCTGTCGCTACGCGGGTTATCTGCGTCGCTAGTCATGTTGCCTGGCTGCTGCTGGCATAAAAGCTAGAAATCAGGTCGACAATCCTAAAAATCGGCGCCGTGTGCTTGGGATTGGGCTCTTTCCGTAAGCACCAAAAGATTCAACGCATTCGGCCCGCCGCAAGATGAGTGCGACGGGCCGAATGCCGTTTAAGGGTCGCAGGTTTTGGAGGGGCGCTTCGCGCATCGCTAGATGACGTGCCGCGATGCCATTGCCTCAAAAGGTTGGCAGCCGCCGAGGCCACGTGCCAACCTCCAGATCAGATCAAAGCATGTCCGGCGGCGGGGCGGTGGCCTTGGAGTGCTGCTTGCCGCGTGCATGTTCGATGGCAGTGCGCAGCTTGCGCGCAGCTCCGGTCACGGCAGAGGCCGTCGTTTCGGCGCTGTTGGTAGCCGCGATCGGCGGCAGGCCGGCGACGTGCGCCTCGATGCTGCAGGTTCGATCCGCCGCGCCGCCGCGCTGGCCGTTCTCATCACGCAAATGCACTTCCACACGGGTGATGTCGCTGGCGAAATGGGCCAGCTGGGCGGTGCAGGTCTTTTCGACATGCGCCACAACGGACGGATCGTGTGGCACGTGCTTGTCGGTCTGGATCTGAATCTGCATAGAGGATCTCCTTCGCGGTCATCCGCTGCGTCTGCCGCAGCGGTGGCTCGATTCTGCGTCAGCGGCGTGTTGTCGCAAAGTGACAACGCGGTAGGCCCATTCATGCGCTAGCAGGGTCCTCTGCCGCCATCGCCGCGGTGCAACGAGATCGTCCGATCGGTTCGCGGACCCAGACCTGCCGCGGCTGAATCACCGGTCCCGGGCAATCGGCTCGATCAGGGGCGGTGCCTTAAGATGCCGGCACCCGCGGTCGCCCGCGCCTGTTCGATGCCTGCCTGTGTCCGAATTCCGATTTACCTGTGGTGCCCGTCAGGGCTTGTTGCGGCGTCTGTTGTTGCTTGCCGCGCTGGGGATGGTCTGTGTTGGCACGGCTGTGGCCCAGGACGAGGACACGGTGCTGGAGACCGCGCAGACCCAACTGGACAGCATGCAAAAGGTGCTGACCCAAGCCGAAGCGGGGATGGAAAAGTCCGACACCGACCAGTTGCGCAAGCTGGCTGACGATGTCACCGGCGCACAGCGCCAGGCCCAGGATCTGGCGCGCTCGCTGGAGCCTCCGTTGAAGGAGCTGTCTGTCCGGCTGGCCGGGCTTGGCGAAGAGCAGAAGACCGACCCACCAGATCTACGCGACCAACGCCGCGCGCTCACGCGAGAGCGCAACGGGCTAGATGCCGAGCTCAAGCGGGCGAACCTGCTGGCACTGGATGCCAAGGATCTCGCCGACCGGCTCGAAGGCGAGCGCGCCCAGCGCTTCAGCGAGAAGCTCTCCGCGCGCGCTGCCTCGCCGCTGTCGCCCGCGTTGTGGAATGAGATCGCGCGGGAATGGCCCGACGACCGAGCGCGCCTGCAGGCGCTGTCCGACAAGGCCGTACAGGCGGTGCGCACCGGCACAGCGACCAATGGCGTCGCCGGTCTGATGATCGGAACGCTGGCGGCATTGATGCTGGCATTTCCGTTGCGCATCTTCCTGCGTCACCTGGGGCGGCGGTATGCGGCCTCGCGCGCGCCCGGTGGCCGCTTGCGGCGCTCCGGCCTTGCACTGTGGTTTTTGTTGGTGGGCACCCTGACGCTGGGCATGGCGGCATGGGCGTTGGCCGAGAGCGTCCGCGCACTCAGCGAGCTGCCGACCGATCTGGAGCAGCTGCTGAGTGCATTTGTGGTGATCAGTTGCGTGGCGGCCTTCGTCGGTTCGCTCAGCGCCAGCCTATTGATGAAGCACCAGCCCACCTGGCGTCTGTTCCCGTTGGACGATGCCACTGTCGATCGTTTGCGTGTGCATTGTCTTGCCACGGCCGCGGTGAGCTGGTTTAGCGGTATGGCGATCAGAATCAACGACGTGGCGCGCAGCAGCAGCGCATTAACCATCGCTACCGATGCAGTTGCCGCGCTGTTGTATGCGGGGTTGATCCTGTCGGCACTGGCTGGCCTGACCCTGTCGTTGCGCGCTCATGCCGCAAACGTGGGCGCGGCCGATGCGGACAGCAGCGCACCACCGCCGGTGGTGTCGCGTGGCGGCGGTTACATCGTGCTGATCCGTCTGCTGGGCCATCTGGCGGTGATCTTCGCGTTAGTGGCGGCCTTGTTCGGCTACATCAATCTGGCACTGTTCGTCGAGCAGCAGATCATCTGGATCACCCTGGTGTGCAGCGTGCTCGCGCTACTGGTGATGTTTGCCGACGACCTGACGACCTGGGTGTTCAAGCCGGAGAGCCGTTTCAGCCGAGCGCTGTCGCATGCACTGAATGTCGGCAGCGGGCGGTTGGTGCAGGTAGGGTTACTGATCTCTGCGGCAGTACGCGTGCTGCTGGTGCTACTAGGCATTGCCGCGCTGGTGACGCCGTACGGCGCCAACCTCGCCGCAGTGACCGGCTGGTTGGAAAACGTTTCGCACGGTATTGCAATTGGCAAGGAACTTGTCATCACGCCCGGCGACGTGGCCAGGGCGCTGTGTGTGTTCCTGCTCGGCATGGGTCTGGTCCATGTGGTGCAGAAGTGGCTGCTCAACACCTATCTGCCCAAGACCGAACTGGATGCGGGAGCGCGGAATTCGATCAGCACGGTGGCGCGCTATCTGGGCTGGTTGATCGTGGTGGTGTGGGGGCTCACGGCGCTGGGTCTGGATTTGAAGCGGTTGGCGCTGGTGTTGAGCGCACTGTCGGTGGGCATTGGTTTTGGTCTGCAGGCGATTACGCAGAACTTCGTGTCCGGGTTGATCTTGCTGGCCGAGCGTCCGGTGAAGATCGGCGATTGGGTGCGTATCGGCGATCAGGAAGGCGACGTGCGCAAGATCAGCGTGCGAGCGACCGAAATCCAGGTGGGCGACCGCTCCACGTTGATCGTGCCCAACTCGGAGTTGATCACCAAGAGCGTGCGCAACATGACGCTGTCCAATCCGATGGGCCGTGTGCAGTTGCAGTTCTCGGTGCCGCTGGAAACCGACGTGGCCAGGGTGCGCGACATGTTGCTGGCCTTGTTCGCCGAGCACGAGAAGGTGCTGGCCGAACCGGCGCCATCGGTGTTCATCGATTCGCTGGCCGGCGGGCACGTCAATTTCAACTCGTTCGCCTACGTGAGCAGTCCGCGCGATTCGTATGGCGTGCGCAGCCAGCTGTTCTTCGCGCTGCTGCAGCGCATGGCGACGGTGGGCATTGCGTTGCAGTCGCCGCAGGAGATCCGCTTCAGTCGTGCAGGGGCCGCCGTGGCACGCGAGGCCGGAGATGGTGCGCCTGCGTCGGATGACTGAGCTGGCGAGGTCGGCGAGGGCTGCGCAGCGGCAAGTCGGTCGGCTTGCGCTGATTGCACAACCATGCCCGACCATCGATGGACGCATGTCGGCACATCAGGAGCGATCCGCCACCGGGATGTCCTTGACCAAGGCCAGGTCGTCCACGCTGACGTCTTCGGTGTAATCAAGCCAGGCACGAATCTCCAGGTCTTCCACCGCATGTTCCAGGCCCACCGGCATGCGGATGCGCCCGGCGGCGTCGGGCACGACCCATTGCTGTGCCAGCACGACCTTACGTTCGGAGGACACCGCTTCCACCCAGAACGCGCGCGTGGGCCGGCGCTTGGCGTAGAGCTCGAGCATGTAGCGGCCGGCATCGGTCTTACGCGCCGCCTGGGTGAGCATGATCGGCTGACGCACGCGCGGACGCGGGCCCTGCTGGGTGGCTTCCAGCGGCGCGTCGACGGCGATGCCGCGGGTAAGGTCCGGGTCGCGATACAGCTTCATGCTCTGGTGGCGGTCCACCACCAGCGCACACCAGTGGCCATCGGCCGAGCCGTCTTCGAACGCCGTGCAGCGGTCCACATAGGCCAGCGTGCCCTTGGAATGCGTGCGGTCGAACTGGCGCGAGGTGTTTTCCAGGTACACGTTTTTCAGGTTGGTGTCCTTGTCGTATTCCAGCAGCACCGGTGGGCGCACCTGTTGCACGCCGACCACCACATCGCCATTGCCATTGATGCGCAGCATGCGCGTACTGCGCCCGGTCCACAGCGTGCGCGCGTAGGCCAGGTAGCGCGGATAGTCCTTGCCGCTGTCGCGGCTGGCGGCCGCGCTGGCACTGGGTGGGGCATCGCGGGCTAGCAACGAGCGGCCAAAGCCCAGCGTGCGCATGCCTGGTTCCAGCAACTGCAGCAGCGTAGCGCCCGAATCGAGCGTGCTACCTGCGCGCGTGAGGACCTGTTGTGGCGCGATGTCCTTGCCCAGGAACAACAGCAGGTTCTCGCGCTTCTGCTTGGCCAGCACGTCGCTCAGGTCGTTGGGCATGGCCAGATGATCGGAGGCGATGACGATGATGGTGTTTTTGCCATACCGGCTGCTGCGGATGCGCGCGACCAGTTCGCCGATCAAACGGTCGCTGCATTTGATTGCATGCAGCAGACCGATATCGCCCAGTGCGCTGTCGTACTGCTGGCCCTTGCACGCCAGTGGCAGGTGGCCGGCCGGATGGTGGGTGTCCATGGTCAGCGTGGTCAGCATGAAGGGTTGGCCGGCACGCGACAGCGTCTGGAAGGTATCCCAGGCGTCGTCCAGCAGGACATCGTCGTGCACGCCCCATGCAGAAAAATGCTTTGGCGCGACACCCTGGTCGTGGAAATGGTGCACGTCATGCACCACGTCGAAGCCATGGCTGGACAGGAAACGGCCCTTGCCGGCAAAGCTGGCATCGGCACCGCCCACGTAATGATTGCGGTAGCCCTGATCCTTGAGGTAATCGCCCAGGCAGCGCGCTTCGGGCAGGAACATGCCCATGCGGTCCATGCTGTTCTCGTCGCCTGGCGCGGTGGTGAGCGGCACGCCGCACATCGAGGCGACCATGCCGGCGATGGTCCAGCCGCTGCCTTCGGGGGAGGCGAGATTGCGTACGTCCACCGCTTCGGTCGCAAGCGCGCGCAAATTGGGCATCAGGCCCGGAAACACCTGCTCGTCGAAGTAGGTGCGCTCCAGGCTTTCGCCGTAGATCCAGACGATGTTCTTGCGCTTGTGCAGCGGTTGCTGCGGCACCTGGTATTCCGGCACCACGGTGGCGTAATCGACCGGGCGCAGCTGGTAGTACAGGCGCTTGCCATCGCGATACAGCGGGCTGGCGGCGATGCCGACTAGCAACATGCCCACAAAGCCTGCGAACACGGCGCCGCCACCACGCGGACGCTGGAAGCGGCGTACCCGCACCAGCAACAGCGGGCTCAGCGAGAGCAACAGCATGCCGACGAAAACCGCGATATAGCCGGAAAAGTCGCTGACGCCGGCGCCGTCCATGTCGGCGCGCAGGTGATACAGCGTGGCTGCATTGATACCGTCGCCGCTGAGCCGGTCGACCAATCCCCAGGCGCTGAGCAGCAGCAGAAAGAGCGACAACAGGCCAGCCTTGAGCCATGCCAGACGCGGAGAAGCGACCAACAGCCACAGCAATAGCAACAACGAAACCAACAACATCCAATGCATGCGCAGCGTCCGTGGGGAATGATGCGAGCGCGTACCGGACGCCTTGCTCGCCATGTCCTGTGCGCCACCTGCAATGTGACACCCGGATGACGGACTATGCCGCGCCGAAGCTGACTGAAATGTTTGTTGGAGACAGATCCGGCATGACCTCCGGCCCAGCATCGCCGGACAGCGGCGACACATCCGTGCGCACCAACCAGTGCGAAGATGCTGAAGCGCAGGTGGCGTCAGATGCCTTGCGCCCACGCGTGATAGTGGTTGTGCTCGCTGCAGCGCTGCTGCACGCAGCGAGCAGGGGTGGGGACACCATGGTGTGCGCAGGACGCCTGCAATCCGCTGCATCGAGCACGATGCAAGACGCACGAACGGAACCGGCGCTTTTCTTGCACCGTTCCCTGTGTGTCGCGCACGCATTCAACGCGGAGATCACAGGCGCTACGCCTGACGCGCAATCGCTCACACCTGCCTGCGCGGTTGAACGGACTATCGACACGATAAGAAACAGTCGTCACTGAACGTGGACAGCGCGCAGCAACCGTCGCTTACACGTCACATGCCGGTTCCGGCCGCGCCCGCCGGGTGCGCGCGGTCTTGTCAGGGGCACTTGTTCGCAGGCTGGTGACTGACGCAAATCCAATGCCTGCCCGCAGGGCACCAAGGCGCCCACCTGCGGCAACCAGCCCTAACGGCTAGCGGTGCCCACGCTCTTCGCGCGCTCGCACGCGGCGGTCGAACAGCAGCGCACTGACCACGATGCCCAGCCCCAGCACGACCCCGAGCAGGAACAGCACCATCGCAATAGCCGGGTAGCCCCATAGCTTCAAGCCGGTTTCGATGCGCATCATCTGCGCCGACGCCATGATCAGCGCAGCCGTGACGATGCCCGCCGCCACGCGGTTGGCGATCTTCTGCAGGCTTTCCATCAGGTGCGATTCTTCCAGCCCGGTGACGCGCATCTGCAGGCGGTTTTCCGCAGCCAGCGACAGAATCTCGGACATGCGGCGCGGTCCTTCGCGCACCAGGTGCTGCAGTTCCATCGCCTCGCTGGCCAGGTTGGCCGCGGACAGGGATTTCTTCAGGCGCGCGCGCATCACGTGCTGCAGATGGCGCTCGACGATGCGGCGGGTATCCAGCGTGGGCGACAACGCGCGGCACACGCCTTCCAGATTCAGCAAGGTCTTGCCGAGCAGGCTCAACTCCGGCGGCGTCCGCAATCCGGTCGAGGTGGCGATGCGCACCAGATCCAGCACCACCCGGCCTTCGGAGGTGGCATCGTGCGCTGCGTAGCGCGCGATCATCTGCCCGGTTTCGCGCTGGTAGCGTTCTTCGTCGTAATCCTCCAGCCGCGTGCTCAGCGCAATGGTCTCTTCGGCCACTTCCTCGCCGCGCCCATCGACCGCGGCAAACAGCAACTTGAGCAGGCGCTCGCGCAGGCGCGGCGGCACATGCGCCACCATGCCCAGGTCGAAGATGGCCAGACGCCCGTCCTGCAGCACCCGCAAATTGCCCGGATGCGGGTCGGCATGGATTTCGCCATGCACGAACATCTGGTCCAGATACCCCTTGACCAGTTCCGCGGCCAGCTCGTCCATCGGCTGTTCGGTGCGGCGAAGACCGGAGATCTTGTCCACGCGCACGCCTTCGGCCAGCTGCATGGTCAGCACCTTGCGGCTGCTCAGGTCCCACACCGGTTGCGGCACCCACAGCAAGGGGAACGGCTTGAGGTGCTTGCCGAAGCGCGCCAGGGTTTCGGCTTCGTCTTCGTAGTTGAGCTCGGCGCGCAGGGTCTTGCCGAATTCGCCCAGCCAGTCGGCAAAGCGCACACGCCGGCCAATGCCGGTGAGACGGTCGGCGGCAGTGGCGAAGCTCTTGAGCACGTCCAGATCCGAACGCACCTGCGCGGCCACTTCGGGCTTCTGCACCTTGATCGCCACCGGCGTGCCGTCGCGCAGCGCAGCGCGGTGCACCTGCGCCAGCGAGGCGCAGCCCAGCGGGACCGGGTCGAAGAACGAGAACGCCTTGTTGACCGAGACCCCGAGCTCTTCCTCGATGATCTGGCGGATGCGCTCCACCGGCACCGAGCTGGTGTTCTCCTGCATGCGCTCCAGCGCGGTGGCAAATTCCGGCGGCACGATGTCCGGCCGGGTCGACAGCATCTGGCCCAGTTTGACGAAGGTGGGCCCGAGCGATTCCAGGTCGGAGACGAACTGGTCCGGGGTGCCTTCTGCGGGCACTTCGTATTCGTTGATGGCCGCCGGGTCCAGGTTCATGCCAGCGAACACGCCCGAGCCGCGATAGCGCAACAACAAGCGCAGGATCTGCGTGCGCCGGCTCATGCCGCCAACCACGGCATGATCTGCCGGGCTTGCGGCCGGGGCGCGGTGCGGGTCGTTGTGACTCAAGGCCATCTCCGGGGGCGTCATGCAGGCGGCGAGTGTGGCCAGCGACGGGTCGTCGCGTAGTGAATCCGCGCGCTCCCGCACACCGCAGGCAAACCTGCCCAAGGCGAGTACGAACGGCCGCAAGCGCAGGCGCTGCGGTGCCTGCATCGCTCTGCCAACAGCGTGCAACGACCGCGCAATGGCCGCTCATCACCCCACGCGGGTGCGGGATCGGCGAGAATTCGCGACCACCCCAGAAGGACCTTGCGCATGGCCGGTGCCAGCCTGTTCACCCTGCTCGACGACATCGCCACACTGCTGGACGACGTTTCCATCCTGACCAAGGTTGCGGCCAAGAAGACCGCAGGCGTGTTGGGCGACGATCTGGCGCTCAATGCGCAGCAGGTCACCGGCGTCACGGCCGACCGCGAATTGCCGGTGGTGTGGGCGGTAGCCAAGGGCTCGCTGGTCAACAAGATGATCCTGGTGCCGGCGGCGTTGGCGATCAGCGCGCTGGAAGCGTGGCTGCGCGGGCGCGGCTACAACGTCCCGTTGGTGATGCCGCTGATGATGATCGGTGGCGCCTACCTGTGCTTCGAGGGCGTGGAAAAGCTGGCGCACAAGTTTCTGCACAACGATGAGCAAGAAGCACAGCGGCATGCCGAACGCACCCGCGCGCTGGCCGACCAGAACGTGGACGTGGTGGCGCTGGAAAAGGACAAGGTGAAGGGCGCGATCCGCACCGATTTCATCCTCTCGGCCGAGATCATCGTGCTCTCGCTGGGCGTGGTCTCGGAGGTGTCCTTCGGGCAGCAGGTGGCGGTGCTGGTGGCCATTGCGCTGGCGATGACCATCGGCGTCTACGGCGTGGTCGCCGCGATCGTGAAGCTGGACGACCTGGGCCTGTACCTGACCAAGAAGGGCGCCGCGCTGGCGGCCCTGGGCCGCGGCATCCTGGTGGCGGCACCGTGGTTGATGAAGTTCCTGTCGGTGGCCGGCACGCTGGCGATGTTCCTGGTCGGCGGCGGCATCCTGGTGCACAACATCCAGGCGCTGCATCACCTGGTGGTGGATCTGGCCAAGTCGGCCGGCGGCATGGGCTGGCTGGTCGAAGCGCTGGGCAACATGCTGGTTGGCGTGGTCGCCGGTGCCGTCGTGCTGGGCGCGGTGATGCTGTTTCAGAAGCTGCGCGGAGCCAAGCCCGCGCATTGATGCATGGCGCGCCGCCAGACCAGCCAGCACGGTACACGCCGCTTAGCGATTGCCCGGGTGCACGGTGCGTTCGCCGACGATCGCCGCTAATCGGCGTTGATCACCCGGTTCTTGCCAGCCGCCTTGGCGTCGTACATGGCGCGGTCGGCGCGGCGGATGACCTCGTCCTGGGTCTCGTCGGTCCCGCGTAGCGCCACGCCGGCGCTGAAGCTTATGAACACGCGCACGTCGTCATGCAGCAGCGAGCGCTGCGACAGTGCGCGTTGCAGGCGGATCACTGCCGCGCTGGCTTCGAAGATGGTCGAGTCCGGCAGCAGCAGCACGAATTCCTCGCCGCCGAAGCGGGCGATGGCATCGGTGGTGCGCAGCACCGCCTTGGCCACCTCCACCGTGTGGCGCAGCGCGGCGTCGCCACCGGCATGGCCGTGGGTCTCGTTGAGGCGGCGGAAGTCGTCCAGGTCCAGCATTGCCACGCATAGGGGCTGGCCACTGCGCTGGGTGCGCACGGCTTCACGCTGGAACAATTCTTCGAAGCCGCGCCGGTTGAGCGCGCCGGTCAGTTGGTCTTCGCGCACCAGGCCGGCGACGTCCCTGAGCTCCTGTTCGAGCAAGGCGATGCGCTGTTCGGAATCTTCCACCTGCCGGCGTGCCGCGAGCAGTTCGTCGCGCGCTGCCAGGGCCTGTGCCTGCACGCCGGCGGTGTCCTGCAGCAGGTCCTGCAGCAGCCGGTTGAGGTCGGGGATGCCGCGCGCCTCGCCGATCGCCTGCGAATAGCCGGCAACGCGGTCGTGGTATTGCCCGGTGCTGGTGGCCATGCCGTCCAGCCGGTCGACGAAGGACACCATCATTTCGCGCATGGCGGTCTTGGACTCGGCGATGCCCTGCTTGAGCAGACCCTGCTTGTAGGTCACCTCGCGCAGGGTGCCGCGTGCCTGTTCAATGGAACTGACATCCAGCGGGCCGGAAATCAGTTGCCGCACCACCGAGATCTGGCCCTGCAACCAGCTGCGATCGTCTAGGAGTTCGCCGACGTTCTCCAGCAATAGGTCGAACAGGCCCAGTAACAGGTTCTGTTGTTCGCTGGCATCTTCGGCGCGCAGGCCGATCTGGTGGCTGAGTTCGCGCAGGCGCTGTTCCAGCGTGATCAGCTCGTGTCCGGGGCGCCAGTGGCGCAGCGCCGATGCCAGCGTTTGCGCCTCTTCGGCCAGCTCCGGGCTGCGTTGCAACAGCGTGGCCAGGGCATTGCCCAGCGCGTGGCGCAGCAGATCGCGCAGCTGCTCGGCTTCCGTGCGGCCTTCGGCCAGCGAATCGCCGATATCGATGGTGCGGATGTATTTGTCGATGAGCTGGCGCAAGGCACGGCCATAGCCGGGCCAATCGCCGGCCGCGTACGCCGCGCTCAGGCGCACGCCCATGTCGCCGAGCTCGCCATGCAGGCTGGCGATGCCTTCAGCGAACGCGAGCAGCAGCGCTTCGGGATGCGCGGCATGTGAGAACAGCCGTATCAGCAATGCAGTGGCAGCGGCCGGATCGTGTGCGCCGGACTTGGCCTTGGCCGGCACCAGCTGGTGCGCGGCCAGGCCATGACCGCTGCGCTCGCCATTGATCACCGTCGGCAGGGCAGCGGCAGGGCGCGCGGTGTCCGTGCCGCCCCAGGGCAACAGGCGGCGCAGCCCGCCACGGGGGCGGCTTGGGTGTTCGGGCTGGTCTGCCATGCGCCAGGGTCTCGAGAGGTCTTGTGCTAACGCTCGATATCGGCGCGTGGAGGGGGTGCTTGAGCAAGCCGGGCCGTAGCGCGCGGCAACGGCATGCAGGCCGGGCGCGAAGCATGGTCGCCAGGCGCGAAGCAAGGCATCGATGAACCGGTTACCCGGATGAAGGCGAACGCGGCCGGAAGTTCCCGCATTCGGTGCATGTCACGGCCGACGCACCGAGACGGGGATGTCATCGCACTGCAATGTGGCGCTTATGCCTTGAGGCGTGCGCAACTGCGCGTAAAGGAATGTGGGCTGTCGCAGAAAAGTCAGCACGTGTTCACGCATATTTTATTTGGTCGGGGTGTAGATTCCTCTGCAAGGGCGACGTGGAGTACGCGCGTTGCCCACGCTCCTCACTCGTAGCAAGTCGTCTGGCTGAATCGGCAGACGGCGGTTTTCGCTTCGCCGTTTTTCCGTCTCCACCCACATTACGACGGATGTTTCGATGGTTGCCATGATGCCGCTTCACGCTACTACCGCACGCTTAGAGCGCAGCACGCTGCTCCCGACTCTGAAGAAGAGCGGGCGCCCGCGCGATGCGCGTGGCCGCTTCATCCGTCACCACGAGCGCTTGCCGGTCTCGTTGGCAGACACGCGCGGTGCCTTGTTTGTGGTGTCGGAAATGGCGGACTTCATCAAGGCCGGCGGGTTGGGCGATGTGGCGGCTGCGTTGCCGCGCGCGCTGCGCCACCGCTACGACGTACGCGTGCTGATCCCTGGCTACCGCGCCGTGCTCGAGCGTGCGGGCAAGGTGGAGATCGTGGGCCGCGTGTTGGCGCATGCCGCGCTGCCGGCCTGCGACATCGGCCGCATCGTGCAATCGGACGGGCTGCCGATCTACATCCTGCTGTCCAAGGAATTGTTCGAACGCGACGGCTCGCCCTATGTGAGCACCAGCGGTTCGGAGTTCGAGGACAACGCGATCCGCTTTGCCACCTTGTCGCATGCCGCCGCGCAGATTGCGGCCGGCCACGCCGGCCTGGGCTGGAAACCGCGCCTGCTGCATCTCAACGACTGGCCCTGCGCGCTGGCGGCCGGCTATGTGCGCTGGTCCGGCGGCACCACGCCGTGCCTGCTGACCATCCATAACCTGGCCTACCAGGGCCTGGTGCCGTATTCGATGGCCGCCGCGCTGGGCATCCCTGCCGAGCGAGTGGCCGAGCTGGAGTTCTACGGGCAGATGTCGTTCCTGCGCGGCGGCATCGTCAATGCCGACCACGTCAACACGGTCAGCGTCAGCTACGCCAAGCAGATCACCGGCCCGGCACAGGGCTGCGGCCTGGACCGGCTGTTGGCCGGTCGCGCTGCCAAGGGCGCGCTCACCGGCATCGTCAACGGCATCGACGCCAGCTGGGATCCGCGCACCGATGAATACCTGGATTCGCACTTCAGCGTGAACCAGTGGCAGGGCCGGCAGGCCAATGCAGCGCAGGTGCGCAAGGCATTCGGGCTGCGCGAGAGCACCGGCCCGCTGTTTGCGGTGGTGTCGCGGCTGGTGCATCAGAAGGGCCTGGACCTGATTTGCGAGGTGGCCCCGCAGATCGTGGCCGCTGGCGGCCAGATCGCGGTGATCGGCGGCGGCGAGCCGGAGATCGAACGGCAGGTGGCCGAGCTGACCAGGCGCTATCCCGGTCAGGTGGGCGCCTTCATCGGCTTCGAGGAAGGCCTGGCGCGGCGCATGTTCGCCGGTGCCGACTTCCTGCTGATGCCCTCGCGCTTCGAGCCCTGCGGCCTGAGCCAGATGTATGCGCAGCGCTTCGGCTGCCTGCCAATCGCGCATGCGACCGGCGGGCTGATCGACACCGTGGACGATGGCGTGACCGGCTTCCTGTTCCAGCACGCCAGCGTCGAAGCGCTGCGCCGCTGCCTGGAGCGCGCCTTCCGCACCTTCCGCCTGCCCAGCCTGCTGTCTGCGATGCGGCGCGCGGCCATGCTGCGTCCCAGCGGTTGGGACGTGGCAGGCAAGAAATACCTCTCGCTCTACGAACACACCGCCGCAACCGCGCCCGCGCTCGCGACGGTGTCATGAGCGAACGGCAGGGCGGGCAGGAGCAGCGCACGGAAGCAGACGGCATGACCACGGAAGGGATCTCGGAAACGTCGCAGACCCTGCAAGCCCTGGCCAACGGCTTGCCGGCCGATGCCTTTGCGGTGCTTGGACCGAAACCGCTGGCCGAGGGCCGCCGTCAGGTGCGCGTGTTGGCACCGGGCGCCGAGGCGATGGGCTTGATCGACCCGCGCGGCAAGCTGCTCGCGCGCATGCAGGCCAGCGCCATCGATGGCGTCTTCGAAGGCATCCTGGCGGCCGATGGGCCGTACCGGCTGCGCATCGTGTGGCCAGACAGGGTGCAGGAGGTCGAAGACCCGTACGCGTTCGCGGCCACGTTGGACGAATCGCTGTTGCTGCAGATCGCTGCCGGCGATGGCCAGGCCGTGCGTCGTGCGCTGGGCGCGCAGCATGTCCACTGTGGCGATGTGCCGGGCGTGCGCTTTGCGGTGTGGGCACCCCATGCCCAACGCGTGGCGGTGGTTGGCGACTTCAACGGCTGGGACGTGCGGCGGTATCCGATGCGGCAGCGCATCGGTGGCTTTTGGGAACTCTTCCTGCCGCGCGTGGAAGCCGGCGCCCGGTACAAATATGCCGTCACCGCAGCCGATGGGCGGGTGCTGCTCAAGGCCGACCCGGTGGCCCGGCAAACCGAATTGCCGCCGGCAACCGCTTCGGTGGTGCCCAGCGCCGCCGCATTCGCCTGGACCGATGCGGCCTGGATGGCCAACCGCGACCCCGGCGCCGTGCCGGCGCCGCTGTCGATCTACGAGGTGCATGCCGCCTCCTGGCGCCGCGACGGACACAACCAACCGCTGGACTGGCCAACGCTGGCCGAGCAGTTGATTCCTTACGCACAGCAGCTCGGCTTCACGCATATCGAATTGCTGCCGATCACCGAACACCCGTTCGGCGGTTCCTGGGGCTATCAGCCGCTGGGCCTGTATGCGCCCACCGCGCGCCATGGCAGCCCGGACGGCTTTGCGCAGTTCGTCGATGCCTGTCACCGCGCCGGGATCGGCGTGATCCTGGATTGGGTCAGCGCGCACTTTCCCGATGACGCGCACGGCCTGGCCCAGTTCGACGGCGCCGCGCTGTACGAGCATGCCGACCCGCGCGAAGGCATGCATCGCGACTGGAATACGCTGATCTACAACTACGGTCGGCCGGAAGTGACCGCTTACCTGCTGGGCAGCGCGCTGGAATGGATCGAGCATTACCACCTCGACGGCCTGCGCGTGGATGCGGTGGCCTCGATGCTGTATCGCGACTACGGCCGCGCCGAAGGCGAGTGGGTGCCCAACGCGCATGGCGGCCGCGAGAATCTGGAGGCGGTCGCGTTCCTGCGCCAGCTCAACCGCGAAATCGCCACCCAGTTCCCCGGCGTGCTCACCATTGCCGAAGAATCGACCGCCTGGCCGGGCGTGACCGCCGCGATCAGCGATGGCGGCCTGGGCTTCACCCACAAATGGAACATGGGCTGGATGCACGACACGCTGGGCTACATGCAGCGCGATCCGGCCGAACGTGCGCAGCACCATAGCCAGCTCACCTTCGGGCTGGTGTACGCCTTCGACGAACGCTTCGTGTTGCCGCTCTCGCACGATGAAGTGGTGCACGGCACCGGTGGCCTGCTCGGGCAGATGCCGGGCGATGACTGGCGCCGCTTCGCCAACCTGCGCGCCTACCTGGCGCTGATGTGGGCGCACCCGGGCGACAAACTGCTGTTCATGGGCGCCGAGTTCGGCCAATGGGCCGACTGGAATCACGACCAGTCGCTGGACTGGCATCTGCTGGACGGCGCGCGCCATCGTGGCATGCAGCAACTGGTGGGCGATCTCAACGCCGCACTGCGCCGCACGCCGGCGCTGTATCGCGGCAGCCATCGCGCCGACGGCTTCGACTGGAGCGTGGCCGACGATGCGCGCAACAGCGTGCTGGCGTTCGTCCGCCACGATCCTGCCGGCGGCGCACCGTTGCTGGCAGTGAGCAACCTGACCCCGCAACCGCATCACGACTATCACGTGGGGGTGCCGCGTGCTGGCCTCTGGCGCGAGATCCTCAACACCGACAGTGCCCATTACGGCGGCAGCAACCTCGGCAACAGCGGTCGCCTGGCGACCGAGCCGGTGGGCATGCATGGGCATGCGCAACGTCTGCGCCTGACCCTACCGCCGCTGGCCACGATCTATCTGCAAGCGGAGAAATAACGATGAACCAGCGCAATGCAATCACACCGGCCTGGGGCGCCTGGCCGGCGGGTGAGGGACAGGTGCGCTTTGCGCTCTGGGCTCCAGCAGCCAAGAGCGTGGACGTGGTCTTCGACGACGGCGCGCGCCGCGCGCTGCAGGCGGGACAGGACGGTTTTTTCAGCGCCGTCATCGACTGCGCTGCCAATGCGCGTTACCGCTACAGCGTCGACGGCGCTGAGCCGGTCCCGGACCCGGCCTCGCGCTGGCAGCCCGAAGGCGTGCACGGCCGCAGCGCGGTACAGCCGACCGACGGCTATGCCTGGCAAAACGCCCAGTGGCAGGGACGGCCGTGGGACGAGGCAGTGATCTACGAAGTGCATGTCGGCACCTGCGGCGGCTATGCCGGTGTGCAGGCGCAACTGCCGCAGCTGGCGGCGATGGGCATCACCGCCATCGAACTGATGCCGTTGAGCGCGTTTCCCGGCACGCACAACTGGGGCTACGACGGCGTGCTGCCGTATGCACCGGTGGAGGCGTATGGCACACCGGACGAACTGAAGGCGCTGATCGATGCCGCGCACGGGCATGGCCTGATGGTGTTGCTGGATGTGGTCTACAACCACTTCGGCCCGGACGGCAATTACCTGCACAGCTATGCCGCGCCATTCTTCAACGAGGACAAGCCCACCCCGTGGGGCGCGGCGATCGATTTCCGCAAGCCGCCGGTGCAGCGGTATTTTCTCGACAACGCGCTGATGTGGCTGCACGAATACGGTTTCGACGGCCTGCGCCTGGATGCGGTGCATGCGATATCGCCCAACGCGTTCCTGGATACCTTGCGCGAGACCGTCGAGGCCAGCCTGCCGGCCGGGCGGCATGTGCATCTGGTGCTGGAAAACGAGGCCAATCAGGCCTCGCAACTGCAGCGTGGCTATACCGCGCAGTGGGACGACGACTTCCATAACGCACTGCATGTGCTGCTCACTGGCGAAGAGGAAGGCTATTACGCCGCGTTCGCCGACAAGCCGACCGAGCACCTGGCGCGCGTGCTGGGCGAAGGGTTCGCCTATCAGGGCGAGCCGGACCCGCGCGGGCATGTGCGGGGCGAACCCAGTGGCGCCTTGCCGCCGCATAAATTCGTGGTGTTTGCGCAGAATCACGACCAGATCGGCAACCGCGCCCGCGGCGAGCGGCTGAGCGTGCTGGTGTCGCCGCAACGCTTGCGCGCGGCGTTGGCGCTGACCGCATTGACGCCGATGATTCCGCTGTTTTTCATGGGCGAACCGTGGGGCGCCAAGCAACCGTTCCTGTTCTTCACCGACTTCGGCCCACCGTTGGACGATGCGGTGCGCGAAGGCCGCCGCAAGGAGTTCGCGCACTTCGCCGCGTTTGCCGATGAGGCCCAGCGCGCCACCATTCCCGATCCGAACAGCCATGCCACGTTCGCGGCATCGCGTGCGCCGATCGCCGATGCCGCGCATGGCGACGGCGCGCAGTGGGCAAGCTGGTTCACGGCGCTGCTGGACGTGCGTCGTCAGTGGCTGGTGCCGGGCCTGGCGCAGGCGCGCGCCGTGCGTCCCAGCGTGCTTGCCGATGGCGCGGTGGCCGCCACCTGGGAGCTGCCGGGCGGGCTGTGGCATATCGCCTTCAATGTCGGCACCCAGCCGGTGCCGTTGCCGCCGCTGCGCGGACGCGTGGCGCATGTCGAAAACGTGGCTGCCGATGCGCGGGAACTACCGGTCGACGGCTTCATCGCCTGGCACGAGGCGCAGGCATGAGTACGCGCGATCCGGGCGGGGATGATCTCAACACCCTGGCCGCCGCGGCCGGGGTGATGGTGGATTGGGTGGATGCCAGCGACCAGCCGCGGCAGGTCTCCGAGCAATCGGTGCATGCGGTGCTCAGCGCGCTGGAACTGCCGGCCGCCACCGCGGCGCAGCGCGCCGACAGCCTGCGCCGCTGCCAGGCGCAGGCCGACGAGCCGGCGCCGCTGCTGACGGTGCAGGTGGGCCAGACGCTGCCGTTGCGCGTGGCGGCACACGCCAGTGGCCGCTGGAGCGACGACAGCGGCGCCAGCGAAGACGCGCGTGCCGATGCGCAAGGGCGCCTGCGCGCGCCGCAGCGTTTCGGTTACTGGACGCTGCAGATCGGCGCGATCACCCAGCAGGTGGCCGTGGCGCCGCCACGTTGCTTCAGCGTGGCCGATGCCTGTGGCCAGCCATCGCCGCGTGCCTGGGGCATGGCGCTGCAGGTGTATTCGGCACGCAGCCTGGATGACGGCGGTATCGGCGATGCCGCCGGCACGGTGGAATGGTTGCGGCACGCGGCCTTGGCCGGCGCCGACGCCCTGGCATTGAGTCCGGTGCACGCCGCGCGCCCGGTGAGCGGCGGCTACAGCCCGTATTCGCCCAGCGATCGGCGCTTTCTCGATCCCTTGCATGCCGCGCCGGTGCGCATCCTGGGCGAACTGGCGCTGGATGCCATCAACGCGGTGCCCGGCCTGCGCGAACGTTTCGATGGCTTGCATAACGCTGCATTGATCGATTGGCAGGCCTCGGCGCACGCCAAGTGGGAATTGCTGCGCCAGTTGTACACGCGCGTTTCGCCCGATCATGCCGATCTGGTCGCCTTCCGCAACGCAGGCGGCGCGGCGCTGGAGGGCTTTGCACGCTTTGCTGCGCAGGATTTCGGCGACAACGATCCGCAGCTGCATGTGTTCACGCAATGGCTGGCGGCGCGCAGCTGGTCCGATGCGCAGCGCGAGGCGCACGAGCGCGGCATGAAGATCGGTTTGATCGCCGATCTGGCGGTGGGCTTCGACCCCAACGGCGCCGAAGCCGCAGCGGCGGCCGACACCGTATTGCGCGGGCTGGTGCTGGGCGCGCCGCCGGATGCCTTCAATGCCGATGGCCAGCATTGGGGCATCGGGGCGTATTCGCCCACGGCGCTGCGGCGCAGCGGCTACGCGCCGTATATCGCGCTGCTGCGTGCGGTGCTGCGCGACCGCGGCGGCATCCGCATCGACCACATCCTGGGCCTGATGCGGCTATGGGTGGTCCCCGATGGTGCCAGTTCCAATGAAGGTGCGTATCTGGCCTACCCGTTGCACGATCTGCTCAACCTGCTGGCGCTGGAATCGTGGCGGCACCGGGCGATCGTCATCGGCGAGGACCTGGGCGTGGTGCCGCCGGGCATCCGCGAAGAACTCTCGCAGCGTGGAGTGATGGGCATCGACGTGTTGATGTTCACCCGCGACGACGATGGCGCATTCGTCTCGCCGGCGCTGTGGCGGCCGGATGCGATCGCCACCACCACCACGCACGACCTGCCCACGCTCACCGGCTGGCGCACCGGCCGCGATATCGAATGGCGGCGCAAGCTGGAATTGATCCAGCCCGCGCAGGCCAGCGACGATGCCGCCGCGCGCAACAAGGACGTGGCACGGCTGGATGCCGCTGTCGAACTTGCCGGCCTGAGCAGTGCGCACGACCCGCTGCTGGGCGCATTGCGCTTCACCGCCACCAGTGTCTCGCCGCTGGCCTTGTTGCCGGTGGAAGACGCGCTGGCCCTGGACGAACAACCCAACCTGCCGGGCACCGTCGAAGTGCATCCCAACTGGCGTCGACGCCTGCCCGATCCCTTGCCGCATGCGCGCCTGCATTCGGCGCTGCACGGCTTTGCCGAGGCGCGTCGCGTCGCGGCCGTTTCGGAACCGCATCCATGATCGATCTTCGCGCTACCGCCCGCCTGCAGCTGCATGCCGGCTTCACCCTGCACGATGCGCTCGCGCAGGTGCCGTACTACGCAGGCCTGGGTATCAGTCACCTGTACCTGTCGCCGATCGGCACGGCCGTGCCGGGCTCCACCCACGGCTACGACAACATCGACCCCACCGTGGTCAATCCCGAACTCGGCGGCGAAGACGCCCTGGTGGCGCTCTCGCAGGCCGCGCGCGAACACGGCATGGGTCTGATCGCCGACATCGTGCCCAACCACATGGCCACGCATGCGCAGAATGCGTGGTGGTGGGATGTGCTGCGCAATGGCCGCAGCGCCAGGCACGCCGACTGGTTCGACATCGACTGGCGCGCGCCCGGGCGCGACGGCAAGCTGTGGCTGGCGGTGCTGGATCGCCCGTATGCGACAGCGTTGGCCGAAGGCCTGATCACGCTGGTGATCGAAGACGACGGCAGCGCGGCGTTGGCGCATTACGACCAGCGTTACCCGATTCGTCCGCAGACGCTGGACATCCCCGAAAAGGGCGCACGTGCGCAGTGGCTGCGCGACTACAACGACGGCGCCAAACGCGGCGACGGCCGCCTGCACAAGTTGATCGAACGCCAGCCGTATCGCCTGAACTGGTGGCGCGTAGGCAACGACATGCTCAACTACCGCCGCTTCTTCGATATCACCTCGCTGGTGGCCTTGCGGGTGGAATTGCCGGCGGTGTTCGACGCGGTGCACGCCTTGCCGCTGCGGCTGGTGGCCGAAGGCCATCTGGACGGCTTGCGCATCGACCACGTGGACGGGCTGACCGACCCCACCGGCTATGTGCGCAAGCTGCGCAGCCGGCTGGATGCGGCCGGCCGCACGCGTGGGCTCAAGCCCGGCACGCTGGGCCTGTACCTGGAAAAGATCCTCGCACCGGGCGAGCACCTGCCGGCCGACTGGCCGTGCGATGGCACCACCGGTTACGACTTCATGGACCAGGTGGGCGGGCTGTTGCACGATGCGGCCGGCTTCCGGCCATTGGTCCGTGCCTGGCAGAAGGTGAGCGGGCGCAGCGGCGATTTCGCGCAGGAAGAACGCACCGCCCGCGACGAAATCCTGCGTGGCCCGCTGCAGAGCGAATTCAATCGCGCCGTGGGGGCGTTGTCGGCGTTGGCGCGGCTGGATCCGCCCACGCGCGAGTTCAGCCCGCAGATGCTGGCGCGCGGCTTGTGCGTGCTGCTGCGCTGGTTCCCGGTGTACCGCACCTATGCCGGCGCCAAGGGCATCACCGGCAGCGAAGCGGAGCGATTGCGCGCTACCTCCGCAAAGGCACGCGAGGGGATGCCGGAATCGATCGTGGCGGCCGTGGATGCGATCGAGCGGTGGTTGCTCGACGATGCCGGCGCAGACCGTGCGCAGATCGCCTTGCGGCGCATCCTGCGCCGTCGCGTGGAGCAGCTGTCCGCACCGCTCAATGCCAAGTCGGTGGAGGACACCGCGTTCTACCGGCACGGCGTGCTGCTGTCGCGCAACGAGGTCGGCAGCCACCCGACCCATTTCGCCAACGAAGCGGCCGAGTTCCACGCGCAGAATCTCGAGCGCGCCAAGCATTACCCGCGCGCGTTGCTGGCCACCGCCACCCACGACCACAAGCGTGGCGAAGACCTGCGCATGCGGCTGGCGGTGTTGTCCGAGCAACCGCGCTGGTGGGTCGAGCAGAGCGCCCAGTTCGATGCGCTGGCCGACGCGCTGGAATCGCCGGCCCTGGCCGGGGGCGACCAGCAGATGCTGTGGCAGACCCTGGTGGCGGCCTGGCCGATCGGCCTGGGCGCCGACCAGACCGAGCCGCTTGCCGGCTACGCCGAGCGCATCGCGCAATGGCTGCTCAAGGCGGTGCGCGAAGCCAAGCTGCACACCAGCTGGACCGACGGCTCGCCGGCCTATGAGCACGCCGTGCAGGCCACCGTGGAGCAGGTGCTGTGCAGCCGCGCCGGGCTGCCGCTGCGGCGCGCGCTGCTGCGCGCAAGCAACTACATCGCCGCCGCCGGCGCGCGCAACAGCCTGGTGCAAACCACCTTGCGCCTGACCGTGCCCGGCGTGCCCGACCTGTACCAGGGGACCGAAGGCTGGGATCTGTCGTTGGTGGATCCGGACAACCGCCGTCCGGTGGATTACGTCCAGCGCCAGCAGTGGCTGCAGCAGGCGCGCGACTTCTCCGGGTTGCTGCGCAGCTGGCGCGATGGCGCGGTCAAGGCGCGCCTGACGGCGCTGTTGCTGCAGTTGCGCCGCGAATTTCCAGCGCTATTTGCGAAGGGCGACTACCAACCCTTGAACGTGGCGGTCGGCGGCGATGCACAGGCGCTGGCATTCCGTCGCCAGTATCGCGGTCAGTCGCTGGTGGTGGCCGTCACGCGGCTGGGCGCCGGCGTCGAAGGCGATGGCGATCTGCCGTTGCTGGTGGCGCCTGCCACCTGGGGTCAGGCGTCGTTGGCATTGGGCGAGGGCACATACCGTAATGTGCTCGATGGCAGCACGCTGCAGTCGCAGCGCGGCCGCGTGGCGCTATCCACGCTGTTTGCACGTGCGCCGGTGGCAGTGTTGTTGTCCCAAGAAAATTGACCCCTGAGAGAAACGTACGCAATGAATGACATGGAACGGCAGGCGCGGCTTGCCCAGTTGGCACGGGAGATTTGGGAGGCGGAGGGCCGCCCGGACGGGCACGCGGACCGCCATTGGGCCATGGCCGAGCGGTTGGTGGAGGCCGAGGAGCGCGCCGCCGAACAGGCCGCCGAATACGCGGCCACCCCGATCGCTGCACGCCAGTAACGGCGCGTCTGGCAGCGTGCATGGGCCGGCCTGCTGCGCGCCGGCCCGTGTGCTGCGGACTGCGCCGCCAGTGCAAAATCGCGCACCGTTTGCGTTCACCGTTCTAAGGAGTCACCGATGGCCACTCGCAAGTTCACCCAGCGCTCGCGCATTCGCGAAGGCCGTCCCAACCCGCTCGGTGCCACCTGGGATGGGTTGGGCGTCAACTTCGCGCTGTATTCGCGCAATGCCACCCGGGTGGAGCTGTGCCTGTTCGACGAACGTGGCCGCGAACAGGAGCGCATTGCGCTCCCCGAATACACCGACGAGGTCTGGCACGGTTATCTGCCCGACGCACGGCCCGGCCAGTTGTATGGCTACCGCGTGCACGGGCCATATGCGCCCGATGCCGGGCACCGCTTCAACCACAACAAATTGCTGCTGGACCCGTACGCCAAGCAGATCGTTGGCGAACTCAAATGGGCACCGCACCTGTTCGGCTACATCATCGGCCATCGCGACAAGGACCTGAGCTTCGACCGCCGCGACAGCGCCGCGTTCATGCCCAAATCCGCCGTGATCGACCCGGCCTTCACCTGGGGCCAGGACCGCCCGCCGCAGACGCCCTGGAACCGCACGGTGATCTACGAAGCGCACGTGCGCGGGCTGAGCATGCTGCATCCGGCGGTGCCGCCGGAAGAGCGCGGCACCTTTTCGGCGCTGAAGACCGACGAATTGATCGACCACATCAGTTCGCTCGGCGTCACCGCCGTGGAATTGCTGCCGGTGCATGCGTTCGTGGACGATCAATATCTGCTGGAAAAAGGCCTGCGCAATTACTGGGGCTACAACACGCTGGGCTTTTTTGCCCCGCAGGCGCGTTACATGTCCACGCGCACGGTGGCCGAGTTCAAGCAGATGGTGGCGCGCCTGCATCACGCCGGCCTGGAAGTGCTGCTGGACGTGGTCTACAACCACACTGCCGAAGGCAACGAGCTCGGGCCCACGCTCTCGTTCAAGGGTATCGACAACGCCAGCTATTACCGCCTGGCCGACGATCGCCGCTTCTACATCAACGACACCGGCACCGGTAACACCTTCGACCTCACCAATGTCGGCGCGCTGCGCATGGTGATGGATTCGCTGCGTTACTGGGTGCAGGAAATGCACGTGGACGGCTTCCGTTTCGATCTGGCCAGCATCCTGGGCCGCGAACGCTATGGCTTCGATCCGTCCGGCAGTTTCCTGGATGCGGTGCGCCAGGATCCGGTGCTCAGCCAGACCAAGCTGATCGCCGAGCCATGGGATATCGGCCCCGGCGGTTATCAGGTGGGCAATTTCCCGCCCGGCTGGGTGGAATGGAACGACAAGTTCCGCGACAACGTGCGCGCGTTCTGGCGCGGCGACAGCGGCCAGCTGGCCGAGTTGGCCACGCGCCTCACCGGCTCTGCGGACCTGTTCAATCACAGCGGCCGCCGCCCCACCGCATCGGTCAATTTCGTCACCGCGCATGACGGCTTCACCCTGCGCGATCTGGTCAGCTACGAAACCAAGCACAACCTCGCCAATGGCGAAGACGGCAGGGACGGCAGCGACCACAACATCTCTTCCAACTATGGCGTGGAAGGCGAGACCAACGACCCGGCGATCAAGCAGCTGCGTCGCCAGCAGATGCGCAACCTGCTCGCCACCTTGCTGTTGTCGCAGGGCACGCCGATGCTGCTGGCCGGCGATGAGTTCGGCCACAGCCAGAACGGCAACAACAACGCGTATTGCCAGGACAACGAGCTGACCTGGATCGACTGGACTGCCGCCACCAAAGCCGCCGCCGCCGACCAGGCCGCATTCGTGCGCCGGTTGATTCGTATTCGTCAGCGCTACCCGCTGTTGCATCGCGCGCGTTTCTTCGACGGCAAGTTCGACGAAGCGCTGGGCCTGAAGGATCTGACCTGGCTGGCGCCCAACGGCACCGAGATGGATGAAGCCGCCTGGCACGACCCGGAAGCGCGCGCGTTGATGCTGCGTCTGGATGGCCGCTCGCCGACCACCGGCCTGCGCGAGATTGCCGCCAACGTGACCTTGCTGATGCTGATCAATGCCGCCTCTACCGCGGTGTCGTTTACGCTGCCGGCCATGCATGACGAACATTGGCGCGTGCTGGTGGACACCGCGCGCCACGGCGGCCGTGTGGTGGCCGGTGGCAGCGAATGGAAGGCCCCGGCGCATTCGCTGACGCTATTGGCGGTGGAGCGCGATCGCATTGTCAGCAGTGCGCGGATCGTCTCCGAAGGCGCGCGCTGATGGCGAGGATGGCCTGATGGATGTCTTGTTGGCAGGGGCGACCGGCCTGGTCGGCAGGCACGTGCTGCAGCAATTGCTGGGCGATACGCGGTGCACCGGCGTGGTGGCGATGACGCGGCGGCCGCTGGCGCAGATCCATCCCAAGTTGCGCAATCAGGTGATCGACTTCGAACGGCTCGAGCACTGGACGGCACCGCGCATGGAAGCGGCCATCTGTGCGTTGGGGAGCACGATGAAACAGGCCGGCTCGCGCGATGCGTTCTATCGTATCGACCACGATTACCCGCTGGCCATCGCGCGCGCCGCCTGCGCACAAGGTACCTCGGTGTTCGTGCTGAACTCGGCGGCCGGCGCCAACGCGCAGTCGCGCATCTTCTACAGCCGCGTCAAGGGCGAACTGGAGCGCGATCTGCGCCAGATCGGTTTCCCCTCGCTCACCTTCGTACGCCCCGGCCTGATCGGCGGCGAACGCGAAGAGCGCCGCACCGGCGAGCACATCGGCAGCGTCGTCCTTGGCGCGCTCGGCCCGCTCCTGCCACGTCGTTTTCGCATCAATCCGGCCGAACGGATTGCCGCGGCGATGGTGTCAGCTGCGCTGGCACCGGCACGGGGTGAGCACAGCATCGAGGCGGCGGAGTTGGCTGGCTAACGGGATCTCGTCGCTTCGGCGTGGGGACATCGGATACAGGCGAAACGCCGCCGTGTCGTCGAGCGTGACTGCGCGCGAGGACGCGTTACCGATGCAGCTGGGTCGCGCGCAGGCACGCTCCTACGAGTCCGCGAGCAGCCGATCGGTATCTCCGTCAGCAGAGATGGTGCTTACACGCCCAGCGACTGCCCGCCATCCACGGCCAACACTTGCCCGGTGATCCAACTCGCCTGTGGCGATGCCAGAAACAACGCGGCATCGGCAACATGCTGCACCTGTCCGAAGCCGCCGAACGGGATGCTGTCGCGGATGCGTGCGTAGAGCTCCGGCTCCTCGCGGCTGCGTTTGTCCCACAGACCACCTGGAAATTCGATTGAGCCAGGCGAGATGGCATTGACGCGGATGCGCTCGCGCGCCAGCTCTGCAGCCAGGGTGGTGGTGTAGTAATCGAGCGCGGCCTTGGCGGTGGAGTAGGCGATCGCGCGCGGGGTGGGGCGTTGCGCATTGATCGAACTGATGTTGAGGATCACCGCAGCCGCGCTGCGGCGCAGATACGGCAACGCGGCGCGGTTGCAGCGCACTGCGGCCATCAGGTCGACATCCAGGCCCGCCTGCCAGCTTGCATCGTCGTTGCCATGGCCAAAGCCGGAAGCATTGTTGATGACCACGTCCAGGCCGTCCAGCGCCTGTGCTGCAGCGTGCACGTAGGCATCGATCTGCGTGGCGTCTGCCAGGTCGCAAGGCAGTGTATGCACCGGGGTGCCATGCGCTGCCAGTGCGTCTGCAGCGTGTGCAAGACCGGCGGCATTGCGTGCGCAGATCGAAACCTGCGCGCCATGACGCACGAAGCCTTCTGCGATCGCCAGGCCAATGCCACGGCTGCCGCCAGCGATCAGCACGCGTTGCGGACGAACTGCGGTGTTTGACATGGCGGCTGCTCGGTTTGGATGGCCGTATTATCCGATAGCCGCGGGCCACGGGGTCGCCACGCGTATCGCAAGTGCGGCACGGACGACGATCGCCCTGCATGTTTGCGCTGCACCGGACCATTGGCCTCAGCCGTTTGCATCGCCGCATTGCGCAGCGCCGCAGAAAACAGATATGCGCAAACGCGCGCGGAACCGCCGCGTACGGTGGCGATCGCTGTCATATCGCTGCCATGGACGATCGGCGTTGCATGCCCCGCCTGCCTCATCACTGCCGGCGATCAGCTCATGCGTTATTGCTTGCTCGGCGCTAACCAAACGTTTACACATCGGCGGCGCGCTGCGGGCACAACGTGCGAGTCATTCAGCGGGATTTGCACATGGAAACCCATATCACCGTGATCGGCGCCGGCTTCTGCGGCACCGCGCTGGTCCGTGCGCTGGCGCAGACGGCCGATGCGCAGGTACGCATCACCCTGGTCGGCGTGGCCGAGACCTTTGGCAGCGGGATCGCCTACGGCGCAGCGCGGCCAGAGCATCTGCTCAACGTGCGTGCCAAGGACCTGGGCATCGACGCACAGGCGCCCGGTGCCTTTGCCGATACGCTGCACCTGGGCGAGAGCGGGCGGCTGGAATTCCTGCCGCGGCTGGCGTACGGCGACTATCTGCGCAGCGAACTGGATGCAGCAGTGAGCAGTGCGCAGGCGTCGGTCATGCGGCTGTCGCAGGAAGCGGTGGCGGTGGAGCGCGTGCGCAAGGGGTTCCGCGTGTTTCTGGCCAATGGCGATGCCTTCCAGAGCGATCGCGTGGTGCTGGCGGTCGGCGCACTGCAACCGCAGGCGCTGGCGGGTATCGGCCCGCGCTTGAGCGTGCATCCGCGTTACATCGGGTGGCCGTGGCAGGGCGACGCATTGGCGCGGCTGTCGCCGGACGACGATGTGCTGATCGTCGGTACCGGGTTGACCATGGTGGACGTGGCGCTGACCTTGCACACACGAGGGCATCGCGGCCGCCTGCTGGCGATTTCGCGGCGCGGACTGGCACCGCAGGCGCATCTGCGCCAGCCCGGCGCGCCATTGGAATTGCCGCCGCATCTGCAGCGTGCGCTCAAGGACGCCGACCTGCGTGGCCTGCTGCGCGGAGTGCGTCAGCTCAGTGCGGTGGTCGACGATTGGCGTCGCGTGGTGGATGCGCTGCGCCCGCATCTGCAGCCGCTGTGGCAGCGCCTGGAACTTCCCCAGCGTGCACGCTTTTTGCGGCACCTGCGCCCGTACTGGGAAGTGGCGCGCCATCGCGTGGCGCCCGGTGCGGCCGAACAGCTGGCGCAACTGCAGGCATCGGGCCAGTTGCAGATTGTCTCTGCGCGCTTGCTGCGGGCGCGCTGGGTGCCAGATGGCGTGGAGGCGGTGATCCGCCCGCGTGGTGCTGCCGACGCGCAGACCGGTCATTACGATGCGGTAATTCGCGCTACCGGGCTGGATACCGACATCGATCGCACCAGCGATCCCTTGATCGCCGGCATGCGCGAAGCCGGTCTGTTGCGGGCCGATCCCTTGGGCCTGGGCGTGGACACCGATGCGCAGTTGCGCGTCCGCGACAGCGCCGGGCAGATCGTGCCGGGACTGTATTGCGTCGGGCCGCTCTTGCGGGGGCGTTACTGGGAAATCACCGCCGTGCCCGAGCTGCGCGTGGCCACGCGTGCATTGGCCGACCGCTTGTTGCTGGGCGCAACGCCGGCATTACAGCCCACGCCCGAGCACGTACCGCGCGAGGTCAATGCGCGGTTGTAGATGTGGCAATTGACGAGATCTTTGACGATCTCGACCTGCGCATCGCGCCGCCCGCGCATGCGCAGTGATGGCCGGCCTCTGGATCTGTGCGCGGCGTCCGCCGGCGAGCGCACTCATGCCGCGCGATGCGTAGTGCCGCGCGCTCATGCAGGCCGAACTGGGTCATGTTGGCGGTCCTGGGCGCATGCAAGCCCAGGCCGTCGCATCCATTTCCCCGCCTGGAGTCCGCCATGCCACGTCTTGTTCCTGCCGCGCTGTTCGCCACGCTGTGCGCGTGTGCGCTGCCTGCCCTGGCCACCGAATCGCTGAACAACCGCGCCGAAGTTCTCGCTGCCCTGGACGCCGGCTACGACGTCAGTGTGAGCACCGACCTTGCACGTTGCACGCCCGAAGAAGGCACGCCGGCCACGCAGACCCGCGGCGGCCGCCACATCGACGCCTATCGCATCACCGCCGACGGTACCGTGGCCTTTTCCGATGCGCATTTTACCGTGGCCAACGACGGCAAGCCGATCCAGCAATTCATGCGCTACCAGCTGCGCCCGGATGACACGCTGCGCTTCACCACCTACATGTACGACTTGCCGGGCCTGCAGCAACGCGGGCCGGTGCTGGCGTATCAATGCAAGATCAATGCAGGCGTGCGCTTCCATGCCGATTGAGCACGGCTGACAAGCCGTTTGCTGACCCTGTCGGCCAGCTCTTGCGGTTGCGTGTAGCCGGCGACATCGGTAGCGGTGGCGTGCCACCTGCGCAGACGCCCATCAACGTCAGCGTGGCGTGTCATTCACTTAGTTGCTGTCGTGTCGTCTTGGTGACGGTTGCTGTCCACGGCGACAGCGATCGCAGCAGGACCCGCACCGCCGGCCTGCCAACCGCCGCCCAGCGCCTTGAAGGTCGCAACCGCGCTGCGCGCCGCGTCGGTACGCGCCTGCACCTGCGCGTCGGAGGCGCGTAGCAGGCTGTCGTCGGCGTTGAGCACTTCGATCAGGCTCACCGTGCCTTTTTCGTAGGCCAGCGCAGAGGCGCCGCGTGCCTTGCCGAGTGCATCCACGCCCTGCGTCAGCACCGCTGCCTGCTGCTCGCGTTTGATCAGTGCGGTGAATGCGTTTTCGACGTCTTCGGTGGCGCGCAATACCGCAAGGCGATAAGCCGCCAATTGTTCGGCTTGCTGGCCTTTGGCCTGTGCGATCTGTGCGTTGATGCGGCCGAAGTCGAACAGCCGCCAGCGCAGGCCGAGTACGCCGGACGACTGCGCGGCGTCGCCGGTAAACAGGTTCGCACCGGAGATGGCGGTGGCGCTGCCAAGCAGGCCGCTCAGCGAAAACTTGGGGTAGTACTCGGCCATCGCCACGCCGATACGCGCATTGGAGGCGGCCAGCCGACGCTCGGCCACGATCAGGTCGGGCCGGCGCCGTAGCAGGTCGCCGGGGGTGCCGCTGTCGGCGATCTGGGGGGCTGGCGGAATGGGTTTGGTCGCCGACAGCTCGGCACGGTGCGTGCCGGGCGGCACGCCAAGCATCACGTCCAGCGCGTTCATTGCCGCAACCAGGCCTGCTTCCAGGCCGGGTACGCCGGCCTGCGCCTGCGCGAGCGCGCCCTGGGCCTGCTGCAACTGCAGTTCGGCGGCAAGGCCTTTGCCGTGCAGCAGCGTCACCATCGAAACCAGCCCTTGCTGGGTGGCGACCTGGCGCTGCGCCACGTCCAGCCGCGCCTGCAAGCCGCGGACGCTGATGTAGATATCGGCGGTCTGCGCGGCCACCGCCAGACGGGTGGCCGCGGCGCCGGCTTCGGTGGCCTGGTAGTCGGCCAAGGCCGCCTGGCGGCCGCGGCGCAGGCCCCCGAACAGATCCAGCTCCCAGCTGGCGCCCAGGTTGGCTTCGTACACGCTGGCATGGCGGTCGAAGTTGGGCGTGCTGTTGAGCACCTGGCCCAGTGGGGTTTCCAGCGATTGGTAGGCACGCGTGGCGCTGCCGCTCACGTTGCCCGCCGGTAGCAGCGCGGCAGTGGCGGCGGTCAGCCCGGCGCGCGCCTGGGCCACGCGTGCGCCGGCCTGGGCCAGGTCCAGGTTTTGCGCCAGCGCCGCATTGATGTAGCGGCTCAGGTCGGGATCGTTGAAGCCGTCCCACCAGGTCGACAGGTCGGCTGGCACTGCGGCCTGGCGCTGCGCGATATCCGCCTGGCCGATGTAGCGGTCCGGCAGCGGCACCTCCGGCCGGGCGTAGTCGGGACCAACCGCGCAACCTGTGACGAGGCTGGCGGCAACGAACACTGCGAGGGTGCGGAGTGACGACATGGGCGGGGCCGGAATGACGAGTGGTAAGTGACTATAATACGAAATAGTCACTTTTGTAAGTCGGCAACGACGGCGCTAAGCTGTCGCGATGAGCAAAGCATCCAACTATCCCGTGTCGGGCCGCGGCCCGGCCGACCATGATGTCCGCGACCAGATCGTGGTGGCCGCCACCGAGCATTTCAGCCGCTACGGCTACGAAAAGACGGCCGTGTCCGACCTGGCAAGGGAGATCGGTTTTTCCAAGGCCTACATCTACAAGTTCTTCGAATCCAAGCAGGCCATCGGCGAGATGATCTGCTCGCATTGCCTGGGGGAGATCGAGGCCGAGGTGCTGGCTGCGGTGTCTGCCGCGGCGTCGCCGCCAGAGAAATTGCGTAGCCTTTTCAAGGCGATTATCGAGGCGAGCCTGCGGCTGTACTCGCGCGAGCGCAAGTTGTACGAGATCGCCACGTCGGCCGCGACCGAGCGCTGGCCGCCCGTCATTGCGTACGAGGGCCACATCCAGGCACTGCTGCAGGACATCCTGGTGCAAGGGCGCCAGAACGGTGACTTCGAGCGCAAGACGCCGCTGGACGAACTGACCCAGGCCACCTATCTGGTGATGCGCCCCTACATCAATCCGGTGCTGCTGCAGCACAGCCTGGATCATGCCGGCGACGTGCCGCTGCTGTTGTCCAGCCTGGTATTGCGAAGCCTGTCGCCGTAAAAAGATGTTTGTGACTATTGACTGATTTAGTCACAAGTCTCAGGATGCGAGCCTTCATCCGATCGCTCCGGGATTGCCATGCGTCGCCGCCGCCTTGTCGCCTTTACCTTCCTCTGTGTCTTGCCGCTGGCGCTGAGCGCCTGCGGCGGCAAGGCGCAGCCCGATCCACGGACCGCCGCGCCGCGGGTGCGGGTTGCCACGGCTGGCGATGCCAGCGCTGCGGTGCGCACCTTCTCCGGCACGGTAGCGGCGCGCGTGCAGAGCGACCTGGGGTTCCGGGTGGCCGGCAAGGTGTCCGAGCGGCTGGTCGATGCCGGGCAGAGCGTCAAGCGCGGGCAACCGCTGATGCGTATCGACCCGGTGGATCTGCAACTGGCTGCGCGTGCGCAGCAGGACACGGTGGCCGCCGCGCGCGCCCGGGCGCAGCAGACCGCCGAAGATGAAGCCCGGTACCGCGACCTGCGCGGTACCGGCGCCATCTCGGCTTCGGCCTACGACCAGATCAAGGCAGCCGCCGATGCGGCCAGGGCGCAGCTGAGCGCCGCCCAGGCCCAGGCTGACGTGGCGCGCAACGCCAACCGCTACACCGACCTGGCGGCCGACGCCGACGGCGTGGTGATGGAAACGCTGGTCGAGCCGGGCCAGGTGGTTGCGGCCGGGCAGCCGGTGGTGCGGCTGGCGCACGCCGGCCCGCGCGAAGCGGTGATCCAGCTGCCGGAAACCCTGCGCCCGCAGGTCGGCTCGGTGGCCCAAGCCACGCTGTTCGGCAACGCCGCCGTCACCGTGCCGGTCACCTTGCGCCAGCTGTCCGAGAGCGCCGACCGGCTCACCCGCACCTTCGAGGCACGCTATGTGCTGGACGGCGCGCTCGCACAGGCACCGCTCGGCACCACGGTCAGCGTGCGCGTCCCCGGCGGCACCGCCTCCGGGAACCAGGCCGGCCTGCAGGTACCGCTGGCCGCGCTGTTCGACGCCGGCAAGGGGCCGGGCGTGTGGGTGATTGCCGGCAACCCGACCAGGGTGAGCTGGCGGCCGGTGACGGTGCTGGGCCTGGACGATGACCACGCCAACGTGGCCGGCAAGCTGGCACGCGGCGAGCGCATCGTGGCGTTGGGGGCGCATCTGTTGCGCGAAGGCGAGCAGGTACGCATTGCCGGCGAAGGCGTGGCCGGTAGCAGCGCGGCCACCGCTGGCAGCACCGCCAAGGCGGCAGGAGCGCAGCCGTGAGCGAGGGCCGGTTCAATCTCTCGGCGCTTGCCGTGCGCGAGCGCTCCATCACGCTGTTTCTGATCTTCCTGATCTCGCTGGCCGGCCTGGTGGCGTTTCTCAAGCTCGGTCGTGCCGAGGACCCGGCATTCACCATCAAGGTGATGACGATCGTGACCGCCTGGCCCGGTGCCACGCCTCAGGAAATGCAGGACCAGGTGGCCGAGAAACTCGAAAAGCGCATGCAGGAATTGCGCTGGTACGACCGTACCGAAACCTACACGCGCCCGGGTCTTGCGTTTACGACGCTGACCTTGATGGACAGTACCCCGCCTGGGGAGGTGCAGGAGCAGTTCTATCAGGCGCGCAAGAAGGCCGGCGATGAAGTGGCCAACTTGCCGGCCGGCGTGATCGGGCCGCTGATCAACGACGAATATGCCGACGTCACCTTTGCGCTGTTCGCGCTCAAGGCAAAGGGCGAGCCGCAGCGCTTGCTGGCACGCGATGCCGAGACCCTGCGCCAGCGCATCCTGCACGTGCCGGGCGTCAAGAAGGTCAACATCATCGGCGAGCAACCCGAGCGCATCTTTGTCGAGTTCTCGCATGAGCGTCTGGCCACGCTGGGGGTCAGTCCGCAGGACGTGTTTGCCGCACTCAACGCGCAAAACGCGTTGAATGCGGCCGGCTCGGTGGAAACGCGCGGGCCACAGGTGTTCATTCGCCTGGATGGTGCGCTCGACAGCCTGCAGAAGATCCGCGACACCCCGTTGGTCGTGCAGGGCCGCACGCTGAAATTGTCCGATATCGCCACCGTCAAACGCGGCTACGAAGATCCGTCCACCTTCATGATCCGCAGCGGCGGCGAACCGGCATTGTTGCTGGGCATCATCATGCGCGATGGCTGGAATGGCCTGGATCTGGGCAAATCGCTCGACGCCGAAGTGGGGGCGATCAATGCCGAACTGCCGCTGGGCATGCGTCTGAGCAAGGTCACCGACCAGGCCGTCAACATCGATGCGTCGGTCGGCGAGTTCATGACCAAGTTCTTCGTCGCGTTGCTGGTGGTGATGCTGGTGTGCTTCGTCAGCATGGGCTGGCGCGTGGGCATCGTGGTGGCGGCAGCCGTGCCGCTGACGCTGGCGGCAGTGTTCGTGGTGATGCTGGCGACTGGCAAGAATTTCGACCGAATCACGCTGGGCTCGCTGATCCTGGCGCTGGGCTTGCTGGTCGACGACGCCATCATCGCCATCGAGATGATGGTGGTGAAAATGGAAGAAGGCTATAGCCGCGTTGCCGCCTCGGCGTATGCCTGGAGCCACACCGCCGCACCGATGTTGTCCGGCACCCTGGTCACCGCGGTGGGCTTCATGCCGAACGGATTTGCTGCTTCCACGGCCGGCGAATACACCAGCAACATGTTCTGGATCGTGGGCATTGCGTTGATCGTGTCGTGGGTGGTGGCGGTGGTGTTCACGCCGTATCTGGGCGTGAAGATGCTTCCCGACCTGAAGAAAGTCGAAGGCGGCCACGCAGCGATCTACAACACGCCGCGCTACAACCGCTTCCGCCAGGCGCTGGGTCGCGTCATTGCCCGCAAGTGGCTGGTCGCAGGGTCCGTGGTGGGGCTGTTCGTGCTGGCGGTCGTGGGCATGGGCATGGTCAAGAAGCAGTTCTTCCCGATCTCCGACCGGCCCGAAGTGCTGGTGGAAGTGCAGCTGCCGTACGGCACCTCGATCAACCAGACCAGCACGGCGGCCGCCAAGGTGGAAGACTGGCTGTCCAAGCAGAAGGAAGCAAAGATCGTGACCGCCTACATCGGTCAGGGCGCGCCGCGCTTTTTCCTGGCGATGGGTCCGGAACTGCCGGACCCATCGTTCGCCAAGATCGTGGTGCGCACCGACGACCAGCACGAGCGCGATGCGTTGAAGCTGCGCTTGCGTGAGGCGATCGCGCAAGGCCTGGCACCGGAAGCGCGCGTGCGCGTGACGCAATTGACCTTCGGCCCGTATTCGAAGTTTCCGGTCGCCTACCGGGTGAGCGGTCCGGACCCGAAGGTGCTGCGCGGTATCGCTGCGCAAGTCATGCAGGTGATGCAGGACAGCCCGATGCTGCGCACCGTCAATACCGACTGGGGCGTGCGCACACCGACCCTGCATTTCAGCCTGGACCAGGATCGCCTGCAGGCGGTGGGGCTGACCTCGGCCGCGGTCGCCCAGCAGTTGCAGTTCCTGCTCAGCGGCGTGCCGACCACGCTGGTGCGCGAGGATATCCGCAGCGTGCAGGTGGTGGCGCGGTCGGCCGGCGATACCCGTCTGGATCCGGCACGCATCGCCGACTTCACCCTGGCCGGCGGCAACGGCCAACGCGTCCCGCTGTCGCAGGTAGGTAAGGTGGATGTGCGGATGGAAGAGCCGGTCATGCGGCGCCGCGATCGCGTGCCGACCATCACGGTGGGCGGCGATGTCGACGACACGCTGCAGCCGCCGGATGTCTCGGCTGCGATCACCAGGCAGCTGCAGCCGATCATCGACAAACTGCCCAGCGGATCTCAGATCAAGGAGGCCGGCTCCATCGAGGAGTCCGGCAAGGCCACCGCCGCGATGCTGCCGCTGTTCCCCATCATGCTGGCGGCCACGTTGCTCATCATCATCCTGCAGGTGCGCTCGATCTCGGCGATGGTGATGGTGTTTCTCACCAGCCCGCTCGGCCTGATCGGCGTGGTGCCGACCTTGATCCTGTTCCAGCAGCCGTTCGGCATCAATGCGCTGGTGGGATTGATTGCGCTGTCGGGCATCCTGATGCGCAACACGCTGATCCTGATCGGACAGATCCATCACAACGAAGCCGAGGGTCTGGATCCGTTCCATGCGTTGGTGGAAGCCACCGTGCAGCGTGCGCGTCCGGTGATTCTGACGGCACTGGCGGCGATCCTGGCATTCATTCCACTCACCCATTCCGTGTTCTGGGGCACCTTGGCCTACACGCTGATCGGCGGCACGTTGGCCGGCACCGTGTTGACCCTGGTGTTCCTGCCGGCGATGTATTCGATCTGGTTCAAGATCCGGCCCGATCCCGGCAAAGGGAATAACGCACCGGACATTGCCCGGCCTGCATGAAGCACTTCTGCGACGGTGGCCACGGTGCCGTCGCAGCGCAATGTCGTGCGCCATCGTCACCACCTTCCGAACGCATGCCCTGCAGGCCGCACGCGTATCGCCGATGTCTTTCTCTTGATTGAAGGAACCGCAATGCAACAGCAGACCGTTGTGCTGATCACGGGCGTGTCGTCCGGCATTGGCCGTGCCGCCGCAGAACACTTCGCCCGAGCCGGCTGCATCGTTTACGGCAGCGTGCGTCACCTGGCCGGTGCCACACCGTTGACGGCCGTGGAGCTGGTGGAAATGGATATCCGCGATGCCGCTTCGGTGCAGCGTGCGGCCGATGGCATCATCGCCCGCGCGGGCCGCATCGATGTGCTGGTCAATAACGCAGGCACCAATCTTGTCGGTGCCATTGAAGAAACCAGCGTCGACGAAGCGGCCGCATTATTCGACATCAACCTACTCGGCATCCTGCGCACCGTGCAGGCCGTGCTGCCGCACATGCGCGCACGCGGCCAGGGCCGCATCGTCAATGTCAGCTCAGTGCTGGGGTTCCTGCCGGCGCCGTACATGGGCGTGTATGCCGCCTCCAAACATGCGGTGGAAGGGCTGTCGGAAACGCTGGATCACGAGCTGCGTCAATTCGGCATTCGCGTGACGCTGGTGGAGCCTGCGTATACGAAAACCAGCCTGGGCAGCAATTCGCCGGTGGTGCAGGCCACCATTGCCGGTTACGACCGCGAGCGTGGCGTGGTGGCGCGGGCAGTCACGCACAGCATCGACACCGCGCCGGAACCGCATGGCGTGGCCGCCACCGTGGTGGAGGCGGCGCTGGGCAGGTGGCGCATGCGCCGCACACCCGCCGGGCAAGCATCGCTGCTGAGCAAGCTGCGCCGGTTCCTGCCCGCCAGCGCGGTGGACGGCAGCCTGCGCAAGCAGCTCGGGCTGCGGTGAGATGCGTCAGGGCGTCGATGCGGCCGTGAACGCAGGGGTGGGCCGTACGGCGCGATTGCGTCAGTCCAGGCGCGCATGCCGCCATTTGGCGGTTCTGCAGCGCCACTTGATGCTGGATTCACCGAGGATGCCGCCTTGGCCTCACAATAGGCGGCCAGTCCCCACCACCGATGTCGCCATGCGCAAGACCTACCAGCTCAACCTCGAAGGCAAGAACCGCGATCGTCTGCTGGAATCCAGCAAGCACGATATCCGCAAGTACATCCGCCGCGAGCGCCGCAAGGAGCTGCCGGCCGGCGCGGACTACTGGGACTTCGAGATGCGCTTCGGTGTGGATGAAGCCAGCGCCGTGGCACTGCCGCCGGCCGAGCTGATCCGCTCGATCAACGCACTCGTCGCCGACGGTGGCGAGCAGTTCTTCGTCGAAATCCTGCGCAAGCCGGGCAAGCGCACGCCGCGCGCGCAGAGCGATCATGCGTTCGGTGATGGCGAACTGGATTTCGAGCAGGACTGAGGTTTGATCGTCGTCCCGTCGGCGGCGCACCGCTGCGGGACGAGCAGTTGCTGGCGGATTGTCGACCGCATCGCATGGACGAGCCAGGCCTCGCGCGTTGCGGATGGCAACTGGCAGGGGTGCAGGAGGCCTGCGGTGCCTTGACGCTGGCGAGCGTCCTTATTGGCGAAGCGACGGGGACGCTGCCACCGGCCAACCCTGCTGGTGCTTGGTAGCGGGCACTTGCCGCTCGGACGCAGCGGTTCGAGCGGGCCGTGGCTGGCCGACGCTGTTGCGCCAGCGCGTTTTGCTGGGCGGTTGCGGCTTAGGCATGCTGAGCGCGTTCGGCTGCCGAGGCGCGCGGTTGCCAGGCCAGCCCGCGCTGCAGTGCGGCGGTGTGGGCGCAGTCATCACGCGCCGGTGCTAGGACTGCTTGCGACGATGCGTTCGCTACTCTCAGCCCGGCTTGCCAGCCTGCGCCTGCGCCGCGGCGCGTAATTTGTCTTTCTTGCTCGGCCGCTTGCCCTTGATGCCGCCGTTGTCATCCGCTGCACGCACCGCTGCGCCGGGCGAATGGTCGGGGGCAGGCGCCTGGACCGGGGTTGGCTCGAACCCTTCGATCACGCTGGTCGGCACGCGCAGGCCCTGGCGTTTTTCGATCAGCCGCCACTGCTGGGCGCTGTCTGCCGTGACGAAGCTGATCGCCACGCCGCTGGCACCGGCGCGTGCGGTGCGGCCGATGCGGTGGGTGTAGTCGACAGTGGAGCGGGGCAGGTCGTAATTGAGCACGGCCGGCAAGGCGTCGATGTCGATGCCGCGCCCGGCCAGGTCGGTGGCCACCAGCACCTGCACGTCCGCCTGTTTGAAGGCGCGCAGCGTGCGTTCGCGGCGGCCCTGGCTCAATTCGCCGTGCAGCGGCAAGGCGGCGATGCCGGTCTTGCTTAGTTTCTCGGCAACCTTGTCGGCGCCGTGGCGGCTGGCGACGAAGACCAGCAGTTGCGGCCATCCGTGTTCCAGCAGCAGGTGACGCAGCAGCTGCGTACGTTGGCCGGCATCCACTGCGATGGCGCGTTGCGTGATCGACGGTGCCTGTTCGGGCATGGCGTCGTGGGTGATGCGCAACGGATCGCGCAGGCGACGCTTGGCCAGCGACGCGATGGCGGCTGGGAAGGTGGCCGAGACCAGCACGCTTTGCCGCTGCGCCGGCAGCAAGGCCAGGATGCGATCGAGCTCGGCGCCAAAGCCCAGGTCGAGCAGGCGATCGGCTTCGTCCAGCACCAGCGTGCTTACCTGCGAGAGGCCCAGCGCATTGTGCGTCACCAGGTCCAGCAGCCGCCCCGGGGTGGCGATGACGATGTCGGCGCCACCGCGCAAGGCCATCAGCTGCGGATTGATGGCTTCACCGCCGGTGGCGGCGACGATCTTCAGCCGTCGCGGCAAGGCGGCGGCCAGCGACAGCAGGGTCTGCGCAACCTGCGCGACCAGCTCACGCGTCGGTACCAGGATCAGCCCGCCCAGCACGCGCGGCGCCTGTTCCGGCGCCTGCAGGCGCTGCTGCAGCAGCGGCAAGGCATATGCCAGGGTCTTGCCCGAGCCGGTCTGCGCGGTGGCGATCAGGTCGCGTGCGGCCAGCATCGGCGGAATCATCGCGACCTGGATCGGCGTGAGCGCATGCACACCGGCCCTGGCGAGCGCGGACTCGAATACGGGCTGTAGCTGTAGCGACAGCAAATCTGCTTTCAGTGACATCGCGCGATTATCCGCGCATTGTCGACGGCGTGCATGCCGAAACGAAGTGCAGGTGCGCTAGCCGCGCGTGGCGCCGCCAAGCGGCAGTGGCAACAACCGGTGTGTCGACCCGAGGTCTGCTGCGTCCAATGCGACTTCGCCTTGGCCGTGGCCCGGTCTCCCGGGGTGGGTCAGGCTATGGGGAGCGTGCGCCTGTGACCCGGGTGTTTCCCACGGAAAGCGCCAGAAGTGGCGAAAAATCTGAAGATCCACGCGCGACTCTCCGGAACGAGGCGACATCGCGCACTCTCAGGACTCAATGTTCAGACCTTCCCTAGCGCAGCGTTGCTCAAGCGGTCCGAATTGATGAAGACCTTCCGGAGATGCACACGGACGATGCAATGCTTCGCCTATGGGGAATACGTTCTAACTGCGCGCGTTGTTTGACTGGCGATGAATGCTAGGTAGAAATTCTTGTTTCTAAAAGTGGTGGTATCACGCTATGGAAGCAAAGATTGCCGACGGCAGGGTCCACTTCATGCGCAGAGGGGACTTCCTGCGCGCAGAGGCAAATGCGCCAGTGCAGAGTTGTGGGCGACGGCAAGGTGCTACTGCCAGCCGGCGCCGAAACGCGTTGTTGCAGAAGCGACAAAGCAGGCACACAACGCGCTTTCCAGTTACAAGGGATGTAGCGAGGCTGCTTTATCCGTTCAAGGTGTGGTCGCCATCGCGACTTGTCAGCGTGGCTGTGGGCAGCCTGCCGGCTTGCCAATGGCATGTATGCGCCGAGTGGCACACTCTTTTGCGGTGGTCGCCATTTGCAAAGAGTGCAATACCACCTTTGCTTAAGTTGATGCACTCATCGGTAAATTTCGCTTCTCGCACCAAATATTCCTGGTGCAAAAAGAAAAGAATCTAAACATGGAGGAATATTGACGTTGCGGCCTCACACTGAGGTGAAAATTGTATTTCTTATTGGCGCTGCAATAAGCATTAATCGTGGAGATTTTTTTACATGACAAGTCCGATTCGTGGCGCATCAAGCAGTAGCTATAACTACTCCCATGAAAGCAATCCAGAAAGCTCGCCACCGCAGCAGGGACAACCTTCGAATCCACCTCCGTCTGCTCAGTTCAGCGGTCTGCAGCACTTGAGTAGTCGCCATCGTCGGCCTGGAGAGCTCTTAAATGTCAGATTCTCGACAGAGGAGCCCACTGTTCACGATTTGCCTCGCGAGGATCGAAAGCCTGGTATTGTGCTGAGTGATGACACTGCACTTAGTTACAGCGCAGGCCAGCTCTACGCTACGTATCCGCGAGGTCTTCCCAGCGATGTCAAGAGGTCTACTAAGAGAGATCCAAAACTATATGCTGCATACAAAGACTTATTAAAAAATAATGGTTATAAAGGTTAGAAATTAAAGATAAACCTGTCTTAGCCGGGCCGACAAATTGTCGGCCCGGTCGCATACGCGTTCCAATATTGCAGCGCGGTCTGAGTTATAAGGCGTTTGGCTAAGGAGCCTCTGAACAAGGCGCCACAGATACACGAAATTGCCCGCCTCATGTTGATGAGTGATCCATGCAACTGATGTTCGGTGACACCGAGAGCCTGGGCAAGCGCAAGCAGACCCGGCACGAGATCTTCCTGGCCGAGATGGAGCAGGTCGTTGCGTGGCAGAAACTGCTCGGGCTGATCGCGCCGCACTATCCGGCGTCGGGGCGGCCAGGGCGGCAGCCCTACGCACTGGCGACGATATTGCGGATCATCTGCTGCAGCAGGGGTATGCGTTGAGCGATCCGGCGAGGGAAGAAGCGCTGCACGAGATTCCGACCTTGCGGCGATTTGCCCAGCTCGGTGGGTTGGACGACATTCTCGACGAGACCACGATTCTCAACTTTCGACGCTTGCTGGAGGTCCATGGTGTTGCTGGAAGCGGTCAACGCGCCTCTGACGCGCAAGGGCCAGAGTCTACGTCCCGGGACGATCGTCGATGCGACGCGGATCGCTGCGCCCGGTTCGACCAAAAGCGCCGATCACGCGCGCGACCCTGAGATGCATCACGCCGAGAGGGCAAGCAGTGGTATCTCGGGATGAAGGCGCACATCGGCGTGAATGAGTGTTCCGGGCCGGTGCAGCATGTGCATCGGACAGCGGCCAATGTTGCCGCTGTCACGGTGACGCACATCGTGCTACATGGCAAAAAAGACAGTGCTCAGTTGGTCAACGCCAGATCGTCCAGCAAGGCGCGCAGGAAGCGCGCCGCTTCACCGCCGGTGGCGGCGCGGTGATCGAAGGTCAGCGACAGCGGCATCACCTTGTGCGTTTCCACTCCGCCCATCACCGGGGTGAGCTGGTAGCGCGCGCGGCCGGCGGCCACGATCGCCACGCAGGGCGGCACCACCACCGGCGTGGCGTAGCGGCCGGCAAACATGCCGAAGTTGGACAGCGAGATGGTGTAGCCGCTCAGTTCGGACGCGGCGATGCTGCGGCTTTCCACCTGCTGGCGCAGCCGGTTGACGCCTTCGCGAATGCCATGCGCATCCAGCATGTCGGCGTTGCGCAACGCCGGCACGAACAAGCCTTCTTCGGTATCCACGGCAATGCCGATGTCGACCTGGTGGTGCAGGGTGCGGCTGAGTGCGTCGCCGTCGAACCAGGCATTGAGTGCGGGCACCGCCTGGCAGGCGCGCACGATGCCGCGCACCAGACGCACGGTGACATCGTTACCGGGCTGCCAGGCGTGCAGATCGGCATCGTCGTTGAGCGTGGTCGGCACCACCTTGGTGTGTGCATCGGCCATCACACGTGCCATGTTGCGGCGCACGCCCTTGAGTTGCTCGGGTTGGCCCTTGGCGCTGATGCCGGGCGACTGGGTGCGCATCGGCTTGCCGCTGGCCGACAGCGTGGAGCGGGCGTTGCCCTCGTCCGCCCTGCGGGCACCTTCTCCCGCAGGCGGAAGAAGGGGTGCTGTTGCGGGTCGATCCCTGCCGTCGGCAGCGATCCCAGCAGCTCTCCCACCGTCATCGATCGGACCACCTCGCCCGCGGGCAGGAGAGGTCGGCGCGCCGTGCGCGCCGGGTGAGGGCTGCGCGGTACCGGCGGCCGCTGCCTGCTTTACGTCTGCCAGCGTGACCGTGCCGTCCGGGCCGGTAGCGCGCACCTGTGCCAGGTCCACACGCAGCTTGCGCGCCAGCGCGCGCACCACCGGCATGGCGCGCACGCCGCCGACGGTAATGGCCTGCTCGCTCTGCACGGCGTTGGAGCTCTGCATCGCGCCGACCACGGTGCCGGCATCGTCGCGATCGCTGCTGCCATCGCCAGCATCGGCATCGGCAATTTCGCCGCCGTTATCGGAGGCCACCACGCGCGTGGTGTGCCCAGTCGCGCTGTCGCCGGTGCTGGGCGTGGGTGCGTGCGTCGGCGCCGGGCCATGCGAATGGCCGGTGTCCTGGCCGTCGGCGCGTTGCGGCTGCGAGGCATCCAGCGCGAACTGCGCCAGCACCGAGCCGGTCACGATCACATCGCCGGCGGCGCCGGCGAGCTTGACCACGGTCCCGGAAAACGGCGAGGGCACCTCGACCACCGCCTTGGCGGTTTCCATCGACACCAACGGGTCGTCCAGGCGCACGGTGTCGCCCTCCTTGACGAACCATTCCACGATGGTGGCGTCGGGCAGGCCTTCGCCCAGGTCGGGCAGGTGGAAATTCTTGTTGTCGCTCATGGCAGGTTCTCTTGCGCGGCCGGCAGCTGCGGCGTGGTGTCGTCGAGGAGTTCAAGGTCGGCGGCCGGCAGCCAGCCCTGCGTGCCGTCGGCACGTTCGGACCACCACCAGCCACCGTGTTCGTGATGCAGCAACACGTCCTCGCCTGTCTGGGCATCGAGTTCGCGTGCGTCGTAATCGCGCAGGGCTTCGGCCCGGCCGTCCCCCAGCGGGCGCAACCAGGCCAGCGGCGCCCAACCGGCGCGTCCGCTATCGGTCGTGACCCAGGCAAACGCCGGCCATTCTTCGTCGCGCACGCCCACGCCAACCTGCTGGCCTGCCTGGAAGCGGACCGGGTTGGCGTAGGCGGCGCGATGGTCGCAAAGCAGACGGGCGCGCATATCAGCCGGCAGCCACCGCGCGACGTGCCGCGGCGACGATGCGCTCCACGCTCGGCAGGAACTTCATTTCCAGCCGGAACAGCGGGATATGCGTGTCGTAACCGGTGACGCGTTCCACCGGCGCCACCAGGTCGTACATCGACTGTTCGGCCAGGCGCGCGGCGATTTCCGCACCGAAACCGGCGCTGCGCGGGGCTTCCTGCACGATCACGCAGCGGCCGGTCTTGGCCACCGATTCGGCGATGGTGTCGAAGTCCAGCGGGCGCAACGTGGCCACGTCGATAACTTCGGCGCTGATGCCTTCGCCAGCGAGTTTGTCGGCCGCCTCCAGTGCCTCTTTCACCTGCGCGCCCCAGGTCACCAGGGTGACATCGGTGCCGTCGCGCAGCACGAAGCACACATCCAGCGGCAGCGCTTGCCCGTCGTTGGCCACCACTTCCTTGTACTGGCGATAGATGCGCTTGGGCTCCATGTAGATGACCGGATCCGGGTCGCGGATGGCGGCCAGCAGCAGGCCATAGGCGCGCTGCGGCGAGGACGGCAGCACCACGCGCAGGCCCGGTACGTTGGTGAAGATGGCTTCGTTGGCTTCGCTGTGATGTTCCGGCGCGCGGATGCCACCGCCCCACGGCACGCGCAGCACCATCGGGCAATGCAGGCGGCCACGGGTGCGGTTGCGCAGGCGGGCGGCGTGGCAGATCAGATGGTCGACCATCGGATACACGAAGCCGTCGAACTGCGCTTCGGCCACCGGCTTCATGCCTTGCGCGGCCAGCCCGACGCTCAGCCCGGCGATGGTGGTTTCGTCCAGCGGCGTGTCCAGCACGCGGTCGCTGCCGAAGCGTTGCTGCAGGCCGGCGGTGGCACGAAACACGCCACCGTTGACGCCGACATCCTCGCCCAGCACCAGTACCGCGGGGTCGTGTTCCAGCTCCCAGGCTAGCGCCTGGGTGATGGCTTCGATCAGGGTGATGGGCGAACTCATGGCGATCTCTCCGCGCGTTGCCGCAGCGTTGTAGGGGGCACTGGCGTGCTGGGAGGTGTCGGCAGGCACATGGGTGAGCTCATCCATGGCGCGACTCCAGCGCCATCACCTCGGCGCGCTGTGCCAGCAACTCGGCCGGCGGGTCGCCGTAGAGGTAATCGAACATCGCTTCGACCGGCTGCACCGGCGTGTTGAGATAGGCGTTGACCTCTTCGTCCACGCGCGCGCTGCATTCGGCCTTCCAGGCGTCTTCCTGGGCGGCGTCCCACAGGCCTTGCGCGGTGAGGTAGCGGCGCAGGCGCAGCAGCGGTTCGCGCGCCCAGCCCTGCTTGACCTCTTCTTCGCCGCGATAGCGCCGCGCGTCGTCGGCGGTGGTGTGGTCGGACAGGCGATAGGTCAAAAACTCGATCACCGTGCCGCCATCGCCGGCCAGTGCGCGCACGCGTGCCTGACGCATGGCTTCGAGCACGGCAACCAGATCGTTGCCGTCCACCTGCAGGCACTGCAGGCCGCCGGCCAGGCCCTTCTGCGCAAGCGTCTGCGCGCCGGTCTGCGCCGAGCGCGGCACCGAGATCGCCCAGCCGTTGTTGATCACGCACAGGATCAGCGGCAGCTTGTAGGCGCCGGCCGAATTGAGTGCGGCATAGAAGTCGGTCTTGGAGCTGCCACCGTCGCCGCAGCAGGCCACCGCAACCTGCGGTTTGCCCTGCAGCTTGAACGACAGCGCCGAGCCGGCGGCGTGCAGGCACTGGGTGGAAATAGGTACGCAGATCGGGAAGTCGATCGCCGCATCGGCATCGCGCGGATAGTCGCTGCCGCGCTCGTCGCCGCCCCAGTACAGCAGCACATCGCGCGGGCGCACGCCGCGTTCGAACATGGTGCCGTATTCGCGGTAGCTGGGCGCGAACACATCGCCGCTGCGCATCGAAGCGCCGATGCCCACATGCGTGGCCTCGTGGCCGATGCAGGCCGCGTAGGTGCCCAGCTTGCCGGTGCGCTGCAAGGCCACCGACTTGGTGTCGAAGGTGCGCACGAACAACATGCGCTTGAACAGGGCGAGCAGTTGTTGCGGGTTGGCGGCGTCGGCCGGAAGGTCGTCGCGGACCCATTGGCCGTCCGCGTCCATGTATTGCAGATAGTCGATCTGGAACTGCGCGGCTACGCTCATTGCGACGACACCTTCATCAAGAAGTTTCAAATGATATGAGTTGCCATGTTAAGGACGGCGAAGCAAAACGCTGTCCTGCACCGCAGCAGACAATCATGCTGGCTTGCACAAAAAAAAGGGCGCGGACCAGGCCGCGCCCTTTGTCGCAGTAGAGAACTGCGACGTGTTGCACTGCGATCAGCGGCGCCCATCACCTCCGCCGATCGGCGTCACGATCAGCGCAGTGTTGTCGGCTGGGTTGGCATCGGGCGAACGCGAGGTGGCCGTGGCCTGCACCCGCACCGCGCCGTCGGCCGGGATGGGCCTGGCAGCGACGGTCAGCTGGAACGTTGCCTGCGCGCCGGGCAGTACCACCGCGGCGGTGCTGCAGACGAAGCGGGCCCGACGCAGCGATTGGGTCTGCTTGTCGCAACGCCAGCCTTGCGGCGGTACCAATTGCGACAACGCCGACACCGTGTTGCCTTCGATCACCAGGCCGGAGCCTTGCGCCGGTGCGGCGCCGACATTGCTCACCAGCACGCGGTAGGTGGCGCTGAAGGCGGTGGTCGGCAGGCTGCTTGGGCCGTCGAAACGTACCGCCAGGTCGCTGCGGGGTTGCGCCTGTACCGTCACGCTGGCCGCATCGGTGTCGTTGCCCGACTGCGGATCGGGGGTTTGCGAGGCCGCCGATGCAGCCAGGGTCAACGTCCGTCCGGCCAATGCCGCACCCGCCTCCACCTGCACCGAGAAGTTCTGCGCGTTACCGGCTGCCAACGCTGCAATGGTGCAGGTGACCACCGTCTGGGTGCCGGTCTGCGGCGGTTGGCACACCCAGCCAGGTGCGGCGGTGACGCGTGGGCTCACTGCGGCATCGAACGCCAAGGCAACCGCAGCGAACGCCGCACTGTCGGGGCCGCGGTTTTCGACGTCCACACTGAAATCGATGCGCTCGCCTTCGGTGACCTGATCGCGCGCAGCAGTGACCGCCACGCCCAGGTCCGCATTGACCTGTTTGGTCATGCGCAACAGCACCACGGTGGGATCGTGATCGGACAGCCGCGTCGGCGTATTGGCATCGTTACGCGCGGTGCCGGGGAAGTCGGCATTGATGCGCGCGTGGCCCACCGACAGCGAGGCGATCTGCGGCGCGCGCATCAGCGCATCGTTGGCCAGGATGTGATCCAGCGACTGCACGTTGCCGTCGAAGGCGTACGAGTAGCTCTGGTCGGGCGTGTTGAACCAGGTCAGGTCGGTGTAATCCGGGTTGACCAGATCGGTGCCATCGCCGCCCACCACGGTCTGCGCATCCGGCGCCGGTTTGCCGGTGACGGTGCCCATCGCATCCACATAGCCGTCGTTGAATTCGAAGGCGTTGAAGTCGCCCATGACCAGCACTTTTTCGTCAGGGTTCAATTGCTGACGCGTCTGCAGCAGGCGCGCCAGATACTCGGCCTGCGCCTGGCGCTTGGCGCGGATGCGCATGCCGGCCGCATCGTCGGTTTCGGCGCCGTTGAGCGAACGCTGATGCACCACGATGGCGGTCAGCGGCAGCACGCGGCCGTCGGCCTGGTGCACGTTGGCGGTGAGCACCAGCGGCGGGCGGTCGTTGAGCAGGCTCACGCCGCCACCCGGCTCGGTCCAGGTGGTGGTCTTGCCTTCCTGAGCGATCGAGAGAACTTCCACGCGCGCCACGCCGCCGGCGATCTGTGCGGTCTTGACCAGGAAACCGACGTCGATGCCGCCCACGTCGTTGCCTTCCTGCAGGTACGCCACGTACTTGGGATCCTGCTGGCCGGCGGCCACCGCATCGGCGTTGACGCGTGCGGCCAGCGTCTGCAACACGCTGAGGTTTTCCACTTCCACCGTGCCCAGGATGTCGGGCGTGTGCAGGTAGTTGCGGATCGCCAGCGAGGCCTTGTTGAGGCGGGCCTGGAAGGCGGCCGGCGTGAGCACCGGTTCGCCGATCGCCGGGTCGTTCTGGTCGTCGAAGAAGCGCTCCATGTTGTAGGTCGCCACGGCCACGTCGTCGGCCTGCGGTACCGGTGCCGGGCGCGGTTGGTCGGCACCGTTGCAGTTCACCTGCGGGGTGCGTTCCGGGTACAGCGTGTAGCGGCGGAAGCTGTAATCCAGCGGGCCGACGACATCGAGCACCTGGCAGCCGGAGGCCAGATCCAGCCGCTCGGCGCCGACGCCGGCACTGCCGACCGCGATCACTTCGGGATTGGTATTCCAGCGCGGCACGCCGGCAGGCGAGCCGGCCGGCAGCGGGTCGGGCAACTGCACGCCCGGCTCGCGGTAGGCGCGCGGCACGCCGGTGACCACGGCATGGAAGACGCCATTGCTGGTCGCCGTGGCGTTGGTCTCGTTGACGCTGCCGCCGGTGGGGGTATTGACGGTGAGGCTGGCGGCGGCCACGCGCATGCCTTCCAGCGCTTCGAGCTGATCGAAGGCACCGTTGGGGTTGGGGAAGTTCGCGCTCAACGCCACCGGCATCGGCAACGGGTTGCCGGTGGAATCGGCCAGCACGGTCAGGCTGCCGCCGATCTCGGTGAGCGGTGGCTGGGTGGGGTCGGCGGTGGGCACGTATTCGATCACCGTGCCCTGCACGCGCACCCGGTTGCCGATGGCGGCCGCCTCCGGCGGTGCGCTGCCGGTGTAGACGTACACGCCTTCGGAGGTGGACGGGTCGGCGTCGGCTTCGCTATCGGGCGCCTGCAGGAAGAACCCGGCGCTGCGGCGTGCCGTCACGATGCCCGAGGTGGCCACCACCTGGCCCTCCAGCGGCGAGCGCGCCCCCTTGCCCTGGATGGCGTGGATCGGCAACAGGCTGAAGTCGTCGTTGAGGATGGTGCCGGTGGCGCTCAGCGTGGCCGGCAGCGCGCCGGTGAGGCCGCTGATCTGCAGCCGGAAGCTTTCATCCGGCTCCGGCGTGGTGTCGCCCAGGACATCGACGGAAATGGTGGCGCTGCGTTCGCCAGCGGCGATGCGCAGGGTGGTGGCGGGCAGGGCGACATAGTCGCTGCCGGCAGTGGCGGTGCCATCGACGGTGGCGGCGGTGAAGCTCACCCCGCCCGCACCGGCCGGCTGGCTCAGGCTCAGGGTGAACACCAAGCTGCGGGTGCCGGCATTGCCTTCGGCCTGGCTGACATCGGCCAGCGTGGCGACCGGCTGGCCGCCGCCGCTGCACAGGCGCGCGGGGCTGGCGGCATTGCGCGGGGCAGGCGCGCCGGTGGCGAAGTCGGCGGCGTTGGTGTCGGTATCGGTGCAACCGTCGTTGCCGCGCAGCACCGCCAGCGTGTTGCTGGGGGCCGGCGTGGGCGCATTGCCTTCGGCGCAGCTGGCGGTGCTGCCGTAGCCGACCAGATCGGCATTGCCGGTGGGGCAGGTGCCGCTCAACGCGGAGGCGCTATTGCTCAGCGCCACCTTGCCGGCGGTGCCGCTCATGGCCAGCGTGCCGGTGGCATCGGGCGTGGGCAGCGCCACGCTGCCGCCGCTGCCGTCGGCCTGCTTGATCAGGTAATAGCCGCCGGCCGGGACAGTGCCCGCCAGCGGGGTGACCTGCCAGCTGCTGCCGGCCGCGGAGGCGTACTGCACCGACCAGCCGTCCAGGCTGACCGGGGCACTGCCGATGTTGTGCAGCTCGATGAAATCGCTGCGGAGGGTGGCGCCGCTATTGCCGCCACCGCCGTAGACCTGGCTGATGACGACCTGGGCATTGGCGTGGCCGGCCACGGCCAGCGCACACAGAAATACGGCTGCACGACGCTGCAACACATGCATGAGATGAGAGTCCCCTGATCCTTGAGACGTGAAACGCTCCCCTGGTCCGGCCACGTCCCTGGCCGGCAGCGCCGTTCGATTCTGCATGAATTTGCAGACCTAGGTTGACGATATGGTGACAGCGGCGCAGTGGCTGAGACCGCACCGGGCGCCTGCCAAGTGGTTCAAAGCTGAAGGAAGCGGGCTCGACGCTGAGGCCCGGGCGTGCCAATCGTGCATACGGATTTTCTACGAGGCACCTGCGCACGTATCTCGCTGGCCCCGATCCCCTCAGGCAATCCCGCCAGGGCTGCAAGCAGCCAGCCAGGGCCGGGGATAGCCGTGGCCCAATACGCTTCGCCATCCGCCATCCGCCATCCGCCATCCGCCATCCGCCAATCCCGAATCCCGAATCCCGAATCCCGAATCCCGGCCGCTGCGTTACCCTGCGTGGCCCGATCTTCAGCGCGATGCCATGCCCGTCGACAAGAACCTGCGTGACCTGGAACCTGGCATCCACACCGACCTGGAGGGGCGGCTGACCTACGGCGGGTATCTGCGGCTGGATCAACTGCTGTCTGCGCAGCAGCCCCTGTCCGAGCCGGCGCATCATGATGAAATGCTGTTCATCATCCAGCACCAGACCTCCGAGCTGTGGCTGAAGCTGCTGGCGCACGAGTTGCGCGCGGCCATCGTGCATCTGCAGCGCGACGAAGTCTGGCAATGCCGCAAGGTGCTGGCGCGCAGCAAGCAGGTCCTGCGGCAACTGACCGAGCAGTGGTCGGTGCTGGAAACGCTCACCCCGAGCGAGTACATGGGGTTTCGCGACGTGCTGGGGCCGTCGTCGGGCTTCCAGTCGCTGCAATACCGCTACATCGAGTTCCTGCTCGGCAACAAGAACCCGCAGATGCTGCAGGTGTTCGCCTACGACCCGCACGGCCAGGCGCGGCTGCGCGAGGCGCTGGAAGCACCCAGCCTGTACGAGGAGTTCCTGCGCTATCTGGCGCGCTTCGGTCACGCGATTCCGCAGCACTACCAGGCCCGCGACTGGACCGCCGCACACGTGGCCGACGACAGCCTGCGGCCGGTCTTCGAGCGCATCTACGAAAACACCGACCGCTACTGGCGCGAGTACGCGCTGTGCGAGGACCTGGTGGATGTGGAAACCCAGTTCCAGCTGTGGCGCTTCCGCCACATGCGCACGGTGATGCGGGTGATCGGCTTCAAGCGCGGCACCGGCGGCTCCAGCGGCGTCGGCTTCCTGCAGCAGGCGCTGGCGCTGACGTTCTTCCCGGAACTGTTCGACGTGCGCACCTCGGTGGGCGTGGACGGCCGCCCCCCGCAAGGCGCCCCGGACGCCGCGCAGGGCTGAGCAAGGCCAGGCATGCGCAAGGGCAAGGCAAGCGCACGCAAGCGCTTGTGCTTTCGGAACAGGGCCGGCGCGATCTCACGCCGGCCCCTGGTGCCCCAGCACGCGGCCAAATTCCGCCAACTCCACCCACGGCCATCAGGCAGCTGACTCCGGCGAATTTGACGCGTACATGACGTCTAAGTGATCCTCGCGCGTCGCCCGGGCTCGCCTCGGTGCACCCAGCCATCACTGAATACGCAAGGGACCTCTATGAGCGTTGACGCGACCGCGCCGACATCCGCCTCCACACCGCCGCAGCCGCCGGCGCCTCCCGAGTTCCCCACGTTGCTCGGCCACCCCCGGCCGTTGTGGCTGCTGTTCATGACCGAATTCTGGGAACGCTTCGCGTTCTACGGCATTCGCTGGGCGCTGGTGTTGTACATCGTGGCGCAGTTCTTCAATGGCGATGCCACCGGCCAGGCGCCGGCGGGGCGGACCTATGGCGCCTACCTGGCGCTGGTGTACGCGGCGGCGATCTTCGGCGGCTACGTGGCCGACCGCGTGCTCGGTTACCAGCGCTCCATCCTGGTCGGGGCGGCCGTCATGGCGACCGGCCTGTTCCTGATCGCCATTCCCGACCACACCATGTTCGAGATCGGCCTGGCCACCGTGGTGGTCGGCAACGGGCTGTTCAAACCGAACATTTCCACCATGGTCGGCAAGCTGTATTCGGTGGCCGATCCGCGCCGCGACAGCGGCTTCACCATCTTCTACATGGGCATCAACCTGGGCGCGATGATCTCGCCGGTGTTGACCCAGTTGCTGGCCGAAAAGGTGTTCGGCACTGAAGTCATGCCGTCCTACAAGATGGTGTTCATGGCTTCCGGCGTGGGCATGCTGATCAGCCTGGTGTGGTTCTGGTTCGGCCGCGTCCAGCTCAAGGGCATCGGCGCCCCGGCGCCCAACGCGCAGGGCATGGGCCGCGTGCTGATGGTGCTGGTGGGCTGCCTGCTGGCGATTCCGGGCGTGTACTTCCTGCTCGCCGTCGGTGCGGACGTGTTGCAGATCGTGCTGACGGTGCTGTTCATCGGCCTGTCGGTGATGCTGCTGGTGGAAGGCATCCGTGAAGGCAAGGTGCAGCGCGACAAGGTGATCGCGATGCTGATCATCTTCGCTTTCAACGTGCTGTTCTGGATGTTCTTCGAACAGGCCGGCAGCTCGTTCACCTTCCTGGCCGACAACATCGTCAACCGCAATTTCGGCAGCTGGACCTTCCCTACCGCCTGGTTCCAGTCGGTGAACTCCATCGCCATCATTGCGCTGGCACCGGTCATCGCGTGGATCTGGGTCAAGTCCGGCCGCTTCAATCCGTCGATTCCGCGCAAGTTCGGCCTGGGCCTGCTGTTCAACGGCCTGGCCTTCCTGCTGCTGATGTTTGCGCTGTCCAGCCTGGTCAACGACGCCGGCAAGATTCCGTTCTGGACCCTGTTCATGGTCTACGTCATCCAGTCGGTCGGCGAGCTGTGCCTGTCGCCGATCGGCCTGTCGATGGTGACCAAGCTGGCCCCGGTACGCCTGGTCGGTTTCGGCATGGGTGGCTGGTTTTTGTCCACCGGCATCGGCAACAACCTGTCGGGCATTTTCGCCGGCCATGTCAGCGGAAACGAAGGCATGAGCGTGTCCTCGGCGCTGGGTGGGTATACGTTCGGGTTCTGGGCGCTGGTGGGCGCCGGCGCGTTGCTGTTCCTGATCGCGCCGCTGATCAATAAATTGATGCATGGTGTGAAGTGAGGAGAACAGCGATGCCGATCAAACCCCTTGTCTGTGGCCTGCTGCTGACCGGTCTGTTGAGCGCCTGCGGGCAGACCAGCAGCCCGCAGGAGGCGCCCAAGCCGTTGGATACCTCGATGCAGAAGCCGCCCAGCGCCGATCCCAGCCAGCCGGTGTCTTCGGGCAACACGCCGACCGCGGCCGACATCGCCGCGGCCGCTGCGCTCAATGCGCAATACGATCCCTCGCGCGATCCGGCGGCCGATCTGGAGACGGCCAAGGTCGAGGCCAAGCGCGGCGGCAAGCGCATCGTGCTCAATGTCGGCAATGCCGCCTGTGAGCCCTGCAAGGCGCTGGACGAGTTGATGGGCGGCGATGCGGAGCTGCGCAGCTTCCGCGACGCGCACTTCGTGGTGGTCAAGGTCAATCGCGATGCAGCCAACGAGAACGCTGCCTTCCTGTCGGCGTTCGCCCAGCTCAACGACGCCCCGTCGCTGCTGGTGCTGGACAGCGACGGCAAGCTGCTGACCACGCAGTCCGGCCCGGAGTTGCGCAAGGGCGAGGGTTTCGACCGCAAGAAGCTGTTCGATTTCCTCAAGCAGTGGGCGCCACCGCAGGCCTGACGTTGCGCGAACGCGTCACACAAAAACCCCCGCATTGCTGCGGGGGTTTTTATTTGCATCGTGCCGATGGCTATCGCCCGGCGCGAACTCAGCCTGTGACTTCCACGCGCGCAGCCCTGGCGCGATGTGATGAGGCCTTGCTGGCGACGGCAGCCACACCGGCATGCGATGCGCTGCGTCAATGCGTGATTTGCGAGCCAGCGAACAGTCGTTTCCGAGCGCGCCGACAATCTATCGAAATCACGCGAGGGCGCCGCGGCACGGCATCCAGGCCAGTGCTGCGCCAGCGCCGATTGCAACCGGATCCGATCCTGTGCGGCGCCAAGGCACCACGCATTGGCTCCCGGCGTAGCGCTGCTCAGTCCTTGCTGGCCATGCGCGGCAGCCCGTCCTTGGCCAGCCGGTCGATCAGCGTTTCCAGGACCTGCTGTTCTTCGGCGCTGAACACCGACATCAGCCGTTGTTCCATCTCGTTGACCAGCGGCGCGACGGTCTCGTAGACCTGCCGCCCGGCCGGCGACAACGCCAGCATCGAGCGGCGGCGATCGTCGCCATGGGTCTCGCGGCGGATGAAGCCGCGCTCCAGCAGGCGCGCCACGGCGCGGCTGACTGCCACCTTGTCCATCGCCGTGCGGTCGGAGACCTCGCTGGCCGAGGAACCCGGATACAGCGCCAGGATCGTGATCACCCGCCACTCGGGAATCGCCATGCCGTAACGATCGCCGTATACCTTGGCGATGTTGCTGCTGATCCGGTTGGACAGCACGCTCAGGCGATACGGCAGGAACTGCTCGAGGTTGAGCAGCACGGGATATTGCGGCGGGTGGGGGCTGTCGAGATCGCTCATGTTGCACTGTGTCTTGATTTTGGTTTCATTTGCAACTACAAACCGAGGGTGGCCTGCGCATTCTCGCGGGTCTTCTGCTACTCCGCATAGCCCTGCGGCCCCCCAAGCGTGGAGAAACGAAGATGAGCGCACAACCGAACACCACCGCAACCCGCCCCGATCCTGGCATGCAGGTCACCACCTTCGACAATCCGATGGGCATCGACGGCTTCGAGTTCGTCGAATTCGCCGCACCGGCCGGCCAGGGGGAACAGCTGCACGATTATTTCCGCAAGATGGGCTTCAGCGCGGTGCTGCGTCACCGCAGCCGCCCCATTACCGTCTATCGCCAGGGCGGGGTCAACTTCCTGCTCAACGAAGATCCCGATTCGTTCGCTGCCGATTTCGCCGCCGCGCACGGCCCCTGCGCCTGCGGCTTTGCCATCCGCTTCCGCACCCCGTCCGAGACCGTGCTGCAGACGGTGCTGGGCAACGGCGGTGAAGCCGTGCAGAACAAGCCCGACACCCGCGCGGTTCCGGCGCCGGTGGTCAAGGGAATCGGCGATTGCATGCTGTACCTGGTGGACCGTTACGGTGAGGCCGGCAGTATCTACGACGCCGATTTCGAGCCGATCGACGGTGCCGACCAGCACCCGGCCGGCTTCGGACTGACCTTCATCGACCACCTGACCCACAACCTGTATTTCGGCAACATGCAGCGCTGGTCGGACTATTACGAGCGCCTGTTCAACTTCCGCGAGATCCGCTATTTCGACATCAAGGGCGCCAAGACCGGCCTGGTGTCCAAGGCGATGACCGCGCCGGACGGCATCGTGCGCATCCCGCTCAACGAATCCTCCGACCCCAAGAGCCAGATCAACGAGTATCTGGACGCGTATCAGGGCGAAGGCATCCAGCACATCGCCTGCTTTACCGACGACATCTACACCAGCGTGGAAAAGATGCGCGCCGCCGGCGTGAGTTTCCTGGATACGCCGGACACGTATTTCGATGTGGTGGACCTGCGCATCCCCGCGCATGGCGAAGATGTCGAACGCCTGCGCCGCAACAAGATCCTGATCGACGCCGACCCCGATACCAAGCAGCGCAAGCTGCTGCAGATCTTCACCACCAACTGCATCGGCCCGATCTTCTTCGAGATCATCCAGCGCAAGGGCAACGAAGGCTTTGGCGAAGGCAATTTCCAGGCGTTGTTCGAAAGCATCGAGCGCGATCAGATCAAGCGCGGGGTGCTTTGAGGGCGGGGATTGGGTATTGGTGATTCGGGATTCGGGATTCGGGATTCGCTTGGAGCAAGACCCTCGAGCGCCACCTCAGCAAGACCAGGCTGTCTGATAAGAAAAGCCCATGAAAACGGACGTGCTTGAAGCCCCTCTCCCCACGGGAGAGGGGTTGGGGTGAGGGTACGGTGGAGCGATGAAAATCAAACCGCCATTGCCTACCGTCACCCGTGCCCACGCCCGTGCATCGCGTCGCCACATGACCGAGGCAGAGCGTGCACTTTGGCGCCGTCCGCGTGGGAATCAGCTCCAAGGCTTCAAGTTCCGAAGGCAGCATCCGATTCCACCGTACATCGCAGACTTTTGTTGCATTGAAGCTAAGGTGATTGTTGAGTTGGACGGATCGCAGCATCAGGCATCCTTCGATCAGGCAAGGACGCGGTGGCTTCAATCGAAAGGCTGGATCGTGCTGCGCTTTTGGAACAACGATGTGCTGCTTTCACTCGATGCTGTGGTTGAGGCGATCTTCACGATAGTCGCGACGCCGTACCCTCACCCCAACCCCTCTCCCGGTGGGAGAGGGGCTTGAACATTGCGTTTCTCTAACATCGCACCTCCCTGCAATCATCGCACCTCCCTGCAACGGTGGTGCCGCAACCAAAGAGCCCACGCCCATGCATGACCAGACTTCCTACATGACCGGCTTCGGCAATGAGTTCGCAACCGAGGCGGTGGCCGGCAGTCTGCCGGTCGGGCAGAACTCACCGCAGCGCGTGGCGCATGGCCTGTACGCCGAGCAGTTGTCCGGCACCGCCTTCACCGCGCCACGCGGCGAGAACCGGCGCAGCTGGCTGTACCGCATTCGTCCTGCAGCGGTGCATGGGCGTTTCTCGCTGATCGAGCAGTCTCGGCTCCACAACGACTTCGGCGGCGGCCCGGTGCCGCCGGACCAGATGCGCTGGAGTCCGTTGCCGTTGCCGTTGCCGGCCACGCGCACCGATTTCGTCGATGGCCTGTACACCATGGCCGGCAATGGCAGCCCGGAGGCGATGACCGGCGTGGCCGTGCATCTGTATGCGGCCAACGCCTCCATGCGCGATCGTTTCTTCTACGACGCCGACGGCGAGCTGCTGCTGGTGCCGCAGCTTGGCCGGTTGCGGGTCTGCACCGAACTGGGCGTGCTTGAACTGGAGCCGCAACAGATCGGCGTGATACCGCGCGGTGTGCGTTTCCGGGTGGAACTGCTCGATAGTGAAGCGCGTGGCTACGTCTGCGAAAACTTCGGCGGCCTGCTGCGCCTGCCGGACCTGGGGCCGATCGGCGCCAATGGCCTGGCCAATCCGCGCGATTTCCAGACCCCTCGCGCCGCCTTCGAACAACGCGAAGGCAGGTTCGAACTGGTGGCCAAATTCCAGGGCCATCTCTGGCGTGCCGACATCGGTCACTCGCCGCTGGATGTCGTCGCCTGGCACGGCAATTACGCGCCTTATCGTTACGACCTGCGTCGCTTCAACACCATCGGCTCGATCAGTTTCGATCATCCCGATCCCAGCATCTTCACCGTGCTGACCTCGCCCAGCGACACGCACGGGACGGCAAACATGGATTTTGCGATTTTCCCGCCGCGTTGGCTGGTGGCACAGCACACCTTCCGCCCGCCGTGGTTCCATCGCAACGTCGCCAGCGAATTCATGGGCCTGGTGCATGGCGTCTACGATGCCAAGGCCGAAGGCTTCGCGCCCGGTGGCGCCTCGTTGCATAACTGCATGAGCGGGCACGGCCCGGATGCGGCCACCTTCGACAAGGCGTCACAGGCAGATCTCACGCGCCCGGACGTGATCGCCGACACCATGGCCTTCATGTTCGAAACGCGCGCGGTGTTGCGCCCTACGCAGCAGGCATTGAACGCCGCCCATCGGCAAGCCGATTACCAGCAGTGCTGGTCCGGATTGCGCGCTGCGTTTCAACCGCCGACAACGGAAGACGCAACCTAGCGCGTGGTCAAGACCTCGCAAGCAATTGGCAGATGGTGCGGACGATGCTCAGGCACACGGTGCCTGGAGTGGATGACGGCCAGATGCCTGCCCCGAGTACCAGCCGGCTGCACCTGGCGGCTGAGCGGCAGGTTGTCCGACGCTCTCAAGCCGGACTGCAGCTGCTCTGTCAGCGCGCCAGCGATGTGATGCGAGCGGTGGGTGCGCGAGCGCGGCCGTTGCGGTGATGCGGCGCTCGGCTCCAGCCCCTGCGCATGTTGAGCGACTCGGCACGAGCCGGTCGGCGCGCGCTGGCCACCACTGCCAGATCACGCGGATGTATCACGCGGCTTGCAAGGTCTCCGGCAGCAGCTCGCCGATCCGTGTACGGACACGTTCGGCGTAGCTCGCCGAGGTGATCTGCGGCAGCGCGTGCAACGCCTCGGCGATGGTCGTGCGGATCTGATCGTCGTCGCGCGCGGCGTGCAGTTGCCGATGCAGCGCAGCGGCAAGGGCATTGCGTTGCAACTGCAGGATATCGAGCAAATACAGGCGTGCATTGGTCGCTGCACGGCGACGCAGGCGCCGCAGCTCTTCTTCGCTGGGCCCTGCGTCCGGTAGGGCCACGGGTGCTTCGTGCACATCGGGCAGCGCGGCAGTGGCTGCCGTGCGCGTTTGACCCGCAGCACCGCCTGCAGCGGGTCCAAGATCCAGATACCCCATCGCGCACAGGCTCTGCACCAAGCCGGTGCCGTCGCCGCCCAGCAGCATGGCGAGCGTGGCCAGATCGCGCTGGCCGTCGGCCAGGATCAACGCGCGCCGTTGCAGCAGCGTCAGCGGGCTGCGGTGCGATTGCAACGTGGTTAAGGCGAGCTCGGTCTTGCGTGGGATCATGGCGGCGGTCCTGCGAAGCCAATAGCGTGACGCCCGCCAATGAAGCGCCGATGACATGGCGGCGACGGTGTGTGGCCACGCTCTGCACATGGTCGCGATGGTGGCTGTGTACGCTGTACTGCAACTCTAGGAAACGCGCAGATGACATACAGACTATTGGGCCTGATGAGCGCATTGCTCGTACTGACCAGCTGCAACCGCGCCGACCAATCGCCCGCGCCGGCCGCGCCCGCCAACGCCGAGCACGTACCGGTTGCGGCCGCTGACGATCAACCGGCGGCCACTGTCCCGCCGGCCACGGCGCCAGCTGGCACATTTCCTCCGCGCACCCAGCAGGACCCCGCTGCGCTTGCGCGCATGGATGGCTATGCCGACTTGCGCTTTGGGATGGATGCCGGCCAGGCGCGGGCTGCCTGGGGTGGCGATTTGCAGGGCGAGGCGGCACCCGATAATGGCTGTTACCTGCTGCGCCCACGGTGGGCCAGCGATGCGCGTCGCTTGGGCTTCATGTTCGAAGGCGGGCAATTGGTGCGCTTGCAGACCAACGAAGCGAAAGAGACGGCGCCGGGCGGCGGCAAGGTCGGCATGACATTGGCGCAGCTGCATGCGTTGTACCCCGACGGCCTGACCGAGCAGCCGCATAAGTACATTCCAGGCGCGCTGACGCTGCGTCTCCCCGACGCTGCCACGCAGACCGCGCTGGTATTCGAGACCGATGCAGACGGCAAAGTCACCAGCTGGCGCGTGGGCAAGCCGCCGCAGGTGGATTACGTCGAAGGCTGCGGCTGACATGCAAGGTGCGATGGCGGTGTCGTCTTGCGCAGGCGTTTGTATCCTGCGCTAGCGGAGGGTGTGTCATTCCTGCTGCGGCCCATGCGTCGCGCCGGTGGGCGATGGTGGGCGGTCGCAGAATCGCTCTGCGCAACGGTGGCACAGCGCTGCGCGTGGTTGTTGAGTCGCGCCACACTGCAGTTGCATGCCCATCTGTGGTTGGCGAACGCACGAAGTGAGCGCTCGTGAGTCGATACCCCATGTGCCGGCGACCGGCTCAGCCAGTTGCGCCGTTGAGAAGGTTCTGGGCAGCAACCGGACCTGATCGGCAAACAATCCACGCCGGGCAGCAACGCCTCAGCCACCCTCGGACGCAGGCCCCGGATGCTGCTTCTCGGTTTCTTCGTTCTCGCCAAGATCGCCTTTGACCTGCGGCAATCCTTCCTGCTGCGCGTCGCCGTGGTTCGGTACTTCCGGGCGGTTTTCCATCATCAGCGACAGCGCTGCCTTGGCCATCAAGTGCGCGCTGATCGGTGCGGTGATGAACAGGAATACGGTGATCAGCAATTCGCGCGGCTGCGGGTCCACGCCGAGAAACAGGTGGTATCCCACCGAAGCCAGCAACACGCAGCCCACGCCCAGCGTGCTGGCCTTGGTCGGTGCATGCAGGCGCTTGAAAAAGTCCGACAGCTTCACCAGGCCGAAAGCGCCGATCAGGATGAAAAACGTGCCCGCCAGCAGCAAGGCGCTGAGCAAGTATTCGGTGAGGGCGATCATTCGACGATACTCCGCCGCAACACGTACTTGCTCAGTACCACGGTGCTGCCGAAGCCGAGCATCGCAATGACCAGGGCCGCCTCGAAGTAGATCGGCGAATCCAGGTACATGCCCAGCAGCATCAATTCGGCAATGGCGGTGACCGAGAGCGTGTCCAGCGCCAGGATGCGGTCTGGCACGGTCGGCCCGCGCAGCAGCCGCCACAAGGCCATCAGGATGGCCAGGCCCACCGCGTGCATGCAGATCACGATGGTTGATTCGATGAACATGTGGCCGGTCATGGAAAGATCTCCATCAGGGGCTTTTCGTAGCGGGTCTTGATCTCGGCAATCAAGGCCTGCGGATCGTCCAGATGCAGTACGTGCACCAGCAGATATTTGCGGTCGTCCGACAGCGCGGCCGAGACGGTCCCCGGGGTCAGCGTGATCATGCTGGTCAAGGCGGCAATGCCGTGGATGTTGGCGATGTCCAGCGGCACCCAGATGAAACCGGGATGGATACGCGATTCTGGCCCGAGCACCTGCGCAGCGACCTTGATGTTGGAGCGCACGATGTCGCCCGCGGCCACCAGCAGCATGCGTGGCACCGAGCGCAGCGAGCCGATCTGTGCGAACTCGCGGTCCAGCCGCGCTGCAAAGATCGGTACCACCACGCCCAGCAGCATGCCCAAGACCCATTGCTGCGGGCCGAAGCTATCGCTGAGCAGCAGCCAGAACACGAAGACCGTCACGCTCAAGGGCGGCGAGGGAAACAGGCGGCGACGCAGTGGCAGACGCGTGTTCATGGCTGCCTCCGTTGCGGCGTGGTGGCGCGGACCTGGTCAACATACGCGCCGGGGTCGCGCAACTGCGCAGCGGCCGCATCGGTGTAATGCATCAGGGGACCTGCGGCGCCGGTCATCGCAACCAGCCCGCTCAGCAACAGCACCGTGGCGGCGGTCTCCACCGGACGCATGCGGCCACGCCGCGGCGGCTGCAGTTCCGGCGCATTTTCCGCCGCCGCCGGCACCCGCCAGAACAAGCGTACGCCGGCGCGGGTGAGGCCGATCACGATCAGCAGGCTACTGCCGAGCACCGCGATCCACACCGGCCCGACCAGCCCTTCAGGCACGTGTTGCAGCAATGCGGCCTTGGCCAGAAATCCGGAGAGTGGCGGCAACCCGGCCACCGCCACCGCGGCAATCATGAACATCGTGCCCGGAATGGCCCGCCCCGGCAGCGGCGCCACTACTTCCTTGCGGTCGCTGGCACTGCCGCGGCGACGGCGGATCAGGTCAGAGACCATGAACAACGCAGCGGCGACAAAGCTGCTGTGCGGCAGGTAATACAGCCCCGCGCCCAGTGCGCCGGCATCGTCCAGCGAAAACGCGATGAACAAGGTCGCTGCCGAAAACACCACCAGGTACGACACCATCACCCGCAGCCGCGATGCGGCCATCACCCCGAACGCGGCCATCAGCAGCGTCGCGATGCCCAGCCACAACAGCGCGTGGCTACCGAAGCCGTGCAGCGCGCCGGCACCGGCGCCGAACCACAACGACGATACCCGCAGCGCTGCGTACAACCCCACCTTGGTCATGATGGCGAACAATGCAGCCACCGCCGCCGGCGCACGCGAATAGGTTTCCGGTAGCCACAGATACAGCGGCAGCAGCGCGGCCTTGCTGCAGAACACCAGCAGCAACAAGCCCAGCGTGGCCTTTGCCAACGGCACGTCCTGCGCCGGCAGATCGGCAATGCGCTGCGACAGCTCGGCCATGTTGAGCGTGCCGAACACACCGAACAGCAGGCCCAGCGCAATCAGGAACAACGTCGACGCACACACGTTGAACACCACGTAATGCAGGCCCACCCGCATCTGCAACCCGCGCCCGCCGCTGAGCAGCAGGCCGTAGGAGGCGATGAGCATCACCTCGAAGAACACGAACAGGTTGAAGATGTCGCCGGTCAGGAATGCGCCGTTCAAGCCCATCAACTGGAACTGGAACAATGCATGGAAATGCGGTGCGCGCCGGTCCCAGCCTGCGCATGCATGTAGCAGGCACGCAGAGCCCAGGATCAAGGTCGTCAGCAGCATCCATGCCGACAAGCGGTCGCCCATCAGCACGATGCCGATGCGCGCCGGCCAGTCGCCGAGCAGATAGACCAGGATCTGGCCGTCGGCCGCGCGTGCGAACAGGGCGATGACCGCCGCAGCCAACAAGGCGATGCTGACCCACGCCACGCTGCGCTGCACGCGCGGCCCATAGCGGCGGTGCTCGACGAACAACGATGCCGACGCGCCCAGCATCGGGATCAGGATGGGCAGGATCAGCAGATGGTTCATCGCCGGGCCTGCCGCGTATCCGTGCCGGTCGCGGCATCTTCGTGCGCATCCACATGGTCGCTGCCATTGTCGCTACGGCTGCGGATCGCCAGCACCAGGCTCACCGCGGTCATCGCAAACGCGATCACGATGGCGGTCAGCACCAGGGCCTGCGGGAGCGGATCGGTGTGATGCATCAGCTCGGCCGGCACGCCGTCGCGCAACACCGGCGCCTGGCCACTGCGCAGGCGCCCACCGGCAAAGATCAGCAGATTGGTCGCATACGACAGGAAGGTCATGCCCAGGATCACATCGAAGCTGCGCGCGCGCAGCAGCAGATAGATCGCCAGTGCGGTGAGGACGCCGATCGCGCTTGCCATTGCCAATTCCATCAATGCTGCTCCGCGGTGCGTGTCGAACGTTGGGTGGGGTCGATCTCGCCGCGCTGCGAACTGCGCGTACGCGAGGGCTTGATCGTGCCCATCATCGACAGCATCAACATCGCCGCACCGAACACCACCAGGTACACGCCGGTATCGAAGCCCAGCGCACTGGCCAGTTCCAGCTCGCCCAACAGCGGCAGCGGAATTTCCAGATGTCCGCTGCTCAGGAACGGCAGCCCGAACACCAGCGAGCCGGCACCGCTGACCAGCGCGCACAACAAGCCGATGCCGATCAGGCGGATGTAGTCGAAACCAAAGCGCGACTCCACCGAAGCCGTCCCCTGAATCACGTACTGCATCAGCAATGGCACCGCCAGCACCAGCCCGGCAATGAAGCCGCCTCCCGGCGCGTTGTGCCCGCGCAGGAACAGGAACAGCGACACCGTCAATGTCAGCGGAAACATGATCTGCGCCAGATCGGCCGGCACCGGCAACTTGATCGGCGGCCCCGGCATGGTGCGCTCCGGTGCCATGCGCGCGCGGCGCAGCAAGGCGTGCACCACCAGCCCGGCGATGGCGAAGACGGTGATCTCGCCAAAGGTATCGAAGCCCCGGAAATCCACCAAAATCACGTTGACCACATTGCGCCCATACGCTTCGGGCAAGGCGCGCTGCAGCAGTTCGCCGGCGACCGAATGGCTGGGTTGCGTCATCAAGGTATACGCCAACGCCGCAAGACCGGCGCCGCCGGCAATGGCAATTGCGGCATCACGCATCTTGCGCAGCCGCGCACGTTCGGGCAACGAGCGCTCGGGCAGGTAGTTCATCGCCAGCAGCATCAGCACCAGCGTGACCATTTCCACCAGCAACTGCGTCAGCGCCAGATCCGGCGCCGACAAGAACACGAACGTCAGGCTGACCGCCAGCCCGGTGCCGCCGAGCACCAGCACCGCCAACAGGCGCTGCTTGTACAGGAACAGGCTGCCCAGGGCGCATGCGATCATCAACAGCCACACCATCCACCCCAGCGCCGGCATTGGCATGGGTGCAGGCCATTGCGGCAATGCACCGCCTTGCAGGAACGGCACCAGCGCCACCACGACCGCGCTTAGCACCAGCAGCATCAACATGCGCTGCAGGTTGCCGTTGGTGACGGCGTCGGTCATGCGTGCGGTGGCACTGAACAAGGCACGCAGGTTCCATTGGAACAGTGCCTTGCCCGGCGAACGGTTCTGGATCGCATACAGATCCAGCGTGCGGCGCAGCGCGATGTACAACAACGCACCGCCGACGATGCCGGCAACGCTCATCGCCAGCGGCAAATTGACGCCATGCCACAGCGCCAGGCTGTAGTCGGGCAGCCGGTCGCCCAAGATCGCGGTGGCACCGGCGCGCAATACGGGCGTCACTGTCCATGCCGGCACGATGCCCACCGCCACGCAGGTAAGTACCAGCACGTCGACCGGAATCCGCATCCAGCGCGGCGGCTCGTGCGGCGTGGTGTCCAGCGCGCGCGGGCCTTCGCCGAAGAAGGTGTCGTGCACGAAGCGCAGGCTGTACGCCACGCCCAGCAGGCCGGCCAGCAGCGCAGCGGTGCTGGCCAGGATGCGCATCAGTTGCGGCGCTTCGGTATCCAGCGCAACCGCGAAGAACATTTCCTTCGACAAGAAGCCGTTGAGCAGCGGAATGCCGGCCATGGCCAGCGAAGCGGTGATGGCCAGCGCGCTGGTCACCGGCATCAACCGGCGCAGATTGCCCAGCTTGCGCATGTCGCGCGTGCCGGTCTCATGGTCGATGATGCCGGCGGCCATGAACAACGACGCTTTGAAGACCGCATGGTTGATGAGGTGAAACACGCCGGCCACCACCGCCATCGGCGTGGACAGGCCGAACAGCATCGTGATCAGGCCCAGATGCGAAATGGTCGAGTACGCCAGCACGCCCTTGAGATCGTGCTGAAAGATAGCGTGCCATGCGCCCAACAGCACCGTGATCGCGCCGATGCTGGTCACCGTATAGAAAAACAGATCGGTACCGGCCAGCGCCGGATGCAAACGCGCCAGCAAAAATACGCCGGCCTTCACCATCGTGGCCGAATGCAGATACGCCGACACCGGCGTGGGCGCCGCCATTGCGTGCGGCAACCAGAAGTGGAACGGGAACTGCGCGCTCTTGGTGAAGATGCCCAGCAACACCAGGCCCAGCGCGTACGGATACAGCGGGCTGGCGCGGATCACATCGCCGGCGGCCAGGACGGCATCGAGCTGAAAACTGCCCACGATGCGGCCGATCATCAACACGCCGCCCAATAACGACAGGCCGCCGCCGGCAGTCAGCACAAAGGCCATGCGTGCGCCTTCGCGCGCGTCCTTGCGGTGCGACCAGAAACCGATCAACAGGAACGAGCTGATGCTGGTGAGTTCCCAGAACACCATCAGCAAGAGCAGGTTGCCCGACAGCACCATGCCGAGCATCGCGCCCATGAACAGCAAGAGATAGGCAAAAAAACGCGACGCGCTATCGCGTGGGCTCAAATAGTAATGCGCGTACAGCACCACCAGCGCACCGATGCCCAGCACCAGCAGTGCGAACATCCAGGCCAGGCCATCGAGCCGCAGCGAGAACATCAGGCCAATCTGCGGCAGCCACGCGTGATCGCTGGCAATCACCTCGCCGCGCAGCACCGCGGGCGTCAACAGCGCCAGCACCAGCAGCCCGGCCAACGGCGCGGCCGCAGCCAACCACGCAGTGATCGAACGGGAGGCGCGCCAGAGCAGCGCAGCGGCAGCGGCCATGACAAATGGCAGCGCCAGCAGAATTTCCAACGAGAAAGGCATGCAGGGAACACAAGATTCGCGAGCAGGCCCGAGAGCTTAACAAACCGTTGACTGACGTCCGCGTCAACGCCGCCAGCGCACATGGCCTGCCATCGGCCCCACTGGGCTGCACATCGCAATGCCGCACTCGCTATGCTGCAGGCATGCATGCATCGATAATTGCCCCGTGACTGCCGCCAATCCCGCTCCGTCCACCGCTGCATCTGCGCCGCGCGCCCTGGTCTTCGGCGGCAGCGGGCAAATCGGCGAGCGCTTGCTGATCCGCCTGCTGAGCAGCCGATGGCAGGTGACGGCGTGGTCGCGCCAGCCGCGCGCAGCGCGCTCCGGTCTGATCTGGCGGCAGGGCGATCTGGCTGTGCCGGCAGCTGCCGGCGAGGCGTTCGAGGTGATCTTCAGCTGTGGTCCGCTGGACCACTTCGCACGCTGGTATGCCGAAAACCCGGTGGTAGCGCCGCGTATCGTGGCGTTCGGTTCCACCAGCGTTGAGGTCAAGGAACACTCCATCGACGCGGCCGAGCGCGACGTGGCCCAGCGTCTGGCCACTGCCGAACAGGCGCTGTTTTCCGCCGCGCGTGCGCGTGGCGCTAGTGCCACCGTGCTGCGGCCGACCCTGGTCTACGGCGCGGGACGCGACAAAACCTTGACCCAGATCGCCGGGCTGGCGCAGCGCACCGGCGCGTTCGTACTGCCCGCCAACGCCACTGGCCTTCGCCAGCCCGTGCATGTGGAAGATCTGGCCAGCGCCGCTCTGGCGGTGGTTGGCCAGCCGGCCACCCAGCAGCGCAGTTATGCCGTGGGCGGCGGCGAAGTGCTGGCGTACACGCAGATGGTAGAGCGCGTACTGGAAGCGCTGCCACGGCCTGCACGTCTGTACCAGGTGCCGCCGAGCCTGTTCGGTCTTGCACTCACCGCAGCGCAACGCCTGGGCCGCCTGCGGGGCTTGAATGCCGCCGCGCTACAGCGCATGCGCGAGGACCTGGTATTCGATCTGGAGCCGGCACGCCGCGATTTCGGCTATGCGCCGCGTGCGTTTCGCCCACTGCCCGAAGAGCTCGGGATCGGCGCGTGAGGCCTGGCTGGTCTGTCGGCGACGCTCAGTAACGCCAACCCAGCTGGCGATACGCCTTGGCCAGCACCCAGATCGGCCCGATCAGCAGATAGGTCAGATCGGTCAGGAAGCTCGGTTTGCGGCCTTCGATCTTGTGGCCGACGAACTGCGCAATCCATGCCAGCACGAACACCGTCAGCGCGGTGGTGAACAGGCCGCCAAGCCCGATGCGGCCTTCGATCAACCGGCACAGACAGCCGAAGAAGAAAAAGATCCCCAGCATGCCCAGCCCCAGCGGGCGCGACAGCCGGTTGTAGTACGACCACGTCGCAAACATCGACAGCGCGGCCCACACGCCGCTGCTGAACCAGCTACCGCCGACCGGGATGCACCACAACAGCGCCACCACCGACCACAGGATGGCAGGCACCGCCAGCACGTGGATCTGCTGATTGGTCGCGTTTTGATGATCGTCGGAATAGCTGGCGAAATAGCGCTCGATCGGTCGCGCGGTCGTGGTGCTTTGGCTCATGTTCCCTCCCAGGAATGATCCAAGCATACGCGCGCGGATGGCGCCATGGCAGATGTGCCCTCGCCACGCCTTGGTGGCGTGGCGAGGGACGCACCGTCAGTTCACCGAGACCGCGCTCCACGCCGCCGCTACCGCGCGGTATTGCGTGGACGTGCTGCCGTACAGATCGGTGGCCGCGCTCAGCGTGGCCCGACGGGCCGCCGCGTAGTTGGTGGACGAGGTCATGTAGACCGTCAGTGCGCGATACCAGATGCGGCTGGCCGCGGCGCGGCCGATCGCGGTGAGCGCCGTGGAGCCGCTGCAGACCAGACTGGTCGGGGTCAGGTTGTAGCTGGTGCCCGAGCCGAACCCGCTCGGCACCACCGCCCCTTCGGCCAGCAGATAGTAGAAGTGATTGGCCACGCCCGAGCTGTAGTGCACATTGAGCGAGCCCAGGCTGCTGCTGTAGCAATCGGGCGATTTGCCATCCAGGCTTGGCTTGAACATGTAACGCAACGCCAGTGTGCCGGTGCTGTTGTTGGGGATGATCTTCTCGCCAATCAGATAATTGCCCGGCTCGGCGCTGTTGGCAGCGGAGTACTCCACCATGGTGCCCATGATGTCGGACGTGGCTTCATTCAAACCGCCCGATTCGCCCGAGTAGGTCAGCGCGGCGGTGCGGCTGGTCACACCGTGGGTCATCTCGTGACCGGCCACATCCACCGACACCAGCGGCGTGAACGTGCTGCCATCGCCATCGCCGAAGGTCATGCAGAAACAGCTGTCCTGCCAGAAGGCATTGTTGTAGCGGCTACCGTAATGCACCCGGCTCCGTGCACCGGCCCCATCGTTTGCAATGCCTGTGCGCGAATGCGTGGTGCGGTAATAGTCCCAGGTCAACGCCACGCCGTAATGCGCATCGACCGCTGCGGTGACCGTATCGCCGGTGGTGCCGCTGCCCCAGGCATTGTCGGCATCGGTGACCAGCGTGCCATTGCCGGAGGTGCTGTTGCGCATGTTGTAGGTCGCACCGCTGCCGCGACTGAGATCGGTCATTTCGTAGCTGGTGCTGCTGCAGCGCGTCGTGTTCACCGTCACGCTGCCCGCATACAACGAACGTCCTGTGCCAGCGGCGCTGGTGCCGCCGCTACATGCGGTATGCACGGTATCCCAGGATTCGAGGATGCGCTGGTTCACCGCATCGACGATGTAATGCATCTCGGTCGGTGTCTGGTCGGGTTTGACGCCGCTGTAAATTACCTCGTACACCAGGCGCGGCGCGCCCTGGCGTGCATACAGCGCCAGACTCGCACGCGGCGCGGCATCCTGCGCCACATCGAAGTGCGAACCGGCCACACGCAACGCGGTTGCCGCATCGATTCCCGGCACCAGGCTCGGACGCACCGTGGTGTCCATGGTCTGGCTCAATTCACGCATCACCCCGCGACGCGAGTGCACCACCACGTCGCCGCCGATCACCGGCAGGCCCTGATAGGTGCGATCGAAACGCACATGTTCGGTACCGTCGGCATCGACGATGCTGTCGCGTGCGATGAAGGCGTCGGCCGGCGCGCGATTGGCCAATGCAGACGCGTTGTTCCCCAATAACGATTGCGCGCGCGAAACAGCGGCATTTGCCGACACATCGGCAGCATTCGCGGCAGCAGAAAACGAGAGCGCGCAGCAGATTGCCGCGCCCAGGACATGGAATTGCATGACGACTCTCTCCAGAAAACGTGCAATGCAAAGACCGGCAGCCCCCCGACAGCCGGTCGCCGATGGCACCTTGGGTGCCGGCAGTTACGCTTGCACAGTCACGAACTGGACAGTAGTAAAAATTACGGATGTGTTGCGTTCTGTGCGCCCGGCCACTTTCCGCTGTGGCGCACATCGCAGAGGCGCAGCGGATGCATGGTGTCATTGGCCGCTGCGGCCAAGCATGCGCGCAATGCAGTGGTGTCAGGCAGGGTTGCGCCGTATCGTTGCGCCAGCGCGGGGTGTTGCGGTGTCCCATCACCACGCGCGCTGGCCGTTGAATGACGATCAGCTTGCGCGATGTGTCGTGACTCCCACGGTGCATCTGGAAACAAGAACGCCGGCCAATCTCCTGGCCGGCGTCTTCTTGATCTATCGCTGAAAGATCAGCGACCTCCCATCGCAACCTTCTGCTGTTCTTGCTGGGCCTGTTGCTGCTGCGAGTGACCAGCCAGCAACTGCGCGCTGGTTTGCTCAAGTGTCGGAGCAGGTTGGTTCAGGTCCACCGCCGCACGGAAGCCCGGCGTGGTGCCCATGACGAATGCCTTGCCGTCCTGCACTGTCACGTTCTGCAACTTGTCCGCGCTGTCGATCCCATTCTGCTTCGCCTGCAGCGTGACATGTGCCGCCGTCTCGTTGGAGATCATGCTTGGCAGCCTGCTGCGGATTGCGTTATGTAGCGCGTGGTCGGGATGCGATGCATCGTTGAGCGAAGGCCCTTTCGGCCCAGCAACCTGCGCCTCGCGGGTCTGCGCCGGTTGTGCAGCCAATGCTGCACGCGTATCGCGGCCGACAACACCGTCCTGCTGCAGCCCATGCTGCTTCTGGAACGCCATTACCGCCTCACGCGTGTTGTCGCCGAAGCGCCCGTCTTCGGCCAGGCGGTTGCCTTGTGCATCGCGTACACCGAGACGGTTGAGGTCCTGCTGCAGCTTGCCCACATCCTGACTGTTGTCGCCATGCCGCAGGGCACCTGTGCCGCTTGCCGCTGCTGCCTGGGTGTGGCGCGCACCCGCTTCGTGTTGGTGACCCTGATTCCAGAAGGTCTCGGGGCTGGTCAATTTGCCGTTGGCATCGCGCAATTGGTAATGCACATGCTGCGCATATTGGCTTGCGCCATTGGGCCCACGTCCCCCCATCGTGCCGATCGCGTCGCCTGCCGACAGCGTTTGCCCTTCTTTGACCTTGACGCCATCCAGATGCAGGATCTCGTGCGAGTTGCCTTGTGCATCGCGAATCTTGACGGTGCCGTAGCTTCCGCCGGCAAAGGTCACCGTTCCGGCGACCGGCGAATGCACGGTTGGATGCTGCAAATTGCGTCCTGCCTGACCGCCCTGATAATTGAAGTCGGTGCCGCCGTGGTCGCGCGCGCTGCGGTGCTCGCCGTAATGTCCGGTGATATGCGGCGCGGTGCCGTTCTGCGGCGGAAGCATGCGCTCCATGGTGGCCTGGAACGAATGCGCGTTCGAACCGGCATGCGGTGCTTGCGTCGGTGCCGAATGCTGCGCGGGCGCGACGGTCTGTCCGAGTTGACCGTGTTCGAGCTTGTGCATCACATCGGGCGTGAGGTCGCGCTGCCAGCGCGCGAAGCGGCTTTCGCGGTCAGCCAGTCCATTGGGCGGATCGCCGCCGTTGATCGCAACGCCTGCTGCATGCGCATCCTGCCTGGCCGCTTGCGGCACATTGTGCTGCCAGTACCAGGTTGCGATCCGCGACGCGTTTTCCGGTTGCGCGGCCAGTTCGGGGTGCGCGACCAGGTCGAGTTTCAGCGCTTCGCCGGCCTCGCGATACTGATCTTTGCCGGTGAGCTGGATGTAGCCGCGACCACGGTAAAGATAGCCATCGCCGGGCTCGTTGTTGCCCATGCGCCCGCCATACATCAATTCGGCGAGTTTCTCCGGCTGGCCGCGCAATGCCTCAAGGCGCGCTTCTTCCAGCGCCTCCGGTCCTTCGCGCAGTGCAGAACGCACTTTCGAGCTCACTTGCGAGAGGCCGCGGGTATAGCGGAACCCTTCTTCCAGGCGATTGAGTCCGCCCGATTCGTGGCCTACCTGGGCCATGAAATTCGCCAATTCGTTGGGCCGGGTGATTCCCGCTGCATAGGCTGCCTGCAGCAGCCCAGTTTCGCGATCGGTTGCCATGGTGTAACTCCTCATTTCTCAGCAACATGAAAAGACGGACCCATCCTTGTCCGCGTCAGCCATTACTTCCCTTTAATTTTGTTTCTGGGCTCCAGCCTCATCCAGCGCCGCGACTTTCTTGAGCGTGGCGGGGTCGAAGTCCTGGAACGTCACCGTCCCAAAATCCTTGTCGGTTAATTCCAGGGTGTTGTGTTGTTCGGTCTCGGTATCGGAAAGATCGCGCACGACCTTGTCCAGCAACCAGGTCTGCTTGTCTGCCGAATACTTGAACGTGAAGTCGTCGGCCCAGCGCTCGCGCGAGCCGCCTGAGATGGAGATGGTGAATTGCCCGGGCTGGACGCGCGAAAACGCATACGGGTCGCCTGCCAGACCGCCGCAGCGGGCACAGGGCACGATGCGATTATTTTCAGCGGCCTTTTGCAGGCTGCCATCGGCGTTCTGGGTCAGCAGCAGGACGCGACGTGGCTGCCCTTCGCCGAGCTTTTCGTTGCCGGTTGCCGGCGGAGAAATCACGACAAGTGCGTCCGAATGTCCGGCGCCAGTCAGGTCGCCGCGTTGGGTATCCAGCGCCTTCGATCCTGCTGGAACGAAGGAGTCGATCGTTGCCATGGGTACAGTCCCTTGTGTCGGTGTGGCAGGAGGTGTCGCGGCCGGTGCGGGTGGGCCAGCCGCGGCTGCGGGTGCATTGGCCGGCGTTTCAGGCGCATCGGCTGCCTGCGGACCGTTACACGCGGCAAGCGCTACTGCCAGCACGGGGATGAGCACTCTGAAGGGGGGCACGGCCGTCTCCTGATTTGGGTTTTTGCGTGGCGCGGTGTTGGCCGCGCCGTTACTTGCCCGCGCCGTTACAGCGACTGGTCGTCGACCTTGACCAAGGTCCAGCATGGGCGCTGGGCGAAGTGGTAGACCTGTTGGTCGCCGCTGTCAGGTGTACGCACCAGCACCTGGCGACCGCCTGCGTTCTCGGACACCACGACCTCGCGGCCCGCGGAGCGGGCCACGTCCAGGTTCGGGATAACCGGCCATTTGACGTCGGCCAGCGCAACCTCGCGAGTGACTGGCGCCGGTTCCGGCTGCGCATCCGGATCGATCCGGATCATGGTCAGCGGGTCGGCCGTGGCTTTCTCCTGGGCCGCGATGTCTGCACTGAAGCTTTTTAGAAATGCAGAGAAGTCGGCGGTCGGGCAGGTCGTCGGCTGAGCGGGCGTGGCCGACGCCGTAGCAGGGGTTGAGGCGGCAGGCGCGGTACCCGCTGCCTCTGCTGTCGCCGCGGGCATTGCTGCGCCTGCTGGCTCTGCTTGCGGTTTGCAGGCAACCAGCGCCAGGCTCAGTGCGAGGGCATGCAGAGATGTTCGTAAAAGGGCCAACGGATCCTCCTGATCGTATCGGGCGATGTGCGAGCGCGCAGGATGGTATCTGCGCGCTGTGTGCAAATGCGTGAAGGCTTGTGGGGCCAGAGTGCGGCGAGCCGGCCGGACGCAGCAGGCCCGCACCCTGGGAGCGTGACCGGAATGACGGTGGCCGATTGCTCAAACGATGCCAAGGCCGGTGAGTGTCCTCAACACGGGCCGGGTACCTCATCTGGATCCATTGCAGCAATCGTCATGCAGTGATGGATGGGTTGCCTGCAAATCACCCGTTTGGTGCGCGCAACTAGATTCCGTTGGAAAATACTTCGAGTGCGTCCGCACTCACCCATCCTTGCGCGCAATTGCCAGTGGATTGTCCTGGTGCTGCGGCGTGGCAGTGCTCGCCACTTGCAGGCTTGATCTGCTTGATCGGCCTGTCGCCGTAGGTTTTGCACAATGCGGTGTTCTCGCACCTTGCAACGGTGCTCGCTGGAATTGCGGCGACGTAGTAATACCGCGGGTTCTGTCCGGCGCGGCCGATCGCCTGGACGCAGACGAGCTGGCCTTGGGCAAGATTGGCTGTAGCCGTTGCGCTGCTGCCGGTGACGGGAACGGCATCCAACAGATCTGCTCCGTTCGCCTGGGCGACGCCGGCGAAGAAGCCCTTATCGCCACAATCGGGCAAAAACTCCACATCGTAAAAATCACCCGTGTCGACATTGCCTGCTGTGCATCCTGTTGCAGTCATTGCATCCGTGCAGGTTGCGCCAGCGGCCTGTATCAGCGCGCCAAGTCTGGCGTTGACCTGCAATGCTGCGGGTGCGTTGTTCTTCGCAGGTGCTGCCGGTGCTGATGAGGGAACGGCGTGGGGTGCAGATTCGCCGGCAGTGCAGGCGCTCAGTGCGAGCGCTAGACCGGGAATTAGTGCGCTGCGCAAGGCAGGCAGCACGCGACACAAGTGACTTGACATGGTCATTGCGGCCTTGCTGGGCAAGAGAACACACCATCGCAGTGGGCGCGGTGGGGATGCTGGTGGGCGAGTGTGTGCGATAGCCGTCATGAAGCTTCACGCTTGATCACCAACCTGGCCTTCAGTCGGTAGTCGAGAAATCGACGCGCCGAGAATGTCGGCGCTCGCAGGCATAGGCGTCTGCGTACTGCGCCGCCTCGCCCTTTCACCGGGCGCGTGCAATCAATCCACCGAAATATCCGCCAGCCGCTGCAGCGCTTCGGCATATTTCGCACGCGTGCGATCGATGACGTCGGCCGGCAGGCGCGGGCCGGGCGCGGTCTTGCCCCAGTCCAGGGTTTCCAGATAATCGCGCACGAACTGCTTGTCGTAGCTCGGCGGGCTGGTGCCCGGTTCGTATTGGTCGGCCGGCCAATAACGCGAGGAATCCGGAGTCAGCATCTCGTCCATGATGTACAGGCGGCCATCGGCATCGGTACCGAATTCGAACTTGGTATCGGCCAGTAATATGCCGCGTTCGGCAGCAAAATCGGCTGCGAACCGGTAGATGCGCAAGGTGGCATCGCGCACGCGTTCGGCCAGCTCGGCGCCGACCGTCTTGACCATTGCATCGAAGTCGATGTTTTCGTCGTGGTCGCCAACCGCTGCCTTGGTCGAAGGAGTGAAAATCGGCTCGGGCAGTTTCTCGGCCTGACGCAGGCCGTCGGGCAATTCGATACCGCTGATCTTGCCGGTGCGCTGGTAATCCTTCCAGCCGCTGCCGATCACATAGCCGCGGGCGATGGCTTCCACCGGCACCGGCTTGAGCTTGCGCGTGACCACGGCGCGTTTGGCGTACAAGGCCGGATCGACACCCTCGGGCAATACCTGCTCCACGCGGATGTCCACCAGGTGGTTGGGCATCAGGTGTTCGGTCTTGTGGAACCAGAAGTTGGATACCTGGCACAGCATCTCGCCCTTGCCGGGAATCGGGTCGGGCAGCACCACGTCGAACGCAGACAGGCGGTCGGTGGCCACCATCAACAGATAGTCGCCCGGGGGCGCATCGGCGGGCAGGCGGTCGCGGGGAAGATCGAAGACATCGCGGACCTTGCCACGGTGACGCAACGGCAGGCCGGGCAGATCGGATTGCAACAGCGTGGTCGACACAGGCACTCCTAAGGACGTCGCTATGACGCTGTCCCCGGGACCCGGCGGGCCCGCGGGTAGGCAGCGGGCCGCGTAGTGTACGGCGCTTCGCCGCCTCCCGCAGAATTTATTGGAAGCCCGCGCGGTGGGGCTTGTGCAGGAGCCGTCAGCCAGGCCGGGCGGGCGTTCGGGTAAGATCGCCAGCCCGCCTCCCGCCCCCGATCGCCCCCATGTCCTGGTACGGAAAACTGCTCGGCGCATTGGCCGGTGCCTTGCTGTTTCGCGGGGCGCCGGTGGTGGGGCTGCTGATCGGGCTGGCGATCGGCCACGCGGTCGACGCCGGCTGGTTCAAACGGCGCGCGGAAAATCCGTACGAGGCGCTGGGCCTGGAGCCGGACGCCACCACTGCCGAGATCGACCTGGCCTATCGCCGGCTGATGTCCCGCTACCACCCGGACAAGGTCGCCAACGCCGACCCGGAAGCCCGCCGCCAGGCCGAAAAGAAGGCCAGCCAGATCAACGCCGCCTACGACCGGATTCAACGGCAGCGCAAGCACTGAAGCCAAGGCTGCACGCCGAAAACCGCTGTGTTACGCAGTGCCGGGCGTCGACGCAGCGCGCTGTACATCGAAAGCCCCAGCGCCCAGCGGCATCCGGCTTTCCTCGCCGGGCCACGGTTGCGACAATGGCGCTCCTGCATTTTTCCGAGCTGCCCATGCAACCGACGGCGATCGCCCCGTCCATCCTGTCCGCCGATTTCGCCCGTCTGGGCGAGGAAGTGAACAACGTCCTCAAGGCTGGTGCCGACTGGGTGCACTTCGACGTGATGGACAACCACTACGTGCCCAACCTCACCATCGGCCCCATGGTGTGCCAGGCGCTGCGCAAGCACGGCATCACCGCGCCGATCGACGTGCACCTGATGGTCGAGCCGGTGGACCGCATCGTGCCGGATTTCGCCGACGCCGGTGCCACCACCATCAGCTTCCACCCCGAAGCCAGCCGCCACGTGCACCGCACGATCCAGCTGATCAAGTCGCACGGCTGCCAGGCCGGACTGGTGCTCAACCCGGCCACGCCGGTGGACATCCTGGATTGGGTGCTACCCGAGCTGGACCTGGTATTGGTGATGTCGGTCAACCCGGGCTTTGGCGGGCAGGCCTTCATCCCGTCCGCACTGGACAAGCTGCGCGCCATCCGCCGCAAGATCGACGCGACGGGCAAGCCGATCCGGCTGGAGATCGATGGCGGGGTCAAGGCCGACAACATCGGTGCGATTGCCGCGGCCGGCGCCGACACCTTCGTCGCCGGCTCGGCCATTTTCAATGCGCCCGACTATGCGCAGGTGATTGCGCAGATGCGCGCGGCGGTGGATGCGGTGCGATGAGCCGGCCCGCACCGCAGATCCGCAGCGCCACGCCTGAGGATGTGCCGCTGCTGCATGAACTCATCACCGCGCTGGCGGTGTACGAGCGCGAGCCGGACGCAGTCAAGGCCGGCCTGGAGGAGTTGCGCGCCAGTCTGTTCGGCGACGGCGCCACCGCGCATGCGCTGATCTGCGAGCAGGACGGTCAGGCGCTGGGCTTTGCGGTGTATTTCTTCAACTACTCCACCTGGCTGGGCCGCAACGGCCTGTACCTGGAAGACCTGTTCGTCCGGCCGGAAGCGCGCGGCAAGGGTGCGGGCCTTGCGCTGTTGCGGCACCTGGCGCAGCTGGCCGTGCAGCGCGGCTGCGGGCGGTTCGAATGGTCGGTGCTGGACTGGAACCAGCCGGCCATCGACTTCTACAAGGCAGTCGGTGCGCACCCGATGGACGGCTGGACCGTGTACCGGCTCGACGGCGAACGGTTGGCCGCATTTGCGGCAGGCGCCTGAGCCAGGCACGCCGCGCAATCCAGCCTCATGCAAAAGGAAGGCCGCTCCTATCGGGGCGGCCTTCAAGAAAATTGGAGGCTGATCCTGCCTCCGCCCGTCGTCCCTGCTATGGCCTTCCACTCTCCGGGTCATCGATGACACCGCAATGACAGTGCGCAGCCAGCGCCTATTCACGATCTGCCCATTGGCCCGCTGCTAGCCTGCGGCCATTACCCTCACAGCATCGGCAGCGCGCATGGCCCCGTCCCACTGGCGTGTGATCCTCAACGGCAAGTCCACCGACAACATGGACCTGCGTGAGGCGGTGGGAACGCTGCGCAAGCGCGGCATCCAGCTCGATGTGCGGGTCACCTGGGAAGACGGCGATGCCGAGCGTTACGTGGGCGAGGCGGTGGCCGATGGCGTGCACACGGTGGTGGCCGCCGGTGGCGACGGCACCCTGAGCGAAGTGGCCGCCGCCCTGGCGCACCACGAGGGCGATGCGGCCTCGCTGCCGTCGCTGGGCCTGGTGCCGCTGGGCACCGCCAACGACTTCGCCACCGCCGCCAATCTGCCGATCGCCCCGCTGGAGGCGTTGACCCTGATCGCCGAGCGCGTCGCGCAGCCGGTCGACCTGTTGCGGATCGACGCCGACCACGGCCCACACTGGTGCGCCAACGTGGCCAGCGGCGGCTTCGGCACCCAGGTCACGGTGGAAACCGACGAAGGCCTGAAGAAGATGCTCGGTGGCCTGGCCTATCTCATCACCGGCATGTCGCGGCTGGGCCGCATCGACCCGATCAGCGCCCGCTTCAGCGGCCCGGAGTTCAGCTGGGAAGGCGAATTCATCGCACTTGGCCTGGGGAACGGGCGCCAGGCCGGTGGCGGCCAGGCGCTGTGCCCGGAGGCACTGATCGACGACGGCCTGCTGGATGTCACCATCGTCCCTGACCTCGACGGGGAAGTGGCCGCCACGCTCGGCACCCTGGTCACTGGCGGCAAACAGGCCGCGCTCGAACGCGTGGCCGTGCGCGCCCGCGTGCCGTGGCTGGAAATCGTTTCCCAGCAACCGCTGACTTTGAACCTGGACGGCGAACCGGAAACCTCGCGGCACTTCCGCATCGAATGCGTCCCGGCGCGTCTGCGAATGCACTTGCCGGGTGAGTGCCCTTTGCTTGGCCGGTGAGAATCGGGAATCGGGGATGGGGGGATCGGGAAAGCTTCGCATGCGTTTCGGGTGGGCCAGGCAATCGCCACAGCCCACCTTCGCCGTTGTTGAACGACGTTCGCCCCCGGCTGCTGCCCTGGGCCAGCAGTTGCGCTACAGTAGCCGCGTGTCCCGCCTGACGACCCCACGCTCCTTCTCTTTCGCTCGCCGCTGGTGGCGATGGTGGCCCGTTGCCGTCGTCCGCCCCGCCACAGAGTCCCGGAAGGAAAGTCGTCTTGATCACTGCAGAGCAGTTCCAGCGCCAGGCCGCTGAAGGCCACACCCGTATTCCCGTTGTCCGCGAAGTGCTGTCCGACCTGGACACGCCACTGTCGGTCTATCTGAAGCTCGCCGACGGCGCCTACACCTATCTGTTCGAATCGGTCGAAGGCGGGGAGCGCTTCGGGCGCTACTCCATCATCGGCCTGCCGGCGCGGCGCGTGTACAGCTTTCGGCGCCACACGCTGGAGGTCAGCGAACACGGCGAAGTCGTCGAGACCCGTGAGGTCGCCGACCCGTTGGCTGAAGTCGATGCGTTGCGCGCCGAACATTCGGTGCCGCAACTCGATGGCCTGCCCGGCTTCACCGGCGGGCTGGTCGGCTGGTTCGGTTTCGAATGCATCCAATACATCGAACCGCGCCTGGGCAGTGGCGACAAACCCGACGAACTCGGCACGCCCGACATCCTGCTGATGCTCTCCGAAGAGCTGGCGGTGTTCGACAACCTCAAGGGCCGTCTGTACCTGATCGTGCATGCCGACCCGCGCCAGCCGCAAGCCTATGTGCGCGCCAATCGGCGCCTGGACGAGCTGGCGCATCGCCTGCGTCAGGGCGGCGCCGGTTATCCGCGGGCGCAGATTTCCGATGCGATCGACGAAGCGGACTTCCATTCCTCGTTCACCCGCGAGGAGTACCACGCCGTGGTGCGCAAGGCGCAGGAATACGTGCGCGCCGGCGACATCTTCCAGGTGGTGCCATCGCAACGCTTGCGCGTGCCGTTCCGCGCGCGCCCGGTGGACGTGTATCGCGCGTTGCGTGCGTTGAACCCGTCGCCGTACATGTATTTTCTCGATGTCGGCGGTACCCAGGTGGTTGGTTCGTCGCCGGAAATTCTGGCGCGCCTGCGCGATGGCGTGGTCACTGTGCGCCCGATCGCCGGCACCCGCCCACGCGGCGCCACGCCCGAACTGGACAAGGCACTGGAAGCCGAACTGCTGGCCGACCCGAAGGAACGCGCCGAGCACGTGATGCTGATCGATCTGGGGCGCAACGATGTCGGCCGCGTGGCCGAACCGGGCACGGTCAAGGTCGGCGAGCAGTTCGTGATCGAACGCTATAGCCATGTCATGCATATCGTCAGCGAAGTGACCGGCACCCTGAAGGCCGGTCTGAATTACAGCGATGTGCTGCGCGCCACCTTCCCGGCCGGCACCGTCAGCGGCGCGCCGAAGATCCGCGCGCTGGAAATCATTCGCGAGCTGGAGCCGGTCAAACGCAATGTCTATTCCGGCGCGGTGGGCTATATCGGCTGGCATGGCGATGCCGACACCGCCATCGCCATCCGCACTGCCGTCATCCAGGACGGCTACCTGTATGTGCAGGCCGGCGGCGGCGTGGTCTACGACTCCGACCCCGACCTGGAGTGGCAGGAGACCATGAACAAGGGGCGCGCGCTGTTTCGCGCAGTTGCCCAGGCGGCCAAGGGCCTGTGATGGACGGGCAGGGCAGCACGACGCGCATCAGCTTTCGCAACGACTACAGCGAAGGCGCGCATCCGCGGCTGTTGCAGGCGTTGGCGCAGGCCAGCGCCGATCAGCACCCCGGCTACGGCACCGATCGGCACACAGCGCATGCGGTTGCCTTGATCCGCCATGCCGTCGCGCAGCCGCAGGCCGACGTGCATCTGCTGGTCGGCGGCACGCAGACCAATCTGATTGCGATCAGCGCGTTCTTGCGCCCGCATCAGGCCGTCATCGCGGTGGACGCGGCGCATATCGCCACGCACGAGACCGGCGCCATCGAAGCGACCGGCCACAAGGTGCTCACTGTCCCGGCGCTGCACGACAAGCTGACGCCTGCGTTGATCCGGCCGGTGCTGGCTATGCATGGCAACGAACACATGGTGCAGCCGCGCCTGGTCTACATTTCCAACAGCACCGAAAGCGGCACCCTCTATACACGTGCAGAACTCGAAGAATTGTCTGGCTTCTGTCGCGCGAACGATCTGCTGCTGTACCTGGATGGCGCGCGCCTGGGGGCGGCGCTGACCGCCGACGGCAACGATCTGGATCTGCCCACCATTGCCGCGCTGACCGATGCGTTCTATATCGGCGGCACCAAGAATGGTGCGCTGCTCGGCGAAGCGCTGGTCATCGTCAATCCGGCGCTGCAGCCCGATTTGCGTTACCTGATCAAGCAGCGTGGCGCGCTACTGGCCAAGGGCATGGTGCTTGGCGCGCAATTTGCGGCGTTGTTCGAAGATGGTCTGTTCTTCGAACTGGCCGCGCATGCCAATGCCATGGCGCAACGCCTGCGCGCCGGCCTGCTTGCGGCAGGCGCGCATTTCACCAGCGACTCGCCGACCAACCAGCAGTTCATCGCCGTCAGCGCGCAGCAGGCCGCGCAGCTGGCGCAAGGCTACGACTTCGAGCGCTGGGAAGTGCGCACCGATGGCAGTCAGGTGATCCGCTTCGTGACCTCGTGGGCGACCACGGCCACGGCGGTCGATCGGCTGTGTGCGGACGTGGCGGCCCTTTTGCAGCAGCACGCAGTGCAGGGCCATGACTAGACCTCAAGGACGACAACGATGAACACAATCGCTGGTTGGATGCTCGCCGCTGTGCTGACGCTGCCCACTGTTGGAATGGCGCAGATCAATGCCCTGCCGTCGCAGCCGCATTTGTTGGTCAAAGGCCAGGCGTTTCGCACGGTCGATCCAGACCGCTTTATCGTTGACCTCAAGATCAGCAAGACGGAATTACAGCCCGACTTGGCGCGGAAGTTTGTCGAAGGCCGTGCCAGGTTGGTTCTGGATGGATTACAGCGCGATCACGTTCTCAAGGACTCCCTTTACGCCTCTGCACTCTCGATTTCTCCGCAATCGCGTTATGAGGCGGGCAAATCCGTCTTCGAGGGGACCCGGGTGGAGCGCAGGATTCGTGGCGCCTTTACTTCATTGAAAGATGTGCGTGCCTTCCTCGGCGACTTGGACGCCAACGAGAATGTGCAGGTGTTATCGATGCAAACGGCCTACGCCGATGCTGCCGCGTTACGTGCGGAACTCAAGCGTGAAGCCGCGACGCAGTCACGCCAGTCCGCTCAGGGGCTTGCCGCTGCGTACGGCGTCCGGCTCGGCGGCATTTACAGCATTTCGGATGTCGCTCCCAATTTTGCCTATGGCGTCGAAGCAGGCACCTGGTCGGCCGCCACAGCGGCAACGCCAGGCTCGATCGTGTCTCCGCCTTCGCCGCCGGCTCCACCGTCGTCGCCTGCGCCAAGCGCAGTGGGCCAGGGAGTCGGCGAGAGCCTGATGACCGGCACTATCACTTATACCGAAAACATCTATGCGGTCTTCCTGATCGCGCAATGAGTCCTTTGCCATGCTGCTGATGCTCGACAACTACGACAGCTTCACCTACAACCTCGTGCAGTACCTGCAGGCGCTGGGCGCCGAGGTTATTGTGGTGCGCAACGACGCCATGAGCGTCGACCAGATCGCCGCGCTCAAGCCCGAGCGCATCGTCATCTCGCCCGGTCCGTGCACGCCCAACGAAGCCGGAATCTCGCTGCAATTGATCGAGCAGCTGGGTCAGACCACGCCGATCCTGGGCGTGTGCCTGGGCCATCAAAGCATTGGCCAGGTCTACGGTGGCGATGTGATCCGCGCCGGCAACATCATGCACGGCAAGACCTCGCCGATTCGTCATCAGGGCAAGGGCGTGTTTGCCGGCCTTCCGGACAGCTACGAGGCCACGCGCTACCACTCGCTGGTGGTGGACAAGACCACCTTGCCGGACGCACTGGAGGTCACCGCCTGGACCGAAAATCCGGATGGCTCGATGGAAGAGATCATGGGCCTGCGCCATCGCCAGTTTCCGGTCGAAGGCGTGCAGTTCCATCCCGAATCGATCCTGACCCAGCACGGACATGCCTTGCTGAAAAACTTTCTGCAGCGTTGATTGCGATGTGCCTGTGTCATCGTGACGTATCGCATTGCGGCATCGGTGCAGCGACGATGCGACATCGCGACATCGCCCGACGCGCGCCGTACTGTGCTACGTGTTCAAACACCGCGCCGCCTTCCACTGCATTCGGATCACGATGAGCACACCCGACGACAGCATCCATTTCTACGAGCCGACGCAGGGTCACGGGCTGCCGCACGATCCGTTCAACGCCATCGTCGGCCCGCGTCCCATCGGTTGGATCGGCTCGCGCAGCGCCGAGGGCATCGCCAATCTGGCGCCGTACAGCTTTTTCAATGCATTCAACTACATCCCGCCGATCGTCGGCTTTGCCAGCATCGGTCGCAAGGACAGCCTGCGCAACATCGAAGCCACCGGCGAATTCACCTGGAATCTGGCCACCCGGCCGTTGGCAGAAGCAATGAACGCCAGCGCGGCGATGGTGCCTGCGGAGGTCGATGAATTCGGTCTGGCCGGCCTGCAGGTGGCGCCATCGCGGCTGATCGCTGCGCCACGGGTCGCTGCCAGTCCGGTCAGTTTCGAATGCCGGCTCAGCCAGCTGCTGCCGCTGCAAACCGCTGCCGGTCACGCCATCCAGACCTGGTTGGTGCTGGGCGAAGTGGTCGGCGTGCACCTGGCCAGGTCGGCGCTGCACGAGGGCATCTATGATCCGGGCGCAGTGCAGACGATTCTGCGCGCGGGCGGGCCGGCCGATTATTACGAAGTGCAGCCGCAGGCGCGTTATCGCATGACGCGTCCAGGCCAGTGATCGTCGCAGCTGCCACGGCAGTCGCGTCGCCTGGCGCTTGCGCTTTCCTGCATTGATCGCGCGCGTCGCAAGCCGCCTGCGTCTCCATCCATCACGTTCTGCCACGGTTGTTTCCATGCCCATCACGCCGCAAGAAGCCCTGCAACGCACCATCGAACACCGCGAAATCTTCCACGACGAAATGGTCGAGTTGATGCGGCAGATCATGCGCGGCGAGGTCTCCGACATGATGGTCGCGGCCATCCTCACCGGGCTACGGGTCAAGAAAGAGACCATCGGCGAAATCGCCGGTGCGGCCACGGTGATGCGCGAGTTCTCGCGCCGCGTGGACGTGGCCGATCGCCAGCACATGGTGGACATCGTCGGTACCGGCGGGGACGGTTCGGATACCTTCAACATCTCCACCTGCGCCATGTTCGTCGCCGCAGCCGGCGGTGCCAAGGTGGCCAAGCACGGCAATCGCAGCGTCTCGTCCAAATCCGGCAGTGCCGATGCACTGGAAGCATTGGGCGCGGTGATCGAGCTGCAGCCCGAACAGGTTGCCAGCGCGTTGGCGCACACCGGCATCGGCTTCATGTATGCACCAGTGCATCACCCGGCCATGAAGGTGGTGGCACCGGTGCGGCGCGAAATGGGGGTGCGCACCATCTTCAATATCCTGGGTCCGCTGACCAATCCGGCCGGCTCGCCGAACATCCTGATGGGCGTGTTCCACCCCGACCTTGTCGGTATCCAGGCGCGTGTCTTGCACGAACTCGGCGCCGAACGCGCGTTGGTGGTGTGGGGGCGCGACGGCATGGACGAACTTTCGCTTGGCGCTGGCACGCTGGTTGGCGAATTGCGCGATGGCCAAGTGCGCGAATACGAAGTGCACCCGGAAGATTTCGGCATCGCCATGTCGGCCAGCCGTAACCTCAAGGTGGCCGATGCTGCGCAATCGCGCGCGATGTTGCTGCAGGTATTGGACAACGTGCCCGGCCCCGCGCTGGATATCGTGGCGCTCAACGCCGGTGCTGCGTTGTACGTGGCCGGCGTGGCCCACAGCATTGCCGATGGCGTGCTGCGCGCACGCGCGGTCATCGCCGACGGCTCGGCGCGCGCGCGGGTGCACGCCTATGTCGCCTATACCCGCCAGCTTGCCGGGCAGGCCTGAGCCATGCCGGCAACCGCCACGCAGCGGCCATCACCCGCCGGCGTCCCCACCGTGGCGCTGGCATGCTGCGTGATGGCGCGCAGCCGCGCTGCAGTACGCCCGTCTTGACCGATAATGCCCGCCCGCCAGGACCCGATACGATGAGCGACATCCTCAACACCATTCTTGCCCGCAAGGCCGACGAAATCGCCGAGCGCAGTGCGCGCGTGCCGCTGGCCGAGTTGATCGCGCGCAGCGCCGACCTGCCGCTCACGCGCGGATTTGCAGCTGCCATGCAGGCCAGCATCGCCGCAGGCGACCCGGCCGTGATTGCCGAAGTGAAGAAGGCCAGCCCGTCCAAGGGTGTCATCCGGCCGGACTTCCAGCCGGCCGATATCGCGGTCAGCTACGAATTCGGTGGCGCGACATGCCTGTCGGTGCTGACCGATGTGGATTTCTTCCAGGGATCGGATGCCTATCTGCGCCAGGCGCGCGACGCCTGCACGCTGCCGGTGCTGCGCAAGGATTTCACCGTCGACCCGTATCAGGTCTACGAAGCCCGCGTGCTCGGCGCCGACTGCATCCTGCTGATCGTGTCCGCGCTGGAAGACGCCCAACTGGCCGATCTATCGGGCCTGGCCATGCAGCTGGGCCTGGACGTGCTGGTGGAAGTACACGACATCGACGAGCTCGAGCGTGCGGTGCAGGTGCCGGTGCCCTTGATCGGCATCAACAATCGCAACCTGCGCACCTTCGAAGTGACGCTGCAGACCACGTTGGACATGCGCGCGGCGGTGCCGCGCGATCGCGTGCTGGTCACCGAGAGCGGCATCGTCACCCAGGCCGATGTGCAACTGATGCGCAGTCACGATGTGAACGCATTTCTGGTCGGCGAGACCTTCATGCGCGCGGCCGAACCCGGCGAGTCGCTGCGTCAGCTATTCTTCGCGCATGACTGAGCCGTATCCCGTTCCGCGCGAAGACGCACCGCTGGTGGTCTTCGACTTCGACCACACGTTGTACGACGGCGATTCCGGCAGTCATCTGTTTGCCTGGCTGATCAAGCGCAACCCGTTGCGCTTGCTGGTTGCGCTGTTGGCCTCGCCAATTCTCGGTCCGATGGTGGCGATGCTGCCAACCCGGCGGCGCGGCGTGTCCGGCTATGTGTGGATCGCCACGTTCGGCCTGCACCGCGCGCGCGAGTTCAACCGTTTCATCGACGCATACGTGCTCAAGCATGAAGCGCAGATCCGCCAGCGCCTGCTCCCGCATGCCTTGAAGGTCTTCACCCAACACCGCGCCGCCGGCGACCGTGTGGTGGTCGCCACCGGCGCACCGCCGGAGTTGGCGCGCGCCATTCTCGGTTTCGTGGCCCACCAGGACGTGCCGGTCATTGGCAGCCTGGTCGGCCCGCGCCTGGGCGCAGTCACTGCGCGACGTCACTGCCATAACGAAGAAAAGATGCGCATGCTGCGCGAGCGCGGCTACGCCGATATCGCCATCGCCTACTCGGACAGCACCGCAGATCTGCCGCTCTTGAAGGCCGCGCGCGCGCCGGTGGTGGTCAATCCCAAGGCCAACCGCGAAGCGCTGTTCCGCCAGGTACTGCCGACAGGCACGCCCATCCTCAACTGGGGTTGCCGCGACCGCGGCGGCAAGGCGCTGTAGGCGAGCGCAACATTCAGGCAGCTAGGTCGTTTCGCGCGGAGCGCAACGATTGCGCAGTCCAGCTTGCGATGGCGCATTAGGGCTGCGGATCGCTCGGGCAGGCGGATGCGATCTGCAGCGCAACGAATCTTCAGGATCGTGACGCAGTCGCGATGCAGAGCGTGCGGTTCGACGGCGCGAAGACTCTCTTATAAGAGGTATCGCGCAAAAGTGCCGCTGCAGAGGGCATGAAGTGCCGATGTTGGCACCGTCGCAATCGAATCCATCGGAGCCGAAACCGGCATGCAGCCAGTGCACAAGGCACTGGCTGCACAGCGCCGTCAGCGGGTGCCGTACAGCACGACGGTCTTGCCGCGTGCATGCAGCAGGCCGTCGGCCTGCAGCTTCTTGAGCACGCGGCCGGCCATTTCGCGCGAGCACCCGACCAGGCGTGCCAGCTCCTGGCGCGAGACACGCAGCTGGGTGCCCTGCGGGTGGCTCATCGCTTCCGGCTCCTTGGCCAGGTCGTGCAGCGTGCGCACGATGCGGTCGGTCACGTCGAGGAAGGCCAGGCGGCTGGCTTTCCTTGTGGTATCGAGCAGCCGTTTTGAAAGCTGAACACCGATCGCATACAGGATCTTCGGCGCATCCGGCGACAGGCTGGTCTGGAACAGCTGCTGCAGCCGCTCGTAGCTGATCTCGGCAAGCTCGCACTGGGTGCGGGTGCGCAGGATCACCTCACGGGTATCGGATTCGATGAACAACCCCATCTCGCCGACGAATTCGCCGCTGCCGAAGTAGCCCAGCACCAACTCACGGTCGTCATCTTCCTCGGCGATGATGCTCACCGAGCCGCTGATCACGTAGTAGAGGGTGCCGGCCGGGTCTCCTGGCCGGAACACATCGGTCCGGGTCGGATAGCGCCTTCGATGGCTGTGCGCCAGGAAACGCTCGATGGTGCCCGCGTCCAGCGCCAGGGAAGGGGTAGCGTTACGTACCGTCGTAGTGACAACCGTCGTATTTCCTGGGCTCATGGTAGTTCCGCGTGTGATTCCTGAAGCTTAACGGCATGAGTCATGCAAGGTAAACCACTCTTAACATCGGCATTTCGTTGCTGGGATCTTTGGCTCATAATTGACTCCTTTCCCGCTTTCCATAAGGACAGACCGACGTGGTCAAGCCGTTGCCTCGTCTGAGGCTACAGGGGTTCAACAACCTCACCAAGGCGTTGAGCTTCAACATCTACGACGTCTGTTATGCGCGTACCGAAGAGGAGCGTCAGCGCTACATCGAGTATATCGATGAGCAATACGACGCCGATCGTCTGACGCAGATCCTGACCGATGTGGCCGAGATCATTGGCGCCAACATCCTCAATATCGCACGTCAGGACTACGATCCGCAGGGCGCATCGGTGACGATCCTGATCTCCGAAGAACCGGTGATCGACAAGAAGCAGGCCGGCAAGGAGTTGATCTCCGATGCCGTGGTTGCTCATATGGATAAGAGTCATATCACTGTCCATACATATCCGGAAACGCACCCGCAGGAAGGCATCGCCACGTTCCGCGCCGACATCGACGTCGCGACCTGCGGCGTGATTTCGCCGTTGAAGGCGCTCAACTACCTGATCGAGAGTCTGGAATCGGACATCGTGATCATGGATTACCGCGTGCGTGGCTTCACGCGCGATGTGAAGGGCAAGAAGCATTACATCGATCACAAGATCAACTCGATCCAGCAATTTCTCGCCAAGAACGTGAAGTCGCGCTACGAGATGTTCGACGTCAACGTCTACCAGGAAAATATCTTCCACACGAAGATGCACCTGAAGGACTTCGACCTGGATCAGTACCTGTTCGAAGAGCGCGCCAAGAACCTGTCGTTCAAGGAGCGCATGAAGATCGAAACGCTGCTCAAGCGCGAAATCGAAGAACTGTTTCACGGACGCAACCTGAGCGAATAAGCGCAGGCGCATCCTGTCGCGTGCTTGCTCGCAAGCGCGCAAACGCCTTAAGGCGGGACGGCCCGCCACGCGACGACCTCGCGTTCCACAGCCGACGGCGGCCCAGTGTGCAGACACTGGGTCGCTTTTTTTTTGTCCGTTTTTTCTGTGAGGAGTACTGCAATGCCCTGGATCTATCTGTTGCTGGCCGGCCTGTTCGAAATCGGCTTTGCCATGGGACTGAAATACAGCGACGGGTTCACTCGCCTGTGGCCGACCGTGCTGACAATCGGCCTTGCCGGCATCAGCCTGTGGTTTCTGACGCAGGCGCTGAAGACCATTCCGGTGGGCACCGGCTATGCGATCTGGACCGGCATCGGCGCCCTGGGCGTGACCATTGCCGGTATCGCGCTATTTGGCGATAGCGCCTCGTGGTCGCGATTGGCATGCATCGGTCTGATCGTGGCCGGCGTGATCGGGCTGAAGCTGGTCGGGTAGTCAGTCCTCCAGCGTTTGCTGCGCAAACGCTGGGCTCCGACTGGAGGCTGCCTATCCCCGCGCATTCGGCCGTAGCTGCACGCGCAATGCGGGCACAGCCCCAGGTTTGCGGCGCAAACCTTGGGACCCCGACTCAGAGGCTGCCTATCCCCACGCCTTAGGCGCGCCCCCCCTCAACAAGGGGGGGCTGTGCTTCAGTGGTGTGCCGGCCAGCGGTTGATCGCCGTGTCGGGTGTACTCGGGTACGGGCTAGATTCTGGTCGTCAGTCCCCAATCCCCGATTCCCAATTTCCAATTTCCAATTCCCAACTAGAGGCGGTAAGCAACCGTCTTCATCAGCTTGGAGGCCAGGGCCATCGCGCTTGGGATCGGAGCCGGGAGCGGGCGGGCGCCAGCCTGCTCGGCCTGGTCGGCATGGCGGGCCTCGTCGATCTTCATCACGCGCAGGATGGCGCGGCTGCGTTGGTCGTTCTGGGGCAGGGTTTCCAGATGCTCGTCCAGGTGCGCTTCGACCTGGCGTTCGGTTTCGACCACGAATCCCAGGCTCCAGTCGTCGCCGCGCAGCCCGGCCAGCGCGCCGAGCGCGTAGCTGCCGGCGTACCACACGGGGTTGAACAGGCTGGGGCGGCTGTCCAGCTCGTGCAGGCGGTCGGCGCACCAGGCCAGGTGATCCGTTTCTTCCTGGGCAGCTTCCAGCAGATGGTGCTGGGTGTGTGCGTCGCGGGCGACGGCGGCCTGGCCGAAATACAGGCCCTGCGCGCACACCTCGCCAACATGGTTGATGCGCATCAGGCCGGCCGCATGGCGACGCTGCTCCGGGTCCAGGACGACGTCGGGCGTGTCGGCGGCGGGATTGGGACGCTCGGCCGGCGGATTGCCGAAGACGGTGTCCAGCGCGCGCTGGGCTTCGACCAGCAGCCGGTCGAGCGGGCTATGCAGGCGGGTGGGGGGGATCTGGGTCATACGGCGATTCTGGCCCCGCTCCGCCGTGCTGCCAACCGCCATGGCGCGGTTGTTGCTGCAACTTGCGCCGCCGCCGAACGTCCCGTACAATCCCGCCTCTTCTGTTTCGCCTTCACAACGCGTGGCAAAGTTCCAGTGGTCATCGGCCGCTGCAATCCGCCCGACCACTCAAGAGTTTTCTCATGACTACGTTCACCGCCAAGTCCGAGACCGTCCAGCGCGACTGGTATCTCGTTGACGCCGCCGGCAAGACGCTCGGCCGTCTGTCCACCGAACTGGCCCGCCGCCTGCGCGGCAAGCACAAGCCGGTTTATACCCCTCACGTCGATACTGGCGATTACCTGGTGGTAATCAACGCCGAGAAGATCGTCGTCACGGGCAACAAGCTGAAAGACAAGAAGTATCACCGCTTCACCGGCTACATCGGTAACTTGAAGACCGAGAGCCTGGAGCAGGCGCTGCAGCGCCACCCGGAGCGCGTGATCGAAATCGCCGTCAAGGGCATGCTGCCGAAGGGCCCACTGGGTCGCACCATGTACCGCAAGCTCAAGGTCTATTCGGGTGCCGAGCATCCGCACGCCGCCCAGCAGCCGCAAGTTCTGGATATCTAATCATGGCTATCACGCAAAACTACGGCACTGGCCGCCGCAAGTCCTCCACCGCTCGCGTTTTCCTGCGCAAGGGCACCGGCAACATCACCGTCAACGATCGTCCGCTGGACGAATTCTTTGGTCGTGAGACTGCGCGCATGATCGTGCGCCAGCCGCTGGAACTGACCAAGAACACCGAAAGCTTCGACATCATGGTCACCGCCTCCGGCGGCGGCACCACCGGCCAGGCCGGTGCGATCCGTCTGGGCATCGCCCGTGCGCTGGTCGAGTACGACGAAACCCTGAAGTCCGAGCTGCGCAAGGCTGGCTTCATGACCCGCGACGCTCGCGAAGTCGAGCGCAAGAAGGTCGGTCTGCACAAGGCCCGTCGCGCCACCCAGTTCTCCAAGCGCTGATCCAAGGCGTTTGGTGCATCCCGGTTCGCCGGATGCCTGCTTCAAGAGCCCGGCCATGCCGGGCTTTTGTCGTTTTGGGTCCTGGTGTGTGCCCTGTACGAGCGCGTGGCCAGGATCGCCCTGGAGGCCGAACGCGATATGCATGAACGCAGATGCGCCATGCGTCGCCGCCGGACGCCGGGCAACAAAAAAGGCCCGATCTTTCGATCGGACCTTTTGAGTTTGGCTGCCCCGGATGGATTCGAACCACCGAATGCCTGAGTCAGAGTCAGGTGCCTTACCGCTTGGCGACGGGGCAATAAAACGCGTTGGCCCAAGATTATTGCATGCCGGTGAGGGCGTGAACACCTTGGTGGCTATGGGTGGACTCGAACCACCGACCCCAGCATTATGAGTGCTGTGCTCTAACCGGCTGAGCTACATAGCCTAGGGAGCCGGCAATTCTCACGATGCGTCGTGCTGTTGTCAAGCATTTCGTTTTCAGCTTGTGAGCCGGGCGTCGCCGTGGCAGAGTCGGTGGCAGTAGATTTTCAGGAGTCCGCATCGTGATCGATCCGGACGGTTTCCGGCCAAACGTCGGCATTGTGCTGATGCGGCAGGACGGTCAGGTGTTCTGGGCACGACGCGTGCGCAGGGACGGCTGGCAGTTCCCGCAGGGTGGCATGAACACCGATGAGACGCCCGTTGAAGCCATGTACCGCGAGTTGCGCGAAGAAACCGGGTTGTTGCCCGAGCATGTGGAATTGCTCGGCGCCACGCCTGGCTGGCTACGCTATCGGCTGCCCAGCAGGGCAGTGCGCCTCAATGAGCGGCAGGTGTGTATCGGGCAGAAGCAGGTCTGGTTCCTGCTGCAGTTCACCGGCGATGAATCCCATCTCAAGCTCGACCATACCGACACCCCGGAGTTCGACCACTGGCGCTGGGTGGATTTCTGGTATCCGGTCGAGCACGTGGTGATGTTCAAGCGCGGCGTCTATGCGCGCGCGCTGCGTCATCTGGCGCCGCTTGCGCAAAGCCTGGCCGGCCCGGCGGCAGTCGGTGCGATGCCCCAACGTGCGCTGGAGGCGTGGCTGCCGGGCAGCAGCGCGGCGGGGCACGACAGCCCACGCAAGCGGCCACGCAAGCGCAGCGGGGCTCGCGCGATGCGGATTAATAATGATTAACGGATGGAATTGACACCTATTCTCGTTTGCGGTGCAATCAGCGCCGGTCCTTTCCGGATCGCCAACACCCGACCGATACTGTGTACGTCTGCATCTGTAATGGGGTCACCGACCACCAGATCCGCGAAGCGGCCGAGAATGGCTGCGCCAGCCTTGCCGAACTGACCATGCGTACCGGCTGTGGCTCCAATTGCGGCTCATGCCTGGAGATGGCGGGCGATCTGTTGAACCAGGCACATGCCACCCGCGCATTGCCGTTGCCGCTCCTGGGGCTGGCTAGCGCTGCCTGAGGCAGGCGCTCGGGGCCGATGTCCCGACGATGGCTGTTCCGGGATTCCCACGCGGTACCTGATGCCAGATGCATCTGCCGGCCCGCGCCGCGAATGCCAGTTCCATCCTGCCTCGCCGGCGCCACCTGCGGCAAAGTGGTCGCCCGTTGATAGCCGGCACAAGACTGCGGCCTTCCACGCCTGATTCGCGATTGCAGCTGGCAGCTGCCCGCGGCGCGTCCCGCAACTGATCACGATTCGCGTTCCTTCATGTGCCGCGCCAACGCGCTAGAGTGCGGCCGGCTCACTGTCTCGGAGACATCGCATGAAGGGCGATACCAAGGTCATCGAGTACCTCAACAAGGTGCTCTACAACGAACTCACTGCGATCAACCAGTACTTCCTGCACGCCAAGATGCTGAAGAACTGGGGCCTGAAAGAACTGGCCGAGCATGAGTACAAGGAATCCATCGACGAGATGAAGCATGCGGACAAGCTGTCCGACCGCATTCTGTTTCTCGAAGGACTGCCCAATTTCCAGGCCTTGGGCAAGCTGCGCATCGGCGAGAACCCCACCGAGATGTTCCGCTGCGATCTGACCCTGGAGCGCGAGGCGGTTGTCGTGCTGCGCGAGGCGGTGGCGTATGCGGAGACCGTCAAGGACTACGTGAGCCGCCAGTTGCTGGTGGACATCCTGGAGTCCGAAGAAGAGCACATCGACTGGCTGGAAACCCAGCTGGACCTGGTGGCGCGCATCGGCGAGCCGAATTACCTGTTGACCAAGCTGGACGACTGAACGCGCATGGTCAGGGCTGTCTTGTTTGGCCCTGAATTTGCGGATGCGCGGTACTGCTGCCGGTCGGGGTTCTCAGCGATTGTTCGCTGATGATTTGCTTCTACAGATTCTGTTGCCGGGTGAGAGTGCGCGGCTTCGTCCTTACCCTCGCCCCAACCCCTCTCCCGCAGGAGAGGGGCTCTGGTGTCCTTTCGGAACCAGGATCCCGGGCCGCTCACCGCGCTGTCAGGGCAGCGGCCGAATAACGTTCGTGGTTAGGGCGGCTCTACCCGAGCGTGTTCGCGGCCGGGATGGCATCCCTCAGCAGTTCGATGCAGGTGGCGGCGCCAGGCGTCTGCTGCTGCTTCGACAGCGCTGATGCGACTACGGATTTGTGGCGCTGGCAGCGGCTTGCAGGCGGGCGACCTGGCCTAGCAGCGCCAGGCGGGCGCGGGCGTATTCGGCGATGACCAGGGCGACCATGACTGAGGGGCGTTCGATAGTGCCGGTGCGGGCGGCCAGTTCGATGCGCCGGGCCGCGTTGGACACCGCCTGCGCACCGACGTTGGCGCTGGAGGACTTGAGGGTGTGGGCGAGGTCGCGCAGCTGCATGCTGTCGCGGTTGGCGGCGGCCGCTTCCAGTTGCTCGATGATCAGCGGTGCGTCTTCCAGGAACAGCTGCAGGATGGTGATGGTGTCCGCGCCGGCCACTTCGTACAGCTCGTCGATGACGTTGTTGTCCAGGATCGGCAGTGCGCGTGCCTGGGCAGCGGCGCTGGCGCTTTCGGGGTCGTGGGTCGCCTGGCCGGCGCTGCTTGGGCCGGGCAGCAGCGCCTGACGCGGCAGCCAGCGCTGCAGACAGGCGTCGAGCTGTTCGCGTGCGACCGGCTTGGACAGATAGTCGTCCATGCCGGCGGCCAGGCAGCGTTCGCGATCGCCGGCCATGGCGTTGGCGGTCATGGCCACGATCGGAATCGGGCGGCCGCCGCTCTCGGTTTCCATCGCGCGCCAGCGGCGGGTGGCGGCATAGCCATCCAGCACCGGCATCTGGCAATCCATGAAGACCATGTCGTAGCGGGTGGATTCCATGCTGGCCAGTGCGGCTTCACCGTCGGTGGCGGTGTCGGCCTCGAAGCCAAGCACGGCCAGCAGCTTCTGCGCGACCAGCAGGTTCACCGGGTTGTCTTCGACCAGCAGGATGCGCACCTCGCGCGCATTGGCCATCGGCGGCGGCAATGGCTCGGGGATCATCGCCGAGGCCAGCGTGGTGACGTGGGCGGGCTTGGGTTCGGGCGGCAGCACCAGGGCGCGCAGGGTTTCGTCCGGGCTCTGGCGCGGCACCAGGGTGGCGTGATCCTGCAGTTCGGCCGGCACCGGTTCTTCGCCGTACAGCCAGATCAGCCGCGCGCTGTTGGCGTTTTCCGGGCGGGCGAGCGCGCGGTGCACCGCGCGCGCGCTGTAGCGCAACGTGTCGTGGTCGGCGATGACGCAGCGGAAGCCCTCGCTGTCGTTGTGCCGGCGCACGCGTTCGAGCGCTTCCTGGGTGGTTTCCATGAGCACGTGCGACACCCCCCAGCTGTCGAGCAGGCGCTTGAGGCGTTGCGACAGGCGCGCATCGGAGCTGATCACCATCACCCGTGCGGCATCGGCGCCGGTGGCCTGCTGGAGATCGCCGATGACCTTGAGCAGCGGGATTTCGAACCAGAAGGTGGAGCCGCGCCCGGGTTCGGATTCCACCCCGATGCGGCCGCCCATCAGGTCGATGATGCGCTTGCAGATCGCCAGGCCCAGGCCGGTGCCGCCGTACAGCCGCGTGGTGGAGGCATCGGCTTGTGCGAAGGAGCGGAACAGGCGTGCCTGCTGGTCCGGGGCGATGCCGATGCCGGTGTCGCGCACCTGGAAGCGCAGCAGGTGTTGGGCGCGCGTTTCGCCCAGGCGGCGCAGCTGGATGTCGACGCTGCCGCGTTCGGTGAACTTGATGGCGTTGCCGATCAGGTTGCCCAGCACCTGGCGCAGGCGGATCGGGTCGCCGCGCACCAGCAGCCGTACCGACGGTTCGATATCCAGGCTCAGGCGCAGTTGGCGGCCTTCGGCGGTGCGCTGCAGCAACTGGATGACGCCGTCGAGCAGCTCGCGCAGGTTGAAGGTGGTGATTTCCAGTTCGAGCTTGTTGGCCTCGAGCTTGGAGTAATCGAGGATGTCGTCGACGATGCGCAGCAGCTGCAGCGAGCTGCCGGTGGCGGTCTGCAGCATGTCGCGCTGGTCAACGCTGAGCTGGCCGCTGGAGATCAGCTCCAGCATCGGAATGATGCCGTTGAGCGGGGTGCGGATCTCGTGGCTCATGGTGGCCAGGAATTCGCCCTTGGCCAGGGTGGCGGCCTCGGCGGCCTGCTTGGCGCGCAACAGTTCCTGTTCGAGTTCGCCGTGGCGCCGCAGTTCCTGCTGCAAGCGTTCGCGGGCCAGGTCGGCCTCTTCCAGGCGCTGTGCCAACGCATGCTGCGCCTGGGCAGCCCGGTGGGCCGCAAGTGCGGCGCACAGCCCGCAGACCACCGCCAGTACTGCCGACGCCGCGCTGACGGCGCGCCAGGGGCCTTGCAGCGACGACCATTGCAGGCCTGCGCCGAGTGCGGCCGCCAGCGCGGCCAGCACTGCCAAGATGCTCCAGGCGCGAAGACCTGCTGCCCGCTCTCTCACTCAGAGCACCGCGCTCGTGAAGTCGAAGTCCAGTTCCTTGCCGACCGTCTGCACCAGGTTGCCCTGGATGAAATCCACGCCGCTCATCCACATCGCAGCCGCGGCCTGCGGATCTTCGATGCGTTGGCCGATGATCAGCAGGCCGCGCTGGTGGGCGATGTCGATGACGCCGCGCAGTTCGTCGCGCACCGCCGCGTTGCCGTGCGCATCGGCGAAGCGGTTGGCCATGCGCACGAAGCTCAGCGGCAGCTGGGCCAGCAGTGCGTTGGCTTCGTCGCCGGGTTCGAACTGGCTGAGGCAGAACTGCACGCCGGCCGGCATCAACTTGGCGCAGAACTGCTGCACGGTGACGGCATGGATCAATGCATCGTCCAGGCGCAGATCCACGATCAGCGACTGGCCGGCCACGCCACGTTCGACCAGCGCCTTGAGCAGCCAGTCGGCGAACGCGTCGCGGGCCAGCGTGCGCGGCGATTGCGAGACGAACAGGCGCAGCGGCGGGCTGGCGTGCTGGTACAGGTGCAGCAGGCCCAGCGCGTGGTCCATGACCTGCTGGTCCAGATCGGCGATGCGCCCGGCGGCTTCTGCGGCAGGAATGACCTGGCCTGCCGAGAGCAAGGTGCCGTCAGCCTGGCGCAGCCGCAGCAGTACCTGGTACTGCGCGGTGTCGCCGCCGGCCACGGCCACGATCGGCTGATAGGCCAGTTCGAGCTGGCCTTCGACCAGCCGCAGTTGTTCCTGCTGTTCGGCCTGGCTGGGCGCCAGGTAGGTCTGCACGCCGTCGCTGCGCAGGCGTGCCTGCAGCGCGGTGCGTTCGACCGCTTCCAGCGCGCTGCCGGTGTCATCGAAGCCCACGCCCAGCGGTGCCACGCCGATGGCGCAGCGCACGTGCACGGATTCTTCTTCGCGCACCGGGAAGGCGTTGGCAGACAGCCGCTGGCGGATCTCCAGTGCCTGCTGTTCCAGGCTGGCTTCGGGCATGTCGACGGCCAGCAGCAGGAAGCTGTTGTCGTTCAGGCGCGCCAGCGGGTAGGGCTGGGCAGCGCTGGCCAGGCGGTGCCCGGCCTGGGTCATCAGGCGCTCGTAGGCGGCATAGCCGTAGCGCTCGCGCAGGCCGAGCGCGCTGGCGATCTCGATGAAGAACAGGCCGCCGGACTGCTTGCGCTCCAGCGCATCGGCGAGCAGGTCCATCACGTGGCCGCGGGTGGGCAGGCCGGTTTCCGGATTGCTGCGCGCGCTGACCTGTTCGCCGGCTTGCTGCAGCGCCTGTTGGCGTGCGCGCCGGATGCGGTTGGACACCGCAGCGATCAGATGGCGCGGGCGGATCGGCTTGGTGAGGAAGTCGTCTGCGCCGCTGTCGAGCACTTCGAACTGGCGCTCCGGGTCCGGGTCGCCGGTCAGGAACACGATCGGCAGCAACTGCTGACCGGGCTGCTGGCGGATCAGCGTGGTCAGGCGGATGCCGTCCAGCTCGGGCATGTGCAGATCCATCAGGATCAGATCCGGGTGATAGTCCTGGATCGCCTGCGGCACGCTGGCGGCGGTCATTTCGACCTGCGCATGCATGCCGGCGCCGTGCAGCACGCTCTGCGCAAACAAGGCCTGCGAGCGGTCGTCCTCGACGATGAGGACGCGGTACGGCGCATCGGCGGCGACATTGTCCTCGCCGTCGTGCGGCGCGGTGGCCGCTGCCGATGTGGGTAACGCCGTGGGCGCCGATGCTGCGGCAACACGCGCGCTGCCGCTGGCCGCCGACGCGCGCGGCGCCGACACGGCCGCGGCCGGGCTGGGCACCGCTGCAGTGGCAGGCGCAGGAATGATCGCCGCGCTCACCGGCACAGCGGTGTCGACCGGCGACGCAACCTCATCGGCCCAGCGACGCCAGTGGTCGGCCGGCGGCGTCTCGGCGCGAAGTGGACGATTACGCGTGGCGGTGTCGTCACGTGTGGTGGAAGAAACCGGATCTCGGGCGGCCATCGATACTCCCTACAGTCGCTGTGATTATGCGATGAACTTCACGGTAGCGGGGAGCTGCGTGCAGTTGGCGTAGCGGCGGGGCGCATCGGCGCAACCAGCCGACGCATGCCCCGCCACAGCAATCGCCAGACCCACCACACCACCAGCCCCGCCAGCAGGCTGGAACCCACCGCAAGACCCAGTGCCAGCCAGGGGTGCGCCAGTGCCAGTGCCAAGGCCGTGGTGGCGATGGTGTCCTCGGCCAGCGAGGCGATCCAGTTGCTGGCCGGTTCGGGCGAGGTGTTGAGCAATGCGCGCGTGCCGGCCTTGAGCGTGTGGCTGGTCAGCGCCACGCCGGCACCGGCCGCCAGGGCGCCCGCGCCCAGGTCGCCGTCGGGCGAGAGCGTTGCCGCGGCCAGGAAGGCGCCGGCGGGCACGCGGGCCAGCGTCTGTAGCAGGTCCCAGCCCGAATCCACCCCCGGGATCTTGTCGGCGAAGAACTCGGCCACTGCCAGCGCGCCGGAGGTGCCCAGGACCCACCACGACTGCGCCGGATGCAGCGCCGGCGGCAAGTCGATCCAGCCCAGCAGGCCGGCCAGGCCGACGCCGAACACGGTGAGATAGACCCGGATGCCGGCCAGCCAGGCCAGCAGGATGCCGATCACGAACAGATGCGCTTCGCTCATGGCGTGGTTCCCTGCAAACAATTGCAGAACTATCGCAGAACTTTGGGATAACCGCCGGTCCAACGCCAGCGCGACCATTGTCTGGGCTCTGGCACACTACGCCGCCCATGATTGCGCCGGCCCGTCCGGACCCGATGCCCATGAGACCAGCCGCACGCGTGCAGATCGTCCAACGTGCCTCCGGCGGCGGCCGGCCCGGTCGCCGCTGGTTGTGGCTGCTGCTGGCCATCGTGTGGCTGGCTTCGCTGGGCGGGGTGTGGTGGATGGCCACGCGCACGGCTGCACCGCGGCTGGTGAAGGCCGAGGCAGCGCTGCAGCAGGCGCAACGCAGCCAGGCCCAGCAACGTCGGCAGATCGAGCAGTTGCAGCAGCGCCAGGTCAATCTGGCGATGTCCGACAAGATCAGCCGCGCGGCCAATACCGAAGTGCAGGCCTCGCTGGCCGAGCGCGACGAGCAGATCGCCGCGCTGCGCGCCGACGTGGCGTTCTACGAGCGGCTGGTGGGCTCCACCGCGCAGCGCAAGGGGCTCAACGCGCACTCGGTGCAATTCACTGCCGAAGCCGGCGGCACCTGGAATTACAGCGTGGTGCTGACCCAGAACCTCAACCGCGGCGCGATCAGCCAGGGCCAACTGCGCTTTGCGGTGGAAGGCGTGCGCGCCGGCAAGCTGGTGACGGTGAGCTGGAACGAATTGCACCAGAAGCCCGATGCCGCCGGGCAGCCGTACTCGTTCCGCTATTTCCAGCAGCTGGACGGTAGCGTGATCCTGCCGAAGGATTTCACCCCGCAACGTGTCAAGATCTCCCTGAGCGGCGATGGGGCGCCGGTCAGTCAGACATTCGATTGGAAAGTCGCCGGCAATGGCGCGGGGGAGTAGCTCATGTTCGGAAACAAGTCCAACCGTGGTGCGCAGACCGTGGTCGATACCTTGATCGGGCCGCAGGTGGTCATCCGCGGCGACCTGATGTTCAGCGGCGGGCTGTATGTGGAAGGCCGCATCCTGGGCAAGGTGATCGCCGAAGACGGCGCCAGCGCGACCCTCACGGTGGCCGAGCAGGGCAGCATCGAAGGCGAGGTGCGTGCGCCGGTGGTGATCATCAACGGCCAGCTGACCGGCGATGTGCATGCGGCCGAGCGGGTCGAACTGGCCGCCAATGCGCGCGTGCAGGGCAATGTGCACTACCAGGTGGTGGAAATGAGCGCCGGCGCGCAGCTCACCGGGCGGCTGATCCATGCCGCGACGGCCGGTGCAACCGCGGCGCTGCCGGCGCCGGAAGCCGGCCGTGCCGAGCCGGCCACGGCGTTGCAGGCCGAAACCGCCGACGCCTGAGTGCGGCATGCGCGGTGAATGCCGCGGCAGCCGATGCGGCGGCCTGGCTTGAAGTAGGACCGTCTGGCCCCCATGCTGGCGCCATGAGTACGCTCGTTTCGCTTCCTACTGTCGCCCCGGCGCCGGACTACCAGTCCATCGACCGGCCACTGAACTTCTCCGTGGCCGCTGCCGCCAAGGTGCGCGAGCTGATCCAGGAAGAAGGCAACGCCGACCTGGCATTGCGCGTGTACATCCAGGGCGGAGGGTGTTCCGGTTTCCAGTACGGTTTCGAGTTCGACGAGAACCGCGCCGAGGACGACCTGGCCGTGGCCACCGATGGCGTGACGCTGCTGGTGGATCCCCTGAGCCTGCAATACCTGATGGGCGCCGAGGTGGATTACACCGAAAGCCTGACCGGCGCGCAGTTCGTCATCCGCAATCCCAATGCGAAGACCACCTGCGGGTGCGGAAGCAGCTTCAGCGTCTGATTGCCTCTGGATAGATGCGGATTGTTCGATGCATCTGGGCAAATGCGAATTGCTGGCGCGTAGCGCCTATTCCTGCAGGCACCTGCGTTGATGCCAAGGCGATTGCCGAACGTGTGATCGATTGCGGTACGGCTGCGCGCTGTTTGCGCGAGATGTTGACCGGCTCGCGATGAGGTGGGCGTTGCAGGTGGCGGGACTGGCCGGTATGCCTCGCTCGCCTTGCAGTGCGCGCTGTGATGAGGGTGGTGCATCGCTTGTTGTGCGGCTGCGGCTCGTCGGGCGACCGCCGGCCGCCATCACGATGAGGCGGCCAACCCGAGCTGCGCAGTGCGTACATGGCCGCCACTGGTCAGGCATGCGTGTGAGTGCTTCCACGTTGCGCAATGACTGCGGCAATGCTTCAAGACGATGACAGCGCTGTGCGCCACGTGGAGACGAGCGAACCGCGCGCGTCGTTGCGAGCCACGTGCGTAGTTGAAAATGCCTGCGTCATGCGCGGCGCTGCAGGGTGCTTCAGCACGACGGCAGGAATGCAGCGAGTCGCTGGCGGTCGATCGCCGGGCACGCACCCGATTGCTTGGGCTGCGCCCGCAAGGCGGGTGATCTGCACGCGCGCGTAACGCGCCACGCCACTTTCTGCGCTGCAGGTTTCGCGGCGCGCGCGCCAGCTTCGTGCGTGCGCGATGGCGCGCAGATCCGGATGACCATACTGCGTGCGTGCTTACCGCTGGCGCCACGATATGCGCGTTTTTTTCAGGCATTGCCGCTTGTCCACGCTGATCCACCGCAGTCGTGTGCGACACCGTGCTGATGCGCATGCCATGCCTTGTGTCGATTCCACGCCGTGGTGCAGTGAGCGTTCCCGCTCGTTCCGCACCTGGATCGGGCACCGGCACCGATCCGGTGTCGGCTGATTGCTGCGCGTCTGTTCCGTCCTTCCCCAAGAGAGCATTACTTCATGTTGCAGATCAACTCCCGATCGGCGTTTGGCCTGGCGGCCATGTTGGGCATCGCCAGCGCAGTGCTTGCACCCGCCGCGCAGGCCGCGCCCGCGCGCGGTACCTTGCTTACCAGCAATTTCCTGACCAGCTACAGCCGTGACGCGATCGGCGCGATGCTGGCCTCCGAGCCGCAGGCCGAACAGCCCAAATGCAATGTCCGTGTCGCCGAATTCACCTATGCAACCGTCGGTGTCGAAGGCGAACCTGCAACCGCATCTGGCGTGCTGCTGGTTCCAGATGGCGAGCGGTGCGTAGGGCCGTATCCGTTGCTCGGCTGGGGACGTCCGACCGGAACGGTTCGCACTGAGGAGCAGGCCAAGGACATCCGCGATGCCAAGGGCAACGACCCACTGGTCACGCGCCTGGCCAGCCAGGGGTATGTCGTGGTCAGCAGTGATTATCTGGGGCTCGGGAAGTCCAACTACGGTTATCACCCGTATTTGCACAGCGCGACCGAGGCGAGTGCGACCATCGATGCGATGCGTGCGGCGCGCAATGTGTTGCAGCGCTTGAACACGCCGCTGTCCGGCAAGGTGATGCTGTCGGGTTATTCGCAGGGCGGCCACACGGCGATGGCCACCCAGCGTGAGATAGAGACGCATCTGTCCAAGGAATTCCATCTGGTGGCCAGTGCGCCGATCTCCGGGCCTTACGCGCTGCAGCAGACATTTTTGGACAGCTGGAGCGGCAGCAATGCGGTAGGCGAAAGCAGCTTCGGCATCATTCTGGGCAGCTATGCCATCGTCGCGATGGAGCACACCTACAAGAACATCTATCTGGAGCCCGGACAGGTGTTTCAGGAGCCGTGGACTGCCAAAGTGGAGCCCTTGTTCCCGGGCAAGCAAAGCCTGACCGATCTGTTTCTCGGCGACACCTTGCCAGGCATCGATCAAATCAAGGCGTATTTCCAGCCTGGCTTCTACCGCGACTTTGCCAGCAACCCCGCCAACCCGTTCCGCCAGGATCTGGCGCGCAACGATCTGCTGGCGTGGGCGCCGCAAACCCCGACCTTGCTGTGCGGTTCGTCCAACGATGCCACCATTCCGCTCAAGAACGCGCAGACCGCCATCGCCAGCTTCAAGCGGCGTGGCAGCAACCAGGTGGCGTTGGTGGATATCGGCACCGGCAACTCCAGCGACAACTCGGCCTTCGCCCATCTGTTGACGAACGAGCCGTGCATCGTGGCGGTGCGGCATCAGCTGTTGGACAAGCAGCGCTGATACAGCGCTCGTTGCTTGACCCTGCCGAAAGAACCGTGCAGGTGCGGGCGTATCCCAAGCCCGCACCTGCACGGTTCTTCACTGCAGCCGGTGCAGCGCACTGCCGTGACCATTGGCGAACGTGCGTGTACTGGCATGGCCGCGCCTGCGCGCGGTCCCGTGATGGGGGCCGCGCGACCAGGCGTGAACCACGTTCCAAGCCGGTGGCCAGCGCGGGCGGCGCCCGCGTCTGAACACGCACCGCAGGCGCGCTCGGTCGAGTGCGTACGATGGTTGCAGGCGCTGCCGATTATCGGCAGGCTTGCGCCGATGTCAGAGTCTCTTTTTTCATCTTCCGGTTTTGCCTTCACCCACGCGCCGCTCGATCGCGGCGATATGTTGCGTGACGATCCCGACGCCCTGGCGCGTCTGTGGCCGCAGGGCCGTGTGCTGTTGATCGACGCCAAAGGCGCGGCGCTGGCCGATGCCGATGGCCAGCCATTGTTGCTGGATGGCGCCGAACTGGGCGACGGGCCGGAGGCTGCGATCTTCCTGGGTCTGCGCGATGCGGTGGGCTGGTTTTGTGTGCCGGCCGACATTGTCGCGGTGCAGGCGCCGCAGCGGATCGATCTGCGCCAGGCCGCCGCCGACTGGCCTGCCGAGATCGCTACCGCCTTCGCCTATGCACGCGCCATGTTGCACTGGCAATCGCGCACGCGCTTTTGCGGTGTCTGCGGCGGTGCGATCGCGTTCCGGCGCGCCGGCTTCATCGCGCACTGCACGCAATGCCAGACCGAGCATTACCCGCGCGTGGACCCGGCCATCATCGTGGCGGTCAGCGATGGAGCGCGCTTGCTGCTTGGTCGCCAGGCTAGCTGGGCCCCAGGACGTTATTCGGTGATTGCCGGGTTTGTCGAACCGGGCGAGTCGCTGGAGCAGACCGTGGCGCGCGAGGTGTTCGAGGAAACCCGCGTGCATGTACAGGACTGCCGCTACCTGGGCGCGCAGCCGTGGCCCTTCCCGGGCGCGCTGATGCTGGGCTTCACCGCGCGTGCCGCAGCGACCGAGGTGCCGCAGGTCACCGGTGAGCTGGAAGACGCGCGCTGGGTCAGCCATGCGCAGGTCAGCGCTGCGCTGGCCGGCGAGGGCGACATCGGGTTGCCGCCGCGCATTTCCATTGCGCGTGCGTTGATCGAGCATTGGCATCGTGCGCATGGCTGAGCCAGGCCGGCTTTTGCAGTGTTGCAGCGGCGCTCGCGTCCGCTCGGCTAGACTCGGCTGAGGAGGCCTGCCCATGTTCACCACCTTGGTTGCCGTCGTCGTCGCGCTCACGCTGGGCCATCTGGTACCGGCGCAGGTAGCCAGGCTGCGCAATTTCGCCTGGTTCGGCCAATGGCTGCGCCGGCTGGACGGTTACGCGGCCGGGCGCGGTGCGTGGCAAGGGCGCTATGGCGTGCTGCTGGCGGTGCTGCCGGCGCTGGTGGTGCTGCTGGTGCAGTGGCTGCTGGACGATGTCTGGCACGGTTTTCTGGACTTGCTGTTCGGCGTGGCGGTGCTGGCCTGGACCTGGGGCCCGCGCGATCTGGATCGCGATGTGGAAGCGGTCATCGACGCCGACGAGCCGCACACGCGACGCGAAGCGATTTCGCACCTGCAGGCCGCCGGCGGCAGCGTGCATGAAGATGCGCCATCGCTGGTGGAAGCGGTGGTGGTCAACGGCCTGCGGCGCTGGTTCGCGGTGCTGTGGTGGTTTCTGCTGCTGGGGCCGTTCGGCGCGGTGCTGTATCGGCTCACTGCGCTGGCGGTGGAAAGCCCGCTGGCCGTGTTGCTGCCGCCCCGCAATCTGGCTGGCGCGCGCTGGTTGCTGGCGGTGCTGGAATGGCCGGTGGCGCAGTTGATGACGATATCGATGGCGCTGGTGGGTAACTTCGATACGGTGTTCCGCGCCTGGCGCGAGGCGCACGGCAATCGCTGGTCGCTGGAGCCGCATTTTCTCGGCGCGGTGGCGCGCGCCAGCGTCAGCGCCGAGCTGCGCGAGGAAGCGCACGACTACACCGATTCGGGCCTGGTACCGGTGTGGCGCCGCCTGCCGGAAGTCCGCGATGCGATGAGCCTGGTGTGGCGCGTGCTGCTGCTGTGGTTGGTGGTGCTGGCGTTGTTGGTGATTGCGGGATGGGTGCGGTAGCGCCGCGCATGATGTCGTGCGAAAGGATGTGTAGCGCGCGTCCGCGTGGGAACCTCGGCGCATCGCGCTTGTTTGCGGTCTAACCCGGCGCCAGCAGCGTAAACGGGTACCACGGCAGATTCCTTGCGATCCAATACATCGGCAAGGCCCATAACCAGAACTTCGGTTCGGACATCACGGCCACCACCGGGGCAAACCAGCGTGCGCGCCAGCCGGCTTTCCAGGCGATCAGGCCGGGCAGGGTGAACAGGCCGAGCACGGCGGCCGGATTCATTGCGAAGGCGCCGGGCAGGTCGAAGTGGACCAGCGCATACAGTGCGCGGGTCATGCCGCAGCCGGGGCAATAGCAGCCGGTGACGGCGCGGAACACGCAGGGCGGGAACGGGCTGTTGCCCGCATTCGGATCGAAGCGATACAGCAACGACACGCCAAGGGCGGCCACGCTGGTGGCCGCCCCCAGTCCAAGCCAGTGGCGTGGACGCAGTTCCATTACTGCATGTGCTGCAACTGCTGCATGTAGTCCATGTAGCCCTGCATGCCGCCGGTGGCCACCATGCCGATGTTGATCAGCAGGCCGATCGCGGCCAGCACGCTGGTCACGATGCACCAGGTCTTGGCGGTGTTGGAGGCGCGACGTGCGCCGTCGATGTCGCCCTGGTTGAGCAGGCCGTTGACCTTGCTGGAAAACACGATCGCCACGATGCCGGAGATCAGCGCCGGGCAGCACAGGCAAAAGCCCAGCACGGTGGAAACGATCGCCCAGATCAGGTGATTCGGTACCGGGCCGGGCGCGGCGCTGGACGAGGGATGGATCGGCGGTGGCATGGCACTCATGGTGAAGCTCCTTGGGTGGTAAACAACAGCGAACTGATGGGTGAGTGGGGTGGATTATCGGGCGCCATGCGCGGCGGCGATGCGCCCGGTGTGCGCTGACGACGGCCGAGTGACTCTCATGCGCGCTTTGGCGCGCGTGGGAGCCGGGGCCCGCGTTCGGTCGCGGCAGCGGCGAGTAGCGTTGCGCGGTGCCGGAGGGCTGCTCGCGCTAGCGAACGGGCGCTCCACGCCTGCGCAGCGAACGAACGCGGTGGCATGCCCATCGCTGCCGGCACAGCCAGCCGCTGGAATGCGTCACGCCCGCCGGTTACGGCAGACGCCTCAGGCGCGATGATGTTGAGCACAACGACGTCCCCCCGGTACGACCGGCCGCGTCCGCTTGGCGGCTGCGACGGCAAAGCGTGCAATGGCGCACAGGCTACTCGCGGCGCGCCATGGACGCAAAGCCTGCACCGGCCGGGCTCAGGGCTGATCCTGCCGCAGCGCGCGCACCTGTTGTTCGAGCAGCGCGGCACTGGCCTGATCGCCGGCCACTGCTGCCCCTGCCACCACGTCGATCTGCGCGCGCATCCGCCGCGGCACCCGCATGCGGCCCAGGCGCGTGTCGCGCCGGCTCCACATGCTCGACCACATGCCGCGCAGCGCCATCGGAATGACCGGCACGTTGCGGCGCTGCAGAACCTTTTCCACGCCGGATTTGAAGGGGGCGATTTCGCCATCCTTGGTCAACGCGCCCTCGGGGAAGATGCACACCAGCTCGCCATCGGCCAATGCGGCATCGATGCGGTCGAAGGCCTGCTGCATCAATGCGGGGTCTTCGCGCGCGCCGGCGATCGGGATGGCCTTGGCGGTGCGGAAGATCCAGCGCATGACCGGGATGCGGAAGATCTTGTAGTACATGACAAAGCGCACCGGACGCGGGATCACCGCCGACAGGATCAGCGCGTCCATGTAGCTGACGTGGTTGCACACCAGCAGGGCGGCACCCTCGTCGGGCACGTGCGCGTCGATGTTGCGCGCGCGCAGGCGGTACAACACGCTCACCAGCACCCAGCTGAGGAAGCGCATCAGGAATTCGGGCACCAGGGTGAAGATCCACAGTGCCACCAGCGTGTTGGCGATCGCCAGCGCCAGGAACACTTGCGGAATGCTCAGGCCCGGCAGCGGAATCCGCACCCCGAACAGCACCACCTGCGGCAACTGCAGCGCGATACCGATGACCGCCGCAGCCACGATGAACAACGAGTTCTGGATATTGAGCCCGGCGATCACGCGCGAGAGCTCGGCCTTGGGCGTGCGGCTCTGGATCAGCGCAAACAACGGCACCACGAACAGGCCGGTGAACAGGCCGATGCCGACCAGGTCGATGATCAGCCGCACGCTGCCGGGCTGCTGCACGAACTGGCCGATCGACAGGCCGGTGGCCGGCGCCGCGCCAGGCCGGGCGAAGTACAGGTCCAGCAGGAAGGCGCTGATGCCGAACGCGCCCAGCGGCACCAGGCCGATTTCCACGGTGCGGCCAGACAGGCGTTCGCACAGCAGCGAGCCGGCGCCGGTGCCGATCGAAAACAGCGCCAGCGCGAACACGTACAGGTCCTGCTGGCCGCCCAGGTTGAGCTGCGCATAGGTGGGCAGCTGCGCGGTCAGCACGGTGCCGACAAACCAGAACCACGACACGCCCAGCACCGCGTTGCGCACCGCCAGCGTGCGGCGGGTCAGGCGCATGATGGCGCGCGATTCGGGAATGGGGTTCCAGTTGATCTTCAGCTCGGGCGCGCCGGCGTCCACGCGCGGTACCAGCCGCGCCACCAGGTTGCCAGTGACGGCAATCGCGATCACCGCTGTGGCGGCAGCCTCCGGCCCATGACTGCCGGCGATCTGGAAGATCAGCCCGCCGAAGATCATGCCGCACAGGATCGAGATCGAGGTGCCCATCTCGACCAGGCCGTTGCCGCCGGTGAGTTCTTCCGGCTTCAGCACCGACGGCAGGATCGAATATTTCACTGGCCCGAACAGCGTGGACTGCAGGCCGGTGCAGAACAGCGCAATCAGCAGGATCACCATGTTCTCGGTGATGAAGCCGACGGCAGCCAGCGACATGATCGCAATCTCCATCGTGGTGGTGATCACGATGAGCTTCTGCTTTTCCAGCTTCTCGGCAATCTGCCCGGCCAGCGCGGAGAACAGGAAGTACGGCAGGATGAACAATGCCGGCGCCAGGTTGGTATACAGCGTGCGCTGGGCGGCATCGATGCCGAGATAGAACAACAGGCCGATGATGGCCTGCCGATAGACGTTGTCGTTGAACGCGCCCAGCGCCTGGACAGCGAAGAACGGCAAGAAGCGGCGCTGCCTGAGCAGGGCGAACTGACTGTGACCGGACATGCAGTTTCCTTTGCGAACGCGCGCAGCCTAGCAGGCTTCCACGGCGTGCTGGTGGATGGCGGCTGCGTTCAGCGGCTTCTAGGTGCCGGCGGCCTGCGTTGCGCGTGCTGGGCGCGCAGCAAGGCCACGAAGGCGCGTGCGGCCGGGCTGGGATCGGGCCGCCACACCGCGTAGGTCAGAAAGCGGTAACGCTCCTTCAAGGCCACCGCGACCACGCCGTGCATGGCCCCGGCCATGGTCTGCGGGACGATGCCCACGCCCAGGTTGGCGGCGACCAGTTCGCGCACCAGATCGGCGTGGGTGACTTCGTACTGCTGGCGTTGCCGCAGGCCCCCCTGCGCAAACGCAGCATCGATGATGCCGCGCACGCCGGCACCGGGAACCAGCCCGGCCATCGGTTCGTCGTCAAGCTCGGCCAGTGCCACCCGTTTGCGTGCGGCAAAGCGGTGGCCCGGTGCCACGATCAAGGCCAAGGCCTCTTCATGCAGCAGCAGGCGCTGCGCCGGCACCGCAAGCTGCGGGCCGACCCCCACCAGGGCGACATCCAGCCGGCCTTCGCCCAGATCGTGCAGCAAGGCCTCGCTCATGGCGGTGCGCAGATGCACGTCCACCCGCGCATGCGCGCTGCGGAACTGCTGCAGCAACGCCGGCAGTTGCACGGTGGTGAGCGAGGAAATCTGCCCCAACGCCAGCCGCCCGCGCACGGTACCCAGGGCCTGTGCCATTTCCTCGTGCAGGCGCTCGGCAGCGCGCAGGGTCTGGCGGGCATTGTGCAGGAACACCTCGCCGGCGGCGGTGGGCCGCACCTGGCGGGTGCCGCGTTCGAACAGGCGTGCGCCGAAGGTCTCTTCGATCTTGGCGACCTGGTGGCTGAGCGCCGATTGCACGGTGTTGCAGCGGCGCGCAGCAGCGGTGAAGCCGCCTTCTTCGGCCACGGCAATGGCAAATTCCAGTTGGCGCAAGGTCAGCATGCAATCTCGAAAAAAGATGGCGATGGTGAAAACAATACATTGGAAAGATGCGTGCCGGCTGCCCACACTGTGCACATTCCTTGACCAGGCAGCAGCCATGCAGACCGAGCCCACCTCCCACCCGCCCTTGCCCCGTCGCCTGGTGCTGCTGATGGCTGCCGCCACCGGGTTGGCGGTGGCGAGCAATTACTACGCCCAGCCTCTGCTGGAAACGCTGGCGCAGGCGTTCGGCATCCAGGTGCGCAGTGCCGGTGCGGTGGTCACCGCGGCGCAGCTGGCTTACGCGGCAGGGTTGCTGTTGCTGGTGCCGCTTGGCGACCGGCTGGAGCGCCGCGGCCTGATCGTGGGCCTGTTCGTGCTGAGCGCGCTCGGGCTGCTGGTGAGCGCCAGTTCGCACAGTTTTGCGATGTTGCTGGTCGGCACCATCGTGACCGGCGCCAGCTCGGTGGCGGCGCAGATCCTGGTGCCGTTCGCCGCCACGCTGGCGGCGCCCCACGAGCGTGGCCGGGTGATCGGCACGGTGATGAGCGGGTTGCTGCTGGGGATCTTGCTGGCGCGCACCGCGGCCGGCGTGCTGGCCGGTGTCGGCGGCTGGCATACGGTGTACTGGATCGCCTCGGTCGCGTTGTTGCTCACCGCCGGGCTGTTGTGGCGCGGGCTGCCGCGCCATCCCGGCAACGCGCAACTGGCGTATCCGCAGTTGGTGGGCTCGGTGCTGGCGCTGCTGCGCGACGATGCGGTGCTGCGTTCGCGCGCGGTGCTGGGCGGGCTGATCTTTGCAGGATTCAGCATGTTCTGGACCACGCTGGCGTTTTTGTTGTCCGGGCCGAGTTATGGCTATGGCACTGCGGTGATCGGCTTGTTCGGCCTGATCGGTGCGGCCGGTGCACTGGCGGCCAATCGTTCCGGGCATTGGTCCGATCACGGCCATGGCGACCGCGTGAGCTGGGGCGGGCTGGCGATGTTGCTGCTGTCGTGGGGCTTGCTCGCGTTTGCGCCGCAGTCGATCGGGCTGCTGATCGTCGGCGTGCTGCTGCTGGATATCGCAGTGCAGGGCGTGCATATCGCCAACCAGAGCGTGATCTATCAGCGCAACCCGGCGGCGCGCAATCGCATCACCTCGGCCTACATCACCTGCTATTTCATCGGTGGTGCCGTGGGGTCGACGTTGGGCACGGCCGCGTATGCGCAGGCCGGGTGGATGGGTGTGGTGATCGGCGGCGCGGTACTGGCTGCAGCGGCACTGGGTTGGGTGGGGCTGAGCGTGGCGCGCAGGCAGTGGAAGTGAGCGTGGCCGGTGGGGCGACGACGCAGCGGTTGCACGCAGTGGCGAATACGCGGCATGGCCGTGTTCGACATCGCTTACCGCATCGAGGCTGCATGTACGGCGCGGCGCCCATGCCTGTCGACCGCTGGCGGCTAGGTCTTGCTGGCCGCCAGACGCGGCGTGTTCTCCGCCGGCGCCGTTGTCACCGCCAGCGCTGCAGCGCGGAGCTTGGGCAGCAGGCGCAGCGTCAATGCCAGTTGGTCGCGCACCAGGCGTTGCTTGGGCGGTAGTTGCACCGGATGGTGTTCCAGCGCTTCGGCGGTGGCCAGTTCTTCGCTTTCGTCGTGCGCCGGCAGCGGTTGGCGTTGGCCAAGGGCGCTGGCGATCTCGCTCAGTGCGCGCTGCAGATATTCGCCGGCTTGCGCGATGGTGGCGTCGTGTTCGCCCTCCAGTGCGGCGCGGTGCGCGCCCAGTGCCGACAGATAGCCGAGCAAGGTGTTGGACAGCGCCAGGAAGCGAAAGCCCGCATCCAGATTGCGCCGATAGCGGCCGGGTTCGCGCAGCATGTTGGATAAGGCCACCGACAACGCAGCATCGGCGTTGTGCATGTCGCGGCGCGCAATGCGGTAGGGCAGGTCGTCGCGCTTGCCGCTGGCGTACTGCTCCAGCACCTGGGCCAGATAACGCGCGCAGCTGGCCAGCACCGTGGCCATCACCTGGTTCAGCCGGCGGCCCTGCCAGTCCGGCAGGATCAGGAACGAGGCGGCCGCGGCAATCGCGCAACCGATCAGGGTGTCGATCAGGCGCGGCCAGATCAGCACGAAGCCATCGCCCAGCAGGTTGAAGCAGAACAGCGCCATCACCGTGATGCCGGCGGTGGCCAGCATGTAGCGATCGGTGCGGGTGATGAAGAACACCAGCGCGCCGGCCAGCGCCAGCAGCAGCTGCACTTCGGTGGTGGGGAACAGCTGCATCAGCGCCCAGGTGGCGACCAGGCCGATCAAGGTGCCGGCAATGCGCTGCACCAGCCGCAGGCGCGTGGCGCCGTAGTTGGGCCGGCACACGAATGCGGTGGTGAGCAGGATCCAGTACCCGTTGTCGGCGTGGATGGATTGCATGATGGCGTAGCCCACCAGCAGCGCGATGGCCATGCGCAGGCCATGGCGGAACAGCACCGAGCCGGGCGTGAGTTGTTGCGCCAGCCGCGCGCCCATTTCGCGCAAGGTGTGCGGCGAGGAATCGCGTAGCCGGGTGTCGAGGTTGTCGCTGGTGGAATCGGATTGCGCCGCTTCCGACAACCTGCGTTCGATGCTCTGCAGATTGGTCACCAGCAGCTCCAGCGCGCCAAGCAGGCGGGCCAGTGCGGGGTCGGCGCGCGCGTGCAGATAATCCAGCGATTGGCGCAGGTCTTCGGTGGCCAGGCGGCTGCTGTCGCCGTAATCGAACGGGTGGCGCAGGCGAATTGCCTCGCCCAACGCCGCGCACGCCTTGCCTTGCAGGGCGAGCAGGCGCTGGCAGCGATACAGCACGTCGCTGTGGAAGAACGCGTCGGTGAGCGCCTCGTAGGGATAGTGCGAGGAGCTGGCGCGCTCGTGGAAGTCCTGCGCCATGTAATACAGCCGGAAATACAGGCCCGATTGCACGCCCGGCCGCCCCGAGCGGCCGAAGCGGCTCATGATGGCGGTCTTGGCCGCATTGAGCGCGCCGACCACCTTGGCGTTCTGTTCGGCCAAGGCCAGCCGGCGTGCATGCAGGTCGCTCTGGCGCACCGGTTCGAACAGATCGGCCTTGAGCTTGAGGTAGCGGCCCAATTCGAAAAACAGCCGCGACAGCCGCTCGCGCACCGGGCGATTGGCGAACAGGATGGTCCACAGGATCGACAGCACGCCGTACCAGGTGGCGCCGATCAGCAGCAGCGCCGCGCCGTGCCAGGCGACCAGCGGATCGCGGCTGCCATGCTGGTCCATGCCGATCATGGCGTAAATCGACAAGGCCACCGTGGCCTGCGCGATCGAGGCATAGCGCTCGCCCAGCGCGCCGAGCAGGGTCAGCGAGAACGTAGCCAACGCCATGCCCAGCACGAACGGCAGCGGATACGGAAACAGCACCACCACTGCGGCGGCGGCGGCGGCGAAACACAGCAGCGAGAGCAGCACCGATTTGATGCGGCCCAGCCAGTTGTCGTCGGTTTCGGCAATGGCGCTGGCGATCGCGCCCAGAAACAGCGCCGGCACCGCAGTGAGCTGTTGCCAGTGCCAGCACACGCCCATCGCCACCGCCAGCGCGATGAACACACGCAGGCCATAGCTGGCCTTTTCATGGGCCCACAAGCGGCTTAAGCGGGTTTCGAAGGAGGGAGTGGCCACAGTCTCTACAAGGCAGGGAGCCCGGGCATTATTGCCGCAGCCACGCGCCGCCGGTGTGGATGGCGGCTAGTTCTTTGTCAGTAGCCGCACGGTGCCAGGCGCCGCAGGTGGCCCGCGCCGGTATCGGCAGGATGCCTGGTGGTGCGCAGGAACCTGCAACCACCGCGTGGCGACAGCGCGCAACGCGGTGGTTGCAGGCGCGAGGCGCTTAGCCCTGCGCCGCCTGCTCGCGGGCGATGGCCCGCCAGCCGATGTCGCTGCGCTGGAAGGCGTTGGGCCAGTGGATCGGCTCGAGGCCAGCATAGGCGTTGCGCTGGGCGTCCTGCACGCTGTCGCCGAGCGCCGCAACGCACAGCACGCGGCCACCGGCGCTGATGACCTCGCCGGCAGCATTCAGCGCAGTGCCGGCATGGAAAACCTTGGCGCTGGCCGGCACCGCGTCCAGCCCGGTGATGACCTCACCGGTGACCGGGGTGTCCGGGTAAGGCTTGGCGGCGATGACCACGCCCAGCGACGGGCGCGGGTCCCACTGCGCGTGCGCGCCATCGAGCTTGCCGTCGATGGCCGCGTCGAGCAGATCGACCAGATCCGACTGCAGGCGCAGCATCACCGGCTGGGTTTCCGGGTCGCCGAAACGCACGTTGAATTCGATCACCTTCGGCGCGCCGTGCGCGTCGATCATCAGCCCGGCATACAGAAAGCCGGTGAACGGCACGCCATCGGCGATCATGCCCTGCACGGTCGGCTCGACCACCTCGCGCATGACCCGCGCATGCACCTGGGGCGTGACCACCGGCGCCGGCGAGTAGGCGCCCATGCCGCCGGTATTGGGGCCGGTGTCGCCGTCGCCGACGCGCTTGTGGTCCTGGCTGGTGGCCATCGGCAAGGCGTGTTTGCCATCGACCATGGAGATGAAGCTGGCCTCTTCGCCGTCGAGGAATTCTTCGATGACCACGCGTGCGCCGGCATCGCCGAACGCATTGCCCGAGAGCATGTCGCGCACCGCGTCTTCGGCCTCGGCCAGGGTCATCGCCACGATCACGCCCTTGCCGGCAGCCAGGCCATCGGCCTTGACCACGATCGGCGCGCCTTTCTCGCGCACATACGCCAGCGCGGCGTCGACTTCGGTGTGCACGGCGTAATACGCGGTGGGAATGCCGTGGCGGGCGAGGAAATCCTTGGCGAAGGCCTTGCTGCCTTCCAGCTGCGCGGCCTTGGCGGTGGGGCCGAAGATGCGCAGGCCGGCGGCATGGAAGCGGTCGACCACGCCCAGCACCAGCGGCACTTCCGGGCCGACCACGGTCAGCGCGACGGCTTCGCGCTGCGCCAGCGCGAGCAGGCCGTCCAGATCATTGACCTTGATCGCGACATTGCGGCATTTGGCTTCGGTGGCGGTGCCGGCATTGCCCGGTGCCACCAGCACCTCGCGCACGCGCGCGGACTGCGCGATCTTCCAGGCCAGGGCATGTTCACGGCCGCCGGAGCCGATGACGAGGATTTTCAAGGCAGTTGCTCGCTAGTACGGGGGAAGGGGCGTTACCTGCAGCCTTCGCGCTGCAGTGCATTGGGAAACGGGTAGGTCCAGGTCTTGGTGTCGAGCGCGAACACGTGGGTCTTGTCCAGGGCCACCCCGCAATCGCTGCCGTGCTCGCGGATGCGCAGCGGCCAGGTGCGCGCCTGCGGCGCGCTGTTGTCCACCTCCAGCGCGAAATCCACGTCGAAGGCCTCGGCAAGGCATTGCGCCTGGGTCTGGTCCGGCTCGCGCGCGTCGTCGTCGCAGGCCAGTGCGCCGCTGTTGTCGATGTGCGCCCGCAGCGAGCCGGCATTGACCAGGCCCTTGGGCCCGGGCACGACCAGATCCTGCGATTCGAGGATCAGGCCCTGGCCCATCCAGAAACTGTGCACGGCAAAGCCGTAGAAATCGCTGCCCAGGCGCAGGACGTCCACGCTGCCTGGCTGGCCGGCGCTGCCGTAGCCGTCGGCGAGCCGTTCGGCCACGACCTTGAAACCGTCGCCATCGCCGCGCAGCACGAAGAAATCGATGAGCCCCGGATTGCCGTGGCCGGCATCGCTGAGGCTGTGGCAGACCGCCAGCAGTTGCTGTACCTGGTCGCCCACCACCACCGGCTGTTCGGCGCAGACTGCGCTGTCGGCCTTGAAGCCGTCGGCTTCGCCGCTCCACTGCGCGGCCAGGCCGGCCTTGCCGCCGTAGCGCGTGCGCAAGAACCCGTCCAGCCGCTCGGTGCGGCTCAGACGGGGGCCGTCGCTGGATGCGGCAGGTGCCGCGGCGCCCGGCGCCGCAGCAGGCGCAGGCGCCTGCCTGCAAGCGCTCAACAGCGCGGCGGTGGCAAGAAACGCGGCAAAACAACGCAGACGCTGCATCGACCTATCCCTGTGCCGGTGACATCAATGCCGGAAGTGGCGCACACCGGTGAACACCATCGCGATGCCGTGTTCGTCGGCGGCGGCGATCACCTCGCCATCGCGCATCGAACCGCCCGGCTGGATCACCGCCTTGATGCCGGCCGCAGCCGCCGCATCGATGCCGTCGCGGAACGGGAAGAACGCATCGGACGCCATCACCGAGCCGGCCACGGTGAGCTTGGCTTCTTCGGCCTTGAGCGCGGCGATCTTGGCGCTGACCACGCGGCTCATCTGCCCGGCGCCCACGCCAATGGTGCGGCTGTCCTTGGCATAGACGATCGCGTTGGATTTGACGTACTTGGCCACGCGCCAGGCAAACAGCAAATCGCCCAGTTCTGCCTCGTTGGGCGCACGTTGGGTGACCACGCTCAACTCGCCCAGCGACATGCTGCGGTTGTCGGCCGACTGCATCAACAGGCCCGAGCCGATCCGCTTGGTGTCGTAGTTGTTCAAGCCATTGCCGTGCGGAATCTTGAGCACGCGCACGTTGGCCTTCCTGGTGGCGTATTCCAGCGCGCCGGCCTCGTAGTCGGGCGCGATCAGCACTTCGACGAACTGGCGGTCCAGAATGGCCTTTGCCGTCGCTGCGTCCAGGGTCTTGTTGAACGCCAGGATGCCGCCGAACGCGCTGGTGGGGTCGGTGGCGTAGGCCAGTTCATAGGCATCGCCGCAGCCCGCGCCCACCGCCACGCCGCAGGGGTTGGCGTGCTTGACGATCACGCAGGCCGGCGCGTCGAACTGGCGCACGCATTCCCACGCTGCATCAGCATCGGCCAGGTTGTTGTAGCTCAGTTCCTTGCCCTGCAACTGCTGGAAGGTGGCCAGCGTGCCCGGCACCGGATACAGGTCGCGGTAGAACGCGCCGGACTGGTGCGGGTTCTCACCGTAACGCAGGTCCATCACCTTGACGAAGTTGGAATTGATCTGCGCCGGGAACGGGCTGCGCGTGGGCACCGCCTCGCTGCTGTCGGCCACTGCCGAGAGATAGTTACTGATCGCCGCGTCGTACTGGGCCACGCGATTGAACGCAGCCACCGACAGCGCAAAGCGCTTGGCCGCCGACAGCTGCCCGTCGTTGGCTTCCAGCTCGGCCAGCAGGTCGGCGTACTGCGCCGGGTCGGTGGCCACGGCCACGCGCGCGAAATTCTTGGCCGCGCTGCGCAACATCGCCGGGCCGCCGATGTCGATGTTTTCCACCGCATCGGCCAGGGTGCAATCGGCTTTCACCGTGACCGACTCGAATGGATACAGGTTCAATACCAGCAGGTCGATCGGCACGATGCCGTGCTCGGCCATCACCGCTTCGTCGACACCGGCGCGCCCGAGCAGGCCGCCATGCACCAGCGGGTGCAGGGTCTTGACGCGGCCATCCATCATTTCCGGGAAACCGGTCAGCTCGGCAACGTCCTTCACCGGCAGGCCGGCCTCGCGGATCGCCTTGGCGGTGCCGCCGGTGGACAGCAGCTCGACGTTGCGCGCCACCAGCGCGCGGGCCAGGTCGATCAGGCCGGTCTTGTCGGAAACGGAGAGCAGGGCCCGGCGCACGGGCAGGAAATCAGAGGCCATCGGTGGGGGATGTCGTTGCGGAGCAGCCGATATTGTAGGCTGCGCCAGCGCTCGAATGGACTCAACACCCCGTATGGCCTCGATCTACGCATTGAAGGGACGCTTCCAGGCGCTGCTGCGGCCGATGGTGGGCGCGCTGTATCGCGGTGGCATCACCGCCAATCAGGTCACGCTGGGCGCAGCGGCGGTGTCGCTGATGGTGGCGGCGGTGGTGTTGCGCGGCGGCCCCAGCTGGCCGCTGCTGTATCTGCTGCTGCCGGTGTGGATGCTGCTGCGCATGGCGCTCAATGCGGTGGACGGCATGCTGGCGCGCGAATTCGGCCAGCAGTCGCGGCTGGGCGCTTACCTCAACGAGCTGTGCGACGTGGTGGCCGATGCGGCCTTGTACTTGAGCCTGCTTGGCGTGCCCGGTGTGAGTGCGCCCTGGCTGTGGATCTTCGCGCTGCTGGCCGCGCTGACCGAGTACGCCGGCGTGCTCGGCCTGATGGTCGGCGCCAGCCGCCGCTACGACGGGCCGATGGGCAAGAGCGACCGCGCCTTCGTCATCGGCGTGCTGGGCGTGGGCCTGGCTTGTGGCTGGCTGGGTGCGCGCGGCGTCACCTGGGTCGCCATTGCCGTGAGCCTGGCCTGCGCGGTCACGGTGTGGCGGCGGGTGCGCGCCGGCCTGGCGCAGGCGCCCGCAGGCACCTAGCGATCCATTCCCGCAGCAACGCCGCTGGCCGCTGCGCTGTGGTGATCTCTGCGATTCAACCTTTCGACTTTTCAGGATGCTTCGATGCGCACAGTGCTAGAGCGCGAGTTCGTCAGTTTCGATGGTGTGCCGCTGTTCTACCGGCACTGGCCGTTGCACGATGCCGCTGCCACCGGCACGCCGAAGGCGGTGGTGCTGCTGCATCGCGGCCATGAGCACTCTGGCCGTGTGATGCATCTGGCCGAAGAACTCGACATGCCCGACGCCCAGTTCTTCGCCTGGGACGCACGCGGCAACGGCCGCTCGCCGGGCGTGCGTGGCGATGCGCCGGGCTTCGAAGCGCTGGTGCGCGATCTGGACAGCTTCATCGCGCATCTTCGCGCCACCCACGGCATTGCGGTGCAGGACATCGTGGTGATTGCGCAGAGTGTGGGCGCGGTGGTGGCCGCCACCTGGGTGCACGATTACGCCCCGCCGCTGCGCGCGCTGGTGCTGGCATCGCCGGCGTTCAAGGTGAAGTTGTATGTGCCGTTTGCACGCCCCGGGTTGGCGTTGCTGCATGCGCTGCGCGGCAACTTTTTCGTCAACAGCTACGTCAAGCCGCAATGGCTGACGCATGATCCGGCGCGCGTGGAAAGCTATCGCACCGATCCGTTGATCACCCGTCCGATTTCGGTGCGCGTATTGCTCGGTCTGTATGCGGCAGCCGATCGCGTGGTGGACGATGCACAGGCCATTACCGTGCCGACCCAGTTGCTGGTCTCCGGTGAGGATTTTGTGGTGCATCGCGGCCCGCAGGACCGCTTCTACGAAAACCTGCGCTCGCCGATCAAGCAGCGCCACTGGTTGCCGGGGTTCTTCCACGACACTTTGGGCGAGCGCGATCGCGCGATGGCCATCGCGCACATTCGCCAGTTCGTCCAGGCGCGTTTTGCGCAACCGCCGGTGCGCGCCGCGCTGGGCGATGCACACCGTGCCGGGCCCAGTTTCGAAGAGGCCGAACGGCTGGCCTGGCCGCCGCAGCGCAATAGCCTGCAGGACCTGCGCTGGCGTGGCGTGCGTGCCGGCCTGCGCCTGGGTGGCAGGCTCTCCGAGGGCATCGCGCTTGGTCTGCAGACCGGTTTCGATTCCGGCAGCACATTGGATTACATCTACCGCAATCAGGCGCGTGGTCGCGGGCCGTTGGGGCGCATGATCGACCGCACGTATCTCAACGCGATCGGCTGGCGTGGCATCCGCATCCGCGGCAGCCATCTGGGCGAATTGCTGCGCGATGCGGCGGCGCGCTTGCGTGGCGCCGGCAAGCCGGTGCGCGTGCTGGATGTCGCTGCCGGGCACGGCCGCTATGTGCTCCAAGCGCTGGGCAGCGGCGCACAGCGTGCCGATGCGATCGTGCTGCGCGACTTCAGCCCGCTCAACGTGACCCAGGGCACGGCGCTGATCCAGACGTTGGGCGCAGGCGATATCGCCCGCTTCGAACAAGGCGATGCGTTCGACCCGGCAGCGCTGGCCACAGTGCAACCGGCACCGACGCTGGCGGTGGTGTCGGGCCTGTACGAGCTGTTTGCCGACAACGACCAGGTCGCGCGTTCGCTGGCCGGCCTGGCCGCGGCGGTGCAGCCGGGCGGTTATCTGCTTTACACCGGCCAGCCCTGGCATCCGCAACTGGAATTCATTGCGCGCGCGCTGACCAGTCACCGCGATGGCGTGGCCTGGGTGATGCGCCGGCGGAGCCAGCAGGAGATGGATGGCCTGGTGGAAGCGGCGGGCTTTCGCAAGGTGGCGCAACGCATCGATGCGTTCGGCATCTTCACCGTCTCGATGGCGCAGCGAATCGACGCATGAGCCACGTTGCCCGCCCATCCGGCCGTGCCGCGCTGTGGCTGGCGTTGCTGGGACCGTTTTTCTTCCTCAGCTACGGCCTGGCCAACACGCTGGCCGGGCGGGCGACGCATGTGCCATCGGTGGTGTTCGGCTGGGAACACGGCATGCCGTTCTGGCCGTGGACCATCGTGCCGTACTGGTCGATCGATGTGTTCTACGCGGTCTCGTTCTTTGTCTGCCGCAACCGCCGCGAGCTGGACACGCATGCACTGCGCTTGCTCAGCGCCCAGCTGATCTGCGTGGCGTGTTTCGTGTTGTGGCCGCTGCGCTACAGCTCCGTACGGCCGCAGACCGAGGGCGTGTTCGGCTGGTTGTTCGCGGTGCTGCTGGGCTTCGACAAACCCTTCAATCAGGCGCCGTCGCTGCACATCGTGCTGCTGGTGGTGCTGTGGGTGCGCTATGGGCAGCATCTTTGCGGGGTGTGGCGCTGGTTGCTGCATGCCTGGTTCGCATTGATCGGTGTGTCGGTGCTGACCACGTATCAGCATCACTTTCTCGATATTCCTACCGGACTCGCGGTGGGCTGGCTCTGCGTGTGGCTATGGCCGGAGCGGGTCGCCGCACCATTTGCGCAGGCACGGTGTGCACGCGACCTGCGCCGTTGGCGCCTGGCCGCGATGTATCTGGCCGGCGCGCTGGTCAGCGCTGCGCTGGCGCTGTGGAGCGGCGGTGCAGCACTGTGGTTGCTGTGGATCACCCTGGCCTTGCTGCTGGTTGCCTTGAATTACGCGCTGCTCGGGCCGGGCGGATTCCAGAAGCGCAGCGATGGGCGCCTGAGTCTTGCAGCCCATTGGTTGTATGCGCCGTATCTGTTGGCGGCATGGTGCAACTCCCGGCTCTGGACACGGCGTGCGCCGTTGCCGCGCGCGGTGTGCGATGGCGTGTGGCTGGGGCGGATTCCGTTGCCCGGCCAGCGCGACAAGCGTGCCGCCGTGGTGGACGTGTCTGCAGAGCTCTCGTTGTACGCCGCGCAGGCGCAGGACCGTGTGGTGCCGATGCTCGATCTGGTCGCGCCGTCGCCGGCGCAGCTGCGCGAGGCCGCGCAGGCGATCGCGCAGGCGCAGGCGATCGGGCCGGTGCTGGTGTGTTGTGCATTGGGCTATTCGCGCAGTGCTGCCAGTGTGGCCACCTGGCTGGTGCGCAGCGGTCGCGCCCAGGACGTGGATGCGGCCATCGCACAGTTACGCGCCGTGCGGCCGTCGATCGTGCTCGGGCATGCGCATCGCGCGGCGATCGTGACGGCATGCGACGGTCATGACGGTGGCGACGACATCCCCGAACGGAGAGCGCAATGAATATCGCCCCGCTGACCTTGGCGGCCATGCGCGCAGTGCTGCGGCAAGGTGCAGCATTGGACCGCCTCTCACTCCTGCTGCTGGCAGCGGCCATCGGCTTGCTTGGTGTTGCGCAGGCGCCGCCGTTGATGCAGTTGAGCTATGCCATCAGCATGCTTGCGGGCGTGCTGCAGCGCTATTGGGCGTTTCGCGTGGGCCTGGATGCCGACCTGCTGGCAGCCTCCATCGCGCATCTCGAACGCTGCGGTGGCACCGGGCAAGACGCCGCGCACCAGCTCGATGCGGCGATGCATGCGATTGGCCTGATACCAAAGCTTTCGCCCACCCGCGACTGGGCATCGCGCTGGACCGGCATGCGCCGCCTGCTGCGTTGGCAGCTGGCAAGCGTGGTGGTGCAACTGCTGTTGGTGGCTGCCGCGCTCGCTCTCAGGATATTCGGATGAGCAACCAACCCGATTTTGCTCGGCGCGAACCGCGCCATGCCACGCCAGCGCAGCGAGCGCTGTGGCAACGGCTGCAGGGCTATCGTTTTGGCCAGGACGAAGCAGCGTTTGCCGCCTTCGTTCGGCGCGTGGCCAAGCAGGCACAGTGCAGCACCGAACAAGCGCAGGCGTTGGTGGAGGAGTACCGCCGGTTCTGTTTTCTTGCCTGCACCGACACCGTCGACGTCACCCCCAGCCCGTTGGTCGACCAGGTCTGGCACACGCATCTGACCGACACCCGCGAGTACTGGCAGCAGTTCTGCCCGCACGTGCTGCAGACTACGCTGCATCATCAACCCGGACGCGGCGATGCCGGCGAAGAGGCGCGTTTCCAGGCGCAGTACCGCCAGACGCTGGAGCGTTACCGCACGCAGTTCGGCGAGCCGCCGGCGCAATGGTGGCCTGTGGCGCGACCGCCGCAATCGACGCTGGATCCGCTGCACGGCCACACTGCCGAACAGACCTTGCAAGCCTTGCGTGGAGCGCCGCGGTCAGCTGGGCCGCAGCGCGGTGTGCCGTATGCCGTGGTTGTGTGGGCAATCATCGCGGTGGCAGTGGGCATGGTCTGTCACTCAGCCAATGGCGGGGCGCTGTCGCCGCTGCACTGGCGCGGTGTCTATTTCCTGCCGCTGTTCATCGCGCTGATCGGTCTGGCCTGGTCGATGGCGGCATGGTTGCGGCGGGTGCTGCGACGCGGTCGCACCGCAGCAGCAGTGGATGCCAGCGAGCTTGCATATCTGGGCGGCGGTGCCGATCGCGTGGCCGACCTGTGGTTCACCGAATTGCTGGTGCGCAATGCGGTGTATCTGGAGCGCGACGCAACCGAACCGGCACGTCGCTGGGTACGTTGCCACCGGCAGATTGCAGTCCCGCCTGCGCTGGAGCCGGCACTGGAAGCGGTGCGCACCACCGAAGACCCGGTGTGGGCCTTACGCGCGTTGCGCGCGCTGGCCGCACCGCTGGAGCAGCGCTTGATCGACAAGGGCCTGTGGCTGAGCCAGGCGCAGGCACGCGCGGTGCGCCTGGCATGTACCGTGCCGGTGGCGCTGGTATGGGGGCTTGGCCTGTGCAAGCTGGTCATCGGCGTGCAGGGCAACCATCCGGTGGGCTACCTGCTGTGTCTGATGGTGCTGACCACATTGCTGGTGCTGGGCTTTGCGCTGGTGCCCGTGCGGCGCACGCTCGGCGGCGAGGCCCGCCTTGCGACACTGCGTCAGACACGGCGACGCGATGCGGCGCGCACCGGCGGTGATCCAGGCGAGGCGGTGGCGCTGTACGGCACTGCGGCACTGATCGGAACCGCTTGGGCCGACTACCACAGCCTGCGTGCGCCGCATGGCCACGCCGGTGGCAGTGGCAGCAGCTGCGGCGGGGGTGGCGGCGACTGCGGCGGCGATGGTGGTAGCAGCGATGGTGGCGGCGGCTGTGGCGGCTGCGGCGGAGGAGGCGACTGATGCAACACGGACAGCGACAGCGGCAGTTGCTTTGGGCGCGCGTGCTGCGCGGACGTGGCGCCACGCCCAATGGCGTGTCGTGGGTGGGCATCGCATGTGCGGCGTTGGCCGGGCTGATGTTCTACATCGGGTTGAGCGCGCCTGCGCGCGAAGGGGCCATGCCGCTGCTGCTGGCGGTGCTCGGGATGCAGGGGCGGCTGTGGTGCAACCGCATGGATGGCGTGCTGGCGCGCCAGGCGCGCATGGTCGCGCGCGCCGGTGAGGTCTACAACGACGCGCCCGATCGGTTGTCCGATGTGCTGGTCTGCGTGGGCCTGGGCTATGGACTGCAGGCCGGTTTGCCGTGGGCTGCGCAACTGGGGTGGGCGGCGGCGCTGTGCTGCGTGACCACCGCATACGTGCGCATGCTGGGCCTGGCCTGCGGCACGCCAGAGCCGCGGCAGGGGCCGATGAGCCGCGTGCAACGCATGCAGTGGTTGTCGCTGGCAGGCGCGCTGGCCTTGCCGCTGCAATGGATGGGCCAGCCGCGTCTTGCGGCCTGGCTGCTGATCGGAGCACTGGCGGTGTTGATCGCCGGTGCCTTGCTGACGGTGGCAGTACGACTGCGCACGATCGTGCGCACCCTGGAGCAGAAATGATTGCCCGTTTGATCGCGCGCGCTTGCAGCGGCGCCATTCGTACCTTGACCGGCGCGCGTGCGCTATGGCGCGGTTGCGCGCCCTCCAACGAGCGTCGCGTGTATTACGGCAACCATGCAAGCCACGGCGATTTCGTGCTGATCTGGTCATCGCTGCCAGCCAGCCTGCGGCATGAAGTGCGCCCGGTGGCGGCGGCCGACTACTGGCAGCGTACCGCCCTGCGGCGCTACCTGATCCACGCGGTCTTCAACGGCGTGTTGATCGAACGCGACCCGGCGCAGCGCACGCGCGACCCGATCCAATGCCTGTGCGATGCGGTGGACGCCGGCGATTCGTTGATCCTGTTTCCCGAAGGCACGCGCAACCCGGACGACGGCGTGCTGCCGTTCAAGAGCGGGCTGTATCACCTGGCACGGCAACGCCCGGAACTGGAGTTCGTGCCGGTGTGGATCGATAACCTCAAGCGCGTGATGCCCAAGGGCAAGTGGTTGCCGTTGCCGCTGCTGTGCACCACCACCTTTGGTGCGCCATTACGCCTGGATGCGGACGAAACCAAGGATGCGTTTCTGGCGCGTGCACGTGCGGCGTTGCTGGCGTTGTCGCCCGATCAGTTGGAGGCGCGCGCATGAGCCTATATGTGTACAGCGGGCAGCTGCAGCAGTCTTCGATGCATCAGCAGACGCTGTGGCTGTTCAGCGGTATCGCGCTGGTGCTGGTCATCGCCACGCTGATTTCCGAAACCCTGCGTTGGCGCGCACGCGAACGCCCCAGCGCAGTGCTGGACAACCTGGTCGCCCGTATCCGTGCGTGGTGGGTGATGGCTGCGGTGGTCGGCCTTGCGTTCGTGTTTGGCCGCGCCGGCGTCATCGGCTTGTTCGCGCTGGTGTCGTTGTTTGCGCTGCGCGAGTTCATCACCTTGACCCCGACCCGGCGCGGCGATTACTACGCGTTGCTGGCCGCGTTCTACATCGTGCTGCCGTGGCAATACGGCCTGGTGTGGACCGGCTGGTACGGCATGTACACCTTGCTGATTCCGGTCTACGCGTTCTTGGTGTTGCCCATCCTGGCCACCATCGGCGGCGACACCACGCGCTATCTGGAACGCACCGCCAAAGTGCAGTGGGGCCTGATGATCTGCGTGTTCTGCATTTCGCATGTGCCGGCGCTGTTGAACCTGGACATTCCCGGCTATGCCGGGCGCAATCTGCTGTTGATCGCCTTCCTGGTGATCGTGGTGCAGTCTTCGGATGTGCTGCAGTACGTGTGGGGCAAACTTGCCGGCCGCCATTTGATCGCGCCGAAATTGTCGCCGTCCAAAACGGTGGAAGGATTCATCGGCGGCGTGTTGTCGGCCAGCCTGCTCGGGATGGCGCTGTGGTGGATCACCCCGTTCGCGCCGTGGCATGCCTTCGGCCTGGCGTTGGTGGCCAACCTGATGGGATTTTTCGGCGGGCTGGTGATGTCGGCGATCAAGCGCGATCGCGGCATCAAGGACTGGGGCCATATGATCGAAGGCCACGGCGGCGTGCTCGACCGCCTGGATTCGGTGTGCTTCGCCGCGCCAGTGTTCTTCCACCTGATCCGCTATGGATGGGCGTGACCGCTTGTCACATCGCTCGTCATGAAATCGCAACACGTGCATCGCGTGCGGTTGGCAATCTGCAGCATCGGATCGGCGCAGCGCGCGTCGGTCAACCACCGCTCTGGCCAACCGGAAGGCTGACCCGTACGAAACCACGCTGTGACCGGTAACCCGTGCGCGCACCGTCTGCCAGAAGCACGCTTTTACGATTCCCGATTCCCGATTCCCAAGCCTACGTCAGCCCGTACTCTTTGAGCTTCTTGCGCAAGGTTGCCCGGTGAATGCCCAGCATCGCCGCGGCGCGGCTCTGGTTGCCTTCGCAGTGGTTGAGCACTTCGACGAACAACGGGATCTCCATCTCGCGCAGCACGATTTCGTAAACATCGTCCGCGTCGCTGCCGTCCAGGTCGCGCAGATAACGGCGAACGGACTGGGCCACGTGTTCGCGCAGGGGCGACTTCGGGGCGCCACGACTGGTGTCAGGACGAGAGGGGGCTGCGTTCAAAGGAGGTTCCCAGTGTCACGAAGCCGGGACGCGTGGCCGGCGAGGGGGAGTGAGTCTAGCGCGTGACCTCATCGCTCGCCACGCCCATGTGGCGGTCGCGCCCGTTCACCGGAAGTCGAAACTGAAGGCGGCGGTGCTCGCGGCCGGTTCGCGTACCCGGAACGCGACCTGCACCGCCTGACCCGGCGCCAGCGTGTCCTGCGCCGGCGGCGATGGTCCCAGATACTCCTGCGGCGACAGGATGCGGGTACCGATCACCCGGCCGTCGGCATCGGACAGCGACAGCTGCAGCCACGGCCAGGCCTGTGCCCAGCGCGCGTCGTTGCGGAAGCTGGCCTGGATCTGCAGCACCCCGGCCACACCGGGCAGCGGCCGCACCTCGCGGTTGAGCAGGGTCAGCGCCTCCGGCTCGCGCCAGGCCGGCAAGCTGCAGCGCGCCAGCGTGCAGGCCGCGCCGACCAGCGGCCGCAAGCGCGCGTTGGCGGCCAGGTGCGCGCGGTCGGAGATGACGATCTGCAACCCGAGCACGCCGACCAGCCCGACCAGCAGCGCCCACTGGCGCCCGCTGGCGCGTAGCCGCGGGCGGGTGACGCCACGCCGCGCGAAGGCGGGTGCGGCCAAGGCGGGCGCGGGCAGGGGCTGCAGTTGCACGGCAGTGGTACGGGGCTGCGCGATGCCGGCATCGGACTGCGCGTGCTCGCCTGCCAATGCGCTGGCTGCGCCGGAATCGGTGGTTGCCGGGTCGGGATGGCTGGAGGGGCGGCCCGGGTGTGACTGGCCGTCGGCTGTGCCCGCCGACCGCTCGCTGGCGCTGGTGTCGGCCTGCGTTGCGGCTGCCGCCGTTGCCACAGCTGGGGTAGATCCCGCAGACGCTGCTGGCGTTGCGACTGAAGCCTGGCGCGCGGGCGTTTCTGCCAGCGCCTTCGGCGTGCCCGGCGCATTCTGAAATGCCAGATCTGCATCCGCCGAGGCGCGTAGTGCCCGTTGCTGCGCTGAATTCGATGGGCCAGGTGCCGCCCGCGCGGTTGGGTGCCCGAGGTCGTCAGCATCGGTCGCGGCCAGCCCGTCGTCGGCCCGGGTATCGGTGGCGGCCGACGCCGAGCGAGGTGGATCGAGCATCGCATCAGGAACGTGTCCGGCCGCGGGCGCGCTCGCCGAAGCGGACGGCGTCGCGGTGCCGGGCGCGGGCAGTGGCGTCTGGCCGGACACCGGCGCCTGGAGACCATCGTGCCCGGACATGCCCGTTGCGCGCTGCGGCGACGAAGCCACCGCGGCAGCAGGCAATGGCACACGCGGTGCCGGCTGCGCATCCACCTCTGGCGCTGGCGCCGGCGGCAACGCAGAGCCCGGGGCCGATGTGGCCTGCTCGGCCGGCTCCGCAGGTGGAACCACCGGGGTCGGAACCAGCGGCGGAGCAGCCGGCGTCGCACGCAGGAACGTGGCCAGGGGGCGGCGCGGTGGCGGAGTCTCGGACATCGGCAGGCGTGCAGCGGGAAGACCCCTATTCAACCACGCGCACGTCCAGGGGCGAACCTGTGCCGACGGCGATGCGGTCAAGCCGCCGCGCGCATGCCTGCAGGTGTTCGTCTCCGGCCCAGGTGGTCATGGCGGCGTCTGCGTCGATGCCCACGCAACGCACGCAGCGCATGCCTTCTCCGAAAACGGCCGCCGCCACGCCCATGCAAGCCGACGAAGACGCCCGGGCGCATCCAGGATCAGGAGGCCACAGCCAGCGGAATATCGCCTTGAAATCTCGGTGCCGGTTGCGTCGGCTCGCCGATTCCCGATTCCCGATTCCCGATTCACCGCCTGCGCCGCGTCTTCCCTTCAGCCAGCAACAGATCCAACAGGCCGGCGCGCTGGCGCGGCGTCAGGGTATCGAAGCGCGTCAGCAGCACGCGTTGCTGGTCATCCAGGCGGCGGTACTGCGCCGGTTCTTCGGCGATGGCCGACACCGGCGGGCCGAACACGCGGTCGCCGCGGCCGGTGGCCAGGTATTCGAACGCCATGCCGCTGCGCCTGGCCAGGCCGATCAGGTTTTCCACCGACGGTGCGGTGCCTTCGGCCATCTCCCATTGCGCCACCGCGCTGCGGGTGACACCCAGCTCGCCGGCCAGGGCTTCCTGGGTCAGCTTGGTGAGGCTGCGGGCTTCGCGTACTCGTTCGTACAGCTTGCTCACACGGCACCGTTGGAGGGCAGGCAGGGGCGGGAGATATAGCCCTAGCAGCGCCTGGAGATAGTTCGTATAACTTTCATATCGCCATATGTTTGCGATACTGTCGGTGGATCAATGATGGCTACATCACAGCGAACTCAAGGAGGATGTTCATGGTCGAGCCTGCCGGTCGAAAACCCGACCCCCAGCGGCGCAGCCCGCCCCCGCACGCCGCGCCCGCAGACGTGCCGTGGCCGGCCCATTCGCCGCTGGACCCTGCGGTGAGACGTTTTCGGGGCGCGGCCCGGTACGCGATCTGGCGGCGTGGCCACGAGTGGACGGCCGTGGCCGATGGTCCGCAGTGGTCAGCGGCGCTGGCACCGCGGGTCTGGGCGCTACGGCAGCGGCACTGGCCGCTGCTGGCGGCGAGCGCGCCGATGCTTGTGGTTGCCGGCGCAGTGGCGCTTGCAGGTGTGCGGGCGTGGTCGCCGGTGGCCTGGACGGCGCTGCTGGCGGCTGAGGTGCTGCTACGGGTCTGGGTGGCCCGGCAGGCCGGGCCGTGGCGCACGGCGGCACTGCAACGCGACGGCTGGCAACCGGTGACCCGGTTGCGGGCGATCAGCGTGGCCGATGCAGTGACCACCGCGCAGATTCGCGCCGGCCGGCCACAGCGCTAGCCGGCGTGGACGATACCCCGGATCAGCCGCGGCGCACGCCGTCGATCCGCATCCAGTCTTCGTCGCGTTCGCAGCGCAACTGGTCGAACCAGGGGGCGTAGCGTTTGAGCAAGTCGTCTTCTTGGCCGTGCAGGATGCCCGACAGCGCGATCCGTCCGCCCGGTGCCACGCGCGCGGCCAGGGTGTCGGCCAGGGCGTCCAGTGCCGAGGCCAGGATGTTGGCCACGACCACCTGGTAGGTCTGCACCGGTTCGTCCTGCGGCATGTAGACCGTCAGCTGCGCGTCCACACCGTTGCGTTGTGCATTGTCGGCAGTCGCCAGCAGCGCCTGCGGGTCGTTGTCCACGCCGACCGCGCCGGCGGCGCCCAGCTTCAGCGCGGCGACCGCCAGGATGCCCGAGCCGCACCCGAAATCGAGCACGCTGCGGCCCTGCAGCTCGCCGCGGCCGGCCAGGCTGTCCAGCCAGCGCAGGCACAGCGCGGTGGTTTGATGGGTGCCCGAGCCGAACGCCAGGCCCGGGTCCAGCCGCACCACGGCGGCCCCCGGGGTGTCGGCGGCTTCGGGCAGCGCGTGATTCCACGGCACGATGAAGGTGCGTTCGCCAAACTGCATCGGCTTGAACAGGTCCATCCAGGCGCGTTCCCAGTCGCTGTCTTCGACCATGCGAAACGCCACCTGGCTCCAGTCCAGGCCCGGATCGAAGGCTTCCAGCGCTGCCAGCACCACCAGCGCGTCGCTGTCGCCATCGAACAGCGCGGTCATCGTCAGCCGGTCCCACAGCGGCATTTCGCCCACGCCCGGTTCGAGAATGGCGCGCTCGTTGCTGGTATCGGCATCGGCGTCGAGCATGGTCACCGCCAGTGCGCCCACATCGTCCAGGGCGTTCTGGAAACGGGGCAGGGTGACCTCGGAACAGGAAAGCGTCAGTTCAAGAAACGGCATCGTGGCGGTCGGGCAATTCGAAAGCACGCATCCTAGACCATTCGTGCCGGCGTGCCTGCCGCGCTGCAGGCGACGGCGTTCGCAGGCGCCGTCGCTTCGGCGGTGCGTCTTGCCCATGCGTGCGGTGAAAACTGCCTTGCTGATCAAGATGCGTCCGCCGCCAGGCAGACGGCTGCTGCTGGCGAATGGACGACTGCCCGGTGCGACGCTGCCAAACAGCGCATCTGCGGCTGGATGTGGTGCCCGGCGGATGGCTGTAGGCCGATGCCGCCACGCCTGGGACTGAACCGATGATGCTGCTGCGCAATCGGGCACGGGCTTGGTCGACGGCCGCGTCGAGCAACCAGGAAGAGGCGCTGCGTCTTTGCGACCACGCGCAATCGCGTGCGCAGACAGCTGCGTGATGTGCTGCCGTGTTGCGTACCACCGTGCAGCGCGATGTGTGCGGCACGCTGCGTCCACCGATGACGCAATAGCGCTGCAGCTGGGCATCGCAGCGTCGGCGAGTGATGTTGCCAGAGGACAGGCTCGCTCGAAGCGGCGCTCTCCAACATGCGCTGCTATCGGATGCCCAACCGGCGAAGATCGATGCCGCATCCGGCAATCGGCAACCGATCAACTCAACCGCAAGCCACACGCAGCTGAGCAACACCGACACCACACCAACACCCAACACGCAGCACGGCACGGCAAACACCACAGCGCAGCACACCGCACAACCGAACGCATGCAGCGCGCCACTCACGTGCAGTCCGTTCAGGCCGTGACGCATGTCGCTCCCTTCCCGCCACCTCCACTGGCAGCGTCTGCTTGGCGGCGGCTGTGCGCGTGGGTGGGTGCTAGACTCCGCGCCGTCGCTGCGGGTGGTTCCGCAGCAGGGTCGCCGCCATCCATGCCGCTTGCTCGTGCCCGCCATCTCTGGCTGCTGCTCGCTCCCGCTGCGCTTGCGGCGGCCGCGTGGTGGCATGTGCGCGCGCAACCGGCCGAGCGTGATGTTGACCGCGCAGTGCCGGTTGCTGCAGAGGCGGCGCCGGTCAGCGCTGCCACACCGCAGCTGCATGCGGCGGCCGAGCACGGCGCCGCGTTGCAGCTGCCGCATCGCGATGCGGTGGAAGCGCAGCCGGATCTGTATCGCTACGCGCAGCAATTGCAGCAGCAGGTGCGTGCCGGCGACGCACAGGCCGGGTGGCGGTTGAGCCGTGTCTACGATTACTGCGCGCCCTATGCGGCCAGCCCGTCCGGCTATGCCGCCGATAGCGCATGGATCGCCGCGCAACGCACGCCGGGAGTGGCAGCGATGCATGCCGCACGCGAGCGCCTGGCGCAGCGTTGCGCCGGCTTCGCCCCCACCGACGGGCTGAGTCCGCGCATGGTTGCGCAGCAACGCCTGGCCGCGGCGCGCGCCGGCAGCCTGGCCGCCGAGGCCGCCATGCTGGCGTTGGGCGAACCGTTGCACGCATCGCCCGGCTACAAGCGCGCGCTGGTACGACGCGTGCTGGCCTCGCGCGATCCCGAGGCCTATCTGGCCCTGGCCCCGGCGATGGGCGCGCGGGCCAGCGGCGATGACAGCCTGCAAGGCTATGTGGCCGGCGATCAGTTCGCCGAGCTGGCCTGGCAAGTGGCTGCGTGCCGGCTGGGGCTCGATTGCAGTGCCAGCAGCACCTTGGTCACCAGTTATTGCGCCAACGCGGGCATCTGCTCGCGCAACAGCGCACAGGATTTCGTGTCCTTCGTATTCGATGCCGCGGTGCCGCGGCAGGGAGCAGACAGGGTGGATGAGATGGTCGATACATTGGTCTCCGATGCGGGAGCGCAGTCATGAATTACCGTCGGTTGGCGCACGGCGCCAAGTTCTGGTTATGGGTGGCGTTGTTCGTGGCGTATTCGGCGGCGGCAGTGAGCATCGTGATGATCGATACCGCCGATCACCGTTACCAGCCGCTGTCGGTCAAATCCACCAGCGTCACCGCCGACGAACAGCAGCGACGGCATGGCGCAAGCCAGGTCGCCGCGGTCTACCGCGCCAGCAGTGCCATGCCGTTTTCCACCTTGCCGGCCGGCTCCACCTTCCAGGTGGTGTGGCCGGACGGCTCCACCGAAACCATGACCGTGGTCGACCCGTCATCGGCCAGCGGCATCGTGCCGGTGCCCGGCAGCCAGCAGGCGCCTGCGCCGCGGCGGTGAGGGGCGCAGGAGGTCCCGCGCCGACACCACTGCCGGCGTGGCATCTGCCGTTGCTCGCCACCGCAGCGCACCACCACACTGCAACGCAAGGCAACGAAAAAGCCCGGTTTCCCGGGCCTTTTTGCTTCATCGATACGGTGGCAAGTGCGATCAGGTCAGCGCGATCGACTTGTTCTTGCGCTCGGCCAGGCGCTTTTCCAGGTAGTGGATGTTCTGCCCACCGGCCTGGAAGCCCTTGTCGCGCATGATGCGCTGCTGCAGCGGGATGTTGGTCTTGATGCCGTCCACCACCATCTCGCTCAGCGCCACGCGCATGCGCGCAATCGCGGTTTCGCGATCGGGGCCATGCACGATCAGCTTGCCGATCATCGAGTCGTAGTTCGGCGGCACCTTGTAGCCGCTGTAGATGTGCGTATCCACACGCACGCCAGGGCCGCCTGGCGGATGGAAGGCGGTGATCAGGCCCGGGTTGGGCATGAAGGTTTCCGGATCTTCCGCGTTGATGCGGCATTCGATCGCATGCCCGCGCAGCACGATGTCGCTTTGCTTGATGCTCAGCTTGTGGCCGGCGGCGATGCGCAGCTGCTCGCACACCAGGTCGATGCCGGTGATGCGCTCGGTGACCGGATGCTCCACCTGGATACGCGTGTTCATTTCGATGAAGTAAAAACGCCCGTTCTCGAACAGGAATTCGAAGGTGCCTGCGCCGCGGTAGCCGATGCGGATGCAGGCGTCCACGCAGACCTTGCCGATCTCGTTGCGCAGTTCTTCGGTGATGCCCGGTGCCGGCGCTTCTTCCACCACCTTCTGGTGGCGACGCTGCATCGAGCAATCGCGTTCGCCCAGATGGATCGCACCGCCCTGGCCGTCGGCAAGCACCTGGATTTCCACGTGGCGCGGATTTTCCAGGAACTTCTCCATGTAGACCTGATCGTTGCTGAAGGCGGCCTTGGCTTCGGACTTGGTGGTTTCGATGGCAGCCTTCAGCGCAGCCTCCGAATGCACCACGCGCATGCCGCGTCCGCCGCCGCCGCCGGCCGCCTTGATGATCACCGGGTAGCCGATTTCGCGCGCGACCTTGGTGTTGGCGACGATGTCATCGCCCAGCGGGCCACCCGAGCCGGGCACGCACGGTACGCCGGCGGCCTTCATGGCGCGGATCGCTTCCACCTTGTCGCCCATCAGGCGAATGGTGTCGGCCTTGGGGCCGATGAAGATGAAGCCGGATTGCTCCACGCGCTCGGCGAAATCGGCGTTTTCCGACAGGAAACCGTAGCCGGGGTGGATGGCCTGCGCATCGGTGACCTCGGCCGCGGCGATCAATGCCGGAATGTTGAGGTAACTGTCGCTGGAGGCGGCCGGGCCGATACACACCGACTCATCGGCCATGGCCACGTGCTTGAGGTTACGGTCGACCGTGGAATGCACCGCGACCGTGCGGATGCCGAGCGTGTGGCACGCGCGCAGGATGCGCAGCGCGATTTCACCTCGGTTGGCGATGACGACTTTATCGAGCATGGGAATAGGGAGTCGGGAATGGGGAATGGGTAGATGCGGGCTTCATGATGCGGCTCCACGTCTGCGTAAGGCATTCATCAAGGCGGTGAGCTTGGCGAAGACCTGGTCGACCTGCTGGCTGACGATGTCTTCGTCTTCGGTGTTGCTATAGCCCAGTCGTACGGCGATCTGGACCTGTGTATCCAGTTCGGAGAGCGAGCCGCGCGCGATCGAGAGAAACCGCGCGTAATCGGGAGTTGAGCGTCGCGCCGCACCTTCGGCGATATTCGACGGGACGCTGATGGCCGCGCGGCGCAGTTGCGCCGTCAGGCCGTAGCGTTCCTGCTCGGGAAAGACCTCGGTGAACCGGTAGATCATTTCCACAAGCTCCATGGAATCGCGCCAGGCCTCCAGGCGTTCATGAGGCCGCTTTGCCGATTCCCGATTCTCCACTCCCGATTCCCGGCTCTCAGCCAATCACAAACAACGGCTGGTCGAATTCCACCGGCTGGCCGGTTTCGCCGAGGATGGCGACGATGGTGCCGGAGGCGTCGGCTTCGATGGGGTTGAACATCTTCATTGCCTCGATGATCGCCAGGGTATCGCCGACCTTGACCTGCTGACCGACGGTGACGAACGCCGGCTTGTCCGGGGAGGGCGAGGTGTAGAACGTGCCGACCATCGGGGCGCGCAGCACGTGGCCTTCCGGCAGTGCGGCGGCCTGCTTGGCGCCGCCGGTGGAGGCTTCGGTGGGCGATTGCATCGGCATGGTGGCCGCGGCGGCCGGCGCCTGGACGGGGGCCGGCGCGTACTGCTGCTGCACCGGGGCGCTCAGCATGGCCGCGCCCTTGGGTACGCGCGCCAGGCGCACGCTTTCTTCGCCTTCCTTGATCTCGATTTCGGCGAGATTGGATTCTTCGAGCAGGTCGATCAGTTTCTTGATTTTGCGGAGATCCATAAGGGCCTCTGGAAGTGAAACGGTGGGGAGTGCCGGCGGATGCCGGCGGAATGGGATCAGGACGCCGGCGCGCTGGCCGAGGTCATGCGGCAGGGGTCATGCGTCGCGCTCCAGACGCGCGATCACCGCTTCCAGCGCCAGCCGGTAGCTGTCGGCGCCGAAGCCGCAGATCACCCCGTCGGCCTTGTCGCTGAGATAGCTGTGGTGCCGGAACGGCTCGCGCGCGTGCGGGTTGGACAGATGAATTTCCACGAACGGCAGCCCCACGCCCAGCAGCGCATCGCGCAGCGCCACCGAGGTATGGGTGAAGGCGGCCGGGTTGATCAGGATGTAGGCGGTGCCGTCCTCGCGCGCGGCGTGGATGCGCTCCACCAGCACGTGCTCGGCATTGGACTGCAGGCAGTGCAGCACGTGCCCGGCCGCCTGCGCGCGGTCCACCAGGGCTGCGTCGATTTGCGCCAGCGTGGTACGCCCGTAGACCTCCGGCTCGCGGGTGCCGAGCAGGTTGAGGTTGGGGCCATGCAACAGCAGCAGATGGGCCATGGGATCCGGAAGAGCGGAAAGGCCGGAAGTCTGCGCGATGTCGCCGATGCTGTCCAGTTCGACGAACTTAGGTCTGTTTAAAACGATTGTTTTAAATTTCGAATGGTTTGGGCGGTGGCTAATGGCGGCGGGCAATGGCGTGTCGGAGGTCATCGTGCCGGCCTTGAATCGCCCGGACCGCTGCGAGCGGAACCGGCAGCCGGCCGTGCGCATCCGGAGCGCAGCGTTTGCGCCTGACGCGATGGAGACAGCCGTCCCGGCCGGTTACGCGGCAACAACTGCTGGCGGCATCCTCTCCTGTCGGGCGTCGGAATGTTGTGCCGGCGGCAGCAATTCGGTGAGTGCCCGGCTTGTTCATGGCAAGGGCGCAGGAGGTGACGCTGCGGCGGCCGCGATCTGCGTTTTGTGCGGAGATGCAGGCTCCCAACAACGTGGCGTCGGGCCGGAACGGCCGGCGTGCCAGATGAAGGGCGATCAGCGCGATCGCCCCCCTCTGTTGCCTCGCTTCCTGCAGCTTCCCGCCGTGCAGGCCGCGGCCACGGTCGCCTGCTGCGCATCGCATGCATCAAGGCGTTGGAGGTGCCAGGGGCACCGAACAGGCGAGGCCGCGCGCAGCCTGACGCCACCTGACGCCATCTATGCGCATGCCAACATCGGCCGGTCAGGTCTGCAGGGCGCCGGCAGCGCGGGGCGTGCAGACCCCGGCCAGGAGGGGCCGAACCCGTGCTTGGACCTGTCGCAACACGCCCATGGCACGGGTGTCGGCCCACACGGTTCGCAAAATCTTCGGCCTGGCCCGCCAACAGACGGCCGCCCAGGCCACCGGCCGCAGCGAAGGCGCGCCTTACCGCGCAGCGCGCAGCAAGGCGTCTTCGGTAATCGCGCCGGTCAGCACGGTCGGCAGGATCGCCGGCGGGGCGCCGGGGCCGTAGACCACGTACAGCGGCACGCCGACGGCCTGGTGCTGGTCCAGGAAGGTGCTGATGGCGGGGTCGACATTGGTCCAGTCGCCCTTCATGTAGACCGCATCGACGCGGCGCAACGCGTCGCGGAATTCGGCGCTGCTCAGCACGTTCTTTTCGTTGGCCTTGCAGGTCACGCACCAATCGGCGGTCATGTTGACGAAGACCACGCGGTTGTCCGCACGCAGGCGGTCCAGCAACTGCGGCGAGAACGCCACCACGCCCTCGGCCGCGGTGGCCGCCGGCAGGCTCAGGCGCGTGACCGCGACCACCGGCACCAGGGCCAGTACCAGCATCGTCGTGGCCAGGCCCAGGCCCAGGCGGTGGCTTTTCCAGCGGCTGCGCTCGAAGCACCACAGCCCCAGGGCCAGCAGGGTGGCGCCCACCAGCATCAAGGCCAGCGCATCCACGCCGCGCTGCTTGCCCAAGACCCACAGCAGCCAGATCGCGGTGAGATACATGGGGAACGCCAGCACCTGCTTGAGCGTTTCCATCCACGCCCCGGGGGTAGGCAGGCGCCGCGCCAGCGAAGGCACGAAGCCGATCAGCAGGAACGGCAGCGCCAGGCCCAGGCCCAGCACCAGGAACACCAGCATCGCCAGCAGCGCGGGCGCGGTGAAGGCGTAGGCCAGTGCCGTGCCCATGAACGGCGCGATGCAGGGGCTGGCGACCACGCAGGCCAGCACGCCGGTGAAGAAGTCGCCCAGCGGCCCGTTGCGCGCGGCCAGCGACTGGCCGATGCCGCCCAGGTTGGTGCCCAAGGTGAACACGCCCGACAGGCTCAGCCCCACCGCGAACATCAGATACGCCAGCGCCGCGACGAACCACGGCTGCTGCAGCTGGAAGCCCCAGCCGGCAGCCTGCCCGGCGGCGCGCAAGCCGATCACCAGCCCACCGATGGCGGCAAAGGACACCAGCACGCCCAGCGAGTACCAGATCGCATGGCGACGCGCATGGCTGCGGCTCTCGCCGCTGTGCGCCAGGCCCAGCACCTTCAGCGACAGGATCGGCAGCACGCAGGGCATCAGGTTCAGCACCAAGCCGCCAAGCAGGGCCAGCGCCAGCATGCCCAGCAGGCCCTTGTCGGTATGCGGCGGCGGCGTGCGCTCCGGGTTGCCGGCCGAGGCATCGGCGACCGGGACGGCCGTGCTGGCGGCCGGCGCCGGCTCGACCGGTGCCTGACCGGCGGCCAGCGGCGAAATCATCAACGGCGCGGCCTGCGCCTGGTTCTGTGGCGACACGGTGCCGGCCGGTACATCCAGGGCGACGCGGCGGGTCATAGGCGGATAGCAGATCCCGTCGGTCTGGCAGCCCTGGAAGGTGGCCACCAGGGTCACGTGGGCCGGGTCAGGGTGGTCGCGCAGCAGCGGCAAGGTCACTTCGGCCTGGTCGAAATACACCACCACATCGCCGAAGTGTTCGTCGCGGTGCGCCTTGCCTTGCGGCCAGCGCGGCAGCCCGGTGCGCACGCCGCTGGCGCCTTCCAGGGCCAGCGAGGTGCGGTCGCGGTAGATGTAATAGCCCGGCGCCGGGGTGAAGCGCAGCAGCAGGCTGTTGCCGTCGCCGACGATGGCTTCGAAATTGAACGCCTGCTCGGCCGGCAGCGGCAACGCGTCCACCCCGGCGGTCTGGCCGGGGGCGCCGAACAGGCGCGGGGCGGCGGCGTTGCGTGGCACCAGCGCGCCCAGGTTTTCGCGTGGCGCGGCGGTGGCCTGCGCCCCGGTGGCATCGGCCGCGGGCAGGTCGAGGCGGATTTCGCGCCGCTGCGGTGGATAGCACACGCCGGCATCGGCGCAGCCCTGGTACTGCACCTGCAGGACGGCGGTCTGCACTGCCGGGTCGGCCTTGCCGGCCAGGGTGGCCTGCAGTTGCTTGCGGTAGGTCTGCACCTGGCCGAAGAACTCGTCGTGCTTGCTCTCGCCTTCCGGCAGCGCCAGTTCGCCCGCGGCAAACCCCTTTCCGGCCTTGACGCTGATGCGGTGGCGATACAGGTAGTAGCCCGGTGCGATCTTCCAGTGCAGCGCGATGCGGTCGCGGCTGTCGGCGGTGGCGCTCAGCGCGAAGGCCTGGTCCACCGGCAGCAGGTCGGCTTCGGTTACGGCGGCCTGCGCGGGGGCGGGCGCCAGTACCGCCAGCGGCGCGGCGAGCAAGGGGGCGGCCAAGAGCGCGCAGCGGGCGATCCAGCGGGACAGAGACTTCATGGACGTCAGAATTCCTTGCGGGTTTCGGCCCGGACCCAATCGAGATATGCCGGCAGCCCGGCGCTGGCTTGGACAGCGACCGCCTCCGGCAGTTCATACGGATGCAAGGCCTGCAGCCGCGCGATGGCGTCGGGCAGGCAGTCGTCCCAGGTCTTGATCAGCAACTGCACCTCGGTGCTGCGCTCGATCGCGCCCTTCCAGCGGTACAGCGATTGCACGCCGGGCAATAGGGTGACGCAGGCGGCCAGCCGTTCGTCGAGCAAGGCCTGCGCAATGCGCTCGGCGCTGTCGGTATCCGGGCAGGTGCTCACTAACAAATGGAGGGAAGGTGCGCTCATTGGACCCGGCAGTGTAATCCCCTGTTTGCGGGGGATCGACCGCCGATTCCGGAACAAGACGTTAACTTCGTGGCCCCGGTGAGATGGCGTGCTCAAGCGACCCTGCGGTCAGCACGCGGTGCCTCGGGTGGTTCCGGGTTCGCTTGCGCCCTGCCGTGCACGGCAAGGCGGCTACCCGGGTTTGGCCAATGGGGGATCAATGCCGTGGCGCCTGCCGGCAACGCATGCCGTCTGTACAGACGCCCGGCGTCACCGGTTGGGGGCAAGGCGCCCGGCGCGATCTGCTCCGGGCCCCGCGCCTCACCCGCCCGGCCGGTGCAGCCCAGGCCAACAGGCAACACGGTTGCGCTTGCCGCCAGGCGGGTGCGGCGGGCCCGGAATCGGCATGTACCACGCGTACAGTGCGGTTCCGAGCGTGCCGTTCACCCCGCCTGGCGACTGCGCGCGACGTGCGTGAGCCGGTCTTAGTTGGCCAGCTGGCAACTGGCCGGCTTGGCCGAGTTGAACAGGCTGGCGGTGGCCCATTCGGGGTGATCCACGAACGGGTTGCGGTTGCCCTGGAAGCTGAAGATCACCTCGTTGCGGGCGCGCTCGGCATCGTCCGGCGGGTCGGCCTGATGCCAGGCCAGCAGGGTGGAGAGCAGGCCCATGTAGGCCGGCGAGGCCGCGGTCTGCACGATCTTGCTGCGGTCGTCGGTCAGCTCCAGGTCCGGCTCGGATTGTCCGGTGGCCGCATCCAGCCCGCCTTCATAGCGGATGGCCATGTACATCACCGCGCGCGCCATGTCGCCCTTGCGCCGGCCCCACACCTCGAAGGTGCCGCTGTTGCCGTCGGGCGTGCGGACCCAGTTGGAATTGCCCGGGTATCGTCCGCTGCCGCCGCCACTGCCGTCGTTGACCTCGGTCACCCGCTCGCCGCAGCTGCTGGTGCAGGTGGCATAGGGCTTGTTGCCGCGGTCTGCGTTGAAGCTGGTGTCGGTCAGGTACAGCATGTGGGTGTCGGTATAGGGCGCGTACGGCAGGCCGCGGTCGCCGGTGGCGCTGCCAAAGCCCAGCGAGTTGGGCCAGGTGTGCTCGCGGTTGTAGGTGAGCCCGCTGCCGGTGCCGGCGCGGTCGCTCACCTTGGCGTAGCTGCGGTTGCGGTAGGCGTCCAGGATGCGGCCGCTGTTGTTGGGATCCTCGTCGGCCATTTCCAGGATGGTCCAGGTGCTGGTGCCGCTGCCGCTGTACGGGTAGACCGTGTGCCCCTTGATGGTGGCGTGCAACGAGCAGCGCAGCTGGCTGGCGCTGGCGGTATTGACCCGCGCGTAGTACCCGGTACCGCCGCCGCTGGCGGTGGCCACGGTGAAGGCGATGGACTGGTTGGCGGCCGGGCTCAGGCCGCTGGCATCGCGGATGGCGCTGGCGGTGATGGCCAGCGTGCAGCGCTCGCCGCCGACCAGCGCGGTGTTGGTGGACAGGGTGAAGCGGTTGCCGCTGGTCGGGTATGTCAGCGCCACGTTGCCGGAGCTGGCGCAGCTCAGCGCAAACGCACCGCTGCCCAGCGTCACCGCTTCGCTGAAGCCCACGGCCAGATCGCCGGCAGCCGGAAAGCCGGTGGCGCCTTGCGTTGGTGTGGTGCTGCTGATGGTGGGAGCACCGGTGCTTCCACCGCCGTCGCTGCCGGTGAAGGTCTGGCCGCGGTTGCAGGCGCCGAAGGTCTGCGCCGCCGAGCCGGCCCAGCTGAAGTTGGCCGCGCTGCTGCCGGTACCGGTCAATTGCAGCGAACTGCCGACCGCGGTGCTGTTGCTCTCGCTCACCGGCAGGTTCTGGCTGGTCACGCCGGCCGCCGGGCCGCCGCTGCCGGTGATGGCGCCTTCATAACTGAGGAACTGCACCAGCTGCCCGTTGGGGTCGACCAGCGCCACGCCGTCGTTGGGGCCGTTCTGCACGCCGTTGCTGGCATAGCTCACCGTGGCCATACGCACCTGGCTGCCGCAGCTGACCACCGTGCCGGCCGGCACCGCCGTATTGGCGTACACCACTGCCGCACTGGGGCTGTTGCCGTTGTACAGGTAGATGCGGTAACCGCTCAGCGATTCGCCAGCAGTGGCCACCACTTCCACACCCTCGCCGCTGTCGCCGGAGGCGCCCGCGTCGTCGTAGTGCAGTTCGTTGATGAAGACCGCCGCATTGGCGGAGGTGGCACCGAGCGCGAACGCGCAGGCCAGGGGAAGGGTGCAACGCAGGGACACGAAACGGGACGGCAACCTCATCGACAGCTCCTTGTGATCGGGGAATGCGTTCCCGACTGTAAGGCGCGCGCATGACAGGCGATGGAACCTGGTTCCATTTCTAGAGCATTGGACCAGACCGCTATACGCCTGCCAGGTGGGCGCGCCCGGTGCCCGTGGGCATGCACTCCATTCCGGTTCCTCCGCGATGTCCGCGCCCACCTGACAACCGCTCGCTCCGTTTTGTCGGCCGCCCCGGTGGTTCGGAGAGAAGCGGTCGGCGAAAAATTTTTGCCGCCAGCCCTTGAAAGCCGCCCGCGCAGCACAATCTCTGGCCCGCACCCGCTTGTCGGGTTTTTTCCGCGCGCTGTGCTGGCAGTCGTCATGTGCGAGTGCTAACATCGCCGATAATTTCCAGGCCAATCAAACACTTAAGAGGTCTTCTCTCTATGAGCATCAAGCCGCTTCACGACCGCGTTGTAGTCAAGCCGATCGAAGCCGACGAAGTTTCCGCCGGCGGCATCGTGATTCCGGACTCCGCCAAGGAAAAGTCCACCAAGGGTGAAGTCGTCGCGATCGGCGCCGGCAAGCCGCTGGACAACGGCAGCCTGCGCGCGCCGGTGGTCAAGGTTGGCGACAAGGTCATCTACGGCCAGTACGCCGGCAGCAGCTACAAGTCCGAAGGCGTCGAGTACAAGGTGCTGCGCGAAGACGACATCCTGGCCGTCATCGGCTGATAGCCGTTGCCGGCGGGATTCGGGAGTCGAGATTCGGGATTGGTCACCGCGGCTTGCCGCACCAATCCGCCTCTCCTCCGGATCCCGCTCTAGCCAATCCCCAATCCCCAATCTCAAATCCCGGAGTAACAACCAATGGCTGCTAAAGACATTCGTTTCGGTGAAGACGCACGTACCCGCATGGTTCGTGGCGTCAACGTGCTTGCCAATGCCGTGAAGGCCACCCTGGGCCCGAAGGGCCGCAACGTCGTGCTCGAGAAGAGCTTCGGCGCGCCGACCATCACCAAGGACGGCGTTTCCGTCGCCAAGGAAATCGAACTGGCCGACAAGTTCGAGAACATGGGCGCGCAGATGGTCAAGGAAGTCGCGTCCAAGACCAACGACAACGCCGGCGACGGCACCACCACCGCCACCGTGCTGGCCCAGGCCCTGATCCGCGAAGGCGCCAAGGCCGTGGCCGCCGGCATGAACCCGATGGACCTCAAGCGTGGTATCGACCAGGCCGTCAAGGCTGCGGTCGTCGAGCTGAAGAACATCTCCAAGCCCACCACCGACGACAAGGCGATTGCCCAGGTCGGCACCATTTCGGCCAACTCGGACGAGTCGATCGGCAACATCATTGCCGAAGCGATGAAGAAGGTCGGCAAGGAAGGCGTGATCACCGTTGAAGAAGGCTCGGGCCTGGAAAACGAGCTGGACGTGGTCGAGGGCATGCAGTTCGACCGCGGCTACCTCTCCCCGTACTTCATCAACAACCAGCAGAGCCAGTCGGCCGACCTGGACGACCCGTTCATCCTGCTGCACGACAAGAAGATCTCCAACGTGCGTGACCTGCTGCCCGTGCTGGAAGGCGTGGCCAAGGCCGGCAAGCCGCTGCTGATCGTCGCCGAAGAAGTCGAAGGCGAAGCGCTGGCGACCCTGGTGGTCAACACCATCCGCGGCATCGTCAAGGTCGTGGCCGTCAAGGCGCCGGGCTTCGGCGACCGTCGCAAGGCGATGCTGGAAGACATGGCCGTGCTGACCGGCGGTACCGTGATCTCCGAGGAAGTGGGCCTGGCGCTTGAGAAGGCGACCATCAAGGACCTGGGCCGCGCCAAGAAGGTGCAGGTCTCCAAGGAAAACACCACCATCATCGACGGCGCCGGCGACACCGCGGCGATCGAATCGCGCGTGGGCCAGATCAAGACCCAGATCGAAGACACCTCGTCCGATTACGACCGTGAGAAGCTGCAGGAGCGCGTGGCCAAGCTGGCCGGTGGCGTTGCAGTGATCAAGGTCGGCGCCTCGACCGAAATCGAAATGAAGGAAAAGAAGGCACGCGTCGAAGACGCCCTGCACGCCACCCGTGCAGCCGTCGAAGAAGGCGTGGTCCCGGGCGGCGGCGTGGCCCTGGTGCGTGCGCTGGTGGCCGTGGGCGAGCTCAAGGGCGCCAACGAAGACCAGACCCACGGCATCCAGATCGCCCTGCGCGCCATGGAAGCCCCGCTGCGCGAGATCGTGGCCAATGCCGGCGAAGAGCCGTCCGTGATCCTGAACAAGGTCAAGGAAGGCAGCGGCAACTACGGCTACAACGCCGCCAACGGCGAGTTCGGCGACATGGTCGAATTCGGCATCCTGGACCCGACCAAGGTGACCCGTTCGGCACTGCAGAACGCCGCCTCGATCGCCGGCCTGATGATCACCACCGAAGCCATGGTGGCCGATGCGCCGAAGAAGGACGAGCCGGCGATGCCGGCCGGCGGCGGCATGGGCGGCATGGGCGGCATGGATTTCTGATCCACGCCACTTCGGCTGTTGCAGCAAAAAAAACCCCGCCCAACGGCGGGGTTTTTTTATGCGCGTCGCTTGCGCAGGCACGCGGCAGTTGCCGATGACCGGCGGCCGTACCGTCAGGACGAAGGTGCAGTGCTGGCTGCGGCCTGATCCGGCGACGGATGGGTGCGCGCAGGCGAGCGTTGCTCAGGCGATGCGCTGGCTGCGGCGAGCGCCTCCTCCTCGTTTGCCTCGGTGATCTCGGTGATGGTGACGCTGCTGGCGGGCCTGGTCTGCGCGCCGGCGTCCTCGATCCCCTGCAGGGCGCTATCGGCAACGGTCTGCGCGTACTCCTGCGCCTGTTCCGGCGACAGGCTTTGCACATATCTGGCGGTGTCCTGCACGTGCTGGATGAGTTCCTCGGGCGAGGACGGCATGCGGGTTGCGAGCGCGGTACCGTCGGGCCCCCTGAAGACACGCATGATCTGACCGCCGCCCCAGTTCATCGCCAGCTCTGCGCCACGCGCCATGGGGCCGGGCATGGTCATCGACATCAGCGACATGATCGCGCCGGCGTAGTAGGGCGATGAGGACGAGGCTTCGATCAGGCTCTTGTCTGCGAAGGTCTTGGACAATTTCTCCACGCCCAGGGCCAGCGCCATGACCAGGCTGCCGGAGCACATGGCCTTGAAGCGTTCCATGGCGTCCTGACGGGTCGCATGTGCGTTGAGCGCCGACTGCATCATCACGGTCGTTACAAGGATAGAGTCGGCCACCAGGTCGACCGTGCCGATGCGATCGGGCTGGATCAGGTAGACCGTCAGCCCGGTCACTCCGGCTCCCAGCAATGCCAATGCCAACTTGGGGGCGATGTCGTGGTTGGTCACCTGGCGCGGGAGGGTGGCTGGCTGGTCCTGGTCCACTTGTAGCGCAGCGCTCAGTCGCTTGCTGCATCGGTCCAGGGTCTCCAGCAGGTGCGTGCACTGGGCATTGAGCGTGCGGGTCAGCTCGCGCCCTTGGCTTGGGTCGGTGAAGTCGCGACGTGCCTGTTGAAACGCTTCCCGGCCGTGCTCCAGAGCGGCGCAGATCTCGTTGAGTTGCGTGCGCAGTTGCGCGCTGACCTGGCCGGGCGTCAGGCGTGCACGCAACCGCTGCGCCTGGCTCTGAAAGCCGGCGTTTTCTGCAATGCCGGCGCCCAGATGCGACAGCTTGTGCTGCAGCCGGTTGCCCAGCACGTTGAGGCTGTTCCAAAGGAAGGGCGTCAGCACCATCGCCGCGCATGCCGTCGATGCGGCCGCGGCAAATCCCAGGTTGTTTTCCACTGCTTCGGCTTGGTGCCGCATGGAGGGGGTGCCGAATTTCTTGGGCAGTTCGGTGGTGAGAAACAATCCGTTGAGCAGAACGGAATAGAAGTGCATTTCGTTGGCGTCGCGCCCCAGCTGCCCGCCCATCAGCGGGAACGGAAGCCCGTCGGCGGTGGGGCGCAGTGCAGATGCCGAGAGCGTCATCACGCCCTTGGTTGCCGCGGCGATGGAATAGGCGAAGGTCTTGGCCTGGTTGCCCAGCAACGGACTGGGGACCATCAGTGGCCAGAGATTGACCAGGTTGGCCAGCGACTTGAGCGCCCGCCCGGTCGCAGGTGTGCCGTGCTCCAGCGGCTGCAGGGCGTCTTCCACGGCCTTGATGTCGCCGAGCAACTGCTGCCTGAAGCGTGCTTCCAGGCCGGTTGCCGCTTCGATGGCATCGCGCAGCTGCGTGATCTGTTGGCGGCACGCGGCCAGAGTGTGCGGGGCGCTCTGTTCCGGGTCGGTGTGACGCACCATCTGCAGGAATGCGGGATCGTCCGCATGGATCTGCAGCATGGTGCGCAGGTCCGCCAGCGACCAGAGATTGGACGCCCCCTTCGATACCGCAGCGTAAGCCTGCTGAACGCCGCTTGCCAATGCGGCGTTTGCGCGTGCGGCAAGCGTTGCGGCGGTGGACGGGCCGGAGGCGCGTTCGGGTGAGTGGGCCTGCGGTTCGGGGTCGTGCGAAGGCACCGGCGAAGCGCCGTGCTCGGAGTCGGCGCTGGATGCGCGCGAACGGCTGCGCGGAGTGAGCGCAGCCAGGCTGGGGTGGAGCGGGGTTTGCGTCGGCGATGTGGCGTCGGCGACGGGGGCATTGTCGGTATGGATGTCGTGCAATGGCGCCAGAGAAGAGGGGCCTGCGGTTTGCTGTTTCTTGATCTCCATGGTGGGTTTCCTTGATGAGGGGGAGCGGCCAGCGCGTACTGGCTGGCGCGCCTGCATCATTCGAACAAGCCTGCCCGGCCGGCCTAGCGCGATGCGAACTACTGCGTTGCAGGAAGAACCAACCAGGCAGGACGATGGCAACTTGTGATCGCATGACCTGTTGCCAGCTGCGCAGGGTCGAGTGCGCTGGGAGCGCAATCATCGCAGTGAGGGCAGCCCCAGCCTGCCGGATAGTCGATCGCCGTCACACTCCGCGACCACCTGTTGACACCGATGTCATCGCAGCTTTAGCGTCGCTGGGCAGGCGTTTGCGCCGAGCGGTCGGGGGGCCATCGGACAAGGGGCAGCGGTGCACGCATCGCTGGCAGGCGTCGTTGCAGCGCATTGCCACGCCGGCCACGTCCGGCCTCTCCCGGGGATCTTATGAACTGCCGCAGTCATCGCCTTGCCTTGTCGATTTCCGTCTCCCTTGCCGTGACTGCCGCGTGCGCGCCGCCGCTCATGGCCCAGCAAACCGAACCCGATGCCACGCGCGCCACCTCCACGCTGGATGCGGTCAGCGTCACCGGCTCGCGCATCAAGCGCGCGCAGGTCGAAGGTGCGCAACCGGTGGTCACCATCAGTGCGCAGCAGATCCAGCAGGAAGGCTTCGCCACCGTCTACGACGTGCTCAACAGCATGAATCAGCAGGGCTCGGTGGAAGCCGATACGCAGTGGGGCTCGCATACGCCCAACGCCTCGCCGATCAATCTGCGCGACCTCGGGCCGGGACGGACGCTGTTGCTGGTCAACGGGCACCGCGTGGCCGATTACCCGCTGCCCTACGGCGGCGAGAGCAACTTCTCCAACTACAGCAATATTCCTTCCGCTGCGGTGGAGCGCATCGACATCCTCACCGGCGGAGCGTCGGCGATCTACGGCTCCGATGCAGTGGCCGGCGTGATCAACGTGATCCTCAAGCGCGACTATCAGGGCGACCAGGTGCGCCTGCGCGGCGGCACCGCCACCGAAGGTGGGCGCGACAGTTTCGACGTGTCCTGGGCCGGCGGGCGCACCGGCGAGAACTGGAGCCTGACCTACGCGCTGCAGGCCACCAAGCGCGACCCGTTGAGCGGGCGCGATCGCCCTGAAATGGACGATTCGGACGACATGTCCTATTCCAACTGGACCGGCCAGAACCGCCTGTACGGCTTCAATCCGTTCACCGGCTTGAGCCTGATCGACGCCAATACCAACGAGCGCCTGGCACCGCCGGCCGGCACCTGCGCGCGCTTTGGCGGTGAGTTCATCGACGGGCAGCGGCTGAGCTACAACCAGAACACAGGCGCGCTCACCAATGCCGGCGATTACTGCGGCGTCGCGCGCGATTACGGCGACTGGGGTCTGGTCACCGGCAGCGAGGATTATTCGGCATATCTCTACGGCACCTGGAAATTCGGCGAGCACACCGAGGCTTGGGCCACGCTGTCTGCCAACCGCAGCATCGGCCGCTGGACCTACGACCCGCCGTACGCGTACCTGGGCCCGTTCCAGGACGCGGCCACCGGGCGTTCGTTGAACCTGATCCGCCAGCTCACCCGGCGCGAAGCCGGCGGCTGGGACCGGCTTGCCAACTACAACAAGGAGCAGTCCTGGGATCTGAGTGCCGGCTTGCGCGGCGTCTGGGCCGACCGTTTCGATTGGGAATTGAGCGTGGGCCGCTCGCGTTACACCGTCGACGAATACATCCGCACCGTGGACACCGCGCGCGCCACCGACTACTTCCTCGGCAGCTCCCTCGGCACCGCCGCCGATGGCACGCCGATCCATGCGATCAACGAGGCGCGCCTGTACACGCCGCTGTCGTCGGACCAGTACGACGCGCTGGTCGCCAAGTCGCATAACTCGGCGTATTCGTGGGTGAATCAAGCCAGTTTCAGCGTGAGCGGCGATGTGGTGCAGGGCTGGGCCGGGCCGATCCGCTTCGCCACCGTGGCCGAAGTGGCAAAGCAGGGCTATCAACTCTCGCCCGATCCCTGCGCCAACGAGTGCTACCCGGTGGATGTGGTGGACAGCGGCGGTGGCGAACGCATGCGCAGTTCGGCCGGTCTGGAATTCCAGATTCCATTGCTCTCCACGTTGAGCGCGAATGTGGCCGGCCGTTACGACCGCTACGGCAATTACCGTTCTTCGGCCGCCATCCCCACCGATGTGGGCACGCAGAGCGACACCACCTGGAGCGCGGGCCTGGAATGGCGGCCGGTGGAAAGCCTGCTGGTGCGCAGCACCGTGGCCACCAGCTTCCGCGCACCCGACATGCATTACGTGCTGGGCGAACCCAGCTCCACCAACCAGACGGTGATCGATCAGTACCGCTGCATTTCCTCGGGCGCGTATTTGACCGGCGGCTGCAACGACGAGAACAACAACATCTTCTACACGGTGGACGTCAATCGTCGCGGCACCCCGGATCTGCGCTCGGAAACCGGCCGCTCGTTCACCGGTGGCGTGGTGTGGGACATCGCCCAAGGGCTGTCGTTGAGCGTGGATTACTACCGCATCCAGCTGGAGGAAATGATCAAGGACCTGGACCGCGACGAGATCCTGTCGGCCGAAGCCGGCTGCCGTACCGGCACCACCATCAGCGGCGGCACGTGGAATAACCCCGGCGGCGCGGGCTATTGCGACACCATCACCTCGCGCGTGATGCGCAATGCCGACGGCACCATCGCCAGCATCGAGCGCGGCCCGATCAACCTGGCGCAGATGGAAACCTCCGGCATCGATGCGTCGCTGAAGTATCGCCTTGCCACCGCAGGCTGGGGCAACTTCCAGCTGTCGCTGGACTACAACAATCTGATCGCCTACCGCGAGCAGATCTACCGCACCGACAGCGACGAAAACCGCCGCGACGAACGCGTGCGCAGCCGCGTGCGTGGCAGCGTGCATTGGGACAACGGCGGCGCCTGGGACTGGACCGTGTATTTCCGCCGGATCGGCTCCATGCGCGCGGTCAACTGGGGCACCTGCGAACGCTTCGACGACGGCTATCAACCCAGCGCCTCCGATGCGTGCCTGGTGACCGACACCGCCAACGTGCATCTGGGCGAAACCAGCAAGCGTTACTTCGGCCGCTTGGGCCCGGCGATCTACTGGAACCTGAGCACCGGCTACAGGATCACCGACCACGCCAAGGTCAATTTCTACGTCAACAACGTCTTCAACGAAGTGGGCTACGACCACAAGGAACGCTTCTACGGGTATGGCTTCTACAACACCACGCTGTTCAACCCGATCGGCCGCGAAGTGGCGGCCGAATACGTGTTCACGTTCTGAGCGAGCGCGGCGCTTGCGCACGCCACGGTGGCGGCCGTGGCGTGCGCGCGTCTGCTGTCTGCACTGCTTTCGGCATGGCCGCAGGACCTGGCGAGACGACCAGCTCGATCAGCGCGTCATCGATTGTTTGCATCGCGCCGATTGGCGACAGCGCCATCGTCACCCGTTGGATTGGCGGCCGCCGCGGGAACCTGTGCCGACTTCACCGCTGCGGCCGTATGCATTTCAACGCGGGGAGGTGTGCCGGAGCCAGTGGAGGGGCGTTCGCTTCCACCTGTGCCCGGTCCGTTGCCGATGAAACAGTGGCAACGCGCAAAAGTGCGTGGTATCAATGCATCCCATGAACGCACCCCGCAGCCAGTTTTATTTTTGGTACTACAGTTTTCCGATGCCGCTGGCGGAGGAAGGATTGCGCTCACCCTGAAGGCAACTTCAGCAGCATTCCCGAAAAGCCGCCAGCGCACACCTGGCGGCTTTTTTGTTGCCGCCGCGCCTGGCTCCCCGATGCAACACCGCCCACCGAGACACTGTGATGCCGCCTGTAACCGATGACCTGCGTATCCGCAAGATCGAAGCCCTCGCACCGCCTGCGCAACTGCTGTCGCTGCTGCCCTGCGATGAGCGCGCCTCCGAAACCGTCACCAATGCGCGCGCCGCGCTGCACGACATCCTGCACGGGCGCGACGATCGCCTGGCCGTGGTGATCGGCCCCTGCTCGATCCACGACCCGGTCGCGGCGATGGAGTACGCACAGCGCCTGCGTCCGTTGCGCGACCAGTTCGGTGACGCGCTGGAGATCGTGATGCGGGTGTACTTCGAAAAGCCGCGCACCACCATCGGCTGGAAGGGCCTGATCAACGATCCGGACCTGGACGGCAGCTTCCAGATCAACAAGGGTCTGCGCGTGGCGCGTGGCCTGCTGCGCGATATCAACAATCTCGGCCTGCCGGCCGGCGTGGAATTTCTCGACATCATTTCGCCCCAATACATCGCCGACCTGGTGGCCTGGGGCGCGATCGGCGCACGCACCACCGAGAGCCAGGTGCATCGCGAAATGGCATCCGGGCTGTCATGCCCGGTGGGCTTCAAGAACGGCACCGGCGGCGACGTCAAGATTGCGGTGGACGCGGTGGGCGCGGCCTCGCATCCGCATCATTTCCTGGCCGTGACCAAGGACGGACACACCGCCGTGGCAGCGACGGCGGGCAACCCGGATTGCCATGTGATCCTGCGCGGCGGCAAGCAGCCCAACTTCGATGCGGCCCATGTGGAAGCGGCCAGCCAGGTGCTCAATGCATCCGGCCTGCCCGCGCGCCTGATGATCGATGCCAGCCACGCCAACAGCAGCAAGAATCCCGAGAACCAGCCCAAGGTCGTCGAGGACATCGCCCATCAGCTGGAAAACGGCGAAACGCGCATCGTCGGCGTGATGGTGGAAAGCCACCTGGTCGGTGGGCGTCAGGACCTGTTGCCGGGGTGCGAGCTGACTTACGGCCAGAGCATTACCGACGGCTGCATCGGCTGGGACAGTTCGGTGCAGGTGCTGGAACGCCTGGCGAGCGCAGTGCGCGCACGGCGCATGCGCCGGATTGCCGAGGCTGCGTGAGTGGCGACGCAGCAGCATCGGCAGAACATGTGCTGATGCTGCGTGGGGCATCGCCAACACGCAATGATTGCCAGGCAGCGCGTTGGCTGGTCTGCGGTGAGCGTGAGGCCTCGCGCGTCCCCTCATCCGGCGCTGTGGGGCATCTTCTCCCGATGGGAAAAGCGTCTTGCGGCTGGCACGTGCGTCGGTGCAGCGGGCGTCGGCAACTGCGCAGGCGATGAAGTGGATGCGCCGAACGCTCGTCCACGCCTCACCGAGGAGAAAAGGCACAGCTGGCGCGCCGATCTCGTGCAGGTGCAGCACGTTCAAGGTGACGCGCAGCGGTGCCATCGGCGACGACGCTCAGCGACGACCAATGGCGACATTGATCGGCTTTGGCAGTGAGCGCAGGCGTCTGGCAGGCCGCTGCAGGCCAGGAACGTCGGGCCGGCGCAGGGAGCCGGCCCGACGGATTGGACACCACCCAGTGATGGCCCGTTTCGCTCAGTGACAGAAGGGGGAGAGAGCCTTCCTGGCACAGGAAGCGAGCGGGCAGGACCGTTATCCACCCGGCACGTGACCCTGCGATGTCGCTGCATGTCGTGCGCAGCAATGAAGTTCGAGAAGCGTTAAACGCCGGGATTGCGCGATTGCAGCGGTTCAGCGCATCGCCGGCGCAGCACCGGTCACCGGCTGCGCGCCAACTTCCAGGCTCGCCGCCGATTCCCGATTCCCGCAACGGCACCAGCCTCGTTCACGCGTCGCGGTCAGCGCAACCGGGATAGTGGCGGCAGACTCTTTCCTGCCTGTGCCCATGCCCTCACTTCGCGACCGCTTCCAGCGCTGGCCACGGCCGTGGCGTCGTGCAGTGGGCGTGGTGTTGGCGCTGTACGCGCTGTATCTGCTGGCCGGCAACCTGTATCTCAATACCCCGCTGTTCGACGCCAGCACCAATCGGCAACCGCACAAGTTCACCATGCAGACCGGCCCGGCAGTGACGCTGTTTCCGGGCGAGGTCATCGCCTGGAACGTGCGCATGCGTGGGCAGGCCAACCGCACCGTGTACGTCTTCCACGCCGACCGCGCACATGCGCGTATCGCCCTGCTGGCCTTGTTTCGGCGCGAAGTGCGGCTGCCCTGGCTGCATGCCACCGGCGTGAGCGCGGAAGTGGAAACCTCCGATACGCCGATTCCGCCACCGCCGCGGGGCAACCAGGGCTGGACGTTGCGCTTTGATGCAATCACCAGCAACAGCATTCGCAGTGCCCGGCTGGGCAAATTGCTGATTGCCGGGCAAGGGCACGGCAAGGTTGGTTTCCTGAAGCAACTCAAGGGCGGGCCGTCGGAACTGTTTCCTTCCGAAGCGGGCTTTACCGACGCGGTGGTCAGCTACGACGGGGTGCAGGTGTTCAACGGTGCGCAGCTGGATGCGCAGTTCCAGTTTCCACGCCATTACCGCGACCAGGCGCCGGGCTTGCGCAAGCTCGGCATCACCGCCGCACGGCTACAGCTCAAAGCCAATTCCGTGGCGCTGAAGATCGACACCGGCGCGCCGCATGTGGACATCGGCAGCGGGCCATCGGCCGCGCGCGTGGAGGCCGATATCCGCCTGGCCAGCGGCGCGCTGCAGCCGGGCAGCCGTGCGGTGTGGCGGCTGCCATTGCTTGCGGGCGTTGGTGCCACCGACCGCGGCATGCTCGCGCTGCAACTGGACGTGGCGCAGGACATCCGCGTGCAGGCGCGGCTGCCGCGCGATGAGAAGACCGGCAGCGAGCTGCACGCCGATCTGCGCGTCGCCGGGCGCAGCGTTCCGTTCGAACGGCCTGCGCAGCTGTTGCCGCGCCTGTCGGGGCAGGTGCGTGGGCGCTGGAAGTTCGAATCGTTGAACTGGATCGCCGAGCTGTTCGTGCGCAAGCCGTGGTTCCAGCTGGAAGGTGGCGGTCTGGTCGAAGCGGACCTGCGCCTTGCACAGGGCCGGTTGAGTGCCGGCAGCACGCTGGATATTCCGCGCGTGGAGGCCGTGGCGCAGGTATTTGACACGCGCCTGGCCGGCGTGGCCAAGGCGCACGGGCGCATCGACGATGCCGCCACCCCGCAGGCGCATCTGGATGTCAGCATTCCCACCTTCAAGGCGGCGCCGCGCGATGCGCCCAAACAGCTCCTGCTGGACGGCCGCGATCTGCAACTGGCCATGCATGGCGATGCCGAGCTGGCCCGCCTGAGCGACACGCTCAAGGCGCAGCTGCGTTTCAGCGATGCGCGTGTGCCCGATCTCACCGCCTACAACCGCTATCTGCCGGGCAATAACGTGCGCCTGCTCGGCGGCAGCGGCAGCCTGACCGGCGATGTGGCGCTCAATGCCTCCGGCGATGTCGGTAACGGGCATGCGCATCTGCGCGGGCAGGGCGCGCACCTGGCGTTGGCTGGCGTGCAGATGCGCGGCGATGCCGAGTTGCAGGCAACGCTGCAGCGCGCCGACTTCAAGAACAAGTTCTTCGACCTCAGTGGCACACGCATACGCCTGCGCAACATGCGCGTGGGCGACGACGGCAAAGACGCCGATTGGTGGGGCGAATTGCAAGTGGGTGCCGGCACCATCCAGGCCGAGGCACCGTTCCAGGTGGATGCCGAGGCAGCCCTTCGCATGCGCGATATCGCACCACTGCTCTCGGTGTTCGCCCAGCGCGCCGACTATCCGCGCTGGGTGCTGGGTTTGCTGGATTCGGGCGAACTGGATGCGACCGGCCGGCTGCGTTGGCGCAAGCAGCAGCTGCTGATCGACGACCTGCATGCGGAAAACGCGCGCTTGTCGCTGCGTGCGCGGCTGGCCTTGAACGATGCGCAGCGGCGCGGCGATCTGTATCTGCGCTGGGGTGTGCTGGGTGCCGGCATCGAACTCGATGGCAAGCAGCGGCAGTGGCATCTGGCCGGTGCGCGCCAGTGGTATGACGCGCAGCCCGCACTGTTGCCGGCGGTCTCCAAAACCAAGTGATGCGGCCGCTGGCGTGAGCGTGCTGCGCCCTGCTCACGGCTGGCTTGGCACACTGTGCCCAGCCGCGTGCGCGGTTTCCAGGAGCCTGCCGTCATGACGATGCCTGTTCGCGCCCGCTGGCGCGCCTTGCCACGCTTACTGCGATGGCCGCTATCGGCGCTGATTGCGCTGTACGCAAGCTATTTGCTGCTGGGCAACCTGTTGCTCAACACGCCGCTTGGCCCGGCTGCGCTGAATCGCTCGCCCGACAAGTTCACGATGCACTGGGGCCCGGCGCTGACCTGGTGGCCGGGGCGTGTGGTGCTGTGGGATGTCGACCTGCAAGGCCATTCGGCACGCACGAAGTGGAATGTCAGCGCGCAGCGGATGAGTGGACAGATTCGGCTGCTGCCATTGCTGCACCGCCAGCTGCTGGTGCCGCAGTTGCATGTGCGCGGTGTGCGTGGCGGTATGCAGGCTGCAGCCGCAACGCCCGGGACGGGGGCGATGCAATCCCCTGCGGCGGCGCAAGCGACGCGTGCTGCTGTTGCTGCGGCGAAGGGGGCCGCGGATACGCCGGCAGCTTTAGCAAACGAGCGGGCGCCCACAGCAACGCCCAATGCCGAACACTCGGCGACGACGCAGCCGCCCGCGCAGCATCTGCGCGTGACGACTGCAACGACCACGACGGACGCGAAGCCCGCAACGCCTACCACCAGCACACCGCAATCAGCCAGGCGCGCCGACACGCAAGCCGGTACACCCGCCTCGCCAACCGCCTGGACCCTGCAATTGGACCGCATCGTTGCCGAGCAGGTGCAGGCCGTGTCGCTGCGTCAGCTGCACATCGAAGGGCAGGGCCAACTGCAACTGGGCCTGTTCAAACAACTGCGTGGCGGGCCGATGGAAATCTTCCCCTCCCATGCAGTGTTCGAATCGGCGCGTGTGCGGTGGGGGCAGGACGAAGTGATGCGCAATGGGCAGCTGCGTATCGACGCCAGCATCGCGCGGCATGCACCGGATCAGGCAAGCGGACTGGCGGTGCTGCAACTCACCGACGCGCTGATCGCCGTGCATGGCGACACCGCAGCGCTGGATGTCACCCGTCATGCGCAGGGCCGGCACACGCTGGCGACCCGTGCCGGCAAGGGGCGTGCAGATGGCGAGCTGCGCTGGATACGTGGCGCGTTGCAGCCCGGGAGCCAGCTGCAATGGCGCGCGCCGCTGCACGACAGCACGCGCACGCCGGCCGCATTGCTTGGCGAATTGACGGCGCAGTTACAGGTCGATCAGGACATGCGGCTCAAGGTCAGCATGCCCGAGCCGGCCGATGCCGGGCTGACGCTGGACGCCGACCTGCGCGTGCAAGGCAGGCAATTGCCGGTGCAATCCATGCGCAGCCTGTTGCCGCGCACGTCCGGGCATGCGCGGCTGCATTGGCAGCTGTCTTCGTTGCGCTGGATTGCTGCGCTGTTTCCGGATGTGGATTGGCTGACCCTGGAGGGCGAGGGCCTGGTCGATGCCGATCTGCGGATCGATCACGGCCAGCTTGCTGCCGGCAGCCGCCTGCAGGTGCCGCACGTGCACGCGCAGGTGGGCGTGATGGGGCATGCGATCACGGGACAGGCCAGTGCAGATCTGCGCGTGGACGCCGATGCCAGTGGACAGTTGCTGCCGGCGCTTGCACTGCAGATGCAGCAGTTTTCGATCGCGCATACCGACGCACCCGCGCGCCCGTTCGTGCAAGGCCGCGATCTGCGCCTGGATCTGCGCACACGCGCCGATGCGCGCAACCTGAGCAGCCTGCGCGATGCCACGCGCGCGCATCTGGTCTTCGCCAATGCCCGCGTGCCGGATCTGCGTGCCTACAACCGCTATCTGCCGCAGCAGCAACTGCGCTTTGACGGCGGTAACGGCGTGCTCAGCGGCGATCTGCAGATCGAGCCGGGTGGGCGCATCGGCAAGGGCGGTGTGCGCATCGGGGCGCGTGCAGCGCGGCTGCAGTTCGCCGGCCTGGCGTTGCGCGGCGATGTGGATGCGGATCTGCGCCTGCAGCGCGGCGATCTACGCGCCGAACAGTTCAGTCTCGATGCCAGCAGCATCCAGCTGCGCAATGTCGGATTCACCGGCCCGGATGGACAACATCGCGATGGCTGGTGGGCGCGCATCGTGCTGGACGATGCGCGCATGCAATGGCGACAACCGGTTGGCGTGGATGGGCGTGTACGCATCCAGGTGCGCGATCTGGCATTTCTGGTGGCGTTGTATGCACGCGACCGCTCGATTCCGAACTGGATGCTCCGGCTGGTGGATGCAGGCCAGGCGCAGCTGACCGCACGCGCGCACTGGCAAGGCGAAACGGTCATCGTCGATCGCTTGCAGGCGCGCAACGAACGCTTTCAGGTCGATGCGCGCCTGCGCCTGCAGGGCAATCAACGTCGCGGCAGTCTGCTGGCCCGCTGGGGATTGCTGAGCGCTGCAGTGGGCTTGCGCGGCGACACGCCCGAATGGCATCTGCGAGGTGCGCCGGAGTGGTATCGCGCGCAACCTGACCTGTTGCGCTGACGCCTGCATCGCGCGCGCAGGCGTGAAGAAAAAACACCAGTTCTGTACTGCCTGGTATTGTTTTGCAGTGCAGCGTGCAAGTCCGATTCGGGGCGCGCACTATGATCCTGCATCCCGACGTGGGGGAGGGAGCAAAGCCCGCTGGCAGTTCGCTGCAAGCGGGCTTTTTTATGCCTGCAGGTTGCCGGGTCAAGCGCCAATCCGCGCGAGATCCGTTGCAAATGAAGGCCGCACCTCATGCCGTGGCTGCCGCCTGCGCGCATCGCGGCGAGCAGGCTTGCATGGCGTGGCGCTGCGCCCAAAACCTGGCGAGCGATCATGCTGCTGGATGTGCACGGCGTGCGTGCAACCGTTCGTACGCGTGATCCCTGCCATCGCGGGCAGCGGCCGCGTCCGCCTGGCGGTTTTCGTTAACCGTTCTTATTGCTGCAACTCCAGCAGCCAAAGCGTGCTGCCGCCAGTGATGAACAATCGTTTTTGCTCCAGGTCGAAGCTGCAGTTGGACGCCGTGGCCGGTGTCGGCACCAGGCCGAGGTATTGGCCATCGGTGTCGAAGACGCACACGCCCGCGCCGGAGCTGCTCCATAGCCAGCCCTGGCGGTCCACGCAAAAGCCATCCGGCAGGCCGTCCGGCACCACCGCGAAGCGGCGCCGGTTGTGCAATGCGCCATCGCGCCAGTCGAAGGCGGTGATCTCCGGCGAGGTCGTGCCACCTTCGGGCGTCTGCGAGACGTACAGCACGCGTTCGTCGGGGGAGAACGCCAGCCCGTTGGGGTGATCCAGGCCGACCATGCACTGCAGGGCACCGCCATCGGGCGGCAGCCGGTAGACGCCGTGATGGTCCAGCTCCTGTGGGCCCGGGCAGCCCTGGCTGGGCTTGAGCAGCCCGAACGGCGGGTCGGTGAACCAGATCGCGCCGTCGTGCGCCACGATCAGATCGTTCGGCGAATTGAGCCGTTTGCCCTCGAACCGCCCGACCACCAGATGCGCCCGGCCATCGACATCGCTACGGGTGATCGCGCGGCGCCCGTGTTCGCAGTGCACCAGTCGCTGTTGCGCATCCACCGCATTGCCATTGGTGAAGGCGGTGGCATCCAGCAGCACGTCCACCGCGCCGTCCTCGCGCCAGCCAAGCACGCGGCGGCCGACCACATCGCTCCAGACCAGCGTGCGCTGCGCCTCCCACCAGGCTGGCCCCTCGCTCCAGGTCGCCTGGTCGTAGAGGGTCAGCAGGCGCGCGTTGCCCAGGCGCGCCGCCAGCCCGGCGTGGCGCGTGGCGGGGGGCGGGCACTCGGCCGGCCGGGCGGCGCCGGGCGCGCGGACGCGGCAGTGGCGGTCCATCAGCGCGGCGCCGGATGGCCGAACGGATGCGCGGTGGCCGCGCCCGGCGATTGCGCAAACTGCACCATCATCTGCAGGCAAGGTTCATCGCCCAACTGGCCGGAGCGATGGCCGCGCTGATCGGTGGTGCCCTGGTCCTGGCCGAAATGGATGTCGCCAGGCCCCATTTCCACGCGTGTGCCGTCGCCGGTTTCGATGAACCAGCGGCCACGCAGCGGAATCACCCATTGCGGGTGCGGGCTCTCATGCCAGTCGCCGACCCAGCCTACCGGCAGCACCGCGAACTGGATGCCGAGCACCTCGCCGGGAAACGGTCGCAACCACTGCGGTGCGGCACCGCCACCCACGCTCTTGCGACCGAAGCCGGGCAGCTGCGAGGCGTTGAGGCAGCTGTTGCCATCCGGCCCGGTCCATAGATGCAGAAAGGGCAGGCTGGGCGGCAGCGCAGGATCGTTGCCATCGGTCTGGAGCGGAATCTGCGAGGGCAGCAAGTGAGCAGGCAAGGTGGTGGGCGACATGGCGGGACCTCGTGCGAAAGCCGCAGTGCAGCATGGCTGTCGTCAGGGCTGCGTAAGCGAGATGTTCAAGGCGGCGAAATGCTGCACGCCCTGTTGCAGTCGCCCTGCGGGATGTCGCGCATGCGTGTACTCCCCGCGTGGCGGGGATGCCAAAATCCGGTCATGCCGATGCCGACCGTTTCCATGTCTCCTGCGCTCACCGCCCTGATCGAGCGGGCCGTGGCGCGTGTCCGTCAATCATTGCCTGCCGAGCAGGCGTGGCCGGGCGGCGGGTTCGATCGGCAGCTTGCGCAGGTCGCACTGGCCAGCGGGTTCGCGCTCGATACCTTGGCGCGGCAACCGGCGTTGCTGCAGCACCTGGCCCAACCCGATCCGCCGCCACTGCCACTGCCGCAGCTGGATCCGGCCCAGCCACCGCTGTGGCCTGCGCAATTGCGACGCTATCGCAGCGCCGAGTCCATGCGCCTGGTCTGGCGCGATGTGCTCGGTCTGGACAGCGTCGAAGCCACCCTGGCCGGCGCCACCCGGCTGGCCGAGCACTGCCTGCAATGCGGCCTGCAAGCGCTGGAGCAGCAGTTCCACACCCGCCACGGCAAGGTCGTTGCTGCAGACGGCAGCGTGCAGCGCCTGGTGGTGTTCGGGCTGGGCAAGCTGGGCGGTGGCGAGCTGAATTTTTCCTCGGACGTGGATCTGGTGTACGCCTATCCGCAGGGCGGCCAATCCGATGGCGCGCGTCCATTGGCAGCAGAAGAGTATTTCGCGCGATTGGGCCAGCAGCTGGCCAGGTTGCTGGACGAAACCACCGCCGACGGCTTCAGCCATCGCGTGGATCTGCGCCTGCGTCCATTCGGCACCGCCGGCCGCGTGGCGTTGTCGTTCGCCGGCATGGACCAGTATTTCCAGCGCGAAGGTCGCGATTGGGAGCGCTATGCCTGGCTCAAGGCGCGCGCGGTGGCTGGCGATATCGACGCCGGCGAAGCCTGGCTGGAAACGCTGCGCCCCTTCGTCTACCGGCGGTATCTGGACTTCACCGCACTGGATGGCTTGCGCGAAATGAAGGCCGCCATCACCGCCGAAGTGGCGCGGCACGATCGTCTGGACGACATCAAGCGCGGGCCCGGCGGGATTCGCGAAATCGAGTTCCTGGCCCAATCGCTGCAGCTGATTCGTGGTGGACGCGAACCGAGTCTGCGCGAACGCCGGCTGCTGCCCGCGCTCCAGGCGCTGGTGGCCGCAGGCCAGATCGACCAGGAGAACGGCCAGGCGCTGTCGACGGCGTATCGTTTTCTACGCCGGCTGGAAAATCGCCTGCAGATGTTGCGCGATGCGCAGACCCACGCATTGCCGCAGGCGCCGCTGGATCGCGAGCGCATTGCGTTGGGCCTTGGGTATGCGGATTGGTCGGCATTGCTGGACGCGCTGGCACCGCAGCGCACACGCGTGGCCGCGGAATTCGCCGAACTGCTGGCCCCGCGCGTGCGCGCCACCGCACCGGACGCGCTTGCCGATTACTGGCGCGCGCTGCCGGAAGGCGATGCTGCGCCGTTGGCGGGGATTGGCTTGCACGATCCCGATGGCGCGCATCAGGCGTTGGCCGATTTCGCGCAGTCTTCCGGCGTGCGCGCGCTGTCCGATAGCGCGCGTGCGCGGCTGGATCGGGTGATGCCGGCACTGCTGCACGCGGCCACCCGCGCCAGCCAGCCCGACGCGGCAGTGCGTCGCATGCTCGGCCTGCTGCAGGCCACCTTGCGCCGCACCAGCTATCTGGCCTTGCTCGACGAGCAACCCAGCGCGCTTGCGCGCCTGGTCGATGTGCTCTCGCGCAGCGCGCTGCTGGCCGAGCGGCTGGCGGCGTATCCGTTGCTGCTGGACGAATTGCTCGACACCCGCATCAGCGGCCCGCTACCGGATCGCGCAGCGTTGCACGCGGCCTGCGCCGAGACCTTGCAGATCGACGACACCGAAGCGGCGCTGCGTGAACTCAACGAGCGCCGGCTTGCACTGAGCTTCCGTATTGCGCTGGCCACGCTGGATGGCCGCCAGCAGGCGGTGGAGAGCACCCGGCAACTGGCCTGGCTTGCCGAAGCGGTCGTGCAGACCGTGCTGCACCTGGCGCGCAGCGACATGCTGGCCGCGCACGGACACGTGCCCGGCGGCAGCTTCGCCATTGTCGGCTACGGCAGTCTTGGCGGGCTGGAGCTGGGATTCGGATCGGATCTGGATCTGGTGTTTCTGTACGATCATCCGCCCGAGGTGGACGCCTCCGACGGCAAGCGCCCGCTGGAAGCCGGGCGCTGGTTTGCCCGGCTTGCGCAGAAAGTGATGGCATTGCTGGCTGCCGAGACCGGCGCCGGCCGGCTGTACGACATCGATGTGCGACTGCGCCCGGATGGCGGCAAGGGCGCACTGGTGTCCTCGCTGGCCAGTTACCGCGACTACCAACGCGATCGCGCCTGGACCTGGGAGCATCAGGCCCTGGTGCGTGCACGCGCGGTGGCCGGCGACGCGGCGCTTTGCGACGCGTTTGCCCACGTGCGTCGCGACACGCTGATGCGGGTGCGCGACACCGCGCAGTCGCACGAAGACGTGCGCAAGATGCGGGCGCGCATGCGCGCCGAACTGGATCGCAGCGATGCCGGCCGGCTGGATCTCAAGCAGGGCGCTGGCGGCCTGGTGGATCTGGAATTCGTGCTGCAGGCCGGCGTGCTCGGGCTGGCAGCGCAGCAGCCGCAGCTGCTGGACGCCTGCGACACGCCAGCGTTGATCGACGCACTGGCGCGCACGCACTGGCTCCCGGACGAGAGCAGCGCACCACTGCATCAGGCGCACGCAGCGCTGGTCGATGCCGGCCTGAGCTGCACGCTGGACCGCCGCCCACGCCTGCTCGCACCGACGCCGGCCATCCAGCAGGCGCGCGGCATCATCTTCAACGCAGCACGTGGGCAGGGCCTGACGTTTCCGCTGGGCAAGGATGAAACAGCGCTGTAAGGGCCCCGGTGAGTGCGCCGCTTTCGATGCAGCTGCGGCAAAGGGCGGCAACGGTGCCTGGCTTTCCTGCCGGGAAGCCACGCATCCATGCGCGTCATGCGTTCTACCGACGCGGCGCACTCCGCCACAGCAGGGCGCGAAACGGGCCGAGCAGGAACACGCCCATGCCCAGTTTTACCGCCAGATCGCCTGCGGCCCAGCTGACCCACGGCAGGCTCGCGCCGGCAAACGCAATGCTCCAGAAGATGGTGGTATCCAGGGTGGCGCTGCAGGTGGTGGCCACGATCGGCGCGCGCCACCAGCTGCCGTCGCGCAGGCGGTCGAACACGCTGATGTCCAGCAATTGTGCCGCGATGAAGGCACTGCACGAGGCCACCGCAATGCGTGGCGTCGCCAGCCAGATCGACAGCAGCACCGCCAGCGCGAACCCGCACCAGGCAACGTGGCGCGCAGCGCGTGGACCGAAGCGGCGGTTGATCAGGTTGCTGACCAGAAACGCCAGCGGGTAGGAGAACGCACCCCAGGTCAGCCAGTCGTTGATCGGGTATTGCACCAGGATGTTGGACAGCAGGACCACCGCGCCCATTGCCAACACCGCCCGGATCAATGCACGGGAGGTGAGCGGGGCAAAGGCAGGTGGCGAGGCAGGACGCATGGCGACACGGTTGATTGGGCGCGCAATTATCGCTTCGACGGCAGGGCTGGACCAGCGCAGCGATGCGCGCCCCGACCACGGCGCCGCTGCGCGAAGACCCCTTCCCGTATCGCGCAGGCGCCTGGCGCCGGACCGTGCCTGTATCGTCGGCGGCGACGACCGAGCGCGTGCGCACATCGCGGCCGCAATACAAAAGCGCGTGCGTTCGTGGCGGCGGCGGCGCTCGGCAGCATCGTCGGCATGCGATGTGCAGAGCGGGGCAAGCCTGCGCCACGACATCGGGTCGTCATCGGTGACGCGTGCACATGACGCCTGACCGGCGGCATCGGCAGCACGCGGTGATCGCAAAGCAGGCGGCAGCCTCGACGCAGGAACTGCGGTGATGAGCGGGCGCAGGTGCGCGCAATGGGCGCTTGCAGGTACTCGCGGCAACGGCGCGCACCTTGAGGCAGCCACGCGCGGCGAGCTGGCACGCAGCGGCACCTGCTGCCGCAGGCGCGCGCACCTCGCTGATGGCGACACAACCTCGCCCGCTGGCATTTCAGCGGTAGACATCGCACGTATCGTCCCGGCTCCCGACCCGCCGTCTGAGTGATGGCAACCCTTGCAAGCCGCGCGACCTGCCGATGCCGATGGAGATAGCCGCCGAATGTGCAGTGTCGCGATGGTGCACCGGCAGCGCTCGGCCTTGCCGTGGTCTGTGTCAGCGGCCAGCCGCGTGGATCGCGGCCCGCGCGGCCATCGATCGCAGCCGGCATCTGTGTCCTGTTTCCGTGTCGACATGATCGCGCCGGTGGTCGCGAGCGGTCGTGCACGTCCCTGCGATGCCATTCGGCCTCGCTCACTGCTGTGCCCCCTGGAGAGATCCATGCTTACTCGCATCCGCTGTCGGCCGCTGCTGGCTGCCGTGCTGTCCGCTTCGCTGTTGGCCTTCGGTAGCGCCAACGCTGCCACCACCGTCCCCGATGCCCGGATTGACGCGATCACGGCCAGCTTGCGCACAGCGCCCGTGTCCTTCGACGTGCATCTGCCACCACGCGACCAAGTGGCCCTGAACGCCCTGCTGGCCGACATCCAGGACCCGCTGTCGCCGCAGTATCACAGGTGGCTGTCGGCGGCCGAATTCCAGCGGCGTTTTGGTCCGGCGCCTGCGCAGCTCGCGCAGGTACGCGCCGCCCTGCAGGCCGCACACATGACCGTGGTGCAGCAAGGGCCAACCCTGCATGTCAGCGCGAATGCCGACAGCGTGGAGCGGTTGTTTGCCGCGCCGCTGGTGGCTGATCTGAACGCCGGCCAGCAGGTACGCCTGGCGGCTGCCGCTCCGCTGCAGCTGCCGGCCGCGCTGCGTGCCAACGGTGTCACCGTCACCGGCCTGAGCCGCGGGCTGCCGGCGGCGCGCATGGACTCGCGCATGCTGGCCGGCACGCCCGGCAACCGCACCGGTGATGGCACCACCAGCTATTGGTACAACGATCTCAAGCAGGCCTACGGCTATCCTTCCTACCAGACGATGATCGGTGCGCCAGGCAAGCAACAGCGGCTCGACGGTAGCGGCAGCACGATCGCCGTCCTGATCGGCAGCGACGTGCTGGATACGGACATCGCCGCGATGTTCGACCACGAGCGCTTCAGCCGCTATGCCGGCAACCATGCCAACCCGACACTGTATGCACGCCGCTATGTGGCCGGGGCCAAGCCCGGGGTGCAGGACGGCAATCGCGCTGCGGTGCGCGAGGCAACGCTCGATGTGGACATGGCACTCGGCGGCGCACCGGGCGCGCACGTGCTGCTGTACGTGATCCCCGATCTGTCCATCGATTCCATCCTGGCCGGCTACCGGCAGATCGTGCAGGACAATGAGGCGGACGTGGTCAGCTCCTCGTTCGGGTTCTGCGAACAGATCTTCACCGCGGCCTATAACGGCAAGGACGCCACTTCCATCCTTGGCCTGTTCGATTCGGTCTTCAAGCAAGGCAATGCGCAGGGCATCAGCTTCGTCGCCTCCAGCGGCGACAATGCCGGCCTGGATTGCCCGGACACGCAATACCTGGTGGAAGGCAAGAACGGCCGGTACGTCCCCAGCGTGCATTGGCCCGCCGCCGATGCGCATGTCACCGCGGTCGGTGGCGGCAACCTGCTCACTGCCTACAAGAAGGGCAGCCTGGATTCGAGCTACCTCAGCGAAAGCGCGTTTGCCGACCCGTTGCAGGCCGAGGACCCGTATGGCGTCGGCGCGCTGCTCAGCGGCGGCTACTGGGGTGCCGGTGGCGGCGTCAGCACGCTGTTCCAGCGTCCGGCATATCAGCTGCGCGCGCTGGGCGGCACGCGCACCTCGATGCGCGCATTGCCCGATGTCGGCATGTTGGTCGGCGGCTGCCCGGGAATCGCCGTGCATCCCTGTCAGCAGGGCACAAGCTCGGTGTCCATCTACGTGGCCGGTGCCATCACCAAGGTGATCGGCACCAGCGTGGCGGCGCCGGAGTTCGCCAGCGTGGCCGCGTTGCTGGTGCAGAAGCAGGGCCGGCAGGGCAATCTCAACGATTACCTGTATCGCCTGGCCGCCAACGGCCCGCAGGCCTATCACCGCGGCATTCCCGGCAACAACGGGGTCGTCGGCAACGACGTGCCGATCGCCGGCAAGTACAACTACACCACCGGCTTGGGAACCCCGGTCGTGCGGCTGATGATCGGCGCGCTGGATGCGGCGCCTGCCGGCATTCCGCGTTCTCCCAGCAATCCGTAAACGCAGCGCGGTTGGAGGCATCGGCGTCGTGGCAACGCCGCCGATGCAACGACGATCGCGCTGCGGTCGATCAGAGGTGGCCCCGGCCTGCGGCGCAGGGCGTGCACGTCACCAGGTCTGGCTGCTGCCGTATGCGGCGGCCGCTTCTGTCGGTACGAACGCCAACGCCTGGCCTTGTTCCGCATGCACGGTCCAGCCGCTGCCTGCGGGGCTAGGTTGGAACGTCACCATTTCGCCGACGTGGAAGCCTGCGGCGGGGTCGTCCTGGCGTGCCTGCCATTGCAGCACTGCGGTGTTCTCGGCATGTTGCGGGTCCTGCAGGCGCACCTGGCGTGCACCCGCAGGCAGGGTGTCGACGGCTTGCACGCGCATTGGCGGCAGCTTGCCCGCGCGTGCCTCGCGACGTGATTCGGCCACTGCATTAGATGCAGCAACGGGTGCGGAAAACACAGAGCCCGCCACACCGGACGCGATCAGCACTGGCATGGCGAGCGACAGTGCCGAATAGAACTCGGATTTTTCGCCGGGTGTGGTCGCTTCACCGGCGTGTGCGCAGGGCAATGTCAAGGCGGCGAACAGGCATGCGCTGGCAGCGAGAAAAGAACGGGCATGCATCATGGTGTTGCTCCAGGAGTAGGGGCGGCGCGTGCAATCGACAGTTCCTTGTCCACCGCGTCGCGCTGATGCAGGAAGTCGAATACCGATTCGACCGTGACCACCGAATAGTTACCGGACACACGTTCGCTCACAGGATGATCGGTGACCGCCGCATTGGCGGCGACAAAGCGCGCGCCGATGCGCTGGCTCAGGTCCAGATGCAGGGCGCTTGGGTGATAGCGCGCGGTGCGCAGCCATGCCTGTGCATCACCGCTGTTGGCAATCGCGACCGCCGGTTGCGCGTCGGCCGCCAGCGCGACGGCCAGCACTTCCAGCACCCATTGGTTGGAGTTTTGATAGTCGGTGGAAAACGGATACGCCACGATGCTGTAGCGCGTTTCATGCAGGCGGTGCGCAAGATCGCCACTGCCAGTCAATCGCGCGTACAGACGTTGCTGCAGTGCCTGGGTGGGAATGCCCACGCGCAGATCGCTGCTCAACGCGCTTTCGCCGATGAAGTTGCTCAGGCCTTCCTGGTAAAGCTGTGACGCATCGCTCTTGCAGCGATTGAGCAGGTGGCGCACCCGCCAGCCGCCATCATCGTCGCGCACGGCAAATGCCAGGTGGCTATGTTTCAGGCCGTAGCGGCTTAGATCCTGGCCGCCGCGCGCCAGCAGCACCACCTTGGCATCGGGCAACGCATCCAGCGCCTGCGCGGTGGAGGTGGCCATGTCGAACATCGCGGCAGCGGTGTGCGGCGTGGGATAACGCGGCACGCAACGCGGTGTTGTTGCGTTGGACGCCAGCGGTAATGCGGCCAGTACCAGCAGCGCAATTGCCTTGCGCCGGGTTTGCCGCATCCATCGCGCGTGGATCGTCCCTGTCATGCACATCGTCCTTGTCTCGCTGGCCCGCTGGCGGGCGTTGGGTTATGGCAGCAGGCGCGCGCGTACCTGCATGGCGATGCGCTCGGTTTCGCGCACAGGAACGATATCGACAGCGCTGGCGAGAACTTCATCGACTAAGTGCAAGCGCTGGCGTTGCCGCAACGCTTGCAAATAGGTGTCAACGCGCCCACGTGCCTGCTCGCCGAACGCGGCAGCGACCGGTACGCGGGTGGCACAGGCTTCGGAGAGCAGATTGACCGAATCGGCGCTGGCCACGATGGCATCGGCCCAGCCGAGCAGTCCAGCGTAGGGGTTCGGCCCATCGCGCTCATCGCACCACAGCAGATGCGGCAGGCCGGCGCAGGCCGCGCGCAGCGTTGCGAGTGCATCGCCCGGTGTGCGGCGCGAGGTGGTCACCAGCAGGCTGCCGCCCAGCGCGCGCAGTTGGGCGCTCACGCGCGTGCACAGCGCCGCCAGCGCCTGTGGCGTCCACGGCACCTGGGCGGTGGGGCCACCGACCAGCAGCGCCAGCCGCGGGCCCGGGAAGCCGCCCAAGGCGGGGAAGGCGGCCCGCCCGGCCGCCAGCCACGCATCGTCCACCGGGTGCAGGCTGCCGAGCAGGGTGAGCACGTTGCTGCCGCGCAGTGCATCGTGCTCGGGCACCACCAGCAGGTCCCAGTGCCGCGGGTCCAGCCGCGGATCCAGGATCTGCACGCTGCGGCTGCCGTGGGCACGCAGCAACCGGGTGGCCAGCGCCGCCTGCCTGCCGCAGCCGATGGCCAGCGCCGGGGGCTGCTGCAGTTGCCGGGCAAATGCCGCGCCAAACGCCTGCCGTGCGCCGGGGAGCCGCCGCGGCGCCGCCCAACGCCACGGCGCGTTGGTCTGCAGGTGCAGTGGCTGGTAGGCAGCGGGCTGCAATGCACGCGCCAGCGCCTCGGCCTGGCGCGCATTGCCGGCACGGCCGTCGCTCAGTGCCCAGGTCAGCCCCATCGTTTCAGATCCGACATAGATTTGTTTCAGATTGAACGCGTGTGGCGGCAATCGCGCCACTCTACACTGCGGGTCTTCACACTGGCGCCGACGCCGCAGCCTACCGTCGCACCACCCCTTCCTCTGGAGTGCTCATGTCCGACTCGCTCAATGCCGCCGCACTGGATCAGCTGTTCCGCACCGCCCGCACGCAAAATGCGTTTGCCGACACGCCGGTCAGCCACGAGGTGCTGCGTGAGCTGTATGAGCTGGTGAAGTGGGGGCCCACCGCGGCCAATAGCGGCCCGGCGCGCTTTGTGTTCGTGACCAGCGCCGAAGGCAAGGCCAAGCTCAAGCCGGCGCTGTCGGAGGGCAATGCCGCCAAGACCCTGGCCGCGCCGGTGACGGTGATCGTGGCGCACGACGAAGACTTCCACGAGAAGCTGCCGTACCTGTTCCCGCATGCCGACGCCAAGAGCTGGTTCGACGGCCCGCGCGAGGGCCGCACCGAATCGGCGTTCCGCAATGGCTCGCTGCAGGGCGCCTACCTGATCCTGGCCGCGCGTGCGCTGGGACTGGACGCCGGCCCGATGTCCGGCTTCGACAACGCCAAGGTGGATGCGGCGTTCTTTGCCGGCACGCCGATCAAGTCCAACTTCCTGGTCAATCTTGGCTATGGCGACCCGGCCGGGCTGTTCCCGCGTTCGCCACGCCTGAGCTTCGACGAAGCGGCGCGCTTCGAGTAAGGCGATGCATGCGTGCCGGCTGCCGCGCAGCGCCGTGGACGGCGTGCGTCGGCCCGGCACACCGCGTGTGCCTGCCGCGTCAAGCGACGCAGTTGGCCGTTCGCCTGACGATCGCTTGATCTGGCTCGCCGTGTCGACGTACATGGTGTCTTGCGTTTCCTGCAGTCCTCGTCCGTCTGCATCTGTCCCACCCGCGTTGATCCGACGCGTCTCTCATCCCATGGAGTTCCAATGAAGACCACCCACAAGCTGTTGCTGCCGCTCGCCCTGACCCTGGCCATTGCCGCCTGCTCCAAGCCGGCCGAGAACACTGCCGCTCCGGCCGCCGAAACCCCGGCGGCGGCCACCGCACCGGCCGACGCCGCTGCTGCGCCGGCACCTGCACCGGCGGCTGCGGCCTCGACCGCCCCGGCCGTGGAAGTGGCGTCGGGCACCTACACCCTGGACCCGTCGCACACCGACGTGCTGGCGCAGTGGAGCCATTTCGGTTTCTCCAACCCGAGCGCGCACTTCGGCAATGTCGACGGCACCCTGGTGTACGACGCGGCCGACGTGACCAAGTCCACCGTGCAGGTCACCCTGCCGCTGTCCGGCTTGAACAGCTTCACCGCCAAGTTCGACGAACACCTCAAGAGCGGTGATTTCTTCGACGCGGCCAAGTTCCCGACCGCCACCTTCAAGAGCACCAAGGTGGAAGCTGCCGGCACCAACAAGCTGACCGTCACCGGCGACCTGACCATCAAGGGTCAGACCAAGCCGGTCGTGCTGGACGTCACCCTCAACGGTGCCGGCGAGCACCCGATGAAGAAGGTGCCGGCCGCCGGTTTCGACGCCACCACCACCATCAAGCGCAGCGATTTCGGCCTGGGCCAGTACGCCCCGAACGTCAGCGACGAAGTGAAGATCCGCATCACCACCGAAGCCCTGCAGGCCAAGGCGGGCGATGCTGCGGCGAAGGATGCCGCTGCCAAGTAAGCGGTCTGGCTGCTGTCCAGGCAAAGGCCCGCTTCGGCGGGCCTTTGTCGTTGAGGGTAACGGCCAAGTGAGATGCCGTCGGGCGTGGTCACGTCATGTTGGGGCGGCCTGCGTGCCGGGGCGAATCCTGGGAAACACCGCCGCTCACGGCATCGCCGGCAGCGTGGACTGCGTGACCGTGGCATCGGCAAACAGGTGGCCGTCGCGACGTTTGGCAAACCTGGCGCCGCTGCACTGTCTCGATAGATCGCGCCATCGCCATCGCCGCGAATCAACGGCCGGGCGCAACGCGCGGCAACGGAGTTGCGGCTGTCATCCACGCGTCATCCGGTCCACGCAGGCTGGGCGCATTTTTCTGGAGCGGTGATGTCTGTCGTGCGCTTGGGTAGATTGTTGCCGCTGTTCCGGCAAGGGCAGCCATTGCGCCACCGCGATGTCCGGCCTCGCGGCACGCGCACCGTTGGCGCGCGTTCCATCCATGCACCGCGGTATGCCGGTCAGCCTGGACGCGGGAGAGTGCTCGCGTTGTCGGCAACGTTATGAGGCAAGCCATGCACAATCGCTCTTTTGCCGGAACGATGCGGCACGCACTGCTCGGTCTGGCGCTCTGCCTGCCGATGGCAAAACCGGTCGTGGCAAAAGAGACCGCCGCTGCAACCGCGCACCTGCGCCTGACCATCGTGCTGGTGCGGCATGGCATCCGTGCACCGACCCAGCCCGGCAGCGAGCTGGATCGCTACAGCGCGCAGCCATGGCCGCACTGGCCGGTGGCCGCGGGCCAGCTGACGCCGCACGGACGAGCCGGCATGCAGGCGCTGGGCGCACGTTATCGCGCGTTATTCGCGCCGCCGCTCGGACTGGCGGCCAGTGGCTGCGCGGGCACCGAACAGATCGTCACCATCGCCGACAGTACCGCCCGCAACCACGCCAGCGCGCAGGCGCTGCTGCAGGGCATGGCGCCGGGCTGCGCAGTGCACTACCAGGCCCTGCCGGAGGGCGAGCGCACTGTATTGTTCGATGGCGGCAAGGCGCCCACGCCGCCGGTGCGGCTGGAAGCTGAGACGCGCGCGCAGCTGGCGCACTTGCAGGCGGTGTTGAGTGCCTGCCAGCACGGACGCTGCGCCACGCCGCCGCCTACCCGCCTGCTCTACGAGCCGGCTACGCGCGATGGCTCGCCGGCCGCGGCCAGCACCCTGAAGCTGGCCGGCGGACTGGCCGAGAACCTGATGCTGGAAGACATCGAAGGCTTCGATGCGGCGCAGCTGGGCTGGGGCCGGGTGGATCGCGCCGCAGTGGCGCAATTGATTGCCCTGCACAACACCTCGTTCGCCCAGAGCAAGCGTCCGTTGCCGGTTGCCACGGCGGCGGCATCCAACCTGCTCGCGCATCTTCTGGCCACCGTGCAGGCCGCGGTCGGGCAGACGCCGTCGGTAGCGGCATTGGCGCCGCCTTCCACGCGGCTGCTGGTGCTGGTGGGACACGACACTACCTTGGCCACGCTCGGTGGACTGCTCGGCGTGCAGTGGCATCGCAGCGATCGTCCCGACGACTATCCGCCCGGCGGTGCGCTGGTGCTGGATGTGTTCGAACGCGACGGCATGCCGTTGCTGCGCGTGCGGACCTTGATGCCCAGCCTGGCGGCGTTGCGCAGCGGGCGCTTCGACGGCGATGCGCTGGCCTCGTCCACCCTGGTATTGCCCGGTTGCCACGGTCAGGCCTTGTGTCCATTGCCGGTTGCGTTGGCCTGGCTGCGCACGCGCATCGATCCGGCCCAGGTGCAAGTGGCGTTGCCGGCCATGCAGTCCTGGCCGGCGTCACCGTAGCGCATGTCATGCACGGCGAGTGCGCAAGAAGCGGCTTAGTGACGCGTTGAGAGCCGACGCGCCTTGCGTGCACGCAGGGCAATCACTCCTCGCCGTGCTCGCCGCGCGCCTTCCAATAGCCTTTTGCGCGCACCCATTCCTTGTCCACACCCAGGTGGTCTTCGAGGAATTTGCGCATGGCGCGCGCGCGCATCGATTCGGCGCCGATCCAGTAGAACGTGTCGCCATCCTCTGGCTCGTAGTCGCGCAGGCTGTCTTCCAGCAGGGTGCTGCTGACGGCATCGAAGCCATTGCGCTCCAGCCAGTTCACCCGCACCTCGGCCGCGCTGAGCAGTTCCTGCCGCTCGGCGGCATCGGCGATCTCGATGAATACTTGCGCGTGCATGTCGGCGGGCATCGCTTCGAGCCAGCGGCCGATCGCCGGCAGCGCGGTTTCGTCGCCGATCAACACGTAGTGGTCGTAGTCATCGGCAACCAGGAACGAGCCGCGCGGGCCGCCCAGTTTCAGTGGATCGCCGGGCTGTGCGCGCGCGGCCCAACCGGACGCCACGCCCTCGCCGTGCAACACGAAGTCGATGCTCAACTCGCCGCTCTGCGGATCGAAATCGCGCGGCGTGTAGTCGCGCGCCGGCGAAGGCAGCGCGCCTTCTTCGTAGCGCGGGCCTTCCGGCGTCATGGTCGGCAGGACGAAGGCGCCGTCGGCGTTGGGAAAGAACAGTTTGACGTGATCGTCCGGCGCATCGCTTTGAAAGCCGGCCAGGTCGCTGCCGCCGAACACGATACGGCGCATGTGCGGGGTGATCGCTTCGCAACGCAGCACCTGCACGGAACGCAGGCGTGGGTCGCGACGGAGTTGGGTATTGGTGTGTGCAGCCATGGGATGCAATTCCTGGAGTGCCGCACGGATGCGCGGCGGTGCGGGGGAAGAGGGAGCGTTACGAAATCAATGCGTGATCAGTCAATGACGTGGTGAGTGGCGATCGGCCATGCTGGTGTGCTGTCATCCAGCGCAACGGCGTGGTCTTCAGCTCTGCAGGAGAAGTGCCCGCAGGGGCAGATGAGGGGGCGTGTGAAGCTGCATGCAATTGCATCGCTTCACCTCGAATCGGGGCAGCGGGGGCGTTGTATCGCCCTGCGCGGTTCGCAGATCGCTGTCGGGCCGAGCCCAGGCGTTACCGCACACCCGCTCAGTCGTCGTCGCGCTCCATGCCGTCGGCGGCGGCGTTGAGTAATGCAGCAATTCGCGCGGTTTCTGTCTCGCTCCATTGCCCATGGCGCGCGAACAAGCCATGTTTGATGCGATGAATCGCCTCGCGAATCGGGGCCGGCGTTTGCGACTTGATCAGCTCACGCGCGCGTCGATGGGTGCGGGCCAGTGCGGCATCGAGCGCATCGCGTTGCTGTGCAACGTAGTCGCTGCCAGCGGCAGTGACCTGATAGCGCTTGCGGCCGGCATCCAGATCGGTGTGCACCCAGCCGGCGGCCTCCAGCTGCGCCAGCGCCGGATAAATCGCCCCGGCGCTGGGCGTGTACAGCCCTTTGAAGAGGGCGGCGATCTGCCGCATCAGCTCATAGCCATGGCACGGGCGCTCGGCAATCAGCGCCAGCAGCAGCAGGCGCAGATCGCCGTGCTCCAGCGGGCGCACACGTGCGCCGGCACCGCGCGTGCGGGCAGGTGCCGCATCGAGATCGGCCGTTGGCCTGACGGGCGGGCGCTGTTTCATTCGATATATCGAATCATGGAGAAACGATATATCGAAGTGTGTTGACGCGCAAGCGCTCGGCTTGCTGGCGGCTGACGCCTGCCCAGTGGCAAACCCGGATGCTGCAACGCGTCTAGACACCCGTAAATTTCATAATTACGATGTAATTACTTTGACATTACGGGCTCGCCCCGGCGAGGCAGAGGCATGAGTCGACAGTGGGACACCCAGGCCGAAAGCCGGCGTCAGCGTCTGCAGCGGGCCGCCGCGCTGGCGCCGCAGGGTCGCGTGGTGGCTGCCGAGGATGTCGTGGCGTTGCTGGAAGCGGTCATCGAGCCCGGCGACCGTGTGTGCCTGGAGGGCAACAACCAGAAGCAGGCCGATTTCCTGGCGCGGTGCCTTACCGAGGTGGATCCGGCGCGCGTGCATGACCTGCACATGGTGCAATCGGTGTTGTCGCTTGCCGCGCATCTGGACGTATTCGAACGCGGCATCGCCAAGCGCCTGGATTTTTCGTTCTCCGGCCCGCAGGCCGCGCGTCTGGCCGGGCTGGTGAGCGAAGGTCGCATCGAGATCGGCGCCATCCACACCTATCTGGAATTGTTCGGCCGCTACTTCATCGACCTGACCCCGCGCATCGCACTGGTCACCGCGCAGGCGGCCGATCGTCACGGCAATCTCTATACCGGCCCGAATACCGAAGACACGCCGGTGCTCGTGGAGGCCACCGCGTTCAAGGGCGGCATCGTGATTGCGCAGGTCAACGAAATTCTCGACACCCTGCCGCGCGTGGATATTCCCGCCGATTGGGTGGATTTCGTGACCCAGGCGCCCAAGCCCAATTACATCGAACCGTTGTTCACCCGCGACCCGGCGCAGATTTCCGAGATCCAGGTGTTGATGGCGATGATGGCCATCAAGGGCATCTATGCCGAATACGGTGTGGACCGGCTCAATCACGGCATCGGTTTCGACACCGCCGCGATCGAACTGTTGCTGCCCACCTACGCCCAATCGCTGGGGCTGAAGGGCAAGATCTGCCGCCATTGGGCGCTCAATCCGCATCCGGCGCTGATCCCGGCCATCGAATCGGGCTTCGTGCAATCGGTGCATTCGTTCGGCTCCGAGCTGGGCATGGAGAACTACATCGCCGCGCGTCCGGATATCTTCTTTACCGGCGCCGACGGCAGCATGCGCTCCAACCGCGCGCTGTCGCAGACCGCCGGGCTGTATGCCTGCGACATGTTCATCGGCTCCACCTTGCAGATCGATCTGCAGGGCAACAGCTCCACCGCCACGCGTGATCGCATCGCCGGTTTCGGCGGCGCGCCCAACATGGGCTCGGATGCGCGCGGTCGCCGGCATGCCAGTGCTGCCTGGCTCAAGGCCGGGCGCGAAGCGGCAACGCCGGGCGAGATGCCGCGCGGGCGCAAGCTGGTGGTGCAGATGGTGGAGACCTTCCGCGAACACATGGCGCCGGCATTCGTCGACAAACTCGACGCCTGGGAACTGGCCGAGCGCGCCAACATGCCGCTGCCGCCGGTGATGATCTACGGCGACGATGTCAGCCACGTATTGACCGAAGAAGGCATCGCCAACCTGCTGTTGTGTCGCACGCCGGAAGAACGCGAACAGGCAATCCGCGGCGTGTCCGGCTATACCGCGGTGGGCCTGGGGCGCGACAAGCGCATGGTCGAAAACCTGCGCGACCGCGGCGTCATCAAGCGGCCGGACGATTTGGGCATTCGCCCGCGCGATGCCACGCGCGACCTGCTTGCAGCGCGCACGGTCAAGGACCTGGTGCGCTGGTCCGGCGGCTTGTACGACCCGCCGAAACGTTTTCGCAATTGGTGAGGGCACAGCATGGAAACCCTGCGATATCGCTTTGATGGACAGCGCGGTGCACGCGCCGGGCTGGAACACGCGCTGGTCGGTGTCGTGGCCTCCGGCAATCTGGAAGTGCTGGTCGAGCGCGTGCCGCTCGAGGGCGCCATGGAGATCGAGATCCTCACCGCCGCACGCGGCTTTGGCGCAATCTGGCAGGCAGTGCTAGACGATTTCGCTGCACGCCATCCACTGCGCGATGTACGCATCAGCATCAACGACGTGGGCGCCACGCCGGCGGTGGTGAGCCTGCGCCTGGAACAAGCGCTGGAAGTGCTGCAGGGAGCTGACGCATGAGCCGCCCCCTCCACTGCGTAGGAGCGCACCCGGGCGCGACGGGCATTGCCGGTAATACCCCGGTCGCGCCCAGGTGCGCTCCTACGCAAGTCATCGGGAGTCGCACATGAGCACCGTTCCCATGGCCCAGCGCAGCTACTACGAAGCCGATGCCCGCGAACGTATCGAGGGTCTGCTGGATGCCGGCAGCTTTCGCGAATTCGTTGGTCCGCGGCGTCGCTTGATCAGCCCGCACCTGGCGCAACTGGACACACCCGGCGCCTTCGACGACGGCATCGTGGTGGGCGAAGGCACCTTGCGCGGCCGCAACGTGTTGATCGCGGCGCAGCAAGGCGCCTTCATGGGCGGCGGCGTGGGCGAAGTGCATGGCGCCAAGCTCACCGGCCTGCTGGAGCGCGCCGCAACCATGCAGCCGGCAGCGGTGCTATTGCTGCTGGACACCGGCGGCGTGCGTCTGCACGAAGCCAATGCAGGGCTCATCGCCATTTCCGAAATCATGCGTGCCACCTTGAGCGCGCGTGCCGCCGGTGTGCCGGTGCTGGCCTTGATCGGCAGCGGCAACGGTGCGTTCGGCGGCATGGGCATCGTGGCGCGCTGCTGCAGCGCGGTGATCATGTCCGAAGAAGGCCGCCTGTCGTTGTCCGGCCCGGACGTGATCGAAACCGTGCGCGGGGTGGAAGAGTTCGACGCGCGCGACCGTGCGCTGGTGTGGCGCATCACCGGCGGCAAACACCGCTACCTGCTTGGCGAAGCCCACACGTTGGTGGCCGATCGCATCGATGCCTTCGCCGATGCAGCGCTGGCCACGCTCGATGCGCTTACCGAAGCGACGGGTGAGGCCGCATTGCAGGCGCTGGAGCATGCGCAGCAGCAGTTGACAGCGCGCATCGAAGCCTACGGCGATTGCCGCGACGGGCTGGAGATCTGGAAGCGCCAAGGCATCGTCGATGCGCAGCGCCTGCCGCTGCTCGATACCGAGGCCTTTCTTGCCGCGACCGCAGACCGGAGCCTTCCATGGACCTGAGTCACTTGCTCGATCAGCTGTTTCCGCTCGGTCACGCCATCGCGCGCAACGACGATGTGCTGACCGGCAGCGCAACCACCGCCGCCGGCGATGTCACCGTGATCGGTACCGCCAACAAGCTCGAAGTCGGTGTCGATCACGCCTTGGCCCTGGCTGCCACTGTCTTGGCGAGTACCCGCGCATACCCGCAGCGCCCGATCGTGATGCTGGCCGACACCGCTGGGCAGCGGCTGGCACGGCGCGACGAACTGCTCGGCATCAACGGGTATTTCGCGCACCTGGCGCGTGCGCTGGAGTTGGCACGTACGCGCGGTGCGCGGCTGGTCACGCTGGTTTATGGCGAATCGGTCAGCGGTGGATTCCTGTCGTTCGGGCTGATGGCCGACCATATCCATGCATTGCCCGATGCGCAGATCCGGGTCATGGATCTGCGTGCGATGGCACGCGTGACCAAGCAATCGGTCGACACCTTGCAGGCATTGAGCAAGAGCTCGCCGGTGTTTGCGCCGGGCGTGGAAAATTACGTGCGCATGGGCGCGGTGGAATCGCTGTGGGAAGGCGATCTGGCGCAGGCGCTGCTCGACGCACTGGCCGCGCCGGTCGACGGCGACCAGCGCCGTGCACGCGGCGCGCAACGTGGGGGCCGCACGCTGGCGCGCGATGTCGCCAGCGCCGTGGCTGCGGGCGAGGCCTGAGCATGGCCGGCCGCCACGCTCTGGTGTGGTTGCGCGAAGATGCGCAGTGGCAGGCCGTCACGCCTGGCGCGCAGCCACGGCTGCGGCAGTGGTTCGCGGCGGGCCTGCCAGCGGTGGTGGCGCGTGGCGACGGCAGTCAGGCACCCGGCAGCGTTCGGCTCGGCGTGCCACTGCCGCCCAGCGAAGGCAAGCAGCGTCTGGCCCTGCAGGCGCACGTGGCCGATATCGCACGCTGCACTGCCCCGCTGACACTGGATGCGGTGACGCCACAGGCGCCTGTCACGGTGCAGCCGGCACTGCAGGCCCTGCTCGCTCAAGCGCACGCGCATGCGTTGCACCCGCACGTCTTCGGCAGCTTTGCCTGGCAAGCCCTGACCGGCCTGACGTATGTGCACGCGCAATCGGATCTGGATCTGCTGTGGCCCATCGAAACGCCAGAGCAAGCGTGCGCGCTGGTCACGCTGCTGCAGCGCTGGGAGCAGCAGCACGGGCTGCGTGCCGATGGCGAACTGCTGTTGCCCGAAGACAACGCGGTGAACTGGCGCGAGTACGCCGGTACTGCGCAACAGGTGTTGGTGAAATCCAACCAGGACTGCCGGTTGTTGCCGCGTGCTGCGCTGTTTCCGATCCGGAGTGCGGCATGAGCGCACAGCTGCAGCAAACCTGGGCTGCCGGTGCGCCTGCACCGCCGCGCGATGCTGCCTACCAGCTCGCACGTCTGGCGGTTGGCGCCCTGCATGCAGAGCTGGCCTGCGCGCCCAAGCCGGGCTTGGTGACGCCGTTCGACAGCGGCAGCCACACCGACATGGATGCCGCCACCTTCATGCGTAGCCTGTTCGCCTTGCGTGGCTATTTTGTCGCCATTGCCCAGGCCGGCATCGACCATGCGCCATTCGAGCGGCTCCGCGACCTGGGTATCGGGGCCGAGTCCGCGATGTTGCGCGCCACCTGTGGCATCAATACGCATCGCGGCGCGGTTTTCAGCCTTGGCCTGCTCACTGCGCAGGCTGCACGCCTGTGGGTTGCGCAGCGGCGGCGACCCACTGCAGAACAGGTCTGCAATGGCGTACGCGCCTGGCGCGATGCATTGCAGGCTGCACCGTTGGATCCGCACAGCCACGGCCAACGGGTGCGTGCGCAGTACCGCATCAGTGGCGTGCGCGAACACGCCGCGGCAGGGTATCCGGTGCTGCGCGAGATCGCCCTGCCTGCGTTGCGTACTGCGCTTGCGGGGGGCGCCACGCGTGAAGCGGCGCTGGCGCAGACCTTGATGCAGCTCATCGCCCAGGTGGACGATCTCAATCTTTTGCATCGTGGCGGGGCGGAGGGCCTGGCATTCGCCAAGGCGCAGGCGGCAGCCTTCCTTGCCGACGGCGGCGTTGCGCACCCGCAGTGGCGCGTGCAGTTGCATGCCATCGGCCAGCAGTTTGTCGCGCGTCGCCTGAGCCCTGGCGGCAGCGCGGATCTGCTGGCCTGTGCATGGTTCCTGCATCGGCAGGAGCTGGCATGAGCCGCGTTTGCTCGCTGGCTGCAGAACATGTGGTGCATGCGCAGGCGCACTGCCGCGGCGTTCTGCTCAGCGGCGCAACGCCGGCTGGCCTGCCCGCCGTCGCAACACACCTCGCACATTGCTCCTCAGTCGACCTTCGCATCCAGGTGTCTCGCCACATTGCTTGCAATACGGAACACGGCAGCGTGCGCGCAAGGCATTTCTGCGAACACGGTCAGGCTACCGCATGAGCCTGGCCGTGCTCTGCCCGGGCCAAGGCGGCCAACATGCCGAGATGTTCGCGCGTGTGGGCGATGCGCCTGCGGCAGCCGCCGTCCTCGCCAGCGCACAGCGCGTGCTTGGCGCCGCACCACGAACACTGGCCGCAGATCCGGGCCGCTACGCCAATGCCATCGCACAGCCACTGGTCTGCGCCGGTACGCTGGCGCACTGGCAGGTGCTGCATGCGCAACTTCCCACGCCGCTGATGGTGCTCGGCTATAGCGTTGGCGAGCTTGCCGCCCATGCGGTGGCCGGCAGCATGTCCATCGACACCTGCCTGCAGCTGGCAGCGACGCGCGCCCGGTTGATGGATGCGGCCAGCCCGCAGCAGGCAGGGCTGATGGCGGTAGTCGGTGTGCCCTTGCGCGGCCTGGAAACGCTGTGTCAGACGCACGGCGCAGCGCTCGCCATCATCAACGGCGACGATCATGCCGTACTCGGCGGCCCGCGCACTGCATTGCAGGCGCTTGGCGAGGCTGCCAGCGCACAAGGTGCGCGCGTCACGCTGCTGCCGGTCAGCGTGCCGGCGCACACGCCGTGGTTGAGCGCGGCTGCCGAAGGCTTTGCCATTGAACTGGCAACCGCAGACCTCGTCGCGCCCAAGTTGCGCGTCTTGGCAGGCATCGATGCGCGTGCGGTCGGTACGCACGCCCTGGTGATCGACACGCTGTCCAGGCAGATCGCGCAGACCGTGCGTTGGTACGACGTGCTGGTGCAAGCCGCCGAGCGCGGCGCACGCGTGTTTCTCGAACTCGGCCCCGGCAGCGCATTGGCGCGGATGGCGCGCGAGGTGCTGCCGGCATGCGAAGCGCGCTCGGTGGACGAATTCCACAGCACTCAGGGTGTTCTCGAATGGGTCACGGCTGCGTGCGAGCGCGCGGCATGACGGTCCGGCAGGTGCTGCACACGGTGTGACCCCAGGGTGGCGGGCGGCCATCCGTGTTGTACGCGTATCAGGTGTCTGGGAGGGCGCATGACCCCGCAAATTGCAACGATTCTTGGCTTGGTGATCATGTTCATCATCGCCACCGCATTGCCCATCAACATGGGGGCGGTGGCGTTCGCGCTGGCCTTCATCATTGGCGGCGTGTGGGTGGGGCTGGAGGGCAAGGAAGTGCTGGCCGGCTTTCCCGGCGACCTGTTCCTGACCCTGGTGGGCATTACCTATCTGTTCGCCATCGCGCAGAAAAACGGCACCATCGATTTGCTGGTGCACTGGGCAGTGCGCGCGGTGCGGGGGCGCATCGTCGCCATCCCCTGGGTGATGTTCGTCATCACCGGGCTGCTGACCGCATTCGGTGCGCTGGGGCCGGCAGCGGTGGCCATCATCGGGCCGGTGGCGCTGCGCTTCGCCAAGCAGTACCGCATCAACCCGTTGATGATGGGCCTGCTGGTGATCCACGGTGCACAGGGCGGCGGCTTCTCGCCGATCAGCGTGTATGGCGGCATCACCAACAAGGTGGTCGAAAAGGCCGGGCTGGACGTCAGCGAGATGGCGGTGTTCCTCACCAGCCTGGGCTTCAACCTGATGATGGCGATCATCTGCTTCTGCGCCTTCGGTGGGTTGAAGCTGATGCGCCGGCAGGAGCTGTCGCTGGCCGATGCGCAGTACGTGGCGGTTGCCGGCGACCAGGCATCGCACCGCGGCTTCGCGATCGAAGGGCATGGCGCGCTGGTGGCGCCGGGCGGCGGCACCCTGTCCACCGACCCGCTGGCATTGGAGGCGGTGTTCATCACCCGCGACCGCGTGATCACCTTGATCGGCCTGCTGGGCCTGGGCGTTGCTGCGCTGATCTACAACCTCAACGTCGGCCTGGTCTCGATCACGGTGGCGGTGGCCCTGGCGCTGATCTCGCCCAACGCACAGAAGGGCGCGGTGGACGGCATCAGTTGGTCGACGGTGCTGCTGATCAGCGGCGTGGTGACCTATATCGCCGTGCTGGAAAAATCCGGTGCGGTGGACTACATCGGCACCGGCGTGTCGCACATCGGCATGCCGCTGCTGGGCGCACTGCTGGTCTGCTACGTCGGCGGTATCGTCTCGGCATTCGCCTCCTCGGCAGCGGTGCTGGGCGCCACCATTCCGTTGGCGGTGCCATTCCTGATGCAGGGCCAGTTGGGCGCGGCCGGGGTGATTTGCGCGCTGGCCGTGTCCTCCACCATCGTCGACGTCAGCCCGTTTTCCACCAACGGCGCGCTGGTGGTGGCCTCGGCGGCCAAGGAAGAGCGCGACGGCCTGTTCCGCCGCTTCCTGATCTACAGCGGCCTGGTGGTGTTGCTGGGGCCGCTGGCGGCGTGGCTGGTCTTCGTGGTGCCGGGCTGGCTGTGATGCGGTCCGCGCGCCACAGCGCAGCGGGGCGCCCACGTAGAATGGGTGCCCCGACCCGATGCCGACAGCCTGCCCGCCATGACCCTCGCTCCTGATTCGCGCGCCTCCAAGAAGCGCGTGCCGCTGTACGAGGAAGTGGCCGAGCGCCTGCGTCAGAAGATCTACGATTACGCGCTGCCGCCGGGCGAGTGGATCGACGAGCCGGCCCTGGCCGAAGAGCTGGGCATCAGCCGCACGCCGCTGCGCGAAAGTCTCAAGCTGCTCGCGGCCGAAGGCCTGGTGCAACTGGATGCCGGCCGCGGCAGCCGGGTCACCCGGCTGACGCTGGAAGACCTCAACCAGTTGTTTCCGGTGATGGCGATGCTGGAAGGCCGCTGCGCGCACGATGCGGTCAAGCGCATCGATGCGGCCGGCGTGCAGCGCCTGGAAGAGCTGCACGCGGCAATGGAAGCCGCATCGGCGGCCGGCGATGTGGCCGAGTATTACCGCAACAATTACCTGATCCACGAAACCGTGCAGCAGTACGCCGGCAATCCGTGGTTGATCCGGGTGACGCACGATCTGCACCGCATCTTGAAGATGCACCGCGGCCGTCAGTTGCTCACGCCCGGGCGCATGGCCCAATCGCTGGCGGAACATCGCCAACTGATGGACTGCGTGCGACGTGGCGATGCCGAAGGCGCCGAGCGCACCATGCACGGGCACCTGTTGAGCCAGGGGCAGGCCCTGGCAGCGTATGTCGCGGCCGGTGGCATGCTGAACGTACCGGCGCCGTTGCCGCGGGTAGGTGGGGTGTAGAGATTGGCACGGTCCGGGCGCAGCGCCAGGCGCCCCGAGATCCCGCCTTCCTTCCTCCCATCGCAAGAAGGTGCCCGACGGGCGGATGAGGGTATCGACACGCATCACCGGCAATGCCCAGCGCTTGCCAATGCGCAGTTCCGCCGCCTAATCCCCGCTCAACGCAAGCAAGTCTTCCACGCGTTCGATCAACCGCGTTCCGGCCAACCCGGCGAACACGTCCGGATGCGCATAGCCCCAGGCCACTGCGGCAAACGGCAGACCCACGAGCTGTGCGGCTTCCCAGTCGGCGACCTGGTCGCCCACGTAGACCGCTTGCGACGCAGTGTGCCCGGTGGCACGCAGCACACGACGCAAGGCGCGTTGTTTGCCCAGCAGATGCGCGCCGCCTTCGATGACGGCAAATGTGGCGCTCAGCTCTGCGCCTAGCGCGCGTTGCACGTTCTCCACGGAGTTGGACGACACCACGGCCAGCCGGCTGCCGCCGGCATGCAACGCGCCCACGGTGTGGGCAATGCCGGGAAACAACGCCACCGGTGGCGCGGCGCGCATGAGCCGGATGAAGTCGGCCGCCACCCATGGCACGCGCCACGCGCTCAGGCCCGATGCCTTGAGCAATTCGCGCGTGCTTAGGCGACGTGCATCGTCGACTTCATGCGCTTGCGCGGCGCGAAAGCCATGCCGTTCGGCCAGCAGCCGCTGGGTGCTCAGGAAAAAACCAAACGAATCGGCAAGCGTGCCGTCGAAATCGAAGATGATCAGTGCGGGCATGGCAACGCGCAGGGCAGGGCGTCATAGCCTAACCAAGGTGGTGCCGGCACCCACGCGCACAGGTCCCCACATGTGCGCGCAGGCGACGTCGGCGGCGACATCGATGTGGCGCGCAGTCGTCAGCCCCGATGGAAAGCCCGCAGCGACCGCACGGCGCGCGTACAAGCCGCAACGTGCCTTGCCGCGCCCGGCGGTGGGCCCCGTCGGTAGTACAGCTGCGCTCAGGCTTCGGCGAAGTGCGGCACGATCGGCGTATCGCTTTGCGCGCTCTGTTCGATCACCTTGCGCTGCATCGCCGCCAGGTACGCGTCCAGCTCTTCGGTGGAGGCGAACACGTCGCTCAACGGCACCGCCTTGACCATGTCGAAGACCTTGCGGATCTGCGGTTGCGGGTTGCTCACCAGCACCTTGCCCTGGCGCGTGGCCAGCGCCTTGCGCGCCTTGAAGATGCAGCGGATGCCGGCGCTGGAAATGTATTCCAGTGCGCTCAGGTCGAGCACCAGCGTGGTGATGCGGGTGCCCAGCAACGGCGACAGTGCCGCGTCCAGGTCCTGGTAGGTGTGGGTGTCCAGCCGCCCGGTCAGAGTGACGCGTTGACGGGTGTCTTGCGGCGGGTCGATCTGAATGGCGAGCGTGGTCATGACAGGGCCTCGGGGACAGGGGCGTACGGGTGCAGCAGGGTGACGCGCACGACGTTATATGCACCATCGCGGCGGTAGTCGATGTGATCGGCGAACTGATGGACCAGAAACAACCCCAGCCCGCCGATGGCGCGGTCGTCGAGCTCGTCGGTCACCTCGGGCATGGGCGCGGCGCAGGGGTCGAAAGCGCTGCCTGCATCGTGCATTTCCAATACCAGCGCCTGCGCGTCCAGCTGCAGCTGCAAACGCAGCGGCTGTGCCGCGCACTGGCCGTGGGTCAGCGCATTGCAGCCGAGCTCTTCCACGATCAGCCGTACCTGGCCGATGCGCTCGGCGTGCAGGCCCTCGAGCGTGAGCGATTGTTCCAGCGCATCGTTGGCGCCCGCCAGCTGGGCCAGCGATGGCGCGATGGCCAAATCGAGCTTCATGCAGTCGTTGCCTTTCCGGGCGCGTCCCGGCCAGCGTGTGCGACCCGCCCAGCATGCTCCTGGCGCAGCCGGATCGCCAGCAGCGTGATGTCGTCGTACGGATCGGCCGTGCCGGTGAAACGAGCGATATTGGCGATCACCGCCTTGCACTGCGCCGCCGCGCTGCGGCGCGGGTGCAGCGCCGTCAGCAACCGCTCCAGTCCGTAGCTGGCGCCGCGCTCGTCCATCGCCTCGGTTACGCCATCGGTGTAGCCCAGCAAGGTCTGCCCTGCGCTCATGCGGCCCTGCAGCACCGGGTAGGATTCCTGCGGCTCGATCCCCAGCGGTGCACCGGTTTCCAGCGGCAACGGGCGCGCCTTGCCATCGATATCGATCAACAAGGGCGGCTCGTGCCCGGCGCTGGCCAGCCAGTAGTCGCCGCTGACCACGTTGATCAGGCCGCACAGCACGGTGGCGAACATGCAGGTCTCGTTGTTTTCGGCCAACCGCGTGGAGGCGGCAATCAAAATCGCGTCCGGGCGCGTGTACCGCCGTGCGGCAATCTCCAGCACGCTCACCGCGCGCGCCATGAACAAGGCCGCCGGCACGCCCTTGTCGGAGACATCGCCCACCACGAACCACAGCAGGCCCGGTTCGGTTTCCACGAAGTGGTAGAAATCTCCGCCCACCGCCTTGGCCGGCTCCAGCCATGCGCAGGTTTCCAGATGCGAACTGGCGCGGTCGAAGGTGCGCCCGGAAGGCAGCATCGCCTGCTGGATCTCGCGCGCAATCTGCAGCTCGCTGTGCATGCGTTCGCGCGCGGCGGTCATCTCGCCGATCTCGGCGATGTGATGGCGGATCGCATCGCGTGCGCTGTCGAAGGCGCGTGCCATCACGCCTACCTCGTCGTCGCGTTCGATGTGCTGCAACGGGTATTCGAATTCGCCGCGCCGGAAGTGCTCGGCGGTGTCTGTCAGTTCTTCGATCGGCCGCGTCAACTTGCGCGTGATCCGCCGCATCAACCACCACCACACCAACGCGCCCAGCAGCGCGGCCAGCGCCACCCACGCCGCCAGCCAGTTCAGGCCGGCCAGCACGTAGCCTTCGGAGGCCGACAGCACGAAGGTCCAGCCGCTGCGCCCCACCGCCGCGCTGTGGGTCAGAAAGCGCTCGCCATCGGGCGCGGTATGCGAAAACGAGATCGGCTGGCCGGCAGCGACGGCGCGCTGCAATGGCCGCAGATCCGGGCGCGACCGGGCCACGTAGGCCGTGAGCGAATGGCGCAGATTCAGTGCCGGGTCGGGGCTGAAGACCAGCAGGCCTTCCGGCGACAGCAGCATCGTCTGGATGCCGATATCGCGCGGCAGCTGATCGATGATCTCGCGCAGATGCTGCAGCGGCAGATCCACGCTCACCATGCCGACCGGCGCCGTATCCGGTGCATCGCCAGGCCGGCGCAGCGGCAGGTTGTAGCTGGTGTACAGGCCGCCGCCGTTGGCATCCAGGTAGGGCTCGGACCACCATGCGCGGCCCTCGCGCTGGGTGCGCAGATACCAGGGCATCGCGCGATAGTCATAACCCAGTTCCAGCGCGGATTTTTCTGCGATGCGCGTGCCGCTGCGGTGCACGTACCACACAAACCCGCTGTCGCCGGCCTTTTGCGTACGCGGTGCGATGATCAGGCGCGCCGCCCCGATATCCGGGTCGCCGGTGAGCGTGGCCAGCAGCAACGCACGCAGATTGAACGGCTGCAGCCCCACGCCGCTACTGCTGGCGGCCAGCGTGCGCCCGCTCACCTGCACCGAATCGAGCAAGGCCGCCAGGCTGCGCGCGGTCTGTTCGGTCAGGCCATCCACCTCGGTACGCGCCGCCTCCACCAGCTCGGCGCGCGCGCCCAGGTAGAACACCGTGCCCAGCACCGTCAGCAACGCCACCAGCACCGCGGTAGCCGCCAGCAACACACGCATGCGCAAGCTGCGGCGCCAGGGCATGCGCGCGGCGACCGATGTCTGGGGTGGCAGTGATCGCGGGCGGTTGCGCATGGCGCATTCTTCGTGGCAGCAGCTGCGCTGGATCATGGCAGCTTTGCTGCCACGCACAACTCTCCCTGGCAGCCTCATCCTCACGAGGTTTCGATTGACCGGCCGAACGCGAGCGGACTAGATTGGCCGCCCACCTGCCACGGAGGCCGGCCTTGCGCCAGATGTTGACCCCAAGCCTGCTGGCCCTTTTGCTTACGGCCTGTCACCCCCCGGAGACCAGCATGACCCAGACCCATTCCCCCGACACCGAGGCAACTGCAGCAGCCGACGTTAAGGCCGGCGGCCGCGGTCTTGCCAAGGTGAATCCGAGCCCGCGTCAGGCCTATGCGCTGACGCTCACCTTGGACAAGGCGCCTGGTCCGTTTGCGGCGGTGAATGGGTATGCACAGTACGACGTCAGCAACGACAGCGAATGCGGACAGATTCATCCTCAAACAGGCGTTGGACAACGCATCACAAGCAGCGAGCCGGTTGTACTGAAAAAAGTCTCCGAGCAGGAATATCAAGGAGTCATCTACCTTGATCTCATGCTCGATGAAGATTATTACGGACGTGGGGTCTGTCACTGGGGCATGACGGGAGCACGGGTGTCCCTGAAGGCCACAGGTAAAAAAGAGGAGACCGCATTTCTGCCATTCATCGAGACCAAGGATGTCATTGCAGGCAAGCCGGTTACTCTGTACTTCTGGAAGGGCGGGTATCCCAAGGAAGACATTGCAGACTATGCCGATAACGGCTTGCCCTCGGCGGCGGATTTCAAGCCGGAATTGCGCGACCAGTTATTCTCGATAACCCTTGCCGCCAAAGAGGTCTCGCCGTGAAGCCTACCTCGCAGCAATACGCCATTCTTTCTAACGAGGGTTACGTCGATCACAAGGTCGGTAAGCGCGGCCCTGGTGACCGTGAGCGAGTGGATGTTGGCGGCGAGAGCTACGAAATCCTAGAGCACGTCAATAATCCAAAGACGGGCTATCAGGGAACAATCTATCAACGCGTCGGCGGCGGCGATATCGTCGTCGCCCACCGGGGTACCGAGGAAATCCTGCGTGATGCGATACAGGCAGATGGCTCCATGGTGCTTCAGCGCATCAATCCGCAAGCGGAAGATGCGATCGCCCTGACGAAAAGTGCACTTGGCTATGCAGCCAAGCAGGAGCAGCGCACCGGGCACGCTCCCGAGGTGACCGTGACTGGCCATTCGCTCGGCGGAGCGCTTGCCCAGGTCAGCGCCCACCACTTCGATCTGAAAGGCGAAACCTTCAACGCTTACGGTGCAGCGAGCTTGGCGTATCGCATCCCGGAAGGGGGCAACAGCGTGATCAACCATGTCATGGCCGCTGATCCGGTGAGCGCAGCATCTCCGCATTACGGAGAAGTGCGTGTGTATGCCAGGCCCAACGAGATCGCGACGCTCAGTGCGATGGGCTACAGCAACAGCAGGTTGAATTTCCTGATTCCCGATTCACCTGTGACATCTGCGGTCAGTTCGCTCGGCTCGCACACCATCAAAAACTTCCTGGATGAGCGCTCTCCGCTCAACAACCCGCAGGCGCGTGAACTCGCGGATCAAAACAAGCGAATGATCAACGAGTACCGATCCGATCTGGACGAGATCCGGGCTGGGATCACCTTGTTGAGCCGGGGGCCGAAGGGCCTCGGCCAGGATGCCATCGATGCCATCCGCGGCCCGCTCGCGCCGGGCGAGCCGGCCAAACGCGACGCACGCGAGCATGGCAACGGCCATACCTCCCTGCGGATCGATCAACCCGGGCACGTGGGCAATGGCCTGTTCCAGGATGCCCAGCGCGGCGTGCATGCGCAGGACGCACGTGCCGGGCGCACGCCCGACCAGCACAGCGCGCAGTTATCCGGTTCGCTCGCATCGGAAATGCACGCCGCCGGTGGCCAGCGCATCGATGCGGTGATGATGAGCCCGGATGCCGCACGCACCTTTGCCGTGCAGGGACGTGTCGACGACCCGGCACAGCTGCGCGTGAGCGTGGACACCATGACGGCAATGAATACCCCGCTGGAACAGAGCAGCCAACGCGTCGCCGAAAACGCGGCGCGTCAGTCGGTGGCATTGGAGCAGCAACAGTCCCAGACCCAGCAACAGCAGCAGGGCGCACGCGCCATGGGCTGAGGGGCGTTTGGCGCTGCAGCGTTTGGGTGTGAAGTGACACATCACGCTGCGGCCCATGCCGCACGCCGGCCGGACTTCACATCGCCACCATCGAACATTGCATCAAGACGCCGGGCCTGCCCGGCGTTTTTGCGTTCATTCGCGCAGTCATGCGCACCGCTGCTGCTGCATCTGCACAACAACCGGCCCGCGCGACGTGTGCAAATGCAAGGTTTTCCTGCATCGAGCTATGCCACAACTCCCCGCACCTATAGCGGCCTCAACCGGGCTGTACGGCCGTGCTTGAATCGCCACGGATTTGCAGCAATGCACGGCCAGGCACATGCCACGCCGCGCACACGCACCAGGCAAGACAGGGGATCAAGCAAGGCGCCAACCGGCGCGACATCCATCGATCGAGGGAGCGTTTCATGACCATCTTTTGCAGGCACTACCACCGTGTATGGCTCATCGTGCTGCTGTGTCTGTGCAGCGCCGGCGTCAGCGCGCAAGGCATCGCCAAAGGCGCGGACGTCAGCTGGCTCAATCAACAGGCCGCCAACAATCCGCCGCAGGTCTTTCGCGATGCAGCCGGCAACACCACCGACTTCATCAAGCTGTTCAAGGATGTCGGCGGCAACGCCATTCGCCTGCGCGTCTGGGTCAACCCGTCCGGCGGCTGGAACGATGGCCGCGACACCCTGGACAAGGCCAAGCGCGCCGCCGCGCAAGGCATGCGCATCATGATCGACTTCCACTACAGCGACAGCTGGGCCGACCCGGGCAAGCAGACCAAGCCTGCGGCATGGGCCGGCCACTCCGTTGCCCAGCTCAACACCGATGTGTACAGCCACACCCAGGGCATCCTCAAATACCTCAAGGACAACGGCATCACCGTCAGCTGGGTGCAGGTGGGCAACGAGATCAACAGCGGCATGCTGTGGAACGAGGGCAAGACGCCCAACTTCGCCACCCTGGGCCAGTTCATCAACAGCGGATACACCGCCACCAAGGCGGTGTATCCCAACGCCAAGGTCGTCTTGCATCTGGCCAATGGCTACGACAACGCCAACTTCCGCTGGTTCTTCGACAACCTGCGCTCGGCCGGCGGCAAGTGGGACGTGATCGGCATGTCGCATTACCCGCCCGTCGGCAGCTGGCAGGATTACAACAGCCGCCTGGACACCAACATGCGCGACATGATTGCGCGCTACGGCAGCGATGTGGTGATTTCCGAGGTCGGCATGGATTGGCAGCAGGCGGCCACCACCCGCGCCATGCTCAGCAACCTGCTCAGCCGCAGCAGCAGCATCGGCGCGCGTCCTCGGCGTGTTCTATTGGGAGCCCAACGCCTACCCGGGCTGGCAGGGCTACACCATGGGCGCAGTCAACAACAACGGCCAACTGACCGAAGCGCTGCAAGCATTCTGACCAGCACGCTGCCACGGGGCGGCGCCCGCCGCGGGGCGATGTCCTGCGCAAACCCAAAGACCACGCCATCGCGTAGGAGCGCCCCCGGGCGCGACGGGCTTCACCGAGAAAGCCTCTCGCGCCCAGGTGCTCCTACGGGCGGGCATGCACAGCGGCCCACTCGATACGGCAGCGCCCGGCCATCGCCTGCCGCTGGCCCTCATCCTTTGGTCGTACACCGGCCGCGCCCGCTGCGCCGCATCGGCGTTCCAACAGGCACCGAGGCTCCACGCAGCGCACAACAGCGTCCCATTCCATACGCACCCGTAGCGAGGAATGGCAACAGGTGCGTGCGGTACACTTGGGGGTTCACGAATTCACGATGTCGACACACCCGCGGGGTGTGTCCCCCCGGGAGCGCTAATGAACTGGTTGAACGAAGTGCTGCACAACGATCCGAACCCGCTCGAGACCCAGGAGTGGCTCGAATCGATCAAGGCCGTCATCGACGTCGAAGGCCCGGAGCGCGCCCATCAGCTGCTGGAAGGCATGGTCGAACAGACCCGCCGCGCCGGCGCTTACCTGCCGTTCTCGCCCACCACCGAGTACGTCAACACCATCTCCCCGGCCAACGAGGCCAAGCACCCCGGCGACTCCGCGCTGGAGTGGAAAATCCGCTCGATCATCCGCTGGAACGCCATGGCCACGGTCGTGCGCGCAAACCGCAAGCCGGGCGACCTGGGCGGCCACATCGCCTCGTTCGCCTCCAGCGCCACGCTGTACGACGTGGGCTTCAACCACTTCTGGCGTGCGCCTTCGGACAACCATCCGGGCGATCTGCTGTTCATCCAGGGCCACAGCGCCCCGGGGATCTACGCCCGCGCCTTCCTCGAAGGCCGCATCAGCCAGTCCCAGCTGGACAACTTCCGCATGGAAGTGGACGGCCAGGGCATCTCCTCCTACCCGCACCCGTGGCTGATGCCCGAGTTCTGGCAGACCCCCACCGTGTCGATGGGCCTGGGCCCGCTGGCCGCCATCTACCAGGCGCAGTTCATGCGCTACCTGGAAAACCGCGGCCTCATCGAGAAGTCCGACCGCAAGGTGTGGTGCTTCATCGGCGACGGCGAATCGGACGAACCCGAAACCCTCGGCGCCATCGCGCTGGCCGGCCGCGAAGGCCTGGACAACCTCATCTTCGTGGTCAACTGCAACCTGCAGCGCCTGGACGGCCCGGTGCGCGGCAACGGCAAGATCATCCAGGAGCTGGAAGGCGTGTTCCGTGGCGGCGGCTGGAACGTCATCAAGCTGCTCTGGGGCGGCTACTGGGACGCCCTGCTGGCCAAGGACACCGACGGTGTGCTGCGCAAGCTGATGATGGAAACCGTCGACGGCGAATACCAGAACTGCAAGGCCTTCGGCGGCGCCTACACCCGCGCCAACTTCTTCGGCAAGTACCCGGAGACTGCGGCCATGGTCGCCGGCCTGTCCGACGACGACATCTGGCGCCTGAACCGTGGCGGCCACGACCCGCACAAGGTGTATGCCGCCTACCACCAGGCCGTGAACACCACCGGCATGCCCACCGTGATCCTGGCCAAGACGGTCAAGGGCTACGGCATGGGCTCGGCCGGTGAGGCGCTCAACCCCACCCACCAGACCAAGAAGCTGGACGACGCGGCGGTCAAGCACTTCCGCGACCGCTTCAACATTCCGGTCACCGATGCCCAGCTGGAAGACGGCCAGGTGCCGTTCTACCACCCCGGCGAAGATTCCCCGGAAGTGCAGTACCTCAAGGAGCGCCGCAGCGTGCTCGGCGGCTTCCTGCCCTCGCGCCGTCCCAAGGCCAGCAAGTCGTTCGTCGCGCCCACGCTCGACAAGTTCGAGCGCCTGCTCAAGGACAGCGGCGAGCGCACGTATTCCACCACCATGTCCTTCGTGCAGAGCCTCAACATCGCCCTGCGCGACAAGGAACTGGGCCCGCGCATCGTGCCGATCGTGGCCGATGAGGCGCGCACCTTCGGCATGGAAGGCATGTTCCGCCAGATCGGCATCTATGCCCCGTTCGGCCAGAAGTACAAGCCGGTCGATGCCGACCAGCTGATGTACTACCGCGAAGACCAGACCGGCCAGGTGCTGCAGCAGGGCATCAGCGAGCCCGGCGCCATCGCCTCGTGGATGGCCGCCGGCACCAGCTACTCGGTGTCGGATGTGCCGATGCTGCCGTTCTACATCTACTACTCCATGTTCGGCTTCCAGCGCGTGGGCGACATCGCCTGGCAGGCAGCGGACATGCGCACGCGTGGCTTCCTGCTCGGTGGTACTGCCGGCCGCACCACGCTCAACGGCGAAGGCCTGCAGCACGAAGACGGCTTCAGCCAGGTCATCGCCGGCTCCATCCCGAACGTGCGTAGCTACGACCCGACCTTCGGTTTCGAAGTCACCGTCATCATGCAGCACGGCATGAAGGCGATGATGGAAGACCAGATCGACGAGTACTACTACATCACCTTGATGAACGAGAACTACGCCCACCCCGGCATGCCGGAAGGCGCAGCCGAAGGCATCATCAAGGGCATGTACCTGCTCAAGGACGCCGGCAAGCCCAAGAAGGGCGAGCTGCGCGTGCAGCTGCTGGGCAGCGGCACCATCCTGCGCGAGGCCATTGCCGCGGCCGAGCTGCTGGACAAGGACTTCGGCGTCACCGCCGACATCTGGTCCTGCCCCAGCCTCAACGAAGTGCGCCGCGACGGCTACGCCGTGGAGCGCTGGAACCGCCTGCACCCGGAAGCCGAACAGCGCAAGCCCTACGTCACCCAGCTGCTGGAAGGCCGCCAGGGCCCGGCCATCGCCGCCACCGACTACGTGCGCGCCTTCGCCGACCAGATCCGCGCCTTCGTCCCGATGACCTACACCGTGCTCGGAACGGATGGGTTCGGTCGTTCGGATACGCGTGCCAACCTGCGCCGCTTCTTCGAGGTCGACCGGTACTACATCGCGCATGCGGCAATTGCCGCGCTGGCGAAGGATGGCAAGATGACGGGCAAGGATGTGGCCCGGGCGATCAAGCAGTACAAGATTGATCCTGAGAAGGCGAATCCTGTTGGGGTTTGAAGCATGAGATTGAGAGCCCGTTAAGGGCTCTCAATCTGTTGTGCAATTCCGCGTGCTAATAGGCTGTTCTACGGCTATGAACCTAGCTGGTATCGATGGCTGCCTGCTTCGCAGATTATTCTCTACGCGAGTCCTGAAGGACATTGCTAGCGGAAACTATCCTGCAGAAGTAGCCAATGTGCGTGAGCACATCGAGCGTATAGAGGCAGGTCAAGCAAATGCGGCTCTTAGAGATATCTACGAGGCCGCATTTCGCCACTGTCGTGGGAGCGCTAGAGGAGAGCATGTATACAAAAATGCTTTGGTTGAAAAGATTGTCATTGGGCGTCATTCCCTGACGACATCCTCTGTCCATTTTGAAGTGCGTATGCGGAGCGCAAAGCTAGATGTGTTGATTGCACGCCAATTTTTGTCTGCCTACGAGATAAAAACTGAGTTGGACGAACTGTCCCGCCTTGGCGCTCAAATTGAAGAATACCGAAAGTTTTGTCAGGAAGTCTGGGTGTTTACCTGCGACAAACACCTCTCCGCCTGTGAGCGCCAGCTTCCCGATACAGTCGGCCTTGCGGTGCTCACCAAAAGGTACCAAATTCGGGTGGCCAGGCCAGCTACTAGCTGCGTTGACGCGCTTGAGACTGACTCCATGCTTCGTCTCCTTCGGAAGCAAGAACAAGTAGACCTGCTGAAGTATTTGGGGATTGATGTCTTAGGTATCCCCAACACCATGCTAGCGAGCCAGCTAAAAGAAGCTGCGGGCAGGTGTAGCGTTCTCGAAATTCAAGCCAAGGTCGCTGAGGCTTTGCGAGCGCGAGGCACTAATCAAGCCAAAATGGCGCGCTACATGCCTAAATCACTTATCGCCTCAGTGTTGGCGCAGGACTTGACAATTCCCCAACAATTAAGACTAATTGAGGCATTCAAGGAGTAGGCCACAGGGGGCTGAAGAATGGGATATCACCCGTATTTTCGAGGGAAAAGTAACGAGCTCATCTGCATCAAGGAACAAGCAGTCCTAATCGCCGGCGCACGGATGACTCCTATCATTGAGCCGGTGAGGGCTGACTTACGGCCTCTGAAGCGCTGCCTCGACGCGCTAGCGGCAGCTGGCTCAAGGGCGATGGTTATAGCGAATCCTGGGTGTGGTCCTCTCGTTGCTGGCTTGCCACCACCGATAAAAAAATATATCGATGGATTAGTCGCACAGAACATAGGTATCTCTTGGCTCATTCGGCAAGGCTCAGCGGCAGGCCATGCAGCTCCAATTCCCCAAATTCAGGGAGATGCATTCCTTCATGATCGGGTGCTTGATCCAAGCGCCGTGGTTGCTGCTGAGGTTCAAAGAGGTCGTAGATTCGCTCCACATGTATTCTTGGATTCGAAAGATGCAGGCGTCGCCTATCGAGCGAATTTTAATGGTTATCCGCGCATTTTGCTCAGGGATGGCTTCAAGAAAAAGAAGAATGCCGAATACGTGGCGCCTGTTATTGAGCATTTCTCGGACTTGCATCTGACCTACGCTGCTGTTGGCTTCCAAGGCTATGGAGACTTTCTTTCCATAGGTGAAGAGTTTTCGGATAAAGGTGGACCCGCTTATGCGGTTGCAATTCATCTGACATTCGTTGACCCGACGCAAGGGGGTGCTGTTTTTATTCGTCACTACGTCTCTGACACTAACGATACTGCGGACGATCCTGCACTTAAGTTCAAAGAGGCACTGTCAAAGCTTGTTAAGGATGTGCAAGCAGTAGGGTCGCTTATCCCCAGAACAAACGCTGTTAATGAATTTATGTCATTGTACCGGCGGCGGCATTATCCGGGCTTAGGTTATGTTAAAAAATTGACTATGCAGCATCATATCGAGCTGATGGCTACTATTTAGTTCAATCGATTAAGTCTTCGTAATATTTAGAGCATGGCGTGCGTGGAGAGTTACTCGAATGGCAATGGACTATAGTACGTATCAACAAGAAGTTCGCGCTGACATAGAAGGAGTGTTGCACGATTATTCGTGCCAGCCAATCGTGTTCGTGGGTTCAGGCCTATCCCGGCGGTACGCTAATGCTCCAAATTGGGAGGAGCTCCTTAGGTTACTTGCTGACCAGTGTCCGGCCATCGAGATGGACTTTGCTTACTACAAGCAGACCTATGGCAGTAATTTCATAAAAATCGGCAGTGTTTTCGCAGATTTTTATCATCAGTGGGCTTGGGGGGCGGGTAGAGATAAATTTCCAGACGAATATTACTCGGAAAATTTCCCTCGAGAGATATTTATAAAGCATTCTGCAAGTGAGTTGCTTCGGTCGCTTGCGCCTGGATCAGTCGGGAAGCTTTCTCCTGAATTGATTGCCGAGATAGCGGCACTGAAAGCGATGAGTCCCCACTCAATAATCACGACAAACTACGATCAATTGCTGGAACCTCTTTTTGATGGATATGAGCCAGTTGTGGGTCAGCAAATCATCAAGAAAGGTTATCTCTCGATTGGTGAATCTTTAAGATTCACGGATGTATTTCCGATCCTCTGTCTCTTGTATTGACCGAGGACGATTATACGAGGTTTGCAAGTGATCACAAATATTTGAGCGCGAAGCTCTTAACATATTTTATTGAGCATCCGCTGCTTTTTGTCGGATATAACGCGGAAGATCCAAATGTCAAGATGGTCTTGTATGACGTTCATAGGATGCTCAAGGATAATTTTGAATTGGTTCCCAATATGTATCTGCTAGAGTGGGATCCTCTTATATCAGAGTCATCTTATCCTGTTCGCGACAAAGTTCTGTCGGTCGCGGATGGCGTGAATATTCGGATAAAGAGTATTTCTGCATCTTCTTTCGGGTGGGTATTCAAGGCCTTTGGAGTTGCTGGAAATCTAGAAAAGGTGGATACCAAGCTCCTTCGCGCGTTAATGGCTAGGGCGGTCGGTCTAATTAGGTCGGATGCTCCAAAGCGCACCGTGGAGATTGATTTTCAGACGCTTGAGCATGCTGTGGAATCCGGTGAAAGTTTTGCAAAATTATTTGGTCTTACAACGATATCTGATCCATCTCAAGTAAATTTGAACTATCGCTACACGTTAACAGGTGTTGCGGAACAGCTCGGGTATGGCTATTGGAGTCGAGCACATGATCTGGTTAGGGAATTGAGTAAGCAGACCGGGTTTGATATGAAGGCGACCGACAATGTTTATCATATTACTATGAAGACGGGAAACGCAGCCGGGAGCAAAACCAATAAGTATTCGCAGAAGGCAGTGGATTTGTTGCGGAAGCTTCGAGATGGTGAGCCTTACGAGCTGGAAACGATGACGGTTAATATTCCAAAAATTCCCTCTCCTCTGGTCTGATTGATATTTATTTGGTGGGCGATGCAGGCGCTATTGGATATAACGCTTTCCTTCAGCTCAAAATCCAGCCAGCTGGAGGGTACCTCTGCATATTTTGAAAATAGTGTGGGGACGGAAGACAGAAAGACAAAAAGACAAAAGGGCGGGAGGTACTTAAACGAGCCGGTCGTAAGGGCCGCGCGGCGATGTCTGATAGCGGGGCAGTGTCGCTGCCGTAACGCTGAGGTCTTCTTCTTGCAAATAACGGGGTCAGGTTAACTTATCGGTCTACGGTGTTCGGTTTGCGTGGCCGATGAGCTGGCCTTACGCCCGCAAAGCGGTTCGTCTTGGCTTCGACCATTGTGCGGAAGGCGTCGTGGCCCAGGGCTCGCTGCTGCTGTAGATGAAGGCGGATGCTGGCGAGCAGTTCGTCGGAGAGGGCTTCATCGAGCAGGGTACGGTAGGCGTTGGATCACTGGATCGGGTTGCTGCCAAGCGCAAGCCAACAGGGATGTGGTGTCAGCGCGGAGTGCTTGCGCTGGCCTAGGTTGGCTGGGCAACTGGACCAGCGATACGCCGCCGGGTTGTCGGTCGGGCGAGCACGCACCGGATTGAGCTCAATGTAGCGATAGCAGCGAAGGACGTAGTCCGCACTGTCCACAAGACATGCCTTGTACCGACCTTCCCATAGCGTACCCGTGCGCCGGTGGCGGCCATTGAACAATGCGACGTAGTTTCGTGCAAGCCGCTGCATCAGTTGCCCGATGCGTCCCGCTGCGGGTGGCGTGACTAGCAAGTGCACATGGTTGTCCATCAAGACGTAAGCATGCAGCTGGCAGCCTGTCGCGTGCAGGGCCTCATGTATCAGGTGCAGATAGCGCAATCGATCGCCATCATCCAGAAAGCAGGGCAAGCGGTTGTTCCCGCGCTGCACGATGTGCTGCGGGATGCCGGGAAGGTCGATGTGATACGCCCAGGGTTCCGTAGACACTCAAGACCCTCATTGCGCGTAGCGCCGTTCGAACTCTACAGGCGATAGGTCGCAAATAACGGGGTAAATAACGGGGTCAGGTTAACTTATCAGTCGGCGGTGTTGGTGTTGCGTGGCCGATGCGCGGGCCTGACGCCCGCAAAGCGGTGGGTCTTGGCTTGGACCATTGCGCGGAAGGCGTCGTGGCCCAGGGCTCGCTGCTGCTGTAGATGAAGGCGAATACTGGCGAGCAGTTCGTCGGAGAGGGCTTCATCGAGCAGGGCACGGTAGGCGTTGGATCGCTCGATCGGGTCGGTGCCAAGCGCAAGCCAACAGGGATGCGGTGTCAAATAACGGGGTCAGGTTAACTTATCAGTCGGCGGTGTTGGTGTTGCGTGGCCGATGCGCGGGCCTGACGCCCGCAAAGCGGTGGGTCTTGGCTTGGACCATTGCGCGGAAGGCGCCGTGGCCCAGGGCTCGCTGCTGCTGTAGATGAAGGCGAATGCTGGCGAGCAGTTCGTCGGAGAGGGCTTCATCGAGCAGGGCGCGGTAGGCGTTGGATCGCTCGATCGGGTCGTTGCCAAGTGCAAGCCAACAGGGATGCGGTGTCAGTGCGGAGTGCCTGCGCTGGCCCGAATAACGGGGTCAGGTTAACTTATTAGTCGACGATGTTCGGTTTGCGTGGCCGATGAGCGGGCCTGACGCCGGTAAAGCGGTTGGTCTTGGCTTCGACCATCGCGCGGAAGTCGTCGTGGCCCAGAGCTCGCTGCTGCTGTAAACGAAGGCGGATGCTGGTGAGCAGTTCGTTGGACGGGGCTTCGTAAGCTCCCCCGTCAAGCAGGCACTTCAAAAGTAGAGCTTTCGGCGTACTTGTTGCGGTACTCGACCGGGGTCATTCCGCCGAGCGAATCATGGGATCTTGCTTCGTTGTAGTCGATCATCCACCAGTGGGCGGCTTCGCGCACATCGTCGAGGCAGGCGAAGAGATTCAGGTCGAGCACTTCCTCGCGGAACGTGCGATTGAAGCGCTCGATGAAGGCATTCTGATTTGGCTTTCCCGGCTGGATGTACTGTAGTGCGACGCCATTGGTCTTGAGCCAGCTGGTGAACGCTTCGCCCAGGAACTCGGGGCCGTTGTCCGAGCGCACCACCTGCGGCAAGCCATGATCGCGTTTGATCTGCTCGAACACACGCACAAGCCGTTGCGAGTTGATCGAGGTGTCAACCTCGATGTGCAGCGCCTCGCGATTGAAGTCATCCACCACGTTGAAGGTGCGAAAGCGTCGTCCGCATGCCAGCGCATCGCTCATGAAGTCGACCGACCAGACCGTGTCTGGCAGCCTCGGCACGTAGAGCGGCACCCGCTCACGCTTGGGAAGGCGACGCTTTGCAGCGCGGCGTAGGTTGAGCTTCATGGCCTTGTAAACGCGATAGATGCGTTTGGGATTCCAACCTGGTTGCTGCTTGCGAAGGTAGTCGCTGCACTTCCAGAAGCCACGACTGGGGTGCGCTTCAACGTAACGCGCGATCTCGGCAATCAGCTCGGCATCGCGCACCGTCCAGTCCAGAGGCGGTGCATACCAAGCGGCACGCGACAGCCCGACGCATGCACAGGACCGGCGCAACGGCCGCGCGTGGACCTCGATAAGGAACCGCACCGCCTCGCGTTTACGCGCCGGCCCTAGAGTTTTTTTGCGATCAGGTCCTTCATTGCCGCGTTGTCGAGCGCCAACTCGGCATACATCCGTTTGAGCTTGGCGTTCTCGGACTCGAGCTCCTTGACCCGCCGCAGCTCGGACGCCTCCAAGCCGCCGTACTTGCTCTTCCACTGGTAATAGGTCGCCGTGCTGATGCCGACTTGGCGACAGATGTCTTTGACTGGAACGCCTGCGTCGGCCTGCTTGAGCGTGGCGATGATCTGTGTCTCGGTGAACTTCGATGTGCGCATGGAACCTCCTGACTTGGGAACGATGCCAGAAAGATCTACTTATGCGGTGTCTGCGGATCGGGGGAGCTTACGGCTTCATCGAGCAGGGCGCGGTAGGCGTTGGATCGCTCGATCGGGTCGCTGCCAAGCGCAGGCCAACAGGGATATGGCGTCAGTGCGGAGTGCCCGCGCTGGCCAAGATTGGCTGGACAACCGGACTAGCGATACGTCGCCGGGGCGTCGGGCGGGCGAGTACGCATTGGGCTGCTCCAAGAAGTTGGCTAAACCATTCGGGGACTAACAGCTTGAGCATCGGGTTCCATCGAAGGCTGCGCAGCAGCTTGCTGGGCAAGCGCTGTACTGGAATGTTCGATGGTGGGAGGTTGCTCGCCTGCAAGTACCGATGCGCGGAATCCAGGAGTCGTGCCGACGACGAACACGTCGCCTTCCCGCTCAATGACCCGGCCCACCTTCGACATGTCATTGATTCCGGCCTCGTGCGCGCGCTGAGCGGCGAAAGCGACCCGCTCATCGGAGATGTGCAGAGGCAATCCTTCGCGTAGCCCAGCGAAAAGGCGATTGCCAGCGTGCTCTGGATCAGTCATTGCCCTAGTCGAAGGACTGTTACGTTCTTCCGATGGCTCGACCTTCCCAAGTGAGTTGTTTGATCGTCCTTCGCGCGCAGGTTCATTCACTTCAGGCTTGGTTGGAGACGTCGGCTGTCGAGACTCCCGCTCACGAATGGTGTCGATCAACGCGTTGGGCGTCTCTACGGTGGGCAACCATGTGCCTGCATCAATCTGCTTTCCGGTGACGCGAGACACCGTCTCGCTAGCCCACGACGAACAGTTGTTATTTAGTTCCCAGGTGACATTCTCACGAAGCGTCTGGTCGAGGGCTTTGGTTTGAGCTGGTGAGAGTTCGTAGTAGCGGTCGGCATCAGAACGCTGTCCCTTTTCCATTCCCCAAATAACGGGGTCAGGTTAACTTATCAGTCGGCGGTGTTGGTGTTGCGTGGCCGATGCGCGGGCCTGACGCCCGCAAAGCGGTGGGTCTTGGCTTGGACCATTGCGCGGAAGGCGTCGTGGCCCAGGGCTCGCTGCTGCTGTAGATGAAGGCGAATACTGGCGAGCAGTTCGTCGGAGAGGGCTTCATCGAGCAGGGCACGGTAGGCGTTGGATCGCTCGATCGGGTCGTTGCCAAGTGCAAGCCAACAGGGATGCGGTGTCAGTGCGGAGTGCCTGCGCTGGCCTAGGTTGGCAGGGCAACTAGACCAGCGATACGCCGCAGGGTTGTCGGTCAGGCGAGCACGCGCGGGATTGAGCTTAATGTAGCGATAGCAGCGAAGGGCGTAGTCCGCACTGTCCACAAGACATGCTTTGTACCGCGCTTTCCATAGCGTACCGGCGCACCGGTGGCGGCCATTGAAAAATGGTACGTAGTTTCGCCCAAGCCGTTGCGGCGATGATGCGGTCGATTCAACCGCTTCCGTCGCCCGGTTCCAGAATGCGCCACTCTCTTTACGGTGAGACCATGCTTCGTGTTTCAGGCCGAGCCGATTCCTTGAAATTCGTTTTTCGACAACTTGTAATGCTCTTTTGTCAGATAATCACAGGGAAATGATTCAAGGTGACGTTTCAATGACTGATTAAGGTCACTTTCTACCACGCCAATATCATCGATCTATAAAGGCGCGAACGTGCCAGGAAAATCAGTACTTTGAGTCATCCCGAAAACCCCTGATAGGATCCGATTCTTGATGAAAAATCTACAGATGCAAAAGCGCGTGGCATGCCTCGCAATAGTCATCAGCACCTCCTTTGCATGCTCGGCTGCCATGGCGCAGGTGGTCCCTCCTCGCAATCCCGACCGCGACGTCCTGCCGCTCATTTCTGGCTCGAAAGTCGGCGTGAATACAGGATCCTGCACCGTCGGGGCGGTGGTGGTGCCCAGCAACATCCTCTATCGACTGACGCCGTACCAAAATGCCACACGATGGCTCGTGCTTGCCAAGCACTGCTCCCTACCGGGCGGGACGGTCTATTTGGGTGACCAGAACGAGCCAATTGGCACTGTCGTGTGGCAGTCCGCAGCCTCGGACCTCGAGCTTGTGAAGGTACCGCCCGAGCCCAATCCGTCCTATGTGTGGTGCCAGGCACATCACAATAGCGGCGCTGCCATCTGCAATCCGTACTTGCAATATCGGCCCCGCGCGAGCAATCAGGTCTTCATGCCGCGCGGCGGGCGGGAAGCACGTCTTCCTGTGAGCGGGTGGTCCAACGCGCCAGATGAGACATTCTGCACAAGCGGTTGGCGCACCGGTGTCCGGTGCGTTTGGCACGGCATGACACTCGCGCCAGGAATTTGGCGGCCGAATTATGATCACCTCGGTGCCGCGGACTCGTCCGAGTTCGCCAGCCTTGACGGCGGCGACTCCGGCGGACCGGTCGTCACCTACGACCGGCATCTGGTCGGGGTCATCTCGTCCAGTGACGATCGCACCCGTTCCATCCTTTTCTACACGCCAATGGCGCAGGTGCTGCAAGAGCTCTACAGCTACACCCTTGCCCCAAGCAACTTCCCCGCCGCTGACGGCGAGAGCAATCCGCTCTCCCCCGCCGGTGAAAAAACTCTTTGGGAGCTTGCTCCGACGGATGACGACACGGGAGCTACTCAGGCGCAGTCCATGGGCGGACAAAAACAAGCGGGCTGATGTTCATTACGTGGACCTGTGCTGTCAGCATCTCGCGTGAGTCGCGGGAATAGCTTTTCAGTCAACAAAGCGCCGCCTCCGTGCGGCGCTTTGTCATGTGCTCGCGTTGCACCGGGAAAACAGGACGGAGTTAATTGACGGAGGTAATTAAGCGAACCGGGCGTACAATCCCGCGCGGTGATGTCCGATAGCAGGGCTGTGTCGCTACCTTGAAAATAACGAAGCCAGGTTGACTTACCAGTCGACGGTGTTCGGTCTGCGTGACCGATAAGGGGCCTTACGCCCGCAAAACGGTGAGTCTTGGCTTGGACCATTGCGCGGAAGGCGTCGTGACCCAAGACCCGGAAAGTGGGTCAGATTTACTTCGGCGTTGACACCTGGCCCCGTTAGCTGCTGCCGTAGGCCGCGCTTGTGGCTGATCGCTATCTGCCTGGCCGGGTGCGCGAATCTCCCGGTAATAACGGGGTCAGGTTAACTTATCAGTCGGTGGTGTTGGGGTTGCGTGGCCGATGAGCGGGCCTGACGCCTGCAAAGCGGTTGGTCTTGGCTTGGACCATTGCGCGGAAGGCGTCGTGGCCCAGGGCTCGCTGCTGCTGTAGATGAAGGCGAATACTGGCGAGCAGTTCGTCGGAGAGGGCTTCATTGAGCAGAGCACGGTACGCGTTGGATCGCTGGATCGGGTCGCTGCCAAGCGCAAGCCAACAGGGATGTGGTGTCAGCACGGAGTGCTTGCGTTGGCCTAGGTTGGCTGGGCAACTGGACCAGCGATACGTCGCCGGGTTGTCGGTCAGGCGAGCACGCACCGGATTGAGCTCAATGTAGCGATAGCAGCGAAGGACGTAGTCCGCACTGTCCACAAGACATGCCTTGTACCGGCCTTCCCACAGCGTGCCCGTGCGCCCGTGGCGGCCATTGAACAATGCGACGTAGTTTCGCCCAAGCCGTTGCATCAATTGTCCGATGCGTCCCGCTGCAGGTGGCGTGACTAGCAAGTGCACATGGTTGTCCATCAAGACGTAAGCGTGCAGCTGGCAGCCTGTGGCGTGCAGGGCCTCATGCATCAGGTGCAGATAGCGCAATCGATCGCCATCATCCAGAAAGCACGGCAAGCGGTTGTTTCCGCGCTGCACGATGTGCTGCGGGATGCCGGGAAGGTCGATGCGTGGAAGTCTGGCCATGGCACAAGACTCGCAGCCAGGCATTGGTGCTGATAGCGAGGAAGCCCTGTCGAAAGTTGAGGCTGTAGCCTGAAATTTGCGTAGGAAGTGAACCTGACCCCGTTAGCGCCCGAAATTTGCGTAGGAAGTGAACCTGACCCCGTTAGCGCCACCCCGTTAGCGCCCGATACCTTGATCGCTGCGTTGCCGGCGTCGACGACATACCTACCAGTCGTCTATCGGGTGGGAGCATGGGGCTGCGGTAAGAATAGGCAAGGGTTGGGGGCGCTATGTAGTAGCTTTGTAGCGGCAAGGCCGGCAGAGATTCCAAGAGCAATCATGAGCACTGCAGCGTACTGGCGACGCGATCCAGGACTCACTGACGCGGGTGCCTCGTTGTGTTGCGTCCTCCTGGTAAGCATGTCGAGCTGTCGGGCTGCACTGTCCCAATCATTGCAATGAACTAAAACCTGATGCACTTCATCGGCGTCATTTATCTGCACTCTGTACAAGCGCTTGCTAGTCTCGTGATCGATTCGAGATTCAGTGAGCATCAAAGTTAGCGAGTCGCAGAGTATCTTGTCCGTACCCGAGTAGAGGATTTCCATGGAGTGAACGCTCCCATTGGGCCGTGCAGAAAAAAACGCTGGGGGCTTGAGTGAATAGTGAGATAGGTAGCTGCATGACCGACTGAATATTGCAGTCACGAATTTTATTGCTAAGACTAACGCGGTCAGGTTGACCTGACCCGCTAGAACAGACTTAAAACTAAGGTGCAAATTTTTCTTCTGTATCCACGTAAACCACCAATACCTCTTCGCCCGCATAGGGCACGGTGACTTTCGGCATCCAAAGCTCAGCTGGTGGTATGACAGCTTTCGCCATCGCATCGCACCTAGCACTAATGCCACATCTGCGGATGGCAATGCGCAAGACGCCGCGGTCACTTAAAAAATCAACGCCGGGAGAATAAAATTGGCTTTCCGCCGGCATGCGATAGGTGATTTGGAGCGAGTTGGATCCCACCTTTGCAACTTTGACCGGCTGCACATCACTCTTCCTATAATCAGATCGCAGACTTACTTCTGCAGAAGCAGTCGAGATTGATAGCGAAAGTAATGCTGTCCCAAAAATGAGCCTAATTTTCATATCTAAGTTCATGCCAAGGTCTGGGATCCGTCTAGAAACGTTAGCACCTGCCATCTCGGTAAGCCAAAGCTAACCTCAAACGCCGGAAGCGAGCTACTTGCAAAGTGTTTCAATACTTACGTGTTGTCTCTGCTTGGCTGGTCGAAAGGCTGCTATGACCCAGGTCAATCAGACTTGCAACCTTGGTGCATCTTGCTTTTGACTCTGTTCCTGAATTTCAGCACTCATCGCGAGTGCACGTGTCTGTTCGGCAGACTGCACGCGCGCTTGGCTTTGCTCAACCGAACTCTCCACCGCATCTGCCGTGCGCATTTGCTCACGGTGGTACACGGAGGTGGAAGGATCTCCCTGGACCAGGAAAACGTACTCGCCGGCGGCTGCCCGGGTGCCTGCTTGGCCAAGCACTACGCTGTCTACACGTTCCAGTCCCTGCTCTTTGGCAAGGGCATACAGGCTCCAGGTCATACGGTCACTTGCCGCATCGGGAGCACGATTCAGCGAATGATCGATCCGATGTACGCCATCCTGGATTTGAGCAAACATGGGATCGCTAGGCGATGGAGCCTGCGCGCTGAGCTTGAAACCATCGGATGATCCACGCGACGGCGCGGCCGGATCCTGTGGTATCAATGGCTGCCCACTCGTAGGAGGCGCGATTCTACGATCGTCCGCATCGAACCACTGCTTGCCGTCAAACCTGTATCCGCTGCGTACCGATGCCGCGCCGACGTCTTGATAAAGGTCTTCCCCAAAATCCGGGGCGTTGACTGTCTCACCTTGTGCGTTCTTCGGCAGAACAGGTTGAACGCCGCTGGCTTTTAGCAAGTTGCTGACAACGCCGTTGCTGTTGTTGTGCAGCGGGGAATATTCCAGTTGTGCGTGATTGATCTGATCCCCAGCCTTCAGGGCAGACTCAAGTTTTGTGGATAATTCCTGGTCAGAACCGCTCCAGGCAACGATGCGCTCGTGGCGTTCGCCCGGTGCGGGCCAGTCTGGTGCGGTGACTGTCGCTTTCACGATGTTGCCCTTGGCATCCCTCGCAAGAGCCGGCTCGGAGGGATCCAACTGGTTCAAAGGCACTGGCTCGTAGTTGCCGTCTTGTTTGAGCCGGTACCCAATTTCATAAGGGGCAATGTAAGGGGCTGTTTCAACTCGAATGTGCCCAAATTTCTCCGAGCCAAGAACTGTGCTCTCGGCAAAGTTCGCCAAGTCATTTCCCTCGGCTCTAGTGTCGGGTCCTCCACGTACTACGGTCTGGCTGCCATCCGATTTCTGAAAGAGCAGGTAAAGATGGCGGCGGTCACCAGCAACCTCGCTTGCCCCCACCAAAATTGTCGCCTTCCTCTGCTCATCCATGACTTATTCCTCAATATCTTGCGGTGCTCGATTCACTACCAGTTTGCTCAAGTAGATCCCGTCAGCAGAATGAAAGCCCACCATCCAGGTAACCGGCACAGCTGGCGCTGTCACCGATGGCTGCGCCTCTTTCACGGCAGGGGAAAGCGTGCACATTATTGACGCTTTGTAACCTGCGCCAGGAGAGCTCAACGCTTGGCAGTGAAATCCTAGATCCTCAAGGTTTTTCTGCGCGGCCATAATGGGCGAGCCTACCGGGTTGGCGGCTTGAAGCTGCTGCCTTGCTTTCGCGGCAGACTGCTGAGTATTAAAACCGGGCCGTGAGTCTTGCTGCATGGCAGAGCACCCTGATATGAAGAAGAGACTAGCAGCTGCTAGCAATGCTAAAGAGCTAAGGTTGGCGTGAGGATTCGTTTGCATGACTGACAGCTCCAACGCAATCACACAGATGGTCATCCATGCGTAGTTCGGTTGCAAGTATGCGCCCCAAGAGATAGCGGAGCTATGAAGTTACAGTGGCGGGCTGACCTGACCTAGCCTGGCCCCAATCTTATGCGTCAGCTGCTGCTGCGCCTTTCTCTTTGCCCTTTAGCGCCATGTCGAGCAAGTATTCATAGGTCTGCAGTTTACCCCTGGCCGACGTGGCAACCCAGCAGATCATCCAGAAGAACAGCAGGAAAATCCCCACTATTGCTGTTAATGGAGACATCGCTAGAGGATTGCCACCAGCGCGCAGAACCAGGAAGAGCGACGCCGCAACCGGCAGAAGGCCTAGCTTGTCGATGCTTCCGGCCAATAGCGCAATGCGGCCCGCACGGCGTGTATGGCTGTAGCGAGCGTGATCCAGCATGATCTGCAGGGTTGCTGCCGGATACTTCTTCAGCCAACTCACCTCCTGCATAAATTGCTCTAGCTGATGATCAGTGCGCATTGCTTGATCTACTGTCCATCGACGTAGATCACTGACTATCCCATAGATGCTAATTATCATCAGGATGCCTAGCGCTATCAACGCAACCCAGAAGCCAGCCGTTGCTGCCTTCTTTAGCAACTGGGGAGGAACATTGGTAAAGCTTAAGAACGAAGCAACGAGGGTCAGGGCGATTCCTAATGCCATAACGATGGCGGCGCCGCGCACGAGGCGGCTTGGGCTGGCAGTGTCGGCAGGAAACTCTGGTAGCGCGCGCAGGCGTTCTTCTAATGCCTTGAAGGTCAAGGGCACGATCGGTCCCACATCGCTACTTTCCATGACACCTACCATCGTTGGGTGATACGGCAAGATTAAAGGTGTCAGGTCTACACAGCCAGGTAGAAGTGATGGGACGGCGCGAAATTTCTTTCGTAGTGCATCCGGTGCAAGCGTAGCGGGCCTGTGACCTCAAATATCTGATCACACAGATCGTGTGTCGCTACTTTTCGGATCTGCCTTCTGAGCACAGATGGCCTCGGTTGACATCGCGATTGGTGCGTTGCAATCTCCAGCCTAAGGAGCGTCGAAACTCCTCACACAGCGGTACCCACCTCCGTCAAACCGGTGGGTTTTTTGTGCCTGCATCCTGCAGGTACAAGCCGACGCGATGCCTGCGTCGGGAGGGCGGCTAATACAACACCCGCAAGGGAAATACGCCCGCCGGCTGTGTGCGGTTTCGAACCTCCCGACATCCCGTCGCCGTTGGCGGCGGTTCTTGGGTTGTTCCAGGAGGGCGTTGCCATGTCTACCGCACCATCCATGCCGGCATCTGTGCCGGTTGATCTATTGCCAGCTTCCGCTCACCGCCTGCTGTTAGATGTAGCCGAGGTGCTACTGTCGACTCCCCGCAATTCAATGCCAGCTAAAACTAGAGGTCTGCGGTTGATGTTGATCACGGAACTCAGCGGGCGTTAGTCCGCCCAGGCTGTCGTGCGGGATCTGTTGGTTGTAGTCGGCAAGCCAGTGTTCGGTCTGTTCGCGGACCTCGCTCAGCGTGCGGAAGAGATGCATGTCCAGCACGCCGCGCCTGTAGCTGCCGTTGAAGCGTTCGATAAAACCGTTCTGCATCGGACGCCCCGGTTCAATGAAGTCCAAGGCGATGCCCTTACGCTCGGCCCACTCGGACAAGGCCAGCGCGACAAATTCCGGCCCGTTGTCCAAACGTAGCTTGTTCGGATAGCCGCGCCAAGCTGCGATGCGTTCCAACGTGCGGATGACGCGGGCGGCCGGAAGATTCAGGTCCACTTCGATCGCCAAGGCTTCCCGACTGAAATCGTCGATGACATTGAACGTGCGAAAACGCCGACCGTCCCATAACGCATCGGACATGAAGTCGATCGACCATCCAGCATTGGGGCGATCACCGCAGGCCAGCGGCTGTGGATGACGCGTCGGTACCCGGCGCCTGCTGCGACGACGTTGATTGAGCTTCATCAGGCAATACACGCGCCAGACCCTCTTGTGGTTCCACACATGTCCGCGACGGCGGATGATTTGAAAAAGTTTTCCAAATCCACGCTCAGGAAAACGCTCGGCCAACTCGGACAACAGCGCGATAACCTCATCATCCCGATCGGGACGACGCTGATAGCGCATCGTCGAGCGCGCCACGCCAACCACCGAACAGGCCCGGCGCTCGCTCCAGCCATGCTGCTCGATGAGCCAGGCCAGAAGCGGGCGCTTGTGCGCCGGGTCTACAGTTTTTTTGCGATGACATCCTTCAATGCATGGTTTTCCATCGCCAGCTCGGCGTACATGCGTTTGAGCTTGTTGTGCTCGGTCTCCAGGTCGCGAAGGCGCTGCACATCAGCGGCCTCCATGCCGCCGTACTTGGATTTCCAGACGTAGTACGTCGCATCGGAAATCCCTAGCTCACGACACACATCCTTGACTTGGCGGCCACCCTCGACCTGCTTCAGCGTGGCGACGATCTGGCTATCGGTGAACTTGCTCTTGCGCATTGGTGGTCTCCTTGATGGCTAGTGTGCCCGGAGACCTCTAGTTATGGCTGGATCAAGTTTACGGGGAGTCGACACTACGCCGGCTCGTCGCACGCGCAGCTGTTGAGCAGGCGAGCATCCATCCCGCGCATCCGCTGAGTCGCCAGCTTGGTGCGCTGCTGCACACCTTGCGCCGCCGGGTCGCGCGCAGTGCTGGGGGGTGCAGCAGCGCGTTGCCGCATCCACCAACCACCAGCCGGAGGTGCCATGACACGCCGCCGCCCACCCACGGCATCTGCCAGCGCACGGCCCACCCGCACGCGTGCGCGCCCCACGCCGCCCAAGCGCGTGCAGTGGGTCGTGGTGGAACCCGACCGCACCAAGCTGCCACCGATGCTGCCGCCCGACCCGGACGTCTCTCCGCAAGGCCCCGGCACGCTACGCGCAGCCCGCCGTGCCCGCCGCCCGCGCCAATGCACCGTCAGCTACACCCATTACCCCGGCGCCCACGACCACGCCGGCGACCAGCACGTACCGCACGTCCGCCTCAGCGGCCTATGGCTGGAACAACTGGGCTTTGCCATCGGCACCAAGCTGCGTATCACCGCCAGCGCGGGGCAGCTGTTGATGGAGGTGTTGCCACCGGTGGAGGTGCCGCTGTAGCCGCGGTGCTAGATGTTGCCCACGCAGCATGCAAGACAATCCGTCCAGAGGCATAAGACACGTGCTGCGTAATGATGTCTCTGCCTGATTAGTGCTTAGCTATAGTGGTCGCGCGCCTTCTATCAGGCTTGCGCGCCGACCATGACTACTGAGTAGAGGTAAGTATGCGGATGTTGACTGCGTTCCTTTCAGTTTCCCTTCTATTGCCTAGCTGCAGTGCGGTGTCAGCCACCAAGGCGCGGCACTCCATTGCATATCCCACAGAACTCCAGGGGATGTGGGATCTGGGGCCACAATCGTGCAAGCTACCCTTGAATCCTGATTCTGATTCACCCATACGCATCGAGAAGACCCGGCTGCGTGGGTACGAGCACGAGGAGGTTCCGGTAGCAATCAAGCTTGTTTCCACCGGCCCGCACGCCTGGGTTGTTTCCGCCAAGTCGGATATTGCGCCAGATATAAGAACTGATGACTTGTACATTTTGAAGGGCGAGCATCTAGTGATTTCCGACGGTGAATCAGTGAAGCAGTATCGTCGGTGTAAATAATTTAAAAAGTTATCGCATGATCAAGGAGAGACGTCATGGCAGGTGAAGACGGGAATGTCGTTCAACCTGCGCCGTACAGGCTGCAGCAGTTTCATAGCCCCAGGCTCGGCAATCAGCGTGTCGAAGATTTCGAAGGTTTGGTCACCCATCATCCAGGGGCAAATGCGCGTGCTCAAGTGGTGGACGGCATTCCTGTCAATGTCGAAAACCCGCGTACCCGGTCTTAGGGTGTGATTGGCGGGGAAATTCAGGAGCTGGAGACACGTAGAACTGACGGCGGATCTTCCAGCGCTCTGGGCGCGGATCAGATGCTCTTGACCAAGGATTTCTTGCTTGAAGATAGCCGGATCCCGCCAAGTGGTGCCAACGTTCGCGCCGTTGATGTGCCTTCGCCTGTTGCAGGCTATGTAGCCCGTGTTGATGCCGGCCGGTTTGGTGCCGTAGATATCTACGATCGCAAAGGCGGCGAATTGGTCGCGCGCATCTTGCATCTGGATCCAGTCGGTGTTTCGGTAGGAGACAGCGTGGAATACGGTCAGTTGCTCGGTACGCAGAGCAACAAGGGGCTCCCTAACGCCGGCAAGCATGTCCATATGGAGATGGACAAGCGTTACTACCAGCAATCCGAAGACTACATGGAAGACCCGCGAGCGGGCGTCTATCGGTTGATGCCCAGACACGGAGTGGTGGCATCGAGCCAAGGCCAATTGTGGACGATGGCACCATCCGCATTGGCGAATCGTCTGACATCGTGCGGCATGTGCAGCGCACATAGAATGCTGAGGGATTCCGAGGCGCAGATAACCAGCCGCTTCAGGAGGATGGCGTGTACCGTCTGTCGATGCAGCCGGCTGTCATCAACTACCAGCAAGTCTTCATTGTCCAAGGTGCCATCAACGACCCGGCACACCAGCGCGCACACATGCCGACCGTGGAAGCCGTGCAGACGCCAGAGATCCAGTCATTTGATCGCCTGCAGGCAATCAACCAGACCCAGGCGCGCGAACAACAGCAGGCGCTGGAGCAATCGCAGCAACCCGTCAGCCAAACCGGTCCATCAATGACGCGCTGAACGTCATGCCACGCGGCGACTTCTGGTCGTGGGCTTGCATCGCTTCCGTCGGGTTGGGAGATCGCACTTGGGTGACTGCCACTGCAGCCTTGCACGCGTCGGTTGCCGCCACGCTGGCCGATGCCGGACAGATGGATCGCCGACGACGCACTTACTCCTTGGGTTTCGATCGATACGCTGCTTAAACGGCAGGGAAGTAATTAAGCGAGCGACTCATGCAAGCCCGTGCGACGCTGTGCAATAGCGTGCCTGCTTCGCTTCCGTCACGATAATTTCTTCTTGAATGCGAGATGTTGGCGACGTCGCGTCAGCTGCGTCCGGACCTTTCCGTACCTGATGCGCGTCATCCAGCAGGGTGGGGATCGTTGTGGATCTTCTTGGCTGATGATCACCGGCATCACCAAAATGCCACGCACGATCTGGGTCACCGGGTAGGTTTGAAGGTGTGCTGGGCAGACCAAGTACATGTCGTCTGCGTGGGTGTCCTAGGGTAAGAGATTCGGGTGGTTCGATTGTCTCATCTGTTTTAACTCGCTCGTTTAATCTGCGGCGTTTTTCGGATTATTGCAGATAAGTTCGCGGCCACGTCCACTGGCGAGTGCGTATTTTGTAAGAATTTCTCTGTGGATCGATAGAGGTAATTTCCATGACAAGTAGTATCAATCGTTACTCATATAACCCAACTAATTTCCCTCAGTTTGAGCAACTGTCTGCCAGCCAGAACCAGGCCGAGCGAAGCCATCCTAGCGCTCCGCTCAAGGATCGCAGTCATGAAGAAGCGTTTCCCGTGCGCCTGGCATCTACACGGATAAAGAGATCCTCCGGAGCAGGTCGGGAGTTCGCATTGAGCCGAAATAAGCCGATCAAGGGCGTTGGCTACTCGACCCAGCCTGCTGTAACAGCTTCAACCGGGACCTCTAAGCCTGGGGTTCTCTGCATGACTGACGGGATGGACCTTTGCGTTGGGGTTGCGGTCGGGGGAGAAAAACCCTCCCAGAATGCAGGCAAGGCGCGGGTGTTCCATGTTATGCCCGAAAATCGCAGAGCGCAGTGGGAAATTAAAAGCTATATTGAGAGTCTTCGTTCGCAGGGGTATGCCGCTAAAGCAGCAATCCATGGAGGCGATAGTAGCTCTCGCTCAAGCGTCTCAAAGATTCAAGCCATTGAGGCAACCCTTGGGGCGATGGACGTACCGATTGAATTTAGCAGCACCGGTGCTGGTGCCAATAATGGCAACGGCCCGCTGGGCGCCGTCGTAGAAGAAAACGGAACTGTAAGGTTCGTAACAAATCTCGTTAAGTAGTCATCTGGCGGATTAGCTCCACGTGCACGGGCTAGTCCGCCATTCCAGAACTCTGTCTACTTATTGATCAACGGCGCGGCTTGCCGGGCCGATATGCTTTTGCTTCAGTGTCAGCGTGGACCACTGCGACCGTTCGCCCACATCCGATCAAGCGAATTTCGGCATCTGGGGATCAGCCATTGGCATGGCAGTTTTTGTCTAGGAATCGTATGTGTCACTGGCGCCACATTTGCGGGTAACGGTGCGCAAATTCCGTCTTCGTTAGAATCGATTCCTGGGAAATCAAGAAATTCGGCTGGTAGGGGTTAACGAGATGTTGCATTGCGTCCTGCTGCCCAGCTACAGCAGATCCCAGCCGACACATGTGCACGCATAGGGCGGGGACTCTGAGTATGCTTACAGCGCTGAGTGCGCCCGGTTGGCCTTCAAACCCTCAAGCGCTGCTAAAAAATGACATGCCAGCGCGTAAATGGATTGACGCCCACTACGCTTGCGACGTAGGGCGAATCACCAGGCTGCCGACCTCGACATCCTCTGGCTGATCGATCGCATCGGCGATGGCGTGCGCGATGGCCTTGGCAGGCAGGCCGCTTGCCTCGGACTGCGCCTGCAGGGTTTGCCGCAGCGTTGGGTCGCTCACGGTCGGTTACCAGTCGCCGAGCGCGTTCGGCCATGCATTCAAGCGCATGTTCGGGGCGGCACCCAGGCGCTTGGTGAGGCCGGGCGAGAGATAGCGCAGCAGCAGCCGGTTGTGGCGATCATCCGGAGCCTTGTTTGCCTGTCCTGCGGCGCTGCCTGGAGAGGCGACCGTTGAAGTGGGCCTTGCGCGTCTCAACGCATGAGCGTGGAGCATGCCTGGCGGCCGCCACGCTGATGCGGGGCGTCCTCACACCGCACTGCGCAGCGGTGCATACAGTGGCCTGCGCACCACCGCAATCGCTCGCGCTGCAGTGCGGGCTCATCCATGCGCGACGCCAACACACTGTTGGTCTCATACAGAGGAACTGCCATGTCTATCGAACGGGAGCAGACCCATGCCAACCATTCGCGCCGTCTGGTGCTACGCACCGCACTGCTGGGCAGCGCTGCGATGATCTGCGCCGGCGCAACGGCCAACGATGCGCGTCCGGCAAGCGCGCGGCGCGACAAGGTGGCCTCAGCTACAGCGCAACTGACGCTAGGCATGTTGGTGTTCGAGGGCTTCCAACTGCTGGATGTGTTCGGGCCGCTGGATATGTTCGGCAATCTGGAAGGCAAGGTGAGGATCGTGATGCTCGGCGAACGTGTCGGCGCAGTCGCCAGTAGCGCCGGCCCAACGGTTGCGGTGGAATGCGCGCTGGATTCGGCGCCTCCAGTCGACATCCTGATGGTGCCGGGCGGCATGGGCACGCGCCGCGAGGTGGACAACGCCGCGTTGGTTGCTGGCATTGCGCGCCTGGCGCACACGGCCCCGCATGTGACCAGCATCTGTACTGGCGCCGCATTGCTTGCGCGCGCCGGCCTGCTGGATGGGCGGCGCGCCACCACCAACAAGCGCGCCTTCGCCTGGGTGACGTCGCAGGGTCCGAAGGCGGAGTGGGTGAAGCGTGCGCGCTGGGTGGAGGATGGACATCTATTCACATCCTCAGGCGTGTCCGCTGGAACGGACATGGCGCTGGCGCTCATTGCGAAGATCTTCGGCCACGACGCTGCCAAGGAAGTCGCCAGCATCGCGGAGTACGTCTGGAACGAGGATGCCGGCGACGACCCGTTTGCCACCGCCCTCGCTGCCGGCTAAATGGTGGGTGCGCTGAGACTGTCTTGTTGATCCGGCTCAGCGGCAAGATGCTACCGGAGCCGCAATGCACCAGGTGGGGCCAGGCTGCGCGCTGATGAAGCGCCGTGCAGCGCTTGATCCTGGTTCCACCTGTCTACCAGCCCGCAGCAAGGAGTCGCGCCCCCATGCCATTGGCCATCTTCCGTCGTTACCTTTCGTTCGCAGCCGCCGTTGCCGTTGCCACGCTTGCAGGATGCGGCATGACCAAGCCCCCGATTTCAAAAAAGCAGTTTTCGCAGAATGTTGCGGCACTGCTTGCAGGTAAGGAATCGGCTGTTGTCGAAGCCGGGAAACTGACCGATTTTGCCTGGAGTCGGCTGTGCTTCGAGCGCGAGGACAGCTTGTTGCTCACGTTCGATCAGGGCGGTGAGACATCCGTACTGCCGTTGCCTTACGAAGAGTTCTTCGTTGAGGAAGCCCATGTAGCCAATTCGCTGGAAAATAGCTGCATCACGCCGGCCGACCGCATCCTGGTCAAGAGAAAATATTCGGGCGATCACGGGCGTATCGAGTTTCAAAAGGCGACGCAGGAGGGCTGAGCCATGGCCGAGGTCACCGATTCGAACGGTGCCAGCGCGGCCATGGCGGCGACCATGTTCAGACGGATTCACATGCGCGCAGGTGATTGAGCAGGAGGACGTGCTGCACTGGCGGCATCGGCATATCGCGCTGCCCGTGGTCCCATTGCTGCAGGAATGGGGTCAGATACGCGCGATGCCAGGCATTCAGACGCGTACGCGCGGCATGGCGTGCGCGCACGCGCTCAACCACCGCTGCCGCAGCGACGTCGTCCCCATGTTCCAGATGGTGGAACACAAACGCCAGTAATGTGCTGTCGGGACTGGCAAGCAGCACATCCTGGGCGATTGCCCCGGTGCTGTGGCCTTCCTCCATCGTGCGCATGACCATCTCGAGGTCGCGATCGAAGAATGGCCCGGACAACTGCTGCGCGATCACATCGAAGTAGTACGCGTCCAGGGCAGGGAGGGCAGCGGCCAGACGGTCGAAGGCGTTGCCCAGCTGCGCATCGCTGTGAGCCGGGTCCAGTCTTAAGCCGCCATACGTGCCGATGTCCTTGGGGTTGAGCGCATGCTTGCCAAGCAGCGGTGCGGCGCGATCGTATATGTGCAGGTCGTGCAGTTGGGTGGTTGCCGAACGTCGCTGCCAGTCCAGCAGCCGGGCGTGCTGCAGGCCTGCCTGGACAATCAACTCCCCACACGTCGCGTCGTGGGTGGCCCACAGGCACTGGCGGCTGCCGTCGCGGTCGCGGGTCCAACACCATGGATGCTCAGGTGGCGCGGCAACCGGCGACCAACCTGCCTGCTGCAGCGCGGCGCTCAGGCGCTGCTCCACCAGCATCGGGATCAGTTCCTGCACGCGTGCGAGCTGGCGCCGGGTCCTGTTGCGTGCGGCCAGCAAGGCAGTGGGCGTGCGCTTGGGCTGCAAGAAGAAGCGCAAGCCGGCGTTTTGCTCGATCTCGCCAGGCTCCTGGCTCTCGCTGAGGTGAGGCAGCGCGAGATCTTCCGATACGCCGCGCCGGCGCTTGAGTCCACGCCGCGCGGCGATGCCACGGATCGCCTGCAGGTCGTCGCAGGCGACAAGACCGTCCAGCGACGACGCCAGGCCGTCCTCGGCGGTGAATGTGGCGTCGAGCCAGCCGTTGACCAGCAGGCCATAGAGGTCGGTGAATAACTCGCCATCGTCGGCCTGATCGGCAAGCGTCAGCACGTCACGGAACAAGGCGGAGACCGGCATGGCGTGGCCGGTTCCCGTTTGCTGGTAGAGCACGGATGCGTTTTCGTCCAGGTGTAGATAGCCCGTGCCACGATCGCTCTCCAGCCAGCACGATGTCTCGGCAGCCCTCGCTTGGGCGCGCAGCGCCGCATCGTCGATGACCTCCACCGGCGTGCGCACCAGCACGCCGTGGCGCAGCAGCACCTCATGCATGCGCAGCCAGGTCAGGCCGGTGTCGTAGCGTGCCTGCAGGTGAAGCAAGGCGTGGATGAGCGCGGCCTGGTGCGCGGCGTTTTGCGTACTGCGATCGACCAGGTAGATGGCGCGTTCGATCACGTCCTCGATCGCGTGCTGTGACATGGGCAACGTCCTTGCTGGGGCAGTGACAATACGCACCATCGTAGCGGCTCCCGACAACCGATGAACGACTTCGCCGGCCTGAAGCGTTTTGCGAGTGCTTAAGTCCTTCTCTGGCGCTCATGTGACTCGTCACTGGCCCGGTGCAATGCCGCTGACAACAGGCATTGGTTTCACCTGCTGGAAATCGCGTCTTCAACGGTGTGTCGTGATGGCGTGAAGGGTGCGTGGTTGCGTGCTGTTGAACGCATCCGGGGCCTCCTGGATCACAGTGCGGCGACGGCCCAGCGCCGATCATTGCCTGCATGAATATCGGGAACCAGATCACGGCGCGCACCGTGACCGTCACCTCGGGCGACACCGGGCGCGCGCACAGTAAAGTCAGGGTGGAATTGTCGGCGCGCCCTGATCCGCGGTGGCAATCGTGCTTTCACTTCGTCGTGCAGGGCCGCGATGGCTTCTACATGGAAGGCCGCCCCATCTTCGACCAGTCAAACTTCGAAGCTGTCGTGCCAGCCGGGCAGGTAGATGCCTTTCGGCACGAATTGCCGGAGGTTTTGGCCTTGACCAACACGCTTGCGCGCGCGCAAGCCATCAAGGATGCAGATCGGCGATAGCGCAGAGCCCGGGACGATTGCAGCGTGAGTCGGCCATGCACCGCGCGGCAAAAACTGCACAAGGCGCGGGTTCATCTGCTCTGCCACTGGAAGGAAGCTTCTTCCTTCTTGCGTAGATGCCAATGCAGGCGCGCCTTGCTGTTCGGAACACCTCTGTCCCCGCTTTACATCGTCAGATGCCGCTCAACAGCGAGGGCTGTCTGGAGATGGTGCGAACATGGCCGGTTTCTGTGTCGAAGGATGCAGAGCCTTGCGGCCATATCGCGGGCAAAAGCGCATCGCTCGGCCAGGCAGATGTGATGCCTTCGGTGATATGTGCCTCACTTTGGGCGTGGCACTTGCACCGGAGTTCTAGACTTCACGCAACCTGCCGTTAATCCACGCTCACCAGAAGGTTCGATGGAACTGTGGAGGCTGTGTTGAACGTGATGATTCGATTGCTCGTTGTGTCCTTGGCGGCTGCGTGTGTCGCCCCCGTACTGGCTGCCGAACAAGCGCCTGCGCGGATCGATGGCACGGGTGCGCGCATCCGGATGTTTGGTCAGAACGGCGTGGGAATCGTGTTGTACAAGGACGCTGTGTGTACCGCCACGTATGGCGAGAAGGTGCGTGCGTCCGGTTCGTTGGGGAGCGCGTTCGGCTCGCTGATGGGATCGGTGAAGAACCAGGCGATCGGCATCCCGGAGACCCAGAACACGCGCAACCTGCACGAGCGCAAGATGATCGGTTCCAAGCCGTTCTACAAGGAATATGCGATCGAAGCTGGCAAGCCGGTGGTGGTGGAAGCCGGTGCCAGTTCGCCGGCGCATTGGACCAGCACGCCGGGCTTCAAAAGCGGTTGGACATGCGGGCCGTTGCTGGCGTCCACCTTTGTTCCGGAGGCGGGTGCCGATTACGAGGTTGCGTTGGACCTGGACTTTCGCAACTCGGTCTGCACCTTGGCGGTCAAACGGGTTGCCGTTGATGGACAGGTAACTCCTGTCGATGTGGCGCCCGTCTCCAAAGACTGCAAATAATCTCTAGCGTTGCATCAGCTCAGGATGTGGCCAGCGATGATGCAGGCCAATGACGAGACGTTGGCCTACGTGATTGCAGCACGCGGGCAAAAAAGCAGGAATGGCATCCCTGACGACAGACGTGGCTAGATGGAAGACGAGTCGTTGATGCTGTCTGCCGCCTCTGCAAGGATGTGCTGACGATATGGTCGACACGTTTCTTGCACGCACTTGCAGTCTGTGTCACTGCGCATCGCGCCAATAGCGCCGGATGCCGACAGCGTCAATCGAACACCGTTTTTGCTGGTGGTGAGGAATACGCGTGCCGGTATGGATCGCCAGGCCCCGTCATCGCGCCTCACCAATCGGTCGGCGCGTAATCCTTCAAGAACTGGCCCCACACATGTTCGCCGGTGTTGAAGCCGTGGATGATCGGGTCGACGATACGCGCGGCGCCGTCGACGATATCCAGCGGTGGGTGGAAGCGTTCCTGCTGCACCTTGAGCGCGGCGATCTCTGCCGGGTCTTCGTCGGTGACCCAGCCGGTGTCCACACTGTTCATATGGATGCCGTCGTTCTGGTAATCAGCCGCCGAGGTGCGCGTCATCATGTTCAACGCGGCCTTGGCCATGTTGGTGTGCGGGTGGCGCGTGGTCTTGAAGTTGCGATAGAACTGGCCTTCCATCGCCGAGACGTTGACGATGTGCTTGTCGCGTTCGGGCGTGCGCAGCATCAACGGCTTGAGACGCGCATTGATGATGAAGGGCGCGATGGCGTTGACCAGCTGCGTTTCCAACAGCTCCACCGACGGCACTTCGGCCATCAGCAGGCGCCAGGAATTGCGGCCGCGCAGATCGACCTGCTGCAGGTCCTGATCCAGTCGCCCATCAGGAAACAGATGCTGCTGGCCTACCAGCTCGTCGTCCAGCAACGCGATCTGCGAGAGTTCGGCGGCACGGGTGAGGCCGTCGGCGCTGTCGAGCCCACGGCCATGCACCGCGGGTAACGCGGTGGCCGAGGCATCGCGGAGCAACTCCGGGGTGCGCAGGCCTTCGTAATGACCGACAAGATTCCGCACGGTCTCCGGCAGTTCGTGCAATGCGGCGGTTTCGCCGGCCATCATGTGGGCGTAGAACTGCGGCGGGCGACGCACGGTCTGGCAGGCGTTGTTGATGATGAAGTCCAGCCGCTCGCGCGTGGCCAGCAGTTCATTGCAGAACGCTTCCACGCTGGGGGTATGGCGCAGGTCCAAGCCGAACACCTGCAGGCGATGACCCCACTGCGCGAAGTCCGGTTCCTGCGCATAGCGCGCGGCCGAATCGCGCGGGAAGCGCGTGGTGACAATCAACTCTGCCCCGGCGCGCAGCAACTTCAACCCCGCCTGGTAGCCGATCTTGACGCGCCCGCCGGTCAGCAGGGCGACGCGCCCGCGCAGGTCGGCGGTTTCGGTGCGCTTGAAGAAATTCAACTCCGCACAGGTGGGGCACATCTGGTCGTAGAAATGATGCAGCTCGGTGAACTTCTGCTTGCAGACATAGCAATGGCGCAGCTCGGGCGAATGCGTGGGCTCCGCCGCGGCAGTGGCGTTTTCGCCGTTGTGGGCATCGTGCAGGCCGGCGGCATGCGGCGGGAAATAGTTTGGCGTGCTGAATACCGGTTTGCGTCGTAGTGCGCGGATACCGCGTTGTTCCAGCAGCGCTTCGGCCTTGCGCACCTTTTCCTGATGGCGCTCGCGCTCGCGCTGCTTGAGCAACTGCCGCCGCGCCTTCGGCTCGGGGTGATAGACCTTGGCAACCACTTGATGCAGCCGCACGCGGTCGGCTTCGGGCAGGGTGTCCAGTACGCTGCGGTCGGCGTCGATGGCCTCCAGCACGTCCAGGGCCGCGCGCAGGCGGTCGGTCAGGGGCAGCTCGTCGTTGGGCACGGGTGGGACGTTGGTGTTCAAGGCAGATCCGGAATGGGCGGCTGGCAACGCAGGCACGATGGCCGGCAGCCAGCAGGCGAAGACGATGACAGGAGCAGGCGGGCAGGGCGCCGCTGCGCTTGGCCGCTGGCCGGGATGTCGGCAGGCGGACATTTTCGCCGATTGTGGGTGGCTGGCGCCAATACGGGCGGCTGAGCGGGTCAGCCAGTCTGTTGCCGCGCGCTCGGCTGGCGGCCTTGGGCGCTCCATGAGCGACGAGCTGTCGGTGAACGTCCCCCAGCTGCGGGCAGGATGCGACTGGCCGGATGTTTGGGTAATCTTCCGCCACACCGGCGCGAATTGGCGCCCGGGGCATTCAAGGGGACATCGATGAAGACTTCCATGCTGGCCATCGGGCTGGCCGGCTTGCTGTGTGCGTGCACCGTTGTGTCGCCCGATCCGGGGCAGCAGGCCGTGTTGGTGGATAAGCCCTTGTTCTTCGGCAAGGGCGGCATCCGCCTGGACGATGTGCGCGATCCCGGGCGCACTTACACCTGGCTGACCACGTCGGCCAGCTATGTGGATGTGACGCCGCAAACCGTGCAGGTGGCATTCGACGATTTTTCCTCCAGCGACAACATCCTGTTGGACTTCTCCACCCAGATCCAATACAGGATTACTGCGCCGGCGCTGCTGTTGTCCAGGTTTGGGCAGGATTGGTTCAAGAACAACGTGGCCAGCCAGTACGCGTCCATCGTGCGCGACCAGGTCAAGCGCTACGACATGACTAAGATGATGAGCGACCCGGACACCGCCAGAAAGATCGACGATTCGGTGACGCAAAACGTCAGTGCCTTGGTCAAGGAGCAAGGCCTGCCGATCCAGATCCAGAACATCACCTTGGGCCGCGCACGTCCGAATCCGGATGTGTTGCAACAGATGAATCTGACTGCCGCGCAGCAACAGCGGGTCAAGACCCTGGTGGAGGCGACCACCGCAGAACGGCAGCGCGAGCAGGAGCAAGAGGCCAAGGCCGACGCCGACAACGCGTACCGCAACCGCATGGGGCTGACGCCGGAGCAGTACCTGGCCAGCCAGATCGCCGAGCTCAATGCCGAGGCCTGCAAGAAAGCGCAGGCGTGCTACATGGTGCCATCGGGAACGGCGGTGATTGCAAGATAGGTGCGTCTTGCCGGCCGCCAGGCGCACGCACCGGGCGATGCGCCTGCCTACATTCTTCCACGGTGATCGCGTGCCACGCTCGCGCACCATCGCGCTGCTCACGCAGCCTGCAACATCGCTGGGCTACGGTCGCCAGTGAGCGTCGCGGCGGGAGAAAGCACGATGGGTCTGTTGGTCGATGGGAAATGGCAGGACAGGTGGTATGACACCAGCAAGAGCGAGGGACGGTTCGAGCGCTCGCAGTCGCAGTTTCGCAATTGGGTCACGCGCGATGGCAGCGCCGGGCCGCATGGCCAGGGCGGGTTCCAGGCGGCTTCGGGGCGTTATCACCTGTATGTGTCGCTCGCCTGCCCATGGGCGCACCGCACGCTGATCTTCCGGCGCCTGAAAGGGCTGGAGTCGATGATCGACGTGTCCATCGTGCACTGGCTGATGCGCGAAAACGGCTGGACCTTCGCCGATGGGCCAGGCGTGGTCGGCGACACCGAGAATCACGCGCGATATCTGTACGAGGTGTACCTCAAGGCCGACCCGCATTACTCGGGCCGGGTCACGGTGCCGGTGTTGTGGGACCGCGAGCGCAAGACCGTGGTCAGCAACGAGTCGGCAGACATCATCCGCATGTTCAATAGCGCCTTCGACGCGATTGGCGCTGCAGACGGTGATTTTTATCCGGAGCCGCTGCGCGCGCAGATCGATGCGGTGAACGCGCGTGTCTATGACACCGTCAACAACGGGGTCTACAAGGCGGGCTTTGCGACCACCCAGGCGGCCTATGACGAAGCGGTGGTGCCGTTGTTCGAAAGCCTGGACTGGCTGGAGGCGCGCCTGGGCGCACAACGCTATCTCTGCGGCGACCGGCTCACCGAAGCCGACTGGCGCCTGTTCACCACACTGGTGCGGTTCGATGCGGTGTACGTGGGGCACTTCAAATGCAATCTCCGGCGCATTGCCGACTACCCGCAGCTGTCTGGATTCCTGCGCGAGCTCTACCAGATGCCGGGGATTGCCGACACCGTGAACTTCCAGCACATCAAGGGGCATTACTACCAGAGCCACGACACCATCAACCCCACCGGTATCGTCCCGATGGGGCCGCTACTGGATCTGGATGCGCCTCATGGGCGTGGCGGCTGATTCGCATGGTCGCCATGGCACGGCGGGTAAGGTGGCGTATGCTGCGCACCCGCGCGATCAACAGGCGACGTCATGCTCAATCATGTCATGGTAGGAACGAACGATATCGCGCGTGCGCGAGCGTTCTACGATGCAGTGCTAGGAGGTGTCTTCGGTGCGCCTGCGTCGTTCGTCAATCAGGCAGCAAGCGGGCACACGCGCCTGTTCTACCGGCATGCAGGCAGCACTTTTTGTGTGAGCGAGCCGATCAACGACGAAGCCGCCAGCCCGGGTAACGGTGCAACGGTTGGCTTCAAGTGCGACTCGCCGGAACAAGTGCAGCACTTTCATGACAGCGCGGTCGCTGCCGGCGGCATTTCCATCGAAAGACCGCCCGGTTTGCGTGAGAGCAGCATGGGGCCGACGTGGTTGGCGTACGTGCGCGACCCTGATGGAAACAAGCTGTGTGCGATCTATCGCCCGGCGTGAGCAAGGTCTGTTACGCGGTCTGTCACAGGCATAATTTGCTGAGTTGATAGCGGCGACGGAGCGCTATGCGAGCACGGCCTGCACAACCCGTGGCAGGCCTTCAAGCATCATGCATGGATCCGTGGAGATGCGTTATCGCTTGGCCGCATCGCGCATGATCAGCGTCGCCGCGCCTACCGTGATCGCGTCTTCGACCACGCCGGTGCTGGTTTGGCCGTAACGCTCGATCGCGCGCATGCGTGCATTGAAGGTGAGATAGGCGGCGGCAACGGCCGTCGTCGCACCGAGCAGCGCGGCGATGCCGCGTTGTTCGCGCGGCGCCAATGCAGTGCCGACGATCACACCGGTGGCGATGCGCGCAATCATGCCGGGCAGCACGATGCGGTCGGGCGCGGTCTTCATCTTGTCGCCGGCCAGCTCGCCGCCAGCCAATGCCAACATGCCGGCCGATGCCAGTGGGTTGGCGAGCATTGCCGGCGCACCATTGTCGGCAGGCAGCTTGCCGGTGCGTGCAGCATTGGCGACGGCCGCCAGCGGCGTCATCGACCGCATGCCGGCGACGACGCCCATCAGGATGGAGTGGATCAAAGCCATGTGCACCTCTGCATGTGCTCGACCATCGCAGGCGGAATGCCTGCGCGTGGCACGCTGTCATCGATCTGCGCAGACTAGGGCGTGGCGTGTGTGGGAGTTGGCAAGATGTTGTGCACGCTACGCATCGGTTGTGCTCGCATGCCGGCCGCTGCCATGCGCAAACCGCTGGCGCAGCAACCGGTGGTGTCCGTGGCTGACCGCTGCGGTGCATGCCATTGCCTTGGGCACTTGAATATCCCGAGGCCATGCCTTGCGTCAGCGCTCGCTCCGATCGGCAGCCTTGCTCCCGAGCAACACCTTCAAGCCGTGGGTGATGCCGCGCGGCCCGATGCTCAGGTGGTCCTCATCGTTGAGAACCTCAAGCGTGAGATGCAACGACGGATAGCCACGCGCACGCAACGCACGCGCCATGTTCTGGGTATCGATGACCATGTCGTAGGTCTGGTGATAACGCACTTGCTCGTACTCACCGACGTACATGTACACCTGCGCCGGCAGATCGCGATGCGTGGCTGCAAAGGTCTTTTCCTGCGCCACCATGGCATGTTCGCCATACCAGTACGACGGGCTCCCGAGGATATAGCCAGAAAACATCTCCGGGCTGCTGAGCAGGATGTCCGTGCCGAGCAGGCCGCCGTACGAATGCCCCAGATACAGGCGCCGCTGTTCGTCGGTTCGGTAGTGGTTGGCCACAAACGGCAAGACCTGCTCGCGCAGGTAGCGGATATAGGCAGCGCTCTTGCCGTGGGTCGCCACCGGCGCCGCGTTAGGGCCGTCTTCCGGCGTCGGCGTATAGTCGCGCCTGCGGCTGGGCATGGGTTCCTCGCCGACGGCGTAGGACAGCCCAACCAGGATGAAATCCTCGATGGCCGGGCCTTCGCCATTCAAGCGACGTGCGATCTGTTTGACCAGCGCAAACGCGTAGTCGCCGTCGGTGGCATACAGCACCGGGTAACGCCGCTGCGGATTTTCCGCATAAGCGCGTGGCAGGTCGACGAAGACCTGATAGCGACGCCCCGAGACTGGATCCGGTACGTCCCAGACCTGCGTATCGGCCAGCTCATAAGGGTGGCCCTCGCCACGCTGGCTGCCCGGGGCATGGGCAGGCGTGCGCACTGCGACCGCTGCCTGCGGCGTTGCTGCTTTAGCCGGTGTCGGCGCTGGTGCCTTGCCGCAGCCGACCAACAGCGCGATCCCTAATCCTGCCAACATCGCATTCTTCAAAGCAGTCTCCTGCAGGGTCACCCCGGAATCGTCTGGGGACATCGGCATGCGGCGTTTAGTTCAGCCGACCCATCGAGGTCAACGCCGCCGTCGTGGCCATATCGTTCGGATTGGTGCCCGGCATGTCCTGCGGCACAGGCATGCCCTTGCTGCGGTAGAAATCGATCCAGTATGGCGAAATCTTGCCGGTCTGCAGGTTCTTGAAGTTCATCGGTTGCAGGGCGAACACGTGATGCGCGCGGAAGGCGCGCTCGATGAAATCCGAGCAGTAATAGCGGTTGTCGTCCTGCACGTAAGTGTCGTTGTAGGGCTTGCCAAGCATGCGCCATGCCTGGGCAATGGCATCGGGGATGGCAGGACGATGTTCGGGGGTGAGCCGATACACGAAGATCTGCCGCTGCTTGGCGGTGGCCTCATCGATGAATGCCTGCAGTGGCTGCTCGCGCGAACCGTATTCGTCGGCATGCAGCACCACCGCAACGTCGCCTGCATGCGCCACCAGCGCGACATGGTCGAAGCTGGGTTGCCCCTGGGTGGCAGTTGCATCGTCGATGGCGCCGCTGAGGCCAGTGTGCGCCGCAGTGACGAACAGCAGATCGCCATCGCGCACCTTCAGCGCCAGCGCCGTGGCGGGCAATAAGGCGACCAGCAGGAACAACAGCAGTGCGATGCGCATGGTGCGAGGCTTGAGGACGACGGAGCCGGCATTATCGCCGGGATGTGCGGCGGCGGTGCCAAACGCATGTGGGCACTGGGCGCGTATCACACGCATCGGTCGCAAGGCGCATGCGCTTGTCTGGCCATTTAACCTCAGCGTCGTTGAGTTGGACTGTAGACTGGCCTTGCCAGCGGGCGTCGCCGCCGCCATCGCGTCGCGGCAATCTCTGTCCGTCTGGAGTGTTGTATGCGTGTGTCTTCTGCGTTGTCGCCGATCGGCCGGCTGTTTGCGTTGGCTGCATTTTTCGAAGGACTGACCTGGGCCGGATTGCTGGTCGGCATGTTTCTGAAGTACGGGCTGCAGAGCACCGAGCTCGTGGTCTGGGTGTTCGGGCGCCTGCATGGCGCGGCGTTCCTGTTCTATGTCGCGGTCAGCGTGATTGCCGCACTGCGGCTGCGCTGGCCGTGGTGGGCATGGGCCTTGAGTCTGCTGGCGGCGTTGCCGCCGCTGGTGACGGTGCCGCTGGAGATGTGGTTCCGGCGTCTCGGCTTGCTGGGCCAGCGGCAACCTGTTTCGCACTGAGCCGCTGCGCGCGCAGCGCCCTGGCAGCACGTTCGCCGCTGACACCGGCCAATCCGATCAAGATGCCGGTGCTTCTTGTGGCCGGTGGCAAGGACGAGCGCGCCGGTCGAACACACCCACCGGATGGAGTGCGCACTCAAGGGTGCAGGCGTAATCGCTGTACTTCCCCAAGGAGGGCCACGGGTTCTTCATCGAGCCGCATCGACGCGGGTACGACACGCGCGTGCTGGCGTTTTTGAGGAAGCACTTGGGTGGCAGTACGGCCAAGCGAGTGGCCGCCGTGTCATCCGGGTCTACCCGGATGACACGTGTGGTGCGGCACCTTGGCGCGATGACGCGTTAGCTGCGGACATGGCGCAGCAGCGGCCACCGCGCCGCCTGCACGCCGCTCAATTGGCCGGCATCGGCTGCATCTGATACTGCGCCGGCGGGGTCGCACCGAGCAGGTACTGCACGAAGTAATCCCAGCGACGGCGGGTGACGTACGGGGTGAGATCGCCGTAGCCGTGCTTGGCGTTGGGCAGCATCAGCATGTCGAAGTTCTTGTTGGCCTTGATCAAGGCATCGGCCACCAGCAAGGTGAGGTACGGCGGCACGTTGTCGTCCAGGGTGCCGTGCACCAGCATCAGCCGGCCCTTGAGCTTGCTGGCGTGATTGGCGTTGGCCTGGTCGTCGTAATTGGAGGTGCCGTCGGTGTTGACGATGTGCTCGCCGTGATACTTCTCGGCCCAATCGTCTTCGTAGCCGCGATTGTCGTGGTTGCCGCTTTCCGACCAGGCCACCTTGAAGAAATCCGGATAACGCAGCATCGCGCCGGTCGAGGCGTTGCCGCCGCCGGAATGGCCCCAGATGCCGACGCGATCCAGATCGATCCAGGGATAACGTTGACCCAGCTCCTTCAAGCCGGCGACCTGATCGGGCAAGGTGTTGTCGCCCATGTCGGCGTACCAGGTGTCGTGGAAGATCTTGGAGCGCCACGGCGTGCCCATGCCATCGATGGCAATGACGATAAAGCCCAGTTCGGCCAGCGATTGATTGTCGCCATGGCCGGCGAGAAAGCTGCGCCCGCGCACCGAGCCGGTCTGCGGGCCGGGGTAGACGTAATCGATGACCGGGTACTTGCGCGTCGGGTCGAAGTTGGTGGGTTTGAACATCAAACCGTACAACGTGGTCTTGCCGTCGCGTGCCTTCACTGTGATGGGTTCCGGCGGTACCCAGCCGGCCGCCTTGAGGCGGGTGATATCGGCGGTGGCGATCGTGCTGACGGTGCGGCCGTCGCCGGCTTCGCGCAGCAACGTGACCGGCGGCGTGACCGAGGTGGAATAGGTGTCGACAAAACGTGCACCGTCGGGCGACAACGCGATGCTGTGATTGGCCGGTTCCGGCGTGAGCAACACCGGATCGCCGCCATCCAGGCTGACTTTCCACAGCTGCTGGTAGTACGGGTCCACGCCTGCGCTGCGGCCGACGCCGACAAACCATGCGGTGCGCGTGACCGGGTCCACGCGCAGCAATTCGGTGACGTTGCCTTCGCCGGTGGTGATGGCGCGCTTGGGTTTGCCGGTGGCCAGATCGTAGAGATACAGCTGGCCCCAGTCGCTGCGTTCGGAGAACCACACCGCCTCGTTGCTGGCCGGCAGATACGCCCAGTTGGCGGCGACCTGGCCGCTTTCGTAATAGGTCTTGACGGTTTCGTCGAAGGCGGTGCGCACCGCGCCGGTGCTGGCATCGGCGATACGCAACCAGGTCTGCTTGTGGAAGCGCGAGGTGGAGGCGAATGCCAGCGTCTTGCTGTCCGGTGCCCACTTCACGTCGTCCCACAGGCCAGGCGAGCAACTCACGTCGTCGCAGAGCGTGGAGCGATGTTGATCCGGCGGTGTTTTCAGGCGCAGCACGCTGCGGGTGGGCACGTCGATGATGACGCGCTCGATCATGGTCACGTCCTTGTCGCCGGCCAGCGGATATTTCCACGCCTGCAGTTCCGGATGTCCCAGCTTGGTGCTGACCAGGTACATGTCGCCGGTCTTGCGCTGGTCCTGCTGGAAGGTGGCGATCTTGCGGGAGTCCGGCGACCACGCCAAGATGGCATTGTCGGTGTGCTGCCAGCCGGCGTTATCGGTGGCGTAACCGAAGTTTTCCACGCCATCGCGGGTGAGCTGGGTTTCCTGGCCGCTGGCAAGATCGCGTATCCACAGGTTCCAGTCGCGTATGAAGGCTTCGCTGCGCTTGTCCGGCGACAGCACGCCCGGTTCCGGTTTGTCCTTGGCGTACAGCTTGCTGCAACGCGCACGCGCATCGCAGACCACGGCGGTGTCGCGCACGTTGAGGCGGTAGCGACCATCGGCGGTGACCTTGACCACCGGTGCGAAGGTGTTGGCCTTGAGCGGCTTGTCGCCGGTCTTCAATAGCTTGTTGAGCGAAGCAACCAGCGCAGCCTGTTTGAAGAGCGGTGCGGTCTTGCCGGTGCTGGTGTCCAGCTGCAGCAGCCGGTTGCCCTTGGCATCGTGATCGACATACGCCACGTGCGTGGCATCCAGCCAGTCGATGCGGGTGAGGGCGTGGTCCACCAGTGGCTGTGCGGCATAGCTGATCAGCCGTTCGGCGCGCGCGTAGTCGGCCTCGGTGACGGCAGGGGCTTGCGCGCCGGCAAGTGCCGGCAGAGCGGCCAGGGCAACGGCAAGGCACAGGTGCCGCAGCGGCAACGGGGGGGTGGGCATGAAGATTCTCCGGGATGAAAGGAGCGCGCAATGCGGTCGGCGCGACCGTCCGATGCTACCCGCCACGTGGGCTGGGCGCCTCTGCCAGAAGTCGTGCCCGCGTGGCCGAGAAAGCGGGCCGGCAATCGAGCGGTTGCCCAGCGGATCGCCCAGGCCCTGCACCACCGCTGCGTGGCGGCGCGGGGTCGATCTCCATCGCCATCGCCATCGTGGGCGAAGACACCCACGGCCCGCACGTGCGCCGCTGCGCGATCAGCCACCGACGACGTGCCCTTGCGCGATGAACTACGCTTCTCCCGTGCCCCAGCATGGCCATGCGGCACGATATGGGGTGTTGCACGCACGCAATGTTGACTGGAGGCCGTCTGATGTCCTGGTTTCGCCGCTTGGCACTGTCCCGCTTCCTCAAGGCGCATCCGCCAGGCAGGACGCAGCCTGCCGCCATGGATCTGATTGCCGCATATGCGCCAGTGCTGCCTGCCAGTCTGCTCGAGCTATGGCGTAAAAAAGGGCTGGGGCATTATGGACGCATGCAATTGGCGCTGATCGACCCCCGGCACTGGCAGCCGGTGCTGGATCGCTGGATCGTCTCGCCACCTGACGCAGTACAGCGTATTCCGATCGCGCTCACGCCCTTCGGCGCACTGCTGTACTACCGCAAGCTCACTGCCACCGACGAAGACGTGGTCTATGTGGATCCGGTCTCCAAAGCCACCGGCGATCTGAGCTGGAACCTCGAGGACTTCTTCAACCAGTCCCTCTGCGATGCGGCGTTCTGCGATTCCCTGATTCCATCGGCCCGGCTTGCCGCCGCGCGCAAGGAGTGCGGCCCACTCGCTGCGGGCGAGGTCTACCAGATCGACCAACTGCTGCTCTCGATGCAGATGCTGCGGGTCGACAAGGTCGATGCGTTGGCGCTGCACACCCGGCTGCGCGACGCTGTCGATGCCCCCGCACCCGTGGCCGACGCGCCCGCGACCGTTGCCGATGCATTGCCTGCAGAGCAGCGCCCTGTGTTCGAGGGCATCTTCCAGCACCCACAGGCGAGCGGCGACCTGCACGGCCTGTACCTGTCGTCCTATATCGATTGGCATCGCATGCTGTCACTGGAACCCGACGGGCAATATCGCCTGCTGTTCTGGAAGATCGATCATCGCAGCCATGCCCGTACCGATGTGCGTGCGTATTCGGGGCGCTTTGAGGTGACGCAGACCGAAATGGGCGATCGCTACCTCACCCTGGACATCCGCTTGCGCCGCGATTCGAGCGGTAGCGATGCCAACGATGCACAACTGCTGGTCATGCGCTCGGGTACGGAGATGTTCCTGCTGCGCACCGACGAACTGGCAGACATGGCAACGGCCATGGAGGGCTCGAAAACACTCGGACGCAGCGAGTACTACTTCCGCAAGGTGGGGTTGACCGATGCGTTCGTCCCGGAGCCATCCGGCGGGCGCGCCGCGCCACCGCTTGCCGATCTTCCACACGTGTTGCAGCAACAGGTGAATGCCGAGGCGATCATCGCCACCGTCACCTACGTGGACGAGATCGACCCGGACGCTGAAGACGACGGCTCCGGCACCGTCATGTGCACGCTGGACCGCGGCCAGGACGATGGCCTGCGCATGAACATGCCGCTACGCTCGCCATCAGGCACAGGGCGTGCCCTGGTTGGCTGGGTATGGGAGATGGACCCTGCCGCGTGTCGTGCCGGCATCAGGTATCAACGCGGCAGCGATGGCAAGGTGGAAGACGGCCCGGTTGTCGGCGATGTGTTGACCAATCGCCTGAGCACCGAATGAGGCGACAGAGCGCAGCGCCGGCAGCGCGGCGGCCCGCTCGTCTACTTGCTCATGCAGCGCTTCCAGCGTTCGTTCACTCGCTGCGCAAACCAGGCGGTGGTGAGCGTGCGGGTGATCTTTGGGCTTTCCAGGGTGATGCCGGGCAACACGGCACGCGGCAGCGGCTTGCCGGCGCTGCGCTCTGCCAACGCGAACACCTGGCGATACAGGTCGGAGTCGGCGAAATCTGCGGTGTTGCCGGCCTCCAGTGCGCGGCGGAGCTGGCGGTCGCTCATCGCCAACTGGCTGACCAGGCTGCGTGCGGCGCGCTCGGTGCTGCCGGGCGCATCCAGGCTGGCGCCCGGCGTGAGCAGGTCGCCGTCCAGGGCTAGCGCGATGCCGCTGGCCCTGCTCAGCGCGGCCTGGAAGGCGGCATTGCGGCTGGCGTACCAGCCGGCGTTGAAATCGGCGAAGCGGTACAGCAGCGCGTCGTAGTTGGCGGGATAGCCCAGCAGATGCTGGGTACCGAACCACAGCCCGCCACGGCGGCTGAAGACTTCGTGGCGGATCGAATCGCCGGGCGGGTAGGGGTAGCGCTGCGCATGCTGCTCGGCGAAGGCGATGCTCACCTGCATCGGCCCGGCGGTGTGCACCGGGTTGAACCCGTCGAACAGCCGCGCGCCCAGCGGCACGCTGCCGGTGAAGTCTTCGAAGATGCGGCTCAGTTCCTGTTCGGTGCGCGCGGCAGCGATGCGCGTGGCATAGCTGCGCCCATCCGGCGAACTCAGACGCAGGGCGGCATCGACCATGAAGCCGGGAATGTGATGCGCGCTGGCGCGGCGGTCGATCTCGGCACGCGAGATCTTGCCCAGGTTGGGCACGACCGGATTGGCCTGGTAAGTCGATTCCTGCTCGGTCACCGCCAGCACTGCGCAGATGTGCTCGGCGCTGGTGTCCAACGCCTGCGAGGACAGCGCCACATACACATCGTTGGCCCAGCCGGCGCGGTCGGGCAATGTTGCCGGCAGGCGCTGCGCGATATCGGCCTTGACCGCATCGGGCGAGCGTTGCGGGGCACGCGGGGCCTGTGTGGCGCAGGCCGACAGCAAGGCGATGGCGAGCAGGGTGAGCGCGCGGGGCAGGTGTGAGATCACGGCGTCTCCGGAAGATCGAGGGGCGGCAGCTGCCGTGCGGCAGTTTACGCGGCCGCGCCGGGGGAGCTTCACCCACCGGCGCGTGGGGTTGCCGTCTCGTCGCATCGCGATGGCAGGCGATCGAGCAGATGGGGTGGACTGCGTGTCGCCGTGCCTCAGGCGCATCGCGCGATAGCCAGGCGACGTGCGGGTCTGGCTGCCGTCTGCGCGTCCGGGCGATGTGCTGCGATCTCCCGTCATCCGGATTCAAGAGTGGCCCGCCTGGGCCGATAACGAACGCGACCGCTTGCGTCGATCACGTGCGCTGTCGTGTGCGTTGGTCATCATGACAGTCGCATCACCTCGGAACATGGGCGTTTGGCCTGAAATTCCGCTGGATTCCATCGCCATCCAACCGTGGGAGTGCTTGAAATGCCGCAGCAACCAGCAAGCCGCCACGTATGCGCAGATGGTATCGGCTTGGCGTGCGCACGTTGCGGCCCGTCCTCGACGTGATGACGCGATGAGCATGTGCGTGGTCCGGTGGCGACATGGGCTCGCCGCGTTTGCCTTGCTGCTGGGCAGTGGCATGGCGTCGGCGCAGCCTCAGCCGTGGAAGACGATCGAAGCGGCGACCATCGACGACCCGGTGGTCGCCTTGCAGATCGCACAGGGCGCACTGCAGCGGGCTAGCGGCGACCACGACGTGGAGGCCGAGTTCTGGGCCTTGCTGGCGCAGGCGCGCGTGCTTATTTCGCTGGAAGACAGCGAACGCCGCCAGGTGGCGCTGACGCAGGCGCGCGGAAAGCTCGACCAGCTGCACGGCAGCACCTCGCAGGCGCAGCTGTGGCTGGATATCGTGCAGGCGCTCAGCGACGTGCGCGAAAACCCCAATCGCGTCATGGTGGCGCGGCTGGAAGCGCTGCGCCAACGGGCCAGCGCGCTGGGCCGCAACGATCTGCTGTGCGAAGTCGAGGCGGTCGACATGTGGAGCATGCTCGCCTCCGGCAGCAGCGATGAATCCTGGAGTGCGGCGCAGGCCAGCTATCAATGTGCGGCGCGCGAAAAACTCCTGGGGCTGGAGCTGGATGCGTTGACGCAACTGGGCGCATTGGCCAGCCGCGTCGGTGGTCGGCCCGCCGAAGACAGCGAAACCGAAGACTATCTGCAGCGTGCGCTTTCACGCCTGCACGACCAGCCGGCGCGCTTCCAGCGCAGTCTGATCGAATACGAGTTCGGCACTGCCTTGGCAACCAGGCAACCCGAAGCGGCGCTGCTGCATTTCAGGCGCGCCTTGGCGCTCAGCCGCGAACTGCGCGACCAGGCCGGCGTGGCTGCAGCGCTGACCAGCGCCAGCGAGGCCCTGATCGAAACCGGCGATGCCGCTTCTGCATTGACGATGGCCCGCGAAGCCCTGCCGTTGATGCAGCAGCAAGGCAATATCGGGCGCGTCGCGGCGTGTCATGCCGTCTTGCTGCAGGCCTTGATCGCGTTGAAGGCTGAGGGCCTGGACGCCGAAATCGTCGCCGCCAAGGCCGCGGACGATCCCAACCTGACCTTGAACCGTCGTGCGCAACTGGTGGACGCGATCGCCCAGGCGCTGGCATTCCGCGGCCGCCATGCAGAGGCCTACCAGGAACTGCAACGCGCCAACGCGCTGCGCGCGCAGAGCCTGGACCGCCAGCGCGATACGGTGATGTTGCGGTTGCAGGCGCGCTACGAAGACGCACGTCGCGGCGCCGAAACGGCCGAGCTGCGCCGCCGCAGCGAGACCGCGCAGCTGGCGCTGCAGGCGCGCGAAGCGGGCCAGCGGACGCTGTGGATCGCGTTGTGCGCGGCCTGCCTGTTGCTGCTCGGTGCACTGGTGGTGCTGGCCTTCGGCGCACGGCACCGCCGCCAGTTGTCGCGGCTGGCGATGCGCGATGAACTCACCGGTCTGCCCAACCGGCGCGCCATTCGCACCGAGGCGCAGCAGCAGATCGAGCAGGCCTTGCGCTCGCACACGCCGGGCATGCTGGCATTGATCGATCTGGATCACTTCAAGCAGATCAATGACGTGTATGGGCACGCCACCGGCGATGCGGTGCTCAAGGCACTGGCCAGTGCGTCCCGGCTCGCCCTGCGCGCGCAGGATCGCCTGGGCCGCCTGGGCGGCGAAGAATTCCTGCTGGTGCTGCCGGGCTGTGGCGAAGAGGAGATTCCCGCGGTGTTTACGCGCCTGCGCAGTGCGGTGGCAGCGATCGACATCGCCGGCCTGCCGCCCGACCAACCGGTGCGCTTTTGCATGGGCGCGGTGCGCATCGTCGCCGACACCGGCCTGGATGTGTTGCTGAGCCAGGCCGATCTTGCGCTGTACGCCGCCAAGACCGCTGGGCGCGATCAATGGGCGGTGTGCTGATCCTGGTGCACGCACCCGCGCTGCGACATCGAGGCGATGCTGCGGCACAATCTGCCGGCCGATGGCGACCGCTGGTTGCCGTGAACCGATCGAACGACCCAGGACCGCATGCGCACCGATAGCCGCCTTTCCCGCATGTTGCACGTGTTGCTCCACATGGCCAGAAGCCCGCAGCCGATGACCTCCGAGCAGATCGCCAGCATGCTGTCGACCAATGCGGTGGTGGTGCGCCGGACCATGGCCGGGCTGCGCAGTGCCGGCTATGTGCAATCCAGCCGCGGGCACAACGGCGGTTGGCAGATCGGCTGCGATCTTGCGCAGGTGACGCTGCTGGATGTGCATCGCGCGGTTGGCGGCCCGCACCTGTTCGCGATCGGTGCCGATCACCCGAATCCGCAATGTGGGGTGGAGCGTGTGGTCAATGCGGCAATCGCCGATGCGCTGGCCCACGCCGAAGCGCTGCTGTTGCAGCGCCTGGGCACGGTGACGCTTGCCGCACTGGCGAGCGAGTTCGATGCCTTGTGCAGCGCGAGGGCGCCATCTGGCGGCAACGCGACGGGCAAGCGCACGCGGCAGCGCTGAATCGGGTCACTGGATGCGCGGCGCGATACCCGTGGTGTCTCCGCCGTCGATTAATGTAACATCGAAAGATACATTAATCGGTGTCGGCACCCAGGAGCGACCATGCAGCACGAGGTGATCATCATTGGCGGCAGTTATGCAGGGCTGTCAGCCGCCTTGCAGTTGGCGCGGGCGCGACGCCGCGTCTTGCTGGTGGACAGCGGCCGGCGGCGCAATCGTTTTGCCGAAACCTCGCATGGCTTGCTGGGCCGCGATGGCGCATCGCCCGCGCGCATCGCCGATGAGGCGCGTGCGCAGGTGCTGTCGTATGCCAGCGTGCAGTGGGCTGACGGCGAGGTGGTCCAGGTCCGCGGGCAGGCGGATGCGTTCGAGGTCGTCTTTGCCGATGGCAGCGTGCATGCCACCCGCCGGCTGATTCTGGCCATGGGGGTGGTCGATCGTCTCCCTGCGCTGGCCGGTCTGGCCGAACGTTGGGGCAGGCAGGTGTTCGTGTGTCCGTATTGCCATGGCTACGAACTGCAGCAGGGGCGCATCGGTGTGATCGCGACGTCTGCGCTTGCTGCGCATCAAGCCGCCATGCTGCCGGATTGGGGCCCTACTTGGCTGTTCTTGAACGACACGCTGGTGCCGGACGAATCCCAGCGGGCGCAACTGGAGACGCGCGCGGTGCATGTGGTGACCGGCGCAGTGGCGGCGCTGCAAGGCGAGGGCGATGCGCTGGAGCTGGTGCTGCACGACGGCCAGAGGTTCGCGTTGGACGGGGTGTTCATCACCACCCAGACCGAGATCAGCCCGTTGGTGAGGCAGCTTGGATGTGCCACCAGCGAGGGGCCTTTCGGTCGCCTTCTCGCTGTGGACGCCATGCAGGCAACGACGGTGCCGGGCGTATTTGCCTGTGGCGATATCGCAAACCCGGCCGCATCGGTGGTGTTGGCGGCAGCCGGCGGCGCGATGGCCGGCGTTGCAACGCATCGCAGCTTGATCTTCGGCCTGGGTAGCTGACGATTGCGCCAGTAGCGACGCGCGTGCACGCCAGCGGTGTGCGGGCTGCGACTCAGCGCCGCATCCCCGACTGACGCAGGTCCTGAATTGCAATCCTGTGCTTGGCGAAAACAGCAGTGCAAGAGCGCGCAGCCGGTGACGAATGACGGCCAAGCCCACCTGACGACTGCGCAGCGGTTGGTCGCTCTGAGCGGGGGCGCGTAAACTTCGCTGCCATGTGGATAGAAATTCAGTCTTGAAAACACCTCGTCCATCACCGCCGCCGGCCTCTGAACGCAAGAGTTCACGCCTGATCGACTGGCTCGTGCGCGGCGTGGTTGGTATCGCGGTGATCGCATGTTGCGGACGTTTTTGGCTATTGGGTGAGGCAGTCTTCGAAGGACGCTATGTCAGCGTTATTCGTGGCCGGCCGGCACGGATCTTTCTGGTCGATAGCGACCCGCATCGCTTCTGGATTGCTGTTGGCTGGGATGCACTGCTGAGCTGCGTACCGTTGCTGATCGTCGGCGGGTTTGCATATGCAAGTTGGCGCGCGCGCAGTCACTTGCGGTGATGGCACGGTTGGCGGCGATTGCAGTCTTCGTGCTGCATGACCCGGCGTGTGCGTGGCCACCGATCATGCGACGTCGCTGCCATCCGATACCCAGCGGTTGAGGCGCGGCGGCAGGCAATCGTCTGCAGCGTGCAAATGCTGGTGCGCGGCGCAAACGGCGTGTCGAGCAAACAGCGCTGACCAAAAGCAGGCCGGATTCGCATCGCCCCGGGGCGCTCGCACAACCATCAATGCGCTTTTTGCTTGCGCGAAGGTCGCCGCGCACCGTGCCTGGGCCAGGTGTCGTAGCTGTAGACGAACTGCTTCTGGTCGGCCCCCGCGGTCGGGTCGCAATGCCAGGAACCGGCGACACCGCCGGGTTCCAGCACGCCGCCGATCTCGCGTACCGCCTGCGCTTCGAAGGCGCAGATGGGCCCGTAGACGGCCACATCCCAGTCTGGTCGCGACGTTGGATGCGCGTGCTGTACCAGCACGACGTCGCTGCCATGGAAGCGATGGACCTGCGCGGCATGTTGGCGATCGGTGCTGAAGTAGCAGGGTGCACCGATGCTCAGTACCACGACGTCGCCGTCGCGCGACACCGCGCACTTGCCCTGGTGTTCGCCCAGGCGGATCACACGCCCGCCCACCGTTGCGGTGGTCACCGGATAGCGCGTGGTCACTTCCGACATCGGCTGCGATGCTGCGCTTGCCGATGCCGTCTGCGCGCGTGTTGGTGTCGCAGTGACCGGCAGTAGCCAGACCAGCAGGGCAATGATCAAATGGGCGCGCATGCAACGTCCGTGTCGAGGGCGCGGCAGTATCGCAGATCCCGCCGGCGGCACGCTGCAACCGTCGCGGTAACCGTCATGCCGGCCTCGCGTAATCAAGCAGTGCGCATGCGTGCCGCGAGTGCACGCCGTCTTGCATTCGCCACGCGATGATCGCGCGGGCCGTATCGCCAGCGTCAATGGCGTGGAGGCACCACTCAGCGCCGTGCAGGCAAGCTCGCCAGCACGCCATCCAGGGCCAGTTGCGTGGTGAAGCCGGCCTTGGCCAGGCGCTTGCTCACTTCGTTGGGCACATCGCGCCCACTGGTGAGCTTGTTCGGCGCGCCGGTGTAATGAAACAGCCGCCCGCCTCGGCGCAACACGCGTGCTAGCTGGTCGTAGAAAACCTGCGAATACAGCTCGCCCGCAATGCCGAAGCGGGGCGGGTCATGCAGGATGGCATCGACCGAATCGTCGGCCAGCGTGGCGATGTGCTGCGCGCTATCGGCATGGGTCAGCTGCAGGCGCCCGCCGGCAGCGGCGCCCACCGGATCCGGCGACCACGGGTTGAGCGTGCGCAGCCACAGCACGTCGGCATTCTTTTCGAACGAGAGCAGCTGCGCGACCCCGGCCTCCAGGCAGCAGGCGGCGAAGTAGCCCAGGCCGCCGCAGGTGTCCAGCACGATCTTGCCGCGCGGATCCACCAGCGCCACCTTGCGCCGCGCATCCTCGAATGGGGATAGTTGCGCGGACGGCAGCATCTTGATGCCATCGATCTCGAACGTGGGCGCGCCCCATTCGGTGGGCACCAGCTTGATCAATGCGCCGCTGTAGCGCGAGATCGGCGCGAAATCCTCGCCATCCCAGAAGTACAGCGTGCGCTCCTTGAGTTTGCCCGGATACGGGTAGCCCTGGCCGCGCCATTGCCAGGTCTGTGCATCGAGCTGGGCGGTATCGGTACTGCGGCCCAGGTCGAGCGAGCCGGTCCAGTGAGTCAGACCACTGCCGCGCGCGGCAAGCAGGGCTTGGGCATCGGCGAGAACGAGTAGGGGGCCGGAGTAGTGGGGCACGGCTGACAGCTCTGTGTGCGGCGTGCGGCACGTGCCGCACCGCTGCAAGGAAGGGAGCGGCATCGTAACCGACCTGTTGCGGCCAGGCATCTGCTGCCGGGCCGCCACCATGCGCTCGCCACCGAGGTCGACTGCCCGCGCCGTTTCGCTGACACACGCTGCAACGCATACTGCAGGCAGTCCGTATCGACACCTCGTCGGATCGGCGTCAACCGTGGAGTGTGGGCAATGCTGAAAGGTGTGTTGTTGGGGTTCGCCTGCTATGCGGCCTATTCGATCAGCGATGCGTTCGTGAAGCTGCTCGAGGGCACGCTGCCGGTCTATGAAGTGCTGTTTCTCGGCGCGCTGCTGATGCTGCTAGCGGTGCCGTTCCTGAAAAAGCCAAACGACCAGTTGCGCGAGCTGGTGATGGCCAAGCAGCCGGCACTGTGGCTGCTGCGTGCGCTCACCGGCGCCATCGGCAACCTCACCTCGGTGATCGCCTTCACCACCTTGCCAATGGCCGAAGCATTCGCGCTGATCTTCCTGATGCCGATCTTCGTCACCGTGCTGTCGGTGATCTTCCTCAAGGAAGAAGTGCATTGGCGGCGATGGTCGGCGGTGATCGTCGGGTTCATCGGCGTGTTGATCGTGCTGCGCCCGGGATTTCGCCATCTCACCCATGGGCATGTGGCGGCCATCGTGTGTGGCCTGGTCGGCGCCATCTCGGTGATCGCCTTGCGCATGGCCGGCCATAGCGAGAAGCGATTGACCTTGTACGGCGCTGGCGTGATCGGCCCGTTGGTGATGGGCGGGATCATGATGTTGCCGAGCTTCGTCTGGCCCACGCTGTCCCAGTGGGGCTTGTTGGCCGGCTACGGCTTGCTCGCCGGGCTGGCTGCCATCTGCATGATGTACGCCACGCGCATGGCCCCGGTCAGCCTTGTCGCACCGACCCAATACAGCCAGATGCTATGGGCCATCGCCTTCGGCTACCTGCTGTTTCACGATCATCTGGACTGGCCGATGGCCGTGGGCATCGCGCTGATCCTGGGCGCCGGTCTGTTCACCCTGGTGCGCGAGGAACAGGTGTCGCGTTGGTGGCGGCGAACCAAGATTGTTTGACGGCGGGGATTGGGGAGTCGGGATTGGGGATTTGTAACAGCGTTAGTCGACTTGACGTGCAGCTTTGCTGCTTTTCGAATCCCTAATCCCGGCTCATTCAGCGCGGCTGCCGCCAGCCTTCAACAATGCGTTGATAGTCGCCGCTGGCCTTGCTCAGGTGCAGCCATTGGTCCACATAGGCTTTCCAGGCGTGGTCGTCGCGCGGGAGCAGGAAGGCTTTTTCGCTGTATTGCAGCGGTTGCTCCGGTGCGATGGCGCACAGGCCTGGCAGCCTTGCCTGCTGATACAGCGCTTCGGAGGCGTCGGTGATCATGACGTCTGCGCGATGCGCCAGCAGTTCCTGAAAGATGGTGGTGTTGTCGGCGAACAGCCGCAACGTGGCCTGCGGTAACTGGCGGTGCGCGAAGGCCTCGTTGGTGCCGCCCGGTGGTTCGATGAGGCGCACCTCCGGCCGGTTGAGCTGTTCCAGACTGCGGTAGCGCGCCTGGTCGGCGCAGCGCACCAGTGGAATCTTGCCGTCCACATTCAGTACCGCGCTAAAGCTGGCCTGGCGTTGCCGCTGCAAGGTGACGGAGATCCCGCCAACCGCGATATCGCAGCGGTCGGCCAGCAAGTCCGGCATCAGTTGCGGCCAGCTGGTGCGCACCAGGCGCACGCGTGCGTCCAGGCTGGCGGCCAGCGACTGCACCAGGTCGATGTCGCTGCCTTCGAACTGCCCGTCGCCGCGCAGCAACGAATAGGGACGGTAGTCGCCGGTGGTGCATACGCGCAGCACCCCCGATTGCAGCACCGCATCCAGGCGCGACGCCGGTGTGGCGGCGTGCGCCGTGCCGCAGCTCAACAAAAATGCAAGGCAGATGCGATGGCGCATGGCATGGTCTCGGCGAGGTCTGGGCATGATAGCGGTGGCTGCGGCGGCCTGCGCTGCAAGGCGTCGCATGCGCGCCAGGTCAGGCTTGCTTACCGGCTTGGACGTGGCCGTCTGCAGTTGTGGATGCGCGACCGCGCAAGAGGGCCTTGTGCGCCGTGCGATGTCGAGTGTGATCATTCGCGCCATGCCGACTGCGCCACGTCAACAGCATGTCACGCAAGCTCATTGCAGGCTCACGGCGGAGTAGCGCGATGCAGCCTAGCGTTAACGCTCCTGTCGAATTCCATCGGAGCTGCTCATGCATCTGAATCCACGCACCGCGCGCACCATGACCAACGCCGACGCCGCTGTTCTGGCACATGGCACGCCCGATCCCGATACCAACGAAGAAGACACGCCGCTGGAAGAACAGCCGCCGCAACGCGGTGGCCTGAACGATGAGGTGGGCGACCCGGAGCAGGAGGACGACGGAGCGCTGCCGGGGCGGGTAGGCGGCGGCCTTGCGGGTGGTTGAGTACTGACGGTGCGACTGCGCTGGTATGAGCTCTACCTGCCGTCACCGTGACAGCACGTCGCATGCCGGTCCCACTTGTCGGCGCGTGTCTTTCAAGACACGGGCGTCCACGCCTGTACCGCGTTTTGTTCTCTTGATAGTAGCGCCAACGAAGAGTAGGTCAGTGTCGCGTTTGTCCCTGCTTCCTGTTGGCCATTTTTTCGCCTGGCGTCGTGTCTCTGCGTGCTCGTCCTCCGTCTTGTGCGCTCGACGTTGCTTGTCACGCGTGCGGTCGGGAAAGCGGGCGGGAGCATGGCAAGTGCATGCCGCGTGCGGCTGCGCTGCAATGGGGCAGCGCTAGCGGCGCCATGTTGTGATCTGAGGCGCGGCTGCAGGCTTGATCTATTGCATGTGGTGCTGTTGGCGTCGTCATCAATGCCGTGCACTGCCTTGCTGCCCCGGCGATGACCTCGCGACAACGGGCATTGCGGCAAGCGATCCGTCAGCGCAGTTCCGACCGGCACGAGTTGGCGAATCAGGCGGGCGCGAGCCAGCTGTCCGATGCGCAGCGACTGGGTACCCGGGTGCCCAATGCGCACAGCGCCCACGCGTTCGGTGCTTGTCTCGACAGTGGGTGTCTACACGCCACCACCGACGCACCATGATGGGGCGACCTGCCCACCATGCGCTGGCGCATCCATGCCCTTGCGGTTGCCGCGGCGCAAACCCCTGGTATGCGTCGGCGCGATCTCGTATTTTTGACGGCTTGTTCACTTGCCGGTGCCGTGCCCATGTCTGACCCGTCCGTGCCCGATCATCTGCAACGCAGCCTGTCCAATCGCCACCTGCAGTTGATCGCCATCGGCGGGGCGATCGGTACCGGCCTGTTCATGGGCTCTGGCAAGACGATCAGTCTGGCCGGGCCGTCGATCCTGTTCGTCTATCTCATCATCGGCGCGATGCTGTTCTTCGTGATGCGCGCAATGGGCGAACTGCTGCTCTCCAACCTGGAATACAAGTCGTTCATCGATTTTTCCACCGACCTACTCGGGCCGTGGGCCGGGTTTTTCTGCGGGTGGACGTACTGGTTTTGCTGGATCATCACTGCCATTGCCGATGTCATTGCCATTGCGGCCTATGCGCAGTTCTGGTTTCCGGGATTGGCGCCGTGGATTCCCGCGATCTTGTGCGTGTTGTTGCTGCTGAGCCTGAATCTGGTCACGGTGAAATTGTTCGGCGAGATGGAATTCTGGTTTGCGCTGATCAAGATCATCGCCATTGCCGCGTTGATTATCACCGGCGCCGGGCTGGTGGCCTGGGGCTTCCGTTCGCCGTCGGGCAACGTGGCCTCGCTGTCGAATCTGTGGAACGACGGCGGCATGTTCCCCATGGGCATCGGCGGGTTCTTCGCCGGCTTCCAGATTGCGGTGTTCGCCTTCGTCGGTATCGAGCTGGTCGGCACCACTGCTGCAGAAACCGCCGATCCGCGCCGCAACCTGCCCAAGGCGATCAACTCGATCCCGGTGCGCATCTTGATTTTCTATGTGCTTGCGCTGATCGCCATCATGGCGGTGACGCCGTGGCGACAGGTGGTGGCCGACAAGAGCCCGTTCGTGGAGTTGTTCGTGCTGGCCGGCGTGCCGGCGGCAGCGAGTTTGATCAACTTCGTGGTGCTGACCTCGGCCACCTCCTCGGCCAATAGCGGCATCTTTTCCACCAGCCGCATGCTCTACGGCCTGGCCGAAGAACAGCATGCGCCCAAAGGCTTTGCCAAGCTGTCGCGCGCGGCGGTGCCGGCGCGCGGCCTGCTGTTTTCCTGCCTGTGCCTGCTGCTGGGCGCGATGCTGGTGTATCTGATTCCCAACCTGGTCACTGCGTTTACGCTGGTCACCACGTTGTCGGCGGTGCTTTTCATGTTCGTGTGGTCGCTGATCCTGTGCGCCTACATCGCCTACCGCCGCAAGCGCCCGGAGCAGCACGCCGCCTCGGCGTTCAAGATGCCCGGCGGCGTGCTGATGTGCTACGTCTGCCTGGCATTCTTCGCCTTCGTCATCGTGCTGCTCACCCTGCAGGACGACACGCGTCAGGCATTGCTGGCCAGCCCGGTGTGGTTCCTGCTCCTGGCCATTGGCTATGCAGTCAAACGCCGCGGGAACCGGCAGCATTGAGCGATCGGTGCGAACTCATCGCGTGTGCAGCGTGCGGCGGTGACCGCACGCTGCGAGCCGTCATGACGATGCGCGTGGACGGTGGATCATTCACCGCTTGGGTCAGGATGCGCCGCTTCGCCTTTCTCTGCCGGGCTCGGTGACGCGATGGCCGCACCGGCGGGCACACGCTGCAACGGAATCTGTTTCTTTGCTTTCCATTCCGGCTTGACCGGCAGACCGTAGTGCTGAAAGAGCTTGGCGACGTTTTCGAGATGGTCTGACGTTCGGTCGGCATATTCGCTGAATCGCCCCGAATCGTTATCGATGCAGAGCTCGCCGTCCGTGTTGTAGTACAGGGTACCGCTGATGCGCGCCTCCGGTATGCGGCGATTTTCCTGCCAGGGGGTCTTGTTCCATGGTTGGCCGCCCACGAGGGTGACATGGCCTTGCGCGTATGGCTGTTTCTTCTTGCGCGCGTCCTTGCTTGTCATCGGCTCGTCCAGGACCACGCCAGGATGCCCTTCGCCGATGACCAAGCTGCCATTGCTGGCGATGTTCCATTTGTACTCCACCTTCTTGTCGCGCAGATCGTCCAGGCGCAGGCGCTGAGCCAGTGGCGTACTGGGCGGGACGTCAGTTGCAGTCTGTCCGCGGAACGTCGGGGTGCTCCTGATGCGATCGATGGCGTCCTCGCTCAGCCCAAGATCGTTGGATAGCTTGGCTGGATCGAGACGATGCAGCGTCTTCAGTGCCGGACCGGTCGAGACGAACAGGCGTGTTGGATTGATCTTGACGTGCTCGGGAGCCTCCGTTATTTCCTGAGCCTGGATCGGCGTCCGGTGGGTACCGTCTTTTAGAAGCTTTCCGCGCGCAGGCTGGGTGCTGCCGAACAGCGTATCGAGATGGCTGCTGTCTGCGACGAACGCCGGCGATCGCCCCTTGGCTGATGCGCTTCGGCGCAGGCGGGGCAGCTCGCGAAGCTGGGAATGGACGCCGATTTGGATGTCGTCGCACACCGCTGGGGCATGTCGCGGATCCACATGACCGATAGGCTCGTGTAGCCCGCCAGACGCCGAGCCGGAGATCTTCATGCGCGTACTCCTAGAATGCGTGAGCGGAAAATGTAAGACAGCCAGAAACTGCATACCGCGCACAGCAGAATCGATGTGCGATTTGGCGAACGCTTTCGCTGCCTTGCAGAAACCGCACGGCGAATTGCAGGTGTGACCAGGGACGGCCGTCGTCGCCGTCGCCGATGGGCATGTGCCGGCGTTGACGCCATGGTGGACGCGGAGGATGCTTGGGCTCTTTCATCTCACCGTCGATGCATGATCACGATCCACCCGATTGCCGGAACCCGGCACACCCCAGGTTGCTGGGTCGACCTGTGCCAGCCAAGCCCGCAGGAGCTGGCGCAAGCCGCTGAGAAAGTGGGGTTTGCCTTGCCTGATCGTGCGGCGATCGGCGAGATCGAATTCAGCAGCCGGGTGCGTCGCCAGGGCGATGTGTTGTTTCTCAATGTGCCGCGTTTCCAGGACGAGGACGGCCCCACGGCGCCTTTGGGGTTTGCGCTGTCGCCGACCATGCTGGTGACCTTGCGCGAGCAGCGCATCGGCTCGTTGGAGGACTTGACCGCGCGGCTGGAACACGAGCCTTGCCACAGCTCGGACGATTTGCTGCTACGCATGTTCGATCAACTGGTCGGGCGGCTGGCAGACCGGCTTGAGGCACTCGAAGCAGCGGTGACCGAGACCACGCGGCAGGTATTCGACAGCCCACACAAGACCAAGGATCTGGAGCGCATGTTGCACCAGGTCGGCGACATGGGCCGCCAGCTCGGCGGGCTGCATAGCGCCGGGCAGGGCATGCTGCGTCTGGTGACGTATCTGGATGGCACCGCGCCGGACTGGTTCGGCGCCGATGCGGCCAAACGCATCACCTCGCTGCACAAGGACCTGACCACCCTGAGCGAATTCCATCAACACATGGACGACCGCATCGAGTTCCTGCTCGACAGCGTGCTGGGCATGATCAACATCGACCAGAACAACGTGATGAAGGTGATGGCAGTGGCATCGGTGGTCGGCATCCCACCCACCGTGCTGGTCGGCATCTGGGGCATGAACTTCGCCTACATGCCCGAACTCAAGGGGCACGACAACTATTTCTGGGCGCTGGGGATCATCGCGCTAAGCGTGGTGGTGCCGCTGGCGTGGTTTCGCAAGCGTGGCTGGGTGTGACGCATCAGCGCCCGTAAACCGTGGGAGCGCTGCTGGACGCGCTATGGCGTGACTGGGAAGGCGCTCGCGCCCGGGCGCGCTCCTACAACGTGTCGTTAGCGCAATCATCTGTTGCGCGCGGTTTCCAGACTAGGCAATGCCGAGCTGGTGCAGTTCGGTCGCCCAGCAGCTCGCGGCAGAATGCGGGAAACCCGTAGGAGCGCCCCCGGGCGCGATGTGGGGTTACCGGGAAGGCCCTCGCGCCCGGGGGCGCTCCTACGGGGTTGGCCGGAAAACTGCCCGGGGTGCATGGCGTGCAACCGGGCAATGTGCAGTGCTTGCTGCTGTCGGGCGGCCTGGTCAGCCCTTGGCCTGGAAGCTGGCTTCTTCGTACGGCTGCACCACCACCCAGCCTTCGCCGGCAAAACGCATCTGCAGGCTTTCGCCCGAGCCGCGGCCGAACAGCGTGCCGATCGAGACGTCGGTGACCAGCTCGGGGGTCAGCGTGCCGGACCAGGCGACCGTGGCGTTGGGGTCGGTGAACACCGGACCGCTGGCGGCGGTGACCGGCAAGGTCAGTGGCTCGTAGTGCGAGGTGATCGCCACGATGCCGTGGCCGCTCAGGCGCACATTGAACAGCCCGCCCGAGAGCATGCCGGCCACTTTGCGCATCATGGTGATCTTGTGTTCGACGCCCGATTCGAACGCCAGCACGTCGTTGCCGTTGACGAAGATCGCCTCGCCGTTCAAGCGCAGCAGCGTGATCATCTTGCCGACATCGGCCAGATACACGCGGCCCTGGCCTTCGACCTTCATCAACTGCATGCCTTCGCCGCTCACGGCTTTTTTCAGCAGATTGCCCAGGCCCTGTTCCAGCAGTCCCTCGCGGGTGAACTTGACGTTGCCGGTGCGCGCCACCATGGCGCCGGCCTTGGACCACACCATGCCGTCGAGGCGCACTTCCAGCAGATGCGGGTTTTCCAGTTCGAACGGATCGGGGCTGACGTCCTTTTCCTTGGAATGGGCGAGAAATTCGTTGAGCGTGCGTACGGCCATGGGTCCGTCCTGGAGTGAAAGAGTGCGCATGATACGCGGCCCTCTGCGGTGCAGTCGCGGGCCGGCGCCGGGAGCATAAGTGCTGCGCATCGCCGCACGCGATGACAGCGGCAATGTGGCGATCAGCAATCGCGCTCTACGCTTGCGGGCGAACCAGGTGCGGATCGAAGAGCTGCGCTCCACGCGGCTGCGCACACCATCAGAGCGCGTCGCCGGTGCGCAGGATCGCCATGGTGGCCCGTCTGCCACGGCTCGTGCGGGCAATGCCCCATCGCACGCCTGTTCGCAACGTGTTGCCAGCAAAGGCAGAGCGCGTCATGTCGCCGCGACGGCGGTGCTGCGCATCGGTGACGTGCACCGTCCGAGACCCGACGCCAATGATCCGACCCTGCCGCTGCCACGCACTGCGCGGCAGCGGCACCATCCTCAGCGCGCGGCCGCCTCGGGCTTGCGCACGCGCTTGGCGGGTGCGGTTTTGGCATCCTTGCCCGGATACAGGTTCAGCAGCATCAAGGTGACGCCGTTGGTCCAGCCGAAGCCGTCCTGCAAGGCGTATTCGCCACCGCCGCCGCCGGCCGCATCGGTCTCCAGGCCGTACTTTTCGACCAGCTTGTGCTCGCGTGCGAACAGCGCCTGTACCTGGGCCAGAAAACGTTCGCCAATGGTGCGTGCCAGCGCGTCTTCGCCGTAGCGCCGCAGGCCATCCACGGCCACCCATTGCAGCGGCGCCCAGCCGTTGGGTTCGTCCCATTGCTGGCCGGTCTTCACTGCGGTGGTCGCCAGGCCGCCGGGGCGCAGCAGCGTTTTACGCACGGTGCTGGCGGTGCGCTTGGCGTGATCGTCCGAGGCCAGGCCGGCGAACAGCGGGTACAGCGCGGCGGCGGTGACCTGGTTGCTCAGCGTGCGCGTCTGCCAGTCGTAGTCGGCGTAGTAGCCGGCGGCATTCCACAGATGCGCGTCGATGGCCTGCTTGCGCTGTTGTGCAAGTGCGGCGTAATCGCGGGTGCACTCTGCGCCGGCGTGCGCGCAGGCCTGCGCCAGCGTGCGCTCGAGGTGGTAGAGCAGGCTGTTGAGGTCGATCGGGAGGATGGCCGTGGTGCGGATGGTGCGCAGGTTCTGGCCGTCGGCCAGCCAGCGGCTGGTGTAGTCCCAGCCGCTTTCGGCGCCGGCACGCAGGTCGCGGTAGACCTCGGCGGCCGGGCGGTCTTTCACTTCTGCGGCGGTACGGGTGTCGTGCAGCCAGGCCTCCGGGCGCGGGGTGTCGCGCTCGTCCCAATAGCGGTTGAGCACGCTGCCGTCGGCCAGGCGCACCACGTGGCGCGCGGCCTGGCCGGGCTGCAGGTCATCGCTGCCCTGCATCCAGTAGGCGTATTCCTTCTGCAACTGCGGCAGGTAGCGCTGATACACCGCCTCGCCTTCCACGCCGGCCTGCAGCTCCACCATGTAGGAGAAGAACGGCGGCTGCGAGCGGCTGAGGTAGTAGGTGCGGTTGCCGTTGGGAATATGCCCGTAGGTGTCGATCAGGTAGGCGAAGTTGTCCAGCATCTGGCGGCTGAGCGTGGTTTCGCCGCTCTTCACCAGGCCCAGCATGGTGAAGTAGGAATCCCAGTAATACACCTCGCGGAAGCGCCCGCCCGGCACCACATACGGATGCGGCAGCGCCAGCAGGCTGCTGTGCGGCGGCACGTGGTTTTGGCTGCGCACCAGCTTGGGCCACAGCAGGTCGATGTGCTCGCGCAGGGCGGTGTCCTGGCGGATCGCGTCGGTCTGCACCGGCGGCGATTCTTCGAAATTGGCATCCACGAACTTGCGCAGGTCGAAACCGGGGTGATCGTGCTGCGCCAGATAGTCGGCATTGATCAGCGCCGGGTCGCGCAGCGGCAGGAAGTCGACAAAGTGCTTCTGGTCGTCGAACAGCTCACCGCGCTGCACGGCCTGGAACAGTTCCGGGTAGGCCAGGTCGGGCGTGGGCGGCGTGGGCGCCGGCGCATTGACGACCGGAGGGTCCAGCGGCGCGGCGGTCAGCGTGCCCGGCGCAACAAACATGCTCAGCGACAGGCCAAGCAGCGACGTGCAGCACGGGGGCGCGGCAGAACTCATGACATCTCCAGAACGGGCAGTGGCGTAGGGCATGGTAAACGACCGATGTGGCGGGCGGGACCGAGCGGGGTGCCGGCACGCCGACAGGCTTCGCACGGGGACGACTGGATTCAGCAAGCTGATCGGCGTGGTGCCGCAACGTGCGTCGGTCCAGGCATATCGGCGCGGCACTCAGGCAGCTTGAATGGTGGCGCGCCGGCATCCCTGCAGCCTGGCTGCTGCAAGATGCGCGCCAGTGACGTGCCGGAAGACCGCCACCTGCCCGTTTGCGCTAGCGCTCGTTCTTCAGCAGGCGCTGTAATTCCAGCGCATTGGAGGTGGCGCACCCGGCTGCGGTGTTGTCGAAGATCACCCAGCGTTCGGGCGGTGGCGGCGTGCTATCCGGGTGGCTGGCGCGCACCGTGGCGGCCAGTGCCTGCAGTGCGGTGTGCGCGTAGCTGCTGTAGTAGACACGCGGGGGCGCCATGCCAGCGCCAGTAAAGCGGCGCAGCAGCCGGGCTCGGGAGGGAGGCCGCGGGCACCGGCGCCGGGTCGGCGGCGCAGCGTGCAATGCGATGGCGTGCCAGCAGCGCCTGCGCAGGTGCGGCGAACCAACTGGCGTGGCGTGGTTCGCAGACCACGCCGCCGTCCCAGCGCCGGCGCAGCATCGCGAAAAACCGCGAGGCCACCGCGGCATCGAAGGCCGCGCTGGGCGGCAGTTGCAGCAGCAGGCAGCCCAGTCGTGTTCCCAACGCGCCGGCCTGCGCCAGGAAGGCATCCAGCAGCGGCCCGGTGCCGTGCAGGCGCGCGTCGTGGCTGATGCTGCGCGGCAGCTTGACCGAAAAACGAAAGTCCTCCGGTACGCTGTCGGCCCATCGTGCGTAGGTGCTGGCGCGATGCGGGCGATAGAACGAGGAATTGATTTCCACCGCGTCAAAACGCGTGGCGTAGCGCTGCAACACGCTGGCGCCCTCGCCGAACTGTGCACGGTCGGCGGCAGGAATCGACCAGCCCGCGCAACCACAACGCACACGTGCAATGGCACCGGATGGACGAGCTGGCATGGCAGGCAAGCGGAGGGTGGCAGCACTCTATGCATGCGCGTGCGTCAGGATGTCGTGTGCATCGCGATCACGGGCGAATCACGCAGCGCTTCGATACTGGGCGCATGCCAGAAGGTCCCTCACTTGTCATCCTGCGCGAAGATACCCAAGCGTTTGTCGGTCGCAAGATCGTGCGCGTGTCCGGCAACAGCAAGCAGGACATCGCCCGTCTGGACCAGCAAAAAGTGCTGGCACTGCGCAGCTGGGGCAAACACTTCCTGATCGAATTTGCGCACTTCAGCGTGCGCATCCATTTCCTGCTGTTCGGCAGCTACCGCATCAACGAAGACAAGCCCAACGCGGTGCCGCGCTTGTGCCTGGAATTTTCCAACGGCCAGCGGCTGAACTTTTATGCCTGCTCGGTGCAGTTCATCGAGCGCCCGCTGGACGAGGTCTACGACTGGACGGCGGATGTGATGAACCCGCTCTGGGACCCCGCGCAGGCACGCCGCAAATTACGCGCCGCGCCGGCACTGCTGGCGGCCGATGCACTGCTCGACCAGACTATCTTTGCCGGCGTGGGCAACATCATCAAGAACGAGGTGCTGCATCGTATCCGCGTGCATCCGGAAAGCACCGTGGGCGCACTACCGGCGCGCAAGCTGGGCGAACTGGTCACCCAGGCACGCGACTACAGTTTCGACTTCTACACCTGGAAAAAAGCCTTCGTGCTGAAGAAGCATTATCAGGTGCACACCAAGACCAGTTGCCCGCGCGACGGCGCGCCGCTGCAGTACCGCAAGCATCTGGGCAAGGCCGGGCGTCGCGCGTTTTTCTGCGAGGTCTGCCAGCGTCTGTACCGCGCCGACGAGGCCTGAGCTGCGCCGCGCCGCGGCCGGGAAAGCGGCGGGCGGATCGGGTAAGGCCTGCCGACGGATTGCGGTCACTCAGCACCAGCCCGCACTGGCCGACACATGCGTGCGCCTGTCGTTGGCTTGCCAATGAGCGGACGGCGATGCGTCTTCGGTGGGAGCGCTGGCGTACCGGTGCAACAGCGTTCGGGCAGATGCACTGCGCGGTTGGGCGTCGCCGGGTGCGCAGTTTTTCGCGGTGCTGGCGGTTGGCCTGCGCATCGCATGGCCGGCGATGTGCCTTGCCTGTTTTCGGATGCTGGTGTCGACAGCGGCGCGCCCGCTGTTTGGCCCGTGGCGCACTGGCAATTCGCTTGCGCAACCTGCGGCGCAATGTGAATGGCGGCTGGCCCTGCCTGGCCAAACAACGAATTCCAAACGCGCGCCGGCGCGGCGCCGGCTAGATTTGCGCGTCGCACACCAGGGTTCGCCGTGTGCGGCATCGGCACTCTCATCTCATCGGTCTCCCGCATTGTGATTACCCGCAGGAAGGAAGCGCTTGTCCCGCATGTCGCCGCTGTCGCATGCACGGGCGCCATCCTGTTCTTTCTTGCCTGCCTGTTGCTGTACATGCCGCCGCCGCGCGAAACCGCGCAACACGAGGACACGTTGCAGGTGTATTTCGTGCCGCGGCCGCAACAGACGCCGCCGGCACCGCAGCAACCGCCGCAGGAGCCCGAGCGCAAACCGCGCGTTGCATCGGCCGCGCGTGCGACGCCGCCGGCCACGCACACGCCGCCACCGCCGCGGGAGCCGGCCGCCGCCACTGCCCCTGCCAGCGATTCGATGTCCGCCCAGCTGTATACCCGTGACGGGCGCCTGCGCATGGCGCAGGTGGACCCCATGGCGCAGACCGGCAGTGCGGTGCCGCCGGGAATGGCCGACGAACGCGCGCAGGCCAAGGCACGCAAGATCATGGAGCGGGTCAACCCTGTGCAGTACCAGCAAACCCGCTTCGCCAAGGACTGGAAGAGCGATGGCACCCTGGGCGATGTGGCGGTGCAGGAAATGAATCGCGGCATGAAGAAGTTCAACGACATGCTCAACGGGCCGCAGACCCAGGTTGCCAAGGCGCGGCCGCCGCCGGATGTGCGCTTCAATCCCGCGCTTGCCGGCAATCAGGCCGAGATGGGCAGCGAGGCGACGGGCGATGCCTATAAATCGGCGCCGATTGCGCATGAAACGCTGCCCGACCTCAAGGGTGAAGCCAGCCGTCGCATCCGCGAGGCATTGGCGGCGCTGGAACAGCGCAGTGCGCGTTGCGATGCCTCCAGGCGCACATCGCTGTTGTCGCCGGTACGCACGCACCTGTCGGATCTGGAACGCGCCGAGCACGCCTTGAACAACGGCGCCGACCCGGTGATGGCCGCACAGATGTTGCCGCGTCAGGCCGACAGCGCCTACGACCTGGCCCGCCGCGCGCTGTGGTACGCCGATCGCCAGTTGAAGCAGTGCGCGCTGGGGTGAGGGTACGTCTGCGACGCAGCAGACCGGTTCGCAGGCCTCAGGCCAGACTCTGCCGGTAACGGTCCTTTTCTGCGCTCAGCGCGACCTCGGCACGTAGAAACACCTGGCCGATCGGCTCGTCCGGGGCAGTGGATTGCGCTTGGCCCAACAAGACGGTCAGGCCCAGCGCATGTTGTTGCTGGGCGATCTCGCGCAGGCTCTGCAAGGTGCGCTCGGCGTCGGGGCCGCGCAGCACGGCGATGAATTCCGCACTGTCAGTGACGCGGTCGATGCTGTTGCCTGGCCCCTGCACCAATGCCGCAAAGGCCTGGTCGAGCTGCTGCAGGTTGCGCCCGAGCAGACGTTCGCTCTGGCGCTCGGCCAGTGCGGCCAATTCCTGCACTTCCAGAATCACCAGGTGATAACCCGTGTCGGCAACGGCCTGGCTGGCGACCGGGACGACCGGCTGCAGGATGGCATCGCGCTCCAGTTGCAGCTCGCGCTTGCGCTCGTCGAGCAGGCGCATGGCCACCCGTGCAAGCGCCTGCAGGCCGGTGCGCTGCAACTCGGTGAGCGTGCGTGGCTCGGTGTCGAGCACGCAGACCGTGCCCAGTGCAACGCCTTCTTCGGTGACCAGCGGCATGCCGGCATAGAACCGCGCGCCGGTGTCGCCGGTGACCACCGAGATATCGGCAAACCGGCTGTCCTTGCGCAAGTCGGGTACTTCCATCAACTGATCGGGGCTGCGGATGGCGTGGTCGCACACTGCCTGGCTACGTTCGGTCTGCTGCAGGCCCAGCCCCAGCCGCGCCTTGAACCATTGGCGGTCGCGGTCCACCAGCGACATCAGCGCGATCGGTGTGTCGCACAGGGACGCGGCAACCTGCACGACGTCTTGATAGGTGTCCTCCGGCAGGCTGTCGACGATGCGATAGCCATCCAGGACGTGTTGGCGAGAGGATTCGTCAGCCACGGGCATGTCTTTCATCGAATAAGCCAGGCAAGCGCGAACGCGAAAGCCGCAAGCATACCGGCAGCGCCGGTAACGTGGCGTGGATGCCGCCGTGCGGAGCGCGCAGCGTGAGACACCAACACCGCATGCCGACAACGACCGCACGTGTCGTGGTTGCGTGCCGAGCGGGCAGGGCTGCCATGGCGCACTCGCTACAGGCGAGGTGTTCGACATGTGCTGGGTGTACCGCCCGCTCTGGCGAGGTTTCGCCCGGGCCGTCTGCAGCAAGATTGCACAGCGGCAGACGGGCCCACCCGGCAGTGGCGAGCCAATGCGATTGCTGCTTCAACAGCACAGCGCATGACAGGCACTCTGCCGTATCCCTGCTGCTGTCGAGCACGCCTGCAGGCCGCGATCACAGGGCAGCAGTGCATGTGCCCCTGGTGCTGTCGCGCCACAACCACGCGGGAACACTCGCGGTGGCGACGCTCGTTCGGGCAACGACTGACGCGGCGGACAACCACACGCCGCATCACACATGACCCCCGCCGGCACCGGCCACGCTGCATGCAGCAGCGCAGCCGGTGTCGCAGGTGCGATCAGCGCTTGACCGGCTTGCCGTCCACGTCCAGCACCTGCACTTGGCCCAGTTTGAGTGCACGCACCGGGGCTTCGATCTTCTTCAGGTCGCCGACGATCACCCAGGTCATCGCCTCCGGCTTGATGATTTCCTTGATGGCCTTTTGCGCGGCCGGCTGGTCGATCGCTTCCAGGCGCGGCTTGAGCGTCTGCACGTAGTCGTCGGGGCGGTCGAACTGCACGATGCCTTCGATCGCGCCGAGCACCGCACCGGTGGTTTCGAAGCTGCCGGGCAGGGCGCGGATGCGCTGGTTCTTGATCTTCTCGATTTCCTCGCTGGTCAGCGGCTTGTCGCCGATGATGGCGGTGGCTTCCTTGAAGATCTCGTTGGCCGATTCGGCGGTCTTGTCGGTCTGCACCGGTGCCGAGAACAGATATGGCCGCTGGCCCTGCGCGTCCATCATGCGGGTGCCGGCGCCATAGGCCCAGCGCTTGTTCTCGCGCAGGTTCATGTTCAGGCGCGAGGTGAAGGTGCCGCCGAAGGCGCCATTGGCCACGCCGATCGCCAGGTTGTCCGGCGCCTTGGTCGACGGTGCGAGCAGGCCGGCCAGAATCACCGACTGCGGCGCATCCGGGCGGTTGATCAGGTACACGCGCGGCTTGGGCTGCGCGGCGACCTGGACCAGGTTCTTCTTCGGCAACGGCGTGGCAGGCGCCTTCCAGTCACCGAAGGCGGCATCGAGCTGGGGAATGATCTGCGCCAGCGTGGTATCGCCGGCCACCAGGATGCGCAGGTTGTCCGGGCGCAGCCACTGGCTGTGGAAATTCTGCAGATCCTGCGCATTGAGGCTCTTGATCGCCGCCTCGGTCCCGCTACCGGTGAGCGGGATGCCGTACGGGTGCTGGTTGCCGAACAGCAACGGTGGCAACGCCCGCAGCGCCAGGCTGTTGGGCTGGGTCTTTTCCTGGGCAATGCCGGACAGCCACTGGCCGCGGACGCGTTCGATGTCGGCGGCCTTGAATGCCGGGTTGCGCACGATGTCGGAGAACAGCTGCAGCGAGGGCTGCAGCTGGTCGTTGAGCGCATCCAGCGAGGCGCTGCAGCTGTCCAGATCGCAGCCGACCGCCGTGATCGCGCCCAGGCGCTGGCGGCGCTGCGCCACTTCCACCGAATCCAGTGCGGTGGTGCTCTCGTTCATCAGCGCGGCACTGAAGCTGGCGGTGCCGAGCTTGTGGCCCTGGTCGGCGGCGTAGCCGGCGTCGAACAGCAACTCCACCTGGGTGACCGGGATGGTGTGGCGTTCGGCCAGGATCACCTCGATGCCGTTCTTCAACTTGCCGCGCTGCAGCTTCGGAAAGCTCAGGTCCGGGAATCGATCGGTCTGCGGCACGCCCTTGCTGCGGTCCAGCGTGGAGGCGGTGACCTTGAACGTGCCCGCGGCCGGCAGCTTGGGCGCCGGCTTGCCGGGTTCTTCGCCACGTGCCACCACCGCCTTGTCTTCGGCGGCCGGGTCGAAGTCCTTGCCGGCCGGCAGCACGGTCAGCAGGTAATCGCCCTTGCCGAACCAGGTGGCCGAGGCCTGCTTGACGCTGTCGGCGGTGGCGGCCTGGGCGCGCTGCAGATCTTTCTTGTAGGCGCCGGGGTCGCCGCGATAGACCTGGCCCTCGGCCAGGATCACCGCCTTGCCGGTGAAGCCGCCGACCTTTTCCAGCCCGCGCACGAAGCCGGCGCGGTAGGCCACCTGCGCGCGCTGCAGTTCGTCGGCGGTGGGGCCCTGGGCGATGAACTTCTTGAGTTCTTCGTCGATGATCGCCTCGACCTTGGCCGGGTCCACGCCGTCCTTCACGTCGGCCTGGATCTGTACCTGGCTGGACAGCGCGAACGGCTGCACCGAGGCCGAGACGTCGTCCACCAGGTTGTCCTGATAGACCAGGCGCTGATACAGCCGCGAGGTCTTGCCGCCCCCGAGCACGGTGGTGGCCAGATCCAGCTGGATGAGGTCGTCGGTGCCCAGTTGCGGTGCGGCCCAGGTGCGGTAGATGCGCGGCTGCGAGACATGGTCGTGCTGCACGCCGCGCTTCTGCGCCGCCAGCGGGGTCACCCACGGCTGCTGGCGCGCCACCGGCTTGCCGGACGGGATATCGCCGAAGTACTGCAAGGCCTTGGCGCGCGCCTGCGCCACGGTGATGTCGCCGGCCAGTACCAGGGTGGTGTTGGCGGCGCCGTAGTTGTCGTTGAACCACTGTTTGACATCGGCCAGCGAGGCCGCGTCCAGGTCTTCCATCGAGCCGATGGTGTCGTGCTGGTAGGGGTGGTTGGCCGGGAACAGGTTGGACAGGATGTTCTGGTCCACGCGGCCATACGGGCGGTTCTCGCCCTGGCGCTTTTCGTTCTGCACCACGCCGCGCTGGGTATCGAGTTCCTGCTGGCCGATCGCACCGAGCAGGTGGCCCATGCGGTCCGATTCCAGCCACAGTGCGGTATCCAGCGCGGTGGTCGGCACGGTCTCGAAATAGTTGGTGCGGTCGAACCAGGTGGTGCCGTTCATGTCGGTGGTGCCGACCTTTTCCAGCGGCGCGAAGAAGCTGCCCTTGTTGTTTTCCGAGCCGGAGAACATCAGGTGCTCGAACAGGTGGGCAAAGCCGGTCTTGCCGGCCGGCTCGTCGCCGGAGCCGATGTGGTACCAGATGCTCACCGCCACCACCGGCGCCTTGTGGTCTTCGTGCACCACCACGGTCAGGCCGTTGGGCAGGGTGAAGCGGGTATAGGCGATATCGGGAATGGCGCTGCTGGCCGCGCTCTTGGACAGGCTGGCCGGGGCGGCAGCAACGGCGGGGGCAACGGAACCGGCAGCGACGCCAAGCACACCGGCGATCAACAGGGACAGCGGACGCAGCATGTGACACTCCAGGACAGGGCAATCGGCCGAGGGTAGTGGCTGCTTGGCGGCGGGGCAAATGCGGATCGGCAGGGGCCGGCCTGGCGGCTCACCGCGTTCGGTGCCGGGCAGGAGCCGGGCGCCGGCGCGTCGCTCGCGCGGCGCATTGCCACGGCACGGCGGCCAGGCGAGCGCCAGCGCCACGACTCAAGTTGCTCGTCGCCTCGCCGTTACCTGGGGCGACCTATCCTGACCAGACGCCGCCTGCCGATCACGCCATGACCGTCCTGTTGCCGCCCGTGCCGATGCCCGTCGATGACGCCCTGCGCGTGGAGGCGGTGCGCCGGCTGGGCGTGCTGGATACCGAGGCCGAGGCCGAATTCGACGATATCGCCTGGCTGGCTGCACACGTCAGCGGCGCCACGATGGCGCTGCTGTCGCTGCTGGATGCCGACCGCCAGTGGTTCAAGGCGCGTTGCGGCACCGATCTGGAAGGCACCCCGCGCAGCGCCTCGTTTTGCGCCCACGCGATCATGGGCACCGAGTTGATGGAAGTGCCCGATGCCGAAGCCGACCCGCGCTTCGTCAACAACCCACTGGTGATCGCTGCGCCCGGCGTGCGCTCGTATGTCGGGGTGCCGTTGATCGGGCGCGAAGGCTACGCCTACGGCACCTTGTGCACGCTCAGCACCCAGCCGCGCATGCTCGAGGACAGCCAGAAACAGGCCCTGATCCGTCTCGCCCGCCAGGCCGCCAAACAGCTGGAAGCGCGGCGCGACCGGCTGGACGCGCAGGCGCAGCGGCAGACCTTGAGCATGTTGCTGGAAGCCATGCCCGACGGCGTGGTGGCGTGCGGCACCGACGGCTTGCTGCGCGAGTTCAATCACGCCGCCCGGCAATGGCATGGCACCGATCCGCGCCTGCTGCCACCTGAACAATGGGCGCTGCATTTCGATCTGTACACCGCCGATGGCAACAGCCTGCTGCCCACCGAGGAAATCCCGCTGCTGCGTGCCTGGCGTGGCGAACACGTACGCAATGCCGAATTGGTCATTCGCGCCACCAACCAGCCGCCGCGCAGCGTGCTCTGCAATGCGGACCCGGTGGTCGGCGACAAGGGCACGGCGTTGGGCGCGGTGTGCGTGATGCACGACATCACCCAGCTCAAGGATGCCTCGGCCGCACTGGCCGGCGAACGCGCGCGCCTGCAGGCTCTGGTGGACGCCTCGCAGGACGTGGCCATCATGGCATTCGACCCGCAGGGCCGTCTGGAACTCTTCAATCCCGGCGCCGAGCGCCTGCTCGGTTACCGGGCCGAGGAGGTGCTGGGCACCTGCCCGGCGCAGTTCCATCTGCCGGCCGAACTGGAGCGGCACATGGCGACGCTGGCGTTGTCGCCCCCTTCGTACCTGAAACTGGCTGCGGCCGCGGCTGGCGATGTGCTGGCCGAAGAACTCTGGACGCTGGTACGCAAGGACGGCGATCTGCGTCGCGTGCGCCTGTGTTTCAACGTGATCCACGATGCGCAGCAGGGCCTGGCCGGGTATCTGGCGATGGCCATCGACGTCACCGCCGAACTGCAGGCGCAAGCCGCCGCGCAGCTGGCCGCCGAACGGTTCACCGGTGCATTCGAAACCGCGCCACAAGGCATGGCCATCGTGTCGCTGGAAGGTGAGTGGCGCGACGTCAATCCGGCGCTGTGCGGCATCCTGGGCTATTCGCGCGAGCAATTGCTGCGCACCACCTTCCAGCAGATCACCCATCCCGACGATCTGCAGATGGACCTGCAATTGGTCCAGGACCTGATCGACGGAAAACGCGACAGTTACAGCCTGGCCAAGCGCTACATCAGCCAGCACGGCGCGGTGATCTGGGCGCAGCTGTCGGTGTCGCTTGTGCGCGATAGCAGCGGTGCGCCGGTGCATTTCGTTTCGCAGATCCAGGACGTGACCGAGCGCCACGTGGCCGCCGAGCGGCTGGCCGAAAGCGAAGCGCGCCTGCGCGCGATCAGCGACGCCACGCCCACCCTGGTGGCCCAGTTCGATGCCGGGCAGCGCTACCTGTTCGCCAATGAAGCGCATCGCCACTGGCTCGGCGTGGAGCCTGCCAGCCTGGTCGGTCGCCACATTACCCAGGTACTGGGCGAAGACCTCAGCACCGCCGCGCGCGCTGCGCTGGCACAGGTGGTAGCCGGGCAGCGCGCCAGTTTCGAACATGTCCTGGGCGGCAGCACGCCGCGCGATGTGGAAGTCACCCTGGTGCCCGAAACGCAGACTGCCACGCCCACGCAGGGCTTTTTCCTGATGGCGCACGATGTCACTGCGCACAAGACCCTGCACCGCCTGATGCACGAGCGCGCCACCCGCGATGCCTTGACTGGCCTGCCGAACCGGCACGCGTGGTCCGAAGCGCTGCAGGTGGCGGTTGCGCAGGCGCAACAGCAGCAACGCGCGGTGGCCGTGATGTTCGTGGACCTGGACGGCTTCAAACGCATCAACGATGTCCACGGACACCGTGCCGGCGATGCGGTGCTGGTGGCGTTCGGCAGCTGCCTGCAACGCGCGGCAGGCGAGCGCTATCTGGTGGCGCGTCTGGCCGGCGACGAATTCGTCGTGTTGCTGGACGGGTTGGAAGATGCGCAGGCCGAATGCGCCGCGGTGGCAGAGCGTATCCGCACGCTTGCCGCAGAAGGCGCCACGTTTGGCGATGAGCATCTGCCGATCCAGCCCAGCATCGGTGTGGCTTGGCAACATGGCGCACAGGCCGAGGCATCCAGTTTGATGCATGCCGCTGACGAGGCGATGTATGCAGCCAAGCGCGCGCGGCAGCCAGATGGGCAAGCGCCTCGATCTTAGGCGTGGTGTGGTGTGGGTGCGGGGCAGCTCATGCGCACTGCCGGAAACTGCGTACTTCTGCTGTTAGGTGCAAACCGCAAACCGCGAATAGCCAGTGCCTGACTGCATGACGGCGTGCATCGGATCGGCGCGGCAGCCAATGGTTGTGGCCAGTCGTCAAGCGAGTGGGACGACGCAGAGCACACAGATGGCACACGTCAACGGGCTATCGTGTGGGACAGCCTAGCCGGGAAGACGCCGCGCCCGCGTCGCAAAAAGGCAACGATGCGCGTCCCTGCTTGGGGAACGCTCGATAGAGCGCGTCGACACCGACCCTGGCACGTTGCGCGCCGCAGTTGGTGCTCAGGTGCCCGGTCAGTCGCTTTACAGCACCCCACCATCGCTTCGCGCAGGCTGGCGATGGTGGGGTCGGCCCCTGATTGCGGTGAACCCTGATGCGGACGCATGGCAGATGGCGGTCTTCTTGTGCCGATCCAAAACCATCAGTCGCCGTGATTGCTGCACATGCCATCGACATCGCCTGCCGCACAGGAGCGAGCGCTCGTGTGCGTGGCAGGCGATATCGCTCACGCACGTCGCCTGTGCTCGTGCACAGCGTGCTTGGCGGCCGCCGGCTTCGTAGCGGCAAGCGCGTTCGTTGCGCCACGTACCGGCGGTGTTCCGGCATCCGATGTCAGCCGGAACACCGCCACGGCGCGGGTCAGGTCTGCTGCCTGGTCTTCCATGCTGCGCGCGGCCGCGGTGGCTTCTTCCACCAGTGCGGCGTTTTGCTGGGTCATTTCGTCCAGCTGCATCACCGTGGTGCTGACCTGTTCGATGCCGGCGCTTTGTTCGGTGCTGGCCGCGGTGATCTCGGCCATGATGTCGGTCACGCGCTTCACCGAGCTGACCACCTCGGTCATGGTGCTGCCGGCCTGTTGCACCAGCTCCGAACCCTGCGCCACTTTTTCCACCGAATCGGAAATCAGCTGCTTGATTTCCTTGGCAGCACCGGCCGAGCGCTGCGCCAGGGCGCGCACTTCGGTGGCGACCACGGCAAAGCCACGGCCTTGCTCGCCTGCGCGCGCTGCTTCCACGGCCGCATTCAGCGCCAGGATGTTGGTCTGGAAGGCGATGCCGTCGATCACCCCGATGATGTCGGAAATACGCGCCGACGATTGCGTGATCGCCTGCATGGTGCTCACCACTTCCTGCACCACGCGGCCGCCGCTCTCGGCCACATCGCCGGTGCCCTTGACCAGTTGGTTGGCCTGGCGCGCGTTGTCGGCGTTCTGGCGCACGGTGGAGGTGAGTTCTTCCATCGAAGCGGCGGTTTCTTCCAGGTTCGCTGCCTGATGCTCGGTGCGCGTGGACAGGTCGGCATTGCCGCTGGCGATCTCGCCTGCCGCGGTATTGATCATCTCGGCCGAGTGCTGGATGCCCTGCACGATGCTGGTCAATTGGATGGCGGTGCGGTTGGCTGCATCGGCCAGGCGACCGAACGCGCCTTCGTAATGCGACTCCACGCGCTGCGACAGGTCGCCGTCGGCGATCGCGGCCATGATGCGGCCCACATCGTCCAACCCGGCGTCGGCCTGCTGCATCAGCCGGTTCAGCGCCTGCACCATTTCCGCAAACGCGAACTGGTAATGCGATTGGTCGCCACGTGCGGAGAAATCGCCGCGCGCAGCTGCATCGGCCAGGCGCGCGATGTCGCTGTTGATTGCAGACAGATTCTCTTTCACCGTATCCAGCGCCTGATGCAAGGCTGCGCGCTGGCCGGGCAGGCGACGCATGTCGCGGCGCAGATCGCCACGGCCGTAGTCGCTCATCACGTCCATCGCTTCGTTGATGGCATCTAGATGTTCGAATACCACCGTGTTGACGCCGTGCGCCAGCGTGCCGTAATCGCCGGGGAAATCTTCCGGAATGCGGTGCGCGATGTTCTCGCCCTGCTGCAGGCGGATCATGGTCTGCATCTCGCCGTTGAAGCGCTGCAGCTGGGTCTGCATCTGCTGCATGCTGTGCATCAGCTGGCCGGTTTCATCGCGCGATTCCACGCGGATGTCGTTGTCGAAGCGGCCCGAGGCGATGGCTTCGGCAGTGCGCGAGGCAGCGCGCAGCGGCGCGGCCATGGCCGAGGCGATCAGCCAGCACAGCCCGATCACCAGCGCCACCAGGGCGCCGCCGATCAAGGTCAGGGTGCGCGTGAAACCCCACGCCTGCACTTGGATGTCTTCGGCATACACGCCCATCACCAGCACCCAGTTCCAGGCCGGAAAGGTCTTGGCATAGCTGATCTTCGGTAGCTGTTCCTTCTTGCCCGGCTTGGGCGCGTCGTAATAGCTGAAGCCGTCGCCGCTATCGATGGCGGTCTTGATGTCGCGATACACGTATTGCCCGGCATCGCTCTTGTAGTCGGTCATGTCGGTGCCGACCGGGCGCTTGGGATGCATCAGGATGCGCATCTGCGGGTCGACGATGAAGAAGTAATCCACCCCGTCGTTGGTGCGCATGTCGGCCAGCGTGGTGCGCGCGGCTTCCTTGGCTTGCTCCAGGCTCAGCTCGCCGGCTTTGACCTTGTCGGCATAGTGCTGCATCACCGTCAGGCCCATCTCCACCTCGGTCTTGACGCTGAGCTTGCGCGCCTCCACCAGATCCAGATATTGCAGGCGCGCGGCGGCCATCGCCAGCAGGATCACGCCCACGGTCAATAGCGTGCACAACAGGACGAACTTTCGGGTGAGCGGGAGATTGGCAACAGAACGACGCAAGAGGGAAACAACAGGCATGACAACGACATCCAGAACGCGCGCACGGCGCTACATCATGGATAGCGGCTGATTCACATGCAGGTTGAATACTAACTGCGGCAGCGTCCGCTCAGGCGATGCAACAACGTGCCAATGCAATGTAGGAGCGCACCGGCCGCGACAAGACGTATCGGTAACGTTCCTCGCGCCCGCGCGCTGCTACGGAAGCATCAGCATTGGTCCATCGATGCAACGGCGGACACGCACTGCGTGTCCGCCGCATTGCATCAACCTGCAGCGCAGAAGCCGAACTCGGCAGTGGCGCCGGGCGCCAGCGTGCGGTTGAAGTCCACGCCGCTGGCCTGGAGTGTGGTGCCGCTCTGTGACCAGGTGACGTTCCAGGCGTTGTTGACGGTGCCGGTGACTGTCAGCGAGATCGACCAGTTGCCGCTGGCGGTGCCGGTATTGGTGACCTGCACGCGGTTGCAGTAGCCACCGTTCCAGGTACTGTCCGGGATCACCTTGGTACTGAAGCCCGCGCTTGGCGTCGGGGTTGGCGTCGGTGTCGGTGTCGGCGTGGGGGTCGGCGTTGGCGTCGGTGTGCTGTTGCTTACCGTTCCCCACAGCGTCCGCAACAAGGTCATCTTGTCTTCGCGCACGCTGATCCAGTCGTCGCGCAGGATGCCGCCGGTATCGCCGCTATTGGGGTTCCACGACCAATAGAACCCTTCGTTGATGCCCTTGCCACGCAGGTATTTCACCAGTGCGTCTTGCCAGACTTTGTCGCGCGCATCGCCTTCGCCATACTTGCCGCCGAATTCGCCCAGCAGCAATGCGTGATTGCCGGCAAACTGGCCGAAATGGCGGTCCCAGATCGCGGGCATGTTGTTGGGGAAGTTGCTGTCGTTGAAGTACGACTGCACGAACACGTCCGGGCCGTACACATGCGGTGCCAGCAACAGGCGGTTGGCCGGAATGTTCAATGGGGTGCAGGCCAGCGGCTGCAGGCTGCCACCCCAGAAGATGCCGCCATTGGTCGAACACACCGGGTTGTCGGTGATGCCTTCCACCGCAATGATCCACTTCGGCGCCACCGCAAGCACGGCGGCAGAACCGCGCTCGGCGGCCTTGTTCCAGTCGGTGGCGGCGTTGCCCGTGCCCCAGGTCGCGGCGCCGTGCGGCTCGTTCTTCAGATCCACGCCGATCACCCTCGGCACGTTCTTATAGCGGTTGGCGACAAAGCGCAGATCGTCCAGCCATTGCGCTTCGGAATATGAACTGGTGTACCACAGCTCGGAAATCGCCGCGCAATCGGGCGTGTGGTGATCCAGCAGCACATACATGCCGCGTGCGTTGAATTCGTTGATCACCTTGTCGAGGATCTGCAGCGAGGTCAGGCCCTGCAGATCGGCGTTGCGGCTGTAGTCGATGCTGCTGGGCATCTGGCCGCTACGCAGCGTGGCCGGGCAAAACGGCAGGCGCACCGCGTTGAAGCCCAGGCCCTGCATCTGGTTGATCATCTCCTTCCAGTTGCGTGCCCACAGGCCATGCATGACATGGTTGCCGGTCTCGAAGCCGAACACGTTGACGCCCTTGAGCTGAACCACGTTGCCGTTGTCGTCGACGATCTTGTTGTTGCTGACCGAATAGCTGAAAGCCGGTGCGGCTGTGAGCGCTAACATCGTTGCCAATGCGAGCGTACTTGCAGTCCTGAAAATGGACATGATGGTCTCCCTGGATGACCGAACTCGACGGCCGAGTGCGGTGAGGGGGGCATCTTGGTCTTCGGCTGCGCCGTGTGGCGTGACCGCTGCCACAGAAGAGCGCAGTGGCGCACCGATCACACGCAAGCTGCGGGCGAGGTCGCTTTCCCGCACACTATCGGTGCTGCGTGCTGTCCGCAGGCTGTCCTTTTTGTCCCCCGGAGTGTCCCTCAATGTCCTTGTTGCGTGCCGAAATGGCGCAATGGCGCGTCTCCCCCGCGCGCGAACTCATGGCCGGTGCGGTCGCCACATTTGCGCTGATTCCCGAAGTGATTGCATTCGCGTTCGTCGCCGGGGTGGATCCGCAGGTGGGCCTGTTCGCATCCTTCGTGATCGGCATCGTGATCGCGTTTTGCGGGGGGCGGCCGGCAATGATTTCGGCTGCCGCCGGCTCGGTGGCGCTGGTGGCTGCACCGCTGGTGGCCGCGCACGGGTTGCCCTATCTGCTGGCCGCCGGCCTGCTCGCTGGCGTGGTGCAGATCCTGTTCGGGTTGTTGCGCCTGGGCGTGCTGATGCGCTTTGTCAGCAGTTCAGTGCGTACCGGTTTCGTCAACGCGCTGGCCGTGCTCATCTTCGCGGCGCAACTGCCGCATCTGATCGGGGCCAACCTGACCACCTGGGTCATGCTGGGCGCAGGCCTTGCCATCATCTACGGCCTGCCGCGTCTGCGCCTGCCGGTGCTGTCGGCGATTCCCTCGCCCCTGCTGTGCATCCTGCTGCTCAGCGTGGCCGGCACTGCGCTGCATCTGCCGCTCAAGACGGTGGCCGATCTGGGCAAGCTGCCCAACGCGCTACCGTTCCTGCAATGGCCGGCGGTGCCGTTGACGCTGGAGACGCTGCGCATCATCGCGCTGCCTGCACTGGCCATTGCCATGGTGGGCCTGCTCGAGTCGATGATGACCGCGCGCGTGGTCGATGAACTCACCGACACGCCCAGCAACAAGAACCGCGAATGCACCGGCCTGGGCATCGCCAACGCGGCGGCCAGCCTGTTCGGCGGCATCGCCGGCTGCGGCATGATCGGGCAGACCGTGGGCAACGTGAAATACGGCGGCCGCGGCCGGCTGTCCACGTTGTTTGCCGGCGTGTTCCTGCTGATCCTGATGGTGCTGCTCAAGCCGTGGGTGTCGCAGGTGCCGGTGGTGGCGCTGGTGGCGATCATGGTGATGGTGTCGGCGGAGACCTTCGACTGGCGCTCGCTGCGCACCGTGGTGACCCACCCGCGCACCTCCAGCGTGGTGATGCTGGCCACCGTGGCGGTCACATTGTTCACGCACAACCTGGCGGCAGGTGTGGCGATCGGCGTGCTGCTGAGCGGGGTGTTCTTCACCTTCAAGGTGGCCGGGTTGCTGCAGATCGCGCATCACGATGGCGCGGATGGCGTGCGCACCTACAGCGTGCGCGGGCAGGTGTTCTTCGCCTCGGCCGATGTGTTCATCGACGCCTTCGACGCACGCGAGGTGCCCGGCCGCGCAGTGGTGATCGATGTCGGCCGCGCGCACTTCTGGGACATCACCGCGGTGGCGGCACTGGACAAGGTGGTGCAGCGTTTGCGTCATCACGGGCTGGACGTGCAGGTGAAAGGCCTGAATGCCGGCAGCCGCCGCCTGATGCAGCGGCATGCCTTGGGCGAAGACGCGCTGGAATCGGCACTGCCTTAGAGCGTGTTATTCACGTTGAGATGGAATGCGCCTGGCACGCCTGCGGCGCGTCATCCCGGGCTGTCCGTGCGCTGAGCGCGGCTGCGAGCGAATTCAAGTTCCGGCGGGCGACGCCGATGATTCGGCATCCTCATTGCCGGTCGTCGCTGTGATGCCAGTGGGTTTCAGCCCGAGATGTGTACCTGCGTGCCAAGCCCGGCATGACGGGTTCGTGTCCGCCCGCCGGAGGGCGCAGCCGTGACCAACGCACCGTTGCTGGAACGGATGGTGGACCTGACCGCCATCCGCGATGCGGACCTGCTCGATCTGAGCCTGTTGCGCACCGTGCGCGAAGTCTGCGCGGCCGAAGAACTTTCGCTGCTGCGCATCGCCCCGGACAGCAACAGCATCGCCGAAACGCGCCTGAGCGACGATGGCCGGCTGGCGCTGACGGTGGCGGAGATCCACGATGCGCGCACGCGCATCCAGCTGGCCGAGGTGCATGGGCCGGGCGATGTGGTGCAGCTGCACGAAGACGGCCGCGCCCTGCTGGTCTACCCGATGATGGAAGCGCGCGGCATCCGGACCTGCCTGCGGGTGGGCGGGACGCGTATTCCCGGCGTTGCCGAGCAAGCGATGCTGCAGGGCTTTGCGCGCTTCTTCCAGAACTACCGCAGCCTGCTCGACGACGCCCAGCGCGATGCGCTGACCGGCCTGCGCAACCGCAAGACCTTCGACGATGTGATCCTGCGGCTGTTTGCCGGTGGTGCCGACTCCGCCGCAGAGCAGGGCGTGTGGCTGGGCATCGTGGACATCGATCACTTTAAGCGCGTCAACGACACCTTCGGGCATCTGTATGGCGATGAGGTACTGCTGCTGGTCGCACAGCTGATGCAGCGTGCCTTTCGCCAGGACGACCTGCTGTTCCGCTTCGGCGGCGAAGAGTTCGTGATCGTGTTGCGCGGCGTGGACCGCGACACGGCCGTGAGTCTGTTCGAGCGATTCCGGCTGGCGGTGGCCGAGCACCTGTTCCCGCAGGTGGGGCAGGTCACGCTCAGCACCGGCATCGTCGAACTGACGCACGGTCGGCTGATCAGCGAAATGCTGGACGAAGCCGACAAAGCGCTGTACTGGGCCAAGCAGAACGGCCGCAATCGCGCGGCGGTCTATGCTGAGCTGATTGCCGGTGGGCAATTGCAGCAGGTTGCGCAACCAGTGGGCAGCATCGATCTGTTCTAGGCGCCAGCGCGGCGCTGAAACAGGCCAGAGCTCTTGGCCGTGGATGCAGACACGAAGCTTCTGCAGTATTCATCGCACCCGCATCGCAGGCTTCGGCGCAGCCGCAGGTATCGGCCTGCACGCGATGCTGGCTACACTCCAGGGCTATCCATGATGCGGGGTGTGCAATGAAGCGAGTTGCCGTGGGACTTCTGGCAATGGCGGTCTCGACCGCACTGATGGCGGCCACGCCGAGTTTCGATGGCGCGCGCATCTCGCGCGACGTCAAGGAACTGGCCTCCGACGCCTATGAAGGCCGCGGCCCGGCCACTGCCGGCGAAGAAAAGACCATTGCCTACCTGAGCGAGCAGTTCGCCGAAGCCGGCCTGCAGCCGGGCGGCGACCTGGCCAACGGCAAGCGCGGCTGGACCCAGGCGGTGCCGTTGCGGCGCGCCGATATCGTCGGCACGCCGACCATTGCGGTGCAGAACGCGGGCAAGCCGCAAACGCTGACCCAAGGCAAGCAAATCTCCATCCGTGCCGCGCTGGATGGCTCATCCAAAGTGGAGATCGCCAACGCGCCGCTGGTGTTCGTCGGCTACGGCGTCAAGGCGCCCGAGCGCAACTGGGACGATTTCAAGGGTGTGGACCTGAAGGGCAAGATCGCGGTGGTGCTGATCAACGACCCGGATTTCGAAACCGGCAAGGGCGACTTCGACGGCACCGGCATGACCTACTACGGCCGCTGGACCTACAAGTACGAAGAAGGCGCGCGCCAGGGCGCACTCGGCGTGCTGGTGGTGCACGAAACCGCGCCTGCCTCGTATGGCTGGGACACGGTGGCCAGCTCCAACACCAACACCATGTTCGACGTGGTGCGCGACAACCCGCGCAGCGCGCATCCCACGCTGGAAGGCTGGATCCAGCGCGATCTGGCCACCGAGCTGTTCAAGCACGCCGGGCTGGATTTCGAGACCTTGGAGAAGCAGGCGCAGACGCGCGGGTTCAAGCCGGTCGAGCTCAAGGACCAGCGTTTGAGCGCCAGCTACCAGGTCAAATCCGATGTGATCACCTCGCACAACGTGGTGGCGCGGCTGGAAGGCAGCAAACATCCGGACGAGACGCTGATCTACAGCGCGCACTGGGACCATATCGGCGTGGGCAAGCCGGATGCACGCGGCGACACCATCTTCAATGGTGCATTGGACAATGCCAGCGGCACCGCCGCGCTGCTGGAGCTGGCGCGTGGTTTCGCCCAGGGGCCAACGCCTGAGCGCTCGGTGGTCTTCCTGGCGGTCACCGCCGAAGAAAAGGGCCTGCTGGGCTCGGAGTTCTACGCCTCCAAGCCGCTGTACCCGCTGGACACCACGGTGGCGGTGATCAACATGGACGGCATGAATCCGTTCGTGCCCTCGCGCGATTTCGGCATCTACGGCACGGCAAAGCTCGAGCTGCTCGATCAACTGAAGAGCGTGGCCGCGCAATCCAAGCTCCGTTACACGCCCGATCCCAAGCCGCAGGCTGGGTATTTCTTCCGTTCCGATCATTTCTCGTTCGCCAAGCGCGGCGTGCCGGCGCTGTCGTATGCAGCCGGCCAGGATTGGGAAGTGGGCGGCGTGGCGGCAGGAAAGGCGGCCGCCGACGACTACACCGCCAAGCGCTATCACCAGCAAGGCGACGAATGGAAGCCGGATTGGACCTTCGCCGGCGCCGCCCGCGACCTGGGCGTGCTGTATGCATTGGGCCAGCAGCTGGCCGACTCGCGCCAGTGGCCGAACTGGAGCCAGGATTCGGAGTTCCGCGCTACCCGCGACGCCAGCGCGGCGGCACGCAAGTAAGACGGCTCACAACGTCATTGCGCGAGGACCAGGGCTGCTGCCCTTGCGCAATGGCGCATGTGCCATATCGATATGCCGCGTTTGAATAAGCCTTGCCTGCCACGCGGCTTGTGCTTGCTGTTGTCGGTCACAGCAAGCGGCGAACGTTCTGTGCAATGCCCTCCTGCTGGCGGCATGGATGCCGCATCGCGCCCCAGATGCATTCACGGCGTGTCCGGCGAGCGGCGAGGGCACTGCGCACGCGACACGGCGGGCCTAAGGATCGCCGAGCGCTCGCAGACGTCATTGATGCCTCGATCAAGCGGTTGCATCAGCAAACAAAACCACGTGCGACGAGCCGCTTTCCCGGGCATCGCGCAACGGTCTGGTGCGGCGAGGACGCCGCATACTCGACCAATCAAGCTGCTGCCGCAGGCCTTGAGAACGTCCGACCACCGCAATGCCTGGAATTCCAGAGCGCCTTGAGCGATGCAGAGCGGCCAACCAATCGCTTGTCCCAACCTCTGACCGCATCGGCACAACGCAACGCCAGCGCCCCGTCGCCGCAACCGATTGCACGCCATGGCACACCAATTGCACCTCTCCGGCAGGATGGCCCGGCCAGCGGTCCGTGACAGGGTCTGCGCTAGGCTGCAATCTGTTGGGGTTGCGTTCGGTCGGTGCGGCGTAGTCTGCCGCGCGGTCCTCGTGGGGGAGGGCGAAGACCGTACGCGGCGTTCGTTCCTTTAACGGTCGATTCTTTAGGATGAGCTGCGAGGTGAGATTGCAGCCAGGAGAACTTGTGCATCGGAGTGGTTTCAGAGCGTCTTGGTCGTACACCGTCGGGCTCGCCCGCTCGGCCGCGTGCCAGGCAACATCGCACTGCATGGCGGGGATGGACCTCCCGTGTCAGCCCGCACTGTCGTCCTCGCGCGACGGGCAGCCCTGATGGATGGCACCGTGACTCCTTCCCCGACAACGACTGCAATGCCCCCCGTTTCCGCCCTCGATGCCGGCACGCCCACGCTGCCGCCGGAAGCACCGCTGGCGATGCCCGAACAGAACCTGCGCGAAGGCAGCCTGCAAGTGCGCCACCAGCGCACTTCGCCGCCCGGCATCGGCGTGCGCCGCTTCTATTTGATCGGCGGCACCTTCGCCACCACCGCCATCGCCGTGTGGGTGATGCTCAGCGTGCTGTGGCCCGACGGCATCAGCGTGCTGGAAGGCTGCCTGCTCGGCCTGTTCGTGTTGCTGTTCGCCTGGATCGCCATGTCCTTCGCCAGCGCGGTGGCTGGTTTCGTCACCGTGGTGGCGCGCGCCGGCCGCAAGCTCGGCATCGACCCGGAGCAACCCCTGCCCACGCTGCGTTCGCGCACCGCGTTGCTGATGCCCACCTACAACGAAGACCCGCGCCGGCTGTTGGCCGGCCTGCAGGCCATCTACGAATCGGTCGCCGAGACCGGCCAGTTGGAGCATTTCGATTTCTTCGTGCTCAGCGACACCACCCGCGAGCACATCGGCCGCGCCGAGGAGCTGGTCTATAACGAACTTTGCGATCGCGTCGACGGGCATGGCCGCATCTTCTACCGCCGCCGCGCCGACAACGCCGCGCGCAAGGCCGGCAATGTGGCCGACTGGGTGCGTCGCTTCGGCGGCAGCTACCCGCAGATGCTGATCCTGGACGCCGATAGCGTGATGACCGGCGACACCATCGTGCGGCTGGTCGCCGGCATGGAAAACAACCCGGACGTGGGCCTGATCCAGACCTTGCCGGCAGTGGTCAACGGGCAGACCCTGTTCGCCCGCATGCAGCAGTTCGGCGGGCGCGTGTACGGGCCGATCATCGCCTTCGGCGTGGCCTGGTGGCACGGCGCCGAGAGCAATTACTGGGGCCATAACGCCATCATCCGCACTCAGGCCTTCGCCGATCACGCCGGCCTGCCGTCGCTGCGCGGGCGCAAGCCGTTCGGCGGGCATGTGCTCAGCCACGACTTCGTCGAAGCGGCGCTGATGCGGCGCGGCGGCTGGGCCATGCACATGGTGCCGTACCTGCAGGGCAGCTACGAAGAAGGCCCGCCCACGCTGACCGACCTGCTGATCCGCGACCGCCGCTGGTGCCAGGGCAACCTGCAGCACGCCAAGGTGGTGAGCGCCAAGGGCCTGCACTGGATCAGCCGCATGCACATGCTGATCGGCATCGGGCATTACTTCACCGCGCCGATGTGGGGTCTGTTGATGCTGATCGGCATCGGCATTCCGCTGGCCGGCGGCGGTATCGATCTGGCCGGCGACCTGCCGTTCTCGCCCGCCCGTTACTGGCACGGCAGCAGCCAGGGCAATGCGATCTGGATCTTCATCTGCACCATGTTCGTGTTGCTGGCGCCCAAGCTGCTCGGCTACATCGCGTTGCTGCTCAACCCGCGCGAACTGCGCGCCTGCGGTGGTGCCTTCCGCGCTGCGGTGAGCATCCTGCTGGAGACCGTGCTGGCCGCCCTGATGGCGCCGGTGGTGATGTACCTGCAGTCGCGCGGTGTGTTCGAGGTGCTGGCGGGCAAGGATTCGGGCTGGGATGCGCAGGTGCGCGACGACGGCAAGCTGTCGTGGCCGGCGCTGTTTCGCAGCTATGGCGGTCTGACCGTGTTCGGCCTGTTCATGGGCGCGGTGGCCTACGCGGTCTCGCCCGCGCTGGCCGCCTGGATGGGGCCTGTGATCGTCGGCATGGCGTTGTCGATTCCGGTGGTGGCGCTGACCTCGCTGCGTCGCACCGGCATGGCGCTACGCCGCGCCGGCATTTTCTGCATCCCCGAAGAACTCGACCCGCCCAAGGTGCTGGTGCGTGCCTCCGAGCTGCGCCGCGCCGCTGCGCTGGAACCGTCGCTGATCTGAGTGTGCGTCGGCGCCGGCCTCATTGGCCGGCGCTGTGGCGCGGTCGCCTGCAGAGGCCCGTGGCGATCGGCGGGCCTCAAGCCTCTGGCGCCGGTTGATCTGGCCCACCCCTCGCGCAAGGCATAATGCCCAGCCCGCAAGCGGAGCTGGATGATGCTGGAAGTGATCGAACGCGAGACCGGACCGAACCCGCAATGGAGCGTGCTGTGGCTGCATGGCCTGGGCGCCGATGGCAGCGACTTCGCCCCGATGGTGCCCGAGCTGGTACGCCCGCAATGGCCCGCGCTGCGCTTCGTGTTCCCGCATGCGCCGATCCGCCCGATCACCATCAATAATGGCGTGCGCATGCGCGGCTGGTACGACATCGTCGGCATGGATTTCGCCCAGCGCGCCGACAAGGCCGGCATCGCCGAATCGGTCACCCAGGTCGAGGCCTTGATCGCCCATGAGCAGAGCCGCGGCATCGCGCCTAAGCGCATCCTGCTGGCCGGCTTCTCGCAAGGCGGCGCCGTGACCCTGGCCGTTGGCCTGCAGCGCAGCGTGCCGCTGGCCGGGCTGATCGCCATGTCCACCTATCTGCCGGATCCGGCCGCGGCCGCCAGCCAGTTGCAGCCGGCCGCCCTGCGCCAACCGCTGTTCATGGCGCATGGCACGGCCGACCCGGTGGTGCCGTTCGCGGCCGGCCAGGCCAGCATGCAGACCTTGCGCACGCTGGGTTTCGCACTGGATTGGCACACCTACCCGATGGGTCACCAGGTCTGCCTGGAAGAGATCGAGGCCTTGCGCAACTGGATGCAGGCACGCTTCACCGCTGCCTGAGCCCATGGCCCAGCGCGCACCGCAGATCGCCTGGATGCCGGACCTGTGCCGGCTGCCGCGGTTGGGCGCGATGCTGGGCCTGGCCGAGTTGGTGGTGCTGGTGGTGACCTTGGTCCCCGACGCCGGCGCGCGCAACATCACATTGTCGCGGTTCCTCTCCGCCAGCGGCTTGGCGCTGTGGCTGGCATTGGCGGTCACCGTGCTGCTGTGCGTGTTGCGGCCCACCTTGTCGCGATTGCCGCCACGGCTGGGCGGGCTGAGCGCCTTGCTGATCGCTGCCGTGGTGGCGATGCTCGGTGCCGGCATCGTGCATGGCCTGTATGCGGTGCTCGGGCAGGTCCCGCTGGGCGCGCAGGTCGGCTTCTGGCGGTTCACGCTCGGCAGTGCGGCCACGGTGGTGCTGATCACTGCGCTGGCGCTGCGCTACTTCTATGTCAGCGACCGCTGGGAGGCGCAGGTGCAGGCCAATGCACGCGCCGAGGCGGATGCCCTGCAGGCGCGCATTCGCCCGCACTTCCTGTTCAACAGCATGAACCTCATCGTCAGCCTGCTGCGGCGCGATCCGGTGGTGGCCGAACAGGCGGTGCTGGACCTGTCGGATCTGTTCCGCGCCGCCCTCGGCGCCGGCGAGGGCGTCTCCACCTTGCGTGCCGAATGCGAACTGGCCGAACGCTATCTGGCAATCGAATCGCTGCGCCTGGGCGAGCGCCTGCAAGTGCGCTGGCACCGCCAGGAACCGTTGCCGTGGGAGCTGCCGATGCCGCGCCTGGTGCTGCAGCCGCTGGTCGAAAATGCGGTACTGCATGGCGTTTCGCGCATGCCCGAAGGCGGTACGCTGTACCTGTCGCTGCGTCAGCGCGGCAACCAGCTGCAGATCCGCATCGTCAACCCGGCGCCGCAGCCCGGCACCCAGTTGCCGCTGCTGGCCGGCGCCGGGCATGCCCAGGCCAGCATCTCGCACCGGCTGGCGTTCCAGTTCGGCGCCGGGGCACGGATGGCGGCCAGCTGGGCTGAAGGCTACTATGCCTGTGAGATCACATTGCCGCTGCCGTGAGGGGAAAGTCACTGCAGCGAGGGGGAGTCCATGACGGCCACGCAAGTGCGGGTGCTGATCGCCGATGACGAGCCACTGGCGCGCGAGCGCCTGCGCATGCTGCTGGGCGAGCATCCGCAGGTCGAGGTGATCGGCGAGGCCGAAAACGGCCAGCAAGTGCTGCAGCAGTGCGAACAGCTGCGCCCGGACCTGGTGCTGCTGGATATCGCCATGCCCGGCGTGGACGGCCTGGAAACCGCGCGGCTGCTGCGGCAAGGCCAGCCGCCGCCGGCGGTGGTGTTCTGCACCGCCTACGACCAGCATGCCTTGTCGGCGTTCGACGCGGCCGCGCTGGATTACCTGATGAAACCGGTGCGCCCGGAACGGCTGGCATCTGCACTGGAGAAAGTCGCCACCTTCCTGGCCGGCCGCGTGCCCGGCACCGCGCCCAGGCCGCTGCGCACCCATCTGTGCGCGCGCCTGCGCGGCAGCCTGCGGCTGATCGCCATCGGCGACATTCGCTACCTGCAGGCCGAAGAGAAGTACGTCATCGTCCATCACACGCGCGGCGAGGACTTGATCGAAGAGTCGCTGAAATCGCTGGAAGACGAATTTGCCGACCGCCTGGTGCGCATCCATCGCAATTGTCTGGTGGCCCGCGATGAACTGGTGGAACTGCGCCGCAGCGGCGATGGCCAGGTCTACGCGGTGCTGCGCAACGTGCCGCAGACCCTGGAAGTGAGTCGGCGCTGCGTGGCCAGCCTGCGCGATCAACTACGCCAACTGTGAGTTCGGTGCCGGCTCCGCGATAATGCCGGCATGACCACGCTCCGTATCGCCACCCGCAAAAGCCCGCTTGCCCTCTGGCAGAGCGAACATGTCGCCGCCGCGCTGCGTCAGCACCATCCCGGCCTGGAGGTGGTGCTGGTGCCGATGAGCACCCGCGGCGACGAAGTGCTGGACCGGTCGCTCGCCGCCATTGGCGGCAAGGGCCTGTTCCTGAAGGAACTGGAGCTGGCGATGTTGCGCGGCGAAGCCGATTGCGCGGTGCATTCGCTCAAGGACGTGCCGATGGAACTGGACGCCCCGTTCGTACTGCCGGCCATCCTGGAACGCGGCGACCCGGCCGATGCGCTGGTGTCCAATCTCTACGCCAGCCTGCAGGCGCTGCCGCTGGGCGCGCGCGTGGGTACCTCCTCGTTGCGTCGCCAGGCCCAGTTGCGTGCCGCGCGCCCGGATCTGGAATTGATCGACCTGCGCGGCAACGTCAACACGCGGCTGGCCAAGCTCGACAATGGCGGCTACGACGCCATCGTGCTGGCCTGCGCCGGCCTGCAGCGGCTTGGGCTGGAAGCACGCATCAGCGCGCGGCTGGACGCGCCGGAATGGTTGCCGGCACCTGCGCAGGGCGCGGTGGCGGTGGAATGCCGTGGCGACGATGCACGCATCCACAGTCTGCTGGCGGTGCTGGATGCTGGCCGCACGCGTGCCTGCGTAGAAGCCGAGCGCGCCATGAACCGCGCCCTGCACGGTAGCTGCCATGTGCCGGTAGCCGCCTTCGCGCGCTGGGAAGGGCAGGGCCTGTTCCTGCAGGGCATGGTGGGCAGCGCCAGCGACGGCCGCCTGATCCACGCCGATGCGCACGGCAGCGCCGAAGATACCGAAGCGCTTGGCCGCCGCGTTGCGCAAGGGCTGTTCGACAAGGGCGCCGCGCAGCTGCTGGCCGAGCTGTAACGCGCTGTCGCGTCAACGTGTAACGCGACCGACATCGACGCCGGCGCCCAAGCGCAAGCTCCAGACCTAGCCGCTACACACGCAATGCCGCCCCCACGCAGCGCCCGCTCTTCGTAGGAGCGGCACTGGCGCGAGAGGCTTTATCGGGAACGCCCTCGCGGCCAGGTCCGCTCCTACCGTTCGCGGTTGTTTACTTGAACGTGTAGACCAGATTGACCGTGGTCAGCGTATCGGTCTTCTTGTCGCCGTCGCTGACGTCGCTGTTGTGACGCATCTGCCACGCCGCCTTCAACGCAAAGTGCGAGTTCATGCTGACCTGCACGCCGAAGTCGTTTTGCGCATAGGTGTTGTACTCGCCCGATTCCACCAGCAGCGTGTTGATCAGATCGGTGTTGTCGGTGACGGTGTACTTGAGGTCGAACAGGCCGCGGCCGATCAACCCGGTTTCGTTACGGTCTTCGTCGCTGTTGTGCGCGCGGCGCACACCCGGGCCCACCTGCGCATCCAGGTAGAAGCGGTCGGCGTCGATCAGGCGCGTGCCATAGCCGATACCGAAGGTGGCCAGACGGTCGTAGGTGGCGAAGTCGTCGTGTTCGTAGCGGCCGGTGGCCGTGAGCTGGCGGTGTTCGCCCAGCTGCAGTGCGCTGCCGACGCTGCCGGTGTAACGCTCGGCGGTGGTCTGGCGCTCGCGCGTGGTGCTGCCGTCGTCGTTGGTGTTGGTGTATTCCGAACTCGAGCGCAACGCGGTGGCATCCAGGCTATGGATCCAGTCACCGTCGGTGTAGCGCAGGCGCACGCGGCCGTTGAGGCTGTCGGTGGTGCTGTTGCCATGCGCCGCTGCGTAGCCGAGCTCGCCGCTGCTGCCGCTCCACGGCGACGGCAGCACCACGGCGGCCGGGTCTGCCGGCGCCGGTGCGACTGCCTGGGCCCAGACGGAGGGCGTGATCAACAACAGCGGCAACAGGGCAGACAACGGGACACGGCGGGACATGGGCAGCTCGCTTTGGAAGGCGGGAGAGGGGTGGAAGCGATTTCATGATAACGGACTGTGCGGTGACGTCATCGCCAAGTGAATATCCGCTTCATTGCCGGTTGGGACGCCGAAGGCGGCATGGACCGGAGCGGCCCTGCAGACGGGTGCGGCGATGAAAGGCGATTTTTGAAGCGGTCGGCGATGTGGTCGCAGTGGCTGGAGCGACCTGCGAGGTCGTTGTCAGGGGAATGAATGGTGGTTCGGGGCGAATGCCGGGCGTGAACCGCAGCGACCTGCGCGGGTGCGCGTGCGCATGGCAGGCGGCCTGGCGATGTCATCAGGACTTCTGGCCAGCCAAGTGGCAGGAGCCTGAGCGGCCCGCGCGGGTCGCGTGTCAGCGCTACCGGCGATGCCTGCCAACCCGGGGCCTGCGCGACCGCGCGCACGACCCCGGCACGCAGTGGCTGTGCGACCGACCCAACAGACCAGGCCGCTGCATCGCACATCCTCCGGGCGCTTGCCGCTGGCTGCCAGCCGTCACATCGCGATGCTCACCCCGCCGCGCAAAGACTCGGACATAATCGACGCATGGACCGCTACGAACGCATCAACTCCCTGCATCGCTTGCTCAAATCGGCACGCTACCCGGTCACGGTGGCGCGGCTGCAGGATGAGCTGAGCTGTTCCCGCGCGACTGTCTACCGCGATCTGGCGTTTCTGCGCGACGCGCTGATGGCACCGGTGGAAGGCGACGGCGAATCGGGCTTTCGCTATCTCTCCGGCGAAAGCGACCGCTTCGAATTGCCCGGCCTGTGGCTGAGTTCGGAAGAACTGCACGCACTACTGGCCTCGCAACAGCTGCTCGCGCGCACCGGCGGCGGCGTGTTGTCTTCGATGCTGGCACCGCTGCAGCAGCGCATCGAAGGACTGCTGGCTGCCCAGGCCGGCGTCTCGCAGTGGCCAGTGGATCGGGTGCGGGTCATTCCACATCGCGGCCGCAAGCTGGACGAAGCCAGCTTCCGCACCGTGGCCTCCGGCGTGCTGGAGCGCAAGCAGCTGAGCTTCGACTACCGTGCGCGTTCCACCGACGAATCGACCAAGCGGACGGTGTCGCCACAGCGCATTACCCATTACCGCGACAACTGGTATCTGGACGCGTGGGATCACGGTCGCGACGGCGTGCGCAGCTTTGCGGTGGACCGCATCAACCACGCGCGTCTGCTCGATGCGGCGCCGCGCGATGTGCCCGACAGCGAACTGGACGAGCAGCTTGCCGCCAGCTACGGCATTTTTTCCGGGGCGCCCAAGGGGTGGGCGACCATCGTGTTCAGCTCCAAGGCCGCGCGCTGGGTTGCCGACGAACATTGGCATTCCAAGCAGCAGGGCCGCTTTCTGCCCGATGGCCGCTACGAGCTCAAGTTGCCCTACAGCAACTCGCGCGAACTGCTGATGGACGTGCTGCACTACGGCTCGGACGCAGAAATTGTCGAGCCCATGTCGCTGCGCGAGCAGGCCAAGGCGTTGTTGTCGCTGGCGCTGAGCAATTACGACTGAGCGTGGTAGACAGTTGACGCATACGGCAGGGCCGCAGTTGCGGCAGGCACGTGCACGCGTCTGGAAGCTGCATCAGCCCTGGTAGGCGCAGATGCGATCAATGGCGCCCAAGGCCTGAAGTGGCCGAGGTGCGAAGCGGATTCGGCCTTATGACGTCTCAGGCCCCATCTTGCACCGCGAGCATCTGCTGCGGCTGCAAGCCCAGGCAGTGGAAGTCAACCAAATCCTCACCCTGATGCCACTGCTGCTCTACCCAGGCCTGTCCCCACCGATCCACCTCGTAAACCTCGAACGTTTCGCCGAGCATCGAGAGAAGCCGGTCTCTTTCCAGTTGCGGCAGGTGGCAGACAGTGGACTGACGGAGATGCGTGACCTGGACGCGCGTACCGACCCGAACGACCAGGCCGATGCTGTCAGTTGTGGTTTGCTCCGGCATGGAGCCTGATACCTGGGTTAGCCGAGCCGCGACGCGGCGTCGGCTTGGACGAATTGCCAGGCCGCGCGACAGGCTCGATCACAGGAGCTAGCGCTGCCACAGGCCGTGATCGTTTCCGCCGAGCAGGTAGATGGCACATCGACCCCGGCCGGGAAGTTCCATCGGTGGGACTGCGACCGTGCCGCCTGCCTCCATGATGGCCGAAACAGCCGACTCGATGTCTTCGACGAGCCAGTAGGGGCGAACAACGGGCCGTTCCGAGTCGCGCAGAGGTGCGCGAACACCGACGAGGCCGCCGCCGGCCAGGTGTGCGGTGCGGGCGTTACCCAGCTCGGGTACCGGCTCGCCGAATTCGGCGCCCTGCACCGCGTAGGCGGCGCAGACCTCCTCCGTGTTGCAGGTAACGATCTCCAGGTACTGAACCTTCATGCCACACCTCCAACGGATGACGTCCGATCGCGCTAGCGCTTGTTCGGCACTTCAAAGCCTAGGCGGTCCACCTGTTCGCGCAGCTGCGGTACCCGCTTGAGTTTGTCGGTATAGATGGAATAGTCGTCGCGCATCTTGTTGACCAGCATGCGGTACTGGTCGCGGCTCATGTCCGGCTTGCGCGAGAAGATCCAGGCCAGGTCGCGGCCCGGGTAGGAGATCAGCATCCACGAGCCGTCGGGGGCGATCTCCAGGATGCGCTGCTTGGCCGGGATGACCTTGTAGAACCAGACGCGCCAGTCGCGGTTGCCGCTGTCGGCATCCACCGAGGCGCGCGCATTGACTTGCTTTTCCGGTTCGCCGAACCCGTCGCGGTACAGATAGCGCACCGCCACCTTGCCGTCTTCGACCAGGGTGTATTCGTCGCGGCTGGTGACGTGGCCACGCTCGACCGCGTTGGGCATGCGCGCAATCACGTACCAGGTGCCCATGATCTTGGACAAGTCGATTGCCGGCTCCGTGGCGGACGTGTCCTTGGCGTGTGCCACGGGCAGGCCGAGGACGAGCAGAACAGCGAGGGCGATCGTAACGGTCAGGCGCATCGCAACATCACAAAGAGGCAGTCGGAGCAGCACACTACCGCATGCAGGGGGCAAGTTCGCGTCAACGGTCGGGTCTGGCATCGGCAGCCGGGCAATCCGCGGCAGACGCCGGGCGGCTGGGGCCGGCTGGCGGGCGCCGATCAGGCGCTGGCACCGCGACCGACCGGCTGGCTGCGCCGCGCGGCGTCGGTCCGGTGCCGCGCGCCGACGTTGCAGGGGGCCGCAGCATTCGTGGAGGCCGGTGACGCGCCTGGGCAGGCCCCAATCGCGCCCCGCAGGATGCCCGCGTCAAGGTCGCAGCTTGTGAGATGGGCTGCGGCAATCCTGCGCGCCTGTTGTGATCCTTCCTGCCACGGAGTGCCGCCATGTCGCATCGTCCTGCTTCCCGTTCCGAACGTCCCGACCCGCGCGTGCTGCGCCCGGTGCGGCAGATCGCCCTGGCCGGGCTGGCCCTGGTGCTGGTCTGGCCGGCCGCGCGAGGTAGCAGCGAGTGGATCGGCTGGTTGCCGCTGTGGCTGGTCGGCATGCCGATGCTGGCGTGGTGGAGCCTGCACCGGTTTGCCCTGCCTTCGTTGGCAACGCGTGGCGCGCGCCGGGTTGCGCCCCGGCGGCGTGGCCCGCAGGCCCAGCGCCGGCGCAGCGCTTCGCGTACGGCGACACAGGCGCGCGCAGCCTGACCTTCGGCAGGGTTGGCCGGCGGGGCGCTGTGCTACGTTCCGGGCATTCGTGTTTCCGGAAACATTCATGTCCAAGTTCGCCTCGATCTGCCTGGTTGCCGGCCTGATCACCGCTGGCGCCGTCTCTGCAGAGGAACCCCCCGTGTCCAACGATCCCTACGCCTGGCTGGAAGATGTCACCGGCGCCAAGCCGCTGGACTGGGTCAAGACCCAGAACGCCAAGACCGAGGCGCGGCTGGCCAGCACGCCGGCGTTCAAGCAGATGGAAACCAGCATCCGCGAAGTGCTGGATTCGGACGCCAAGATTCCCGGCGTGCAGAAGATCGGCGCGTTCTACTACAACTTCTGGAAGGACAAGCAGCACGAGCGCGGCCTGTGGCGGCGTACCACGCTGGACGAGTACCGCAAGGCTTCGCCCAAGTGGGAAACGGTGCTGGACCTGGATGCGCTCAACAAGGCCGAAGGCGAAAACTGGGTGTGGCACGGTGCCGACTGCCTGCGCCCGGACTACCAGCGCTGCCTGATCGCGTTGTCGCGCGGCGGTGCCGATGCCGATGTCACGCGCGAGTTCGACCTGGGCAGCAAGCAATGGGTCAAGGACGGTTTCTTCCGCCCCGAGTCCAAGGGCGGGCTGGGCTGGATCGACCGGGACACCGTCTACGTGTTCACCGATTTCGGCGCCGGCAGCATGACCAGCTCCGGCTACCCGCGCATCGCCAAGCAGTGGAAGCGCGGCACGCCACTGACTGCCGCGACCGTGGTGTACGAAGGCAAGCCGACCGATATGTACATCGCGGCTATGCATGACGACACGCCCGGTTTCGAGCGCGATTTCGTCAGCCGCACGCTGGCCTTCTACAACGACGAGCTGTATCTCAAGGGCGCCGACGGCAAGCTGGTCAAGGTGGACGTGCCCAATTCGGCCAGCAAGTCGGTCAAGCGCCAGTGGCTGACGCTGGAACTGCGCGAGCCGTGGACGGTGGGTGGCAAGACCTACAAACCCGGCACCTTGCTGGCCACGCGTTTCGACGATTTCATGGCCGGCAAGCGCAACTTCGATGTGTTGTTCGAACCCACCGACACCACCTCGCTGGCCGGCATGGCGTGGACCAAGTCGCACCTGGTGTTGAACGTGCTGGAAGACGTCAAGAACCGTCTGAGCGTGATCACGCCTTCGCGCGATGGCTGGAAAAAGAGCGCGTTCGTCGGTGCGCCGAGCTTCGGCACGGTGGATGTCGGCGCGGTGGATAGCGACGACAGCGACGCGCTGTGGCTCACCGTCACCGATTACCTGACCCCCACCACCTTGTCGTGGGTGGAGGTGGGCTCTGCGCCGCAGCCGCTCAAGACCATGCCGGCGTTCTTCGATGCCGGCAAGGACACCATCGAGCAGCACTTCGCCACCAGCAAGGACGGCACCCGCGTGCCGTATTTCCTGGTACGCCCGAAGACCTTGAAGCTCGACGGCAGCGCGCCGACCCTGCTGTACGGCTACGGCGGTTTCGAGATTTCGATGACGCCCAATTACTCCGGTGGCCTGGGGCGCGCGTGGCTGGAGAAGGGCGGCGTCTACGTGGTGGCCAATATCCGCGGCGGTGGCGAATACGGCCCGCGCTGGCACCAGGCCGCGCTCAAGCAGAACCGCCACAAGGCGTATGAAGATATGGCCGCGGTGGCCAAGGATCTGGTGGCGCGCAAGATCACCTCGACCAAGCATCTGGGCGTGCAGGGCGGCAGCAATGGCGGCCTGATGACCGGCAACATGCTCACCCAGTATCCGGAGCTGTTCGGTGCGGTGGTGGTGCAGGTGCCGCTGCTGGACATGAAGCGCTACAGCCACCTGCTGGCCGGCGCCTCGTGGATGGCCGAATACGGCAACCCGGACACCGACGACTGGAAGTTCATCCAGACCTTCTCGCCGTACCACCTGTTCGATGCGAAGAAGACCTATCCGCCGGTGATCTTCCTGACCTCCACGCGCGACGATCGCGTGCACCCCGGCCACGCGCGCAAGATGGCCGCCAAGATGATCGAGGCCGGCAAGGACGTGACCTATTACGAGAACATCGAAGGTGGCCACGGCGGTGCGGCCAACAACGCGCAGGCCGCGCATATGGCCGCGCTGGCGTACAGCTTCCTGTGGGAGCGGTTGGCCGACTGAGGCGCCGTCCACATGCGGCATGATGCGTCGCGCGACACGAGGCCGCTGGCAGTTTGCAGCGGCCTCGTGTCGTCAGAGGGTTTTGTCGTGGGTCAACATGCCCGAGCGTGCGCGATGTTGGCCTTGCCGATGGCGTTGGCGGTCAGCGGGTGCGCAGTGGAGCACGCGCGTGCTACGCAATGCGCAAGGCGTCGGCGCCTTACGCAAAACGTCCGTGCAGCGCACTGCGGGTCACGCAGCCTGCTACAACCGCTTCAACCCACGCGCAATCCGCTCCACCGCCTGCTGCAGACGCGGCAGGCTTTGCGTGTAGGCAATGCGGACGTGCTGGTTGGCGCGGTAGTGGCCGAAGTCGATGCCGGGCGTAAACGCAACATGTTCGGTTTCCAGAAAATGCGCGCAAAACGCCTGCGCATCATCTGAAAATCCGCTGATGTCGGCATACAAGTAAAACGCGCCTTGCGGTTCGACTGCGATCTCGAAGCCCAGCGCACGCAAGACAGGCAGCAGGTAATCGCGACGCTGCTGAAACTCACCGCGGCGCGCTTCGAAGATGGCGATGCTCTCGGGCGTGAAGCAGGCCAGTGCGGCGTGCTGGGCAATTGTCGAGGCACTGATGTAGAGATTCTGCGCAAGCTTTTCCAATTCCGGCACCGCGTCGGGCGGTGCGATCAGCCAGCCCAGCCGCCAGCCGGTCATGCCGAAGTACTTGGAAAAACTGTTCAGCACGAACGCGCCATCGTCCACCTCCAGCACGCTGTGCGCGTCCAGGCCGTAGGTCAGGCCGTGATAGATCTCGTCGACCACCAGATGGCCACCGCGCGCATGCAGCGCCTGCGAAAGCGCAGCCAGTTGCGTGCGCGACAGCACGCTGCCGGTGGGATTTGCCGGTGAGGCCACCAGGGCGCCCACGCTGTCGGCGTTCCAGGCGCTCTCCACCAGCGCAGGGGTCAATTGATAATCGCTGTCCGGGCCGACCGGGACCAATTGCGCGGCGCCTTCGACCAGGCGCAGAAAATGCCGGTTGCACGGGTAGCCCGGGTCGGCGAGCAACCAATGCTTGCCCGGATCCACCAGCAGGCTGCTGGCCAGCAGCAATGCGCCAGACCCCCCGGGTGTCACCAGAATCCGCTCCGGATCGAGGTTGCAGGCGTAGCGTTGCGCATAGAAGCCGGCAATCGCCTCGCGCAGCGCCGGCAGCCCGCGTGCGGCGGTGTAGCGGGTGTGGCCGGCTGCCAATGCCGCCTGGCCGGCAGCGACGATCGGCGCGGCAGTGGTGAAGTCGGGCTCGCCGATTTCCAGGTGGATCACGTCGTGGCCGGCCTGCTCGAGCGCATTGGCGCGCGCCAGCAGCGACATGACATGAAACGGGGCGATGTCCTGGCTGCGACGGCTATAGCCGCCTGCGTACGGAAGTGTGGAATCCATTGGCTCGATGATAGACCAGCATGACCCAGGACACATGGCGCCCGACAAGGGGCTCTTCCACACTCCGGTGCCGGGATGGCATTGCGTTCATCCAATGGACCCCAATCTGATGAAGCCGTCCTCACTCTTCTGATCGCCAGCCTGATGACCACATCCCCTGCCTTCGCCGCCCTTCCGTCGCCGCCAGACGCCGCCAAGCACCCGCATGTGGTCAAGGCGCCGTTCGGTGCGACCCGCAACGACGACTATTACTGGTTGCGCGACGACAAGCGCGAAGACAAGGCGGTGCTGGCGTATCTCGACGCCGAGAATGCCTACACCGACAAGGTGATGACACCGCTGAAACCGTTGGAGGAAGCGCTGTACACCGAGATCGTCGGGCGCATCAAGCAGGACGATGCCAGCGTGCCGTATCGCGAGCGCGGCTATTGGTATTACACGCGGTTCGAAACCGGCAAGGATTACCCGATCCAGGCGCGTCGCAAGGGCAGCATGGAGGCGCCGGAACAGATCCTGCTCGACGTCAACCAGATGGCGCAGGGCAAGGGCTACTTCAGCGTGGGCGATGCCGCAGTGAGCCAGGACAACCGCATCCTCGCCTGGGCCGACGATGCCGTTGGCCGCCGTCAATACACCATCCGCTTCAAGAACCTGGACACCGGCGAACTCTATCCGGACACCGTGGAAGGCGTCTCGGCCAATGTGGTGTGGGCCGACGACAACAAGACGCTGTTCTATGTCGAAAACGACCCGGAAACGCTGCTCACCGTGCGCGTGAAAAAGCATGTGCTCGGCACGCCGTCCAAAGACGATGTGCTGGTGTACGAAGAGAAGGACGACAGCTTCTACATGGGCATCGGCCGCACGCGCGACGACAAGTACATCACCATCGCGGTGGAAAGCACGGTTTCTTCGGAAACCCGCTATGCGCTGGCCGCCAAGCCGGACACCTTCACGGTGCTGGCCAAGCGCGAGCGCGATGTGGAATACCACGCCGAGCATTTCGATGGCCGCTGGGTGATTCGCACCAATGCCGATGACGCCAGGAACTTCAAGCTGGTCACTGCGCCCACCGATGCGACCACGCGCACGCAGTGGACCGACTGGGTGGCGCACGACGACAACGTCTACATCGAAGACTTCGAATTGTTCGATGGATTCACCGCCATCGAAGAGCGTTCGGGCGGACTGGAGCGTGTGCGCTTGCTCATGCGCGATGGTAGCCATGAATACGTCAAGGCCGATGAACCGGCGTATTCGATGGGTCTATCTGTCAACGCCGAGCCGGATACCGTCTGGCTGCGTTATAGCTACACCTCGCTGACCACGCCGGCGACCACCTACGAGCTCAACACCCAGACCGGCGAGCGCCGGTTGCTCAAGCAGCAACCGGTGATCGGCTACGACGCCAGCAAGTACGTGACCGAACGCGTGTGGGTGACGGCACGCGACGGGGTCAAGGTGCCGGTGTCGCTGGTGTACAAAAAGGGCTTCAAGAAGGATGGCAGCGCGGCGCTGTTTCAGTATGCGTACGGCAGTTACGGCATGTCGATGGACCCGGCATTCAATCTGCCGGCGATCAGCCTGCTGGACCGCGGTGTGGTGTATGCCATCGCGCACATCCGCGGCGGCCAGGAAATGGGGCGCCAGTGGTACGACGACGGCAAGCTGCTGCACAAGCAAAACACCTTCAATGACTTTATCGATGTCACCCGCGGTCTGGTCGCGCTAGGTTACGCCGCCAAGGACCGGGTTGCCGCATCCGGTGGGAGCGCGGGCGGTCTGCTGATGGGCGCGGTGGCCAATATGGCGCCGCAGGACTATCGCGTGATGGTCGCGCAGGTGCCGTTCGTCGATGTGGTCACCACCATGCTCGACGCCAGCATTCCGCTCACCACCAACGAATACGACGAGTGGGGCAACCCGGAAACCCAGGACGATTACCAGTACATGCTGTCGTACTCGCCGTACGACAACGTGCGCAAGCAGGCGTACCCGGCGCTGTTCGTGGGCACCGGCCTGTGGGATTCGCAGGTGCAGTACTGGGAGCCGGCCAAGTGGGTGGCCAAGCTGCGTGACGACAACACCGGCACCCAGCCGATCGTGTTCCGCACCAATATGGAAGCCGGGCATGGCGGCAAATCCGGACGCTTCCGCCGCTACCGCGAGCTGGCCGAATCGTATGCGTTCGTACTGGATCAGTTGGGCGTGAAGTAGCTGGACGGGCGGGATTGGGGAGTCGGGAGTCGGGATTCGTTACAGCGGATGGCTTGGGCGGGAGCTGGCTGCTCGCTGGGATGCGAGCGGCTTGCGCGTCTTCCATCTTCCGCCTCACCGCCTTCGTTTTTCCTTATCGGCGTGGTGCGTTCGCTGCCTCGCCCTGCAGCGAGCCGGGCATCGCAGTCAGGCGTCGCTGCGGCCGGGGCTGCGTATCTGACCGCAGCGCGGTGGGGCGACGCGGCAGATCTGGCGGCCAGCGCGCGCTGCACGCCGCCCGCTGCGCAGAGCGCGCCCTTCTGCAGCGATAGAATCATCGCTGCAGGGCCGACTCACCAAACCGCAGCGCTGGCCGTATCATTTGCGCATGACGCGACCGACTCGATTCCGCTGGGCCTGGTGGTTGCTGGCCTACGCCAGCCTGGTTACCGGCATCGTCGGGATCTTCGTCCCGGGGCTGCCGACGACGGTCTTCATCCTGATCTCTGCCTGGGCGGCCTCGCATGGCTCCGAGCGCCTGCACAACTGGCTGCTGTCGCATCCGCGCTTCGGCCCGGCGATCGTGGAATGGCAGACCTACCGGGCAGTCAGCCGCAAGGCCAAGTGGATGGCGACGCTGACCATGACGGTCTGCGCCGCGATCATGCTGTGGTGCGTGCCGGTGTTCTGGGTCAAGTACCTGTCGATCGGCAGCATGGCCGTGGTGGCGATCTGGCTGTGGTTGCGCCCCGAGCCACCGCCGCGCCCGCTGCCGGGTGCGCACTGAACGCGGCGCGCCTGCCAGCGCACGGCCATAACGGCGTTCTGGCTATACTTCGGCCCATGAGCATCATGTCCCGACCGTCTGTTCGTCTCGCACTGGTTGGTGCGACCTTTCTCCTGCTTGCCGCTTGCGGCAACAAGGGCCCACTGGTGATGCCGCAGAAGCCGGTGCCGGTGGAAGCCCAGCCGGTGCCGCAGCCGGCGGATGCGTCGCAACCGCTGGACGAGTCCACGCCTGCGCCTGCGCCGGTGGATGGCGATACCAAGCCCGCATCCACCACCGACCAGCCCGCTAGCAGCGGCAATGAGCGCTGACGGTCGCAGCGGGCGTCTGCGTTTCACCAAAATGCATGGCGCCGGCAACGACTTCGTGGTGCTGGACCTGCGCGACGGTACGCCGCCACCGGATGCCGCACTGGCGGCGCAGCTGGCCGACCGCCACTTCGGGGTGGGCTGCGATCAGATCCTGACCATCGAGGCACCGCGCAGCCAAGGTGCCGTGGCGGCCTACGGCATCTGGAATTCCGATGGCTCGCCCGCCCGCCAATGCGGCAACGGCGCACGCTGTGTCGCCGCGTGGCTGGTGCGCGACGGCACGGCCCAGGGCGAGCGCTTCATCATCGACAGCCCAATGTCCGCGCACGCGGTCGAGCGCCTCGACGGCGACCGCTACGCGGTGGCGATGGGTGTCCCGCAGTTCGAGCCCGCCCAGATTCCGCTGGCCGGGTTTGCACATGCGCGCGACGAATATGCGCTGCCGGTGCACGGCGAGACCGTGCGCTTTGGCGCGGTGTCGATGGGCAACCCGCACGCGGTGGTCGAAGTCGGTCGCGTCGATGCAGCACCGGTGGAACGCGTAGGCGCGCTGCTGCAGCAGAACGCGGCGTTTCCCGATTCGGTCAATGTGGGTTTCGTGCAGGTGGTCGACCCCGCGCATGTGCGCTTGCGCGTGTTCGAGCGCGGGGTGGGCGAAACGCTGGCCTGTGGGAGTGGCGCCTGTGCGGCCGCGGTGGTGTTGATGCAACGCGGCCGTGTCGAGCGCGATGTGCAGGTGTCCTTGCCCGGTGGCGAGTTACGCATTCGTTGGCCCGGCGACCAGGAGCAGGTGGTCATGTCCGGCCCGGCGGTGTTCGTCTTCGATGGAGAATGGAACCGATGAGCGAGAACACGGACAAATTCGGCGCGCACGAAGTGGCCACCTGGTTGCGACGTCACCCGACCTTCCTCAAGCAGTTCCCGGATCTGGCGGTGAGCTTGCTGGTGCCGCGCGACGACGGCCCCACCGCTTCGTTGGCCACCTACCAGTTGGAAGTGCTACGCGACAAGAACCGCGAACTCTCGCGCCGCCTGCACGAGCTCGGCAGCAACGCGCAGGAAAACGAGCGGCTGTCAGTGCGCACGCATCAACTCACGCTTGCGTTGATGCGCCAGACCAGCGCGGCCGACACGCTCAAGGCGATGGCCGCCTCGCTGGCGGAAGATTTCAACGGCGAACTGGTGCGGCTGGTGTTGCTAAAGCCCGTCGATGCGCTGGATGCGGACTGGCTGCAGACCATCGCAATCGACGATGCACGGCTGGCGCCGTTCCGCGATTGCCTCAACGATGGCGAGCCCATCTGCGGCCGCCTGCAAGCTGAAAAACACACGCTGCTTTACGGCGCACAAGCGGGGCAGGTGCACTCCACCGCGTTGCTGCCGCTGCCGGGCATCGGCCTGATCGCGGTGGGGAGCAGCGATGCCAACCGGTTCTATCCCGGCATGGGCACGCTCTTCCTGCGCATGATGGGCGAATCGTTGAGCGTGGCGTTGCAGCGCTTCGACGTGTGAGGCCCATGGCTGCGCACACAGGCGTTGGCGACATGGGGCGCTGGTGGTGGCGCTGCTTCTGCAGCAGGGAGAGTGAGGTGTTGGCAGTCGAGTCTCTGCGTTGTCTGCACCTGCAGGGCGCGCGCGTCGCGCGCGTGTTGCAGATGACGGCAGTCACCCCGCGCAATCGGGAGCGCTGAGGTGTCATCGGTCGACGAGTTCCTGACGTACCTGCAGGTCGAGCGGCAAGTATCGGCGCACACGCTGGACGCGTATCGGCGCGACCTTGCAGCCCTGGTCGTCTGGGCGGCCGAGCAGGCGACCGAAGCTGGCGTGCAGGACGCTGCAGTGCCTGGCGAGACTGCACAGCTCGACAGCGCGCACTTGCGGCAATTCGTTGCGGCAGAGCATCGACGCGGGCTGTCGGCAAAGAGCCTGCAGCGCCGCCTGTCGGCATGCCGCAGTTATTACGCCTGGTTGCTCAAGCATGGCCGCATTTCGGCCAGCCCGGCGGCGGCGCTGCGTGCGCCCAAGGCGCCGCGCAAGTTGCCGCAGGTGCTGGACGCCGACGAAGCCGTGCGTCTGGTGGAAGTGCCGACCGATGCGCCACTTGGCCTGCGCGACCGCGCGCTGCTGGAAGTGTTCTACTCGTCCGGGCTGCGCCTGAGCGAGTTGTGCGCGTTGCGCTGGCGCGACCTGGACCTGGACAGCGGCCTGGTGATGGTGCTCGGCAAAGGCAGCAAGCAGCGCCTGGTGCCGGTGGGCTCGCACGCGATCGCCGCCTTGCGCGAGTGGCGACGCGACAGTGGTGCAAGCGCCGACAGCCATGTCTTCCCTGGCCGTGCCGGCGGTGCGATTTCGCAACGTGCAGTGCAGATCCGCATCAAGCAGCTGGCCGTGCGCCAGGGCATGTTCAAGGACGTGCACCCGCATATGCTGCGCCACAGCTTCGCCAGCCATATCCTGGAATCGTCCGGCGATCTGCGCGGCGTGCAGGAGTTGCTGGGCCATTCGGACATCGCCACCACCCAGATCTACACGCATCTGGATTTCCAGCACTTGGCCAAGGTCTACGATGCCGCGCATCCGCGTGCCAGGCGCAAGAAAGCTGCAGAGTGAGCGCCAAGCTGTAAGCGGCCGGCAGCCGGCGTCATCGATTCGTGCGGTTCATTGCCGCAGGTCGGTCTGCATGTCGCGTGCAACCGTGTTGCTGTCTCGCAAGTGAGCGCCGCCATCCCTGCCTGCGGCGACTGGTCGCGGCGTGCTTGAACCCGGCAGGGGCGTCCCCACCTCCTTGGAAACCCTCGGAGGATCCATGGACCCTAGCCAGAACCCCAATATCGTTCACGCCACCACCATCATTTCGGTTCGACGTGGTGGGCATGTCGCCGTCGCCGGCGATGGCCAGGTCACCCTTGGCCATACGGTCATGAAGGGCAATGCACGCAAGGTGCGTCGGCTGGGGCGCGAGGGCCAGGTGCTGGCCGGTTTCGCCGGTGCGGCAGCCGATGCGTTCACCTTGTTCGAATTGTTCGAAGCCAAGCTCGACAAGCACGGCCAGCTGACGCGCGCTGCAGTGGAACTGGCCAAGGATTGGCGCACCGAGCGCCGGCTGGGCAAGCTCGAAGCGCTGCTGGCCGTGGCCGACAAGGAAACTTCGCTGATCATCAGCGGCACCGGCGATGTGATCGAACCGGAAGACGGCATCATCGCCATCGGTTCTGGCGGCTCGTACGCCTTGTCGGCCGCACGCGCGCTGCTGGCGCACACCGAGCTGGATGCCAAGACCATCGCCACCGAAGCGATCAATATTGCCGGCGATATCTGCATCTATACCAATCGCAACGTGGTGGTCGAAGAGCTGTGATTCGGGATTCGGGATTGGGGATTCGCAAAAGCGCTCCTTTCCCTCCGCCCGGATATCCATCGATCGTTCCCATTCCGCTTTTACGAATCTCAAATCCCTAATGCCAAATCCCGATACCGCCACCATGACTCCGCGCGAAATCGTGCAGGAGCTCGACCGTCATATCGTTGGCCAGCACGATGCCAAGCGCGCGGTTGCCATCGCGCTGCGTAACCGCTGGCGCCGCATGCAGTTGCCGGAAGAACTGCGCAACGAAGTGATGCCCAAGAACATCCTGATGATCGGCCCCACTGGCGTGGGCAAGACCGAGATTGCGCGGCGCCTGGCGACGTTGGCCAATGCGCCCTTCGTTAAGGTCGAAGCCACGCGCTTTACCGAAGTGGGGTATGTGGGCAAGGATGTGGAGCAGATCATCCGCGACCTGGCCGATACGTCCGTCAAGCTGTATCGCGAGCAGGCCAAGGTGCGCGTGCGCAACCAGGCCGAAGAGCGTGCCGAAGACCGCATCCTGGACGCATTGCTGCCACGTCGCGCGGCCGGGATTGGGTTTGATCCGGAAGCGGCGCGCAACGAGCCCTCGTCGCAGGACAACGAAACCCGCATCAAGTTCCGTCGCATGCTGCGCAACGGCGAGCTGGACGAGCGCGAGATCGAACTGGAAGTGGCGGTGAACGCCAGCATGGACATCATGACCCCGCCGGGCATGGAGGAAATGGGCCAGCAATTGCGGCAGATGTTCTCCAATCTGGGCAGCGGCAAGTCGCAGAAGCGCAAGCTCACCATCAAGGCGGCGCGCCCGCTGTTGATCGAGGAAGAAGCCGGCAAGCTGGTCAACGAAGACGACGTGCGCACTGCGGCCATCGAGGCGTGCGAGCAGCATGGCATCGTGTTCATCGATGAGATCGACAAGGTGGCCAAGCGCGGCGAAGCCGGCTCCAGCGGCGGCGATGTCAGCCGCGAAGGCGTGCAGCGCGATCTGTTGCCGCTGGTGGAAGGCTCCAACGTGTCCACCAAGTACGGCACGGTCAAGACCGACCACATCCTGTTCATTGCATCCGGCGCGTTTCATCTGGCCAAGCCCAGCGATCTGATTCCGGAGCTGCAGGGCCGCTTCCCGATCCGCGTGGAACTGACCGCGCTGACCAAGGCCGATTTCGTGCGCATCCTCACCGAGCCCAAGGCCGCCTTGATCAAGCAGTACGAGGCCTTGCTGCAGACCGAAGGCGTGGCATTGACGTTCGCACCCGACGCGGTGGATCGGCTTGCCGAGATTGCCGCGCAGGTCAACGAGCGCCAGGAGAATATCGGCGCCCGTCGCCTGCACACGGTGTTGGAGCGTCTGCTGGATGTGTTGAGCTATGAAGCGCCCGATCGCGATGGGCAGAGCGTGACCGTGGACGCCGCCTATGTGGATGCGCAGCTGGGTGAGCTGGTACAGGATCCGGACCTGAGTCGCTACATCCTCTGATGGTGCTGCACGGCGACGTGCGAACGGTTTTAGAAAAGACCCGCCATTGGCGGGTCTTTTTGTTTGCAGAAGGCACTGCTGACAAGCCAGGTCTTGGCGCAGATCGGCACTGCGATGCAAGCCAAACAGCAGCGCCACTGCGCAGTGGCATTGCCTGTCATCTGTCACCGCGCACGGCTACGCACCTGCAGTGGCGCTGACGTCAATCCTCGCCAATATCTTCGTTCCACACATCCGGGTTGGCGGAAATATAGCCGCCAAGCAGGTCGATGCATTCCTGGCTCTGCAGATCGATCACGTTGACGCCGTGCTCGCGCAACCACGCGATGCCGCCCTGGAACGTGACCGATTCCCCGACCACCACCGTGCCGATGTTGAACTGGCGTACCAGCCCGCTGCAGTACCAGCACGGCGCCAACGTGGTGACCATGATGGTGTCCTTGTAGCGGCGCTGGCGGCCGGCCTTGCGAAATGCGTCGGTCTCGCCGTGTACCGAGGGGTCGTTTTCCTGCACGCGGCGGTTATGGCCGCAGCCGAGCAGGCGCCCGTCGTTGTGGTATAGCGCCGCGCCGATCGGGATGCCGCCTTCGGCCAGGCCCTGGCGTGCTTCGGTGATGGCGGTGTCCAGCAACGCGCGGTAGTCGGGGGTGGTGATCATGCGAACTCCAAAGGGGCCGCGCCGGCAGGGCGCAGCATGTCGAGATGGGGAATGCCATCTTCCAGGTACGGTGCGGAAGCAGGTGCAAACCCGTGCGCCGCGTAGAACGATTGCAGGTGCGCCTGCGCACCGAGCTGGATCGCGTGACCCGGCCACTGCGTGTGCACCAACCGGATGCCTTCGCCTAACAGCGCATGCGCCAGTCCAGTGCCACGAAATGCAGCGGCGACGACCACGCGGCCGATGCTCGGTTCGGAATAACTCAAGCCCGGCGGCAGCACGCGCAGGTAAGCCGCCAACGCGGCGTCATTGGCGGTGCCCAGCAGATGCAGCACCGCCGGATCGGTATCTTTGCCATCCAGTTCCGGATAGGCGCATTGCTGCTCCACCACGAACACATCCGTGCGCAGCCGCAGCAGCGCATACAGCTGCGTGGTGTTCAGTTGCGCAAACCGCAGGTGCTGCCAGTGCAGGGCAGGAAGGGGCATGGTGGGCATCACTGCATGATAGCGGCAGTGCCGCCGTTGAGCTGCGACGTCATGCCGGTGTGGGGTACTGGCTGCCTGACCTGCGCCGACACTGGTGCCCACGCGCGGATACCGGTTTGTGCCTAGTCGACTGCGCTGTCGGTATCGACGGCCACCACCACCGACATGCCCGGCCGCAGCCGCGGCGCCAACGGCTGGTCCGGATCGACGCTGATGCGCAGCGGAATGCGTTGGGCAATCTTGACGAAGTTGCCGGTGGCGTTATCGGCCGGCAGCACGCTGAATTCGGAGCCGGCAGCCGGCGAAATGTCCTGTACGCGGCCATGCAGGCGCGCGTTGTCCAGCGCATCCACGGTGAAGCTGGCGCGCTGGCCGATGCGGATCCTGGCCATCTGGGTTTCCTTGAAATTGGCCACGATCCACAGCGTGTCCGGCACCAGCGACATCAGCTGCGTGCCGTTGGTGACGTAGGCGCCCTGGCGCACGCCAAGCTGGCCGAGCTGGCCGTCGCGCGGGGCCAGGATGCGCGTGTTGTCCAGGTTGATCTGTGCCAGCTGCACGGTGGCCTGTGCATTGGCGAGCGCGGCTTCCAACGCGGCGCGGTTGACGGTCACGCTGCGGGCGTTTTCTTCGGCAGCCTGCACTGCGGCACGTGCCTGCGCCACGCCGGCATCGGCTTGCGCGCGCGCGGCAAATGCGGTGTCGCGGTCCTGCTCGGAGACCAGTTGCTGGCTGGCCAGCTGCTGCGTCCGTGCATAGGCCGAATGGGTGCGCTCGCGTTGTGCCTGGTTGCTGCTCAGCGCCGCGCGTTGCTCGGCGATCGTGGCTTCGGCGCTGTGGCGTTGTTGATCCCAGTTGGCGAGGTTGGCCTGGGCGGTCTGCACTTGCGCCTTGGCCTGTTCGAGTTGCTGGGCATAGATGCGATCGTCGATGCGTGCCAGCAACTGGCCGCGCTTGACGTGCGCAAAGTCCTGCACCGGTACCTGCGTGACATAGCCGCTCACCTGCGGCGCAATCACCGTGATCTGACCGTGCACCATCGCATTTTCGGTGCGTTCGATCGCACTGACGAACGGCGGCAGGCGCCAGGCATACAGCACCAGCGCCACGCCGATCAGGGCAAGCCCGCCGAAGCCGATGACCCCGGCCAGACGACGACGCCGACGACGTTGCCGGTCGGCAGGCGGGGAGGAATCTGCTGGTGTCTTCATGGGCGCGCAGTGGGAGCAGGAGGAGGAGGGGGCGATACCGAGGGGCGCAGATAGCGGCGCCACAGCAGCACGGACAGGATCCACACGCCGGTGGCGATGGCGATGCAGCCGATCAACAGGAACACGTCGTTGTACGCCAGCACATTGGCCTCGCGCGTGGCGACCGTGCCCAGCGTGCGCACGCCTTGGGCCTGACGCAGTGCCGGGTCGCCGATGCTGCGGCCATACAGGCTTGCATAGGCCTGTACGCGCGCGGCCACCTGCGGGTCGGTCAGCGCCAGATGTTCCACCAATTGGCTGGAATGGTATTTCTCGCGCACCACCTGCACGGTGCCGAGCAGGGCGCTGCCGAGCAGGCCGCCCATGTTCTGCGCCATGCCGAACAGCACGATGAAACTGATCAGGTTGCCCGGCTGCGCGATCACCCGGCCGATGCCGGCCACCATCGCCGGGCCGATGAAGAACGTGCTGCCGAAGGCGAGCAGGAACTGGCTCACATACATCTGTTCGGGGCGGGTGAGGCTGGTGGCATCGGCATCCATGAAGCAGCCCACACAGATGGCCGCCACCGCGATGATCAGATGTTCGGCAACCCGCGCCGGGTTGATCAGCCACGCGCTGGCCGCCACGCCGACCACCGCGCCCAGCAGCATCAGCGCAAACAGGGTCTGCAGTTGCGTGTTGGCCAGGCCCAGCGTCTGGAAGAAGCCGATGGCGCCGGTGCTTTGTTCCGACAGCACCAGGCGGATCAACAGGATCGCCAGCCCCAGCCGCAACATGTCCGCACTGGCCAGCCAGCGCGTGTTGATCATCGGATTACGGCGGTTGTGTTCGATCCAGGCCGCCGTGCACAGCAGCACGATGGACGCGGCCAGCACCACGCCCAGCCACGGCGTGCTGGTCCACCACAGCAGGCGCCCGAGCGAGAGCACCGCGGCCAGGCCGGCGGCGCCGGCGGCGAACAGGCTGAAGGTGAGGAAATCCAGCGGCTCGAACACGCGATACCGGTCGCTTGGCGGTAACTTGAGCGCCAGCACGCAGGCCAGCGCGAACACCGCCAGCCCGCACTCGAACAGGTACAGGCCTTGCCACTCGCCAAATTCCAGCAGGTCGGTGGAAAACACCCGCGCCAGCGGCAACGCCAGCTGGGTCATGCCCAGGCCCAGCACCACGGCCTTGAGCCGATATTTGCTCGGGAACGCCTGGATCACGTAATACAGACCCAGCGAGCTGAGCGCCGCGCCCACCAGCCCATGCGCGGCACGCACGGTGATCGCCGAGCTCAGGCTGTGCACGAACAGGTGCGCGAAGGCGATGAGCGCGTACAGCGCCAGGAAGATTTCGGTGAACCGGCGCAACCCGAACTGCTGGCGAAACTTCACCAGCAGCAGGTTCGCCGACATGTTGGTCATCACATAGGCGGCCGGCAGCCACGCCATTTCGGTGGCATAGGCGCCCAGCGTGCCTTGCAGGTAGGTGAGGTTGGCAGTGACCAGGGCGTTGCTCAGTCCTCCGGTGAGCGCCACCACCACGCCCACCAGGCCGTACTGAATACGCCGCCGGATAGGGTGCAGGGGGGTGGAGGCCGACCCCGGCAGGGTGGGCCGCTCGTGGGGCTGCCAGTCGCGCTGGACGTACTTGTCGCGCACTGAGTGCTCGCAGGGCCGGTCGCAGGTGAAAACGCGATTGTGGTCCGGTTGCGGTCATGGCGGCGTCAGCAGTGCGATAATCCAGCCATGAGCGAATCCCCCTATACCTCCGGTACCACCCATTTCGGCTTTCGCGATGTCGCTGCCAAGGACAAGCAGAAGCTGGTCGGCGAAGTGTTCACCTCGGTCGCGCGTAACTACGACCTGATGAACGATCTGATGAGCCTGGGCGTGCACCGCGCATGGAAACGCTACTTCGTGGCGACCGCGCAGGTGAAGCCAGGCGACCGCGTGCTGGACCTGGCCGGCGGTACCGGCGACATCGCCGTGCTGCTCAAGGAGCGCGTGGGCAATGAAGGTGCGGTGGTGCTGGGCGACATCAATGCCGGCATGCTGTCGGTGGGCCGCGACCGGCTGACCAACCGCGGGCTGGTGTCCGGTTTCGACTACGTGCAATGCAATGCCGAAGCGCTGCCGTTCCCGGACCAGAGTTTCGACCTGGTGACCATTTCCTTCGGCCTGCGCAACGTCACCGACAAGGACGCCGCCTTGCGCGAGATGTACCGCGTACTGAAGGTCGGCGGCCAGGCGCGCGTGCTGGAATTTTCCGAAGTCACCGCCGAGTGGTTCAAGCCGATCTACGACTTCCACTCGTTCAAGATCCTGCCCAAGCTGGGCCAGTTGTTCGCGCGCGATGCCGATAGCTACCAGTACCTGGCCGAAAGCATCCGCAAGCATCCGCCGCAGGAATCGCTCAAGGGCATGATGGGCGAGGCCGGGTTTGCGCGTTGCCACTTCAAGAACCTGACCGGCGGTATCGTGGCCATCCACTCCGGCTACAAGATCTAAGCAGGTCGTTTCAGCCTGGTTGGCGTCGGCGCGCGTAGCGTGCGCTGGCGCTCGCCCGCCGCGTGCACGGGATCGCGCGTGGCGTGGAAGCGGTGTCGCACATGGATACACCAGCGAAGTTCTGAGACTTCCGTCGCGTTGGCTCCACACGCTCTCGGCGACACTAAACGCTCTTTTGCCGGAGTGTTGGATGCGCTTGTACGCCGGGCTCTCGCGCGTGTTTCCCCGCTCCTTCAGCGCCAAACTGCTGGCGGTGACCTTCCTGGGCATCCATCTGCCGTTGCTGTTGTTGATCGCCTGGTTGGCAGCGCAGAGCGAACTGGACGGGCGCCCGCTGTGGTCGGTGGTGATCGTGGCATTGCTGGCCACCCTGGCCGGCACGGCGCTAACCTTGGTCGCGCTGTACCGGCTGCTGGCGCCGCTGCGCATCGCTGCCGATGCGCTGGATTCGTATTACGCCGATCAACGCCTGCCTACGCTTCCCGAACAGGGTGACGATGAATTGGGCCGCCTGTTGCGCGGCATCAACCGCAGCCTGCGCGGCATCGATGCCGGCATGCGCGATCTCAAGAAACACGCCTTGTTCGACCCGTTGACAGAAGCGCTGAACCGGCGCGGCTGCGAACAGGCGATGCGCGATTCGGTGATCGCCTCCCAGCGCGAAGGCTGGCCGTTCGTGCTGTTCGTGCTGGACATGGACAACCTCAAGCAGATCAACGACCGCTTCGGCCATCTGGCTGGCGACCGCGTGCTGGTGCGTCTGGTGAACTCGGCGTACGGCTGGTTGGGCGCGCAGGACTGGGTCGGGCGTTGGGGCGGCGACGAATTCCTGATCGGCATCCATGCCAGCGAAGACGACGCCACGCTCAAGCTCAACCAATGGCTCTCGATGCTCGAGCGCGAAGATGCCGACGAGGCGCCGCTGCATGTGAGCGCCGGCAGTGCGGTGTGCGAACAAGGGCTGGATGCCACCGAACTGTATCGCCGCGCCGATGCGGCGATGTACCGCGCCAAGTTCTCCGGCGGCCGGCGTCTGGTGCGCGACGGGCACGACGCCCCGCGCGGCCATCCGGTGGCCTGACCTGGGCAAGCCGGTTGCGACAGCGCGTGGCAGGCCATCGCGCGCATGGCCACCGATGGCACGGGCAGGCTGCGGCGCAGGGCGTTAAAATGCCTCATTCTCCTTGCTGCGGTGCCGTCGATGCGCTTCCCGTTCCTGTCGCTGTCCCTGGCCGTGTCCATCGCGCTGGCCGGCTGTTCCAATGACTCCACGCCGTCGGCCTCCCCCACCGCGCCGGCCGCCACTGCCAAGGCCCCCGTGAAAGCAGACGCCCGCAACCACGACGAAAGTTCCTACGCCCAGCCGCAGCTGGTGGTCATCAAGGACCTGGCGCTGGACCTGAAGCTGGATTTCGATGCCAAGCAGATCGGCGGCACTGCCACCTACACGCTGGAGTGGAAGGACAAGGCCGCCAAACAATTGGTACTGGATACGCGCGAGTTGAGCATTGCGCAGGTACAGGCGGACGATGGCAAGGGCGGCCTGTCGTCGCTGCAGTTCGCCCTGGCACCGGCCGACAAGACCTTCGGTAGCAAACTCACCATCGAAGCGCCGAATCAGCCGGGCAAGGTGGTGATCACCTATCACACCGCACCCACCGCCTCGGGCCTGCAGTGGCTGGAGCCGTCGATGACCGAAGGCAAGCAACTGCCTTTCATGTTCAGCCAATCGCAGGCGATTCACGCGCGCAGCTGGGTGCCGCTGCAGGACACCCCGAGCGTGCGCTTCACCTATAGCGCGCATGTCACCTCGCGCCCGGACGTGATGGTGCTGATGAGCGCCGACAACGACCCCAAGGCGGCACGCGACGGCGATTACAGCTTCAAGATGCCCGAGCCGATTCCGTCCTACCTGCTGGCGATCGCCGCCGGCGACGTGGTGTTCAAGCCGATTTCCGCGCGCTCGGGCGTGTGGGCCGAGCCGGCCATGGCCGACAAGGCCGCCAAGGAATTCGAAGACACCGAAAAGATGATCGGTGCCGCCGAAAAACTGTATGGCCCGTATCGCTGGGGCCGTTACGACATGCTGGTGCTGCCGCCGTCGTTTCCGTTCGGCGGCATGGAAAATCCGCGCCTGACCTTCGCCACGCCTACCGTAATCGTCGGCGACAAGTCGCTGGTCTCGCTGGTCGCGCACGAACTGGCGCATAGCTGGTCCGGCAACCTGGTGACCAATGCCAGCTGGAAGGACATCTGGCTCAACGAAGGGTTCACCACCTACGTGCAGGGCCGCATCACCGAGGCGCTGTACGGCAACGAGATGGCCGAGATGGAGCGCGAAATCGATCAGGGCGATTTGCTGGCCGAAGTCAAAGACATGCCGCCGGCCGACCAGGTATTGGAGTTGCCGCCGCTGGCCCAGCGCGACCCTGACGAGGCCTTGAGCCAGGTTGCCTACGTCAAGGGCGCGTGGTTCCTGCAGTTCCTGGAGCAGCGTTTCGGCCGCGAAGTATTCGACCCGTTCCTGCGCGGCTGGTTCGACGATCATGCCTTCCAGAGCGCCACCACCGACCAGTTCGTCGATTACCTGAAGAAGAACCTGCTGGACAAGCATCCCAACACGGTCAGCGCAGCCGAAGTGGATGCGTGGCTGAAGCAGCCTGGCATTCCGGCCTTCGCCGCCAAGGCGCGCTCGCGCAGCTTTTCGATCGTGGATACCGCACGCATCGCCTGGAGCGGCAGCGGCACCTTGCCGAACAAGCAGGTCACCAGCGAGTGGGGCACGCAGGAATGGGTGCACTTCCTCAGCGGCATGGGCGCCACGCTCAAGCCCGAGCAGCTCAAGCAGCTGGATGAGGCGTACCACTTCACCGGCACGCCGAATGGCGAGATCGCCATGCGCTGGTATCCGCTGGCCATTCGCAGCGGCTACACCGATGCGCGCGCTGCCGCGGGCGAGTTCATCGAACGCGTCGGCCGCCGCAAGCTGGTGCTGCCGATCTACGCCGAATTGTTGAAGACGCCCGACGGCATCGCGTTCGCCGAACAGGCCTTCGAAAAGGCCAAGCCCAGCTATCACCCGATCACCACCGCATCGGTGGCCGAGATGATCGCCAAGGCCAAGGCGGCACCGCCGGCGCAGCCGTAAGGGCAGCGGAGGGCGTTGCAGACGCCCTCCGGCCACCTCCATCGCTGCCGTAGGAGCGCACCCGGGCGCGAGGTGGCTTTACCGGGAATGCTCCATCGCGCCCAGGTGCGCTCCTACGGTCGCCGGCGGTTTGATCGCGGCTGTCGCGGGCAGGCTGCTATCGTGGCTGTCGTTTTCCATGCCTTTCGGAGTCGACGATGAAGTATCTGCTGAGCGCGGCCTTGTGCGTTGCCGCCTTGAGTGCCTGCACTGACCGCGAGGCGCAACGTCAGGCGCAGGCCACCGCGCAGGCGCAGGCCAGGGAAGCCCAGGCCGATGCGCTCGCCAAGCAATACGACGAAGCGGTGAAAGCGCAGAACTGGGACATGGCGCGTGCGCATGGTGCGGCCTTGATCGAAGGTTATGCCGGCACCGCGGCTGCCACGCGTATCGAACCGGGCTATGCCGATATCAAGGCCAAGGGCGAGCAGGCGCGCGAGCTGCGCCGCATGCAGGCGCTGTGGCAGTACTCGCAGGTGCCGGCCAAGGGCGGTACGCAGCGCTCGGCGATGATCGACGCCAAGCAACGTGTGGATGTGGATGGCAGCGGGCCCAAGCCGGTCAGCCTGGTGTTTCGCGATCATCCGCAGTGGAAGCGCCACAGCTACCTCGTGCTCAAGGCCGGCGATTTCAATTGCTACGGTGGCTGCAAGGTGCAGGTGGCGGCCGATGGCGGCGCGCCGCGTGCCATGGCGGCGCACCGCCCGGACACCGACGAAGCCATTGCCATGTTCATCGACGATGACAAGGCGTTGTGGAAGCTCGTACGCAACGCCAAGCGCATCAGCATCACGTTCCCGGTCAAGGCCGGCGGTACGCGCACCGCAGAGTTCGAGGTCGGCGGCCTGGACACCACGCAGATGCCCGGGTGGAAGTAGGCCGGCTCGCGATGACATGCCGGCGTACATCGAATGTGTGTGCGGGCTGGTGCAGCACTAGCGGGCTTGATCGACTGTGCGGTACCCCGGTGTGATGGCGCTGCAGCGCGTCGGCACTGCGCGCTCGGGGCGGTCGGCAAAGCTGGCGCGCATTCGTTCGGTGGCAGGCGCGCGCGCGTTGGAGTGTCCGCGCAAGTACATGCCGAGCGGGCGCCACACGCACCGGCTTGGCGGTGCGTGCAGACGCCATGTCGACCGCGTTGGGCGAAGTCGCTGATGGCGCCCTGCAAGTTGGCCGCACCGCCGCATGCCGCATCGAATCGATCACTTTCTTGTCTTTGCACGGATGGACAGCATGACACTCACCGCGCGCGCTCCCACGTTGTCCGACTACCGCCATTGGGTCTTCGACATGGACGGCACCCTGACCGAGGCTGCGCACGATTTCGCCTTGATCCGCCGCGCGCTGGACATCCCGCCAGAGGCGGACATCCTGCACCACCTGGCCGCGCTGCCGGCCGACGAAGCGGCGACCAAGCATGCCTGGTTGCTCGAACACGAGCGTGCGCTTGCCCAAGGCGCACGCGCCGCGCCGGGCGCAGTGGCGCTGGTGCGCGCGCTGCATGCTGCCGGTTGCCGGCTTGGCATGCTCACCCGCAACGCACGCGAGCTGGCAAAGATCACGTTGCAGGCGATCGGTCTGGACGATGCGTTCGCCTGGGACGACATCGTCGGCCGCGACGAGGCGGCCCCAAAACCTGCGCCCGACGGGCTGCACTATTTCGCGCAGCGCTGGTCGGTGCAGGGCAGCGCGCTGGTCATGGTCGGCGATCATCACAATGACCTGGCCTGCGGCCGCGCCGTCGGTGCGTGCACTGTGCTGGTCAATACACCCGGCGATCCCTGGCCCGGTTTCGCCGACTGGCGCCTGCACAATTGCACGCAGTTGCTCGCGCAATGGGAGGGCCAGGCGCGCGTTGTGCCTGTGCAACGCGGGTAACGTGCAGCCGATCGGGCATCGGAATGGTTAACTGCCTGCCGACGCCATGACGCGTCTCAAAGGGGGCTCGCCGTATCCGCATCCGCCTTTCGGACACCTGCTCCCGGCGGAAGAAGAAATGCGTGGCGCCACCGCGCGGTGTTGCTTGCCTTAGCGCATCGCGCTGCACCAGCGGCGCAGCGATCGGGGTCCAGCACACGCCCGGCATTGCTGAAACATCTTTCCCGACCGTCTGCACCACTGTGTCACAGCACGTTCGGCGCAAACTGTGCCAAAACCGTGACAGCGCCAAGTGCCCAGCTCGCCGTCATTGCCCCCAACCCTTGCCGACTCGACGTGGTGCGGCGCACCAGTGTGCTGGCATGACGTTTGCTCAGGTCTCTCCCGACGTTTCCTACGTCCGCATCGCCACGGCGGTGACAGCGCCTGCGCTGCGGGATGTTTCAACCGACTGGTTGTTCAAACGAGAGGGGTAGACGCACATGCACCAATCTTCCTGTCGCAGCGTATGCAGCACTGCGCTGCTTATGCTTGCGCTGAGCGCCGTTCTGTCTGGCTGCAAGAAAGACACACCGACCGAAACTGCGGCGCCGGCAACGGCTGCAACACCTGCCGCTGCGCCCGCCGCTGCACCTGCCGCCGCGGTCGATACCGATAGCGAGTTCACCGCCAATGCCAGCAATGCGGACAACTGGGGCGGTGTGGGGCGCGACTTCGCACTCACCCGGCATAGCCCGCTGGCCGAGATCAATCGCGACAACGTCAAGAATCTGAAGATGTCGTGGGAGATGAAAACCGACGCCACGCGCGGCCACGAAGGCCAGCCGCTGGTGATCGGCAGCATCATGTACATGGTCAGTGCGTATCCGAACAACGTCTTCGCCATCGATCTGGCGGCGCAGGACGACGGCGGCAAGGTGTTGTGGAAATACACCCCGCAACAGGACGAACGGTCGGTGGCGGTGGCGTGCTGCGACACGGTCAACCGGGGCGCCTCCTATGCCGATGGCAAGCTGGTCTTCGGCAGCCTCAGCGGCGATGTGATCGCACTCGATGCCAAGACCGGCAAGGAAGTGTGGAAGCAAAAACTCGCCCACCCGGACAAGGGCGAAACCATCACCATGGCGCCGATCATCGCCGACGGCAAGGTGGTGGCCGGCATCAGCGGCAACGAATTCGGCGTGCTCGGTCGCGTGGCCGCCTACAACCTCGCCGATGGCAAGCAGGCCTGGTCCTGCGGTGCGGCCGGCACCGACAAGGCGATCTGCCTGGGTCCGGATTTCAACAAGGCCAATCCGCAGCATGGCCAACTCGGCGACCTGGGCGTCAAGACCTTTCCCAACGAAGAATGGAAGCGCGGCGGCGGTGCAGCGTGGGGCTGGTACAGCTACGACCCGAAGTTGAAGCTGGTGTACTACGGCACCGGCAATCCCGGCCTGTGGAGCCCGTCGTATCGTTGCGGCAAGACCTCGCAGGAGGAGTGCAACAACGGCGAGCATGACAACAAGTGGTCGATGACCCTGTTCGCCCGCAAGATCGATACCGGCGAGGCGGTGTGGGGCTACCAGAAGACCCCGTTCGACCAGTGGGATTACGACGGCATCAACGAGCCGATCCTGGTCGACCTGACCATCGACGGCAAGCAAGTCCCCTCGGTGGTGCAGTTCGATCGTAACGGCTTTGCCTACGTGCTCGATCGGCGCGATGGCACGCTGCTGCGCGCGCACAAGTTCGTGCCGGCCAACTGGGCCGAACGCATCGACATGAAGACCGGTCGCCCGGTCAAGGTGGCTGCGCATTCTCCGCTGGAACGCGGCAAGAAAGTGCAGGCGTTTCCGTCGGCGATGGGCGGCAAGGACCAGCAGCCGTGCTCGGTGGATCCGGCCAATGCGGCGGTGTTCTTCTGCGGCACCAATAACTGGCACATGGAGCTGGAACCGCAGGAGCGCGGCAACACCATGATGGGCCTGCCGTATGTGTTCGCCAACGTGATGATGAAGCCGAACGAGCCGGGCGCGCTGGGCATCGTCAAGGCGTTCGACGTGGTGGAAGGCAAGTCCAAGTGGGAGATCAAGGAGAAGTACCCGGTGTGGAGCGGCACCTTGGTCACTGACGGCGGGCTGGTGTTCTACGGCACGCTGGATGGTTGGTTCCGCGCGGTGGACAAGGACACCGGCAAGAAGCTGTGGGAGACCAAGCTGCCGTCCGGCATCATCGGTAACCCCATCGCTTATAAAGCCAACGGCCATCAGTACGTGGCGGTGTTCTCCGGTATCGGCGGGTGGATCGGCCTGCCGGTCACTGCGGGCCTGGATCCGTCCGATCCGTATGGCGCGCTGGGTGCGGCAGGGCTGGCATTCGGTGCGGGCTTTGACAAGATCCCGCTCGGCGGCATGGTCCACAGCTTCCGTATCGATGGCGCCGGCAAGACCGTGACTGCCACTGCGACCGCCACTGCGGCCGCAGGTGGCGGTACCGCCAATGCCGCAGCGAAGACGGCACGATGATCTGCACGCAAGGCGTTGGACGCGCACCTCGGCAGCTTGCTGCCGGCGTGCGCGGCATCACCCGGCACCTGCAGCAGGTGCTGGTGCTGGTGCTGTGCAGCCTCGGACTCGTCGCCGCAGGCTGCACACGCGAGCCGTCTTCACCGACGGCTCGCGCTTCTCGTTCGGATGTGGTGCCCGCTGCGGCACCTGCATCAACCAACTCGCCGGCAACACCGCCGCCAGCGCCCGACCCGCACGTGCTGCGCGTGTGCGCAGACCCGGGCAACATGCCGTTGTCCAACAAGGCCGGCGAAGGCTTCCAGAACAAGATTGCCCAGGTCGTGGCCGCTGCCATGGGCCGGCGCCTGGAATACGAATGGCGCACCTACTACCAGCGCGGGCTGGCACGCAGCACGATCAACGTGGGCCGTTGCGATGTGCTGATGGATCTCAACAGCGATTTCGAGCAAGGGGTGGTCACGCGCCCGCTCTATCGCTCGACCTATGTATTGGTCACACGCAAAGGCTTGAATGTGCGGCCTGCTTCGCTGGACGACCCGGCGCTGAAGAAGCTGCGCCTGGGCGTGTTCCAGAGCTCGCCTGCGCGTCAGGCGCTGTACGAGCATGGCATCAGCGGTGAGGTGCAATACCTGTTCTACGACTCGGCCACTGCGCCGGAAGAACACCCCGGCAAGCTGGTCGAACGGGTTGCCGCCAACACGCTGGATGCGGCCGAATCCTGGGGCCCGGTGGCCGGGTATTACGCACAGCGCAACGGTCTGGGAATGGTGCCCTTGAACACCATCGACGATGCGGTGCTGGAGTATTCGATGGCCTGGGCGGTGTCGCGCAAGAATGCAGACCTGCGCGATGCGTTGAACACGGCGCTGCAGCAGAGCGCGGCAAAGATCGACCAGATCCTGCGCAGGTATCACGTGCCGCTGGTGCGCTGTAGCGACTGCGTGGTGGCCGGCGATCTGGCGTCGCACGGGCCGTATGTCACGCCGACACCGGCATCCACTGCACCCAGTCCGGCGGCCTCGTCGCAAGAGTTGGCGCAGCTGCAATTGCGCATCGCCGACGGTGCAGACCCGAACCAGGAACTGGCGCATGCACTGGACGCGGGCGATGCCGTGCGTGCGGCATGGCTGCTGCGCCATGGCGCCGATGCCAATCACGCGAACCTGCTGGGCGAGCCGCCGTTGCACCAGGCCATCCGCAACCAGGAGCCGGACCTGGTCGGCCTGCTGCTGGATGCCGGCGCGCGCATCGAGGCGCGCGACGCCAGCGGCTGGACCGCACTGATGAAAGCCGCCTGGACCAATGACGCCGACAGTGTCGGCAGGTTGCTGGCCAAGCGCGCGCCGGTGGACACCGTGTCCAGCGACGGCTGGAGCGCGCTGGATCTTGCGGTGTCCTATGCCGACGTGGGTGTGGTGCAGGCGCTGCTGGACAAGGGCGCGACCGTGCGGCGCGCCAACCCCACCGGGTTCACCCCGGTGATGTTTGCGGTGGCGCGCGACGACCCGGCCATTGTGGAGGCTGTGCTGGCACGCGGCGCCGAGGTCAACCACGCCAATCAGGCCGGTGTCACAGCGCTGATGCTGGCTGCCGCGGCCGGGCGCGAAGCGGTTGCCCGACGCCTGCTGGCCGCAGGTGCCGACCCGTCTGCGCGCAACCGCGACGGCAAGAGCGCTGCGGATTTGGCGCAGGCACGTGGCGACACCGCGCTGGCCACGCTGCTCGCCGAGGCCCGGCGCCCGGCACCCAAATGATTGCCTCACCCGTCGCGCGCACCGGAGTGCGCGGCGTTCCCTCCGATCAAAAAGGTTCGTTCATGCGCACGTCCACTACACGTTATCTCGATCGTTCCGTCCGCGCACCGCTGTGCGCGTTGATGTTCAGCGTCGTGTTGGCGGCATGCGGCAAGGACGCGCCGCCGGCCCCGGCCGCCGATGCGCCGCCGCCAGCGCCCCCGGCGGCCGCCAGCGCACCGGCGCCTGCGCCAGCCGCCGACAGCACAGCGTCTGCACCTGCACCTGCGGCCGCAGGGATGCCGAATGTGGCGGCCGGGCCTGCCCCGGATCCAGCGACGCCGGTCGCACCACCTGCCACGATCGTGCCGATTCCCAAGGGACCCGAGGTCAAGGTCACGCCCGAACTGGTCGCCGAAGGCAAGAAGATCTATTTCTCGGCCGGCTGTAATGCCTGTCATGGCGGTACCGGTGGCGGTGGCATGTGCCCGCCGCTGACCAACGACATCTGGGTGTACGGCAGCGACGACGACACCCTGCGTACGCTGATCAATGAAGGCACCGCGGCCATGATCACCCACGGCAAGACCCGCGTCGGGCACGAAAAGGTCGTCGGGCAGATGCCGCCATTCGCGCCGGTGCTCAAGCCCGGCGATACCGAAAAGTTGCTCGCCTTCATCCACTCGATCAACAAGACTGCAGGCAAGGCGCAATGAGGCCAGCGCCTGCTCGCTGGCCATGCATGCTTGCGGCAACGCTGCTGGCCACGCTGCTGCTGGCCGGCTGCCAGCGCGACGCTGCCTCGCCGGCCTCCACCGCCGCACCCGCGACGACGGGCCCTGCAGCACCGGCGCCGGCAACGCCGCCGGTGTTTGCGTATGTGCCCAATCAACGCAGTGGCACCGTCTCGGTAATCGATACGCACACCGATACCGTGGTGCGCACGCTCAGCGCGCAGGGCCAGCTCGGCAAGCGCTTGCAGCAGCTATTGCCCGGCCCACAGGGGCATCTGTATCTGATCGATGCCGAGCATCACCGGCTGGTCGAGCTCGATGCCGAAAAAGATGCGGTGTTGCGCAGCGTGGACATCGGCGAGAACGCCGAAGGCATCGCGTTGTCGCCGGACGGCAAGCAGTTCGCGGTATGCGTGGAAGGCCAGAATCAGGTGACGCTGATCGACGCGGCGCAATTTGTCGTGCAGCAGGTGATCGCCACGCGCGGGCAGGCGCCGGAGCATTGCGCCTACACCCCGGATGGCAAGTGGTTGCTCACCAGCAATGAAGGCTCCAACGACATGGACATGATCGAGCTGGCCACGCATCGATCGCGCGGCGTGGTGGCCACCAGCGGGCATCCGCGCGGCATGGCGTTCGCACCCGATGGGCACAGCGTGTACATCGCCCAGGAAACCGCCAATGTGGTGGACGTGATCGACCTGCAGACGCGTCAGCGGCGCGCCAGCCTGCCGGCCGGCGTGCGCACCGCCGGCGTCGCGCTGTCGGGAGATGGCGCGCGGCTGTATGCCTCCAACGGGGGCGCCGGCACGGTCAGCGTGATCGATCTCAAGACCGCACGCACCCTGGCCGAGATCCCGGTCGGGCAGCGTCCGTGGAATCCGGCGCTGACGCCGGCCGGCGACAAGCTCTACGTTGCCAACGGGCGTTCCAACAGCGTGAGCGTGATCGACACCGCCAGCTTGCGCGAACTCAAACAGATCCCCGTCGGCGAGCTGCCGTGGGGCGTGATCATCGCGCGCTGAGCGGCCGGCAGGCCGACGCGCGTCAGGGAGGCCGGATGAAGACACGCGCTGCGGTGGCCTGGGGTCCGCACCAGCCGTTGACCATCGAAGAGGTAGACCTGCAGCCACCGCGTCCCGGTGAGGTGCTGGTGCGCCTGGTCGCTACCGGCATTTGCCATGGCGATGCGCATGCGTTGGCGCATGGCCACGCCGGCAGCTTCCCGGCGATCCTGGGGCAGGAGGGTGCCGGTGTTGTCGAAGACGTCGGGATCGGCGTCACCAGCGTGCGGGCCGGCGATCACGTGATTCCGCTGTACATGCCCGAATGCGGCGTGTGCAAATTCTGCCGTTCCGGCCGTACCAATCTGTGCCAGGCGATTCGCAGCAGCCAGGAACGTGGCCTGATGCCCGATGGCAGCAGCCGGTTCTCGTTGCACAGGCGGCCGGTCCTGCATCACATGGGCACCAGCACGTTTTCCGAATACACGGTGTTGCCGGAGATTGCGGTCGCACGCATCCATCCGGATGCGCCGCTGGAGCAGGCCTGCCTGCTCGGTTGCACGGTCACTACCGGCGTCGGTGCGGTGCTCAACAGCACGCATGTGCGGCCGGGAGATTGCGTGGCGGTGTTCGGGTTGGGCGGCATCGGATTGTCGGTGATACAGGGCGCAGTGCTGGCCCAGGCCGGTCGCATCATCGCGGTGGACATCGACCCTGCGAAATTCGCACTGGCACGCAAGCTGGGCGCCACCGATTGCCTGGATCCGCGCGACTACGGTGCGCCGATCCAGCAGGTGATCGTGGACCTGACCGATGGCGGCGCCGACCACAGCTTCGAATGCATCGGCGATGTCGGTGCGATGCGCGCCGCGCTGGAGTGCTGCCACAAGGGGTGGGGCGAGAGCGTCATCCTGGGCGTGGCCGAGGACACGCAGGAAATCAGCACGCGCCCGTTTCAATTGGTCACCGGGCGGGTGTGGCGCGGCAGCGCCTTTGGTGGCGTCAAAGGCCGCAGCGAGTTGCCTGGCTATGTCGAACGCTATCTGCACGGCGACATTCAACTGGCGCCGCTGATCACGCGCACGCTGGCGCTGGACGACATCAACCAGGCGTTGGCGGACCTGCGTGCGGCACGCGGCATCAAATCCATCGTGGTGTATTGAAGGAGACGCACATGGCAGCAGGCAGATGCAGGACAGCGACGCTGCATCGCAGGGGATTGGCAGGCGCATGCGCCATGACCTTGCTCGCACGCAGCGCAGTGGCCGTTGCAGCGGAAGCGCCGCAAGTCACCTGGTTGGACCGTATCGAGGTGACCGCCACGCCGATCCCGGGCACCACCATCGATGCGGCGCAATTGCCGTACATGGTGCAGTCGGCAAGCAATGCCGAACTGTCGCGTGGGCGCAGCAACAACCTGAGCGATCTGCTGCAGCGCCGCTTTATTGGAGTGGACGGTAACGACGTGCAGGGCAGTGCGTTCCAGAACGATCTCACCTTCCATGGCTTTCGTGCGTCGGCGCTGCCGGGCGCCTCGCAGGGGGTGTCGGTGTATCTGGATGGCGTGCGCTTCAACGAACCGTTCGCCGATATCGTCAGCTGGGACATGCTGCCCGAAGCGGCAATCAGCGCCGTGACGCTGATGCCGGGTTCCAACCCGCTGTTCGGGCCGAACACGCTGGGTGGCGCGGTGGTGCTGTCTACCGCCTCCGGGCTGACCGCGCCCGGATTACAGGGGGAAGCGAGCATCGGCAGCGGCGCGCGCAAGCGGCTGGATGCCAGTTACGGCGTTGCCGGCGCCGACGGCTGGCATGGCTTTGTCGCGCTGACCGGCTTCGACGAAAACGGCTGGCGCGCTGCCTCCGAAGGCCGGCTTGGCACCGTGTTCGGCAAGGTCGGTAAGCAAGGCGAGCAGACCGACTGGAGCCTGTCGCTGCTGCACGGGCGCAGCCGTCTGATCGGCAATGGTCTGCTGCCCGATACACGCTACACCGACGAAGGTCCGGAGCCCGGCTTGTATCGCGCCGATCGGCGCTCGGTCTACACATCGCCCGATCTCACCCGCAATCGCACTACGCTATTGAGCGTGCAGTTGGACCATCGTTTCGATGCAGACACTGCGCTGCACGCGCTGGCTTATTCGAAGATGGGGCGGCGCGACACCGTCAATGGCGACATCGGGCAGGACTACGAGGAATTCGTCGAAGAGTGCGCTTCCGGTTACGCCACCGATGGCAGCGCACTGGATGCCGATTGCGACGTCGCCCGCACCGATGCCGACACGCTGCACACCGGCGCGCTCAACACCACCCAGATGCGTCAGCACGCGCAGGGCGTTGCGCTCAATCTGAGCATGCAATGGGGCGCGCATGCGCTCACCACCGGCGCCACTTTCGATCGCGGCCATGTGCGTTATCGGCAATTCGCCCGCGACGGGTGGGTGCAGCCCGACCGCTCGGTCGTTGCAGATCCGGCGACCGACCGCACGTTCTTTTCCGGCGTGCGCGGCAGTACGCAGACATTGGGCGTGTTCCTGGCCGACACCTGGGCACTGGACGATGCCACCCATCTCACCGCCGCGGTGCGCTGGAATCATGTGGTGGTGGACAACGTTCTTTCCACCGCCGACGACGGCGACCGCCCACGCGAGCGCTTCGTTTATGCCAAAGCCAACCCGTCGCTGGGGCTGACCCGGCGGCTCGCGTCGGCGGTGACGCTCTACGGCTCGGTCGCGCAGAACAGCCGTGCACCGACCGCCATCGAATTGGGCTGCGCTGATCCCACCCAGCCATGTCGGTTGCCGACCGGTCTGCAGGCCGATCCGCGCCTGGAGCAGATCATCTCGCGCACCTACGAACTGGGCGCGCGCTGGACGCCGTCGGCCGATCGCAACGCCACGCTGTCGGTCTACCGCGCCGACAATCGCGACGACATTCTGTTCTTGCGCGCACCGGACACGCAGTTGGGTTACTTCGACAATGTCGGCCGCACGCGCTATCAGGGCGTGGACGCGGCACTGCATCTGCGCAGCGGCGATTGGCAGTGGTCGGCCGGCTACAGCTACCTGGATGCCACTTACCGCAGCGACGGCCAATTGCTGTCCGGCGAGCGTGTGATCGCGCTGCGGCCGGGACTGCGGATCGCCGCGCTACCGCGGCACAACCTCAAGCTCGGGATGGAGTGGCAACGCGATGCGCTGACGCTGGGCGTGGGCGTGCGTGCGGTCTCCGGGCGGGTGGCCAGCGGCAACGAAGATGGCCAGGTCGACAATGCCGAAGAAGGCCAGGCCGCGCCCGAGCGTCTCGACATCGGCACCGCCGGCTATGCCCTGGCGGACCTGCAGGCGCGCTGGACCATCAACGCGCGGGTGTCGCTGTTCGCCCGGATCGACAACGTCTTCGACCGCCGCTACGCCACCTATGCCGCCGTGGCCGAAGACGTGTTTCCCGACGGCGAACTCGCACGCCCGCAGGATGCGCCAGTGGAAACCGGCCCGGCACGATTTCTCGCACCGGGGGTGCCCCGGCAGTACCTGATCGGCGTGCGCTGGGCGCTTTGATCGCGGGAAATCGGGAATCGGGAATCGTAGAGCGTCAGCGCGCTGCTTTTATCTATTCCCGATTCCCGATTCCCGATTCCCGATTCATCCGGTCTCCAGGCCGTGCTTGCGCAACTTGCGGTACAAGGTGTTACGGCTGATGCCCAGGGCATCGGCAGTGCGGCTGACATTCCAGCGATGGCGTTCGAGTTGTTGCTGCAGCACCAGCCGTTCGGCCTGATCCAATGCAACGCGGCCGGGCATATCGTCGGCCGCGACCGCGCGCGCATCGACCAGGCAAGGTGCGCTGCCCGCGTCGACGATCTCCTGCGGCAGATTCGGCAGGCGAATGACCTCGTCACTGCACAGCACGGCCGCCGTGCGCAGCACATTGCGCAATTGGCGCAGGTTGCCCGGCCAGGCGTAGCTGAGCAGCTTGTGCAGCGCATCTTCGCTGATGCGCACGCTGCGCTCGCTGTTTTCCTCGCGCAACAGGGTGCGGATCAGTTCGGCCTTGTCGCTGCGTTCGCGTAGCGGCGGCAGATGCAGCACCACGCCGTTGAGGCGGTAGTACAGGTCCTCGCGGAATTCGCCGGCGGCCACCATCTGCGCCAGGTCGCGGTGGCTGGCGCTGATCACGTGCAGCTCCAGCGGGATTGCCCGGTCGCTGCCCAGCGGGGTCACGCTCTGTTCTTCGAGCACGCGCAGCAGCCGCGTCTGCAGCGGCAGCGGCATGTCGCCGATTTCGTCCAGGAACAAGGTGCCACCGCTGGCCTGCAGCAGCTTGCCGTGGCGGCCTTCGCGCGCGGCATCGGTGAACGCGCCGCGCGCGTAGCCGAACAGTTCGCTCTCGATCAGCGCCTCGGGAATCGCCGCGCAGTTCACCGCCACGAACGGCCGCGCTGCCCATGGCGAGCCGCGGTGCACCGCCTTGGCGAACTCCTCCTTGCCGGTGCCGGTGGCGCCGCACAGCAGGATCGACACGCGATGCGCGACCAGCTTCAGCGCATTGTCCAGGTTGTGGCGCATGCGCGGATCGGAGCCGACGTGCTCGCGTGCGTAAGCGGCCTCGCCATCGTCGGCTGGGGTGGCGTGCGCGCCGCCAGCAACCGCGTTGCGGCGCGGCGGCTGCGCCAGGGCGAAGAAACGGCGCCCGTGGCAGGCGCAGCGGATCGACCACAGCGTGCTGGCAGCGTTGCGCGCACGCTGCTCCACGGTGTCGAAGTCCAGCTGCATCACCTGCGAGATGTCGCGCCCGACCAGCAGGCTGCGGTCGCCCTTGCCGAGCTGTTCCAGCGCCGCTTCGTTGACGGCCAGCACGCAGCCGTCGGCGCCGATCGCCATCAGCGCCTCGTGCAACAGGCCGGCGAACTCCGGGCGGCTGTGGAAGCGCAAGATCCACGCATGCCTGTACTGCTCCAGGAAATACGAACGCGCGATCTGTGCCGCCGACATGCGCACCAACGCGCTGGTGTGGCGCTGTACCAGCTTGGTGTCGCGCGCGTCCGGCGTGGACGCATCCAGCACCGCCAGCAATTGCCCGTGCGGGTCGAGGATCGGCGCACCGCTGCACGACAGCGGCAGATGCCGGGCCAAGTAATGCTCGCCGCGGTGCACGCCTAGCGCGCTGCGCTCCACCGCGCAGGTGCCGATACCGTTGGTGCCCTGGTAGCGCTCGGCCCAGCTGGCGCCGCAAAACAACCCGGTCTGGCGGAATTCGCGCAGCAGTGCCGGGTCCTGCACGCTGTGCAGCAAGGTCGCCTCGGCGTCGGCGAACACCACGGCATAGCCGCCGCCGGCGATCTGCTCGTAGAGGTTCTCCATCTCCACCTTGGCGATGCGCAGCACTTCCTCGAGCCGCTGCTGGCGCTCGCGCAGCCCGCTGCCGTCGTGGACCATCGGCAACGGGGGGGCATCCGGACTCAGCCCATACTCGTCCAGGCAGCGCTGCCACGAGCGCGCCAGCGCCGGCGGCAGCGGTTCGATCTGGCGGAAGCGGCGCATCCGCGCCAGCAGCGCCGATTCGGCCTGGGCATCGGACAAGGGCCCGGCCGTGGCCTGCAGGAGGTTGGCGACAGTCACTTCCGACACGTGGCGCTTCCTCGGTCCCTACCCGGGGCCAGAGCGGCAGTGACGCATAAACCGGGGCGAGGCTCAAACCGCGGTGCAGCAAACGCCGGGGATGCGGATTCGGGATTCGGGATTGGCAAAAGCGGCTCGGCTGGGGGCGGCTGCCTTTTCGCCTGGGCCAAAACGAAAAAACCGCGCCATCGCGCGGTTCCTCGTGGCCTCGAGGCGCCAGGACCCAGCTTTTATGACTCCCGACTCCCGAATCCCCACCTCCCGGCTACAACGCGTAGCCGAACTGCTGCTTGAACTGGTCGTTGAACTCGGCGAAGTCGAAGCGCTGGTTCTGGGTGCCCGGGTGTTCCACTTTCAGCGCGCCCATCAGGTTGCCCATGCGGCCGATGGTCAACCAGTCGTAGCCGCCCTGGATGCCGTAGATCAGCCCGGCGCGGAATGCATCGCCGCAGCCGGTCGGGTCGACCACGCGGCGCTCGTGCGCCGGCGGAATGTCGTAGGTCTTTTCCGGCGTATGCACCAGCGCGCCCTTCGGGCCCTGCGTGGTGATGTAGGCCTGCACGCGCGAGACGATGTCTTTTTCGTCCCAGCCGGTGCGTTCCTGCAACAGGTTCGACTCGTAGTCGTTGACCACTACGTACTGGGCCTGTTCGATGAACTGGCGCAGCTCCGGGCCGTTGAACAGCGGCATCGCCTGGCCGGGGTCGAAGATGAAAGGGATGCCGCCGGCAGCGAACTCTTCCGCGTTCTGGATCATGCCTTCGCGCCCGTCCGGGCCGACCAGGCCCAGGGTCACGCCCGGCACATCCTTCACGTGGTTTTCGTAGCTGCGCATCATCGCGCCCGGATGGAAGGCGGTGATCTGGTTGTTGTCGTGGTCGGTGGTGATGAACGCCTGCGGGGTGAACAGGTCGTCGATGATCTTCACCCGCGACAGGTCGATGCCCAGCGTTTCGAAGTGTTCGCGGTACGGGCCGAAATCCTGGCCGACGGTGCCCATCGGGATCGGCGCGCCACCGAGCAGATGCAGGTTGTAGGCGATGTTGCCGGCGCAGCCGCCGAACTCGCGGCGCATGCGCGGCACCAGGAACGACACATTCAGGATATGCACCTTGTCCGGCAGGATGTGGTTCTTGAACTGGTCCGGAAACACCATGATGGTGTCGTAGGCGAGGGAACCACAGATCAGTGCGGACATCGAGTCGGGCCTTTGCGTTGGGAAAACCCGCCAATTGCCGGGCATGGCAGCGGGACGGCGCGTGCGCCGCGGCGCAAAGGGTAACGGCTGCGGCCGATCAGGGCCACAACCGCATGCCATGGCCGGCGTGACCGCCACATGAAAACGGGGGCGAAATCGCCGATTTTTCCTTGCTCACCCCGGGGGGGATTGCTAGGCTAGCCGACTTCGTTTTCTGCCCAAATTTTCGCCAGTCTGGCGGCGGGCACGCGACTCACCCAGGAACGACTCCCTCGATGTTCAAGAAACTCCGCGGCATGTTCTCCAACGACCTGTCCATCGATTTGGGCACGGCCAATACGCTGATCTACGTGCGCGGACAGGGCATCGTGCTGAACGAGCCGTCGGTGGTTGCGGTGCGGCAGGATCGCGCAATCGGCGGCACGCGCTCGGTCGCTGCCGTCGGCGCGGAGGCCAAGCAGATGCTCGGCCGTACCCCCGGCCACATCACCACGATTCGCCCGATGAAGGACGGCGTCATCGCCGACTTCACCTACACCGAGGCGATGCTGAAGCACTTCATCAAGAAGGTGCACAAATCGCGCTTCCTGCGCCCCAGCCCGCGCGTGCTGGTGTGCGTGCCGGCTGGCTCCACGCAGGTCGAGCGCCGCGCCATCAAGGAATCTGCGGAAGAGGCCGGTGCGCGCGATGTGTATCTGATCGAAGAGCCGATGGCCGCAGCGATCGGCGCCGGCATGCCGGTGACCGAGGCGCGCGGCTCGATGGTCATCGACATCGGCGGCGGCACCACCGAAGTGGCGGTGATCTCGCTCAACGGCATCGTGTACTCGCAATCGGTCCGTGTGGGCGGCGACCGTTTCGATGAGTCGATCACCAATTACGTGCGCCGTAACCACGGCATGCTGATCGGTGAAGCCACCGCCGAGCGCATCAAGCTGCAGATCGGTTGCGCCTACCCGCAGGACGAGGTGCAGGAGATGGAAATCTCCGGCCGCAACCTCGCCGAGGGCGTGCCGAAGATGATCAAGATCAACTCTAACGAAGTGCTCGAAGCGCTGCACGAGCCGCTGTCGGGCATCGTCTCGGCGGTGAAGCTGGCGCTGGAGCAGACCCCGCCGGAACTGTGTGCCGACGTGGCCGAGCGCGGTATCGTCCTTACCGGTGGCGGCGCGCTGCTGCGCGACCTGGACCGCCTGATCTCCGAAGAAACCGGCCTGCACGTGCAGGTGGCCGACGATCCGCTCACCTGCGTGGCCCGCGGCGGCGGCCGTGCGCTGGAGCTGGTGGACATGCACGGCAACGAGTTCTTCGCGCCGGAGTAATGGAGCTGGGAATGGGGAATCGGGAATGGGGAATCATGAAAGCATTCCCCGCCTGCGGCCCTGAGCGGTTGCGACGCGATCCCGCCCCTGTGAGTTTTCGCCTCAATCGTCTCGGAGGCAGCCGACTGCTTCCCGATTCCCCATTTCCGATTCCCCATTCCCGGCCCTGACAGTGCCCTCCTACGCCGGTCCTCCCGTCGCCTCCCGTCCGGGCGAAGTCACCTCCACGCTGCGGCTGCTGGTCTATCTGGTGCTGGCGGTGGTGCTGATCGCGCTCGATAGCCGCGGTGGCTGGCTGAGCCAGGTGCGCATGCAGGCCAATCTGCTGATCCAGCCGATCTGGGCGGTGGCCGGGCTGCCGGGGCGCATCGGCTCGCAGGTGCGCGACAACGCCGCAACGCATGCGCAACTGGTGGAAGAGACCCGGGATCTGCGCAATCAGCTATTGGTCGCCAATGCGCGCCTGACCCGGTTGCAGACCGCGGCCCTGGACAACGCGCAACTGCGCGAACTGCTCAACGTGGCCGAGCGCCGCGGTCTGGATGTGCAACTGGCGCCGATCCTGAACATCGATCTGGATCCGACGCGCCAACGCCTGCTGCTGGACGCCGGTAGCCGCGAAGGGGTGGTGCTGGGCCAGGCGGTGATCGATGCCGGCGGCCTGATGGGACAGGTGATCGAAGTCACCCCGCTGCATTCCACCGTGTTGCTGCTCACCGACCCCGACCACGCCGTGCCGGTCAGCGTGGCGCGCAATGGCGTGCGGCTGATCGTCTACGGGCGCGGCGACCGCCTGGAACTGCGCGACATCCCGCTCAGTGCCGGCGTGCAGGTGGGCGATGAAATCGTCACCTCGGGGCTGGGCGGCCGCTTCCCGGCCGGCTTCCCGGTCGGCAAGGTCTCCGAACTGCATCCCGACGATACCCACGCCTTCCTGGTCGGCGAACTGACCCCGGCCGCCAAGCTCGATCGCGGCCGGGATGTGTTGCTGCTGCGTGCCGGCAAGCCGTTGCGGTTGGTGCCGGGGGCCGGGATTGGGGATTCGGGAGTTGGGATTCCCAATAGCGACAACAGCAACGGCGGCGCGGCAGCCGCCAGCGCGCCGGTGGCTGCCACGCCACGCACGCCGGTGGGCGGGATTTCCAACGTAATGATTGATACCGCGCGTCCGACGGCCGCTGCGGCATCGGGCACCGGCACTGTTCCCGCGCCGCGCACACAGTCCGTGTCGACACCTGCCGCGCCTGGTGTCCAGTCGGCCCGCGCATCAGCGTCAGCATCCAGCGGCCACGCCAGCCTGCCGGCCAGTCCTCCTGGGTCGAACGGCCCTGAACTCCAGACCCGCGGTTCCCGCGCAGCGTCATCGCAGGGCTCACAGGCTTCAGGGAGTGGAGACGCTGGAAGGGGCAACGGCAACGGCAACGGCAACGCCGCACCAGCACAGGCGGCCGCTTCTAACCAATCCCCAATCCCCAATCCCCAATCCCGTTCTTCTCCGCAGGAGACGGACCAATGACCCGCATGCGCAACACCTGGATCCTGCCGGCGAGCATCTTCATTGCGCTGGTCCTGGGCCTGCTGCCGTTGCCGATGGTGGTGCAGCCGCTGCGGCCGTACTGGCTGGCGCTGGTGCTGGCGTATTGGGTGATCGAGGAGCCGGACCGGGTTGGGCTGGGCCTGGCCTTCGTGGCCGGCGTGCTGGCTGATCTGCTGTATGGCGGGCTGCTCGGCGAACAGGCGCTGCGGCTGGTGATCATGACCTTCATCCTGCAGCGCTTCCGCGCGCGCATGCGTTTTTTCCCGGTCTCGCAACAGGCGCTGGCCATCGGCGGGCTGCTGCTCAACGACCGCATCGTGTCTTCGGCGGTGCATCTGGCCGTGGGCGAGCCAACCCTGCCGTGGAGCTACTGGTGGGCGCCGCTGCTGGGCATGGCGCTGTGGCCGCCGCTGTTCGTGGTGCTGGATGCGGTGCGGCTGGGCAAGCGGGGCAAGAAGTAAGCCATGCACGGGCGCCGTCATCCCAAGAATCCGCATGCGGAGGCCGAACAGTTCCGCCGTCGCGCGGTGCTGGGCTTTGTGATGGTGGTGATCTGCCTGGTCGGCCTGGGCGGCTGGTATTTCAAGTTGCAGGTGCTCGACCACGAGGTCTACGCCACCCGTTCGGAGGCCAACCGCATCAAGCCCAAACCGGTGGTGCCCGGGCGCGGCATGATCTACGACCGCACCGGCCGGCTGCTGGCCGAAAACGTGCCGGCCTTCCGTCTGGACGTGACCCCCGACAAGGTCGCCGACATGAACGCCATGCTGGACGCGTTGGGCAAGGTGATCCCGATCGCGCCGGAGGATCTGGAGCGCTTCAACCGCGAGCGCCGCGCACGCCGCAGCTTTTTGCCGGTGACGCTCAAGCTGCGCATGAGCGATGAAGAGATGGCACGGTTCGCGGTGGAGCGCTGGCGCTTCCCCGGCGTGGAGCTGGAACCGTATCTGACCCGGCGTTATCCCTACGGCCCGTTGTTCGCGCACATCATCGGTTATGTGGGCCGGATCGACGAAAAAGACCTGGCAGTGCTGGGCGAGGGCAATGCTGCGCTCACCCATATGGGCAAATCCGGGCTGGAGCGCTACTACGAGCAGGATCTGCGCGGGCAGGTCGGTTACGAGCAGGTCGAAACCAATGTGCAGGGGCGGGCCATCCGCACCGTCGGCCGGGTCGCCCCGCAGTCGGGTGCGGATCTGCGCCTGTCGGTAGACGCCGACCTGCAGCGCGCGATGGTGGCCGCCTTCGGCGAGCACGAAGGGGCGGCCATTGCGATGGACCCGCGCACCGGCGAGATCCTGGGCATGGTCAGCCTGCCCAGCTACGACCCCAACCTGTTCGTCAACGGCATCTCGCATACCGATTTCAAGATGCTCAACGACAACCCGTCCCGGCCGCAGTTCAACCGGCTGGTGCTGGGCGGCGTGGCGCCGGGCTCCACGCTCAAGCCGCTGATCGCGTTGGCCGGCCTGGACAGCGGCCTGCGCCGGCCGGAAGACCGGGTGCTGTCCACCGGCATGTTCTACCTGCCCGGCGTCAGCCGCGGTTGGGGCGATTCGCACCGCGGCGGGCATGGCTGGACCGACCTGCGCAAGTCGATCGCCCAGTCGGTCAATACCTACTACTACCGCCTGGCGGTGGATATGGGCATCGAGCGCTTCGACCACTACATGTCCGAGTACGGCTTCGGCCAGCCTACCGGGGTGGACCTGCTGGGCGAAATCGGCGGCATCCTGCCGTCGCCCGCCTACAAGTACAAGACGCGCAAGGAGCGCTGGTATCCCGGCGACACGGTCAACATCGCCATCGGCCAGGGCGACTGGAAGGTCACGCCGCTGCAGCTGGTGCGCGGCGTCTCGGCGATCGCCAGTGGCCTGCTGCTGCGCCCGCACCTGGTGCTGGAAGAACGCACCGGTTTCGATCATCCCTGGGAGCCGATGATCCAGCCGCCCGGCAAGCCGCTCAGCCAGAACCCGGCGCATCTGCAGGTGGTGCGCGAGGGCATGATGGACACCATGCGGCCCGGCGGCACCGGCTATGCGATCACCCCGGGCGCGCCGTACCAGATGGCGGGCAAGACCGGCACCGCGCAGGTGGTCAGCCGCAAGGGCGTGGCGGCAGTGGACCCGCGCAGCCTGCCGTTGCACCTGCGTCACCGCGGCCTGTTCGTCGGCTTCGCGCCGGCCGACAACCCGGTCATCGCGGTGGCGGTGGCGGTGGAAGGCGGCGGTTTCGGCACCAGTTCGGCGGCGCCGATCGCACGCAAGATCTTCGATGCCTGGCTGCTGGGCAAGATGCCCGCCGGTCTGGAGCCGCTGGACAGCGAGCTGGGCATGACCGCCGTGGGCGTCAATCAGTTCGAAGCCGGCGTCACCGACGCGCGCGCCGCCGGCGACGCCGCCGCTGCCACGCTGGACGAGCTGCCGGTGGTGATCGGCCAGAGCGCCGTTGCGCTGGACCCCAACACTCCCGCGCAACCGGTGGTGCCGGATGTGCCGGACGCGGTGCAGGAGACCGACCATTGAGCGACATCCTGCGCTGGTTGGTGGACATGGCTGCGCGCTTTACGCGCAGCCTGGACTGGGTGCTGTGCCTGGCGCTGGGCGGCCTGATGGCCATCGGCCTGTCGGTGCTCAAGAGCGCCGGCGGCACTGCCAATGGCGAGCACCTGATGCTGGCGCAGGGCATCCGCTTCATTATCGGGGCAGCAGCGATGTGGGGCATTTCACGCATGTCGGTACTGCGCCTGCGCGCCTGGACACCGTGGGTGTACGGCTTGTCGATGCTGCCGCTGCTGGCGGTCTTCGCGCTGGGCACCGGTAAGTACGGCCGGCAGTGGCTGGACCTGAAAGTGTTCTACCTGCAGCCGGCAGAACTGCTCAAGATCAGCCTGCCGATGATGGCGGCCTGGTATCTGCACCGCATGCCGCTGCCGCCGCGCATTGCCACCGTGCTGGTGACCGGCGTGATTATCGGCGTGCCCACCGCGCTGATCATGTTGCAGCCGGACTTCGGCACCGGCGTGTTGATTGCTGCCAGCGGCGTGTTCGTGCTGTTGCTGGCCGGCCTGCCGTGGTGGTGGGTGGCCGTTGGTGTGGGCGGTGTGTCCGCGGCTGCGCCGGTGGCGTGGTTCTGGCTGCTGCGGCCGTACCAGAAGGACCGCATCATGATGTTCCTCAACCCCGAAAACGACGCGCTTGGCGCGGGCTGGAACATCATCCAGTCAAAGATCGCGATCGGTTCGGGCGGGTTGAACGGCAAGGGCTGGGGTCTGGGCTCGCAATCGCACCTGAACTTCATTCCCGAACAGACCACCGACTTTGCGTTTTCCGTGCTCAGCGAAGAATTCGGCTGGATCGGTGTCGCCACCGTGCTGACCCTGTACCTGATCGTCATCGGCCGCTGCCTGTGGATCGCCTCGCAGGCGCGCGACACCTATTCGCGCCTGGTTGCCGGCGCCACCGGCCTGGCGTTCTTCGTCTACGTGCTGGTCAACGGCGGCATGATCTCCGGCCTGCTACCGGTGGTGGGCGTGCCGATGCCGCTGATGAGTTACGGCGGCACCTCGGCGGTGTCGTTGCTGGCCGGCCTGGGCCTGGTCATGGCAGTAAAGTCGCATCGCCCGGTGCACGGTTACTGAGCCGTGCCGGAAATATGCTCGTACGGCAGGCGCGCCTTGAACATTGTCCCTTTTGCTGGCGACGCGGCAGCCCCTGGCAGGAAGGGCTGCCGCGCGTGTCAGTGCTGAGCGTTGCAGCCTTATTGGGAAACTCGGATGCTGCCGTTAACGTCGATAAAGACTTGAAACACGTTGCCGACTGTAAACGTCGGCTGGTTCAGGGTTCGCAGCGCAGTGCCGAGTCTGCAGTCGGTCGTGCTGAATCCACCCACTTGAAATGTGGAGCCGACAAGAACCGAGGCAAGGGTTGTGGTCCTGCCGTTCGAAGGTACCGGGGTGCAGCTCCATCCGCTGCGAACGTTGACGTTCTGTACGAAAATTGCTTTTACGCCGGGGTTTTTATTTGTCGCAAAAATGGGAACGGCCTGCTGCGCGCTGGCCGTCGTGGCGACTCCCGCTGCCAATGCGAGCAAGGCACAGCATGCGGCTTTCCTGAAATCACGTGCGTTCGAATATATGGTCATTTAAATTTTATTTGGGTTGGAGAAGGGCGGCCTGTTGCAGGCTGCGGGGGATATCGCCAGTGGCGCATTTAATTGTTGCCTGAGCGTCGCGCATTTTGTCTATAGTGAAGTTAATGGATAAGATGGAATTGCGGAGAAAGTCACGAAAGCGCGTGGGTCGGATATGGATGTATATAACGGGGAATTTTATCTAATATAATTCGAGTAAATGGAGCGGTGGGCCGGGGTATTATTTGCCACTGAAAACTACGCGAATTAAATTCACTGGTGCCCTTGGATAAACTGGTCAAGCCGGCCGCGTGTGGTGACTGGAATGTTGGCTCAACAAGACCCATGCCATCGCGCGTGCAAGGCACCTAGGAGCGCAGTCCTGTGCAGCAGCCAGCGCAGGTGATCGTCGGCCGCTCGCCGTCGGGCAGATGCAGTGCATCGCCATGGCTGCTTCAGTCGGCATCGACGGCGATGGCAGTCGGCGTTCAGACGGAGGATCGCCACTCTGCTGAGGGCTCTTGATCCCGCGACCTTGAAGTCGCGTCGGCGTCTGGAGTTTTGCGGGAGCCTGTAAAAAACGGCTCCCTGGGCGACTGGTTCGGTGCCACGGTGGCCGATTCGCAATCGCTGCCGCCAGCTGCGCCGGGCGCTTGTAGAGTCCGCACGCTGGCGCGACTGCGTCGATCGCAACGTGCAGGCGACACATTCCTTCGCATTCGAGTGATCTCCCCGATGAAACTGCTCGCCACCGCCATCGGCGGTGCCTGTCTGGCGCTGGCCGGTCATGCCGCCGCCATCGATTTCGCCACTGGCGATTCCCGTCCGCTGTCCGAGCCGGTCGTTCCGGCCACCTGCAAGCTGCTGCGTGCCGGCCGGACCGCCAGCGATCGCCAATTCGACCCGGCATTGGAAAGCGCGCCGCCCGATACCCAGGCCATCCAGACCGCGCTGACCGATTGCGCCAGCAAGCACGGTAGCGTGTTGTTGACCACCGGCAGCGGCGACGCCTTCCTGACTGGCCCGTTGTCGATCCCCGCTGGCGTGACACTGGTCGTCGATCAAGGCGTCACCGTGTACGGCTCGCGCAACCCGGCCGACTACGGCAACGGTTGCGGTACGGCAGGCGCCAGAAGCGGAGGCTGCCTGCCGTTGATCGCCATCAAGGGCGCTCGATCCGGCGTGATGGGGGTGCGCCGCAATGGCCACCAGGGCACCATCGATGGCCGCGGCGATCTGCCCATGCTGGGCAAGACCACCACCTGGTGGGAGTTCGGCGAGGCCGCCAAAGGCGCCGGCCAGGTGCAGAACAGCCCGGACCTGGTCAAGTTGCAGAACGCCAGCGCTTTCACGCTCTACGACATCAACCTGGTCAATGCACCGTACTTCCATTTCTTTGCGCATATCGTCGACGGCCTGACCATTTGGGGCGTGCGCGTGAAGTCGCCGGCCACCAGTCCCAATACCGACGCGCTGGACCTGGACAGTGTGCTCAATGCCACCATCCAGGACAGCGACGTGATGAGCGGCGATGATGGCGTGGCGATCAAGACCATTGCGTCCAGGTCGGCCAACATCAGCGTGCTGAATTCGCGCTTCTATGGCACCCACGGCATCTCGATCGGTAGCGAATTGATGTCCGGTGTCAGCAACGTGCTGGTCGACAACAACGTCATCGTATCCACCGATGCCAACGGCAATCGCAGCACCGACAACAATGGCCTGCGCATCAAGACCAGCCTGGCCAAGGCAGGGGCGGTCGACCTGGTGACCTACCGCAACACCTGCCTGTACGGAGTGAGCAACCCGCTGGTGATCAATCCGTTCTACGGCAGCGCCCGCGGCGGCAACGTCCCGACCTTTCGCAGGATCGTGGTCGATGGCTTGCGCAGCGTCGACGGGCGCGGCGGCAAGGGATGGCTCCTGCAGGGCGCCGATGCGAGCGCTCCGCTCGATCTGGTGCTGGCGAACGTGGCGTCCGACAACCTCGGCAATACCACCGGCAATGCGCGGATCGGTCTGAGCAATAGCGCGTTGACGCCGAGCGGCAGCAACGTGGTGACCACCGCAGTCCAGCTCGACGGTGCGGTGCCTACCTGCCCGGGCGCTTCGCAGTTTCCAGAGCTATAAGCGGTGCGGCGCGACCTTCGCCGGTCGTGTCGCTGACGAACGCTCCTGCGCAGCAGCGCAGGCCGGCTGCGAGAAGGCAGCCTATGCTCCGGAGAAGGGGGCCGACGCCGGGCTTGGCCCGGCAGATCGGCAGGGCCACGCGACGATAGCGGCCTCATCCATCTGCCCGAGGCCGCGGTGCTGCCACCACCGCCAGCCGCAGGCCTTGGGAAGCGCCCTTCAGCGCCCGCCGCGGACCACTGGCCGGTTCGCTCTGGCGGAGGCGGCATGCTGCGGAGAGTCTTGACATTGGCCAAAGTTCTTCGTTTTCATGGCCTTATTGCCAGAAGTTCATCTGATGTCTGTTACCCTCGGCCGATGATTCGACGCACCCTGACCTGCCTGCTCACCCTCGGCCTTGTCGCCTGCGCGACCCAGCCCAGTCCTCCGTCGCCGCCACCGGCTGCCAGCGCGCCGCCGGCCAAGCCGCCGCTTGCGCCATCGGCATCAGCACCGCCGGCCAGCGCCGCCGCCGAGGCGCCCGCGCTTCCGCCAGTCGACCTGACTCCGGTGCCGTTCGAGATCGCCCGCGCCAACTTCGTGCGCGACACCTCGGCCAGGTACGGCATCGATGCCGCGCAGATCGAAGCGGTGCTGGCGCAGGCGCAATTCAAGGACGCCATTGTCACTGCGATGTCGCGCCCGGCCGAACGGGTCAAGCCGTGGAACGAATACCGGCCGATGTTCATCACCCAGGCGCGCATCGATGGCGGCCGCAAGTTTCTCGCCGAACATCGCGCCGAGCTGAGCAAGGTCGAAGCCGCCACCGGTGTGCCCGCGCAGGTGATCGTGGCCATCATCGGGGTGGAAACCAGCTACGGCAGCAACGCCGGCAAATACCGCGTGCTGGACGCGCTGTACACGCTGGCGTTCCGCTATCCGCGCAGCGGCGACCCGGCCAAGCTCGAACGCGAAGTGCGCCGCGAACTGTTTTTCCGCGACGAACTCGCCCAGTTGTTCGCGCTCGGCAAGGAAGAGCAACTCGACGTCAGCACCCTGATCGGCAGCTATGCCGGCGCAATGGGCATGGGCCAGTTCATGCCGTCCAGCTATCGCCAGTTCGGCGTGGATGGCGATGCCGACGGCAAGCGTAATCTGTTCACCGACTACAACGACGTATTCGCCTCGATCGCCAATTACTTCGTCAAGAAGGGCGGCTGGGTGCGTGGCGGGCAGGTCGCGGTACCGGCCACGCTGGCCGCCGGGCACGAAGAATTCAATCCCACCGACTGGTCGCCGGTGTACACGCTGTCCGACCTGTCGGCGCGCGGCTATCACCCGAGCGCACCGGTGGTGGCCGGCAGCACCGCTACCCCGATCAGCCTGGACGACGCCAACGGCAAGCAGTACTGGCTGGGCTTCCAGAACTTTTACGCGATCACCCGCTACAACATTTCCAAGATGTATGCGATGGCCGTGTTCCAGCTGTCCGAGGCCATCGCCGGCAAGGAGTTACCCCCGGCATGAACAACATTGCAGGCCCCAAGTGGCTGATCCCGATGGCGCTGATGCTCGGCCTGGCGGCCTGTAGCAGCGCACCGAAGAAGACCGCCGGCGGCACCGGCAGCGGCGCGATCAAGGGTGTGAAGGTCGAAGGCAAGGGCCCGGCGTATGTCGCCACCGGTTGCCCGTCCACCTCGCCGTATGCGCCCGCCAAGGAAGATCCGTCCACGCGCGGCGACTACACCGCCGGCGGCTTGTACAAGCCCGGCGTGAAAGACTCCACGCCCGATCATGTGCCCAATGTGGCCTGCATCCCCGAGCCGCTGGTGACCAACGAGCCGCGCTCGGCGGTGGGCAATCGTTCGCCGTACGAAGTGCTGGGCAAGCGCTATGTGGTGATGGACAACCCCGGCGACTATGTCGAACGCGGCACCGCCTCGTACTACGGCAACAAGTTCCATGGCCGGCTGACCTCCAACAAGGAGGTGTACGACATGTACGCCTTCACCGCCGCGCACAAGACCTTGCCGCTGCCCAGCTTTGCGCTGGTGACCAACACCGACACCGGCCAGTCGGTGGTGGTGCGCGTCAACGACCGCGGCCCCTTCCACGACGGCCGGGTGATCGATCTGAGCTACGCCGCGGCGGTGAAGTTGGGCATCACCGGCAAGGGCACCGGCAATGTCGAAGTCCGCGGCCTGACCGAAGCCGACAACGGCAATCTGCTCGCCAAGCGCCGCAGTGGCCAGACACCGGTGAATACCGCCGTTGCCGCGGCGCGGCCGGCTGCCGGCGCCAGCCAGATCGATGGCCTGGTGCAGCGCTTGCCCACCCGCACCGTGCCGCCGCGTGCGGTCGCCACCGGTACCGCCACCGCGGTTGCCACAACTGCCGCTGCACCCACTGCCGGTGCACCGGTCACTGCGGCCGGCGAGCGTTGGCGCTACCGCGTCGCCGATTCGCGCCAACCCGGCAATGCCGACAACTTCGATGCCTGGATGAAGGCGCAGGGCGTGCGTGTGGCCACCGGCAAGCCGGCTGCTGCGGCCCCGCGACCGGCCCCGTCAGCGTCCGCCGCCGTGCCCGCCGCGGCGCCGCCAGTGGCGGTTGCGGCGGTCAAGCCGTCCGAAAGCACTGCCTCGCGCCCGCTCAAGGCCGACCCAGCGCCCGCCAAGGCGCCCAGCGTGGCCGAAGCTGCGCTCGGCGACATCCTGCTGCAGGTCGCCAGTTTCGCCAGCCGCGAAAACGCCAATCGCGCACTGTCGCAACTGGCTTCGGCGGGGATTGCCGGCGCCAGCGTCAGCGACATCGTAAGTGGCGGGCGCACGCTGTGGCGGCTACGCGTGAATGCACGCGACCATGCAAATGCGTCGGAGATTGCCCAGCGCATCGCCGGCCTCGGGTTCGGTCGCCCGCAGATCGTGGTCAATTAGCGCGCCTGGGTGGGCCACTGCGACGCCGATCGGGCGTGAGCGCATCCGTGCTTGCGCGCTGGCTGCAGTGGCATTATCGGGAACGGCTGAGCCCACCCGGTCAGCGGGTAAACATTGCGCATCTGCATTGCGCATCTGCGAGGCGGATGCGGCCAAGGTCGGCTTCGATATGCACGTCGCGCACGTCAAATCCTTCGCGTCCTCTGCCTCCAGCTCACGCCTGCGCACCAGCGTCGCCCGTCGAATGCGCTGCAAGCAATGCCGCACGTGTGCGTGTCGCCGCATTCGGCAGTTCGCCTCGGGCACCGCAAGCGTCCGTGCGCCTGGCTGCCATCGCTGAACTGCGCAAGCGCACGCATCGCGCAACGCGTCGCCCTGATCGCCGCGGCGCCTTACAATTTCGCATTGCCCGGCTTTCGGGCCCGTCAGGAGTCGTTCTTCAATGAAATTCCGCTTCGCCGCCGCTGCCGTGGCCACGTTCGCCTTCGGCCTGGTCTGCGCCCAGACACCTGCGCCGCAGCCGACTCCTGCCGTGGCTGCCGCCCCGGCCGCCTTGCCGGTACCGCCGGCGCCCGCACCGGCCGTGTCCAAGTCCTGGATCCTGATGGACTACGCCACCGGGCAGGTGCTGGCCGGTGAAAACATCCACCAGCAGCTGGCGCCGGCCAGCATCACCAAGGTGATGACCTCCTACGTGGTCGCCGCCGAGATCAAGAACGGCAAGGTCAAGCGCGACGACCAGGTCATGATGAGCGAACGCGCCTGGCGCGAAGGCGGCGCGGGCACCGACGGCAGCTACAGCGGCTTCCCGGTCAACCAGACGGCGCGTCTGGAAGACATGGAAAAGGGCATGGCGATCCAGTCCGGCAACGATGCCGCCATCGCGCTGGCCGAGCACGTGGCCGGCAGCGAAGAAGCCTTCGCCTCGCTGATGAACAGCTACGCCGCCAAGATCGGCATGAAGGATTCGTACTTCGTCAACGCGCACGGACTGAGCGCCGAAGGGCATCACTCCACCGCCTACGACCTGGCCCTGCTGGGCCGCGCGATGGTGCGCGATTACCCGGAGACCTACGCCTACAACAAGATCAAGGAATTCCAGGTCGGCACCATCAAGCAGAGCAACCGTAACCGGCTGCTGTGGCGCGACTCGGCGGTGGACGGCATCAAGACCGGTCACACTTCCGAAGCCGGCTACTGCCTGCTGAGCTCGGCCAAGCGCGGCGATCAGCGCCTGATCGCGGTGGTGATGGGCGACAGCTCCGAAGAACAGCGCGCCACCGATAGCCTGGCGCTGCTCAACTGGGGCTTCCGCTTCTTCGAAACCCACAGCCTGTATGCGCCCGGCAAGGTCGTCACCAAGCAGAAGGTCTGGAAGGGTCAGCAGGATGAAGTGCAGCTCGGCGTGGCACAGCCGCTGCTGGTCAGCCTGCAGCGCGGCCGCTACAACGATCTCAAGCCCAGCATGGAAGTGCCCAAGAACCTGCAGGCACCGATCAAGCAGGGGCAGCAGGTTGGCACCGTGAAGGTCAGCCTGGACGGCAAGGTCATCGCCCAGGCCCCGCTGGTCGCCATCAACGCGGTCGAAGAGGGCGGATTCTTCAAGCGCCTGTGGGATGCGTTCTGGATGTGGTGGGAATCGGAGTGAAGAAAATGCCGGCGAAAGCCGGCATTTTTTTGGAATCGGGAATTGAGAATCGGGAATGGTTTAAAAGCTAGGGCACAGCCTTGGCTTTTGCGATTCCCCATTCCCCATTCTCGATTCGCCGCCCTCAAAGCATTCGACTGATAGTAAAACTGCCATACACCGGCGTTTCGCGCTGGGTGTCGAATTCGCGGGTACGGTGGTAGCGGGCGAGGGCGAATTTCCAGCGGCCGTACATCACTGCCAGGCCGTAGCCCACATCGCCGACGAACGGGCGCTTGTCCACGCTGTGGCTGTTGCGGAAGGTGTTGCCGTCCAGGGTGATGTCGCGGATCACCCAGCGCGCGTCGGTGGTGACGAACAGGTGGCCGGACCAGCCGCTGGCGCGCCCGAGCCGGCTGGGGGCGGTGTTTTCGCCCGCGGGGCGGGTCGGGGTGCTGCCGAAGTCGTCAGGCAGCTTCCAGCCGAAGCGCGCTTCGCCGCCGGCATTCAAGTGCGTGGCCATGTTGCCGACCGCGCCGCCCCAATGCGAAATGAAATCCCAGCCGAACCCACCGGCATTGCCGCTGGCATCGGCCGGCCAGCGATGCATGCGCTCGTGCACCAGGTTGATCAGCGGTTCGTTGTGCAGCTGGTTGTCCCAGCCCTGGAATTTCTCGTCCCCGAGTGCATCGTGGATCGCATCCTGCGCTTCCTTCGCAAGCGCCCACGGGCCGACAACGCCGACCTGCAACTGCGTGGTGCGCAGGTGCGCATCGTTACGCGCGTTGTAGCCGAAGCTCGCCAGCAGGATGCCGGCATAGGGGCGGTCGTCCGGGATGACGTCGCGGCGGGTGTAATCGGTCGGGGTGAAGATCGCCTGGCCGATGGAAAACACCATGTTCTGCTGGTCGAACTCGCCCGGGTGCAGCCGCTCCAGATAGCTGTTGACCCACCGCGCAGTCCGCGGCAGGCACGGGTCGTCGGTGTAATCGACCAGGTTCGGCGACACCAATGTCAGTACCGCGCCGTTGGAATACCCCTGGTCCTGATCCTCGCCGCCGAACAAGTCGTTATCGACACGGAAGTTCACCGCAGGCGGCGTGCGCCCAAGACGGCTGGAATCGCACTGATCCGCCGCCAGGGCCGGCAACGACAGCCCGGAGAGAGAAAGCAGCAAGGCAGCAGACAACGCGCGCGGTCGGAGCATGGAGGACCTGGGGGAGGAGAGCTGGAATCGGAAAAATGCCTGCGTCTTCTGTTGCGCCGTGTGAAGTGCGTGGTCGCGACTGCAGCCTCTGCCGCTTCGGCTTGCGACCGCGTTGCCAGCTACCCATGGCTGCGCTCGGTTCATCAGCGTGGTTGCGTCACGTTTTTTGGAAAGTTCGGTGCCGATTGCATGGCGGCACTACAGACCAACCAGGCGCGGCGATCGGCTGCAGAGGCTTGGGTTTGCCCATCGTCGGCCCGATAATGGGCGGATGGATATCAGCACCGACAACCCCGATCACGGTTTTCAGTTTCCCGGCACCTTCGAGCTCAGCGCCATGGGCACGGCCGAGCGCGGCCTGGAAACCGAGCTTCCGCGCCTGCTTGCTGCCACTGGCGTGGAGCTGCTGCAGGAGAGCGTGAGCTGGAAGCATTCTTCCAGCGGAAAGTATGTCTCGGTCAAAATTGGCTTCCGTGCTGAAAGCCGCGAGCAGTTCGAGGCCGCACATCAGGCGCTACGCGATCATCCGGAAGTGAAGTGGACGCTGTAGCGGCCGAGCCCGTGAGCAGCTCTACGGTTGGCTTGCCTGCGCAATTACGCGACCTCGGCCAGCAGGACTACGCGCCTGTGTGGCGTGCAATGCAGCGTTTCACCGATGCGCGTGGTGAACACACGGCCGATGAGGTCTGGGTGGTCGAGCATGCGCCGGTGTTTACGTTGGGTCAGGCCGGCAAACCCGAGCATGTGCTGGCCCCGGGCGAGATTCCGGTGCTGCAGGTCGATCGCGGCGGGCAGGTCACCTATCACGGCCCGGGCCAATTGGTCGTTTACCCGTTGCTGGATCTGCGCCGGCTGAAGATCGGTGTGCGCGATTACGTGTGCAAGATCGAGCAGGCGCTGATCGATACGCTGGAGGAGTGGAACATCGTGGCCGAGCGCCGCGACGGTGCTCCTGGCGTGTACGTGGGCGGGGCCAAGATCGCCGCGCTCGGGATTCGCGTGCGGCGTGGCTGCACCTTCCACGGGTTGTCGTTCAACGTGGCGATGGACCTGGAACCGTTCCACCGCATCAACCCGTGTGGCTACCAGGGTCTGCAGGTGACCTCGGTGCTAGACTTGGGCGGCCCCTCCGGGATGGACGCCGTCAAGGCGGTGCTGCTCGACCAGCTGGCGCGCCAGTTCGGCCTCGTGCTGCAGCCCACTTCCGCATTGCCCGACCTTTCGCTTCCGGCCTGAGCGCCCCGTATCGTCATGACCCAGCCTATCGCCCGTTCCATTCCCTTGCAGGTCGTCTCCGGCGACACCGCCGCGCCTGCGCCGCTGCAGACCGGCGTCAAGCAGATCGGTGGCGACAAGATCAACCGCTCGCCGGTGCAGTTCGTCGACGCGCCGGTGCTGCGGAAACCGTCGTGGATCCGGGTGCGGATTCCCTCCGGCAATGCGGTACAGAACCTCAAGGCCAAGTTGCGCGAAAACCGCCTGGTCACGGTGTGCGAAGAAGCCAGCTGCCCGAACATCCACGAATGCTTCAGCCACGGCACCGCGACCTTCATGATCCTGGGCGAGGTCTGCACGCGGCGCTGCTCGTTCTGCGACGTGGCGCATGGCCGGCCGAAGCCGCCCGACGCGAGCGAGCCGGCCAGCCTGGCCGCCACCGTGGCCGACATGGGCCTGAAGTACGTGGTGGTAACCAGCGTGGACCGCGACGACCTGCGCGACGGTGGCGCCCAGCATTTCGTCGACTGCATTTCGGCCATCCGGGCCAGTTCGCCCAACACGCGTATCGAAATCCTGACTCCGGATTTCCGCGGCAAGGGCCGCATGGACCGCGCGCTGGAGATCCTGGCGCTGAGCCCGCCGGACGTGTTCAACCACAATATCGAAACCGTGCCGGACCTGTACCCGAACGTGCGCCCCGGCGCGGACTACCAATGGTCGCTGACGCTGTTGCAGCGCTTCAAGGCGCAGCATCCGTCCATCGCCACCAAGTCCGGCATCATGCTGGGCCTGGGCGAAACGATGGAGCAGGTGCAGGCCACGCTACGCGACCTGCGCGCGCACGATGTGGACATGATCACCATCGGCCAGTATCTGCAGCCCACGCCGCACCATCATCCGGTGATGCGTTACTGGACGCCGGAGGAATACAAGGCGCTGGAAGACTACGGCAATGCGCTGGGCTTCAGTCATGTCGCCTCCGGCCCGATGGTGCGTTCGTCGTACCACGCCGATCGGCAGGCTGCAGGCGCTGGCGTCGCCGCCTGAGTCGGTAACAGCCGCCTGAGTCGGTAACAGGCAATCGGGCGACTGCCGCGGCCGTGTGCGATCGATGTCGGAACCAGCCCCGCGGTGCGGGTGCGTTCGATGCAGGCCGGTCCTGCGTGTTGTCGGTAGGCCGCTGATCGACCAGTGGCGACGCGCTACGGCCGGCCATATCGCGATGCCAATCAACGACAGCCCCGTGCATCGCGCGGGGCTGTGTCGTCTCTGGCCCATGCGGCGCGCAGCCGCAAGGTACGGTCTCGTTCACAATCCGCTACAGGCCCGGCGCTAGGCTGATTCAGCCAGCGGATGACAACGCCAGCAACTTTCGGCACTGTCATGCTGTCTGATCCGTTCACCGCCCTTCTTTCGTCGGCCTCGTGCCGAGAGCCATTCGATGACCTACAACGTTTCTTCGTGCATGAAGGCCGGCCTGCTGGCGCTGGTGTTGACCACTCCGATGGCCTTGCTTGCACGCGCCGATACTGCGCTGCCCGCCGCCGCCACGCCCGACCAGGCGACGGCCACCAAACTCGTCTACGGCCTGCTCTCCGACAGCCGCTATGCCTACCGGCCGCGCACGCTGGACGAGGCGATGTCCAAGGACGTGTTCAAGCGCTACCTGGAAACGCTGGATGGCGGCAAACAGTTCTTCACCCAGGCCGATATCGACAGCTTCGCGCCGCTCCAGGCCGGCGTGGGCGACGCGTTGCGAGGCGGCAACCTGGAGCCGGCGTTCCAGGTGTTCTCGGTCTACAAGAAGCGCGTCGATCAACGGGTCAAGTACGCGCGCGACCTGCTCAAGCAGGACTTCGATTTCAGCGGGAACGACAAGTTCGAGTACGACCGCAAGGACGTGCCGTGGGCTGCAGACGACAAGCAGTTGGACGTGCTGTGGCGCCAGTCGGTGATGAACGATTGGCTGCGCCTGAAACTGGCCGGCAAGAAGCCCGACGACATTCGCAAGACGCTGGACAAGCGGTATGTGGCACTGGCCGATTCGGTCAAGCAGCTCAAGGGCGAAGATGTGTTCCAGTTCTTCGTCAACGCCTATACCAATGCCGTCGACCCGCATACCGATTACTTCACCCCGCGCACTGCCGAAACGTTCAACCAGCAGATGTCACTGTCGCTGGAAGGCATTGGCGCGCAGCTGCAGAAGCAGGACGACATGGTGGTGATCCGCGAGGTGATCCCGGGCGGTCCGGCGGCGGTGGACGGCACGCTCAAGCCGGGCGATCGCATCGTCGGCGTTGGGCAGTCCAAGAATGGCGCGATCGAAGATGTGATCGGCTGGCGCATCGATGACGTGGTGGCCAAGATTCGCGGCAGCAAGGATACCCAGGTGCGCCTGGAGTACATCCCGGCCGAGTCGGGCATCGACGGCAAGCACCGCACGGTGACTCTGACCCGTCAGAAGGTGCGTCTGGCCGAGCAGGCTGCCAAGGGCGAAACCATCACCTTGCCGGCCACCGGCAGCGAGCCGCAGCGCCGCATCGGCATCATCAAGCTGCCGGGCTTCTACCAGGATTTCGAAGGCCGTCGCCGTAACGCAACCGACTACGCCTCGGCCACGCGCGACGTCGCCAAGCTGCTGGCCGGCTTCAAGACCGACAAGGTCGATGGCGTGGTGCTCGACTTGCGCAACAACGGCGGTGGGTCGCTCGACGAGGCGATCGAACTGACCGGCTTGTTCATCGAGCAGGGGCCGGTCGTGCAGGTCCGCGAATCCGGCGGCCGCGTCACCGTCAACGGCGACAGCGACCCCAAGGTCGCCTGGGACGGCCCGCTGGCTGTCTTGATCAACCGCGGCTCGGCGTCGGCATCGGAGATCTTTGCCGGTGCCATCCAGGACTACGGTCGTGGTCTGGTGATCGGCGAAACCAGCTTCGGCAAGGGCACCGTGCAGAACATCGTCGACCTGGATCGCTGGCCTGCTGCAGAAGGGCAGCGGTATGGGCAGGTCAAGTTGACGATCGCGCAGTTCTTCCGCGTCAGCGGCTCGAGCACCCAGCACAAGGGTGTGGTGCCGGATATCGCCTTCCCGGCCAGCGTGGATGCCACCGAGTTCGGTGAGAGCACCTACGACAATGCATTGCCGTGGACGCGTATCGCCGCTGCGCCGCACACCCAGTACGGCAACTTCGCACCGCTGCTGCCCAAGTTGCAGGCTTTGCACACTACGCGCATCGCCACCGACAAGGAATTCCAGTGGTGGGAAGAAGACGTCAAGCAGTTCCGCGACGAAAAGGCCAAGAAGTACATTTCGTTGAATGAGGCCGAGCGCGTTGCCGAGCGACAGAAGCAGGATCAGCAACGCAAGGATCGCCAGCAGATTCGCAAGCAACTCGGCCTGCCGCTGGATCCGCTTGCCGAAGACAGCGACGACGGCCTGACCGGTAACGAGCGCGACATCGTCAAGGACACTGCACGCGAAAAGGCCGCCGAAAAGCGTCCGGATCCGCTGCTGCATGAGTCGGCGGCCATCCTGGCCGATGCGCTGGGCTTGCTGTCGCAGGACAAGCCGTTGTCGGCGCAGGTGCTGCCGAAGTCGACCGCACCGGGACGTTGGGCAGACTGAGCCAGACTGCCGATTCAATGCATGGGCGCCACCGCTTGCCGGTGGCGTTTTCATTTGGACAGTAGGGTTGCCGATGGCAGCGTCTCAGGCGATGGCCTGCCAGCAGGCCTGCAGGCCGAGCAGCAGCAAGGTGCCGAAAAATATCCGGCGGAATGCCTCGGCAGAGATGCGGCGTCGCAGCTTCGTACCGGCCCACACTCCCAGCGCGGTGGGCAGCAACGCCAGCAGCGATGGCAGGCCGGCCGAGAGCGGCACGCCACCGTGCCAGACCAGTGCGATTGCCAGCGCAAGCGTTGCCGTGCCGAAGCACGCGGCCAGTGCGCGGATCAACACCTCGCGTGGCAGGCCCAGTGCAGAGAGGTACGGCACCACCGGGAGGACCAGCACGCCGGTGGCGCCATTGAGCAGGCCACCGACCAGGCCGATCAGCGGGCTGCCCCAGCGCTCGTGACGTGGCGGCAGGGTCCATTGCCGGCGGGCAAGCCCCAGCAGGGCATAGGCAACCAGCAGGACCCCAAGTGCGCCGCGCAGGTAACGCGGATGACCGCCAATCATCAACCCGGCGCTCAACCAGGTGCCCGCCACCACCATCGCCAGCACCGGCCACAGACGCCGCAACAGCTCGGTCGCAGCTGGCCCCCAGGCCTGTTGCAGATTCGTCACCAACGAAGGCAGCACCAGCAGCGCGGCGGCTTGGCTGGGCGGAAGCCACAGCCCCAGCAACCCCATTGCCACCGTTGGCAGCCCCATGCCGGCCACGCCTTTGACCGCGCCAGCCAACAGGAATACCGCGACAACCATGATCAGCTGCGAGACGTCTTCATTCATGGGGAGCAGCATCGGCGCGGGGGCGGTGCCCGGCAAGCTGTCTTTGTTTGAGGCAGACTTCGGCCACACCGAAGGCTGGAGGTGCAGATGCAGGTGGAATTCACCGACTTGCGGATCTTTGTTGCGGTGGCCGATACCGGCAGCATCACCGCCGGCGCCGACCGCGTGGCGCTATCGCTGGCGGCCACCAGTGCGCGTATTCGCGCGCTGGAGCTGCAGGTCGGCGCGGCCCTGTTCGAGCGTGGCCGGCGGGGCGTGACGCTCACCGCCGCCGGCCAGGTCCTGCTGCGTCATGCACGGGTGCTGGCACGGCAGGAACAGGCGATGCGCAGCGAGCTTGGCGATTACGGGCTCGGTGGACAGGTCACCCTGCGGCTGGCCGCGAACACCGCCGCACTCTCCGAATGGCTGCCCGAGTGCGTCGCGGATTTTCTGCTGGCCCATCCGCGGGTGGACCTGACCCTGGCCGAATGGGGCAGCGAGGAGGCGGCCGATGCAGTGCGCGACGAACGTGCCGACCTGGCCGTGGTGGCCGGGCATGCCGACTTCACCGGCCTGCAACGGCGCCCGTTTCGGCAGGATCGCCTGGTAGTCGCGGTGGCCGCCGGCCATCGGCTTGCCGGCGCCGACAGCCTGCGCCTGGCCGATATCGCGCCGATGCAGTTGCTGGCGCTATCGGCCGACAACGCCTTGCAGCGCCACCTGCGGACGCATCTGGCCCGTGCCGGCGTGCAGCTGCGCATCCGCGCACGCGTGCCGGGCATCGAAACGCTGTGCCGCATGCTGGCACGCGGCGTGGGTGTGGCCATCGTGCCGCACGCGGCGCTGGCTTGCTCCAGTGTCAGGCAGCAGCTGGCGGCAGTACCGCTGGAGGAGACCTGGGCGCGGCGCGAGCTGTCCATCATCTGGCGCGACGCCCCCTCGGCCACCCTGCAGGCCTTGCTGGAATGGCTGCAGGCCAGCGCCGCGAACGCCGGCATTCACCCGGCTTGATCACCGCAGCGCTGCGTGCATCGGCTGGACCGTGTCACCGCCGGCGCGCGCGCCGGCTGCCGGCCGCTGGCTCTTGCGCGCTCTTGTCCTCAGCGTGGCCAGTCGAACTCGGCCATCACCGGGTAATGGTCCGACGGCAGAATGCCGCCGGGACGATCGTCCAGGGTCGCGAAGCGGGTAGGACGCAATCCGCGATACAGGATCCAGTCGATGCGCCGGGTCGGGTGCGTGGTGAAGTCCTGGAAGGTGTTTTCCGGCCCGCTGCGCTTGCTGGCCTGTGCACGTGCATCGCGAAGTACCGCGGTCAGCGTGGGGTAGGTGATTTTGTCCGGATCGCTGTTGAAGTCGCCGGTCAGCACCACCGGGACAGTGGCGGGCAACTGCGCGATGCGCGACAGGATCAGGCGCGCGCTGCGCTCGCGGGCGGGCTCGTCCTCATCGCGATACGGAAAGTGCGTGTTGAACAGATAAAAGCGGCGTTTGTCGCTGCGTCGCTCGAACAGCGCCCAGGTGGCCATGCGTGGCAGCACATTGCCCCAGGTAATGCTGCCGGCGCGTTCGGGCGTGTCGGACAGCCAGAAGTTGCCCGACTCCACCACCTTCAGTACACGCGCGTCGTAGAACACGCCCATGTGCTCGTCGCTGTCATCGCCGCGCCGGCCCTGGCCGAACCAGCGGTAGTCGGGCAACTGTTCGGCCAGAAAGGCAGCCTGTTCGCTTACCAGTTCCTGCGTGCCGAACACGTCCGGATGCGTCTGTTTGATCAACGCGACCATGGCAGCGCGACGCACCTGCCAGCGTTTGTCGCCATCGGTATCGGCCGGCACGCGCACGTTGAACGACATGACCCGCAGTGGCGCGGCCGGCGCGACAGCCAGCGCGGGTAAGGCGATACACAACAGTGCACCGATTGCGAGAAGGCGGCGCAGCACCTGCGCGATGGAGCGTGGCATGCAGGGAAATTCCTTGAAGAAGCAAGAGCGCCGAGTCTAGCCAGAGATGATGACCGCTGCGTCACGGCGACGACCACCGATGCAGAGGCAATTGGCCGCTTGACGCCATCGTGCATCGGCGTAGCATTTGCACCAGGCAGGCGGACAGACCGCCAGCCCACCACTCAACCGTGAGGGATTCTCATGGCAACACCGTACGACTATCTCGTGTTCATCGGGCGTTTCGAGCCCTTTCATAACGGCCACGCCGCCGTCGCCCGCCATGCGCTGGGCAAGGCGAAAAAGCTCATCGTGCTGATCGGCTCGGCCGACACGCCGCGCACCATTCGCAATCCTTGGACCGTCGCCGAACGTGCGGTGATGATCGAATCCGCGTTGCCGGACGAAACTGCGCGGCTGATCGTGCGCCCGCTACGCGATCATCTGTACAACGAAAGCCTGTGGATTGCCGAAGTGCAGCGGCAGGTTGCCGAAGCGGTGCAAGCCGATGGCGGCTCGCTGGATGCGAACATTGGCCTGATCGGCATGGACAAGGATGCCAGCAGCTACTACCTGCGTGAGTTTCCGCAGTGGCCGCTGGAAGATGTGCAACACACCGCAACGCTGTCTGCCACCGAATTACGCCGCTACCTGTTCGAAGCCGGCGACATCGGTTTTCACGGCGGCCTGTTGATGCTGCGCGGCAATGTGCCGGCGCCTGTCTACGACATGCTGGAAGCGTTCCGGCGCAATTCCCCCAGCTACGCGCAGCTGGTGGCCGAATACCGCTTCATCGAGCAATACCGTGCTGCGTGGAAAGACGCGCCATATCCGCCGACGTTCGTGACCACCGATGCGGTGGTGGTGCATTCGGGCCACGTGCTGCTGGTGCGGCGTCGCGCCGAACCGGGCAAGGGCTTGTGGGCATTGCCCGGCGGTTTCGTCGGCCAGGAGGAAGGACTGCTGGACTGCTGCCTGCGCGAGCTGCGCGAGGAAACCCGGCTCAAGCTGCCGGTGCCGGTGCTCAAGGGCTCGTTGCGTGGCAAGCAGGTCTTCGATCATCCCGAACGCAGCCAGCGCGGACGCACCATTACCCATGCGTTCCATTTCGAGTTTCCGGCCGGCGAGTTGCCTGCGGTGCGCGGCGGCGACGATGCCGACAAGGCGCGCTGGATTCCGATCGCCGAAGTGATGGCGATGGGCCCGCGCCTGTACGAAGACCACCTGCATATTCTTGAATTCTTCCTGGGCCGTGGCTGACGCGCGGAACGACGACGTGCTGCCGCGATACCACCAGGGCCGCACATGCCGTGACCGTTTGAACCGTGACCTCCCGCCGGCGGACAGACCGCCGGTTCATTCGACGCGAAGGAGCTTCCGTCATGCATTACCTCGATAACCTGCTGCTCAACACCGATAGCTACAAGGCCAGCCACTGGCTGCAATATCCGCCCGGCACCGACGCGTCGTTTTTCTATGTCGAATCACGCGGCGGACTTTACGAGCAGACCGTGTTCTTCGGCCTGCAGTCGATCCTGAAGGAAGCGATCAACCGGCCGGTGACGCACGCCGACATCGACGATGCAAAAGCGTTGCTGGCCGCGCATGGCGAGCCGTTCAACGAAGCCGGCTGGCGCGATATCGTCGACCGGCTTGGCGGTCAGTTGCCGATCCGCATCCGCGCGGTGCCCGAGGGCGCCGTGGTGCCAACGCACAACGTGCTGATGACCATCGAGTCCACCGACGCCAAGGCGTTCTGGGTGCCGTCGTATCTGGAAACCTTGTTGCTGCGCGTGTGGTACCCGGTGACGGTGGCCACGGTGAGCTGGCAGGTGAAGCAGATCGTGCGCGGCTACCTGGAGCGCACCAGCGACGATCCGGAAGGGCAGTTGCCTTTCAAGCTGCACGATTTTGGCGCGCGCGGCGTGTCCAGTCTTGGCTCGGCCGCCTTGGGCGGTGCCGCGCACCTGGTGAACTTTCTGGGTACCGACACCTTGTCGGCATTGCTGCTGGCGCGTGCGCATTACCACACGCCGGTGGCCGGGTATTCGATTCCCGCTGCCGAGCACAGCACCATCACCAGCTGGGGCCGCGAGCGCGAGGTGGATGCGTATCGCAACATGCTGAAGCAGTTCGCGCGTCCGGGTTCGATCGTGGCGGTGGTGTCGGACAGCTACGACATCTACCGCGCCATTGCCGAGCATTGGGGTACCACCTTGCGCGAGGAAGTGATCGCCTCCGGCGCAACGGTGGTGATTCGTCCGGATTCGGGCGACCCGGTGGATGTGGTCGAGCAGTGCCTGCTGTTGCTGGACGAAGCGTTCGGCCATCAGGTCAATGGCAAGGGCTACAAGGTGCTCAACCATGTGCGGGTGATCCAGGGCGATGGCATCAATCCCACCTCGCTACGCGCGATTTTGGAGCGCATCACCGCCGCCGGCTACGCCGCCGACAATGTCGCCTTCGGTATGGGCGGTGCGTTGCTGCAGAAGGTGGACCGCGACACGCAGAAGTTTGCGTTGAAGTGCTCGGCGGTGCGCGTGGACGGCCGGTGGGTCGATGTCTACAAGGACCCGATCACCGACCAAGGCAAGCAGAGCAAGCGCGGCCGCCTGACCTTGCTGCGCAACCGCAACGATGGCAGCTACCGCAGCGCCTTGCTCGATGAGATGGACGCCTACCCCGACAGCGAAGACGCGCTGGTGACGGTGTGGGAAAACGGCGTGTCGCAACAGGAGTGGACGCTGGAGCAGGTGCGCGCGCGTGCCAACGCCGCACGTCGCTGACGCGCGGCGCGCAGGGTTCGCCATGCACGCTTCCATCGACGACATCTCCTTGTTGCCTGCTTCGGCGCTGTTGGCGCGCCTGCGCGCCGCAGCACCCCACCTGCAGCGGCGCGTGCCGCTGCAGGACGAGGCCAGCCGCTGGCATGCGCTGCGCATCGGCGCGCGCACCTATCGCGCAGCGTTGCCGATCACCTTTACCCCGTATGCCTCGGTGCGGCCGTGTTCGGCGCACTGCGGGTTCTGTTCGGAAAATCTGCGGCAGCACGGCGGCGGTCGTGCGGCAGCGACGTTGCGACCCGGGCCTGCGTATTTCCAGCAGCTGAGCGCTGTCTTGCAGTTGCTGCGCGATGTGCCGTTGTCGTATTCGTTGTCCGGTCTGGAAATGACCGACGATGCGGCGTGGTTGCAGACCTTGCTGCGGACCCTGGCAACCACGCCCAATGGCCCGCGCGTCGAGCAGCGCGTGCTGTACAGCAACGGTGCCGGGCTGGCGCGTGCGCACGGTGCGCGCTTGATCGAGGCGCTGGTCGCCTTCGGGCTGTCGTGGGTCGAGCTGTCGCGTCACCATCGGCTGCAGGAGCGCAACGACGCGATCATGCGTTTCCGCCCCGACGAGCCGATCGCCGATGTGGCGACCTTCGTACAGACGGCACGGCGGCTGGCAGCACGGCTGCCGCTGCGACTGGTCTGCATCGTGCAGCGCGGTGGCGTGGACAATGCCGACGCCATTGCGCAGTACATCGCGTGGGCGCGCAGCTGCGGCGCCAGCCAGGTGATCTTTCGAGAATTGTCGCGATTGGACGATGCCTATCGCAGCAACGGCACGCTGCGCTACATCGGCGAGCACCGCGTCGGCGTGGACACACTGCTGGAGGAGTGCATGCAGCAGCCCTGGTGGTCGCGCTGGCAACCCGATGGCCTGACCGAAGGCTATTACTTCTGGAATGTGCGGCTGCGCGATCAGACGGGCTTGCAGGTGGTCTTCGAAAGCGCCGACTACGCCGCGATGCATGCGCGCCACGCGACCGGCGATCTGTACAAGCTGGTGTTCTTCGCCAACGGCCGTCTCTGTGCGGGCTGGGATCCGGATGCCGATGTGCTGTGGGAGCCCACCGATGGATGAGTTCGATCAGCGCAGCTGGTGGACGCCGGCCCCGGACGATGCTGCCTGGGCGCTGCCCGACGATCTGCGCGCGGCCGACCCGCTGAGCGGGCGCGATTGTGGCTGGGTCAATCAGATGCGCCCGTTTGTGCGCCATTTCAGCCGGCCGGGCGAGCAGGTGTTCGACCCGTTCTGCGGCTTTGGCAGCACCTTGCTGGCGGCCGCGCTGGAAGGCCGCAACGCGCATGGCATGGAAATCGATCCGGCACGCGCGCAGTTGGCACACACGCGTCTGGCGCGGCATGCGGTGGCGGCGCCGGTGGTGGTCGGCAGCCTGGCCGATACTGCCCCGGCAGGGCCGATCGACCTGTGTCTGACCAACGTGCCGTATTTCGGCTGCCACTGGCATGGCGACGTGCTGCCCGGGCAGCTTTATGCGAGCAGCGACTACGCCAGCTATCTGACCGGCATGCGCGCGGTCTTCCATGCGCTGCGCAAGCAGATGCGCCCCGACGGCGTGGGTGTGGCGATGGTGCAAAACGTGGTGGTCGGCGGCCGCGTGATTCCGCAGGCCTGGGATCTGGGCCGCATCCTGGCCAGCCTGTTCACCCTGCGCGAAGAGCGGGTCCTGTGCTATCGGCGTCCGGCCGCAGCGCTGGCGCATGCCAAGACACAGAGCGATCGCAGCCACGAATACGCGCTGATTTTTCAGCATTGTCGTGCCCGGCTGGATCTGCGGCAGGCTGCGCAATTGCTGCAGGCGGTGCAGGCACAGGGCCTGCCGGTCGTGGTGCATGGCAGCTACGCGCGCTGGCTGGCGTCGCCGACCTTGGTGCCCGAAGGCCCGGCCGATCTGGACCTGATGCTGCGTGGCGAACAAGCGCTGTGGGACCGCCTCACCCTCTGGCTGCAGCAGCAGGGCTTCGCGTTGAGCCTGTGGGGCGAACCGTGCCGGGCGCCGGTGGCAGTGGCAGTGGTGCGTGCGCACCACTACCTGCGTGCCGAGCGCATCGGTGCCGATGGCCGCCGCCTGCAGGTAGACCTGCAATTGCCAGTGGATGAACCGCCGTTGCCCTGACCCGGCAGCGCGACGCCGCGCGCACACGGGTTGCCGCTATGCTCTGTGCCGGTTTTGGATGCCGGAATCTCCCTATGTCTTGTTCTTCCCTGATCGCGCGCGGCGCACTGCTTGGCGCGCTGGCAACCCTGGCTGGCTGCGGCGGCAGCAAGGGCGACACGATGCTGATGCGCGAGTCGTTCAATTCCGATGACACCTATTCGCGCAGCGTGGCGGCCAGTTCGCCGCAAGCCTGCGAGGCGGCGCGGCGTGTGCTGTTGAGTCAGGGCTACGCCGTCACGCGCGCAGATGCCGCCGCGGTGGAAGGCAGCAAGAACTTCCAGCTCAAGGAAGCAGACCAGAGCGAACAACTCAATCTGCGCATTTCCTGCGCCAGCCAGGACGGCGGCAAGGCGCAGGTCTTCGTCAGTGCGTTGCAGGACCGTTACGCACTGAAAAAGAGCTCCACCTCGGCCAGCGTGGGCGTCGGCGTGCTGGGCTCGTTATCGTTGCCGGTCGGCAGCAGCGGCGATTCGCTGGTGCGCGTATCCAGCACCACGGTGCAGGATGCGGCTTTCTACAAGCGCTTTTTCGAACGCCTGAATTCGTATCTTCCCAAGGTCACCGAAGCGGCACCTGCTGCGGTGAGTGCAGCGCCCGCACCTGCACCTGCAGCCACACCAGCGCCGGCAGCTGCGGCCGCGCCTGCCGCAACCACCACGACGTCGGCAGCTCCTGCTGCGGCTCCCACCACGGTTGCACAGCCTCCGGTTGCGCCATTGCCCGTCGAAGCGCAAGACCCCCCACCGGCACCGGCGAAGGTGCCGCAAACCGAGCCTGCCACGCAGCCGTGACGGCGCGGTTCACGCTCCGCTCCAAAGCCTGAATAGCGACTGCGCGCTTCACGTTGTGTTCTCGACCCAGCGGCCAGAGTGCGCCCATGCCTCGCCGAGCGAGCGAGAAACGTGGAGAACAACGATGAAAATGCGCACCTCCCTGCTGGGTATGTCCCTGATCGGCCTGATGGCGACGAGCACTTTCGCACAGGCTCAAAACTACGCGCATCAGCAGCGCTATACGGAAGCGGACGAAGGTCGCAGGTTCAATGACGGCACCCGCGTGCGCTGCCGCAATGTCGAAGTGCAAAAGAACTCGACCGACCCGAACCGCATCGGCGGTACGCTGGCCGGCGCTGCAATCGGTGGCCTGTTGGGCAACCAGGTTGGCGGCGGTAACGGCAAGAAGCTGGCGACCGTGGCAGGTGCCGTGGCGGGTGGCGCGGCAGGCCGCACCATTCAGGGCAATCGCCAGCAGGCCAACGGCAATCGCCAAGTTGAGCGCGTCTGCGAACGTCGCTGAAGTTCGGTGCGGCGATTGGTCTAAGTTGAGTCCTGCAAGCCCCGGCCATGCCGGGGCTTGCTACGTTTGAGGGTGGCGTCGTGCCGACGATTCATTGCGTATGCCATCGATGAGTGTTGTCCACGCGCATGGCAGTTCGTCATCGCGCGCACCATCGGCGCCGATGCCTCCGCGGTATGCGCGCCTGCGCCGGCTTGCCGCGCTGGCATGTGCAAGCGGTTTGCTGGCGGGGCAGCTGCTGCAGGTCGCCGATGCTGCACCGAGCCAGACCGCACGTGCTGCCAGCGCAGAGTGCCTGGAAGCACTGCTGCGACGGCTGGGCTGGACCATCCAACGCGCCGCAGTGAGCGAACCTGTACTAAAGCGTGGTGAACCGTGTACGCGCGGCACGCTTGCGCAGGCGCAGGCCGCCGGCGATCTGCAACTGACGCTTCCAGCCGATTGGAACACGCACCAGCGCGGCGCGGCGCTCACCGCTGTGCTGGACGATGCAGCCACGCACTGCGCCTACGCGTTCGAACTCGGTGCGGCCACCCGCCGCGCGGTCACGCAATTGCAGAACAACCCGCGCTACCGCTTCTCGGCGCTGCAGCTGGGTTGGGTCGGATTCGGCTGGCGGGGCGCAGCGGCGCAGGGCTGGAGCGGTTTTCGCAGTTTCGGTCGCGGGTATCAACCGCGCGGCAGCAATGCGCGGGCGCTGGATGCGTTCTATCGCGGCCAGGTGCGTTCCGAGTGCGGCGTGGGTCGACAAGTAGCTCAGCTCGCCACCCAGCGCGAATTGTTCGGCGATGCCGGGTTCGATGACGTATTTACGCCTGGCGAATTGTCGATCGGCACGTTCCTGACCTTGCACGACACCGACAGCATCCTGCTCGGTACGCATGCCGGCGACTTCTTTGCCGACGGCAAGGCGGTGAAAACCTCACAGCTCGGGCGGCAGGCGTTCGTGGGCGCACCAGGCTTCATCGCGCATGTGTTCGATAAGTCCTACCTGGATGACATCCACAATCAGGCCGAGAATTTCGTGGTGGTGGATGTCAGCGATGCAGCCGCGCAGGCGCTGGCGCAGCACGGTGGCTTTGCGTACTACGACGCGCGCAACCGGCAGATCTGGGAGCTGGCCAAACAGTTGCGCGGGCCAGGCAAGCGCCGCTTCGAGCGCCTGCTTTACGAGCGTGATGCAGCCCTGCGCGCCACGCTCGACCCGCAGCAGCAGACCCAGCTGCAGCAGCTGCAGGCGCTGCTGGACGACCCGTTCTACCAAGGCTTTTGGGTTTATGTGCACCCCAAGGGCACCAAGCCGATCGGCTACCACGTGGCACGCCTGCTCGACCGTAACCCGCGCACGCCGTACGCCATCGACCTGACCTTGCACAATCTGCGCACCACCTTGTACTGGCGATGGATCGACTGGCAGCTGCAGCAGTGCAGCGCCGCCACCGTCGCGGAACAATCCATTGAGAATTCCGCCACGCCAGCATACGCCGAGCGTGGCACCCTGCACTGATCAGATCATGAGGAGCGATTATGGAACTGGGTATGGTGGGACTGGGCCGCATGGGCGCCAACATGGCCGAGCGCCTGGTCAATGGCGGGCATCGCGTGCATGGCTACGATCCGGGCGCGAACGCGCGCACCAGCGCGCAAGCCAAGGGCATCGTCACCGCCGATGCGCTGGCAGCGCTGGTGTCGGCACTGCCGAGCCCGCGCGTGGTGTGGCTGATGGTCCCGGCCGGCAAGATCGTCGATGACACGCTGGCGCAGCTGCTGCCCCTGCTGCAGGCCGGCGACATCGTCATCGATGGCGGCAATTCGTACTACAAGGATTCGCAGCGGCGCGCAGCGTTGCTGCAGGACAGTGGCATTGCGTTTGTCGATTGCGGCACCAGCGGCGGCATCTGGGGTCTGCAGGAAGGCTATAGCTTGATGGCGGGTGGCGACGAAGCGGCGGTGACGGCCTTGCATCCGATCCTGGCAACGCTCGCGCCGGCGCCGGACAAGGGCTGGGGACGGGTTGGCCCGAGCGGTGCAGGCCACTTCACCAAGATGGTCCACAACGGCATCGAATACGGAATGATGCAGGCCTATGCGGAAGGCTTCGCGCTGATGCAGCACAAGGCCGATTTTGCGCTGGATCTGCACCAGGTTGCCGAAATCTGGCGCGATGGCAGCGTGGTGCGTTCGTGGTTGCTGGACCTGACGGCCGATGCGTTGACGCATAACCCGACCATGGCCGGCATCGCGCCGTTCGTGGCCGATTCGGGCGAGGGCCGCTGGACGGTTGCCGAAGCGATTGATCTGGAAGTCTCGGCACCGGTCATCACGTTGTCGCTGATGGAACGGCTGCGCTCGCGCGACAAGGATTCGTTTACCGACAAACTGCTCGCAGCGATGCGCAACCAATTCGGCGGCCACGCGGTGATGACCACCACCCCGGCAGCGCCGACTATCGGTAGCAAGGACGCGTAAGGACTTGGATGCAACCACGGTGCGCGCCGGGACTACGGCGCGCGCTGTTGGAAGTGCAAAACCGTTGCAGCGTGATCAACCGCGCGCGGCATCCAGCCACTGCACTCGGCCGTCCGCAGCGCTGCGTTGCGCAAGGTCCACCAACCGCATCAGTTGCACCGCATCGCTGCTGCTGACCGGCGCTGTGCCGGTGCCTGCCAGCGCGTCGCGAAAGGCGGCGTAGCACTGCCGATAGTCGCCCGGCAGGTTGTCGGGCTGATGGGTGTGGACGCGGCCTTCGTCATCGACGCGGGTGAGCGTGCCCGGTAACGGGTCCACGCCCCAGCCGACCGTGCCGGGGCGACGGCCGGCGCGCAGCTGGTCTTCCTGTGTATCCAGGCCGTGCTTGAGATAACTGCCGCGCGTGCCATGCACGGCGAAGCGCAGGCTGCCATCGGCCACCAGCGATCCCGCGTGCAGAATCACGCGCAGCCGAGGGTAGTGCAGGGTGACGTGGAAATAATCCACGCTGCGCGCCTGGTCGCGCTGACGTTGCAGATCCGCGCCAATGCCCTGCGGCATACCGAACAACTGCATTGCCTGATCGAGCAGATGCGGGCCCAGGTCGTACCACAGTCCGGCACCGGGGCTGTCGCTCTCGCGCCAACGGTCGCGCACCTGCGGGCGATAGCGGTCGAAGTGCGAATGAAATTCCACCACCTCGCCCAGCTGGCCTTCTTCGATCAGCCGGCGCACGGTGAGAAAGTCCGCATCCCAGCGGCGATTCTGGAACACGCTGATGATGCATCCCGCCGCATCGGCGGCATCGACCATCTGCTGCGCTTGCGCCGCATCCAATGCAAATGGCTTGTCCACCAGCACATGCTTGCCGGCGGCCAGGGCCTTCAGCGCGAAGGGTGCGTGGGTGTGGTTCGGGGTGGCCAGCACCACGGCATCCAGTGCCGGATCGGCCAGCGCACTGTCCAGATCGGCCACCACGGTGACGCCGGGAAAGTCGGCCTGTGGCTGTTGCGGCTTGGACGACACCACGCTGTGCAACTGCAGGCCGGGGGTGCTTGCGATCAGCGGTGCATGAAAGGTGCGGCCGACATAGCCATAGCCGACGACGGCCAGATTGAACAGTTTAGGCATTGAAAACGGTTCATCGCAACGACGGAGGGAGCCCGCATGGTATTGCACCTGCCCGTGTGCGCAGGGTTCACAACCTCTGCATGCAACGGTCACGTCTGCTCGACGAGCGCCACCGCAAGCTGCGCCCACATTCAACAGGAGGTGCTTGGTATGAAGAACATGACGCATGCACGCAAGCTGCTGGCTCTGTCGCTGTCGCTCGGTCTGACCCTCGGCGCGTCGCAGGCATTTGCGGCACCGCAGGAACATGCCGACCACAAGGACCACGCTGCCGGCATGAACGAGTCCAAGAAGCCGGTCACCGACACCTGGATCACCACCAAGGTCAAGGCCGACCTGCTGGCGACCGACAATGTCTCGGGTACCGACGTGAAGGTCGAGACCAAGAACGGCATCGTGACCCTGACCGGCGCGGTTGCCACCCAGGCCGAGCATGACAAGGCCGTTGCCGTTGCCAAGGGCATCGAGGGCGTCAAGAGCGTCAAGTCGACCGGCCTGAAGGTCACCGCTGCGAAGAAGTAAGCGCAGCTGCTGCGAATGCCGGGCCGCCGAGGCGAGGCGGCGACCCGAGCACCAGGCGCACTCCACGGAGTGCGCCTTTTTTGTTTTTGATGAACCGGCCGGCAAGCCGACAGCTGGCAGGGCGCTCGCGCCATTTTCACGCATGCTGCACGTATGCTATGCCCATTCAGCTATGTCACAGACTGACCTGATTTCTCTGAATCATTAATCTGGCAAGCTGCGTGATCGGAGACAATGCCGGTCAGCCCTTGGCCCTGCAGCGAGTGCAATTCGGTCCAGCAATGCAAACAACGGTCCAAGCAGACAAGTGGGATCGCTGGCGCCTGCCTCTGTTGGCGGCCGCCGTGTTCCTGATTGTGGTGGTGCCCTCCTTGTTGCTGCAGCAGATGGCCCGCAACGCCAACCAGGCCGCGTCCTGGGTGTCGCATAGCCAGGAAGTGCAGGAGACCGCGCAGCGCCTGGAGGCGGCGATGCGCGATACCGAATCGGCGGCGCTGATGCGCTCGCATGGCGTGGAGCGCGAGGCGCTGAACGAGCGTATGCGCCGCGGCCGGCGCGAATCGCTGGCCGCCGTGCAGCGACTGATCGAACTGACCAAGGACAACCCCGCCCAGCAAGTACGCATGGGGCGCATCCAGAGCACCATCGAACGGCGTCTGCTGTTGGCCGAGCGCATTGCGGTGACCACTGCGCCGGAGCAGATACGCGCGCTGATCAACGACATGACCCTGAACAACCCGATCCGTGTGCTGATCGACGACCTGCAGAGCGCCGAAGGCCGGTTGCTGGCGCTGCGCAATGCGCGCGCCGCAACCGAGCGCATGCATTACGCGGTGCTGAGCTGGGCGGCGCTGGCGGTGCAGTTGCTGTTGCTGGGCACGGTGACCTGGCTGCTGCAGCGGCAGATCCGCCGCCGGCTGGCGGCCGAGCAGGAATACCTGCGCGCCAACGGGCGCGCCAGCTCGGTGCTGCAAACCGTGCGCGAGCCGATCGTGCTGCTGGATGCCAGCCAGCGCATCGTGCTGCATAACCCGGCCTTCGCCGACCTGTATGGCCTGGAAGAGCGCGGCAACGAATTGATGCCGCTGGAAGAGGTGGGCGATGGCGTCTGGCGCGATGCGCAGATCCATCAACGGCTGGCGGACGTGTTGTTGCGTGGACGCGAGTTGTGGGATTTCGAACACGAGCAGCGCGCCGCCGACGGCGTGCTGCGCACCATGTTGATCAATGCACGCCGCATGCCGCTGCCCGACAGCACCGACGAAGACGTGGTGCTGATGACGGTGAGCGACATCAGCCTGCAGAAGGCCGCGCAGTTGCGTATCCAGGAGCTCAACCGGCAGATGGAAGGCAAGGTGGAGCAGGTCTCGGAAGTCAATCGCGAGCTGGAAGCCTTCAGCTACTCGGTCTCGCACGATCTGCGCGCACCGCTGCGGCACGTGGCCGGATTCTCCGACAAGTTGGCGCGCCATCTGGGCGATGCGGCCGACGAGAAGTCGCGCCATTACATGGAGGTGATCAGCAGCTCGGCGCGGCGCATGGCCTCGCTGATCGACGATCTGCTGGTGTATTCGCGCCTGGGCCGCGGTGCGCTGCGCCTGCAGGCGGTGGACATGCAATCGCTGGTGGCCGAAACGCGTGCGATCCTGGATTCCAACGTGCAGAGCGAGAACACCGGCCACCGGGTGGAATGGCATATCGCGCCGCTGCCGGTACTGGTTGCCGACGAAAACATGATGCGCCAGCTGTGGATGAACCTGCTCGGCAATGCGGTCAAGTACAGCGCCAAGCGCGAGGTGGCCAAAATCGAGGTCAGCTATACGCCGATGTCCGACGGCGGCCACCAGTTCAGCGTGCGCGACAACGGCGCCGGTTTCGATATGGAATACAGCGGAAAATTGTTCGGTGTGTTCCAACGTTTGCACAAGGCCAGCGAATACGCTGGTACCGGCATCGGCCTGGCCAGCGTGCGGCGCGTGTTGACGCGTCACGGCGGCCGGGTGTGGGCCGAAGGCGTCGTCGACGAGGGCGCCACGTTTTATTTCGTGTTACCTCCTGCGCTTGAAGCGCCCAACCAAGAGTTCATTGCATGACCGCCATCCGTACCATTCTTCTGGCAGAAGACAGCCCGGCCGATGCGGAGATGGCGGTCGACGCCTTGCGCGAAGCCCGCCTTGCCAATCCCATCGTGCACGTCGAAGACGGCGTGGAAGCCATGGACTACCTGTTGCGCCGTGGCATGTTCGCCGACCGCGAGGAAGGCCTGCCGGCCGTGCTGCTGCTGGACATCAAGATGCCGCGCCTGGACGGGCTGGAAGTGCTCAAGCAGGTGCGCAGCGACGAAACGCTCAAGCGCCTGCCGGTGGTGATCCTGTCGTCCTCGCGCGAAGAAAGCGATCTGGCCCGCAGCTGGGACCTGGGCGTGAATGCCTATGTGGTCAAGCCGGTGGACGTGGATCAGTTCTTCAACGCGGTCAAGACGCTCGGTACCTTCTGGGCGGTCATCAACCAGGCACCGGAGCTGGACTGAACCATGCCGCATGAGGGGGGCAACCTGGAGCAGCTGAAGATCCTTCTGGTGGAAGATTCACCGGAAGACGCCGAGCTGTTGTCCGATCAGTTGCTCGAGGCCGGACTGGATGCGGCATTCGAGCGCGTGGACAGCGAGCCGTCGCTGCGCGCCGCGCTGGATGACTTCCAGCCGGACATCGTGCTGTCGGACCTGAGCATGCCGGGCTTTTCCGGCCACCAGGCGCTGCGCCTGGTGCGCCAAAACGGCGCCACGCCCTTCATCTTCGTCTCCGGCACCATGGGTGAGGAGACCGCGGTCAAGGCGCTGCAGGATGGTGCCAACGACTACATCATCAAGCACAACCCGACGCGTTTGCCGAGCGCGGTGATCCGCGCGATCCGCGAAGCACGCGCGGATCTGGAACGCCAGCGCGTAGAAAGCGAACTGATGCGCGCGCAGCGCCTGGAAAGCCTGGCGATGCTGGCGGCCGGTCTGAGCCACGACCTGCGCAATATCCTGCAACCGTTGTTGATCGTGCCTGACCTGCTGGCCGGGCGCACCGACGACCCGCAGCTGCGTCAGCTGGCCAACGTGGTGGCCGAATGCGGCCGGCGCGGGCATGAGATGGCCGAGTCGATGCTGTCGTTCGTGCGTGGTTCCAACAAGCCACGCGAGCAGGTGTCCATCGCCAACCTGTTCCAGGCCGTGCAGATGCTGCTCAAGAGCAGCCTGCCCGATGGGGTACGCCTGCAGATGGACACCATCGCTGCGGATCTGACCATCGAGGCCAACTACACCGAATTGCAGCAATGCCTGCTCAACCTCGGCTTGAACGCGATCCAGGCGATGCCCGAGGGCGGCAGACTGATCCTGGCAGCCGATCGCTACGATGCCTCGCGCGTGCGCATGAGCGTGGCCGACACCGGCGTGGGCATGAGCGGTGAAACCCGCGCGCGCCTGTTCAGTCCTTTCTTCACCACCAAGGCCGATGGCACCGGGTTGGGACTGATTTCGTGCAAGCGCATCATCGAAAGCTATGGTGGCAGCATCGTGGTCGATAGCCGGCTGGGCGAAGGGACGCGCTTTGACATGATCGTGCCGATGCGTGCGGTGTCGGCGGCGGTGACCGAAGCCGAACTGCCGCTTCCGCTTGGCCATGGGCAGCGCATTTTGCTGGTGGATGGCGAGGCAACGCGCCTATCGCTGCTGGGCAATGCGCTCTCCAGCCAGGGCTATCAGCCGCAGCTGGCCAGCGATGGCGCCGCGGCGCTGCAGCTGGTGCAGCAGCACGCGATGCCGGACCTGGTGATCATCGACAGCGACATCATCCTGCTCTCGGCCGTGAGCGTGCTGCTGAGCATGCAGGAGCTGGGGTACCAGGGCCCGGCGATCGTGCTGGAAGATGTCGGTGCGCCGTTGCAGCGTGCGCATTTCCCGTCGGATCTGCCGGTGCATGTGCTGCGCAAGCCGCTGGAAATGCGCCGGGTGTTCCGCGCCGTTTCGCATGCGCTGGAAGTGGCCTGACACCACGTTTGCGCGCACCCGGCGCATGCGTCGATGGGTGCAACGCGATTGCAACAGTTGACGTCCGTGCCGGCCGCATGCGCGAATAACGTATGACCACCGTGCTTCTCAGCCTCGGCAGCAACGTCCAGCCGACCCACTACCTGCGCCTGGCTGTCGTCGCCCTGCGCGCGCGCTTTGGCCAGATCGTCGTGTCACCCGCGTACCGCACGCCTGCGGTGGGCTTCGAAGGGCCGGACTTCGTCAACAACGCGGTGGTCTTGCAGACCGATCTGGAGCTGGACGCGCTGGATCACTGGCTGCATGCACTGGAAGATGCGCATGGGCGCGATCGCAGCGGCCCGCGTTTCAGCGACCGCACCCTGGATCTGGACGTGGTGTTCTTTGGCGACCGTATCGTCGAAGGCCCCGGGCATCTGCGCATCCCGCGGCCCGAGCTGAAGCACGCATTCGTGCTCAAACCGCTGGCCGACATCGCGCCGGACTTCGTCGACCCGCTGAGCGGGCAGGCGTTGGCAGCCCTGTGGCAGGCGCACCCGCAGTACGGCAGCGCGTTTGCCACGGTGGAGCTGGATGCGGCTGCGCCGCAGTTGAGCGTCACGCAATAGTGCTGTTCTGGCAGCGCGGTTGAGCGCACGGACGTGTGCAACCGTCTGGCAATGTCGCATTCGGCGAGGTGGCAACCGGGCGCACGTGCATGACACGGGGGGCGTCCCTTTGCAGCGAAAGTGCGCAGGCCCCGGAAGCGTCGTTCAACTGAGCTGGCGGCCGCCATCGACGTGCAGGGTATGGCCGGTGACGAAGCTGGCCTCGTCCAGCAACCAGCGCACCGCTTCGGCAATTTCCTCCGGCGTGCCGATGCGCGCCAGCGGCGTACGCGCGAGCAACGCCTGCTTGGCATCGGCGGACTTGCCTTCTTCCGGCCACAGGATGGCGCCAGGCGCGACCGCGTTGACACGCACGTGCGGCGCCAGTTCCAGCGCCAGCGAACGGGTCAGCATTTCCAGCGCGCTCTTGGAGGCGCCGTACAGCGGGTGGTTGCGCATCGGCGCCTGCGCGTGCAGATCGGTGAGGTTGACGATGGCCCCGCGGCGCTGGCGCAACTGTGCGGCGGCCGCTTGCGCGATGAAGAACGGCGCGCGTGCATTGACCGCAAACAACTCGTCCCATTGCGCTGCAGTGGCCTCGCCAATGGCGGTGGAGTAGAACGCCGAGGCGTTGTTGACCACCCCATCCAGGCGACCAAACGCGGCGACGCAGTCGGCCACCAACTGCACAGGCGCGTCGGGCATCCGCAGATCGGCGTGCAAGGCCTGTGCGCTGCCGGCACGCTGGGCGCACAGTTCGGCCACGCGTGCGTCGAGCACCTCGGCGGAACGGTGTGCGTGCAGTGCAACGCGGTAGCCGGCAGCGTGCAGCGTGGTGGCGATCTGCGCACCGATGCGGCGGGCGGCACCGGTGATCAACACCACCTTGGAACTGTCTGTCATGGCGTACTCGCTCGGCGTTGCGGAGGGCTCGGCTATCCTGTGCATTGTCCCCGCAACCGGTGCCCGCATGCACGCCGACCTTCCCACACCCGATCCGGACGCGCTGGCCCACAGCGACCGGCTGGCTGCGCATGTGCGCGCCGAAATCCAGGCCGCCGGCGGTGCGATCCCGTTCTCGCGCTTCATGGAGCTGGCGCTGTATGCGCCTGGCCTGGGCTATTACAGCGCCGGCGCCAGCAAGTTCGGCGAGGCCGGCGATTTCGTCACCGCCCCGGAATTGGGGCCGTTGTTTGCGGCCACCGTCTCCGGCGCGTTGGCGCCGGTATTGCAACAGCTCGGGCCGCAGGCGCGGGTGCTGGAAGTGGGCGGCGGCAGCGGCGCGTTTGCCGAAGTCACGCTCAAGCGGCTGCTGGAACTGGACGCGTTGCCCGAGCGTTACGCGATCCTGGAGCCCAGCGCCGACCTGCGCGAACGTCAACGCGAGCGGTTGGGGCGCAGCCTGATTCCGCCGGTGTTCGATCTGGTGGAATGGCTGGATGCGCCGTTCCCGGACGATTGGGATGGCGTGCTGTTTGCCAACGAAGTCATCGACGCCTTGCCCACGCCGCGTTTCGCACTGCGCGATGGGCAGGTGTATGAAGAAACCGTGGTGCTGGATGCCCAGCAGCAATTCGCGCGCGGCGAGCAACCGGCCGATGCGTTGCTGAGCGCGGCCGTGCGTCACCTGGAGCGTTATCTGGAGCAGCCGTTCGCCGATGGCTATCGCTCCGAGTTGCTGCCGCAGTTGCCGTACTGGATCCAGGCGGTAGCCGGCGGTTTGAAGCGTGGCGCGATGTTGTTCGTCGACTACGGTTACCCGCGCGGCGAGTTCTATCGTGCGCAGCGCGAGGACGGCACGTTGCGCGCGTTTTACCGGCATCGCATGCACGAAGATCTCTACCGTTGGCCGGGCCTGCAGGATCTGACCGCATCGGTGGACTTCACCGCGTTGGCCGAGGCAGGCACCGGCGCAGGTTTCGAGTTGGCCGGGTATTGCACGCAAGCAAGCTTCCTGCTCGGCAATGGGCTGGACGCATTGTTGGCGCAGGCCGATCCGCGCACCGATGAAGTGGGGCGCATGCGTCTACGCGAACAGATCAAGCGGCTGACGCTGCCCAGCGAGATGGGCGAGCGCTTCCAGGTGATGGGCTTCTCGCGCGATGTCGATTTTGCCCCGGCATTCCTGTCCGGCGATCTCACATGGCGGTTGTGAGTTCGGCACTCCGGCCGTTTCACCGGCCGCGGTTGTGGGTGGGCGTGTGGATCGCCGCAATCGTCGTGGTCATTGCCGTGTGCCTGGGGCCGCCGCCGGAGTTTCCTGAGTTGCCGTCCAACAGCGACAAGGCCGAGCACTTCATCACGTTCGCGTTGTTGTGCTGGGGAGCGGTGCAGTTGTTTGCGACCCGGCGCGCGCTGGCGTTGGCTGCGTTCGGATTGGTGTTGCTGGGCATCGGCATCGAAATCGCGCAAGGCGCGCTGACCACCAATCGCAGCGCCGACCCGTACGATGCATTGGCCGATACCTTGGGCATTCTCGCCGGGCTCTGTCTGGCATGGACGCCGTTGCGATGTGTGATGTTGCGGATCGATCGGCGCCTGTTTGGACAGCGGCGACGGTGACGGAACGATGCCTCGGCAGGCCAGGCGCCTGCCCGCTGCCGTAAACGGAGCCAGGCGGCGACGCGATCCTGATCAGCCTGGCAGCGTATATCCGCAGCGATCTGAAGCATCGTACGCCAGGACCGCTTGCGCCAAGCGGCGTGCCGACGCCGCGACGGGGCGCCACGTGCCGGCTTGGCGATGACGGCTTGTGCAGCCGCTACGCTGCGTCGCGGACCCGTGGTTCGCACCTCGCCACCGCTGCCGCGGCGTTACAGCTTCATTCTCAGCCCGAGATACAGCTGCCGTCCGGCCGCTGGCGAGAACATGGGCTGCGCCTGTGCCCAGAAGAAGCTGTCGTACCACACGTAGGCATACTTGCGACCGGTGGCATTGCGGACCTGCACGTCCACGCTCCAGTTCGGGTTGATCGTATAGCGCGCGGTGAGGTCGAGCGTTGCAAAGCCGCCGTACTTGCCCGCCACGTTGCGCTCTTCCAGGTAGTAGTTGCCCTGGGCGCGTCCCTGCAGGCCCAGTTGCAACGCCTCGGTCGCGCGGTAATCCACGCCGATGTTGCTGATGTAGCGGGGCGTGGCGATGACTTCGTTGCCTTGCAGCGAAAGCGCGGCGGCACGGTCGTCGCGCGTGATCCTGGCATCCTGGTAGGCATGCGATGCCCAGAGCGTCCAGCGATCACCCAGCTGTGCGCTGATCTGCGCATCCACGCCGCGGCGACGCGTCTTGCCCAAGGTGACGGTGGTGCCGGTGGCCGGCATGTTCGATACCTCGTTTTCCGCATCCTGTTGCCAGACGGCGATACGCGCCTGGCTGCCTGCAAATGGGCTGAATTTCATACCCAGCTCGACGCCGGTGTTGGTGGAAGGGCGGATGCCGGCTTGCCCTGGGGTGAGATAGGCCGGGGCGGTGGAGCCGGTCAACACCTGGAAGGTACGGCCCCAGTTGGCGTACACGTTGGTGCTGGGCGTCAGGGCGTAGATCACGCTGAGTTTGGGTTGCCCGATGCTGCCGTAACGCTGCAGCGGTGCGCGCACCGCACCCGGTAGCTGCGTGTCGCCGTCGAAGCGGTCCACGCGATAGGCCGGCACCAGCTTCAGGGCCTCGACCGGCTGATAGATGGCCTGTACGTAGGCGCCCCAATTGTCGAAGGTATAGCGGTCGTCGTTCTGGATGCGCGCTGGCACTGCGGCAAAGTCGGTGGGCTCGGCATAGTTGAAGCGTTCGCGCCGGTACGCATTGTCCTGATGTTCGTAGTTGATGCCGCCTTCCAAGGTCAGCAGGTCGTTGGCGCGCCAGGTCAGGGTGTTGAGCATGCCCACCTGCGTTTCGTTCCAGCGCCGACGCTGGCGCGGGGCATTGCCGGTGGGCAGGTCGCTGAAGGTCACCCGGCGGTCGTCCTCGTAGCGGTTGTAGTAAAGCTTGCTGCCCAGGAACAGGGTGTCGGTCAGTTTCAGGTCCAGATGCACGCCGAGCTGCTGCATGTCGCGGTCGTCGCCATCGTTACGGTTGCGGCGGTCCGAGCTGCGACGGTCCGCCTGCAACTCTGCTGCGGTCATGAAGCCCGGCTCGTCGGCCTGGGTGCGGTACGCGCGTGCCGTCAGGCCGATGCGCATGCCGTCGTCGAGACTGCCGTAGAACCATTTGCCGCCCAGCACATGCTTGCTGGAGCGATCGTGCGCACGATAGCCATCCGACGCCTGTGCGCCGATGAAGTAGTTCTGCGCGAATCCGTCGCGTTCGCGCCCTATCGCGATCTGCGCATCGCGGCTGGCGTAACTGCCGTAGGCCACGCGGGCATCGGTGTAACTGCCGCCCTGGCGGGTGCCGAAGTTGATGTTGCCGCCGATGTTGTGCAGCCCATAGCGCGGATCGTTGGTGCCACGCACCACCTCGATGTAGCTGATTTCCAGCGGAAACAGCATGTCGATGAAGCGCTGGTTGCCGCTGTTGACGTTGCTGGGAATGCCGTCGATCAGGGTCTTGATGGCATTGAGATAGCCCTCGCCGTTGAAGGCGCGGAAGCTGACCTTGCCCGATTCGGCGCCCTGTCGGGTTTCGGTCAACTGCATGCCTGGCATCTGCCCCAGCAATTCCCAGCTGTAGGACACGTTCTTGTCCTCGATCTGGTCGGCGCCCAGGACATCCACCGACGTCAGCACCTGATGCGCACTGAGCTGGCCTTCGTGATGCTGATGGACGTCGACCTTGCCGAGCGTCAGCGCCGAATCGGAGGACTGCGCGCGTGCGTCGGCAGCAAACAGCAGAGCGGCGACAGTCGCCACGAGGGGATGGATCTTCATGAAGCGGGCAATACCTGCGGGCCAATGGAATCGTGTCAGTAATGACATGTTATAACATATTCTGACAAATTCAATTCGCGTCGCGCTGCTGCCGCCTTGGGGGACGATCGGCAAGTGATCGTGTTGCAACGCCTGATGGCCGCCTGCGTGTTGGCGATGTGCCGCTCGCGGCGTGGGGAACAGCCAACAGCCAATGGCGCTGCATCCGACAGCCGCAGCACGCAGGCGATGCAGGTGCCGTGTCGCTCCGCGTTGGCGGCGGACGGGGTCGATCCCGCCGGCGCGGTGTTGCGGTGCTTATCCGGGCATGCGCACTGCGCGCTCGCGCAGCCACTTGGTGGCTACCCACTTGTCGCCGGCCAATACCGGCGCACCGGCGTGCAGGCTGCGTGTCATCGGGTGCGGGCGGTCGTAGCTGAAAAACACTGCATTGCCCTTGACCGCAGCGACATCCAGATGCGCATCAGGAAAACGCGTCGCACCGCCGCGTTCTGGCGTGTTGAGGTACATCACCAGCGAGGCGACGCGTTGCCCGCCGGCCTGCACCAACACCGGGGTGCCGGCTGCGTCCGGATCGAAGTAATCGTAATGCGGCCGGTATTCCGCACCGGTGGCGTAGCGCAGCACTTGCAACCCTTCGCCGTGATCGACCGGCCAGTCGAGCAGGCGCGCGATGCGCGCTTCGATACGTTGACACAGCGCATCCTGGCCAAGGCGCAGGCACATGCTGTCGCTGGTGCGCGCGGCATGCACCACGTGCTCTCCGTTTGCATTGTCCACGGTGCGCGAGCGCGCCAGATGCGGCCGGGCCAAGGCGATCAATGCATCGCATTCCTCGTCGGAAAGAAAGCCGCCGAGTACCACCACGCGCGGCAGCAACAGGCTGACCAACACGCGCACATCGCGGTCGCCCAACGCAAGCAGCGAGGCATCGGCGTCTTGTTGCAACGCGGGCACGCGCACCGGCATCGGCAAGTCGTTCGCTTGCGCGTGTTGCCGGATGTGGGCACGGACCAGTGCCTCGACCGCATCGATGGCGTCCTGTTCGTTCCAGCCCTGATCCAGTAGCGGCTGTAGCGCTTGCTCGGGCGGATGGCCGGCCACGGCTTGCGCCACGATCCAGTCGGCCAGCGGGGTCGGGATATCGGTGTGTGTCATCGCTCTACAGTGCATGTCGGCATGTGGCATTCGTATGTCAATTGTGTCGTGGTAAGACAAATGAAACAGATGCCCTCTATAAAAGTGACGGGGATCTTGAACGTGCTCGCCACTGCAGTGCGCGGAACGCCACCAATTCTTGACGACTCCTCTTCATACCGACCTTTGACCTGGAGATCAGCCGCATGGCCGTTCGCAACAGCAGCAAGACACTTCTCATGACCTTTGGTACCGCACTGGCGCTGTCGGCCTGTGGTGGCGGAGCCGACCGTGTCGCCTCGCCAGGTGAAGGCGCATTCCCGCCGGCACCGGCCCCCACACCGACGCCGGCGCCCACGCCTGCACCAACGCCGGCACCCGCACCGAGCGGTCCGGCCGCCGATTGCCCGAGCGGTTTTTCCAACGTCGGCACCATCGCCAACAACACGCTACGCGCCTGCCAGTTGCCGGAAACCATCAACGGCAACCTGGTGGTGCCGGCGCGCGCGGGCACCGTTTACTCGATCAGCGGCCGCGTCAATGTCGGCACCGACCGCGGCGGCAACGCCACCGCACCGGCCGCCGGCAGCACGCAGGGTGTCTTGACCATCGAGCCGGGCGTAACCCTGTTCGGGTCGGCCGGTAGCGACTACATCGTGGTCAATCGCGGTTCGCAGATCTTTGCCGAAGGCAGTGCGACTGCGCCGATCGTCTTCACCGCACGTCAGGCGCTGGAGAGCACGGTCAGTGCCAATACCATCGGCCTGTGGGGCGGCATCGTGGTGCTGGGGCGCGCGGCGATCAACAACTGCCCGGGCACCACGGTGTCGGGGACGCCGGAATGTCAGGCGCAGGTCGAGGGGACCAACGCGTTCTATGGCGGCAACAACGCTACCGACAACAGCGGGTCGATGCGCTACCTGCGCGTGATGTATTCGGGCTTCGAAATTTCGCCCAACAACGAATTGCAGGGCATCACCCTGGCGGGCGTGGGAAGCGGCACCAAGCTGGATTATGTGCAGATCCACAACAGCTCCGACGACGGCATCGAATGGTTCGGCGGGACGGTCAACGGCAGCCACCTGGTCATCACCGGTGCCGACGACGATTCGCTGGATACCGATGCTGGCTGGAGCGGTGCACTGCAGTTCGGCATCGTGGTGCAGCGCGCCGGTGGTGGCGACCGCATGAACGAGTGGAGCAGCCTGCGTCGCCAGCCGTATTCGCGCCCGAAAGTGGCCAACTTCACCTACGTGGGTAACGCGCGCGCCGGTGCGGCGATCATGCTCAACCAGGGCACCCAGGCCGCGTTCTACAACTCGGTGGTCACCCGCCCAGCCGGCGGCACTGGTGATGGCCTGGTATGCTTCAACCTGGCCGATACCGACACGCTCGGCACCTTCAACTCGGTGTTCTTCGCCTGCCCGACGGCCTTCGGCAGCGACGCGCGTGCGGCCAGCCAGTTCGCAGCCGGCACCAACAATGTCGCCAACGGCGTGTCCACCTTGCAGAACACCTTCGTCAATGGCGCCAATGAATCGGCAGTACCGGCGTTCCAGGGCCTGAACGGGGTGAGCAGCTTCTTCCAGCAGGTGAACTACATCGGTGGCGTGCGCGATGCCAACGATACGTGGTGGCAGGGCTGGACCTGCGGGCTGACCGCCGACCGTCCCTGCTGAGGCATGGCATCGCACGGCGGCCATCGGTCGCCGTGCGATGCGTCCAGCTTCATCTTTCTGTTGCCAGGGCTCCCACGATGCGAACCTCTGCTGTTGCCCGTCTCTCGCGGACGGGCCTGTCTCTTTCCATTTCCACCTTGCTGATGTCCGGCGCCGCCATGGCGCAGTCGACCACCAGCGACGCCGACGCCGGCAGCAGTACGTCCAGCGCGGCCAGTACCAGTGTGCCCAAGCAACTCGACCAGGTCGTGGTGCGTGGCGACTACATTCCCGAGCCGATGCTGCAAACCTCCGAAGTGGCCTCGTTCGTGACGCGCGAAGACATGGAGCGCACCGGCGACAGCAGCGCCGCGGTGGCGCTGACGCGTGTCACCGGGCTGAGCCTGTCGCGCGGCAAGTATGTGTATGTGCGCGGTCTGGGCGAGCGCTATTCGTCTGCGTTGTTCAACGGTTCGCCGCTGCCCAGCCCAGAGCCGATGCAGCGCGTGGTGCCGCTGGACCTGTTCCCCAGCGATGTGCTGGCCAGCGTGACCGTGCAAAAGACCTATTCGGCCGATTATCCGGGCGAATTCGGCGGCGGCGTGATCGATCTGCAATCGATGGAGATCCCCGACACGCCGTTCCTGTCGTTGACCGTGGGTGGTGGGGCCAACAGCGTCAGCACCGGCGAAAAAGGCCTGACCTATTACGGCTCCGACGATGACGAGTGGGGTTTTGATGATGGCATCCGCAAGCAGCCTACCGCCTTGCGCGATGCGATCAGGACCGGCCGCCGAGTCGATCTGGGCAGCTTTTCGCGCGAGGACATCCGTCGCATCGGGCGCAGCTTGAACGATGCCAACCTGTATGTGCTGCAGGAAAAGGACAGCATCGCTCCGGACGTCAATGTCGGCGGCACCGCCGGCTACAGCATGGATGTGGGCGAGGCCAAGCTGGGCATCATCGCGGTGGCCAGCTACGACAACGAATGGCGCACGCGCACCGGCAAGCAGCAGGACGGCATCTTTGTCGGCGACAGCGTCGAGTTCAATTCCAACTACGACTTCGCCACCACCCGCAACAACGTGCGCAGCAACGGCATGCTGGGGCTAGGGTGGGAATATGGCCGGCATACCATCGGCTGGACCACGCTCTACGTGCACGACACCTTGAAGGTGGCGCGCAGCCGCGCCGGTCGCGACGAACTGGCAGGTTTCGACGTGCGCGACGACAACACCGAGTGGTACGCGCGGCAGTTGATCAACAACCAACTACGCGGCACGCACGCCTTCGGCGAATACGACGACCTGAAGATCGAATGGCGCGCTGCAGTGGCCAACGCCAGCCGCGATGTGCCTTACGAAACCGGGATTCGTTACGAGCGGCTGGACGGCTACTGGGCGCACGATGCCTCACGCGTGCAGAACTACACGCGTTTCAGCAAGGTCGACGACAAGGTGGCCAGCGGTGGCGTGGATGTCACCTGGCGCTTGCCGATGGAGCACGACCTCACCGTCAAGGGCGGGCTGGCCTATCTGGACAACGACCGCAGCGCGTGGAGCCGCGAATTCCGTTTCCTGGCGCTGGACGGGCCGCTGCCGTTCCTGAACCAGTACCAGCGCGTGGATTATCTGTTCTCCGATTACAACCTCAGCAACGATCTGCTGCGTCTGCGCGAAACCACCGGCAGTTTCGGTGCGGCTGCCTACGACGCGACCTTGAAGGTCAAGGCGGCGTATCTGCAGGCAGAGGGCGAGATCGTGCCGACGCTGCGCGCCACGGCGGGCGTGCGTTACGAAGACGCCACCCAGGCGGTGCACCCATACGACATCTTCAGCGGCACGCGCCAGGACGGCGTGGCACCGTTGCACAACAGCTATGCGCTGCCGTCGGCCACGGTCACCTGGAATTTTGCCGAGAACCAGCAGCTGCGCTTTGGCGCTTCCAAGACCATCGCACGCCCGCAGTTTCGCGAAATGGCGCCACAGCAGTATCTGGACCCGGACATCGACCGCCAGTTCTTCGGCAACCCGTTTTTGGTCGACAGCGAGCTGGTCAATCTGGACGCACGCTACGAATGGTTCTTCGAACCGGGCCAGTACGTCACCGTCGGCGCGTTCTACAAGAACATCGACAAGCCGATCGAAGCCATCGTCAACGACGCCCCCGGCGGCGGCATCGTGCAGAGCTTCATCAATGCGCCCAAGGCGACGCTGTACGGCGTGGAGCTGGAGGCCAAGAAGTATCTGGAGTTGCCGATCGCTGCCGACTGGTGGGGCGACAAACGCATGTTCGTGTCCGGCAATTACACCCGCACCACGTCCGAGGTAAGTGCCAGCGATGGCGATACGGTGCAGCCGTTCGGCTTCAGCGCACCGGTGCAGGCGACCTTGTTCATCCGCGATGGTTCGGCATTGCAAGGCCAGTCCGATGACATCGCCAACCTGCAGATCGGGGTGGAAAGCGAGCGCACGCTCAGCCAGGCGACGTTGATCGCCAACTACGTGGGCAAGCGGGTGTCCGCGCGTGGTCGCCCCGGGCAGCCGGATTACATCGACAAGCCGGGCACCTCGCTGGATCTGGTGATCAAGCAGGGCCTGACGTGGTCCGGCGAGACGGTGTCGGTGAATTTTGCCGCGCGTAACCTGCTCAAGACCAAGTACCAGGAGTACCAGAAGGTAGGGAGCAACCGGGTGGACCTGTACACCTACCAGCCTGGCATCAGCTATGACATCAGTGTGACAGCGCGCTTCTGATCTGAGGTGCAGTTGCCAGTGTCGCAAGCGCCCGCTGTGCGTTGCATGGCGGGCGTTTGCGTTTAGTCGTATGGCGCCGTGTGTCGGTCTGTGTCATCGGTTTCTTCGAACTGACACATTGCAGCCGCATTCTGTCATCCAATCGAAATCCTGAGACGGATGTCCGCTTTGCAGCGCGCCTGGCCCTCGTTGAATTCCTTGTTGCTGGCGCCAGGCGTTCGCACGGCGGTGGCGTGTTGCGTGGTTGCGTTGCTGGTGCTGCAAGGTGTGCGCCTGTTGTGGCTGGTGCTCACGCCGATCGGGCCGTTGGGCACTGCGCAGCGCGGTCGCGTCACTACTCTCGACGTGTCCGCATTGCGTCGCGATGTGTTCCATCGCAGCGCCTCCGACACCAATCGCGATGGCATGGTGCTGCATGGCGTGCGTGCTGGCGGCACCCAGGCGGCCGCCTATCTCAGCGGTAGCGATGGCCGGCAAGGCGTCTACCGCGTCGGCGACACGGTTGCGCCCGGCGTGGTGGTGCAGGCGATCGCGGCCGATCAAGTGCTGCTGCGCGCTGGCGCCAGTGTGCGTCGCATTGCATTGGGCGAGGCATCTGCTGCGGGTGCATCGCTCCGGCCTGCAGCAACGAGCGCAACCGCGCCGACCGTTGCTCCGGCAGCCGTGCAATCGAATGTCACCACGGCAGCAGGCGCGAGCGCAGCCACCGCCGTCGATGCGCAGCAGCTGCTCGCCAGTGCCGGCTTGCGCGCCAGCGCCGATGGTGGCGGTTTCACCATCATGCCGCGCGGCGATGGCGCACTGCTGCGTCAGGCCGGTCTGGCGCCGGGCGATGTGCTGACCCAGATCAACGGCCGCACGCTCGATGCAGAACATCTGCGCGAGCTGCAGGACGAATTGCGCGATGGCCAGAGCGCCACGCTGACCTACCGCCGCGACGGCCAGACCCACACCATGACCTTGAAGCGCCCGCAATGACTGCTGTTCGCCCGCTCTGGCTGCTCTCGGCCACGTTGTTGCTCGCGCTGCCCGCGGTGCCGATGACTGCGTTGCATGCCGCCGATGCACCGGCCGTGCGCCTGCAGGACGTGGACCTGCGCGCTTTCATCCAGGACGTCTCGCGTGCCACCGGCATTACCTTCATCGTGGACACGCGCGTGCAGGGCTCGGTCAACGTGGCGCGCGCGCAGGCGATGTCCGAAGCCGATCTGCTGGGCATGCTGCTGGCCGTGTTGCGCGCCAATGGATTGATTGCGGTGTCCAGCGGGCCATCGACCTATCGCATCATTCCCGACGACACCGCCGCGCAGCAGCCGGGTAGCGCCGCCAACGGCAACCTGGGATTTGCAACGCAGGTCTTCACCCTGCAGCGCGTGGACGCACGCAGCGCGGCAGAAATCCTCAAGCCGCTGATCGGGCGCGGTGGTGTGATCATGGCGATGCCGCAAGGCAACAGCCTGTTGATTGCCGACTACGCCGACAACCTGCGACGCATTCGTACGTTGGTGGCGCAGATCGACACCGACCGTGCGGCCATCGATACGGTGACGCTGCGCAACAGCTCGGCGCAGGAACTGGCGCGCACCCTGACCTCGCTGTTCGGGCAAGGCGGCGAGCGCAGCAATGTGTTGTCGGTGTTACCGGTGGAAAGCAGCAATTCCTTGATCGTGCGCGGCGACCCCGCACTGGTGCAGCGCGTGGTACGCACCGCAGTCGATCTGGACGGGCGCGCCGAGCGCCGCGGCGACGTGAGCGTGGTGCGCCTGCAGCACGCCAGTGCCGAGCAATTGCTGCCGGTGCTGCAGCAGCTGGTCGGGCAGACGCCCGGCAACGAGGCGCAGGCCGGGCAGGACACACGTTCCACTGCGATGGACGTGGCTGCGGCGAGCGGCGCGGCGCAGACGCAGGTGATCGCGCCGGCGGCAGGCAAGCGCCCGGTGATCGTGCGCTACCCGGGCTCCAATGCGTTGATCATCAATGCCGACCCGGAAACACAGCGCGCCCTGATGGATGTGATCCGGCAGCTGGATGTGCATCGCGAGCAGGTATTGGTCGAAGCGATCGTGGTGGAGATCTCAGACACCGCCGCCAAGCGCCTGGGTGTGCAGCTGCTGCTGGCTGGCCGCAACGGCACGGTGCCGCTGATCGCCACGCAATACAGCGGCGCCTCGCCGGGCATCGTGCCGCTGGCTGCGGCGGCGGCTGGCACGCGCAGCGGCAATGCCGACGACGATTCGGTGCTGGAACAGGCACGCAACGTGGCTGCGCAATCGCTGCTGGGCCTGAGCGGTGGCCTGATCGGCCTGGCCGGGCAAAGCAACGACGCGGTGTTCGGCATGATCATCGACGCAGTCAAGAGCGACACCGGCTCCAACCTGTTGTCCACGCCCTCGATCATGACCCTGGACAACGAGCAGGCGCGCATCCTGGTAGGCCAGGAAGTGCCGATCACCACCGGCGAAGTGCTCGGTGCGGCCAACGACAACCCATTCCGCACCATCCAGCGCCAGGACGTGGGCGTGGAGCTGGAAGTGCGCCCGCAGATCAACACGGCCGGCGGCATCACGCTGGCGATCAAGCAGGAAGTCTCGGCCATTGCCGGGCCGGTCAGCGCGCAATCCTCGGAGCTGGTGTTCAACAAGCGCCAGATCGAAACGCGCGTGGTGGTGGAGAACGGTGCCATCGTGGCGCTTGGCGGCCTGCTCGATCAGAACGACCGCCAGACCGTGGAGAAGGTGCCGCTACTTGGCGATGTACCCGGCCTGGGCGCGTTGTTCCGGCACAAGTCGCGCAACCGCGACAAGACCAATCTGATGGTGTTCATTCGCCCCACCGTCATTCGCGATGCAGCCGATGCCCAGCGCATGACCGCGCCACGCTACAACTACCTGCGCGAGCGTCAGCTGGCCGATGGCGATCCGGAAGCGGCGCTGGATGCGCTGGTGCGCGACTACTTGCGTGCGCAGCCGCCGCAGCTGCCGGCCGGTCCATCGTCGGTTGCGCCGGCACCGGCAACAATACCTGCGCCCGGCGCACGTCCCGTGCAGCGTTGATGCCATGAGCAGCGCCCGCGCCAGCATTTCCTATGCATTCGCCAAGCGTCACGGCGTAGTGCTGCTTGGCAGCGACACCACCGCGCAGATCGGTTTGCGCGAAGGTGGCGATGTGCAGGCCCTGATCGAGTTGCGCCGCGCGTTGGGCATGCCACTGCAGGTGCGCACGCTGGCGCCGCCAGTGTTCGACCGGCAGGTATCGGAGATCTACGCCGATGCCGGGCTGGAGCAAGGTGTGCAGGTGGAAGCGCTGTATCTGCATGGCAGCCTGGATTCGTTGATCGACGACATTCCCACCGCCGATCTGCTCGACAGCCAGGACGATGCGCCGATCATTCGTTTGATCAACGGCATCATCGCCGAGGCCGCGCGGCTGGGTGCATCCGACGTGCATCTGGAATCCTACGAGTCGCGCCTGCGCGTGCGCCTGCGCGTGGATGGCGTGATGCGCGAGGCAGCCACGCTGCCCGGACGCATCGCACCGCTGCTGGTGTCGCGCGTCAAGGTGATGGCGCGGCTGGATATCGCCGAAAAACGCATCCCACAGGATGGGCGCGTGTCGCTGGTGATGGGGGCCAAGGCACTGGACGTGCGTGTGTCCACGTTGCCCACGCGCGGCAGCGAGCGGGTGGTGTTGCGTATCCTTGATAAGGAGCAGGGCACGCTGTCGCTGGCGCAGCTGGGCATGCCACCTGCGGTGATGCACACCGTGCAGCGCGCATTGCAGGTGCCCAATGGCATCGTGCTGGTCACCGGGCCCACCGGTTCGGGCAAGACCACGACCTTGTACGCGGCGCTGCGCCTGCTCAACGATGGCTCGCGCAACATCCTCACCGTGGAAGATCCGGTGGAATACGCCATCGATGGCGTCGGCCAGACCCAGGTCAACGCACGTGTCGGCATGACCTTCGCCGCCGGCCTGCGCGCGATCCTGCGCCAGGACCCGGACGTGGTGATGATCGGCGAGATCCGCGATACCGAGACCGCGCAGATTGCGGTGCAGGCCAGCCTCACCGGCCATCTGGTGCTCTCCACCGTGCACACCAACGATGCGGTGGGCGCGGTCACGCGGTTGCGCGATATGGGGATCGAGCCGTTCTTGCTGGCTTCCAGTCTGCGACTGATCCTGGCGCAGCGGCTGGTGCGGCGCTTGTGCCCGCAATGCCGTAGCGAGCGTTCGATCGATACCGGCACGCGTCAACTGCTGGATGCGCCGGCCGATGCAGTGATCTACACCGCCATGGGCTGCAACGCTTGCCACCACAGCGGCTACGCCGGCCGCGTGGGCATCTACGAGGCGATTGCGGTAGACGATGCGATGCGCCGTTTGATCGGCGACAACGCCGACGAAGACGCGCTGGCTGCTGTGGCCTTCGCACGCGCGCCGCGGCTGGGCGATGCCGCACGCGCTGCCGTGCTGCAAGGCCTGACTACGCTGGAAGAAGCGCTGCGTGTGACCCGCCAACAGGACGACGCGCATGCCGCAATTTGATTACACCGTGCTCGATCTGCATGGGCGCAACCGGCACGGCGTCATCAGTGCCGACAGCGTGCACGGCGCACGTGCGCTGCTGGAACAGCGGCAATGGGTGCCGGTGCGCCTGGAAGTTGCGGCCGCGGCCGGCAGCACGGCCGGCCGCGCAGCGCGCTTCAGCGGCAAGGATCTGGTGCTGTTCACCCGCCAGCTTGCCACGCTGGTGGAGACCGCGCCGCTGGAAGAGGCCTTGCGCACCATCGGCACCCAGTCCGAACGCCGCGGCGTGCGTCGGGTCACCAGCCAGACGCATGCATTGGTGGTCGAAGGATTCCGCCTGTCCGATGCGATGGCACGCCAGGGCAAGGCGTTCCCTGCGTTGTATCGGGCGATGGTGGCCGCCGGCGAAAGCGCGGGTGCGTTGCCGCAGGTGCTGGAACGACTGGCCGATCTGCTCGAACGCCAGGCACAGGTGCGCAGCAAGTTGCAGTCTGCATTGGTCTATCCGGCGGCGCTGGCAGCGACGGCCGGTGCGGTGGTGATCGTGCTGATGACCTTCGTGGTGCCCAAGGTGGTGGACCAGTTCGATTCGATGGGCCGTGCCCTGCCGTGGCTGACACGCGCGGTGATCGGCGTGTCGCATTTTCTGCTGCATGCCGGTATCCCGCTGCTGATCGCGCTGGTGATTGCGGTGGTTGCGGCGTTGCAGCTGCTCAAACGCCCGGCACTGCGCCTGACGGCGGACCGCGCGTTACTGCGTGCGCCACTGCTGGGCCGGTTGCTCCGCGATCTGCACGCCGCGCGCATGGCGCGCACCCTGGCCATCATGGTCAACAGCGGCTTGCCGTTGATGGAGGGGCTGATGATTGCCGCACGCACCGTGGACAACCGCGCGTTACGCCTGGCCACCGACGGCATGGTCACCGCGATCCGCGAAGGCGGCAGCCTGGCCGCGGCCATGAAGCGCGCGGGGGTGTTTCCGCCAACGCTGCTGTACATGGCCTCCAGCGGCGAAAACAGCGGACGCCTGGCGCCGATGCTGGAGCGTGCCGCTGACTACCTGGAGCGCGAATTCGAGACCTTCACCGCCGCCGCGATGAGCCTGTTGGAGCCGGCCATCATCGTGCTGCTCGGCGGCGTGGTGGCGGTGATCGTGTTGTCGATCCTGCTGCCCATCTTGCAATTCAACACCCTCGCGCTTGGTTGAGCGCGTCCGCTTATCCATGGAGATCGTCATGCAGTCCATCCATCCACGTGCACGCCTTGGCTCGCTGACGGCACATCGACGCAGCCGTGGTTTCACCCTGGTCGAACTGATGGTGGTCATCGTCATCATCGGCCTGCTCGCCACGGTGGTGATGATCAATGTGATGCCCAGCCAGGATCGCGCGATGGTGGAAAAAGCCCGCGCCGACGTGGCGGTATTGGAGCAGGCGCTGGAAACCTATCGCCTGGACAACCTCAGCTACCCAAGCACCGAACAAGGGCTGCAAGCCTTGCTCAACCCGCCGGTCGGATTGACGCGGCCGGAGCGCTATCGGCAGGGCGGTTACATCCGCCGGTTGCCGGAAGACCCATGGGGCCATGCATACCAATACCGGCGCCCCGGCCGCCATGGCGGCTTTGACGTGTACTCGTTTGGCGCAGACGGTGCCGAAGGTGGCGATGCCGACAATGCCGATATCGGCAACTGGCGCTGAGTGACGGCCGTGTCTGCAATGCTGGGCCCTCCAAGGCCGTGTTCATCGCGCATGCCGATGCGCGTGGCGAACCGATGCGCGCGTGGCTTCACCTTGCTTGAGGTGCTTGCCGTGTTGGTCATTGCCGCGCTGGCCAGCACGTTGGCGGTGATGACCTTGCCGGATACGCGGCGCGATCTGCACGATCATGCCGACACCCTGGCCAGCGCGCTGATGCATGCACGCGACGAGGCGATCATGAGTTTGCGCATGGTGGAGGTCAGCATCGATGCCGGCGGCTATGGTTTCCGTCGTCAGGCCCAGCAGCAGTGGGTTGCCTTGGATCAAGCGCCATTTGCCGCGGTCCGCTGGCCGCAGGGCATCCAGGCGCAGCTGCCTGTCGACAGCAGACACATAAGTGTGCGCTTCGACCCCACCGGTGCGGCCACGCCGCAGCGCATCGCGTTGGGCGATGGCCGGCAACAGATGCAGATCGTGGTAGATGCCGCAGGCGTGGTGCAGGTCGATGCGCCATCTCGCTAACGCACGCGCATCAAGTGGATTTTCGCTGCTCGAACTGATCGTCGCGCTGGCGATCTTCGGCATGGCGGTGGTCGGCCTGTTGAACCTTTCCAGCGAGAGTACCCGCACCGCCGTGGTGCTGGAGGAGCGCGCGTTAGCCGCGGTGGTGGCGGAAAATCAGGCGATCGAGGCGACGCTGGCGCCAGCTGCCGCGATCCGCGCGCCGGCGAACGGGCAGGTGGTGCTCGGCGGGCGCAGCTGGGAGTGGCAGCGCCAGTCGATGCCGGCCGGCGCGGCAGGTTTGGTGCAAATCGAGGTGCGCGTGCGCCCTGCAGGCCAGGCGCAGGAAGTTGCCGATCTGAATGTCTTGCGGAGCGCCGAATGATCGGCAAGCAACGCACGCGCGGCTTCACCTTGATCGAATTGCTGGTGGCCCTGGCGGTGTTCGCGTTGGTGGCCGCAGCTGCGGTGGTGGTGATGCGGCAGAGCATCGACCAGCGCGATGCCGTGCGCGCGCGGCTGCAACAGATTCGCGACTTTCAACTGGCCCATGGCCTGCTGCGCAGCGACCTGCAGCAGGCGGCCGTGCGCCGCACCCGCAACAGCGAGGGCAGCGCCGCACGCAGTGCATTTGTCGCCAGTGCGCCCGGAACGTACGGGCCCTTGTTCGGGTTTGTGCGACGTGGCTGGAGCAATCCGGACCAGGCACCGCGTGCGTCGCTGCAATACGTGGAGTACCGCGTCGTGGATGGGCGGCTGGAGCGCAGCGCACGCTCTGCGCTCGACGGCGCGGCAGCTGGCACGCCGCAGGTACTGTTGCGCGGCGTGCGTTCGGCGGCGGTGGCATTCCATTACCGGGCGCAGTGGAGCGATGGCTGGAGCGGCGGGCTTGAAGCATTGCCGGACGCGGTCGCACTGGAGCTGGACCTGGAGCACTGGGGGCGCGTGCGCCAACTGTTCCTGTTGCCGGAAGGGCGCACGTGATGGCACTGCACGTACCTGCCAGACAACGCGGCGTGGCCTTGCTCACGGTATTGCTGCTGGTTGCCGTGATGACCTTGCTGATGGCGGCCGTGCTGGAAGACCTGCGCTTTGGTCTGCGTCGCAGCGGCAATGGCCAGGCGATGACGCAGGCGCAGTGGTACGCCCTGGGCAGCGAGGCCGTTGCGCGGCAGCGCTTGCAGGCGCTGTCCCAGCGGGATCCGCTGCGCACCACGCTGGACGGCGGCTGGAAAGACCAGCCGGTCCGCTTTCCGCTGGACGACGGTGCGGTGAGCGTGCGCCTGCGCGATCGCGGCGGCTGCTTCAATCTCAACAGCGTGGTCGTTGGTGCGCCCGAACAATGGCAGCGTAGCGATGAGGGAGCACGCCAATATCGCGCATTGCTCCAGGTGTTGGGCATCGCCCCGCAACAGGCGTATGCGCTGACCGACGCATTGGTGGACTGGATCGACTCCGACACACAGCCGGGCGTGCACGGCGCCGAAGACGACCGCTACCTGCAGGTCGCCGCGCCGCGGCGTACCGGTGCAACCTTGCTGGCAGGCGTCAGCGAACTGCGCGCCATCGCCGGTTACACGCCGCAATTGATCGCGCAACTGCAGCCGTATGTCTGCGCATTGCCGGAGGGGCGCTTGTCGCCGATCAATATCAACACGCTGCGCCTGGACGATGCACCGGTGCTGGTGGCGTTGACCGGAGGAGCGCTGGAGCTGCCGGCCGCACGACGCGTTATCGCTGCACGGCCGGCTGGAGGATGGCGCGATGTCAGGATGTTTCTCAGCCAGCCGGCGCTGATGCAGGCCGAGCTGTCCAATGCGGTATTGGAACAGCTCGAACTACGCACCCGCTACTTCTCTCTCTACAGCCAGGTCGACCATGCCGGCGCGCAGGTCATGCTGGAAGCGTTGCTGCAACAGGAAACGGCCGGCCGGGTCCGACTGGTCGCGCGCCAATGGAGTTCTGACCAATGACCACCACGTTGTTGTTGCTGCCAGCCGATGCAGCCGCCCAAGCCACTGCAGTGCGTGTGGACGCGCAGGGGCAAGTGCAATCGATGGGTCAGGCCGCCACGCCGCCTGGGCCATCCACGCGCAACCTCCTGGTGGTGCCGGGTGTGGATGTCCATCTGCGCTGGTTGAGTTTGCCTGGCCGCAGCATTGCGCAATCGCGGGCCGCTGCGCGCCTGCAATTGGCCGAGCATCTGGCTGTCGACGCGCAGGCCTTGCATGTGGTGATCGCCGCTGGCGCTGAGGCCGATGGCACGCGCCTGGTCGCCGCAGTGGACAGCGTGGTGATGCAGCACTGGCTGGCGCGCGCAACGCAACTGGGCTTCGTTCCCGATGCGGTGGTGCCGGATTGCCTGCTGCTGGAGCCCGGTGCCGATGCGAGGGTCGCGGTGATGCACTGGGACGGCCGATGGCTGATCCGCGGCGCACAGCTGGCCTGCAGCCTGGAGCCAGAGGCGGCGCGTCTGCTGTTGGGCGATCGTGTGCCGGCCGTGCCGCCGGTGCCCGACGCGACGCAGTCCATTGCCTGCGTTGCGCGCAATGCTGCCCACGTGCCGATCGATCTCCTGCAGCACCCGTTCGCGAACAAGGCCGCTGCTGAGCAACGGCGCGCTCCGCGCCGTCTGGCGGTGTTGGCCGCATTGCTGCTGCTATCGCCGGGGGTGCTGTTGCTGGGGCAGACCTTGCGCTACGAGATCGGTGCGCGTGTACTGCAGGCGCGCGCCGCCACGCAGTTGGGTGTGCGCGATGCAGCGGCGGTACCGGCCGCATTGCAGGCGCGTCGGCAGGCCGGCACGGCGACCGATCGCCTGGCGGTGCAACTGAGCACCTTGTTCGGCGCAGTCGATACCCTTCCAGCGGCAGAACTGGATCAGCTGGACTACAACGCCGCACAGCCGTTGCGCGCGACCTTGCTGCACACCGATGACGCCAGCCTGCAGCAGCTCTCGGCGCGGCTTGCGGATGCCGGCTGGCACGTGGATCCGGGCAGCAGCCAGGTCGAAGACGGTCGCATGCGGACACCGTTGGCGCTGGAGCCATTGCGATGAAGACATCTGTGCCAAGCGGCACGTACTGGTGGCAGACACGGGCGCCGCGTGAGCGGCGCATGCTGGGTGTGATGTGCGCCGCACTGGCGGCATTCGTGGGCTGGTATGCGCTTTACATGCCATTGCGGCACTGGCATGACCGGGCTTGGGCGCGCTATGCCGACGCTGCGCAGCTGGTGCTCGATGCATCTGCACAGGCGGCATCGACCAGACGCACCGCCGCACCGGGACCAGCGGCTTTGGCCGAGATCATCGCAAGCAGCGCACGCGATGCCGGCATCAACATCACCTCGCAACAGCGCAGCGCCGCGGGCGGGGTGGAGGTGCAGATCGAGGCCGTCAGTGCCGCCACGCTGTTCGGCTGGCTTGAGCGGTTGCGACAGGCGCACGGCCTGGCGCCGACCCAACTGCACGTGGCACGCGAGCAGGGCCAACTCCGCGTACGCTGCGGGTTTGCGGAATCGGAACCGTGACACGCATGCGCTGGGCCTTGCTCTTGGTGTCGATGGTGGGGGTCGCGCTGCTGGCGTTTGTCCCGTTGCGCCTGGTGCTGCCGCGCGAGGGACTTCCGTTCTCGGTGCTGGATGTGGAGGGCCCGATCTGGGCCGGCACGTTGCGGCAGGTGCAATGGCAAGGCATCGCCTTCGGCGATGTGGCGGTGCGGCCGCGGCTCTGGCCGTTGGTGCGTGGCGAACGCCAGGTGCAGTTGCAGTCCACACAGCTGCACCTGCTGTTGGTGGATGGGGCGCAACGCGGCATACGCAATGCACGGGGCCAATTGCTGGTGCGCCAGCCCGGTGGCGTGGCGCTGATCGATCTGGCGTTGCAGCTGCAGCAGGTGGATCTGCTCTTCGATGCCACCGGTTGCGTGCAGGCGCATGGGCGGGTCAGCCTGCAAGTGCTGGCAAGCGGTGCGGGCGAGCTGCCCGGTCTGCCGCCGCTGCGCTTGTCCGGGCAGCCGGCGTGCGTGGATCACACCGCCGTGCTGACCTTGCTGCCCGACACCGCATTGCCCGCCGGCGTGCAGGCCGAAGCACAGCTGCAACTGTGGCCCGACGGACGCTGGCAGCTACAGTCGCGTGTCGATCCGGCGCAGGACGCGGTGTTGGGCGTCGGCCTGCAATTGCTGGGCTTCGCCGCCACGCCGGAGCGCGGGATGGTGCGCAACGACCACGGTCAATTGCGCTAGTGGCGATGTGGCTGGCTGCGCGCCGTAGTGCCGGTTTTCTGCACCATGCACGTGCGCGCGGCACCGCTGGCGCATCCATTGCGGCCGATTAAGCGACACGCCGGGGCATCCGCCGACAAACCTGTCGTCATGGTGCGGTGGCGAGTGGTTACGGCACGTCAGCGCGCACGCAACCTGCATAGCAGCTCCGGCACGCCTGCACTTTGGCGGCCGAAGGAGTGCAGCCGGTCTGCCGCGGCCGGATGCGTCGCCGATCCGGCGCTTTCGCGATTGCACGCGGTCTGATGCGCGCGGGGCAAATTGGTACTATATTGGACCTAACAAATCCAAGTCGGTCCGGAGGACAGGCAGTGGCCAAACCGAGAACCAATGCCAGGACGGACGACGACCCCAGGATGGACGCGCTGGCGCTGGAGGCTTCCGCGCCGACGCCGCTGTATCTGCAATTGGCCGCCAAGCTCAGCGACGCCATCCGTGGCGGGCAGTGGAAGGCCGGCGAGGCGCTGCCGGCCGAGCGCCAGCTGTGCGAACGCCTGCAGATCTCGCGGGTAACCCTGCGCCAGGCGGTGGATGTGCTGGTCGAACAAGGCCTGGTCTCGCGCCGGCAGGGCGCCGGCACCTTTGTCACCACCCAGATCCAGCATCAGCTCAGCGGCCTGACCAGTTTCAGCGAGACGCTGCGCATCAAGGGCTATGAACCCGGGACGCGCTGGCTGGAACGGCGGCTGCGCCCGGCGCATGGCGAAGAAATCCTGCGGCTGGGCTTGTCGCCGGATGCGGCGGTGGCCTCGCTGACGCGTCTGCGCAGCGCCGACGACCGCGTGATGGCCTATGAGCACGCGGTGTTGCCGCAGCGCATCGTCACCGACCCGCAGCAGATCGGCGATTCGCTCTACAGCTATCTCGATGCCCAGGGCACGCCGGTGGTGCGCGCGCTGCAGTACTTCCGCGCCATCAATCTGCCCGCGCGGCTGGCCGAGCATCTGCGCATGAAAACCGGCGAGGCGATTTTGCATGTGGTGCGCGTGGGCTATGCCCGCGATGGCAGCGCGATCGAATTGACCGACACCTATTGCCACAACGACTTCTACGACTTCGTCGCCGAACTGCGCCGCTGACGCCAACGGCATTCCTTACGACAACCTCAGAGCCAGCCGATCCATGACTACCGCCAGGCCCGCAAATCCCGTTGTCTCGATCGCCATCGTCGGCGTGCTGTTTTTCATCATCGGCTTTTTTACCTGGATCAACGGGCCGCTGATCACCTTCGTGCGGCTGGCGTTCGACCTCAACGAGGTCAATGCGTTCCTGGTGCTGATGGTGTTCTACCTGTCGTACTTCTTTCTGGCCTTGCCCTCGTCGTGGATTCTCAAACGCACCGGCATGAAGAAAGGCCTGGCGCTGAGCCTGGTGGTGATGGCCGTGGGCGCAGCAGGCTTCGGCCAGTTCGCCACGCAGCGCTGGTATCCGGGCGCACTCGGCGGCTTGTTTGTCATCGGCAGCGGCCTGGCCTTGCTGCAGACGGCGATCAACCCGTACATCAGCATTCTCGGGCCGATCGAAAGTGCCGCGCGCCGCATTGCCTTGATGGGCATCTGCAACAAGATCGCCGGCATCCTGGCGCCGATCCTGATCGGCTCGCTGGTGCTGCACGGTATCGGCGACCTGTCCGCTCAGGTGGCCAGCGCCGATGCGGCGACCAAGGAAGCCTTGCTCACCGCCTTCGCCGCCAAGATTCACGCGCCATATCTGGTGATGTCCGGCGTCCTGCTGCTGCTGGCCATCGGCGTGCTGTTCTCGCCATTGCCCGAGCTCAAGCCCTCCGAGGCCAACGCCACGCCGGGCGCGACCGGTGGCGTGCAGAAATCCAGCATCTTCCAGTTCCCGCACCTGTGGCTGGGCGTGCTGTGCCTGTTCGTCTATGTGGGCGTGGAAGTGATGGCCGGCGATGCCATCGGCACCTACGGGCACGGCTTCAATCTCCCGTTGGACAGCACCAAGATCTTCACCTCCTACACATTGGGCGCGATGTTGCTGGGCTACATCGCCGGCCTGGTACTGATTCCGCGCGTGATCTCGCAGGCGCGTTACCTGAGCGTGTCGGCGGTGCTGGGCGTGCTGTTCTCGCTCGGTGCCTTGTTCACCCACAACTACGTGTCGGTGGGCTTCGTCGCCGCGCTTGGCTTTGCCAACGCCATGATGTGGCCGGCGATCTTTCCGCTGGCCATTCGCGGACTGGGCCGGTTCACCGAAATCGGCTCGGCACTGCTGGTGATGGGCATCGCCGGCGGCGCGATCATTCCGCAGCTGTTCGCCATCCTCAAGCAGCATTACGACTTCCAGGTCGTGTTCGCTGCGCTGATGGTGCCGTGCTATCTGTACATTCTGTTCTATTCGCTGCGCGGTCATCGCGTGGGCCTGCCGGCCCAGGCCAAGTGATCGCGGCGGCATGATGCGTTCCGACGGACAAGGTACCTCCATGCGCAGGCCCACCATCAAAGATGTCGCCGAACGCGCCAAGGTCTCGTTGAAGACCGTGTCGCGGGTGATCAACAACGAGCCGTCGGTGATGCAGGCCACGCGCGCGCGCGTGCTGCGCGCCATCGCCGACCTGGATTACGAACCCGACCCGTCCGCGCGCAATCTGCGCAGCGGCACGCCGTTCGTGATCGGCCTGGTGTACGACAACCCCAACCCGTACCACATCATCGGCATCCAGAACGGCGTGCTGGCCGCGTGCCGGGAAACCGGCTTTGGCCTGCAGATCCATCCCTGCGATTCCACCTCGCCGTTGCTGGCCGAAGAACTGGCCGAATGGGTGCAGCGCTCGCGCCTGGCCGGGGTGGTGTTGACCGCGCCGATGTCCGAACGCCCGGAATTGCTGGCCGGTCTGGCCGCGCGCGGCATCAAGAGCGTGCGCATCATCGCCTCCACCGACGACCCCGGCGACGGCCCGTGCGTGTACATCGACGACCGCGATGCCGCCTATGAAATCACCGAGCACCTGATCCAGCTCGGCCATCAACGCATCGGCTTCCTGTGGGGCGGCCCGCAACATCGCTCCAGCGGCGAGCGTTACGCCGGCTATGAAGCGGCATTGAAGGATTACGGCATCAGCCTGGACAAGCACCTGGTGATTCCCGGCGACTACACCTTCGACGATGGCTTCCGCGGCGCACGCCGGCTGTTGTCGCTGCGCGAACCGCCCACCGCCATTTTCGGCAGTAACGACGAGATCGCTGCAGGCGTGCTGGCCGCAGCCAAGTCCACCGGCATGAACGTGCCGTATCAATTGTCGATCGCCGGTTTCGAAGACAGCCCGTTCTCGCGCCAGTCGTGGCCGGCATTGACCACCGCCAAACAGGCCACCGATGACATCGCGCGGCACGCCGCACGCTTGTTGATCAGCCAGCTGCGCAGCGACGCCTACGACGACCAACCGGCGCAATTGCAGAGCCGTGGTTTCGTGCCGCAGTTGGTGGTGCGCGGCTCCACCGCGCCGGCGCCCGCGTCCACCGGCAAACCCCTTCCTCCTGAATCTGCCTGAGCCACGATGAGCCTTCCCTCCGAAACCGAGACCTTGATGTTCCGCGAAGCGGCGCAGACCGCCGATGTGGTGGCTGCACAGTTCGCGCGTAATGCCGACACCATCGCCGCGCTCGCGCAGTCGCTGCGCCAGACGCCGCCGCCGTTCGTGGTGACCTGCGCGCGCGGTAGCTCCGATCATGCGGCCACCTATGCCAAGTACCTGTTCGAAACCCAGCTCGGCATCGTCACCGCATCTGCGTCGCCATCGGTGGGCTCGGTCTATGCAGCGCCGCTGCAGCTGCGTGGCGCGCTGTACATCGTGATTTCGCAATCGGGCAAGAGCCCGGATCTGCTGCGCAATGCCGAAGCGGCCAAGGCGGCCGGCGCGCGCGTGGTCGCGCTGGTCAACGTGGAAGATTCGCCGTTGGCGCAACTGGCAGAGGTGGTGATTCCGCTGGGCGCAGGCCCGGAAAAGAGTGTGGCCGCCACCAAGAGTTATCTTGCCTCGCTGGCCGCGGTCCTGCATCTGGGCGCGGTGTGGAAAAACGACCCGGCCCTGCTTGTCGCGCTCGACGCATTGCCGCAACAGTTGCGCAGCGCGTGGCAGGCCGATTGGTCGGCGCTCACCGCCGGCCTGGTGCCTGCGCACAACCTGTTCGTGCTCGGCCGCGGCCTGGGCCTGGGCGCAGCGCAGGAAGCAGCATTGAAGTTCAAGGAAACCTGCGGCCTGCACGCCGAAGCCTACAGTTCGGCCGAGGTCAAGCACGGCCCGATGGCCCTGGTGGGGCCGGGCTTCCCGGTGCTGGTCTTCGCACAGCCCGACGAAACCGGTGCCGGCACCCGCGCACTGGCCGAAGAATTCCGCGCGCGTGGCGCGCAAGTGTGGCTGGCCGCGCCCGGTGGCGATCTGCCGCTGGCAGAAGCCGCGCACCCGGCTTGCGCGCCGCTGCTGACCGTGCAGAGCTTCTATCGCGCGATCAATGCGCTGGCGCTGCAGCGCGGCAACAATCCCGATCTTCCGCCGCATCTGAACAAGGTCACGGAAACCGTCTGATCATGCACGCTCTCGCGACTCAGGCACTGTGTAATGCACGCGTGCTCACCGACAACGGATTGCAGGACGGCCTGGTCGTGGTACTGGCTGGCACGCAGATCCAGGCGATCGTGCCGGCCGACGATGCGCGCGTTGCGCAGGCGCATACGCGCGTGGATCTGGGCGGCGCCACCTTGTTGCCGGGCTTTATCGACATCCAGGTCAACGGCGGCGGCGGCGTGTTGTTCAACAACGCACGCGACCCGCAGGCGCTGGCCACCATTGCGGCCGCACATCGCCGCTTCGGTACCACCGGCATGCTGCCGACCTTGATCAGCGATACCGCGCAGGTAATGGCCGAGGCGATCGATGCCACGCGCCAGGCCATCGCACAAGGCGTGCCCGGAGTGCTCGGCATCCATCTGGAGGGCCCGTACCTGAGTCCTGCGCGCAAGGGCACGCACGACGCAGGCAAATTCCGCGTGCCGGACGCGCACGAGATTGCCGTCGATACCTCATTGGACAACGGCGTCACCCTGATCACGCTCGCACCCGAGCGCGTGCCGCTGGACGATATTCGTGCCTTCGTTGCCGGTGGCGCGATCGTGTTCGCCGGCCACACTGCGGCCACCTACGAGCAGGCGTGCGAGGGCATTGCCGCCGGCGTCAGCGGCTTCACGCACGTGTACAACGCGATGTCCCAGCTGGCTGGCCGCGAACCCAATGCAGTCGGCGCAGCGCTGGAAGACCCCAACGTGTGGTGCGGCGTCATCGTCGACGGCGTGCACGTGCATCCGGCCAGCCTGCGCGTGGCGCTGGCGGCCAAGCCACGCGGTAAATTGCTGCTGGTCACCGACGCCATGCCGATGGTCGGCAGCGACAGCGCCAGCTTCGACCTCTACGGCGAAACCATCACCGCCGTGGACGGCGTGGTGCGCAATGCCGATGGTGCATTGGCCGGCTCTGCATTGGACATGGCCACCGCCGTGCGCAACAGCGTGCGCTTGCTGGGCGTGGACCTGGCCGAAGCTGCGCGCATGGCCTCCACCTATCCCGCGCAATGCATTGGCCTGGGCGAACGCCTGGGACGCATCGCACCTGGCTACCAAGCCGATCTGGTACTGGTGGATGACGATGTGCAGGTGTTGAGCACGTGGGTGGCTGGGCAGCGCGATTAGGCGGCACTGGCAACATGACTTGGCCAATCTACGCATCGTGCGCGCCGCATTGCGTAATGCGGCACGCGTGTCGTGTTTGATTTTTGAAATGCAGGGGCGTGCAGCGGCCCATGCACATCGAATTGGCGCATGTCGCATGCCTCGCCTTGCTTACCCGCCCCCTTATGCGAACAGGCCGCAAGGCGCAGTGGTCTGCATCGGCGCCAAGGGCAGTGAGACAGCGATCACGCCGTCATCCCGATATCTGCAGGGAAGCCGGTGTTTAGCGCATAAAAATAGACGTATGCAGCAGCGGGTTGACACTGCAACCCACCGAAGGCACCTTCGCTGGTAACGTTCTCAGCGAAGAAACGTCTGCTCCACGTTTGAGAAGACGACAACCGGCCGTTGTTCCAGCGGTCCGGCGTGTACCCGCATGTGGTCATGCAATGCGGGCAGTTGTTCGTATCCGGCACAGGGGACGGATCACGGGCATGGCACGCGCGTCGCGCGCCGTTGTGCAACCAGGCGGTTGCCATCCGACATCAGTGATGAGGTCCACGCAATGCTGCTTTCCCGTCTGTTCGCGTCATCCCCTTGCGTTCCGGTATCTGCGTTCGTCAACCCACTGCGCCGCTCATCGTTGAGCGCTGCTGTCAGGCGCCTGCTCATGGGTGGCGCCAGCCTGGCCTGCGTCGCAAGCCTTCCCGCATTTGCGCAGGAGCAGCCCGCACCCGCGCAGCAACAGACACCACCACAAACCAGTCCCTCGGTCTCCACCCTGGACGAAATCAAGGTGGTGGGTTACCAGGCCAGCCTGGGCAAGGCGCTCAACGTCAAACGCAACGCCGATGCGATCGTCGATGCGATCAGCGCCGAGGATATCGGCAAGTTTCCCGATACCAATGTTGCCGAATCGCTGTCGCGGTTGTCCGGCATCACCGTGGACAGACAGTTCGGCGAAGGCGAAAAAGTCAGCATCCTCGGTACCGATCCGGCACTCAATCGCGTGCTGCTCAATGGTCAGACCATTGCATCGACCAGCTGGGGCGGCGACCCCAACGACCCGGACAGCCGCTCGTTCAACTACAGCACGCTGGCGCCGGAAGTGGTCGGCCTGATGGAGGTCTATAAGACGCCCGAAGCGCGCATCGACGAGGGCTCCATCGGTGGAACCGTGATCGTGCATACGCGCAAACCGCTCGATCTGGATCGCAATACGCTCACCGGCACCGTGAGTTATGGCTACAACGATCGTTCCGACGAAGGCAAGCCGAACGCATCGGCGCTGTATAGCTGGAAGAATCAGGACCAAACGTTGGGCGTGCTTGCCTCGGTGATGCATTCGCAGCGCGTTCTGCGCCGCGACGGCGTTGAAATTTTCGGCTACGACAATGTGCAGGGCGCCGGGTTTCCGCCCGGTGTGGTCGGCAACAACACCGGCGTGTTTCCGACGTCGATCAACACGGCGTTATTCCAGCAGACGCGCAAGCGCGACGGTGTCAGCGCGGCGCTGCAATGGAAGCCGGACAGCGATTTCGAGCTCAACCTGACCGGTTTGTACGTCAAGGAAAGCTTCGACAACTACAACCAGAGCCGCTACGGCTACTGGGGCTCGACGCCCGGCGATGCGCAGGCCTTGGGCTTCGAAAACGGTATCGCCACTTCGGGTACCTTTGGCGATCAGTCCAACACCTATCTCGACGGCTATCTGCGCAATAGCCAGGTCAGCACCGGCAGCATCCACTTGCGCACCGACTGGCATGGCGAGGGTTGGAACGCCTCCAGCCAGGTGGGCTACACCAGTTCGCAAGGCGGCGCCGAGCGTATCTACGGCATCCAGTTCCGCAATCTGGCTGGCTACAGCTACGCCATCGACGGGCGCCGGACCGCGATGGACTACAGCACCGATCCCACCAATGCGGCGGCGATGCAGCTCAACAACGCCTCGGCCAGCCATAGCCCGCAATACGACAAGGAGCGCTATCTGCAGCTGGATTTCGATCATGCGGTGGAGTGGGGGCCATTCACGCAGATCCTCACCGGCATCAAGCTCACCAATCACGCCACCGGGCAATCGTCCTATAGCCGTACCTGGACCCCGAACGATGGCAGCACGCTGGCGGCATTCTCGCCGGGTACCACGCCGTCGGGCTATCTGGATGGGCTGTCGACCAGCACCGACATGCAACGCTGGTCGACCATCAACAGCGGTGCGATCGGTCGGTATATCGGCGAATTGGAAGGCGATGATGGGTTGCCCATCAGCTATGCGGGCAACTACAGCATCCAGGAGCAGAACCGTGCGTGGTTCCTGCAAGGCAATTTCTCCGGCGAGCGGTATCGCGGCAACATCGGCGTGCGCTATGTGCACTCACGCGATTCCACCGATGGCTACAGCTATGCGCCGGGCGGCGGCTACACACCGGTCAACTTTCTCAGCAGCTACGGCAAATGGCTGCCTTCGTTCAATATTGCCTACGACCTGCGCGACGACCTGATGCTGCGGTTTGCCGCCTCCAAAGTGATCGCGCGGCCGCGCTACACCAACATGACGCCGTACGTGGCTACCGATGACACCACGTTGACGGCCTCGACGGGGAACCCAGGACTGAGTCCATACGAGTCGACCAACCTCGGTGCATCGCTGGAGTGGTATTTTTCCGACAGCAGCTTGCTCAGTGGCGAATTCTTCTCGCGCGACATCTCCAACTACATCCTCACCACCGTGCAGGACCGTGTGTTCTTCAACAACGCTACCGGCGGCTCAAGCACCTACCAGACATCCGTGCCCACCAACGCCGGCGATGCCACGGTGCGGGGTGTGGCGCTCAATCTGCAGCACAATTTCGGCAATGGCTTCGGCGTGGTGGCCAACTACACCTATTCCGATTCCAACACCGACGGCGACTACAGCCTGCCGTACAACTCGCGCAATGCCTACAACATCAGCCCGTACTACGAGCAAGGCAAGTGGAGTGCGCGGGTGAATCTGGGCTGGCGCTCGGAATACTTCACCCAGATTGGCCGGCTCAACGGGCAGCAGATGACCGACGCGTTTACGCAGGTAGATGCATCATTCGGCTACCAGGCCACCGAGCGGCTGCGCATGGCGCTGGAAGCCACCAACCTGCTGGATGAAACCTATTTCAGCTACATCGGCAACAAGAACCAGCCGTACTACATCTACAAGAACGGTCGCTCTTTCATGTTGAGCCTGAATTTCAAGCTGTGATGCCCGGCCGGGGCGGCTGCTCGTGTGTAGCCGCCTTGGTTTAGAGCGGCTAACAAAACGTCGCGAGCAGTCGTCAGGCGGGTGCGGACGGCGCACAGGAACCGCAGTGTACGAGTGGTACATGAGGATTCCGAGCACCGGCCGCGCCCGCCTTGCGGCTGCGCAGTAGTTTTGTTAGCTGCTCTTAACGGCGTAAATCAGATCTCCAATACATCACTGACTTCGAATGGGCAGGTTTCGGTCCATGGGGTGCTGCAATTCCGTCCTTGCTCGCGTCCCCACATCGCGTCGCACCTGGACACAGGTGCGCGACATGCAGCTATGCACCGATCCGTCGCGCTGCCGCAATCGCGGCAATGCGCGCCTTTGTCAGTGCCTCGCCGATCTGCGGCCCTTGCAGACCTTCAGCCGCCAGATTTCGCGCATTGATCGCCAGCGCGGCGGCATGTAGCCGTTTGAGTGCTTCGCCCTGCGGGTACGCGGCTTCTTCACTGCACAGACGGCCACGCTTGTCGGCTTCGCAGACCAGTGCCAGCTGCGCGATACGCTCCGGGCGGCGAAACGCATCGCAGCGCACCAGCAGCTCGTGCAGGGTGCGGTCGCGCAGCTCGGCCAGGCGATGCACGTTCAAATGTTCGCGGCAGGCGATGATGGCAAGTTGCCGAAAGTCCTGCGGCACCTTGAGCCGCTCGCACAGCGCCTGCAATGGCGCCACGCCGCGTTGTTCGTGCATGACGTGGCGCGGCCATTCCTCAGGTGGTGTGAGTGCCTTGCCCAGATCGTGGGTCAGTGCGGCAAAGCCCACCAGCGCATCGCCGGGCGCGAGACGTGCCGCCATATCGCTGACCATTTCCTGGTGAATGCCCGTGTCGACCTCCGGATGGAATTCGGCGCGCTGCGGCACGCCGTACAGCGCATCGACTTCCGGCAGGATGACCCGCAGCGCATCGGCATCGTGCAGCGTGCGCAGGAACGCCGAGGGCTGCGCGCAGCTCAATGCGCGCCGCAGCTCCTGCCACACGCGCTCCGGCACCAGGCTATCGAGTTCGCCGCTGGCGGCCATGTCCCGCATCAATGCCGCAGTTTCAGCAGCGACAGTGAAGCCCAGCGGTGCCAGCCGCGCCATGAAGCGCGCGGCACGCAACACGCGCACGGGATCTTCGACAAACGCCGGACCGACATGCCGCAAGACGCGCGCCTGCAGATCACGCGCACCGTTGTACGGGTCGAACAACTCACCCGTCTCCTCATCGCGCGCGATCGCGTTGATGGTGAAGTCGCGGCGTAGCAGGTCTTCTTCCAGGGTCACCGATGGGTCGGCGTCCACCACGAAGCCGCGATATCCGCGGCCGGATTTGCGCTCGGTACGCGCCAGTGCGTATTCCTCGCCACTGCGTGGGTGCAGGAACACCGGGAAATCCTTGCCGACCGGCTTGAACCCCTGCGCTTCCATCTGCGCCTGATCGGCGCCAACCACCACCCAGTCGCGGTCGCCAGCCGGCTGCTCAAGCAATGCATCGCGGACTGCGCCGCCAACGAGATAGATCTTCATCAGCGCATGATGCCCGAGCAATCATGCGCCTGTCTGTGCGCTCTCCCGGCTGCTTGCGGGACCACTGGGGGCGAGGACGCCGCCAACGCGCTCATGGAAGGGTTCACGGTACATGCAAAAAGGGTTAGGGCACCGCACGCTCGACCCGGAGAAAAGGTCACCCGCGCACAGGTGCATCGCCAGCGATGTAGTAATCGGCGGTGCTGCGCGGCAATGGGGGGCGACCGCGCATGCGGTCGGCGATTTTCTCGGCAATCATGATGGTGGTGGCGTTGAGGTTGCCGGTGATGATGCGCGGCATGATCGAGGCGTCGATCACGCGCAGGCCCTCCATGCCGTGCACGCGGCCCTGGCCGTCCACCACCGCCATGTCGTCGGTGCCCATCGCGCAGGAGCAGGAGGGGTGATAGGCGGTTTCAGCGCGAGAGCGGACGAATGCGTCCAGCTCCGCATCGGTCTTGCAGTCCGCACTGGGGCTGATCTCGCGGCCGCGGTAGGGGTCTAGCGCCGGTTGCGCGATGATCTCGCGGGTGATGCGGATCGCGTCGCGGAATTCCTGCCAGTCCTGGTCGGTGGATTGGTAGTTGAACAGGATCGAAGGATGCTGGCGCGGGTCGCGCGATTTGGCGTGCACACGCCCGCGGCTGGGTGTGCGCATCGAGCCGACGTGCGCTTGGAAGCCGTGCTCCTTGACGGCATTGCTGCCGTTGTAATTGATGGCCACCGGAAGGAAGTGGTACTGGATGTTGGGCCAGTCGAATTCCTCGCGCGTGCGGATGAAGCCGCCGGCTTCGAACTGATTGCTGGCGCCGGTGCCGGTACCGGCGAATAACCATTCCGCGCCGATCGCAGGCTGGTTCCACCACTGCAATGCCGGATACAAGGACACCGGCTTGGTGCATGCGTACTGGATATACACCTCCAGGTGGTCCTGCAGGTTCTGGCCGACGCCGGGCAGGTCGTGCACCAGTTGCACATCGAGTGCGCGCAGCAGATCGGGTGCGCCTACGCCGGAGCGTTGCAGCAGCTGCGGCGAGGCGATCGCACCCGCGCACACCAGTACTTCGCGGCGTGCATGCGCATCGATTCCTTCGCTGCTGTTGCCCACCAGGTAATGCACGCCGATGGCACGCTTGCCTGCAAACAAAATGCGGTCGGTGGTGGCATGGGTGACGATATGCAGGCCATCGCGCGGCTTGGCCATGTCCAGGTAACCGCGCGCGGTGCTGGCGCGGCGCCCGCGTGGCGTCACCGTGCGGTCCATCGGTCCGAAGCCTTCCTGCTGGTAGCCATTGAGATCGTCGGTACGCGGGTAGCCTGCCTGTACGCCTGCCTCGACCATGGCATGGAACAACACGTTGTTGTCGTTCTTCGGCGTTGCCACGCTCACTGGACCGTCGCCGCCGTGATAGTCGTTGGCGCCGATGTCGCGCGTCTCTGCCTTGCGGAAGTACGGCAGGACATCGCGGTAGCTCCAGTCCTCCAGGCCGGGGCGCTTGGCCCAATGATCGAAGTCCAGCGCATTGCCGCGGATGTAGCACATGCCGTTGATCAGCGACGAACCGCCCAGGCCCTTGCCGCGACCGCATTCCATGCGCCGGTTGTCCATGTAGGGTTCCGGCTCGGTTTCATAGGCCCAGTTGTAGCGACGTCCCTGCAACGGAAAGGCCAGTGCTGCCGGCATCTGCGTGCGGAAATCCAGGCGGTAATCCGGCCCGCCCGCTTCGAGCAGCAGCACGGTCACGCCGGGATCTTCGGTCAGGCGTGCCGCCAGCACGTTGCCTGCCGAGCCGGCGCCGATGATGATGTAGTCGTATTCGCGTTGCATGGTGTTCTCCTGATGCGGTAACGGTGCGGTGGCGATCAAGGCATACGGCACAGACGCAAGCGTGCTCCCGGGGCGATAGCGGCGCGTTACTGCCACCGCGCTTGCGTGCGCTGGCTCTCTGCCCTCAGAACACCGACGCGTAACGTTCCAGTTCGATCTGGACCGATTTGGTGCGCGTGTAGGCCTGCAAGGTCGCCAGGCCGTTTTCGCGCCCCACGCCCGACTGCTTGTAGCCGCCCACCGGCATCGGCGCCGGCGACTCGCCCCAGGTGTTGACCCAGCAGATACCCGCTTCCAGGCGATGGATCAGCCGATGTGCGCGCGCCAGATCCGGCGTGACCACGCCTGCAGCCAGCCCATACGTGGTGGCGTTGGCGCGCGTCACCGCTTCGTCTTGGTCGTCGTAGGTGAGCAGGCTCAGGACCGGCCCGAAGATTTCCTCGCGCACGATGGTCATTACATCGGTGCAATCGCTGAAGATGGTCGGCGCCACGTAATAGCCCTGCGCCAGTGCGCCGTCTTGCAGGCGCTCGCCGCCGCACAGCAGACGTGCGCCTTCGGCCTTGCCCTGTTCGATATGCTCCAGCACGCGCTGCATATGCGCGGCGCTGACCAGCGGACCGAAGGTGGTGCGCTCATCGAGCGGGTCGCCGATATGAATCCGTTGCACGCGGGCCAGCAGGCGCGCTTCGAATGCGTGACGCAAGGCGCGCGGCACGAACACACGCGTGCCGTTGGTGCACACCTGTCCTGAGCTGTAGAAGTTGGCCATCATGGCGATGTCGGCCGCCAGGTCCAGGTCGGCATCGGCGCAGACGATCAGCGGCGACTTGCCGCCCAGCTCCATGGTCACCTCCTTCAGCGACGAACTCGATGCGCTGGCCATCACCTTGCGGCCGGTGGCGGTGCCGCCGGTGAAGCTGATCTTTTCGATCTGCGGATGTTCGGTGAGCGCCGTGCCCACGCTGGCGCCATCGCCGGGCAACACGTTGAACACGCCATCGGGCAGGCCGGCCTCGGTAAAGATTTCGGCCAGTTTCAGCGCGGTGAGCGGGGTGACTTCGCTGGGTTTGAAGATCATCGCGTTACCGGCGGCCAGGGCGGGCGCGGCTTTCCACAGCGCGATCTGGATGGGGTAATTCCACGCGCCGATTGCACCCACAACGCCCAGCGGTTCGTGGCGCGTGTAGAAAAAGCTGCCTTCGCGCAAGGGCACTTGCGCACCCTGCAGCGCCTGCGCAACGCCAGCGTAATACTCCAGCACGTCGGCTCCGGTGACCACATCCACGCTGCGGGTCTCGCTCACCGGCTTGCCGGTGTTGAGCGTTTCCAATTCCGCCAGCGCATCGTTGCGCTCGCGCAGCAACGCCACCGCACGCAGCAAAATGCGCGAGCGCTCCACCGTCGTCAGGGCCGCCCATTGTCGCTGGCCTGCCTGCGCGCTATCGACCGCGGCATCCAGATCGTCGGCACCGGCATTGTGCACGTTGGCCAGCACTTCACCGGTGGCGGGGTTGACCACTTCGAACGTGTGGCCGCCGCGAGCGGGAACATAACGGCCGCCGATATACAGCAACTGGTCGGAAAAACGTGGCATGACAAACCTCCTGTGGGACGGTCGCCGCAGCGACGCACCTTCAGCGGGTGAGGTGCAGAAACTGCAGGTGACGTTCGTATTGATCGATGATGTCGTTGATGATCTGTTCGCGGCTGTAGCCCACCAGGTCGTAGTCCTGGCTGCCTTCGTACAGGTAGACCTCGGCGCGGTAGTAGCGCTGGTTGCGGAAGCGCTGCGCGGCAAACGACGGAGTCAGATAGCCGCGCATCACGATTTGATAGCGGAAACCCTGCTGTTCGCCATGATCGACGCTGATTTCCATGTCGCCGTCGTCGATGCGGCTGCTGACCTTCCAGCCTTCCTCCTGCAGCTGTGCGGTGACCGCTTCGATGGCCGGGCGCACCTGGTCGTGCATGAAGCGATACACCTCATCGCGCGCCGGGAAGTGCATCGCCTGGCCCAACCGCTGGCGCCAGCCGCCGTGATGACGCGATTGCCCGATCAAGGGGCTGGGGCTGTAAAGCTGCGCGCGTTTGCGCTGCGATTCTTCGCTGAGGGCGCGTGACAGGCCCCAGGCCATCAGCAGCAGCACTGCAGAGAATGGCAGCGACGCCAGCACCACCGCCGATTTCAGTGCGTCCATGCTGCCGGCCAGCAACAAGCCTGCCGTGACCACGGCAGTGAGCACGCCCCAGAACACGCGCAGCCAGCGCGGGCCATCGTCGTGCGGTTCGCCGCCGTGGGAGGAGAGCGTGGACAACACCACCGTGCCGGAATCGGCGGAGGTCACGAAGAACACGAAACTGATCGCCACCGTGACCGTGATCACCGTGTGGCTCCAGGGATAACTCTGCAGCAGGGAATACAACACCGTCTGCGGTGCATCGATGGCCTGCTGCGCCCATGCTGCCTGGCCGTGATGCAGCAGCTGATCCAGCGCGCTGTTGCCGAAGATCGACAGCCACGCCAGGGTGAACCCGAGCGGGATCAGCAATACCCCCAACACGAATTCGCGAATGGTGCGGCCGCGCGAGATGCGCGCGATGAACAGCCCGACGAACGGCGCCCAGCCGATCCACCAGGCCCAATAGAACACCGTCCAGTTGCCCAGCCAATCGGCGCGGCCACCGTAGGCATACACGTCGAAACTCTTGTTGACCACGCTGCCCAGGTAGTCGCCCAGGTTTTGCATCAGCGCATTGAGCAGGTACTGCGTCGGTCCGGCGAACAGCATGAACAACAGCAGCGCAATGGCCAGCAGCATGTTGATGTCCGACATCCAGCGCACGCCCTTTTCGACGCCGGACACCGCCACCACGATGGCCGCGCCCATCATCGCCACGATCAGCGCCACCTGCACCCAGTGCGTATGCGGCACGTCCATCAAGGTGCTCAGGCCGGCGTTGAGATGCAGCACGCCAAAGCCCATGTCCGCGCCCAGGCCGAACACGGTGGCCACGATGCCTAACGCATCCACGGTATAGCCGATCGGCCCGTTGATGCGTTTGCCGATCAGCGGGTACAACGCCGAGCGCAACGCCAGCGGCAGGTTATGGCGGAAGGCAAAATACGCCAGCGCCATGGCGGCCAGTGCGAACACGCCCCAACCGTGCAGGCCCCAATGCAGGAACAGCACCTGCATCGCCTGTCGCGCGGACGCCTCGCCACTGCCGGTACCGCCCTGGGGCGGTTGCAGATAATGCGTGAGCGGCTCGGAGACGCAGAAGAAGAACAGCGTGATGCTGATGCCGGCGGCGAACAGCATGCCGGCCCAGGAGAGATAACTGAATTCCGGCTCGTCGTGATCGGCGCCGAGCTTGATGTTGCCGTAGCTGGACAGGGCCGTGGCCAGCACGAACACCAGATACAGCGTCATCGCCAGCAGGTAATACCAGCCGACATTGCGCGACGCCCAGGTCTGCGCATCCAGCAGCACACGCCCCGATTCCAGCGGAAACAACGACACCAGCAAGGCAAACGTGCACACGACCGTGGCAGCCAGCACGAACACCGGGCGCAGGGTGCGTACCGGCAAGGTGTGCGGCGCTGTCGCACTCATGGCAACGCACTCATACGCTGCGTATCACGTGTTGTGCTCCCAGCGAAAAACCGCCTGCGTTATCGCACAGGCGGTGTCGAGGGGGCGTCAGCGGTCGAGTTCGCCAATGCGAACCCGTTGTCACTTTTCCGGTTGCTTGAAGCGGCCAACACAACGTAGCGAGCAGTCGTTAGGTGGGCGTGGGCGGCGCGCTCAAAACCGGAGTGTACGAGCGGTAAGCGCCGATTCCGAGCACCGGCCGCGCCCGCCTGGCGGCTGCGCAGTCGTTGTGTTGGCTGCTCTTAACGCAGCAATTGCCTTGGCACGCGGATATCCATGCCCACCGCCAGGTGATCTGAAAACGCGGCCGGAATGGCTTCGGTATGTTCGATCACCAGGCTGTCGCTGACCAGGATGTGGTCGATCGCCCGGTCCGGACGCCAGCTGGGAAAGGTGTGCACCTCGCAACTGGGCGGTTGCAGACGGGTATGGCGATAGAGCGACTGCATCTCCGGGCGATCGGCCATGCAATTGAAATCGCCCATCAACATCGCGTTGGGATGGTCGGACAACAGTTCGGCGATGAAGGCCAACTGCGCCATACGCGAATTGGCGCCCAGCGACAGATGCGCCACCGCCACGGCCAGGCCATCGCGGCCCTCACCGAATTTCGCCAGCAGGATGCCGCGCCCGCCGATGCGGCCGGGCAGGGCGTGGTCCTGCACTTCCACCGGTTCCAGCTTGCTCAACAAACCGTTGGCGCTGGAGGCCACCCCGCCCATGCGGCGGTTGGGTTGGTGGCTCCAGTAATCGAAACCGGCGCGCTCGGCCAGATAGTGGGTCTGGTTGGTGAAACCCGAGCGCAGGCTGCCGGGGTCTGCCTCCTGCAGGCCGACGATGTCGCGTTCGCCGACCAGCTTGGCGATGCTGTCCAGGCTGGTGCGCTTGCTGCCCAGCGGCAACGCGTGCGACCAGCTACGCGTCACATAGTCGCTGTAACGGCGGGTGCTGGAACCGGCCTGGATATTGGCGGTCAGCACCCGCAGGGTGCGCGAGTCCGAAGCGTTCACGACGTTGCGTTCGCGCGACTCACTTGGCCAGCGTGGCGCGTTCGCGCGCGATCAGGTGATCGGCAATGCGCAGCATGTCCGGGAAGCTCTGGCCCTTGACCAGGTACTTGCCGTTGATGATCAGCGACGGAGTGCCGGTGATCTTGCTGCGGGTGGCGAACTGCTTGGCGCGGTTGGTCTTGGCCGAGACGCCGAAGCTGCTCATGGTGTCGATGAAGGTCTTCTGGTCCACGCCGTACTTGGCATAGAACGCGGCGATGTCCTGCACCGAATCCTTGCCGCGCTCGCCCTTGAGGGTCTGGTCGACGTGGATGGCCTTGTACAAGGCCTCGTGGGTCTTTTCCTGCACGCCCAGGGTTTCGGCGGCATAGAAGGCGCGGCCGTAGTCATCCCAGGTGCCACCGAACATGGCCGGCACATAGACAAAATGCACGTCCGACGGCAAACCGGCCTTCCACGGCCCGATCAGCGGCTGGAACGCGTTGCAGGCAGGGCAGACATAGCCGAAGACTTCGGCCACTTCGATCTTGCCGGCGGCCTGTTGGTAGGGCTGGCCAGCGTCGATGTCCAGATAATCGGTGCCGGCGACCGGCTCGGGGCCATTCGGTGCACGCGGGGCAGCGCTGGGCGCGGCGGGCGGTTGAGTGGTGGCGCTTTCGCCGACTGCAGGCGGAGCGGCCGGGTCTGCGGCCGGGGTAGCGGCAGCAGGCGCGGGCGCCGTTTCGGCAGCTGGGGTGGTGGCGGCAGGTGCGGTGTCGGACGAACCGTCCTGCGCCTTGCAGGCGACCAGGATCGGCAACAGCGCCATCAGCGTCAGGGCGAAGCGTGTCTTCATCGGATTGGATCTCCAGCGTGGGGCGAGAAAAGGGCCGGACGGCCGCGGGGCGCATGATGCCACGCGCGGCCGTCGCTGGCGGTTATGCGGTTCAGCGCTTGGCCGGCGCGGCGTGCTCGCGGGCGATCAGGTAGTCGGCAATGCGCAACATGTCCGGGTAATTGCGTGCGCCGATCAGGTAGCGGCCGTTGACGATGATGGCCGGCGTGCCGGGAATCTTGCTGCGCAGCGCGAACTCGCGCGCGGCCTTGAGCTTGGCCTCCACCGCCTCGCTCTTGTAGGTCTCGATGAAGCGCTGCTGCGGGATTCCGTAACCGGCATAGAACGCGGCCAGTTCTTCGGGCGCCACGTTCTGGGTGGGCACGGTCTGCTTTTCATGGATGGCGTCGAACATGGCGCGATGGCTGCGCTTGGCCACGCCCAGGATGTCGGCAGCGAAATAGGCGCGCGCAAACGCGTCCCAGAAGCCACCGAAGGCGGCCGGTACCGGGGTGAAGCGTACGTATGCCGGCTGCTTGGCCACCCAGGCTTCCAGCACTGGTTCGAAATGTGCGCAATGCGGGCAGGTGTAGCCGAAGACTTCGGTCACTTCGACCTTGCCGGCCAGCGGGGCGTACGGCTGGCCGCCGTCGATCAGGGTGTAGTCCTCGCCTTCGACCGGCGCGGCCTTCTTGTCGGCGGCGCAGGCCACCAGCGGCAACAGGAACATCAACAGCAGGGGCAGACGGGAAAGCAATTTCATGCGGGCTCCGTGGGGGCGAGGGGAGAGCGGTAAACGACGACGCCGGTCGCGGGACCGGCGTCGTGAAGCGGCGTGGCGACGGCAGGGATCAGCTCACGAACGTGCAGGCGTTCCTGCAGGTGGCTGCGCCGCTGCCGCGTCGTCGGCACGATCATGCAGGCCTTGCAGATAGCTGGCCAGCGCCTGGATCTCCTGCTCGGTCAGCGGATGCGCCACCTGCGCCATGATATTGAACAGCGCCGGATTGCGCTCCTGGGTGGTGCCGGCCTGGTATTCCTTCAGGCGCCGCGCCACGTAGTCGGCATGCTGTCCGCCCAGGCGCGGATAGGCCGGGCCCGGATTGCCGCCGCCCGATGGCCCATGGCAGGCCATGCAGGCCGGCACGCCGCGGGCGATGTCGCCGCCGCGGTAGAGCTTCTCGCCGACCTCGTAGAACTTCATGCCCTGGTAGGGGCCCTCGGCGATCGCCGCGTCGTCGGCGACACCGGCGGAGGCCTTCTGGGTGGCGAAGTAGGCGCCCAGGTCGCGCATGTCCTGCGCGGTGAGGTCCTTGACGAAGGGCACCATCACCGCCGACATCCCGGTATTACGTTCGCCGCTGGCAATCAACGCCACCTGATGCGCCACGTAGCGCTCGGTTTGCCCGGCAATGCGCGGGTACATCGCCACTGCCGGATTGCCGTCCGGTCCATGGCAGGCTGCGCAGGCAGCAGCCTTGGTCTGGCCGGCCTTGGCATCTCCCCAGGTGGTCTTGGCCAGGTCCACCTCCAGCGGCGCAACGCGTACCGGCGGCGGATCGGGGATCGGCGTGACTGCCGATTGCGCAAACGCCACGGCCGCAATGACCGGTACGGCGAGTGCGGCGAGGACTAGCACACGAGCATGGCGCATCAGCTAAAGCTCCGTATAGACCCGGCCCGCGCGCGTTGGGTACTGGCAGTGGCAGGCGTGCTTCGATTATCGACACGCCTTTGCGCCAGGGTCAACGAACAGTGCAGCAAAACTGCCGGGCCCGAACGTGCGATCCTAGGCGGATGTCGCTTCTTATCGAACAAGCCCGCTACCACCTGTCCGCCCACAACGCCCGGCAATTGCCCGACGATGGCGGCTACGAGGTGGCCTTTGCCGGCCGCTCCAACGCCGGAAAATCCAGCGCGCTCAATGCGCTGACCCGCCAGAACGCGCTGGCGCGCGTGTCCAAGACCCCCGGCCGCACCCAGCAGCTGGTGTTCTTCCAGATCCAGCCCGAGCGCTACCTGGTGGATCTGCCCGGTTACGGCTACGCCAAGGTGCCGCAGGACCTGCAGGCGCACTGGCAGGCCTTCATCGACCGCTATTTCCGCACCCGCGAGGCGCTGCGCGGGCTGGTGGTGGTGATGGATATCCGCCACCCGCTGAAGGACTACGACCTGCAGATGCTCGGCTATGCCGCCGAACGCGGCCTGCCCGCGCATGGATTGCTGACCAAGGCCGACAAGCTCGGCCGTGGCCAGCAGATGCAGACCTTGCAGAAGGTCAAGAAGGAAGTGACCTCGCGCTTTGGCGACAGCGTGACGGTGCAGACCTACTCGGGCGAGTCCCGCCAGGGTGTGGACGAATTGCGCGCAATTGTCGGTGCTTGGCTGGGACTGGATGTGGAAACCACTGCGGCCGAATGATGCCGTGCAACACGAGTGTCGGGCGTGGCTGGATGCCCAGCGCCTCGTCACGGCGGCAGACTTCGGTCTGCCGTTTGCGTTTCCAGCGGCAGTGATCGGTGGGTCGCCTTGCGGAGCGATGCGCGGCCTGAGCAGTGCGTAGGGCGCGCATGGCAACGCTTGCGGTGATGACCGGGCTGTGTCGGACGATGCCGGCGCTGCAGAACGCGCAGCCCGGTCATTTGATCCAGATCACGCCATCGCCGCGATCGATGGCGGGCATGCATCGGTGGAAATGTCATGCCCCGCCGGTGTCGCCAATCCTTTCGCGTCGGGCGGGTATAGTGCGGGCCTTGCGGTGGCAGGGGAGGATCCCCACATCGTCCCACCCCTTTCGTTTGCGAGCCTGCCCTTGTCGAGTCCCAGCCACGTTGCCGAAACGCCGATCACCGAACGCGCGGAGCTGGTCCAGGTGCTGGCTTCCGGCGAGAAGCCGAGTGCGGACTGGCGGATCGGCACCGAGCACGAGAAGTTCGGCTTTCAGTTGGATGACCTGCGTGCGCCCACCTTCGAAGGGGCACGCGGCATCGAGGCCTTGCTGACCGGGCTGACCCGTTTCGGCTGGGAGCCGGTGCAGGAAAACGGCCGCACCATCGCGCTGCTGCGCGATGGTGCATCGGTCACGCTGGAGCCGGCCGGGCAACTGGAGCTCTCCGGCGCGGCAGTGGAAACCCTGCACCATACGTGCGTGGAAACCGGCACCCATCTGGACGAAGTGGCGCAGGTCGCCGGCGAGTTGCAGCTGGGCTTTCTGGGCATGGGCTTCCAGCCCAAGTGGCGTCGCGACCAGATGCCGTGGATGCCCAAGGGCCGCTACCAGATCATGAAGAACTACATGCCCAAGGTCGGCTCGCTCGGCCTGGACATGATGACGCGCACCTGCACGGTGCAGGTCAACCTGGATTACGCCACCGAAGCGGACATGGTGAAGAAGTTCCGCGTGTCGCTGGCGTTGCAGCCGATCGCCACCGCGTTGTTCGCCGATTCGCCGTTCACCGAAGGCAAACCGAACGGCTACCTGAGCTACCGCTCGCACATCTGGACCGACACCGACGCCGATCGCACCGGCATGCTGGATTTCGTGTTCGAAGACGGCTTCGGCTACGACCGCTACGTCGATTACCTGCTCGATGTGCCGATGTATTTTTCCTACCGCGACGGTGTGTATCACGACGCCAGCGGGCAGAGCTTCCGCGCTTTCATGCAGGGCAAGCTGCCGGCGTTGCCGGGTGCGTTGCCGACGCTGCGCGATTGGTCCGACCACATGACCACCGCGTTTCCGGAAGTGCGTTTGAAGAAGTATCTGGAAATGCGCGGTGCCGATGCCGGCCCGTGGGATCGGTTGTGCGCGCTGTCGGCGTTCTGGGTCGGCCTGCTGTACGACCAGGCCGCGCTGGATGCGGCCTGGGACCTGGTCAAGGATTTCAGTCCGACCGAGCGCCATGCGCTGCGCGACGGCGTGCCCAAGTACGCGTTGGGCCTGCCGTTCCGCAATGGCACCGCGCGCGATCTGGCAGTGGAGGCAGTCAACATCGCGCGCGAGGGCCTGCGTCGCCGCGCACGCCTGAATCGCGACGGGCAGGACGAAACCGGCTTTCTGGATGTGATCGCCGAGATCGCCGAAAGCGGCGTCACCGCCGCCGAACGCAAGCTGGCGCTGTATCACGGCGCATGGAAGGGCGATATCGACCGCGTGTTCCGCGAGTTCGCCTACTGAGCGTGGGTTGGCCGGTCGCCAGCGCGTGCTGGCGCTGGCAGCAGTTGGCCGTGGGCGATTGCGTGCCGGAGTCGTCGCGTCAGCCGATGTAGCCAGACGCGCAAGGCCATGGCCGGAACAGCGGTGGTGGGCTCGGATCATGACAGCTGCCGCTTGCCCGGCCCGGCAGGCCGCACTCCATCACACGTCAGCGCCGCTCGGGCATGCAGGGCAGTCGTACGGTCACGCGCAAGCCGCCACGCGGGCGATTGTCCAGGCGTAGGTCGCCGCCGTGCGCCAGCACGATGCTGTGCGCCACCGACAAACCCAGCCCGATGCCGCCGGTGTCGCGATTGCGCGAAGACTCGCCACGCACGAACGGCAGCAACAATTGTTCGCGCTGGGTCGGGTCGATGCCGGGGCCGTCGTCGTCGATCCACAACACGCCGTCCTCGCCATCGCGCTGCAGTTGCAGACGGGCGCGCTTGCCGTACTTCAACGCGTTTTCGAGCAGATTCATGACCGCGCGGCGCAACGCCAGCGGGTCGCCGTCCAGGGTGATTTCCGGGCCGGGCAGCAGCTCGGCGTCGGCGCCGATATCGGTGGCGTTGTCCACCACGCTCTCCACCAGCAAGCGCAGATCCAGCGGCGCGCGCTCGCCGCGATGACGATCGTTCTGGATGAAGTCCAGCGCTGCGGAAATCATCGCCTTCATTTCGTTGATATCGGCCAGCGCCTTGTCGCGCAGCGGTGGCTGCAGGCCATCCAGACGAAACGACAGCCGCGCCAGCGGCGTGCGCAGGTCGTGCGCAATCGCTGCGACCATGTGCGTGCGTTCGTTGATCAGGCGGTTCAGGCGCGCCTGCATCGCGTTGAACGAATCGGCTGCGCGCACGATTTCCGGCGGGCCGCTGCGTTGCAGGGCGGCGGCATCGGGATTCCGGCCCAGGCGGTCGGCAGCTTCGGCAAAGCGCTTGATCGGTGCCGACAGCGCGCGCGAAAACCACCATGCCAGCGGCACGTTGGCCAGCAGGCCGGCCAGGAACAGCAGCACGACGTGGGTCTTGAACTCGCCCGAGAGGCGTCGACGCGGCGATTCCACCGTACGCCAACGGCCATCGGGTTGTTGCAGGGCGGCGGTGAAGCCGTCCAGCAGCGGTACGCCGGGGGTCAGGCGCTCGCTTTCCCAGGCGCCGGGCAACTCGTCCGGGCGCAGCCCGTCGCCGGGCAGCGCAGCAGGGTGGCCGTCACGCGGCCAGTCGTCCGGAAACGGCGGCAGAGGTTGCGTGCCAGGGCGTTCGTGCGCCCCGTCACCGCTCTCGCCCGCGTGGTTCTCGTTGGACCACCGCTGCGGCGGCAGCATGCCTGGCTGGGGGCCTTCACGATCATTGGCGTTGCGGTAGAACCGCACCTGGCCTTCGGGCACGTCCAGCCAGTGCGCAAGCAGCATTTCGGCGAAGGGGTCGCGCACCTGGCCTGTCGGCGGCACCGGGGCTTGCGCCGATTCGTGCACTTTCAGGGTCTGGGTACCGGCCGGCATGCGGGTGGAGAGCAGCGCCACCACTTCCGGCGGATGGACCGGAGGCTCGTAGACGGGGGTACGCATCATCAACAGGGCGATGCCCACCGCCTGGGCGGTGACCAGGGCCACCGCCAACAACACAAAGGTCCGCGCAAAGATCGACAGCCCGCGTCGTGCCGGTTTGCTCACAGGCGCGAGACGCTCGGCAGCAGCATGTAGCCCTCGTTGCGTACGGTGCGAATCAACTCGGTATGGACGCGCTCATTGATTTTGCGGCGCAGGCGGCTGATCTGGCTGTCGATGGCGCGGTCGTAGACGTCGGTGTCGCGGCCGCGGGCGTAGTCCAGCAGCTGGTCGCGGCTGAGTACGCGCTGCGGGTGTTCGACGAAGGTGCGCAGCAGCGCGAACTCGCCGTCGGACAGATTGATGAAGATGCCGGTCGGGTCGCGCAGGTCGCGGCGCACCACGTCCAGCCGCCAGCCGGCGAATTCGTAGACGTTTCCGCGCTGGTCGGCCTGTTCGTTGCTGGCCTGGCTGCGCCGCAGCAGGGCGCGCACACGGGCCAGCAATTCGCGCGGATTGCAGGGTTTGGCCAGGTAATCGTCGGCGCCGACTTCCAGGCCGATGATGCGGTCGGTGTCGTTACCCAGCGCGCTGAGCATGATGACCGCAGGTGAACCGCGCTCGCTGGCCAGGGCGCGCGCTGCACTCAGCCCATCTTCTCCCGGCATCATCACGTCGAGTACGATGAGATCCGGGCGGCGCTGCGCCATGACAGAGCGCATCTCCGCCACGTTTTCGGCCATATCCACCTGGTAGCCGTGAGCGCTCAGAAATTCGCCGATCAGCTTGCGCAGGTCCGGATCGTCGTCGACCACGAGAACGCAGGGTTGTTGCAGGTCCATAGGGATCATCGTCTGTGGCGCGGAGCTTGGCCCGCGCAAGGTGGTGGCTGCCGGATACATGGTGCTCGCAATTGCAGGGCTGGAGCACGCATCATAATGATCGAATTTGTCAACCATTGGCACACGTGTAACGCACCATGACAGACCAGGACATCGCGCAGGAAGCCACGGCATCGACACTATGCCGTTGTACTGGCGCGTGCGTGCATGACAAGGCATTTCCAATGATGCGGGTGATCAGTCGCGACAACGGCGTGGGGCTGACCCGCGACATGGTGCTGATGGCCGATACGCTGCGCGCCGGCGGCGTGCCGGTGCAGGAAGTGGGATTCACCAGTCAGCGCCTGCACGATACTGGGCGCGAGGCACGCCTGTGGGCCAGCCGCACGCTGTTCGGGCGGGTGCCGCTGCAGATCTTTTCCGAGCGCGTGTACAAGCGCTGCCTGCCGCTGGGGCAGATCAACCTGCTGGTGCCCAACCCGGAGTGGCTGCTGCCCAAGTGGCTGCCATTGCTGCCGCGCTTCGATGCGGTGCTGTGCAAGACCCACCATGCCGAGCGAATTTTCCGCAGCCTCGGGTGCGCCACGCGCTTCATCGGCTTCACCAGCCCGGATCGCCATGACCCACGCGTGTTTCGTCAGCGCGCTTTCTTCCACCTGGCCGGGCGCAGTACCGCCAAGGGCACGCGCGTCTTGCTGGACACCTGGCAGCAGCATCCGGAGTGGCCGCTGCTGACGGTGGTGCAGAACCCACGCACCGCCGGCAAGCCGGTCGTGGCCCCGAACATCGACCACCGCGTGGGGTATCTGGACGATGCCGAACTGCGCCGCATGCAGAACGCGCATCTGTTCCATATCTGCCCCTCCGAGGCCGAAGGGTTCGGGCACTACCTGATGGAAGCGCTAAGCGTGGGCGCGGTGACGTTGGCGACCGACGGCGAGCCGATGAACGAATTGATCAGGCCCGAACACGGGGTGCTGATCCCGGTGGCCGAGGTGCGTCAGCGTCGTCTGGCATCGTATTACTACGTGGACGCGGCAGGCATCGCGCAGGCAGTGGAAACCGCGCTGGCATTGCCACAGGCCCAACTGGACCAGTTGTCGGCCAACGCGCGCGCGTTCTACCAGGCCAACGATGCGGCATTTGCCGCGCGCTTTCGTGCTGCGGTGCTGGCCTCGCTACCGGAGCATGCAGTGGACGCTGCGGTCGCCGCGGCGCCGGCTGCCGTCGAAAACTGACGGCGACAACGCCTGCGTCGCCACTGTCGGACCCCGCATCTTCCCGTGCGTAAGCCGAAGCAGGTGCTGCACGCGCCTTGCATCTGCGTTGCGGATGCCGGCAAGCGCCAATCCACGCCGGCGCGCGGCGCGCGATGGCAAATGCGCAGCACAGTCAGCTGCAACTCTTCCCGGACCAGCGCGGCCCAGCCCGCGTCCGCCGTCTGCAGGCCGTGCGCAGATGTGCCATCCAGCCAGGGAGATCACGATGGTCCACGCACCACCACGCGTTGTCGTTACCACTGCAATACTCGCGGCGCTCAACCTGGCAGGTTGTGCCAATTTCTGCGGTGCTATGCACCATGCGCCTATGCCCTACGCGCATCGTGCGCCACCGCCACCACCACCGCCACCGCTGGGTGCAAGAAACATCGAAGCATTGCCGCCGTGTGCGCCGGACCACGAGGTGGTCCCGGCAGCGCCTGCCGACGTCGCGCACCGCGCTGCGCCGGAGCGGCAGGATCGGGGAAGCGGCGACGGCTGCCTGGTACATAGGGGCGTGGCACCGCCACCGCCGCCACCCTTCGATAGCGACCCATTCGACGCACCGGATGCCGCAGATGAACTGCCTGGCCTGCCGCCAGACGATTCCGAGTTCGACGCAGCGCTGCAGGCGTGCGCGACCGCCGAAGGCAGCGCAGCGCCGTTCCCGCAGGCGCCTTCGCCGGACCTGCCGCCCGAGTTGCTGGCGCAATGTCTGGATGCCGCAGGATTCGCTCCGCCACCGCCACCGCCGCCGCCGCCGTTCCAGCCCCGGCGCTGATGCGGGGACTCCACCCCAGCGGTCGGCAACGGTCGGGATGATCGAAGGGGCCGGTGCTGCGGCTATGGCGCGCAACCATCCTTGCGCTGGGTGCCTGGCGCGCCTGCGATGTGCGAGGCGTCGCCACGTCTGCGCAATGTGCGTGCTGCATTGCGGCTAACAGGTGGGCTCTTTATCCCCGTGCCACCGGCGGCATTGGGGGCATCGCGCCATGTGCCAACGCGTGGCGGTCATCGCGCTCGACAAGACCACGGTCGGCAGGCCGCTGGCCATAGCTTTTTTCGAAACAATCCATATACTGCCCCCCAGTATTTTGCTGGAGCTGCCATGCCGCATTCGCCGCACGAGAAAAAGCGAGCGCTAGCACGCGTGCGCCGGCTGCGCGGGCAATGCGACGCGCTGGAGCGGGCGCTGCAGGCGGGCGCGGACTGCGCTCCGGTCTTGCAGCAGATCGCCGCGATCCGGGGCGCCGTGAACGGGCTGATGTCGCAGGTGCTTGAAGCGCATATCCGTGAAGATTTCGGGCACGCCGCCGCATCCGATGCGCAACGCGCCGAGCGGGTGCAGGATCTGCTCGGTCTGGTCCGGTCCTACCTCAAATAAATCTCCCACCGGGTCGGCGCTTGTCGCGCCCCCGTCCTCGAACCTCATCGTCAGGAGCGTCATCCCATGAAATCCCGTGCAGCAGTCGCATTCGGACCCGGCAAGCCGCTGGAAATCGTCGAAATCGACGTCGCGCCGCCGAAAGCCGGGGAAGTGCTGGTCCGCATCACCCACACCGGCGTGTGCCACACCGATGCCTTCACGCTGTCCGGCGACGACCCGGAAGGCATCTTCCCGTCGGTGCTCGGGCATGAAGGCGGCGGCATCGTCGAGGCAGTCGGCGAGGGCGTGACCAGCGTCAAGGTCGGCGACCACGTCATTCCGCTGTACACGGCCGAATGCCGCAAGTGCAAGTTCTGCCTGTCCGGCAAGACCAACCTGTGCCAGGCCGTGCGCGCCACCCAGGGCAAGGGCCTGATGCCGGATGGCACCACGCGCTTCTCCTACAACGGCGAGCCGATCTATCACTACATGGGCTGCAGCACCTTCAGCGAATACACCGTCGTGCCGGAAATTTCGTTGGCCGTGGTCAATCCGGAGGCGCCGCTGGAGAAGGTCTGCCTGCTCGGCTGCGGCGTCACCACCGGTATCGGCGCGGTGCACAACACCGCCAAGGTCAAGCCAGGCGAGAGTGTTGCCGTTTTCGGCCTGGGCGGCATCGGTCTTGCGGTGATCCAGGGCGCGGTGCAGGCCAAGGCCGGGCGCATCCTGGCCATCGACACCAATCCGGGCAAATTCGACCTGGCGCGCAGCATGGGTGCCACCGATTGCATTAACCCCAAGGACTACGACAAGCCGATCCAGGAGGTCATCGTCGAGTTGACCGATGGCGGCGTGGACTTCAGCTTCGAGTGCATCGGCAACGTCAATGTGATGCGTTCGGCGCTGGAGTGCTGCCACAAGGGCTGGGGCGAGAGCGTCATCATCGGCGTGGCTGGCGCCGGCCAGGAAATCAGCACGCGTCCCTTCCAGCTGGTGACTGGTCGCGTGTGGCGCGGCAGCGCCTTCGGTGGCGTCAAGGGACGTACGCAATTGCCGGGCATGGTGGAGCAGTCGATGAAGGGCGAGATCGACCTGGACCCATTCATCACCCACACCATGCCGTTGGAAGAGATCAACGAGGCCTTCCACCTGATGCACGAGGGCAAGTCGATCCGCACCGTGATCCATTTCTGACCAGGCGGCCAGGAGCGGCGCGCGGCCGCTTCCGCGCACGTGGTACCCGACACTCCGGGAGGAGCGTGATGACTAACGTGTCGATTCATCCTTCGGTAGATGATGGTGTTGCGCGAGGTGGTGCAGAAGATTTTCAAGGCGGCACGCTTGAATGCCACTGCGCCAGCGACAAGGTGACCGTCGAGGTGTCTGCGCAGACCGCGCATAACCATGCTTGCGGTTGCAGTAAATGCTGGAAACCCGATGGCGCCAAGTTCTCGGTGGTGGCGGTGGTTCCGCGCGACAACGTCAAGGTCACCGCGCACCGGGAAAAGCTGAAGATCGTCGACGAAAGCGCGACGATCCAGCGCCATGCGTGCACCGGTTGCGGAGTGCATCTGTATGGGCGGATTGAAAACAAGGACCACGCATTCTACGGTCTGGATTTTGTGCACACCGAGTTGTCGAAACAACAGGGCTGGTCGGCACCGGGCTTTGCCGCGTTCGTCTCGTCGATCATCGAAACCGGTACGCCGCCGGAGCAGATGGATGGCATACGCACGCGCCTGACCGAACTGGGATTGCCGCCCTACGACTGCCTTTCCCCGGCGTTGATGGATGCCCTGTCGGCGCACGTGGCACGCAAAAAGGGTCTGTTGCATTGATGGTCCAACCTTGCAGCCGGCGATCCGGCTGCAGGGTTTTCTCTTCGTAAGGAATCTCATGGAACGTATCGAACACCGCGCCTGCTTCGGCGGCTGGCAGGATGTCTATCGGCATCAGTCGCACACCTTGAACTGCAGCATGCAGGTGGGCATTTACCTGCCGCCACAGGCCGCCGACGGCCCGTTGCCGGTGCTGTATTGGCTGAGCGGTTTGACCTGTACCGAACAGAATTTCATCAGCAAGGCCGGCGCGCAGCGCTATGCGGCCGAGCATGGGGTGATCCTGGTTGCGCCCGACACCAGCCCCCGGGGCGAGGATGTGGCCGATGCGGACGGTTACGACATCGGCAAGGGCGCGGGCTTTTACGTCGATGCCACGCAAGCGCCATGGGCGGCGCATTACCGCATGTACGATTACGTGGTGAGCGAATTACCGGCCTTGATTGAAGCGACCTTTGCCACTACCGGTGCACGTGCGATCAGTGGCCATTCGATGGGGGGGCATGGCGCGTTGACCATCGCATTGAAGAATCCGGGCCGCTATCGCAGCGTGTCGGCGTTTTCGCCAATCGTGGCGCCCAGCCAGGTGCCGTGGGGCGAGAAAGCATTTGGCCAGTATCTGGGGAACGACCGTACGACCTGGAAAGCCTACGATGCCACTGCATTGCTTGCTGACGCGCAGGAGCGGTTGCCGCTGCTCATCGATCAGGGCGATGCCGATGAATTTCTGCAAACCCAGCTGAAAACCGCATTGTTCGAAGATGCGGCCAGGTCCGCCGGCTACCCGGTGACGGTGCGGCTGCAGCCCGGCTACGACCACAGCTACTACTTCATCGCAAGCTTTATTGGCGAGCACATTGCGCATCATGCTGCGGCCTTGCGTGGTTGAGTGCAGCTGTTGGCGTATGCTGTTGGAGATGCAGTCCGGTGAATGAGGGTGGGGGCCACGCCGATGCAGTGCGTGGCGTCACGTGTAGCTGAGTGGCGTCACTCGCCCGCGCTGCCATCGGTGGCACTGTGCACTGCCAGCGCCGCCGACACATGACAGATTGCAGTTCAGCGAACGTCGCGCAGTTCCCAGTGCGAGCCAGCCAGGGCCTGCATGCGCTGTTTGAAAAGGTCGCCGGGAATGCTCGTCGTTGCAACCAGATCGATGCGCAGGTCGTGCTGCTTGCCGGTGACCGTCGCTGCCGGGTCGGTGATGCCCAGGCTGGGATCCACTTCGTCGGGGTCGGTCTGTAGCTGGCGCCAACGGTCGAACCACGCCGGATCGCGCAAAGCTGCCTGCAATTGCTCGGCAAAGGCCTCGGCGCCATTGGCGGTGAAGCTCACCGAGGGCGCACTGCCACGGGCGAGCTTGGGATCGGGCAGGCTGATCGAATAGCTGACAGGCATATGCAAGGCTCAGATGGATGACGCCGGCACGGTAGTGCAGCGCAAGTGAGCATCCCGTCGACGGGCGGGCAGGGGACTCCACACGCGCAGGTGGACGGCGCCAGCAGCCAACAGCCAAGTCTCCGTCCGCTGACTCCGCACACAAAAAAGGCGCCTTTCGGCGCCTTTTCTTTGGAACTACGACGACTTACTTCAAGGCCTTGAAACGCAAACGCTTCGGGCCGGCGTCGTCGCCCATGCGGCGGCGCTTGTCTTCTTCGTACTCGCGGTAGTTGCCCTGGAAGAACTCCACGTGCGAATCGCCTTCGAAGGCCAGGATGTGCGTGGCGATACGGTCCAGGAACCAGCGGTCATGCGAAATCACGAAGGTGTTGCCGGGGAATTCCAGCAACGCATCTTCCAGCGCACGCAGGGTTTCGATGTCCAGGTCGTTGGACGGTTCGTCCAGCAGCAGCACGTTGCCGCCCTGCAGCAGGGTCTTGGCCATGTGCAGACGACCGCGCTCACCACCGGACAGCGAACCGACCATCTTCTGCTGGTCCTGGCCCTTGAAGTTGAAGCGGCCGATGTAGGCGCGCGACTGGATTTCGATGCCGTTGATGTTGAGGATGTCCAGGCCGCCGGCGATTTCCTGGAATACGTTGTGGTTGCCCTCCAGTGCGTCGCGGCTCTGGTCCACGTACGACAGCTGCACGGTCGGTCCGACCACGATCTCGCCGGAGTCCGGCTTTTCCTGGCCGGTGATCATCTTGAACAGGGTCGACTTACCGGCACCGTTGGGGCCGATGATGCCGACGATGGCGCCCGGTGGCACGATCATCGACAGGTTGTCGATCAACAGGCGGTCGCCGAACTTCTTGGACACGTTCTTGAACTCCATCACCGCGTTGCCCAGGCGCTCGCCCGGCGGGATGAAGATCTCGTTGGTTTCGTTGCGCTTCTGGTAATCGACCGATTGCAGCTCTTCCAGGCGGGCCAGACGTGCCTTGCCCTTGGTGCGGCCGCCCTTGGCGTTCTGGCGCGACCATTCCAGTTCCTTCTGGATCGCCTTCTGGCGGGACTTTTCCTGGTTGTCTTCCTGCTTGAGGCGCTCGTCCTTCTGGGTCAGCCAGTCGGTGTAGTTGCCCTTCCACGGAATGCCGCGGCCGCGGTCCAGTTCCAGGATCCACTCGGCGGCGTTGTCGAGGAAGTAGCGATCATGGGTCACCGCCACCACGGTGCCGGTGTAGCGCGCCAGGAACTGCTCCAGCCATTCCACCGACTCGGCGTCCAGGTGGTTGGTGGGTTCGTCGAGCAGCAGCATGTCCGGCTTCTGCAGCAGCAGGCGGCACAGCGCCACGCGACGCTTTTCGCCGCCGGAGAGCTTGCCGACGATGGCGTCCCACGGCGGCAGGCGCAGCGCATCGGCCGCCACGTCCAGCTGGTTTTCCAGCGTATGCGCATCGCCGGCGGCCAGGATCGCCTCCAGGCGCTCCTGCTCCTTGGCCAGCGCGTCGAAATCGGCGCCTTCTTCGGCATAGGCCAGATACACCGCATCCAGCGCGGCCTGGGCCTGCAGCACGTCGCCCACGCCTTCTTCCACCGCCTCGCGCACGGTGTGCTCGGGATTGAGTTGCGGTTCCTGCGCCAGGTAGCCGACCTTGATGCCCGGTTGTGGGCGCGCCTCGCCCTCGAAATCGGTGTCCACGCCGGCCATGATCTTCAGTACCGTGGACTTGCCCGCGCCGTTCAGGCCCAGCAGGCCGATCTTGGCGCCCGGAAAGAAGCTCAGCGAGATGTCCTTGATGATCTGCCGCTTGGGCGGGACCACCTTGCTGACGCGGTTCATGGTGTAGATGTATTGCGACATGGGGGCTCCGTGGACGCAGGCAGCCCGCCGGCCGAGGCCGGAGGCAGCGGAAAAGGGGTTGCGCCAATTATACGGGCAAGTGGCTTGAGCCGCGGCAGCACCCTTGCAGCTAAACCGCACCTTACTTTCGACCTGAAAGGCTTTTTCGTAATCGATTCCAGCAAGAATGCGTTAAGGCGGTCCGCCCCTTAATGAAATTACGACACCGCGAACAGGAACTGTCATGAACCGCAAACGCATCGTTACCGTTGTGCTTTCCTCCATCCTGGCGCTCGGTGCCTTCGCACCTGCGGCGTTCGCCGGGGATTGGGACCGCGACCACGATCGCCGCGGCCATGACCGTCACCATGGCCACGATCATCGAAGAGACTGGCGCGACGCCCGCCGTGACGACCGTCGCGAGTGGCGCCAGGACCGCCGCTACTACAGCAACGGCTATCGCGAGGGTTACCGCGATGCCCGCTACCAGGACCGCCGCTACGATCGCAATCGCGTCTACGTCTACGATCGCCCCGCGTACTACCGCGCCGGCCCGCCGCCGCGTCCGTATTGGGCCCGTGGCCAGCGCTACCACGGCCCGGTCTATGTGGTGAACGATTACGACCGCTACGACCTGCGCCGCCCGCCGTACGGCTACCGCTGGCAGCGCGACGACCGCGGCAATCTGCTGTTGGTGGCCATCGCCACCGGCATCATTGCCGACCTGGTGCTCAACAACTAACGTGGCGCGGCTGCCGGGTCGTCCCCGGCCGCGACCGGCAATCGAGCCGGTCATCACGCAAAGGCGCATCTTCGGGTGCGCCTTTGTCATGTGCGCAGTGCGGGCACACGGGCGGCGCCGGCTGCGCGATTGGTCACCCGTGCGGCAGGGGCTTACAATCGGCGACCCTACTGGCAATAGCTGCCCCGGAGCTTGGAATGTTCTCGCGCGATGTCCGACTGGAAACCTACGACCCCGAACTGGCCAAGGCCATCGCTGCTGAAGCCGGCCGCCAGGAGGATCATGTCGAGCTGATCGCCAGCGAAAACTATTGCAGCCCGCTGGTGATGGAAGCGCAGGGCAGCCAGCTGACCAACAAATACGCCGAAGGCTATCCGGGCAAGCGCTACTACGGCGGCTGCGAGTTCGTCGACATTGCCGAACAACTGGCGATCGACCGCATCAAGCAGGTGTTTGGCGCCGATTACGCGAACGTCCAGCCGCACAGCGGTTCCCAGGCCAACCAGGCGGTGTATCTGGCGCTGCTGCAGCCGGGCGACACCATCCTGGGCATGAGCCTGGCGCATGGCGGCCACCTGACCCACGGCGCAAAGGTCAACGTCTCCGGCAAGCTGTTCAACGCGGTGCAGTACGGCGTCAACGAGCAGGGCCTGATCGACTACGACGAGGTCCAGCGCCTGGCGACCGAGCACAAGCCGAAGATGGTGGTGGCCGGTTTCTCCGCGTATTCGCAGAAGATCGACTGGGCCCGCTTCCGCGCCATCGCCGACAGCGTCGGGGCCTACCTGTTCGTGGACATGGCGCACATTGCCGGGCTGGTCGCCGCCGGGGTGTACCCGAGCCCGATGGAACATGCGCACGTGGTCACTTCGACCACGCACAAGACACTGCGTGGCCCGCGTGGCGGCATCATCGTCGCCAAGGGCGCCAGCGAAGAGCTGCAGAAAAAGCTGCAGTCGATCGTGTTCCCCGGCATCCAGGGCGGCCCGCTGATGCACGTCATTGCGGCCAAGGCGGTGGCGTTCAAGGAGGCGCTGGAGCCGGCGTTCAAGACCTATCAGCAACAGGTGATCAAGAATGCCCAGGCGATGGCCAATACCCTCATTGCGCGCGGCTACAAGATCGTCTCCGGCGGCACCGAGAACCACCTGATGCTGGTGGACATGATCGGTCGCGATGTCTCCGGCAAGGACGCCGAAGCTGCGCTTGGCAAGGCGCACATCACCGTCAACAAGAATTCGGTCCCCAACGACCCGCGCTCGCCGTTCGTCACTTCCGGTCTGCGCCTGGGCACCCCGGCGATCACCACGCGCGGTTACCAGGAACAGGACAGCATCGACCTGGCCAACTGGATCGCCGACGTGCTCGACGCGCCAACCGACGAAGCCGTGCTGGCGAAGGTGCGCGATGCCGTGACCGCGCAGTGCAAGCGCTATCCGGTGTATGGCTAAGGTGCCGGGATTGGTGATTCGGGATTCGGGATGCGCTAACGGCGCGTCCTTGCTTGTGCTGTTGCCAATCCCCAATCCCCAATCCCAAATCCCGGACGTCTGATGCATTGCCCCTTCTGCCAGCACAACGATACCCGCGTGATCGATTCGCGGGTGTCCGAAGACGGCACGACGATCCGTCGGCGCCGCGAGTGCGAGGCGTGCGGCGAGCGGTTCAGTACGTTGGAGACGATCGAGCTGAAGCTGCCCACCGTGGTCAAGAGCGATGGTGGACGCGAGGCGTTCGATGCACGCAAGCTGCGCACCAGCTTCGACCGCGCGCTGCAGAAGCGGCCGGTGGCCGAAGAGCAGATCGAGGCGGCGGTGCGCGCGGTGGTGCATCAGCTGCGCATGTCCGGCGAGCGCGAAGTGGGTTCGCTGCGGGTAGGCGAATACGTGATGGTGGAGCTGCGCAAGCTCGATCATGTCGGCTATGTGCGCTTTGCCTCGGTGTATCGCAGCTTTCAGGACGTGGCCGACTTCCGCGAGGAAATCGAAAAGCTCGAACGCGAATTGCCGGTCGGCAGCGAACAACTGCCGCTGCTGGAAGCGGCATTGGAACGCGCCGGCAAACCCGGCAAGCGATGAGCGCGATGCGCATCGCCTGCGTTGCGCAAACGCCGCAGTACCTGCCTGCGATTGCGCAAGCGCATCTACAGGCCTTCGGCGCGCTGCTGCCGGAGTGGAGCATCGATGAGGCGCTGAGCGAACTGCGCAGCCATGCGTGCGATGGCGTCATTCCTACGACCTGGGTGGCGCTGGATCAAACGCAGTGGCTGGGCTCGGTGAGCCTGCTCGAAAACGACGACGCACGCATCCGGCAATGGTCGCCGTGGTTGGCGTCGTTGTATGTGCAGCCGCAGGCGCGCGGGCAGGGCATAGGCGAGGCGTTGGTCGCACACTGCGTGCAGGCCGCAGCGCAGCTGGGCGTGCCGCTGCTATACCTGTATTGCCAGCCGGGCTTGGCGCCGTTCTACCAGCGCCTGGGATGGCAGATACATACCGGGTTCCTGCTGGGCCCGATGCAGATCGTGGTGATGCGCATTACGCCGGGAGTGCAACGCAATGCGTGAGGCCACAACGACCGCCAGCGCCGACGACCATCGCTGGATGGCGCAGGCGCTGCGTCTGGCCGAGCGCGGCGCCTACACCACCCGGCCCAATCCGATGGTGGGCTGCGTCATCGTGCGCGATGGCGTCTGCGTGGGCGAGGGCTTTCATCAACGTGCCGGCGGCCCGCATGCCGAAGTCTTCGCGCTGCGTGCAGCGGGTGAGTTGGCGCGCGGTGCCACCGCGTACGTGACGCTGGAGCCATGCGCGCACTATGGGCGTACCCCGCCATGTGCGCTGGCCTTGATCGATGCCGGCGTTGCGCGTGTGGTTGCAGCAATGGCCGACCCGTTTCCGCAGGTCAATGGCGGCGGGTTTGCGCTGCTGCGCGAGGCCGGGATCGAAGTGCTGAGCGGCGTGATGCACGCGCAGGCGCGCACGCTCAACCAGGGATTTCTGTCGCGGGTGGAGCGTGGGCGGCCGTGGCTGCGGGTCAAACTCGGCGCCAGCCTGGACGGACGGACCGCGCTGGCAAGCGGTGAATCCAAATGGATCACCGGAAGTCGCGCGCGTGCAGATGGGCAGCGCTGGCGCGCACGTGCTGGCGCGATCCTGACCGGTGCAGGTACGGTGATGGCCGACGACCCATCCATGACGGTGCGGCTGGGCGAGGACATGCCGGTCGTGCCGCCGCTGCGCGTGGTGCTCGATGCCGGGCTGCGGACGTTGGCGTGCAGGAACATTCGTCAGGGCAGTGCGCCAACGCTGTATCTGCATGGCGAAAATGTGGCTGCACCTTCGCTGGACGATGCGCAGTTCCTTGCGGTGCCGTTGCAAGCTGGACGCTTCGATCTGCCCGCGGTGCTGGCGCTGCTGGCCGAGCGCGGCATCAACGAAGTCCACGTGGAAGCCGGCGCCATGCTGAGCGGTGCGCTGCTGCAGGCCGGACTGGTGGACGAATTGCTGGTCTACATGGCGCCGGTGTTGCTGGGCGACACCGCAAGGCCGCTGGTCGCTGGCCTTGGCATCGAAACGATGGCGCAGCGACATGCACTGCAGCTGCTGGATGTGCGCCAGCTGGGGCAGGATCTGCGTCTGCGCTATGCGCCGGCTGTTGCCGGGTGAGAGCTGCATGGCGCCTGCGATGCTGCGCGGCCGTGCTATTGCGCGCATAAAAAAGGCCCCGCATGCGGGGCCTTGGTGTATCTGCGAAGCGCCGATCAGAAGCTCGCGCGCACGCCGACCTTGTACTGGTTGGCGTTGTCGACGAACTGCGCTTCGGCGACCAGGCCCCAGGTGCGGGTGAAGTTGACCTGGCCACCCAGGGTGCCGACGAACTCACCCTTGTCCACGTCGCTACCGTCGATGTAGCCGGCCTTGATCCAGGCTTCGGTGCGCGGCGAAGGCTTGCCACGCAGGCCCAGGTTGGCGAAGCCCAGGTTGCTCGAGTCCGACGCTTCACCCAGTCTGCGGCCGTTGACGCGCGATTCGACTTTGCCTTTGTTGCGCAGGACAGCGAACTCGGCGTTGAAATCCACGCGCTCGGTCATTTCCTGGCGATAGCCGATACCAGCGTGGGCCTGCTGCACAGTGATTTCTGCAGTGATACCAGCAAACGGGCTGTAATTCTCGGTCGCGCGCTGATAGCCAGCAAAAACGTAAACCGGCTCGGCAATCTGCCAAGAGCCTAGCAGGTAGCCACCGTCGAGATCATCGGCGTCGCTGTTTACACTGATTTCGGTACGGTTCCAGCCGCCTTCGACGTAGTTGTAGCTCAAGCCTTCCGCAGAAGCGGCAAACGGTGCGGCAGCCAGCAGGGCAGCCATGATCAGGGTGTTACGCATTGGATGTCTCTCTTCGAATTGATGTCCGTGTCTCCACCTCGTTGCGAGGTGGAAAAGAACGACGTCTCCCGTCGCGGCGCGTAAATTAACAGATCCTTCACAATCCTGGCTATGGGGGATTTCTCGACATGACGCAGTGTCCTGCCAGCCTTGGCCCCCGCTCGGCCATTGCGTCGATGTGCCCTGTTAAACTTTGCGAGCCGGTTCGCCGGTACTCACGAACGTCTTCAGGGCGGGGTGCGATTCCCCACCGGCGGTAGGCATGCGCAAGCGTGCGAGCCCGCGAGCGCTTGCACTCCAGGGTTGAGCGGATCAACGCCAAACGCCTGCTGGGCAAGGTCAGCAGATCCGGTCCGATGCCGGAGCCGACGGTATAGTCCGGATGAAAGAAGACGGCCAACGCGCGGCCTTGCGGCTGCGCGCGCGCCTGTTTGCTTTGCCTTGCGGCGTTTTTCGCTCAACTCCTGCGAGAAACGACTAATGTCCATGCACCACCTGCCGCGCTGCGCCGCGGCCTTCCAGCGCTCCGTCACGGCAGCCGTGCTGTTGCAAGCGGGGGCACGCTGATGTTCACCGGCATCATTGAAGGCGTCGGCCAACTGGCCGCGCGTCAGCCGCAGGGCGGCGATGTGCGCTTCACCTTCGCCACCGGCACGCTGCCGTTCGAAGCGGTCCAGTTGGGCGAAAGCATCGCGGTCAATGGCGTGTGCCTGACCGTGATCGCGTTCGACGCGGCCAGTTTTCAGGCCGATGCCTCGACCGAGACGCTGTCGCTGACCACCCTGGGCGCGTTGCCAGAGGGCGCACTGCTCAATCTGGAACGCGCGATGCGGCCTACCGACCGGCTTGGCGGGCACCTGGTCAGCGGACATGTGGATGGCCTGGGCCAGGTGCAGTCGGTTCATGACGATGCACGTGCGCAGCGTTGGCGGTTTGCTGCGCCGGCGTCGGTGTTGCGCTATGTGGCCAAGAAGGGCTCGATCTGCGTGGACGGCGTGAGCCTCACCGTCAATGACGTAGACGAAGACGGCTTCGAGGTCGCCTTGATTCCGCATACCGTGGCCCACACCGCGTTTGCGCAGACTGCGGTCGGTGCGGCGGTGAACCTGGAAATCGATCTGGTGGCGCGCTATGTGGAACGCCTGCTCGGCGCACGGGGGGCAGCATGAATTTCGCACCCGTTCCGGAACTGATCGAAGAATTGCGCGCCGGGCGCATGGTGGTCATCGTCGATGACGAAGACCGCGAAAACGAAGGCGATCTGATCATGGCCGCCGAGTTGGTGAAGCCGTCTGACATCAACTTCATGGTCACCCACGCGCGCGGGCTGGTGTGCCTGTCGCTGACCCGCGAGCGCTGCGCGCAGCTGGGTCTGGCGCCGATGGTGCGCAACAACACCGCGCAGTTCCAGACCAACTTCACTGTCAGCATCGAAGCGGCCGAAGGGGTGACCACCGGCATTTCGGCCTACGACCGCGCGCACACCGTGCGTACCGCCGTACGCCCGGATGCCCGGCCCCAGGATCTGAGCCAGCCTGGGCATATTTTCCCGTTGATCTCCCAGCCCGGTGGCGTGCTGACCCGTGCCGGCCACACCGAAGCGGCCAGCGACCTGCCGATGCTGGCCGGGCTGGAACCGGCCGGTGTGCTGGTGGAAGTGCTCAACCCGGACGGCAGCATGGCGCGCCGCCCGCAATTGGAAGTGTTCGCGCGCGAGCATGGCCTGAAGATGGGCTCGATCGCCGACCTGATCGCATATCGGCTTGCCAATGAGCACACCGTCGAGCGCGTGGACGAGCGGCAGATCACCACCGAATTCGGTCCGTTCAAGCTGGTGACCTACCGCGACCGCATCGCGCACGACCTGCACTTTGCGCTGGTGCGCGGTCGCGCCGATCCGCAGACGCCGACGCTGGTACGCGTGCAGGTGGAAAACCCGTTGGCCGACCTGCTGCACTGGCAGCGCGATGACTTCGGCGTGGCAGCCACCGACGCCTTGCGCGCGATCGCCGCCGAAGGGCAGGGCGTGATGGTGGTGCTGTCGGCGCCACGCGACAGCGAATCGCTGCTGGCACGGCTGCGCCAGCAGCCCGAAGCGGCCGCCAATGCCAAGGACGTGAGTCAGTGGCGGCGCAACGGCGCCGGCGCCCAGATCCTGGCCGACCTCGGCCTGGGCAAGTTGCGCGTGCTGGGCACCCCTCGGCGCCAGGTGGGGTTGGCCGGGTTCGGGCTGGAGGTGGTTGAGTATCTGGAATGCCACCCCCGGTGAAGGCGTGCGCTCGGTGCCGCCGTCTGCCGTTCCCTGAGATGGCTGCGAGCTCACTTGGCCGGTCCCGTTGGTCTGGACTGTCAGTTAGCTGACGGCGCGCGGCTGTCAGCTGCGCGCTGCGTGTGGCGGCGCTGAAGTGGCCTGGGGCCGGCTACCGGTTCCAGCCGTGGCCCGCCCCCGGCCGGTTGCGCAGTGGGCCATTTGCCACGCCCCGTGTTGCTGAAACGCATGGCCGGGTCTGCTTTGGCCGACCGGGCCCACACGCGTCGGCCAGGCCTGGGCCCGGCAGCTGTTAAACTTCCCGCCCCCTCGAGTTGCCGACCCGCATGACCCACTACGAAGGCGATCTTCGCCCCACCACCGCGCGCTTTGCGATCATCGCCAGCCGCTGGAATGCCCGCATCACCGACGTGCTGGTTGCCGGCGCGCGCCAGAGCCTGGCCGGCAACGGTATCGGCGAAGACGCCATCGACGTGATCCGCGTGCCGGGCGCCTGGGAGATCCCGATCGCCGCCAATCGCGTGGCGCAGTCCGGCCAGCACGGCGCGATCATCGCGCTGGGCTGCGTGATCCGTGGCGATACCCGCCACTACGAGCACGTGGCCGACCTGTGTGCCGAAGGCCTGATGAGCGTGCAGCTGCAGACCGGCGTGCCGGTGCTCAATGGCGTGCTGGCGGTCGAACGCGTGGAAGATGCCGAAGCCCGTGCCGGCGGCAGCCACGGCAATAAAGGCGAGGAATGCGCGCTTGCAGCGCTGGAACTGGTGAATTTGATGGAGTTGTTGCCATGAGCAAGCCCGGTGGGCATTCGCGCCACGGCCGTCGCGACGGCATCGACCCGGTGCTGCGCTCGCGCGCACGTCGACGCGCCTTGCAGGCGGTCTATGCCTGGCAGATCTCCGGCGGTTTTGCCAAGCAGGTGATCGCCCAGTTCGCGCACGAGCAGGCGCACGAAGTGGCCGATCTGGCGTACTTCGAGAACCTGGTTGAAGGCGTGCTGAGCAACCGCGCCGAGCTGGATACCGCGCTGACGCCGTACCTGGATCGCAGCGTGGAAGAGGTCGATGCGATCGAACGCGCCGTGCTGCGCCTGGCCGCCTACGAATTGCTGTACCGCCAGGATGTGCCGTACCGCGTGGTGATCAACGAAGCGATCGAAACTGCCAAGCGCTTCGGCTCCGAGCACGGCCACACCTACGTCAACGGGGTGCTGGACCGCGCCGCGGTGGAGTGGCGCAAGGTGGAGTCGGGCGCCAGCGGCGCTAGCGGCGCCTGAGGCGCCGCGGGAATGGAGAGTCGGGAATGGGGAATCGTAAGAGCACCATCTCCGATATCTCCTGACGCGCTTTTGCGATTCCCGATTCCCTTCTCCCGATTCTCGCCTACATGCCCGAATTCGATCTAATTGCCCGTCTGCGTGCGCGCATTGCAGCGCGCGCCGATGTGCCGCTGGGCATCGGCGACGATGCGGCGTTGCTGCAGCCGCCGGCCGGTGAACAGTTGGCGATCACTGCCGATACGCTCAATGCAGGCGTGCATTTTCCGCACGAGACGCGCGCTGACGATCTGGGCTGGAAGACGCTGGCGGTCAATCTCTCCGATCTGGCGGCGATGGGCGCGCAACCGCGTTGGTGCACCTTGTCGTTGTCGTTGCCGCACGACGATGCGGCATGGGTGGATGGCTTTGCCGATGGCTTCTTCGCGCTGGCTGATGCACACGACATTGTGCTGGTCGGTGGCGACACCACGCGCGGGCCGTTGTCGTGCGCGGTGACTGCGATCGGCAGCCTGCCGCCGGGCGCCGCGCTGCGGCGCGATGGTGCGCGCGTTGGCGATGACGTGTGGGTGACCGGCGCGCCGGGTGAAGCCGCCGCCGCGTTGGCGTTGTGGCAGGCCGGCCAGTTGGATGTGACCTGCGCGGCGGCCGACCCGTTGCACGAGCGCTGGCGCGGCCGCCTGCTGCGTCCGCAGCCCCGCGTGCAGGCGGGGCTGCGCCTGCGCGGGCTTGCGCATGCCTGCGTGGACATCTCCGACGGGCTGCTGGCCGATCTGGGGCATCTATGCGAACGCAGCGGCGTGGGTGCGCGCCTGGTGCTCGCGGCCTTGCCGGCGATGCCGCGCAGTGCCGGAATCGACGTGGTGCAGTGCCTGGGCTGGCAACTTGGCGGTGGCGACGATTACGAGTTGTGTTTCACCGCCGCGCCGCAGCATCGCGATGCCGTGGCGCAGGCAATGGAATTTGCAACGGTGGCTGCAACGCGCATCGGCCAGATTGTCGCCACGCCCGGCGTGGTGGTACACGACGCCGAGGGCAACCCCTGGCACCCACCGCAGCGCGGCTACCAGCATTTCGTCGGCTGAGGCGTGGGGTTGGAGCGTGCGGTGGATGCGGGCAGTGCCGGTGCGCTGCGCTGAGACGATGCTGCTGCGCTGATCGTTGGGTGCCGTAGTGGAGGCGGCGGTGGCGCCTGCTGCGAAGTTCGGTGGAGCGCATTGGAAACAACGGGTGCTGCCAGCCCTCATCCGCCCTCCGGGCACCTTCTCCCGCGAGCGGGAGAAGGCAGCGAACCAGTCTGCCCGGCCGCTCCCGCTTGCGCAAGCAACGAATCCCGAATCCCGAATCCCGAATCCCGAATCCCGAATCCCGAATCCCGAATCCCGAATCCCGAATCCCGAATCCCGAATCCCGAATCCCGAATCCCGGCCCTTGAGCCATACCGTACCGTCTGGTACGTTCGCCCCGTTCTCCCCCGAACCACGGATGCATCGCAGTTGCCGCTGGGCCATCCCGGCCTGGCCTCGCGTGGGAGACAGCAGCATGAGCAAGCGTTGGATCGGGAGCATCGCCGCACTGGCGTTGCTGTTGGCATCGGCGTCGGCCGTGGCAGGCGCCTTCAGCAAGACCTATGAACGCATTCCCGGCTGGGACGGTGCCCAGATGGGCGCATTGGTGTTGGTGCCGCAAGGGCAGGGCGCCGGGCCGTTTCCGCTGATCGTGATGCCGGCCAGCTGGTCGTTGCCCAATCTGGAATATCTGGGGCGCGCCACCCAACTGGCCAGCGACGGCTACGTGGTGGTCAGCTATACCTCGCGTGGATTCTGGGATTCGGCCGGGCAGATCGATATCGCCGGGCCGGACACGGTGGAAGACGTCAGCGCGGTGATCGACTGGGCGTTGGCGCATACGCCGGCTAACCCGGATGCGATCGGTGCGTCGGGCATTTCGTACGGGGCAGGCATCAGCCTGCTGGCAGCCGAGCGCGACCCGCGGATCAAGGCGGTGGCCGCGCTCAGCGGTTGGGCCGATCTGGAAGCGGCGCTATATTCCAATCGCACCGTCAGCCAGCAGGGCGTCGGCCTGCTGGTGGGTGCGGGCGCACTCACCGGCCGGGCCGGCCCGGATCTGGCGCAGATCGGCGCACGCGTGGCGCAAGGCGATTACGATGGCGCGGTGCAGGGCTTCCTGCCGCAGGCCGCCTCGCGCAGCCCTGCGACCGATGTGGCAGCGCTCAACGCGCGTGGGACCGCGGTCTTGTTGGGTAATGCCTTCAACGACGGCCTGTTTCCGCCGAACCAGACCATCGCGTTCTTCAACCAGTTGCGTGGCCCCAAACAACTGCTGCTCAGCCAGGGCGATCACGCCACCGCAGAGCTGCCTGGTGCGTTGGGATTGCCGAATGAGATCTATACCGCGACCACGCGCTGGTTCGATCGCCATCTCAAGCAGGTGCGTAATGGCGTAGATGCCGAAGCACCGGTGCGGCTATCGCCACGTGCCGGGCAATGGCTGGACTATCCGGACTGGGCATCGGTGCAACAGGCAACCACGCAGCTGGGTCTGTCCGCACCAGCCGGCTTGCTTAGTCCCACCGGTGGATTGACCGGCGGGACGTCCAGCGGGTGGCAATCGCGCATCGCCACCGGCGTGCCGACCGTGGCCGATTCCGGGGTGGTGCTGGTCAGCGGTTTGCTGCGAGGCATCGGCCTGCCGGTGAGCACCTCGATTCCGCTGGTCAACCGCGCCGGTGCCGCCGTGTGGGTCGGCTCGCCATTGACCAGCACCCGGCGCCTGACCGGTAGCCCGTCGCTACGCGTGACAGTGGTGCCCAGTCAGTCCAACGTCAGTCTGTTCGCGTATCTGTACCGCATGGATGGCTTGGGCGTCGCGCAACTGATCACGCATGCGCCGTACTCGTTGCGCAATTCCACACCGGGCCGTGCAGTCACGCTGGACTGGCCACTGCAGGCGGCGGCAACCGAGATTCCCGCAGGGCAGCGACTGGTGTTGGTGATCGACACCCGCGACGCGCGCTACACCGATGCCAGCGAGGGCGGTGGCACGGTGACATTCACCTCGCCAGTTGCAGCGCCCTCCGTGTTGAACGTGCCGCTTCGGTAGGGCAGCACGCCGTATCTGCATCGTCCCAGATCGTCCGCCGCGAGACTGGCGAACAGCGGCGGGTGGCGTGCCAGCCGCCGAACCCGCATCTGCATCGGTCACGTCGCGTTCGCCCAGGCGAACGCGATTTCTGGCTGTGCGCGCGGACACGAGGTCGCTTTCGGGAAAGTACGCACGAAGCCTAACTCGATGCCGCTGCTGCGGCACACCGCAGGAGACCCGAGATGCCGATCACCCGAACCGGTCTGCCGCACGCTGTGGCGTCAACCAGCCAAACGCAGGAGACGTCGCAGGCTTCGGCGAGCCAAGGAGTCCTCGACCCAGGCACAGTGCCACCCCGGCGTGCCGAGACGTTCGACGGGCTATCTGCGCTGCCGAATGATCTACGCCGCGAGATTGCGCAGCGGTGTGGACCGCGCAGCCTCGTGCGCCTGGGCAGCGTCTCGCGGCAGATGGCGGAAGACACCAGGGATGTGCGAGCGTTCCTGACAGCGCGGCCGCGCTATGACCCGAGCTTGGAGTTCGGGGACGTCCATACTGCAGAAAGCATGCGTGTCGCCCTGGACGAAGTGGCGCATTTCCCCTACCCGGACGATGAGGATCGCAGCGAGCAGATATTGCGCGGATACGGAAGGCTTGCAGCGCGGATTCCATCATTGCCGCAGGCGCAGCGATTTGAGGCGTTTACCGCGGTGTTGAATCACGCCACCCGCCATTCCGGGAACATGGCATTTCGCGTGGTGGCGCGCTTGACGGATGACCTGGGATGCTTGCCCGAGGACCTGCGCGCGCTCGCGTTCCATGCAATCTTGCCCAGTTTGATTGCCACGCGCCGGCAAGCGCTGCAGGCTGCTGCCGGAGCAGCGCACGTTGGCCACATAGGGGCAGTCGCAGAGGCTGATGCAGGGGGCGTGCAAGGTGATGGTGAGCCAGGGCCGCAAGGCGCAGTGGCTCCGGCCCAGGGTGGCGCTGCCGGAGGCATCGGCGGAGCGCTTCCGTTTAATTTGCTGGCATCGGCGATCAGGCATCTGCCCGAGGAGGCAGTCAACCTGGCGATCACCGAGGCTGCTGCACTCCAGACCGGCCCCCGCCTGCTGGCGGAGGTGACCCTACGGCTGCATCTTGTCGGATTGGAGCCGATCCATCGATTCCAGCAAGCGTATGCGCAGCTTGCCGAGCACCTCGCGCGTTCCGGCGATGGAGCCGAAGCCTTGACCCACCTGGTGGCCTTGTTGAACAGACTGCCCGATCCGGGAGTGCGCCAGGCTGCCTTCAGGGAATTGACGCGCGCCGTGCACGCATTGGACAGCACAGAGAGCGGCGCTGCGGTGCTGAGGCGGTTGGCTGGGGCGTTGCCGCACCAGCCTGCCGCGGTGCGTTACCTGTGCAGCCTTGATGTGCTTGCAGCGGCGGCGAGCCTCTTCCCGAGCGAGCAGATACCGGTCATTGCCGCCGTCCGTGCGCAGGCTGTTGCGATCCCGAACCAGGCCGCTGAACTTATCGCCAGATGCGACGACGCGATCGCCACGGCCAGCATGATGCTTGCGACTGTGTCGCGCAGGTATATGGACATGTGAGCACTGTTTGATTGAGTGTGGTCTGGTCACGCAGCGGACGCGCGTGCCTGGAGCCCCCCTGTCCGGCGCGACCCTTGAGCAGATGGAACTTCGCAGCGTCGCTGCCATCTGCGTGCCTGAAGCCGGCGCAGCCAGGCAAGCCAACCGTCGGAACGCGCGGCGGGCCATCTGGTTGAGGCGCAGCGCTGGCCCGCGCATTTTATGCGGACTTTACGCAGCGCCGGCGGCAGATCCATAGCGACTTTACGCGGCCCAGGCAGAGACTGCGCAGGTTGGCGGAGCGGTTCCGCCGTGGACGATCCCGATGCATCCCTTGACCTGTCTGCTCCATCGGCGCTGCGCGCACGGTGCGGCAGCGCTTTGCCATGTTGGCACGCACACGCCGCCTACGCCGTTGCACATCGCACTTATCGCGCCGCCGTGCGCGCGTTCGGGGGAGTGACCGATATGCCTGGCTGGTTGTCCCTGTTGTGCGGCGTGGCCGTACTCGTTGCTGCTGCGTACCTGCTGTACGTGGTGCTGCGGCCCGAAGACTTCTGATCCGAGCACGCCTCAATGACTGACACTTTTCTTGTGTACGCGCTGGCCATCGTGCTGGCGTGGCCCCTGGGCCGTTACATGGCTGCGGTGATGCGCGGTGCACCGATGCGCGGCGATGCGCTGTTCGGCTGGATCGAACGGCCGTTGTATGCCTTGCTTGGCACGCGTCCGCAGCAGGGCATGTCGTGGCGCGGATACAGCATGGCATTTCTGCTCAGCAACCTTGTCGTTGGCTTGCTGACCTGGGTGGTGTTCATGACCCAGGCATGGCTGCCGTTCAACCCGGATGCCATCCCCAACATGCGGTGGGATACCGCCCTGCACACCATGGTGTCGTTCGTCACCAACACCAATCAGCAGCATTACTCTGGCCAGGCGCAGCTGTCGTATCTGTCGCAGATGACCGGCATCGTCGGCCTGCAGGTGGTGACGCCGATGATGGGCTTGGCATTGGCGGTTGCAACGCTGCGCGCATTGTTCGGTGGGCGTGCCGCCAGACAGGCGTCGATTGCTGCAGCGAATCCGGACACGGCGGCCGTGGCGGAGAGTTCGGAGCCGGAACCGTCGCGTCCAGGGCGCCAGCACGGCGGGTCGGGATTGGAAGCCCTGCCTGAAGCGGACGTCGGCAATTACTGGGCCGACGTGATTCGCTCCAGCGTGCGCGTGTTGTTGCCGCTGTGCCTGCTGTGGACCGTGCTGCTCGGCTGGCAGGGCGTGCCGTCGACATTACAGGGCGCGGCGACGGCAACGCCATTGGATAGCAGCGCGGGCATGCCCAAGCAGACCATTGCGGTGGGCCCGGTTGCGGCGATGGTGGCGGTGAAACAGCTGGGCACCAATGGCGGTGGCTGGTATGGCCCCAATAGTTCGGTGGCGCTGGAAAACCCAACGCCGTTGAGCAATCTGCTTGAAACGCTCGCGTTGGTCTTGCTGCCGATGAGCGTGGTGTTCATGGTCGGCTACCTGACCGGGCGCAAGCGCCTGACGGCATTGGTGTTCGGCACGATGCTCACGATGTCGGCCGCGTCCACCGCGCTATTGCTGTGGTCCGAAGCGCATTCGGCCAGCGCCAACTCGCCGGCGCTGATGGAAGGCAAGGAAGTGCGCATCGGTGCCGATGCCTCGGCATTGTGGGCGGCGTTGACCACGCAGACCTCCAATGGCTCGGTCAATGCGATGCACGATTCGTTGGCGCCGTTGAGTGGCCTGGTCACGCTGGTGGACATGCTGATCAACGCCATCTGGGGCGGTATCGGCTGTGGTCTGCAGCAGTTCGTGGTGTATCTGTTGCTGAGCGTGTTTCTGGCCGGTTTGATGACCGGGCGCACGCCGGAGTTGTTCGGCCGCAAGATCGAATCGCGCGAAGTGCAGTTGCTGGCGCTGTTGATCCTGCTGCAGCCGCTGGTGGTGCTGGGCTTTACCGCAGTGGCGCTGGCTGTCCCGGCACTGACTGCCAATTCCAACCCCGGCTTCCATGGCATCAGCCAGGTGTTCTACGAGTACACCTCTGCATTCGCCAACAACGGTTCGGGTTTCGAAGGCCTGGGCGATGCCACGTACTGGTGGAACCTGAGCTGTTCGGCGGTGCTGGCGCTGGGACGGTATCCGGCGTTGATCCTGCCGCTGATGGTGGCCGCCCGCATGGCAGTCAAGCGGCGTGCGCCGGAATCGGCCGGCAGCCTGCAGGTCGAAACGCCCACCTTTGCGCTGACCCTGATGGCGATCGTGATCGTGCTGACCGTGCTGCAGTTCATGCCGGCACTGGTGCTGGGTCCTATCGCTGAACACCTCGCCCTGGCGGCGTCCTGAGAGTTTTGAGCAATGTCTACGATCGATACGACTGAAAAACGCGAGCGCGGTGACGCAGCGTTGTTCGATGCCGCCGTGCTGGTTGCGGCGATGCGTGCGGCGTTCGCCAAGTTGGCGCCGCGGCATCTGCTGCGCAGCCCGGTGATGGCGGTGGTGATGGGCGGCACCTTGCTGGCGGCGGTGATCACCGCCAGCGGGCATTCGCATGCCGGCTTCGGCTGGGCGGTGACGGCGATCCTGTTCGTCACCGTGCTGTTCGGCAATTTTGCCGAAGCCATCGCCGAAGCGCGCGGTCGCGGCCAGGCTGCATCGCTGCGGCGTGCGCGCAAGGACCTGGTGGCACGCAGGGTGGAAACCGCACTCGGTGGCCGCGAAACGCGTGTGCCGGCAGCGGAGTTGCGTCCGGGCGATTACGTGATGGTATCCGAAGGCGAGTTCGTGCCGGCCGATGGCGAGATCGTGCGCGGTGTGGCCACCATCAACGAAGCGGCGGTGACCGGCGAATCGGCACCGGTACTGCGCGAGGCCGGTACCGATCGCAGCGGCGTGATCGGCGGCACGCGCGTGCTCTCCGACGAGATCGTGTTCAAGGTCACTGCCGAACCGGGACACAGCTTCCTCGATCGCATGATTGCGTTGGTGGAAGGTGCCAACCGGCAAAAGACACCGAACGAAATCGCGCTGACCTTGTTGCTGGCCGCGATGACGCTGACGTTCTTGATCGTGGTGGCATCGTTGCCGGCGATCGCGGGCTTTGTTGGCGTCACGCTGGATCCGCTGCTGCTGATCGCATTGCTGGTGTGCCTGATCCCGACCACCATCGGCGGGCTGTTGCCGGCGATCGGTATCGCCGGCATGAACCGCGCGCTGTCGGCCAATGTGCTGGCCAAATCGGGCAAGGCCGTGGAAGTGGCCGGCGACGTGGATGTGCTGCTGCTCGACAAGACCGGCACCATCACCTACGGCGACCGCCAGGCCACCACATTCCATCCGCTGGCCGGCGTCGACCGTGCACAACTGCGCGATGCGGCCATGCTCGCCTCGCTGGCCGACCCCACACCGGAAGGCAAGTCCATCGTCAAGCTGGCGCGTCAGCAAGGTGCGGTCGCAGTGGAAGCCGAGGGTGGGCATTTCATCGCGTTCACCGCGCAGACGCGCATGTCCGGCGTGGATATCGGTGGGCGCAGCATCCGCAAGGGCGCCGGCGATGCGATCGTGGCGTATGTGCAGGCGCAGGGCGCAACGGTCTCGCCGGAATTGCAGGGCCGTATCGAGGAGGTCGCACGTGGCGGCGCCACACCGTTGGTGGTGGCCGAAGGCCGTCATGTGCTCGGTGTGGTCGAGTTGAGCGACGTGGTCAAGCAGGGCATCAAGGAAAAATTCGCGCAGTTGCGTGCGATGGGCATCAAGACCGTGATGATCACCGGCGACAACCCGCTCACCGCGGCGGCGATCGCTGCCGAAGCCGGCGTGGACGACTACATCGCCCAGGCACGCCCGGAAGACAAGCTGGCACGCATCCGTGCCGAACAGACGGGCGGACGGCTGGTGGCGATGGTCGGCGACGGCACCAACGACGCCCCGGCGCTCGCGCAGGCCGATGTGGGCCTGGCAATGAACTCCGGCACCCAGGCGGCCAAGGAAGCCGGCAACATGGTGGATCTGGATTCGGATCCGGCCAAGTTGCTGGCGGTGGTGGAAGTGGGCAAGCAGCAGCTGATCACGCGTGGCGCGTTGACCACCTTCTCGCTGGCCAACGACGTTTCCAAGTACTTCGCGATCCTGCCGGCGCTGTTTGCAGCCGCCATCCCGTCGATGGCAGCGCTCAACGTGATGCAGCTCTCCAGCCCGCGTCATGCGGTGCTGGCGGCCTTGATCTTCAATGCGTTGATCATTCCGGCATTGATTCCGCTGGCGTTGCGCGGGGTACGTTTTCGTCCTTCCAGCGCCACCGCGCTGCTGCGCCGGAACATGCTGATTTACGGCGTGGGCGGCGTGTTGCTGCCGTTCGCGGCGATCAAAGTGATCGATCTGGCGCTGGTTGCCGTCCTCGGTGCCTGAGCCACGCGTGATGCCCCTTTCTTCTTCCGGAAACATGTCCATGTCTTCTTCCTTGCCATTACGCGACGGCGGCATTCTGCGCGGTTCGCTGATGCTCGCGGTGTTCATCTTGTTCGGGTTGGGCCTGGCCTACTCGCTGATCGCCACCGGCATCACCGGTGCGCTGTTCTCCGAGCAGGCCACCGGTTCGCTGGTGCGCGTCGATGCGCGCGTGGTTGGTTCGGCCTTGGTGGCCCAGCCGTTCACCGATGCGCGCTATTTCCAGCCGCGTCCGTCGGCCGCCAAGTACGACCTCACCGCCGCGGCCGGCAGCAACCAGGCCCGCTCCAATCCCGATTTGCTGGCCCGTATCGCGACCACGCGTGCACAAGTGGCCGCACGCGACGGCATCGCCCCTGAAGCCGTACCGGGCGAGCTGCTGACCCAATCCGGCAGCGGCCTGGACCCGCACCTGAGCCCGGCCGGCGCCCAGGTACAGATCCGCCGGGTGGCCGCCGCACGCGGCTGGCCCGAGCAACGCGTTGCCGCCCTGGTGCAGGCGGCGACCGAAGCGCCCCAGTTCGGGCTGCTTGGGCAGCCGCGGGTGAATGTGTTGGCTTTGAACCTCGCGTTGGATGAGGCCGGGGGCCGGAACCCGGGACCGGGGACCCGGGAAATGCCGAAGCAGTAACTGCAGGATTACGCATTTGCTTGTTGCCAAGCGTGCTACCTGCCAACGCAGTCATCATGCAGCATTGCGCGGTAGGCTCTTCCGGGGCCCGGGTCCCGGGTCCCGGGCCCCGCTTCGCCCACTCCCAATCCCCGACTGTCCATTCCCGCATGTCCGATGCCCGCACCCAGCAAGCCGACGCCCTGATCGGCGAATTACAGCGCGAACATGGTGGGCGGCTGACGGTGTTCCTGGGCGCCGCGCCCGGAGTCGGCAAGACTTACGCCATGTTGTCGCGGGCGCGCGAGCGCCTGCGCCAGGGCATGGATGTGGTGGCCGGCGTGGTGGAGACGCACGGGCGCAGCGAAACCGCGGCGCTGCTGGAAGGCGTGCCGCTGCTGCCGCGCGCCCGGGTCAGTTACCAGGGCCGCATGCTGGAAGAACTGGATCTGGATGCACTGCTGGCACGCAAACCGCGGCTGGCCCTGATCGACGAGCTGGCGCACCGCAACGTGCCCGGCAGCCGCCATGAGCGGCGCTGGCAAGACATCGTGGAGTTGCTCGATGCCGGCATCGACGTCTACACCACGGTCAACATCCAGCACCTGGAAAGCCTCAACGACATCGTGCTGCGCATCACCGGCGTGCGCGTGTCCGAGACCGTGCCCGATGCCGTATTCGACCGCCTGCGCGACATCGTGCTGGTGGACCTGCCGCCACGCGAACTGATCGAGCGCCTGCAGCAGGGCAAGGTGTATCTGCCCGAGCAGGCCACGCAGGCGTTGCAGGCGTTTTTCTCGCCTTCCAACCTCACCGCGTTGCGCGAGCTGGCGATGCAGACCGCTGCCGATCGCGTCGACAGCGATCTGCGCGATACCCAGGCCGCGCGCGGCTTGCCTGGCACCGCTGCGTTGCGACGCCGCGTGGTGGTAGCCATCGATGGCCGTGGCAGCTCGGATTATCTGGTGCGCGTGGCGCGGCGCCTGTCGGAGCGGCGCGATGCACCGTGGACGGTGGTCACCGTCCAGACCCGCACCGTGACCGATGCGGCCTGGCAGCTGGAAATCGATCGCGCATTCGCGCTCGCCCATCGTCTCGGTGGCGACAGCGCGCTGCTGCACGGCACCAACGTGGCCGATGCCTTGCTGGATTTCGCTTCGCAAAACGGCATTTCCACCCTGGTGCTGGGGCGCACCCGCGAGCGCCCGCTGGCGCGCATGTTCAACCGCACGCTGACCCAGCAATTGCTGCAACGTGGCGCGCATTACGAATTGGTCATCGTCAGCTCCGCCGATGCGCGCGCACGTGCGCGCCAACGCTGGCGCAACCCGCGCCAATGGCTGCAGCGTTACGACATGGCGTTCGCTGCGATCGCGGCAGCCGGTGCGGTGGGCGTGGCGTGGTTGCTGCAACGCTGGACCGATATCGACGACCTGTCGATGGTGTTCATCGTCGCGGTGGTGCTGGTGGCCTCGCGCACGCGCATGGCTGCGGCGGTGGTTGCCGCATTGCTGAGTTTTGTCGCCTACAACTTCTTCTTCATCGAACCGCGTTTCACCTTGCAGATCAGCGCGCGCCAGGGCGTGGTGACGGTGTGCATGTTCCTGATCGCCGCGTTGGTCGCCGGCCGGCTGGCCTCGCGCCTGCGCAGCCAGGTACTGGCCTTGCGCGCGGCCAACGCGCATGCCAACGCCTTGCAGGCACTGGGTCGCCAGCTCAGCACCGCCGCCGATCTGGGGCAGGTGCTGGAAGCCGGCCGTCGCGCGCTGACCACTGCGCTGGATGCCGACGTCTGGCTACGCCTGGAGCAGCGCGAAAGCGACGCACCCGCCAGCTTCGGTGCGCTCGATCGCAGCGCCGCAGACTGGACCCAGCGCCACGGCCAACCGGCCGGCCGCTTCACCGATACCCTGGCCGGCGCGCAATGGTGGTGCCTGCCGGTGCGCCACGAGCGCGGCACGCTGGGTGTGGCCGCGCTGCGCTTTCGGCAGACTCTGCAACGGCCCGGCCTGGAACAACGCCGCCTGGCCGAAGCGATGGTGGAAGACATCGGCCAGGCCGCGCTGCGCACGCGTCTGGTCGCCGATCTGGAAGGCGCACGCGTCAGCGGCGAAACCGAGCGCCTGCGTTCTGCCTTGCTCTCGTCGGTCTCGCACGATCTGCGCTCGCCGCTGGCCTCGATGATCGGCTCGGCCAGCAGCCTGGCCAGCTACGGCGATGCGATGGACGCGCACGACCGCCACAGCCTGCTCGACACCATCCAGCTCGAAGGCGAGCGACTGGATCGCTACATCCAGAACCTGCTCGACATGACCCGGCTCGGCCACACCGGCCTGACCTTGAATCGCGACTGGATCGGCGTCGATGAATTGATCGGCTCGGCCACCCGCCGCCTGCAGCGCTACCAGCCGGAGGTGCGCCTGCAACTGGACCTGGCCGCCGACCTGCCGGCGATCTGGGTGCACCCGGCGCTGGTGGAACAGGCCATCTTCAACGTGCTGGAAAATGCGGCGAAATTTTCGCCAGCCGGCGTGCCGGTGACCGTGCACGCGCAGCTGCGCGCCGGCGCGCTGCAGATCGACATCGGCGACCAGGGGCCGGGCATTCCCGAAGACGAGCGCGCGCGGATCTTCGACATGTTCTACAGCGTGGAGCGCGGTGACCGCGGGCGCAACGGCACCGGCTTGGGTCTTGCCATCTGCCAGGGCATGATCGGCGCGCACGGGGGCAGCGTGGAGGCATTGGCAGGCGCGCATGGTCACGGCACCACAATCCGCATTACGCTGCCGTTGCTCGTTCCCGCCGCGCCACCTCGCCCCGATGCCGACTGACCTCACCGCCATCCCGCCCGCCCGCGTGCTGATCGTCGACGACGAGCCGCAGATCCGTCGTTTTCTCGACATCAGCCTGCGTGCGCAGGGCTATCGCGTGCTGCAGGCCGGCACCGGCGAAGAAGGCCTGGCCTTGCTGGCCGGGCAGGGCGCCGAATTGGTGGTGCTGGACATCGGCCTGCCCGATCGCGATGGGCATGAAGTCCTGCGCGAGATCCGCCAGTGGTCCAACGTGCCGGTGATCATGCTCACGGTGCGCGCCGGCGAAACCGAAAAGGTCGCCGCGCTCGATGCCGGCGCCAACGACTACGTCACCAAGCCCTTCGGCGTGCAGGAATTGATGGCCCGCATCCGCTCGTTGCTGCGCCAGGCCGGCGCCGGCAGCACGGTGGAAGAAAGCGTGTTCGACGACGGCCGGCTGCATATCCATCTGGGCCTGCGCGAGGTCACCCTGCACGGCGAGGCCGTGCCGCTGAGCCGCAAGGAATACGCCTTGCTCGCACTGCTGCTCAAACACGCCGGCCGCGTGGTCACCCAGCCGCAGTTGCTGCGCGAGGTGTGGGGCCCCACCCACGAAGAAGACACCCACTACCTGCGCATCCTGGTCGGCAAACTGCGCCAGAAACTGCAGGACGACGCCGCCGACCCGCACTACATCGTCACCGAGCCGGGCGTGGGGCTGCGGTTTATCGGAGTGATGCGTTGAGCGTATCTGGTGCGCCGGAGGTGGATGACTGCGTGTAACAGGGGACGCGTTGCTGCCGGTAATCGACGATGCCTTCGACGTACAGGATCATCTGCGCACACAGTTGCAGTCCGTGGTACCAGGGAAGGAAGTCATTGAGGGGAAGTCCAGCCATTGCAGCGTCGATGGTAAAGCTGCGCCATCGGACGGGAAGCTTGCTTCTCTTGCCGAAGTTCCAGATGTTGTTGTGGCTGAAGGCGTTGCGCAGGTGCATCGCGAAGGCGAACCAGTCCTGGTCGCGCAACTGGGTAAACTCGTTCTTTGCCGTAGCGTAATCCCCGGTGGCGGCCACGCTCTCCGAGAGCATGCGCGCATAGGCCGCGTCCATCGTCGACCGCGCCAGGCCGGCCTGCACGGCAGCGTTGAAGCGGATACGGTAACCATTGCCTGCCGGCCCTGGTGAGGCATCGTCCTGGGTAATGGTGAAGCCCGACTCGGTGATATGGATGCGATGCCGCGCTATTTCCGGACCGGTTTCCGGCGAGGTCAGCAGCGCATAGCCAGCGGCGCTGTAGTGAAACGCATCGCGTGCGATGAGCAGCCGTTCCATCGCCTGGTTGCGGTATGGATCGAGTGCTTTCTGAAGCAACTGACTCATGGTGTGGGTCTGCATCGGACTATCGCCCGGCAGGCGAGTGGGGCAACACCTTCCCCGGATTCAAGATGCCATCCGGGTCCAGCGCCGCCTTGATCGCGCGCATGGCCGCCAGCGTGGCTGGATTGAACGCCTGGCTCATGAAATCGCGCTTGGCCACGCCGATGCCGTGTTCGCCGGAGAGCGTGCCCTCCAGCGCCAGCACCAGCGTAAACAGCCGTGGCAGGGCGGCGTGTGCGCGGGCATCTTCGTCGGCATCGGCCGGGTCGTACATGATGTTGACGTGCAGGTTGCCGTTGCCGGCATGGCCGAAGGCGACGATGGGCAGCGCGAATTCCGCAGCGAGTGCTTCCACGCCGGCGACGAGTTCGGGAATGCGCGACACCGGCACCACCACGTCCTCATTGATCTTGCCCGGCTTGATGGTGCGCAAGGCCGGCGACAAGGCACGGCGTGCGGCCCACAACCTGTCGCGCGCGCTGCCATCGGCGGCCACGTCCAGGCCCAGTACGCCCTGGCCATCGGCCGCCTCGTGCAGGGCTTGCAGCGCGTAGGGCAAGGTGTCGTGATCGCCGTCGGCTTCGATCAACAGCATGGCGCCGGCGTCGGGTACGTCGCTGCCATTGCGGCGTAGCAGCGCAATCGCGCTGGCATCCATGAATTCCAGCATGGTCGGCGTGGTCGGTTGTGCCATCAGCCGCGACACTGCGGCTGCGGCGCTGGAGGCATCGCGATACAGCGCGCGCAGGCCGGCTTGCGCGATTGCGCGCGGGGTCAGCTTCAAGGTCGCCTCGACGATGATCGCCAGGGTGCCCTCGCTGCCCACCAGCAAGTGGGTGAGGTCGTAACCGGTGGAATTCTTGGTGTACGCACCGCCGCAGCGGATCACCTCGCCGGTGCCGGTCACCGCCACCAGGCCGAGCACGTTGTCGCGGGTGGCGCCGTATTTCACCGCGCGCGGGCCGCCGGCGTTGGTGGATAGATTGCCGCCGACGCTGCAGATCTCCGCGCTGGACGGATCCGGCGGCCAGAACAATCCGTGCGGCTGCAGCGCCTGCTGCAGGTCGCCATTGAGCACGCCCGGTTGCACCACCGCGCAGCGGTCTTGCGGACGCAGTGCCAGGATCTGGTTCATGCGCGCCATCGACACCACCACGCCGCCGGAAAACGGCACCGCCGCGCCGGTGGTGCCGGTGCCGGCGCCGCGCGCCACGATCGGCACGCCGTGCGCACGGCACGCCTGCACGATCGCCACCACCTCATCGGTGTCGCGCGGCAACGCCACTGCGGTAGGCAATGCCCAGCGGCGCGAATCGTCTTCGCCATAGCGGCGGCGCGCATCGTCGCCGGTCAACCAGCCATCGGTACCTAGGCGCGTGGCCAATACCTCGGCAAGTGCGGTGGGAAGTACATCGGTCATGACTTGCGATCCTGTGGTGCCGCGCGCTGGATGCATTTCCACCCCAGCACGGCGACGGTGAGCGGCAGCCAGACCCAGCGCAGCTCGGAGAGCAGTGTGCTCAGGCCACGCGCATTGAAGAAGCCGGTGGCAAATGGTGACACCCGGATCGGCCGCCATGGCGCGAACCAGCGCGTCTGGCTCCACGGCCAGCCCAGTGCCACGCCCAGGCCGCCGGAAGTCATCGCATCCAGCAGCGGGTGCGAGGCGGCACAGACGAACAAAAACACAGACGCCTGCACGGCATCCGCGCGCAACAGGCGATGTAACGCAACGCCGAGCAACCCCACGATTGCGGCGAACAACAGCGAGTGGCTGGCACCGCGATGGCCAAACGCATCGGCGTAGGGAATGTGCAGCGCGAACGCCAGCACATCGGCATCGGGCAGCATCGCCGCCGCCACGCCGGCCGCGAGCAGGCGTGGCGAGATGCGGCCGCGTTCACTGGCGCACCACAGCGCCAATGGCACGGCTGCGTGGGTCATGACGGTTGGCATAAAAACGTTGGCGTGAGCGTCGGTGGCGGTCAGCAATCGTCGGCGCGGAACGCGTCGCGAATCCAGTGCAATACCGGCGGTTCGCCGCTGGCATCGACCACATCGAAGCGGCACGGCAGCGCGGCCAGGGTCGGGTGGGCGCCAAGAAACAACTGCGCGGCCAGCACCAGCTTGCGACGTTTGCGCCAGTCCACCGATGCCGCACCGCCGCCGAAGCGGTCATCGCGCCGGTAACGCACTTCCACAAATACCAGCGCTGGCCCGTCGCGCATCACCAGATCCAGTTCGCCGCCACGGTAGTTGGCATTGCCAACCACCAGCCGCAGCCCGGCCTGCTCCAGCAACGCGCGTGCGGCCGCCTCGACCGCCGCACCACGCTGCTGACGCGCTGCCGGCATGGCTCAGCGGCCGTCGGCGATCGGCGTCGGGCGGCCGCCGCTGAAGGTGGACCAGGCCGGCGTGCGCAACACATTGCCGAAGCCATCCAGGTGCAGGGTGCCGGTGGCGCCGCGCAGGCCGCCATCGGTGCCGGTGGCGAGTTTTTCCAGGTACGCAGTGATCTTCCAGGCGTCGTAGCCGAACGCGAACAGGCGGGCGGCCGGGCCGCGTGCGCTGGGCAGGGTGCTGGCCACCTGGCTGACCGCCGGCAGGCCGGACACGCCCAGGGCGGTCCAGGTTTCGCTCGGGTAGACGATGCCATCCAGCGCCAGATCATCTTCGACCTTGCCGGTGCCGGCCACCAGTTGCGAGGTACCCACGCGCGATTTGCCGGCGAACCCGGCCAACGCCAGCTGCGGCGCCAGCGCACGCGCAGTATTGCCGCGCACTGCCAGAAACACTGCATCGGCAGTGCCGTAATTGCGCAACTGCGCACCGATATCGCCCGGCGCATCGGCCACGCTGATGCTGCCGGCCACCGTGCCGCCGCGTTCGCTGAAACGGTCGCGGAAGGCCTTGATGGTGCGCTTGCCGTTGTCGTCGCTGGTGCCGACGATCAGCACGTTGCGGCGTTCGCGCGAGAGCAGGTATTCGGCGGCCATGATGCCGTCGTCTTCCGGCGCCAGCGAGAAGCCTGCGCTGCCGGTGGGCGGGGCCTTGTTGTCGGTGGGGCGGTTGAGCGCCAGCACCGGCACCGCCAACTGGCCGCGCGCAAACAGCGCGCTGACCTCGTCGCGCCCCAACGGGCCGACCACGTAATCCACCCCGGCGTTGACTGCCTTGTCGTAGGCGGCATTGGCGCCGGCCGGGGTGCCGGCGGTGTCGAAGAACTGCACTTCCGGGCGGCGGCGGGTTTCGGCGTAGTAGCCGGCCAGCAGGCCATCGCGTACCGGCGCGGCGGCGGTGGCCAGGTTGCCGGTGATCGGCAGCAGCACGCCCAGCTTGACCGGTGGGCGGTAGCCATCGCGCTCGGCCGGCGGGCGCTTGCTGGTGTCAAAGCCCCACTGCGCATCGCGCTCGAAGGCGCGCGGCAACGCCAGGCCACGGCTGATCAACGCGCGCCCGGCAAAGTTGTACAACGGGTCGCCGGCCGGCAGTGCAGCGGTGCGGCCCTTGAGGGTGGCGTCGTCGAGCGCGGCAAGCAGGCGCACGATCGCGCGCTGGTTGTCGCTGCGCACGGTGCCGGTCAGGCTGGCATCGGCACGCGCGCGGTCGGCTGCGGCGCCGAACAGGTCGCCGGTGGCTTCCAGCGCCGCAGCGCGTGCCACCAGCCAGCGCGTCTGCAGCGGCTGGGTCAGCCCCTGCGGGCTGCCGCCCAGGGCCTGCAACGCCTGCGCGCCCTGCTTGTCGAGCACCGCCAGCTCGCCGGTGAGCAGCCCGAAGCGGGCCCGCTCCTCGCCGCTCAGGTGGCGTGGGTTGACCTGCGCCAGCAGCGTGCGGGCCCGCGCATCGTCACCGGCGTCGTGCCAGCCGAACGCCGCTGCCGCCAGCAACCGGCTGCGCTGCGCGCCGCTGGCACTGGCGGCTTCGGCTTCCAACTGCTGCGCGGCGTCGCGCGGTTTGCCCTGATCCAGCAGTGCCAGCGCTGCGCTCTGCGTCGGCGAGGCGGTCGGCGTGACGCTGCTGGTGGCGCAACCTGCGGCCAGCATCACCATCAGCGAAAGGGCAGAGATCCTTGCAACACGCTTGTTCATTTCAGATCCATTGGACAGGGGCCGCCGGGGCGGACCGTTAAAAACGCTACGATTCTACCCTTTGCCCCCGGAAAACCGCTGATGACGTTCCCTGGAACCCTGCACGTGGTCGCCACGCCGATCGGCAACCTGGCCGACCTGTCGCCGCGCGCGCAGGAGGTGTTGCGTGGCGTGGCCGCGATCTGCGCCGAAGACACGCGCCATACCCGCCAGTTGCTCGGCCATTTCGGCATCGACCGCCCGCTGCTGGCGCTGCACGACCACAACGAAGACGCCATGTCCGAACGCATCGTGGCGCGCCTGCGCGAAGGCGAGTCGCTGGCCATCGTCAGCGACGCCGGCACCCCGTTGGTGAGCGACCCCGGTTTCAAGCTGGTGCGCGCCGCCCGTGCGGCCGGCATCAAGGTCAGCCCGGTCCCGGGCGCCTGTGCGGCGATCGCCGCGCTCAGCGTGGCCGGCCTGCCCAGCGACCGTTTCGGCTTCGAGGGATTCCTGCCGGCCAAGAGCGCCGCCCGCCGCGAGCGCCTGGCGCGGCTGGCCGGCGAGACCCGCACCCTGGTGTTCTACGAGTCCTCGCACCGCATCGTCGAATCGTTGGCCGACCTGCGCCTGGCCTTCGGCGATGACCGCCCGGCGGTGATCGCCCGCGAACTGACCAAACTGTTCGAAACCGTGCTCGACGGCAGCCTGGCGCAGCTGCAGGCCCAGGTCGAAGCCGACGACAACCAGCGCAAGGGCGAGTTCGTGGTGATGGTGCAGGGCGCCGCCGACGCTGCCGACGGCCAGCTCGCCGAAGGCCGCCGCGTCTACGCCAAGCTCGCCGAGCACCTGCCGCCGTCCACTGCCGCCAAGCTGGCCGCCGAGCTGACTGGCGCGCCGCGGAAGGCGTTGTATGGCGGCTAATACGGTCATTGCAGGAGCGTGCCTGGACGCGACGGTGGTGGGTCGGTACCCCCTCTCGCGCACGGGTGCGCTCCTACAAGGCAAGGGCCAGCGTGAAATCGCCGCGCCGTTTTGCACTGCAGCGATAGCGTAGAATGCGCCCCGGCGGAGTCGGCCAGACAGTCGCGTCACTCGCAAGAGTGCCGAGGAAAGTCCGGGCTCCATAGGGCAAGGTGCCAGGTAACGCCTGGGCGGCGCAAGCCGACGGACAGTGCAACAGAAAGATACCGCCTACGTTCCCTTCGGGGAGCCGGTAAGGGTGAAATGGTGCGGTAAGAGCGCACCGCGAGTCCGGTAACGGACCGGCACGGCAAACCCCACCTGGAGCAAGACCAAATAGGGATCCATTGGCGTGGCCCGCGCTGGATCCGGGTAGGTTGCTTGAGCGCTGCGGTGACGTAGCGCCTAGACGAATGACTGTCCACGACAGAACCCGGCTTATCGGCCGGCTCCGCCGCCTTCGTTCGGGCGTTCGCCCTTCTCGAAGGCGCCCACGCTTTGTACCGCAGCAGGCGATACAAAACGCGGGTCCCGCTCCGGGCATTCCACATCCCCGCGGCTGTCGCCGCGCCCCCTTGACTCAAGGGGGCTTGCAGGTAGGCAGTTGGTCGAGGCGTAGGTCGTTGGTCGAGGCTCTCGCGACGCGTCGCCGCCTTCATTCGGGCGTTCGCCCTTCTCGAAGGCGCCCACGCTTTGTACCGCCGCAGGCGATACAAAACGCGGGTCCCGCTCCGGGCATTCCACATCCCCGCGGCTGTCGCCGCGCCCCCTTGACTCAAGGGGGCTTGCACTCGGTAAGTTGTCCGGTGCTTTCGGCTGTTTGCGATCAATGCGATTGCTGCTTCGATCTTTACTGCTTGGCTTGGGCTTTGCCCTCGCGGCGAACGCTGTGTGCGTTGCTGCGGCCTTGCTTGACGCGTTTTTCTGTTTTGCGCCTAACCGAACGAGCGGGTGAATAGCTCGTCCAGGGCGTCGATGATGATCTGGCCTTGGTCCTTCAATGTGCCGGCAGGTTTGTTGAGCACGGCCAGCGGCACCGAGGTCATTTCCAGAGGCTGCAGGATGACGCTGTGGCCGGCTACGGTGAGTTCCGGGGTGAAACGGGATGGGGTCGGGGAGTGGCCGGACTTGATGACCAGGGGCACGACGACGCGGCGAGGAGAGGCGTCGAAGATCTTCGACTGGACCACCACCACGTACGGGATGTTCTTGTTCTGGCCGACATTGGCGTAGACATCGAACTGGCCGGTCATAGCGTGGAGAACTCGTCGGCGAAGGAGCCGTGCGCTTCAGTGAAGACCTTCCATTCGCTCGCGGCGCGTTGCAGCTCAAGCGCTCTGGCGCTGTGGTTGTCGCGTTCCTTGGTGACGTACTCGGCCAGCAACTCTTCCACCTTTGCCGAAAGGTTGCCAGTCATCGCGCGGGCTTGCGCCGCCAGGTCGGCATTGATGGTCAGATTCAGCGGCTTCTTCTGCGCTGAAACGTCGTAATAGCGATTCATGCATTGGCTCCTGGTTATGCGCACGCTATGCGCATGACTGTGGCTTGTCAACGCGAGCCAGGGATCTCCAGGCGTGTCTCGCCCTGGAAACTCCCATTCGGCCCGAAGCGTCGTTCGTGGATGAAGCCGTGGCCGTGATGGTCTGCCGCAACGATGGTGCTGGCGCGGGTGCCGTAGCTGGGGCCGCTGATGAAGGCGGCCGAGAGCAGGCGTTCGGTGGGCAGGTCCACGCCGGTCTGCGGTAGCGCAGCGTCGGGGGCGATGGCCGGGTTGCCCAGGGCGGCCCACAGCGGCTGCAGGTCTTCCTCGCCGCTGGCGCACCAGCGGTGCAGCACCCTGGTCAGCGCGGCGGTCTTGGGCCACGGCGCATCCAGCGGTCCGTTGGACATGCCATGGATGCCCGCAGCCAGTCGCCGTGCCAGCGGTGGGTGGTTGCTCAGGTGCTCGCAACGGTCGGCGTCGCACAGCAACAGGTTGAAAGGTGGGAACTCGTGGGCGGCACCGGCCAGTGCGTTGCCGTAGGCAGTAGCGCTCAGGCTGCCGGACAGATAGTCGGCGATCAGATGCCCGCGCGAGCGCCCCGAGGCCGTGGCGAGCGGGTCACGCACGTTGGTGACCACCGCAGCGCGTCCGTCCCGACCCAGGCCAACCCAACTGCCACCGGAGCGTAGGTCGCGGCCGGCCAGCATGTTGTCGGCCGGCGCCGCCCAGCTCGCCAGTGCCGCAGTGGGACGTTCATGGAATTCGTCGCGGTTGCCCACCAGCAGCAAACGCCAGCGCGGGTGGGCTTTCCAGGCGAGAGCGACCAAGCACATGCCGCCGATTGTCATCTTGTTTGCGCAGTTGGGATACGTAGCTGGCGCAATGTGAAGTGAGACGGCAGTCGGGTTTACATGGCCTTCACCGCCCTGAATTTCCGTTCAATCTCAAAATATGAGACGAAACAGCAACTTGTGGATAACCTTTGAACAAGTCTCTAAAGAGTGCCGCAACTCATTGATGCAACTGGCGATTTGTGGTCTTGAAAACTGTTGACAACCTTTGACGCACTGCTAAGGTGGGCAACGGAGGGAAAACCAGGTGTTTTGTGGTTTTTCGTGGTTCAATGATCCCCCAGCGGGTATTCGAGGTTGCATTCGGTGTTTCAGGGCGAGACTGCCATCACGGTGGACGACAAGGGGCGTATGGCGGTGCCAACCGCATACCGCGACCTCGTTGCGCGTGTCAGCGGCAATCGCCTGGTCCTCACCTACAACCCCTTCGAAGCCGGATGCCTGTGGCTATATGCGGAAAAGGAGTGGGAGCGGGTGCGCGACGACGTGATGTCCAAGCCCAATACCCAGCGCGTGGTCCGCACGCTGCAACAGAAGCTGGTGGGTTCATCCGCCGTGCTGGAGCTGGACGCCAACGGCCGTCTGAGCATTCCGGCCAGCCACCGCAATGCGGTGGGCATCGAAAAAAAGGCCGTGCTGCTGGGCATGGGCGACAAGTTCGAACTCTGGAGCGAGCAGGCACATCGCGCACTGATCCAGCAGACATTGTCTGACGGGGATCTGGGCGATGAATTGCTCGATCTCAGGTTGTGAGCCGGGGTGCCCGGATGCGCGGTGAAGCGCAGCCCGGTCACCCGGTGTCGCAGCCGCCGGCGGCGCATGTGCCGGTGCTGTACACGCAGGTTCTGGATGGCCTGCAAGTGACCGAAAACGGAACGTATCTGGATGGCACGTTCGGGCGTGGCGGGCACGCACGCGGCGTGCTGGAACACCTTGGCCCGGGAGGTCGACTGCTGGTGATGGACAAGGACCCCGAAGCGATCGCGGTGGCCGAACACAGCTTCGGTGGCGATGCGCGCGTGTCCATCCATCGCGGCAGTTTTGCCGGACTCGGCCAGGTGGTGGCCGCGGCCACCGTCGACGGGATCCTGCTGGACCTGGGCGTGTCTTCGCCGCAGCTGGACGTGGCCGGGCGCGGTTTCAGTTTCGGCAAGGACGGCCCGCTGGACATGCGCATGGACCCGGACAACGGCCAGAGCGCGGCGCAGTGGCTGGCGCAGGCCAGCGAGCGCGAGATCGCCGATGTGCTGTGGACCTATGGCGAAGAACGCCAGAGCCGCCGCATCGCGCGCGCCATCGTGGCGCGGCGCGCCGAACAGCCGCTGCTGCGCACTGCACAACTGGCCGACCTGATCGCGTCGGTGATGCCGCGCGGCGACAGCAAGACCCACCCGGCCACACGCAGCTTCCAGGCCATCCGCATCCACATCAACCGCGAGCTGGCCGATCTGGAAGCCGGGCTGGACGCCGCCCTGGACGCGCTCAAGCCGGGCGGCCGGCTGGCGGTGATCAGCTTCCATTCGCTGGAAGATCGCATCGTCAAACAATTCATGGCCCGCTATGCCAAGGCCCCGCCGAGCAACCGCCGCTTGCCCGAAGCTCAGCCGTTCGTTCCCACGCTGCAGCTGGTGAGCGGCGCGATCAAGGCCGACGACGCCGAATTGATCGTCAATCCGCGTGCCCGCAGCGCGGTGTTGCGGGTAGCTGAAAAGCTGGGAGTCGGGATTCGGAATTCGGGATTGGAAGAGCGCTCCAAGCGAATCCCAAATCCCCAATCCCCAATCCCGGCGTCTCAAGGAGACGCCGCATGAGCCGCTTGCTGCTCGTCGTGCTGCTTGCCTGCAGCATCGCCTCGGCGATCGGTGTGGTGTACATGCGCCACATGCATCGCAAGCTGTTCGTGCAGTTGTCCAAGCTCGAGCACACGCGCGACGAATTGAATATCGAATTCGGCCGGCTGCAGCTGGAGCAGGCCACCTGGGCGGAAAGCAACCGGGTCGACCAGGTCGCACGTGCGCGCATCGGGATGAAGTTCCCCGAGACCAACGACATCGTGGTGGTGCGCCCATGAGCTTGTGGCAGGACAACCGCGTTGCACGACGCAGCTGCCCGCAGGGTGGCGCTTATGCAGGTGCCGCCATGACAAAACGGCAGGACAGCCGTTTTGCACAGCGCAGCTGCCCGCAGGGTGGCGCTTATGCAGGTGCCGCCATGACAAAACGGCAGGACAGCCGTTTTGCACAGCGCAGCTGCCCGCAGGGTGGCGCACACGGAGGTGCGCCATGAAAACCGGCCGCAACCGCCCCCGTAGCAATTTCAATCTCCGTGGTCGCCTGACCCTGGTCGGTATCGCGCTTGGCCTGTGCTCGGTGACGCTGATCGGCCGCGCGGCTTACGTGCAACTGGTCAATCGCGATTTTTACCAGCGTCAGGGCGAAGCGCGTTACCTGCGCGAACTGCCCATCGCCACCTCGCGCGGCATGATCACCGACCGCAACGGCGAGCCGCTGGCGGTGTCTACGCCGGTGGAATCGATCTGGGTCAATCCGCAGGAACTGCTGCGCAACCCGGACCGCATTCCCGAGCTGGCAAAAGCGCTCGGGCAGCCGCTGGACGAGTTGAACGCCAAGCTGGCACAGAAGGCCGGCAAGGAATTCATGTACCTGCAGCGCCGGATCAATCCGGACAAGGCGCATGCGATTGTCGATCTGAAGATTCCTGGCGTGTTCTCGCAGCGCGAGTTCCGCCGCTTCTATCCGCAAGGCGAGGCGATGGCCCATGTGCTGGGCTTCACCAACATCGACGACCGCGGCCAGGAAGGCCTGGAGCTGGCATTCGACGAATGGCTGCGCGGCAAGCCCGGTTCCAAGAAGGTGGTGCGCGATGCGCGCGGCGCCATCGTGGAAAGCGTGGACCTGGTGCGTCCGGCGCAACCGGGCAAGGACCTGACGCTGAGCATCGACCGCCGCATCCAGTTCCTGGCCTACAAGGAGCTGCGCAACGCACTGGTCGAAAACAACGCGGCCGGCGGTTCGATGGTGGTGATGGATGTGGCCACCGGCGAAGTGCTGGCGATGGTCAACCTGCCTACCTACAACCCCAATTCGGTCACCGGCATCAATCCGTCGGCGCGCCGCAACCGTGCGGTCACCGATCTGGTCGAGCCGGGTTCGACGATGAAGCCGCTGACCGTGGCCACCGCGCTGACGGCCGGCGTGGTGACCAAGGACACCGTCATCGATACCAACCCCGGCTACATGTCGGTGGGGCGTTTCACCATTCGCGATGTGCCGCGCAACAACGGTGTGCTCAACGTCACCGGCGTGATCACCCGCAGTTCGAACATCGGCGCGGCCAAGATCGCGGCCAAGGTGCCCGACCAGACCTTCTACCAGTCGATCCGCAACTTCGGTTACGGCAGCGCGCCGCATAGCGGGTTCCCCGGCGAATCGGCCGGCGTGGTGCTGCAGCCGGCGCGCTGGAGCGGCCCGTCCAAGACCACGATGTCCTACGGTTACGGCCTGTCGGTGACGCCGCTGCAGATTGCCCAGGCGTACGCCACGCTGGGCAACGGCGGCAAGCTCACTCCGCCGACCTTCGTGCGTGGCCAGCACAACGAAACCCGGCAGGTGATCACGCCGGAAGTGGCGCGCCAGGTCATCGACATGATGGAGACCGTGGTGACCCAGGGCGGCGCCAAGGGCGCGGCGATTCTGGGCTACCACGTGGCCGGCAAGACCGGCACGGCGCGCAAGAATGGCGCCAACGGCTACGAGCGCGGGCATTACAACGCCCTGTTCGCCGGCCTGGTGCCGGCCACGCGCCCGCGCTTTGCCACCGTCATCGTGATCAACGATCCGCAAGGCAAGGTGTATTACGGCGGTCTGGTGTCGGCGCCGGTCTTCCATCGCGTGATGGAAGGCGCGCTGCGCTTGATGGACGTGCCGCCGGACGATATCCAGTCGTGGCTGGCCGCACAGGCGGCCGGCAAGACCGGCCAGCCGGTGGTCAAGCCGCAATCGGCCGATCCGGATCCGGCCCTGGTGCCAGACCCGGTGGATGAAGTCTCTGCCGGCATTCCGACCGCACTGGCGCCTGCGCCGGCTGCCGCGCCAGCACAGCCCGCGCCGTTGCAGGAGAGCCGCCAGTGAGCCGCTCCATGGCGCTTTCGCAGTTGCTGCCGGATGTGGCATTGACGCACGACGTGCAGGTGTCCGGGTTGGTAATGGATAGCCGCGCCGTGCGCCCGGGCGATGCATTCGTGGCGATCGCCGGTTTCGGTGCGCATGGTCTGGGCTTTGTCGAACAGGCGCGCGCCAATGGCGCGGCGGCGGTGTTGTTCGAGCCGCCGGCTCCCGACGGTCTGCCGGTCCCGGCCGATGCGATTGCCGTGCCTGGCTTGCGCGCGCGCCTTGGCGTGATGGCCGATCAATTTCATGGCCGGCCATCGCAGGCGATGCGCATGGTCGGCGTCACCGGTACCAACGGCAAGACCTCCACCGTGCAGCTGCTGGCGCAGGCCTTGACGCTGCTCGGTACGCCCACCGGCACGCTCGGCACGCTGGGCGTCGGTCTGTATGGCGCGGCCGTGCCGACCGGTTTCACCACCCCGCTGGTGCTGCCCACGCACGCCCTGTTGGCGCAGTTGCGCGATGAGGGTGCGCAGGCCGTGGCAATGGAAGTCAGCTCGCACGCGCTCGATCAGGGCCGCGTGGATGCGGTGCATTTCGACGTGGCAGTGTTCACCAATCTCACCCGCGACCATCTCGATTACCACGGCGACATGGCGCAATACGGCGCGGCGAAAGCCAAGCTGTTCACCCGCGCGGGGTTGAAAGCGGCCGTGGTGAACCTGGACGATGGCTTCGGCCGCACGCTGTTCGCTGCGCTTGATCCCGCGCTGCGCGCGATCGGTGTGAGCTCGCGCGCGCATGCCGACGCCCGCGTGAGCGCGCAGGCACTGCAGCTGGACCACAACGGCATCAACTTTGCGTTGAATATCCAGGGCCAAGTGCATCCGGTGCATTCGCCGCTGCTGGGCCGTTTCAACGTGGACAACCTGCTGGCCGTGGCCGGCGCGTTGTGGGCGATGGAGTTTGCGCCTGCGCAGATCGCCAGTGTGCTCGGCCAGTTGCAGCCCATCCATGGCCGCATGAACCGCCTCGGTGGCGCACATGGCGCACCGTTGGTGGTGGTCGATTACGCACACACGCCCGATGCGCTGGAACAGGCATTGAGCAGCCTGCGTTCGCATGCGCAGGACCGCCTGATCTGCGTATTCGGCTGCGGTGGCGAACGCGACACCGGCAAGCGCCCGCAGATGGCGGCGATTGCCGAGCTCAAGGCCGACGTGGCGATCGTGACCGACGACAACCCGCGTGGCGAAGACGGCGATGCGATCGTGGCCGATATCCTGCGCGGCTTCGCGCGACCGGATGCCGCCATCGTGCAGCGCGACCGCGCCGCTGCGATCCATCAGGCCATCGGCATGGCCAGCCCATCGGACATCGTGTTGATCGCCGGCAAGGGCCACGAGCCGTATCAAGAAATTGCCGGTGTGCGGCACGCCTTCGACGACGCCCTCGTGGCGGCGCAGGCGCTGCTGCCGCGCACCGTGCTGGGAGTGCGGCCATGAAGCTCACGCCACTGTCGTTGATCGCACATTGGGCGGGCGGCGAGCTGCACGGCGACGACACCATGATCGATGCGGTCGGTAACGACACCCGCACGCTTGCCGACGGCAGCCTGTATGTGGCGCTGCGCGGCGAACGCTTCGATGGGCACGATTTCGCCACCGAGGCGGTCGCGCGCGGTGCCAGCGGTGTGCTGGTCGATCGCCTGCTGCCGGCGCTGAGCGTGCCGCAGGTGGTGGTGGACAACACCGAGCTGGCGTTGGCGCGCATCGCCGCCGGCATGCAGCGCGACCGCGCCACGCGTGTGCTTGCGCTGACTGGCTCCAACGGCAAGACCAGCGTCAAGGCGCTGCTGCTGTCGATCCTGCAGGAAGCCGGGCGCGTGGATGGCACCACCGTGTACGCCACGCCGGGCAACCGCAACAACGAGATCGGTTTGCCGCTGGCGGTGATCGCCGCGCCCGACGATGCGGACTTTGCGATCTACGAAATGGGCGCCGGCAAGCCGGGTGATATTGCCTATCTCACCGAGATTGCGCAGCCGCATGTGGCGTTGGTCAACAACATCGCGCCCGCCCATCTGGAACGTCTGGGCAGCTTGCTTGGCGTCGCACGGACCAAGGGCGCCATCTACGCCGCGCTGCCCGCCGATGGCGTGGCGGTGATCAACGCCGACGACGCGTTCGGCATGTGGTTCGAACAGCAGTTGCAGAGCCAGCCGGTGCAGGGACGTCGCGTGTTGCGCTATGGCTTGCAGGCCAGTGCCGAGATCACTGCGCGTCAGCTGCGTCTGCACACCGGCGGCGCGCAGTTCACCCTGGTCACGCCGCAGGGCGAGGCGCCGATTGCGCTGCCGCTGCCAGGCCGCCACAACGTGCTCAACGCACTGGCGGCAACCGGGCTTGCACTCGGTGCCGGCATCGCCTTGCCGGTGATCGCCGACGGTCTGGCGCAGGCGCGCGCGGTAGCCGGCCGGCAGATTGCGCAGACCTTGCCCAATGGCGCGGTCCTGATCGACGACAGCTACAACGCCAACCCGGGCTCGCTGGATGCGGCCATCGATGCCTTGGCCGCCGCACCTGGCGAAGGCTGGCTGGTGCTGGGCGACATGCGCGAACTCGGCGCCGAAGGCGTGGCACTGCATGCCGCCGCGGGGCGTCGCGCACGTGCGGCCAAGCTGCAGCGGTTGTATGCGCTGGGCGAACTGAGCGCCGCTGCCGCGCACGCGTTCGGCGAGGGCGGGCGTGTGTTCGCCACGCACGCCGAGTTGATCGACGCCTTGCAGGCGGATCTGGTCGATGCCACCAGCCAGCAACAGCAAGTGCCGCAGCACGGATCAGGAAATACGCAGGAACATGCAGTGATTCACCAACAGCAATCGCCATCCACCAACGCGCTTCCGGGCGTCGCCTCCATCACGATCCTGATCAAGGGCTCGCGCGGTAGCGCGATGGACCGCGTCGTCACCGCGCTGCTCGCATCGGCGGAGGACGCATCCCATGCTGCTTGAGTTGGCCCGTTGGCTGCAGCAACTGGAGAGCCTGTTCGGGCTGTTCAACTATCTGACCTTCCGCGGCATCCTGGCTGCGCTGACCGCGCTGTTCCTGTCGTTGTGGATGGGCCCGGCGGTGATCCGCAAGCTCGCCCAGTTCAAGGGCGGCCAGCCGATCCGCCAGGACGGCCCGCAAACGCATTTTTCCAAGGCCGGCACGCCGACCATGGGCGGTTCGCTGATCCTGCTCACCGTCACCTTGTCGGTGCTGCTGTGGGGCGATCTGCGCAACCGCTACGTGTGGTTGGTGCTGGCAGTGATGATCTGCTTCGGTGCGATCGGCTGGTACGACGACTGGATCAAGATCGTCAAACGCGATCCCAATGGCCTGAAGTCGCGCTGGAAGTATCTGCTGCAGTCGATCTTCGGTCTGGCCGCGGGCTTGTTCCTGTACTACACCGCCGACGTCCCGGCGGCGATCACCTTCTACATCCCGATGTTCAAGTCGATCGCGCTGCCGCTGGCCGGGGTGAGCTTCGTGGTGATCGCCTACTTCTGGATCGTGGGTTTCTCCAATGCGGTGAACCTCACCGACGGCCTGGATGGTTTGGCCATCATGCCGACCGTACTGGTGGCCTGCGCGCTGGGCGTGTTCGCGTATGCCTCGGGCAACGTGGTGTTTGCCGAATACCTGAAAATCCCGCTGATTCCCGGTGCTGGCGAGCTGATCATCATCTGCTCGGCGATCGCCGGGGCAGGGCTGGGCTTTCTGTGGTTCAACACCTACCCGGCGATGGTGTTCATGGGCGACATCGGCGCGCTGTCGCTGGGCGCAGTGCTCGGCACCATCGCGGTGATCGTGCGTCAGGAGATGGTGCTGGTGATCATGGGCGGCGTGTTCGTGATCGAAACGCTGTCGGTGATGATCCAGGTGGCCAGCTTCAAGCTGACCGGCAAGCGCGTGTTCCGCATGGCGCCGATCCACCACCATTTCGAGCTCAAGGGTTGGCCGGAGCCGCGCGTGATCGTGCGCTTCTGGATCATTTCGGTGGTGCTGGTGCTGATCGGCCTTGCCACGTTGAAGGTGCGCTGATGAACGACATGTCCCGCCAGGCCACACGACTGGACGCCATCGGCGGCCGCTACGACCCGTGGCTGCTCGGGGCGGCAGTCACGCTCGCCTCGCTGGGCGTGGTGATGGTGGCGTCCAGCTCGATCGAACTGGAAGCCAGCCCGTTCTATTACCTGACCCGCCACCTGCTGTTCCTGGGTGGTGGCATCGCGCTGGCGTTCTGGGCGATGCGCACCGAGCTCAAGACCATCGAACAGCACAACCAGATGCTGTTGCTGGCCTGCTTTGTGCTGCTCGTGGTGGTGTTCGTGCCTGGCCTGGGCAGCACCGTCAATGGCGCCAAGCGCTGGATCAACCTGGGCGTGTCGCGGTTCCAGGTGGTCGAATCGGTGAAGGTGTTCTACATCATCTGGCTTGCGAGCTATCTGGTGCGGTTCCGCGACGAGGTCAACGCGACCTGGCAGGCGATGCTCAAACCGGTATTTGTGGTCGGCTTCCTGGTCGGCCTGTTGCTGCTGCAGCCGGACTTCGGCTCCTCGATGCTGCTGCTGAGCGTGACCGCCTGCATGCTCGTGCTGGGTGGTGCGCCGATCGGGCGCATCATCCTGCCGATCCTGCTGCTGCTGCCGGCCCTGGTGGCATTGGTGATCTTCGAGCCGTACCGCATGCGACGCGTGACCTCCTTCATGGACCCGTGGGTGGATCAGCTGGGCTCCGGTTACCAGCTGTCCAACGCCCTGATGGCCATCGGCCGCGGCCAGTGGACCGGCGTGGGCCTGGGCGCTTCGGTGCAGAAGCTCAACTACCTACCCGAATCGCATACCGACTTCATCTTCTCGGTGATCGCCGAGGAGCTGGGCTTTGTGGGCGTGTGCGGCGTGATCGGGCTCTACGCGCTGCTGGTCGGTCGCGCCTTCTGGCTGGGCATGCGCTGCGTGGAGATGAAGCGGCATTTCTCCGGCTATATCGCCTTCGGCATCGGCCTGTGGATCGCGATGCAGAGCTTCGTGTCGATCGGCGTCAACCTGGGCATCCTGCCGACCAAGGGGTTGACCCTGCCGCTGATTTCGTCGGGCGGCTCATCGGTGCTGATGACCTGTCTTGCGATGGGTGTGCTGCTGCGGGTGTCCTACGAAGCCGATCGCGCCGAGCGCCTGCGCAGCAAGTTGTCTCCGCAGGGCGCGGCCACCTCGCCAGCTGAGCCGGCAGAGCCGGTGGTCGATTCGGTGCCGCCGGCGTACGCGCCTGCGCACAAGCCGCAGCGCGACACTGGCGCTACGCCTGCGCCGGCCGCTCCTCCGGTTGCCGCCGCCTACGTAGCGCCGGCGTCGGCCATCCTGCGCGGCACCAGCCGCATGCAACCGCGTGTGGAACCGACCTTCGGGAGGATTGCGTGAGCGTTTCTGCCCATGCCGCGCAAATGCCCGCACCGTCGTCTGCGATGATGCGGCCGGTCATGATTCTGGCTGGCGGCACCGGCGGGCACATCTTCCCGGGCTTGGCCGTGGCCAAGGTGCTGCGCGCGCGCGGCGTGCCGGTGACCTGGCTGGGCGCCGATGGCGCCATGGAAACCCGCCTGGTGCCACAGCACGATATTCCTATCGATACGCTGGCCATCAGCGGCTTGCGCGGCAAGGGCGTGGTGAAGCTGCTCGGTGCGCCGGTGCGGGTGATGCGCGCGGTGCGCGCTGCCGGCTTCGTGCTGCGCAAGCGCCGTCCGCGTGCGGTGATCAGCTTTGGCGGCTTTGCGGCCGGCCCGGGCGGCCTGGCTGCGCGCCTGCTCGGTGCGCCATTGCTGGTGCACGAACAGAATCGCGCCCCCGGCATGACCAACAAGGTGTTGTCGCGTTTCGCGCGCCGCGTGCTGACCGGGTTTCCGGGCAGCTTTGCTGGCGAAGAAGCGGTAGGCAACCCGGTGCGTGCAGAAATCGCTGCATTGCCGGCGCCGGCCGATCGCTTGGTGGGCCGCACCGGCCCGGTACGCGTGCTGGTGCTGGGCGGCAGCCAGGGCGCGCGTGTGTTGAACCAGGCGGTGCCGACAGCGCTGGCTGCACTGGGTCACCCGGAGGTCGAGTTGCGCCATCAGTGCGGCGAGAAGCTGCGCGCCGAAGCCGAAGCGGCCTACCTGCAGGCAGGCGTCAACGCCAGCGTCGAACCCTTCATCGCCGACATGGCTGCGGCCTATGCCTGGGCCGATCTGGTCGTGTGCCGCGCTGGCGCATCCACCCTGGCCGAACTATGCGCCGCCGGTGTCGGCAGCGTGCTGGTGCCGTTCGCCGCCGCCGTGGACGACCATCAAACCCGCAATGCCGAATACCTGGTCGGCGCCGATGCCGCCGTGCTGCTCAAGCAGGACGACAGCCTGGCAGTGCGCTTGCAGCAGGTGCTGCAGACGTTGCTCGCCGACCCGACTCGTCGCCTCTCGATGGCCAACGCCGCACGCACCCTGGCCAAGCCGGACGCCGCCGAGCGCATCGCCGACATCATTCTTCAAGAGGCCGGGAGTGGAGATGGCCAGCCTCCGGCTGTCCAAGAGCGAGCGGGATTGGGGATTCGTAACAAGCAAACGCACAAACAGGGCAGCATGCAGACATCCGTAAATGGCGACCGTTCGGCGCAGTTGATCGCCACCAATCCCCAATCCCGACTCCCCAATCCCGGCGCCTCCGCAGGAGGTGCCCCGTGATCCGCCGTCTGCAAGACAGTGGCGATTTGGTGCGGGCGTTCCCGCGCGTGCATTTCGTCGGCATCGGCGGTACCGGCATGAGCGGCATTGCCGAGGTGATGCTGACGCTGGGCTATGAAGTGTCCGGCTCGGACAACGCCGACAACGCGGCCACGCGCCGGCTGGCCAAGCTGGGTGCGCGCGTGATGCGCGGCCATTCGGCGGCCAACGTGCTGGGCACCGATTGCGTGGTGGTGTCCAGCGCCATCCGCGAAGACAACCCCGAGTTGATGGAAGCGCGCAGCCAGCGCATTCCGATCATGCCGCGCGCGGCGATGCTGGCCGAGCTGATGCGTTTCCGTCGTGGCATTGCGGTGGCAGGCACGCATGGCAAGACCACCACCACCAGCCTGGCGGCTGCAGTGTTGAGCGAAGGCGGGTTGGACCCGACGTTCGTCATCGGTGGCCAGCTGCTGGCTGCCGGTGCCAACGCAAAGCTCGGTGGCGGGCAGTGGCTGGTCGCCGAGGCCGACGAGAGCGATGGCAGCTTCCTGCGCCTGAATCCGTTGATGGCGGTGATCACCAACATCGATGCGGATCACCTGGAAAACTACGGCAACGATTTTGCCCGCGTGCAGGCTGCATTCGCCGAATTCCTGCAGCGCCTGCCGTTCTACGGCCTGGCGTTGCTGTGCATCGACGACCCGGAAGTGGCTGCACTGGCCGGCAAGACGCCGCGCCACGTGATGAGCTACGGCATGAGCGAAAACGCCGACGTGCGCGCCGAAGATGTCGTGCAGGACGGGCCACGGATGCGCTTCACGCTGCGCCTGCCCGAAGGCACCACCACGCCGGTGACGCTCGCACTGCCGGGCCGTCACAACGTGCTCAATGCGCTGGCGGCTGCCGCAATCGGCTGGCAGCTCGGCGTGGCGCCGGACACCATTGCGCGCGCGCTGGAAAACTTTGCCGGCATCGGCCGTCGGTTCAACGATCTGGGCGAAGTCACCACCAGCAGCGGCGCACGTGTGCGCGTGGTCGACGATTACGGCCATCACCCGCGCGAACTCGAAGCGGTGTTCGCCGCCGCGCGTGGCGGCTGGCCGGACAAGCGTCTGGTCGTCGCCTTCCAGCCGCACCGCTATAGCCGTACCCGCGACCAGTTCGACGCCTTTGCCGCGGTACTCAGCACGGTCGACGCATTGGTGCTGAGCGAGGTCTACCCGGCCGGCGAAGCGCCGATCCCGGGCGCCGATTCGCGCGCATTGGCACGCGCCATCCGTGCGCGCGGCCGCAGCGAGCCGGTGGTCGTCGGCCAGATCGCCGGGCTTGCCGAAGTGTTGCCGGACGTCCTGCAGGACGGCGACCTGCTGTTGATGATGGGCGCCGGCGATATCGGTTACGTGGCCCAGCACATCATCAACAACGGGTTTGTCGGAGAGCAGGCATGAGCGCGTTGGTCGGCAACGTTCGCACCAGCGATCCGGCAGCCTTTGGACGCGTCGCCGTACTGCTCGGCGGCACCTCGTCCGAGCGCGAGGTGTCGTTGAATTCCGGCAGCAACGTGCTGGAAGCGCTGCGCGCGCGCGGCGTCGATGCGCAGCCGGTGGATGGCATTCCGGCGTTGGCCAAGGCATTGGTCGCGCAGCAGTTCGATCGCGTGTTCAACGTGCTGCACGGACATAACGGCGGCGGCGAAGACGGCATCGTGCAAGGCCTGATGGAAGCCTTCGGCGTGCCCTATACCGGCTCGGACGTGCTGGGCTCGGCGCTGAGCATGGACAAGATCCGTACCAAACAGGTGTGGCTGTCGCTGGGCCTGTCGACGCCGCGCTACGCGCGGTTGGCTGCTGGCGCCAGCGCAGAGGCAATCCATGCCGCTGCACAGCAGATCGGGTTGCCGGTCATCGTCAAGCCGGCCAACGAAGGATCCAGCGTCGGCGTCAGCCGCGTGTTCGACCAGGCGCAGCTCGAAGAAGCAGTGACTCTGGCGGCGCGCTACGACGGTGCGCTGTTGATGGAGCAATTGATCGAAGGCGACGAACTCACCGTGGCCGTGCTCGGCGACACCGCGTTGCCGTCCATCCGCATCGTGCCCAAGGGCCAGTGGTACGACTACAACGCCAAGTACATCGCCGAGGACACCCAGTACCTGTGCCCTGGCCTGGAAGGCGAGGCCGAAACGCAGATTCGCCAACTCGCGCTGGACGCCTTCCGCGCTGCCGGCTGCCGTGGCTGGGGTCGCGTGGACGTGATGCGCGATGGCAGCAGCGGCCAGCTGTATCTGCTCGAAGTGAACACCGCTCCCGGCATGACCAGCCATTCGCTGGTGCCCAAGGCCGCCCGCCAGCTCGGCATCGATTTCGAAGAACTGGTCTGGCGCGTGCTGGAGCAGACGCTGTGAAGCCGGGAATCGTGAATCGGGAATCGGGAATGGGTAACAGCGGATGCGCTGTTGCCTTTGCGATTCCCTATTCCCGATTCCCAATTCCCGCGCGCGGAGCGCGCGCATGAACGCCACCCTGCGCATCCTGGCCTGGTTGCTCGCGCTGGCGTTGGTCGCGCTGCCGGTGGTGGCCGTGCTCAATGGCTGGGTCGGTGCCGAGCGCTGGCCATTGGCGAAGTTGCGCGTGTCCGGCGACTTCAAGCGGGTGCCGGCCGAAGAGTTGCGTGCGGTGGTGTTGCCGTATGCGCGTGCCGGCTTTTTCGCGGTGAAACTGCAGCAGGCACAGGACGCCATTGCGCGGTTGCCGTGGGTAGAAAGTGCGCAGGTGCGCAAGCGCTGGCCGGATGTGCTGGAAGTGCACGTGACCGAGCACAAGCCGTTCGCGCGCTGGGGTACCGACCGCATGCTGTCCGAGCAGGGCCGGCTGTTTCGCACCCCGCCGCTGTTGAAGGATTTCAAGTTGCCGCAGCTTGGTGGGCCGGACAGCAAGACCCAGGACGTGGTGGCGCTGTACAACGAATCGCGCGCGCTGTTCGCACCGACCGGGCTGGATGTGGAGCGTCTTGAAATGGACGCGCGCGGCAGTTGGTCGCTGGGGCTGAGCAATGGCGTGCAGATCGTGGTCGGCCGCGACGATGCACGCGCACGGCTGCAGCGCTTCGCCCGCGTGCTGCCGCAGCTGTCCGATCCACAGCGCCCGATCGCCCGCGCCGACCTGCGCTACACCAACGGATTTACCGTTGAAAGGCAGCGATTGGAAAGTGGGGATTCGGGATTGGAAAAAGCGCAGCCCCGGCATCGCGCAGCACCTTCCGCACCTCCCGTCGCCCAGGCAGTTCCGCGTTTTCCCAATCCCGTATCCCGAATCTCGAATCCCGGCTTTAAGACATGAATCGCAAAGGCGACAAATCCCTCATCGTTGGACTGGACATCGGCACCTCCAAGGTCGTTGCGCTGGTCGGCGAATACTCGCCCGGCAATCCGATCGAAGTGATCGGCATCGGTTCGCATGAATCGCGCGGTCTCAAGCGCGGCGTGGTGGTGGACATCGAATCCACCGTGCAGTCGATCCAGCGTGCGGTGGAAGAGGCCGAGCTGATGGCCGGCTGCGAGATCCGCTCGGTGTATGCCTCGATTTCCGGCAACCACGTGCAGTGCAAGAACTCGCCCGGCATCGTGCCGATCCGCGATGGCGAAGTGACCTGGAGCGATCTGGAGCGCGTGCTCGATGCCGCCAAGGCGGTGGCCATTCCGGCCGACCAGCGCATCCTGCATGCGATTCCGCGCGAGTACGTGCTGGACGATTCGCAGGAAGGCATCCGCAACCCGGTCGGCATGACCGGCGTGCGCCTGGAGGTGCATGCGCACCTGGTGGTGTGCGCGCAGTCGGCAGCCGCCAACATCACCAAGTGCGTACAGAAGTGCGGCCTGCAGGTCGACGATCTGGTGCTGTCCTCGCTGGCGTCGTCGGTCGCAGTGCTGACCGCCGACGAACGCGAGCTTGGCGTGGTGCTGGTGGACATCGGCGCCGGTACCACCGATCTGGCGGTGTACGTGCAAGGCGCGATCTGCCACACCGCTTCGTTGCCGATCGCCGGTGACCATGTCACCAACGACATTGCGCACATGCTGCGCACGCCGACGCCGGAAGCCGAGCAGATCAAGGTGCGTTACGCCTGCGCGCTGGCACAGCTGGCCACCGCCGAAGAAAGCATCCAGGTGCCGTCGGTGGGCGACCGCCCGCCGCGCCGCATGCCGCGCCACGCACTCGCGCAGGCGGTGCAGGGCCGTTACGAGGAAATCTTCGAGATGGTGCAGGCCGAACTGCGTCGTTCGGGCTTCGAAGAAATGGTGCGCGCCGGCATGGTGCTTACCGGCGGTGCCTCGAAGATGGAAGGCGTGGTGGAACTGGCCGAAGAAATGTTGCAGATGCCGGTGCGCGTGGGCATTCCGCAGCACGTCACCGGCCTGGGCGAAGTCGTCGGCAACCCGGTACACGCCTCCGGCGTAGGCCTGCTGCTGATGGGCAGCCAGATCGAACACCCGCGCCGGCCATCGATTCCGACCGGGCGCGCAGGCAGCTTGTTCAAGAAATTGAAGAATTGGTATCGCGGCGAATTTTGAAGTGCCGGGATTCGGGAGTTGGGATTCGGGATTGGAAAGAGCAAGAGCAAGAGCGAAAGGCAAAGCGGCGGCGGTTGCGAAGATTAAGTAGAGAGCGGCGAGCAGGTAGGCGATAAAATTATTTGCAGGCATTGCGTCGAGGAGTAGGTGACACGAGCCGTGGAGCGCAACAGCGAATCTACGGCTCCGGCACACGAATCCCGACTTTCAAACAACAACACTCGCCGTGGTGCGGAGTGGGCAGGGACCCTCGCTTGTGCGAATCCCCAATCCCCATTCCCCAATCCCGGCTCAAGAGGACACTGACATGGCACATTTCGAACTGATTGAAAAAATGGCTCCCAACGCGGTCATCAAGGTGGTTGGCGTCGGCGGCGGCGGTGGCAATGCCGTTGCGCACATGGTCAACACCAACGTCGACGGCGTGGAATTCATCACCGCCAATACCGACTCGCAGGCCATCAAGAACTGCGGCGCCAAGCTGCAGCTGCAGCTCGGCACCAACGTCACCAAGGGCCTGGGCGCAGGCGCGAATCCGGAAGTCGGCCGTCAGGCCGCGCTGGAAGATCGCGAGCGCATCATGGACGCGCTGCAGGGTGCGGACATGGTCTTCATCACCGCCGGCATGGGCGGCGGCACCGGTACCGGTGCGGCACCGGTCGTTGCGCAGCTGGCCAAGGAAATGGGCATCCTGACCGTGGCCGTGGTCACCAAGCCGTTCCCGTTCGAAGGCCGTCGCCGCATGCAGGTGGCGCTGAAGGGCATCGAGGAACTGAGCCAGCATTGCGATTCGCTGATCACCATTCCCAATGAAAAGCTGATCACCGTGCTGGGCCGCAACGCCACCATGATCCAGGCGTTCCGCGCTGCCAACGACGTGCTGCAGGGCGCCGTGCAGGGTATCGCCGACCTGATCGTGCGTCCGGGCCTGATCAACGTCGACTTCGCCGACGTGCGCACCGTGATGTCGGAAATGGGCCTGGCCATGATGGGCACCGGTTCGGCACGCGGCGACGATCGCGCGCAGGCCGCTGCCGAAGCCGCCATCCAGAACCCGCTGCTGGACGACGTGAACCTGGCCGGTGCCAACGGCATCCTGGTCAACATCACCGCCGGCCCGGATTTCACCATGTCCGAGTTCGACGAGATCGGCCGCACCATCGAAGCGTTCGCGTCGGAAGATGCCACCGTGGTCGTCGGTACCGTGCTCGACCCGGACATGCAGGACGAAGTGCGCGTGACCGTGGTGGCCACCGGCCTGAACCGCGCGGTTGCCCGCCAGGCCCAGCGTCCGGACCAGCGCGCGCCGATCAAGCTGGTGCGCAACGCCACCACCGGCCAGCCGGAATTCGGCGACTTCGACACCACCAGCGGCGATGCGGTGTCCAAGGCCGTGGGCGGCAGCATGGGGCTGGGCCTGCGCCGTCCGAGCAGCGACTCGGTCGGCAGCGGCAGCCACAACGGCGGCGGCTCCTCGACGCCGGCGGCGGACCTGCCCAACGATTACCTGGATATCCCGGCGTTCCTGCGCCGCCAGGCCGACTGAGGATCGTCGGCTGCGTCGCTACGGTGACGTAGCCCGTCCCGCCCGGGGCCCGCTTCGGGTAGCACTGCCATGTCATGTCATTCCTGCCGGATCGGTGCCGATCCGGCAGCTTTTGTTATCGCGTGACTGACTGATTACGGTTGCCGTCACGCGCGACTTGTTAAAATTCGGATAATCTCAGCGATTAGACAGTCGGTTCAGCGTCTGTCTGCATTGTTCATCCAGACTTCGCATATGACCCAGCAACGCACTCTCAAGAACACCATTCGCGCCACCGGCGTCGGCCTGCACAGCGGCGACAAGGTGTACATGACGTTACGGCCGGCTCCGGTCGATCATGGCGTGGTGTTCCGACGGGTGGACCTGGAACCGGTCGTCGAAGTCCCCGCAGATGCCGAACTGGTCACCGAGACCACGCTGTGCACCGGGCTGACCTGCAACGGCGCCAAGATCCAGACCGTCGAACATCTGATGTCCGCATTGGCGGGCCTGGGTGTGGACAACGTCATCGTCGAGCTGTCTTCGGCCGAGTTGCCGATCATGGACGGCTCGTCCGGCCCGTTCGTGTTCCTGCTGCAGTCGGCAGGCATCGTCGAACAGAGCAAGCCCAAGCGCTTCATCCGGATCAAGCAGACGGTAGAAGTGCGCGACGGCGACAAGGTGGCGCGTTTTGAGCCCTACGAGGGCTACAAGCTCGGCTTCACCATCGAATTCAATCACCCGATGATTCCGGCCAAGCAGTCGCGCCAGGAAATCGAGTTCTCCACCTCGGCGTACGTCAAGGAAATTTCGCGCGCGCGCACCTTCGGTTTCATGCGCGACCTCGAGTACATGCGCGAGCGCAATCTGGGCCTGGGCGGTTCGATGGACAACGCCATCGTGCTGGACGAGTTCCGAGTGCTCAACGAAGACGGCCTGCGCTACACCAACGAATTCGTGCGGCACAAGATTCTGGACGCCATCGGCGACCTGTATCTGGCTGGCGGCGCCATCCTCGGCGCCTACGAAGGCTTCAAGTCCGGCCACGCCCTCAACAACAAACTGGTGCGTGCGCTCCTGGCCGACCAGACCGCCTGGGAATGGGTCAGCTTCCCGGAAGGCACCGAACAACCACCGGTCACCTACGCCAGCCCCGTCTACGCCTGATGTCAGGGAATGCCCTGGTTGGCGTTCAAAGTGTGAATGCGCTCGAATTTCAGGCCCTTTCTTAACATTTATTTAAGACTTCTCTAACTCCTGCGGGCCACATGCCCGCTAGGATGCGTCGGGTCGTGTGCGGTCTTCGCAACGCTTTCACGCACTGGCGGCCGCTCCGGATGGGCGGCATGGCTTCACCGTTTGGTCGGTAACACGTCCTGCAGAGAAGCCAACGCGTCGCGCAAGCCTTTGTGCGTCGCCTCGGAAACAGGTTTAGGACGGTCGCGGTTCTGCTGCGTTGGGGAATGCAGCGGCACGGTTGCGGTCTTGACGGTCACCGCGGTGGCCTTCAGTCCGACGGATCGGGCGGCATCCAGGATTTGGGTTTCGGCAAGCCGCACCTTGGCATGCCAGACCGGCGAATCCACCAGAAAAACGAGCTGTTCGCCTCGGACATTGGCCAACCGGCAACGGGTCGCCAGATGAGGTGGTAACAGGGGGCGCAACTGCCGGTCCAGCGCATCGAGCCACAAGGCTCGGCGCAAGGGGTCGCCAGCCTTTTCCCCCAGCGCGGCCTCGATGGCCGGTTGTGGAGTGGAAGGGTTGCGTGCGTTGGACTTGGGCTTGGACATGACACTCATATGGCGTTGAAAAAAGTTGTAATCAAATCGCGGCAGACCCGGGCGCAGCGTGTGGCCCGACAGTTCCAGGACTTTGCAGCGGATCGACCGATGGTGGTGCTTGGCGCGGTATTGGGCCTGGGCATGTTGATCGGCGTCGGTGCCAGCACCGCCACCGGCATGGTGACCAATTCGGCGCTGCAGGCCAAGGTTGCGCAGCAGCAGGCCGAGCTGGCCCAGGCGCAGCGCGCCTCGCAGGCGCAGGTCAATGCACTGGCCGCCCGGCTGGGCGAGCTGCAGGCGCAAGCCACCCGCCTCAACGCGTTGGGCGAGCGCCTGACCGAAATGGGCAAGTTGAAGGACGGCGAGTTCGACTTCGACGAGCCGGTCGGCGTCGGTGGCGGCGATGAGCCGGTCAGCGACATGCCGGTGAAAGACCTCAAGGAGACGCTCGGGCAAGTGGAGCAGCAGTTCTCCGCCTCCGGCCAGCAATTGAACGTGCTGGCCTCGCTGATGTTCGATCATCAGCTGGAGCAGAATTCGGTGCCCTCGCGGATGCCGATCCGCAACACCTACATCACCTCCGGTTTCGGCGGCCGCGCCGATCCGTTCGACGGTGGTTCGGCCTTCCACAAGGGCGTGGACTTCCATGCCAACGTGGGCGACCCGGTGCTGTCGGTGGCCGATGGCGTGGTCAGCTACGCCGGCGTACGCGGCGGTTACGGCAACGTGGTCGAAGTGGATCACGGCAATGGCTATGTGACCCGCTACGCGCACAACTCGCGCCTGGTGGTGAAGGTGGGCGATCTGGTGCGCGCCGGCCAGCAGGTCGCGCGTGCCGGTTCCAGCGGCCGCTCCACCGGTGCACACGTGCATTTCGAGGTCTGGGCGGATGGGCGCGTGGTCAATCCGCGCAAATTCCTGGGCGAAGCCACGCCGGTGGGACGTCAGCGGCGCGGTTGACGGGGGCGCGGGCCGCGCTTGATTCGTGAAGGCCCGCCCCAAGCTACAATAGGGTGTTGCCATCGACAGGGCGCAGTGCGCCCTGTTTCGTTTACGGCGGTCGGGTCTGTGGGGACCGGCGTCGGTCAAACCGTTCCTTTTCAACCGGTTTCTTCAATGATCAACAGTCTGCTTACCCGTGTCTTTGGCAGTCGTAACGAACGCCAGCTGCGCCAGCTCAACCGCCTCGTCACCCAGATCAATGCGCTGGAGCCGACGATCGAGAAGCTCTCCGACGCCGAGCTGCAAGCCAAGACTCCGGAGTTCAAGCAGCGGCTTGCCGCCGGCGAGTCCCTGGACAAGATTCTTCCCGAAGCCTTCGCGGTATGCCGCGAGGCCAGCCGACGCGTGCTGGGCATGCGCCATTACGACGTGCAGCTGATCGGCGGCATGGTGTTGCACCTGGGCAAGATCGCCGAGATGCGCACCGGCGAAGGCAAGACCCTGGTGGCCACGCTGCCGGTGTACCTCAATGCGCTGCAGGGCGAGGGCGTGCACGTGGTCACGGTCAACGACTACCTGGCGCGCCGCGACGCCGCGCAGATGGGCAAGCTGTACAACTGGCTGGGCCTGAGCGTGGGCGTGGTGTACCCGGGCATGCCGCACAGCGACAAGCGCGAGGCCTACGGCGCCGACATCACCTACGGCACCAACAACGAATTCGGCTTCGATTACCTGCGCGACAACATGGCGCTGTCGCGCGCCGACCGTTACCAGCGCAACCTGCATTACGCGATCGTCGACGAAGTCGACTCGATCCTGATCGACGAAGCGCGCACCCCGCTGATCATCTCCGGCCCGGCCGACGAATCGCCGGAGCTGTACATCCGCGTCAATCGCATCGTGCCGCAGCTGACCAGGCAGGAAAGCGAAGAAGGCGAAGGCGATTTCTGGATCGACGAAAAGGGCAAGCAGGTGCATCTGTCCGAGGCGGGCATGGGCCACGCCGAAGAGTTGCTGTTGCAGGCCGGCATCCTGGAAAACGCCGAAGACGGGCTGTATGCCGCGCAGAACCTGAGCGTGGTGCACCACCTCAACGCGGCGCTGCGCGCGCATGCCATCTATCAGCGTGATGTGGATTACATCGTGCGCGATGGCGAAGTGGTGATCGTGGACGAATTCACCGGCCGCACGCTGTCCGGGCGTCGCTGGTCGGATGGCCTGCACCAGGCGGTCGAAGCGAAGGAAGGCGTGCCGGTCCAGCGCGAGAACCAGACCCTGGCCAGCATCACCTTCCAGAACCTGTTCCGCATGTATAAGAAGCTGTCCGGCATGACCGGTACGGCCGATACCGAAGCCTACGAATTCCAGAGCATCTACGGCCTGGAAGTGGTGGTGATTCCGACCAACCGCCCGACCGTGCGCAAGGACCATCCGGACCAGGTGTTCCTCAACCGCAAGGGCAAGTTCAACGCGGTGCTGGCCGACATCGAAGATTGCGCCAAGCGCGGCCAGCCGGTGCTGGTGGGAACCACCTCGATCGAGACCTCGGAGATGCTGTCCGAGCACCTGCGCAAGGCCGGGGTCAAGCACGAAGTGCTCAACGCCAAGCAGCACGAGCGCGAAGCGACCATCGTGGCCAACGCCGGCCAGCCGGGCGCGGTGACCATCGCCACCAATATGGCCGGTCGCGGTACCGATATCGTGCTGGGCGGCTCGTTGGAATCGGAGTATCACGCCCTCGGCGAAGACGCCAGCGAAGATGCGCGCTTCAAGATCAAGACCGAATGGCAGCGTCGTCATGACGCGGTCAAGGCGGCCGGCGGCCTGCATATCATCGGTACCGAACGCCACGAGTCGCGGCGTATCGACAACCAGCTGCGTGGCCGTGCCGGTCGTCAGGGCGACCCGGGTTCGTCGCGCTTCTATCTGTCGCTGGAAGACAACCTGATGCGCATCTTCGCCTCGGACTGGGTCCAGAAGGCGATGCGCATGATGGGCATGAAGGAAGACGACGTCATCGAAGACCGCCTGGTCAGCCGGCAGATCGAAAAGGCGCAGCGCAAGGTGGAAGCGCACAACTTCGACATCCGCAAGAACCTGCTGGATTTCGACGACGTCAACAACGATCAGCGCAAGGTGATCTATGCCCAGCGCGACGAATTGCTGGACGCCGAGTCGGTCAAGGACAACGTCGACGGAATTCGCGGCGATGTGATCTACGACCTGGTCGCACGCTTCGTGCCGCCCAATTCGGTCGACGAACAGTGGGATCTGAAGGGCCTGGAAGCCACGCTGGAGTCGGAGCTGGGCATGACCTTGTCGCTGACCGACATGGTGCGTGCGCAGGAAGAAATCGACGCCGAGCAGATCGCCGCCAAGGTGCAGACAGCGGTGGATGCGCACTTCGCCGAGAAGGAAGCTGCGATCGGCGCGGATACCATGCGCGCGCTGGAAAAGCACGTGATGCTGACCGTGCTCGACCAGGGCTGGAAGGAGCATCTGGCCAAGATGGATTACCTGCGCCAGGGCATCTACCTGCGCGGTTACGCGCAGAAGCAGCCCAAGCAGGAATACAAGAAGGAAGCCTTCGAGCTGTTCTCCGAGATGCTGGAGAACGTCAAGCGCGAGGTGATCAATCTGCTGGCGCGCGTGCGCATTCGCAGCGAAGAAGAAGTGGCCGAACTGGAAGAGCAGGAACGTCTCCAGGCGCAGGCGCGCTTGATGGCCTCGCAATTCCAGCACCAAGATGTGGGTGGCTACGGCGCCGAGGAGGAAGTGGAGCAGATGCAGGGCGGCAACGCGCCTGTGCCGGTGTCGCAGGTCACCCGCGACGAACCCAAGGTGGGCCGCAACGACCCATGCCCGTGCGGCAGCGGCAAGAAGTACAAGCACTGCCACGGTCAACTCAGCTGAGGCTGAGTTGACCGTGGAGCAGCCCGCTTTGCGGGCTGCTCACCCGCTATCCGCGTTGCCGATAGCGGGCTCACGGCGCTGCTCCCGATCCCCTGCGCCTTCGGCGCGCCCCCTTACCAAGGGGGGCTTTGCTTTCGGAATTATCGCGATGCTTTGCGGGCTACGAGGTTAAGCGGTAAGTGCGGCGTTGATCTGTTGCTCTGAGGCGGAGATTTGGGATTGGGGATTGGCAATGCCTGTGCAACGCCTGCGTTAGCAAATCCCGAATCTCCGATCCCGGCCTCATTGCGCTGTACCGCTCACTCGCGGCACTCTTGCCGCCATGCCTGATTCTCTTCGATCCATTCACGTCGTTGCCGGCGTGATCACCGACCCCCGCGGGCGCATCCTGCTGACCCGCCGCACCGAAACGCGCGACATGCCTGGCCTGTGGGAATTTCCGGGCGGCAAGCGCGAGCCTGGCGAGACCTCCGAACAAGCGTTGGTGCGCGAGCTCAACGAAGAGCTCGGCATCGAGGCGCAGGTGGGCGATTGGGTGATGGAAGTGCCGCAGCTCTATCCGGACAAGCGGCTGCGCCTGGAAGTGCGTCATATCACGAGCTGGAAAGGCAGCCCGCGCGGCCGCGAAGGCCAGGCCATGACCTGGGTGGCGGCAGACAAGCTGGCCCGCTATTCGATGCCGCCGGCCGACGTGCCGGTGGTGGGCGCGCTACGGCAGCCCGACCGTTACCTGATCACGCCCGAGCCGGAGGACGAGGCGCGCTGGCTGGAGGGCCTGGAGCTCGCATTGCACAACGGGATCACCCGGATCCAGCTGCGTGCGCGGCAGCTTGCGCCGGCGCGTTGGCAGGCGTTGTTGCAGCAGGTGATGCGCCTGCGTGGTCGCGCGCGCGCGCAACTGTTGCTCAATCGCGATATCGCGCTGGCTGCGGATCTGGGTATCGGCGTGCATCTGGGATCGGAGCAGCTGGCCGGTCTGCAGGAACGCCCGCTGCCTGCAGACCGACTCGTGGCTGCGTCGTGCCATGGCTTGGACGACCTGCGCCACGCCCAACGGATCGGCTGCGACTTCGCGGTGCTGGGGCCGGTGCAGGCGACCGCGTCGCATCCGGGCGCCACACCGATCGGCTGGGACGGTTTCGAGACCTTGCGCGAACAGGTCTGGCTGCCGATCTACGCGCTCGGCGGCATGCAGGGTGAAGATGTGCGTCAGGCGCGCTCGCATGGTGCGCAGGGTATCGCGGCGATCCGCGCGCTCTGGCCGCAATGAGCGCACCGCAGCGTCTGACGGCCGAACCGCCAGCGCAATGCCTTCGATCCCTGTTGCGGCGTGCAGCGGTCCTGCGGTGATCCCGCGCCGCCGGATGCCACGCATACGCTGCTAGAACGTCACCCAGAAGCAGTTGTATTGCCTGCGTAGCCGCAGCACGCTGCGCGCCGGCGTGCCGCTGGCGAGGTTCTGTTCCAGCCGCAGTCCCCAGGGGCGCGGGCGGCTGGGCGGGGTAGGCAGTGGCGCGTCGATGGCGCTGCCATCCAGCGACGATGTGGGCGCGGTGGTGTCGGCGTCCCAGGTGGGGGTGTCGCTTTGCGGATACATCGGCACGATATCCAGCAACGGGCGCTGCACGATGGCTTCCAGCCGGCTCAGCACCTGATTGGCGGCGGCATCGGATTGACCGCTCCACAGGTACAGGCTGGACAGGCGGTTGACGTCGCGGCTGTCCACCGCCAATTGCAGCAACGACACCAGTTCGCTCAGCCGCCGCGGGCAGCCGTAGCGATACAGGCCGGTATTGCCCTGCGGGCGGATGGCAGGCGGTGCGCGGCTGGCCGCGCCGACGTCTTCGCAGCGCCGGTCGGTGAACAGGGTTTGCCCGTCCGGCGCGACGCAGCGATGGATTTCCTGCGCCTGCACGCGCGCGGCGGGACAGGCGCAGAGCAAGAACAGCAGGGGCAGAAGGCGATGCATCGGCGCAGCGTAGCCGGGTAAGCGTGAGCTGGCGACATGCATGCGCGCGGGTGTGCGAGGGCGACGACTGGAATGCGAAGCAGGTGCTCAGCGTCCGAGCAGCTGCAACACCTGCGTGGTCGGCTTGGCCAGATTGAGGGTGTAGAAATGCAATGCCGGCGCGCCACCTGCGATCAGGCGCTGGCACAAGGCCGCCACGACCTCTGCGCCGAAGGCGCGCACTGCGTCGGCGTCGTCGCCGTAGGACTGCATCTTCTTGCCGATCCAGCGTGGAATCTCTGCGCCGCATTGCTCGGAAAACCGCCGCAGCTGCGAGAAATTGGAGATCGGCATGATGCCGGGAATGATCGGTATCTCCACGCCCATCCGCTGCACTGCGTCGCGGAAATGAAAGTAGGCATCGGCGTTGTAGAAATACTGGGTAATGGCCGCATCGGCGCCGGCATCGACCTTGGCCTTGAAATAGCGCAGGTCGCTGAGCGCGTCGGCCGCCTGCGGATGGGTTTCCGGATACGCGCCGACTTCGATCCGGAACGCGGCGCCGTGTTCGGCGCGGATGAAGGCGATCAGGTCCGAGGCGTAACGCAGGTCCCCGGGATGGCCCATGCCCGACGGCAGGTCGCCACGCAGCGCGACGATGCGGGTGCAGCCGATGGCGCGATACAGCTTGAGCAGCTCGCGGATTTCCTGCCGGCTGCCGCCGACGCATGACAGGTGCGGCGCCGCTTCGAAGCCATGCTTCTGCTTGAGGTGGCGTACCGTTTCGGAGGTGTAGCTGAGCGTGGAGCCGCCGGCGCCGAAGGTGCACGACACGTACTCCGGCGCGTAGCCTTTCAACCTGGCTGCAGTGCGGTCCAGTTGCGCGCGCTGATCATCGGTCTTGGGCGGGTAGAACTCGAAACTGAGATGCGTCATCGCGGCGGTTCCGGCGGATCGTCTGGCGATAATATCGCTTCATCGCGATGAATGCATATCAGGTTGCGACGGTTCCGATGCGCCCTGTCGCAGGGCCGGTGAGGGCGGCAGCACGCGGAATGGCAGGTTGGCATAGCCGGCGCGGCCGGCGTCATCGCGCACTTCCACAAACAAGCGGTAATTGCCCGGCGTTGGTGCGATCAGGCGCACCTCCTCGCCCGTAGCGCGTGCGCCGTTGCGACCACCGGGAACGCGGTTCGGCGCAATGGCGGCATCGACCAGCGGTGGCAACGTCTCGGGGTCGCCCCCGATGCTGCGCGCGGTGCTTTCGCTGCGCACGTGCCAGTCGTAGCGCAGTACGGATGCGCCGCTGGCACGAATGCGTGCGGTCACGGCCTGGCCCGGGCGAAGGCTCACGCTGTCGGTGGCGCGTTGGCCAGCCAGCGTGAGCGCCGCTACCGTTGGCGCCCGGGTGGCTGGCCATTGGCCGGTCCACAGCAATTGCAATGTGTCCACGCTGGGCGTGGCCTCGCCCGAAGGCAGGAACAAGCCATACCAGGTGGGCGTGCGCTCCTGCTTGTCGCCCCACAGGAACACGAACGAGCCCAGCCCCTGTCGGGTATCGCTGGCGATGTCGCTGCGGTAGCGCTGTTCCAGCAATAGCGCCTTGCGCGTGCTGTCGTCTTCGATCGGTGCGCCCCAGCGAGTGGTCGGCGATTCCCAATGCCCGGTGGGGCCCCACTCGGTGACCACGTAAGGACCGCGCCACCCGCTCTCGTGCAGCTTCTGCGGCAGCGCTGCGATATCGCCGTAAAGCTGCACGGCGATCAGGTCCAATGCCGGCGCGCGCGTCTTGAGTTGGTCGATCAGCTGCTTGTCGAAACCGGCCAGCGTGGTGGTGACCGGATGATCCGGGTCGATGGCATGGATCGCCTCGGCGATCTCGCCGACCGCGTTCCAGACCTTGGGATTGGTGTAATCCAGATTGAGTTCGTTACCGACCACCCACATCAGCACCGCCGGATGCGCCGCCGATTGCCGTACCTGCGCGAGGACGCGCTGCAGTTGCTGTTTTACGGCCGCTGCATCGTCGTAATCGAAGCCATGTCGCTGGTTGCCGAGCTCGATGCCGACCGCCACTTTCAGGCCGTTGCGTTGTGCGCGATCGAGCAGGGCGCGCTGGCGTTGCGGGTCTGGATCCACGCGCCAGGTGCGCAATGCATTGCCGCCGCGTGCGGCCAGCGTTTCCGTGCTGCCATTGCCCAGGCCGGCACCCTTGATCACGAAGGGAGCGCCATCCACCAATAAGCGGTAGCCGTCTGCTTCCTGCGCAATGCGCACCTGCGCCGCGCTGACCTGCGTGCTCGCGGACAGTGCAAACACGCAGACGGCGATGACACGCGCATTGCATGACAGTTGCATGGCGACTCCTGGTGGTCAGCAAGGCACCAGCATAGGCCGGGATACCGTGATGCGGGCGGCCGCGCAGCATCTGCCTGGTTGGGGTTGCTTGCGGTCAATCGCATCCGGTTCTGGGGCTGGGTTGTTGCAATCGCGCGCCGCTTGCCTGTTTGAAGTTGCGGCGCATTCGGTGAGCGCAAGCGTTTCGTTGCATTGGGCTGCAATGCGACATGCAGGAAGAGGTTGGCGAAGACCGCTTGTCCATGCGCATGGTGTCCTTCGAACATTACGCAGCACCGCGGCGTTGTCGAAGACCCACCATCGCTGGCTTGCCGCTGCCGTGGCAATACCTGCTGGAAACCGTGGGTGCATCTGCGCCGGGCGTTGACGCCTGCACGCCTACACTGGGCGCACTTTCCATGGAGCGCTTTCATGAGCGATACCACGATGACCGCCATCGCCATCCGCGATGGCAAGGGCGACGCCGACGCGCTGTACGCCACCGAACAACCGCGCCCGCGTCCGGCACCGGGGCAGGTGCTGATCCGCGTGCATGCCGCCGGCATCAATCGCCCGGATCTGCTGCAACGCGCCGGGCACTACCCGCCGCCACCTGGCGCGCCGGAAACGCTGGGGCTGGAAATCGCCGGCGAAATCGTCGAGCCGGCTGGTCGCTGGAAGGTGGGCGAGCGCGTGTGCGCGCTGCTGGGTGGCGGTGGCTACGCGCAATACGCCGCCGTCGATGCGCGTCACGTACTGCCCATTCCCGCCGGCATGGATCTGGTGCACGCCGCCGCGTTACCGGAAACCATCTTCACTGCCTATGCCAATCTGTTCGAACACGGCTGGCTCGCGGCAGGCCAATGGCTGCTGCTGCATGGTGCGACCTCGGGCATTGGCGTCACGGCGATCCAGATGGCCAAGGCGGCGGGCGCGCACGTGCTGGCCACCGCGCGCTCGGCCAGCAAGGCGGCACAGGCGCGCGAGTTGGGCGCCGATGTGGCGATCGATTCGACCACTGCGTCGTTTGTCGAGGTGGCCAAGGCGCACGGCGGCGTGGATGTTGCGCTCGACATGGTGGGCGCTGCGGTCTTCGCCGACACCCTGGAAGCGCTCAACCCGCGCGGACGCATCGTCTACATCGCCTCGCAGGCCGGCGCCACCATCGAGGTGCCGATTCCGGTGCTGATGCGCAAGCAGGCGGTCATCACCGGCTCGACGCTACGCCCGCGCAATGCAGACGAAAAAGCCCGGCTGGCGGCGGAAGTGGAGCGCGTGGTGTGGCCATGGATCGAGCAGGGCAAGCTGCGCGTACTGCTCGACAAGTGCTTCCCGCTGAGCGAAGCGGCTGCGGCGCATCGTTACCTGGAGCAGGGCAGTCACCTGGGCAAGGTGGTGCTGGAGATGTAGCACGTAGCCACTGGCCTCAACCAGCTCGGCGCCAGCGGCTGCAGGCGCCGTGCGCCCGGCGATCGACAAGCGCCGGCCGCGCCACCGCGCAATCGCACAGCTACCTCGGCACGAGGTTCGCGTGGCAGTTCGCGGCCGCATCGTTTTACGCACACAGAGTTCGCACTGTTGCGCCTGAAACCACTGCCGCCTCGTGAGAATCCGCAGCCTGTTAACTCACGATCAATGGCGGCACACGAATGATGACGCGCTCTTTCTCTCAGGCCGTCCTGGCTTGCGCCGTCGCGCTGGGTATGACCGGTGTCGCGCAGGCAGCCGAACAGGCACCTGCGCAACTCGCCGTCGGTGGCGCGCTGGCGCCGCAACGCATCCTGCAGGTGGGATTGGTGCTCAAGCCGCAGGTGACCATGCGTCAGCAACAAGCGGCGGTGGAGCAGTGGTTGACCCGCGATGGCGGCGATCCGGTGTTGCGCGGCCAACTGGCACGCGCATCGGCTGCTTCCACCCGCGATATCGCACAGGTCAAGGCCTATCTGAGCCGGTATGGCATCACCGATGTACGCCCGGCCATCGATGGCCGCCTGCTGCAGGTTCGCGCGACAGCGGCGGCATTGCAGGCTGCCCTTGGCACCCCGCTGCGTGCAGTGAGTGCCGATGGCCGCCTCGGCGTTGCCGCTGCGCAGGGCACGGTCGCAGTGCCGGCCGGCTTGCAGGCGGTGGTGCAAGGTGTGGTTGGCCTGGACGGCACGGCCGGCGCCAGGGTCACCCCGCACTGGGCGCCGCTGGGCGCCGCGCGCACATCGTTGTTGAACAGCAGCGCCGTGACGGCCGCCAACAGCGGCGGCGCAGAAGTCGTGCGCCACAGCATCGAAGAGCTCAATAGCGCGTACGGCGCCGATACGCTGGCACCGGCCAGCGATATCGTCGGTGCGGTCATTGCCGCCGGCAATCTGGAAAATACCCTCGCGCGGCTGCAGAGCTTCCAGGACCTGCACGGCCTGCACACCCCGGTCACGGTGGTGACGGTGGGCGACCCTAGCGCGCCGGGTTACCAGTCCGATGCCGCCAGCAAGGATTCGGAAGTCGAGTGGGACATGGATACCCAGTTGCTGGTCGGCAGCGCCGGCGGGTTGAAGCGCCTGATCATCTACAACATCCCGGACTTTTCCTGGAAGAGCATGATCGATGGCATGGCGCGCGCGGCCGACGACAATCTGGCCCGCGTGGTCAGCATGTCGATCTATGGGCAGGAAATCCAGGTCAACGACGCGGTCTTCCAGGCCATGGACGCAAGCCTGACCAAGGCGGTGCGTCAGGGGCAGAACTTCCTGATCTGCAGCGGCGACGACGGCGTCTACCTGCCGCTGAGCGCACGCGCCAACGCGCCTTATTACGACACGCTGGCGGGGCGCCCGGACCTGCGCCAGGTCGGTTGGCCGGCCTCGCACCGCTACGCGATTGCGGTGGGCGCCACCGAGTTGCTGACCCAGGGCGGCAACCCCGGCAGCTACGCCTCCGAGCGCGTCTGGAATGCCGGTGTCGGCCGCCACCTCAGCCAGGGCGGCCTCAGCAAGATTGCCTATGCGCCGCAGTGGCAGCGCACCCTGCTGCCGGGGCAGACGGCCTCCGGCTACCGCGCTGTGCCCGACGTCAGCTTCAATGGCTCGTTCTACAGCAGTGCGCAGATCCGCGGCACCGATGCGCAAGGGAACGAGGCTGCCTGGTATGTGTGGGGGACCAGTGCCGCCACCCCGACCTTCGCCGGCTATATCGCCCGGCTGTTGCAGTCGCATCCCACTCTGGGCTTCGTCGCGCCGCAGATCTATCAGTACGCGAGCCAGCGTCACGATGCGCAGCGCGCCCATGACGTGGTGGTCGGCAGCAATGGCCTGTATCGCGATGGATACAACGCGAGCTACGGTTGGGACTTCGCGTCGGGTTGGGGCAGCATGAACATCGGCGACTTCGACCGTTTCCTGACGCAGGCAGTGCCATGACCTTCACTGCGCATGGCGAGCTCGCTGTCGCTGCGCCTTAACCCACCGATATTCCAACGTTGCGTAGCGGCGGTGCTGGTTACCGTGGCGGCGTACAGTCGACCACCGCTTCGATGTGGTGGCCGTCCCGGTCATCGACGAACGCGGCGTCATAGTCATCGCCATAATCCGGTCGCAAGCCGGGTGCGCCATGGCAGTGACCGCCGTGCCGTAGCGCGGCTCGGTGAAACGCGTCCACGGCGGACGCGTCGGTGGCGGCAAATGCCAGATGGAATCCGACCCCCGGGGCACATTGCGTTGCCTGGCGTTGTTTCAACGCCAGGCAATCGTCGCCACCGGGCCTGCCATCGCCGACCGCCTGGTCGAGCGTGCCTGGCTCCAGATCGGACCACACCCGCACATAGCCAGGCGCACCCAGCGTTGCGTCGAAAAATTCGGCGGATATCTCGATCGTACGAACGCCCAGCGAAACGTGATGCAACATCGGTGCAGCCTTCGATGGCGACGGCACATCGGCGTGCCGACAGCGATACTTGTCTGCACGCGCGCCGGCGTCAATCGCATGCTGCAAAAGAGGCTAGTGGCGTGTGGTCGAGCACCGCCAATTCCAACCGCCGCGCCGACACCATCTGCAGCCGTCGCGCATTGTCTTCGTGGCGCAACTGAGCAGGCCCGGTAGGCAGCGGCTGGCATACAGGTATAGCAAAACAAGCAGGAGCGATGTCTCGCAGTGGGCTGCACGCTGACCGTACACTGCGCCGTCGCGTGCGCTCTCCGCATCGCGCCGCTGCAGCATTGGCCAGGCAGTGTGCGTGCAGGCGTTCGCATCGGGCCACCCCTACCAGCACGAAGGTTTCGATGAAGCATCCAGACGCATTGCGTATCGCCCTTGTCGGGATCGGCAAGATCGCCCGCGACCAGCACGTGCCGACCATCGCCGCGCGCGACGATGTGCAGCTGGTGGCCACCGTGAGCCGGCATGGCACGGTCGACGGTGTGCCCGCCTATCACACCCTGGAAGACGCATTTGCCGCCCAGCCGCAGATCGAAGCGGTGGCCTTGTGCACGCCACCGGTCGGACGGCACGCATTGGCGCAGGCCGCGTTGATGGCCGGCCGCCATGTGTTTCTGGAGAAGCCGCCGGCTGCCACGCTCGCCGAAATTCATGACCTGCAGGACGTGGCGCGGCGTGCGCAACGTAGCCTGTTCACCAGCTGGCATTCGCGTTGCGCAGCCGGTGTCGAGCCTGCCCGTGCATGGTTGGCCGACAAGCAACTCGTGCGCGCGCACATCACCTGGAAGGAAGACATTCGCCACTGGCATCCGGGCCAGGACTGGATTCTGGAACCCGGCGGCATGGGGGTGTTCGACCCCGGCATCAATGCGCTCTCCATCGCGACCCATCTGCTGCCGCGCAGCTTGGCGCTGCGCGACGCCGAGCTGCATACCCCGGAAAACCGCCAGGCGCCGCTGTATGCCAGGCTCGCATTCGTCGACACCGCAGGACTCCCGGTAACGGCCGAATTCGATTTCCTGCAGACCGGCCACCAGCGCTGGGACATCGAAGTGGAAACCACCGCGGGCCTGCTCATGCTCAGCGAAGGCGGGGCCAAGTTGAGCATCGATGGGCAACTTAAGGCGCTGCCAGCGTCCAGCGAATACGACGGCTTGTACGGGCGCTTCGTGCAGCTGGTACGCGCGGGCCAATCGGAAGTGGATATTGCACCGTTCGTACACGTGGCAGATGCGTTCATGCTCGGCGCACGCCAGGTCACCGCAGCGTTCGCCTGGTAAGTCGTTCTGCCGCTCGCCAACGGTGAACACCGCTGGTCAATGCCAGCGGTCCTGCGGCCGACTGCGATCGATGGAAGCGGGGTTCGGGGCACACAATCGTGCGCCGCTGCCAGCGTCGTCCGCCCACCGCGGTGCGCGGTGCGCAGGAAACGGGCCGACTGCAAGGCGTGTTGGCGGTTCATCGATGCGAGTGGGCGTGTACTGCACCCCGCGGCATCCTGGTGCAGTCGATCGGCGCCAGCACGTAAAGACAACGAAGCTCCCATACGCCGGCTGCGTCGGGGGGCTTCGCCTTGATCGCCCTGCGGCGTTGGCGTGCAACGTCGCACGCCAACGTCGCAGTCACCATTTCAAACGATGGGAGCACTGCAAGGTAGTGCCACCGCCATGCTGTGGTGGCTGCTCAGCGGCGCCACATGCGCGCCCCGCGCGCCGGCAGGGTAAAGGTGTACGAGCTGCTGGAAATGCGCACCACGTTGCCCGAGCCCAACGCGTCCACGTAGTCGGCATTCCAGTACAACACGCTGTTGTTCATTCCCACCGTGGTGGTGACCGGGTTGCCGCACTTGTTGATGCCCACGATGCCCAGGCTGCCGCGACGGAACAGGATGTGGCAGGAGCTGGACGACAAGACCTGCATGTCGGTGCCCTGCACGCCGTTATGGAAGCCGATCATGCGGCGCAGGTCGTCGCGGAGATAGGCGTTGACCCAGCGGTTGTCGCCGCTTTCGTTGTTGTCGGTATAGATCATCGGCATGCCGCCGTTGCGACCGATCAGGTATGCGTAGGCCAGCGTCTCATCCACCGGGTCGAGAATTGCGTAGCGGAAGCCGGCGTTGTTGGGAATGTCGTGGGTCACTGCAAAGGTCACGGCGCGATTGCCCGGCAATGCCTGTCCGGACGCGGCGGGGTCCACCAGCTGCTGCATGCTGGCGCCGATGGCGAACGCATTGCGCACCGCATTGAACAACGGAAAGTCGTAGGCTGCATGCGGCGTGGATTGCAGATACGGCGCCAGGAACTGGTCGTAATCGCCATTGCCAGTACCGCCGCCGGTAATCACTTCACCGAAGACATACACACCCGAGCGGATGCCGGCATCGAAGACGCGATTGAGATGGTCGAAGGTCATGTGCTTGGCCGCATCCACCCGGAAGCCGGTCACGCCAATGCTCTTGAGCGCTTGCAGATAGGCGCGCTGTTGCTGCACCACCCAGTCGTTGCCCACGAGATCCGGCAGGCCTGGATCGCTGCCGCCGCCGCAAATGCGGTAATTACGCACCTGGTAGGCGTCGTTGTAGTTGCTGATGCATTGCGCCGGGCCGAAATCGCTGGCGCTGAGGAAGTTTGACTGCAGCGTGCCGAACAGACGCAGCGAATCGTAACGGCCGGGGTTTGCAGCGTACTGCGACAGCACCGCGCTGCCCGGGTAGTTGAGATCCGAACGCGTGGCCGCTTCGTTGGCCATGTGGTTGAACACGATGTCGGCATAGGTTTCCACGCCGTTGTTGGCCAGCGCCTGGACCATCTTCTTGAATGCAGCGGTGTCGCCGAGCGGGTTGTCGATCAGGCGAATGTCCTGGGGCTGATAGCGCGCCCACCACGCGCTTCCTTCGGAGCGGTACGCGGGGGCGACCAACACCTTGCGATAGCCGGCATCGGCAATCTGCTTGGCGCGCGCTTCGACGGTGGCATACGGCCAGTTGAAGGCATGCAGGATGACATCGGCCTGCGCGTTGGCGGTGGTCAGCAGCAGGACCAACGCGGTCAGTAAGAGACGTGCACCGCGTTGTATCAGGGAAGGTGGGGCATGAGCAGGCGTGTTGCGCATCGGATCGATCTCCAGTGGTAAGCGCAGGCCGACGCGCAGTGCGCGATGCCCGCATCAAGGCTTCCGGCCCCTGTTCCGGAAAGCGCGCGCACGGCGTGCAGCGCGCGGTGATGCTAAGCGCGCATCGCGGCGCAGCATGGGGGTTGTGCATACGTATTCACTGCAGCGGGCCAGCAATCTGGGCGCGGGGTTGGGCGCCAACGGCGCGATTGGTCGCAAAAATCAGGGAACCACGCGGCCGTTGCGATCTCGCCTGCACTTGCCTTGTCACATCAAGGCTTGGCGATAGGCAATGCTCATCGTTAGCATGCGGCGCGTGCAACGCAGCCGTTGCAATCTCGCTGGACCGTCGCGGGTGACACAGATCAGCTGCTTCGCTGTTCGCCGCCGGCAGTGTGCACGTCATCGTTGCACGCTGCGCTGCCCTCGTGCGGCAAGGCCAAGGTGCCGATTTGCGGCTTGCATGCCGCATCCGCATCGCGCCGAGCAGCGATCGCCCGCCGCAGCGGCGATAAGCCCGAACCTGCGGCTGGCTGCGCCTGGCAGCGGCATGGCTGCAATCTGGATTGCAGGCGATCCCAACGGCTCGGCCCGGCCACGACGATGGGCCGGTGCTGGCCGCGTTAAACTAGTCGCCAGTCCACTGCCCGGCCTCCCGATGCGCAATCCATTGCAAGAACAGCTGCTCAAGGCCGGCCTGGTGAAAAAAGCCCAGGTGGACAAGGTTGCGCGCGAACAGGTCAAACAGCGCCATGCCAAGGGCGCGGCGGTGCAGCCGGCGGCGACGGACAAGATCGATGCGGCGCGCCTGCAGGCCGAGCGTGCCGAGCGCGATCGTGCGCTGGCCCAAGAGCGCAACGTGCAGGTGCGCCAGCAGGAAGTGCTCGCGCAGGTACGGCAGATCGTGGAGACCAACAAGGTCAAGCGCGAAGGCGAGATCGACTACCGCTTCAACGACGGCAGCGTGATCCGCAGCGTGCTGGTCAACACGACGCTGCGCAGCCAGTTGGCCAGCGGCGCGCTGGTGATCGTGCGGTACGGTGATGGTTTCGAGCTGATTCCGCGCGCGGCCGCCGACAAGGTTTACAGCCGCGATGCCAATGCGGTGGTGCTGGACCACGGACGCAACAGCGCGCCGGCTGCCGCCGACAGCGATGACGAGTACTACAGCCAGTTCAAGGTGCCGGACGATTTGATCTGGTAGCGCCGGCGAACGGCCGCGTTGGGTGATTGCCGGACGGTTCCCGCTCCGCCGCAGGCGCGACATTGCTGCATGCTGCGTACCTGCATGCTGTCGGTGCATGTTCGGTGACTGTCGGGAACCAGGCCAGGCACTCGGGTCAGTCCGATCGCCGCGCGGTCGGCTGATGCTGATCAACGTAGTCGTGCGAACGCCTGCGCGCTACCCTGGCGCTCTTTGTCGCCGCATACCCCACTCATGTCGATCGTCCTGACCCAGTTCGCCCGCACCCGCTTGTTTCCGCGCGATGGGCGTCGCAATGCCATCCAGGACTGCACGCCGGAGCAGTTCATCCAGCGGCTCAACGACGAGGCGCCGCTACGCGTGATCGAGGGCTATGCGCCGTTTTGCCAATTGCATGTGCACCGCAACTGGACCTCGACCCGCTGCCTCACCATTCCCATTACCGAAGACAACCGGCACCTGCTGCGTTCCGGCTACGAGGCACGCAGCACGCAGGAATTGGCCGTGCTGGTGCGGTGGTTCGAAGGTGTCGAGCCACCGGTGGCCGCCTATCTGCTGCCCATCCTCTACAGCCGTAAGCAGTTGGCCAAAGAAGGCACGCCCATCGAGGCAGACTGGGGTGTGGTGGGTTGTCTGTACACCGCAGAGCCGGACGAGATTCCGATGGCACCGATCACCATGTTGCGCAATGCGCTGGGCGTGGAAGAGGGCGGCTCGGGCACGCCGCTGGACCGCGAGGCGTATCGGCGTAGCGTGGCGTTCTGGGAGCGCAATGCCAATTGGCGCGGGTGAGCGCGTCGTTGCGATCCGCGTTCTTGTCCGCCACTTAAATCGCGCATGGCGCGTGTAGTTGCCACATCCATCCTGACTGCCAATGCCGGGACGTACGCCACGGCTGCGTGCTAGGTTGCCGCCCTGCGTGTAACGGATCGGAGAATCGCCATGTCGTTAGAAGTGCTTGGTGCTGGCCTAGGCCGAACCGGGACGCTGTCGCTGAAGTTCGCGCTGGAACATTTGGGATTTGGACCGTGTTATCACGCCACGGAGGTCGCCGCGAACATGCGTACGGCACTGCCGCTGTGGAATGCCGCCGAGCGCGGTGCCGCAGACTGGTCGACCATCTTCGCCGGCTACCGTTCGAGCACCGACCATCCTGGTTGCTATTACTGGCGGCAATTGATTGAGGTATATCCGCAGGCCAAGGTCGTCCTGACGGTGCGCGATCCCGACAGCTGGTTCGAGTCGGTGACCCAGACCATCCTGATGCCGGGCAGAAAGAGCACCTTCGTCGGCCCCGAAGGCGAAACATTCAGTACGTTCTTGAAGCAGCAGATGGGCGGGCGCAGTCAGGACCGCGCCTTCATGGTCGACTACTTCAATCGCTGGAATCAGGCGGTGATCGATACGGTGCCAGCCGAACGGCTGCTGGTATTTTCGGCTCGGCAAGGCTGGGCGCCACTATGCAGCTTCCTCGGCGTACCGCTGCCGCACAAGCCTTACCCACACTTGCACGCACGGCCGCGGCTGCGTTGGTTTACGCGCGGCTTGCGTCTGCCGGACGACGTTGCCGCACGCGAGCGACATGTGCGCGAATATCTGGAGTACCTGCGCGAAGATCTGTTCGGATAAACGCAAATTGCGTGGCTTATTCTGCGACACATGCCCGATAATTTGATTTTAAAAATAAAGTACCAACCATAACGTTGATTGGCCATATGACTATTGCTAGCCTGAATAAGGCGAATGTCAGAGTTCGCCATTTCTGAAACTTCCAGAAGAGGTGCGCGTGATGAAAACTGCCAAAGCCATGCTGTCACTCGTGTTTTCGAAGATTCTAAAAATGTTTGGTCCGCGCAAGGTGGCGTATATCTACACGCAGTGACTGCAATGCCAGGGCAGGCTTTGCCGGATGGCCCACATGCACGCGCATCGTCGGCGACGGCGATGCGCGCTGCCGCAGGTCACCGATGTGCTGCAAGTGCAGTGTGCGGATGTGCGGATGTGCGGATGTGCGGCAGACGTTATGCCGTCTTGCCGGGACTTGGAGCCAGGCGCGGATGCGGATCATGCGGTTGCGAAGTGTTCACGCGTGCATATCCGATGAGCCCGATGCGATGACAACCGACAGGACGCCGATGTGGGCATGCCCTCCAAGCAGCGCGAATATCCCAGTCGCTTTTTCGACTCGACAGTCTGGAACGACTTCGCCTTTCGCGACGACGATGTCGTCATCGCCAGCTATGCCAAGGCAGGGACGACCTGGGTGCAGCAGATCGTCGCGCAACTGATCTTCGGCGGCGCCGAGGAGATCGAGGTCTCGCGGCTGTCGCCCTGGTTCGACTCGGTGTATCCGGACAAGGCCACCAAGCAGCGGCTGCTCGCCGAGCAACGCCATCGCCGCTTCGTGAAAACCCATCTGCCCGCCGATGCGCTGGTGCTATCCGAACGCGCCCGCTATCTCTACGTCGGCCGCGATGCGCGCGACATCGTCTGGAGCCTGTACGACCATCAGCGAGCAGTCAGCGCGGATGCACAGGCGCGTCTGGATGCGGAGCCCTCCAGCAACGGTAAATTGAAGGTCATGCCGCCGCCCACGTGCTCGGTGGAGGACTATTTCCAGAACTGGATGCGCGCCGATGGTGCGCCGCTGTGGCCGTTCTGGGAGGGCGTGCGTTCCTGGTGGGCGCTGCGCGATTACGACAACGTGCTGCTGGTGCATTACGCCGCGTTGCTGCATGACCTGCCTGCGCAAGTGCGGCGCATTGCCGCATTCCTGGATATCCCGCTGGATGCCCAGTGCTGCGAGCGCGTGCTGGCGCACTGCAGTCTGGACTACATGCGCGCGCACGCGGCGCGCTACGTTCCACAGGGCGCCGGTTTCTGGCGCGACGGCGGCCGAGCCTTCTTCAATCAAGGTCTCAATGGGCGGTGGCGTGACCGACTGGCACCGGCAGTCGATGCGGCCTATCGCCAGCGTGTTGTCGCCGAGCTTGGCACCGAGTGCGCGCATTGGCTCGCCACCGGCGATGTTGCGTCGGCGGCGCATGCGACGACCGGGATGGTTGCTTAGGGTGGCCAGCGACTCTTTCGCGGAGAGGGGCATGGATGCATCGTCGGCGCACGCCTACGATCAGGTGTCGCAATACTACGATCGCCTGAGGGACCACTGGGCCGCTGCCAGTGCAGCGCAGTGTGCGCAGGCATTGGCGGCACTGGTCGGCAGTGGCACGGCGCTGGAGTTGGGGATCGGCACCGGCCGTATCGCGCTGCCGCTGGCGGCTGGCGGCGCGGCGGTCTGCGGCATCGACAACTCGCCTGGCATGTTGGACATGCTGCGTGCCAAGCCCGGTGCAGAGCGACTGACCCTGGTCTGCGCCGATTTTGTCGATGTCCCGGTCGCCGGGCCGTTCGACCTGATCTATTCGGTGTATTCGCTCGGCTATCTGTTGACGCAGGACGACCAATTGCGTTGCCTGCGCGCGGTGCGCGAGCGCCTGGCAACGTCCGGCGTGTTCGTCCTGCAGACGATGGTGCCGCAGGCGGAGACCTTGCTGGCGGACGGCAAAGTGAGGTCGTTGGAGGCGCCGGCCCTGGACGAGGGCGAGGTGCCGGTGATGCTGATGTGCTCCAGCGCCGATCCGGCCCGGCAGCTGATCCAGCAGCGCATCGTGATGATCGGGGAGTCGGCGACCCGCGTCTTCAACGATCGCTATCGCTACCTCTGGCCTTCCGAGCTGGATCTGATGGCACGGATCGCCGGCTTGCGCTTGCGGGCCAGATGGGGCGATTGGAGCGGGCAGCCCTACACTGCGCGCAGCCGTAGCCAGATCTCCGTGTATGAGCCTGCTGCGATGGATGCGGACGAGGCGAGCGCACGCGGCTGACAGTGCCATCGGCGAAGATCGGTCAATAGCGGCTGCAGCAAATGTCGGCGTGTCGTGGCCCTGGCCGCCGCGCGGTCTGTCACGTTCGGCCGACCACAGCGCAGGCGACAACGCGTAGTGCAACGCGTGCGCAGATTCAGCTTCGACGTCGTGCCGATCATGGCCTTGAAGCACAACGGGCGCCTTGCGGCGCCCGTTGATTGACACTGTCGAGGATGGGCGAACATGCGCCCACGTCTCAGTAGCGGTAATGATCCGGCTTGAACGGGCCTTCCACCGGCACGCCGAGGTAGTCGGCCTGGTCCTTGGTGAGGGTGGTCAGCTTCACGCCGATCTTTTCCAGGTGCAGACGCGCAACTTCTTCATCCAGGTGCTTGGGCAGGATGTAGACCTTCTTCTCGTAGGTGTCGCGCTTTTCCCACAGGTCGATCTGAGCCAGGGTCTGGTTGGCGAACGAGTTGGACATCACGAAGCTCGGGTGGCCGGTGGCGCAGCCCAGGTTCACTAGGCGGCCATCGGCCAGCAGGAAGATCGCGTTGCCATTGGGGAACACGTACTTGTCCACCTGCGGCTTGATGTTGATCTTCTGCACGTCCTTCAGCGCCTTGAGCGCATCGACCTGGATCTCGTTGTCGAAGTGGCCGATGTTGCAGACGATGGCCTGGTCCTTCATCGCCTGCAGGTGCTCGACGGTGATGATGTCCTTGTTGCCGGTGGTGGTGACATAGATGTCGGCACGGCCCAGGGTAGATTCGATGGTGTTGACTTCGAAGCCTTCCATCGACGCCTGCAATGCGCAGATCGGGTCGATTTCGGTGACGATCACGCGGGCGCCATAGGCGCGCAGCGAGGCGGCGCTGCCCTTGCCGACATCGCCGTAGCCGCAGACCACGGCAACCTTGCCGGCCAGCATCACGTCCATCGCGCGCTTGAGGCCATCGGCCAGCGACTCGCGGCAGCCGTACAGGTTGTCGAACTTGCTCTTGGTGACCGAGTCGTTGACGTTGATGGCCGGGATCAGCAGCTTGCCGGCTTCGGCAATCTGGTACAGGCGGTGCACGCCGGTGGTGGTCTCTTCGGAGACGCCCTTCCAGTCCTTGACCACGCGGCCCCAGTAGCCCGGGCGCTCGACGGCCACGCGCTTGAGCAACGCCTTGATGACGCCCTCTTCGTGCGAGGAGGCCGGCTCGTCCACCCAGGTGCTGCCGTTCTCGAGCTCATAGCCCTTGTGGATCAGCAGGGTGACGTCGCCACCGTCGTCCACCACCAGCTCCGGGCCGGTGAGGGTGCCGTCGGGCAGGGTGAAGGTCAGCGCGTCCAGGGTGCAGTCCCAGTACTCTTCCAGCGTCTCGCCCTTCCAGGCGAACACGGGGGTGCCGGTCGCGGCGATCGCAGCGGCGGCGTGGTCCTGGGTGGAGAAGATGTTGCACGAGGCCCAGCGCACGTCGGCGCCGATGTCCTTGAGCGTTTCGATCAGCACGGCGGTCTGGATCGTCATGTGCAGCGAGCCGGTGATGCGGACGTCCTTCAGCGGCTTGGCCTGCGCATGCTTGCGGCGGATCGACATCAGGCCCGGCATTTCGTGCTCGGCGATGTCCAGCTCCTTGCGGCCCCAATCGGCCAGGGAGATGTCGGCAATCTTGTAGTCGGTGTGCGGGGTGATCTTTGTGACAGCGTTCATGCAATGGCTCCGGTAGGCAAACGAATGTCTGCAATGCCGGGCGCCGTTGAACGGTAACTGCTGGTCGAGCCTGGCCGTGTACCTGCACCTGTGGTGCAGTGAGCGGATCAGTCCGCTCTACCGGTCGCAGCGCCCCTCGACGAGAGTGCCCGATTATATCGGCAGCACCCTCGCGCGGCATGAATTGCGGCCGACCCCCTACCAACGGCAGGGGAGCGGCCGACAGGCGGCTGCTATGGTCCGGAGTCGATCATCAGCGGGGACGGACGATGCGGGCGAAACGGCATGCGCAAGGCTGGCGGCAGCACACATGGGCGTTGGCAGGGGTGCTGGCATTGAGCGCACCGGTGATGGCCGGGACGGCTCGCGCGGCAGCGACCAACGCGGCAGTCGCTCCACCAGGCCCCGCGCCAGGCAGCAGTTACCAACTGCCGTCCAAGGCGCTGCAGGCGGTGGTGGATGCCCCGCGTGCGCCGCTGCTGCAGCTCTCGCCCAGGCGCGATCTGGCTGCGATGCTGCAAATGCCCGCACTGCCGGACATCGCCGAGGTGGCCCAGCCGGAGCTGAAGCTGGCCGGCCTGCGCATCCATCCGAAGACCTTTGCGGCCAGCCGCTTTTCGTTCGCCAGCAAGCTGTGGCTGCTGTCGGTGGCCGACGGCAGCGAGCGGCAGATCGCCGGGTTGCCCTCCCCGTTGTCGCTGGCCGATCTGAGCTGGTCGCCCGACCAACGCCATCTGGCGTTCCGCCGCGAAGATGCCGCCAGCGGCGCCAACGAACTGTGGCTGGTGGACGTGGCGGCCGGGCAAGCGCGGCGGCTGCTGGCCGGCTTGAACACCAGCGTCAACGACGACTTGCGTTGGTTGCCCGATGGCAGTGGTTTGCTGTTGCAGCAACAGGTTGCACGACAGGGCGCACCGCCGACCCGCGATGCGATCCCGACCGGGCCGGCGACCCAGCAGACCAGTGCGGCTGCCGGGGTGCGCTCGCTGCCCACGTATCAGGACCTGCTGCGCAACGAAGCCGATGCGCGCGTGTTCGAGTACTACGCCACCGGCCAGCCGATCATCGTCACGGTGGCCGGGCAGGTGCGCCCGATCGCCACGCCAGGCATCTATCTCAACCTGTCGGTGTCGCCGGATGGCCGTTACATCCTGAGCGAACGCAGCGAGCGGCCGTTTTCGTATCTGGTGCCGGTGGACAACTTCCCGCGCCGCATCCAGGTGCTGGACCTGCAGGGCAAACTGGTGCGTCAGATCGCGCAGCTGCCATTGGTGGAAGGCCTGCCGACCGGAAACGATGCGGTGCCGACCGGCGTGCGCGACATCGCCTGGCGGCACGATGCACCGGCCACGCTGGTGTGGGCCGAAGCGCAGGACGGTGGCGACCCGGCACGCGAGAGCAAGGTCCGCGACGCGGTGCGGATGCAGGCCGCGCCGTTCAACCGCGCGCCGGTCACGCTGGCGCAATTGGGCAGCCGATTCGAAGGCATCCAGTGGGGCCGCGGCGATCTGGCGATCTTGAGCGAAAGCTGGTGGAAGACCCGCCGCACCAAGCAATGGCGTATCGCACCGGATCAACCGCAACGCGCGCCCGAACTGTTGTGGGACCGCTCCTCGCAGGACCGCTACAAGGACCCGGGCACGCCGGCGACGGTGGCCGACGGCAAGGGCCGCCCGCTGCTGCAGACCAGCAGCGATGGCAACAGCCTGTTCTTGTTCGGCAAAGGTGCTTCGCCGGAGGGCGACCGCCCGTTCGTCGATCGATTCGATCTGCGCAGCAAGCAGGCCACGCGGCTGTTCCATTCGCAGGCGCCGACCTATTCGGCGCCGCTGGCCTTGCTGGACGCGCAGGCCACGCAACTGCTGCTCAGCCGCGAATCGCCGGAAGAACCGGCCAACTATGTCGTGCAGTCGTTGGGCGATGGCGCCGCGGCGCGCGCGTTGACGCACTTCGCGCACCCGCTGCCGCAATTGCGCGGCGTGCAGAAGGAGCAGATCCGCTACAGGCGCGCCGACGGCGTGGACCTCACCGCCACGCTCTTGCTGCCGCCCGGTTACGACCCCAAGCGCGACGGGCCACGGCCGTTGCTGATGTGGGCCTACCCGGGCGAATTCAAAAGCGCCGACACCGCCAGCCAGGTCACCGACTCGCCGTACCGTTTCAACGCGATCAGCTACTGGGGGCCGCAGGCGTTTCTGGCGATCGGCTATGTGGTGCTCAACAACCCGAGCATGCCGATCGTGGGCGAAGGCGATGCCGAACCCAACGACACCTATGTGCCGCAGCTGATCGCCGATGCGCAGGCCGCGGTGGACGAAGTGGTGCGGCGTGGCGTCACCGACCGCGAGCACATCGCCATCGGCGGGCATTCCTACGGTGCCTTCATGACCGCCAACCTGCTCGCACACACGCGCTTGTTCAAGGCCGGCATCGCACGCAGCGGCGCCTACAATCGCACGCTCACCCCGTTCGGTTTCCAGGCCGAAGAGCGCAATTACTGGCAGGCGCAATCGGTGTACCAGGCGATGTCGCCATTCAATTACGCCGACAAGATCAAGGACCCGCTGCTGCTGATCCACGGCCAGGACGACAACAACACCGGCACCTTCCCGATCCAGAGCGAGCGCATGTTCGCCGCGATCAAGGGCCTGGGTGGCACTGCGCGGCTGGTGATGCTGCCCAACGAATCGCATGCTTACCGCGCGCGGCAATCGATCATGCAGATGCTGGCCGAGAGCGAGCAGTGGTTGAAGACCAATGTCGGCGAGCCGGTAAAGGAGACCGGCGCTCTGCGCACGCGTTGATCGGTGGCGCGCTGGCACGGTAGGAGCGCGCTCGCGCGCGATGCGCCGTTACCGATGAAGCTTCGTCGCGCCCGGATGCGCTCCTACAGCGGATGAGGATGTGGCTGATGTGCTGCCGGCAACGGCTGCCGAGCATATAGATGGGTGCCGCGATCCTGTAGGAGCGGGCCTGCCCGCGATGGGGCATTGCCGGTAACGGCGCATCGCGCGCGAGCGCGCCACGACGAGATTCATCGCCACGTGCGCCAGCACACGATGGTTGGTGTTGAAACCGTCGTGCCGGTCGCGATCATCTAATCCTTTTGGGTTAGTCTTCGACGACTTTGCGCTTGAAGAGGGTGTGCGTTTCCGATGAACGAGTACCGCAGCAGTCTTGTGTTCGCTACCCCCGATCTTCCCTTGCGCGACGATGTGCGTCGGCTGGGTGCACTGGTGGGTGATCTGCTCGCCGAGCAGGTGTCTGCGGAATTTCTCGATGAAATCGAACGCGTGCGCACCACCGCCATCTCGCGGCGCGAAAGTGATGCCCCACCTTCCACGCTGAGCGAACAACTCACCGGTCGGCAGCCGCGTGACGCCGAAGCGTTGGTCCGGGCGTTCAGCACCTATTTCCAGGTGGTCAACATCGCCGAGCGCGTGCACCGCATCCGCCGCCGCCGCGAATACCAGCGCAGCGGCACCGATACGCCGCAGCCCGATGGCCTGCATGACGCATTGCGCCGCCTCAAGGCGCAGGGCGTGACCCTGGACGAACTCAGCCAATGGTTGCCGCGCATCGATGTGGAGCCGGTGTTCACCGCGCATCCCACCGAGGCGGTGCGGCGCGCGCTGCTGGAAAAAGAACAGCTGATGGTCGCCAGCCTGGTCGACAACCTGGACGGCATGCGCACGCCCAACGAACGCGCCAGCGACGCCGCGCGCTTCCGCATGGCCCTGACCGCGTCGTGGCAGACCGCCGATTCCTCGCCGGTGCGCCCCACCGTGGACGACGAGCGCGAGCACGTGGGCTTCTACCTCACCCAGGTGCTCTATCGCGTCATCCCGGTGATGTACGAAACGCTCGAACACGCCATCGAAGAAACCTACGGCAGCGTGCCGGCATTGCCGCGTTTGCTGCGCTTCGGCACCTGGGTGGGCGGCGACATGGACGGCAATCCCAATGTGGATGCCAAGACCATCGCCGGGACGCTGGACGCGCAGCGGCGCGCGGTGCTGGACCGCTATCAGAAAGAACTCTGGCAGTTGGCCAGCCTGCTCAGTCAATCGACCACGCTGGTGCAGGTGAGCGCCGAACTCACCGCACAGCTGGAGCGCTACCGCGCGCTGCTCCCCGATGCTGCCGCGCGTTCGCGCCCGCGCCATGGCGACATGCCGTACCGCCTGCTCAACGACCTGATGCGCGCGCGCCTGCAGGCCACACTGGACGATGCCGAGGGCGCTTACAGCGCGCCTTCGGAGCTCGAGCACGACCTGCAATTGATCCTGGACAGCCTGCAGGCCAACAAGGGCCTGCATGCCGGGTGGTTCGCGGTGCGGCGTCTGCTGTGGCGCGTGCGCAGCTTCGGTTTCCATCTGGCGCGGCTGGACGTGCGCCAGGAATCGAGCGTGCATGCGCGCGCGGTGGCCGATGCCTTGGGCCAGACCGATTGGGATGCGCAGGACGCCACCCAGCGCGCTGCGGTGCTCGGCCCGTATGCCGCAGGGCAGGAACCTTTGCCGCGCGTGGACGATGAAGGCAATGCACGGTTGGATGCGGTATTCGCCGCGCTTGCCGATGCGCGCACCCGCCATGGCGCCGATGCATTGGGCAGCTACATCATCTCGATGGCGCATAACCGCGCCGACGTGTTGACCGTGCTGGCACTGGCCCGGCGTGGCGGCTTGGTCGACGATGCCGGCGCGGTGCCGCTGGATATCGTGCCGCTGTTCGAAACCGTGGACGATCTGCGCGGCGGCACCGGCACCGTGCAGGACCTGCTCGCCGACCCGGTGTATCGCCAGCATCTGGCCGCGCGCGGCGATACGCAAATGGTGATGCTGGGCTATTCGGACAGTGGCAAGGACGGCGGCATCGCCGCCTCGCGCTGGGGCCTGCAACGTGCGCAGGTCGAGTTGCTGGAAGCGGCCGCCGAATTGGGCGTGCGGCTGACCTTCTTCCACGGCCGTGGCGGCTCGATCGCGCGCGGCGGCGGCAAGACCAGCCGCGCGCTGGATGCCGCACCGCGCGGCAGCGTGGATGGCCGCCTGCGCGTCACCGAGCAGGGCGAGGTGATCCACCGCAAGTACGGCATCCGCGCTCTGGCGTTGCGCTCGCTGGAGCAGATGACCGGCGCGGTGCTGCTCTCGAGCCTGCGCCCGCGTGCGCCCGAGCCGCGCGAGGCGCATTGGCGCCCGGTGATGGACCTGGTGGCCGAACGCAGCACGGTTGCGTATCGCGCCTTCGTCGGCGCGCCGGAGTTCATGCAGTACTTCCGCCTGGCCACGCCGATCGATGTGATCGAGCGCATGACGCTGGGCTCGCGTCCGTCGCGGCGGCTGGGCCAGGACGCGGCCTTGTCCAACCTGCGTGCGATTCCCTGGGTGTTTGCGTGGAGCCAGGCGCGTGCGGTGATTCCCGGCTGGTACGGCGTGGGCAGCGGCCTGCAGGCGGCGGTGGATGCCGGGCATGAAGACACCTTGCGCGAAATGGCGCAGGACTGGCCGTTCTTCCGCACCTTTCTGGACGACATCGCCATGGTGTTGTCCAAGGGCGACCTGAATATCGCCGAGTTGTTCTCGCGCTTGTCCGGCGACCTGCACACGCGGTTTTTCCCGCTGATTCGCGACGAACTTGCCTTGACCAAGGCCTGGGTGAAGGCGCTGCTGCAACAACAGTCGCTGTTGCAGCACGACCCTCGGCTGGCGTTGTCGATCCGTCTGCGCAATCCCTATATCGACCCGATCAGCGTGCTGCAGGTGGATCTGCTGCAACGCTGGCGCGCCACCGATGGCGAAGACGAAGCGCTGCTGCGTGCGCTGGTGGCCTGCGTCAATGGCGTCTCGCAGGGCGTGCAGAACACCGGCTGATTGCATGGCCGGCTGCAGGGGCGGGTAGGGAACAGGCCACCGCAAACCAACGGCAGTCATGCCGTTGGTCGGAGAGCGCGCACAAACGGCAAGCGGACTCTGGCGCAACCGGACAAATCTGTCCGATAATGCCGGCATGATGACGTCCCGCCCCGATGCCGCGCTGCGCCGCCGGCAGATTCTCGATGCCGCCGACGAGGTGTTCAGCGAACACGGCGTCAATGCCCCGCTGGAGCTGGTGGTGGAGCGCGCCGGTCTGGGGCGCGCCACGCTGTATCGCAATTTCCCCGACCGGCTGGCACTGATGACTGCATTGATGGCGCGTGGCCTGGATGGGCTGGAGCGCCTTGCCGCCGACCTTGCCGACCGTCCGGATGGCCTGGCGGTGCTGCTGCACGATGTCGCCGAGCACATCGCCCAGTCTTCGCCGCTGGTGGATTTCTGGCGCTCGATCGAACGCGCGCATCCGGCGGTGGAGGCGGCAGATCGGCGGGCGGTCGGCATCTTCCTGCCGTTCGTCCATCGCGCCCGCGACGCCGGGCTGTGCCGCGCCGATGTCGACGAGGAACAGGTGCTGTTGGTGATCGACATGCTGGGCAGCTGTCTGCGCGGTAACGATGAGGCCGAACGCAAACGGCTTGCGCATCGCTCGGCCGATCTGTTGATGCATGCGCTGGGCATGCGGGTACCCGAAGGCGGCACGCGATGACACCGGCCACACGCGCCCGCATCGGTCGCTGGGCCCTGCGCACTGCGCTGGTGCTGGCCGCCGGATGGGGCGCCCTGGCGATCTACTACGCACTGACCGGCAACGCCCTCGTACGCGCCGGGTGGGTGGCCTCGTGGTGTGCGATGGCGGTGGCAGCGTTGTGGGGGGTACGTCGTGGCCGCGAGAACTGGGCCCTGGTGGGCATCTTCAGTGCCGCGTTCGTGGTGCTGGCGGTGTCGTGGTGGCTGATGCAGCCCAGCCAGGACCGCGACTGGGCCGACGATGTCGCCCAGCGTCTGCAGCCGCAGGTGCACGGCGACATCGTCACCCTGCACAACGTGCGCAACTTCGATTGGCGCAGCGAGACCGACTATGTGCCGCGTTGGGAGACGCGCCAATACGATCTGAACCGCCTGGTCAGCGCAGATCTTGCGCTCTCGTACTGGATGGGCCCGGCGATCGCGCACACGCTGGTGTCGTTCGGCTTCGACGATGGTTCGCACGTGGTGTTCTCGCTGGAAATCCGCAAGGAACGTGGCGAAGCGTTTTCCGCGTTGGGCGGATTCTTTCGCAGTTTCGAAGAAACCCTGGTCGCCGCCGACGAACGCGACATTCTGCGCGTGCGCACCAACGTGCGTGGCGAAGACATGTACCTGTATCGCCTGGCGATTCCCAAGGCCGGGCTGCGCCGCATGTTCATGGGATATGTGGAACTGGCCAACGAACTCGATCGCAAGCCGGCGTTCTACAACACGCTTACCAGCAACTGCACCACCATTGTGTTCGCGCTGGTGCGGCAACTGCAGCCCACACTGCCGCTGGATCATCGCCTGCTGCTGTCCGGCTATGTCGACCAATACGCCTACGACCATCACGGCCTGATGCCCGGTTATCCCTTCGCCACCTTGAAGCAGCGCGGGCATTTCACCGCGCGTGCGATCGCCGCCGACAAGGCCACGGATTTTTCTGCGCGCATCCGTGCCGGCATGCCGCTGGCGCCGGCGCCAGGCACAACTGCGACCACGCCGCGATGAGGCCGCGCATGCCCCGAGCGCGTGCCGCTGCATTCCTGGCGGGAGTGCTGGCAACTATGTGGTTGAGCGGCTGCGCCATGGTGACGGTGCAGTCGCGCAACAGCGGCGACTACATCGCGCAAACGCGTGGCGATGTGCTGAGCACCGGTGAATTGAGTCAGTCCGGCAGCGAAAGCTTGCAGGTTGCCGGCCTGCAACCCAAGGCCTGCCGCGCTGCGCCGCTGCCGTGCCTGCAGCAGCTCACCAGCGAGGCCGGTATCGGCGATGAGCGGCGCTTGGCCACGCAGGCAGAACTGTGGACCGCGCGTGCCATCGCGCTGAGCGGGCGCAACCCCACCACGATGAGCGATGCCGCGGTGGAGGCCTGGTTGGAGGCCGCGCGGCATGCGTATGCGTACCTGTTCTTCACCGCGCGTGCACCCAGTGCGCGGGCGTTCGAGAATCGCCAGTCGCAGGTGCGCGATTACTACAATTACGCCGTGCAGCAGGTGGTGGAGCGCCTGTTCGCACGATCGCAGCAAGCCGGCGAAACCACTCCGGCATCCACCACGGTCGGGCGCTGGCAGCTCGACGTCGATCTGTCCGCCTACCGGCTGCCGGGCGACGGCAATACGCCACGTGCGATCTTTGCCGCCTCGGCGCTGCGCTTCAATGGCCTGCGCAGCACCTACCGGCGCGATGGATTCGGCGCCGAGCTGGTCGCGGAAGTGGACCCGCAAGTGGTTGGCGACCCCGCCGGGCTGGCATTGCAGCAGGCCGTCGCGGCGGGTGCGGCGCCCGATCGCCCGTTACCGACGTTCAGCGAAATGCCGTACGCGCCTGCAACGATCTTGCTGCGTTTCGAGGGCGAGACGCTTGCTGAGGTGTTGCGCAGCCACCTGGTCACCTTGGTGCCGTACGACCCGTATCGCCAGAGCGAAGTGGTGCTGCATGGCCAACGCGTGCCGCTGGCAGGCAACTTCACTGCCGCGTATGGATTGTGGCTGGCCAAATCCGGATTTGCGGAGCAGTCGCTGCGGTCGATGCTGGGCAGCGTACGCGGTATCGATCGTCCGCACCTGTATCTGATGCAGCCCTACGATCCCAACCGACGCGTGCTGCTGATGCTGCACGGTCTGGCCAGCAGCCCGGAGGCCTGGGTCAACGTGGCCAATGAAGTGATGGGCGATGAAACGCTGCGCCAGCGCTACCAGATCTGGCAGGTGTATTACCCGACCAACGCGCCGATGGCGATCAACCGCGCGGAAATCCAGTCACTGGTGGAACGCAGCCTGCAGCACTTCGATCCATCCGGCAGTGCGATCGCGTCGCACGACATGGTGTTGGTCGGGCACAGCATGGGCGGGGTGATCGGGCGGCTGCTGGTGTCGTCCTCTGGCGAGCAATTGTGGGATTCCCTGCTGCAGAACTACCGGCTGGACGGCGAACGCGGCGCGCGCATCCGCGCCAAATTGTGGCCGTTGCTGCACTTTTCGCCGATGCCGCAAGTGGACCGCGCCATCTTCATCGCCGCGCCGCATCGCGGTACGCCGTTGGCCGAGGGCGGGCTGGGGCGGTTTGTGAGCAAGCTGGTCCGTTTGCCGGGCGCGTTGCTGGATCGCTTCGGCGATGTGATGCAGGACCTGGCCAACAGCGAACGCGACGATCCGGGCGGCGCTCCCCGCCGCAAGGGCCGCGCGTTGGTGCCCACCAGCATCGACAACCTGCGCGACACCGATCCGTTCGTGCGTGCCACGATGGATCTGCCGATCTCTCCAAACGTGCAGTACCACACCATCATCGGGCGCGAGAAACCGCAGGTGCCGCTGGCCGATTCCGACGACGGCCTGGTGCCGTATCGCAGCGCGCATCTGGACGGCGCGGCCTCGGAGCTGGTGGTGACCTCCTGGCACAGCGTGCAGGAAACGCCGCAGGCCATTCTGGAAATTCGTCGCATCCTGCATGTGCAGTTGCAGGCAGAGCAGCAGGCCTCGCACGCGCCGGACCGCTAGCCTGCCGGTGGGGCGGCTGCCGTTTCGCGTGCTCCACTGGCGGCACCGGCATGCAGCGTGAAAGCCGCCGGTCTTAGCGCCATGTTGACCGCGACCGTGCTATCAGGCGGGTCTCGTACAGGCTCGAACAGGGAAGAGGCGATGCGCAAGCTGTCGGCGATGTTGTGGGTACCGGTGTTGTTGGTCGGATGCGGGCGTGGCGAAGCTCCAAAGGATGCAACCACTGCTGCCAGTGCCACGGGCGCTGCGCCGATGCAGCCTGCAGGCACCTCCAACGCTGCAGCGGCCGTCGACCAGGCCGCACCGGAATTTCCGGCCATCCCCACCATCGTGGTGCCGGAGATCGTCGGCGTCACTCCCGCGCAACGTGCACTGGAAGCATCGCTGCAGGACATTCTCGACCCGATCGAAGGCGTCAGCGTCGCCCCGGCACGCTGCGGCGATGGCGGTACCCTGATCACCGATGCCGGCATCACCAGCGTCGACGCCAACGGCAACCTGTTGCGCAATGGCGAGGGCGGTCTGTTCGATCTCAAGGCCGACGGCAGTGGCACCGCCAACTTCGAGGGCGGGCTGGTCAACGTCAATGCCGACGGCAGCGGTACCATCAATGCGATCGGCGAAGGCGGGTCCGGTGGGTCGCTCATCGATGTGCAGTCCGATGGTGGCGGCACCTACAACGGCCCGGCCGGCTTGATCAGTCTGGACGGCAAGGGCGCCGGAACCTGGAACAGCGAAAAGAGCGGGCTTGTCGACAATCGCGGCGATGGCAGCGGCACCTGGAACGGGCCACGCGGGCTGGTCACCATCAACGCCGATGGCTCGGGCACCTGGAACGGTCCCGATGGCCTGGTGCAGAACCACGGCGACGGCACCGGCACGGTCGGTACGCCGCCGCGCGAAGTGCGCATGCCGCCACTACCGAAAGTGCCGCCAGCAGGCCGCTTCCCGCCGCTGCAAAAGTTCGCACCGCCCGGCGCACCCTGCGGTTACCTGATCACCTTGAACGACCGCATCCTGTTCGACTTCGATAAGTCCGACATCCGCCCCGACGCGGCGCGCGTGCTCGACACCCTGGGCGCCGCACAGACCAAGGTCACGGCAAAAGACATGCAGGTGCGCGGGCACACCGATGCCAAGGGCAGCGACGATTACAACCAGGCGCTGTCCGAGCGACGCGCCAATGCCGTGCTGGCGGCCTTGCGCGCCCGTGGTGCCGCGCAGTCGGCCAATGCAAAGGGCTATGGCGAATCGCAGCCGGTGGCGCCCAATACTCTCAACGGCCAGGACAATCCGGGCGGGCGGCAGCTCAATCGACGGGTGGAGATCTTCCTGCGTACCTGACGCAGCGTGACGGGCGGGGGGAGCGCTTGACCGCGCGCTGGTGCGGACTGCCTCGCATGCCACCGCAATGCGCGTCGATCGCAGGCTGGCGGGCGGCCGAAGGCAGTCGGCAACACCTGCCGTTGGCGCGTGCGCAACCGTCAGATGATTGAGGTGTGTGTCTGCGCCACCACCTGGCCCCGTGCATCCAGGGTCCATGCATCGCCTCGCCGGCGCGCATGCCCTGCTGTCGGTGGATGCATGCGCCAGGCAGGCAGCGCACAGCGTCGACAATGTTTGCCTCCATACGGCAATGACTGTGCCGACTTGCGCATGCGTTGCGCGCATTTGTCATGTTCGCAACCACGGTCACCAAACTGACATACCGCATCACCACCATGCGCGGCGCCTGCTTGCAGGTGTGATGCAGTTCCGCCTGCGCGGGCTGCCTCGCTTCCCCACATTCGCGGCGGCGCAGCCTTGGCGCGCTGCTGCATTCATCGGATTGGATCATGATCGTTCGTTGCTCGCTGTTGCGTCCTTCGCGGTTGTCGCAGGCGCTGTGTTTGTCGTTGTGCGCCCTGTGCGGCCATGCCGCGGCCCAGGAGACGCAGGCCACCACGCCCGCACAGGGCGACATGGCCACGCTGGACAAGGTCACTGTCGCTGCCACGCGCTATAACGCGACCGACATGCAGATGGCCGCCACCAATACCGTCAACGTGTTGTCGGCCGACGATCTCAAGACCACTGCCGTGCACAACGTCGCCGAAGCGCTGGGCCTGATGCCGGGCGTCAACGTGATCAATACCGGGCAATCGTATTTCGGCGGCATCGACGGGGCCGCGCGCGGCGAAGGCATGTTTTCATCGGTGCGCGGCCTCAATGCCGAATACAACGTCAACCTGATCAACGGCATCAACGTCGCGCAAGGCATGCCGTACAGCCGCGGCGTGCAATTGAGCCTGCTGCCGCCGTCGGGCCTGCAGACCATCGTGTTGAACAAGACCTCCACCGCCGACATGGACGGCGATGCGATCGGCGGCACCATCGATTACCGCACGCCCAGCGCATTCGATTCGCCCGATCGCCAGGGCGGCAGCGTGACCTTGAGTGGACGCCTGGAAAGCCGTGCACGCGACTACGGCGATTCCGGGCTGGGCAGCGGCGCAGCCGGCGACTGGCATGCGCGTTTCGGCGGTGCCGGGCAGTTCGGTGTATCGGTCAGTGCGTATTACGACGAGCGCCATTTCGTGAACAGCGAAGTGGCCTCTGCCTCGGCTGCACGCAACGATGGCGCATGGAAATTCGCACGTGCCGACGCCAGCGGCAATCTGGCCGCAGGCGCCGACCCGCAAGAGGTCCTGCAGAGCACCGGCGTCAATATCGGCTACTCGCAGGGGCAGACCCGACGCTACGGCGGCAACGCGGCCTTCGACTGGCGTGTGGATCCCAGTTTGCATCTGTATGCACGCATGACCTACGCCTTCGCCAAGACCGAGCAGAACACCGGCTACACGCAGTTCGTGCCGGCCAATGTCAGCTTCACGCAAATCGGCAGCAGCGGCGTGTATCAGCCGCAGATCAACCGCGTTGCGGTGCGTTACTGGTACGAAACCAACCCGGAAGAGGCCGACCTTGCCACCGTGCAGTTCGGCGCAGAAAAGCAGCTCGGCCATTGGACGTTCGCGCCCAACATCTTCTACGGCACCGGCAATAACGACCGGCCGGATCACGTGGAAATCTCCGCGCGCAACGACCAGTACAGTTCGACCAACTTTGCCTATGGCGCCAACCGTTTCATCAGCTACGACGGCGACGGTTTCCCGGTTCCCTTGCTCACCCCGGCCATGCAGGCGCAGGCCTCGGACGTGGGTAGCCTGTATGCGCGACGTACCGGGCAGATTTCCAAGCAATACAGCGGCCAGGACAAGGGCGGCGGCAAGTTCGACGTGGCCTATGACTTCGATGCGGGGCTACTCAGCCGCATTGCCTTTGGCGTGAAGTATGTCGACAGCTCGCGCAGCTTCACCGATCGCGATTGGACCAATGCCAAGTACACCGACGGCACCTTGTTGCGCGATACCGGCCTGATCGCGCAGCGCTATGATGCGGTCTATCCAGGCCAATACGCGTTTCCCACCGTGCGCCTGAGCAATGCAGCGCTCAATGACCTGATCGCACGCACGCTCACCCCTGCCAGTTTCGACAGTTGCGGCCAGTTGGCCATCAACAATCTCAACTGCAACACCATGCGCGCGACCGAAGCGGTGAGCGCTGCCTATGCAATGGCCACCTTGCGCGCCGGCAACTGGGAAATCCTGCCGGGCGTGCGCTTCGAACATACCGCCATCACCAACACGTTCTGGGCGCAGCCGGCCGCCATCAACGGTGCCGAGCAGGTCGGCGCATTCGCCAACAACCACACGCGCTACAACGTCGCCTTGCCCAGCGTGTTCGTCAATTACCGGCCCGATGGCGATGGCGCGGTGTATCGCGGCTCGGTGTGGACCAGCTACACGCGCCCGGCCTTCGTGCAGCTGGGCGGCGGCCGCTCCACCGACATCTCCAGCGATGGCCAGACCACCATCACCGAAGGCAACCCGGATCTGAAACCGATCAAGTCGCTCAACGTGGACCTGTCGGGCGAATGGCAGAACGACAGCGGCGGCCACGCCATGCTGGCCGGCTATTACAAGCGCCTCACCGATTACATCTATGAAAGCGGTTCGAACGCCGCCAATGCCGGCGAAAGCGAAAGCGGCAATATCCGCTTCGTGCGTCCTCAAAACGGTGGCGACGGTCGCGTGCTGGGCATGGAAGCGGCCGTGCGGCAAACCTTCCAGGGCCTGCCCGCTCCGCTGGACGGCTTCGGCATCGGTGCCAACATCACCCGCCAGACCACGCGCGTGGACCTGGGAGAAGAAGGCTTCGCACACGAACGTATCCAGAACGCGCCGAACCTGCTCGCCAATGCGGAGCTGTTCTACGAAAAGGGGCCGTGGTCGGTCAACCTGAGCTATCACTACTCCGGCGAATACGTGTCGGTGTACGACTATCTCAACCAGGGCGCAAACTGGGACAACCTGTGGATCAAGCCGATCACCCGCGTGGACCTGCATTTGGGCTATGCACCGAACGATCACCTGCGCGTGGATCTGTCGGTGGCCAACCTCACCAAACAGCACAGCTACTGGGCGCACGTTGGCCATGACACCGATGCGATTTCCGACATCGTCGATTCCGGTATGACCAGCCTGTTGACCGCCAAGTATGTGTTCTGATCGCGCACGATTCGCATCCGACGACCTTCCAGGTGCGCAGCAGGATGCAGATGTCATGACGGACGCGATGCATAGCGCAGGCCGTGCACGCGCCTGCGGTGAAACGGAGCAGTGGGCATTGCAACGCGCGCCGTCGGCCAGCGGTGGGGAGCCGCGATGGGCCGCCCGCGTTGTCGCGAGCGCAGGTGCCGCGATGGGGATCGCGGCACCTGCGCGGCAGGCCAGGCGCAGGCAGTGCGTCGGCATTGCACCGAGGTCTGGCACGCCCCGTAGCACGCCAGTGGCAACCGGCAGCGTGCTGTGCCTGGTACTGACGGCTGCGCTGGCGTTGGGCGGCTGCACCACGTCGATCCCGAGCGTGTCCACCGCGCGCGGCTCCACAGCGCACGGTGGCGATCAAGCGACAGGCACCGCCGGCAAACAGGTGGGCACCGGAGCGCCGGCATCGACGCAGGCCGCGCAACTGGAGCGCGTGGTGGTGGTGTTCCGGCATGGCGTGCGCGCACCGCTGCAAGGCGAGGCCGCCGCCGCGCACTATGCCGACCAACCCTGGCCGCAATGGTCCACGCCCGCCAGCCTGCTCACTCCGCATGGTCGCCAAGGCGTGCGCTTGAGTGGCGAGTACCTGCGTCAGTGGCTGGTGCAGCAGGCGTTGTTGCCGAGCAACGGTTGCCCGGTAACCGGCAGTGTGTCGGTGTGGGCCAATACCGATCAACGCACCATCGATAGCGGCGCACTGCTGGCCGACGCGCTTGCACCCGGCTGCGGCATTCTTGCCGGGCATCGGGAGGCTGGCAGCAACGATCCGCTGTTTCGACCGATCGAGGCCGGCACGGTGCCGTTCGATGCGGCGGCAGCGGTCGCATCGATCCAGCAACAGACCGGAGGCCCTGCCGCCTTGCTGCAAGGCCATGCTGCCGAGCTGCAGGCATTGCAGCAGATTCTGGGCTGCACGCGGACGCCGTGCGAGTTCGCGCAGATGCCTTCGACGCTGGCGCCGTCGGCCAACGGGCGCGGGCTCAAGTTAGGTGGGCCAATTGACCTGACCTCCGGCACCGGCGAGGTGTTGCTGCTGCAATACGCAGAAGGCCTGCCGCTGTCGCAGGTCGGTTGGGGCCGTGCGACGCCCGAGCGCCTGGCCCAGGTCTCACGCCTGCATGCATTGCTGTTCGATATTTACGCACGGCCGCACTACATGGCCTCGCGTTCTGGCGCACCGCTGGCGCGCGAGGTCTTGCAACGCTTCGGTGACGCGCAGGCGCCGAAGGTCTCGGTGTTCGTCGGCAGTGACACGCATATCGCCGCGTTGAGCAGTTTGCTGGGCGTGCACTTTCATCTGCCCGGCTACGGCGCCGACGATCCACCGCCGGGCGGCGCGTTGCTGCTCGGCCTTTGGCGCGAGAGCGACGGCCGCCAGCTCGTGCGCGCCCGTTACCTGGCGCAATCGCTGGATCAACTGCGCACGCTGGTACCGCTGGATCTGGCCCATCCGCCGCTGCAGCAGGAACTGTCGCTGGGCTTGTGCGCTCCGGAGCAACGCATGGCCTGCCCATTGGCGGATTTTGCGATGGCGCTCGAACAGCAGTTACAGCTCGATCGGTAGCAACAGGTTCGCGACCGCTGTTCTGCGGTGGTCCACATGGCATGTGGCTTCGCCCCGTACCCTCACCCCAACCCCTCTCCCGCGGGGAGAGGGGCTTGAGCGGCGTGGTGTCGTTGTCCCTTCTCCCGCAAGGCGGGAGAAGGTGCCCCGTAGGGGCGGATGAGGGTGCGTGCGCAGCCACGTGCTATCTGGCAGGTGAGTGGCTTTGCCCCGTACCCTCAACCCCCCTCCCGCGGGGAGAGGGGCTTGAGCGGCGGTTGGCGTCGTTGTCCCTTCTCCCGCAAGGCGGGAGAAGGTGCCCCGTAGGGGCGGATGAGGGCACGTGCGCAGCCACGTGCTATCCGGCAGGTGAGTGGCTTCGCCCCTTATCCTCACCCCAATCTCTCTCATGCGGGGAAAGAGACTCTATTTCGTCACGCCCGTACGCGTGCGGGACCGCCGTTAGCCGAAGCCTTCGCAACCTGCCACTTCCTGGCGTGGGTAACCCACCGACGACCCCAAAACCGCAACTGGGCCGCATCAGCGGCCCAGTCGTTATGCGTCTACCTAGCTCTCGCAAAAGCGGGGCGATTATTTCAGCTTGGCGGCGGCACGCAGTGCGTCGGCGCGGTCGGTCTTTTCCCACGAGAACGAGGTCGCGCTGTGCTGCGCGCCAGTGCCGTCGGTGTAGGTGAAGTCCTTCGGCTTGCGGCCGAAGTGGCCGTAAGATGCGGTCTGCTGATACATCGGGTGGATCAGGTCGAGCATCTGGATGATGCCGAACGGACGCAGGTCGAAATGCTTGCGGATCAGCTTTTCGATCTGCTCGTCGGCGATCTTGCCGGTGCCGAAGGTGGTGACCGAAATCGAGGTCGGCTCGGCCACGCCGATGGCATAGGAGACCTGCACTTCGCAACGGTCGGCCAGACCGGCGGCCACCACGTTCTTGGCGACATAACGCGCGGCATAGGCAGCCGAACGGTCCACCTTGGACGGATCCTTGCCGGAGAACGCACCACCACCGTGACGCGCCCAGCCGCCGTAGGTGTCGACGATGATCTTGCGGCCGGTCAGGCCGCAATCGCCCACCGGGCCGCCGATCACGAACTTGCCGGTCGGGTTGATGTGGAACTTGGTGCCCTTGTGCAGCCACTTGGCCGGCAGCACCGGCTTGAGGATTTCCTCGCGCACCGCTTCGATCAGGTCCTTCTGCTTCACGCCCGGGTCGTGCTGGGTCGACAGCACCACTGCATCGATCGCCGTCGCCACGCCATCTTCATAGCGCAGGGTGACCTGCGACTTGGCGTCTGGACGCAGCCACGACAGCGCCGAGTTCTTCTTCTTGCGGATCTTGGCCTGCTGCTCGACCAGGCGGTGCGAGAGGTGGATCGCCGCCGGCATAAAGCTGTCGGTTTCGTTGGTGGCATAGCCGAACATCAGGCCCTGGTCGCCCGCACCCTGCTGCTCGGGATTCTTGCGATCCACGCCCTGGTTGATGTCCGGCGACTGCTTGCCGATCAGGTTGAGCACGCCACAGGTCTCGCCGTCGAAGCCGACGTCGGAGCTGTTGTAGCCGATGTCCAGGATGACCTTGCGGGTCAGCGCTTCCAGATCGATCCAGGCACTGGTGGTCACTTCGCCGGCCACGATCGCAACGCCGGTCTTGACCATCGTCTCGCAAGCCACGCGGGCGCGCTTGTCCTGGGCCAGGATGGCGTCCAGCACTGCGTCGGAGATCTGGTCGGCGATCTTGTCCGGATGGCCTTCGGAGACCGATTCGGAGGTGAACAGGTAGCTGGACATCAGGCTTATATCCCTTGATTCGGATGAAAAGATGGGTGCGGATGATACACGCCCCGTGTGTCGGTTGCATTGTGCGCCTGAATGGATCGGTTTGGGGTTAAGCCGACGTCGGTCCGCCGCCCGGGCGCACGGGCCTGTGCGTTGCTCGTGACGATTAACTGCCCGGTGACGCAGCGGTGCCGGCCGGCCGCACCCCGCCTCAAACATCCCGATCCGTGCAGGTCCGGCCTGCTAGCATCGGCCGATGGATTCATTGACCCAGATCGTTCTCGGCGGCGCCATCGCTGCCGCCATCGCGCCGCCCGGACAGCGGCGTGCCGCCTTGTTGGCAGGCGCGGCACTGGGCACCTTGCCCGACCTCGACTCGCTGGCATTGCTGCCGCTCACCGACGACCCGGTCACCCTGATGACCGTGCACCGCAGCGTCAGCCATTCGTTGTTCGTGCTGCCGCTGGTGGGTTGGTTGATCTGGTGGCTGTTCCGCCGCTACGGCAATGGACGCGTGGCCAGCGCACCCACGCGCTGGTTCTGGGCGATCCAGCTGGCCTTGATCACGCATCCGCTGCTGGATGCGTTCACCGTCTACGGCACCCAGCTGTGGTGGCCGTTGCAGCCGCATCCGACGATGTGGTCGAGCGTGTTCATCATCGACCCGGCATACACGGTGTGGCTGTTGCTCGCCTGCGTGGTGGCCTGGTTTGCGCGCGCGCGCCCGTTTGCGCAACACGTGCTGGTGATCGGGTTGGTGGCCAGCACCGCGTATCTGGGCTGGTCATTGATTGCCAAGCAACTGGTCGACCGCCAGGCCGATCGTGCGCTGGCGGCGATGGGCCTGGCCGATGCGCGGCGGTTCTCGGTGCCGATGCCGCTCAACACCTTGCTGTGGCGCGTGGTGGCGATGACGCCCAACGGCTATGTCATCGGCGAGCGCTCTCTCGTGGCCGACACCGGCCCGATGCACTTCCGTGGGTTTTCCAGCAACACCCAGGCGTTGGGCGAAGTGGCCAGGTTCGATTCGGTGCGTCGACTGACCTGGTTCAATCGCGGCTTCATGCGCGCGCGCCTGGTCGACGATGACCTGATGCTCAGCGACCTGCGCATGGGCCTGGAGCCGGACTACAACTTCAACTTCGTGGTGGCCCATCGCGACAACGGGACGTGGCAGCCGATCGTGCCGCGGCAGGTGCAGGCGGCATATCGTGCGCCGGTGGCACGCGACCAGATCGTTGCAGTGCTGGGGCAGATGTGGCACCGCATCTGGCACGAGCCCCGCAGCACCGTGCTGACCGGTGACCTGGAAGCTGTCGGCGCTCCGGTCGTCGCGCCCGCATCGGCAACTCAATAAACCGTGGCGCGCGCCTGCACGAACGAATAGAAGAACACGGCGTCCGGGTCGCTGTGCACCTGCGCCAGTTCACGACGCATGCCATCCACGGTGGCGGCCTCGACCGCGCCGGCCTGCAGTAATTGATCGGCCGCCGAGAGCAGCACTTCTTCCCAGAACCCGATCATGGTCTTGCGCCGGCCCGGTTCGCGGTTGTCCAGATGCAGCGTCTTGATCTGCGTGTGCACATCGCGAAAGCCCCCGGCCAGCAGCAGGTTGCCCAGCTTGGCACCGACGAACGGGTCGCCGCCCTGGTCGTGCTGGAAATCGTTGAATGCCATCCAGTAGCGCCACAGGTTGGGCGAATACGGATGCAGCAGGAACGAAGCATTCATCACCTCGGTCACGTACACCGGCGAGCCGGGCAGCAGCACGCGCCGCACTTCGTTGAGCACGCGCGCAGGCGAGGGCACGTGTTCGAGCACCCAGCACAGAAACGCCGCATCGAACTGACGCGCCTCGAACGGCAAGTCGCTCGCATCGGCCTGCTGCAGTGTGTAGCGCGCGCGGCACCACGCCAGCCGTTCGAGATTTGCCCGCGCCGCGCCCAGCTGCGCCTCGCTCAGATCCACGCCGGTGACATGCAGTTCGGGAAAACGGCGCAACAGGATTTCAGTCTGCGCGCCGACGCCGCTGCCCACTTCCAGCAGGCGCCGCGCGCCGCTGTAGTCGATCTGATTGAACAGCGTGGTTTCCAGCAAGCGCGCCTGTTTGAGCAGACGCGCCTGTTCGGTGGCGGAAAAGCCGTGCAGATAGGTGGGGGTGTCGCTCGGTGCGCTCATGCGTGCGGCTCCAGCAAGGCAGGAAAACTCAGGCAGCGTCCGATAGTGCGGGCGGCACGCCGGCGATCAAGGCATCGAAGTAATCACGCGTCAGGGCCAACTGGGCTTCGGGCGTTTCGGCGCGATTGACCACCGCCCGGAAGTCGGCGCTTTGCGGGTGGTCCTTGGCATACCAACCCAGATGCTTGCGTGCGATGCGCACGCCCTGCGGTTGGCCATAAAACGCGTGCAGCGCTTCCAGGTGGCCGAGCAAGGTATCGCGCACGAACGCCAACGACGGCGGCGGCAATACCTCGCCGGTGGACAAAAAATGTGCCACTTCGCCGAAGATCCACGGGCGGCCTTGTGCGGCGCGGCCGATCATCACGGCATCGGCGCCGGTTTCGCGCAGCACCTGAGCGGCTTTCTGCGGCGAGTCGATATCGCCATTGGCAACCACCGGGATCTGCAGCGCGGCCTTGATCTGCGCAATCGTCGCGTACTCGGCGCTGCCGGTGTAATGCTGGTCGCGGGTGCGTCCGTGTACGGCGAGCGCGGCGATGCCGCAGTCCTGCGCGATCCGCGCGATCGTCGGGCCGTTGCGGTGGTCGCAATCCCAACCGGTGCGGATCTTCAACGTCACCGGCACGTTCACTGCCTGTACCACCGCGGTCAGGATGCGTGCCACCAGGTCTTCGTCGCGCATCAGCGCCGAGCCGGCCCACGCGTTGCAGACCTTCTTGGCCGGGCAGCCCATGTTGATGTCGATCAACTGCGCACCGTGGTCGACGTTGTAGCGCGCCGCCTCGGCCAGTTGCTGCGGCTCGGTGCCGGCGATCTGCACGCTGATCGGGTCCGGCTCGCCGGCATGGTCCATGCGGTGCAGCGATTTGCGCGTGCCCCAGAAGCGCGGGTCGGAAATGGTCATTTCCGACACCGCCAGGCCCGCGCCCAGCCGCTTGCACAGCAGCCGGAACGGTTTGTCGGTAACGCCCGCCATGGGCGCGAGGATCACCTTGGGAGCGATGGAGTAGGGGCCGATCTGCATGGCGCTAGTGTAACTTCAGCGGTGACGGCCCTTCGTGCTGCCAACCCTGCGGCGGCCGGGCCGGCAGCAGGCGGGCCGGCTTGGCCGGCACCGCCGCTGCGGTATCGCCTACTGCCAGACGGCCAGATTATCCAGGTACAGCTTGGCCTGGGTGCCTGCACTGGCGCGGTATTCGACGATGTTGTTGCCGGCACGCAAGGTCGCCGTCAGCGGACTGCTGGCCCAGTCGCTGGCCGAACTGGTCTGGGCGAAGGCCGGGGTGCCGACACGCAGGCCATTGACGTACAGGTCTACGCTACCGACGCTTGCGCCCGGTGCGGAATAGCGCGTGGCCAGCGTATAGCTTCCCGCCTGCGGCACGTTGATGGTGGTCCGCAAACGCGCGCCGGGGTTGCCGCCGAAGTCGACATAGCCCAGCCCCTGGTAGTTGTGCACTGCGCCGGAGACGCCATTGGCGACAAGGCTGCCGATGCGCAGGAAGTCGAAGTTCTCCGCTTCGTATTGCCGCACGCCGGTATAGGCGGGTGGCGCGGCCGGTGCCTGCAGTGGTGTGACCGCCGCGGCGCTAGCGCGTCCGGTGGCCGAGCCGGAGCACTGGATGGTGATGTCCAGCGGCCCGTTGTGGGCGACGTTCAAGGTCAGGCCATCGCCGCTGGGCGTGGCGGTGACGGTACTGGCCTGGTGCTCGCCGCGATCGGCAAAGGTATAGGTCGGCGTGGCGCTGGCGCCGCGGATGGTGATGGTGTCGGTCTTGAGCGGGCCGGTTTCCGAATCGAAATTGGTCAGGTAGACCGACACCGCGTCGGCGAACTCCTTGACCACGCCCGTCGTGTAGGGGCCGTAGGTCATGTTGAGCGCGGCGCAACTGTTGTACTTGAGGTTGAACGCGCCGCTGGCGGTCTTGTTGGTCTTGTAGGGGTTGTAGGTGACCCAGGTGTTGTCTTGACGTGCCACATAGAGATCGCCGGTGGATTCCTGCGGGAACAAGGCATTCAGTTCCTGGGTCTTGGCGGCGATGGAGGGCCAGCGGGTGGCGTACGCGCTGCGCTTGACCTGTACGGGGAAGGACTTTGCAAGGTCATCGCTCAACTGCCATACGGTCGGGATGGCGGGGTAGCGCCCGGTCTTCTTGTACCAGCTGTGCTGGTTGAGATAGGTGCCGTCGTCGTCCATCAGATACAGGCCGGAGAACAGCGTTTCCGGCGATGCATACAGACTCTGATCGTTGCCGCTGGTGGTGTCGTCGACCACTGCCAGCTTGGTGCGGTCGATCACCTGCTGGCGATCGAGGATGTGCAAGGTGCCGTCGAGAATCTTGCGGTAGACATCCATATGGATGTTCTTGAACTGCGGGAAGAACTGCCAGCGCCGCGTGTTGTAGCCGTCGGCGGTGGTCCCGTTTGGCAGGCTTTGAACGGTATCGGTCCAGATCAGTTCCGGGCCATCGAAATAGGTTTCGCCGGTCAGCGTCAGGTGCTCGATCAGATGCGGGGCGCCCGCGGCCAGAGGATAGGCGCTGCCATCGGCGGCGTACCAGCCGCTGCTGTCAGGACGGATGCCGTAATGGCCCGCAAATCCCGACAGAAACATGCCCAGGCTGACGCTTTCGATGTCGTGGTAGCCGTAGTTCATCGTGAACTTTTCTTGGATGATGAAATTCTTGGCATAGCTGCCCAGGGCCGTGCGCAAGGCCTCGTTGCGCTTGACCATTGCCAGCGGGTTGATGTTTGCGCCCCAGAAGCCGCCGGTGAAGCTCACCGCCAGATAGCCGCCGTACTTGTTGGTCAGCTTGAGCAGGTTGGCCCAGTGCTCCCAGCGCTGCGCTGCCGAGACCGAGCAGGCTTCGTCGAATCCCCAGAACTGCTCGGCGTAGTTGAAACCCAGGAAGTTCGGGTAGTCGCGGAAGAACTCACCGTAGACCGTCGATTCCAGATCGGTGCCGTTGGGATAGTCGGGGAAGTGGCTGAAGCCGCCGCTGGACGGTTGCACCATCGCCCAAACACCGTTGGCCGCAGCTGTCTTGATCCACGAGCGTGCCGTCTCGATCCCGTTCGCCACCTGGTTCCAGTTGCACTGATTGTTGGTGGCGCCTTTGTGACTGATCGAGAGCGAGATTAGCAGAACCGTGTAGGGGCGCAGGTCTGCAGGAATCAGGTCGATGATCTTCTGCGGATCGGCGGCGTTCCAGGTGTCGGCATGGATCACGAACATCGGCTTGTCGGGCGCGAGGCTGCGCCGGAATGCCGGGTCGATACTGGCGCTCGCCGTTGCCGTGGACGCCTGCGTGGCGGTTGGCGCCATGGCGCGCGGGGCGCTCACGGTGACCGTCGCCGCCGGCGATGGGGTCGCAGCGGTGCCGGCATCGGCGGCATCGCCGCCACAGGAGCTGAGCAGGCAGGGAAGTAAGACGCAGGGCAGCAGGAATGGCGTGCGCGATCGACGCAGGATCATCGGTAGTTCCGTTGAGCTTGGGGGGCAGGGCCAGGCATACCGCGTCACTGCCATTGCGTGAGGCGGTAATGCGCCAGTCGACGATGCAGACGCATCTCGGTAAGCCGCGCCGCCAGGAGCGTCCTCGCATGACAACAGGCAATGGTCGTGGTACGCCCGGTGGTGCGGCGATAGTAGGCAAGCGCAGATAGCGCGCTAGCGCGTGCAGCCGATCAGCACGCTTTATGCGATGCGCTTTCGTTTTTCGAGCACCCAAAACAGCGCTGGGTCACGTGGCGTCGCGATGGCGCAGCCGGTGGTGTGACGTTGGCAGCAGAGCGTGCGCAGCGTGGCGAAAGCAGACATGCGCTCGTTGCAGCGTCACATCGTTCGGCGCGATGCGCAGCGACGCGGCCAACCTTGTCGCGATCGTCGTTGGGCGCGGGACATGCACGCGCATTCCTGGGAAAAACCTGGGCGCCTGCGTGGGTGCGGTGTCGAGGGCATGCGCGCGTGGCGCACGCCAATGGCAGTGAACCGTGGTCTCAGTCGTCCGCGCGCAGCCGCGGCATCGACACCGCCGCACCTTCCACCTCGGTGGAGCGCGCCGCATAACGGGTGGCAAAGCGCACGTGGGTTGCGAAGCTCGCAGCCGGCACCTGCGCCAGCGAGGCAACCAGCGCACCGTTGAAGGCATCGCCCGCGCCGGTGGTATCGATGGTCTGCGCGCTTTCCGCGCCCACGCGGTAATGCGCCTGGCTATCGCCGCGCAGCTGTTCTTCGGCGTGCGAAATGAAGGCGCCCACCGCGCCCAGTGTCACCACCACGGTACCGCCCGGCAGCAGCTTGCGGCACAACGAATGCAACGTATTGCCGTCCAGCGCGGCGACGTCGTCGGCATTGATGCGCTCGCCGACATGGCGACCGAGCAGTGCGGCGAATTCGGTTTCGTTGGGCGTCAGCACATCCGAGAGCTTGAGCAGGCCAATCGAGGTCGGTGCATTGGCCGGCGCGGCATTGAGCACGGTCAGCACGCCACATTCGTGCGCCAGCGCCAGTGCGGACTCGATCGTCTCGGCCGGGGATTCCAGCTGCGCCAGCAACACCTTTGCCGCAGCCACCAGCGGGCGTTGGTTCTCGATGAAGGCGGGGCTCAACACGGCGTTGGCGCCGGCGCCGATCACGATGGTGTTGCGGCCGTGCCCGTCGACATAGATGCCGCCGGTACCGGTCGGTTCATTACTGGGCTCGGCGATCAGCGAAAAGCCGTCCTGCGCGGCCAGCGAGCGCGCCAACGCACCACCGGCGTCGTCGCCCAGCGCGCACAAGAAATGCGTCTTGGCGCCAGCGCGTGCGGCCGCAACCGCCTGATTGAAGCCCTTGCCGCCCGGGCCGGTGCTGTAGCGCCCGGCGATGGTCGCGCCCGGCACCGGCAAGGCATCGCAGCGCCACACGTGATCGACATTGAAGGACCCGACAACGACGACCGAACTCATAAATACCTTGCCTTGAATGACTGACTTGAAAGACTGGATGAAACGCGGCGTGCAGTGATTAGACCGTCACGCCGATGAACCCGCACCGCCTCAACCGAAATGCGACAGCACACCGGCAATGGTAGCGGTCATGAAGGTAGCGATCGAACCGCCGAGCACCGCACGCAGGCCGAACTTGGCCAGATCGTGACGACGTTCCGGCGCCAGCCCGCCGATCCCGCCGATCTGGATCGCGATCGAGCTGAAATTGGCGAAGCCGCACAGCGCGTAGGTGGCGATCAGGCGACCTTCTGCGCTCAGGCCTACGCCCGGCACTTCGCCCTTGACGATGCGCGACAACTCGCTGTAAGCGACGAACTCGTTGATCACCACCTTCTGGCCGATCAACGACCCGACCGTGGTCGCATCCACCCACGGGGTACCGATCACCCAGGCGATCGGCGCCAGCACGTAGCCGAAGATCGTCGACAGGTTGGTCGGGCGGCCCAGTAGCGCGGCGGCGCCGGTGACCTCGCCCAGCCAGGTCAGCGGTGCGTTGATCAGCGCGATCAGCGCGATGAAGGCCAGCAGCATCGCGCCGATGTTCAGCGCCAGGCGCAGGCCATCGCCGGCACCGGCCGCGGCCGCATCGATGACATTGCTGGTGGTTTTTTCCACTTCCATCTTGACGGTGCCGCGGGTCAGCGGGGTGCCGGTTTCCGGCACCAGCAGCTTGGCGACCACCAGCGTGGCGGGCGCGGCCATGATGCTGGCGGCCAGCAGGTGCTTGGCATAGAACGCCTGTTGCGCCGGATCGCTGCCGCCGAGCATGCCGACGTATGCAGCCAGCACGCCACCGGCGATATGCGCCATGCCGCCGATCATCATCGTCAGCAGCTCGGACTGGGTCATCTTGGGGATATACGGGCGCACCGTCAGCGGCGCTTCGGTCTGGCCGATGAAGACGCTGGCGCACACGCTGGTGGTTTCCGCACCGGAAACGCGCATCACCTTGGTGATCGCCCACGCCATCGCACGCACCACCATCTGCATCACGCCCAGGTGGTAAAGCACGCCCATCAGCGCCGAGAAGAAGATGATGGTGGGCAGCACCTGGAACGCAAAGATGAAGCCGTAGCTGTCGATGTTCATCAGGTTGCCGAAAATGAAGGTGGACCCTTCATTGACGAAACTCAGCACCTTGACGAAGCCCTTGCCCAGCGCGTCGAACACGTCGCGCCCGCCCGGCACCAGCAACACCAGTGCGGCGAACGAGATCTGCAGGGCCAGACCGGTGGCGACCAGCTTCCAGTCGATCGCGCGGCGGTTGCTCGAAAACAGCCAGGTGATGCCGATGAGCACCGCCAGACCGAACAGGCCGAAACCGATCCTTCCCAAACCTTCGACCATTCCAATCCCCGGGCTGCTGACGGCAAAACGGGAAGCCTAGAGCAGGGGGTGACAGGGGGCAAGGCGAGGGGCATTCAGATGGCCTCGGTCGGCCCACAGACGAGAGGGGGCGGGCAGGGGCAGGCCCGCGCTGGCGCGCTGTGGGACCGTGCTTGCGCAAAGTCGGGAGTCCGCATGGGCGAGGTGGGCGGTGTTCATCGCGTGGCGGCGCGGCTGTGGCGGTCGTGGCGCCCGCCCGGATGCGGTGTTCACCGTCATGCGTCAGCGTTCGGGGGAACTGCCGCGCAGCCTGGAGTGGCTGAAGCGCGTGATTGGATCTACTGCTGCGACTGCTACGGCTGTCGTTGCTGCTCCGCTTCATCGGGCGGGGTGTCTTTGGTGCAGATGGCCTGGGACGGTTGGCGTTTGTGCGCGAGTGCTGCTGACCGTTGCACGCATGTCCGCCGGCGTCATGCGCTGGTGTCTCCAGGCACGGTGCCGCATCCGGTGTCGGGGCACGCCGTCAATCCGTCCATGCGGCTGGTTGGCGCATGCATGCCACCAATGGCCCCACCCTGGTTGCGACGCCACACGCCGGCGATTTTGCCTGTTGATCGGCAAGCAGTCGCTGCAGCAAGGTCTCGCGTCTGTCACGTGTGGATAGGCGTGGAAACGCCCATGCAAGCCGAGGCATTCGGTGCAGATAACCACCAACGGCAGACCAACACCGACAAAAGCGCCGATCACGATGCATGCGCAGTGCAGGCGGTGCTGCGAACACGCAGTCGAGCCGGGAACAGGTCGATGCACGGCGCTGCACACGCCGCGCGCTGTGCCTGCCCGACGCCACGGCCTACACTGCGCACGCCGGTCCAGGGCAGGTGCCCTGGAGGTTGCGGGAGTTCGCCATGCTTTACCGACGTCTGGGTTCCACCGGGCTGCAGCTATCGGCCTTGTCGTTCGGGGCCTGGGTCACCTTCGGCAAACAGATCGGGCGCAGCGAAGCGCGCAATCTGATTGCCGCCGCCTGGGACAACGGCATCAATTTTTTCGATAACGCCGAGGTCTACGCGCGCGGCCGCGCCGAGGAAGTGATGGGCGATGTGATCGCCGATCTGCGTTTGCCGCGCGATGGCTTCTGCGTGTCGAGCAAGGTGTTTTTCGGTGCGGTCGACAGCCCGCGGCCGACCCAGCGCGGGCTCTCGCGCAAGCATGTCACCGATGCCTGCCACGCCGCGCTCAAGCGCCTGCGCGTGGAGTACCTGGACCTCTATTACTGCCATCGGCCCGATCCGGACACCCCGATCCAGGAAACCGTACGCGCCATGGATGCGCTGATCCGCCAGGGCAAGGTGCTGTACTGGGGCACATCCGAATGGAGCGCCGCGCAGTTGCGCGAGGCCATCGCGATTGCCGAACGCGAACATCTGCATGCGCCGGCGATGGAACAGCCGCAATACAACCTGCTGCATCGCGAGCGGCTGGAGCGCGAATACGCGCCACTGTGCGAGAACGGGCTGGGCACCACGATCTGGTCGCCGCTGGCCTCGGGCCTGCTGACCGGCAAGTACAACGCGGGCGTGGAGGCCGACAGCCGTCTGGGCCAGCCGGGCAACCAATGGTTGCAGGACGAAGTGCTGGGCGCGCCGGAAGCGCGCCGGCTGGAGCGCGCCCGCGCGTTCTGCGCGGTGGCGGCCGAGCTTGGCCAGTCGCCGGCGCAGTTGGCCATCGCCTGGTGCCTACGCAACCGGCATGTGTCCAGCGTGATCCTGGGCGCGAGCCGGGTCACACAGTTGGAAGAGAACCTCGGTGCCCTGGACACCCTGGATCAGGTCGATGACGCCGGGTGGGCACAGGTGGAGTCGAGCACGCGCTGAGCCATTGGGTCGATCGAGTGCTGCGGTGGATGCTTGTAGTAGTCACCGCAGCTGAGGGCAGCGACACACGTCCGTTCGATTGGCGCGATCAATCGAAGACTAGAGAGCGATTTAAACATCCGGCCTTTCAAATGAGAATGGCTCTTGATCATTAAATGAGAATGGTTATTATTTGTCTGGCCAACCGACTGGAGAACCAGATCATGACCGCCCACCCCGTGCTGCTTCGCTCCGAACCGGTCAATCTGCGCGACCGCGCCACGCCGCGCGCCGTGCCCACCGAAGACCTCATCAGCAGCCAAGCGCTGCTCAAGGGCCGGCGTGAAGTGCTGATCCAGCACGGCGATCGCGTCTATCGCCTGCGCCACACCAGCAACGACAAGCTGATCCTGACCAAGTAATTCCAGCCACTGGGCTGCGCACAGCCACTGTGCGCAGCCGCTGCCGCAACGATCGTCATGCGCCGTCAGTGCCGATGGCGCGATCCTGCTCCACGCGCAACGCTCGATTGCCATGGCATCCCATCTTTGCGTACTCGCTCAACGCGTGTGCGCAAGATCGCAGCGGGCGCTGCCGCCGCCGCCCGCCACTCAACTCCATCTTCCCTGCCGCGTTTGGCTTATGCCGCACGCGCCGCCGGGGGACGCGTAAAGGTTCCTGATGATCCGCCTGCATCCGCTGGTGGTCGCGCTGTCGCTGGCGCTGCCCGCTATTTCCTTGTGTGCCCGTGCTGCCGAACGCGATGCCGGAGCGGAGGGTGCGCGTGAGGTGCACGACTTCGACCGGCTCCAGGTCACCGCCACGCGCACCCAGCGCGCGCTGGTGGATGTGCCCAGCACGGTGGATGTGATCGACCGCGAACAGCTCGACAACCAACTGGTGCGCGAACTCAAGGATCTGTTCCGCTACACGCCGGGCGTGTCGGTCACCAGCACCAGCGGCCGCTTCACCGGTGCCAACGGCATCCGCATCCGCGGGCTGGATGGCAACCGCGTGGCGATGCTGGTGGATAACGTGCCGGTGTCGGACACCTTCAGCTTCGGCAGCTATCTCAACGCCAACCGTAACTTCGTTGACCTGGAAACGCTCAAGCGCGTGGAAGTGGTACGCGGGCCGGCCAGCTCGTTGTATGGCTCGGATGCATTGGGCGGCGTGGTCGCTTTCGTCACCAAGGATCCGTCGGACTATCTGAGCGCAGACAAGCACAGCTACGCCGGCCTGAAGTTCGGCTACGAAGGCGACTGGAACGGCCTGTTTGCCGGTGCCACCGGCGCGTTCGGTGGCGAACGCTGGAGCGGCTTGGTGGCGGTGAGTCATCGCCAGGGCCAGGAGGCGCAAAACCAGGGCGATGACCGCAGCCGCGATTTCACCCGCACTGCGGCCAATCCGCAGCGCATCGATGGGCGCAGTGTGCTCGCCAAACTGGTGTACGCCCCAAGCGCACAACAGCGCTTCAAACTCACGGTCGAAGGCAACGAAGACTACGGCAGCATCGATGCATTGACCGGCGTCGATACGCGGAGTCCGACGGCGTCGCTACGCATCCTGTCGCAGCAAGGACGCGATCATCAGACACGTGCGCGGGTCTCGCTGCGGCATGAAGTCGATGCGCTGGATTCCGTGTGGACCGACGATCTGCAGTGGCAGCTGTATCGCCAGGACAGCGAGAGCCTGCAACGCACCAACGAACTGCGCGGCAACACCACGCGCCGGCATAACGAACATAATTTCGATCAGCGTGTTTACGGCCTGCTGGTCAACGCGCATAAGTCCATCGAAACCGGCACCCTCAGCCACGAAATCACCTATGGGCTGGATGGCACCTGGACCGATACGCGCGCCAAGCGCGACGGCTATTCGGTCAATCTGGCCAATGGCGTGGTGAGCAATCGCGTCGGTCAGGACGTGTTTCCGGTGCGCGACTTCCCGATGAGCGAAACCACCAAGCTCGGGTTGTATGCGCAGGACGAGATCGGCCTGCTCGATGGCCAGCTGTCGCTGGCGCCGGGCGTGCGCGTGGATTATTTCCGGCTGTCGCCGCAGGTGGACGACATCTTCCGCGAAGACAATCCCGGCGTTGCCGCCGAGACCATCGACGAGACCCAGGTGTCTCCCAAGTTCGGTGCGGTGTGGCGGTTTTCGGACGCCTGGTCGGCGTATGCCAATTACGCGCATGGCTTCCGCGCGCCGCCGTACAACGACGTCAATATCGGTTTCACCAATCTGCAGGCGCGCTACACCGCCATCGCCAATCCGGATCTGAAATCGGAGACCAGCCGCGGCGGCGAACTGGGCCTGCGTTTCAACGATGCGGTCGGCTATTTCGGGCTGGCCGTGTACTACACCGACTACCGCAACTTCATCGAATCGTATGCGCCGGCTGGCGTGAATGCCGACGGGCTGGCGCTGTTCCAGTCGCGCAACGTGGACGATGTGGTGATCAAGGGCGCAGAGGCGCGCGCGGGCATCGATCTGGGCATGCTGGCGGGTTGGCAAGGCTGGTCGTTGAACAGTGCCGTTGCCTATGCGGAAGGCGACAACCTCACCGACGGCACGCCGCTCAATTCGGTCGACCCGTTGCGCGGCACGCTTGGCATGGCCTTCGACAGTGATCGCTGGGGCGCAGAAGTGATCGGTACCTTTGTGGCCCGCAAACATCGCCCGCAGCTGGACAGCTATTACGTGCCGGCCGGCTACGCCACGCTGGATCTGATGGGGCATTGGGAATTCGCGCCCGGCGCCAAGCTCACCGCAGGCGTGTTTAACCTGGCCGATCGCCGTTACGTGGACTGGAACGCGCTGCCCAACGGCACGCTGGCCAGCAGCACGGTGCTGGACCGCTTCACTGGCGCCGGGCGCACTGCCTCGGTCAGCCTGGCCGTGAGCTGGTAGCGGCCATGCCCAACCTCCGCGCCATCCCGTTGCCCCTGCATGCACGCGCTACCCGCGCGGCACTGCCGCGACCACGGCAGTTGGCGGCGCTAGGGACGGTGCTTTGCCTGTATCGGCCTGCGTTGGGCAACGAACTGGATGGTTGGCAGCACGCGGTCGCTGCAGCCGCGTCTCGTCGGGTGGACAGCGATGGCGTGCACGAGGGCATCTGGTTCTTCGATGCGGCAGGACACTGCTGCTGGCGGCTCTGCCTGTTGCCCGACAGCGATTTCCTGAGCTGGGACCGCCTGGTCTCTCGGCTGCCACCACTGCCGATGGACACGCACGAACTGGGCGTCGGCGAACGGCTATGGCGCCGCCTGGCCGGACGCATGCGCGGCGATGCATGGCGCTTGAGCGCACTGCGCTTGCAGCCTGCGGCCAGCCACGGTCACCCCATCACCGCCAGCCTGGCCACCGTCTCTGCGCTGAGCGCTGAGGTTGCTGCACGGTTGGTGCGCGAAGAGGGCATCGACGGCCGCGTGGTCGTGGACGATTGTTGCTGTGCGCGCGCTGCAGCGCTGCGTACTGCCGCGGTGAATGCCCGCGGTGCCGACCCCGTGTCATGACGATGTCGCTGCTGCGCGCGCGTCCCTGATGTTCCCCAATGACTACCGAGAGTGCCGATGAGCCGATTGTTCTCCCGCTGTGTCGCCGCCACACTGAGCCTGTTGCCGTTGATTGCCGCCGCCGATGCTCAGCGCGATCGGCAGAGCATCCTGGCGATGCAGGGCGAATACGCGGTGGATTTTGCGTTCGACGAAACCGTGCTGCTCAAGCCCGGCTACGAGCGCGCTTCGGCGATGCGCAGCGGCGCCAGCGAAGTGGTCATCGTGGTGGAGGATTCGCCGCGCAGGCTGGTGCTGCAGCACGTGCTGGTCGACGAAAAGACCGGGCACGTGACCAAGCATTGGCGGCAGGACTGGACCTTCGAGGCACCGCAACGGTTTGAATTCACCGCCGAGCAGACCTGGACGGTGCATGCGCTGACGCCGGCCATCACCAGCGGCGCCTGGACGCAATGTGTGTACGAAGTCAGCGACGCGCCGCGTTATTGCGGCACCGGCCGCTGGGACTACGCCGATGGCCACCCCACCTGGACCAGCGATCCCAGCTGGCGCCCGTTGCCGCGGCGCGAGTACACCAGGCGCAGCGACTACAATGCGCTATCGGTGATCAACCGGCACACGCTGACGCCGAACGGCTGGACCCACGAACAATTCAATACCAAGGTGCTGCGCAAGCCCGACGGCACCCAGGAAGCGATTGCACGCGAGTTCGGCTTCAACGATTACCGCAAGACCACCGAGGTGGACTTCGCCCCGGCCTATGCGTACTGGAAAGGCACACAGGGGTATTGGGCCAAGGTGCGCGCGCGCTGGGCCGCATTCCTGCAAACGCCACCGGGTCTGCATCTGAAAACCAAGCCGGACGGCATGGCGATGATCGTACCGATGTTCGAGCAGGCCGAGTCAGCGCAGAAGGGCAAGCCGGTCAAGGACGCGCAAATCGATGCGGTGTTCGCACGGTGGGTCGAACCGGCGAACTAGGCACCCTGACGCCGTAGGAGCGCATCCGGGCGCGATATGGCATTCCCGGTAAGGCCCACGCACCGCAGGGGGCTCTTGCGAGGCCGACCCCGGGTGCGCGCCTACGAGCGAGAGGGCGCTTTGCCTCTATTCCTTGAACATCAGGAACGCGGCCACCAGGATCAGGCCGAACGCGGCCCAATGGTTCCACTTCAGCGACTGCCCCAGGTAGAAGGTGGAGAAACCGGCAAAGACCAGCAGCGTGATCACTTCCTGCATGCCCTTGAGCTGCGGCGCCGAATACACCGCGCTGCCCAGACGGTTGCCAGGCACCTGCAGGCAGTATTCGAAGAACGCGATGCCCCAGCTGACCAGGATGGCGATCATCAGCGGCGTGGTCTTGTACTTCAGGTGCCCGTACCAGGCGAAGGTCATGAACACGTTGCTGGCGATCAGCAGCAGAACCGGGTACAGGTAGGCGGTGAAGGGGGCAGTGGGCATGGCGGCGAGCGGCAGAGAATGGGGGCCGAAGCATAAGCCAACTTCGTTAAGCGCACGCGACCGTGCCGCCGGGGCCGCGCTAGCGCTGCATGCCCCAGCGACGCACCGTGAGCCGCTCGATCGCCTGGAACACCACGCCCTCCACCAGCAGCCCCAGCACGATCACCATCGCCAGCCCCGCGAAGACCTTGTCGGTGTAAAGCTCATTGCGGTTCTGGAAGATGTACCAGCCCAGGCCGCCCTGGCCGGAGGTGGCGCCGAACACCAGTTCGGCGGCGATCAGGGTGCGCCAGGCGAATGCCCAGCCGATCTTCAGCCCGGACAGGATCGCCGGCAGCGCCGCCGGAACCAGCAGTTGCACCACATAGCGCGGGCCGCGCAGGCCGTAGTTGCGCCCGGCCATGCGCAGCGTGTCCGGTACCGCCTGGAAGCCGGCGTAGGTGGTCAGCGCCAGCGGCCACAGCACCGAGTGCACCAGCACAAACACTAGGCTGCCGGTGCCCAGCCCGAACCACAGCAAGGCCAGCGGCAACAGCGCAATGGCCGGCAGCGGGTTGAACATGGCGGTCAGCGTGCCGAGCACATCGCGGCCCCAGCGCGTGGAAGCGGCCAGCGCGGTCAGCACGAACGCCAGCAGCACGCCCAGCGCATAACCTTGCGCCAGCACACGCAACGACGCACCGACCCGGCGCAGCAGTTCGCCCGACAGCAGCCCGTCGTAGAACGCGCGCGCGGTCTGCACTGCGCCGGGCAGCATCAGATCGTCGCCGACCAGCCGCGCGGCGATCTCCCATGCCGCGACCAAGACCACCAGCACCAATGCCTTGCGCAGCCAGGGCGGTGCGTGCCAACGCGTGGGCGTGGTCGCGGCGCCCAGGGCAGGGTCCAGCGGGGTCAGTGCCACTTCGTACTCGGGCCGCACCGGTGGAATCGGCGGCACTGCGCTTGCGGTGCTGCGGCTCATGTCAGCGCCTGGCGTTGGCGCAGGGACGGGCGACGCAGCGGTGCCACCTTGTCGTCGTCCAGCGTGTCATCGGGCAGATCGAACAGCAGCCGGTGAATGCGTTGCGCGGTCTGCTGGAAGGCCACGCTGCCGGCACTGTGCGGGCCGAAGGCATGCGCGTTGAGTTCGGCGCGCACCTGGCCCGGGTGCGGCGACAACAGCAGCACGCGATTGCCGACCACCAATGCTTCTTCGATGGAATGGGTGACGAACAACAGCGTGAAGCGCAATTGTTCCCACAATTCCAGCACTTGCTCCTGCATGCGCGAACGCGTCAGCGCATCCAGTGCCGCGAACGGTTCATCCATCAGCAGGACACGCGGGCGCATCGCCAGGGCGCGTGCGATGGCCACACGCTGCTTCATGCCGCCGGACAAGGTGTGCGGGTAAGCATCTGCAAATCCGCTCAGCCCGACCTGGGCCAGACTGTCGTCTGCCCGCTCGCGCGCCTCGGCACGGCCGAGTTTGCGCGCCGCACGCAGCCCGAACACCACGTTCTCGCGCACGGTTTTCCATGGTGCCAACTGGTCGAATTCCTGGAACACCACCACCCGGTCCGGCCCGGGACCGGTGACCGCATGACCCTGCAGGCGGATCTGTCCTTCGCGCGGCGCAACAAAACCGGCAACCGCCTTGAGCAATGTGGATTTACCGCAGCCTGAGGGCCCCAGCAGCACGAAGCGGTCGGCTTCGTGCACATCGAAGCGCACGCGATGGGTCGCGCGCACCACGCGCTGGGCCGAGGCATATTCCAGGCTGACATGATCGACCTGCAGCAGGGGCGTGCTCATCGCTCAGCTCCCGCCCGCAATCAGCGGGTCGTCGAAAAAGTAATCGCCCACCTTGCCCGGCGCCTGCTTGATCGCCCCGCTGTGCTGCATGAACTTGCCCAGCCCCAGCGTGTTCTGCGGTGCCACGGTGAACTGCACTTTCGGGTCCTTGAGGATCTGCAGCACCAGCGCGCGGTCGATGCCCGAGCCATTACGACGCAGGAAGATATCGGCCGCCTGCTCCGGATGGGCCGTGACGAACTTCGCCGCCTGGTCCAGTGCGGCGACAAACGCGCGGTAGGTCTTGGGATTGTCCTTGCGGAATTTTTCGGTGGCGTACAACACCGTTGCCGACGACGGGCCGCCTTCGATCTCGTAGGAACTGGTGACGATATGCGCGGCCGGGTTGCGCGCCAGTTCCTGCTCCTGAAACGGCGGGCTGGCAAAATGCGCGGTGATTTCGGTACGCCCACGGATGATCGCCGCGGCGGCATCCGGATGCGGCAAGGCGACCTGTAGCGCGTCGAGCTGATGGGTGCCCTTGTCGCCCCAGCGTTGTTGCGAGGCATGCTGCAGAAACCGCGACTGCACCGAGACACCTGTTGCCGGCACCGCAATGCGGTCCTTTGGCGTGAAATCGCCGATGGACTTGATGCGCGGAGTGTTGCTGATCAGGTAGTACGGGAAATTGCCCAGCGATGCGACGCCGCGGACATTCTGGCGGCCGCGCGTGCGGTCCCAGATGGTGAACAGCGGCCCGACACCGGCACCGGCGATATCGATCGAACCGGTCAACAACGCATCGTTGACTGCCGCCCCACCGGAGAGCTGCAGGAATTGCACGTCGATGTCCACACCGGCGGCCTTGCCCTGCTGTTCGATCAACTTCTGGTCCTGCGCCACGTCCAGCAGCAGGTAAACGATGCCGAATTGCTTGGCGATCCGCAGCTTGCCTTCGGCCTGCGCATGCGCGCTGTGCAACAGCGGCAGCGCGGCCAACACCAGCAGCGCGATGCGCCGCGAAAAACGCCGGCGCGGCGCAGGAGCGTGGGAAGTGACGGTCAAACGCATGCGGCGCTCCAGTCGGGAAGGGGAGGGAACAGGTGCAGGCTCAGAACGGTGCATCGCCTTCGATGGTGGTGCGGTTGAGCCGGCGCCGCAGATGATCCGGCGTGCCTGCAGCCAGATGCATCACCGAACGGTTGTCCCAGAACACCATGTCGTGCGGCTGCCAGCGATGCCGATACACCAGCGCAGCATGCGTGGAGTGTTCGAACAACCTCTGCAACAGCGCGCGGCTTTCGTCCTCGGGCAAGCCGACGATGCGCGTGGTGAAATGCTCGCTGACGAACAGTGCCTTGCGGCCCGTCTCCGGATGCGTGCGCACCACCGGGTGCTGCACCGGTGTCACTTCGGCAATCTGCTCCGGCGTCAGTGCCGGCCGCCACGGATTGCGGGCGCGCAACTCCTCGTACTTGGCCAGATAACTGTGTTCGGCACGCAGGTCCTGCACGGCGCGTTTGAGCGATTCGGGCAGCGTTTGCCATGCCAGGTGCTGGTTGGCAAAGAGGGTGTCGCCGCCTTCGCCGGGCAGCTCCTGCGCATGCAGCAGCGACCCCAGGCTCGGTGTTTGCTTGTACGACAGATCCGAGTGCCAGTAATGCCCGGCATCGCCCAGGCCGATCGGCTCGCCGTTCTCCTTGATGTTGGACACCACCAGCACTTCCGGGTGCCCGCGCAGTTGAAAGTTGCGCAGCACGTGAATCTGCAGCGGCCCGAAGCGACGGCTGAATTCCACCTGCTGGGCCGGTGTGATGCGTTGATCGCGAAACACCAGCACGTGGTAATCCAGGTGCGCGCGATGGATACGCGCGAAGGTGGCGGCGTCCAGCGGCTGCGCAAGGTCCAGCCCGATCACCTCGGCGCCCAGCGGAGCGTCGAATGGCACGATCCTGACGCTGGAGCTCTGCACGGGGGAAGACGCATCGCGCGGCGTGTGCACACGCGCTGCGGAAGTGATGCTGGCCATGACGTGGCACCTCGACGGCAACGAAAGGCCGCCTGGGCCGGCGGCCGGACATACCACTCTAGGCAGTCGTGTCACTGCTGCGAACGTACGATTTGCAAGGTGCTTATGCGCTGCAGACATATGCAGCACTCACAGAAGAGCAAGGCCCCTCACGCTGCGCGCCACAGCGTCCGTGAGCTGGCCTGCAGCACAGCCACCGGGCCGCGCGTCGCATGCCGTTGCCCGCATGCGACGCGTTTTACCCGCGCTTATTCGCTCCGCAATGCCAACGCCGGCGGCGTGGACAGGATGCGCCGCGTGCCCGACCAACCCGCCAACAGACTCAAGGCCAGCCCGAATGCGCCGCCGAGCAGCAGGCGCGGCCAATCCGGTGTCAACGCCATCTCGAACGCCTGCTTCCCCACGACCGCGCCGATCACGGCCGCAGCGGTCACCGCCAGCGTCGCCGCCAGCAAGCCAAGCGCGCCGAATTCCACCAGCACCGCACCGCGTAGCTGGCCACGGCGTGCGCCCAGGGTGCGCAACACTGCGCTGTCGTAACGGCGTTCGCCCGCGGTGGCCTGCAATGCGGCCAGCAACACCAGCATGCCGGCCAGCAGGCTGAAGCCCATCACCAGTTGCACCGCCTGTGCCACCTGGTCGATGACCTCGCGCACGCGGCCCAGGATGGCATCGATATCCAGCAACGAAATGTTCGGATAGTCGCGACTCAGCGCCGCCAGCTTGGACGCATTGCCCGGCGGCAGGTGGAAGGCGGAAATCAGGTTGTACGGCGCATCGCCGACCGATCCTTGATTGAGCAGCAGGAAGAAGTTGACCCGGAACGAATCCCAATCGGCCTTGCGGATGCTGGTCACGGTGAACGTGCGTTGCTGTTCGCCCAGCAGCAGGGTGATGCGATCGCCCAGTTTGAGCTGGTAGCGCTGCGCCCAGCCTTCTTCCACCGAGGCTTCCGCCGCGGTGCTGTCGGCCGCCCAGAACTTGCCCTGCAGCAGCGTATTTGCCGGCGGGAACGCGTGACGCCAGGAAAAATTCACCGGGCGGTTGTCGCCGTCGCCGTCGTCGGCCGGGTCGCGGTCGCCACGCACCGGCGGTTTGTCGTTGATGGCCACCAGGCGCCCCGTGGAAAACGGCTCCACGGCCGCATCCTTCACCCCCAGGCCGCGCAGCGTCTGCAGCACCGGCTGGGTTTGTTCGGGCTGGATGTTCATCAGGAAGTAGTTGGGCGTATCGGCCGGCAGGCGGTCGCGCCATTGACCGAGCAGGCCCGGGCCGACCACCGCCAGCAGCAACAGCGCGCACAACGACAGCGACAGCCCGACCAGTTGCACCACGCTCAAGCCGCGGCGCCGTGTCAGCGAGGCCAGGCCAAGTTTCCAGGCACCGCGCAGACGGTGCTGAATCGGTCGCAGCAACGCGAGCAGGCCCAGCCCCAGCAACATCGCCACCAGTGCCAGCGCGGCCAGGCCGCCCAGCACCCAGCCGGCCAATACCAGGTTGCCGGTGGCATAGACGGTGAGCGCCAGCGTGGCGGCCAGGGCGGCGCCATACACCAGCAACGAGCTGGGCGGCACTGCAGCAAAGCTGCGGTTGAGCACGCGCATCGGTGGCACGTTGCGCAGCCGCAGCAGCGGCGGCAGGCCGAAGCCCAGCAACAGCACCAGGCCGATGCCCGCACCGGCCAGGGCCGGGGTGGCCTGCGGCAGCGGCAACCGGTTCGGGATCAGGCTGCCCAGCGCCTGTACCAGGCCTTCCTGCGCAAGCATGCCAAGCCCGATACCGACCAGGCAGGCCGGAATCGCCGTCAGCAGCAACTGCAGCGACAGCATTGCCAGGATGTCGCGCTGGCGGGCGCCCAGGCAGCGCAAGACCGCCACGGTGTCGATGCGTCGCATCGCAAACCGGTTCGCTGCCAGGGCCGTGGCCACGCCGGACAACAGCACCGCCAGCAACGCCGACAAGGCCAGGAAGCGGCCGGCGCGATCAAACGCTGCACGCATGCCGCGTTGGGTGTCTTCAATACCCACCAGGCGATACTCGCTGGCGCGTGGCTTGAGCCAGGCGCGCAAGTCGGCGATGGCATCCGGTGCGCCGGCGAACATCAACCGATAGGAGGCGCGGCTGCCGGGGCCGAGCAGGCCGGCGCCGTCGATATCGGCGCGATTGACCAGCAGCGGCGGCGAGAGCTGCATCAGCTCCCCGGAGGCATCGGGCTCGGCGCGCAACACGCCGGTGATGGTCAGATGGCCGGCACCGAATTCCAGTTGCTCGCCCACGTGCAGGCCCAGCGCTTCGAGCAGACGCGGATCGGCATAGGCCTGGCCCGGCGGCGGTGCGCTGGCGACGCTGCCTTCCGTCCCGGTGCCGTCCTTGGACACCAGCAACTGCCCGCGCAGCGGGTAGCCGGGGCCGACGCCGCGGATATTGGCCATCTGGCTGGCATCGCCATGGAACAGCACGCTGGGAAAGCTGACCATGCGCGTGCTCTGCAGGCCGCGTCGCTGGGCTTCTGCGGCGAAGTCGGCCGGGATCTCCTGCCGCCCGGTCACGCCCAGATCACCGCCGAGCACTTCGGCCGCGCTGGAGGTCAGCGCGAGCGTCACCCGGTCGACCAGGGTGCCCACCGCGGTCATCACCGCCACGCCCAGCACCAGCGCGGCGAACACCGTCAGCAGATCGCCGGCCAGGAATTCGCGGCGCACGGCGCGCGCGGCTTGGCGCACGACGTTCATGCCGCCGGACCGGTCTGTGCGTGCAGGCGGCCGCTGTCGATGCGGTAGATGTGCCTGCAGCGCTGCGCCAGGCTCATGTCGTGGGTGACCAGCACCAGGGTGGTGTCGCTGGTGGCATTGAGCGCGAACAACAGGTCGCTGATCTGCGCGCCGGTAGCCTGGTCGAGGCTGCCGGTGGGCTCGTCGGCAAACAGGATGCGCGGGCGGGCCACGAAGGCGCGCGCCAACGCCACGCGTTGCTGCTCGCCACCGGACAGCTGGCGCGGGTAATGCCGCGCACGTGCACTCAGGCCCACGGCCTCCAGCACTTCGCGCACCCGCGCCGGATCCTCGCGCCCGGCCAGTTCCAGCGGCAGTGCGATGTTTTCTTCAGCAGTCAGCGCCGGCAGCAGGTGAAAACTCTGGAACACGAAGCCGACGTCGCGGGCGCGCAGCGCAGCGCGCGCTTCTTCGTCGAGCTGGCCCAGGTCCTGGCCCGCCAGCGCAATGCTGCCGCGGCTGGGCAGGTCCAGCCCGGCCAGCAGGCCGAGCAGGGTGGTCTTGCCGGAACCGGATGCGCCAACGATGGCGATGCTGTCGCCTTCACTGACCGTCAAGCTCACGTTGTCGAGGATGTGGAGCGTTCCCTCCGGGCCACTGACGGACTTGCCGACCTCGCGAACGTCGATGGCGGTGCGGGTGCTGGAGCGGGGGGCCAGACTGTCGATGAGGAATCTCCGAATGCGTGAAAGAACACTGCGATATGGCGTGCTGGCCCTGTGGCTGCTGACACTCTCCCTGCTTGCGCCGGGGATTGCCTCTGCCAAAAGTCCGGTCGCCACTGCGCCGGTCCTGGTGGTGGGCGACAGCCTGAGCGCTGCGCACAACATCCCGGTGCAGTCCGGCTGGGTGACCTTGCTGGACCAGCGCCTGAAGCGTGACATGGCGACGCCCCCGGCAGTCGTCAATGCCAGCATCAGCGGCGAAACCACCTCCGGCGCGCTGACCCGGCTGCCGGGCCTGCTGGAAAAGCACCGCCCCGGCGTGGTGGTCATCGAGCTCGGCGGCAACGACGCGCTGCGCGGGCTGACCCCGGCCCAGCTCAAGGGCAACCTGGAAAAGATGATCCAGCTCAGCCAGCACGCCGGTGCCAAGGTGCTGCTGCTCGGGATCGACGTGCCGCCCAATTACGGCCCAGCCTACCGCGAGCGGCTCAAGGCCACCTATGCGGACCTCTCCACACAGTACAAGACCGCGCTGGTGCCGTTCTTCCTGGAAAAGGTCGCGCTGCAGCCCGGCCTGATGCAGGCGGACGGTCTGCACCCCACCGCCGCCGCGCAACCGAAGGTGCTGGAGACGGTATGGCCGGCATTGCGCCCGCTGCTCGGCCGCTAAATGCCGCGGAACACGAAACGTTATCCGGTCTTCACGCTCTTTCCACCGTCGATCCGGCATGTTTCACAAAGCTGAAGACCGAGGAAAGTCCATGCGTCAGACCAAGGAAACGTCCGGCCTCGTGCTGGTCGTCGAAGACAACCGCAATATCTCCGAAATGATCGGCGAGTACCTGGAAGGCCGTGGCTTCGAGGTCGACTACGCGCAGGACGGCCTGGACGGCTACCGTCTTGCCGCGGAGAACAGCTACGACGTGGTCGTGCTGGATCTCATGCTGCCACGCCTGGACGGCATCGAAGTGTGTCGCCGCCTGCGTAACGACGCACGCAAGTCCACCCCGGTGTTGATGCTGACCGCCCGCGACACGCTGGACGACAAGCTCACCGGCCTGGGCTTTGGCGCCGATGACTACCTGACCAAACCGTTCGCGATTCAGGAACTGGAGGCGCGCCTGCGTGCCCTGATCCGCCGCGAGCGTCGCCAGGTGGGCTCGGAAGTGCTCAAGGTCGCCGACCTAGTGCTGGACCCGGTGAGCATGCGCGCCACCCGTGCCGGCACCGAGCTGCAGCTCTCGCCGATCGGCCTGCGCCTTTTGACCATCCTGATGCGCGAATCGCCGCGTGTGGTCACCCGCCAGGAAATCGAGCGCGAAATCTGGGGCAACGGTTTGCCCGATTCGGACACCCTGCGCAGCCATCTGTACAACCTGCGCAAGATCATCGACAAGCCGTTCGACCGTCCGCTGCTGCACACCGTGCAGAGCGCCGGCTATCGCATCGCCGACATCGCCCAACCGATGGCGTGATGTCACGCGCCGGCCGCCGTTCTGGCGGCCGGCCGCTGTATAGGCGCTCATGCGCCGATCGATCTCCTGTGCTGCCGGCTGGTTGCACGAAGGACTCACGGAAGCGTTGCCTATACTCCGGCGCTCTTCCCTGGATGCAGTAATGCCACACGGGCTTCCGAGAAAAATACGTCTCGCCTTCCTGCTGCAGGTCGCGCTGGCGAGCCTGGCGCTGGTGCTGGCCGGGTATCTGGTGTCGTTCGTCATCAAATACAGCCTGGTGCGCACCGTGCTCGCCGACGAGGCCGTGCATTTCTGGCAGATGCAAAAGAGCGTGCCGGACAACCGGCCGCCCAATACTCGCAATATCCAAGGGTATTTTTCGCCCGCCGGCACCGCCGCCGAGGCTGCACCGGCCGCACTGCGCCATCTATCTCCGGGTTTCAGCGAAGTGGCTGCCGCCGATGCGCTGGTGTATGTCGATCAACGCCCGGAGGGGCGGCTGTATCTGGTGTTTCCGCGCTCGCGTGCGGCGCATCTGACGCTGTGGTTCGGTGTGGTGCCGGCAATCGTGGTGTTGGTGGCGATCTATGGCGTGTCCTGGTTCACCTATCGGGTTTCCAAGCGGCTGGTCTCGCCGATCAGCTGGCTGGCCCGGCGCGTCTCGCATTGGGACCCACGCAACCCGGATGTGGACGAACTGGCTCCGGAGCGGCTGCCTGCCGAATTGCAGGGCGAAACGCGCCAGCTGGCCGCCGCGCTGCATGCGCTGGGGCTGCGCGTCAGCGAGCATGTCGCGCGCGAACGCAATTTCACCCGCGATGCCAGCCATGAATTGCGCACTCCGCTCACGGTGATCCGCGTGGCCAGCGACATGGCCTTGGCCGACGACGAGTTGTCGGCGCGCACGCAGCGCAGCCTGCGTCGCATCCAGCGCGCCGGCCACGATATGGAAGCGGTGATCGATGCCTTCCTGATCCTGGCGCGCGAAGCCGAGATCGACCCGCAGAGCGAAAATTTCGATGTGGCCGAGCTTGCCAGCGAAGAGCTGGAAAGTGCGCGCGAATTGCTTGGCGACAAACCGGTGTCGTTGCGCATGGTCGGCGACCGCAGCCTGCAGATGTTCGCCCCGCCCAGGGTCATGCGGGTGGTGCTCAGCAACCTGTTGCGTAACGCCTGCGCTTACACCGATACCGGCAGCATCGAGGTGGAGGTGACCCACGACCGCATCGTGGTCCGTGATACCGGCATTGGCATGAGCGAAGAGGCGCGTGCCCGCGCGTTCGAACCGTTTTTCCGCGCCGACCCCACCCGCCCGCAAGGCACTGGGCTCGGCCTGTCGATCGTCCGTCGGCTATGCGATCGCTTCGGCTGGCGTATCGAACTGCAGAGCCAAGCCGGCGTCGGCACGTCCGTGGCGGTGGTCGTCGCCTGAGGCGTCACTTTGTGGTCCTGCCGCCTGCTGATGACGCCTTGCTGCCGCTCAACAGTCAGGCGGCATGGCCGGAAGACGACGACCGGCTGCTGCACGCGCTTGGCTAACCGCTTCGATCACCCTATTTACCGCTCGGCAGCCGGAACGCTCAACGTGGTGCCAACAGTGCGCCGGCGCGTGGGCGTTTGCAGTGCCTTCAGCGACGTTGCAGGTGCCTGGCATTGCCGGCATTTCTTGCGCACACCGCCAATGCGGTCGCCACGTGCCCAAATCGCAGACGCCTACGTCCGTTGTGTGTGGGAACAGGGCCGGCAGGCTGCCGCCTTGAAAAAACGCGCCGGCATGGAGCGGCAGCCAAGGTCTCCCCTGCAGGCCGGCCGATCCGGCGACAGCCGCGCCGGATCGGCTCGGTTGCGTTCTAGCGTTGTTCCAATACCGGTGCCACGACCTTGCGCCAGATCGCGTAGCCATCGGCCGTCATATGCAGCCTGTCGGCGCGGAACAGTTCTGCGCGCGGTTTGCCGCTGGCATCGAGCATCGGGGTGTAGATGTCCACGAAGTCCACACGCGGCAGCGGGGCTAGCGCGTCCTTGATCAGGCGGTTGGCCTTGATCACGGCCGGCAGCAGTTGCGCGCGCGACGGGCTGGGCTTGATCGACAGATAGCTGATGCGTGCCTCGGGCAGGTCGCGGCGTACACGTGCCACGAATGCCAGCACATCATCGCGCACCTGTTCGGGTGTGCGGCCACTGTTGAGGTCGTTGTCGCCGGCGTACAGCACGACCTGGCGTGGCGCGTATGGAATCACGATGCGGTCTGCGTACCAGGTGCTGTCGCGCACTTCCGAGCCGCCAAAGCCGCGATTGATCACCGGTTTGCCCGGGAAATCCTGGGCCAATGTCTCCCAGAACCGGATCGATGAACTGCCGACGAACACGATGCCGTGCTTGGGCGGCGGCTGACGCGCGTCGCTCTCGGCGAAGCGTTGCATGTCTTGTTCCCAAGCGGCATTGGAGACCTGCGCCGGCACCGCCGGAGCGGTGTGCAGGGCGTCGGCATACGCATGGCCGGACAGAAGGGCTAGGGCGCACAGCACGCTGCGCAGGCGATGGATGGTCATGCAGGAACCTTCAAAGTGAAGCGGGCTGCCATGGTGCGCCAGGCTGGAAGCTGAGGGCAAACCTGCAGGCAGCTGGCGGGGCGGGGCGCCACGGTGCAAGATTCGCACTTTCCCCAGCAGCGACCATGCCATGCGTTTGATTTGTTCCCCTCTTCGCCCATGCGGCAGGACGCACTGACGCATGGCCGATCAATTGGGGCACGTCCCGCGCGGCCCGCGTCGCATGCTCAAGGCGGCGATCTGGTCATGGCAGGGATTGCGCGCGGCGTGGCTGCACGAATCCTCGTTCCGCCTGGAGGTCTGTCTGGCGGCAGTGCTGGTGCCGCTCGGTCTGTGGCTCGGGCAGTCGGGACTCGAGCGCATTGCACTGCTTGCACCACTGTTGATCGTGCTGGCGGCCGAACTGCTGAACTCGGCCATCGAAGCGGTGATCGAACGCTACGGCCCGGAACATCACGTATTGGCCGGGCGTGCCAAGGACATGGGCTCGGCGGCGGTGTTCGTGCTGCTGATCAATGTGCTGCTGTGCTGGGGATTGATCCTGTTGCCGCGGCTGTGGTGACGCGCGGCAGGCAGGGCGAGCCGGGCAGGGGCGTGTGCATGCGGGCTTGACCTGGCACGTGGCATGCTCGGGCTCTCTTCCAATGGAATCGCCTGCATGCCTGTCCTGATTCGCGCCTTGGTGTTGCTGATCCTGACCGCGTCGCTGTCCGGTTGCGGCTACAACGCGATCCAGCAGAAGGAAGAGGGCGTCAAGGCCGGTTGGTCGGAGGTGCTCAATCAGTATCAGCGCCGCGCCGATCTGATTCCCAACCTGGTACGCACCGTGCAGGGCTACGCCCAGCAGGAACGCCAGGTCCTGACCGAAGTGACCAATGCGCGTGCGCGCGTGGGCCAGATCCAGGTCAACGCCGATGACGAAGCGTCGTTGAAGCAGTTCCAGCAGGCGCAAGGCGAGTTGGGTAGCGCGCTGTCGCGGTTGTTGGTGGTCAGCGAAAACTATCCGCAGCTCAAGTCGGACCAGTCGTTCCGCGATCTGCAGGTGCAGCTGGAAGGCACCGAAAACCGCATCACCGTGGCACGTGGCCGCTATATCCAGACCGTGCAGGACTACAACACCTACATCCGCTCGTTTCCGCAGGTGATCACGGCCAAGATCTTCGGCTACCAGCCCAAGCCCAATTTCAGCGTGGAAAACGAAGCGCAGATCTCGCGCGCCCCGCAGGTGGATTTCGGTAATCAGCAGACGCCGCAGCAGGCACCGCAGCAACAGCCCGCGCCGCAGCCTGTGCAGTAATCAGTTGCTGTGCGTGCACGGCGCTTGTGCAGTGGTCGCTAGCAAGCGCAGTACGCGCGCTGTCGAGCAACGTACGGGCACGCGCCAGGTGATGCGCGCCGAGCTGCACATCAGCACGAATCTGCGGACCAAGCCGACAGACCGTGTCGAGGCGAGACCTAGCCCTCTCCCATCGAGGAAGGGCTTGGTGAGGGTAGGCCGCCAGGCTTCGCGGTCGTTCGACCACCCGTGGCTTCGCTTCAGGCGCACACGTTCTCTGTAAGTGGCAACGTCCTGCAGGGAAGACGCAATCGCAAAACCCCGCGCTGATGGACGATCGGCGCGCATCAGGTAGGAGTTGGCAATGCGACGAATGTGTTTGCGAGTGGTGTGGATGATGGCGTTGCTGCTGCCGGCATCGCTGCTGGCGCAGGAGTTGGCTGCCATCCCGCCGCTGCGCTCGCCGGTGGTCGACGTCACCGGCACCCTGGATGCGGCGCAGATCCAGCAACTCGAGCAACAGGCGCTGGCCTTGCAGCAGCGCAAGGGCGCGCAGTTGCAGATTTTGATCGTGCCGACCACGCAGCCGGAAGCGATCGAGCAATACACCCAGCGCGTGTTCGACCAATGGAAGATCGGTCGCAAGGGCGTGGACGACGGCGTGCTGCTACTGGTGGCCAAGGACGACCGCCGCGTCCGCATCCAGCCGGGCTACGGCCTGGAAGGCGCCATTCCGGACATCACCGCCAACCGCATCATCCAGGAATATCTGGCGCCGCGCTTCCGTGAGGGCGATTACGCTGGTGGCATCACGGCGGCGACCGCAACCCTGGCCGGCCTGATCGAGGGCGAGGCCCTGCCGGCGCCGGTCAGCGGGCATGCCGAGGGCGGCAACGGCGCGGGCGGCGGTGGCTGGATCATGGCGCTGTTCATCGGCTTCGTGGTGGCCATGGTGGCGCGCGGCATCCTGGGCGCGCTACCGCGCCCGCTGCGCGCCGTGCTGACCGGCGTTGCCGCCGGCGGTGCGGCGTTGCTGTTGACGTCGTTGCTGTTGGCCAGTGCGGGCGCGGCGCTGATCGGCCTGCTGGCCGGCCTGTCCTCCGGCTCGCCCGGCCGCTTTGTCGGTGGCGGAGGCTGGGGCGGCGGCTTCGGCGGCTTCGGTGGATTTGGCGGCGGCGGCCGCGGCGGTTTCGGCGGCGGTGGTGGCTGGGGCGGTGGCGGCGGGTCATCAGGAGGCGGTGGCGCCTCGGGGAGCTGGTAATGCGGTGGCTCAGGCATATCTTCGCGCCCTCGGCGCAGCGCACTTTTCCAGCCGCATGCATGGACGCCATTGCGGCGGCGGTGACCGCGAGCGAGCGCTCGCACACCGGCCAGATCATGGTCGCGGTCGAGGCCGACCTGCCGCTGGAGGCGTTGTGGCGAGGGCACAGCGCGCGGCAGCGCGCCGAGCAGGCCTTCGCCCAGCTGCGGACCTGGGATACCGAAGCCAACAACGGGGTGCTGATTTACCTGCTGCTGGCCGACCACGCCATCGAGGTGGTGGCAGACCGCGGTCTGCGCAGCCGGGTGCCGGAAGCGCGCTGGGCAGAGGTGTGCCGGCGCATGCAGCAATTCCTGCGCGAAGGCCAGCACGAAGCGGCTGTCCTGGCCGGCATCGAGGCGGTGACCGAGCTGTTGGCCGAGCATTTCCCGGCCACAGACGGCGCGCAGCATGAAGACGAGCTACCTGACCGGCCGCGGATTTTAGGCTGAGCGCGTGCGAGGTGTCAGAATAGCGGCCTCGCTTGTTTGTGATACGCGGTCCGCATGATCTATCTGCACGCCATCGACCCCATCGCCTTCTCGCTCGGCCCGGTGCAGGTGCACTGGTACGGCTTGATGTATTTGGCGGCGTTTTTCTCGGCCTGGGCGCTGGGCCGTTCGCGCATCCTGCGCGGTCGCCTGCCCGGGGTAGACATGGATGGTTTTTCCGACCTGCTGTTCTACGGCATGCTCGGCGTGGTGTTGGGCGGGCGCATCGGCTACATGCTGTTCTATGCGTTCGAGACCTTCCTGGCCAACCCGCTGATCCTGTTCAAGGTCTGGGAAGGCGGCATGAGCTTCCACGGCGGCCTGCTTGGCGTGTTGATCGCCTGCTGGCTGTGGGCGCGCAAGCACCGGTTGCACTTCTTCGATGTGATGGACTTTGTCGCCCCGCTGGTGCCGCTGGGTCTTGGTTTCGGGAGGCTCGGCAATTTCGTCGGCGGCGAATTGTGGGGCAAATTCACCCAGGCCGGCTGGGGCGTGATCTTTCCGCACGCGCCGGAACTGGCGGACCGGTTGCCCGCGCAGATCCAGGCGCAGTACGCCGCCGGCGCGTTGAACCAGTTCGCACGCCACCCATCGCAGCTCTATGAAGCTGCACTGGAAGGCGTGGTGATGTTCGTGGTGTTGTGGACGTTCTCCATGAAGCCGCGCTCACGGTATGCGGTCTCTGGCCTGTTTGCATTGCTGTATGGCGTGTTCCGTTTCATCGTCGAATTCGTGCGCGTGCCCGACGCGCCGATCGGCTACCTGGCCTTCAATTGGCTGACGATGGGCCAGATTCTGAGCCTGCCGTTGATTGCGGTTGGCCTGGTGCTGCTGGCGATGTCGCGCCGCGCGCCGGTGTTGCAGCCGGTGCTGCCGGCGCCCGCAGGCGTGGAGGCTGCCAAGTGAAGCCGTACCTGGAGTTGTTGCAGCACGTGCTGGAACACGGTGCAGAGAAGTCCGACCGCACCGGCACCGGCACGCGCAGCGTGTTCGGCTGGCAGATGCGCTTCCATCTCAACGACGGCTTCCCGTTGGTGACCACCAAGAAGCTGCACCTGCGCTCGATCATCCATGAGTTGCTGTGGTTCCTGAAGGGCGACACCAATATCGGCTACCTCAGCGACAACCAGGTACGCATCTGGGACGAGTGGGCCGACGACAACGGCGATCTCGGTCCGGTGTACGGCAAGCAGTGGCGGCGCTGGACCGGCCCGGACGGTGTCGAAATCGACCAGATGCAGTGGCTGGTGGATGAAATCAAGCGCAATCCGGATTCGCGTCGGCTGGTGATCAGCGCCTGGAATGTCGGCGAGCTGCCGCAGATGGCGCTGATGCCGTGCCACAGCCTGTTCCAGTTCTATGTGGTGAACGGCAGGCTCAGTTGCCAGCTCTATCAGCGCAGCGGCGACATCTTCCTGGGCGTGCCGTTCAATATCGCCAGCTATGCGCTGCTGACGCATATGGTGGCGCAGGCCACCGGCCTGGGCGTTGGCGATTTCGTGCACACGCTGGGCGATGCGCACTTGTATTCCAATCATTTCGAGCAGGCACGCGAGCAACTGACGCGCACGCCGCGCGCGCTGCCCACCTTGCGTTTGAATCCCGAGGTCACCGACCTGTTCGCGTTCCGCTTCGAAGACATCTCCATCGAAGGCTACGACCCGCATCCGGCGATCAAGGCGCCGGTGGCGGTTTAAAACTCATTACTCAAAGAAGAAATTATGCAGAGACGTCTGTTCCTTTCGGTTGCGGGTCTCATGTTGGCTTCGACCAGTACACTGGTTTTTGCCGAGACTGTGCGTGGTCCGGCAGGTAGCATTGAGCTTCCTAATGGCATTACGGGTACGCTAGCCCCGTCTAACCTGGTGCATCCTGATATTGACAGAAGCGCAATCATTACGTTGAACAGCGCGCAGTTCGATGCAAACAGGCCGGTCACGGTTGAGATGAGCTGCGCACCGGCGATCGGTCCGTTGGATTCGGCAACAGGCATGGAGCGATTGGCGGCGGCAACGTTTCATCTCGATAAAAAGCTAAAGCGTGAAAAAGGCGAGTGGATCAAGTTCGGTCCTCTTCAGGCTTATCGCACCGATGCCTCGCGTGTAGATGGTACGCGGCTCACGCAATGGATGATTCCATTAGTTACCTCGTTTGCCTGGGTCAAGTTCAACCGGCCCAGCACAGCGCCCATGGAGCAAGACGTGTTGAACGCTGTCGCCGCGATGAAAATCCTGTGTGGTCCTTTTGCTGAAGATAAGAAGAGTGATTGATTTGAAACTTTCGTTGATCGTGGCGCTGGACCGCAACAACGCCATCGGTCGCGATAACGAGCTGCCGTGGAAGCTGCCCGATGATCTCAAGCGCTTCAAGGCGCTGACGCTGGGCAAGCCAATCCTGATGGGGCGCAAGACGGCGCAGTCGCTGGGGCGTGCGTTGCCGGGGCGGTTGAATCTGGTGCTGACCCGCTCGGGGCAGGTGCCGTTCGACGGCATGCAGGCGGTCGCATCGGTGGAGCAGGCGATCGAACGCGCCGTGCAGGAGGGGGCGCAGGAGCTGTGCGTGATCGGTGGCGGGGAGGTGTATCGCCTGACCATGGAACGCGCCGATCTGCTGGCCGTGACCGAAGTGGACACCGCGGTGGATGGCGCCGATACGCACTTCCCGCCGATCGACCCTGCGGTGTGGTCGCCGGCGAGGCGCGAGTTACATGCTGCCGACGCCCGGCATGCCCATGCGTTTTCGTTCGTGGATTACGAACGCCGCTGAGCGATGCAGGGTCGCGCCCGGCACCGCGATGGCGACGGGCGCCTCGCGCGCTCAGTCCTGTGGCGTATCGACTGACGGCTTGGGGCCGGCCGCTGCGTTCCCCGCAGTGCCGCGGTTGCCGCGCGAGCGCTGACGCCCCTGACGCTCACGTGGACGCCGCGGTGCGCGTGCGACCGGTGCCGGCCCGGTCACTTCCCGTCCGGGCACCTGCACCACGCGCAGCTCCTCGCTATCCAGCTGCAACGCCGTGAGCTTGCCGCCCCAGACCGCGCCGGTATCGATCGCATGCACACCCTGGGTGATCGTCAGGCCCAGTGCGGACCAATGCCCGCAGACGATCTTCAGGTCGCGCTCGACCCGTCCCGGCACTTCGAACCAGGGATACAGGCCCTGTGCCTGCGTCCCCGGCGTGCCCTTGTCGTCGGTGGCGATGCGCCCACGCGGGGTGCAGTAGCGCATGCGGGTGAACAGGTTGATGATGGCCCGGCTGCGGTCGTAGCCGCTCAGGCCCGGCGACCAGCCCGGCTGGTCGCCGTACATATTGCGCAGCAGCTTGCGATAGCCGCCGCCCTGCAGTTGCTGCTCGACCTCGCGTGCATGCTTTTCGGCCATCTGCGTGGTCCACTTCGGCGCCAGCCCGGCATGGATCATCATCCAGCCCAGGGTGCGGTCCACGTGCGCCAGCTTCTGCATGCGTAGCCAGTCCAGCAACGCATCGCGATCTTCGGCCATCACGATGCGCAGCAGATCCGGGTTGACCTTGCGCTGCTCTTCTTCCGAACGCGCACCGATCGCCAGCAGCGACAGGTCGTGATTGCCCAGCACCACCACGCTGTGCGCGCGCAGGGAATGCACCAGGCGCAGCGTTTCCAGCGATTGCCCGCCGCGGTTGACCAGATCGCCGCAGAACCACAGCGTGTCCTGGGCGGGGTCGAAATTGATCTTCTCCAGCAACCGCTGGGTGATGTCGTAGCACCCTTGCAGGTCGCCGATGGCCCAGACGCTCATTGCGCGCGCTCCCTTACTCCGGCATTCATCAGTGCAGCGTCCTGGGCACGCTCAGCACGAAGGCGGCGATCGGAGCGATAAATTCGGTGCCATCGTCGGCCACCATGTCGTAGTGGCCCTGCATCTGTCCCTGCTCGGTCTCCAGCAGTACGCCGGAGGTGTAATGGAAAGCTTCGCCCGGTCGCAGCCACGGCTGTTCGCCGACCACGCCTTCGCCATCCACCTGCTCGGTGCGCCCGTTGCCATCGGTGATCTGCCAATGACGCGCGATCAGGCGCGCAGGCACCGCGCCCGCATTCTGGATGCGGATGCTGTAGGCAAAGGCGTAGCGGCCTTCGTCCGGGGTGGATTGATGGGCGAGGAAGCGGGGCGATACCTCGACCTCGACGCGGTAGCGCGGATCATCTTGCATGGCGAAAGTCTAAATAAAACGGTGTGGGAGCGGCGCTCAAGCCAGCTCGACATTGGCCAGCCGGATGAAATCCGCGACCTCCAGTTGTTCGGCGCGTGCATCCGGGCGCACCTGCGCGGCGTCGAAATGGGCCGGTTCGCAAATGGTGGACAAGGCATTGCGCAGGGTCTTGCGGCGCTGCCCGAACCCGGCGCGCACCACATCGGCGAAGCGGCGGCGGTCGTTGATCTGCACCGTGGCCGGGTCGCGCGGCACCAGCCGCACCACGGCCGAGTCCACCTTCGGCGGCGGCCGGAATGCGCCCGGCGGCACCACGAACAGCGCAGTCACCTCGCAATACGCCTGCAGCATCACGCTGAGCCGTCCGTACACCTTGCTGCCGGGGCCGGCGGCCATGCGGTCGACCACTTCCTTTTGCAGCATGAAATGCATGTCGGTCACGGCAGCGGCATGGTCCAGCGCATGGAACAGGATCGGCGAGGAGATGTTGTAGGGCAGGTTGCCGACCAGGCGGATTGGCGTGCCATCGGCCAGTGCAGTGAAATCCACGCTGAGCACATCGCGGTGGATGATGCTCAGCGCGCCGATCGGGGCCGCCGCTTCGGTCAACGGCGCGATCAGGTCGCGATCGAATTCGATCACGGTCAGCGCGCCATGCCTGCGCAGCAACGGAAAGGTGATGGCACCCTGGCCCGGGCCGATCTCGACCAGATGCTGGCCGGCGCGCGGGTCTACCGCCTGCACGATGCGGTCGATGTAATACCGGTCGGCAAGAAAGTGCTGGCCAAGCGACTTCTTGGCCGGTGCGCTAAAAGAAGAATTCATCTGCGCAGTTTAACGGAGGCCGCGCCTGCACGCGGTGTCGTTCGCGTGCCCGCCTGGCCTGGCGGATCGGCGGCGTGCGCCATGCGGCAGGCCCGCGCCGAGCAAGCACGCGTGGTGTTAGCGGCGCGCCGCCAATCGGGCGCACAACGCAGTGGCTGCCATCAGGCTGGAGGGGTCCGCGATTCCGCGGCCGGCCAGTTCCAGCGCAGTACCGTGATCCACCGCCACGCGCGGGTAGGGCAGGCCCAGGGTGATATTTACAGCCTGCTCGAAGCCGCTGTACTTGAGCACCGGCAGGCCCTGGTCGTGATACATCGCCACCACCGCGTCGAAACCGCGCAGTTTCTGCGGCAAGAACGCGGTGTCCGCCGGCAGCGGGCCGATCAGCTGCATGCCCTCGCCGCGCAGCTGCTCCAGCACCGGAATGACGATATCCAGTTCCTCGCGGCCCAGGTGACCGTCTTCGCCGGCATGCGGGTTGAGGCCGAGCACGGCGATGCGCGGGTGCTCCAGACCGAAGTCGCGCTGCATCGCTGCATGGGTAATGCGCAGGCATTGCAGCAGCGCATCGGCGGTGATCGCATCGGCCACCGCACGCAGCGGCAGATGGGTTGTCACCAGCGCGACGCGCACGATGCTGTTGGCCAGCATCATCACCACCGGGCAACCGGCTTGTTCGGCCAGCAGTTCGGTGGTGCCGGTGTAAGCAATGCCGCCGGCGTTGATCACTGCCTTGTGCACCGGGCCAGTGACGATTCCCTGCAGGCGGCCGGCGAGGCAGTCACCCGCGGCGCTGCGCAGGCCGGCGATCACTGCTGCCGCATTGGCCGGGTCGGGTGCGCCCAAACGCGTGGTCACGGCCTGGCGAACGGGATGCAGCGGCAGGTCGCCGGGTGCACGTGCCGGCTGGTCGGGATCGAGCAGCCGTACAGGCAACGACAGCGCCGTTGCGGCGCTGTGCAGGGTGTCTGGGTCGGCGTAGGCAATCAGATGCGCGTCCGAGCGCGGCTGCTGCGCAAGCCGGATGCATAGCTCCGGCCCGATTCCGGCCGGCTCGCCTGGCACCAGCGCGAGCGACGGGACCATCATGCTATCCGGCTGCCCGGTCTCAGCGCGTCGGCTTTGCCGGCGGCGGCGAAGGCGCTGCCGGGTCTGCCGATTTGGCCGGAGCGGCAGTGGCATTGTCATCGGCGCGGTCGCCGGTGCGGTAGCTCACGTACGCTTCGCCACGCAGTTCCTGCAGATAGCGGTTGTACTCTTCTTCCAGCTTGCGGCGACCGATGGTTTCACGCACCTGCGCGCGCTGGTTCTCGGCGCTGACGTCGGTCTGGCGGCTACCGACGCGCTGCACGATGTGCCAGCCCGCCTGGGTCCGGAACGGTTCGGAGACTGCGCCGTCGGTCAGGCTTTCGACCTGCTTGCCGAAGTCCGGGCCGAACGCATCGGCGGGGAACCAGCCCAGATCGCCACCCTGACCGCGGCTGTTGGTGTCCTCGGAGGACTCCTTGGCCGTCGCCTGGAAATCGGCACCACCAACGATGCGCGCGCGAATCGTATCGATCTTGGCCTTGGCCTGCGCCTCGGTCTGGTTCTCGCCGATCCGCACCAGGATGTGGCGTGCGTGGTACTCGGTGACCATCTTCTTTTCGCCGCCGGCATTGGCGTCGCGCATTTCCACCAGCTTGAGCAACTGGAAGCCACTCGGGCCGCGCAGCGGTCCGGCCACCTGGCCGGGCTGCATGTCGCGGATCAGCTGCGCAAATGCGTTCGGGATTTCATCCAGGCTGCGCCAGCCCAGATCGCCGCCTTCCAGCGCATTGGGGCTATCGGAATAACGCACCGCAGCGGCCGAAAAATCCAGCTCGCCCTTGTCGATCAAGGCTTTGACGCCATCGACCTTCTTCTGGCCGGTGGCGATCTGCTCGGCAGTTGCCCCTTCCGGCAAGCCGATCAGGATGTGCGCCAGGTGGTACTGGCTACCGGTGGCGGCCTGTTGGGCCAGTGCGGTATCCACTTCGCCTTCGCTCACGCTGATGCGGCTTTGCGCAAAACTCTGGCGCAGGCGCTGCACGATGATCTCGTCGCGCACCGATGCGCGGAAATCGGCGTAGCCCATCCCGTCGGCTGCCAGCTTCTGGCGCAGGCCGTCCACGGTCGTGCCGTTCTGCTGGGCGATGCTGGCGATGGCGCGGTTGAGTTCTTCGTCGCTGACGCGGATACCGTTGCCATCGGCACGGCTGACCTGCAGCTTGACCAGCACCAGGCGCTCAAGCACCTGCCGCTGCAGCACATCGTCTGGCGGCAGCTGGTTTTCGCGACCGGCGTACTGCGACTTGACGTTGCGGACTGCGCGATCGAGCTCGCTCTGCAGCACCACGTCTTCGTCGACGATGGCAGCGATGCGATCCAGCGGCTGGGATTGCTGTGCCGAGGCCAACGGCGAAACCGTGCTGGTGATGGCCAGCAGCGAGGCAAGAACAACAGAGAAAGGCTTGGTCATGGAATCAGGTTCGGATCGTAATCGTCCGGATTGGTCGTGGTGTTGCTGGGCGGGACCAGGTAGAGGTCGTCGCGGTAATAGCCGAGAATAGCACGGCGCAAAGTGCGGTCCGTGTTCTGCCCGAACGAGCTCAAGCCCTTCAGCACGAACTCAATCTGGATCGAGTTGTCCATCTCGCCATCGCGGTTGCGCACGAACCGGCGCACCAGCCCGCGTACCGCCAGGCAGCAGCTGTCCCATTGCACGCCACCGATGATTTCCAGCGGCTTGCGGTCCAGCAGCGAGTAGTAGTACCGACCGACCGCGCTCCAGCTGGGGTTGATCGGGTACAGGAAGGAGAAATCGGCCTGCTTGAGCTGGTCGCTGTTGTCGGTGAGGTTGCGACGGTAGCGATACGCCAGGTTGATGATGCCGTCGTTGTTGAGCAGATAGCGCGTGCGCAGGCTGGCCAGATCTTCCTTGCGCGAGTTCGGGTTCCACTGGTAGGTGGCGCCCATCGACCAGCGGTCGTTGATCATGTAGTTGGCGTCGGCCACCCAGGCGGACTTGCCCTGTTCGACGGTCTGCTCGCTGCCGGCTGCCGAATTGTTGCTGTTGTTGATGGTGACCAGCGAGTCGCTGAAGTACAGGATCTGGCCCGCGCTCAGCGAGAGCTTTTCGCGGCCGTCGTCCTGGCGCAGCCAGCGCGAGGTCACTGCCAGGGTCAGCTGGTTGGCATCGTTCTGGCGGTCGGCGCCGGTGTAGCGGGTGTCGCGGAACAGCTGCCCGTAGCTGAAGGTGAACGGACGGGTGTCGAACACCGGCAGATCGTCCTGGTCGCGGTACGGCACGTACAGGTAGTACATGCGCGGCTCCAACGTATTGAGATAGTTGGTGCCAAACAGCGAGGTTTCGCGATCGAAGTACAGGCCGGCGTCCAGCGAGGCGATCGGCAGGCTGCGCGTGGGCGTGCGGTTGCCGGTCAGCGGTGCGGTATCGGCCAGCGTGGAATCCAGCTGGTACGCGGTGTAGCGCCACGCCACGGTAGGCGTCAGGAACCATGCTGCGCCCGACAGCGGCATCGAGATGTAGGGCTTGACGTCCAGGCGCGCGCCGCTGCCGTATTGCTTGTTGCGGATATTGGTACGGACGTACTCGTCGCCATTGTTGTTGTTGGCGTTCGGGATGAAATTCACCTGGTACGAATCGTCGTGGGTGAAGCGCACTGCCTCGGCATAGATACCGGCCTCGAAAATGCCCAGCGGCTTTTCCCAGGTGAAATACGCGCGCGGCTGCCGGTTATAGGGCAGGGCCTGCTCGTCCAGCGTGTAGTCGGTGAGCTGCCAACGGTCGGCCATCAGGCCCGCGGTCCAGGTCTCGCCGGTGCCGTAGATGCCCACGGTGCTCTGCAGGCTGGAGGCCGAGCCCATGCCGTTGATGCGGCTGGTGAAATCTTCCACGTAGCGCGTGTCGCTGACCCAGGAGATGCTACTGCGCGCCTGCCAATTGCTGTTGACGTTGTGGTAGCCGCTGTAGAACACGCTGCCACGGTCCTTGTCGCGCAACTTGTCGTTGGGCAGGTAGTTGCCGGTGACTTCGCCGCGACCGCCCTCGTACAGGTACCGGAATTCGGTGCCGAACATGAAACCGCGCTTGCTCATGTAGCGCGGCAACAACGTGGCGTCGTAGTTCGGCGCCAGGTTCAGATAGATCGGCTGCAGGTAGTCGAAGCCGTTACGGCCGGACAGACCGAATTGCGGAAACAGCAGGCCGGTCTGGCGGCGGTCGTCGATCGGGAACTTGAACCACGGGAAGTACAGCACCGGCACCTTGCCGATCTGCAGCACCGCGTTGCGCGCGGTACCGAAACCTTCCTCGTTGTCGACGTCGATCTCCGGCGCGCGAACGCGCCAGATCGGCTGCGAGGGGTCGCAGGTGGTGTACGTGGACCGATGCATCTGCCCGACCTGGCCCTGCAGGTCCACCGATTCGGCGTCGCCATTGCCGCGGCGCTCCACCAACTGGTACTGGATGTTGGTGACCTTGTGGGTGTCGGTGTCCTGATTGCCCTCGGCGCGGTCGGCGACCATGCGGAAAGAGGTGTCCTGGTAGCGGACATTGCCTTCGGCGATGTAGTTGCCGGTTTCGGTGTCCATGCGCAGGTTGTCGGCACCCAGGAACTGGTCGCCGCGCTTCAACGCAACATTGCCTTGGTATTGCGGGGTGGTGCTGGTGCCGGAGAGTTGGTCGCCTTCGATGTCGGTCGGCAACTGCTGGCGCATTTCTGCGGCCTTGGGGTCGGCGGCGGGGGCGCCGTCGAAGCCGGGTAGCGGGTCTACGGCCGGGCACAGTCCCCAGTTCAACGGCTTGTCGGCAGCCATGGCCGGGAGGCAGATGGCGATGCTCAAAGGCAGGGGCAGCAGGCGGAGAGCTCGGCGCACGCGTGGGTTCAACCAATAAAATGGCGACTAGCTTGCCGCATACCCCGCATAGGGGCAATGAAGAGCGCCGGCGCCGGGAGGGCGAGGTTCATCGCACTCGGTGACGCGACCGGCGCCCTGGCCGGGGTTCAGCGCAGCGCTGCCACGTGCGCCACGCTGCTTTCGCGCAGCGCCTGCAGGTCGTAGCCGCCTTCCAGCATCGAGACCACGCGGCCGCGTGCATGGCGGTCGGCGAGTGTGCGCAGCGCGCCGGTGAGCCAGGCGAAATCGTCGTCGTCCAGCATCAGGTCGGCCAGTGGGTCGCGCAGATGCGCATCGAAGCCGGCGGAGATCAGGATCAATTGCGGGCGGAAGGCATCGACGAGCGGCAGCATCTCGTCTTCCCAGACATTACGGAAGCGCAGCCCGTCGCTGCCCGGTGGCAGCAGCAGGTTGTGGATATTGCCGACGCCGCGCTCGTACACGCTGCCCGAATGCGGATACAGCCCGGACTGGTGGGTGCTCAGGTACTGCACGGTGGGGTCGCGTTCGAAGATCGCCTGGGTGCCGTTACCGTGATGGACGTCGAAATCCACGATGGTGATGCGTTCCAGCCCATGCCGGTCGCGGGCGTGGGCGGCGGCCACGGCGATGTTGTTGAACAGGCAAAATCCCATCGACACCTGTGCGGTGGCGTGGTGACCGGGCGGACGCACGGCGCAGAAGGCGGTGCGGGCCTGGTCCTGCATCACCGCATCGACCGCGGCGATGCCGGCGCCTGCGGCGCGCAAGGCGGCCGCGCGCGAGGCCGGCACCATGCGTGTATCCACGTCCAGCTGACGATAGCCGTCGAAGGCGGTTTCCAGCACCGCATCCACCTGCTCGCGCTCGTGCACGCGGCACAGGTCGCCCAGCTTGGCCAACGGCGCTTCGCGCCAGTCCAGATCTGGGAATGCGCCGCGCAGGGCCTGGACGACCGCTTCCAGGCGGGCGGGGCTCTCCGGGTGCTCAGGGCCGGCGTCGTGACCGAGGCAGGCGGGATGGGTAAAGACCAACATGGGGCAACTCTAGCCTCTGTGCCGACCCGGGCACATGCTCAACCGCGTCGGCGGTCGTGCCGCCACAGGACTTCCTGCCGACCATCGGCACGCGCCAGCACGCGCGCCAACACGAACAGCAGGTCGGACAAGCGGTTGAGATAGCCGATCGCCTCGCTGCGTACCGCTTCCTGGCGCGACAGCGCAACGGTCTCGCGCTCGGCCCGGCGCACGATGGTGCGGGCCAGATGGCAGCGCGCGGCGGCCTCACCGCCGGCCGGCAAGATGAATTCCTGCAGTGCGGGCAGCGTCTGGTTGAAGGCGTCCAATTGCGTCTCCAGCGCCTGGATGTCGGCCGCGTCGATGGCCGCGTGGCCGGGGATGCAGAGCTCGCCGCCCAGGTCGAACAACTGGTGCTGCACGGTGGTCAGCAGTGCGGCGATCGGCTCCGGCACACCGGGGGCGGCCAGCAGCACGCCGATGGCCGAATTGGCTTCGTCCACGGTGCCGTAGGCATTGACGCGCAACGCATCCTTGCCGGTCCGGCTGCCGTCGCCCAGGCCGGTGCTGCCGTCGTCGCCGGTCCGCGTATAGATACGAGAGAGTCGATTGCCCATGGCTTAGCCGGCGTAGGGCTGGCGACGCGGTGCGGACAGACGCTCGGCAGCCACCTGGATCACCGCGGCGGCCGCCACGTACAGCGCGGCACTGCGCAGATAGGGCCCCAGCCAGTCGGTGTAATTCTTGAACCAGCCGGCCACGGTCGGGTCGGCCACGCTGGCGCTGATCCAGTAGAAGCTGCCCTGGGCGATCAGCTGGCACAACGCCACGGCGATCAGCAGGGCCGGCACCAGCCGCGCCAGCGCGCTCCACTGTGCGCCATGATAGTGCCGGCGCAGCCACATGCCGCCGGCCCACAGCGCGAAATACGCCGGGATCAGGCACCAGTAGGCCGGCGACACGCAGTAGTGCTGCCAGAAGCTCAGGCCCTGGCCGGTGATCACCAGCCAGTCCACCGCCACGGCCAGCAGCATCAGCAGTGGAAATGCCAGCTTGGTGCGCGCAGCCAGATGAAATCCGCCGATGAAGAACACCGCCCAGGACGCATCCGGAACCGGCGCGAAGTGATTGATCCGCGTGGCTGCCATCAATACGGCGAGCAGACTCAGAATCAGGGTGTCGTGCGAGCGAGAAGTCATGCGCGGAGCGGGCCGGATTACAGGCCCTGGAGTGTAGCGTGGAAGTGGTGCTGCCCGCGGCTTGGGCACGGCAGCTGCAGAACGAGTGCGCAGTGCCAGGCGCGCGTGGGCGGCGCCCGGAATCGGCCTGCACCACGCCTAGATCGCCGCGTCCGGGTGCGCCGTCCGCGCCCGCCCTGCGACTGCCCGCCACGCTGTGCCAGCCGCTGCATGCGTTTTGGGGAGCGCGTGACGCGCTGCGCTGCGTGCGAGCCGGGCAAGGCGCAGGTGGGCAGCGGGCGCGGCAGATGTCCCGCCCTTTGGCGGCAACGCGCAGGGGGCGAAGGCTTATCATGTGGGAATGACACATCCCCATGACGTTCTGATCGTTGGCGGCGGCCTGGTCGGCTCCAGCCTTGCGATTGCGCTGGACCGCCTCGGCCTGGATGTCGGGCTGGTGGAGGCCACCCCGGCCGGCACGCCGCCGGCAGTGTTTGATCAACGCAACCTCAGTTTCGCCGCGGCCACGGTGAACGCGCTGGGTGCGCTCGGGGTGATGGCCAAGCTGCGCAGCCCGCCCGGGCCGATCCGGCGCATCCATGTCAGCCGCGCCGGGGACTTCGGCCGCGTGCAACTGGACGCGGCCGATTACGGCCGCGACGCCTTCGGCCAGGTGGTGGTGGCACGCGACTTCGGCGATGCCTTGCAGACCCGTCTGGACGAACTGACCCATCTGCGGCGTTACCGGCCTGCGCGGTGCATCGGCATAGAGCCGGTGCAGGACGACGTGCGCGCGGTGCGCCTGGCCACCGATGCGGGCGAGCAACGTGTGCAGGCCAGACTGGTGGTCGGCGCCGATGGCAGCCATAGCGCGGTGCGCGAGCTGCTGCACATCGGTACCGATGCCCACGATTTCCTGCAGACCCTGTTCGTGGCGCGCGTGCGTGCGTCACGACCGCCCGATGGCACGGCCTGGGAGCGTTTTGGCGAACATGGGCCAACTGCGCTGTTGCCACGTGGCGACCGCCATTACGGTGCGATCCATTGCGTGGCGCGCGCCGAGGCCGAGGCCGTGGCTGCGCTCGATGACGCCGGCTGGCTGGCGCGCCTGCAGCGTGCCGCCGGCTGGCGTGCCGGGCGCTTCGTCGCCACCGGCGAGCGCAGTGCCTATCCGCTGGTGCAGGTGCTGGCCAACAGCCTCATCGCCGAGCGCGTGGTGCTGTTGGGCAATGCCGCGCAGACGCTGCATCCGATCGGTGCGCAGGGCTTCAACCTGGGGCTGCGCGATGCGCTGACGCTGGCCGAATTGATCGAGCACGATCGCAGCGATGCCGGTGCCGGTGCGTTGCTGGCCGAGTATCTGGCGCGGCGGCGGGTGGACCGCGAGCACACCATCGGGTTTTCCAGCGGTCTGGCGCGGCTCACCGGCAACCCGGCGCCGTTGCTGCGGCCGTTGCGTAGCCTGGGCTTGTTTGCCACGTCGCAGGCGGCCCCGCTGCAATCGATGCTGGTAGGCGGCGCCATGGGCTTTCGTGGCGATGTGCCGCAGCTGTGCCGGAGCAGCGCATGAGCCGGCGCAGCACGCGTGATGCGGTGATCGTCGGCGGTGGCGTCGTCGGCGCCGCCTGCGCGCTGGCGTTGAACGATGCCGGCCTGAGCGTTGCCCTGGTCGAAGGGCGTGAGCCTGTCCGCTGGCACGCCGATCACCCCGATCTGCGTGTCTATGCCTTCGCCGCCGACAACGCTGCGTTGCTCGACAGCCTGGGCGTGTGGAATGCGGTGTGTGCCGCGCGTGTGCAGCCTTACCGGCGCATGCGGGTCTGGGATGCCGGTGGCGGTGGCGAGCTGGGCTTCGACGCGGACACGCTGGGACGCGAGCAACTGGGATGGATCATCGAAAACGACGTGCTGGTGGACCGCTTGTGGGCCGCCGTGCATGCGGCCGGCATCGAAGTGCATTGTCCGGCACGCGTGGTCGAACTGGAGCAGGACACCGCCAGCGTGCGCCTGCGCCTGGACGATGGCAGCCGGCTGGAAGCGGCAATGGCCATTGCCGCCGATGGTGCAGCCTCCACCCTGCGTGAACTCGCCGGGCTGCCGGTCTCCCGGCATGCCTACGCACAGCGCGGCGTGGTTGCCTTCGTGGAAACCGAGCACCCGCATCAGGCCACCGCCTGGCAGCGCTTCCTGACCACCGGGCCGCTGGCCTTCCTGCCGTTCGCCGATGGCCGCAGTTCGATCGTGTGGACCTTGCCGGATGCCGACGCCGAGCGCGTGCTGGCGCTGCACGATGCCGATTTCTCGCGTGAGTTGACCCAGGCCTTTGCCGCGCGCCTGGGCGAGGTGCGCGTGGTGTCGGCACGCACTGCCTTCCCGCTGCAACGGCAGCTGGTGCAGCAGTACGTCAGCGGCCGCGTGCTGACCCTGGGCGACGCCGCGCATGTGGTGCATCCGCTGGCCGGGCAGGGCGTCAACCTGGGCCTGCGCGATGTGGCGGCATTGCGGCAGAGCGTGCGCGAGGCGATGGCCAAACGTGCCGATTGGGCCGCGCCGCATCGCCTGCAACGCTGGGCACGTACCCGGCGCAGCGAGAACACCGTGGCCGCCTACGGCTTCGATGCGATCAATACGGTGTTTTCCAACGACGAAATGCACCTGACCTTGTTGCGCGGATCGGTATTGGGCCTGGCCGGCACGTTGCCGCCGTTGGTCGATGCGCTGTGGAAGCGCGCCTCCGGCGGCGCGTGAGCCAATCGCACCCGCCGCCGGAATCGGCGTCGGCGGCTGTCTGTCATGCCTTGATATGCCTTTGATGCTATAGCGAAGGCAGCAGGTTCCATACGACGTGCGTGGCTGCCATGGCTACAGTCGCGCCATGACCTCGTCTGCGCCTCCTTCGTCCAAGCCGGCAGTGCTGTTGTTGTGCGGCCTGCTGTGCGACGCCGCCATCTGGCAACCGCAGCGCGTCGCGCTGCGCGATCTGGCCGATGTGCAGGTGATGGATTTCGCCGGCTTCGACAGCATCGCGCAGATGGCCGCGCATGTATTGGACGTTGCGCCGCCGCACTTTGCGCTGGCGGGACATTCGATGGGCGGGCGGGTCGCGCTGGAAATCATGCGCCAGGCGCCAGCGCGCGTGCTGCGGCTGGCCCTGCTCGATACAGGCATCGCGCCGCGCCGCGACGGCGAACGCGAAGAGCGGCTTGCATTGGTGCGACTGGCGCATGCCCAGGGAATGCAGGCGCTGGCTCAGCGCTGGTTGCCGCCGATGCTGCACCCCGATCACCGCGCCGATGGCGCGTTGATGGATGGCTTGATGGCCATGGTGCAACGGCAAAGCGCGCAAAGTTTTGCTGGGCAGACCAATGCCCTGCTGGAACGCCCCGATGCGGCACCGGTGCTCGCGCACATCACATGCCCGACGTTGTTGGGAGTCGGGCGACAGGACGCGTGGAGCCCATTGGCGCGGCATCAGGACATGGCACGACACATTCCGCAGGCGCGGCTGGCGATTTTCGAACACTGCGGGCACATGGCGCCGGTGGAAGCACCTGCCGCCGTCAGCGACGCGCTGCGCGACTGGTTGCAGGCCGCGTGATGGCGCGCCCGCCGAACGCATGGGACTACGGGGCCACTGCTGCCGAAACACGCAGTTCGCCGGGTGTCGAGATTGCCTTGGTCACGCCTTGAGGAACGCTGCATGCACGACGACGTCTCGATCATCATTGCCTGCGAGCAAGCGATCCGCCGGTTCGCGCTGTGCAACGACCGCCATGATCATGCCGGCCTGGCCGCGTTGTTCACCGACGATGGTGTGTTCGCGCGTCCCAGTGCACCGGATGCGCCCGTGCGGGGGCGCGAGGCCATCTTGCAGTCGTTTCGCGAGCGTGCGCCGCGCACCACGTGCCACCTGATGCTCAATACCTTGGTCAGCGTCCAGTCGCACACGCTGGCGCACGCGCACAGCCATGTCCTGCTCTACACCGCCGGCGATACCTCCGCAGCGCCGCCGTGGACGGCGCAATCGCCGGCATTGCTGGGCAGCTTCGAGGATGTGCTGGTGCTCGAGCAGGGGCGCTGGTTGTTCCAGCAACGGCTCGGGTCGCTGCTGCTGCGGGTCGGCACCGGCTGAGTCGGCGCATCCGGGCTGCAGACAACACCGTTACCCATCGCTGTCCCGATGGCGCATGTCGCGTGCCGCCGTCTTTGAGTCCTGTTTTCTCCCCTCCCCGTCGCGTCGCATCGCAGTCATCCATTCCCTTTGCATCGGAGATTCGCCTAGTGGAACGCGTCCGTTCGTCTGTTCGTTGTGGTTCGGTGTTGCCGCATGCGCTGTCGCCTCGTCAACCTGCGCTGATCATCGCTGCCTTGCTGGCCGCAGCGTCGCCAGCAGCGTGGGCGCAGGCCGTGCCGGAAACCGCGGCGCCACCGCAAGGCATCAATTTGGGTGGCACCAGTTTTCTAGATGGCTTCAGTTCCATGAAGCCTGGATGGACGGCCATCGAGTATCTGCGGTACTACGATTTCGATGCGATCAAAAATGCCAACGGCGATAATTCGCCGGCGTTCCGCGACCCCAACGTCGGGGTCAGCGTCGCGTTGACCCAGCTCATCTACGTCACGCCCTACACCTGGAAGGGCGGTTCGTTGAGCTTCAATGCGATCGTGCCGCTGGTCAATTACGACACCTCCGTCGCTGCCGATAGCCCGGTGCGCTTGAGCAGCAATGGCTTGGGTCTGGGCGATATCTCGTTCGGGCCGGCGCTGCAGATGCCGCCGGTGATGCGCGATGGGCGGGTGCTGTTCTTCCAGCGATTTGCCATCGACGCCTTCGCGCCCGTGGGCAAGTTCGATCGCGATGTCCCCATCAACCAGAGCACCGGTTTCTGGTCGGTCGCACCGCATTGGGCCTTCACCGTGCAACCCAGCGACAACTGGGAAATCAGCGGGCGGCTGAATTACCTCTACAACTTCCGCACCAGCCGCGCCGGCGGTGTGCCGCCGATTCCCGGGTTCCGTTTTCGCAACGGCCAGGCCGGCGATGTGCTGTGGGCAAACTTCGCCAGCTCGGTCAAGGTCACCGAACAATTGCGTCTGGGCATCAATGGGTATTACCTGCAGCAGTTAAAGAACAACCGCACCAACGACCAGAGCATTCCCGACAGCAAGCGCAGGCAGTTCTACGTTGGTCCCGGGTTGTCCTGGCGGTTCGACGAAAAGAACCTTCTCAACTTCAACGTTTACCTCCCCATCGAGGTCGAGAACTCGGTGGCGGGCAATAGCTACAACCTGATGATTGTGCACTCGCTGTAACGTGTGCGGGTCATGTGTCCTGCATTGCCTGTGCCGCGGTGCCGGCATGTGGACGATGCTGATGCGATGCGATCCGTCACGCGAACCTGCTTGCGCGGGAGGTCCGGCCTCATCGCTCAAGCCGGGTGCTTGGCGCGCAGGGGTATCGACGAGCAAAGCGCTCGTCTCACAGTCCCATGCTGTGCCGTTGCGTGTTGGCGTGTTCGCGGAACAGCAATTCCGCGCGTGCGCCATCGCGTTGCTCGATGGCCGAGACGATCGCGCCGTGTTGCCTGTGTCCGTAAAACAGATCGTCGTAGGCAAGCGCGGCAGTGCGTTGGCCGAACACGACGTTGACCGGGCTGACGAACGGCACCAAGGTGCAGCGCTCCACCGTTTCGGTCAGGATCGGCTTGTTGGCCGCCTCCACGATGGCGCGATGGAAACGGGCATTCATTGCGCCATATGCCTGCTCGTCGTCGGCACGGAGATTGCGGCTGGCCAGGATGCGGTCGCCTTCGCCCAGGCAGGCGTACAAGGTGGCGAGCAACTCGGCGGGGGCGCCCCGTTCGGCGACGGTGCGCGCGGCCATGCCTTCCATCACTGCGCGCACCGCCAGTGCATCCAGGCTTTCCTGCTGGCTGAAGCGCCGCACGGCGTAACCACGGTTGCCTGCCTGCACCAGCAGGCCTTCCTGGCACAACGCCGGCAGGGCCTGGCGGATCGGCGTGCGCGAAAGCGCCAGGCGCTCGGCCAGTGCCGCCTCGGTGAGGCGCTCGCCCGGCGCGAAGGTGCCGCACAGGATCAATTCGCGTAGCTGCTGGATCGCTTGCAATCGGTGGTTGTTCGCCATTGGCTCCATTCTCTCGCGCCATACCGCAGCGCACGTTCCTTCGACAGGGAAAACTCGCACTTACGTGTATAAAAACCTTGCGGATGAGATCGCTTGATGGCAATTTGGATCCCAAGGATACCGTTTTGGCGATCCGAAGTCGTTGGTCGTCCTTTGTTGGGATCCATTGCGTTGCAGATCCCAATCACCCACTGATGCGCGCCTGCCCCGACCGGGCCCGGCCCGCGTCGCAGGAGCACAACATGGCAAGCATCATCGGCGGTATCGGGACCTCGCACGTTCCCACCATCGGGGTGGCCTACGACAAGGGCAAGCAGCAGGACCCGGTATGGAAACCGTTGTTCGACGGCTACACGCCAGTGGCCGCGTGGCTGGCCGAGCAACGGGCCGACGTGCTGGTGTTCTTCTACAACGACCACTGCACGACGTTCTTCTTCGATCTGTATCCCACCTTCGCGCTGGGCGTGGGCGAACGCTTTCCGGTTGCCGACGAAGGCGCGGGGCTGCGCGAGCTGCCGCCGATCCGCGGCGACGTGCAGTTGCAGGCGCATATCGCCGAATGCCTGGTCAATGACGAATTCGACCTGACCGTGTTCCAGGACAAGCCGATCGACCACGGCTGCGCAGCGCCGCTGCCGCTGCTGTGGCCGCATGTGCCGGACTGGCCGGGCACGGTGGTGCCGATCGCCATCAACGTGCTGCAGTACCCGCTGCCGACGGCGCGGCGCTGCTATCGCCTGGGCCAGGCAGTGCGCCGCGCGATCGAATCGTATCCGGAAGATCTTCGGGTGGTGGTGGTGGGCACCGGTGGGCTATCGCACCAGATCCATGGCGAGCGCACGGGGTTCAACAACACCGAGTGGGACATGGAATTTCTGGACCGGTTCCAGCATGCGCCCGAGACACTCACCGATCTCACCCACACCGATTACGTGCGCCTGGGCGGTGCGGAGAGCGTGGAGCAGATCATGTGGCTGGCGATGCGCGGCGCGCTGGATGGGCCGATCCGCAAGCTGCATCAGAACTACTACCTGATGACCACCACGGCGATGACCGTGGTGCTGTACGAGCCGGGCGAAGAAGCGGCCGGCGCGCCGCGTTCGGCCGAGCTGCTTGCGCGCACTGCCGCTGCGGCCTGAGGAGGTGCTGATGAATCCGCAAACCCATGGCATGGAGCAGATCGGCGGCACGTACCTGTTCGATCTGCGCACCAGCAATCGCGCGCTGCGCCTGAACCGCTTTTTCTGGCACATGATCCGCGCCCCGTGGCGCGATCGTTTCTTGCAGGATGCAGAAGCATTGATGCAGGAAGCCGAACTCACCGAGCAGGAGAAGGCGCTGATCCGTGCACGCGACTGGCTGGGCCTAGTGCAGTACGGCGCCAACTTCTTCGTCATCGAAAAATTTGCGCGCGTGGTGCGCATGACCAACCTGCAGGTCTACGCCATCATGCGCGGCGAATCGTTCGAAGACTTCATGCAGACGCGGCGTGTGCCCCATGCGCGCTGAGCCGGGTGTATCGGCTCAGCGCCGCATCGTCGCGTTACCCGACTTCCCAACCCAAGGTCTCCCCCAATGACCATGTCCTCCGTGTTCTTCGAACACCGCATCAAGGTGCGGCACCTGCGTGTCATCGAGGCGCTGGACCGACAGAAAAGCCTGTTGCGCGCCTCACGCGTCTTGAATGTCACCCAGCCTGCGCTCACGCGCGCCTTGCAGGAGATCGAAGAGATCGTCGGTGCGCCGCTGTTCGAGCGGCATTCGCGCGGCGTTCGCCCCAACGCGATGGGCGAGGTGCTGGTGCAGACGGCGCATGTGGTACTTGGGCAGCTGCGACGCGCCCAGGACACCTTCGAAGGGCTGCTGCAGGACGATGCGCTCACGATCACCGTGGGTGCCTTGCCGGTGGCGGCCAGCGGTCTGCTGCCGGCGGTGCTGGCCGCGCTGTATCGCACCGAGCCCACGCTGCGGGTGCGCCTGCTGCACGGGCGCACCGATGAGCTGTTGCCCAAACTGGCCGGTAACGAGATCGATCTGGTGGTCGGGCGGTTGTATCCGCTGGCCCGCTACGACGCACTGATTCGCAAGGTGTTGTACCAGGACCCGATTGCGCTGGTGGCGCGCAGCGACCACCCGCTGTTCGCCAATGGGCCGGTGCGCGTTGCCGAGGCGGTCGCGTACCGGCAGGTGCTGCCGACCCTGAGCCAGCATGTCGAACGCGACGTGGCGCAGGTCATGCGCGAGCACGGTCTTGCAACGCGCGACCAGTTGCGTTCCAGCTCGGCCAGTTTCACGCGCGAGATCCTGCTCGGCACCGACAGCATTGCGGTGATGCCGAGCATGATGGTGGCCGGCGACATCGCACGCGGCGAGTTGCGTGCCTTCCAGCTGCAGCAGCCCTCGCAGGCGCGCGCAGGCGGGGTGATCTATCGCGATGGCGCCGCAATCCACAAGCCGGGCGTGCGCTTGCTGATGCGCGAGCTGGAGCACCAGCTGGCCCTCATGGCCGAACAGGGCGCGGTGTGGGTGGACGACCGCGTTGGCGAAGACGATGTGTTGCTGGATGCCTCTGCGTGATCGCGTAAGGCCGGCGCAACGCGCGGCGCTTCGCGATTTCTGCTGAGCTGTATCAACGCGCAACGGGTTGTCGCGCGCGGCTGCACACGGCGGGTCGTGCGCCGCGCCACAGCAACGGGCAGCCCAGGCTGCCCGTTGCAGTTGGCGGTGCGCATGCGCGCCCGATGCGACGGCACCTCAAGTGTCACTGGCCAAGGTGTCCTTCAAGCGCGCTTTTTGTAATTTGCCGGTCGCCGTGCGCGGCAAGGCATCCACCAACCGCAGATGCTTGGGCACCTTGTACTTGGCCAGCCGTGCGGTCAGATAGGTGCGGATCTCCTCCAGGTCCGGCGCCGCAGCGGCCGGCACGATCGCCAGATAGCCCACCTCGCCCCACTGCGGGTCGGCCAGGCCGACCACTGCGCACTCGCGGATGTCCGGATGGTCTGCGAGCAACGCTTCGATCTCTGCCGGGTACACGTTCTCGCCGCCGGAAATGAACATGTCCTTCTTGCGGTCGACGACCCAGAAGAAGCCGTCGGCATCGCGCTGCACGATATCGCCGGTACGGAACCAGCCCTGCCCATCGAGCACGTCCGCGCTCGCCTGCGGGTCGCGCCAGTAACCGGGGCTGAGGTTGGGACCGCGCAAGAGCAATTCACCGGGAACGCCCGCCGGGCAGTCGTTGCCGTGGTCGTCGACCACGCGCGTCTGCACCGATGGCGTTGCGATGCCGGCCGCACCCAGCTTGTTGCGGATCACATCGCAGTCCACCGACATGCCGAACACCGTGCCGGCTTCGCTCATGCCGAAGCCGCAGACCATGGGGATGCCATCGTCCAGCCAGCCAAGCAGATCGTCGCTGGCGTGCGGCGCGCCGCCGCTGACCAATGCGGTGAGATGGCGCAGCGCTGCCGCATCGAAGCCGGGCTGATTGCGAAATGCCTGCATCATCTGCGGCACGCCGACGTAATGCGTGATTCCCAGCGATGGATCGGCAAGCCAGCCCAACGAGCGTTTGGGATCGAAGCCATTGGAGACCTGGATCGAACCGCCCACCGCCAGCGCCGAGCGCACATTGGTGACCAGGCCGATGATGTGGAACATCGGTGCTTCGCACAGAAAGCTGCTGCGTGCGTCCACGCGTGTGGTGACGCCGAAGTTATGCGCGGCATGCTGCAGGTTCTGCTCGCTGAGCATCACGCCCTTGGGCTGACCCGAGGTGCCGGAGGTAAACAGGATCAGGCTGACACGATCCGGCGGAATCGATGGCGTGTCGGCAGGCTCCAGTGCATCGGCGCTCGCGATAAAGCCTGCCAAGGCTTCCATGTCCGTGCGACCGGCAGCGACATCGTCGCCCAGCAATACGCGTGGCTCTGCGCGTTGCAGCAGCGCATCGAGCTCGCTCGCGCTCAACCGCCAGTTGAGCGGTACATAGATCGCGCCGACCCGCCCGCAGGCGAAGTGCAAGGCCACCTGCCACACCGAATTGCGCGCCAGCACGGCGAGCCGCTCTCCATCGACGCAGCCACGCCGGCGCAACAAGGCCGCCAGGCGGCCCACCAAGGCGTCCAGTTCGGCATAGGTCCATTTCAGGCCCAGCACTAGGTCGCGTGCGGCAAACTGTTGCGGCGAGAGACGGGCGTGGAAGGCGATCGAGTCGGTCGGCATGGCCATGGCGCGGTCTTCTGGAAGAGTGGGAAGTGACTGGGTGTGAGTGCGAGTGCTGCGTGCGAAAGGTTTAGACGTCCCGGAGAACGTGATGCGCACGTGGCGGATGCAGCCCACGCGTGCGCCTGCGCATAGCAGGCACGCAATGCGCTATCGGTTGGCGATGTGTGCATGCCAGTCCGCACGCAGGCGCGCGTTGTTTCGACTGTGCGCTAGCTCAGGTAGAGGGTTTTGGTTTCGAGGAAGGCATGCAGACCTTCGATACCGCCTTCGCGGCCGATACCCGAATGCTTGAAGCCACCAAACGGCATGCTGATATCGACCCACATGCCGTTGATCGCATGACTGCCGCTGCGCACGCGGCGCGCGATGCGATAGGCGCGTTCGGCGTCTTCGCTGTAGATGGTGCCGTGCAGACCGTAGTCGCTGGCATTGGCCTTGGCGATGAGGTCGGCTTCGTCGTGGTAGTCGATGAAGCTCACCACCGGTCCGAAGATTTCCTCGCGCGCAATGGTCATGTCCGGCGTCACCTCGGCAAACACCGTCGGTTCGACGAAGAAGCCGCGCGACAGGTGTGCCGGGCGGCCTCCCCCCATGGCCAGGCGTGCGCCCTGCGCCTTGCCTTTGGCGATGTAGGACTGCACACGCTCGAGCTGGCGGCCCAGGGCCAACGGGCCCATCCCGGTGTCTGCCGCAAACGGGTCGCCCAGCTTCACTGCGCTCAGTGCCGCGCAATATGCCTGCAGGACTTCTTCGCGGCGCTGCGCCGGCACCAGGACGCGCGTCAACGAGAAGCACACCTGTCCGGCGATCGGCATGGAGTAGGGCACCAGGGTGGGCAGCACCTTGGCGATGTCGGCGTCCTCCAGCACGATTGCTGCCGATTTGCCGCCCAGCTCCAGCCCAACCCGTGCCAGGCGCTCGGCGCAGGCGATGCCGATCGAGCGGCCGGCCTGGGTGGAGCCGGTGAAGCTGACCTTGTCCACGTGCGGGTGGCGGATCAATTGCTCGCCCACCTCGCGGCCGGCGGGGAGCAGGTTGAACACGCCATCGGGCACGCCGGCGGCGCTGATGCACTCGGCCAGGATATAGGCATCGATCGGCGTTTCCGGCGAGGGCTTGGCCACCACCGTGCAGCCGGCAGCCAGCGCGGCGGCGACCTTGTAGCACAGCAATACCAGCGGCGCGTTCCAGGGCGTGATCGCGGCGACCACGCCGACCGGCTCCTGCACCACATGCACGCGGCCACCGTTGGGGCGCACACGTGGTTCGACGAATGCGTGGGTGGCAATCAGGTCGGCGTAGTAGTCGAATAAATCCGGCGCCTGCTGCGAGGCGCGCTTGCTGAAGCCAAGGGTCGCGCCGACCTGGCCCGTCCATGCTTCGGCCAACTCCGGCATGCGTGCACGCAAGTGGTCGGCCACCCGCTTGAGTGCCACGCTGCGCGCTTGCGGGGAGAGCTGCGGCCAGGGGCCGTGGTCGAAGGCGCGGCGTGCAGCTGCGATGGCCGCTTCGGTATCTGCGTGCGAGGGTTCGGTGTAGCGCAGCAGCCGTTCTTCGGTATGCGGCGCGATCACATCGACCGAGCGATCGCCGGTGCTTGCGCGCCATTGCCCGTCGATGAACAGACCCAGGGGACCTCGCGCGGCGATGCCGCGCAGCGTTTCGAATAAGGCTTCCATACTCCCTCCTCGGTGCAGAAAACCACTGGCAGCGCCAGCGATGCACGCACAACGCGCACCGCTTCGGACGCCGTAGGACGCGCTTACGCTCGGTGTTTGCTGAGGTCGTACTCGCCCAGGCCGGGCTTGTAGCTCTTCTCGTCGATGAACTGACGGATGCCTTCCTTGCGGGCGTTGTTGTCGAACGAATTGGCCGCTTCCTGCATGCGCACCAGGTAATCTTCGGCTTCGTCGTAGGTCATGGTGCCGACGCGGCGCACCGCATCCTTGGCGTACTTGAGCGCGACCGGGTTCTTGCGCAGCAACAGTTCGGCCACTTCGCGGGTGCGTGCCTCCAGGCGTTCCAGCGGCACGCTTTCGTTGACCAGGCGCCATTCGGCAGCCTTCTTGCCATCCACCATTTCGCCGGTCAGCGTCATCCACATCGCATCGCGCATCGACAGCAGTTCCACCGCGACCTTGGTGACGCCACCGCCGGGCAGGATGCCCCAGTTGATTTCCGACAGGCCAAACTGCGCCTCATCGGCGGCAATCGCCAGGTCGCAGGCAAACAGCGGGCCGAAGCCGCCGCCGAAACACCAGCCGTTGACCATGGCGATGGTCGGCTTCTGATACCAGCGCAGGCGACGGAACCAGCCATACGATTCGCGCTGCGAGCGCCGCACGCCACGCAGGCCCTGCGCTTCGGTTTCGCGGAAATATTCCTTCAGGTCCATGCCCGCCGACCAGGCGGTGCCTTCGCCGCCGAGCACCAGCACGCCGACGTTGTCGTCGAACTCCAGCTCGTCCAGCACGTCCATCATGCGGCGGTTGAGCGCCGGGCTCATCGCGTTGCGCTTGTCGGGGCGCGCGAACTTCACCCAGGCGATGCGGTTTTCGATGCGAACCGATACCACGTCATGCTCGTTCAAGCGGCGTCTCCTTCGAGTCGTGAGAGTGCTGGTGTGTTGATGGGCTCAGAGTGCTTCGGCCAGCGCCGTGTCTGGCGCGGCGGCGCGCTCCAGTGCAGCGCTGGCGTTTAACTTGCAGAGCAGGCGCAGCAGGGTCTGTTGTTCGCTAGCCTGCAGGCCGGTGCAGGTGCGTTCGCCCGCACGCGCCAGGCAGCCCTGCGCAACCAGCAGCGTGCGCTCGCCCGAGTCGGTGAGGTACAGGCCCTTGCTGCGACGGTCGCGGCCAGCGAGGCGTTCGATCAGCCCTTGCTCGGCCAGCGCATTGGCGATCTTCATGCCGGCGGCGCGGTTGACCAGCAGACGGTTGCCCAGCTCGGTCTGGTCGCAGCCGGGTTGATCGCGGATGTGGATCAACGCGGTCACGCGCGCCGGGGTGAGCTGTAGCTCGGCCAATTCCTGGCGCGCGGCGTGGCTGGAGGCCAGGGCGGCGAGTTGCAGCTGGTAGCCAAGGTCGGCGGCAAGTGAAAGGCGAGCAGTCATCGGTCCGTCCAGATTGTATCCGTTAAATACAATCTATCCGACCGAAGCGGGCCCTGCAAGAGGGGGCGATGGCGTGATGCGAAGCACAGTGCGCGGTTGCGTAGTACAGCCGCGCCTGCCGTAAGACGATCAGCGGATCAGCCAGCCAGCGAGCTGTTCGCGGGTCAGGTAACCGCTGTGACGGGTGTCGAGCGCGTCGAATTCATCGGCCAGGGCAGGGTTGGCCTGCGCCTCCGCACGGCTGATGCGGCCATCGCCATCGGTATCCATGGCTTCAAAATCGATGCGGTAGCTGCCGACCACGCTATTGGGCTGGATCGAACGCACGATCACGCTGGATTCGCCGCGCGGGCGCTCCAGTTCGGTTTGATGGGTGACTTCGCCACTGGACAGCGGCTGGGTGCGGATGGCACTGGGCACGTCGATCAGCGGCATGCTGCTGGCCGGCGTGGGCGCCTGCTGCGCATGTGCGGCAGTGCAGAGCAATAGCGACAGCGTGGAGACGAGTGTGGCAAGACTGCGGTTGGTCATCAGATCCCCCTGATGCGGAACAGCCCACAAGCATAGAGCCTGGCGGCCTTTTGCGCTGTGCGTGACGGTGGCGCGCCGCTTGGCGACGGGGATACGCTGTTGAATTGTCAGAGGCGGCGAACGGGTCTTGTCGCGCTGCTGCATCGTTGCCCTGAGCGAGCACTGCGCATTGCATCGCGCAGTGCTCTGGTTGGCGCCACTCAGCCGGGAATGAAGGGGAAGACGATCTTCAGTAGTCCCTTCAGGCCGCCCTCCGCCGTGCTTGTCACCGCCTTGGCACCCAGGCTGTTGAGTGCGCGGCGCACGTCGTCCCAGCGCAACTGCGCAATGTCCTTCTTGAGCAGATCCGACACCTCTTCTGCGGTGGGCGTGAGCTTCTGCAATGCGCGCACAGTGGCGTGCGGATCCGGTTGCAGGTAGCCCCAGCGCTCGGCGATTTTCAGCAGCGTGTCGAAGCGCACCGCGACCACTTCGCGGTTGCGTTCGTACACCGGCAGCGCACCGACATCGAGAATGGCTTGCTCGAACTGTTGCGCGTCGTCGGGATGTTCGATGCGCACCGCCAAAAAGCCTTCCTTGCGGCTGCGTTCGCTGACATGTTTTGCACCCGAGCGCAGATTGTCTTCGGTGAGCACGTTGGCAACGATGCGCTGCATCGCGGCGTCGCCCTCTTCGGGCACCAGCGAGCGCCAACGCGCATAGCCATCGCGCCGCAGCGCCTTGACCTTGGCCGAGGTCACCCGCAACTGCAATGCGACCGCAGCGTTGGAGCTGTTGCGCGAGATGGCGCCATCGCGTTCGAGCAGCACGAAGATCAACAATTCCAGGTCACGCTTGGTCAGCGACTGGAACCCCTGCAACAGGGTCAGGCGCAGAAATTCGCTGCCGAAGGCGGCCGCGTCCTTCAATTCGATCGGTTGCATGGGGAGTCCTCCACAGGTGACCTGCAGCATGCCAGGACGCTGTTGCGCGGCCTGAGAACCAATGCGACGCACACGCCAGTTTCAGTGTCCGGTTTCGCGCCCGCGACGATCGGACCTGAACGTTTCAACTGCGCCGCGGTCCTGCAAGGTGACGAACACCTGCTTGCCATCGGCGCCGCCGAAGGCCACGTTGCTGGCCTTGCGCCCCTTCAATGCCACCGTACGCAGCAGCTTGCCCTGTGGCGACACCACTGCAATCTGCCCGGCATCGTAGCGGGCGATGTACAGATTGCCGTCGGCATCGCAGCGCATGCCGTCCATGCCGAAATCGGGGAAGCTGATCAGCAGCCGTTTGTTGCGCAGGCTGCCGTCGCTGCCACGGTCGTAGGCCCACACCTTGCGCGACATGCTTTCATTGACATACAGCTGTTTGCCGTCGGGGCTGACATCCAGGCCGTTGGGCGTGGTCATCCCTGCCTCCAGCAGCCGCACCGCGCCGTCGCGGCCGATGTGCCACAAGCGCCCGCCATTGTCCTTCCAGTTCGGGTCGCTGGCGTAGAAGCTGCCATCGGGCGCCAGCGCCAGATCGTTGGGGCCATCTGCCTCGGGCAACGCCGCGAACGTGCTGACCGCACGCGTCTGCATGTTGACCTGCAGGATCTTGTGGCCGGTGTAATCGGCGACATACATGGTGCCGTCGCGAAAGCGGATGCCATTGCCGGTGCTTCCCTCGGGCAAGGTGACGAACACCTCGGCACGTGCGCCGCCGTCGGCCTGCAGCGCGATGCGCGCGATGGTGCCGTCCTTGCCCAGGTTCACCGCGTACAGCGCGCCATCCGGACCGGTCGCCGGGCCTTCGGCATTGTGTGTGAATGCGCCATCGCCGATCAGATCGCGCGCAACGAAGGGTGTGTCGGCAGCGCTGGCGAGCGAACTGGACAACAGGAGCGCCAGCGGCAGATAGCGAAGATGGGCAACGACGGTCATGCGCAATGCTCCGGATGTGATCGCCAGCAGTGTGCCAGAACGTGCAGCGCGACCATGGCGGTGATCACACCCGATCAAGTAAGGTGCGCGAGCAGTACGCCCACACTCGCGAAGGAGGTTTGCATGTCCGTGGAATCGATCACACGTCGCCGCTTGCTTGCCGCCTTTGGCGGTGCAGGCATCCTGCTGGCTGCACCGACGTGGGCAGTGCCGAAGAAAAAGCCCGGAAAACCGCTCAATGTCGCGTTGGTCGGGTTGGGCAGTTATGCCAGCGAACAGCTCGCGCCCGGCCTGGCGCTGACCAAGCATTGCAAGCTTGCCGGGATCGTCACCGGCACGCCGTCGAAGATTCCGCAGTGGCAGTCCAAGTACGGCATCGCCGACCGCAATGTCTACAACTACGAGAACTTCGATCGTATCGCCGACAACGACGACATCGATGTGGTGTACATCGTCACGCCAACGCATCTGCATGCGCCACTGACCCTGCGTGCGGCTGCCGCGGGCAAGCATGTGTGGTGCGAGAAGCCGATGGCGATGCACGCCGGTGAATGCGAGGCCATGATTGCTGCCTGCAAACGCAACAAGGTGGCGCTGACGATCGGCTACCGCATGCAGCATGAGCCCAACACGCGGCGCGTGATTGCGATGGCCAGCGAAAAACCGTTCGGCGCGATGCAACGCGTGCGTGCCGAGGCCGGGTACAACGGCTATCAAGGCACCGCCAAGGCCGACCGCCCGTGGCGGTTGCGCTCGCAGTTCGGTGGCGGCGCGATGTACGACATGGGCGTGTATCCGCTCAACGCCGCGCGTTACACCGTGGGCGCCGAGCCGCTGGCAGTAACGGCCAAGCGCTGGACCGACCGACCCGATTTGTTCGATGAAGTCGACGAGCACATGGACTTCACCCTGGAGTTTCCCAATGCGGTGCGCGCCGAGTGCAAGACCAGCTTCGGCAAGAACATGAATGTGCTGCGCGCCGAGTGCGAGCGCGGTTGGTACGAGTTGTCGCCGTTCCAGAGCTACCAGGGCGTGACCGGCAAGGCCAGCGATGGCCGCGTGTTCGACGCCAAGGTGCCGCATCAGCAAGCGCTGCAGATGGACGAAGACGCGCTGGCCATCATGAACGGCACGCCATTACGTGCGCCGGGCGAAGAAGGCCTGCGCGACATCCGCATCGTCGATGCGATCTACCGCTCGGCGCGCGAGGGCAGCAAGCGCATCGTGCTGTAAATGAGCTGGTTCCGGCGGCCAAGTGCCGCCGGGGCCACCGCAATAGCAAGCAGCGGCCCAGGGCCGCCAGGCATGGCAGCACACAGCGGCCAACACACATTCTGACTGTGGAGCGAGCAAGCGGCCAACCGGCCGCGGTGCGTCACGCCCGCAATCAATGGCCGACAGCTGCAAGCAGCACACCAGCGGCAACCAGCGGCCGCAGAAATGTTGATTCAGTGAGAAGAGCAAGCGTCAATTTCGCAAAAGCGAGTCGCGCTAGTCGGGAAGCAATTTCTACTACAAGGCACGGGACCAACCATCACGAGGATTCCCGTTGCACGCCTCAGGCGCGCTTCAAACGCGCAGAGCATCGCTGTGCAGGAATGATTCAAAACGCTCAGTGAACGTCGCGCGGTGGTCGAAGGAATCGACGACAGCATATACAGCCGAACCGGCCAACCGCTTTTACGATTCCCGATTCCCGATTCCCGAATCCCGATTCCCAGCCTCACTCCCGCATCGCCAGTACCGTGATCTCCTCGCGATCGTGATACAGCTGCTTGGCGCGCACGATCAATGATTTTTCTGCCTGTTGCTCGAACAGGTCCAGGCACAGGCGGGTCTCGTCCCAGCGCTTTTTCATCGGCAGCTTGAGGTTGAAGATGGTGTTGCGGCACCAGCCTTCGCGCACCCAGGTGGCCATGCGTTCGGCCACGCGGCGCGGTTGCTCCACCATGTCGCAGACCATCCAGTCCAGCGGCTGCGCGGGCTTCCAGTGGAAGCCGTCGGCGCGCAGGTGCTCCACCAGCCCGGTCTCCAGCACATGCTCGCGCAGCGGGCCGTTGTCCACGCTGGTGACGTGCACGTGCTGCCGCGTCAGTACCCAGGTCCAGCCGCCGGGCGCAGCGCCCAGATCGGCCGCGCGCATGCCCGGCTTGACCAGTGCGTCGCGTTCTTCGGGCGTGAGCAGCGTCAGCAGGGCCTCGTCGAGCTTGAGAGCAGAGCGCGAAGGCGCTTCCGGCAGCAATTTCAGGCGTGGAATGCCCAGCGGCCACGGCGCGCTGTCGGCGTTGTCGGCCACCGCCAGCAAGGCGTGGTCGCCGTCGAGAAAACAGACGTGCAACCGCGGTTGGCGCGGCTGCGGCTTGTCGGTGAGCAGGCCGGCCTTGCGCAGGGCCGGTCGCAGTGCATTGCCGAAGCTGCGCGCCAGGCCTGCAAGCGGCTTGCCAGCGTCCGAATCCGGGTGTTCCACCCACAGATCGCCAAACCGCTGCTGCCCGTCCAACGCGGCCAGGATCGGCGTGATGCGGTCCTTGGGGTCGATACCTTTCAGCTCGGCAATCACTACCAGCTTTTGCCGGGCGAAGATCAACTCGCGCCACTGCAGTTTTGCTGCAAGTTGCGCAGCCTCGTCGCAGACGAACAGCACATAGCCGTCGTTGCGTTGGGTGCGCGCATACCCGGCGATGCCGACGAATGCAGCGCGCGCGCTCAGTTCTGCGGCCAGCTCAGGTTCGAAACCCTGCCGGCAATAACACAGCAGGCCGCTCATCGCTGCACCTGCAGGAGGGCGCCCGCTGCGCCGGCGACATCAGTAATGGTCACCGCCGCCCTCGCCATAGTTGCGCAGCACTGCACACGCCTGGTCGCGCAGTACGTCGCGCACCACCTCGATGCCGCGGCGGCTCAGTTCACCCACCCAGTCGGCCGGCAACGGGCCTTCGTCGAATTGCGTCAGCGCCATCACGTCGTCGGCGCGCGCGCCGATCAGCAGGCGGTCGATGCCGGCCCATACGGTCGCGCCGTAGCACTGGCAGCACGGCTGCGCGGAGGTGGCCAGCGTCACCGGCGACAGCACATCGTTCAAGCGTGGCGTCTGCAGGCGCTGTTGCGCCAGCATGTAGGCCATGTTTTCGGCATGCGCCAGCGAGGTGGTCTGCGGCACCACGCGGTTCACTGCGGCGGCGATGATGCGATGGTCCGGGCCGAACACCACCGCGCCGAACGGGCCGCCGCTGCGTTCGCGCACATTCATCCGCGACAGCTCGATCGCCAGGGCCACCTTGTCCTCATCGCTGGGATAGGCGCGGCTGTCGTCGACATGCGCGTGGATCCAGTCGGGCAGGGTGAGGTGGATGTGCGCGTAAAGCATCAGTGGACCGTTTCTGTAGGGGGAGTGGCGGGGCGCAGTGTATCGGCCTGCGCGTCCTTTGCGGCACATTGACCGGCCACGCACTGGCAGGCGCTGATCTCGCGGAAGCCGCACACGCTCATCATGCCGCCAGCCTGGCATTGCGCCAGTACGCCGTTGGGGTCGGTGGCGCTGTTGACGTTGACGCAGGCCGGAAACGCACCGCAACAGTTGCCGACGTTCTTCACTGTGCAATCGGCATCGGTGCGGCAGGTGGTGGTGACGACGACCGCTTTGCCGGCTGCCGGGCCGCGTGTCGAGCCGGTCGCCGGAGGTGGCGTGGCGGTATCGGTCGGTGGTGCGGCCACGCAGCCAATCGACCCAAGACAGGCCAGCAGCAACAGCGTGCTCAGACACCGGGACAAAAGACGGGACATGCGGCCGCTCCGATCAGGATAGGTGAGCGGCCATGGTAAGCCCCGGGTGCGCGGAATGTGGCACGCGCAGGATCAGCTAGAAAATTCCGCAATCCAGATCGTGCGCGCGTTATGGCTGATGACGCTGGCGACGGCGTCGCGTGTGACCGAAACACGCCTGCAGCCTTGGAGCAGCTAACGAAACGACTGTGCAGCCGCCGGGCGGGCGCGGCCGCTGCCCGGAATCGGCATGTACCACGCGTCCACTCCGGTTGCTCCGCGCCGTCGTATCCGCCTGACGACTGCCCGCTCGGTGTTGTCAGCTGCTCTTGGTGAAGTCAACGCCGTCTGCGCAGTGACCGGTGGCAGCGCGTGGCAAGGTCCAGTTGCTGCATGCTTTCGTCGCGGCGATCGCTGGGCAGATCGTCATCCGGCCGACCCGGAAGCAGCGTACAGAACACCTCGGCCGGAGTCGCCGCGTTCGAAACGGGCGGCTGCGGCGAGCAGGCCGCAAGGCCGATCGACAGCGAAAACACCGCGCCGCGCAAGGTATTTGCAGGTGGGCGTAAGCATGGTCGCGGGAGGCACATGGCGGCATCGCTGGCTGATACAGCCTGCAATCTAGGCCGCTGCGTGCATCAGGTACCGGGGTCATTTCGCTTCCGCATGCAGTGCTGCGCACCACAGCACGCCGACCAGCAGGCAGGCGATGGCGGCCAACTCCAATGGCGTGGGCAGCCGCATTTCCCAGGCGAAGCCGTACAGCAGCGCAAACACCGTCTCGAATACGATCATCTGCCCGACCAGGGTCAGCGGTAGCACGCGGCTGGCACGATTCCACAGCGCATTGCCGATGATCGAGGCCAGGATGCCCAGCAACAGCGACACGCCCCAGAAACTGGCCCACTCGAGCGGTGCATGCGCGGCACTGCCGATCAGGGCCGCCGGCGCCAGCAACAACGCCAGTGCGCCGGTGACCACGCCGGTCAGCAGCGACCAGTCGCCGCCGGACAGATCCGGGCGCCGCCGCAACCAGCGTGCATTTGCGATCGAATAGGCCGACCACGACACCAGCGCACCCGCCGCGCACAGCAGGCCGGCGATCCGGGTCAGGCGATCGCTTGCCTGCTGGCCGGAGTCGTCCTGCACGGTATCCACTGCCACCAATGTCACGCCGATCACGCACAAAACGCAGGGCGCGGCCAGACGTCGCAATTGCACCGCACCGGCGGCACGCGTCCCGATCACGGTGACCACCACCGGCAACAGCCCGATGATCAACGCCGTTGCCGCGCTGCCTGCCCACTGCACGGCGCTGCCAAGCAGCACGTAATACATCAGGTTTCCCATCAGGCTCAAGCGCACCAACGCCCACCATTCGGCAGCGCCCAGCCGGGCAGCGGTCTGCCGCGCGCGTGGCGCCAGCAGCAAGGTCGCCACGGCGCCATACGAGAGATACCGCGCCACCGCCAATTGCAGCGGCGTAAAAGCGCCCAGCAATTGCGGCGCCAGAAACACCAGCCCCCACAGCGCGCCCGCACCGATTCCGCAGGCGACACCCACCATCAAGCGTTCACGCATCGTGCTGTTCCTCAGGGCATGCATTGCAGCGTGCCGTGCGGCAGGGCGTTGATCAAGGCGGGCGCTGCAGACGGATGCAACGCCGCACGCTGCATCAGTGCGCTGTTCCAGCTTCTGTGATGTCGTCGGTCACACGCATGGCGCCGCGTGCGTGCGATGGCGCTGCGCAAATCAATGGGATGCCATCGCAGCGCATGCGCCACCGCCACGATCGTGATGGCCTAAAGCGGTCCACGGCGTGGCAGCCGCTTGCTGCGCATCGGCGTTGCGGCCAAGAGGGTGCGTGACGACGCAGGTGCCGCCTCTGCAGCCGTGCAGCCGCCGCCCAACCTAGGGAGCAGCGACGCCCGCTTTGCAAGAGCGCCGCTGTCTGTCCTGCGTGGTTACTTGGCCCAGGTATCGCGCAAGGTCACGCTGCGATTGAAGACCGGCGTGGCCGCGCTATGGTCGCGACGGTCGGCAACGAAGTAACCGCTGCGTTCGAACTGGAACGCCTGCTCCGGCGCAGCCATCGCAGCGCTCGGCTCCACGTAGCCGCGCACGTTGCGCTTGGACTCGGGGTTCAGATAATCGCGGTAGGTCTTGCCTTCGGATTCGTCGTCGGGCTTTTCCACCGAAAACAGGCGGTCGTACAGGCGGATTTCCGCTTCCACTGCGTGTGCGGCGCTGACCCAGTGGATGGTGCCCTTGACCTTGCGGTTGGCGCCTTCCATGCCCGGACGCGATTCCGGATCGAGCCAGCCGCGCAGTTCGACGATCTCGCCGTCAGCGTTCTTGATCACCTCGTCCACGCGCGCAATGCCTGCGCCGCGCAAGCGGATTTCGCCGCCCGGCACCAGGCGCTTCCAGCCCTTGGGCGGCACCTCGGCAAAATCCTCGCGCTCGATCCACAGCTCGCGCGCAAACGGTACTTCGCGTGTGCCGAAGCTCTCGTGCTTGGGGTGGTTGGAAAACTGCAGCGTTTCGGTATGGCCTTCCGGCAGGTTGGTCAGCACCAGCTTGAGCGGGTCGATCACTGCCATGCGGCGCGGCGCCGCGGCGTCCAGATCCTCGCGCAGGCAACCTTCCAGCACCGAGAAATCGATCAGCGAGTTCTGCTTGCTGATGCCCACGCGGTCCACGAACAACCGCATCGCCGCCGGCGTATAGCCACGCCGGCGCAGGCCCTGCAGCGTGTACATGCGCGGGTCGTCCCAACCGTCCACCAGCTGCTCTTCCACCAGCGCGGTGAGCTTGCGCTTGCTCATCACCGTGTAGTTGATGTTGAGGCGCGAAAACTCGATCTGACGCGGCTTGGCCGCTTCGCGCGGTAAGCCCTTGTCCAGCAGCGGCTGCAGCAGTTCCGGGTGACCGGCCAGGTCCACCTTGTCCACGCACCAGTCGTACAGCGGGCGGTGGTCTTCAAATTCCAGCGTGCACAGCGAGTGGGTGATGCCTTCCACCGCATCGCCGAGCGAATGCGCGAAGTCGTACATGGGGTAGATCGGCCACGCATTGCCGGTGTTCTGGTGCTCCACATGCTTGATGCGGTATAGCGCCGGGTCGCGCAGGTTGATGTTGCCGCTGGCCATGTCGATCTTGGCGCGCAGCGTGCGCGCGCCGTCCGGGAATTCGCCGGCACGCATGCGTGCGAACAGCTCCAGGTTTTCTTCGACGCTGCGCTCGCGGAACGGCGAATTGCGGCCGGGCTCGGTCAGCGTGCCACGGTATTGCCGCACCTGTTCTGCGGACAGGTCGCACACGAACGCATGGCCATCGCGAATCAGCTTCTGCGCGGCCAGGTAATACACCTGGAAATAATCCGAGGCGTGGCGCAGTTGTGCCCACTCATAGCCCAGCCAGCGCACGTCGTCCTGGATGGCCACCACGAACTCGGGGTCTTCCTTGGCCGGGTTGGTATCGTCCAGGCGCAGGTTGCACAGCCCGCCGAACTCGGCCGCCAGGCCGAAATCCAGGCAGATCGCCTTGGCATGGCCAATATGCAGGTAGCCGTTGGGCTCGGGCGGGAAGCGGGTGCGGATGACCGTGTGCTTGCCGCTGGCCAGATCCTCGCGGACGATCTGGCGGATGAAGTCTTTCTTCTCCGCCGGGGCGGTGGCGTCGGTGGCTAGGGTCTCGGACATGCGCGCATCAGCAATGGGTAAACCGCAAGTTTAGGCGGTGGCACCGGTTAGGGGTAGGCGCGGGGCGCGGCGGGGCGGCTTCCGGGCGTTGGTTTGCGCGGGGTTGGGTCCCGGGCAGCCCCCGCAGGCCGTGCCGGCGATGTGCGGATCTGTCGTCGCCGGTTTCACGATGCAACCCACGGCACGCCAGGCGGCGCCGACGGATCTGGCGAGCAGGCGCGGTCGGCGTGCCCATTGCGCAGCAACCACGGCGCAAGGCCCGCTCTCACCTCACGCTTGGCCTTTTCACGTTGTTGGCCCGCACGCGCTGCCTTGCGCGCGTGCTGCAGGACCAGGCGTGCCTGCGACCGGGCATGGCTGGCGGGTATCGGCCGCGACGCGTACGCTGCGCCGACCCCGTTGGAGCGCTCGAGCCCATGCCACTGCCCCGTCTGGTGATCGGCGACAAGACCTTGTCTTCCTGGTCGTTGCGGCCGTGGCTGCTGTTGCGACACTTCAGGGTGCCGTTCGAGGAAGTCGCGCTGCCGCTGGCGACGCCCGAATTCCAGGCGCGCATTGCCGGGTATTCGCCGACCCGCCAGGTGCCGGTGCTGTGGGACGACGCCCTGCATGTGTGGGATTCGCTGGCGATCTGCGAATACATCAACGAGCGCTGGTTGGACGGCCGCGGCTGGCCGACCGACCTGGCCGTGCGTGCACAGGCGCGCGCGGCCGCGGCAGAGATGCATTCAGGCTTTGCGGCCTTGCGCAGCCAATTGCCGATGAATCTGGCCCGCGCGCCGGGCCCTGCCCAGTGGGATGCCGCGGCCGAGCGCGACATCACGCGCATCCAGGCGCTGTGGGCCAGCCTGCGCGCCGAGCACGGCCATGCCGGGCAGTTCCTGTGCGGGCAGTTCGGCATTGTCGATGCGATGTATGCGCCGGTGGCGCTGCGTTTTTCCAGCTACGGCGTGCCGCTATTTGAAGCGGCCGGAGATTATGTGGCGGCGCTGGATGCATTGCCGGCGCTACGCGACTGGCGCAATGGCGCGCAGCGCGAACGTGCAGAGCGCAGCTGAGATGCAGATCGCCTACCGCGCCAGTCACCTCATCGATGCGCATCTGGCCAAGCACGCGCTGGAAGATGCCGGCATCACCGCGTTTGTCTTCGGTGAATCGCTGCTGGGCGGTGCCGGCGAGCTGCCCGCCTTCGGCGTGCTGCAGGTCTGCGTGGCAGATATGCATTTGACTCAGGCCCAGGCGGTGCTGGCGGAGATCGGCTTGTGCGGGCAGGTCACGCGGGCGCTGTAGCGCAGCGCCAGTCGTAGGAGCGCACCCGGGCGCGACGAGGCTCTGCCGATAAACGCCACGTCGCGCCCAGGTGCGCTCCTGCGATGTATGCGCGTCATTCCTGCTGACGCCACCCCGGCGGCGCTGCATCCGGCGCGGCCAATGCGCGCAGACGCTTGAACAACACGGTGGTTTCGGCCACGTTCCAGACCCGCAGTGCGACTTCGAAGGTATCCAGCGGCTTGGTCAAAAAGTCCTTGGCGCCCAGGCCCAGGGCGCGGTGGCGCGCGCTGCGGCTGGGGTCGGCGGTGAGCACGATCACGGGCAGGAACCGGCCAGGGTCTGACAGCCGCGCCAGCTGTTCCAGCAGCGCGTAGCCGTCCAACTCGGGCATCTTCAGATCCAGCAGGATCAGGTCCGGGGCAAATGCCGAGACCAGGCCCATGACCCGTAGCGGATCGGTGGTGGCGATCACTTGCTGGAAACCTTCGCGTTGCAGCAGGTCTTCGAGCAACCGCACGTTGGCCGGCTCGTCGTCGACGATGAGGATGCGGGAACCGAGAATTTCGTCGCGTGTCATGCCAGCAACCCGTCGATCACGGTGAAGAATTCCGCCACGTCGAGCGGCTTGGTCAGATAGGCGCGCACGCCTTGATTGCCCACGCGCGCCAGTGTGGCGGTGGTGGCATCGGCACTGATCACCACCACCGGGATGGCCGCCAGCGCCGGCTGCGCCTGCAATTCGCGCAACAGCTCTTCGCCGTTGCCATCGCTTAGGTGCAGGTCCAGCAGGATCAGATCCGGCGCGCCGTGCTGCAATAGCGCACGCGCCTGCGCCAGGCTGGCCGCCTCGAGCAGCTGCCACTGCGGGCGACGCTCGGTGAGCGTGCGGATCAACGCCTGATTGGATGGATTGTCTTCGATGCTCAACAGCCGGCACACGCCGCTGCCGGCACTGCTTGGAGGTACCAGCGGCCGCGCCGGTTCACTGTGCCGATGCTCGCCCTGCGGCAGCGAAATCCAGAACCGCGCGCCATCGCTGCTGCTGTGCACGCCGATCTGTCCACCCATCGCCTCGATCAAGCGCTTGCTCAGCGCCAACCCCAGCCCGGTGCCTTCCACCGCAGAGCGCTCGGCGCCCAAGCGCTCGAACGGTGTAAACAGGCGGTCGATCTGCGCCGGGGTCAGCCCCGCGCCCTGGTCGGCAACCGTAATACGCACCTGTTCGCCATCGGCCTGCGCGCTCACCTGCACCTGCCCGCCAGTACGATTGAACTTGACCGCGTTCGACAGCAGATTGAGCAGCACCTGGCGCAGCCGCTGCGCATCGGCGCGCACCGTCCACGGTCCGTCGATGGAGGCCGGTTGCAGCGCAATGCCATGCTTGTCGGCATCCGGTGCGATCAGTCCCAGGGCTTCGTGCACGGCCGCGCGTACCGAGACCGGCTCCGGGCTCAGATCAAGTTGATCGGCTTCGATACGCGCGATGTCCAGCAGCTCGGTGATCAACCCGAGCAAGTGCCTGCCGGCACCCAGAATGTGCTGCAGATGCCGCCGATGACCCGGCTCGGGCAGATCCATTTCCAGCACCTGCGCATAGCCCAGGATCGCATTGAGCGGAGTCCGCAGTTCATGGCTGCTGCGCGAGAGAAATTCGGTTTTTGCGCGGTTGGCGGTTTCGGCCTCGCGCCGCGCCAGTTGCGCTTCGGCTGCGCGTGCGGCCAACAATTCGCTGGCTTGCGCCAGACGCTGGCCGACCTGGCCCAGTTCGTCGCCGGCACGCGGCTGCGGTGCCAGCGGCAGGCCTTCGCCCAGCCGGTCGGCGTTGGCGGCCAGGGTGCGCAGGCGCCCGGACAATGCCGAGGCGAACCATGCCACGGCAAATACCGCGCCCAGCCCGCCCAGCATCGCCGCGCTCAAGGTGATGATGAGGTTGCGCTGGCGCAGCCCTTGCGCCTTGGCGGTACGTACCTGCAACTGCGCGGTTTCGTAGTTGCGCAACTCGCGCAGTTCCGCACGCAGGATGTCGAGTTTGTACTTGCCATCCCACAGTTGCCGGATCTCTTCTTCGCGGCTCAGATCCGGTGCCAGCAATCGGCGCCAACCCTGCATTTTTTCCGCAAAAAGCGGCTTGATGCGCGCAAAGCGCCGCGCTTGGCTGGGATCGGTGATGCGTTGCGAAAGACGGTCGGCCACGCGCTGCAGCCGCGGCTCGGCATCGCGATACGGGGTCAGGAATTCATCGCGCCGCACCAGACGATATCCGCGCACGCCGGCCGCGGTTTCGGCCAACAGTGCGTGCGCTTCATACAGATCGCTGAGCACTTCCAGGGTCTGCCGCACGTCGTTTTCGGCGGCGATGTTCTGCCGTTCCACGCTGTAGATCGCCATCAACGCAACGGCCAGCAACAGCAGCGGCAGGGTGACCACCGCCAGGCTTTTGCGGGTAATCGGCCAATCGTTCCAACGCACCGCCAATGCATTCATAGCGCAAGTCCGGATTGGACCGCGTACACCGCGGCCTGGGTGCGATCTTTTACCTCAAGTTTCTGCAGGATTCGCTCCACGTGCACTTTCACCGTGCCGGGAGAAATCCCCAGTTCAGCTGCGAGGGTCGCGTTGGTGAGTCCGCGCGGAAGCAACGACAACACCTGTTTTTCGCGCTTGCTCAGCGCGCCCAGACGGTCGTCCTGCAGCGGTTTGCGCCGCCGCGTGGCAATCGGTTTGGCCGGCTCCGCCACCATCGCCGGCAGCAGCAGCGCGAACGCCTGCAGCGCCTGCACGTCGTCATTGCCGGGGGCCGGGCGGCCTTCGCTCCAGGCCACGCAGAGCATGCCGTGCGTGGTGCCCAGCGCGTGGATCGGCACCCTGGCTTCGCGGATGTCGGACGGGCGCGGTGGCATCAACCAGGCCGCTTCCTGGCCGTCGCCGGCGGCGCTGGCACCGGGCGGCAATGCACGGCCGCGGCTGGCCAACACTTGCGCGCGCGGGCCGCGCTGCGCCAGTACTGCGCCGTGTTCCAGGCCCAGCAGCAGCAGCACCCGGCCAAGGACCGCATCGCAGGCCTGCTCGGGGCTGTGCACCTGGCGCAGTGCAACGGCAGCTTCCCACAGCGCCTGCCAACGCGCGCTATCGGAGGCCTCGCGGCGCAAGGCTAGGCGCCAATCGCCAGCATTGGTGGGAGTTTCCATAGGCTCGCTCTAGGCCGATCAGCATATTTGAGTATATGCCACCCGGCAGAATTGTTGGGGCTGCTTGATTTCGATACTGAGCCTGCCCGCTGAGGCACCCCCATCAATCACACGGAGATTTCCCATGCGTCGCACCCTCTTCTCTCTGGTTCTGGCTCTGGCTGCCACCCCGGCGCTGGCTGGCGGCGTGATGCATTACACCGACAAGGCCAAGCTGCCGGCCGGCGGCGAGGAACGCGAAGTCGCTGCGCTGTTCGACACCTGGAACGCGGCGTTGGCCACGGGCAACCCGCATAAGGTGGCCGACCTGTACGCACCGGACGGCGTGCTGCTGCCGACGGTCTCCAACGAAGTGCGCGCCTCGCGCGAGCAGATCGAAAACTACTTCGCGATGTTCCTGACCAAGAAGCCGCAGGGCGTGGTCAATTACCGCACCGTGCGCGTGCTCGATGACGACAGCGCCGTGGATGCCGGCGTGTACACCTTCACGCTGACCGACAAGCACGGCAACAAGAGCAACGTGCAGGCCCGCTACACCTTCGTCTACGAAAAGCGCGACGGCAAGTGGCTGATCATCAACCACCACAGCTCGGCGATGCCGGAAGTGGACACGCGCGCGGCGGTTGCCAAGGCGAAGTAATGCGGCGCGGGCGACAGGCGCTGGCCGGGCAGGCTTGAAAGTGGCTCTGGCCGGCGCCATCCAGCAGGCAATCCTCACGATTGCGGAGTTGCACCATGCTGGGAATCGGCGCCTTCAAACAACGTATGCCACGCCCGGGCGAGGCACTACCCGGGCGCGAGCAAGCGCTGCCGCTGCATAACACGCACCTGGTCAACGGCCATCCGTTGCGCGGGGAGTTCACCGGTCTGGCCCAGGTGCAATTCGGGCTCGGCTGTTTCTGGGGCGCGGAACGCAAGTTCTGGAACGTGCCAGGGGTCTACACCACAGCGGTGGGTTACGCCGGCGGGCAGACGCCGAACGCGACCTATTCGGAAGTGTGTTCCGGGCAGACCGGCCACACCGAAGCGGTGCTGGTGGTGTTCGACGAACAAGCGGTGTCGTTCGCACAATTGCTGCGCACCTTCTGGGAAAGCCACGACCCCACCCAGGGCATGCAGCAGGGTAACGATGTCGGCACGCAATACCGTTCGGCGATTTACTGCACCACGCAGGCGCAGTACGACGCCGCGCTTGCCAGCCGCGATGCGTATCAGCAACAACTGACTGCAGCTGGGTACGGCGCAATCACCACGGAGATCCGTTTCCCGGCGCCCACGTTCTATTACGCCGAAGACGATCACCAGCAATATCTGGCCAAGCACCCCAATGGTTATTGCGGGCTTGGCGGCACGGGAGTGAGCTGCCCGATCGGGCTGGATGCCTGACGGAAAGGCGGGCCGGATTGAAACGCTGTCGTCCACATGATCGTGGCAGCGTGCCGATGGCCGACAGTGACCGGCAGCGTTATCACGATCAGGCACTGCATGGGAGTGCGTGCTAGGCAACTTGAATGGCTGCGTCGGAGACGGCGCGGCCATTTTTTTTAACGGAGATCGCAACACACGCTGGCGATGGGACGATATGTCTGTAAGGTGAACCGGCTCGGCGACGCTGTACAGCGAATCGGTGGTGTGAGTTGTTGCGGCGAGCGCCGCAGAGGGCCGGGCAGCACATCATCGGAGGCTGCTCAGCGCGGGCAAATACTCCTGGTGATTGGCCGCGAACGGTATGCAGACTCGATACAAGCAATCAGCACGGTGAGCCAGGGCGGGCATCAGCTGTACCGGCTTAAATCCGTTGGATTAAACGAATTCTCCGGCAAACATGCCGCGCAACTGGGCGAGCGTATCGGTGCGCTCCGGATGCAATTGCCGCATGCATGCCAATGCAAAATTCACCGGGCTGGTGCCAGGTGCGGTGATGACGCCATCGGCGCTGACGACCTTTTCGTGGCGATAGTGCGCGGCGCCTGCGTACGGCACCACGTGCTCCTGCAAGAAGGCCAACGCGTTGCTGGTGTGCGCGCGCTCATCGAGCAGGCCGGCATAGGCGAAGGCGAGGGTGGCGCCGCAAATCGCCGCGACCGGGCGCTGCTGCTGCACGCGCTCGACCAGCAAGCCGCTCAGCCCGGGAATTTCGCCGGCTTGCCAGCGTTCGCTGCCGGGCAGGATCCATAGATCGGCCTGCAGTGGCGCCAGATCGGAGAGGGCGAATTCCGGCGTGATGCGCACCCCGCCGATGGACTGCAGCGGTTGCCCGTCGATACTGGCAATGGCGACCTGGTCGCCGAACCATTCGCGTGCTGCCGGCAGCACCACGCCGATTTCCCAATCGGCCACGCCATCGACCATCACCACTGCAATGTTTGCCATTGTCCGTTACGCCAGTTGAGTGAATCCGGATTCTAGGCAGTGCGCGCGCAGCGGGTGTAAGCGATATGTGGAGAGCAGGGGGTTTGGTCCAAGCGGTACACGGCGCAGGCATGGCTGTACTGTGCCGCGCGGTCTTCTGTCTGTCGTGCAGGGGCGCTGACAGGCGGCTGCTGTTCGATCCCCGCCAATGCCGGCTGCGGAAGCGGCAACGCCCACGTCCACGTCCACGAGCTGCCCGCATCCTTACCCGTTATCGCGATGCAGACCGGCTTGGCCGCACATCTCTAAACCAGACTCAAAAACGACAACGCCCGCAGCCAGGCAGCTGCAGGCGTTGTATGCAGAACAGGCTCGCTGTGTGATTAGCCAGCGAGCTTGTCGGCGATGGTCTTGCGCAGTGCGTGCAAGTCCTTGGCGAACGTGTCGATACCGCCGGCCAGCTTCTCGGTGGCCATCGGGTCGGCGGCCAGGCCCGAAGCGAAGCTGTCGCTGTCGATCGGGGTGAACTGGGCATTGTCGGCCTTGGCCGGCGAGAGCTTGCGCGGCAATTCGCCGTGCTCGGCGTCGAGCTTTTCCAGCAGGTCCGGCGAAATAGTCAGGCGGTCGCAACCTGCCAACGCTTCGATCTGCGCGGTGGAGCGGAACGAGGCGCCCATGACCACGGTGGACGAGCCGCGCTGCTTGAACTCGTTGTAGACGGTGCGCACGAAGACCACGCCCGGGTCTTCGTCGATGCTGGCCGGGGTCTGCCCCTGGGCGACGTAGTAGTCCAGGATGCGGCCGACGAACGGCGAGATCAGGAACACGCCGGCTTCCGCACAGGCCAGCGCCTGCGCGCGGTTGAAGATCAATGTCAGGTTGCAGTCGATGCCTTCGCGCTGCAGCTGGCGCGCAGCCTCGATGCCTTCCCAGGTGGCCGCGATCTTGATCAGGATCTTGTCCTTGGACACGCCGCGCTCGGCGTACATCGCAACGAACTTGCGCGCCTTGGCGATGGTGGCCTGGGTGTCGTACGCCAGGTCGGCATCGACTTCGGTGGAGACACGGCCCGGGACCAGCTCGGCCAGCTTGACGCCGACGCCGACGGTGAGGCGGTCGGCCACTTCGTTGACGGTGCTGGTGCGGTCTTCGCCACCGTGTTCGCGGCCCCAGGCCAGTTCGCGCTCGATCAGGTCGGCATACACCGGCAGATCCAATGCCTTTTTGACCAGGGTGGGATTGGTGGTGCAGTCGACCGGCTGCAGGCGCTTGATGGCGTCGTAGTCGCCGGTATCGGCAACGACGACGGACAGTTCACGCAGCTGGGCGAGCTTGGAGGGGGATGCAGTCATGCGGGTTCTCTCGAATCGTGGAACGGGTCGGGGATGGCGCAGCGCGCTACGTTAGCGCGCCGCGCGCCGGAAGTCGCCCGCTGCTGCGGGTTGGTCGTGCACGGCAGTCACGCGCAGGCGCAGGTCGCGTCCGTCGGGCGTACGCCAATCGATGCTCTGGCCGACCGACAGGCCGAGCAACGCGCTGCCGACCGGCGCGAGCACCGAGATGCGGCCGTGCTGCACATCGGCCTCATGCGGGTACACAAGGGTGAGCGTATGCCGTTCGCCATGCAGTTGGTCCTCGCATTCGATGCGTGAGTGCATGGTGACAACATCGCCGGGAATCTGGTCGGGCGGCAGCACGCGGGCGCGGCCCAGTTCGTCGCTCAGCGCAGTGGCGGCGGGATGCTTGTTGAAGGCTGGCGAATCGAGCAATGCCTCAAGCCGGGCAAGGTCGTGGCTGGACACCAGGATGGATGGCGGCAAGCCGCTGTGGTGTTGCGAAGTCATGGCAGTCTCCTCATAGAAACGGCTCGCCGACATGGCAAGCAGCACTGACAAGATGAGGGCGCCGGCGGCTGATCGCAATGCATGGATGGCAAACCCAAGGCCCTGGCAAGGGCCGCCACGCAGGCGCTGCAGGCCTGGTGCAGCGAGCAAGCGCTGCGGTTGGATCAATTGGAGGAGGGCATGACGGCCGCTGCACACGAGCCTGCTTCCAGCGCATGCCGCAAACGCCGCACTATCGGTCTCAAGCAAGCGAACAAGACGCTACGCGTAAATCGCATGGTCGCATGGTCGCGTGGGCAGCGTGCCCTCGCCAGCCGCGTCGAGCAGACAGCGGCGGATTGATGCTGGGCAAGAGGGCTGTACACAAACAAGCTGGGCAAGAGGGCTGCACACAAACAAAAAGCGACGCTCGCGCGCCGCCCAATTCCAAACCTCCAACCGCAGCCAAAGCGACCGCAACCGCGATACGCTTTTACGATTCCCGATTCCCGATTCCCGATTCCCGATTCCCGATTCCCGAATCCCGAATCCCGAATCCCGAATCCCTAAGCCGCAACCGCCTTCGGTCCCGTCGTAGGCTGATCCAGGGTGAACAGGCTCTCGGGCAATTCCTTGAACAGTTGCGACAACTGCTCCAGAAACGCGGTCATGGCCGAACTGCGCCGCCACGCCATCGCAATGCGGCGGCTGGGCTGCTTGTCTTCACGGAAGCGGATCAGGCGGATGTTTTCCGAGCGCGCAACCGGAGGCTTGACCGCCAGCAGCGGCAGCAAGGTCACGCCGACATTCGCCGCGACCATCTGGCGCAGGGTTTCCAAACTGGTGGCCTGAAATTCGGATTTTTCCATCGCCCCGGCCAGGTGGCAGACATCCAGTGCTTGGTCGCGCAAGCAGTGGCCATCTTCCAGCAGCAACAGGCGCTGCTCGGACAAGTCGTCCAGGGTCATGCTGTCGTGTCGCGACAGCGGGTGGCCTTCCGGCACGGCCAGCACGAAGGGTTCTTCGAACAGGAATTCGGCATGCAGTTGGTCGTCCTGCAATGGCAATGCAAGCAGCGCGGCATCCAGCCGGCCTTCGCGCAACTGGTGCATCAGCTGGTCGCTCTTTTCTTCGATCAGCAGCAATTCCAGACGCGGAAAACGCTCGCGGATGCGCGGTACCACGTGCGGCAACAAATACGGGGCCAGGGTGGGAAAGATGCCCAGACGTACCGTGCCCGCTTCCGGGTCCTGGCTGCGGCGTGCGGCTTCCTTCATCTGTTCCACCTCGGCCACGATGCTGCGCGCACGCACGGCAGCTTCGCGGCCGGCCGGGGTCAGCATGACCTTGCGCGGCGCACGCTCCACCAGCGACACGCCGAGTTCGTCTTCGAGTTTCTTGATCTGGGTGGACAGCGTCGGCTGGCTGACAAAGCAGGCCGACGCAGCGCGGCCGAAATGCTTGTGGTCGGCCAGGGCTACCAGATATTTCAGGTCACGCAGATTCATGTGCAGCAGCCTTCATTGCGGTGACGGGGAACGACTGGCGCGTGTTGCAAGCCTAGCGCCCGGGTCGGCCGGGCGCTAAGCAGGCGCTCGCTTATGCCGCCTGGGCCACGCTGTCGGCAGTGGCCGGTGCGCTGGTGCGGATCAGATGGTCGAATGCGCTCAACGCGGCCTTGGAACCTTCGCCCATCGCGATCACGATTTGCTTGTACGGCACCGTGGTGGCGTCGCCCGCGGCGAACACGCCGGGCACATCGGTCTGGCCGCGGTCGTCGACGATGATTTCGCCGCGCGGCGACAGCGCCACCGTGCCGCGCAGGAACTCGGTGTTGGGCAGCAGGCCGATCTGCACGAACACACCTTCCAGCTCGATGTGCTGGATATCGCCGCCGGTGCGGTCCTTGTAGACCAGACCGGTCACCTTCTGCCCGTCGCCCAGCACCTCAGTGGTCTGCGCGCTGGTGATGATGCGCACGTTGTGCAGGCTGCGCAGCTTGCGTTGCAACACTTCGTCGGCGCGCAGCTTGTCGTCGAATTCCACCAGCGTGACATGCGCCACGATGCCGGCCAGATCGATCGCCGCTTCCACGCCGGAGTTGCCTCCGCCGATCACCGCCACGCGCTTGCCCTTGAACAGCGGGCCGTCGCAGTGCGGGCAATACGCCACGCCCTTGTTCTTGTACTGGTCTTCGCCGGGCACGTTCATCTGCCTCCAGCGCGCGCCGGTGGACAGGATCACGGTCTTGCTCTTGAGCGAGGCACCATTGGCCAGCTTGATTTCGATCAGGCCGTCGGCACCGGCCGGAATCAGCTGCTCGGCACGCTGCAGGTTCATGATGTCCACGTCGTACTGGCGCACGTGCTGCTCGAGCGCGGCGGCCATCTTCGGGCCTTCGGTTTCCGGCACGGAGATGAAGTTTTCGATCGACATGGTGTCCAGCACCTGGCCACCGAAACGCTCGGCCGCCACGCCGGTGCGGATGCCCTTGCGTGCGGCATACACCGCCGCTGCCGAACCGGCCGGGCCACCGCCCACCACCAAAACGTCGAACGCTTCCTTCGCGGCGATTTTCGCTGCGTCGCGCTTGGCGGCATTGGTGTCGAGCTTGGCGACAATCTGCTCCAGCGTCATGCGGCCCTGGTCGAACAGCTCGCCGTTCAAGTACACGGTGGGCACCGACATGATCTGGCGGGCCTCCACTTCGTCCTGGAACCAGGCACCGTCGATGGCCACGTGCTTGATGCGCGGGTTGAGCACGGCCGCCAGGTTCAGCGCCTGCACCACGTCCGGGCAGTTCTGGCACGACAGCGAGAAATAGGTTTCGAACTGGTAGTCGCCCTCCAGGTGCTGCACCTGCTCGATCAGTTCGGCTGCCGCCTTGGACGGGTGGCCGCCCACCTGCAGCAGCGCCAGCACCAGCGAGGTGAACTCGTGGCCCATCGGCAGCCCGGCAAAGCGCAGCGAAATGTCCTGGCCCGGCGTGGTCAGTGCGAACGACGGCTTGCGCTGGTTGTCGTCGCGGTGGATGTCCAGGCTGATCTTGTCCGAGAGCAGGACCAACTCTTCCAGCAGGTCGAGCATTTCGCGCGAGCCGGCACTATCGTCGATCGAGGCGTTGATTTGAATCGGCCGCGTCACCCGTTCCAGGTAGGCGGTCAGCTGGGTCTTGAGATTGGCATCCAACATGGAGAACTCCTGGGAATGGGCAAGGGGAGGGCGTGGCGTCGCTGCGCTGAGGCAGGTCGCCGGGAAGGAAGGGAGTGAACCGCAGCCGGCGCGAGGTCGGGATGCGTGCTGGCGGCGGCTGGCGGGCAGCCCGGCACCGGCTCCGGTTCACCCCCGGCCCTTATCGGGCCGGAGGTGACAGCCGGCTTAGATCTTGCCGACCAGGTCCAGCGACGGAGCCAGGGTCTTGGCGCCTTCCTTCCACTTGGCCGGGCAGACCTGGCCAGGATTGTTGGCCACGAACTGTGCCGCGGTCAGCTTGCGCAGCGTCTCGGTGACGTCGCGAGCGATGGAGTTGTCGTGGATTTCCAGGGTCTTGATCACGCCTTCCGGATTGATGATGAAGGTGCCGCGCAGCGCCAGGCCTTCTTCTTCGATATGCACGCCGAACGCGCGGGTCAGCTTGTGGGTCGGGTCGCCGATCAACGGGAACTGCGCCTTGCCCACGGCCGGCGAGGTCTCGTGCCACACCTTGTGCGAGAAATGCGTGTCGGTGGTGACGATGTAGACCTCGGCGCCAGCCTTCTGGAAGGCGGCATAGTTGTCGGCGGCGTCTTCCACTTCGGTCGGGCAGTTGAAGGTGAACGCGGCCGGCATGAAGATCAGCACCGACCACTTGCCCTTCAGGCTGGCTTCGGTGACTTCGATGAAGTTGCCGTTGTGGTACGCATTCGCCTTGAACGGCTGGACCTGAGTGTTGATGAGAGACATTGAGTTTCCTCGTGCGGTGAAAAGGGGGCGGGGGATGGAACAGGCGCCATGGTAGGCAGGATCGATAGATTCCTCAAATCGATTGATGGAATTGCATAGATAGTCTTAGGCTATCGACTCGTCAGATGGCATCTAGCGCAATCGCGGTGCACGCCATGGTCGATAATGGTCAGCCGATGTTGCGTGTAGGTGAACAGCCCGTATGTCCGACGATCTCGCCGCCATTCCCGCCGATCAGCTGCTTCGCCGCGCCGCCGGGCGGGTCGAGCGCGGCGATGCCGAAGCACTGCTGCTGCACGCGCTGGGCCGTGATCGTGCCTGGTTGTTCATGCACGGGCGCGATGCGGTGCCTCTATCGGTCGCGCAGGCCTTCAATGCCCTGGTGCAGCGCCGTGAGGCCGGCGAGCCGGTGGCCTATCTGACCGGCTCGCGCGGATTCTGGACGCTGGACCTAGCGGTCTCGCCGGCCACGTTGATCCCGCGCGCCGATACAGAAGTGCTGGTCGAGCTCGCGCTGGAGCGCCTGGACACCGTGCCAGGCCGTCGTGTCGCCGATCTGGGGACCGGCAGCGGCGCGATCGCGCTGGCCATCGCCAGTGAACGTCCGCAGGCGCAGGTGATCGCCACCGATGCCAGCGCCGCGGCGCTGGCGATGGCCCGGCGCAATGCAGACAGCCATGGGCTGCGCAATGTCGACTGCCGGCAGGGGAGCTGGTTTGCGCCGCTGGCTGGCGAGGCTTTCGACCTGATTGCCAGCAACCCGCCGTATATCGCCGCCCACGACCCGCACCTGAAGCAGGGCGATCTGCGCTATGAACCGGCCAGTGCCCTGGCGTCGGGCAGCGACGGGCTGGACGATATTCGCCTGATCGTGGCCGATGCGCCTGCGCATCTGGTGCCCGGCGGCTGGTTGCTGCTGGAACACGGCTGGGATCAGGGGGCGGCGGTGGCCGAACTGCTGGCCGCACGCGGCTTCGCTGCGGTGGCCACGCATCAGGATCTGGAGCGGCGTGATCGCGTGACCTTGGGGCGCTGGTCGCCAGCTGCGGGCCAGGCCGGCTGAGCAATTGCCGCAGCGTCATTGTCGGCAGACTGGCCGCGCGTTCCGAAGCGGAGCACGCGCGTTCGATCGAGCGGTCGTGCGCACCGAGTGCGCCCGCCTGCCGGCAAGCGCGCAAGGTCGATGTGCTCTTCAGCGCCTCGCCCCTCACCGCGCACCGGTCTTTTCGATCACATGGCGTTGCCCGTGTGCGCCCGCAGCAGCCGATACACTAGCGGTTTCCCGCAGGACCGACGCATGCGCACGCTCTATCCCGAGATCACGCCCTACCAGCAGGGCAGCCTGAAGGTCGACGACCGCCACACGCTGTATTTCGAGCAGTGCGGCAATCCGCAGGGCAAGCCGGTGGTGATGTTGCATGGCGGCCCTGGCGGCGGATGCAACGACAAGATGCGGCGCTTCCACGACCCGGCCAAGTACCGCATCGTGTTGTTCGATCAGCGCGGTTCCGGCCGGTCCACGCCGCATGCCGATCTGGTGGACAACACCACCTGGGATCTGGTGGCCGATATCGAACGGCTGCGCACGCATCTGGGCATCGACCGCTGGCAGGTGTTCGGGGGCAGCTGGGGCTCCACGCTGGCGCTGGCCTATGCGCAGACCCACCCGCAGCAGGTCACCGAGCTGGTGCTGCGCGGCATCTTTCTGCTGCGCCGCTTCGAACTGGAATGGTTCTACCAGGAAGGCGCCAGCCGGCTGTTCCCGGATGCCTGGGAGCACTACATCGACGCGATTGCACAGGATGAGCGCGGCGACCTGATCGCTGCCTTCCATCGCCGCCTCACCAGCGATGACGAGGCCACGCGCCTGGCCGCGGCCAAGGCCTGGAGCGTGTGGGAAGGCGCCACCAGCTTCCTGCATGTGGACGAGGACTTCGTCACCGGGCACGAAGACGCGCACTTTGCCCTGGCCTTCGCACGCATCGAAAACCATTACTTCGTCAACGGCGGTTTTTTCGAGGTCGAAGACCAGTTGCTGCGCGACGCGCATCGCATTGCCGACATTCCCGGCGTGATCGTGCACGGCCGCTACGATGTGGTCTGCCCGCTGCAAAGCGCGTGGGACCTGCACAAGGTGTGGCCGAAGGCGCAGTTGCAGATCAGCCCGGCTTCCGGGCATTCGGCGTTCGAGCCGGAAAATGTCGATGCGCTGGTGCGTGCCACCGACGGGTTTGCGTAAACGACCGCATGCACATCGATCAGAGTTCGCTTTGGTCGATGTGCATGATCACTCCGCGGCACGCGCTGAGGGGCGATGACATACGCATGACGTGTAGGAGCGCGCTTGCGCGCACTGCGGCATTACCGGTAACGCTCCATCGCGCGCAAGCGCGCTCCTACAGATTGCAGATGTTCAACGTGCCGGCATGCAGGCGCCAAACGCTGCTGCTCAAGGCGCCAGCAAGGCATCATCTGCCAGCGGCGGCAGGATGCGCGCCAGGCGCGCTGCCCAGGCCTGTTGCCCGGCCGCGTCGGCAATCAGGTCCTGGCGGATTTCCAGTTCCACATGCAGCAGGCCGCGGCCCTCGCCATACACCGGGATGGCGTAATCGGTGGCATCGCTGACCGCATACGGCTGGTTGTCGCCCACCACCAGGTCGGGTTCGGCACGCAGCGCCTGCAACAGGCGATGCGCCAGCCGCGTATCGCGGTGGTAGAGCACGCCGGCATGCCAGGGCCGCGCGTTGCCGGCCATGACCGGGGTGAAGCTGTGCATCGACACCAATATTGTCGGCTGACTGCGCTGTGCACGCGCATCCAGTTCGGCGGCGATGCGTGCGTGATACGGCGCGAAGATCGCAGCGATGCGCTGCTGCCGGTCGCTGTCGGTCAGGTGCTGGTTGCCCGGAACCAGGGTGCCGTCGCTGACCGCCGGCATCAGGCTGGGTGCGTCGTGCGGGCGGTTGCAGTCGATCACCAGGCGCGAATAGGTCTGCGCGATGGCCAACGCATCCAGCGCCTCGGCCAGCCGCTGCGTGACCTGCGCAATGCCGATATCCCAGCCGATATGGCGATCCAGCTCAACCTGCGGCAGGCCCAGGTCGGCCAGCCGCGCCGGCACGCGCTGGCCGGCGTGGTCGGCGATCAACAGCCACGGCGATGCGGCCTGCGCGTTGTGCACGGTGAACGGCGCCGGATCGTCGGCGCCGAGCAAGGGTTCGGTGGCTGCGTCAGCCACGCGGGGTGCCGTCCAATGCGTGATCGGCCAGATACAGGCCGGCCCACAGCTTGGGGTCCATCTGATAGCCCTCGGCCATCTTCTGCACCAGCCAGGCACCGACCTGCTCGCGTGGAATTTCGTGCACGGTGATGTCTTCGCTGGCATCGCCGCCGCCGTCGCCGACCTTGCGCAGACCGGTGGCGCGCACGAAGGCGATCTTCTCGCTGCTGGCACCGGCCGAGGTGGGGCCGATCATCAACACTTCGGCATGCTCGGCGGTCCAGCCGGTTTCTTCTTCCAGTTCGCGAATGGCCGACAGTTCGATCGACTCATCGGCATGCACATCGCCTACCAGTCCGGCCGGCATTTCGATGGTGCGTGCCTGCAGCGGCACGCGGAACTGTTCGACGAACAACATCGCATCGTCCGGCGTCACTGCCACGATGATCGCGGCCAGGCCGCCGGCATGCACACGTTCGGAATACTCCCAGGTGCCACGTACGACCATGCGCTGGTACTTGCCTTCGTAGACCACGGTGGGCGGGGTGTCGTGTCGGTTCATGGGCGGGGACCTTGTGCCAGGGAAACGGGAGGAAACGGTGCGGCGGCGCCGGTGCTGGCGGCCAACAGACGGCGCCGGGTGAGCGGGCCGAAGCGCAGGCTCTCGCACAACCCGGTGAGCATGTCCGCATCGGCGTGGGCACGCGTGAAGCCGGCTTCGGTCAGCGCCAGCGGCGCGTCGAGCGCGATGGTGGTGAGCTGACGCCACAGCAATGCGTGTTCGCGCTGTTCGCGCAGCCGCACCGCCATCTGCGCCGCGCCGCGCAGGCGCAGGAAGGGAATCTCGTCGATGCGCTCCAGCAGCGCATCCAGGCTGCCGAAGTGCGCCAGCAGCACCGCTGCCGATTTGGCGCCGATGCCGGTCACGCCGGGGATGTTGTCGATGGCATCGCCGCATAACGCCAGGTAGTCGGCGATCTGGTGGGCATGCACGCCATGGCGCGCCTTCACCCCGTCGATGCCCCAGCGCTGGTTGCGCGCGTAGTCCCACTGCTCGTCATGCTCGAGCAATAACTGCGACAGGTCCTTGTCGGCCGACACGATCACTCCGCGCAAGCCGTGCGCCCGCGCGCTGTGCAGCGCGCTGCCGATCAGGTCGTCGGCCTCGTAATCGCGGTGGGCCAGCACGCTCAGCCCGAGCGCTGCGCACAGCGCCTTGCAATGCGCGAACTGGCGGCGCAACGCATCCGGCGCAGGCGTGCGGTTGCCTTTGTAGGCCGGGTAGATCGCATGCCGGAAGCAGCTGTCCAGGGCTTCGTCAAAGGCAATGGTGATGTGCTGCGGATCCTCGCGTTCGAGCAGGTCCAGCAGAAACCGCGCAAACCCGTGCACCGCATTGGTCGGCCAGCCCTGCGCATCCTGAAATTCGTCCGGGATGGAATGCCAGGCGCGGAACACGTACAGGCTGGCATCCACCAGATACAGCGGGGTCGGGCGCCGGATGGCCAGCGGCGCAGCGTCGAGCGGGTCGGTCGGTGTGGTCACGGGGTCCAGTCGCGCAGCAAGGCACGCGGGTCCGGGCGCTCGCGTTCGGGCACCTGCATGCGCGGCGTGCCGATGTGGATGAAGCCGGCGATGCGTTCGTTGTCTTCCAGGCCCAGGTAGCCCGTCACCGCCGGGTCGTAGGCCATCCACGCGCTCAACCACTGCGCGCCGAAGCCGTGCGCCTGCGCGGCCTGCAGCAGCGCGAAACAGACGCAGCCGGCGGTGAGCAGTTGCTCCTGCACGGGCACCTTGTGCTCGGGGCGCAGCGAGGCGATCACCACGATCACCACCGGTGCGTCGCTGAAGCGTCCACGTTCCTTGGCAAGGGTGGCCGGCGATGCCAGCGGGTCGGCGGCCAGGGTGCGCTCGGCGAGGAAATCCCCCAGCGCAGCGCGTGCGGCGCCGCTGATGCGCAGAAAGCGGAACGGCACCAGCTTGCCGTGGTCGGGCACGCGCACCGCCGAGGTGAGCATGCGCAGCAAGGTGTCTTCATCCGGCCCGGGCGCGCCGAGTTGTTTGGAGGGAACCGAACGGCGCGCGTCCAGCGCCTGGAGCGAATACGGTGCGTGCATAAATCCGGGTCGGGGCAACGAGGCATTGAATTATAGACGGCCGCTTCCCAACGCTCGCCGCAGCATGGCCGGTGGGGGCCGTGGCCGCCGCGATCGACCTGATGTAATGGCACCCACCTGGATTTCATTGGCCGCGACGTTCTCGGAAAGTAGGCACGCTGTCGTGGATCAGCCCGACCTCCCGAGCGCCCGATGTTCGCCAACCGGCGTGGTGGCAGCTGTGCCTCGCTTCACCGGAGGAGCTGGCGATGATGGCGTTGCTGGACGGCCTGCGCCTGCACTGCGATGCCGCTGCGGCTGCGGCTGCGGCTGCGGCGCGATGCAAGGCGTGGCTGATGGTCCGGAAGCGCCCGCGAAGCTGAAGGCTTAACACCCGCAGGCGCAGAATGACTGCCGGCAAGCTCCACCGCGACGTGGCGAGCTAGGATGGCCGCTTGACACGCAAACCCTGGGCGGTCACGAGTAAAGTGAGTAACATGTCACACTTAACGGATGCGCGAACCGCCTACCATGCACGGGCGGAATTTGGGGCCGCGTCTGTTTTTTCTCGTTCGAAAATTTTCACGCCTGCAGAGGCGGGGAGCCTTTGCGCATGACTTTTCAGCCCAGTCCGTCGGGACACCCGGGCCGTGACCAACGCTTGCTCGAGCAGGCCCACGACGTGTTCGTGCCGGCGCTCGCGCAGGTTTTTGCTGCTGCAGTTGCGCATTTCGATGATGTGCTGTTCGACCGTGCCGAATCCGCTGGCGCGTCGCAGTTGCTGTTTCTCGATGGCATGCGCGAACTGCGCCGCAAGCGCGAAGAGGTCGCCCGCCAGTTCCGCCAACAGCTGGAAGACGGCTGGCAGGCGTTGGTGCTCGGCACGCCGTTGTCGGCCGAAGTGGTGCTGGCTGGCGACATGGGCAGCGGCCCGCTGAGCCTGGTGCCCGAGCACGTGCTCGAATCGCGGCTGGCTGTGCGCAATCTGGCCACGGTGCTGTTGCGCGATTTCAAACAAGTGCTGGCACGGGTGGACCGCCGACTGGGCTGGATCGCCGGCGGGCTGGAGCTGATGGCCGACACCAACCCGATTGGCCCCGAACATCTGGGTGTGGCGATCCACGAAGCCTTCGCCACCTGCGATCTGGCGCCGGAAGTGCGACTGGTGCTGATCAAGCTGTGCGAGCGCGATCTGGCCGAGCCGATCGGCAAGTTGTACGCACGCCTGGACGAAACCCTGGCCAAGGCCGGGGTGATGCCGGAAATTTCGCAGGCCAAGCGCGCGCCGCCGCGCGTGCAGCCGCGTGGCGAGACGCCGGAAGAGCGCGCCCAGGTCGAGGCGCAGGGCGGTCACGCCGAGGTAGGTGGCGACGATCAGGGTGATCAGTACGCACCGGCCTGGGCCAACCGTTTCCTTGACCGTTGGGCGCATAGCCGCGGCCGCATGCAGGCTGCGACGCAGCGCGGGCATGCCGATGGTGGCGGGGCTGGCGGCATGGACGGTGAGGCCGACCATCCTGGCGGTAGCCAGGGCATGCTGCTCGAGGCGCTGCACGAGTTGCTGCAACAGACCCGCAGCGTGCGCGACACCGCCGCTTCTGCCGCCACCGTCGCGGTGGGGCAGCAACGCCCGTTGAGCCAGCGCGAAATGATGTCGGTGCTGTCGCTGTTGCAGGCCACACCCAGCGCGACGCTGCAGGCGGCCATCGGCGACGACACCGAATCGCTTGCGCAGCGATTGAAGAACGAGGTGCTTTCCAGCGCCACGCGGCTGGGCGTGGACCCGGCCACTGCAAAGCTCGACCCGATGGACGAAGACGCCATCGACCTGGTCGGCATGCTGTTCGATGTGATGCTGGACGAGCGCGATCTGGAAAATCGCTCGCGCGAAATGATCGGCCGCCTGGTGGTGCCGTTCGTCAAGGTCGCGCTGCTGGACCGCAAGATGTTCGTGCAGAAGACCCACCCCGCGCGGCGCCTGCTCAACTCGCTGGCCGAGGCCTGCGAAGGCAACAACGGCGACAGCGCTGCCGAGCGCGTGCTGATGGGCAAGGTCGAAGAGATCGTCGACCGCCTGGTGGCCGAATTCAACGAGAACCTGGCGATCTTTCTCACCCTGGAGGAAGAATTCCGCGACTTCCTGTCGCAGCACCGGCGCCGGGTGGAAATTGCCGAGCGTCGTGCTACCGAGACCCAGCGCGGGCAGGAAAAGCTCGAACTGGCACGCAGCCGCGCGCTGTCGGAACTGGAGCAGCGTGCCCCCGAAGACGCGGGCCTGCCCAAGGCAGTGGACGACTTCCTGCGCCAGCCATGGCTGCATCACCTGACCATGGCGATCCTGCGCGACGGCGAGGAAGGTCCCGGCACCATCGAGGCCCTTGCGCTGGCCGACGGCGTGCTGGAAGAACTGGCCGAAGCGCGCCGCCATATCGTCGGCAAGCCATGGCTGCAGGTGTGGCAGCCGGCGCTGCACCGCGTGTTCGCCAGCGTAGGCCTGCACGGGGATGCGGTGGTGGTGGCGATCACCGCCTTGCACGACACCCTGCAGGCGATCGCCGAAGCGCGCCCGGAACTGGAAAAAGCCCTGCCGGAACTGCCGCAGGTCAATCTGCCGCCACCGGCTGCCGAAAGCGTCAGCGTGGTGCTGGGTGCCGAAGCGGTCGCGCAGAGCATCGACAGTGCCGACGCCGAACGTTTCCGCGCGATGGATATCGGCACGTGGCTGGATTTTGTCGACAAGGACGGCAAGGTGCAGGCCGGCAAGCTGTCGTGGGTGAGCCCGATTTCGCAGCGCCTGCTGTTCGTCAATCGACGTGGCGTGCGTTTCTGCGTCGCCTCGCCGGAAGAACTGGCGGTAATGGTGCGCCTGGGCCGCCTGCGCGAGCACATCAACGATGGCGCTTTCGACAGCGCCATGCAGGGTGTGATCGATCGTCTGGATCCGTTGCAGAACAACAGCACGGTGCACTGAGCGGTCCCGCGCGCATGGGTAGCCGCTGCGGCTTCCCGTAGACATGTGGCACGCGCGCGCTGCACTGGCGTCGTTGCCGGTACCGCCGGCAGTGGCGCCGCGCTCTGCTAGCATCGCCGCGACTGGGCGCAAGACCGGAGCAACGCATGGCTGTGCAGGTGCTGGTGCTGAAAGAACGGGCCGCTGGCGAACGCCGCGTGGCCGCGACGCCGGAAACGGTCAAGAAACTGGTCGCGCTCGGTGCCGGCGTGTGGATCGAGCCGGGAGCCGGCCGGGCCAGCAGCATGGACGATGCCGCGTATCTGCAGGCCGGTGCGCAGCTTGCCGGCGCCGACGCCGTGGCACAGGCCGAGATGGTGCTGTGCGTGCAGGCGCCCTCTACCGGGACCTTGCTCGGCTGCAAACCGCACACGGTGGTGATCGGCATGCTGGCGCCGGACACGGATCCGGCGCGCGCGCAGGCATTTGCCGCGCGGCAATTGATCGCGTTTCCACTGGAGCGCCTGCCGCGCACCACGCGCGCGCAATCGATGGATGTGTTGAGCTCGCAGGCCGGCATGGCCGGCTACAAGGCGGTGCTGATTGCCGCGCAACTGGCGCCGCGCTTTTTTCCGATGCTGACCACCGCGGCCGGCACCATGCGCCCGTGCAAGGTGTTGGTGATCGGTGCGGGCGTGGCCGGCCTGCAGGCGATCGCAACGGCCAAACGGCTGGGCGCGCAGGTGGAAGGCTTCGATGTGCGGCCGGAAACGCGTGAGCAGATCGCCTCGCTGGGTGCGCGATTTCTGGACCTGGGCGTGAGCGCTGCCGGCGAAGGCGGCTACGCGCGCCAGCTCAGCGACGACGAACGCGCCGAACAGCAGCGCCGTTTGGCCGAACATCTCACAGGTGTGGATGTGGTGGTGTGCACCGCAGCGGTTCCGGGCCGGCCGGCGCCGAAGATCATGACCACCGAGATGGCGCGTGGCATGCGCGCCGGCAGCGTGATCGTAGATCTGGCGGCGGAAACCGGCGGCAATTGCGCGGCCACCCGCCCGGGCGAAACGTATGACCTCGACGGCGTGGTCATCGCTGGCCCGCTCAATCTGGCCAGCCAGGGCGCAGTGCAAGCCAGCGAGATGTTCGCGCGCAACGTGTACGCCTTCGCCGCCTTGTTGATCAAGGACCGTGCGTTGACGCTCGACTGGGACGATGAGTTGCTGGCGAAGACGCGGTGGTCGGCGCCGGCGCCGACCACCGCGTAGGCGTCGCAGAAAGTTCGGTGCGTGCAATGCGGCAAGGGCAGCACGCTGCGCATCGCGAGCCGTCGTCGGTCCGGCGCTGAAGAGCGCTCTTTCGGGCAGGTTGAGATTTGGCGCGGTCAGGGATTTCGTGGTTGTCCTTGCAACCAGCGACGCAGCGAGGCCACCGATGCCACCGATGCCAGCACGGGTGCTGGCGTGCATCTGGTTGCCGCGACGTCATGCAGCTGCGTGCGCTACACACACTTACGCGGCCGCGCGCGCGGGGTGCGCAGGGTGCGCGTCGCTGCCGCGACTGGCCCTGGCATGCTGCAAGATGCCAAGCGCGACGGCTGGATCATATCCAGCGCCCATCGCAACCCTGCGCGGCGCCTGAGCAAACGCAATCCGCTGCTGCGACCGCTGCGCAGTGCTGGGAAACGTCAGTCCTCGACCGGCGGATGCTCGCGCAACCAAGCGCTGCGCTCGGCCGGGCTCATCTTCTGCCAGCGTTGCTGCAGTTCGTTGCGCTGTTGCGGGTTGAGCGTGCGCATGCGGTCGAACAAGGCCTTGGCCTCGCGGCGTTGCTCCGGACTCATGTTGCGGAAGCGGTCCATGCCGGCCTTGGCCTGCTTGCGCTGCTCGGGCGTCATGTCCAGCCAGCGGCGGGCGTGCCGGTACATCCTGGGACGTTCTTCGGGCACGTCGTTCCAGCGCTCGCGCAGCGCATCGATCATGACCTGGCGCTGCTGCTTGGTCAGTTGGTCCCACTCGGGCATGGGCGTCTCGTCACGCGGACCTTGGCCGCGTGGGCCAGGCGCGTCCATGGGCGGACCCGGGGGAGGAGGTCCGGGTGGGCCGTCCTGAGCCAGCGTGGAGGCGCATGGCCCGGTGCACAGCAACAGGGTCAACAGCAGGCGGGTGGTGTGGGTCATCGTGCTTATTCCATGGCCAGGGCGGTGTCGGAGCCGAGCCAGACATACAGGTCCGGGTTCTGGGCCAGCAGGTCGTCTGTCTCGGTGGTGGCGCTGGTGCTGGCAACCGGCGAGGTCGGCGCGGTGCCAGAGGAGACGCTTTGGCTCGGATGCAGCTGCAGGCCGATGCCGATCGCCAGCAGGCCCGAGCACGCGGTGGCCAGCAACCAGTAGCCACGTCGGCTGCGCGTCGGGGCCGCGGCGTGGCGGGCCTGGCGCAGGCGCGCCAGGGTTTGCGGCGGCAGGCTGGTCAGCGCGGTGGCGTGCAGCTGGCGCAGCTGCGCATCCAGCCGGGCGGGGTCGTGGGAGCGGTTCACAGGAAATCCTCGAACTGTTTTTGCAACGCGTCGCGCGCGCGCGACAGGTGGGTTTTGACCGAGCCTTCGGAGCAGCCCATCGCCTTGGCAGTGGTGGCCACGTCCAGGTCTTCGAGCACGCGCAGCGTGAAGGCTTCGCGCTGGCGCGCCGGCAGTGTGCGCAATGCATCGACCAGCCGTTGGTAGGCCTGTTGATGCTGTTGTTCGTCGACCGGTCCGGTGCCGGGGTCGGCCCAGTCGATCGGACCTTCGTCGTCGGCGCGCTCGGCCGGTGCCCAGAACTTCAGGCGAAAGCTGCGTCGCCGCTGCAGGTCGATGATGCGGCTGCGCAGGATGCTCCAGAACAGCGGCGTCCATTCCTCCGCCGGCCGCTCTCGATAGCCCAGCAGCTTCACCATGGCGTCCTGCACGGCGTCCAGCGCATCTTCGCGGTGCCGCAAGCCGGCCTCGGCAAAACGGAAGGCACGCGGCCCGATGCCGGCCAGAAATGCATCCAGCGACACCGGTGTGGTGGCGGCCGGTGCGGTAGCTTGCGGATCGAAAGGAGTTCCCACCAGCACAGCGTAGCTTCCGCGGAGACGATACGACGTCAACGAGCGAGCGCGGATTCGGTTGACAGGCGCCCGCACGGGCGTGGCGTGGGTATGATCGGCGGGCCGCACCGGCCAGTGGAGCCAGAGACGATGAGCGACGGATTCGTAGCGCTGTACATCTTCATGCTGGCGGCCATCGCCGGCCATGTGATCATCTCGCGGGTGCCGGTGATCCTGCATACGCCGCTGATGTCCGGTTCCAACTTCATCCACGGCATCGTGTTGATCGGGGCGATGGTGGTGCTGGGGCATGCCGACACCACACTGGAAAAAGCGCTGGGATTTGTCGCAGTGGCGCTGGGCGCGGGCAACGCAGCGGGCGGTTATGTGGTGACCGAGCGAATGCTGGAGATGTTCAAGTCCAGCAAGAAGCCGCCGGGCGGGGATGCGCCATGAACGTGTCTATTGCCCAATTGCTGTCGTGGCTGGTGAAGTCGAGCTATCTGGTGGCAGCGACCTTGTTCCTGCTCGGCCTGCAGCGCATGGCCTCTCCATTGAGCGCGCGCAGCGGCATCCGCTGGGCCGGGCTGGGCATGTTGATCGCCACCGTGGCCACGTTCTTCCTGCCCGAGCTGCACAACGTGCCGCTGATCCTGGCGGCATTGGCGATCGGCACCGGCGTGGCGTGGGGGTCGGCCAGGAAGGTCGCCATCACCGACATGCCGCAGATGGTGGCGCTGTACAACGGCATGGGCGGCGGCTCGGCGGCGGCGATCGGTGCAGTGGAGCTGCTGCGGTTTTCGTTCTTCGCCAATCGCGACACGGCGCACTGGAGCGCGCAGGCGATTGCGCAGCTGGCGGCGCGGCAGCCGGACACCACCACGGTGGTGCTGGCGGTGATCGGTTCGGCGATCGGGGCGGTGTCGCTGTCGGGGTCGGTCATCGCGTGGGCCAAGCTCGACGGCCGGCTGGACCGGCGGGTGACCTTCCCCGGTCAACAGGTGTTCAATCTGGTGGTGGCCGTGGCGGTGCTGGCCCTGGCCGTCTGGGCGGCGAGCAGTCTGCAGCCGTTGGCGATCATTGCGTTCTTCGTGGTGGCGTTGGCCTTGGGCGTGCTGATGACGCTACCGATCGGCGGTGCCGACATGCCGGTGGTGATTTCGCTCTACAACGCGTTTACCGGGCTGGCGGTGGCGTTCGAGGGCTATGTGCTCGGCAATGAGGCATTGATCATCGCCGGCATGATGGTCGGCGCCGCCGGCATCTTGCTGACGCGGTTGATGGCCAAGGCGATGAATCGGCCGATCGGCGGCGTGCTGTTTTCCAACTTCGGCGGTGGCGGGCAGGCGCAGGAAATCAGCGGTGTGCAGAAGCCGATCGAGGCCGGCGATGTGGCGGCGATGATGGCCTTTGCCGAGCGGGTGGTGATCGTGCCCGGCTATGGCATGGCAGTGGCGCAGGCACAGCACAAGATCTGGGAGCTGGCGCAGCGCTTGATGGCGCGCGGGGTCAAGGTGAAGTTTGCGATCCATCCGGTCGCCGGGCGCATGCCCGGGCACATGAACGTGCTGCTGGCCGAGGCCGGTGTGCCCTACGATCTGATCGCCGACATGGACGACATCAATCCGGAATTTGCCAGCACCGACGTGTCGCTGGTGATCGGTGCCAACGACGTGGTCAATCCGGTTGCCAAAACCGATCCGGCCAGCCCGATCTACGGCATGCCGATTCTGGACGTGGTCAATTCGCGCAACACGGTGGTGATCAAGCGCGGCAAGGGGACGGGCTTTGCAGGCATCGAGAATGCGCTGTTCTACGCCGACAACACGCGCATGTTGTACGGCGATGGAGCAGAAGCCGCTGGTGCGCTGGTGAGCGAATTGAAAGCGCTGGATGGCGGCGGGCATTGAGTGCTGGTGTGTCGTCAGGCGCGCTCGGATGCTTGAGGCAACGCACGGTCGGTCGTGTCCTGTTGCGTTACAGGGGACGCTTACACGCGCGGATCAACGCCAGGGTTAGTCGAAGGCGCGGCGCCCTCACCGCTCGCGGGACACGCCGTCAATCCGTGCCTGGAGGCTCGATGGCGGCATTCATGCCGCCAACGGTCCCGCAATCGGCAAGGGCACCGCGCCAGACAGTTTGCTGATTGCCTTGTTCAAGAACAAAGGCACCGGGGCAGTTTTGCTTGCTGCTCTTTTGAACGCTACGCACCCGACCAACGTGACTGGTCCTTGCCCGCCCACCGTCGCGGAACCCCCGGCGGCATGGATGCCGCCAAGGAGCTTACAAGGACGTACTTGCAGCGTGGCTCGCGATGGTGGGCGGGCACGGATCCTGCGGCAAACGCGCAGCGCTTTCCGATGTATCTCTGATGGGAGCGATGGCGCTTGACGAGCACCGGCGCTCGAATCTGTGCAGCTGACGCGTCAGCTTCGACGACGTGCGATGTTGGCTACTGAAACAATCGCGCCTGGCTCAACGCGCCGCCCACCACGCCACCAACAGTGCGGCGGCGTAGCACAGCAAGTCGAAGCCGTTGTTGGCCAGTTGCAGCAGCGTCCAGGCCAGGCCGGTGCCCATCTTCTGTGCCGAGGTCCACGGGTCCAGGCCCAGCGGTCCGCCCAGTTGCGCCGAGGCGATGCCCCAGTTGGCGCCCGCGATGATCAGCGCCGTCGCCACCATGGCCACGCCGATGCGCAGGCGGCCTGCATGCAGGGTGCCCAGGCGCAGCATCCAGACGATCTCCAGTGCTGCGACCACGGCCATCCAGCCGGCCTGGTTGCCCAGGGCCAGGGCGATGAGCAGCCAGGCGATGAGGGCGGTGACGCATCCCAGCAACAGGAGCGGGGGCCAGAGCCAGTGGGCCGTTCTGGCGGACGCGGTGGTGGGCGGCATTGGAGCTCCTGACAGTGCGCACATGATAGAGCGCGCGCCGGCCTTTGCGACGCACGCCACGCCACGACAGTGCGGCTGATGGAATGCAGCGTCGTTCCCGGCTGGCGCGGTGGCCGGCGGCGGTGGCGTCGTGGTCGGCTAGAATGGCCGACTTGCGCGCGACCTGCGCGGCCCCATATCCAGCCCATGTATTCCCGTAGCAGCGAACCCGTCCAGTTCGAACGCGATTGCGATGCCGTCATGGTGCCGCAGGGCGATTCGGTGACCCTGCCCGCAGGCAGTTACGGCTATATCACCCAGGCGCTGGGTGGCAGCTATACCGTCTTTGTCGAAGGCAATCTGTTCCGCATTGCCGGCAAGGACGGCGATGCGATCGGCAAGGAGCCGCCGCCGGGGCTGGAACTGCCCGCCAATGCCAGCGACGAAGAGGTGGAAGCGCTGGTGTGGCAGCAGCTGCGCACCTGTTTCGACCCGGAAATTCCCTTCAATATCGTCGATCTGGGCCTGGTCTACGAGGCGGTGGTCAGCCATCGCGAGGAAGACGACCAGCGCCGGGTCGACGTCAAGATGACCCTGACCGCGCCCGGTTGCGGGATGGGCGAAATCCTGGTCGACGATGTGCGCAGCAAGGTCGAGATGATCCCGACCATCGCCGAGGCCGACGTCGAGCTGGTGTTCGACCCGCCGTGGGGCCGGCATATGATGTCCGAAGCGGCCCGTCTCGAGACCGGCATGCTCTGATCGTCACGCGCCATGTCCACGATGTGGCGCTGCGTCCTTTCGCCCGCCATACAGGAATCTCCCGGTGTCCGTGTCCTTCGCTTCCACCCGTTCTCCGTCGCCGCGCAGCGCCGACGAATTGTCCGTGATCCTGGCCGCACCCGGTTTCGGGCTGCATTTCACCGACCACATGGTCGCCATCTCCTGGAACAACGAGCAGGGCTGGCACGACGCGCAAGTGCGCGCGTACGGCCCGCTGCAGCTGGATCCGGCAGCGTCGGTGCTGCATTACGGCCAGGAGATCTTCGAAGGCATCAAGGCCTACCGGCACGCCGACGGCTCGATCTGGACCTTCCGTCCGCAGGCCAATGGCGAGCGCCTGCAGCGGTCGGCGCGCCGTCTGGCGCTGCCGGAATTGCCGGTGGACCTGTTCGTCGAATCGTTGCGCCAGCTGGTCGCCGTGGATAGCGGTTGGGTGCCGTCGGCGCCGGAGACCAGCCTGTATTTCCGCCCGTTCATGATTGCCGATGAGGCCTTCCTGGGCGTGCGTGCGGCGCACAAGGCGTCGTATTACGTGATCGCCAGCCCCGCCGGCCCGTATTTCGCCAAGGGCGTGGCACCGGTATCGATCTGGTTGTCCACCGAGTACGCACGTGCGGCCAAGGGCGGCACCGGTGCGGCCAAGTGCGGCGGCAACTACGCCGCCTCGCTGTTGCCGCAGCAGAAGGCCTATGCCCAGGGCTGCTCGCAGGTGTTGTTCCTGGACCCGGTGGAAGGCAAGTACATCGAAGAACTCGGTGGCATGAACGTGTTCCTGGTCTACAAGGACGGCACGTTGGTGACCCCGGAACTGTCCGGCAGCATCCTGGAAGGCATCACCCGCGACAGCATCCTGCAACTGGCCCGCGACCGTGGCATGCAGGTGATCGAGCGCAAGGTCGCCATCGACGAATGGAAGCAGGGCGTGGCCTCGGGCGAGATCACCGAGGTGTTTGCCTGCGGTACCGCGGCGGTGGTGACCCCCATCGGCGAGCTGAAGGGCGAGGGGTTCGCGGTGGGCGATCTGTCCGCGCCGGCGGGCGAGGTGACCATGTCGCTGCGCCAGGAACTGACCGATATCCAGTACGGCCGCGTGCCGGACCGCCACGGGTGGTTGGTGCGTTTGTCGTAAGCAGACATATTCGTCAAACAAGGGCCTCCGTGTGTCAGCACGGGGGCCTTTTGTTTGCGTAACAGCAAAAAGACCCTTTTTCGCCTGGGAACCGGTCGAATTCAGCATGAGTCAAGTGTGATTGAAGTCACGCAATGACATTTTGATTTCGAAAATTACCAACTCCGTATTGTCCAGTTCGGTTTCTTTGGGATAGGTTCGCTGAACGGATCGATAACAGGGGCGGTCCGGGGCACTGGGCCAGTCGCCATCGCGACGGTTTCGGAACTACCGCTTCGGCGGTTCTCTTGACTGGAAGGGAATTCGATGTCTAACGCGTCGTTTCGTCCGCGCCACCGTGCGCTCTGCATCCTGGGTGCTTCGGCACTTACCTCGCTGTTGCTGGCAACGCCGGCATTTGCCGGCGATGTCTACCTGGGTGGCCTGGCCACCGCGCAGACCCACCAGAAGTTCATCGTGACCTACAAGGACGGCAGTAGCGCCCTGAGCAGCCCCAGTGTGTTGACCACCTCGTTGCGCACCGCTGCACGTGCGTTGCCGGCCAAGGCCGGCAAGCCGCTGGGCCTGAACAGCGTGCGTCGTCTGGCCGTGGGACCGGAGCTGATTCAGGCCGACCGCGCGCTGGATCGCGCCGAAGCCGAAACCCTGATGCGCCAGCTGGCCGCCGACCCCAACGTGCAAAGCGTGGAAGTGGACCAGATGCTGTACCCCACGCTGACCCCCAACGACAGCCGCCTGTCCGAGCAATGGGCCTTCGGCACCACCAACGCCGGGCTCAACATCCGCCCGGCCTGGGACAAGGCCACCGGTGCCAACGTCGTGGTTGCGGTGATCGACACCGGCATCGTCAGCCACCCCGACCTGGACGCCAACATCCTGCCCGGCTATGACTTCATCAGCGATGCCACCGCCGCGCGCGACGGCAATGGGCGCGACAACAATCCTGCCGACGAAGGCGACTGGAACTCGACCAGTGGGTGCGCCACGTCCAATTCCAGCTGGCACGGCACCCATGTCGCCGGCACGGTGGCGGCGGTGACCAACAACACCACCGGCGTGGCCGGTACCGCGTTCAACGCCAAGGTGGTGCCGGTCCGCGTGCTGGGCCGTTGCGGCGGTTCGCTGTCGGACATCGCCGATGCCATCATTTGGGCCTCCGGCGGCACCGTCAGCGGTGTGCCGGCCAATCCCAACGCGGCCGAAGTCATCAACATGTCGCTGGGCGGCGGTGGCACCTGTTCGTCCACGATGCAGAGCGCAATCAACGGCGCCGTCTCGCGCGGTACCACGGTGGTGGTGGCGGCCGGCAACAGTGCCGCCAACGTGTCCGGTTCGTTGCCGGCCAACTGCGCCAACGTGATCGCAGTGGCGGCCACGACCTCGGCCGGTGCCAAGGCCAGCTATTCCAACTACGGCAGCGGGATCGACGTCTCCGCGCCAGGGTCGGGGATCCTGTCCACGCTCAACAGCGGTACCACCACGCCGGGCAACGCCAGCTACGCTTCGTACAACGGCACCTCGATGGCGGCGCCGCATGTGGCCGGCGTTGTTGCCCTGGTGCAGTCGGTGGCGCCCACCACGTTGACGCCTGCCGCAGTGGAAACACTGCTGAAGAACACCGCACGCGCCTTGCCGGGCGCCTGTTCGGGCGGTTGCGGTGCGGGCATCGTCGATGCCGATGCGGCGGTGACGGCGGCCATCGCCGGCAGCAGTGGCGGTGGTGGTGGCGGAACCGGCAACACCTTGACCAACGGCACGCCGGTGACCGGCCTGGGTGCAGCCACGGGCGCGGAGTTGAACTACACCATCACGGTGCCGGCCGGCAGCGGCACGCTGACGGTGACCACCAGCGGCGGCAGCGGCGATGCAGACCTGTACGTGCGGGCCGGTAGCGCGCCCACCGACACCGTCTATGCCTGCCGTCCGTATCTCGATGGCAATGCCGAAACCTGCAACATCACTTCGCCGTCGGGAACCTATTACGTGCGGATCAAGGCTTACAGCACGTTCTCCGGCGTGACCCTGACCGCCAGCTACTGACGCTGGATCGCTGCACGCGTTCCCTGGCATGACCGCCAGGGAACGCGCCTTCCTCGCTTCAACCCCATCTGCGATACCTCGCCCAGGTCTGCCGTTTCGGCAGGCGCAGGCGACGTGTTGCCGCTTGGCCGGAATGGACACCGGCCAGTCGCCCCGACGGGCCTGGCGCCCGTGCAGTTTCCGGCTCCGAACCGCAGCGTGCGGCAACGGGCCGGCCCTCTCGCCGCAGCTGCGGTACCTCTCCAATAAGGAACGATCGATGTCCAATGTGTCGCAACGTCGTGCGCCCACGCGCGCGCTGGTAGTCCTGGGTGTTTCCGCGCTGACCTCGCTGCTGGCCGTGCCGGCGTTTGCCGGTCAGGTCAATCTGTCCGGGTTGGACTCGCAGCCCACCCTGGACCGCTTCATCGTCAAATACAAAGACGGTTCCAGTGCGGCGGTCAGCCCGACCTCGATGCGCGCATCGCTCAATTCGGTTGCCGGCGCGATGCCGGCACGCGCCGGCCGTGCGCTGGGCCTGAACCACGTGCGCCGCACGGCGCTGGGTTCGGAAGTGCTCAAGACCGATCGTGGCCTGGACCGCGCCGACGCCGAAACCCTGATGCGCCGCATCGCCGCCGACCCCAGCGTGGACTACGTGGAAGTGGACCAGATCATGTACCCGGTGCTGACTCCCAACGACACGCGCCTGTCCGAGCAGTGGGGCTTCGGTACCTCTTCCTCCAGCATCAACGTGCGCCCGGCCTGGGATACCGCCACCGGCACCGGCGTGGTGGTGGCCGTGATCGACACCGGCATCACCAGCCATCCGGACCTCAACGCCAACGTGCTGCCGGGTTACGACTTCATCAGCGATGCCACGCGTGCACGCGACAACAACGGGCGTGACAGCAATCCGGCCGACCAGGGCGACTGGACCACGGCCGGCCAGTGCGGCAGCGGTACGTCGGCCGCCAATTCCAGCTGGCACGGCACCCATGTGGCCGGCACCATCGCGGCGGTCACCAACAACAGCACCGGCGTGGCTGGTACCGCGTTCAACGCGCGCATCGTGCCGATTCGTGCGCTGGGCGCATGCGGCGGCGCGACCTCCGATATCGTCGATGCGATCGTGTGGGCCTCGGGTGGCACCGTGTCCGGCGTGCCGGCCAATGCCAACCCGGCCGAAGTGATCAACATGTCGCTGGGCGGCAGCGGCAGCTGCTCGAGCAGTTACCAGAACGCCATCAACAGCGCGGTGTCGCGCGGCACCACCGTGGTGGTGGCGGCCGGCAACAGCAATGCCAACGTGGCCAACTTCACCCCGGCCAGCTGCGCCAACGTGATTTCGGTGGCATCGATCACCTCGGCCGGCGCGCGTTCGAGCTTCTCCAACTACGGCACCGGCATCGATATCTCCGCGCCGGGTTCGGCGATCCTGTCGACCTTGAACAGCGGCACCACCACGCCGGGTTCGGCCAGCTACGCCAGCTACAACGGCACCTCGATGGCGGCCCCGCACGTGGCCGGCGTGGTGGCGCTGGTGCAGTCGGTCGCCAGCCGTCCGCTGACGCCTGCGGCGGTGGAAACGCTGCTGAAGAACACCGCACGTCCGCTGCCGGGCGCCTGCTCGGGCGGCTGCGGCGCGGGCATCGTCAACGCGGCCGGCGCGGTCAGCCAGACCCCGTAAACCTGCGCCGACGACCGCGATGCCGGCGCGATGCCGGCAATGCGTCGGGTCTTTTCCGACGCCGGTGTCGGTGCTTTGAAACCTGCACTGCCCCGCTCTACGCGGGGCAGTGTGCGTTCGGGAAGCGGCAATGGCCGCACCGCCGGCCAGGGCCGCCAGCGCTGGCTGAATGAAGCGCGTGCCAGCACGGCATGGCTGCCTTCAGTGCGCCCGGTAGCACGCCGATAGCCAGCCCACGTGAGGCATGCAACATCTGCATGCACGCGCAACGGGCACGGCGCAGCGCAGTGGCTTCAGTGCGTTGCCAACCGGGTTGCAAGATCCTTGGGGAGGGATGAAGTCATGCCGTATCACTCAGTGCGCGCACTGCGCCGCGTTGCATTCGTCTGTGCGTTGTCATGCACGTTTCATGCCGCCGCTGGCGAGGTCAGTCTGCAAGGATTGAATTCCAGCAGCACCCATCAGCGCTTCATCGTCAGCTACAAGAACAGCGTCGGCAGCGGCCGGGCGACCGGGTTGTCTGCGCCATGGGGCGACATCGCGCGTGCCGTGCCGCAAGCGCGCGGGAAGGCGCTGGGCCTGTCGGCCACGCGCCGGCTCAGTGGCGGGCCGATGTTGCTGGTGGCCGACCGCAAGCTGGACCGCGTGGATTCGGAAAGCCTGATGCGGCGCCTGGCCGCCGACCCGGCGGTCAAACGCGTGGAAGTGGACATCCTGATGCGGCCACTGCTGGTTCCCAACGACCCCGGCGTGCCGCAGCAGTGGGCGATGGGCGCGACCGCCGCCAGCCTCAACATCCGTCCGGCCTGGGACCGTTCCACCGGCAAGGGCATCGTGGTGGCGGTGATCGACACTGGCATCACCAATCATCCGGACCTGGCAGCCAATGTGCTGCCCGGCTACGACTTCATCGTTGATCCGGCCACTGCGCGCGATGGCACTGCGCGCGATGCGAACGCGGCCGACCAAGGCGACTGGGCCGCGGCCAATGAATGCGGGGCCGGAGCGTCGGCGTCCAATTCCAGTTGGCATGGCACGCACGTGGCCGGCATCGTGGCGGCGGTGGGCAACAACGCGGTGGGCGTGGTCGGTACCGCGTTCAACGCCAAGATCCTGCCGTTGCGGGTGCTGGGCCGCTGCGGCGGCTACATGTCCGATATCGCCGATGCGATCGTGTGGGCGTCCGGCGGCAAGGTCACCGGCGTGCCGGCCAACCCGAATCCGGCCACGGTGATCAATCTGTCGTTGGGCGGAGCGGGCACCTGCTCGGCGACGTTGAACAACGCCATCACCGCAGCCGTCACGCGCGGCAGCGCGGTGGTCGTGGCCGCCGGCAACAGCAATATGGACGTCTCCACCAGCGTGCCGGCCAATTGCGCCAACGTCATCGCCGTGGCGGCCACCACCTCGGCCGGCGCCAAGGCCAGCTTCTCCAACTTCGGCAAGGGCGTGGATATCGCCGCGCCCGGGCAATCGATCGTGTCCACGCTCAATACCGGAACCACGGCACCGGGCAATCCGGCATATGCGGTGTATAGCGGCACCTCGATGGCGGCGCCGCACGTGGCTGGCGTGGTGGCGCTGATGCAGTCGGTGGCCCTGAATCCGCTGCCGCCGGCAACAGTGAAAGCCCTGCTCAAGGCCAGCGCGCGGCCCATACCGGTGGCCTGCACGCAGGGGTGCGGGGCCGGGCTGGTGAATGCCGATGGCGCGGTGGCGGCGGTGATCGAGTCGACCACCTTGAGCAGGAATGTGGCACGCACCGGGCTGAGCGCAGCGCTTTCCGATTCGCTGTATTACCGGGTCAATGTGCCGGCCGGCACCCGTTCGCTCAAGGTCACGCTCACCGGTGGCAGCGGCAACGCCGACCTTTCGGTACGGGCCGGAGCGTTACCGACCGACGCCGCGTACAGCTGCCGCAGCATGTTGCCGGGCAATGGCGACAGCTGCACGCTGGCCGCGCCGGCTGCGGGCGTCTATTACGTGCGCTTGAAGGCAACGCTGGGCTTTTCCGGAGTCAGCGTCACTGCGGCGTATTGAGTGGTTCCGGCGCGGCGTCGTTGCCGTGCCGAAACACGCGACATGGTGTTGTGGTGCGGCAGTGGTGCATGCGTGAAGTGCGAAGACACTGGCGGAAGATCGAAATACGCAAGCGGTCCGTCGAGAGGCATCGCGTGAGTTAAGTCCCAAACGCGTCACGCGCATGCCAAGCGGCATGCGCGCATTGCGTCTACGCGTTCACTCGCACAGCGCGCAAGCGCGTGCGGCGAGTGCATGCACCAGCTGGGTACCGGGCAATTCCAGCAGCAGTCCCCGCTGGCCGGCGTTGATCCACAGCGCCGGTGCGTCCAGCGCGGTGATTTCGACCAGCACCGGCGCCTGCCGTTGCTGGCCGAGCGGGCTGATACCGCCGACCTTGTAGCCGGTTCGCCGTTCGGCATCGGCCACGTCCATCATGCGTGCCGACTTGCCACCGTAGGCGCTGGCCAGTTTTTTCAACGACACCCGGCGGTCGCATGGAATCACCACGCACACCGCCTTGTCGTCGACCCATGCCATCAATGTCTTCAACACGGCATGCGGCGGCAGGCCCAACGCATGTGCGGCCTGCAATCCCTTCGCATCGGCATCGGCCTGGTAGTCGTAAGGATGCAGCACATAACCCACGCCGGCCGCGTCCAGTGCCTTGGTGGCGCGGGTGGCCTTGCTCATGCACTCAGACCGATTCGAAGCGGTTGGCGGCCACGTTCTTGCGCACTTTTTGCGGATTCCAGATGCGGCCGTTCATGGCGATATAAACACCCGACGGCAGCGATTGCACTGCGCCCACGGCGCAACCGATATTGAATTCGGCATCCGAGCCGCGAAAGCGCGCCGGATTCAAGGCGCCGGTCATCACGATGGTCTTGTCGGCGATCGTCTGCAGCACCTTGCCGGTTTCCACCATCGAATCGGTGCCGTGGGTGATCAACACGTGGCGGGTGGGCTGGGCGGCGATGGTGGCGCGGATCAGTTCGCGGTCGGCATCGGTGATGTGCAGCGAATCCTTGCGGATGATCGGAATCACCGAAAAACGAAACGTCACGCCCAGTTCTTTCAGAATCTGTCCGATCTGCGGGTCGCCGATCTGGTAGTCCGATTTGTCGTCGAAGTAGATCTTGTCGATCGTGCCACCGGTGGTGACGATCAGGAGGTCTTCCATTGCTGCGGATCCTGTAGGGCTAACGCGGCGCAGGCCGCGCGCGGGCCGCCATGATACCGCCCGGCCAGGGGGCTGGCAGTACGGTAGCCATCGCGATAGACCAGCGGGGGGCGAGACCGGCGCCTGGCTGCCGAATATGTGGCGGCGCTGCATCCGATTGAGATGGCCTGGCGCAGGCGCACGCCGACATGCCCAAGGGTGCCTGCATGTTCGAGGCGCAGCGGGTGTCGTGCAGGCTGGCGTAGCCCTGCCCATGGCGTGCTTGCGCCAAGTCAGCGTGCAACTGGAGTTGCCACTGAACGCGTTGCTTCAGCGTTGCCCGTGCCCAGCCTCCACATGCCGCAGCGCAAAACGCAGTGTGATCCACGCACCGCTCCGCTGCGCCGGGTGCGTGTGCTATGTCACGAACTCAATAAAGAGACATTACGGAAATTGACTTGACATTTGTGCGGTCGATAGTCGGCGAGCCGTCGGTACGCATGCCGTCGGCATTCCCTTCCCGGAGAGCCTCATGAACAAGTCCTTGTCGATGTTACGCGCACTTACCTGCGCGATGGCTGTGCTGCTGGCGGGTCATGCCGCTGCGCAGACGGTGACGATCACGCCCACGCAGACCTACCAGACGGTGCGCGGGTTCGGCGGCATGAATGGCGCCGGCTGGATCAACGACCTGACACCGGCGCAGGTGGATCTGGCTTATGGCAGCGGCACCGGGCAGATCGGGTTGTCGATCCTGCGCATGCGCATCGACCCCTCCAGCTCAGGCTGGGCCACCCAGGTGCCGACGGCAACGCGCGTGCATGCGCTGGGCGGGCTGGTGTTCGCAACCCCCTGGACGCCACCGGCCTACATGAAGTCCAACAACAGCCTGACCAATGGCGGCAAGCTGCTGACGAACTATTACGGTGCCTACACCCAGCACCTGCTGGATTTCGCCAATTACATGTCGGGCAAGGGTGCGCCGCTGTATGCGATTTCCCTGCAAAACGAGCCGGATTGGCACCCGGATTACGAATCGGCCGACTGGAGCAGCAGCGACTTCGTCAATTATCTCGTGAGTCAAGGCAGCAGGTTCGGCAGCCTGAAGGTCATCGTCGGCGAATCGGTGGGGTTCAACTTCTCCATCACCGACCCGGTCCTCAACAACGCCACTGCCAATCAGGCCACCTCCATCGTGGCCGGCCATCTGTATGGCGCAAAGCCGCGCGACTATGCCTTGGCGCGTAGCAAGGGCAAGCAGGTGTGGATGACCGAGCATTACACCGACAACACCGATGGCAACGCATGGCCGTCGGCACTGGGAGTGGCCAGCGAACTGCACGCCAGCATGGCGGCCAATTTCAACGCCTACATCTGGTGGTACATCCGGCGCAGCTACGGGCTCATCAGCGAAAACGGCGCGGTGAGCAAACGCGGCTATGCGATGTCGCAGTTCGCACGCTTCGTGCGGCCAGGGTCGGTGCGCGTGGGCGCCACCGAACACCCGTACAGCGATGTCTCGGTGACCGCCTACCGCACGCCGGACAACAAGTTGGTGGTGGTGGCGGTCAACACCGGCAGCGGCCATCAGCGGCTGGACCTGACGCTGCCCTCCGGCACTGCCACGCAGTTCGCCAAATACAGCACCTCGAGCACGCTCAATGTCGGGTTCGGCGGCAACTACAGCGTGGTCAACGGCAAGACCTCGCTGTATGTCGACCCGCAGAGCGTGGCCACGCTGGTCGGAAACTGACAGCGGCCGCCGAAACGCCGCACGTCCTCGTCAGGTGGCGTGGACGGCGCGCTCGGGCCAGAGTGCAGGCTGTGCATGCCACCTGATCGCCGGCCGCGTTCGCCTGACGATGATCGAAGTTGGTGTCGTGGTTGCCTTGGGGTAGTCGCGGCTGACCACCTCGGCTAGCTGCATGCGCAGCTGCATCGCGCAGCTGCGCCTACGGTTTGATCGGCTCGCCGATCAACGTGGCGGGCGCTTCCTGCCCAAGCGCGCCGCCATGCCGGGACCACCTACCAGGCCCACCACGGCCAGGGCGAGCAGTAGTTCCATCCACGCCATTCCACGTGCCTGCGGCTGGCTCCAGGCGGCCATGACGCCGTGGCTGAACCAGCCCAGCGCAAACACACCGGCCCAGAAGCGCGCACGCGCGCTGCGCACTGCCAGTACACCGGTCAGCGCGGCCGGCAGCACGAACACGATGAGCGCGGCCAGTGGGCGCGGGTCGTCGTGGAACCACACCGCAAACAACGCCGCCAGCGCCAGCAGCGCAGCGCTCAGCAGCCAGTGCGTGGCGCGCACGCTCACGGGGTTGCCAGCCGCTGTGCGACATCGGCCACCCGGCGGCCCAGCGCACGCGCCAGCAGCGCTTCGTCCTCGCTCGGTTGCGGGTCGCCGCCAGCGCCGGAGACATGGCTGGCGCCATAGGGCGTGCCGCCACTGGTGGTATGGCTGAGCGCAGCTTCGGTAAACGGAATCCCCACGATCAGGCAACCGTGATGCAGCAGCGGCAGGTGCATCGACAGCAAGGTGGATTCCTGTCCGCCATGCATCGACGCGGTAGAGGTGAACACGCCAGCCGGTTTGCCGGCCAGGGTGCCACTGGCCCATTCGGCGCCCAGGCTGTCGAGGAAATGCTTCATCGGTGCGGCCATGTTGCCGAAGCGGGTGGGGCTGCCCAGCAGCAGGCCGCTGCAGTCGGCCAGATCGGCGCGGTCTACATAGGGCGCGCCCTCGTCCGGGACCGGCGGGGCGCTGGTCTGGGTGACCGCAGCCACCGGTGGGACGGTGCGCAGCCGCGCGCTCATGCCGGGCACTTCGCCGATGCCGCGTGCGATCTGCCGCGCCAGCCGCGCCACCGAACCGCCCCGGCTGTAATACAGCACCAGAATCTCCGCCATCGTGTCGTTGCCGCCTGTGTGAGTTGCCGCAGTATCGGCCAAGCCAGCCTGTTGCTGCACGCCGCAGCTGCGGCAAGGCCGCGATGACGGCGCATCGGGTACCCTTGCGCGATGTCGCGCGTGAACAAACTCCACCAATGGAAAGAACGTCTGCGCGACCGTGCGCGGACGGTGAGTTTCGGGCGCTTTCTGTGGCGCCGCTTCCTGGACGACCGGCTGTTCCAGGCCGCCGCCTCGCTGGCCTACACCACCGTGTTCGCGCTGGTGCCATTGGCGATCGTGGTATTCGGCGTGCTGTCGGCGTTTCCGGCCTTCAACGAGTGGAAGGACGCGCTTACCGACTTCATCTTCAACAATTTCGTGCCAGGCGCGGCGCGCTCGGTACAGAACTATCTCAATCGCTCGCTGGAAGACCTGGGCAAGTTCACCGTGGCCGGCATGGTCGCGCTGGTGGCCTCGTTGCTGATCACCCTGCACAGCATCGAACAAACCTTCAACAGCATCTGGCGGGTTGCCGCCGCCCGTCCCAAGGTGACGCGCTTCCTGATCTACTGGACGGTGCTGACGCTGGGCACGATGCTGGCTGCCGCCTCCATGGCGATGGCGGCCTACGTGTTCGCGCTGCCGCTGTTCCGCACCACCGAGGGCCAGTGGCTGGCCGAATTCGCCTGGCGGCTGGCGCCGATGGCGGTGGAGTTCGTGTGCATCGTGCTGATCTACCGGGTGGTGCCGCAGCACGTGGTGCGGCTGCGGCATGCGCTGCCGGGCGCGCTGCTGGCGGTGATCCTGATGGAAATCGTCAAATGGGGGTTTGGCTTTTACCTGGGTAATTTCCAGACCTACCAACGCATCTACGGCGCGCTGTCGGCACTGCCGATCCTGCTGTTGTGGATCTACCTGAGCTGGGTGTCGGTGTTGCTGGGCGCCTCGCTGGCCTCCTCGATGTCCGCCTTCCGCTACCAGCCCGAGGCCATGCGGCTGCCGCCGGGCTTTGAGATTTACGGCCTGCTGCGTCTGCTCGGCCGGTTCCGCCAGGCGCGCGTCCACGGCGATGGCCTGGACGAAGACCGCATCCTGGCGCTGGAGCCGATGCTCACCGACACGCTGATGCAGGAACTGCTGTGCGAGCTCAAACGCATCCGCCTGCTGCGTCGCGACGAGCGTGGGCAGTGGCTGCTGGCACGCGATCTTGACGTGGTGCCGCTGGCCGAACTCTACGAAAACTGCCAGCTGCGCGTGCCGATCGAAGACCGCCCGTTGCCGTGCCGCGACGATGCCTACGGCCAGGCCGCCGCCGCCGCGCTGGAACAGCTGCGCCAACCCTTGCGCAGCGTGCTGGCGCAGCCGGTCGGCGACCTCTACACCCACCTTCCCGGAGATCCTCCATGACCGTGCGTCTTGTCCGCAGCGCCTGTGCGCTGCTGTTGCCACTGCTGTTGCTGAGCGCCTGCAAGCCGGCCAGCGAGGCCACTCCCGCTGCCGGCAACGGCGCTGCGCCTGCCGCCACGCCCCAGGCGCCAGCCACGCCAGCCACCCCAGCCACCCCGGCCGACCCGGCTGCACCGCCCAACAGCTCGGTGGTGCAGCAGACCGCCCAGATGCCCAGGCTCTCGCTGCCGACCGTGACCGGCGAGACCTACGACCTGGCCGCGCACCGCGGCAAATGGGTGGTGGTGAATTTCTGGGCCACCTGGTGTGCGCCGTGCCTGAAGGAAATGCCCGAACTGTCGGCGCTGCACACCATGCGCGACACCGTCGAGGTGGTGGGTCTGGCCTACGAAGACATCACCAGCGCCGACATGCAGGCGTTCTTGAAGGACCACCCGGTGTCGTACCCGATCGCCATCCTCGACCCGTACCAGCCGCCACAGGACTTCGCCACCCCGCGCGGCCTGCCGATGACCTACCTGATCGGCCCGGACGGCAAGGTCGCCAAGCAATTCCTTGGCCCGGTGACCGCACGCGATATCGAGGCCGCCGTCGGCATCACCGGCAAGGCGGGTTGATGCAGGCGGCGCGTTTCGTGGTGAGCGGGGTGGTGCAGGGCGTGTGGTACCGCGCGTCCACCCGCCAGCGCGCAGTCGCACTCGGCCTGGTCGGGCATGCCCGCAACCAGGCCGACGGCAGCGTGGAAGTGGTCGCCGCCGGTAGCGCGGCGGCGCTGGACGCCTTGGAAGCATGGCTATGGCAGGGCCCGCCGGCCGCCACGGTTGCGGCGGTCACGCGCACGGCCTGCGCGGTTCCGCCGACTGAAGACTTTGTAACTGGGTGAGCGTGCGTCACTGAAGCGGGGCAACAGAGTTGGGTTGCCTCGCCGATAACCTTGTCAACGCGATCAGGCGTGCACGGGGAATGTAATGGCCGCTCCATCTCAAGACCGCAACGACGGGCACGACCTGCCCGCGCATCGCCGCCACCGCCAGATGGCGCAGCTGGCGCCGTGGTTGTATCTCGGTGTCCTGCTGGGCAGCGGCTGGTTGTTGTTCCTGCACCCGCAAACCCGCGTGCTAGCAACCGGACAGGCGGCAACCAGCTGGCTGCTGGCCTGGATCTTTGGCGGCATCGTGATCGGCGCAGTGGTGTGGAGCCTGCGTCTGGCACGCCAGGGGCTGGGTCAGCCCTCGGCAAGCTTCCCGCTGTCGGCGCGCTTGCCCGATTCGTGGGCCGATGCCTACGCCGCACTCCTGCGCCCGGCCACGGCAGCTCCGATGGCCGCGGCCCGGCCGGACCCGGCCGGCGCCCAGCGTGGCGCAGCCTGGCATCGCTTCGGCGGCGGCATGCTCAGCGCGGAAACCTTCGACCCGAACGACGCCACCCGTGCGCCGTGGGACGGACTGGATGCGCAGTCCTGCATCCTGCGCCTGGACGATGTGCGTCAGGCCTGGCACAACGCTGCCGCCAACCGCACGCTGCAGCAGGAGCGCCGTTACTGGCTGGATGTGGTGTTGTCGCTGCTCGACCACGGCGTGATGCGCCCGCTGCAGGACGGCTACCTTCCCGACACCGCCGCGCTGCGTACCGAACGTTTCCTGCTGGGCGCCGATGCCGGCCCGATCGTGCTGTCCGAGGTGCCGGCGTTGTTTGCGCGGCGCCTGGCACTGGCCATCGAGGCCATGCCGACCGCCCAGCGCGAGGCCGCCGGCGTGCAATGGCGCCTGCTGCAGCAATTGCATGCGCTGGTCGCCGAAGGTCGCATGCTGGACGAACGTTCGCAGGTGATCCAGGTGCTGGCATGGAATCCGGATGTGGACCTGGACCAGGTCGAAGTGGCCTACATCCTGGCCGCCGAATACCGCGAAGGCATGCGCGACTGGCTACGCCGCGCCGCGCTGGTGCGCCTGCCCGACAGCGCGCTGCGTCTGGACGAAGTGCTGCTGTCGTCCTGTAGCCCGCTCGGCGCGCAGGCCGACGATGTGGACTACATGGAAGCGATGCGCCCGCTGCATCGCGGTTTCATGCAATTGTTCAGTCAGCGCCTGAGCCAGCTGGTGCTGCAGGCCGAGCAGGCCGAACGTCAGGCCGGCCTGCACCCGCTACCGCGTGCCACCGCGGCCAGCGACGAAATCTCTCAAGACTGGGCGGCGTAATCGTCGATCGGCTCCAGCACGCCATAGCGTTCCTTGTGCAGCTTGCCGGGCAATGGCGGCAGCTGCACCAGCTCGTCGGGCACTGCGGTGTCCGGTAGCCGGTCCAGCAGATCGCGGATCAGGCTCAGGCGGCCACGCTTCTGGTCGTTGAAATCCACCAGCGTCCACGGTGCATCGGGCGTATGCGTCGCCTCCAGCATGCGTTCGCGCGCGGCGGTGTAGTCGTCGTACTTGGTGCGTGACTGCAGGTCCACCGGCGAGAGCTTCCAGCCCTTGAGTGGGTCTTCGCGGCGTTCGGCAAAGCGCTTTTCCTGCTCGGCCTGGTCCACGCACAACCAGTACTTGAACAGCAGGATGCCGTCGTCGACCAGCATCTGTTCGAAACGTGGCGCCTGCTCCAGGAACAGGTCGTATTGCGCGTCGGTGCAATAGCCCATCACCTTCTCGACGCCGGCGCGGTTGTACCAGCTGCGGTCCATCAGCACCAGTTCGCCGCCCGCCGGCAGGTGCGTCACATAGCGCTGGAAATACCACTGCGTGCTTTCGCGGTCGTTGGGCTTGGGCAGCGCCACCACGCGACACTGGCGTGGGTTGAGATGGCTGGCGATGGTCTGGATCACGCCGCCCTTGCCGGCGGTGTCGCGGCCTTCCACCAGCACCAGGGCGCGCTGGTTGGTGTGGCGCAACCAGCGCGCCATGTCCACCAGCTCCAGCTGCATCGGCGCCAGCAACTTTTTATAGGCCTTGCGTTTCAGGTGCGACATGCGCGTTCCAGCAACAGTGGAGAGCGCGCAGGCTATTGCCCCAGGCGTGGACGCAATGTCGCCAGATTGCAGGGCCTGGTGCGCGCATCCAGCTGCGCACGCACGATCTTCTCCCAGGCCGTGCGGCAGGCCGAGGTGGAGCCGGGCAGGCAGAACACGAAGCTGTGATTGGCCAGCCCGGCAAAGGCGCGCGACTGCAGCGAGGAGGTACCGATTTCTTCCACGCTGATCGCGCGGAACATCTCGCCGAAGCCAGGCATGACCTTGTCCAGCAACGGGGTGATCGCTTCCGGGGTGCTGTCGCGACCGGTGAAGCCGGTGCCGCCGGTGATCAGGATGCCGTCGACCTGCGCATCGGCAATCCAGCGCGACACGATCGCACGCATGCGGTAACGGTCGTCCGGGCACAGTGCACGTTCGTGCAGCACATGGCCTTCGTGGGTGAGGGCATCGGCCAGGTAATCGCCGGAGCGATCGTCGGCCAGCGTGCGGCTGTCGGACACCGTCAGCACGCACAGGCGCAAGGGAATGAAGTCGAGAGTGGAAGGCATGCCACAAGCCTAGCGAGCCGGGACGACCGGGTACAGCACCACGGCGTGAAGCCGCACAACGCAGCTGCTGGCGTCGGTCAGGGCGACAGCGCGGCCGCGGATCGGCTCCTCGGCCCGGCACACATCCTGTCTGGCTCGCCGTCGCGGCACATCCGTGTGCCGCTTTCCGCCAATCCCCGGCCACGCTGCCGACTCGGCGCGTTGCTTCCATGGCAGGAAAAAGGTCTCGACGAAACTCGATGACGCTTTCAAGCGCTCTCCGGCCCGGGGTGGGGAAGGACGGCTGCGCGCCCTGGGTGCACGTGCCCCGGAGCGCCCGCGCCGCAAGCGCCGGCCACGGCGGGGCGCGGAGGTTGGGGGCAGGGTGCGGCGGCAGACAGCGATCCATCACGTAGCGGCCGTTGCTAAACCCCTAACCAGCCATGCTTTGCCGCGACCCCACGCACCAATTCTCCAAACGCATCCGCAAACCCGTCCATATTGAACAGGCCCGATTCGCGCCGACGCTCCGCCACCCGAGCACGCAACGCACCCAGTGCCGCTGGATCGCTCGCCAACGCCACCGCCGTGGCCACGAACGCAGCGTCATCGGCCACGTTCAGTTCATCCAGCCCCAGATGATGATTCAGGCTGCCGGCCACACGCGCGGCAAACGTCTGGCCAGGTGTGGTCAAGACCGGGCAACCTGCCCATAACGCATCGGAGGCGGTGGTGTGCGCGTTGTAGGGGTGCGTATCCAGAAACAGATCCGCATGTCGATAGCGCGCCAGATACTGCGGGTGCGGCAGTTTGGGCATGAAGACCAAACGCTGCGCGTGCACGCCCTGTGCCTGCGCTGCTGCACGCAATCGCGCATCCGCCTCACCCGGGCCGGACAGCAGCCACAGCACGCTGCCAGGCACCGCGCGCAACACCGCCAGCATGCGCGCCATGCTGCGTGGATTGAGCTTGTAACTGTTGTTGAAGCAGCACAGCACCACAGCGTGCTCAGGCAGCCCGCACTGCGCACGCGATGGCGGTTCGGCTACCGTGCGCGAGGTGTCCGATGGCTGGAAGGCGCGCGGCAGGCGCAGCACCTGTTCGCTGTAGAACGGCTCAAGCGACGTCGGCAATGCAACGGTATCGCCAAGCACATAATCCATCCACGGCGCGCCCGAGGTGCCCGGATACGCCAGCCAGTTGAGCTGCACCGGCGCCGGCCGCAATGCGAAGACTTCCGGCCGTCCGCCACCGCCCCAGCCGCGCAGGTCGAACAACAGATCGATGCCCTGGTCGCGGATATGTTGCGCGGTTGCCAGATGCCCCAGCGCAGTGACCTCGTGCATGCGCGTTGCCTGCGCCAGGCGCGCGCGAATGTCGCTGCCATCGTCCGGGCTGGTTGCAAACAGCTGCACGTGCAGATCCGGTTGGCGTTGCTGCAACGCTTCGAACAAGGCCACCGTCAGTAAGCCCGTCGGGTGGGCGCCAAAGCCGTTGGACACGAACCCGAGTTGCAGCGGGCCGCGGCTGCGCAGCGTGGACGCTGGCAGCGGGCGCACCGAGGAGGCAATGGCCTGCGCACGGGTACGGGCGCACGCCAGTTGCTCCGCGGCGCTGGCGTCCTCGCTCAGGAACGCGAAAGGCTCCACGGCCGCCTCGCCTTGTGTGACTGCGGCGCGCACCTGTGCAGCCAGTGAGTCCAGCTCGCGCCAATCGCATAGGCGGCGTCGCCAGTTGAGCAGTTGTGCGGTGATGTAGGGCTCGTCGGGCAGCAGCTTGTGGGCGCGCGTATAGGCGGCCGCGGCCTGTTCCGGTTGGCCTGCATCTTCGAGCGCGTGCCCAAGCCACAGGGCGATCCCCGGATGCTGCGGTACCAGGTCCGAGGCCTGTTGGAGCAGCGTGGCCGCTTCTGCATGGCGCTGCTGCGCCCAGCGCACCCGTCCCAGCCGCGCCACCGCTTCCGGATGACCCGGATGCAGCGCCAGCGCGCGCTGCACGGCCGCCTCGCCGGCAGCGGTGACGCCCATGCCCAGCTCGGCATCGGCCAGCATCAACCAGGCGACGAAATCGCCGGGCTGGCGTCGCACTTGCTCGCGCAGCTGCAGCAGCTCGCGCGGGACTTGCGCACTCACGGACTATCGCTCAACCGTGCCAGTTCGTCGGCTTGATGTTCGTGCAGCAGCCGGCCGATCAATGCATCCAGATCGCCTTCGATGATGTTGGGCAGGTCGTACAAGGTCAGCCCTTCGACGCGATGGTCGGTGATGCGACCCTGCGGAAAACTGTAGGTGCGGATGCGCTGGCTGCGGTCGCCGCTGCCCACCTGCAACTTGCGCGTCTGCGCTTCGGCCGCTGCCGCCTTGCTGCGTTCGGCGTCCAGCAGCTGCGCCTTCAACCGCTTCATCGCCTTGTCGCGATTGGCATGCTGGCTGCGCTCGGTCTGGCATTCCACCACCACCCCGCTGGGCACGTGGGTGATGCGGATTGCCGATTCGGTCTTGTTGACGTGCTGGCCGCCCGCACCGGACGAGCGGAACGTGTCCACCTTCAGATCGGCCGGATTGATCGTGATCTCTTCCACGTCGTCGGCTTCGGGAATGATCGCCACCGTGGCAGCCGAGGTGTGGATACGGCCTTGCGATTCGGTTGCCGGCACGCGTTGCACGCGATGGGTGCCGGATTCGAATTTCAGGCGCGAATACGCACCGCGCCCGACCACCCGCGCCACCACTTCCTTGTAGCCGCCATGCTCGCCGGGGCTGTCGGATTCGATTTCCACCTTCCAGCCCTGGCGCTCGGCGTAGCGTGCGTACATGCGGAACAGGTCGCCGGCAAAGATCGCCGCTTCGTCACCGCCAGTGCCGGCGCGCACTTCCAGAAACAGGTTGCCGTCGTCGCGCGGATCGCGCGGTACCAGCAGCGATGCAAGTTGTGCATCGAGTTGTTCCAGGCGCGCCTGTGCAGCGGCGATTTCCTCTTCGGCCAGTTCGCGCATCTCCGGGTCGTTGCGCAGCGCTTCGGCCGTGGCCAGGTCGGCCTTGGCGCGCGCCTCCTCTTCCAGCGCCACCGCCACCGGCTCCAGTTGCGACAGTTCGCGCGAGAGCGTACGGAACGTGTCGTTGTTGCCCACCACGTCGGGGTCGGAGAGCAGGTGCTGCAGTTCTTCGCGGCGCTCGGCCAGCGCTTCGAGCTTACGGCGCAGGGTCGGCGTCATCGGTCCTCACGATCGGGGTAGCTATGGGGGGGTGTTGGTAACCCGGCTTTTCCGGAAACAGCCGGTCGGCCGCAGTGGTCAATTCCAGGTCGTTGTTGAGCGCCGCATTGCGCAATGCGGCCGTGGGCGGATGCAGCAAACGGTTGGTCAGCGCATGCGCCAACTGTTCCAGCACTTCGTCGGCCGGCTTGCCGTTGTGCAACTGCTGGCGTGCCTTGGCCAGCAGCTCGTCGCGGGTGCTATCGCCAAAGGCGCGCAGCCGTTTGAGGGGTGCCTGGCGCGCAGTGGCCTGCAGCGTTTCGACATAGCGCGCCACTTGCAGGTCGATGATGGCTTCGGCCTGGTCGGCCGCTTCGCGGCGGCCACGGCGGTTGTCTTCGACCGCGCGTTCCAGATCGTCCACCGTGTACAGGTAGGCGTCGCTCAACTCGCCCACCGAGGCCTCGATATCGCGCGGCACCGCCAGGTCGAACAGCAGCATCGGCTTGCGCTTGCGCGTGCGCAACGCCTGTTCCACCTGTGCGCGGGTCACCAGCGGCTCACGCGCAGCGGTGGCCGAAAACACCACATCCGCCTCGGCCAGGTGGCGTTCCAGATCGGTCAGCGGCAAGGCGAAGCCGCCGTGCTGGCTGGCCAGCGTCTGGGCATGGGCCAGGGTGCGGTTGGCGATCAGCAGGCGGCGCACGCGGCCTTCGCTCAGATGCTTGGCCGCCAGTTCGATGGTTTCGCCGGCACCGATCAGCAACACCGTCGACTCGTTGAGCCGGGCAAAGGAGTCCTGTGCCAGCCGCACCGCCGTGGATGCGACCGAAACCGGATTTGCGCCGACACGGGTGTCGGTACGCGCGCGCTTGGCCACCGAAAAGGTCTGTTGGAACAGCCGGTCCAACCCGCTGCCCAGCGCGCCGTGCGCCCGCGCCACCGCCCAGGCGTCCTTCACCTGGCCCAGAATCTGCGGTTCCCCCAGCACCATCGAATCCAGCCCGGTGGCGACGCGGAACAGGTGGCGCACCGCCTCGGCTTCCCGGTGCTGGTACAGATGACCGCTCAGCCCGGGCGCGTGCGTTTCCAGCCAGTTGACCAGGCTGTGCGCCTCGTCGGCCATTGCATACAACTCGGTACGGTTGCAGGTGGCCAACAGCGCGGCCTCGCTTACCTGGGGCAGCGCACGCAGCGATTCGAGCGCGCGCGGCAGCGCATCACCTGCGAACGCCGCGCGTTCGCGCAGGTCCACAGGTGCGGTCTGGTGATTCAGTCCGAGCACCCACAACGTCATTGTTCAGTTGCTTGCGATAAGCTGGCGGCCATTCAGGGCCCCATTTTACGGCCCGGTTGCCCCCGATGCCTGTACCGATTCGCATCCTGAGTGTTCTTTTGCTGGTCGCAGTCTCCGCCAGCGCCACTGCAGCACCCAAGAAAGCACCACCCGCTCCGCCCCCAGGCAGTGCCGGCACCTCGTCGCTGGAACCCGTGCTGGCCGGCGAATTCGCCTTGCAGGCCGGGCAGCTGGACGATGCCGCGCGCGCCTACCTGGACGCCGCCAAGGCCGAAGCCGGCGATGCCGGGCTGGCCGAGCGCGCCGCCCGCATCTCCATGCTGGCCAACGACGACCCGCGCGCGATCGAAGCGCTGGCGTTGTGGCGCGCCCGCGCGCCGTCGTCGATGTCCATGCGCAGCACCGAGGCCTCGTTGGCGCTGCGCCGCAACGACCTGCGCACCGCGCGCCGCGATTTGCTCGGCTTGCTCAAGGAGCCCGATCCGCGTGGCTGGCGCTTTGCGCTGATCGCCCTGGCCAACGGCGGCCGCGAGCCGGAAGCCTCGGCCGATGTGCTCGAAGACCTGGTCAAGGCCGGCGCCATCCCGAATCAGATCGAAGCCTGGCAGGAATTCGGCCGGCTCGCGCTGCGCATGGAGCGCCCCGCGCTGGCCAAGCGCATCGTCGACGAGGTGGTACGCCGCTTCCCCGAAGAGCCGCGCGTGGCCTTGTTGCATGCCACCCAGTTGCAGCAGGAAGGCAAGAACGACGAAGCGCTGGCGCTGCTGAAGAATATCGAACCGCAGGCGGTCAAGGACTCCGAGCTGCGCGGCGCGCTGGCGTTTGCCTACGACGCCATGGGCCAGACCGAAGCTGCTGCACGCGTGCTTTCGACCGGGCCGCAGGACACCCAGACCTATGGCTTGCGTGCCTCGATGCTGGCCAAGGAGAAAGACCGCAGCTCGCTGGAGGCGCTGTACGCCGAGCTCAAGAGCAACGCTACCAAGCCCGATCCGGACCGCCGTCTGCTGCTGGGCAAGATCGCCGAATTCCTCAAGCGCTACGACGAGGCGGTGGAGTGGTATCGCGGCGTGCCGGGTGGTCCGCAGGTCAGCGAGGCGCGTCTGCGCACCGCCAGTGCCTTGTACGAACTGGGCCGCAAGCCCGAAGCGCTTGCCGAAGCCCGCGCCCTGCAGGGCGACGCCAGTGCCGACGATGACGCGCGCCGCGACGCCTACGTGCTCGAAGCCGAGCTGCATCAGCGGGCCGACGATGCGCCGGGCGAACTGGACGCCTTCGAACGTGGCCTGGCCGCCTACCCGGACGATAGCGCGTTGCTGTACGCCCGCGGGCTGGCCTGGGAGCGGCGCGACGATGTCCCGCGTGCCGAGGCCGATCTGCGCAAGATCCTGGTGACCGAGCCGGAAAACGTCGCGGCCCTGAACGCGCTGGGCTACACCCTGGCCGACCGCACCACCCGCTACAAGGAAGCATTGGCGCTAATCGACCGTGCCCGCACCGCCGACCCGGACAACCCGGCCATTGTCGACAGTTATGGCTGGGTGCTGTACCGGATGGGCCGCACCAAGGAAGCGTTGGTGCAGCTGCGCCGCGCCTGGGCGCTGGTCAAAGACCCGGAAATCGCGGCCCACGTGGGCGAAGTGCTGTGGGTCAGTGGCAAGCAGGACGAAGCGCGTCGCTACTTCGATGAAGCGCGCCGCCTCGACCCGGACAACCGTGCGCTGCAGCGCGCCGTGGAAAAGTCCGGGCTATGAGCAGGGCGGTTCGAACGTTGGCCCTGGGCGGGCTGGTGCTGGTCGGGCTGTCGGCCTGCGTCAGCGTGCCGCGCGGGCAGGGCAGTGGGGCGGCCGTGGCCGATCACGTCTCCGACAGTGCGCGCCAGGCCGAAGCCGCTCGCCAGGCCTGGTTGCAGGCGCACCCCAATTGGTCCTTCCAGGGCCGGGTGGCGATCAGCAAGGACCGCAATGGCGGCAGCGGCCGCATCGACTGGCAGCAGGATGGCCCAAGCTACCGCGTGCAACTCAGTGCGCCGGTCACCCGGCAAAGCTGGGTGCTCACCGGCGACACCACCAGCGGCGCCGGCCGGCTGGAAGGGCTGGACGGCGGTCCGCGCAGTGGTCCTGATGCCGAGCAGGTGCTGCTGGAAGCAACCGGCTGGACCATCCCGGTCAACCAGATGCCTGACTGGGTGCGCGCGCTGCGCATCGCCGACGCCGGTGCCGCACGCGTCGACCTGGATGCCGCCGGGCGCCCGCGCACCGTGCAGCAGGATGGCTGGACGATCGAATTTTTGGCCTGGACACCAGCCGGCGCCGACCAGCCCGAGCTGCCGCAGCGGATCGAAGCCCGCAACGGCGAGGCAAAGGTGCGCCTGTTGGTCGACCAATGGACCGTGTCGCCCTGATGGACGCGCCGGGCACTGATTGGTCGGCGTGGCCTGCGCCGGCCAAGCTGAATTTGTTCCTGCAGATCACCGGGCGCCGTGCCGACGGCTACCACCTGCTGCAGACCGTGTTCCGGCTGCTGGACTGGGGGGACACCGTTCATCTTCGCGTGCGTCGTGACGGCCAGATCCGCCGCCTCGGCGAGAGTCTGCCCGGCGTATCCGAAGACGATGACCTGGTGATCCGCGCTGCGCGCCTGCTGCAATCGGCAGCCGGCACCCAGGCGGGCGCGGAGATTCGGGTCGACAAGCGCATCCCCGCCGGCGGCGGTTTCGGTGGCGGCTCCTCGGACGCGGCGACTGTGCTGGTGGCGCTCAATGCCTTGTGGGGCCTGGGCCTGGCGGCCGATGTGCTGGCCGAGCTGGGCCTGCAGCTGGGCGCAGACGTGCCGGTCTTCGTGCGCGGCCGCAATGCCTGGGCCGAAGGCGTGGGCGAACAACTGACCCCGATTTCCCTGCCGGAAGCGGCGTATCTGCTGGTCGATCCCGGCGTTCATGTACCGACCCCGGCGTTATTTCGATCACAGGAATTGACGCGGGATGCTGCGCCCGCGAAAATAGCGGACTTCGCTTCCGGTTCCCTGCTCGACAATGCGTTCGAGCCGGTCCTGCGGCGCCGCGAACCCGCCGTCGAGGCCGTGTTCCAGGCGCTTTCCAGGGTCGGTACACCGCGTTTGACCGGGTCGGGAAGTGGCTGTTTCGTCGAGTTCGCCACGCGCGCTGCTGCAGAGCAGGCGCTGGCGCAGTTGCCGGGCAGCCTGCGGGCGTGGGTGGTGGAGGGTGCAGCGCACTCGCCATTGCTCGATGCGCTGGACGCGACACAGGTTTGATGCAGGGGCGTCGCCAAGAGGCCCAAGGCACCAGGTTTTGATCCTGGCATTCGTAGGTTCGAATCCTACCGCCCCTGCCAGTTTGTCGAGAAAGGCAGGTCCGCCTGCACCAGGTTTCACTGCAGATCCTTCTGCAATACCTCGCGCATCCTTGCGCGGGAATCGAACGAAAGCCCGGCATTGGTTCGGCTTTGTCCTGCTCCACCATCGATCCGCACGCTCTTCGCCGCCGCCCGAGAGATCTCATGCAAGACCAACGTAATCTGCTGGTGTTCTCCGGCAATGCCAACAAGCCGCTTGCCCAGAGCATCTGCAAGGAACTCGGCGTTCGCATGGGCAAGGCGTTGGTCACGCGCTTTTCCGACGGCGAAGTGCAGGTGGAGATCGAAGAGAGCGTGCGTCGGCAGGAAGTGTTCGTCATCCAGCCCACCTGCGCGCCCAGTGCCGAGAACCTGATGGAACTGCTGGTGCTGATCGATGCGCTCAAGCGCGCCAGCGCCCAGTCGGTGACCGCGGTGATCCCGTACTTCGGTTATTCGCGCCAGGACCGTCGCATGCGCTCCTCGCGCGTGCCGATCACTGCCAAGGTGGCTGCCAAGATGATCTGCGCCATGGAGGCGGACCGCGTGCTGACGGTCGACCTGCACGCCGACCAGATCCAGGGCTTCTTCGATGTGCCGGTCGACAACGTCTATGCCTCGCCGCTGCTGCTGGCCGACATCTGGCGCGCCTACGGCACCGACAACCTGATCGTGGTGTCGCCGGACGTTGGCGGCGTGGTGCGCGCACGCGCCGTCGCCAAGCGCCTGGACGACGCCGATCTGGCCATCATCGACAAGCGCCGTCCGCGCGCCAATGTGGCCACCGTGATGAACATCATCGGCGACGTGCAGGGCAAGACCTGCGTGCTGGTCGACGACCTGGTCGACACCGCCGGTACCTTGTGCGCCGCTGCCGCAGCGCTGAAGCAGCGCGGCGCGCTCAAGGTCGTGGCCTACATCACCCACCCGGTGCTGTCGGGTCCGGCGGTGGACAACATCAACAATTCGCAGCTCGACGAGCTGGTGGTCACCGACACGATTCCGCTGAGCGAAGCGGCGCGTACCTGCGCCAAGATTCGTCAGCTGAGCGTGGCCGAACTGCTGGCCGAGACCATCCGCCGTATCGCCTTCGGCGAATCGGTCAGCTCGCTCTACGTCGACTGATACCCCATTCGGTGCCCGGATTCCCGGGTGCCGCCACACGTCTCACCTGGTCGCGGGTGAGACGCTTCATCGCCGCGAGGCGGTGTTCCAACTAGGTAGTGAAATCCAATGGCAAAGACTCATGAAATCAAGGTCGAGCGCCGCGCTGACGAGGGGAAGGGTGCGAGCCGCCGCCTGCGTCACGCTGGCGTCATCCCGGCCATCGTCTACGGTGGCGAACTCGAGCCGGTCAGCATCCAGCTCAACCACGAGCAGATCTGGCTCGCCCAGCAGAACGAGTGGTTCTACTCTTCCATCCTGGACCTGAACCTCAATGGCGACGTGCAGCAGGTGCTGCTGCGTGACATGCAGCGCCATCCGTTCAAGCAGCTGATCATGCACATCGACTTCCAGCGCGTCAGCGCCAACGAGAAGCTCAGTGCTGCCGTGCCGCTGCACTTCATCAACGAAGCGTCTTCGCCGGCTGGCAAGTCGAGCGAAGTGGTCGTCACCCACGAACTCAACGAAGTCCAGGTGGTCTGCCTGCCGAAGGATCTGCCGGAGTTCATCGAAGTGGACCTCGGTGCACTGGAAGTGGGCAACGTGATCCACCTGTCCGAAATCAAGCTGCCGGCCGGTGTTGAAATTCCGGAACTGAAGCTGGGCAAGGAACACGACGTTGCCGTGGTGGCTGCCAAGCACGTACGGATCGAAGAAGACGACGCTGCCGGCGAAGAAGGCAGCGAAGGCGCCGAGACCAAGTAATCCGTTGGCCGGTCCCCCGCATTGCGCGCGGGATCGGCTGCGGTCACTGGCATGTCTGCACTTCGTCTGATCGTCGGGCTGGGAAACCCCGGCCCGGAACACGCGCAAACCCGGCATAACGCCGGGTTTCGTTTCGTCGATGCCCTCATCGAGCGCAGTGGCGCCCGCTGGGCATTGGATAGCAAGTTGTTCGGCGAGACCGCCAAGGTCCAGGTCGCGGGACAACCGGTCTGGCTGCTCAAGCCGGCCACCTTCATGAATCTCAGCGGCAAGTCGATCACCGCCGCATTGCGATTCTGGAAGATCGAGCCGGAGCAACTGCTCGTTGCACACGACGAACTGGATCTTGCGCCGGGCATCGCGCGGCTCAAGTTCGATGGCGGTCACGGCGGGCAAAACGGCTTGCGCGACACCATTCGCCTGCTCGGGCACGGTAAATTTCACCGTCTACGCGTTGGCATCGGTCATCCCGGTCACAAGGACCGCGTGGTGCCCTGGGTGCTGGGACGGGCAGGGCGCGAGGACGACGCAGCGATCGGCGCTGCGGTGGATGCCGCCATCGATGTGCTGCCGCTGGCGATGGAAGGCAATTTCAACGAGGCGATGAAACGCCTGCATACCGAAAAAAAATAGAGAATGGGGAATAGGGAATGGACAGGGCGCTGCTCCTGCCATTCTCCATTCCCGATTCTCCATTCACTGGAAAACCCATGGGTATCAAATGCGGCATCGTCGGCCTGCCCAATGTCGGCAAGTCGACCCTGTTCAACGCGCTGACCAAGGCGGGCATCGCTGCGGCCAACTTCCCGTTCTGCACCATCGAGCCGAACGTCGGTATCGTGCCGGTGCCGGATCCGCGTCTCAATCAGCTGGCTGACATCGTCAAGCCGCAAAAGCTGATTCCTACTGCGGTCGAGTTCGTCGATATCGCCGGTCTGGTGGCTGGTGCGGCGAGTGGCGAAGGCCTAGGCAACAAGTTCCTGGCGCACATCCGCGAAGTCGATGCGATCACCCACGTGGTGCGTTGCTTCGAGAACGACGACGTCATCCACGTCAACAACAAGGTCGACCCGATCGCCGATATCGAAACCATCGATACCGAGCTGGCGCTGGCCGATCTGGATAGCGTGGAAAAGGCCCTCAACCGTGCCGAACGCAGCGCCAAGGGCGGCGACAAGGATGCAGCGGCGCGCAAGCCGGTGCTGGCCAAGTTGCAGGCCGCGCTGGCCGACGGCAAGGCGGGGCGTGCCGCCGGTCTGGACGATGAAGAAAAGGCACTGGTGCGCGATCTGTTCCTGCTGACGCTCAAGCCGGTGCTGTACATCGCCAACGTGCTGGAAGACGGCTTCGAGAACAATCCACACCTGGATGCGGTGCGTGCGCATGCGGCTGTCGAAGGTGCCGAAGTGGTGCCGGTCTCGGCGGCCATCGAAGAGGAGCTCTCGCAGCTGGACGATGCCGATCGCGACAGCTTCCTGGCCGATCTCGGCCTGGAAGAGCCAGGCTTGAATCGCGTCATCCGTGCGGCCTATACGCTGTTGGGCCTGCAGACCTATTTCACCGCAGGCGTCAAGGAAGTGCGTGCCTGGACGGTCAAGGCCGGTTCGACTGCGCCGCAGGCTGCAGCCGTGATCCACACCGATTTCGAGAAGGGCTTCATTCGCGCCGAAACGATCGGTTTCGACGACTTCATCAAGTACCGCGGCGAAGCCGGTGCCCGCGATGCCGGGCGCCTGCGCCTGGAAGGCAAGGAATACCGCGTCCAGGAAGGCGACGTGCTGCACTTCCGCTTCAACGTGTGATCGGCTGTGCGTGGCGCCTGACGCCGCGTATCGTTGGGAGTGAAGAATTGCTCAAAATTTTTGTTGACACTGCATGCGTCCCACAACAAAATAACGGGCTGCTTCACCCCGAACCGAATATGCCTCGCGGCGCACCGGTCCGGTAGTAAAAGCTGGAGGGATACCCAAGCGGCCAACGGGGGCAGACTGTAAATCTGCTGGCTTACGCCTTCGGTGGTTCGAATCCACCTCCCTCCACCAGTTTCACGTTGTGGCATGCAGTTCCCGGCGCGGGAGTAGTTCAACGGTAGAACCTCAGCCTTCCAAGCTGATGGTGCGGGTTCGATTCCCGTCTCCCGCTCCATTGAACGCAAATGCATGGCATAATGCAAAACTCGCTCACGTAGCTCAGTCGGTAGAGCACCTCCTTGGTAAGGAGGAGGTCGAAGGTTCGATTCCTTTCGTGAGCACCATTACTCAATCGTCTTCAACTCCAAACGATTACCGAGACACGCACCCATGGCAAAAGCTAAATTCGAGCGCACCAAGCCGCACGTGAACGTCGGCACCATCGGTCACGTTGACCATGGCAAGACCACGTTGACCGCTGCGCTGACCAAGATCGGTGCCGAGCGTTTCGGTGGTGAGTTCAAGGCGTACGACGCGATCGACGCGGCGCCGGAAGAGAAGGCGCGCGGCATCACGATTTCGACCGCACACGTCGAATACGAATCCCCGACCCGTCACTACGCGCACGTTGACTGCCCCGGCCACGCCGACTACGTCAAGAACATGATCACCGGTGCAGCGCAGATGGACGGCGCGATCCTGGTGTGCTCGGCCGCTGACGGTCCGATGCCGCAGACCCGTGAGCACATCCTGCTCTCGCGTCAGGTCGGTGTGCCGCATATCGTGGTGTTCCTGAACAAGGCCGACATGGTCGACGACGCCGAGCTGCTCGAGCTGGTCGAAATGGAAGTGCGCGAACTGCTGAGCAAGTACGACTTCCCGGGCGACGACACCCCGATCATCCACGGTTCGGCGCGTCTGGCGCTGGACGGCGATCAGAGCGACATCGGCGTGCCGGCGATCCTGAAGCTGGTCGAGGCGCTGGATTCGTTCATTCCGGAGCCGACCCGCGACGTGGACCGTCCGTTCCTGATGCCGGTCGAAGACGTGTTCTCGATCTCCGGCCGCGGCACCGTGGTGACCGGTCGTATCGAGCGCGGCATTATCAAGGTGGGCGACGAAATCGAAATCGTCGGTATCCGCGACACGCAGAAGACCACCGTCACCGGCGTGGAAATGTTCCGCAAGCTGCTGGACCAGGGTCAGGCAGGCGACAACGCCGGTCTGCTGCTGCGCGGCACCAAGCGTGACGACGTCGAGCGCGGCCAGGTGCTGTGCAAGCCGGGTTCGATCAAGCCGCACACCGAGTTCGAAGCCGAAGTCTACGTGCTGTCCAAGGACGAGGGTGGCCGTCATACCCCGTTCTTCAAGGGCTACCGTCCGCAGTTCTACTTCCGCACCACTGACATCACTGGCGCCTGCCAGCTGCCGGAAGGCGTGGAGATGGTGATGCCGGGCGACAACGTGAAGATGGTCGTGACCCTGATCAACCCGGTTGCGATGGACGAAGGTCTGCGCTTCGCCATCCGTGAAGGCGGTCGTACCGTCGGCGCCGGCGTGGTTGCCAAGATCATCAAGTAAGTGCCTGTATCCAGCTGCCTATGGGCGGCTGGATTCAAACGAATGGCGGGCCGGCTGAACCGCGGTCCGCCTTCGTTGTCTTGGGGTTTGCGGTAAACGAGTACATACGCCAGTAGCTCAATTGGCAGAGCAGCGGTCTCCAAAACCGCAGGTTGGGGGTTCGAGTCCCTCCTGGCGTGCCACTCCTCTTTCCGGCCCAGCGATTCGGGTCAGATCGGTAACTAGAGCCGGATGAATAGCAAAATCGAGCCTTCCAAGAGCGCGTCCTCCAGCGCTGATGTCGTTAAGTACGTTGTCTCCGCTGCCCTGGTGGTTGCGGGGCTTTTTGTGTGGTTCTGGTTCTCCGCTCCCGAGCGCGCGACCCAGCTGGGCGCGTGGACGCCGCAGTTGCGTGCGTTGGCTGTCATCGTTGGGTTGGTGGCGGGCGCATTTGTGTTTTTGGGTACCGGCAAGGGCCGGGAGACCCGCGAATTCCTGTCCGAATCCAGGTTCGAGTTGCGTAAGGTTGTCTGGCCGACGCGCCAGGAAGCTATCCGCACCACCTGGGTCGTGATTGTGGTTGTAATCATTCTGAGTTTGCTGTTGGGCGGCTTCGACTTTGTCATCCAGAAGCTCACGCAGTGGTTCCTGGCTCGTTGAGGAGAATCAAGCAGTGAAGCGTTGGTATGTCGTTCACGCCTATTCAGGCTTCGAAAAATCCGTTGCGCAGGCATTGCGTGACCGTATCGCGCGCGCCGAAATGGAGGACCGTTTCGGCGACGTGCTGGTGCCGACCGAAGAGGTCATCGAAATGCGCGCCGGCCAGAAGCGTCGGTCCGAGCGCAAGTTCTTCCCCGGCTACGTGCTGGTGCAGATCGAAACGCATGAAGAGGGCGGTATTCCGCGCATCGACAACGAAAGCTGGCACCTGGTGAAGGAGACTTCGAAGGTGATGGGTTTCATCGGCGGTACCGCCGACCGTCCTCTGCCGATTCGCGACGAAGAAGCGGATGCGATCCTGCAGCGAGTGCAGGATGGCGTCGAAAAGCCGCGTCCGAAGGTGTTGTTCGAGCCGGGCCAGATGGTGCGCGTCACCGAGGGTCCGTTCAACGACTTCAATGGCGTTGTCGAGGAAGTCAATTACGAAAAGAGCAGGCTGCGGGTTGCCGTGCTCATCTTCGGCCGCTCCACGCCGGTCGAGCTCGAATTCGGTCAGGTCGAGAAGGGCTGACCCTGCGGGCGCCAGCTAGGCGCTCGCCCCAAATGCTGCTATAGTGCGCGGCTAGCTGTCCTGGCGAACCGCCTGGAACCAATGGCTGCCGCATGGCGGCCATCTGCGTGTGTGGTCAACAACGTGAAGCCGGGACACGTGAATCCCGGTCCGATGGGGAGCCTGCAGGTCAGGCGCTAGCACCCGGAGAGTATTGAAATGGCTAAGAAGATTACTGCTTTCATCAAGTTGCAGGTCAAGGCCGGTCAGGCCAACCCTGCACCGCCGGTCGGCCCTGCACTGGGTCAGCGCGGTCTGAACATCATGGAATTCTGCAAGGCATTCAACGCCGCGACGTCGAAGCTGGAGCCGGGTCTGCCGACGCCGGTGATCATCACCGCGTATTCCGACCGTACCTTCACGTTCGTCACCAAGAGCACTCCGGCCAGCGTGCTGCTCAAGAAGGCCGCAGGCGTGACCTCCGGCTCGAAGCGTCCCAACACCGACAAGGTGGGCAAGGTGACGCGCAAGCAGCTGGAAGAAATCGCCAAGGTCAAGGAAGCCGATTTGACGGCAGCCGAGCTGGAAGCGGCGGTGCGCACGATTGCGGGTTCTGCCCGCAGCATGGGTTTGACGGTGGAGGGCTAAGACATGGCACAGAGCAAGCGCGTTAAGGCCATCACGGCCGCTGTCGTTCCGGGCAAGACCTATGCCTTCGAAGACGCAATCAAGATCCTGAAGACTGCCACCAAGGCCAAGTTCGTCGAGTCGATCGACGTCGCCGTGCGCCTGGGCGTGGACGCCAAGAAGTCCGACCAGCAGGTGCGCGGTTCCACCGTGCTGCCGGCCGGTACTGGCAAGAGCGTGCGCGTTGCAGTGTTCGCACCGGCAGGCGCCAAGGCTGACGAAGCCCTGGCTGCGGGCGCCGAGGCGGTGGGCATGGACGACCTGGCCGAGAAGATGCAGGCCGGCGATCTGAACTATGACGTGGTTATCGCGACCCCGGATGCCATGCGCGTCGTCGGTAAGCTGGGCACCCTGCTGGGTCCGCGCGGCTTGATGCCGAACCCGAAGGTCGGCACCGTGTCGGCCAATCCGGGCGAAGCGGTCAAGAATGCCAAGTCGGGCCAGGTGCGCTACCGCACCGACAAGGCCGGCATCATCCACTGCACGATCGGCAAGGCCAGCTTCGACGACGAAGCGCTGAAGTCGAACCTGCAGGCGCTGTTGCTGGATCTGGTCAAGGCCAAGCCGGCCACCTCCAAGGGTACCTACCTGCAGAAGGTGTCGGTCAGCTCGACCATGGGTCCGGGCGTGACGGTGGATCAGTCGAGCCTGTCGTTGAAGTAAGCGAATGCGTCCGGCGTCATGCGCCTGACGTATTTGGCAGTACAGCATTGTTTTTCCGGCCCGGGTCACCGTGTGCTGGGAGTCCGTTCCCTCCTTTGGGGCAACGGACATTTTGAAGGCGATCGCCGGCACGTCCGGCGGTAGCCGTCAAAGACCGCAGGCGCGGTCAGCGCAGATCGACGACGGGCACGGATGCTCGCACTGGCAAGGAGTCGCCGTCGATGCAGCGGGATCGCTTAATTGGTTCGTGTCGAACCGGCCGGCGTAGATGGTGTCGCCCTTCTGGAGCTTTCTGGTTTACGCGCGTCTGGGACATCCCGGATCGAGTCCACTCCAGGTCTAGAACGGCCACCAAAGGAACATCGGTCGATGTTCCCGGCTTCCAGGAAGGAGGCTGCCCTGGACCGCAACCGGCAGGAGCCGCGAGCGGAGTAGTTTGAAGCGGGGATGACGATTCGGCATGTGGGATCTGGCAACGGCGTGATTGCTGTGACGGATTCCGAAGTACCAATCCCGAATCCCGGCTTTAACGGAGGAGTGCAATGGCTCTCAATCTGTCCCAGAAGCAAGAAGTAGTCGCCGAGCTGGCAGACATCGCCGCCAAGGCCCACTCCCTGATCGCCGCCGAATACGCTGGCACCACGGTCTCCCAGATGACCGCGATGCGTAAGCAGGCCCGCGAAACCGGCGTGTTCTTGAAAGTTGTCAAGAACACCCTGGCCGCGCGTGCCGTTGAAGGTACTGATTTCGCTGTCGCTGCTGACAAGCTGGTCGGTCCTTTGCTGTATGCGTTTTCGATGGAGGAGCCCGGCGCAGCCGGTCGCCTGATCAAGGAATTTGCCAAGAGCAACGACAAGCTGCAGGCCAAGGTCGTGTCCATCGGCGGGGAATTGTTCCCGGCGGGTCACGTCGACGTGTTGGCCTCGCTGCCGACCCGTGACCAGGCCCTGGCCATGCTGGCCCGCGTGCTGTCCGAACCGGCTGCCATGTTCGCCCGTGCCGTCAAGGCCGTTGGCGACAAGCAGGGTGGTGGCGACGAAGCCGCCGCGCCGGTCGCCGAGACTGCCGAAGCTTGATGTCCTAGCGTTCGCTAGAACCCCAATCCAGAAAATCATTTAAAGGTAATCACAATGTCCCTTACCAACGAACAGATCGTCGACGCCATCGCCGAGAAGTCCCTGATGGAAGTGATGGAGCTGGTCAAGGCCATCGAAGAAAAGTTCGGCGTCTCCGCCGCTGCCCCGGTCGCTGCTGCTGCAGCTGGCCCGGCGGCCGTGGTTGAAGAGCAGACCGAGTTCAACGTGGTGCTGACCAACTGTGGCGCCAACAAGGTTGGCGTCATTAAGGCCGTGCGCGCCGTGACCGGCCTGGGTCTGAAGGAAGCCAAGGATCTGACCGAAGCCGGTGGCATGCTGAAGGAAGGCGCTTCGAAGGACGAAGCCGAGAAGATCAAGAAGGAACTGACCGAAGCTGGCGCGACTGTCGAAATCAAGTAAGCAGTACCTTGCATCGCCAGCGTTTCATGGTGATGCACTGAAGGCTGGGAGCGTAAAGCTCCCGGCCTTTGGCCGTTTCGGAGGGGAATCGGGATTGGACAATCGCAGTGCAACATCGCGCGATCATCCGATTCTCGATTCCCGATTCCCGGCCTCACCGAGTTGGTAGTTGGAAGTAGCGGGAGAAGGCGTGCTGGTGCCGGCAATACCAGCGACTTCCAACTGACAATTTTGTTATTTCAGGGCCGCCGCGATGTGGCCCCCGCAGCCTAGGGTGAAGACCTCATGACGTCTTATTCGTTCACCGAAAAAAAGCGTATCCGCAAGGACTTCGGTAAGCAGCGCTCGATCCTCGAAGTGCCGTTCCTGCTTGCCATCCAGGTGGATTCCTACCGCGAATTCCTGCAGGAAGACGTGGAGCCGAACAAGCGTAAGGACCTCGGTCTCCACGCGGCATTGAAGTCGGTGTTCCCGATTTCCAGCTACAGCGGCAACGCTGCGCTGGAGTATGTCGGTTACAAGTTGGGTCAGCCGGTGTTTGACGAGCGTGAATGCCGTCAGCGCGGCATGAGCTATGGCGCGCCGCTGCGCGTGACCGTGCGCCTGGTGATCTACGACCGCGAGTCGTCGACCAAGGCGATCAAGTACGTGAAGGAGCAGGAGGTCTATCTCGGCGAGATTCCGCTGATGACCGGCAACGGTACCTTCATCGTCAACGGCACCGAGCGCGTGATCGTTTCGCAGCTGCATCGCTCGCCGGGCGTGTTCTTCGACCACGACCGTGGCAAGACCCACAGCTCGGGCAAGCTGCTGTACAGCGCCCGCATCATTCCTTACCGTGGCTCGTGGTTGGACTTCGAGTTCGACCCGAAGGACGCGCTGTTCACCCGTATCGACCGTCGCCGCAAGTTGCCGGTATCGATCCTGCTGCGTGCGCTTGGCTACAGCAACGAAGAGATGCTGGCCGAGTTCTTCGAGATCAATACCTTCCACATCAACCCGGACGAAGGCGTGCAGCTGGAGCTGGTGCCTGAGCGCCTGCGTGGTGAAACGCTGAACTTCGACCTGGCCGATGGCGACAAGGTCATCGTGGAAGCGGGCAAGCGCATCACTGCGCGCCACGTCAAACAACTGGAAGCTGCCGGCGTTGCCGCGCTGGCCGTGCCGGACGACTACCTGGTCGGTCGCATCCTGTCGCACGACGTGGTCGATGGCTCCACCGGCGAACTGCTGGCCAATGCCAACGACGAGATCAACGAAGACCAGCTGGCTGCCTTCCGCAAGGCCGGCGTCGATGCGGTGGGCACCCTGTGGGTGAACGATCTGGATCGTGGTCCGTACCTGTCCAACACCTTGCGCATCGATCCGACCAAGACGCAGCTGGAAGCGCTGGTCGAAATCTACCGCATGATGCGTCCGGGCGAGCCGCCGACCAAGGAAGCGGCGCAGAACCTGTTCCACAACCTGTTCTTCACCTTCGAGCGCTACGACCTGTCCACGGTCGGCCGCATGAAGTTCAACCGTCGCGTCGGCCGCAAGGACGTGCTGGGCGAGTCGGTGCTGTACGACAAGAAGTACTTTGCCGAGCGTAACGACGAAGAATCCAAGCGCCTGGTCGCCGAGCACGCCGACACCTCCGACATCCTGGAAGTGATCAAGGTGCTCACCGAAATCCGCAACGGTCGCGGCGTGGTCGATGACATCGATCACCTGGGCAACCGTCGCGTGCGTTCGGTGGGCGAAATGGCCGAGAACGTGTTCCGCGTGGGCCTGGTCCGCGTCGAGCGCGCGGTCAAGGAACGCCTGTCGATGGCCGAGTCCGAAGGCCTGACCCCGCAGGAACTGATCAATGCCAAGCCGGTGGCTGCTGCGATCAAGGAATTCTTCGGCTCCTCGCAGCTGTCGCAGTTCATGGACCAGAACAATCCGCTGTCGGAAGTGACGCACAAGCGTCGCGTCTCCGCGCTGGGTCCGGGCGGCCTGACCCGCGAACGCGCCGGCTTCGAAGTGCGCGACGTGCACCCGACCCATTACGGCCGCGTCTGCACCATCGAAACGCCGGAAGGTCCGAACATCGGCCTGATCAACTCGCTGGCCGTGTTCGCCCGCACCAACCAGTACGGCTTCCTCGAGACGCCGTACCGTAAGGTGCTGGACGGCAAGGTCTCCGACGACGTCGAATACCTGTCGGCGATCGAAGAAAACGAGTACGTGATCGCCCAGGCGAACGCGCTGACCGATGCCAAGAACATGCTCACCGAGCAGTTCGTGCCGTGCCGGTTCCAGGGCGAATCGCTGTTGAAGCCGCCGTCCGAAGTGCACTTCATGGACGTCTCGCCGATGCAGACCGTGTCGGTCGCAGCGGCGCTGGTGCCGTTCCTCGAGCACGACGACGCCAACCGCGCACTGATGGGCGCCAACATGCAGCGCCAGGCCGTGCCGACGCTGCGTTCGCAGAAGCCGCTGGTCGGTACCGGCATCGAGCGTGCGGTTGCGCGCGACTCGGGTGTGACCGTCAATGCGCTGCGTGGTGGCGTGATCGAGCAGATCGACGCAGCCCGCATCGTGGTCAAGGTCAACGAGGCAGAAATCGGCGGCGGCACCGATGCCGGCGTGGATATCTACAACCTGATCAAGTACACCCGCTCCAATCAGAACACCTGCATCAACCAGCGCCCGCTGGTGAATGTGGGCGACGTGATCGCGCGCGGCGACGTGCTGGCCGACGGCCCGTCCACCGACATCGGTGAACTGGCGCTGGGCCAGAACATGCTGATCGCCTTCATGCCTTGGAACGGCTACAACTTCGAAGACTCCATCCTGCTCTCCGAGCGCGTGGTGGAAGAGGATCGTTACACCACGATCCACATCGAGGAACTGACCTGCGTTGCGCGCGACACCAAGCTGGGGCCGGAGGAAATTTCCGCCGACATCCCGAACGTGTCCGAGCAGGCCTTGAACCGTCTGGACGAAAGCGGCGTGGTGTACATCGGTGCGGAAGTGCGCGCCGGCGACATCATGGTCGGCAAGGTCACGCCGAAGGGCGAGAGCCAGCTGACCCCGGAAGAAAAGCTGCTGCGTGCGATCTTCGGCGAAAAGGCGTCCGACGTGAAGGACAGCTCGCTGCGCGTGCCCCCGGGCATGGACGGCACCGTCATCGACGTGCAGGTCTTCACCCGCGACGGCATCGAGAAGGACAAGCGCGCCCGCCAGATCGAGGAAAACGAGATCAAGCGGGTCAAGAAGGACTTCGACGACCAGTTCCGCATCCTGGAAGCGGCCATCTACGCACGTCTGCGCTCGCAGATCGTGGGTAAGGTCGCCAACGGCGGCGCCAACCTGAAGAAGGGCGACACCGTCACCGACGCGTACCTGGACGGGCTGAAGAAGTCCGATTGGTTCCAGCTGCGCATGAAGGACGAAGACGCTGCCGACGCCATCGAGCGTGCGCAGAAGCAGATCCAGGCGCACGAGAAGGAATTCGAAGCACGTTTTGCCGACAAGCGCGGCAAGATCACTCAGGGCGACGACCTCGCACCGGGCGTGCTGAAGATGGTCAAGGTGTTCCTGGCCGTGAAGCGCCGTATCCAGCCGGGCGACAAGATGGCAGGCCGCCACGGCAACAAGGGTGTGGTCTCCAACGTGGTGCCCGTGGAAGACATGCCGTACATGGCCACCGGCGAGTCGGTCGACATCGTGTTGAACCCGCTCGGCGTGCCGTCGCGTATGAACATCGGCCAGATTTTGGAAGTGCATCTGGGTTGGGCCGCCAAGGGCCTGGGTCGCAAGATCCAGCGCATGCTGGAAGCCCAGGCCGCCGTCAGCGAGCTGCGCAAGTTCCTCAACGACATCTACAACCACGACAACGCGATCAATGCACAGCGCGTGGACCTGTCGCAGTTCAGCGATGAGGAATTGCTCAACCTGGGCAAGAACCTGATCGACGGCGTGCCGATGGCGACCCCGGTCTTCGACGGCGCCAGCGAAGCGGAAATCAAGCGCATGCTGGAACTGGCCGACCTGCCGCAGAGCGGTCAGACCCAGCTGTACGACGGTCGCACTGGCGAAGCGTTCGATCGCAAGACCACGGTCGGCTACATGCACTACCTGAAGTTGAACCACTTGGTCGACGACAAGATGCATGCGCGCTCGACTGGCCCGTACTCGCTCGTGACCCAGCAGCCGCTGGGCGGCAAGGCACAGTTCGGTGGTCAGCGCTTCGGTGAAATGGAAGTCTGGGCGCTGGAAGCCTACGGCGCGGCCTACACCCTGCAGGAAATGCTGACGGTGAAGTCCGACGACGTGCAGGGCCGCAACCAGATGTACAAGAACATCGTCGATGGTGAGCACGAGATGGTCGCGGGCATGCCGGAATCCTTCAACGTGTTGGTGAAGGAAATCCGCTCGCTGGCGATCAACATGGAACTGGAAGAGTGATCGAGACGGATCCCGGCGCCGCAATGCGCTGCCGGGATCCGGAACGTAACGCCCTCGGTTTCATCTCAGATACGAAATTCCTCCGACCCGGAGATATCAAATGAAAGACCTGCTCAACCTCTTCAATCAGCAGCGCCAGACGCTGGATTTCGACGCGATCAAGATCGCGCTGGCGTCGCCGGACCTGATCCGTTCTTGGTCCTACGGCGAAGTGAAGAAGCCCGAAACCATCAACTACCGTACCTTCAAGCCCGAGCGTGACGGCCTGTTCTGCGCCGCCATCTTCGGACCGATCAAGGACTACGAGTGCCTGTGCGGCAAGTACAAGCGCATGAAGCACCGTGGCGTGGTCTGCGAAAAGTGCGGCACCGAAGTCACCCTGGCCAAGGTGCGTCGCGAGCGCATGGGTCACATCGACCTGGCCTCGCCGGTCGCGCACATCTGGTTCCTCAAGTCGCTGCCGTCGCGCATCGGCCTGATGCTGGACATGACCCTGCGTGACATCGAGCGCGTGCTGTACTTCGAAGCCTATGTCGTCACCGAGCCGGGCCTGACCCCGCTCGAGCGCCGCCAGCTGCTGACCGAAGAGCAGTACCTGACCGCACGCCAGGAGTACAACGACGACTTCGACGCCGCCATGGGCGCCGAGGCGGTGTACGAGCTGCTGCGCACGATCGACCTGCAGTCGGAAATGACCCGCCTGCGCGAAGAAATCGCCAGCACCGGTTCGGAAACCAAGCTCAAGCGCCTCACCAAGCGCATCAAGCTGATCGAAGCCTTCCTGGAATCGGGCAACCGTCCGGAGTGGATGGTCATGACCGTGCTTCCCGTGCTGCCGCCGGACCTGCGTCCGCTGGTGCCGCTGGATGGCGGCCGCTTCGCGACCTCGGATCTGAACGATCTGTACCGCCGCGTGATCAACCGCAACAACCGTCTGCGTCGCCTGCTCGAGCTCAATGCGCCGGACATCATCGTGCGCAACGAAAAGCGCATGCTGCAGGAATCGGTCGATGCGCTGCTGGACAACGGCCGTCGCGGCCGTGCCATCACCGGCACCAACAAGCGTCCGCTGAAGTCGCTGGCCGACATGATCAAGGGCAAGCAGGGCCGGTTCCGTCAGAACCTGCTCGGCAAGCGCGTGGACTACTCCGGTCGTTCGGTCATCACCGTCGGTCCGTACCTGAAGCTGCACCAGTGCGGCCTGCCGAAGAAGATGGCGCTCGAGCTGTTCAAGCCGTTCGTGTTCGCCAAGCTGCAGCGTCGTGGCCTGGCCACCACCATCAAGGCCGCCAAGAAGCTGGTCGAGCGCGAAGAAGCCGAAGTCTGGGACATCCTGGAAGAGGTGATTCGCGAGCATCCGGTGCTGTTGAACCGTGCGCCGACCCTGCACCGTCTGGGCATCCAGGCGTTCGAACCGGTGTTGATCGAAGGCAAGGCCATCCAGCTGCATCCGCTGGTGTGTACTGCCTTCAACGCCGACTTCGACGGCGACCAGATGGCCGTCCACGTGCCGCTCTCGCTGGAAGCCCAGCTGGAAGCGCGTGCGTTGATGATGTCCACCAACAACATCCTGTCGCCGGCCAACGGCGAGCCGATCATCGTGCCGTCGCAGGACGTGGTGTTGGGCCTGTACTACATGAGCCGCGCCCTGGAGAACAAGAAGGGCGAGGGCATGGTGTTCGCCAACACCAGCGAAGTGAAGCGCGCCTACGACAACCGCGTGGTCGAACTGCACGCCAAGGTCAAGGTGCGCATCACCCAGGTGGATGTGGAAGCCGGCGGCAAGCGCAGCAGCGGTACCTCGATCGTGGACACCACGGTCGGCCGTGCGCTGCTGAGCGAAATCCTGCCTGAAGGCCTACCGTTCCAGCTGGCCAACACCGAGATGACCAAGAAGAACATCTCGCGTCTGATCAACTCCAGCTACCGTCTGCTGGGCTTGAAGGACACCGTCGTGTTCGCCGACAAGCTGATGTACACCGGCTATGCCTACGCAACCCGCGCCGGCGTGTCGATCGGTATCGACGACATGCTGATCCCCGACGAGAAGAAGGGCATCCTCACCGAAGCCGAAGCCGAAGTGCTGGAAATCCAGGAGCAGTACCAGTCGGGCCTGGTCACCGCCGGCGAGCGCTACAACAAGGTCGTGGACATCTGGTCGCGTACCAGCGAGCGCATCGCCAAGGCGATGATGGACACCATCGGTACCGAAAAGGTCGAGAACGCCAAGGGCGAGACCATCGACCAGAAGTCGATGAACTCGCTGTACATCATGGCCGACTCCGGTGCCCGTGGTAGCCAGGCGCAGATCCGTCAGCTGGCCGGCATGCGCGGCCTGATGGCGCGTCCGGACGGCTCGATCATCGAGACGCCCATCAAGGCGAACTTCCGCGAAGGTCTGAACGTGCAGGAGTACTTCAACTCCACCCACGGTGCCCGTAAGGGTCTGGCCGATACCGCGCTGAAGACGGCGAACTCCGGTTACCTCACCCGCCGCCTGGTCGACGTGGCGCAGGACGTGGTGATCACCGAAATCGATTGCGGCACCACCGAAGGGTTGATCATGACCCCGATCGTGGAAGGCGGCGACGTGGTCGAGCCGTTGCGCGAGCGCGTGCTGGGCCGCGTGGTGGCCGAGGACGTGTACCTGCCGGGCAACGACGAAGAGCCGATCGTCACCCGCAACACGCTGCTCGACGAAGCCTGGGTGGCCAAGCTCGAAGACGCCAGCGTGCAGTCGGTGAAGGTGCGTTCGACCATCAGCTGCGAATCCTCGTTCGGCGTGTGCGCACGTTGCTACGGCCGCGACCTCGCACGTGGTCACCAGGTCAACATCGGCGAAGCGGTCGGCGTCATCGCCGCGCAGTCGATCGGCGAGCCGGGTACCCAGCTGACCATGCGTACGTTCCACATCGGTGGTGCGGCATCGCGTGCGGCTGCGGTGGACAATATCACCGTCAAGACCACCGGTTCGGTGAAGTTCAACAACCTCAAGTCGGTGGCGCATGCCAGCGGTTCGCTGGTTGCGGTCTCGCGTTCTGGCGAACTGTCCGTGCTCGACGGCCATGGCCGCGAGCGCGAGCGTTACAAGCTGCCGTACGGCGCGACCATCACCGCCAAAGACGGCGATGCGGTCAAGGCCGGGCAGAGCGTTGCCAACTGGGATCCGCATAACCACCCGATCGTGTCGGAAGTGGCTGGCTTCATCCGCTTCATCGACTTCGTCGACGGCGTCACCGTCATCGAGAAGACCGACGAGCTGACCGGTCTGGCGTCGCGTGAAATCACCGACCCGAAGCGTCGCGGTGCACAGGCCAAGGAACTGCGCCCGATCGTGCGCATCGTCGATGCCAAGGGCAACGACCTGACGATTCCGAATACGGATCTGCCGGCCCAGTACCTGCTGCCGCCGCGCTCCATCGTCAACCTGCAGGACGGCGCTGCCGTCGGCGTGGGCGACGTGGTGGCCAAGATCCCGCAGGAAGCGTCCAAGACCCGCGACATCACCGGTGGTCTGCCGCGCGTTGCCGACTTGTTCGAAGCACGCAAGCCGAAGGATCCGGCGATCCTGGCCGAACGCTCGGGCATCATCAGCTTCGGTAAGGACACCAAGGGCAAGCAGCGCCTGATCATCAAGGACACCGATGGTTCGGAACACGAAGAGCTGATTCCCAAGTACCGCCAGATCATCGTGTTCGAAGGTGAACACGTGACCAAGGGCGAGACCGTGGTGGACGGCGAGCCGAGTCCGCAAGACATCCTGCGCCTGTTGGGTGTCGAACCGCTGGCCGCATACCTGGTCAAGGAAATCCAGGACGTGTACCGCCTGCAGGGCGTGAAGATCAACGACAAGCACATCGAGGTGATCACGCGCCAGATGCTGCGTAAGGTCGAGATCGTTGACCAGGGCAACAGCAAGTTCCTCAACGGCGAGCAGGTCGAGCGCCAGCGCGTCATCGAGGAAAATGCCCGCCTAGTCAAGCGCAACGAACTGCCGGCCAAGTACGATCCGGTGTTGCTGGGTATCACCAAGGCGTCGCTGGCCACCGAGTCGTTCATCTCGGCGGCATCGTTCCAGGAAACCACCCGCGTGTTGACCGAGGCGGCCGTCCGCGGCACCCGCGACAACCTGCGCGGTCTGAAGGAAAACGTGATCGTGGGTCGCCTGATCCCGGCCGGTACGGGTCTGGCGTATCACGCCGGACGTCGCAAGGCCTCGGGTCTGACCGACTCGGAAATGGAAACGCTGTCGGGCAAGCCGGCAGCCGCCGAACCGGTCGCTGCAGTGGCCGACGCTGGCGCGGACGAGGAGTAAGCGCTCCGACGGCGGCCGCAAGACCGCCGTAAGCCAGGCGAAAAGGAGGGCAGGAGGCCCTCCGTTTTCCGGCCTTGGATGGGCCAGCAGGTTCAGATTCCGTGAAGTTGACGGAGTTTCGTCCTGCCAGCTATACTTCTCTGTCTCGGTGGGCCGGTCTCGGCCTGCCTTTGTTTTCGTGCAGGCCGTCTCGGCCTATCAATCAGAAGAATCAACTGATGACGACGATCAATCAGCTGGTCCGCAAGCCTCGGCAAGCGACCACCTACAAGAGTGCCTCTCCGGCACTGGACAAGTGTCCGCAGCGCCGTGGCGTCTGCACACGCGTCTACACCACTACCCCGAAGAAGCCGAACTCGGCCCTGCGTAAAGTCGCCAAGGTGCGCCTGACCAACCAGGAAGAGGTCATCAGCTACATCGGTGGTGAAGGCCACAACCTGCAGGAGCACTCCGTTGTCCTGATTCGCGGTGGCCGCGTCAAGGATCTTCCCGGTGTGCGTTATCACACCGTCCGTGGTTCGCTGGACGCCGCCGGCGTCGCCAAGCGTCGTCAAGGCCGTTCCAAGTACGGCGCCAAGCGCCCGAAGAGCTAAGGAAATACTCAAATGTCCCGTAAAGGTTCTACTCCGCAGCGCACCGTCCTGCCAGATCCAAAGCATGGCAGCGAAACCATTGCCCGCTTCATCAATATGGTGATGCAGAGTGGCAAGAAGTCGGTTGCTGAGAAAATTGTCTATGGCGCAATGGACGTCATTGGCGAAAAGAATCCGAATGCCATCGAACTGGTGCAGAAGGCACTGGACAACGTGGCCCCGGCTGTCGAAGTTAAATCGCGTCGCGTCGGTGGTGCTACCTATCAGGTGCCCGTCGAAGTGCGTTCCTCCCGTCGCATGGCGCTGGCAATGCGCTGGTTGATCGATTCCGCGCGCAAGCGTGGCGAGAACACCATGCCGCGTAAGCTGGCTGCAGAACTGTTGGACGCCTCGGAAAGCCGCGGCGGCGCGATCAAGAAGCGCGAAGAGACCCACCGTATGGCGGAGGCGAACAAGGCGTTCGCACATTACCGCTGGTGACCTCGGGGGCCTTGGTAACGGGGCCCTTCAGCACCATATGAGTGCTGTTTGCGACGCATGTTGCGTCGCATCCAATCCGAAGGCCGCCGAAAGGCGGCGTTCGGCCATCCGAAATCCAAGAAATTGAGAGGCTCCCCGTGGCCCGCACCACCCCTATCGAGCGTTACCGCAACTTCGGCATCATGGCCCACATCGATGCCGGCAAGACCACCACTTCCGAACGCATCCTGTTCTACACCGGTGTGAGTCACAAGATCGGCGAAGTCCATGACGGCGCTGCAGTGATGGACTGGATGGAGCAGGAGCAGGAGCGTGGTATCACCATCACCTCCGCTGCGACCACCGCGTTCTGGTCGGGTATGGACAAGTCCATGCCGCAGCACCGCTTCAACATCATCGACACCCCCGGGCACGTCGACTTCACCATCGAAGTGGAGCGCTCCTTGCGCGTGCTCGACGGTGCGGTGTTCGTGCTGTGCGCCGTCGGTGGCGTGCAGCCGCAGTCCGAGACCGTGTGGCGCCAGGCCAACAAGTATTCCGTGCCGCGCATGGCCTTCGTCAACAAGATGGACCGTACCGGTGCCAACTTCGACAAGGTCGTTGAGCAGCTGAAGGCCCGTCTGGGTGCGTACGCCGTGCCGATGCAGGTGCCGATCGGCGCCGAAGACGGCTTTGAGGGCGTGGTCGACCTGCTGAAGATGAAGGCGATCCATTGGGATACCGCATCGCAGGGCACCACCTTCGAATACCGCGATATTCCGGCCGACCTGGTCGATGTCGCGACCGAGGCACGCTCGTTCATGGTCGAAGCGGCTGCAGAAGCCAGCGAAGACCTCATGGACAAGTACCTCAACGAGGGCGACCTGAGCGAACAGGAGATCCTGTCGGGTCTGCGCGAGCGCACCTTGAAGGTGGAGATCGTGCCGGTGTTCTGCGGCTCGGCGTTCAAGAACAAGGGCGTGCAGGCCATGCTCGACGGCGTCGTGCACCTGCTGCCGTCGCCGGCTGACCGTCCGCCGGTGCAGGGTATCGACGAAGACGAGAAGGAAGACACGCGCGCTGCCACCGATACCGCGCCGTTCTCGGCGTTGGCGTTCAAGATCATGACCGACCCGTTCGTGGGCTCGCTGACGTTCTTCCGTGTCTATTCGGGCACGCTGAACTCCGGCGACCAGGTCTACAACCCGGTCAAGTCGAAGAAGGAGCGCGTGGGCCGCATCCTGCAGATGCACTCCAACAATCGCGAAGAGATCAAGGAAGTGCGTGCGGGCGACATCGCCGCTGCCGTGGGTCTGAAGGATGTCACCACCGGCGACACGCTGTGTGCGCAGGACAAGATCATCACCCTGGAGCGCATGGTGTTCCCGGAGCCGGTGATCTCGATGGCGGTGGAGCCGAAGACCAAGTCGGACCAGGAAAAGATGGGCATGGCCCTGGGCCGTCTGGCGCAGGAAGATCCCTCGTTCCGCGTCAAGACCGACGAAGAATCCGGCCAGACCATCATCTCGGGCATGGGCGAGTTGCACCTGGACATCATCGTCGACCGCATGCGTCGCGAGTTCAATGTCGAGGCGAACGTCGGCAAGCCGCAGGTGGCCTACCGCGAAACGATCCGCAAGTCCGACGTCAAGTCTGACTATAAGCACGCCAAGCAGTCCGGTGGTAAGGGTCAGTACGGTCACGTCGTGATCGAGCTGTCGCCGATGACCGAGGAAGAGCGCAAGAGCGAGAACGTCAAGGACGATTTCCTCTTCATCAACGACATCACCGGCGGCATCATTCCGAAGGAATTCATCCCCTCGGTCGAAAAGGGTCTGCGCGAAACGATCACCAGTGGTCCGATCGCCGGCTTCCCGGTGGTGGGCGTGAAGGTCAAGCTGGTGTTCGGCTCGTACCATGACGTCGACTCCTCGGAAATGGCGTTCAAGCTGGCTGCATCGATGGCGTTCAAGCAGGGCTTCGCGAAAGCCAGCCCGGTGTTGCTGGAGCCGATCATGAAGGTCGAAATCGTCAGTCCGGAGGATTACCTGGGTGACGTGATGGGCGACGTGAGCCGCCGTCGTGGCGTGTTGCAGGGTCAGGACGACAGCCCGTCGGGCAAGATCATCAACGCGATGATCCCGTTGGGTGAAATGTTCGGTTACGCCACTTCGCTGCGCTCGATGAGCCAGGGCCGTGCGACGTTCTCGATGGAGTTCGACCACTACGAAGAGGCACCGGCCAATATCGCCGACGCCGTCACCAAGAAGGGCTGAGTTCGCTCAGCCGCTTCTCACAAATTTTTCAATTAGAGGTAGTTAGTCATGGCAAAAGCTAAATTCGAGCGCACCAAGCCGCACGTGAACGTCGGCACCATCGGTCACGTTGACCATGGCAAGACCACGTTGACCGCTGCGCTGACCAAGATCGGTGCCGAGCGTTTCGGTGGTGAGTTCAAGGCGTACGACGCGATCGACGCGGCGCCGGAAGAGAAGGCGCGCGGCATCACGATTTCGACCGCACACGTCGAATACGAATCCCCGACCCGCCACTACGCGCACGTTGACTGCCCCGGCCACGCCGACTACGTCAAGAACATGATCACCGGTGCAGCGCAGATGGACGGCGCGATCCTGGTGTGCTCGGCCGCTGACGGCCCGATGCCGCAGACCCGTGAGCACATCCTGCTCTCGCGTCAGGTCGGTGTGCCGCACATCGTGGTGTTCCTGAACAAGGCCGACATGGTCGACGACGCCGAGCTGCTCGAGCTGGTCGAAATGGAAGTGCGCGAACTGCTGAGCAAGTACGACTTCCCGGGCGACGACACCCCGATCATCCACGGTTCGGCGCGTTTGGCGCTGGACGGCGATCAGAGCGACATCGGCGTGCCGGCGATCCTGAAGCTGGTCGAGGCGCTGGATTCGTTCATTCCGGAGCCGACCCGCGACGTGGATCGTCCGTTCCTGATGCCGGTCGAAGACGTGTTCTCGATCTCCGGTCGCGGCACCGTGGTGACCGGTCGTATCGAGCGCGGCATCATCAAGGTGGGCGACGAAATCGAAATCGTCGGTATCCGCGACACGCAGAAGACCACCGTTACCGGCGTGGAAATGTTCCGCAAGCTGCTGGACCAGGGTCAGGCAGGCGACAACGCCGGTCTGCTGCTGCGCGGCACCAAGCGTGACGACGTCGAGCGCGGCCAGGTGCTGTGCAAGCCGGGTTCGATCAAGCCGCACACCGAGTTCGAAGCCGAAGTCTACGTGCTGTCCAAGGACGAGGGTGGCCGTCATACCCCGTTCTTCAAGGGCTACCGTCCGCAGTTCTACTTCCGCACCACCGACATCACTGGCGCCTGCCAGCTGCCGGAAGGCGTGGAGATGGTGATGCCGGGCGACAACGTGAAGATGGTCGTGACCCTGATCAACCCGGTCGCGATGGACGAAGGTCTGCGCTTCGCCATCCGTGAAGGCGGTCGTACCGTCGGCGCCGGCGTGGTTGCCAAGATCATCAAGTAAGCAACACCTGCAGCACGGCAGCTTCGGCTGCCGTGTCGCTGGAAAAGAAAAGGTCGGCGAGAGCCGGCCTTTTTCTTTGTCCGCGTGTTGGCCGGGCTCTGACTGGCGCGGGAATGCGCTTGCCGATGCAAAGAGAAAGATGAAGAAAATAGGCGCCTGCCCCACTCATAACGCTGCATCCGGTGGGTGCGTGCGCAAGTCGCATCGGCGGCATGATCGCGGATTGGCAAACCGGCTGTCATGACGTGAGGCGGCATGGCGCGCAGATGCCGGCAACAGTCAGCGAATGCCGTTGATCAAGCCGCTTGTCGGGCTCTTGAGCAGATTCAGGCCGGGCAGGTCGAAATTGTCCAGCTCCTGTTTGGTGGTTGCGATGTTCAGCCCGACGATGGCCAAAGTGTCCGGGTCCACGTCAATGCCCAGTGGCATGGCGGAGAACTGGACGTAATCGCGGCTGGCATTCCATTGCGGGCTGCCGCCGATCGTTTGGAGGATGCGGTTGATGTGGGTGCCGACCGGATGGCCGAGCAGATGGAAGGGCAGGGGCGCCCTCTGATCGGCGAAGGCGATCAGGTTGCTGACACGGTCATTGCGCAATCCCACCGCCAGCTCGCCTTGCACGACAGCTCGACGCGGATGCTGCGCCAGCTGTGCTTTGATGTCGCGCGGGTACAGATACAGCAGGCTGAGTCTGTTCGGATCCACCGCATCGGTGTGGGTAACGTCAGGCTGCCCTAGCGCGGCCAGTACCTGTTGCTTGCGCATTCCAAGTGCGAGCGGACCGATGTGCGCGCATGCCGCCGGCAACGTGGTCGCGCTGGCGGAGGTAATAAACGTCAGGTGCAACGCGCGCGAGCAGGCTTTGCCATCGTTGCTGGCAGCGCGGGAAGGCGGGGCGACGAGTCCGAAGAGTAGTAGGCCGCAAAACAAGAGAGAGTGCCGGGGCATAGGGGGTGTCCGGTGGCGAAATCCTGCAAGGACGAGGCCGGGTGGGAAAGAAAGGTTGGTTACTTATATTGGTTGATACGTCTACCTTATGCCGCCTTTGCAGCTGTCGGTAATCCGGTCCGCGACGGAGGTCGACCCGATAAGCGCCGGTGGGGCCGTCGATGTCGCTGAGACCGGAAGCGTCCACCGCGATACGGTCTAGCATCAGCGCCGTCAAATGGCGCGCCGCTTGCGCGGATACGGACGTCGTTGGTGAGTTCGATATGGATGGCGTTCCCAGTGTAGTGGGCGGATTCTTGCCGGTGGTCGACACCCTGCCACCGGGCGGATCGGGGGGGCGTGCTGCTTAGGTGTTATCTGCAGGGCCATCTTCGGAAGCAGCATTGCTGCAGTCGTGGCAGGCTTTGCCTGCACCAGCACACCGGTGATGCAAACGCGTTGGCAAAGTAGGGCCCTGCAACGATCACCGCAGTATCCCGGCAACGCCGCTGGGGTTAGATATTGCCTGGAGCCAGGGCCGCTATACACCGGCCGTTGTCCATGTCCGTCGTGTTTGATTCCCGGCCCTGAGTCTGGTCAGTCCGGACTAGCGCCACGACAAAGGTGGTGTCCGGGGCGGGTTTATGCGTCACAGCTGCTACCGGGCTAACTCCGGATCAGAGTCGCGCGCTTGCAGGAGCGGAGGTGAGCCGCTAGAATGCGCGGCTCGGTGTCCCTGGGTAGGGCGCTGAGTTACAGCGAAAAGAACGGCAGGATGCCGCTCGTGTTCGCCAGACCGGGAAGGTCGCGTTGCATGGAGCACTCAACAACTCTCACGTTGTTGACCGTGCTCTTGTTGCGCATTATACTTTTCCGTCTGGGCAGGCCGGGTCACCGGGCTGCCTCAGTTTTTGGGCGGAGGAAATGCCCTCGCCAGCAGGATGCGCGGCGATTTCATCAACGTCAGGAATATCGGGGCAGGTATCCCAGAGGCCTTGCCCGTCGCTCTTTTAACGAAGGAACCCACCGTCATGGCGGAGCAAAAGACCGGTCAGAAGGCGGATCAGAAGATCCGTATCCGGCTGAAGGCGTTCGATCATCGCTTGATTGACCGTTCGGCCAGCGAGATCGTCGAAACGGCTAAGCGGACTGGCGCGCAAGTGCGTGGCCCGATCCCGTTGCCGACCAAGATCGAACGTTACACTATCCTCGTATCCCCGCATGCTGACAAAGATGCGCGTGACCAATACGAAACCCGCACGCACAAGCGTGTGCTCGATATCATCGACCCGAACGACAAGACCGTGGACGCGCTGATGAAGCTCGAGCTCGCGGCTGGCGTCGACGTCCAGATCAAGTTGACCTGAGGACTACGACCATGACGAAGAAATATTCGTTGGGCTTCGTGGGCCGCAAGGCTGGTATGAGCCGCGTCTTCACTGAAGACGGCCGCTCGGTACCGGTCACGCTGATCGAAGCAACTCCGAACCGCATCGCGCAGATCAAGACCGTCGAAGTTGACGGCTACAGCGCCGTGCAGGTCACCGTTGGCGCCCGTCGTGCCGCGCTGGTCAACAAGCCGGCTGCAGGCCACTTCGCCAAGGCGAAGGTGGAAGCGGGTCGCGGCCTGTGGGAATTCCGTGTTGAAGATGCCCAGCTCGGCGATTTCGCCGTCGGTGGCGAAATCAAGGCGGACATCTTCGAGGTCGGCCAGAAGGTCGACGTCCAGGGCGTCACCAAGGGTAAGGGTTTCCAGGGCACCATCAAGCGCTACAACTTCCGTATGGGCGATGCAACCCACGGTAACTCGCTGTCGCATCGCGCGCCGGGTTCGCTGGGTCAGCGCCAGACCCCGGGTCGCGTTTTCCCGGGCAAGAAGATGTCGGGCCACATGGGCGCAGTGCAGCAAAGCACGCAGAACCTGGAAGTGGTCAAGGTCGACGTCGAGCGTGGTCTGATTGCTATCCGCGGCGCCGTGCCTGGCGCAGCTGGTGGCGATGTGATCGTCCGTCCGGCGAGCAAGGCATAAGGAGAGATGACGATGGAACTCGTTATCACGGGTAGCAACAACAAGGTCTCGGTCTCCGATGCCGTGTTCGGTCGCGAATTCAGCGAAGATCTGGTTCACCAGGTCGTTGTCGCTTATCGCAATGCCGGTCGCGCCGGTACCAAGGCACAGAAGACGCGTTCGGAAGTTGCGGGCACGACCAAGAAGTCGAAAAAGCAGAAGGGCGGCGGTGCGCGTCATGGCGCGCTGACGGCTCCGATCTTCGTCGGCGGTGGCGTGACCTTCGCGGCCAAGCCGCGCAGCTTCGAGCAGAAGGTCAACCGCAAGATGTACCGTGCGGCCATCTGCGCGATCTTCTCCGAGCTGAACCGTCAGGGTCGTCTGATGATCGTCGACGCGTTCGACCTCGAAGCGACCAAGACCAAGGGCTTGATCGAAAAGCTCAAGGGGCTGGAAGTGGGCAAGCGCCCGCTGATCGTTACCGAAGAGGCTTCCGAGCACCTGTATCTGTCCGCTCGCAATCTGCCGTATGTGCAGGTGCGTGACGTGCAGGGTCTGGATCCGGTCGCTCTGGTCGGGGCCGATACGGTCGTGATCACCGCCGATGCGGTCAAGAAGGTCGAGGAGTGGCTGGCATGAGCAGCAACGAAAAAATCTTCAGCGTGCTGCGTGCTCCGCGAGTCTCCGAAAAGACCGCGCGCCTGCAGGAAATCTCCAACCAGTATGTCTTCGAAGTTTCGAACGAAGCCACCAAGGCCGATGTAAAGGCCGCGGTTGAGCAGCTGTTCGACGTCAAGGTCAAGGCAGTCAACGTGGTCAACGTTAAGGGCAAGAGCAAGTCCTTCCGTAACCGTGCTGGCAGCCGCGGCAATTGGCGCAAGGCGTACGTCCGCCTGGTTGATGGTCAGTCCATCGACGTAACGGCCAAGGCCTGAGGTCCATCCCATGCCATTGATGAAGTTCAAACCCACCTCTCCCGGCCGTCGTTCCGCCGTGCGCGTGGTTACTCCCGATCTGCACAAGGGCGCACCGCACGCGGCGCTGCTCGACTCGCAGAGCAAGTCCGGTGGTCGTAACCACCACGGCCGCATCACCGTGCGTCACGTCGGTGGTGGCCACAAGCAGCACTACCGCATCATCGACTTCAAGCGCAACAAGGAAGGCATTCCGGCGCGTGTGGAGCGGATCGAATACGATCCGAACCGTACCGCTCATATCGCCCTGCTGTGCTACGTCGACGGCGAGCGCCGCTACATCATCGCCCCCAAGGGCCTGAAGGCCGGCGACCAGGTCATTGCCGGTGCCAACGCACCGATCAAGACCGGCAACACGCTGCCGCTGCGCAACATCCCGGTCGGTACGACGGTTCACGGTATCGAGCTGAAGCCGGGTAAGGGCGCTCAGATCGCACGTGCCGCCGGTGCAGCCGTCCAGCTGGTCGCTCGCGAAGGCATCTATGCCACGCTGCGTCTGCGCTCGGGCGAAATGCGCAAGGTGCCGGTCGAGTGCCGCGCCACCATCGGCGAAGTCGGCAACGACGAGCACAACCTTGAGAAGCTGGGCAAGGCCGGCGCCAAGCGTTGGCGCGGTGTTCGTCCGACCGTTCGCGGTGCGGCCATGAACCCGGTCGATCACCCGCACGGTGGTGGTGAAGCGAAGGCTGGTCAGGGTAATCCGCATCCGGTCACCCCGTGGGGTGTTCCGACCAAGGGTTACAAGACGCGCAAGAACAAGCGCACCCAGCAGTTCATCGTCCGCGATCGTAGGGGCTAATCGACCATGGCACGTTCACTTAAGAAGGGCCCGTTCGTCGATCACCACCTTGCAAAGAAGGTGGAGTCCGCTGCGGGTAGCAAGAAGCCGATCAAGACCTGGTCGCGCCGTTCGATGATCCTGCCTGAAATGGTAGGCATCACCATCGCCGTGCATAACGGCAAGAACCACATTCCGGTGCTCGTCAACGAGAATATGGTCGGCCACAAGCTCGGCGAATTTGCCGTCACCCGGACCTTCAAGGGTCACGGTGGCGACAAGAAGTCGGGCAGGTAAGGAGAGATGACGATGGAAGCGAAAGCAATCCTGCGCACCGCGCGCATCTCCCCGCAGAAGGCCCGCCTGGTCGCTGACCAGGTGCGTGGTTTGTCCGCCGAACGTGCGGTCAATCTGCTGAAGTTCTCGGACAAGAAGGCTGCACACCTGATCAAAAAGGTGGTGGAGTCGGCGATCGCCAATGCCGAGAACAATCAGGGCGCGGATGTCGACGAGCTGAAGGTCAAGACCATCATGGTTGATGAAGGTCCCTCCCTGAAGCGTTTCATGGCGCGGGCGAAAGGCCGCGGTACCCGCATCCTCAAGCGCACCAGCCACATCACTGTGGTTGTGGGCGCCGCCAAGTAAGCGGAAAGGAAAAGACCATGGGTCATAAAGTTCATCCGACTGGAATCCGCCTCGGCATCGCCAAGGACTGGAATTCCAAGTGGTACGCAAACAAGGCCGAGTTCGCCTCCTATCTGGCAGCCGACCTGAAAGTGCGTGAAATGCTGCGCAAGAAGCTCGCGCAGGCAGGTGTCAGCAAGATCTTGATCGAGCGCCCTGCCAAAACCGCCCGCGTGACCATTCACACCGCCCGTCCGGGTGTGGTGATCGGCAAGCGTGGCGAGGACATCGAAAAGCTGCGCAAGGAAGTGAGCCAGCTGATGGGCGTTCCGGCGCACATCAACGTCACCGAAGTGCGCAAGCCGGAGCTGGATGCGCAGCTGGTCGCCGAGTCGATCGCGCAGCAGCTTGAGCGTCGCATCATGTTCCGCCGTGCAATGAAGCGCTCGGTCGGTAACGCGATGCGCCTGGGTGCCTTGGGCATCAAGGTCAATGTGGCTGGCCGCCTCAACGGTGCAGAAATTGCCCGTTCGGAGTGGTACCGCGAAGGCCGCGTGCCGCTGCACACGCTACGTGCCGACATTGATTACGGTTTTGCCGAGGCGTCCACGACGTACGGCATCATCGGCATCAAGGTCTGGATCTATAAGGGCGAAGTCTTCGACTTCTCTCAGGTTGGCCAGGAAAAGCAGGACGACAGCCCGCGCAACGATCGTAACGATCGCGGCGACCGTGGTGACCGCCCGTCGCGCCCGGCTCGTGAAGCGAGGTAACGGCAATGTTGCAACCCAAGCGAACCAAATATCGCAAGATGCACAAGGGCCGTAACGACGGCCTGGCATGGAGCGGAAACGCCGTCAGCTTCGGCGAGTACGGCCTCAAGGCCACGGCGCACGGTCAGCTGACCGCACGCCAGATTGAAGCAGCACGCCGCACGATCAGCCGCCACGTCAAGAAGGGCGGCAAGATGTGGATCCGTGTGTTCCCCGACAAGCCGATCACCAAGAAGCCGATCGAAGTCCGCATGGGCTCCGGTAAGGGCAACGTGGAGTACTGGGTCGCGCAGATTCAGCCGGGCCGCATGATCTATGAAATCGAGGGAATCCCCGAAGAGACCGCACGTGAGGCGTTTCGCCTTGCCGCTGCCAAGCTCTCGGTGACCACCACTTTCGTGACCCGGACGGTGCGCTGATGGATATCAAACAACTCCGCGAGAAGTCGGCTGACGAATTGAAGGCCCACCTGACCGATCTGCGTAAGGAGCAGTTCTCGCTCCGTATGCAGCAGGTCACCGGCCAGCTGCCGAAGACCCACGAAACCCGCCGGGTGCGCCGCGAGATTGCTCGCGTCAAGCACCTGCTCGGCAGCACCAAGTAAGGACGGCCGCGATGAGCGACAATAACGAAAAGCAAACGCTGCGCACGGTCGAAGGCCGTGTCGTCAGCAACAAGATGGACAAGACGGTCACCGTGTTGGTGGAGCGCCAGGTCAAGCATGCGCTGTACGGCAAGTACATCAAGCGCTCGACCAAGCTGCACGCACACGATGCCGACAATGCCTGCAACGAAGGCGACGTCGTGCGTGTGACCGAGATTGCTCCGATGTCCAAGACCAAGAACTGGCGGGTGGTGGAAATCGTCACCCGTTCGGCCGAATAAGGGAGATCTGAATCATGATCCAGATGCAGAGCTACCTCGATGTCGCCGACAATTCGGGTGCCAAGGAAGTGATGTGCATCAAGGTGCTGGGCGGCTCCAAGCGCCGTTACGCACACATTGGTGACATCATCAAGGTGACCGTCAAGGACGCCATTCCGCGTGGCAAGGTCAAGAAGGGCGAAGTCTACGACGCCGTCGTGGTGCGTACCCGCAAGGGTGTGCGCCGTCCCGACGGTTCGCTGATCCGCTTCGATGGCAACGCCGCTGTGCTGTTGAACAATAAGCAGGAGCCGATCGGGACCCGCATCTTCGGGCCGGTGACGCGCGAGCTGCGTTCCGAGAAGTTCATGAAGATCGTCTCGCTCGCTCCCGAAGTGCTGTGAGCGGAGGACATACACATGGCTAACCGTATCAAGAAGGGCGACCAGGTCGTCATCAACACCGGCAAGGACAAGGGTAAGCAGGGTGAAGTGGTGCGTGTGGAGGGCGATCGCGTGATCGTCTCCAACGCCAACGTCATCAAGCGCCACACCAAGCCGAACCCGCAGGCAGGCGTTGCCGGCGGCGTGGTCGAGCGTGAAGCGTCGATCCATATCTCCAACGTCAATATCGTCAACCCGGCAACGGGCAAGGGCGAGCGCGTTGGCTTCAAGGTGCTGGAGGATGGACGCAAACTGCGTGTGTTCCGCTCCAGCGGTGAGGCGCTCGACGCCTGAGGAATGAGATCATGAACACTCGTCTCGAAAAGTTTTACAAGGAAAACGTGGTGCCGGCCCTGATGAAGGAATTCGGCTACACCAATCCGATGGAAGTGCCGAAGCTGGTCAAGGTCACGCTCAACATGGGCGTGGGCGAAGCCGCTACCAACAAGAAGATCCTGGAAAATGCGGTCGCCGACATGGCCAAGATCTCCGGCCAAAAGCCGGTGGTCACCAAGTCGCGCGTTTCGGTCGCATCCTTCAAGATCCGTGACGGTTGGCCGATCGGCTGCAAGACCACCTTGCGTCGCGCCAAGATGTACGAGTTCCTGGATCGCCTGATCAACATCTCGTTGCCGCGCGTGCGCGACTTCCGTGGTGTGTCCGGTCGCTCCTTCGACGGTCGTGGCAACTTCAACATGGGTGTGAAGGAACAGATCATCTTCCCGGAAATCGACTTCGACGCCGTCGACGCGATTCGCGGTATGGATATCGCCATCACCACCACCGCCAAGACGGATGCGGAAGCGAAGGCGCTGCTGGCAGCGTTCAAGTTCCCGTTCCGTAACTGACCGTCGAGGACATCCGAAATGGCAAAGACCTCCATGATCCACCGCGACATCAAGCGTGCAAAGCTGGCGAAGAAATTCGCCGGCAAGCGTGATGCGCTGAAGAAGATCCTCTCCAGTCAGGATGCGTCCTACGAAGAGAAGATCGAAGCGTCGACCAAGTTGCAGAAGCTGCCGCGCGATTCGTCGCCGAGCCGCTATCGCAACCGTTGCGAGCTGTCCGGTCGTCCGCGCGGTGTCTACCGCAAGTTCGGTCTGGGTCGCAACATGCTGCGCAAGGCCACGATGAACGGCGACGTTCCGGGCCTGCGTAAGGCGAGCTGGTAACAGCATTCCGGCCGTTCGCGGCCGGATTTGAACAGGATGGTTCTGTTCAACAAGAGAGTCCGACGCAAGTCGGGCTCTTTTGTCGTATACTTCCGCTTCTGTCTTGCCCGTTCGGGCTTGGCATGGCGTCAAGGGTCCTGGCCCGTCCCCAGGAAAACACAAGATTTTCGCGAAAGCGGATATCGGTGCACTCAAAGGTACTCACATGAGCATGACTGATCCCATCGCCGACCTGCTGGTTCGCATCAAGAATGCGGCCGCGGTTGGTAAGCAGACGGTGAAATTGCCGTCGTCCAAGATTAAGGTTGCGATCGCCCAGGTCCTGAAGGACGAGGGTTACATCACCGACCTGCGCGTGACCCAGACCGAAAACAACAAGGCGGAACTGGAAATCGTGCTGAAGTATTTCGAAGGCCGCCCGGTCATCGAGACCCTGAAGCGTTTTTCGCGCTCGGGTCTGCGCCAGTACCGCGGCAAGACCGAGCTGCCCAAGGTCCTCGGTGGCCTGGGTATCGCCATCATCTCCACGTCGAAGGGCATCATGACCGATGCGCAGGCTCGCGAAGCCGGCGTTGGTGGTGAAGTTCTGTGCTTCGTGGCCTAAGGGAAGGAATCGAACATGTCCCGTGTAGCCAAGAAGCCTGTCTCCCTCCCGAAGGGTGTTGAACTCAAGGTCCAGCCTGAGCTGGTCAGCGTCAAGGGCCCGAAGGGCACGTTGACCCTGCCCAAGCCGGCTGGTGTCGAAATCGCCATCGATGGCGACGTTGCCACGCTGTCGGCTAACGATCCGTCGCAGATCGCCCTCACCGGCACCGTGCGCGCCATCCTGGCCAACATGGTCAAGGGCGTCTCTGAAGGCTTCGAGCGCAAGCTCGAGCTGGTCGGCGTCGGTTACCGTGCTGCCATGCAGGGCAAGGACCTGAGCCTGGCGCTCGGTTTCTCGCACCCGCTGGTATTCGTGGCGCCGGATGGCATCACGCTGTCGACTCCTACCCAGACCGAAATCGTGGTCCAGGGCGCCGACAAGCAGCGCGTCGGCGAAGTTGCCGCCAAGATCCGCGGTTTCCGTCCGCCGGAGCCCTACAAGGGCAAGGGTGTGAAGTACGCCGGTGAAGTCATCATTCGCAAGGAAGCCAAGAAGGCGTAAGGCAGGTCCCTCTGCGAGGAGCCCGGCCATCCATGGCCGGACTTTTCAATGTACAAGCCTGTTTTCCTTCAGCTTTCGTAGGATAAATATCATGAGCATCAACAAGAACATCGCCCGTCTGCGTCGCGCCAAGTCCACCCGTGCGCACATCCGTGAGCTCGGCGTTGCCCGCCTGTCGGTGCTGCGCACCGGTCAACACCTGTATGCGCAGGTCTTCACTGCCGACGGCTCCAAGGTGATCGCTGCTGCGAACACCCTGCAGGCCGACGTCAAGGATGGCCTGAAGAACGGCAAGAACAGCGATGCGGCCGCCAAGGTCGGCAAGCTGATCGCCGAGCGCGCCAAGGCTGCAGGCATCGAGAAGGTCGCATTCGACCGCTCGGGCTACCGCTACCACGGCCGCATCAAGGCGCTTGCCGACGCTGCGCGCGAAGGCGGCCTGCAGTTCTAAGCACTGCTGCGGAGGTGGTCATCGACCACCTTCGCGATACCGCCGGCAGGGAGATGCCGGACCGTCCCGTTCTTTTGCAACGGTGCCGGGAACACCGCTTCACTTCACAACCATAAGCGGCTTCGAGCCGTACATACTCAATCAATCAAGGAATCAAGATGGCAGAAGAACGTGCACCGCGGGGTCGTGATCGCGACCGTAACCGCGAAGAGAAAGTCGACGATGGCATGATCGAAAAGCTGGTCGCGGTCAATCGCGTCAGCAAGACGGTCAAGGGCGGTCGCCAGTTCACCTTCACCGCGCTGACCGTGGTCGGCGATGGTCTGGGCAAGGTCGGTTTCGGTTATGGCAAGGCGCGCGAAGTGCCGGTTGCCATCCAGAAGTCGATGGAACAGGCGCGCAAGAATCTGGCCACTGTCGATCTGAACAACGGCACCTTGTGGCATGCCGTCAAGTCCGGCCATGGCGCAGCACGCGTCTACATGCAGCCGGCTTCGGAAGGTACGGGCGTCATCGCAGGCGGCGCCATGCGCGCTGTGCTGGAAGCGGTTGGCGTCAAGAACGTGCTGGCCAAGGCTGTCGGTTCGCGTAATCCGATCAACCTGGTCCGTGCGACCCTGAAGGGTCTGTCGGAAGTGCAGTCGCCGGCACGCGTTGCGGCCAAGCGCGGCAAGAAGGTGGAGGAGCTCAACCATGGCTAAGGACACCAACAAGACCGTGAAGGTGCGCCTGGTGCGTGGCCTGCGTGGAACCCAGTCGCGTCACCGCCTGTCGGTGCGTGCGTTGGGCCTGAATAAGCTGAACGATGTGCGTGAACTGAAGGACAGCCCGCAGGTGCGTGGCCTGATCAATACGGTTCATTACCTCGTCAAGGTTGAGGAGTAATCCCATGACTCTGCGTCTTAATGACCTCAAGCCGGCCGACGGCGCCCGTACCGAGCGCACCCGCGTCGGTCGTGGTATCGGTTCGGGACTCGGCAAGACCGCTGGTCGCGGTCACAAGGGCTCGTTCGCTCGTAAGGGCGGCGGCAAGATCAAGGCCGGCTTCGAAGGCGGCCAGACCCCGATGCAGCGCCGTCTGCCGAAGATCGGTTTCCGCTCCAAGATGGCGCGCGATACGGCAGAAGTGTTGTCCTACCAGCTGGACAAGCTGGATGCCGGCGATGTCGACTTCGCAGCGCTGCGTGCGGCCAATCTGGTCCCGAGCCGCGCCAAGAAGGCGAAGATCGTGCTGAAGGGCGAGCTGAGCAAGAAGTTCGTGCTGAAGGGCGTTGCGGCAACCGCAGGCGCCAAGGCGGCAATCGAAGCTGCCGGCGGCAGCGTAGAGGAGTAATCGGCAGATGGCGCAGGCTGGCATTGGTAACCTCGGTGGCGGGCTCGGCAAGTTCACGGAACTTCGCCAGCGGCTACTGTTCGTCCTCGGGGCATTGATCGTCTATCGCATCGGCTGCTATGTGCCGGTGCCGGGCGTGAATCCCGATGCCATGCTTTCGTTGATGCAGGCGCAGGGCGGCGGCATCGTGGACATGTTCAACATGTTCTCGGGCGGCGCCCTGCACCGTTTCAGTATTTTTGCGTTGAACGTGATGCCGTACATCTCGGCGTCGATCGTGATCCAGTTGGCCACGCATATCTTTCCCGCCCTCAAGGCGATGCAGAAGGAAGGCGAGTCGGGTCGACGCAAGATCACCCAATATTCGCGCATCGGTGCGGTGTTGCTGGCTGTGGTGCAGGGCGGCAGTATCGCGCTGGCACTGCAGAACCAGACCGCGCCCGGTGGCGCTCCGGTGGTGTATGCGCCGGGCATGGGCTTCGTGCTCACCGCGGTGATCGCATTGACCGCTGGCACCATTTTCCTGATGTGGGTAGGCGAGCAGGTCACTGAGCGCGGCATCGGTAACGGCGTGTCGCTGATCATCTTTGCCGGCATCGTGGCTGGCCTGCCGTCGGCGGCCATCCAGACGGTCGAAGCTTTTCGCGAAGGCAATCTGAGCTTCATTTCGCTGCTGTTGATCGTCATCACGATTCTGGCGTTCACGCTGTTCGTCGTATTTGTCGAACGGGGGCAGCGCCGGATCACGGTCAACTACGCGCGCCGCCAGGGCGGTCGCAATGCGTACATGAACCAGACCTCGTTCCTGCCGCTCAAGCTCAACATGGCCGGCGTGATTCCGCCGATCTTTGCGTCCAGCATCCTCGCTTTCCCGGCGACACTGTCGATGTGGTCGGGCCAGGCGGCGTCGGGTGGGGTGGGGTCTTGGCTGCAGAAGATCGCCAACGCGCTTGGGCCCGGTGAGCCGGTGCACATGCTGGTCTTCGCTGCGCTGATCATCGGTTTTGCGTTCTTCTACACTGCGCTGGTGTTCAACTCGCAGGAAACCGCCGACAACCTCAAGAAGTCGGGCGCGCTGATTCCGGGCATCCGTCCTGGCAAGGCCACCGCCGACTACGTCGATGGCGTGCTGACGCGTCTGACCGCGGCCGGTTCGCTGTACCTGGTGATCGTGTGCCTGTTGCCGGAAATCATGCGCACGCAGCTCGGCACCTCGTTCCACTTCGGCGGCACCTCGCTGTTGATCGCAGTGGTCGTGGTGATGGACTTCATTGCGCAGATTCAGGCGCATCTGATGTCGCACCAGTATGAGAGCTTGCTGAAGAAGGCCAACCTCAAGGGCGGCTCGCGCGGCGGTCTTGCGCGCGGTTAAGTGGTACACTAGATCTTCATTGCGTGAAGACGGCCCGGTTCCCGGGCCACGATCTTCCGATCAGAAGGGCGGCTCGCGCGACGTCTCGCGCGCGGGTGTGACGGGGTGGTCCTGTGCGGGAGTAGCACAGGCGATTCGGAGCAGTTTTCTGGATCAACATCGTCCGGCGCCGGAGCGAGGGCACACTCCCCACGCCGGGTCCATGGAACCTCTGGTTCCACGGGCTTCAAAGCAATCCGAGGCCTTGCTATAATCCCGAGTTCACTTTTGATCCATCCTGCCGGATGGCGCCTGGGCGCTGTCGGGCCATCACTCAGTTGGAGAATCGCGTCATGGCGCGTATTGCAGGCGTCAACCTGCCAGCCCAGAAGCACGTCTGGGTCGGGTTGCAAAGCATCTACGGCATCGGCCGTACCCGTTCGAAGAAGCTCTGCGAATCCGCAGGCGTTACCTCGACCACGAAGATTCGTGATCTGTCCGAACCCGAAATCGAGCGCCTGCGCGCCGAAGTCGGCAAGTATGTCGTCGAAGGCGACCTGCGCCGCGAAATCGGTATCGCGATCAAGCGACTGATGGACCTGGGCTGCTATCGCGGTCTGCGTCATCGCCGTGGTCTCCCGCTGCGTGGTCAGCGCACCCGTACCAACGCCCGCACCCGTAAGGGTCCGCGCAAGGCGATCAGGAAGTAAGGGATAGATCATGGCCAAGCCAGCAGAAAAGAAAACGAAGAAGAAGATCAAGCGCGTCATCACTGACGGCGTCGCTCACGTCCACGCTTCGTTCAACAACACCATCGTCACCATCACCGATCGCCAGGGCAACGCGCTGTCGTGGGCTACGTCCGGCGGCGCCGGTTTCCGTGGTTCGCGCAAGTCGACCCCGTTCGCTGCCCAGGTTGCCGCCGAGAAGGCTGGCCGCGCTGCGCTCGATTACGGCGTGAAGTCGCTGGAAGTGCGTATCAAGGGTCCGGGTCCGGGCCGTGAGTCGGCCGTGCGTTCGTTGAACAACGTGGGCTACAAGATCACCAACATCATCGACGTGACGCCAATCCCGCACAACGGGTGCCGTCCGCCGAAGAAGCGTCGCGTCTAAAGGGAGCGATAAGAAATGGCTCGTTATATCGGTCCTACCTGTAAGCTCGCGCGTCGCGAAGGCGCCGACCTTTCCCTCAAGAGCCCGGCGCGTGCGCTGGACTCCAAGTGCAAGCTTGAGCAGAAGCCCGGCCAGCACGGTGCGGCTCGCAAGGGCAAGCTCTCCGACTACGCCACCCAGCTGCGCGAAAAGCAGAAGGTCAAGCGTATTTACGGTCTGCTGGAACGTCAGTTCCGCAACTACTACAAGAAGGCCTCGACCAAGAAGGGCAACACCGGCGAGAACCTGCTGCAGTTGCTGGAAACCCGTCTGGACAACGTCTGCTACCGCATGGGCTTTGCCGTCACCCGTCCGGCCGCGCGCCAGCTGGTGTCGCACCGTGGCGTGCTGGTCAACGGCAAGTCGGTGAATCTGGCCTCGTACCAGATCAAGGCTGGCGATGCGATCACGCTGTCGGAAAAGGCACAGAAGCAGCTTCGCGTGCAGGAAGCCCTGACCGTGGCTGAGCAGCACGACATGACGCCGTCGTGGGTTGAAGTCGATTCGAAGAAGTTCAGCGGCGTGTTCAAGGCCGTTCCGGATCGCGCTGACCTGCCTTCGGATATCAACGAAGCGCTGATCGTCGAGTTGTATTCGAAGTAATTCACATTGGAGAACCTCCGGTACTGCCGGAGGTTCGCAGGAGACCCCGCAACATGACGGTTACCGCCAACCAGGTTCTGCGCCCCCGTGGTCCGCAGATCGAACGTCTTACCGACAACCGCGCCAAGGTCGTGATCGAACCCTTGGAGCGCGGTTACGGGCACACGCTGGGCAATGCCCTGCGTCGTGTGTTGTTGTCGTCGATCCCCGGTTTTGCGATCACCGAGGTCGAGATCGACGGCGTGCTGCACGAGTACACCACGGTGGAAGGTTTGCAGGAAGACGTGCTTGACGTCCTGCTGAACCTGAAAGACGTGGCGATTCGTATGCACAGTGGCGACAGCGCCACGCTGTCGTTGTCCAAGCAGGGTCCGGGTACGGTCACTGCGGCAGACATCAGGACCGATCACAACGTTGAGATCATCAACGGCGACCACGTGATCTGCCACCTGACCAAAGACACCGCATTGAACATGCGCCTGAAGATCGAGCGTGGCTTTGGCTACCAGCCGGCTGCTGCGCGTCGTCGCCCGGATGAAGAGACCCGCACCATCGGTCGTCTGATGCTGGATGCGTCGTTCTCGCCGGTGCGTCGCGTTGCCTACGCCGTGGAAGCTGCGCGCGTCGAACAGCGTACCGACCTCGACAAGCTGGTCATCGATATCGAAACCAACGGCACGATCGATGCCGAGGAAGCCGTGCGCACCGCCGCCGACATCCTCAGCGATCAGCTGTCGGTGTTCGGCGATTTCACCCACCGCGATCGCGGTGCGGCCAAGCCGGCTGCCAGCGGCGTGGATCCGGTGCTGCTGCGCCCGATCGACGACCTTGAGCTGACCGTGCGTTCGGCCAACTGCCTCAAGGCCGAGAGCATCTACTACATCGGCGATCTGATCCAGAAGACCGAAGTCGAGCTGCTCAAGACCCCGAATCTGGGCAAGAAGTCGCTGACAGAAATCAAGGAAGTGCTGGCACAGCGCGGCCTTGCGCTGGGCATGAAGCTGGAGAACTGGCCGCCGGCCGGTGTCGCCCAGCACGGCATGCTTGGTTAATGCATCAAGGCATGGGCGTCTTCGGGCGCCCATGTTTGTTTTCTACATCGACGGGTTAAAGCCTGCGATGACATCCGGTTCAAGGACGGCCGGCTCGGACCAACCGCAGTCCATTCAACAGCGCCAGGATGGCGACAACGTTTCTCAAGCAGTCTCAACATTCCCTAGGAAACCATACTCATGCGTCACCAGAAATCCGGCCGTAAGTTCAACCGCACCAGCGCGCATCGCGAAGCCATGTTCCGCAATATGGCCGCCTCGCTGTTCAAGCACGAGCTGATCAAGACCACCTTGCCGAAGGCCAAGGAACTGCGTCGCGTCGCCGAGCCGCTGATCACCATCGGCAAGGTCGATGGCGTTGCCAATCGTCGTCTGGCGTTCGCTCGCCTGCGCGACAAGGAAGCCGTGGGCAAGCTGTTCGTCGAACTGGGCCCGCGTTACGCGACCCGTCCCGGCGGCTACCTGCGCATCCTGAAGGCCGGCTTCCGTGCCGGCGACAATGCGCCGATGGCGTATGTCGAGCTGGTCGACCGTCCGGTCGTCGCCGAAGAAGTGGCCGAGTAATCGGATCGCTGCTGCACAGATTCTCGAAGAAGCCCGGCTGACGCCGGGCTTTTTTGTTGGCTGCTCGAAACTGCGTGTCTGCCGACGGCTGTCGACTGCACGGGCACGCGTGCGTGCGCGTGGATGTGTGCGTTACGCAGCAAGCAGGGCGACGTCGCCAAAGCCTATGTGCCAGTGCAGGCGCTGCCGCTTGCTCGGCCAATTGCAATCTCCTTCCGGCTGGTCGACGACGGCTTGCGGGCTCTGGATTGCCGCTCGCGGGTGGGCGTGCGGTGGGCCCTGGTCTTTCGGACATCGCATGCGTGTCACCCCGTGTCGCCGCGGCGCTGCAGCGCACAAGCACCAGGCGCTCGCGCGATTGGACTGCCCGCTCAGTCATGCGTGGTCACGGCCGTGGCGATGGCTGATAATCGACGACTTGACCCAAGGCAAGCAGTGACGATGAATCCATTTCGCTGGAGTTTCCGGGCGCAGTTTCTGCTGGGCTTTCTTGCATGCGCAGGATTGCTGGCTTACGCGATCTATGTGCAGTTGCATCTGGGCCTGGAGCCTTGCCCGCTGTGCATCTTCCAACGGATCGCCTTCGCGGCGCTGGCCGTGTTTTTTCTGCTCGGCGCGCTGCATGGGCCGCGTGCCGCCGCCGGGCGCAAGGTCTATGGGGTCTTGAGTTTCATCGCCGCGGGCGTGGGCATGGGCATCGCTGCGCGGCATGTGTGGGTGCAGATCCGGCCCAAGGACATGATGTCTTCGTGCGGGCCGCCGTTGAGCTTTCTGAGCGAGACCATGGGGCCCTTCGAGGTGTTCCGCACCGTGCTGACCGGCACCGGCGATTGCGGCAATATCGATTGGCGCTTCCTCGGGTTGAGCATGCCCATGTGGAGCATGGTGTGGTTCGTGGGGTTGGCGCTGTGGGCGCTGTACGCGGGCTTCAAGGCGCGGCGTAGCTCGGTTCATCACTGACGCATGACAGGTCTAGCGGCTCGCAAAGCCCTGCGGCAGCCTTGTAGGCGTGCAGTGGGATCGTGATGGGCAACGGGCGCTGTGCGCTGCTCAGGCGAGGCTGCTGCGCGGTTTGCGGTTGAAGGGCCGCCTGATCCGCTGCAGGTCAGGCGGCTTGATTCGTCGCAAGGCGCCCGCCCTGCGCTGCGCTTGCTCGACGCGTCTGCTTCCTGGCATTGATACTGGATGCCGTTGCTGCCGCTTGCATGCGTCTGCGGCGTGTCGACCGCGAGCGCCAAGAACGACATTGAAGACGTGACTGATTCCTGGCTCTTTCCGCTGGCTAGCGCTGGTGGATCGCGGCATTGCTTCAATCGATAAGCCGATATTTACGTGTCTGCCAAACGATGCGCATCAGCCATGCAGGCGGTCCGCAGCGTGGCCAGCCGTGCTGCAGGCTTGGTCATCGGACTTCGGCAACGAATGGGCCGGTATTGTTCCGGTCCATTCGCTGCCTTGCACCGCGTCAGAAGTCCTGCTGCAGGCTCACATAGACGCCGCGGCGCGGCGCCCACTGCGGCGCGAAGACGCCGATACCGCCGCCATCGCGCAACTGGTAGCTGCGGTTGAGGACATTGACCGCGGCCAGTTGCACATGCAGCGGATGCGTATTGACGTCGAAGTCGTGGCCGACGCTGGCATTCAACTGGAAGTACGACGGAAGCGAGGCGCCGTTGGGCACGGTGTCGGTATCGGTGCGCAATCCGCTGCCGAACAGATAGTTGAGGCCGACCTTGCTGCCTTCGCTGAAGGCGTAGTTGATGCCGCCGGACGAGGTCAGCTTCTGATCGTGATCCAGGTGGATCCAGTTGTCGTAGGTGTAGGCCAGCGCATCCGGATCGAAGTTGTACAGGCTGGTCATGACCCGCTTGCCCATGGCTTTGCTGTAGGCGAGGTTGAAATATGCCGTCACTGGCCCGTTGGTGTAGTCGGCGCTGAATTCGGCGCCGCGGATGCGGCCATAGCGGTAATTGAAGGTGGAATAGATATAGGCGGCACCGAACTGGCCTTCGTCCTGCAGCCGGTCGGCCTTGCGGTAATAGGTGTCCAGGCCAAGCGTCAGATGGTCGGTGACCACTTGCGAGATGCCCAGGTCGTAGTAGTCGCTACGTTCGCTCAGTGGCGTGGTCGGGCCGTCACCGGCCGACTGCTGGTTGGTGGTGCCGTCGTAGAGCGCGATGTCGCTGGTGGAGATCAGCTCGCTGGCCGGCGGGGTGAAGTAACGCGCGTATCCGGCATGCACGGTGGTGCTGTCGGTGGCGCGCCAGATGACGCCCAGGCGCGGGCTGAGCTGACCTTCGGTCGTGCCGAAGGCCTTGTACTTGTCGCCGCGCAACCCGTAATTGACGGTCCAATCTTCGCCGATCTTCCACTCGTCCTGCAGGTAGAGCGCGTAGGTGCTGGCATGGAAACGGCTGCCGTCGGGAATGAACAGCGGCACGTTGCTGCTCTGGCTGCCGTCGTCGTTGGCGGGGAAGACATACGAATTGTTGCTGGCGATGGCGTGTTCGAAATTGCCGTATACGCCGTAGCGCAGCGTATGCGAGCCGCCCCATGGCGTTGCGAAGTCCGCCTGCAGGGTATTGGCGCGGTTGCTGCGGTCCACCTGCGAGGCGATGCCGTTGAAGATCAGGTCGCCGGCAACGTCGGGGGAGAAGGCGACGCTGCTGTAACGCTGGCCGGCGGAGAGCTGATAGTTGGTGTCGCCGAGCGTGCCTTGCAGGGCCAGGGTGCCGAAACGGGTGTTTTCGCGCTGGTTCTCGTCCAGGCGCGAGGAGTCGAAATCGGTGGTACCCAGGTAATCGAAGGCTGGCGTCTGCCCCGGATTGTTGGGGATCTGGAAGCGGTTGTTCGCGTAGCCGACCAGCAGGCTGAGACGGGTGTTCTCGTTGACCAGGTAGGTCAGATCGGCGAAGCCCTTGCCCTGATGGGTTTTGTCGTGGATGGGGTTGAGGCTGTCGACCGGGTTTTCAAGGCCATTCTTGTTCTGGTCGTAATCGCCGCTGACGAACCAGCTCCAACGCCCGCTGCTGCCCCACAGCGAGGCGTTGGGGTTGATGGTGCCGAATGAGCCGGCGGTGATGCCGACGCTGCCGCCATTGCCGAGTTCGGCACCGCTCTTGGTGGTGATGTCGACCACGGCTGCGGTGCGGTCCCCGAACTGCGCCGGCAGCGCACCATCGAGCAGCTTGAGGTTCTTGATGATGCGCGGCTCCAGACTCTGGCCGAAACCGGAGATGGATTCGGGAATCATCACCCCGTTGATGCGGTACTGCAGGTTGGCGTGGTCGCCGCGGACGTGAATGCCGCCGTAGGAATCCTGTACCACGCCCGGCGCCTGCAGCAGGACCTGATTGAGTGGAGTCGCCGCGCCGAGCGGCAGGCGATCGATATCGTCAGCGGTGATGGCAAATTGGCTGCTGCCGATGTCCGGCGACAGGGCATTGCGCGCCGCCTCGAGCTTGGCGATCACGTTAACCGTGTCCAGATCGGTCGTGCGTTCGGAGTCGGCATCGGCGGCAAACGCCGCACCGATGGGGGCGGCCAGCAGGGCGGCGGTGATGGCAGCAGACAGAAGACGAGGAGTCATGGCAGTTTCGCGAGGCGGGTGAGGGGAGGGGGTGTTGTTATTTTGTAACGTTGAGCGCTTTGGCGAGCGCTAGCGTAGGTCGAAAGTCATGGCTCGACGGGCGATGTTGTTTGCTGTTCAGGTCGAAATGGCCGGCGCGCGACCGCGCGTCGGACGAACGCGGCGGCAATTCGGTGCCATTGGCCTCCAGGCGCTTTGCGTAGCGTTCCGGCTCTGCGAACATCGCAGGCTGCCTAGGAGTCCTTTCATGAATCTTTCCGCTGCCACTTCCGCTACCGATTCGGCCGCCGCAGTGTGGGCGCCGGACAGCTGGCGCGGCAAACCTGCATTGCAGCTGCCGGTGTACCCGGATGAGAACGCGCTGCAGGCGGCCATGCACGAGCTGGGGCGGCTGCCGCCGCTGGTGACCTCGTGGGAAATCTTTGCGCTCAAGCGCCAGCTGGCCGAAGCGCAGGAAGGCAAGCGCTTCCTGCTGCAGGGTGGCGATTGCGCTGAAAATTTCAGCGATTGCGAATCGGGCACCATCTCCAACCGTTTGAAGGTGCTGCTGCAAATGAGCCTGGTGCTGGTGCACGGCCTGCATTTGCCAGTGGTGCGGGTGGGTCGCTTTGCCGGGCAATACGCCAAGCCGCGCTCGGCCGACACCGAAACGCGCGATGGCGTGACCTTGCCGAGCTATCGCGGCGATGTGATCAATGCGCCGGCCTTCACCGAGGCCGCGCGCGTGCCCGATCCGCGCCGCATGATCACCGCACATTCGCGCTCGGCAATGACGATGAACTTCGTGCGCGCGTTGATCGACGGCGGCTTCGCCGACCTGCATCACCCCGAATACTGGAATCTGGACTGGGTGGGCTATTCGCCGCTGGCGGCGGACTACCAGAAGATGGTTGCCTCGATCGGCGACGCCGTGCGCTTCATGGAAACGCTGTCCGGGGCAGAGGTGTACAACCTCAATCGCATCGATTTCTACACCTCGCACGAGGCGTTGTTGCTGCCGTACGAAGAAGGCCTGACCCGTCAGGTGCCGCGTCAGTGGGGCTGGTTCAATCTCAGCACGCACTACCCGTGGATCGGGATGCGGACGGCCGCGCTGGATGGCGCGCACGTGGAATACCTGCGTGGCGTGCGTAACCCGATCGCGATCAAGGTGGGGCCGTCGGTGCAGCCGGACCAGCTGCTGCGCCTGATCGATGTGCTCAATCCCGAGGACGAGCCCGGGCGTTTGAGCTTCATCCATCGCATGGGCGCGGCGCAGATCGCCGACAAGTTGCCGCCGTTGCTGGATGCGGTCAAGCGCGACGGGCGGCGGGTGCTGTGGGTGTGCGATGCGATGCATGGCAATACCGAAAGCACCGGAAATGGCTATAAGACGCGGCGTTTCGACAATATCCGCAACGAAGTGGAGACCTCCTTCGACCTGCACGCGGCCGCCGGCACGCGGCTGGGCGGCGTGCATCTGGAACTTACCGGCGAAGATGTCACCGAATGCACCGGCGGTGCGCGCGAGCTCACCGAGCGCGATCTGGAACGGGCGTATCGCTCCAGCGTGGATCCGCGGCTGAACTACGAACAGTCGCTGGAAATTGCGATGGCGATCGTGCGCAAGCAACAACAGGTGGCTTCGCAGCCGCTGGGCGGATGATCAACGTGTGCGCATGACGTGATGCTCATGCCGCGTGCGGCATGCTCTGGCAGCCATCCCTCTTTCCCCCCACAGGAGGAACGGTTTGACTGCCGATTGGAACGTCATCCGCGAATATGCAATTCCGCTCGGTGCCTCGCTGCTGGCGGGCATCGTCACCTGGTCGTTGATGCTGTGGCTGTTTCGCCGCATGCAGGGTCGCGACTACCGCCGTGCGCGCATCATTCGCGTGATCACGCTACCGGCGGCGTTTATCTTGCCGCTGTTGTTTCTGGGGGTTGCCACCGAAGCGACCCCGTTGGCCGGCAAGGCGCTGGCAGCGGTGCAGCATCTGCTGCACCTGGGAATCGTCGGCTGCGTCACCTGGTTGCTGGTACGCGCGGTGGCCGCCGGCGAGGCGGCGATCTTGCGCAGCAATCCGATCGAGGTGTCGGACAACCTCACCGCGCGGCGCATCCAGACCCAGACGCGGGTGCTGAGCCGCGTGCTGATGGGCACGGTGATCTTGCTCGGCATTTCGGTGGTGCTGCTGACCTTCCCGCAGGTACGCCAGATCGGCAAGACCTTGCTGGCGTCGGCCGGCATCATCGGGCTGGTGGCCGGTATCGCGGCCAAACCGGTGTTCGGCAACCTGATCGCCGGTTTGCAGATTGCACTGACCCAGCCGATTCGCCTGGATGACGTAGTGATCGTGGAAGGCGAGTGGGGCCGCATCGAAGAGATCGGCAGCTCGTACGTGGTAGTGCGGATCTGGGACGAGCGCCGCATGGTGGTGCCGCTGACCTGGTGGATTGAAAACCCATTTCAGAACTGGACGCGCAGCAGTGCCGATCTGCTCGGCACCGCGTTCCTGTGGCTGGATTACCGTACGCCGATTGCAGCGGTACGTGCGGAACTGGAGCGTATCTGCCACAGCGAACCGCTATGGGACGGCCGCGTGTGCGTGACCCAGATTACCGACACCAGCGACAACACCATCCAGGTGCGACTGCTGGTGAGCGCGCGCAATTCCGGCGATGCCTTCGATCTGCGCTGCCTGGTGCGCGAACGCATGATCGATTTCCTGACCCGCGAGCATGCGTATGCCTTGCCGAGGCTGCGCGCCGAAATCGCAACGCAGGAAAGAACGCCATCACGCCCTGCCGAGCCGATTGCACAGGAGAGCGTGCGCTCGCCGGGCGCAGAAGACGGCGAGCCTGCGGCCAGCATCTAGCGCGCCAAGAAAACGACGGCATCCCAGCCAGGCGCGTGCGGCCGGTGCCCGGAACCGGCATGTATTCCGCGGGCAGGCGGTTCTTGCGCGCCGCCCACGCCCGCCTGGCGACGCTCGTTGCGTTTGTGGGACTGCTTTTATCGGGTGGTGTTGCGCAACTGCCGGCATCGAATGTGTTCGGCAGGCAGTTGCACAAGCACCCGCCAGGGCATTCTTCTTGGGCGCCAGGTATAGCGGCGGTCAATCATGCTGGCGCGAACCGGGCGCAGGCGCGACGGGTGTCGTGCCTGACGTGGCCCCACCTGGCGCAGCCGGCGCACTCGGCGCATAGCCAGGCGTAAAGCGCGCATGGCTGCGTTGCTCGTATGCATACGCCAGCTCGATCAGGCGCGGCTCGCTCCAGGCCGTGCCCATGAACAACAGGCCCAGTGGCAAGCCCTGGGTCTGTCCCATCGGCACGCTCAGGCTTGGATAGCCGGCCACCGCCGCGGCACCATAGCCGGCGCCGGGGAAGGTATCGCCCTTGCCGAGTGTGGTGATCCACGCCGCGCCCGTCGTGGGCACGATCAAGGCATCCAGGCGATCTGCCTTCAAGGCTGCGTCGATGCCTTCCGGCCCCGCCAACCGCTTGGCGTTGGCGCGCGCGCTCAGATACCCCGCATCGTCGAGACCGGGCGCTGCCTGCGCCTGTTCGAACAATTCCTGTCCGAAGTACGGCATTTCGCGCTGCGCGTGCTTGCGATTGAACGCAATCAACTGCTCCAGGTTCGCCACAGGCGCGTGGTGGTTCTGCAGATACGCGTTCAAGCCGGCCTTGAATTCGACCAATAAGACCATCTGCTCGGCAGCATCCCACTTGCCATCGGTGACCAGGGCGGTCTCGACCACGGTAGCGCCTGCGGCACGCAGCGTCTGCACGGCGCGGTCGAGCACCGCGGCGATTGTCGGATCCTCGCGCAGCGGGTTGCGCAACAGGCCCAGGCGCGCGCCACGCAGGCTGTCGGGTTTCAGGTGGGCGAGATAATCGACGCTGGTCGCCGGTGCCTTGGCGGTGGCGGGGTCCTGCGGGTCGGGTGCGGCGATGGCCTGCAGCACTGCAGCCGCATCGGCGACGCTGCGGGTCATCGGGCCGGCGGTGTCCTGGCTGGCAGAAATCGGGATGATGCCGTCGCGACTGATCAGGCCAACGGTCGGCTTGAGCCCGACCAGGCCGTTGACCGATGTCGGACAGGTGATGCTGCCATCGGTTTCGGTACCGATGCCGACGGTGGCCAGGCTGGCCGCGATGGCCGCACCGGTGCCGGCACTGGAGCCGCAGGGATTACGATCCAGCGCATATGGATTGCGCGTGAGCCCCCCGCGTCCGCTCCAGCCGGAACTGGATTGGGTGGAGCGGAAATTGGCCCATTCGCTGAGGTTGGTCTTGCCCAGGATCACCGCGCCGGCGGTGCGCAGGCGCTGCACCATAAACGCATCGCGAGCGGGGCGGAACTCGGCCAGGGCGAGGGAGCCGGCGCTGTTGACCATCGGCAGCGCGTCGATATTGTCCTTGAGCAGCACCGGGATGCCGTGCAGCGGCCCACGCACGTGGCCGGCTTTGCGTTCGGCATCCAGGGCGCGTGCGTCGGCTTCGGCCTGTGGATTGAGTTCGATCACCGCGTTGAGCCTGGGGCCGGCGCGATCGATGCCGGCAATACGCTGCAGATACGCGCGCGTCAGTTGCAGGCTGCTGCTCTGGCCGCTGGCCATGCGCGCCTGCAGGCCGGCCACGTCGGCCTCGCTCAGATTGAGAGGGTGGGCGGTGGACGCGTCGGCAGCGCCTGCCGCAGAACGCGACGGATCATCGGCATGCGCACAGCCGCACAGCGCGGCAAGCAGCGCGAAGGACAAAAGGGTGGATCGCATGGATGGTCGTCCCCGGGGAGAAGTCGCAGGCTAACGGCGCTGCGTCGGGGTGACAACGTAAGGACGTGCCCGCCAACGGGCAGGCAGGCTCAGCGACGGCGGCGTCGCACCAGGTCGCGTGCCAGCACGCCGACCACCAGCAGGTTGATCGCCAGCACGCCCCAGGCGGTCCAGCCGGGATGACGCACGATGGCGTAGATATCGAATGGCAGATAGATGGCCGCCGACAGGCAGCCCAGCACCGAGGCCCAGGCCTTGGCACGCCAAAGACCCCAGGCTTCCACCACATGCAGCAGGCCATAGGCCAGCATGGCGGCAGCGGCCAGATGCACCGCATCGGGGCTGATGGTCTTGAGCAACGACGGCAGTGCGCCGTGGTCGGGGTCCAGGTTGAAGCGGCGGATCAGGGTGATGACCGCGTTTTGCAGCGGGAGCGGGCCCAGAATTTCCAGGCCCGTCGCCGCCAACAGCGCAAGCGTCCCCTTGACCGCCTCAAGCAAGGCGATCATATGCAGTCCCGGATGCGCGCGCGGATCCGGGCTATAGGGTTTGTTACTCACGCGTCAGCTCAACAACTCAGCCCGAACGGCCAGCGCGCTTGCGGTCGCTTTCGGTCAGGAATTTCTTGCGCAGGCGGATTTCCTTCGGGGTGACTTCCACCAGCTCGTCGTCCTCGATGAAGTCCAGCGCCTGTTCCAGCGTGTACTTGATCGCTGGGGTCAGCTTGATCGCATCGTCCTTGCCCGAGGCGCGCATGTTGGTCAGCGGCTTGGTCTTGATCGCGTTGACGGTCAGGTCGTTGTCCTTGGAGTGGATACCCACCAGCTGGCCTTCGTACACGTTGTCGCCTTCGGCGGCGAACAGGCGGCCACGCTCTTCCAGCGGCCCCAAGGCATATGCCGGGGTCGCACCCGGTGCATTGGCAATCATCACGCCGTTCTGGCGCTTGGCGATGGCGCCCTGTTCCTTCGGACCGTAGTGGTCGAACACGTGGAACAGCAGGCCCGAGCCCTGGGTCAGGGTGCGGAATTCGTTCTGGAAGCCGATCAGGCCACGCGCCGGGATCATGTAATCCAGACGCACGCGGCCCTTGCCGTCGGGCTCCATGTTCTTCAGCTGGCCCTTGCGGGTGCCCAGCTTTTCCATCACGCCGCCCTGGTGCTGTTCTTCGATGTCCACCACCAGCTGCTCGATCGGCTCCATCAACTTGCCGTCGATTTCCTTGATGATCACTTCCGGACGCGACACGGCCAGCTCGTAGCCTTCACGACGCATGTTTTCGATCAGCACCGACAGGTGCAGCTCGCCACGGCCGGAGACCAGGAACTTGTCGGCGTCCGAGCCTTCCTCGACCTTCAGCGCCACGTTGTGCACTTTCTCGCGGTCCAGACGGTCGCGCAGCTGGCGGCTGGTCAGGAACTTGCCGCCGGACAGGTCCTTGTTGCCGGCGAACGGCGAGTTGTTGACCTGGAAGGTCATCGAGATGGTCGGTTCGTCCACGGTCAGCGCCGGCAGCGCTTCGGGATGATCGAGCGCGCACACGGTGTCAGAGATGGTCAGTTCCTGGATGCCGGAGATGGCCACGATGTCGCCGGCCTCGGCGGTGTCCTGCTCAATACGCTCCAGGCCCAGGAAGCCCAGCACCTGCAGCACCTTGCCCTGGCGCTTCTTGCCTTCGCGGTCGATCACGCTGACCGGCATGTTCTTCTTCAACGTGCCGCGCTGGATGCGGCCGATGCCGATCACGCCGACGAAGTTGTTGTAGTCCAGCTGGCTGATGCGCATCTGGAACGGGCCGTCCGGGTCCACGTCCGGGGCCGAGACGTGCTGCATGATCGCTTCGTACAGCGGGGTCATGTCGCCTTCGCGCACGTCCGAATCCAGGCTGGCGTAGCCGTTCAGTGCGGAGGTGTAGACGATCGGGAAATCCAGCTGCTCGTCGGTGGCGCCGAGCTTGTCGAACAGGTCGAACACCTGGTCGATCACCCAGTCAGGGCGTGCGCCGGGACGGTCGATCTTGTTGACCACCACGATCGGCTTGAAGCCCATCGCAAAGGCCTTCTGGGTCACGAAGCGGGTCTGCGGCATCGGGCCGTCCATCGCGTCGACCAGGATCAGCACCGAGTCCACCATCGACAGCACGCGCTCGACTTCGCCACCGAAGTCGGCGTGTCCGGGGGTGTCGACGATGTTGATGCGGTTGCCCTGCCAGGTGATGGCGGTGTTCTTGGCCAGGATCGTGATGCCACGTTCCTTTTCCTGGTCGTTACTGTCCATCACGCGTTCAGCCAACACGGTGCGTTCGGACAGGGTGCCGGACTGCTTCAGCAGGCAGTCAACGAGGGTGGTCTTGCCATGGTCGACGTGCGCGACGATGGCGATATTGCGGAGTTTTTCGATAGACATGCGGAAAGGGCCCCTGTCTGGCGCCAGTCTTGAGATGAGGTAAGCCCGACATTATAGCGGTTTCGTTGCGCTGCCGTTGCCGATTGCCCGGAGTCGATTCAGATCGCCCATTCAGCGAGCGTGACGGGCCGCGCGCCGGGCGGGCGGGAGCGTTGAACGATGGTCGTACCCATGCGGCCGGCCACGCACCCGGGTGTATCCTAGCGGGCTATTGATCACCCCAGAACCTGCAAGGATTTCTATGTCCCTGATCGCCACTTTCGACACCTCCCGCGGCCCGATCGTCGTCGAGCTGTACCCGGACAAGGCCCCGCTGACGGTTGCCAACTTCGTGAACCTGGCCAAGCGCGGCTTCTACAACGGCCTGAGCTTCCATCGCGTCATCGCCGACTTCATGATCCAGGGCGGTTGCCCGGAAGGTTCCGGCCGCGGCGGCCCGGGCTACCGTTTCGAAGACGAGACCAACAATGGCGTCGGCCATGAGCGCGGCGTGCTGTCCATGGCCAATGCCGGCCCGAACACCAACGGCAGCCAGTTCTTCATCACCCACACCGCCACCCCGTGGCTGGACGGCAAGCACACCGTGTTCGGCAAGGTCACCCAGGGCCTGGACGTGGTCGATAGCGTTGCCCAGGGCGACACCATCAACACGCTCACCATCGAAGGCGACACCGACGCCGTGCTGGCCGCCAAGGCCGACCGCGTTGCGGAGTGGAACAAGATCCTCGCCGCCTGATCGCATCCCGTCGAACGGCCGCCATGTGCGGCCGTTCGCTTGTCAACGCGCGCCGCCAGGCCCTGCGCCCCGCCAGCGTGCGACCCCCACCAACGTTTTTTAGCAGAGGAAACACCCCATGAAAGCACCTGTTCGTGTTGCTGTGACCGGCGCTGCCGGCCAGATCGGCTATGCCCTGCTGTTCCGCATCGCTTCCGGCGAAATGCTGGGCAAGGACCAGCCGGTCATTCTGCAGTTGCTTGAACTGCCGATTGAGAAGGCCCAGGCCGCCCTCAAGGGCGTGATGATGGAACTGGAAGACTGCGCGTTTCCGCTGCTGGCCGGCATGGTCGGTACCGACGACGCCGAAGTGGCCTTCAAGGACGTTGATATCGCCCTGCTGGTCGGTTCGCGTCCGCGCGGCCCGGGCATGGAGCGCAAGGACCTGCTGCTGGCCAATGCGGAGATCTTCACCGCACAGGGCGCGGCCCTGAACAAGGTCGCCAAGCGCGACGTGAAGGTGCTGGTGGTCGGCAACCCGGCCAACACCAACGCCTACATCGCCATGAAGTCGGCGCCGGACCTGGACCCGAAGAATTTCACCGCCATGCTGCGCCTGGACCACAACCGCGCGCTGAGCCAGCTCTCGGCCAAGCTCGGCAAGCCGGTGGCCGGCATCGAGAAGCTGGCGGTGTGGGGTAACCACAGCCCGACCATGTACCCGGATTATCGTTTCGCCACCGCCGATGGCGCCTCCGTCGGTGATGCGATCAACGACCAGGAGTGGAACGCTTCCACCTTCATCCCGACCGTGGGCAAGCGCGGCGCAGCGATCATCGAAGCGCGTGGCCTGTCCTCGGCCGCCTCCGCCGCCAATGCCGCCATCGACCACATCCGTGACTGGGTGCTGGGCACCAACGGCAAGTGGGTGACGATGGGCGTGCCGTCGGACGGCTCCTACGGCATTCCGGAAGGCGTGATGTTCGGCTTCCCGGTCACCACCGAAAATGGCAAGTACACCATCGTCAAGGATCTGCCGATCGACGACTTCAGCCAGAAGTACATCGACAAGACCCTGGCCGAGCTGGAAGAAGAGCGCAGCGGCGTGGCGCACCTGCTGGGCTGAGTTATTCGGTCACTGCTGTCATGAAAACGCCGGGCATTGCCCGGCGTTTTTTTATTGCGCCTCGCGTGGCAGAGACTGCGCGGTCAGGCCAGGCCTTCGGCCTTGAGCGCAGCCTGAACATCGGCATCGGCCAGCATGCGTTGCACGAACGCCTGCAGCGCATTCAATCCATCCAGATTCACCGCGACTTTCTGCGCCCACAGCAAGGTGACGAACAAATACGCATCGGCACCGGTGTGGCTGTCGCTGGCAAGCCAGGTGCGACCTTGCAGATGCGCATCGACGCGCTCGTACAGCGTGCGCAATTTGCTGCGCGCATCGTCCTGGCTGCGCGCAATCAGCGCCGGGTCCTGCAGATACGCGGTGCTGCCGAAGATCGGCTTGAAGGTGGGGTGCACGTCGGCATTGACGAAGGCGATCCACCGATTGATCTCGGCACGGCTGCGCGCGGTGCCATCGCCGGATAGGCCGGTGAGTGGTGCGATGTCGGCGATGTAATTGAGAATGGCTGCATTCTGGGTCAGTGCCCAATCGTCGACCATCAGCAATGGCACCGAGCCTGCCGGATTCAGACGCAGATACTCTGGAGATTTCATCGTTGCCGCATCGACCACGCTCAGGTCGAACGGCAGCCCCGACCAACGCAACACGATGTGATCTGCCAGCGAACAAGCGCCGGGCTTGGTATACAGCTTCATGGACGATCCACGCGGGAATGAAGACCCAAGCTTAGCGGGCAGACGATGCCGTGTGGAGCGCGCAGCGGGAATTGGGCTTCAGCAGGGCGCCGCTCATTGGCCCATGGCTCGCTCGCGCTGGTGTCGCGCCGATATGAACGGCATCACCGAACTTGCAGCGCGCACGTGGCGGCTCCGGCCTGGTCAGGCTCTTCTTTGCAACCTGTCCGGGCGCGGGAAGCGAGTCGGTGCCTGATAAGGCTTGCTGCCGCGCTGGTCGATCGCCATGCGTGCAGTGTGTCCGTTGTATGCGACGCATGAGCGTCTTGAGATAGGCGCTTGAAACACGTCAAACGCAGCGGCACTGCGTCTCGATGATCAACGATCCCAGCGACGTATGACGCTCAGAGGTACCGCGACAGTCCGCGCTTAGGACGCGTTGCGCGGGCGCAGCGATTGCACGCGATAGAACGTGTGGTCGCCGATGGTGGCCACCTGATAGGCATTACGCCAGCTGGGGCTCGCAATTGCGCTTGCGGCAAAGTGGCTGGCGCCCGGCACGATCTCCTTGCGTTGGCCAACCGGCAATGCCCAGTTGCGCTGCGCCGCCAGTGCCACGCCCAATGCCTTGTTCCAGGCATCGTCGTTCTTCAGCTGCGTGCCTGGCGCGACGATCGTCGGCGCGAACTGCTTGCGTGCAGTGACCACCTGACACATCGAATCGCCCCACAAACCACTATCCAGGCGACGCAACGCAACTTCTGCAACGGCCTGTTGGCCACGCAAGGTCTGGTCGCGCGCTTCCAGATAGACGGTCGTGCTCAAACACAGCGAATCTGCGGCTGGCTGCGGCAACACATGCGACAGCCAGAGTATCCAAACAAGTTTCATAGAACTCCTTGCTCCGTATGGGCCGGTCCGCAGAGCATCCAATGTGGATGCACCAGTGCAGAGGGCTTGGCGTCATGGGGAGGCGACCTGCCACCGGTCGCCAAATGCTTCGGCGAAAGACCATCTGCCGAAGGCGCCCACCAAATGCGGTGGGTCAAAAAGTTGGCGCAAGGTAGGCGTCGATCACACAATCGCGGCTGAATGAGAGGGGTTGACGATTGCAACTGCCCGCAACGCATGGCGCTGCACACCCGCGTCGCGTGCATCGCAACAGCGCATCTGCGTCGCATCGTTGCAGCGACTGTTGTGTTGCCTGGATTTTTTGCCACATCGCGCACGCTGCGGCATTGCGCGTTGGTTTGGGAAGATCGCCTGGCGGCCAAAAAAGCACCCTCCGCATAAGCGAATTTTTCTTACACGCGCTCGTCACGCGTTGTTGTGTGGTCCACTGGAGTTGCGCAGTTGGGTTTCGTACATCGACCACGAATGCGCGAGAAAAAAGAGCATTGCGGTGACGCCAGCGATGGCGGAAGTGCTACGTGTCCGAGATACATCGTCGTGCTGCAGTCTTGGCGATTTAGACATCATCTTGGATGCGTACAGATGCGCGGTCTCGACGCATCTTGCTGATAACGCCATCGGAAGCAGCACAGACGCCATCCGCTGCAGCGAAAGCTATCTGCCATTACGACGCGATTTCCGTCACTGCATGACGTTCGGAGGATGCGTGACCATGTTTCGACAGCTCGTCGATCATTCGATGCGCCAGGGGTGCGCCCTACTGCGTTGCGATGTGTTCCGAGGTCGCCTGCTTATGCGCGCAAGAGCACGAAGATGCTCAAGTGCAGAAGTGCCAAGCACATAAGTTTCAAAACGAATGGACCCCAAAGCGAAGGAGGCGATGAGGCGCCAGGTGCTGCAGTCAGTGCAGCATGCACTGTCGGCATCGCGTGCATGCAGCTTTCGAAAATCTTTATCCAAGTGACAAAGCGTGCGGTGTATTCGCATCCCATAACCGCGTTGATGCTCTCGCAGTAACTGCGAATCGACAGCGCAAGAAACAAGCATCGACCCGAGCGCGTTTCAGGTGCGCGAAGTGCCCACCCGTCTACCAGGCAGGCGCGTGTCGAAATGTGCTGTCGTGCAGGCACGCAATATGGCAGGCGGCAGTGCGCGCGGTGACGATGCATGCGGCACTTATCGCCGAGCCGCACGACAAAAAGAGGGAATGCGCGTCGCAGACCGCCACATCCGCGTGCATGTCGACGTCGGTAACGCCGCATGCACGTCAGTCGTGCAGCCAGGACGCGAACACAACGACGGCGTCGTGGTGACGCCGTCTTCGAAAACCCCTTACAGAGTCGCGGCCAGCCGACTTGCCTGGTTGATCGCGCGCTTGGCATCCAGTTCGGCCGCCACGTCCGCGCCACCGATCAAATGCGGCTGCTGGCCATTGGCCTGCAGCGCAGCCAGCAACTCGCGACGCGGCTCCTGCCCGGCGCACACCACCACCGTACCGACATCCAGCAGCTGTTCGCTGCCTTCCACGCGAACGCGCAGGCCGGCATCGTCCACGCCCAGATATTCCACGCCGCCGAGCATCTTGACGCCCTTGGCCTTGAGCGTCGCGCGGTGGATCCAGCCGGTGGTCTTGCCCAGGCGTGCACCAGGCTTGCCGGGGCTGCGCTGCAACAGCCAGACCTGGCGGGCGGCGCGCTCGGGTTGCGGTTTGGTCAACGCACCGCGCGCTTCGAAGTTCGGGTCTACGCCCCATTCGGCCATCCAGCGCTGCGGATCCAGCGCAGGCGATTGGCCGGTGTGCACCAGAAACTCACCGACATCAAAGCCAATGCCGCCGGCACCGATGATCGCCACCTTGTCGGCGGCCACGTGGCGGCCCAGCACCACGTCGAGGTAGCTCACCACCATCGGATGATCGGCACCGGGGAAATCCACCTTGCGCGGCTCGATGCCGGTTGCCAGCACGACTTCGTCAAAGTCTTTCAGATCGGCCGCCTGTACCGGGGTGTTCAGACGCAGCTGCACGCCGGTCGCTTCGATACGATGGCCGAAGTAACGCAAGGTCTCATTGAATTCTTCCTTGCCCGGAATGCGCCTGGCGACATTGAATTGCCCCCCGATCGCATCGCTAGCCTCGAACAAGGTCACCCGGTGCCCGCGTTCTGCCGCCACTGTCGCGCAGGCCAGACCGGCCGGGCCGGCCCCGACCACGGCGACGCGCTTGGGCGTGGCAGTCGGGGTGTAGTTGAGTTCGGTCTCGTGCACGGCACGTGGGTTGACCAGGCAGCTGGCCAGCTTGTTGTCGAAAACATGATCCAGGCAGGCCTGATTACAGGCGATACACGTATTGATGGTGTGCGACTGCCCGGCGCGCGCTTTATTGGTCCACTGCGGGTCGGCCAGCAGCGGCCGCGCCAGCGACACCATGTCTGCGGCACCGTCGGCCAGGATGCGCTCGGCCACCTCCGGCATGTTGATGCGGTTGGTGGCCACCACCGGAATGCGCAGATGCGGTTTGAGCTTGGCGGTGACCCCGACAAACGCGGCGCGCGGCACCGAGGTGGCGATGGTGGGAATGCGCGCTTCGTGCCAGCCGATACCTGAATTGATGATGGTCGCGCCGGCCGCTTCGATCGCCTGTGCCTGCGCCAGGATTTCCTGCCATTGGTTGCCGTCTTCGACCAGATCCACCAGCGACAGCCGATAGATGATGATGAAGTCCGGCCCGCAAGCCTCGCGGATGCGTCGCACGATCTCCACCGCAAAGCGCATGCGCTTGCTGGCATCGCCGCCCCACGCGTCGCTGCGCCGATTGGTGCGCGCGGCGGTGAATTCATTGATCAGATAGCCTTCCGAGCCCATGACCTCGACGCCGTCGTAGCCTGCCTCGCGCGCCAGCCGCGCGGCACGCGCATACGCGGCGATCTGCCGGTCGACCGCGCCGGCCGACAACGCACGCGGAGTGAACGGGTTGATCGGTGCCTTGAGCCTGGACGGCGCAACCGACAGCGGGTGGTACGCATAGCGCCCAGCGTGCAGCAGCTGCAGGCAGATCTTGGCGCCGTGTTCGTGGACTGCGCGGGTGACCTGGCGATGCGGGCGTACTTCCCACGGCCACGATAACTTGCCGCCGAATGGCTTGAGCCAGCCCACCACATTGGGCGAAAACCCACCGGTCACGATCAGGCCCACGCCACCGGCGGCGCGCTCGGCGAAATACGCCGCCAACTTGGGGAAGTCGCGCGCACGGTCTTCCAGGCCCGTGTGCATCGAGCCCATCAGGACCCGATTACGCAATTGCGTGAAGCCCAGATCGAGCGGGGTGAACAAGTGCGGGAAGGACAAGGCGGAGGGGCCGGTGGCGGGCGACATGATGTGGATACGCTGGCGTACGGATTGCGCACGATGCCGGCAAACCGGTCTGGCGGCAAGTCCTGGTGCATGCAGCGGCGCGCCGATGCTGCAGACGCCCGTTCGGCACCACGCCTGTGCTGCCGCCCGCACAGGCGCGCTTCGATGCGCAGGCGCCTTTCGCACCAGGGCATCGGGGCAGCGACCTTGGCCCGCCGGCCGCCTTACCAGCCGGCCAGCACCAGCTTGCCGATCGTGCCGCCGCTTTCCAGCCGACGATGCGCCTCGCGCAGCTGCTGCGCATTGATCGGCGACAGCGTCTCGGTATGCGTGGTGCGCAGTTCGCCGGCATCGATCAGGCTGGCTGCCCGGTTGAGGATACGGTGCTGCTCGACCATGTCCTCGGTCGCGTAGCGCGCGCGCGTGAACATCAGCTCCCAATGGATGCCGATGCACTTGGATTTGTAGGGGTCGCCGATCGGCAACGGTCCGCGCGGCTCCACGATCAGGCCCACATGGCCCTGCGGCGCCAGCACTTCGCCCAGTGGCTGCCAGTAGCGGTCGGTGTCGGCCAGATTGAGCGCGGCGTCCACCGTGTCCAGCCCCAGCGCCTGCAGTTGCGGCTGCAGCGGTTGGTGATGATCGATCACGTGATGCGCGCCCATTTGGCGAACCCACTCGATGCTCTCCGGGCGCGAGGCGGTGGCAATCACCGTGAATCCGGCATGCCGCGCCAGCTGGATCGCGATGGAGCCCACGCCACCAGCGCCGCCGATGATCAGCAGATGCCTGCCGCGATTGCGTGCACCGTCGAACGAAAAGGGCATGCGCTGGAACAGCAGCTCCCATGCCGTCAGGGTGGTCAGCGGCAACGCGGCCGCCTGCGCGAAGCTGAGCGAGGTCGGTTTGCATCCGGCAATGCGGGCGTCCACCAGCTGGTACTGCGCATTGCTGCCCGGCCGCCCGATATCGCCGGCGTAGTAGACCTCGTCGCCGACCGCAAAGGCGGTGACCTCCGGGCCGACCGCCTCGATCACCCCGGCGGCGTCGTAACCCAGGATCTTCGGCGCGTGCAGCGGTTGCGGCTTGGGCGCGCGCACCTTCGTATCGACCGGGTTCACCGAGATCGCTTCCACCCGCACCAATAAGTCATACCCCGACGGCGCCGCAGGTGTCGGAAGTTCCATATCAAGCAGCGATTCGGGATCGTCGATCGGAAGATGGCGGGTGAGGGCGACAGCTTTCATTGGAGCGCTCCAGAGCGGGAGGTTCAGGGTGCGTTGTGGAGCAAGTCGCCCGCAACCACCGACCCCACAATTCAGCTCGGACGGGGCCTGGCGTTCACCAATGTAGTTTTCGAGGCCGCCTGGAACGCTAAAAACCAGTCAGCCTGAAAGCGTATTCAAGTGACTTAATTGGGCTGCGGTTCATGCAGGTGCGTTATCCGAATTGAGCGCGCGGTCCTTTCCTTCATGAAGCTGTATACGTAGTATTGCTTGGCGTTGCGGGACCTGGTGATTGCTTTCACATGTTATATGACCGTTAACGCGATCTTCACCGAGGCCGGCTTAATCTGCGCCCCGATGGCTCTGGATGTGACGAGCATCTTTACCAAGCACAACGCCTCTATCGGTTTTATCTCCCAAAGAAGGAGCTGTATAAATGAACAAGAAAATTCTCACTGCCGCGTTGCTCGGCGGTCTGGCAGTTGCCCAGGCTGCTTCCGCGCAGGAGTTCGACGACCGTTGGTACCTGACCGGTAGCGCTGGCTTCAACTTCCAGGACAGCGATCGCCTGACCAATGATGCCCCGTTCGTCACCCTGGGTCTGGGCAAGTTCGTCAGCCCGAACTGGTCGATCGACGGTGAGCTGAACTATCAGAACCCGAACTTCGATGCCAACCAGGATCTGAACTGGAGCCAGTACGGCATCTCGTTCGACCTGCGTCGCCACTTCATCCAGGAAGGCCGCGGCTGGAACCCCTACCTGCTGTTCGGCCTGGGCTACCAGCGTTCGGAAGAAGAATTCGACGCGACCCCGAACCCGGTTTCGCCGGGCCAGCAGAAGGACGGCAACTTTGCCGCCAAGGCTGGTGTCGGTCTGCAGACCACCTTCGACAAGCGCGTCGCCGTGCGTGCCGAGTTGGCCTACCGCGCTGACTTCAACGACCAGAGCGTCGCCGCTCCGCGCGAAGACTGGTTCGGTGACGTGCTGGCTTCGGTCGGCGTCGTGATCCCGTTGGGACCGGCTCCGTCGACCGCTCCGCCGCCGGCTCCGGCTCCGGTTGCTCCGAGCTGCGCCGATCTGGATGACGACGGTGACGGCGTCAACAACTGCGACGACAAGTGCCCGAACTCGCAGCCTGGCCAGACCATCGGTCCGGACGGTTGCCCGGTTCCTGTCTCGATCGACCTGAAGGGCGTGAACTTCGACTTCAACAAGTCGACCCTGCGTCCGGATGCCGTCTCGATCCTGAGCGAAGCGACCGAAATCCTGAAGCGTTACCCCGACCTGAAGGTCGAGGTTGCCGGTCACACCGACTCGAAGGGTACCGACGCGTACAACCAGAAGCTGTCCGAGCGTCGTGCGACCACCGTGTACGACTACCTGACCAAGAACGGCGTCGATGCGTCGCGTCTGGTCGGCCCGATCGGCTACGGCGAGAGCCGTCCGATTGCTCCGAACACCAACCCGGATGGTTCGGACAATCCGGAAGGTCGTGCGAAGAACCGTCGTACCGAGCTGAACGTCCAGAACTAATTGGACCGCTAGCTTTGCTGCATACAAAACCCGGCCTTGCGCCGGGTTTTGTCTATGCAGGCCCTGGAAAAGCGCGCTCAGGCGCTGCCGATCCTGTCTGTGTTGCCATCCAGGCACGGTTCCTGTTGAAACAGCGTTCATCGCTGCCTACACTCGCCGCGTCAATACCACACTCATACTTGGAAGAACCCGATGCTGCGTACCGCTACGGCAGGACTGCTCTGTCTCGCTCTGATCCCCGCCGCCTACGCCGCTCCGAACTGCGCCGGCAGCATGGTGTCCCAGCCACTGCCGTTGCCCGCCACCGTGGTTGCACCGGCGGCTGCCGAGTTCTACACCCGCAGCGTGCAGCTGGGCATGCCCACTGGCGTGCTGGCACAGCCCTATAGCAGCGACCAGTCGGTGGATCGCGTGCTGCTGCGCCTGCGCGTGGAAGGCTGCCAGGATCTGGCCAAGGTCATTCCGCCTGGCGGCACCGTCAACCCGAACGACCCGGCGGCCTACAAGGCGACCACCGCGTTCGACAACACCCCGTGGCGCTTCGACATGAGCCAGAACGGCAAGCGCATGACGGCAGAAGAATTCGATGCCTGGATGAAGGCCCGCGGTGTGCGCGTGGTCAAGGCACGCCCGGCCGCTGGCGCGGCACCTGCCGCGGCAGCGCCCGCAGCACCTGCAGCCGACGCCAAGTCGGTCGAAAACAAGTAAGCCCTGCGGTCGGGACGGCATGCCCCGGCGACCTGCGCCGGCAACGTCCCGGCAGCGTCAGCGTGGTCCGGGAGCGGCCGGTGCAGTGCGCACGTCCGCTGCCGCATCCGCCAATGCCGCGCCACGCCATGGGCTGGCGCGTGTGCTGTCCAAGCTTGGTGTGTGTTCGCGCACCGAGGCAGCGCGCTGGATTGCCGATGGCCGCGTCAGCGTGTCGGCGCGTGTGGTGCGCGACCCAGAATTTCCGATCCGCGGCGATCAGCAATCGTCCATCACTGTCGATGGGCAGCCGCTCGCGGGGCCGGCGCGTTGCTATCTGATGCTCAACAAGCCGCGTGGCGTGGTCACCACCGTGCGCGACGAGCAGGGCAGGGACACTGTCTACCGTTGCTTCGATGGCGCCGGCCTACCGTGGATCGCGCCGGTGGGGCGCCTGGACAAGGCCAGCGAAGGCCTGCTGCTTTTCAGCAACGACCCCCAATGGGCGGCGACGGTGACCGACCCGGCGAGAGGGCCGGACAAGACGTACCACGTGCAGATCGATTGCCGCCCCAGTGCCGCGCAACTGACGCAGCTGCAGGCCGGTGTGGCAGATACCGATCCTGAGGGGGAGGGCGTGCTGTTGCGTGCCAAACAGGTCAGCGTGCTGCGCGAAGGCGAGCGCAATGCCTGGCTGGAAATCGTGCTGGACGAAGGCCGTAATCGGCAGATCCGCCGGCTGTTGGCCGCAGTCGATATCGGCGTACTGCGGCTGGTGCGGGTGGCGATCGGCCCGCTGGCGATGGGGGAGCTCGGCAAAGGCGCGTGGCGGATGCTGAGCGCCGAGGAAGTCAGGACGTTGGTGCCGGCGGCGCGCGCCAGCGCGCCAGACGCGCGCTGAGCAGGGCGCTCACCACTTCGTAAGCGCGTGCGTCGCCGGCGCCGTTGGCATCGTGGCGGCGCCCCTTGGCGTGATTGCAGCCGGCACAGGCCAGCGCCAGATTGCGCGCATCGTTGGCATCGCCGCCCACCAGCGCGCACAGCGCCGCCGCCGCGCGACGACCGAACCAGGCCTGCGGCACCACGTGTTCCAGCGTCGTGTGGCCAAGCGGTTCGCCGTCGGCGAGCACCTGCAGATGCCGACGGCAATGCAGGCAGCGTGTCTCCCAAAGGCCGTCGTGCAGCTGCGCCTGCGCATCGGTCTGCGCCGCCAGCAGCAGCCGTTGGCGCAGCACCGTGCGCATGCTCAGGCGTCGATGACCTTGAGTTCGCGCCCGATCTTGATGAACGCTTCGATCGCTTGATCCAGGTGCTCGCGCGTATGCGCTGCGCTGATCTGGGTGCGAATGCGCGCCTGGCCTTTCGGAACCACCGGGAAGAAAAAGCCGATGGCGTAGATGCCTTCTTCCAGCAAGCGCTCGGCGAATTTTTGCGCCAGCGGTGCGTCGTACAGCATCACCGGGCTGATCGGATGCACGCCCGGTTTGACGTCGAAACCGGCGGCAGTCATGCGTGCGCGGAAATAGGTGGTGTTTTCGACCAGCTGCGTGCGCAGCTCGCCCGCGGCATCCAGCATGTCGAAGGCCTTGATGCCGGCAGCCACCACGTGCGGGGGCAATGAATTGGAGAACAGGTAGGGGCGCGAACGCTGACGCAGCAACTCGATCACTTCGCGCTTTGCGGTGGTAAAGCCGCCGAGTGCGCCGCCCATGGCCTTGCCCAGGGTGCCGGTGAAAATATCGATCTGGTCCAGGACGCCCTTGACCTCGGCCGAGCCGCGGCCGGTGGCGCCGAGGAAGCCGGTGGCGTGGCATTCGTCGATATGCACCAGCGCGTTGTACTTGCGGGCCAGGGCAGTGATTTCGTCGAGCGGGGCGATGAAGCCGTCCATCGAGAACACGCCGTCGCTGGTGATCAGCTTGGTCTTGCAACCGGCGGCGTCGGCGGCCTGCAGCTGCGCCTCCAGATCGGCCATGTCGCAGTTGGCGTAGCGGAAGCGCTTGGCCTTGCACAGGCGCACACCATCGATGATGGAAGCATGGTTGAGCGCGTCGGAAATGATGGCGTCGTGCTCGCCCAGCAGCGGTTCGAACAGGCCGCCGTTGGCATCGAAGCAGGCCGCGTAGAGGATGGTGTCTTCGGTGCCGAAGAACTCGGCGATGCTGCGTTCCAGTTGCTTGTGCAGGTCCTGGGTGCCGCAGATGAAGCGTACCGAGGCCATGCCGAAGCCGTGGCTGTCCAGCGCGTCCTTGGCGGCCTGGATGATGTCCGGGTGGTCGGCCAGGCCCAGATAGTTGTTGGCACAGAAGTTCAGCACGCGGCGGCCATCGGCCAGGGTGATCTCGGCCGACTGCGGACCGGTGATGATGCGCTCGGACTTGAACAGGCCTTGGGCCTGGATGGCCTCCAGTTCGGCGGCGTAATGGGCAGTCAGCGCGGCGGGAGCGGTGGTCATGGCGGTCGCAGTGGCAGAAAGAAGCGCAATTTTAACGATCACGGTGGCATACCACTACGTCATGCAAAATCGGCATAAGAGGCGGCGCTGATGTCATTTCACCGCCTGCGTGCCGCTGCGCAGCATGGCATGCTTGCTGTTCAGCTGTGCTCAACCGGCCAGGAGATCGTCGTGACATACCCCCGTTTCCGTTTTGCCTCCCTTCTTTGCGCCTTGCTGGTCCTGGCCGGGCCGGCTGGCGCGCGCGAGATCGGGCTGCTCAACGTGAGCTACGACCCCACCCGCGAGTTCTACCGCGACTACAACGCCGCTTTCGCCGCGCAGTGGAAACAGCAGCACCCGCAGGACACGGTGACCGTGGAAACCTCGCACGGCGGCTCTGGCAAGCAGGCGCGCGCGGTGATCGATGGCATCGAGGCCGACGTGGTGACCCTGGCGCTGGCCTACGACGTGGATGCCATCGCGCAGAAGGCCAAGCTGATCAATGCCGATTGGGAAAAGCGCCTGCCCGACAACAGTGCGCCGTATACCTCGACCATCGTGTTCCTGGTGCGCAAGGGCAACCCGAAGAACATCCACGACTGGCCGGACCTGCTGCGGTCTGGCGTGGCGGTGGTGACGCCGAACCCGAAGACCTCCGGAGGCGCGCGCTGGAACTATCTGGCCGCCTGGGCGTATGCCGACCACATCTTCAAGGGCGACCGCCAGCGCATCCTGCGCTACATGCAGGCGCTGTTCCGCAACGTGCCGGTGCTGGATACCGGCGCACGCGGTGCCACCACGACGTTCGTGCAGCGCGGCATCGGCGATGTGCTGCTGGCCTGGGAAAACGAAGCGCTGCTGGCGCGCGAGGAACTGGGCAAGGACAAGTTCGAGATCGTGGTGCCGAAGCTGTCGATCCTGGCCGAGCCGTCGGTGGCGCTGGTGGACAAAAACGTCGACAAGCATGGCACCCGCGAGGTGGCCGAAGCCTACCTGCGCGATCTGTATGCGCCTGAAGGGCAGAAGCTGGCAGCCAAGCATTTCTATCGCCCGCGACATCCCGAATTTGCCGACCCGGCCGACATGGCGCGGTTTCCGGACATCAAGCTGGTGACCATCCAGCAGGCGTTCGGCTCATGGGAGAAGGCGCAGCAGGAGCACTTCGCCGACGGTGGCGTGTTCGACCAGATCCAGGCCAACAAGTAGGCGATGTCGATGTCGGTTGCACCCCACCCAGCGCCGTCATCGCGCCGACGCGTGATGCCGGGGCTGGGCCTGAGTCTGGGCATCACCCTGACCTGGCTTGGCCTGATCGTGCTGATCCCGCTGCTGGGCATCTTCATCAAGACCAGCGGTCTGGGCTGGGAGGGCCTGTGGCGGGTATGGAGCGAGCCGCGCGTGCTGTCGGCGCTGCGGGTGAGCTTCGGCACCGCGTTTGCGGCCGGTGCCTTCAACGCGGTGATGGGCACCTGGGTGGCCTGGGTCTTCGTGCGTTACAGGTTCCCGGGCAAGCGCTTTTTCGATGCGGTGATCGATCTGCCGTTCGCGTTGCCCACCGCGGTGGCCGGCATTGCGCTGACCGCGCTGTACGGCGGCAACGGGTGGGTGGGGCGCTGGCTGGAGGCGATCGGGATCAAGGTGGCTTACACGCAGCTGGGAATCGTGCTGGCGTTGGTCTTTGTGGGCCTGCCTTTCGTGGTGCGGGTGGTGCAGCCGGTACTGGCAGAGAGCGATCGTGAAATGGAGGCTGCCGCCGCCACGCTGGGTGCCTCGCGCTGGCAGACGGTATGGCGGGTGGTGCTGCCGGGGCTGTGGCCAGCGGTCCTGACCGGGTTTGCGCTGGCATTTGCGCGCGGCGTGGGGGAGTACGGCTCGGTGATCTTCATTGCCGGCAACCTGCCCAATTCCACCGAGATCGCCCCGCTACTGATCACCATCCGGCTGGAAGAATTCGACTACGCCGGCGCCACTGCCATTGCCGCGGCCATGTTGTTGCTGTCGTTCGTGATCCTGCTGGTGGTCAATACGCTACAGGCACGGCTGCTGCGCTATCAACGGAGGCCCGTATGAACGATGCCGTTTCATCGCTGCCTTCCATGTTGCCTACCCACGCCATGACCAAGCAGGCGCGCCGCATCAGCGATTCGGCCACCAATGAGCCGCGCTGGGTGCAATGGCTGATGATCCTGGGGGCCGTGCTCTTTCTGCTGGCGTTCTTGCTGCTGCCGCTGGTGCTGGTGTTCGCCGAGGCATTGCGTGGCGGTTGGGAAACCTTCCTGCGTGCGGTGGTCGACCCGGACGCGTTGTCGGCGATCAAGCTGACCTTGCTGGTGACGGCGATCGTGCTGCCGTTGAATCTGGTATTCGGCGTGGCCGCGGCGTGGGCCATCAGCAAGCATCAGTTCTGGGGCAAACGTCTGCTGGTCAGCCTGATCGACCTGCCGTTTTCGGTGTCGCCGGTGGTGGCGGGCTTGATCTTCGTACTGATCTTCGGCCGCAGCGGCTGGGCCTGGCCGCTGATCGACGAAGGCTGGCATGTGCAGCTGCCGGTGCTGGGCGAGTTGGTGATTCAGCTGCCGCGGATCGTGTTCGCGTTGCCGGGCATCGTGCTGGCGACCACGTTCGTGACATTCCCCTTCATCGCGCGCGAACTGATGCCGCTGATGGAGCAGCAGGGCAGCGACGAGGAACTGGCGGCACTAAGCCTGGGCGCGAACGGCTGGCAGATGTTCTGGCGGGTGACGTTGCCCAATATCCGTTGGGGCCTGCTGTACGGCGTGCTGCTGTGCGCGGCGCGCGCGATGGGCGAATTCGGGGCGGTGTCGGTGGTGTCCGGGCATATCCGTGGACGCACCAATACGCTGCCGCTGCATGTGGAAATTCTCTACAACGAATATGCCTACAGCGCCGCATTTGCCTGCGCGTCGCTGCTGGCATTGACCGCGCTGCTGACGTTGGCGCTGAAGACGTATCTGGAATGGCGACACGGCGATTCGCTGGCCGCCAACCACCGCCATTGAGGTGACCATGGGCATCCGCATTCATCGCCTGCGCAAGCAGTTCGAGACCTTTACCGCGCTGGACGACATCAATCTGGAAGTGCGCCAGGGCGAGTTGCTGGCCTTGCTTGGGCCCTCCGGCTCGGGCAAGACCACGCTGCTGCGGATCATGGCCGGGCTGGAGCATGCCGATGGCGGCCAGGTGCTGTTCGGCGATGAAGATGCCACCCGCATGAGCGTGCAATCGCGCCGGGTCGGCTTCGTGTTCCAGCACTACGCATTGTTCAAGCATATGGACGTGTTCGAGAACATCGCGTTCGGCTTGCGCGTGCGCCGCGGCAACGCGCGTTGGGCCGAAGCACGCATCCGTGCGCGCGTGGAGGAACTGCTGGCGCTGGTGCAGCTGCAGGGCCTGGAACAGCGTTATCCCACCCAGCTCTCCGGCGGCCAGCGGCAGCGCGTGGCGCTGGCGCGCGCGCTGGCGATCGAGCCGCGCGTGCTGTTGCTGGACGAGCCATTCGGGGCGCTGGATGCGCAGGTGCGCCGCGACCTGCGCCGTTGGCTGCGCGAGTTGCACGAACGTACCGGCCTGACCACGGTCTTCGTCACCCATGACCAGGAAGAAGCCCTGGAACTGGCCGACCGCGTGGCCATCCTCAACCGCGGCCGCATCGAGCAACTCGACACGCCGGCCATGATCTACGACAAGCCGGCCTCGCCATTCGTGTATTCGTTCGTGGGTGCGGTGAACCGTATCCCCGGGGTGCTGGCGCAGGGGCAGATCCAGGTGGCTGGGCACGCACTTCCCCTGCCCAATGCCGCGCTGGCTGCAGGGCCGGTGGAGGTGTATGTGCGGCCGGAAGATCTGGTGCCCGACGAGGCGGGCTGGCCGGCGACGGTGGCGTGGTCGCAACGCAGCGGGCCACGCCTGCGGCTGCGCGCAACGCTGGAACCGGCGGGCAACGAAGTGGAGGTGGAACTGCCGGCCTCTGCCGGTAGCTTCCAGCCAGGGCAGCAAGTGCGCTTGGCAGCACGGCAGTACGGGATATTTCCCGCGTAAGCGGGCGCCGGCTGAGATCGCAGGGCGCAGGAATGGATGAGCGAGGCGCGTTTCGCCTTTGCTGTGACCAATTCCGCTGCCCGATTTCAACCCGAACATCAAGATTCGGCGCAAGCGGTCGATGACATCGACACCTGATTCGCGCATGGGCTCTTGAGTGTGTGCGCTGGATCAAGCGAACGCGACTTTCATGTTGCGCTGCAATGACAGTTGGACTAATAAGTCCTTGCAGCCTCGCTTCGCGCCATCCCACCGTTCATCGCTCCAGGAGATGCCCATGAAGTCGTCCCCGCTCGCTTGTTGTCTTTCGTTACTCCTGTTGGGCGTTGCACCGCTTGCGCAGGCGCAGGACGAAGATGCGTCTACATCGCCGTTCAGCGGCACCTTCGCGGTGACCAGCGATTACCTGTTCCGCGGTATTTCGCAGACAAATGAAGAGCCTGCGTTTCAGGCCGGTTTGACCTACAAGACGCCATTCGGGTTGTACCTGGGGACCTGGTCGTCCAACGTCGATTTCGGCGCCGGCGACCCGGATTGGGAAGTGGATGGTTTCGTCGGCTACAACACCGACCTGGGCACCCACTGGAACTTCGACGTCATGATCAACCGTTACCAGTATCTGGGAGCGGGCGCATCCAACTACGCCGAGTTGATCACCAAGACCACGTTCCTGAAGACCTATAGCGTGACGGTCGCCTACACCGACGATCTGTACGGCAGCAAGACCGATGGCTATTACTACGCCTTCGATGCCAACTGGACGTTGCCGTACGACTTTACGCTCGGCGCGCACGCAGGGCACAGCGTCTACACCTCGTCGCTGAGTCAGGTGGACCACGACTACAACGATTTCGGCGTCAACGTCGGCAAGACGTTCGGCCCGCTGGGTTTGAGCGTGGGTTATTACGACACCAGCAAAGCCGCCGAATTCGGCTTCGGTCGTCAGAATTCGCAGAACCATCTGGTGGCAACGGCGACCGTCACCTGGCCGTGATGGCGACTGATTGAAGCGACTCTGACAACGTGCAGAGTCGTCGTCATGCGGGAAGCGTCGACGCACTGGGTTGTCTGCCTCTGCGTCCAAACTCGGTCAAGACTCGAGGCTTGGCTGGTTCGATTCTTGAATGACTGCAGCTTGTGGATCGATCACTTGTGGAGCTGCCGATCGGCGGACCGTCTGCAGGGGCCTTGCCCGCCCACCATCGCGCAGCACGCGGCACGTGCGTCCGTGCAAGCTCCGTGGCGTCGTCCATGTCGCCACGGGTCCCGCGACGGTGAGCGGGCAAGGATCAGTTGAGCTGGTCGGTGCGTCGAGTTCCAAGGAGGCATTCAGTGGACGATCTGCTGCGGTGTGTTCGTTCTTCAATGAATCCACCAGCAAACTATCCGGTGCGGTGTCCTTGCCGATTGCGGGACCGTTGGCGGCATGGATGCCGCCATCGAGCCTACATGGACGTACTTGCGGCGTGTCCCGCGAGCGGCGAGGGCACCGCGCAATCGGCCCACTAGGCGTTTATCCAGACCCTAGCCCACCCCGCGTTGCTTGAGACGCTTCGCCAGCTCCTGAAAATCGCTCGCAGCATTCGTCAGCAAGCGCATGTCTTAAAAACGCAAAAGGCGCCTCGCGGCGCCTTTCGCAGATCTGCAGTGTCAGCCGATCAATTCCAACTCAGCACGACCTTGCCGGCCTTGCCTTCTTCCATCAGGTCGAAGCCTTTCTGGAAATCGTCGATCGGCAGCTGATGGGTCAGCACCTTGTGCAGCGGAAAACCCGACAGCACCAGCTGCGTCATCTTGTACCAGGTCTCGTACATCTTGCGGCCGTAGATGCCCTGCACGGTGAGGCCCTTGAAGATGATCTTGTCCCAGTCGCAACCGGCGCCACGCGGCATGATGCCGAGCATGGCGATCTTGCCGCCGTGGTACATGCAATCGAGCATGTCGTTGAACGCACGTGGGTTGCCGCTCATTTCCAGGCCCACGTCGAAGCCTTCCATGTGCAGGTCGGCCATGACGTCCTTGAGCGAGGTCTTGGAGACGTTGACCACGCGCGTGGCCCCCATGTCGGCCGCCAGCTTGAGGCGGAAATCGTTGACGTCGGTGACCACCACATTGCGCGCACCGATGTGCTTGCAGATGCCGGCGGCAATGATGCCGATCGGGCCGGCGCCGGTGATCAGTACGTCCTCGCCGATGACGTCGAATTCCAGCGCGCAGTGCGCGGCGTTGCCGTAGGGGTCGAAGAACGCGGCAAGCTCGGACGGAATCTGGTCCGGGATCGGCCACAGGTTGCTGGCCGGCATCACCATGTATTCGGCGAAAGCGCCGTTGACGTTGACACCGATCCCGACCGTGTTGGGGCACAGGTGCGGACGGCCGCCACGGCAGTTGCGGCAATGGCCGCACACGATGTGGCCTTCGGCCGACACCCGCTGGCCGACCTGATAGCCGGTCACGGCCGAACCGAGCTCGGCCACGCGGCCGACGAATTCATGACCGATGGTCAGGCCCGGCCTGATCGTGCGCTGGCTCCATTCGTCCCACAGGTAGATGTGCAGGTCGGTGCCGCAAATGGCGGTCTTTTCCAGCTTGATCAGCACCTCGTTGGGGCCGGGCGTCGGCACTGGCACCTGTTCCAGCCAGATGCCCTTGTTCGCTTCGCGCTTGACCAGCGCCTTCATCGTCTGCGCCATCTGGCGGAACCTGCTGAGTGAAAGTAAGCCGGCGATTATAGGCGTCGCGGCCTGTATGCCATGCGGCGGTGCGGGAATGGACGTGATGCGGCCCTGGATCCACGGTGGGGCAGGGCCGGTCCGGCCCGTGCCCGTTGCGACGAAGCTGGCGCCTCGGCCCAGGATGGGAACCACGCTCCAGACCTGCCGCCGCCTGCCAGGGCTAGCGCGTTGGCCAAACGGCAGGCGTGCGTCATCGGCGCCAGCACCGCTCCAATGCTTGTCAGCCGCGCCTAGAACTTCACATCCAGGCTCATGAAGTACTGCCGCGGTGCGCCGACCACCATGGTCTGGTTGTAGCCATCCGGATCGGAGGCGACATAGCCGTTGGTGCCGGTGCTGGCGAAGTAGCGCTTGTCGGTGAGATTGCTGATGTTGAGCGCCAGCGCCACATCGGCCACCCCGCCGACACGGCCGAAGTCGTAACGTGCCCCGGCATTGAACAGCCAGTAGGACGGCACCTGCGAATCGTTGAGGAAGGTGATGTAGCGCTTGTCCACGTACTTGCCGTCCAGATCCAGGCGCAGGTTGCCGATCTGGTAGCTGGCGCTGGAAGAGAACATCAACGCCGGGATGCCCACCACGTCCTTGCCGGAGGTGGCGACCACGCCGTTGTTGAGGTAATCGTCCTGGTAACGCGAGCGATTCCACGACAACGAGTTCAACCAGCTCACTCCTTCGGTCGGGCGCCACATCAGTGCCAGATCCGCGCCGGCGCTGTGCACCGCACCGACGTTGCTCAGGATCGAGGCGCAGGTCTGCACCGCGGTGCACGGCGAGGTGGTCAGCAGGCGGTTGGAGAACTTGGTGAAATAGGCGTCGGCCGAGAGCTGGAACTGCGCATCCTGCACGCGGTAACCCACCTGCACGGTCTGCGATTGTTCCGGTTCCAGCGTGGAGCGGCTGCGGTCGAACGCCGCCTGCGAGGTGGCGAACGGGGTGAAGCCGAACGCCGCGATGTTCTTGCTGTAGGACGCGTACAGGTCTTGGCGTTCGTCGAGCTTGTAGTTGATGCCCACTTGCGGCAGGAAATTATCTTCGGCGCGAATGCGGCCTTGCGCCAGTGCGGTGGTCGGCACCAGCGATTGTGCGCGCGTGGTGGTGCTGAGCGCCTTTGCGCCGTAGTTGAGGGTCAGACGGTCGTCGAGCAAGCGCACGGTGTCCTGTAGATACAGCATGCGGGTCTGGGTGGTGTAGCGCTGCAGGAAGTCGCGACGGAACGGGGTCTGTGCCTCGTATACGTTGTACAGCGAGGTGTAACCTTCGTTACCAAGCGCGAAGTAATTGCGGCCCTGCGTGGTGCGCGCGTTTTCTGCCCATGCGCCCACTTCCAGATCGTGATTGCCCCACGACCATTTCAGTGCGCTGGTCCCGCCGAAGCGATCGAGGCCGTAGTCGGTGGTGCGCATCGACAGCGGCATCTGCGCGGAGGTGGGCACATACGGTGTCACCCATTGGCCTTCGCCACGATTGCCGTGGTAATAGCCGCTGGCATCGAGCGTGGCACCGCCGAAGACAAACGTGCCCGACAAGCCCGCCAGGTTGTCGCGACGCAGTCCGCCGCCGGCGTAATAGCTGGCGTCGAGCCAGCTGTAGTCGCTGGGCAGACCGGCAAGCGATTGCGGGTAGCCGTTGGCCACGCCGCTGGTGGCCCCGGTGTTCTGGTAGGCGCGCGCCATCTGCACGGCAGTGGCCCAATCCGGTTGCAGGTAATCGTAGTCCCAGCCGAGCGCGCGCTGGCTGGTCAACGACAGATCCATGTAGTCGTATTCCTTGCGCCGCGAGGTATCAACGAACAGGCTCAGGCGGTTGCCGTCGCCCCACTGGTACACCGTCTTGAGATTGGCCTGTTCGGATGTCTGATCGCCATAGCCCTTCCATTTGTCGGTGCTGGCATTGGCATACGACAGATACGCCGACAACCCATCGCGATCGCCGGTGTCGGCGCGCACGAAGGTGCGGCGCGTTGCATCGCTGCCCACTGTCTGCACCGACCGTGCGCCAGGCGTGGTCTGCGGGTCGGCCGAGTAGAACTGCATGGTGCCGCCGAGATTGGTGTTGGACGCAGTGCCTAGTGCACCGGCGCCCTGCGCAATTTCCACCGAACCGAGGTTTTCCGAAATGATGGCGCGCGTAATGTGCAGGCCATTGGTCACGCCATAGCTCATGTTGCCCAGTGGAATGCCATCGAGCGTGTAACCCAGGCGGCTTTGGTCGAAGCCATGCAGGGTCACCTGCGTGGACCATTCGTAGGTGCCGAATGGATCGGCGGACTGGAACTGCACGCCAGGCAGTTTTTCCACTGCCTTGAATGCGCTGCTGCCGGGTGTCAGCTGCTCGATGTCCTGCTGGCTGATGCGTTGCACCTGGCGCGTGCTGCCTTGCGACACCACATTGATTGCATCCAGTTGCGTTGCATTGGCGGCGTCGGCCACAGGTGTCGCTGCCTCCGCTGCCGGAGCAACGGCAACCGGCTCGGCCGGCGACGCGGCCTGCGAAATGACGGGAAGCAGCGTTGCCAGGGCAAGCGCCAGCGGTGTGACATGAAAGCGACGAGCGGAAGTCATGGGGGAGTCCTGTTCGGCCACGGCTGAGGGCGGACGCACGGTGCAAAGCCGGCGTTTCGCGACGCAGGGTGTCAACGGCTCATGAAACATTGATGACGGTCGCTGTCGCAAAACTGTCGCGCTCGCCCGCTATACGTGTCGTGTCCAACCGCGCTGCGCGGTGGAAAAAGCGCCACTTTTTGCAGGTTCTGCCGCCATGACATCTTCCTCTTCGCGTCGCGATTTCCTCAAGCGCGTCGCTGCGCTCACTGCTGCCGGCGCCTTGCCGTCTTCGATCGGCCGTGCGCTCGCGCTGCCGGCCAACGCGCGGACCGGCACGTTGCGCGATCTCGAACATGTGGTGATCCTGATGCAGGAAAACCGCTCGTTCGATCATTATTTCGGCGCGCTACGTGGCGTGCGTGGCTTTGGCGATCCGCGCGCGCTGCAACTGCGCGATGGCCATCCGGTATGGAGTCAACCCACGTCCGATGGACGACGCTTGCTGCCGTTCGCGTTCGATTCGCAACATACCTGCGCGCCCTTGATCAAGAGCCTGGATCATTCCTGGAAGGCCGGTCACGGGCAGGACCCGGCACGCTGGGCCGAATACGATGCGTGGGTGCCGTACAAGGGGGAATTGACGATGGGATACTTCCAGCGTCACGACATCCCGTACTACCACGCGCTGGCCGACGCGTTCACCATCTGCGACGGCTATTACTGCTCGCTGCACGGGCCGACCAATCCCAACCGCATGTATCTGTTCACCGGTACCAGCGGCCCAAGCGTGGGCAACGTCGGCGCGCAGGCGGTGACCAATGCCGACGATGGCAACTGGACTGCCGACATGGCGCGCGACAAGCCCGGCTACGCAGCACTGCAGTGGACCACGTACGCGCAGCGTTTGCAGGCTGCCGGCGTGGACTGGCGCGTGTATCAGGAATACGACAACTTCGGCTGCAACTCGCTGGCGTACTTCTCGCACTACCGCGATCTGCGCACCGACGACGAACGGTACCGGCGTGCACGTGCGTGCGTGCCCGGGTCCACCGCGGACAATGCCGCCACCACCCAGGCCGAGCATCTGGTCGCGGCGATCGCTGCCGATGTGCAGGCCAATCGCCTGCCGCAGGTGTCGTGGGTCATCCCGCCCACCGCGTACTGCGAACATCCCGAAGCGCCGCCTGCCTATGGCGAGTCGCTGGTGGCGCGTCTGATCGATGCGCTCACCGCCAATCCCGAGGTGTGGGCCAAGACGGCACTGATCATCAATTACGACGAGAACGACGGCTTCTTCGATCACGTGCCCGCGCCGTTGCCGGCAGTGGACGCACGCATGGGGCGCAGCAATGTCGACACGCGTGGCGAGGTCTACGATGGCGTGCCGATCGGCCTGGGCATTCGCGTGCCGATGCTGGTGATCTCGCCGTGGACACGTGGTGGCTGGGTCAACTCGCAGGTGTTCGATCACACCTCGGTCCTGCGTCTGCTGGAACGCCGCTTCGGCGTGGCCGAGCCGAACATCAGCCCATGGCGGCGTGCGGTCAGTGGCGATCTCACCAGCGTGTTCGACTTCCGCAAACCGGACGATTCGGCGTTGAGCGCATTGCCGTCGGTCGAGGACTATCGCGCACGTACCGCTACCGTGCGCGACAAACCGCTACCGTCGGTGCCTGCCGCCGCAGCGATGCCGCGCCAGGAACCGGGGCAACGGCCGGCGCGCGCACTGCCGTATGCCTTGCAGGTGCATGCACGCGTGCAAGAGGGCGCCACCGTGCAGTTGCAGTTCGTCAACAGCGGCGCGGCGGCCGCGGCGTTCAACGTCTACAGCAGCGCGGCCAGTGGCGGCCCCTGGTATTACACGGTGCTGCCCGGCACGCAGCTGGAGGATGCGCCGGTCGGGGCCACGCACGCGGGTGCATACGCCTTGCGCGTGCACGGGCCGAATGGCTTCTTGCGCGAGTTCGCCGGGCAGGTGCCAAGTGCCTCTGCGCCATCGGCCGCGCCATGGGTGGAGGCGCGGCAGGAGGGCGACGCCTTGGTGCTGGAAATCGGCAATGCCGGGCAGCGCGCCTGCACCGTGCAGCTGCGTGCGCTGGACTACGCAGACCCAGATGCGCGCACCTTCCCGCTGGCCCCAGGTCAGCGCGAGACCATTCGCCTGGCGCTTGCCGCCAGCGATCACTGGTACGACCTGGTGGTGGAACAGCCGGGCAGCGCTTTCCGCCGCCGGCTGGCCGGGCATCTGGAAACCGGCAGGCCCAGCCGCAGCGACCCCGCGTTCGGCCGCGTCTAGGCGGGCGCCCGGCCACGGAGCTGCAGGCGAACCGCGGGCGCCTGCTGCGCGGCATACGTGCGTGCGTGGGGAAAGGGCGCGCGCCGATCCTGTCATCGGTCGTGGATTTGCCAGCAGACGTTGGCGTTACACTGTAACGACAATAACCCTTGGGGCTGTCGATGCGTCCGAACCTGTTCGCTGTTTCCGTGCTGGCCACGCTGGCTGTCGTTTCGTCTGCACAGGCGGGCGAGGGGATGTGGGTTCCACAACAGCTGCCCGAGATCGCCGGGCCCCTCCAGCAAGCAGGCTTGCGGCTTTCGCCGCAGCAGCTGGCCGACCTGACCGGCGATCCGATGGGCGCCGTGGTCGCCCTGGGTGGTTGCACCGCCAGCTTCGTCTCGCCGCAGGGTCTGGTCGTCACCAACCACCACTGTGCCTATGGCGCGATCCAACTCAACTCCACCGCGCAAAAGAACCTGATCAAGGACGGGTTCAACGCTGTACGTCCCGCCGACGAGCTCAGCGCAGGTCCCAGTGCGCGTATCTACGTGCTCGATGCCATTACCGACGTCACGGCACCGGCAAGGGCAGCGATGGCCACTGCAGGCGACGATGCGCTCAAGCGCACGCTGGCCCTTGAGGATTTCAGCAAGCAACAGATCGCGTCCTGCGAAGCGCAGCCGGGTTACCGCTGCCAGTTCTTCAGTTTTGCCGGGGGCAACGCCTACCGGTTGTTCAAGAACCTGGAGATCAAGGATGTGCGCCTGGTCTATGCACCGCCCGGCAGCGTGGGCAAGTTCGGCGGCGACATCGACAACTGGATGTGGCCGCGCCACACCGGCGATTTCTCGTTCTATCGCGCCTATGTCGGCAAGGACGGCACGCCTGCTGCCTACGCCAAGGACAATATGCCCTACCAGCCCAAGCACTTCCTGAAGTTCGCCGACCAGCCGCTGGGCGCTGGCGACTTCGTGATGGTGGCCGGCTATCCGGGCCGCACCAATCGCTACGCGCTGGCTGCCGAATTCGACAACACCGCTAGCTGGACCTACCCGGTGGTCGGCCAGCAATTGAAGGACGTCATCGGCCTGATCGAACAGGCAGGCAAGCAGGATCCCGACATCCAGGTGAAATATGCCAGCACCGTCGCCAGCCTCAATAACTCCGCCAAGAACTTCGACGGGCAACTGGAAGGTTTCAAGCGCATCAATGCGCAGGCCACCAAGCAGGCCGACGAAGCGGCCGTGCTGGCCTGGCTCAAGGGGCGGGGTGCGAGCGGGCGTAATGCGCTTGCCGCGCACGACACCTTGGTCAAGCTGCTCAAGCAGACCCAGGCCACGCAACAGCGCGACTTCGTGCTGCGCCAGTTCGACTCCACCGGCACGGTGGGTGCCGCGGTGACGCTGTACCGGCTGGCGCTGGAGCGTGCCAAGCCCAATGCGCAACGCGAATCCGGGTACCAGGACCGCGACCTGCCGTCGATCGAAGCGACGATGAAGCAGATGGAGCGCCGTTACGTGCCGGCCATGGATCGTCAGCTGCAGCAGTACTGGCTCAGCCAGTACCTGAAGCTGCCGGCCAACCAGCGCATCGCCGCGCTGGACCAGTGGTTGGGCGGTCGCGATGCGGCGGCCGTGCAGGCGGCCGTGGGCAAGCTCGATGGCACGGCGTTGGGGAGCACGCAAGCGCGGCTGACGTGGCTCACCGCCGACCGGGCCGCCTTCGAAGCCAGCACCGACCCGGCGATCCAGTACGCCGTGGCGGTGACACCGGCCCTGTTGCAGATCGAGCGCGAGGACAAACTGCGTACCGGCGAGCAGCTCAAGGCGCGGCCGGTGTATCTGCAAGCCCTGGCCGACTACAGGAAGAGCCGGGGCGAATCGGTCTATCCGGATGCCAACCTGTCGCTGCGCATCACCTTCGGCAACGTCAAGGGCTACGCCCCGAAAGATGGCGTGGCCTACACACCGTTCACCACCGTGGAAGGGGTGGTCGCCAAGGAGACCGGCGCCGATCCGTTCGATTCGCCCAAGGCCTTGCTGGATGCGGTCAAGGCCAAGCGCTACGCCGGGCTGGAGGACAAACGCCTGGGCTCGGTGCCGGTCAATTTCCTGTCGGACCTGGACATCACCGGCGGTAACTCCGGTTCGCCGGTGATGGACGCGCAAGGCAAGCTGGTCGGCCTGGCATTCGACGGAAATTGGGAGTCGGTGAGCAGCAACTGGATCTTCGATCCGGCAATGACCCGCATGATTGCCGTGGACAGCCGCTATCTGCGCTGGATCATGACCGAGGTCGCTCCGGCGCCACAGCTGTTGAAGGAGCTAGGCGTGCGCTGACGCGGCGCCGGTGCGGCAGGGGTTATCATGCGGTCCCGTTTTCGCTGCGGCGAGCGGGCCCCTCCCCCAAGGAACTCCCAGCGCATGCGCATCCTGCTTGCTCGTCACGGCGAGACGCCGTGGAACGCCGAAGGCCGTTACCAGGGCCAGATCGATATTCCGCTTTCGCCGGTTGGCGAAGGCCAGGCGCGCGCATTGGGCGAACGGCTGCACACGCTGCAGATCGACCGCGCGGTGGCATCGCCGTTGTCGCGTGCGCAGGCCACTGCCAAGGCCGCGCTGGGCGCGTCGCGTCAAGCGCTGCTGCAGACCGATGCCGACCTGCAGGAAATTGCGCACGGCGAGTGGGAGGGCCTGCTGGCCAGCGAGATCAACGACAAGGACCCCGCACGTCTGCGCGCCTGGCGCGAAGAGCCCGATACCGTGTTGATGCCGGGTGGCGAATCGCTGCGTCAGGTGCTCGATCGCAGTTGGCGCGGCCTGGTGCGTGCCACCGATGGGCTGGGCGCGCACGACACCTTGCTGGTGGTTGCGCACGATGCGGTCAATCGCGTGATCCTGTGCAAGATCCTGGGCCTGCCGTTGTCCAAGCTATGGAGCTTCCGCCAGGCCCCGACCACGCTGAACCTGCTCGAAGGCGATGACGTGGAGCATCTCGAAGTGGTGCGCCTCAACGACTGTGCGCATCACACACCGTTCTTTGGTGAGGCAAAGCATCGGGCGTTGTAAGGCGAGGCAAGGACGCTGGATCACCAATGACACGCCATGTCGTTGCAGGTGCCAAAATGCCGAACGTCGTTGATACACGCTTGCAGGTTTGGGTGAGTTGGTGGAACAGGCCTCGGTGCGGTTGCGTAGTCAACGCTCCGTGTCGGGGCTGCGTCTTGGGGTGATCGCTAAACGTCCTGGGATGCGCTGGTGACGGCGTTCGCCACCATGCGCGATCAACCGAGCTGCGTCGTACTAACCAAGCACGCGCGATACATCCAACACCGACGTGGCGTGCGTTGCGCAAGCGCAAATGGCGATAATGTGCCCCTCTCTGCGCAGCCCTCCCCATGAACGCAACCGACTCCCTCTCCGCCTGGCTCGCCTATATCGAGCAGCAGCATCCCAGTGCCATTGCGATGGGCCTGGAGCGCGTGCGCGCGGTTGCGGCGCGGTTGCAGCTTGCCGCGCCGGCCACGCATGTCATCGTCGTGGGCGGCACCAATGGCAAGGGCTCGACGGTGGCCTTCATCGAGGCGATCGGGCGTGCTGCCGGCTGGAAGGTGGGGGCCTACACCTCGCCGCATCTGCTGCGCTACAACGAGCGCGTGCGCATCGATGGCGAAGAGGCCAGCGACGCGCAGCTGGTCGACGCGTTTGCAGCGGTCGAAGCAGCACGCGGCGACACCGCGTTGACCTATTTCGAGTTCGGTACGCTGGCGGCGCTGTGGTTGTTTCAGCAGTCGGCGCTGGAGTTGGCGGTGCTGGAAATCGGCCTTGGCGGGCGCCTGGATGCGGTCAACATCGTCGATTCGGATGTGGCAGTGATCACCACGGTCGATCTCGACCACACCGACTGGCTGGGCGAGGACCGCGAGGCCATCGGCGCCGAGAAGGCCGGCATCATCCGCGCATGGAAGCCGGTGGTGCTGGGCGAGATCGACCCGCCGTCCAGTGTGCTGCGTCGCGCCTACCAGCTGGGTGCCAATGCCATCCGTGCCGGCAGCGATTATTTCTTCGAGCCGATCGACACACGGCACGCCGAGAGCCCGCAATCCGACGCGCCGCGCTGGCGCTGGCGCGATGTGGCAGTGACGTTGGAACTGCCGATGCCGGCACTGCGTGCGCCAGTGCAGCTGGCCAACGCCGCTGCCGCGATCGCCGCGTTGCAGGCATTGCCGGTGGAAGTGCCCGACGCGGCCTGGGCGCAGGGCATCGGCAACGCGCAAGTGGCCGGGCGACTGCAGCGGCTTGAGGTCAATGGCGTACAGGTACTGCTGGATGTCGGACACAACCCGCAGGCCGCACGCGCGCTGGCCGCCGCGCTCGGTACGCAGGCGCATGCCGGCCGCACCTATGCGATCTACGCCGCATTGGCCGACAAGGATGTGCTGGGCGTGGTGGAGGCAGTGGCTGGGCAGATCGACCACTGGGCGCTGGCGGGGCTGGAAGGCGCGCGCGGCCAATCGGCGCAAGCATTGCATGCCCGTCTGCAAGGCAGTGCCGCCGCGCAGGCGCCGTGTCATCGCGATGTTGCCAGTGCAGTGCGCGCGGTCCTGGACAGGGCCAGCCCCGGCGACCGCGTGCTGGTGTTCGGCTCGTTTCACACCGTGGCCGACGCGCTCGACGCACTTCATTCAGCCCGCTGAGGTCGTCGGGGTGGCGCCGGCCTTATAATCGCCGCGGCACCCCGCCACGCCGCCTCTCGTCTCTTCCGTGGATACTGCTCTGAAACAGCGACTGATTGGCGCCATCGTTCTGGTGGCGCTTGCCGTGATCTTCCTGCCGATGCTGGTCAAGGGCCCCGCGCCGTCGAGCGGTGTGGCCGATGTACCGCTCGAGGCGCCCGCAGCGCCCGCCAATGGCGAGTTCGAAACCCGCGAATTGCCGCTGGTCACTCCGGGCAATGCGCCGGCCGGTGGGGCGCTAGGCATGGCCGGTGCGCCGGCGCCGGTGCAGAACAACCCCGATGCCGCCGATCTGGCCGCTCCGTCCAGCACGCCCTCGGCTCCGGAAGTGGCTGCCGGCAACTACGCAGTGAATTTTGGTGCATACGCCACCAGCGCCGACGCCGACGCGGTGATTGCGCGGCTCAAGCAGGCGCAATTGCCCGGCTTCAGCGAAAAGACCCAGATCAACGGCCGCCCCGCCTGGCGCGTGCGCGTGGGGCCGTATGCCGACCAGGCGCAGGCCGAATCGGCCCGGCTGCAGGCAGTGAAGGTACGCAGCGACGTCAACGCCCAGGTGGTGACGTTGGACGCCAACGCCGCCGCGCCGGCGCCTGTCGCCAGCGCACCGGCGCCTGCGCCTGCCGTCAAACCCAGCAGCAGCGTCGCCGCCGCCAGCACCACCGCACCGACCAAGACCGAAAGTCTGCCGCCGGAGCCCGCCAAACCGGTGGCCGCCGCGCCCAAGCCGGCCGAGGTGGCCAAGCCCGTGCCGGCCAAGCCTGAGGTCACCAAGCCCGCCCCCGCCAAGCCCGAGCTTGCCGCCAAGCCTGAACCCGCCAAGCCGGTGGCCACCGCGCCGGCAGCGCCTGCGGCCAGTGCGGTCGGGTTTGCAGTGCAGCTGGGCGCGTTCGGTCGTGCCGAAGATGCCGATGCCTTGCGCGACCGCGTGCGCGCTGCCGGCTTCAGTGCCTTCGTCGAACAGGTGCGGACCGACAAGGGCGCGTTGAACCGCGTGCGCGTCGGCCCGGTCGCCAATCGCAGCGATGCCGAACAGTTGCGTGCCCAGGTGGCAGCCAAGGTCGGTATCTCCGGCATGGTGCGTCCGCATCCGTAACCGCCATGCCGGCCGCAAGCAAACGCGGCCGCCGCGCAGGTGGCCGCCGCTCGTACACTGCACTGCCGGCGGACCGTCACGTGTCTGCCAACTGCCTGCACTGCGCGCCTGCAGCTGCTGGATTTTCCAACGCCTCGCACCCATGGAGGGGAGGGCAATGACGACCGAGCCCCATTGCATTCACGGCGCGCGCGCCACGCGGAGAGGTTGCCCATGATCGACATGGTGCTGGGCGTCATCATTCTGGTGTCGGCCCTGTTGGGCTTGTTGCGCGGCTTTGTGGCCATCGTGGTGGGTACGTTGTCGTGGTTGCTGGCCGGCTGGGCCACCTTCATGTTCGGCGGCGCGGCCGCGCGCTGGCTGGCCGATGGCAAGCATCCGTCTGCGACCGAATCGTTCGGCGGCTACGCCATGGTGTTCGTCGGTGTGCTGATCAGCGTGGCGGTGATTGGCATGGTGATCCGCGCGGGCGTGGATGCGATCAAGCTCGGCGGCACCGACCGCATGCTCGGGTTCGGCCTGGGCGTGGTGCGCGGTGCGTTTCTGGCCAGCGTGCTGGTGCTGCTGATGGGCTTCACCCCGCTGCCGCGCGAGCCGGCATGGCGCCAGTCGGTGCTGCTGCCCATGCTGCAGCCGGGCGCGGGCTGGATGCGGGCACAACTGCCGGCCTGGCGAATGCCATCGATGGAGATGCCATCAATGGAACTCGGCAACTTGCCCACGGAGTTGGGGAAGTTGCCTTCGGCAGGCGATAATACGGACCTGGGCAAGGCACTTGGCGGTTCCGGGCTGAGCGACACCATCACCCGTGCGCTTGGCAACCCCGGCAAGACGGCTGGCGACGGACGCGATCCGACGCAGGCGATGCCGGCCAACATCGATCCGGCGCAGGTTCGCGGCGGAGAAAGCGACCCGGCTCGGGTCGAATCCCAAGGCCAGGCACGGCCACCTTCACAGTAACGGCGCAAGCCGAAGCGGAGAACGCGCACCATGTGTGGCATCGTCGGTATTGTCGGCAACCAGAACGTCGCCGGGCAGCTATATGACGGCCTGACCGTCCTGCAGCATCGTGGGCAGGACGCCGCGGGCATCGCGACCGCAGATGGCACGCGCCTGCGCGTGCAGAAGGCCAACGGCCTGGTGCGCGACGTCTTCGACGAAAAGAAGATGGCGGTGCTGGAAGGGCGCGTCGGCATCGCCCATTGCCGCTACCCGACCGCAGGCTCGGAAGGCATGGACGAGGCGCAGCCGTTCTACGTCAACTCGCCCTACGGCATCGCGCTGGCGCACAACGGCAACCTGATCAACACCGAGGCCTTGCGCCAGCAGGTGTTCGAAGCCGACCGCCGCAACATCAATACCGATTCGGACAGCGAAGTGCTGTTGAACGTGTTCGCCTACGAGCTGGACGCGCAGCGCATGCTCACCCCCGAAGCGGCGATCCGCGCGGTGGCCGGCGTGCACCGCCGTTGCAAGGGCGGTTATGCGGTGGTCAGCGTGGTGCTGGGCCTGGGCCTGGTGGCGTTCCGCGACCCGCACGGCATCCGCCCGCTGGTGCTGGGCAAGCGCGAACACGCCGAAGGCACCGAATACATCGTGTCCTCCGAGTCGGCAGCGCTGGATATCCTCGGCTACCAGCGGATGCGCGATGTGCGCCCGGGCGAAGCGCTGGTGATCACCGCGCGCGGCGAGCTGTTCTCGGAAGTCTGCGCCGCACCGACCAACAACGCGCCGTGCATTTTCGAGTACGTGTACTTCGCGCGCCCCGATTCGATGATCGACAACATCTCGGTGCACAAGGCGCGCATGCGCATGGGCCTGAAGCTGGGCGAAAAGATCCTGCGCCTGCGACCGGACCATGACATCGACACCATCATTCCGATCCCGGACACCTCGCGCGATGTGGCGCTGGAGATGTCCAACGTGCTCGGCGTGAAGTACCGCGAGGGCTTCGTCAAGAATCGCTACGTGGGCCGCACCTTCATCATGCCGGGGCAGGGCGAACGGCAGAAATCGGTGCGCCGCAAGCTCAATCCGATCCACCTGGAATTCCGTAACCGTGTGGTGCTGCTGGTGGACGATTCCATCGTGCGCGGCACCACCAGCCGGCAGATCGTGCAGATGGCGCGCGATGCCGGTGCGCGCAAGGTGTACCTGGCCTCGGCCGCGCCGCCGGTGCGTTACCCCAACATCTACGGCATCGACATGCCGGCGGCCGAAGAGCTCATCGCACATGGCCGCAGCGAGCTGGAAATCCAGGAGTTTCTGGGCTGCGACTGGCTGATCTACCAGGATCTGGAAGACCTGGAAGTGGCAGTGCGCGAGGGCAACCCGGACATCAAGCAGTTCGATTCCTCGTGCTTCAACGGCGAATACATCACCGGCATCGAGCCGGGGTATTTCGAACGCATCCAGCAGCTGCGCTCGGACGATGCCAAGAAGCGTCGCCGCGCCTGAGTCACCGAACCAGGGCGGCCGATTGGCCGCGCTGGTTGGCGTGCGGAGAGGGTCGGCGAGGTGCGGCAAACAAAACACCGCAGCTATCGACACGCTCGATGAAGCGCGCCTGCGCAACGGGCAGCTACCTGCGGCCGAACATGTGCAAGCGCAGTGCGTTTCTGCAGCGCGCCAGTGCCCCGTGCGGCCAACGGCGTGAGCAGCGATCCGTTCGCAAGCGCGGATCTGTTCGACGCTGCGCGGCTGTGCCTGGACCAGGCCGACCCGCGACAGAAAGTCGCGCTGACCCAGCACTACGCGGCCGCCTTTCGCGAAGGCGTCTTGACGCTCGATCCGGCAGCGCCTGCGCCTGCGCCGATCCGTATGCCAGGCCGTCCGGCAACGCCACTGCTGGTGCATCCGCGCCACTTGCCGCGCCGTGGACTGGGCACGCCGGAAGGGCGCGCTGCGTTTATCCATGCCATTGCGCACATCGAACTCAACGCCATCGATCTGGCCTGGGATGCGGTGTATCGCTTTCGCGGGCTTCCCGCGGCGTTCTATGCCGATTGGGTCGCGGTCGCCGACGATGAATCGCGCCACTTCATGCTGCTGCGCGCACGATTGCAGGCGCACGACCACGACTACGGCGATTTCGCCGCGCATAACGGGCTGTGGGAAATGTGTGAGAAGACTGCACACGACGGCCTGGCGCGCATGGCCCTGGTGCCGCGCGTGCTCGAAGCGCGCGGCCTGGACGTGACACCGGCGATGATCGTCAAACTTCGTTCGCTCGGCGACGCTGCCACTGCCGAGGTGCTCGAAACCATCCTGCGCGAAGAGGTGGCGCACGTGGCCGCCGGCTCGCGTTGGTACCGGTGGTATTGCGAGCAGGCCGGTGTCGAGCCGCGCGCACGCTTCAAGGCGCTGCTGCGCGAATACGCTGGCGGGTATCTGCATGGGCCGTTCAATCTGCAGGCGCGCCTGCTTGCCGGTTTCGACGAGGACGAGCTGGCCGACCTGGTGGAGCAGGCTGGCTGAGCGTGCCTGCACGGGAGCTGCGAATCTGCGTTCGTGACCTGTACTGTGAATCTACCTGACGCATGCGTGCGCGGATTCCAGTGACGCCACACACGCCGCGTCACGCGCCACAGCTTGGAGCGCACCTTCACGTCATGGCCGATGAGGCGGGCATCCATGCACGCGATGCCATGCATGACGACCTGGCGTCACTCGCCATCTGCACCGACGCCGACGCAGCGGTGTCCACGACACAGGCGAGGATCGACGCAGCCAATCGCTGGGCGGACGCAATCGGGTCCATGTGCATCGATCCATAGGGCGACGCAGGATCGCCGTATTGTCCGTGAAGACGGCTTGTGCTCGTTTGACGCACGCCTTCAGCACGCGCTCTTTCAGTACGACTGTGCGCTGGTTCCCGTTCGAGAGCTGCTGGAATCGCATCCAGGGATTGGTAAACATCACAGAAACATAATTTTCCGTTGTAACAACTTGCATTCTGTGCAGTGCCACGCGCCCTAATGGCGTCCCGGGGACAGGGGCCCGGTGTTTCACATCCGTAACTTTCATGTCTTAGGAGAGAAAGACGATGAAGTCGAAGTCGATGTGCACCACGGTCGGTCTGATTGCCATGTGCCTGGCCGGCTCGGCCGCCGCTGCCGGCAAGCCGTTGTATCAAACCGGCCCTGCGCTGAGCCGCAGTGCCGCCGCCACCGCTGCAGCCGAACCTTCGCTGCAACGCCTGTTGAGCGCCCCGTCCACTGCCAACGCGCAGGTGGTTCAGCTCGATGCCGGCGCGGTAACCGCCTCGGAAAAATTGCTGGAGCTACAGCTGGATGGCCAGACCATCACCGCTACCCAGGCCAAGGTCGATGCCCTGGAGGGTGGCGACAGCGTCTGGTACGGCAACCTCGGGCCGCGTGCCGGCACCCGCGCACGCACGCTCTCGGGCGTGGACCCGCTGAACTCGGCCATCTTGGTGCGCAGCGGCGACACCGTGACCGGCACGATTCGCTACGCCGGCAAGCTCTATCGCCTGCGTCCGCTGGCCGATGGCCGCCACGTGCTGGTGCAGGTGGATGAGCAGCGCATGCCGCAGGAGCATCCGGCCGAATACAGCCTGCTGCCGAAGTTCGACATGCCCGGCGACGGACGCGTGACTGCCGCTGCTGCCTCATCAGGTAGCCCGGCCACCATTCGCGTGCTCGTGGTGGCCACCAACAAGGCCGTGACCGCTTACGGCGGCAACATGCAGTCGCTGGTGCAACTGGCGGTGGCCGAAGCCAACCAGGGCTACATCAACAGCAACGTGGGTATCACCCTGCAGCTGGCGCGCTACGAGACCACCAGCTACACCGAGACCGGCAACTTCACGACCGACCTGCAGCGTTTCCGCGTGACCAACGACGGCTACATGGACAGCATCCACACCAGCCGCAACACCTACACGGCCGATGTGGGAGTCATCGTGCTGGACAACAGCAGCTACTGCGGCCTAGCGTCGGGTATTGGCTCTAACGCCGCGAGCGCATTTGCGTCGGTGTACTGGGATTGCGCCACCGGCTACTACAGCTTCGCTCATGAAATCGGGCATCTGCAAAGCGCACGCCACGACGCCACCAACGACCCGAGCACCTCGCCGTATGCGTATGGCCACGGCTACCGCTACGGCAACAGCTGGCGCACCATCATGGCCTACGACTGCACCAGCGGTTGCCCACGCCTGAACTACTGGTCCAACCCCAACATCAGCTACAACGGCGTGCCCATGGGCAATGCCAGCACCGCCGACAACCAACGCGTGCTGGTCAATACCAAGGCCACGATTGCGGCCTTCCGTTGAGCGGTTGTTGACCGATCCAAGCCCGGCCCGGCACCGCAAGTGCCGGGCGTTTTGGCTACACCCGCGCGCATGGATCGCGCAGACTAGGCGCACCGCCGGTGACTGCCGGCCTTGTCCTGTCGAGCGGAGCCCTCATGTCCACGTCTCTGCGTCATGCGCTTGTGTTCCTGGCCGCGCTGACGGTTGCCGGATGCAAGCAGCAACCGGCCGACCCTGTCGCCACGCAACCCAAACCTGCCGTGAGCGCACCGGCGCCACCCCCCGGCGGCGACGCGCAGGCCCGCGCACTGCAGGCGCTCGAAAGCCGCTTGCAGGGCGACAAGGTGTACCCGGATAACTGCATCAGCATCATGGCCGAGGACGGCGATGCGCCTGCGCCGGACACGTTCGATTTTGCGGTGCGCGAACGCCATGGCGACGGCTGCCCCGGCGACCCGCAGACCAGCCCGGTACGCGACCGTTTCCGCGTACAGGCCGATGGCACGCTGCTGTGGTACGACGTGGTGAATGCCGATTTCGTCGACTACGCCGAGCGTGCGCGAAGCCTGCAGTGATGCGGTGCGGTCATTGATTGGCACGCTCGACGATGCTGCGTACCTCGATCGGCAAGCGCTGCCGATCCATCGTTGCATCGCCGCGTGTCTGTGGCGTCAGGCGCGCTTTCGATCTTGCTGCGTGCCTTGAATGCAGCACCGCGTCGCTGCGCCTGCCATGGCAGGCGCGTGGATCTGCCGCGCTATAACGCCAACTGCTCCAGCGACACGCCATCGGCATCCACGCGCAGGACCGATCCTTGCTCGTACCAGTCGCCCAGCACGATGCGCGTGCAGGTGTTGCCGCCGGCCTGCAAGGTGTGGATGGCAGGGCGATGGGTGTGGCCATGGATCAGCCGATCCAGCCCGTAACGCACGAAGGTGGCTTCCACTTCGGCGGGCGAGACATCGGTGACGGTTTCGAAGCGCGACTGGTCGCCCTGCTTGAGTTCTGCATGCCGCGCCTGGCTGGCAGCGCGCGCCTGCTGCGCGAACGCGACGCGTGCGGCCAGCGGCTGGGCCAGGAACTGCGCCTGGAACACCGGGTCGCGCGTCTGCGCGCGGAAGGCCTGGTAGGCCGTGTCGTCGGTGCACAGCAAATCGCCGTGCATCAGCAGCGTGGTGTGCCCGTACAGATCGATGACGGTGGGGTCGGGCAGGATCCGGAAGCCCGCGCGCTGCGCATAGGTTTCGCCTACCAGGAAGTCGCGGTTGCCTGCCATGAAGAACACCGGCACCCCGGAATCTGCCACTGCATGCAGGGCCACCGCCACTGCATCGGCGGCGGTGGATGGGGTGTCGTCGCCGATCCAGGCTTCGAACAGATCGCCCAGGATGTAGAGCGCGTCGCTGCCGGGAACCTGCGTGCGCAGGAACTCCAGAAACAACTCGGTGATTGCCGGCCGGGCCGGATCCAGATGCAGGTCGGAAATGAACAGGGTCGTCATTGCGCCATTGTACGGCGGCAGCGCGGGGCGGGAATCGGGAATCGGGAATCGGGAATCGCAGAAGCATTGCAGCTTCGCGGCGATTGGTGTGCCAACTTGCAACGACGCCGCAGGCTGGCGATCGCCATTCAGACATCCTGCGGGTCGCACGCGCCGTGGGACATGCGCGTGGGTGGGCAACCTGCCGTCAGTTCACCGCGTACCGGCAGCGCAAGATCCCCTCTCCCTGCGGGAGAGGGGTGGGGGGGGGGGAGGGTACGGGGCGAAGCCACGCGCTGGAGTCGCAATTGCTGCGCTGGGGCTCTTTTCGGCTTTAGCGAAAACACCCATCGACGGCGAGTGCATGAGGCTTCGCACGTACCCTCATCGGCCGTTCTCCCCCATAAAGGAGGACAATGTCCCGAAGGGAGAAAGATGAGGCGAAGAGGCCTTGTTGCTGACTGGGCAGCGTCTTGGTACCTGTCCGTTTGCCGTTACGCTTACCTGTCAGCGAGCCGCCATCACGCAACCCCTAGCGCTTATCCCAACACCACCGGCAAGCCCCACAGCGACAGGCTGGCCAGCAGCACGCCGATCAGCGTGGCGGCCAGCACGTCGCTGGGATAATGCAGCCCCAGCACCACCCGCGAGAGCGCCACGCCGGCCGAAAACGGCACCAGCAAGGGGGCCAGCCAGGGGTAATAGGCCAGCGCCACGATGCTGAAGGACACCGCGTGCAAGGTATGGCCGGAGGGAAAGCTGAACTCGTCCAGCGGTGCCACCCATGCGCGAATACGCACGTCCGCCGCATATGGCCGCGGACGCCGGGTCCAGCGTTTGAGCGCCTTGTAGAGCGTCAATGCAAGCACGCCGGTGGCAGCCATGTGCGCCGATGCACGTACACCGTCCATGCCGTCGAGCACCACCAGCAACCCCATCAAGGCGTACCAGAACACGCCGTCGCCCAGGCGGCTGATAGTGGCGAAGACGCGCCGTACCGGGTGGCGTCGGCACCACAGATTGGCGCGTCGGCACCAGCGCGCTTCGTGACCGCGCAAGACCTCAAGCCGCGTTGACGACATAACGCCCCCGTGCAGCGCTGATCCCCAGCAACAAGGCTTCGAAGTCGCAGACCACATTGTCCGGATGCAATTTTTTCATCGCCTGCGCCGCCGCCGTGCCCATGCGCTGGCGCAGGGCGTCGTCTTCGGTGAGCGCGACGGCGGCCTGGATAAAGGCCTCGTCGGTGTCCACCGCCGCGCCGGTATGGCCGTTGCGCAGATATTCGCGGGCCGCGCCGTAATCGAAAGCGACCGTCGCCACGCCGCTGGCCATCGCTTCCAGCGTCACGTTGCCGAAGGTTTCGCTGCGGCTGGGAAACAGGAACAGATCGCCGCTGGCGAAGTGACGGGCCAATGCATCGCCACGCTGGACGCCGCAGAAGATGAAGTCCGGATTGTCGTGCGCAAGCTTCTCGCGCGCCGGGCCATCGCCCACCCAGACGAAGCGTGCCTTCGGGCGGATCTGCTGCAGTTTGCGAAAGGCGCGTACGGCCAACGGCAGATTCTTTTCGCTGGCGATGCGCCCCACATAGATGGCGGCAAAGCCTTCGCCTTCGATGCCCCAATCGGCGCGCAATGCGCAATCGCGACGGCTCGGATCGAATTGCTGGCTATCCACTGCCCGCGCCAGCAATTGCACACGCTCAAAGCCATCGTTGCGCAGGAACTGCTGCAGCTCGCGCGTGGGCACCAGGGTGGCATCGGCCTGGTTGTGGAAGCGCCGCATCCAGCGCAACGCGGTGCCCTGCAGCCAGGCAGCGCCGTAGTCGGGCAGGTATTCGTCGAAGCGGGTGTGGAAGCCGGTGGCGACCGGAATGCCGAGCCGGCGGGCTGCGCGCATTGCCGACCAGCCCAGGGGGCCTTCCGTGGCCACATAGATCGCGTCCGGCTGCGTGCTGCGCCAATGACGGACGAGGCGTTGCGTCGCCGGCAGGCCGAATTTCAATCCCGGGTAGCGCGGCAACGAGGCGCCACGCACCAGCAGCGCATCGGTCGGGGCGGTATCGGCGCTCTGGCGTGGCCGCACCACATCCACCTGGTGTCCGCGCGTGCGCAGACCGGTTTCCAGACCATGCACGGTCAACGCAACACCGTTGACCTCGGGGGGATAGGTTTCGGTAACGATCGCGTAGCGCATGCCCGTTCTCCCGTTTTGACTAGCTTCCGGGAGTGCGATGGCATTGATGTTGCGCTAGTAAGACGTGGCGGTGACAGCTGTGACGGGAATGGAGAATCGGGAATCGGGAATCGCAAAGGCAGCGTGCTGCACCGGTTCGGCGCCATCGACACCAGTCAGAAACTTCTAAGAGCCCCGTGGTGGTCTATTCCCGATTCCCGCCTGAGGCCGCAGGCCTCAGGTCACAAACGGTTTGAACGCAATTCCCAGCCCGGCCATGCTGTCGACTTCGCCGATCAGGTCGGCGCGCAGCAGCGGGCGCGAGTCGATCCAGCTTTGCGACAGGATCAACGACAGCCGGGTGTCGTCGGCGGTGAGTTCCAGGGTCGGAATCGGGTCGGACTCATGCGCGCGGTGCAGCAACACCGCCAGTCGCAGCAGCGCAGCCTTGCGTCGGGTTGGCAGCAGCAGGCGGTCGGGCAGCGCATCGAAGGCCGTCTTGGGCACATTGCGCCGGTGCGTGCGTACCAGCGCCGCCAGCACCTGCTGTTCCTGTCGCGAAAAACCCGCGATATCCGAATGTTCCAGGATGTAGCTGCCGTGCACGTGGTACTGGCTGTGCGCGATGATCAGCCCCAGCTCGTGCAGGCGCGCGGCGCGGCGCAGCACCTGCGCATCGTCGCCATCCAGTTGCCAGGATTCGCAGACCTGGTCGAACAGGCGGCAGGCGGTCGCTTCCACGCGCTGCGCCTGCACTTCGTCGATGCCGTAGCGCTGCATCAGCGAGGTCACCGAACTGTCGCGCGGGTCGTTCTCGCCGCCGCGGCCAAGCATGTCGTACAGGATGCCTTCGCGCATCGCCGCCTTGCTGACCATCAGTTTCTCCAGCCCCAGCGCCTGGAACGCAGCCTCCAGCACCAGGATGCCACCGGCGATGATCGGCCGCCGTTCGGCCGCCAGGCCGGGCAGCTGGATGTCTTCGATGCGCTTGGCCTTGAGCAACTCATCGCGCAGCGCCGGCAATGCCTGCGCCGTGATCGCGCCCTTGGTCAGCTTCATCGCAGCGCACATCTCGCCGATGGCCTTGTGCGTGCCGGACGAGCCGATCGCCTCGTGCCAGCCCAGTGCCTTGTACTGGCCGGCAAATTGCTGGAACTCGGCGCCGATCTCGGTCAGCGCGTCCTTCCATTTCTTCTTGGATAATTTGCCGCCGGGGAAAAACCGCCGCGTGCTGGCAATGCATCCGGCCTGCAGACTTTCGCGTTCCAGTGTCTGAAACCCGCGGCCGATGATGAACTCGGTCGAGCCGCCGCCGATGTCGATCACCAGCCGGCGTTGGTCGGGCTTGGGCGGTTGCGCATGCGCAACACCAAGATAGATCAGGCGCGCTTCCTCGCGCCCGCTGACCACTTCGATCGCATGGCCCAGCGCGGTTTCGGCCGGCATCAAAAACGCCTGTGGCGAACGCAGCTGACGCACCGTGTTGGTCGCCAGCGCACGCACGCGCAGCGAAGGCACGTCGCGAATGCGCTGGCCGAACCGCGCCAGGCATTCCAGTGCGCGCTGTCGCGCTTCATTGGAGAGCCCACCTTTGCCATCCAGGCCATCGGCCATGCGCACGGTCTCGCGCAGGCGATCGACGACGCGCAGCTGACCCATCAGGTAGCGCGCAATGACCATGTGGAAACTGTTGGAGCCTAGGTCGATGGCGGCAAGAAAATCGCCATCGCGCAGGGGCGGAATCGTGGGGGAGGGCATTGGCATGGCCGCATGGTAGCCGATGGGCTGTTGGCCACGTGAGAGGCCATGCGTGCGCCCAGCGGCAGGCGCACCAGATCTGCATTCGCAAGCGCGGCAAGCGGGCGGTCAATCGCCGTGATGGGCATGCCGCATGCCTGCGCAAGCGGCTTGCACCTGGCGTGCGGCAGTGCGCGCTCAGATCCGCTCGAGCAAGGTCATCTGCGCCGAATGCGCCGGCTCGCCCGGGGCGGGCGTGCGCTTGTGGTACACGCCCTCGGCGTCCAGCTCCCAGGCGCTGACGTTGTCGTCCAGATAGTTCTGCAGCACTTCGCGGTAGATGCGCTTGGCCAGGTCCGGTTCCAGGATCGGGAAGCAGGTCTCCACCCGCCGCAGCAGATTGCGTTCCAGCCAGTCGGCACTGGCGCAGTACAACTCGGCGGCCCCGTCGTTGCCGAACCAGTACACGCGGCTATGTTCCAGAAAGCGGCCCACGATCGAACGCACGCGGATGTTGTCGGACACGCCTGGCACCCCGGGGCGCAGCGTGCAGGCCCCGCGCACGATCAGATCGATCTGCACCCCTGCCTGCGAGGCCATGTACAACGCACGCACCACCTGCGGTTCGTTGAGGGCGTTCATCTTGGCGATGATGCGGCCCGGACGACCCTTGCGGGCCAGCCGTGTCTCGCGATCGATTCGCTTCAATACGCCCGCATGCAGCGTAAACGGCGACTGCAGCAACTGGTCCAGCTTCATGCGCGGCGCAAGTCCGGACAACTGCTGGAACAGCATGTGCACGTCGTTGCCGATCTCGGCATCGGCGGTGATCAGGCTGATGTCGGTATACAGGCGCGCGGTGCCGCTGTGGTAATTGCCGGTGCCCAGGTGCACGTAGCGTTTGAGCTTGCGGCCCTCGCGGCGCACGATCAGCAGCATCTTGGCGTGGGTCTTGAAGCCGACCACGCCGTAGACCACCTGCACGCCGGCTTCCTGCAGCTTGTCGGCCAGGCCCAGGTTGGCTTCTTCATCGAAGCGCGCACGCAACTCCACCACCACCGTGACGTCCTTGCCGTTGCGCGCGGCCAGAATCAGCGCATCGACAATCAACGAATCCTTGCCGGTGCGGTACAGCGTCTGCTTGATCGCCAGCACGTTCGGGTCGACCGCGGCCTGGCGGATGACATCCAGCACCGCGGTAAACGCATCGAAGGGGTGATGCAGCAACACATCGCCTTTTTTGACGATCTCGAAGATGCCCTCGCTGTCGCGCAAGGTGCGCGGATTGAACGAGGGATACTTGAGTTCGGGGCGCTGCACCAGGTCATAGACCTGGGTGACGCGGCTCAGGTTGACCGGCCCGGTGATGCGGTACACCGCGTTCTCGTTCAGGCCGAAATTCTGCAACAAGGTGCGCAGGATCGGCGCCGGGCAATCGTGCGCGATCTCCAGCCGCACCGCCGGACGGTAGCCGCGCGTGACCAGTTCATCGCGCAGCGCCAGTGCCAGGTTTTCGACTTCTTCCTCGTCCACCACCAGTTCGGAATTGCGGGTGACGCGGAACTGGTATGAGCCCATCACCTGCATGCCCGGGAACAGCTCGTCGACGAATTCGGACAACACCGACGACAGGAACACGAAGCTCTGCGTGCCCTCCGGCGACAGGCTGGCCGGCAGCTGGATGATGCGCGGCAGCGAACGTGGTGCGCGCACGATGGCCAGATGCCCGGCGCGACCGAACGCGTCCTGGCCTTCCAGCACCACCACGATGTTCAAGGTCTTGTTGAGGATCTTCGGGAACGGGTGCGCCGGGTCCAGGCCCAGCGGCGACAGCACCGGCATGATCTCGTTGCGGAAATACGCACGCAGCCAGCGTTTCTGCCGCGCCGTCCATGCCGAGCGGCTGAGTACGGCAACGCCTGCGTCTTCCATCGCCGGCCGCAGCACCTCGTTCCACGCGTGGTATTGCTGCTCGACCAATTTGGCGGCGCGATCGTGCACGGCGTTGAGGATGGCGGTCGGGCTCAGCCCGTCCGGTGCCGGCGGCAGCCCGAACTCCTGTGCGTGCCGCACGGTGGCCGCACGGATTTCGAAGAACTCGTCCAGGTTGGTGCACGAGATGCACAGGAAGCGCAGCCGTTCCAGCAATGGCACCTGCTCGTCGAGCGCCTGCGCCAGCACCCGGAAGTTGAAGTCCAGTTGCGACAGCTCGCGGTTGATGTACAGCGCCGGATCACGCAACGGATCGGTGGCGATGTCGTCGCCGGGTGTGATGTCGTGCAGTTCTTTGGCGTGGCCCATGGAATCGATCGTCAAGACGGGTTGTGTAATTGCCTGGGGCGCGCAACGCAGGCAATGCGGCGCGTGGCAGGCGCGTCCATCGCAGCGCGCTGCGGCGCGCACTGACTACATATCACGCCGAGCGTGACAGTGGCACCGATTGCTCGCGCTGCACGACGCGCGCAGGCACGAAATGACACGAGAATTCGCTGCCGCGTCCCACTTCGCTTTCGATGTCCAGGCGCGCCTGATGCAGCCCCAGGATGTGCTTGACGATCGACAGCCCCAGCCCGGTGCCGCCGCTCTCGCGCGAGCGGCTGCTGGACACCCGGTAGAAGCGTTCGGTGATGCGCGGCAGGTGCGAGGCGGGAATGCCATAGCCGGTGTCGCGCACGGCCAGCGCCGCACCATCGCCTTCGCGCACGAAACGGATCGTCACCGTGCCGCCGCCGGGCGTGTAGCGCACCGCATTGGTCACCAGGTTGGAAAACGCACTGTGCAGCTCCTTGTTGGAGCCGAGCAGATCCACGCCGGCCTCGTCGATCACCTCCACGGTGTGGCGGCCCTGGCTGTGCGCCTCGGCCTCGCGGCGCAAGGTCGACAGCATCGGCGCCATCGCCACGTGTTCTTCGCCGAGTTCTTCCTGCGATTCCAGCCGCGACAGCGTCAGCAGGTCTTCGACCAGCTGCGCCATGCGCTGGGATTGCTTGCGCATTTCCGCCAGCATCGGACCCGAATCGGGGAAGTCTTCCGGGTCGAGCATGTCCAGATAACCGTGCACCACCGTCAGCGGGGTACGCAGTTCATGCGAGACGTTGGCCACGAAATCGCGGCGCACCTGTTCCAGCCGCAGCAGCTTGCTGACATCGCGCGCCACCAGCAGCCAGTAGTCGTCGGAGTAGGGGATCAGGCGCAGATTCAGGCGCAGATCCGGGTCTGCCGGCGAGGCGGCATCCAGCATCGGCTCGGCGTTGCGCCCGGCCGCCAGCCAATGCGCCAGCGGCAACGGCTGCAGCCGCTCCACGATCGACACGCCCATGTCGCCGGGATGGTGCAGGCCGAGCAAACCGCCGGCCGCCTTGTTGAACCACTGCACGCGCTGGCTGTTGCGATCCACGACCACCACTGCATCCGGCAGCGCCTGCGCTGCGGCGCGGTAGGTGCGCAACATTTCGATCAGGCGCCGCTTGCGCGCGCGCATTTCGTCCTGGCTGCGATACAGCAGCCGGTCCAGTTCGTTCCAGGCCCCGATTCCGGCCGCAGGCTCGGCACGCTGGCGTGCAGTCAGCCGCCGCAGCACCTGGCGCAGCCGCCAGTAATGCCAGGCCAGCACGCCCAGGGCGGTGAGCGTCAGCGCCATCCACACATGTCCGATCAGCACGCCGACGACGACGGCAGCGCCCAACAACAGCGCGAGGGTGCCGAGCGTCTTGAGCCAGGCGGAACGGATGTGTTGAGGCATGGAAGGCGTTACCACGAAGCGTCAGGTAGGCAGCCACCCGGCCGGACTGCGGCCAGGGCGGCTTTGCGGCACGTCAGGTCGCCGAGGAAAAACGATAGCCCGAGCCGCGCACGGTCTGCACCATGTTTTCCAGCCCGAACGGTTCCAGCGTCTTGCGCAGGCGGCGGATATGCACGTCGATGGTGCGCTCTTCCACATACACGCTGCCACCCCAGACATGGTCCAGCAGCTGGGTGCGTGTATACACGCGCTCGGGGTGTGTCATGAAAAAGTGCAGCAGACGATATTCGGTCGGGCCGATCGGCACCGGCGCATCGCCGGCGAACACCCGGTGCGCGGCGCCGTCGATGCGCAGCTTGCCGACCGCCACGCTACCGTCTTCGTCGTCTTCGCGGGTGCGCCGCATCACCGCGCGGATGCGCGCCAGCAGCTCGCGTGCCGAGAACGGCTTGACCACGTAATCGTCGACGCCGGCTTCCAGGCCGCCCACGCGGTCGTTTTCTTCGCCGCGCGCGGTGAGCATGATGATCGGAATCTCGCGGGTCAGCTGCTCCTTGCGCCAGCGCCTTGCCAGGTCCAGCCCGCTGGTGCCCGGCAACATCCAGTCCAGCAGGATCAGGTCCGGCACGCGGTCGGCGATGGCGGTCTGCGCCTCGCGGGCATCGCCGGCATGGATGGGCTCGAACTCGCCTTTGCGCAGCGCGAACGCCACCATGTCGCGGATCGCGGGTTCGTCATCGACGATCAGAATGCGTTTCTGCACGCGGGGCTTACCGTCTGGCTTTGGTTGATCGCCAGTAGACTACGGTTTTGTGACTCTAATGTGACATCGCCGGCGGCGCCTGCGTGGCGAAACAGGGGCGTGAAGCGGACTGGGCAGTTCCGTTACCGGCCGGCGGCCGCGCGATACCGTGCCGTCGTGAACAGGCCGGCAATGCATCGGCGATCAGCGCGTGGACAAATCCGGGTCGCGGATCCCCTGGCGACGCAACTCCAGCACGGTTGGGGTGATCGCGGCGATGCGCGCATCCACGCGCGCCCGTGTCACATAGTCGAGATCTTTCTTCTTCAGTGCTTCCAGCTGGATCAGGGCCTGTTCGGCGCGGCCGTTCAAAAACGCCGCCTCCGCATACGCTTCGCTGGCGCGCAATGGGTCGCCGGACAGCTCGCAGGCCCGCGCGTAGCTCTGTTGCAGCAATGGGTCGTCGCTGCTCCGGTGCAACAACGGTTCCAGCACCTGGCGCGCGCGCTGGCCGGATTCCTTGCTGGCCTGCTCGTTGAGCGCAGTGGCATAGGTCAGCGCAACCGCGCGGTTGTTCGGCAATTGCTTGAGCAACGCATCGAAGCGGGCATTGGCCGCCTCGCGCGGGCCCACGCGCGCCTGCGCCTCGCTCAGGCCCAGCGCCAGCCACACATTGTCCGGATGCGCCTCGAGCAGGCTGGTCAGCTCGGCTACCGGCTCGCCCGGCCGCCCGCCGCTGTTGCGCAGCCGCGCCAGCGCCAGGCCATAGCGCTGCGGATCGCTCAAGCCTTGTTTGGCGCTGCGGCGCAGGTTTTCGTACTCGCGAATGGCCGCATCCGGCGTGGCTGCGCTGAGCACGCGCAGGCGTTCCTTGGCCCAATCGAAACCCTGCTGGTCGCCGCCGCGGCTGAGCGCATCCACCGGCAACCGCAGCGCGTAAGGGAGCAGCGCGTTGCCATTGCGACTGAGCGGCTCCGACAGCGACGGGTCGGCCGGGTCTACGCGCTCCTGGCGCGTCCCGCCCGGCACCGAGGTGGTCAGCACCACGGTGTTCTTCTTCATCTGTTCGGCGCGCGACTTGGCCTCGCTGATGCGGGTGACGGTCACCGGATGGGTCTGCAGGAAATCCGGCGCGCTGTAGCCGCCCTCGTTGGCGCGCATCGCCACCGACATGCGCTCGAAGAAGCCGGCCATCGCATCCACGTCGTAGCCGCTGCGCGCCAACGTGCGGATGCCCAGCCGGTCGGCTTCGGATTCGTTGGAGCGGGTGTAGTCGATCTGGCGCTGCTGCATCAGCCCCATCGCGCTGGTGATGGTGGCCATGGTGGCGTCGCCCTTGGAGTTGCCCCCGGCCTGCTGCGCTGCCACCACCGCCGCCAGCATGCCGAGCAGGATCGGAATCTGGTCGCGCTGCGCTCGCTCCACTCCACGTAGCACGTGCTGCTGGGTGACGTGGGCGATTTCGTGCGACAGCACCGCCGCCACTTCGTCCTCGCGCTCGGCGGTCAACACCAGCCCGGCATTGACGGCGATGTAGCCGCCCAGCGTGGCGAATGCATTGATCTGGCGGTCGCGCAGCATGAAAAACGTAAACGGCTGCTGCGGTTGGTCGCTGTTGGCGCCCAGCCGGGTGCCCATGGTCTGCAGCCAGTCTGTGATCAGCGGGTCGTCCAGCACGTAGTCGTAGTTGCGCAACTCGGCCAGCATCATCCGGCCGTATTCGGCCTGGCGGGCCGGGGTCAGCAACTCGCCGGCCGACGAACCGATATCGGGCAGGCGGCTTTCCTGCGCAGGTGCCACGCCCATGGCGACGGCCAGCGTGAGGGCAGTGGCGAGCGGTAGCAGGCGCAAGTGGAACTCCCAGGTGGTGCGCGGAGCATGCGGGCAGCCCGGCGCAGAGGCGTGAATCATCGGTTAACCCACAGTGTTGCGGTGACGACATGGAAATTCCAGTCGCCCGGTACCATGTGTCAGACCTCACACCAACCACGGAGTTTCCCGTGAGCCAAGACCATACCGAGCAGGACGCGGCCTCCGGCCCGCAGATCACCCTGTATTCCTCTGCCATCTGCCCGTATTGCGTGGCGGCCAAGAACTTCCTCAAGAGCAAGGGCAAGACCTGGACCGAGGTGCGGATCGACCTGGACCCGGCCGAACGCGACAGGATGATCGCCCTGGCCAAGCGCACCAGCGTGCCGCAGATCTTCGTCGGCGACGTCCACGTGGGCGGCTACGACGACATGATGGCCATGCATCGTGCCGGCAAGCTCGAGCCGCTGCTGGCCGGCAGCGCGGGCGGCCAGGCATGAGTGGTCCCGACGACGGCAGCGCCGACCGCCTGCGCGAGTTCACGCAATTCCGCCAGCGCATGAACCAGCGCATCCTGGCCGAGCCGAATCAGGTGGTGCGGCGGTTCTTCGCGCTGGACACCCAGACCTACCAAGCCGGCGCGCTGGACGTGAAGACCAAGGAACTGCTCGGCCTGGTCGCCTCGATGGTGCTGCGCTGCGACGACTGCATCAGCTATCACGTGGCCCAGTGCAAGGAAGCCGGCGTGACCCGGGAAGAGTTCTTCGAAACCTTCTCGGTCGGCCTGGTGGTCGGCGGCTCCATTGTCATCCCGCATCTTCGCCGCGCGGTGGATTTCCTGGACCAGCTCGAAGGCGGTGCGCAGGCGCCGGCCCAGCACGCACACGACTGAACGGGTCGCTGCGGCACGCAAGTGTCGATCAGGGTTCGTCAAAGCGAGTAACGCACGCGCCGCCCACCGAGGCGGCGCGTTGCGTTCGGGCGCCTGCACCCTTAGACCAAGGTCGGTTTGGGCGCCTTCACCGGCATCGGGCATAATTGCCCGTGAAACCTCCTTGCGCCGCTCTGCCGGGTATCGCGGCTGGCGCTCCCCCCTTCAAGTTCGGAAACCCAACGTTATGACGCAGACAATCACGGTCATCCGCGGCGACGGCATCGGCCCGGAGATCATGGATGCCACGCTGTTCGTGCTCGACGCGCTGCAGGCTGGCCTGACCTACGAGTACGCCGACGCCGGCCTGGTCGCCCTGGAAAAGCATGGCGATCTGCTGCCCGAGTCCACTCTGGCGTCGATCAGCAAGAACAAGGTGGCGTTGAAAAGCCCGCTGACCACGCCGGTCGGCGAGGGTTTCAGCTCGATCAACGTCGCCATGCGTCGCAAGTTCGACCTGTACGCCAACGTGCGTCCGGCCAAGTCGTTCCCGAACACCAAGTCGCGTTTCGCCGACGGCGTGGACCTGATCACCGTCCGCGAAAACACCGAAGGCGCGTACCTGAGCGAAGGCCAGACCGTGTCCGAGGATGGCGAGACCGCGTTCTCCGGCACCCGGATCACCCGCAAGGGCTCCGAGCGCATCGTGCGCTACGCCTTCGAGCTGGCCAAGAGCACCGGCCGCAAGAAGGTCACCGCCGTGCACAAGGCCAACATCATCAAGTCGACCTCGGGCCTGTTCCTGAAGGTGGCACGCGATGTCGCCGCGCAATATCCGGACATCGAATTCCAGGAAATGATCGTCGACAACACCTGCATGCAGCTGGTGATGCGTCCGGAGCAGTTCGACATCATCGTGACCACCAACCTGTTCGGCGACATCATCTCCGACCTGTGCGCCGGTCTGGTCGGCGGCCTGGGCCTGGCCCCGGGTGCCAACATCGGTCTGGACGCGGCGATCTTCGAAGCCGTGCACGGCTCTGCGCCGGATATCGCAGGGCAGGGCAAGGCCAACCCGTGCGCGCTGCTGCTGGGCGCAGCGCAGATGCTGGACCACATCGGTCAGCCGCAGAACGCCGAGCGCCTGCGCGAAGCCATCGTCGCCACCCTGGAAGCCAAGGATTCGCTGACCCCCGACCTGGGCGGCACCGGTAACACCATGGGCTTTGCCAAGGCCATCGCCAGCCGCCTCTGAGCGCACTGGCAAATTGCACAAAAAGAAAGGGCGCCTAGGCGCCCTTTCTGTTTGCTCGGGATTCCTCCTGAGCCGTCCTCGGTCATCGAGCGCAGGGGAAACGCTGTTGCGATTCCCCAATCCCGATTCCCCGCTCAATTGCGCGACTGCAGCTTCGACAGCAGGCGCAGGAACTCGATGTACAGCCATACCAGCGTCACCATCAGGCCGAATGCGCCGTACCACTCCATGTGCTTGGGCGCACCGTGTTCGACGCCGCTCTCGATGAAGTCGAAGTCCAGCACCAGGTTCAGTGCCGCCACCACCACCACGAACAGGCTGAAGCCGATGCCGATCAGGCCCGAGTCGTGGATGAAAGGGATGCGCACACCGAACAAGCCCAGCACGATGGTCGCCAGATACACCAGTGCAATGCCGCCGGTTGCTGCGACCACGCCCAGCTTGAAGTTCTCGGTGGCCTTGATCATGCCGCTGCGATACGCGAACAGCAGCGCGAACAGGGTGCCGAAGGTGAGCAGGACGGCCTGGAACACGATGCCGTTGAAGCGCGCTTCGTACACCGCAGAGATCGAGCCGAGGAAGAAGCCTTCGATCAATGCATACAGCGGCGCCGTGATCGGTGCCCAGGTCGGCTTGAAGCTGGTGGCCAGCGCGAATACCAGGCCGCCGATCGCGCCGGCGATCATGTAGATGCGCGCGACGGGCAGCGGCATGCCATCGGCCCCGATCGATTGCGACCAGGCGAAGGCGGCCGTGATCACCGCCATCAGCAACAACGCGCCGGTCTTGTTGACCGTGCCGTTGAGGGTCATCGCCTGACCGTCGCGGGTGACGATCGAGCCGGAGCCGGAGTCGAGGAATGTGGATTCCCGAAGGGCAGGGTTACCGCTACGCATGCATGTTCTCCATGAAAATAGTGCTCACCCTACTGGCGAACGTTGGTGTGAGGATAGCTGATCGTTCAAGTTACACAGGGTGATTGACAGCGAGGCCAATCATTCCCAAAATAGCCGACCTTTCGAGCCTTCGGGATTGAAAGGTCCCGCCGGGGTATAGCGCAGTCTGGTAGCGCGCCTGCTTTGGGAGCAGGATGTCGGGGGTTCGAATCCCTCTACCCCGACCATTCCGAGCTTTCGACGGCGTGGGAATGCGAAGTTCGGTCCGGGCGCCCGTAGCTCAACCGGATAGAGCACCGGCCTTCTAAGCCGGCGGTTACAGGTTCGAGTCCTGTCGGGCGCGCCATCGGCGGTACGGTAGGGAGCAGGTTTTCAGTGGTGGCTGTAGCTCAGCTGGTTAGAGTACTGGATTGTGATTCCAGATGTCGGGGGTTCGAGTCCCCTCAGCCACCCCACTGATGACGAGCGATTGCAGGAATGTTCGACCCGATGTGTCACGGGGTGTTGCAACGAAGCAAAAATGCACATACAATGTGCGACCAGTTTCAGGGCCGTTAGCTCAGTTGGTAGAGCAGTTGACTCTTAATCAATAGGTCCAAGGTTCGAATCCTTGACGGCCCACCAAATAAAAGCACTTAGGCGTCTGCCTAGGTGCTTTTCTTTTTCCCGGACTGAAAACAGAGGCGCGCTCGTTGGCCTGCTGTGAACGCATCAAGGCCGCGATAGTTTGGCGTCGCCCGCGCAAGATCCGGCTGGATACCAATGGCTTTACAACGCCCTTGGGCAACGCTCGCTATCGAATGCCTTGGCTGGAGCGCGCTTGCCGCAGCCGCGGTCAGCGATCGAACCCCGGTGAGATCGTCGGCGATGCCAGAAGTAGCGCCGTGCGCCACTCCTGCACCCCGTCGTTGCCTGTGCTGAGCGCTTGGCGCGACGTGCTCTGCGATCTGCAAGCAGTTGCAGGAAGCAGCCATGTCACTCATAAGCGCGTCCGTGCAACACCCGCAACAGGCGTCTAGCCTCGCTGCACGCGCGGAAATGCCAGCACGAAGCGCGCGCCCTGGCCCGGCGCCGAGAAAACGTCTATAAAACCGCCGGCCTGGCGCACGGCGCTATAGACCTGCGCCAATCCCAGGCCAGCGCCCTTATTGGCGTGCTTGGTGGTGAAGTACGCCTCGAATAACCGCGCCTGCACCACGCTGTCCATGCCGTGCCCGGTATCGGCAACCGCGATGGTCATGTAGTGCCCGGCCGGTTTGGCCAGTCGCGCCTGCTCCTCGGTGACGAAGGTTTCGCCGGTTTCCACACTGATGCAGTCGCCGCTGGTGCAGGCATCGCGCGCATTGATCACCAGGTTCAAGATGGCGCGCTCCACGGTGTGGCGGTCGACCATCGCGCAGCATCCGCCCTCTGCGGTGCGCAGCTGCAACCGCAGGTCTGCGCCGACCACCTGTTCCAGTAACGGGCTGAGCTGTTCTGCCAGTTCGGCCAGGTCCACCGCTTCGGGGCTGTAGGGGTACTGACGCGAGAAGCCGACCAGGCGCTGCGCCATCACCGAGCCATGTTGAAGCGCCGCGTCGGCCACGCTTAGCAACTTGGCGTCGTGCGCGTCGATCTGCGCGCGCTGCACGACCAGGTCGATCGCCGATGTGGCAGCCTGCAGCACGTTGTTCAAGTCGTGGACCACGCCGGCCAGCAGTTGTCCTACCGCTTCGCCTTTCTGCGCCTGCTCGGAGATCTTCTCGGCGGCGTTCTGCGCGGCGCGCGCGATGTCCAGGTCGCCTTCGATGCGCTCGTGCAAGTCGCGCAGGCTGTGCAGCTCGGTCGACAGCGAGGTTTCGCGCGCGCGCGCCAGCATCAGGGCACTGGTGGAAAACGCGCGTTCTGCCGACAGGGTGCTGTCCAGGGTGTGACAGGCTGCCTCCAGCGCACGGCGGTCGGAGACATTCCTGCTGACCGCCAGGATGGCCTCGACCTTGCCCAGCTCGTCGAACAATGGGCTGGTGACGACCTGCCAGGTCTGGCGCACGCCGGCCAGGTTCACGCAGCTGGCCTCGAATTCCCGGGTTGCGCCTTTGGCCGCCTCGGCCATGGCCGCATCCACCATGGCCGCCGCCTCGAGTGGCCACAGCTCGCGCCAGGGGCGGGCAACAACCTGATCCGCAGAACTGGCCCCAAGTCCGACCAGGCCGTTGCGGTTGACCGACGTGATTCGCCCATCCAGGTCGATCTCTTTGATGCAATCGCGCGACAGTGCCACAATCTGCCGATATCGGTCTGTCATTGCAATTGCTGCCCCCGGAATGGAATTAACGGAATTTTCGCAAATCCGGTTGCTGCAAAGTGCCGGTAGCGAACATGGGCTTTGTCTGGATTCAGGCGGGCTGGCCGCTGCCGCCCCTCTGCAGTGCGTGAAGCCTCAAGTCACCGCGCCAAGCAGCCCATGCCCACTGCAGTCATCACGCGCCCAGGCCTCGCAGCGCTTTTTCTTTACCGGCATCCCTGCAACAATAGCCGGGCATCTACGGCATTGCGAAAGTGGCGGAATTGGTAGACGCACCAGATTTAGGTTCTGACGCCGCAAGGCGTGGGGGTTCGAGTCCCCCCTTTCGCACCAACGCCGCGCGGCCGTGTGGGTTCCGGCCGCTGCATTTCCTGCAAACCAGTCGCTTCTGTCCGTGAGGCCGCTGCACGCATGCCGCTGGCAGCGGCCGCCGTTATCGGCGAAACTACAAGGCTCGGCGGCATTCTCGCCATCCGTCAACCCGCATCTTCCATCTCGTGCCGACGCTGTGCGCTGTCGGTGGCAGGAGTCAACATGCAAGCATCGATCGAATCCACCGGCAATCTGGAACGCCGCCTGACCTTCACCCTGCCGCAGGAGCGCCTGGAGACGCACGTTGGTGGCCGCCTGCGCGAGCTTGCGCGGACCACGCGCATCAAGGGCTTCCGTCCCGGCAAGGTGCCGACCAAGGTGATCGAGCAGCGCTTCGGTCAGCAGGTGCGTGCCGAGGCGATGGAAGGCCTGCTGCGCGAGACCTTCGATTCGGCCGTGCGCGAGCATTCGCTGCGCCTGGCCGGCAACCCGCGTATCGATCAGGGCGAGACCGATTTCGACTTCGTCGCCACCTTCGAAGTGGTGCCGGATTTCGGCGACATCGACGTGACCAAGCTGTCGGTGGTGCGCGCGACCGCTGAAGTGACCGATGCCGACATCGACCAGATGATCGAAAACCTGCGCCTGCAGCGCCGCACCTGGAATCCGGTCGAGCGCGGTGCGCAGGTCGGCGACCTGGTGGCGCTGGAGACCTGGTCGCAGGCCGGCGACGAGCGTCTGCCCGCCGAAGGCGTGGAGACCGGCAGCAGCGTGCTGGGTTCGGGCGTGATGTTCGACCAGATCGAAAAGGGCCTGGAAGGCCTCACCAAGGGTGAAGAAAAGACCCTGACCGTCGATTTCCCCGCCGAATGGCGCGTGCCACAGCTGGCCGGCAAGACCGTGCAGGTGCACGTCAAGGCGGTCGAAGTCTCCGAGCCGGTGTTGCCGGCAGTGGACAAGGAGTTCATCAAGAGCTTTGGCGTGAAGAGTGGCGATGCCGAGCAGTTCCGCGCCGATATCCGTACCAACCTGGAGCGTGAGCTCAAGGGTGCGCTGATGAACCGCCTGCGTCGCGAAGTGGGCGAGCAGCTGATTGCCGCCTACGCGCATGTCGAAATGCCGCCGCGCCTGGTCGAGAACGAAGCGCGTTCGATGCTGGCCCAGCAGGTCGAGCAGGTCCGCCGCAGCGGTCGCGATCCGGGTCAGGTGCCGGCGGACGCGCACCAAGGATTCATGGATGCCGCCGCCAAGCGCGTGCTGGTCGGCCTGCTCGTGGGCGAGGTGGCGCGCCGCAACGAATTGCGCCTGGAATCCAAGCGCGTCAGCGAAACGCTGCGTCTGATCGCTTCGACCTACGAAGAGCCGGAACAGGTCATTGAGATGTACCGCAACGACCCCCAACTGATGAACGGGCTGCAGAGCCGCGTGATGGAAGAGCAGGTGATCGACTGGATCGCCGAGCGCGCCCAGCACACCGAGCAGTCGCTGTCGTTCCAGGACGCCATCCGCGTCTGATCCGGCAGTAAGAGAAGAACCGCGCCCGCAGTCTGGGGTGCGGATGTCGAACACGGGCAGCGGCACAGGCCGCTGCCACAACGGGAAGACTGATGAGCATTGTGACCAAAGCCCTGAACCTGGTGCCCATGGTGGTCGAGCAGACCAGCCGTGGCGAGCGTGCGTACGACATCTACTCGCGTCTGCTGAAGGAGCGTCTGATCTTCCTGGTCGGTCCGATCGACGACCATATGGCCAACGTGATCGTGGCCCAGCTGCTGTTCCTGGAAGCGGACAACCCGGAAAAGGACATCAGCATCTACATCAATTCGCCCGGTGGCGTGGTCACCGCCGGCATGGCCATCTACGACACCATGCAGTACATCAAGCCGGACGTCAGCACCATCTGCGTCGGCCAGGCCGCCTCGATGGGCGCGTTGCTGCTGGCGTCGGGTGCGGCGGGCAAGCGTTACGCGCTGCCGAATTCGCGCGTGATGATCCATCAGCCGCTGGGTGGCTTCCAGGGCCAGGCGACCGATATCGACATCCACGCGCGCGAGATCCTGACCCTGCGTTCGCGCTTGAACGAGATCCTGGCCAAGCACACCGGCCAATCGCTGGAGACCATCGCGCGCGACACCGAACGCGACAACTTCAAGAGCGCGGTCGATGCGCAGGCCTACGGCTTGGTGGATCAGGTGCTCGAGCGTCGTCCGGAAGAGTCGATCCAGCCCTCTTGATCGTCAAACCACTGAAATTGTAGGAAAAACCGGCAGGGTCGGGCGGGGCGAATGTCCTCCCGACCCTGTGCTATTCTCGAAATCGAACCCCCGTGCATCGGGTGGGGTAACTGGGTAACAGAAGCATGAGCGAAGACCGCCAAGGTCGTTCCGGCGACAGCAACAAGATTCTCTACTGCTCGTTCTGCGGTAAGAGTCAGCATGAAGTCCGTAAGCTGATTGCCGGTCCCAGCGTATTCATCTGCGATGAGTGCGTTGAGCTGTGCAACGACATCATCCGCGAGGAACTCGAAGAGAAGGCGCAGTCGGCACGTTCCAGCCTGCCCAAGCCGCGCGAGATTCTCGAGGTGCTAGATCAATACGTGATCGGGCAGTTGCGCGCCAAGCGCACGCTCGCCGTAGCGGTGTACAACCACTACAAGCGTATCGAGAGCCGCAGCAAGAACGATGACGTCGAGCTGGCGAAATCCAACATCCTGCTGGTCGGCCCGACCGGTTCGGGCAAGACGTTGCTGGCCGAAACGCTGGCGCGCCTGCTCAATGTGCCGTTCACGATCGCCGATGCCACCACGCTCACCGAAGCCGGCTATGTCGGCGAGGACGTGGAAAACATCATCCAGAAGCTGTTGCAGAAGTGCGATTACGACGTCGAAAAGGCGCAGCAGGGTATCGTCTACATCGACGAAATCGACAAGATCTCGCGCAAGAGCGAGAACCCGTCGATCACCCGTGATGTGTCCGGCGAAGGCGTGCAGCAGGCGCTGTTGAAGCTGATCGAGGGCACGGTTGCCTCGGTGCCGCCGCAGGGTGGCCGCAAGCATCCGCAGCAGGAATTCCTGCAGGTGGACACCAAGAACATCCTGTTCATCTGCGGCGGCGCGTTCGCTGGGCTGGACAAGGTGATTCAGCAGCGTTCCAACGATGCCGGCGGCATTGGCTTCGGCGCCAAGGTCAAGAGCAGCGAGCGCAAGCAGGAAGTGGGCAAGATCCTGGCCGAAGTCGAGCCGGAAGATCTGATCAAGTTCGGCCTGATTCCCGAGTTCGTCGGCCGTCTGCCGGTGGTCGCCACGCTGGAAGAGCTGGACGAGCCGGCGCTGATCAAGATCCTGACCGAGCCCAAGAACGCCATCACCAAGCAGTTCAAGAAGCTGTTCGACATGGAAGGCGTGGAGCTGGAGTTCCGCCCCGATGCCCTGTCTGCGATCGCCAAGAAGGCGCTCAAGCGCAAGACCGGCGCCCGCGGCCTGCGCACCATCGTCGAATCGGTGCTGCTGGACACGATGTACGAGCTGCCGTCGCAGGAAAATGTCAGCAAGGTCGTGGTGGACGAGTCGGTGATCGAGCATAAATCCGAGCCGTATCTGATCTACCAGGCGCAACCGGCGCCCGCCAAGGCTGCGTCCGGAGACTGAGTCCGTTGGCCGCCTCGCCAGGCCTCGGCCTCGCTGGTGGATAACCGCTTTCCGAACGCTACTTGCAACACCTCGCCGATGGCCCCATAACGGGGCCATCGGCTTTTTACTGCCCCAAAAACCCCCATTCCTGCGGAGTGCCCCATGGCCCAGTCCCAACCAGAAATTCTCGATCTGCCAGTGTTGCCGCTGCGCGACGTGGTGGTGTTTCCGCACATGGTGATCCCGCTGTTCGTCGGCCGCGACAAGTCGATGCGTGCGCTGGAAAAAGCGATGGAGGCGGACAAGCGCATCCTGCTCGTTGCGCAAAAGTCGGCCGAGACCGACGACCCGGCTGCCGGCGATCTGTATACCGTCGGCACCCTGGCGCAGGTGCTGCAACTGCTGAAGCTCCCCGATGGCACCATCAAGGTGCTGGTCGAGGGTCTGTCGCGGGTCACCGTGGACAAGGTGGTCGAGCAGGACGGCGCGTTGCAGGGGCAGGGCACCGAAATCGAAGCCAGCGATGCGCGTGAGCCGCGCGAGGTGGAAGCGATTGCGCGATCGCTGATGTCGCTGTTCGAACAGTACGTCAAGACCAATCGCAAGCTGCCGCCGGAGCTGCTGCAGACCTTGGCGGGCATCGATGAGCCGGGCCGCCTGGCCGACACCATCGCCGCCCACATCGGTGTGCGTCTGGCCGACAAGCAGCGCCTGCTGGAGATCACCGACATCGGCGAGCGGCTGGAATTGCTGGTCGGCCTGGTCGATGGCGAAATCGACGTGCAGCAGCTGGAGAAGCGCATCCGCGGCCGCGTGAAGTCGCAGATGGAAAAGAGCCAGCGCGAGTACTACCTCAACGAGCAGATGAAGGCGATCCAGAAGGAACTGGGCGACCTGGACGATGCGCCCGGCGAGCTGGAAGAGCTGGCGCGCAAGATCGCCGAGGCGGGCATGCCCAAGCCGGTCGAAACCAAGGCCAAGGCCGAGCTCAACAAACTCAAGCAGATGTCGCCGATGTCCGCCGAGGCGGCCGTGGTGCGCAACTACCTGGACTGGCTGCTGGGCGTGCCGTGGAAAAAGCGCACCAAAGTGCGCAAGGACCTCAAGGTTGCCGAAGACACGCTGGACGCCGATCACTACGGCCTGGACAAGGTCAAGGAACGCATCCTTGAGTACTTGGCCGTGCAGTCGCGCGTGAAGCAGATGAAGGGGCCGATCCTGTGCCTGGTCGGGCCGCCGGGCGTGGGCAAGACCTCGCTCGGGCAGTCGATCGCCAAGGCGACCAACCGCAAGTTCGTGCGCATGAGCCTGGGCGGCATTCGCGACGAGGCCGAAATTCGGGGCCACCGCCGGACCTATGTCGGTTCGATGCCGGGCCGCCTGGTGCAGAACCTCAACAAGGTCGGCAGCAAGAACCCGCTGTTCCTGCTGGACGAGATCGACAAGATGTCGATGGACTTCCGTGGCGACCCGTCGTCGGCATTGCTGGAGGTGCTCGATCCGGAGCAGAACAACTCGTTCAACGACCACTATCTGGAAGTCGACCTGGACCTGTCGGAGGTAATGTTCGTCGCCACCTCCAACTCGCTCAATATTCCCGGTCCGTTGCTGGACCGCATGGAAGTGATCCGCATCCCCGGCTACACCGAGGACGAGAAGCTCAACATCGCCACGCGCTACCTGGTGCCCAAGCAGATCAAGGCCAACGGCCTGAAGCCGGAAGAGATCGAAATCGCCAGCGATGCGATCCAGGACATCGTGCGCTACTACACGCGTGAGTCGGGTGTGCGTAATCTCGAACGCGAAGTGGCCAAGATCTGCCGCAAGGTGGTCAAGGAGATTGCGCTCGCAGGTCCGCAGCCGGCGGCAAAAAAGGCGGTTGCCAAGAAGGGCAAGCCGAAGGCACTGGTCACCGTCAACGCGAAGAATCTCGACAAGTATCTGGGCGTGCGTCGCTTCGACTTCGGCCGTGCCGAAGAAGAAAACGAGATCGGTCTGGTCACGGGTCTGGCATGGACCGAAGTCGGCGGCGAACTGCTGCAGGTCGAGTCCACCTTGGTGCCGGGCAAGGGCAACCTGATCCTCACCGGCCAGCTCGGCAATGTCATGAAAGAATCGGCATCGGCTGCATTGTCGGTGGTGCGTTCGCGCGCCGAGCGGCTTGGCATCGATGTGGATTTCCTGCAGAAGCAGGACGTGCATGTGCATGTGCCTGACGGCGCCACGCCCAAAGACGGTCCAAGCGCAGGTATCGCGATGGTGACCTCGCTGGTGTCGATACTGACCCGGGTGCCGATCCGCGCCGACGTGGCGATGACCGGCGAGATCACCCTGCGTGGGCGGGTATCGGCGATCGGTGGCTTGAAAGAGAAGTTGCTGGCGGCCCTGCGCGGTGGCATCCGCACCGTGCTGATCCCCGACGAGAACCGCAAGGATCTGGCCGACATCCCGCCGAACGTGACCCGCGATCTGAAGATCGTGCCGGTGAAGTGGATCGACGAGGTACTCGATCTGGCGCTGGAACGTCCGCTCGCGCCGAAGAAGGCCGGCAAGGAAAAGGCACGCAAGGCGGCCTCGCGCGTGACCGTGCGCGGCAAGTCGCGTAGCACGCCGGGTACCCGCGTCAAGCACTAACGAGGGCTGTCTGAGCCTCGCCAAAACAAGCCAAAACCCGCGTCGTTATTGGGTTTTGGCTTGCGTGCTGTTGGGGGCGCTGGTATAAATGCACGACTCGTGGGCGCGGCAAATGTGATGCGTCATGCGATACCACTTGTGTCGGGTTCTTCGCTTACGGCAAGAGCGCCGATTGTCGATTCCGCGGCATCTGCCGCAAAGGGAGTTTCAAGAATGAATAAAACCGAATTGATCGATGGCGTTGCCGCTGCCGCTGACATCTCCAAGGCTGAAGCTGGCCGTGCTGTTGACGCGGTTGTGAGCGAAATCACCAAGGCACTGAAGAAGGGCGACGCCGTCACCCTCGTTGGCTTCGGTACCTTCCAGGTCCGCGAGCGCGCCGAGCGCACCGGCCGCAATCCGAAGACCGGCGACAGCATCAAGATCGCTGCTTCGAAGAATCCTGCATTCAAGGCTGGTAAAGCCCTGAAGGATGCAGTAAACTAATCGACTCGCTAGGGTGCTTAGCTCAGCGGTAGAGCGTCTCCCTTACACGGAGAGGGTCGGGGGTTCGAAACCCTCAGCACCCACCATTAAGCACCAGGCAAATGTTTCAAGCGCGGAGCGGTAGTTCAGCTGGTTAGAATGCTGGCCTGTCACGCCGGAGGTCGCGGGTTCGAGTCCCGTCCGCTCCGCCAGTTACACGCGAAGCCCCTGAGCAATTGGGGGCTTCGTTTTCTCCACGAAATTCGTCATGCGAATGGAGTGGGGGCAGATGTCCAAGTTTAAAGCGGAGCGGTAGTTCAGCTGGTTAGAATGCTGGCCTGTCACGCCGGAGGTCGCGGGTTCGAGTCCCGTCCGCTCCGCCAGTTATACGAAGCCCTCGGCCCTGTGCCGGGGGCTTTTTTTTGGATGTCGGTTGATGGGTGTGGGTCCATGCAGGCATGCCGGTGTGGCGTATTGCAGCGCATCCGGCAGCAGCGCGTTCTGCTGCGTCTGAAGGTGCTCGGGTATTTGGCCCGAGCTGGCGCCTTCCACCCTGGACCGATGAATGCGCCACGACGCCATCGTAACGGGCATTGGGCTGGGTGCCTGGCGTCAAGCGCGTTACACTGCGCGGCTCGCCCACAGGCCGTGATTTGCCAATGCTGCAGAAACTTCGCGACAAGACGTCAGGCTGGATCGCTACCGCCATCCTGGGGTTGCTGATGATTCCGTTCCTGTTCGTCATCGACAACAGCTACCTCGGCGGCATTGGCGCCAACAACGTGGCCAAGGTGCAGGCGCCGCCGACCTGGTGGAAATCGGCACCGTCGTGGTGGCCGGTCTCTTTGCTGTGGCAGCACCATGAAATCAGCACGCAGGATTTCCGCGCGCGCTTTGAGCAGGCGCGCATGCAGGAGCGTCAGCGTCAGGGCGAGAAATTCGATCCGCGCACCTTCGAGTCCCGCGAAAACAAGCTGCAGGTGCTCGACCAACTGGTCGACGAACAGGTGGTGCGACTGGGGGCGGAAGATGCTGGAATCGTCATCGGTGATGCGACCGTGCGCGATTACATCGCCAACATTCCCGCATTCCAGGTCGATGGCAAGTTCAGTCCCGACCAGTACCGCGCCGCACTCGCGCAGGGCACGCCGCCGCGCACGCCAGCGCAGTTCGATGCGCTGGTGCGCGATAGCCTGCAGCAGTCGGTCATCCCGCAGGCGGTGGCGGAGTCCGGCTTTGCCACCAAGTCCGAGTTCGAGCGCCTGCTCAAGCTGATGGGCGAAACGCGCGATGTGGAGCTGGCGATGCTGCCGCCACCGGCCGCAGATACCGCGCCGGTGAGCGATGCGCAGATCAAGCAGTGGTACGACGGTCACGCGCAGGATTTCCGTCAGCCGGAAACCGTGACGATCGAATACGTGGAGCTCAACGCTGCCACGATGCCGCCAGCCACTGCGGCCGACGAGGCCACGCTGCGCAAGCGCTATGAAGACGAGAAGGCACGTTTCGTCGAGCCGGAGCAGCGTCTTGCATCGCACATCCTGATCAGCGCCGGCGCCGATGCCGCCGCGCAAAAGGCTGCCGAGGCAAAGGCTGCCAAGCTCGCTGCCGAGGCCAAGCAGCCGGGTGCCGACTTTGCTGCGCTGGCCAAAGCCAATTCGCAGGACCCCGGCTCCAAGGATGCCGGCGGCGACCTGGGCTGGGTCGAGAAGGGCACGATGGTCAAGCCGTTCGAGGACGCGCTGTTCTCGATGAAGGCTGGCGAGGTAGTCGGCCCGATCAAGAGCGAATTCGGCTACCACGTGATCCAGTTGCGTGAGGTCAAGGGCGGCCAGGGCAAGTCGTTCGAGCAGGTGCGCGACCAACTGGCGGCCGAGCAGCTCAAGGCTGACGCAGACAAGGCCTTTGCCGATGTCAGTGGCAAGTTGGTGGACCAGGTTTACAAGAACCCCACCGCACTGGAGCCGGCGGCCAAGCAGGTCGGCTTGCCGGTGCAGACCTTGGGGCCGTTCTCGCGCAGTGATGCCAGCGGTGTTGCTGCCAACCCGGCTGTGCTGCGCGCGGCGTTCTCAGAAACGCTGGTGCAGGACGGTACGGTGAGCGATCCCATCACCATCGCGCCGAACCATAGCGTGGTGTTGCGTGTCACCAACCACACCGCCGAACAGGCCTTGCCGTTGGACAAGGTGCGCGACAAGGTGACCGCGGCAATCCGTGCGGACCGTGCCGAGAAGGTCGCCGCGGCTGCTGCCGATGCCTTGCTGGCACGCTTGCAGAAGGGTGAGACGCTGCAGGCGCTGGCCGACAGCGAGAAGCTGCAGGTGCAGCCGATCCCGGTGCTACCGCGGACGGCACCGATCCCGACCCCGGCTGCGAACCGTGCGATCTTCAGCGCGCCGCGACCGACCGAAGGCAAGCCGTCGGTTGGCAAGGTGGAGCTGGATGGCGGGCGCTTTGCTGTCTTTGTCATCAGCAAGGCGACGCCGGGCGATCTGAAGCAGATGCCGGCCGAGCAGCAGACGATGCTGCGCGAGCAGTTGAGCCAGATCGACGGAAACAACGCTGCGCAGGCTTACGTCAAGGAAATGCGCAAGCGCTACAAGATCCAGATCGAAGAAGCCCAGCTGTAAGGCTGGATAATCGATTGGTGAGAAAAGCCCGGGCAACCGGGCTTTTTCTTTGGGCGTTTGTCGTGGAGAACACCGGCCGGCTGGCGCGCAGTCGCCGTCGATCTTACGCGGCGCATATCGATTTGCCGGCGGTGTCTGCGCGCTGCATGGCTGCCGGGAGCTGCGATTCCTGGGCGCCAATCGCCGGTTGTCGGCTAGTCGCCTGACGATCTGGCAGTCGTCGCTGACGCTCGATTGGGCGACGGCGCGCGCGGGGAGCGCTCCTGACAGACATGCCAGGTGTCCCGCTGATGATCTCTGGTGGCCGGGTCAGCTGAATGGCTAGGCGGGATTGACTCGCCGGGGAGCACCGCACACATCGTGGCGCGCATTGCAGAGAGGCCTGCAAGCTTCGAGTTTTGCCGGAGCTCGGCTGGCCCGTACAGCGCCAAGTCGGTTGCCCGGCGCGACGCGCAGCAGGCGCTAACTGTGCCTTTGCACCCAGGCAACGCTCAAGATCCATCTTTCGCGACCGAAGCGGCCTGACGAGAAGGCTGGGTTGGTGAGCGAAGTTCAGGATCGGCGCGATCATGCCGCCTACCGCCTACCGCCTACCGCCTACCGCCTGCCTGTGCCCACGACAACGTCTAAGGTGCGTCGCACCTTGGCGCGTCACTTTAGGGCGAGTCGTCGAACGACAGCACCATGCCAGGCTTCAGAATGGCGCTTTTGTCCAGGCCATTGGTGGCGAGCAGCGTCGTCACGGTGATGCCATAGCGGCGTGCGATCGCCCAGGCCGATTCGCCATTGCGCACGGTGTGGGTACGTGCTGGCGAGGTCGACGCTTTGCTGGCTGCAGAGGCAACGGCGGTCGGTGCGGGAGTGCTGCTGGCGGCGCCAGTTCCCACCTCGGCAGAGGCGACCATGGCGCTATTTGCACCGGGCTGCGGCGGCGCAAGCGGCGCAAGCACGTGCACGCCGCGCGGCGCAGCGCGCGCGCCAGCGAGGGCGGGATTCAGGCGCGCGAGCAGTTGCGGCTCGATCGCGCGCTGTCCGGCCCAGGCGTTGAGACTGGTGCCTGCCGGCAACGCATGTTCGGTGAGGACGGGCACCTGGCGATCCAGCGACGTCAGCAGGTTGCCCTGCTGTTGCGCGTGATCCAGCACGCAGGCAAGTGCGTGCAGTTTCTCCACATAGTCGTAGGTGACCTTGGACATGCCCGGCAATTCGGAGGGGCGTGCGTTTTGCGCGTTCATCCCGGCGCTGCGCATTGCCTGCAGCACGCGGTACTCGCCGGCGTTGTAGGCCATCAGGGCCAAGCGCCAGTCTCCGCCGAACATGCCGTAAAGGGTTTTGAGATAGCGCACCGCCGCAGTGGTGGAGTCCACTGCCGACAGGCGTCCGTCGTATTGCGCACCGACCGGCACCTGGTGGTTGCGCGCGGTGGTCGCGATGAACTGCCACAGGCCGGCAGGGCCGCTGCCGTTGCGGGCCCCGGGGCGGTAGCCGCTTTCCACGAACGGGATCAGCGCAAATTCGGTCGGCATGTCGGCCTTACGCAACTCGTCGACGACATAACCGAATAACGGCAGGACATCCTGCGCATCGTCTGCCAGACGTGCCGGGGCGCGCGAAAAATGCTGTTCCCAGCGGGCATCGCTATGGGCGCTGTCGCAGCCCGGGTCGGCGCGACCGTCGAGGAAGGCCGAAAAAATCTCGCGCCCGTTGCGGAGGCTTGGCGCGCTGGCTTGCGCGGTCTGGCTACTGGCGGGGGCGGAGCTTGCGTCATTGGGCGATGCGGCTGCCGGTGCGATGGCCGAACAGACGGCCAGCACTGTCAAAACCAGGCGCCTCATGCGCGAAATTCGTCTTTCCAGCGCCGAAGTTCGGCGAAAACATCGACTTCAGAGGAAAGCTCGCCGGCTGCGCGCGGTGCCACTGCAGCGCGGATCTCGGGGCGGCCGGTGCGTAAGAACGGATTGGTGGCCAGTTCACTCTTGAGCGAAATCGGCAGGGTAGGACGGGCTGCATGACGCATGGCCTGGGCTTCCTGTTGACGGCGCTGCAAGGCAGCGTTGGTGGGATCGACGTGCAGCGCGAAGGCCGCATTGGCCAAGGTGTATTCGTGGCCGCAACACACAAGCGTTTCGCCAGGCAGGGAGGCCAGGCGCTGCAACGAGTCGAACATCTGGGGAGCGGTACCTTCGAACATCCGCCCACAGCCTAGGCTGAACAGGGTATCACCGCTGAACAGGTAGCCGTCAGCGACGAAGGCGATGTGGCTGCGGGTGTGGCCGGGCACCTGGAGCACCTGGAACTCGACATCGAGCAGGCGCAGGCGCTCGCCCTGGCCTACCTGATGCGCGTGGGCCGGGATGCGTTCGTCGGCCGGGCCGAACAACGCCAGGTTCGGCCAGCGCTGCTGGAGCTCGGCAACGCCGCCGATATGGTCGCCGTGGTGGTGGGTGAGCAGGACGGCGCTCGGCACCAGGCCCTGGTGCTGCGCGGCAGCCAGGACCGGCTCGGCCTGACCGGGGTCGACAATGATGGCGCGGCCATCTGCAGCGATCAGCGCCCAGATGTAGTTGTCGTCGAATGCGGGCAGGGCGATCAGTCGCATAGAATTGGGACCATGCCTGCCCCGCCATTCTCACGTCAAGCTGGCGTCTCATCCTGGTTTGAAACCGGCGCGGGGCGCGGCCTGCTTCAGCTGGAGCGTCGTCTGGCGTTGGAAGCGCTACAGACACGGCCGTCGCAGCCGTGGTTGTGGCTGACGCCGACCGCCGACATGCCTGCGCGCGAGTTGCTGCAAGGGCGCGGTTTGCGCCTGCATCGCAGTGCCGGGCGCTTTGCCGGCGACGCACGCTGCGCGCTGCCGTTTCCGCTGCCGACCGAGAGCCTGCAGGCGATCGTGGCGCAACATGCGGTGGTTGGCGGGGCAGCGGACTTTCTGGCCGAATGCGAGCGTCTGCTGATGCCCGGCGGCCGTCTGTGGCTGTTCACGCTCAATCCGATGAGCCCCTACCGCTTCCGCTGGGCGCGGCGCGGGCCGGTCGCGTTGCGCCCGGATCGCTGGCGCCTCCTGGCCCAGCGTGCCGGTCTGCACAGCGTGCAGGCCGAGCGCTACCTGGGGCCGATCTGGCGCCCCAGCGGCGAGTCCACCGACCCCGGCCGGGCACCCTGGCGCGCGGTGTATCTGCTGGAAGTGGAAAAGCGTGCTGCCGCGGCGATCGGGCCGACGCCGATCGCCCTGCCTGCCCGCTGGCCACAGCCGGTGGCCACGATCTGACCTGTTTACGTTCAACTCTGGAACCTGATGAAATCCATTGAAGTGCATACCGATGGCTCCTGCCTCGGCAACCCCGGCCCGGGCGGCTGGGCGGCCTTGCTACGTTACAACGGCCGCGAAAAGGAGCTGGCCGGCGGCGAGGCGGTATCGACGAACAACCGCATGGAATTGATGGCGGCGATCATGGCGCTGGAAACGCTGACCGAGCCGTGCCAGATCGTGTTGCATACCGATTCGCAGTACGTGCGCCAGGGCATCACCGAATGGATGCCGGGGTGGGTGCGACGCAACTGGAAGACCGCCGGTGGCGATCCGGTCAAAAATCGCGAGTTGTGGGAGCGGTTGCACGCGGCCACGCAGCGCCATCGCATCGATTGGCGTTGGGTGAAAGGCCACAATGGCGACCCGGACAACGAGCGCGTCGACGTGCTCGCCCGCAATCAGGCCATCGCCCAGCGCGATGGTCTTGCGACATCGTAAGAGGACACATGCGTCAGATCATTCTCGATACCGAAACCACCGGCCTGGAATGGCGCAAGGGCAACCGCGTCGTCGAAATCGGTGCGGTGGAGCTGCTGGAGCGGCGCCCGAGCGGCAACAATTTCCATCGTTACCTGAAGCCGGACTGCGACTTCGAGCCGGGCGCGCAGGAGGTGACCGGGCTGACCCTGGAATTTCTGGCCGATAAACCGCTGTTCGGCGAGGTGGTGGATGAGTTTCTCGCCTATATCGACGGCGCGGAACTGATCATCCACAACGCTGCGTTCGACCTGGGGTTTCTGGACAACGAACTGGCGCTGCTGGGCGATCACTACGGGCGCATCGTCGAGCGCGCCACGGTGGTCGATACCTTGATGATGGCGCGCGAGCGCTATCCGGGGCAGCGCAATTCCCTGGATGCCTTGTGCAAGCGTCTGGGCGTGGACAACTCGCATCGCCAACTGCACGGCGCGTTGCTCGATGCCCAGATCCTGGCCGATGTGTATATCGCGCTGACCTCCGGCCAGGAGGAAATCGGGTTTGCCAGTGCCGACGCCGGTCAGCAGACCGATGCGGCGAGCGGCGTGATTGCGTTCGACCCGGCGCTGCTGTTGCCGCGTCCGCGCATTGCGGTGACCGCTTCCGAATTGCAGGCCCACGAGGCACGCTTGGCGCAGCTGCGCAAGAAGGCAGGGCGTGCGTTGTGGGATCCGCCGGTCGAGGAGATTGCGGTCGCCGGGTGAGGCGTCTTGCCTGAGGTATTTTGCTCGCGCGCGGCGCTACATCAGTAACTGCGCACCAGGATCGCGGTGATGTTGTCCGAACCGCCGCCATCCAGTGCGGCGGCGACCAGGCATTCCACGCATTCCTGCGCGCTGCAATCGGCCTGCGACAACGTGGCCGCGATGGCGGCATCGTCCACCTCTTCGGTCAGGCCGTCGCTGCACAGCAACAGCTGCATGCCGGATTTGAGTTCGCCTTGCATGATGGCGACATTCAGATGTGCCGGGTCGGTCACGCCGAGTGCCTGGGTCACCACGTTGCGATGCGGGTGCGCGCGTGCCTGCTCGCTGGTCAGCGTGCCCTGGGCGATGAGCTCCTGCACATAGCTGTGGTCCTGGCTCAGCTGCGCCAGCCGGCCATCGCGCCACAGGTAGGCGCGGCTGTCGCCAACCCAGGCCACTTCGAAACGCTGGCCGATTACGCGCGCGGCGACCACGGTGGTGCCCATCGGCAAGGTGTCGTTGCAGCGGCGCGAGGTCTTGATGATCTCTTCGTCGGCGATGCGTACCGCCTGCGCCAGCGGGGTACCGGCGCGGACTTCGCGCACGATGGTCTCGCGGGCCAGTGCGCTGGCCACTTCCCCGCAGGCATGCCCCCCCATGCCGTCGGCGACCAGCCACAATCCCAGCTCACTGTCGCCGTAGTAGGTGTCCTCGTTGAGGTCACGGCGCAGGCCGACATGGGTGAGGTGTCCGAATTCGAGCATGGGGCCGGGTCGCCAAGGAGAAGATGCGCCACCATCATCGCGGCCCGGCCGGTTAGCGGCAACACGCCACGCACGGGTGCCGCAGCACCGGTTCACGCCTGGACGCGCGCCTGGCCCTGCCTGCGCCGGCCCGGGCCGCTTGTGGCGCGGGCCATGTGCCCGTATGATGCACGGCCCCAGGACACTGGGGACCATCTGGAGAGGTGGCAGAGCGGTTGAATGTACCTGACTCGAAATCAGGCAGGCGTTTATAGCGCCTCGGGGGTTCGAATCCCCCCCTCTCCGCCACTTTCAGATAAGTTGTTGTAGAACAGCAACTTACACGCAACAAGGAACGAGCGCCGAGGACACTCAACGGGACAACGTTGGGACACTTGTGCGCTTACCGACCTACCTTGTTCGCCGTTCTGGCGGCTTTTCCTTTCGTATTATTGTTCCCTTGCGCCTGCGCAATACTCTGCGCCGTAAGGTCATCAAGCATGCTTTGCACACAACCGATCCACGTCTTGCACAAGTCAAGGCGCTGTATCTGGCTGTACGCTATCAACAAGCGTTCGTGCAGATTGATGGGGGTGGTGTGACCAAATCATTAGAGGACCTTCTCAGAAGCGCGCAGACAGCGTTTGGAGAGGATCAGACACGTGATTACACCTTGGAGGTCAGTTCAAACGGGGGGCTGCGTGTTGAAACCGATGGAACGCAAGCGGATGCCGATAATTTGGTTGCGGCGCTCCCAATGCTGTTGCGGCTAAATGAACAGGCACGGACACAATCGTCTCCGCCGACGCTTGCGCCTGCTACGCTGCCTCCTGTCTCGGCTGTACTTGGCGCACCCCCGGGAGTGAAGGCGATTACCATCGCCATCGCTAGAGAAAAATATATTGAAGTCGTACGCAAGCGGCTAGGTAAAGCAAAGACGTTTGGCCGTGTGGTCAAGACAATCGATGAGTTTACGGCTTACATCAAACCCCGCTCGTTTGTGTACGCAATTCAACGCCACCAAATTGCGGCATTTCTCGAACAGGAACTAACAAAGGGATTGCAACGCAGTACGGTCAATAGTACGCAAATTTGGCTTGCGGGATTTTTCAAATGGGCGATGGCATCAGGGTACTTCGAGGATGGGAAAAACCCTGCTCACGGTCACATTACGATCACTAAAAAGGAAAAGCGAAAAGCGGCGGCGCTTGGATCGGAGCCATTCAATATTGAGCAGTTGAAGAATATTTTCGATTTCAACCATTTCCACGACTTGGGCAATGAGCGCGACCGCTGGGTAGCCTTAATTTGTGTGTACACAGGTGCCCGCAGCAACGAAATTGCGAAAATGGAAGTGGCTGACATCGTGCAGGAAGAGGGAGTGTGGGTGTTCGACTTCAACCTGTTGGGAGAATACAAAAGCACGAAAAGCGAAGCCAGCGAACGCAAAGTTCCAATCCATCCGGATTTGATTGAATTAGGGATTCTAGAGCGTGTGGAGCGACTAAAAATTGCAAAGGAACAGTATTTTTTTCCAGATCTGACGCAGGCCGCGAACAACGGGCCCGCAGGTGCCCCACAACGTGCTTTTATTCGCTATATCGCGCGGCGAGGCATCAAGCCAAGGATGGGACAAATGGGACTCCATTCATTCCGCGACACTGTAATTACGCAGATGACACGACATGGCGTTTCTCAGGGCTGGCGCGAACGGTACGTAGGACACGAACAAAGCGAAAAGCCCAGCACCTTGGATACGGCGCACAGTTTAAACTATAGTCAAAACGCTTATGAGCAGTTGTCGAAACAGTGTCACCCGTCATTGTGTTGGGAACAGCAAGGTGTGTTGAACATCAAGAAATTGAAGGAGTTCTTGTAAAGCTAGCCGCTTATTCAGCCAATGGGCCTTCTGTATCCCGGTGGATTTAGAGCCGGAAATCTTGCCCAGCGACTGCGCGCAACTTTGGGTGTATCGCGCTGCGGCTCCATGATGGGCGGTTGCGGTGCAATGGGTAAAGCGATTTGTTGCTCATGTTCGCTGGGAAGCATAGCAATGGCCTGACGGGCTGCGGTGGCCCGTGCCAACTGTCTTTGCATTTTGATGCGTTCGCGTCCCAACTTCTGCAAGGCTGGCAAGTCGGCATTGGTTTTAGCCAACTTATAATCTATGTCTGCCGTTCGTAGTGACTTCGTACGTTCTTCCAATGCAGACGCCCAATGCTTGTGTTTTGGGAAAAATTGCCACGGCTCGGGATTGGTTTGCTTCCACTGTTGCAGCCGTGCCCATTCCGTATCTCTCACACGTTTGCGCCGCTCACGCTCAGCGAACCGGTGCTGCTCCTCGTGTTCGTGCGTGGAGAGCCAAGCACGCGCCTCCGCAATTCGGCGGTTCTGGTCGCGCCAATGCATTGCCTCCAACGCAGTCAACGACTCCAATAATGCTTTAACTTCCGCATCCCGTTGTCGCCCTTGCCGTGCCGCGTCGGCTTCCATGTCTAAGCGCTCTTGATCCAACTGCATCATCCTGCGGTCGTACTCACTTCCAGTCACAGAAATCCGAGCGTTGCTGCCCCCTCCGCTAGGCGCGGAACTGAAGATTTTTAGCGCCCCCTTTGGGGCCACTGTTCCACGCGCTACGCGCGCGGGCTGCGATGGATCCAAAGCGGGTTTGGCTACCGCCCCTAATGCTTGAACAATCGGTGTTTCAGTCAGTGAACCGCCTCGGATGACTGTGGAAGATGTGAAGTGCAGCGCGCCACCGTCACCTGAATGTCCCTCGAAAGTGCTGCGCAGTGAATGACGGCCGCGTTCTGGACTCCATCGGGACTGGACAACTGCAACACGGTGGCTTGGCGACACTGAAAGCACAGGCTTTCGGCCAGGTCCGTCAACTCGCAATCGATCAGTATTGACCGAATCACTGGTGAGAGGTGCCGGACCTTTTCGGCTTCTTCGTGCTCGGGATCGGGCAACGGTTCTTGCTCCATCTTCATTATTATTTTCTCCGGGTTTTCGATCATGGTGCGCGGGCATCAGCCGCGCTTCGTTGTTCGCCTGTATTTCCATTTGGTCCCACTCTCGCTGTCTGACGGCATTCTCTTCGCGGATTTTTGCGTTGCGAATGCGCGCATGTCGGCGTCGTGACGGTGCGCGGCCTTCCTTTACTGTGGGAAGCCTGTCCAGTTCGCGCATCTCATCTAAACTGCCGCGCTTGGCGGCGTCCACCGCCTGGGCTTCAAGAGTGCGGTGGTCAACGCGCACATCGTGACCTGCGTTCTTCAGGTGCTTATTGGTTGTACTGGCGACCTGCTCACGCCAGTAGAGCACCTCTTTAGGTCCCTGCTTGAAGTCGTCGAACGCCTTAGCCGCGTAATCGGTAAGGCCGTCGGCGCCAACTTGCCGTGATGTAAACAAAATATGAGCGTGGTGGTTGCGCTGGTCACCGTGTTTGTCCGGTGTATGGATCGCAATCTGTACGGCTGCGTTATATCGATCAACCAGTTGCCGCCCAATATCACGCGCCAGTTCTTCACGTTGCAGTTCGGTCAACTCACACGGCAAAGCAATTTCCATCTCCCGTGCAACTCTTGCATTGCTACGGGTTTCAGCGGCTTCGGCCGCGTTCCACAATCGCGACGGATCAAAGATCCAAGCGGGAGACCCAGATGGGGCAAGGATTTCAAAGGAGGCGACACCACTTCGTTTTGTGTAGTCCTGGATTACTCCCAAACGGTCGTCCTCTATGCGAATACCGGCACGATAAGCGGCAGCGGCGGTGGCACTGTGGCCCTTCGCTCGGCTTATGCTATTTATCTCACAATGGTATATCGCCACGCCCACAACTCCGCAAAATATAAAACACAGAAAAACCATCCCCAACCACACAGAAAAGCCAATCGGCCTTTTGGGGTGTCGGGGGCGTAGCCCCTGACCGCGCGTTTTCACACGAAGGGGAAAACATAAGTGCGCTATTACTACACCCTTCGGGCGTCGCAAAAGAACCAATCGGGCGGGTTTCGCTACGTTCAACCGTCACCCTAGTATATTGAAACAGAAAAATTAGATTCGACAAGTGCCAATTTTCTGTTTGAATGGAATGACCAGATTTTGGATATTTCTATGAGTACAAAAAAAACACTAGGCGAGCGTATAAAGCAAACTGAAAAACACTTGCTGCAACTCAAAGCTCAAGAAAAGCTAAAAGTCCAAAAAGAAAAAAGCCGAGCCGCTGCGGCATTAAAACGCCAGCAGTTCGATGAGGCGTGGAAACTAACACGGGAAAAAGACGCGCACCGAAAAATTCAGCTTGGTGGAGTAGTGATTGCTGCGGGCGCAGATCACATGGATCCGGCCGAATTGTGTGGCGTGTTGCTGGTAGCCCTGCGTAACCTCACTCCAGACAAATTGCCGGCACTGAAGGAAATGGGCCTACAACATTTTGCGGCGCGCAAGTCCGCAAGGGATTCCGGATAAACAAGGAAACATGAGAGGTCTTTGAAAATTGAGCACTAGTCGACCCGTCCTCATTCAAATCCTCTCATGCCATGTCCAGTTTGCGAAAAGCGCACGGCTGCATTGCCCGCAAAATGTAACTAGGCGAAATCGTTGGCCTCAATTTATGCGCTGGCAAGTCCAGATCTTACTATGTTGCTGACAACTTAGTACGTCAGCAGCAGGCGATCTGCGACAAGTTCAGATTCAAGTGTCTGACCATCCATTTGAAATCGACGCAGCATGGACCTTCCACAGTTCACTAATACTTCTCGTTTAAACAGGCCTGTTGGCGGGTCAATCCGAACGACATTGTTGCCAGACTTCTTAGTGCCGTCGATGCTCAATGCTACATAGACCCCCCGCTTCTTACACGCAGCAATAGCATGAAAAAGTTCTGAGAGCCGAAAGTCTTGCGCGCCATACAAGATCGACTGCGAGTCTACGTAGGGGGGGTCACAGTAAATGAGATCGCCAGGTTTGGCACGCTCCATCAAGTCGCGGTAGTCTGCGTGGTGGAACTGCGTGCCTTTCACTCGGCGATGCCAAATATAAGCGCGAGCCGCGAAATTATCGGGTGGCATTGGGGCATGGGGCCCACACGGAGTGGACATAAAACCATCAGACTTCCGAAACCTGATAACACCACCATAACAAGTGCGCGATAAAAAGAGTAGATCAGCACCGTTAGCAGTACGATTATAGGATGACAGAACTGACTTATATGCCTCAACTTTTCCAATTTCGCCAATAAGATTGTGGCGCTGCTGATACCATGCAATTACCAGTTCGGGATCGTCTTTGAGAGCCTTCCAGATTTCTAGGAGGGGCGCAAAAATGTCTCCAGCGATGGCACTTTTCGGAGCCAGCGTTCCCAAGACAGCGCCACTACCAACGAATGGCTCAATGTACGTGTTGAACGTTGGGGGGAAATACGAGATCAACTCCGAAGCGACGCGTTGCTTATTGCCAACCCATTTCAGAAGCTGGCTTTTGAAGTTGACGTGGTCGAGAGTGCGTAGGGGGAGGGGACGATACATGCCCAAAGAATATCCTGAATTGGGATAGATGGCAAGTCCACTCTAAAGTTGTCGTCAATGAACACTATCCACGACCGTTACGCACTGCTTGCACTACTGCTTCGCGACTTGCGAAACCAGTCAGACATGACTCAAACCGACTTGGCGAATGCCCTTGGCAAGCCGCAGTCGTATGTCAGCAAGTACGAAAGTGGCGAACGCCGCTTAGACCTGATTGAGTTATCTGACCTGTGCAGTGTGCTGGGTATAAGTCTTTATGATTTCGTTTCATTACTTGAGAGGGGAGAGCGGTGAGGGGAAATCCAGAATTCATGAGGCAGCAACAGGGATTTTGGGCCTTGGTTCGGACGTTATCAGAAAAGCTGGGGTATACGAATCGGTCTCCGCGCGGAGTGCCCAAGGGTTCCGGGACCGTAAAGATCCATAGCGTTGAGCAGATGGCAGCGGCACTGCTCGATTTGGGTCTTAGCCCTGCACTCTTATTGGTGGATAACCAGATAACTCAGTTAGGAGAACGGCTGCAAAATTATTTTGCTTACCGCGCGGACATACTCAATCATACGGTGCGGCCCAATCTTATGGATGTAGAAGAAGCTGACGCACTTTTTCAGCAGGTAAGTGCGCGGGTGAGCCCAGCACACTTCGTTCCGCTCCCAATGAATAAGCAAAAGGGCATGATGGCTGCGCCCGCTTTTCTGACAGGTCTAGTTAATATGTTACTACACGAGGTGATCGGTGATGCGCCGTGTAACTACAACCCGGGCCAGTTAACAACGTTTACAAAAAATGGCATTCCACTGCGGACGTTGGCCCGTCGTGTTGATGGAGCGTTCCCATCTACTGTCAATCCTATCGCGGTGTGGGAGATAAAGGAGTACTACTACACTACTACGTTCGGAAGTCGTGTAGCAGACGGAGTATACGAAACACTTTTGGACGGTCTTGAGCTCCAAGAGTTGGAGCAGAATGAAGGAATGAGGGCGCAGCACATTCTGATAATTGACTCGCACCGCACTTGGTGGGTGAGCGGTAAATCTTATCTATGCCGCATTATCGATATGCTGAACATGGGCCTTGTAACTGAAGTCATATTTGGCCGCGAGGTCGTGGACCGGATTCCACAGATTGCACAAGAGTGGATTGACAACGCTCGCAAACCGGTATAATTGTGCGCGCTCCAATTTGTTTATCTTTAATGTGATTTTTCTATATGATTTACTTAAATATGTAATTAACCCGAAGGGGTATAACCCCTTCCCACCCCCGCTACGTGCTTATAATATTGCTTTTCTATAAAAAATTTAGCTTAGCTTTACTATGAAATTATTTAGCTTTTCTAAAGTATAAGGTCGTTAGACTTAGGGTGGATATATATCCACTCTTGCAAGGGTGTTTACAGATGTTATTCGTTTTCCCATGGGAAAACCTCCCTAGGCGGGCAACGAACCTGTCCGTGAACGCCCAGAATGTGATTTCAAACCCACCCTGCCGTAGTCCACAAACAACACATGGTTTATCAGTGTTGTCAGCCCCGTGCGCGGAATAAACTCCGCCTTGAACCTGGTCAGGGCCAGTACGTCGGGGGGAAATCGTCCAACCCTTCGTACCTAGTTATGCAGAGCGCCGTGTTCAATAATCCCCGCCTTGCGCGACAGTCACGAATATTTGCGGCGTGGTTACTTGCCCCGTTTCTTCAATATCCGATGGCTATTCAGACAGATTGGTGACGAATAAGGGGCTTGATTTTTTCGCGTGCGTTGCTAACTTAGATGAAAGGAGCAACTGCTTGGGTAGCGCAAACTCTCTTTTTGCCTTACTCGCCACATAGTCGCCTAAACTGTGTGGCCATATATCTAAAATAATAAACCCCGCCAATTTGTCAAGCGGGGTTTATTTTTTACAGCTTGATCTTTCTAGACGCGTGCGGCGCCATGTTTTAATAGGGTATTGCTACCGCTGTTAATTGCCAATTCTCTGATCGCCGCAATGATGAAGAATAGCCCGATCACAAATGGTAGTCCGATAATTCCGACCCCTAAAATGAAGAAAGAGCCAATCGGGTTCTTTTTCCAGCAATATGTTTTACCGTCCGGAAGTGTTACGCCATAAATAAAATTTCCTTCGACGTACAGCGATGTTGGGCCATTCATGCGGACGGCGCGCTGTAAGTAAGTGTTGATACCTGCGGGAGCGCGATGTTTTGAGTAGACTTTTCCGCCGATTTCGATTACCGAATATTGGCGAACTCCGTTGGCGCTGAACTGTGCGTCGCCCAACAACGTTAGCTCGCCCGTAATTTTATATCCCATACTTCGTGCCTTTAGCCTTGGTCGCGGTTGCCTGTGGGTTCAAAGCCGGCGATCCACATCCGATAGTCATAAAAAATGGACGCGTGGGACAGATCATTGCCCTGACCGTAGAAGCCAGACACCCAAGCCGAGTTGATGACGATATCGCGCAGTTTGTCGCGCATAGCCTTATCCACATCGACTTGAAACAGCAGTCGCGGTGGGTTTGGGCCGCGCGTACGAGTGTCGCCCGTGGTGGGCACGGCTCCAAAACGCGGTTCGGCGTTGAGCAGTCCAACAAACCCGATGGAGCGGCCAAAGGTACTGACTTCTCCCAAATCGTTCGTTTTGGTCAATTTAGCGGTCGTGCACGTTCTAAATGTTTCGTCATGCGAGGACGTAGAACTGGTCCAAATGGTCGCTTTGACTGTCCAGCACGGTAGATTTCGGCCGTACTCGACAAAGGTCAGGGCCGCGCGAGGCCACTGCAAGCGTCCTTGAATGGCTTGGTCGTGGTCCTCGTTGCGAAACAAAGTACGGAAGGTTTGCCCACCGCTAAGGGGAGCGTAGAGAACACCCCCGGCGCCACCCTGCGCCGGCCGTTCAATCCGCAGACCCAATTTGTTTTTCACGTCAGAAAATAGATTGCCAATCTTTTGACCTGCGCTTTGTGGGCTGTCTTGCGTGTTGCCGACGAAAGGCACAAGAAGGCCGAAGGTCAGGGCTAGCGCCGTGGTGTGAGGTCGTGGTGCGGTATTTCTAAGTGTGGGCGTCATCGCCATGTCCTGTGCTGAGCAGCGGGCCGGCCGTGTGCCGGCGAAACGAGCTTATGCCATAATTTGCGACAAACGCAAATGATTGAATTGGCCGGACTTGTCACAATGGAGAGGTGTTTTCGGTACACCCCCCAATGCCTCCCATCAAGCCGCCTGCATCACTGTTCGGACGACGATTGCGCACGGCCCGGCTGTCCTTGGGCCTGCGTCAAGCAGACTTGGGAAGGATGTTGGGAATGGAAGAGCAAAACACCGGTGCACCTCGCATCTCGCGCTACGAGACGGGGCAACACGATCCGGATCCTGAAACCGCAGCAGAATTGGCTCAGGCGTTGGGTTTGCCGTTGGCTTACTTCTACGCGACACCCGACATGCTCGCCGAGGCCATTTTGTTGATCGCGAAGTTGCCCGAGGATCGTCAGCAGGAGGCGATAGCCGCCTTGAGAGCCATTGCCGAGAAGAAGGGTTGACGATGGGCGGCAATTTGGGACATTCTTTGGACTCGTAGGGGACACTTCCCACTGAGGGTTTCCCGGCGTAAGTTCCTGAACAATTTGCGGAAATTGGTGTGGGTCGTATTGTCCCCCCCTCTCCGCCAGATTGAGGCGAGTAGGTGCGCCAGTGCCGCGTGGGTTTCGCCGGCGGCATTGGGGGGTGAGAATCCCCGGGTTCGACAGGCAGCGCAGCTGTCTGCACGGCGAAGCCGCCCGTAGGGCGAAGGCACGAAGTGCCGAGTGAATCCCCACTCTCCGCCAGATTCGCATCAGCCCCCGCAAGGGGGCTTTTGTTTATGTGTGGCAGTCGCCGGCCGCGGCGATGACTACAATCCGCCCGATCCCCGTTGGAGGCCTGTCATGTCCGAGATCCTGGTGCCCGTGTCTTTTGGTGAACTGCTCGACAAGATCGCGATCCTGCAGATCAAGTCCGAGCGCATGCGCGATGCGGCCAAGTTGACCAATGTGCGCAACGAGCTGTCTGCGCTGGAAACCAGCTGGATGGCGCATCCGGCCGCCGGCCACGACATCGTGCGCCTGCGCGCCGAGCTCAAGGCCGTCAATGAGCGGCTGTGGGTGATCGAGGACGACATCCGCCTCAAGGAGCAGGCGCAGAGCTTCGACGATGCCTTCGTGCAGTTGGCGCGCAGCGTGTATATCGAGAACGACGAGCGCGCGCGCATCAAGAAGGAGATCAACCTGGCGCTGGGTTCTTCGTATGTGGAAGAAAAGTCCTATCAGGACTATCGCGCCACTGGCGGCTGAGCGCATTGACGTGGTGATTGCGCGGGTGGTCTGAACGGCGCGATTGGTTGCAGGACGCGTTCGCTCGATCTCAGCCCACTTGCGCAGGCGCCGCTGCAACTTGCTCGGCGCTGGATTGCCGAGCCACATACAGCGGCTGATGAAATGACTGCACGGCAACGAGGCGCGCGTAGTCGGTGCGTAGGCGTTGCATGTCACGCGTCGACTCGGGTGGTGAGCGCCCGCCGTCCACGCCACCCGGCAACTGCCGTGGTCAGTCTTGCTCGATCCTGTAGCGAGTGCGTCGTGGTGCTGCGCGCGGTGTCTGCCGCACCAACTATGCGGCGCTGTGGCTGTGGCGGCGATCGATTGCCGATCGCCGGTGCCGAGAATCAGCGTGAGTGGTCGGCGCGATAACGCTCGAAGGCGGCGATCGCATCGTCCACGGTGATCAGCGACATCACCTCGTCGAATTCGATCTTCGTTCCCCAGCGTAGCTGGTCGGCTGGCTTGTGCAGGAATTTGCGCGCGGCGGCGTCGTAGCGGTCCACGCAATAGCGCACGTCCGAATACGGGCCGCTTCGTCGCGGGTTGCTGGCCGCATGCAGGCCGAGCACCTTGGTGCCCATGGCGTTGGCGATATGCATCGGCCCGGAATCCGGCGTGACCACCAGGTCCGCGCGCGCAAGCAGTGCGGGCAGTTGTTTGAGGGTGTCCTTGCCAACCAGATCCAGCACCGGCGTGCGTGCGGCCGCAACGGTGGCATCGGCAGTGCTGCGTTCCAGGTCGCTGCGGCCGCCGCACAGCACGATCCGCCAGCCCTGCGCGGCGGCATGATCGGCCAGCGCGGCGAGGCGATCGGGATACCAGTTGCGACGCGGGTGGCTGGAGCAGGGCGAGATCATCAGTACAGGGCGGCCATCGTCGTCCCATTGCGCGCGTGCCCAGGCATGCGCCTGGTCGGGCACCGGCAGGTCCCAGCGCACCTGGGTCTGGCGCAGGCCCAGCGGCTCGGCAAAGCTGCCGATGGCGTCGAGCACGTGGATGCCGGGGCGATCGGCGATGCGCTCGTTGACGAACAGGCCGTGCAGGTCCTTGGAGCGGCTGCGGTCGTAGCCGATGCGTCGCCGCGCCGGCACGAAGGCCGACAGCACATTGGCCCGAAAGGCCACCTGCATCTGCAGCAAGGCATCGAAGCGGCCCAGCGGTGCCAGCGACCGGCGTAGTGCGCGCATGCCGGCCACCCCGCTGCGTTTGTCGTAGGCGTGGAATTGCACGCCGGGCAGACCCTCGAGCAATTTCAGCCCGGCCTTGTCGATGACCCAATGCAGTTGGGTTTCAGGAAACCCGGCCTGCAACGTGCGTACCAGCGGCACCACGTGCGTGACATCGCCCAGGGCGGACAAGCGCAGCAAACACAGCGATGCGGGCGTTACAGCCATGGTGTTGTTAGACTCGATAGATGGTTTCTTTCGATGCCACCGAAGCGCTGGCGCCGTACCGCGAAGGTCGCGGGTATGGCGCCATTCTGTTCGACCGCGAACGGCTGCGGCAAGCCGATGCCAGCCTGTTTTCGCCGCAATCATGGGGCGACAGGGCGCGGCCGGTGGACGCGGGCGGGCGTGGCGGCGCGTGGTTCGTGGATGCGCCATTCGGGCATAGCGTGTTGCGGCAGTACCTGCGCGGCGGCATGGCCGCACGCGTGAGCCGCGATCGCTACCTGTGGAAAGGGGCAGGGCGCACGCGCAGTTTTGCCGAGTTCCGGCTGATGCGCGAACTGATCAAACGCAAGTTGCCGGTGCCGCGCCCGTTGGCCGCCTGCTATCTGCGCGAAGGCGTGGGCTATCGCGCTGCGCTGTTGATGGAGCGGCTGGAAAACGTGCGCTCATTGGCCGACCACGCCCAGGTGGCCGGTCGCGGTGCGCCGTGGGAGGCGACCGGCCAGCTGATTGCACGCTTCCATCGCGCTGGCCTGGATCACGCCGATCTCAACGCGCACAACATCCTGTTCGATGCCGGCGGGCATGGCTGGCTGATCGATTTCGACCGCGGCGTGCTGCGCATTCCGGCCACGCGCTGGCGCGAGCGCAACCTCAGGCGGCTGCATCGCTCGCTGTTGAAGCTGCGCGGCAACCGCAGCCGCGAGGATGTCGACAAGGACTATGCGCGCCTGCATCGCGCCTACGAACTGGCCTGGGGCCGGGGCTACTGATGGACTGGGGCTTGCGGGTGCAGGGAGTCGGCAATGCGTCGGCGGTGGCCCTTGGCTCGCCGATGGCCACGCTCGAGCGCGCCGGTGCGCCCTGGCTGACCATCGATTGCGGCAGCGAGGGGCTGACCGCCTATCAGGCTCACTATGGCCAGCTGCCACAGGCAATCTTCATCACCCACGTGCATCTGGACCATGTCGGTGGCCTGGAACGGGTGTTCGTCGACAGTTATTTTTCCGAGCGCCGCGGGCGCACGCGCCTGTACGTGCCGGCGCCGGTCGTGCCGCTGCTGCAGCGGCGCATCGCCGATTACCCGAATGTGCTGGCCGAGGGCGGGGCGAACTTCTGGGACGCATTCCAGCTGGTGCCGGTCGGCGATGCGTTCTGGCACGACGGCGTGCGGCTGGAAGTGTTCCCGGTCCGCCACCACTGGCCCGAGACGGCTTACGGGTTGCGTTTGAAGGGGGCGCTGGTCTGGACTGGCGATACCCGACCGATCCCCGAAATGCTGAAGCGTTATGCGGACGACAGCGAACTCATCGCGCATGACTGCGGCGTTCACGGCAACCCGTCGCATACTGGCGTGGACGATTTGGAGCGGGAATACCCGCAGGACCTGTTGAACCGCATGCTGCTGTACCACTACGCCAGCGACGCCGACGGCGATGTGCTGCGTGCACGTGGCCACCGCGTCGCCGTGCCCGGCCAATACCTTGCGCTGGCGAACCCGACCGCAACGACGGTGCCCTGATGGGCGCCTTGCTGCTGCCGGATCTTGCCACGGCGCCGATGCAGGACCGCTACGGCCGTCCGCTGCGCGATCTGCGCCTGTCGGTGATCGAGGCCTGCAATTTCCGCTGCGGGTACTGCATGCCGGCCGATCGCGTGCCAGACGATTACGGCTTCGACTCGCAGCAGCGGTTGAGTTTCGATCAGCTGGAAACCCTGGTGCGTGCCTTCGTTTCGGTCGGGGTGACCAAGGTGCGCCTGACCGGCGGCGAGCCGCTGCTGCGGCGCGACTTGCCGAGCCTGATCGCACGGCTGGCCGCGATCGAGGGCATCGAAGATCTGGCGCTGACCACCAACGGCACCTTGCTTGGGCGCCAGGCCGTCGCGCTGCGACAGGCTGGGCTGCGCCGCATCACCGTCAGCATGGATGCGCTGGAACCGGCGTTGTTCAGGCGCATGAGCGGCGATCGCGGCGAAATTGCGCAGGTGCTGGCTGGCATTGCCGCCGCCGAGCAGGCCGGTTTCCAGCGGCTGAAGATCAACTGCGTGGTGCAGCGTGGCGTCAACGAAGATCAGGTGCTGCCGTTGGTGGAGCACTTCCGCGGCACCGGGCACGTGCTGCGCTTCATCGAATTCATGGATGTGGGCAGTTGCAATGGCTGGACGGCGGATGCGGTGGTGACCTCGGCGCAATTGCACGAACGCATCCATGCGCGCTGGCCGTTGGTGGCGCTGGACGCCAATTACACCGGTGAAGTGGCGCAGCGCCACGCGTTTGCGGATGGCGCTGGCGAAGTGGGCTTCGTCAGTTCGGTCAGCGTGCCGTTCTGCGGCGATTGCCAGCGTGCGCGCGTCTCGGCCGACGGGCATCTGTATACCTGCCTGTTCGCCAGTCAGGGCCACGACCTCAAGCCGGCCCTGGCCGACGGCGAGCCTGCGCTGGCGACGCATCTGCGCCAGCGCTGGAGCGTGCGTGGCGACCGCTACAGCGAAGTGCGCGCCTCGGTGCCGCGGCGCGGCAAGCCGGTCGAGATGTTCTTGATCGGCGGATGAGCGAGGACGCGCTGCTGATGCAACTGCGCACGCTGGAGCTGCGTCTGCTCGTTCCGCAGCAGCGTGCCGATGTGCAGGTGTTGGAAGCGCTGCTCGATCCGGCCTTTGTCGAGTTCGGTACGTCGGGCCGCCGGTACACGCGGAGCGAGGTGATCGCGGCCCTGCGCGCCCCCGGTGTCGCTGCCGAGTACTGCGCAGAAGACTTCGAATGCGCGCGGCTGGCACCGGATCTTGCGCAGGTGCGCTATCGGTCGGTGGATCGCCGTCAGGGTGTTGAGCGGCAGGCCTTGCGCAGCTCGTTGTGGCGCAGCAATGCTGCTGGATGGCAGCTGCTGTTCCATCAAGGCACCTTGTTCACCGAGAATGCCGCATCCTGAGTGCCTGTCTTCGCGTCGCTTCCCATGCCTGCAAATTCCCGCTCCGCCCGCCTGACCCATCTGGATGATGCCGGGCTCCCCACCATGGTGGATGTCTCGGACAAGGCGGTTACCGCCCGTAGCGCCACTGCGGAAAGCCGCGTGCGCTTTCCGGCGGCCGTGGCCGCACAGTTGCGCGCCAACGGCTTGCGTAGTGCCAAGGGCGGCATCGTGGAGACGGCGGTGATTGCCGGCACCATGGCGGTCAAGCGCACGCACGAATTGATTCCGTTCTGCCATCCATTGCCGATCGATGCCTGCCGTTTCGAGATCGACTGGGCGGGCGAGCAGCTGCTGGATATCCGTTGCACGGTGCGCTGCGTGCATCGTACCGGCGTGGAAATGGAGGCGCTTACCGGTGCCAGCGTGGCGGCGCTGACGGTGTATGACATGTGCAAGGCGTTGTCGCACAGCATGAGCATTGGTCCGACCAAATTGGTGTCCAAGCGCGGCGGCAAGCGCGACATCGGAGCGGCACAATGACCGCCACGGTGACGGTGCTGTATTTCGCCAGCCTGCGCGAGGCCGCAGGAATTGCCGACGAGCGCGTGCAGAGCGGCGCGCAGGATCTGCGCAGCCTGTACGCGGAACTCGATGCGCGGCATGGCCTGCGCTGGACGCCTGCGCAGTTGCGTGTGGCCGTGGATGGCGCATTCGCGCGCTGGGAGGATGCGCTGCGCGATGGCAGCGAAGTGGTGTTCATTCCGCCAGTGTCGGGAGGTTGAGCGTGAGCGAACAGGTTGCAGCGATCTTTGCGCTTTCCGAGGTGCCGTTGCCGATCGATCGGCTGCGTGCGGGGGTGGAACATCCGCATGCCGGCGCGTTCGCCAGCTTCGAAGGCTGGGTGCGCAATCACAACGAAGGCCGCGGCGTGGCCGGCTTGCGCTACGAAGCCTATGCCGCGCTCGCACAGGCCGAAGGGCAGCGTGTGCTGGACGAAGCAATGCAGCGATACGCCATCGTGCACGCGCATTGCGTGCACCGCGTGGGCGAGCTGCGTATAGGCGACATGGCGGTGTGGGTCGGCGTCAGTGCGGCGCACCGTGGCGCCGCATTCGATGCGTGCCGCTACATCATCGATGAGGTCAAGGCGCGCGTGCCGATCTGGAAGCACGAGCATTACCTGGAAGGCGACGCGGATTGGTTGCATCCCCAATCGCAACCGTAGCAGGCGGATGCGGGTCCGGCGCGCACCTGCGCGCGAGCCGGCGCCGGCCTTGCATAGCCGCGCGGCGCAGCACGAGCTGACTGCCGCTTTTTGCTGGATCGATCGTGCGCAAGTCGATGCTCCGGGAAGCTCGCCTGGAGTCTTGCGAAGTTGGGGTGGTGTCCCCGCCGGTTGACCTCGGCGCCCGCATCAATCGATACCGTTGCTGCCTTCCGGCCCTGGCGGGATTTTCGATCTAGCGTCGCGAGGGACCGACGGGGCCACCATAAGACGTGGGCCATTGGCATGGCCCTGCGATTTGCGACATGGGTGTCATTGCGCAAATCATGAAACTGGCGGAGAGAGGGGGAGGTACTGATCCCGCTCGAACGTCCTGACTCTCCTACAGTCACGCAAACCAGGAGGGTGTCCTGCTTTGTGGTCTGCCATTGTAGCCGGTCAGGCGTTCCCGCGGCTAGCCTGAGGGTCGCCCCCATCGCCAATTTGATCCAGCAGCTCGCCGCCTGGGCCATCGCCGAGGCGTCGGGCGAGGAGTACGAAACATGAAAGGCGCGTCCCCCTTGTCAGGGTCGCGAAAGCAATCCAGGAGAACAAGCAGGTCGAGCGCAACGCACGCCCAACAAGATGAAGAAAAGCGTGCGGCAACCACTCGCCGCGGACGCTGACCGAATCGGGGGCGCGCGGGGTGGATGTATTGCATCCGCTTCGTCCGCCGGGACACTCTGACCAAACAGCGACCCTCGGCGCGGACATGAATGACGCCGTAGGCGACGGCGCCGGGGAAACTGCTTTACGACAGGAAATCGCCACGCGGAAGAAGATTGCCCGGCCATGGCCGATCCCCGCTACCGCGCACGCATATCCGCGCAGATGAAGGACAGATGGGCGGACCCTGCCTACCGGGAGCGCGCCCGAGGCTTCCATCGCGACGAACGCACCTACCGCTGGCAGCACATCGAGTCCGGGCGGATCGCCTCCGGACCAAGCTCGAAATGCGCGAGGAATACGGCTGGCGGCCCGATTCGCTGGACGGCCTCGTGGCCGGGCGCATCCAGACCGCCTAGGGCTTGCGACTCGCGCCGCGGTTCTGCTGGGCGAGGGGCCGCGGTGGATTTTCCCTTAGTCGATGCGCCAGCGCCAATTCGAGCGGTAAATTGTGGAGTTGTTGAACGTGTTCCATGTGACCTTCTCCCACATGGACTTTCCGTTTGAAGTCTTTGCTTCGTCCGCCAGCATCTTGTAGACGCTTTCGGTGATGTAAGTGTAGGTCGAAGGAAGCGAGGTCAACTTGGCTGCGTAGTTCGCCGCCCTTCCAACCCAGACCAAGTCATTCGCGCCGCGAGCGCCCGTTTTTGCCACAAATAGGGAGCAAGTGTCGATCCCGGTCACATGCTTTAAAGCAAACTTGTTGCTCGTGTAGCGTGCATCCTTTTTGGGCATGATGATTTCATCAACGGCCCACTTGATCTTCATGGCGGCTCTGGCAGCTCTCGTGTTCTTCCTTTCCCCGATGAAAAGCGCCATAACGCGGTCACCATCGTAGGCGGTTACAACTCCCCCTTCCGCAGCTATGATCCGCGCGCAGCAATAAAGGTAAGTCTTGTAGATTTCAGCGGCGAACCAGTTCTTGTAACCGTCCACCATCGCGGTCGATCCGTCGAGGTCGGCGTACAAGACAGTTCCGTCAATGGTAATCGCCGTGTTCTTGAGGGTGAGCCTGCTGTCTTCATCGGGAACATTCTTGCCCTCCGTTGTCTCCCAGTTTCCGTTGAATACGTCGTGACAAAAAGTCGTCAACTCATCTTTGAGTCCCATGTCGCCCCCTAGTCCTTCGCGCCCGCTGCCAGAATCAATTCGCGGAGCCTCGCGCACGCGGGCGCGATGTAGTGTTCCGCATCTTTACCCTTCACGTAGCGATAGGGGATGGTCGTCAATCCTGCCAAGTCGCTCGGCAACTTCAAATCCACATCACGAGGCTCCATCAGGAAAGCCCGACGCCGCCCAAGGCGACCCATGAAAAGGCCAAACTCCAAGATGACGTTGTCGCGGATGGTCGGCCATTCGTCGTCTCGCGTGATAAGAACATCGTCCCCGTGCGCGACGGCAACGGCGAAATCCGAGTCGTCCAGTTCGGCTTCTAACTCGTCAAGCGTGTATTGAGATGCCCGAAATACGCCGTTTTTCCACGCCACCGCCAGAAACGGATCGTGTGCGAATTGCTTGATAAGTAAGTCTACGATTGGTAGCGCTTCCACGGAAGACATGATGAATACCCGAACCCGCTCTCGCTGGGCCGTCACCAAGTGATTTCGCTCTGCTAGCCTCCGCGCGAGCGTTGCCGCAATCCGCCTCCACACATCGGGGAACTGCTCCGCAGCAGCCGAGAATTCGGCCTCGCTGACTTTGATCAATACCGTATCTTCAACGGGGATGACCGATGCCGCCCGGGGCTGAGATGGTTCGATTGCGGCCATTTCTCCGACGCTATCACCCGGGAAGCGGTTCGCTACAACTTTGCCGTTGACCCGAACTTCTACCTTGCCGGCGATGATGAAGAAAACCTCCGAGGTCTGGTCTCCCTGATTGATGAAGGTGGTCCCAGCGGGAGCCTCCATCAATTCGCCCACGGCCACAAGCCGTTCCGCAAGCTCCTGCCGGTTTGCTACCAGTCTATGTTCTGTGAGGGTCGCGACCAAGCGCCGCCGTCCCTCGTCCCCCTGAAATCGCTCGATCATTACGACCCCCGTGGCGCCTATGTCTGTTTAGGATGGAGCGCCGCAGCCCTCTATTCAAGGTGAGTGCCTGCCTCAGGTGTACCGCTTCGCAGACTGATGGGCCACGTCGCAGGCGTCATGAATCAGACGGGTGTTCTGAAGCGTGTAGCCATTGATGGCCCGGGCACGGTCCAGCACCGCTCCTCGCTCGGGCAGCAGCTCCCTGCAGAGCGGGCAAAGCCCTTGCTGCTCCTTCATCTTGAGCTGCTTCAAGCGCCGCCGGACCATCGGCTTGCTGCGCTCGTCGTGCATCAGCTCCTTGTAGACCTTGCGGCGGTAAGCAAAGAGCAGTTCCTTGTCGCCGCTGCTCAAGTTCACGAGCCTCGCCCGCACTTCATCGAGCAAGGTGCGGGCGAGGTCGAGTTGGTCGGGCGTCAGTCGCGGATTGGCCATGCGCCAAAGATAGTCCGAGTGCCCGCCGGTCAGAACTCGGGCAGGTTTTCGAGGTTGTCCTGCTCTTTGCCGTTATCCACGGTCTTGATGTACTCGACCCCGTTGACCTTGATGATGTAGACCGGCTGTCCCTTCTGCCAGTTGCCGCCACTCGAAACGATGGTGATGAAGCTGTATCCGTCCTTGATTGCTTTGACGATGACCGCTCGCTCATATTCCACCGCAGCACCAATCGTGTCCCCGTTGTCTGGATGTGCCCGCACGCGGTTGATATGCGTATGCGCTGCGTTGTACCGGACAGCCGAAATGCCGTAATCTGCCCACTTAGCCATACTGCCCCCTATGATGGTTGGTAGGGTTATTGTAGTGGGGCTGCGTCTCACAGCCTGCGACTGAACAACAAAAAGGCCACCTCGACGGGTGGCCTTCTCGCCCACATAGGCCAGCAAATAAAACGTGGTAGGTTTTCTTAGTAGGGTAGTTCCGGAGCTGCTTTGCCGGAGCCACTACCAATAGGATAACTGGTGGAGAGAGCGGGAAGTACTGATCCCGCTCGAACTTCCTGACTCTCCTACAGCCACGCAAACCAGGAAGGTGTCCTGCTTTGAGGTATGTCATTTTAGCGATTAGAGCGCGTCCACTGCTAGTCCATGGACAAGATTGTCGTATTCGATGGTAGTGCTACAGCCCATGGGTGGGCTTTCGCCGTTAACGACATGACCAGCGCTACGGGGGTTCTTTACCATCCCGGCAAACTTTTCCAATTCACAGGAAATCCTAGCTCGGCGAGTGAAACGTTTGGATACTTGATAAAAATGCTTTCAATTTCTGATTTCCAATTATGTGGTAGCCCGGTTTGGCTCAGTAGATAGTTCACCACGGTGGCAATCGCAAAGAAAGATTTCTGGTCGCTGAATTTTATATTCATTGACTTATAGTTTGCAGGTGCTACTTGTATTTTTGTTTTGAGCAGTTGGCCGTGGTGCGCAGCGATGTTGCGAGCTACAGTCAAGGCGTGTATCCATGACTCGAAAACTTCTGACTTATCCACGCCGAACTTTTTTGCGATGCCTTTTTTATCGATTGGGTCACGGAGGATTGAGTAAGTCCTTGACCAAAGGCCAAAAGTTACACATTCACTAATAGACCAACTGGGGGGCAGATATGGCTCGTCGTGTTTTTCGAAGTAGTGCTTAACAAAGCGCTTCTCGTTAGATCGACTGACCTCATCTTCAATTTTTTTGAGGAGTTGCCCCATGCCCCATGATTTATTGGGTTTGAAAATATTAGGAGTCAAAAACCAGTGGGGGGAGTGCTTGAGGCTTAAGTAGTTTGCCATGACAGTGCGAATAGCAACTTCAAGCCTATCTATTGCTGAGATGGTCAAGGCGCGAAGGTTTCGATCAAATTCGTATCTAGCCGCTATGTCTTCAAAGCGAATGCCCGGAGGAAATTTTTTGCTCGTCGGGTCGATTAGATGGAACCAATAGCCTTTCAGCCGGTAGCCTCCCACGCATGTAAGATAGGCTAGGGCGGTTGGTTCGTATGCGGGACTGCATTCGAGCCCGGCGTGTCTAAGCTTTGCCAAAAGTTGCTCTGGCGTCGCCGCAGTTTTGCTAAACGTAGTTTTGGTCACCGGCAAATTCCGGGCAAAATAAAACCCGCCTTTTGCACGTCTGCTTTCGCAGAACCTTGGCCGAGACCAAGACGTGTGGCGGGTGCGTTGGGACTAGTCTACCAACAACTAATGGCTTGGTCAATAAGGTGGAAGGCTGTAAAGAGTTGCCTGTGTAAGTGTTTGTTTTTATTGTGATTAAGCTTGTGTCAGCTGAACCCAGGAAACGATCAGCGCCATTGGTAGCCATTTCAGAAATGCCAGTGCCCCCATGCCCATGGTGACCACCAGCGGGGTCATAACCCACCACTGGGCCCAGCTGAAGCCTTGGTCCCTCTGCCGAGCCAGGTAGGCCTCATGAGGATGAAGCCGCTCCGCCTTTCTCAGGCCCCGCCGGGCCATGAGCGGTCCGACGATAAACCCGAAAGGCCCAAGCAGGAGCAGGCTCAGCGAGAACCACCAGAAGAAGCGATTGTGGGGCGTCAGGACCTTCTTGGGAGTGGCGCGCAAGGCGCCGTCCCCGCGAAAGCCGCCAACGGCGCCGACTGTCGTTCCCACCATCGAATTGGGTTGGGTCTTCATTTCGCGTAGGCCCTCCAGGTTCCAGATTCCCGCACGTAGCGAAGATTTTTGCTGACGGGGATCGGCACCTGCCGGCCCTCGATGTTGAGCACCGCTTGGCCGCGGGTATCGCAGCGGTAGCCCTCGGCGCCTTCCGCTTCAACGCAGCCGGAGAGCTCGAATTGCTGGACGTCGGTGACCTGTCCGGCGCCGCTGTCCTTCAGCAGTTGGACAAAGGCTTCCTTGGCATTGTCAGACGAAGGCTTGCCGCCGCAGGCGGTCAGGCCCAGGGCCATGGTCAACGCGACCAGGCCGATCCTTGCGTGTTTCATGTCTGTCCTTTGATAGCGAGAGGGATTGAGAAGTAGGAGGCAGGGTTACTTGTCGCGGTTCCCGTCGGGCTTGAACCCCGCGATCCACATCCGTGTGTCCTTGAAGGGCGTCAGCATTCCGGAGGGGCCGGGATGCAAGTCGGCGGTCTGGATAAACCCGGAGACCCAGGCGACGCGCAGCGACACGTCCACAGCGCTGTCGGCGACCCCAGGGCGGCTCACGTTGACGACGAAGGGCTGCGCAGGCGTGTTAGGGCCCGTGGACCGCTGAGTGCCGGAGTTCGGCTTGCTGGGCAGCACGCGGATGCCGCTCAAGGTGTCCCGCCCCTTCCACAGCGCAGCGTTGTTGAGTTCAGCGGTCTCGCCCAGGTCGTCCGTTTCCGTCAGCGACGCATCGAAGCACGTGCGGAAGGTCTCGGTCGTCGACGCTGTCGGGCTGGTCCAGATGCGGGCCTCCGTCGTCCAGCAGGGCAGCGAAGCACCCCACTCGGTGAACGTGAGCGCCACTCGCGGCCATTCCAACTTCCCAAGCTGGGCCTGCTGGTGGTTGTCGCCCTTGAAGAGCCCGGGCAGCTTTCCGGCGCCGCTGATAGGCGTGTAGATCGAGCCCGTCCCCTGGCTGCCGGCCTTGTTGCCGCCGTTCGGCTTGATGCCGACCATCTGCTTGCCCGAGTCTGCCAGGCTCTTTCCGAGTTGGCGGAAGAAGCTGGACTTCTGTGCCGGCACGTCCTGGGCGTGGGTGGTCAACGGCGAGACGAGCGTCAACGCCAGGAGCGCAGCGAACGCTCCTTGTCCTGTGTGCTTCATACGAAAAGCCCCTGTAGACCGCCGGTCTGGCAGCATTTACGATATTCGCAGATGAGAAGCCCGCTTCCAAGCGGCACACTGAGGAAATTCAGCTTTCGTGCAATCTTCTCGATGCCCAAACCCAAGACACCGGCCACGGTCTATGGCACGCGTCTGCGCCATGCGCGCATGGCCATGGGCTGGACCCAGGCCGAGCTGGCGGAGCGCATTGGGATGGTGGACAACGTCTCAGGGGCGACGCGCGTGAGCCGTTACGAGACGGGGCAACATGACCCCGACCCCGCGACCGCTGAGGCGTTGGCAAAAGCGTTGAAGTTGCCGGTGGCTTACTTCCACGCTACCTCTGACCTGTTGGCGGACATCATCCTTCTCGTGTCGCGCCTACCAGTGGCGAAGCAGAAGGAAGCGCTAGAACGCCTCAAAGAGTTGTCTGTGAAGCAAGGGGGGGAAGGCTAGGGTGATGTGTTAGCCTTTTAGCACTATTTAAAATTCCGGTTTAGCGTCGTCCATCATCAAATTTCGCTTACAACTCAAGGATCGGTGCTACTAGCGAAAGATGTTGGTCTGTGATCGTCTGATCGTTTCAATTTTTGCTAGTTCATCAACCATGACTTCCCGGGGAAAGGCGATGTCAGAATGGACTGTGTGCTTGGCCAGCACGGCGCATTCTCAGCCAGTGCGATGCATATTGGCGACAATGTGACCAATATTGGAAGGAGTCCAACCCATGCAGTTTCAGTTCTGGTCAGCACTCTTCATTTTTTTGGGCTCCTATTTCCCCTTGGCCTTGATCCTGATGGTTCAAGACATTTCGGCGAAGTATTGGGGTGCACCCTTGTGTGGCTGGAGAGGGCAATGGAACTGCCAGTTTCAGGTATTTGGTCACCCGTGGTTGGCGTCTGGGAGCGTAGGGGTTACCTTGGGAGCGCTCCTGTTGATGGTGGTGGTGCTCCGCTCGGTTCGGCTGACGCACCGCGTGCACGTGCAGGAAGTGAAGGCTATTCCCAATGACCTAATTAACTACGTGCTGCCGTATGTGGTGTCTTTTATGGGTCTGAGCTATGGGGATCCGCAAAAGCTCGGCGGTTTTCTGGTCTTTTGGATTGGGCTGTTCGTCATTACGTATCGATCCGGTCAGATTTTGATGAACCCACTGCTGATCGTGATGGGCTGGAAACTCTACGAGGCTAAGGTTGCCTTAGGCCAAGTCGGTGCCGTTCGAATAGTTAGGGTCTTGAAAAAAGGTGCGCTTTTGCCCAGTATCCAGATAGCCGAAGAAATACAGGACGTTTATCTAATGGGGGATCCATGACCGACCAAGCATTGAGGGAACTGCAGGGTTTTGATCTTGATACCGCAAGGGTTCATTTGTGGGTCTTTAAGTCCAGCACGACTGTAAGCCGATTTACTGCCAACTATGTCCGTATAGATGAGGCTCTGGAGGGTAGGCTGCGCGAGTTCGCTAAGACGCAAAGGGCAAAGATGACTGAGTGGATTCCCTATGGACACTTGGCTCAGCCCACGGACAACGGCTGCTTGTCGGTCTCAGCTGCGGACACCGACTTTGCCTTGCTTCAGGCGCTTGTAGACCGCCCAGAGCTCGAACACCCGGCAAAGAAGCGTGACCAGCTCAAGAATGCCGCTGGTTATGTAGTCAAGTTCTATCAGGAAGAGCGCGTGCTATATGCAGTGCGACGTTCTCCGGCCACGTGGAAGACCGCGTATAGAAAGAAAGGGGTTATCAACATGGCGTTCCAAAACGGCGCGCTCAGTGCCGTGCAGGAAGTGGATTTTACCTTGGAGCCGGGATTTGATCTGTTTGCCTTGGATGACTCGTTGCTCGTAGGTAATAAGCGTGCCTTTGAGTCAATGATGAAATATCGTGCTGGCTTTGTTGACGCGTTTGTTGAGCTTCAGGAGGAAAAAAAGTTCATTTCCCTTTTCACCGACATGGCGCCTTTGGTCGCTCATGTCGGGCTTAATGGCACTCACTTGCGCCGCATGGCGGTCATTCAAGAGCGTAGGCTATACGAAAACCCCAAATATCTGGGGACGCTGCGCGAGGTGTGTGAAAGACACAACTGGGGAATTCAGTTTGATGCCGAAGGATTGATCATCCCAACCGAGGAAACCGCAAGGGTGATAATGACGCTGCTTCTAGATCAGCGCCTGATCAGCGAGATCACCGCAATCATGTATGACGTGCCAGGCGGTCATCGTGTGGATGCGGCTCAGTAACAGAAGCATCGGACTCTTTGATTTTCTACTCCCGGCGGTATCGACGGGAGGGCGCAGCTTTTGTGGCATGTCCAATTGCCTCAGGGATAGAACTTGCTCGAATCTGCCAAGCACGAAGCGAACTGCCCCCTCTTGTAGCGCGGCAGCTCCACGTTGGGCTGATACAGTTCCAGTGCGCTGATTTGCTTGCTGCGCGTTGCTTGCGATCGCTTGTGTAAGTAGTGCTTGCGCAGCACTGGAACCCGTTCACGGGGATCGGTGCTGTGGCCCGTGACCAGGGCAATCTCCTTCTCGGGGACGTCGATTGCATCTAGTTCGGTGGCCAAGGTGTGGCGGAAGGCGTGGAAACCGATTCCTTTCTCGAACCCAAGGGTCTTCAGGTAGCGCCCAAAGTCCACCACGAACTGCTGGCTGTAACGCGCATTCGTTTCCCCGGTCTTCCGGTTCACACCAGCGGAGAGCAACGGGAACAGTCGGGGGTGGCCGGTCGCCTTCATGTCTTCCACGAATTCCAGGAAGCCTGCCTCCAAGAGCGGCTTCGCGATCGGGACGATGCGCATGCAGCCCGCTCCCTTCATGCTCTGCCGGCTGCGCCGACGGCGTTTCGGGTCTGCGGCCAAGTCTTGGTCCAACGTCTTCTGGAAAGAGATGCACCACACCCCGCGTTCCTCGACGATGTCGGTCAGCTTCAGCTGGCAGACCTCGTTGACCCTGGCGCCGGTATACAAGCCGATCATCGGCGCCCACCAATACTGGGGTTTCTTGGCCCAGGGGATGAATGTCTCGGGGTCGAAAATGGTCTGCAGGTCTTCGTCCTCGAACAGCCGGATGGCCTTTTCTGGGTCGATGGTGTCGTCCTGCTTGATCTTCCGGAAGGCTTTCATGGGCGAAGAAACGATGGCCTGTCCGTTGACCAGGTGGTTGAAGAAAGCGACGAGGAACCGGCGATGACGCTCCTCGGTGGCCGGGGCCAGCGGTGCCACGTCCTGCTCTTTCCCCATGGCGATGGCTTCGTCGAAGGTGAGATCCTTCAACAGCGGGTCCGACGTCAAGTTCCTGGGGGCCCAGCGTAGGAGCTTCCAGAGCGCTTGGATGTGGTGGTAGTCGACACGTGATGCGGAGATGTTGCCGCAGGTAAGAAGCAGCAGCTTCAACGTGCGCTCTGTGGCCAGCACTGTCTTTGGGTCCAGCTGCCGGCGGCGCATGTCCTCCAGGTGGTCTTCGACTTCCTTGGCTAAGGGCCGAGCAGGAGTTCCCATCGGCAGCTGCTCGGGATACCGGGTGCCGCGCTTTAAGGCTTGTTTTCGGCCAGTCTCGTCCAAGGCCGCCAGGATGCATTCCTGGAGATTGATGGCCGCTTCCCGGCCTCGAATGATGGCGCGGTCGATGCGGAACCGGCCGATGTGGATGCCTTCCAAATGCAGGAGGCCGAAGGGCGAAGCGATGTAATCGTTGAGTGCTGCGGAGGGTAGAGTGGTCATGGGTCACTTCCATCGGAGATGGAAGTAGGGATATGACAGGACGAAAATTCGTCAACGGGGGCGATACAAAAACTTGCGGCCACGGCGAAGTCCTTAGGTGTTGGGGTATCGCCGCTGGGGTGCTTCCCAGACTCGCCAATCTGTTACCTGGTGAGAAGCCTTATGGACCAAGGATTTGCAGCGAATTGAGGCCGATTTATCGCAGTCAATTGCGTACTGTTTGCAGCAAATAAGCTAACGAGATAATGCTAAAGAGCTGGTTTTAAAATGAATATAAAATAAATGTTAGGTTATTTTCGTTAGTTTAATTGAGTTAATCGATGGCTGCGACGATGCGGACAACTCAGAAATTCCCTACATCGCGAGGGGATTGAGACCTATGGTTTACGAAACAACCTAAGCGTAATTTGACATTGCCGGACGCGAGACCGATGGTCGCTCTCCTCGCGGACGATTGAGCAGCGTCATGCCGGCGCCCTGTAAGAAGCTCACCAGCGACATCATGGCGAGTCCAGGTCTCGTTTGGCGTCATGGCGCTAAATAAGCGAGAAGACCGGATTCGCACTCGGATCTTCGTCGTTCGCTGCTTCGACAGACGTTGCTCCGATACGGACCTAAATTTGTGTAAGATTAAGCTTGCGTGAAGCGAGCTGATCTGCAACGCTATCCACCTTGGGACTGCGCTTACGCAGCTGTAATGGAATTACGAGAAGGTGAGATGGGCAACAAAGCAGTAGCGCTAAGTGCAGTCGCACTGGCAGTCGTAGTAGGTGGCATCATCTGGACGCACGAAGCGCGTAAGGACGAAGGGTCAACGCAGGGCATCTCCCAGAATGAGACTCCCAATGCAGCGAACGAATCAGTCAAGGATCGGGCTCCGTCTCAATCGGTTGAAGGCGGCGTCGATCTTCGGAATGACTCTCATGTTCGACATCCGTTCCCAGAAGTGCCGAAAACTAGAGACGGGATGAGCTTCGATAACGATCCTGGCTATGCCGAAAGCAAGGCCGAGCAGAAGTGGCTGGATCGTCATGGCTATCCCAACGAAAAACAGCTAGAGGCTTACATGGTCGCCCCGGAGGCCCTGCTGAAGCAGGCATCGAGCGCGGGCGATAAAGTCGCTCAAACGATCTTGGATGCGCGGTTGTTGCCTTCAGACCCCATGGCGCAACAGCGCTTGGTGGATGCTGGAGCGGAAGGAAACCTCTTTGCTTTAAACATGCTGGCGTCCTTCCAAGGCGGCAGCGAAAGTGGTGATCCTGTTGCTGCGTATGCCGTGTCGCGTGTGGCGGAAATGCGTGGAGATACCCGTGCGTCTGTTACTCGAGAAGTAATGATGTCTAAGTCACTCTCAACAGAGCAAAGAATGCTCGGGGAGTCTGAAGCCTTGAGACTCAACGCTGAAATAGACCGGATCTACACTTCGAAGCATGGCAGGGCACCGGTATTGGATAAACGTCCAATCGGTCAGTAAGTTTGTGTGGTTAATTGTTCTTTAAAAAAGGAGTGGGGCGTAAATGGGAATTATGAAAAAAGCTGGCGTCGCTGCGATGTCTCTGACGGGGCTTATGGGGGCTGCATTTGCGTGCTCGGAACTCCCGATGCCGCCACTGGTGCCAATTCAGGTGCCCTTGACGCAGCTGCCAAAGTTTAGCGACAGCAAGAATCCTGCCAATGCCCTTTTTATGGATAGGCTTGATTCGGCAGCCTCCAAACTGCTGGGTGAGGGAAATTGGGTCGCAAACTCCTATAAGGGATATGTTTCCTACACCGTAAAGATTCTCAACTATACTGGCCGGGGCATGGTCTACATTGAGAAGCCTTGCGGAAAGAAGGCAAAGGAAATGGCCGAGAAGATTGCTCAGCAGCCTTCGAGCGGCGGCGGTGGTGGTGGCGGCTCCGCTGGAACCGGCGGTGGTGGTGGTGGAGTGCTGATCGGCGGCGGTTGCTACGGCTCTTGCGGCGGCAGAATTCCGACGGGTGACGTGGGTCCCATCGAAACCCTGCCGAGCTGAGATCAGGTCGAGCTTTTCTAAGAACGCCCCAGTTCAAAGCTGGGGCGTTTTTCTTTGTCACCAGGTGATTCTCGTTTCTCAAAAGGTGAGAGGAACCAGGTGGCGCTGGCGAGGTTGAAAGCGTTTCGTTGGCCTACACGTTAGGGCTCGGTGGGCGTTGCCAGGCTTTGAGAAGCTCCCCTATGGAATGCTTGAGCAGCGTCGTGCCGGCACCCTGCAAGAAGTTCGCTCTCGCTGTCCTGACGATGCTAAGTCTCAAGTGGTGCGACGACACTGCCGATACTCGAGCCCATGGACAGAGCCGATCTTCGCCGTCACCTTGAGCGTCTGGATGCTGCGGTGCCGACATTACGGGCCTCCAGTCCTGACCGCCGCCACTTCTGGCAAGCCTTTGCCAGCATGGCCGCCGCCATCGAGAGCAAGGCAGCGACGAGCGAAGACGCGCAGTTCGTCGGCCGTCGGGCCGAGGAAATCTTGTTCTGGCACGGGCTGGAAAACATGGACGAGCACGTCTGACTCCATTGGTGCTGCCTTGGTCCATCCCGAAGCTTGCGTGCTGCTCATGCGCAGCCATAAGGGCTTCAGGCAAGCACAGGTCCGCAGTAGCTTCATCACTGGCTGCAAAGCCCAGCCATCGCTCGCTGATATCAATCGACAGCGTCCATCCGAATGCCGTTTAGCTCGCAAGCCTTGTGGAATGCATGGTGCTGTCTCCACCAGCGCTGGGCCTCTTGAAGGGAATCTTGGCTTCGCTGTCCCGACCGCAAGGACAGGCCTCCTTCTCGGCGCTGGCGCTCTGTTGCGGCCCTTCGCTGTGCGCCGCTTGCGCGGTGCTTGCTCTCGGGTGCGGTAGGGCCGGACGCTCCGCCTACCGGTTCCCACGAGGCGCACAACGCGCTGGTGGAGACAAACCGATGAAGCGCACCCAAGACCTGAAGGCTCAATACCAACTCCAGATGGACGAGGAGGGCATCTTGCTCGCCGCCGCCCACATCCTGGAGCAGCGCCGACAGCGCCAAGGCCGCATCCACAGCCCCGACCAAGCCGGCGATTACTTGGTTGCCCGCTGCGCACATCTGAGTCACGAAGTCTTCGGGGCCGTCTTCCTCGACACCAAGCATCACATCCTGGCAACCGAACATCTCTTCTTCGGCACGGTCGACGGCTGCGAGATTCATCCCCGAGTCGTGGCACAGCGCGCTCTTGAGCTCAACGCGGTGGCCGTCATCCTCTTCCACAACCACCCGAGCGGCAATCCAGAGCCGAGCGAAGCGGACCGCAAGGTCACCCAGCGCCTGCAGGAAGCCTTGGGCCTCCTGGACATCCGAGTGCTGGACCACCTGGTCATCGGTGGCCAGAAGAGCGTCAGCCTCGCGGCAAGGGGGTGGGCATAGCCCCCCTTCTTTCATCGGGTGACGACGGCGCAGATGTGCTCCGTAGAACGGGACCCACTGCTTACCGCATAGCAAGCCACAGCAACAGCAAGAACATGCATGCTCCTGCGACAGCAGCGAACATCTTCCACTGTCGGAGTTCGGCTTTTAAGCCCTGACTATCCAGCTTGCTCTGCTGCAATAGCTCTCCCAGGTGGCGGCGAGTTTCGTCAAGCTCGGACTCCCTCCGATCCAGTTTTGTCGAGAGTTGAATCAACTTGTCTTCGGCATCGCTTGCTTCGGTTCGTGCGTCTTCTGCCTCTTGAGCTGCATCCAGGCAATCTCGCAGTCGGTGGCCGAAATCGCTGGGCGTGAGGAAAACATCGTCGGCGTGCTTGTCCAGCAACAGCACGTCGTTGGCATGGCCCAGCGCGGCATAGAAGGGCAGGCCTGTTTCGATCAGGGCACGGGTGACGTTGCGTGAGTCACCAATGGTCTCTAGTCGCTCGCCACCACCTCGCGCGATGACCAGTCCTTTTACGCCAGTTGCAGTGAGCTGCTTCAACGCTTCAAGGAACTTGGTTTCATCACCGAAGTTGGCCGTCACAAGCGTGTTGTTTCGAAGTTTCTGCAGTCTTGCCGCAGAGCAGATGTCGTCCCAACCGGTCTTGCTCGCAAGGAAGCCAAGCCCAGAAAGGCCATTTTTCCCGAGGAACTCCCCAATCGTCACTGGATTGCGTCCGCGATCCGGGATGGGAACCCGTGGCTCCCGCGCTGCCGTGAGCCAGGGGCCCTCCACACGCCCCTGGAGCTCTACGGACATTTTTCTGTTCACCGTCAAAACGCCCGCGATGATGATCGGTGCGTCGTCTTGGGGTTGTTCCTCTAAAGGGATACGGAAGCTCAACTCTGCGCCGGGATAAGGCTCAAAAACCCCATAGCAGAACTGTTTCCATGGCATGAGTTTCTTGGCTCTCCCGGCTACCCGGATTGGTAGCTTCCCGCCCTCCAGGCGCGCAAGAGGCAACACCTGGTCAGCGGTGATCCAAGGCGTGTTGGCGTCGGTGGCTGCTGAGTCGAGATTGCGGCTTGCTTGAGACATGAGCGCATCAATGAAAGCATTTCCTACAATGTAGCCCAGCGATCGAAACGTGGCCCACGAGTGACTCGCTATACCGGGAGATTTGTCACACAACCATGCGGTGCGCTCGACAATTCCGACGTTTGACTTGCTGGGCTACTGTGCGGATAGACTGAGCCTCCCAACTCTTCGTATGAGCTGGCTTATGGACTTCAGTTGCAACGGACGCCCCCTCTCCTTTGCCTTGGCCATGACATTGGCCGCAGGGGTTTTGACTTCGGGACTGGTGGCGTGCGCTCAACCTTCGGCCTTGCCCCAGGAGACCACTGTGCCAAACCCCCCAAGCAAGGCCGCGATTGAGGCCGAACAGAACAAAGCTGCTGCGGCATCCGATATCGCGGCGGATGCCGCGGCAAAGGTCACGCCTCGGCTTGTCGATGAAGACGACTACCCCGAGTTGCAGCCGGGGCCCGCGTTGACTGCCCCCGCACTCATCAAGGTCATAGCTCAGTTGGCACAGGCTCTTCGCTCCCAAGCCGACACGGCCCCCGGAGCTGTTGAGCACGCCACGGGATTGAAGTTGCCCTCCGATGCCAAGGGGCGACGCTATGGGGCTAGGGGCGCACTTGAGAAGGTAGGTTACGAGGTGGCGGTCTGGAAGCCCTACGCCAAGCACCCTGGCCACTTGATAGAAGTGTCGGTCAGCCCGCCTGGCTCATGCGAACTCACCATGGACGCGGTGCAAGCCCCTCTGTTGTCGGCGGGCTTCCGGATGACCAAGCCGGGTTTTGGTGACGACCACCGGATCATGTTCGACAAGCACGCCGGTCAAAACCTTGGTGCCTACATCGCCGTTAAGACAGACAACCGCAACGATCCGCACTGTGTTTCGAGAGTGACCTTCGAGTTGGAGCCAATCGATGGTTGACCCACGTGTCGAACAGCTCCTCAGCGAGGTAGAGAAGCAAGCCGGGTTGCCGCCTTCGGCTGCTCGGGACTTTCGCGAGGCCGTCGAAACCTCTCCCTACCTTGCGTCTGCGATGGCCCAGGCCGTGGAGAGCGGCAGTTTGCGTCACCTGTCGGTGTCAAACCGGCCGAACGAAGGCGGGCACTACGACGCGAGCACAGGCACGGTCAATGTCAGCGCGGATATATTCCAGAGAACCAAGCAATCGGATCGCGTGGATTTGCTGACGGGTGTGCTGGGTCACGAGACCGGGCATGCGTTGATGGCCAAGTCGGCTGAGCAATCGCGATACAAGCTTGCCTACGGCATCGATCAAGCCCTCAAGGAGGGAGCGCAATACGGTGAGCCGGTGGTGGATGTCACTCCTACAGCCAAGGAATATCTTGCCTCCGCTCGCCGGGATGAGGGCCTGGCAGAGTTGATGAGCATGAACTCTGTGGCGAGCCGGGTGGTCACGACCACTGGCGAAGTCAACCAAAAAGATCTGCTGCGTCGGCTAGACCCCACGACCGCTTGCGTCACCAACGAACAGTTGGAGCCCGGTGTCCGGCTAGATAAGCATGGATTGCAGCTTACGCAGGGCCGCATTGCCAGCCCTGCCGTGGAGGCGGTGGCCGAGTGCCATTTTGACAAGGGTGGCAACACCTTGGGACACAAGGGCACCTCGGCCTACCAGGCTTACTACACGGCTTACGCCATTGGTGCTGGCGCCGACATCTGGAAAGATCGTGCGAACGTCACGGCGCAGCCGATGCCTAAGTTGGGCTACAACCTGCAGGAGCTAGGGGTGAGTGCTCAGCAAGCCGAAGATGCGGGTATTGACCTGGGTGGGGTGGGCAAGACGTTCGGGTTTGCGGACACCTCCCAGGGACAAGTGCGTCAAGTGGAAGTGCGGCAGTTAGGTGCGGGCAACAGCAATCGCCCGGAGTTGATGTCAGGAAATGATGTCCAGCCGCAGCGGATTTTGGCCGACAACCCGGCCCATGCCGACCATCAGACTTATGTCCGCATCCACGACTGGGTCAAAGGCACGGGCAACTGGAACGACGAGGAGAGCCGCAACGTGTCGGCGTCGCTCTACAAGCAGCAGGCCGAAGATTCACTTTTGCAGCGGGTCGATCGGGTGACCGGAGGCCTGGGGAGCAATGGCGCTCAGAACGTCGTTGCGATCTATGCGCCCTTTGGGGACAAAGGGCCGTTCTTCCATGCTCATGTGGACGGGCGCGAGGCTTCTCAGCAGCCCGCGCAGCAGAGCCTCCAACAGGCGGAGGTCATTAAGCAGGACCAGATGCGACAGCAGCAGATGGAGCAGACCCAGCAACAAACAGCTCAGCAGGAGCAAGGACCGCGCATGACCATTTAGCGGGAAAGCTGGATGGAACGATGAGCAAGAATTTCGATTGAATTTGTCGGTGGGCGAAGACTCAACGAACAGGGGGCGGCATGAGCATAGTTGCGTATCGCTGCGGGAAGCAGATCACTGACGAGATAGAGCTTCAGGCTTATCTCGCCTCTTTGTTGAGGCTAGAAAACGTCGGTTTGCTGCTTGGGGCCGGAGCATCCTGCTCTGCTGGTGGGCAGACGATGAGGACTCTATGGAGCAGCTTCTTGGCAGGGAACCCAGTCAAGGCAGATTGGCTTCTGGCGCAAAAGTTCATCACGGAGAACGAGAAAAGATTGCCACTGCCTCCGGCTCCCCGGCCTCCTCCTGGAGTTGTGCCGTCCGCGGCGAACCCCTTCATCCAGGTCTCGGTCCCTGTCGCAGTTTTACCAAACTTCGAAGTCCTTCTGGACAAGCTTGAAATCGCAATCCTTGAATGGGAGCGTCAAGGTAGTCCTCAACTTACCGAAGCCCAGGGTGTCAGAACGGCCCTCTTCAGATCCGTCGTGAATGCTGCGAAGCTCAAGGAGGATTGGTGGAAGTCTCCCTTAGGTGCTGACTTGGCCGACGAACTGGGAGCCCATCGCTCGATTCTTCAGAAGCTCACTGCAGCACGCCAGCCCGGCCAGCCAGCCCCCTGGGTCTTCACAACCAACTACGATCTGGCGATTGAGTGGGCAGCGGAATCGGTAGACCTTCAGGTCATCAACGGCTTCTTAGGCGTGCATAGCCGCCGCTTCTCGCCCCAAAGCTTCGACCTCGGGTTCCGCAATGCCCAAGCCAAGGGAGAGGCCCGTTTCGGCGTCTACAATATCTACTTGGCCAAGCTCCACGGGTCGTTGACCTGGAAAGAGGTTGACCACAGCTTGTATGAGGTCTCGGCCTCTGAAGCATGGCGTGACATCGGGGATTTTTTGATAGGCCTCCAAGACACGCTTAGCTACTTGGTCCTGCCGCGTGCCGCGAAATACCTCCAGACCGTCGGGTATGTCATGGGCGAGCTGCTGCGACGGTTCGCGGAGTTCATGGCCCGACCGCAAACGGCGCTCATCATAAGTGGCTATGGTTTTGGCGATGAACACATAAACCGACTCATACGCTCCGCCTTGCTCAATCCGACGCTTCAGGTGGTCGTGTATCTCCCTGAGTTCAAGGGCGATCCCACAGCGGGTGATCTCCCGCAAACCGTGCGCAGATTGCTTGCGCTTCAAACGCCACGTTTGACCATCGTTGGTGGTGGTGAAAGAGCCTACACCAGCGCTTTGGCAGCCGATCTGCCTGACCCCACGATCTACGATCAGGAGCTGGCGGACTTGCGCAGGCGTTTGATGCCCGAGAAGCCCGACGTAGAGGAGGACGACGAGCTATGAGGAGCCGGCAGGCCATCGGCTACGTTGTCCAAATCGACGGCGTGGATATCACGCTGAACCTCATGGATGTCCATCGCGGCCAACTGGCCGCTCACGCGCACGGGGTCTCGGTTGTCACTGAAGTGGGAAGTCTTCTCGGGATTGAATCCGGTGGCCGGCTATTGGTGATGAAAGTTCAGTCCTTGTCCTTTGCTGAGCCCAAAGAGGTTCACCGGTTTGGGCTCTCGGGAACATCGGTTGCTTCCGAGCCATTGCGTCATCTCACCGGTTTGGTGGTGGGTCGGCTGCGGCGTGACACAGGAAAGCTGGCTTTCGTGTCTGACTCTCTTTCCTCGCCTGCGCTAGGGGCTGAGGCCTTTCCGCTCACTGACGAAGAGCTGTCTTCGATTCTGCACAGTTCTTTGGCCTCACCGGCAGACATTCACTTGGGGGATGACCTGCGGGGTGGCGGCCGTTTGATGGTGGACCTGGAGAGTTTGGTTTCCAGGCATGTCGCGGTGCTTGGCAGTTCAGGGCAAGGAAAGAGCTGCTTTACAGCTGCGGTGCTCCAGCAGATCGCCAAGATGCCCAAGGCGCGGGTGGTCATCTTCGATATCAACGGCGAATACGAAGACGCTTTCCCTGCTGCCAGCTATCCTCCGGGAGCCATCAAAGTCACACGCATCGGCGGGTCAGATCCGAATAGCTACCGTATCCCTTATTACGCGTTGGGTCGCTTGGGCCTGCAACGCCTGTTGTTGCCCAGCGATAAGACTCAACGGCCCGCCCTTACCTTTGCCTTGGACCACCTCAACCAGGTGAAGTGGTTCCCGGCTTACGGTGGCGTGGGCCTAGCGACGGACACGCAAGCATCGTTGTTCGACGACTGTCGGAGTGACCGCGTATCCGAGGCGCAGACCATCATTGAAAGCCTACGTGCAGGGATGCCACCGCCGGCGCTCTCTTGGCCTCCCATGCAGGCCCTCGGTCCCTTGATTGCTGACAGCCACGCCATTGCTCCTGCGCGAAACGGCTTCGAACGCAGCGCCTGGAACTACGGAAACATTGCCCCGCTCATTACTCGCATCGCCAGATTCGTGGATGACGAGATGTTCAAGGATGTGGTGAGCGTAGCTGGTGGCCCGGGCTGCGGTGGTCCGCTCAGCTGGAAAAACGAATCAAAAGCGGTCGTGGAACGGCTGTTTGGCGGAGATGAGGTCAACTGGCGGGTGCATATCGTTGACCTCCGTCGGGTGTCGCACGATCTGACGCCGTTTGTTTTAGGGGCAGTGTTGGAGCTCTACGCGTTTGAGCTCTTTAGACGGGGGCAGGAGAACAAACGGGAGACCTTGCTAGTGCTTGAGGAGGCGCACCACTACCTCCGGCAAATGGGGACTGGCGATGAAGCTGTGAACAATGCTCTGGCCTACGAGCGTCTAGCAAAGGAAGGGCGAAAATTTGGGTTGGCACTATGGCTCAGCACCCAGCGACCTTCAGAGATATCTCCGACCGTGCTTTCCCAGTGTAATACCTGGGTCTCTTTTCGCCTGTCCTCGGAGAAGGATCTTTCCGCGATCCAATCCGCAAGCGAGTGGGCGGATAAGCGTGAGGTGCGAAGGATCGCTGGGCTTGCTCGCCAGAACGCTTTGGCTTTCGGTGGAAGCCTCCAGATGGCCACTCTGATTAAAGCTCCAGTAGCTCATCCTCTCCCTCGTTCTGAAGACGGCCGCTTCAACAGCTGGGCTTCCGACGTGAGCGAAGAAGAGGAAGAGGGTTTTGGTGACTACCTGTGATGCGCTTGTCTCGTGGCATGACCGCGCCCGACTGCGCGCATCGCGTCAGTGGAACCTAGCTTCCGGCGATTGACTCTTGCCGGTTACGTGCTCCCGGAGCAGTGACTCTAGTTCCGCGTCGTCCAGTGCATGGGCACCCGTCTGGAAGACTAGGTCAGCCACTCGCTGCCGTCGTCTCATCTCTTCGCGCCTTGCTGTTTCCTGCGCCTTTGCTTCGCGGCGCTGGTTGGCTAAAAGCTCTTTCGCTTGCAGCTGTGCTAAGCGCTCGGTGGCCCGCTGAATTTGGTCTCGGTAGTGATTCGTTGCGGTCATGCGTTTCTCCTGTCGCTTGAAAATGAGTCAAGCAGGAAAACGGCTCGCGTCAAGCATTGAGGTGGTCTCGAATTTCGTCCGCCGCGTGACTCGAAAGTTCTGAAAAACAGGAGCTTTCAAGAACAAGCAAGAGCGCACCTAGGTGTCACTGCGTGACACGTGCGCAAAGGGCTTCGCCCCTTGAACCCCAAGTGCTTTCAGCCCTTGCGCAAATCCGAATCCAAGGCATAACGAAGCGAACCCAATCGCTTCGGAACCCATGCTTCATGGCCATCTATCACGCGCAAGTCAAGACATTCAGCCGCGCCAAGGGGCACTCATCTGTCGCAGCGGCCGCCTACCGCGCCGGCCTGCTGCTTGAGGACGCGCTCACCGGCCTGCGCCACGACTACCGCCGTCGGGACGGCGTGGTCGAAACGCGCTGCATTGCTCCCGAGGACGCGCCCGATTGGGCTCTGGTCCCCGCTGAGCTCTGGCCGGCGGCAGAGGCGGCTGAGCGTCGCAAAGATTCCACGGTTGCACGTGAGTTTGAATTTGCCTTGCCCCACGAGCTCGACGATCTTCAGCGCTCCGAGCTGGCCGTGGAAGTCACCCGTGCGCTCGTCGGGCGCTACGGCTTTGCGGCCCAGGCCAGCATCCACAGCCCCGGCAGCAAGGACGGCTTGAACTGGCACGTCCACGTGCTGGCGACGACGCGGCGCATGGGGCCAGACGGTCTCACGGACAAAACAAAGGAACTGGATGGCGGGCCGTCGGGACGTGTTGAAGTGCAGTGGGTGCGCGAACTCATCGCCTCCACCATCAACGCCCACCTTGAGAAGGCGGCGCTTGAGATTCGCGTGGACCACCGCCGACTTAAGGTCCAAGCCGAAGATGCACTGGCGCGCGGCGACCTTGCCGCTGCTGCCGTCCTGTCCCGAGAGCCCACCAAGCACGTCGGCAAAAACGGCACGGCGTTGGCTCGACGGGGCCAGCCGTCGGAGCGTTCGGACGCAAACCGTCGAATCGAAGAAACCAACGAGGAGACCTTCCGAAAACTCATTGACGTGTTCGAGCAGGAGGGGCGCGCCATGCCGGTGCCCGATGGTCATAGCCGGGCCCAGGCCGAGCGCGAGGCTCGCCGGTCTTCCGCCGTGCTATCTCTGCCACTGGGGCGCGGGGCGGGGCACATCGAGATGTCGAGCAGCATGGCGCCCATCGCCCGTGGGCTGGGACTGCTGGAAGCCGAGGATGCCAAGCCGCATCGCGATCCGCGTTCGGTCTCCGAGCTCGCGGAGGAGGCCAGCGACGAATGGGGAGTGGCTGTTCAAGCGGATCCCCGCTTGGCGAAAACACTCCACGCAACACTGGACCTGCTGCAGTGGATCAGGGAACGCGTGGCTGCCTTCGCCGACGAGGCCCGGCTGCGTCCGGACCTCAACGAGCTGCTGCGGCGGCTGCGGCGCTTCAAGGCAGCCGCCATGAAGTTCGCCCGGCGGCTATTGGCGGTGCGCCGAGCGGAGAAGCTGCACCACATGGCCGAGAACTCATGGAACGACTTCGTTGCGAACAACCCCGAGCCCGGTCCATCGTGGATGCAGGGGGGATGGAATCAGAGGCGTGGTCGCCGACTGAGCACCCTCGAAAGTAGAACCGCAGAGATGGCGGATGCAAGGGCCAGGGTGACCCCGGAGGAACAAGCCCTTTGCGAGAAAGAAGCCTCGGCCAACGCGGCGCATCTGGAGGTGTGGAGCCGAGACATGCTCCAGCGGTATCCCCTCCAGCTCGACATGGCGAGTGAACCCGAACAGCATCGTCCCAGCCCTGCCATCTTCGTCCCTCCCGCTCCTGTCTACGTTCCCAAGCCGCCGCGCTTCCACTGAAACCATTGAGCCCCGCACTGCGGGGCTCAATGTTTATATGCTCTCGGTAGACTCAGTGAAGGGTCGGCCGTTTTTTGGCACGCACAGGATCCAACTGTGCGTCTTTGTTCTTCCGGCCCGCGCGCCATTCGTCTATCGATGGGAGCTCTCGAACAATGACAGCCTCGCGTGTGCGCACGGCCGGCGAGGGCCGGGGAGGAGCATGGTCCAACGATGGAGCGGCGTTGCTTCCGCCTGGGACGTTCTTCTGGCTGTAGACGATCAGTTCGCCAGCGGAGGCCCAAGCATTGCAAACATTTCGCTGGCGCGTAAGGGGCTCGTCCGAAAGGGTTTGGCTCATCAGCCCTGCGAGCAGTTGGCCAGCGATTTCGAGTTGTTTGGGATGGGTGGTCATGAAAATTCCTACGTGTGGGGAAGCCCTCATCCAATCAACAATTCTCGACTGCGCAAGAGCTCGCTTGTGGGCTTATTTCACAAATTTGAATACGGGTCAAAATTTGATGGCTGCTATGTCATAAGGAAGCAGTTAAGCCGAGTCGGGCAGTTCGGGCTTGTGTGCGCTTCAACCGTCGGTTTCCCTCTGCTGTGACAGGCAATTCTGTCAAAGTAGCTTAGCTCAAGGTGACTTCGTCGGATGAATCAGATAAAGGGGGGAACACCAATCCCTATCTTGCTTGACAAGTCCCAAAATGGGACTATGATTGCGGCATGAGAGTCATCGCCATTGCCACGCTTAGGGACTACTGGGAGGCGAACCCCCCAGCCGAACAACCCTTGAAGGCGTGGTATGACGAAGCGAAGGCGGCCACTTGGAAGTCACCGCAGGACATCAAAAACGCTTACCGAAATGCAAGCTTCATTGCCAACAACCGAGTGGTGTTCAACATCAAAGGCAATGATTACCGATTGATCGTGGCGGTGGCTTACCGAGTCCGCATTGTTTACGTGAAGTTTATTGGCACACACGCCGAATACGATCAGATAGACGCCGTAACCATAGAGGTTGACTGACATGAACATCACCCCCATCCGCACCCCCAGTGATTACAAGGCTGCATTGAGGTCGATCTCCAAGCTGGTGGAGGCTGACCCCGCGCCCGATAGCCCGGAAGGCGAATACCTGGACGTGATGGCTACGCTCATTGAGGCGTATGAAGCCAAGCAGTTCCCCATAGATGCGCCGGATCCGATCCAGGCAATCAAGTTCAGAATGGAGCAGGCCGGTCTTGAGCCAAAGGATCTCGCCGCCTCCATTGGCAAGCCCAACCGCGTGTATGAAGTGCTCAACGGGAAGCGTGGTTTGTCCATTGAGATGATCCGAAACCTTCGCAAAAACCTGGGCATCCCTGCGGAAAGTTTGATTGGCGCCTAATCCTTAGCCCCCGCTTCGGCGGGGGCTTTTCTTTCGGACTAATTGGTGTCGAAAGGCGACCGTCTGCTTGGCGTGCTCCATAATGTCGGTCGGCACGTTGTCGCAATCTACCAGCACGGCGACGTGAGATTCGTGCGGAAGTCCAGGTGTGCTCATGTGGATTGCTTCCTTGGCTTGGAAGGTTTCTTGCTCTGTGGTGGTTCTTCGAGCAAAGGGAGAAGAGTGTCCAGGCTGAGTCCATAGGCCAACACCGACAGCCCAGGCGACACGCCCCGGAGCCCGTCCAGCTTCTCCTGAGCTGTGAACGCCCTGCTATAGGTCACGTGGTGCTCGTCGTCCAGCTCGTGGCCGACCAACTGGGCGCGGAGCTCAGACACCACGCCCGCGCCTTGCAACTCTTGGATCAGGGTTTTGCGCAGCGAGTGGAAGCCTCGCTTGGCCGTGGGCCAGTTCTTGCCCACCTCGGCCAGGTGCCGGCTGAAGGCTTTGGAGATCCAGTTCCCCTGGCCGTTCTTGGCATCGGCTTTGGCCGCTGGGAACAAACGTTCCTGTCCTTGGGCGCGCGCCTGCTCGACCCAGTCCAGGAAGCCTAATGCGAGTAGGTCGGGGTGGATAGGCACGGTTCTCAAGCTCACGTCCGTCTTGACCTTCTGATGCTCTCCCTCATCTGAAATCTGGACGCAGGGGATGCCGCCATCAACCACCACGTCGGCAGTCAGCAGTTGGCCGACCTCCGAAGCGCGGGCGCCGGTATACAAGCCAATGAGGGACGCCCACCGTGCCGCCAAGGGCAGACCTTCGAAGGCGGCCGGCGCGAACAGGGCCTGGACCTGGTGGGCGTCGTAGGCTTTGAAGCCGAACTTGCGGCGGGCGCGCTTTTCCCGGGTGGAGTAGCTCACGTGTCCGGACGCGGGGTTGTCGCCCCGAGGGTAGTGGCCGGAGGCTTGGGCCCACTCAAAAAAACCTCCCCGCCCACCGATATACGACTGCTTGTTCGTGAGGGTCGGGGTGGAGGCTCCCTTCTCACGCATGTCCTGATACCACCGGGCCAGATCTGAGCGGGTGACCGTGTGCAGCTTGGTCTTCTCACCCAGGAAGCTGGTCAGCAGTTCGACAGCGGTCCGCTTGATGGTCCAGGTCTTGGGCAAAGTGCTGCCCTTGAGGCTGTTCAGCCAGGCGTCTCGGGCCTTCCCGAGCGTGATTGATTCGAGGGCGGGCTTTGTCGTCCGCCGTGGCGTCTGGAGGGGCGGCACGTGCTGATGAATCAGCTCCCCCAACGCGCTGGGCTGCGGGGCCGTCAACGCCATGAGTTGCTGGTAGAGCGTGACGTCCTCGGGCGTGTCGATCTGCCATTGCTCGGTGATCGACCCATCTGCCGAGCGCGTCCGATTCAGGGTCAACTCCTGCGGACGTTCGGTGCCGGTCAGGCGCGCCAGGAGCGCGTCCAGGTCGTCGTCTTGGCTTTGCATGCGTCGTTCCTTCAACACGGTGAAGACCTGAGCATAGCGGGCGGCCATCGTCAGCGCGCGCAACCTTGCCTCGCGCATGTCGTAGGTGTGCAGGGTGCGTTTGAAGGTCTGCCGACCGACGATAGGCTGCAAATCGACCGGCACACGCTGGCGATACGACCAGAGTCCGGACGGGGCTCGAACGAGATGATGAGGAATGCGCATGGGCGTCGTGTGTGTTCCGACTTGCGCAGCTGCAGCCAGTTTTTACGCTAACAAAAAACCCCTGATTTCTCAGGGGTTTGCGTATTCTGGCGGAGAGAGGGGGATTCGAACCCCCGAAGCGCGGTTTAGACGCTTACACACTTTCCAGGCGTGCTCCTTCAACCACTCGGACACCTCTCCGTGCCTGCCCGACCGTGGTCGAACAGGGCCGCAAATTCTAGCGGTCGCCGGCCCGTACCACAAGCTGAATCTTCCAGCCGCAGTCGCTGAGACCGGGCATGGCACAATATCGGCTCAAACAGAGCCGGTTGCCCGATGTCTTATCTCGTTCTCGCCCGCAAGTGGCGCCCGAAGCGTTTTGCCGAACTCGTAGGCCAGGAACACGTGGTCCGCGCGCTCAGTAACGCGCTCGACAGTGGGCGCGTGCATCACGCGTTCCTGTTCACCGGCACCCGTGGCGTGGGCAAGACCACCATCGCGCGCATCTTCGCCAAATCGCTCAATTGCGAGACCGGCACCAGTGCCGATCCCTGCGGGACGTGCCCGGCCTGCCTGGACATCGACGCCGGGCGCTACATCGACCTGTTGGAGATCGATGCCGCATCCAACACCGGCGTGGACGATGTGCGCGAGGTGATCGAAAACGCGCAGTACATGCCCTCGCGCGGCAAGTTCAAGGTCTACCTGATCGACGAAGTGCACATGCTGTCCAAGGCGGCGTTCAACGCGCTGCTGAAGACGCTGGAAGAGCCACCGGAGCACGTGAAGTTCCTGCTGGCCACCACCGACCCGCAAAAATTGCCGGTGACGGTGCTGTCGCGCTGCCTGCAGTTCAACCTCAAGCGATTGGACGAAGACCAGATTCAGGGGCAGATGACGCGCATCCTGGCCGCCGAACAGATCGAGTCGGATCCGTCGGCGATCGTGCAGCTTTCCAAGGCGGCCGATGGCTCGCTGCGCGATGGTCTGTCGCTGCTGGACCAGGCCATCGCCTATGCCGGCGGCGCGCTGCGCGAGGATGTGGTGCGCACCATGCTGGGTACGGTCGATCGCACCCAGGTCGGCGCGATGCTGCAGTCGCTCGCCGATGGCGATGGCGCGCGCCTGTTGCAGGTGGTGGCCGCGCTGGCCGAATTTTCGCCCGATTGGAGCGGTGTGCTGGAGGCCCTGGCCGAGGCCCTGCACCGGGTGCAGGTGCAGCAGTTGGTGCCATCGGTGGCCTTTGTCGGCGACGGGATCGACCCGACGCCGTTTGCGGCGCAGCTGCGGCCTGAAGTGGTGCAGCTGTGGTACCAGATGGCGCTCAACGGGCGACGCGACCTGTATCTGGCGCCCAGCCCGCGCGCCGGTTTCGAAATGGCAGTGCTGCGCATGCTTGCCTTCCGCCCCGCAGCGGCGGTGCCGGCTGGCGGCTCGGACGACGGTCGCGGTGCCACGGCGGGCGGTGGTGCGCGTTCTGGCGCTGCCGGCGGTCAGGCTGCTGCGCCGGCAGCGGCAGCGCCGGTGACGGCTGCGCCCGCCGTAGTGGCCGCGCCTGCTGCAGTGACGGATACGGTGCCGGCTGTGGCTGCGGAGGCGTCCTTGCCGGCATCAGCGACCCGGGCAACGCCGATTTCGGCTGCGGCTCCCGTTGTCGTGCTTGCCCCCCAAGAGTCTTCTTCGGCCAGCCGTGCGTCTGCAGCCAGTGCGCGTAATGATGACACGCCGCCGTGGGCAGTGGACGATGCGCCGGTGCGTGCGCAGGTCGCGCCGGCACCCGACACGATGGCCGTGCTTGCGCCTGAAGCGGCGATGGCTCCGCCATCTGCCCCCGCCGAGCTCGCGCACCCCGATGCGATTGCGTCTGACGCTGCGGTGGAGGCTCCGGCTTCGGTCGCAGTGTCGTCGCTTGTCGAGCCCTCGTCGCTTGAGGAGCCAGCGGTGGTCGCGCCATCGGCAACGGCAGGGGCTGCATCAGACTCGGCGACCGACGCGACGGCCCTGCTCGATGACGGCCGCATCGCCGATGCCGAGCAATGGCTGGAGCTGGTCACGCGCAGCGGCTTGAATGGCCCGTCGCGGCAGCTGGCCGCCAACGCCGCATTCATCGGCCATCGCGATGGCGTGCTGCGGCTGGCGCTGGCGCCTGGCTTCGAATATTTGAACTCCGAGCGCTCCATCGCCAACCTCGCGCAGGCGCTGGCACCGGTGTTGGGAAACCCGCCGCGCATCGTCATCGAAACCGGCAGCGCCGATGTCGAAACCTTGCACGAGCGTGCCAACCGCCAGAAAGGCGAGCGCCAGAGCGCGGCCGAAACAGCCTTCATGAACGACCCGACGGTGCAGTTGCTGATCCAGCAGCAAGGCGCGCGGATCGTGCCCGATTCCATCCGCCCTTACGACGAGTAACGACCCATGCGTGGAAATATTGCCCAACTGATGCAGCAGGCGCAGAAGATGCAGGAAAACCTGCAGCGCGCCCAGGAAGAACTGGCCAAGCTGGAAGTCATCGGCACTGCCGGTGGTGGCATGGTCAGCGTGACGCTGACCGGCGCCAAGGAGTGCCGCAAGGTGCGCATCGACCCGAGCATCCTCTCCGACCAGGAGATGGCCGAGGATCTGATCGCCGCCGCCTTCAACGACGCCTCCAACAAGATCGACGCCGAATCCAGGGACCGCATGGGCTCTGCGACCGCCGGCATGCAGTTGCCGCCGGGCATGAAGTTGCCGTTCTGAAAGGCAGGGAATCGGGGGTGGGGAATCGGGAATCGTAGAGCGAGCTGGCTTTGCTGTTGCGATTCCCCAATCTCGATTCCCGATTCCCGATTCCCGACCCAATGTCCACTTTGCTCGAACAACTGATCGAGGCCTTCCGGGTATTGCCCGGCGTGGGCCAGAAGTCGGCCCAGCGCATGGCCTATCACGTGCTCGAGCGCGAGCGCGAGGGTGGGCGGCGGCTGGCCGCTGCGTTGGGCAACGCGGTGGAAAAGGTGGGGCATTGCGTGCAATGCCGCGACTTCACCGAATCGGAAATCTGCAGCATTTGCGCCAGCAGCAGCCGCGACCGGCAGCAACTATGCGTGGTGGAGTCGCCGGCCGATCGCCTGGCGATCGAACATGCCACCGGCTACCGCGGGCTGTATTTCATTCTGCAGGGGCGCCTGTCGCCGCTGGATGGCATCGGCCCGCGCGAACTGGGGCTGGATCGGCTCGGCGAGCGTCTGGCTGCCGGCGAAGTGACCGAAATGATCATCGCCACCAATGCGACGGTCGAAGGCGAAGCCACGGCCCATTACCTGGCGCAACTGGCGCGCCAGCACGCAGTACGCCCAAGCCGGCTCGCCCAGGGCATGCCGCTGGGTGGCGAGCTGGAGTATGTGGACCGCGGCACCCTGTCGCACGCCTTCGGCACCCGCAGTGAGGTGCTTTGAGGGCGGGGAATCGGGAATGGGGAATCGGGAATCGGAGAAGCAAAGTCAGAAGCGCGCGCGGTAAGCTCTTGCGATTCCCCAATCCCGATTCCCTATTCCCATCCTATGACCGACACCATCTTCGGCAAAATCATTCGTCGCGAAATTCCGGCCACCATCGTTTACGAGGACGATGAGGTGCTGGGCTTCGAAGACATCGCGCCGCAGGCGCCGGTGCATGTGCTCTTCATTCCCAAGCAGCATGCCTTTCCGACCCTGGACGATGTGCCGCCGGAGCAGGCGCTGCTGGTTGGCAAGCTGGCCATCGCAGCGGCGACCTATGCGCGTGCGCAAGGGCTGGCGCAAGACGGCTACCGCATCGTGATGAATTGCCGCGAGCATGCCGGCCAGACGGTGTTCCATCTCCATCTGCATTTGCTGGCCGGTGCGCCGCTGGGCCGCTTCGGCACGCCTTGACGCGTCGTCGGATCGCGCGTTGCGCGCAAGCCGCGTCATGCAGCGATCGTCGTGCACAAACAAAAACGCCGCTCCCTGCGAGCGGCGTTTTTGCGAGTAACCCAGCTCAGCGGCGCATTACCACCAGCCGCGGCCCCAGCCCCAACCGCCGCCCCAGCGCGGGCCCCACGGGTCGCCCCACGGGCCATACGGGTAAGCCGGCACGACTTCCACGTCGCGCACGACCGGCCACAGGTAGACCACGTCGGCATTGACCTTGGGCAGCTTGTAGTCGTATTCGCCGATCTTGGTGGTTTCGTAGCCTTCGATCTTGCCGATGAAGGTCACTTCGCGGCCCGGCTCGAACACCGCCGGATCATAGAAGCCCGAGCGGCAGGCCAGGAAGCGGCCATCGCTGGCATCCACGGCATTACGGTCGGGGCGACCGCTGGCATTGAGCGGGCGCGAGATCAGCTCGAAGCAGGTCTGGCCCTGGCCAGGCGTGGTCTTGATGATCTTGCCACCCCAGCGCACGGACGTGCCGACCTGGGCGCTGGCAGTTGAATCACTCGGACTGACCGCGGGGAACTGGCCCTGCAGCGGCTTGGGTGCGGTGGCGCAGGCTGCGAGCCCGAGCACAGCGATAAGAGGAACAAGAAAACGGGTACTCATGAGGAAGCTCCGGTTCGCGGGCGATGCTGCAGCAAGTCTTTCAAGAGAGTGGCGCTGTCCGAATCAGCGCCAGCGTATCGCGCGGCAGCGAAACGTTGGCTGAGTGCCAACAGTGCCGTATTCGGGTGTGAGCGGGCGACACGTTGCGCCCACACACCGGCCGGTTCGTGCAGTTCACGGGCAAGGCCGAGCTTGCGGTAGCGGCGGCCCAGGCGGTGCCAGGCACGCAGCAACGGGTCGCGCTCACGTTCGCCACGTGCCAGCAGCCAACCCATCCACGCCAGCGCGCTTACCGCGAACACGCCGAAGATGGCGGCCAGCTGCGAGGTGTCCAGGCGATCGATGCCGAAGGGTTGCAGCAGCCGTTGCTGACGGTCGGCATCGAAGGACAGCACTAGCTCGTTCCAGCCGCGCCGCAGCCAGTCGCTGACCTGGCCCAGGCTGGCCCATGTGCCGAGGTCGGCGAAGTCGTTGCCGCCGCCGGCTTGCAGGCGATCTTCGAGGGTGTCGTAGATGCGTTCCGGCGCCACTGCGGCGGTGGGGTCCACGCGAACCCAGCCACGCCCGGCCAGCCAGACTTCGGCCCAGGCGTGCGCGTCCATGCGGCGTACCACCCAGTAATTGCCCAACCGGTTGTAGGTGCCGCCGGCATACCCGGTCACCACGCGCGCCGGGATGCCGGCCGCGCGCATCAGCACCACGAACGAGGAGCTGAAGTGTTCGCAGAAACCGGCCTTTTGCTGAAACAGGAACTCGTCGACGCTGTTGCGGCCGAGCAGCGGCGTGTCCAGCGTGTAGGCGAATTCTCGGGTGATCCACTGCAGTGCGCGCTGCACCACCGCATCGTCGTTGTTGCCGGCCTCGCCACGCCATTGCCGTGCCAGCGTCAGCGTACGCGGATTGAAACCGGGCGGCAGGGCAAGTGCACGCTTGCGCAACTGGTCGGGCAGGTCGGTATCGAAGCGTGTTGGCGGCGCCGATTGCAGGTCCCAGCGCGTCAGTGCGCTCAACGGCCGTTGCGCGAACAGTTCGTAGTCCGGCGATAACTCGGCGTTGGGCACGCCCTGGGTAGGCAGATCCAGCGACACCAGCTGGCGGCGATCGGTGGGCTCGTAATCCAGGCGATAACGGTAGGTTTGCGGACCTGCGGTGACCGAAGCGGGCTGACCGCGGCCGGTCCAGTGCGCGCGCTGCCAGGTGCGGCCGTCGAAGTCCCACATCACCGGGCCGCGCCAGTAGCGCTGTTGCGGCGGCGGCGCCTTGCCGGCAAATTGCACGCGCAAGGCCGGGCTGTCGTCGGCCATCAGGTCGATCCATTCGCCCGGCGACATGTTGTCCGACAGGCCAGGCCGGGATAGCGCGCGCTCGGGCACGCCCCACAGCGGCGCACTCAGCCGCGGCAGCAACCAGAACGTGGCCAGCGCCAGCGGCACGCCGATGGCAACCAGCTTGCCCATACTGCGCAATTGCAGGCGCAGGGCCGGCGTGGCGGTGTGCTGTTCTTCGTCGGCCAGCCGCTGCATGCTCAGCAAGGCGCTGACCACCGCCAACAATGCCAGGCCCATCGTTGCCGGGCCCTGGTCGAGCAGAAAGGCGGCAAACGGTGCGAACAACGCAAAACCCAACAGGCTGCGGGCATCGCGCAAGGTGCGCAGTTCGGAGGCCTTGATCGCCAGCATCGATGCCAGCACCGCGCAGCCGGTGTCGCGGCCAAAGCGCATGCCGATCTGCCAATACACCGCCGCCAGCATTGCGATCACCAACAACAGCCGCACCGGCGCCATCAAGGTGCCGCGCCAGCTCAGCACGCCGACCAGCACCGCCGCCACCGCGACAGTGGCCGCAAGCAGGCCGGGCAACTGCAACAGCAGCGGGGTCAAGGCCAGCCAACTGGTGGCCAGTACCCAGGCGCGGCTGGCCTGGCTGATCGGGGGCGAGGGCTCAGTCATGCGGAAGCAGGGCCAGGGCGCGTTGGCACAGGTGGTGGTGCGAAGGTCCTTGCGCGGGACCTAACGGTGGCTGGCCAGGCAACAGCAGGCGATACCGGCGCCCGTCGCGCTCGGCCAGGTTGACCCAGCGGGCAAGGCGCGCAATGCGGCGCTCGTACGGCAGCGCGCTGAGCGCCCGCCAGTCCAGTGTGACGTCGATTCCCAGCGGCTGTTCGTATTCGCGCACCAAGAGCGTGTCGCGCCGTGCCGAGTGTTTCCAGGAAATCGTGCGCGGAGCGTCGCCAGCGCGATACGGGCGCAGCTGGTGCAGCTCTTCGCCTTGCGCATGCAGACGCGTCTTGTTGGGCGAGCCCGTCCCCTCGGGCAACGCCGGACCCTGTTCTTCGGGCCGGGGGTAGGCCAGCAACGGCGTTTCCGGCCATACCCACGACCAGGCGCGCACCAGGCCCAGCGGCTGGGTGCTGGACAGGCGGATGCGCTCGATATCCTGCCAGCCGCGGCGCTCGGTCGGCACCAGCAGGTCGATCTCGGCCATGTCGTGCTCGATCAACGCACAGAAGCCGCTGCTGTCCAGATGATCCAGCCGCAGCCCGCGTCGTAAGCGGGTATCGCGGCGCGCCAGCGACACCCGCATGCGCAGCGGTTCGCCGGCGACCACCGGTTCGGCCGAGACCGCTTCGATACGCAGTGCCGATAGCTGCAGGTGCGCCATGATGCTGCTGGCGATCCCGGCCGTGGCCAGCAACAGCGCGAGCAGCAGCGCCGGATTGTTGTTGTAGTTCAGTGCGCCGAGCAGCATCGCCAGCAGTAACGCCGTGACGAACAGCCCGAAGCGGGTCGGCAACACATAGATGCGCCGCCGATCCAGCACGATCGGCAAGCCCTCCGCGCCCCGCGGCCGCGCCAGCAGGCTGAGTCGGCGGACGATGCCGCGCAGGTGCGCGCGCACCAGGTCAGTCCACCGGCACGCTGTGCAGCAGCGCCTTGGCCAGTGCCGGCCCGGACGACGATTCGGCTTCCGGCACCAGCCGGTGCCCGGCCACGGCCACAAACAGCGCCTGCACGTCTTCGGGCAGCACGTGCTCGCGCCCAAGCAGCAATGCGTAGGCCTTGGCCGCGCGCAGCAAGGCGATCCCAGCGCGTGGCGACAGGCCTACGCGCACCCCAGCATGCTGGCGGCTACGCAGCAACAGGGCCTGCACATAGCCGATCAGCGCATCGCTGGCATGGATCTGGTTGACCACCCCGCGCAGCGCGACCACGTCGGCGTCGCTCAGTTGCGGGGCGGCCTGGGCAATCAGTTCGCGCCGATCCGTACCCGACAGCAGCGCACGCTCGGCATCGGCGCTGGGGTAGCCCAGGCTCAGCCGCAGCAGAAAACGGTCCAGCTGCGAATCGGGCAGCGGAAAGGTGCCGGACAGATCGACCGGGTTCTGCGTGGCAATCACGAAAAACGGCTCCGGCAATGCATGCGTCACGCCATCCAGGGTCACCTGCTGCTCGGCCATTGCTTCCAGCAGCGCGCTCTGCGTACGCGGCGGGGCCCGGTTGATTTCGTCGGCCAGCAGCACGTTGGTGAACACCGGTCCGGGATGGAACTGGAACTGCCGCGAGGCGGCGTCGTAAACGGACACGCCCAGCACATCGGCCGGCAGCAGGTCGGAGGTGAACTGCACGCGCTGGAAGCCCAGCCCCAGGCTGGAGGCCATCGCGTGGGCGAGCGTGGTCTTGCCCAGGCCGGGCAGGTCCTCGATCAATAAATGTCCTCCGGACAACAAGGCCACGAATGCCAGCCGCACTTCCTGCGCCTTGCCCAGCAGCAGCGAATTGACCTGGTCCTGTGCGCGCCGCAGCGATTGGCGCAGCGCATCGGTTAGCATTTCCGTGGAACGCAGCGGTGTCGACATCACAATTCCGTAGGTGAAAAGAAGAGTGCACAGGGCAATGCAGGGGGACCAACGCGCACATCGCACCTTCGTGATCCTGTGGACACTGGCGACAGCCGTCAAGCTATTGATCGCCGCACGCTTGCCGCTCTTCGTTGACGAGGCCTTCTACTGGCAGGAAGGCCAGCATCTGGCGGCGGCGTATTCGGATCTGCCGGGCATGACCGCCTGGCTGGCGCGACTGGGCGTGGAGCTGGGCGGACATCATCTGCTGGCGCTGCGGCTACCGTTTCTGGCCATTTCCGCGCTGATTCCCTGGTTGATCGCGCATATCGCCACACGCTGGTTCGGCTCCACGATGGGGTGGCAAGCTGGCAGCCTGACCTTGCTGATGCCGCTGTCTGCAACGCTGGGCATTCTGGCCGTGCCGGATGTGCCGATGGCATTGGCGGCGGTGCTGTGCATGGATGCCGGGGCGCGCTTATTGCGCGAGGTCGATGCCACCAGCGCGCTGGAGCTCGCCATCGGCCTGGTCATCGGCGCGCTCAGCCACTACCGCTTTGTCGGGGTGATCGGGGTGGGCTGCATCGCATTGCTGTGCATCCCGCAGGGGCGTGCGGTGTTGCGCGACCCACGCATCTGGATGGCACTGACCGTCGGCGCGGTGAGCTGGCTGCCGCTGCTGTTCTGGAATACCGACCACGACGATGCCGGGTTGCGTTTTCAATTGGTCGACCGGCACCCGTGGCGGTTCCAGATCGGCGGGCTGTGGTTTGTGCTGATCCAGACGGTGGCGGTGACGCCGCTACTGGCCTGGGCGATGGTCAAGGTCGGTCTGGCCGGCACCCGCAGCGGCGGCGGCTCGCGCGCGCAGTGGCGCTATTTCGGTTTGCTCGGCGGCATTTCGACCGTGGCGATCTTCGTGCTGGGCTTCTTCAGCGATGCCGAGCGGATCAGCTTCCACTGGCCATTGCCCGGCTACCTGGCGTTGCTGGTGGCGGTGCCGGTGATCCTGATGCGCTGGCCGCATCCGCTGCGCCGCGCGGCGTGGCTCATCGCACTGCTGGGCATGCTTGGCGCATACGGCTACTACCTGGCGGTGTCGGTGCCGTCGATCCGCGCGCATGCCGCTGGCGAAAAGTACTACCCGCGCAACTTCGCCGGCTGGAACGATCTGGCCCATGCGGTCAAATCCCGATTGGCGCAGATGCCGCCAGGCACACGCGTGTTGGCAGAAAATTTCAAGGTTGGCGCCGAGCTCGGCTTCCAATTGCACGACGCCAAGATCGAGGTGCTGCCTGCCACGTTGAACGACAAGCACGGGCGCAGCGCGCAGCTGCAGCAGTGGGGCCTGCTCAGCGATGGCACGCGCACCGGACCACGGCTGCTGGTGCTCTCACCCAGCGATCAGCGCTATCGCGAGCTGTTGAAGCGCTACCACGCCATCTGCGACATGGTCGGCCCGCTGCCGCCGCCCACCGTGGTGTCCACCGATCACGGCTATCAGCGCTTTCTGCTGTTCGCACTGCCTGCGCAACGCCAGCCGGGCCCGTGCGTGGCCCCGGCGATGGCCTGGATCGATGCGCCGCTGCCGAAGGTCTCGGTGTCCGGCAAGTTTGAGGTGCGCGGCTGGGCCTTCAAGGATGGCGTCGGGCTGGCGAATGTCGAGCTGCTGCTCGACGGTCGCCCGGTCGCGCAGGCTAGGTACGGCACGCCGCTCGATGTGCGCCCATACTGGAAAATCTCCAACGACCCACAGCACCCCAACGTCGGCTTCACCGCCGCGCTCGACACCCACGCCTTGCCGCCCGGCACTCATTGGTTGGGGCTACGCCTGCACGGCCGCGACGGCAGCGTTGAAGATTGGTGGGAGCAACCACTTATTACTGTCAGAAATGATGCCCAGTTGCACCGATCGAGCGCCCGTTAGAGCGGTCGGCAAGAGTCGCCACGCTGTTCAAGCAAACTTCTACGTTGTCCTGTTTCTCGGGCCGAAGACGTAGGCTGTGGGTGAGGAGTGTTGCAACTCGATCAGAGATACTGAGCGAAAACGTTTGGCCGCGCTGGCGGTCGCCAAGATGCACCCATCAGGCCTTGTGCTTGGCTCCTCCGTCGTGACAGGGCCGGCGCTGGCCGACAAGGCAATAAAGGAAAAGCAATTGCAGCGCAAATATAGGGATTTATCCAGCGACTCCGGCCACCGGCTGGGAGCAGGCCGGGCTTGGAACAGGTTCTCGCGCCAGTTGCTGTTTGGTGCAAAGTGGTTCTATCTCGCGGTCGGAGTGCTGGCAATGGTCGCGCTGTCGCCCAAGGTGCTCTATGCCGATCCATGGCGATTCGCAAACAACCTGCTGAGCCAGCCTTGGCCGCGCAATGTACTTGCGGTGGATAACGGACATCGTGAGGTCCTGCCCAATCTGCTGCGTCTTGCCGAGCTCAGATGGTTTGATGGAAATCAATGGCTGCAGATCTGGGCGGGTGTTGCGCTGGCTTTGCTGACAGTGTGGATGCTGCTACGTCTGGTTCGGACTGAGCGTCTGGGTGCTATGGCGTACGCTGCCGCCGGGCTGGTTTGTACGCTAAGTGTTTTCTGGCTGGGAAACGAGCGGGCACTGGCGCATGCAAATGAGTCAGTGCATGTCTATCTGATTACCACGTTTCTGGTCGGCGGTTGTTGCTTGCTCGGTCGCGGTGGCGGTTGGTGGCGTGCCGTGCTTGCGGCACTGTGCGGGCTCGCAGCGACCTTCTGTTTTGGTGCGGGGATTGCCACGTTCGTTGCCTTGCTGGTGATGTTGTTGCTGCGGAGGGCGTCATGGCTCCAGTGGTGCATTGTGCTAACGGGCTTTTCTGTATCCCTGCTGCTGGTCGTGGGCTCTGGTGATGCGCACATGCAAAATGCGCGCGTCATCGCGCCACTTTCTCAGTTGGATATTGTGCTGCGTTGGCTGTCGGCGCCGTTTATCTATGCCTTGCTGCCACTGGTTGACGTGAGCGTTGCAGAAAAATTGCCGGTGGAATCATTGAGGGCAATGGCCGTTGCAATCTCACATGGGTACACATCGGTATTCGGCCCGGTCATGATCTCGGCCTGGCCGCACAGAGTGGTCGGGCTGTTGGGCGTAAGTGGGTTGATGGGCATTACCTACTCGCGCTGGCGTCAGCGGGCCGAATCGGCTGCAGAGCTGACGGCGATCTCAATGGCCTGGTTTGCGCTTGCCGTCGGAGCGGCAATCGCGTTGGCGCGGGCCGTGTATTTTCAGTCGTTTCCCGAGCAATTGCTCGCGGCGCGCTACTTGCCTTGGTCGGTCCTGTTCTGGAGCGGTCTATTGTTGTGGTCGTTCGTTCGGTATGGAAATTTGCACCCGCGCCGTGTCGCGTTGGCGGGCCTGGCGCTGGCCTGTTGCCTGGTGCCGAGCACGCTATGGATGGCGCTCCTTGCGCAGCGCATGCAGACTGCCGCCAACATGACGGCAACCGCAGCAGCGGCCGGCGTGATTGATGTCGATGCCATCCACGGAGAGACGGTTCTTGCGGAAGTTGCCGACGCGCTGCCGGTACTGAAGGCAGCAGATACGTCCATCTTCGCTTGGCCAGAAACGCGCTATCTGGAGGGCACGCAGGTCCCCACCGATCCAGTTGCCATCGACGATGTTGCTGCGACACCTGTCCGTAACCTCTTGAAAGATGCCTCGGCGGTTCGATTTGATTTCAAGGCAGAGACATCGGCATCGCGGCTGGTACTGGTATGCGATGAAGCTCCGCTAGGCATGGCAACGCGTGTGGGAGGGGCGCAGTGGGTTGGTTGGTCGGCACGCAGCGTTGCTCCCTCGTGTCTTCGTGCTTTCAAGGTAAGAAGGAGCGCCTGGTTTTAGGCTTGCCTTCGCGTCTGGTGGTTCAAGCGGTTGAATCGGTTCTGGCGCCCTGCTTGCCTGGCAGGTGAGGTCGTGCGCCCTTCTGAGTCATCGCTGTCGATCACTCAAGGCAGGTCGAATTCCGCCTCCCGTAGCAGCCGCGCCAGCGCGATCAACGGCAGGCCCACCAGGGCGGTGGGGTCCTGCGAGCGGATCGCGTCGAACAGGCTGATGCCGAGGCCTTCGCATTTGAAGCTGCCGGCGCAATCAAGGGCCGGTTCGGCGTCCAGGTAGCGTTCGATCTCGGCGGACGTCAGCGCGCGGAGCTGCACCTCGGTCAGGTCCAGCGCGTGCAGCTGGCGCTCCGGGCCGACCAGGCTGACGGCGGTATGGAAGCGTACGGTGTGACCAGACATGGCAGTCAGCTGCATTCGGGCCCGCTCGCGCGAGCCGGGTTTGCCCAGCGGCTGACCGTCCAGGTCGGCGACCTGATCCGAGCCGATCACCCAGGCAGCAGGGAAGCGGGCTGCCACCGCGGCGGCTTTTTCCGCGGCCAGGCGGCTGGCCATTGCGCTCGGGGATTCGCCCGGCTGCGCCTGCTCGTCGACCTCCGGCCGGACGGTGTCGAAGTCGAGTTGCAGACGGGCGAGCAGCTCACGCCGATAGACAGAGGTGGACGCAAGGATCAGGCGTGGCATCATGGCGCGCTACCGGGGTGGTCACGGGAGTCTGCCGTCCTGCGGCCCATGCGGCAATCGCATGAATGGGGTCATTTGACAGGGCTGCCGCGGGTCTTTAACATTCTGCGGCTTATGTCCGCGAACGTGCCCGAAATGCTGGATGCTTGGCGGATGGTCGCAGCGCGCAGGCGCTTCGATGGCCGCATCCCGCTATCTGCGATGACCCGCCTGCAGGGAAGCCTTGTCGATACCGATGGCGAATGTGTCTATTCGCTTCAATTCGATCAAGACCCTCTGCTCAAGGTCGCCTATGTCGAACTCAGTATCGATGTGGAGCTTCCGCTGGCCTGCCAGCGCAGCCTGCAACGCTTCCTGTATCCGGTGCAAATCAGACAGCGTCTTGGTTTGATCCGTGACGAGGCCGACGAAGCTGCATTGCCGGCCGAGTACGAAGCGTTGCTGGTACCGGAAGATGGCATGCTGCGGGCCGTCGACACGATCGAGGACGAACTGGTGCTGTCGGTGCCAGTGGTGCCGGTGGCGCCGGGCAGCGAAGCGGTCGACGCCGAATGGGTTCCGACCCAGGAAGAGCAGGACAAGGCCAGTCCGTTCGCGGCGCTGGCAGCGTTGAAGAAACAGTAACCGCCGCTGTTAAGGGCGGTAAGACAGGTCGACGCGGGCGTAGAGCGTGCTGTTCGACTCAACAGACAAGTTATCGAACTAAAGTTGGAGCAATCCCATGGCTGTGCAGAAATCCCGTGTCACCCCGTCCCGTCGCGGCCAGCGTCGTTCGCACGATGCCCTGACCGCCAAGCAGCTGTCGACCGACCCGACCAGCGGCGAGATCCATCTGCGCCATCACATCACCGCCGACGGTTACTACCGTGGCAAGAAGGTGATCGCGACCAAGTCGTCGGCCGTCCAAGAAGATTGATCCGTGGCGCCCGCCGCGTTCGACGCGGCCGGGTGACTCTCGCTTCTTCAGGAGCCGCCGGTCACCGCGGCTCTTGCAACAGGGAACAGTATGAGCAAGCGGATCTATTCCAGAATCGCGGGCACGGGTAGCTATTTGCCCGAAAAGGTGTTGACCAACGACGACATGTCGAAGATCGTCGACACCAGCGATGAATGGATCTTCTCGCGCACTGGCATCCGTGAACGTCACATCGTTGCCGACGACCAGACCACCAGCGATCTGGCGTATTTCGCCTCGCTGAAGGCGATGGAAGCGGCCGGTGTGACCGCCGACGAGATCGATCTGATCGTCATCGGCACCACCACCCCGGACCTGATCTTTCCGTCGACCGCCTGCTTGTTGCAGGCCCGGCTGGGTAACGTCGGTTGCGGTGCGATGGACGTCAACGCTGCCTGCTCGGGTTTTGTCTACGCGCTCAGCGTGGCCGACAAGTTCGTGCGCAGTGGCGACGCCAAGACCGTGCTGGTGGTGGGCGCAGAAACCCTGACCCGCATCGTCGACTGGACCGATCGCACCACCTGCGTGCTGTTCGGCGATGGTGCCGGCGCGGTGATCCTCAAGGCCGACGAAGAAACCGGCATCCTCAGCACCCATTTGCACGCCGATGGCAGCAAGAAAGAACTGCTGTGGGACCCGGTTGGGGTCTCGGTGGGCTTCGGCGAAGGCAAGAATGGCGGCGGCGCGTTGCTGATGAAGGGCAACGACGTCTTCAAGTATGCGGTCAAGGCGCTGGACTCGGTGGTCGATGAGACCCTGGCGGCCAATGGCTTCGACAAGCACGACCTGGATTGGCTGATTCCGCATCAGGCCAACCTGCGCATCATCGAAGCCACCGCCAAGCGGCTGGAGCTGCCGATGGATCAGGTGGTCGTCACCGTGGATCGCCATGGCAATACGTCGTCTGCGTCGGTGCCGCTGGCGCTGGACGAGGCGGTGCGCTCCGGTCGCGTGCAGCGCGGCCAGTTGCTGTTGCTGGAAGCCTTCGGCGGCGGGTTTACCTGGGGCTCGGCGCTGCTGCGCTACTGACGTTTCTGCGTCCTGCGCCGAGCAGGTGCGCACGTCCACTCACGCGGATGCGTGCATGGCGGGACACTCGTCTTTCCTTGCGATGGTGGCAATCTTGCCGCCTGGGGCCTGTGTAGGTTTCCGGAGCGCTTGAATTCCGTGAAGGGTAGCGCCCGGTTTTAGGTCACGTGAGTGGCTTGATTCGCTGGATGCGACCTGTCTGCGGGCCGGGGCGTCGGACAGGCCGGCCGGCAAGTAAAGTCTGCGCATGCACCCCGCCCACGACCCCGTTTTCGTCGCCTTGCTCACTGGCAGTTACCAGCGGTTTGCAGGCCGCCCGCTGGTCGCAGATCGACAGATCGAGCCCGATTGGCTGTATCGCGATGCGCCGTTCGCCCTGCTTGCGCACGATATCGCGGCAGATCCGCGGTTTGTCTATGCGAACCAGGCGGCGCAGCGCGTATTCGGCTACAACTGGGGCGAGTTCGTCGGCATGCCATCGCGGCTATCGGCAGAATTGCCGGAACGCGCGGAACGTCAGCGTTTGCTCGATGCGGTCACCCGCGATGGCGTCGTCAGGAACTACGCGGGTGTGCGGATCGCGAAGGATGGTTCCCGCTTCCGGATCGCCGACGGTGTGGTCTGGCAACTCGTCGATGAGGACGGGATGCTGCGTGGACAAGCGGCAACATTCCCATTGCCAGGGTAGACGAGGCGCAGGTGGCAGCACCGGGTGCGCCTGGCCCTTCACTTCCTCGCCCGCCGGCCTTGCGGGCGCTGGCCGCGCCGCCTTTGCCGGCAACGCTTTCACCATTGAACCCGAATAGCGGCGCGTCAGCGCGACGGTTGCCGTTGCGCGCGCCCGGCCCGACCAGGCCCGGTGTGCGGTTTCGCGACGTCGCGACACGTTCGCGGAGCCTTCTGCATACGCGGCAGTACAGACGCCGGGGCGATTTCGCACGTATGATCCCGGCTCGATTTTTGTAGGCAGCAACGCGTGACCGAATCCACTCTCGCCTTCGTGTTTCCCGGCCAGGGCTCGCAGTCCTTAGGCATGCTGGCCGAACTGTCCGAACTGCACCCGCAGATTCGTGAAACGTTCGCCGAAGCCTCCGAGGGCGCCGGCGTCGACTTGTGGGCATTGTCCCAGGGCGGCCCGGAAGAAATGCTCAATCGCACTGAATACACCCAGCCCGCCTTGTTGGCTGCGGGCGTGGCGGTGTGGCGTCTGTGGACTGCCCAGCGCGGGCAGCGCCCGACGCTGCTGGCGGGACACAGCCTGGGCGAATACACCGCGCTGGTCGCGGCTGGCGCCCTGTCGTTGCACGATGGTGCGCATCTGGTGCGGTTGCGCGGCCAGTTCATGCAGGCTGCGGCACCGGCGGGCGTTGGCGCGATGGCTGCGGTGCTGGGCGCCGAAGACGCCGTGGTGCAGGAGGTCTGTGACCAGGCGTCCGGTAGCGACGTGGTGGTGCCGGCCAACTTCAATTCGCCCGGTCAGATCGTGATCGGCGGCCACGCTGCGGCGGTGGATCGCGCGTTGGCGCTGCTGGCCGAGCGCGGCGTGCGCAAGGCGGTCAAGCTGGCAGTGAGCGTGCCCTCGCATACCCCGCTGATGCGCGATGCCGCCAATCAGCTTGGCGAGGCGATGGCCGGGCTGACCTGGCACGCCCCGCAGATTCCGGTGGTGCAGAACGTGGACGCGCGCGTGCATGAGGGCAACACGGCCATCCGCCAGGCCTTGGTGGAGCAGCTCTACCTGCCGGTGCAATGGACCGGCTGCGTGCAGGCGCTCGCCAGCCAGGGCATCACCCGCATTGCCGAATGCGGCCCGGGCAAGGTGCTGAGCGGGCTGATCAAGCGTATCGACAAGAGCCTGGACGCGCGGCCGCTGGCAACGCCTGCCGACTATGCCGGCGCGCTCGACGCGTGGGTGCACTGATCCAACGCCGCTGCCGGCCGTGCCGGCATCCCTCGACGTTCGCGGCCACGGTTGCGGCGTCCCCCATCGAGGAACAGCAATCATGAGCAAGCCCCTGCAGGGCGAAATCGCCCTCGTCACCGGCGCCAGTCGCGGCATCGGTGCGGCCATTGCCGATACCCTGGCCGCCCAGGGCGCCACGGTCATCGGCACCGCCACCTCGGCCTCCGGCGCCGCGGCGATCGGCGAGCGTCTGGCCGCCCACGGCGGACACGGCCGTGAGTTGAACGTCACCGACGCGACTGCAGTCGATGGCCTGATCGATGCCATCGGCAAGGAGTTCGGCGCCATCTCGATCCTGGTCAACAACGCCGGCATCACCCGCGACAATCTGTTGATGCGGATGAAGGACGACGACTGGCAGGCGATCATCGACACCAACCTGACCAGCGTGTTCCGCACCTCCAAGGCGGTCATGCGCGGCATGATGAAGGCGCGCAAGGGTCGCATCATCAATATCGCCTCGGTGGTGGGCGTGACCGGTAATCCTGGCCAGACCAACTATGCCGCCGCCAAGGCCGGCATCATCGCGTTTTCCAAATCGCTGGCCAAGGAAATCGGCTCGCGCGGGGTGACCGTGAATGTGGTGGCGCCCGGTTTCATCGATACCGACATGACCAAGGCGCTGCCGGACGAGGCCAGGACCGCCTTGCTGCAGCAGATTGCGCTGGGCCATCTTGGCGAGCCGGAAGACATCGCCAATGCGGTGGCGTTTCTGGCCGGCCCGACGGCCCGCTACATCACCGGTGAGACCCTGCACGTCAACGGTGGCATGTACATGCCGTAAGCGTGCGGCGCCGGGAGGCGCTAAGTGGCTGATCGGCCGGGAGTTGTGATGCAATGCAAGGCCCGGTCGCTTCCACTACACTATCCAACGCGGCCATCGCAGCGGCGATGGCGTTTTGTGAGTCCCTCACAGGAGCACCGCACATCCGTGTGCGGGGATCCTAAAACTCGAACCACCACTACTCCAGCTGGAGCGATATCCCCAATGAGCACCATCGAAGAACGCGTCAAGAAAATCGTCGTCGAACAACTCGGCGTCAAGGAAGAGGAAGTCACCACCAGCGCATCGTTCGTCGATGATCTGGGTGCCGACTCGCTGGACACCGTCGAGCTGGTGATGGCGCTGGAAGAAGAGTTCGAGTGCGAGATCCCGGACGAAGAGGCCGAGAAGATCACCTCGGTGCAGCAGGCGATCGACTACGTCAAGGCTCACGTCAAGAGCTGATGCGTTGTTCCTGATCGTGGCGGCGTGCATCGAGCCGCTGCCGCATCAGACATTCCATGGGGCCGCTGATGCGGCCCTGTGTTTTTCAAGTGTCACCCGCAAACCCCAAGCACCGTCCGTTCCGTGGTGAGGAGATCTGCAATGAGTCGTCGTGTTGTCGTTACCGGCATGGGCATGGTGTCGCCGCTGGGCAATGATCTGGCCACCAGCTGGGATGGAATCGTCCACGGCCGCTCGGGCATTGGCCCGATCACGCAGATCGATGCCTCGCAGTTCACCACCAAGATCGCCGGTGAAATCAAGAATTTCGACCCCACGCTTTTTGTGTCCGCCAAGGACGTCAAGAAGATGGATTCGTTCATCCACTACGGTGTCGGCGCCTCGTTCATGGCGCTGGACGATTCCGGCCTGGAAATCGACGAAAGCAATGCCGAACGCGTGGGCGCCATTCTCGGCTCCGGCATCGGCGGGCTGCTCGGCATCGAAGAGCAGACCATCAAATTCCATGAGGGCGGCGCGCGCAAGATTTCGCCGTTCTATGTGCCCAGCACCATCATCAACATGCTGCCCGGCCAGGTGAGCCTGATCAAAGGCCTGAAAGGCCCGACGTTCTCGGCAGTATCGGCCTGTGCCACGTCCAACCACTCGATCGGTACCGCGATGCGCATGATCCAGCACGGCGATGCCGATGTGATGCTGGCTGGCGGTGCCGAGCGCGGTTCGTCGCCCAGTTCGGTGGGCGGCTTTTGCGCCATGAAGGCGATGTCCACCCGCAACGACGACCCGACCGGCGCTTCGCGGCCGTGGGACAAGCAGCGCGATGGCTTCGTGCTGGGCGACGGTGCCGGCGTGCTGGTGCTGGAAGAGTACGAACACGCCAAGGCGCGTGGCGCACGCATCTATGCCGAGCTGGTGGGCTTTGGCGCCAGTTCCGATGCGTTCCACATGACCGCTCCCAGCGAAGACGGCGAGGGCGCGGCGCGCAGCATGGCGGCAGCGATGCGCGATGCCAAGCTCAACCCCGAGCAGATCGGCTACCTCAACGCGCACGGCACCTCCACGCCGCTGGGCGACCTGGCCGAAACGATGGCGATGAAGCGCGCCCTGGGCGATCACGCCTACAAGACCATGGTGAGCTCGACCAAGTCGATGACCGGGCATCTGCTCGGCGCGGCCGGCGGTGTGGAAGCGATTTTCTCGGTGATGGCGCTGCACACCGGCATCATCCCGCCGACCATCAACCTGGAAGAGCCAAGCGAGGGCTGCGACCTGGATTACGTGCCGAACGTGGCGCGCGAGGTACAGGTGGATGCGGTGATGTCCAACGGCTTCGGCTTTGGCGGCACCAACGGCACGCTGGTGTTCAAGCGCGTTTGACCCTGCATATCGGTCGCGTGGCCGTCATCGGCGCGCGACCTGCCTGGCTGCCGCATGCACTGCCGGCTTGCGGGTTGATGTTCACTCCTGCGATCACCCTTTGATTCACTCCTCGCGCGCTGCGTAAGGCAGCGGCGCGTCTGTATCCCACGCCATGCCGGACCGATGACGCTTACCCGATCACTGCACGCGGACATCGACCTGCTGGCGCTGCATCGGCTGTCACCGCAACGCTATCCGGCCCTGCTGGAATCCAGCGCTTCCGGCACCGAGCACGGTCGCTGGGATGTGCTGTTGCTGGCAGAGGGGCCATGCCTGCGGCTGGATCCGGACGGATGCACGCGCGATGGCGCTGGGCAAGTGCTGGAGGGCGGCTTTCTGGCGGCGCTGGATGCCGCCTGGCAGGCCGAGCGGGTGCCGCACGCGCCTGCAAGCCCCTGGCCGTTTCGCGGCGGTTGGGCGGTGCTGCTGGATTACGAACTGGCCGCGCAGGTCGAACCGATTCTGCAACTGCCGACGCGCACCGATGGCTTGCCCACTGCGCTGGCCTTGCGCGCGCCGGCAGCGGTGCTGCGCGATCGCCTGCACGGGCACTGCGTGGCGCTGGCAGAGCCGGGCCGCGAGGAGTTGTTGCAGCAGATCGGCGAGGACATTGCTGCCTGCGCCGCACTGCCGCCGCTGCCTGCCTGGGCCGGGCCGCTTGCCGTGGACGAAGATGCTCCCGAGCGTTTCACCGCGGCGGTGGAGCGCGTGCTCGATTACCTGCGCGCCGGCGATGTGTTCCAGGCCAATATCTCGCGCGCGTGGCACGCGGCATTCGCTGCGGTGGTCGATCCGGCCGCGTTGCATGCGCGCCTGCGTGCGGCCAATCCTGCGCCGTTCGCCGGCCTGTTCGTGGCGGCCGGGCGTGCAGTGGCCAGTTCCTCGCCCGAGCGGCTGGTGTCGGTACAGGGCGATGTGGTGCAGACGCGCCCGATCGCCGGCACCCGCGCGCGGTTTGCCGGCGACGACGATGCCGCACGTATCCGTGAGCTGGTCGGGCATCCGAAGGAGCGCGCCGAGCACGTGATGCTGATCGATCTGGAACGCAACGACCTGGGCCGCCTCTGCGCGCCGGGCACCGTGGAGGTGGACGAGTTGATGTGCGTGGAGAGCTATGCCCATGTGCATCACATCGTCAGCAACGTGCGTGGGCGCCTGCGTGCCGGAGTGACGCCCGGTGAGGTGATTGCCGCGGTGTTCCCCGGCGGCACCATTACCGGTTGCCCGAAGGTGCGCTGCATGCAGGTCATCGCCGAGCTCGAACAGACCGCGCGTGGGGCCTATACCGGCGCATTCGGCTGGCTCAATCGCGACGGCGACATGGATCTGAATATCCTGATCCGCACGGCCGAGGTGGCCGGTCACCAGGTGCGGTTCCGCACCGGGGCCGGGATCGTGGTGGATTCGGATCCGCAGCGCGAGCTGGACGAAACCCGCGCCAAGGCACGGGGCGTATTGCGTGCGATCGAGCAGACATGAGCGCTTCAACGGGACATCACCGGCGCGCGGTATCCTGCGCGGCGCAGGGGCAATGACGAGGTGGGTGTGGCGGTGACTGGCAAACGCGGATGTCTGGCCGTGCTGGGCACGGCATTGCTGCTTGCAGCGCTGCTGGCGATTGCCGCCGTGGTGGCGTGGCGGCATTACCTGCACTTCGCCGATACCCCCGTGCCTGCGAGCGCGCCCAGCGTGGTGATTGCGCCCGGCGATTCGCTCAAGGCCACATTGCGCAAACTGCGCGCTGCCGGCCTGGTGCAGGGCGCCGAGCTGGAGTGGCAGCTGCTGGCGCGCCAGGTCGATGCGGCCGGCAAGCTCAAGGTGGGCGAATACGCGCTGTCGCCAGCGCTGTCGCCGCGGGAACTGCTGACGCGCATGCGCCAGGGACGGGTGATCCAGTACCGCTTCACGATCGTGGAAGGCTGGAATTTCCGTCAGCTGCGCGCCGCACTGGCGACCGCCACGCCGCTGCAACATTCCATCAATGCGCTGGACGATGCGGCACTGATGGCCCGCCTGGGATTTGCCAAGCAGCATCCGGAAGGGCGCTTCCTGCCGGAAACCTATGTCTACCAGCGTGGCGACAGCGACATCGATGTACTCAAGCGCGCGCATGCGGCCATGGACAAGGCATTGGCACAGGCCTGGGAGCAGCGCGCCCCGAACCTGCCGCTCGTCTCGCCGGAGCAGGCATTGATCCTGGCCTCGATCATCGAGAAGGAAACGGCGCTGGCCTCCGAGCGCCCGCTCATTGCCGGGGTGTTCCTGCGCCGCTTGCAGCTGGGCATGAAGTTGCAGACCGACCCCACCGTGATCTACGGCATCGGCAGCAGCTACGACGGCAATATCCGTCGCCGCGACCTGACCACCGATACGCCGTACAACACCTATACCCGCACCGGCCTGACGCCGACGCCGATCGCCATGCCGGGGCGCGAGGCGCTGCTGGCGGCGGTGCGGCCGGCGCCCGGCGAGGCGCTGTATTTCGTGGCGGTGGGCGATGGCACCGGCGCGCACGCGTTTTCGGCCACGTTGGCCGAACATAACGCAGCGGTGGCGCGCTATCTGCAGCGCCGCCGCCTGCCGAGTACGCCGCAGACGGAGACCACGCCATGACCGCCGCATTTTCGCCCTGGCAGCAGCGCGCCTTCGACCAGACCGTGGCTGCGCTGGATGCGGGGCGGCTTGGACATGGGCTGCTGATCTGCGGCCCGGAAGGGTTGGGCAAGCGTGCCGTCGCCCTGGCCCTGGCCGAGCACGTCCTGGCCGCCTCGCCCGACCCGACGCTGGCGCAGCGCACGCGCCAGCTGATTGCCGCCGGTACCCATCCGGACCTGCAACTGGTCTCGTTCATTCCCAATCGCACCGGCGACAAACTGCGTACCGAGATCATCATCGAGCAGGTGCGCGAGATTTCGCAGAAGCTCGCGCTGACCCCGCAGTACGGCATCGCCCAGGTGGTGATCGTCGACCCGGCCGATGCGATCAATCGCTCGGCCTGCAATGCCTTGCTCAAGACCCTGGAAGAACCGTCGCCGGGGCGCTACCTGTGGTTGATCAGCGCGCAACCGGCGCGTCTGCCGGCGACCATCCGCAGCCGTTGCCAGCGCCTGGAATTCAAGCTGCCGCCTGCGCACGAGGCACTGGCCTGGTTACTGTCGCAAGGCGTGAGCGAGCGCGCCGCGCAGGAAGCGCTGGACGCCGCGCGCGGCCACCCCGGCCTGGCCGCGCAGTGGTTGCGCGAAGACGGCCTGGCCGTGCGGCGTGCGGTCGCGCAGGATCTGGAGCAGATCGCCAGTGGCCGCGCCGGCGCAGTCGATGTCGCGCAGCGCTGGACCAGCGATGGCCAGGCCGACCAGCGCCTGCGCCATGCCGCCGATCTGGCATTGGCACAGGCATCGGCCGGCTTGACCGATCCATCGCGGTTGCACAAGCTGGCGACCTGGTTCGACGCTGCCAACCGCACCCGCGATCTGCTGCGCACCACCGTCCGCGCCGACCTGGCAGTGACGGAATTATTGCTGTCCTGGCGCGAGGGAGAGCGCCAGCCACGTTCTAGGGGAACTCGATGAGTGCAATGAATGCACGCCAAGGCATTTTGTCGCTGGCGTTGAAAGACAAGCCAGCGCTTTACAGCGCCTACATGCCGTTCGTGAAAGGCGGCGGCATCTTCGTGCCCACGCCCAAGCGCTACATGCTGGGCGACGAAGTCTTCCTGCTGCTGACTCTGCCTGACTCCAGCGAGCGCCTGCCGGTCGCCGGCAAGGTCATCTGGACCACGCCTGCCGGCGCGCAGGGCAACCGCGCCGCCGGCATCGGCGTGCAGTTCCCCGACGGCCCGGAAGGCGAGGCGGTACGCAACAAGATCGAGACGCTGCTGGCCGGATTGACCACCTCGGACAAGCCGACGCATACGATGTAAGCGCCAGGGGCACGGCAAGACGCCAGTGAGGCTCGCGGTGAAGCTGCTAGGTCATCGCGGCAGACCGGTGCGATGAAGGTGCGATCTGGCTGGCGTGAAAGAGGGCAGGTAAACAGTTGTTGACGACCGCCGCCGCTGCCCTATAATGTGCGGCTCGCGTCACCGGGCGGTTAGCTCAGCGGTAGAGCATTGCCTTCACACGGCAAGGGTCACAGGTTCGAACCCTGTACCGCCCACCATGAATTCAGAGTCAAACAAAAACCGGCGAAAGCCGGTTTTTTCGTAGTTGCAGGGCATCAGCCACAGGCTTGGTGATATGACTACGCGGCAGTCACCTTTCGATGCAGCGATACAGCCAGTCACCGCCGCCAACTCGGCGGTATGGCATGCGATCGCTGGCTTCCGCTACATGCGGGAGGCGGGGGATGCAGGGGGCCCCTTTGAGCTCATTCTCGACGGCGACGACATTGCCACCGAGCCATTCCCAGTCCTGGCGTGAACTGGACCTTTAAGGTCTACCCGGAGCAGTGGCGCGAGCGTGCGCAGGAAGTGGTTCGATATACCGCGCGTCAAGCAATCGTCGACATCTCTGATGCCATGTGAAGGTATGCGCATCAGGCCCCAAGCGGAGCTATCAAAGTGAGCCCGCCGTTGTCTTGCTGCGCGCCTTGCGCAACGCATATGCCCATCGTAGGGACGACTGGAATTTCGGGAATGCAAAGTTGCCGCTTCGGTGGCGGCAGCTGGATCTTGTTGCTGGAATGCAGGGTCTGACAGTCAGCGAGATGATTTTTCTCAATGAACAACTGCTACTCATCAACGACGCGATCCATCTGCTCGATCCCGACAGCGCTTTGACGACACAGATTCATCGTTGAACTGGGCGCTGCACGGTTTGCTCGGCCTATCGACTGCCAGAGCAACTAGCTCCGATGCTGGTATCACCATGCTTAATTGAGAGCGGCGTTCGGCACTATTGGCGACAGACGCTGCATTTAAGCACTTTTCGCTAGGGCCGGTGCCTTGCGAGCTCGACAGGGACTTGCCATCCTGCAAGGCCCCGGATCGAGATGGAGTGGCGATGAAGACGCTGCTTGGAAGTGCGCTGGTTGCGACATTGCTGTTGGCCGGGTGCGCGCGCGACGTTGGCGAGCAGTACGTGGGCAAGTGGGTCAACGTGAAGTCGGAAAAGAATGTGCTGAGCATCGAGCACAATGGCGAGAGTTTCATCATTCGCGACACCCAGCCGGAGCTGTTCGGCAATGGCGTCAAGACCCGCAACCATCCGGCGCTGCTGACCAAGGGCGTGCTGCAGGTGTCCAACGGGGTCGGCACGGTCAACTACGCGATCGATGAGGCGACCGGCAAGTTGAGCACGGGCGATACCGAGTACACGCGGGTCAAGTGACGGCGAGACGCTTTTCAAAGGCATGCGATGGAGGCGCGGCGTTGCGGCAGGCGAGTTGTTCGTTTCACCAGATCGCTGCCTCGTGTCGTTCTGAGTGCGTCCATATCGCGATCAGCGTGGCTCGGGCATTCATGCGCCGAGCGTGCATGCCATTCATTGTCGCCTGAGTGTGGAAGGCCGCGCCTCTATGTGTGGCCTGGTCAGCCGCGCGAGTTCGCGCTTGCCTTATGCACGCGATGCCACCGCCTGCGCCTGCATCCAGCGCCACAGCGTGGTGCGCGAGACGCCGAGCGCTTGCGCGGCAAGGGCGCGGTTGCCGTTGGCGCGGTCGAGCGCTGCGCGGACTGCGGTGGCAGTGAGCTGCAGGCGAGAGGTTGCCAAATCGGCAAGCTCACGCGGTGCTTCGTGGTTGCCGAAATGCGTATCGAATAATTCCGGCACCCAGCGTTCGAGTTGCTCCAGGCTCAGGCTGTCGTGCGCTTGGGCTTTCCAGTGAATGCACAGGCGTTCGACCAGGTTGCGCAGTTCGCGTACGTTGCCGGGCCAGGTGTGCTGTTGCAGGCGTTGCAATGCCGCTGGCGATAACGGCGATGCGATGCTGCCGAGTTGCTGGAAATAATGCGCAAGCAACAACGCAATGTCGTTGCGGCGATTGCGCAACGGAGGCAGTGCGATGCGCAGCGCGGCAAGGCGATAGAACAGGTCGCGGCGGAAGCGGCCTTGTTCGACCAACTGCTGCAGGTCCAGCAGGCTGGCGGCGACCACGCGCACGTCGATCGCAACGGGCACCGTTGCGCCGACACGCACTACTTCACGTTCTTCCAGGACGCGCAGTAGCCGGGTCTGCAACGGCACGGGCAATTCGCCGATTTCGTCGAGGAACAGCGTGCCGTCCTGCGCAGCTTCGATCAGGCCGGTGTGGCCGCCGCGACGTGCGCCGGTGAAGGCGCCGTCGCTGTAGCCGAACAGTTCCGCCTCCAGCAACGATTCGCTGATGGCGCCACAGTTGATCGCCACGAAACGGCCGCGGCGACGACTGCCGGCATGCAGTTGTCGTGCGACCAGTTCCTTGCCGGTGCCGGTGTCGCCGCTGATCAACACGGTGCCGGTATGCGGTGCGTAGAGCTGCACCAGCTCGCGCACGCGCAGCATTGCGCCGTCTTCGCCCAGCAGGGCGTCGGCGCGTCGTGCACGGCGCGGGGCGGCACGGCCGGCGACGCGATCGATGCCTGGAGCGGTGCCCAGCGCGATGGCCTGTTCCAGCGCATGACGCACCGAATCGGCCGAATACAGCAGCACGCCAGGCAGCCCCGCCTGCTCGGCGAAGTCGATCGCCATGCCGGTGCCGACAATGACCTGGATGCCGCTGGCGCGCAGATCGGCGATGCAGTCGCGTGCGTCTTCGGCGGTGACGAAACGGCGGTGTTCGATCTCCAGATCGAAGCTGTGCTGAAACGCGCGGAACGACGGCACATCAGTGGCGTGGGTGACCACGCCGATGCGTGGCGCAATGCGGCGCGCTCGCGCCAGCGCTTCCATCAGATCGAACCCGGTGGCCTGGATGGGCGCCAAGGGCAGCGCGAGCCGGCTGCGCAGGTACGCCGCATTGGATCCGCCGGCCACCAGCGCGTCGCAGCGCTCGCGGCGCAGGCGCTGGCCGATGACCTCGACCGCTTCGGCAAAGCCGAGGTTGATCTGCTCGATGCGCGCGCGCTGGTCGAACTCGGGGATGACATCGGCCAGCAGGCCGGTCAGGCGCGAGACGCTGACGGTCCAGATGATGGGCAAGGAGGCGTCTGCGGTTTCCGGAGGGGCAGGGGGGCGCATGACGGTGTCGCGTTTCAATGACGTTTCATGGTGAATCAGTCGTTGCATTTTTGCAACGATTGGCGCGTGGGATTGTCATCAAATCAACGACTTGTACTTGGCATGGTGCTTGCGCCTGCTCGGTGATCCCATCCAAGGAACCGCCATGACGTCCTCGTCCACTCCCTCTGCTGGCGCGCGGTTTCGCGCTGCACTGGCTGCCGAATCGCCGCTGCAGGTGATCGGCGCGATCAATGCCAACCATGCGCTGCTGGCCCAGCGCGCCGGCTATCGGGCCATCTACCTGTCCGGCGGCGGCGTGGCGGCCGGGTCGCTGGGGTTGCCGGACCTGGGCATCAACACGCTGGAAGACGTATTGATCGACGTGCGCCGCATCACCGACGTGTGCGAGCTGCCGCTGCTGGTGGACGTGGACACCGGCTTCGGGCCGAGCGCGTTCAATATCGAGCGCACCATCAAGTCGCTGATCAAGGCTGGCGCAGGCGGTTGCCATATCGAAGACCAGGTGGGCGCCAAGCGCTGCGGTCACCGGCCGGGCAAGGAGATCGTGAGCCAGGGCGAGATGGTGGATCGGGTCAAGGCCGCGGCCGATGCCAAGACCGATGCGGCGTTCTTCCTGATTGCGCGCACCGATGCAATCCAGATGGAAGGCGTGGATGCGGCGATCGAACGCGCCATCGCCTGCGTGGAAGCGGGTGCGGACGGCATCTTCGCCGAAGCTGCCTACGACCTGGACACCTATAAGCGCTTCGTCGATGCGGTAGGCGTGCCGGTGCTGGCCAACATTACCGAGTTCGGCAAGACCCCGTTGTTTACGCGCGACCAGCTGGCGCAGGCTGGCGTGGCGATCCAGCTGTTTCCGCTGTCGGCATTTCGCGCAGCCAACAAGGCGGCCGAGGCGGTCTATGCCGCGATTCGGCGCGACGGTCATCAGCAGGGCGTGCTGGACAGCATGCAGACGCGCGAAGAGCTGTACGAGCGCATCGGCTATCACGATTACGAGCAGCGCCTGGATGCGTTGTTTGCGCGCAAAGGCGCATGATTGCGCGCTGCTGATCATCTCATTGCCACCTCGCACGCCATACCGCGACACCACACAGTTTGGGAGCTCATCGCATGAACGACACTGCTATTGCTGGTTTCAAGCCGAAAAAGTCCGTTGCCCTGTCCGGCACTGCCGCCGGTAACACGGCCCTGTGCACGGTGGGGCGCAGCGGTAACGATCTGCATTACCGGGGTTACGACATTCTCGATCTGGCCACCACCAGCGAGTTCGAAGAAATCGCGTACCTGCTGGTGCACGGCAAGCTGCCCAACAGCGGCGAGCTGCGCGGTTACAAGGCCAAGCTGCGCTCGCTGCGCGGTGTGCCGGCAGCGGTGAAAACTGCGCTGGAACAGTTGCCGCCGTCGGCGCATCCGATGGATGTGATGCGCACCGGCGTGTCGGTGCTGGGCTGCCTGCAGCCGGAAAAAGACGACCATAACCACCCGGGTGCGCGCGACATCGCCGACAAACTGATGGCCTCACTCGGTTCGATGCTGCTGTACTGGTATCACTACAGCCACAACGGCAAGCGCATCGAGGTGGAGACCGACGACGATTCCATCGGCGGCCATTTCCTGCACCTGCTGCACGGCTTTGCACCCAAGGATTCGTGGGTGCGCGCGATGCATACCAGCCTGATCCTGTATGCCGAGCACGAATTCAATGCATCCACCTTTGCGAGCCGCGTGATTGCCGGGACCGGCAGCGATATGTACAGCGCCATCGCCGGCGGCATCGGTGCGCTGCGTGGCCCCAAGCATGGCGGCGCCAACGAAGTGGCGTTCGAAGTGCAGAAGCGCTACGACACCCCGGACGAAGCAGAAGCCGATATCAAGGCGCGGGTGGAACGCAAGGAAGTGGTGATTGGCTTTGGACATCCGGTGTACACGGTGTCGGACCCGCGCAACAAGGTGATCAAGGAGGTGGCGCGCGAGCTGTCCGATGAGCAGGGCAGCCGCAAGATGTACGACATCGCCGAGCGTTTGGAGAGCGTGATGTGGGACATCAAGAAGATGTTCCCGAACCTGGATTGGTTCAGTGCGGTGAGCTACCACATGATGGGCGTGCCGACGGCGATGTTCACCCCCTTGTTCGTGCTGGCGCGCACAGCCGGCTGGAGCGCGCACATCATCGAGCAGCGCATGGACGGCAAGATCATTCGCCCCTCGGCCAATTACACCGGGCCGGAAGATCAGGTGTTCGTGCCGCTGGATCAGCGCAGCTGAGGACGCTTTGCGCAGCCGCTGATTTCTGGGCTTCGGTCGCCTTCCATGAAGGCGATCGGACCTCGCAAGCCAGGTCAGCAGCAAGACCTGCAAACCTCTGCAACGCCAAGTCCGATTCCCGATTCCCGATTCCCCCCGCCCGCTTCGATATCGCCAGCCATGAATAGCCAGTACCGCAAGCCCTTGCCGGGCACCTCGTTGGATTACTTCGATGCACGCGCCGCCGTCGATGCGCTGCAGCCCGGTGCGTATGCAACCTTGCCATACACCGCACGCGTGCATGCCGAGAACCTGGTGCGGCGGGCAGAGCCACCACTGCTGGAGGCGTACCTGCGGCAATTGATCGAGCGCAAGCGCGATCTGGATTTCCCGTGGTTTCCGGCGCGGGTGGTGTGTCACGACATCCTGGGCCAGACCGCACTGGTGGATCTTGCGGGCTTGCGCGATGCCATTGCCGAGCAAGGCGGCGACCCGGCGCAGGTCAATCCGGTGGTGCCGGTGCAGTTGATTGTGGATCACTCGCTGGCAGTGGAATACGCCGGCTTCGACAAGCAGGCGTTCGCCAAGAATCGCAGCGTGGAAGATCGGCGTAATGCCGATCGCTTCCACTTCATCGAATGGACCAAGCGTGCGTTCGAGAACATGGAAGTGATTCCGCCAGGCAACGGGATCATGCACCAGATCAATCTGGAGAAAATGTCGCCGGTGATCTACACGCTGGACGGGGTGGCGTTTCCGGATACGTGCGTGGGCACCGACAGCCATACGCCGCACGTGGATGCGCTGGGCGTGATTGCGGTTGGCGTTGGCGGGTTGGAAGCGGAAAACGTGATGCTGGGGCGCGCCTCGTGGATGCGCCTGCCGGACATCGTCGGCGTGGAATTGACCGGCCGGCCGGCGCCGGGCATCACCGCCACCGACATCGTGCTGGCATTGACCGAATTCTTGCGCGCGCAGCGCGTGGTCGGCGCGTATCTCGAGTTTTATGGCGATGGTGCACGCGCACTGACCATCGGCGACCGCGCGACCATTTCCAACATGACACCGGAATTCGGTGCGACGGCGGCGATGTTCTACATCGACCAGCAAACCATCGATTACCTGCGCTTGACCGGTCGCGACGATGCGCAGGTCGCGTTGGTGGAGACCTATGCGCGGCATACCGGCCTATGGGCGGACGATCTGGCCACCGCGCAGTACGAACGCGTGCTGCAGTTCGATCTGGCCAGCGTGGTACGCAACATGGCCGGGCCGTCCAATCCGCACAAACGCGTGGCCACTACCGAGCTGGCGGATCGTGGGATTGCCGGTGCGTGGGGGCAGGTGCCGGGGCAGATGCCCGATGGCGCCGTGATCATCGCAGCGATCACCTCGTGCACCAATACCTCCAACCCTCGCAATGTCATCGCTGCCGGCTTGCTGGCGCGCAACGCCAATGCACGCGGATTGACCCGCAAACCGTGGGTGAAGAGCTCGCTGGCGCCCGGATCCAAGGCCGTGCAGCTGTACCTGGAAGAGGCCGGTTTACTGAGCGAGCTGGAGCAGTTGGGCTTCGGCATCGTGGCGTTTGCCTGCACCACCTGCAATGGCATGAGCGGGGCGCTGGATCCTGCGATCCAGCAGGAAATCATCGATCGCGATCTGTATGCCACGGCGGTGCTTTCGGGCAACCGCAATTTCGATGGGCGCATCCATCCGTATGCCAAGCAGGCGTTCCTCGCCTCGCCGCCGCTGGTGATTGCCTACGCCATTGCCGGCACGGTGCGCTTCGATATCGAGAAGGATGTGTTGGGCATCGACGCCGCCGGCGTGCCGGTCACGCTCAAGGACCTGTGGCCGAGCGATGCCGAGATCGACGCGGTGGTGGCGCGCAGCGTCAAGCCGGAACACTTCCGCAGCGTATACGACCCGATGTTCAAGCGCAGCGTGAGGCAGGGGATCAGCGTGAACCCGCTGTACGACTGGCGCCCGACCAGTACGTATATTCGGCGTCCGCCGTATTGGGAAGGCGCGTTGGCCGGTGCGCGCACGCTACGCGGCATGCGCCCGTTGGCCGTGCTGGGCGACAACATCACCACCGACCACTTGTCGCCGTCGAACGCGATCATGGCCGGCAGCGCGGCTGGGCAATACCTGGCGCAGATGGGCGTGCCGGAGGAGGACTTCAATTCCTACGCCACCCATCGCGGCGACCATCTCACCGCGCAGCGCGCCACGTTCGCCAACCCCAAATTGATCAACGAAATGGCGGTGGTCGATGGGCAGGTCAAGGCCGGCTCGCTGGCGCGGCTGGAGCCGGAAGGCCAGGTGCTGCGCATGTGGGAGGCGATCGAAACCTACATGACGCGCAAGCAGCCGCTGATCGTCATCGCTGGCGCCGATTACGGGCAGGGGTCTTCGCGCGACTGGGCGGCCAAGGGCGTGCGGCTGGCCGGTGTGGAAGTGATCGTCGCCGAAGGCTTCGAGCGGATTCACCGCACCAACCTGATCGGCATGGGCGTGCTGCCGCTGGAGTTCAAGCCGGGCACCGATCGCAAGACCCTGGGCATCGATGGCAGCGAAACCTTCGACGTGGTGGGTGAGCGCACGCCCGGCGCCACGCTGACGTTGTCGATCCACCGGCGCAATGGCGAGCAACTGCAGGTGCCGGTGACTTGCCGCCTGGATACTGCAGAGGAAGTGTCGATTTACGAAGCCGGTGGCGTCTTGCAGCGGTTTGCGCAGGATTTTCTTGAGGCAAACAAGGCCGCATAGGGCAGCACCATGGCCGATTCTTCGCGATTGATCTTCATGCTCAAGCCGCCACCGCAGGTGCTTGAAGCGATGGCCGGTGTCGTGGCTGCACACCGCCTGGATGCACTGCTTGGTGAGGCGTACTTCGATCCAGGCAACTGGCATCAATCGGTTTCGGATCGGTTTGAAGGGTCGGCTGCGCGTGCCGCAATGCTGCGCGCGGGCGATCGTCTCGATGCTCAGGCAGTGACGTTCTGCTTGAACCGGATCACCAGTGGCGGAACCGACCCGGTGCATTGGGCATTCCGGGCAGAGGGCACGCCATTTGCCTTCGTTGCATTGCAGGCTGCCATCGCAGCAGCGCTGTGTGCGGAAGGCCTGCATGGCGGGGGCGGACACACGCCACACATAACGATCAGCTATGCCGCGCCCGGTAAGCTCAACCAGCCAATCGTGCCCATCACCTGGCACGCCACCGAGGTGCTATTGGTCGAAGGCGGTGGGCGACCGTATCGCTATGTACCCATCGGATCTTGGCCATTGCGACCTGAGGGGCTCATGCCGGAGCAGACGCAACTGCCACTATGACATGAGCAGCAAGGCGTGCCTGCGACTGTCATGGCGACCTTCGCCAGGCCGTACAGATGCATTACGCAAAATTATTCACATCACGTCCGCACGTCGTTTCCAAGGAACATGCATGGCATTCGCTCCCCAACTCCGCATCCCCGCCGCCTACATGCGCGGCGGTACCAGCAAAGGCGTGTTTTTCCGTCTGCAGGATCTGCCCGCGGCCGCGCAGCAACCGGGCGCTGCACGCGATGCGCTGTTGTTGCGGGTGATCGGCAGTCCGGATCCGTATGCCAAGCAGATCGATGGCATGGGCGGTGCCACTTCCAGCACCAGCAAGAGCGTGATCGTGTCGGCCAGCACGCGCGATGGGCATGATGTGGACTACCTGTTCGGGCAGGTGTCCATCGATAGCGCGTTCGTGGATTGGAGCGGCAACTGCGGCAATCTGTCGGCGGCGGTGGGGCCATTCGCCATCGCCGGCGGCTTGATCGATCCCACACGCGTGCCACGCGATGGCGTGGCCACGGTGCGCATCTGGCAGGCCAATATCGGCAAGACGATTGTGGCGCATGTGCCGATGGCCGATGGGCTGGTGCAGGAAACCGGCGACTTTGAACTGGACGGCGTGACCTTTCCTGCAGCCGAAGTGCAGCTGGAATTTCTCGACCCGGCCGACAATGCCGAAGGCGAGGGCGGGGCGATGTTTCCCACCGGCAAGGTCATCGATCAACTGGAAATTCCCGGGCTGGGCACGCTCGATGCCACGCTGATCAATGCGGGCATTCCCACCATCTTCGTCAACGCGCGCGACCTGGGCTACACCGGGACCGAGCTGCAGGACGCCATCAATGGCGACCCGCGCGCCTTGACCATGTTCGAGACATTGCGCGCGCACGGTGCGGTGCGGATGGGTTTGATTGCGAAGGTGGAAGACGCCGCGACACGGCAACACACGCCCAAGGTCGCCTTCGTGGCACCGCCGGCCGACTACACCGCGTCCAGCGGCAAGCCGGTGCACGCGGCCGAAATCGATCTGTTGGTGCGTGCGATGTCGATGGGCAAATTGCATCACGCGATGATGGGCACTGCAGCAGTGGCGATCGGCACCGCTGCAGCCGTGCCGGGCACGCTGGTCAATCTGGCTGCCGGCGGTGCGGCGCGCTCGGCGGTGCGCTTCGGGCATCCATCCGGCACCTTGCGGGTCGGCGCGCAGGCGCAGCTGGTCGAGGGCCAGTGGCAGGTGACCAAGGCGCTGATGAGCCGCAGTGCGCGGGTGTTGATGGAGGGGTGGGTCAGGGTGCCGTCGCCGGTTGCCGAGGTTGGATAGGCCCGCGCAGGGTGTTGGCGCGCGTGGATGCACGCGACACATGCCTGGCGTGCGAGGCGCTTCATCGGTGCTGGTGTGCGATAGCGGCATTGCGTCGGTCGGGCACCCCTGGTGGCGATGCGGAGCCGGCGTCGCGCTGCCCGCATTAGCCGGATCTGCTCCGCATCGGCTCTTCCAGGCATGCGCGTAGAACCCAGAACATCTGCGTTTCAGTCCGGCGTGTGTCCACCCTGGATGGTCATTCCCGATGCCATTGATCGATGTTGTTGCGCCCCAAGCGATTGGCGCTGGCCACCACAGCAGTAAATGGCAGCGTGGCCAGCGTCGCTAACGAGCCTCCTTTTTCGCCATCGTGTAAAACGCACTGCTGTGTTGCATTAATTCGAACGCTGTTTCGAATTCTGGAAACTTTTTCGCACGCGCCCTGCCATAATTGTGTAAATCGTGTTAATTCTGTTGCACCGCGGCACGCAGGCCGGGCCGCCCCGCCACCAGAATCCGGAGTTCTTCCCATGTCCGCCAGCCGGTCGCTCAAGATCAGCGCGCTTGCCGTTGCCGTCGTTTCCCTTCTTCCGCTCCATGCCGCTGCCCAGCAGGCGCCCGGCGACGACGGCGTCGTGCGTCTGGATGCGGTCAAGGTCACGGTCGAGCGGCGTTCGGAAGACTCCAAGGATGTGCCGGTTTCCGCATCGGTATTGCGCCCGGAGTTCCTGGATGCCATCTCCACCAGCGGTTCGGACATCCGCGTGCTGGCCGGCAAGGCGCCCAGCCTGAACATCGAATCGTCCAACGGCCGTGTGTTCCCGCGCGTGTACATCCGCGGCTACGGCAATACGGACTTCAACACCTACGCCTCGCAGCCGGTGTCGTTGATCTATGACGACGTGGTGCAGGAAAACGCCTTCCTGAAGGGCTTCCCGATCTTCGATCTGGAAGGCCTGGAAGTGCTGCGCGGCCCGCAGGGCACGCTGTTCGGCCGCAACACGCCGGCAGGCGTGGTCAAGTTCAATTCGGTCAAGCCGACCATCGGCGCCAATGACGGCTACGCCAGCCTGTCGTACGGCACCTACGGCACCATGACCCTGGAAAGCGGCCTGAGCATCGCGATGGGCGACCATTGGGCAGCGCGTCTGTCCACGCTGGGCCAGCGCCGCGACGATTGGGTGGAAAACCGCGACGGCCGCGATCTGGAAGGCTATACCGATTCGGCCGTGCGCCTGCAGCTGCTGTACCAGGCCAGCGACGATTTCAGTGCCTTGTTCAATGCGCATGCGCGCCATCTGGACGGTACCGCGCGCCTGTTCCGCGCCAACATCATCCAGCCCGGTACCAATCAGCTGGTGGATGGCTTCGATGCGGAAAAATCCTTCATCGACGGTGCCAACCGCCAGGAACTGCAGACCTACGGCGGCAGCGCCAACCTGACCTGGGACCTGGGCGACATCGCGCTGCACTCGATCACCGCCTACGAAGGGATCGGCAAGTACTACAGCCGTGGCGATATCGACGGTGGCTTCGGCGCGGTGTTTGCGCCGCCGTCGGGCCCGGGCGTGATTCCGTTCCCGGTGGAAACCGCCGGCGGCATCAAGAGCCTGGACCAGTACAGCCAGGAAGTGCGCGCCGAATCGCAGTACGACGGCCCGCTCAACTGGCAGGCCGGCCTGTACTACTTCCACGACGATGTGGAAGGCGAAAACTACACCTACAACACCCTCAGCGGCGGTGATCTGGCCAGCTATCAGCTGACCCGCCAGCGCAATACCTCCTGGGCGGCGTTCGGCTCGTTGAACTACGCGGCCACCGACCGTTTGAACCTGCGCGCCGGCATCCGCTACACCTACGACAAGAAGACCTTCGACGTGCTGGCGCTGGACCGCGTCACCCTGGTCGAACCGTCCAGCGGCGAGACCGACAACTCCAAGGTCACCGGCGATCTGGCGGCTACGTTCTCCATCAACGACGCCGTCAATGTGTACGCACGTGCCGCACGCGGTTTCCGCGGCGCCAGCTTCGGCGTGCCGTCGGGCACCGCGCCGCTGACCGTGGCCGAGCCGGAGACGGTGGATTCGTTCGAGGTCGGCATCAAGTCGGACCTGTTCGACAACCGCGCGCGCCTGAGCTTTGACATCTACGATTTCCGGGTGAAGAACCAGCAGCTCACGGCGGTGGGTGGCGCGTCCAACGACATCCGCCTGCTCAATGCCGACAAGACCAAGGCCCGCGGCGCGGAGTTCGATTTCGAAGCCTTGCTCACCCAGAACCTGCGCGTCACCGCCGGCGGCGCCTACAACTGGACTCGCATCGACGACCCGAACCTGTCGGTGGGCATCTGCCGTACCTGCACGGTCACCGACCCGATCAACGCGGCCGGCCGTGCGGTGATCGACGGCAACGACCTGCCGCAGGCAGCGAAGTGGATGGCCAACGCCACCCTGCGTTACGGCATTCCGATGGGCAACGACGGCGAGCTGTTCTTCTACACGGACTGGTCGTACCGCAGTGAAGTGAACTTCTTCCTGTACGACTCCAAGGAATTCACCGGCCAGCCGCTGGTCGAAGGTGGCGCCAAGATCGGCTATAACTGGGGCGCGGGTGCGTACGAGTTGTCGGTGTTTTGCCGCAACTGCACCAATCAGATCCGCGTGACCGGTGCGATCGACTTCAACAACCTCACCGGCTTCATCAACGACCCGCGCATCGTGGGTGCGCAGTTCCGCGCCAACTTCTGATCGGCGTTTTGGTGGAGCACTATCGAACCGCCGGCGATCATGCCGGCGGTTTTTTTTATGGCAGCAGGAGTGGGCAGATGCAGCGGACCTGGCAACGCGCGTGGGTAGCGATGGCGATGTGGTGCGTGGCGACAACCGCGGGGGCGCAGCAGTCGGCCGCGGCCGTGCAATCCACGCTGGCATCGGTGCAGGCCGAGAAAGTGGTGGTCTCTACCGACGTTGGCGACGATATCGACGATGCCTTCGCGTTGGGGCTATTGCTGCGTCGCCCGCAGTTGCAGGTGCTGGGCATCGCATCGACATGGGGCGACACCGCGTTGCGTGCGCAGTTGCTGCAGCGGTTGTTGCAGCAGGCCGGGCGCAGCGAGATTCCGCTGGCAGCGGGCGCGCGTACCACCAGCACCATCGCCTTCAGCCAGGCGCGCTGGGCGGCCAAGGGGCAGTTGCCGGCGGCACTGCCGGATGCGGCCGCGATGATCCTGCAGCAGGCGCGCCAGCATCCGGGCGAGGTCACCTTGCTGGTGCTGGGGCCGATGACCGATGCGGCGCTGGCGCAGCAACGTGACCCGGTCGGCTTTGCCAAGCTCAAGCGTGTGGTGGCGATGGGCGGATCGGTGCGGGTGGGTTATGGCAAGTCTGCGTATCGTCCGGCCAGTGCGCCGGCGCCGGAGTACAACATCCTTGCCGATGTGCCTGCAGCGCAGCGCGTGTTCTCATCTGGTGTGCCAATCGTGCTGTTGCCACTGGATGCCACGCAGATCAGCCTGGAAGAACCCGAGCGCATCGCACTGTTTGCGCATGGCGACGGGCTGACCGATGCGCTCACGCAGCTGTACTACCAGTGGCGCAACACCGACCAGCCCTGGGCCAGCGCCACGCCCACGTTGTTCGATGTGGTGCCGGTGGCCTGGTTGCTACGTCCGGCGCTGTGCCCGACCACGCCCTTGCATCTGGACGTGGATGCGCAAGGCTATACCCGCGAAGGGGCTGGTGCGCCCAATGTGCAGGCCTGTTTGCACGTGGACAAGCCGGCGCTGATCGAGATGTACATGCGTGCGTTGTTGGAGTTGCACTGAGAATGAGGAACACAAAGAGTCATGCCTGATCCCGCGGCGAGTGCTTCTTTGCAGCTCTTTGTGATCTAGCCAAAAGCCGGGTTGGTCGACAGCGCGGTGCCCTCACCGATCACGGGACACGCCGTGAACCTGTCCGTGGGGGATCGATGGCGTCATCCATGCCGCCATCGGTCCCGCAAGCGGTGAGGGCACCGCGCTAAACAGTTGGCTGCTGACCAACTGAACGCGGGTCACTCGGCTCGCGTGCTGCCGCGGATCGATTGTTGGCATTCGATGGACGAGATGACAGAACGAGCGAGGCCCTGCAGGCAAGTCGCAGTCCAGCTGCCTGCGCCAGGCGGCATGACGTGGTTCGGCGGTCGCTCCAAGCGCGAGTACCAGACCACTGCGCTCACCGCCAGTCTGCCATCGCATCGCTCGCCAGCAGCGCACGCTTGCCGCCCATCGGCAAGCAGCCACGTCGTCGCATCGGCGCCATCAGCCAGATGCGCAGCGTCGTTATACTTGCGTTCTCACATTGCGAGTAGCACGAATGGACAGCCAGGGATCACGGATGATGCGGTCGGGCACGCGGCGGGTTGTGCTGTGGGCGGTGTTGCTGGCCGTGGCGATCGGCGCGGTGGCGTGCAAGCGCAACGAAAGCGGTCAGCGACCCGCCGCCAGTGGCGAGGCGATCAAGGCCGAAAAGCAGGCCATCACCGGTTTCGCGCTGGCGCGTGCCTATCCCGACCAGACCAGCGACGGCCTGTCGCTGGCACTGGAATTCTCGCGGCCACTGGTCGGCACGCAGGATTTCGATGCGCTGGTGCGCTTCGAAGAAAAGGTGGGCACGGGCGACAGTAGCTGGACGCTGTCCGAGGACGGCAAGACGCTGCGCTACCCGTACGTCGAAGCGGCCAAGGACTACACCGTCCTGGTCGACGCCAACCTGCTGGCCGCCGACGGCAGCCGCCTGGGCAAGCCACTCAAGCAAAAGGTCTACACCGGCGAACTCAAGCCTGTGGCCGGGTTCGCTTCGCAGGGCAGCGTGCTGCCGGCGCGCGAGAGCCGTGGCCTGCCGGTGGTGTCGGTGAACGTGCCGGAAGTGGACGTCGAGTTCCTGCGCGTGCGCGAGAAGTCGCTGCCGGCGTTCTTCCAGCAGTTCCAGCGTGGCGGGCGCCGTGGCAGCTGGGATCTGGAGAGCGAATACAGCGGCAACCAGCCGTTGTCCAAGCTGGCCGACCCGGTCTACGTCAATCGCTTCATCCTTGGCGGCAAGCAGAACGAGCGTGTGCTGACCTACCTGCCGACGCAGGACATCAAGGAACTGCAGGAACCGGGTTTGTATTTCGCGGTGATGAAGCGCGCCGGCAGTTTCGAGAACGAATTCGACACCGCGTTCTTTACCGTCAGCGACATCGGCCTGCATACGCGCGCCTACAAGGACAAGTTGTTCGTGCACACCGCCTCGTTGCAGAGCGGCGAGCCGGTCAAGAACGTGGAGCTGCGCATCCTCGATGCCAAGGGCGAGTTGTTCCTGAAAGGGGCGACCGACGGTAACGGCAATGCGCTGCTCAACTACACGCTCGACGCCGGCCATGTGCTGACCGCACGCAGCAAGACCGACATTACGCTGCTGCCGTTCAACCAGCCCGCACTGGATCTGAGCGAGTTCGCCGTGGCCGGGCGCCAGGGCGCGTGGTTCGATGTGTTCGCCTGGGCCGGTCGCGATCTGTATCGCCCCGGCGAGACCATGCGCGTCTCGGCGATCCTGCGCGACAACGACGGCAAACCGACCAAGCCGCAACCGGTGTTCCTGCGCCTGAAGCAGCCGGACGGCAAGACCTTCCGCGAGACCAAACTGCTGCCGGGCGAGCAGGGCTACTTCGAATTCGCCCAGCAGATTCCGGCCGATGCACCGACCGGCCGTTGGCAGGTGGAATTTCGCACAGATCCGGCCAGCAAGGACGCCGTGCAGGGCATGACCGTGCGCGTGGAAGAGTTCCTGCCCGAGCGCATGAAGCTGGACCTGGACAGCACGCAAAAGACCCTGAGCGCCGGCCAGCCGTTCAAGCTGGTGGCCAATGCCGCGTATCTGTACGGCGCACCGGCCGCTGGCAACCGTTTCACCGCCAAGCTGGCAGTCAGTGTGGAGCAGCATCCGCTCGAAGCGTTGCCCGGCTGGTTCTTCGGCGACCCCACGCTGGAGCTGCCGCGCGAAGCCAGGGACGTGATCGACACCGAATTCGGCGGCGACGGCATCCTGCACGAAGACATCGCATTGCCGGACGAGGCCAAGCCGCTCAGCACGATTGCCGCGGTCGTCTCCGGCAGCGTGTACGAAACCGGCGGGCGCACGGTCACCCGCACCCTCAAGCGCGTGCTGTGGCCGGCCAAGGCGCTGGTCGGCGTGCGTCCGTTGTTCGACGACGCCGACGGCGCCGATGCCAATGGGACGGCGCGCTTCGAAGTGACCCGCGTGGATGCCGACGGCAAGCCGCAGCCGGCCAAGGGCCTGAAGGTCACGCTGGTGCGCGAGCTGCGCGATTACCACTGGAACTACACCGACAACCACTGGGATTACGACTTCACCCGTCGCTTCGAAAACAAGGACACGCGCACGCTGGATGTGGGCAGCGTCAATGCCAAGATCGATTTCCCGGTGGAATGGGGCGAGTACCGCCTGGACGTATTCGACCCGGCGAGCGGGCTGACCACGCGTTACCCGTTCCGCGCCGGCTGGAGCTGGAACGATGAAAACCGTGGCCTGGATGCGCGCCCGGACAAGGTCAAGCTGGCGCTGGACAAGACCGGCTACCGTGCCGGCGACACGCTCAAGGTCACGCTGACCCCGCCGCATGCCGGCAAGGGCGTGCTGCTGGTGGAAAGCGACAAGCTGTTGTACGTGCAGGACATCGACGTCAAGCCCGGCAGCAGCTTCGAGATTCCGGTGACCGAGGCGTGGGAGCGCCACGATGTGTATGTCACCGCACTGGTCTTCCGCGGCGGCAGTGCGCCCAGCAAGATCACCCCGGCACGCGCGGTGGGCGTGGCCTATGTGCCGATGGACCGCAAGGCGCGGCGGGTGGCGGTGGGCTTGTCCGCGCCCAAGCAGATGCGCCCCGAGCAGCCGTTGCCGGTGACGGTGAGCGTGCCCGAACTGGCAGGCAAGGCCGCGCACGTGACCATTTCGGCAGTGGACGTGGGCATCCTCAACATCACCCGTTTCCCGGTGCCCGATGCCAACGCGCAGTTCTTCGCGCAGCGTCGTCTGGGGACCGATGCGTACGACATCTATGGGCGGGTGATCGAAAGTTTCGAAGGCGCCAGCGGCAAGCTGAAGTTCGGCGGTGACATGGCGCTGGAAGCCTTGCCGCAGGCCAAGCGCCCGACCGCGCGCGTGCAGACGGTTGACCTGTTTTCCGGCTCGGTAAAACTCGACGCAAAGGGCAATGCGCGCGTGCAACTGCCGGTGCCGGATTTCAATGGCAGCTTGCGCGTGTCGGCGTTGGTGTACTCGGATACCCGTTACGGCAACCGCGATATGGAAACCATCGTGCGTGCGCCGATCCTGGCCGAAGCCAGCATGCCGCGCGTGATGGCACCGGGCGACCGCAGCACGGTGACGCTGGACGTGCAGAATTTCACCGGCAAGCCGGGCGAATTCAACGTGCGTGTGGAGGGCATTGGCCCGCTCGCCATCGGCGAGGCGTCGCGCAGCGTCAAGCTCGGCGTGGACGCCAAGCAGACGCTGAGCTTCCCGCTGAGCGCCACCGAAGGCTATAGCGTGGCCAAGGTGCGCGTGCGCGTGGATGGCAATGGCTTCAAGGCCGACCGCAGCTACGAGCTGCCGGTGCGCGCCGGCTGGCCACAGGTGTTGCGGGCACAGACCCGCGTGCTCGACCCGCTGGCGCCGATCACCCTGGACAGCGGCTTTGCCGATGGCCTGATGGCCGGCTCGGTGACCGCGCGCATGGTGGTCAGCGCGTTGCCGCCGATTCCGTTCGCCAGCGCATTGCAGGGCGCGTTGGAGTATCCGTACGGCTGCGCCGAGCAGACCACCAGCAAGGGCTATGCGGCGCTGCTGCTCGACGATGCCGCCGCCAGAACGCTCGGCACCAAGGGGCTGGAGGCGGCCAAGCGCCGCGAGCGCATGGAAGGCGCGTTCGGGCGTCTGGCGTCGATGCAGATCGCCAGCGGGCATTTTTCGATGTGGGGCGACGATGGCCACGTCAATCCGGGCCTGACCCCATACATTGCCGAATTCCTGCTCGACGCCAAGGAGGCCGGTTTTGCGGTGCCCGACACGGTGCTGCAGAAGGCGCTCAATCGCCTGAGCGAAGATCTGTTGTCCGGTGGCAACGAGTTCTATGGGCAGGACCGTCGCGACAACTTGAAGTTCGCCAATCAGGCCTGGTCCGGCTACGTACTGGCACGCGTCAACCGCGCGCCGCTGGGCACGCTGCGCGCGCTGTACGACAACCAGCGCGACAAGGCGCTGACGGGCCTGTCGCTGGTGCATCTGGGCATCGCCTTGTCGCTGCAGGGCGATACCAAGCGTGGCGATGCGGCGATCAAGGCCGGGTTTGCCAAGGACAGCAGCGAGCGTCCGCCGTACTTCGGCGATTACGGCAGCGCGATCCGCGACGACGCGTTGATGATGGCGTTGCTGCACGAACGCGGTTTGTCCAAACCAGAGTACGACACCCGCGCGGTGGCCCTGGGCCGCGCGCTGGATGCACGTCGCGCGACCGGTTGGTTGTGGCTGAGCACGCAGGAGCAAGTGGCGCTTGCGCGGTTGGGCAAGGCGTTGATGGTCGGGCAGGGCAAACAGGTGTCCGGCAGCTTGACGGTGGGCGACCAGGTACAGCAGATCGCACCGGCACGCGTGTTCGGGCGCAGTTTCGACAGTGCCGCCCTGGCGCGCGGCGTGCAGTTCGCGCCACAAGGCGAGGCGCCGATGTACGCCAGCCTGGAAGTGGCCGGCATTCCGCGCAGCGCACCGGAACCGGACACGCGCAATCTCAGCGTGGAGCGCAGCTGGTACACCACCGACGGCAAGCCGTGGACCCCGCGTCCACTCAAGGAAGGCGAAGCGTTGATCGTGCGCGTCAGCATCACTGCCAACAGCAGCATGCCCGACGCCTTGCTCACCGACCTGTTGCCGGCCGGTTTGGAAATCGAGAATTTCAATCTCGGCGATGCCAAGCAATGGGCCGACGTGGTGGTGGACGGCATCGGCATCAGCGAGCGGTCCAGCGCCGCCGACGTCAAGCACGAAGAGTTCCGCGACGACCGCTATGTGGCCGCGCTGGCGCTGTCTTCGGGCAGCAAGGCGCAGGTGTACTACCTGGTGCGTGCCGTCACCCCGGGGACCTACACGGTGCCCCCCTCGCTGGTGGAAGACATGTACCGGCCGGAGCTGCGTGGTGTGGGGCGCAGCACGCCAGCCACGATGACGGTGGTGCAGCCGTAAGGTGACGCGTTCGCCCTTCTCCGTCGGGAGAAGGGGCCCTGCCAGGGGCGGATGAGGGGACGAGCGAAGCCTGGTGTCGTTGGCATGGCATGAGTGGCTTCGCCCGTACCCTCACCCCAGCCCCTCTCCCGCAAGTAGAGGGGCTTTTGCAGCGCGCTTGCGATGTTTCCCGGTAGCCGCTGAGTGCTTGCTTCGCATGCAGCGATATCGCTGCGCCTTGTCTTCTCGGTGCGATGGTAGCGACACGCAAAGGTCATTTTTACGCTCTACGGTGGCGTGCTTTCTCATCAGCGCAGCATGATTGCTGCGCGACTTACGGGATTCCATGCAGCGCTTCGATCCGTACCGTATGCACCTGTCCGTTCTCGCTGTGGCCATCGCAGCATGCTCGCCTGGCGTGCAGGCTCAAAGTGTCGCTACCTCATCCGACTCCGCGCGCCTGGCGTCATCGATGCGCCCAGCCGGTGCTTCATCCAACGAAAGCCAGCGACCTGTCGAGACAGCGTCAGCCTTTGAAAAACTCTCTGGCCTCGCGACCGCAGCCTCGCCGAGCGACGCACCCGACAGCGACGCACCTAGCAGAGATGCAACTGCCGCAGACATGGCCAAAACCGGCGTACAAACCCTCGATGCCATGCAGGTCACCGGCGTGCGCCGCGCCAACGCGGCTGCGGTGGAAAGCAAGCGTGCGGCCACCAATATCACCGATGTGATCAGCGCCACCGACGTGCGTGCCTTGCCCGACAGCACCATCGTTGAGGCATTGCGGCGCGTGCCGGGCTTGTCCGTCTTGCCTGCCACCGACAACGAGCATCCGCGCGATGAAGCGGCCACGCCGGTATTGCGTGGCCTGGGGCCGTCATACAACAACGTCACCATCGACGGGCTCACCATCGCCTCGCCCGGTACACCGAACGGCACGCTCGGTTCGATCACCCGCGGTGTGCGCCTGGATCTGTTGCCGGCCTCGATGGTCAGCGAATTGCAGGTGGTCAAGACCTTCACGCCCGACCTGGACCCCAACGCCACCGGCGGTGCGATCAACCTGAAAACCCGCAGCGCGTTCGAAAACGGCGGCAAGCCGTTCTTCAGCGCCGAGGCGGCGCTAGGCCACGCCAACGATGTGGGCAAGCCGCGCGATCAGGACGATCCGGGCTATCGCGTCAACGCCACCGGCAGCCGCACCTTCGGTAGCGAGCAGCAGTACGGTCTCACCGTGTCTGCCAACTATCAAACGCTGAGCAGCTACACCGAAACCCATATGACCACCGACACGGTGCACTACGGGTTCTACGACAACAGCGGTGTGTTGCAGACCGGCGACAATCTCGGCAATGGCTGGGCGGTGCCGCAGCAGGATAAATACTGGTACGTGCAAGATCAGCGCGACCGTTATGGCCTCACTGGCAAGTTCGAGATGCGGCCCAGTGCGGCGCTCGAAGCCTACGCCATGGCCGGCTACTACTATTTCAAGGACGACATGGAGCGCAACGAGGTCATCATCGACCCGCGCAACCGTGGCCAGGTCTTCAATCAAACCGCAACCTCCGGCAGTTATCCCGGTGGCGACATCGAGGTGGGCTATTCGAACCAGATCGTCACCACGCGTACCAAGGTGGCGCAGCTGGGAACGATCTGGCGGCCCACCGATCGCCAACAGCTTTCCGCGCGTGGCGCGTGGTCGGATGCGACCTACGACGAGCCGATTCGCATGATCAAGTACGCCACCGGCATCACGCGTCCGGCACCGGTGCCGGTGGGCCAGACCGGCAGTGGCGTGACCATCAATGCCACGCCCAATTATGCGTTCAATTACGACACTTCCGGCCTGGATCAACGCTTCGGCGTGTCGCCGCAGGCGTATGGCGACCTGGACAATTACAGCCTGTCGTACTGGCGCCCGGACTATAAACGCACCGCGTCCGACCGCATCCTCACCGGTCGGCTCGATTACGGTTTCAACCAAGGCGAAAGCGATCAAGGCATCGGTTTTGCGGCAGGCGTGTCGTATACCACCGACAAGCCGTCCTATGAGATCTATCGCGTCGAGTATCAGCCCAATACGACGGCGCCGGCGTTCGGCCTGGCCGACGTGGTAGGCACCGGCAGGGCGCCGATGCGCTATGCCGGTTTGAACCTGCTGAGCATCGACCCGAACAAGGCCAATCGCGTGCTGGCGGCCACGCCGTTGAGCGCGTTCAACAGCACCGACCAGCAGGCCTTCAGCAACCAGGATAATTTCACGCATACCGAAAAAATCTTCGGTAGCTATGGCTTGGTCAGCTATCGCAGCGATCGCTTGAACGCGCAGGCCGGTGTGCATTTCGATAGCACCAAGCTCGACACGGTGGGCCGCCAGCGGCAGCTGGATGCGGCAACCAATCACTACGTGTACGTCGATAACCCGACCAGTGCGGATTACGACTATCTGCTGCCTTCGGCGGTGATGACCTATCACCTGACCGATGCGCTGGATCTGCGTGCCGGTGCAAGCCGCACGTTGGGCCGCCCGCCGTACGACGCCTATGCGGCGCGCACCTCCATCGGCTTCGTCAATACGACAGACGCCGGCAACCCGAATGCGCAGGGCGTCACCGTCACCATCGGCAACCCCGACATCAAGCCGCGCGTGTCCAACAACCTGGACCTGTCGCTGGAATGGCGCCTTCCCGGCGATTTCGATGCGTTCGCATCCGCTGCCGTTTTCGACAAACATATCCAGGACGAGATCTTCACGCTCTCGCGCACCGATAGCTTCACCTTCGACGGCACCACATATGCGAATGCGTTGATCAGCACACCGGCCAATGCCGCCAAGGCGCGCATCCGTGGTGTGGAGTTCAACGGCATCGTCAACACGTTAGGGCCGGTCGCGCCGTGGTTGAGCGGCGTCGGTTTCAGCGCAAACCTCGCATTGCTCGATGGCAGCCTGGACGTGCCTTACAGCGTCGGCAGCGGCAGCAGCCTGACCCAGCGCGAGCGCACGCTCGACAATCTGGTCGGTCAGCCCGATTACACCGCCAACGCGACGCTGTTCTACAACACCGGCGGGCTGGAACTGCGCGCGGCCTACAACCGGCAAGGCAAGGCGCTGCGCTCGGTCGTCAGCAATATCGACTGGCAGGACCTGTATTGGTCGCCGCGTTCGCAACTGGATTTCACCGCCACCTATGCGGTGAGCAAGCAGTTGAGCCTGATCGGCCAGGTCAGCAACATCACCCACAGCCGCATCACCAGCGTGACCGGCCCCGGGCAGAATCTGCTCAAGGACAGTTACTCGGTGCCCACCACCTATTGGGTGGGTCTGCGGTTCACGCCCACGTTGTGAGGGCAGCCAGGCAAGAGGTGGCGAAGCCTGCCATCCTGAATTCGATGCCTGCCGTCCACCCGCTTAATTTCAGCCGCGTGTGCGACGCGCGGCAACGCCGGTCCTCCGCGCTACCGTTTGCAAACATCTGCTTGGAGTTGTTCGATGACATCACGCCCCATTGCCGTCCTCGCCGCCGTGCTGTGCACAGTCGTGACCACTGCAGCAAGTGCCGCACCGACAGGCGTGGCCGCGATCCAGGCGCGCCTGACCAACCCGCAGGGCGGCCTCGTCGTGGTGGCGCACCGCGGATGTCATGCCGCCGCGCCACAGCATGGCTTCACCGAGACCGCGCCGGAAAATTCGCTGGCGGCGTTGGAGCGCTGCATCGCCATCGGCGCCGATGTGATGGAAACCGATGTGCGGCGTGCCGCCGACGGCAGCCTGGTGATGCTGCATGACGCCACCGTGGACCGCACCACCGATGGCACCGGCAAGCTCTCCGAGTTGACCCTGGCCGATCTGCAGAAGCTACGCCTGCGCAGCGACGAAGGCGGTGCACAGGCACCGCTGACCGACCAGCGCGTGGTCACGCTCGAGCAGATGCTGGCCAAGGCCAAGGGGCACATCCTGCTCAACCTGGATGTCAAGGACGCGATCTACGTGCAGGTGATCGAGGCGGTCGCACGCGCCGGCATGCAGCATCAGGTGATCGTCAAGGCCGAAGCCGGTATTTCTACCGCGCCACTGGCTGCGATGCCGCCCTTCAACACCGTGTACTTCTTCCCGATCCTGATCAACGCGCATGGCAATGCCGATCTTGCGGCCATTGCAACGGCACAGACGCGCAATGCGCGTCCGATGGCATTCGAGTTACCCAAGATGACTGCCGCGCAATTGCCGGCCCTGGCAGCGGTGAGCAAGGCGCACAACGTGCGGCTGATGGTCAATTCGTTGTGGGAAGGCTTCATTGCCGGCTATGGCGGCGATGCGGACGCCGAGCGCGACCCTGGCAGGGTCTGGGGCCGGATGTATCGCGACGGTGTGTCGATCATCCAGACCGATGCACCGGAAGCCTTGTTGCGCTACCGCGCCACGTTGGAAAAGCGCTGAGCGGAAGCGACTATGCCGCCGTCCCAGGCGGCGGCAACCAGGTCTGGCACGGCGCGCCGTGCACCAGACAAATCGACGGACGAGACATAACGTCTACCGAAGTGCGCACGTGGGCATCGCCACCAGCTGCCGCCAATGCGTGCTGCTGCCGAAGGCCGCCGGCCGCGCCTTCGGTGTGAGTGGCCTGATCATCGCAGCCACCTGCATGCGGTGGCCACAGGTAGGATCAGACGGTTGCGCGCAGGCAGGTCCGCATGTGGCTCACGGGCTGTGCCTGGCCTTGCGCCCGTCGCTTGTCCGGCTGGCTGTGCGGCTGATCGCGCTGCCGATACGCCAGGCCCGAGCCGCGTAGGAGTGGCCGAAACGCGTTTTGCCCTGCATGCTTTGCGCGATGGATGAACAGCCGCAGGCACCAACAGGGATGGATCGGACGCCGTCGCGCCCGCAAACGCCGAACCATCAGGCCCGCAACGGACGCCGCTGGCTGCGGTGGCTGCGCTTGAGTGCGGCTGCCTTGCTGAGCGTCATGCTGCTGCTCGATCTGGCTTTTCCATTGCCGTTGCCCAAGTCCCGCGACACCTCCACCTTGGTGGTTGCGCGCGACGGCACGCCCTTACGTGCATTCGCCGACCGCAATGGCGTATGGCGCTATCCCGCCACGCCGCAGAGCGTCTCGCCGTTGTATTTGCAGGCGCTGCTGAATTACGAAGACCGCTGGTTCTGGCGTCACCCGGGCGTCAATCCCTGGGGTCTGCTGCGTGCCGGCGGGCAGTGGATCGGGCAGGGCCACATCGTGTCCGGCGGCTCCACACTGACCATGCAGGTGGCACGCATCCTGGACCCGCATACGCGCACACCGTGGGGCAAGGCCAAGCAATTGTTGCGCGCGTTGCAGCTGGAAGCGCACCTGAGCAAGCACGAGATTCTGATGCTGTATCTGGAGCGTGCGCCCTATGGCGGCACCATCGAAGGGGTGGAGGCGGCCAGCTGGGCGTATCTGGGCAAGCCGGCCAGGGCCTTGTCGCACGCCGAGGCCGCGTTGCTGGCGGTATTGCCGCAGTCGCCAAGCCGGTTGCGCCCGGACCGTCATCCCGAAGCCGCGCAGCGCGCACGCGACAAGGTGCTCGATCGCATGGTCGAGCTGGGCGTGTGGTCGCGCGCGCAGGTGGACGATGCGCGCATCGAACCGGTGGTCACCCGCTCGCTCAAACCACCGTTGCATGCGGCCTTGCTGGCGCAGCGCCTGCACAGTGCCCAGCCGCGTGCGGCGCGTATCGCCACCACGCTGGATGTGGAATTACAGCGCACGCTGGAAGAGCGCGTGTCCACGTATTTTTCGCAGCTGCCGGAGCGCACTTCCGCGGCATTGTTGGTGGTGGACAACGCCACGATGGAGGCGCGCGCCTATGTGGGCTCGGCCAGTTTCGGCGACCGCAAGCGCCTGGGTCATGTCGACATGGTGCAGGCATGGCGCTCGCCCGGCTCCACGCTCAAGCCCTTCCTGTATGGCATGGCGCTGGACGATGGCCTGATCCATTCCGAAAGCCTGCTGGTGGATGCGCCGCAGAGCTTTGGCGACTACCGGCCCGGCAACTTCGATGCAGCGTTCAACGGCCCGGTGAGCGCGGCCACGGCGTTGCGGCTGTCGTTGAACGTACCGGCGGTGGATCTGCTTGATCGCATCGGCCCGGCGCGCTTTGCTGCGCGACTGTCCAATGCCGGGATTGCGCTGCATTTTCCCTCCGGCAGCACGCCGTCGCTGGCCTTGATACTGGGCGGCACCGGCGCACAGTTGCAGGAGTTGGTGGGCGCGTTCGCCGCGCTCAATCGCGGCGGCATTGCCGGACGCGTGCGCTATACGCCGGATGACGCGCGCATCGATCGGCGCTTGATGTCGCCAGGTGCGGCGTGGATCGTGCGCGAAATCTTGCAAAGTAATCCGCGGCCCGGATACGGCAGCGGTACTTTCGACACTACTGCACGCCCAGGCGTGGCGTGGAAGACCGGCACCAGTTACGGCTACCGCGATGCATGGGCCATTGGCGGAACGCGGCGTTACACCGTCGGCGTGTGGGTAGGACGGCCGGACGGCACCCCGTTGCCGGGCCAATACGGTGCGGTCACCGCATTGCCGTTGATGTTCGAAGTCATCGATGCTTTGCCCCGCAGTGCTGGCGACAGTGCGCCATTGCCGATGCCGCCGTCGGTGCAGGCAATCGACATCTGCTGGCCGCTGGGCGGCGCTGCCGATCAAACGCCACCGGCTCTGTGCGCACGTCGTGCCGATGCATATGCACTCGACGGTGCCGTGCCGCCCACCTTTGCCGAGCGCGATGCGCGCCTTTGGCAAAGCGGGCAGGTGCGCTTCGAGGTCGATGCGCGCAGCGGTCAGCGGTTGTCGCAGGAATGCAGCCAACCGCATGCGCGTGCACCGCGCGCGGTGGCGCGCTGGCCGGCGTTGGTCTCGCCCTGGCTCAGTACATCCGAACGCGCCGCCGCACAACTGCCGCCCTTGGCTGACGATTGCGTGCCGGACGGGCGCATGACCGGTGGCGGGATGCTACGCATCGACGGCTTGAGCGACCGCGCCACGCTTGCGCGGGCCAACGACGCCGCGCGCCCGGTGCGGTTGCAGTTACGAGCGCTGGGCAGCGAGGCGCGAATCGATTGGCTGCTGGATGGCCGCTGGATTGCGCAAACCACCGGAAGACAAGGGTTTCAGCGCGATTTCGAAGAAGTGGGGTTGCACACGCTCACCGCAATGGCCAGCGATGGCGCATGGACGCAGTTGCGCTTTCGCGTGTTGCGCTGACCGGGTTGCCAACCAAGTGCGACCGCCCCGTGCGTGGCGGCAGACCGGCTGTGCGCGACAAACGTGTAGGAGCGCACCTGGGCGCGAAGAGGTCTTACCGGGAATGCGTCATCGCGCCCAGGTGCGCTCCTACAGAGGCGTTGACGAAGGCGGCGGCGTGTCGGATCTGGCCGCCTCATGCGATCGTTGCTCATTCGGGACGCGACCGTTTACGCGCAATCTGGCGGCACAAAAAAAGACAGACAGGGCGCTCGAGGCGCTGCCCTGTCTGTCTCATCATTGAATCGATTTCAATTTCAACTCGCTGCGATCTCCATCGCAACGCATCGCTACATCGCAGAACTCAACTCACTCGCCAATCCAGCCTTCCAGCATGTCGGCAAATTCATCGGCATGCTCTTCTTCCTGGGCCAGGATGCTTTCGAGAATGCGCTTGGTGGTGGTGTCCTTGTCGCCGATGAAGTCGATCATCTCCCGGTAGCTATCGATGGCGATGCGTTCGGCGATGAGATTTTCCTTGACCATGTCGCGCAGGTCGGTGCCTTCCTTGTATTCGGCATGCGAGCGCTTGGTCAGGGTGTCCGGATTGAGATCCGGTTCGCCGCCCAGCTGCACGATGCGCTCGGCCAGCTTGTGCGCGTGCTCTTGCTCCTGTTGCGCATGCTCCAGGAACTCGCCCTTCACTGCGTCGGCAAGCATGCCCTTGGCCATGAAATAGTGGCGGTAGTAGCGCAAGGTGCACACGTATTCGGTGGCAAGCGCGGTATTGAGCAATTCGATCACCTTCTCGCGATCGGCGTGGTAGCTCTCGGTGATGGCGCCGTCTTCGATGCTCTGGCGCGCGCGGGCGCGCAAGGTGGCAGTGTCGGTGATACCGGCGGGAGTTTTGGTGGCTGGCTGATCAGACATGGCTGGCCGTTTTCCTTCTGAGTGATGGGAGAAAGGGGTCTCAATCCGGCAGATGCTGCAGCACGTAATCGGCTGCAGAGACTTTGAATTCGCCGGGTTCTTCAACAAACAACGCCTTGACCACGGCGTCGTCTGCATACAGCGCGTAGCGGCGTGAGCGCAGGCCCATGCCCGAGCCGCTGGCGTCGATTTCAAGGCCCAGGGCGCGCGCCAGTTCGGCGTTGCCGTCGGGTAACAGGTGCAGGCCGTCGGGAATCAGCTGGCTGCGTCCCCAGGCCTGCATCACGAACGGGTCGTTGACCGCGGTGCACAACACCTCGATACCGCGCTTGCGGAATTGCTCGAAGTGTTCCACGTAGCCCGGCAGGTGCTTGGCCGAACAGGTGGGGGTAAAGGCCCCCGGTACCGCAAACAGCAGCACCTTGCGGCCTGCGAACAGGCTGTGGGTGTCGATAGCCTCGATGCCATCGCGCAGGCGCTTGAGCACGACTTCGGGAATGCGGTCACCAACGTGGATGGTCATGCGGCTAGCTCCTGTGGCTGAACGGATTCTAGAAAGGGGTAGGGGAAAAGCGCGTCAACGCGCTTGAAATCCGTGCGGCCACGCCTATCTGACGCACATGGCCGGCGCAACCGCGCACCGCGCAGTCGCCGGCCCCGTCATCAACCTGTTTGGAGGCTTTCAATGAACATCGTTCGTTATCCCCAATTTCCCACCCACGCGCTGCAGAACGAGATCAAGCATGTGTTCGATCGCTTCTTCGAGCAGAACGGCGACACCGACGAATCGGCCGTGGTGACCGCGCAGTGGGTGCCGCGCGTTGACATCAAGGAAGAGCCCAATCACTTCGTGCTGTACGCCGATTTGCCGGGCATCGACCCGAGCCAGATCGAGGTGCAGATGGACAAGGGCATCCTGTCGATCAAGGGCGAGCGCAAGAGCGAATCCAGCACCGAAACCGAGCGCTTTTCGCGCATTGAGCGCCGTCACGGCAGCTTCCATCGCCGCTTCGCGCTGCCCGACAGCGCCGATGCCGATGGCATCACGGCTGCGGGTCATAACGGCGTGCTGGAAATCCGCATTCCCAAGCGCCCGGCAGCCACGCCGCGCCGTATCCAGGTGGGCAACGGTCAGAGCACCAGCGGCAGCACGGTGCAGTAAGCGCAAGGAACGTCGCGGCGGCGCGCTGTGCAGGCGCGCGGTGTTCGCTGGGCCCGCCTGTACTGTGCGTGCAGGCTGGCCAGGCGCCCGGCAGTTTCGCCTGGCACCTCATGCCAGCCGGAACTGGCCGTCGCGCGACGCTGGACCTGGAGCGAGGCCGCAGCTTCGCTCTCCGGCGACAGTCGCGCCGTAGAATAGGCGCGGTTGCCCGCCCGGCTGCGAATAGATTGGCCACCAGCTCCATGGCGTGACCGCTTGTGGACGCGGCTGGTATGCGAACCCGGCACGTACGTCCGTACGGTGCAGGGTGCGTGCCTGCCGCGCCGCACTCGCGCTGTCCGCCGCAGCGCTGGCCGTTCGAACTGGCTCGTGGCCTCGGCTGCGGGCCGTTTTTTTTCCAGAGGTGATTAGATGGAATTCAAGGATTACTACGCAACGCTCGGCGTGGAGCCCAGTGCAGGCGATGCGGAGATCAAGACCGCCTACCGCCGGCTCGCACGCAAATATCACCCCGACGTCAGCAAGGAAGCCGGCGCCGAAGACAAGTTCAAGGCGATCAACGAAGCCTACGAAGCGCTGCGCGACCCAGCCAAGCGCAAGGCCTACGACCAGTTGAAGGCGCAGGGATTCCGGCCGGGCGACGAGTTCCAGGCCCCGCCCAATTACGGTGGCGGGCAGGGCTTCGATTTCGAAGAGGTGTTCGGCAACGGCGGTGCCGGTGGCGGCTTCAGCGATTTCTTCGAAAGCCTGTTCGCCGGCCAGCGCGGTGGCAGGCCGCGCGGTCCGGGCGCCGGGCCCGGTGCAGGCGCCGGTCCGCAGGCGCGCGGCGACACCCGCGCCAAGCTTGCGGTGCCGCTGGAAGCGGTGCATTCGGGCGACAGCGTGCGCATCACCATTAATGGCAAGCAACTGGACGTGCGCGTGCCCAAGGGCGTGCAGCCCGGCCAGGTGATCCGCCTGAGCGGGCAGGGCAACGGCGGCGGTAACCTGTTGCTGGAGATCGAATACGCGGCGCATCCGCATTTCGAAGTGGACGGGCGCAACATCCTGTACACCTTACAGGTCATGCCCTGGCAGGCGGCGCTGGGCACCACCATCAGCGTGCCCACCTTGGGCGGCTCGGTCGAATTGAAGGTGCCGGCCGACTCCGACGCCGGGCGCAAGCTGCGCCTGCGCGGCCGCGGCCTGCCGGGCACCACCCCGGGCGACCAGATCGTGGAACTGGAAATCCTCGCCCCAGCCCCGACCGACGACGCGCAGAAGAAGGCATACCGCAATCTGGCCAAGGCATTCGGCGAGACCGTGAGCTGAGCCGGTCGGCGCGGGCTGGATCAGCTGTGCGCGTACGAGGGATGAGGCAGGCTAGGGTCGTCCTGCGATGCAGCCGTTGATGTCGACGACCAACAGCGTCGAGTCTTGGCCGCACCCTCAGCCGGCCCCGGAGAGGGGAGCCCGCCCCTCTCCCTTGGGCGAGCGGGGCAGGGGATTCGGTTGCTCCGCAACGTGATCATCAACTCGATTTGCCCCCGGCGCATCGGGATCCCGCCCCATCCAGCGCCACGCGCCCCTTTCCCTGCCCCGAAAGGGGAGTAGGGGGGCAGCGAATCGACGCGTTGGCTCGGTAAGCCCTGTATTGAATCCAGCCTGGGCTATTGGACGTAATGGCTCCAGCGACTCGCAAAAACAGCGCCTCGCTCCATCACCTCTGGCCTCGCTCGCAAACCTCGAACCAGCACACAACTCACCTGGCCCAGCTATCGAAAGCGCGGCCGGCGCACTACACTCGCCGCGCACACTAGGGGAAACACATGGCACGTATTTTGATCGTCGACGACTCGCCGTCGCAGCTGCTGGGGATTCAGCGCATCGTCGAGAAGCTGGGCCACGAAACCATCACCGCCACCGATGGGGCCGCCGGCGTGGAAGCGGCCAAGGAATCGCTGCCGGATCTGGTGCTGATGGACGTGGTGATGCCCAACCTCAACGGGTTCCAGGCCACGCGCACGCTCAAGCGCGAGCCCACCACCCAGCATATTCCGGTCATCCTGGTCACCACCAAGGATCAGGACACCGACCGCATGTGGGGCATGCGCCAGGGGGCCCGCGCCTACATCACCAAGCCGTTCTCCGAAGACGAACTGCTGGAAGTGATGGAGCGCGTGTTCAACCAGAAAGACGAGCCGCCGAAAGCGTAAGTGCACCGGCCAGCCGTGATCGCAGTCGGATTTCGGCAACGCAAAGGTGGGATTAGCGGGAGACGGGCCAACCCTCTCCTGCGCACTGGGGAGCCGGTGTGAGTCGGCAGCCCGGCGATGCGCAACTCGACCTCGTCGTGCACCATCGCTTGGCAACTGGACCCCTCAGCCTGCGCCGAGCGCCATCTTCTGCCAACGGGCCAGGGGAGATCAGTTGGGGTGAGGCGGTGCAGCCGTCATTGCCTGGGAACAAGGTGTGCTGGGTGCCAGGGACGCAATCGCCGCTTGGCCCGCACGTGTGCGACGTCCCTCCCATCACCATCCGTGCCCCAAGCCCTGCCAGCAGGCATGCGCCCGGTAAATGGTCTTCAGCCGCCCAAGACCAATCAGGTACCCGGCTGCATCCAATGGACGCGCACGCAGCGCTCGGCAGGCGCACCGGGTGCCCGGCGCCGCCACGTGCATCCTTAGTCTCCAGGTCTTCAGCGCAAAGGCCCCTCCCGGCCAGCCGCTGCGTGTGTCCCCAGTCGGCCCGATCCGCCCCGCCGGCTAAACCAACAATGCATCGCACCGGGCCTTTCAAAACGGTGGGTCTGCCCCATCTAGTAGAATCGGCGAATCAAACAACATGGCGGCACTGCGGGACTGGCCCGCACAGCCCCTCGATCATGGAGCGTGCATGGCCTGGAACACACCCGGCAACAAGGGCGGAGACGGCCCGGATCCCAACCGTCGCAGGTCCTGGGGCCCGCGCGGTGGTGGCAACGGTGGCGGTTGGGGCAATCTGCCCGCTCCGTTGAAGGAGCTGTTCGATGGCGGCGTGGGGCGCTGGATCCTGGTCGCGGTGGTGCTGATGGTGCTGTTCTCCAGCTTCCAGCTCATCGGCGAGCAGCAGCGTGGCGTGGTGCTGCGCTTCGGCCAGTTCTCGCGCATCCTGCAGCCCGGCCCGAACTTCAAGCTGCCCTGGCCGATCGAGTCGGTGCGCAAGGTCAATGCCACCGAGATCAAGACCTTCAGCAACCAGGTGCCGGTGCTGACGCGCGACGAGAACATCGTCAACGTCTCGCTCAACGTGCAGTACCAGATCAGCGACCCGCGCAAATACCTGTTCGGTTCGCGCAACGCCGATCTGGTGCTGGAGCAGGCCGCGCAAAGTGCCGTGCGCGAGCAGGTGGGGCGTTCGGACCTCAATACCGTGCTCAACAATCGCGGCCCGCTGGCGATCGCGTCCAAGGACCGTCTGCAGGCGGCGCTGGATGCCTATAACACCGGCCTGGCCGTCACTGGCGTGACCCTGCCCGACGCCCGTCCGCCGGAAGAAGTGAAGCCGGCCTTCGATGAGGTCAACGGTGCCCAGCAGGTGCGCGAGCGCCTGATCAATGAAGCCCAGGCGTATGCCGCCAAGGTGGTGCCGGAAGCGCGCGGCCAGGGTGCGCGCACCCGTACCGGCGCCGAGGGCTACAAGCAGGCCACCATTTCCAAGGCCGAGGGCGACGCCGATCGCTTCACGCTGTTGCAGGCGCAGTACGCCGGCGCGCCGGAAGTCACCCGCAAGCGTCTGTGGCTGGAAACCGTGCAGAAGGTGCTGTCGGAGAACCGCAAGGTCATCGGTAGCGATGGCCGCCAGGTCATCTACGTGCCGCTACCGGCCGACGCCAGCAAGCCGGCCACGACCGGTGGCAATGCCGGCATGCCGTCGATGGTGCCCCAGGACGTGCTGTTGAATCCGCCGCAAAGCGCCAGTAGCGAGGCCATCCGCAACCCGGAGCGCGGCCCGCGCCCGACAGGCCGTGAGGGAACCGAATAATGAAGAATTCGCTAGTCATCGGCCTGATCATCGCCGTCTTGCTGACCCTGATGGGCTCGGTATTCGTCGTGCGCGAAGACCAGACCGCCATGGTGCTCAACCTGGGCCGCGTCGTGCGTGCCGACCTCAAGCCCGGCCTGCACTTCAAGATTCCGGTGGTGGAATCGGTGCGCGTGTTCGACCGCCGCTTTCAGGTACTGGACACCGCGCCGGCGCGTTACTTCACTGCCGAGCAGAAAGACGTGAGCGTGGACTTCTTCGCCATCGGCTACATCTCCGATGTGCGGGCGTTCTATCGTGCGACCGGTGGCGAGGAATCGGTGGCCAACTCGCGCCTGGCCCCGATCATCACCGATTCGCTGCGCAACCAGATCAACTCGCGCACCCTGCAACAGCTGGTTTCCGGCGACCGCAGCGAACTGATCGCCAACCAGCTCAAGGGCATCAATGGCGCCATCAAGGGCTTAGGCATGCAGATCACCGACCTGCGCATCAAGCAGATCGACCTGCCGACCGACAGCCAGGTGATCACCGACGTCTACGAGCGCATGCGCGCCCAGCGCAAGCAGGAAGCCAGCAAGCTGCGCGCCGAAGGCGAAGAGCAGGCCCTGACCATCCGCGCGCAAGCCGATCGCGAGTCCACCGTGATCGTGGCCGACGCCGAGCGCGACGCGCAGAAGCTGCGTGGTGAAGGCGATGCCGAAGCGGCCCGCATCTACGGCCAGGCCGGTTCCAAGGACCCGTCGTTCTATGCGTTCTACCGCAGCCTGGAGGCTTACCGCAGCTCCATGGCAGACGGCAACGGCGTAGTGGTGCTGGACAAGAACGACCCGTTCCTGCAGTACCTCAAGAGCGACCGTTGATCGCTCTGTCTTGAAACATCGCTCTGCCTTGAACCAAGAACGCCCGCGTCATGCGGGCGTTCTTGTATGTGCCTGTCACCGTAGGGCAGACAGACGCGCGCGCCCCATCGTAGGAGCGCACCTGGGCGCGACGGGCCTCACCGGTCGACCCCGCTGACGGCCTCTGACAGTCAGTCGCCACGTGGATTCCTAGCGCAGAACACGGCAACCGCCGATATCCCGCGTGGTCCAAGGCCATCAGCATTGCGGTATGGCCAATATCGACTCTCCCGGGCATCGCGCGCTGCGCCGCGGTAGGCAGTCTTCGCCCAACAGCGCTTACCTGCTGACTACCGCGACATGGCAGCGTCGCGCCGTGTTCGCAGATTTTCTGATTGCGGCAACCGCCTGTCGAGCATTCACCAAAGCGACGCCTTGCGATGCCAGGCTGCTGGCCTGGGTGTTGATGCCTGATCATGTCCATTGGTTGTTGCAACTTGGGAGCGACACCGCATTGAGCGACGCGGTTTCACGCATGAAAGCTTGCTCAGCCCGCGCAGCGAATGCGCAGCGTCAGTCTCGTGCACCGGTCTGGAGCCGCAGCTATCACGACCACGCATTGCGCACGGACGATGATCTGCCCGCTGCGGCGCGCTACATCATTGCCAATCCGCGACGGGCCGGGCTGGTGACGCGGGCCGGGGACTATCCGTTCTGGGACGCAGTCTGGCTGTGAGACACATCTGCCGTAGGAGCGCACCTGGGCGCGATGGCTTCACCGGTAATGCCTGTCGCGCCCGGGTGCGCTCCTACGGGGTGGTTTTATCGGGGTGGTGGTTAGGGCTGCCCGTCGTGGATCGGGCGATGGCCGCTTTGGGCGGTCTGCAGGTTTGCCAAGGCTCGCTACGTTGCCGTCCCTACGACCCAATTGGGATGTCGCTACGGTGATCCGGCAGGCTAGGGCCCCTAGGGACCCTGGTGGCCGGCAGCGCTCGGAGCACCACGCAACCGACTGCCAGCCGCAATCTGACCCGCCCCCGATCCGCCGTCCGCCAGGGGTAGTGCAGGCCAGCGGAAACCCGGATAATGCACAAAAGCCGGCCGGGCACGCTCCAACCAGAGCACTCGGTTCGGCTTTTTCCGTGTCAGGGCTATCGCGCCACTGCAACGCTCCCCGATGGAGCCGCGCGCAGGGTGTCGCGGCCAGCCCTGCAGCGGTCCCATCCCGCGGCCCCGATGGCCGCAGCAAAACTTAGGAGTTCACCCGTCATGGGTCAGTCAGTTGTCGTGCTCGGTGCCCAGTGGGGCGATGAAGGCAAAGGCAAGATCGTCGATCTGCTCACCGAGGAAATCGGTGCGGTGGTCCGCTTCCAGGGCGGCCACAACGCCGGCCACACGCTTGTCATCAACGGCAAGAAGACCGTCTTGCATCTGATTCCGTCCGGCATCCTGCGCGACGACGCGCTGTGCCTGATCGGCAATGGCGTGGTGATCTCCCCGGCTGCCTTGATCAAGGAAATCAGCGAGCTGGAAGACGCCGGCGTGGAAGTGCGTTCGCGCCTGAAGATCTCTCCGGCTGCGCCGTTGATCATGCCCTACCACATCGCCCTGGATCAGGCGCGCGAGAAGGCGGCCGGCGGCAAGGCCATCGGGACCACCGGTCGCGGTATCGGCCCGGCGTACGAAGACAAGGTGGCGCGTCGCGGCATCCGCATCGCCGACCTGCATTACCCGCCGCAGCTGGAAGAACTGCTGCGCACCGCGCTGGATTACCACAACTTCGTGCTGACCAAGTACCTGGGCGTGGAAGCGGTCGATTTCCAGAAGACCTACGACGAGGCGCTGGCCTTCGGCGAGTACGTGCAGCCGATGAAGTCGGACGTGGCCGGCATCCTGCACGACCTGCGCAAGCAGGGTAAGCGCGTGCTGTTCGAGGGCGCGCAGGGTGCGTTGCTGGACATCGACCACGGCACCTATCCGTACGTCACCAGCTCCAACACCACCGTGGGCGGCGCACTGGCCGGTACCGGCGTTGGCGCCGATGCGATCGACTACGTACTCGGCATTGCCAAGGCGTATGCCACGCGCGTCGGCGGCGGCCCGTTCCCGACCGAACTGGACGACGAAGTGGGCCAGGGCATCCGCGACCGCGGTGCCGAATACGGCGCCTCCACCGGTCGCCCGCGTCGCTGCGGCTGGATGGATATCGTGGCGCTCAAGCGTGCAGTGGCCATCAACGGCATTTCCGGCCTGTGCATCACCAAGCTCGACGTGCTCGACGGCATGGAGAAGCTGAAGATCTGCATCGCCTATGAATATCACGGCAAGCGCACCGAGTACGCGCCGCTGGACGCGCAGGGCTGGGAAGAGTGCACCCCTGTGTACCTGGAGTTCCCGGGCTGGAGCGAGAACACCCACGGCATCACCGTGTGGGATGACCTGCCGCCGGCCGCCCGCGCCTACCTGCGCGCGCTGGAGGAACTGGCCGGCTGCCCCATCTCGATCGTTTCCACCGGCCCGGACCGCGACCACACCATGGTGCTGCAGGACCCGTTCGCCTGATCGGCTGATGCGTGATCGAACCGACGAAAGCCCTGCGAAAGCGGGGCTTTTGTTTGCGCAATGCCATTGCGTTGCCTGGCCACGCGCCCGGCACCTGTCTGACGGCCGCTGGTGAGGTGTTGCTGGCCACCCCCGCCTGATCGATGCGGGGCGGGTTCAGCATGGCCGTGTAGCATGCTCGCGCCAGCCGGGATTGCCTTGCCCTGGTTTGATGCATGCGTGCCTTGTCGTTGCCGTGGCTTCTCTTTGACGTGTGTGTCTTCGCGTCTGTCAGGCAGGCGCATGACTTTCGGCCGTGTGTGGTCTTGCGGGCCGGCGCCATGATGCTGGCCGCTGTACGACTTCGTTTACTTCATTACTCTTTTTAGGAATGTCATGCGCCAGATCCTGGTGACTGCTATTGCGCTGGCCCTGGCCAGCACCTGCGCCGTTGCGCCGGCTCACGCTGCTGTGGCTGCACCGGAGGTGGTCAGCGCATCGGCCGCGCAGGTCACCAGCCAGTTGCCGCGCACGGCCAAGCCCACCCACTACGCGGTGGAGATCACCCCGCATGCCGACAAGATGACCTTCGACGGCAAGGTGGCCATCGACATCGTGGTGCTACAAGCCACCGACCGCATCGTGTTGCAGGCGGCCAACCTCAGCTTCGCGCGCAGTACGTTGGCGCAGCGCAAGGGGGGCAAGCCGCAGACGGCCAAGGTCAGCACCGATGAGCAGGCGCAGACCGCCACCTTCGCCTTCGACAAACCGCTGGCACCGGGCAACTACGTGTTGTCCATCGACTACAGCGGTGTGATCAATACCCAGGCCAACGGCCTGTTCGCACTGGATTACGCCACCCCGCAAGGCCAGCGCCGCGCGTTGTTCACCCAGTTCGAAAACTCCGATGCACGCCGCTTCATCCCCTCGTGGGATGAGCCTGATTTCAAGGCCACCTTCGACCTGGCAGTCAATGCGCCGGCCGCGCAGATGGCGGTGAGCAACATGCCGGTTGCCTCGTCCAGCAATGCTGCTGGCGGCATGAAGCGCGTGGCGTTCCAGACCACGCCCAAGATGTCAACGTACCTGTTGTTCCTGAGCGTCGGCGACTTCGAGCGGGCGACGCGCAAGGCCGACAACGGCACCGAGATCGGCGTGATCGCGCAGAAGGGCAAGGTGGGCCAGGCGCAGTTCGCACTGGATTCCGGGCGCGACGTGCTGCATGAATACAACGCCTATTTCGGCATTCCGTATCCGTTGCCGAAGCTGGACAACATCGCCGCACCCGGGCAAAGCCAGTTCTTCAGCGCGATGGAAAACTGGGGGGCGATCTTCACCTTCGAGTACTCGCTGCTGCTGGACCCGGCCACGTCCAACATCAACGACAAGCAGGACGTTTTCACCGTTGCCGCGCACGAGATCGCGCACCAGTGGTTCGGCAACCTGGTGACCATGGCGTGGTGGGACGACCTGTGGCTCAACGAAGGGTTCGCCAACTGGATGGAGGCGCGCACCACGCACAAGCTGCACCCGGAGTGGGATATCGACAACACCGGCGCAGCCTTCAAAAGCCGCGCGGCGATGCAGCGCGATGCGTATGTCACCACCCACCCGGTGGTGCAGCACGTCGCCACGGTGGAGCAGGCCAGCCAGGCATTCGACCAGATCACCTACGACAAGGGCGAAGCGGTGATCGCCATGCTCGAAGACTATGTGGGCGCGGACAACTGGCGCAGCGGCGTGCGCAGCTATCTCAAGCAGCACCAGTACGGCAACGCCGTCACCGATGCGCTGTGGCAGCAGATCGATGCAGTGGCACCGGGCAAGCAGTTCACCCAGGTGGCGCACGACTTCACGTTGCAGCCGGGTGTGCCGTTGATCCAGGTCAGCGCCAGCTGCACGGCCGGCACCACGACCGTGCAGCTGAAACAAGGCGAATACACTGTCGACCGCCCCGACAAACAGCCATTGCGCTGGCATGTGCCCGTCACGGTGCGCGGCGCCAGAGGCACGCCGGTGCGCGTATTGGTGGATGGCAGCGCGCAGGTGCAGTTACCCGGCTGCGATACGCCTGTCGTGGTCAATGCCGGGCAGAAGGGCTACTTCCGCACGCTGTATGCACCGGCGCAATTCACCGCGCTCACCAAGGGATTCGACGCCTTGCCGGTGGTCGATCAGTTGGGTGTGCTGATGGATACCGCTGCGCTGGCACCGGTGGGGCTGCAGCCCGAAGCGGACCTGCTTGAGCTTACCGCCAAGGTGCCGGTCGGTGGCTCGCCGGATCTGTGGAAAGTGGTGTCCGAAACGTATTCCAACATCGATCGCCTGTTCGCGGGCGACCTCAAGGCGCAGGCCAGCTGGCGGCGCTTCGCGCGTGCGCGGCTTGCTCCCGAGTTCGCCACGCTCGGCTGGGACGAGCGCAAGGACGACAGTGCACAGACCAAGCAGCTGCGTGCCAGCCTGCTCAACAGCCTGAGCGCGCTGGACGATGCACAGGTGATTGCCGAAGCGCAGCGTCGTTTCGCTGCGTTCCAGGCCGACCCGGGCACGCTGTCGCCGGAACTGCGTAGCACGGTGCTGCGTATCGTCGCCCGCCACGCCGACTCCGCCACCTGGGACGCATTGCATGCCATGGCGAAGAAGGAAACTTCCTCGATGCTGCGCGACCAGTCGTATGCGTTGCTCGCCTACGCCAAGGACCCGGGGCTGGCGCAGCGCGCCCTTGAACTTGCACTCACCGACGAACCCGGCGCCACCACTGGCGCCAGCATGATCGGCGATGTCGCCAGCGAGCACCCGGAGCTGGCATTCGACTTCGCCTTGGCGCATCGCACCCAGGTGGACACGTTGATCGACTCCACCTCGCGCGCCCGCTATTACCCGCACCTGGCTGCAGGCTCGAACAAGCTGGAGACCATCGACAAGATCAAGGCGTATGCCGACACCTACCTGGCCCCCACCTCACGCCGCGATGCCGAAACCGCCATCAGCACAATCCAGACGCGCGTGACGTTGCGCGAGCGGCGTGTGCCGCAGATTGCGGCCTGGTTGAAAAAGCGCAAAGCCTGACGCGTTGCGTGGAGCAACAAAAAGCTCGGTTTTTCCGGGCTTTTTGTTTGGTGCAGTGGCCACCAGTGCAGGTGAAGCGCGTTGGCCAGCAACAGTAGCGAAGGGATCCAGTGGTTAGATGCCTGAAAGTGGAACGCCTGCGGGGTGACTGCCGATTTCGGTGTCTAGCGATTCCGCGCGGTGCTGCGTGCTGCATCTTTGTGAGCTGCGCCTGGCTCCGGCGCGCTGGCCGACCGGCTGCGGTTGGCTGCGTGCATCACGTCATGCGCATTGACATATTCTCGCGAACCCGATTGTCCATGTCTTGCTGCTGGCTCTGCGCCAGCGCCTGCTGCCGCTGCACGCTGGCGGTTTCCAGTTGTTGCAGCGACTGCTCAACCGGTGTGCGCACCGCCACATCGGTGGGCATGGCAGCACGCAAATGGGCAGGGTTAAGCACCGACCGGATGACATCATGCGCATTGGCCAATCCATTGCTGGGTTCGTCGCGAACGATAGGCAACGCAGGGTCAACAGGGTATGCAAGCTCAAGCCAGCGATTGCATGTGCAATACGGCGCAAGACATGGGAAGACGATCCATCACGGCCAACAGCATCATGCATGTGGATCACGATGCTGGCGATGCAACAGCAGCTCGCCCCGTACGTCGACGGAGGGCGCTTGCCGCCATCCGTTGCGCTACATGTCGAGCTGCAGTGGCATCAATCCAAGCGACAACGCGTCACGCCCCGAACGCACCATCGATGGTATGCATCGCGCCGGTTACAAAGCTCGCTTCCGGGCCCGCCAGCCAGGCCACCATGCCGGCCACTTCCTCGGCGCGACCGTGGCGCTTGATCGCCATGAAGCTGTGCATCAGGTCTTTCATCGGCCCGTTTTCCGGATTGGCGTCGGTATCGATCGGGCCCGGTTGCACCACGTTGATGGTGATGCCGCGCGGCCCGAAATCGCGCGCCAGGCCGCGCGCCAGCCCTTGCAGCGCGGATTTGCTCAGCGCGTAAGAGGCCATGCCGGGCAGCGGCATGCGGTCGCCGTTGACCGAGCCGATCACGATGATCCGCCCGCCAGGTGGCATCTGCCGCGCGGCCTCCACGGCGGCGTGGTAGGGCGCGTGCACGTTGATGCGGAACAGCCGGTCCACCGCGTCCGGATCCTGGTCCAGCGCATCGCCGAACAAGGCGATGCCAGAGTTGACCACCAGGACATCCAGCGGCCCGCTGCGTCGCACCGTGTCGATGACCGCATCGCGATCGGCGCTGTCGGCCAGCACCGCGCTGCTGCCGGTGTCGCCGGCCAGGCGCTGCGCCGCCTCGGCGGAGCCGGCGTAGGTAAACGTCACTCGCGCGCCATCGGCTACGAAGCGCCGCACGATCGCGGCCCCAATCCCCCGGCTGCCGCCGAGCACCAATACCGACTTGTCTTTGAACGCTGACATGCACCCACCTCGCTATTAATGTAGCGGTTAATACATAATAGATCTCGTCTGCCGTCAAGGGTTTTGTAACAATGACTACAGAAATCTCCCGGTCCCGCGGCCGGCCGCGGGCGTTCGACCCGGATCAAGCGGTGGCCATCGCGCAGCAGCTGTTCCATGCGCGTGGCTACGACGCACTGAGCGTGGCCGACCTCACCCAGGCGCTGGGCATCAACCCGCCCAGTTTCTACGCCGCCTTCGGCAGCAAGGCCGGCCTGTATGCGCGCATCCTCGACCGCTACGCGCAGACCGGCGCCATCCCGCTGCCGCAACTCCTGGACACCGACCGACCGCTGGCCGACGCGCTGGCCGACGTACTGGAGCAGGCCGCCCGCTGCTACGCCGCAGATCCCGCCGCCACCGGCTGCCTGGTGCTGGAAGGCACGCGCAGCAACGACCCGCAGGCACGCGAGGCGGCCTGCGGGTTCCATGTCGCTGCCCAAGAGTTGATCCGCTCCCACATCGCCAAGCAGTGCCCGCACGAGGCAGACCGGCTGGCGGATTTCGTCAGCACCACCATGGCCGGGTTGTCGGCCAGCGCCCGGCATGGGCAGAGCCTGGAGCGTCTGCTGGCGAGTGCGCGGTTGGCGGGGGAGGGGATTCGGGCGGCGCTGCGCGGGTAGGCAGGGTGCTTGGTTGCAGGGGCAGGGGCGTTCTACTGTGGACCCACCTGCGTGCCAGCATGCCCACTGACGTGGTAGTCAGCGCCGGTGGAGCAGTCACTGGCAAGCTTGCAAGAGTTCGAGGTGCACACCTTGGTGCAGGGGCAAAGCCAGGCGCAGGAGAGATCGCTGCCGCAGCAGGGGCTGAAGCCGCTGAGCATTGGGTGAGCTGTGTCTGGCTTGCGCCGTTGAGCGGTAGACCCTCGTTTAGGTCAGAGCGTGCAGCTAAAGATTGGTCGCAAAACAGCTCGTTCGCCGGCTATTCCATATTCCGGAATATGGAATAAGGCGGGCCTGGCTGTGGAGCTGAAGCCCCTGGATCTGGTGGTGCTGTACAAGCAGGTCGCCCAGGTCAGCCAGGCCTGGACCTATGCATCCCTTGGAGAAGCGCTGGGCATGCGCCCTTCTCAGGTGCATCGCATCTTCAAGCGAGCGGTGGCATCCGGCTTGGCGCTGGAAAAAAGCCGCGGCGCGTTGGAGACGGTACGCAAGGCGCTGCATGAGTTTGCGGTCCACGGCGTGCGCTATGCCTTTCCCGCCGTGATCGGGCCGCCAAAGCGTGGCATTCCTACGGCCTTTGGCGTGCCCCCGCTGTCCACTGCGATTGCCAGCGCCCCAGGGGAGGCACCGGTGTGGCAAGCGCGCAGGGCACAGCCAAATGTGCCCTGTTAGCTGGAATACGCAGCGCTCTTGGGCGCTACTGTAGGAGCTGGCGGCGAAGTTCCAAGCGATGGCTGTCAGTCAGTCTCCACCGCTGCAGCACGCTTTCCCATTGCCGCCTCGATCAGCGCCAAGAGGTTCTGCTGGCGCTGATCGCAGAAGCTGTCGAAGTCATCGGCACGCAGGGCGGCTACCGGGATGCGATGGCTGGCCAGCAGTGCATCCATGCCTGCGTTGTCCAGCTGGACCTGCTTGTGGGCCTGCAGGGCGGCCAGATAGCTGGAGGGAGCGGAGCCTCCAATCATGCGGTTTGCCTTGTAGGAGATCGGCGTCTTGTTGATGATCGAGTCGTAGCGCCGGCGCGGGATGCTCTGCTTCTCGCACCAGTCGCGCGGGAAGATGTGGTGGATGTCCAATGCCACCTCGTCGGCCTCCAGGTCGCGAATACGCGACTTCCAGAACAGGTCCTGCGCACCTTCGCGCAGGACCAGCACGTTGATGCCCTTGTAGGCGGCGCTCAGGCGCGAGGTCAGCGAGGCGAGGCGGTCGATCTGAAAGGTGGCGTCGGCAATTGTGCGCGGCGGTTGGTCATCGTGCTCGATCCAGCTCAGCAGCTCGTCGACGTCATTTGCGATACGGGTCTCCACCGCGCCGCCGTAGAGTTCGCCCAGCACGCCGCACCAAAACCACTGCGCCAGCTTCTGGTGGATGCGCGGCTCGCGCCAGTGCTCGTCGGCGCCGATCAATGCCAACACCGCTGCCAACGGCGCCAACTGGGTGCGGTAAGGCAGGTCGCGTGGCGCGGTGAAACATTCCTGGCGCAGGAACTTGGCCGCACGCAGGAACCCTTGTTCAACGGGGTCAGCCCAGCGCTTGTAGGCATCCAGCGGTAGTTCCAGCACCGATGCGCGCTTGGCGCTGACCGGGGCCACTTGCTTGCCGGTCTTGCCGGCCTCGATATCGGCACGGCGCTTTTCCAGCGTGTGCAGCATGGTCACCGCCTGCAGAAAGTCGGTGTTCTCCACCCCGCGTAGGATTGGTTCTTTGGCCAGCCGCTTGTAGCGCGACGACACCTTACGCAGCTCGCTGCCGTACCAGTCGTCGCGCAGGTTGTAGCCATCGGCGGCGTAGCTGGCGGTCACCAGCTCGAACACCGATAGCGGGACGCCGCCGGTGTTGACCTTCTCGAACACCAGGCAGACTGCTTCCTTGCTGGTTTCTTTCTTCAGCACGATCAGCGGGATCTGGTACTCGTTGTATGCATCGAGCACCTTTTCTTTGAACTCAAAGAACTGCGCCTGCGCAGCGGCGTTGAACTTGAACAGGTGCTGCAGCCAGCCCATCGCCTCCAATATCTCCGAGCATGGGAAGTACAGCTGTTTGCATTCCAGCTCGCGCGTGGACAGGTCCAGATCCAGCCTGCGGCCGAAATCGCTGCGCTGCTGGCGGCTGCCGTCGGTGGCGATGATGGCCTCGTCCAGCCGGTCCGGGCCGGCCAGGGCGGTGGGGATGTGGATGTAGTAGTGGCGGTCGACCGGCTTGCCTTTGTCGGTGGTGGTCTTGACCGGGCCGGACAGCTTGAGCACCTGGGTCAGCGTCGTCAGACGCTGCTGACCGTCGAGGATCAGCTTCTCCGGCGCGGCCAGTCCTTGCAGCGGCACGTTCTCCACCGGGCGGACCTGGAAGCGCACCTCGCCGCCGGTTTCCAGCAGCATCACCGCGCCCACCGGGAACGAGCGCCCCAGGCTGACCAGCAGGCTGCGCACATGTTCGTCATCCCAGACCCAGCCGCGCTGGAAATCCGGTAGCTGGATCTTGCCTTGGACGACGTCCTTGAGCAGGTCCTTCAATGGTAGTTTGGTGCTGTCGAATGTGGTCATGGGTTCGCTTCCTTGTGATGGATGGGATGGATCGGATCAGCTTGTCGCCGCCTTGCGGCCGCGCTTTGGTTTGGGCGCGGCGGCGCGCTGGGCGCGGATGCGTTCCAGCAGCGCGCTGGCCGGTTCGTCGGTGGGGTCCTGTGGCACCAGTTCGCCGCGGAAGGCCTTGGCGAGCAGGCTCTGGGTCAGCGCGTCGATGCGCTGCTTGGCGGCGGCGACCTTGGCTTCCAGTTGGTCGGCGTAGGCGAAGAGCTGTTCTACGCGGCGGACGATTTCATCCTGAATTTGAGTTGGTGGAACAGGAAACACGAAGTCCCTGCATTGAGATAGCGAGATGTTGACTTGGCCAGCTGACCCCTTGGTCTCTTGGGAGACTCGTCTGATGTTAGTTCCCTCAAGAAGAACGAGGTGAATCCAAGCGGACGAAATCGACTCACTTGGGCGGAATAGGGTGATGGCCTGATTGATGTTCCACTCGTCTACTCCTTGAGGTACAACCGCGATCTTTCCAAGTGGTGGGCCGACGATATTCATCAATACATCGCCGGGGATTGTGATCGACTTGCGGCATGAGCCTTGATGAATATCGGCAGCGATATACTGCGGTCTATACTCAAATTCGATAATCCCGTCAACGATGTTGTAAACCTTGAGAAAGGGGATGCCTTCTGTGGTGAACCCTTCTTTGGGAGTTCCGCCGCTTTGGACCTTGGTGCATACGTCTTCCGCGCGCATGTTTCGCCACGTCGTGGTGTCGAATGAGGCATGTTGATCGAGAGCAAGCGATCCGCTTACACCATGATTTATTACTGATTGGCGGAAGCGCTTGAGTAGTGCGGGGATGGCGTCGATGCGGGCCTTGAGAGTGTCGACCTGGGCCAGCAGCGCATCCAGCTTCTGCGCTATGCGCTTTTGCTCTGCCGCCGGTGGGACGGGAACTTTCAGTTCGGCCAGCTTCCCGCGCGCAATCCGCTTCCTCGTGGTCCCGGAAGCGTTGCGCGAAATTTCTTCGCGAATAGGCGAAGCGTTGAGCGTATGCATCAACCAGCTATGGCTGATATCGCGGCTTCCAGAACGAAAAACAGCAACGTCGACGACCGTCAGGCACCGTTGCGGAAGGCGAGGCATTAGACACGCTCGTCCAAGAGGGTCAGGCATTCGGGCAAGCAAGATGTCGCCTTCTTCAAGCGCGGTGCAATTCAATCGGTCGAATGTCTCATCGTTGACGTAACGAGAGGACTTGTCGATAAAGCGCCCGTCGCCAATGTCTGCGAGTTGTAGCAGGCGATTACGCCCGTTTGGATCTTGATCCTTACTTTCAATCCAGTCCCCGTCAGCAAAAATGCCGCCCTGGGCCTGAAGTTCGTTAAGTGAGGCAAAAGCCCACCCTTGCGGCAACTCACTCACCGCCCACCTCACTGCTGGTCACTTCCAGCCCCATCACCTCGGCCAGCAGCCGCTTCTGTTCCAGCGCCTCATCACCGGCGCCCAGCGCCTGCATCAGCGCGTCGAGTTCGCGCAGCGCTTCGCTGAGTTCGGCCATGGCTTCGGCGGCCAGCACTTCGGGTGCGGGCAGGCTGTCGGCATCGACGCTGTCGGCGTCCTTGAGCCAGCTGATATCCAGCGAGTCGCCGCGCTCGGCGATCTGGGCGCGGGTGAAGCAACGGAAGCGCCCTTGCTCGCCTTCATCCGTGCGTGGGCTGGCGCCGTTGGGATCGCTGCCGTAGGCCTCCTCGAACGGTTTGAGATGCGTCGGCCCGAACGGGGTGCGCTTGCCGAAGCTGGGCATGTTGCTGCGCAGGTCGTAGACCCACGTGGCCTGGGTGCAGCCGGTGTCCTGGCGCGGGTTGGCGGCGGTGCCTTTCTGGAAGAACAGCACATTGGTCTTGACGCCCTGCGCGTAGAAGATGCCGGTGGGCAGGCGCAGCAGGGTGTGCAGGTTGCACTTGTCCATCAGGTCGCGGCGGATGTCGGTGCCGACGCCGGCCTCGAACAGCACGTTGTCCGGCAGCACCACGGCGGCGCGGCCACCGGGCTTCAAGCCACGGTAGATGTGCTGCAAGAAGGCGAGCTGCTTGTTGCTGGTCTTGTAGGTGAGGTCGTCACGGGTGGGGCCGCCGCCGCCCTTGGCGGTGCCGAATGGCGGGTTGGACAGGATGATGTCGGCCGGTGGTAGCTCTCGGCCTGCGTTGCTCAGACTGTTGCCAAGGCGGATGGGGCCTGCGCCTTCACCGTCCATGCCATGCAGCAGGCAGTTCATCAGCGCCAGTCGGCGTGTCCCGGGGACGAGCTCCATGCCGACAAAGGCCTTTTCGCGCTGGAAACTGCGCTTCTTGGCGGTGACCTCGGGACCGTACAGATCGTCGTGTTGCGCTTTGATGTAGGCATCGGCAGCGATCAGAAAGCCCGCGGTGCCCGCAGCGGGATCCTGGATGACGTCGCCAAGCTGCGGCTTGATGCAATGGATGATCGAATCGATCAACGCACGTGGGGTGAAGTACTGGCCAGCGCCGGACTTGGTCTCGTTGGCGTTCTTCTGCAACAGGCCTTCGTAAAGGTCGCCCAGGCCATCCTGGCGTGCGCTGAACCAGTCCAGCCCGTCCAGCGCGGTGACCAGCGTTTCCAGATGGCGCGGCTCCTTGAGGCGGGTCTGTGCGTCGGCGTAGATGGCGGCGATCATCGGATCGCTGCTCTGGCCCAGGTTCAGCAGCATTTGCCGGTAGTGGTTGAGCAGGTTGAGGCCAGACTTGCTTTTCAGATCCGGCCAGCGGCTGCCTTCAGGTAGCTTGTGCTCGAAGTTGGGATTGTTCTGCACCTGCTCGTATTCCATCTTGACGAACAGCAGCAGCACCAGCTCGGTGACGTAGTCGCTGTAGTTGATGCCGTCGTCGCGCAGGACGTCGCAGAGGTTCCAGAGTTTCTGGACGATGTCGTTATGGGTCATGGGGTGCTGCCTTGTTCTGAAGTGGTGCGGGCCGGCAGCGCGATGCTGGAGGCCGGCGTGTTGATGGCGTAACGGGTGCTGCGGCCGCTGCCGGGCAGGCGGCGCAAGCAGCCTTTTTCCAGCAGGTCGGCCAGATGGCGGGTGGCGGTGGCCTTGGAGACCTTGGCCACGGCCTGGTATTGCGAGGCGCTGATGCCGTGTTCGAAACCGCGCTCGCCGCCATCGAGCAGGCGGTTGAGCACCTTGACCTGTTCGGCGGACAACGGCTGGGCGTGGTGCAACTGCCAGAAGCGTGCTTTAGCCAATACCCGATCGATGCGGTGCAATGCCTGCACCAGGCTGTCGTGCAGGGTGGTGAGGAACCAGCGCAGCCAGCCGGTGATGTCCAGCGAGCCTTTCTGGGTAGTTTCCAGGCTGCGGTAGTAGCCGCTGCGGTCGGCGAGGATGCTGGCCGACAGTGCATGGAGGCGGATCGCCTGCGGTTGCGCCTGGGCCAGGGCGAGATCGGTGAGTGAGCGAGTGAGGCGGCCATTGCCGTCGTCGAACGGGTGCAGGGTGACGAACCACAGATGGGCGATGCCGGCGCGCAGCAGCGGGTCCAGCGTGGCGTCGGTGCGCGAGCTGGCGAACCAGTCGAGGAAGGCGGCGAGCTGGGCGTCCAGGTCGTCGCGCGGCGGGGCTTCGAAGTGGACGGTGGGGCGGTCGAGCCGGCCGGAGACGACCTGCATCGGCTCATCGCCACGCAGCGCGCCGATGCGGATGCGACTGGGCAGCAGGCTGTCCTGTTCGGCAAACAGCCAGCGGTGCCATTGCAGCAGGCGGGGCAGGTCCAGCGGGGTGTCGGCGTGGCCTGTGGCGTCCAGCATCAGCTCGGCCAGCCCCTCGCTGCGGCCAGTGGTGCGGCGCGGGCTGTCTTCGGCCAGGCCCAGATGGCGGGCCAGCGAGGAGCGTACCGAGCCGACATCCAGCCGCTCGCCCTCGATGGCCGAGGAGGTGACGATGTTGGAGAGCAGGGTGTCCAGCGCTTCGGCGGCCTGCTGGTCGCCGGCGACCGCGCCGGCCATGCCGAGCAGCTGGCCGTGGGCGTGCTGGCAGTCGCGCAGCAGCGCGGCCAGGGCGTCGGCCTGCCAGTGGAAGCCAGGCCAGTCGGGCTGCTGCCAGATCCAGCGGGGGCGGGGTTCGGTGGTTCGGTTGGGCATCGGTGAGCCGATTGGCTGGGTTAATTGGCTCTTTGGATGAGCCGATTATCCCGGCTAATCGGCTCATATGCCAGTGTGAACCACCGACTCAGCCCGTCTGATCCCACAGATGCTCGCCCAGATCGCCCAAGATCTGGTCCAGCCGGCCATCGAGCAGGCGGTCCAACTGCAGGGCGCCGCCGTCGCCGCTGAAGTTACGTTGTACGGTGTCGCGGTCCATCACCACCTCGTGTATCAGCTGCTGGGCCAGCCGCTTGAGCCAGCGCCGCTGCACCGGCGTCCAGCTGCGCTGGGCATAGATGCCCTGCATGGCCTTGTCGACGCGCTGCTCGAACGGCACTAATGCCTCGCCCAGCGCGGCACGGCGGATGTAGCCGATGATGCTGGCAGCGACCTCCTGCTGAGTGCTGTCGCGCCACGCGCCGCGCAGGTGGGCCTCGCTGTAGCCGTGCTGGTCGAGCAGCAGGCGCACCTCACGCAGTTGGGCGCGGGTGAGGTCGCGGGGGCGGTTGACGATGACGCTGAGCGCGGCGGACTGGTTGATCTGCTCGCGGATGAAGGCGTTGAAGCTGTCCAGGTAATCGGCCGGAGCTTCGTTGACGCCGTAGTTCTGTGCGCATTCGAGCAGGGTGTCAGTGTGTTCGGAAATGACCGGGTAGCGGTCGGTGCCCAGCAGCACGCCCACTTCGCCCAGTTGCTCCACCAGACGCGGGTGTTCGCGGAGGAAGCTGGCGGCATTGCGCGCGCCGAGCTTGTGCAGGTGGGTGTGCAGCACGGCGGGCGCTACGCCCCAGGAGGTTTCCAGCTCGCTGAGCTTGTCGCGCAAGTCCGGGCGCTGCTCGGCGCGATGCTGGGCCTTGCGCAGCACGCGCATGATGCGCTGGCTCAACTGGTCGAGCGCGTCGTCGGCATGGCTGCCGCCGTTGCTGCCGGGGGCATCGAAGCTGCGCTGCTGGCCGAGCTCGTGGACCAGCTGCTCGATGCTGATGTTGGGGTCCTTGACCAGCGGGCGCATGGTGTCGACGTCTTCGAGCGCGGCGTACAGATCGACCGGATCGAAGATGCGGAACACGGTCTTGCCGATATCGTCGCAGCGGCGGGTGGCGCGGCCCTTCATCTGTTCGTAGAGGATGCGCGAGCGGACCCGGCGCATGAACACCAGGTTGGCGATACGCGGCACATCGATGCCGGTGGTCAGCAGGTCGACGGTGATGGCGATATTGGGGTAGCGCTCGTTCTTGTAGTTGCGGATCAGCTGGTCGACCTTGTCGCTTTTGCCGGTGATCACCGCGACGCTGGCCTGGTTGTAGTAATCGCCATGGACCTGTTTGAAGGCCTCGTCCAGCTGGTTCTTGACGCGTTCGGCGTGGGGCTGGCTGACGCAGAAGATCAGGGTCTTTTCCTCGCCGTCCGGGTCCAGTTCGATGGCGAGCTGCTCGCAGACGACCCGATCGAAGTCTGCGGTGATCACACGCCGGTTGAACGACTCGATATTGAAGTCGAGTTCGTCTTCCAGCTCTGCGGTATCGACTTCGCCTGTCTGCGTGTTGATGACGCTGACGCGCTCGCCGCGATCGAAGTGGATGCCGTTCTTGCCGAGCGCGGTGGTGTAGCGGATGGGCGGCTCGTGGTCGATCAGCCAGTCATCTGCCACTGCTTCGCGGTAGCTGTAGGTGTAGATCGGCTTGCCGAAGATTTCGGTGGTGTGCTTGGCCGGCGTGGCGGTCAGGCCGATACGGCAGGCATCGAAGTAATCGAGCACGCGGCGGTATTGCGACAGGTATTGCGCGTGGTCGCGCACGGCCAGCTCGCCTTCGGTCATTTCCTGGTCGAGCGTGTAACCGCGGTGGGCCTCGTCGACGACGATACAGTCGAAGGTGCCGATCGGTGGCGGGTCATCGGATTGGAAAATGCGCCGGACCATCGCCTGCACCGTGGCGACCTGCACGCGGGTCTCATCGGCGGTGCGGGTGTCGTCCAGGCCATCGAGGTTGTAGATCTGCGCCAGCGTCTGGTTCTGCTCCAGCTGCATGTCCTGCATCGTCTCGGTGGCCTGGGTGCCGAGCGCGGAGCGGTCGACCAGGAACAGAATCCGGTGGAAGCGCTCGGCCTTGAGCAAGCGGTAGATCAAGCCAATCATTGTGCGCGTCTTGCCGGTGCCGGTCGCCATCGCCAGCAGGCAGTTGCGTGAGCCCGATGCCAGCGCGCCTTCCACTGCCTGGATCGCGCGCTGCTGGTAGTCGCGCAGGTTGAGGTAGGCGAAGCCTTCCTGGGCCAGGTCGCGCTCGGCCTGATCGCGATCGCGGGTGAGCAGATCGGCGATGTCCTCGGGCGTGTGGAACTTCTGCAGCGGGCGCCGCAGGTTGGCCGGTGAGCGCAGGTCGCGGAACCAGATGCCCGATTGCTCGGCCAGCTGCTTGACGTAAGGACGGCCATTGCAGGCGAATGCCAGGGGAATCTGGAAATGGCCGCCCTGGCCATCGGCCCAGCCCGCGATCGAGCTGGCGGCTGGGTAGGCGGGGGCTAGCTCGCCACGCATCACGAAATCGCGCGCGTAGCGCTCGGCCTGGGGAATACGGTCGGCGATGTTGATCTGCTTGCGCTTGGCCTCGACGATGGCGACCGGGGTGAGGCCGGCGAACAGCACATAGTCGGCGTTGGCACGCGGCACCTTGGTGGGCCACTCGGCGATGGCGAGGTTGCGGCCTTTTTCCGGGCGGATGCCCTTGGCGTGGGTGAGGTCGAGCGAGTCTGCTTCCCAGCCGGCCTCGCGTAGCTGTTGGTCGATCAGGATGCGGGTGAGGTCTTCGCTGAGGTCGAAGTTGTTGCTGGCCTGCTGGGTGGCGCCGGCGACCTGCTGGGTGGCGGCCTGGCGGGCGGTGTCGGGCTGTTGCAGGTTGGCGATGCGTTGTTCGAAGTCCTGTCGAAGCCGTTGCAGTTCCTGTTCGCGTTGGACTGCCAGCGCCGCCTGCTCACGCGCTTCGACATCCATCGCTTCGGCGAGATCGGCGTTGAGCTTGGCTTCGCGGTCCTTGAGTTCGGCGAGCGCCTGGCTTTGGTCATGTTGCTGGCGGGCAGTATCCAGCTCCGCTCTGAGGCGACTGACTTCGGCCTGCACTTCGCGCAACGGCGCGGCTGGATCCTTCGGGGGCACGAAAGCACCGGCCTTGAATTCGGCGGCGTTCCTGCCGAAGGCTCGGTGATACCAGACCGCCAGGTCGCGGGCGACCTTCAGGCCATCCATCGCTTCGCGGTGTTGCGTGGTGAAGCCGTGGGTCGCCTTGTTGCCCTCGACCCGCAGCACGTGGAACAGCTCCTGGATCCGCCGGTCCAGGCGTAGCTCGCGCGCGAGCTGGTAGATCAGATCTGCCTGGGTTGTCCGTTGGTCGTGGATGATGCCGGCACGTCCCGCGAGATCCTGGGCAAGTGCTTCGGCGAACTGCCGGAGCTTGATTAGCGTGGTGTTGGGATCGCTGGCAAAGACCTGCTCGGCCATCGAGGCCAGTTTGAAGAAGACCGGATCGTGTTCCTGCAGGAAGGAAAAGTTGCTGTCGACAGTCACACGCGTATCCGTACTTGGCGCCCGGCGGGATGGCATCTCGCGGTAGCCATCATAGGTCACCGATGCTGCCGTCGTCATTCTAGCGCCGGATGCGATGGACCGATATGTGATGGCTTGGGCCGTCCGCGGCGACCTTGTTGGTAGCTGCGCAAGTTTTTCCCGTGAGGCCCCAATCTTTTGTCGACAACTTAAGTCGTTGCCGCAATGAAATTCGATGGCAGCATCGATGCGTCTGCCTGATGATTCGTTCGGAATGGTCCTGCTGCTTAGATGAAATTCCAGGTACCGAAGGGGTTGACGGCGGTATTCCTTGACGGCGGCAGTCTGTAGTTGCACGATCACCTCACGGAGCCTCGAAACTCCACGTGTAGCGGTACCCACCTCCGACAAACCGGTGGGTTTTTTGTGCCTGCTTGTTTAGGGGTGCAACCGACGCGATGCCTGCGTCGGGAGGGCGGCTAATACAACACCCGCAAGGGGAATACGCCCGCCGGCTACACGCGGTTTCGAGCCTCCCGACTTCCCGTCCGTCGCCTTGCGGCGGGCGGGCGGATTCCATGGAATGAGGAGCAGGCCATGTCGGACGTTGTACATGATGTGCAGTCACACCCGGGCTACTACCTGCCAGAAGGCGCGCAGTACCGCTTGCAGCAGCTACGCGACCACATGCGCTTTCTGGCGCGTTTGGCGCAGCCACGTACGCAGGTTGAAGAGCAGGCTAGGCAGCCGGCCATCTGCATGGACGAGTTGGCGTTTTGTCTGGAGTTACTGGCCGAGCAGGTGGGCCGGGTGCTGGACGATGTGGAGTGCGCTGTCATCGAAGGCGCGCATCCATTGCCATGACGTGGTGTGCCGCCTGGATCTTGTTGACGTCTGGATCACCGCCGAATGGGCGCATCACCGGCACGGGTATGGCAGCACGCAGCGGTGCCGATTGAATGCCCGAATCAGCGCTCAAACTGCGCGCGTGTCTGCACACTTGCCTCACTTGTCTTTCAATCCCGCGCTTCTAGGCGCGGTCACTACACCCTACGTGGTCCATCGGCTCGCGCTTGCCTGTAACCGTGGGCGCTGCTGAAAATAATTGCTGCTAAAAAGAAGGCAAACGCTTCAGTTTTTCGTAGGTGCGGTGCATCCGATCACGGGGCGGGAGCGGCGGTTCGGTGAAAAAGGGGTCGCGCAGCAGTCTCTCTGCCTTGGTGCGCTCGCCGGTTCCGTCGTCCAGCATGCTGTTGAAGAAGCGGACCACAATGCGCTTGTGGTCGGCCGGGAGAGCCTGCAACGCATCCATGAAGGGGAAGGTGTCTGCGGTCTTGGCGCGATTGATCCCGATCATGCCCATGTTGTAGTCGGGGCGCTTGAGCACATGCACCAGCAATTGCGCCACGCTGTAGACGTCGCGCGCATGCCTGGCAGGGGTGCTCAAGTCGTAGAAGCCCGGTGTGCCGCCGCGGTTAGGGTCGCCTTCTTCTGCGCCGAGCCCCATGTCGATCAGCCGGAAGATCTTCATGGGTTGGTCGTACATGACGTTGTTGTGCGAGATGTCCTGATGCACGATGCCGGCGTCTTCGCAGCAGGCGATCCCCACCAGTACGTCGGCCATCAGCTGCCGGGCCAGGCCGAGATACTCCATTGCGCTGATGGCGCCTTGCTGCAGCGCTGTGCGTGCGCGGCCAATCATGCTGCGCACGCTGATGCCGTCGATTTTCTCCAGCAAAATGCCGAAGGTGTGTTCGATCTGCACCACGCCGTGGGCGCGCACGATATACGGCACTGCATCGACCGACCTGATCATTTGATACTCCTGGAAGATCATGGCTTTGCGCGCAGCGATCCGTTGCTGCAGCGCCGGTGCGTCTGCAGCGGTGGCAGGGTCGCACAATGTCGGCGGGATCGGCCGTTGCGGGTCGGTGCGCAACAAGGCCTTGAAGATGAAGTCGCGTCCGCAATTTTGCCCGCCCTGCCAAAGATCTTCGGCCAGCCGCACCGCGTAGGTCGAGGCGGATGCGCCGGTGCCGACGGTGGGCATGGCGTCCAGCGTTCCTGCAGTGCCTGCGTGCCCGGTTTCCAGGGTTACGTGGAGAAATCCATTGTCTACATCCAGGGCGCCGGGCTTCAACGCCGAGAGCTTCTGGATCAAGTCCGGGCGTTCGGAGCGGCTGGTCAGCGATTTCACCAGGCGCGGGCTCAGCACGACGTGCTGCCGGGCATGACGCGTATCGCTGACCAGCCGCCGTGCGTTGCGCAAGTTCTGGAATGCGTCACTGCTGTCGGCGCCCGCAAGGGCCGACAGGCGCGCCGGCGTCTCCAGCAGACAGGCCCAGGTCGGTGAGCCGGGTTGCGGGCCCAGACGGGGGCTGCGGCCGGTGACAGGCGTCGTTGGCGAGTCGCTACTGGATGAGGACCAGGTGTGCGGTGCCAACGCTGCCTGCAGGCGGGGCACCACGACTTCCAGACGCTTACGTTCGTCGGCAAGTACGCCGGTGATGCTTCTTCTTTTTTCCAGCAGGTTGAGCGGATGGTCTGCGACAGGATGGGGCGGGGTGTGTGGTTCGGGCGCCTGTGCAGTTTCGGGCGCATCGCGCTCTGCGTCTGCGCGCAGCGCCGTGGAAGGGAGAGTGAAGTTGCCGGAGATCTGTTTCATGGTCGAGGACAGTGGGGTCAACGATCAGGGGAGGTGGCTCTGGCGGTTCGCTTGCAACACGCGGCAGCTGGAGTGAGCCGCTGGCACCAGGGGCCACTCAGCGGCGATGCCGGCTGCGTCACTTTGATCATCATTGAGGCAGTGGTGCATGCGGAGGGAGCAATGCACGAAGCAGTGCAGGCGTGGGCGAAGTTGCGCGGCTGCTGCATGTCTTGGCCGCTGGCGCGGCGGGATCGGCGCCGGCTGTGGTGGCCAACGTGCGCGTTCAACACGATCGCCAGCCACCCTGCTGGTTTGCCTGCAGCGATACGTGGCGCGTGCGTGCACCGCCTGCGCACTTTGGCAAGCTCCGTGCCGCTTGTTTCGTGTTCGGCAATGGTTTTTCGGCCGGATGCGTCATGCCCGATCACGCTGGGGAACAATGGCGCGCAACGATAGCGGAGAAGTGACGATGCGACCTTTAGCATTGACGTCCGCCACGCGCCGAGGCGCCAGGCGCGAGCAGCAAGAGGGCGCGACCGTGGCAGATGCCGGCCCGCCTGCACCGGCCAACGACCCGCATGCCAATACGCAGTTGGCCCAGAGCCTGCCGCGGCGCCCCGTGCGCGAGGCGCGGCTGAGGGCGCCTGGCACGCCGCGTGGCGTCCCCCTCGTCAATCTAGGGCGAACGATGGCCCATTTGGGCGCCGTCGGGGCCGCAGTATGGGGCGGTTTTGCGGCAATCCAGGCGCCTGCAGCGGCGGCCTACGGCTATTTCAACGATGACCTGTATTACAAGAATCTTGCTGTAGTCAGTGGCTACCAGGCAGTGGGAGCGCTGGCCGCATTCCTGGGAATGGGGCTGGCCGACGTGTTGGCCGCGCGCTACGTGGAGGCGCAAAGCCGGTGGTACGAAGTGCCGACCAAGGCGCAGCGCGCAAGCGAGTTGGGAGCCACCGAGGCCTGCCTGGATCAGGCGGTCGACATGGTGACCAGATTGGACGCCGATCCTCCTGGGCCTGGCATGGACGAAGGCGAGCGGCTGGCCTTGGCCAGGGATCTGATGCACCTCATGACGGTAGAACGTTCCCGTCTGCCACCAGACCTATGGCGAGCAGCGCGCGGGGCCGGCAACGATGCGTACGGCCTGGTCGCCCGGCTACTGCAGGCCGCCAGAGCGCGTGCAGCGGAAGAGGCATCCACGTCGTCGGCAGGTTGAGCGCGCCTGCCGGCCAGGTGCCGGGGCGCGGCCCGCAATCGCCGAGCCGGTGCTGCTCGAGGATTACACCGGCGCCGACTTGAGGATGCCCGACAAACTCTCCCGCAGGATCAGCTGCAGATGCATGCGGTTGAGTTCCATGCCGCTGGTCATCACGCTGTGCAGGCCGCCGCACATGGCAGCGACGGCGAAGACGCGGGCCTGGAATTCGTGTTCGCTGCTGGCGGTGTCGGTGTGGCCGCGGAGCAGGCGCTTGAGCAATGCGCTGAGGTGTTCGATCAGCGATGCGCTCTGCCGGCGCATGAAGGCGGCCAGCACCGGGTCGCGCAGGGTGGCCAGGTGCAGCTCCAGGTCGATGCGGGTGCGCTTGATGTTGATTTCCTGCAGCAGCCAGTCTTCGAGCAGGCCGGCGATGAAGTCCACCACGTGCACGTTGGCCGGGCGTTCCACCAGCCACATCTGACGGATGGCGCGCATGTAGTTGCGTTCGAGCAATGCGCGCACCAGCGCGTCCTTGTCTTCGAAGCGCTGCAGCAGGCTGCCGCATGACAGACGGGTGCGTTCGGCGATGAGTTCGAAGCTGGTGGCCGAAAGGCCGATCTCGTCGATGCAGCGTTCGGCGGCATCCAGTACGTCGTCTAGCAGGAGCTCTTCGCGCTGTTTTGCGGTGCGCAGCTGAAGGACGTTGGACATGGGCGAGCGGCGTGGCGGGGGCCTGCAGTATACCGAGCCAGGGTTATGCATCCGTTGGAGCGGCGCTGGTCCGTGCCATGGCGCATGTTCCCTGCGGCATGCACCGTGTGCGGGCTCATGCATGACACCGGTGGCGCGGCGGCGCATGGCCGCACGCATGGTCGACCACCCGTTCACGGCGGCTGTGCGACACGTGGTGCCGACGTGATGCAGGAGACGGGTGTGAGTGAGCACAGTGCGGTTGCAGGGGTGTCGGCGCAGTGGCCGGCGCGCCTGTGGGTGGTGCGGCATGGGCAAAGCGCAGGCAACGTGGCGCGCGATGTGGCCGAGTCCAATGGCGCGACGTTGATCGACCTGGAGCACCGCGATGCGGACGTGCCGCTCTCGGCGCTGGGCGAGCGCCAGGCCGAAGCCTTGGGCGCGTGGATGGCTGGGCTCCCCGAACACGAGCGGCCGACCTTGATCCTGAGTTCGACCTATGTGCGTGCGCGGCAGACCGCCGCCGCGGTTGCGCGTGCGCTCGGCCGGCCGGCCGATGCGGTCAGCGTGGACGAGCGGCTGCGCGAGAAGGAATTCGGCGTGCTCGACCGCTACACCACGTCCGGCATCCTGGCGACGTTTCCGGAGCTGGCCGAGCAGCGCAAGCTGGTGGGCAAGTTCTATTTTCGCCCGCCTGGTGGCGAGAGCTGGTGCGATGTGATCTTTCGGTTGCGCAGCATCGTGGGCGACCTGCAGCGCAACCATGTGGGGGCGCGCGTGCTGATCGTGGGGCACCAGGTGATCGTCAATTGCTTCCGTTACCTGATCGAGCGGATGGACGAGGCCACCATCCTGGCCATCGACCGCGAAGGCGATGTGCCCAATTGTGGCGTCACCGAATATGCGGCCGCGGCCGATGGCCAATCGTTGCAGTTGGTGCGCACCAAGTTCGTACCGCCAGAGCTGGCCGATGAGCCGGTAACCACCGAATCCGACCGCCCGGCCGGAGCGCGCTGATGGCTGCCGCACGCCTTCGCACGCTGAGCGCTGCTGCATTGCGTGCGATGCCGCTGCCATCGCCCGGCGGCGACAAGGAGCAGCGGGGGCGCGTGTTGGTGGTGGGTGGCTCGATGCGCGTGCCCGGTGCGGCATTGCTGGCCGGAGAAGCTGCATTGCGCGCGGGCGCCGGCAAATTGCAGATCGCCACCGCTGCCAGCGTGGCGCCGGCCATGGCCCTGGCGGTGCCCGAGGCATTGGTGCTGGGGCTGGGGCAGAACGGGCAGGGCGAGATCACGCGCGGGCACCGTGCGTTGGATGCGGCGCTGGCAGCCTGCGACGCCGCCGTGATCGGGCCGGGCATGGCGTCGACCACAACGACAACGGCGCTGGTCAGGCTGGCCGCTGCAAAGGCCGTCTGTACCTTGGTGCTGGACGCCGGTGCATTGTCGCGCAGCCTGCGTGCGCCGCCCGGGCGCCCATTCGTCCTGACGCCGCATGCCGGCGAAATGGCAACGCTCGCCGGCGACGACAAGGCTGCAGTGGAAGCGGCGCCCGGCGAGTATGCGCTGACCTTCGCGCGGAAGATGCGCAGCGTGGTGATCGTCAAGGGCGCGGACAGCTTCATCGCCGGGCCGGACGGGGCGTTGTGGGTGCATCGCGGCGGCGTGCCTGGGTTGGGCACGTCGGGCTCTGGCGACACCTTGGCCGGATTTATCGCAGGGTTCGCTGCACGGGGCAGCGATGCATTGACCGCTGCGCTGTGGGGCGTGTTCGTGCATGCGGCGGCGGGCAAGCAACTGGCAAAGCGCATCGGCACGGTGGGCTTCTTGGCGCGCGAGATCCCGCCGGAAGTGCCAGGCATCCTGGATCGCTTGTCGCGTAGGTGATCACGCCCCTCTCCCCGCGGGAGAGGGGCTGGGGTGAGGGTGCTGTTGCTGGGATTGGTGCAGATTGAAGTTTTGTATTTCCTGCAGTTTGTGATGCATCACGCGCTGCCGGCATCGCCACGTGTACACGCACCCTCATCCGGCCCTGCGCGCCACCTTCTCTCCCATCAAGGGGAACGATGTCCCGGAGGGAGAAGGGAAGCTCGATTCGCGCTTGCGCTCGTTTGGAAGGCGATGTTGCGGCGCGTTGGTCGGTTAGGCTTGCGCGATCTACCTGGGAGGGTGCGCGGTGAAGCGAGCGATGACGTGGTCGGTGGTGGGAATGCTGGGGATGGGGCTGGGCACGGCGAGCAGCGCGAGCGCCGCAACGGCGGCCATGGCACACGCGGCAGCTCCGGCAGCATCAGATGCCAGCCTACCAGCGACGAACAACGATGGCGCGTTGCGTATCTACACCAGCTCTCAAGGCGCCACGCAACAAATGCGCGCCAGCACGGCGGCCGCTCCTGTCGCCGGCCATGCATTGACCGAAAAAGAAAACTCCATCTTCGTCAATCCGCAGCGGCAGTTTCAGCAGGTGCTGGGTATCGGTGGCGCGATCACCGATTCCAGCGCAGAGACCTTTGCCAAGCTGCCCAAGCGTACGCAACGTGCGTTGCTCACGGCCTACTACGATCGGCAACAGGGCATCGGCTACACGCTGGCGCGCACCACCATCCATAGCTCGGATTTCAGTAGCGGTAGCTACACCTACATCAAGGAGGGCGATGTGGCGCTGAAGAGCTTTTCGGTCAAGCACGATGCCAAATACCGCATCCCGATGTTGCGCCAGGCGATTGCGGCGGCCGGCGGCAAGCTCACCACGTTTGCCAGCCCATGGAGCGCGCCGGCCTTCATGAAAGACAGCAAGACCATGCTCAAGGGCGGCAAGCTATTGCCCGACTACGCGCAGGCCTGGGCAAGCTACTACACGCGCTTTATCGCGGCATACGAAAAAGCGGGCATCCCGATCTGGGGCATCAGCCTGCAGAACGAGCCGATGGCGGTGCAGACCTGGGAGTCGATGCTGTTTTCGGCCGAGGAAGAACGCGACTTTTTGAAGCATCATCTCGGGCCCACCATGGCCAGCGCCGGCTACGGCGATCGTAAGATCATCGTGTGGGACCACAACCGCGACATGATGGTGCACCGCGCGCATGTGATCTTCGACGATCCGGAGGCGGCGAAATATGCGTGGGGCATGGGCTTTCATTGGTATGAAACCTGGGCCGGATTCGAGCCGATGGTGGAGAACGTGGCGGCAGTGGCGCAGGCGTACCCGGACAAGCACTTGCTGTTGACCGAAGCGGCGGTGGAAAAGTTCGACCCGGCCAAGTTGCAGTATTGGCCCAATGGCGAGCGCTACGGCACGGCCATCATCAACGACCTCAATCATGGCGCAGTGGGCTGGACGGACTGGAACATTCTGCTCGACCAACACGGTGGGCCGAACCACGTGGGCAATTATTGCTTTGCGCCGGTACATGCCGATACGCGCACGGGCGAGGTGATCTACACGCCGAGCTATTGGTATATCGGCCACTTTTCCAAATTCATCCGGCCGGGTGCACGACGGGTCAGCGCAGCCAGCAGCCGTAGCAATCTGGCAACCACCGCGTTTCTCAACACCGATGGCAGCCTGGCCATGGTGGTCATGAATGCCAGCGACGCTGCGATTGCTTACAACCTGTATGTGGGCGAGGCATCCAGCACGTTGGAGATTCCGGCGCATGCGATCCAGACCGTGGTACTGGCGCAGTAAACGAATCGACGCACTTGGTTGAGCTGCGTTCTGGCGCAGCTGCATCCACCGAGCGTGCTCCTTCTGCCGATGGGAGAAGGAGTTTGCGGCGATAACAGCCTGGTGAAGGCGACAGATGCTGCGCTTCGCTTATTCGCCATCCACGGCCAGCGCCGCGTGGATCAGCGCAAGGTGGCTCAAGCCTTGCGGGACGTTGCCCAGCGCGGCGCCCGTGCTCGTGTCCAGCATCTGCGGCATCAGCGCGACATCGTTGCCCAGCTGTTCCAGCAACTGTTCGAACAAGCGCCTGGCTTCAGCACGCTCGCCGAGCAGGCCATAGGCTTCCACCAGCCAGAACGAGCAGGCAATAAATGCGCCTTCGCGTTGTTGCATGCCGCTGTAGCGGTGCAGCAATGCGTCGCTGCCAAGTTCTGAGGCAATGGCATCGCGGGTGGCGATCATGCGCTGGCGGCGCGGCCCGCCCAGCCCAAAGCGCGAGGCCAACAGCAGGCTTGCGTCCAGGTCGTCGGTGCCCGCGTAGAAGGTGTAAGCCTGCTTGGCGTCGGACCAGCAGTGCATGTCGATCCATTCGAGAATCCGCGCCTGTTCGCGTTCCCAGCGTGGCAGCATCGCGGTGGAGAGATGGCCGGCCTTGGCCAGCTCGCTGGCGCGGCGTAGCGCCAGCCAGCATTCCACTTTGGACATGGTGTAATGCTCGGCGGTTTCCAGTTCCCAGAAGCCGGCGTCCTTGCGCATCCAGGTGTTGGCGCATTCGTTGCCGAGCTCGAACAACTGGCGTGCGGTTTCCTGGTCCAGGATGTGCCCGGCATCGAGAAAGCGTGCGGCCATTTCGAAGATATCGCCGTACAGGCACAGCTGCAGCTGGTTGTTGGCGGTGTTGCCAACCCGCACCGGGCGCGTATTGCAATAACCGGGAATGTCGATCTCGCGTTCGTCCGGCACCAACGCGCCATCCAGGGTGTAGCAGGGGCGCACGCCAGGCCGATGCTGGCGGATGGTGCGCATCAACCAGCTAAACGCGGCCTTGGCATCGGCCAATGCGCCCACGCGCAGGAAGGCCTTGGTGGTGTAGGCGGCATCGCGGACCCAGGCATAGCGATAATCCCAATTGCCATTTGCGCCAATCTGCTCCGGCAATGACGTGGTGACCGCAGCGGCGATGGCGCCGGTAGGCGAAAACCACAGGAACTTGAGCGCCAGCGCAGAGCGCACGACCGCATCGTGGTAACTGTTGGCGTAAGACAGGTTGCCGCTCCACTCGCGCCACTCCTGGTCGCTGCGCTCGATGCGCCCACCGATGTCTTCCAGGGCGGGCACCGGGAGCGCATCTTCTTCGGCGGCCAGCAACGCAACGACCTGTGTGTCGCCTGCGCGGATCGCCAGCGTGGCGTGCACACCGCGGTCGTCGCAGTGCACCAGCTGCGCTGCCTCCGTGTCGTAGCGCAGCATGGTCATGAGCGGGCCGACGTGATGCACACGGCCGTTCGGCGTCTCGCTTTGCCAGGGAGTGGCTTCTCCGGCACGTGTGCCGGGGCGGTAGATCAGGTCGAAGACAACGCGGCCTTCGAGACCTTCGATGCGTCGCGCAAGTTCCGACCACGGCAGCCGGCCGGCTTCGCCGCTGTTGAGCGACTCGGTCAGACGTGCGCTGCCGGTTGCGGTGCTGAAGGTCGTTTCGAGAATATTGCTGCCATCGCGGTATCGGCGCTGTACCTGCTGCAGCTGTTGCGGCGTGAGGGCGAAATAGCCGCCTTCGCCTGCATCCAACAGGCGATCGAACAACGGCGGCGAGTCCATCTTCGGCACGCACCACCAATCGATGCTGCCATCGGCACCGCATAACGCCACCGAGCGCCCGTCGCCAATCGCCGCATAAGCGGCGATTGGCAAGGTGCCGGTGGCATCACGCTGAAACTCGGCGCCGGGACGGCTCAAGACAACAGCAGGCCGCCGGTGGCACCGAACACTTCGCCGGTGACGTAGCTCGATTCCTGCGATGCCAGAATCACATACAGCGGCGCCATTTCTACCGGCTGGCCGGCGCGCTTGAGCGGCGTCTCCGAGCCGAAATCGGGAATCTTTTCCGGCGGCTGACCACCGCTGGGCTGCAGCGGCGTCCACACCGGTCCGGGCGCGACTGCGTTGACGCGGATCCCCTTCTCGGCGACTTGCTGCGCCAGGCCCTTGGTGAAGTTGACGATGGCCGCCTTGGTGGAGGCGTAGTCGAGCAGCGTCGGCGAGGGCTGGTACGACTGGATCGAGCCGGTGTTGATGATGGATGCGCCCGGCGGCAAATGCGGGATGGCGGCCTTGCACAGCCAGAACATCGCATAGACGTTGGTCTTGTAGGTGGCGTCGAACTGCTCGGTCGTGATGTCTGCGATGTCTTTCACGGCGGTCTGTTTGCCCGCGATATTGACCAGGACATCCAGTCCGCCGAGCTCTTTCACTGCACGGTCCACCAGTTCGGTGCAAAACGCCTCGTTCTTGAGGTCACCCGGGACGCTGATGGCTTTGCGCCCTTCTGCCTGGATCAGCTGCACCACTTCGGCTGCGTCCTGTTCTTCTTCAGGCAGGTAATTGAGCACGATATCCGCACCTTCGCGTGCAAAGGCAATGGCGGTGGCGCGCCCGATGCCGGAATCTGCGCCGGTGATCAGGGCCTTGCGGCCCTGCAGACGACCAAAGCCCTTGTAGCTGTGCTCGCCATGGTCTGCCTTGGGCTGCAGTTCGTGGATGGTGCCCGGAGCCTGCTGGGTTTGGTGCGGAAATTGCGGCTGCGGAAACTGGGTCAACGGGTTCTGCATTTCGTACTGATTCTTGCTGCCGGACATGCACGCTCTCCTGCATTGGGGGAAGGGCAGGCACGCAGTCATTGTGCGTACCGATGACGGGGAGTGTGGAAAGCGAGGCGATGCGTATCAGTGAACGAAAGTTGTGCATCATGTGAATGCGTGACGGCGGTGCACGCCGTGCGATCACCTCGGCTTTGAAAACGTCGCATTCAGAAACTGACGGCAGACAAGCGCGTGCGTCATGCAGGAATCGACGGCGCTGGCACTGCTGGCGACATGGCAGCGGTGGTGGAACGCGCTGCGTGCGGCTTGCGCATGCGGATCTGCTACCGAGTCAGAAAGCGAGTGCCACTGCCAATGCCGCGACCGAAACCTAGCGAACGTTAGCTCGGGGTCGCGCAGACACCGCATTTGCTGCGGGGTTGCATCGCTACAGGATCATCGGCCGCTACATCTTGCAATTGCGTTGGATCATTGCAGCTGCGCCGACATCGAATACGGCCGCTGCGCTGGGTCGGTGGCCCACTGCTGATTCGGTTTCGCCTGCATGCGGAAACGCAATTCACCGCCAGCCTGGATTTGTTCGTGTGTCACGTAAGCGTGGGTCAACGGTGTGCCGTTGAGCGTGACGCTGCCGACGTAGCTGCGTGCATCGCTCAAGCCCTCGGCGATGATCGCGAAACGCTTCCCATTGGGCAGGTTGAGCGTAGCGCGCGGCAGGAACGGGCGGCCGATGATGTATTGATTGCTGCCGGGCGCCACCGGATAGAAGCCCAGCGTGGTGAACACGTACCAGGCCGACATCTGGCCGAGGTCGTCGTTGCCGGCCAGGCCCTCGGGCCCTGCGTGATACTGGCTGCGCATGATCTGGGTCAGGCGCGCCTGCGTGCGCCACGGTTGGCCTGCGTACGCATACAGATAGGCAACGTGGTGGCTGGGTTCGTTGCCGTGCGCGTACCAGCCGATCAGGCCGGTGATGTCTTCCATGTGCTCAAAGATCTTCGGGTCCACCTTGGCATCGAACACCGCATCCAGCCGGGCAAGCAATGTGTCGTCGCCGCCATGCGCGGCAGCCAGCCCGGCCACGTCCTGCGGCACGTACCAGGAGTATTGCCACGCGTTGCCTTCGGTGTAGTCGCTGCCGTAGCCACTGGCAGACGGGTCGAACGGCTCGCGGAAGGTGCCGGCGCGGGTGCGTGCGCGCATGTAGCCGGTGGCCGGGTCGAAGGCATGCTTCCAGTTGCCGGCGCGCTGGCTGAATTCTGCGGCGATGGCGGGTTTGCCGAGCTTGTCGGCCATGCGCGCGATGGTCCAGTCGTCGAAGGCGTATTCCAGCGTCTTGGATGCGGCTTCGCCTTCTTCGTCGATGGGCACGTAGCCCAGCTCACGGTATTGCGCAATGCCATCGTACGGGCCGTAGTTGGCGCTGGCGACCATGGCCTGCAAGGCTTCCTCTGCGTCGAAGCCGCCGATGCCTTTCATATACGCGTCGGCAATCACCGCGACGGCGTGGTAGCCGATCATGCACCAGGTTTCCAGGCCGTGGAATGCCCATACCGGCAGGATGCCGTAGGCGCTTTGGCGACGCGAGGCGAGCAGCGAATTGACCACGTCGCTGCTGCGTTGTGCCGGCTGCACCAGGGTGAGCAGCGGATGCAGGGCGCGGTAGGTGTCCCACAGCGAGAAGGTGGAATAGTTGGTCCAGCCAGTTGCTTGATGCACCGCATTGTCTGGCCCGCGGTAGCGGCCGTCGCTGTCCATGAACAGCGTTGGCCCCAGCAGGGTGTGATACAGCGCGGTGTAGAGCTGGGTGCGCTGTTGCGTGGTGCCTTGTGCATCGATCGCCGACAGCGCCTGCGTCCATTGCGCGCGTGCATCGGCGCGTACGCGATCGAAATCGAAGCCGGGCATTTCGGCATCGAGGTTGGCGATGGCACCGGCCTCGCTGACTGGCGAGAGCGCCACCTTCACCACCAGCGGCGTGCCGTCGTTGGTGACATCGAATACGCCGACCAGTTGCCGGCCTTCAATCTGCGCGCGCTGTGCAGGATTCTTTTCGCCCGGCGGTGGGAACCCCTTGTAGGGGATGTCCTGTTCGGTGTCGTGGAGTTGCGTGGCAGTGAGCGGGCGCGAGAAGCGCATGGCGAAATACAGCTGCCGGCCGGGCGCCCAACCGCGCGTTTCGCGAAAGCCGGTCACCGTGCCATCGCTGCGCACCCGCAGCCGCGACCACTGCACCTTGCCGGGGTAGTCGTACAGGCTGGTGCGCAGGTCGACCAGCACATGCGCCGGCGTGCCTTTCGGAAACTGGTAGCGGTGCACGCCCACACGCGCGCTGGCAGTGAGTTCGGCGCGGATGTTGCGGTCCTTCAGGGTCACTGCGTAATAGCCGGGCTGCGCCTGTTCGCTGGTGTGGTCGAACTGCGCGGTATAGCCGCTGCCCGGCTTGCTGGCATCGCCGCGTTCCAACTTGATGGCGCCAGCTTGCGGCATCAGCAGGATGTCGCCCAGATCCGAATGCCCGGAACCGGAAAAATGCGTGTGCGAGAACCCGACGATGGTGGTGTCGCTGTGCCGGTAGCCGGCCGCCCAGCCGTAGGCGTCCTTGCGCGGCTTGATTTGCGTATCCGGGCTCAGCTGCACCATACCGAATGGCACCGTGGCGCCAGGATAGGTATGGCCTTCGCCGCCGGTGCCGATGAACGGGTCTACCGCGTCGAAGGCAGCTGCAGGCGTGCGCGGCGCAGCGTTGCCGAAAACTGCGACGACAGCGGCAAGCACTGCCAGCCAACGGGCCCGACGCGGGGCGATCAAGCGAGGCGACATGCAGATTGCTCCAGGCGGATGCAGCGCCGGACCGTAGCACAGCTGCGTGGGCGCGCTACACCCTGGAGCCGCTAACAAAAGCCATTGCGTAGCCGCCAGGCGGGCGCGGCCGGTGCCCGGAATCGGCATACACCACGCGGACACTGCGGTGATGAGCGCGCCTTCCGCGCCCACCCGACGGCTGCGCGCTACGTTTTGTTAGCCACTCTTGGAGGGTGCGATGGCCCTCGCGGCCATGGTTGGGTTCGCTGATCACTCACGGCGTCACGATGTGTGCCGATCGGCATGCACGGCGGCGCACGCGCTTGCTGCGGTGGTGTCGCATTGAGGCTGGTCTACTTTCCCGCGTTGCCGCAGCGTCTGGAAATCGCCGGCAAACGCGCAATTGTCGGCACGGCATTGCAGACTTCAGCGACTCACTTGCGTCGTAAAGCCAGCACTGCCAAACCCGTGACTGCTGCAGCGGCCGCACCGATCAACATCTTGTCGCGCGCAGAGCGTGCCCGCAACGTGGGGCGCCGCCGGTAGCCACCGTCGATGCCGCCGGCAATGCCGGGCGCTGCGAACACATTGCCGCTGGATCGCGCCACCTGTGGTGCTTGCGCAAAATACCGCTTGAAAATACGGTACATGGCGCGCGCCAGGGTCTGCGGTGCCAGCGCATGACCTAGGCGCATCGCATGGACGGCGGTGCCCAACACCACCGTGTTGCGTGGCCGGTCCAGCAGGCGCACGACAGCTGCCGCGACGGTGCGGGTGTCCAGCATCAACGGCGGCCCGCTGATGCGGCGGCCCACGTAATTGGCGCCATGGGTCAGGCCTGGCGTGTCGACGAAGTACGGGTACACATCGCACACGTGGATATGCGGGTAGTCGCTCAGCTCGGCGCGTAACGCTTCGGAAAAGCCGCGCTGGCCGAATTTGCTGGCGCCGTACGCCGCTGCAAACGGCGTGGATGCAAAGCCGCCCGAAGAGATCATGTTGACGAAGATGCCGTGGCCTTGTTCGACGAAGATGGGGATGGCGGCATGGGCGTCGTGCATGCGACCGAGCAGATTGGCGTGGATGACGGCCGCGCTTGCTTCCATCGGTACCTCGTGGAATTTGCCGACCGTGCCCACCCCGACATTGCCGAACCACAGGTCGATGCGGCCCAGAAAACTCTGCGCGCTGGTGGCCAGTGCCTTGACCTGTTCGGCCTGTTTGACGTCGGTGGGCACCACCAAGACTTCGGCACCGCGCGCACGGCAGCGTTCGGCAACCGCATTGAGGGCTTCTTCGCCGCGTGCAGCCAGCACCAGGCGCGCGCCTTGTTCGGCGAATGCTTCTGCAGTGGCTTGGCCGATGCCGCTGGACGCGCCGGAAATCACCACGTGGGCAGGAGGGGTGCGATGCATGCGATGTCTCCACGAAAACGAGCAGGCATGCTTGATCGTCGTGCGTGAACACGGTGCGGCGCTTTGCGTACCGTAGCGTGAAGCTGAACTGGTCGGGCTGGCGCCACGCGTGATGACAGCGTGGCGCTGAAATCGGCGGCAGGCGCCCGCATATCGCGCCGATGGATCTGTTCAACGCTCCCATCGCACCGCTGCAGGTGCTGCACGACCAGCAAGGCGGCGTGCGCTACTGGCCGCAGCTGTTGCCGCCCGCACTTGCGCAGGAGGCGTTCGACGCATTGCGCGATGGCGCCGATTGGCGCAGCCAGCGCCGCGAAATGTACGAACGGGTCGTGGACGTACCGCGCTTGCTGGCCTCGTATCGGTTGGATGATGCATGGCCTGCGGGATTGCCGCTGCAGCGCTTGCTCGATGCGGTGCAGGCGGTGCTCCCGGCGCCATACAACGCGGTAGGTTTGAATCTGTACCGCGATGGGCGCGACAGCGTGGCAATGCATCACGACGCATTGCACACGCTGGTGGCACCGCACCCGATCGCGCTGCTGTCGCTGGGTGCACCGCGCCGGATGCAACTGCGCGCCAGGGACGGCAGCACGCGGGCGGTTGCGCTGGAGCTGGCGCCGGGGAGCCTGCTGGCGATGAGCCACGCCTCGCAACACACGCACGCGCACGGCATTGCCAAGACCGCGCGCGCGGTGGGCGAGCGCATCAGTGTGGTGTTTCGCGTGCGCCCGGCCCAGCGCATGGCGGCCGGGCAACATGGGCCACACTGGGAGCCTGTGCGATCGTAAGGCACAGGCTTGGGCTCGATTGATTGGCAGCTTGCAAACCGCCTGTGCTGCTGCCTGAGACGCACGGCCGTTGCTTCGTGCTGGATGCACCGCACTGCGTTTGCCATGTGCGGTTCGCCCCCGGCCTGAGGGCTGCTCGCTAGGTTATTTTTGTGCTGGATGTCCCGCATGCTGGGTGCATGCGATCTTTACAGCAGCTGCGTGCGCCTGACCGGCAGCAGCGCTCGCTCGCCTACGCGTGCCTGGCGTCTGCGCGCTGTCGTGGCCTTCAGTGACCATTTCGGGTGATTGCCATTGCCATCACCACTGCCCATGCTTGCATGTGATCCCCTAGCCGCGTCGCCCCTCCATGTCTTTGGACCAGACCCGCCACCATCAGATGTTTCCCGAGCTGGACGCGGGCCAATTGTCGATCACCCGGCGCTTTGCCAGTGGGCCGGCGCAACGGTTCGACGCGGGCGACCCCGTGTTCGAGGTCGGCGATGCCCATGCGCCGGTGTGGGTGGTGCTGGAGGGCGCCATCGAAGTGGTGCGCCGCGACGGACTGGGAAACGAAAAGCCGATCACCCGGCACACGCCCGGCCAGTTCACCGGCGAGGTGAGTCAGCTGGCCGGGCGCGCGTCGCTGGCGGCTGGACGTGCCGGGCCGGAAGGCTGCCTGGCGCTGCCATTCGATACTGCGCATCTGCGCGCGCTGATGATCAGTTCGGCCGAAGTGGGCGAAGTGGTGATGCGTGCCTTGATCCTGCGCCGCGTTGGGCTGATCGAGGGCGATGCGTCGGGTTCGGTGCTGATCGGCGAGCCTGACGATCCGCATCTGACCCGTTTGCAGGGCTTTTTGACCCGCAACGGCTACCCCAACACGGTGATGGACGTCTCCGACGACGAAGGCCGCGCGTTGGTGGAGCGCCTGGGTATCCAGGAGCACGACCTACCGGTGATGGTGTGCCCGAGCGGGCGCGTGCTGCGCCAGCCCAGCGATGCCGAAGCTGCGCATTGCCTGGGCATGACGCCGGACATCGACCCGGACAAACGCTACGACGTGGCGATTGTCGGCGCCGGCCCTGCCGGCCTGGCGACGGCGGTGTATGCCGCATCCGAAGGCTTGTCGGTGCTGGTGCTGGACCAGCGCGCCATCGGCGGGCAGGCCGGTGCCTCGGCGCGTATCGAAAATTATCTTGGCTTTCCCACCGGCATTTCCGGGCAGGCGCTGGCCGGGCGCGCCTACAACCAGGCGCTGAAATTCGGCGCGGAACTGGCGATTCCGATCGAAGCGGCCACGCTGGAATGCGGCCGCGACGATGGCGCGCTGAAGCTGGATCTTGCCGATGGCAAGCAGTTGCTGGCCAGCACGGTGGTAATCGCCTCGGGCGCGCGCTACCGGCGCCCGGAGATCGAGGGCCTGGATCGCTTCGAAGGCCACGGTGTCTCGTACTGGGCCTCGCCGGTGGAGGCGCGCCTGTGCGAAGGCGGCGTGGTGGCGCTGGTGGGCGGCGGCAATTCTGCAGGGCAGGCGGTGGCGTTCCTGGCGCCGCGGGTCAAGGAACTGCACCTGATCATTCGGGGCGATGGGCTGGAGAGCTCGATGTCGCAATACCTCATCGAGCGCATCGCCGCGTTGCCGAACGTGCAGCTGCACACCGGCACCGAAGTGGCCGCGCTGGAAGGCGACCCCGAGCGCGGCCTGCAGGCCGCGGTGTTGCGCACCCGCAAGGACGGTGCAACCGCGCGCGTGGCGTTGCGGCACCTGTTCCTGTTCGTCGGGGCAGATCCCAACACCGGTTGGCTGCAGGACTGCGTGGACACCGACAAACGCGGCTTTGTCATGACCGGCACCGCGCGTGGCGACGGCGTACCGGCGTGCCTGCCGCTGGAAACCAATCGCCCTGGCGTGTTCGCCATCGGCGACGTGCGTGCGGGTTCGGTCAAGCGCGTGGCGGCCGCAGTGGGGGAGGGCGCCGCCGTGGTCGCGCAGATCCATCAGTACCTCGCCCATCAGGCCAACCCGGTGCCGGTCTCCGAACTTGCCAGCGCCACCCAGGAGTCGACCAGCGCATGAGCCAGCACTGCCGCCATACTGATCAAATCCATGCAGTCACTCCCAGTGCGCGTGGCTGCGAGGAGTGCCTGGCCATCGACGGCGTCTGGGTGCATCTGCGCCTGTGCCGCAGCTGCGGCCATGTCGGGTGTTGCGACGATTCGCCCCACCGCCACGCCACCGCGCATCACCACGCCACCGGCCACCCCATCATCGAAGGCTACGACCCGCCTGAAGGCTGGGGCTGGTGCTACGTGGACGAAGTGGAAGTGGAGCTGCCGGATCAGACGCCGCAGCTGGGGCCGATTCCGCGGTATGTGTGAGCGGCGCCCCGTGGTGTTCGGCGGTCGCTGCTGGCTTGCGAGGCGGCCGGGAATCGGGAATCGGGAGTCGGGATTAGGGAATCGTAAGAGCGGCTTCCGCACGTTTCATTGCCGCTGTGTTCGGATGTTGTGGGTCTGTTACGGCGAGTGGCGCCTGCTGCTAGGTGCGCTGAGTTGCTTAGTTCATACGCACAAGCGTGAGCTTACTGCGGCCAATGCACCTTCGGCAGCTCGCCGATCTGTGGTCTGGCGAACAGATAGCCTTGCTGCAGGTGGATGCCCAGGTCGCGCAGGGTGCGGTATTGATCGGGTTGTTCGATGCCTTCGGCAATGACGGCGATGCCGAGTTCTTCGCACATGCGCGTCACGTGGCGCACGATGGCCTGGCGGCTGCGGTCGGTGTCGATACCGCGGACCAGGGCGATGTCCAGCTTGAGCAGATCCGGCTGGAACTCGGCCAGCAGGCCGAGCCCGGCGTAGCCGGCGCCGAAGTCGTCGATGGCCGTTTTCATGCCGCGCGCCTGATAGGTGCGCAGGATGCCGAGCAGATGCGCCGGATCGGTGAGATGTTCCTGTTCGCTGACCTCGAAGATGATGGCGTCGAGCGGCCAACCGTATTGCGCAGTGGCCGACAGCGTGGCGCGCAGGCAATGCTCGGGGTTATAGACCGCGTTGGGCATGAAGTTGATCGACAGCAGCGCCGGCAAGCCAATCTGCACAGCGCATTCGATGGCCTTGATGCGGCAGGCCTGGTCGAATGCGTAGCGATTGCGCTCATCCACTGCGGCCAGGATGCTGCCGGCCGACTCGCCGTTGATGCCGCGCACCAGCGCCTCGCCTGCGTAGATGCTGCGGGTGGACACGTCCACGATGGGCTGGAAGGCCATGGTGATCGCGGTGGGGAAGTCCTGGCCGTCGCGGCAGGCATTGCAGACAGGAAGCGTGGTCATGGCGTCAGGTCATCGAACAGCGTAGGTGCAGCCTAGACCTATCGGCCGCAATCGCGTGGGATTGAGCCTGAATCGCTCATGGCAGCATCCTCACCTGTCGGCAGTCGGGCTCGGCGATACTAGGCGCATCGCTCGCATCGGATGCCCCATGACCGCTCTCACCGAACGCTACGCCCTGGCCGTGGACTACGCGCGCATCGCTCACGCCGGGCAGGTGCGCAAGGGCACGCAGGTGCCCTACCTGAGTCATTTGCTGGGTGTCTCGACGCTGGTGCTGGAATGCGGCGGCGATGAGGAACAAGCCATCGCCGGCCTGCTGCACGATGTGGTGGAAGATTGCGGTGGCGGGCACGAGGCCTCGATCCGTGCGCAGTTCGGCGATGCGGTGGCCGATATCGTGATGGCTTGCACCGATGCCACTGCCGAAGACAAGGCCGAGGTGGACAACAGCGAGCGCGCACGCAAACGCGATTGGCGCGAGCGCAAGCAGGCCTATCTTGCGCACCTGCGCAAGACGCCCGAGCGCGCGCTGTTGGTGTCCGGCTGCGACAAGCTCTATAACGCGCGCAGCATCGTGCAGGACCTGGAAAATCCTGCCGTCGGTCAGGGCATTTTCGATGTGTTCACTGCCGGGCGCGAAGGCACGCTGTGGTATTACGCCGCGCTGGAAGAGGTCTTCCGTACACGCAATGCCGCCACCGCGCGGTTGTTCAGTGGCGTGGTGACGCGCATGCATGCCCTGGCCGACACCGGTGAGCAGGTGACGCCGGCACATGCGCTGGGCTGAGCGCCGCTGGGAGACGGCGGTACATCCGGCAGCGGCAGGTACGACGCGCAGATGTGTTGCTGCGCCCTGTCCGCCCTCCATCTGACGAATGCGTCCCGTGCCTCGTCAGCCACCGCATGCGCCCTGCAGCGCCTGGCACCTTGGGTGTTGCCTGCGCTCGATCACCATCGCTGACACCGGCTGCATGGCGCGCACGCTAGGCTGGCGTCTTGTCGATCTCTGGTTTCGGTAGTCATGTCAAACGCGACGTCTTCCACTGGCCTGGTGCGCGTGCGCGGCGCGCGCGAGCACAATCTCAAGAACGTGGATGTGGATATCCCCCGCGATGCACTGGTGGTGTTCACCGGCGTTTCCGGCTCGGGCAAGTCGTCGTTGGCGTTCGGCACCATCTTTGCCGAAGCGCAGCGGCGCTATCTGGATTCGATCTCGCCGTATGCGCGGCGGCTGATCGACCAGGTAGGCGTGCCGGAGGTGGATTCCATCGATGGCCTGCCACCGGCAGTGGCCTTGCAGCAGGCGCGCGGCGCGCCGAGTGCACGCTCGTCGGTGGGCAGCGTCACCACCATCTCCAACTCATTGCGCATGCTGTATTCGCGTGCCGGCCAGTACCCGCCGGGGCAGGAGATCATCTACGCCGACGGTTTTTCGCCGAACACGCCTGCGGGGGCATGCCCGACCTGTCACGGCCTGGGGCGCATCTATGACGCCACCGAAGCGACCATGGTGCTGGACCGCAGCCTGAGCATTCGCGAGCGTGCGGTCGCCGCCTGGCCGGGCGCATGGCATGGGCAGAACCAGCGCGACATCCTCACCACGCTGGGCATCGATGTGGATGTGCCATGGCACACGCTGCCGAAGAAGACCCGCGACTGGATTTTGTTCACCGACGAACAGCCGGTGGTGCCGGTATACGCCGGTTACGACCTGGCCGAGGTCAAACGCGCGCTCAAGCGCAAGGAAGAGCCCAGCTACATGGGCACCTTTACCAGTGCGCGGCGTTATGTGCTGCACACCTTTGCCACCACCCAGAGCGCGCAGATGAAAAAGCGCGTGGCGCAGTATTTGCTCAGCACGCAATGCCCGCAGTGCGATGGCAAACGCCTGCGCCGCGAGGCCTTGTCGGTCACCTTTGCCGGGCTGGATATCGGGGAGCTGTCGCGGCGCCCGCTGGACGAGGTTGCCGAGCTGCTGCGCCCCGCCGCCGAAGCCGCCCCATCCAAAGGTACGCGTAAAGATGCGCGCCAACATCCGGAACAAGCGATCGCCGCGCAACGCATCGCCGCGGATCTGCGCGCGCGTATCGCCGTCGTACAGGCGCTGGGTCTGGGCTACCTCAGCCTGGAGCGCAGCACGCCCACCTTGTCGCCTGGCGAGTTGCAACGGCTGCGGCTGGCTACGCAGATCCGCTCGCAGTTGTTCGGCGTGGTGTACGTGATGGACGAACCATCGGCCGGCTTGCATCCCGCCGATGCGCAGGCACTGCTGGGTGCGTTGGATCAACTCAAGGCGGCCGGAAATTCGGTCTTCGTGGTCGAACACGAAGTGGACGTGATCCGCCATGCAGACTGGATCGTGGATGTCGGCCCGGCAGCCGGCGTGCAGGGCGGGCAGGTGCTCTACAGCGGGCCGCCCGCGGGATTGGAGCAGGTGCAGGCCTCTTCCACACGGCGCTATCTGTTCGGCACGCCGCCGCAGGTGCATCGCCAGGCGCGCGCGGCACGCGGTTGGTTGCAGCTGCGCGGCATCACCCGCAACAACGTCCGCGCGCTGGATGTGGACCTGCCGTTAGGTGTGTTCACTACCGTGACCGGTGTGTCCGGCTCGGGCAAATCGTCGTTGGTGAGTCAGGCGCTGGTGGAACTGCTGGCCGCCCATCTGGGGCAGGCGCAGGCAGAGGACGAAGAAGCACTGGATCCACTGGAGCGCGGCACGCAGGTGCCGTCGGAGGGTGCGATTGTTGCCGGGCTGGATCAGGTGCGCCGCCTGGTGCGCGTGGATCAAAAACCCATCGGCCGTACCCCACGCTCCAATCTGGCCACCTACACCGGCCTGTTCGACCCGGTACGCAAGCTGTTTGCGGCCACGCCCGCCGCACGCCGGCGCCGTTACGACCCAGGGCAGTTCTCCTTCAACGTCGCCAAGGGCCGCTGTGCCACCTGCGAGGGCGAAGGCTCGGTGTATGTGGAATTGCTGTTCATGCCCAGCGTCTACGCACCGTGTCCCACCTGCCACGGCGCGCGCTATAACGCCAAGACGTTGGAGATCGCGCTACGCGGTCGCAACATCGCGCAGGTGCTGGAAATGACGGTGGATCAGGCAGCCATCTTCTTTGCCGACGATGCCAGCGTGTTGCGCCCGTTGCAGGTGTTGCGCGAAGTGGGGCTGGGCTATCTGCGTCTTGGCCAGCCGGCCACCGAACTGTCCGGTGGCGAAGCGCAGCGCATCAAGCTGGCGACCGAACTGCAACGCGCCCAAAAGCGCGACACCGTCTACGTGCTGGACGAGCCCACCACCGGCCTGCATCCGTCCGACGTGGATACCTTGATGGCCCAGTTGCAAGGGCTGGTCGATGCAGGCAACACCGTGATCGTGGTCGAACACGATATGCGCGTGGCCGCCAGCAGCGACTGGGTGCTGGATATGGGGCCGGGCGCGGGCGGTGCGGGCGGCAAGGTTGTGGTGGCCGGAGCGCCGGATGTCGTGGCGCGCCATCGTGGCAGCCGCACCGCACCGTTTCTGGCGCAGGTGTTGCGCGGACAGTAGAACCAACAGGTCAGCCCGCGCCGCATCGTACGAAGTGCCGTGCCTGCGATCCCCCGTGAGCCTACGGACGACGCTAACGGATGATGCCGGAAAGCTGTGATGCGTTGCGGGATGTATCTGGCATCGCGGTCAACTTGCCGCTGCCTGCCCAGGCTGATCACCCGCATGCCTGCCTGTCGATCACGACCGCTTGTGCAGGTGCGTACGAGCGGTATCGACACATAAGGCAGAAGACGCTGCGCATGACAGGGTTGCAAGTGGCATGCGTCGCATTTGCCGCGCTACCGTACGGCCATGCGTCTGACCGACATGGCAGCGGGCCCAATGCATCGCTGCATTGGGCCCGACTGTTGGGATCACTTCACTACCCAAAGCGCCAAGCATTGCCTGCAAGCGCAACGTGCACTGCAGGTCAGTCCGCCATCACCTTGTCCGGCGTCATCGGCGTGCTGCGGATGCGCTTGCCGGTGGCGTGGAAGATGGCGTTGCAGATCGCCGCAGACACGCCGACCAGGCCGATCTCGCCCACGCCCTTCGCACCCAGGCTGCTGACGACGCGGTCGTCTTCGTCGGCGAAGATCACGTCGATGTCGTGAATGTCGGCGTTGGCGGAGACGTGATACAGCGCCAGGTCGTGATTCATGAAGCGGCCGAAGCGATGGTCCGATTGGGTGTGCTCGTGCAGCGCCTGGCCGATGCCCCAGACCACGCCACCCACGATCTGGCTGCGTGCGGTGATCGGATTGAGGATGCGCCCGGCGGCAACGGCGCTGACCACGCGGGTGACCCGCACCGTGCCCAGTTCTTCGTCCACCCGGACCTCCACAAACACCGCGCCGTGCGTGGCACGGGTGTATTTGCGTTGCTTGAGCACGTTCGGCAGCAGGAGGAACTTATCTTCGATCTGCTCCAGCCCTGCAGTGCGCAGCAGGTCGGTCAAGGCGATGGCGCTGCCGGCATCGGCCCGCAATGCCAGCTTGCCGTCGGCAAAAACCACATCGTCAGGTTTGGCCTTGGCAAAGCGCGAGTCCGGCAGGGCCTGGGCCAGGCGCAATAGACGCCCGCGCAGCTTTGCGCACACGCCATCCACTGCCGAGCCCACCGTGGTGACGTGCGAGGAGCCACCTTCGATCGGCGCAACCGGCAAAGTGGAGTCGCCAAGTTGAAACGTCACCTGCTCCAAGGGCAGGCCCAGCGCTTCGGCAGCGATCATCGCCATCACCGTATAGGTGCCGGTGCCGATATCGCTGGCTGCGCTGCTGACCACCAAACGGCCGTCGGCATGCAGCGCCGCATGTGCGCGCGCGAACATCTGCATCGCATCCCACTGCCCGGTGGCCATGCCCCAGCCCACCCACTCGCTGCCTTCCTTGCGCGCGCGCGGCTGCAGGGGGCGTTGCGCCCAACCGAAGCGCTCAGCCCCTTGCTCGTAACACTGGCGCAGCGCCTTGGTGGAGTAGGGCTTGTCGTCGGCCGGATTGACCTCGGCGTAGTTCTTCAGGCGCAGTGCCAACGGATCGATGCCGACCTCATAGGCCAACTCGTCCATCGCCACTTCCAGCGCATGCACACCATGCGCGGCGCCGGGCGCACGCATGTCGATGGGGCTGTATTGGTCCAGACTCACCAGCTTGTAGCCCAGGTGCACGTTGTCGCAGGCGTACAACTGACCGCTCCAGTTGACCACCACCTCGACGTAGTCTTCGATGCGCGAGGTTTCGGCGATGGCTTCATGCCAGACCGAGCGCAAGGTGCCGTCGCGATCTGCGCCGAGCTTGAGCCGCTGCAGCGTTTCCGGGCGGTGGCCGAAGGTGAACATCTGTTGTCGCGTCAGCACCACGCGCACCGAGCGATCCAGCAGGATCGACGCCATCACCGCCAGCGGCAACTGATACTGCGGGCGCAGCCCGGAGCCGAACGCGCCGCCCACGTACGGGTTGCGCACGGTCACCTTGCGCTTGCTCAGCCCGAACACGTGCGACACGTACCAGCGGCTGTTCTGCGAACCCTGGGTTTTGTCGTAAATGGTGAAATGGCCGTCGGCGTCGCGGATGACGGTGGAAGCGAACAATTCCATCGGGTTGTGGTGCTCGACGCCGCTGTAGTAGTCGGCCTGTACCTGGCACGCGGCATTGTCGAATGCGCTCTGCGGATCGCCCTTGTCCTTGGGCGGCGGCGAAAATCCGGCCTTCAACGGCTTGGGCGCGTGTGCACGGTCCAGGTTGGTCATCAGGTTGGTGTCGTGCGGGTCCTGCAACAGCTCCACTTCCACCAAATGCGCGGCATGGCGCGCCGCTTCAAAGGTCTCGGCAACCACCAGCGCGATGGGCTGGCCGCTGTACAAGATCTTGTTGTCGTACAACGGACGGAAGGGCGAGCCGGCCGGCGCCGTCATGTCCTTGTAGAACAGGTCCATGCCGCGCATGTGCGGGCGGTTTTCATGGGTGACGATCTCCAGCACGCCGGGGACTGCGCGTGCTGCATCCAGATGGAAGGCAACGATCTCACCCTTGGCAATGCTGCTGTTGACCACCACGCCATAGGCCAAGTCCGGCACCGGCCATTCGGCGGCATAACGCGCCTGGCCGGTGACTTTTGCGCGTCCGTCGATGCGCGTGACGCCGGTGCCGGTGGGGCGATAGCCGGTGCCGCTGTCGGCAACCGGCGGGGTCAGCGCGCTGTCGGACAGGTCGGGGATGCGTGCGTTCATGGCGATTCCTCCAGCGCACTGGTGCGCCCGCGGTTGTCGAGGGTGCCCTCGCGCGCAACGCTCAATGCGCGCACGATGGCGCGGCGTGCCAGCGGCAGCTTGAAGGCATTCTCGCCCTGCGGTTGCGCACCCTGCAGCAGCGCATCGGCCAGGCGGCCGAAGGTGTCGGCAGTGGCCGGCTGGCCGACCAGCGGTGCCTCTGCATCGGCATTGCGCCAGGGTTTGTGGGCCACGCCGCCCAGTGCCACACGCACTTCGCGAATGCTGCCGTCGTCGGCCAGATCCAGGGCCGCTGCCACCGACACCAGCGCGAACGCATAGGAGAGGCGCTCGCGGATCTTGAGGTAGGCACTATGCGCAACGAAGCGCTGCGCATCGGGCAGATCGATATGCACGATCAATTCGTCCGGCGCCAAGGTGCTATCCAGTTCCGGGTGATCGCCAGGCAGACGGTGGAACTGCGCGAGCGGAATGTCGCGCTCGCCATTGGCGCCCTGCACGTGCACCACGGCATCCAGCGCGGCCAATGCCACGCACATATCCGATGGATGCGTGGCGATGCAATGCGCGCTGGTGCCGAGAATGGCGTTGTATTTGGTCAGCCCGCCAATGGCCGAGCAGCCGGTGCCCGGGTCGCGTTTGTTGCACGGGGTGGCATGGTCGTAGAAATACATGCAGCGCGTGCGCTGCAGCAGGTTGCCGCCATTGCTGGCCATGTTGCGAATCTGCGGCGAAGCGCCGGCCAGAATCGCCGCGCTCAGCAAGGGGTAACGCGTTTCCACCTCCGGGTGATATGCAGTGTCGGCATTGCGCGCCAACGCACCCAGGCGCAGGCCGCCGTCGGGTTGGGTGCTGATGCTGTCCAGCGGCAGCCGATTGATGTCGATCAAACTGCTGGGGCGCATCAGCTGCAGTTTCATCAAATCGGTCAGATTGGTGCCGCCGGCGATGAAGCGTACCGGTGCCTCGGAGGGCACCGGCTGCGTGTCGCCGCTGCGCACTGCAATGGCGCCAAGCGCCGCATCGACGGTGTCCGGGCGGGTGTAGGTGAGCGGAATCATGCCGGCACCGTCCCTGGCGTCCACGGAGTGGCCGCGCTGTCGCTGCTGTCGCTGGGCTTGCCCATCACCTCCATCACGGCATCGGTGATCTGCGGATAGGCACCGCAACGGCAGATATTGCCGCTCATCAGTTCACGTACCTGGTCGCGGTCGTGCGCCTTGCCTTCGTTGATCAAGCCCACGGCCGAGCACAGCTGCCCCGGAGTGCAGTAACCGCACTGAAATGCGTCGTTGGCGATGAAGGCGCGTTGCAGCGGATGCAGTGCGTCGCCATCGGCCAGCCCTTCGACGGTGGTGATGTCGGCGCCGTCCTGCATGACGGCCAGGGTCAGGCAGCTGTTGATGCGGCGGCCATCGACCAGCACCGTGCAAGCGCCGCATTGGCCATGGTCGCAACCTTTCTTGGTGCCGGTGAGGTCGAGGCGGTCGCGCAGCAGGTCGAGCAGGCTCACCCAGGCTTCGAGCTGCAAGTGATACGGCTGACCGTTGATGCGCAGGTTGATCGGGTAGGTCGGCGCACTGGTGGTGGCAGTGGCCGGCGCCGTGTCATGGGCAGTGGCGGGTGTGGCAGTCATGCGAACCCCGTGGCGATGGCTGAGGAGAAGGACCACCACCTTGACGGCGCTGTGGTCAACGCAAAGTGACCACGGCTGCGATTGGCACCGATACGACGCGGCGTACACGCATTCAGGAGCGGCATCGTGATCGCTGCACGCTCGTGCCTGCATGGCGCGAGCGTGCAGGCGGGCACTGTGTGGAGTGTCACGCGGTGCGCTGAATGTGTCAGCTTTGCGCATGCGTCGTGGTGCTGGTGTCCCAGCTGTTGCGACGTGCCGCCATTATCCTGGCGGCATGAAGACGAGGTGGCAGCAATGAGCCGGCGTGGTGGTAGTGCGGATCTTCCCTTGCATGGAGGCCGCGTTCCGCGTTGGTTGGGTGAGCGGATGACGCGGCTTGGCGCAGTGATGTGCGAGGCGATCGTGCACAGCTATGGGCGCGATGAATTGTTGCGGCGGCTTGCGCACCCGTTCTGGTTTCAGTCGTTCGGTGCGGTCATGGGCATGGACTGGCATTCGTCCGGCATTACCACCAGCGTGATCGGCGCGCTCAAGCGTGGGTTGACGCCACTGTCCGGCGAACTGGGCATTCATGTCTGTGGCGGGCGCGGCCGGCATTCGCGTGCCACGCCTTCGGAGTTGCTGGCCGTGGGCGATGCGGTCGGGTTGGACGGCGCCGCATTGGCACAGGCCAGCCGCCTGGTCGCCAAGGTGGACAGCGCTGCCGTGCAGGACGGTTTCGATCTGTATCTGCACGGCTTCATCGTCAGCGACGATGGCCGCTGGGTGGTGGTGCAGCAAGGCATGCATGGGCAGCGCAAGCAGGCACGCCGGTATCACTGGCTCTCCGAAGGCCTGAGCAGTTTTGTGGATGCGCCGCATGCTGCCATCGATGGCGCGCATCAAGGCAACATCGTCAATCTCGCCGACCACCGCGCCGCTGCCTCGCGCGATGCGCAGGTGGAACTGCTGCGCAGCACCGCGCCGGACCGGCTGGCACAGCAGTGGCAACGGATTGCGGGTGTGGAGGCGCCTGCGGCGCAAGGTCCGCTCACCGGCGATCTGTTCGCCGTGCACGCCTGGGACCCGGCACAACAACCGCATCTGTGCATGCCCGACCATCATGACGTGCGCAGCGAAAACGTGATCACACGACGGCTGCACGCCAGCTTGGCCGCCGCTGCCGAAGCGGGGCCGCGCGATTTCACCGCGCTGCTGCAAGTGCCCGGCGTGGGTGCGCGCACCTTGCGCTCGCTGGCGATGGTGGCCGAGGTGATGCACGGCACGCCATGCCGTTTCAGCGACCCGGCACGCTTTTCGCTTGCGCATGGCGGCAAGGACCGGCAACCGTTCCCGGTGCCCACACGCGTGCTCGATCACACCATCGGCGTACTCAAGCAAGCGATGCAGCAGGCCAGACTGGGCAACGACGAACGCTTGCAGGCGATTGCGCGGCTTGACGCGCAGGCGCGTCGGCTCGAAGCCAGCGCGCAAGGGCCGACGGTGGACGACTACATCGCGCAGGAACGTCGCGATTCGCATCGCTATGGCGGGCGTAGCGTGTTCGGGTGGGAACCGACGCCGGAGGATGCGCGCGCGGTGCAGCCGACCCAAGCGCATGCAGGTCGCCGATGAGCGTGCGCGCGCCTGGCAGCACGCCAGTGGCCATCGACGGACGTTGCTTCACCTATGTGTTCCCATGCCAGTGGGAAGACCATTGCAAGATCGGTTTCTCGCGCGATCCGCTGGGGCGCATCGGTAGCCTGCATCCGCGCTGGTTCGATTTTTTCGATCTGGAGCACGGGCTGCTGGTGGAAACCGAGCGCGAGCGCGATGCGCGCGATCTCGAACTGCAACTGCGGCGCCCGCTGCTTGCGCACAACGCACCGCCACCGATGGCGATCCGCGCAGTGGCCGGTGGGCATACCGAATGGTTTCGGGGCGTGGGCGAGGCATTGCAACGTGCAGTCGCGCAACTGCAGCAGGGCGGGTATCGCGTGTTCGTGTTGCGCGACTGGCTGCAGGCGGCGATGGCCCAGCGTATCGATCGGCTCTACGACTGGGCCGCGGTGCAGTTGAGTGCGGACGAACTGGATGGCCTGGTCGGCCCCACGCCAGCACAACGTGCGCTGCGCGATGTACTCGATGGTTACCGCGCATTGGATCTTCCCGTGCAGGCACATGTGCCCGAACATATTTGGGCCTGGTATTGCCGCAACGGCTGAGCATGTTGCCAGCACGTTGACGTGCGTCGCCTCAGCATCGCCTCAACCCTGAGGAGTGCCTTATGCAGATTGCACAACTGACATTGACCGACGCGTTCAAGGTGCTGTTTTCGGTGCGCCAGGTGCAAGCTGCCGAAATGGCGATTGCACCGGGCCAGGGCGAGGGCGGGCCAGACAATCGCCACCGTGGTGCCGATCAATGGCTGTACGTGGTGGACGGCACCGGCGAGGCGGTGATCGAGGGGCAGACGCATGCACTGCAGGCCGGTAGCCTGATCGCCATCGAGCGCGGTGAAACCCATGAGATCCGCAATACCGGGAGCACACCGTTGAAGACGGTCAATTTCTATCACCCGCCTGCCTACGACGCCCAAGGCGAACCGTTGCCAGCCGGTGAGGGGGCGTGATCGCTGGCGGTTTCGCATGTCGTTGAGTGGATCGGTCACGGCGCAGGTGCATGACCTGGAAAAAGCGGCAGGCATGCTTCAACGCCAGGTGAGCACCGCGCCCACTGCGCATTGACGCGGCGCTTGTTACATCGAGTTGCCATCCACAACAGGGGAAGTGCCATGCCACAGGCCAAGACACGCCGCGCTGCTGCCAAGGACAAGCGCGAAGGAAAATCGGCCAGCACCCAGGCCGGCGAATATGTCAAAGAAGAAATCGACCAGGTGCGCGACGGCGCGCATGGTGTGAAAAGTACCAAGCAGGCCATTGCGATCGGCTTGTCCAAGGCGCGCCGCGATGGCGTGGACGTCGCCCCGCGCAGTTCCGCGTCCAAGGCCACCAAGAAAAAAGCCGCGCAGGACAAGGCAGCGGCAACCTCCAAAAAGCCGGTGTCGCCTACGCGCTCGGCCGGTGCCAAGAAAGCCCTCAAGACCGCCAGCAAGGGCACTACCGCCAAGAAGACGGTAGGCAAAAAGGCATTGTCCAAACAGACCACGGGTGCCGCAAAAAAGCGCACTGCCAGCGACCGTTCGACGGCAGCAAAGAAGGCGGCCAAGACCAAGGGCCCGGCAGTACGCAAGGCCGCCGCAAAGAAAGCCGCGGCAACGCGCAAGCGTGCCGAGTAAGAGCGTCTATGCCGTGCAGTGACGTCAGTGCTGACTGGTTGCGGCGTGTGGATCCAAGACTGCGCGTGCAAATGCCAGACAAGCGCGTCGCGTGCCACAGGCCTGTTTTCAGCCGTAGTGGCCCTGCGGTTCGTGTACATGCGTGTCCGCGCGCAAACGCACGCGAGGTCGCAGCCATTGCGCAAACGTCGCTTCGCTCCACGCGCCATCGGCCAGGCCCATCATGGCAACGTATTTCTCTTCCTGCGAAGCGATGAGTTCGGCGCCGTTGAGTAGCAAAAAAACCCGATAGCACACATGGGCAGTCCGTTTGTTGCCATCTACGAACGGATGATTGCGCGCGAACCCGTAGGCCAGGCTGGCCGTCAGCTCTACAAGATCGGGTGGAGGATCGCCGTAGGAAAACAGTTGCTGCGGGCGTGCCAGTGCCGAGGCCAAGAGTGCCTCGTCGCGCACTCCGCTTGCGCCGCCGTGCTCGCTCAATTGACGTTCGTGGATCGCCAATGCAAGTGCGTGCGTGATCCAGACCAGCATGCGCGTGTTCACTTGGCCAGCTTGTTCAGCACTTGGCGATCCTCGCGCATCACCTGCTCGGCCACATCCATCTGCGCGGCCAACGTCGGGTCGAATGCGGTCAGCCTGATGCCGTCGGGCGTTTCCAGTGCATAGAGTTCGTCGCCCTTTCCAAGCCGCAGGCGGGCCAGCAGTTCCTTGGGCAGGATGATGCCGGCGGAATTGCCGATGGCGGTGATCTTGAGCTTCATGGCGGCATCTCGCGTTATTACGAAGGTTATAACCCTGTCGTCAGCCAGTCGCAAGTGGCGTGCTGAAGCGGCTCAGCACGCCAGTCTCGCCTGCTGCGATCGATTGGTGTACAAATGTACACCTTGTCCCGTCCTGCTGCCTCGCCCCGATGCCATCACTTCCCCCCCAACGTGCCGCCGTGTTGGCGTTCCTGCAGGAGCAGGCCCAGGCGGGCGTCTCGCCCAGTCTGGCCGAGATCGCGCAGGCCTTCGGGTTCGCCTCGCGCAATGCCGCACAAAAGCACGTGCAGGCGCTGGCCGACGCCGGATTGATCGAGCTGCTGCCCAATCAGAAACGTGGCATCCGTGTACCGGGAGGCGCCGGTCGCGATGCATTGCTGGCCTTGCCGGTGCTGGGGCGAGTGGCAGCAGGTCTGCCGATCGGTGCGGATATCGGCCTGGAGCGTCAGCTCTGGCTGGACCGCGCGCTGTTTTCGCTGCGCCCGGATTACCTGCTGCAGGTGCAGGGCGATTCGATGATCGATGACGGCATTCTGGATGGCGACCTGGTGGGCGTGCATCGCAGCAACGAGGCGCGCGACGGGCAAATCGTGGTGGCGCGGGTGGATGGCGAAATCACCATCAAGCGCCTGGAGCGCGGCGCCGAACGGATCCGCCTGCTGCCGCGCAATCGCGCGCATGCGCCGATCGTGGTGGCGGCCGATGCCGACTTCGCGATCGAAGGGCTGTACTGCGGCCTGATCCGGCAGGGCTGACATGAGCCAGGAGCCGGCGCGCATCAGACAGGACGGCAATGCGGCCGTGGCACTGCCGTTGGACGCCCTGCTGGCCGCGCGCACGGTCTGGCGTGCAGGCCAGGGCACGGCCACCGCCAATGGCGGTGAATCCACCGGGCATGTGGCATTGGATGCATTGCTTCCCGATGGCGGCTGGCCGCGGCGTGCCTTGACCGAATTGTTGTTGCCTGCGCATGGCATCGGCGAGATCGCCTTGTTGCTGCCCACGCTGGCACGCATGACCGCCAGCAGCAGCCGGGTGGTATTGGTGGCACCGCCGTTCATTCCCTACGCGCCGGCCTGGCAGGCGGGCGGGGTGGTGCTGGAGCATCTGGAAGTGGTGCAGGCCGAGCCGCGCGAAGCGTTATGGGCGTTCGAACAATGCCTGCGCAGCGGCGCATGCGCTGCGGTACTGGGCTGGCCGCAGACCGGCGATGCGCGTGCGCTGCGCCGGTTGCAGGTGGCGGCCGATAGCGGCAATTGCTGCGCGTTCGCACTGCGCGACCGCCGTCATGCGGTGAATGCATCGCCGGCGGCCTTGCGGCTGGAATTCCTGCCCGAGCGCGATGCCTGGCAGGTGCGCAAATGCCGGGGCGGGCAGGTGCCGTCGCAGCCGTTGCGGCTGGCGCATTGAGGCGCGCGCATGTTGTGGGCCTGCATATTGCTGCCGCAGCTGGCGCTGGACGCCGTCCTTCGGCGTCTGGAAGAACCGCAGGCGCCACTGGCGCTGGTGGAAGGCCCGGCGCAGCTGCGCAGCCTGCATTCGGTCAATGCTGCCGCTGGCGCAGCTGGGTTGAAGGCCGGCATGCGGCTATCGGCGGCGCATGCCTTGATGACGCAGGTACGCACCATCGATTACGACGCGCAAAACGAAGCGCGCACGCAGCGGTTTCTTGCGGCCTGGGCGTATCGGCATAGTTCGCTGGTCAGCCAGCAGTGGTCGCGCGCCATCGTGCTGGAAGCCGGTGCCAGCTTTCGCCTGTTCGGCCCCTGGCCGCGCTTCGAGCGTCGCCTGCGCGATGAGCTGCAGGCCTTGGGCTTCCAGCACCGGCTTGCGCTGGCGCCCACGCCGCGCGCCGCACGCGTGCTGGCTGGGCTGCGCGACGGCATGGTGGTGACGCAATTGCCGGCCCTGCACAGCACGCTCGACAAGGTGCCTGTACGCCGCGCTGCATTGCCTGACGATGCCGGCGAGCGCCTGCAGCACATGGGCGTGCGCACGCTCGCGGCGGTGCGCGGCCTGCCGCGTGACGGGTTGCGCCGGCGGTTTGGTGCGGGCCTGCTCGATCACCTGGATCGCCTCTACGGGCAGGTCGACGACCCACTGGAGTGCTACGCGCCGCCAGACCACTTCGACCACCGCGTGGAGCTGGGCTATGAGGTGGAAACGCATCCGGCGCTGCTGTTTCCGTTGCGCCGGCTGATCGGCGACCTGTGCACGTATCTGTCCATTCGCGATGGCGGCGTGCAGCGGTTTTTATTGCGCCTGGAGCATGAAGAAGGCGCGACCGATGTGGAGATCGGTCTGCTCACGCCGGAACGCGCGCCCACCTTGCTGTTCGAGCTGGCCCGCAACCGGCTGGAGCGGGTGGAGATTCCGCGGCCGGTGGTGGCGATGCGCTTGCTGGCACGGCAGCTGCCACCGTTCGTACCGGCCATGCGCGACCTGTTCGATCAGCGCGCGCAGCAATCGGTGGAGTGGCCGCAACTGCGCGAGCGCCTGCGTGCACGGCTTGGCGATGACGCGGTCTATCGCGTGTTGCCGGCCGACGACCCGCGCCCGGAGCGCGCGTGGCGTCGCGCCATCGGCGATGCGGTGCGCGAAGCCGCTGCGCCGCCGCGTCCGCCGCGCCCCACCTGGTTGCTGCCGCAGCCGGTGCCGCTGCACGACCCGCACCTGCGCATCGTGTCCGGCCCGGAACGGCTGGAAAGCGGTTGGTGGGACGACGATGAAGCCCGTCGCGATTACTACGTGGTGGAGACTGCGCGCGGCCGGCGTGGTTGGGCCTTCGCCGCGCCCGGTCGGGTGGACGGCTGGATGCTGCATGGATGGTTCGCGTGAGCGCGCGTATGTTCGCGCGGTATCGGAGCAGGTACCGGCTGTCTGGTGGTTGCGGCTGGGGCGCGTGGCCGATGCCAGGGCTGCAGGCAAGAGCAGCAGCATCTGCAACGGCGCGATCTGCTGCGCATTGCAAAAACCGTCTGGCGCAGCGCGCTGTTGAAGGTAGCCGTCCATGAGCTGGGATGACGCCATCGATGGCGTAGACCGCGACACGCCCGGCGGGCGCATGCCGCGCGCCTGGAATGTGGCCGCACGGTTGCGCGCGGCCAACGACGACATCAGCCATGCGCACGTTGCCGATGGCTTGCCCGCCTATGCCGAGCTGCACTGCCTGTCGGACTTCTCGTTCCTGCGTGGCGCCTCCAGCGCCGAACAGCTGTTCGTGCGCGCACAACACTGCGGCTACAGCGCCTTGGCCATCACCGACGAATGCTCGCTGGCCGGCATCGTGCGTGGCCTGGAAGCGTCGCGCGCCACCGGGGTGCGGTTGATCGTCGGTAGCGAATTCGCCCTGGTCGATGGCACCCGCTTCGTGCTGCTGGTGGAAAACGCGCACGGTTACCCGCAGCTGTGCGGGTTGATCACCACCGCGCGGCGCGCGGCCAGCAAGGGCGCTTATCGCTTGGGGCGGGCCGAGGTGCAAGCGCAGTTTCGCGATGTGGCGCCGGGCGTGTTTGCACTGTGGCTACCCGGCGCGCAGCCGCAGGCAGAGCAGGGTGCCTGGTTGCAACAAGTCTTCGGCGAGCGGGCGTTTCTGGCAGTGGAATTGCATCGCGAACAGGACGATGTCGCACGCCTGCAGGTCCTGCAAGCGCTGGCGCAGCAGTTGGGCATGACCGCGTTGGCCAGCGGCGATGTACATATGGCGCAGCGTCGCGAGCGCATCGTGCAAGACACCTTGACCGCCATCCGCCACACGCTGCCGCTGGCCGAATGCGGCGCACACCTGTTCCGCAATGGCGAGCGCCATCTGCGCACCCGGCGCGCGTTGGGCAATATCTACCCGGATGGGTTGTTGCAGGCCACGGTGGAGCTGGCGCAACGCTGCACCTTCGACATTTCCAAGCTCCAATACACCTATCCCAGAGAATTGGTGCCGCAGGGGCATACGCCTGCCAGTTATCTGCGTCAGCTCACTGAAGCCGGGATGCGGGAGCGCTGGCCGGATGGGGTGCCGAAGAAAATACGCGACGACATCGAGAACGAATTGGCGTTGATCGCCGAACTGGAATACGAGGCTTTCTTTCTCACAGTACAGGATGTGGTGCGGTTTGCGCGTTCCAAAGACATCCTGTGCCAGGGGCGTGGATCTTCAGCAAATTCGGCAGTCTGCTATGCACTGGGCATCACCTCGGTTGATCCGAGCAAGACGCGATTGTTGATCTCGCGCTTCTTGTCCAAGGCGCGTAACGAGCCGCCTGACATCGACGTGGATTTCGAGCACGAACGCCGCGAGGAGGTGTTGCAATACGTCTACGCCAAATACGGGCGCGAACGCGCAGCGCTGGCGGCGACGGTGATCTGCTATCGCGGCAAGAGCGCGGTGCGCGACGTGGCCAAGGCCTTCGGCCTGCCACCGGACCAGATTGCCTTGCTGGCCAATTGCTATGGCTGGGGCAATGGCGAAACGCCGATGGAACAGCGCATCGAAGAAGCCGGCTTCGATCTGGCCAACCCGCTGATCAACAAGATCCTGCTCGTGACAGACCACCTGCGCGATCACCCACGGCATCTGTCGCAGCACGTGGGCGGATTCGTCATCTCCGACGAGCCGTTGTCGTTGCTGGTACCGGTGGAAAATGCCGCGATGGCCGACCGCACCATCATCCAGTGGGACAAGGACGATCTGGAAACCATGAAGCTGCTCAAGGTCGATTGCCTGGCCCTGGGCATGCTGACCTGCATTCGCAAGACGCTGGACCTGGTGCGTGGCCACCGTCATCGCGACTACACGTTGGCGACCTTGCCGGATGAGGATGCGGCGACCTACAAGATGATCCAGCGCGCCGATACGGTCGGCGTGTTCCAGATCGAGTCGCGTGCGCAGATGGCCATGCTGCCAAGGCTCAAACCGGCAGAGTTCTACGACCTGGTCATCGAAGTGGCGATCGTGCGCCCTGGCCCGATCCAGGGCGACATGGTGCATCCGTACCTGCAACGTCGCAAGGACAAGAGCCTGATCAACTATCCCTCCGAAGGCGTAGAGCAAATTCTCGGGCCGACATTGGGGATTCCGCTGTTCCAGGAGCAGGTCATGGAGTTGGTGATCCACGCCGGCTACGACCCTGACGAGGCCGACAAGCTACGCCGTTCGATGGCGGCCTGGCGCCGCGGTGGCGACATGGAATCGCATCGCGTGCGCATTCGCGCATTGATGGAAGGCAAAGGCTACGCCTCCAGCTTCATCGACCAGATCTTCGAACAGATCAAGGGTTTCGGTTCCTACGGTTTTCCGCAGAGCCATGCCGCCTCGTTCGCCAAGCTCGTCTACGCCAGCTGCTGGCTCAAACGCCACGAGCCGGCCGCCTTCGCCTGCGGGCTGCTCAACGCGCAGCCGATGGGTTTCTATTCGGCCAGCCAGATCGTGCAGGATGCGCGCCGCGGCAGCCCCGAGCGCGAGCGTGTGGAGGTGCTGCCGGTGGATGTATTGCACAGCGACTGGGACAACGCCCTGGTCGGTGGCCGGCCGTGGCGCAGCGCTGTCGATCCCGGCGAACAACCGGCGATCCGGCTGGGCATGCGGCAGGTTGCCGGACTGTCGCAAGTGGTGGCGCAGCGCATCGTTGCCGCACGCACGCAGCGGGCGTTCGCCGATATCGGCGATCTGTGCCTGCGCGCCGCACTCGACGAAAAAGCACGCCTGGCATTGGCAGAAGCCGGCGCTTTGCACGGCATGGTGGGCAACCGCAACGCCGCGCGCTGGGCAATGGCCGGCGTGGAGGCGCGCCGCCCCCTGTTGCCGGGCAGCCCGGAGGAGCGCCCGGTGGCGTTCGAGGCGCCGCGCGCCGGCGAAGAAATCCTTGCCGATTACCGCTCGGTCGGCCTGAGTCTGCGCCAGCACCCGATGGCGCTGCTGCGCCCGCAGATGCGCCAGCGGCGCATCCTGGGCCTGCGCGAATTGCAGGGCCGCCGCCATGGCAGCGGCGTGCATGTGGCCGGCCTGGTTACCCAGCGCCAGCGCCCGGCCACCGCCAAGGGCACCATCTTCGTCACCCTGGAAGACGAGCAGGGCATGATCAACGTCATCGTCTGGTCGCACCTTGCGCTGCGTCGCCGCCGTGCGCTACTGGAATCGCGCCTGCTCGCCGTGCGCGGTCGCTGGGAACGCGTGGACGGCGTAGAGCATCTCATCGCCGGCGACCTGTACGACCTCAGCAACCTGCTCGGCGACATGCAGCTGCCCTCGCGCGATTTCCATTGACGCTTTTTAGGTGCATGGATTGCTGCTAGATTTCGCCATCGGTTTGCCTACAACACGGAGTCGTACATGCGGAAATGGATCATTCCTGCGGCCTTGGTGCTGCTGATGGCGGCCGGCACTGCCACGGCCCAGGTGGATGTCGGCGCCTATATCAAGAAGGACAAGTTCGCCGACATCAAGCTATCGCCCAGCGGCGCGTATTTCGCCGCGACCGTGCCGATGGAAGACAAGACCGCCCTTGCGATCATGCGGCGTTCGGACAACAGCATCGGCGCCACCTTCGTGCTGGAAAAAAACACCTACGTGAGCGATTTCGCCTGGGTCAGCGACACCCGCGTGTTGATCTCCATTGCACAGAAGTACGGCTTGCTCGACAAGCCGCTGCCGACCGGCGAGCTGTATGCCATCAATGCCGATGGCACCGGAGCCGAGTTGCTGGTGGGTTACCGCGCACGCGGCACCGGCCTTGGCACCAACATCAAGGTCAAGAAGACCGAAGCGGTGGCCGCATTCCTGACCGACCCCTTGCCCGACGACGACCGCAGCGTGATCGTGGCGATCTGGCCGATGTCGGGGCAGGATCCTTATACGCGCGCAGAAAAGCTCGACGTCACCACCGGCCGCCGCCTCCCGCTTGCGCGTGCGCCGATTCAGCGCGCCAGCTTCACCACCGACCATCATGGGCAGGTGCACTTTGCGCAGGGGGCGGGCTCGGACAACGTCAGCAAGCTGTATTACCGCAAGGGCGCGGGCGACGAATGGGCGCTGATCAATGACGAGCAGGTCAGTGGCCATGTCGAAACACCGCTGGGTTTTTCGCAAGACGAGCGCATTGCGTACTTGCGCGTGCAAAGTGCCGACGGCCCCGATGCGATCGTCGGCTGGGACATCCAGGCCAATCGCCGTGAGCAGGTATTGCGCGACGCGGTGGCCGACCCACTGGAGATCATCTACCGCAACGGCACCACCATCCCGGTCGGCGCCATTTTCATGGCCGACCGTCCCCGCACCCGCTTTTTCGACGAGCATGGGGCACAGGCGCGGATGTATCACAGCCTGGAGGCGGCCTTTGCCGGCAATGCGGTGCGCGTGACCTCCAGCACCAAAGACGGTCGCTACGTGATGCTTGAAGCCTATTCGGGCAGCAACCCTGGCGATTTCTACGTGTTCGATACGCAAGAGAACAAAGCCCAGCATGTGATCAGTCGGCGCGACTGGTTCGACCCCGAGCGCACGGCCACCGTGCAGCCGATTGCACTGCAGGCACGTGACGGGGTGCCACTGCATGGGTATCTCACGCTGCCGCGCAGTGGGGGCGACAAACATCTGCCAACGGTGGTGATGCCCCATGGCGGTCCCTTCGAGATCTTCGACAGCTGGCAGTTCGACGACGATGCGCAACTGCTGGCGCAAGCGGGTTATGCGGTGCTGCAGATCAATTTCCGCGGCTCTGGCAATTATGGGCGCCACTTCCAGCACGCCGGCGCGCGTCAGTGGGGCGGCACCATGCAGGACGATGTGACCGATGCAACGCGTTGGGCGATTGACCAGGGGTATGCGGACGCACGCAAGATCTGCATCTTTGGCGCCAGTTACGGTGCGTACGCAGCCCTGATGGGGGCGGCCAAGGAATCGGGCCTGTATGCGTGCGCGGCCGGGTATGTGGGCGTCTACGACTTGCCGATGATGTTCACCAGCGGCGATATCCAGAAGCGCGGTTCCGGCGAGAACTATCTCAAGCAATGGTTGGGCGATCCGGCCACCCTGGCCGCGCGTTCGCCGGTCAGTCTGGCCAGGCAGATCAAGGTGCCGGTGTTTCTGGCTGCAGGGGGCGAAGACGAGCGCGCGCCCATCCAGCACAGCAAGCGAATGGAAGCAGCGTTGCGCCAGGCCGGCACCCCAGTGGAAACGCTGTACTTCGACACAGAAGGCCACGGCTTCTACACCGAGCCCCATCGACGCGCGTTCTACACCCAGCTGTTGGCGTTTTTATCCAAATCGCTGGGTGGCGCCAAGGCCGACTGAGGGTCACCGAGACGGTCGCCTCGTCGAACTGTCCAGTTCGCTTGCCTCTCCTGTCAGTTGGGCCACGCGGTGAGGCAGTGCGCTGTACAGACCCAGCCAGAAGCCTGAGTGAATCATCCTGCCGTCGGTCATTGGCAGTGAACCGGTCCGTGCTACACCATGCAGGTCCGCGCAGCCGCGCTGGCTTGTCTTTCACCCACGAGGCGATCATGAAGTTGGAGGCGTTGTTCGACCAGTTGCACACCTTGCCCACCGTGCCCAAGGTGGCGCAAGACCTGATCCGTCAATTCGACGATCCGCAGACCGATATCGATACGCTGGCGCATAGTATCGAGCGCGATCCGGTGATTGCCGCCAAAGTGTTGCGGCTGGCCAATTCGGCGCGCTTCCATGGCCTGCGCGATTCCACCAGCGTGGAAGACGCGGCCATGCGGCTGGGCTTCAATACCCTGCGCACGCTGGTGCTGGCTTCGGCGATGACGGGCGCGTTCCGGGCTGGCCCGGGCTTCGACCTCAAGGCCTTCTGGCGGCACAGTTTCGAAGTGGCCGGCATCTGCCGCCTGCTGGCGCGCCAGCAGGGGCTGGACCCGGAGACGGCCTTCACCTGCGGGATGATGCACAACATCGGCGAGCTCTTGATCCAGTCCGGTGCGCCGGAATACGCCAGCCGCATCAATCACGAAACCTCCTCTGCCGGTCATGCGGCCGAAGAAACCCTGCAACTGGGCTTCGGCTACCCGGAAGTCGGGGCCGAGCTGGCACGGCGCTGGCAGCTGCCCGTGGTGATCCAGCACGCCATCGCGTACCAGGTCCGGCCCGCCGCGGCCCCGGACGGGGCACGCATGCCATTGCTGGTGGCCCAGGCGGTACTGGTCTGCGATGCGCTGCATGCGCATGGCGGCGCCACCGCGGCGGCATTGGAAGCGATACGCAGCCCGCTGATGGACGGCGTGGATCTGGACGCGTTGTTCGCCGCGCTGCCGGAGGTCATCGAGGCTGATCGCGCCTTTGCCGAGTTGCTGCACTAACCCTCGGCAGGATGCGCTGCTGCGTCATTCCCGGCGTAGCGGCGCACGCGCACTCTTCTGCGCCTGGCGTCGCACGCGCGGTGTCGGGCTGTTGCCGTGCAGTGATCGCCGCGCCGGGCGCAGATCCCGGCAGGCGCGTTAGCGCAATAACATCCACCCGGCAGCAGCTGACGCCAGTTGCACGGCGCGGCGCACCTGTATCGACGCTGGGGGTGAGCGTGGTTCGAAACGTGCCCGCGTCCTCAACAGCCAACGCGCCGGATACCGCCGCGATCGGACAGATTGCAACCCAGCCGGCAGCGCGTGCGTCGGTTGCCCCTGCGACGTCCACCCGCCATCGCACGCACACTGTCACGCCGCGCCGCAGCTGGACTCGCGTGGACGCAGGCGCTAGCGTGGTGCGGATTTTTGCCTACAGGGGAATGCCCAATGAGCCACGACGCGCAGCCGCGCCAGCTCACCTTCCGTGCCGTCGCGCTGGCCATCGTGCTGGCGGTCGTGCTTTCGGCCGCCAATGCCTACCTCGGCCTGTTCGCCGGCCTGACCATCGCCACCGCCATCCCGGCAGCCGTCGTGTCGATGGGTGTGCTGCGCCTGCTGGGCGGCGGCACCATTCTGGAGAACAACATCGTCCAGACCGGTGCGTCGGCCGGCTCGTCGATCGCGGCCGGGGTGATCTTCACCATCCCCGCGCTGGTGATCATGGGCTACTGGCCGGACTTCAAGTACTGGTGGGTGCTCGGCATCGCCGGCATGGGCGGCCTGCTTGGCGTGTTGTTCTCGGTGCCGTTGCGTCGCTCGATGATCGTTGAAGACCCGCTGCCGTTCCCCGAAGGCAAGGCGGCGGCCGAAGTGCTCAAGGCCGGCGAAAATCCCGGCCCGGGCTTGAAGATCCTGGCCATCTCCGGCGCCATCGGTGCGCTGGTCAAGCTGGCTGCGGCCAGCGGCCTGCGCGTGATTCCCGACACCTGGGCGCAGGCCACCTACCTGGGCAGCAGCCGGCTGGTGGGCTATATCGGCACCAACCTGTCGCCGGCGCTGCTGGGCGTGGGCTACATCGTCGGGTTGAACGTGGGCATCGTGGTGCTGTCCGGCTCGATCCTGTCCTGGCACATCGCCATCCCGCTGTATCAGCAGTTCTTCATGGGCTCGGACCCGGCCCTGGCGCAGAGCCTGGTCGATGCGTCGGCTGCCGATGCAGCGTTCGGCATCTGGGGCGCGAAGATTCGCTACCTGGGTGTCGGCGCGATGTTGATCGGCGGCGTGTGGACCTTGTTCTCGCTGCGGAAATCGCTGCTTTCCGGCGTCAAGAGCGGCTTTGCCGCTGCGCGCAAGAGTGGCGGCGGCGTGGTTGCAGAGACCGAGCGCGATCTGCCGATGAAGTGGATGCTGGTGGCGCTGGTGCTGTGCACGCTGCCGCTGCTGGGCCTGTATCAGGCCATCGTGCAGCAGTGGCATGTGTCGATCCCGATGACCATCATCATGATCGTGGCCGGCTTCCTGTTCGTGTCCGTTTCGGGCTATCTGGCCGGTTTGATCGGCTCTTCCAACAACCCGGTGTCGGGCATCACCATCTCCACCATCCTGTTCGCCTCGGCGGTGCTGGTGTTGCTGCTCGGCAAGAGCGGCCTGGTGCCGGTGGGTATCGGCGCTGCACCGCTGGGCGCAGTGGCCGCGATCATGATCGGTGCGGTGGTGTGCTGCGCGGCGGCGGTGGGCGGGGACAACCTGCAGGATCTCAAGGCCGGTTATCTGGTCGGTGCCACACCGTGGAAACAGCAGCTGATGCTGGGTATTGGCGCGTTCTCGTGCGCGTTGATCATGGCGCCGGTGCTGAACCTGCTGGCTCAAGCCTACGGCATCGGCCCAGCAACGCCACAGCATCCCAACTCGCTGGGCGCGCCGCAGGCGACGCTGATGGCCTCGGTGGCCAAGGGCCTGTTCGGTGGCCAGCTGCCGTGGAGCATGATCGCGATCGGTGCCGGCGTGGGCGCGGCCATCATCGCGCTGGACGAATGGTTGAAGGCCAACGGCAAGCGCTTCCGTGTACCGGTGCTGGCCGCGGCCATCGGCATCTATCTGCCGCTGGAACTGATGGTGCCGATCTTCCTCGGCGGCCTGATCGCGCATCTGGTGGAGCGCTTCCACAACATCCGTGCCGACGACGAAGACGGCCGTGACCGCGTGCATCGCCCGGGCGTGCTGTTTGCCGCTGGCCTGATCACCGGCGAGGCGTTGATGGGCATCGCCATTGCGGTGCCGATCGTGTTGTCCAGCCGCGCCGACGTGCTGGCATTACCGGCCGCGCTGCAGCTCAACCAGTGGGTCGGCCTGGCGATTCTGGCCCTGGTCGGCTGGCTGCTGTATCGCGTTGGCAAGCGCGGCGAACAGGCCGCCTGAGTGTGATGCCAGATGGCGCATGCGCCCCGCATGCGCCCCGCATGCGCCATCTGCAAGCCGCGCCTGGTTGTGCGCGCAGCTTGATCCAGCACAGCTGTGAGGGAACGGGAAACAGCTGTCTGGGCCCCCGGGCTTTACCTGGCGAAGACATGCCAGCGCTGCAATGGCGCCAGGTCCTGCGCACGATGGAGCTCGATTCGCCGTTTCGATTGCATCGCTGCCACTGCGTCCTGCACACCGCATGCAAACCGTGCAGCACTGCCGCATGCGGGCATCGCGGCCTGCACAGCCATCCGCTAACCCGCCATCCAGATTCAATGTCTTTGCGCCGGCTTTACGCCCTGCGCAACTGCCGTGCATAGCGACTTTATGCCGCTGCTGCTTATCGTGCCGTCTCCCGCACAACGGTGCGCCACGAGTGCTGCATGCTGGACTGATCTGATCCCAACCACCCGGTAGACCGTGGTGCGCTCATGCGCTGTGCATGACGCCACAACGCCAGGCAAGTGTCTGGCAGTGCAAGCCCGCGCACTTCCCTGCAGTGGGCGTGTGCATCGCATCGCGACCGCACCGACGCCGCCCGAAAAAACCGCAGTTGCGGCACCGTTGACCAAGCGCAGCGCCGCCATACCGCGCGTCGTAACGCACCACCTCCCACTCTTCAACGCGGCACGGTCATGCGATTCGTGCCGCGCTTTGCCCTGGAATCACCGCAATGCCCACCATCACCTCGCGCTCGTCTTCCCGCAAGACACTGCTCGCCGTCATCGTTACGGCAGCGCTGAGCAGCCTCGCAGTTCAGGCGCAGGCGCAAGACGCCACCGACGCGGCGCTTTGCACCGATCGGCCGACCAAGGCCAATGCCACCTGCACCGTGCCGGCTGGCGAGTGGCAGCTGGAAACCGACATCGGCAATTACACGCGCGACAGCCAGCCCGGCACACGCACAGAGACGGCGTACTTCACCAATCCCACGCTCAAGTACGGCGTCAGCGACCGCATCGATCTGCAACTCAACTGGGCGCCGCAGCTACAGGTCAAGACCACCGACCGCGCCACCGGCGCGCGCAGCAGCCTGAGCGGCGGCGGCGATCTCTATCTGCGCATGAAGGCGCGTGTGTACGAGAGCGACACCGCCAGCGTGGCGCTGCTGCCGTTCGTGAAGGCACCCACCGCGCGTACCGGCCTGGGCAACGACACCTGGGAAGGCGGCCTGGCGCTGCCGGTCAACTTCGTGCTGCCCAGCAGCTTCTCGCTGACGTTCGGTCCGGAACTGGATTGGTTGGCCGACAGCGATGGCAGCGGCAAGCATGTGGCCATCGTCAACGTGATCAATCTGGCGCGCCCACTGACACCAAAGTTGTCGATGGCGGTGGAGGTGTGGTCCTCCATCAACCGCGATCCGGCGCAGACCGTGGAGCAGTACTCGGCCGATATCGCGGCGTCGTATCTGCTCAATCCGCTCCTGCAGCTGGACGTAGGCGCCAATTTCGGCCTCAACGACCGCACGCCCGACACCCAGGTCTACGTCGGCTTGTCGCACCGCTTCTAAGAGCAGCGAACAAAACGACTGCGCAGCCGCCAGGCGGGCGCGGCCGGTGCCCGGAATCGGCATGTACCACGCGTACACGCCGGTTTCTGCGCGCCGTCCGCACCCACCTGACGATTGCTCGCTACGTTTTGCAAGCCGCTCTAAAGCGCCCAGCCGCCCGTGTCGCGTGCAGGCGGCATGGTCTGCGCATGCGTGCGCGGCGCACCGCGTCGCGCCGCAGGACCTCCTGCCTTTGCGCGTGCGCCGCAGCAACGCCTACCATCGACGTTTTGCCGTTGCCGGAGATCTCGATGAAGCTGCGTCACGCCGTACTGCCCCTGTGTTTGCTGGCTGCCCTGCCAAGCCTTGCCGCTGCGCGCGGTTTCGATGTGCGCGACATGGTGGCGCTGGACCGGGTGTCCTCGCCTACGCTCAGCCCGGATGGCAGCGTGGTGCTGTTCGCCAAGCGCCAGGCCAAGACCGCCAATGGCAAGCCGGCCACCAGCCTGTGGGTGCGCAATCTGCGCACGCGCGATCTGGCGCCGCCCAAGCGGCTCACCCCGGAAGGATGGAACGTCAACAGCCCGGCGTTGTCGCCGGACGGCAAGACGGTGTACTTCCTCAGCAGCAAATCCGGTAGCCAGCAGCTCTACGCGCAGCCGATGGCCGGCGGCACGCCGCAGCAACTCACCGCATTTGCGGTGGACGTGGACAGCTACAAGCTCTCGCCGGACGGCAAGCGCATCGCCTTCAGCGCGGGCGTGTTCCAGGACTGCGGCTCGGACCTGGGCTGCACCAAGAAGAAGCTGGGCGAGCTCAAGAACAACAAGGCCAGCGGCGTGGTGTACGACCAGTTGTTCGTGCGTCATTGGGACACCTGGAACGATGGCCGCCGCAACACCCTGTTCGTGGCCGAGTTGCCTGCGGCCGGTGCCAAGGCAGTGGTCGGGGCATCGGCGATCAGCGCCACGTTGGCCGGCGACGCGCCGTCCAAGCCGTTCGGCGGCAACGACGATTACACCTGGTCGCCCGATGGCAGCAGCGTGGTGGCCAGCGTGCGCATTCCGCAGCCGCATGGCCCGGAGGCGAGCAAGAATGCCAAGGCCAGCGGCAAGCCCACCGGCAACGACGAGCCGTGGCAGACCAACTTCGATCTGTACCGCCTGGATGCGACCGGCAAGTCCGCGCCGGTCAACCTGACCGCGGCCAACCCGGCCTGGGATGCCGGCCCGGTGTTCAGCACCGACGGCAAGACGCTGTACTACCGCGCCATGAAGCGCCCGGGCTTCGAGGCCGACCGCTTCGGCCTGATGGCGATGGATGTGGTCAGCGGCAAGACGCGCGAGATCGCGCCGAAGTGGGACCGCTCGGCGGGCGAGATCGTGTTGAGCGAAGACGGTGCCAGCCTCTACACCAGTGCCGACGAACTCGGCGAGCATCCGCTGTTCAAGATCGACATCGCCAGCGGCGAGGCGACCAAGCTGGTGGGCGAGGGTAGCGTGCACGCCCCCACGCTGGCCGGCAATACGCTGGCCTTCACCCGCAACTCGCTCAAGAGCGGTGACCAGATCTTCGTCAGCGACACGCAAGGCCAGGGGCTGCGCGCGATCAGCCAGAGCGCGGGCGAATTGTTGCCGGACGTGCAGTTCGGCGACTACGAGCAGTTCCAGTTCAAGGGCTGGAACAACGACACCGTGCACGGCTACGTGGTCAAGCCGTACAACTACCAGCAGGGCAAGACTTACCCGGTGGCGTTCCTGATCCACGGCGGCCCGCAGGGCAGCTTCGGCAATGGCTGGAGCAACCGCTGGAATCCGCAGACCTACGCCGGCCAGGGCTACGCGGTGGTGATGATCGATTTCCACGGCTCCACCGGCTACGGCCAGGAATTCACCGACGCCATCAGCCAGCATTGGGGCGACCGCCCGCTGGAAGATCTGCAAAAAGGCTGGGCCGCCGCGCAGAAGCAGTACGGCTTCCTCAACGGCGACAAGGCCTGCGCATTGGGCGCCAGCTACGGCGGCTACATGGTCTATTGGATGGCAGGCAACTGGAATCAACCATGGAAGTGCCTGGTCGACCACGACGGCGTCTTCGACAACCGCACCATGGGCTATGCCACCGAGGAACTATGGTTCAGCGAGTGGGAAAATGGCGGCACGCCGTGGCAGAACCCGGCCGGCTACGAGAAGTTCAACCCGGTGCTGCACGTAGACAAGTGGAAGGTGCCGATGCTGGTGATCCACGGCCAGCAGGATTTCCGCATTCCGGTCGAACAGGGCCTGGCTGCCTTCACCGCGCTGCAGCGCAAGGGCATCGATTCCAAGTTCCTGTATTTCCCGGACGAGAACCACTGGGTACTCAAGCCGGACAACAGCATCCTGTGGCATGACACCGTCAATGGCTGGTTGAAGCAGCATATCGGCCAGTGACGGACGACCGACACGCCGCCAGGCGCGGCGTGTCGGTTGCTTGAGCGAATGCGTTCCCTGGGCGATGGGCGTTGTCGAAGTCAGCGTTTCGGCAACCGCATCCTGCCCGTTGCGCCTGGAGTGCTCGCGCACCGCCAGAGCAAGCAGCGGTTATTCCACCTCGCATCTGCCGCGCGTGCACCGCAGTCTTGCCGGCAGTCCATGCCCACCTGACACCTGCGCAGTGCTAGCCGCGTTTGGCCAGCTGGCCTTCCACGATGTCCAGAATTTCCGACACCGCAATCCCGAACGAGCCGGCACGCCCGGCGTCGAACGCGGCCTTCCACTCGGCATACCCGGGCAGATACGCCTGATTGGGCGTGCTGTCGCCGACATGTTCGGCAGCGCTGCGCTCCAGCGTCTGTGCAATCACCGGAATGTGCGGCAGCGTGTCAAGCGTTCCGTTGGGCATTCCCGCATGACGGACCTGGACGTCGCTGATGGTCACGTGCAGGATCTGGCCTCCCTGCGGATGCGTATCGATCTGGTTGATCAGCAGTAGCGGCGTTTCGGCGGCACTGCGCCCGCGGCAGCGCCATAGCTGGCCGACTGCATAGGTTGAAGACGTCGTGGTTGAAGCGTTGGCAATGGCCATCGGGAACTCCGCGCGCAAACCGCAATGATGCAGCTTGCTTGCGACGATGGCGACCGGATCGGCGGTGGACGCGCTGATACCGATGAGTCTGCCGGCGGCAATTGTCGATCCGGAGCGTCTGGCCGTTCCACTGACATCCCGTGCGCTGGATGAGCACGCTTGGCGTGAACCGGTTGCAGCGCCGCTGTGCAGATCACGGGCCAATGCATCCCAAATGCAATTGCCGCAGCGCATCACAGGCATGTCAAACTAGCGCATCTTCCTCTTCCCAGTTCCCTGCCAGGACCGCAAGGACCGTTTGCATGCGCACGTCGTTCCGCCCCGCATTGTGGGTAATCGCTCTGATCTGCAGTCCCGCCCTGGGCGCCGCGTCGCGGCCTGCCGTTGCGCCCGCGCGCGCCCCGGTGGCGGTTGCGTCTTCCGAGCAAGGCGGCGATACGAGCGTGCCATTGCCGGCCGTGCTGAAATCCGGCATGGGGTATCGCGCGTTTGCGCAGGCGGTGATGGAGCAAGGCTGGCAACTGGTGGATCCCCTTGCGGCCGATAGCTGCATGGCCGCGGGCGACTGCGAGATCGAGTTCATCGCGCCCGGCGGCAGCGCGCGGCTGCGCGTGCAGGTGGGCTCACAGGCCGGTGCGGCGGTGGTGCAGAGCTGGCGTGCGCGACAGGTGCCGCTGGATCGCATCGGTAACCCGACCGCTGCGGCGGGAGATGCCAAGCCTGCACCGGCGGCAGTGGACGCAGGCAACACCTCGCGCTGAGTCCTCCGGCCGCAGGCCGATCGCGCATGCGGCGTATCATGGCGCGGCAGGGGCGAATCGTTTCAATCGCGCGCCTGGTTTGATGCGCCTTTCCCGGTCTCGAGCACCTTGCCCTGCATGAACCCTCTCGCATGAAGAGCATCGATCCTGCCGATCTTGAAGCGTTGTTCGATGCCGTGCCGGACGTGTTGTTCTTCGTCAAGGATCGCGAGGGCCGCTACACCCACGTCAACCAGACCATGCTGCGGCGGCTGGGGCTGAAATCGCGCAAGGACCTGATCGGCAAGCGTGTTGCCGAGGTCTATCCCAGTGGCCTGGGCGCCAATTACGCCAATCAGGACGAGCAGGTGCTGGCCGGCGAGGTGATCGACAACCTGCTGGAGCTCCACCTGTTCGCTAACCGTGAGCCTGGCTGGTGCCTGACCTGCAAGCGTCCGTTGCTGGTGAATGGCAAGGTGCAGGGCATCATCGGCATCTCGCGCGATCTGGGCCCGCAGGACGGGCACGAATCGCAGTACGAAAAGCTGCGACTTGCGCTGGCGTATCTCAACGCCAATTACGCGCAGAACGTCCGCATGCAGGCGCTGGTGGAGATCACCGGGTTTTCCATGTCCAAGCTGCAGCGCTCGTTCCGCAAGGTATTCCAGCTCACGCCGCAGCAAGTGTTGGCCAAGCTGCGTCTGCAGATGGCGATGCATCTGCTGCACGGAAACAAGAGCCTTACCGAAATCGGCCACGCTTGCGGCTTCAGCGACCAAAGCGCGTTCGCGCGGCAATTCAAGCAAGCGGTGGGCATGACGCCGCGCGAATATCGTGCGTTGGCGAATGCGCAGCAGTTTTCAGCCGAAACAGTGTAGAGGGCGGGGCGATCTCAACGTGCATGCGCAAGACGTGCGTTGAGCCTGAAAATTCTCTCGAACTGCCTGCTGAGGTTTCCGAACTAGGGCTTGCCATGGATAGGCGTCCACCGGATCTGCAACATTGCGTCGTTTCTTGATTCCTGAGCGTTGTGCCGATGATTCAAAGGCATCGGACATGATGACGGGTCTTGAGAGGTGCCCAAGTTATTGGGAGATGCCTTGACCGCCTCGTCTGGTCATTGAACAACTGCATGCGCAGCCGGCTCGTCTTCGTCTCAGTCACCACGCATTCGCGCCGCATGCAAACCGCGCCGCATTCGGTGGTTTACTAAGGCAGCGATGTCACGCACATCGACATGAGTGGGTCGTGGTTCCTGCGTTGAAACGGCAACACGGTTTTTGCTGCACGTCATCCGCAATTGCATGATGAACAATGCCGGGTCGAGCCAGCAGTGAGTGAGGCAGGCACTGCAGCATGCAACACGATGAGGCAGGCGGTTCGAGCGCCATGGCACGGGTCACGCGGTGACTGCGCCACGCAGTGGCAACACGCATCGCTGCCGGCTCGCAAGGCCTGGCGTAAGGCTCCGCCACGTTCCACGCACATTCCGGGACGGGGAAAACTGGGCGCGGTGTGCGAGCAAATCGAATGGCGATATCGGAGGATGCACCGTGCCTAAAATTGAATCGACCAAGCAGGCCCCACCGGATCCCGCGCAATTGATTCAAACTGCACCGACACCATCGGGCTCGGGATCAGCCGCAAGTAGCTCTGCCGCCAGTGCGGCGCCCTCAGCGCAACTCGGCGGGCTTTCCATCAGGCCGCGACGGCTGGGCCGAGCCTCCAGAGCCAATCTTCCAGCGGCATCGTCCACCAACGCACAGGACGTCATGGCGGCGCTCTTTGCCGCGGCGCCAGTTCCGCAAGGGCCAGATCCTTTCGAGGTATTGAGCAAGGCCTCTTCCAGGCTGAAACGCTTCAACGACCTGGCACAAAAACGTGACGCACCAGCGGATATCAGAGCGCTGGAAGCAAGACTCGAATCCGGAAAGTCTGCGATCGAATCCGCTCGACAAGCCTTGCAGGCGCTGGCCGAGCTGAATATCCGAAAACGCATGCCGGTCGACAACGTCGAAGAACACGAGAATTTCCTGGTGCCGCATTTCGCAGTAGCCGCATCGCTTCACTACGGCGCATGCGAGAAGATGATCGATCAGAAAATGGCCACCGAATTTGGCCATGTGAATACCCAAAGGGTCGAGATGGTGGTGTTGTCCGCTGACGCCATGCGTCTGCAGCAACCGGGACCATGGCTTGCGTTACGCGGGCATCTTCTGAATGCGCTTGCAGCGATGGAGGAGGTTTGCCAGCGCATCAGGTCGCCGATGACGGGTCAGGGGCCACGCGACTCGCTCAAGGACCATCTCCCGGTCGTCAGGGCGATGATGGGATCGTGCCATGAACGGATGCAGACCGTCCGCGGAATGCTCGTCGAAATACATTCAAGGCGCCTTGCCGATGAGGCCAGCGAGTGCGGCCTGCCCCAGGTGCTTGACGGACTGAGGGAGCTCGAAGAAATCGACAGCCTTCACCATGCTGAGGTGGGCGAAGCGCTCAAGCATGTGATCCAGGTCCATGTCGAACGCTTTTCCTCAACCGAGCATTCGCTCACCCCGGAGGGGCTGGCCCGGTGCAAAAAGGTACTCGTCGAATACGCCGAGATACGCGGCCGAGCCGGGATGCAGCTGTGTGTGGATGCCGCCGCGCTCATCGAAGCAGGTGAGCATGCCAGAGATCATCTATGGCCGACGATGCTCGATCTTGCACAGGCACTTGCCGACCAACGTCAGGCAATTGTTGACATGTGTGAGTTCGCCGTCCAGGACAGACAGCTGTTTGGCGCAGCGGCGGTTTCGCCCGGGCAGGCACCGGCGTCGACAACATCAAGCGTGCCGACAACCACGACGACAGCAGGCAAATCGAGCCGGTCGCGCAGGGCACGCGTGCGCACGCCTGATGCTTCCAGCTCGGCGGCAGCGCCCGCGCGGCGGGTCATGGACGAGCGCAGCGCAGCGCAAAAGCAGGCCGACGAGATACTGAAAGGCACGCGTCTGGAGTCGTTGCCGGTGGCAGAACTCGGCGGTGATTTCATCGCGCTCGCCAAGCGCCTTGGCAAGGACACCACCGACGTAGAGCGTCTGGTCGGCGACTCCAGATATGACGCGGCGACGGCCTTCGATTCTGCCAGGATCACCATGCAGGGCTGGTTCGGATCCAGTGAGCGTGTGCTGCAGCTCAAAGGCAAGCTCCGTGCAGGAGACGCGCGCATCGACCACCTCGACACGCGGTTGCGTCTTCTCCAGAGCATCGAGCACGATTTCAAGCGGCGCCAAGCCGATGCGCTCAAGACCGATCCGCAGCCACGTGCGCCGCATCTGGAGCGCCTGTTGGCGATGAATGGACTGGCACGCGTCACGGCGCCGCGCCGCCTTCGCTCGGAGGACGACATTGGCGACCGTGGCAGGCTATTTGAAGTGCGTATCGAGCACACGCCGCAGTCGAATGGAAACATCCCGCGGCCCTGGTTCGTCCACGTACATGCCAAAAGACCGGTCACCCCCGACGGGCTGCGCGCGCTCGACTATAAGGACTTGGCCGCCGTCCACTTGAAGACGGAGAGAGAAGTCAACCTGGGCGCACGCTGGGAGGAGATGATGCGCGCCCTCGGAAATACCGAGGCCAAGGTGCACCGGGCAACCATCGGCTCCAAGCTGCTTGGCCAGCTTTGGGCGCTTGGCGCTGGTGGACAGCAATAGCCACAACGGCCCAGGTGCCGTCGCATACCCAGACCATCAGGTCTCGGATCTGCGGAGAACAGGCGCATCTGGGCGTCCATGCGTGGCAATAGAATGGCAATGTCGGAGGATGCACCGTGCCGAGAGTTCGAGCGACCAATCAAGCCCCAGTGGATCCCGCGCAGTCCGCTCAACCAGCGGCGCCGCCACAGGATGCGTCAACCAACGCGAGCGTGCCTGACGAGGTAGCGGCGCTCTCCACGCAACTCAGCGGGCTTGCCATCAGAACGCCGCGACCGGCCAGAGCTTCCAGGGCCAGTGCGCCTGCATCATCATCCGCTAACGCCAGGGGCGTCCGCGGACCGCTCTTCACCTCGGCGTCTGTCTCAGCAGGACCAGATCAGCTCGAGGTATTGCACACGGCCTCGGCCAGGCTGCAACTGTTCAATCACCTGGTCACAAACGTGGCGCCAAGGGGGGTGGCAGACACAAGATCCCTTGAAGCAAGGCTCAAGTCAGGCGCATCGGCGATCGCATCCGCGCGACAAGGCTTGCAGGCGCTGAGCGAGCTCAAGATCCAACGCCGCATGTCATCCTCCGACATCGAAGCCCATGAGGATCGATTGATTTCGTCTCTCGGGCAAGCCGCAGCGATGAACTATCTGTCATGCGAAAAAATGATCGATCACAAATTGACCCAGGAATTGGGGTCTGTGCTTGCGGAAAGCAGCCAGTTTGCACGGTTTAATGTCCAGGCCATCCGTCTGCAGCAGCCGGAATCATGGCATGCGTTACGCACGCATCTTCTTGATGTCATTGCAGCGTTGGAAGAGGTTTTCCGGCGTATCAAGTCGCCGATGACGAATCGGGCGCCACCCGACGTGCTGAAGGCCCAGCTGCCGATCATCAGGATCACGATGGGATCTTGTCACACGCGGATGCAAACCGTTCGTGGAGTGCTGTACGAAATATATTCAAGAAGGCTTTCCGATCAAGCCAGTTGTTGCGGGTTGCGACAGGTGATGGATCGATTGAGCGCGCTCGAAGAAGTAGACAGATGCATGGAAGCCAAGGTCGGACAAGCGTTTACGGAGCTGACCAAGATCCATCTTGAACGCTTTCTCTCAACCGAGCACTCGCTGACGCCGCAGATGCTGGCCATGTACAAGCAAGTGCTTATCGAATACGCCGAGCTGCGTGGCCGAGCGGCGACGCAGCTGTGTATGGATGCCGCCGCGCTCATCGAAGCAGGTGAACATGCCAGAGATCATCTATGGCCGACGATGCTCGATCTTGCACAGGCACTTGCCGACCAACGTCAGGCGATTGTTGACATGTGTGAGTTCGCCGTCCAGGACAGACAGCTGATTGGCACAGCAGCGGCCTCGCCCGGGCAGGCACCGGCGTCGACAACATCAAGCGTGCCGACAACCACGACGGCAACAGGCAAATCGAGCCGGTCGCGCAAGGCACGCGTGCGCACGCCTGATGCTTCCAGCTCGGCGGCAGCGCCCGCGCGGCGGGTCATGGATGAGCGCAGCGCAGCGCAAAAGCAGGCCGACGAGATACTGAAAGGCACGCGTCTGGAGTCGTTGCCGGTAGCAGAACTCGGCGGTGATTTCATCGCGCTCGCCAAGCGCCTTGGCAAGGACACCACCGACGTAGAGCGGCTGATCGGCGACTCCAGATATGACGCGGCGACGGCCTTCGATTCTGCCAGGATCACCATGCAGGGTTGGTTCGGATCCAGTGAGCGTGTGCTGCAGCTCAAAGGCAAGCTCGGTGCAGGAGACGCGCGCATCGACCACCTCGACACGCGGCTGCGTCTTCTCCAGAGGATCGAGCACGATTTCAAACGGCGCGAAGCCGATGCGCTCAAGACCGATCCGCAGCCACGTGCGCCGCATCTGGAGCGCCTGTTGGCGATGAATGGACTGGCACGCGTCACGGCGCCGAACCGCCTTCGCTCGGAGGACGACATTGGCGACCGTGGCAGGCTCTTTGAAGTGCGTATCGAGCACACACCGCAGTCGAATGGAAACATCCCGCGACCCTGGTTCGTCCACGTACATGCCAAAAGACCGGTCACCCCCGACGCGCTGCGCGCGCTCGACTATAAGGACTTGGCCGCCGTCCACCTGAAGACGGAGAGAGAAGTCAACCTGGGCGCACGCTGGGAAGAGATGATGCGCGCCCTCGGAAATACCGAGGCCAAGGTGCACCGGGCAACCATCGGCTCCAAGCTGCTTGGCCAGCTTTGGGTGGCTGGCGCTGGTGGGGAGCGCTAATCACGACGCGTCGCCTGTCCTCACCAAGGAAGAGATCCTCGAACACACGGCTCAAAGCTCCACGGATCGCTCAACGTGAGTGGCCAGTTGCAGCGGGCCAGGCAGGAACCTGAAAACGGTGAGCATCTGATCGAGGCAATTCGGCGGGCAGGGAGCTCGGTCTTTGTGCCCGCCAACGCCGTGCTGAAAGAAAGCCGGTGTCGAACGCCCGAGCCAGTGCACGCACAGGCGCTGGCGCGCGGCCAGGCGTGGTTCGCCTGACCGTCGCCTTGGGCGGTACTGGTATCGCGCCCGTGCAGACCGTGGCACGTACTGGTCGCAGTCGTCATGTCCGGGATTTTTGAATCACATTGCTGAGGAAGGAGGAATTGCGTGCCAACACCTGATTCACCAGCGCGGCATCCGGCATCCAACCCGCGCCAGACATGTCTTTCAGCTGAGCGCCCAACGAGCGCAAGGAGGACGTGGCGGAGTCCACATCGAGCGCGGCGTACCACTGCTTGACCATTTCCACTTCAGGCGTGGCTTGCCAGGCAAGCGCCTCGCGTATCGCCTCAATCACCGTGGCATGTACGCCATCCAGGCCTTTCGCATAACGGCTGCTCATCACGCTGGCATCAAGCAGCACTTGCAGCGCCCGTGCCGGGTTCTGGACGACGTCTCCCCAACCATACCGAAGCGGTTCTCGTGGATTTGCCGGGGTATCTTTCTCCCGGTCGTAGCGAAAGCCGGTTACGTCAATGCTGACGACCTTGTGGCGTGCATCTTCTCCGGGAATGACCAGCATATTGTCAGGGCCCAGATCAGACGCTTCGCCCAGGGTCAGCCTGGCCAGCAACGAGGCGAACAGCCCGTCCAGACCGCTGTGGCGCAAGGTATCGATCAACGCCTGTTTGCCCGAACGAAGATTGACCGGATCGTTGATCCGCGCAAGCAGCGCGTGGTCTGCGGCGAGTTCATCGGCCTGCGCACCGCTGCCGGCTGCGCTTTTCACACGGGCAGCGGCTTGCTTGGCCTGCGCAAGCGAAACGTCAGGCGGCAAGAACGCCTTGGTCAGGAATGTATCCAGCGGCTCTGCATCATGAATCAGTCGCGAGGCGATGAAGGCGTTGTCGGGCAGTGTCAGCAGCGATGAGTCCGGAATGTGTTGCCGCGGAAGATGGCGTGCCTGTAGCGCGTTGACCAAATCCTGTGCGGCAGCGACGTTGATGATGTCAAACAAGGCCGGGATGCCAAGCGGATTGCGTAGACGAGGATCTGCAGCAACCAGGCTTTCGTGAATCTCGCAGACATCGTCGATGTCCAACGCATCCGTCTTCGCTTTTTCCGTCAATCTCTTACCTTTTTCGGTATCGAGAAAGGCATGGAAGGCCAGTGTCAGCCATTGCTGCGTGGCCTGCTTGTCCATGCTGCCCTCAAGCAGCCTGGCTGCCGAGCCGACGATGTAGCCCAAGCGTTTGTTGGCCTCCGCGCCTTGCCCCTTCGCGCAACATTTCACTGCCTGACCCAGCAGGCTGCGCGAAATTCCGGTTTTGACAAGATGCTCCTGGCCATCGAGCATCCCGACCATGCCCACATCGCTGCCTCCCAATGTCGCCTTGGAGCGCGAGAAGACAACAGCGCTTTCGGACAGGCTCATCGGGTGGCGATGGCCGCCGATGTCGGCCCTGGTGGCTAGAAACGCGATAGGCCGAATGATCGAGAATAGAGGTCTATCCAGGCGGTTTACGACGTGAGCCGAGGCAGGCGCACCGATGCTCCTGCTGCCCGCGGCGTCTGGCATTACGCAATCGAGCGCGGTGGCTGCGCTGGTCCGCGCCGCGCTGCGGCGGGGCGTTAGTCCAGCCAATCGGGCATCAGTGCGGTGGTGCCGATCGTCGTCGGTCGCCGGGCTGCGTGGTAACGCCGCGTCATCGGCTGCAGGAAGCGGCAAGTTTGCTGCGCCAGAGGTCGGGGTGATCCGAGATTCCATACCGTGCTCCAGTGACTAGCGGCACATTCTGCAATGCGGCCAATCCCAAGCAACGCCAGTTGGCGTAATCGTCATCCGGGAAGCGAATAGCGACCGAGCGTCGTCATCGACCCGACCTACATGACCTGGGCGCGAGCGACAGGTAAACCTCGCTCGCGTCAGGGTGCTCCATCGCGGCCTGGTAACGGACATCGCGCAGTGCGCATGCTGGTTGCGCGATCGAAGCTTTGGCCAACGCGAAACAGCTAGCGCTTGCCGTGGAAATGCGCAGTAACCTGCCGCTACCGCGCAAACGCGCGGCAGCGGCAAAAGCCGAGGGGTTTGGGGCCGCCAGCGCGCGGACGTGGCGTGCCTCGGTTTCAAGCCCGGGTACCGGGTCTTCCCGCGGTTACGCCAGCATGCGCACCTTCGGCTCGCGTGCCCACTGGCGGGTTTTTGCTGCGGTAATGAATGCCTTGGTATCGGCGGCCGGAACGACGCCCGCATCCTTGCCGACGTTGCCGGCCTTCAACAACACCTGCGCGCCTTCGTCGAATGCGATGGCCTTCAGATGCGCCCAGGCAAAGCTCACAAAATCCAGCGCCGCCGATTCGCGTGTCAGCAGCTTGGCCGCTTCCGAGGACAGCAATACCGCCACCGCGTCGAACACCACCGAAGGCGTCCCAGCCAGCTGCCCATCGGCGGCCAACTGCTTGCCGTCGCTAAGCTTGGCGCCGCCGAGCTTGGGCGCAACGATCTTGACCGTCGCACCCGCAGCTTCGGCCGCCTTGCGTACGGCCTTGATCGCCGCGGCATCGGAGCCGTCGTGAATCAGGATGCCCACCGTGCGCCCTTTCAGGGTGTCCTTCATCTTGCCGATGACCTGCAAGGCAGGCGAGAGCGGCATGTCGATCGGCGCCACTGCAGCCGGCGGTGCTGGCGGCAGGGCGGTCATGCCCATGCCATCGGCCACACGTTGCGCCAGCTCCTGGTCGATGTGGCGCAGATGACCCACGATGGCCTCGCGTACGTGGGCGGTTTCCACCTTCGACAGTTCGAACACCAATGCCGAGGCGATATGCGCCTGTTCCGGTGCGGTCTGGCTGCGGAAGAACAGCCGCGCCTGGCTGTAATGATCGGCAAAGCTTTCTGCACGCACTCGGCCCTTGGTGCCTTCTTCGGCCGCAGTTGCATGGCTGGGGAAGCCACGCAGCGCTTCACGCGGCGCATCGGCCTGCAGCGAACTGGGCTCATAGGCGACGCGGCCCTTGGGTACGTTCATCTGCATGTGACCGTCGCGCTGGTTGTTGGCGAACGGGCACTTGGGTGCGTTGATCGGAATCTGATGGAAGTTCGGCCCGCCCAGGCGGCTCAGCTGCGTATCCAGATACGAGAACAGGCGGCCTTGCAGCAGCGGGTCGTTGCTGAAGTCGATGCCGGGCACGATGTTGGCCGGGCAGTAGGCAACCTGCTCCGTTTCGGCAAAGAAGTTGTCCGGCCAGCGGTCGAGCACCATGCGGCCGACGATTTGCAACGGCACAAGCTCTTCGGGAATGACCTTGGTCGAATCCAGATGATCGAACGGGAACGTTGCTGCCTGGGCTTCGGTGAACAACTGCACGCCGAGTTCCCACTCGGGGAAATCGCCGTTCTGGATTGCTTCGAACAGGTCGCGGCGGTGGAAATCCTGATCGGCGCCGGCGATCTTGACCGCCTCGTCCCAGATCGTCGATTGCAGGCCCAGCTTGGGCCGCCAATGGAACTTGACGAAGGTGCTTTCGCCCTTGTCATTGAGGAATCGGAAACTGTGGATGCCGAAACCCTCGATCATGCGGAGCGAGCGCGGAATGGTGCGGTCGCTCATCGCCCACATCACCATGTGCATCGATTCGGGTGTCAGCGAAATGAAATCCCAGAACGTGTCATGCGCGCTGGCAGCCTGCGGGAAGCCCCGGTCCGGCTCCATCTTCACCGCATGAATCAGGTCCGGGAACTTCATCGCATCCTGGATAAAGAACACCGGGATGTTGTTGCCGACCAGATCCCAGTTGCCTTCCTTGGTGTAGAACTTCACCGCAAACCCGCGCACATCGCGCGGCGTATCCACCGAGCCGGCGCCGCCTGCGACAGTGGAAAAACGGGTGAATAACGGGGTCTTTTCGCCCACCTCGGTAAAGATCTTGGCGGTGGTGTACTGGCTCAACGACTTGGTGAGCTCGAAATAGCCGTGGGCGGCACTGCCGCGCGCATGCACGATGCGCTCGGGAATGCGTTCGTGATCGAAGTGGGTGATCTTTTCGCGCAGGATGAAATCTTCCAGCAACGTCGGGCCGCGCGGGGTGGCGCGGAGCGAATTCTGGTTGTCACCTACCGGAATGCCCTGGTTGGTGGTCAGCTGCGGGTGCGTGCCGCCTGCCTTCTGGTGCAATTCATCGCCAGTACCGCGCGACCCATCGACGGTGGTGTTGGCAGGTGCGAGGGCAGGGACCTGCGCGGATTTGCTGGGGGACTTGGCCATAGGAACTCCACTCTGGCGGGCTTGGGATGCGGGCTGAGCAATAAAGCCTGGGAGTGGCGCTGTTAATTGCATGTGTCTGCTTGCGAACGAAAACTCACATGTGCAGCAAACATTGCGCGACGTCGCAGTTGCATGTTGCAGCGATCACGAGCACGCACACGCGCAGCCGTGCAGATGCGCAGACAAGCGGGCGCGACTATCGGTGTTTTACAGCAGATCCAGCGGCTGTTTGCGGGTAGGCGGCGCGAAGGCGCGATCGATCTCGGCAAGATCGTCTGCGTGCAATTGCAGCGTGCAGGCCGCGGCATTGGCACGCACATGCGCCGGCGTTCCGGATTCGGGAATGGCGATGACATTGCCGCTGCGGATCGCCCACGCAAGCGCCACCGCGGTGGCTGCAACGCCACGACGCTCGCCAATGGCGTGCAAGACCGGATGATCCAGCAACGCGCGGCTGCCAAGCGGCGAATAGGCCATCACGGCCACCTCGTGCGCGGCGCACCACGGCAACAGGTCGAATTCGATACCGCGGCTGCCAGCGTGGTACAGCACCTGGTTGACCAGGCAACGCGAGCCGCCATCGATTGCCCAGAGCTCCTCCATGTCATCGACATCGAAGTTGGACACGCCCCAATCGCGGATCTTGCCGGCATCGCGTAGTGCTTCGAATGCATCCACCACTTCGGCCAGATCGCTGCCGCCACGCCAGTGCAGCAAATACAGATCCAAGGTGCGCACCCCCAGCCGTTGCAGGCTGGCTTCGCAGGCGCGTGCGATTCCGCGGGCGCTGGAATTGCCGGGCAACACCTTGGACACCACGTAGGGCGGCTGCGCACGGCCGATGGCCTGGCTGATCAGTTGCTCAGAGCGGCCATTGCCGTACATCTCGGCGGTGTCGATCAACTGCATGCCCAATTGCTGACCGAGTTGCAGCGCCTGGATTTCCTGCTCGGGCGCATGCCGGCCCTGGCCCAGGTTCCAGGAGCCCAGGCCTAACGCGGGCACGCGACGCCCGTTGCGCAGGCGCACCTGTGCGCAGGAAGGGGAAGACGATTCGGACATGATGGGTTCCTGTCGCGTTGGAATGAGGGTGGCGGTCGCATCACACCGATCGCCCTGTCACGGCGACGATGGCTGCACCGATGTTGTCGCAGTGTCTGCACGCGCATCCCAGAACGCACAACGATGACGCTGCACGAAGTCGGGCGTTGCGCCGATCCTGTGCGGCGACAGCGTCAGTGGCGTGTCGCCATCAAACAGCGGCCACCGCGGCCGCCCGCCACCGTTGGGATCGCCGGTGCGCGCGAACGCACCCCAATAATCCTGCACCGTATTGGCAAACGCCTGCTGCGCCGGACTGAACTGCGCCCGGCCACTGAGTACCCACGGGCGCTGAAACAGATACACCAGTTCAGAGGCGTGGAACGCGCCCAATGCAGGCGAAAACGGCAGGCGTAACAGACCGTACGGCGCGTGCGGGTCGTCGAACTCGTAGGCGTACACCGGCGCATGCGTGCGCAATGCTCGCCCCAGCCGGCGTGTGGGACAGGCGAAGCCTCCATCGGTCACGATGTCGGCGAACGCCTCCCAGCGCGATTGCGCGGCAACGGCTGCGTATTGCGTCAGCACCGGGGCTGGAGAGGCATGCATGCGTTGCACGCGCGCTTCATATCCGCCGCGCAGGTTGAGCTTGCCGATGTAGGACAGCAATTGCGCAAACAAACGCCCTTCATCGCGATTGGTGCCCATCAGTACCGGCACCTGCGCATGCCGACCGCTGGCGATTGCGGCGGCCGGCGGCAGCGGCAACGCCTGGCCGCCGGACATCGGCGCCCACGCATCGCTGCCGGTCAGGCCGCGCCGTTGTGGTACTGCATCGGCCAGCGTTTCGGCCGGCAGTGCGCGCAGGCATGCGGCAACATCGTGCGTGCGTGCGCAACCCAGGCGTTGCGCCATGCGGACGCCGCCACTTTCTGCTTCGCGCTGTGGCACGCTGGAATCGCTCGCCAGGCAACTGCCGCTTTGCAGGATGGCGCGTTGAAACAACCCCGCCGCGCCGGGCGAGGCGAGCTGATAACAGATGCTCCACGCACCGGCCGATTCGCCGAACACGGTGACGTTGTGCGCATCGCCGCCGAACGCGGCGATATTGCGTTGCACCCAGCGCAAGGCCGCTTGCTGGTCGAGCAATGCATAGGCGCCTTCGCCTTCGCCACGCAGGCCTGGATGCGCGAAGAAACCGAACACGCCCAGGCGATAGTTGGGTGCCACCACAATGACATCCTGGCGCGCAGCCAACGCGCTCAGGTCGTAGTCGACATTGCTGCCCAATTCCAGCGCACCGCCATAGATCCACACCATCACCGCGCGTGGATGCGCTGCTGCCGGGCCGGGCGGTGCGTAGACATTGAGCGTGAGGCAATCTTCGGACACATGCTTCTGCCCGAAGCGATAGCGCGGCAGGCAGGCCGGGCCGGCCTGGGTGGCATCGCGGACCTGCGTCCATGCGGCTGGCGGTTGCGGTGCGCGAAAGCGCAGTGCACCCACCGGCGGCGCTGCGAACGGCACCCCCAGGAATGCCCGACCCTGTGCACTGGCCACACCGCGCACCGGGCCGGCCGTTGTCTGCACCACTTCGGCACGCGCATCGGGCGCGTGCACCAGCGCCGGCACCTCGCCGGGACGGCGCGGTGCGCAGCCAATCAGCAGGCAGGCTGCCACCAGAACGGCACCAAGAAAGTTCAGTTCACGCATGCGCCAGGGTCTGCTGTGGGATGAAAGCGTCCGTCATCATCCTGGTGGCACGTGTAGGCCAGGAAAACGGCTGGCAGCGCGCTGGGGCGTGTATGGCATCCGGGCATTCACACGCAGCCCAATAAAAAACCCAGCCGTGTCACCGGCTGGGTTTTGTCGGCCATCGCGGGTACGGCGATCAGGCCTCGGCGTCTTCCTTGTATGCATCCACCGGGATGCAGGCGCACATCACGTTCTTGTCGCCGTAGACGTTGTCCACGCGCGCCACCGGCGGCCAGTACTTCTGCTGCTTGAGGCTGGGCAGCGGGAAGGCGGCCAGTTCGCGCGGGTAGGCATGCGTCCACTCGCTGGCCGACACCTGCGTTGCGGTATGTGGCGCGTGCTTGAGCGGGTTGTCCTCGCGGTCCAGGCGGCCGTCTTCGATGGCGCGGATCTCTTCGCGGATCTGGATCATCGCGTCGATGAAGCGGTCCAGTTCATGCTGCGATTCGCTTTCGGTCGGTTCCACCATCAGCGTGCCGGCGACCGGGAAGCTCAAGGTCGGCGCATGGAAGCCGAAGTCGATCAGCCGCTTGGCGATGTCCTCGGCGCCGATGCCGCTGGTCTTCTCCAGCGGGCGCACGTCGAGGATGCACTCGTGCGCCACCAGCCCGTTGCGGCCGGTATACAGCGTCTTGTAGTGCGGCGCCAGGCGCTTGGCGATGTAGTTGGCGTTGAGCAATGCCACTTGCGTGGCCTTGCGCAGACCGGCGCTGCCCATCATGGTCACGTACATCCAGCTGATCGGCAGGATCGAGGCCGAGCCGTAACTTGCAGCGCTCACCATGCCGACATCGCCTTCGCCGCCCAGCGTCTTCGGCAAATACGGGGCCAGGTGGGACTTCACCGCACACGGGCCCACGCCCGGGCCGCCGCCGCCGTGCGGAATGCAGAAGGTTTTATGCAGGTTGAGGTGCGAGACGTCCGAGCCCCATTTACCGGGCTTGGCCACGCCGACCAGCGCGTTCATGTTGGCCCCGTCGGTGTAGACCTGACCGCCATGCGCATGCACCGCTTCGCAGATCGCCACCACGTCTTCTTCGAACACGCCGTGGGTGGACGGGTAGGTGATCATCAGCGCCGCCAGGCGGTCGGAATATTTTTCCGCCTTGGCGCGGATGTCATCCACGTCCACGTTGCCGTTGGCATCGCACTTGGTCACCACCACGGTCATGCCGCACATCTGCGCCGAGGCCGGGTTGGTGCCGTGCGCCGATTCGGGAATCAGGCAGATATCGCGGTGGGCCTCGCCGCGGGAGCGGTGATAGGCGCGGATCGCCAGCAGGCCGGCGTATTCGCCCTGCGCGCCGGAGTTGGGTTGCAGGCTCACCGCGTCGTAGCCGGTGCACTCGACCAGCATCGCTTCCAGCTCGTCGATCAGCTGCGCATAGCCGGCCGATTGTTCTGCCGGAGCGAGCGGATGGATCGCACCGAACTCCGTCCAGGTCACCGGGATCATCTCGGCGGTGGCGTTGAGCTTCATGGTGCAGCTGCCCAGCGGGATCATGGTGCGATCCATCGCCAGGTCCTTGTCGGCCAGCGAGCGCATGTAGCGCAGCAGCTCGTGCTCGCTGTGGTGGGTATTGAACACCGGGTGGGTCAGGAACGGAGTGGTGCGCAGCAGGCCTTGCGGCAGGGCATCGGCGGTGGCGGCATCCAGCGCGTCCACATCGGCCGTGGCACCGAACAGCTGCGCCAGCGCAACCACATCGGCGCGCGTGGTGGTTTCGTCCAGGCTGATGCCCACCGCTTCGCTGTCGATGGCGCGCAGGTTGATGCCGGCCGCACGCGCACGGGCGTGGATGGCATCGGCATCGATCGCCTTGACGTGCAGGGTGTCGAAGAAGCGCTCGCCGACGGTAATGCCGGCGCTGCGCAGTGCCGCCGCCAGGATCGCCGCCAGGCGATGGGTGCGGCGCGCAATGCGGGTCAGGCCATCGGGGCCGTGGTAGACCGCATACATCGACGCCATCACCGCCAGCAGCACCTGCGCGGTGCAGATGTTGGACGTGGCCTTTTCGCGGCGGATATGTTGCTCGCGGGTCTGCAAGGTCAGGCGATACGCCGGGTTGCCGGCGGCATCGATCGACACGCCGATCAAACGGCCCGGCATCGAGCGCTTGTAGGCATCGCGGCAGGCCATGAACGCGGCATGCGGGCCGCCGAAACCGAACGGCACGCCGAAGCGCTGCGAGTTGCCGACCACGATGTCCGCACCCCATTGGCCCGGGGCGGCGATCAAGGTCAGCGCCAGCAGATCGGTGGCCACCGCGACCAGGCCGCCTTGCGCGTGCACGGCGTCTGCCAGTGCAGCGTGATCGCCGATATGACCGAAGCTGTCCGGGTACTGCAGCAGCACGCCGAAGCACTCGGCCTGCAGCGCTTCTTCCGGCGTGCCGACGCGCAGCACGATGTCCAGCGGCTCGGCGCGCGTGCGCAGCAGTTCCAGCGTCTGCGGATGCACTGCGTCATGCACGAAGAACGTGTTGGACCTGGACTTGGCCGAACGCTTGGCCAGCGTCATTGCCTCGGCCGCGGCGGTGGCTTCGTCCAGCAGCGAGGCGTTGGCGATCTGCATGCCGGTGAGGTCGGCGCACAGGGTCTGGAAGTTGATCAGCGCTTCCATGCGGCCTTGCGAAATTTCCGCCTGGTACGGCGTATAGGCGGTGTACCAGGCCGGGTTTTCCAGGATGTTGCGCAGGATGACCTTCGGCGTGTGGGTGCCGTAGTAGCCCTGGCCGATGAAGTTGCGGAACACGGTGTTCTTGTCGGCGATGGCGCGGATCTTGGCCAGCGCTTCTTCTTCGGTGATCGCCTCGGGCAGCGCCAGCGGCGCCGGCGACTTGATGTTGCCCGGCACGATGGCATCGGTCAGCGCATCCAGGCAGGCGTGGCCGACCACGTCCAGCATCTGGGCGATTTCCGCGTCGTTGGGGCCGATATGGCGCTCGACGAACGCGCTGTGGTGTTCGAGGTCGCGCAGGGAAGACGGGGTCTGGGACATGGCGGGCATCCGGAGTAGGGGCAGACGAATGGTCGACCCGCATCACGGCCGGTATGACGCGCATGCGCGCACCACGACCTGCCGCAGCAGCAGTCTTCCTCGCGCCCCTCTGTCCTTTTGCCTGAGAGTTTAAAAACGCGGCCTGGCCCGCGGCCTGCCTGCGTTTCGTGCCCCTTCGGCGCCGGCATCGGCCGGTCTCTCCAGAGTTGTACTGCGGATGGTATCGGGCCTGAGCGATTACGGGCTGTTGCGCCTTCGGCAGCGGCAGTGCCGCTTCTCCCACCGTGTTGCCTGGCTAGTATAGCCAGCGCCCAGCCGCTTGGCGAAACGCTTTTCGGCGCCATGAAATGCCAAAGGCCGGGCGAGTCGCCTCGTCCGGCCTCCGGGGTTTGAGCGGCTGCTGTTCTCCGCTACCGGGTGGTCCGGCAACGGCAGCGCCCGCTCGCGACTGCCCGCGCAGGCGGATCAGTGGTGCCCGTTCTTGGGCGGCGGATCGTGCTTGGTATTGGCGCCCGGCGGGGGATAGTCCCCACCGCCGACATGCTTCCACAGACGCTGGTCCAGGGGCTCCAGCTGGCCCTTGGCCCCGGCGGGCCGCTGCAGCGCTTGCGCACCATTGGTTGGCGATTTTTTCGACAGATTCATGTTGACGTCCTCACGGGTTTTCCCTTCGTACGCAGCGTCACGCCGCCCGAAGGGACGACTGCGTGACCGCCTCGGCCATCTGCCCGTTGGCCGGTGAGGCGACAGTGGTCGCTGGACCGCAGAGCCGGGGACAGCACCATGCGATCCAGCGTGCGCGGGTGCCGTTGCGACCCAGGGCCGGCGCACGACGCTGTGTGCGCGGTAACGAACGTCGCATCCGCCAGGTCCGTGCCGGCATGTGCCGATGTGATGCCGGTCACGGCAAGCGCTCCCGACCGCTCGGCCGGATCGCTGGCATTCGCAAAGCGCAGCGCCTTTGCGCAGCGCGTCCGCGTGTGCAGTGGCACGCGATGCAGGCTTGGCTGGCGATGCGTCTCGCCGGCATGCCGCCGCCGACCAGCATCGGACAGGGGAAGGCGCGCGGTGAACTACCACTTCATTTCCGGGCTGCCGCGGGCGGGCTCGTCCTTGCTGGCCGCGTTGCTGCGACAGAACCCGCATGTGCACGCCGATGTCACCTCGCCGGTGGCGCGACTGTACGCGGCGATGCTGATGGGCATGAGCGAGGAACATCCCTCCAACGTGCAGATCGACGACGCACAGCGGGTGCGGCTGCTGCGTTCGGTCTTCGACGCCTATTACCAGGATCGCCAGGGGCTGGGCACGGTGTTCGACACCAATCGCGCCTGGTGCAGCCGCCTGACAGGGCTGGCGACGCTGTTCCCGCACAGCCGTGTCATCTGTTGCGTTCGCGATGTTGGCTGGGTCGTCGATAGCTTCGAGCGCCTGGCGCAGACCCAGCCGCTGCGCTTGTCGGCGTTGTTCGGCTACGACCCGGAAGACTCGGTCTCGATGCGCGCGGACCTGCTGACCGCACCGCGCGGCGTGGTGGGCTATGCGCTGGACGGGCTGCGCCAGGCGTTCTACGGCGAACATGCCGATCGACTGCTGCTGTTGCGCTACGAAACGCTGGCGCAGCGGCCGGCGCAGGCGATGGAGCAGGTCTACGCCTTCCTGCAACTGCCGGCGTTCGCGCACGACTATGCCGGTGTCCAGGCCGAGGCCGAACGCTTCGATGCCGCGTTGCAGATGCCGGGCCTGCATCGCGTCCGTCGCGGGGTGCAGTATGTGCCCCGGCGCAGCGTGTTGCCGCCGGCGCTGTTCGGGCGGTTGCAGGAGCTGGCCTTCTGGGAACGCGGGCCCTCGCATGGAGCCCTGCTGGTATGAGCAGGCGCGTGGCGTGGCAGCGCACGGCGACGCGGCAGCACCGAGCAGGCAGGCAGCACGGGCGGGCGTCGGCGGCCGCCAGCGGATGACGACCCTGTTTCGACGCGAGGCGGTGGACTACCGGCAGCGCAGTCGGCTCGGGCCGGTGGTGCTGCGCCAGCATGGCGCGCTACGTTGGTGCGTCGGCCTGCTGATGACGACCGTGATCCTGCTGCTGGTCGGATTCTTCCGCCTGGGCTTCGCGCGCAGCGAGACCTTGTATGGCACGGTCGTCCCGGCGGGCGGACTGATCTCCGTCACCACACCGCAGTCGGGCGTGGTGGTGCAGGTCGGCGCCGTGCAGGGCCAGCGCGTCGCTGCGGGCCAGCTGCTGTTCGTGTTGTCGGCCGAACATCGCGACGATCGCGGGCGGCCGACCCAGCGCGCTGCTGTGGTGCTGGCCGAACAGCAGCGCCTGGCCGTCGAGGCGATGGCGCAGTTGCGTGCCCAGGGGCGCGTGCAGCAGCAGGCGGCTGCGCGGGCGCTGGCCGGCCTGCGCGACCGCTTGCAGCAGATCGACGCCGAGCTGGACTTGCTGCGCCATCGGCAGCAACTGACCCAATCGATCGAGCAACGTTACCGTACCGCGTTGACGCGCGGCCTGGTCAGCCAGCAATTCGTCGATGAGAAACAGGCCGACGTGCTCGACCAACGCGCGCATACCCTGGAGCTGCAGCGCGAGCGCATGGCCTTGGCCGATGCGCTTGCGCAGGCCCAGGCCGAGGTGCAGCAGTTACCGTCGAACTTGCGCCAACAATTGGCGATGGCCGGTGCCGGCCTGCAGGAGGACCGGCGTGCGGCGATCGAGCAGGCGGCCGCGTCGCGTTGGGAAGTGCGCGCGCCGCGTGCCGGGCGTGTAGCGCTGCGACCGCTGCAGCGCGGGCAGGCGGTCGCGCAGGGGCAACGCCTGGCCGATCTGCTGCCGACGTCGATGGCGACCGAGGTCGTGTTGTATGCGCCCTCCAGGGCCGCCGGGCTGATCGGCCCCGGCATGCCGGTGCAACTGCGCTTCGATGCCTTGCCCTACCAGCACTACGGTCAGTTCGCCGGGCAGGTGGTCGAGATCGCCGTCGCGCCCGAACCGCCGCGTGTCGACTCGGTCTCGGTAAGCGAGCCGTTGTACCGCGTGCGGGTGCGCCTGGCCGGGGATGCCGCGCTGCGTGCAGGACGCACGGCGGTCCTGCGACCGGGTATGCGCGTGCAGGGCACGCTGGCATTGGAATGGCGGCGCTTCTCGCAGTGGGCATTCGAGCCGCTGTCCAGTTTGCACGGCACGCTGCGATGAGCCGCTGGTGGGCGCAGTTGCGCCGAGCGTCCGGCGTGCGTGGATTGCCGATGATCCTGCAGGGGCAAGTCGGCGAATGCGGATTGGCGGCCATGGCCATGATCGCCCACTATCACGGTTGCCACATCGGCCTGGCCGAACTGCGCCGCCGCTTCCTGCTATCGCGACAGGGCACCAACCTGGCCAATCTGGTCGCGATCGCGCAGGTGCTCGGTCTGCAGGCGCGCGCGTTGCGGCTGGAAATGGACGCGCTGCCGGAGTTGCAGCTGCCCTGCGTCGTGCATTGGGATCTCAATCATTTCGTCGTGCTCAAGCGGGTGGGCACCCGTCGTCTGCAGATCCACGATCCGGCCAGCGGGCCGCGGAGCCTGACGCCGGGCGAATTCTCCCGGCATTTCTCCGGGATCGCGCTGGAACTCAGCCCGGCCGCCGACTTCCGTCCGCAAGCTGCGGCGCCGGCAGTGGCGTTGTCCTCGTTGATCGGTCGTGTCCACGGGCTTGGACGGGCGGTCTGGCAGGTGCTTGCGTTGGCATTCGCGCTCGAGGTACTCAGCCTGGGAATGCCGTTCCAACTGCAGTGGATCGTCGATCAGGCGGTGCCGTCGGCCGACATCGGGTTGATCCATGTCCTTGGCGCCGGGTTCCTGTTGCTGGTGGTCCTGCAATCCTGCATCGCCCTGCTGCGCGGATGGCTGATCGCCAGCGTGTCGGCACAGCTGGGTTTTCAATGGATGGGGCAGGTGTTTGCGCACCTGCTCGCGCTCCCGTTGGCGTATTTCGAGAAGCGTCACCTCGGCGGAATCCAGTCGCGATTCGCCTCGATCGTGCAGGTGCAACGCACCTTGACGACCGGATTCACCCAGACCCTGGTCGATGGCGTGCTGGTGATCGGCACCCTCGGCCTGATGCTGGTCTACAGCGTCGGCCTCAGCGCGATCACGCTGCTGGCGGTAGCGCTGTATGCGGCGACACGCTGGCTGTGGCTGCGGAGGATGCGCGAAGCTGCCGCCGAGCAGTTGTTGTGGGACGCGCGCCAGCACACCCACCTGCTGGAGAGCGTGCGCGGCATCCAGGGCGTGCGGCTGTTCGGGCGCCAGCAGGTGCGGCGCATGGACTGGACCCATCTGCTGGCCGAACAGACCAATGCACAACTGCGCCTGGCGCAGGGCGAGGTCTGGCAGTCGTCACTCAAGCGCCTGCTGTTCGGATGCGAGCGGGTGCTGGTGATCTGGCTCGCCGCGTTCGCGATCCTGCGCGCAGAGCTTTCGCTGGGCATGCTGTTGGCATTCATGGCCTATCGCGAGCAGTTCGCCATGCGCTTGTCAGAGCTGATCGATCGGCTGGTGGAGTTCCGCCTGTTGCGCGTCCATCTGGAGCGGGTGGCCGACATCGTCCACCAGCCGCGCGAGGAGGCCGCCGATCAGCGCATCGATGCGCCTGCCTGGAACGACACCACCATCGAACTGTGCGGCATCGGCTTCCGCTATGCCGACGATACCCCGGCCGTGCTCGAAGACGTCAGCGTGCGCATCGCCAGCGGGGAATGCGTGGCCATCACCGGCGCGTCAGGGTGCGGCAAGACCACCTTGGTCAAAGTGATCCTCGGGCTGCTGAAACCCAGCGCCGGACACGTAAAGATCGGCGGGCGCCCGCTGAGCGAGACGGCGCTGACGCCCTATCGCGCCATCGTCGGCACGGTGATGCAGGACGATCTGCTGTTCACTGGATCGGTCAGCGAAAACATCAGTTTCTTCGACCCGGAGCCGGATCAGGCGCAGGTCGAACGTTGCGCGCGCATCGCCGGCGTGCACCAGGAGGTGGAGCAGATGCCGCTAGGCTACGCCTCGTTGTTGAGCGAGGCGGGTACCGGGTTGTCGGGCGGGCAGCGGCAACGCGTCTTGCTGGCACGCGCGCTGTACAGGTCGCCACGCATCCTGGTGCTGGACGAAGCGACCAGCCATCTGGACGTCATGAACGAGCAGCGCGTCAATCGCGCCATCCAGGCAATGCAGGTCACCCGGATCATCGTGGCGCATCGGTGCGAAACCGTGGCCATGGCCGCGCGCGTCATTACCCTGGAGCAGGGCCGGGTGGTGAGCGATCAGCCGATCGCCGATTGGCAGCGGCTGCAGGAGCGCTCCGCCGCAGCCGACTGATCGCTGCCGTTGGCCGCTGGCGCCGAGCACTGCCGGCGCCGTCATTGCCGGGTGCGCAGCCGCTCGGCTGGGCAGGATGACGATGCCGTGCTAGGACGAAGCGGACGCGGCTGCGATTTATGTGCCTGCGTGCCGCGCATGCGCTCCATCGCTGGCCGCATGCGGTGGCAGTTGGCGTAAAGTGTCGGCTTCTTTGCCCCATGCCTGCCGCTGCGCTCGTTGGCCTGACCACCGCTGCCGGTGCCTGCGCGTGGGGAGTCCTCCGGGTACCGTTGCGCATGACTTCTGCTGTTCCCTCCACCCGTCGCATGGCGCTGCTGCTGGCCGGGCTGGCGATGTTCGGCCCGTTTTCGATCGACACCATCTTCCCGGCGTTCTCGCAGCTTGGCCGCAGCCTGGCGGTGGACCAGGTGGCGATCCAGCAGACCATCAGCGTCTATCTGCTGGCGTATGGCCTGATGAGCATCGCGCACGGGCCGTTGTCCGATGCCTGGGGCCGCAAGCGGGTGATCCTGGGCGGGCTGGCCTTGTTTATCGCCGGCTCGATCGGCTGTGCGCTGTCGCAAGACTTGCCCACACTGCTGGCATTCCGCGCGCTGCAGGGCCTGTCGGCCGGCGTGGGCATGATCGTCGGGCGGGCGGTGATCCGCGACCTGTTCCATGGCCCGGACGCACAACGGCTGATGAGCCAGGTGTCGATGATCTTCGGGATTGCGCCGGCCATCGCGCCGATCATCGGCGGCTGGATCCTGCTCAGTGGCGCCGGCTGGCCGTTGATCTTCTGGTTCCTGGTGGTGTTCGGCCTGGTGCTGCTCATCGCAACCCTGACCTGGCTTCCCGAGACCCACCCCGTGGAGGCGCGCACGCCGCTGCAGTTCAAACGCCTGTTGCAGGATTACGTGCGCATCGGCTTCAACCCGCGCTTCCAGCGCCTGGCCGCGGCCGGTTCGTTCAACTTCGCCGGCATCTTCCTGTACATCGCGTCGGCGCCGGTGTTGATCATGCAGCACCTGAAGCTGGGCGAAGGCGATTTCGCCTGGCTGTTCATTCCCACCATCGGCGGCATGACGCTGGGCTCGTTCCTGTCCGGGCGCATGGCCGGGCGCATGCAGCCGGTGCGCCAGATCCGCATCGGCTTCATCTGCTGCGGGGCGGCGGCGCTGGCCAATCTGGCCTACACCTTTGCGGTGGCGCAGATCGCGCTGCCGTGGGCGGTGCTGCCGATCTTCCTGGCCGGCGTGGGCATGGCGCTGATCTTCCCGATCCTGGCGCTGGCGGTGCTGGACATGTACCCGCAGCAGCGCGGCCTGGCCTCTTCGCTGCAGGCCTTCACGCAGTTGATGACCAATACGGTGGTGGCCGGGGTGCTGTCGCCGCTGCTGAGTGAGCATCCGCGGCATCTGGCGATCGGCATGACCGGCTTTTTCTTGCTGGGCTGGCTATTCTGGCGCTGGGAGCGCCGCAGCGGCCGCCGTCTACGGCACCGCCAGGCCACCGAGGCAGTGCCTCTGGAGCCGGCCGACCACCTCTGACCTCACAGGAGCCTGCATGTCCACCGATTCCAAGTTGCGCCGTGATGCCCGCAAGCGCGCCGCCGAGCGCCAGCGCAACCAGGCCGCCGCCAATCCCGCGCCGGTGTCCCCGATCGAACCGCATGCCGAACTCCGCGACCAGCAACGCACCCTGTTGGCCGGCATCGTCCGCCGCGACGGTGAATGGGTGCTGGGCATGGATGGCCGCATCGCCGGCGAAAGCACCAGCGCCGCCCAGGTGCTGGCGCTGATCATGCGCGCGGCCGAGTTGCACGAACGCCAGGGCACCCCGGTGCGGCTGACCTACTCGGACGCCCTCAAGGACGCCGCGCACGCCGAAGCCCGTGCCGACGGCATGGAGTTCGAGCAGTTCAAGACCAGGTTGAGCGAACGGTTGCAGGGCGGCACCAAGCTCAACTGAGCCTGCTGGAACAAGCGCTGCTAGACGCACTGCCTGACACGTCTGCTGTCCACGACAGCGTTGGGTGTCAGTCAGGGCGTGTCACTGGACGCGCAACAGCGGGTGGACGATGCCGACGTAGATGGTGCAGCAGCCTGCCGCAGGTCGCCAAAGCGATGAGCATGCTCATCGCGATCACGGTTTGATCAGTGGCAGGATGCCACCGCGCCATGCAGGCGGGAAACGCTGGCAGCTGCGCGCTGTGTTGCGAGCCGATCAATCCCGGCCACTGCCAGCAATAAGCAATCGTCAGGTGCCACGCCAGCGACAACAGCACCGCCAACGCTGCGATGCACCCACCTGCCGTCATACTGACCAGCAACCACCGCGTGCAACGCTGACCGATCATCGACGCAACACCTCGCTGTCAGAGAGCGCTGCGCCTGAGCAATCTGCCGAAGCGACGGTTGCCCGGTGGTCGACGCTTTCCCTTGCCATGCGTCATCAGCGCGCCGTCGCAGGCGCAGTCGTCGTGGTTGCCGGAGCGGCGGCCGTTGCCTGCCACCCGCACATCTGCCCTTGATTCTGCTGCTTGAGCCATTCGCTCATCGGCGCGAAGTATTCCAGCATCGGGCCGGCATCGAGTTTGTCGTTGCCGGTGAGTTCCTTGAGTGTGGTCTGCCAGGGTTGGCTGGAACCACGCTGCAGCATCGACCAGAACTTCTGCCCGGCGTCCTTGTTGCCGTAGAAGCTGCATTCGTACAGCGGCCCCTGATGGCCGGCGGCCTGGCACAGGCCTTTGTAGAATTGGAATTGCAGGATATGCGCCAGGAAATAGCGCGTGTACGGCGTGTTGCCCGGCACGTGGTACTTGGCGCCAGGGTCGAAGAATTCTTCGCCGCGCGTGCCGACCGGCGCCACGCCCTGGTACTTGGCTTTCAGTTCCCACCAGGCCTGGTTGTAATGCTCGGGCGTGATGGAGCCGTCGAACACGCCCCAGCGCCAGCGGTCGATCATCAAACCGAACGGCAGGAACGCCACCTTGCTCAGTGCCATGCGCATCTGCGAATTGATCAACGACTCGCGGCCGGTCTGTTGCTCGCCCACCATGCCGATCGACTGCAGATACTTGGGCGTCATCGCCAGCACGATGGTGTCGCCGATCGCTTCGTGGAAGCCATCGTTGGCGCCGTTCTGAAACAGCGGCGGCAACGGGTTATAAGCCAGGTCGTAATAGATGTGGCCCAGCTCGTGGTAGATGGTGGTGAAGTCTTCTTCGGTCGGCTTGATGCACATCTTGGTGCGCACGTCCGCGCCGATGTTCTGGTTCGGCTCGCCGCCCATGTTCATGTCCCAGGCGCTGGCGTGGCACACCACATCGCGGTCCAGCGGCTTGATGAACTGCGAGCGCTGCCAATACGTGTCCGGCAGCTTGGGCATGCCCAGCGATGTGTAGAAATCCTGCGCGCGTTCGGTCATCTGCTTGGCGGTACGCAGCTGCGCCTCGCGTTCGGCGTTGAAGCGTGCGGCCGCGCCACCATCGCCGCCGGTGTTGCGCGCCAGCACTGCGCTGAGGTTGCCCTGGTACTGCTTTTCCAGCGCGGAGGTGATGTCCAGATCGCCGGCGCCAGGGTAGGGCTGCAGCAGATCCCACAGGTTGCTCCAGTCCTGCTGCCACATATTGCCCATCAGGTGTGCCGGCAACAGGCCGCCGGCGACCTCGCCCTTGTCCTTGCCGTATTGCGTATCGAGTTTGCCGCGCGCATAGCACTGCAGCTGCGCATACAACGGTTTGACCTGTTCCCACAGACGGTCGGTTTCGCTGGCCAGTTGCGCCGGCGGCATGTCGTAGCCGCTGCGCCATAGCACCCCGACGTCGGCGAAACCCAGCCCGCGTGCGCCCTCGTTGGCCAGTTCGACGAAGCGTTGGTAGTCCTTGCGCATGGGCTGCGCAGTGCTGTGCCAGCCCTCCCAGGCGTCGAGTTGTTCGTTGTAGTCGCGGCTGCTGGCCAGCACTTGCTCCAACTCGCCGAGCTGGCGGCAGCGGCGCTGCTCGCCTTCGCCCACGCAGTAGCTGCCCGCGCCGTAATCGCCTTCCATCTTGGCGGCGATGCGGGTGAGTTCGGCCAGCTTGGCCGGGTCGCGCGGTGCGGGCAGGGCACTCATCAATTTCAGCAATTGCAGCGCACGCGCACTGTCGGCCGACATCGGTGTGCCGGCGTACTGCTTGGATTGTTCGATCCACCGGTCCAGCTGCGCCAGCGAGCGTTCGTTGGCCTTGGCCGCCAGCAACTGCGAATCGCCGTTGATGTAGGTCGACGACAGCCACTGCGCCGCAGTGATTTCCGGATAGGCCGCCTTGTATTCGGCGCTGATGCGCGCAACGAACTGGTCGGCGCTTTCGGCCAGCGCGGTCTTGCTCGCCACAGGTGTGTCCGGTGGTGCCGCATCCCGGCGGCAGGCCGACAAGCTCAGGGTGCCGGCAGCCACAGCCAACGCCAGCAACAGCAAACGAGGATTCACGGGTGGTCCTTGCAGTGAAGTCCGGCGAAGGCTAGAGCGCGCCGGGGTTCAGGGCAAGGGGCAACGCACGCCACGCATGCGATGTGCGGCGCGGGCAGATGCAGGCGTTGGCGATCAGCGCAGCGTGGTGCCGGTGCACTTGGCGAACAGGTCGCGCTCGGGCGCATAGACGCTGGTCTTGACCTGCATCAACCCAAGCACGGACGGGAACAACGCATCCTGATCGGTATATTGCCCTGCACGGTGGCGCAGGCAGGCTTCATCCAGGCCGCGATCGCGCGCGAACTCCGGCGAGAACCACATCACCATCGGCACATGGGTCTGCTCCTTGGGCGCGATGGCATACGGAACGCCATGCAGGTACAGGCCTTTTTCGCCAAGCGATTCGCCGTGATCGGAGAGATAGATCATCGCCGTGTCGTAGTCCGGCAGGCCACGCAGCGCGTGGATGGCCTGATTGAGGAAATGGTCGGTGTACAGGATCGAATTATCGTAGGCGTTGACGATGTCCTGGCGGCCGCAGCTGCCCAGATCCGCGGTCTTGCACACCGGCTTGAAGCGTTCGAACTGCGCCGGGTACCGTTCGAAGTAGCTCGGGCCATGGCTGCCCAGTTGGTGCAGCACCACCACGCGGTCGCCAGGCTTTGCGCGCACCTGCGCAGCCAGGTCGCTCAACAGGATCTCGTCCATGCAGCGGCCATCGGCGCACAGGCCCGGTGTGGTGGCATCGTCCAGCTTCTGGATCTCCAACCCGTCGCACACGCCCTTGCAGCCGGACTGATTGTCGCGCCACAGCGTCGAAATGCCGGCATGTTCCAGCACATGCAGGAACGACTGATGGCCACGAATCATGTCTTCGTTGTAGTCGCGACGCCCGTAGGGCGAGAACATGCAGGGCACCGAGACCTCGGTGCTGGTCCCGCACGAATGCATGTCGGGGAAGTTGATCACCCCTGCCTGTGCCAGCTCCGGCGTGGTCTGTCTGGCATAGCCGTTGAGTCCCCAGTTCTGCGCGCGTGCGGTTTCCCCCAGCACCACCAGCAACAAGCGCGGGCGGCTGCCCGGCGCGCGCGGCGTGGCCATGGCGTCGTGTTCGATCGGCTGTTTGGGAGCACGCTTGATCTGCGATTCGGATTTGAGGTTTTGCCGCAATGCCACGATGTAATTGATCGGCGTGGCCAAATAACGCACTTCGCGGTGATTGCGCATCAGTGCGGAAATATCCTGCGACGAGAGCATGGCGCCAGCAGCGCCCACCACCGCCACCACCAGCAGGAAGCCCGATCGCACCAGCACCGCCTTGCCCGCACTGCGTGCGCGCAAACGTGTGCGCCACAGTAATGCGGTCGGAATCAGGAAGTAGCACACCAGCGGCAGGATCAGGCCCGGCGTGAGCAACTCGCGCGATTCCTTGTGATCGGTATGCAGCACGTTGCGCAGCATGTCCGCATCCAGATAGACGTTGTAGCTGTCCATGTAGTGCGCGGCCAGCGCGGTGGTGAACAGCAAGAGCGTCAGCAGCGGCTTTGCATTCCAGCGCCAAACCAGGATGCCCAGGAGCAGCGCATGCACGGCCACCAACAGCGCCATCAACGAGATCGCGAACCCGATGCTGCCCGGATGCGTGGCCATGGCCGTGCGCCAGAACAACTGATTGCACACCAACGCAAAAAACAGGCTCGACAGCAGCACCAACGCTTCGGTCGACACCGTCGGCCGCGTACTCCACGTCAGCGCGCGCAGGCCACCACGCCTGCGCGGTTCCGGCAACCAGGTACTCATGCTGCATCCCCCGAGAGCAACACCAATCCAAGCGCGCGACGCGGCCGTTGCAGCATCACGCAGTACAGCGCCAGTGCGCTCACCCAGCACACCGCCAGCGACCACAGGTCGTGCGAGAGAAAATGCGCGCCACGCAATTGTTGCGCAACACCGAAAATGAGACCTGCTGCCAAGCCTATGAACAAACCTGCAAACCGCCATGCAGGACGGAGCGCCAGCGCACAAAAATACAGTGCCACCCACGCATAACCGGCACTGGCATGGCCGGCAGGAAAACACCCGGACGCGGCGATGCCGTGGCGCGATTCGAATAGCCCGATCATCGCTTGCGTACCGCCATAGCGGCTCAGATCCCATGGGCAATCCATCGCCGTCCACGACTTGAGTAGCGACACCAGCGAGGTCGACAGCGCGACGGAGGCGGCCAGGTAGGTCAGCGGCCAGCGCAACACCTTCAGGCGCGGCCTGCACCACGCAACGATGGCCAGCACCAGCACGCCGACTCCGGCCGCCGTGCTCAACCATTTACCCACGCGGTGGATCACGCCGCTGGTGAACCAGTGGTCCTTGAGTAGCCAGTGCCCGCCTTCCAACCGATACAGCGCATCGGCGATCCATTGGTCGCCACCGGCGCCCATCAGCAGCGCGCTCGCCAACAGGACGCAGGCCAGGGGCAGCCACAGATGGCGCACGAAGAAGTGCGTCTCCACGCCGCTGGCGGTATGCGCCACGGTCGGCGCACGGATGGGAAGCGTTGTCATCGAGATGGCGGCCTGTGTCAATGCCCGACATCTTCGAAACCCGGATGTCGGAAAGCGGTCGGACCGGGGTTGCCCGGCCGTTAACCCGACACCAAGCGTTCAGTCTGCATCGCCTTCGCCACCGGTCTGTTCGGCGTCGGACGCAGCGGCGATGCAACCGGCATGCCACGCCGTGCCCGGCAGCAACTGCCATTGATTGCGATTGGACTCGCCGATATCGATGCGTTGCGCCGGATCGATGCACGCCGGCACCGCCTGCTTGAGCACGAACAGCCAGCGAGTGTGCGGCGCTTGCGCAAGCCACGGGCCGGCCTTGGCCCATTGGTCCTGCCAGCTCGCCTTGAAGCCGAAATCGGTCACCGGGCGATCGGCCTGCAGCAGGTTCTGCTCGCGCCAGGCCAGCATGCCCAGCTGCGCGTCCGGGCCGATGCGCTGGCCCACGCGCTGCATCAGACATGAGGACGAACTATAAGGATCCAGCGCCGGCATCAACCCCAGGCCGAACACCGTCCACAGCGCGGCGGTCATCACCACCAACGCGGTGCCCGCGCGTTTACCGCGCGACCATGCACTCGCCGCCAGGCCGACCACGCCCAGGCCGATCAACCAGAAACCCACCGGCTGCAGCGAGGCAAGCTCCATGCCGCGCTTGACTGCGGTGTTCTCGGCCCAGTGCAGATGCAACGCAATGCCGCCGCCCAGCGCCAGGCCGGCGACGGCAAGCAGCAGCACATACCCGGTCAGCAGCGCCCGCACGCCGCGCTGACGCAACAACCCGGCCAGCAACGGCGCCGCGGCAATGCACAGTGCCGGCAGCATCGGGAAGATATAGACCTCGCGCTTGCCCGGGCTGGCGCTGAAGAACAGCAGCACCAGCACGCTCCAGGCCAGCAGCAGCACATAGCGCGGGTCGCCGCGGCGCAGTCGCCGCCACCAGGCCGGCAGCAGCCACGGCAACAACAGGCAGCCGGGCAGCCACAAGGTGGCGATCACCTGCAGGTAGTACCAGAACGGTTTGACGTGATGCCAGGCGTGCGCGTAGCGCGTGCCGGTCTGCTTGAACAACAGCTCGTGCGCATAGGCATGCAGCTGCGGGTCGTCGCTGTGCCACAGCGCGATGCCCAGCGGCCCCAGCCACACCGCCGTACCGGCCACGAACGCCGGCAGCACCAGTGCCCAGCTGCGTCCTGCCAGCGCGCGCGCCGGCAATACGCGCCAATGCGTACGCCGCAGCGCCATCCACGGCAGCAAAACCAGCAGCGGCAGAAAACCGACGCCCTTGGTCACCGTGCCGACGCCGGCAGCAAACAGGCCCAGCGTCCAGGCGCGCCAGTCCGGCCCGCGCAGCAGGTGCCGCAGCAGTCCCCACAACGACAGTGTGGTCAGCGCCACCAGCACCATATCGATCTGCGCACGCTTGGCCATCAGGCCGAACTGCAGCACCGTGAACAAGGCCAGCACCGCGTGGGCCGCCACGCGCCGCGTCCAGAGCCGGCGCGCGATATCCCAGGTCAGCCACAACGTGGCCAGCGCGGCCAGCAGCGACGGCAGCAGGAAGGCCACCGGCCAGTGCGGTACCAGTTCGTAGGTGGCCGCCTGCAGCCACATGAAGACCGGCGGTTTTTCTGCATACAACTCGCTGCCACGGTGCGGCAGCAGCCACTGGCCGGTCTCGACCATGGTGCGCGCGGCCAGCACGAAGCGCGGCTCGTCCGGCGGATTGGGTTGGCGCATGCCCAGCCCGGCCAGCAAGCTGACGACGATCAACAGCAGCGCGGCCAGCAGTGCGCGCTGGCGGGATGAGGCAGCGATGGCAGGCGACACGCGCACGTCCTGAGTAAATGCGGGCAGACACTATCTGGCAAGTGGGTCGGAAATTTGTCGGAGCCGAGCCTGCGTGATCGCGCATCGCAGCGCAGGCATCGCCATGCGCGGGTGCCGAAGCGCAACCGGTTGGACGGCCGTACCGGCGATAGCGGTCGCGTTTGGCCGGCCTCGGTTAGGATGCGCACACTGTGCCTGCCGGGCCGTCCTGGAACCCCGCTCATGCGGCTGCTGGTCATTGAAGACAACCGCAACATGGTTGCCAACCTGTTCGACTATTTCGAAGCGCGCGGGCATACCCTGGACGCCGCGCCCGATGGCGTCACCGGCCTGCATCTGGCGACCACCCAGCATTACGACGCATTGATCCTGGACTGGATGATGCCGCGCATGGATGGACCGGAAGTGCTGCGTCGGCTGCGCGAGCAGCACCAGTCCGAATTGCCGGTGATCATGCTCACCGCACGCGACGAACTGCCGGACAAGATCGCCGGCTTCCGCGCCGGCGCCGACGACTACCTGACCAAACCCTTCGCACTGCCCGAGCTGGAGGTGCGCATCGAAGCGTTGCTGGCGCGTGCGCACGGCCGTCGCCGCGGCAAACTGCTGCAAGTGGCCGACCTGCGCCTGGACCTGGCCACGCTGGAAGCGACGCGCGCCGGCCAGGTGCTGCATCTGTATCCGGCCTGCCGCAAGTTGCTGGAGGTGCTCATGCAGGCCAGCCCGGCCGCGGTGACGCGGCAACGCCTGGAGCAATCGTTGTGGGGCGACGATCCGCCCGATGGCGACATGCTGCGCTCGCATATCTATGAGTTGCGTCGCAGCGTGGACGGCCCGTTCGCGCAAAAACTGATCCATACCTTGCCGCGGCTCGGCTACCGGCTGGCGCAGCTGGATGCGGCTGATGCACCTGGCGCTGGCGACTGCAGCGATGTCTAAACAGCGCCCGTTGGGTCGCCGCGTGCTGGCGTGGTTGTTCGGCTACACGCTGCTGATGACCCTGGCGGTGTTCGGCACCGCGCAGTACCTGCACGAACGCGCCGAACACGGCGTGTGGCGCTCGCTGCTCAATTCCGAACTGGACAGCATCCTCGAGCGCAGCGTGCAGAATCCGGAGTATCACTGGCAGGACTCGGACACCTTGCGGCTGTACCGCGTCGACGACGTCGCGCGCACGCCGCCGGTCTTGCGCACCCTGCATCCCGGCCTGCACGACGGTCTGGAGATCGCCGGCCGCCAGAGTGCCGTGATGGTGCGCGACACCGCGCATGCCGGCCGCCTGGCCCTGGTGCTGGACATCACCGATTTCGAAGCGCTGGAAAAATTCCTGACCCGCTGGATGCTGGCCGCTGGCATCGCGCTGATCGGCATCACCTTGCTGATGGGCACGTATGCGATGGCCCGGCTGGTGCGCCCTTTGGTGGAACTTGCGCGCGACATCGGGGCGTTGCGTCCAGGGCAGCGTGCGCAGCAGATTGCGGTCGGGCCACAGGGCAGCGCCGAACTGTACGTAATTGCCGATGCGCTCAACGATTATCTGGAACGCAATAGCCAGTTCGTCGACCGAGAGCGGGCCTTCATCGACAGCGCCAGCCACGAATTGCGCACGCCCATCGCGGTGATCGGCAATGCGGTGGAGCTGGCGCTGGAGCAACCCGGCACGCCGCCGGCGGTACGCCACCAGCTGCAGCGCATTGCCCAGACCAGCGCCTCGGTCGAGCAGTTGATCACCTTGCTGCTGGTGCTGGCCAAGGACCCCGGCCGGCTGGTGCGCAGCAGCGATGCGTTGCGGCTGGATCAGTTGCTGCCGGACATCGTGGCCGACCACACGCACCTGTGCGCCGACAAGGATCTGCAACTGGTCGTGGACCCGTTGCCGCCGTGCAGCCTGGTCGCCCCGGTCGCCATCGTGCAGACGGCCATCGGCAACCTGCTGCGCAACGCCATCGAAAACAGCGACCGCGGCATCATTCGCATCTCGCTGTCGGCGCCCGGCGTGGTCCGCATTGCCGACCCCGGCCATGGCATGACGCCCGAAGAGATCAGCGCCATCTACACGCGCCTGGCGCGCGGCAACGCACGCCAGGGGAGTGGCATCGGGCTGGAGCTGATCGGACGGTTGTGCGAGCACCTGGGCTGGCATCTGCAGCTGGATTCCAATGCAGGGCAGGGCACGGTGGCCACGCTGGATCTCTCCGGCGCCACGGCAACGGGATCCTGAGGCCGATCATTCGACCGACTGCGCTCAGGCCAGACGGTGCGTCCGCTATTGGGTACTGCAGGTGCCACACGTTCGCCGCGGCTGCTGCGAACGCCGCACTGCCCTGATGCCCGTCGCTGCTGACCACTGCTCGCTGCGGTTGGGCAGCCACTTGAACGCGCCGCGCAAGCTCAGGCAGGCAACAGGCCGCGTGCGTCCAGCCAGCTGCGCGCGTTCTCCGCGTCCTGCTCGAACCAGGCACGGGTGGAGCCCAGCCGATACGTATAGCCCCAGCTGTCCATGTCCGCCATCAGGCGCGCGCTGCCCACGCCGGGCAGTTGCTCGGCCAGCAGGATCTGCAGGTAACAGGTGGCGTCTTCTTCCTCCACCGAATCGGTGGCGTCGGTATGCACGGCGGCGCGTTTTTCCGCAGGCAGCACGATCAGATGTCCGGCTTCGTGCAGGAGCGAATGCACCGGGGTGTCGTCGCGCACGTACACATCGCAGCCGATGATGCCGGCCTCCGGTTCGCCCCAGAAACTGCCTGGAATCGCTGCACCACTGTCCACGCGATGCAGGCGCAAGCCATAGCGCGCGAGCAGGGCGGCAGGTGCGTCCAGGCCGATATCGGCCACGCACAGGACATCGGCAGCGGTGGGTGTGGCAGTGGGGGCGGTGGTCACGCGCAATGGCTCGCGGTCGGGTCACATGCAACAACGGCACCGTGCGAACGCGGTGCCGTTGTCGGCGCTTACTTGTCGCCGTCTTCCGGAAGGGCGACCGAGATGTCCAGCACGTCGTGTTCGCCGTCCTTGACCAGATCCACGCGCACCGCATCGGCATCGATGTTGACGTACTTCTTGATCACTTCCAGCAGTTCGCGCTGCATCAGCGGCAGGTAATCCGGCCCGCCGCGGTGGTTGCGCTCCTGCGCAATGATGATCTGCAGGCGGTTCTTGGCCGTCTCGGCGGTGTTCTTCTTGCTCTTGAGAAAATCGAGCAGGCCCATGCTTACCCTCCGAACAGCTTGCTGAAGAAGCCTTTCTTCTCCACGGATGTGAATCGCATCGGGCGCTCCTCGCCCATGATGCGGGCGACTGCGTCGTCATACGCCTGGCCGGCCGGGGACTCGGCATCCAGGATCACCGGCTCGCCCTTGTTGGAGGCGTTGAGCACGTCGCCGGATTCGGGAATCACGCCGATCGCCTTCAGGCCCAGCACTTCTTCCACGTCGGTGATGCTGAGCATCTCGCCGCCTTCCACGCGGCCCGGGCTGTAGCGGGTCAGCAGCAGGAACGCCGGCACGGCCTTGCCTTCTTCGGCCTTGCGGGTCTTGGAATCGAGCAGGCCGATGATGCGGTCCGAGTCGCGCACCGAAGAGACTTCCGGATTGACCACCACCACCGCGCGGTCGGCGAAATACATCGCCAGGAACGCGCCTTTTTCGATGCCGGCCGGCGAATCGCAGACGATGTAGTCGAAGCCGTCGGCGGCCAGGTCCTTGAGCACCTTTTCCACGCCTTCCTGGGTCAGCGCGTCCTTGTCGCGGGTCTGCGAGGCGGCCAGGACGTACAGGTTCTCGAACCGCTTGTCCTTGATCAGCGACTGCTTGAGCGTGGCTTCGCCGTGCACGACATTGACGAAGTCGTACACCACGCGCCGCTCGCAGCCCATGATCAGGTCCAGGTTGCGCAAGCCGACGTCGAAGTCGATGACCGCCACCTTCTTGCCGCGTTTGGCCAGCCCGCAAGCCAGGCTTGCGCTGGTGGTGGTCTTGCCGACGCCGCCCTTGCCGGAGGTGACTACGATGATTTCAGCCAAAGGATTTCTCCGAATATTTCTGTGGTTGGGCCGCGTCAATCAAGCGCAGCGATCTTGATCTGATCCTGCTCCAGCCAGACCTGGACGGCCTTGCCACGCAGGTCCATGGGAACATCGTCCAGCACCTTGTAGTGGCCAGCGATGGCAACCAGTTCGGCGTGGAAGTCGCGACAGAAGATGCGCGCGTCGGGATTGCCCTGCGCGCCGGCCAGAGCGCGGCCACGCAGGGTACCGTAGATATGGATGCTTCCGTCGGCGATGACCTCGGCCCCGGCACCGACCGTACTGAGTACGGTCAGGTCGCAGTTCTCCGCGTACAGCTGCTGACCCGAACGCACCGCGGTGCGCTGCATCCGGCCCGGCGCCGGTCGCGCGGCCGGCGGTGCCGGCTCGGCACGTGCGGGCGGCGGCGGTGGCGGTGGCGGACTGACCGCGGTCGGCTCGTACTGCGCGCGAAATTTGGCCAGCAGCGGCACGCCCAACTGCTGGGACAGCAGGTCGATCTCGCTGGTGCCGTAGGCCAGCGCCACCGGCAGCACGCCGGCATCGCGCAGGCCGTCCAGCAGCGCCTTGGCCGTAGCCAGGTCCGGCACCTGCGACAGCCCGCCGAAATCCAGGATCACCGCCGCACGGCCGAACAACTTGGGCGCGCGGCTCACGCGCTCGCGCATTTCCTGCACCAGCCGCGGCACATCCAGCGTCCGCACACGCAGGTTGGCGATGCCCACCTGGCCGATCTTCAGTTCGCCGGCCTGTTCAAAATCCACATTCACACTTGCCACAACTCAGCTCCCCGTCGATGGGCTAGCGGTGGTGGCGGCATGACGCGGCCGGCCCACCCACGGCAAGTGGTCGGGCAACTTGCCGCCATAGGTCTCCTTGACCCACCGATAGCTGCACATGTCTTTCATCAGCATGCTGGCGCGCACTTCCACATCGGGCATGGTGTTCTGGCCAACCTCGCGGAAGCCGAAGCTGCCATGGAACAGCAAGGCCGCATCTGCGCCATGGTCCAGGAACACCTCGCACGCCAGCTGCGGGTAACGCAGCTCGGTATAGCTCTGCACATCGGCATAGAACGCCCGCCCGACGCCACCGCCGCGGCGGCGGCTGGCGACCACGATGCGGTCGATATAGAAGAATTCCGGGTGACGGTCCCGGAACCAGGCGAAATTGCTGCTGTCGTGCGCACTGCCGCTTCCGAAACCGACCAGAAACCCGGCCAGGTTGCCGTCGCGCTCGGCGACGCGGAAATACTCGGCCTGCTCGTAGAAACGTTGCAGCCTGGTTGAATCCAGCGGCAGGATCGCCAGTCCGGCATTGTTGTTCAGGGCCAGGACGGAATCGAGCTCGTGCTCGCGCACGTCGCGGATGACGATCGACATTGGGACTCCGTGGGGTAACGCGTCGACCCGAAATCGGATCTGCGTCGGATTATTACATGCGGGGCCTGAAGCGGCGACCCAGCGCATGCGATCGGCCGGCGCGCGGCAGGTGCCGGCGTGCAACGGCGCGTCAGCACAGGCGCTGCGCGGGCCCGACATCCGCCACCCGTGCACCTGCCGGCATGCATGACTTCCGGCAAGAGGGCAGCGCGGTCGCTTACGCCTAAGATGCGGGCATGTTGGGATACCTCAGTCACACGCGCGTCCTGCGCTTTGCCGGCCTGTTCACCTGGGCGATGATCGTCATGCCCTTGGTGTACACCTACTGGCCGCCGGCCGAAGAAGGCGACCACCGCAGCGTGGCCGAGGCGGTGATGATGTCGGCATTCTTCATCGGCTTCGGCGCCAGCTACTTCTGGTTGACCCGCGGCTTGAACAGCGGCGGCCACGCGCACTGGTACGACCGGTTGATCCTGTTGCTGCTCACCATCTGCGCGCTGGCGGTGAGCTATCTGAGCGGAACCGGGCTCGGCAGCATCCTGATGATGGTGGCGGCCGGGGTGATCCCGTGGCTGCTGCCGCTACGCGTGGGCGTGCTATGGCTGGTGCTGAGCCAGCTGGCGGTGCTGCCGGTGTTCTACTACCTGCGCCCGGACTTCACCCTGTTCGCGGCGCTGATGCAGTCGCTGTTGTACGGCGGCTTTTCGATGTTCATCTTCGTCACCAGCCTGGTGGCCCGCCAGCAGACCGATGCGCGCGAAGAGCAGCGCCGGCTCAACGCCGAACTGCGCGCCACCCGCGCGTTGCTGGCCGAGAGTGCGCGCATCAACGAGCGCACCCGCATCTCGCGCGAGCTGCACGACCTGCTCGGCCACCACCTCACCGCGCTCAGCCTCAACCTGGAAGTGGCCGGCCACATCACCGAGGGCCAGGCCCAGGAGCACGTGCGCCAGGCGCACACGCTGGCCAAATTGTTGCTCACCGATGTGCGCGAGGCGGTCAGCCATCTGCGCGACAGCGGCGCGATCGACCTGGAAGCGGCGCTGCGCCCGCTGGTCACCCAGGTGCCGTCGCTGGATATCCACCTGGACATCGCCCAGCCGCTGACCCTGGACGACCCCGAGCGCGCCCACGTGCTGCTGCGCTGTACCCAGGAAATCATCACCAATGCGGTGCGCCATGCCGGCGCGCGCAACCTGTGGATCCAGGTGCGCCGCGATGCCGATACGGTGCTGATCGACGCCCGCGACGACGGCCACGGCGCCGATGCGGTCGCGCCCGGCAACGGGCTGCGCGGCATGCGTGAGCGGCTGAACCAGTATGGTGGGAAGCTCGAAATTCAAACCCGGCGGGGTGAGGGCTTTGGCCTGCGCATCGCTGTTCCAGGCGCGCCGGCACTGATGCCTGCGGCCGTGACCCAAGGAGTGTTGTGATGATCCGTGTGTGCCTGGTCGACGATCAAACCCTGGTGCGCCAGGGGATCCGCTCGCTGTTGGCGCTGGACGACGGCATCGAGGTGGTGGCCGAGGCCTCCGACGGCAAGCAGGCAGTGGAGCAGATTCCGCAGATCCAGCCGGACGTGGTGCTGATGGACATGCGCATGCCGGTGATGTCCGGGCTGGAAGCGCTGCAGATGCTCTCGCGCAACGGCACCCTGCCGCCGACGATCATCCTGACCACCTTCGACGACGACCAATTGGTGCTGGCCGGGCTCAAGGCCGGCGCCAAGGGCTATCTGCTCAAGGACGTCTCGCTGGAACAACTGGTTGGCGCCATCCGCACCGTCGCCGAAGGCGGCTCGCTGGTGCAGCCGGCGGTGACCCAGCGCCTGCTGTCGGGTCTGGAGCACATGCGTAACGAGTTCGTCAGCCTGGACCGCCCCGATCCGCTCACCGACCGCGAAACCGAGATCCTGCGGCTGATGGCGAGTGGGTTTTCCAACAAGGAAATCGCCAACTCGCTGGGTGTGGCCGAAGGCACCATCAAGAATCACGTCTCCAACATCCTCTCCAAGCTCGGCGTACGCGACCGCACCCGCGCGGTGCTGAAAGCATTCGAACTGCAGCTGGTGTGAGCTCGGCCCTGCGCCGGCGAGCTCGACGCCAAGCCGGCCTGCAGCAGGCACCGGACTCGCATTCAGGACGCTGCGGCGCCGGTCGGACTGCGAAACGGGCGGGCCGGTGCCGCCTGGCCACTGCAACATCACACGCACGCAGCACGTGATGTGCATGATAGCGGCGCGCAATCGCCCAAACCCTTGTGCAGGTTGGGATTGCGCATCCCCCACGCGCTGCGTTGCGCGGTGAATGACACCGCAAGACCGCGCTACCCGTCGCACAACTGAACATCTTTCTCGAAGCCTGCTAGGATGGTGGCTTCGCTTCACTCAACCCGGCCGTGGGATCGGCCCCGGAGACCTCCTGAATGACCCGTATTATCGAGTTCCTGATCGCCTTGGGGATCGTGGCTGGCTTGTTTGTCGTGGTGGGCTTGGTGTTGCCCTCGGAGCGGCAGATGTCCGAGAGTGTTGAGACCAACCGCAGGATGACGATTGTTTACGACACCGTGAACAGCTTCCGTCGTTTCAAGGATTGGAACCCGCTTGTGCTGCGTGACCCGAAGATCCAGCTGAAGCTGGCCGGCCCGGAAGAGGGCAAGGGTGCACGCGTCGAATACAGCTCCACCGAGGGCTATATCGGCAACGGCAGCTGGGAGATCACCAACAGCGTCAAGAACGAGCGTGTTGAGATCGCAATCGAAGATCCCACCAAGGGCTACGACAAGGTCACCAATTTCACCCTGGTGCCGACCGGCAAGAACAACAAGAACGTCAAGATCACCCAGGATTACAGCGTCAAGTACGGCTGGAACCTGTTTGGTCGCTATGCCGGCCTGTACGTCAGCCGCCACGTGGGCGACGACCTGAAGCTGGGTCTGTCGCGTCTGGCGACTGCGCTGGCCACCGTGCCGAACTTCGACTACCGCGCCGAGCTTGACGGCAAGCCGGTGTTGAGCGACCTCAAGATCGTCGATGTGCCGGCCGAGGACCTGTTGGTCGTCACCGCGGGCAACATCGATCGTGACAACGAGACGATCAAGAAGTCGATCAAGGACAACCAGGAGTGGATCAAGCGCGTGATGGATTCCAACGGCCTTGAGGCGGTTGGTCCGGTGCGCATCGTGACCACCGACTTCGCTTCGGACAAGTACGCCTTCGACGTGGTGCAGCCGGTGCGCAAGCGCGCTGGTGGTGCTCCGAAGGCCGACGCCAAGGCCGACGCCGCCAAGGCCGATGCCAAGAAGGACGACGCGGCTGCCGCGGCACCCGCCGATGCAACCCCGGTGGCTGCAACGGGCGACGAGTTGAAGCTCAATATTCCGTCCGAAGCACCGGTGAAGTACCAGCGGGTTCCGGCGCACCGTTCGGCCTTTGCGACCTACGCAGGCCACATGGCCGGTCTGGACGCAGTGCGTAACTCGCTGCGCGCCTGGGCTGCCACCAGCGGCATGGACGTGACCGATCGTCCGTACGAAGCGTGGAAGGGTGGCGTGGACAAGTCGTTCACCCAGGACGGCACCTACGACGTCTACTGGGCCATCAAGTAATCGTCTCACCACGATGAGCTGATCCAGACGAAAACGCGCCGCAGTCTTGCGGCGCGTTTTTTTTTTGCGCTGCGGCGCTGCCATGGAAGTTGCCTGCATGTCTTTGCTTGATCGTCGCAAGAAGCACCCCTCGCTGCTGGCGTTCTGCGGCGGCCTGCTGGCGGCCACTGCCGTCGGTCTATCGGCCTATGCCTCGCACGGCGTTGCCGATGCGGTGGTGCAGTCGCGGCTGCAGTTGGCGTCGTTGTACGCATTCGGCCACGGCGCGGTCCTCACCGTGCTGGGCGCCACCGAAACGCGCGCGCTGGGCAGGGTGGGCTTGTACCTGCTGTTGCTCGGCACGTTGCTGTTTGCCGGCAGCCTGGTCGGGGGCGCGTTGCTGCAGTGGCCGACCACCCTGGCGCCGGTCGGCGGAGTGGGCCTGATGCTGGGCTGGGTGGTGCTGGCCATTGGTGCGCTGAGGCGCTGAGCATGCCGCGCCATGCCCGCGGATTCGATGTGGAGGCTGCGTTCGCGCATGTGTCCCGGCGCTATCGCGCGCTGGGTGCGTGGATGAAGCGCATCGGCCCGATCGCCCCGCAACCGGGCTGGCACAAACCCTTCGACCCGGTCGATGCGCTGGCACGCGCCATCCTGTTCCAGCAACTCAGCGGCAAGGCGGCGTCGACCATCGTGGCGCGGGTGGAAGTGGCGATCGGTGCGCAGCGGCTGCATGCGGACACCCTCGGTCGTATCGACGATGCAGCGCTGCGTGCCTGCGGCGTTTCCGGCAACAAGGCGCTGGCGTTGCGCGATCTGGCACGGCGCGAACGCGAAGGCGAGATTCCCTCGCTGCGCAGGCTCGCTTTCATGGACGAGGACGCCATCGTGCAGGCGCTGGTGCCGGTGCGCGGCATCGGCCGCTGGACGGTGGAAATGATGCTGATGTTCCGCTTGGGTCGCCCGGATCTGCTGCCCATCGACGACCTGGGCGTGCGCAAAGGGGCGCAGCGCGTGGACAAGCAGGAGCAGATGCCCACCCCCAGGGAACTGGCCGCACGCGGAGAACGCTGGGGCCCGTACCGCACCTATGCCGCGTTCTATCTGTGGAAGATTGCCGACTTCAGTGTGGCGACCAAGGTGCCGACACCGCGTTCGCAGGAGTAGGGCGAACGCATGCGGGGCAGACGCGACGGGCCGTCCTGTCCAGCGGCGCTGCGTGGCGCATGACGTTCGACCGGCTCATCCCGCCGACCAACGCCAATGCCACGGTTCGTAGACGATGCCATGCGGGTTGTCGCGTGGATAACTCAGGCGGTAGCCGAATGCGTGTGCGTTGCTGCACAACCAGGCGAATGCGGGCGTGGCTTCGAAGGACTCTTCGGCCGGCGGCTCGCCCGGTGTGCCCAGATCCAGTGCGTCGCCGCTGTGATGTTCGCTGAAACCCGGCGCTGCGTTGACCGTCAGGACCTGCTCCAGGGTGAGCCCGCGCGCGAACTTGCGCTCGAAGATGCCCAGTTGGTAGTCGTGGCTGCGGTAGCCGGAAATCGCATCGATCACGATGTCTGCGCGCAGCGCAGCCGCACGCATCTGTCGCCATGCGCGTGCAGCGCCGGCACTGAGCCACAGCGGGCGGCCGAAGCGATCGCGTCCGGCAAACTGCAGTGCGGCCGGTTCGGCAATCAACTGCAGGCCGGTCCGTTGCACATAGTCGTCGGCGGCGAGCCCCAGCTGGCTCAGCCGGCGCTGCAATCCGTCGATCGCCAGCGTGTCGTCGCGTACCTGGCCGATGCGGCCGGTTGCGGTCTGCAGACGGTCCAATGCTTCGTCCAGGCCATGCTCGCGTGCCAGCCGCGGGATCAGCGGCATCAGACCCTGCGGAAGATGTGCAGCCAGATAGCGCCCATCGCGTTTGCGCCGCAGTAGCCAGTCGGCCTGTGCCAGCACACGCGCATCCGCATTGCCGCGCGCGCGCAGCAGATCGGCCGGCCACAGCTCGATCGCGCTGGTATTGAGGAGTACACGTTGAAGATGATGCATCTACGCAGCTTAGCGGTTGCCTGGTGAGCGCTGCCAGTCCGGCCAGGCGCTGTGACCCGCACCGACCCAGATGGGCGAACCGCTACACCGGTGCGCAGTCGCGTCTGGATGATCGACGGCGCGTGATCAATTTTCGGATTGTTCTTTTTCGCCCTGCGGTTTCGGTAGCCGGCCAGCCTTGCGTAACGCATCGCGCAGCACGTATTCGATCTGCGCATTGAGGCTGCGCAATTCGTCGTCGGCCCAGCGCTGCACGGCGGCCAACACATCGGCGTTGATACGCAGCGGGTAGGCTTTTTTTTCGCTCATTTGCCGTCTCTGCGGCCGCCGTGACGGCGCAGGTGCATCACCATCGACACGATCAACGCGTTGACGCCGATGAGCATGCCGATCACCACGGCATAGATGCCGGCGCGATTGTCGCCGGCCCAGTACAGGCATGCGGCGCCGACCAGGATCACCAGGCTGATCAATGCCCAGCGCAGGCCCAGCCCGCGTGCGCGGTCGTCATCGTCGGCGCCGATGGACGCGGCGATGGCCAGCGCGGGCAAGCCGGAAAGCGCAACCACCAGGGGCACCATGATATTCATCAGATCGATCTCGGAGTGGCTGACGCAACGGAAGCGAGCGCTCGCCAGGTGGCGTGGAGGGCGCGCCCACAAGCGCAGTGTACGAGTGGCGCATGCCGATGCCGAACCGCGGCTGCGCCCGGGCGGCAGTGAGCGCAGGTGTTTTATCGGCAGCCCTCAATACAGCGAGCCGGCGTTGACCACCGGTTGGGTCCCGCGATCGGAACACAACACGGTAAGCAGGTTGCTGACCATATGCGCCTTGCGCTCTTCGTCCAGCTGCACCACGCCATTCTTGTGCAGCTCCGACAGCGCCATTTCGACCATCCCCACTGCGCCGGCGACGATGCGCGAGCGTGCGGCAATCACCGCATTGGCCTGCTGGCGCTGCAGCATGGCCTGGGCGATTTCCGGCGCGTAGGCGAGGTGGCTGATGCGCGCCTCGATCACGTCCACGCCGGCCTGGGTCAGGCGCTCGTCCAGATGCCGCTTGAGTTGCTCGCTGATTTCGGCCGGATGGCTGCGCAGCGAGATCTGGCCGTCTTCGTGCTGGTCGTACGGATAGCTGGTCGCCATCGCACGCAGCGCCGCTTCGGACTGGATATGCACGAAGCTTTCGTAGTCGTCGACGTTGTAGACCGCTTCGGAGGCATCCAGCACCTGCCATACGATCACCGCAGCGATTTCGATCGGACTGCCATCCAGCTCGTTGACCTTGAGTCGCCCGCTTTCGAAATTGCGTACGCGCTGGCTGACGCGACGCTTGGCGTAGAACGGCACATTCCAGCGCAGGCCGGCGTCCTTGACGGTGCCGACGTACTTGCCGAACAGGCTCAGTACCGCGGCCTGGTTGGGCTCCAGCGTGTACAGCCCGGCCAGCATGAAAATGCACGCCGCCGCGACCAGTACCGCGGCGATGAACGCGCTCAGCGTGACGCTGTTGTCGGCCATCATCGTCAATACAACCCAAGACGTACCGACAAGGCCGGCGCCTGCGACGAGAACGACGGGAATGCCGGGTAACGAACCGATCGGCTTCTCTTTCATGAGCGCGAGTCCTTGTGGAATGGTAAAAAGATATCAATGTGATATCAGTTAAACAATAGCCGTTCGTCGGCGTGGCAGTGGGCAACCGTTAGAATGGCGGCCCCTCTCGCTCTGGACCGCGCTCATGACCACTTTCGGCACGCCGTTATCGCCTTCCGCCACCCGCGTGTTGTTGCTGGGCTCGGGCGAACTGGGCAAGGAAGTGGCGATCGAGCTGCAGCGTTTCGGTGTGGAAGTGATCGCAGCCGACCGCTATGCCAATGCACCGGCGATGCAGGTGGCGCACCGCTCGCATGTGCTGGACATGCTCGACCCCGCAGCATTGCGCGCGCTGATCGCCAGCGAGCAGCCGCATCTGATCGTGCCGGAGATCGAAGCGATCCATACCGAAACCCTGGTGGCGCTGGAACGCGAGCAATGCCAGAAGGTCATCCCGACGGCGCGTGCCGCGCGCCTGACCATGGATCGCGAAGGCATTCGCCGCCTGGCAGCCGAAACGCTGGGCCTGCCGACCTCGCCGTATCGCTTTGTCGATACCGTCGAGGAATATCGCAATGCAATCGCCGCGGTGGGGGTGCCATGCGTGGTCAAGCCGGTGATGTCGTCCTCGGGCAAGGGCCAGAGCACCCTGCGTAGCGAAGCCGATATCGATGCGGCGTGGGCGTATGCGCAGACCGGTGGGCGTGCCGGTGCCGGTCGCTGCATCGTCGAAGGCTTCATCGATTTCGATTACGAAATTACCTTGCTTACCGTGCGGCATGCCGGTGGCACCTCGTACTGCGAGCCTATCGGGCACTGGCAGCAGGACGGCGACTACCGCGAAAGCTGGCAGCCGCAACCGATGTCGGCCGCTGCGTTGCGCCGCTCGCAGGAAATCGCCAAGGCCATCACCGACGAGCTCGGCGGCTGGGGCCTGTTTGGCGTGGAGTTGTTCGTCAAGGGCGACGAAGTGTGGTTCAGCGAAGTCTCGCCGCGCCCGCACGACACCGGTCTGGTCACGCTGGTCTCGCAGGACCTGAGCGAATTCGCGCTGCATGCCCGAGCCATTCTCGGCCTGCCGGTGGGCGCGCAGGACGGCGGCGTGATCCGTCAGGCCGGCCCCTCGGCATCGTGCGCGTTGCTGGCGCACGGCAATGGCGTGCCGGTGTTCGACAACGTGGCCGAGGCGCTGCGCGACCCGGACACCGCACTACGCCTGTTCGGCAAACCCCGGGTGGACGGCCATCGCCGCGTCGGCGTCACCCTGGCGCGCGCGGACAGCATCGATGCGGCGCGTGAGAAGGCGCGCGTCGCCGCTGCCGCGTTGACGATCCAGCTGCAGGCCTGAGTTTCCTGCCGACTCGCATTGGTGCAGTGACAAGGTTGCTGCACCGTAGACTATGGTTGCTGGCTCTGAGAAGTCAGTTAGTAGCCAACAGGTCGGGCGCAGGAGTGCACATCTGGCGACTCTCGTGCGGTCAGCTCATGGTCCGAGCTGCTGGTGCCTGCGTCTGCTCTTGTTGCAAGTTCCGATGCTGCTCTGCCTGCCCGCGTTCGGCTGCAGCCTTTGTCCATTCCTGACTGCTCTGCTCCAGCGGTGTATTGAGTGCGGCGACCGTATCGACATGGGCACGCAGCTGGTCGTGCGATCCGGCCGAGTAAGGATTGTTCTGCACTGCAAATGCGCGCGAGGCATCGTCGCTCAGCCTGACTTCGTCGATGCGGTCCATTCCCATCTTGCAGGACTGCACCGCCAGGCAGCCCGCAAGATTGGCGCTGCGCGCGTCCGTTTGTCGTCCGTGCTCGCGATCCAGTATCTGTATGTGATCCTTTGCCTGTGCAAACAGTTGGTAGCCGGGATGCGTGGGATCCTTTAACGATGGCGCGTGCCGCTCCTCGCTGAGAATGTGCTGCTGCAAAGACCTTTGCGATGGAAGCGGGTTACGGATTTCCCTGTTCAATGGACTGTCAGGAAATGGTGCCTCAATGCTCTCTACACCGTGGATATTGCGTAGCGGGCGGTAAGCATCTTTTCCAGGCCCTTCTAGCGGCAGAGGGATGCGAACGTCCGGAAGCAGTTGCCCGGCTCCTGGAATAAGTAAGCCATTTACATCAATGCTCTTGTTTCGATGGAGTCCGGCATGATTGAGGGCCGCCCAGGTGAAATCGACGCAATTGTTGCGTACGTCCCTGTATTGCGTGTCAAAACCAAATTTTTCTGGTTCTTCCCCAAATTTATGGAGTTTTTCATATTGTTCTTTGCTTATTTCGATGGTTCTTGAGTATGCTGGCCTGTGATATTCGCTTGCATCTGTGTCATAGATTTTTCCTGGGCCGTTCATTTGCCCATGAGTGATCGGGGCAAAGCCATAGCTGGCTGGCCTGCTTTTGCCATCGTCGAGTACGAAAAACATGTGCCCTGGGCCAGAGGTGGCTGGTTCACCATCCACCAATTGTTGCTTTCCCTTTGTATAAAGGGGCGTCCCGGGCGCGGCAATGACGACCGTTACTGTGTAATGCTGCCTGTCCATTAGATGCCCCATTCAAATTCATTTTTGATTATTTGGAGGAAGTCCATTCCCGTTGAACGGAAATTTGCGCAGACGGGTCTTTGAGTGCTGGATTTCCTGATTGAGATGAGACGTCGACGCGGTATCGGCCGTAGCTGTCTATTGGCAAATAGCAAACGGTCCAGTTGCTCGTATCTGAGGTGTGTGCGGCGACGTCAATGTATTTTTTTTCCTCGTTTCCGAACCGCCATTCAAAAAATTTACGTCTAGCTGGTTCTTTCTTGATGTACGCTTGAAACGCGTCTTCAGTGGGTAGTTTTTGGCATTGATCCCCGATCCATTTGCAGGCCTCGACATGGACCGCATATCGTGGCGGAGATTTCCCGTTATTTAAGAAAGTGACTGGATCGAGCTCGCCTTTGCGGTTCAAAGTCAATCCAACGATGTAGGATTGAGTGAGATTTACATTCTTCGGCGTTGCTTCGAATTCGAAGCGCACATGGGCATCGGTGGCATCCACCGGAAATGGCCGAATGAGGAGAAGGTCTTCTTTTTCAGAAGACGGTGGCTTGCTTGCGCTGCACGCGCTCGCAAGAAGCGCGAGCGCCAATGGCAGAAAAAAAGTACGCAGGAAACCGCGCGCGTCGTGGAAATGCAGTCTCATTCAACTTGCTCGCGATACCTGTCTGCGAGGGAGTGTAAGCCTGTCGATCGGATCGGGACCACCAGATTCAATGGGGGCGCCCTCGGAGCCTTGTCGATCACTGCCTCAGTTGCCTCCGAAAGTCGTCTGCTCTTCCGGCATGGCGTTAGGACTCGGGGCGCTGAATCTTCCCTTTCTAGCGTATGGCCTTACTGTTATAAGCAGCCGTCGACACCAGGCCCAGAGCGTGACATCTCGGAGCCTCGGTACGATTGCTTAGTTGCTAGCCACATCCACCCACACCGCATGGTGGTCGCTGCCATCGGCAATCGCCGCTTCTGGTGCGCTGCTGGCCGGCCAGAAAATGCCGCTGCCGATCAGGGTGAACTGGCGCGACGGCAGCACGTAGTCCAGGCGCATGGTGCCGGCCTGCGGGCCGAAGTCGCCGGTGACCTGGTGCGGGTCGCCGCTGTGGGCGATGCCCAGTGCGGCGTATTCGGCGGTTTTTTCCGGGCCGCCATCGCTGCGCGGGGTGGGGTAGTGAAGGACGCGCGGGTGGTCGATCAAGGCGCGGATCGCCGTATGCCGGCCGGCACCATCGACCGGGTCGTTGTTCAGATCGCCCAGGATGACGAAGCGCGCATCGCTATCCAGACCACCGCAGCCGCCCTTGTCGTCGCAGAGCCAGCGTTGGCTTTCGGGTGCGTTGTCCAGATACGCGCGCCACAGCTGCAGTTCGTCGTGGTTGCGCGCGGCGTTGCGTTTCTCGGCACCGTCGAACACCGGCGGGGTGGGGTGCGACACCAGCGCATGCACGACGCCCAGCGGCGTGCGCACCGGCACATCCCAATGCGATTTGGACGAAAGCCGCAGCTGTGCCCAGATGGCATCGCTGTAGTACGACGTCTTGCTGGCCGGATCGATCGGCCGCAGTGCGCCGGGTAGCGCGCTCCACTTCAGCAGCTGGAAGCTTCGCACCGCCTGCGCATCGATCGGGTAGCGCGACAACACCAGCATGCCGTACTGGCCAGGATGCAGCCCGTAGCCCCACGCGTCGTTGCCACGCGCGCGGCCTTCGCCGCCGGTGCTGCCGTTGTTGTCCAGATCCAGGCCGCTCGGCACGCCGGTGTTGACCGGTGCCAGATAGCGGTACGGATAACGCAACGCCTCGCCGCCGCCCGGCTGGGCGACCTGCAGGTAGCGTTGCTGGAACAGATCGGCAGCGCGGTGTTCCGGGTCGAAGTCGAATTCGTTGAGCAGCACCAGATCCGGGCGTACGCGCTGCAGGACCGCAGCGATCTTGCGCGCATGCGCGCTATCGCCCTGCAGCTCGCGAATCAGGCCGCCGGCCTCGTCCGAATATAGCGAGGTGTTGTAGGTGGCGATGCGCAGCTGTGCCGCGGCCGGCCGGGCGGCGAGGGTGTCGGTCTGCATCTTGGGCGAGGGCGCGGGGTGGGCGCAGGCCGCGCACAAGGCGGTCAGCGTCAGCAGCAGGAAAGGTTTGATCATTGCGAGATTCTCGCATGCGGGATGCGACACGCCGATGTCGCAATTCGGCGGTTCAGTCGACCGATGCGTGAGCAGGCAAGCCGCGCCAGTGGCGACCATCGTAGGCTTCCAGTGCACTGAAGCGGCGCTTGTAGTTCATCTTCGCGTGGCCATCGATCCAGTACCCCAGATACAGGTGCGCGCGTCGCTCGCGTTGCGCCCACTGGATCTGCTGCAGAATCGCGAACGTGCCCAGGCTGCGCGCTGCCGCCTCCGGCGCGTAGAAGGTGTAGACCGCCGACAACGCATGCTCGGTGACATCGGTCACTGCAACCGCCAGTAGCCGGCCGGGCAGGTGGGCGATGGCTGGTTCGCGGATCTCCAGAAAGCGCCCGTGCGACCAGCCGCCGATCAGGAACTGGTCGAACTCGGTGGCGCCATGTTCGTCCATGCCGCCGCCGGGATGCCGGTGCTTGAGGTAGCGGCGATAGAGCGCCAGTTGTTCGTCGGTGCGCTCGGCGGCCACCACGCGGACCATCAGATCCTGGTTGCGCGCCAGGCAACGGCGTTGGCTGCGATCCGGGTGGAACGCATCCACCGCGATGCGTACCGGCACACAGGCACGGCACCGTTCGCAGTGCGGCCGGTAGACCAGGTCGCCGGAGCGACGGAAGCCCCATGCCAGCGCTTGCGGATAGATCGCCCCCAGGCGCGGATCGTGCGGATCCAGCACCAGATCGCGCGCCTGCCGGTCGGACCAATAGCCACAGGCATGCTCGCCGGTCTGGAACAGGCGCAGGTCGTCGTGCGTGTCGGCATGGATGGCCATGGCCGAAGGATAGCGCCTGAGCGTCGCATCAGCGGCGACTGTCCGCCGGATGAATACGTCCGGCCTGGGCGTCAACGCACGCATCGATGGCTCGTTGATGGGGGTGTTGGTGGCAGCGCACGGATGATCCGCACGCACCACCCACGCGATGCGGCCCATGCAGGTGCCGCGTGTGGTTCCTATCTTTCAGGAGTGTCTCATGACGTCACGCAAACCCTTTCTCGCCCTGGCCGTGCTGGCCGCGCTGTCCGCTGGCACCGCATTCGCCGCCACTGTGCCGGCTCCCGGCGATGCGCCGCGGCCTGCCAAGCTCGACAAGAACGGCGATGGCGTGATCGACCGCAGCGAAGCGGCTGCCGATCCGACGCTGGCCGCGCAGTTCGATACGTTGGACACCAACAAGGACGGCAAGCTGTCGCGCGACGAGCGCCCGCACCATCGTGGCCCGGGGCGCGGCGGACGTGGCGAATGGATGGCCAAGCTCGATACCAACAAGGACGGCCGTATCAGCCGCGAAGAAGCCAAGGCCGACCCCAAGTTCGCTGCGCGCTTCGACCAGATGGATCTCAACAAGGACGGCTTCGTCGACCGTGCCGATCGTGAATTGCGCATGCAGCAGCATCGCGATGCGTGGTTCGCCAAGGCCGACACCGACAAGGACGGCAAGTTGAGCAAGGCCGAGTTCGATGCCGCGTCCAAGTGGCGTGGCGGGCACGGACCGGGTGGGATGGACAGGCACGGCGACGATGGCAAGCCGGCACCGGCGAGCGCACCTGCGGCCAACCGCTGAGGCATCGCCGAGTGCGGCGCTCGCTGCGTATCGGCGAGTGCCGCTCGGGTGAGCGGTGAGTTCACCCCGCGATTTGCAGTACGTAACAAGGCGCCGATCGACCGCGCCCTTCCGCCTGGCGGGAGGGCGCTTGCGTTTGGGGCAGACGCTGAGCGCGGCTACAACGCTCAGTCGTGCTTCCAGGACGTGGGAACCGGATTGGAGACGGTGTTCTTCTCCAGCGTGTAGGTGCCGTTCTGCTGCGCGATCGCTTCGCCGGTGTCGACGATGGCGTTCTGGATAAAGACATTCTGCTTGTCGCCGCGCACGAAGGTCAGCTGATGGAACGCGGTCTTGTTGCCCCAGTCTTCCGAGGGCAGGGAAATGAACCGGATGGTGTAGCTCTGGTCGTCGAACGTTCCCTGCAGGACATAAACGCCGTAATGGTTTTCGCCCTGGGAAATGATCTTGTACATGCCGTTGCTGAAATAATAGATTTCCGCATCGGGGAAGGGCTTCTTGTCGTAGAGCTTGCGGTAGTGAAGCACCTGCTTGAAGGTGGGTGCTCCGAAACTCACCGATAGCGTCTTGCCATCGGGGGACTTGGTGAGTCCGTCCGCATGCGCGCTCATGCTGACCATCATCAGCAGACTGGTGAACAGGCTTGCCTTCACTTCATGACTCCGTGGTCTGGTTGAATCCTGCCTGCTTATAGCAGCGCGGGCGCTGCCCGATGACGGCGACAGTCGGATACGAACCCATCACTTCGGATCATGCGACGTTGCTTGCTACGGGCTCACCGCCGCACGCGCATCGCACTGAACCGGTTCTCATCGCCCATGCCACCAGGCTGCCATACGCAGGGTTGCTCCGTCTGCGATCACTTGGCCCGCACCGGCGTGTCATCGTCTCCAGCGGTGATATCCGGTCGGCTCAGAGCATTCCCAACTGCATGTAGTGCCGCACGACGGGCACAATGACAGCCGCAGTGCTCACCAGCATCGCGCCTGGACTGAACATGCAGCGGTATAACAGCGGTGCCCGGGTGACGCCGCGTCTGCGCGCATCGCGCTCGAGCATGGGGCGCATGACGCGTGGCAGGACGCGCAGGGATTGATAGTTGAGCACCGCCATGCCCGCGCACAGCGTCAGAACCGATGCCCACGCGCCCGTCTGCAGGTATTTCAGCACCAACGTGCTGCCGCACACCAGCACCGAGGTCAGCGTGGTGACGTGCACGAACCGACGGATCGCCGCTGCCTCGCTGGCGGTCTGTGCGAAGCGCAGCAGGTACCAGTACGTCCAGTAGGTGCCGATCCCGGCAACCAGCACCGCGCACGCAGCGAACAGGGCCGGCATGCCGAGCCAGAGGCTGAGTGCGCCCGCGGCGCCGCCCCCACCCAGCGCCGAGCCGCTCAACCCGCTCGCGCCCAGTTTTCCCGCGCCTCCGATGCCCGTCAGCACAACGGCCGCGCTAGCCTTGCCCGGCGCGCCCAACAGGCTGGCCGAGCTTACTGCGCTGGCGAACGCCACGCCGGGGGCGCTGCCGCGCGCGAATTCGCCAAACCGGCGCAGCAGCTCGCTGCGTACGCTGGCACGTGCACGCGACAGGCGCTTGCGCACCGCTGCATCGCTGAGTCCAAGCAGCGAGGCAACCTGTTGCGAGCGCTGGCCTTCGCGGTAATACAACACCAGCGTTTCGCGACTTTCTTCCGGCAGTGCAGAAATGATGTCGAGCGCCGCGATCTCTTCTTCCACCTGCAGCAACTGGTCGGCGGGCGAGGGCGCCGGGTCGGCTGCCATCGCGATGGCAAGCTCCGCCGCCCCACCACCGAGCGCACGATGGCGGTTGGCGCGCAGCCAGTCGCGTGCCAGGTTGCGGGTGATCTGCCGAAGCCAGGGCAGGAAGCTGGCCGGCTGATGCAGTTGCGCCAGCCGCTGCCAGGCACGCAGGAAGGCCTCCTGGGCAATGTCTTCGCTGGCCGCGAGATCGCGGGTGATCGCCAGCGCAATCGCAGTCACCGTGTTCTGGCAGGCAAGCACGATGCGTCCGTAAGCCTGCTGGCAGCCAGCCGCGGCGCTGGGCAGGTCGCGTTGCAACATCAGATTCAGCGTGTCGGCGTTCATCGGCGCAATCCATGTCCTGGTGCCAGCATGACGCAGGGCGGCAACGGATGTGACCGCGCCGACGAGCATGCTTGTCGGACCAGCGGATGGCCACGCTGGCCAGCTGTGTTCAGCGGGTCGGCTGGATCCGTACGCGCACTTGGTCGTCTTCTGCTGCCGGTGGTGCGCCATCTGGCGTCGGCGTCCGTTGCGATGCCGGCTGGGCTGCTGGTGCCAGTTGCGTCGGCGCGCTGCGATGGCGCATCACCACCACCATCGCCACGGCGCCGATCACCAGCAGCAACACCAGGCGGATACGCCAGGCCCAGCTGCGCGCACTGGAGCTGGAGCCGTTTTCGCCGTCGCGGAAGGTGTATTCCACATTCGGCAGGTCGCGACGGGTGGTGTCCAGCAGGCGGGCGTCGCGCAACAGCTCGCGTGCGCGCGGTTGGTCGTTGGCATGCACGATCCAGACGGTGGGCTGCGCCTGGGCGTTGCTCTGCTCCAGGTAGCTGAACTGGCCGCCGCGCTTGCTCTGATAAGAGCGACCGTTGCTGATGCGGATCTCGATTCCCGCATCGCGCAACAGATTGGCCACGCCTTCGGCGGTTTCGATACGTTGACTGCTGAAGATCTTGCGCATGGTGGAAAACGCCGTTGGGTCCGGAACAGATGGCACCGTTGAGGCGCCAGTTCAAGATGAAACATCAAGGTGCGGGTGGTGCGGTCAGGTGATCGCATGCGCATGCCCATGGCAGGCAAGCATGCCAGCTTGCGGTGTCTGCCGTGCGCGGGGCGCGGTGCTCGGCTGCCTGCCTTCGACCCGGCCAAGGGTGCGTGCTGGCATCAAGCAGCGTGCCGTACCGTCGCGGCGTGCGGCGTGAGGTCTACTCCTTGGACGGCACGGCAATCGCGCTGCCGTCAGGCACCACCCGGATCAGGCCTTCCTGCGTGGTGCTGGCCACCAGCACGCCGTCGCGGGTGAAAAACTGCCCGCGGGCCAGGCCGCGTGACCCTTGCGCGGTGGGGCTGTCGAGCGAGTACAGCAGCCAGTCGTCGGTACGAAATGGGCGATGGAACCAGAGAGCATGATCGAGCGAGGCCATCTGCACGTTCGGCGTGTAATAGCTGATGCCGTGCGGAAATGTCGAGGTACCGAGCAACTGAAAATCCGACGCGTACGCAAGCAGCGCTTGATGCAGGCCCACATCGTCGCCGATGGGATCGTTCAGGCGCAGCCACATCTGCTGGAACGGCGGACGCTTGGGCGGCTTGAGTTCGTCGCGCGGAAAGACATGGCGAAATTCGAACGGGCCGCCGCGCGACAGCCAACGCTGCACCTTGGCCGGTAGCTTGGCCAACACTTCCGGTGCCAGCGGTGCGGCCGGTTCGATGTCTTCCGGTGGCGGCACCACCGGCATCGCCGACTGATGCTCGGCGCCATCTTCGCGCTCCTGAAACGAAGCTGCGCAGAAAAAGATCACCTTGCCATGCTGGATCGCGGTAACCCGGCGCACCGAGAAACTGCCGCCATCGCGGGTGCGGTCGACGTCGTAGACGATGGGGTGGTCGATATTGCCGGCACGCAGGAAATACGCATGCAGCGAATGCGCCTGGCGGCCGTTTTCGACCGTGGCCTGCGCTGCCGATAACGCCTGGCCCAGCACCTGCCCGCCGAACACGTATTTGGTGCCGATGTCGCGGCTCTGGCCACGGAACAGGTTGTCTTCCAGACGCTCCAGCGACAGCAGGCTGATCAGTTCGGAGACGACGGGTTCGGCGGTGGCGGACAAGGGGCTGGCCTGGACATGCGACGGAACGCGAGTATACCGGCCCGCCCAATGGGCGCCGCGAGGCAGGGCTCAGGCCTTTTGCAGGCGCGCCACCAGGCCATGCAGCGCGGCCTGCGCATCCGGCGCGTACCAGCCATCGATGAAACGCTCCAGCTGGATCAACTCCGGCGCCAATGCCGCGCGCAGGTCGGCACGCGCAATCGCGCGCGTGGTCAACATCGGTTGGCGGGGGAGCTGCTGCAGCTCCTGGAGCCACGCCACCGCACGCGCGGTGACCAGCTCGCCATCGACCAGTTCGTCCACCAGCCCGATCGCCACCGCCTGTTCGGCCGGCAGCAGTTGCCCGGAGATCAGCAGGCGTTCGGCGCGGTGCGCGCCCACCACGCGGCGCAACAGGCGTTGGATCCCCTCTGGCGCAGCAAGGCCAACCTGCACCTCGTTGAGGCCGATCGTATAGGGTCTTGCGGTATCGGCACTGCGTGCCATCACCCGGTAGTCGCAGCACAGCGCCAGCACGCAGCCGCCGGCCGGCGCATGCCCGCCGATGGCCGCCACCACCGGCACGCGGCTGTTGGCCAGCGCCTGCGCCGCATCGAAGAACGCGGTCCAACTGGCCAGTAGCGCGGCGCGGTCGGTACCGTGCGCCAGCAGATGCGGCACATCCATGCCGCCGGAAAAAATCCGCTCGCTGCCCGACAGCACGATGCCATCGACTTCCTCGCCCGCCTGCTGGACCGCGACGCTCAACGCCTGGCACAACGCGCTGTCCAGCGCATTGACCGGCGGACGCGCCAGACGGATTTCGCGAAGACGGCCATGGTCTAAGATCTGGATGCTCATTCGGGGCTCCTGGAGGTCAGGTCATGATAGACGGCAGTCGAAGCAGGCGGGTTAGGTGTGCCGGCGTGGTGCTCGCGGCGTTGGCGCTGGTGGCAAGTGCGGGCGTGTCGGCGCAATGCCTGCCCGAATTCAAGAATGGCTGGATCCGCATCCCGCCGCCCGGTGGCATGGGCATGGCGGCCGGGTTCGGGCAATTTCATAACGGCTGTGCGCAGCCGCTGAAGATCACCGCTGCCAACAGCAGCGTGTTTGCCGATGTCTCCTTGCACGAAACCACCCAGGTCAATGGCGTCAGCCGCATGCGCGCGGTGCCCGAACTGGCATTGCCGGCCGGCAAATCGGTGCCGTTGGCGCCGGGCGGCCTGCACCTGATGTTGATGGACGCCACTGCGCCGCTGCAGGAGGGCGCGCAGGTGCCGGTGAGCTTCACCCTGCAGGACGGCCGCCAAATCAAGGCCACCTTGGAAGCACGCAAGCGCGCGCCCGGGTCTTGAGTGTTTGATGGCTGTTGCGCGCCTGCGCCGGCATTGAAATGAAAGCGGCGGCTCCACACGGAGCCGCCGCCGATCTTTCGCGCTGCAGCCTCAGCGAATGAGGCGGTGGGAATTCAGCTGCTGGCCGCGCGCACCGCATCCGGCAGCGCGGCGCTCTTGCCGGTCTGCGTATCGATCCACACCACCACCACGTTGCCATCTGAGTACAGCTTGCTGTCGTCCTTCTGGTCGAAGATGCGGTGGCCGATGGTCACGCTGCTGGTGCCCAGGCGTTCGACGAACAACTCGACGGTGATGTCGTTGGGCCAGATCAACGGCTGCTTGTAGTTGACATTGGTGGCGGCCACCACCGGCGCGATGCGGTCGGTCATCGCCACGCCTTGCACGCCCAGCATCCAGCGCACCCGCGCTTCTTCCAGATAGGAAATGTACTTGGCGTTGTTGACATGGCCCATGCTGTCCATGTCGCGCCAGCGCACGCTGATCGGAATGCGTGCCAGTACCTTGTGTTCGCTCATCAGCTTGCCTTCTTCTTCGCAGTCTTCTTGGTGGCGGATTTGGCGGCCTTGCCCACCTTCTCCGGTTTGACCTTGCGCGGCGGGCGCGCATCGGGCTTGTTGGCCATCGCCGCCGGACGCGTCTCGCGCGCCTTCACCGATGGCAGCATCTTGGCCAGGAACTGCCCGGTATAGGACGGCTTATGCGCGGCCACGTCTTCCGGCGTACCGGAAATCAGGATGGTGCCGCCGCGATGTCCACCTTCCGGGCCCAGGTCCACGATCCAGTCGGCGGTCTTGATCACGTCCAGATTGTGTTCGATCACCACCACCGTGTTGCCTTCGTCGCGCAGCTTGTGCAGCACGCCGAGCAACGCTTCGATATCGTGGAAGTGCAGGCCGGTGGTCGGCTCGTCCAGGATGTACAAGGTGCGCCCGGTATCGCGACGCGACAGTTCCTTGGATAGCTTGACGCGCTGCGCTTCACCGCCGGAGAGCGTGGTCGCGCTTTGGCCCAGCTTGATGTAGCTCAGACCCACATCGACCAGCGTTTCCAGCTTGCGCGCGATCGACGGCACCGGTTCGAACAGGCGCAGCGCATCTTCCACGGTCATCTGCAACACGTCGCTGATGTTGAAGCCCTTGTAGCGGATCTCCAGCGTTTCGCGGTTGTAGCGCTTGCCGTGGCAGACATCGCAGGGCACGTAGACATCGGGTAGGAAGTGCATTTCCACCTTGATCATGCCGTCGCCCTGGCAGGCCTCGCAGCGTCCGCCACGCACATTGAAACTGAAACGCCCCGGCGAATAACCGCGTGCACGCGCCTCCGGTACCTGCGCGAACAGCTCGCGCAACGGCGTGAACATGCCGGTATAGGTCGCCGGATTGGAACGCGGCGTGCGCCCGATCGGCGACTGGTCGATATCCACCACCTTGTCGAACAGGTCCAGGTTTTCGACTTCGCGATGCGGCGCCACGGTGTGCGAGGCGCCATTGATCTCGTTGGCCGCCAGGGTGAACAAGGTATCGTTGATCAGCGTCGACTTGCCCGAGCCGGACACGCCGGTGATGCAGGTCAGCAGGCCGGCGGGAATGTCCAGGTCGACATTCTTCAGGTTGTTCCCGGTGGCCCCGCGCAGATGCAGCATCATCTTCGGGTTGGGCTTGTGGCGCTGCTTGGGAATCTCGATGCGGCGCTTGCCCGACAGGTATTGGCCGGTCAACGAGCGTGGCGATTTCAGGATGTCGTCCAGCGTGCCTTGCGCGCAGATCTCGCCGCCATGCACGCCGGCGCCGGGGCCGATGTCCAGCACGTGGTCGGCCAGGCGGATCGCATCTTCGTCATGCTCGACCACGATCACCGTGTTACCCAGGTCGCGCAGCCGCGTCAGCGTGCCGAGCAGGCGCTCGTTGTCGCGCTGGTGCAGGCCGATCGAGGGCTCGTCCAGCACGTACATCACCCCGACCAGGCCGGCACCGATCTGGCTGGCCAGGCGGATGCGCTGCGCCTCGCCACCGGACAAGGTGTCGGCCTTGCGCTCCAGGGTGAGGTAATCCAGGCCCACGTCGACCAGGAAGCCCAGCCGCTCGGCAATCTCCTTGACGATCTTGGCCGCGATCTCGCCACGCCAGCCCGGCAACGACAGGCCGCGGAAGAAATTCAACGCCTCGTTGACCGGCAGCACCACCAGCTCGGGCAGCGGGCGATCGGCCACGAACACGTTGCGCGCAGCGCGATTCAAGCGCGTGCCGTTGCACGCGGGGCAGGGCTGCTGGCTGACGTACTTGGTCAGTTCTTCGCGCACCGCTGGCGATTCGGTTTCGCGGTAACGGCGTTCCAGGTTCGGCAGGATGCCCTCGAAGCGGTGCTTGCGCGTGGTGCGCCCGCCCGCATCGGTGAAGTAGGTGAAGCTGATCACCTCATCGCCGCTGCCGAACAGCACCGCCTGGCGCACCTTGGCCGGCAGCGTGTTCCACACCGCATCCACGTCGAACTTGTAGTGCTTGGCCAGCGAGGCAATCAGCTGGAAATAATAGGCATTGCGCCGGTCCCAGCCGCGCACCGCGCCGGCCGACAGCGACAGTTCCGGATGCACCACCACGCGATCGGGGTCGAAGAATTCGGCTACGCCCAGGCCATCGCAGCTGGGGCAGGCGCCCACCGGTGCGTTGAACGAAAACAGACGCGGTTCCAGCTCCGGCAGCGAGTAGTCGCACACCGGGCAGCTGTACTTGGACGAGAACAGGTGCGGCGCGGCCGCCGGGTCGTCCAGCGACTGCACCGCCACCATGCCTTCGCCGAGCTTGAGCGCGGTCTCGAAACTTTCCGCAAGACGCTGCTTGATGTCCTCGCGCGGACGGAAGCGGTCGATCACTGCCTCGATGGTGTGCTTCTGGCGCAACGCCAACGGCGGCACCGCATCGATTTCATAGAGCTCGCCGTCCACGCGCACGCGCACGAAGCCCTGCGCACGCAGTTGCTCGAACACCTGCGCATGCTCGCCCTTGCGGTCGCGGATCACCGGGGCCAGCAACATGTAGCGCTGCTCCTGATCCTGGGTGAGCATGTGGTCGACCATCTGGCTGACGGTCTGCGCTTCCAGCGGGAAGCCGTGGTCCGGGCAACGCGGCTGGCCCACGCGCGCGTACAGCAGGCGCAGGTAGTCGTAGATCTCGGTGATCGTGCCGACGGTGGAGCGCGGGTTGTGCGAGGTGGATTTCTGTTCGATCGAAATCGCCGGCGACAAGCCTTCGATGTGGTCCAGGTCCGGCTTTTCCATCACGCTGAGGAACTGGCGCGCATACGCCGACAGCGACTCGACGTAGCGGCGCTGGCCTTCTGCATAAATGGTGTCGAACGCCAGCGACGACTTGCCCGAGCCGGACAGGCCGGTAATCACGATCAACTTGTCGCGGGGCAGGTCGAGGTCGATGTTCTTGAGGTTGTGCGTCCGCGCGCCGCGGATGCGGATGAAATCCATCGCCATGGGGGATCCGATGTCGGGCCGGCGAACCGGCAGTGGTGCGAGCGTGCTCAGCAGGAATGAGTGGCAGTCGATCAGCCTACCCGCCGACCTAGGTGAGGGCAATTGCCCCAAATGCCAGTCTGCCGGGGCCGTTGTGGCGGCCGGATGATGCGTTCTACCAGCCCAATGCGGGCCAGTCGCGGCCAGGCTGCTTGCGACTTGACCCGAAACCGGCTAAGCCAGTACAATTCCGCTCCTGTCTGCCCCATGGGCAAGGCAGGCGACCATAATAACTACAGAGGAACACCTGGTCATGTACGCAGTTCTGGTAACCGGCGGTAAGCAATACCGCGTCGCGCAGGGCGAAACGCTCCGCGTGGAAAAGCTCGAAGTCGAAGCTGGCAACGAGATCAAGTTCGACACCATCCTGATGCTGGGCGATAGCGATGGCATCAAGCTGGGCGATGCGCTGAAGGGCGCCTCGGTCACCGCCAAGGTCGTGGCCCACGGCCGCGCCGACAAGGTGCGCATCATCAAGTTCCGCCGCCGCAAGCACCACATGAAGCGTCAGGGACACCGTCAGCACTACACCGAAATCGAGATCACCGGCATTGCCGGTGGCGACAAGAAGTAAGGAGAACCAGTCATGGCACATAAAAAGGGCGTAGGTTCCTCGCGCAACGGTCGCGATTCGAATCCGAAGTACCTCGGCGTGAAGATCTTCGGTGGCCAGGCCATCGACGCCGGCAACATCATCGTGCGTCAGCGCGGCACCCAGTTCCATCCGGGCGCCGGCGTCGGCCTGGGTCGTGACCACACGCTGTTTGCGCTGGTCGACGGCAAGGTGGAGTTTTCCACCAAGGGTCCGAAGAAGCGTCGTACCGTCAGCGTGGTTGCCGAGGCGTAATCGCCCGCTCCATGCAGGCCAGTCCATGAGGCGGTAATGCCTTATGGGCAAGACGGAAAGCCCCGCTTTTGCGGGGTTTTTCGTTTGACGGCTGGGAATCGGGAATGGGGAGCAGGGAATCGGAAAAGCGATTCTGCACCCCGACCGGATTCCGCGGCTGTGCTGGCAAGCATTCTTGCTGGCAGGAGGCGGCCACTCGCTGTGCCGATTCCCGATTCCCCATTCTCCATTCCCGGTTGTCATCCCATGAAGTTAGTCGACGAAGCAGAAATCCTGGTCACCGCCGGTAATGGCGGCAACGGCTGTGTCGGCTTTCGCCGCGAGAAGTTCATTCCGCTGGGTGGGCCCGATGGCGGCGATGGCGGTGCGGGCGGTAGCGTCTGGATCGTGGCCGACGAGAACGTCAACACGCTGGTCGATTTCCGCCATGAGCGCACCTTCAAGGCGCAGCGCGGCGAGAACGGCATGGGCCGCCAGGCCTACGGCAAGGGCGGCGAAGACCGCATCATCGTGGTGCCGGTCGGTACCGTGGTGATCAATGTGCAGACCGACGAAGTGATCGGCGACCTGACCCGGCACGGCGACCGCTTGCTGGTCGCCAAGGGCGGCAAGGGCGGCCTGGGCAACATGCATTTCAAGAGCTCGGTCAACCGTGCGCCACGCCAGGCCACCACCGGTGAGGAGGGCGAGGAGCGTTTGCTCAAGCTGGAACTGAAGCTGCTGGCCGACGTTGGCCTGCTGGGTTTCCCCAATGCCGGCAAGAGCACCCTGATCCGCGCAGTGTCCTCGGCCACGCCGAAGGTGGCCGACTACCCGTTCACGACCCTGTACCCGAATCTGGGCGTGGTCAGTGTCGAGGCGTACCGCAGTTTCGTCATTGCCGACGTTCCGGGCCTGATCGAAGGTGCTGCCGACGGTGCCGGTCTGGGCACGCAGTTCCTGCGCCATCTGCAGCGCACCCGCCTGCTGCTGCATCTGGTGGATATTTCGCCTGCGCTGGGCGTGTATGGCGAGGGTGGTGTGGACGGCGTATCGCCGGCCGATCAGGTGCGCACCATCGAACGCGAACTGGAACGGCACGATCCCGAGTTGCTCAAGAAGCCACGCTGGCTGGTGCTCAACAAGGCCGACCTGATGTTCGAAGACGAGGCGCGTGCCGCCGCAGAGAGCATCGTGGCCGAGTTGGGCTGGACGGCGCCGTGGTACCTGGTGTCCGCCCTCGGGCGTGACGGCACGTTCCCGATCATGAAGGACGTGATGGCGTTCTTCGACCGCCAGCGCGAAGACGAGCTCGATGCACGCAATGCAGGCTGAGTGCAGGCGCAGGCACACAAAAAACCCGGCCAAGGCCGGGTTTTTCTGTATTGCCGGAAGCCAGGCTCCCGGCAATGCGCAAACCGATCGCTTACGCGGCCTTGATGGCCTTGATGCGCGCGGTCAGGCGGCTCTTGTGGCGTGCAGCCTTGTTCTTGTGGATCAGGCCACGGGCGCTGAAACGGTCGAGGATGGGCTGGGCAACGGCGAAAGCAGCTTCGGCGCCTGCAGCATCGTTGGCGTCAAGGGCCTTGATCACCTTCTTGACGGCGGTGCGCAGCATCGAGCGCTGACCGGTGTTGCGCTCATTGCGCACAATGGTCTGCTTGGCGCGCTTCTTGGCGGACTTGATATTGGCCACGGTGGTGGGTTCCTGAAAAATCGGTATGGTGGAAAAAGCAAGCGCGAAAGTATGATGGACCCGGATATGTACGTCAAGTCGGTTGTCAAGAGGGATGCAGAGTGAGCAAGCCCGGCATGTTGAGAGGCCTGCTCTCATTCAGCAGTATGACCATGATCTCGCGGGTGCTGGGCCTGATCCGCGACCAGGCGATTTCCACCACCTTCGGCGCCAATGCGGTGACCGACGCGTTCTGGGTGGCCTTCCGCATTCCCAATTTCCTGCGCCGGCTGTTCGCCGAAGGCTCGTTCGCCACTGCGTTCGTGCCGGTGTTCACCGAGGTCAAGGAGACCCGCCCGCATGCCGACCTGCGCGAGCTGATGGCGCGCGTGTCCGGCACCTTGGGCGGGATGTTGCTGCTGATCACCGCACTGGGGCTGATCTTCACCCCGCAACTGGCCGCGGTGTTTTCCGATGGTGCGGCCACCGATCCTGAAAAATACGGTTTGTTGGTCGATCTGTTGCGGCTGACCTTTCCGTTCCTGCTGTTCGTCTCGTTGACGGCGCTGGCCGGCGGCGCGCTCAACAGCTTCCAGCGCTTTGCCATTCCGGCGCTGACGCCGGTCATCCTCAATCTGTGCATGATTGCCGGCGCGCTGTGGTTGGCGCCGCGGTTGGAGGTCCCGATCCTGGCGCTGGGCTGGGCGGTCCTGGTGGCCGGTGCGTTGCAGTTGCTGTTCCAGTTGCCGGCGCTGAAGGGTATCGACCTGCTGACGCTGCCGCGCTGGGGCTGGAATCACCCGGATGTGCGCAAGGTGCTGACCTTGATGATCCCGACCTTGTTCGGCTCGTCGATTGCGCAGATCAACCTGATGCTGGATACGGTGATCGCCGCGCGCCTGGCCGATGGGTCGCAGTCGTGGTTGTCGCTGGCTGACCGGTTCCTGGAACTGCCGCTGGGTGTGTTCGGTGTGGCGCTGGGCACGGTGATCCTGCCGGCGCTGGCCCGCCATCACGTCAAGACCGACCGCAGCGCTTTCTCCGGCGCGCTGGACTGGGGATTTCGCACCACCTTGCTGATCGCGATGCCGGCCATGCTCGGCCTGCTGCTGCTGGCCGAACCGTTGGTGGCGACGTTGTTCCAGTACCGCCAGTTCACCGCGTTCGACACCCGCATGACGGCGATGTCGGTCTACGGTCTGAGCTTCGGTTTGCCGGCCTACGCCATGCTGAAGGTGCTGCTGCCGGCCTTCTACGCACGCCAGGACACCCGCACCCCGGTGCGTGCGGGCGTGGCGGCGCTGATCGCCAACATGGTGTTCAACTTCGCGTTGCTGGCGGTCGTGTACCAGATCATGGTGCCGCCCGAACTCAAGGCGCAGGGTGTGATGCAGGCGCTGGGCAAGCAGCCGGGCCTGCATCTGGCGTTGGGTATCGCCAGTGCATTGTCGAGTTATCTCAATCTGGGATTGCTGTGGTATTGGCTGGGCAAGTCCGGCGTGTACCAGCGCCGCCCGGGCTGGGGGGGCTATACGCTGCGTCTGCTGCTGGCGTGCGCGGCGATGGTGGCAGTGCTGTTGAGCCTGCTGTGGTGGCTGCCGTCGTTTACGCAGATGGACAAGTGGAACCGCATCGGCTGGCTGGCGGTACTGGTGGGCAGTGGCGGGGCGACGTATCTGGTCGCGCAGTTGGCGCTGGGGCTGCGGCCGCGGCATCTGCGCGAAGGCTGAGGCGACAGCCGAACGAATGCGCGGCACGGTCGCCTGCGCTGGCTGAGGTTGCGCATCCCCGCGCACCGCAGGCGGTGGCGCGCTGCCACGCCAAGGTGCCATACGGCTTGACAGGCACGGCTATACTTGCAGGTTATGTATCAACGAGGGTCGGCCGGCGGGCCGGCATCTGTTTGGATCGAGGAATGAGCAGGCTGTTTAGAGACGTCGAAGGCGGGACGCTGTTCCCGCGCGGAAGCGTGGTCTGCATCGGTGCCTTCGATGGCCTGCATCTGGGGCATCGGACGCTGGTGCAACACGCCGTGGCGCGTGCCCGCGCACTCGGTGTGCCGGCAGTGGCGGTGAGCTTCGAGCCGCTACCGCGTGAATTCTTCGCACCCGCCGCGCCGCCGCCGCGTCTGACCCTGGCGCGCGCCAAGATCGAAGGCTTATACGGGTTCGGCGCCGACAGCGTGGGCATGATCCGTTTCGACGGTCGCCTGTCCAAGATGCGTGCGGAAGATTTTGTGCGGCTGGCGCTGGTTGGCCGGCTGCGCGCGCGCGAAGTCTGGATTGGCCCGGAATTCCGTTTCGGCCATCGACGCAGCGGCGACATCGGCCTGTTGCGTACGCTTGGCGAGCAGCATGGGTTTGTGGCGGGCGAGATTGCGCCGGTGCATCTGCATGGGGAGCGGATTTCAGCGACGCGGATTCGCGAACTGCTCGGCGCCGGCGAATTTGCCCACGCTGGCGACTTGCTCGGTCGCCCGTACGCCATCGGTGGCCGGGTCGTGCGCGGCAAGCAGCTTGGCCGGACCTTGGGCTATCCCACCGCCAACCTGCGCTTTCCGCGCACGCCGGCGTTGTCGGGGATCTATGCAACCTGGGTGCACGGCGTGGCCGAACGGCCGTGGCCGTCGGTGTCGAGCTTCGGCACGCGCCCCACGGTAGCGGGCGTGGAGCCGCTGCTGGAAGCGCACTTGTTCGATTTCCAATGCGATCTGTATGGCCGGCACATTGCCGTGGAATTTGTCGCCAAGCTGCGCGACGAAGAAAAATTCGATGGCCTGGAGGCGCTGACCGTGCAGATGCACCGCGATGCCGAGCAGGCACGTGAGGTGCTGGCGGCGCAGATGCATGCTGAGCAACAACCCTCGAGTACGGCCAGTCCCTTGCAAGAGCCCGAAGATAATGCGAGTCCCTCGCAAGAGCCCGCACATCCATGTGCGGACTTCTCAAGCAATCCAGCGCAACGGTAGATTCCTGTGACCCAAGACTACAAAGCCACTCTTCATCTGCCTGCGACGGAATTTCCGATGCGCGGCGACCTGCCCAAGCGCGAGCCGGCGATGCTGGAGCGCTGGGAGCGCGAGGGCTTCTACGCGCAGCTGCGTGCCAATGCCGCCGGCCGCCCGTTGTTCGTGCTGCACGACGGCCCGCCGTATGCCAATGGCCAGATCCATCTGGGCCATGCGGTCAACAAGATCCTCAAGGACATCATCGTCAAGTCGAAGTATCTGGCCGGCTTCGACGCGCCGTACATCCCGGGCTGGGATTGCCACGGCCTGCCGATCGAGATCGCGATCGAAAAGAAATACGGCAAGGTCGGCGTCAAGCTCGATGCGGCCCAATTCCGGCAGAAATGCCGCGAGTACGCCACCGAGCAGATCGATCTGCAGCGACGCGATTTCAAGCGCCTGGGCGTGATCGGCGATTGGGACAACCCGTACAAGACGCTGGATTTCCGCTTCGAAGCCAACGAAATCCGCGCGCTGGCCAAGGTGGTCGACAACGGCCATCTGACCCGCGGCGTCAAGCCGGTGCACTGGTGCTTCGATTGCGGTTCGGCGCTGGCCGAGGCCGAGATCGAATACGCCGACAAGGTGTCGCCGACGGTGGATATCGCCTATCCGGCGCGCGATCCAGGTGCAGTGGCTGCCGCATTCGGCGCGACGCTACCGAGTGGCGTGGGTGTGGCGGTGCCGATCTGGACCACCACGCCGTGGACGCTACCGGCGTCGCTGGCGGTGAGCCTGGGCGCGGAGCTGGACTATGTGCTGGTGGAAGGCCCGGCCGATCGCGGCCAGCCGCGCTGGCTGGTGATCGCCGAAGCGTTGGCTGCCAAGGCGCTGGCGCGCTACGGCGTGGATGCTGTCGTGGTGCACGGCCATGCCAAGGGCGCCGCGCTGGAGCAGATGCTGCTGAACCACCCGTTCTATGCCGAACGCGAGATCCCGCTGCTGCTGGGCGATCACGTGTCGGCCGAGGACGGTACCGGCGCCGTGCATACCGCACCGGGTCACGGCCAGGAGGACTATCAGGTCTCCAAGCACTACGGTCTGCTGGAGCGCTATGGCGCCGCGCAGATCAATCCGGTGGACGGGCGCGGCGTGTATCTGCCGTCGACGCCGCCGCTGGGCGATACCGCGCTGGCCGGCCTACATATCTGGAAGGCCAACGACGTCATTATCGACGCGCTGCGCGGCACCGGTGTGCTGCTGGCGGCCAGCAAGATGGAGCACAGCTATCCGCATTGCTGGCGGCACAAGACGCCGATTGCGTTTCGCGCCACGCCGCAGTGGTTCATCTCGATGGAGCAGGCCAATCTGCGCGCCGATGCGCTGAAAGCCATCGAAAACGTGCATTGGTATCCGTCCTGGGGCCAGGCGCGCATCGCCGGCATGGTCGACGGGCGCCCGGACTGGACCATTTCGCGGCAGCGCACCTGGGGCGTGCCGATCGCCTTGTTCGTGCATCGCGAAACCGGCGAACCGCATCCGCGCAGCACCGAGTTGCTGCGCCAGGTGGCCGACCGCGTGGAGCAGGGCGGTGTGGATGTCTGGTACACGCTGGACGCGTCCGAGCTGCTGGGTAGCGAGGCGGCCGACTACGAGAAGATCACCGACATCCTGGATGTGTGGTTCGACTCCGGCGTGACGCACGAAGCGGTGCTTCCGGATCGTGGCCTGCCCAAGCCGGCCGACCTGTATCTGGAGGGCTCCGACCAGCACCGCGGTTGGTTCCAGTCCTCGCTGCTGAGCGGCGTGGCGATGGACAAGGCCGCGCCGTACAAACAGTGCCTCACCCACGGCTTCACCGTGGACGAGCACGGCCGCAAGATGTCCAAATCGCTGGGCAACGGCATCGAACCGCAGGACATCATGAAGACGCTGGGCGCGGACATCCTGCGCCTGTGGATCGCTTCTGCCGACTACAGCAACGAAATGTCGCTGTCGCAGGAGATCCTCAAGCGCAACGCCGATGCCTACCGCCGGCTGCGCAACACCGCGCGCTTCCTGCTCGGCAACCTGCATGGTTTCGATCCGCTGCAGCACCTGGTGGCGCTGGACCAGATGGTGCTGCTGGACCGCTGGATCGTGCATCGTGCCCACGAGCTGCAGGAAAAGATCGTGGCCGCCTACGCGCGCTACGACTTCGCCGAGATCGTGCAGGCGCTGCTGAATTTCTGCAGCGTGGACCTGGGCTCGCTGTACCTGGACGTCACCAAGGACCGCCTGTACACGATGGCCGAAGACGCACGCGGCCGCCGTTCGGCGCAGAGCGCGATGTACCACGTGGCCGAGGCGTTCGTGCGCTGGATCGCGCCGGTGTTGAGCTTCACCGCCGAGGAACTGTGGGGCTACCTGCCGGGCCAGCATGTCGACAACGTGCTGTTCGCCACCTGGTACGACGGCCTTGCGCCGTTGCCGGCCGATGCTGCATTGACCGGTGCGGATTTCGACAAGTTGCTGGTCCTGCGCGAGCAGGTGGCCAAGGTGCTGGAGCCGATGCGTGCCAATGGCGCGATCGGTGCGGCGCTGGAAGCGGAGATCACCGTGGCCGCCGATGCGCAGACCGCTGCGCGCTGGCAGCCGCTGGCCGAGGAACTGCGCTTTTTGTTCATCAGTGGCGATGTCACCGTGACCGCAGCCAGCACCGACGACATCTTCGTCAGTGCGCAGCCCACCACCAAGGCCAAGTGCGTGCGCTGCTGGCACCACCAGGCCAGCGTGGGCAGCGACCCGCGTCACCCGGAACTGTGCAGCCGTTGCGTCAGCAATATCGAAGGTCCGGGCGAGCAGCGTCGCTGGTTCTGACGCGGCCTCGCCGGCGGCGGCGCGTGGCGGGGATCTCGCCACGCACACTGCCGGCCTCTGGCGCTGGCGCAGCTCGCGTCAGCTGCCGGGGTAGCCCTGGTCGCCCTGCGGCGAGGCGGCCATTCCGCCGTGCGCCTGGCTTGCTGAAGCTTGGGGCATGCACGCGGTCAGGGCGGCGCGGCTGGTCGAGCTGCCCGTGCCATGCTTGTCCGCCTGCAATCGTGCATCTGTCGTTTTCTGCCGCTGCCGTCACTGTCTCCCACCCAGGCGTCTTCTCCGGCATCGGAGCAGCGGCCACCAACTGCGATCCTTCGACATGAGTCAACGCCCCAATCCCTCCGCCCTGATCTGGCTGCTGCTCTCTGTGCTGGTGGTCGGCCTGGACCAGTGGAGCAAGGCCTGGGTGCTGTCCAGCCTGCCCGAGTACACCCCGGTGCCGGTGATCGACGGCTTCTGGAACTGGTACCGCACCTACAACACCGGCGCGGCCTTCAGCTTTCTGAGCGATGCCGGCGGCTGGCAGCTATGGTTCTTCACTGCATTGGCGGTGGGCATCAGCGGCCTGCTGGCGTTCTGGCTCTCGCGCACCGCGCGCGGGCAGTGGCGCAGCGCGCTGCCGTATGCGCTGGTGATCGGCGGGGCGATCGGCAATGTGATCGACCGGCTGATGCACGGCCACGTGGTGGATTTCATCCAGTGGTACATCGGCAGCCATACCTGGCCGTCGTTCAATATCGCCGACTCGGCGATCGTGGGCGGCGCGATCGGAATTGCCGTGTTCGGCTTGTTCGACAAATCCGGCAAGCAGGAGCCGGGAACCGGGAATCTGCGCTGAAGCCTGCCTGCAGGCGCATGCCGCCCGGTCCGACCCCGCATCCCTCATTCCCGTAGAATGCCCGCCATGGATGTCCTGCTCGCCAATCCCCGTGGTTTTTGTGCCGGTGTCGACCGTGCGATCGAGATCGTCAAGCGTGCGATCGAGACGCTGGGCGCGCCGATCTATGTGCGGCACGAGGTCGTGCACAACCGCTTCGTGGTCGATGACCTCAAGCAGCGTGGCGCGATCTTCGTCGAAGAACTCGACGAGGTGCCCGACGATGCCACCGTGATCTTCAGCGCGCACGGCGTCTCGCAGGCGGTGCGTCAGGAGGCCGAGCGGCGTGGGCTGAAGGTGTTCGACGCTACCTGCCCGCTGGTGACCAAGGTGCATTTCGAGGTGGCGCGGCACTGCCGGGCCGGCCGCGACGTGGTGCTGATCGGCCACGCCGGGCACCCGGAAGTGGAAGGCACGATGGGGCAGTGGAGCCGCGAGCGCGGGGCGGGCACGATCTACCTGGTCGAAGACATCGAACAGGTCGCCACGCTCGATGTCCGCCAACCCGATAACCTTGCCTACACTACCCAGACCACGCTGTCGGTGGACGACACCATGGGCATCATCGAAGCCCTGCGGGCCCGGTATCCGGCCATGCAGGGGCCGCGCCACGACGACATCTGCTACGCCACCCAGAACCGCCAGGACGCGGTCCGCGATCTGGCGCGCCAGTGCGATCTGGTGCTGGTGGTCGGTTCGCCCAACAGCTCCAATTCCAACCGGCTGAGCGAACTGGCCCGGCGCGACGGGGTGGAGTCCTACCTGATCGACAACGCCAGCGAGATCGACCCGGCCTGGATCGTTGGCAAGCAGCATATCGGCCTGACCGCCGGCGCCTCTGCGCCGCAGGTGCTGGTCGATGGCGTGCTGGCGCGCTTGCGCGAATTGGGCGCAGCCGGCGTCTCCGAACTGGAAGGCGAGCCGGAATCGATGGTCTTCGCGCTTCCCAAGGAGCTGCGCTTGCGTCTGGTCAGCTGACGCGACTGCTTCCGGCATGACGGTGCAGGCGCGACGCGGTGCCTGCAGCGATTGACCCGGGGGCGGCTGCGCTCCTACAATTGGCGGCTCGCCGGAATAGCTCAGTTGGTAGAGCGGCGCATTCGTAATGCGTAGGTCGTAGGTTCGATTCCTATTTCCGGCACCACGCTTCAAGACTGGGTCGGCCTGTGCCGGCCCAGTTGCGTTTTGAGGCGTCGAGTGCCGCGTTTCACGCATTGCCCGCGTGTGTTGCAGCCGCGCAGGCGCTTCCCGTTCGGCGGCCGCAACGGCGCAATTCTTGCCTCGCGCTGCGCTGCGACAACATGTCGCACAAATTGGCGCGCTTTTATTGCGTCAGATCATTGCCAATGGGTTTCGTGCAGGTGCAGCAAAGACTAAAATTAGCGCGCTAACCCGTGTCTTCGGTCTGCGCAGTTCATCTCCTCCAGGAAGACAGCTGCGTCGGGAACATCCCGCGACCGATACGACGAACGAGGCTGGCGTTCCTTCGCACTTGGATCGACCGATGATTCCGCTGAAACAGCTCGGGCGTTTACTTCGTCCAGGTCTGATGTTGCCCTTCCTGCTGCTGGCAGGCTGCAACTCGGCCATCCTCAATCCGAAAGGCCAGATCGGCCACGACGAAAAGCAACTGCTGATCACCTCGGTGGTGCTGATGCTGATCGTGGTCATCCCGGTGATCGTGATGACGATTGCGTTCGCATGGAAATATCGCGCATCCAACACCAAGGCGCGCTACGAGCCGGACTGGTCGCACTCTACTGCCATCGAAGTGGTGGTGTGGTCGATCCCGTGCGTGATCATCCTGGTGCTGGCGGTGCTGACCTGGCGCTCGTCGCACGCGCTGGACCCGTACCGGCCGCTGGATTCGGACGTCAAGCCGATCAACATCGAAGCGGTGTCGCTGGACTGGAAGTGGATGTTCATCTACCCCGACCAGAACATCGCCACCGTCAACGAGATCGCGTTCCCGGTGCACACGCCGCTGAACTTCAAGATCACCTCCGACACGGTGATGAACTCGTTCTTCATCCCGCACCTGGGCACCATGATCTACGCCATGGCGGGCATGGAAACCAAGCTGCACCTGGTGGCCAACGAGCCGGGCGAATACTTCGGCCTGTCGACCAACTACAGCGGCCACGGCTTTTCGAAGATGAGCTTCAAGGCGCACGCCGTCGATCAGGCCGGCTTCGAGGCCTGGGTGGCCAAGGTCAAGGCATCGCCGACCGCGTTGAACGCTGCCGAGTACCAGGTGCTGGCAGCCAATCGCAACGACAAGGAACAGTATCCGGTCACCTACTACTCGTCGGTGCAGGACGGCATGTTCCGCTCGCTGGTCGACAAATACATGAATGGTCCGGGCCACAGTAAGGGCCACGGCGACCATCAGGCATCGGCTACGGAGCCGGTCGCCATGTGCACTTCTGGAGACAAGTGATGCTAGGCAAACTCACCATCGAGGCAGTTCCGTACCACGAGCCGATCATCATGGTCGCGCTGGGTGGTGCCGGCCTGCTCGGCCTGCTCATCGCGGGCGCCATCACCAAGTACAAGCTGTGGGGCTATCTCTGGAAAGAGTGGTTCACCTCGGTGGATCACAAGCGCATCGGCGTGATGTACATCATCGTGGCGCTTGTCATGCTGCTGCGCGGCTTCGCCGACGCGGCGATGATGCGCACCCAGCAGGCGCTGGCCGGCGGCGGTGGCGAAGGCGTGCTGCCTCCGCATCACTACGACCAGATCTTTACCGCGCACGGCGTGATCATGATCTTCTTCATGGCCATGCCGTTCATGACCGGCCTGTTGAACCTGATCGTGCCGCTGCAGATCGGCGCGCGCGACGTGGCCTTTCCGTTCCTGAACTCGCTGAGCTTCTGGCTGTTCGTGGCCGGCGCGGCGCTGATCAACATCTCGCTGGGCGTTGGTGAATTCGCGCAGACCGGTTGGCTGGCGTACCCGCCGTTGTCGGGGCTGGAGTACAGCCCTGGGGTCGGTGTCGATTACTACATCTGGGCGCTGCAGGTGTCCGGTTTAGGCACGTTGCTGACCGGCATCAACTTCTTCGTGACGATCATGCGCATGCGCGCGCCGGGCATGACCCTGATGCGCATGCCGATCTTCACCTGGACTGCGCTGATCACCAACATCCTGATCATCGCCGCGTTCCCGATCCTGACCGTGGCGCTGGCGCTGCTGGGTGCCGACCGTTACCTGGGCACGCACTTCTTCACCAACGACGGTGGCGGCAACGCCATGATGTACGTCAACCTGATCTGGATCTGGGGTCACCCGGAGGTCTACATCCTGATCCTGCCGGCATTCGGCATCTTCTCCGAGTTGATTGCGACCTACAGCCGCAAGCGCCTGTTCGGCTACACCTCGATGGTGTACGCCACCTCGTGCATCGGCGTGCTGTCGTTCGTGGTGTGGCTGCACCACTTCTTCACCATGGGCTCGGGTGCCAACGTCAATGCCTTCTTCGGCATCACGACGATGATCATCTCGATCCCGACCGGCGTGAAGATCTTCAACTGGCTGTTCACCATGTTCCGCGGTCGCGTGCACATGACCTCGCCGGTGCTGTGGACGATCGGCTTCATCATCACCTTCACCATTGGCGGCATGACCGGCGTGATGCTGGCGATTCCTGCCGTGGACTTCGTGCTGCACAACAGCCTGTTCCTGATCGCGCACTTCCATAACGTGATCATCGGCGGCGTGGTGTTCGGTTACCTGGCGGGCCTGACCTACTGGTTCCCGAAGGCGTTCGGCTTCAAGCTCAACGAGAAGATCGGCAAGGCCTCGTTCTGGTGCTGGATCATCGGTTTCTTCGTGGCCTTCATGCCGCTGTACGTGCTTGGCTTCATGGGCATGACCCGTCGCATGAACACCTACAACCACCCCGAGTGGGCGCCGTGGCTGTACGTGGCCGCGGTGGGTGCTGCCATCATCGGCATGGGCATCTTCTTGAACCTGGTGCAGATCGGTTACAGCGTGTGGAAGCGCAAGGAACATATGGACTACACGGGCGACCCGTGGGATGGCCGTACGCTGGAATGGGCAACCTCCTCGCCGCCGCCGTTCTACAACTTCGCCGTGCTGCCGCACATCGACGACCGCGATCAGTTCTGGGCCGACAAGCAGAATGGCAAGGGCTGGGTGCGTCCGTCCAAGTACGAAGCGATCCACATGCCGCGTAACACCGGCGCTGGCGTCTATATCGGTGCCTTCAGTGTGCTGCTGGGCTTCGGTCTGATCTGGCACATCTGGTGGCTGGCCATCATCGGCCTGGTGGGCATGATCGGCAGCTTCATCGCGCGCACCTTCGATGACGACATCGATTACTGGGTGCCGGCCGACGAAGTGGAGCGCATCGAAAACGCACGTTTCGCCCTGCTCGAACAGCAACAGGCGGCGCAGGCCGCGAAGGTGGTATGACCATGGCTTCCTCGACCACGCTTGACCACGCCGCCCACGCGGGCGGCCACGATCACGACCACGAGCATCACGACGGCGGTGGCAACACCGTCTTCGGGTTCTGGGTCTATCTGATGAGCGACTGCCTGCTGTTTGCCGGTCTGTTCGCCACCTATGCGGTGCTCTCTGGCGCCACGGTGGACGGGCCGACCGCCAAGGAGCTGTTCGATCTGAAGTTCGTGCTGGTGGAAACCTTCCTGCTGTTGTTCAGCAGCCTGAGCTTCGGCTTTGCGATGATTGCCGCGCACAAGCGCAAGATGGGCGGCCTATACGGCTGGCTGGCCGTCACCGCGCTGCTGGGTATCGGCTTCCTGTGCATGGAAGTATGGGAGTTCAACCACCTGATCCATGAGGGTGCCGGTCCGGGTCGCAGTGCGTTCCTGTCTGCATTCTTCACACTGGTGGGCACGCACGGCCTGCACGTGGCCTCCGGCCTGCTGTGGATGGCCGTGCTGGTGATCCAGATTTCCAAGAACGGCCTGACCGCGCGCAACAGCACGCGTCTGGCCTGCCTGAGCCTGTTCTGGCACTTCCTGGACATCATCTGGATCGGTGTGTTCACCGTCGTCTATCTGCTGGGAGCGCTGTAATGGCCAATCACCACCACACCGATACCGCTGCCGATGCGCATGCCGGCGGCCTGAAGTCCTACCTGATCGGCTTTGTGATGGCCGTGATCCTCACCGTCATCCCGTTTGCGATGGTGATGAGCGGCGCGTTCTCCAAGGGTGTCACCATCGTCGTGATCTCGGTCATGGCCGCGGTGCAGATGCTGGTGCACATGGTGTACTTCCTGCACATGGACCGCACGCCCGAGCAGCGCTCCAACGTGCAGGTGGGCCTGTTCTCGCTGCTGATCATCGGCATCGTGATCGTCGGCTCGCTGTGGGTGCTGCACAACATGAATGTCAACATGATGCATTGAGACGGCGACACGCCGAATCGCCGCAACGTTGAAGAAGAGGTCGCCAAGTGATTGGCGGCCTTTTTTTTACGCGTCAATCGCCCGCAGCATGACCAATGGCATACGGTCAAGCACAGGCAGGCGCTTAGCATCGTGGGCTTGCCTGTCCAGGTCACCTGCGGAGTTGCGATGAAAATGCCCACCCTGTTGTCCGTGTCGTTGTTGGCGGCGTTGTCGCTGCCGGCGGCTGCGCAAACCGCACCGCCGCAGGACGTGCCGTTCGACGGCACCTTGAAGATCGACGTGGACGCCACCGATCTGGCGCACCGCATCTTCAAGGTCAAGACCACCATGCCGGCCAAGCCGGGCCCGATGACGCTGCTGTACCCGCAGTGGATTCCCGGCAACCATTCGCCGACCGGACCGATCGATAAGCTCGCCGGTCTGGTGATCAAGGTCGATGGCAAGGTGGTGCCCTGGAAACGCGACCAATTCGATGTCTATGCGTTCAAGGTGGATGTGCCACAGGGCGCCACCGAGCTGACGGCTGAGTTCAGGTTCCTCTCGCCGCAGGCCGGCAACCAGGGCCGGGTGATGATGACCCCGGAAATGCTCAACCTGCAGTGGAACACCACGGCGCTGTACCCGGCCGGCTATTTCGCGCGCAACATCAAGGCGCAGGCCAGCGTCACGCTGCCGGCCGGCTGGAGCTATGCCACGGCACTGGAAACCGATCGCCGCGTCGGCGACACGGTGAGCTTCAAGCCGATCGATTTCGACGACCTGGTCGATTCGCCGATGTTCGCCGGCAAGTACTACAAGCGCGTGGAGCTGAGCACCGGCAAGCAGCCGGTCTACCTCAACGTGTTCGCCGATGAAGCCAAATCGCTGGAGGCCAAGCCCGAGCAGATCAAGGCACACGCCGCGTTGGTGCAGCAGATGGACAAGCTGTACGGCGCGCGTCACTTCGACCATTACGAATTCCTGCTGGCGCTGACCAAGAAGCTGGGCGGCATCGGCCTGGAGCATCACCGTTCCAGCGAAAACAGCGGCCCGCCGAATTACTTCACCGAGTGGGACAAGAGCTGGACCATGCGCGACCTGCTGGCGCACGAGTTCAACCACTCCTGGAACGGCAAGTACCGCCGTGGCGCCGACCTGGCGACGCCGAACTTCAACGTGCCGATGGGCGACAGCCTGCTGTGGCTGTACGAGGGCCAGACCCAGTTCTGGGGCGAAGTGATGGCCGCACGTTCCGGCCTGTGGACGCAGGACCAGGCGCGCGACATGCTGGCCGGCGTGGCGGCAACCTACGAGCGCGGCCGCCCCGGCATGGCCTGGCGCACGGTGCAGGACACCACCAACGACCCGACCATGTCGATGCGGCGTCCCAAGGCGTACCGCAGCTACCAGATGAGCGAGGACTACTACTCCGGCGGCCAGATGATGTGGCTGGAAGTGGATAGCAAGCTTCGCGCGCTCACCAACAACAAGCGTTCCATCGACGATTTCGCCAAGGCGTTCTTCGGCATGAAGAACGGCGATTGGGACGTCAATCCGTATACCTTCGACGACATCGTCAGCACGCTCAACGGCGTGGCCGCCTACGACTGGGCCAGCCTGTTGCGCGAGCGCATGGACGGGCACGGTTCGTTGAATGGCGGCATCGAAGCCAATGGCTGGAAGCTGGTCTACAACGACGAACCGAACCTGGCCATCAAGACCTACGAGAGCAACGAAAACGACGTCAGCCTGACCTATTCGCTGGGCCTGTCGCTGGAGGGCTCGGGCGAAGTCAACGAGGTGTTGTGGGACAGCCCGGCATTCAATGCCGGCATCATCAACGGCAATACCCTGGTGGCCGTCAACGGCCGCGCCTTCAGCGCCGATGTGATCAAGGATGCGATCAAGGCGGCCAAGGGCACCACTGCGCCGATCGAACTGCTGGTCAAGCGCGGCGACCGCTACGAAACCGTCCGTATCGACTACCACGGCGGTCTGCTGTATCCGCATCTGGAGCGTATCGCCGGCAAGCCGGATCGCCTGAGCGAGTTGTACAAGGCGCGCTGAGTAGCGCACGCCCACGTCGTTGCCCGACGTGGGATCAGTGGAATCCAAGCGGCATGGCCGGTCGTCACCGGTCATGTCGCCGTTGTGTGGGTGCAGCTGGTCAATCGCTTGCACTGCGCATCAGCAAATCGTCGACTTGTCCGAATCCCGAATCCCGAATCCCGAATCCGGAATCCGGAATCCGGAATCCGCAAAGTCCTGCGTCGCGCACACTGAGACCGTCAGCCACTATCCTGCTGCTTCAATAACGATGGGCAAGAACGATGGCGAAGGCGAAAACGGCCTATGTCTGCGGCGAGTGCGGTGCCGAGTACACCAAGTGGCAGGGCCAGTGCACCGAATGCGGTGTCTGGAACACGCTGAGCGAAATCGTGCTCGAGAGCGCCGCGCCGGGCGGCAAGGCGTCGCCAGCGGCATCGCGGCGTAGCGGCTGGGCCGGCAAGGCCGAGGCGCCCAAGATCACTGCGCTCAAGGACGTGCAGCAGTCCGAGCAGGCGCGTGTCTCCACCGGTATCGGCGAGTTCGATCGGGTGCTGGGTGGCGGGCTGGTGGAAGGTGCGGTGGTGCTCATCGGCGGCGATCCCGGGATCGGCAAGTCGACGCTGCTGCTGCAGGCGCTGGCGAGCATGGCCTCCACGTTGCCGGTGTTGTATGTGACCGGCGAGGAATCGCTGGCCCAGGTGGCCGGGCGCGCGGTGCGCCTGGACCTGCCGCTGGAAGGCCTGAACGCCCTGGCCGAAACCGGCATCGAAAACATCCTGCAGCACGCCAGCGTGGCGCGACCGAAGCTGATCGTGGCCGATTCGGTACAGACCTTGTGGACCGAATCGTTGACCGCAGCGCCGGGCTCGGTGAGCCAGGTGCGCGAGAGCGCAGCGCGGCTGGTGCGCTACGCCAAGGAAACCGGTACCGCGGTGTTTCTGGTCGGCCATGTGACCAAGGAAGGCGGCATCGCCGGGCCACGCGTGCTCGAGCACATGGTCGATGCAGTGCTGTATTTCGAAGGCGAGAGCGGTAGCCGGTTCCGCCTGTTGCGCGCGTTCAAGAACCGCTTCGGTGCGGTCAACGAACTGGGCGTGTTCGCGATGGGCGAGAAGGGCCTCAAGGAAGTCTCCAACCCGTCGGCGATCTTCCTGTCCGGCGGCAGCACCCAGCAGCCGGGCAGTTGCGTGATGGTCACCCGCGAAGGCACCCGCCCGCTGATGGTGGAGGTGCAGGCGCTGGTGGATGCCTCGCCGTTGTCCAACCCGCGTCGGGTGGCGGTGGGTCTGGAGCAGAACCGGCTGGCGATGCTGCTGGCGGTACTGCATCGCCATGGAGGCATCGTGGTGGGCGATCAGGACGTGTTCGTCAATGTGGTGGGCGGCATCCGCGTGCAGGAAACCGCGGCCGATTTGCCGGTGCTGCTGGCGGTGCTGTCGTCGCTGCGCGACCGGCCGCTGTCCGAAAAGACCATCGCGTTCGGCGAAGTGGGCCTGTCCGGCGAAATCCGCCCGGTGCCCAATGGCGAGGACCGCCTGAAGGAAGCGGCGACGCATGGCTTCAAGCGCGCCATCGTGCCCCGCGCCAATGCGCCCAAGACCACCAGCATCAAGGGCATGGAAATCATTGCCGTGGAGCGCCTGAGCCAGGCATTGGAAGCGGCGGCCGACTGAAGCCGCGCACCGCGCGGATGTTGCGATAGGCCGGGTTGGCGGCCTGCGAATGCGTCGGAAGTCTTTGCCATGTCCGGGGCCAGCCTGTCGCCATCGTCTCGGCCGGTTGCCGGGCGACCATCGATGATCGTCCGGCTTGGTCACCACTGGTGCGGCTGTGCCGCCACCCTCAAGAAACGCTGAGTGCAGAGGTCATCGCGCGCCTTTCAGACGTGCTGCGGGAGGCGCGCATGGCATGCGTCGCGGGGCGACCTGACGCCCGCAAGCCGTTTGTCGGACAAACGCCGGGATTTGGTAGTTGGTTGTCGAGAAAGCGTTTTCAGAAAGAGTGGGGCTATGGCAACATGCGCGGCCCGTTGCACTGTGCACCGGACCACAGACACCACTCACTGCGTTTTCAGGAGAATCACGATGGAATGGATGTTGCTGCCGCTCAAGCGTTACGCCGACTTCAACGGTCGCTCGCGCCGCAAGGAATACTGGATGTTCGCGCTGATGCAGCTCCTGGTGCTGTTCGTGTTTGGCGGCCTGTTCGCCGTCGCGGCAGTGGCGATGGGGAACGAGAACGGCCCGGGTGCGCTGGCTTGGCTGATCTGTGCGGTCATGGTGATCGTTTGTCTGGCGTTGATCGTGCCCGGTATTGCAGTCACGGTGCGCCGCCTGCACGACCAGGACAAGTCCGGCTGGTTTTATCTGATCAGCCTGGTGCCGTACGTCGGTGCTTTCGTGTTGCTGGTCTTCATGTGCATCGAAGGCACGCCCGGCCCGAACCAGTACGGCGAAAACCCTAAGCAGTAATTCGCGCGTTATGAAAGCGGACAACGGCGCAGGAGTTCCCTGCGCCGTTGTCGTGTGTGAATGTGCCAATCGTGCCATTGCGTATGGCGCATAGGCGCAAGGTCACGGCCTGCGTGCGTGAGAGTTGCCAAGTCTGCGCTCTGTAGAGTGGGCGTCCGCATCCGATCCCCAGAGATGGACGGCGGAGACACAGCGACATGCTTGAAGCGTGTTTCGCTGGACAGTCCCGGCGCAGCAGGCAGCGCCGCATTCGTCGCTGCCACGCCTGCTCACGGATGCAGCGACGTCGCTCAACGCCGATCAGCGTGCACCCCACGCTGTGCAGTGAACGATGCAGCCAGCCGCATGGCCGGTACCTGCAGAACTTGAATGACGGCACAGCTTGCGGGCCGAGTGCGCGCGTGCAGGCCGCTCCGTCGTCGATGCCGTGCCGACGCCCGTCCTGTCATCAAGCACCCTTCGCTGTCACGCAGGCGAGACTGCGCAATGCAGGTCGCAGGTCGCAGGTCGCATCTGCAGCGGTGCGCTTGCTCAGCAGGCGGCTGCGTGATGTGCAGGGCCAAGACTTGGGCTAACGGACTTGCTCATTGTCGTTGCCTCGGTATCGTGCAACGCGAGCTCCAGCTTGTAGCCGTGCGAATAGACGGTTCTGATGCGCACCGCGCTGCTGTCACCGCTCAGCTGCAGTTTCTTGCGCAACTTGTAGATGTGCTGCTCCATGGTGCGGTCGGTGAATTCGGTATGGCTGCCCCAGACCGCCTTGGCCAGCTGGCAACGCCGGAAGCACACGCCGGGGCTGGAAAAGAGCAGCCAGGCAATCGAGAACTCGCGTGCGGTCAACGCGATCGGCTTGCCTTCCAGGTAGACGGTATTTTCATCGCGGATCAGCTTGTAGGGACCCACGCTCAGGTGCTGCGTCTCCGGGCAGGCATGCGCCACCGGCGATATCGCCAGGGCCGCGCGCACGTGCAACTCATGCGAATTGAAAGGCAGCGCAAGGACCTCCTGCGCGCCTGCGCGATACCAGGCCAGAATGTTGTCGGCGCAATCGAAACGGCCAAGCACGATCAGCGGCGTGGGCTGGCCGCTATGGCAGCGCTGCCAGGCCAGCAGTGAACTGTCATCGGCGGCGACACAGCTGGCATCGAAGATCAGCAGCTCGCACGGCGAGTGCCGCAGCGAACGCAGGAGCTCCAGTTCATCGGAAAACGTCGAGACGTTGCGTGCGAGCGGTGCAAGGCTGGCGTTGACCTGCGAGGTCAGGCGCGCGTCCTGCGTCAACAGGAACACCGATCCGGCATTGGAGGGGGAGTGGTCGTTCATTCAGGCGGCCTTCGCGTGTCGGCGTACAAGCCACGCATGGGACGGGCGCCGGTGCGGGTCGGCCAATGCCAGGACAAAATCCATCTTCAAAGATCGCTGCATCGTCGGACCAGTCGGTTGGCGGGGGAGAGTCCAGTGGAGCTGGACGAATGGTATGTACCATTGCAGAGACCAAAAGTTTCACGCTTGCGTACGCGTCTTCGGATTTGTCGACATCGGCTTTAACTCGCGCTCATTTAGACGTAACAGAGCTCTTACATAGCGGGCATGTCTGGGACGCATGCAATTGCGCCATGCGCGTCATGCAGTAGCGAGTAAGCATGGACTGACGCGCGCGGGCAGAGGCATCCGGTTGCCGAGGTCTAGACCAATCTATTGCGATTGGTCGTGGGATCGCGCGCGGCTGGAATAGGTCAGCAGCGATTTTCCTTCGTGGCATGCCCGCTTCTCGCGATCAAAAACGCTTCGGCGTACGTGTCCGTACAGTCACGGTGCATCGTGGTGAACATCGCCGATGACCATCAATGCGCATGGAAGCGGCGCGTTCGCAGACGTTGTCCGACTGTGCCTGGGGATTGGCGTAGACCGGCGATATCAATACTCAACCGGATGGCGCGAAATGTCTGGCGTACGACAATGCCAACGATGTGCAAATGCGCTTTGCGTCGGGAGAAAACGCATCACATGGTTGTTTGACAGAGTGAGCTTTTTTGATTTTTTCAATGGCTTTCAGAGGGAAATTCTATTGGATCCGCTGCATACAATCGTTTGCGCCAGCGAGTTCGGCGCCTGTTGTCTTTTGCTCCGCCCCCCAAAGAGAGAGACCGGCATGATCCTTTCCACCTACTTTGCAGCGATCTCTGCGTTGTCATACGCAGAACGTCTTCCTACCTATACGAGCAGGATGCTGGTTGGTGCTTGGCCACAGGGACTGCAACATCTCCAACAGCGACGCGACGGACAGGGCGCAGCGGATGGCGCCGACGATGAGGTCAGCTTGTTCGGTGCCAGCGGCGATGCGTTGCTGATCCTGGAATATCAGGAAGAGGCCGAAGATGCGTATCGGCAGGCCTTGAAGGCCATGCGCGGGCATCAGCGTCAATTGCGCCTGCTGTCGTGCCGGAACACCGCCTGGTTGATGCTGAGCCAGCGGCGCCTGAGCGCGGCGTTGAATTGCTTCGCGCAGTTGGCAATGGACCGCGAAACGCCGCCCAGCCTGTGCGGCGAGAGCCTGTTGGGCAAATCGCTGACCCACTTCCATCTGGGCCAGAGCACGTTGGCCTTACAGACCCTGGAGCGTGCCCGCGAGGTGCTGGCCGACCTGGAGAGCGGCGCGTCGGACTGGCTGCGGATTGCCACTGCGCTGCGTCTGGACATGATTGCGCAGCTGCGTATCCGTCGCTCCGACCGCATGAGCGACCATGTGTTCTGGCAAGCCACGCTGCGCCAGGAAGATGCCACGCATGCCTTCGAGCCCAGCGACCTGCGCGCCTGCATCGCCGATCTGGCAGAGAGCATGCCGGTGCTTGCGCAGCGCATGCGGCATGTACGCAGCCTGTTGCGTATTGCCGGCGGCGACACCTTCGGCTTCGACGCGCAGATCGACGCATTGCCGGCCGCAGCCACCGGCTGCCCGCCGTGTGCGCGTCAGGACGCGCAGGTGGAACTGGCGCTGGCGGCATTGGCGGTGGGCCGTGCCGATCTGGCCGAGCGTGCGCTGGCCGGTGCCGGCCGACATCATGCGCCGCGCTGGAACCTGGAGTTCGAGTACTGCCAGGCCAAGATCAGCCAGGCGATGGGGCGCACCGAACAAGCGTTGCTGCTCTACAACCGCTACGCGCTGGGCGCGGTGCAGTGCCTGCGCAGCGAAGTGCAGGCACCGCGCTTGCTGGAAAGCGGCACCCCGGCGCACGTCAGCGACGATATCTCCGCCCGGTTGCCGGCCAAGTATCGGCGCGCCTACAGCTACATGATCACCAATGCGCATCGCTCGGATCTGTCGATCAACGAAGTGGCCGCACAGATCGGGGTCACCGGGCGCGCGCTGCAGCAAGCGTTCAAGTCGGCTACCGGGCTATCGCCGACGCAGGTGCTGCGCCGCTACCGGATGCAAAGCATCCGCGACGAACTGCTGGCCGAAGGCGGCTGCGGCAGTGTGTTGCAGGCGGCCAGTCGCTGGGGCGTCGGCAGCCGTTCGGCGTTGGCCAAGGGCTATCGCCAGCACTTCAATGAGGCGCCGATGGAGACCCTGCAGCGGTAATCTCCGCAACCCACGGATTGGTAGCGCTACCGATCCGTGGTGGGTCAACCCGGCGTGCGGTGCAGTGCGCGTCGCTGTACGCAACGGAGGCCAGGGGTCAAACTGAGACGTGCGTGCAATGTGGGTTCCGGCTATCCTTTCCGGCTGGCACTGGCACCCAGGGGGACGCGTCCGAGGATGGGCGTCGTCGCCAAGGAAACGACGACCGATCATGCAAGATCCCACTCCCGAGGCGACCGACGCCTCGCAGATCCGCCGGGCAGGCGTCGATCTCAATGGACTGATGTCGGTCCTCGGCAAGCACCTGTACTCCACCCCGGTGGTGGCGCTGCGCGAGCTGGTGCAGAACGCGCACGATTCCATCCTGCGTCGTCGTCTGGAACAACCCGATTGGCACGGCCAATCGCGCATCGAGGTGCATGCCGATACCGCGCAAGGCATCGTGCGCATCGTCGATACCGGTGCCGGACTGACCCAGCAGGAAATCCACGACTACCTGGCCACCGTGGGCGTGGGCTATACGCGTGGGCTGCGCCAGGGCGGCCACGAGGACAGCGGCCTGATCGGAATGTTCGGGCTGGGCTTCTTGTCCGCCTTCGTATTGGCGCGGCGGGTGACCGTGCGCACCACCTCCTACCAGTCTCCCACGCTGGGCTATTGCTACATCTCCAGCAACGCCGAGCAGTACACGGTCAGCCCGATTCCTGCGCGTGCGCAGGTGGGCACCGAGGTGGTGCTGGAACTACACGGCGATTATCTGTCGTTGGCTCAGGAAGGGCGGCTGCGCGAGATTCTGTCGCGCTATTGCGCGCTGTTGCGCGAGCCGATCTGGATCGGCGCCGCAACGCAGCCGATCAATCCCGAGCCGCCGCCGTGGCGCGTGCAGGACGCCGTACCGTTGCATCCGGTGCAGGCCTGGCGCCGGCAACGCGAGTTCGCCGCGCGCTTTGAGCGCAATTTCGAGCCGTTGTGCTGCATGCCGGTGCGTGCGGAAGAGGGCAGCGATGCGGTCGGCCTGTTGTGGGTGCAGGACGGTGCGACCTACGGCACCAGCGACAACCGCAATCTGTCGGTGTTCCTGCGCGGCATGTTGCTGGATGACAACGCGCGCGAACTGCTGCCGCCGTGGGCGGGCTTCATCGGTGGGGTGATCGAATCCAATCGGCTGACGCCTACCGCAAGCCGCGAAGACCTGCAGCGCGATACGGTCTATAGCGCGGTGCAGCACGCCTTGTCCGAGGCCTTGGTGCAAGGCCTGGCCGATGTGGCGCGCCAGCAACCGGAGGCATGGCGACGCATCCTGTTGCGTCATAACGAAGCTCTGCTGGGCGCGGCGCTGTGCGATGAGCGCCTGTTCGAATTGCTGCTGGAACACGTGCGGGTACCGACGTCGCAAGGCGATCTGCCGGCGCAGCAATTGCCATCGCGCGGTGCGGTGCACGTGATCCTCGACAGCGACAGCGGTTTCGAAGAAATGCTGTTCCGTGCGATGGGCGTGCCGGTGGCCTACGGCAACCGGTATGCGGTGGTGCCGTTTCTGCGGCGCTGGGCGCAGGTCAAGGGTGTGCGTCTGGTCGAGCTGGGCACCGAGCAGGGCAACCGCCAGTTGTTCCAGCTGGACACGCTGCCGGCCGATGAACTGGCCTGGCTGGAACAGCACCTGGGCGATGGCGAAGCGCTGGTGCCGGCGCGTTTCAGCCCGCAGGAACTGCCGTTGGTGGTAGTGCCCGACCGCGAGGCCGAGCTCAAACGCCGCCTGGAGCAGGACGAAAACGACAAGCGTGTCTCTACCGCCGCGTTGCGCCTGGCGCGGCAATTCACCGCGCGCATCCAAGCGCGGCAGACCCAGCGGCTGTATCTGAATCTGGATAATCCGGCGCTGCAGGCCTTGCTGGGCGCGCAGCGCGCAGGCAACCCGCAGGCCGCGGTGGCGGCGCGCTTGCTGCGTGCGCTCAAGGTGATCGTCGCGGCGCAGGGGCGTACGCAGCCGCAGCCGGGCAGCACCGAATCAGGTGTTTCCGATCTCAACAAGGCCTTCGGCGATTTCGCCGAGACCGTGACCCAATTGCTGGCGCGCTGAAGCGCCGCATCGCAGGAGCGGCACGATGGAAATCTGGAACTGGGTAGAAAAACTGCAGGACGATCTGGGCGAAGCCGGGCAGCCGCAAAATGCGCAGTTGCTGACGCGGCTGACCGACCACATCTGCGATCTGCAGATCGACCGCGCCGAGGCCTTGTTGCCGGAGGCACGTGCGCTGGGCAAGACGCTGGCCAACCCGTGGCTGGAGGTGTTCGTCGGGCATTGGGAAATGCGCAACCGGGTCGGCAACCTGTGCGAAGGCGAGCGTGCGCTGGGCGATGCGGTGGCGCTGTTCGAGCGTGCGCATCGCGCCGACGCAGTGGAGTGCCCGCAATCGGTCTGCGTGACCCAGGACCTGGCCGCGTGTTATGCCAACATCGATGGCCCGGGTTGGGTGGAAGAACGTATCGAGGTGTGCGACGAAACCCTGGGCCGCATCGACCCGAGCTGGTCGTGTTACCAGTGCCTGAGCTGCGAAAAAGCCGATGCATTGCTCGACGACGGGCGCGGTGACGCGGCGCTGCAGTACCTGGAGCAGCAGTCGCAGGCCATCCTGGACCATGGCGGCGAAATCTACGACGGCGTGCCGGACATGCGCATCTCGATCCTGCTTGCGCTTGGGCGTGCGCAGGAAGCGCTGGCGCTGGTGGAACAGCGCGAACGCGACGCCGCGCGCGAAGGTGCCGAGTGGGCCAATTGCAGCCAGCCGCGGCGCCTGCAGAAGGCACGCGCGTTGGCGCTGTTGCAGCGCGATGACGAAGCCATGGAAGCGCTGTTGCCATGGCGCGAGATTGCGCCGCGTTATCGCCTGCACTGGCTGCGTGCGGTGGCGGTGCTGGTGGCGCGCGCGCCCGAGCGCAATAGCTGGGACCTGGGCAGCCGCGTGCAGCAGATGCTCGACCATTACGCGCAGGTTGGCGCGCATCGCATCTTGATCGAAGCGGCCGAGCTTGCGATCGGGCTGGCGCTGCAACGCGGCGCGGTGTGGACCGCGCGCAGGCATCTGGCGCTTGCACGTGCGCATCTGCCCAAGTTGCGACAGGACCGTGGTGCCACGCTGGCGCTGGACGGTTGGGCTGCGCGCATCGCGGCCGTATCAGCGGGCGAGGAGTCACCGGTCGCTGCCGCGCAGTTGCTGGAATGGTTGAACGCGCAGGGCGATGATGTGGTGCGCAATCCCGAGCGCGAAGCGCAGTGGTTGCTGCAGGCCGTCGCTGACTGTCCGGACGATGCCGAGCTTGTCGACACCACTGCTTCTGCCTTGAGTGCCTGTGCGGCCGACGAGGAAGCGATCGCGTTGCTGTGGTCATTCGTGCAGCGGCATGCCGATCGCGAAACCAGCCCCACCTTCCGGCTGATGAATCTGTTGCTGGGCCGCGGCGATGAAGCCGGTGTGCGCCGGCTGGCACAGCTGTATCGCCCACAGGCGCCGGTGGCGGCATTGTGGTGCGAGGCGCAGCTGGCGCAGCGGCTGGGCGACTGGCCGGCGCTGGAGCAGGCCTGCACGGCACTGTTGGAGCTATCGCCCGGCTCGCACGGCGCACGCGGCTTGTTGGCGCGCATGTATCTCGATACCGGCCGTTTTGCCGAGGCCGCCGCGGTCTATCGGCAACTTACCGAGCTGCTGGAAGAACCGCGTTCTGCGCATTGGGATCACATGACGGCGGCCAGTGCGGCGCAGGATTGGGACGCGGTGCGTGCCTCTGTGCAGGCCATTGGCATGGAGCTGAGCAGCACCGGCGGCGTAGTCGAAGAGACCTGGGGCTGGGTGATCATTCGTTGCATGGATGATGGCGAAATGGCCGAGTACTACGCGCGCCGCACCGGCCCGGTCACTGCACGCATCGTCGAAAACGCGCCTGCGCATCGGCGCCAGCATGTCGGCGACTGGGTGGTGTTCGACGCGGAACTGTTGTATCCGCCGCCGGAAGACGAAGCCGAACGCGAGCGTTTCGTGCCGACCTACGCGCAGGTGCATGTGCTGCAAGCGGGTGGCTATGCCAATAGCTGGCTGGTGGACGGCGTGCATCCTGGCGACGAGGTGATCGAGGCGATGCGTGCAGACCTGGAAATGCGCGGCTGGAAGATGTGGCTGCACAGTCGCGACGACTACCGCGTGGTCGACCCGGACCATCCGGACGCGTTCAACCCGGAGGATGCAACATCCGGACTGCCGGGCGTGTTGTTCACCGTGGCCCTTCCGGAAAACGTCGCCCCGCAGGAACTGCATCGCGTCCTGCGATGCACGACCTCGCGCTGGTCGCATCCGATGTGCTGGCTGCGGCTTGCCGAGGCCTGCGGCCAGGATCCGCAGCCGCATCTGGATGCGGTGGAGCGTTACGGACTATAGGGCGGCGATCGGCCTGATCCAACGGCGTTTGTCGCCGGGGTGGGTGGACATTGGCGATCGTGGCGTGCGTTCGGGCGCCACGCTGGATGCGCGGCGCTGCATCCGGCGTCAAGAACACGCTCATTGCTCTTGTGCAACGCGGCGGCATTCATGCCGGCACACCCTCCCGCTTTGGACGTGCCGCCACACCGTCGGCAGGGCGATGACGCAAGTGCATGCCCTGCGTGCAGGCGCAGGGCGCAGCGCCACGCACTGCCGTTTCTGCGGCGTTTGGTCCTGTTTGGTCTCCAGTGTCCTGATGGAGCTCGCCATGGCAGTGGCAATGCCGATCGGAAGAGCATCGCCGCAGGCTCAAAACGCAGTGACGCGCCGTCGATCGGCCATCGCCAGGGCCCGGGGTGATGGCACGCCGACCGGTTGGCGTGTTGCCTTGCACGGGCGCTGGTGCAGTGCATGTCCGCAGGCGTGGACCGGCGCACGTTCGGCGTGCGCGCGGCAATGTCACACTGCGCCCGTGGGCGGATGACTGCTACAGGTTGGCTCGCTGGTTGGTCAATCTGAATTGCTTTATTCTGCTGCGCATCGGCGTGGGGGCGCCGCGTCGGTCAGGGCGCAGTCCAGCCCGCATGCCCAACCTCTTTTCTTTTGGTGGGTGATCTCATGGTGGCATTGCAGCAGCGCTCGATCGATGCGATTGGTGGCCAGGAACATGCGTTGCTGACCGCATGGTTGGAGTCCAGCCTGGGCAACGATGCGCGTCTGTCGCGGCAGGAATTCGAAGCGCAGGCCGGCGAATTCCTGCGCTTGCTGGTGGCGTCGTTGAAGCACGACGGTAGCAGCCTGGACAGTGCCGAATGGAGCGAGGTGCGTCGCTTCCTGGAACATCTCTCGCGCGACCGCGCCACGCGTGGTTTCGATTCGCAGGAAACCGCCAACTTCATCTTTTCGCTCAAGCGCGTGTTGTTTGCGCTGGTGCAGCGCGAATACGCCAATACCCCGGAAGAACTGGGCCAGCAGTTGTGGGCGTTGTCGGAATTGCTCGACCGCCTGGGCTTGTACACCGTGAAGGTTTTCCAGAAGACCCGCGAAGACATCATCGTGCGTCAGCAGGAAGAGATGCTGGAGCTGTCCACCCCGGTGGTGAAGCTGTGGGACGGCGTGCTGGCGCTGCCGATGATCGGCACACTGGATTCGCAGCGCACCCAGGTGGTGATGGAGTCGCTGTTGCAACGCATTGTCGACACCGGCTCGGAAATCGCCATCATCGACATCACTGGCGTGCCCACCGTGGACACCCTGGTGGCACAGCATCTGCTCAAGACCGTGACCGCGATCCGGCTGATGGGGGCCGACGCCATCATCAGCGGCGTGCGCCCGCAGATTGCGCAAACCATCGTGCATCTGGGCCTGGACCTGCAGGGGATCGTGACCAAGGCCAACCTGGCCGATGCCTTGGCGCTGGCGCTCAAGCGCACCGGCGTGACCGTCAGCAAGGCAGACTGACATGGAACGTATTCCGATCCTGCGGATGGGCCATCTGTTGCTGGTCACCATCCAGGTGGACATGCACGACCAACTGGCGTTGCAACTGCAGGACGACCTGTCCGAGAAGATCAGCGCCACTTCTGCGCGTGGCGTGTTGATCGACATTTCCGCGCTGGATATCGTCGATTCGTTCATCGGGCGCATGATCAGCACCATTTCCGGGCTGGCGACGCTCATGGGCGCGCAAACCGTGGTGGTGGGCATGCAGCCGGCGGTGGCGATCACCCTGGTGGAGTTGGGGCTGACCTTGCCGTCGGTGCGCACCGCGCTCGATGTCGAGCGCGGCATGCGCCTGCTGCAACAACCCGATGCGGCTCCATGACGGTCGGCTCGCAACCGGTGCGCACCGAGCAGGATGTGGTGCTGGCGCGGCAGACCGTGCGCAAGCTGGTGGTGCAATGCGGGCTGCGGTTGGTCGATCAAACCAAGCTGGTCACCGCGGCCAGCGAACTGGCGCGCAATACGGTGATCTACGGCGGTGGCGGCGACATGGACTGGGCACTGGTCGAAAGCGGCATCCGCAAGGGCGTGCAGCTGACGTTCCGCGACCAGGGCCCGGGCATTGCAGACCTGGAGCTTGCACTGACCGACGGCTGGACCTCTGGCAGTGGCCTGGGGCTGGGACTGTCCGGCAGCCGGCGGCTGGTGGACGATTTCGTGCTCGATAGCGCAGCCGGCAAGGGCACCCGCATCACCATCACCAAATGGAAGTAACCATGACCGGCGCGCTCACCCAGGTGATCCGCGTCGAAGAGGGCACCCAGGTCGGGCAGGTGCGCCGCGAAGCGGTGGCGCTTGCACAGGCCTGCGGTTTCGATGAAGACGGCTGTGGCCGCGTGGCCCTGGTGGCGACCGAGTTGTGCACCAACCTGCTCAACCATGCCGGTGGCGGGCAGATGCAGCTGTGCAGCGTCGCCGGCCGCGATGGTCTGGGCATCGAGTTGTGCACGCTCGATCAGGGGCGCGGATTCGTGCTGGCCGATTGTCTGCCGGACGGGTATTCCACCGGCAGCACGCCTGGCAACGGCCTGGGCACGGTGCAGCGACATGCCGCGTTGCTGGACGCCTATTCCGATGCCCGGGGGGCCGTGGTCCTGGCGCGTGTGTACGCCGACGCCGACAGCATGCCCGACCTGCCCTACGGCGCGCTGCGTGTGCCGCTCCAGAACGAAACGGTCTGCGGCGATGGCTGGCATCTGGCGATCGATGCGCAAGGCGTGACCGTGAGCATGATCGACGGCCTTGGCCACGGAGCGGGCGCGGCCGATGCCGCCGATGCGGGGACGCGCGCTGCGGCAGCGGCCCGTGGCGAACCCGGCGAACGCATCGCGCGCCTGCATGCCGGCATGAGCGGCACGCGCGGCGGCGCGGCGGCGGTCATGCAGTTCGATCCCGGCAGCGGCCAGGTGCGCTTTGCCGGGGTGGGCAATATCGTCGCCTCGTTGCGCGATGGCGACGGCGTGCGCGGCATGCCCTCGCACCCGGGCATCGTCGGGGTGCAGTTCCGCAAGGCGCAACCGTTCGACTTTCCACACGCCGCCGGCAAGTTACTGGTCATGCACAGCGACGGCCTGCAATCGCGCTGGACCCTGCGCGATCATCCGGGCCTGCTGTCGCGCCATCCACGCATCATTGCCGCAGTGCTGGCGCGCGATTACGCGCGCGGCCGCGACGATTGCTGCGTGTTCGTCATGCGCTTGGGAGGCATGCAATGAATTCAACCACCAAGATGCCGGCAGCCGAGGCGATGGCTGAACTGGAAAGCTTGCGCCAGCAGAACCAGGCCTTGCGCGAAGAGCTGGAAGAAACCAACCAGGGCGTGCTGGCCCTGTATGCCGAGCTCGACCAACAGGCCGAACAGCTGCGCGAGGTGTCCGAACTCAAGAGCCGCTTTCTGTCGTACATGAGCCACGAGTTCCGCACCCCGCTAGGCTCGATCCTGAGCATCACCCGGCTGCTGGAGGATGGCATGGACGGGCCGCTCAATGCCGAGCAGCTCAAGCAGGTGCGCTTTGTCAGCGGTTCGGCGCGCGAGCTCACCGAGATGGTGGACGACCTGCTGGACCTGGCCAAGATCGAGGCCGGGCGCATCACCATCTCGCCGGGCTGGTTCGACCTGATGGACCTGTTCGCGGCGCTGCGCGGCATGTTCCGTCCGCTCACCGATGTGGGCACGACCACGCTGATCTTCGAGGATCCGCCGGTGCTGCCGCTGCTGTACACCGACGACAAGAAGCTGGCGCAGATCCTGCGCAATTTCATTTCCAACGCGCTCAAGTTCACCCCGCAGGGGCAGGTGCGCGTGTTTGCGCAGCTGGAAGGCGACAGCCATGTACGCTTTGGCGTGCACGACACCGGCATCGGCATTCCGGCCGAGCTTCACGAGGCCTTGTTCGAAGATTTCGTACAGGTGGACTCGCCGCTGCAAAAACGCCTGACCGGCACCGGCCTGGGGTTGTCGATCTGCAAACGGTTCGCCGAATTGCTGGGCGGCCGGGTGGGGATCAACAGCGTGGTCGGGCAGGGTTCTGAATTTTACGTGGTGCTGCCGATGACACTGGCAGCGGAGGAAACGCGTGGGCAGTAAGCACCACATCCTGGTCGTCGACGACAACGCGGTGACGCGTTATTCGGTGCGGCGCGTGCTCGAACACCATCAGTTCGCGGTCGAAGAAGCCGGCACCGGGACCGAGGGTCTTGCCAAACTTGCCGCGCAGACGTTTTCTGCGGTGGTGCTGGACGTCAACCTGCCGGACATGAGCGGCTTCGATATCGTGCGGACGCTGCGTGCCGAGCCGCGCACCGCGTTGCTGCCGGTGGTGCATGTTTCGGCGGCCTCGATCGCCACCGGCGACATGATCACCGGGCTGGATGCCGGCGCCGACGCCTACCTGATCCATCCGGTCGACCCCAACGTGTTGCTGGCCACCTTGCGCACGCTGTTGCGCGCACGCCGCGCCGAGGAGGCGTTGCGGGTCAGCGAGGCGCGTTTCCGCGAAATCTTCGAACACATCAGCGCGCCGATTGCGGTGGTGGATGCCAACCTGCACATGCACGAGGCCAATGCCGCATTCCAACGCTTGATCGGTAGCGCCACACCCGGCGCTGCGATCCATGCCGCCGGGTTGGATCAGGCCGCCGCCGTGCACGCACTGACCACTGCGTTGGCGCAACGCGAGCGCTGGAGCGGCACCTTGTCGCTGCTGCGCGATGGCAAGCTCTGCGAAACCGAATGGCGCGTGTCGCCCTACCGCGAGCCGGATCTGGGGCTGTTGCTGGTGGAAGACGTGACCGAGCAGCGCCTGCGCGAGCGCGAGCAGCGCCAGGAACTGGATACCGCCACCAGCGAGCTCGCGCATCAGATCGCGCAGCGTCAGCACACCGAAATCCAGCTGCTGCAGGCGCAGAAGATGGAAGCGCTGGGCAAGCTCACCGGTGGCATCGCGCACGACTTCAACAACCTGCTGACCAGCATCATTTCCGGCTTGGACATGATCCAGCTCGCAGTGGAATCCAATCGCATCGAACGCGTGCCGCGCCTGGCCGAGATCGCTAACGGCTCGGCGCACCGCGCCGCCGCGCTGACCCAGCGCATGCTGGCGTTCGCACGCAAGCAATCGCTGGACGCGCAACCGTTCGACGTCAACACCCGTGTGCGTTCGCTGGAAGACATGCTGCAACGCTCGATCGGCGAAAACATCGCGCTGGAGCTGGATCTTGCGTCCACGCCGCTGGTGGCCATTGCCGATGCCAACCAGCTCGAAAACGTGGTGCTCAACCTGGTCATCAATGCGCGCGATGCCTTGAAAGGGCAGGGCACCATCCGCATCCAGAGCGCGGCCTACACCGCGCACAACGACCCGGAACTGGACGACGGCGACTATGTCGCGGTGAAGGTGATCGACAACGGGAGCGGGATCGAGCCGGCCATTCTCGACCAGGTGTTCGAGCCGTTTTTCACCACCAAACCCATCGGCGAAGGCACCGGTCTCGGCCTGTCGATGACCTACGGGTTCGCACGTCAATCCGGCGGTACCGCACGCATCACCAGCGATGTGGGTCGTGGCACCACGGTGGCGCTCCTGCTGCCGCGCGGGCTCTCGGCCAACGAAATGCTGCCGGCACCGGCGCCCAGCGCGCCGCGCACGCGCAACGAGCGCATACTGCTGGTGGACGACACCGACGTGGTGCGCATGATGGTGAGCGAAGTGCTCAGCGATGCCGGCTACCAGGTCATCGAAGCCGAGGATGCCAACGGCGCGCTGGAACACTTGCGCACCGAGGCGCACATCGATCTGGTGGTCTCCGATGTCGGCCTGCCCGGCATGAACGGGCGCGACATGGCCGATGTGGCGCGCACGCTACGCCCGGGTCTGCCGATCCTGTTCATTACCGGCTATGCCGAAAACGCGGCCACGCGGCAAGAATTTCTGGCAGAGGGCATGGCCTTGCTGCCCAAGCCTTTCAGCCTCAACGATCTGCTCAACACGGTGGTGCAGATGCTCGACAGCAGCGTCCTGGCGCGGGCGTAGGGCGTTAAGCGGCTCCAAACACGCATGCGTCGCTGCGGGGCGGGCGCGGCCTGCGCATGCAGCGGGCGTGCAGCCACGTTCCTGCATTTCGCTTAGCGCGCATACGCGTACGGCCCGAATGTGGCGCCAAGAAAACCGCCGGCCGACTCGGTACTGAGCACACTTGCATCGCCTTGTTCGAGCAGCGTCTGCCACTGCCCCTGGCCGACGGCGTAATCCACGCGCACGCGTGCGGCATCCAGCGCAAAGCGCAGTTTCACCGGTTGCGTGGCATCGGGCAGTGGCGCGCGTGCCAGTTCGGTGCCGGTGCCGGGCTGTTGCGCTCCGGCGCGGCAATACAGCACCACCGCAGCGCCGCTGTCCTCGCGCACCAGCATTGCTGCCAGGAAGTTGCTCTCCTTGGCCACGATCGCCAGACCGGCCTGTTCGCCTGGTGCCAGCGCACTGCCATCCACGCTGGCGACCAAGGTGGCGTGATGATGCTGCAGGCGATGACCCAGATAGGCCGGCTGACCACGGCCGATATCGCCCAGCGCAATGTTTGCCGGCGTCACGCGCAAGCCTTGTGCGCCGGGCTGATACCACGGCCTGATGGGTGGGTGGATGGTCATCCATTGCATCGGCACGCGCGCATCCCCGAAGCGCTCGCTCCACTGCATTGGCCCGGTGGTCGGCAGGGGCTGCGTGCCCGCCGGCAAGGGTGGGCGCGCTGCCACGACAGGGACCGCGGCGCCGTGCGGCAGCACCACCGGCCAGCCATCGCGCCATTGCACCGGCAACAGGAAGGTTTCCCGGCCCAGGTTGTAGTGATTGCCGCGGTAAGGGCGCGTCGCGAGAAACACCGCCCACCATGTGCCGTCCTTGAGTTCGACGAACTGTGCATGCCCGGCCGAGGTGATCGGCGCATTGCGCAATGGGTCCAGGTCGCGTTGGGTGAGTACCGGATTGCCGCTCCAGGTTTCGTATGGCCCGGTGATCTGGCGGCTGCGGTAGATCATCTGCGCATGCTGCTCGCCGGTGCCACCTTCGGCCGCGGTGAGGTAGTAGTAGCCATCGCGGCGGAACAGGTGCGGGCCTTCGATGTGTTCGGGATTGGTGGCCGGCTTGAAGCCCGAATCCACGATCACCTGACGGGTGCCGACCAACTTCATGCTGGCCAGATCCAGCCGCTGCAGCCAGATGGCGCGGTGCCCGTCGTAGCGCAGCTTGCCGGCCGGCACGTCGTTGTTGACCAGCCAGGCACTGCCATCGTCATCGAAAAACAGCGAGGGGTCGATGCCCTTGGCGTCCAGCCAGATCGGATCCGACCACGGCCCGGCCGGATCGGTGGCGGTGATCAGGAAATTGCCGCCATCGCAGTAGAAACAGGTGTTGGCGATATAGAAAGTGCCAGCGTGGTAGCTGATGCTGGCGGCAAACAGGCCGCGGGTCAGTTCGTCGTTGCCGTAGTTGATCTGGGTTGGACGGTCGATCGCGTTGCCGATCTGGTTCCAATGCACCAGGTCGCTGCTCTTGAACACCGGCAGGCCGGGGAAATAGCCGAAACTGGAATTCACCAGATAAAAATCGTCGCCGACGCGCACCGCCGATGGGTCCGGATGAAAACCGGCCACGACCGGGTTGCGGTAATGCGCGGCGGTTGGCGCGGGGCCGCCGTCGTCGCCCTGGTAATCGATCTGCGTGATCAACGCGGTGCCGGCATGCGCCAGCTGACAGCTCAATGCGGCCAGCAGGCCGGCCACCCATGCGAGTCGTTTCAAGAGATCCCCTCGTGCCATGCCCTGGCGCAACGCCAGTACGACACCAGCATGACAGCACGCAGGGCGGCGTGGCATGACGTTTTGCGATGCCAACGCCGCGTGGTGGCATGCCTCCGCGCGCGTGGCGGGGTGTGTGGACCGGGCGCTGCCACTTCGCTGCAACATTGCTGACATATCGTGCGCGCGGCGCCACGCGGCGCCGCCAACCGGCGTGCCATGCCAAACGGCTTGGACGCTGTGTCATCACCTCGCATCACTACCTAGGATCAACCCGCATGTCGTTGTACTCGCCTGTCTTTCCGTCGCCGGTGTCCGCTATTGCACAGGTCGCTGCGCGCCGCCGCACCGCCTTGCAGCGCACGCCGCTGGCCCGTGCCTGCGCCGGCCTGTTGCTAGCCTCGCTGGCGGCAACCGCGTCTGCGCAGCAAGCGCCGGCGACCCAGGGCGAAGCCAGCCCGACCGCGCTGGACACGGTCACCGTCACCGCCGAGCACCGCGAGCAGAACCTGCAGGACGTGCCGGTCTCGGTGGGCGTGGTGCAGGGCGCAGCGATGCGCGACTACACCGCCGGTGGCGATGACACGCTGCTGGCCCTGTCCGGCCGCGTGCCGGGCTTCTACGCTGAAACCACCACCGGGCGCATCTTCCCGCGCTTCTATATCCGTGGCCTGGGCAATATCGATTTCTACCTGGGTGCCTCGCAGCCGGTCTCCATCATCCAGGACGATGTGGTGCTGGAGCATGTCGTGCTCAAATCCAATCCGGTCTATGACGTGGACCAGGTCGAAGTGCTGCGCGGTCCGCAAGGCACGCTGTTCGGCCGCAACACCACCGCCGGCATCGTCAAGTTCGACACCGTCAAGCCCAGCGACACCTACACCGGTCGCGTCAACGCCAGCTACGGCAGCTACAACACCATCTCGCTGGATGGCGGCTTCGGTGGCCCCATCAACGACGTGCTGTCGTTCCGCGTGTCCGCGTTGTACCAGCACCGCGACGATTGGGTGGACAACACCTTTGCCGGCAGCAGCGCCGATGGCACGCGCACCCCGCGCAAGGACGCGATGGGCGGTTACAACGACCGCAATGCGCGCCTGCAGGTCTTGCTCAAGCCCAACGATGCGTTTTCGCTGCTGGGCTCGGTGCACACGCGCGATTACGACGGCACTTCCACCTTGTTCCTGCGCAACGCGATCACGCGTGGCAGCGACAAGGTGGACGTGCCGCGCGACCGTGTGGCCTATGATGAGGGGCACGACAACCCGCAGGCGTATCAAACCGATGGCGGCTCGCTCAAGGCGATTTACGACTTCGGTGGCGTGTCGCTGACCTCCATCACCGCCTACGAAACCACTTCCGGCTACAGCCGTGGCGACACCGATGGCGGTGCTGCCGCCAATTACCCGGTCAATGGCGTGCCGAACGGCTTTGGCCAGTCGATGGGACAGATCCGCGACCTGGACCAGTACACGCAGGAATTGCGCCTGGCCAGCGAAGGCGACGAGGCCCTGCAGTGGCAGGTGGGCGCGTTCTATTTCGACGGCCGCGACACCACCGATTTCTATCAACGTGCCTATTTCCTGCAGACCGCCGCGCGCAACCCGAATAACTGGGTGCGCCTGCGCAATACCAATACCTCGTGGGCCGGCTTCGGGCAGATCAGCTACAAGGCGACCGACGCGCTGACGCTCACCGCCGGCATCCGCCAGACCAAGGACACCAAGGAAACCCGTCTGCTCAAGACCGCCGATACCGCAGCCGGTGTGGTGACCTACCGCGGCCGGCGCGATGTGCGCATGTCCGATACCCAGCCCAGCTGGGATCTGAGCGCGATGTATGAGATCGACCCGCAGCTGAGCGTGTATGCGCGCGTGGCGCGCGGTTTCCGTGGCCCCACCATCCAGGGCCGCAGCGCGGTGTTCAATTCGGACTTCACCACCGCCGATTCGGAAACCATCCTGTCGTGGGAAGCCGGCATCAAGAGCAGCCTGTTCGAGAACCGTCTGCGCCTGAATGTCAGCGGCTTCACTTACACGGTCGACGATATCCAGCTCAACGGCAACGACTCGGACGGCAATGGCGTGCTGTTCAATGCCGACAAGGCCAAGGCCTACGGCATGGAAGCGGACCTGGACTGGCGCCCGATCTCCAACCTGTCGATCACCGCCGGCCTGAGCCTGTTGCACAGCGAAATCCACGATAAGCGCGTGTTTGCGCAGGCCTGCGCGCTCAATGGCGTGGTGGTGTGCACCGTCAACGACCCGACCATCCGCGTAGGTGCCAACACCTTCGCCCAGATCGACGGCAACCCGCTGCCCAACGCGCCCAAGTACAACCTCAACCTGGCCGCGCGCTATGACATCCCGGTGGGCAACGACGGCGCGTTCTTCGTGTCCACCGACTGGAACAAGCAGGGCCAGACCAGCTTCGTGCTGTACGACTCCACCGAGTTCCGTTCCGACGGCAATTTCGAAGGTGGCCTCAAGCTGGGTTACACCGGTGGCTACGGTGCCTGGGAAGTGGCGGCGTTCGCGCGCAACATCACCAACGAAAAGAACCTCAAGGGTGTGATCGAAAACTACATGGCCGCGGTCTACAACGAGCCGCGTGTCGTTGGGGTGTCGGTCAACGTCAACTGGCAGTAACCGGTTGATCGGCTGATGCAGTCACTGCGGCAACTGCGCCGCAGTGATGTTTCCTGCAGGTGGATGGGCCAACTGCGTGTATGCGCAGCTGGCCGTCGTGTCGTTTCACCGCTTGCTCAGGACAGAGCGCACCCAGTTGACGATTTGCGCGCTGCTCACTGCGCCGGAATGACGGCCTAGTTCCTGCCCACCCTGGATGACCAGCAAGGTGGGAATGCTGCGGATGCCAAAGCGCGTGCCCAGCGCCGGATGCAGGTCGGTATCCACCTTGGCCAGGCGCACCTGCGGTTCCAATGCTGCAGCGGCTGCGGCAAATTGCGGCGCCATGCTCAGGCATGGCCCGCACCAAGGTGCCCAGAAATCCACCACCAGCGGCAGTGCACTGCGCACCGCATGCTTGTCGAAATCTGCAGCCGACAAAGCCACCGGCGTCCCCAGGAACAGCGGCTGATGGCAGCTGCCGCAGTTGGGCGCATCGCGCAGGCGCGTGGGCGCAATACGGTTCATCGCAGCGCAACTCGGGCAGGCGATCAGTAGTGGTGCATCGGTCATGTGGGTCTCCAGTCGGCGGCGCTGCCTGCGCTGTCTTCGGCCATCGCTGGCGGCGCATGCTGCATGCGGCCAGTGTAGCGATCACCACCAGCGATTCCGTGCCCAATGCCAGCGGCGGCACCAGCCTGCGCATGCCTGGCCAAGCTCCTGCGGGCCGCCACGCGCCACACCGCTCACGCCGATTGGCCCAGCGCCACGATCGGCACGAAGCCACCGTAGACCATGCGCTTGCCATCGAATGGCATCGGATTGACCGACGGGTCCATGCGTGGGTCTTCCATCATCTTGCGCATGCCCTCATCGCGGGTGGCCTTGTCCGGCCATTCGATCCAGGAAAACACCACGGTCTCTTCGGCGGTGGCATCCACGGCGCGATAGAAATCGGTCCATTGCCCCGGCTGGACATCGTCGCCCCAACACTCCACTACACGCAGCGCACCGTATTCCATGATGACCGCATCGCCCATGCGGGCATGCGCGATGAATGCTTCTTTGTTGGCCGTGGGGACGGCAAGCACAAAACCATCGATATACGACATAACCACCTCCGCAGACGGGGTGCACGGTGTGCACCCGAGGATGACCAAGGGATGTTGGTACGACCAAGAACTGGAGAGCAGTGGGGCAGGAGCGTGCGTCCAGCGCGCTGGCCGCACGAGCATACGGCGCATGGGGTGCAACGGCACTGCTTGAGTTGGCTGTCACCTGGGCCGCCTGGCGCACTGCCAAGGCGCTGGCTGTCGGGCTCGCTGACACGGCGGCAGCGGATCTGTTGTGCGTTGATCGACGGCAGCGCGCTGTTGGCCCCTCTTGCTGGAGGCCGCGGCAATCCATCGGCCAAGATGCGCTGGTCGCACACCTGCGCGCGCCTCGGCACTGCAGCCGCCGGGAACGTGCGGCGGTCAGGCTGCCAGGTTGTGGCGGCGCAGTCGTGCTTCGAAGACCACATCGCCGTCCTCGTTGCGCGCCTGCAGCGTGCCGCCGTGTGCCTTGACGAACTGGTCGGCGATGAACAGGCCCAGTCCCAGTCCTTGGCTGGCATGGAAGCTGGCCTTGAACGGTTCGAACAGGCGCGGCATCAGGCTGTCGGGGATGCTGCCGGCGTTGCGCACCGACAGGCGCAGGGTGTCGTGTTCGCGTCCATCCAGATGCACCTGCACCGGATGGCGTCCGCCATGCAGGACGGCGTTGCCGACCAGATTGGACACGACCTGCGCCAACCGGTCGCCATCCCCATCGCCATCCAGGTCGCCCTCGGTGCGCAGGTCGATCGTAGTGTGCGGATTGGCCTGCGCCACTTCGCCCACCACGCTGTGCACCACCTCGCCCAGGTTGCATGGGCCGAACTGCATCGGCAAACCATCGGTGCGCAGGCGCGAAAAATCCAGCAATTGCTCGACCATGCGCGACATGCGGTGCGCGCTGTTTTCCAGGTGTTCCAGCGTGCGCGCCGCCGAACTGTCGGCATCAACATCCAGGCCGAGTTTGTCGGCGCACAGCAGGATCACCGACAGCGGCGTGCGCAGGTCGTGGGTGAGCACGGCCATCATGGTTTCGTTGAGCGTGAGCGCGCGTTCGAGCGAGGCATTTCTCGCCTTGAGCAGCCGCCGCTGCTGGTACAACTCGATGAACACGTTGACCTTGCTCAAGATCACGTGCGGCTCGATCGGCTTGTGCAGAAAATCCACGGCGCCGGTTTCATAACCCTGGAAAGCGCGCATCGGATCGTTTGGCGAGGCGGTCAGGAAAATGATCGGCACATGCCGGGTGCGCTGCGAACCGCGCATCAATTCCGCTAGTGAAAAGCCGTCCATTTCCGGCATGTGCACGTCCAGCAGCGCCAATGCCACGTCGTGTTCGAGCAGCAGTTCCAGCGCCTGCGCACCGGAAGCCGCGCATAGCACGCGGATGCCGTCGCGTTGCAGCAGCGCTTCCATGGCCACCAGGTTCTGCGGCACATCGTCCACGATCAGGATCTTGGTCGATTCGGTGTCGTCGCTGCTTGCAGCCAGGCCGGTCGCGGTGAGGTTCATGCGTGAAAAGCTTCCAGTCGGGTGCAGATGGCTTGCAAGGTCAGCACCGCATCGGCGCCGGCGTGGGCGAGAGCGGAGGCGGGCATCAACGAGGCGGCGGCGTCATCGGGGCGCTGGATCCAGGCGGTACCGCCCACCGCACGCACCGCGGCCACCCCGGCGCTGCCGTCGCTGCTGGCACCGGTGAGCAGGATCGCCAGCAGGCGTTCGCCGAAGACATCGGCAGCCGATTCGAACAGCAGGTCGATCGCCGGGCGCGAAAACAACACCGGCGCATCCATCGACAACGCCAGGCTGTGGCGGGTTTCCACCAGCAGGTGGTAGTCGGGCGGGGCGATGGTGACGGTGCCGGGCAGCAGCGGTTGCTTGTCGTCGGCCTCGCGCACCGGCAACGCGCAGCGCGCATCCAGCAGCTCGGCGATGTGGCTGGGGCGGTCGCGCGGCAGATGCAGCACGACCAACACCGGCATCGGCAAATCCGCCGGCAGCCCGGACAACAACGCCTGCATGGCCATCACGCCACCGGCGGAGGCACCAATCACGATCGCATCGAAACACTGGGCTGCAGACGCGCGGCTCATGCGGCCTTCCGATACAGCCGCTGCTCGCGCGCGCAGGCTTCGAAGGCCTGCGCGTGCGCGCCGAACTGCAGCGACTCCTTGCTGCCCAATCCGAGAAATCCGCGATGCACCAATGCGTCGTAGAACAGCCCCACCGCGCGATCCTGCAAGCTGCGGTTGAAATAGATCAGCACGTTGCGGCATGACACCAGGTGGACTTCGGAAAACACCGTGTCGGTGGCCAGGCTGTGATCGGCGAACACGATATTGCGTTTCAGGCGCCGGTCGAACACCGCACCGTCGTAAGCGGTGGTGTAGTAGTCCGACAGCGAGGTGCGGCCACCGGCGTCCAGATAATTGCGGCTGAACTGCGCGATACGATCGATGCCATAGGCGCCGGCTTCGGCCATGCCCAGCGCTTCGGGGTTGATGTCGGTGGCGTAGATCACCGCCTTTTCCAACAGGCCTTCTTCGTGCAGCAGGATGGCCAGGGACCAGACTTCTTCACCGGTACTGCAGCCTGCCACCCAGAGCTTGATCGAGGGATAGGTACGCAAGACCGGCACCGCATGCTCGCGCAGGACGCGGAAATATGCCGGGTCGCGGAACATCTCCGAGACCTGCACGGTGAAGAACTGCATCGCCTGCGCGAAGGTGTCCGGCTCGTGCAGCAGACGGTGCTGCAGATCGGCCACGCGCGCGCAGTCGAAACGCGCCATCGCGTGGCGCATGCGCCGTCGCAACGACGACACCGCATAGTCGCGGAAGTCGTAGTGATAGCGCTGGAATACCGCTTCCAGCAGCACGCGCAGTTCCAGGTCGAACAGCTCTACCGCGTTCATTGCCGCGAGCACCACACGCGGCACAGCGAGACCAGCTTGTCCACGTCGATGGGCTTGGCGATGTAGTCGTTGGCGCCGGCTTCCAGGCAGCGTTCGCGGTCGTCGGCCATGGCCTTGGCGGTCAGCGCGATGATGGGCAGATCCTGCCATTGACGGTTCGTACGGATCTGCCGCATCGCGGTGATGCCATCCATCTCCGGCATCATGATGTCCATCAGGACCAGGTCCACCTCGTGCTTGGCCAGGTGCTCCAGCGCCTCGCGGCCATTGCGTGCGATCTGCAGCGTGACGCCCAGCGGTTCGAGCACGCTGGAGAGCGCAAAGATGTTGCGCACGTCGTCTTCGGCCAGCAACACGGTGGCGCCGTCCAGCACCGCGTCGCGGCGGCGTGCTTCGCGCAGCAGGCGCTGCTGATCGCTGGGCAACGAGGCTTCCACGCTGTGCAGGAACAGCGTCACCTCGTCGAGCAGGCGTTCCGGCGAGCGCACGCCCTTGATGATGATGCTCTTGGAATACCGGCGCAGGCCTTGTTCTTCGTCGCGGGTCAGGGCGCGCCCGGTGTAGACGATCACGGGAGGGAAGGCGACCGCATCGTTGCCGGCCATGCGTTCGAGCAGGTCGTAGCCGCTGCCGTCGGGCAAGGCCAGATCGGTAACCATGCAATCGAAGGTGGAGCGTGCCAGCTGATCCATCGCCTCGGCAATGCTGCCGACCGCGACGATGTCCAGCTGGTCGCGCGCCAGCAGCAATTGCAGGTTCGCGCGCAATGCGCTGTCGTCTTCGACGATCAACAAACGACGCACTGCGCGTGCATTGGTTTCTTCCAGCTGGCGGATCGCACCGGCCAGCAGTTCGCGCGTGGCCGGCTTGATCAGGTAGCCAACCGCACCAAGCTCCAGCGCAATCTGGCTGCGTTCCAGCGCGGACACCACGTGGACAGGCACATGGCGAGTGGCCGGATCGCGCTTGAGGCGTTCGAGCACGCTCAGACCGGACGCATCCGGCAGGCCGATGTCCAGCAGGATGCCGCTCGGGCGCATCTCGGCGGCCAGGCGCAGGGCCTCTTCTGCGTTGGGGGCCACCACGCAATCGAAATCCAGTTCGTGGGCCAGTTCCACCAGTGCTTGCGCAAAGCGGGTGTCGTCTTCCACCGCCAGGATCAGCCGGCCGGGGCGGCTGCGTTGGTCGCGATCGTCGTCGGCCCGTTGGATCGGTGCAGCGTTGGGCGATGCGATTGGCACCGGCACCGTGTGGGCCACCGCACCACCAGATGCGCCGGATTGCGCACCCATCGCGCTGCCGTTGCGTTGTTGCACATGGGCAGCAGACGCCGGGCCTGCGACCGCGGCGGCGTTCGTAGCTGTATCGGCAGGGCCGGTCACCTCCGCAGGTGCGCCATCGGTCGGCAATTCCAGCGTAAAGCAGCTGCCGCGCCCGGGCTCGCTGTCCACACTGATGCTGCCGCCCATGCGTTGGGCCAGGTCGCGCGAAATCGACAGACCCAACCCGGTACCGCCATAACGGCGGCGCGTGCTGCCGTCGGCCTGACGGAACGCTTCGAAGATCACCTCGCTCTGTTCGCGCGCGATGCCGATGCCGGTATCGGTCACCGCAAAGTGCACACGGCCGGGCGCATGCGCCTGGACCGTCAAGCTGACCTTGCCGTGTTCGGTGAACTTGATGGCGTTGGCCAACAGGTTCTTCAGGATCTGCTGCAGGCGCTGGTTGTCGACGACCAACTGTGCCGGCGCGCCGGCAGCTGCCGCGATCTCCAATGCCAGACCCTTCTGTCGCGCCAGCGGTTCGAAGGTTTCGCGCAGGCGTTGCAGCACCGAATCGGTGACGACCGTTTCGTCGGCCAGCTCCACGTGCCCGGCTTCGATCTTGGACAGGTCCAGGATGTCGTTGATAAGCGCCAGCAGGTCGTTGTTGGACGACAGGATCGCCTGCGCATATTTCACCTGCTCGGCGCTGAGCGTGCCGTCCTTGTTGTCGGCCAGCAACTTGGCCAGGATCAAGGCGCTGTTGAGCGGCGTGCGCAACTCGTGCGACATGTTGGCCAGGAATTCCGACTTGTAGCGCGATGCAGTGGACAACTCGTTGCTATTGCGCACCAGCTGATTCTGCGCGATCAACAAGGCCTGCTTTTGCGCCTCAAGCGCCTGCGTGCGCTCTTCCAGCTGCACGTTGGTCTGTTCCAGTTCTGCCTGCTGCACTTCCAGGTCGCTTTGCGATTGCTGCAGGCTACGGCTCTGTTCTTCGAGTTCCTCGTTGGCCACGCGCAGTTCTTCCTGCTGGGTCTGCAGTTCCTCGCTCTGTCGCTGGGTTTCTTCCAGCAACGCCACCAGCTGCGCGCGCAGCAATGCGGTGCGCAGTGCCAGGCCGATGTTCTCGCCGCAGCGTGCCAGCAGTTCTTCTTCGCGCGAGCCGGCGGTGCGTGGGTCGGTCACGCGCCCGAGCTCGATGACGCCGATCACCCGGTCGTCGGCGGTGATCGGCGCCAGCAGCAGCTCCTGGCAGCTGCTCTGGCCCAGCCCGGAGGCAATCTGCAGATGCCCGGCGTCCATGCCACGGATGCGACGCACCGTGCCACGTTGCAGCACTTCGCCGAGCTGGCCGGCTGCGGTGGGCAGCGTCTGCGGCAGATCCGGCGGCAACGCCGCACCACCGGTGAGTCGCAGACGGTCGCCCTCGATGCGATACAGCGCGCCGACCTGCGCATCCAGTGTCTGGCACAGTGCGCGCACCGCGGCGTCGGCCAGCTCCTGCGGTGCCTGATCGCCGCGCAAACTGGCTTCGACCGTGTTTTCTGCCTGCTGCAACCATAGTGCGAATTCGGCCTGGCGGCGTGCGCGGATCGCCTGCATCACCACCAACGCCATTGCCAGGAACGACACGCCGCCAATGCTGCGATTGACCGAGGAAAAGCTCGAATTCGTGCTTGGTGGCGCGAGCTGAAAACCGATCGCCAGCAAGACACACGACAGCACGCCGACGATGAGTGGCACCTGCGGGCGGTTCTGAAACACCGTCACGCCCACTGCCACGAAGTAGGTCAGCCACACTGCATAACCGAGCGGGGTCACCAGTTCCATGCCCAGCGTTCCAGCCATCAAGGCCCCCGCGATGACCCACACCCAGCGGTCGCGTGTGGTCGAGATGGTGTGCATAAGGTGCGTGGACCGAACTGGAAGGGCGGTCATGGTAGCCGATAACTTTCACGCACAAATCGCCGGGAAATTGACGCTTTTTGCTGCCGGGTTGGCTTGCACGCAGCCTTCACGTCGCTATCAATATGGTCCCGCGCTTTTCCGGAGAATCATCGCGCGATGGATGCGGAAACGGCCGTCGACAGCGCAGGGCCGCTTTCTTACGACAGCCGGCAGTGTCAGCTGTTGGTACAGAGCGTGTCCGATTACGCGATCTATATGCTCGATATCGGTGGGCATATTCGCAGCTGGAACCCCGGCGGCGAACGCATCAAGGGCTACAGCGCAAGCGAGGTCCTGGGCACGCATTTCTCGCGATTCTACTTGCCCGAGGATGCGCAACGCGACGAACCCAGCCGCAATCTGGAAATTGCCAAGCAAGCAGGGCGCTTCGCTGCCGAAGGTTGGCGCCTGCGCAAGGACGGCAGCCGGTTCTGGGCCAGCGTGGTGATCGAACCGGTGCTGGAATTCGGCGTGCTGGTCGGGTTTGCAAAAGTCACCCGCGATCTGACCAAGCGCCATGAAGCGCAGCAGTTGCTGCAACAGGCGCAGCAGGCGTTGCTGCAATCGCAGAAGGTCGAAGCCTTGGGCCGGTTGACGCTGGGCATGGCCCACGATTTCAACAACCTGCTTACGGTGATGGTGACCAGCCTGGACCTGATAGCGCTGCGCGCTGGCGAGGATGCGCGCACCCGCATGTTGATCGAAGTGGCCCAAACTGCGGTGGATCGTGGCACCTTGTTGACGCGGCAACTGCTCGCTTTCGCGCGCGGGCAACAGCTGAACCCCGAGCGCCACCCCGTCAACGACATCGTGACCCGTTCGCTGGAACTGTTACGGCGTGCTTGCCCGCCGGGTGTGAGCTTGGCGTTGCAGTTCGCCGACGCACTGCCGCATGTGCGCGTCGACCCTGGCCAGCTGGAGGCGGCGCTGCTCAACCTGGTCTTCAATAGTTGCGATGCGATGCCCGCTGGCGGCAGCATCGTGTTGCTGACTTCTGCTGCGCAACGACCCGAACCCTCAGGCCACCAAGGCGTCCTTCGCCCGTACGTCGCCCTTGCGTTACGCGACGATGGTCCGGGGATGTCCGCGCACGTTGCACAGCGCGCCAGCGAACCTTTTTTCACCACCAAAGATGTCGGCAAGGGCTCCGGCCTGGGCTTGAGCCAGGTCTATGGCTTCGCATCCCAGTCCGGTGGCTTCGTCGAGCTTGAGACCGCACCCGGACGCGGCACCACCGTCACCGTGTTTCTCCCGGCCGTCGAGGAGGCCGAGCATGACTGAATCCCTTCGCCTACTGATGGTGGAAGACCAAGAAGAACTGCGCGAACTGATCGGCGAAGCGCTGCGCGATGCCGGCATCAGCGTCGACACCGCCGATGATGGTCACAGCGCGTTGCGCATGGTGCGCGACAGCGGCCCGTACGACGTGGTGTTCAGTGATATCCGCATGCCCAACGGCATGTCGGGCATTGAGCTGAGCGAGCAGGTGGCGCAACTGCTGCCGCAGGCACGCGTGATTCTGGCCTCGGGATTTGCCAAGGCGCAGTTGCCGCCGTTGCCGGCTCAGGTCGATTTCCTGCCCAAACCCTACCGCCTGCGCCAGCTCATCGACATGCTCAAGAGCACTCCCGCCAACGCGTAGACGTTGGCTGGGCGTGCGGCATCGACGGTGCTGCTAGTGCGCCTTGTCGATGGCGCCTTCAACCCGACGTGTCACGCCGGCACGGCGACGTGACCACCAGGCACACCAGATGCAACGATCGCGCCCGGTTCGAAGGCGCGCCCGCGCGCGGCAACGCGGCGCCACACGGCTGGCGGTGCCCGACACGTCATGCGCCTGGGCAGGCCCTGTGCATTGCATCCGATCGCTCATCGCAACTTGAGCATCACGATCGAATGCGCCGGCAGCGCCACGTTCACTGCCTTGCCTTGGACACGTGCGCCTTTGAATGCCGCCGGCGCAACGGCCTGTGGCTGCGCATAGGTGTTGTACGTGGTGATCGCCGGTGCGGTCAGGATCTGTCCCTCCACCGCACGCAGCGGCAGCCCTTCCACCTGCACGCTCACAGCCGCCGCCGCAGTCGCGTCCAGGTTGGTCAGCGCGAGATACACATGGCCGTCCTTCGCCTTGACCGCCGAGCCGTGCACGGCCGGCACCTGCGTGTCGCCATGACGATACGCAGGTGTCTGCAATTGCAGCGGCAGGTGTGTGGCGTCCTGGTAGGGCTTGTAAAGCGCAAACACGTGATAGGTCGGCGTCAGCACCATCTTCTCGCCATCGGTGAGGATCATCGCCTGCAGCACATTGACCATCTGCGCGATGTTGGCCATGCGCACACGCTCGGCATGCTGGCTGAAGATGTCGAAGTTGAGCGACGCCACCAGCGCGTCACGCAGGCTGTTTTGCTGCTGCAGGAAGCCGGGATTGGTGCCTGGCAATGGCGCATACCAGGTGCCCCATTCGTCCACGACCAGGGATACTTTCCTGGCCGGGTCGTACTTGTCCATGATCGCGCTGTGCTTGGTGATCAGCTCGTCCATCACCAGCGTGCGTGACAACGTCTGGATCCACGCGGTTTCGTCGAACGTGGTCGAAGACGCGCGCGGCGGCCAGCCACCGGGAATGGTGTAGTAGTGCATGCTCAGCCCATCCATGAACTTGGTGGCCTCGCGCATCATCACCTCGGTCCAGTGATAGTCGTCGTCGCTTGGGCCGGGCGCGATCTTGAAAATCTTCTGGTTGGCCGGCGACTTGACGAAGGTCTGGTAGCGGCGAAACACATCGGCTGCGTACTCCACGCGCATATTGCCGCCGCAGCCCCACAGCTCGTTGCCCACACCGAAGTAGGGAACCTGCCAGGGCGCATCGCGGCCATTGGCGCGGCGCTCGTTGGCCAGGCTCGAGCGTGTCGGCGCGGTCATGTATTCGGTCCACTGCGCAATCTCCTCCGGCGCAGCATCGCCCACATTCCCGGCGACATAGGCCTGGGTGCCGAGCAATTCGGTGAAGTCCATGAACTCGTGCGTGCCGAAACGGTTGGACTCTTCCACACCGCCCCAGTGCGTGTTGACCCGGATCGGGCGCTTGCCCGGCGTGCCGACGCCATCGCGCCAGTGGTATTCGTCGGCGAAGCAACCTCCAGGCCAGCGGATGTTGGGCACGGCAATGGCTTTCAGCGCGGCGACCACGTCGTTGCGATAGCCGCGCGTATTGGGGATCGGCGATTCCTCGCCCACCCACACGCCACCATAGATGCCGGTGCCCAGATGCTCGGCGAATTGGCCGAACAGGTGCCGTGACACCTGCGCGCCGGGCTGGTCCACGCGCAAGGTGCCGCTGGCTTTGACCTCGGCAGCGAAGCTGGCCGGCACGCTGGCAAGCGCGGTGGCGACGAAAACGGCGTTCAACAGCTGCCTGCGCGATGCCTGCAACGCGGGGGAAATCCACTGCATCGGGTCGGTGCTCCTGTGCTGGTCGATGGTCGGGTGGGTGCTGCTGCGATGGGAAGTGCGCGGCTAGCGTAGTGCCGGTGGCCGCCCTTTGTATTGCTGCAGCGCGGCCGCTGCAGGCGAGCGCGGCAGTCGCTTCGCCACTGCAATCGCCTCGCCGGCCAGGATGTGCGCGGCGGCATGGTCGGCAGCCATCGCATGCGGCTATGCTCGCGGGCTACCTCATCGGCAGGACGATCCATGCAGCGAGTGTTCGGGCAGTTGCCAGACGGTGTCGAAATCCATGCGCTCACGCTACGCAGCCAGGCTGGTCTGCAGGCGGAGGTGCTCACCTACGGCGGCATCCTGCATACGCTGCAGTTGACCACCGCACAGGGTGTCGTGCCGCTAGTGCTGAACCTGCCGGATCTAGCCGCCTATGCTGCCGATGGCGACAGCCTCAACATTCTGGTGGGCCGCTTCGGCAACCGCATCGCCGGTGCGCGTTACACCCTGGAGGGCGTCACCCACGTGCTGGCCGCCAATGAGGGGCGTAACCAGTTGCACGGCGGGCTGCGCGGTTTCGGGCGACGGGTGTGGAGCGTGCTGGAGCAGGCGCCGGACCAGGTGCTGTTGGGCTACGACTCACCCGATGGCGAAGAGGGCTACCCCGGCAATCTGCATGTGCGCGCGCACCTGCAGCTTCACGGGCTGAGCCTGCAGCTGAACTTCCAAGCGCACTGCGATGCCGCGACTGCGTTGAACCTTACCCACCACCCGTATTTCAATCTGTCCGGCGATCCGCAGCTGCGGGCCGCAGCGCAGGTGCTGCGCGTGCCGGCCGATCGCTACCTGCCGGTGGATGCCGAGTCGATCCCCACGGGCGAGATCGCATCGGTGACCGGTACGCCATTCGATTTCCGCCAGCCTGCTGCGCTGGCCGACAACACTCAGCCGGCGCATCCCCAGATCATCCTCGGCAAGGGCTATGACCAATGTCTGGTGCTGGCCGCCGACGCGGACTGCGTTGCCGAGCTGTACTCCCCGCACAGTGGCGTGGCGCTGCGCATCAGCAGCGATGCCCCGGCGGTGCAGGTGTACGAAGGCCAGCATCTGGACGCCCACCATCCCGGACTGGGCCGTGGCGTATGCCTGGAGCCGCAGGACTATCCGGACGCTCCCAACCACCCCAACTTCCCTTCGACCATCCTGCGGCCGGGCCAGACCTACCGCCGCAGTATCAGCTATCGCTTTGCCAAGGCGGGGCCGGACCAGCCCTGGGACGCCGTGCGCGCCGCGCTGGATGCGTGAGAGATTTCAGCGCTTGGGGGTTGGCTGAGCTGCGTCGTGCGGGCGCGACCCGGCGCCGCTGATCGCAGTGCCGGTTCTGAAGTCGCAAGACCTTCAGTTGCCGCAAGCCTGGGTTGCCAATGCTCTGGTGTGGCCTGTGCCCGTAGCAGGCCGCAGAAGTTCGATCCATGCGCGCGGCCAGCGCACCGGCCAGGATGTGCAATCCAGGCGATCGCACTTCGCCGTGTTCGATTTCACATCTGAGACGCTGGGCTAGGCCAACCGCGCTCAACGCGGCCCCAGCACCAGCTCGATGACGAACTTGCTGCCGAAGAACGACAGCACCAGTAGCGCCATCGCGGTCAGCGTCCAGTGCACCGCCTTGGTGCCGCGCCAGCCATTGCGCCAGCGGCCGATCAGCAGCGCACCGAACACGATCCACGACAGGATGCTCAGCACGGTCTTTTGCAACAGCCGCTGCGCCAGGAAGTCCTGCACGAACAACAGGCCGGTCAGCAGGGTCAGGCTCAACAGCACAAAGCCCACCGTGATCGTGCGGAACAGCAGCGTTTCCAGCTCGGTCAGCGGTGGCAGTGCGCGTAGCCAGCTATGGAAATCGCGCCGCCGCAACGCGCGTTCCTGCAGCCACAGCATGATTGCCAGCAGCGCCGCGATGCCCAGCGTGGCGTAGGCCAGCAAGGCCAGCCACGCGTGCAATTCGAGTCGCCAGCCCAGATCCGAACTGGGCTCATGGCCGTAGGCGTGGTAGCTGGCCAACAGGATCGCCGACAGCGGGAACACCACCACACCCACCGCCGCCATCCGCCCGCGGCCGCCGAACACCGCCGTCAGCGCAGCCATACCCAGCCCGCACAACGACAAGGCCGCGAAGAAGTGCATGTCCGGCCCGCCGGCGGTGCGCACGGCCACCAGCACGTGGTAACCGGCGTGCAAGGCCACTGCAGCCAATGCGGGCGCCAGCCAGTGCGCAGGCGATTGGTTGCCATCGCGCAACACCGCCCGGGTGAGCAGTGCCGTGGCAAGCAGATACAGGGCGAACGCGATGAGAACGATTGTCATCGTGGAAGTTTCGCATGGTGGGGCCGGGATTGGGGATTGGGGAATCGGGAATCGGGAATCGGGGAAGCCTGGCAATGGGTCGCTGGGGTTTTGCTGGCCGGCAGGGGGGGGGCGGTACCTCGCATGAAGCTGGGTGCGCCGGGTGCGCAGTAGAGCGTCTATTACCGGCCTTGCTGCCGTTCTGCTCGTCGCAGTCCCGGTCCCGGCGGATTGCCCGCCGCGCGGTGCGGTCGAAGAGTTCCTTAAAAGGTCACGTTTCCGGGGCTGGGGCCGGCCGCCAGCCGGTGCCGCTATAATCGGCACCCGTTTCCCCTCCGCGGTCCTTTGCGCATGTTCGAGTCCCTTACCCAACGTCTCTCCGGCACCATGGAGCGCCTGCGCGGCCGCGGCCGCCTGACCGAGGAGAACATCCGCGAAGCCACCCGCGAAGTGCGCATCGCGCTGCTCGAGGCCGACGTGGCGCTGCCGGTGGTGCAGGCGCTGATCGAGCGCATCAAGGTGCGCGCAGTCGGTCAGGAAGTGCTCAAGTCGCTGACCCCGGGCCAGGCGCTGATCAAGGTGGTGCGCGACGAGCTCACCGCCGTCATGGGCGCGGCCGCCACCGACCTCAATCTCAACGTGCCGGCGCCGGCGATCGTGCTGATGGCCGGTCTGCAGGGCGCAGGCAAGACCACCACGGTCGGCAAGCTCGCCAAGCACCTGAAGGAAAAGCGCAAGAAGAAGGTCATGGTGGTCTCGGCCGACGTCTACCGCCCGGCCGCGATCGAGCAGCTCAAGACCCTGGCCGAACAGGTGGGCGTGCTGTTCTTCGCCTCCGACGCCTCGCAGAAGCCGGTGGACATCGTGCGCGCGGCCATCTCCGATGCGAAGAAGTCGTTCGTCGACGTGTTGCTGGTCGATACCGCCGGCCGCCTGGCGATCGATCAGGCGATGATGGACGAGATCAAGGCGCTGCACGCCGCGGTCAACCCCACCGAAACCCTGTTCGTGGTCGATGCGATGACCGGCCAGGACGCGGCCAACACCGCCAAGGCGTTCGGTGAGGCGTTGCCGCTGACCGGCGTGGTGCTGACCAAGACCGACGGCGACGCGCGCGGCGGCGCGGCACTGAGCGTGCGCTACATCACCGGCAAGCCGATCAAGTTCGTCGGTACCGGCGAAAAGACCGACGGCCTGGATGTGTTCCATCCCGACCGCGTTGCCAGCCGCATCCTGGACATGGGCGACGTGCTGTCGCTGGTGGAGCAGGTCGAGCACAGCGTCGATCAGGAAAAGGCCGCCAAGCTCGCCGCCAAGGTCGCCAAGGGCAAGAAGTTCGACCTCAACGACATGAAGGAACAGCTCGAGCAGATGCAGAACATGGGCGGCATCCATGGGCTGATGGACAAGCTGCCGGGCATGGGCCAGATCCCGGACAACGTCAAGCAGCAGGTCACCGGCAAGGAAGTGCCGCGCATGATCGCCATCATCAATTCGATGACCAAGAAAGAGCGCCGCAACCCCGCGCTGCTCAACGGCTCGCGCCGCGCCCGCATCGCACGCGGCTCGGGCATGCAGCCGGCCGACGTCAACAAGCTGATGAAGCAGTATCAGCAGATGGAAAAGATGATGGGCAAGCTGGCCGGCGGCGGCATGAAGGGCCTGATGCGCAACATGAAGGGCATGATGGGCGCCATGGGCGGCCGCGGCGGCATGCCGTTCCGCTGAGCAACCTGCGTACGCCGCGCTGCGAAGACATTCGCAGGCGCAGTGCGTGCATCTTGCGCTGGCCCTTGTGCTGGCGTGGCAGACCACTTCAAGGTAGACGGGCGCGGCAGGTGCCCGTGCCCGTGCCCGTGCCGGCATCAGCGTTTCTCCATCGCGGTTACCATGCGCAATCTCATGGTGTGCGAAGTGATTGATGACCAGGTTTTCCAACGTCGATGCCTTCCAGCAGCGCTTTGGGCTGCGCTTGCCGATCCTGCTCAGTCCCATGGCCGGCGCCTGCCCGGTGCCGTTGTCGGCGGCGGTTGCCAACGCCGGTGGCATGGGCGCGATGGGTGCGGTGTTATCGCAGCCGCACGACATCGTGGCGTGGATGGCGGCATTCCGTGAGGCCAGCGCAGGGCCTGCGCAGATCAATCTATGGATTCCCGACCCGACACCTGCACGCGATGCGGCCACCGAGGCGCGGCTGCGCGCGTTTCTTGCGCAGTGGGGGCCACCGGTGGCGGAGACAGCGGGCGATGCGACACCTGCCGATTTCGATGCGCAATTGGATGCCTTGCTCGCTGCGCGGCCAGCAGTTGCCTCATCGATCATGGGTGTCTTTCGGCCCGATCAGGTGGAGCGTCTCAAGAATGCCGGGATCGCCTGGTTCGCCTGCGCGACCACCTTGGACGAAGCCCTTGCGGCGCAGGCAGCAGGCGCCGATGCAGTGGTTGCGCAAGGGGCCGAGGCCGGGGGTCATCGCGGTGCGTTCGAGGCCGGCCGCGCAGCGCAGCAGATGACCGGGCTGTTGGCGCTGTTGCCGCGTCTGGTCGATCGTCTCGATGTCCCGGTCATCGCGGCCGGCGGCATCGCCGATGCGCGCGGCATCGCGGCAGCGCTGACCTTGGGCGCAAGCGCGGCACAGATCGGCACCGGCTTGCTACGCACGCCCGAAGCTGCATTGCCGAGCGCCTGGGCCGACGCGTTATCTCAGGCAGAGCCGGAGCACACCCAGCCAACCCGTGCATTCTCGGGCCGGTTGGGGCGCGCGCTGACCACAGCGTATGTCAGTGCAGCAAGCGCTGCAGACGCACCGCCACCCGCGCCGTACCCGGTGCAGCGCGGGCTCACCGCGCCGATGCGCCAGGCGGCCGCGCGCGATAACCGTCTGGATGCGATGCAGGCCTGGGCCGGCCAATCCGCCTGGATGGCGCCTGCACAGCCGGCTGCGCATGTCGTGACGCAGTGGTGGGAACAGGCGCAGGCGCTGTTGTGCCGTTGATCTTCTGCAATGGCATGGCCGCCACCGCGCAGCAGCTCAGTGCCGCGGCGTTGAACAATTACGGCCACTTCACCACGCTGCAGGTGCGCAACAACGCTGCGCTTGGGCTGGACCTGCATCTGCAACGGCTGCAGCACGACAGCGCAGCCCTGTTTGGTGCTGCCGTCGATATTGAGGCCATTCGCGCGCAGTTGCGCGCCGCACTGTCGGTCGCCGGCAGTGCCGATGCGAGCGTGCGCATCACGGTGTTTTCGCAGGATTTCGACCTGCGCGATCCAGCGCGCGTCGTTGCACTGGATGTGTTGATCGCGCTCTCGCCCGCTGCGCAGATGCCAGCAACTGCTGTGCGCGCGCAGCCGGCCTGCTACGTGCGCGAGCAGCCGCTGTTAAAGCACGTCGGCACCTTTGCGCTGCTGCAACTGCGCCGTCAGGCAATGCTTGCCGGGTTCGACGACGCGCTGCTGATCGATCCGCAAGGCCGGCTAGTGGAGGGGGCATTCTGGAATCTGGGCCTGTGGCAGCAGGGCAGGGTCGTGTGGCCACGGGGGCCGGCCTTGCCCGGCACCCGGCAGCGGCTGCTGCAGGCCGGGCTGCAAGCGATTGGCATCGAGCAGGACACGCGCCCCGTCACGCTGGACGAACTCCACGGATTCGATGGCGGCTTCAGCTGCAATGCGCGTGGGCAACAGGCGTTGGCGGCGGTCGGGTCTGTGCAGTGGCCGGACGCCGCCGCCCAGCTGGCAATTCTGGAGCAGGCCCTGCAAACCCAGGCCTGGCAAGCGATCTGAGCGGTTCAGGGGTGACTTGGCTTCGCCGCCGGAGCCCGCTATAATCGCCGGCTTACCGCGCCACTCTGGCGACTGGGCAACTCAGGAAAACAACACCATGGTCAAGATCCGACTGACCCGCGGCGGCGCCAAGAAGCGTCCGTTCTACCACATCATCGTGACCGACGTGCGCAGCGCGCGCGACGGCCGCAACATCGAGCGCCTGGGTTACTACAACCCGGTTGCCCAGGGCGCAGAACCGCGCATCGTGCTGGACGTCGCACGCGTCGACCATTGGGTCGGCAACGGCGCGCAGCTGACCGACAAGGTGCGTAACCTGTATCGCGAAGCCAAGTCTCAGGCCGCTGCGGCCTGATCTTGAGGGCCGGGTGTTGCCACCTGGCCTAGAGTCGACGCAGATGAAGCAGACCGAGCGCCGCATCCTGTTAGGCAGGATTGTCGGCGCTTTTGGTGTCAAGGGTGAGCTGAAGCTCGAATCCTGGACCGAGCCACGAACCGCCATCTTCCGGTACCAGCCGTGGATCGTGCGCGCGCCATCCGGACAGGAGTCGGTGGTCAGCGGCGTGCGTGGGCGCGATCAGGGCAAGAATCTGATTGCGGTGTTCCCCGGCGTCACCGACCGTGACACGGTCGAAGCCATGCACGGGACTGAAATCTATGTCGCGCGCAGTGCGTTGCCGCCGCCCAAGCCCGACGAATATTACTGGGTGGACCTGGAAGAGTTGCAGGTGGAAACCGTCGAAGGCGTCAAGCTGGGCACGGTGTCGCACCTGTTCTCCACCGGCTCCAACGACGTGGTGGTAGTGCGTGGCGATCGCGAGCGGATGATTCCGTTTGTGTTCCCGGATTTCGTCAAGTCGGTCGACTTCGACGCCAACCTGATCGTGGTGGACTGGGATCCGGATTTCTGATCAAAGCGGTGCTTCGGCGCTGCGCTTGACTCTACCCATTCCCCAATTCGACTCCCGATTCTCCAGTGCGCATCGACGTCATTAGCCTGTTTCCCGAGTTCATCGCGCAATGCGCGGCGTTCGGCGTGGTCGGGCGTGCGCAGGAGCGCGGCTTGCTGGAATTGCAGGGCTGGAATCCGCGCGAGCATGCGCAGGGCAACTATCGCCGCGTGGACGACCGTCCGTTCGGTGGCGGGCCCGGCATGGTGATGCTGATCGAGCCGTTGCGGGCCTGTCTGGAGACGGTGCAGGCCGCAGATACGCGGCCAGCGCCCGTGATCTACCTCAGCCCGCAGGGGCGTCCGCTCACGCAGGCGCTCGCACGCGAGTTGGCGCAGTTGCCGCGCATGGTGTTGTTGTGCGGCCGCTATGAAGGCGTGGACGAGCGCTTTCTGGCGCAGGCGGTGGAGATGGAAATCTCCATCGGCGATTACGTATTGTCCGGCGGTGAATTGGGTGCTGCAGTGCTGGTGGACGTGGTGGCGCGGTTGCAGGACGGCGTATTGAACGATGCCGAATCTGCCGCCCAGGACAGTTTTGAAGGGCCGCAAGGCCTGCTCGATTGCCCCCATTACAGCCATCCGGCGACCCATGCATGGGGCGATGTGCCCGATGTATTGCGTTCGGGCAACCATGCGGCAATTGCGCGCTGGCGCCGGAAGCAATCGCTGGGCCGGACCTGGCTGCGCCGCCCGGACCTGCTCGACGAGGCGGGGCTGGAGAAGAACGATCGCCGTCTGCTGGACGAGTTTCGCCGCGAACTCGCCCCGGACGACGAGAAATAAAGGGCTCACCCCTAGCTCTTGCAAGATTGATTGGGGTACAATATGCGGCTTGCTGGCCAGCCTTGCGTCTGGCCCTCCTACGAACCTCGAGCAATCGCCGTGCGGCGACTGCCGGTCCAATATCACCAGACACGCGGTGCCCACCATGAGCAAACTCAACAAGACCATCCTGGCTGACTTCGAAGCCGCCCAGATCCAGCGCAAGCTGCCGGAATTCAACCAGGGCGACACCGTTGTGGTGAACGTCAAGGTGAAGGAAGGCAACCGCGAGCGCGTGCAGGCCTATGAGGGCGTGGTGATCGGGACCAAGAATGCCGGCCTGAACTCCTCCTTCACCGTGCGCAAGATCTCGCACGGCTTCGGCGTCGAGCGCGTGTTCCAGACCCACAGCGCCATCATCGACTCGGTCGAAGTGAAGCGTCGCGGTAAGGTGCGCGCCGGTAAGCTGTACTACCTGCGTGGTCTGGAAGGCAAGGCTGCCCGCATCAAGGAAGATCTGGCCGCCGCTGCGCAGGCCAAGGCCGCTCGCCAGGCTGCTGCCAAGGCCGAGTGAGCCACATTGGCGGGCCTGTCCCGCCACTGCCAAACAGCCGCCTTCGGGCGGCTGTTTGCGTTTGTGGGAATGGTTTTTGGGAATGCCTGTCCGGTTGCGGCATCCACGCATGATGCACACTGGGCCTTGCGGGAATTCTTCAGCAACCCCGTGTTCTCGATCGCGGGTGGTCGAGATACGGAGGCTGGCTACCCCGATCCCATGACGGTTCCAAGCGCATGCGCCCGGGATGGCTACGGAGCCGGCGGTACGCCTGCGGCAAACGTAACTAACGCTGCGGTGTCCGCGGTACTTGCTGCCCGCCTGGTGCGTCGGTGAGCGGGGCCGGGTCGGCGACCGGTGAGGCCGGATGCGCGGGTACTTCCGCTGCAGCCGCAAGCTCCGACGGATGCGCGGGTGCGGTCAGCATGCGCGCCTTGCGCCAGCCGCCCCAGCGGTAATACGCCAGCGACAGCAGCATCGAACAGGCCGAACTGATCGGAAAGCTCCACCACACCGCATCGGCGCCCAGATGCGGCAGCAGCGCGTTGGCCAACGGCACGCGCACGCCCCACAGCGAAAACGCCAGGATCAACAACGGCGGAATCACCGCACCGGTGGCGCGTACCACGCCCGAGACCACGAAGCTGACACCGAACAGCAGGAACGACCAGATCGCGATGTGGTTGAGGTGTCGCGCAACCTCCAGCGTGGCGCTGCCTTCGGGCAGGAACAGGGCCAGGGTCCAGCGATCGAACAGGATCAGCAGCACGATCAGCAGGCCCGTCATCAGGAAATTGGCGGCGATGCCGGTACGTGCGACCGCATCCACGCGTGGCCACAGGCCGGCGCCCACATTCTGCGCGGCCATCGACGAACAAGCGGCGCCCACCGCCATGGCCGGCATCTGCACATAGTTCCATAGCTGCAATCCTGCGCCGAATGCCGCAGCGGTTTCGGTGCCGAAGCCATTGACCAGCGACAACATGGCGATCATCGACAGCGAGATCATCACCATCTGCAGGCCCATCGGCACGCCTTTGACGATCAACGCGCGCAGGATGGCTGGGTCGATGCGAAACAGGCGCAAGTCGCCCCGGCCCAGCCACAAGACATGGCGTTTGTTGCGCAGATACACCAGCAACCCGGCCAGTGCGACGACCTGCGCGATCAACGTGGCCCAGGCCGCACCGGCAATGCCCAATGCCGGAAACGGGCCGATGCCGAACAACAGCAGCGGGTTGAACACGATATCCAGCAGCACCGACAGCAACAGGAAACGGAACGGCGTGCGCGCATCGCCGGTGCCGCGCAAGGCCGCCGACAGGAAGGCGAACAGATACAGCGTGGGCATCGCCAGGAAGATCACCCGCAGATAGTCTTCGGCCAGCGTTTGCGAGGCGGCGGGCGTGCCCATGGCGGTCAGCAGATGCGGCGCCAGGTACCAGCCGAGCACGGCAATCACGGCCGACAGCCCGCCGAAGAAGCTTGCGCTGGTGCCCATCACTTTGCGCGCTTGGGCGATATCGCGTGCGCCCATCGCCTGGCCGATCAGGATGGTCGAGGCCATGCCGATGCCGAACACCGAGCCGATCAGGAAGAACATGATGCTGTTGGCATTGGCCGCCGCGGTCAGCGCTTCTTCGCCGAGATAGCGACCGATCCAGATCGCGTTGATCGAGCCGTTGAGCGACTGGGCGATGTTGCCGGCCATGATCGGCAGCGCGAACAACAGCAGGTTCTTGCCGATCGGGCCTTCGGTCAGGACAGCGGATTTGGGCATCGCAGTCGTATCGTCGCGCAGAAGGTGCGCACACTAGCATTGCCTAGGTGAGCCCGGATGCAGCGCACGTGCGGCGAGGCGGCGTGGGCGCGCCGCTCGTGGAGCACGCTGCGCGTTTTGTCTGGCGGCGACATGCAAGTTGCCGCAGGCTTGCGCCCGCATAGGCAACGCGGCAGGTGCAGCCTGGCGAGGATGGGGGAGTGCGCGTCGGCTGGGGCGCAGCCAGGTCGGACGTGTTCGACAGCTGGCCTGCTGATGCGCCGGCCGATCGCTGCATCGCGGTTGGATTCCTATTGGTGCGTCCGTTCGTCTAAGAACCGAATGCAGGATCGCTATGCTGCCCAAGGCAGCAAGGACGCAAAGCCCACTATGCTGTCGCGATGGTGATCCGTGCGACCCGTTTGCTGCATCTGCTCGACGCCCTGCGCGGACGGCGTCGGCCCGTGGCCGGTGCGCAGCTCGCCACTGCGCTGGGCGTCAGCCTGCGTACGCTGTATCGCGATATCGCCACCTTGCGCGCGCAGGGCGCCGACATCCTCGGCGATCCCGGCGTCGGCTATGTGTTGCGTCCAGGCTTCCTGCTGCCGGCACTGAATTTCACCGAGGACGAACTGGAGGCCTTGACCCTGGGCGCGCGCTGGGTGGCGCGCCAGGCCGATCCGGAACTGGCGCAGGCGGCGCAGCGTGCGGTAGCGCGCATCACCGCCACGCTGCCCGGCAATCTGCGCGCATCGATCGAGACCAGCGGGCTGCTGGTGCCTGCGGCCGATGCCGCGCAACCGCCCGCACCGTGGCTGCCGATCCTGCGTCGCGGCATCCGGCTCGAACACGTGCTGCGGATGGACTATGCCGATGCCGAAGGCGCTGCCTCGCAACGGCGGGTCTGGCCGTTCGCGATGGCCTTTCTTGGCGGCTACGGCATGGTCGCCGCGTGGTGCGAACTGCGCGGCGATTTCCGCCATTTCCGCGCCGACCGGGTGCTGGCCCTGGCCGACGATGGCGAACGCTATCCCTCGCGCCGGCATCTGCTGATCAAGCGCTGGCGCGCGGCGACCGGCTACGGAGCCGACTGCTGACAGCACCTGTCAGCAGGGCAGGACCAGACTGCAGGCTGTCCACCAGGAAAGTCTGCCCATGTCCACCGAGATCGTGCTCTACACCCACCCGTTGTCACGCGGCCGTGTCGCCCGCTGGATGCTGGAGGAGACCGGCCTGCCGTACCAGACGGTCATCCTCGACTACGGCACCACGATGAAGGCGCCGGACTATATGGCGATCAACCCGATGGGCAAGGTGCCGGCGCTGCGCCATGGCGAGACGGTCGTCACCGAAAACGCGGCGATCTGTGCCTACCTGGCCGACCTGGTGCCGGAGCGGCATCTGGCGCCGCCGCCGGGATCGCCGGCGCGCGCCGATTATTACCGCTGGCTGTTTTTCCTGGCCGGCCCAGTGGAGGCGCTGCTGACCGCGAAGGAAAGCGGCGTGCTGGCACCGGCACGCAGCGCCGGCTACGGCCACGAAGCGGACCTTCTGCAGACCCTGGAACAGGCCATCGCGGGCCGCGAATACCTGGCCGGCGCGTGCTTCAGCGCGGCCGACCTGTACATGGCGGCGGTGGTGGGTTTCTACACGCGTACCGGCATGCTGGAGCCGCGGCCTGCGTTTACTGCCTTCGCGCAACGGCATGCCGCCCGACCTGCGGCACTGCGTGCCAACGCTGCCGACGATGCGTTGATTGCGGCGCATCCGAACCCGGACATGCCGCGCACCGTGGACACGACGAACACCTAGCGGCGGCGACGGTCCGCTGGCGGTGCTGCCCTGCGGTGCGGACCAGGCCGCACCTGGTTCTGCCCGCTTGAGTTCCGCAGTCGTTGCCCAAACATCGGGTGTGGCGCACACCATCGTCGCCGAAGGCGCCGGCAAGCGAGCCGGCGTTTGCGCAAGATCGCAGCGCTTGCACGCATGCAAGGCGTGCTGCGCTAGCCAACGCACGACACGAGACCGCGAGACGAATGAATCTAGAGCTGGAACGGGCGATGACGGTCAGGCTGGATGTCTGGCTGTGGGCAGCGCGCTTTTTCAAGACGCGTAGCCTGGCCAAGAATGCAGTGGAGACCGGCAAGGTCGACGTGGCCGGTCAGCGTCCCAAGCCGTCGCGTGCGCTGCGCAGCGGCGAACGACTGCGTATCGACCGCGGCGGCGAAATCTTCGAGATCACCGTTGCCGCGCTCAGCGATGTGCGCGGCCAGGCCCCGGTCGCACAGGCGCTCTACATCGAAACCGACAGTTCGCGCGAGGCCCGCGCGCAATGGCGCCTGCAGCGCGCGGCCGAGCGCACCGGTTACCGTGCGCCCGAGGGTAAACCGGACAAGCGTGCGCGCCGCCTGATCACGGCATTGGGCGATATCGACGCGTTGTAGCGCGCTGTCGGCGCAGGCTGTCATGCAATCGACCCGCAAATGCAAACGCCCCGGCGATTCGGGGCGTTTGCATTAGGTGGAACACGCACCTGGGTGTTGGCAGGTGCGTGTGAGTGAGCACGCTTAGGCCAGATCGAAACGATCCAGCTGCATCACCTTGGTCCAGGCGGCAACGAAGTCGTGCACGAACTTTTCCTGCGCATCGGCGCTGGCGTAGACCTCGGCCACCGCACGCAGGATGGAGTTGGAGCCGAACACCAGGTCCACGCGCGTGCCGGTCCAGCGAAGTTCGCCGGTGCTGCGGTCGCGGCCTTCGTACTCGTCCTTCGCCTCCGAGGTGGCCTTCCACTCGGTGCGCATGTCGAGCAGGTTGGCGAAGAAGTCGTTGCTCAACACACCGGGACGGCTGGTGAACACACCATGCTTCGAGTCGCCGACATTGGCGCCCAGCACGCGCAGGCCGCCGACCAGCACGGTCAGCTCCGGCGCGGTGAGGGTGAGCAGCTGGGCCTTGTCGATCAGCAGCGCTTCGGCCGGCACTGCGTAGCGACGCTTGGCGAAGTTGCGGAAGCCATCGGCCACCGGTTCGAGCACGGCGAAGGATTCCACATCGGTCTGTTGCTGCGACGCATCGGTACGGCCGGGTGCGAACGGCACGGTGACCTGGTGGCCGGCGGCTTGCGCTGCATGTTCCACTGCGGCGTTACCGGCCAGCACGATCAGGTCGGCCAGCGAGATCTTCTTGCCACCCGATTGCGCAGCGTTGAAGTCGGCCTGGATGCGTTCCAGCGTTGCGAGCACCTTGGCCAGTTGCTCGGGCTGATTGGCCTGCCAATCCTTCTGCGGGGCCAGGCGGATGCGCGCACCGTTGGCGCCGCCACGCTTGTCCGAGCCGCGGAACGTGGAGGCCGACGCCCACGCAGTGGACACCAGGTGCGCCACGCTCAGGCCCGAGGCCAGAATGGTCTGCTTGAGCGCGGCGGCGTCCTGCGCATCGACCAGTGGGTGATCGACCGCCGGCACCGGGTCCTGCCACACCAACTCTTCAGCAGGCACGTCAGCGCCCAGGTAGCGCGAGCGCGGGCCCATGTCGCGGTGGGTGAGCTTGAACCAGGCGCGTGCGAAGGCATCGGCGAATTGTTCGGGATGCTGCTGGAAACGCCGCGAGATGGCTTCGTACGCCGGGTCGAAGCGCAGCGCCAGATCGGTGGTCAGCATCGTCGGGCGATGCTTCCTCGAGGCGTCGTGCGCGTCGGGAATGATGGCGTCGGCGTTCTTGGCCACCCACTGATGCGCGCCGGCCGGGCTCTTGCTCAGCTCCCACTCGAAACCGAACAGATGGTCGAAGTAATCGTTGCTCCACTGCGCCGGCGTGGTGGTCCAGGTGACTTCCAGGCCGCTGGTGATGGTGTCGGCGCCCTTGCCGCTTCCATAGCGGTTGTGCCAGCCCAAGCCCTGGCTTTCCAGCTCGCCGGCTTCGGGTTCGGCACCCACGTTGTCGGCCGGGCCGGCGCCGTGGGTCTTGCCGAAGGTGTGGCCGCCGGCGATCAGCGCCACGGTCTCTTCATCGTTCATGGCCATGCGCGCGAAGGTGTCGCGGATGTCGCGCGCGGAGGCGATCGGGTCGGGGTTGCCGTCCGGGCCTTCCGGATTGACGTAGATCAGGCCCATCTGCACGGCGGCCAGCGGGTTTTCCAGGTCGCGGGTATGCGGCACCTGGCTGTCGTCGTCCTTCACCAGCACCCCGTGCGCTTCGTCCACGCCCGGCGAACCGCGCGAGTAGCGGTCGTCGCCACCCAGCCACTTGGTTTCGCGACCCCAGTACAGGTCCTGATCCGGCTCCCAGGTGTCTTCGCGGCCACCGGCAAAACCGAAGGTCTTCAAGCCCATCGATTCCAGCGCGACGTTGCCGGTGAGAATCATCAGGTCGGCCCAGGAAATGGCCTGGCCGTACTTCTGCTTGATCGGCCACAGCAGGCGACGCGCCTTGTCCAGGCTGACGTTGTCCGGCCAGCTGTTGAGCGGGGCGAAGCGTTGCTGCCCACGTCCGCCACCGCCACGTCCATCGCCGATGCGATAGGTGCCGGCGCTATGCCAGGCCATGCGCACGAACAGCGGGCCGTAATGGCCGAAGTCGGCCGGCCACCAGTCCTGCGAATCGGTCATCAACGCATGCAGGTCCCGCTTGAGCGCCTGCAGGTCCAGGCGCTTGAATGCGTCGGCATAGTTGAACGACTGGCCCAGCGGGTTGGATTTGCTCGAATGCTGGCTGAGCAGATCCACGCGCAGCTGCTTGGGCCACCAATCGCGATTGGTGGTTCCGGTACCGACGACGGCGTGGTTGAACGGGCACTTTGCTTCGGTGGTCATGGCAATACCTGTGTGCGGGAGCACTTGGGGAGCTGCGTGCCGAAGGTTGCAGACACGTGCTGTTGGAGTCGAAGTGGCGGACGGGGCTTAAGGCTGGGTCATCGGGATTGCGGGAAGGTACGAGCGATACCGGTCTGACGTGGCCGCTGCGTTCGTCGATGCTAGCGCCTGCCTGGAAGGCCCGGAATAGGTCGACCGGGAGCGGACGGTGATCGCAAGGACACGCATCAGGCGGGCTCATCATGGCGGCGTTGCGCACACGATAAGGAGCATCGATCATTTGGTGAATTCGAATTATTCAACCATATCGATAGCGTGCCACTATGGATAGCACGCCGGTGCCCGACCGGCGTGCCGCACGCCCATTGCATGGGGGTTGCAGGCCGTCATCCGCATCTGCAACAGAGGCGGCCGCCCGGTTGGCCTGCCGGCTCAGCGTTTGCCGAACAGGCTGCCGCCCAGCTTCATGACGTCGCCCAGGCCCAGCTGCCCGTCGCCGTCCTGGTCCAGCACGCTGGTCAGTAACCGGCCGGCGCCGGGATGGCTGCGCACCTGCTGATGTTCCTGTGCCAGCGCAGGCCCGAGCTGGCTGCTGGCTGTGGCATCGCCGCCCAGAAAGCGCTTGGCCAGATATGCCATCACGATCGGGGCAAGCAACTGCAACAGCTGACTGGCCTTGCTGGTCTCCAGCCCGGTGGCCTGGCCCAGGCCGGCAGCGGCCTGCGGCGCCTTGTCGCCGAACAGATGGCCGACGATGCCGGCACCGTTGCCCTGCGCACCGGTGGCCGAGCCGCCCAACAACGAGCCGAGCAAGCTGCCCAGGTCCGGGCTGGCAGCATGGTCGCGTTGCAGTGCGCCCAGCAACGCGTCGGTGCCACCGGCCTGCTGGCTATTGCGGCCCAGCGCACCCATCAGCAACGGCAGCGCGGCCTGCACTGCCGACTGCGCCTGCTCAGGCGCAATGCCCAGGCGGCCGGCGAGTTGCTGCAGCTGCGGGCCCTGCAATTGCGCGGCAAGTTGATCGGTCAACGAAGCGGACATGGTCATCGGAAGGTTTCCTGTCTGGCGAAGCGTTGCGGCAGGGTGCGCCCGTCGCGCCGACAGATCAATCCGGCGGCAAGCACACGCCGCGCGTTACGCACGGCGCGATGCAGGACATCGCAATCACGCAACCATGCCTCGACGGCTTCCAAATTCTGCTAACAAACCTCCGCAAAACAGCATCAAGCCGATCACCAATTCCCGCATGGCAAAGCATCCGCACGCGCAGCAAACGTCAGCCATGCAGCCCCGCTCCTACGAATCCCAAATCCCGACTCCCCAATCCCGGCACCTCAAAGCAACGCCTTCAACCGATACAGCGCCTCCAGCGCCTGCTTGGGAGTGAGCTCATCCGGGTCCAGCGCCTGCAAGGCTTCCTGTGCAGCGGAGGAGGGTGCGGTGAACAGCCCGAACTGTTGTGGCGCATCCAGCGCGGTGGGCGCCATCTGCGCGCTGTGGCTTTCGCCGCCGCGTTGTTCCAGTTCCACCAGCCGGCGCCGCGCCTGCGTCACCGCCGCCTTGGGCAAGCCGGCCAGCGCGGCCACCTGCAGGCCGAAACTGCGATTGGCCGGGCCATCTTTCACTGCATGCATGAACACCAGGCGCTCGCCGTGTTCGACCGCATCCAGATGCACGTTGGCGATGCCGCTGGCGCCACCGGCATGCGATTCGTCGGCCAGCGCAGTGAGCTCGAAATAATGCGTGGCAAACAGCGTGTAGCAGCGGTTGGTCTGCGCCAGATGGCGCGCGACGGCATCGGCCAGTGCCAGGCCATCGTAGGTGGAGGTGCCGCGGCCGATCTCGTCCATCAGCACCAACGATTGCGGCGTGGCGTGATGCAGGATGTAGCTGGTTTCGGCCATTTCCACCATGAAGGTGGATTGCCCGCGCGCCAGGTCGTCGCCGGCGCCGATGCGGGTGAGGATGCGGTCGATCGGCCCGATCACCGCACGGCTGGCCGGCACATAGCTGCCGATATGCGCCAACAACACGATCAGCGCGTTCTGCCGCATGTAGGTCGATTTACCGCCCATGTTGGGGCCGGTGATCACCAGCATGCGGCGATCGCTGTGCAGGTCCAGATCGTTGGGCTCGAATGGTTGCTCGCGTACCGCCTCCACGACCGGGTGACGGCCGCGTTCGATGCGCAGGCACGGCGCATGATCGAGTTCCGGCTGCGACCAATCCAGCGCCTGCGCGCGTTCGGCAAAGCCGGCCAGGACATCCAGTTCGCTCAAGGCACCCGCGCAGCGCTTGAGACCTTCCAGCTCGGTGCCGAGTGCGTCGAGCAGACCTTCGTACAGCAGTTTTTCGCGCGATAGCGAACGCTCGCGCGCGGACAGCACCTTGTCTTCGAAACTCTTGAGTTCTTCGGTGATGTAGCGTTCGGCGTTGGTCAACGTCTGCCGGCGGCTGTAATGCAACGGGGCTTTCTCGGCCTGGCCCTTGCTGATCTCGATGTAGTAGCCGTGCACGCGGTTGTAGCCGACCTTGAGCGTGGCGATGCCGCTGCTGGCGCGCTCGCGTTGTTCCAGGTCGATCAGGAATTGATCGGCATTGGTGGACAGGCGGCGCAACTCATCCAGCTCGGCGTCGTAGCCGGTGGCGATCACGCCACCGTCGCTGAGCTTGAGCGGCGGCGTCTCGGCAACTGCGCTGATCAACAGATGCGCGGTGGCATCGTGCTCGCCGAGTTCGGCATGCAGCGTCTGCAGGCGCGGCGAATCCAACGGTGCCAGGATCGTGCGCACCTTCGGCAACAGCGCCAAGCCATCGCGCAAGGTGGAAAAATCGCGCGGCCGCGCCGAGCGCAAGGCCACGCGGGTGAGGATGCGTTCCAGATCGCCGAGCGCACGGAAGGCTTCGCGCAGATCGGCATCGGCACCTGCATCGATCAGCGTACCGACCGCATGGTGGCGCTGCACCAGTACATCGCGCAGGCGCAGCGGACGGTGCAGCCAGCGCCGGAGCAGCCGCCCACCCATCGGCGTGACGGTGCTGTCCAGCACGCCGAGCAAGGTGTTGCGCGTATCGCCGTCGACGCGCGTATCCAGCTCCAGATGCCGGCGCGTGGCCGCGTTCATCGAGATGGCCTCGCTGGCCACTTCCATCGCGATCGAGGTCAGATGTGGCAGGCGCTGTTTCTGGGTCTCTTCGACATAGCCCAGCAGCGCGCCGGCGGCGGCCGTGGCGCAGGGTTTGTCGTCGATGCCGAAGCCGGACAGATCGTGCAGTTTGAAGAACGCCAGCAGCTGTCGGCGCCCGCTGTCGGCATCGAATAACCACGGCGGCCGGCGCCGCACGCCGGTCCGTCCGCGCAGGAAGTCCGGCCAGTTGTCTTCGTCGGGCACCAATAGCTCGGCCGGTTCCAGGCGCGCGATTTCCGCTTCCAGCGCATCGGCGCTGTCCACTTCGTTGACCAAGAAGCGCCCGCCGGCCAGATCGGCCCAGGCCAGGCCGTAGCCGTGTTTGCTGCGCGAAATCGCCATCAACAGCGTGTCGCGGCGCTCGTCCAGCAGTGCCTCGTCGGTGACCGTGCCCGGCGTGACGATGCGCACCACCTTGCGCTCGACCAGCCCCTTGGCCAGCGCCGGATCGCCGATCTGCTCGCAGATCGCCACCGACTCGCCCAGTGCCACCAAGCGCGCCAGATAGCCTTCATACGCATGCACCGGCACCCCGGCCATGGGAATCGGCGCACCGCCGGAGCTACCGCGCTGGGTCAGGGTGATGTCGAGCAGCCGCGCGGCCTTGCGCGCGTCGTCGTAGAACAGCTCGTAGAAATCGCCCATGCGGAAGAACAGCAGCAGGTCGGGGTAATCCGATTTGGCTGCGAAGAATTGCTTCATCAGCGGCGTGTGCTCGGGAGTACACGTGCTGGGCTTGGAGGTGTCTTTGGCGTTGGAGCTTTGCAAGAAGGTCTTCCAGAATCGGGGCGAGTTGGCGCAAACACGATGGGGGGACACTGCGCGAGTGACGCTGCGATGGTGCCCGCCCTCTCGGCGCTGCGGCGGCCGTGGGGCCATCAGCCTGCGAGCCGTCAGTTTAGCCGAGTAGTGGCCAGATCCTGGACTCTCGTTGGCGGCCTGGCGCCCGCATCCCTGGGGCGCAAGGCGGTCTCGGTCGGTTCATCCGCGTGGCATTCAGAGCTTCTGCCTCCGGGCGCTGTACGGGCTTCCCTGTCGACGCGCCCCCGCGCTGCGAACATCGTTGGACGGCCCGTCGTTAAAGGAATGCGAGCCCGTCCTTGCTGCAGATCCGCTGGTGCGGACGCGATGACCAACCGTTGTCGCGACGCATGCAACTGCCGCCCGGCAGAAAAGGCGACGAGACCGCACGCGGAAGCTCCACGCCCGCGCGATGCGGCGCGTGCGAAGACAGGCGCAATGGCAATGCCCCGAGATGTGGGCGCCGGCGAAGGACTCGCTTGAGTGCCTTGACCCGACCGCCGCTGTGAACGGATACGGACGATGACGCAATCGCGTTCGACCTGACACGCTGCACGCGGCTGCATGTCATGGACAGGCACGGCCAGTGCGGCACGACGTCGGCGACATGGCTTATGCGCCCGGTTGCTGCCAACTGATCGGACGCCCCGCAAGCGTGCCGCTTCACCGACGCCAGCGTGCGGCCACGCCGCGGCCGATGGGTAGCTGGCGGGCTGGTTGCTATTGGGGGCCAAGGCGGTGACTTGCCAGGTCGCGATACCGATGCGTACACGCCCGCCACGTCGGTCAGGCAGCGGTGATGTCGCCGCTTGCGACGCCGTTTCGTAGCGTGCGTCTGGCTATTGCATGGAAAGACGGCGAAACCCTCGACGACTTCGTTAGTAGTAAACAGGCGTAACAGCTATCAGATCATCGTCGGAATGCGATTTGGTGACGCGCAGCGCTTGCTTCGCGATGGGAAAGGATTTTTGTAATGGCCTGTGTGATCGCGATCAATCGCGGATTGTGAAAAAACATGCTCCGTGCTGGATTCCGAAAAACTGGTTGCCTTTCCATGATTGAAATTCCGGGCGCAATTGTGCGGTTTCGATAATAAAAAACATCTGGCGTTTGTCGCGGCGTCACAAGACTCTTTTGCAGCAACTACGCATACCGGCGCGATCGATGGGCATAGATTTGCGCTCTGGGAATTGACTGATTTCTCAAAAGGCTTGTCGACCGAACGCGCGCGAGCTGCCGCTCTCCAATGCCATTGGTTCCAGGTTTTGCGTTCGGTAGCAGCGTGATGTACGGATGCCTGCATGCAGTGGTTCCATCCAATCAAGAGGCGCTAGTTCATGTTGAAAAAACTGCATCACGTCGGATACCGCTGCAGGGACGCCAGCGAGACCGTTGCGTTCTATACGCAGGTTATCGGCTTGAAGTTTGCCGCTGCCATGATCGATCACGTGCCATCGAGTGGGGCACGGCCGATCAACAACAATATTTTCTTCGAAATGGAAGACGGCAGTTACATCTGCTTCTTCGACATCCTGGGAAGCGACGATGCAATGGTGCCGGTTGCCGATGACTGGGCGCAGCATCTGGCGCTGGAGGTAAGCGATGAGACGCGTGCCGAACTGATCGCATCCAGGCTGCGCGCACACGGCACTCAGGTCGAGGGACCGGTGATCCATGACGTGGCCGGTGACGATACCCATGCCGAGCTCGCGCGTTCCTGGTACTTCCAGGATCCCAACGGACATCGACTGGAACTGCTGGTCAAGCCGGCCATTGCCCAGACCGGCATCTGGAGCGACTTGCATAAAAATGCCTACGCCAATCTTGCCAGGTGGGAGCGTTTGAAGAGGAGCGCCGCGGCATGAGCGCCCTGCATTCACTCAGCGGCCAGCAGGCACTTCCGAGCGCGCCGCGGTGCAAGTGACCGGAGCCGAGCGTGGCGCAATGAACTACTGGGACTACATCAAGGTGGAGCAACTATTGGCGCTGCAGGGCGGGCTGGGAGACGACGAAACGGCCGTCGGCAACGACGAGGCGCTGTTCATCGCAGTGCACCAGATCTACGAGTTGTGGTTCAAGCTCATCCTGCGTGAGCTCGGCTCGACACGCGACTTGCTGCAGGAACTGCAGCCGGACGACGAACGTATCGTCACCGCCGTTCGCTCGCTGGGCCGTGCAACGGCGGTGTTCGAGCAGGCCAATCTGCATTTCAAGCTGATGGAGACCATGACGGCGCGCGATTTTCTGGAGTTCCGCGGCCGTCTGGCGCCTGCCAGCGGCTTCCAGTCCGCTCAGCTGCGCGAGATCGAGGTGTTGCTGGGTCTGGAGGATTCCGACCGTCTTGCCACCGGGCAGGGCTACTCGTTCAAGGATGCCCTCAGGCTGCCCGATGGCGCCCTTTCGGCATCGGCGCGCCGTCTCGAAGCGCGGATCGCAGGTGGTCCCAGTCTCAAACAATGCCTGTACGCGTGGTTGGAACGTCTGCCGATCGCTGGATCGACCGATCCGGCGGTCGCCGAGCGGTTTGCGCAGCGCTATCTCGATGCCCTGCGTGCTGAAGGCCGCTGGCGCCTGAAGTTGGCGCAGGACAACGGGACGCCGCCGCAGGCCATCGATCAGCAACGCTCGCGATTGGCACTTGAAGACGCGCGTGCAGCGGCCTTCCTGCGTGCAGAGGAAGATCCGCCGGCACCGGCACACGTGCGTGCGCAACGCCGTGCGGTGCGCACGGCCATGATCTTCGTGGAAAGCTATCGCGAGCTGCCGCAGATGGCCTGGCCACGCGAGCTACTTGAAGGCGTGATCGCGCTGGAACAGGCCATGCTGATCTGGCGCCAGCGGCATGCGCGGATGGTGGAGCGCTTCATCGGTCACCGTGCAGGTACCGGTGGATCGCCCGGGGTCGCTTACCTGGACCAGACCGCGCTGCAGTATCGCGTGTTCTCCGACCTGTGGACCGTGCGTTCGCTGCTGTTGCGCAAGGACTGCCTACCGTCGCTGGATGCTGTCCGGCATGGCGAGGACGTCACCCAATGAGAGGCAAGCACATTGCAGTGCTGGGCGGCAGTATCGCGGGGTTGACGAGCGCGCTGGCGTTCGCGCGCAGTGGTGCCAGGGTGACATTGATCGAGCGGGACGCGGTTGATGCAGCGCTTCCTTCGGGTGCTGCCGGTGGTGGGTCGGTCGATCATGGGTGGCGCAAGGGGGTGCCGCATGCCAGACATACGCACGCGCTGGCCGCGCTCGGGCGGCGGACGCTACGAGAGCGTGCGCCGGACGTGTGGAGCGCATTGATCGCCGCAGGCGCCATCGAAATGCCCTTCGGTGCGCAGTTGCAGGGCCTTGCCGCCACACCGCGTTGCGACGATCCGGACCTGTTCGGGTTGTCGGTGCGTCGGGCCTTCGTCGAGACGGTGTTGCGGCCGATCGTGCTGGCCGAGCCAAACGTCACCGTGCTCGCGCAGACCGCGGTAAGCGGGCTGCTTGTTGGAGGGGAGGGGATTGCGATGGTGCACGGCGTGCAGACCGGCAACGGCGAGGTACGCGCGGATCTGACCATCGATGCGCTTGGCCGCGGGTCCGCGCTTTGCAAGTGGCTGCGCACGGCAGGTGCTGCACCCCCCTCGGAATCAGTTGAGAACTGCGGGCTTGCCTACTACACCCGCTGGTACCACCTGATCCGTCGGCCAACGGTTCGGCTTGACGCAGGGTTCTCCGCAGGCGGGTATGCCGCCACAAGCGGGTGCATCGTCTGTCCTGCGGACAATGGCTACGCGTCGATCACCCTGATGGTGCCGCAGGGCGACAAGGCGCTGCATGCGTTCGATGCGCCGGAGCTGTTCACCGCTGCGGCGCGGCAACACGTCGGCATCGCAGCGTGGCTGCAGCCTGGCGTCTGCGAGCCGGTATCGGACGTGCTGCGCTGGCCTGTCTGCGAGAACCGCTTCCGACACTTCATGGTCGATGGGCAGCCGGTGGTGCTGGGTGTGGTCGCCGTTGGCGATGCGTTGTGCACGACCAATCCCACTTATACCCGCGGCATGTCGTTGGCGATGCGTCATGCGTTCGCGCTTGCCGATCTAGTGCAGCAAGACGGCTTGGACGATCCGCATCGCTTCGCGGCGCAGGCCGATGCTCTCGTACAACAGTGGATTCGGCCATGGCACGACGACAGCGTCATGCAGGACCGTACGCGCAGCGCGCTGTGGGCCGGTACGCCATCCCCGCCGCCGCAGGGGCAGATCACGCTGCAGCACATCTCCGCCGCCGCGCGCCATGACGCAGTGGTCTGGCAGGCACTGGCGCGCCGGACAGGGATGCTGGACCCGCCCGATGCGATCTTTGCGCGGGCCGATGTGCTGGCGCGCGTGCGCGCATTGGGCGTGCAGCCCATGCCGCCATCGCAACCTGGCCGAGACGCACTGCTACAGCTCATCGACCGGCACCGCTCCGCCAACTGTGTCCACCCGCCTGCCTGATGACCGGGTCACCTGGAGTTCTTCATGCAACAAGCAACCTGGGGTCTGGACCGCAGTCCAAGCCCGTTTCGGAGCTACTTTGCGTTGGATCCCGACGTGCGCTGTCTCAATCACGGCATGTTGGGCGCCTGTCCTGTCATGGTCCTGCAACGGCAAGCCGAGCTGCGCGCGCGCATGGAACGTCAACCCGCGGCGTTTGTCCTGCGCGAACTTCCGCTGTTGCTGGACGAGGCTCGTCAGGCCCTGTGCGAGGTGATCGGCGCCGATCCCGAGGATCTGGCTCTTGTCCCCAATGTCACCACTGCGTTGAGCGCGGTGCTGCGCTCGCGTGTCTTCGTGCCGGGCGATGAGATCCTCACCACCGATCACGCCTATCTGTCCTGTGCCAATCTGCTGGATTTCATTGCGCATTCCACCGGGGCGGTGGTGGTGGTGGCCAGGGTACAGGTGCCTGTCAGTCATCCCGATGAGATCCTCGATGCGGTGCTCGATCGCGTGACCACGCGGACACGCTTGGCGGTGCTGGACCATGTCAGCAGCCCGACCGCCATCGTGTTCCCGATCGCAGCATTGGTGCAGCGCCTGGACGCGATGGGGGTCGACACGCTGGTGGACGGTGCGCATGCACCGGGCATGCTGGCGCTGGATCTTCGCGCCATTGGGGCGGCCTACTACGCAGGGGATTGCCACAAATGGCTGTGCAGCCCGCGCGGCGCGGGTTTCCTGCATGTACGAAGCGATCGCCAGCAGGGCCTGCATCCGGCAGTGATCAGTCGCGGCTACGGCGATACGGCGACACGTAGGCCGCGTCTGCATCTCGAGTTCGACTGGCTGGGCACTTCGGATCCGACCGCGCTGCTTTGCATTCCCGCCGCGCTGCAGTTTCTGGCCGGCCTGCTGCCTGGCGGCTTGGACGCCCTGTACACACGCAACCATGCATTGGCCACCAGCGCAGCTGCGCGTCTTGCACAGTCGTTGCCGTTGATGCGCGTGGCCCCGGATACGATGGTGGGCAGCATGGTGGCGTTGCTGATGGAATGCCAAGCTCCGACGATCACCGCCGCCCAACTGCAGGATCGGCTGTACGACGCCCACGCGATCGATGTCGCAGTAGCCGCCTGGGCAATGCCATCGGGGCAGTTGGTCCGGCTATCGGCGCAGGTCTACAACGCCCTGGACGACTATGCCCGGCTGGGGGAGGCATTGGCTCACTGCCTTGCGGCACCAAGCGATGCCCAGACGCAAGGAGTGCTGGCATGAGCATTCCCGGCTTCGAGAACAAGCATGTCGTGATCACCGGTGGCGCAGGCGGGATCGGTATCGAGCTGATCAAGGTCTTTGCGCATGCGGGGTGCAAGGTGACCTTTACCTACCGGCCGGGCGAAGACAGTCGCTTGCGCGCAGGCGCGCTGGTAGAGGCGATCGGTGCCGATCGGGTGGTTGCACGCGTTCTGGATGTTGGCGATCGCGACAGCCACGCACACTTCATGCAGGCCCTGCGCGAGCCTGTCGACATCGTCATCCATAATGCGGGCGTCGGCACCAAGACCGTGGAGCGCGCAGCGGCAAGCCACAAGGAACAGGACGAGGTGTTCTTCCGCGTCAATACGCTCGGGCCGTTGTGGTTGAGCGAAGATCTGATTCCCGGCATGCAGGCTCGCGGGCACGGGAAGATCCTGTTTATGAGTTCGGTGGATGGCGGCATCACACATTTCCCACGCTTCCGTGCCGCCGACGGCATGAGCAAGGCGGCGGTGGCGTTTCTGGGCCGGCAACTGGCTGCGACGTACGCGTGTACCGGCATCGATGTCTTTACCGTCTGTCCAGGCGCGACCGATACGCCGATGTTTCAGGCCAGTACCTTGAACGCGCTGTCGTCCGAGCAACGACGGGTGCTCGAAGCCTCGCTGCCGGGGGGACGGTTGATTCATCCACGCGAGATCGCCGATCTCTGCTTCTACCTCTGTCGCGAGGAGGCGCGCATCCTGCGTGGCGCCGTCATCGATGCATCGCTTGGCCTGGGTGTCTGCCCGGCCGTCATGGGATAAGGACCGCACGCATGCCTGTACCGTCGAACAGTTTTTGGGAGCAATGGCTCACCGCGCATCGTGCCAAGCCCGAGGCCTGCGTGACCTACTCGTTGTCGCCCCCGCCGCCGTTGCAGCCGTTCCTGTCGCAACTAGATCCAGCGTCGTCGCTGGACTGGACGGGTGAGGATTACCAAGGCTTGCCCAGCTTGCGCGAGCGGGTGCTTGAGCAGTACGGCTACCGTCCGAGCTGCGATGTGGACGATGTGCTTATCACCGCCGGTGCGCAGGAGGCCAACTATCTGGCGCTGACGCAACTGTTGCGTGCGGACGACGAATTCATCATCGACGCACCGGGCTGGCAGCAGCCACTCGTACTTGCCGAGCAGATCGGTGCGGTCGCCAAGCGGGTGCACCGGACGGAAGCATCTGGCTGGGAGCTGGACATCGCGCAGCTCGAATCGCTGGTGACGCAGAAGACCAAACTCATCTTCCTGTGCAACCCGAACAATCCCACCGGGCGGGTGGAAGATGCGCAGACGGTGCAACGCATCATTGCCGCCGCAGACCGGGTTGGTGCGTACATCTTGTCCGACGAGGTCTATCGTGGACTGGAGTGGACCGGGCAGGAGACCCCGCGTATCGCAACGCTGTACGCGCGCGGCATCAGTACCGGAAGCGTCTCCAAACTGCTTGGTTTGCAGGGCTTGCGTACCGGGTGGATGGTGACGCGCGACCGCGCGCTACTGAACGCGGCGATGGTGTTGCGCGAGAACACCAGCGAGATCATGAACGTGCTGGGCGAGCGCATTGCCGAGATTGCGCTACGACCGGAATACTTCGGGCCGGCGGTGACGCACTCGCGTGCTGTCGGGCAAGAACGAATCGCGTTGCTGGATCGTTTTGTCTCCGGGCAGCCTGCGTTGACATGGACGCCGCCGCAAGCCGGGCTGCTGGGACTTGCACGCTTGCATTTGCCGATCGGTGCCGATGATTTCAGCAGGCAACTGCTGGCGCCGCCATACAACACGTTCGTGATGTCCGGTGGTGCGTATGCCTGTCCGCAGCATATGCGTCTTGGAGCGGGCGGGGTGTCGCTGCCGGAACTGGAGCTGGGGCTTGCACGGATGGCGCAGTTATTGGCGGCGATCAGGCAGGACCGGCAGTAGCCCGGCTACGGCGGCGTTCGCGTCTGGCCTGTCAGCGCGCATCAGCGAACGGGTTTTTGATACGCCATGACGTGTTCGGTGCCTGTCGTCCGTTCGACAGTGCGGGCTATGGCGGCTCAGTCCGATTTGGACGACATAACCCGTGACACAGCCTGCTGCATGTTCCCGGCCTGCCTGGCGCGGAGATGCCAGTCCGGCTGCTTGCGCAGCCGGCCGTCAGTCGATGCCTGTGTGGTTGGAAAGTGCAACTGGGCGTCGCGGTGAAGCTGTCAGGTGAGTGTGGAGGAAGGAAGAATCGCAAAAAATCCCGCGCTGGCAAGGCCAGCCCGACGAATGGGAACGCCTCTGGTCGCGCGCTTAGAAATCCTGCCAGTCGGTACTGTTGCTTGCGACACTCCCTATTGCCGCCTGCCTGGCCGGACGCTTGGCCGCTACTGTGGCGACGTCGTGCTTGGCGGTGGCGACTGGCTTGCGCTTGGGCTGCAGCACGGCGGGCGCAATCGGGCGTATGGCGGCCGGCCGCTCGGCTTGGATCTTGAAGATCGACACCGCCTGGGTGAGTTCGCCGGCCTGTTCTTCCATCGAACGTGCGGCAGCAGTGGCTTCTTCCACCAGCGCGGCGTTTTGCTGGGTGGTTTCGTCCATCTGGGTGACGGTGAGGTTGACCTGTTCGATGCCCGCCGACTGTTCCTGCGAGGCAGCAGAGATCTCGCCCATGATGTCGGTGACGCGCTGCACGCTGGCAACGATTTCCGCCATGGTGGTGCCGGCGGTGTGCACCAGGGTGGAACCTTCTGCCACCCGCTGTACCGAATCGTCGATCAGGCTCTTGATCTCCTTGGCGGCCGCGGTGGAGCGCTGCGCCAGCGTGCGCACTTCGCTGGCCACCACGGCAAAGCCGCGGCCCTGTTCGCCGGCGCGCGCCGCTTCCACCGCGGCGTTAAGCGCCAGGATGTTGGTCTGGAACGAGATGCCGTCGATGACGCTGATGATGTCGGCGATCTTCCTGGACGAGGCCTCGATGCCGCTCATGGTCCCGACGACCTTGCTGACGACGTCGCCACCTTGCGAGGCGACGCTGGCAGCGCCGATCGCCAGTTGATTGGCCTGGCGGGCGTGCTCGGCATTCTGGCGCACGGTGGAAGTGAGTTCTTCCATCGACGCTGCGGTTTCTTCCAGATTGGCAGCCTGCTGTTCGGTGCGCTGCGACAGATCCTGGTTGCCGGCGGCGATTTCACTGGCTGCCGCGTTGATCGACACCGCCGAGTGCTGGATGCGCCCGACGATTTCGGCCAGCTGCGTGGTGGTGGCATTGGCATCGTCGCGCATCTGCGCGAACACGCCCTTGAAGTCGCCGCTCATGCGTGCGGTCAGGTCGCCTGCAGCGATGGATCGCAGCAGCGAGGATAGCGATTGCAGGTTGCCGTCTGCGGTGGACATCAACTGGTTGAGGCTGTCGACCATGATGTGGAAGTCGTACTGGAAGCGGCTGGCATCGCCACGCGCGCTGAAGTCGCCATTGGCGGCGGACTGCGCAAGTTGCTTGATTTCCGCGTTCATCGCCGACAGGTTGGCCTTGACCTCGTTCATGGTCTGCGTAAGCACGGCTTTTTCGCCGGGCAATGCGTCCATGCTCACGCTCAGATCGCCAATGGCATAGCGCCCCATGATGCGGGCGAGCGTGGCCTGCACCTCAAGATGCGAGGCAACCAGCGCGTTGGTGTCCTGTGCCATGCGGCCGTACTCGCCGGGGAACGCATCGGCGTCGATTCGGAAGCTGATCTGTCCCTGGTCATGGCGCTTGGCCATGTCGGTCTGCGCGTGCAGCAACGACTGCAACTGCGTCTGCATGCCGCTCATGGCACGTAGCAGGCGACCGGTTTCATCTCGCGCGTTGGACTGCACCTGGTTGTCCAGTTGGCCCTTGGCAATGGCTTCGGCGGCCTTGGTGGCGCGGGCGAGCGGGTGGGTGAGGCTGCGGGTGATCAGCCAGGCAAGCAGGGCGCTGACGGTGACCACGGCCACGCCGCCGAGAAACAACAGCCACTTGGCGCGGGTCAGGGACTGCACAGCGTCGGCGTAAGCTTGCTGGCTCTGTTCTTCCTGCCGGCTGACCAGCTGGCGGATCTTGTCCTGCCATGCGGCATTGGCCTGACGCCCCGTCTCGTTGAGCAGTGCCTGCGCGGCTGCGTTTTCGTCTTTGGCCGCCAGTGCCATGACCTGATCATTGATCTTGCCGGAAATCAGGCGCTGCGCATCCATTTCCTTGCGGATCTTGCGGCCTTCTTCCGAGGTGGGCAGCGTATCGAGCTTTTCGCGCAGTTCCTTGTAGCGCTGGCGTTGCGCCTTGATCGCTTCCAACGCCTGTGCGTTGAGCGCTTCGCTGGTGGCCATGGCGTAAGTGCCCAAGGCGATCATGATCGACGAGTTGGCGTCCAGCATCCCGTTGCCCATCTGGATTTTGGCCATACGATCCAGCACGATGAAATCCAGCTGCTTCCTGGCGCTGGCCATCGAGCTCAGCCCGGTCGCGACCAGCAAGCCCGAAAGCACGATCAGCAGGCCGAAGGCGGCGCCGAGACGGCGACCGACGGAATAACGTTGAAGTAAGGCGGTCATGCAGCAGTCCCGGAATGAAGTTGATGGGCGCCGTCCGGTCAGCTGTGTGAAGAATGCATGAAGGTGGGCAGCATCGGGATAACGACAGGAAATCGTCAAACTTGACTCCCCGCGGTACCGCTCGGATTTAGGCCCGAGTTGCAACGTCGACGTTCAGACCCCAGCGCCGGCAAGCGCTGCATGACGAAGTCAAACCATGGCAGCGGCCGCTTTCTGTGCCGTCATTGCTGACCTCTGCTGTCCATCTCGTTGCGGTTGTCGGGTCTGCTGCCTGCAACCTTCCCGTGCGACAGCCGCGCATGAAGGACTGCAATCAGGAATGGGCGTGCTGCCGTCGACGCGCCGGGCGATCTGCTGGCCGCGCTGCGCCAGGCGCGCTGCTGAACCCGACGCTGATTTCGCATCTAGTTCCACTCGTCTCGCGGAACGCCTGATGCGAACCGTCTTCCTGGATCGTCGTCCTTACACAGAACAAGGCTGTCGCCGCGGTGGAACGACCGGCGGATGAGGGCATCCTGGAACACCCAAGGCATGCGAAGCCACGTCTCGCGCCACTGTGCCAGGTAGATTTGCGATAGGCGCGCCATCGCGTGTCTTGTTGTCCTGATACATGTCAGCACCAGACGCGGCGCGGCGAAATCTCCGAATGACTGCCGGTTTACCCGAAGGATGGAAATTCAGCATCACCGCTCAGGGTTCTTTGCTGGAACTGGAGCCGATTCGGGCGCTCTCAGCGATATGACGCGAGAGCCGGCAAGGCGCCGTGGGGCGAACCATTCGCCGTCGACCATGAACGCTTGTCGCATGTTTCCACGTTCTTCGACGCCAGCCGGGACAGCGCCAGTGCGTGTGCGGTGCTTGCATCACCATCCGTTGCTGCGGGGTAGGACGCTTCGCCGTTGGAAAAGCTAAGATCGAAACTTGTGCAAAGTCGGAAGTCGCCAATGATCGATCGTCGTACCTTTCTTGCCACGGGTGTGGTGGCCGCTGCCGCCAGCTTCGGCGCGTCGGCAGCGCGCATCGCGCAGACGCCGCGTGCCAGCGGGCCGGCGCCGTGGGGTGCGGTGCCCAGCCCGCGCCAGCTGCGCTGGCATCGGTGGGAGCAATATGCCTTCGTGCATTTTGCGATGAACACCTTCACCGACAAGGAATGGGGCTACGGCGACGAGGATCCGCGCAAATTCGATCCCAGCGATTTTTCAGCCGACCAGATCGTCGCTGCTGCGAAGGCCGGCAATCTGAAAGGGCTTATTTTCACTGCCAAGCATCACGATGGATTCTGTCTTTGGCCGACACGCCTGACCGAGCATTGCATCCGCAATTCGCCCTACAAAGACGGCAAGGGTGACATCGTCGGCGAGATGGCCGCGGCGTGTCGACGCGCTGGCCTGGCCTTCGGTATCTATTTGTCTCCCTGGGATCGCAACCACGCCGAATATGGCCGCCCTGGCTATCTGGACTATTTCCGCAAGCAGATCGTCGAACTCTGCACAGGCTACGGGGATCTGTTCGAGTTCTGGTTCGACGGCGCCAATGGCGGCGATGGTTATTACGGTGGGGCGCGCGAATCGCGCAAGATCGATGCGCCTGCGTACTACAACTGGCCGCGGATGATCGAGCTGGTGCATCGGCATCAGCCTATGGCATGTACCTTCGATCCGCTTGGCGCCGATATCCGGTGGGGCGGCAACGAAGATGGCATTGCCGGCGATCCGTCCTGGCCGACCATGCCCAATGCGCCGTACACCCAGGAAAACGGCAATTCCGGCGTGCGCGGAGGGGCGTTGTGGTGGCCGGCCGAAACCAATACGTCGATTCGTCCGGGCTGGTTCTATCACGCCGACGAAGACGGCAAGGTGCGGAGCCCGGAGAATCTGGTGCGCTATTTCGACACCTCGGTGGCGCGCGGTACCAACATGAACCTGAATCTGCCGCCCGACCGACGCGGCCGCATCCCCGACCACGACGTGGCGGTGCTGCAGAGTTTCGGCGACGCGATCCGCGCCAGCTTCGCCATCGACCTGGCCAAGGGCGCCAAGGCCAGCGCCAGCGCCTCGCGCGGTGCCGGGTTCGAGCCGGCGCGCGTACTCGATCGCCAGCCGGACAGCTACTGGTCCACGCCGGACGAGGTCACCACGCCGACGCTGACGCTGGAACTGTCGAGCGCGCACAGCTTCGACCTGATCCGGTTGCGGGAGTATCTGCCGCTGGGCGTGCGCGTCACCCGCTTCGCGGTCGAAGCCGAGGTCGATGGGCAGTGGCGGCGGCTGGCCGAGGCGCAGTGCATCGGTGCACAGCGGATCGTGCGTCTGGAGCGCCCGATCGCCGCACGCCGGGTGCGCCTGGTCGTGCTCGAGGCGCCGGTCTGCCCGGCGATCAGCGAATTTGCCCTGTTCCGCGCCGTTGCGCCGGTGCCGGTCGCACGGCCGACGGCGACAGCGCCGGACGTGCTGTCCACCGCCGGCTGGCGCATCGTCGAGGCGAGCGCGCCAGGGGCGGAGACGTTGCTCGACGACGATGCCAGCACGATCTGGATCACGCCCGCACCGACGCCGGGCCATCCCGTGCAGGTAACCATCGACCTCGGCGGCTCGCGTCAGGTTGCCGGGTTCAGCCTCACGCCCTCGCGCGCAGTGATGACCGGTGCGGCGCCGCCGAAGGGCTATCGCGCAGAAACCAGCGAAGATGGCCAGCACTGGCAGCCGGCCGGCGCGGGCGAGCTATCCAACATCGCCTATGCGCTCTCGACCCAGCGGCTGAATTTCCCCGAAGTCCGCCAGAGCCGCTATCTGCGGCTGTCGTTCGCGGAGACGGCCGTGCCCGCCGAGCGGCTGGCGATCGCAGGGATCGGCGCGTTCTCACGCTTGCGATGAGAGCCTGCACTCCCGCGCGGCCGTGCGTCGCGTGGGAGGGGATTGCTGGGTGGCGACAGTTTCGTGCGTCGAAATACGTCAAGCGAAGCGATGGAGAGGGCGCTGGCCGCAGTCGCACCACGCGGTGATCTGAATCTTCAACCTGCCTTGCACGCCGCCGTTCCAGATCAGGCGCTATGGTGCGCGGCGCATTACGCAAGCGAGCTGGCTGGATATGCAACAGAAACAACACGAGTGGATGCAGGCCGTGACCGAGGCGCTCAGCGATCTGCTGGCCGCGCGCGTGGCCCAGGCCACGCTGCTGGAGGCGATGCTGGTCTCGCATCCGGATCCGGTCATGCTCAGGAAGGCGTGGGATGAACTGTCGTCCCAGCGCATCGCCTATGTGGCGCAGAAGAAGGCGCTGGCCGACGACCCGCGTCCGATGGATGCCCAGACCTTGGAGCAATTCCGCGCGTGGGAAGAAAAACTCAACCGCTATTTTCCGCGCGACCCGGCTGCCGGAAGTGCGCAGACCTGAGGTTGCCGGTATCACGCGAACGGTCGCGAGCTGACCGGTCAGCACTGCCGACGATGTTCTGGCCGCGGCCAACGCCCGCATGCGATCTTCTACCTGGGATCACCTGCTCGGCCATCCCCGTCAGCACACATGCCGATGGCTGGCCTTCGACTCGCGTATGGCATCGCGACGCTACCGAGGCCACCACTGGCCCAGGTAACGCAGCACGTTCCGTTGTCGTGCGCAGCGACTGCGTTTCAAGCCACCGACGCGCGCGCTCGGGTGGGCTCGGCAGGCAGGCGCAACGTGGATGCGGTCAGGCCAGGCGCGGTGGCCTGCAGCACGATGTCGCCGCTGCTGCGCGTGGTTTGCAGCAGCGCCGCACACAGGCCGTTGAATGCCTTGCGCCGCGGCGCCTTGTCGTCTTCGTGGCTGCTGGGATCGCCATTGCCGACCCCAATCAGCCGTGCAGGTCCGCGCAGCGCGAACTGCACCAGGTTGTCGGCAGTCGGTACCAGGCGGCCTTGTGCGTCGACGATTTCCACCTTGACCACTGCGACGTCTTCGGCATCGGCACGCAGCGTGTTGCGATCGCAGCTCAAGCGAATCGCCGCCGGCTTGCCCGTGGTTTGGCGACGCTCGCTCAGCACCAGCTTGCCGCCGCGATAGCCGCGCGCTTCGATCATGCCGGGCGCATAGAGCACACGCCATTCGACATGGCCGTAGGCCGGCACCTGCTGCGTGCCCTGGCTGACGCCGTTGACCAGCAGTTCCACCGCCTCGAGATTGCTGTGGCACCAGACCGCGATGCGGCCGTTGTCGTCGGGCTGCAGCAAGCCGTCCCAGTTCCAGTGCGGGAACAGATGCAGTACCGGTTCACTGGTCCACTGCGCGCGGTAGTACCAGTAGTTGTCTTTCGGAAAACCGCAGCTATCGAGTACGCCGAATTGCGAAGCCACATTCGGCCAGCGGTTGTAGGGCGTGGGCTCGCCGCGATAGTCGAAGCCGGTCCAGATGAAGCCGCCGGCAATGTATGGGCGTTGCGCGACATAGCTCCACCAGGCTTCGGCGGTGCTGGCCCACCAGGGGTGGTCCAGGTCGTAGGCACGGGTATAGCCGCGTTGGTCGTCGCGCTGATAGTTGCCGCGCACTGACACGGTGCTGCCGGTTTCGCTGCCGTAGATCGGGATGTGGGGATATTGCGCGTGGAAGCCATCCATCTGGCTGGTGCGGTAGTTGAAGCCGACCACATCCACCACCTGGCCCACGCCATCGCCAAAACCTTTGTCCATCGCGAAGGTCGTGGGGCGGGTGGGATCCAGCTGGCGCACGCGTTGTTGCATGCGGGTCACGATGCGTGCACCGCGCGCGGTCACTTGCTGCGGCTCTTCGTTGCCGAGCGACCACAGGATGACGCTGGGATGATTGCGGCCACGCCGCACCATCGTTTCCAGTTCGCCCATCGCTTCCGGGTCGATGGACATGCGGCGGGTTTCTTCGATCACCAACATGCCGAGGCGGTCGCACAGCGCGAGTAATTCCGGCGTGGCCGGATTGTGCGAACTGCGGTAGGCGTTGCAGCCCATCGACTTGAGCTGGCGCAGGCGCCAGGCGTGCAAGGCGTCCGGAATGGCGGTGCCGACACCGGCATGATCCTGGTGATTGTTGGTGCCATGCAGCTTGAGCGGTGCGCCGTTCAACAGGAAACCGCGTTGCGCATCGAAGGCGATGCTGCGCACGCCGAACGGCGTCACCAGCGCATCGAGCGCGGTGCCGTCGCTGTGCACGCTGGTGGTCAGGCTGTAGAGCTGCGGGGTGTCGATCGACCACAGCGCCGCCTGCCCGAGCGGCAAGGTCTGTTCGACCACCTGCACCTGGCCGGGCGCGACCGTGATCGCTGCGCTGGCCGCCTGCGCCACGGTGCGTCCATCCGGTGCGGCAATGCGCGCCTGCACCACGCACTGGCGTGGCGCGGTGCCGTCGTTGCGCACTTCGGTGGAGAGCTGCGCAGTGGCGTTGCCGTCCTGCACGCTGCCGCGTACGAACACACCGTCTTGCGGAATGTGGAGGGGGTCGGTCTTCTGTAGCCACACATGCCGGTAGATGCCGGCGCCTTCGTAAAACCAGCCTTCGCCCAGCGTGGCATCCACGCGGATGGCGATGATGTTGGGCTTGCCGTAGTCGAGCACTTCGCTGAGGTCGACCTCGAAGCCGCAGTAACCGCTCGCGTGACGGCCGACGATGTGGCCATTGCAGAACACGATGCATTCGCGAAACACGCCATCGAACACCAGGCTGATGCGCTTGCCCAGATCGCTTGCCGGAATCTGCAGCGTGCGCCGGTACCAGCCCACGCTGTTCTGCGGGAAACTCGTGCCCAGCGGCTTGTAGCCGTGTGCAGCGGCCGGGTCTTCCTCGGTCATGAAGGCCGAGATCGGCTCCTGCCGAAATGGCAAACCGACGGCCCAGTCGTGCGGCAAGTCCACCTGCTGCCAGGCGCTATCGTCGAATGCCAGTTGCGCGGCGGTCGCGGTGTCCTTGCCGGCCTTGGCGAAGGTGCGCTGGAAGGTGCCGAATTCGAAATCGCGCGCGGCATCGCTGGCATGGCCCAGGTGGAAGCGCCAACCGAAGTCGAACAGCAGACGCTCCCGCGGTGCCAGCGCTGCATCGCCTAGCGCTGCTGTCGATACGGTGTTTTTGGCCGCAGGTGCAGCCATCGCGCCAGGCGATGCCAAAGCACCGGCTGCCCCCACCGGCAACGCGGCGCTCACGCCACTTGCCAGCATGCCGCGCAGCAACTCGCGTCGATTGATACCACTCATGGCTGCGTCCTTTTGCCGGCATCTACCGAACTCTCTGGCGCGCTTGCATCATGCTTGCCCGCGTCGGATGTACGCGATGCAGGCACACCGGTATACGGGTGGCGCATGAAGTCGATCGCCGGCAACACCTCGTTGCCGTGCTTGAAATCGAAGAAGCTGGCGTTTTCCCACGACGAGCCGGTGCCCCAGCGCGTTTTGCAATGGCTGCTGGTCCATGCCGGCTCCCAATACACCACGCCGGCGCCGCCGGTATCGATGACCAGTTGGGTGAGGTCCACCATGTAGCGCGCCTGGCCTTGCGGCGTGGCCGGGTAGCCGGCAATCAGCGAATCCTCGCCGAGCAGATTGTGCGAGGTGTCGCCGGAGTCCAGCGTCCACGGGTACGCGGTTTCCACTACCACCACATCGGCATCATAGCGGCCGCGCAGGCGCCTGATGGTCTTGCCCAGCTCGGCCATCGATTGCGTGGACCATTTACGGTAGTAGCTGATGCCGATCAGATCGAAATCGGTGACGCCGGCCTTGGTGGCATCGGCGAACCACGGCTCCACATTTTCCGGCTGGGCGATATGCAGCATCACCCGCGGTTTGATCGCCGAGCGTACGCTCATGTCGCGCACTGCCTTGATGCCGGCGTTGAACAGCTTGGCATTGCGCTGCCAGTTGATGGGGCGCTTTTTGTCCCAGGGCGTGCTGTCCATCAGGTCGGAATTGCTTTCGTTGCCCACTTGCACGAGCTCGGGCATCAGACCGGCACGGTCGAGCGCGCTGAGCGTGTCATAGGTGAAGCCGTACAGCGTGCGTGCCAGTTCATCGGTGTCGGTGATGCTGGCCCAGGCCTTGGGGATCAATTGCTTTTCGCCGTCGGCCCAATCGTCGGAGTAGTGCAGATCCAGCAACACCTGCATGCCTTGCGCGCGTGCACGTGCAATGGTCTTCTTGACGTCCGACAGGTCGCTGTAGCGGGTCCAGCGCGCATCGTTCCACAAGCGTACGCGCACCAGATTGGCCCCGTGCGCATGGAACAGTTCGAACGGATCTTTGACCACGCCGTTCTCGCGGTATTGCACACCGCATTCTTCCATCTCGTTGACGTAGGACAGGTCCGCGCCGAGATACAACGTGGCGGGAGCCGGGGCGGCGTGTGCGAAGGTGGAAATGGTCAGCGCCAGGAGCGCGGGTGTCCAGAGACGGCGTGGTGAGCGCATGCAATTCCTCGACAGAGACAACGTGGAGCGGGTGACAGCATGCCGCAGGCGGCCGTGCTGCTGCACGGCCGCTGTGCAGAGTCCAAACGTGGCTTGCAGATTGGATTCCACCTAGTAGCTGCGGTGTTATGCAGGTGCAATCAGATCGGCTGCGCAGCAGCATGTGCAGCCGATCAAGCGACGCCTAGAACTTGTAGGTTGCTTCCAACTGGTAACGGCGACCGAATACCTGGTAGCCGCCATCGTCCTGATTGGCCAGCCGGTTGGGCTTGTTGTCGGTATAGGCGCGCAACGGCTCGTTGGTGAGATTGCTGGCCTGGAAACGGAAGCCGAGCTGCTTGCTGTACTGCCAGTTCAAGCTCAGATCCACCGTGCCTTCGCTTTGCAGGCGCGCCAGCCGTGCGGCATTCCAGCCGTACACCACCGTGTAGGGGCTGTGGTACTTGTAGCCCACGCGCGCTTCGAAGGTGCCGTTGCTGTACCACAGGTCGAAGGTGCCGGTCTTGCGTGCCAGCCCGCTCAACGGCAGCGGGTTGTCTTCCGGCGAGAATTCCTTGAGGTTGGAATCGACCAGCGAATAGTTCGAGTAGACGCCGAAGTTTTCCATGTGCGGGATGAAGTAGAACGGCGTCTGGAAGGTGAGCTCCACGCCATTGATGTAGCCGCCACCGCCATTGAACGGCGCGCTGACCAGGTAATCCAGGCCGTTGATCGTTTCGCGGTCGGTGCGGTAGCCGATGCTCGAATCCACTTCCTTGCGATACACCGCCAGGGCGGCGAGCGCTTCGGTGTGGAAGTACCACTCGTAAGAGACATCGACCTGGGTGGCCTTGAACGGGTCCAGCTGCGGGTTGCCGCCGCTGCCGGTGAGCTGGCCAACGGTCACGCTGGGGTCGTCCAGACGGCGGCCGGTGCGCAGTTCGTCCAGCGGCGGACGCGCGATGACCTTGGCCACTGCAAAGCGCAGGATGCGCTGGTCGTCGATCAGGAAATTGAGCGTGGCACTGGGCAGCACGTCGGTGTATTCCTTGCTGCCGGTGCTGGGCTGGATGGTGCTGCCGACCGAATCGAAACCCTCGCTGTTGGTCCTGGTGTTGACCAGGCGCACGCCGACATTGCCGGTGACATCGGTGCCGAACAGCTGCGAGCTGAAGACCGCCTTGGCGAAGGCTTCGCGCACGTCTTCCTTGACGTTCCAATGGTCGAGCAGTTGTTCGTCGAGCGTGCTCGGATCGAACCCGCCAAAGCCGATGCGTGCGATCTCGGCCATGTTGCCGCCGGTCAGCGTGGGCACGTTCAAGTCGGGCATGGTGACCGGGTAGATCAGGTCCTGATACGCCGAGATCGGCTGATCGTAGCCGGACTGGTTACTGAGAAAGCGACGGTTCTGTTTTTCGCGACGCGCGGCGCGTGCGCCCAGTTCCAGCGACGTGAACGGGCCGGCATCCACGGCGCGGCTGGCGTTGAGTGCCAGCGCAGCGATCTTGTCGCGCAGCGCCTGCGGCTCGGTCTGCCCGGCAATGCCGTATTCGGGCGTGTCCGAGCTGGTGCTGATGGTGGGGGTGACGCTGCGACGGAAATCGAACGAGATGGTGTCCGGGTTGCTGCCGAAACGCACCGCCTGCCAGGTGTTGTCGCGCTTGGCCTGCGAAAACGACAGGTCGCTGCCCAAGGTCCATACATCGCCGCTCCACTTGGCGTTCAAACCGCCGGCGGTGAGTGTCTTGACCTCGTTGTAGTGGCTGACCACATGGTCGACCTGCAGGTTCGAATTGGCCAGCGTACCGGCCACCACATCGCCATCGACGATGGTGTAGGACGAGCCCGGCGTGGTGTATGGATTGGTGCTGCCGGAGAAGGTGCTGAAGGCCAGCCCGTTGAACCAGTTCTGCAACTGGTCTTCGTCGATTTCGATGCGCGAATACAGGCCGTCGAACTTCAATTCGAGATTGCCCGAGCGCCACTGCACGGTGCCCATCGCGCCGGTGCGGGTCTGGTCGATCAGCTTGAGCTGGTCGGCCGCGCCCCACGGGGTCGGGTCCACGGTGCCGTCGCCATCCACATCGCGCGAGGTGGTGGCATCGGTATAGCCCCAGCTGCCGATCGACGAGCTGGCGTTCTTCTGCTTCTGGTAGGTGGCGCCGAAGGCGACCGCCAGGTTGTCGTTGAGCTTGTGCACCCAGCTGGCGCCGAAGCGGCTGCCCCACGGGCTGTAGCCGTCCACATCCTTGGCGTGGTCGTAGAACACCGGGCCGGCGGTGCCGACGAATCCCGGACCGGTGTAGTCGAGCGGGCTGATGGTGGAGATGTCCACGGTGGCGGCAAGACCGCCGGCGACCAGATCCGCCGACTGGGTCTTGTAGACCTTGACGGTGGAAACGATCTCGGTGGGGAACACCTCCCAACGCACTGCGCGGTTGGGCTCGGACGAGGCGATTTCGCGCCCGTTGACGGTGCCCATGGTCATGCGCGGGCCCAGCCCGCGCACGGTGGCCAGGCTCTCGTTGCCGCGGTCGCGGGTGCCATTGACGCCGGGCAGCCGCACCAGCGCCTCGGCCACGGTGACGTTGGGCATCTGGCCCATGTTGTCTGCGGAAATCACTTCCACGACATGATCGGACATCTGCTTGGCTTGCACCGCCTGATTCAGGCTGGCGCGCTGGCCGATCACGGTGATGTTGTCCAACGTGACCGGCGCCTGGCCATTGCTGGCGGCGCTGCTGGTGTCGTTGGCCGGCGGCGCGGCGGGTGCAGTGTCCTGTGCATGCGCGCCGAACGCTGTGGCCAGCACGCAAGCGATGGTGGTGCACAGGATGGCGCGAACGGGCGTGCGGCGCAGGCGCCGACTGGCCGGGTGGCCGGTATGGTGAACAGGCATCGGTTGATCCCTCCCAGGACAAAGTGACCGAATACGGTGGTAGCTGCTGGTGCGGCCAGCCGCATGGAGCGGGGCGGGCGCATCTGCGCGGGTGTGGCCAGTGGTGCTGTGCTGCGTGATCGCTGTTGGTCGTTCGGTGCGTGACGCCGCACGCGCGCTGCGGCGCGCTGGCGTCCCCCCTGTCTTGCATGTGTCCGCTTCAGGGTAGAAGCGCAAGCCATTCCATTCCAATGAAGCATTTTGCGGCAGCTATCTCGGCTTGGAATGCTGCGCTGCGGCACTCGCGCTTGCTTGGCCCCTGAAGGTAAGGCGGTGATGCGGCAGAAGCTTTGGCATCGGGGCGGGTGCTTGGCTGACGTGGACTGATGCGATTGCCCAAGGCTGTTGCCGCTTGTGCACGCGGCGGGAGCGCCAGAGTGGCCAATGCAATAGCCCAGGTGCAGTGTGTCTGTCGTTGCGATCGCGGGCCGACGCACGGCTACGTCCGACAACCAGATCCACTTCCACCAACTCGCTAACGCGCGCGCGCGGGCAGGCGCGGCAGCGCAGGAAACGCGCGCTGCACGCAGTCGCTGCGTTCGCAGGTCAGGCAGCCCGGGCCGATCGGTACCGCATCGTCGACCGCGTTCAGATCCCAACCCCGCGCATACACCAACTGATCGGCGTGGCGCAGGTCGCAGCCCATTGCCAGGGCAAAGGTCTTGCGCGGGCGGCCATACCCCGGCGGACCGCTGCTGACCTGGCGGGCCAGCCAGAAATAGCGCCGGCCGTCGGGCATGCGCGCGATCTGGGTGAGGATGCGGTCAGGCTGGTTGAACGCCTCGTACACGATCCACAGCGGGCAGGCGCCGCCGACATGCGAGAAATGGAAATCGGTGGCCGAGTGGCGCTTGGAGACATTGCCGGCGCGGTCCACCCGCATGAAGAAGATCGGCAAACCGGCTGCCCCGCGCCGCTGCAAGGTGCTGAGCCGGTGACACACCGCTTCGAAGCCCACGTCGAAGCGGTCGGCCAGCCATTCGATGTCGTAGCGCGAGGTTTGCGCGCTGTGCAGGAACGCGCTGTAGGGCATCACCAGCGCGCCGGCGAAATAGTTCGACAGGCCAATCCGCGACAGCGCGATGCGCTCGGCGTCCTCGAAACCGGCATCGGCAATGCGCGCGTCCAGCAGCGGCGCGCACTCCAGCAAGGCCAGCTGTGCGGCCATCTGAAATGCCTGCTGGCCCGGCCGCAAGTGCGCCGGCAGCCACAGCACACGGGCTTGCGCATCCATGCTGCGTTTGTCGCTGTGCAGGTCGGGAGCGTCCTGCACCAGCAGGCCGTGGCGATCGGCGAGGCGTTGGCGCAGCCGCAGCGGCAGATTTTCCGGGGTCAACCCAAGTTCGGCGTAAAGCGCTTCGGCGCGCTCGTCCAGTTCCGGCAGATAGTTGTGCGCGCGGTTGAAGTAGTCGCGCACCTGCTCGCCGGGCGATAGCGATGGGATTGCCGCGTGCTCGACCCCGATCTGCAGCTCCAGCGCTGCGTTGCGTTCGAGCAGATGCTGATGGGCGCGGTGCAGGTCCAGCAGCGCCTGCGCTACCTGCGGCAGATTGCCGGTCAGCGCACGCAGCTCGGCCGGCAACAGCGTATGGCCCAGGCTGCGCAGCGATGCGTCCAGCGGCTCGACCAGTGCGGCCGGGTCGTCCAGGTCCAGCAGGCCGTCCAGGTCGCCCAGCGCGCTCTTGAGCCGCTGCTGGATGGCCAGGGTGAGCGGGCGCTGATTGCGCTCGATCTGGTTGAGATAGCTCGGCGACAGCTCGAGCCGGCGCGCCAGCTCGGCCTGGGTCAGGCCATGGCGCTGGCGCAGCCGCTGCAGGCGCAGCCCAAGCTGGTGGCGGAGTTGAGCGTGCGACTGGGGCATTCGCAAGATTCGCAAAATTGTGTCGTCAGCTTAGCGCGATTAAGCAATAGCGGGCTGGGAATGGAGGGTGTCGATGCAAACAATGCGAAGTATTGGCCTGCAATGGCCCGATGTCCTTCTCAACAAGCGAGCCCTGCAATGAGCCAATCCGTCCCCCGCGTCTTCCTGTTGATCGATGGCGAAATGGTGGTGTCCGCCAGCACGCAGTGGCAGGACGTGGTCAACCCGGCCGACCAATCGGTGTTGGCCCAGGTGCCGTTCGCCACCACCGCCGAAGTGGATGCCGCAGTGGCGGCGGCCAGCCGCGCCTTCGTGACCTGGCGCAAGACGCCGATTGGCACCCGGGCGCGTATTTTTCTCAAATACCAGCAGCTGATCCGGGAACACATGCCCGAACTGGCTGCGCTGCTCAGCGCCGAGCAGGGCAAGACCCTGGCCGATGCCGAAGGCGATGTGTTCCGTGGCCTGGAAGTGGTGGAGCACGCCGCGGCGATCGGCAACCTGCAACTGGGCGAGCTGGCCAACAATGTCGCCACCGGCGTGGATACCTATAGCCTGCTGCAGCCGTTGGGCGTGTGCGCGGGCATCACCCCGTTCAACTTTCCGGCCATGATTCCGCTGTGGATGTTTCCGATGGCGATTGCGACCGGCAACACCTTCGTGCTCAAGCCCTCCGAGCAAGACCCGATGGTGACCATGCGGCTGGTGGAACTTGCGCTGGAAGCCGGCATTCCCAAGGGCGTGCTCAACGTCGTGCATGGCGGCGAGGAAGTGGTCAATGCGCTGTGCGATCACCCCGACATCAAGGCGTTGTCGTTTGTCGGTTCCACCAAGGTGGGCACGCACGTGTATCGACGTGCCTCGCTGGGCGGCAAACGCGTGCAATGCATGATGGGCGCCAAGAATCACGCCGTGGTGCTGCCCGACGCCAACCGCGAGCAGACGCTCAATGCGATGGTCGGTGCCGCGTTCGGCGCCGCCGGGCAGCGCTGCATGGCCGCCTCCACGCTGGTCCTGGTCGGTGACGCCCGTACCTGGATTCCGGAGTTGGTGGCCAAGGCCAAAAGTTTGAAGATCGGCGCCGGCAACGCGCCGGGCACCGAGGTCGGTCCGCTGATTTCCTGCGCCGCACGCGAGCGGGTGGAAGGCTTGATCGCCTCCGGCGTGGAGCAGGGCGCCACCCTGGAACTGGATGGCCGCGCGCCACAGGTGCCGGGCTTCGAGCAGGGCAACTTTGTTGGCCCGACCATCTTTTCCGGCGTCAAACCCGGCATGCGGATCTACGACGAAGAGATCTTCGGGCCGGTGCTGGTGATTCTGGAAGCCGCCACGCTGGACGAGGCCATCGCCTTGGTCAACGCCAACCCCAACGGTAACGGCACGGCGCTATTCACTCAATCCGGCGCGGCTGCGCGGCGTTTCCAGGAAGACATCGATGTGGGTCAGGTCGGCATCAACGTGCCGATTCCGGTGCCGGTGCCATTGTTTTCCTTCACCGGCTCGCGCGCTTCCAAGCTCGGCGACCTGGGCCCGTACGGCAAGCAGGTGGTGATGTTCTACACCCAGACCAAGACCGTGACCGCGCGCTGGTTCGACGATCAGACGCTGGCCCATGGCGTCAACACCACCATCTCCCTCAAGTGACCCGATCGCCATGAATGCAGCCATCCAGCTCCACCCCAACGCGGCCGATTTGAACGACGAGCAGGAAGCCTTCCGCGCTGCCGCGCGCGACTTCGCCGACAAGGAACTCGCCCCGCATGCAGCGCAGTGGGACGCAGAAGGTCACTTCCCGCGCGAGGCCATCGCCAAGGCCGCCGAGCTTGGCTTTTGCGGTCTCTACACCGACGAAGGCGTGGGCGGCCTGGGCATGCGCCGCCTCGATGCCGCAGTGGTGTTCGAAGAACTGGCCACGGTGGATCCGTCCACCTCGGCGTTCATCAGCATCCACAACATGGCCACCTGGTTGATCGCCAGCTACGGCACCGATGCGGTGCGCGCGCAGTGGGGCCAGGCGATGACCAGCGGCGCCAAGCTGGGCTCGTACTGCCTGACCGAACCGGGCAGCGGCTCGGATGCGGCATCGCTGAAATCGCGCGCCCAGCGCGACGGCGACAGCTATGTGCTCAATGGCAGCAAAGCCTTCATTTCCGGTGCCGGCGCAACCGACGTGCTGGTGGTGATGGCACGCACCGGCGAAGACGGTGCGCGTGGCATCAGTGCCTTCGTGGTGCCGGCCGATGCGCCTGGCATCAGCTACGGTCGCAAGGAAGAGAAGATGGGCTGGAACAGCCAGCCGACGCGCGGTGTGAGCTTCGAAAACGTGCGTATTCCGGCCGAGAACCTGCTGGGCAATGAGGGCGAAGGCTTCAAGATGGCGATGAAGGCGCTGGATGGTGGCCGCATCAATATCGCCGCATGTTCGTTGGGCGCCGCGCAAGGCGCGCTGGATGCCGCGCGTCGCTACATGGGCGAGCGGCGCCAGTTCGGCAAGAAACTGGCCGATTTCCAGGCATTGCAGTTCAAGCTGGCCGACATGGCCACGCAGCTGGTGGCCGCGCGGCAGATGGTGCACACCGCCGCGCGCAAGCTCGATGCCGGCAGCCACGACGCCACCGTGTGGTGTGCGATGGCCAAGCGCTTCGCCACCGATGCCGGCTTTGCCATCTGCGACGATGCCTTGCAGATCCATGGCGGCTACGGCTATATCCGCGAATACCCGATCGAGCGTTTGCTGCGCGATAGCCGCGTGCACCGCATTCTGGAAGGCACCAACGAGGTGATGCGCATGATCGTGGCGCGTCACCTGCTCAATGGCGAGGAGGAATTGCGATGAGCGATTGGGAAGGACGTCTCCATACCGGTCTGCAGGTCGAGCGCGATGGGCACGTGGCCATCGTGACCTTGAGCAACCCACCGGCCAACACCTGGACCTTGCACAGCCTGGCGGCCCTGCGCGACCTGGTGCGCGCACTGGATGCCGACCGCAGCATCTATGCGCTGGTGATCACCGGCGAAGGCGAGAAGTTCTTCAGCGCCGGGGCCGATCTCAAGCAGTTCGCCGACGGCGACAAGGCCAATGCACGCCAGGCCGCGCGCCGGTTCGGCGAAGCATTCGAAGCCTTGAGTGCGTTCCGCGGCGTGTCGATTGCCGCCATCAACGGCTATGCGATGGGCGGCGGGCTGGAGTGCGCATTGGCTTGCGATCTGCGCATTGCCGAGCAGCATGCACAGCTCGCGTTGCCCGAAGCCAGCGTTGGCTTGCTGCCGTGTGCCGGTGGCACCCAGAACCTGCCGCGTCTGGTGGGCGAGGGCTGGGCCAAGCGCATGATCCTGTTGGGCGAACGTATCGATGCGGCAACCGCGCAGCGCATCGGCCTGGTGGAAGAGGTGGTCGGCAAGGGCGAGTCGCGCGCGCTGGCGGTTGCCTGGGCGCAACGTGCCGGCAAGCAGAGCCCGGTCAGTGTGGCGGCGTGCAAGCAGCTGGTGCAGTCCACGCGCCATGGCACCCACGCAGCGGCGTTGATTGCCGAGCGCGAAGCCTTCGTCGATCTGTTCGAGCACGCCGATCAGGCCGAAGGTGTGGCCGCGTTTCTGGACAAGCGCGCGCCGCAGTGGAGCAACCGCTGATGGGGCAGGTCAGCGCAACCGACGAGGCACCGGTGCTGTTCGAGCAGCGTGCGTGCGCCGATGGGCATCGCATCGGCATTGCCACCTTGAATGCGCCCAAGACGCTCAACGGCCTGTCGCTGCAGATGACCCGGCAACTGGAGACGCAGTTGCGCGCGTGGGCCGACGACGCGCAGATCGCGTGCGTGGTGTTGCGTGGCGCCGGCGAAAAAGCGTTCTGTGCTGGTGGCGATCTGCATGGCCTGTACCAGAGCATGCGTGCGCACCGCGATGCAGTGCCCGACAGTGCAACGCGACGCGCAGCGCCGCAGGCCAACGCGCAGGCGGCCGCATTTTTCGAAGAGGAATACCGGCTCGACTACCGCATCCATACCTATCCGAAGCCACTGCTGTGCTGGGGCCACGGCATCGTGATGGGCGGTGGCATCGGCTTGATGTCCGGCGCCAGCCATCGCGTGGTCACCGAACGCTCGCGACTTGCCATGCCGGAGATCAGCGTGGGGCTGTTTCCCGATGTGGGTGGCAGCTGGCTGTTACGCCGCGTGCCCCAGGGGGCCGGCCTGTTTCTGGCGCTGACTGGCGCGCCGCTGGATGCCAGTGATGCCATTTACGCGGGGCTGGCAGATGTGCGCCTGGAGCATGCGCAGTACGCAGCAGTGCTGGATGCGCTGAGCGCGCACGCATGGACAGGCAATGCGGACAACGACCGCACCCAGCTCAGTGCATTTCTGCATGGCATCGCGCAACCGACCGAGCCGGGCCCGCTGCAAGTCCACGCACAGTTGATCGAACAGTTGGTGGCCGGCGAATCACTGGAGCACGTTGTCGCTGCGATCCTGGCGCTGCAAAGCGAAGACGGCTGGCTGCAGGCTGCACGTGCCAACTTGGCCGCGGGGGCTCCGGGCTCGGCACGCCTTGCCTGGGAGCTGCATCGCCATGCGGGCACCACGACGCTGGCCGACACCTTCCGTACCGAATACGTGGTCGCATTGCATGCGGCGGCGCACGGCGATTTTGCCGAAGGCATCCGCGCGCTGTTGATCGACAAGGATCGTCAACCGCACTGGCAACCGGCGTCGCTGGAAGCAGCCGATGCGCAGTGGGCCGCAGCCTTCTTTGTTGCGCCCTGGTCGCCTGCATCGCATCCGCTTGCCGATCTGGGGGCAGGCGAGCTGGGTGTGCAGTGAGTGGCTGGCAACTTGCGAAGCATGTTCGGCTCACGCCGGATTGCAGTGCGGTTGCCATCTCTGACCTGCGTCATCGCAGCTGAAAACCGGCGGTGGCTCCGCGCGCGCAATCCGCGATGATCCCGGCCATCTGTTGAAGATGGTCCTATTTTGGAAACCGACACCATGAGCAAGATCGCTTTTATCGGCCTGGGCAATATGGGCGGGCCAATGGCTGCCAATCTGATCAAGGCCGGGCATCAGCTGCGGGTATTCGATCTCGCACCGGCCGCCCTGGAGGCTGCCTCGGCGGCTGGTGCGCATGCTGCCAGCTCCGCGCAGGACACGCTGGCCGATGCCGAGGTCGTGATCTCGATGCTGCCTGCAAGCCGCCACGTCGAAGGTGTGTACCTGGGCGAATCCGGCATCCTGGCGCAGATCCCGGATGGCGCCCTGGTCATCGACTGCAGCACCATCGCGCCGGTGTCTGCGCGCAGGGTGGCCGATGCGGCCAAGGCGCGTGGCCTGACGATGCTCGACGCCCCGGTCTCCGGTGGCACGGCCGGGGCTGCAGCCGGCACGCTGACCTTCATCGTCGGCGGCGCTGCCGATGCGCTGGAGCGCGCGCGCCCGGTGCTGCAGGCCATGGGAAAGAACATTTTCCATGTCGGCGACAACGGGGCAGGGCAGGTCGCCAAGCTATGCAACAACATGGCCCTGGGCGTGATCATGGCCGCCACCGGTGAAGCGCTGGCGCTCGGCGTCGCGCAGGGCCTGGACCCTGCGGTGCTGTCGCAGATGATGGCGGTCAGTACCGGCCGCAGTTGGGCCACCGAGGTGTGCAACCCGTGGCCCGGCGTGCTGCCCAATGCGCCGGCGTCGCGTGGGTATAGCGGAGGTTTCGGCAACGACCTGATGCTCAAGGATTTGGGCCTGGTTGCCGAATCGGCGGTGCAGGCCGGCGTCTCGATTCCGCTCGGTGAGCTGGCGCGCAACCTGTATGCGATGAACAGCCAGGCAGGCAACGGGGCGCTGGATTTTTCCAGCGTGGTCAAGCTGGTCGCCAAGATATAACAGGCGATCCGCTCGCGCCGCGGAGTGTTGGATTGGCGGTGCGAGGGGCATGCTTCCAGAGCGTGACTTCTTTCGCCCCGCAAATAGCGCAACCACTGCGCCTTGTGCGGCACGCCGCACGGCTCGCGTGATGTGATGTCATTACGCGCAGGTGTAATAGTCTCCGCCATCGCGTGCGCCTAAGGTGCGCGCATTGCAGCAGGCCACGACACCCATGGGACACGACCACAACCACGCACCCAGCGAAATCCGTCACGAAGCCCCCTTGTGGTGGGCACTGGGGTTGACCGCCACCTTCCTGCTGGCAGAGATCATCGGCGCATTCGTGACCAACAGCCTGGCGCTGCTGTCCGACGCTGCGCATATGGCCACCGACACCGTCGGCCTGATGATCGCGCTGGTCGCGGTGCGCCTGAGTCGTCGTCCGGCCGACGCGCGTCGCACCTATGGCTATGTGCGGCTCGAAGCGCTTGGCGCACTGGCCAATGGCGCGCTGTTGTTCGTAGTGGGTGGCTACATCCTGTGGGAGGCCGCGCAACGCTTCCGCGCTCCGCAGGACATCGCGTACAGCGGCATGCTGCTGATCGCCGGCTTCGGCCTGGTGATCAATCTGGTCGCCATGAAGCTGCTGCACGCCGGCAGCGGCGAAAGCCTTAACGTCAAGGGTGCCTATCTGGAGGTCTGGAGCGACATGCTCGGCTCGGTGGCAGTGATCATCGGTGCCCTGCTGATCCGCTGGACCGGCTGGCAATGGATCGACCCGGTGCTGGCCGTGCTGATCGGCCTGTGGGTATTGCCGCGCACCTGGGTCTTGCTGCGCGAGGCGATCAACGTGTTGCTCGAAGGCGTGCCCAAGGGGATCGACCTGGCCCAGGTGCAGCAGGCACTCACCAGCCATCCCGGCGTCGAAGACGTGCATGACCTACACGTCTGGGCGCTGGCCTCCAGCACGCCCGCGCTCACAGCGCACGTGGTGGTCAATGAGGCCACCGACCGCGACCGCCTGCGTGATGCGCTCGGCGCCCTGTTGCACGACCGCTTCGACATCGCCCACGTCACCTTGCAGGTGGAAAGCGGCCACTGCGGCACTGAACCCTGCGGCACACCAAAGCCGGCTGCAGACGCTGGCCATGACGCGCACCATGGGCACAGGCATGCGCATGGGCATTCCCATCATTAACCTCTGGTAGCAGCAGGTCGGCAGGTCATCGAATCAGCGCGTTTCGACCTGCGCAATCTACCGCACCTGTCCGGCCCTGGCGCGACATATCCAGATCGACTCCGACTGCCAGGTAATCGGTGCCAGCATCTGCACGCTGCGGCCCTGACGCAAAAAGAAGGCTGCCAACGGCAGCCTTCTTGCAAATCAGACTTGTCGATAGATGCCTGCCGGCCTCAGGCCACCGCTTCCCGCAACAACGGCGAGTCCCAACCCGGGCGCGGCGCGAAGCGTTCGCCATAGCGTGCATGCAGCGCGTGCAGGCGCTCCAGCAGCGCGTCTGCGCCGACGCTGCGGATGTACTGGATCGGGCCGCCACGGAAAGGTGCGAAACCTGTGCCGAAGATGACCCCGGCGTCCAGCAGGTCTGCGTCGGCCACCACGCCATCGTGCAGGCAGGCCACCGCTTCGTTGAGCAGCGGCAGGATCAGGCGGTCTTCCAGATCCGCCGGTGCGGTGTAGCCGCTGGCAACCTCGGGTTTGACGGCGCGTCCGTTCTCCCACTTGTACAGGCCCTGGCCGTCCTTCTTGCCGCGCTTGCCGGCTTCCACGGTCGCCAGTGCCGCCGGGATGGGCAAACGCAGGAACGGCGCCAGCTCCGCGCCTACGCCCGCCGCCACATCCAGGCCCACGGTGTCGATCAGTTCGATCGGCCCCATCGGCATGCCGAACTTCACCGCCGTCTTGTCCAGCACCGGGCCAGGAATGCCTTCGGCATACGCGGTGGCCGCCTCGAGCAGGTAGGGGAACAGCACCCGGTTGACCAGGAATCCCGGCGTGCCGGCCACCGGCACCGGGAACTTGTCCAAGGCCTTGCAGAACGCAGCCAGGCGCGCGACGTTGGCCGGATCCAGACCATCGTGCTGCACGATTTCCACCAGCGGCATCATCGCCACCGGGTTGAAGTAGTGCAGGCCGGCAAATTGCGCCGGGCGCTGGATGTGGCCACGCAATTCGGTCAGCGGAATCGACGAGGTATTGGTCGTCAGCAAGGCATCCGGCTTGAGTTGCGGCTCGATCGATTGGTAAAGATCGCGCTTTGCCTGCGGGTTTTCGATGATCGCCTCGATCACCAGGTCGGCCTGCGTCACGCCCGCGCCGGTCAGGTCGCCACGCAGCCGCGCGGCCACTGCCGGCCGCTTGGCGTCGTCCTTGACGCGCTTGGCGAACAGCTCGCCACCACGTGTCAGCGCCGTATCGATAAAACGCTGCTCGCGGTCCTGCAACGTGACCTCGAAGCCCTTGTAAGCCGCCCAGGCCGCGATATCGCCGCCCATGACGCCTGCGCCGATCACATGCACATGGCGAATCGGGGCCGCCGCCGCACCGGCTGCGTCCTTGCCGCCCAGCGCTTTCAGGCGCTCGGTCAGGAAGAAGATGCGGATCAGGTTGCGCGCGGTCGGCGTGCTGGCAAGTTTGACCACCGCCTTGCGCTCGGCCGCCAGGCGCGCCTGGATGCCGCTGCCGCCCGCCCGCTCCCAGACGTTGATCAGGGCGTAGGGCGCCGGGTAATGCTCCTTGCGCGCCTTGCGCGCCACCTGCTTGCGCATCTGCGGCGCCAGTAGTTTGCGCGCGAGCAAGGTATTGGTGGCCCACGCAGTGGCGCGCTGCTTGAACGCACGCGTGGTGCCGGCGAGCGCCAGGCTGGCTGCCACATCCACCAGCACGGCAGGCGCGGCGACCTTGTCGACCAGCCCCATCGCGCGCGCAGCCTTGGCCGATACCGTGCGGCCGGTGAGCATCAGATCCATCGCGGCCGGCGCACCGATCAGGCGCGGCAAGCGGGCGCTGCCGCCCCAGCCGGGGAAGATGCCCAGCTTGGTTTCCGGCAGCCCGATGCGGGTGCTACCGTCATCGGAAGCCACGCGGTAGCGGCAGGCCAGCGCGATTTCGGTACCGCCGCCCATGCAGAAGCCATGAATCGCCGCGACGGTCGGGCAGGGCAGTTCGGCCAGCTTCTGGAAGACCTGCTGCCCGCGGTGGATGGCATCGTTGACCGTACCCTTGCGATCGAATTCCTGGAATTCCTTCAGATCGGCGCCGGCGATGAAGCCGTTGGGCTTGCCCGAGCGCAGCACCACGCCCTTTGGCGGATCCAGTGCCAGCCGCTCGACCACGGCGCCCAGCTCCAGCAGCACCTCCTGCGAAAATGCGTTGACCGGTGCGCCCTGCCGATCGAGGCTGAGCACCACCACGCCGTCCTCGCGCAGATCGGCCTGCCAATGGCTGAATCGGAGCCCGTCGAAACCTGGAAGCATGCGTCTGGCCGTCCGGCAATAGAAGGAAAGGTCGTTATCATCCAGAGGTTGTTTCCTTCACGTCAAATACCCATACCTGTCGACAGGGGAGATCCGTGCGTTGCGCGCGGCGTCGCCAGCGGTGCATCGCTGCCGCTACCCTGATGCGTGACGGTCGTACGGATCGGTATGAACTTTTCTTTTCAATGGCGGTCTCATTGCCCGACTTCGGTGGGCTGACAGGAGTGCGGCCCGACATGGCCGAAGTCGATACACCTCAGGAGCTGGACCTGGAACTGGTCCGGCGCGTGCAGCGCGGCGAAAGCGCGGCGTTCGATGTGCTGGTGCGCAAATACCAGCATCGGATCGTTGCCTTGATCGGGCGCTACATCGCCGACTGGAGCGAATGCCAGGACGTTGCCCAGGACACGTTCGTGCGCGCCTACCGCGCGATCAACAGTTTTCGTGGCGACGCCCAGTTCTACACCTGGCTGCACCGCATTGCCGTCAACACTGCCAAGAACCATCTGGTTGCGCACAACCGCCGCCCGCCCACCGACGACATCGAGATCAGCGATGCCGAGCAATTCGATGGAGCGACCCGGTTGCGCGACACCGATACCCCGGAGCGTGAATTGATGCGACAGGAGCTGGAACAAACGGTGATGCGCGCGGTCCAAGCGCTACCGGAAGAACTTCGGTTGGCCATCACCCTGCGCGAGGTGGAGGGCCTGAGCTACGACGAAATCGCGCAAAAGATGGATTGCCCGATCGGAACGGTGCGCTCGCGCATCTTCCGGGCGCGCGAGGCCATCGACATCGAGCTGCGGCCTCTGCTGGAGACCGAAAGCGCTACCCGTGAGCGACACCGCGTATGAACCAGAACCCTGCCATGTCCACCACCGACAAATTCGAGCTTCACTATCGCCAGCAGCTGTCTGCGCTGGTCGACGGCGAGTTGAGCGCCGACGAGTCGCGCTTCCTGCTGCGCCGTCTGGCCCACGACGAAGACTTGGCCGGCTGCCACGAGCGCTGGCAGTTGTGCGGCGATGTGCTGCGCGGTGCGGCCAGTGCGCCGGCGCCGCTGGATTTTGCGGCGCGTGTGCGCAGCGCCATTGCCGAGGAGCCGGCACCGCAAGCGCAACCGGCGACCCGCCCTGGTGCACGTTGGCGCTGGGGCGGCGGTGCAGCGATTGCCGCCTCGGTCGCGGCGATTGCCTTGTTCCTGGCGCGCGAGCGCCTGCCAGACACCGCCGCGCCGGGTGCTGAAACAACCCCCGTCTATGCCACCGCCGCGCAGCTTCCGCCCGCCTCGCAAGCGCCGCAGGGACCTGAGGCACCGAAGGTGCCGGCCGCACCGGCTCCTGGGGCGCCGGATGAGGTGGCCGCGCTTGCTGCAGCCGTGCCTGCCGCTGCGCTGGCGTCTACTCGGCGCGGCGCGGCAACCCGCAATCAGCAAGTCGCACGCAGTGCGGCTGCGCGTCAGCAGCAGGCGCCGACCCGTATGGTCGCTGCGGCAGCACCGGCATCCACGGGCACTGCATCTGCGGTTGCGGCGACGCCGTCCAACCCGTTCACGCATCCGGATACCACGCTGCAGGCACGCCCGTGGCCGCGCGCGGCCCTGTCCGGGGCTGGCGAAAGCTCGCTCAATGCCAGTTTCCGCCAGAGCCAGCCCGGCACGGCGTTCTATCCGTTCGAACCCGCGCCACAGGCCGTTACCAGCCCGGCGCCGAACCGGCCGGCGCCGGCGCAGGCCCCGCAGGACTGACCCTGTCGCCGGCCTTCATCCGTTCGGCAATCTCCCTCCCGTTATCGTGCCGGGCCCGTGTTGCTACTCGGGTTCTGGCCCCTGTCGCCCTGCCATCGGAGGCAACCTGATGAACCATCGCATCCGCACCCAGATGTTCGGCCTGATCGCCATGACCCTGCCGCTGGCCGCCTGCGCGCAGCAGCCCGCACCTGCTGCCAAGGACCTCGCCCCGATTGCCGCCAACCGCAGTGCCACGCCGGCGCCGCAGCTGGTGGCGGGGCTGCCGGACTTCACCAATCTGGTCGAGCAGGTCGGCCCGGGCGTGGTCAATATCGAAACCACCATCACCCGCAAGGACGCCATGGCGCGTCAGCAGCGCAGCGGCCCGGGTGGTCGCGGTGGTGGCGCGATGCCCGATGACGATCAGATGCCGGAATTCTTCCGCCGCTTCTTCGGGCCGGATTTCCAGATGCCGGGCGGTCCGCGGCAGGGGCCGGGTGGCGGCGATGACGACGGCGGCATCGCCGGCAAGTCGATGGGCTCGGGCTTCATCATCTCGGCCGACGGCTATGTGCTGACCAACCACCACGTGGTCGATGGCGCCAGCGAGGTGACCGTCAAGCTCACCGACCGCCGCGAATTCAAGGCCAAGGTGGTGGGGAGTGACGAGCAATACGACGTGGCGCTGCTGAAGATCGAGGCCAAGGGCCTGCCGACCGTGCGCCTGGGCGATTCCAACACGCTCAAGCCGGGGCAGTGGGTGGTGGCGATCGGCTCGCCGTTCGGTCTGGATCACTCGGTCACCGCCGGCATCGTCAGCGCCACCGGCCGTAGCAATCCCTACGCCGACCAGCGCTACGTGCCCTTCATCCAGACCGACGTGGCGATCAACCAGGGCAATTCCGGCGGCCCGCTGCTCAACACGCGTGGCGAGGTGGTCGGCATCAATTCGCAGATCTTCTCCGCGTCGGGCGGATACATGGGCATCAGTTTCGCGATCCCAATCGACCTGGCCTTCAGCGCGGCCGAGCAGATCAAGGCCACCGGCCACGTGAGTCGCGGCATGCTGGGCGTGGCGGTCGGCCCGATCGACTCGCTCAAGGCCCAGGGCCTGGGCTTGCCGGACAGCCGTGGTGCCTTGGTCAACGACATCCCGGCCGGTAGCCCGGCAGCCAAGGCCGGCATTGAGGTGGGCGACGTGATTCGTGCAGTGAATGGCAAGTCGATCGACGTCGCCAGCGATCTGCCGCCAATGATCGGGCTGATGGCGCCTGGCACCAAGGTAACCCTGGACGTCTTGCGCGACGGCAAACCGCGCAAGGTGACGGTCACCCTTGCACCGCTGCAGGACGGCGGCGAGAACGCCGCACCGCGCACCGCCGCCGATGAGGCCAAGCCCAGCGCTCCGGCCAGCGTGGAATTGCTCGGCCTGCAAGTTGCCGACCTGACCGCCGCCGAGCGCAGCCGCCTGGGCCTGGAGGCGGGCGAGGGCGTGCGCATTGCGGCGGTCACCGGCGCGGCGGCGCGCAGCACCCAGCCGCCGCTGTCGCCGGGCCTGATCATCGCCCGCGTCGGCCGGACCAAGGTCGGCAGCGTCGCCGAACTCAACCGCGCCCTGTCCAGCTACAAGAAGGGCGACGTGGTCATGCTGCTGGTGACTGACGGCAAGGCAACCAGCTACGTGGCCTTGAAGGCCGGCGGCTAACGCAGGGAATGGAGAATCGGGAATGGCAAGAGCGGCTCCGCGACACGAGAGCACGCCTGGCTTTTCCGATTCCCCACTCCCGATTCCCAATTCCCGGCCCCAGAGGGGTCGGCCGTGCGATAATGCTGCGTTACCCTGACGACGGCTGCGCCGGCGCCCACCTCAATGTCCTCTGATTCAATGCGGAATATCCGCAACTTCTCCATCATTGCCCACGTCGACCACGGCAAATCCACCCTGGCCGACCGCATCATCCAGCTGTGCGGCGGCTTGCAGGCGCGCGAGATGGAAGCCCAGGTGCTCGACTCCAACCCGATCGAGCGCGAACGCGGCATCACCATCAAGGCGCAGTCGGTGTCCCTGCCGTACACGGCAAAGGACGGGCAGACCTACCACCTGAATTTCATCGACACCCCCGGGCACGTCGACTTCTCCTACGAAGTCAGCCGCTCGCTGGCTGCATGCGAAGGTGCGCTGCTGGTGGTGGATGCCGCGCAGGGCGTGGAAGCGCAGTCGGTGGCCAACTGCTACACCGCGGTGGAGCAGGGGCTGGAAGTGGTGCCGGTGCTGAACAAGATCGACCTGCCCACCGCCGATGTCGACCGCGCCAAGGCCGAGATCGAAGCGGTGATCGGCATCGATGCCGAAGACGCGGTCGCTGTCAGCGCCAAGACCGGTCTGAACATCGATCTGGTGCTGGAAGCGATCGTGCATCGCATCCCGCCGCCGAAGCCGCGGGAGACCGACAAGCTGCAGGCGTTGATCATCGATTCCTGGTTCGACAACTACCTGGGCGTGGTCTCGCTGGTGCGCGTGATGCAGGGCGAAATCAAGCCCGGCAGCAAGATCCTGGTGATGTCTACCGGGCGCACCCATCTGGTCGACAAGGTTGGCGTGTTCACCCCCAAGCGTAAGGAACTGCCTGCGCTGGGCGCCGGTGAAGTGGGCTGGATCAACGCGTCCATCAAGGACGTGCACGGCGCCCCGGTCGGCGACACCCTGACCCTGGCGGCCGACCCGGCGCCGCACGCCTTGCCCGGTTTTCAGGAAATGCAGCCGCGCGTGTTCGCCGGCCTGTTTCCGGTCGATGCCGAGGATTACCCGGATCTGCGCGAAGCGTTGGACAAGTTGCGCTTGAACGATGCCGCGCTGCGCTTCGAGCCGGAAAGCTCCGAAGCGATGGGCTTCGGCTTCCGCTGCGGCTTTTTGGGCATGCTGCACATGGAAATCGTGCAGGAGCGCCTGGAGCGCGAGTACAACCTGGACCTGATCAGCACCGCCCCCACCGTGGTGTATGAGGTGCTCAAGACCGATGGCACGGTCATCAACATGGACAACCCGGCCAAGTTGCCGCAGTTGAACCTGGTGCAGGAAATCCGCGAGCCCATCATTCGCGCCAACGTCCTCACGCCCGAGGAGTACATCGGCAACATCATCAAGTTGTGCGAGGAAAAGCGCGGCACCCAGATCGGCATCAACTACCTGGGCAGCCAGGTACAGATCAGCTATGAGCTGCCGATGGCCGAAGTGGTGCTGGACTTCTTCGACAAGCTCAAGTCGGTCAGCCGTGGCTATGCCTCGCTGGATTACCACTTCGTGCGATTCGATGCCGGCCCGTTCGTGCGCGTGGATGTGCTGATCAACGGCGACAAGGTCGACGCGTTGTCGTTGATCGTGCACCGCAGCCACGCCGATCGTCGCGGCCGCGAGCTGTGCGAAAAGATGAAAGACCTGATTCCCCGGCAGATGTTCGACGTGGCGATTCAGGCCGCGATCGGCTCGCAGATCATCTCGCGCTCCACGGTCAAGGCGATGCGCAAGAACGTGCTGGCCAAGTGCTATGGTGGCGACGTTTCGCGCAAGAAAAAGCTGCTGGAGAAGCAGAAGGAAGGCAAGAAGCGCATGAAGCAGGTCGGCCGCGTGGAGATTCCACAGGAAGCCTTCCTGGCCGTCCTGCAGATGGACAAGTAGCAGGGATTCGGGATTCGTCATTCGGGATTGGCAACGGCTTGCCCATCCTCTTGCTCTTACTAATCCCCAATCTCAAATCTCGAATCCCGTTCCGAAGGAACATCAATGAAATGGTTTGAAATCATCCTGGTTGTCCTGACGCTGGGCAGCGGCTTCATCTGGCTGCTGGACAAGCTGTTTCTGGCCAAGCGCCGTGCGGCGCGTGCCGGGTTGCTGGACAGCGAGCCGGCGATCATCGATTACTCGCGCGCCTTTTTCCCGGTGCTGGCGGTGGTGCTGATCCTGCGCAGCTTCGTGGCCGAGCCGTACAAGATTCCGTCCAGCTCGATGATGCCCAACCTGCTGATCGGCGATTTCATCCTGGTCAACAAGTTCGCCTACGGCTTCCGTCTGCCGATCACCAATACCAAGTTCATTCCCACCGGCGAGCCCAAGCGCGGCGACGTGGTGGTGTTCAAGCCGCCGCACGCGCCGGACCAGAACTGGATCAAGCGCGTGGTTGGCCTGCCGGGCGACAAGATCGGCTTCCACGGCGATACGCTGTACATCAACGACAAGCCGATGCATTACACGGTCAAGGGCGAGTACATCGGCAAGGGCAAGGGCGCCGAGATGACCGGCACCACGCTGCTGGTCGAGGACCTGCCGGGCCGCACGCACACCGTGCTGGAATGGCTGGACCGCAACATGCCGGCCGGGCAGGGCGACTGGACCGTGCCGGCGGACAGCTATTTCGTGATGGGGGATAATCGCGACAACAGCGAGGACAGCCGGTTCTGGACCCAGACGCACTTTCTGCCGGAAGCCAATCTGCGCGGCAAGGCGTTCCTGATCTGGCTCAATTGCGAAGGGTGGTTCTGCAAGGGGAGTTTCGATCCATCGCGGATCGGGACTGGAATCCAGTAAATGCACGCACGGCGTGCCAGGGGAAGCACAATGAAGCGCAAGCAAAGCGGTATGACGTTGACGTCGTTCGTGGTGGTGCTGGCGGTAGTGGGGTTCGGTTTGTACATCGGGATGAAGCTGTTCCCGATGTATCAGGAATATTACGCAGTGCGTACGTCGATGAAGGGCCTTGCCAACGAGGCTGGCAGTGCAGACATGGATCCTTCCAAATTGCAGGACATGTTCTTCAAGCGGCTCGATATCAATGCGTCCGAAAGCGTGAAGCGCGAGAACGTCAAGTTCGAGCGGATCGAAGGTGGCTGGCGCATGAAGGTCAATTACGAAGTCCGCCGCGAGCTGGTTGGCAATCTGGATGTGGTCGGCAAGTTCGATACGGCACAGGATCTGACGAAGCGCGGTGTCGAATAGAACCTTCCAACGCGGTGATCCGATCGGGCACGCATTCGCCGATCCGGCTCTGCTCGCCCAGGCGCTGCGGCACCGCAGCGCCGGGACGCCGCATAACGAGCGACTGGAATTTCTCGGCGACGGCATCGTCAACCTGCTGATCGCCGAGGCGCTCTATCAACGGTGGCCCAAGGCCGACGAAGGCGCATTGACCCGTGCACGTGCCGAGCTCGTGCGCGAAGGTGCGCTGGCAGTGATCGGACGCACGTTGAACCTCGGCGAGCGCCTCACGCTGGGGCCAGGCGAGCTGAAGTCCGGAGGTCACCGGCGCGATTCGATCCTGGCCGATGCGGTCGAGGCGATCGTCGCAGCCATCTATCTGGACTGCGGTTTCGAGCGTTGCCGTGCAGTGGTGCTGCCGTGGTTCGAAGCGTCGCTGGCGGCATTGCCGGTGGGCAAGGCAGAAAAGGATCCCAAGACCCGGCTGCAGGAGTGGCTGCAGGCACGGCAACTGCCGCTGCCCACCTACGCGCTGATCAGCGAGAGCGGCGACGAGCATGCCAAGCAGTTCCACGTCGCCTGCATTCTGGAGCAGCCAGTCGCCCGCGCCGAGGGCCAGGGCACTTCGCGTCGCCTCGCAGAGCAACAGGCGGCGACTCTTGTCATCGCACAACTGGATTCAAACACGTGAGCGAAACCTCTTCCCCCCACCGCAGCGGTAGCGTTGCGGTGATCGGCCGGCCCAACGTCGGCAAGTCCACCCTGACCAACGCCCTGGTCGGCGCGAAGGTCAGCATCGTCTCCAACCGGCCGCAGACCACGCGTCATCGGTTGCTGGGCATCGCCACCTTCCCAGAAGGGCAGCTGGTGCTGGTCGACACACCGGGCTTGCACCGCGAGCAGAAGCGCGCAATGAACCGGGTGATGAATCGCGCTGCGCGCGGCTCGCTCGAGGGCGTGGACGCGGCGGTCCTGGTGATCGAAGCCGGCCGCTGGGACGAGGAAGACACGCTGGCGTTCCGCGTGCTCAGCGACGCCGGCGTGCCGGTGGTGCTGGTGGTCAACAAGGTCGACCGGCTCAAGGACAAGACCGCGCTGTTCCCGTTCCTGGCCCAGGTCAGCGAGGGGCGCACCTTCGCCGCCGTGCATCCGGTGTCCGCGCTCAAGCGCAAGGGCCTGGACGCGTTGGTGGGCGACCTGCTCAAGCTGGTGCCCGAAGCCGAGGCGATGTTTGGCGAAGACGAGATCACCGACCGCAGCCAGCGCTTTTTGGCTGGCGAACTGGTGCGGGAACAGCTGATGCGTCAGCTCGGCGAAGAGCTGCCGTACGCCACCACCGTCGAGATCGAGCGCTTCGCCGAAGATGGCGCGCTGCTGCGCATCGGTGCGGTGATCTGGGTCGAGCGCGAAGGCCAGAAGGCCATCGTGATCGGCAAGGGCGGCACCCGTTTGAAAGAAATCGGCGGCAAGGCGCGCCTGCAGATGGAGCGCCTGTTCGGTGCCAAGGTGTTCCTGGAAACCTGGGTGCGCGTGCGCGAAGGCTGGTCGGACGACGAGGCTGCGCTGAAGGCGTTCGGCTACGAATGAGGCCGGGAAGGCCGGGACCCGGGACCTGGAACCTGGGACCAGGGAAGAGCTGGGTCAGGCAGGTGGTGTGCATGCTGCGGGGGAGGCGGCTTTTCGCATTTTTCAGATTCGCGTGCTGCGCTGACGGCATTGGCTCGGCCCCCCGTCGCTGCCCCGCGCGGCCCTCCGATGGCCGATCCAGTGCTTTTCCCGGGTCCCGGGTCCCGGGTTCCCGGTCCTGGCTCCTCCCCCCATGCTGATCGAGCACGAGCGCGGGTTCGTCTTGCACGTACGGGCCTGGCGCGAAACCAGCCTGCTGGTGGAAGTGCTGACCGAGCAGCACGGGCGGGTGGGACTGCTGGCGCGCGGTGTGCAGGGGCCGCGCAAGCAGGCGCTGCGCGCGGCCTTGCAGCCCTTGCAGCTGATCCAGTTTAGTGCCGTGCAGCGCGGCGAGCTGGCCCAGCTGCGCCAGGCCGAAGCGCTGGACACCGCGCCGCGACTGGTCGGCGACACCATGCTGGCTGGTTTTTATATCAGCGAATTGCTGCTGCGCCTGGCCCCGCGTAACGATCCGGTGCCCGAACTTTATGCCTGTTATGCGCAGGCACGTACTTACCTGGCGTCCGATCTGCCGTTGGCGTGGGGGCTGCGCCGGTTCGAGCGCGACGTGCTGGACGGGCTGGGGTTCGCCTTCGATCTGCAGCATGACAGCGACGGGCAGCCGATCGACCCGGCGGCGCGGTATCGGCTGGATCCGCAGGAGGGCGCCTTGCGCGTGTTGAGCGAACGGCTAGCCCAGGACCGCCGCGAAACCGTCACCGGTGCGGCGCTGCTGGCGCTGGGCGAAGACGTCATGCCGGATGCCGACGACATGCCAGGCCTGCGGCGCAGCATGCGCGGGGTACTGCTGCACCATCTGGGCGGGCGTGGTCTGAAATCCTGGCAAATGCTCGAGGACCTGGCGCGCCGCCGCTAATGGCGCGGAGTGCTGGAGGCCCATGCGTGATAGCGCTGGACAAAAGTCCAGCAGCGACCGGCGATCCCACGAGCCAGCAGCGAATTGAGCGAAGCGGGCGCTCGGAAAACCGGCAGACAGCACCCGTGCCCGTCGGTTTATAAAGCCCTTCGCCTGCCCTCGACCACGAGCGCCACTCTCGTCACCGACATGGACCGGGCGAGCAGCAACTGCATATGCCCTGCGTCGAGCTGTAGATCATCCAGGCAGTCAAACGCCAGCAACTGGAGCCGGTGCTGCCTGCCATACGCAGCTCGATCGGCAGGACGACGATGCATCGACCGCGGCGGCGAGCCGGAAGCACACCGACGCCGGCGTCTGGCACACCTCCTCTGGCAAGGAGGTGCTGCGCTCGATTCGCTCAATGCAGCAATGCAGCCACCGCCGCGTGGAATTGGGTGCGTGCGGTCCGCGAGTGCGGGTCGCCACGCAGCAGGCGCACTGCGCCGGCAAGCCGCGCCGCGCCGACGAAGCCACAGCTGGCCTGCAACCGATGAAGATGGCTGCGCAGTGCCTGTTCGTCGCTGATCTGCAAGGCCGAATCCACCGCATCCCGGGTGCCCGGCAGCTCGGCCAGGAACAGCTCGCGCAGGGCATTGAGATGATGCTGCTGGCCGTTGAGCGCGCTCAGCGCAGCGGTCTCGTCCCAGTCGCTGGCGGCGATGTCCAGCACGCCCACCGGGGCCACGCTATAGCGACCGCGTGCCAGGCCGCGCCGCACCGCCTGCAGCAGGCGCTCGGAGGTCAGTGGTTTGACCAGCATTTCCAGGAACCCGTCGGACTGCAGGCTGTGCTGCATCGACATGGTCGCGTCGGCGGTGTGCGCCAGTGCCGGCACGTCCGGGTGCAGCAGGCGCAATGCACGCAGTAGCCCGCTACCGGTGCCATCGGGGAGGTTGACGTCGATCAGCCAGAGGTCGTGGCGGCGTTCGCGCGCGCGGTCGAGTGCGGAAGAAAGGGAATCGGCACAGTCGACCGTGGCCGGAAGACTTTCAAGCACAGCCTGCAAGAACCCGCGGCTGATCGGGTCGTCTTCCACCAGCAGTAGGCGTGGGTGGGGTTCCTGGCGTGTGGCCATGTTCATGCTGCCTCCTTGTCAGCGATGCCGCGTCCTGATTTGTCGCGCGCAGCGGAAGTTTGCCTGTGTTTGCGGGGCGCGACAATTGTTGCGCTGACCGGCGCGGCCTCCGTCGGTCGCATCTGCGACAATACGCACCCTTTTTGCCCGCAGCTTGTCGCCACGTGGCCAGAACCAGAAACCGTCTCGACCGTACCCCCTTCCAGACCGCGGTCACCGACCTGAGCCATGACGGCCGCGGGGTCGCCCGCCGCGACGGCGAGGGCGGCAAGGTCACCTTCATCAGCGGCGCCTTGCCGGGCGAGTTGGTGCGCGCCGAACCCACCGCCCGTAGCCGGCATTTCGATGAGGCCAAGACCGTGGAGGTGCTGGAGGCATCGCCGCAGCGGGTCACCCCGCGCTGCCCGCACTTTGGCGTCTGCGCGGGCTGCGTGTTGCAGCATCTGGAGGAGTCGCAGCAGATCGTGGCCAAACAGCGCGTGCTGATGGACAACCTGGAACGTATCGGTCACGTCACTCCGCAAGCCGTGCTGCCCGCGCTGACCGGCGACAACTGGGGGTATCGGCGCAAGGGCAGGTTCTCGGTGCGTCGCGTCGAGAAGAAGGACAAGACCTTGGTCGGCTTTCGTGAGCTGGACCCGCGGTTCGTGGCCGATCTGTCGATCTGCTACACGGTGATTCCGCAGATCGGCGAGAAGATCCCCTTGCTTGCCGCGCTGATCGAAGGCATGGACGGCAAGCGCGACATTCCGCAGATCGAATTCATCGCCGGCGACGATGCGGTGGCCTTGACCATTCGGCATATGCAGCCGCTCAGCGAGCGCGATCGCCAGGCCTGGGTCGCCTTTGCCCAGGAGCACGGCTTTGCGATTTTCCTGCAGCCCGGCGGGGTGGACAGCGTGCATCCGCTGTGGCCGCAGGACGTGCCGCTATCGTTCCGCTTGCCGCAGTGGGAGGTGGAACTGGCGTTCCGGCCGCTGGATTTCATTCAAGTCAACGCGTCGCTCAATCAGAAGATGATCGCCCATGCGGTCGCGCTGCTGGAGGCCAAGCCCGACGACCGCGTGCTGGACCTGTTCTGCGGCCTGGGCAACTTCACCCTGCCGCTGGCGCGCGTGGTGCGTGAGGTGGTGGGGGTGGAAGGCGACGCCGGACTTGTGGCACGGGCCAAAGAGAACGCCCAGCGCAATGGCCTGGACAATGCGCAGTTCCACGCCGCCGACCTGACCCAGGATCAGCGCAGCGCACCCTGGATGCGCCAGGGCTTCGACAAGCTGCTGCTGGACCCGCCGCGCTCCGGCGCCCTGGAAGTGCTGCAGCAGCTGCCGTTGAAAACGTTCGATCGCATCGTCTATGTGAGCTGCCACCCGGGCTCGCTGGCGCGCGACGCCGGCTATCTGGTCAACGAGCAGGGCTTCACGCTGGTTTCGGCAGGCGCGATGGACATGTTCCCGCACACCGCGCACGTGGAAAGCATTGCGGTGTTTGAGAGGCGGTGAATCGGGAGGAGGCAATCGGGAATCGTAACGGCGAACGGCTTATGCTTTTGCCATTCCCGACTCTCGATTCCCGATTCCCATGCCTGTAGAAATCGAACGCAAATTCCTGGTTGCCGGCGATGGCTGGCGCGACGCCGCGCATGCGGTGATTCCGATGGCGCAGGGCTATATCAACGATCAGGCGGCGCTGCGCAGTGGCACGCAGAACGCCTCGGTACGGGTACGGATTCAGGGCGAAAGCGCATTTCTCAATCTGAAATCGCGCGAGGTAGGGCATACGCGGCAGGAGTTTGAATATCCGATTCCACTGGCTGATGCACGCGCATTGCTGGCGCTGTGCGTAGGCGGCCTGATCGACAAACGCCGGCATCTGGTCGCCTACCAGGGACATGTGTGGGAAGTGGACGAATTCCTCGGCGACAACGCCGGCCTGATCGTGGCCGAGATCGAACTCGAACGCTCCGACGAAGCATTCGCCACGCCGGAATGGATTGGGGCCGAAGTCACCGACGACGTGCGCTATTACAACCTGGCCCTGGCCTCGCATCCATTCAAGCAGTGGAAAGAGGATTTGTGATTAGGGATCTGGACTCGCAAAGGCGGACACGCAGCCCGGTGCCTTGGAGGCCTGATGCGTGAGGTGGATCGCTGATGCGTAGAACAGATGAGTGCGCGGCGCCAGGCCGCCTTGCTTGATCATCGCTTCCCGGTTCGGCATTGGCAAACGCTTTGCGATTGCAGAATCCCGTCTATGCTCTGCCAATCCCAATCCCACAAACGAATCCCAGCTCATGCGCATCGACATCTGGTCCGACGTAGTGTGCCCCTGGTGCTGGATCGGCAAACGCCGTTTCCAGGCCGCCCTTGCGGCACTTGGCGCGCAGGCGCCAGCCTTGGACATTCATTACCACGCGTTCCAGCTTGATCCGGATGCCGGCCTGGAGCCCACGCCATTGCGCGCGGCCCTGGCGTCGAAGTTCGGCGGTACGGCACGCGTCGAACAGATCCTGGCGCAGACCCAGGCCACCGCGCAGGCGGAAGGCTTGCCGCTGGATTTCGGCCGTGGGCAGGTGCAGGTCAGCACGCTGCGTGCGCATCGTTTGATCTGGCTGGCCAGCCACGAGGGCGATGTGGATGCGGTCATGGAAGCGCTGTTCCATGCGCATTTTGCCGAAGGCCAAAACGTGGGCGCGCCCGACACGCTGGTGCGTGCCGGTGAGGCCGGTGGCCTTACGGCGGCGCGTGTGCAGGCGATGCTGGAATCGGACGAAGGCACCGTCGAGGTGCAAGCGCAGCTAGCGCAGGCCGCCGCGTTGGGCATCCGTGCAGTGCCCAGTTTCGTGATCGACGGCCGTGCGCTGATCCAGGGCGCGCAACCGCCGGAAAGTTTTGCGCAGGCGCTGCTGCAATTGGCGGCCGAATCGACGCCAGTCGGCGGGCCCGATGCCTGCGGGCCTGACGGCTGCGCGGTGTGACCCGCATGCCTGCCGCATGCCCCGGCACGTGCGCGATGGCATGACACTGCCCGACCGCGCACAGACGATCGCCGTGATCGGCGCCGGGCTGGCGGGGTTGGCCTGCGCGCAGCAACTGCAGATGGAAGGCCATGCAGTGACGGTGTTCGATCAGGCGCAGACCCCGGGCGGCCGCATGCGCCACTACAGCGCCGAGCAGTGGCAATGCGATCACGGAGCGCAGTATTTCACCGCGCGCGATCCTGCATTTGCAGCGGTCGTGGATGCCTGGATCGATGCCGGTATTGCCGCGCCCTGGCAGGCGCGCATCGCAAGCTGGGACGGCACGCAGTTGCGCCGATCCCAGCACGCGCTGATGCGCTATGTGGGTGTGCCCGAGATGACCGCACCGGCGCGTACGCTTGCCGCGCAGCTGGATGTGCGTCTGAGTGCCGAGGTGCGCGCGCTGCGGCGCAGCCGGCAGGGATGGCGCCTGTCGGTGTCGCAAGCCGCTGCAGAGCATCTGTTCGATACGGTGTTGCTGGCCGTCCCGGCGCCGAGTGCGGCTGGGTTACTCGCGCAGGCTGCGCCTGCGTTGGCGACGATTGCCGAGCAGGTGCGCATGCAGCCTGCGTGGGCGGTGATGGCGCACTTCGATGCGCCCATCGATCCGGGCTACGATGCGCTGTTCGTCAATGCCGGCGCGTTACGCTGGGTGGCGCGCAACTCCAGCAAGCCCGCGCGTGCGGGTGCGGAGACCTGGCTGGCGCATGCAACGGCCGAGTGGAGCCAGGCGCAGTGCGATGCCATGCCTGGGCACGTCAGCGCCAGCCTGGTGCCGGAGCTTGCAGCGCTCGGGTTGCCAGTGCCGCAGTCCTGCGATGCTTTTTTTTGGAAGGTTGCCAGCAGCGACCCGGCATTGCAGCTTGGCTGCGTCTGGGATGCGCAGCTGGGCTTGGGCATGTGCGGCGACTGGCTGGCCGGCGGCAAGGTGGAGGGCGCATGGCAGAGCGCAATGGCATTGGCCCGGCGCGTGTCTGCCGGCGATGTGCTGTACAGCGCTGGCCACTGACGCTGTGCCAGGCAGCGCAGAACTAAAGGGCAGTGCGATGCAAGTCCATACCGCGGTCATGGCAGTCGTTGGTGCATGCGTTGCCGGTGATTCGAGTGTTTTTTTCGGGTCCAAGGCATGCCCATGCGCCGCGTCGGCACGGACGCGCCCATGCGCCCCGCATCATCGGGCGTCACTTTGATGCATGATTCCAGCGCACTTGTCGCGCAAACCACCCCACAAACGCCGGCCCATACGCTGCGTTTGGTTCTGGGCGACCAGCTCAATCCGCAACACAGCTGGTTCGCGACGCGCGATGCAGGCGTGGTCTATGTATTGATGGAAGTGCGGCAGGAAACCGACTACGTGCTGCATCACGCGCAGAAGGTCCTGGCGATCTTCGCGGCCATGCGCGCGTTCGCTGCGGGCCTGCGGCGTGCCGGGCATCGGGTGCGCTATGTGACCATCGACAATGCCAGCAACCGGCAGTCGATCCCGCACAACCTCGAGGCGTTGATGGCGTATTACCGCGCCGGCCATCTGGAATACCAGGCCCCGGACGAATGGCGGCTGGACGAAGCACTACAGCACTGGAGTGCCGCGCAGCCCTTTGCCACGCGCATGGTCGGCAGCGAACATTTTTTGACCGCACGCAGTGAAGTCGCCGGCTGTTTTCGCGCCGGAAGCCCGTGGCGCATGGAAGTGTTTTATCGGCGCATGCGGCGCCAGCATCGCATCCTGCTCGATGCCGCGGGCGAGCCGGAAGGCGGGCGCTGGAACTTCGATCGCGACAACCGTGCGCCGTGGCCGGGCGACCCGCCTGCCCCACAGGATTGGCGCACGACCCACGACCACAGCGCGCTGTGGCGCACGATCGAAGCCGCCGGGGTGCGCAGTTTTGGCGCACCGAATGCGCACGCCCTGCCATGGCCGCTGGATCGCGACGAAGCCTTGCAGCATCTGGACGCTTTCATCGCGCATGCATTGCCCAATTTCGGCCGCTACGAAGATGCGATGAGCACGCGTAGCCCGCGCCTGTTCCATTCGCTGCTTTCGTTCGCGCTCAACGTCAAGATGCTGCACCCGCGCGAAGTGATCGCGCGCGCCGAAGCGGCATGGCGGCAAGGGCATGCGCCGTTGGCGGCGGTGGAAGGCTTCATCCGGCAGATTCTGGGCTGGCGCGAGTACGTGCGCGGTGTGTATTGGTCGCAGATGCCCGGCTATGCGGACTCGAATCATCTCGATCAGCATGCAGCGCTGCCACACTGGTTCTGGGACGGGCAGATCGGCATGCGCTGCCTGGCAGATGCGATCGGCAATTCGTTGGCCAATGCGCATGCGCATCACATCCAGCGGCTGATGGTGATCGGTAATTTTGCGCTGCTGGCGGGGCTGGACCCGCAGGCGCTGCATCGCTGGTACCTGGGCGTGTATATCGACGCCTTCGAGTGGGTGGAGCTGCCCAATACGGTGGGCATGAGCCAGTTCGCCGATGGCGGCCTGCTCGGCAGCAAGCCGTATATCAGCGGTGCGGCCTATATCGATCGCATGAGCGATTACTGCGGTGGTTGCCGGTATCAGCGCAGGTTGCGGGTCGGGCCGAACGCCTGCCCGTACAACGCGTTGTACTGGGACTTTCTGCAGCGCCAGCGCCTGCTGTTGGGCGCCAACGAACGCCTGGCGCTGCCGTACCGCCAGCTCGACGGTATGGCCCCCGAAGTGCTGGCACAGGTGCAGGCCCAGGCCGCGCATTGGCGCGCCCACCTCGAGGTGCTGTAAGCCTGCCCGCCGCGCCCGCAGGGCACGCACCTGAATGCGCGATCTGACGCTGCCACGCGCATCTGCGACAATGCCGCGCTGCGCCACCGTGGCGCCTGGCCCGGGAGTCCCCAACATGCTTCTGATCGGCGTTGCCGGTACCGAACTCAGCGCGCAGGAACGCGATTGGCTGCAGCACGATGCGGTTGCCGGCGTGGTGCTGTTCAAGCGCAACTTCGCCTCGCGCACCCAGGTGGCCGAGCTGTCGGCTGCCATTCGCGCCGCCGCGCCACGCCCGGTGCTGGTCTGCGTGGACCAGGAAGGCGGGCGCGTGCAGCGGTTTCGCGAAGGATTCAGCGCGCTGGCGCCGCTGCAAAGCTTCGGTGCGCAGTACGCGCATGACCCGGAGTCTGCACTGGCCGCCGCGCGCGCGCATGCGCAGTTGATGGCCAGCGAGGTCCGCGCCAGCGGCGTGGACCTGAGCTTTGCCCCGGTGGTGGACCTGGGGCGCGGCAACCGCGCCATCGGCGATCGCGCCTTCAGCGACGACCCGCAGATCGTGGCCACCTTCACGCGTGCTTATGTGCAGGCGCTGCACGGCGCCGGCATGGCCGCCACGCTCAAGCATTTTCCCGGCCACGGCACCGTGCTGGAAGACACCCATGTCGACCACGCCAGCGACCCGCGGCCGCTGGAGGTGCTGCAGGCCGAAGACCTGGTGCCGTTCGTGGCGGGGATCGAGGCCGGCGCCGACGCCGTGATGATGGCGCACGTGGTCTACCCGCAGGTCGCGCCGGAGCCGGCCGGCTATTCGCAGCGCTGGATCGAGCAGATCCTGCGCGGCCAGATGGGCTTCCGCGGCGTGGTCTTTTCCGACGACATCGGCATGGCTGCCTCGTTCAGTGCCGGCGGTGTGGCGGGCCGGGTGCATGCGCATCTGGATGCCGGCTGCGACGTGGTGCTGGTGTGCCATCCGGAGCTGGTCGCCGAATCGCTGCAGGCCGTGCAGGGCCGCAGCCTCAATACCGCTGCATTGATCGGCCTGATCGGCCGCGGCGCACTAGGCTGGGATGGCCTGCTCGCCGGCACCGACGCCTCATTTACCACTCCTCCTTCTGCCCATTTCGGAACAACTGCCTGATGTCCACGCTCACCATTTCCCAGGCCCTGGCCCAAGCCGATCTGCTGGTCGACCGTCCCGCCATCGATGCCGCCGTTGCCACCATCGCCGATGCGATCGCACGCGACTACGCCGGCGAAGTGCCGGTGTACCTCACCATCATGCACGGTGCGCTGCCGTTCTCCGGCCAGCTGGCGCTGGAGCTGGGCGCACGTGGCCAGGACCTGCAGTTCGATTACCTGCATGCCACCCGTTACCGCGGCGAAACCACCGGCGGCGAACTGGTGTGGAAGCACCGCCCGGCCACCGCATTGTTCGGCCGCCGCGTGATCCTGGTCGACGACATTCTCGACGAGGGTTACACGCTGCAGGGCGTGCGCCAGTGGTGCCTGGAGCAGGGCGCCACCGACGTGCGCGTGGCGGTGTTGACCGTCAAGCGGCACGACCGGTGCGTGCCGGGCGTGACTGCCGACTACGTGGGCGTGGAAGTGCCCGACCGTTACGTGTTCGGCTTCGGCATGGACGTCAACGAGCAGTTGCGCGGCATTCCTGCCATCTATGCGATGAAGCAGTAACGCTGCAAATCCATGCCCGCATCGTTGCGGGCAGATCGGCGCGCACGCCTGCGCGCCCCATCATGTCTTTCGCTGCAGAGGTCGGTTGTGTCCGCAAATTCCATCGCATTGGCCGTCATCGGCGGCACTGGTGTCTACAAGCTCGCGCAGCTGGACGATGTGCAGTCGCACGACGTCGAAACGCCCTATGGCGCGCCGTCCGGGCCGATCCGCGTCGGCATGCTGCTCGGCCATCGCGTCGCCTTCCTGGCACGCCATGGCGAAGGCCACTCGCTGCCGCCGCACAAGGTCAATTACCGCGCAAACATCGCTGCATTGCAGCAAATCGGCGCCTCGCGCGTGCTGGCGCTCAACACCGTGGGGGGTATCACCGAACAGTTTGGCCCGCGCGTGTTGGCGTGCCCGGATCAGTTGATCGATTACACCTGGGGCCGCGTGTCCACCTTCTGCGAAGAGCCCGGCAGCGAGGTACAGCATGTGGATTTCGGCCATCCGTATTCGCCGATGTTTCGCAGCAAGGTCATTGCGGCAGCCAAGGTGACCGGCGTCACGCTGGTGGCCGGCGGCTGCTACGGCGCAACGCAGGGACCACGACTGGAAACGGTTGCAGAGATCGCCCGCATGCGTCGCGACGGCTGCGATCTGGTGGGCATGACCGGCATGCCCGAAGCGGGCCTGGCGCGCGAAAAAGGCCTGGAATATGCGTGTTTGGCGATCGTGGCCAACTGGGCGGCCGGCTGTGGCGACGCGCTGGAAATCACCATGGCCGAAGTCTTGGCCAACGTCGATGCGGCGTCGTCCGGGCTGCCCGAGCTGATTGGCGAACTTGCACGCGGGTGATTGTCATCGGGGCATAAGCTTTGCATACTCGGCGCGTACGCACCGCCGTACACCACCCATTAATTATTGCAAAGGTCTCGCATCACCATGCCGAACGGTACCGTCAAGTGGTTCAACGACGCCAAGGGATTTGGCTTCATCTCACCGGAGGACGGCAGCGCCGATGTCTTCGCGCACTTCTCCGCGATCAATTCCAAGGGCTTCCGCAGCCTGCAGGAAGGCCAGCGCGTCAGTTATGACGTGACCCAGGGCCCCAAGGGTGCCCAGGCTTCGAACATCACGCCGGTCGAGTAATCTGACTCGATTGTGCGGTTGAAAAACCCCGCCACGGCGGGGTTTTTTTGCGCCGGTTGTGCGCGGGCAGCAATAGCCAAACAGAGCAGGGACGATGCAACGAGCATTACGTATTGCAGTGGTGGGCTACGGAACCGCGGGGCAGGCATTGGCCGTGCTGCTGGGCGCCGATGGGCATCAGCTGGAGGTATTCGAGCGCGCAGCTGCACCCGGGCCGGTGGGCGCCGGTTTTCTGCTGCAACCCAGCGGGTTGCAGGTGCTCTGGAACATGGGCTTGCTGCCGCAGGCGCTCGCGCATGGCGCGCCGGTGCGCCGCTTGTATGGCGACACGCCGTGCGGGCGCGCGGTGATGGACATGCAGTACCGCGATCTGGATACGCGCCTGATGGGTGTAGGCATGCAGCGCGGCGCGTTGTTTACGCTGCTGCGCGAGGCCTGGCCGCAGCACGCGCAACTGCATGTGGATACGCAGATTACCGCGATCGATCACGCGGGCGTGCGCGTGCAGGATCAACGTGGGAAGTGGCATGGCCCCTTCGATCTGATTATCGCCGCCGATGGCTCGGCTTCCACGTTGCGTGCGCAGGCACAGGGAACGCAGCTGGATCGGGTGTATCCATGGGGAGCGCTGTGGTGCCTGCTGCCGCGCGAAGACTGGCCGTTTGTGGACGAATTGCGCCAGCGCTATATCGGCGCACGCAAGATGATCGGCCTGTTGCCGGTGGGCACGCGCCCGGGCGACGACACGCCGCGGCTGAGTTTTTTCTGGAGCCTGCCGTGCAGCGATTTCGTTGCGTGGGAACAGCGCGGCATTGCCGCCTGGCGCGATGAGGTGGCGCAGATGTGGCCAGAGGCGCATGCGCGGCTTGCTACGGTGCAGGTGCATGGTGCTCTGGCGCGCGCGAGCTATCGCGATGCGGTGGTGTCGCGCTGGCATCGCGGCCGTTTCGTGCTTGCAGGCGATGCCGCGCATGCGATGAGCCCGCAGTTGGGGCAGGGCGTGAACATGGCGCTGCTGGATGCGTTGGCGATGCGCGATGCCTTGCGCGCCAGCGCCGATCTGGACGCTGCCTTGCAGCGCTACCAGCGCGAACGCAAGGCGCACGTGGCGATCTATCACCGCTGGAGCCGCTGGCTGACGCCGCTGTTCCAGTCCGAACGCGATCTGTGGGCACATGGCCGCGACCTGCTGCTACGCCCGATGGGGCGCGTGCCGGGCGGGCGCGGGCACATGCTGCGCGTGCTCAGCGGCACCCAGCATGGTTGGTTCGGCAAGCTGGCGCTGGCGCCGGAATTCGTCGAGGCTTTGGCGCGACCAGTCGCGCGGCTGGCCGACGCTAACGCCGAAGCAGCTGCGCAGTCGTAGCATCGGCCGGTGCGTGCGTCATTGGCTACGCATCGGCAGTGCCAGCGCATCGCCTTCCACGCAGGCAACCAGGCGCTCGCCTTCGGCCAGCGTCGGCACGATGCCTGCGGTGAACTGCGAGAACGCCGGCAGGATGGTGACGCGCTCGCGCAACCAGAACGCCGGCCAGCGCCGTGACAGCCCCGGTAGCTTGGCCAATGGATGCAGATGCCCGCACAGCACGTGGCCGCTGGGATGCGGCAACGGGTCGTGGCGCAGCACGAACGGGCCATCTTCGACCTGTTCGCCGGCCGCTTCGATGTGCAGCTCCGCACCGGCCAGGGCGCGGTCGTGATTGCCGCGAATGGCGATCACGCGTAACGCGCAATGCCGTTCGCGCCATGCGCTCCAGCGTCGGTGCCAGGCCGCGCGTGGGGCAGGGCCGTGCAAGAGGTCGCCCAAAATCCATAGCGCCTGGACATCGCGTTGATCGAGCAACGCATCCAGCCGCTCCAGATCGTGCGCGGTGCCGCCGGCCGGCAAGCCGATGCCGGCACGTCGGAACACATCGGCCTTGCCCAGATGCAGATCGGCGATCAACAGCGCACGTTGTGCCGGCCGATACAACGCGCGTTCGCCGAGCAATTCCACGGTTTCGCCGGCCAGCTGCAGCTGCACGCTATCGCCCATGCTTGCGCTCCAGTTGTTGGGCAGCGCGCAAGACGCGGGCCTTCCAGTCTTCGGTACTCAGTTGCCCACGCACGCGTTCTGCCCACAGCGGAAACGATAATGGTGTGAGGCTGCGCGGTTTGCACAGGCGCAACGCGCGGCGCGCGCAGTCTTCCAGCGCATGTGCAAGCCGCGCCAGTTCGAGCTGGCCTTCGAACACTTCGCGTTCGGCCTGGGCGAGCAGCAGGTGATCGGGGTCGAAGCGTTGCAATACGTCGTACAGCAAGCCGCTGGAGGCCTGCAGCTGACGCAGGCTGCGCGGCGCACGGCCAGGCAACGAGGGCGACAACAATCCCGCCACGCGCGCGATCTCGCGAAATTGCCGGCGCGCCAACTCGCCCAGATTGAGGCTGTCGCGCAGATCGTCGAACAGGCCCACCGGCGAGAGCAGGGCTTGCAGTACATCGGCATCGATGTCGACATCCTGCGCCGGCGACAGCACAAATCCATAGTCATTGGCAGCGAAGCTGAAGGTATTGCGTTGGCGCCGGCCCCAGCGTGCCGCGAGCAACGCGGCCAGGCCTTCGTTGACCTGCCTGCCGGCGAAGGGGTAGACGAAGACGTGGCGGCCGTCGCGCGCCTTGACGCTTTCCACCAGCAGATGGTCCGGCCCCGGCAGCGAAGAAAGCGAGCCTTGCAGGTGCAGCAACGGCGCCAGGGCCTGCATCTCCGGCGCATCGCCAGGGTCGGCGAACACCGCTTCCACCTCGCGGCCCAGCGCCGACGACAACGGCATGCGCCCGCCCATCCATTTCGGCACCACGCCACTGCCGCCCTTGGCCACGCGCACGTAGGCGGTCATGTCTTCCAGGCGCACCAGTTCCAGCAGGCGGCCGGCGAACTGGAAGCGGTCGCCGCGGCGCAGGCGGCCGATGAATTGTTCTTCCACCGCGCCCAGCCGCCCGCCGCGCAGGAACTGCACGCGCACGCTGCCGTCGCTGGTGATCGTGCCGATGGACAGCCGGTGCCGCAGCGCGACGCGTCGGTCGATCACGCGGTACAGACCCTCGTCGTCGCGTACCACCTTGTGGAAGTCCGGATAATGCGCCAGCGCGCTGCCGCCTTGCACGATGAAATCCAGCACCGCGTTCCAGGTGGTTTTCTCCAGCGCGGCGAAGGCATCGGTACCGCGCACTTCCTCGAACAACGCATCGGCGTGGAAGCCGCCGCCGAGGGCGAGGGTGACGCAGTGCTGCGCCAGTACGTCCAGCGACAACCGTGGCGGTGGACGCGCTTCGATATGTCCATGCACCAGCGCGCGACGTGCCGCGGCGTATTCGACCAATTCCAGCGCATGCGAAGGCACGCACACCACGTGCCCGGATTCGCCGGGGCGATGGCGTGCGCGCCCGGCGCGTTGCAGCAGGCGCGCGATGCCTTTCGGGCTGCCGACCTGCAGCACCTGATCCACGGCCGGGAAGTCGACGCCCAGATCCAGGCTGGAGGTGGCCACCACGCAGCGCAGGCTGCCGTCGGCCAGCCCGCGTTCGGCGGCCGCGCGTAGCGATGGATCCAGCGAGCCGTGATGCAGCGCCAGCGTGGCCAACTCCTCCGGCCACACCGCGCTCAAGGCCTGATGCCACAACTCGGCCTGCGCGCGCGTATTGGTAAACACCAGGCTGGTGCGCTGTTGCATGATCTTTTGCAGCACGCGCGCCAGTTGCGCCAGACCAAGGTGGCCTGCCCAGGGAAAGCGCTCGCCACTGTCCGGCAGCAAGGTTTCAAGCGTCATGGTGCGCGGTTTGACGCCGGAGACCAGCGCCGCCTCGGGGCAATGCGGCAACAGCACATCGCGTGCCTGCGATAAGTTCCCAAGCGTCGCCGACAGCCCCCAGATGCGCAGGTGCGGCGTCCATCCGCGCAAGCGCGCAAGACACAATTGCAGCAACACGCCGCGCTTGTTGCCCAGCAGCTCGTGCCATTCGTCGACGATCACACAGCGCAATGCCGACAGCTGCGGCGCGGTATCCGGATACGACAATAGCAATGCCAGCGATTCGGGCGTGGTGACCAGCACGTCGAGCTTGCCGCTGCGTGCCAGCCGCTTGTCGCGCGCGCTGGCATCGCCGGTACGCAGGCCCACCTGCCAATCCAGCCCCAATGCGTCCACCGGCTCGCGCAGCGCGCGTGCGGTGTCGGCGGCCAGTGCGCGCAGCGGCGTGATCCACAACACTTGCAGATTGCGTTGCGGCTGGCGGCGCGCAGGGGAGGTGGGTTTGCCCGGTTTGCGCGGGGATTTGCGCCCACGCGTGGCCAATGCCTCCAGTAACGGACCGCCAAATGCCGCCAGCGTCTTGCCGCTGCCGGTGGGCGTATGCAGCAGGCCCGATTCGCCGTCGAGATAGCGCTTCCACACATCGCGTTGGAACGGCAGTGGCGCCCAGCCGCGCTGCGCGAACCAGGCACGCCACTGTTGCAGTGGCGTGCCATACGTGTGCTGCGTGACGCTCACCGCGCCAGTGCCTGCAGGGTGCTCAGATGATCGGCTTCGGCCATCGGCTTGTCGTGACGCCAGCGCAGGATGCGCGGGAAGCGCACCGCGATGCCGGACTTATGCCGCGCGCTGCGGTTCACCGCTTCAAACCCAAGCTCGAACACGTGATGCGCGGTGACCGCGCGCACCGGGCCGAAGCGCTCGGTGGTGTTGGCACGGATCCAGCGATCCAGTTGAAGAATTTCCTTGTCGTCCAGGCCCGAATAGGCCTTGGCGATCGGCACCAGTTGGCCCTCGTGCCATAGCCCGAAGGTGTAGTCGGTGTAGAGCGTGCTGCGTCTGCCGTGGCCGGCCTGCGCGTACAGCAGCACCGCGTCGATGGTCAGTGGGTCGATCTTCCATTTCCACCAATCGCCGCGACGGCGACCGGATTGATACACCGAACTGGCGCGCTTGAGCATCAGCCCTTCCACGCCGCGTTCGCGCGCTTCCACGCGCACCTGCGCTGCGGCCTGCCAATCGCTGACCTGCACCAGCGGCGAGGCAACGATGCGCGGATCTGCCAGCGTGGCGAGCACGCCTTCCAGCAGTGCGCGCCGCTCCTGCAACGGGCGCTCGCGCAGGTCTTCGCCCGCCAGTTCCAGCAGGTCGTAGGCCACCACGCGCGCCGGTGCGGCGGCCAATGTCTTGGGCCCGGGCTTGAGCCGCTGGATGCGCGTCTGCAACGCGGTAAACGGCATTGGCAGGGGCTGTTTGGGTTGCCAGGCCAGCAGCTCGCCATCGATGACGGTGCCGTCCGGCAATTGCAGTGCGGCGTGTTCGATTTCGGGGAAACGTCCATCCAGACGCTCTTCGCCGCGCGACCACAGCGCCGCTTCGCCGGCGCGGCGAATCAGCTGCAGGCGGATGCCGTCCCATTTCCATTCCAGCAGCCAGTCGTCGATGGGGCCCAGCGTGTCGACCTCCGCTTCCAGCGGCGATGCCAAAAAGAACGGATAGGGCTGCTGGCGGTCGCCGGGCAGTTCTTCGCTGGTCAACAGGTCTGCAAGATAGGTTGGATGCGGCCGCCAACTGCCGAGCATGCGCTGCGCAATGCGCGCGATATCCACGCCCGACAATTCGGCCAGCGCGTGCTGCACGAGCCGTTGCGACACCCCAACCCGCAATGCGCCGGTCAGCAGCTTGTTGAACACCAGCCGCTCGTCGAAGGCCAGGCTGCCCCACGCCTGCACGATGCAGGCCTTGCGGACCTCCACGTCCTGGTTGGCGATCGGCAGCAGCCGTTGTTCGATCCATTCTGCCAATGGCAGATCGGCCGCCTCGGCGACCGGGTCGTCCAGCAGCAAGGCCAGGGTTTCGGCCAGATCGCCGACATGGTCGTAGCTGTCGGCGACCAGCCAATCGGCAACGCCGGCGGTGTCGGTGATCCATTCGCGCAGTTCGCCGCTGCTGGCAATGCGCATGCGCGCGCTGGCTACCTTGCCACCGGCCAGCAGATACAGCGCCCATGCCGCGTCCAGCGCGGGCGCATCGCGGAAATACGCGACCAGCGCAGCGCGCTTGTCGAGCGTGCCGGTGCTGCGGTCCAGGGTGCGGTACAACGCCGCGAAACGCTTCACGGCAGCGCCTGTGTCGCTGCGCGCCTGTCGGCAGCACGCAGCTCCAGTGCGCGTCGGGTAAACGCGGCAAGCACGCGTGGGCGCCGCAGCGGTCGCGGTGGGCCGATGGTGGCCGCTGGCGCGTTGCGATGCACGCAAAACGCCAAGGCATGACGGCGGAACGCGAGCGCGCCGCTCAAGCGAATGCGCGGACGCGCGCGAACATAACGACGTGCGGGCAGCGGGTTCATTCCTCGGCTCCAAAATCGGTGCGGAAGGCTTCTGCTGCGACGCCCCGTTCCCGCAAGTGTTGGATCAATGCATCGGTATTGCCATGGGTGGCAATGACGCGCTGTGCGCCGGTTTCTTCGATGGTGCGCAGCAGGTCGGGCCAGTCGGCATGGTCGGAGACCACAAAGCCCCGATCGTAATTGCGCCTGCGGCGATTGCCGCGGATGCGCATCCAGCCCGAGGCAAAACCCTGCTGTGCGCTGCGAAAACGGCGGATCCAGGCGCTGCCGGCCGCCGATGGCGGCGCGATGACCAATTGCCCGGCATAGTCGGCGCCGCGCGCATGCTCGCTGACCGGCTGGGTATCCAGCATCGGGATGCCCGCCTGGCGATAGACCTCCACACCCACCGCGACCGCGCCATGCAGCAACGCCGGCTGCGTCTCCCACGCGCGCAATTCGGCCAATACGCGCTGCGCCTTGCCCAGCGCATAGCAGTACAGGATGGCCGCTTCGCCGCGTTCGGCGCATTCGCGGCGCCAGGCAGAAATATCGGCCGCAACCTGGGAGGTGTCGGGCCAGCGGTACACCGGCAGGCCGAAGGTCGCTTCGGTGATGAAGGTGTCGCATGGCACCACTTCGAACGGCTTGCAGGTGGGGTCGGGTTGGCGCTTGTAGTCGCCGGAGGCGACCCAGACCTCGCCATCCACTTCGATGCGCACTTGCGCCGATCCCAGCACGTGTCCGGCCGGATGCAGCGACACGCGCGCACGCCCCAGCTGAAACGCTTCACCGTCCGCATGCGTGTGATAGACCTGTTCGCCCAGGCGCCATTGCAGGATGGACAGGCTCTCGCGCGTGCAGTGGTACTCGCCCATGCCGCTGCGGGCGTGGTCGCCGTGACCATGCGTAATCACCGCGCGCGGCACCGGCCGCCACGGGTCGATATGGAAATCGCCTTGCGGGCAATACAGGCCCTCCGGCCCGAGCACCACCAGATCGCCGCGTGTGTGAGATGTCTCATCGTTGCCGTTGCGCATGCGGCAACTCTGGCCAAGCCGGTGTGCAGATCCTGAGAATGGGAACCGCGTGCGGCGGTGCCTTCGCGCGGCGCGCGCTTACCGGCAGGTGCCACTCCCTCGCGAGCAGCCGCCGGACGGGCCGTGGACGGCGCACAGAGGCTACGGGTGCACGCACGGCACATGCCGATCAACTCACCGCCACGTTCGTCCGGCAGTGCGCGTTTAGGGTGTTGGCAGCCGCGTGGATCGTGGACGCCTCAGAGCGGCCAACAAAACGTAGCGAGCGGCCGTCAGGTGGCGTGGACGGTACGAAGGAGCCGCGGTGTACGCGTGGTACATGCCGATTCCGAGCACCGGCCGCGCCCGCCTGGCCGCTGCGCAGTCGTTTTGTCAGCTGTTCTCAATGCCGCGTACGCCGCCCGGGCGAACGCACCGCGCTCGCTTCCACCGCCAGGGTGAAGCCGCGTTCTTCGCCGCCGTGCATGGCGCCGACATCGACCACCTGGCGACGGATCTCCTCGCCCTTCCCGTTGCGCACCACCACCACCACCGTGTATTCCCACGGATCGCCGTCGGCCGGGTGGCGGATGGTGCCGTCGACCTTGAGCGGCACGATCGGCGCCGGCTGCGCGTGTTGCGCAGCCGCTGAATCGAAGCGCAGGTGGTGCTTGCACGCAGGGCAGACGCTGGCGCTTTCCAGGATCGTCGCCTTGCAGTGCGGGCAGCTGCGCGTGGCGCCGGGCGTGCCCGGGCGAGGTGCACTCATGTGGCGTCGCTGTCTCCGCTGACCAACGGCTTGCTGGCAGTGACCGGCTTGCCGCCATCATCGCCCCAGCCGAAATCGGCCTGGCCGCGCATGCGCGCACCCGAGGCCACCGTGAGGCTGCCAGCCTTGACGTCGCCGACCAACACACCGGACGTCTGCAGTTCGACCTGCGCGGCAGATTCGATGTTGCCCTCCAGCTCGCCGGCGATGATCACCTTGTTGGCGCGCACGCCGCCATTGAGCTTGGCGCCGCGTTCGATGGTCAGATCGCCCTTGACGTTGACATCGCCCTTGAAGCGGCCGGCCAGACGCACGTGGCCGGCGCCCTCGATCTTGCCTTCGATGCTGATGTCGGCAGCGATCAGCGACTCTTTCGCTTCGCTGTGACGCTGCGTGGCCGCAGCTGCCGGCGCGACGCTGGGCGCTGCGGCGGCGGGCACCGGCGGTGTGGGGCTGGCCTCGGCGGTGAAGAGCCTGCCATCGGCCGCAGGAACCTCGGGGGTGACCGGAACGCCGTCTTTCTTGTTGGGACCTTGATCGCGCCACATCGACATCGGACTGCCTCGCTTTAGGGGTCGAGGCCGACTATCGCTGCGCAACTGGATCTTTTGTGTGACGGACTCCGCAAACCGGGATGGGCGGCGCGCGTGCCGAAGCTGTCGGCAAACGCTGCGAGCAGCCGTCAAGTGGGTGCGCGCGGCGCACCAGGGCCGCAGTCTCCGCGTGCTACCTCCCGGCTTCGGGCGCGGCCGCGCCTGGCTGCCCGCCGTGGCCTTGTCAGCTACCTTCAGTCCGCACTGTCCGTAGCAGCACCGTATCGCTCGACCCGGTTGCGCCCAGCATGCTTGGCCCGATACAGCGCTGCGTCGGCTTTCTGGATCAGGCTCGCACCCTGTTCGCCATCGGCAGGGAAGCTGGCCACGCCGATCGAGGCCGTCACCTTCGGCAAGGCGCGCGCACCGTCGCTGACCGCCAGCGCGGCGATGTAACTGCGAATCTGCTCGGCCACGCGCATGGCTTCTTCGCCATCGGCTTCGGGCAGAAGGACGGTGAATTCCTCACCGCCGTAGCGGCATGCCACGTCCTCGGCGCGCAGGCGGGTCAGCAGCAATTCGCCCACCGCTGCCAGCAACAGGTCGCCGCCGGCATGGCCCTGGCTGTCGTTGAACTGCTTGAAATGGTCCACGTCCAGCATCAAGACCGACAACGGCAGACCACGCCGTGCGCACCGCGCCAACTCGTGGCTCAGCGATTCTTCCAGATAGCGGCGGTTATACAGCCCCGTCAGCGCATCGCGGATCGACTGCCGGCGCAGCGACTCGCGCAGGCGCAGGTTGCTCAGCGCCAACGACAACTGTTCGGCGGCCGCCTCGGCGATTTCCAGCCGCGGCATCGGCCCCGGGCCGGCGGCAGACAGGAACAGAAACCCGAGCTGGGTGCCTTGCGCCGACATCGGCAGGCACGCGGTGGTGACGGACGCATCGTGTGCGGGTTCTTCGATATGCGCACACAGCGCATCCCGGCCCAGGTCTTGGACGATATGCGGCTGGCCGCGGCGCAGCGCCCAGCACTGCTCGGGCGACAGATGCGGCGCGCTGCGCACCAGCGGCTCGCCCCAGTGGCTGATCGCCTCGGCGCGGTCCTGCGAGGCGCGCAGCAGGTACACGCTTCCCGCCACGCCCGGCAGCAGGCCGGCCAGGGTACGGCTGCTGACCATCAACGCTTCTTCGGCACTGATGCAGCTCTGCAGCAGGCCGGTGTAACGGCTGAGCAGGTTGAGATCGGCGGTACTGCGCTGCAGTGCCTCGATGCTCTTGCCCAACTCGCGATTGGCCTGCGCCGCCAGCTGTTCGGCCTGCGCGCGGTGGCGCAGTTCGCGCATCAACAGCGCATAGACCATGCCCACCACCAACAGCCCGAACGGAATGCCGGCCAATGCCAGTGCCAGCAACAGGTTGGCGCTTTGTTCGCTGCTTCGCGCGCGTTGTGCCAGCAGCTCCTGTTCGCGCTGCACCATCGTCAATGCCTGCTCGCGGATGGCGCTGGTAGTGCGGAATGCGCTCTGCCGGATGTCGGCACGTGCCGGCTCCAGCCCACCTTGTGCATAGAGGTCGAGCACGTGCTGAATCTGCCGCAGGCGGGTTTCCACCAGCCGTTGCAACTGTGCCAGGTGCTGCTCCTGTGCGGGGTTGTCGACGATCAGGCGGCGCAGGTTGTCCAGCAGGATCGGCAGACGTTCGACACTGGTCTGGTAGTCCAGCAGGTAGGCGTCGTTGCCAGTGAGCAGGAAGCCACGCTGCGCCGATTCGGCATCGAGCACGCGCGCCTGGATCTCGTCCACCCGCCCGATCACCTCGTGGGTGTGCGACACCAGCGCAGCGTCGGCCAGCGAACGGCGGGCACCGACGAAGATGCCGATTCCGATGACGACGAAGATCAGCGCAGAAAAAATCAGCGCCAGCTGGTTGCGCCGGCGCGACGTAAAAGAAGAGGACATATGCGAATGCTAGCCTGCCGGCCTCGACAACACGAGCCACCCGTCGGCCGAGACAAGCGCGCCGGCACATGGCCGGCGCGTTGCGGGTGCTGTGAGAGGGGAGCGACTCAGTGCTGCGCGTGGTCGGCGTCGTGCTTGTCGGCGTTCTGTTCGGCCTTGTTGGCCATTTCGCGCGTCTTGTCGGCAGTGGCATCGGCCGCATTGGCGGTGGCACGGCTGGCGTCTGCGGCCAACTCGCGCGCAGCCACGCGTGCATCGGCAGTTGCGGCCTTCGCTTCCACTGCCGCACGGTCGGCGGCCTGTTCGGTCGCGGCGGCGGCGTGCTTGGCGGCAGAAGCGGCATCGCGGCGGGCCTGCTCGGCATCCGGGCCCTGACAGGCAGCAAGGGTAAGGGCGGCGATGGCGTTCAACGACAGCATGTGGATCGTCTTCATGGGTGGTCCTGTTCCTGTTCCGGTGTTGGAAGCCGGAGCTTATGCAGGAGGCGATGCAGTCTGCGTCAATGCGCAGCCGGCCATTCAGCCGCCGGGGAGACAGACGCAATCGTGCAGGTTGTTCGTGTCCTTGCTGCTGTCACGGTGTGCGAGGCTTGATTGGCAGACAAAGAAAAAGCCGCTGGAAACCAGCGGCTTTTTCCGAACTCGCTTGGAGTCAAGAAGTGATTACTTCTTGGCTTCTTCTGCGGTGTCCTTAGCAGCCTTGGCGGTGTCTTCAGCCGTCTTGGCAGCGTCGGCAGCCTGGTCAGCAGCAGCGTCGGTCGCGGCGCCGGAAGCAGCCTGAGCAGCGTCAGCAGCGGTGTCGGCCGAAGCAGCAGCGGTGTTGGCAGCAGCCTGAGCGGCGTCAGCCGACTGCGAGCCCGAGGCAGCAGCCTGGTCGGCAGCGGTCTGAGCGTCGGCAGCAGCTTCGTTAGCCGAAGCAGCAGCGTCCTGAGCCTGTTCCGGCTTCGAGCAAGCGGTCAGGGCCAGGCCCAGAGCCATTGCGATCAGCAGCTTGTTGATGGTCATTGTTTCAATCCTCGTCGTTAGATTAGGCAACGCGCTATTGCGCGCCCCCGACATGATGACGGCCACAAGACGAGTGTCAAGCGCACGCGCATTCAGTTTTGCAAAATCGCCGTTAAAGATAGTTAAATCAATTCGATAGCGATGGCGGTCGCTTCGCCGCCGCCGATGCATAGCGTTGCGATTCCGCGCTTGCCTCCGCGGCTGCGCAACGCGTTCACCAATGTCACCACCAAACGCGCGCCGGATGCGCCGATCGGATGGCCCAGTGCGCAGGCGCCGCCATGCACATTGACCTTGCCGTGCGCGATGCCAAGTTGCTTGATTGGCGCCATCGCCACGACGGCGAAGGCTTCGTTGATTTCGAAAAGGTCCACATCGTCCAATTGCCAGCCGAGCTTGCCGAGCAGCGATTGAATCGCAGCGACCGGTGCGGTGGTGAACCATTCCGGCTCCTGCGAGTGGGTGACATGGCCGACGATGCGCGCCAGCGGCGTCACGCCGCGGCGTTGCGCGTCGTTCGCGCTCATCAGTACGGTGATTGCCGCGCCATCGGAAATACTCGAGGAACTGGCCGCGGTCACGCTGCCGTCCTTCTTGAAGGCTGGCTTCAACGTCGGAATCTTGGCCACGTCGGATTTGCCCGGCTGCTCATCGCTGTCCACGACGACTTCGCCCTTGCGCGTGGCGACCGTCACCGGCACGATTTCGTCGGCAAACGCGCCGCTGCGCTGCGCCGCCTGCGCGCGTTCCACCGAGGCGATCGCGAACGCATCCTGGTCGGCGCGGCTGAAGCCGAACTTCTCCGCAGTGGCTTCGCCGAATACGCCCATGGCCTGGCCGTCATACGGGTTGGTCAGGCCGTCCCAGGCCATGTGATCGACCGCCTGGAAATTGCCGTAGCGGTTGCCGGTGCGCGAGTTGGGCAGCAGATGCGGGGCATTGCTCATCGACTCCATGCCGCCGGCCACCACGATGCTGGCCGAGCCGGCCCTGATCAGGTCGTGTCCCAACATGATCGCCTTCATGCCCGAGCCGCACACCTTGTTGATGGTGGTGGCGCCGGTCGAGGTAGGAATGCCTGCGGCAATCGCGGCCTGGCGCGCAGGTGCCTGGCCGAGATTGGCCGGCAGCACACAGCCGACGATGACTTCGGAAATATCGGCAGGCGCGATACCCGATTGCGCGAGCGCCCCCCGGATGGCAGCCGCGGCAAGCGTGGGTGCCGGCACCGCGTTGAATTGGCCGAGGAACGAGCCGATGGCAGTACGTTTGGCAGCAACGATGACGATGTCGGACATGAGCAGATACCGTTTAAAGTGAAACGATTATCTGCCTCATGGCGGCGCCGCGCCAGCACGCGCCCCACGCGCACGCTTTCCGATTAAAGTAAGCAAAGCGTTATTCGGGCCCGATTGGGCCCCATCCATGGAATGGGTTCGGGGAGAACACCAATGAAGAAGCAAGACGTCGCCAGGACCGTGCTGGCCTCGGCGCTGGCTGTTGCGTTGACCGCGTGTGGCGGTGGTGGTGGCGGAGGTGGTATCCGTCCAAGCACCCCGGCCGCACCGCCGGTGACCTCGCCACCACCGCCTCCGCCGCCAACATCACCGCCGCCACCGGTGACAACGCCAACGACGCCGGAGCCGGCGATCGATGCGCATCTGGCGCTGACCAACGCGCGTGCGGCACAGGCGCTTGGCTTTACCGGCGCGGGGTACCGCATCGGTGTCATCGATACCGGCATCAATGCCAATCATCCGGCGTTGCAGGGACGCGTCAGCGACAGCTTCATCTATGTGGATCCACGCACCAACAACACCGCAGTGGGCGATGTGGTCGGGCACGGGACCGTGGTGGCCGAGCTGGCCGCCGGGCGTGCGGTCGGGCAATGGCCCGGCGGCATCGCGCCGGGTGCGGGCCTGGTGTCTGCGCGCATCATCAGCGACCGTGCGCCGGACGATGACGGCAGCGGCGACGGCAACGAGGTCGATGGACCGCTCGGTCTGGGGCCGGTGCATGCCGATCTGATCAGTGCCGGTGTGCGCATCATGAACAATTCGTGGGGCGGCCTGTATTGGAACGACCCGACGGTGACCAATCAGATTGCCCAGGAATACCGCCCTTTCATCCTCAGCAACGATGGGCTGGTGGTGTTCGCGTCGGGCAATGAATCGCGCTCGCAGCCCTCCGATACGGCGGCGCTGCCCAGTCAGCCTGGCCCGAACGGGACGCTACCGGCGGCCGATCTGGAGCGCGGTTGGTTGGTGGTCGGCGCGCTGGATACCGCCAACCCGACGCAACTGGCGTCGTACTCCAACGCCTGTGGTGTGGCGATGCGCTACTGCCTGGTCGCGCCAGGCACTTCGCTGTTCATCGACCCGGACGCCACTGCCGGCAATGTCCGTTATTTCTACGGCAGCGGCACCTCGTTCGCAGCGCCGCTGGTCTCCGGTGCGGCTGCGCTGGTGTGGCAGGCATTTCCGTATTTCAACAATGATCTGGTGCGCCAGACCTTGCTGGGAACCGCCACCGACTTGGGGGCTGCGGGCGTGGATCCGGTCTTCGGCTACGGCCTGCTCAACGTCGGCAAGGCAGTATTGGGGCCGGCACGCTTTGATTGGGGCACGGTGGATGTCAATGTCACGACCCTGCGTTCGACTTGGGCCAACGACATCAGTGGCACCGGCGGCCTGACCAAGCGCGGCACCGGCACCTTGGTATTGAGCAGCACGGCCAATACCTTCAGCGGCGACACCCAGGTCCTTGGCGGCACCTTGCAGACCGCCAGTTTGCAGAGTGCGCGGGTGAGCGTCGCCAATGGCGCGCGCCTGGTTGGCGCGGGCAACATCGGTGGTCGGGTCGACAACGCCGGGACCTTGCAGGTCAACGGCGCGACCGCCTCCATTGCCGGCAACTACACGCAGGCCAGCAATGGTCGCCTGGCACTGAATGTGGGTGACCGGTTGAATGTCGCGGGCACGGCGACCATCGCCGGCGACCTGCAATTGCTCGGTCGGCGCGACTACGTCGCCAACAACACGACCTACGCGGTGCTGCAGGCGACCAATGGTCTGCAAGGCACATTCGACACGCTGAGCAGCGGGCCGGCGGTGACCTTTCTGAGCGCCACGCGCAGCTACGACGCCAACACCGCGTATGTGTCGCTGCAGCGCATGGATGTCACCGCGGTCGCTGCGTCGCTGGGCGCGATCGGCACCGCGTCGATGGATTCGGCCATCCGCGTCGAGCAGGCGTTCCAGCAGGTCGATGCGCAGCAGTTCCAGGGCAATGGTGCGCTCAGCGGCGGCTTCATTCGCGCTGCAGCTGCCTTGCAACAATCGCCAACCGCCAAGGCCGCGGCGGATTCGCTGCGCAGCCTGTCCGGCCGTGCGCATGCCGACTCTGCGGCGATGACCTTCGACACCATCGATCTGGGTCGCCGCGCGCTGGCAGCGCATTTCGATGGGCTCTCGCAACAGCCGCGTCTGTTGGGCAACTGGCAACGGGCACTCGGCGGGCCGGGCGAGGGCGGTGCAACCACTTCGGGCTTTGCCACCTCCGGCTGGATGATGGGCAACGATGTGCGTCTGGCTTCCGGTGCGGTCGCCGGTTTTGCGTTCGGCGAAACGCGCTCCAGCAGCCTGGGCGACCTGGATGGGGCACGCGGGCGCGATCGTCAGGTGCAGGCGCAGCTGTATTGGGGCACGACATTGGGCGCTGCGTACACGCTGGGCCAAGTGGGCTTTGGCAACGTCAATCGGCAGATCGAGCGCATCCTGCAGCTGGGCGAAGACCGCAGCAGCGCCTTCAGCGACTACAGCGGCAGTTACCTCAGCAGCAATCTGGAAACCGGGTACCGCCTGGGTGGCGCGCATGCAAGCCTGACGCCGTACATGGGCCTGGATTACGTGCGTTTGCGCAGCGACGGTTTCCGCGAAAGCGGCGGCGATGGCTTCGGCTTGCGTGCCGACGCGAATACGTCATCGCGCACGCAGGCGCTTGCCGGTGTGCGATCGGCGTATCGCTGGCGCGGTATCCAGCTGGGCGGCTATGCGGAATGGCAGCAGGCGCTGAGCAGCGATGGCTTGACGCTAGATGCCAGCTTCGTGGGGGTGGATGCGTGGGCACCGCTGCGTGGCATGCAGCCCGCACGTTCGGGGGGTCTGTTCGGCATCACCGCTGCAGCACCGCTTGGCCAGCAGAGCCAGCTGCGTTTCGGTTACGACCAGCGGGTGGGCGAGCGCGGCGACGACCGTGCGTTTAGCCTGAAGTACAGCGCCGATTTCTGATCGGCGTGCATGACGCCCGGGCGCAATGCCCGGGCGTGGCGTTTTCAGCGGCAATCTCGTACTGCGCTGATCGCTACGCCCAATCTATCTGTTGCCAGTTACTCGCCGCGTAGTTTGTGCAGGAAGCGCGGCGCAGTACGACCCAGCGGCAGCTTGAGTTTGCTGATGGCCTCAATGCGCGCTTCGGCAATCTGATCGGCCGCCTGCTGCGGCGAAACGTCCAGCTGCGTGGATAGATCGAAGACCTTTTCCAGGTTGTGATAGATGCTGCGGATCAGCCGCATCGCACGCTCACGGTTGTAGCCGTCGATCTCCAGCGACACATTCATCACCCCACCGGCATTCACCACGTAATCGGGTGCATACAAAATGCCGCGCCGGTGCAGCTCTTCGCCGATGGCGGCGCTGGCAAGCTGGTTGTTGGCGGTGCCGCAGATGATCTTGGCCTTGAGCTGCGGTAGCGTGTCTTCGTTGATGGCGCCTTCCAGCGCGCAGGGAGCAAATACGTCGGCCGATACCTGATGGATTTCATCCGGGCGCACCGCTTCTGCGCCGTATTCGGCCACTGCGCGGTCCACCAGCGCCTGATTCAGGTCGGCCACATAGAGTTTTGCGCCGCGCTCCTTGAGCAGCTTCACCAACTCCATGCCGATATGGCCCAGCCCCTGGATCGCAATGCTGGCCTTGCCGACTTCTTCGTGGCCGAGCTTGCGGTTGAGCGAGGCCATCAGTGCCTGCAGGGCGCCGTAGGCCGTGAACGGGGCAGGGTCGCCGGAGCCGCGGTGCACCTGGTGCACACCGGTGACGTACTCGCTTTCCAGGTAGATCTGCTCCATGTCATTGACGTCCGTGCCGACGTCCTCGGAGGTGATGTAGCGCCCGCCGAGGGTATCGACGAACCGGCCGAACGCGCGGAACAGCGCTTCGGTCTTGTCGGTCCGAGGGTCGCCGATGATGACCGCCTTGCCGCCGCCGACATTCAGGCCGGCCAGGGCGTTCTTGTAGGTCATGGTGCGGCTCAGCCGCAGCGCGTCGTTGAGTGCCGCCTCGCTACTGGCATAGGGGCGCATCCGCACGCCACCCAACGCTGGCCCAAGGCGCGTGCTGTGCAGGGCGATGATCGCCTTGAGCCCGGCGTCGCGGTTGTGACAGAAAATCACCTGCTCGTGGCCGGTGGTATCGAGGGTTTCGAAAAGCATCGAAGGCTCCGCGGGGCTGCGTGATGTGCCTTCCCTGAAGCCGGGCGTGCACCCGTGCCGTGGGAAACAAAAAACGCGACGTTTGCAGATCCTGTCCGATCACGTCGCGCTGCAACATTTTAAACCACGTCGGCAGGGGGGTGTGTATGAATCTGTTCACCAATCCCGGTAGCGTTGCTGGCGGAACCACAGCGTCCCCAACCATTTGCTGCCTGCCGTGACCGGCAGGCCGGCGTGCAGCGAATCGGCGTCCGGGCGGCCATCGGCATGCAGGTTGTCGAAGCAGACCAGTGTGCCGGGACGTGGCCGCACGCGAACGCCGGCGACCGGGAATTCGGTCTCGCCAGCGGCGCCGACGTCGTTGAGATAGACGCAGACGGTGCGCTGGCGGTTGCCGGCGGTGGGGCGGTCGGCGGCGATCGTTCCGGGCGGCAGGTAGTCGCGGTGCGCGCGGTACTGCTCGCCCGGTGCGTAGCACAACACCGAGAGCGGTTCTGCGTGGGCGAGCGGGAGCTGCGCGCAGGCCGCCAACCGCGCCTGTGCGGCACGCGCGGCGAAGTCCTCGATGATGGGGTCCAATGTCGCGCCGTGGCTGGTGCGGATCGGCGCGCGCCCGGTGCTGGCATCGTTGGGATCGATCACCTTCGAGGCACGCAGATGCGGTCGCGCCAGCAGCATGAGCAAGCGGCATTCGTCGGCCGACAGGACTGCGGCATATTCTTCGATGCGTGGGGCTGTGTGGCGTCGCACCGGGCCAACACGCGGCGCGAATGCGATGCGGTGACCGGCGGTGTCGTCTGCGGGGTCCGGCGGCGCGACGTCCACCGGCGGTAGCGCGGTCATGCCCAGGGGCTGCAACTGCTGCAAGAGCTGTGCAGCGGCATCGGGCTGGGGCGGCACGCCTTCGCCGCGCAGCAGGCGCTCGGCCAACAGGGCGGCCGACACGGCATCGCCGCCGGCCGCCGCGCGTTCCAGCAAGGCGACGCACTGCCGTTGCCGCTCCGGATGCGCCACACGTCCGTGCTGGATGGCGATGGCGCGTAGTGCTGGCGGGTAGTCGGCATTGGCTGCCGACTGCAGTCGATCCTGCGCAGTGCCGGCCAGGGTCAGCGGCTGCTCTCCCACAGCCAGGGTCGCCAGCAAATAGCGTGCTGCTGCCGCGCCCTGCCGCTCGGCCAGCTCCCAGTGCGCACGCGCCTGACCGACGTCCACCTCGCAACCGACGCCATAGGCCCTCATGCGCCCGGCTTCGACCTGCGCCAGCGCATCGCCGGCGGCCGCGCTGCGCAAATACCAGACAAGCGCTTCTTCCGGTTGGCCGGCACGCACCAGCGCCTGGGCCAGCGCGTTGATCGCGCCGGGTTGCTGGCGTTGCGCCGCGCGGGTGAGGTCTGCAAAAGAGGAGGGCTGCATGCGCGCATCCTAAAGTGGCCAACACCACGTGGCGAGCGGTCGTCAGGTGGAGGTGGGCGGCGCGCTCGGAACTGCAGTGTACGAGAGTGTGCGAAGGAGACTTGCCGATTCCGGGCACCGATGGCGTGCGCGCCCGCCTGTCGGTGAGCGCAGTGGTTCGGTCAGCCGCGCCAAGTCCTGCGCGTGTCCTGCACGCTCAGCGATCGGCAGACAGGGCTAATTGCGTCAGATACAGGCGCAGATCGAATTCCAGCTGATGGTAGTCCGGGGTTATGTGGTTGCAGAGCTGGTAGAAGGCCTTGTTGTGATCGGCCTCCTTCAGGTGCGCCAGTTCGTGCGCCACGATCATCTGCAAGAACGGCTCCGGCGCGTCGCGAAACACCGATGCGATGCGGATCTCGCGGCTGGCCTTCAGGCGGCCGCCGTGCACGCGGGAGATCGCCGTATGCGTGCCCAGGGCGTGCTTGACCACGTGCAGATGATTGTCGTACGTCGCCTTGTGCAGGGTCGGCGATGAGCGCATGTAGCGCTCTTTCATCGCCTTGACGTACTCGTAGAGATGGCGATCGGTGCGGATCGCGTGCCGGTCGGGGTAGCGTCGCGCCAGTACGGTGGCGAGCTTGTCCTGTGCGATCAGCTCGCGCACCTGATCCAGAACGGCGGGCGGGTAGCCGGTGAGGTAGCGAAGAGTGTCCATGGCGATCTGTCGCGGGCAGGCGCGCATGATCGCCGATGTGTCGGCCACTGACCAATCCATCCGTGCAGATGCGTGACTACGAACCAGTCGCGCATGCGCGCTGAGAGTCGATGCGGCAAGCGCGTGCATCTGTTGCGCCCAGTGCGGCTTGCACGATGCCATGCGCATGTGGTGTTTCGTCGTGCAAGGACGGCCCCGCGCGCAGCTGCGATGATCCCTCCACGGGCGCGTGCGCTCGCGTGGACACGGCGCTTCCTCTCTGAATGCAACGCGTGTATTGCAGCGTGTGTCAGGCGTATTCACGAGTGCGGCACATTCGAATCGGTAGCGTGCGGTGCATGTTCTGCGGCGCTGCGCCGCAAGCACACGATCGAACAACGGCACGGTGCCGATGAGGAGACAACATCATGATCAAGTGGGCCATCATTTTCGCAATTATCGGCTTGATCGCCGGTGCGCTGGGCTTCGGCGGCATGGCCGGCGCGGCGATGGGTATCGCCAAATTCCTGTTCTGGGCGGGCATCATCATCGCCATCGTGCTGTTCGTGCTGGGCATGACGATTGCCAAAAAAGTGACCTAACGCAGGTTACACAGCCGGGCACGCGCGTGGCTGCCCGCTGTACTGCCTGCGATGCAAAGGAGCGGCCCATGGCCGCTCCTTTTTTTTCACCAATGCGCTGGCAAGCATGTCAGCTGCAGGCGATCTCAAGCGTGGCGCACGTGAGTGCGTGCCTGGCTCAAACGCCGGTATCGTCGGCAGTGGTATGCAGGGCGATATTGAGCTGATCGATGGTCACGATCCAGTCGGCATCGTCGAGGCGTTCTTCACGCAATAGCTGGGATTGGGCAGGCGTCCAGAACGGCGCTTCTTCCAGGCGCATATCGCCCGGCAGCGGGGAGTGCTCGGCAATGAAGCTGCGAATGCTGGCTTCGTCGGACGGCAGGCCAAGCTGGGCGAAGAGTTCGGAAAACGGGTGGACGGGCTGTTCCATTGCTGTTCCTTCGTGGGTGCGGATGGCGGAGTACCTGGTCACTGACGCGCGCGGCGGCCAGTGGCGTTGATTTGATGCTAGTTGAACCAGCTTGAGCGTACTGTGCACACGCGGCTTGGATTTGTTTGCGCGAGTGACCATATATGTGTCCAGACCAGCGAGGTATGGCGATCATGGCGACCGGATGGGCGGGTGATGGAGCGGTACAGGACCAGATCGATGCCACTGTCGACGATGCGATCAAGCGCGCGCGGAGTCAGTTGCACCACGGCCCGAGCCTAACGCACTGCGAAGACTGCGAGGCACCGATTCCCGAGGCGCGCCGCAAGGCGGTGCCCGGCGTGCACTTGTGCGTGCACTGCCAAGAGGCGCATGACCTGGAGCAGGCTGGGCAAAGCGGCTACAACCGTCGCGGCAGCAAGGACAGTCAGCTGCGTTGAGTGGCTGATGGGTCATGTCCGCGATGCGACCGCGACCGCGGTCCCCGCAGACGGCGCCGCTATCGCAAACGTGCGCCGCAGTGGAGCCTGCTGCGGTCGTCGAAGGTTGCCGCTTGCCGACATCGCCGTGTATAGGTTCTGCCACTGGCGAACTCGCCGCAGTATCGCGTCTTGGCCTTGCGCCTAGTTGGCGTTGAAGCTGCCGGTCTCGCGCCAGCGACGCGTCGTGCGCTGGAAAAACAGGCTGTTGGGAACTTGCAGTACGCTGCCGGCACGCTCGCCGGTTTCTTCCAGCGTGGTGTAGATCACGTTGATATCGATCACACGTCCCTTCAAGCCGGGCTTGTCGCCGCCTTCGAGAACCTCGATGTGATCGTGCAGGCGAAATGGCCGCGTGGTGATGATCAGGAATGTGCAGAAGATATTGGACAGCACGCTCCATGCAGCGAAGAACGCTACTGCGCCGACGGCTGCGAACCCGGTGAATGCGGTCCACAACGTGCCGCCCGAGACGCCGATGACCCGTAGCACCATCAGCAAGGCACTGACCGAAATGACGAAGCTGCCGACGCGGCGGATGCCGATCATCATTTCGGCGGGCACGCTGTAACGCGTGCACAGCCGCCGCAGCAACTGCCGGAGCAGCAGGCGGACCAACGCGGCAACTGCCAGGATCAGCACGATCTTGACCGTCGGTACCGCAATCGCCAGCCATTCGGGATTCCAATGGGGCAACAGGCTGCGGATCATGGCGGGCAACGCATCGGAGGCAGGCATCACGGCGTGCAGAATCAAAGGGGAATCCATTGTAGCGGGCCAACTCTGCGCTGTCGGTGTGCAAAGTGAATGCATGCTCGTCTGCGAATGCAGAAGTGCGGCAGATCGCATGCGTTCAATGCATGCCTACGCGCGCATGCGGATGGAGTCGTGGGTACGCGCCTGGAGTTTTTGCGCGGATGCAGCGCAAGGCGCCGACGCGTCCGCAGCGTTCGGTTGCCACGCATCGGCGGCCTGTGAGAAGTCATTGTGCGGGTCATCGCCAGAAGCGACACGAGGTCGCATTGGAGTTGCAGTCCTGCGCGATGCGTATGAATGACATCGGCGGACGCCAGACACAAACATGCCACCTTGCGGTGGCACGTTGATACAACAATCCAACTTCGCGGCAACATGCATTGCAGCCTGCCGCGGTGTTGGTGGCGTTAGGCGCTCTTGTCGCCGTCGTTGCGCGCCGGGCCGAAGTTGGTGGTGAGCACTTCGATCCGGCCGCCGGTCTTGCGGAACGCGGCGATGTCGGCAGCGATGCGCTCACGACTGAGCGGCTGCGACTTACCTTCGCTGCGAGCGATGCTGGGCTGGGATTTCTGCTTGGTCGCGGGACGTGCCATGTGGCCTCCTGTAGCGGGGAAGTGCGGTGACACCGCGTGCGGCTAGGGTGGCGCGCGCGGAAGCGGTGTCGAGAGTGCGGCGGCGTTCGGTGCGCCGTCGCGGCGGCACGGTCTACGTGCCGTTGCAGGCAAGACGGCGGGGCGTCGAGCAGCAACCGCTCATTATAGGGGATGACGTTGCAGCGCGTGTTAATCGTCCGACGAGTGGGCCACCTGCGCGGCAGCCCAGGCCAGTCCCTGGACCACACCGAATGACGGATCGCCATGCACCAGGCGCGATTCGGGGAACGCAGCGGCCACGGTCTCGCGGATGTAGCCCGCCCGCGACATGCCGCCGGTGAGGAACACCGTCGTCGGTGCGGCGGCCATGTCGGCGCGCACCTGTGCCAGCAGGCCTGCCAGTTCGCCCAGATAACTGGAAGCGGACGCAACCAACGCATCGGCCTGCACCTCCACGCCCAGGCCGCGCTCGATGAAGTCGAGCGCGGCCTGGTGCCGATCCAGCTCGCTGAGCGCGATCTTGCAGGCTTCCACGCCGCGGTACAGGCGCGCGGTGTTGCCGGTGTCCTGCAAGGCCTGCAGACGCTTGTCGAAGGGGGCGGGCACGTCCCGGTACTTGTGCAGGCGGAATTCGCGCTGTCGCGTCATGTCTTGCACCATCGCCGCCTCCACGTAATGGTGGGTGGGCACGCGCGTGATGCCGCGGCCGAACAGGGGCATGTAGGCCGCCAGGCTCAACGCCAGATCGATATCGGTGCCGCCACGCGCGATGCCCCAGGCACGGTGTACCTGCGGCGCAGCGCTGCCGCCGACGCTGGCATGGGCAATGTCGGTGGTGCCGCCGCCGATATCCACCACCACGGTGTCGTGGCGGCTGTCATGGCTGACGTGGTAATGCATCGCCGCCGCTGCAGGTTCTTCGAGAAAGTCCACGCTGTCGAAACCGGCGGCGATCGCGGCGGTCTGCAGGATCTCCAGCGCCTGCGCATTGCCGGCCTCACCGATCGAACTGCGAAATTGCACCGGCCGGCCCAGCGTGGCGTGACGGATGTTGATGTCGAACTGGCGCGAGGCTGTCAGCCGGATGTGTTCCAGCACATGGGTGGCGATGCCGGTAATGGTCTGGCGTGCGCGCGGATGCAGGTTGTAGCCCAGCATCGACTTGGGGCTTTGCACCAGGCTGCCTTCGCCTTCGAGAAAATACGCATCCAGCGCTTCGTCGCCGTAGACGGCGTTTTGCAGCAGGGCGGCGGAACTGCGTGGCTCACGCACCTGCTCTTCCATCCACTGCCGCCGCACGATGCGGATCGCATCGCGGCGCAGGCGGTCGGTGTTGGGGGTGCCGCCGGCGGCCAATGCATCGCGCCGGCCCGAGTCAATGAGCCGCTCTACCTCGTACTCCAGCGCTGGCGTCAGGCTGAAATCGTCCGGGTCGCGCATGGTCTCGGGAAAATACACCGTGGTGCGGAACTGCAAGGCCTCGCCGAAGCGCACCGGCACCACTTGCCCATCGACGATCGCCGCGGCGGCGGAGTTGCTGGTACCGAAGTCGATGCCGAGTTTCATGCAGACAGGTCTGGGAGCGGGCCGCGCACTTTACTACGCCCGCCGCACCTGCCGTCGAGATCGGCAGCGTCGGTGACGCCATGGCCCAGCGCGAGCGCTGTGTTACGCACTGGCCCGCGCCGCAGCCAGGAGGGCGCGCGGCGCGCGCCGGGTCAGGCGGCCAGCTCGGCCACGTGACCGTCGTTCAATTCCTGCGTGGTGGCCTCGCGCACTGCCACCACCTCGACCGCGAAGTGCAGGGTTTGCCCGGCGAGCGGGTGGTTGCCGTCCACGGTGACCTGATCGGGGCCAACCGCGGTCACGGTGACCAGGACCGGGCCTTGCTGCGTGCGCGCCTCGAACTGCACGCCGGGTACCACGTCGACATCGGTCGGAAACGCGTCGCGCGGCACCTGCTGGATGAGCTGCTCGTGGCGCGGGCCATAGTCCTGTTCGGGCACGACGTCGGCGGTGAGCGTATCGCCCAGCCGCTTGCCTTCCAGTGCCTGCTCCAGGCCGGGCACGATGTTGCCGGCGCCATGCAGATAACTCAGCGGAGTGTCGGGCGTGGAGCGGTCCAGCACTTGGCCGTTGTCGTCGGAAAGGGTGTAGTGGATGGTCGCAACGCGACCCTGGCTGATTTCCATTGGAAACCTCCATGAATGGGTGATCGAGGGGAATGCATCGGCTGATTCACGATGCGAAGAGGTGCCGCACGCACACCGTAGGCAATCGCACCGGATCATGCAACCGCAGCCAGGTTTGCGGTTGAGGCGGGGATCAGCTTGGCGGCACGACCGCCACGACCAGGCTCGCGCCGGCTGCCTCAGCGCGAAGACGGAGTGGAGCGTGGAGTGCGTTGGGCCGACCGTCCGCGGCGCGATCGGCGATTGCGGCGTTGGCGCTGCGTTCGATGGACCAACGCGCAGCGACGCGGTGACCCACGGGCATGCTTCACGACATCTGCATGCCGCACGCTTCGGTCTCCCTCAGTCCGGCGCTGCTCCGCTCTCGATCTGCGCACGCCGTGCACGCCAGGTTTCCGGGGTCTGCGGCTTGATGAACAGTGCGGTGAGCTCGGGATGTTGCTGCTTGGCGGCGGCTTCGATCCGCCCGACGCAGGCCTCGATCTGCGGTGTGGTGCGGCTGTCTTCGAACTCGGCGCTCAACGCCGCCACCACCTGGTTGGGGCCCATTTGCATGGTGAGCACGCCATTGGCCGCACGCACGTCCGGGTCGCTGGCGGCGATGCGCAGCAGCGAGTCGGTAACATGCGCATGCGCCGGCTCGCCGATCAGCAGGCCCTTGGTTTCGCGCGCCAACAGGAACGCGGTAAACGCCAGCACGCCGGCAATGCCGATCGAGGCGATGCCGTCGAGTTCGGGCATGTCGAACAATTGCGCACCGGCCAGGCCGAGCAGCGCCATCAGCAGGCCGATCAACGCAGCGCTGTCTTCCAGCAACACGGTGAAGGTGGTGGGGTCCTTGCTCTGGCGAAATGCCTGGAAATAGCCCATGCGGCCTTTCTTGGAGCGAAATTCGCGCACCGCCACCACCCATGAAATGCCTTCGAACACGATCGATACGCCGAGCACGCAGTAGGCAATCAGGTGGCTCTTGGCCGGCTCGGGGTTGCGCAAATGCACGATGCCTTCGTACAGCGACACGCCTGCACCCATCGCGAAGACCAGCAGGGCGACGATGAAACTCCAGAAATACAGCTCGCGCCCGTAACCGAACGGATGGGTCGGGGTGGGCGGCTGTGCGGCGCGGCGCAAGCCATACAGCAGCAGCACTTCGTTGACGGTGTCCACCAGCGAATGCACGCCCTCGCTGAGCATGGCCGAGCTGCCGGAAATGCCGGCGGCGATGAACTTGGCCACGGCAATGGCCAGATTGCCCGCCAGTGCCACGTACACCACCACGTGCGAACCCTTGGGCTTGCCTGGGCCATTCTCGCTGGCGGCGGGGTCGCTTTGTTGGGTGTGAGGGGAGGGCGGCGTTGTGCGCGGGGAAGTGGACACTGGCTGATTGGACACGCGCGACCTGCGGGGCATTCGACAAGCGCCGCACTATCGCCCCATCCCCGTGCCGGGTGCGTGATCGCGCACCCGGGCGGCTACAATCCACGCCCGCTTCGATCAAGGAATTGCATGCCTACTGTCCCCGCCTGTCCGCAATGCGGACTGGAAAACACCTATGCCGATGGCGCGATGTCGATCTGCGCCGACTGCGGCTTCGAATGGAGCGCAGGCGATGCCGCGGCAGACACGACGGTGGTGCGCGACAGCAACGGCAACGTGCTGCAGGCCGGCGACACGGTGACCGTGATCAAGGATCTCAAGGTCAAGGGCTCTTCGATCCCGCTCAAGCAGGGCACGGTGATCCGCAACATTCGCCTGGTCGAAGACGATGCCGAGCACATCGAGGGCAACTCGGAAAAGATCAAGGGCCTGGTGTTGAAGACCTGTTTCCTGCGCAAGGCGTAAGCGCGGTGACCCAGTGGCGCGGCAGTGTGCGTTGGCGGAAGCCGGCGCGCGCTATGGCCCCAATGTGCAGCGCACCTGCGGATAGGCAGTGCAGGCCCATTGCGCTAGTCGCGCGGATACACCGCCGCCACCATGCAGCCCTGTCGCATGCGCGAGAGCCTTGGCAATGAGATAGCTGCATCATCGGCAGCGTTGGCGTACTGGCAATCGCGACGGTAAGCGCGCATGCGCCGCTGCGAAATCACGTGTGGTGATGGGGTGGCGTTGCGGATCAGATGATGCAGGGTGACGAGTGTCGGGCGCGCATGGCAACCGGCAAAAAACTCGATGCCAATAACGCACGACCAGGTGCGCGCAGGCGATGCGCAGGATGCCGGCAGCGGTCCGCCTGGCAATCGCCGAGCGGCCGCATGGCCAGCGGCGCGCATGCAAGACCGGTCGCTGCTTATCGGCCAACAGCAGGCATGCAGTGCATCGGCGTCACCCACGGCAACCGCACCGTGCCAGCCGGCAGGTGCGGTCGCCTGGTCAGCGGCCGATCAGGCGATTACTCCGGCAAAGCGGGGTAGTCGGTGTAACCCTTGGCACCGCCGCCGTACATGGTGGCCTGGTCGATCTCGGCCAGCGGCGCGTTCTCGCGCAGGCGACGCACCAGGTCCGGATTGGCGATGAACGGGCGGCCATACGCGATCGCATCGGCGTAGCCGCTGCTGATGGCCTGTTCGGACATGCCGCGGTCGTAGCCGTTGTTGGCGATCCAGGCGCCGTCGAACTTGGCGCGCAGCGCGGCATAGTCGAAGGCGATGTTGTCGCGCGGGCCGCCGGTGGCGCCCTCGATCACGTGCACGAAGGCCAGCCTGCCGATCAGGTTCAGGCGCTCGACCGCACGTTCGAACAGCGGCTGCGGGTCGGAGTCGTGCGCGCCGTACACCGGGGTCACCGGCGACAAGCGCACGCCGGTGCGCTCGGCGCCGATTTCATCGGCAATCGCCTGCACCACTTCGGCAAGCAGGCGGGTACGGTTTTCGATATCGCCACCGTAGGCATCGGTGCGCTGGTTAGAGCTGTCGCGCAGGAACTGGTCCAACAAATAGCCGTTGGCCGCATGCACTTCCACGCCGTCGAAGCCGGCATCGATCGCGTTGCGCGCCGCGATGCGGTAGTCCTCGATCAAGCCGGGGATTTCATCCAATGCCAGCGCGCGCGGCTCGGACACGTCCTCGAATCCATTCTTGGTGAAAGTCTTGCCTTCGGCGCGAATGGCGCTGGGCGCAACCGGCACTTCGCCCGGCGGCAGCACACTGGTGTGCGAGACGCGGCCAACGTGCCACAGCTGCAGCACGATCTTGCCGCCGCGGCGATGCACTTCGTCAGTGACGGCGCGCCAGCCCTCGATTTGTTCCTTGGTGTAGATGCCGGGCGTATCGAGGTAACCCTGGCCCAGCGGACTGATCTGGGTGCCTTCGGCCACGATCAGGCCGGCGGTGGCGCGCTGGCCGTAATACTCAGCGGCAAGCGGCGAGGGCACCTGGCCGGCGACCGCGCGGTTGCGCGTCAGCGGGGCCATGATCACGCGGTTGGCAAGCTCCAGCGCGCCCAGGCGCACCGGCGAGAACAAGGGGGATTGAGTGGATTTGGACATCAGCAACCAGTCGAAATTGATCACGCGCCAGGCGCGACGCCGCGCCGATCGCGGTGCCCGGTAGCGATGGTGGCGGACTCAAGCAGATTCGAGCGATGCAGATAGGACACAGCGTCCCTGTCGCGTCGAAAGCGTGGCAACTGTGATGGAGTGGGCGCTGGCGCTGAACCGCCCCTGGTGTCGCGCTTTCCTGCTCTGCTGCATTGCACAATAATAGGCCGCCCCGCCACTCTGGAGTCGGGCATGACCGATACCGACCTTTCTTCGCCACGCGTGTCCCGGCGCGATTACGTGCTGATCCTGCTTGCGCTGGCGATGGGCGGCTTTGCGATCGGCATCAGCGAATTCTCCACCATGGGCCTGATGACGCAGATTGCGCAGGGCCTGCAGATCACCGAGCCGCAGGTCGGTCACGTCATCAGCGCGTATGCGTTGGGCGTGGTGGTGGGTGCGCCCTTGCTGGCGATCCTGGGCGCGCGCTGGCCGCGGCGCACCTTGTTGCTGCTGTTGATGGTCTTCTATGCGCTGGGCAACGTGGCCAGCGCATTGGCACCGAGCTACCACGCCATGCTGCTGTGCCGCTTTATCGCCGGACTGCCGCATGGCGCCTACTTCGGCGTTGCGTCGCTGGTGGCCGCATCGATCAGCCCGCCCAATCAACGTGCCACTGCAGTGGGGCGCGTGTTGTTGGGTCTGAGTGTTGCGCTGCTGGTGGGCAACCCGCTGGCAACCTGGCTGGGGCAAATCGTGAGCTGGCGCTGGGCCTATGCGTCGGTGTCGGTGATTGCGCTGGGCACGGTCGCCGCCGTGGCGGTCCTGTTGCCGCCGCAGCCGGAGGAGCCGCGCCAGCAGCCGCTGCGCGAATTGCGCGCGTTCAATCAGCCGCAGGTGTGGCTGGCATTGGCGATCGGGGCGGTGGGTTTTTCCGGCATGTTCTGCGTCTTCAGTTACCTTGCGCCGACCTTGACTGCGGTGACCGGCGTGACCGCAGCGCGCATCCCGTTGGCGATGGTGGCGTTCGGCGTGGGCGGGGTGCTGGGAAGCATCCTGGGCGGTTGGTTGTTCGATCGCATGCAGTTCCGCGCCGTACCGGTGTTGCTGCTGTGGTCGGTGGTGGTGATGTTGACGTTTCCGCTGGCAGCGCAGTCAGGCGTGTGGGTGTTCGTCTCGATCGTGGCGGTCGGCACCATGGGGGCGTTGGCGCCGGCCTTACAGACGCGCTTGATGGACGTGGCGGCAGAAGCGCAGACCCTGGCCGCAGCGTCCAACCATGCAGCGTTCAATACGGCCAATGCATTGGGTCCATGGCTGGGCGGCATGGCGATCACGGCAGGCTGGGGTTGGACCTCCACCGGCTACGTCGGCGCGGCCACCGCGCTCGGCGGGTTGCTGGTCTATGCAGCGGCGGTGTGGCAGGAACGCCATCGGCAACGTGCGGTGCTGACGAATTGCTGAGCTGCCGGTGCCGCGATGCGTCAAGCGCCCGCGGCGCCGTTTCGCTCAGGTGGCAGCTTGCGGCGCCATGCAGCGATTCGCACAGCCCATGTGCCATCACGACAGCCATCTCACGGGGCGCCGGCGAGACTTCGCGTTCCATCAAGCGGACCGAACAGTGCCATGAACGAGTTCACTCCACCGCCGTGGAAGCGCTCCAATTCCAAGGGCAAGGCGAAGTCGACACCGTTGACCGATGCGCAAAAAGCAGCCGCCAAGCAGCGCGCCGAAGAGGCGGGGCGGCCGTATCCGAATCTGGTCGACAACATGTGGGCCAGTCGCCAGCCGAAGTGATCTTGACCCGCTGTTGGCATGGATGAATTGCAATTCATCGCCTGCATGATGGCGTGAGGACGATGCCCACATCGCTCACATATCGATTATGCAGGCAACGCGAGGATGAGGCCGTACACAACGTGACGGCACTGCAATCAACCCATCGATTGACTCAACCCGCCGCACGCGCAGTCATCGCACCGCGCCGCGTCGGTCCATCCAAACAAGGAGCCACATATGAGCATTCAGAGCAAAACCGAGCATAGCCTCAATGACCTCATCGCCATCTCGCGCGACGGCAAGGACTTCTACGAAGAAGCCGCGGCCAAGGTGGGCGACGCGGAGCTCGCGACGCTGTTCCGCCGCATCGCCGGCGTCAAGACCGACATCGTCAGCAGCCTGAGCAGTGTGGTCGCCGCCGCCGGTGGCACGCCGGAACAGCACGGCACCATGGTGGGCAGCATGCAGCAGTTCTACGGCAAGGTTCGCGCAACCCTGGGCGACACCAAGTACGGCTATGTGGCCGAGTTGGAAGAGTCCGAAGACCGTCTGTTGAAGGCGTTCGACGAAACCATCGCCGACCAGGACATCCCGGCCGCTGCACGCGAAGCCGCGCTGCGCCTGCTGCCTGAGGTACGCGCTTGCCATGACGTCATGCGCAACCGCAAGCATGCGATGAAGAGCGCCGCATAAGCTGCGCGTTGAACCGAGTGCATCGTCACCGATCCGATGCAGCTCCGGAGTAAGACGATAAAGGCGGAAACGGGCAGCGCATGCTGCCCGTTTCTTTGTGTGTCGCCGCAGGCGCGCATGCATGGCGCAAGGCCGCAATCGCAGTTCCACGCAATGCAAGAGGTTCCACACCCGCGCATGCATGCCGGCATGTCCGGCACGCGTTGGGTCTGCTAGTATCCGCCGCCCTTCTTCAGGCAGGCCCGCGTTGCGCGGTCGTGGCATCCACCCATGAAGCAACAGTTCCTGTATCTGTCATCGGCCGAGGCACAGCTGTCGCTCGGGCTTGGAGAAGAGAAGACCACCGAACGTCTGTTTTTCGCGGTGATGGCCGATGCGTCCACTGCCGAGCATGCAGCGCGCATTGCCGATCGCCTGTTGCAAGGCGGGCACGCCCAAGGCAAGGCGCTTGCGCGCGAACGGCTGCATGTGACCCTGCATCATCTGGGTGATTACGCCGGTGGTCTGCCGCCATCGTTGGTGAGCCGCGCCAGCCAGGCAGCGACGCGCGTGCAGATGGACGCGTTCGAGGTGGAGTTCGATCGCGTCGGCACCTTCGGCGGCAGGCGCTCGCAACTTCCCTGCGTGCTGCGTGGCGAAGAGCAGGTGCGCGGGCTTTACGAGCTGCAGGGCGCATTGGGAAGGCAGCTGGCGCATGTGGGCATTGCCGGTGATGCGCAATACACGCCGCACATGACGCTGCTGTACTGCAATCAGGCAGTGCCGCAGCGACGCTGCGATGCGCTTGCCTGGACCGTGCGCGATTTCGCGCTGGTACGTAGCTTTCTTGGCCAGTCGCGCTACCAGATCGAAGGCCGCTGGTCGCTGCGCTGATGTGCATGGCCGCGCGTACGCGGTAGCCTGCGGACATGGACATCGCCACGCCATTGCCATTGCACGCCGACCACCTGGCCGCGCTCGAACAGGCCTATGCCGCCCCGCCGCGCGCTTACCACCACTTCGGCCACGTTCGCGCGGTGCTGCAGCACTACGCCGAGGTCGCGGCCGGGCCGGGCTGGCGCCAGCCGACAGAAGTCTGGCTGGCGGTGCTGTTCCATGATGCGGTGTATCAGCCCGGACGCAGCGACAACGAGGCGCAATCGGCACTGATGGCGGCCGAAGCCATCCCGCGCTGGTGGCCGCAGGCGCGGGTGGATGTCGAGCGGGTGCAGGCGCTGATCCTGCTCACGGCTCGGCACGGGCACGTGCTGCCGCAGGACGTGGATGAAGACGCCGCGCTGTTCCTGGACTGCGACATGGCGATCCTGGCCGCGCCCGCAGCGGTGTTCGATGCCTACGATCAGGCCATCGCCGAGGAGTATCGCGGGCACGTGCCCAGCGTGCTGTTCCGGGTCAATCGCCGCCGGTTCCTGGCCGGTGTGCTCAAGCAGCCGCGCATCTTCCTGAGCGACTACTTCCATACCCATTACGACACCGCGGCGCGCGCCAATCTGCGCCGGCGGCTGGGGCGCTGAGCCTACGCCCCAGCCGGCTGCATGTCCGGCTGAGTCCGATGCGCACGCTACAATGGCCGCATGCACGACAGCGCTGCTTCCCGCCCAGACCCACGCCCGATCGCCCCGCAGCCGCCTGCGCCCAACGAATGCTGTGAGAGCGGCTGCCCGCTGTGCGTGCACGATCTGTATGCCGAGGAGCTGACGCGTTACCGCCAGGCCCTGGCAGCGTGGGAAGCGCGCCAGCCGGCGGTCAGCCGCCCCGAGGCGCAATGAGCCAGGTCCTGCGCTTCGCGCTGCAGTCCGGAACGATTATCTTTGAACCACTTTTCCCGATGGTGCGACATGCGACGACTTGAAATGTGGAGCGCGCTCTGCGGCGCGGCGATGTTGACGCTGTCGGGCATGGCCGCCGCGCAGGCGCCGGAACCGGTCAGCCACGGCCGTTTCGAGCAGGTGCCGGTGCTGATGCCCAAGGGAGAGCCGCAACGGGTGGTGATCTGGCTGGCCGGTGCGGGCGATGCCGCCAAGCGTCAGGCCCAGGCAGAAAGCCTGCGCGCCGACGGTGCGATGGTGGCGGTGGTGGACACCGCGCACCTGTACGCAGTGCTGCGCAAGGCTGGCGGCACCTGCACGTTCTCGGTCGGCGACGTGGAAAATTTCTCGCGTTACGTGCAGGCCTTCTATCACATCCCCACCTATCGTCTGCCGCTGCTGGTGGGCGATGGCGAGGGCGCCGCGTTGGCCTACGCGATCGCGGCTCAGGCCAAGCCGCACGTCCTGGCCGGCGTGCTCACCGACGGGCTCTGCCCGGCCACCGTGTCCAACCAGGCAATCTGCCAGCCGGGTGTACGCCCGGGGACCAACACGCTGTTGCCGGTGCCGTTGCAGATTCCCTGGGTGCTTGCCGCCAGCCAGGACAAACGCTGCCCGGCGGCTGCCGAAGAGGGTTTCCTCAAGCAGGTGCCGCAGGCGCGAACCTTCCGGCGCTCTGCCAAAGGCGACATCCTGCCCGGCCTGCGCGCCGCGGTGCGTTCGCTGGGCGAACAGAAGGGCGTGGCGTTGCCGCCGCCGCCGGGCGGTCTTGCGGATCTGCCGGTGGTGGAACTGCCGGCCAAGCCCGATGGCGACAGCGACGACGACACCTTCGTGATCTTCGTGTCCGGCGATGGCGGTTGGGCAGGCCTGGACGAAGAGGTGGCCGATGCACTCGCCGCGCAAGGCATTCCGGTGGTCGGCCTGGATTCGCTGCGTTACTTCTGGACCGAACGCACCCCGCAAGGCTTTGCCGACGACCTGGATCGCATTGCCCGCGTCTATGCGCAGCGCTGGGATCGCCAGCGCGTGGTACTGATCGGCTTTTCGCAGGGCGCCGACGTGCTGCCGGCGGCCATCAATAAACTGCCCGCTGCGACCAAGCAGAACCTGCGTATGACGGCGCTGCTGTCGGTCGGCAAGCTGGCCGACTACGAGTTCCACGTCAGCAACTGGCTGGGCTCGGACGACGAGGGCCTGCCGATCGCGCCGGAGATCCAGCGTCTGCCGGCCGGCACGACGGTGTGCATCTACGGCCAGGACGACGACGATGCGCTTTGCCCGAACCTGCCCGCAAACGTGGCCAAGCGGGTCGCACTGCCAGGCGATCACCATTTCAAGGGCGATTACACGACCCTGGCCAAGACGATCATGGACCAGTTGCACACGCTGTCGAAGCCGTAAGGCCGGACAGTGTTTGATCTGAGTGCGCCGACCGTGTCCTGGTCGGCGGCACGGTGCCGGGTCCGGTCCGGAATCGCGACACGCTGTGAATCCATCCTTGGAAGCTCGATGGCGGCATCCATGCCGCCCCACATGCGCTGGCCCGCGGACGTGGCACCGCGCTTTCACGGTCTGCGACCGCTGCTCCGCACACCAGGATTGCCGGAAACGGCGTGCTCCTGCGTTGTCAATCCGCTCCGGTGGGCGCCAGCAAAGGCGGCCGGACCTGCATGTTCGGCGCCAGCGTCGCGCGCGGGCTTACTCCTGCCGCCCAGGATCGGCCGAGATCAGGCGGGTGACATCCAGCAAGGCGGCCGGCAGATGCATGCCGCCGGGGGCGACCAGATAGCGTGGACGCCAGGTCGGGGCGAACTTCGACTTGAAGCGGCGTAGACCGCTGAATCCGTAGAAACGCTCGCCGTGCCGCGCGACCAGGCTGGCGAAGCGGTTCCAGCGCCCGGCCAGGCGATGTTCGGCCAGGCCCGACAACGGCGCCATGCCCAGCGAGAACCGCGTGTAGCCGTTGGCCTGGCCCCACAGGAACAACTCGATGAACAGGAAGTCCATGGTGCCCTTCGGTGCCTGCGCGCTGTGCCGCATCAGGTCCACCGACAGTTCGCCGCCGGCCGGTGCCCACCACACGTTGGCAAATGCCACGATCTGGCCTTCGACCTCGGCCACCGCCAGTGGGAAGCGACGCAGGTAATCCGGATCGAAGCTGCCCAGCGAAAAGCCTTTCTCTTCGCCGGATTTTTCTTCCAGCCATTGTTCCGACACCTCGGCCAGGCGCGGCAATACCTCCTCCACCTGTTCGGGCGGCAGCATGCGGAAGCTCAGGCCGCCGCGCTTGCCGCGGTTCCAGGCCTGGCGCAGGTCGGCGCGGTCGCGGCCTTCCAGGGTGAAACCCTCCAGCGGCACGATCGCCTCTTCGCCCAGCTTGACCAGGGTCAGGCCCATGTCGAGATAGGTCTGCCAGTAACGTTCGCCGACCTGGTAGAACACCGGGCGCAGGCCCATGTGGTCGGCCTCTTCGCGGAAGCGCCAGATCAGCGCGCACGCCACCTCCGGCGGGCCGACCGGGTCGCCCATGGAAATCAACGAACCGCCATAGCGCTGCATCATCACAAAGCCACGGCGCTGCTCATCCAACAAAAACGCCTTGTCGCCGGTCAGCGCCAGGCAGGCCTGGGTATCGGTACTGGTGGCCAGGATCGGTGCCAGCGTTTGCAGCGTCTGCGCATCGGCCGCCGGCATCGGCCTGCGTCCACCACGCAGCAGGCGCGCCATGCCGAACACGATCACGCCCACGCACAGGATCAGCGCGGCGCGCAATGCACGCGGCGCATTGGCCGAGGTGGCGAACTGCCACCACAGATCGTTGCTGTATTCGACATGGCTGTAGACGAAGAACAGCAGCCAGAACGTGGCCACCAGCACCAGGCCCAGGTTGCTCAGCCAGCGCCACGACCAGGCTTCGTCCAGCAGCGCGCCCTGGCGATAGAACTCGCGTCGCGCCGCCCACAGCGCAACCGCTGCCAGCGCCGCCGACAACGACACCGAGATATGGCTGCCGCGCAGCAGCGCCAACGGCGGCAGCAGCAAGCACACGCCCAGCGCCAGCACCCAGGCCGCATGGCTGCGGCGCTGCAGGCCCTGCCCGATCAGCAGCAGCATCATGCCGCCCAGGCTGACCAGCAGGTGCGAGGTTTCGATCAGCGGCAGCGGCGCCACTTCCTGGCGCGCGCGCGGTGTCGGCAGGGTGCCGTCGATCACCAGCGCGGCACCCACTGCAAACACCGCCAACGCCAGAATCTGCGGCAGCCACGGGCGCAGGGTCTTCCACACGGTGCGCGCGGTGCTGGCGCCGACGCGTACCGGCGCGCGCAGCCCGGAGGCGGCCGCCATGGCCACCGAGATCAGCAGTGGCACGATGTAGTACGTGACGCGGTAGGCCAGCGCCGCGGCCAGGACCGCGGCGGGAGTCACGTGCGGCAGCAGTTTGAGCAGGCTCCACTCGAACACGCCCAGGCCGGCCGGCACGGTGGAGATCAGCCCGGCCACCACGGCCACCAGCCAGATGCCGATGAAGCCGAAGTAGCCGGTACCGGGGTCCGGCGGCAGCAGCACGTAGAACGCGGCCGCGGCCAGGCCCAGTTCCACCACGCTCAGTGCGGTGACGCCCAGCACCGTGGTGCGGTCCGGTAACCAGAACCGGTGGGTGCGGATGCCGAACTCGCGGCCCTGTTTGCCGACCAGCGCCAGCATGGCGCCGTAGCCGACCAGCAGGGCGATGCCGGCGATGCGGATGGCCTGCGCGGTGATCGGCAACGCGCGCGCGGCCGCTTCCGGTTCCAGCAGCAATGCCAGACCCAGCAGCACCCAGGCCCCGAAGATGAAGCCCAGGGTGCTCATCAGCACCACCTGGCCAATCTCGGCCAGGGTCAGGCCCACGCTGCCGTAGCCGCGCAGGCGCACGGCGCCGCCGGTGAGTGCGGCAAATCCCAAGGTCTGCCCGACCGCATGCGCCATGAAGGCGGTGATGCCCACCCGTGCCGGATGCAGCTGCTTGCCGGTGCGCTTGAGCCCCACCCAGTCGAAGCCCACCAGGCACGCGTAGCTGCTCAGGCCGAGCAGCAGCGTCAGTGCGATCTGCCCCGCGCCCAGCGCACGGAACGCATGCCGGATCTGGCGGTAGCCGTGGTCGGTGAACTGCGACGACAGCGCATGCAGGGCCATCGCCAGGATCGCCAGGCTGATGATGACCGGCAAGGCGCGACGCCAACCGCTGGCGGACGTTTCGGAAGACGCGGGGGTATCCGTCATGAGGGCAACGGGATCTGCTGAAAGGGAAGGAGGGTGCATGCACGAGGTGTGCCGCGCGCGCGTTTGCAATGCATGGGCCGGTCGGGTTGAGGGTGCATGCAGCGTGGTTGCGAAGGTGCCGACATCCAGTGAACGCGTGGTTCGATCGTACCGACACAGTGTCCGTGCGGGCCGGCCGCGCGCATCATAGGGCAAAGCCGCACACGCGTGCCGAACGAACACGACAGGACAGCCATGACAGTTGGAAGGCAGACAGGCTGCTGATGCGCACTCCACCCGATTCCCCAACGTTTGCGCCGCACGCGCGGGCCATGCCGCCGCGCTGGAGCGGCCACGCCGGCCGCATCGCCGCCGCCGCTGGCATGGTCTTCATCGGGCTGGTGCTGGTGTTGCAATGGCTGCGCCGCGATCTCTGGTGGGTGGATGCGCAACTGAGCGCCTATCTGCACGGTCCGTATGGCCTGTTGCTGCGCACCGCCTACTGCCTGCTGGCCGCCAGCATGGCGTGGCTGGCGCTGGGGCTGTATGCGGCGTTGGCGCCGGCCGCGCGCAGCCGCACCGTGCTGGGTTTGTTCTGGATGGCGGCATTGGGGCTGTGCATGGTCTCGATCGGCGACAGCTGGATGCCCGAGCTGGCGCCGGAGGCGGCCGCGATGGTGCATGTGTTGTCGGCGGATACGACGTTTCTGTGCGTGATTGCCGCGGTATTGCTGCAGGCGTGGTACTTCCGGGCCGATGTGCGGTGGCGTGCACACTTTCCTTCGGCCTTCCCGCTGGGCTGGGCAGCGTTTGCGGTGTTGCTGTTCCATGTCACCGTGACCAGCGCACCCCTGGGCATCAGCCAGAAGATCGCCATCGTGCTGATCGTGGCCTGGATGGTGCGCGCGGGCACCGTGTTGGCGCGCTGCGAGCGCGACGGGGCTGCACGTCTGCCGCATTCGCGGGACAATGCAGGGGTCAATCAACCGTAGGAAGCCTGAAATGCTGCAGCGATTCGATGCGGGTCCGCGTATGTCCGAAATGACCGTCCATGCCGGCGTGTGTTACCTGGCTGGCCAGATTGCCGAGGACACCAGCCAGGACATCACCGGGCAGACCCGCCAGGTGCTGGGCGAGATCGACAAGCTGCTGGCGCTGGCGGCCAGCGACAAGACCAAGATCCTGCGTGCGGAGATCTTCCTCGCCGACATCGCCGATTTCGATGGCATGAACAAGGCCTGGGACGAGTGGGTGCCGCACGGCTTCACGCCTGCCCGCGCCACCGTTGAAGCCAAGTTGGCGCGGCCGGAGTGGAAAGTGGAAATCGTGGTGACCGCTGCGGCGGGCTGATCGCGCCACTGGGTGCGGCGCTTGAAGCGGTGCGCGCGATGGCACGCAGCGCTTCAGCGCAACCAGGTGACTGCTGCGCGGTTGTCGCAGTGCGCGCAAGCACGCGCGGTGCATGGTGGCCGGCAGTCATGTTCGCAACGGCTGCCGGCGGTGCAATCAACGTTTGACGAAGCGGTAATGCGCCACGCCCCACTCGCGGCCGTGGTCGTAGCCGAACAATTCCGCGCAGGCCAGCCAGAACATCCGCCAGCGCTGCCACCAACGCTGCGCGTCGTCGCCGTAGGTCTGCTTCAACAGCGGCATGATCTGGTCGCGGTGGCGGTCCTGGTTTTCCAGCCAGGCGTTGGCGGTCTTCTCGTAATGCTCGCCCGACAGCAGCCAACGTTGTTCGATCACCACATCCTGCTGGAAGTGCAGCAGGGTATCGGCCGCCGGCATCAGCCCGCCGGTGAAAAAATGCCGGCCCATCCAGTTGTCTTCGCCGACCACTTCGAACGGGTAGGCCAGATCGCGGTGGCAAAAAATGTGCACGAACAGCTTGCCGCCCGGTGCCAGCCAGCTGCCGACGCGTGCGAGCAGGTCGCGGTAGTTGCGCATGTGCTCGAACATTTCCACTGACACCACGCGATCGAAGTCGCCCGGTGGCAGGGTCAGCGCGTTGACGTCGGCAGTGATCACCTGCACGTTGCTCAGCCCGCGCACGCGGCACTGCTCCAGGATATGCGCGCGCTGCGGGCGCGAGTTGGACACCGCCGTGATGCTGGCGTTCGGATAGCGCTCGGCCATCCATAGGGTCAACGAGCCCCAGCCGCAGCCCAGTTCCAGGATGCGTTGACCATCGGCCAGTTCGGCGCGCTCGCCGTACAGCGCCAGCATGCGTTCTTCGGCGGCATCCAGATTGGGCGTGGTGGCATCCCAGTAGCAGCTGCTGTACTTGAGCCGGCGGCCCAGGCACAGGGTGAAGAACTGCGGCGGCAATTCGTAATGCTGGCGATTGGCCGCATCGGTTTCGATCGCGATCGCGCTGGCCCGCAGGCTGTCGATGAAGGCGCGTTGCCGCTCGCCGTTGGCATCGGCATCGTTGCCGCGCTCATCGCGCAGGCGCTGCGCGCACAGGCGACGGATGCCGTGGCGCAAGACGGCGTCGGGCAGCACACCGGATTCGGCGAGCCGCGTGGCGAAGGCTTCTTCGGGCTGCGCGGAGGGCGGGACGATAACGGTAGACATGCAACTCTCCAGGCAAATCAGGACGAAGGGGGAAGCGGAAAGAACGCGCTGGTGCTGCGCTGGTACCGGGCATAGTCCTCGCCACGCGAGCGCAGCGCCTGCTGCTCGGTGTAAGGAATGCCGGTGAAGCGATACAGAAACACGAACATCACCACCGGCCCAAGCGCGCACAGCGCCACCGGCCACGGGCCGGCACCGACGGCCAGCGCCAGATACGCGAACCAGTGCACGAACTCGAAAAAATAATTGGGGTGACGCGAATAACGCCACAGCCCGGCGCGACAGGTCTTGCCGCGATTGGCCGGGTTGGCCTTGTGCGCCGACAACTGCCGGTCCGCCAACGCCTCGCCACCGACCGCGATCAACCACACGACGATCGCGATGCCTGTCCATGCGCTCCATTCCGCGTTTGGGTTGCTCGCCGCGGCCAGGAACGGCACCGCGAACAGCACCACCACCCCGGCCTGTGCCAGGAAAAAACCGAGGAACTTGCTCTGGCTGCCGTTCCAATGTTCGCGCAACGCGCGGTACCGGCCGTCTTCATGCGGGTCGCCGAAGACGCGCACGCCCAGGTGCAGCGCCAGACGCGCCCCCCACACGCCCCCGAGCACCGCCACCAGCACGCGCGGCAGCAGTGCGCCCTCGGACATCCACGCACAGTACGGCGCAGCCACCGCCAGGCAGCCCGCCCACAACACATCGACCGGGCCGGCGTTGCCGCTGCGACGCTGCCACAGCCAGCCGATCACCATCACCACGCTTGCGAACACGCCCACATGCAGCAGCGGCCAGGCATTCATTGCAGTTCTCCAGTGGGGTCATCGGGTAATGGTCGCGCCAGCCGGCGTGCATATAGCGACAACACGCCGCAGGCCACGCCCCAGCCGATGCCCACGGCAAGCACGGCATGCAGGTAAGGCGATTGAAATTCCACCGCGTGCCAGCTGCGTTGCGCCAGCCAGTACGAAAACGGCCCGAAGATCGCGCCCAGCAGCACCGCCAGCCACGGCCGCTGCATTGCCGTGGCCAGCGAATGGTTGAGGGTGAGCGCAAAGCCCAGCCACAACGCCAGGATCCACGGCGGCGCCAGCAGGCTGCCCGGCCACGGCGCGGCGTAGCGCACCCAATTGCCCGCTGCCAGCGTGGTGTCCAGCAGCAATCCCAGCGACAAGGCCGCCACCATCAACTGCACGTCGCCGGGCGCGCGTCGCGAAGGCCACAGCTGGTAAAGCGCGAAGACCGCCAGCGCCAGCAGCGTCGGCCAGATGCGCGCATGCGCAGCGGAACCGACCGCGACCAGCCACAGCACCTGCAGGCCGAGGTAGTTGCCGAGCTGCTTCATGCGCCGGCAGTGAGGCCAGGCACGAACTGCGGCGGGCGTGCAGCGGGTTTGCTCAGCCACAAATGCACATCGCCGATCGAGCGTTCCAGAAAGCCGGCCTCGCAATAGGCCAGATAGAACTCCCACATGCGGATGAAGCGCTCGTCGTAGCCCAGCGCACGCACCTGCGGCAACTGCGCCATGAAGCGCTGGCGCCACGCGCGCAAGGTCAGCGCATAGCTCGGGCCGATGTCTTCCAGATTGAACAGGCGCAGATCGCTGGCGCGCGCGATCGCGCCGGTCATCGCCGCAACCGAAGGAATGAAGCTGCCCGGGAAGATATGCCGTTTGATGAAGTCCACCGAGTGCAGCGCCTGCTTGTAGCGGTGGTCTTCGATGGTGATGGCCTGGATCAGCGCTTCGCCATCGTCGGCCAGCAGGCTGCCGACCTTGGCGAAGTAGGTGTCCAGATACTGGTGGCCGATGGCTTCGATCATCTCGATCGAGACCACGCGGTCGAAGCGGCCTTCCAGGTCGCGGTAGTCGTGCAACAGCACCGTCACCCGATCGCTCAGGCCTGCCGCGGCGATGCGTTGGTTGGCCAGTTCGAACTGCTCGCGCGAAATGGTGGTGGTGGTGACGCGGCAGCCGTGTTCGCGTGCGGCGTGCAGCGCAAAGCCGCCCCAGCCGGTGCCGATCTCCAGCACATGATGGTGCGGCGCCAGGCGCAGTTTCTGGCAGATGCGTTCGAGCTTGCGGGTCGCCGCGCGCTCCAGTGCCGCCTCCCCCTGCGCCTCTTCGCCGTCGACAAAGATCGCCGACGAGTACATCAGGTTTTCATCCAGGAACAGCTTGAACAGCGGGTTGCCCAGGTCGTAGTGCGCGGCGATATTGCGCCGGCTGCCGCTGCGGGTATTGCGCGCAAACGCATGCAGGCTGCGCATGGCCCAGCCGCCCAGACGTGCGGTGCCGGTCTCCATCGCGTCCAGCCGCTCGCGGTTGCGCAGCAGCAGCCGCATCAACGCCACCAGGTCGTCGCACTGCCACTGCCCGTCCATATACGACTCGCCTGCACCGACACTGCCGTTGAGCGCCGCCTGGCGATAAAAGCCGGGGTCGATCACGCGCAGCTGCATCTGCAAGGCCTGCGCGCCCGTGGCCGTGCCAAGCGTGGTGACGGTGCCGGCTTCATGCAGCTGCAGCTGCCCGTCACGCAATTGCCCAAGCGTGGCCAGCAGGCGCTTGCGCAGCAGGCGGTCCGTCCAGGAAGCCGCGCGCGGCGCAGCGTGATCGGGCAGGGACGTGGCGTTCATCGGGGTTCTCGCACAGGCGGGTGAGGGTGGTCGTGGACGGGGTTGCCGCGCAGCCACAGGCGCAAGGCCTGCCAGTGGATGGCAATCACCACCCACACCGTCATCAACGGATAAGCCAGCAACGTGCGCGCCAGGTTGCGCGCGGTGAGCGGTTGACGTTGCAGTACCAGGGTGGCGTCGAAGCGGCGCGTGCCGCTGTTGTCGAGGGCACCGCCAGCATCGTCGCCAACGGCGTCCAGCACATCCATGTGCACGCGCAACTGCGCATCCGGCACGCTGAAGCGCCAGTCGTAGCGGTGTTGCATGCCCATGAACGGCGAAACGTGGAAGCGCTTGTCGAAGCGCCACGCATGCACGTCGCGATGCGTGCGCGCCTGCGCGACCGGCAGCACGTAGGTGTGGCGCTGCTGCCAGGGGGTGTTGGTGATTTCGGCCACGATCCAGCGCAGGCCGTCGTGGCGATCGAAGCAATAGTAGAAGCTGACCGGGTTGAACACGTGGCCGAAGTAACGCAGATGGGTCAGCAGCCGGATCGCGCCCTCGGGGCGCTCGCCGGTGTGCGTCTGCACGCAGTCGCGCACGGCCTGGTCCAGCGGAATGCGCGCATCGCCCAGATAGTCGCTGCGCCGGAACTGCGCCAGGTTGGCGCGCCCCACCGACCACAACCAGCGTCGTGCGAACACCTGATCCAGCTCGGACAGATCCAGGTACATCAGGAACAGGCGATGGCGAAAGTGCAGCGCCTTGGGCATGAAGCGCCGGTGCCGCACCCAGCCGGTATAGATCGCGCTGCGCAACGGCGCCTCCACGCGACCGGCGCCGCTGCCCTCGGCAGGGGGCAACGGCACCGCGTCGTGGTGGGCGTCGCGCAGCAACTGCATCACCAATGCACTCCCAGGCCATGCGCGACGTCCACGCCGCTGCGCAGGCCGTCTTCGTGGAAACCGAAGCCCCATGCGGCCCCGGCGAACCAGGTGTGTTGCACACCCTGGATCTCGGCCTTGCGCGCTTGTGCTGCCACTGCTGCGGCGTTCTGCACCGGGTGGCGATAGCGCATGCGCCGCAGCACCTTGCCCGGGTCGATCTCGTGATTGCGATTGAGGCTGACGATGAATGGCTGCGGTGACGCGATCGACTGCAGTGCGTTCATCCAGTAGCTCACCGTGCAGGCGGCATCCGGGTCGGCCGGCACGTGCGCGTTCCATGCTGCCCAGGCGCGCCGGTCGCGCGGCAGCACGCTGGCATCGGTGTGCAGCACGGTGTCGTTGTCCTGGTAGGTGATGCCACCGAGGATGTGGCGTTCGGCCGGCGTGGCGTCGCTGAGCAAACCCAGCGCATCGTCGGCATGGCAGGCCAGCACCACGTGGTCGAAATGTTCCTCGCAACGCGAGGCCTTCAGCACCACGCCATTGGGCGTGCGGCGGATTGCCTGGACCGGCGTGGACAGGCGCTCGATCACCTGCCAGCGCCGCCGCAGCGCACGCACATAGCTGTTGGACCCGCCCCGCACCACCTGCCACTGCGGGCGCCCGCTCAGTTGCAGCATGTGGTGATTGGCCATGAAGCCGATCAACTGGCCCATGGGGAATTCGAGAATGGTCTGCGAAGGCGAGGACCACAGCGCGGACGCCATCGGCACCAGGTGCTGGTCGCGGAATGCATCCGAGTAGCCGTGCCGCTGCAGATACGCGCCCAGCGTGCTGAAACGCTCGTCGCTGTGCAGCACCGCCGGTGCCTGGCGATAGAAGCGGCGCAGGTCGGCCAGCATGCCCCAGAAGCGCGGGCTGAGCAGGTTGCGGCGCTGGCAGAACAACCCGTTCAAGGTGCCGGCGTTGTATTCGAGCCCGCTGCGCGCGTCGTGGACCGAAAAGCTCATCGTGGTCGGCTGCGCGGCCACGTCCAGCTCGGCGAACATGCGCGTGAGCAGCGGGTAATGCTGCGGGTTGAACACGATGAAACCGCTATCCACCGCGTAACGCTGCCCCTCCAGCTCGATGTCGTGCGTGTGCGTATGCCCGCCCAGATAATCGGCTGCCTCGAAAAGGGTCACCTCGTAGCGCCGCGACAACAGCCACGCCGCGCCGAGGCCGGCGATTCCGCTGCCGACCACGGCAATCCTGCCCTCGCTCATCGTTTCACCCGTTCGGCGCGCTGGGTGAGCAGTTTCGGCATCGGCTTGAGGTCCCACACCAGCCCCACCCACGACATCGCGGTGAGTCCGTACCAGGTCGCGTCGTATTCCCACCATCGCAGTCCCTGGCGCGCCGAGCCGGGAAAGAAATGGTGATTGTTGTGCCAGCCTTCGCCGAAGGTGAGCAACGCCAGCAGCCAGTTGTTGCGGCTGTCGTCGCGGGTGTCGAAGCGCCGGCTGCCGAAACGATGCGCCAGCGAGTTGATGGTGAAGGTGGCATGGAACAACGCCACGGTGGAGATCACAAAGCCCCACACCAGCAACTGCGCACCGCTGGTCTTCAGCGCGGGCGCAGCCACTGCCAGCCAGTCGCCGAGCAGGTACAGCCCCAGCGCCAGCAGCACCGGCATCACGATGTCGAAGCGGTCCAGAAAGCGCAGTTCGGCGAAACGGCGTAGGTCGGGGATCACTTCCCAGTCGGTGCGGAAATTGCGCGGGGTCAGGAACCAGCCGGTATGGCTCCACCAGAAGCCGTGCTGCGCCGGTGAATGCGGATCGCGGCCGGTGTCGGTATGCCGATGGTGGTTGCGATGATGCGCCGCCCACCACAACGGCCCGCGCTGCACGCAGGTGGCCCCGATAGCGGCAAAGACGAATTGCAGTGCGCGCGACGTCTTGAACGCGCGGTGCGAGAAGTAGCGGTGATAAAAGCCGGTGAGTGCGAACATGCGCAGCGCGTACAGCGCCACCGCCATGCCCACCGCGAACCAGGATGCACCGACCCAGAACACCGCCAGGCAGGCCAGGTGCAGGGCGATGAAGGGCACGGCACGTAGCCAGTCGATGCGATCGGCACGCGCTTCGTCCAGGGGCTCGTCGGCTTGCGAATCCACCCAGCGACGCAGACTGCCGACGCGTGCGGCCAGGCCGCCACGCGGTGGCGCGGTGGCGGGCTGGGGCGCTGCGGCGTGAGGGTCCAGGCCAGTGCTCGGCACGCGTGATTCTCCATAGGTAGTCGTGACCCAGTACGGACGCTGCCGGCAAACAGATGCACCAGCCCGCTTGATCGTCGCACGCATGGGTGGGGTTCGCTTGGCGTCGCGAATGAATCGCGCAGCTGCGCACACATTGCCCGCGCCAGAGACGTCCGGCGCGGATGAGGCTGTTTTGCAGAGCCCCGCCTGCGAGTGCCCGCAGGCGAGGTTAGGCGCGCTGGATCAGGGAGCCATCGCCAGCGTGCTGATGCCGCCCTTGGCCACCACGGTGCCGGTGGCAACGCCACCGGGCGCGCCGCCCGGCGGCTCCAGCGTGACGGCCAGAATGGCCTCGTTGCTCAACATGGGCATCAACTGATCGGGAATCTGCGCACGGCGTGCACGCTGATCGTCGAAGGTGCCCATCGAATGGGCCTTGCCGTCGGGGGTGATCAGCCACAGCTCCGGCACCTTGTCGGCGGTGGCGGTGCGGTCCAGCGGCGTCACCGTGATGGTGTGCTTGTCGGCGTCCATCAAGGCCACATAACCCGGGCGACCGTCTTCGGTGGCCAGGGTCGAGGTCATGGCGATCCCGGTCGCGGCAGGTGGATTGGTCGCAGGCGGGGTGACCGGGGTCTGCACCACTTCGCCGGTTGACGGCGGCTGCACCGGTGCCGGCGGCGTGCGCACGTTGAGCAGGGCGAGCACGCAGACCGCGGCAGTGGCCAGGCCGCCGACGCTGGCCCAGCGCCAGAACCGCACGTTGTTCCACAACGGGGCCGCGGGCGCGGTCGTGCTGACCGGCGCTGCAGACGGCACCGCGCGCAAGGGCGTATCGAAGCCCAGCGCCTGGCGTACGCGTACCCACACCTGATCCGGTGGCGTCTGCGCCACGATTTCCTCCAGCAGCGGCGCCAGCAGTTCCTGCCACTGCAGCACTGCCTGGGCGAACTGGCCGTCGGTGGCAATGCGTTGTTCGGCCGCCAGGCGTTCTTCTGCGCTCAACAGGCCAAGCACGTATTCGCCAGCCAGTACGTCGCGTGGCGGTTCCTGGTCGATGGGAAAGGGCGTACTCATCGTTCCAGACATGCCTTGAGTTTGGCCAGACCCCGACGGATCCAGCTCTTGACCGTGCCGATCGGCGTATCGGTGCGCGCGGCGAGTTCTTCGTAGGTGATGCCTTCGAAGAACGCCGTGCGAATCAACTCGCTGCGTGGCGGTTCCAGTTCGGCCAGGCAGTGATCGATGCGCCGGCGCGTGCTGGCGCGCTCGGTGCGATCCAGCGGCGAGGCATCGCTGGATCGCAGTTCGCCGGCATCGTCCAGCGCCACGTTGCGGCGCTGCGGCGCGTTGGCGCGCAGATGGTCGATGGCCTTGTTGCGCGCGATCATCGCCAGCCACGTGAGCCCGCGTGCGCGGTTCGGGTCGAACTGCCCGGCCTTGTGCCAGATCAGCGTGAACACGTCCTGCAGCACCTCTTCGGCTTCGGCACGTTGCGGGATCATCCGCAGGCACACGCCGAACAGCTTGGCGGAGGTCTGCCGATACAGCGCTTCGAAAGCATGCCGGTCGCCGCCCGCGGTGGCGGTCAGCAGGCGTCCGGTCTCATCGTCGTCGTGGCCAGGAATGGCACTCATGCGGTCGGGCGTTGGGTGAGGTGGGGGCGATGCTACCGGACTGGGCCGAGCGTGTCTTTCACTTGCGCTGGAACCACAGCAGCACCGCGGCGAGCAACAACAGGATCTCCACCCCGGCAAGCGCAACAGTGGGTGCGGAGACCGGCCACAAGCGCGAGAGCGAGACGCTGCGGAACAGCACGATGGGAACATAGAACGCCAGGGCGACCACCAGGCCGGTGCGGGCTTGGTCGATCCAGGCGAAGTAGCCGAACAGGAACGCCATGCCCAGCTGCAGCCCGCCGTAGATGACCAGATACTCCGATTGCCCGGCCGGCGAGAGCTGGGTATAGCCCACTGCCGTTGCGGTCTTGGCCGGAGAGAGCGTGCACCACACCGCCAGGACGACGTAGAGCACTGCATTGATCCAGAGATAGGCTTTTGCCACGGCGGTGCTCCTGTAGGGGGAATGGGTGCCCGGGCCGTTGTACGCAAGCGCGCGTGGTCGGACGTGAAGATGGCGCGGGCGTGTTTCATGGGGCGCTGCACGAGGTGGCCAGCGGTTGCTCGCGCGCGTCGCGCAATTCCTCGGCACTGGCCGCCCGCGCGGGGGTGTCCGGAAAGACGATGCGCACGCGCGGATAGCGGCCGTTCGCATCGCGCAGATTGCCGACCCCGCGGAACTCGAGCAGCCGCTTGTCGGCGAGCGAATAACGCACCTCCAGCGATGGCACTGCCGCGCCGTACCAGGCATCCAGGCTGATGCGGAAGCGCCGCTGGCCGGCAGCATCGCCCAGGCGTTCGACCCGGAAGCCCAACTGCCGCTGCAGGCTGGGCAGCACGAAGTCCACCTGTTGCGGCGCACGCGCAATGGCGTCCCACTGCTCGCGCAGGTAGGCGTCGAACCCGGCATCGATCACCCGCGCGCCGCCGCCAGACGGCAGCGTGGTGCGGCGTTCGGGTTTGCCCGGGGCGAGCTGGTACATTTCGCGGACGCCGTCGCGTTGGCGTACGCCTTCGCGATATCCGTCGCGTCCATCGATCAGGCTGAAATCAGGCGAGCTGCCGCCGCCGTCGACCTGCTTGCGCGCAAACGCCCGCCCGTCCGGGCAGCGGTACAGCACCAGCCGCCCGCCATCGTCGAGCAACCAGTGCGACTCGCGATACCGCAACGCGCCGTTGTCGCCATCGAAGGCATCGCCGTCCACCCGCGTCACCGCGCCTGCGCCGAGCGGCAGGCTGCCGAGTACCAGCAGCAACAACGGCCGAATCGGCCGGCAACGGACGGTGAGCGCGGCGAGGGTGGCGGCAAGTGGACGCATCGGCAGATCCTCGATGGGGTGCCTACCAATACGGGCGCGGCCGCAGCACGGATGCGCCGGCTGCGTCAGGACGTTCCTGACGGCGCGGTGGTGGGCGCTGGCGTGGCTGGCTTGGGAGTGGTTGGCGACAGTGCTGCAGCGGCACGGCCTCGTGTGGCAACCGGTGGTCTTGCCGCCATGGGCGAGCGAGAGTGACGGCAAGCGTGGTGGCATATGCCACGGCGCGCGCGTAGTGCAACGTTTCCAACGGTGGGCGCATGCGCGCGCGGCACGATCAGGTCGCGCAGTCCGCGGTGGCTCGCGGCCACCGGTCCGCAGCGTGGCGCATCGACATGTCGGTGGCACACGCTTGCATGCGCATGCGACTGGCGCGCAGCCAAACGCGGTTGTAACCCGGAGATTCGGATCAATGCCAACCCGCTTGCGGCGGTGTCGATGTTCTTGGTGCCGGCCTTCCAACCTGCATGCGCAGGCCACTGATCGATCGGGGCATCGCCTGCCTGTCGCGCAGTTCGAAATCTGCCTTTCGCAGCTGGTGGTCATGCTGGACTGCGCGCCAATCCATGAGCATGCAGGCATCGACTGGACGCGGTATCGCGCTGACCGCCGCCTCAGCCGGTCGGATGCAACTCGATGCAATCCACCGGGCACGCCGGCAGACACAGTTCGCAACCGGTACACAACGGTGCGATCACCGTGTGCATATGCTTGGCGCCGCCGACGATGGCATCCACCGGGCAGGCCTGGATGCATTTGGTGCAGCCGATGCAGTCGGCTTCCACGATCCAGGCCACCTGCGGCAGTTTGTGTGCGCCGCGACTGCGATCGTAGGGACGTGCAGGCACGCCCAGCACTTGCGCCAAGGCGCGTGCCCCGGCATCGCCGCCGGGCGGGCAGTGATCGATCGTCGCCTGGCCATCTGCCATCGCCTGCGCGTACGGACGACAGCCGTCATACCCGCATTGCCCGCATTGGGTCTGCGGCAGCAGGCGGTCGAGGCGTTCGACCAGATCGGGTGCAGGGGCGGACGTCGCGGCCATTTCAGTGCAGCAGATGCCCGCGATACCAGCGTTGTTGCGCAAGCGCGAGCATCGGTTTGTCTTCGCGGCTGTCGCCATAGGCGTGCACGCAGTCGTACCGATGCAAGTCGTATTGACTGCAAATCCGCGCGACCTTGTGCGGCCCGCAATCGCCGTCGGCATAGCGCCCGCTCAGCACACCTGCAGCGTGTTCCAGCCGATTGCAGATCAGCGACAACCCATGCTGGGTACACCACGGTTGCAGATACAGATCCAGCGATGCCGACACCAGCACCACTTCATGTCCCTGCGCCTGATGCCAGTCGATACGTTGCATCATCTCGCCGCGCAGCATGCCTGGCAGCGCGGTGCGCGCGTACTCGGCGCCATGCGCGTCCATCTCATCGAGCGAGCGGCCGCTGAAAACCAGCCGCGTCACCCGCGCGCGCAGTGCGGCGGCAGACACCACGCCCATCCGGAACCCCAGCACCCATGGCCCCGCCTGCCATCTGGCCGCGGCAACCTGCGCCGGCGTTGCCACCTTGCGCAGGAAACGGCCATAGCTGTCGCAGGTGGTGATGGTGTGGTCGAAGTCGAACAGGGCCAGGTGCATTGGGGCGTGGATGGTGGATTGGAGTTGGTTGAAGCTGTGCCGGATGTCCCTTCCCCCACCGGGACATTGTCCTCCTTCATGGGGGAGAAGGTGCCCCGCAGCGGCGGATGAGGGTACGAGCGAAGCCACGTGCAGCGACAACCACACCAGAGCTTCGCCCCGACCTCACCCCAACCCCTCTCCCGCAGGAGAGGGGTTTGAGAGCGCGCTGTTCGCGCATCCCTCATCAGTTCGTGTTTTCCAATATGTTTTGTCAGCCTCTCAAGCGCAAATCGCTGTGTGGATGTCGGGTGCGGCGATTCTCAAGCTCGCAATCAGCAGACCTTGCAGACTCCGCTTTTACGATTCCCGATTCCCAACTCCCAACTCCCAACTCCCAACTCCCCAATCCCATTACCTGACCGGCATGCCCGGCTGTGCGCCGCTGTCGGCATCCAGCAGCGCCAGCGCGCCGCCGTCGAAGCCGGCCGACAAGATCATGCCTTCGCTGATGCCAAAACGCATCTTGCGTGGGGCCAGGTTGGCAATGAACACCACGCTGCGGCCGACCAGTGCGTCCGGCTCGCCGTAGCTGGCGCGAATGCCGGAGAAGATCTGCCGCTTGCCCAGTTCACCGGCGTCCAGTTCGAAACGCAGCAACTTGTCCGAGCCTTCCACGAATTCGCACACCAGCACCTTGCCGATGCGCAGGTCGAGCTTGGCAAAGTCATCCATGCCGATGAAGCCGGGATTGGTGCTTTGGGATTCGGGATTCGCAACGGCGGCAGGCTTTGCGTCGGCCCTGCTCGGTGCGGGCTTGGTGGTTGCAGCCGGTGCCGCAGGTGCGGCCATCGTGTCTTTGGAAGCGTCGGTCATGGCGTCGATCAGTTTGGGGTCGATACGGGTAAACAGGGCGGTGTAGGGCTGGATCGTGTGCGCTGTCAGCGGGCGGACCACGTCTTCCCAACTGGTCATCGGCGCCGACAGGAAGGCTTCGGCTTCGGCGCAGGTGCGCGGCAGGATCGGCTTGAGCGCGGCCACCAGGATGCGGAACAGGTTCAGGCCCTGCGTGCAGACCGACTGCAGCTGCGCATCGGCGCCGTCCTGCTTGGCGATCACCCACGGCTTGGTGTCGTCGATGTACTTGTTGGCCTCGTCGGCCAGCGCCATGGTCTGGCGGATCGCGCTGGCCGCGTCGTTGCGCTCGTAGGCCTCGCGGATCGGCGCCAGCGCGGCGACGAAGCGGTCGTACTGGTCGGCATCGGGTAGCGCATCAGCCAGCTTGCCGTCGAAGCGCTTGCCGATGAAGCCCGCGCAGCGGCTGGCCAGGTTGACGAACTTGCCGACCAGGTCCGCATTCACCCGCGCGATGAAATCGCCCAGGTTGAGGTCCAGGTCGTCCACGCCGCCGGAAGACTTGGCCGCGAAGTAGTAACGCAGCGCTTCCGGTTCAAGGCCCACATCCAGGAAGGTCCGCGCCATGACGAAGGTGCCGCGCGACTTGGACATCTTGGCCCCGTCCACCGTCAGGTAGCCATTGACGTGCAGGCGGGTCGGCGCGCGGTGGCCAGTGCCGTGCAGCACCGCCGGCCAGAACAGGCCGTGGAAATTGACGATGTCCTTGCCGATGAAGTGATGCAACTCGGTCTGGGTGCCGGCCACCAGATGCGAGGCGAAGTCCTCGCCCATCTGCGCGCACAGCGTCTTGAAGCTGCACAGGTAGCCGATCGGCGCATCCAGCCACACGTAGAAATACTTGCCCGGCTGGCCGGGAATCTGGAAGCCGAAATACGGCGCATCGCGCGAAATGTCCCAGGCGCGCAGGCCGCCCTCGGCATCCAGCCATTCCTTGAGCTTGGCCTTGACCCCGGGCAGCGCCACATCGCCGGCAAGCCACTCGCGCAGGAAGCCGTCGAAGTGGCCCACTTCGAAGAAGAAGTGTTCCGAATCGCGCAGTTCCGGGGTGGCACCTGAAATCACCGACTTCGGTTCCTTCAGCTCGGTGGGCGCATAGGTGGCGCCGCACACTTCGCAGTTGTCGCCGTACTGGTCGGGGCTGCCGCAGTTGGGGCAGATGCCCTTGATGTAGCGGTCCGGCAGGAACATGCCCTTGGCCGTATCGTAGAACTGCGCCACCGAGCGGCGGCTGATGTGGCCGGCGGCCTCCAGCTTGGCGTAGAAGGCTTCGGTGAGCTCGCGATTGACCGGCGAATTGGTCGAATCGTAATGGTCGAAGGTCACGCCGAACGCGGCGAAATCGCGCTCGTGGCTGGCCTGGATGTTGGCGATGAAGGCTTCCGGGGTCACCCCGGCCTTCTCTGCAGCCAGCATGATCGGCGTGCCATGGGTGTCGTCGGCACAGACGAACCAGGTCTTGTCGCCGCGCAACCGGCGCGCGCGCACCCAGATATCGGCCTGGATGTAGCCGACCAGATGGCCAAGATGCAGCGGGCCGTTGGCGTAGGGCAGGGCAGTAGTGACGAGTGCGGTGCGGGTCATGGCGGGCGTAATGCGGGGGACGCGCGATTATCGCATTAGTCGTGAGCCGGGATTGGGGATTGGGGATTCGTCAAAGCAGGATCAAGCCGCCTGCCTGTCGAGCCGCGCGGCGTTAGCCATCTCTGCAGCAGCGGCAGCCGTTGATCCTGCTTGCAGGCAAGCCCCAAAATGCGCCTGTGCACAAAAAAGGGCGCCCCGAAGGACGCCCGCTCTTGCAAATCCCGAATCACCAATCTCGAATCCCGATTACTCACGCACCCACGTCTGGGTACGGCCCAGCGCTTCGATGCCGACGTAGCCGCGCATCTGCAGCTTCTTGCCGCCGTCGGTGAGGGTGATCTTGGACTTGTAGGTCTTGCCCTTGGCCGGGTCGAGTACCGAACCACCGCTCCACACTGCGGTGCCGTCGGGCTTGAGGCCCCACAGGATGGTCATGCCCTTGATCGGCTTGCCCTTGAGTGCGCCGTCGCACTTGTCGCAGACCGGGTTGGGTCCCTTGGACGACTGCAGGATCTCGACCACCTTGCCGCTCAGCGTGCCATTGGCGGCCTGCTCGATCTGCACCACCGACTTGGGCTTGCCGGTTTCATCGTCGATGGTCGTCCAGCGGCCCACCGGCGAATCGGCCGCATGGGCCATCAGCGAAGCGGCCGCCAGCGGCAGCGCGAGCAACAGGGTCTTGAAGGTCTTGCGCATGGTTCCCCTCCCAGGGTTTGCTAGGGCCGCCGTCGGCGGCCTGATCGCGAATGTATACCGTGGGGTATGGTGCGGGAAAGTCAGGGCGTTCAGTTTGAAACGGGGCAACGCGATGCCGCCACCGTCTGCTCGGCCATGAGGCGTGTTCGTCCCTGCTGGGTGACGATGCGGAACATCTCCACCTCGCACTGCTGCCCTTGCAACAGGAGGGTGGCGACATAATCCTGGCCGGCCTCAGGGACAAAGCTGCGGCTTACGGTACATAGCGGTGCGTTCACTACGCAGCGGTTGTCCATGCAGCCACCTGCCGACAGCGACAGGGTGAGCGGCTCGCCTGCCTTGACCTGCGTTTCAGTCACGTAGCGTCCTCCGCTGACGGCAACGGCAGGTATCCCTATCTTCTGCCCTGCGCCCGTGCCGAATGGACCGGGCCGCGAGCTTGGCGCAATTCCGGCGCCACGGATCGCTCCGCCGACGCATGTGCGGTTTGGATAAAGCACGGGTGCGGGTCGTTCGGTGACCAAGCGGATACGCGCACGCGGCCCATCGCGTGGCTCATCGAAGGTCGACAAGGAAATCGACGCGCTGCGCGTCATCCCACAACCGGCCAGAAGCGCGACCAGTGCCGTGATCAGGATGCGTCTAGTCGGCATGGCACTCGCCTGAAATCGGAACAACTTCCACATCTGCCGGGGCAAGGCCGGTCTTTTCGTCGATGACGGTAAGCAGGCAGCGTTGATCATCATAGAGCTGGCTAGCGACATAGTGCTCGCCAGGCGCGGGCGTGAATGTCACCAGGTTGGTGCAATTGTTTGTGGTCAGGCTCCGACGACGCGAGTCGAGCGTTTGCACCATTCGTGCACGTAAAAACAGCTGTCTGTCGGGGACAACCGAATACGCCTCGCGAGACTGATTGTTGCTCAACTTCCCGAGCACGCCGTTGACGGGCGGCGTCAGTGCGCCCAGAAATCCGCCATGGCCACCCTTTGCGCAGCTGGCATCGTCGAAAACATCGAAGTATTGGACCGGCTCGATGGGTATCGGGTTGGGCCTGGTGGGCTTGGCCAGCGACAGGGTGGCGAACGGCTCGCCAGGTTTTGGCGCGACATAGCGCTTGGGGAAAAGAAAACCGCAGCCGGCAAGTACGATCGCCACGGCTACAACGATGCGCAAGATGAAATGAAACATGCGTCAGGTCCGGCATGGCGTACGTTGTCTGTGCCGCATCCATGCCTGCGACGCCACCGCGGCGACATGACGCCAGCCTCTTGATAACGGCCGCTCGTCCCTGCGCTTGAGTCACGCGGTCGATACCTTTGCGAGGCGAAGGTCGGCGTATGACTCAACGGGTACGCGTGCCTCGCTGCCCTGCGGTTCCGTCAGGCATACGCGCTAGCCGACCTCGTACAACTCCAGCGGCAGCTCGTCCGGATCTGCAAAAAAGGTAAAGCGGCGGCCGGTGTATTCGTCGATGCGGATGTCTTCGGTGGCCACGCCGGATGCATTGAGGTGCGCAACCGCGCTGTCCAGATCTGCGACGCGAAACGCCAGGTGGCGCAGCCCTTGGGCTTCAGGGCGGCTGGGGCGTGCCGGGGCAGCGGGGAACGAGAACAACTCGATCTGTCCGCCATCGGGCAGCGCCAGATCCAGCTTCCACGAATCGCGCGCCTGTCGGTAATGCTCGTCGAGCACACGCAGGCCCAGGATCTGGCAATAGAACCGTTTGGAACGCGCGTAGTCGCCGGCGATGATCGCCACATGGTGGATGCCGGCGAGCATCATGCCGCGCTCCGGCGCATTGACGTTGACCGGCCGGGCAGTGCCGGCACGCTCGACGGCGCCTCGCGTGCAGATAGCAGGCGCCCGTCCGCGATGCAGGACGCAGCACCGTTATCGCACGCAGCGTGCTGTGGCCTTGGCAGATTTGTGGGCAAGCGCCCGGCAAGCAGGCAGTGCACGGATGTTTGCGCAGATGGAAGGTAATGGTGTGGCATGTCAGAGGACCAGCAGAAACCAATCGGCAGCATAACCGCCCGAGCGTTAGCCGCAGGTCCTGTTTCACCGCGCGCCTACGCATGGCTGTGCCGGTCTGCGCGCGTTTGGCAGGATGGCCGATCGACATCGGGCGGGGTTATGCAATGCGCGTGACGCAGCGCTCCGTGCGTGCACATCGAAGACCACCGCACGGCTGACGCGCGCATGGCGCCAGCACAGACGTGCAGCGCCAACATCCTCCGCGTGGCAGGCCGATCTCAGGGGTTTGCCGATGGACTGCACTGTCGCCGCCACCGATGCTGGACACCGATGTCGCACCGGCGCGCGTTTTGCATGACGCGGCCGCGGCATCGTCCTTCCATGCCAACCGAGCCTGCCCATGTCCATTCTTGCGTTCCAGCCGCAGAATCTCAAATCCATCCCCCAGGGCGTGCATGTGATCCGGCACCCGGCCGGCACGCTGCCCGATCGCGACGCCATCGTCGCGGCCTTGCCGCGCACCGAGCAGGGCACGCCGCAGTTGCATTACGACACGCTGTGGATCGGCGGCGGCCACGGCGATGTCGACAACCAAGGAGCACCGACCAAGTTAAACGACTGCACAGGTGTCGAAAAGGTCACGAGCTTCATCGAGGATCTGGTCACCATCGGCATCCGCACGCCGGCGCTGATCGTCGATAGCTGCTTTTCGCTGGCCTGGCTGCCGCAATTTGCTCCCCTGCTCACCGAGGACGGCATGTTTGCCGGCTGGTCGTGCATCTGCAGCGTCAATCGCCTCGAACTGCTGACATCGCACCGGTTGCCGGCGCTGGTGGAGCAGATCGAGATCAATATGGACACGGCGACGTCCAGCCAGGTGGTCTACATCGCACGTGATCGGTTGCTGATCCGCTATGCGCAGTTGACCGAGAGCGTGGAGGTTAAGGCCGCCGATCTCACCGATGCCCAGGTAGCCCTCGCCCGCGTCGGCAAGGCGACCTGGCAGGGCAGGCCGCTGATCGCCACCGACCAGCGCATCGAGGACCGCACGCGGTTCATCGAACGCCTGCACCAGCTCTGACCGGCCCGGCACCGTCGCCCATCCGGTCATCCACCCAACACCAGAGGATTTCTCCATGACCACCTACACCAACAACGGCACCGGCACGTTCAGTAGTGCCAGCAACGCGATCCGCAGGCATGTGCTCGACGACTACCTGGCGGCGAAGATCGCCAACCATCTCGGCATCCGCCGCAGCGATGTCAACGACGGTACCGTGATCCAGGTCCCCGCCAACTACGCCAACAGCGAAGGCGTGATTTCGGGCATGGAACTGGTCAAAGGCCTGCGTGTGGACCTGCAGCGCGCGCAGGCCCACGACGGTAATACCTACGCAACCTGGCAGGTGCAGTGGGGCACCGGCAGCAACGGCAAAACCGGCGGTGCCTATGCCGGCGTGTTGATGCGAGTGGCGACCGACTTCACGTTCGCCGAGTTTCGCAAAGCGATGAGCGAGAGCTTCGGCTATACACCAGGCGCCTATTGCCGGCTCGATCCCTGACCGGCACGGCGAACGAACCGATCGGCAGCATCACCGCCCGCCAGTCAGAGGCGGGCCCTCGCCCACGGCTGGCCCGCGCACGGCTGTGCCCGTCTGGCTGCGCGTGGCAGGATAAAGCTTCCCCCCGATCAGATGCGCCCATGCCCGAATCGTCGTCTGCCACCGCGCCGCAGTTCCAGCGCAGCATGCAGGTGCGCCATCTGGTGATGCTGTCGCTGGGCGGCGTGATCGGCACCGGCCTGTTTTTCAACACCGGGTACATCATTGCCAGCACCGGCGCGCTTGGCACGGTACTGGCGTATCTGATCGGCGCACTGGTGGTGTACCTGGTGATGCAATGCCTGGGCGAGCTGGCGGTGGCGATGCCGCAAACCGGTGCGTTTCACGTGTATGCCGCGCGTTACCTCGGCCCGGCGACCGGCTACGTGGTGGCGTGGTTGTACTGGTTGACCTGGACGGTGGCATTGGGCTCGAGCCTGACTGCCGCAGCGTTCTGCATGCAGTACTGGTTTCCGCACAGTCCGGCGTGGCCCTGGTGCCTGCTGTTCTGCGCGCTGATCTTCGCCCTGAATACAGTCTCGGCGCGCTGGTTTGCCGAAGGCGAGTTCTGGTTTTCGTTGATCAAGGTGGTCACCATCCTGGTATTCATCGTGCTTGGCGGCGCGGCGGTGATCGGTCTGTTGCCGTTGGCCGATGGTTCGCCCGCACCGGGGCTGCGCCATCTGCGCGCCGAGGGCTGGTTTGCGCATGGCGCGCTGCCGATCTTGATGACGATGGTGGCGGTGAATTTCGCATTTTCCGGCACCGAGTTGATCGGTGTGGCGGCCGGCGAAACCGCCCAGCCTGCACGCGCGATTCCGCTGGCAATCCGCACCACGCTGGTGCGGCTGGTGGTGCTGTTCGTCGGCACGGTGCTGGTGCTTGCGGCGCTGCTTCCCGCCAAACAAGCGGCGGTGGAAACCAGCCCGTTCGTGCGCGCCTTCGAGCTGTTGGGCATTCCATATGCAGCCGACATCTTGAACGCGGTGATCCTCACTGCGATCCTGTCGGCGGCCAATTCCGGTCTGTATGCAGCCGCGCGCATGCTGTGGTCGTTGGCCAATGAAGGCACGTTGCCGAGTGGCCTGGCGCGCTTGACCGGCCGTGGCATTCCACTGCGTGCCGTGTCGCTGAGCATGCTGGGCGGCTTGCTGGCGCTGCTCACCGGCGTGTATGCGCCAGAGACGGTGTTCGTTGCGATCTCGGCGGTCTCGGGATTCGCGGTCGTGGTGGTGTGGCTGAGCATCTGCGCGGCGCATTACCGTTTCCGTCGCCAACTGCTGCGCGATGGCGCTGCGCTGGAAACGTTGGCGTATCGCGCGCCGTGGTACCCATGGACCCCAATTCTGGGCTTTTCGCTGTGTCTGCTCGCCTGCATCGGCCTGGCATTTGATCCGCAGCAGCGCATTGCGCTGTGGTGCGGTGTTCCGTTCGTCGCGCTGTGCTATGGCGCCTACGCACTGACTCAATGGCTTGCGGCCCGGAGACTGCACGCATGACGATTCTTCCACGCCAGCCGCGCGCCAACGCACCTTTCAGCCAGGCCTTGCAGCACGATGGCTATGTGGTGCTGGATGGCGCGCTGGCCACCGAGCTGGAACAGCGCGGCTGCGATCTCAACGATGCGCTGTGGTCGGCGCGCGTGCTGATGGAGCAGCCGGAGCTGATCTATCAGGTGCATCGCGACTACTTCGCTGCCGGTGCGCAATGCGCGATCACCGCCAGTTATCAGGCCACGCCGCTGGGATTTGCCGCACGCGGACTGGATGCTGCGCAAGCGCAGGCGTTGATCGCTCGCAGCGTGGCGCTGGCGGCGCAGGCGCGTGCCGATCATCTGACCCTGCACCCGTATGCGGCGCCGCTGTGGGTGGCCGGCTCGGTGGGGCCGTATGGCGCGTATCTGGCCGATGGCTCGGAATATCGTGGCGACTACGTGCTGCCGATCGAGCAGTTGATGGATTTCCATCGCCCGCGCATCGCCGCGCTGGCCGAGGCGGGCGTGGATCTGCTGGCTTGCGAGACGCTGCCATCGGCCAGCGAAATCGTGGCCCTGCGGCAGTTGCTGCAGCACGAATTTCCGCAGCTGCATGCCTGGTTTTCCTTCACCTTGCGCGATGCGGCGCATCTGAGCGACGGCACGCCGCTGGCGCAGGTGGTGCCGGCGCTGGATGCCTGCGCGCAGGTGATTGCGGTGGGCATCAACTGCATTGCACTGGATCAGGCGAGCGCTGCATTGCACAGCCTTGCGGCGTTGACTGCGCTGCCGCTGGTGGTATATCCGAACTCGGGCGAGCACTACGACGCCAGCGACAAGCGCTGGCACGCCGGTCACGGGGCTGCGCTCACGTTGGCCGACCAGCATGCGCACTGGTTGGCGGCTGGCGCGCGCTTGATCGGTGGCTGCTGCCGCACCGCACCGCGCGATATCGCCGCGCTGGCGGCGGCGCGTGCGCTGGGCTGACCCGACCTGCGAACGCGCGCGCATCGAAGGCCTACCCGCAGTAACGGGTCAGCAGCGTCCAACTACCGTAGCCGTACGCTTTATCCCTTCTGCGTGGCGATCCAGCGCTGGATCTTGTCCTGCAAGATATCCAGCGGCACCGAGCCGTCCTTGAGTACTTCGGTGTGGAAGGCGCGGACATCGAAGCGTGGGCCCAGCTCGCGCTGCGCCTGCTCGCGCAATTGCGCAATCTTCATCTCGCCCACCTTGTAGGCCAGCGCCTGGCCGGGGATGGCCATGTAGCGGTCGACCTCGGCTTCGGCATCGGCACGGCTCATGGCGGAGTTGTCCACCATGTAGTCGATGGCCTGGCTACGCGTCCAGCCCTTGCTGTGCAGGCCGGTGTCGGTGACCAGGCGAATCGAGCGCCACAAGGCGTTCTGCAGATAGCCGTAGTAGTTGTAGGGGTCGTCATACAGCCCTAGCTCGCGGCCAAGCGATTCGGCATACAGGCCCCAGCCTTCGATGTAGGCGGTCTCACCGCCCAGGCGGCGGAACTTGGGCAGGTCGGTCAACTGCTGCTGCAACCCCAGCTGGTAGTGGTGGCCGGGCACCGCTTCGTGCAGGTACAGGCTCTCGGCCTCCCAGGTCTTGCGTGAAGGCAGGTCCGAGGTGTTGACGTAGAAGATGCCCGGCGTGCTGCCGTCGCCGCTTGGGCGCATGTACGAGCCGCTGGCGGCCGATTGCGCACGCTGCGGTTCCACCGCACGAACTTCCAGCGCCGGCATGCCCTGGGTGTTGAACAGCCGCGGCACCGCCAGCTGCACGCGGCCCTGCAGGCTGCGGTACGTGCCCAGCAACTCGGTGTCGCTGCGGAAGCCGAAGCGCCGGTCGGTCTGCATGAACTTGTAGAACTTGGGCAGGTTGCCGCGGAATTTGACCTGTTTGGCCACTGCCTGGATTTCTCCCTGCAGGCGAGCGACCTCATCCAGGCCGATCTGATGCACCTGTTCCGGGGTCAAATCCGTGGTGGTGCTCTGGCGTACGTCATAGGCGTACCACGCCGCGCCATTGGGCAATGCCGCCAGTCCATCGCTATCGCGGCAGGCGGGCAGGTATTCGGTGGCGATGAAGCCGCGCAACGCGCGGTAGGCCGGCATGATGCGCACTTCGATCATGCGCTTGTACTCGGCAGTGATGCGCTGCTTGTCGGCCTCGGGCATGTCGGCGGGCAGGTTGCGCACCGGCCCCCAGAACAGGCTGTCTTCGGCATTGCGCGCGATGATCGCGTCCAGCTGCGGCAGCACCTTCTGCATCAGCACCTTGGGCTGCACCACGCCGGCCTGCATGCCGGCACGCATGTTGGCGATGGCCTGCTCGAACAGGTCGGGAATGCCGAGCGCACGCCGCGACCAGTTGTCGTAATCCTTGACCGTCTTGAACGGCTGCGCGCCGGTGCCCGAGCCCAGCACCACCGCAATGCTGGCGATGTTGTAGAACTGGTTGATCGGCAGCATCCAGCTGGGGAACTGCTCGGCGGCCAGTGCGCTGCGCGCATCGCGCACGAAGATCTGGTAACTGAGCAGGTCCTGCCCACTCAGCCCATCGGGCCCCAGCGCCTCGGCCTTGCCCAGCCACAGTACGGTGAAATCGTGCGATTGCTGGCGGAATGCCGGCGACAGGAAGTTCGGCAACTGGTCGTTGTAGCGGCTCTCGCCCTGGAAGGTGGCCTGCAGCGGGTTGAGCTTGAGCGAGGCGTCCCAGTATTGGTCGTACAGCAGGTTGAGCTGCTGCGCCTTGGTCAGCACCACCGGCGCGGCCACCGTGCGTGGCCTGACCTTGGCGGCCTTGCTGCCCTTGCCCTTGGTGCTTTTGGCTGCCGGCTTGGCGGTCTTCTTGCCTTTGCTCGCCTTCGCGCGCGTTTGCGTGGTCTGTGCCTTGGCGGTCTTCTTCTTGGCCGCATCGGCCGGCGCCGCCAGCGACAGGCTCACGAGGGCGGCCATGGCCAGGGACAGCAGGCGGGAAAAGCTGAGGGGCATTACCGGCTCCGGAAACAAGCGAGGGGGGAGCTTGCCCGATCCGCACGGTTACGGCCACCCATTGGGGGCATACCGCCTATCGGCAATTCATGCGGCGCATGGGCGCGGTGCTGCGCCTGGGGTGATGTGGTGCGCTGCGACATGACCGGCAAGGCTGCGTCCAAGTCACACCGCGGTGGGCTGGCTCGCAGCGCCGCGATCAGGACCACTGGCGACCAGACGTTGCCGCCGCAACCCATTGCGTTGCGATGACCCTGGCTGGGAGACAGCCCGGCTCAGTCGGCAGCGGCTTCTTCGCGCAGCTGCTCGGCACGCTCGGCGCCCAGGTACGCGGTGATGCCGCGGCGTGCCAGATACAGCAGCGGGATCAGCAAGATCGCAAAGCCCATCTTGTAGATGTAGTTGAGCGTGCTCACCGCCAGGAACTGGTCGATCGACCAATGCTGCGGGCCGAGCACGAAGGCGATATAGATCACCACGAAGCTGTCCACCACCTGCGAGACCGCAGTGGAGCCGGTGGCGCGCAGCCACACGTGTTTTTCGCCAGTGACGCGACGGATGCGGTGAAACACCGAGACATCGATCAACTGGCTGAACAGGAATGCCACCAGCGAGCCGCCGATGGTCCACAGCCCTTGTCCGAACACTGCCGCAAATGCGGCCTGGTAATCGGGCACCCCCTGGCTCTGCGCCGCAGTGACCCACCAGCCCGCCGGCGCCAGCGCAATGGCCGCGAAGGCGAACACGAAGCCATAGCCGATCAGCACCACCGCCACCCACGAGATGAAACGCACCCCGCGGCTGCCGAAGAACTCGTTGATGGTGTCGGTCATGATGAACACGATCGGCCACAGCAAGGTGCCGGCGGTGAAGCTGAGCGAGCCGCGCTGGCCGAACAGATTCCAGTTCAGTGGCGCAATGCCGAGCGTGTCTTCCAACGCGAAGATCTTGACGCCAATGAACTCGGCCAGCGCCGCGTTGACGCAGAAGAAGGCCGCCAGTGCGATGAACAGGCGGACCGCACGATCGTCGAGGGTGCGCACATGGGACATGGTGTCAGCGATCCGCAGTCCGGGTGAAGGGAACCGATTCGGGCGCCACGGCGCCACCGGAAATGATGAAGCTCATTGCCTGATCCACGCTCCAGTCGGTGGGCGTGAGCAGTTCCACCGGCACGATTTCCAGGTAGCCGGAGGTGGGGTTGGGCGTGGTGGGCACGTAGACCGCGGCCAGCTCGCGGCCGGTGCCCTGTTCCTTGATCACGCGGGTGACCAGGCCCACCGATTTCATGTCGCGATGTGGGAAATCGATCAGCACCACGCGCTGGGTGCTGCCGGGCTGGGTCTGCAAAATGTCCAGCAGCTTGCGCGCGCTGTCGTAGACCACGCTGGCCAGCGGAATGCGCCGCATGATGGCCTCGAACCAGCGCAGCAAGCGCTGGCCGATCACGCGCCGGCTCAGGATCCCGACGAACAGGATGACTGCCACCGTGGCGATCAACGCGATGGTGTTCTGCACCCACAGCGCCTTGAACCAGCCCAGGTAATCGGGGAACGAGGCAGCGATGCGTTCGGACAGCGGCACCACCCACGGGCTGCTGATGCCCGAAAGCAGCGAGAAAACGAACTTCACCACCACCCAGGTCAACCAGACCGGCAGCAAGGTGAGCAACCCGGTCAGAAAGACCCGTTGCAGGGAAGGGCGGACGTGGGGAGTGGGGGATTCGGACATCGCCATAGTGTAGGCATTCGGCCACGCTCGGTGGAGCTGGGGGCGCGGTTTGGCAGCTGGCATTCGCGATTGGCAAGAGTGTTTCGCGTGCCGCGATCCGCTGCAATCCCATGATTCCTGTACTTATCCCGACCCAGACCTGGCGGCACCCGCAGCCCAGCGGCGGATGAAGGGTGGGGCGACGTCTGCCAGCACCCGGATTCTTTCAACCACTTACCGAGACCACCGCCCATCGCCAGCGCGCGGTGTCGTTGCCCAACGTTGCGCGGGCCGCCAGACACACGGTTGCCGATGGCCTGTAGCCCCAAGGCACGCGATGCGTCTATGCCCATCGCAGGCCTGCGCAGATGGCACTAAGATGCGCAGCTCCCAGGGATGGATCTTTCGCACGTGCTCGCCAAATTTCTCAAAGCCGCCTTGCTCGGTGTCTGCATCCTGATCGCCGCGGTGCTGTCGCTGTATACGGTCTCCAGGCATTGGCCGATTCCCGAATCGCAGCGTGAGGCGTTGGCGCAGCTGCGCCAGCCGCTTCCACCGTTGCGCGGGAGCAACATGTTCGGGGCGCTGTGGTCGTTGTCGTACGCGATTCCCGAGGCGCAGCGCGAGACAGTGCTGGCGCAAGACCTCGCGCGATTCAATCGGTTGCCGGAGCATGCGGCATTCCAAAGCGCCGCTGCAGGCTATCGGCGCTTGCCAGGTTGGCCATCCGGCGCGCCTGCGCTATGCATGGCCAGCGCTGGCGGATGCTTGCAGCGCGTGCGCGAACAACCGCAGGCCTATGCCGCTGCGCTGGCCGCACAGGCACCGATGCTGGCGCGGATGCGGGCGTTGGCGCAACACGCCGACTACCGCAGCCCGTTCCGTCCACGCGCCGATACGCCGTTGCCCGAACTGCCGCGCATGTCCTTGTCGATGACGGCCAGCGCCTTGGACTTTGTCCAGGGGCGCACCACCCAGGCCTTGTCCGGTGTCTGCACCGATGCGCAGGTGGCCCGTGTCCTGATGCGCAGTAGCGACAATCTGGCGATCACGATGATCGGCGCGGCGATGTTGCGCGGCAATGCGCACCTGTTTGCCGACATGCTGGCCGAATTGCCGGCGCAGCATCCGCTGCCCGCGCAATGCGCCGCTGCCTTTGCGCCGCTGCCGGTGGATGAGATCGCGCTGTGTCACGCATTGCACGGTGAATCGCGGATGGTGTTTGCGATGCTGCAGGAGGATGCGTTGACGCAAGGCAGCCAATCGTCCTGGCAAGACCGCTTCCCGTTGCGGTTGCTGGACGACGAACGCACCCAGGCCTTGCTGGCGCCCACCTTTACCTGGGCCTGCAGCGCGCCGGTGCGGACCTTGCTGGCGCAGGATCGGCCGGTTCCGCAAACGCTGATCCCGCTGCCCCAGACCGCATCGGTGGCCTGCATCGCCAATGCAACCGGGTGTTTGCTGGCGAGCGTGTCGCATCCGGACTACGTCAACTATCAGCACAAGATGCAGGACACCGCCGCTGCATTGCGCGCGCTGTCGGCGCTGCAGTGGTTGCGCGACCATCCTGCGCCGACAACGCCGCTGGCGCAGCAGATCGCCGCGCTACCGCCTGCGTTGCGTGGACAGGTGCGCCCGCTAGGCACCGGAAACGACGGCAAGAGCCTGACGCTTCGGCAGTACGCACGACCGGAGGGCGTGGCGGGCAATGATCGCTGGCCGTTGCCAGGCAGTGCGATCGCGGCCACACAGGCAGCCTCAGCGGCTCACTAAAACAAGACGCCTTCCGCATCGCCAGGCGCAGGTCGCAGCGCTGGTGCAGGCGGTCTGCGCTTGCATGCGCAATGCTTGCATCCGCAGCGGCTGCCTGGCGACCTCCGACGGATAGCAGTCAATCGGATCGAGCAGTCGCCAGGTGCGCTCGGAGGCGCGCATGTATCAGCGTGCGTGGCAATGCCGATGCGAAGCATCCGCCACGCCTGCCTGGTATCTGCGCAGTGGTGCGTTGGTTGCCTGAAGCGGCCGGAGGTCAGGACGACCTTACGCCTTGAATGCAGCGCGCGCGTCTGTGTCTGCCTTGTTCGCTGTCATCGGCATGCCCGCACGTAAAAAACAACATGCCGCGTCCTTGCGGGACGCGGCATGTGATGACGCCACTGCCTATTGGGGATGCATGACGCACCCAACGGCTGTGGTCAGAAGCGGAAGTTCAACCAGCCCATCACAAAGGTCGAATCGCCGTAGCCGGCCTTCTCCAACGCCGGCCCGGCCATCAGATGTTCGGCGCGGAAGGTCACCGACCAGTTCGGGTCGATGTTCCAGGTGGCGTTGATGCGCGGCATGGTGCCGATGCGGCGCTCGCCGGTGTTCTGGGTGCGTGCGTAGGCGCGTGCCTGGTTGTTGTAGATCGCATCGCTGGTGGTCTGGCGCCACAGCGTTTCCCACTCCAGGTTCACGGTGAGCTTGGAGGTCGGCGAGAACGTCAACGTCGGTGCAGCCGTGACCAGGTTTACCGGGCCGAAGAACGTGGCCCAGCTGAAGTAGATCGTGTTGCCGTACAGGAAGTTGTTGTTGCGCAACGTGCCGGTGCCGGAGGTGCCGCCGCCACCAGAGGCGATTTCGCTATGGAAGCCCAGGCGCGGCTTCCAGCCCGATTCGCTCAACGACCAGGCATTGGAGGTACTGGCCATGTAGGCGCGCAGGTCGCGTCCACCGAAGCTGCCGCGCTGCACGGTCACGAACGAATCGGTGCGCAGCTTGCCCACATTGCCCCACAGGCGCAGGCCGTAGTAATTGCGGTTTTCTTCCGCGGTCTGGCGTCCCCACACCTGGTTGTCGTTGCGGAACTGATAGAAGAACGGCTCCAGGTACATCGGCTTGGCAGTCGCCAGGCGGTAGCCACCGACCACGCCGCGGAAGTGCCGCGAGCGGTCGATGCGATCATCGCCGAGGCCTTCGGTGCCATCGATGTTGAAATTGAAATCGAACAGGTCAACACGTGTCCTGTCGCCAATTGCCCAGGCGCGCGCGCCGTTGAAGGTCACGAAGATATCGGTGTTGTCGCGCAGCGCCATCAGCGTGGTCGGGCCATCGACGAACACCTGGCGGCCGACGCGCAAGCCGGTGTCGGCGCTGCCGATCCGGCCTTTCACGTCGAAGAACACCTGCTGCAGGATCGCGTTGTTTTCCTGGGTGCCGGTCTTGGTGCCTTCGTTGCGCCCGTCCAGGCTGCCATGCGCCAATTCCGTGTACAGACGGAAGTGCTCGCCCACATGGAAGTCGGCGCCGAAGAAGGCGCGCAGCAGATATTGCTGCTGAGAATGGCTGCCGGGAATCAGTCCCGGATTGGTGATGGTATTGCTGCGCACGCGCAACTCGTTGCTGAGCGACACGTACACATCGCCGTCGTCGTTGAGCGGGATGTACTTGAGCGGATCGAACGGACTCTTGCGCTTGGACGGGTCCTTCAGATACGACCAATCTTCGGCCCAGCGCACCTGCCACATGTTGCCGCCTTGTTTGGCACCCCAACCCTGCGCTTCGAGCGGATAGCCCTTGGCGGTTGCCGGTGCGGCGGTGACCGGCGCTTTGGCCGGCTCGGCGACCGCCTGCTCGGCATTGGTCGGCGCCGGCTGCACCTGCGCCAGGCCAAGGCCCGGCAGCGCCAACCCGATCGCAAGGCACAGGCGCCGTGTGGCACCAAAGGAAGTATCAGCCATGGCCGGCTGCGCCAAGCGTGTCATTTGCATCGTATTCCCCGTCGAAAGTGAAAACCCCTAGGCGAAAGGTATCGGCAGGGGGGACACCGACTGTAGTAAAGCCGTGCCAGAAAGGCAGTAACCCAAAGGTTCTAAGCTCATGAACGCACTGGGTTTACGCAGGCGGGCGCGACATGGAAAGGGAATCGGGAATCGGGAATCGGGAATCGCGACGGCAGTGGCTGCTCCCCGTGCTCGCGCGATTCCCTATTCCCAATTCCCCATTCGCATGACTACCGGCACATTCACTATAGCTAGGTTCTACATAGCATCACCTTCAACCTAGCGGAGATGCCCGATGAGCGAGCCGGATATCCACCTACGCAAATTTCAGAAGGAACTGAGTGCGGGCACCGTGTCGCTGGCCTTGCTGGCTGTCCTGGCGCAGGCCGATGCACCGCTGTACGGCTACCTCATTGCCAAGCGGCTCGAGCGTCTGGAGGGCGTGCTCAGCGGCAAGCAGAGTGCCCTGTACCCGGTGCTGCGCAATCTGGAGGGGGCCGGGTTGCTGCACAGCCATGTCGAACCCTCGGCCTCCGGGCCGCCGCGGCGGTATTACCGCATCACCGACAGCGGGCGTGACTGCCTGCGCGACTGGACCGCCGCCTGGCGTGCCACCCGAGATTCCGTTGATTCCGTGCTGGAGGGGACCCACTCATGAACACGATTGCACAGGCCCACCCGTTGCCGACCACCATTGGCGATTATCTGCTGCAGCTGCGCCAGGCGCTGTCCGGGGCAGATCCGGCAATGATCCAGGACGCGCTTTACGACGCCGAAGAATATCTGCGTGCCGAACTGGCAGAACAGCAGGGCAAGAGCGAGGCCGAGGTCATTGCCGGCGTGGCCAGCAGCTACGGCGCCCCGGAGGAAGTGGCAGAGATCTACCGCGAAACCGAAGTGACCGTGGCACGCGCACTGCGTCCCCCGGTGCCACCGCAGCGGGCATCGTGGATCGGCACGTTCTTCGGTGTGGCTGCCGACCCGCGCACCTATGGCGCATTGTTCTACATGCTGCTGTCACTGCTCACCGGGGTGTTCTATTTCACCTGGGTCGTGACCGGCGCCAGCCTGTCGGTGGGGATGCTGATCCTGATCATCGGCGTGCCGCTGCTGGTGTTGTTCTTCGGCTCGGTGCGGGTGTTGTCGCTGGTGGAAGGCCGCGTGGTCGAGACGTTGCTGGGTGTGCGCATGCCGCGTCGCCCGCAACACCCGGGCCTGCAAGGCGGTTGGCTGCAGCGCATCGGCGCGATGTTCACCGACGCGCGGACCTGGAGCACGATGCTGTACTTCCTGCTGATGCTGCCGCTTGGCATTGTGTATTTCACCGTGTTTTGCACGCTGCTATCGCTGTCGTTGGGCCTGGCCGCTTCACCGATCGCGGCGTTGTTCGACCAGGTCGCTGTGCTGACCTGGGATGGCGTGGACATCACCAGCGCCTGGCTGACGCTGCCGTTGTTCGCGGTGGGCGTGCTGTTGTTGTTCGTTACGCTGCATCTGGCACGCGCGTTCGGCAAGCTGCACGGCATGTTCGCCAAGCAACTGCTGGTCAGGAGCGGAGAGGCGGCTGCGTGATGCGACTGGCCTAGATGTCAGCGTGCGCAGGTCGATGGTGCTGCTTGCCGCTGGCATGACGCGCTGTGGCGGTTGCACGCAGATCGAGATGAAAATCCCCGGCATTGCCGGGGATTTTCTTGGGTAGCTCAGGCGCGTTTGCCGCGCTTGCGGATCGGGGTCACGGTGGCCAGGTCGCGGCTACCGACCGGATCCGCATCGTAGCGCGCGATGAATTCGCGCACCTGCGGATACACCACCTCGCGCCAGCGGCGGCCGCTGAAAATGCCGTAATGACCGGCGCCTTCCACGACCAGGTGACGACGATGCGCCGCATCGATGCCGGTGCACAGATCGTGCACCGCCTCGGTCTGGCCGAGGCCGGCGATGTCGTCCAGTTCGCCTTCGATGCTCAGCAGCGCGGTATTGCGGATCGCCGATGGCTTGACCAGTTGGCCGTCCACTTTCCACTTGCCCTGGGGCAGCAAAAACTCCTGAAACACCACGCGGATGGTGTCCAGGTAATACTCGGCCGGCATGTCGAGCACGGCGTTGTATTCGTCGTAGAACTGCCGGTGCGCTTGCGCATCCTGCAGGTCGCCCTTGACCAGGTCGGTGTAGAAATCCCAGTGCGACATCACGTGCCGGTTGGGGTTCATCGACAGGAAGCCGGCATGCTGCAGGAAGCCCGGATACACCTGGCGGCCATGGCCCGGATACGGGAACGGCACCGTGTGGATCAGGTTGTTCTGGAACCACTCGATGCCGTTTTCCGTGGCCAGGTTGTTGACCTGGGTGGGGCTACGACGCGCATCGATCGGACCGCCCATCATCACCAGCGAGCGCGGGGTGGGCTCGTCGTTGCTGGCCATCAGCGACACTGCCGCCAGCACCGGCACGGTGGGCTGGCACACGCTCACCACATGCAGGCGCTCGGCGCCGATGTGGCGGATGAACTCCTGGATGTAGGTGATGTAGTCCTCGAGCCGGAACGCGCCGGCCTCCAGCGGCACCATGCGCGCATCCACCCAATCGGTCACGTAGACCTTGTGGTTGCGCAGCAGGGTGCGCACGGTGTCGCGCAGCAACGTGGCGTGGTGGCCGGACAACGGTGCAACCACCAGCACGGCGGGCTGCTCCTTCATCTTGCCGATCAGTTCGACGTGGTCGCTGAAACGCTTGAAGCGCAGCAACCGGCAGAACGGCTTGCTCAGCACTTCGCGTTCGATGATCGGCAGCGAATGGCCGTCGACCTCGACATCGTCGAGCGCCCAGGCCGGCTTTTCGTATTCCTTGCCCAGACGGTGGAACAGCTCGTTGCTGGCGGCCATGCGCTCGGCGCCCGGGAGCGAGGCCCACAGGCTGTCGGGGTCGGAAAACATCTTGGCGTTCGCCTGGGCCTGATGCACCCAGGGGGCTAGCAGATTGCGGGTCAGCTCATGCAGTTGATAAAGCATTCCACCCATCCGTGCGGTTTTGCTGCCGCGCAGCATACCGGTTTTGGCGCATTTGCACCTTAATGGGGCTGCGGACGGTTGAGGCTGTCACGGCTTTGTGGCAGCGATTTCTGGAAGGTAAACGCCTTGCCTGCAGGGCGCGACGACAGGCCCCGCGCACCACCTGACGCGTACCTTGAGCGCCCCGCCGCAAGCGCGGGCAGGGCGGAGCGGGGGAGAAGGTGCTGGGCGATCGACGCAGCGATGGCTCCAGGCGACGCGATACCCCCACGCGCTGCTCGCTGGCAGCCACCATCCCGCTCAGCCGCGCTCCAGCGCCGATGCCTGGTCAGCCAGCTGCGGCGACAGCCAGCAGTGCGACCCCAGCGCAGCGAAGCCCACGCTGGCGAAGCGCTTGCGATACCAGCGCGCCGTTCGCGACTGGAAATCGTCGTGATCGCCCTCGAACGCATCTTCTTCGGCGAAGGCTTCCAGAAACGCCACGCCTGCGCACATCTCGGCCAATCCAGGCAGGCCCTGGTTGAATTCGCGGGTGGGCACGTAATGCAGCACGTCCGAGCAGATCAGCAAGTCCACCGGTGCGCACGGGCGCAACCAGGCGAAGTCGCCGAAGCGGGCGGGGTGGATCTGGCGGCTGCGGCCATAACGCTGCACCGCATAGGCGCTGCTGTCGAAACCCAGATAGCTCAGCTTCGGCCGCAATGCCAACAACGGCGCGCGCCACGCGGCCTCGCCGCAGCCGACGTCGAGCACGCTGCGGATCGGTCGTTCCAGATAGTACTCGGCCTGTGCGACGGCGAGTGCGACCTTGCGTCGCAGGCGCGCGTGATCGGCCAGGCCGGCATCGCGATACCAGCGGCGGAAATAGTGGGCGTCGTATTGTTTGGGGGCGGACTGCTGCATGGGCTTGGCTGCTTTCGCGCGTGCGGATAGGTGAAAATGCGGGCCATCCTACGCGAGCCAGCGGAGCCAGCGCATGACCCTGTATTTGTGGATCAAGACCTTCCATCTGTTGTTCGTGATCGCCTGGATGGCCGCGGTGTTCTACCTGCCGCGCATTCTGGTCAACATCGCCGAAGCCGGCAGCGACACCGCGGTGCGCGCGCGCCTGGTGTTGATGGGGCGGCGGCTCTACACATTCGGCCACAGCATGCTCGGTCTGGCGCTGCTGCTGGGCGCGGTGCTATGGCAGGGCTACCGGGTCATTCCGGATTTCCCGACGATGGTCGCTGGCGGCTGGTTGCACGCCAAGCTGTTTGCCGTGGCCTTGATTCTGGCCCACTACATCGTGTCCGGCCGCTGGGTCAAAGGCGCCGAACAGGGGCGTGCAGTGCCCAGCGGGCGGGCGTTGCGCTGGTTCAATGAAGCACCGGTGATCCTGCTGGTCGGCGTGATCTGGCTGGTGCTGGCCAAGCCGTTCTGAGCGCATTGCGCACCGCATCTACGCACACCCGACGGTTTCGGTGCGCAGGTGCCCACAGCTGCCACTGCTAAAAATGCGGGGCATTCCGGTGTCCCACCGCGAATGCCTGCGGTGCTTCATGGTGGGACGGCCAGTGACGTCGCGATGTGCGCGCCAGAGCAAGGGTCGATGAATCCTGGAGGCCGCGCTAGGGCGAACATGAATTCATGCGCCGGTCGGGTGTTGCTTGAGCAGCATCTCCAGATACCGTTTCTGGTGTCCGGCAAATCCCTTTTTGCCATACAGCGTGTAAATTTTGCCGAAGGCAGCGCAGGCACGTGCCTCATCGCCGAGCTGCAGCATCGCCTCGCCTTCGGTCATCAGCACAAGATGATCGGTGTGGTCTGGGTCGTCGTACATCAGCGCCATCACCTCGATCCATCGATGCACGTTTTCCTGATCGTGCAGGTCGGCGTAATCCTTGACGAAACCTGCAGACAGGCTTTGCGGGTAATAGTCCCAGTTCGCCTTGGGTTCGGGGATCAGCGCCCACGCCTGTAATCCCAGGGCGAGCGATTCCGCCAGGGCGCCGCTGCGAAACCGCTGTGTGGATTGCTCCAGCAGATGATCGATCTCGGCTTTCAGAACTGCCTCGATTTCAGGCTTCCTTTGCACGTTGATGGCCTTGATCAGGTGCCGAGCGATTCGTTGCCGAGCGATTCAATGCATGTGACCTGCAGCTGCGAGCGTCTTGTCGGCGGCCCTCAGGCGCTGGTGTCCAGCTCGCGCAGGCCCTTGCGTGCCAGGTCGACCCAGGCGCGTTGCTCGCGTTGGTAATGCTTGGGCGAGGCGGCGGCGTGACGCAGCACCTGTTCGTACACCGCCCTGGCCTGGTCATTGCGTGCGATGCGCTGCAGCAGTTGCGCATAGCGCACGCGCGCTTCTTCGCCCGGGTAGCCTTGGGCCAGCGTTTCATACTCGTGCAGCGCAGCCTCGGTGTCGCCGCTGCCTTCGACCGCGCGTGCATACAGCAGATGCCCGTCATGCGAGCGGAAGCTGGGGTTGGCCGCGATCAAGGCATCCAGGGTCTGCCGCGTCTGCTGTGGCTGGCCCAGCCCGAACTGGGCCCTGGCCAGACCGAGCATCAGGTGCGGATCATCGCGATACAAGCCGCGCAACGCGCCCTGGTAATGCTCGGCGGCCTGGGCGTAATCGCCGCGCGCCAGCAAGGTCTCTGCGAGCTGGCGGCGATTTTCCGGAGTGTCGGCCACATCCAGCCGGCGCGACGCATCGCGCTGTTCGCGTTGCGGATCCAGGGTGCTGCGCACGCGCTTGAGGCGACGGCGTGCATTGGGGTCGTTGCGCAGATCGGGGATGACCGCCACGCACACATAGACCAGCACCGCCAGCAGCGAAAACGCCAGCAGCAGGAAGATCCAGTACAGGGGCCGCCCGCTGCGCACGACGTGGACGCAGCAGGCGGCTTGCAGCAGCAGCGAGATCAGCAGGAGCGGTGACATGCGGGTGTGGCGTCCTTTCCATGGCCGCGCACTGGGCGCGGCCGGCCATCGTGCGAATCAATGCCCTTCGTAGGCACCATAGCTGCGCAGGCGCTCGTAGCGCTGCTGCAGCAACGCATCCACTGGAATCTTTTCCAGCGCGTCCAGCTCGTTGAGCAGCACCGCTTTCAAGCGCTTGCCCATCTGTTCGGGATTGCGATGCGCACCGCCGGTGGGTTCACGGATCACCTTGTCGACCAGGCCCAGGCCCTTCAGGCGCTTGGCGGTCAGGCCGAGCTGTTCGGCGGCGTCCTTGGCCTTGGCCGCGTCCTTCCACAGGATCGAGGCGCAGCCTTCCGGCGAAATCACCGAATAGGTGCCGTATTCCAGCATCAGGGTGCGGTCGCCCACACCGATGGCCAGCGCGCCGCCGGAGCCGCCTTCGCCGATGACGGTGCAGATCACCGGAATTTTCAGCTCGGCCATTTCCAGCAGGTTGCGCGCGATCGCCTCGCTCTGGCCGCGCTCTTCGGCGCCGATGCCAGGGTAGGCGCCGGGGGTGTCGATGAAGGTCAGCAGCGGCAGGCGGAAGCGCTCGGCCAGCTTCATCAGGCGCAAGGCCTTGCGGTAGCCCTCCGGGCGCGGCATACCGAAGTTGCGCGCCACCTTGGTCTTGGTGTCGCGGCCCTTCTGGTGGCCGATGATCACCACCGGGCGCCCGTCGATGCGGCCCAGGCCACCGACGATGGCCTTGTCGTCGGCATAGGCGCGGTCGCCGGCCAACTCCTGGAATTCGTCGCAGATGGTGTCGATGTAGTCCAGCGTGTACGGGCGCTGCGGATGACGCGCCAGCTGCGAGACCTGCCAGGCCGACAGATCGCGGAAGATCTGCGCGGTGCGCACGCGCAGCTTGTCGCGCAGCGCCCGCACCTCGGTCTCCACGTTGACCGCAGGCCCGGTACTGGCCTTGCGCAGTTCCTGGATCTTTGCTTCCAGATCGGCGATGGGTTGCTCGAAGTCGAGGTAGTTAGGATTCATGCAATGTCGTCGTCAACGTAAGGCGGGGAGTGTAGCTGAAGCGGTGTGGCTGGCCCGTACGGGGGCGTTGGGAGCGGAATCGGGAATGGAGAATCGGGAATCAGAGCAAGGTATCCGGGGCGCCCCGCTGTTGCGATTCCCGATTCCCGATTCTCACGCCCACGGCGGGCTGTACTTGATCTTCACCGTCCGCACCGCCGGGTCTGCGCGCAGGCCGTCCATCAGCTGCTGGTCGATGCGCACCGAGTGGTTGCCGTTGAGGTCGAGCATGCCGGCCACGCCGCCGCTGGGCGCGCGTAGCAGCAAGTCCAGGCGCAGGGGCGTCTTGCCGGGGCGGTGCTTGGCCAGCAGGGCGTCGATGCGCTTGAAGGCCTGCTTTTCGCGCAGGTCCAGGCGCAGCGACAGCCGCTGCGCGTGGTCGGCGCAGATCTGCTCGTAGTCCCAGCACTGGCGGATGCGCAGGCTGTAGCCGCCGTTGAATTCGTCCTCGCGCAGGCCGCCCTTGACGATCAGGATGCGGTCGCGGGTGAGCAGGTGGCCGAATTCGGCCATCGCATCGGAAAACGCGCTGCATTCGACCCGGCCGCGGCCGTCTTCGAGCTGCACGAACACCTGGCTGTCGCCCTTGCGGCGTACGCCGACCACCTGGCCGGCCAGGATCGCGCTCACTTCCGGCCGCCAGGCGCGTTTTTCGCCATCGCCACCGCCCCCACCGCCGCCACGTTGTTGCGAGGCCAGGATCTTTTCCAGCGCACCCAGGTCGCAGCCAACCAGCTCGCGCACTTCTTCGCGGTGCGGGTCGAACGGGTGGCCGCTGAGATAGAAGCCCAGCGTTTCGCGCTCGCCGGTGAGCAGCTGGCCCAACGGCCATTCCTTGCTTTCGGGCAGGTCCAGGCGCATTGCCGGGGCGCTCGGGTCCGGCCCGCCGAACAGCGAGTTCTGCCCGGAGGCGCGTTCACGCGCCATCTGCTCGGTGGCCTTCATCACCTCGGGCAGCTGCAGCATCAGCGAGGCGCGGTTCTTGCCCAGCCCATCCATCGCGCCGGCATTGATCATCGCTTCCAGCGTGCGCCGGTTGAGCTTTGCGGTGCCCACGCGCGTGCAGAAATCCAGCAGCGTGGTGTAAGGGCCGCCGCGCTGGCGTTCTTCGACGATCGCCTCGCAGGCGCCCTGGCCGACGCCCTTGATCGCGCCCAGGCCGTACTGGATGGTGTCCGGGCTGGCGGCCTCGAACATGTAGGCCGATTCGTTGACGCGCGGCGGCTTGACGGTGAGGCCGAGGTTGCGCACTTCATCGAGAAAGCCGACCACCTTGTCGGTGTTGTCCATGTCAGAGGACAGCGTGGCGGCCATGAATTCGGCCGGGTAATGCCGTTTCAGCCACGCGGTCTGGTAGCTGACCAACGCGTAGGCGGCGGCGTGCGACTTGTTGAAGCCGTAGCCGGCGAACTTCTCCATCAGGTCGAAGATTTCGTCGGCCTTGGCTGCGCTCACGCCGCCCTTGGCCGCACCTTCGCGGAAGATTTCGCGGTGCTTGGCCATTTCGGCCGGCACCTTCTTGCCCATCGCGCGACGCAGCAGGTCGGCGCCGCCCAGCGAATAGTCGCCGACGATCTGCGCCATCTGCATCACCTGCTCCTGATACACCATGATGCCGTAGGTGTCTTTCAGGATGACTTCGGTGCGCGGATCGGGGTAGACGATCTCCTGCTGGCCGTGCTTGCGCGCGTTGAAGTCCGGGATCAGGTCCATCGGGCCGGGGCGGTACAGCGACACCAGCGCGATCAGGTCCTCGAAGCGGTCCGGGCGCGCGTCCTTGAGCAGGCGGCGCATGCCCGAGGATTCGAACTGGAACACCGCACCGGTATTGCCCGAGGCGAACACGCCCTTGTAGGTGGGCACGTCGTCGAGCGGAATGGCGGTGATGTCCACCGGGTCGATGCCGGCGCGCGCGTGGCGCACGTTGATCGCCTTGACCGCCCAATCGATGATGGTCAGCGTGCGCAGGCCGAGGAAGTCGAACTTCACCAGTCCCACCGCTTCGACGTCGTCCTTGTCGAACTGGGTCACCGGGTTCTTGCCGCGGCCATCTTCGTCGTGTTCGGCGAACAGCGGGCAGAACTCGGAGAGTGGATCGGGGGCGATCACCACGCCGCCGGCGTGCTTGCCGGCGTTGCGGGTGAGGTCTTCGAGCTGGCGCGCCAGGTCCATCAGGTCGCGCACGTCGTCTTCGACCTGGTAGCGCTGGATCAGGTCCGGCGAGGCCATCTCCGAGTCCTTGCCTTCGCCCATCGCGTCCTTGAGCGTGATGCCCAGGATGTTGGGGATCAGCTTGGCCACGCTGTCCACCAGCCCATACGAGAAGCCCAGCACGCGCCCGGCATCGCGCACCACCGCCTTGGCGGCCATGGTGCCGTAGGTGATGATCTGGCTGACGCGTTCGCGGCCGTATTTGCGCGCCACGTAGTCGATGACTTCGTCGCGGCGGTCCATGCAGAAGTCGATGTCGAAGTCGGGCATCGACACGCGCTCTGGATTCAAAAAGCGCTCGAACAGCAGGTTGTAGGGCAGTGGGTCCAGGTCGGTGATCTGCAGCGCCCAGGCCACCAGCGAGCCGGCACCGGAACCGCGGCCCGGGCCGATCGGAATGCCCTGGTTTTTGCCCCACTGGATGAAGTCGGCCACGATCAGGAAGTAGCCGGGAAAGCCCATCTTGATGATGGTGTCCAGCTCGAATTCGAGCCGGTCCACATAGTCCTGGCGGGTCTTGCCCGGCGCGATCGGGTTCTTTTCCAGGCGTGCGGCCAGACCCTGTCGCGACTGGCTGCGGATCCAGCTGTCCAGCGTCTCGTCTTCCGGCACCGGGTAGGCGGGCAGGAAGTAGGTGCCCAGGCGCATCTCGATGTTGCAGCGCTGCGCCAGCGCGTGGGTGTTGTCGATGGCGTCGGGGATGTCGGCGAACAGCGCCGCCATCTCCTCGCTGGACTTCATGTACTGCTGGTCGCTGTACTCGCGCGGGCGCTTGGGGTCGTCGAGCACGCGGCCGGAGGAAATGCAGACGCGCGCTTCGTGCGCATTGAAGTCGCTGGCGTACAAAAAACGCACGTCGTTGCTGGCCACTACCGGCAGCCCGCGCACGCCCGCGGCGTGCAGGGCGAACTGGTTGAAGCGTTCTTCGCCCTCGCGCCCGGTGCGGGTCAGTTCCAGGTGCAGGCCATCGCCGAACACGCGCTGCCAGTCGGCCAGCTGTTGCTCGGCCAGGTCCGCGCGGCCCTCGTTGAACAGGCGCCCGGCCAGGCTGTCGCGGCCGGCCAGCGCAAACAGGTTGGCGTGCCCGGCCTGCAGCCATTCCGGATGGATCGCCACGCCGCCTTCGGGGCGGTGGCCTTCCATCCAGGCGCGGGTGAGCAGTCGCGACAGGCTCAGGTAGCCCTCGCGGTCGCGGCACAGCAGGGTCATGCGCCAGGGCGTCATGTCCGGGGTGGCGATCATCACATCGGCGCCGGCGATCGGCTTGATGCCCACGCCTTCGGCCGCCTTGTAGAACTTGACCAGCGCGAACAGGTTGTTGAGGTCGGTGACCGCCAGCGCGGGCATGTCGAGTTCGACTGCCCGGCTCAGCAGGTTGGCCTGCTTGGCCTTTTTCGGGTCAGCCTGATCCGGTTTCTCGGGCACACGGATGGTGGAATCCGCCAGCGAGAACTCGGTGTGGACGTGCAGATGGACGAAGCGGGAAGTGGACATGCGGGACCGGAATAATGCGCGGTCAGGGTACCGGCGGGGGCGGGGGCGAACAAGGCTTGACAGCTGGGGGCGGGACCTGGGGACCTGCCAGGCTTGAGGAGCCGGGACCCGGCACCGGGGACCCGTGAAAGCAAAGCGGGAAGACGTAGCGGGACGCCACTCGTCGTTTCCTGGCTGTTGCTGTGCTGGTGCTTTTCCGGGTCCCGGGTCCCGACCTCTAAAGCGGCACCACCAACCGGCCCACCTGCAGCTGTTCCGGGTCCCGGGTCCCGGGCCCCGGGTTGCGGCCTTCCAGCGCCAGGCGCACCGGCGCAAAGCTGCGCCGGTGCTGGGGGCATGGCCCGTGGGTTTGCAACGCGGCCAGATGCACCGGCGTGCTGTAGCCCTTGTGCTGATCGAAGCGATATTCCGGGTGCCGCGTGTGCAGTTCGTACATCAGCCGGTCGCGCGTCACCTTGGCCACGATCGAGGCGGCCATGATGGCGCGGTCCAGCGCGTCGCCACCGATCAATGCCTCGGCCGGGCAGGGCAGGCCTTTGGGCACACGGTTGCCATCGATGCGCGCGAACCCGGCCACATGCGCCACGCCTTCCACCGCGCGCCGCATGCCGAGCATGGTCGCCTGGTAGATATTGATGCGGTCGATCTCTTCGCTGTGGATCAACACCACCGACCACGCCAGCGCCCGGTCGACGATGCGCGCATACAGCTGCTCGCGCCGCTCGGCCGTGAGCTGCTTGGAATCGTCCAGCCCATTGATGCGTGGTTTGCCGGGGTCGAACACCACGGCCGCCACGGCCACCGGACCGGCCAGCGGGCCGCGGCCAGCTTCGTCGACGCCGGCGATCAAACGCCGGGATTCGACATTCGGGATTTGGGATTGGTCAAACAAGGGCGACTGGCGCGCCTCAGCGTCGGCGCTATCGGCTTGGGTGCCTAAAGCAATGATTTTCATGCCTTCGCTCCTGCCGAATCCCCAATCCCGACCTCCGAATCCCTGCCTTCCAGCAGCCCGGCCACCGCATCCGCTGCCCGCGCCGACGCGTCGCGGCGCAACTGCGCATGCAGGGCCAGGTAGCGCGGTTGCAGGGAGGCGACCTTTTCGGGGTGTTTGAACCAGTCCAGCAGCGCCACGCACAGGCGCTCGGGGGTGCAGTCGTCCTGCATCAGTTCCGGCGCCAGGTCGTCATTGGCCAGGATATTGGGCAGGGCGTAGCGGTTGACCTTGAGCAGGCCCAGCAGCTTGACGATGCGGTAGGTGAGCGGTGCGACCTTGTAGCCCACCACCATCGGGCGCTTGACCAGCATCGCTTCCAGCGTGGCGGTGCCGGAGGCCAGCAGCACCACGTCGGCGGCCAGCATCGCAGTGCGTGCCTGGCCGTCGAGCAGGTGGGAGCGCATCACCGGCAGCGACGAGCGTGAGAGCTGCTCGGCCAGCAGTTGCTTGCAGCCCGGATTGGCGGCCGGTACCAGCACGTGCAGGTTGGGCAGGTGCTCGGACACCAGCCATGCGGCCTGGAAAAAGGTGTCGCCGAGCCGGCTGATTTCGCCGTGCCGGCTGCCCGGCAACACTGCCAGGACGGTGCTGGAGGCGGACAGGCCCAGCGTTGCGCGCGCCGCTGCGCGGTCGGCCTGGTAGGCGATATCGTCGGCCATCGGGTGGCCGACAAAACGGGCGTCCACGCCATGCCTGGCGTAGATCGGCGGTTCCATCGGAAACAGGCACAGCACCAGATCGGCGCTGACGCCGATTTTTTCGGCACGCTTCTCGCGCCACGCCCACACTGACGGGCTGACGTAGTGCACGGTCTTGATCCCGCGCTGCTTGAGCCAGCGTTCCACCGGGAGGTTGAAATCCGGCGCGTCGATGCCGATGAACACGTCCGGCTTCCACGCCAGCACCCGCTCGCGGAACGCGCTGCGCAGCTTGAGCAGGCGCGGCAAATGCCGCAGCACCTCGGTCAGGCCCATCACCGCCAGCTCGCTGGCATCGAACCAGGTCTGGCAACCGACCCCACGCATCGCATCGCCACCGATGCCGACGAATTCGGCATTCGGATAGCGCAGCCGCAGCTGCTCGATCAGTCCCGCGCCCAGGATGTCGCCAGAGGCCTCGCCAGCGATCAGCGCGATGCGGGGAGGGCGCGCATGCGCGCCGGGAATGGGGAGTGGGGAATGGAGAATCGGCAGCGCAGTCGGGTCGCTGCCGACCGACGCGCCGTTGCGCTGACCGTCCACGATTCCCGACTCCCGATTCCCGATTCCCTTCATCGTAACAACGGCCGTTCTGCCGCTTCGATGAACTCGAGCATGCCGCGCACATCCTCGCTGCTCTTGGCCTGTTCGGCCAGCTGCAGCTTGGCATCGGCCAGCGGCAGGCCGGCCACGTACAGCGTACGGTAGGCGCGCTTGATCGCGGTGATGCGTTCGGCGTCGAAACCGCGACGCTTGAGCCCTTCGCTATTGATGCCGCGCGGACGCCCCAGCGAGTCGCTGCCCACCATGGTGAACGGCGGGACGTCGCCATTGGTCAGCGCGCCCATGCCCAGGAAGGCATGCGCGCCGATGCGGCAAAACTGATGCGCGCCGGCAAAGCCGCTGATGATTACGTAGTCGCCCACGGTGACGTGGCCGGCCAGAGTGGTGTTGTTGGAAAACACGCAGTGGTTGCCCACGTGGCAGTCGTGCGCCACGTGCGTATAGGCCAGCATCCAGTTGTCGTTGCCGACCACGGTGACGCCGCCGCCGCCGCCGGTGCCGCGATTGATGGTGACGAATTCGCGGATCACGTTGCCGTCGCCGATCACCAGTTCGGTGCGCTCGCCAGCGTACTTCTTGTCCTGCGGTTCGCCGCCGATCGCGGCGTGGCCGATGAAGCGGTTGTTGCGACCGATCCGGGTCGGGCCGTGGATCGAGCAGTGTGGCCCCACCTCGGTGCCCGCCCCGATCTGCACATCGGCGCCGATCAACGAGAAGGCGCCGACGCGGACGTCGTCTGCCAGCGTTGCCGATGGATCGATGACCGCCGTCGGATGAATCAAAGGTGTTGAATCGCGCATCGTGTCTTACTCCGAAAGCGGGTGATTACCTGGCGCCGGCGCACATCACCTCGGCACTGGCCACCACTTCGCCATCGACCTTGGCTTCGCCGTAGAAGCATCCCACGTTGCGGATCAGGCGCTTCATCTGCACTTCCATGATCAATACGTCACCCGGGACCACCTGCTTGTTGAAGCGGGCCTTGTCCACCTTGACCATATAGAACAGCTGCGACAAGGCATCGCGGCCCAGACCGAGCTGGGTCATCACGCCGCCGACCTGCGCCAGCGCCTCGATGATCAGCACGCCAGGCATCACCGGGCGGTTCGGAAAATGGCCCTGGAAGAACGGCTCGTTGATGCTGACGTTCTTCTGCGCCACGATCCACTTGGTTTCAAGATCGAGTTCGAGGATGCGGTCGACCAGCAGAAACGGGTAACGGTGCGGGAGCAGCGTCTGGATTTGACTGACGTCGATCGGCAGTTCGTAAACGTGGTGGCTCATTCTTTCTCCTTGCCCACAGCCAGGATGCGCCTAGCGAGCACATCAAGCTGCTTGAAGCGCGCGGCGTTTTTGCGCCACGTGCGATTGTCGGTGAGAGGGGTGCCGGACGAATACTCGCCCGGCTCATGGATGGAATTACGCACGACAGACTTGCCGGTGATCACCACCTTGTCGCAGATCTCCAGGTGGCCGACCACGCCGACATGCCCGCCAAGCAGGCAATAACGGCCGATCTTGGCGCTACCGGCAATGCCGGTGCAGCCGGCGATCGCACTGTGCGCGCCGATGCGGCAGTTGTGCGCGATCTGCACCAGGTTGTCCACGCGCACGTCTTCTTCCAGCACGGTGTCTTCCAGCGCACCGCGGTCGATGCAGGTATTGGCACCGATTTCGCAGTCGTCGCCGATCACCACACCGCCGAGCTGGGGCACCTTGATCCAGTGCCCGGCATCCATGGCCAGGCCGAAGCCGTCGGCGCCGATCACCGCGCCAGGGTGGATGCGCACGCGCTTGCCCAACCGCACGCGCGTGACCAGGGTGACGCGGGCGAGCAGTTCGCTGCCCTCGTCCACCACGCAGTCCTCGCCGATGATGCTGCCGGTGCCGATCACGCAGCCATCGCCCACGCGGCTACGCGCACCGATGCTGACGAACGGACCGACATGCGCGCCAGGCGACACCTGGGCGGTCGGGTCGATCACCGCAGAGGCATGGATGCCCGGTTCGCGCACCGGTGCCACGTCGAACAGCGCGGCGATCTTGGCGAATGCGGTATACGGATCCTTGGCGACCAGCGCGGTGCCCTTGGCGGCGTCAGCATCGTCGGCGCGCAGCACCACGACGGCGGCCTGGGTGTCGGCCAGTTGCGGACGATAGCGCGGGTTGGACAGGAAGCTCAGCTGGCCTGCGCCGGCATGAGCCAGGGTGGCGACGCCGCTGACTTCGGTGGTGCCGTCACCGACGACGGTCAACCCGAATTGTTCGGCAATCGCACTGGCGGTCAATCGCATCAGGGTAAACCTCGCGTAAACGGTAGGTGGCTGGTTTAACAGGGGGAAAACGTCGCCAAAAGTTGGCTAAACAGTCGAGGGTATTGCTTGCCGGGCCGCAACGAAGCGGCGAACCCAGGAAGAAACATATGAAAACTGTTCTCTCCATTTTCGGTAGCGTGATCCTGCTGGGCGCAGTCACCAGTGCATCGGCCGACGATTTCGCGCAGCAGCGCACCAACGCGCTGAGCTTCTGGGACCAGCAGGTGCAATGCGTGGACGCATCCGATTGGGGCGCCACCGCCACCTGCCTGGGCAATGTCTGGAACAACTACTTCTAAAGCTGTTTCATACCAGGGTGTTCAAACAACAATGGCGGCCCGGGCGTCCGGGCCGCCATTGTTTCGCGTGCCAATCTTAGAACTGGCCGCCGAAGGTGAACTGCAGACGCTCGATCTCGTCGTTGTCTTCCTTCTTCAGCGGGAATGCATAGCTGATCGAAATGGGGCCGACAGGCGCGCGCCACAACAGCGCCACACCGGTGGAGGCGCGCAACTCGTTGGCCTTGAAGTTGTCCACCCCGTTGTACACGTTGCCGAAGTCGACGAATGCCGAAACGCGCGCCGACGGGCTGTCGAACAGCTTGGGGAAATACATTTCCACCGAGCCCACCGTCTTGAACGAGCCACCCAGCGGCTGGCCGCGGGTAAAGCCATTGATCGCTTCCGAGCGCGGGCCCAGGGTGTTGTCTTCGAAGCCACGGACCGAGTTGGTGCCGCCGGCGTAAAAGTTCTCGTAGAACGGCAGGCCGGTGGCGGTGACCGTGCGGGTGCTGCCATCCGGGTTGGTCAGCACGCGGGTGCTGTCCTTCCCGTAACTGTCGCCGTAGCCCAGTTCGAAGCGCGTGTTCAACACCAGCGCCGGAATGATCGGCCAGTAGTTGGAGATCTGGTAGTTGAGCTTGTAGTACTCGACCGTGGAGCCGGGCAGGGTGGTCTCCAGGCCCACGCGTTGGTACATGCCGCGGGTCGGCATGAAGAAGTCGTTGCGGGTGTCGCGTGCCCAGCCCAGCTCCGTGCGCCAGGCATGGAAGGTGCGCGTGCCGATCGCATTGATGTAGTCGATGATCGCCTGCGGTGTGGTGCCCGCGAAGGTCGTGATCTGGTTGCTGTCGATACCCACCATCGCCGAGACGGTGTCGTTTTCGGTGATCGGCACGCCGAACACCACCTGCGCCGAGCCATTCTTGCTGTTGAACTGCGCGGTATTGAAGTCCGAGTAATCCAGCGCGCGCCAGGACAGGTTGTAGCCCAGCGATACGCCGTCGTCGGTAAAGAACGGATTGGTGTAGGAGAACGCGTAGCGTTGCTGATAGCTGCTGCGCGAAGCCTCCACTGCCACGCGGTTACCGCCGCCCAGGAAGTTGTTCTGCGACAACTGCACCGAGGTGGTCACACCGAAGCTCTGCGAGTAGCCCAGGCCGAACACGAAGCTGCCGGAGGTGGTCTCCTTGACGTTGTAGACCACGTCGACCTGGTCGTTGCTGCCGGGCACCGCGGGCGTTTCCACGTCCACGCTTTCGAAGTAGCCCAACCGCTGCAGACGGATCTTGGAACGGTCGATCGCCGCCTGCGAATACCAGGTGTTTTCGAACTGGCGCATTTCGCGGCGCAAGACCTCGTCGGAGGTGCGGCTGTTGCCCTTGTAGAGGATACGGCGCACGGTCACGCGCGGGCCGGGCACCACCTGCAGGTTCACTGCCACGGTGCGGTCTTCGCGGTTCGGCGTCGGGATCGGGTTGACCTTGGCGAACGCGTAGCCGACGTTGCTCAGCGTGTTGGTGATCGCATCGGAGGTGTACTCCAGCAATGCACGCGAGAAGATGTCGCCGGCCTTGGGGATCACCAGGCGCTCGATGTCGGCCTGCGGCAGCACGGTGTCGCCGGTCACCTTGATTTCGGAAATCTTGTACTGCTCGCCCTCGGTGACGCCGGCGCTGATGAACATATCGCGCTTGTCGGGGCTGATCGAGACCTGGGTGGAGTCGATGCTGAAGTCGACATAGCCGCGGTCCAGGTACCAGGAGTTGAGCTTTTCCAGGTCGCCGGACATCTTTTCCTTGGAGTACTGGTCGTCGCGGCGGTACCACGAGGCCCAGTTGTGCTCCTTGGATTCCCAGTTGTCCAGGATGTCCTCGTTGGCGAACTTTTCCGTACCGATCAGGTTGACGTGGCGGATCTTGGCCGCCTTGCCTTCCTTGATCGCGATGGCCACGTCGACGCGGTTACGGTCCAGCGGGCTCACCGTCGGGGTGATTTCCACGTTGTACTTGCCGCGGTTGTTGTACTGGCGGGTCAGTTCCTGGGTCACGCGGTCCAGGCTCAGGCGATCGAAGGTGCCGCCCTCGGACAGGCCGATGTCACCCAGGCCCTTGAGCAGTTCCTCGGACTTGATGTCCTTGTTGCCGGTCACGGTGAGCTTGTTGATCGCCGGGCGCTCCTTGACCGTGATCACCAGGATGTTGCCCTGGCGATCCAGCTGCACGTCCTCGAAGAAGCCGGTGCGGTAGAGCGCACGGATCGCGTCGGCCACCTTGGCATCGTCCACGGTGTCGCCGCGGTTCACCGGCAGATAGGTGAATACGGTGCCGGAGGCGATGCGCTGCAGGCCGTCGACGCGGATGTCGCTGGCAACGAACGGCTCGACGGCCAGAGCAACGGCCGGCAGGCTGAGGCCGGCGGCAAGAGCGAGGGCAAGCAGGCGGCGAGTGGGAAGACGCGTCATGTCACATCCGGTTGGAGTCGTATTCGGGTGTTGCTGGATGCCGGCGTATGACGACGACAACAGGCGGAAAGAGTGGAGCAGCTTCATCGTGGAACCAGGCCGAGGATGTCGTTGTAGAACGCCAGTCCCATCAACCCGGCCAGGACCGCCAGGCCGACGTATTGTCCGGCAATCATGGCCCGTTCGCTGATCGGGCTGCCCTTGATCAACTCGATAAGGTAATACAGCAGATGCCCACCGTCCAAGATCGGGATGGGCATCAGGTTGATGATCGCAAGGCTGAGCGACAGCAATCCGAGGAAATACAGGAACCAGTCGAGCCCGCGTTCGGCCGAGGCGTTGGCGGCACGCGCAATGGTGACCGGGCCGGAGATGTTCTTGACCGAGGCCTGGCCGGTCAGCATGCGCTTCATCATGCCCAGCGAGTCGGCGGTCATCCGACCGGTTTCGCGGATCGCAGCCGGCACGGCGGCGAACAGCCCGTACTGCTGGCGGCTGTCGTATTCCGGAGCCGGCGCGGCGGCCGGACGCACGCCGATCATCCATTGGCCCTGCGGCGACTTGCGCGGGGCAATTTCCAGCGCCAGCCGGTCTTCGCCGCGCGCCACCTCGATCATGCCCGGCCCGCCGTGGGCGCCCAACGCCTGAACTTGCGGAATGATGTCTTCGGCCGAGCGGATCGGCTGGCCGTCGATGGCCACGATGCGGTCGCCCGGCTTGAGCAGGCCATCGGCCACCGAGCCCTTCACCACTTCGGCAATCACCGGTGGCTGCAGCATGAACTGCCAGCCGATGCCGGCCAGTGCGGCCACGCGGCGTTCGTCGAAACCGACCGGCAGCTGCGACAAGCGCAAGGTGTGCTCACTGCTGCCCGCAGTGTCAGAGGTGGTCAGGACGCGGACATCGCGCCTGTCCATTGCCGCAGTGGTGAGCTGCATGCTGGCATCGCTCCAGCTGCTCACGCTGCGACCGTCGATGCGCACGATGCGCTCGCCCGGGCCCAGCCCGGCCTCGGCGGCCAGGCCATCGGCCCGACCAATGGTTGCCGAATAATCCTGCTTGCCTACCACGAACATCGCCCACAGCATCGCCATGCACAGCAACAGGTTGGCAATTGGACCGGCTGCGACGATCGCGATGCGCTGCCACACGGTCTTGCGATTGAAGGCTTGGTCCTGCTCGGCCGGATGCACGTCGCCTTCGCGCTCGTCGAGCATTTTGACGTAGCCGCCCAGCGGAATCGCGGCAACCACGAACTCGGTGCCGTGGCGGTCGCGGCGCATCCACAGCGGTTTGCCGAAGCCCACCGAAAAGCGCAGCACCTTGACGCCGCAGCGCCGCGCCACCCAGAAATGCCCGAATTCGTGAAAGGTCACCAACACGCCCAGGCTGACGATCATCCACCAGACCGAACCGATGAAATCACCCATGTGTGCAGCTCGCGTGCGTGGAACGATCAGGCATGAAGGGCGTGGTGGGCGAGGGCGCGTTCAGTGATTTGCCGGGCTTGCGCATCGGCAAAAAGCAGGGTGTCGAGGGAGTCGGCATTGTGCCGCGGGAGCGTTGTCAGTGTGTGTTCGACCAACGCAGGGATCGCTAGGAAACCCACCTGGCCCTGAAGAAAGGCTGAAACAGCCACTTCATTGGCCGCGTTCAGGATTGCCGGGGCGGTGCCGCCGGCCCGTAACGCGTCCCAGGCCAGGCGCAGACATGGGAACGCGGCGGTGTCGGGGGCCTCGAAATCCAGCCGGCCCTGGCGAAGCAGGTCCAGCCCGCCGACGCCGGAGTCGACCCGCTCCGGCCAGGCCAAGCCCACCGCCAAGGTGGTGCGCATGTCTGGCAGGCCAAGCTGGGCAAGCGTGGAGCCGTCGACGAATTCCACCAGCGAATGCACCAGGCTCTGCGGATGCACCAGCACATCGATCTGCTCGCCCGGCAGTCCGAACAGGTGATGCGCCTCGATGACTTCCAGGCCCTTGTTCATCAGGGTTGCCGAATCCACCGAGATCTTCGGGCCCATCGACCACTTGGGATGCGCCACTGCCTGCGCGGGCGTGACTGCGGCAAGTGCCGCGCGGTCGCGGCCGCGGAACGGGCCACCGGAGGCAGTCAGGATGACCCGGCGCACGCCGCGGCTGGCGTCGCAGGAGCGCAGGCACTGGAAGATGGCGCTGTGTTCGCTGTCGATCGGAATGATTTCAGCGCCGGCAGCGGCTGCGGTGCGGGTCAGCAGCTCGCCGGCCAGCACCAGCGATTCCTTGTTGGCCAGCAACAGACGCTTGCCGGCGCGCGCTGCCGCCAGCGTAGACGGCAGCCCGGCCGCACCCACGATCGCCGCCACCACGGTGTCGCACGCATCGCCGCTCGCCAGTGCGTCCAACGCCTCGGCGCCGGCATGCGCCTGGGTCGCCAGGCCCAGCGCGCGCAGGCCATCGCGCAGCGCGGGATACAGCGCTGCATCGGCAATCACCGCATGCGCAGGCCGGTGGGTGGCGCACAGCGCCAGCAGCTCATCGACCTTGCTGCCGGCCGACAGCACGCTGGCGCGCAGCCGCTCGGGGTGACGCGCGATCACGTCCAGTGCCGATGCACCGATCGAGCCGGTGGCGCCGAACACGGCGACCTGACGGAGAGAGGAGCCAGCCATGCCTAGAATCCGAGAATTTCCTTGCCGAGTGCGAACACCGGCAGGGCAGCGAGCACGCCATCGATGCGGTCCAGCACGCCGCCATGGCCCGGAATCAGCGTGCCCGAGTCCTTGGCGCCGGCGTGGCGCTTGAGCAGGCTTTCGAACAGGTCGCCCAGCACCGATGCCAGCACCGCCAGTGCGGAGACCAGCACCAGCTGCGGCACATGTGCCAGCGTCAGCCCGGCCAGCCAGCCGAACGCGCAGGCAACCGCAATGCCGGCGATCAGGCCTCCGAGCAACCCTTCGATGGTCTTGTTGGGGCTGACCCGCGGCGCCAGCTTGTGCTTGCCGAACGCGCGGCCGGCGAAATAGGCACCGGAGTCAGCCGCCCACACCATGGTCAGCGCGGTCAGCAACCACAGGTTACCCTTGTCCGGGCTGGCATGCAGCAGCACCAGCGCCGCCCACGCCGGCAGCACTGCCAGGGTGCCGGCGGCCAGCTTGAGTGCGCGCGCCTGGCCGTTGCCATGATCGGCGCCGAAGGTGAAAAAACGCAGCCACAGCAGCGCCAACAGCCACCACGCCACGCCGACCAGCGACGCAATCCGAAACAGCACCATCGAGCCGGCGGACGCCCACACCATCAACACCATCAGCAGCAGATTGAGCATCAGCAGCACGGTGCGCGGCAGGCTGTCGTCGATGCCGGAGAGCTTGAGCCATTCCCAAAGGCCGATTAGGAACAGGACTGCCGATAGCGCCGCCAGCAAATTAGTGGGCAGCAGCACGATCGCGCAAATCGCGAGCGGCGCCATGATCAGCGCGGCAATCACGCGAGTCTTGGTCATGCGGAGGAGCTCTCCGTCGCCTTGTCGGCGATCTGTGCGCTGGTCAGGCCGAAGCGGCGTTCACGCCCGGCAAAGTCGTCCAGCGCTTGCTGCAGCACGCCGGCATCGAACTCCGGCCACAGGGTTTCGGTGAACCACAGCTCGGTGTAAGCCAGCTGCCACAACAGGAAATTGCTGATGCGGGTGTCGCCACCGGTGCGGATGAACAGGTCCGGTGCGGGCAGGTCGGCCAGGGCGACCCGGCTGGACAGCAGCGCTTCGTCGATCTGCTCTGGCTGCAGGCGGCCGGCAGCGACGTCTTCGGCCAATGCGCGGGCAGCCGCTGCGATGTCCTGGCGGCCGCCGTAGCTGGCTGCGATGCTCAGCACCAGCCGCGAGTTCGTTGCGGTGCTGCGCTCGGCGCCGGCCATGCGCTCGCGCAATGGTGCGGCAAAGCGGCTGCGGTCGCCGATGAAGCGCACCTGCACGCCACGTCGCTGCAGTTCTTCGACCTCGCGGTCGAGCGCATGCAGGAACAGCTTCATCAGCGCGTCGACCTCATCCTGCGGACGGCCCCAGTTTTCACTGGAAAACGCGAACAGGGTCAGCGCCGACACGCCTTTTTCCAGGCAGAAATCGATCGTGCGATTGACCGCGCGCGCGCCGGCGCGATGGCCGATCATGCGCGGACGCCGCCGACGCTGCGCCCAACGCCCATTGCCATCCATGATGATGGCGATGTGGCGCGGCACAGCAGCAGAAGGGACTGGATGCATGGCAGGCGATGCCACGATCAGACCGTCATCAATTCCTGTTCCTTGCCCTTGACGACCTCATCCACGTCCTTGATGGCCTTGTCGGTGAGCTTCTGGATATCGTCCTCGGCGCTGCGGGCTTCGTCTTCGGTGACGGCCTTGTCCTTGAGCAGATCCTTGACCTGCTGGTTGGCGTCGCGGCGGATGTTGCGAATGGCGACCTTGCTGTCTTCGCCCTCGCCATGCACGGACTTGCTGAGCTCCTTGCGGCGCTCCTCGGTCAGCGGCGGCAGGTTCAGGCGGATCACGGTGCCGACCACGGTCGGGGTCAGGCCCAGATCCGAAGCGTAAATGGCTTTTTCCACGTCCTTGATCATGCCCTTGTCGAACAGGCTGATGACCAGCGAGCGGCCTTCGGACACGCTGATGCTGGCAACCTGATTCAGGGGCGTATCGGCGCCGTAGGCCTTGACCTTGATACCGTCCAGCAGCGCCGGCGAGGCACGGCCGGTGCGGATGGTGGTGAGGGAATGGCGCAGAGCATCGATGCTCTTGGTCATGCGCGTCTGCGCGTCTTGTTTGATCTGGGTGAGCATCGCCGGAATCCGTGTGGAGCTGAATCCGGGGATTATAGCCGGGACTGGGGTTTCACGACTCGCGGGCCGTCAGCACCCGCGCAGCCGGTTCACTTGGCGCCCCTTTTCACGCCGGGCGCCGGGTTGGAGATCGCTGTGCAGCCTGCGGCCGTGCGCTCTTGCGATTCCCCAATCCCGATTCCCGACCTCAGCTGCGGCCCTGCACCAACGTGCCGATCTGCTCGCCGTGCAGGATGCGCAGCAGCACGCCCGGTTCGCTCATGCCGAAGATGCGCAGCGGCAGGTCGCTGTCGCGCGCCAGTGCGAAGGCGGCGGTATCCATCACTTCCAGGCCCTGCAGGATCACCTGGTCGTAGGTCAGGCTGTCGTAGCGCACCGCATCGGTGTGCTTCTTCGGGTCCTTGTCGTACACGCCGTCGACCTTGGTTGCCTTGAGCAGCAGGTCGGCACCGATCTCGATCGCGCGCAGCGCTGCGCCCGAGTCGGTGGTGAAGAACGGGTTGCCGGTGCCGGCGGCGAAGATCGCGATGCGGCCCTTCTCCAGGTGACGGATCGCACGGCGACGGATGAAGTCTTCGCAGACATCGTTGATCTTGATGGCGCTCATCACGCGCACCTTGGCGCCGAGCTTTTCCAGCGCATCCTGCATCGCCAGCGCGTTGATCACCGTGGCCAGCATGCCCATGTGGTCGCCGGTGACGCGGTCCATGCCGCTGGCAGCCAGGCCGGCGCCGCGGAAGATGTTGCCACCGCCGATCACCAGCGCCACCTGCGCGCCGGCCTGCTGGGCTTCGATCACTTCATGCGCCAGGCGATTGATGACCTTGGGGTCGATGCCGTAATCCCCGTCCCCCATCAGCGCCTCCCCGGAAAGTTTGAGAAGAATGCGGCGATAGGAAAGTTCGGACATGGGGAAACCTCGGGGGTGGGGGATCGGCAAACGCCGGCAATTCTAGCGGAAGCCTGTCACCTGGCGTGGTAAAAATTCCTTTGTTGGCAGTGGCGTGACCGGTTGCTCAATGCGCGCGCGGGTTCGGCGGCGTTGGTACATCGGTCGCATCGTACGCGGTGACGCGGTTGCGGCCGCGATGCTTGGAGCGATACAGCGTGCTGTCGGCGGCCTGCAACAAATGGTCGATGCTGTCGAACTGGCGCTCGGCACCGCCGTGCGTGGCAAGACCCGCAGAGAAGGTGATATGCAATGGGCCGCCCTGCAGTTGCGCCATCGGCGTACGCGCGATTTCGGCCAGGATGCGTTCGATCACCATCAGCGCCGCATCGGCAGGTGTATTGGGCAGGATCACCAGGAATTCTTCGCCGCCGTAGCGCGCCACCAGGTCGCTGGTGCGCACCATGCGTTGCAGCGTTTGCGCGAAATTGCGCAACACTTCATCGCCGACCAGATGTCCGTGCGCATCGTTGACGCGCTTGAACTCGTCCAGGTCGATGAAGGCGATCGACAGCGGCCAGCCCTGGCGCGAGGCCAGTTCGAACTCATGCGTCAGCGCGGTACCGAGCTGATGCCGATTGAATACCCCGGTCAACGCATCGCGGCTGGCCTGTTCGGCCAGATGACGCATGCGGTTTTCCGATTCGTCGGCATGCCGGCGCGCTTCGGCCACGTCCTGCAATTCGCGCAGACTGCGCAGCATCGCCAGTTCACGCGCCTGCTCGAAGATCATCTGGATGTGCTCGGGCTGCGGCACGCGGATGTCGAACAGCGCCTCCAGTTCCGGCAGCGATTCGGCGATGCGTTCGATCACTTTTTCGAAGCGTTCGGCATCGAGCTCCAGCACGTCCTGCGCCTGCTGCTGCGCATGTTCGGTTGCAGCGACCGCACTGGCCGAGAGCCAGATATCGGCCAGGCGCCCGGATAGCGCCACGCAGGCCATGAACGGTTCCAGGCCTGCCGGTTCTTCTTCGCTCTGCGCAATCGCATTCTGCAGATACGGCGGCAGCTGCCACTGATGCGCCAGCCAGGCGCCGACTTCGGCATGCGTGGCGCCCAGCTGTTCGCGTTCGGCAGCCAGCAGCGCGGTGTTGTCGGCGGCCTGTTCCAGCAGCGGCCCGTATAGATCGGGCGCGCCCTGCAGCAGGGCCAGCTTGCCGATGTCCTGCAGCAGGCCCGCCAGCATCAATTCTTCGGGTTTGCGGATGCCGTAGGCCTGGCCGAGGATGCGACTGGCCAGCGCGCATAGGCCGGCGCGGCGCCAGATGCGCTCGTGCAAGGGGTGGGCGATGAAGGTGCTGCGCACGCCGTGCACCATCGAAAAGCCCAGTGCCAGGCTCAAGGTCGCGTTGAGACCGAGCATGGTCAGCGCCTGGCCGAGATTGTCGATGCGGCGGCGACTGGCGTAGAGCGGCGAATTGGCCACCCGCAGCATACGTGCGCTCAATGCCATGTCCATGCCGATGACCTTGGCCGTGGTGGTCATGTCCACGTCCGGATCCTGCGCAAGTTCGATGATGCGCAGCGCAACGCCGGGCGGCGAGGGCAGGTTACGGCAGTAGTGCAGGGCGGCCTGGAGATCTGGTTGCATGAGTCATCGCCAACAGTGGCCACAAGCATACAGCTGCGGTCGTTGAGTAGGGCGCGCCATGCTCCGCCATCGCCGTGCCACAAAACATGCGTGATGGAACGCCAGAGCCTGGTCGGCATCTTCAGGTAACGGCAATGCCGATGACATCTGTAGAGTTGAGGCCGCTTGCCGCCGTGCCGGATGCGTTCGCTTCAGGTTCGCGCCAGTGTGCGGATGCGCGACCGACAGGCAAAAAAAAAGCCGCGGCATGCCGCGGCTTTTTTCCGAGCGGGGAAGATCAGGCCAGGCCGGCCTGCTTCATCACTTCGGCGGCGTAGTCTTCCACCACCTTCTCGATGCCTTCGCCAACGGCCAGGCGCTGGAAGCCGATCACGTCGGCGCCGGCGGCCTTGACTGCCTGCTCGACGGTCTGGTCGGTGTTGAGCACGTACGGCTGGCCGTACAGCGTCACTTCGTTGACGATCTTGCTGATCTTGCCGCTGATGATCTTTTCCAGGATCTCGGCCGGCTTGGCCTTGTCCTTTTCGGACATCTTGGCCAGTTCGATTTCCTTTTCCTTGGCAACGAATTCGGCTGGAACGTCGGAGGCCTTGACGTGCGGCGGGTTCATCGCCGCAATGTGCATGGCGATGCCGCGCGCCAGCTCGATGTCGCCACCCTTCAGTTCGACCAGCACGCCGATACGGCCGCCGTGCACATAGGCGGCGACGTTGTTGGCGCTGTCGATACGGACCAGGCGACGCACCTGCAGGTTTTCGCCGACCTTGGCGATCACCGCAGCGCGACGCTCTTCGATGGTCTCGCCGCTGTCGAGCTTGACGCTCTTGAGCGCTTCGGCATCGGCAGCGTCCGAGTTCAGTGCGGCATTGGCCACGACCTCGGTGAAGGCCAGGAAGTTCTCGTCCTTGGCGACGAAGTCGGTCTCGGAGTTGACTTCGACCAGCACGGCCTTGCCGCCGGCCTGGGCGGTGGCGATGCGGCCTTCGGCGGCAACGCGGTCAGCCTTCTTGTCGGCCTTGGCCAGGCCCGACTTGCGCAGCCACTCGGCCGCGGCGTCGATGTCGCCTGCGTTTTCGACGAGTGCCTTCTTGCACTCCATCATGCCGGCGCCGGTGCGCTCGCGCAGTTCCTTGACCAGGGAAGCAGTGATTTCCATGGAATTACCTCATATGGACGAATGCGTGCGGCGGAAGCGATTCCGCCAGTAGGAGACGGTGCGGCATGCCGCCGCCCCCGTAGATGTATGCAGTAGCCTCAGCGACGGAGCGCGAGGGCGCCGTCGGGACTGCGGCCGCACAGCATGGTGCGGCCGCATTGCACGCCGATTACTCGGCGGCGTCAGCCTTCTTGTCGCCCTTCTTGGCCGGAGCGCGACGGCCCTTGCCTTCGTCGGCGGACTCGGCCGAGAACTCTTCTTCGCGCACCGAAGCGGAGTTCGGCGCAGCCGCCTTGCCTTCCAGCACGGCGTCGGCAGCGGCGCGTGCGTATAGCTGCACGGCGCGGATGGCGTCGTCGTTGCCCGGGATGGCGTAGTCGACCAGGGCCGGATCGTAGTTGGTGTCGACCACGGCGATCACCGGAATGCCGAGCTTCTTGGCTTCCTTGATGGCGATGTCTTCATGGCCGATATCGATCACGAAGATCGCATCGGGCAGGCGGTTCATTTCCTTGATGCCACCGAGCGAGGCGTCCAGCTTCTCGCGCTCGCGACGCAGGCCCAGCACTTCGTGCTTGACCAGCTTGTCGAAGGTGCCGTCGGTTTCAGCCGCTTCCAGTTCCTTCAGGCGGGCAACCGACTGCTTGACGGTGCGGAAGTTGGTCAGCGTGCCGCCCAGCCAGCGCTGGGTCATGAACGGCATGTTGCAACGCTCGGCTTCTTCCTTGATGGACTCGCGCGCGCTGCGCTTGGTGCCCAGGAACAGCACGGTGCCGCGCTTCTGCGCAACCGAGGAGAGGAAGTTCATCGCGTCGTTGAAGAGCGGAACGGTCTTCTCGAGGTTGATGATGTGTATCTTGCCGCGCGCGCCGAAGATGTACGGCGCCATCTTGGGGTTCCAGTAGCGGGTCTGGTGGCCGAAATGGACGCCGGCTTCCAGCATCTGACGCATGGTGACTTGGGGCATTGAAAAAACTCCTGATAGCGGAATCGCCGTGCGCGGCTTGTTGTTGAAAAGTCCGCACATGGATGTGCGGGCTGTTGCGAGGGGCTCGCATCAAAACGCACACGATTCCGGGGTTGGGCTTCCCTGTTGCCTCCGCGACGAACCCTGTGTGAGGGCACCCCGGCGCGGATGGCGGCAGCAGGTGTGAATTCGTCGGTGACGTCCGACGTGGACGACGCAATGCGCAAGAGACGCAAAACAGCCGGCGGAGTATAGCTGGCGAGTGGGCGTGGCGCAATTGGCGGGAATCGGGAATCGGGAATCGGGAATCGGGAATCGCAGAGCCCGGTTCGCTTGGGCCTTCACCAGCCCACGATCAGCTAGCGCAATCGGCTTGACCCATTCCCAATTCTCAATTCCCGATTCCCGGCTCCAGCGCCAACGTGCTTTCGATATCGCTGTTGATACGCGCCACGAAGCGGCCACTGCCTGCGGGCAGGTTGGCGGGCAGGGCCCATTGGCGGGTCTGGCCGGGGAGGACGTAGCCGGCCAGGTCGCCGCGGATGTTGCGGCGGGTGCCGCCGGCATCGATATAGGCCAGGTCGGCCAGGCGCGCATGGCTGGAGCCGGAATTGTGGATACGCAACGCGCGCTGGCTGCCGTGCCCGGCCAGGCTGGCGTGCAACGCCGGTTGCGCTGCACTGGCCTGGCTGGGCTGTGCAAACACCGGGGTGGAATAACGCAGCAGGTCGGTCTCGTTGCCGATCGCGTGCTGGGTCACCACGAGCCGGTAGCTGTCTTCGGCCTGCGTGGGGCTGGGGCCGAGGCGGATCACGCGCAACAGCTGCCGGCCTTGCGACGGAATTTCGAAGTGCGACGGGCTGACCGTGACGCCGGTGGCTGGCTCGAGGAGTTCGCGCTCACCGTCCTGGCGCCAGCGGTAGAGCTTGGCGTCGGCACGCCAGGGTTGCGCGGCCTGGTTGTAGAGCCAGACCGTTGCCTGGTCGCTGTCGGCCGGGATGTGCGCGGTGGTCGGCGCGATGGCGATCTCGGCAGCACTGGCGGCACCGCTTGCTGCCATACAGCCCAGGGCCAGGACCCGGGCCAACAGATCGCGAAGGTGGCGAGCAGTGGCCATGCTCAGAACGCAATGGTGGTGATGCGCGCGCTGCCGGCGGGCAGCGGCCCGGCAAGCGCGCTGGCGTCCTGGCCGGTGCTGGTGACGGTGGGTGCCTCATTGCTGCTGGGCGGCTCGGCGATCGCCATCGGCGTGCCCCTGGAGCAACTGGCGCGCGGCGGCGCGGTACGCAGTTCGCAACCGCTGAGCAGGCGCAGGCCGATGTGGAGGGTGGAATTTTCCGGCCCCCGCGCGGTGGCTGCGTTCGCCGCGGTAGATGTCGCGGCGCAAGCGAGAGCAGCCAGGGCCAAGCGCTTCAGGAAGGTGACCTGCGTCATGGAGGCAATCGTTTGCATTGGAGACGTAACGAATAGCGACGCCCCCGATACGAACTTTATTAACTGTCAGTAAGTGATGGAGACGGTCACCGTGTCGGTATAGGCGCCGGCAATCGGCAGTTGTGGGGCCGGCGCACGGCCATAGACGGTGACCGTCTGGGTGGTGCCGTTGCCGGTGCCTGCCAGCGTATCCACCCCGATGACGGTACCCCACCGATTACTGCGGCCGGTATTGCTGTAGAGCTCGTAATTGATGTAATTGGCGCTGCTGGCGTGGCGCATTCGCCGCACGCTGCCGCTGGCATTGCTGCCATTGTCCAGGCCGATATTCCACGCGGTGCGGTTGGTGCAGGCCAGGCTGATGGTGGAGGTGCGATCGATGGCGGTGTCGATGCTGCCGGCAATGCTGCCGAAGTCCAGATCGGTGGTGACGTAGGCATTGCAGCGTGCCGGCACGGTGGCCGAGGCAGTGAACGGGAAGGCGTTGCTGGCAGTCTTGGAGCCGGTGCCGCCCGCCGTGCAACTGCTCGGCAGCGAGGGCATCCCGGTGATGCTTTCGTTGTAGGAGTAGCGCAGCACGGTGTCGGCGCCACCAAAGCTGCTGGTGTGGTTTCCGACCGAAAGGATCTGGTTGGCCGGAATCCGCCCATACACGGTGATGGTGGCGGTCTGCGAGCCGCCGGTGATCACCGGCACGTTGTAGGACAGTGTCAACGTGCGCGGCGAGGGGGCCGCCGACCCGGTGGCGCCCCAGATCTGCGTGCGGGTTGCCTCGCTGTAGATCTGGAAATCCAGGCTGTCGGTGGTGGAGTTGAGCATGCGACGAGGGGCATACACGCCGCTGCTGGCACTGCCGGGGCCAAGGTCCAGGCAGAGGCTGACTTGTACGTAGCCCAGCACGCTGAGCGCAGCAGTCGCGCAGGAAACGTTGAGTGTTGCCACTGCATCGGTGGTGCCGTTGGCCGCCACGTTGCCAAATGCCAACGGTGTGCCGAGGGTGACGGTGCAGGTGGTCTCTGCGTGCGCCCGCTCGCTGGGCCCAAGCCACACCATCGCGATCGTCAGCGCGAGCATCAGGCGCCAAAGCGTGGACATGCTCATGGCGTGGTCTGCTCAGGGATGCACTGCAGCGGCCCCACCCGCGGAATGCTGCCCGGATCGGCGGGATACGCGAACTGCGCAACGCAACGGCCCTCGGGCAGGTCGACCAGGATGCGGTTGTCGCGTTGCAGATTGTCCAGATAGGTTTCGCCGTCGTAGCCGACCACCACGCGTTCGGTACTGCCGTCGCGCTGCACCACGCTGCCGACGGGCAGCGGCGCGCCTTGCGCGTCGTGCAGCACGATGATGGCGGCGCGCACGCGGGTAATGCCGAAGCGCACCGCCACGCCGGATTGCTGGCGTGGTGTCACCGTGGTGTCGACACGGTCCACGCGCAGGTCTGCCGGCAGGCTCAAGGTGTCGATGGAGAGCTGGTTGCGCTGCCACGATTGCAACGGCGTCACCAGCAGGGTGCCGCGCGCGTCGGTGACTCCGATCAGGCGGTTTTCCAGGCGGACCGGAATGCCGGGCTGGCCGTCGGTGGAGACCACCGCGAACGCGTCCTGGATATCGCGCGCGGCGAAGGTGCGGCCATTCATCCACACCAGGCTGCCGCTGGCGCTGGCATAGCCGAAGCTGTCGCCGTCCTGGGTTGCGGCGCCGAGGTTGTAGCGGCCGACCCGGTTCAACCAGCCCAGTTCGGCCAGCCCGCCGCTGGCGTCGTCGCCGGCACGGCCTTGCAGGCGCCAGCCGATGCCGCCCAGATCGCCATCGCCAGGCAGCGGCTGGCTGACGTCGGCCACCAGGCCGGTACGCTCGCCGTTGCGCTGCATCGATGCGCTGGCCTGACGCACTTCGCCGAAGGTGGTCGACAGCGACAGGTACAGGCTGCGATCGCTGGAGACATCCAGATTCTGATTGCCCGACAGATTGGCCGCCCAGTTGCGCCCGAAGCTGCGGGACCAGAACACGCTCGCATAGCGCGAGGTATCGCCTTGCGGATAGCTCAGCCGCACATAGCTGGTGCCGAGCGAGCCGATCGGGTCGACGTTGACCCCGACTGCTGCGCGGTCGCTGACGCGCGCTGGCAGGGCGCCTTGCAATGCGCCCAGGTCGCGATAGTCGCCATGGGTGCGCTGGCTGCCCAGATTGACGTTGAAACGCCGGTTGTTCCAGGCGTAGCCCAGCACGTACTGGCCGCCCCGTAGCGCGTCCATCCGGCTGTGCGCGTAGGCGGCATTGACCACACCGCCCACGCCAAGCAGCCACACGCCGCCTGCGCCTGCGTTGATCACGCCGCCGCCAGTTTCGGCATGCGCTTCGATCGTGAAATCGTCGCGCAGGCCTTTGCGAAAGGTGGCGCTGGCCACACGGCGTCGGTCGTAGGAAAACGAGCGCACGCCGTAGTCGCGGCGCAGATGGCCGATGCCGGCCGACCATTCGGAAATGCCGCGCGCCAGCAACTGCGGTGTGCCATAGAACGCGAAATCCAGCCGACGCACGCGTCCGAACGCATCGGTCACCACGATCTGCGCCTGGCCGGTGCCGCTGATGCCCGGTTGCGCGGCCAGCTGAAACGGGCCGGCCGGCACCTGGCCGCTGTACTGGCGCAAGCCGTCCACATACAGCTCAACGGTGGAAGGCACTGCCGCTTCGCCGAGAAAGCTCGGCGTCGGCGTCAGCACCCGATACGGTTGCAAGGCGTAATTGCGGCCGATCTGCACGCCGCCCAGGCGGATCGAGCGGCTCCAGTCGACAAAGCCGCTATAGAAATCGCCCACGCTGAGGCTGGTGGCGCTGTCCGGGAAATCCATCTGCCAGGCACTGTCCAGACGCACCGCTTCGCTGCGCCAGCGTTTGTCCTGGGGGCGGTCGTAGGCCAGGAAGACCGCGGTGGTATCGACCATGCCGCGCCCGATGCCGAACGCGCGCACTTCGGTGGCCAGCGACGCGCTGCTGACGCCGGCATTGCGGGTGGCATACAGGTCGTAATTGAGCAGCATGCCGGGCGATGCAGTGGCGCTGGGCGGGGCCACTTCTTCGGCTTTGAGCACCGTGGTGGACAACGACAGCTGCGCCAGCGGCGCCTGCAGCGCCAGCCGCTGCAGCGCCGCGTCGTAGCGCACTTCCACGTCGGGCAGGCGGTCCAGATCGACCAATTCGCCAGGCACGCGGTCGGCCAGGATGAAGCCGAGTTTGCGCAGGGTTTCCACCGAGCCGCGTAGCCGCCCGTCGACCAGTTCGAATGGTGCCAGGCCGCGGTCGGCCTGGTTCAAGGTCACGTCCAGATACAGCGTTTGCGGCTGTGGCGTGGCGCTGGGTGGCGGCTGATCGGGAAGCGACGTCACATCGGCCAGATCGCCGGCTGCGGCGCTGCCCAGGCAACCGGCGGTCGCAAGGAGCGTCATCGCCAGCCGCGCCGCATCAAGGCGCCGTCGGCGCGGCCAACAAGGTACGTTCGTCAGCCTCACCATTGATCCTTGCGATGATGGTGCCGCGGCCGAACTGCGCCAGCGGCGCACCCAGCGACCAACGCATGGTCTGCCCGGGCAGTACATAACCGACCAAGCCGTTCAACGCGGTCTTGGTTGCGCCATCGACCTGGTGCCGCAGGTCGGCGACCTGCGCATGGCCGGTGCCGGTGTTGCTGATCTGGATCTGCGCCTTGCCATCGCTGCCGGCAACCACCTGCGCGCTCAGGGTCGGCGAGGGTTCGGTGTTGCCGGGCGGCAGCAGGAAGATCGGCACCGAATAACGCAGCACGAACTGCATGCCTTTGCGGTCGGCATCGGCACTGGGCAGTTCGTCGACGATGATGCGGTAACACTGCTCCTGCCCGCTCGGGGCAGGCCCGGCACGGATGACCCGGATCAACTGGCGCTCGCCAGCGGCCAGGGTGCGCATCGGCGGGCTGACCAGCAGATCCTGGGTGGGGTCGAGCTGATCCTGCCCATCGCGCTGGGTCCAGCGATAGGCGCGGGTCTGCACCTGGACCGGCGCGCTGCCGCTGTTGCTCAGCCACAGGCCGTCGGCGGTCTGCTGGGCGCTCAGGCTCAGCGATGTGGGTGCCAACTGCAGGCTGGCGGCATGCGCCGGCGTCGGCACGGCGCCGTTGGCCATGACCAGCGTCATCGCCAGCCCGGCCGACATCAGCCAGGCAGGTAAACGTGACAACGGGCGGTGATGCACAGGCATGCGCGGGCTCAATAGACGATCGTGGCAGTGATCGTGTCCTGGTAACTACCGGTCGCAGGGTTGTTGGCCGACGGGTTGGTCACGCGGCCGTAGACCGGGTAGACCTGGTTCAGGCCGGTGGCGGTGCGGCTGAGCGTGTTGGTGCCGGTGGTGCTGCCCCAGACCGTGCTGCGGCCCAGATCCTGGTAGAGCTGGTAGGCGATGTAGTTGTTGGTGGTCACCAGCGCGTCGGTATTTTTCATGCGGCGGGTGGTGACGTCGTTGGCAGTCCCGGCATTGCTGCCCGCGCTCAGTGCAATGTTGTACGGCGTCAACGCGGTGCACTGGGCCGTCACGCTGCCGTTGGCGTCCGCATTGGCGGTCGAGGTCGAGAGTACCGAGCCGAAGTCGACGTCCGTGGCGGATGCGGCGGTGATCGTGCAGGCCTTGGTGACCGCGATCTTGACGTTGAAGGTGGTGGTGTCTGCCGCGCTCGCCATGCCAATGGTCGAAAGCAGGCCGAGCGATAGCAGGACAGGGCGGACAGTACGCATGGACATTTCCTTGACCGTTCTGGTCATTGATAACGCGACGAGTCGTCGCCTTCCCTGCAATGCATCAGCTGTGCCAAACATAACGCCGAATTCACACGCTATCTAGCTGTCCTGGCTCGCTTTATTGACAAAAGTGCGATGTCCTATGGATGACTTCGTTAAGATGTTTTTTGACGCCGCGTGCACGGCGTCACGCATGAATAGGCGGCTGCGCCGGTTTTCTGCTGTGCGGTCCGCTTGAGGCCAGTCGTTGCGTCCGCAAAAAAGCGCGTGCGCTGGTCGTTCAGATTCAGCCCGGATCGGCGATAATCTCGGCCATGAGCGTCAATCTGAAAACCAAAGAAGAAATCGAACTGATGCGTGTCGCCGGCCGCTTGGCCGCCGAGGTGCTCGATGTGGTGGCGCCGCACGTGAAGCCGGGCGTGACCACTGCCGAGCTGGACCGCATCTGCCATGACCACATCGTCAACGTGCAGGGCACCATCCCCGCCAATGTCGGCTATCGCGGCTTCCCCAAGAGCGTGTGTACCTCGGTCAACAACGTGATCTGTCACGGCATCCCGAGTGCAGCCAAGGTGTTGAAGGACGGCGACATCGTCAATATCGACGTCACCGTCATCAAGGACGGCTGGCATGGCGACACCAGCCGCATGTACTACGTCGGCACCCCGTCGGTGATGGCCAAGCGCTTGGTCGAAACGACATATGAAGCGATGTGGCGCGGCATCCGGGCGGTCAAGCCGGGCGCCACGCTGGGCGATGTGGGCCATGCCATCCAGAAGTTCGCCGAAGCCGAGCGCTTCAGCGTGGTACGCGATTACTGCGGCCACGGCATCGGCAAGGTGTATCACGACGAGCCGCAGGTCATGCATTACGGCCGTCCGGGCGAAGGGCTGGTGCTCAAGCCGGGCATGACCTTCACCATCGAGCCGATGATCAACGAAGGCACCTATCACCATAAGACGCTGCCGGACGGCTGGACCGTGGTCACCAAGGACCGCAAGTTGTCTGCGCAGTGGGAGCACATGGTTGCGGTGACCGAAGACGGCGTAGATGTGTTGACGCTGTCGGCCAATTCGCCCGCGCCGGTATGACCGACACGCCGGCGGAGCGACCCGACCCGGGCGTCGCCGGCGACGCGGACTGGGCCGCGCAGGCCCGTCCGCTGCTGGTGCATGCGGACATGCGCCTGTGCAAACGCTTCGATCAGGGCGAGCCGATCGAGCGTCTGGTCGCGCTGCGCGCACGCGCGGTCGACCAATTGATGCGCAATGCCTGGATGCGCTGTATCCCGGCCGACAGCGGTTTGTCGCTGCATGCGGTCGGTGGCTATGGGCGCGGCGAATTGTTTCCGCGCTCGGACGTGGATGTGCTGGTGCTGGGCGACACCGCCGCGCAACAGCAGCACGAGCAGGCCCTGGCACGCTTGTTCGCGCTGCTGTGGGATGTGGGCTTGCCGATCAGTCACGCGGTGCGCTCGCCAGCGCAGTGCACCGCTGCGGCGGCGGACCAGACCGTGCTCACTGCCTTGATCGAATCGCGCGCACTGGTGGCCGACGGCCAGGCGCGTGCTGCGCTGGCCACGGCGATCGCGCCGCCGCAGGTGTGGCCGCCGCGCGATTTCTTCCAGGCCAAGCGCGAGGAATTGCTGGCGCGCCATCAGCGCTTCGGCGACACCGCCGATAATCTCGAGCCGGATATCAAGGACGGCCCCGGCGGTCTGCGCGATCTGCAGACGCTGGGCTGGATGGCCTTGCGCGCGTTCGGGGTCAAGGACCTGGAGGCCCTGGTCGGGCTGGGCCATGTCGGCTTCGACGAGGCCGCCGCGTTGCGTCGCGAGCGCGAAGAACTTGCCCGTCTGCGTTTCGGTCTGCACATCGTGGCCAACCGGCCGGAAGAGCGCCTGCGGTTCGATTACCAAAAGACCCTGGCCGAACGGTTGGGGTTCGCCGACGACCCGGAAAGCCTGGGCGTGGAAAAAATGATGCAGCGCTTTTATCGCAGCGCTGCACTGATCCGCCGCATCAGCGACCGCTTGTTGCAGCGCTTCGAAGAACAGTTCGATGGCGAAGCGACGCCGGAGCCGCTGGGCGGCGGCTTCAGCCTGCGCCGCGGCTATCTGGCTGCCGACGCCGAGAGCTGGCCGGACGGCGATGTGCTGCAGGTGTTCGCGCTGTTTGCGCAATGGGCCGCGCATCGCGAGGTGCGCGGACTGCATTCGCTGACCGCGCGCGCGCTGGCCGAGGTCCTGCGCGATCTGCCGGCGTACGACATTGCCGATGCAACGGCCCGGGAACGCTTCATGGCGTTGCTGCGCGGCCCGCGTGCGGTGGAAACGCTCAATCGCATGGCGCGGCTGGGCGTGCTGGGCCAGTGGATTCCGGCATTCGCCAGCGTTTCCGGGCGCATGCAGTTCGACCTGTTCCATGTCTACACGGTGGACCAGCACACCTTGATGGTGCTGCGGAACATCGCGCTGTTTGCCGCCGGCCGTGCCGACGAGCGTTTCTCCATCGCGCATGAAGTCTGGCCGCGTCTGCGCAAGCCGGAACTGCTGTTGCTGGCGGGCCTGTTCCACGACATCGCCAAGGGCCGCGGCGGCGATCATTCGGAACTGGGCGCGGTGGATGCGCGCGCGTTCTGCCTGGCGCATCGCTTGAGCGAAGGCGATACCGAGCTGGTGACCTGGCTGGTGGAGCAGCACTTGCGCATGTCGGTCACCGCGCAGAAGCAGGACATTTCCGACCCGGAGGTGATTCACCGTTTTGCGACGTTGGTGGGCACACGCGAGCGTCTGGATTATCTGTACCTGCTCACCTGCGCCGATATTGCCGGCACCAGTCCCAAGCTGTGGAACGCCTGGAAAGACCGGCTGTTGGCGGATCTGTATTTCGCCGCGCGTCGCGCGTTGCGCGAAGGCCTGGAACACCCGCCGCCGCGTGAGGAACGGCTACGCGAAGCGCGCGAATCGGCGCGTACCTTGATGCAGGCGCAGGGGCACGATGACGTCACCATCGACCGCCAGTTCGCCGGCATGCCGGACGAGAATTTCCTGCGCTTCCGTCCCGAGCAATTGGCCTGGCAGGCGGCCTCGCTGATCGAAGTGGAGATCGGCCAGACCCTGGTCAAGGCGCGTCGTGCGGTGCCGGACAACGACGCACTGGAAGTGTTCGTGTATTCGCCGGACCGCGATGGGCTGTTTGCGGCCATCGTGGCCACGCTCGATCGCAAGGGCTACGGCATCCATCGCGCACGTGTGCTGGATGCGCCACACGATGCGATCTTCGACGTGTTCGAAGTGTTGCCGCAGGAGACCTATGCCGACGGCGACCCGCAGCGGCTGGCGGCAACGCTGCGTCAGGTGTTGGCAGGCGATCTGCACAAGGTGCGCCCGGCGCGCCGCGCAGTGCCGCGCCAGTTGCGCCATTTCCGCTTCGCACCGCGGGTGGAATTCAGCGAAAGCGCCGGCGGCCGCCGCACCCGCATCAGTCTGGTCGCACCCGACCGTCCCGGCCTGCTCGCCGATGTCGCGCACGTGTTGCGCATGCAGCACCTGCGCGTGCACGACGCGCGTATCGCCACCTTTGGCGAGCGTGCCGAAGACCAGTTCCAGATCACCGACGAGCATGACCGCCCGTTGTCCGAATCCGCCCGGCAGGCGCTGCGCGATGCGCTGTGCGCCTGCCTTGACCCTGTCTAGCTAGCAACTCCGGAGACCCCATGGCCACCAGCAAGAAGACCGCGCGCAAGCAGAGCACGACCACCCCCACCGCAGCGTCCAAGCGCGCGAGTGCAACGGCCAAGGCCGCCAAGGTGCCGGCTGTTGCCGCTTCCAAGCCAGGCGCTGGCGTCGGCAAGCAGGGCGCGGCAGCTGCCGCTGTCGGCAAAAAGGCTGCTGCATCTGATGCGGCAAGCCCGAAAACCGCTGCAAGGAAGACCGGCGGCAAGTCCGCGACGTCCGCTGCACCGCGCGTGGCCAAGCAGCCGACCAAGGTGGTTGCTGCACCGGCCGCAAAGAAGGCTGCGGCGGCAAAGAAGCTGCCGATTGCAGAGCAGGTCGTGCACAGCGCCGCAACGCAGGTCGGCAGCGACGAACTCAAACTGGGCATCGAAAGCGCATTCGAACGGCGCGCCACGCTGACCATGGACGAGATCGACGGTTCCACCCGTGCCATTGTCAATCGCGTGATCGACGGACTGGAAAGCGGGCAGTTTCGCGTCGCCGAGCCGGACGGGCAGGGCGGCTGGACCGTCAACGAGTGGCTGAAAAAAGCGGTGCTGCTGTATTTCCGCGTCAACGAGATGGCGGTGATCGAAGCGCAGCCGGCGCCGTTCTGGGACAAGGTGGAATCGCGCTTTGCCGGCTTCCATGAAGCCGAATTCCGCAAGGCCGGCGTGCGCGTGGTGCCGGGCGCGGTGGCGCGTCGCGGCAGTTACTTCGGCAAGGACGTGGTGCTGATGCCGAGTTTCACCAACATCGGTGCCTATGTCGGTGAAGGCACCATGGTCGATACCTGGGCCACCGTGGGGTCGTGCGCGCAGATCGGCAAGCACTGCCATTTGTCCGGCGGCGCCGGCATCGGCGGCGTGCTCGAACCGCTGCAGGCCAGCCCCACCATCATCGAAGATCACTGCTTTATCGGCGCACGCTCGGAAGTGGTGGAAGGCGTGGTCATCGGGCACCACAGCGTGATCGGCATGGGCGTGTTCATCGGCCAGAGCACACGCATCTACAACCGCGCTACCGGCGAGATTTCCTATGGCTATGTGCCGCCGTACAGCGTGGTGGTGTCCGGGCAGCTGCCCTCCAAGGACGGCTCGCACTCGCTGTATTGCGCGGTGATCGTCAAGCAGGTGGACGCCAAGACGCGCAGCAAGACCAGCGTCAACGAACTGTTGCGTGGTCTGGCGGATTAATCCGCTTCGCGGCGGCAACAGATGACGCGCAGCGCCGGTCGAGGGTGCGCCTTTGGCACTCTCGGCCGCTGCGATGACACGCGCGTCCAAGCGCGCTTGTGAGATCGCCTGCCGGTCGCGTTACACGCAGTTTTATCGCACCCCCTTTCGAGAAGTGAGGGGCTCTGCAAACCGCCTTTTGGGATATTTCGCATGACCACGCTCTACGGACTCAAAAACTGCGATACCTGCAAGAAAGCCGCCAAGTGGCTGGATCGTTTTGGTGTGGCGTATACGTTTGTCGACTATCGCGATCACAAGCCGGAGCCGGAGACTCTGGCGGCGTGGGCGCAGCAGGTCGGTGGATTCGATGTGTTGATCAACAAGTCTTCGACCACCTGGCGGCAGTTGCCGGACAACCGCAAGGCGGCGGGCAGTGCGGCCGAATGGAAGCTGTTGCTGCGCGAGTACCCGCAGCTGATCCGGCGGCCGCTTGTCATCACCGACGAGGGCGCGCTGCATCAGGGCTTTTCCGACAACGGCTTCAAGAAGCTATTCGGCATTGGCTAAGCGACTGCGGTTTTCGATGGTGCTGCGGACGGTGTTACCGCTATCGTCGTGATACGTGATGTCTGGCATGTTGATCGCGCGCTCATCGGCCGGGCAAGCCGTTCGACCTCGCGCCGGCAATGACGCGACGACTGCCTGCAAACCGGTTAGCTGCCACCACTGCAAGTGCGTTCAAGCCACGCCGATCGATGCAGACACGATCCCTCCATCAACGCCGCGCTGCGGCCCTACTGCGGTGACGTTTCATGAGCGATGTGCTGGAGTTGACCTGTGACCTCATTGCACGTGCCTCGGTAACGCCGGCGGATGCCGGTTGCCAGGCCGCGATTGCGCAGCGCCTGCGCGCAGCCGGCTTCGGCTGCGAGCACTTGCGCCTGGGCGAGGTCGAGAATCTGTGGGCAACCCATGGCAGCGGTGCGCCGGTGCTGGTGTTGCTCGGGCATACCGATGTGGTGCCGCCGGGCCCGCGCGAGGCGTGGACCAGCGACCCGTTCGATCCGCAGATCCGCGACGGCGTGTTGTATGGGCGTGGTGCAGCGGACATGAAAGGCAGCGTGGCCGCGTTCGTGGTCGCCGCAGAGCAATTCGTCGCTGCACACCCAACGCACTCCGGCACGCTGGCGGTGCTGTTGACCTCGGACGAAGAGGGCGATGCCATCGATGGCGTGCGCCGGGTTGCCGAGGCGTTTCGCGAACGCGGGCAAACGATCGACTGGTGCATCACCGGCGAACCGTCGTCCACCGAGCGCCTGGGCGATCTGTTGCGCGTGGGCCGTCGCGGCAGCCTGTCCGGCACGTTGACCGTGAAGGGTGTGCAGGGGCATGTGGCGTATCCGCACAAGGCGCGCAACCCCATCCATCTGGCAGCGCCTGCGCTGGCCGAACTGGTAGCGCGGCAATGGGACGACGGCTTCGAAAGCTTTCCGCCCACCAGTCTGCAACTTTCCAACATCCACGCCGGCACCGGCGCCAATAACGTGATTCCTGGCGAGCTGCAGGTGGCCTTCAATCTGCGCTATACGCCACACTGGGACGCGCCGCGCCTGGAGGCCGAAATCACCGCGCTGCTCGATCGGCATGCGCTGGACTACACGCTGCGCTGGCACCGCAGCGGCGAGCCGTTCTATACCCCGGAAGGGCGGTTGCGCAGCGTCGCGCGTGAGGTCCTGGGGGAGTTCGCCGGTGCGCCGCCGGAAGAAAGCACCGGGGGCGGCACCTCCGATGCGCGGTTCATTGCGCCACTGGGTGCGCAATGCATCGAAGTGGGCCCGGTCAATGCCAGCATCCACCAGGTCGACGAGCATGTGCGCGTCGCCGACCTGCAGGCGCTACCGGCGCTGTACCGCACGTTGATCGAGCGCCTGCTGGTCGAGTGAGCGGGCCACGCAGACGCCGTCGTTGCCACTGAAACAGTTGCGCCGGTACCACCGAACCGTTAGCGTCGCCGACATGGTCCTTCGCCTCGCCAACCTCAATAACGCCAACCGCAGCAATCTGCGCGCGAATAATCGTGCGCGGCCGATGCGGATCTGCGACTAGGCGACGTCCACCAAGCGCCCAGGAACCAGAAAAACCCGCATCGGCCGATGCGGGTTTTTTTATGGGCGTCAATCCATGCAGCACGCTCTCACCCGGCCGCCACCCCCCCGCAGTTCTTCAGGAGTGTTTCCATGTGTTCCATCTTCGGTATTTTCGGCCTGCAACCCGGTGACGACCTGCAGGCGCTGCGCCGGCAGGCGCTGGAATGTTCGCAGCGGCAGCGTCATCGCGGGCCCGACTGGAGCGGCGTCTACGTCGATACCGGTGCCATCCTGGTGCACGAGCGCCTGGCCATCGTCGATCCGGCCGGAGGCTCGCAACCGTTGCTCTCCGATGACGGGCAGCTCGCCTTGGCGGTCAATGGCGAGATCTACAACCACCGCGAACTCAAGGCGGAGCTGCTGCAGCCGTACGCATTCCAGACCGGCTCCGATTGCGAGGTGATCAATGCGCTGTATCGCGAAGATACGCCGGCCTCCTATCTCAACCGCCTCAACGGCATCTTTGCATTCGCGCTGTGGGACAAGACGGAAGGGCGCGTCATCATCGCGCGCGACCCGATCGGCGTGGTGCCGCTGTACTGGGGACACGACCGCGAAGGCCGTTTGCGTGTGGCCTCGGAACTGAAATCGCTGGTGGACGACTGCGCCGATGCAGCGCAGTTTCCGCCGGGCCATTGGTACGACAGCGCCACCGGCGCACTGAGCCGTTACTACGAGCGCGCCTGGCGCCACTATGACGCGGTGGAAGGTGTACAGGTGCAACTGCAGGAATTGCGCGAAGCATTCGAGCGCGCCGTGCACCGTCAGCTCATGACCGATGTGCCGTACGGTGTGCTGCTGTCCGGTGGACTGGATTCTTCGCTGGTTGCGGCCGTTGCCGCGCGCTATGCCCGTCACCGCATCGAAGAAAACGACACCACCGAAGCCTGGTGGCCGCGCCTGCACTCGTTCGCGATCGGCTTGAAAGGCTCGCCGGATCTGGCCGCCGCCGAAGTGGCCGCCGCGGCGCTCGGCACCGTGCATCACGGCTTCGAATACACCTTCGACGAAGGCCTGGATGCATTGCCCGACGTCATTCGCCACATCGAAACCTATGACGTCACCACCATTCGCGCCTCCACGCCGATGTTCTTGCTGGCGCGGCGGATCAAGGCAATGGGCGTCAAGATGGTGCTTTCCGGCGAAGGCAGCGACGAGATCTTCGGCGGCTACCTGTATTTCCATAAGGCGCCGAACGCGCGCGAATTCCACGAAGAGCTGGTCCGCAAGCTCGACGCGCTCAACAATTACGATTGCCTGCGCGCGAACAAGTCGATGATGGCCTGGGGCGTGGAGCCACGCGTACCGTTCCTTGACCGCGAATTCCTGGATGTGGCGATGCGCATGGATGCCAGGTTCAAGATGATCGACAAGACCAGCGGTGGGGCAACGCGCATGGAGAAGGGCGTACTGCGCGAGGCATTTGCCGGCTATCTGCCCGAATCGATCCTGTGGCGTCAGAAAGAGCAGTTCAGCGACGGCGTGGGCTACGGCTGGATCGACGGGCTGAAGGCGCATGCGCAGGCGCAGGTGAGCGACCGCGAACTGGCCGCCGCCGACCGGCGCTACCCGGTCAATCCGCCGCAGACCAAGGAGGCGTATTTCTATCGCAGCTTGTTCGAGCAGTTTTTCCCCGGTCAGGCGGCGGCGGAAACCGTGCCGGGCGGCAAGTCGATTGCCTGTTCGTCGCCAACGGCGATTGCCTGGGATGCGAGTTTTGCCGCGATGGCCGACCCATCGGGTCGCGCGATTGCCGGGGTGCACGCGCAGGCGCTGGCTTCGTAAGGCTGCAGTCACTGCAGCGGCCGGCATGCATCGCTGCACGGCCGGCCGCTGTGTTGATCGGCGCGTCTTATTGCTCGTGACGCACGCAGTACCCATAGCGCTGCGGATCGATATCCACACCGGCCATGTCGGCCTGGTTGTTGCGCCATAGGTTCGGCTTGAAGTCGGCCGACGTGCAGTTGGCCGCGCGGTCCACGCCGATGGTGTAGGTAAATGGCGTGTTGGCGAAACGGTTGTTCTCGAACACGTTGTCCTGGCTCATGCTGTTGTCCCAGCACAAAATTTCCGGGGTGCGATAACGAATCGCGCAGGCCAGAAACACGCCGGCCACCTTGTTGCCGTCGAATTGATTGTTGCTGAAGCGATTGCGCCGCGCATCGGAGAGATAGATGCCCTGGCTGCCGTTGCGCTCGAAACGGTTGTTGCGGATCTCGCTGTCTTCCAGGTGTTCGGTGGTCAAGCCGGCGGCCACGTTGTCGTGGATGTAGTTGTTGACCATCGTGACCTTGGCGGTGCGGTTGAACGAGACGCCGTCCCAGATTGCGCCGGACACATCGTTGTTTTCGATGGTGATCTCGCGGGTGTCGTACTCGCTCAGCAGGCACGCGCTGCGGCACTTGTTGACCTGCAGGCCTGCAAGCCGGATGCCTTGCCCGGACCGCACCACCACCGCGCTGTTGCTCAGGTAGGGGCGCTCGGGCATGAACTCCTTGTCGCCTGTGCTCGCTACGATCTGCATGTCTTCGATGCTGACGTTGCGGATCACACCGGTGGGCTGCTGGTTTTCGTAATCGCCAACCACCAGCACCGGCTGCTGCACGCCGTCGGCCATGCGCACGATGGTGCTGGGGCCCTGGCCGCGCAAGGTGAAGTTGCCGCGATGGATCGACACCAAGCCGTTGAGCGGGAACTCGCCCTTTTCCAGGCAAAGTACCGTGGGTTTGTCGCTTTGCGGCAGTTTGTCGATGGCTTTCTGCAGGTCCTGGCCAGGACGTACCTTGGCAGTGCATGCAGCCACGGGCGCATCCGGCGGGCCGGATTTGGCTGGCGGCGCTGCCGTGCAGGCAGTCGCAAACATCAGTGGCAACAGGGCGGAAACGGAGCGGGCAAGCAAAGGCATGCGGATTCCGGTCAGTGGGGGAAGGAGGGCGATGTGCGGAGCAAGACTCCACATTCGCGACGGGCTCTAGTGTGTCCCACCGAACGTTAAGTTCCAGCCCATGCGCAGCCGCTCGATTCGGCGCAGGTTCATTACGTTGCCGCAGTCGAGGCTGCCTTGAGCACACCGCACGGTCGGCTTGGCTGACCTGCATCACATTGCGCACGCTATGTTGTCAGCGTGCGATTCGTCTTGCGCCGAACGTCTTCGCGCCTTCAAGCGACGGCTGCGGCCGTTTCCAGGCGTTTTGCGCATGTAACTTGCACACCGAGCCAGACGCGGTTTGCCGTTCCAAACAGGAGAGACACGTGTCTTGAGCGGGTGGCGACCGCAGGCACGCTGCGCTGTTTACGTTGCCGTCGCAGCGGGCCGGCGGCGCGCCACCGATCCGCTGCGCGCTGGTCAGAAGCTGTAAGCCAGCTGCGCGTAAAGGCGACGCGGCTCGCCGGGGAAGTGCCCGGCGCGCGTATTGAAACCGCTCACTGCATACACCTTGTCGAACAGGTTCTTGATGTTGATCTGCAGCTTCCACGCGTTCCATTGCGTCTGCCAGCTGATGTCGTAGATGGCGTACGGTTTGACGCGTTGCCCATCCAGGCTGACGCGTTCGCCCACGTAGTCGGCACCGAAGGCGATCGCCGAGCGCCAGGCGGGCAGGTCGTAGCGTGTCCACAGGCCAAAAGTGTTGCGCGGTGCATTGGCGAAGCGATCGCCAGAGGCATTGGTGATGCCGTTGGTGCCGGCATCGAGCACGCGTGCATCGTTGTAGGCATAAGTGAGATTGAGCACCCAGCGTTCGGTCAGGTCGGCCAGCAGGTCGACTTCCAGCCCTTCGCTGCGCACCAAGCCAAGCGCGGAGAGTTGATTGACGCCGTCGACGACGCGCCCGTTCGCCTGCACGATGTTGCTACGCTCGATGCGATACAGCGCCGTGTTGAGGGTGAGCCCGCCATCGTTGAGCGCAGTCTTCAGGCCGATTTCCCATTGGGTGCTGCGTTCCGGTGCGAACGGGCCGCCCACGCTGCTGTCCTGGTTGGCCGCGTCCTGCGGCAGGAAGCCGCTGGCATAGCTTGCGTAGGCATTGATGCCGTCGCGTAACACGACGGTGCTGCCGACGCGCCAACTGAGATCGTTGCCGGTGACGCGCGAACCAGTCAGCAGGTCGTCGTCCTTGAAGCCGTCCCAGCGTAGCCCGGCCATTGCATGCCAGCGTGGCGTCAGCGTGAGTTCGTCCTGCAGATATGCACCGTAGCGTTGACTGCGCGTGCTGGTGGCGCGCCAGGGCAGGGCATCCAAGCCGTAGTCGTAGAAGCCGCTGCGGCCGTACACCGGGTTGAAAAAATCGATGCCGGGCACCGGGCCACGTACGCGTCCGGTGTCGGCGGTGTTGGCGGTTTGCGCGCGGAAATCCGCGTCCAGGCGGTAGTAGTCCGCGCCCATCAGCAACGTGTGGTCGATTGCCCCGGTACTGGTGCGGAATATCGCGTTGACGTTGCTGGAGATCGCATCGTTGTCGCGGTATTGATTGCGCAGCTGCCGGGTCATCCACTCGGCGGTACCGTCGCGATCGCGGTCGATCAACCCCATTGGCTCGTGATAGATCTGATGCTCCTGGTTCTTGAACCAGCGCAGCGCCATGTCCACCTCCCACGCGCTGGACGGCGCAAACCGGTATTGCGCAAGCGCCACCTTGGCGCGCATGTCCAGGAAATCTGTGGGTTCGTTGTGGTTCCAGCGCCGGTCGGTGAGGAAGTTGCCGGCGTTATCGACCGGCACGCCGCGCAAGCGGTTGCCGCCCAGGTTTTGGGTGATGTCGGTGTATTGCAGGGTGAGCTCGCCGGTATCGCCCAGATCGAAGGCCACCGACGCATCGCCGATCTGGCTCTGGCTGTCGGTATTCCAACGAAACCCGTCTTCGCCATCGGCATAGGCGCCGATGCGGTACCGGATGCGGCCATCTGCGCGCGCAGGGCCGGTGGCCTCGAACGAGGCTGCACCGAAGGATTGATTGCCCAGCTGCAGCTCGATGCGTCGCGCCGCCTGATGAGCGGGTTTGCGCGTGACATAGTTGATCACACCCCCGGGTTCGCCACCGCCGTACAGCGCACCGGCTGGACCCTTGAGCACTTCCACACGCTCGATGTTGAACAGCTGCGGCACCGAGAACCCGGCATACGGGTCGCCACGCAGGCCGTCGTACAGCACGTTTTCCTGGCGGAAACCGCGCAAGGTCACACCGGCATAGCTGAAGAAGCTGATGCCACTGATGCTGCGATACAGATCGGTGATCTGCCGCGCAGCCTGGTCGTCGATCAACTCGCGCGGCAGCACCTGCACCGACTGCGGCACCAGTGCCAGCGGGGTATCGGTGCGCGTGGCAACAGCTGCGTCTTCGGACTTGTAGAGCGTCTGCGCACGGCCGATGACATCCACGCCATCCAGCTCGGTCACGGCTGGCGTGGTGGTGTGTTGAGCGAAGGCGGGCAGGGTGTGCAGAGCGAGCGCAGCGGCGAGCGCGGTGACAAGAAGCGTGGGGCGCATTGGTCACTAATGGGAATGGTTATCAAATGCATTTTAGCATGATGTGTTTGCTTGATCACGGAGGTCGCCGGGCGTTGGGCATCCTGTTTGGTGGCAGATGCGCGCGCACCTGTGCGGATGCAGACATGCGACGCGAAGATGCGGAGCCCGGAAATGGAGGCATGAGTGCGCAGCTTCCCCTCTCCTTCCGGAATATTGTCCTGCTACACAGGTGAGAAGGTGCCCGAAGGGCGGATGAGGGTACGTGCGAAGCCTGATGGGCGCGCGCAGGGGCACATCACGCACTCGTCCAATCGTGCTGATGGCCGTACCCTCACCCCACCCCCTCTCCCGAGGGGAGAGGCGCCTGAAGCGGCGATGCTGTGACGTCTCGTCCTGCTTCGCTGGACGCTGCGCAGCCGCGTTGCCGCCCGCTGTTACTGCGGATGCAATTGCAGCGTATATCGCATGGCAGTGGGCAAGAATGGTGTGGGTCTGCCATGCACCCAATCGTCGTGCCCTGCGCCCCAGAACGGCGAGAGCGGGTGGCCGCTCTGGCCGCCGGGCATGTGCACGATGCCGTCCTGCTCGTGGCCGGGCGAAACCACCATGCGCTCGGAGGCGCCAAAGGCCGGGCCTTGCACACGCGGCATGTCGCGGTCGCCCGGCAGTTGATCGGGCGGCATGCAGAGCCAGCGCTTGGCCAGGGCGGGCAGGGCACGCGCGATGGGGTGGCAGATGGCGGCGGTGTTGCGCTGGCCCCAGGTGTGCTGGCCGCGCGGTTCGCTTTGTGCGTCTTCTGCAATCACCTCTGACTGCGCACTGCGCGCAGCATCGTCGAGCAACTGGTCCCAGCTTGCGGCGGTGGGCGGTAACAGGTGGGCCGGGCGCTGTTGCAGCAACGGCCAAACGACGCCCTCCAGTTGCGCGCGACGCGGCGGCAGGAACTCCTCGCCAAGTGCGGCTTTTGCCGGGGCCAACAGGCCGGCTTCCACCGCTTCGATGGTCTTGTTGCGGAATTCGCGCACGATGCGATAGCTGGCCGAGCCAGTCGATGCGTGCCCGTCCCAGTCGCGCGTGGCATGTGCAATCTGTTGCAGTGCCGGGTCCTTGCTGTGCTCGACCACGCTACGCAGCAGTTGCCACCATCGCGTAAGCAGCACGGCGCGATCGTCGAGCTGGATGGCGAGCAGATCGCGTTCGTTGAAGCGCTGCTTTGCGAAAAGATCATCGCGAATCTGCTGGGCACGCGCGCCAAGGTCGTAACCTGCGTTGCCAAGCGTGGCCAGTTGCTGCGCATCGACGATACGGTTGTTGGCGGTCCAGAGCCGGTGCGACGGTGGATCGATCAACGCAGGCGCAGCATCGCTGCGCAGCGACCATGGCAGGCAGGTGCCCGACATCGGCGCTGCAGCCGGTTCTGCAGGTGCGCCGGATGCTGCCTCAGGGACGGGCGTCGATGTCGCCAGTTCGGCAATCCCGCTCGGGCCGCACCCGGCATTGCGGGCGGGGCGCGCGCCGATCAGCCGCCAGGCGATGCGCCCGCTGCGATCGGCAAGCAGCAGGTTCTGCGCCGGAATGCCGGAGCGGTCGGCCACCGCGAACGCCGCCTGCAGATCGCCCGCCGTGCTCATCTGAGCGAAGTCCAACCGGATCGCACCGGGCAACTGCGCCACCCAGCGCAATGCCAGCGCGCTGCCGTCGGCGTTGACGTGCAGCAGCGGTCCCCACGCCGCTTCGCGGAACTCGAACTGCACCGGCGCTGCGCCCGCCACGCGGATGGTTTCCACATGCCTGGTCAGTGCTTGCGGGTGACCCGGCGTGGGTGCAGGAATGCGCGCGAAATCCGCGGTGTCGATATAGCTGTTGGTAAATGCCCAAGCCACGTGCCCATTGCTGCCCACGACCACCGCCGGCAAACCCGGCAGGGTGAATCCGGTGACATCCACCTTGCCCTCGGGCGCATTGCTGTCTGCATAGCGCAGGCGTGCGCGGAACCAGATATTGGGCGCGCGCAGGCCCAGATGCATGTCGTCGGCAACGATGGCGCGGCCGTCGGCGGTGAGGCTGCCGTCTACCGCGAAGTTGTTGCTGCCCGGTGTCGGCGTTTCCGCGTGGGGCGCGGCAGGCCGATGCTGTAGACGCCGTAGATCCAGCGTGGTCGCATCCGGCAAGCTGGCATCGCCCTGCGGCTCCCCGAACAACGGCGCGTCCCAACTGGAGCCCTGGTGGTCGAGCAGTGCCGCCAGCGCAGGCGGCACCACGGCACGGATGCGCGCGGCGGCCAGCTCGGTCTGGTTATCGCTGTCCTGCAGGTCCGCGTACATCGCAAGGCCGGTGAGGATGGAGTCGTCCAGCGTCCATGCGCGCGGTGTCTGGCGCAGCAGCAGATAGGGCCAGGGCCGTACGCGCAGTGCCGCCAGTCCTGCGTTGACGCCATCGGTATATGCTTGCAATGCAGCGTGCTGGCTGCCGGTGGCGATGTCCAGGCTGGCCTGCACGCGGGCACGCAGGCGATGCACGCGGTTGCGCTTGTCCAGGTCCACGGCCTTGGCGCCAAACAGCTCGGACAACTCGCCGGCCGGTGCGCGGCGCATCAGATCCATCTCGAAATAGCGTTCCTGCGCATGCACGTAGCCGAGCGCGCGCATCGCATCGAGCTGGTTTGCTGCATCGATGGTGACCACGCCCAGCCGGTCGCGCTGCACGCTGACCGGCGCAGCCAGGCCGCTGAGCGCGCTGTCGCCGTCCAACTGCGGCAGGCTGCCGCGCATCAACAGATACAGCCCCAGGCTGGCCGCCAGGACCAGCAACACGATTCCCAGCAGCAGCCGGCCCAGCCATTTACGCATTGTCGGTTCCTTGGACCCCGGTGAAGTGTGGCCGGCGGACATGACCGTGGCGGGTCCGGCCGCAAGCGCAACTGAAAGTGATTCCGATTAGATCATTGCCGGGCGGCTTAGGGCACCATGCGCGCATTGCGTCGCTGGAGCACACCATGAAAGGCCATCCCGAAGTCGTCGATTACCTCAAGCAGCTGCTGCGCGGCGAATTGGCGGCGCGCGATCAATATTTCCTGCATTCGCGCCGGTACGAGGATCAGGGCCTGATGGCGCTGTACGAGCGCATCAACCATGAGATGGAAGAGGAGACCGAGCACGCCGACGCGCTGCTGCGGCGCATCCTGTTCCTGGAAGGCGACCCGGACATGCGCCCGGCCGAATTCACCCCCGGCAAGACCGTGGTCGAAATGCTGGAGCGCGACCTGGTGGTCGAGTACGAAGTGCGCGCTGCGCTCGCTGCCGGCATGAAGCTGTGCGAAGAACATGGCGACTATGTCAGCCGCGACGTGCTGCTCAAGCAGCTGCAGGACACCGAAGAAGATCATGCGTGGTGGCTGGAGCAGCAGCTTGGCCTGATCAAGCGCATCGGACTGGAGTTGTATCAGACATCAAAGATCGACAAGGGTCACGTCGCCGGTTGAGCCGGCAACGCCGCTGCGCAGTCGCTTGGCTGGCTGACGCGGCGTGAACCGGCTCGGCATGGAATAGGCGTGCCTGGCCATTCCACGATGGTCTGTGCGGCCTGCCTGCCACTCCTGCAGCTGGCTGCAGGATTCCGTTTTGTCGCGTTTTGCTGCAGAACGACCGCATGGCGCAATGCCGCGCTGTCCTGATCCGCCACCCACGCTTGCCGCATGCAGACATGCAATTGCCACGTGATGGGCGTGCAGCGCCCGACGGCCTTTCAGCGGCGTTGCAGGCGATAGACAGCCGTCGATAACCCGGTGACGCCTTCATCGCGGAAGCGTGGTTCCTGATCGAGGATGTCGCGGTGTTCCAGCTGGTCTACCTGCCAGGCGGCATCGAAAAGTGCATGCACGTGCGTTGCGTCCACCGAGAACGGCGGGCCGGCCTTTTCAGCCTGCGGATATTCCAGGGTGATCAGCAGGCCGCGGCAGCGCGAGGACAACGGCGCGTAGACCGTTTGCAGGTAATGCTGGCGCAGTTCGGCCGGTAGCGCGACCAGTGCGGCGCGGTCGTAGACGGCCGTGCAGTCGGCCAGCGCGCTGGCGTCTAGCGCGAATGCATCGCCGCAGATGATCTCGATCGGGCCGGCGATGAAATGCTCGCCAGCAGCGCTGCTGTGACGCTTCGGTTGAAGCCCTGCCTCATCGAAGAATTGCGTCACCGCCAGCGGCGACACCTCCACGCCAAGCACGCGATGGCCTTGCGCCGCCAGCCAATGCATGTCCAGCGTCTTGCCGCACAGGGGCACCAGCACGCGCGCTTCCTTCGGCAGATCCAGCGCGTGCCAGTGCTTTTGCAGCAGCGGCAATACCTCTTGCTGATGAAAGCCGGTGTGTCCCAGCTGCCAACGTTCCAACCAGAAATTCGTGTCCATGCGTTGCCTTGTCAGTGGCTGTCTCCACTGTGGTCATGCGAGCGTGGGGCGTGGCGCGTTCTGAAGCAGTGCGCGGCGTTGGCTGTGCGTTTGCGACTGCATCGTTGCGCCTGGATGAGAATACTTGATGCCAGTGCATCAGCAGTTTTATTGCCTGCAATGCCCCAGGTGTGCGGACGCCTGGTTGCGTTGCACGGGAGCAGTAGGGGAGCAACGTCCTGCAGCGGAGGGGTGGCGCGTTGAAGGAGGATAAGTTCCTCCGCCAGGGCAGACTCCTGCGTGTGTTGGGCCGCCCCAGCAGCCTAAGGCGACCGCAGTCCCAAACGCGCCGCTGCGCGCCGGGCGAGTGAATTGCCGTCTACTACTGCACCTCCAACCCGTCCACCTTCCGCCGCGCCCAGCAGCCTGAGGCGACCGTAGTCCCCACCGCGCCGCTGCGCGCCGGGCGAGTGAATTGCCGTCTCCTACTGCACCTCCAACCCGTCCACCTTCTGCCGCGCCCCAGCAGCCTGAGGCGACCGCAGTCCCCACCGCGCCGCTGCGCGCCGGGCGAGTGAATTGCCGTCTCCTACTGCACCTCCAACCCGTCCACCTTCTGCCACCCACGCGGCAACAACGATCCACGGCTCGCACGCGCACCCACATACGTATCCAGGTCCTTGAACGACAGGCTCATGGTGCGTGCGCCGCTGCGCACCAGCAGCGTGTTGCCTGGTGCGACCGCCACCACGGCCACCACGCGTTCGGTGCCGAGCTTGGCCTTGGGGATTTCGATGATCTTGTTGCCTTTGCCCTTGTCCAGCTCGGGCACGTCGGTGGCCGGCACCGCCAGCAGATTGCCGGCACTGGTCACGGCGACGATGCGATCGGTTTGCGGGTTGCTTACCTGGGCCGGCGTCAGCACATGCGAGCCGGTGGTGAGATTGAGCATCGCCTTGCCGGCCTTGTTGCGGCCGGTGAGGTTTTCGAAACGGGTGACGAAGCCGTAGCCGTGCGAGGATGCCAGCACGAAGCGGGTGGCGTTGTCGGCGCTGGCCATGACCTGGAACGCTGCGCCCGAGGCCGGCGAGAACCGTCCGGTCAACGGTTCGCCATTGCCACGCGCCGAGGGCAGGGTGTGCACGGCGGTGGAATAGGCGCGGCCGTCCGAATCCAGGAACGCCACCTGATGCGTGCTGCGGCTGCGCACTGCCGCCAGCAGGCCATCGCCTTCGCGGTAGGACATGCCGGCAGGATCTACCTCGTGGCCCTTGGCTGCCCGCACCCAGCCCTTCTCCGATAGCACCACGGTCATCGGTTCGCTGGCCACCATTTCGGTTTCGTCGATGGCCTGCGCGGCGCCACGCTGCACCAGCGGCGAACGCCGCGCATCGCCGAACTTCTTGGCGTCGGCAGTCAGTTCGTCCTTGATCAGCTTCTTCAGCTTGGTCTTGCTTTCCAGGATCGCCATGATCTGCGCGCGTTCCTTGGCGAGTGCTTCCTGTTCGCCGCGGATCTTCATTTCCTCCAGGCGCGCCAGTTGGCGCAGCTTGGTTTCCAGGATGTATTCGGCCTGTTCTTCGCTCAGCGCGAAGCGCGAGATCAGCACCGGCTTGGGTTCGTCTTCGCTGCGGACGATGCGGATCACTTCGTCCAGGTTGAGGAAGGCGATCAACAAGCCTTCCAACAGGTGCAGGCGACGCTCGACCTTCTGCAGGCGATGGTTGAGGCGGCGGGTCACCGTATCGCTGCGGAAGCTCAGCCATTCGCTCAGCAGGTGCTTGAGGTTCTTGACCTGCGGGCGGCCATCCAGACCGATCACGTTGAGGTTGACGCGGTAGCTGCGCTCAAGATCGGTGGTGACGAACAGGTGGCCCATCAGCTGTTCGGCATCGACGCGATTGGAGCGCGGCACCAGCACCACCCGCACCGGGCTGGTGTGGTCGGACTCGTCGCGGATGTCTTCCAGCCATGGCAGCTTCTTGGCGCGCATCTGCTGGGCGATCTGTTCGATCACCTTGGACGGGGAGACCTGGTAGGGCAGCGCATCGATGACGATGTTGGCGTGCTCTTTCTTGTAGGTGGCGCGCGCGCGTACGCTGCCGTGACCGGTCTCGTAGATGTTCCGCAGGTCCGCAGCCGGGGTGATGATCTCGGCGGTGGTCGGGTAATCCGGGCCCAGCACGTGCTCGCACAGGTCGGCGACGCTGGCATCGGGATCATCGAGCAGCCGCAGCAGTGCGCTGACGATCTCGTTGAGATTGTGCGGCGGCACGTCGGTGGCCATGCCCACCGCAATCCCGGTGGTGCCGTTGAGCAGCAGGTGCGGCAGGCGTGCCGGCAACCAGGTGGGCTCTTCCAGGGTGCCGTCGAAGTTGGGCGCCCAATCGGTGGTGCCCTGGCCAAGCTCGCCCAGCAGCACTTCGGCGATCGGGGTCAGCTTGGACTCGGTGTAGCGCATCGCTGCAAACGACTTGGGGTCGTCGGTGGAGCCGAAGTTGCCCTGGCCTTCGATCAGCGGATAGCGGTACGAGAACGGCTGCGCCATCAGTACCAGCGCCTCATAGCAGGCACTGTCGCCATGCGGGTGGTACTTACCGATCACATCGCCCACGGTACGCGCGGATTTCTTCGGCTTGGCGGCGGCGTTCAGGCCCAGCTCGCTCATCGCGTAGACGATGCGGCGCTGCACCGGCTTCAGGCCGTCACCCAGGAACGGCAGGGCGCGGTCGAGCACCACGTACATCGAGTAGTCGAGATAGGCGCGTTCGGCGTATTCGCGCAGCGGCAGCTGTTCAAAGCCGTGGAAGGTGGGGCGGGTCAGATCGGTCATGTAAAGCCAGGTCCTGCGTGAAGAGGAACCCGCGCCGGGGCGCGGGCTCGAAGAGCGCCGATTATCCGGATGCGGCGGGGGATGCCAAGCCGCGCGCATGCGGGCCGGCCAGATAACGGGTGGGCGGGGCGCCGAAATGGCGATGGAACACGCTGACGAAGGCGCTGGGGCTGCTGTAGCCAAGCTGGTCGGCAACCTGCGCCACCGCGTGGCCCTGGCTCAGCCGCCGCAGGCCTTCGGTCAGCCGTGCCTGCTGCCGCCACTGCGCAAAACTCAGGCCGGTCTCGTCGCGGAAATGCCGGCTCAGGCTGCGCGGCGACAATCCGCCCCAGTCGGCCCAGGCGTCGAGCGGGCGCGGGTCGGCGGGCGTATCGAGCAACTGGCGGGCGATCCGCAGCAGCCGGCGGTCGGCCGGCATCGGCAGGTGTAGGTGGTCGATCTGCACCTGGCATAGCTCGTCCAGCAGCACTGCGGCCAGACGTTGCTGGGCGGCATCCAGCGGCTGATCCAGTGGCCAGTCGGCGGCCCGCATGATGGCCTCGCGGGCCAGCCCGGTCAGCCGGATCACCCCGCCTTGCGCAGGCAGGGCGGCGCAGGCATCCGGCCGCACAATCACGCCCCACCCGCGCATCGGCCCGGCCAGCTCCACGGTGTGCTGCTGCCCGGGCGGCATCCAGCCGGCGCAGCCCGGCGGCAGCGACAGGGCACCCTGTTCGGTATGTACGGTGAGCACGCCATGCTCCACATACATCAGCTGGCCGCGGACATGCGCGTGCCAGGCAGTTTCCGGCGCCCACACCTCGCGCAGCTCCGCCAGAAGCGCGATCAGCACCGGCCCATCGGCCCTTTCGAAGCTGGCGCGTACGCCTGGTGGCAAGGCATCGATCTGGGTTGGCGGGTTTTCGATACTCATTGGCCGAATTGTATTACCGAGCCAGCGCACGCGCCGCGTAAGGTGGCGATCCTTGCGGGCGGTTTAATCCCTGGCGGGATAATTGCGTTGACAAATATATTTTTCGGAACAAAATGTGCGGCATGAATGTTTCGTCTTCCGCCACACCGTCGTTCGGCCTGTTGCTGCGTCAGGTGCGCGATGCGCTGATGCGCCAGCTCGATGCCGAGATGAAGGGCGAACTGCCCGATTTCGGTTTCAGCCACTACGTGGGCCTGAAGATCCTGGCGGTGCGCTCCCCGTGCACGGCCAACGAACTGGCGCTGGCGCTGGACCAGACCCCGAGCGCGGTGACCCGCCTGCTCGACAAGCTTGAAGCGCTGGGCGCGGTGCGGCGTGAGCCGCATGCGCAAGACCGGCGCGCGCTGCAGATCGTCATGACCGAGCAAGGCGTGGCGCTGTGGGAGCGGTTGCGCCTGCGCGGCGAACGCGCCATCGAGCACGGCCTGCGCGACCTGTCCGCGGCCGAGCGCGAACTTCTTACCTCACTTCTTATCCGTGTCCGCGATGCACTCAACTCATGAACGCTGCTAGTTCCCCGACCCAGATCCTGCGCCCGCGCTCGATGCGCCTGGCGCGGCCGCTCGTTATCACCGCCCTGGCATTGGCGTTGGCCGCCTGCGCCAGCAGCCGCGGGCTGAATCCGCAAGGCGCCGTGCTGGATCCGAGCACGCTGCATGCAGAGCGCACCCTGGCGCAGCAAACCACGTTGAGTCCGGCCGCGTGGCCGGCCAGCGATTGGTGGCGCGCGCTGGGCGATGCGCAGCTGGACGCGCTGATCGCCGAAGGCCTGCAGCACAGTCCCAGCCTCGCTGCGGCGGATGCGCGCCTGCATCAGGCGCAGGCGCGTATCGGCACTGCGCAGGCCGAGCGCGGCCCCAGCCTGTCGGCGTCCGGCGGCTACACCGGCCTGCAGCTACCTGAATCGATGGTCGGCGAAGAGCTCGGCGGCAGCTACGGCGGCAGCGCGCAGGTCGTGCTGGATTTCCGCTACGGCATCGATCTGTGGGGCGGCAAGCGCAGCGCGTGGGAAGCGGCGGTCGACCAGGCGCATGCGGCCGAAGTGGATGCGCAGGCGGCACGATTGAATCTGTCGTCTGCGATTGCCGAAGGCTATGCACAGCTCGCGTACGCGTGGAGCCTGCACGACCTGGCCAACGACGAATTGAGCCGTGCGCAGAAGACCCTGGAGCTGACCCGGCAACGCCGCAGCGCCGGCATCGACAGCGAGTTGCAGGTGCGCCAGGCGCAAGCGCGCGTGCCGGCCGCGCAGCAGCAGCTGCAATCGGCGCAGCAGCAGATCGACGAAGCCCGCACCGCGCTGGCGGCCTTGGTCGGGCAGGGCCCGGATCGCGGTTTGGACATCGCCCGTCCCGTACTCGGCGCGGGCATCGCCACGCAGTTGCCGAGCATGCTGCCGGCCGACCTGCTGGGTCGTCGGCCTGACGTGGTGGCGGCACGCTGGCGCGTGGAGGCGGCCGACAAGGACATCGCAGTCGCCAAGACCCGCTTCTATCCCAGCCTCAACCTCACCGCGCTGGGCGGTGTGATCAACCCGGATGTCGGCAAGCTGCTGGAAAGCGGCTCGGTGTTCGGGCTGGTCGCGCCGGCGCTGAGCCTGCCGATCTTCGACGGCGGCAAGCTGCGCGCCAATCTGGCCGGCAGCGACGCGCAATACGACCTGGCCGTGGCCGACTACAACCAGAAAGTGATCGCTGCGCTGCGCGAAGTGGCCGACCAGGTCACCGCCGTGCGTTCGCTGGAGCAACGCGCGCAGGCGCAGAACGATGCCGTGCAGACCGCCACGGCCGCCTTCGATCTGGCCCAGCAGCGTTACCGCGCCGGCATCGGCAGCTATCTGGAAGTGCTCAGCGTACAGGAGCAGTTGCTCCTCGCACGCCAACGCATGGCCGGGCTGCAGTCGCAACAACTTCTGGCCTCGGTGAGGTTGCAGCGTGCGCTGGGCGGCGGATTCACGCCGGAACCCGCACGCGACACCGCCCACGCCGCGCCCACTTCCGCACAACCGAATTCCTGAGACATCGACGATGAGCCAGACGACTTCAACTTCTCCTCAACCCGCACCGGCCGCGCCCAGCAAGCGCCGCGCTGCGCTGCGCATCGTGGCCATTGTGGTGATCCTGGCGATCATCGGTCTGGTGGTGTGGTACTTCCTGGTCGGCCGTTGGCACGAAGACACCGACGATGCGTATGTGCAGGGCAACCAGGTGCAGATCACCCCGATGGTGGGCGGTACCGTGGTCAGCATCGGCGCCGAAGACGGCATGCGTGTGGAGCGCGGCCAGTTGCTGGTGCAGCTGGATCCGGCCGACACCGAGGTCGCCTTGCAGCAGGCCGAAGCCAACCTGGCCAAGACCGTGCGTCAGGTGCGCGGTCTGTATCGCACCGTGGAAGGTGCGCAAGCGGAGTTGTCCGCTCGCGAAGTCACGCTGCGCAGTGCGCGCTCGGACTTCGCACGGCGTAAGGATCTGGCCGCCACCGGCGCGATCTCCAACGAAGAACTGGCGCATGCCCGCGACGAACTGGCCGCCGCCGAAGCGGCCGTAAGCGGCTCGCGCGAGAGCTTGGAGCGTAACCGAGCGTTGGTGGACGACAGCGCGGTGGCCAACCAGCCGGACGTACAGACCGCCGCCGCACAGCTGCGTCAGGCGTATTTGAACCATGCGCGCACCGGCGTGGTGGCGCCGGTGTCCGGCTATGTCGCACGGCGTTCGGCGCAGGTGGGTCAGCGCGTGCAGCCGGGCAGCGTGTTGATGGCGGTGGTGCCGCTGGAGCAGGTGTGGGTGGAAGCCAATTTCAAGGAAACCCAGCTCAAGCACATGCGCCTGGGCCAGGAGGTGGAACTGCATTCTGATCTGTACGGCGGCGGCGTGAGCTACACCGGCCGTATCCAGAGCCTGGGCCTGGGCACCGGCAGCGCGTTCTCGCTGTTGCCGGCGCAAAACGCCAGCGGTAACTGGATCAAGATCGTGCAGCGCGTGCCGGTGCGCATTGCAGTGGATTCCAAGCAGCTGGCCAGCAATCCGCTGCGGATTGGCCTGTCGATGAAGGTCGATGTGAACCTGCACGATCAGCAGGGCAGCGTGCTGCCGACCAAGGTCGCCAACGGCGCGGTGTTTTCCACCGACGTGTATGCGCAGCAGCTCAAGGCTGCCGACGCCGACATCCAACGCATCATCCAGGACAACCTGCCCTCGCAGGCTGCCAGCAAGGCGGGCTAAGCCACCATGTCTTCGCAAGCTCCCACCGCGCCCGGCGGCCCGGCGGCACCGGCGCCGGCCGCCGGATTTCGCCCGGCCAGCGTGGCGTTGTGCACCGTGGGCCTGGCCATGGCCTCGTTCATGCAGGTGCTGGACACCACCATCGCCAACGTCTCGCTGCCGACCATCGCCGGGAACCTCGGCGCCAGTTCGCAGCAGGCTACCTGGGTGATCACCTCGTTCGCCGTCAGCACTGCCATTGCGCTGCCGCTGACCGGTTGGTTGAGTCGCCGGTTTGGCGAAACCAAGTTGTTCGTGTGGTCCACGCTGGCGTTCACCATTGCCTCGCTGCTGTGCGGCCTGGCGCAGAGCATGGGCATGCTGGTGGTGGCGCGCGCGCTGCAAGGATTCGTTGCCGGCCCGATGTATCCCATCACCCAGAGTCTGCTGGTGTCGATCTATCCGCGCGAAAAACGCGGACAGGCGCTGGCGTTGCTGGCGATGATTACCGTGGTGGCCCCGATCGCCGGGCCGATTCTCGGCGGCTGGATCACCGACAACTACAGCTGGGAATGGATCTTCCTGATCAACGTGCCGCTGGGCGTGATCGCCAGCAGTATCGTGGGTTCGCAATTGCGGCATCGCCCCGAACAGCTCGAAAAGCCGCGCATGGACTACATCGGCCTGATCCTGCTGGTGGTTGGCGTGGGCGCCCTGCAGTTGGTGCTGGATCTGGGCAATGACGAGGACTGGTTCTCTTCCGACAAGATCGTGGTGCTGGCCTGCATCGCGGCAGTGGCGCTGGTGGTGTTCGTGATCTGGGAGTTGACCGACAAGGATCCCATCGTCGATCTCAAGCTGTTCCGGCATCGCAATTTCCGCGCCGGCACCTTGGCGATGGTGGTCGCATATGCCGCGTTCTTCAGCGTGAGCCTGCTGATCCCGCAATGGCTGCAGCGCGATATGGGTTACACCGCGATCTGGGCCGGCCTTGCGACTGCGCCGATCGGCATCCTGCCGGTGCTGATGACGCCATTCGTGGGTAAATACGCGCTGCGCTTCGACCTGCGCATGCTGGCGACCATCGCCTTTATCTTCATGTCCTTCACCAGCTTCTTCCGCTCCAATTTCAACCTGCAGGTGGACTTCGGCCATGTGGCCACGATCCAGTTGGTGATGGGCGTAGGCGTGGCATTGTTCTTCATGCCGGTGTTGCAGATTCTGTTGTCGGATCTGGATGGCCGCGAGATCGCGGCGGGTTCGGGCCTGGCCACTTTCCTGCGCACGCTGGGCGGGAGTTTCGCCGCGTCGTTGACGACCTACCTGTGGGCACGCCGTACCCAGGTGCACCACGCGCACATCACCGAGCACATTTCGGTGTACACGCCCGGCATGCAGGAGCAGGTGACCGCGATGGGGCAGGGCGACCTGCAACGCGGCGCGGCATCGCTCAATAACATGATCAACCACCAGGCTTCGCAGATGGGCTTCAACGACATCTTCTATCTGCTTGGATGGACCTTCCTGGCGATCATCTTCTTCCTGTGGCTGGCAAAGCCGCCGTTCGGCGCCGGCGCCGGGAGCGCGGCAGCAGCAGGGGGGCACTGAGCCCTTCTGTCCAGAGCGTTACGGCATCGTCGGCGGTGTCTGTGGTGCATAACGGCAAGCCGCTAGTTCGCGTCGTCGATGGGCTTGCCGATCTGGACACCACACAGCCAGCAACGCCGGAGCAGCGTTCGTTTGGCGTCGGTGCCATCTTGAAAAACACGCATCGCCTTTCCGCTGCACTCGCCGGCGGATGGCGACATGCGGGCATTTGCCCATGCGCTACGCACCGAAAACGCCGGTGCTGCAGACCAGCTTAGGGCGGGGCGTCAACACGGCCGAATCCACCATTGGTTGGCAGCGTGAGGGCGGCTCTCATGCGCGCGCGATGGGCCGCTTGCGCAGATAAGGCGCCAGGCGATCTCGCAGGGGTTGGGGTAGCATGCGTCGCTGCCGCTAGCGCGGTCCTGTTTTTTCCGCGAGGGCCACGTGCGGCGTCGTGCGCGGGCATGCCGCCTGCGTTTTTCATCACACAAGGAAGCTTCGATGATGTTTCGATCCTCATGGCGTCGCGTCTGTGCGACGACATTGCTCATTCCACTCCTTGGCATCGCTGCCGTTGCGCAGACGCAGGCCGCGGCCGCACGTCCGGAGGTGGCCAAGCAAGCCAAGGCGTATAGCTCCAGCGATGGCGTCAAGGTGTCGACCTTGCGTTACGGCCCGCGCGAAAAGAATCAGGCGCTGATGCAGGTGACCGGTGCCGACAGCGAGATCGACGACAAGATCCTGCTGGCAACGACGGCTGCCACGCAAAAGGACACCCGCTACACGGTTCAGCTGAAAGGCCGTCCGTATGTGCTGCTCATCCTCGACGAAGGCGGCGGCGAGTTGTACCTGCCAGGTGCGGCGAAGCCGGCGCGCGTCGGCTATGACGCCGGTGTGTCGGAGCAGATCAATCCCGAGCATTATCTGACCGATTATCTTGAGCAGATGGCCGGCAGCAAGTAAGCCACGCGACGCGCTGCAGGCCAGCGTGGCCAGGTCTGCAGCGCGGTCTGGTTTCAAAACGCGGCAATGTTGCCGCTTCGTACGGTGCAGTTGCACGCGAGGGGTTTGCGATCATGCCAGGGACGTCGTTCGTCGGATCATTGCGGTGCATAACGGTGCTTCTCGCACCGGTGCTTGCCTTGCCTGCCTTGGCCGAACCCACATTGCAGTGCCCGGCCGCGTTGCACATCACCGATGGCACCTTGCAGAGCCCGGACCTGCCGGTGGGCGCGCAGCTCGGCGTCGACCCGCACCAGGCGCTGCGGTTAGCGTCGATTGGCGTGTATTCGGGCCACCCCCGCGAGCGTGCCGCACTGGTGCCGCGCAACGCGGAAGCAGCGCAGCCGCGTGGCGTGGCGCACTGGGTCTGGCGTTTCGATGATGCAGACCCGCACGGCACCTATGTGGTTTGCGCGTACGGTGAGGCAGTGCAGGTGTCCCTGCGCATCAGCGATGACGCACGCACCTGCACAGGCACCTTGCGCAGCGACCCCATGCCCGCAGCCGAGCGGAGCGCATCCTTCGACTGCCAGTAGCGCGCCCGACCCGATGGCCGAGCAGGCGGCAGCGCACTGTCGATCAGCGCAGCGCGCTGCCCAGCCCAGGCGATCGCCCAAACGCAAAAAACCCCGCCGAAGCGAGGTTTTTTACGATCTACCGTGAGTCGTGGTGCCCAGGAGAGGACTCGAACCTCCACGAAGTTGCCCCCGCTAGCACCTGAAGCTAGTGCGTCTACCAATTCCGCCACCTGGGCGACTCAGGGGGCGAATTGTGCAAGCTGCGCGCGAGGCTGTCAACGCACCCGACACATTTTTTCGTCGCCCGTACGCAGTCTGGCAACCGAACCGGCCCGATGGTGGCGCACGCACGGGTTAGTGCATGCGCCACGTGCGCTCACGGCAACTGTGCCGCCTGCAGCGTGACCTGGGCAGTTTGCACCGGCTCGCTCGCCGAGCGCGCCAGTTGTACGCGGTACGTGCCTGCGGCGATCGTCCAGCGACGTGCCTGGGCATCGAAGTCGGCCAGGGTCCTGGGCTCTGCCACCACCTGCACGCTGCGTTTTTCGCCGGGCTTTAGCGTGAGCTTCTGCCAGCCGATCAGGCGCAGCGGGGTGGCGTGGCCGTCGGGCAGGGTGACGTAGAGCTGCGGCACGGCGGCGCCTTCGCGCGAGCCGGTGTTTTCCACCTCGAAGCTGGCGGTGAGCTGGCTGCCGCTTGCCTCCACCTGCAGCCCGCCCATGCGGAACTGCGTGTACGACAGGCCGTGGCCGAATGGGTAGCGTGGTGTCAGCTTGCGCGCGGCGAACCACTTGTAACCGACGTTAGCGCCTTCGATGGCGTAGTCAATGGTGTCTTCGCCAGGCTTGGCCGGCTTGAAGCCCAGCCCCGGAATCGACGGACGCGGCAGCTGCGATTCGTCCACCGGCCAGGTCACCGGCAGGTGGCCGGAGGGATTCACCGCGCCGGTCAGCAGGTTGGCGATCGCCTCACCGCCACCGATGCCCGGATACCACGCCTGCAGCACCGCCGGCACGCGTTCGGCCCACGGCATGCGCACCGGTCCGTTGGTTTCCAGCACCACGGTGGTCTTCGGGTTGGCTTTGGCCACCGCTTCGATCAACGCGTCCTGGTTGTCGGGCAAGCGCATGTCCGGCAGATCCACCGATTCGGCCGCCCACTGGGTGGCGAACACGATCGCCACATCGGCCGCCTTGGCGGCGCGTGCGGCAGCGGCGCGGTCGGTGCCGTCTACATAGTCGATTTGCGCATTCGGCAACGCGGAACGTAGCGCCTGCAGCGGCGAGGATGGGTGGATGATCACCGGGCCGGGCCAAGTGGTCGGGGTGATGCCGGGCACCGCGTTGCCGCCGTTGATGGTGTAGTCCACCCGCGAGGAGCCGCCGCCGGACATCACGCCCTTGTCGGCGTAGCCACCGATCACGGCAATGCGACGCACGTCCTTGGACAACGGCAATGTGGCTTGCTCGTTACGCAGCAACACGCTGCCTTCTTCGGCCACATGTTGCGCAGCCAACAGACCGGCCTTGCCGTCGATGGGCTGGCGCTGGGTCGGGTGATCGAAGGCACCATGCGCGAACAGGCTACGCAACACGCGCCTGACCATGTCGTCGAAGCGCGCGCGCGGCACCACGCCGGCAGACACCGCCATGCGCAGCGGCGTATCGAAAAACACCGCCGCGTCGAACACTTCGCCGGCCGATTGCTGGTCCAGCCCGGCCAATGCCGCCTTGGAACCGCTATGCACGCCGCCCCAATCGGACATCACGTAACCGGGGTATTTCCATTCCTGCTTGAGCACCTGGTTGAGCAGGTAATCGTGCTCGCAACCATAGGTGCCGTTGATCTTGTTGTACGAACACATCACCGAGGCCGGGTCGCCGATCTTCAGCGCAATCTCGAAGGCCAGCAGGTCCGATTCGTGCATCGCCTGCTCGCCGATCTGCGCGCTATGAAAGTTGCGCCTTGTTTCCATATCGTTGAGTGCGAAGTGCTTCATCGTGGACAGCACATGCTCGCTTTGCACGCCGCGAATCGATTCGCCGACCATGGTGCCGGCCAGCAACGGGTCTTCACCGGCGTATTCGAAATTGCGCCCATTACGCGGGTCGCGCTGCAGGTTGACGCTGCCGGCGAGCAACACGTTGAAGCCTTGCTGCCAGGATTCGCGCCCCATGGTCTTGCCGCCGGTATACGCCAGTTGCCTGTTCCAGCTCGATGCGGTCGACGGTCCGGATGGCATCGCGGTGGCGTAGTCGCCCTTGCGGATGCCGCCGGGGTTGGTCACGCCCACGCCGGCATCGGCCAGTTGCTGGGCGGGAATGCCCAGGCGCGCAATACCGGGAACGTAGCCGGCCGAACCGAGCGCGCCTTCGGGCTTGGGAATCTTGTCGGTGCCCAGGCCGAAATAGCTGCGCAGCATCTGGAATTTTTCGTCTTCGGTCATCTGCGCCAGCAGGCGGTCGGCGCGCTGGTCCGGGGTCAATGCAGTGTCCATCCACGGCTGCGAAGCGGGCGCGCCTTGCGCAACTGCCAGCGGCGCGGTCAGGGCGATGCCCAAGCCCATCACGACCGCCAGGACCAGGGGGCGTGGACGGTATTTGCGGACTGTAAACGGTTTCATATCGAGCTGTGGCACGGAATATCCTTGTGGTGCTGGGTCAAAACATATGAGAGGGGCACTAAGTGCCCACGTCTGGAAGGCGCGGTGATGCCGCGCCGACGCGTGCAGGAATCGGCAGGCGGCTAGAAGTCGGTCTGCGCGGTGCGGAGTACCGGGTAGAGCTGGTAGCGCTCATCCCAGGATGCGTGGCGCTTGGCAAAAAATTCCAGCCGCGCCTGCGGGTTGTTGGAAAAGTCCGGATCGCTGGCGATGCGCTGTTCGAACTGCGCCTTCAACGCGGCATCGTTGGCGAGCATGTCGCGCGCCACCTCTTCGGCGACGTAGGCTTCCATGTATTCCTTGCGCTCGAACGCGGTATTGAAAAAGCCCCACTGCAGCAGCGAATCCGGCGCCTGCGGTTCCAGGATCGCCATCACCAGGCGCGCCTTGGGTTGGGCGATCGGCACGAACAACGAGCCGGCCGGCACGCTGCGGGTTTCATTGCGCCACTGCCCGCTGAGTTCCACTGTCTGGTGGCTTTCGTTGGAGCGTGCTGCGAACTTGATCGCGTCGGCGCGGAAGGTTTGCACCGGCCGCTGCGCCGCAGTGCCGATGGTCGTGAATTGGATGCCATGCAGGCGCAGTTTTTCGCCCACCAAGGCCGCTTGCGCAGGCGGGACCAGGTAGCCGCCGCGTGGCGCATCCACCACCACATCGGGCTTGATCTGGTCGCGCAGCGGCACCTTCCAGACTTGCGGCTTGCTTTCGTCGTAGTGCGTCATCAGTGCCCCGGAAATCGGCGACGGTGTGCGCGTATACGCATAGCCACGGAACGCGACGGTGCGTGCGTCTGGGCTAGCAGCGAAGCTCAACGGTTCGGTCGTGCCGGCCAAACGCGTGGCGCGCTGATCGGCAGCCAATGCATCGGCGCGCCACTGCGTGCCATGGCGTGCGGCCTGCTGCAACACCGAGACGATGGCATTGCGGGTGATCCGCACACGGGTGGGGTAATCCTTCCACGAATGCGTTTCCACCAGCATGCCGAAGCGGTTGCGTAGCAGGAAATAGCCGTGCGAAAAGCGTGGCGGCGACACATCATCGGCAAAGCCGGAACTGGGGTCGTCTTCGTGCACGAAGGACGGGTAGTACGGCAGCGGCAACGAGCCCTGTTTTTTCAGATCGGCGAGCACTGCGTCGCGCCAGCGTGTGCCATCGCGCTGCAAGCCCGCATCGCCGGCATGCACCGGTTCCACCTGCACCGAGACGTCGTGCTCGAACTTGGCGCCGTCGGTGACGTGCAGGTCTACATACATCAACGGGTCCCATTGCTGCACCAGTTGCAGCATGGCCTGCATTTCCGGCGCGTCGGCCTTGACGTAATCGCGGTTGAGATTGAGGTTCTGCGCGGTGGTGCGCCAGCCCATCTGTTCGGGACCGCGCTGGTTGGGGCGGTTCCAGGCACCGAAGCGCTCATGCCCATCGACGTTGAATACCGGCACGAACACCCACACCAGCTTGTCCAGCACGCCATGGCCGGCCTTGCCATCGAGCAACTCGCGCAGGGCCAGAAAGCCCGCATCCTTGCCATCGATCTCGCCGGCATGGATGCCGCCCTGGACCAAAACCACCGGCAGCTTGCGTTGCGCGGCCGATTGCGCGTCGAGTGCGCCACTGGTGGAGACGATCAAGGCCTTCATCGGCCTGCCCTCGGGCGTGGTGCCGAACTGGATGCAACGCACCGCCTGCGGGTAGCGCTGCGCAAACGCATCGCACAGTGCAATGACTTCGTCGTAGCGGCCGGTCTGGATGAAACCGCTGCGCTCTGCCTGGGTGGTCAGCGGCGCGGCAGCCAGCGCGGCGGGGGCGGAAGTCAGCAGCAACAAGCTCAGGGCAAGGCGAGTGAAGCGGGGCATCCAGCGGTCCAGTGTTCCAGGAAAACGTTTGCAATGTAGCCGAGCCGGCGTGCAAGGCCAATCTGCACTGCGTCATGGTCTTGCTGTGATCGGTGCCAAGCGTGGGTTTCACCCGGACACGCTGCGGCTTTCCCTTGATCGGGCGAGCAACATTCGAGGGCGCGCAGGCTACGCGGCTGCCGTGCAACGCTTGGCGCCATGGCGTTGTCGGCCAACCTGGACGACACCGATCACGCTGGGCGAGGTCCGCCAGCTGCGTCCGCTGAGCGCCCGCGTCCGACAGGTTCGGGCGGGCAATGGCGGCCGGCGGGCGGGCGCCGGTACGATAGGGCCTGTTTTCAGCATGACCGGACTGCCTTTGACCACCTCCATCTCGCCAGGCGCTTCTGCCGGGGCGCGGCTGCCGCGCCAGATTCCTTTCATCATCGGCAACGAGGCCTGCGAGCGTTTCAGCTTCTACGGCATGCGCAACATCCTGGTGCAGTTCCTGATCACCTCGCTGTTGCTGCAGGAAATCAGCGGGCCAGGGCGCGAAGCCGAGGCCAAGCACATCCTGCACAGTTTCATGATCGGGGTGTATTTCTTCCCGTTGCTGGGCGGTTGGCTGGCCGACCGCTTTTTCGGCAAGTACAACACCATCCTGTGGTTCAGCCTGGTGTATTGCGCCGGGCATGCCTGCCTTGCGCTGTTTGAAGGCAGCCGCGACGGGTTTTTTGTGGGTCTGGGCCTGATCGCGCTGGGCGCAGGTGGCATCAAGCCGCTGGTGGCCTCGTTCATGGGCGACCAGTTCGACCAGTCCAATAAACACCTGGCCAAGGTGGTGTTCGACGCCTTCTACTGGATCATCAACTTCGGCTCGCTGTTCGCCTCGCTGCTGATTCCGCTGGCGCTGAAGAATCTTGGCCCGGCCTGGGCATTCGGCATTCCAGGGATCCTGATGTTCGTGGCGACGCTGGTGTTCTGGCTGGGGCGCAAGCGCTATGTCCTGGTGCCGCTGCCGCCGAAGGACCCGCATGGGTTCGGCGCGGTGGTGCGCACTGCGTTATTGACGCACGCGCCCGGGCAGGGCCGTCCGGGCTTGATGCTGGCGGTCGTCTCGGTGTTGCTGGCGCTGGCCGGCTTCGCGCTGGTCGAGCAATTGGGCATCGTCGTGTGCCTGTGCATTGCGCTGGTACTGCTGCTGGCCGGAATCGGCGGCGGGACCTGGTGGCAGCTGGAACGTGCGCGTGGCACCCATCCGGATGTTGCGGTGGAAGGCGTGCGTGCGCTGTTGCGGGTGTTGGTGATCTTTGCGCTGGTGACGCCGTTCTTTTCGTTGTTCGACCAGAAGGCCTCGACCTGGGTGCTGCAGGGGCGCGAGATGACCATGCCAGCCTGGTTCACCGCTTCCCAGATGCAGGCGCTCAATCCGCTGCTGGTGATGCTGCTGATCCCCTTCAACAACCTGGTGCTGTACCCGCTGTTGCGCCGTGGTGGCTGGGAGCCGACCCCCTTGCGCCGCATGACCAGCGGCATCGCCTTCAGTGGCGTGGCCTGGGTGGCGGTAGGCGCGATCCAGATGGTGATGGACGGTGGCGAGCCGATGCACATCGCCTGGCAGATCCTGCCGTACGCACTGCTCACCTTCGGCGAGGTGCTGGTGTCGGCCACCGGCATCGAGTTCGCCTACAGCCAGGCGCCGCCGTCGATGAAGGGCGTGGTGATGAGTTTCTGGTATCTCACTACCACCGTCGGCAATCTATGGGTGCTGCTGTCCAACGTGGCGGTGCGCAATGCGACGGTGACTGCGCATATCGCCGATACTGGGCTCAGTGAAGCGGCCTTCTTGATGTTCTTCTTCGCGGCCTTCGCGTTCCTGGCGGCACTTGCCTTCGGCTTGTACGCACGCCGGTATCGCATGGTCGACAATTACCGTACTGCCTGAGGTCTGCATGATTACCCTGATCCTGATCGCCATCACCGGCATCGTCTCTTGGATGGCGTTCAACAATCGCAAGTTGAGCGACCGGCTGATCCTGTGGCCGCCGGCGGTAGACAAGCACAAGCAATACGATCGCCTGGTGACCTATGGCTTCATCCACGCCGATCTGGGGCACCTGATCTTCAACATGATCACGCTGTTCTTCTTCGGCCGGGTGATCGAGAACGTGATGGCCCAGCTCACCGGCAGCGTGCTGACCTATCCGCTGTTCTATCTGGCCGCACTGGTGGTCTCGATCCTGCCCAGCTACCTGAAGAACCAGAAGAATCCGAATTACCTCAGCCTGGGCGCATCCGGTGCGGTGTCGGCGGTGCTGTTTGCCTTCATCCTACTGCAACCGTGGACGATCATCCTGGTGCTGTTCATTCCGGCCCCGGCGATTCTCTACGCGGTGTTCTATGTGGGCTACAGCCTGTGGATGGACCGCCGCGGCGGCGATCGCATCAACCACAGCGCGCATCTGGCCGGCGCTGCGTTCGGCGTGATGTTCATGCTGATCATGGAACCGCGCGTGTGGCAGGTGTTCCTGGAGCAGCTGTCCAACCCGCGCTTCGGCTGAGCGCGGCCGGCGATGGTGACGCTTGCCCAAGCTCAACGCGCTGGACGCTGCCGCGGTTAGAGAGTGGACTTTTGTGCGCGCGTGTCCCTTCTGCAGGCCGAACGCGTGGTTGCCAGCTAGCGCGATGGGATGCCCGACGACTGCCGGCGTGTACGGACCGGAGCGTTTTAGGAAGCGGGTGAAAAGCCGCCCCGATACGGCCGAGCCATGTCAGACCCGCGCGATGGCACGGTCTGGACAGACGTGTTGGATGGGATTAACGACTGCACAGCGGATGAGACCGCTGCGCAGCGATGCGCCAGCTCAGGCCGCGTTGCGTTCCTGATCGGCGCTGGATGCCACGCCGTAGGCCTGCTGCAGGCGCTCGTACACCGTATCGTTGAGCTGCGTGAAATCCGGATTGTGGGTGTCGCCCTTGAGAGCGAACTGGAACAAGCCCTCTAGCAACGAGCTGTCGCTGTCTGCGCTGTGTCCTGCCGAATCGTTGTTCATGCGGTGGCTCCCTCGTAGGTAAGGCGAAGACGTCGCTGCTTCCGCACACCGGTTGCCGCGATTGCCTTCGGGTCAGCTATCGGCGCTCCCCGGGCGAACTTGAGGGCGCATTGCGCAAGCTGCGCAGCCGATCACAGCACCGATTCACTTTCACGCAGGCGCGGCATCGCGCTGGTCACACTGCGCCTTACTCTTGCTGGCGCAGAACTTGAGAGAGGCGTCGACAGTGCACGCAGAACACGATCCGGACCGGCAGCGTTTCAACATAGACACCGATGGACATCGCGCCGAGCTGGCCTATCGGCGCGAGGGTGAGATCATGACCATCACGCACACGCAGGTGCCGGACGCGATCAGCGGACACGGCGTTGCCGCGGCATTGGTCGAGGACGCTTTGACATTCGCACGGCAGCACGGTTTGAAGGTGATTCCGGCGTGCAGCTATGCCGATGCATATCTGCGGCGACATTCGCAGTATCACGATCTGCTGGCCTGACCAGCAGCGGTTCTTTTCGTAACATGATTCATATCAGGGGAGCGGGTGGTAATGGGGCGGTTGCTTGGATTCAAGGCAGTGCAGGGCTTGCTGGTGCTGGCCGTGTTGGCAGGGTGTACGCAGCGCGCACCGACAACGGCAGAGCCAAGTGCACCGTCAGCCGATGCGGCGCCCGCGGCGGCGGCGCCTGCAGAGCCGACTGTCGTACAGAGCGGCCCGCTGGAAGATGTGATCGAACATGCACCGGCCTACATGGTGGGCATCAGCTATCCGCGCGGGCTGGATGCATATCCGGAACTCACTGCGCTCATTCGCGGCTATGCGCAGGATGCGCGTGCCGAACTGATGCAGGCGGTTTCCGGCCTGGGCAACGACAAGCCGCCGGCGCCGTACGAGCTGTCGTTGGCATTCGAAACCGTGTTGCAGACCCCCGATCTGATCGTGATTTCCGCCGACGGCAGCAGGTACACCGGCGGTGCGCATGGCGAGCCGCTGGTGGCGCGCTTCGTCTGGTTGGTCAAGGAGCGCAAGCAATTGACCGCACAAGCGCTGATTCCGGATTCGGCAGGCTGGGAAAAGATCGGCCGGGAGGTCGCGGCGCAATTGCATGCAGCAGCGACCCAGCGTGTCCAGCAAGATCGCGTGCCGATAGAAGAGCAGGCTGAGCAGGTGGCTTCGGCGGATCGCATGATTGCCGAAGGCACCGCCGCGCAGGCGGAGAATTTTGCGCAGTTCGTACCGGTATTGAATGCAAATGGGCAGATCACTGCCGTGCGCTTTGTATTTGCGCCCTATCAGGTTGGTCCCTACTCGGATGGCACGCAGATGGCAGAGGTCGCTGCCTCCACATTATTGCCTTCGGTCGCACCGGAATATGTACATCTCTTCGCGCGCTGAGGTGTCGCATCGCGCATGATGTGATTGAATGGCCCGGCCATTCAGCAACGTACTCCAACGGGTGATATGAGTAGTTTCGATCCAACCGCAAGTCGCGTGGACCACACCTGCGTGCGTTATCCGGCGTTCCCGCGGGAGCCGGCAATATTGGTGAGACTGATCAAGCATCTCTACAAGCGCCTGCATACGCTCGGGTGCGTGCGACTCAAGCCTTATGGCCTCAGTCCGCCGGAATACGAGATCTTGATGATGCTCTACGGCACACCGGAGCAATCGATCACTCCGACCGAGGTGGCCGAAGCCGCCAGCGAAAAGCCGGCCAACATCACCCGGCTGACCGATCAACTGTGCGAGAAAGGCCTGATCTCTCGCACCAGCAGCCCCGAGGATCGGCGCAAGATCGTACTGACGCTGCAGCCCGCAGGCTCGGCCTTGATCGAAAGCCTGTTGCCCGATGCCTGCACGCTGTTGCATGCAGAGACCGCCAGCATGAGCGAGGCCGAGCAGCTGCGTCTGGAGAAGCTGCTGAAAAAGCTGCTGGATGGCGTGGACGCGGTCGAACTCTAAGCACTGCGCGTTGCGCGTGCGATAAGGCGTTGCAAACGCAGCCAGCAAAAGGCCGCCCTGATCGCTCAGGGCGGCGTGTCGGCTCATCGGTCCTCAAACAAGCACTTGCCGATACCATCGCGAGCAGCTGGATGTCGCGTCTGGTGTTCGAGATCGGCATGCCCGCAGGGGACATGCCGATCCTGTTGCCAAGCACGCGGCCCGATGACCGCGCGCGGATCGTGCAGCCGATCTACGGCTTGGACTGCGGCGATTCCGCAGTGGCACCATCGCCGCCTTGCGCGCTGAGGCCGCGCTTTTCGAGCAGCGGCTCGATCTGCGGCGCATGCCCGGCAAAGTTCTGGAACAGCTCCATCGCATCCACGCTACCGCCGCGCGAAAGCAGGGTCTTGCGGAAACGATCGCCATTGGCGCGGCTCAGGCCACCGTGCTGCTTGAACCACTGCTGGGTGTTGGCGTCCAGCACTTCCGACCAGATGTAGGCGTAGTAGCCTGCCGCGTAACCGCCCATGATGTGGCTGAAATACGGGGTCTTGTAGCGCGGCGGCACCGGCGCGTAGGCAATGCCGTCCTGCTGCAGCGCCTTGGCTTCGAATGCCATCACGCCGGCGGCGTCCGGTACCTGGCTGGCGCTGACCTGGTGCCAGTTCTGATCCAGCATCGCCGCACCCAGGTATTCGGTGGTGGCAAAGCCCTGGTTGAACTTGGATGCGGCAATCACCTTGTCCAGCAATGCCTGCGGCATCGGGGTGCCGTTCTGGTAATGCTTGGCGTAGTTCTTCAGGATGGATGGTTCGTCGGCCCACATTTCGTTGACCTGCGAGGGGAACTCGACGAAGTCGCGCGGCACGCTGGTGCCGGAGAAATACGGGTATTTGACGTCGGAGAACATGCCGTGCAGCGCATGCCCGAACTCATGGAACATGGTGGTCACCTCATCCCAGGTCAGCAACGTGGGCTGGCCGGCCGGCGGCTTGGGAATGTTGAGGTGATTGGCCACCACCGGCTTGAAGCCGGTCAGCTCCGACTGCGAGACGTACGAGTTCATCCATGCGCCACCGCGCTTGGATTCGCGCGCATACATGTCGGCAATGAAGATCGCCAGCTGCTTGCCGTCGGCGTCGAACACGTCGTAGACGGTGATGTCGTCGCGGTAGGTCGGCAGGTCGGTGCGCTGTTTGAAGGTCAGGCCATATTCCTGATTGGCCGCATAGAACACGCCGTTTTCCAGCACGTTCTTCAGTTCGAAGTACGGCTTGAGCTGGGATTCGTCGAAGTTGTACTTGGCCTGGCGCACCTTCTCGCTGTAGTAGGCCCAATCCCAGGCTTCCAGCTTGAACGTCGGCTTGCGCGCGGCCTTTTGTTCCTTGTCGATCATGGCCTGCAGATCGGCGGCTTCGCGCTTGGCATTGGCCACCGCGGCCGGCGCCAGTTTGCCCAGCATCGCGTTGACCGCTTCGGGCGTCTTGGCGGTCTGGTTTTCCAGCGAGTAGGCGGCATAGGTGGGGAAGCCCAGCAGCTTGGCCTTGTCGGCGCGCAGCTTCATGATGCGCGACACCAGCGCGGTGTTGTCGTACTGGCCGCCGTGGCTGCCGCGCGACACCGAGGCGTCGTAGATCCTCTTGCGCAGCTCGCGATTCTTCAGCTGGGTCAGTGGCGGCTGGCCGGTGGTGTTGAGCAAGGCAATGACGTACTTGCCATCGAGCTTGCGCGCCTTGGCCGCTTCGGCGGCGGCGGCAATCTGCTCCTGCGACAAACCGTCCAGCTGCTTGACGTCGTCCACGACCACAGCGGCAGCATTCACTTCGGCCAGCACGTTCTGGCTGAAGGTGGTGCCCAGGTTGGCCAGCTCGGCATTCATGGCCTTGAGCGTGGTCTTGTCGGCGTCGGAGAGCTTGGCGCCGTCGCGCACGAAGTCGCTGTAGTACTTCTCGACCAGGCGCACGCCTTGCGCATCCAGCCCCAGCGTGGCGCGTTGGTCGTACAAGGTCTGGATGCGTGCGAACAGCTTGCCGTTGAGCGAAATCGCATCGCGGTGCGCTGCGAACTTCGCCGAATAGTCGGCCTGCAACTTCTTGCGTGCGTCGTTGGTGTCTGCGCCCACCAGATTGAAGAACACCGTGGTGGCGCGGTCGAGCGTGGCGCCGCTCTTTTCCAGCGCGATGATGGTGTTGTCGAAGCTGGGCTTGGCTTTCTGGTTGGCGATTTTTTCCACTTCCTTCAACTGTTCGGCCATGCCGGCATCGAAGGCAGGTGCGAAATCGCTGTCCTTAATTTTGTCGAACTGCGGGTAATGCAGCGGTAGCGTGCTGTCGGCAAAAAAGGGATTGGCTTGGGTGGCGGCCTGCGTGGCAGCGGGGGCGGCGATGCTGTAGGACGGCATGGCAAGTCCCAGGGAGGCGGCCAGGGCAAAAGCGAGACGGGTGGTCAAGAGAGTTGCTCCAAAGTGCAAACCGCCGAGGCTAACCCAGCCCGTCGGGACAGGCGTGTGACAAAAGGCATGGCTGCCAAGCCAAGGTGACGCGATCAGGCGGGCACAACCGTTGCTCGCCCTGCAATCGCGCGAGTCGATGCAAGCTGGGCCTGTACCGCCGCCGACAGTGTGCCCGTCGCACTTTGTGGCAGTACGAGCTAGCGGTCTTCGGGCGACCTCGGCGAGCTGCCGGGGCGTCTGCTTGACGATCCTGGCGTGTCGCGCGGCAGGCGATCTGCCGCACGACTGCCCTTGGCAATCTTTCCCCGCCGCATGGCTGTCGTGCCGGCGGCTACGGTACGCTGCCCGTCTCGCACACTGCAGGGCAACCATGAGCGACATCTCCACCTTCGCCTTCACCGACCTGGAAGGTCGCACCCAGTCGATGCGCGATTACGCCGGCAACGTCCTGCTGGTGGTCAATGTTGCATCCAAGTGCGGGTTTACGCCGCAATACGCGGGGCTGCAGGCGCTGTGGCAGCGTTATCGCGAACGTGGGCTGGTGGTGATCGGCTTTCCGTGCGATCAGTTCGGCCATCAGGAGCCGGGCGATGCGGCGCAGATCCGCCAGTTCTGCTCGCTCGACTATGCGGTGGATTTTCCGCTGGCAGCAAAAATCGAGGTCAACGGCAACGGCGCGCATCCGCTGTGGCAATGGCTCAAGCACGAACAACGCGGTGTGCTCGGATCCGAAGCGATCAAGTGGAACTTCACCAAGTTCCTGGTCGGCCGCGACGGCCGCGTACTGGAACGTTATGCGCCCACCACCAAGCCGGAAGCGTTGGCCGCCGACATCGAGCGCGCGCTGGGCGCATGATCCGGCAGGGCATGGGAGTGGAACCGTAGGTGCGCACCCGGGCGCGACGAAGCTTTCCCGGTAACGCCTGGTCGCGCCCGGGGGCGCTCTACGATCTCGGGTTCTTCAGATGAAACGCCGCGCCGCGCGGGTCTTGCACGCGTCGCATCACTTTTCGACGAATGCACGCTCAAACACGTAATGCCCCGGCGTGCCGATGCGCGGCGAGGTCTGGAAACCGCGGCTATCGAGCAGGGTGCGCAGGTCGGCCAGCATCTGCGGGCTGCCGCAGATCATGAAGCGGTCGTTGGCCGGATCCAGTGTCGGCAACCCGAGCGTCTGCTGCATGCGCCCATCGGCCATCAGCTCGGTCAAACGGCCTTGGTTGGCGAAGGCTTCGCGCGTGACGGCCGGGTAGTACAGCAATTTCTCGCGCAGCAGGTCGCCGAGGAATTCGTGCTGCGGCAATTCGCGTTCGAAGTAATCGCGGTAGGCCAGATCCTGCACGAACCGCACGCCCTGGGTGAGGATCACCTTGTCGAAACGCTCGTAGGTTTCCGGGTCCTTGATGATCGACAGCCACGGCGCCAGGCCGGTACCGGTGCCCAGCAGATACAGGTTGCGCCCGGGGTGCAGGTCGCTGATCAGCAGCGTGCCGGTGGGCTTCTTGCCGACCAGCACCTTGTCGCCGGGCTGGATGTGCTGCAGCCGCGAGGTCAGCGGGCCGTCCGGCACCTTGATGCTGAAGAACTCCAGATGTTCTTCCCAATTGGCGCTGGCGATCGAATACGCACGCAGCAACGGACGCGTTTCGGTTTCCAGCCCGATCATCACGAACTGCCCGTTTTCGAAACGGAAGCCGGCATCACGGGTCGTGGTGAAGCTGAAGTAGGCATCGGTCCAATGACGGACCTCAAGCACCGTTTCGGCGCCAAAAGCGGAAGACATACCGGTCGTGTCGTGGGAGGAGTACGCGCCAATTCTACCTCAAGCTGGCCAAATGAGATGAACTCTCATTTGGGTGCGGGGATTCGGGAGTCGGGATTGGGGATTCGCAATTCGCAAGAGCAGATCCTGGATCCTGAGCGCGCCGGGCTCGCGGATGAGCCGGCAGCTTTTACCAATCCCCAATCCCGAATCCCTGCCTCACCGATACCCCGCCGCCTGCAATTCGAACAATTCCGCATACCGGCCGCCCTGCGCCATCAGCTCTTCGTGGGTGCCGTTGGCCTCGATGCGGCCAGCAGCCAGCACCAGAATGCGGTCGGCCATGCGCACGCTGGAGAAGCGGTGCGAGATCAGCACGGCGGTGCGGTTGTCCGACAGCTCCTTGAAGCGCTGGAACACCTCGAATTCGCTGCGCGCATCCAGCGCGGCAGTGGGTTCGTCCAGGATCATCAGCTGCGCATCGCGCATGTAGGCGCGGGCGATGGCGATCTTCTGCCATTGCCCGCCGGACAGATCCACGCTGTTCTTGAAACGCCGCCCGATCAACTGGTTGTAACCGTCGGGCAGGCTGTCGATCAGCTCGCCGGCCATCGCGCGTTGCGCGGCGGCGCGGATGCGTGGCGTGTCGTCCATCGCGTCCACCTGGCCCACGCCGATGTTTTCGCCAACGCTCAGGTGATAGCGCACGAAGTCCTGGAAGATCACGCCGAGGTTGGCGCGCAGGTCGTCCAGGTCGTAGTCGCGCAGGTCGTGGCCATCGAGCAGGATGCGGCCTTCGTCGGGGTCGTAGAGCCGGGCCAGCAGCTTGACCAGGGTGGTCTTGCCGGCGCCGTTTTCGCCGACCAGCGCCAGCACTTCACCGGCGCGCAGTTCGAAATCCAGGTGCCGCACCGTCCACTGTTCCGCGTCCGGGTAGCGGAAGCCGACGTCTTCGAACACGAAGCCCTGGCGGATCGGGCGTGGCACCGGCAGTGCGTTCGGGCGCGAGCGGATTTCCGGCACGATGTTGAAAAACGAATACAGATCGTCCAGATACAGCGCCTGGCCTGCGACCTGCGAAAAGCCGATCAGCAAGCCTTCCAGCAATTGCCGCAGGCGCAGGAAACTGCCGGCCAGGAAGGTCAGGTCGCCGATGCTGAAGTCGCCGCGCACCGTGCGCCAGGCGATGTAGCCGTAGGCCATGTAGTAGCCCAATGTGCCGAGCGCGGCCAGCAGCGCTCCCCACATTGCGCGCTTGCGTGCCAGCGCACGGTTGGCCTGGAAGAATTTGTCGGCCAGCCGGCGGTAGCGCGCGATCAGGAAGCGGTGCAGGTTGAGGATCTTGACTTCCTTGGCCGTCTCCACGCTGGCGCCGACCTGGCGCAGGTAATCGAGCTGGCGCCGTTCCGGCGTCCACTGGAAGTTGAGCGAATAGCCGAGCGCATTGAAATGCGCCTCGCCGATGAAGGCCGGAATCAACGCGACCGCCAGCAGCACGATCAACCAGGGTGCATAGACCACCAGGCCCACCGCCAGGCTGATCACGGTAATGGCGTCCTGCACCTGGCCGAACAGCTGGCTCATCAGGTTCATGCGGTTCATGGTCTGGCGTCGCGCGCGATCCAGCTTGTCCTGCCGGTCCGGGTCTTCGAAATCCTCCAGATCCAGCTGCGCGGCATGTTCCATCAGACGCACGCTGGCAGCGTTGTTGAACAACTCCGACAGCAGCGCATCGGCATAGCCGACCAGCCGGCCGAGCAGGTCCGAGCCGATCGCCAACGCCAGTTCCAGCGCCAGCAGTTCCAGTAGCCGGTTCAGGCGGCCGCTGCCCAGGGCCTGCGCAAACGAGTCGAATGCCGACGGCTGGCCGACCAGGTGGATCGCCTCGTCGATGATCAATTTGCCGATGTACAGCGTCGCCACCGGCATCAGCGCGCGCAGCACGCGCAAGCCGATGCTGCTGGCACTCAGCCAGCGGCTGGTCTGCCAGATCTGCTGCAGGAACGGCGGTAGATTGCGCAGCGCATCCAGGCGCTCGCGCAGGGTAGGGCCGGTACGGGGAGCGGCAGGCGCAGTGGCGCCGGAACGGGAAGCTGACATCGCGCTAGTGTGCCGCGCCCGGCGTGGGCGCGGGGTGTTGGCTGGCGGCAGGAAAGGCCAGGGCCCGCGCGCAGGCGCGGGCTCGCCTTGGCGCACAGGGCTCACCGCCAGCCGGTGCGCCGGCAACGGTCCGTGGACTCGTCGCTTGCCATCACCGCAGCACGGCCGCAGCGCTGCGCCGACGACGACCGGCCAAAGACCGCATCAGTCAATCGTAGCGATAGACGCCGCCGCCGGACGCGCCTGCGGTTTGCTCTAAAATGCCCGGATTGCACCCCCGCCAGCCGTAGAGCCAGCCGTGACCTCGATCAAGCAGGAAGACCTCATCCAGTCCGTCGCCGATGCGCTGCAGTACATCAGCTACTACCACCCGGTCGACTACATCAAGAATTTGTCCGCCGCCTACGAGCGCGAAGAATCGCCGGCCGCCAAGGACGCCATTGCGCAGATCCTGATCAATTCGCGCATGTGCGCCGAGGGCCACCGCCCGATCTGCCAGGACACCGGCATCGTCACCGTGTTCCTGGAAATCGGCATGCACGTGCGCTGGGACGACGCCACCATGGGTGTGGAAGACATGGTCAACGAAGGCGTGCGCCGTGCCTACAACCATCCCGACAACAAGCTGCGCGCCAGCGTGCTGGCCGATCCGGCCGGCAAACGCACCAACACCCGCGACAACACGCCGGCAGTGGTCAACACCAAGATCGTGCCCGGCCACCATGTGGAAGTGATCGTCGCGGCCAAGGGCGGCGGTTCGGAGGCCAAGAGCAAGTTCGCCATGCTCAATCCGTCCGATTCCATCGTCGATTGGGTGCTCAAGACCGTGCCGACCATGGGCGCCGGCTGGTGCCCGCCGGGCATGCTCGGTATCGGTATCGGTGGCACCGCCGAAAAGGCGATGCTGCTGGCCAAGGAAGCGTTGATGGAACCGATCGACATCGTCGACCTGCAGGCGCGCGGCGCCTCCAACCGTGCCGAAGAGCTGCGGCTTGAGCTGTACGAAAAGGTCAACGCGCTGGGCATCGGCGCGCAGGGCCTGGGCGGCCTGACCACCGTGCTGGACATCAAGGTCAAGGATTATCCGACCCACGCCGCCAACTTGCCGGTGGCGTTGATCCCCAACTGCGCGGCCACCCGCCACGCGCATTTTACCCTGGATGGCAGCGGCCCGGTGATGCTGGATCCGCCGTCGCTGGAAGACTGGCCCAAACTCACCTACAACCCGACCAATGCGCGCCGGGTGAATCTGGACACCATCAGCAAAGAAGAAGTGGCCAGCTTCAAGCCGGGCGAAGTGATCCTGCTCAACGGCAAGCTGCTGACCGGCCGCGATGCCGCGCACAAGCGCATGATCGACATGCTCAACCGCGGCGAAACCCTGCCGGTGGATTTCACCAATCGCTTCATCTACTACGTCGGCCCGGTCGATCCGGTGCGCGACGAAGTCGTCGGCCCGGCTGGCCCGACCACCGCCACGCGCATGGACAAATTCACCCGGCAGATGCTGGAGCAGACCGGCCTGCTCGGCATGGTCGGCAAGTCCGAGCGTGGCGATGCGGCGATCGAGGCGATCCGCGACAACAAGGCCGTCTACCTGATGGCGGTCGGTGGTTCTGCGTATCTGGTGTCCAAGGCGATCAAGGCCGCCCGCGTGCTGGCGTTCGAGGACCTCGGCATGGAGGCGATCTACGAATTCGAGGTCAAGGACATGCCAGTGACGGTCGCGGTGGATTCCAGCGGCGAGTCGGTGCACAAGACCGGCCCGCGGCAATGGCAGTCGCGCATCGGCAAGATTCCGGTGGTGGTGGAGTAACGGCGGCGATCGAGCCGGCTGCACCGCCGTTGCGCGGGTGTGGCCGGTGCCGGTGAGCTGCAGGGACGATGCGCGCATGCGGCATCGTGTGGAGGGCGTTTCATGTCGGTGCGCGCGCCGGTGCAGCGGTGATTGCACCACACAGGTCTTCGACAGCCCGGTAAAACAACGACAATCGCCGTGAGTCGCGCAGGCTTTGCCCGCCTTGCGCGCCTGTCCCTACGGATCCCGGAGCCCGCATGGTCGCCACGCTGTACCACTCCCCCAGCACCGCAGCGTTGGTGGTGCATTGGCTGCTGATCGAACTGGATATTCCGCACGCACTGCACCCGCTGGATTTCGAACGCGGCGAGCACAAATCGCCGCAGTATCTGGCGCTCAACCCCGCCGGCGTGGTGCCCACGCTGGTGCTCGATGGTCAAGTGCTCACGGAAGCCGCCGCCATCGTGCTGCAGCTGGTCGATCTGCATCCGCAGGCCGGGCTGGCCCCGGCAGTCGGCACGCCGGAGCGTGCGGCGTACTACAAGTGGATGTTCTTCTGCGCCAACACCCTGCAGCCGGCGTACCGCGCCTGGTTCTACCCGAGCGAGCCGGCCGGGGCCGGGCAGGCCGAGGCGGCGCAGATGCACGCCCGCCGCAAGCTCGAAGCGGCCTGGACCCAGGTCGATGCGCATCTGCAGGCCCACGGCCCATATCTGCTCGGCAAAACCGTGTCTGCGGCCGACTTCATGCTGACCATGCTGATGCGCTGGTCGCGCAACATGCCGCGGCCGACCGATACCTGGCCTGCGCTGCGGGCGCATGCAATGCGGATGAAGGCGCGCCCAGCGTTCCAGGAAACCTATCGCCGGGAGGGCCTGACGGACTGGACCTGAACCTGCGCCCGCGGACTGCGTCTTTTGATCGCAGACGCTCCATCCGGCCCGTTTGGTCGCGTCCGCCACATAGTACGATCGCGTCACCAACCACAGAGCAGGGGGCTCGTCCATGTCGCATTCCGCATCGCGTCGAAAATTGCTTCAGTGCGCCTGTTGCGCGCCGATCGCGGCCGCTGCCGCATCCCTGCCGTTCGCCTTGCGCGCGGCGCCGTCCAAGAAAACCGATTTGAATGCCGAGCAGGCGCTGCAGATTCTGCGTGACGGCAACAACGCGTTCGTCGAAAACCGCCCCAAGAAAGTGATCTCCGACAGCAAGCGCCGCCTGGAGCTTGCGCTGGGCCAGACCCCGTTCGTCATCCTGGTGTCGTGCTCGGATTCGCGCGTGCCGCCGGAGTTGCTGTTCGGCCGCGGCCTGGGCGAAATGTTCATCGTCCGCAACGCCGGCAATACTGTCGACACCACCGCGCTCGGTTCGATCGAATATGCGGTCAGCCAGCTCGGCGTGCCGCTGGTGGTGGTGATGGGCCACGAAAGCTGCGGTGCGGTGGCGGCGGCAGTGTCGGTCGTGGAGAACAACACGTTCTTCCCGGGCGCAATCGGCTCGATGATCGAGCCGATCGTTCCGGCGGTGCTGACCGCCAAGGCCAAGGGCGGTACCGACCTGCTGGCCGACTCGGTCAAGGCCAACGTCAAACGTACCGTCGACCGCTTGCGCGCGGCATCGGAGCCTGCGTTGCTCGAACCATTGCGTGCCGGCAACGTGCGCGTGGTCGGTGCGTACTACACCTTGCAGGACGGCAAGGTGGACTTTTTTGACGTCTGAGTCGATTGCAAGAAAGCCGCGGCAACAGCGGTGTTGCCGCAGCTGTGGGGAGTCCCAAGTGTCTTGCAGACAGGGTTTAAAAGAACAAGAAAGCCGGCATGCACGCATGCCGGCTTTTTGATTGGATTGACTCAGTGCGGCGTGTCGATTAACTCCGGCGCATGATGCGCCGGGACCACGGCGTACGCGAATTCAGCTGACATCAGCGCCGGTCGTGGGTTGCCGCAACTAGGCGCCGCGCCGACAGCGGCTCACAAAACGTAGTGGAGTCGCCAGCCACGAGGATGGCGCACAGGAATGGCAGTGTACGAGTCGTACATGCCATTCCGCGCACCGGCCGCATGCGGCCGGCGGTGAGCGCAGTGGTTTTGTGAGCTGCGCTTAGAACCACTCCAGCAACGACACGCCCACACCGATGTAGGTTGCCTTGTGGTTGTAGTCGATCATGCTTTCGCCGTAGCCATCGAATACCTGCACATGGCCGCGCAACAGGTTGGTGATGGGGAAGCCGTAGTCCAGCTGCACCGAACCGTGCGAGCGGTCGCCGCCACGCAGCGAATGGCGTGCGATCAGCGCGAATTCGTGACCATCCTTGTTGTACACCAGCGTCGCATCGCCGCGGCCCATGTAATCCTCGATATCAGGATTGTTGTCGTCGGCGCGGTCTTCCTTGATGCGGAACCACGGGCGCAGTGTCAGCGCCCAGTTCTCCCGATCCAGCCCGAAGTTCAGGATCACCCGATTCCACGAGCGCGACAGCGGGTCGGCGCGCCCGTTGGACATGTGATTGAGGCTGATGCCGCTCATGCGGCCCTTCCAGCCGAAGATGCTGTAGTTGTTGCGAAAGACCAGCATCGCTTCGGGCTCGTAATTGGTCTCGCGGAACGGGCGCGACGCATCGGCGTTGTAGGCCTGCCAGCGCGAGCTCTGGGTGTAGCCCATCCAGATATCGCCGTTGTCGCCGAACAGGTCTTCCACCACCTTGGTCTTGAAGCTGAGCTGGAACTTGAGCTCGGTGCTGTCCAGCTGTTGCGGCGTGTTGACCGAGTTGGCCGGATTGGGCGACTGCGGGGTGCGGTTGGTGTCGCTGGTCCAGAATGCCGGCAACAGGTATACCGGCTTGTAGCCGCGCAGCTGGAAGGTGCCCAGCTTGGAATCCTTGGCCAGCTCCCAGCGGCGGTCCAGCAAGGAGCCACGGCCGGCATTGGCCACGGCTTCTTCTTTCGGCTGGTCCTGGCCGTCGGCGCGGAAGAAATCGCCGACCCGGCTGATGGTGCGCGTATCGTCGGGCCTGGCCTCCTTCTGCTTGGCCAATTGCGCGGCGGCATCTGCCTCCGCGGTTTGCTGCGGCGTGTAGCCCAGTGCCTTGTCGTAGCAGGCCAGGCGAGCGGCATCGGACGTCACCGAGGTGCAGGCTTGCGGCGAGGCCGGCTGCGGTGCGATTTCCTGCGCATGGGCCAATGGCGCGGCGGCCAGTGCGATCAGCATCAGGGGGCGGGTGTGGTGCTTGGACATGGGCAGTCTGGCCGAGGGAAAGGCGCCAGGCAGGCGCAGAGATGCGCAGCTTAACGGTCGCGTCTGCATACGCCGCGTGTACACGGCGACATAACATTCGATCAAATCCGGTCGCTCAGTCTGTGCCTGCGACGTGTTGCCGTAGAGCGGGTATGCGCATGGAGCGTGGCTGCCACGCGTCAGCGGAGTGAGCGCATGTGGCTCCTACGCGCGTCCTGGACTAGGAGCGCGTGCACCGCCGTGGAGCCGTTCCAGAGCCCTAGAAAAACCAGCCGATGGCGAACACGCCCAGCATGCACAGGCCAAGCGCCAGTTTGGTGGCGGTGCCAAGCATGATGCCGACCCAGGTCCCGAGACCGACCTTGGTGGCCTGGCCGGACTTGCGTGTCTGGTAATACTCGCCAAGCCAGGCGCCAGCGAACGGACCGACGAACAGCCCGATCGGCATGAAGAAAATGCCTGCAATGCCCCCGATGACCGAACCCCATAACGCCAGCTTGCTGGCACCTACCCGCTGCGCCCCGTACAGCGTGGCCAGGAAGTCCACCAGGTACGACAGCGCGGTGATCAACCCCAGCACGACCAGCGTCACCCAGCCGATGTGGGTGAAATGGTCGGCCCAGGCGGCGACCAGCAGGCCGGCGAACACAAGGGGCAGGCCCGGCAGGGCCGGCAGGATGACCCCAGCCAGGCCGATCAGCACCAGCGCTGTGGCCAAGACGTAGTAAACGACGGCAGTGTCCATGAGGGTTACGCAGGTCCTAATTCAGGCTTGACAAAAAGGCGCAAGAGGTGCTTGAAAATTCATTTTGTGCGGGTTAAGTTGCAGCCGCTGCTGTTTGCAAAGGTCACCGTGAATCGTGGCCTGATGCGGTAGATCGCCTGATCCGCTACATCCTTGTACCTCGCTTCCTCCTTGCAATCACAGCCACCACCGCTAGTCCATCACAGTGTCGTAGGGAGTCAGTCGAGATGTCCAACATCGAACGCGAAAATGGTGTCGTGAAGTGGTTCAACGATGCCAAGGGCTTTGGATTCATCAGCCGCGAAAATGGCGAAGACGTCTTCGTGCATTTCCGCGCGATCCAGATCCAGGGCTTCAAGAGTCTCAAGGAAGGTCAGAAGGTCAGCTTCACGGTCGTGCAAGGCCAGAAGGGCTTGCAGGCCGATGCAGTGCAGGTGGTCTGAGCCGGTTGCGCGGAGCGCATCAGCCACGCAACAAAAAGGCCCGTCACCGGGCCTTTTTGTTGTCTGCAACCGTGTTGTCCGCGGCCCTTGCCAACTGGCGACGCATTGGCGCTGCGTCTGTGCCGCCGAGCCGATGGATCAGCGCAACACGACCTTGCCGTTGACCACGCGCACGTACGCATTCTCGCGCACGCCAGCCAGGTCGCGCTGGTTGACCACGATCACGCGGCCGTCGTCCATGCGCACCTGCACATCGAAGCTGGAACTGGTGACATTGTTCTGGATGGCGTTACCTGCCAGCGCGCCGGCAGCGGCACCGGCGACGGCCGAAACATTCTTGTTGCCCGTGCTGCCCCCGGTTTCCTTGGAAATCTGGCGGCCGGCCACCGCGCCCACGATGCCGCCCAGCACGGCGCCAGTGCCGGTCGGCGCGGTGCGGGTCGGGCCGACTTCGTCGATCCGGGTGACGATGCCGCAATCCACGCAACGCTGCGTCTGCGAGTAGCCCTGGTCATAACCGCGGTCGCCGCGATAGCTGCCGTACTGGGGCTGCGAGGTGGCGCAGCCAACCAGGGTCGCGGTTGCAGCCAGGCCAATGACGAGCAGTCGGGTTTTCATGAGATCTCTCCGGGGTGGTTTGAAAAGGCGGCCGGGGCCGCGGCGACGCCATCCTGTGATGGTCCAGGTGAACGGCCTGCCAACTGCGACACTGCAGGCTTAACGAAACCCGAGCGTTGTATTCATCCAACCTCAGCGAAAGTCGCGATGGCAGGCCTCGCAGGCATCGGAGATGCGGGTGTGGAGTTGGCCCAGTTGACTGCAATCGGTCAGCGTTACGCCCTGGGCCTGATCCAGCGCGGCACGCAATGCCTGTGCGTGCTCGCCGAAGCGGCGGTCCTCGCCAATCGCAGGGAAGGCCGGCTCGACTTCGTCGGCCAGCAGGCGCAGCGATTGCAGCCGTCGCTGTTGCTGCGCCGGCGCGCAGGCGACGCCTTCGCCCGGTCGCAATGCGCGTAATTGGTAGGCCATGATCTGCATCAGGCTGTCGGGCACCGGGTCGCGTCGCGCCTGTAGTGCGTTGGCCACCATGACCGTGGCGACCAGGCCGATCAGCAGGCCCAGCACCAGCATGAAGGCGTAGCGGGCCGCGCGGGATTGGGTGGAAGGCGGGGCGTGCATGAGGTGGCTCCTGGGACGCAACGTTCGTTGCGGCAGCGTGGGCGCGCCCTGGACGGGGCGCGTAAAATAGGCCGATGAAAGCACAATGGCGTGAACGCTTTGCCGGTATCGACCGGCTGTATGGGGTCGGCACCGTCGAGCGCCTGTCGGCGTGCCGCGTGGCGGTGGTCGGCATGGGTGGGGTGGGCTCGTGGGTGGTCGAGGCGCTGGCACGCACCGGGGTGGGGCACATCCGCCTGATCGATGCCGATGACGTGTGCGTGTCCAACACCAACCGGCAGTTGCCGGCGCTGGCTGGCCAGTACGGTCGCAACAAGGCCCGCGCGATGGCCGAACGCTGCGTGGCGATCAACCCGGACATCGAAGCCGACGCGGTTGAGGCTTTCCTGACCTCGGGCAATATCGAGACCTTGCTGGGTGAGGACTTCGATCTGGTGATCGATGCCTGCGACAGCTTTCGGGTCAAGGTGGAAACCATCGCCTGGTGCCGTTGGCGCAAGTTGCCGCTGCTGACCGTGGGCGCGGCGGGCGGGCGCACCGACCCGACGCTGGTGCGCGTGCGCGACGTCTCGCGCACCGAGCACGATGCGATGCTGGCGCTGATCCGCAAGAAGCTGCGCAGCGAATTCAATTTTCCCAAGAACCCGCAGCGCTACTTTGGCGTGCCCGCGGTGTATTCGCTGGAAAACGTCAAATACCCGCAGGCCGATGGCAGCGTTTGCGGCATCCGCCCGCAGCTCGATGCCGATGCCACGCTCAAGCTTGATTGCGGGGCAGGGCTGGGCGCAGCCACGCATATCACCGGCACCTTTGCATTCGTGGCAGTGGGCAAGGCGCTGGAGATGTTGCTCAAGCCCAAGCCCAAGGCCGCAGCGCCGGCAGCCGAGGCGGTTGCGGCGTCGTGATGTTGCCTGCGCGCTGTCGTGCTGACCGGGCGCTCGCGCTGATGCGCACGCTGCGCTCAGCGCCGTAGGCCGAACAGGTTGCGTGCGTTGGCCGACGTGAGCGCGGCAATGTGCGCAGGGTCTTGCCCGCGGAGCTGGGCGATGCAGTCCAATACCGTGCGCAGATACGCAGGCTCGTTGCGTTGGCCGCGGTTGCCGGCGTCGGGCTGATCCGGCGCGTCGGTTTCCAGCAGCAGGTGCTGCAGCGGCATGCTGGCGACCAGCCTTCGCAAGCGATTGGCACGCGGGTAGGTCACCGGGCCGCCCAGACCGATCATGAAATCCAGTTTCCACAACTGCTGCGCCTGCTCGGGGCTGCCGGCAAAGCTGTGCACCACGCCGCGCAGGCCACCTATCGCCTTGATGCGGGCGATGACTTCCTCGGTGGCGCGGCGGGCATGCACGATCAGCGGCAGGTCGAATCGCTTGGCCAACTGCAGCTGAGCATCGAAATAGGCGCGCTGCGCCTGCGCATCCAATCCGTCGACGAAAAAGTCCAGGCCGCATTCGCCGATCGCGCAGGGCCGCTCGCGTTCGATCCACTCGGCCAGCAGCTCCAGGTGTTCGGGGCGGTGCTGGTCCAGAAACAGTGGGTGCAGGCCATAAGCGGGGTAGAGACCAGGCGCCTGATCGCAGACCGCACGCAGGCCCGGCCAGCTGGCAGCAGTGATCGCTGGTACCACTTGCTCCATGACGCCCGCGGCGCGCGCGCGCGCGATCACCGCCGCACGGTCGTGGTCGAACTCGCCTGCATCCAAATGGCAATGGCTGTCGATCAACTGCATCAGTCGCGGCGCGCCGGTGCCGGCATTGGCGACTTGCGGGTTTTCCAGTTGGCCAGCAGCAGCGTGGTCAGGCCGAAGAGCACTTCATCCAGGAACGGGATCGGGTCCGGTATCACCACGTCGATCAGAAACATCGCCGCAGCCAACTTGAACAAGGTGGGATATCGCAGCGTGCTGGCCCAGTCCAGCGCGCGTGCGGTCAAGGGATTTCGCATGCGAATGCTCCGGCTGTTAGAGATGCATGAAGTAACCGCTAGCTGAACTTAACCGTCGTGTTCATGAGCGAGCGCCTTTTCGTTCAGGGTTCCCATGCTGGAATCACGGCCGTCAACAACGCGGTGCGTCCGCAGGGAGCTGGTAATGAAGAGCAATACGACAACTATACTGGTCGCTGCTGGTGCCTTGCTGGTCGGAGGCGTCGCCACTGCCGCCTTCATGAATAACCGCCCATCGTCCGGCGATTTTGTCGCCAACGGCCAGCCGGCGCCGCGCGGCCTGGAATATGCCGATGTGGTCAAGGTTGCTCCCATCACCCAGCGCGAGCCGCAATACGCGCAGGTGATCAACAGCAACGCCATCCGCGAAACCACCACCAGTACCTCGCCACGTGAGGTGTGCCGCGATGTCGTGGTGCAGGAGCGTCTGCCCGAGCGCGACGGTAACGTCGGCGGCACCGTGGCCGGTGCGGTCATCGGCGGCCTGATCGGCAATCAGGTCGGTGGCGGCAACGGCCGCAAGCTGGCGACTGCCGCAGGCGCGGTGGGTGGCGGCTTCATCGGTAACCGCATCGACCGCAACCACGTCGGTGGCCGGGTCGTCGATCGCACCGAGCGTCAATGCCATACCGAAAATGCCAACTCGCAGTCCTCGCGCGTGGTGGGCTACGACGTGACCTATCGCAATGCCGACGGCACCACCGGCACCATGCGCATGGACAGCAAGCCGGGCGAACGCATCTCGCTGGGCGACGCCGACAACGTGGTGGCCTATGACGTCACCTACCGCTACGACGGGTTTGAAAAGACCGTGCGCATGAACGACAAGCCCACCAGCGACCGGCTGCCGGTGGTCGATGGCCAACTGGTGACCCAGATGGCATCGACGGCGGGCGATTCCAACGTGCGCCAGGACGGTTTGAGCACCCGGCAGTAACGTGTAAGCCGCCGCGCCGCGCAGTCAGCGCAGCAGTGAGAAAAGAGCCGGCAATGCCGGCTCTTTTCGTTTGCGCCATTGCCGCACGGGTGCACTGCCATGTTCGGCCGGCAACTGGCAGATAATCGAGCTTTCAGCTTGCGATGGAAGCCAACATGCCGGTGCGCCCCGATGACCTGTTCGATGTACGCGCGCTGCTCACCGACGAAGAGCGGGCGGTGCAGGACGCTGTCGCGCGCTTTACCGACACGCGGGTAGTGCCGGCCATCGGCGATGCCTTCGATGCCGGACGCTTTCCGCGCGAGTGGATCCCGGAACTGGCCGAACTGGGGTTGCTGGGTGCCAGCCTGCCGCCGCGCGACGGCGGTGCAGGCCTGGGCGCGGTGTGCTACGGACTGATCTGCCAGGAGCTGGAGCGCGGCGACAGCGGCCTGCGCAGCTTCGTCAGCGTGCAATCGTCGTTGTGCATGTACCCCATCCACGCCTACGGCAGCGACGAACAGCGGCAGCGCTGGCTGCCGGAAATGGCCGCCGGCCGGGTCATCGGTTGTTTCGGCCTCAGTGAGGCGCAGGGCGGGTCGGACCCGGCTGCGATGACCACCCGCGCGGTGCGCGAGGGCGATGGCTGGCGCTTGAATGGCGCCAAGCTGTGGATCACCAACGGCAGCATCGCGGGGCTGGCAATCATCTGGGCGCATACCGACGATGGCGTGCGCGGCTTTCTGGTCGAAACCGACAGCGCCGGTTTCAGCGCGCACGACATCAGCCACAAGATGAGCCTGCGTGCGTCGGTCACCTCGGGCCTGTTCCTGGACAATGTGTTCGTGCCCGAGCAGATGCGGTTGCCGCGGGCGGCCGGTTTGAAGGCGCCACTGAGTTGCCTCAACCAGGCACGCTACGGCATTGCCTGGGGCGCGATCGGGGCGGCGGGGGCCTGCCTGCGCGAGGCGCTGGCCTATGCCGGCGAGCGCATCCTGTTCGGCCGGCCGCTGGCCGCCACGCAAAGCGCGCAGATCAAACTGGCCGACATGGCGCGGCGGATTTCCACCGCCCAGCTGCTCGCCTTGCAGCTCGGGCGCTTGAAGGACGCCGGGACGCTGCAGCCGGAGCAGATCTCGCTGGCAAAATGGAATAATTGCCGCATGGCGCTGGATGTGGCGCGCGAATGCCGCGACCTGCTGGGCGCGGCCGGCATCACCACCGAGCATGTGGCGATCCGGCATGCGCTGAACCTGGAATCGGTGATCACCTACGAAGGCACCGAAACCGTGCATCAGCTGGTGGTGGGCCGTGCGCTGACAGGACTCAATGCGTTTTGACGAGGAGTGGGGCTTGATCAGCAGGGATGTGATGCGACGCCTGTGCGGCGTCTTCTGCACGATGTGGTTGTTGGCCGGCGCCGGGATCGTGCCGGCATGGGCCAACGAGGCGCCGCGCATGGCGCCGACGCCGGGCTGGGTGGTGGCAGATGCCGTTCCCGGTAACGTGCCTGGCGCTGCCGGGCTGCGCTATGAACTGGTGTCCGACCAGGTCGATCTGACCGGCCGCGTGCCGCAGGCTTACCGCCGGCTCAGCTACACCGTGCAACGGGCCAAGAGCCTGGAGGAAGCCGGGCAGATTTCCATCGACTACCAGCCGCAGTACCAGCAGCTGGAACTCAACAGCCTGGAGGTCTGGCGCGCCGGCAAGCGCATCGATATGCGCACGCAGGCGCACTACGCCAGATTGCGGCGCGAAAGCGGGCTGGAGAACGGCCTGATCGATGGTGCGCTGACGCTGTCGATCACCTTGCCGGATCTGCGCGTGGGCGATCGCGTTGACTATGGCGTGACCATCAGTGGCAGCAATCCGGTGTTCGGCAAGGGCTATTACGACGTGTTCGAAGCGCGCTACGGCGTGCCGCTGGGCGAGCGCCGGGTACGTGTGCGCTATCGGGCCGACATGCCGCTGCAGTGGCGCATCAGCGCGCCGGGGTTTGGCCGGAACGTGCGCACGCTCGATGGGGTGACGCAACTGGATATCGGGGCCAGCAATATCGCGGCGGTGCAGGAAGAAAAAGACGCGCCCGACGATGTGGACCCGTATGGCGTGATCGAAGTGTCCACCGCCGGCAGTTGGGGTGCGGTGGCGGCCTGGGCGGCGCAGCTGTATCCGCGTGCATTCAACCAGACGCAGGTGGCCGCCAAGATGGCGCAGAGCCTGGGGTTGCGCAGCGACGACCCGCAGGGCGCGTTGTTGCGCGCCGTGGCGTTCGTGCAGGGCGAGATCCGTTACGTCGGCCTGGACATGGGCGAAAACTCGCACGCCCCGCACGCGCCCGAAGTAACGCTGCGCAACCGCTACGGCGACTGCAAAGACAAGGCGACGCTGCTGATCGCACTCTTGCAGCTGGCCGGCATCCGCGCCGAGCCGGTGCTGGTCAACAGCGACAAGGGGCATGGGCTGGAGAAGCGGTTGCCCAGTCCGTACGCCTTCGATCATGTGGTGGTGCGTGCGCATCTGCCGCAGGGCGAGGTGTGGGTGGATGCCACGCGCGATCGCGAAGAGGGCCCGTTGGCACAGCGGCGGCCACTGCCGTTCGTGCGCGGATTGCCCGTGATTGCAGGGCAGGACACATTGGTTGAAGTGCCTGCGCCGATGCCCGCGTTGCCGCAGATCGAAGTGAACGAAGAAATCTCCATTTCGCTGCGCAAGCCGCAGCGCTGGGCAAGCTTCACGGTGGACACCATCTATCGCCAGGGCCGCGGCGAGCGTGTCGCCGGTAGCTTCGACGACGATGGTGCGCAGACGGTGGGCGAGCACTATCTGGAATTCATGCAGCAGTACTACACCGCGCTGACCCAGGTGAGCGTGCCAAGCATCGACGCTGCCGACCCGCTGAATGTGCGCACGCACGAGGCCTATCGGCTGGAGTGGCCAGCGAAGGAGGGCGATGAGCTGGGTTTCCCGTTGTTCCAGCTTGGCGAATGGATGGATGCGTTACCGAAAGAGGCGCGCAAGAGCCCGCTGGCACTGGGCGGACCGCGGCTGGCGCGGCAGACCGTGCGCGTGCACAGCGACCCGGCGACCCAGGTGGAGGCAGACACCCAAGTGGTCGCCAATCCGTGGTTCCGCTTTTCGCGCAGCATCGCGATGCGCGAGGGAAAGCTGGTCATCGTGGGCGAGTGGCAGCGCTTCACCGACCGTATTCCGGCCAATGGCGTGGCGCGCGCGGCTGCCGACATGGAACGCGCGCGCGACCTGCTGTACTTCAATCACGATCTCAGGCCGCAGCGGCGCACGCAGCCTCCCGACTGGCGTGCGCTCGGCTACCCGCTGGCCGGCTTGGTAGCCCTGGTGTCGTTGCTGGTGGCGTGCTTTTTCTGGTGGCGCGGCGGTGGCCTGGGTGGAATCATGTTCGATCCACATGCCACCGTGGCCCGGATGCCGCAGCATGCTCGGTTGCGCTGGAGCGCCTGGGCAGTGTTTGCGGCGACCACGCTGCTGTCGGCGTGGGTGTGGCTGTACGCGCTGCCGCTATGGGCCAAGGCCGGTGGGGTCATTGTCGTGGTTGCAATCGCCTTGCTGGGATGCGTGCTGCTCACGCAGATCCTGCGGTGGATGGGCAGCGGCGCCCAGCTTGGGCAGGTGTTGCCGGCGATGGCCGGCTGCGCCTTGCCTTGGCTGGCATGCCTGCTGGCGGCCGTGGTCGCGCTCAAGGGCCAGGTTGCATTGCTGCGCACCGGCGCGACCGATCCGGCCGGCATGGCGCAACTGGCGACATGCATCTTGCTGCTGATGCTGGGGGCGCTGTGGTGGTCGGTCTGCTCGGTGCAGGCGGCGGCCGCCGCTGTCGGCTGTGCGCGCACGCGTGCGTTCGGCGCCTGGGCGCTGACGGTGGCGGCACTGGGCGTCCTGATCGCGGTGTTGAGTGTGCCGGTGGCGGTGGTGGCCTTGGCCTGACGCAGGTCGGCGCGGCAGTGCACGCAACCCTGGCATCGGTGCGCCGCTGCTGCGTGCAGGGCTTTGCAAAGGCACGCGGGGCTGTGACACTGCCAGCCCCCTCGTTGCTGCCGCGGAGCCAGCCAGATGTCGAGCGTGCGTCCCCCGTTGACCGTCCATGGCATGTCCAGTTCCGGCAATTGCTACAAGGTGCGCCTGCTGCTGGAACAATTGGGCAGCCGCTATCACTGGGTCGAGGTGGACAGCGTGGCCGGGCAGACCCGCACGCCCGAATATCTGGCCAAGAACCCCAACGGCAAGGTGCCGATGGTCGAGCGCGACGATGGCCGCGTGTTGACCGAATCCAACGCGATCCTGTTCTGGCTGGCCGAAGGCACGCCGTATCTGCCCACCGATGCGTGGCAGCGCGCGCAGGCATTGAGCTGGATGTTCTTCGAGCAATACAGCCATGAGCCATATGTGGCAGTGGCGCGGTTCATCAGCCTGTGGACGCCGCGCGATGCCGCACGCCGCGCCGAGTTGCCGCAGCTGCGCGCGCGGGGCGAGCAGGCGCTGGCGGTGATGGAGCAGCATCTGCAGCAGCACACCTGGTTCACCGGCAGCGACTACGGCATCGCCGATATCGCACTGTTTGCCTACACCCATTGCGCCGAAGACGGCGGTTTCGATCTGGAGCGCTTGCCCGCGATTGGTGCGTGGATACAACGCGTGCAGGGCTTACCGCGTTTCGTGCCGATGCCGGCAGCTGCATCGGTGGCGGCATGAGCTGTCTGCGCGATCTGCACGTGGCTGATGGCCATACCGCTGCGTGCCGGGCAGACGCTTGTCTCTGCTCTCTTGCATCGCCATCGCCATCGCCATTTGCCGTGCGCCTGCTTGCGGGGATGCAAGGCGTCACGCGTGCCGCCGCCGCGCGGTTACCCGTGGCCGGCCGGAAGGAGCGCTGACGATGTGCGGATTGGCAGGAATGTTGCTGGCCTCGCCGCGCCTACATGGCGAACAGCTCGATGCGCTGGTGCGGCCGATGGGGGCCGCCTTGCGCCACCGCGGCCCCGACGATGCCGGCACCTGGTGCGATGCACAGGCAGGCGTAGCGCTGGCGCATCAGCGCTTGAGCATTCTGGACCTGTCGCCGCTCGGCCATCAGCCGATGCGCTCGGCAGACGGCCGCTACGTGCTGGCCTACAACGGCGAGGTCTATAACTTCGCGCAGTTGCGCGCAGCGCTGTCCGCGCTTGGGCATCGCTTCCGCGGCCACTCCGATACCGAAGTGCTGCTGGCGGCCGTGGTGGAGTGGGGCCTGGACGAGACGTTGACCCGCTGCAACGGCATGTTCGCCATTGCGTTGTGGGACGAGCGCGACAACTGCCTGTTCCTGGCCCGCGACCGCGTCGGCAAGAAGCCGCTGTACTACGGGTGGGCCGGCGACACCTTGGTGTTCGGTTCCGAACTCAAGGCCTTGTGGCAGCATCCGGATTTCGACAACGGCGTGGATCGCGATGCGCTCACGCTGCTGCTGCGGCTGGGCTATATCCCGGCGCCGGCCTGCATCCACGAGCACACCTTCAAGCTGATGCCCGGCCGCGTGCTGCGCATGGATGCGCAAGCCGTTGCAGCCGGCGCAGCCGCGCATCGTCCCGATCAGGCGCAGCAACCGTTCTGGAACGCCCGCGAGGCGATGCAGCGCGCGCTGGCGACGCCGTTCACCGGTACCGACGCGCAGGCCGAAGAGCAGTTGGATAGCGTGCTGCGCGATGCGGTGGCCCTGCGCATGGTGGCCGACGTGCCGGTGGGCGTGTTTCTCTCCGGCGGCACCGACTCGTCCATCGTCACTGCGATGATGCAGGCGCAGAGCGCGCAGCCGGTGCACACCTTCAGCATCGGCTTCGAAGGCTCGCACCACGACGAAGCGCCGCTGGCGCGCGAAGTGGCCACGCATCTGCGCACCGACCACACCGAACTGTATGTCAGCGGCGCCGATGCGCTGGCGGTGGTGCCGGGCCTGCCGGACATGTTCGACGAACCCTTCGCCGATGCCTCGCAAGTGCCGACGGCGTTGGTCGCACGGCTGGCGCGCGGCGGGGTCACGGTGGCGCTGTCCGGTGATGGTGGCGACGAATTGTTCTTCGGCTATGGCCGGTATCAGCGCGCACTGCGCAATTGGCGCATGCATGGCCTGGTGCCGGGCCCGCTGCGTCGCCTGATGGCGGTGGCAGCGCGTCGCAATGGCGAATCTTCGCGCACCGGCGGCCTGGCCGCGCTGGTGGCCGAGGCCGGTGCACGTGGCATCGGCGACATCTACCGCAACCGCATTTCGCGCTGGCGCGATCCGGCCGCGGTGGTGCTCGGCGCCACCGAACCCGACAGTTTCTACAGCCTGGCCGACCCGCTGCATGGGTCCGGCACCCCGGCCGATGCGATGATGCTGGCCGATTTTGCCGCCTACCTGCCGGACGATCTGCTGTGCAAGGTGGACCGCACCACCATGGCGGTGGGGCTGGAAGCGCGCGCGCCGCTGCTGGACTGGCGCGTGGCCGAATTCGCCTGGTCGCTGCCGCTGTCGCTGAAATATCGCGATGGAGTGAGCAAGTATCTGCTCAAGCGCGTGCTGTGCCGCTACCTGCCGGACGCAATGGTGTACCGCGGCAAGCGCGGCTTCGGCGCCCCGGTCAGCGCATGGCTGCGTGGCGACCTGCACGGCTGGGCGGACGATCTGCTGGCGCACGGCGCCCTGCAACGCGAAGGCGTGTTCGCCGCCGACAGCGTGGCCCGCCTGTGGCGCGACTTCAACGGTGGCGAGCGCAAATGGCATACGCATCTGTGGACGGTGCTGATGTTCCAGGCATGGCAGGCACACTGGCGCGAACAGCGTGCGGCCGTGGTGCGCTGACACCTGTAGGTTGTGGTCTGCACACGGGCCGGCGTGGGCGAAATCCCCTCTGGACGGTGCCGCGCTCGCGTGCACGCACTGCCGCTTGCGCTACAGACGCCGGCGGCGTTTCACCGGCCCTGAGCATCCGGCTGGGTAGGGTGGGGCCCTGTTTCCACGGAGCATTCCCCATGAGCAAGCCCACCATTGCCGTGCTGGTCGGCAGCCTGCGCGCCGAGTCGTATAACCGCCAGCTGGCACGCGCGCTGGAGCATCTGGCCGGCGACAAGGCCGTGTTCGAGTACCTGGAGATCGGCGATATCCCGCTCTACAACCAGGACCGCGACGGCGATTATCCCGCCGAAGGCACGCGGCTGAAGCAGCAGATCCGCGCTGCCGATGCGGTGCTGGTTGTCACCCCCGAATACAACCGCTCCATTCCCGGCGTGCTCAAGAACGCCATCGACACCGGCTCGCGTCCCTACGGCGATAGCGCGTTTGCCGGCAAGCCGGCGGCGGTGGTGGGCATCTCGGTCGGCGCGATCGGTACTGCCACCGCGCAGCAGCATTTGCGTAACGTGCTGGCGTATCTGGATATGCAGGTGCTCGGCCAGCCGGAAGTGTTCCTGCAATACAAGGACGGCCTGTTCGGGCCCGACGACCAGATCGCCAACGCCGACAGCCGCAAGTTCCTGCAGGGCTTCATCGACCAGTTCCTGGGCCTGATCGGGCACCTCAAGCGCTGAGTTGACCACAGCGGCGCCGCACGTCAATGCGGCGCCCCGTTGGGCCCTGGGCGAGGGCGGAAACCCAAGCGGCGCAAGGGTCTCGGCATCTGCGACGGCCGGCGCGTAGCACGTGGATGCACCGGCTATACACCAGTTATCCACAGAGTTGTGCATGGTCGCCGGCCGCGCCGATGACTATGCTTCCTGCCCTCGTCTCCCTGCGTCAGGTTTGTTTGTCCATGTCCGCTCGTCCTGGTTTCCGTTCCAAGCGCAGTCGCGATCGCGACGACGACGATTACGATCGTCCCGAGCCGCGTCTGGACCAGTTGCGGGTACCGCCGCATTCGGTCGAGGCCGAGCAGGCGGTGTTGGGTGGCCTGATGCTGGCGCCGGACGCGTTCGACCGCGTCAACGACCAGCTCACCGAAAACGACTTCTACCGGCGCGACCATCGGCTGATCTACCGCGCGATTCGCGAACTGAACGAGAAGGACCGCCCGTTCGATGCAGTGACCCTGGGCGAATGGTTCGAGTCGCAGGGCAAGCTGGAGCAGGTGGGCGATGGTGCGTACCTGATCGAGCTGGCCAGCACCACACCGTCGGCGGCCAACATCGCCGCGTATGCGGAAATCGTGCGCGACAAGGCAGTGCTGCGGCAGTTGATCGAAGTGGGCACCACCATCGTCAACGACGGCTTTCAGCCGGAAGGGCGCGACAGCGTCGAGTTGCTGTCCTCGGCCGAGAAGGCCGTGTTCAAGATCGCCGAGGCAGGCGCGCGTGGGCGCACCGACTTCGTGGCCATGCCCGGGGCATTGAAGGATGCCTTCGAAGAGCTGCGCAACCGCTTCGAAAACGGCGGCAACATCACTGGCCTGCCGACCGGCTACACCGATTTCGATGCGATGACCGCCGGCCTGCAGCCGACCGACCTGATCATCCTGGCGGCGCGTCCGGCGATGGGCAAGACCACCTTTGCGCTGAACATTGCCGAATACGCCGCGATCAAGTCCAAGAAGGGCGTGGCGGTGTTTTCGATGGAAATGTCGGCCTCGCAGTTGGCCATGCGCCTGATTTCCTCCAATGGCCGCATCAATGCGCAGCGCCTGCGTACCGGTGCGCTGGAAGACGAGGATTGGGCGCGCGTGACCGGCGCGATCAAGATGCTCAAGGAAACCAAGATCTTCATCGACGACACCCCGGGCGTGTCGCCGGAAGTGCTGCGTTCCAAGTGCCGCCGGCTCAAGCGCGAACACGACCTGGGCCTGATCGTCATCGACTACCTGCAGCTGATGTCGGTGCCGGGCAACAGCGAAAACCGCGCGACCGAAATTTCGGAAATCTCGCGCTCGCTGAAAGGCCTGGCCAAGGAGCTCAACGTGCCGGTGATTGCGTTGTCGCAGCTCAACCGCTCGTTGGAAACGCGCACCGACAAGCGCCCGGTAATGGCGGACTTGCGCGAGTCGGGCGCTATCGAGCAGGACGCGGACATGATCGTCTTCATCTACCGCGACGATTACTACAACAAGGAAAATTCGCCGGACAAGGGCCTGGCCGAAATCATCATCGGCAAGCACCGCGGCGGACCGACCGGCTCGTGCAAGCTGAAGTTCTTCGGCGAGTACACCCGCTTCGACAACCTGGCGCACGACTCGGTGGGCAGTTTCGAGTAAGCGCTGCCGGGGAACGGCCGGGTGGTCATCCACCGCCCGGCATCGCGCCATCGTTGCGCCCGCTGGCTTATGCTGCGCAGCCTCACCGTTTGCTGCCGAGCTCGTATGTCATACGCCATCGTCTGGTTCCGTCGCGATCTGCGTTTGGAAGACAACCCGGCCTTGCGCGCCGCACTCGATGCTGGGCATCACCCGATTCCGTTGTACATCGATGCGCCGCACGAAGAGGGCGAATGGACGCCTGGCGCCGCGTCGCGCACCTGGCGGCATCGTTCGCTTGCAGCGCTGGACGGTGCCCTGCGCGCGCTCGGCAGCGGCCTGGTCATTCGCTCCGGCAACAGCGCGCAGGTGCTCGATGAGGTGATCGCGCAGACCGGTGCGGCGGCGGTGTACTGGAACCGCAAATACGAGCCGGCCACGCAGCCGCGCGACGCGCAGATCAAGCGCGACCTGCGCGAGCGCGGCATCGAGGTGCAGAGCTGCAATGCCGCGCTGCTATTCGAACCGTGGCAGTTGTCCACGCAGCAGGGCGGCCCCTACAAGGTGTTTACCCCGTTCTGGCGCAATGCGCTGACGCAGCTGCAATTGCCCGCCGCCATGGACGCGCCGCGTCGCCTGCCGCCGCTGCCTGCGAGCTTGAAGACCGATGCGCTCGACACGCTGCAGTTGGTGCCGGGCCTGCAGTGGGACCAGGGCTTCTGGGAGCACTGGCAGCCCGGCGAAGCCGGCGCGCACGAAATGCTGGAGATCTTTATCGACGGCGCGTTGTCGGGATATCGCGAAAACCGCGATCGCCCCGATCGCGTCGGCACCTCGCAACTGTCGCCGCATCTGCACTTCGGCGAAATTGCGCCGTGGCGGATCGCCAGCACCCTGGAGACGCATCGCACTGCGCGCAATGGCGCAGAAATCGATGCCTATATCCGGCAGCTTGGCTGGCGCGACTTTGCCTATCACTTGCTGCATCACTTCCCGGACACCACCAACCAGAATCTCAACCCGCGCTTTGCAGGATTCGATTGGGCAACGGTCGATCCGGTTGCATTGCAGGCCTGGCAGCGGGGCCGCACTGGCATTCCGATCGTCGATGCCGGCATGCGCCAGCTCTGGCATACCGGTTGGATGCACAATCGCGTGCGCATGATCGTCGCCAGTTTTTTGTGCAAGCATCTGCGCATCCACTGGATCGAAGGCGCGCGCTGGTTCTGGGACACGCTGGTCGATGCGGACCTGGCCAACAACACCCTGGGCTGGCAGTGGGTGGCCGGCACCGGCGCCGATGCGGCGCCATATTTCCGTGTGTTCAATCCGGTCACGCAGGCGGAGAAGTTCGATCCGCAGGCCGCCTACATCACGCGCTGGGTACCTGAGCTCGGCAAGCTTGCGGTGAAGGAACGCTTCGCGCCGTGGCTGCATCCGTTGTCGCTGGCTCGCTTTGCACCGGAGTATCCGCGCAATCCGATCATCGGCTTGGCCGAGGGCCGCGATGCGGCGTTGGCCGCGTATGCGAAATCGCGCGCCTAGTCGCTGCTGATCGATGCGCGTGTGCCTGTTTCTGGACGGTGCTCGCAACGCTGTCTGATGAGCGAAACAGGGCATGGAATGCGCCCTGTGTACTGCCGTGCGCTGGCTCATGTGACGGCGCACGTGCACGCGTCATCGCCGAAAACGTTTTCCTGAATGGCACACCCGTTACACGTGGGTTGCGGCAGTTTTCATCATGCGCCAGTCGCGTGGGCCTGTTTATCCTCGCGCACACGATTGAGCGCCGGATGGTCCGGCCATAGGAGAGCACCATGTCCCCAGCAGCCACCAAGAGTCTTGCCGTTGCATTGGCCAGCGCCATTGCGCTGTCCGCGTGTGCCACCGGCGGCTCGTATGTGCAGCGCGACCAATACGGCGAGCAGACGCAACAGCAGAATCGGACCGGCCGCAATGCGCTGATCGGTACCGCCATTGGTGTGGCTGCAGGCCTGCTCACCGGCGACAGCGCCACCGAGCGTCGTCAGCACGCAATGGTCGGCGCTGGCATCGGTGCACTGAGCGGCGCGGCAATCGGCCAGTACCAGGACCGCCAGGAGCGCGCGCTGCGTGAGCGCACCGCCAACACCGGTATCGAAGTACAACGCCAGGGCGACAACATCAGCCTGAACCTGCCCGACGGCATCACCTTCGACTTCGGCAAGTCGGCATTGAAGCCGCAGTTCTACACCGCGCTCAACGGCGTGGCCTCCACCCTGCGCGAGTACAACCAGACCATGGTGGAAGTGGTGGGGCATACCGATAGCGTCGGTAGCGATGCGGTGAATCAGCGCCTGTCCGAAGAGCGCGCCAGCGCGGTAGCGCAATACCTGACCGCGCAAGGTGTGCAGCGCGAGCGCATGGAAACCATGGGCGCCGGCAAGCGTTATCCGATTGCCGACAACACCACCGATGCCGGCCGCGCCAAGAACCGTCGCGTCGAAATCCGCCTGATTCCGTTGCGTGCCGAAGGCGCGGCCAGCAACACCGGCATGCGTTGAGGAGATGCAGTGAATCGTGGCGGGTCGGATGACTCACCTGCGATGTGCTGATGTACGCAACACAGGCCGCGAAAGCGGCCTGTTTTTTTGCTGCATGGTGGATCAAGAGCAGCGAACCAATCGCTTGGATTTAGAACGGCTGGTCTGCACGGCTTTGAGGTCTCGATCTTTCTCACGTCATCGGCGCGAATGTGTCGGCGTAACTGTGGAACTTCGAAGCGCGGATCTGAGCGTTGCTGCAGGGCCCTTGCTCGCTCACCATCGCGGGATACGCTGCAAGTACGTCCCTATAAGCTCCGTGGCGGCATCCATGCCGCCAAGGGTCCCGCGACGGTGAGCGGGCAAGGACCAATCGAGTTGGTCGCTGTATTTGTGCAAGCGATAGATGCGTTCGCTAGCGATTCAAGGAGGCGCGGCTAGCTCGCGGTGCTCAGGCGAGAAGGTATCTCCATCCCCTTTCCTACGATGGGCCGCTTTCCGCGCGACCGACCAACGTTCTGGTGCGGTGTCCTCGCCGCTTGGAACCGTTGGCGGCATGGGTGCCGCCATCGAGCCCCCATGGATGGGTTGACGGCGTGTCCCGCGAGCGGCGAGGGCACCGCGCGCGACCGAGTCGGCTTTGCGCTCATCGGGTGATCGCATCCAACGACGCCACGACGGACGTCTCGATCTTTCCCAACTCACCGCTGACGGTAGTGAGATCATCTGCAAAGCGACCGAGCTGTCGTCGGCTGTACGCGTGTGGTGACAGAGATGCATTCACTGGGTTGCATCGATGAACTTATGGCCTGCGCCAGACGGCAACCACCGCCGGCGCAGTCGATCCGGCACTACGCCGTGACGTTTTCCAAGATTCGCTTGCCTTCGGCACGCAACTCCGCGTCTGCGCCCACTTCGACTTTCGCATCGTTGTCGGCCTTTTGTGCGGCCAGGCGGGCAGGGCACTGCGCCATCATGTAATCCGCATCGAAATTCATGCGCGTCACCAAAAAGTCCACGAATGCCCGCACTTTCGGCGACACCAATCGGCCGCCGGCGAACACCGCGTTGAAGTCCACCTCAGGCCCGGTCCAACCGGCCAGCACGCGACGCACCAGGCCCGATTGCACGAACGGTTTGGCCATCACATCGCCAGTCAGCAAGAGGCCTTCGCCGCACAACACCGCACCGTTGAGCGCGGCCGGATCGTTGGCCACCATCAGCGGATTGACCGGGAAATCGCGTACATCGCTGCCGTCGCTGAGCGACCAGAAAAAGCGGTTGTTGTGCACGTTGCGGTTCTTGCGCAAGGCGAGCGTGCGATGGAATTGCAATTCGTCCGGATGCAGCGGCTCGCCATAGCGTTCGATGTAGGAGGGGCTGGCGAACACCTGGGTGCGCAAGCTGCCGAGCTTGCGCGCCACCAGATTGGAGTCGGGCAGCGCGCCGACGCGCAATGCCAGATCGGCTTCGCCGCCGATCAGGTCCAGCTTCTCGTTGCCCAGATGCATGTCCAGCTGGATTTCCGGGTATTGCGCGTGGAATTCGCCCAGCAACGGCGCGATCCAGGTAATGCCCAGCGAATACGGCACGGTAAAACGCAGCCAGCCACGCGGGCCCGATTGCAGCTGTCCCACCGCGCTTTCGGCTTCTTCCAGTTCGCGCGCGATGCGCTGGCAATGTTCGTGGTACACCGAGCCGGCTTCGGTCAGGCCGATGCGGCGGGTGGTTCGATGCAACAGGCGCGCACCCAACCGGGTTTCCAGTTCCTGCACCTTGCGGCTGACGGTGGTCTTGGGCAGGCCAAGCGCATTGGCGGCGGCGATGAAGCTGCCTTGTTCGACCACCTTGACGAAGATCAAGGTGTCGTTGAGATCGTGAGTCATGGGATGCCTTCCGGGGGTCAGGAGGGATTAGACCGCTTGCGGGACGATTATTCCCCTAAATCCGGACTAATCAAGTGCTGCTTTGAAGCCTAACTTATGCGGCATCCCCTCCATGCAGGAGCACGGCCATGTGGTTGTGCAACGTTTTCGGCGTGTCTTCCAGTCAGCGCAGTGCAATCGAAAGCGCCTTCGATCCGGTCATTTCCACGGAAAAACGGTCGTACGACAGTGCCTTGCGCGAATTCTCCAGCTCGCCACGGCGGCAGGCTGGCGGCGCGCCTGCGCAGCGGACTGGACTGCAGGCGCGCTGGGCGCGCCGTGGAATTATCCCGATCTCGGGAGCGAAAATCCCATGAGCGGGATGGTTAAATCCGAGACGGCCGTCATCGGCGGCGCGGGCAACGTGGGCATGGGCATCGTCTCTGCATTGCTGGACGCCGGTATGCCAACGGTGGTGATTGGGCGCGACGCCGCCAAGCTGGATGCACTGCGTGCGCAGCACGGTCATTCCCCGCTGCTGGACATCGTGCAGGGATCGGTGGCCGACGATGCATCTGCGCAGCGCCTGGCCACCGAACTGGCCCAGCGGCATCGACCGCTGGGCGCGGTGATCGCCAGCCTGGGCAGCCCGCCCAAGGCTGGGCGGCTGGTGGATCGGCCGGTGGCCGCCCTGCGTCGTCGCCTGGAGCGTGACGTGCTGCCGCATCTGGCTGCCGCCCGCCACCTGCTGCCGCTGCTGGCCGAGGTCGACGGCGGCGGCCGCTATCTGCTGCTTGGCAGCCCGTGTGCGCTGCGCGCCTGGTCGGCGCATGGCGATCGTTCGGTTGCGGCCTCAGCCACCCGCATGCTTGCCCAGGTGTTGCACGAGGAAGCCAAGCCGTTGGGCGTCCGCGTGCAGTTGCTCTCGGTCGAGCAGCCGGTCTGCACGCCCGGCCGCGCCAAGGACGCCTGTCCGGAATGGATCCGCGCCGTGGACGTCGGCCGCGCCGCTGTTTCCCTGATTGCCGGGCCTGGCCAGCCCGGACAAGCCATCGTGACCGTGAGTCGTCGCCCGCCGGCCGCACCGTCGGCCAGCCGGCTGGCCGGTCTGCAATTTCCCATCCCCACCCGAGAGATTTCCCCATGACCACGAACGCCACCCCGTTCCGTTTTCCCTTGCGTACCGTGTTGGCGGGCGCCGTGCTTGCGGTCGTGCTCGCCGGCTGCGGCAGCAAGGCCGCCGAGACCGGCGCACCGCCGCCGCCCAGCGTCAGCGTCGCGCCGGTGTTGATGAAGCAGATCAGCCAGTGGGACGAATTCAGCGGCCGCATCGAGCCGGTGGAAAGCGTGGAACTGCGTCCGCGCGTGTCCGGCTATATCGACAAGGTCAACTACACCGAAGGTGCAGAAGTGAAGAAGGGCGATGTGCTCTTCACCATCGATGAGCGTAGCTACCGCGCCGAGTTCGCGCGTGCCAACGCGTCGCTGGTGCGTGCCCGCACCCAGGCCACGCTGGCACGTAGCGAAGCCACGCGCGCACGCAAATTGTCCGAGCAGCAGGCCATCTCCACCGAAACCTGGGAGCAGCGCCGCGCCGCCGCCGATCAGGCCGATGCCGACCTGCAGGCCGCCCAGGCCGCGGTGGACACCGCCAGGCTCAACCTGGATTGGACGCGCGTGCGCGCTCCCATCGATGGCCGCGCCGGGCGTGCGATGGTCACCGCCGGCAACCTGGTCACGGCCGGCGACAGCGCCAGCGTGCTGACCACCCTGGTGTCGCTGGACAAGGTATTCGTCTACTTCGATGCCGACGAAGGCACCTTCCTGCGCTATTCGCAGATGGCCCGCAACGGCGAGCGCCCGGACGAACGTGGCGGCGAGTTGCCGGTGCGGATCGGGCTGGTCGGCGAGCAGGGCTTCCCGCACACCGGTCGCGTGGATTTCCTGGACAACCAGGTGACCCGCAGCACCGGCACCATCCGCGTCCGCGCGGTACTGGACAACGCGCAACGGCAATTCACGCCGGGGTTGTATGCGCATGTGCAGTTGCTGGGCAGCGGCCAGTTCAAGGCCATGCTGGTCGACGAAAAGGCCGTGCTCACCGACCAGGACCGCAAATACGTGTATGTGGTGGACAAGGACGGCAAGGCGCAGCGCCGCGATGTGGAGCTCGGCCGCAGTGCCGATGGTCTGCGCATCGTGCGTAGCGGCCTGGCCGCCGGCGACCGCGTGGTGGTCGATGGCGTGCAGAAGATCTTCATGCCCGGCATGCCGGTGGACGCCAAGACCGTGGCCATGGCGCCGGCGGCGGACAAGCGCACCGCTTCCAACTAGGGATCGCCAACGCGCGTTGCGCGCTGTCGCGCCTGCCTGGCGACAGCGCACCACCTGCAATGGCTGTACTGCTGTATCGCTGCATCGCAGCTCATGACTGCCGGCCTCGTCATCAGGCCGGCCCGGGGCCGCTGTGCCGCGCCGCCACCCGGCGGCAACCTCTTTCAGGACCATCCCAATGGACTTTTCCCGTTTTTTCATCGACCGGCCGATCTTTGCCGCGGTGCTGTCGATCATCATCTTCGCGGCCGGCCTGATCGCCATGCCGCTGCTGCCGATCAGCGAATACCCAGAAGTGGTGCCGCCGAGCGTGCAGGTGCGCGCGGTGTATCCGGGCGCCAACCCCAAGGTCATCGCCGAGACCGTTGCCACGCCGCTTGAGGAAGCCATCAACGGCGTGGAAAACATGATGTACATGAAGTCGGTGGCCGGCTCGGACGGCGTGCTGGTGGTCACCGTGACCTTCAAGCCCGGCACCGATCCGGACCAGGCGCAGGTGCAGGTGCAGAACCGCGTCAGCCAGGCGCAGGCGCGTCTGCCCGAGGACGTGCGCCGCCAGGGCGTGACCACGCAGAAGCAATCGCCGACGCTGACCATGGTCGTGCATCTGACCTCGCCCAAGGGCAAGTACAACTCGCTGTACCTGAGCAACTACGCCACCTTGAAGGTCAAGGACGAGCTGTCGCGCCTGCCGGGCGTGGGACAGATCCAGATCTTCGGTGCCGGCGACTACGCCATGCGCATCTGGTTGAACCCGGACAAGGTGGCCGCACGCGGGCTCACCGCCAGCGATGTGGTCGCCGCCATCCGCGAGCAGAACGTGCAGGTCTCCGCCGGCCAGCTCGGCGCGGAACCCATGCCCAACAAGAGCGATTTCCTGCTCTCGATCAATGCGCAGGGCCGCCTCACCACCGAAGAAGAGTTCGGCAACATCGTCATCCGCAGCGGCAACAGCGGCGAGATCGTGCGCCTGAGCGACGTGGCGCGCCTGGAGCTGGGCGCCGGCAACTACACCCTGCGGTCGCAGCTGGACAACCAGAACGCGGTGGGCATGGGCGTGTTCCAGTCGCCCGGTGCCAACGCGATCGAATTGTCCGATGCGGTGCGCGCCAAGATGGCCGAACTGGAAAAGCAGTTCCCGCAGGACATGGCATGGTCGGCCGCGTACGACCCAACCGTGTTCGTGCGCGATTCGATCAGCGCGGTGGTGCACACGCTGCTGGAAGCGGTGCTGCTGGTGGTGCTGGTGGTGATCCTGTTCCTGCAGACCTGGCGCGCTTCGATCATTCCGTTGCTGGCGGTACCGGTGTCGGTGGTCGGTACGTTCGCTGCGTTGTACCTGCTGGGCTTTTCGATCAATACGCTGAGCCTGTTCGGTTTGGTGCTGGCGATCGGCATCGTGGTCGACGATGCGATCGTGGTGGTGGAAAACGTCGAGCGCAACATCGAAGAAGGCCTGAGCCCATTGGCGGCTGCCCATCAGGCCATGCGCGAAGTGTCCGGGCCGATCATCGCCATCGCGCTGGTGCTGTGCGCGGTGTTCGTGCCGATGGCGTTCCTGTCGGGCGTGACCGGCCAGTTCTACAAGCAGTTCGCGGTGACCATCGCCATTTCCACGGTGATTTCGGCGATCAACTCGCTGACCTTGTCGCCGGCGCTGGCGGCAATGCTGCTGAAGTCGCACGACGCGCCCAAGGATGGTCCGTCGCGGTTGATCGACCGTTTGTTCGGCTGGTTGTTCCGCCCGTTCAATCGTTTCTTCAACACCAGCTCGCACAAGTACCAAGGCGCGGTGTCGCGTGCGCTGGGCAAGCGGGGTGCGGTGTTCGTGGTCTACCTGCTGCTGCTGGTCGGTACCGGTTTCATGTTCAAGCTGGTGCCGGGCGGCTTCATTCCGACCCAGGACAAGCTGTATCTGATTGCGGGCACCAAACTGCCGGAAGGATCGTCGCTGGAGCGCACCAATGAGGTGATCCGCCAGATCACCCAGATCGCGCTGCAGACCGACGGTGTGGATCACGCAATCGCGTTCCCGGGCCTGAACCCGCTGCAGTTCACCAATACGCCCAATACCGGCACGGTGTTCCTGACGCTCAAGCCGTTCAGTCAGCGCAGCCGCACCGCCGCGCAGATCAATGCGGAAATCAACGCACGCATCAGCCAGATCCAGCAGGGCTTCGCGTTCGCCTTCATGCCGCCACCGATTCTTGGCTTGGGCCAGGGCTCGGGCTACTCGCTGTACATCCAGGACCGTGCCGGCCTGGGCTATGGCCAGTTGCAGAGTGCGGTCAATGCGATGTCCGGTGCGATCTCGCAAACGCCGGGCATGCAGTTCCCGATCGGTACCTACCAGGCCAACGTGCCGCAGCTCGATGCCAAGGTCGACCGCGACAAGGCCAAGGCGCAGGGCGTGCCGCTGACCAATCTGTTCGATACGCTGCAGACCTATCTGGGTTCGTCCTACATCAACGACTTCAATCGCTTCGGTCGCACCTATCAGGTGATCGCCCAGGCCGATGGACAGTTCCGCGATAGCGTGGAAGACATCGCCAACCTGCGCACGCGCAACGCCAACGGCGACATGGTGCCGATCGGCAGCATGGTCACGCTGGGCCAGACCTACGGCCCGGACCCGGTGATCCGCTACAACGGCTACCCGGCCGCCGACCTCATCGGCGAAGCGGACCCGCGCGTGCTGTCGTCCACCGAGGCCATGCAGAAGCTGTCCAGCATGGCGCCGCAGGTGCTGCCCAACGGCATGAACATCGAGTGGACCGACCTGAGTTATCAGCAGTCCACGCAAGGCAACTCGGCGTTGATCGTGTTCCCGATGGCGGTGTTGCTGGCGTTCCTGGTATTGGCTGCGTTGTACGAAAGCTGGACCCTGCCGCTGGCAGTGATCCTGATCGTGCCGATGACCTTGCTGTCTGCGCTGTTCGGGGTGTGGCTCACCAATGGCGACAACAACGTGTTCGTGCAGGTGGGTCTGGTGGTGTTGATGGGCCTGGCGTGCAAGAACGCGATCCTGATCGTGGAGTTCGCCCGCGAACTGGAAATGCACGGCAAGGGCATTGTCGAAGCCGCACTGGAAGCCTGCCGCCTGCGCCTGCGTCCGATCGTGATGACCTCCATCGCCTTCATCGCCGGCACGGTGCCGCTGGTGTTCGGCCACGGTGCCGGCGCCGAAGTGCGCTCGGTCACCGGCATCACGGTGTTCGCCGGCATGCTGGGTGTGACCTTGTTCGGCCTGTTCCTGACTCCGGTGTTCTACGTGGCACTGCGCAAGTGGGTCACCCGTCGCGGGCCCGCGACACCGCCCGCGGTTGCGCACGATCACGCGCACGTCAACGCCTAAGCACGCGTGACTTCCCCCTACATACATTCGAAGGATTTACACATGAGCAACACCAAGATCGCATTGGTCACCGGCGCAACCCGCGGCATCGGCCTGGAGACCGTTCGGCAATTGGCCACCGCCGGCGTGCACACGCTGCTGGCCGGCCGCAAGCGCGACGACGCCGTGGCCGCGGCCCTCAAGTTGCAGGCCGAAGGCCTGCCGGTGGAGGCCATCCAGCTCGACGTCAACGACGACATCAGCATTGCTGCCGCGGTGGGCACGGTGGAGCAGCGCCATGGTCATCTGGACATCCTGATCAACAACGCCGGCATCATGATCGAGGACATGCAGCGCACCCCGTCGCAGCAGAGCCTGGAGGTGTGGAAGCGTACCTTCGACACCAATCTGTTCGCGGTGGTCGAGGTGACCAAGGCCTTTCTGCCGCTGCTGCGTCGCTCGCTGGCCGGGCGTATCGTCAACGTGTCGAGCATCCTCGGTTCGCTGACCTTGCACAGCCAGCCCGGCTCGCCGATCTACGACTTCAAGATTCCTGCTTACGACGCGTCCAAGAGCGCGTTGAACAGCTGGACGGTGCATCTGGCCTACGAATTGCGCGACACAGCCATCAAGGTCAACACGGTGCATCCGGGTTACGTCAAAACCGACATGAACGGTGGCGGCGGCGAAATCGAAGTGGAGCAGGGCGCGCATAGCAGCGTGCAAATGGCGCTGTTGGATGCCCACGGTGCCACCGGCAGCTTTACCCATCTGGGAGAGGTGTTGCCATGGTAAGAAACTTCCTGAGCGTGGCACTGGCTGCACTGGTGCTCAGCGGTTGCGCGGTCGGGCCGGATTACCGCCCCGATCCGCCGGCGGCGGTGACGCTGCAAGGCGCGCAAGACCCGGCCTACAGCGCGCAGTCGCCGGTGGGCAACTGGTGGTCGCAGTTCGACGACCCGGTGCTGGAGCAATTGGTGCGCGACGCCTTGTTCGCCAACCACGACCTGCGCATCGCGGTGGCGCGCGTCAAGCAGGCGCGCGCGGTGTTCGTCGAGCGCCGCCTGGATCAGGCGCCGCATATCACCGCGCAAGGCAGCTTCGATCGTCGCGAGCAGCAGCAGGTGATCGCCGGCAATCAGCGCTTTCTGACCGAGCAGACCACGCTCGGTCTGGATGCGGCGTGGGAGCTGGACCTGTTCGGCCGTCAGCGGCGTGCATCGGAGGCCGCGCGTGCCGACCTGGATGCCGAGCAGGCCAACCTGCAGGACGTGCAGGTCACCGTTGCTGCCGAAGTGGCGCGCAATTATTTCGAATTGCGCGGCACCCAGAAGCGCTTGGACGTCTCCAAGCGCACGCTCACCAACCTGCGCGACACCCAGAAGCTGACCCAGACCCGATGGGATCTGGGTGCCGGCAGCGAACTGGACGTGCAGAGCAGCCTGGCGCGGTTGAAGGCGATCGAGGCGGATATTCCGCTGCTGGAAACCGCCGAGGCGCAATACCGCCACCGTCTGGCTGTGTTGCTGGGCCAGCAACCGGACGCGTTGGATGCCACCTTGGCCGCGCGCGAGATGCCGGCGTTCGCGCGCCCGCTGCCGCTGGGCGATACCGCCGGCTTGCTGCGTCAGCGTCCGGATGTGCGCGGCGCCGAGCGCCGGCTGGCGGCAGCCACCGCGCAAGTGGGCGTGGCCACTGCCGACCTGTTTCCGCGCATCAGCGTGAGCGGGTTCGTCGGCTTCCTCACCGGCGACGCAGCCAGGTTGACCGAGGGCAACGCCAAGGCCTGGTCGGTGACCCCGTCGATCAGCTGGGCCGCCTTCGATTTGGGCACCGTGCGTGCGCGCTTGCGTGCCAGCAAGGCGCAGGCCGAAGGTGCGTTGGCCCAGTATCAGCAAACCGTATTGCTGGCGCTGGAAGACACCGAAAACGCGTTGATCGGCTATGGCCGCCAGCAGGCGCGCCTGGCCATCGTGGTGGAGCAGGCCAATGCCGCGCGGCGTGCCGAGCAGCTGGCGCAGATCCGCTACCGCGAGGGCTCGGAAGACTTCCTCACCCTGCTGGATGCGCAGCGCACCCAGCTGGCGGCCGACGATGCGTTGGCGCAGGCCGAAGCGGCGGTGAATGTCGGCGTGGTCGGCGTGTACAAGGCGCTCGGTGGCTGGAAGCAGGACCAAGCGCCTGCGGCACCGGTGGCCGTAGTCAATCGTTGAACGATGCGCGCGGGGCGGCCAGTGGGTCGCCCCGCAGTTCTGGCTGCAGCGTCAGAGCTAACGAGGCGCGAACGTGTGCGGGTGATGGCTGGCGATACCGGCCATGCATCCGACGCCATCGGTTCGCCCGCCTCTCTGACAGGCGCGCTACCGCCGCTTCATCAGCAACATTGCATTCGTGACCAATGCGATTACCCAGCTGCCAGCTGCGTGTGCCCAGGCGGACCCCTGCGCAGCAGGCATGCCGCCAGGCGCTTATTCGGCGACCCGTACGCTGTCGCGTCCGCCGTTCTTGGCCAGATACAGCGCTGCATCGGCACGCGAAAACCAGTCCTGCCAATGCGTTTCGCCGTCGTGGCGCGCCGCGCCCAGCGAGACGGTGATACGCCCACCGGGTCCGCGCAAGCCGTTGCGTATCACCTTGCGCAAGCGTTCGGTGGCCGCTTCCAGTTCGGCCAGCGATCCGGCACGCAGCAGCACCACGAATTCTTCGCCGCCAAAACGGAACACCTGGTGCGGTTCGCGGACTTCGAAGCGCAGGATGGTGGCCAGATCCGAGAGCGCCGCATCGCCGGCGGCGTGTCCGTACAGATCGTTGACCTCCTTGAAGTGATCCAGATCCAGGATGATCAGGCTGTTGAGCCGGTCGTGCGGTTGGCGTTGATCGATCTGGTGGGTCAGCGCACGTTCCAGCATGCGACGGTTGGGCAAGCCGGTCAGCGCGTCCAGCGAGGCCAGTTCTTCCAGATGCACGCGGTCGTCCTGCATCCGCAGCGAAAACGCGTAGCCCACCGCCAGCGTCACCAGCGTCACCACGATCGTCGACACACCCTGGCCGGGGCTGGTGATCAAGCCGGGCAAGAACAACAAGGCGGCCAGCAGCGGCAAGCTCAACAACACCGCGCGCCGCGGCCCGCACAAGAAATAATTGGTGGCCAGCACCGGGAACAGCCACGGCAGGGCGCCATCGCCACCGGTCCAGCACGCCACCAGGCACCCGCCAACATTGATCGATGCCAGCCACACGCCGCCGGCGCCGGTGTCTTCGGCACTGCGCATCTGCCAGCCGCGCCATACCGCGAGCACGCCCAGCGCCGCGGTGACCAGACACGCAACTGCCTGACCGGTCATGGCCAGGTACACCGCATAGAGGCAAAGCAACAGCGCGGTGATTGGCCCGAGCATCTTGACGATGCCGAGTCGGAAATCCCGCCGCAGGTGGAGGATCACAGGGAAGGTTCTATAGGAGTCGGCATCATTATCGGCGGAGTGCGGTCAAAGTTGAGCGTGTCTTCATCACCGCAATGGGTAGGAAAGTGAAGCGTTGCAGCGCAAGGCTTCGCACATCCTTGACGGCGCTGCCGCAAACGTATCGTTTTGGTTGTCGGAGTCTGCCATGCCCACCCGCGAAGAACTGGCCACGCGCCTGGACGCGTTGCAGGAAGAGTTGCCCAAGTTGTCGGCAGATGAAGATGCGGATTTCGACTATCTGGATTTTCAGGCGCGTGCCGAAGCGATCCTGAGCAGCGCCGCGCAGGACGATGCCGCCTATGTGCGTACGCGTATCGACGGCATGCTGGCCGGTGCGGGCCTGATCCCCACCGACGACGCGGGTCAGTCCTGCGGCTGAGGCCTCGTCTTGGCATGAGCCCATGTGCCTGTGCATTTGTCGATGCAATGCACGCGCCAGCGAATGATCCGAGCATCTTCGTTCAGGCGCTCGCACCCGGGTTCGCCAAGCGCGCGCGATGTGGATCTGAGCGTCGACCGCGCGACACAGGCCTCTGCGACAGACCGCAGCAGCACGCCCGGCTGCTTGCGTTCAGGCCACGGATGCAAGCACATCCGCGCTCACGACCTGATTGCGGCCACCCTGCTTTGCGCGATACAGCGCCGCGTCCGCCCGTTGCAGTAACGAGGCCACGGTGCTGGCGTGAGCGGGAAAGCTGGCCGCGCCGAACGAGGCGGTGACCTTCGGCAGACAGACGCCATCGCCCATGACCTGCAGGGCCTCGATGCCGGCGCGCAATTTCTCCGCCATCATGCACGCGGTTGGCAGATCGACTTCGGGCAGGATGATCGTCAATTCTTCGCCGCCGTACCGGCAGCAGATGTCCTCGCCACGCGTCTGCGCCAGCAACAATTCGCCAATGGCCGCCAGCACGCGGTCGCCGCCGCTGTGCCCGTGCAGGTCGTTGAACCGCTTGAAGTGATCCACATCCAGCATCAGCACCGACAAGGGCAGCTCGCGGCGCGTGCAGCGCGCCAACTCGTGACTGAGGGTTTCTTCCAGATAGCGGCGGTTGTACAGGCCTGTCAGCGGGTCGCGGATCGATTGCTGGCGCAGCGTTTCGCGCAGGCGCAGGTTGTGCAGCGCCAAGGAGAGTTGTTCTGCTGCCGCCTCGGCCACGGTCAGCGAGGCAAGATCGTCAGGGTCTTCGCTACGCAATGCCAGCATCCCCAGCTGCGTGCCCTGCGCCGATAGCGGAATACAGGCGGTGGCCGCATGCGCCGGGAGGTTGACGCCGGCATGCTGGCACAGCATGCCCTGGCCGGCGTCCATCACCACATGGGTGCGGTCGCGGCGCAGCGCCCAGCAGTTGTCCGGCGCGATGCTGGCACTGGCGTCGTCTGCCATCTCGCCCCAGGCGACCACCTGTTCGGCGCGATCGCGCGAGGCGCGTAGCAAGTAGACCGCGCCGGCGGCACCGGGAATCAGCGGTGCAATCGTGCGTGCAGTGATTTCCAGCGCTTCTTCGGCATCGCGGCAGTTCTGCAGCAACCCGGAGTAGCGTGCCAGCGCCTCCAGGCCAGCGGAGGTGCGTTCGAGTGCGGCAAACGACTCGATCAGGCGCTCGCTGGTCCGGCTGGCGTCGTTTTCGGCACGCGTACGCCGTTCCAGCTCGCGCGACAACAAGCGGTACGCCAACAGCATCACCAGCAAGCCACTGGCAATGCCGATCACGGTCACCCACAGCACCCACTGTGCGCTGCGGGTGGTGGCTGCATTGCGCCTGATCAGTTGCTGCCGCTCCAGCTCCGTCATGGTCTGCACCTGGCGGCGCAGCGATGAAGAGGTCTGGAACACCCCGCGCGCGATGGCAGCACGCGCGCCATCCAGGCCTTGCTTGCGATAGCTATGCAATAACTCGTCGATCTGCACCAGGCGCGCGTCCACCAAACGGCTCAGCACGACCACATTGCGCCGCTGCGTCGGGTTGTCCTGCACCAGGGCGTCCAGCCGCACGATGCGCTCGGGCAGGCGGCCGATCGCATCGGCATACACGCCCAGAAAGGCCTCGTTGTCGGTCAAGACATAGCCGCGCGCCGACGATTCCGCCGACAGCATGCCCGCCTGGATTTCGTCGATGCTGGCAATCACTTCCTGGGTGTGCGTCACCCAGCCGGCGTCCGACAGCGAACGCTGCGTCGTGAGGTACCCGCCCACGCCGATCAGGACAAAGATCAGCCCACCCACCAGCAAGGCCCCGGCAGCACGACGTTTGGTTCTTTTGGTCAACACCGCGTTCCCCCGGCACGATTGTCTGGTCGAGGCCGATGCAAGCCGCGTGCCTACGCTCCACTTCGCTTGCCGAGTCAGCTGGCAGACGGCACATTGCCCCCGGAAGCAGCGTCGTGGCGGTATGCTGGCAAGCAGTCACCGAAAAGGGCGCCCGTTGGTCATTTTTCTAGGCAATTACCAACTCACCTGTCATGCCGTCAAAGGCGATACCCCCGCCCATGGCTGGGTGGCAGGCTGGGATATTGCGCAGATCGGCATCGGCCGCGGCGCGAACCTGGCAGGCGCCGCGCTGTCGTCGACCTTTCCCGACCATCGCAGCGCCATTGCAGCCGCCCGGATTGCCGGCATGGTCACGCTGGAAGCCATGCACGCCAAGGCGCAAGAGCAGCGCGAGTACGCCTGAGCGGGAAGCCCTGACGGCTGGCACGCGATTTGCTCGGGTTTGATCAGGGCGCCGTCGAGCGTCTCTGGAGCAAGTGCAATGGAAGAGCCCAATAAAAGCGCACTGGCGTTGCTGCAACACGAAGCCAGCGCGTTGCTGGCCTTGTTCGATCAACTCCGCGGCGATGCCGCCCCGCGGTGTGCAGCTGCCGACGACCGGGCAGGCGCCCTCGTTCGTCGCGATGAGCCCGACCATGCCGCGCGCGTCACTAACTGACGCAGCGCGCGCAGTCTGCTTCGTCCTTCGCAATGGCCAACGTCTGACCTCTGCATCGGGAAATCCCGGCCTTGTCCGTTTATCTCTGGGGCGAGGTTGAAGCGGGTGGGCAGGGCCCCAGCACGCACTGACGCATGTCGCAACGCGCAAGCGCTTTCGGTGACCTCGCTGTCAAACGAACGCCTCAATGGTGAGGTGGCTTATACCTTCTGGATCGCGATGGCACGCCTCGTCCACACAAAAGGAGGGCCGCTGCTGCCAGCGTTGCTGCCAAGCCTGGAACATGAGAATGGGCCAAAGATGCGTGTGCCACTTTCGTTGACCTGCGATGAACGCTTGCCAGAGATGCGTCACCACCCCGACGTCGAAGACGCCTTGCTCTTCAAGTTTTGAAGGTGTCAACAAGTCTTCAGCCCACTCGCGTAAGGGGCCGCGTAGCCACCGGCCGACAGGCGCACCGAAGCCTCGCTTGGGTCGATAGATAAGCTCCTGCGGCAGATACAGTTCGAGCAGGCGCTTCAAAATGTATTTTTGCTCCCCACGAACCATTTTGAGCTTGAGCGGAATCTGCCAGGCCAGCTGAAATACCTGCTGATCCAGGAAGGGGGGAAGACGTGTTCAGGCCATGCAGCATGCACGCGCGGTCGACTTTGGTCATGAGTCCTTCCCCAAGTTCCATGGCAATGTCCATAAAGAGAACGCGCTCGCCTGGGGATCCGACGGTCAGCTGCTCCATGGGCGTGTCATAGATCGTGGGGTACTCCATGGAGCCAAGCACGGCGCAACGGGGGTTGCGCCAACGCGAGACTCTGAGCAGGTAGCTCTCTTCCACCGCGCGGCTGATTGTCTCCCCCAGGGCCGCTCGCCATCCGCCCAAACGGGCCGACTCCTTCGTGTAGACGCCCCGGCGACGCAGCGAACAGCGCAGCGTGTCCGGGATCATGGAGCTCAGGCGCGCATTGCGCAGTGCACGCGCATACGCGGCATGGCCGAAGAACAATTCGTCGCCTCCATCGCCTGTCAGCATGTGACTGACTTGGCGGCGCGCGGAGCCTGCTGCAAGCAGTGTCGGAATCTGGGACGAGTCCGCAAAGGGTTCGCAAAACGCCTCCGATATCTCCGGCAGAACGGCCACGGCCTGCTGATCGCTGATGCGTTGTTGGAAATGCCGCGTAACTAGATGGCTTGCAACCTTTTGTGCCCAATCCATTTCGTCGTGGTCGGCATCCTCAAATCCGATGGTGACGGTATCGACAGGTGTTGAGCGTTGCGACTGCAGGAGGGACGTGATGAGGCTGGAATCGGTTCCTCCCGACAGGAATGAACCAGTCTTGCGATCGCTGACGCGGTCAACCGCCATCGAGAGCGCATCCTGCAGGCGGCTGATCGCACGCTCTTCGGTCACATGCTCTCTTGCTTGGATTAAGTTGCTGACATTTCTTTTCGGATGCCAGTAGCGCGCCCCCTCGCTGGGGTCGTGATGAGGCGCACCGCGTTCCACATCCAGCGTGCTGAAAACTTGAATGGTTCCTGCCGCTAGTTTGAAGATGCCTCGATGGATGCTATATGGCGATGGAATGTAGCCGTATCGCAGCAGGAGCGTCAGCGCATTCCGATCGATCAAGTTACTGAAGCCATGAGAGGAAGCGATCGCTTTGAGTTCAGAAGCAAACACAAAACCCTGATGTGTCCAGCCGTAGTACAGGCTGCATTGACCGATGCGGTCGCGCACTAGCGACAGCGTGTGTAATCGACGATCAAGAATGGCCAGGCAGAAGCTGCCATCGATGAGCTCTAGGGTTCGCTGCAGCCCCAACGACTGAATGCTTTGCGCGATCCTTGCGGCAGAGGTGTTGCTCTCACAAGCCTCTGGTGTGCTGTAAAGCGGCGAGAGGCCATTGGCGCGTCCAGCCAGAGCGACAAGATAACGACCATCGGTAGAAAAGCCCATGCGAGTCCCCGGGGTGCCAGAGCTCCCGCATGCAGCAAGTACCAGGGGCGTGTCAACGACGGTTGCCACACACGCTTTATCTCCACGGTGCTTCATCACAGCAACCATCGCACTTCCACGCCGTCCTAGCGTGCTGCTGTCTTTGTGAGAATTTGGTTCCAACCACAATCCACAGATACCCGACATCTGACCCGTCCGCCCTTGACCATATAGAGAGGTGCACTGGGCCGGGCAACGCGACTTGCTGGCGACGTCGTTCCCGATCCGGTGCGGCGCGCATGGTGGGCCGGTCGTATGTGGATTCCGCCTGGAAATGATCAAGGAACGGTTGAGAGGGCGCTGTTTTTTTGAGCACTTTGCATCGATGTCGCTCCGGTGCGCTGCGTCATGTCGAGCGCGTGGATGGCCGCGTGCAACCAGGCGCAGCGATGACTCGAACAGGTGACAGATGGCGTTTGCCTGATCGCTCTCTCGCCCGCCACGTCGCCGGCAACCAATGACTGCGCCCTGCGGAGATCGTGGCCGACAAGGCGCCCCGGCATCGGCTCATCGAAGTCGATATCGGGATGCCGGACCGCTTGCCGGTGCTGGCGGAATCCGAGCGCAGCTTTGGCGCGGCATATCGCAAGGTGGGCGAGGGCATCGTGGGGGTATCGACGTTGGCCATTGGCTGCATGCCCCCAGATGTCCCCAGCGTCGCATGGCGTGATACGTTCACCTGCGCACTGCGTCGCACATGAAAAAGGCCGAGAACCCTTGTTTTACGGGGGTTCCCGGCCTTCTCAGGACCTCATCGGTCCACTCATTGGTGGAGGTGGGCGGAATCGAACCGCCGTCCGGAAGCACTCCATCCCCAGCACTACATGCTTAGCCCTCCGTTAGATCTCGTTCCCAGGCAGCACGGTTGGCAAAGCGCACCTGGAAACCAGCCTGCTTTATCTGACCGGTAGCTGACAGGCAGCCACTACCGATGGTTCCGTGATAATGACCCTACACCTACGAGCACGGGCACAAGTAGGTTCGGGGGTTCGCCTTAGGCGGCTGTAGAACTACAACTAAAGCCAATTAAGCGGCGATAGCGAAGTCCGAACCGTAGTTGTCATCGTTGGCAACTAAAAGTTTGCTGCTGGATTAACGAGGAAAGCTGCCCCCTCGGCATGCGCCAAGCGACTTCGCGACCCCCGTCGAGACCAGTGCACCCCCGGGGAAAGCAATAAAACGCTGACCGGGTCAGTGTAGGGATCGGCGCGCCCTGTCACAAGTGGTGAGATGCGCAACGCTTACAGTGGCTTCAGTCCCGTACCGAACGGAACAGTCTGCATACGAAGGAGCGAAGCGATGGCGACAGGCAAGCCCCCACGTTCGAAACCTGCACGCGCGCTGCCGCGCAAGGCGGCTGCAAGCACGCAACAACCGGCGCGGCCGCGCGCTTCGCGCGCGCAGCAGGCCGGGACCCAGGAGTCCGCGGCGACCCGCGTGCAGGGCAAGGCGCGCACGGTGATCTACATCCATGGCATCGGCAACAAGCCGCCGGCCGATGTGCTGCGTTGTCAGTGGGACAAGGCGTTGTTCGGGCGGCCCATGGGCGAGCGCACGCGGCTGGCGTACTGGGTCAATCGCGAGCGGTATCCAGTGGCCGAGCCGGGCAATTGTGACGCGCGCGATGTGGGGCCGGCGCTCAATCAAAGCGTGCAGCGCGCCTTGAGTACGCTTGGCCTGGTGCCGGGCGAACAGGACCTGCACCTGTTGGCAGACGCGCTGGCGCAGAGCGAGCAAGAACGCACCGATCTGCATCGGCTGCTGGACGAGCTTCAGGGCACGTCCGTGTCCGGCAGCGTGCAGGCCAAGGGCGCCATCGATGCGATCAACCGGGTGTTGCTGCGGCTGATTTCGGCTGCATTGTTGCAGGATGTGCATGACCTGTTCTTCGTGCCGGAACGTGCGGCGTTGATGCGCGAGAGTCTGGCGCAGCGGCTGCGCGCAGGGGGCGGGCCATTCGTGGTGGTGGCGCACAGCCAGGGGTCGATGATCGCCTTCGATGTGCTGCGCCAGCTGAAGCCCGCCGATTGCGAGGTCAGTTTGTTCCTCACCCTGGGTTCGCCACTGGGCTTGCCGCAGGTGCGCAGCATGTTCAAGCGCTGGACCGGCACGCGCAAATTGCCGTTTCCCGAGTGCGTACAGCGCTGGATCAATGTGGCCGAAACGCGCGACCCGATCGCGCTGGACCCGGACCTCACCGACGACATCGCCAATGCCAAAGGACGTTTCGAGAACCTGGCCGCTGCGCGTTTGAATCCGGATTGGCAGCACAACCCGCATTCGGCTTCGGGCTATCTGTCCATTCCGCAGGTGCGCGCCGCGGTGCGCCAAGCCGTGGGTGTGGGCTTCGATCAGCCGGTGTCCAATGCAGTGCTGATCAAGGACCTCAGCGAGCAGCTCGAAGCGCATGGCCCTGAGTACCGGCACGATGTGCTGATCGAGCTGGATCGGCGTGTGTTGGGGAACGACCCTGCCGGTGTGCGCGCATTGCTGTTGCAGCATGTGCGCGAAGTCGCTGCGCGTACCACCGGCCTGAGCGGCGATGCGCTGGATGAGGCGATCGAGCTGGAAGACAGCCTGCAGCGTTTCGTGTCTGCGCGGCTGACCCGATTCGAGATCGAGTCGCTGCAGGATCGCTACCGCGCGTTGGGCTTTCGGCGGGTGTGGCGCGATGCCGGAAAACGCGCGTTGATCCATGTGTCGGGCAATGTGCTGCATGCCGATGCGGCACGCACGGCGTATCGCGCACGCGGGCAGCAGATCGGTTGGGCGGTGATGGATACCGGCATCGTGGCCGATCACCCGCATTTTTTCGTCAAGGGTGAACGCGACACCGTGGTGGCACAGTGGGATTGCACGCGGCGCGGCGCGCCCAAACGGCTGACCCGCGCCGATGGCACGGCGTTTACCCGGCTCGATCGGCATGGCCACGGCACGCATATCGCCGGCATCATCGCCGGCCAGTGCCGCGCGTCGATCCCGGAGGCGGGCGGCACGCCCGGCCGTCCTCTGGAATTTTCCGGCATGGCGCCGGATACCCAGCTGTATGGCTTCAAGGTGCTCGACAATGCCGGAAACGGCCGCGATTCGTGGACGATCAAGGCAGTGCAGCAGGTGGCCGACATCAACGAGCGTGCCGGCGAGCTGGTCATCCATGGCGTCAATCTGAGCCTGGGCGGCTGCTTCGACCCGGAGAGCTACGGTTGCGGGTTTACGCCGTTGTGCAACGAATTACGCCGGCTGTGGCGGCAAGGCGTGCTGGTGGTGGTCGCGGCCGGCAACGAAGGCCTGGCCTGGTTGATGCGTAACGACGGTGACGCATATGCCGCCAACATGGATCTGTCGATCAGCGACCCGGGCAATCTGGAAGACGCCATCGTGGTCGGCTCAGTGCACAAGAGCAGCCCGCACAACTATGGCGTGTCGTATTTTTCCTCGCGCGGGCCGACCGCCGACGGCCGCAGCAAGCCGGATGTGGTCGCGCCAGGGGAGAAGATCCTGTCGGCCTACTACGACTTCGACCCGAACGACCCGACCAGCCTGATGGTGGAGATGAGCGGCACCAGCATGGCCGCACCGCATGTCTCCGGCGTGCTGGCCGGCTTCCTGTCAGCGCGCCGTGAGTTCATCGGCTTTCCCGATCGGGTCAAGCAACTGCTGATGGATACCTGCACCGACCTGCAGCGCGACCGCTATGTGCAGGGCAGGGGAGTGCCGAATTTGATGCGGATGCTGGGAACGACGTGATCCGGGAATCGGGAGTGGGGAATCGGGAATCGTAAAAGCGACCAGCATCCACGACCTCAGCTCGTGCTCAGCCGGCTATATCGCCTGCCGTTGCGGGAAAGGATCTTGCCGTTGCGATTCCCAATTCCCAATTCCCAATTCACGCATCGCGGTTATGCCGCCGCATCACGCGCTGCTTGTCGCGCTGCCAGTCGCGGTCCTTGGCGGCGTCGCGCTTGTCGTGATTCTGCTTGCCCTTGGCCAGGGCGATTTCCAGCTTGACCTTGTTGCTGCTCCAATACAGCGCGGTAGGCACCAGGGTGTAGCCTTCGCGCTCCACGCGGGTGAGCACCTTGTCGATCTCGGCCCGGTGCAGCAGCAGTTTGCGGTCGCGCCGTTCCACTGGCACCGTGTGGGTGGAGGCCTGGATCAGTGGCGTGATCTGTGCGCCGATCAGGTAGATCTCGCCGGAGCGCACATAGGCATAGCCGTCGACGATGTTGGCGCGGCCGGCGCGGATCGCCTTGACCTCCCAGCCCTGCAGTGCCAGGCCGGCTTCGTAGCGTTCTTCCAGGTGGTATTCGTGGCGCGCACGCTTGTTCAACGCGATGGTTTTCGTGGCCTTCGCGCCGTTTGCTTTATCCTTGGTCTGTTTCTTGCTCATCCGCCCATTGTCGCCGATTCGGTGTCGTCAAACGATCTTCCGTCTTTCACAAGTTAGCGAATGCCTACCATCCGTCGCAGCGCCCTGGTCGAACACAGCGCCTCCCGCATGTTCGATCTGGTCAATGATGTCGCCGCCTATCCGCGCCGCTTCGGCTGGTGCGACGCTGCCAATGTGCTCGAGCAGGACCAGGCGCACATCGTGGCGCGCCTGGATTTGGGGCTGGGGTCGTTCCGCACCTGGTTCACCACCGAGAACATCCTTGAACGCCCGGAGCGCATCGTCATGCACCTGCGCGATGGCCCGTTCAAGCGCCTGGAAGGCCTGTGGGAGTTCCAGGCGCTGGGCGAGGGCGCCTGCAAGGTGAGTCTGACCCTGGAGGTCGAAACCAGCTCGCGGCTGCTTGGCCCGGCGCTGGCGCTGGGGTTTCAGGGCCTGGCCGATCGCATGGTCAATGATTTCGTGCGCGTCGCCGACCGCGGCGACGTCTAGGTTGCGCAGCGGCATGCGCATCGAAGTCGTGCTGGCCTGGCCGGATCGCTACAGCTCGGTACACCTGGAATTGCCTGAAGGCGCAACGGTGGCCGAAGCCGTTGCCATGTCCGATCTGGCGGTGGAGCGGGCCCCCGCCGCGTATGCGGTGCACGGGCTGATCGCGCGGCCGGAGCAGGGGTTGCGCGACGGCGACCGGGTCGAATTGCTCAGGCCGCTGTTGCTGGATCCGAAGGAAGCCCGCCGCAGGCGTGCCGGACCAAGCAAGAAAGCCGGCCCCAACCGCTAGCGATTGCCAGCGCTGCGACGACGCAGACTCGCTGCAACGCCATCGCTGCTGACGGCGTGTCTCGAAGAATCAGCCGTGTTGGTTGAGTTCGAACGAGCGCGCTTGGACTAAGACATGCGACAGACGGCGCGATCGATCGGTCCTGGGAGTCAGCGCTGTAGAGTCACTGAAGCGCTCTGTTGGCATCGGGCAAAACGAAAAACGCATCCGTTCGAAGGGATGCGTTTTGGGTCCGATCAAGCGATCACGAGACCGCCCGGTAACCGCATCAACGGCCGCGTTGCTTCTTCTTGTCGCGGGCCAGGTTGCGGCCGAACTGCTTGGGCGCGGCTTTGGCCAGTTGCTCGTCCTGCGACGGGAAATAGTCGCCTTCCCAGCGTGCGACCTGTTCGTTCTCGAAGAACACGGTGAAATTCTTGATCTCGGTACGCGCCAGACGGTCCACGCGCTGCGTGGAGGTGTAGTCCCAGCGCTGGGCATGGAACGGGTCGGGGATCGAGGGCGTGCCCAGCAACGCACTGACCTGCTGCTTGCTCTGGCCTACCTGCAGTTGCTCCACGGCGTTCTGTTTGATCAGATTGCCCTGGTAGATCGGCTGCTTGTAGATGATGCCGCAGCCAGCGGTGGAAAGAGCAATGGCGGCGACCAGCAGGAGATTACGCATCGGGGATTAAGTGCTGAGGAAATCACGCCGATGATACACTTCCGCCGGTCGCCGCGACCCGTTTGATGGCAGCTGGCGCTAAATCGCCAATGAACGGAGAACGTATGGAAACCCACGACCTGCGCAAAGTCGGGCTCAAGGTGACCCATCCGCGCATGCGGATCCTGGAACTGCTCGAACAGAAGAGCAATCAGCATCACCTCAGCGCAGAAGACATCTATCGCCAACTGCTCGATCACGGCGACGAGATCGGGCTGGCAACGGTCTACCGGGTGCTGACCCAGTTCGAGGCGGCCGGCCTGGTGCTGAAGCACAATTTCGAAGGCGGGCAGGCCGTCTACGAGCTGGACCGCGGCGGTCATCACGACCATATGGTGGACGTGGATACCGGTCATGTGATCGAGTTCGAGAGCGAGGAAATCGAGGCGCTGCAGCGCCAGATCGCCGCCAAGCATGGCTACGAACTGGAAGAGCACTCGCTGGTGCTGTACGTACGCAAGAAGCGTCCGCGCTGAGCTGGGTGTCCCTGTGCAGCCATGAATGTTACAAGGCGGCCCAGGCCGCCTTGTGCGTTCTGGGAGCGTGTTGGCGGATTCGATGCACGACCTTCCCACATCCGCCCTTCGGGCACCTTCCCCCGCGAGCGGGGGTAAGCAAGCCTTGTCGGCGAATGCTGGGGCTTGGCTGGCGGGGAGGGAGCGGGTCAGCTGAGCGAGGAAACCTCGCTGACGAGGGCCAGCAGTTGTGTCAGTGGAAAGGCGCCTCTCGCAAGCGGACGAAGGTCGCGGGGCCGCCCAGGCTGCCTGAGTGCATGGAGACGGCCTAGGGGAGCTCCACGTGGCCGATTGGTAGCGGCAACCTATGCATCGACAGCGTCGGTGGGCCATGCGTGATTACCCCTACCGGCGCACCGGCGCAGCAGCACCAACAGTGCCGGCTGCCCTGATCAAGCCCTTCGCACTGGCTTGCGAACGACCGGCCCCGCTCAGGCGCTCTGCAGCAGCTTGCGGGCGGCCGCGCGCGCTTCCTTGCTCACTTCCACGCCACCCAGCATGCGTGCCAATTCTTCCTGGCGGGCCTGCGGGCCGAGCAGTTCGACCGCACTCTGGGTCATGCCGTCCACCGGCGCCTTGCTGACCCGGTAATGCGCGTGGCCCTTGGCGGCGACCTGCGGCAAGTGGGTGACGCACAGCACCTGGTGCTCTTCGCCCAGCGCGCGCAGCTTCTGCCCGACGATGTCGGCCACCGCGCCGCCGATGCCCGAATCCACTTCGTCGAACACCATGGTGGGCACGCTGTCCAGGCCCAGCGCCGCCACTTCGATGGCCAGCGAAATGCGCGACAGCTCGCCGCCGGAGGCGACCTTGCGCAAAGCGCGCGGGGGCTGCCCGGCGTTGGCGGCGACCAGGAATTCCACCCGTTCGGCGCCATTGGGGTCCGGCCGGGGGCTCTCGTGCGGCTGTAGCTGGATCAGGAACTGCCCGCCGCCCATGCCCAACTCGCCGATCAGCGCGGTGGTCGCGGCCGACAACGCCTCGGCGGCGGCGGTGCGGCTGTCGCTGAGCACGCCGGCCGCGCTGCGCCAGGCGCCGGTGGCGATTTCGATGTGCTTGTCGAGCTGCTGCAGGCGCTCGTCGGCGCCGCGCAGGCTCTCGACTTCGGCGCTCAGGTGGTCGCGATGCGCGGCCAGTTCGTCCGGCGTGACGCGGTGTTTGCGGGCCAGGTCGTGCAGGCGGCCGAGGCGGCGCTCCATCGCCTCGAACTGGGCCGGGTCGGCCTCCAGGTCGTCGCGCACACGGTCGAGCAGGGCCAGCGCTTCCTCGATCTGGATCACGGCGCTGTCCAGCAGCGCGTCCACTTCGGCCAGCCGCGGTTCGTGTTCGGCCACGCGCGACAAATCGTGGCGGCTGTCCTGCAACAGGCCCAGGGCACTGGCGCCGTCGTCGCCGTTGAGCTGCTGGGCGACGCTGTCGCAGGCACCGATCAGCGCGGTGGCATGGGCCTGGCGGCGGTGATTGACGTCCAGTGCGGCAATCGCGGCCGGATCCAGGTCCTCGCGTTCCAGTTCGGCCAGTTGGTGTTCCAGAAAGCCGATCCGGTCGGAGACATCGCCCTGCGCGGAGAGCGCATCGCGCTCGTCCAGCAGCGCCTGCCAGCGCTGGCTGGCCTGGCGCACCTGCTCGCGCTGGGCGCTGTTGCGGGCGTAGGCATCGAGCAGGGCGAGCTGGCTGTGCCGGGCCATCAGCGCCTGGTGCTCGTGCTGGCCGTGGATTTCGACCAGTCTCGAGGCCAGTTCCGCCAGTTGCGAGGAGGTGACCGGGCGGCCGTTGATCCAGGCGCGCGAGCCGCCGTCGGCGCGGATGATCCGGCGCAGCTGGCATTGCGCCTCGTCGTCGAGTTCGTTGTCGGCCAGCCAGCGCAGCCCGGGATGCTCGGCCGGCAGCTGGAATTCGGCCGAAAGTTCGGCGCGCTCGGCGCCATGACGCACCACGCCGCTGTCGGCGCGCAGCCCGGACAGAAAGCCCAGCGCGTCCACCATCAGCGACTTGCCGGCGCCGGTTTCGCCCGATACCACGGTCATTCCCGGCCCGAATTCCAGTTCGGTGGCACGGACAACGGCGAAATCCTTGATCGAGAGGTGTCTGAGCATGAGGTCGAGTGTGAACGCTTTGGGGAAGCTTAGGGTGGCAGGGGCAGACGGGGAATCGGACGCTTGCCATCCCCGGGGCCAGACATTATCTATGCGCTGTCTCACCGGATGATCCCATGCGCGCGTCCCAGTCCCCAATGCTCGACCCCCGCGCCCGCCAGTTGCTGCGCACCCTGATTGCGCGCTACATCCGCGACGGCGAGCCGGTGGGGTCAAAGACGCTGGCCCAGCATGCGGGGTTGGACGTCAGCCCGGCCACCATCCGCAATATCCTGGCCGACCTGGAAGACGTCGGCCTGCTCAGCTCCCCGCATACCTCGGCCGGACGCGTGCCCACTGCGCATGGCTACCGGGTGTTCGTCGACAGCCTGGTGCAGATGCAGCCGCCTGGCGAAGAGGAAGTCCGCCGCCTGCGCGCGGAGCTGGCCAGCGGCAACGGCACGCAATCGTTGCTGGGCAGCGCCTCGCAGATGCTGTCGGCGATGAGCCACTTCGTCGGCGTGGTCAGCGCGCCGCGCCGCGAGCAGTTCGCGTTCCGGCATATCGACTTCGTGGCGCTGGATGCGCGCCGCGTGCTGGCGATCCTGGTGTTTGCCGACAACGAGGTGCAAAACCGCGTGATCGAGCCGCGCCGCGCTTACGAGCCGGCCGAGCTGGAACGGGTGGCCAATTACCTCAATGCGCAGTTCGCCGGGCGCGCGCTGGCCGACATCCGCGCCTGCCTACTGCGCGAGCTGCGCATGGCCAAGAGCGAGATGGAACAACTGCTGGCGCACAGCGTGGACCTGGCCAGCGAGGCGCTGGTACCGGCCGATGCCGAGGACATGGTGATGGCCGGGCAGACCCGGCTGATGGGCGTGCAGGACCTGTCGGATCTGGATCGCCTGCGCGAACTGTTCGAGGCCTTCGCCAGCAAACGCGAGATCCTGCAGCTGCTCGAACGCACCATCCAGGCGCCGGGCGTGCGCATCTTCATCGGCGAAGAAACCGGCATGGTGTCGCTGGAAGACGTCTCGCTGGTCACTGCACCTTACGCCGCCAATGGCCAGGTGCTGGGCGTGCTGGGGGTGATCGGGCCCAAACGCATGGCCTACGACCGGCTGATTCCGCTGGTGCAGACCGCCGCCGACGTGCTGGGCGCGGCCATGGAGTCGCCCGGTACGCGATAACCGGCATCGATCGGCGCGATGCTTTGCTTGAAACGCGCGCGGGCGCCCATATACGGGGTGACGTTGGGGCGGGCGTTCCGCTTGCCCGGGAACTGCATATGAACCAAGACCACCCCGAATTCGACTCCGAAGACCTGTCCCAGAACCCGCCCGAGACCGATCCGCTCAAGGCCGAGATCGAATCGCTGCGCAGCGAGATCGCCCTGGTCAAGGCCGATGCCCTGCGCGAGCGCGCCGACCTGGAAAACCAGCGCAAGCGTATCGCCCGCGACGTGGAAAACGCGCGCAAGTTCGCCAACGAGAAGCTGCTCGGCGAACTGCTGCCGGTGTTCGACAGCCTGGACGCGGGACTCACCGCCGCCGGCACCGAGCCCAGCCCGCTGCGCGACGGCCTGGACATGACCTACAAGCAATTGCTCAAGGTGGCCGCCGACAACGGCCTGACCCTGCTCGATCCGGTCGGCCAGCCGTTCAACCCGGACCAGCACCAGGCGATCAGCCAGGGCGAGGCCGAGGGCGTTGCGCCGGGCCACGTCGTGCAGGTTTTCCAGAAGGGCTACCTGCTCAACGATCGCCTGCTGCGCCCGGCCCTGGTGGTCGTGGCCAAGCACGACTGAACCGCAGCGCCGGCTGAACTGCCAGGCGCAGGCATGAAACACAGATGTGCGCCGGTGGCTTGAACACCTGCGCACCACCCCCACATCTCAGCCAGACCCGGCGTCGCCGGACACAGCTACAGAATCATCAGGAGCGTATCCATGGGCAAGATCATTGGTATTGACCTCGGCACCACGAACTCGTGCGTGTCGATCATGGACGGCGGCAAGGCCCGCGTCATCGAAAACTCCGAGGGCGATCGCACCACGCCTTCGATCGTCGCCTACACCAAGGACGGCGAAGTGCTGGTCGGCGCCTCGGCCAAGCGCCAGGCGGTGACCAACCCGAAGAACACCTTCTACGCGGTGAAGCGCCTGATCGGCCGCAAGTTCACCGACGGCGAAGTGCAGAAGGACATCTCGCACGTGCCGTACGGCATCCTGGCGCACGACAACGGCGACGCCTGGGTGCAGACCAGCGATGCCAAGCGCATGGCGCCGCAGGAAATCTCCGCGCGCGTGCTGGAGAAGATGAAGAAGACCGCCGAAGACTTCCTCGGCGAGAAGGTCACCGAGGCGGTGATCACCGTGCCGGCATACTTCAACGACAGCCAGCGTCAGGCCACCAAGGATGCCGGCCGCATCGCCGGTCTGGACGTCAAGCGCATCATCAACGAGCCGACCGCCGCAGCCCTGGCCTATGGCCTGGACAAGAACGGCGGCGACCGCAAGATAGCCGTGTACGACCTGGGCGGCGGTACCTTCGACGTGTCGATTATCGAGATCGCCGAAGTCGATGGTGAAAAGCAGTTCGAAGTGCTGGCCACCAACGGCGACACCTTCCTGGGCGGCGAAGACTTCGACAACCGCGTCATCGAGTACCTGGTCGACGAATTCAACAAGGACCAGGGCATCGACCTGCGTAAGGATCCGCTGGCGCTGCAGCGCCTGAAGGACGCCGCAGAGCGCGCCAAGATCGAGCTGTCGTCCAGCCAGCAGACCGAAGTGAACCTGCCGTACGTCACCGCCGATGCGTCGGGCCCGAAGCACCTCAACATCAAGTTGACCCGTGCCAAGCTCGAAGCGCTGGTGGAAGACCTGGTCAAGAAGTCGATCGAACCGTGCCGCACCGCGTTGAACGACGCCGGCCTGCGCGCCAGCGACATCAACGAAGTGATCCTGGTCGGCGGCCAGACCCGCATGCCGAAGGTGCAGCAGGCGGTTGCCGATTTCTTCGGCAAGGAACCGCGCAAGGACGTCAACCCGGACGAAGCGGTGGCCGTGGGTGCGGCGATCCAGGGCGGCGTGCTGGCCGGCGACGTCAAGGACGTGCTGCTGCTGGACGTGACCCCGCTGTCGCTGGGTATCGAGACCATGGGCGGCGTGTTCACCAAGATCATCGAAAAGAACACCACCATTCCGACCAAGGCCTCGCAGACCTTCTCCACCGCCGAAGACAACCAGTCGGCCGTGACCGTGCATGTGTTGCAGGGTGAGCGCGAGCAGGCCCGCTTCAACAAGTCGCTGGCCAAGTTCGACCTGTCCGGCATCGAGCCGGCGCCGCGCGGCATGCCGCAGGTGGAAGTGTCCTTCGACATCGACGCCAACGGCATCCTGCACGTGTCGGCCAAGGACAAGAAGACCAACAAGGAACAGAAGGTCGAGATCAAGGCCGGTTCGGGTCTGTCGGACGAAGAGATCCAGCGCATGGTCGCCGACGCGGAAGCCAACCGCGAAGAAGACAAGAAGTTCCAGGAGCTGGTGCAGGCCCGCAACCAGGCCGATGGTCTGATCCACGCCACCCGTACCGCGATCACCGAGCATGGCAGCAAGGTCGGTGGTGATGTGATCGGCAAGGTGGAAGCGGCGCTGTCGGATCTGGAAACCGCCATGAAGGGCGACGACAAGGCGCAGATCGAAGCACGCACCAAGACGCTGGAAGAAGCCGGCCAGTCGTTGTACGCAGCAGCTGCGGCGGCAGAGCAGGGCGGTAACGCCGATGCGGCCAGCGGCAATGCCCAGGCCTCCAAGGCCGCCGACGACGTGGTGGACGCCGAGTTCACCGAGGTCAAGGACGACAAGAAGGCGTGAGTGGGGAATAGGGAATCGAGAATGGGAGGAGCGGTGCTGCGGCATCGCTCCTTCCCGTTGTCTGATCCTTCCACTTCGATTGCGATTTACTGAGGATGTGCGCTTTGAACGATTCCCGTCTCCCGATTCCCGATTCCCTGTCATGAGCAAACGCGATTACTACGAAGTGCTGGGCGTTGCCCGTGGCGCCAGCGACGAGGAGCTGAAGAAGGCGTACCGGCGCTGTGCGATGAAGCACCACCCGGACCGCAATCCTGGCGACGCGGCTGCCGAAGCGGCGTTCAAGGAATGCAAGGAAGCCTACGAGGTGCTGTCCGATGGCAATAAGCGGCGCGCCTACGACGCGCACGGCCATGCGGCCTTCGAGCACGGCATGGGCGGTGGCGGTGGGCCGGGTGGCCCGGACATGGGAGATATCTTTGGCGATATCTTCGGCAATATTTTCGGCGGTGGCGCCGCCGGTCCGCGCGCTGCGCGACGTGGTGCCGACGTTGGTTACGTCCTGGAACTGGATCTGGAAGAAGCTGTCGCCGGCATCGAGCGCCGCATCGAGATTCCGACGCTGGTCGAATGCGCGCCCTGTCACGGCAGCGGTTCGGAAGACGGCAAGGTCGAGACCTGCGGTACCTGCCATGGGCGCGGCCAGGTGCGCATCCAGCGCGGCATTTTCGCCATGCAGCAGAGCTGCCCGCATTGCGACGGGCGCGGCACGCTGATCCAGAACCCCTGCAAGACCTGCCACGGTGCCGGTCGCGTGGAAGAAGACAAGGTGCTGTCGATCAAGGTGCCCGCCGGCGTGGATACCGGCGACCGGATTCGTCTTGCAGGCGAAGGCGAGGCCGGCCCGGCCGGCACGCCGCCGGGCGATCTGTATGTGGAAGTGCGGGTGCGCGAGCATGCGATCTTCCAGCGCGACGGCGACGATCTGCATTGCGAGGTGCCGATCCGCATTTCGCAGGCCGCGCTCGGCGATACCGTGCGCGTGGCGACCCTGGGCGGCGAAGCGGAGATTCGCATCCCGGCCGAGACCCAGACCGGCAAGTTGTTCCGTCTGCGCGGCAAGGGCGTGCGTTCGGTGCGCAGCCGCAGCGAAGGCGATCTGTATTGCCGCGTGGTGGTGGAGACCCCAGTCAATCTCACCGCCGACCAGCGCGAACTGCTGCAGCAGTTCGAAGCGACGTTCACCGGCGAGGATGCACGCAAGCATTCGCCCAAGTCGGCCACCTTCATCGACGGCGTCAAGGGGTTTTGGGATCGGATGACGTCCTGACCCAGGCGGCGTGATGTCTAGATGGCCCGGCGTGCGGCTTGCTGCGCGTCGGGCTCTTTTTTTGGGTTGTCCCGAAGGCTGCCCGCGATGCGGCCGATGCGTTGAAGTTGCGGACGCAACGCGATGTCAGCGTGAGAATTGCCGGGGCAGCTGCGCGCGTTTCAGTAGCGCCACTGCGAGATCTCCAGCGACATCTCCGCACATCGCACGTGTGTGTTTGACGCGTCGTTATTGCCTTCAGACGCAGCACGCTGTCGCCCGCAACGCGAGCCAACGCCAGTCCTTGATCCTGCAGTTCGGCCATTGGCCTGCAGCATCGGTCGAGCGTCTTTTGGCGTCTCACCTTGCTCAACGAGCGTACTGCCACTCACGCTGCGCCGGCGGGCTTGGGCATCTGGCCGTGATGTGTTCGAGACCAGGGGCGTGCTGTTCAGCAGCGCCCACTGCCGGTGGTGCCGTTCCTCCACGACATCCTGGCAAGGTTACGCGGATAATCGGTGCCATCTCTCCAGCACGGCCGCCCGCATGAGCGATGCAACCGACAGCCACCTCGTCCATGGTCGCCGCCAGCGTCCGGACGGCCCTTCGCCGATCGACGTGATTTCGGTGCAATCGCAATTGGTCTATGGCCATGCCGGCAACAGCGCTGCGGTGCCGCCGCTGCGCGCGCTGGGACTGCGTGTGGCCGAAGTACCCACCACGTTGCTGAGCAACGCGCCGTTTTACGCGACCCTGCGCGGGCGCATCCTGCCAGCCGACTGGCTGGCGGATTTGTTGCTGGGCGCCACCGAACGTGGCTTGCCGCAGCGTGCACGCATGCTGGTGTCCGGCTATTTCGGCAGCCTGGCCAACGGCGAAGCCTTCGCCGACTGGCTGGAGCAGACCTTGCCGCAGGCCCCGCAGCTGCGTTATTGCCTGGACCCGGTGATTGGCGACACGCACACCGGCCCATATGTGGAACCCGGGCTGGAGCGCGTGTTCGCCGAGCGTCTGCTGCCGCACGCCTGGCTGGTGACGCCCAACGCGTTCGAGTTGGGGCGGTTGACCGGTTTGCCGAGCCTGCAGCAGGACGAGGCCATCGCCGCCGCGCGCGCGTTGCTGGCGCGTGGGCCGCAATGGGTACTTGCACACAGCGTGGCCGGTGCCGCAGGTGAGCTGGTGACCTTGGCAGTCAGCGATGCGGCGGTGTATCGCTGGGCCAGCCCGCACCTGCCGGTCGATGTGGCAGGCACCGGCGATGTGCTGATGGCCTTGCTGATTGGCTTCCTGTTGCGCGATGTGCCGTTCGAGCAGGCGGTGGGACACGCGCTCAGCGGCGTGCATGGCGCGCTGGAAGCGACGCTGGCCGCAGGTTTCGAGGAGTTCGACGTGCTGGCCGCGGCGCCGGCCGCACTTGCTGGGACGCCGCGATTTGCCGTCGAGCGATTGGCATGATCGCGCAGCCGGTGGTCGGCATCGTCGGCATCGCCGGCGCGTACGGGCGCTGGCTGGCGCAGTTCCTGCGCACGCGCATGCAGCTGGACGTGATCGGGTTCGATCCGGCCGACAGCGGCAGCATGGACGAAGCCACACTGGCGCAGCGTGCTGACGTACTGATTTTCGCCGCGCCGATTCGCCATACCGCCGCATTGATCGAGCGGTATGTGGCACTCGCCGGCGCACGGGCTGCCGCGCAGCTGTGGCTGGATGTCACCTCGATCAAACAGGCACCGGTCGCGGCAATGCTGACCTCGCAGGCGGACGTGGTCGGCCTGCATCCGATGACCGCACCGCCAAAATCGCCGACCTTGAAAGGGCGCGTGATGGTGGTCTGCGAAGGGCGGCTGCAGCACTGGTCGGCGTGGGTGCAGAACTTGTGCAGCGCGCTGCAGGCCGAATGCGTGTATGCAACGCCGGAGCACCATGACCGCGTGATGGCGCTGGTGCAGGCGATGGTGCACGCCACTCACCTGGCGCAGGCCGGCACCTTGCGCGACTACGCACCGCTGCTGGGCGAGCTGCGCGCACTGATGCCGTACCGCTCGGCATCCTTCGAACTGGATACTGCGGTGATCGCGCGCATTCTCTCGCTGAACCCCTCGATCTACGAAGACATCCAGTTCGGCAACCCGTATGTGGGCGAGATGCTCGACCGGTTGCTGCAGCAGCTGCAGCAACTGCGTGCCTTGGTGGCGCGGGGCGACGATGCTGCGCGTGCGCAGTTCCGCACCCAGTTCCTGCACGACAACGCGCAAGCCTTGCAGCACGACGCGCTTGCGGCAGGCAATTACACCTACGAGCGCGTGGGCTACCTGCTGGCCGATCTCACCGAGCCGTTGACACTGAGCGTGTATCTGCCCGAAGACCAGCCCGGCTCGCTGCGCGCCTTGCTGCATGTGTTCGAGCGGCATGGAGTGAACCTGTCTTCGATCCACTCGTCGCGCACGCCGGTTGGCGAACTGCATTTCCGGATTGGCTTTGAGGTGGCGAGCGATCGTGCCGCATTGGCGCAGGCAGCGACCGAGATCGACCGAAGCGGGATCGGCCGGGTGCTGGAGCGTTCCGGCAGCTAGTGGCGTGACCAAGCCCGCCCCAACGCGGTCGAATTCATCCACACAGGGTGTGGATGAAACTTGCACAAGCGTGTGGATAACTGCGCACGGCCCTTGCAGCGCAAGGGTCGGGCAGTGGGTGGTCAAAATTTGACCAGGCTGTGAGGTGACGAAGCGCGGGTTTGGCTGCCGTACCTAGAGCGCGGAAAGGCGTAGCTCGCCGCCGTCGGTGACAAACCGCTGCCCCTGACGTTGCAGATGTCGACCGTCGGGAAGCTCGTAACGCGGTGCCGACTGCGGGTTTGCACGCGGTTGTTGCTCGTCGCGAAATTCGATGATGACGTAAGGCTCGCCATCTGCACCGATTGCGGGAAATTGCCGGAAAGACATACGCACCTCCGAAAGTTCCTGAGTTTGCAGTGCAGATCGCGATGGACTGCACGCCCGGCGCCGAGCCGGTATGGCGAGCATGCGCATGCAGGTGTTACCCAGATGTCGATATGCGGTGAGGTGTGCGAGCCCTGCTGGTTGAGCTCGTCAGGCGCGGTGGCGACAGTGTTTGGCCACGCCGACAAGCGGCTGAGTACGCGTGCGTGGCATGGACGGCTGCCTGGGAGTGATGGGGCAGGCAGCTGCAACCTCGGGTTCGACCACGCGCCAAGCGCGCTGAAGCGTCGCTGGGCGTCATCAGCCAGCCACCTGCGTGACGGTTGCGTACGTGCGTGCGCTGCGTAGGCTTTGCTTGAATCCAGGGATGCTGCTGCGGCATCGCCAAGTCACTCGCACAACCGCGCGATCGCCCGGCATCACCGCCTGCCCGGCGCGCAGCCGAGCGGTCAACGACTCAACTGCAAGGCATCCCGGTCGGCGGTGGCCGCCGCCAGTTCGGCACGCGCAGAGGCGATGCGCGCCTGCGCATCGATCAGGCGTACGCGCGCGTCGTTGGCGGTTTCCTCGCGCTGGTTGACCAGGAAAAAGTCACCCGAGCCCAGCTCGAAGCGCCGCCGCTCGGCCGCGGCCAGGCGGTCTGCCAGGCCGCGTTCCTCATCGGCGATCTTGGCCAGCCGCTCGGCGGCATTGAGCGAGATGACGATCGATTCGACCTCGATCGAAATCTGGTCGCGTAGAAAACGGCTGCGCTGATCCAGCGCTTCGATCTCGGCACGCGCTTCGGCCACGCGGCCCCTGGCGGCGCGGTTTTCCAGTGGCACGCTGAAACGGAAGCCGATGATGGCGTCGGTCAGCGACCGGTTCGGGCCGCCGACGCCGGGCGGGCCCAGATCCTTGCTGACTTCCACGCTGACATCCAGGCGTGGTTTGAGATCGTTCTGGGCCAGCATCAGCCGTGCGGTGGCCTGGTCGATGCGGGTCAGCACGGCGCGGTAATCCGGGCGCTCCACCGGCGCGGTGATCTTGCTGGCGCCGGCCAGTCCTTCCAGCGCCGAGGTGTCGGCTGGCAGGCGTTCGGCGGACACGATCAGCGGCATGCCGGCGTCGTCGCGCAAATACAGCGACAAGGCGTTGGCCGCATTGGCGAAGTCCTGTTCCGCGCGCACCACCAAGGCGCGACGACGCACCAGATTCTGGTCGTTTTCGGTCAGCAGGATGGTGGGTCGCGCACCGAGCGTGACCTGGCGCGAAATCGCATTGCGGCGTTGCTCGGCCAGTTGCAGCAGCTCGTTGTAGGCGCGCAACTTCAGCCCGGCGGCGACCCAGTTCTGGTAGGCATCCACGGCGCGCCGCTGCACGCCGATGGCCACCATTTCCGCCTCGTACTTGGCCACATCGATATCGGTGCTGGCGATACTGCGCTTGGTGCGGCGTTCGTCGATCACGCGGTCGCGCAGCAGCGCGTACAGCGCGCCGACCTTTACTTCGCCGCCGCGATCGGTATAGGACTTGTCCTCGTAGATCGGGAAGGAGCCACGCGAGGAGCGGTAGCCACCGTAGTAATAGCCGCCGTTCTCTTCGAACGGCCGCTTGACCCCGGTTTCGATCGTACTGCCGTCGTAATAGCCGGCCTCGCGCGAGCGGCCTTCGATGTCGAACACCGTGTCGAAGGCGCCATCGGCCGAGATGCCCTTGCCTTCGGCCTGGCGCACCTTCGCCAGCGCTTCGACGATCTGCGGTGCCGAGCGTGCCGAGGACTGCAGCACCTCATCCAGCGTCAGCGCAGCGCCCTGGGCGAATGCCGCACCGGGGCAGAGTGCGATCAACAGGACGACAAGACGGCCGATCATTTCTTACCCGTCGCTTCGTCTTCGGACTTGGGTGCGGCCGGCTTGGCCTTGCTCTCTTCCTGCGTGGCCGCAGCCGGGCGCCGGCCGAATTCCAACGGGAAGTTGTTGAGCTGGCGCCACAGTTCGTAGCCGACCTTGACCGTTTCGCCCTGCACCCAGCCGCGCACCTTGCCGCCCTGGCGGGCGAATTCCTGCGCCGGCCATGCCGGCTTGCCCGGCATCGGCTCCACCAGGATGCGGAACAGCCCATCGGGCGCGGCGTTGGGGTCGATGGCGCGCACCCGGCCGTCGAACATGCCGTGCGCCACCGACGGCCAACCGCTGAACTGGATCGCCGGCCAGCCTTCGAATTCCAGCCGCACCGGGCGGCCGGGGCGGATCAGCGGCACGTCGCGGCCGTCGATATACAGCTCGACCGCGCGTTCCACCCGTTCCGGCGCGATCACCGCCAGCACGGTGCCCGGCGAGACCATGGCGCTGCCGCTGGCGGCATTGAGCTGCTGCACGCGGCCGTCGCGCGGGGCGCGCACCAGCTGTGCAGACTGGCGATTCAGCTGGATGTCGATGCGGGTCAGCTTGGCGCGCGATTCGGCCAGCTTGGCGTCGGCTTCGGCCACCTTGATCTGGGTCAGCTCGTAGTCGCGGCGGCCGGCCAGGCCTTCGGCCAGCAATTGCCTGCTACGCGCCACGTCGATGCTGGCCACTGCACGCGACTGCTGGATGGCGGCGATTTCCGCCTGCGCCTGCGCGCGCTCGCTGGCCAGGCGGGTGAGCAGGTCCGGGTCCAGATCGCCGACACGCGCGATCGGGTCGCCCTTGGAAACATGCTGGCCGTCATGCACGTACCAGCGCTCGACGCGACCCGGCACGAAGGCGGTGACCGGTTGCTGACGGTCGCTGGGATCCAGCGACACGACCTGGCCTTTGCCACTGGCGGTTTGCACCCACGGCGCCAGTGCCAGGATCGCCGCGGCGATGCCGATGCCGATCAACAGCATCCAGGCGACCGCCTTGGCGATGCTGGGCGGTCGCATTGCCGCCAGGGTCGGGAAATGCACCATGCGATCAGGGGCGTGCGGCATGCGGCACCTCCTGCGTGGATGCGATCAACTCGGCGCGTGTGGCGTAGCGTTGCTGGCGCTCCGGCTCCAGCCGGAACCAGCCATCCAGGGTGATGTCCTCCGGCCGCCCGGTGCACAGCAGCACCGTGGTTCCTGCATCCTTCAAGCGTCGCAGGACCTGGGTTAGGCGCTCGGCCGGGATCAGGTCGTACAGCTGCGACAGCATCAGCACGCGCGGGCGCACCAACAGTGCATTGGCCAGCTTCAGCGCCATGACCTCGCCAATCCACAGCGGGAACCCGGAGGCGGCAAGCCGGGTGTCCAGGCCTTGCGGCAACGCGGCGATGCGCGCGCGCAGGCCCACCGTATCGATGGCTTGCAGCATCGCTTCGGAGGTCACATCGGCCGAGGCCATCGCCAGGTATTCGCGAATGGTGACCTCCACGATGGTCGGGCGGTCGAGCACGGTGACTTCCGAACGCAGCAGGTACATATCGAACGTGGCCATGTCCGCACCACCCACCATCACCAGCCCGCGGTCGGGAACGACGTGGCGCTTGAGCACCATGGCCAGCAGGCGCTCGGCGCCGCCATCGGCCAGCGTGACCAGCTGCTCGCCGGCTTCCAGCGCGAAATCGAAACGCGCGCCCTCGATCACCACCCCATCCAGGCGTACCCCGCTGTTGCGCGGCGCCTCGCCGGCGGCAAGCACCGGGCGTTCCTGGGGGATGGCGTACAGCAGCGACAACTCCTCCGCGCTGGCCACCAGGTCGTAGAACGTGTCCAGGTAGCTGCCCAGCTGTGCAATGCCGTAGAACACTGCGCTCAGGATCAGTTCGGCTGCCACCAGCTGGCCGATCGACAGCTCGCCGCGCAGGATCAGGCTGCCGCCCAGCGCCAGCAGCGCCGCGCTGGCCACTGCATAGGTGAGCAGGAATGCCAGCGTCTGGGTGAAGGTGTAGCGGAAATGGCGCCGATGCCGGTCGACATAGTCGGCGGTCACCTTTTCCGAGCGATCCATGGCGAAGTTGAGATGGCGGCTGGATTTATAGAACCCGTTGGAGCCGCCGACGCTTTCCAGCCAATGCGCGGCGTTGTGTTTGGCCTGGCTCAGTTCGACCGCCGAGCGGATCGAACCGCGCGACCAGATCATCCAGATCGAGAAGATGGTCAGCAGCAGCAGCGCGTTGAAGCCGAGGAAAAACGGGTGATAGAAGCTGGTGACGATCAAGCCGACCGCCGACTGCAGCACGATGGTGAACGCACCGACCGCCAGGCTGGGCACTGCCTTTTGCACCACCACCAGATCGAAGTAGCGGTTGAATACATCGCCGCGGTTCTGGTCGGCGAAGAACGGATTTTGCGCATGTACCGCGCGCACGGTGATTTCCGCCACCACGCGTGCGAACAGGCGACGTTCGAACAGCGCCATCACCCACACCCGCATCGCGCTCAGTGCCGCCACCAGCAGCAGCAGGCCCAGCAGCAGGCCGGACAAGGTCCACAGCGGCGTGGGCAGCGCGGTGTTGGCAACGCTGTTGATCAGCAACTGCACCGAGATCGGCGTGGCCAGCGACAGCAGGCTGATCGCAACGCCGTACACCAGGGTCAGGCGCACATACGGCATGTCCGGGCCAAGAACTTCCGTCAGCCAGCTCGCCGCTTCCCGCCATCCAATCCGCTTGGCCGCCATTCGATATCCGTTGATGAGTTCAGTGAAGCATTGACGAGTTGCCGGCCCGCAAACAAGGCCATCGTGCTTATGTGCCGCATAGGATTTTCCTATGCAGCCACCGCGCGCAACAGATTGGCGATCAAACCGAAGGCCGGTGCGCGACCGGCACCCTGGCGCCAGAGTAGACCGATCTCCCTATAGTAGCGCCCGCCTTTGACCGGCCGCACCACCACGTCGTCGCCTTCGCGGATTTCCTGGCGCACGTACAGGTCCGGGAGCAAGGCAAGACCCATGCCCATGCCGGCCATCTGGCGGATCGCGTCCAGGCTGGTGCCTTCGTAATCGCGCAAGACATTGGCGCCCACGTCCATGGCGATCGCGGCAACCTGTTCTGCCAATCGGTATTCCGGCATCAAGGTCAGCAAGTTGGCGCCGCGCAGATCGGCTGGGGTGATGCAGGCCTTGGTGCGCAGCGGATGATCGGCCGCCATGGTCACATGCAGCAGTTCGCGAAACAGCCGCTCGCTGTGCAGGCCGCGGCCGGCCACCGGCAGTTGCGCGAGGACCAGATCGTGCGTGCCGCTGCTCAGGTCGGCGGCGAGTGCGGTTGGCAGGCCTTCGCGCACGTGCACGCGCAGGGCCGGGTGCTCGCGATGCAGACGTGCCACCAGGCTGGGCATCAGATAGGCGCCGAGCGTGGGCGAGACGCCAAGGCGGATGGTGCCGATCAAGGTATCGGCGGCGGTGGCGCGGACCTCTTCCAGATCGGTGACATCGAGCAGGATGCTGCGTGCGCGGTCGAGCAGCTCGCGACCGAGCGGGGTCAGGATCGCCTGCGCGCCGCGCTCGAACAGCGGCGCACCGATGATCGCTTCCAACGCGCGGATCTGCTGCGACAACGATGGCTGCGAGACGCCCATCTGCTCGGCGGCACGGGTGAAGCTGCCGGTATCGGCCAGCGCGACGAAATAGCTCAGCTGGCGAAGGGTGGTTCTGGGGCGGGTCATGGGGTCACATCGGATTGCGTGGGAGCGCACGGCCGGCATGGCCGGTGAGACAAGACGGGCGAGGTACGGCTAGCGAGTGCAGCGGTAGCGCGTCCGGCGAGTGCGGACGAGCCGCGGTAACCGCAGTGTACGAATGGCGCATGCCGATTCCGAGCACCGGCCGCGCCCGCATCGCGGTGGGCGCAGTCGTTTCGCTGGTTGCGCCAGGTGCCACCGCTGGAACGACGGCGCCTGGCGGCGCTCATTGGTCGATGAACTGCAGCCGCGCCAGCTCCGCATACAGCCCACCTTCGGCGATCAACTGCGCATGCGTACCCTGCGCGACGATGCGCCCGGCATCCATCACCACGATGCGGTCGGCCTTGAGCACGGTGGCCAGGCGGTGCGCGATCACCAGCGTGGTGCGGCCTTCCATCAGCCGCTCCAGCGCCTGCTGCACGGCGCGCTCGCTCTGCGCATCGAGCGCGCTGGTGGCTTCGTCCAGCAGCAGGATCGGCGCGTCCTTGAGCAGCGCACGCGCAATGGCCACGCGTTGCTGCTGTCCGCCGGACAGGCGCGTGCCGCGCTCGCCCAGTTCGCTGGCGTAGCCCTGGGGCAGGGCGCGGATGAAGCCATCGGCTTCGGCGGCGGCCGCCGCCGCTTCCACCTCGGCGTCGCTGGCTTGCAGGCGCCCGTAGCGGATGTTGTCGGCGGCGCTGGCGGCAAACAATGTGGGTTGCTGCGGTACCAGCGCGATGTGTTCGCGCAGCAGGACCGGGTCGACGTCGCGCAGGTCGATGTCGTCGATGCGCACCTTGCCGCTGACCGGGTCATGGAAACGCAGCAGCATCGACAGCACCGTGCTCTTGCCCGCTCCGGACGGGCCCACCAGCGCCACGGTTTCGCCGGGGCTGACATGCAGGTCGAACCCATCCAGCGCCGGCGCGTCCGGGCGTTGCGGGTAATGAAAGACCACCCGGTCGAAATGGATCGCGCCGCGCAGCGGCTGCGGCAAGGCCTGCGGCGTGGCCGGCGCCACGATCGCCGGTTGTTCGTCGAGCAATTCACTCACCCGGCCCATGCCGCCGGCGGCACGCTGCAACTCGTTCCAGACCTCGGCCAGCGCCCCGACCGACCCGCCGCCGATCAGCGCGTACAACACGAATTGGCCGAGTGTGCCCGGCGTCATGCGGCCAGCGATCACATCGTGCGCGCCAAGCCACAACACCGCGACGATCGCACCGAAGATCAGCATGATCGCCACCGCGGTCACGGTGGCCTGGGTGCGGATGCGCAGCTTGGCGGTATCGATGGCGGCAAACAGCGCAGTGCTGAAACGTTGGCTTTCGTAACGCTCGCGCGCGTGTGCCTGCACGGTACGCACCGCGCCCAGGGTTTCGGCCGCCAGCGTATTGGCGTCGGCCACGCGGTCCTGGCTTGCGCGCGAAATCTTCTGCAGGCGGCGTGCGCCCAGCACGATCGGCAGCACCGCCAGCGGGATGCCGATCAAGGTGAAGCCGGCCAGCCGCGGGCTGGTGACGAACAGCATGACCATGCTGCCGATCACCGTGACCGAACTACGCAAGGCCACCGACATGGTGGTGCCGATCAGCCCCCGCAGCAATTCGCTGTCGGCCGACAGGCGCGACACCAGTTCGCCGCTGCGGCTGCGGTCATGGAACCCGGCGTCCAGTCCGATCAGGTGCGCGTACAGCCGGCCGCGCAGGTCGGCAACCACTTTTTCGCCCAGCAGGGCGACGAAATAGAAGCGCGCCGCAGTTGCCAACGCCAGCACGACCGAAACTGCGAACAGCAGCGAGAATGCCTGGTTGATCTGCGAGTCGCCGGAGAAGCCCTGGTCGATCATGCGCTTGACCGCTGCGGGCAGGCTCAGTGTGGCGGCAGCGGAAATCGACAGCGCGACCAGCCAGGCGGCGAACAGGCCGCGCTGACGTCGGACGAATGGCCACAAGGTGCGCAGGCTGCCCAGCTTCCGCAACGGGTTGGAACGTGCAGCGGCTGGCTCGGTCATGCGGCTTCCGGGGTTGAGAGATGGACACGATTGCGAGTGGCGTCGCACAGGCGGGTTTTCAAGCCGGCGAGCTGATCTGCAGGCAGTTGCACGCGCAACGCTGCACCTTCGGCATCGAAGCGTTCGTCCAGTTTGTCGGCATGGAAGGCCGCCAGTGCTGCGTGCACCAGGCCCAGATCGTCGAACCGGCATTGCACCTGCACCAGCGACAACGCGATCAATGGCTGTCGCGTTGCCAGCCGCAGGCACTCGGCCGCGGTACCGCCGTAGGCGCGCACCAGCCCGCCAGCACCGAGTTTGATGCCGCCATACCAGCGCGTGACCACGACCACCACCCGATCGAAGCCCTGGCCATCGATGGCGGCCAGGATCGGCCGGCCGGCGGTGCCGCTTGGCTCGCCGTCGTCGCTGGAGCGGTAGTCCTGCCCGAAGCGATAGGCCCAGCAGTTGTGCGTCGCGTCCGGCACTGCCACGCGCTGCACGACCTCCAACGCATGCGCGGGAGCATCCAATGCGGCAGCGTGGGCCACAAAGCGACTGTGCTTGATGTCCAGACTGTGGTGCGCATCAGCGGCGAGGGTATCGAGCATCGCCGCCATTCTATGCGAGGCGGTGCTACCGATCGCTGCAGCCATCGTGACTGCCGTTGCAAGCTGGCGACACGGCCCGTGCGCGTGCCGTCGTGCTGCAGCACCTGCGCAGTGTGGCAGTGACGGCGGGCGACGCGCCGGCAGTGGCATCGTGCGTGCCGACGCCGCGGCAGCGGCTACGTACGCCTGTCATCGTGTGCCGGGCGACCAGGGAGCCGCGCTCTGCAACCCAGCCGACGCGCAGTGAGACGCCGTTTGTCTTGGCTGCCTTCGATTACACCAGCGTGGAACGACGCTTCTCGTCGATCCATTTCGACGCCTGCGCCGGGGTGTAATGCTGCATCCAGTCGAGCATCTGCTCGATATCGGCGCCGTACCACAGGTCGGCGCGTTGGTCCGGGTGAAGGAAGCGCTCTTCGACCATGCGGTCGATCATGCCAATCAGCGGTGCGTAAAACCCTTCGATGTCCAGAAACGCGCACGGCTTGTTGCCGATGCCGAGCTGGCGCCAGGTCAGCATTTCGAAGATCTCTTCCATGGTACCGAAGCCGCCGGGCAGGGCCACGAACGCATCCGACAGCTCGAACATGCGCATCTTGCGCTCATGCATGGAACCGACGATTTCCAGCGTGGTCAACCCACGGTGCGCCACTTCCCAATCGGCCAGCTGCTGCGGAATCACCCCGGTCACTTCACCGCCGGCCGCCAGCACCGCATTGGCCACGGTGCCCATCAAGCCAACGTTGCCGCCGCCATACACCAGGCGCAAGCCCTGCTTGGCGATGCGATCGCCCAACGCAATGGCGCGCTCGGCATAGGCGGGTTTGTTGCCGGCATTGGAGCCGCAGTAGACGCAGATGCTTTTCATGGGAACGGGAATCGGGAGTGGGGAATAGGGAATGGGTCAACGCAACCGCAGAAGCCGAAACGCATGACGCCGGACCTGGGTCCGGCGTCAGCATGAGGAGTGAAGTGATGGGAGCGCTTCTACGATTCCCGATTCCCCACTCCCGATTCCCGGCTTAATTCGCCTTATGAATCGCGCGCTTGCTCACCGCCATGGCGGCATCGTGGATCGCTTCGGACAGCGTCGGGTGCGCGTGGCAGATGCGCGCCAGGTCGTCGGCCGAGCCGTTGAATTCCATGGTCAGCACGCCTTCGTGCACCAGCTCGGACACGCCCACGCCCACCAGGTGCATGCCCAGCACGCGGTCGGTTTCGGCATCGGCGATGACCTTGACGAAGCCGGCCGGCTCGCCCATGGCCACCGCGCGACCGATCGCTGCGAATGGGAAGCTGCCGGCCTTGTAGGCGACGCCTTCGGCCTTCAACTGCTGCTCGGTCTTGCCGACCCAGGCGATTTCCGGCTCGGTGTAGATGACCCACGGAATGGTGTCGAAGTTGACGTGACCCGGCAGGCCGGCAATCAGCTCGGCGACCGCGATGCCTTCCTCGAAGCCCTTGTGCGCCAGCATCGGGCCGCGCACGCAGTCACCGATCGCCCATACGCCATCCACGCCGGTGTGGCAATGCCCATCGACCTCGATCTGGCCGCGGTCGGTGACCTTGACGCCCGTGCCTTCGGCCAGCAGGTTCTTGGTGGCAGCTTTGCGGCCCACGGCCACCAGCAGCTTGTCCACGGTCAGGGTCTGCTCGCCGGCCGCGTCGGTGTAGCTAAGCACTACCTGCTTGGCGTCGCCACTGCCGGTGATCTCGGTCTTGCTGACCTTGGCGCCCAGCTTGATGTCCAGACCCTGCTTCTTGAATTCCTTCAGCGCGGTCTTGGCAACCTCGGCATCGGCCAGCGCCAGGAAGTCCGGCAGTGCCTCGAGGATGGTGACCTCGGCGCCCAGGCGCTTCCACACGCTGCCCAGCTCCAGACCGATCACGCCGGCGCCGATGACCGCCAGACGCTTGGGAACGGCGGTGAAATCCAGGCCGCCGACGTTGTCGACGATGGTGTCGCCGTCGAACTTGGCGAACGGCAGTTCGATCGACTCCGAACCGGCCGCCAGGATCACGTTGGTGCCCTTGAGTTCGATCTCGCCGCCTTCGTGCTGGGTCACCTTGACGATGTTGCCCGGCAGCAACTGGCCGAAGCCGTAGTACGGAGTGATCTTGTTGGCCTTGAACAGCATCGCGATGCCGCCGGTGAACTGCTTCACGATCTTGTCCTTGCGGCCGATCATGGTGGGCACGTCCATCTTGGCGTCGTTGAAGCTGATGCCGTGGTCGCCGAACAGGTGCCCCATGTTCCAGAACTGGCGCGAGGAATCCAGCAGCGCCTTGGACGGAATGCAGCCCACGCGCAGGCAGGTGCCGCCCAGCGCCGGCTTGCCGTCCTTGCCCAATGCCGCGTCGATGCAGGCGACCTTCATGCCCAGCTGCGCCGCACGGATGGCGGCGTGATAACCGGCCGGACCGGCACCGATGACGACGACGTCGAATTGTTCTTGTTCGCTCATTCTTCGCTCACGAGATTAGGAATTGGGGATTGGGGATTCGCAAAACGCAGGATGCTCGAGACCGGGATGCTTTCGCCATCCCGAATCCCGAATCACCAATCCCGGCTTTCATCACAGACCGAACAACATCCGGCCCGGGTTTTCCAGCTGATTCTTGATGTCGACCAGGAACTGCACCGAATCCTTGCCGTCGATGATGCGGTGGTCATAGGACAGCGCCAGGTACATCATCGGGGCGATCACGACCTGGCCGTTCTCGGCGATCGGACGTTCCTTGATCGCGTGCATGCCCAGGATGGCGCTCTGCGGCGGGTTGATGATCGGCGTGGACAGCAGCGAGCCGAAGGTGCCGCCGTTGGTGATGGTGAAGGTGCCACCCTGCAGGTCCTCCAGGCCCAGCTTGCCGGCGCGCGCCTTGGCGGCGTAGTCGGCGATGCCTTGCTCGACATCGGCGAACGACTGGCGCTCGACGTTACGCAGCACCGGCGTGACCAGGCCCTTGTCGGTCGACACCGCGATCGAGATGTCGCTGTAGCCGTGATAGATGATGTCGTCGCCGTCGATCGAGGCGTTGACCAGCGGGAAGCGCTGCAGCGCGTTGGCGGCGGCCTTGACGAAGAAGCTCATGAAACCGAGCTTGATGCCGTGTGCCTTCTGGAACTCGTCCTGCAGTTCCTTGCGTGCGGCCGACACCTTGGCGAGGTTGACCTCGTTGAAGGTGGTCAGCATCGCGGTGGAGTTCTTGGACTCCATCAGGCGCTTGGCAATGGTCTTGCGCACGCGGGTCATCGGCACGCGCTCTTCCGGACGGGCGCCCGAGGCCTTGCCGACGCCGCCGGCCTTGGCGAAGTTGACGATGTCTTCCTTGGTGACCGCGCCACGACGGCCGGTGCCTTCGACCTGCGACGGGTCCACGCCCTGGGTGATTGCGGAGAAACGCGCACCCGGCGGCAGCGCATCGGCAGCCGACTTGGACGCAGCAGCAGGCGCGGCGGCGGCAGCCGGTGCCGGAGCGGCGGCCGGCGCAGCAGCGGCAGGTGCCGGTGCATCGGCCTTCTTGGCTTCAGCCGGTGCAGCGGCAGCCACGGCGCCTTCTTCGATGATCGCCAGAATCTGGTTGCTGGTGACCGTGCTGCCGGTGTCGAACTTGATTTCCTTCAGTACGCCGTCGACCGGCGAAGGAACTTCCAACACGACCTTGTCGGTTTCCAGGTCGACCAGATTCTCGTCGCGCTTGACCGCTTCGCCGGCCTTCTTGTGCCAGCTGGCGATGGTGGCGTCGGAAACGGATTCGGGCAGTACCGGAACTTTGACTTCGGTGGCCATTCGGGGAGCGTCCTAGGGTTTTCGTTCTTTGGGGAAGAGGAGTTATTCAGCGACTTGGTCGTTGAACGGGTTGAGCAGCGCATCGGCAACCAGCTTCTGCTGCTCGATGATGTGGTCGGCCATGTGGCCGGCGGCAGGCGAGGGCGAACGGGCACGGCCGGCATAATGCAGGCTCTGGCCGCCAGCCAGGCAGAAGTTGAGGTGATGGCGGATCTGGTACCACGCACCCTGGTTCTGCGGCTCTTCCTGGCACCACACCACATCGGTGGCGTTGCCGTAGGCCTTGAGCTCGGCCGCCAGCTGCGCGCGCGGGAACGGATACAGCTGTTCGATGCGCACGATGGCAACGTCGTCCTGGCCGCGCTTGGTCTGGTCTTCGAGCAGGTCGTAATAGACCTTGCCCGAGCACAGCACCACGCGCTTGACCTTGGCCGCGTCGGCCTTGGCGTCCGGGATCAGATGCTGGAACTGCCCGTCGGCCAGTTCTTCCAGGCTCGACACCGCCAGCTTGTGGCGCAGCAACGACTTGGGCGTCATCACCACCAGCGGCTTGCGGGTGGTCATGCGCATCTGGCGGCGGATCATGTGGAAGCACTGCGCCGGCGTGGTCGGCACGCAGACCAGCATGTTCTCCAGCGCGCACAGCTGCAGGAAGCGCTCCAGACGTGCGGAGCTGTGTTCCGGGCCCTGGCCTTCGTAGCCGTGCGGCAGGAACAGCGACAGGCCCGCGATGCGGCCCCACTTGGCTTCGCCGGCGGCGATGAACTGGTCGATCACCACCTGCGCGCCATTGGCGAAGTCACCGAACTGCGCTTCCCAGATGCACAGTGCATTCGGGTCGGTGGTGGAGTAGCCGTATTCGAAGCCCATCACCGCTTCTTCGCTCAGCAACGAGTCGATGACGGTGGCGTCTTCCGGGTTCTGCACCAGCTGGCGCAGCGGCAGATAGTAGTCGTCGGTCTTCTGGTCATGCAGGATCGCGTGACGGTGGAAGAACGTGCCGCGGCCGGCGTCCTGGCCAACCAGACGCAGCTTGTGGCCTTCGGCCAGCAGCGTGGCGTAGGCCAGGTTTTCCGCGAAGCCCCAGTCGCCGGGCTGATCGCCGGCAGCCATCTTGACGCGATCTTCGTAGATCTTCGCCACGCGGGCGTGCAGTTCGACGCCTTCCGGGATGGTGGTGATCAGCTTGGCCAGACGGTCCAGCTGGTCGCGCTTGACGCGCGTGTCCACCGGATCGGCAGCGGTGCCGACCAGGTACTTGGACCAATCGATGGCGAATTCGTCCGGCTTGCGCTTGGCCAGTTCGGTGGTGTATTCGCCCGAATCCAGCTTGTTGCGGTAGCCGTCCACCAGTGCCTTGGCCTCGTCGGCGCTCAGCACGCCTTCGCTTTCCAGCTTGGCGGCATACAGCTCGCGGGTGGTCTTGTGCTTGCGGATGGTCTGGTACATCACCGGCTGGGTCGCTGCCGGTTCGTCGGCTTCGTTATGGCCCCAACGGCGGTAGCACACCAGATCGATGACCACGTCCTTCTTGAACTGCTGGCGGAACTCGTAGGCCAGCTTGGACACGAACATCACCGCGTCCGGGTCGTCGCCGTTCACGTGGAAGACCGGCGCGCCGATCATCTTGGCCACGTCGGTGCAGTACAGCGTGGAGCGGGCGTCGTCGCGGGTGCTGGTGGTGAAGCCGATCTGGTTGTTGACCACGATGTGCACGGTGCCGCCGACCGCGAAACCGCGCGCCTGCGACATCTGGAACAGCTCCATCACCACGCCCTGGCCAGCGAATGCGGCATCGCCGTGGATCAGGATCGGCAACACGCTCTTGCGCTCGGCATCGCCGAAACGCTCCTGGCGCGAACGCACGCTGCCGACCACGACCGGGTCGACGATTTCCAGGTGCGAGGGGTTGAAGGCCAGCGCCAGGTGCACCTGCTTGTCCGTGCCAACGGCGATGTCGGCCGAGAAGCCCATGTGGTATTTGACGTCGCCGGTGTGCGCGCGGTCGTCATGGGCATGCTCGAACTTGCCTTCGAATTCGTCGAACAGCTTGCGCGGATTCTTGCCCAGCGTATTGACCAGCACGTTGAGGCGGCCGCGGTGGGCCATGCCGATCACGATGTCCTTGACCTGATCGTTGCCGGACTGGCGAATGATCTCGTCCATCATCGGGATCAGCGAATCGCCGCCTTCCAGCGAGAAACGCTTCTGACCGACGTACTTGGTGTGCAGGTAGCGCTCCAGGCCTTCGGCAGCGGTGAGCCGCTCCAGGGTGCGCTTGCGGCTGGCCGCATCGCCGGCAATCTTGCCGCCGGCGTCTTCCAGGCGCTTGTAGATCCACTGGCGCTGGTCGAACTCCTGGATGTGCATGAACTCGGCGCCGATGCTGCTGGCGTACGTCGCCTTCAGGCGCGTCAGCAGATCCTTGAGCTTCATCCGCGGCTGGCCACCGACGCCGCCGGTGCTGAATTCGCTGTCCAGATCGGCCTGGGACAGGCTGTGGAACGGCAGGTCCAGGTCGGGCGGGTTGACCGGCGGGACCAGGCCCAGCGGGTCGAGCTGTGCGCCGAGGTGGCCACGGGCGCGGTAGGCGGTGATCAGACGGCCGACATTGCGCTCGCGCTCGTCACTGGCGCCTGCGCCGGTGCCGGCGTTGGCAGCCTGCTTGGAAGCGGTGAGGATGTGGGCGATGGCCGCCGAATGCGGGACGTCACCGGCACCGCGACCTTCGAAACCATCGAAGTAGCTCTTCCACTTCGGATCGACACTGTCCGGGGCGACGAGGTACTGCTCGTACAGATCCTCGATATAGGCGGCGTTGCCGCCGGCGAGCTGCGATGACTGCGCGAACTGCTTTAGGAGATTATCCACGATGGTAAGTCGGGTCTGCTGTGGGGATGATTGTGCGGAAGCGGCAGGGCGAGATGCCCCATCGGTCGGTCTCAAATCTCGAAAAATTATACCCCCTTGCGCTAGTGAGGGGGCGTCTGCAAGCTGACCGGCGGGGTAGACCAATTGCGCGCGCGCCTACGTGCGAGGGGCGCTGTGGGGTCAGATGCCGAGCGCGCGCGGCTCGTTCCAGAGCGCGCTGCGCTCCCATATCTGCGCGAATTCGCGCTCCAACTGGCGGCTGCGCGCTGCACCCGACAGCCAGGTTTCGCCATCATCGAAGCGATGACCCGTTGGACGAAAGTAGTAGGCGTCGTCGCCGACAACATAGGCCGATGCAAAACTTGCATCGACCGGGTCGCTGACCGCGCGGAACCGGAACACGCTGGGCAGGCGCTGTGCCAGGCGCAGCATCGCGCTGCTGCTGGCCGCGGCGCTGGCGGTGTCTTGCACCAGGATATGCACGCGCTTGTCGTGGCGGGCGGTGGCGAAACGGCGCAGCGCATCCAGCACCGCCGCGTTGTCGAACAGGGGCGTGTCCAGGGCGCGGGTGTAGATGAGCACCTGGCGGCGCGCGGTGCACAGCAGCCCGGTGGTGGCGGCCAGGGCTGCGGTGAAGGTGTCCACTGCCATCGGGCCGTCGAGGCGACGGTGCACGACGGTGCCGGGCGCATCGTGGGCCTGGCCGATGTGCTCGGGTGAGGAAAGGGGGGGCGCGTCGGGCAGAAAGCCCAGGCGCGCGAAGACCGCTTCCGCAGCTGGGGTGGGACATGCGTGCAGGCCGGGCCAGCCGTGCTGCCGTGCCGCGTCGACCGCGGCAGCGAGCAGTTGGTCCGCCACGCCACGGCGGCGCCAGTCGGGCAGAACGCCGAGCCGGTCGAGACGGCGGTCGGCGGTGAGCCGCACCGAGGCGATCAACTGGCCGTCGTCGGTGCGCGCTGCCAGATGCAGGCTGAGTGGGTCCAGTGCATCCCACTCGACACCGCTGGTGTCGCCCGCGGTGTCGGTGGCACAGGACGGCCGCAGCGCACGCAGCGCCGCGGCGTCGGTGGCCGGGTCCAGCGTGACGATCTGCGGTCTGGCGTGCGCGCTCATGCAGGCTTGGTGGCGTCGTCGCTGTCGTCGGAATCGGTCTCGTCGGCGATCGCGCTGTCGACGTCCTGCTCGGCTCCGGCTTCGGCGGCGTCGCCGGGTTCGACATCGGCCTGCAGCGCCTCTGCCGGGGTGTCGGCAGCGTCGGCAACCTGTTCGACATCGGCGTCGGCATCGATGTCCTCGTGCGCCTCCGGCGCGTCGTCGTCGGCGTCTTGGTCGTCGTGGTCGGCCGACACGCTCAGGGCATGCGCGTGGTCGTCGTCTGCGATGTCGTCCTCGGCATCTTCGTGGGCGCGCTGGTAGTGGCCCTGTGCCAGCAGCTCCAGCACCACCTCGCGGCCACGCGGGGACAACTGCGCGTACAAGGTGCCGTCGATCTCTTCGGCTGCCGCCAGCCGGGACGCATCCTTGGCAGACAGCGCAAACTCCAGGCCGCTGCAGAACAGCGTGGCACCACGCTTGGCGCGCCGCCAGGCCAGTCGCGACCACGGGTGGCGGTGCAGCAGCACGCCTTCTTCCAGTGCCTGCTCGACCGCTTCGCGCGGGATCGGCTCGGGCGCCGGCACCACGTCGCCGGAGGCGCGGTAGGTGGTCATGAAGCGGCCGAACCAGTCGCCCAGACGGTCGGGGTCATTCATGCGCAGCGCATTGAGCGCAGCGACCACGCGGTTCATCGCGGTGACGTCGATCTCGTAGGGGTCGGCCGGCACCTTGAGGTCTTCGTCGTGATAGCGCACGGCCTCGTCGGCATCGGCAATCAAGGTGTCCAGGTAATCGCCGATCAGCTCGGCCGAGGACGGTGCGCGGGTGCCGATGGAGAAGGTCAGGCAGGCGTCTTCGGCCACGCCGTGGTGCGGGATCAGCGGCGGCAGGTAGAGCATGTCGCCCGGGCCCAGCACCCAATCGTGGGTGGGCTTGAACTCGCGCAGCAGCTTGAGCTCGACATCGTCGCGGAACGCCAGCGGCGTGGCCTTGCGGCCCTGGACGGTGCGCGCATCGATCTGCCAGCGGCGGTGGCCCTGGCCCTGCAGCAGGAACACGTCGTAATGGTCGACGTGCGCGCCTACCGAACCACCGGTGGCGGCGAAGCTGATCATGATGTCGTCGATGCGCCAGCGCGGCAGGAAGCGGAAGTGCTCCAGCAGGGCACGCACGTCGGCGTCCCATTTGTCCACGTCCTGCACCAGCAAGGTCCAGTCGTGGTCGGGCAGGCCGGGGAAATCGGTTTCCTGGAACGGGCCGGTGCGCACGTCCCAGCCGTCGGTGGCGCGGTCGTGGCTGATCAGGCGCGCCAGCACGCCGTCTTCGCAGGCCAGCCCGGCCAGGTCTTCCGGCTGCAGCGGCGAGGCGAAATCCGCGAACGCATTGCGGATCAACAGCGGGTGCTTGTGCCAGTAATTGCGCAGGAAACGCTCGACCGGCATGCCCAGCGGCTGTCCCGGACGGGCCTGGACTTCGATGGCAAGTGGGGTCGCTTTACGTACGGCCATGTGGGGTCCTTACACGATGTAGAAGAGAGTGTGGTGCGCGGCATCGGCCGGCGCCAATGGCCTATTGTCGACTGCCCGAGCCGGATGTCCACCTGTGCGGCGCGCAGCGTGCCGGCTCGCGTTCGCCGCTGCAGGGCTGGTCGGCATTTCCGATCGCTTCTTGATGTCGATGGCCTTGCGAGCGGCATGGTGGCGCTATCGGCGCACGCTGATCGCCGCGTGCGCCGATAGCGCACCAGCGCGCATCACATCACCTTGTTGCCGCTGCCACGGTCGTCCAGTACGGGCTTGCTGGATGGGTTGACGGTGTTGTCGTTGCCCGAAAACCGTACCTGTTTCACGGCACGCGCGAGCACAAGATTCTTGTTGCCCTGGATATCCACGCGATCGACATCGGTGAGATTGAGCGTGTTGTCGTGACCGCTCACGCTGAGCTGGCCAAGTTGCTGGTTGAGCACCGTGAAGTTGCTTCCCTCCAGGCGAATGCTGCGCGCGGTGTCCAGATTCATCGCGCCACGCGAGGCGGTGATGGTGACCGTGCCGCACTCGCCGTGCAGGATCCATTCGCTGTCATTGCGGGTCAGCCGGACATCCTTGCCGGCACAGTCTGCGCCGCTGGCCGGATCGGTCAGCGTGTTAGATACCGCCGACGGGGCCTGCGCGGCGGGGCCATCGCCGCCGCATCCGCTCAGTGCAAGGACGCTTCCCAGCGTCAACAGGGTCAGTGCCGTGTGAGTGACGCGCATCGCCGATCTCCTGGAAGTGAGGCCGGCAAGATAGCAGTCCGGTTTGGTCACCATGTGCAGGCCCTCGCCGGCCGCCCGTCCGCATGCGAGGTGCGACGCATCCCGCCCCGGGCGTCTTGGCCTCGTCATCATTGGCCTTGATCGTGCTGCATCGGCATGTGGTGATGCCGATGCAGCTTCGCCGATGAGGTCCGATGACGTGGCCCGCTTCGCAAGCCCTGCACCGCGTGCGGTTCGGTCAGCTCAGATCGCCCGCGCCAGCTGCTCGGCCAGGCCGGTATAGGCGCCCGGAGTGAGTGCGCGCAGGCGTTGCTTGTCGTCTTCCGGCAGTTGCAGGCTTTCCACGAAGGCCTGCATCGAGGCGGCGGTGATGCCCTGGCCGCGGGTCAGCGCCTTGAGTTGTTCGTAGGGGTTCGGCAGCCCGTGGCGGCGCATGACCGTCTGTACGGCTTCGGCCAGCACTTCCCAGGCCGCATCCAGGTCGCCATCCAGGCGCTCGGGGTTGACGGTGAGCTTGCCCAGGCCCTTGGCCAGCGAATCCAGCGCGACCTGGGTGTGGCCGAACGCGGTGCCGAGCGCACGCAGCACGGTGGAGTCGGTGAGGTCGCGCTGCCAGCGGCTGATCGGCAACTTGGCGGAAAAATGCTCGAACAGCGCGTTGGCGATGCCGAAATTGCCTTCGGCATTTTCGAAGTCGATGGGGTTGACCTTGTGCGGCATGGTCGAGGAGCCGACTTCGCCCTCTTTCAGCTTCTGCTTGAAGTAGCCCAGCGAGATATAGCCCCAGATGTCGCGCGCCAGGTCGATCAGGATGGTGTTGGCGCGGCGGCTGGCATCGCCGATTTCGGCCACATTGTCGTGCGGCTCGATCTGGGTGGTGTAGGGATTGAACACCAGCCCCAGGCTTTCCACGAAACGCTGTGCGAACGCTGCCCAGTCCAGGTCCGGGTACGACACCAGGTGCGCGTTGTAGTTGCCGACCGCGCCGTTGATCTTGCCGGTCAGTTCGACCGCGGCGATCTGCTTGCGCTGGCGCTCCAGGCGCGCGACCACATTGGCGATTTCCTTGCCCAGCGTGGTGGGCGAGGCGGTCTGGCCGTGGGTGCGCGAGAGCATCGGCTGGGCGGCCTGGGCGTGGGCGAGGGTGCGCAACGCGGCGGTAATGCCGTCCAGGCTGGGCAGCAGCATCTCGCGGCGGGCCTGCTCCAGCATCAGCCCGTAGCTGAGGTTGTTGATGTCTTCGCTGGTGCAGGCAAAGTGCACGAATTCCAGCGCCGGACCCAGCTCGGCGTCGTCCTTGAGCTGCTCCTTGATGAAGTACTCCACCGCCTTGACGTCATGGTTGGTGGTGCGCTCGATCTCCTTGACCCGCGCGGCATGCGCCACGCTGAAATCGTCGGCCAGGGCGCGCAGGCGCTGCGCGGCAGCCGGCGAGAACGGCGCCAGTTCGGCGATGCCCGGCTCGGCGGCCAGTGCCAGCAGCCATTCGATTTCGACCTTGACCCGCGCCTTGATCAGGCCGTATTCGGAGAAGATCGGGCGCAGCGCATCCACCTTGGAGGCGTAGCGGCCGTCGAGCGGGGACAGGGCGAGCAGGGCGGAATCCGACATGGGCAAGGGAGGCAGCGGTGACAGTGGGGCCAGCATTCTACGCCGCCAGGGCCGCGGGCAGGCCCGCTGCGCTGGAAAGTGGGTTGCCAGGCCCACGCCAGCGTGGGCTGAATGGCGGGCTATCAGCGCGGCAGAGACGCCCGACATGGCGCGAGCTGCACTTTATGGTAGAGCTCCCGCGCTGTTCCGGCCTGCCATGCGCCCGATCTTCGCTCGTCTCGCCTTCGCGATCTTGCCCGCCGCGCTGCCCGCCACCGCGCAGGATGCCGATTTCGCCGCGCAGGCGGCGGCGCTGTATCGCACCCCGCCAGCAATCGCCAGCTGCCGGGCCGGCGAGTTGCAGCCGGCGCAGCGACAACGCGTGCTGGCGCTGATCAACGACATCCGTCGGCTGCACGGTCTCGACGCGGTCGACGACGACCCGGCGGCCGAGCCCGAGGCCACCCAGGCGGCCTTGGTGATTGCCGCCAACGGCCGCCTCAGCCATGCGCCGACGCCGGACTGGCGCTGCTATTCCGACAGCGCGGCCAAGGGCGCGCGCCGCAGCCTGATCTATGGCGGGGTCAGCTCGCCGCTGCTGCGTTTTTCCAGCGCCGATGAGATCGTGATCGAGTGGCTGACCGACGCCAACAACGTCAGCGCCGGTGGACTGGGGCACCGGCGCTGGCTGCTGGATCCGTTTCTGCAACGCGTCGCCTTCGGCATGGTGGCCGGCCGCAATGGCGCTGCGTTCAGTAGCGGTGCCGCGCTGCGCTTGGTTCCGACGGTCGGCATCGCCGCGCGAACGCGCGAGGATTTCGTCGCCTGGCCGATCGGCGAGTACCCGGGCCGGTACTACGCCGACGATGCGTTGTTGTCGTTCACCGCCTTGCCGGACCGCAAGCGCAAGTTCGCCAATCGCGATGTCGACTACGCCGATGCGCAGGTGGAGATCCGTGAGCGCGATGGACGCCAGCTGCAGGTGCGCAACCTGAGCGAGGACCACGAAAGTTTCGGGGTGCCCAACAGCCTGCAATTCCGGGTGCCGCGCTTGCAGCCGGGTGTGATATACGACGTGACCATCCGCGGGGTGCGGTTCGGTGGGCAGTCGCGCGATTACCGTTATTGGTTTCGCATCGGCCAATCGCCTCGCGCGTCCACCGAATGAATCGACGACATCAGCTGGCCGCATCGACGGCTTCGCCCACCGGGCGCACCGTGACCGCCTGGATGCGGTGGCCTGCCATGCGCCGTACGGTCAGCAAGTGGCCATCCAGTTCCAGCGTTTCGCCTTCCTCGGGCAGGCGCTGCAGCTGATACAGGATCAGCCCGCCGACCGAATTGACGTGGTCCGGCGCGCTCAGATCCTGACCGAGCAGGCGTTCCAGGCGGAAGATCGAGGTGCTGCCGGCGACCAGCAGCGAGCCGTCCTGGCCACGGATCGGGGCATCGCGCACCACATGGCGGTGCTCGTCCTCGATGTCGCCGACCACCACTTCCAGCAGGTCTTCCAGGGTGAAAAAGCCCAGGATGCGGCCTTCTTCTTCCACGCACAGCGCCAGATGGGTGGTGCCGGCGCGGAATTGCTCCAGCGCGTTGGGAATCGGCGTTTCCAGGGTCAGCACGGTGGGAGGGCGCAGCAGCGGGCGCAGATCGTCCAGGTTCTGGCCGCGTGCCATCGCCACCAGCAGATCCTTGGTGTGCAGGATGCCCAGCACCTGCTCGCCATCGGCATCGAACCAGGGGTAGCGGCTGTAGCGCGACTCACTGAATTCGGCCAGCACCGCTTCCAGGGTCATGCCTTCGCGCAGGCTGCGCAGGTGCTCGCGCGGACGCATCAGGTCGCCGGCGACCAGATCCGGCAATTCCAACGCGTGGCTCATCAAGGCCAGCCCCTGGTCGGGCGCTACGGCGTTCGGGTCCTGGCGGCCGACGATCAGCATCAATTCCTCGCGTGAATAACGATGCGAGTGGTGTTCCACTTCGCCCCACCCGAGCAGGCGCAGAAAGCGGTTGGCGCTGGTATTGAGTACCCAGATGGCCGGGTACATCAGCCAGTAGAAAACGTACAGCGGCGCGGCGGTCCACAACGACATGCGTTCCGGGCGGCGGATCGCCATGGTCTTGGGCGCCAGTTCGCCCAGCACGATGTGCAGGAACGAAATCAGGCTGAAGGCGATTGCCAGCGCGGTGAATTGTGCCGCTTCCGGCGACAGGCCCAGCGTATCGAACAGCGGTTGCAGCAGATGTGCGAACGCCGGCTCGCCGACCCAGCCCAATCCGAGCGAGGCCAGGGTGATCCCGAGCTGGCAGGCCGACAGATACGCATCCAGATGGGCGTGCACCCCGAGCAGCAAGCGCCCACGCCAGCCGTTGGTTTGCGCCAGGCCCACCGCTTGCGTGTGCCGCAGCTTGACCAGCGCGAATTCGGCGGCGACAAAGAACCCATTCAACAGCACCAGCAACAGCGCGACCAACAGGAGCAAGACGTTACCTAACATGTCCGCCTCCGTGCGCTGCAGGAGCGGTACATCTGCGTGCTAGCGCATATGCGGCAGAGGTGCGGGGTATCCCGGCAACAGATGTGGAGTCTGCGTTTCTACAGTCAGGCTCGTCGCCCATGGCGGCTTGGCATCTCGTCATGATCAACAGGCAGTCTAGCCGACAGCGTGCGACGACATCGTCGCAACGCGGCGAGCGAGTATCGTAGGCAGCCTCGCCAGCGTGGGTACGCCCGCCGCCAGCCATCGATCACCACAAGTCAGCAATGTGCGGAGAGTGCAGATGAGCGAACGTTTCAGGACCGAACACGACAGCATGGGCGAATTGCAGGTACCCGCCGATGCGCTGTGGGGCGCGCAGACCCAGCGCGCGGTGCAGAATTTCCCGGTGTCCGGGCAGCCGATGCCGCGTGGTTTCATTCGCGCGCTGGGCTTGATCAAGGCCGCGGCAGCCGGCGTCAACGCCGAGCTTGGATTGTTGCCCAAGTCGATCGGCAAGACCGTGCAGGCCGCCGCGTTGCAAGTGGCCGAGGGTCGCTTCGATGCGCAGTTTCCCATCGATGTGTACCAGACCGGTTCGGGCACCTCGTCCAACATGAATGCCAATGAGGTGATTGCCACCTTGGCCACGCGTGCCGGCAAGGATGCGGTGCATCCCAACGACCACGTCAATCTCGGCCAGAGTTCCAACGATGTGGTGCCCACCGCCATTCGCGTGTCGGCATTGCTGGCTGTGCAGGAACATCTGCAACCGGCGCTCAAGCATCTGCGCAAGACCATCGATAAGCGCGCCAAATCGCTGGACAAGATCGTCAAGACCGGTCGCACGCATTTGATGGATGCGATGCCGCTCACCTTTGGGCAGGAGTTCGGCGCGTGGTCGGCGCAGCTGAGTTCGGCGCAGGAGCGTATCGACGACGCGCTCAAACGCCTGCGACGCTTGCCGCTGGGCGGTACGGCGATCGGGACCGGCATCAATGCTGACCCGCGCTTCGGTGGCAAGGTGGCCAAGGCCTTGTCCAGCCTGAGCGGAGCCAGGTTCGAGAGCGCGGAAAACAAGTTCGAAGGCCTCGCCGCGCAGGACGATGCGGTGGAGCTGTCCGGTCAGCTCAACGCGTTGGCGGTGGCGCTGATCAAGATTGCAAACGACTTGCGCTGGATGAATGCCGGACCGCTGGCGGGACTGGGCGAAATCGAACTGCCGGCGCTGCAGCCTGGCAGCTCGATCATGCCGGGCAAGGTCAATCCGGTGATTCCCGAAGCCACCGTGATGGCGTGCGCGCAGGTGATCGGCCACCACACTGCCATCACCATCGCCGGGCAAACCGGCAACTTCCAGTTGAACGTGACCTTGCCGCTGATCGCCTACAACCTGCTGGATTCGATCAACTTGCTGGGCAACGTTTCGCGTCTGTTGGCCGACACGGCCATTGCCGGGCTGAAGGTGCGTCAGGAGCGCGTCCGCGAGGCGCTGGACCGCAACCCCATTCTGGTGACCGCACTGAATCCGATCATCGGCTACGAAAAAGCCGCGGCCATCGCCAAGCGTGCCTACAAGGAGCAGCGGCCGGTACTGGATGTGGCCAAGGAAGACAGCGGGCTCGGCGAAGCGGAACTGCGGCGATTGCTCGACCCGGCAGCCTTGACGCGCGGCGGTATCCAGGCCGGCGGCGGTGGCGGCGGCGGCTGATCACCGCAGTGCATATGGAAGAGCGCACCTGTGCGCGATGAGGCGTGATCGGTAACTGCTCATCGCGCGCAACCGCGTTCCTGCGGTTTTCTTGCTGCTTCTGGCCGCTTGGCTGACGTGCGCTGGGCGTCAATGCCGCTCGGCTTGCAGGTTACTAAAACTCTCGCGATACGGCTGCAGCGACGGGATTTCATCCAGCAATTCCCCACTGAGCGTCTGGATCTGCGGCGTGGCGGTCAGCTTGATCGACTTGTATTCCGGATCCGGGCCGGCCTCGTTCACTGCCTGCTGACGCAACATCTGCAGGTGGCCGAACAGCAATTGCAGCTTGGCGCGTGTGGCTTCTTTCTGCGGCAGCGCGATGTCGTCGATCTTGAGCGTGCCGTCGGGGGTGATTTCGGCATTGGCAGCCGGCGGGCGGCGGATCATCACCGACTGCGTGGTGACCGCAACGCGCGGCTTGCCGCGTTCGGCGCGGCGAGACGACTGGTCGCCGCAGGCAGCAAGCGTGCACAGCAGAAGCGCCATGCAGAGCATCACGAACTTGTTCATGGGGTCGATGGAGTGAGGGAAGCACATTAGTGTAATCCCGCTCCGGTCTGCGGATCGGCAAAGCGGCCGTCCGGTGCCTGCCAAAATGTCGCAGGGCGTCGATGCGTTTGGTTACCGTGCACGCATCGCCGGTTCCAAGCGCGTTCCGGCCGGCCGATCAGCGATGGCACGCGCCATGCGGACAGCTGCGCAGGCGGTGCGATACGCAGTTGCTGAGCGTTGCGGATGGAGGCGCTGCCACCTGCCTGCGAACGGTCGTCAACCAGGCGTGTGGCGCACCGGCGTCGCAGTGGACGATCGGCACATGCCGCGCCGCGCACCGACGACGCCCGCCCGGCGGTGCGCGTCGTCGGTCTGTCGGGCCATCTACTTGCGGCAATCGTCGATGTCGTGCTGCGTCAGGGTCGAGTACGGCGCAAAGGCCGGCACCAGGTGCGCGGCTGCATCCTGTGCGGTGCGCAGCGTGGCCAGCTGATCGCAGATCTGCAGGGCCTTGTGCTTGAAGGTGTCTGCCTCGGCCTCGATCTTGTCGCCGATCTGATCTGAGTTGCCGCTGAGCACGCCCTTGATCGCTTGGCCTGCGGCATGTGCGCCGAACGCCGCGCCCTGGGTGCCGATGTCGATGCCCTTCTTGGCCACGCCTTGCACTTGCGCGTAGTAACTGCGCATCGCCTGGCGTTGCGCCTCATTCAAGTCCACCGGCTTGCCGTCGATGCTGAGCGCGCCATCGACACCGATGGTGGCGGCCGGCAAGCCGTCGCGCTTGAGCGTCAGGCTCTTGCCGGTAAAGGTCACGCCGGCACCATTGGCCTGGCTGGAGACGTTGACGGTGGGTTCGGACTTGCCGCAACCCGCCAGCAATACGCTCATCACTACCGCCGAAACAAGCAATTTCATCAGCATTTCCCCCACATCCTGAAAGAAGTCGTCGTCATTTGTCTGTCGGTACCCGGGTGCTGCCGGAGACCTCGCTCACATCGATATCGCCGCTGCCCTTGTGCGCCACGCTCAGATCGCCACGCACCTTGCGGACATTCAACGCGCCGGAAGCGACCGACTCCACGTTGACATTGCCTTGCACATCGCGGATATCGACATCGCCCGAGCCGATCGTGCCGATTTTGATGTTGCCTGCGACGCCGTGCAGCTTGATCTCGCCGGACTGCACTTTCGCCACCTCTGCCGCACCGTGCACCTCACGCGCCTTGAGGTCGCCCGAGCCCACTGCCAGCACGCGCAGCGCGCCCAGATCTTCCAGCTCGACATCGCCGGAACCCACCTTGGCGGTCACGCGGCCCTTGGTGTGACGAATGGTCATGTCGCCCGAACCCACGTCGGCGCTCACTGCGGCGGCCCCGTTGATCTGCGCATCGCCGGAACCCACGTCAAATTGCACCAGCACCGTGTTGGGCACGCTGCCGCGCAGGTCCAGGTAGGAATAGCTGTTGCCGAAGGAAAACCGGCGGTCATCGTTCAAGCTCACCACCAGCTTGTCGCCGACGCGCTTCTGGGTCACGGTCAGGCTCTTGAGCAATTCGGCCCTGGCAGCACAGGCGCGCCCGCCCAGTTTCCCGCCGCCGCCGGGCGAGGCGTCCAGATGCAGGTCGTTGGAAGCGACCTCGAACAGGACCGACTTCACGCCGGTCAGTTGCAGGTCCAGGCTACGTGGTTCGGAGAACTTGCACTGCTCCTCTGCCGCTGCAACACCGGGCAATGCGAGCAGGATGGCCAGGCTCAGGGTCAGGCGCATGGGAGGTCCCTCAGGCTTCGGAGCGCCGACGGCGCAGGTAGATGGAAGAGGCGATCAAGGCGATACCGACGGCTGCGCCAATCCAGATATCCGCGCTGCCATAGACGCGCGTGCTGTCGGTGTGCTGCAGGGCCCATTGCACCAGGTCGCTGGGGCTTTGCAGGGTGCTGCTGTCCAGGTTCCCGCTGACGGCAAGTGGCGACCAGGTGCCGGGCAGGGCGCTGAGCAGGCCACGGTAGCCGACGATGTACCAGATCCAGCCGATCGGCAGCGACACGCCCGGCATCGCCGAGAGAATGCTCAGCATCACGCAGGCCAGCAGCGGAAACAGCACCGCCCACAGGAACGGCTTGCTGTTGGCCCAGGCCGAGCAGAACATCAGCCAGCCCACGGTCGGCAGCGCCCATAGCAGGCTCATCGGCACGGTCTTGAGCAACAGCCACAGCAGCGAGAACGGGTGCGAATGGGTCGCCAGCGCCCAGGGGCTGGGCACGCCGGCAATCAGGGCGCCAACGATGGCGATCAGCCACAGCGCCATGCCGACCGCCGCACCGATCGCGATGGAGATCAGCGGCGCCAGCAGCAACGCCCAGGCAGCCTTGGACAACACGGTCTGCACGTCCGACACCGGCAACGATTTCCAGAACAGCACGCTGCGGTCGCGGCGATCGTCGTACAGGCTGCCGAGTGCGTAGAAAAACACCACGAATGCCAGCACCACCGAGGCGATGCCGATGCCGCCCAGCAGCAGGCCGTCGCCGACCTGGCCCAGCGTGCGCGTGTATTCGGCCAGATCGTCCATGGTGATGCTGTCGCCGACCATGTTGCGGCGGGCGCTGATCGCACCGATCACCGCGCCCAGCAGCGCGAAGAACACCGCGATGCCGCCGGTGATGAACTGCGCCCACACGAAGCCGCCACGGTGCTCCCAATATTCGCGTTTGAGCAGCCAGGCGAAGGTGCGTGCGGGTGATGCTTGGTTGGTCACTGCATTCATGCGTAGGTCCCCTTCATGACCGCAACGAACAGGTCGGCTAGGCCGGGATTGCGGGTTTCGCCAAAACGGGCGAGCTGCTCTTTCGGCGCGCCATCGAACAACATCACGGTCTTGCCGAACGGCAGGCCGCGCTCGTCGATCGGCTTCAGGGAGCGCGCTGCATCCAGCTGGTCGGCACCGACCAGGACTTCGGTGTAGCGCTCGGAGATGCTTTCCATGTCGGCGGTGAGCACGATGCGGCCGTCGCGGATGAACATCACATCGGTGAGGATGTGCTCGATCTCTTCGACCTGGTGGGTGGTGACGATGATGGTCTTCTGCTCGTCGAAGTAATCCTCCAGCAGGCGCTGGTAGAACTGCTTGCGGTAGAGGATGTCCAGGCCCAGGGTTGGTTCGTCCAGCACCAGGATGCGTGCGTCGATGGCCATCACCAGCGCCAGATGCAGCTGCACGATCATGCCCTTGGACAACTCGCGCACCCGCGATTTGCGGTTGAGCTGGGTATTGGCCAGGAAGCGCTCGCACTTGGCGCGATCAAAACGCGGATGCACGCCGGCGACGAAGTCGATCGCTTCGCCGACCCGCAGCCAGCGCGGCAGCACCGCCACGTCGGCAATGAAGCAGACCTCGTTCATCAGCGCATTGCGCTGGGTGCGCGGATCCATGCCCAATACCTGCAACTCGCCGGCGAAATCGGTCAGCCCCAGCACCGCCTTGAGCGCAGTGGTCTTGCCGGCGCCGTTGGGGCCGATCAGTCCAATAATGCGGCCGGCGGCAATGGTGAAGCTGGTGTTGTCCAGCGCGAGCCGATGCTTGTAGGCCTTGCGCAGGCCACGTGCGTCGACCACATGGTCGGAGGAGACGGCGGTCATGGTGTTTTTCCCTGTGGCAACAGATCGTCGATGGACAGTCCCAGGCGCTGGATCCTTTCCAGCACGGCGGGCCATTCTTCATTCAAGAAACGCTCGCGTTCGCTGCCACGCAGCTTCTGTGCGGCCTCCGGGGTCATGAACATGCCCAGACCGCGGCGTTTTTCCACCAGGTTCTCGTCGGCCAGTTCCTGGTAGGCGCGCGAGACGGTGATGGGGTTGAGTTGGTAATCGGCCGCCACCTGGCGCACCGAGGGCAGGGCATCGCCGGGCTTGAGAATTCCATCGAGCATCATGGCAATCACCCGTTCCTTGAGTTGGCGATAGATGGGAGCGCCGTCGCTCCACTGAATGTCGTTCATGATCAGCTCCGTGGGCGCAGGGCCTGCGCGAAGGAGAAATAGGGCATCGACAGCGAGGCGCGCACATGCCGGCCAGGCCGGGAACGCGCTTCGGGGGGAGTTGTCGCGTTTTCCGTAACCGCCTCCGACACGCCATAATCGGCGCCGGACTCCGTCACCTGACTGGAAGCGGCTCCCAGGCAACCAATGGCAAACAGGGTGCTGCCGAACAGCAACAGCGGAACTGGTCGCGTCAAGCGTGTGCTGTTCATGCTTTCCCCTGCGTTGGGTGACTGGTGTTGTATTAAACTATAACACCGACACGCAGGCAGTCAACTGTTTGTCATCCCCAACTGATGGCACCCCTCATCGGTGCGCCGCCTCAACTTTCGAAGGGCATTGCTCATGTTGCTCAATCGTCTGCTAGCTCTTGTATTGACTGGCTTTTTTGCAACATCCGCGTTCGCTGCCGGCACTCCGGTACTGGATGTGGAATACCGGCCGCTGGCCGGCAAGACGCCAATCAACCTGAACCGTACCTACGGCGGCAAGGTCGTCATGGTGGTCAACACCGCCAGCAAGTGCGGCTTCACCCCACAGTACGAAGGGCTGGAAGCGCTCAACCAGCGCTTCGGCAGCCGCGGCTTCACGGTGCTGGGTTTTCCATCCAACGATTTCCAGGGACAGGAACCGGGATCGGAGAAGCAGATCCAGGAATTCTGCACGCTGACCTATGGGGTGAAGTTCCCGATGTTCGAAAAGGTCCATGTGCTGGGTGCGCAGGCAACGCCGCTGTATCAGCGCCTGACCCAGGCCACTGGCGTGGCGCCGGGCTGGAACTTCCACAAGTATCTGATCAGTCGCGATGGCCGGGTGGTTGCGCAGTTCCCCAGCAAGATCAAACCGGACGATCCGAGCGTGCTGGCAGCAATCGAACGCGAGCTCAAGGCACCGGCGCACTGAGCACTCGCATCGCCGCGCGCGCATGCGACAATGCGCATTCAGCGCCATCGGTGGCGTGTCTTTTCACTTTTGGGAAGTGCATCGAATGAAGATGGGAAAGCGCGGCGCGGCGGCGTCGTTACTGATGGTGGCAATGTCGGCATCGATGCCGGCGATGTCGCAGCAACCGGCCGCAGCGGCCACCAAGGAGAAGCCAGCTTTGAATGCATCGTCTGACAAGAGCACGCGCGAGGACGTGAGCTACGCCATCGGTATGGACGTGGCACGTTCGTTCGAGCCGATTGCTCAGGACATCGATGTGAACGCGATGCAACGCGCCATCGAAAATGCATTCAAGGGCGGCAAGCCGCTGTTGTCGGATGAGCAGACCCAGGCCACCGACACCGCGTTGCGTACCGCGCTCGCTGCCCGCAATGGCCAGCAGGTGCCAGGCATGGCGCCGGGCGCCGCGCCGGCCGCCCCGTCCAAGGAAAATGTCGGCCTGATGCTCGGCGATCGTGCGGTTGGTCCGTCGCTGGCCGGCATCAAGGACGAGATCGATCTGTCGATCCTGATGGAAGCGGTGCGTACCGTGTTCGCCAAGGGCACCACGCGTCTGACCCAGCAGGAAGCCGCAGCCACCATGCAGGCATTCGCCTCTGCCAAGCAGGGTGCCGCCGCTGCCAACAATCGCAAGCAAGGCAATGAGTTCCTTGCCAAGAACAAGACCGAGAAGGGCGTGATCACCACCGCGTCCGGCCTGCAGTACATGGTGTTGCGCCAGGGCAGCGGCGAGCGCCCGATGCGGACCAGCAAGGTGCGTGTGAACTACGAAGGCAAGCTGCTCAACGGGCAGGTCTTCGACAGTTCCTACCAGCGCGGCCAGCCGGCGGAGTTTGGTCTGGATCAAGTCATCCCCGGTTGGACCGAGGGCGTCGCGTTGATGCCGGTCGGTTCGAAATACCGTTTCTGGATTCCGTCCAACCTGGCCTATGGCCCGAACGGCACGCAAGGCGGGCCGATCGGACCTGACGCAACGTTGACGTTCGATGTCGAGCTGATGGGTATCCTTCCCTGATCTTCCGCGGCAGGCATTCCATTCCATGCGCGTTGCGATCTTCGGCACCGGCTACGTGGGTCTTGTGACCGGTGCCTGCCTGGCCGAAGTGGGGCACCAGGTCGTCTGCGTGGATATCGATCAAGCCAAGCTTGATGCCCTCAATCGCGGGCTGATTCCGATCTATGAGCCCGGCCTGGAGCCGATGGTGAAGGCCAACCATGCCGCCGGCCGGTTGCGCTTCACCAGCGATGCGGCTGCAGCCATCGCGCATGGCGAGATCACCTTCATTGCCGTCGGCACGCCGGCTGACCAGGACGGGAGTGCCGACCTGCAATACGTGCTGGCAGTTGCGCGCACGGTGGGCCGGCATATCGACGGCCCGGCGATCGTGGTCAACAAGTCCACCGTGCCGGTCGGCACGGCCGACATCGTGCGCGTGGCGATCCAGGAAGAACTGGCCGCGCGCGGAGTTGCGCACGAGGTCGATGTCGTCTCCAACCCCGAATTCCTCAAGGAAGGCGACGCGGTGGCCGACTGCATGCGCCCGGACCGCATCGTGATTGGTGCCAAGAAGCCGGCGGCCATTGCGCGCATGCGGCGGCTGTACGCACCGTTCAACCGCAATCGCGATCGCATCGTGGAAATGGACGTGCGGTCGGCCGAGCTGACCAAGTACGCGGCCAACGCGATGCTGGCGACCAAGATCAGTTTCATGAACGAGATTGCCACCATTGCCGAGCGTGTCGGTGCCGACGTCGAGCACGTGCGCAACGGCATCGGTTCGGATCCGCGTATTGGCTGGCACTTCATCTATCCCGGCGCCGGCTACGGCGGCTCGTGCTTCCCGAAGGACGTGCAGGCATTGGCCAAGACAGCCGAGCAGTACGGCATGCGGCCGACCCTGCTCGAGGCAGTGGAAAGCGTCAATAACGCGCAAAAGGGCCATCTGTTCGAATTGGTGCAGCGGCATTACGGTGCCGAGGGCACCGGCAGTGTGGCCGGCAAGACCTTCGCGGTGTGGGGTCTGGCGTTCAAGCCCAATACCGACGACATGCGTGCTGCGTCCAGCCGTCGCCTGATGGAACAGTTGTGGGAAGCCGGTGCCACCGTGCGCGCCTACGACCCTGAAGCCACTCGCGAAGCCAGGCGCATCTTCGGCGAGCGCGATGATCTGGCGTATTGCGACGATGCCTTTTCTGCACTGGAAGGTGCCGACGCCCTGGTCGTGGTCACCGAGTGGAAGCAGTTCCGCAGCCCGGACTTCGGCAAGATCAAGCAGGCCTTGAAGGACGATGTCGTCTTCGACGGCCGCAACCTTTACGACCCGCAGGAGATCGAAGCCGCAGGTCTGGCGTACTACGCCATTGGACGAGGCCGTTCGTTATATGCATGAGCAACTCCCGCTGCACGACCGCGCGCTGGAAGCGCGGTTGATCGAATTGGAAACGCGCCTGTCCTTTCAGGAGCAGGCGCTCAACGAACTGAGTGAAGCACTTGCAGACGCCCGTTTGACGGGTGCACGCAACGCCGAACTGATCCGCCACCTGCTCGAGGATCTGGGCAAGGTGCGCTCCACATTGTTTGCCGATGCAGCGGACGAACCGCCGCCTCCGCACTATTGATTGCAGATTGCCGCCGCCATGAGCGATACCTTACGTGACCAGTTGCTTGGGTTGGGCTTCAAGTCCGCGCCCAAGCCCGAACGCAAACCCGACGCACGGCCTGCAGCGCGTGCACATGGCAATGGCGGCAAGCCAGCACCCGGGGGAAATCGGCCGGGCCAGGGCAGGGGACCGCAGCGGCCACATGCCGCCGCGTCAACCGACGGCAATGGCGAGCGCAAACCCGCTGGCAGGCCCGAGCGTCGGCATGACGGCAAGCCCGGCGCAGCGCCGCGTCCGCAGCATGCCGCTGCAGACCGTCGCGGCCCCAGGCCGGCACGCACGCGCGAAGATATCGATCTGGCCAAGGCCTATGCGATTCGTGCGCAGCGCGAGAAGGACGAGCGCATCGAAGCCGAGCGAGTGAAGCAGGAAGAAGCACGCCTGCGTCGCGAAGCCAAGGCCAAGCTCGAAGCGCTGGTGAAGGACAAGGGTTTGAATGATGCCGCTGCGGATATCGCCCGGCATTTTCCGTATGGCGGCAAGATCAAGCGCATTTACGTCACCGCCGATCAGCTCAAGGCGCTCAATGCCGGCGAGCTGGGTGTGCTGCAACTCAACGGACGCTATCTGCTGGTGACTGCCGAGCTGCTTGCCGAAGCCGAAGCGGTGTTCGCCCCATCGGTCGCCTTGAAGGTGGACCCGAACGCACCAGCGGGCGACGACCCGTACGCTGATCCGAAGTATCAGGTGCCCGACGACCTGGTCTGGTAGAACGCCCGATGCGTGGTGTGTGTTGTACATGGGCACCTGCGGGTGCCCATTTTCATTGCGTTTTCCGCAGGCAATAGGCGCGTAGCCACCGCGCAAGCCAGAGGGCGGCCATCGGATTGTCTGGCGCAGAATGCGGGTTGGTTGCTTGATCATGGTGCTTCATGCAAGGCCATCGGGGCTCACCCCGACCGCTGGCGCGGGAGACAGCACGCAGCGCGACGCTATACAAGCCGGTCACGGGTGGCGCGGCACCATGCGCGCCGTTACGTGTCGATGCAGGCCGGCGCCTTTGCCGTGCCCTCGTCCCTGCTCGGTTGCTCCGTCCTGCCAATGGTGCTGCATATGTCCCTGTCGTCGAAATTCCTGAAATCCAACGTCGTGGCAGCCGTCGACAGTCGTGCCCTCAGTCGCGTGCCGGTGCAGGCGCTGCGCCGAACGGCGTCGGCCTTGGTGATGCTTGCGCTGTGCGTGGCTAGCGGGCACGCCGCCGCACAGGCAGACGATGCGCCGGCGTTCGACCGGCCAGGCATTCCATTCGCTGCGGAGGCGTTGCAGCCAGGTGCGTTTGCCTGGGAGCAGGGCTTGCCGGATGCAAGTACCGACCGCAGCGACGGGCAGCGCACGACCCAATACACCGCCGACACGCTGCTGCGTCTGGGGTTGTTCCAGAATGTCGAACTGCAACTCGGGAGCGACAGCTACAACTGGCAGCATGGTGGGGGCGTGCGGGTACGTGGCGGCGGGGATAGCAGTGTCGGATTGAAGGTGGCCTTGCCATCGCGTTCGGAGAGCTTTCATTGGGCTGCGCTGGGCACTTACAGCATCCCGACCGGCAGCCCGTCCTTCAGCGACGGCTACTCGCGCGAACTCGGTGTGACTGCATCCTGGGATCTGGCGCAGCAGCGTGCCATCGCGTTGTACGTCAATTACGCGCGCGATGACGACGGGCACACCTGGACCTTCGCGCCCAATTACACGTTTTTTTCCGGCGACCATTTCAGCAGCTATGTGGAAGCGGGCGTGGACACCGGCAGCGCGCATTCGCGCGTGGCCGGCGCGGGTGGCGCCTGGCAGCTGCCGCATGCGATGCAGCTGGATGTGTCGGTGTTGCGGGGACTGACCTCGGAAAGCCCGGATTGGCAAGGTGGCATCGGGCTATCGATCGCGTTTGAGTGACTGGTGCGAACCGCCGCTGTCGGATCACTGGCCAGTCGGTGCGTTGCCTTGGGCCTTGGCCTCGTGCGAAATGGACTATGTTGCACTGCCGCATGCATTGACTGCGCGGAAGAGGCCTAATTGGATCGATCCAATTTGATGCCACTGCATGCGTCTTTTTTCCACCGCAAGGCTTGCCACGTGACGCCAGCCAAGCCGACACCCGAGATGACTGCGGACGATGGTACGCCGGGCGCGCGGCGCGGCGCGGTGACGCTACGCGATATCGCCAGCGCCATCGGTGTCTCGCGCGCGACGGTGTCGCTGGTGCTGCGCGGGAGCCCGCTTGTGCATGCAAGCACGCGCGCGCGCGTGGAGGCCGAGTTGGATCGGCAGAATTACGTCTACAACCGCGCCGCGGCGAATTTGCGCCAACGCACCTCGTCCAGCGTCGCGCTGGTCATCAACGATTTGTCCAACCCGTTTTTTGCCGAGTTCGCCGCCGGTGTGGACGAGGCACTGGGCGCAGCCGGCTATGTCACCTTGCTCGGCAGCACCGGCGAATCGACGCAGCGTCAACAGGCAGTGCTGACCTCGCTGATGGAGCACACGCCGGCGGGCATCATCCTGTCGCCGGCCGAAGGCAGCCAGGCGCAGGCGCTGACCCAGGTGCTCGGCCGCCAACGCAACGTGGTGCTGTTCAATCGCGAGGTGGAGGGCGCGCAATGGGATCTGCTGGCGCTGGACAACGCACAAGGCGCGTTCGAGGCCTGCTCGCACCTGATTGCGCAAGGTCATCGGCGTATCGTGTTCTTCGGTGGGCATGCCGCATCCAGTTCCTGCCGGCAGCGTCGCGCCGGCTATGCGCGCGCGATGCAGGAGGCGGACCTGGAAACGCATTACGTCGAGTCGGCTCCAAATCGCCAGGACGCCGCACTGTGCGGGGCGCGCTTGCTGAGCACTGCGGCGCAGGCTGCGACTGCAGCGGTCTGCTACAACGACAGCGTTGCGCTCGGTTTGATGGCGGCCCTGGCCAGGCACGGCATCGTGCCCGGCCGCGACTTTGCGGTGACCGGCTTCGACGACATCGCCGAAGCGGCGCTGTTCACGCCTGCATTGACCACCCTGGCCGCAGACCCGCGTGCACGTGGCAGGCAGGCTGCGCAGCTGGTACTGCAACGCATCGGTAGCCCTGAGCTCGCCGCACAACAGCTGACCGCCGCAGTTGCCTTGAATATTCGCGCGAGCAGCGCCTGCGGACCGACAGCGCGAATGTCATCACCTCCCCAAAGCGGTCCATCCGCCCATTCCCCCACCAAGGCCTCCGGCCGCTGACCAGGCAATCCCTATGGTTTCCCTTTCCACGCAATCCTCCGTGCCCAGCGGCAACAAGGCGCCCGTCAACAACGGCGTCGCGTTGTCGGTGGTCACCACGATCTTTTTCATGTGGGGCTTTCTGACCTGCCTCAACGACATCCTGATCCCGCATCTGAAGGCGGTGTTCGAGCTCAATTTCGCGCAGGCGATGCTGGTGCAGTTCACCTTCTTCGGTGCGTACTTCCTGATGTCGCTGCCGGCCGGTTGGCTGGTGAATCGGTTGGGCTACAAGCAGGGCATCGTGGCCGGGTTGGCGGTGGCGGCGGTCGGCGCGCTGGGTTTCTGGCCGGCGGCGGAATTGCGCGTGTACAGCGCATTTCTCGGCGCATTGTTCGTGCTGGCCACCGGCATCACCATCTTGCAGGTGGCCGCCAATCCCTACGTCGCCTTGCTGGGACCCGAGCGCAGCGCCTCCAGTCGCCTGACCCTGGCCCAGGCACTGAACTCGCTCGGTACCGCGATCGCGCCGCTGTTGGGCGGCTGGTTGATCCTCTCCAACACGGTGATGAGCGGCGACCAGCTGAAGGCCCTGCCGGAAGCCGAGCAACTGGCTTATCGCGTGCAGGAAGCGCAGGCCGTGCAAGGCCCGTACATCGGGCTGGGTATCGTGCTGTTCTTGCTGGCGATTTTCGTGTTCTTGTTCCGTCTGCCGGCACTGACCGACGCCAGCGCACAGAAAGACGACAGCAAGCATTCCTTGCTCGATGCCTTGCAACACCCGCATGTGCGCTTCGGTGTGTTGGCGATCTTCTTCTATGTGGGCGCAGAAGTGGCCATCGGCAGCCTGATGGTCAATTACTTCTCGCTGCCGCAGATCGGTGGGTTCACCGAGCGTGAGGCAACCAAGTACGTGTCGGCCTACTGGACGCTGGCGATGATCGGCCGTTTCATCGGCTCGGCGCTGCTGGCCAAGTTGTCGCCGCGCGTGTTGTTGTCGGTGTTCGCGGCCATCAATGCGGTGTTGCTGGGCCTGACCATGGCTAGCGGCGGCATGTTGGCGGTATATGCGCTGGTGGCGATCGGCCTGTTCAATTCGATCATGTTCCCCACCATCTTCACCCTGGGTATCGAACGGCTCGGCCCGCTGACCGGGCGCGCCTCGAGCCTGCTGATCATGGCCATTGTCGGTGGCGCCATCGTGCCGTATCTGCAAGGGCTGCTGGCAGACAGCATCGGCCTGCATGAGTCGTTCGTGCTGCCGTTGCTGTGCTACCTGTACATCGTGTTCTACGGTATCTGGGGCTCGCGGTTGCGCGGCGCACTGGCGGAGGCACGCGCATGAGTGCGACCAAGCATCAGGTAGTGTGTTTCGGCGAAGCGCTGATCGACATGCTGGCGTTGCCGCAGGACGGCCCGGACCAGGCGCGTACCTTCGCGCAATATGCCGGCGGTGCGCCGGCCAATGTCGCCGTTGCGGTGGCGCGCCTGGGGGGCGCTGCGCATTTCGTCGGCATGCTCGGGCGCGACATGTTCGGCGATTTCCTGCTGCAAAGCCTGCAGCAGTCCGGCGTGGCGACCGATGGCATCGTGCGCACCGATCAGGCCAAGACTGCGTTGGCGTTCGTTGCGTTGGACGACGCGGGCGAACGCAGTTTCAGTTTCTACCGTCCACCGGCAGCGGACCTGTTGTTCCGTCCCGAGCACTTCGCCGAGGACGGGTTTACGCAGGCAGCGGTATTGCATGTGTGCTCCAACAGCATGACCGAGCCGGAGATTGCCCAGTGCACGCTCGACGGCATGCGCCGTGCGCGCGCCGATGGCGCCATCGTCAGCCTTGACCTCAACCTGCGCCCGATGCTGTGGCCGCAGGATGTCGATCCGGCGGCGTTGCTATGGGAGGCGCTGGCGTTGGCCGATGTGGTCAAGCTTTCGCGCGAGGAGCTTGAGTATCTGGCGGGAACGCTCGATGGCGATGCCGGTGCGGTGACGCAAAAGCTGTGGCAGGGCAGGGCCAGTTGGTTGCTGGTCACCGATGGCGGCGGACCGGTGCATTGGCAGACACGCACCGATGCGGGCCAGGTGCCGGCGTTCCAGGTGCAGGTGCGCGATAGCACCGCCGCTGGCGATGCGTTCGTCGGCGGGCTGCTGTATCAGCTGGCAACGCGTGCTGCATCGCTGGAGCAGCTATGCGGCGATTCCGCGGCAATCAATGAGGTGATTCGGTTTGCTGCCGCGGTCGGCGCGCTGGCGGTGACGCGCAAGGGCGCGTTCGCGGCAATGCCGAGCATCGATGAAGTCCATTCCTTGATCCAGGAACAATCATGAGCCGTTTGCCTGCAACACCCGCACCCGATTTCCGTTCGGCTGACGTCTTGCGCCAGCACATCGCCGACACCATGGCGTTCTACCATCCGCGCGCGATCGATCCGGCAGGTGGGTTTTTCCAGTATTTCCGCGATGACGGTTCGATCTACGATGCCGGGCATCGGCACCTGGTCAGCAGTACGCGCTTCGTTTTCAACTACGCAATGGCCTACCGCGAGTTTGGCGATGCTGCGTACCTGCAGGCGGTACGTCACGGGCTGGACTATCTGCGCAATGTGCATCGCAATCCGCAAACCGGCGGTTATGCGTGGACGCTGCGCGATGGCGTGGTCGAAGACGACATGAATCACTGCTACGGCGTGGCCTTCGTGTTGCTGGCGTATGCGTGTGGTTTGAAGGCCGGTGTCGATGAGGCACGCGCGTGGATGGACGAAACCTGGCAGCTGCTGGAAAAACATTTCTGGGAAGCGGAGTTCGGGCTGTATCGCGACGAAGCCGACGCGCAATTCAACTTCACCAGCTACCGCGGCCAGAACGCCAACATGCATATGTGCGAGGCGATGATCGCCGCGTACGAGGCCAGCGGCGAGCAGCGTTATCGCGATCGCGCGCTGGTGCTGGCCGAGAACATGACCCGGCGCCAGGCCGCCAAGGCCGATGGGCTGGTGTGGGAGCATTACAACCCGCAGTGGAACATCGATTGGGACTACAACCGCGACAATCCCAAGCACCTGTTCCGCCCGTGGGGTTTTCAGCCCGGCCATCAGACCGAATGGGCCAAGCTGCTGATGCTGCTGGATCGGTATGCGCCGGCCGACTGGTTGCTGCCGACCGCGCAGCATCTGTTCGACGTGGCAGTGGAGCGCTCATGGGACACGCAGCGCGGTGGGCTGTATTACGGCTTCGACCCTGAGGGCAATGTCTGCGACGACGACAAGTATTTCTGGGTGCAGGCCGAGTCGTTGGCCGCTGCTGCATTGCTGGCGCAGCGCAGCGGCGACGATCGCTACTGGCAGTGGTACGACAAGCTGTGGGCCTATTCGTGGGCGCACATGATCGACCATCAGTATGGCGCGTGGTATCGCATCCTGGATGCGGACAACCGCAAGTACAGCGATGAGAAAAGCCCGGCGGGTAAGACCGATTACCACACCATGGGCGCGTGCTACGAAGTCTTGAACGTGTTGCGGCCGGCTGCTTGATGCTGGCGTAATCCAGGCGCCGCCGCGCAATGCGGTGGCGTTGCCGCGCAGGAGCGCACCCGGGCGCGATGAGGCTTTACCGATAAGACCCCCATCGCGCCCGGGTGCGCTCCTACGATATCTGCGGTCAGCAGATGCCCTTACTCCGGGTCGTAATCCAGATTCGATGCCAGCCAACGCTCGGCCAATGCCAGCGTGATGCTCTTGCGCTTTGCATAATCGGCCACCTGTTCCTTGCTTAGTCGCCCGACCACGAAGTATTGGCTCTTGGGATGGCTGAAGTAATAACCGGAGACCGCGGCAGTGGGCAGCATCGCAAAGCTTTCGGTCAGCGACATGTCGGCGTTGCGCTCGGCATCGAGCAGATCGAACAAGGTGCGTTTTTCGCTGTGTTCCGGGCAAGCCGGGTAGCCGGGAGCCGGGCGGATGCCGCGATAGCGCTCGGCGATCAAGGCTTCGTTGTCCAACGCTTCGTCCTCCGCATAACCCCAGAACTCGGTGCGCACGCGTTGATGCAGCCGCTCGGCCAGCGCCTCTGCCAGACGGTCGGCCAACGCCTTGAGCAGGATGGAGTTGTAGTCGTCGTGCGCCGCTTCGAACCGGGCCACATGCGCATCGATACCGATGCCGGCAGTGACCGCGAACGCGCCGATCCAGTCCTGCTTGCCGCTGCTCTTGGGAGCGACGAAATCGGCCAGGCAGAAGTCGGGGCGGTCGATGGGCTTGTCGACTTGCTGGCGCAAGAAGTGCAGGGAATGGGGAATGGAGAATCGGGAATGGTCAAGTGTGCGGGCATCGCCTTGCAATTCCCGGTTCCCGATTCCCGATTCTGCCGGCTCCGTCAGGACGACAACATCGTCTCCAACGCTATTTGCCGGCCACAGCCCGAACACGGCCTTGGCCGTCAGCCACTTCTCTTCGACGATGCGCTTGAGCATGCGGCGTGCGTCGCGATACAGCTCGCTGGCCTGGGTGCCGACGATTTCGTCGCTGAGAATCGCCGGGAACTTGCCGGCCAGCTCCCATGCCTGGAAGAACGGCGTCCAGTCGATGAGTTCGATCAGCTCCTGCAACGAGTAGTCGTCGAAAACGTGGATGCCTGGCTGGCGTGGGGCCGGTGGAGTGTAGGTGTCCCAATCGCCGTCGAAGCGCTGCGCACGGGCTTTTTCGAGCGACACCAGGCGCTTGGCATCGCCGCGGTTACGGTGGCGTGCGCGGATTTCCGCGTAATCGGCATCGTTGGCGGCAACGAAGGCCTGGCGCAGGTCGCGCGAGATCAGCGACTGCGCCACGCCCACGGCACGCGAGGCGTCCTTCACCCACACGGTGGGCGCGGTGTAGTGCGGGTCGATCTTCAGCGCGGTGTGCGCGCGCGAGGTCGTTGCGCCGCCGATCAACAACGGAATGTCAAAGCCCTGCCGCTGCATCTCGCGCGCCACATGCGACATTTCTTCCAGAGATGGCGTGATGAGGCCGGACAGCCCGATCAGATCCGCGTTTTCTTCGCGAGCGCGATCCAGGATCACCTGCGCCGAGACCATCACGCCCAGATCCACCACATCGAAGTTGTTGCAGGCCAACACCACGCCGACGATGTTCTTGCCGATGTCGTGTACGTCGCCCTTGACGGTTGCCATGATGATCTTGCCGTTGGACTTGCCGACATCGCCGGTGCGCAGTTTTTCCGCTTCGATGAAGGGCAGCAGATAGGCCACCGCCTTTTTCATCACGCGCGCGGACTTGACCACCTGCGGCAAAAACATCTTGCCGGCGCCGAACAGATCGCCCACCACGTTCATGCCGTCCATCAGCGTGCCTTCGATCACGTCCAGAGGGCGCGTGGAATGCTGGCGCGCTTCTTCGGTGTCGGTTTCCACGAATGCGTCGATGCCGTGCACCAGCGCATGCGCCAGGCGCGCGCGGACCGGCTTGTCGCGCCAGGCCAGGTCTTCGACTTTCGCCGCGCCCTTGGTGCCCTTGTAGCGCTCGGCGATTTCCAGCAGACGTTCGGTGCCGTCGCGGCGCCGGTTGAGGATCACGTCCTCCACGCGTTCGCGTAGTTCCGGATCCAGCTCGTCGTAGATCGGCATGCCGCCGGCATTGACGATGCCCATGTCCATGCCGGCCTTGATCGCATGGAACAGGAACACCGAGTGGATTGCCTGGCGTACGGTTTCGTTGCCGCGGAAGGAGAACGAGACGTTGGAAACGCCGCCGGACACATGGCAGTGCGGCAGCGTGTCCTTGATGATGCGGGTGGCTTCGATGAAGTCCACCGCGTAGTTGTCGTGCTCTTCGATGCCGGTGGCCACGGCAAAGATGTTCGGGTCGAAGATGATGTCTTCCGGCGGAAAGCCAACCTGCTCGGTCAGCAGCGTGTAGGCGCGCGTGCAGATCTCGACCTTGCGCGCGCAGGTGTCGGCCTGGCCCGCCTCGTCGAAGGCCATCACCACCGCGGCGGCGCCGTAGCGCAATACCTTGCGGGCGTGTTCGATGAACACTGCTTCGCCTTCCTTGAGCGAAATGGAGTTGACCACGCTCTTGCCTTGCAGGCATTTCAATCCCGCTTCGATGACGCTCCACTTGGACGAATCCACCATCACCGGAATGCGCGCGATATCCGGCTCGGACATGATCAGGTTGAGAAAGCGCGTCATCGCCTTCTCCGAATCGATCAGGCCTTCGTCCATGTTGACGTCGAGGATCTGCGCACCGCTGTCCACCTGCTGACGCGCGACCTCCACCGCTTCCTCGTAGCGCTCCTCCTTGATCAGCTTGCGGAACTGCGCGCTGCCGGTGACGTTGGTGCGCTCGCCGACGTTGACGAACAACAGGTCCGGCGTAATGACCAGCGGCTCAAGGCCGGACAGGCGGGTGTAGCGGGGAGTGCTCATGCAAGGCTCTGCTGGACGATGACGGCGCGATCGGTCGTGGTGAGTGGGTGTTCACGGCCCGGGCCTCGGGCGCGGTGCAATGCAGCCCTCATCCGGCGCTGCGCGCCACCTGCTCGCGCAGGCGGGAGAAGGTGCGCAAAGGGTGGATGAGGGTGAGCCTGACGCATCACGCCGCCAGCTCTGGTGCGCCAGGCAGTTGCCGCGGTGGCAAATCGGCGACCGCTTCGGCGATGGCGCGGATATGGTCCGGAGAGGTACCGCAACAGCCGCCGACCAGGTTGAGCAGGCCGGCCTGTGCGAATTCGCGTAGCGTGGACGCCATTTCTTCCGGCGTCTCGTCGTATTCGCCGAAGGCATTCGGCAAGCCGGCGTTCGGATGCGCGCTGACATAGGCGTCGGCGATCTGCGCCAAGGTTTCCACGTGCGGGCGCAGATCCTTGGCGCCGAGCGCACAATTCAAGCCGATCGACAACGGCCTGCCGTGCGCGACCGATGCATAAAACGCTTCGGCAGTCTGTCCGGACAAGGTGCGCCCGGATGCGTCGGTGATGGTGCCGGAAACCATCACCGGCAAACGCCCGCCGCGTGCCTCGAAGACCTCTTCGATCGCATACAACGCGGCCTTGGCGTTGAGCGTGTCGAAGATGGTTTCCACCATCAGCGTATCCGCGCCGCCATCGATCAAGCCCTCGATGGCCTCGCGATAGGTTTCGCGCAGTGCATCGAAACTGGTGTTGCGGTAGCCGGGATCGTTGACATCGGGGCTGATGGAGGCGGTACGGCTGGTGGGGCCGAGCACGCCGATCACAAAGCGCGGTTTGTGCGGAGTCAACGCCTCGACTTCGTCGCAACAGGCGCGCGCGACTTGCGCGCCTGCCTTGTTCAACTCGTACACCAGATGTTCCAGGTGATAGTCGGCCTGGCTCACCGACGTGGCGTTGAAGGTATTGGTTTCCAGTAGATCGGCACCTGCATCCAGATAGGCGCGATGAATGCCGGCAATGATCTCCGGGCGGGTCAACAGCAGCAGATCGTTGTTGCCCTTCAGATCGTGGCCCTGCGGTACGTGTGCGTGGTCGCAACCGGGGCCGTGCACGTGCGCACTGTCGTAGCCCTCGGCAAAGCGGGTGCCGCGGTAATCGGGCTCCTGCAGATCGTGGCGCTGGATCATGGTGCCCATCGCGCCATCGATGATGAGGATGCGCTCGGCAAGCGCGGCGGTGAGCTTGGCTGCGCGCTCGGGACGTAGCCAGGGCAGGGCATGTGCAACGGGGGAGTGGAGTGCTGCAGGCGTCATGATGCGATGCTCCGTGAGCCAGCGGCGCTGCGGTCGGCGATTCCCGAATCCCGATTCCCCATTCCCGGCTTCACAGCAATCAACGAGATCACTTCGAAATGGGGCGGGCGCTTTTCGCGTGTCACCGTCTCCAGGCTGGAGACGTCCAGCCCGGCTTTTTCAACGAACTTGCGCAGCTCCTTGGCAGCAAACCCCAGATTGACGTGGCCGTACGCATGCACCGCGGCGCGGTGTTCGTGCTTGGCCAGGCTGCACAGCAGCAGGCGGCCGCCCGGGCGCAGCACGCGCGCCGACTCGGCCACCGCCTGCGCCGGTTTGGCCGCGTAAGTCAGCGCGTGCATCAGCACCACCAGGTCGAAGCTGGCATCGGGGAATGGCAGCGCATGCATATCGCCTTCGCGCACTTCCACGTTGCGTAGTTTGCGCAGGCGCTCGCTGGCGGCCGCAACCACGCGCGCGCTGGTATCGATGCAGATATAGCGGGTGGCATGCGGTGCCACCAGTTCGGCCAGCACGCCGTCGCCGGACGCGATATCGAGCACGTCGCCGGTTTCCAGCAGGGGCAGGGCGGTGCGCGCCAGCGCTTCCCAGGTGCGTCCGGGCGAGTAATGCCGCTCCATGTCGCCTGCCACCGAATCGGCCCAGTTCTGGTCCGCGGCACGGTTGGCCAGCACGGCGGCCACGCGCTCGGCATCCTGGCGCAACAACGGATCGTCGCTGCCGGTGCTCAGTGCCAGCCATAGCGCGCGCTGCGCCGGGTCCAGCGACACTTCGTCGAAGCGGTAATACGCCGATACCCCGGCGCGGCGGTCGCGGACCAGCCCGGCTTCCTTGAGTTTGGCCAGGTGCGTGGACACCCGCGGCTGCGCCAGCCGGGTAATGGCCGACAGCTCGGCCACGGTGAGTTCTTCCTGCTCCAGCAAGGCCAGCAGGCGGACTCGGGTGGCGTCGGCGAATACCTTCAAGCGGGCCGACCAGTCTTCCAGATCCATGAATATCTCTATATCGCGATATGGAGATATTTTCGGGCCGGCGGCGGGTGCGGTCAACTACATACGCATGCGAATGGTTGGCGCTACAATGGGGTCCAGCTCAGGCCTGAAGGGGTGCGACGTGGATTTCAGCTTTACCGAAGAACAATTGATGATCCAGGATGTGGCGCGCCGCATCGCGCAGGAAAAGATCGCGCCCAGCGCCGAGCAATTCGACCGTAGCGGCGAATTCCCGCTGGAAAATATCCGCCTGCTTGGCGAAAACGGTCTGATGGGCATCGAGGTGCCGGTCGAGTACGGCGGCGCCGGCATGGACCCGATCAGCTATGCGCTGGCGATGATCGAAATCGCCGCGGCCGATGGCGCGCACTCCACCATCGTCTCGGTCAACAACTCGCTGTTTTGCACCGGCATTCTCAAAAACGGCAGCGAAGCGCAGAAGCAGCTGTACGTGCGCGCGATCGCCGAGGGCACGCACATCGGTGCGTTCGCGCTAACCGAGCCGCAGTCCGGCTCGGATGCCTCGGCAATGCGCTGCCGCGCGGTCAAGCAGGCCGATGGCAGCTTCGTCATCAATGGCAAGAAGAGCTGGATTACCTCCGGCCCGGTGGCCAAATACATCGTGTTGTTTGCGGTGACCGAGCCGGACAAGGGCTCGCGCGGCATCACCGCCTTCATGGTCGATACCGACCGCGCCGGTTTTCATCGCGGCAAGACCGAGCCCAAGCTCGGCATCCGTGCCTCGGCCACCTGCGAAATCGAGTTTGCCGATTACGTTGCGCAGCCCGACGAGGTGCTGGGCGTGGAAGGCGAGGGTTTCAAGACTGCGATGAGCGTTCTGGATGCCGGGCGCATCGGCATTGCCTCGCAAGCGGTCGGGATTGCACGCGCGGCGTATGAGGCCACGCTGGCCTACGTCAAGGAGCGCAAGGCATTTGGCGCGGCGATCGGCACGTTCCAGATGACCCAGGCCAAGATCGCCGACATGAAGTGCAAGCTGGATGCGGCGCTGCTGCTGACGTTGCGCGCGGCGTGGTTGAAGGGGCAGGGGCAAAAGTTCGGTACCGAAGCGGCCGTGGCCAAGCTCACCGCATCCGAGGCGGCGATGTGGATCACCCATCAGGCGGTGCAAATTCATGGCGGCATGGGGTATTCGAAAGAAATGCCGCTGGAGCGCTACTTTCGTGATGCCAAAATTACCGAAATCTACGAGGGCACCTCGGAAATCCAGCGCCTGGTGATCGCGCGCGGCGAAACCGGGCTGCGCTGAGGTCTTGCCGCGCTCCAGCAGTGCCGCTGCGCGCGGCACCGCTGGAGCGCTCTCCGCGATGCCAAAATTACCGAAATCTACGAGGGCACCTCGGAAATCCAGCGCCTGGTGATCGCGCGCGGCGAGACCGGGCTGCGCTGAGGTCTTGGCGCGCTCCAGCGGTGCCGCTGCGCGCGGCACCGCTGGAGCGCTCTCCGCGATGCCAAAATTACCGAAATCTACGAGGGCACCTCGGAAATCCAGCGCCTGGTGATCGCGCGCGGCGAGACCGGGCTGCGCTGAGGTCTTGGCGCGCCCCAGCGCTGCCGCTGCGCGCGGCACCGCTGGAGCGCTTTCCGCGATGCCAAGATCACCGAAATCGACGCGGGCGCCTCGGAAATCCAGCGCCTGGTGATCGCGCGCGGCACGGCAGGGTTACGGCAAGGTCCGTGATTCCCTCAGCATTGCCGCAGCAACGCGGCAACGTCGGAGTGCTCACTGCAGTGCGTTGTGATCATCAAGGGCGGCTACGCCAAGGGTTGTCCTGCGTTGCACGCGCGGACCACAATCGACGCTTCTCCCGTGTCTGGTGCGCGCATGTCCCAGTCTTCGCACGCTGCTTCGTCCCGTGTTTCACGCTCCGGCTTTGCGCATACCCTGTGGTGCTGGGGGCTGCTGCTGTTCTGCACGACGGCAGGCGCGCAAACCTCGCCGCCTTCGATCGTGCCAACCGATCGTCTGCGCGAGTCCTGGTGGGCGCAGCGGCATGCGCAGGTGCTGGAGCAGGTCAAGCAGCACCCGGATACCAAATTGCTGCTGATCGGCGATTCGATCACTCAAAACTACGAGAAAGCCAAGGCGCCGGACGAAGACTTCCGACCGACCTGGCAAACCTTCTACGGCAGCCGCGGTGCGCTGAACCTGGGTTTCAGTGGCGACGGCACCGAAAACGTGCTGTGGCGGCTGGCCAATGGCGAAGTCGACGGGTTGCAGCCGAAGGTCGCGCTGGTGCTGATCGGCACCAATAACACCGGCCATCTCGGTCAAACCGCCGAACAGACCCAACTCGGTATCGATGCGGTGGTCGCGGCGATCGAGCAGAAGCTGCCGCGCACGCACATCCTGCTGCTGAGCGTGTTGCCCAGCGATCTCTCCAGCGAAAAATCGCGGCGCGATGCGCAGATCAATCAGGGCCTGGCCGTGCGTTACGGCGACAACCCACGCGTGACCTATCTGGATGTGAGCTCGGTCTTCCAGCGCGACGGCAAACTCCGCACCGATCTGTTTTACGACACCCGGTTCCGTCCGGCGGCCGGTGCCTTGCATCCGGACACGCGGGGGCAGCGCATGCTGGCCGAAGCGATCGAGCCCACGCTGGCGCGGCTGTTGGGCGAGCCACCGGTCAAGCCGGTGGCCGAACTCGGCCGTGACGCGGCGACCTCGCTGATGCCGGTCGACTGGCTGGAGCAGGATTCCTACGACTGGTACGCACGCCACCACGCAGCGCTGGCCGTCGCGCGCAGCCTGAAGCCGGAGGTGGTGATGATCGGCGACTCGATCACGCATTTCTGGTCTGGGCTGCCGCAGGCCACGCGCGTCAGTGGCCCCGAATCATGGCAATGGTTGTATGGCACGCGGCCGGTCCTGAATCTGGGATTCGGTTGGGACCGCACGCAAAATGTGCTGTGGCGCATCCGGCAGGGCGAACTCGATGGTCTGGACCCGCGCTGGGTGGTGCTGCATATCGGCACCAACAATCTCAGCGGCACCGCGCAATCGCGCGCCAGCACCCCGGCTGAAGCGGCGTTGGGTGTGCAGGCGGTGGTGAGCGAGGTGCGCCGTCGCCTGCCCAACAGCAAGCTGATCCTGATGGCGATCATGCCGCGTGGCCGCAACCCCGACGATGCACGGCGCGCGCCGATCGCCGAGACAAACCGGATGCTGGTCGCGCGCTATGCCAAGGATCCGGCGGTGCAGTTGGTCGATATCGGCCCCAAGATGCTGCAGCCCGACGGCACGTTGCCCGAAGCGCTGATGCCCGATGGCACCCATCCCAGCGAGTCCGGCTACCGCATCTGGGCGCAGGCGCTGCGCGAGGCGGGCATTACCGCTGCGCCGTAACGGTGGCGGCACGCGAGCGCGTTCATCCAAAAGCGAGCGCGGAGGGTAAGGGGGGGACGTGCGGCCGCCCGCGCGCTGGCGCGTCGCGCGGGTCGGCAGTCGCGTTTGGTTTTCAGGAGTGCGCGGGGCCACGCTCCGGCGTGGAACGTGATGATGGCCAACGGGCTCAAGCGAGGCCATCTGCGTCCCGGGCGAGGCCCGGCATGAGCTGGTCTGCCGTTTCCAACGCCGAAAGAGCGAGCTAGGGCCGGGCTGCCGGCGAGGGCGCGGCGATCGAGTGCAGCGCACTGCATTTTCGAACCCCAGAAACCAGAAGACCCCCGATTGCTCGGAGGTCTTTTTAAACTGGTGCCCAGAAGAGGACTCGAACCTCCACGAAGTTGCCCCCGCTAGCACCTGAAGCTAGTGCGTCTACCAATTCCGCCACCTGGGCAGGTGAGCCGCGAATTTTGCAGGCCCCCGGCCGGCTTGTCAATGGGTTCCATGCGGCAATCGTCGGCGGTCGCGCCGGCCTTGCTGCCCATCCCGCCGCGCCACGCAGTACCATGTAAGCAATGACAAAGAAAAAAACCCCAGATTCCGATCGGCCGAGTCGCCGCAAATCCACCGGCGCAGGCGATTCCAGCACTGCCGAACAACAGAAGTTGCCGGGCTGGATGCCAGACTTCCTGGTCCGCGCCGCAGCCGGCGCATCGACCAAGTCCGCCAACAAGCGCGCTGCCGACAAAGCATCCAACCCCTCCAAAGCCTCGTCACAGCCGGCGGCCGCGCCGCCTGCGCCGCGCGCTCCGCATCCGCGCAAGAGTGGGCCGTCTGCGCCGCCGCCGGAACGCTTCCAGACCACCGCGCCTGCGACTGCCGAATTCAAGGATCCGCATGCCGAGCGCGAGGCTCTTCGGTATGCCGAGCCGATCGCCAGCCGCGAGGCCATCCTGCAATTGCTTGAAGCCTGCGACGGTCCGCAGACCGCCGAAGAAATTGCCGAGCAGCTCAATCTGAGCGACCGCATCGATGCGCTGGGCAAGCGCCTGGCCGCAATGGTGCGCGAAGCGCAACTGGTGCAGAACCGCCGCGGTGGCTACGCGCCGGTGCAGCAGACCAGCCTGATCGCCGGCGTGGTCATCGCCAATCCGGAGGGCTTCGGTTTCCTCAAGCCCGACGAGGGCGGCGACGACCTGTTCCTGCCGCCGTTCGAAATGCGCAAGGTCATGCATGGCGACCGCGCGCTCGCCAATGTCACCGGCATCGACCGTCGCGGCCGTCGCGAAGGTGCCATTGCACGCGTGCTCGAGCGTGGCATGTCGCGCATGCTGGGGCGCTTTTTCTATGAGCACGGTGTGGCTTACGTCGACCCCGACGACAAGCGCATCCAGCGCAATGTGCAGATTGCCCCGGACGGTATCGGCGAGGCACGCGAAGGCCAATTGGTGGTCTGCGAACTGATCGCGCCGCCGGACGCGCGCCGCCCGGCGATCGGCAAGATCATCGCGGTACTGGGCGACAAGCTGACGCCGTCGCTGGTCGTCGAAATGGCCATCCACGGCCATGAATTGCCGCACGAATTTCCGCAGGAAGTGCTGGACGAAGCGGCGGCCGTGCCGTTGGTGGTCGAGCCGCAGATGATCGGCGGGCGCGTGGACCTGCGGCAGATGCCACTGGTCACCATCGATGGCGAAGACGCCAAGGATTTCGACGACGCGGTGTATTGCGAACCCAATGTCGACGGCTTCCGTCTGGTGGTGGCAATCGCCGATGTGTCCAATTACGTGCGTCCCGGGACGCCGCTGGACGACGAAGCGCAAAAGCGCGCCACCTCGGTGTATTTCCCCGGCTTCGTGGTGCCGATGCTGCCGGAAACGCTGTCCAACGGTATCTGCTCGCTGATGCCCAAGGTCGACCGCATGTGTTTCGTCTGCGACATGCAGGTGGGACGCGATGGTGAAGTGACCGGCTCGCGTTTCTACGAAGCGGTGATGAATTCGCACGCACGCCTGACCTATAACCAGGTCTGGAAGGCGGTGGGCGAAGACGATGCGGACACCAAGGCCTTCATCGGCCCGCTGCTGCCGCAGGTGCAGCGCCTGCATCAGCTGTATCACGTGCTGTCGAAGGCACGCACGCAGCGCGGGGCGATCGAGTTCGAAACCTCCGAAGTGCGCTTCGTGCTCGACAACACCGGCGAGGTCACCCAGGCCGGCATGCTGGTGCGCAACGATGCCCACAAGCTCATCGAAGAATGCATGATCGCCGCCAACGTCGAGGCGGCGCGCTACCTGCTGAGCGTGCACGTGCCTGCGCCTTACCGTGTGCATGAGCGCCCGCCGGAGAGCAAGTACGAAGACCTGCTGGAGTTCCTCAAGGAGTTCCAGCTGAGCTTGCCGGCATGGAGCAAGGTGCGCCCCGGCGATTACACCAAGTTGCTGAAGAAAGTGCGCGCGCGCCCGGATGCGGCGTTGCTGGAATCGGTGTTGCTGCGCAGCCAGAGCCTGGCGGTGTATTCGCCGGAGAACAACGGCCATTTCGGTCTGGCGTTGGAGGCATACGCGCATTTCACCTCGCCGATTCGGCGTTACCCGGATCTGCTGGTACACCGCGCAATCAAGCATGCGTTGACCGGCGCCAGCCCGCAGACATTCATCTATACCCCGCGTCAGATGGCGGCGCTGGCATTGCAATGCTCCGAGCGCGGACGGCGTGCCGATGAAGCCGAGCGCGAAGTGGACGAGCGCTACCGCGCCGCGTGGATGGAAAAGCACGTCGGTGGCCAGTTCGATGGCGTGATCAGCGGTGTGACGGGATTTGGCCTGTTCGTGGAGTTGACGCAGTCCAAGGTCAACGGCCTGGTGCACGTCACGCAGCTGCCGCAGGACTATTACCAGTTCGATCCGATTCGCAAGACGCTCAGCGGCGAGCGCCGTGGTCGCGAGTTCCGCCTCGGCGACCCGGTGCGCGTGCTGGTGCTCAAGGCCAGCATGGAAGAGCGCAAGATCGACTTCCGCCTGGCCGACGAAAATGGCGCAGCGCCCGAAGCGCCGCTGCCGCCACGCGAGAAGCCGACCAAGCGCAAGAAGAAGCCGTACTGAGTTGCAGGACGGCGCTGCGGGTGGCCGAGCTGGCAGCCCGCCACGCGAGGTGGTGGTGACAAGCAGCCACTAAAATGAAGCGTGGGTCGTCGGGCGGGTACAGACGGGGCTGATGAACCGCGGCGCGCCGGCGGTTCGCGGCGACTTCCACCATTGGCCGCATCCGCTTGGCCGTGATCGCAGTCGTGTTATTCGCTGTGAGAGAGGCAGGTGGGCTGTTGCAGGCGAGTGGGTCTGCAATGATGTCCATAACAGACTGACGCGGAGCGGGGCATGGACACTTCAAGCGAATATAGCGGTGGCTGCCAGTGCGGGGCGGTGCGGTTTCATGTGCGTGGTGCGTTGGTGGATGCTTCGATCTGCCACTGCCGCATGTGTCAGAAGGCATTCGGCGCGTATTACGCGCCGTTGGTGTCTGTGCGAGGCGCCGAGTTTCGCTGGACCCGTGGCGAGCCCAAGCGCTTTGCATCGTCGAATGTCGTGCAGCGCGGTTTTTGCGCCGAATGCGGCACGCCATTGACGTATGAGGCACCCGACGGCGTGGCAGTCGCGGCAGGTGCCTTCGACACGCCCGAGCAGTTGCCGCCGCATATCCAATATGGACTGGATCGCAAACTGCCCTTCGTCGATGGCCTGGCGCAGCTGCCTACGCGTCCACCCGAAGACGATGCCGCCGCGGAGGCTTTTTTGGCCAGCGTGGTGTCGCGACAACATCCCGATCACGACACTGCGCATTGGCCGGCGTGAGAAAAGGCTTTGGTTTGTTGTGCTGCTGATCGCGGCATGCGAGCAGCAATGGCGTCACCTCGCTCGCGGCCGTCACTGGCCGCGGCAACACGCGCCAGTGCGCCATCTGGCAGGCATCCATCGACACGATGGGGTGCGCGGTGAGCGTGCGGTCAATGCAGGCGTGCGCCATTGGCCCCGGGCGCTGCGCGTCCAGCACCAGTGCCATCGCCGCATCGCGTCGTTGGCATCGCCGGGCTCCACGCACCGGCCGTGACGTGACAGGCCGCAGGCCCTACCATTCCCCTTTACCTCTTCGTATGCCCGCAATGAGCAAGCAGAACCAGTGGATCGTCGGCGTCAATGCTGTCGCCTCGTCCGTCGAGAACGACGCCGACAACGTGCGCGAGGTGTTGATCGAGGCCGGCAGCAAGAATCCGCGCCTGACCGAGATCGAAGAACAGGCGCGCCGCAAGGGCATCGACGTCCGCCGGGTCAATACCCAGGCACTGGACGGTGTGGGTGGGCAGGTACGCCACCAGGGCGTGGCCGCACGCTATGCCGCCGCGCGGCTGTGGGCCGAGAACGAGCTGGAAGGGTTGGTCGAGGCCGCCGAAGGGCGCGCGCTTGTGCTGATCCTCGATGGCGTGCAGGACCCGCACAACCTTGGCGCATGCCTGCGCAGTGCGGCAGCGGCCGGGGTCACCGCAGTGGTGATTCCCAAGGACAAGTCGGCCACGGTGAACGCCACCGTGCGCAAGACCTCCGCCGGTGCGGCCGACCGCATTCCGGTGGTGGCGGTGACCAACCTGGCGCGCTGCCTGCGCGACCTGCAGAAGCAGGGTGTGTGGCTGTATGGCTTGGCCGGCGAAGCAGAGGCTTCGTTGTACAGCGTGGATCTGCGCGGCAATGTCGGGCTGGTGCTGGGTGGCGAGGCCGATGGCCTGCGCCGTCTCACCCGCGAGCATTGCGACGGCCTGGTCAAGATCCCGATGCCCGGCGAAATTGAAAGCCTCAATGTGTCGGTCGCCACCGGTGTGACCCTGTTCGAGGCCGTGCGCCAGCGCCTGGGCACCTAACGGCCCGCATGCAGGCGCGAGCGCAGGCGTGCCGGCCTGCGTAACCCACGCGCGTTACGCGATGCACAGCAGCGCCAACGCTTGATCGTTGCATTGCCGATGGGCATCTGCGCAATGTTCCGCGCAGATGCGGTTCGCGAGGCGTTGACTGGCGCACGCGCAGGGAGGTGCAGCAAGGCTTTCCAGGCATGCGCAGCCACCGTCGAACGCAGCGCGACGTTTTTGCCTACCATATCGCCAGCGAACGGCGCGTTGTGTGTGATGAACGATGGGGTGGGCGCCTGGCAAACAGGCGAGAGCAGTTGCGGCGTCCAGGCGTCAGCACGACGAAAACATAGACGGCAGCCGCGCTGGCTCGGTGTCGGCGCCTGCCTGTTGTTGGCGCTGTGTTCGCTTGTTGCGACTGCCTCACCGGCCGGCACGGCACGCTTGCGCGATTACGCCATCGATAGCTGGAGTTCGCGCAACGGGCTGCCGCACAACTCCTTGCGCGACATCGCCCAGACCCGCGACGGGTATCTGTGGTTCGCGACCTGGGAAGGGTTGGTGCGCTACAACGGGCTGGAATTCAGCGTGATCGACCGCAGCACGCGCCCTGGGCTGCCCGATAACGGCGTCGGCGCGCTGTATGTTGATCGCGATGGCGCGCTGTGGCTGAGCGATGCGCGCGGCAATCTGGTCCGGCATGGTGCCGACGGGCAATGGCGACAGTGGCAGCGGCAAGGGCAATGGCCGCAGGCGTTGATCCATGCCATGACCATGGATGCCGAAGGCCGCATGTGGCTGTTGTTCGAAGGGCACGGGCTGGGCTGCCTGTGGCCGGATGGGCGCTTCGACTATTTCCCGCCGCGCGATGACGCGCCGCTGCAAAGCAGTTTTCCGCGCATGGTGGTCGATGCGCAGGGGCGCTTGTTGATCGGCACCTTCGATGGATTGATCTACCGCGAACCGGATGGGCGCATGCACCGCGCGCCGGCCGCATTCGGGTTTCCGCCGGGGTTGGCATGGCCGTATCGCGCAACGGACGGCACGGTGTGGGTGGTTGCGGGAGATCAGCTGTATCGCCTGCAGGGCGAGCGCGCCGAGCTGATGCATCGGGTGCCGGGGCAGGGTCACTTCACCGCGATGCTGCAGGATCGCAATGGCGACCTGTGGCTGGGCAGCGAAAACCAGGGGCTGCTGCGGATCGGGCCGTACGGCGTGGAGCATCTGCCGGCCGGTCGCAGCCTGCCGACCGGGCGCATCGTCAGTCTGCGCGAGGACGCCGAAGGCAGCATCTGGGTCGGCGCAAATGGCGGTCTGTTCCGGCTGCGCGAGACACTGTTCAGTCGCTACAGCCAGCGCGATGGATTAAGCGGCGACTACAGCCGCGCCTTGTTGGAAGACCGCGACGGCAGCCTGTGGATCGCCGGAACCGCCGGCCTGGACCGGATGCTGCCGGACGGGCGCATCGTGGCGGTGCCGGTGGCCACACCATCGGGGCGACGCCTTTCGGTGCTCAGCCTGGCGCTGGACCGGCACGGCGATCTTTGGGTAGGCACCTATGCCGATGGTGTCTTCGTGTTGCGCGCCGGGCGCGTGCTGCGCCATTACGGCGAGGCCGAGGGCATTCCCGGCGGGCATATCCGCGCGATCGTGATCGACGACCACGAGACGGTATGGCTGGCAACCCAGCGTGGCGTGGTGCAGCTGGTGGAGGGCAAGCGCACGCCGTTGGCGATCGACGGCTTGCCTGCCAGCGTGGTGACCGCATTGGCCAACGTCGATGGCGCGGTGTGGATCGGTTCGGTCGATGGTGCGGCAGTGCTACGCAACGGCAAGCTGCGCCAGTTGAATCTTGAGCAACTGGGCGGCGCGCGCAGCGTATTCGGTTTTCAGGCCATCGGCGATGCCATGTGGATCGCGACCGACCGCGGGTTGTATCGCGAGCGCAATGGCGTTCTCGCACGCGTAGGTCTGGAGCAGGGGATGCCGGTCGACACGGTGTTCCAGCTTGTCCAAGACCGGCTTGGCAATGCGTGGATCAGCAGCAATCGCGGCGTGCTGCGTACCGAATTCAAGACGCTCGATGCAGTTGCCGATGGGCGCGGCACGCTCGCGATCGAACGCTATGGCGAGATCGATGGCATGGGCAATGCACAGGCCAACGGCAGTTCCGGCCCCAGCCTGCTGCGGCGTGCCGACGGCACGGTGTGGGTGGTGACAGCTGGCGGGGTAAGCATGGTCGACCCCTCACGTCTGCAGCGCTTTCGCGAACGTCGCCCGCCGCCGGCAGTGATCGAGAACGTGCAGCAGGATGGCCGCCCGTTGGTGTGGCGCCAGCGCGCACAACTGGCCGGCGGGCATCGCTTGAACGTGTCCTACGTCGGCATGAGCTTTCTGCTGCCGGAGCGAATCGAGTACCGCACCCGGCTGGAAGGCCTGGACAACACCTGGACCGAACGCGGCCGGCAGCGCAGCGTGGAATTCATCGGCCTGCCGCCGGGCCGATATCGTCTGCACGTGGCTGCGCGCCATCCGGGCGGGGCATGGAGCCCGCACGAAGCGGTGTGGGCGTTCGAGGTATTGCCGCTGTGGTGGCAACGCCAGGATGTGCGCTTTGCCGCGGCGCTGGGGGCGCTCTTGCTGCTGGCCCTGCTGTATCGGGTGTTGCTGCATCGCTACAAGACCCATAACGCGCGCCTGGCCGAGCTGGTGCGCAAGCGCACCGAAGACCTGCAACGGCAGGCGCAGCGCTTGCTGCAGGCCAATCAGGAAAAGAGCGAGCTATTGACGCGTTTGCGCATCAAGTCCGATGTGTTCGAGCGCCAGGCGCACGAAGATGCATTGACCGGGCTACCCAACCGTCGCCATTTCGACGAAGCGCTGGCGCGCGATATCAGCCGTGCACGGCGCAGTGGGCGGACGCTGGTGCTGGCGATTCTGGATATCGATCACTTCAAGCGCATCAACGACCATTATTCGCACGCCAGCGGCGATGCGGTCCTGCACGAGGTGGGAGTGCTCCTGACGGCGGCCGCGCGCGCCTCGGATCTGCCGGCACGCCTGGGCGGCGAAGAATTCGCGCTGCTATTGGCCGACACCACGCTGGACGAGGCACAGGCGCTTTGCCTGCGCATCCGCGCGCTCTTCCACGCCCGTCACAACTGGGCCAGCGTCGAGGGCTTGCAGGTGACCTTCAGCGCCGGTGTTGCCGCGCTGCGCGACGACGACACCGGCTCGTCGCTGATGCAGCGCGCCGATCACGCCTTGTACGAGGCCAAGAGCGCCGGTCGCGATCGGATCTGTGTGGGTTAGGGGCGGGGAATGGGGAATAGGGAATCGTAGGAGCGATCCCCGCTGCGGGAGAGGGGCGCTCAGGCAGAGGAGGTAGGTGCGCTACTGGCGCGCTACCTGTGGAAAGCTCTTGCGATTCCCGATTCCCGATTCCCAACTCACACCGGCCCGGGCCAGGCGTTGGCGATCTTGCAGAACAGGCGTGCGGTCTGTTCGGTGTCGTAGACCGCGCTGTGGGCGTCGGCGGCATTCCAGTCCAGGCCGGCGGCCTGGGCGGCGCGTGCCAGCACCGTCTGGCCATAGGCCACGCCAGCCAACGTCACCGTGTCGAACACGCTGAAAGGATGAAACGGGTTGCGTTTGTGGCCCACGCGCGCCACGGCGGCGTTGAGAAAATTCAGATCGAAGTGGGCGTTGTGGCCGACCAGGATTGCGCGCTGGCAGCCGTATTTCTTCACCGCTGCGCGCACCGGCGCGAACACATGGTCCAGCGCGTCCTTTTCCTGTTTCGCGAAGCGGAACGGGTGGTCGAGCACGATACCGGTGATTTCCAGCGACTTCGGGTCTATCTCCAGCCCGGGCGCCGGCACCAGGTGCGCGCTGGCGGTCTCGCCGGGAAAGAAGCGTCCGTCGGTATCCATCTCGATCGGCACGCAGGCGATCTCCAGCAGTGCATGCTTGTTCCAGTCGAACCCGCCGGTTTCTACGTCCACCACCACGGGCAGATAGCCACGAAAGCGGCGCGACATCGGCAAAAAAGAGGGGGCAGGCTGTGCATCGACCGGTTCGTTCATCCGCATAGCCTAGCAGGTCGCACGCCGTGCTCTGCCCCGGCTGCAGGCTGGCACGCCCACACCGGCGGCAGCGACGCCGCGACGATTCGGTGCACGGCCACTCGAGTGGCGTCGGCGTGCATTGCCGGCCCACCGTCTACGCGCGTCTTCCCCGAACCGGGCGACTGCAGACCACACAGCGACAGTCGCCATACACCGAAATGAAAAGGCCCGATCCGCGTTGCCACGGACCGGGCCTCCCTAACGACACGGTGAGCGAGCCCTTAGCGACCCGCGACGACGCTGGTAATCAGCCCGGTGGCCACTGCGATCAGCACGTAGGTGTTATCCACGCGACGCCATTCGTGCCCGCGCGGCGGCGGCTTGAGATGGTGCTTGTGGTAGTCGGCAACGCGGCTACCACGATGGTCCGGTGCCAGCCGCTCGCCGCGGCGATACGGCGGGCCGCGGCGCTCGTTGCGATGATCCTCGTGATGCGCGTTGCGGCGATCGTCGCGCCTGTCGTCATGCCTGTCGTCGCGGTGATCGTCATGGCGGTCAGGACCATGGTCGTCGTGACGCTGCGCATTGCGGTCACGGTCGTGATCCAGCTCGTGCTGCTGCGGTGCTGCAAACGCTGCGCCAGAGGTCAGCAGCGTCAAGGCCATGAAGGATCCAACGAAACGTTTCATCAGCGGACTCCTGGGTCACAGGAAATGCCTGTGCAGCTGCACCGTAGAAGTTTCAAGCTGAATACGTAATGAGAAGGCCTTGCGGCGCCTCACGGCAACGCTGCCGCGGTCTAGATGACGCCGGTGCTGCTGGTGTCGTCGCGCTTCACCCGCGGAGGCAAGGGCTGCTCGCCATGCACCAGGAACCACACGTTCTCGGCGATGTTGGTGGCGTGGTCGCCAATGCGTTCCAGATTCTTTGCCATGAACAGCAGATGCGTACACGGAGTGATATTGCGCGGGTCTTCCATCATGTAGGTGAGCAGCTCGCGGAACAACGCGGTGTACTGCGCATCCAGGCGTGCATCTTCGTCGCGGACACGGATCGCCGCATCGGCATCCTTGTTGCGATACGCCTGTACGGCTTCGCGCACGGCATCGGCCGCCATCTGGCCAAGCGCGCGCAGGCCCACGGTCTGCGGCAGCGGCGGTGCGGAATTGAGCGCGATCGAGCGCTTGGCCACGTTGGCCGCGTAATCGCCGATACGTTCGATATCGGCCGGAATCCGCAGGCCTGCAAGAATTTCACGCAGATCGCGCGCCATCGGGCCGCGCAATGCAAGCCGCATCACGTCGTGGCTGATCGCATGCTCCAGTGCGTCGATCGCCTCGTCGTTGACCACGATGCGGTGCGCGGCGTTGTCATCGCGACGCTCCACCACATCCAGTGCGGCTTCCAGCTGCGCCACCGCCGTCTCGCCCATGCGCACGATCTCGGCGACAAGACGGTGCTGCTCCTCGTCGTAGCTTTTGACGATATGGTCGTTGAGGTGCTGGTTCATCGTGGTCTCGATTCGTGGCAGTGGTGGATGTCCGCCGTAACCTTGGCGACATGGCACATGATGCAAATGTCGTGCCGGGCGGTGCGGCGGAACTGCGTCAATGCGGCGTTGCGCTGGCGCGCCTTACATCAACCGAAGCGGCCGGTGATGTAGTCCTCGGTCTGTTGCTTGGATGGCTGCGAAAAAATGGTTTCGGTGCGGTCATGCTCGATCAGGTCGCCCAGGTACATGAAGGCGGTATAGTCGGACACGCGCGCGGCCTGCTGCATGTTGTGGGTGACGATCACGATGGTGTAGTCCCGCTTGAGCTCTTCCACCAACTGTTCGATGCGGCTGGTGGAAATCGGGTCCAGCGCGGACGTCGGTTCGTCCAGCAACAACACATCCGGGCGCAGCGCCACCGCACGTGCGATGCACAGGCGCTGCTGCTGGCCACCGGAAAGCCCCAGTGCGCTCTGCCCCAGCTTGTCCTTCACCTCGTCCCACAGCGCGCCCTGGCGCAAGGCCTGCTCGACGCGGTTCTGCATGTCGGCCTTGGACAGCTTTTCGTGGTGGCGGATGCCGTAGGCCACGTTTTCGAAGATGGTCATCGGAAACGGCACCGGCTTCTGGAACACCATGCCCACCTTGCTGCGCAGGCGGTTCATCGGGTACTTCGACGACAGGATGTTTTCGTTGTCCAGCAACACCTCGCCGCGCGCTTCCATCTTCGGATACAGCGCATAGATGCGGTTGAAGATGCGCAGCAAGGTCGACTTGCCGCAGCCGGAGGGACCGATCAACGCGGTGACGCGCTTTTCGGGAATCTCGATGTTGATGCTCTTGAGCGCGTGGTACTTGTCGTAATAGAAATCCAGATTGCGTGCGGCCACCTTCACCGGCTCCTGCGCCGTCGGCGCCCCCGTGGCGGCCGGAACAGCGATGCGATGCATCGGCTTGGCGTTTTGGAGATCGTTCATGTCGGGTGTCCGGAGGGAAAGGTCAGTCATTGGAAATCTTGTTGCGCAAGAGCAGGGCACGCGCACCCAGGCTCACCAGCAACACGAACACGGTCAGTACCAGCGCGCCGGCCCAGGCCAGCGTTTGCCAGGTGTCGTACGGGCTGCCGGCGAATTGATTCATGATCACCGGCACGCTGGCCATCGGCTGGAAGATGTTGCTGTTCCAGTACTGGTTGCCGAATGCGGTGAACAGCAGCGGTGCGGTTTCGCCGCTGATGCGCGCCAGTGCCAGCAGCACGCCGGTGACGATGCCTGCCGAGGCGCTGCGGTACAGCACCTGCACGGTGACTTTCCACTGCGGAATGCCCAACGACAATGCGGCTTCACGCATCTGCGCCGGCACCAATCGCAGCATTTCGTCGGTGGTACGCACCACTACCGGCAGCACGATGAAGGCCAGCGACAGTGCGCCGGCGAATGCCGAAAAGCGCCCACCGGTCTGCATCACGTACAAGGTGTAGACGAACAGGCCCAGCACGATCGAGGGCGCCGACAACAGGATGTCGTTGACGAAGCGCACCACCACGCCGGCCTTGCGCGCATTGCCGTACTCCGCGAGCCAGGTGCCTGCGGCGATGCCCAGCGGCGTGCCGATGGCCAGCGCCAGCCCGCACATCACCGCACTGCCGAAGAAGGCATTGAGCAGGCCGCCTTCCTGCATCGGCGGCGGCGTCATCTTGGTAAACAGGTTGAGGTCGATGCCCGGCACGCCCTTGGACACCAGCGTCCACAGGATCCAGGCCAGGAAGAACAAACCAAACAACGCAGTGACGCAGGAGAGCAGCAACGCAATGGCGTTGACGACCCGGCGGCGGTTGTACAGCGATTGCGACACCGAAGCGGCGGACATCAGTTGCCCTCCCGACGCGACAGCTGCATCAGCATGAAGCGTGCGATGGCCAGCACGATGAAGGTCACGATGAACAACACGAAGCCCAGCAGCAGCAATGCCGACCGGTAGGTTTCAGTGGCTTCGCCGAAATCGTTGGCGATCAACGCCGCGATGGTGGTGCCAGGCTCCAGCAGCGACGGCGACAGGCGCACCGTGTTACCGACCACGAACGCCACTGCCATGGTTTCGCCCAGCGCACGCCCCAAACCCAGGAACACGCCGCCGATCACCGCCGAGCGGGTGTAGGGCAGCACGATGTCCCAGCTCGCTTCCCACTTGGTCGAGCCCAGTGCGTATGCCGATTCCTTCAAGCGCGTGGGCACGGTCAAAAACACTTCGCGCATGACCGAAGAGATGAAGGGAATCACCATGATCGCCAGCACGAAGCCGGCGGTCAGCAGGCCGATGCCCAACGGCGGGCCCTGGAACAATGGGCCGATCAGCGGCAGCGTGCCGAGATGATCGTTGAGCCATGGCGTGACATGTTCGGTCATCACCGGCACCAGCACGAACAGGCCCCACATGCCGTAGATGATCGAGGGGATGCCGGCCAGCAGTTCGATGGCAGTGCCCACCGGGCCACGCAGCCAGCGTGGTGCCACTTCGGTCAGAAAGAACGCGATACCGAAACTCACCGGCACCGCAATCAGCATCGCGATCACCGCGGTGACCAGGGTGCCGTAGATCGGTGCCAGCGCACCGTATTTGTTTTCGACCGGATTCCAGTCGGCTGAGTAGAAGAAACTCAGGCCCTGCATCTGCAAGGCATGGCGTCCGCCCCACAGCATCGACAGTGCCGCGCTGCCGAGCGCCAACAGGACGAAAACGACCGTAGCGGCCAGCGCAAGCTTGAACAGGCGATCGGCACGTGCGTCGCGCAGGTCGCGGCCGCGTGGCGCGGTCATCGCTTCGGGAATGGCGGTGGCATTCATTCGATTGGACTCGTCACCCGCGCAATGGCGGGAGCGTGAGACAGCAGGAACGGCGAGGCACCTTCAGGTACCTCGCCGCAGCGCAGCCCGCCGCATGGGCGGGTGCAGGGCATTACTTGAACTCGCTGCCCCAATAGGCTTCGATCTGCTTCACCAGCTCCGGCGGCAGCGGCACGTAGTGCAATTCGCTGGCCTGGGCCTGGCCGTTTTCCAGCGCCCACTTGAAGAAGTCCAGCGTCGCCTTGCTGCGCGCGGCGTCCTTGGATTGCTTGTGCATCAACATGAAGTTGGTCGCGGTGATCGGCCACGCCTTCTCGCCCGGCGCATTGGTGATCACCAGGTTGAAGTCACGGGCGTTGGCCCAGTCGGCGCTGGCAGCGGCGGCGGCAAAGCTTTCCGCGTTCGGCTCGACCCACTGGCCGGCCGCGTTCTGCAGCGAGGTGTACGGCATCTTGTTCTGCAGGGCGTAGGCCAGCTCGACGTAACCGATCGAGCCCTTGATCTGCTGCACATACGAGGCAACGCCTTCGTTGCCCTTGCCACCCACGCCGCCCGGCCACTGCACCGAGGTGCCTTCGCCGACCTTGCTCTTCCACTCCGGGCTGACCTTGGACAGGTAGTTGGAGAAGTTGAAGGTGGTGCCCGAACCATCCGAGCGATGCACCAGGTTGATCTTGGTGGCCGGCAGGGTCACGCCCGGGTTGGCCGCCACAATGGCCGCATCGTTCCACATGGTGACCTTGCCCAGGAAGATATCGCCCAGCAGGGCGCCGGTCAGGCGCAGCTTGCCCGGCGCGATGCCTTCCAGATTCACCACCGGCACCACGCCGCCGATGGCGGACGGGAACTGGCCCAGGCCAGCCTGTTGCAGTTCCGTGCTGTCCAGCGGTTTGTCGGTCGAGCCGAAATCCACGGTGCCGGCCTTGATCTGCGCAATACCGCCGCCGGAGCCGATCGACTGATAGTTGACCTTGTTGCCGGTGGCGGCGTTGTAGTCGGCCGACCACTTGGACACCAGCGGATAGATGAAGGACGCACCGGCGCCGGAAATTTCAGCGCCCTTGCTGTCGCTGGCGGTGGCGCCTGCGGTCGGCGCGCCCTTTGCGGCGTCTGCGGACTGCGCGTCCTTGCCGGGCGAGCACGCGGCCAGGGCGAGGGCGATGGTGAGGGACAGGGCGGTCAGGCTGGCCGACTGCAATTTCATGGAAGCTCCGAGGCTGGATTGGCCGGTGTCTCCGGCAGACCACACTATGAAATGATGTTTTTGTTACACCTGCATGACAGTGCCTTCTGGCCAACGCATCACAAAAAAAGGACGCGGACCGCGGAGGGCGTGGCACCCTCCGGGATCCGCGTCCCGGGGCAACGCCGGGGAGAGAGACGGCGTCGTTCCTTTACGCGTTTTCGTGCTGGCTGCCGAGCCTCGGTGCGGGGCACCTGGTTGCCATTTCAGGCGGCCCTGCAGGTCGCCGGCATGGACCAGACAACCGCCCATGCCGTTGAAGGCATGGCTTGCCCACCTTGGCGCTGCACCAGAGGCTGCGCCGTCCTTAGTGCGGCAGATTCTTGGCCCAATACGCCTCGATCTGGGTGACCAGCGTGTCCGGCAGCGGCACGTAGTCCAACTGCTTGGCCTGCGCATCGCCCTTGGTGTAGACCCAGCGGAAGAAGTCCAGCGTGTTCTTCAGGCCAGCCGGGTTCTTCGGCTTTTTCTGCACCAGAATGAAATTGGTCGCCGTGATCGGCCAGGCGTTATCGCCAGCGGCGTTGGTCATCACCAGATAGAAGTCCTTGGCCGTGCCCCAGTCGGCACTGTTGGCCGCGGCGGCGAAGGTTTCATCCGACGGTTGCACGAACTTGCCGGCCGCGTTCTTCATTGCGGTGTAGGCCATCTTGTTCTGCAGCGCGTACGACAACTCGACATAGCCGATGCCGCCCTTGATCTGCTTCACGTAGGCGGCCACGCCCTCGTTGCCCTTGCCGCCGATGCCGGTCGGCCACTGCACGGCAGTCCCTTCGCCAACCTTGCTCTTCCAGTCCGGGTTGACCTTGGACAGGTAGTTGGTGAAGTTGAAGCTGGTGCCCGAACCGTCGGAGCGGTGCACCACGGTGATCTTGCCTTCCGGCAGTTTCATGCCCGGGTTGAGCGCAGCGATGGCCGGGTCGTTCCAGGTGCTGACCTTGCCCAGGAAGATGTCGCCCAGCGTCTTGCCGTCCAGCTTGAGCGTACCGGCGGCGACGCCCGGAACGTTGACCACCGGCACCACGCCGCCGATCACCGAGGGAAACTGCGCCAGGCCGGCAGCGGCCAATTCTTCCGGCTTGAGCGGGGCATCGGACGAGCCGAAGTCCACGCTGGCCGCCTTGATTTGGGCAATACCGCCGCCCGAACCGATCGATTGGTAGTTGACCTGCTTCTTGGTGGCGGCGTTGTAGTCGGCCGACCACTTGGACATCACCGGGTAGATGAACGACGCACCGGCACCGGTGACATCGGCAGCCTGGGCACACAGTGCCAGCGAGGCGGCGAGTACGCCGACGGCCAGACGGGTCTTGAAGGAGTGGATCACGGAACAGCTCCTGTAGCGAAGGGATGAGGACGTCCCGCCGTGGTGCCATTGCAGGGCAATGGCATGACCATGCGGTGTCTGGGAAATGACAGGGCGATGACGGCGTTGCGCCGTCGGATGTTCAGGCCGGCAGGAAGTGGCGGCGCTGCCACCGCGTGCGCTCGACCGATCGCACGCGGCAGCGACGCACTTACCAGTAGAACTGCGCGCGTGCTTCGATGATCGACGGGTTATCGTCGACCAGGCCGCGGGTGGTGCTGTTGTAGCGGGTGCTGTCGACCTTGGCGTAGTCGAGGGCGAACTTGAAGTTCGAGCGCCAGTACCAATTGGCGCCGACCGTCCAGATGTTCATCTTGCCGCCCAGCACGCCATCGACGAACGGTGTGTTGCCGTTGGCGACCAGGTGGCCATCGTTGAGGTCCAGGGTGTCGTAGCGCACCGCCAGCTGCCACATGCCCGATGCCGGCTCGTTGGGCAGCGGGGTGGTCGGCACGCCAGCCTTGTAGCCCCAGGTTTCGCCGGTGAGGTTCCAGACGCCGCTCACGTACCAGCCGTCGCTCTTATAGTCGTGCGCATTGGCACCGATGCGGTTGGCGTTTTCCTGGAAGTACTCGCTCTGCAGCTTGAACGGCCCGGTGATCCACATCGCCTCGGCACCGGCCACGCCAACGTTGTCCACATTGGTGATGGCGCCGCTGTCGATCAGGCGAACGGTGGTCAGGTCGGCGTCGGGGCGTGCGCGCAGGCGCAAGGTGTCGTCGTCGGTGTCGTAGGCCAGGTAGCTCAGGCCGAAGTGCAGCACGTTGCCAGTCTCGTTGATCGGTGCCCAGGTGCCGCGCGCGCCATAGCCGTTGCCGTGCGCCTGGTTACGGGTCAGCTCGCGGCCGAATGCACTGGCGGTCACGCTCCAATTGTTGTCGCCCATGCCATAGGCCACGCCCAACCGGCGCGAGATGCCATAGGTGTTGGTCACCGACGCCTTGGAGACGAAGTCGTTGTTCTTGGTGCTGGACAGTTCTTCCAGGCTGTTGGGCTGCTTGAACTGGCCGATCTGCAGGTAATTGTTCGCGTTGCCGCCGAACTTGTACTTGATGTTGTTATCCAGGAAGCGGCCCGTGCTGCGAATGGTGGTGCCACGGATGGTGACCTCCTTCAGCACGCTCGGGTCATAGCCGGCGACCCATTCGAAGTTGCCCGGGCCCTTGCCCTTGAGGACCAGCTCGGCGCGCCGGATGCTGAATTCGGAATTGTCGCCATTGGCACCGATCGGGCCATTGAGGTCCTGCACATCGTTGTGGAACCAGTTGCCGTCGGCCTGGACCAGGCCTTCCAGCGAGATTTCCGAACCACCGATTACATCGATGGCGATCTCGGCGTGTGCTGCAGGGGCGGCCAGTGCCAGCAGCAGCGCGGAACCAAGCAGGGTGGGAGCGAGTTTCATAGATGCCTTGCGACCTGAGAAAGTGGGCGCAGGCTAGGGTGTGAAGGTTGCGTTAATGTGACAAAACAACAGAAACGTAATACGTCATTTTTGCCAATAAAGACAAGAGTTTACGTGCGTTTCAACTATGTCAGTGTGTGTCAAAAAACTGAACGGCGCTGTTTTATGACAGTACTCGGTGCCAACCTCAACGCCTTGAATTTCCCAGCTGTGGCGCTGACGGGCTGAACTGGCGCTATGTCAGCCTGAACACATGCGTCAGTTTGTGCGGCGCACCACTTGCATACGCGGCGTCAAAATTGTTAGCTTCGAGGCCATGTTTCCTCGATTCCTCCAAATGCTGTTGGTCTGCCTGCTCGCGCTTTCCGCGTGGTCGGCAGCCAATGCGCACGCGCGCATGCATCATGCGTTCGTGGGCGACGGCCTGGCGGTAATGGTGGATGCTGGCGAAGAACGCGATGCAGCAGAAGATCCGCAGGACGACGGCGATACACAGAGCCAAGTCGACACACAGCCTGCAGACGATATCCCCTTGCTCTCCCAAGCATGGCCGATGCTGGCGCGGTATTCCCCCTCTTGGCACGCGCATCACGCGCCGGCAAATCAAAAACGCGACCTGATCCCACAGCTGCGCCCTCCAAACGCACTGCTTGGCTGATCCCCGCTGTCGCTGCACCCGGTGCATTCCGCGCCGGATTCCCAATTGATTTGTTTGTCTTGCAATTCGCGGTTTGCGCCGCGGATGGCTATTCGTTGCCTAGAGGAATCTCCCATGGAAAGTTTGCTAGAAGGTTTTCGCCATTTCCGTAAAGAAGTCTATCCGCGTCAGAGTGCGCGCTTTCAGGAACTGGCAGGCGGCCAGAGCCCGCACACGCTGTTCATCACCTGCGCAGACTCGCGCGTCATGCCGGAGCTGATCTTCTCCGCACAGCCAGGCGAATTGTTCGTCTATCGCAATATCGGCAATGTGGTGCCGCCGTACTCGCAACATGTCAGTGGCGTGGTGGCAGCGATCGAATACGCCATCGCAGTGCTGGGCGTGCGTCACATCGTGATCTGCGGGCACACCGACTGCGGCGCGATGAAGGCCGTGCTCAAGCCGGAGTCGCTGGAAGACGTGCCCTCCGTGGCAGCGTGGCTCAAGCACACCGATGCGGCGCGCCATGTCACCGCGCATCACGGGCACGATCCGCAGAGCCATGAAGCGCTGAACTGCATGACCGAAGAGAACGTGGTCTCGCAGTTGGACCACCTGCGCACGCAGCCGGTGGTGGCAGCGCGCCTGGCGGCGGGCACGTTGCGCATCCACGGCTGGATCTACGATATCGCGCACGGGGAGATCCGCGCCTTCGATGCCGAGAAGGGTGGCTTCCGGCCACTGCTGGCCGAAAGCACCCCCGAAGCCACTCCACGCCCGCGACTGCAACAAGTCGTGCGCGCTGAACTCGCCTGACGGAGCCTGCCATGAACACATCAGGTATCGGCGGATATTTCCGCCAGGGACTGTTTGGGCGTGATTTATTGGCGTCCGTGGTGGTCTTCCTTGTCGCGCTGCCGCTGTGCATGGGTATCGCGATCGCATCCGGCATGCCGCCCGCCGCGGGCCTGATCACCGGCATCGTGGGTGGTCTGGTCGTCGGCTTTCTGGCGGGTTCTCCGCTGCAGGTGAGCGGGCCGGCCGCCGGCCTGGCTGTGTTGGTGTTCGAACTGGTGCGGGAGCACGGCGCTGTTGCGCTCGGGCCGGTGATCTTGGTGGCCGGCGCAATTCAGCTGATTGCCGGTCTGTGCCGCGCAGGCGTCTGGTTCCGGATGACATCGCCGGCCGTGGTGGCCGGCATGTTGTCGGGCATCGGCATCCTGATCGTGGCCTCGCAGGCGCACGTCTTGATGGATGCCGCGCCCAAGGCCCGCGGTCTGGAAAACTTCGCTGCATTGCCTGGCGTGTTGTGGCAGGCCATCAGCGAGGGGACCGGCCGTAATGCGCTGTTCGTGGGTCTGGCGACGATCGGTATCATCCTGGCCTGGGACAAACTGCGCCCTCAGCGCCTGCGGTTTTTGCCGGGTGCATTGATCGCGGTGGTGGTTGTCACCGCGACCGTGCAGTTGCAGGGCTTGAACGTCAACAAGGTCGATGTCCCGACCAATCTGTTCTCTGCGATCAGCATCCCCAGCATTTCCGACATCTTCGGCGTGTTCAACCACACCTTGCTGGTCTCGGCAGTGACCTTCGCCTTCATCGCCAGCGCCGAGACCTTGCTGTCGGCGGCGGCGGTGGACCGCATGCATCAGGGGGCGCGGACGCAGTACGACCGTGAGCTGGCGGCGCAGGGCGTGGGCAATATGCTCTGCGGTTTCCTGGGTGCATTGCCGATGACCGGGGTGATCGTGCGCAGCGCGGCCAACGTGCAGGCCGGTGCGGCAACGCGTGCATCGACCATCCTGCACGGCAGCTGGCTGCTGGTGTTCGCCATGCTGTTGCCGTGGCTGCTGCGGATGACGCCGGTGGCCTGTCTGGCCGGCATCCTGGTCTATACCGGCGTGAAGATGATCAAGATCGGGCAGGTCAAGGAACTGGCGACCTATGGCCGCGGAACGGCCGCGATCTACCTGGCGACCACCTTCGCGATCGTGGCCACCGACCTGCTGACCGGCGTGCTGATCGGCTTCGGTCTGTCGCTGTTCCGTCTGGCACTGCATTCGTCGCGTCTGAAGGTCGAGGTGCGCGAGCACGCCGACAAGAAGGACGAAATGCATCTGACCCTCCAGGGTTCGGCCACCTTCCTGAAGGTGCCGGCCATGGCACGTACGCTGGAAAGCGTGCCGCCGAACACTGCGCTGCATCTGGATGTGGCCAAGCTGCACCACGTCGATCATGCCTGCATCGAGTTGTTGCGCGACTGGAGCCGCAATGCGGCCTCACGCGGCTGCGAACTGGTGGTGGACTGGAAGGAGCTGGATCGACGTGTCGAAGGCCAGCCCACGGTGGATGGCGTGCTGGTGGAACAGCGCGTCGAGCAGGCGAAAGCTGCGTAAAGTGTTGTAAACGCCCGGCGTTCGCGCCGGGTGACCCCCATCGTGATCGGGTGATGCATGGCGCCGAAAGACGCATCATCCGGTCACGATTTTTTTGGGCGGAGTGGGGATTCGAGATTCGTAAAAGCTTGCAGCCTTGCGGTTTGCTGCGTGTGACGAGGGCGCGCGGTTGCGCCGTTGCTCCGGCGCCACTGCTGTCTCAACTCTTGGTTTTTGCTTGCCGCTCAGGCGCCGGTGGCGTCTTGTCGCGGTAGCGGCATAGATCGTGGATCACGCAGCCCGGGCAATCCGGCTTGCGTGCCTTGCAGACGTAGCGTCCGTGCAGGATCAGCCAGTGATGTGCATCGTGTAGAAACTCGGCCGGGATCACCTTGACCAACTTGTCTTCGACCGCGCGCACGTCCTTGCCTGGTGCAAGGCCGGTGCGGTTGGAAACGCGAAAGATATGCGTGTCCACGGCCATGGCGGGTTCGCCGAAGGCGGTGTTGAGCACCACATTTGCGGTCTTGCGGCCCACGCCGGGCAGCGCTTCCAGCGCGGCGCGATCATGCGGCACGTCGCCGCCATAGCGCTCCAGCAGGATGCGGCAGGTGGCGATGACGTTCTTGGCCTTGGCGTTGAACAAGCCGATGGTGGAGATGTACCGCTTCAGGCCTTCTTCGCCGAGATCGAGAATGTCGCGCGGGGTGTTGGCCACCGGATAGAGCTTGCGGGTCGCCTTGTTGACGCCGACATCGGTGGCTTGCGCCGACAGCAGCACCGCGATCAATAACTCGAATGGGGTGGTGTATTCCAGCTCGGTGGTGGGGTGCGGATTGAGTTCGCGCAGGCGCTCGAACATCTCCTGTATCTCGGGCTTGCGCATGCTGCTGCCACGACGCGCCGGTACCATTGCCTGGGGTGTGTTCATGGCTGCGCTCCGCCAGCGGCTTTCGCCTTCGCGCGCGCCAGGATGGCAGCGGCCAGCGGCGGCAGTGCGGGCGTTGCCGGTTGGCTGGGTGCCGGGGCGGGCGCCCTGCGCGCATCGCGTTCGGTGGCGCGCCGTTGCAGGCGCGCCGAGCGCGCGCGGTAGCGTTCGCGCGCGGCCCAGGCGTCTTGTAGACGGCGTTGCGCGCTGAGCAACGTGGCGCAGACCTGCGGGCAGTCGGCGTCCAGCGTATCGTGCTGCGGGTCGGGCAGATAGGCCATCAAGCCGAGTGCCAGCGCACGATCCAGGTCGTCGGCCTGCACACAATCGAACAACCGCAGCGGCAACGGACGCGATGCCGGAATGAGCTCGAGCGTCATGGCGATATCAGCGGTTGTGGAACTGGGCAGGGCGTTTGTCGAGGAATGCGCGAGTGCCTTCGCGCATGTCGTCAGTGGCGAACAACAACGCAAATTGCGCGGTTTCCAGCTGCAGGCCTTCCTCGATGGCGCATTCGCCGCCGAACACCACCGCATCCAGAATGCCGCGCAGTGCCAGCGGCGCTGCAGTTGCCAGGCGTTGCGCAAGCGCCAGCGTTTCTTCGTGCAGGGCATCCGCTTCGACCACGCGATTGACCAGGCCCAATTGCAGTGCGCGGGCCGCGTCGATCGGCAGGCCGAGCAGGCACAGTTCCAGCGCTGCGGCGCGGCCGGTGAGGCGCAGCAGGCGCTGCGTGCCGCCAAAGCCGGGAATCAGGCCGAGATTGATTTCCGGTTGCCCCAGGCGCGCTGTTGCTGCGGCGATGCGCAGGTGACACGCCATTGCCAGCTCCAGGCCGCCGCCCAGCGCAAAGCCATTGATCATCGCGATCACCGGCTTGGGCATGCGCTCGATCCGGCGCATCAGTTGCTGGCCCAGCAACGAGAACTCGCGCCCCTGGATTGCCGACAGGTCACTCATTTCCGCGATATCGGCACCCGCCACGAAGGCCTTGGGGCCGGCGCCGGTGAGAATCACGGCGCGTATATCGTCCGCATTGGCTGCGTCCTGGAACGCCTGATCCAGGGCCTGCATGGTCTGCCGGTTCAATGCGTTCAGTTTGTCCGGCCGATTGACCGTAATCGTCCGGACGCTGGCGTGGTCGGCGATCAGAATGACGTGATTGGACATGTGAACCCTTGCGAACGTAAAAAAATAGTAAACACGGAACTTCCAAAACCCTTGCTGGTCCTAGCTTTCGCGATAAGTAGCGGTTCGGTATCGCGGCCGCTATCCTAGCGCGTCATCTCAGGCGGCAGACCCGTCCTGTGCCACCACCCTGGAGAATTGTTTGATGAAGTTGCGTTCTATCGCGGTCGCTGTGGCGGCCCTGGCCCTGACGGGCAATGCACTGGCCCAGGACACGACGTCCGAGAAGGGCAAGTTGAGCTATTACTTCGGCTACGACTACGGCAACAACCTTGCCGAGCTCACCGGCCGCGGCGAGCAGCTCGACATCAACTCGGTGGTAAAGGGTCTGCAGGACGCCTATGCCAAGAAGCAGCCGGCCATCACTGCCGACCAGTTGAAGCCGGCCGTTGAGGCGTTCCAGAAGCGCGAGCAGGGCCGTGCCCAGCAGGCCAAGGCCGAGTACGACAAGGCCGCTGCAGCCAACAAGACCAAGAGCGATGCGTTCCTGGCCAAGAACAAGAGCACCGCCGGCGTGCAGACGCTGCCGAGCGGCGTGCAGTACCGCGTGATCGAAGCCGGCAAGGGCGCCAAGCCGACCCAGGCCAGCACCGTGCAGCTGGAAGTGGCCGGTCCGTTCCCGTTCGGCGACCGCGAGAAGGCACGTCCGGCGCAGCAGATCCCGGCCATCAAGGTCAGCGAAGTCGAAATGCAGGCCATGCGCGACACGCTGCTGCAAATGCCGGCCGGCTCGAAGTGGGAAGTGACCCTGCCGCCGGAAAAGGCCTACGGTGCCGACCCGCGTACCCCGTTCCCGCCGAACGTGGCTGTGCAGTTCGAGATCAAGTTGGTCAGCGTCAAGTAATTGCACGTGATGTTGTTGCGACAACGCCGGCCACCAGGCCGGCGTTGTCGTTTTGGTCCAGCGATTGTCTGAAGAGAATGATGCAACGATGCAGCGGCCGCAGGACCCAGCGATGAGTGGCAACGATGTCGGATCCGAGGCCGGCCCTCTGCCCAGTCCGTGTATCGGTGTATGTTCGCTGGACGCGCAGTCGCACTGCGTCGGCTGTTTGCGCAGCCTGGATGAAATTGCACGCTGGATGAGCATGAGCGACGCCGAACGCCAGGACTATCTGCACACGGTGCTGCCCGCACGCGCGCTGACGGCGCGGCTGCCCGAATACGCGCAGTTGAGGCGGGCGCTGTATCCGCTGGATACCGCGCCGGCCGGGCCGGGTTGGAACCATGCCGAGCTGATCGACCTGACCGACGGCGACCCGTCTGCCGAAGCGGCGGTGCTGTGCGGGCTGGTGCCGCGCGAACAGGGCACGACGGTGTTGCTGACCCGGCGCACGGACAGCCTGCGCCATCACGCCGGGCAGGTCAGCTTCCCCGGCGGGCGGATGGAGCCGTCCGATGCCGATGCCGCTGCTGCAGCGCTGCGCGAGAGTTGCGAAGAAGTCGCGCTCGGCGCGCAGCACGTGCATGCCTTGGGGTACCTGGATCCGTTTGTGACGGTGAGCGGATTTCGGGTGACGCCGGTGGTGGCGGTCATCGACCCGGCGTTCGTGGCGGTGCCGCAGCCGGATGAAGTGGCGGACGTCTTCGAAGTGCCGCTGGCCTATCTGATGGACCCGGACAATCTGCGCAGTGTGGAACTGGAGTTCCGCGGACGCCCGCGACGCGTGCTCGAATACGACTGGCCTGCCCACCGTATCTGGGGCGCCACCGCCGCCATTCTTCTCAATCTTCGTCGTCGCCTGGAGCAGGTTGCATGAGTGCAGATCCGAACTGGACCACGCTGGTCGATGCCGCCACGCTTTCGGCCGCGTTGCAGCATCCACAGCTGCGTCTGCTGGATGCGCGTGCCGCGCCACCGACCGCGCCAGACCCGCACGCAGCGCGCAAGGCGTACGCGCAGGGGCATCTGCCCGGCGCGCACTATGCCGATCTGGACCACGACCTTGCAGATCTGTCACGGCCGGCGCAGGGGCGGCATCCGTTGCCGCATAGCGAGGCCTTTGCAAGACGCCTCGGCGAATGGGGCATTGATCCGCAGAGCCTGGTGGTTGTCTACGACGCAGGCGATGGCAGCATGGCGGCCGCGCGCGCGTGGTGGATGTTGCGGCTGATGGGCCATCGCCGGGTGGCGGTGCTGGACGGTGGCTTGGCCGCGTGGCGTGCGGCCGGTTTTGCGGAAAGCACCGAGTCGCCTGCCTTGCGCAGCGGCACCGCGTATCCGGGCCACTTTGACGCCACGGCGGTGGTGGATGCCGAGCAGATCGCGCAGCGCCTGCAACAGGCGCCGGGCTGGTTGCTGGACGCACGGGCAGGCGAGCGTTTCCGTGGCGAAGTCGAGCCGATCGACCCGGTGGCCGGGCACGTGCCCGGTGCAGTGAGTCGCCCGCTGGGACTGAGCCTGCGTGATGGTCGCTTCAAACCAGCTGCCGAACTGCGCGCCGAGTTGTCCGCGTTGCTGGGTGCGTACCGGCCCGAGCAGGCGGTGGTGATGTGCGGATCGGGCGTGACGGCCTGCCATCTGTTGCTGGCGTTGGAAGTGGCCGGGTTGTCCGGTGCACGCGTCTACGCCGGTTCCTGGAGTGGTTGGCTGCAAGATGCCTCGCGCCCGGTCGCGACCGGCGCCTGATTGCAGGCACAATGGCGGCAGGAACGGTGACCTGTGGGGACGCAGGTTCGCTGCGCGGAGCGCAGTTTCTTGCAGTGCTGGGTGAGCCATGCGGTTGCAGTTACGGATTGGCGCGCTGTGCGTCGCGGTGTGGACGCTGGCTGCCTGTTCGGCGGAGTCGTCCGCCGATGTCAGCGATACGCCTGCGGTCGCTCATCGCAATGCGGCGCCGCATGATGTGTACGAAGTCGCGCTGGAACGCGCGCGCGCGGAGCGGCTGAGGCAGCTGCGGGCGCCCGATGGGTGGTTGAGCTATACCGGTTCGGGGCGCGTGCGCGCCGGCCAGTACCGTGTGGGCAGCGACCCGCTCAGCGATATCGTCCTGCCTGCCGGCCCTGCGCAGCTGGGGCAACTGACGCTGGATGCTGCAGGACACATACGCTTTCGCGCAGATGGCTCTGCCGCGGTGACGCTCAACGGGCAGCGCATCGGCGACGTACGCCTGCAACCAGAGCGGGCAGGGCAGCGCGGCGACCGGCTGGACGTGGGTGGCCGACAGTTCTACCTGGTGCAGACAGGCGCCTTGTACGGCTGGCGCTTCCGCGACCCGGCAGCGCCCGCGCTGACGCAGTTCGACGGGCTGGAATATTTCCCGACCGATCCGCAGTGGCGCATCCAGGCGCAGTGGCAACCCTATCCAACGCCGCGCACGACCACCTTGCTGACCTCGATCGGCACGCCGCTCACCGTGGAGGTGCCGGGAGAAGCCGTGTTCTCGCTCAACGGCCACGAATACCGCTTGCGGCCGCTGCTGCAGGAAGATGGCCAGGGCCTGTTCTTCCTGTTCGCCGACCGCACCAGCGGCAAGGAGAGTTATGGCGGCGCGCGGTATCTGTTTGCCACCTCGCCCCGCGATGGTCAGGTGATCCTGGATTTCAATCTGGCCGAAAACCCGCCATGCGCACTGACGCCCCATGTGGTCTGCCCCATCGCGCCGCCTGAAAACCGGTTGGACGTGGCAGTGAATGCCGGCGAGAAGACTTACCGTGCGACCGAACGTTGAGTGTGCTGCAACGGGTGGACGGTGTGCGAGGCAAGAGGTGTTTTCAATGGCTCATCACAGCATCCGGGAGCGGTCACGTGCGTGTTCTCCGGGCGACGCTGTCTTTCGACGGCGCGGCTGGCACGCAGGTTGGATCGCTTCTCGGCGCTGTCGGGCGCGACCGGGCATGACCGACGTAACGCAGTGACTCGCCCACCGGCAGGGGCAAGAAAGCGCCTCCTAACGCGGCGTGTGCGACCAGCTCACCGCCGCTTCGATGCGCGGCCACGGGAACAGCGGGCCGGGGTCGAGCTTGCGCCGGATTTTACGGGCCGGGTCGTCGCTGGCGGCTTCCTGGGTGGTATCCAGCGCCTGATGGCCGGCGATGCGCCGCACCGAGGGCAGCTGCTGCTGCAGCCATTGCAACAAGGTGATCAGCGCGGCGATCTGCGCTTCGGGATAGGGTTCGGTCATCTGCTGATACCGCGAATCCAGCCAGTGCGGATAACGGCCGCGGTTGACCAGTTCGATGCCCAGCGTATGCGGGTTGTGCCCGCGCACATGATGCGCAACGCGCTCCAGGGCGACGTATTGCTGGATGCTGCCGTTGCGATCGAGGTAGTAATGCCCGCTGTTGCCGGTGCCGCTGTCATAAAGCACGCGTTCGCCGTATTCGCGCGCCATCGCCATGTCCGGCAATTCGGTGCAATGGATGACCACCATGTCGATCTGGGTGAGCGCGCGCCTGGCCAACCGCGATTCGTAGGATAACGGCGCATAGGTGATTGGCGGCGACGGCAAGACGGCATCGGACATGGAGCGGATGCTAGCATTGCCCGATGGCTTTGAATCCCGACAGCCCCCTGGGCAAATTGATGGCGACGCTGCCACAGACCGGTCAGGTGACCTGGATCGGTGTGCGCCCGGCGCGTGAGGTGGCGATGCAGGAAGTGGACGCGGCGCAGGTGAGCACCGGTATGGGTCTTGTGGGAGACCGCTACAAGGGTGGCAGCGGCAAGCGCGGCGTGACCCTGATCCAGGCCGAGCATTTGCCGGTGATCGCGGCGCTGTCAGGACACGCCACCATCGCGCCGGCGACGCTGCGGCGCAACCTGGTGGTGTCCGGAATTGCGTTGATCGCGCTGAAAGGGCGGCGATTCCGAATCGGCGAAATCGAATTGGAAGGCACCGACCCGTGCGACCCATGTTCGCGCATGGAAGATGCCCTGGGTGCGGGCGGCTATAACGCCATGCGCGGCCACGGTGGGCTGTGCGCACGCGTGCTGCGCGGCGGCGTGCTGCGCATCGGCGATACGGTGCAGGCGCTATGAGTCGCGGCCATTGCATCCTCTCGCACGGCTTCGAAAGCGGCCCGGACGCCTTGAAGGTGACCGCGCTGGCCAACGTGGCCGAGCAGTTGGGCTGGACCCATGAGCGCCCGGATTACACTGACCTGGATGCACGCCGCGAGGTGAGTACGCTGGGCGACGTGCCAGGCCGGCTGCAACGCCTGCTGGAAATTGCGCGGGCGGCGGCCGAGAAGGGGCCGGTGGTGCTGGCCGGCTCCAGCCTGGGCTCGTATATCGCCGGGATGGTGTCGTTGCAGGTGCCCACGCGCGGCCTGTTTCTGATGGTGCCGCCGACCAAGATGGGCCCGATGCCGGCGCTGGACGCCGCATCGGTGCCGATCTCGATCGTGCATGCCTGGCGCGACGCGTTGATTCCGGCTGCCGACGTGATTGCCTGGGCGCAGGCCCGGCATGCGCGCCTGCTGCTGGTCGACGATGACCATCGTCTGGCCTCGCACGTCGACGCCTCGGCGCGCGCGTTCGCAGCGTTGTTGCAGGGCCTGTGATGCGGACGGTTGCCAGCCATGGCTGCGCGCGGTGCCACCGATGAACGTGTTGATCCGCGAAGCCACCGAAGGCGACGCCGCTGCCATCGAACTGCTGACCATGGTGGCCTTCATGCGCGCCGAACACAGCCGGCATGACGAGCACCAGGTGATTGCAGGATTGCGTCAGGACGGCGCACTCGTGTTGTCGCTGGTCGCCGACCACGACGGCTACGTGGTCGGGCATCTGGCCGTCTCGCCGGTGGCGCTGTCGGACGATTCGCCCGGCTGGTTCGCGCTTGGCCCGCTGGCCGTGGGGCCCGGCCATCAACGGCAAGGGCTGGGGACGCGGCTGGTGCAGGCCGCGCTTGCCACGTTGCGCGAGCGCGGCGCCGCAGGCTGCCTGGCGCTGGGCGAGCCGGCGTTTTTCCGGCGCTTGGGCTTTGCGGTCGAACCTGGCCTGGCGTTGCCCGAGGTGCCTGCATCGGAATTGCAAGCCCTGGCGTTCGGCGACCGGCTGCTGCCGCTGGCCGATGTGGCTTACCACCCGGCGTTCGGGCTGGGTTGAGCGCCGGCTGCATTGGCCCGGCCTGTTGCGCCGGTGTCGCTGCCAGTGCGGCGGGTTGGACTGGCTGCACTTCACCTGTTGAGGATTGGTCCGATGCGCCATTGACGCCGCCGTCGTGATGACGGCCTACCCGCTGCTGGTCCGGTTGGATCAGCACGTGTGTTGGCATGCAATGGAGACCCGGATGACTGTCCGTCGCTGACGCTGGAAAGCGTGGCGTATGCGCTGCCCGATGGCAGCGCGCTGTTTTCCGATCTGAACATCCATATCGACCAACGCGCGACCGGCTTGGTCGGGCGCAATGGCCTGGTCGGCCCGAACGGCAGCGGCAAGTCCACATTGCTGCAGCTGCTGGCGGGCGCCTCCAGCCCGGCGCCGGGCATTGCCAGGTGCATGCGCCGACCGCCTATCTGGATCAGCACCTGGCGCTGCTGGACCCGGCGCGCTCGGTCGTTGCGCAGTTGCAGGACGCGGATCCAGCTGCGCCGGCCCACGCACAGCGGCTGCGCCTGGCGCTGCTGGGGCTGGACCGGGCGCGTGCCGACCTGCCCTGCAGCCAGCTCAGCGGCGGCCAGCGGCTCAAGCCGGCACTGGCCTGCGCGCTGTACCGGGCGCAGCCGGCGCAACTGCTGTGCTGGACGAGCCCACCCACCACCTGGATCTGGCCTCGGTGGAAGCGATCGAGGCGCTGCTGCGTGGCCATCAGGGGGCGCTGATCGTCGCCTCGCATGATGCCGCCCTCCTGCAGCGGTTGGGCCTGCAGCAGCGCCTGGACACGGCACAGGCGCAATAGGGGCTGGCGGCGTGGTGAACCGTGCGGCGGGCGATCCGGGCGCCGGGCTGGTAATGCCGGCCGCGATGGCCGACCATTTGCGGCCCGTCCACCGCGGCCGCGGCATTGCCCACCCAGGCGCCGGCCCGCTGTCCTGCTTTCACGCTCGCCGCCGCGGCCAGCGTCTCTATCGATACCTGCCTACGTGAAATTCTTCGCATCCTGCGCCAAGGGCCTGGAATACCTGCTTGCCGACGAGCTGCTTGCGCTCGGTGCCAGCAAGGCCACCGCCACTATTTCCGGCGTCAACGTCGAAGGCGAACTGCGCGATGCGCAGCGCGCCGTGCTGTGGTCGCGCCTGGCCAGCCGCGTGCTGTGGCCGCTGACCGAATTCGATTGCCCGGACGAAGACGCGCTGTACGCCGGCGTCGCCGAACTGCCCTGGGACGCGCATCTGTCTGTGGGGCATACGCTGTCGGTGGACGCACATGTGTCCGGGACCGCCATCACCCACGCACGCTATGCGGCGCAGCGCATCAAGGACGCGGTGGTGGACACCATGCGCCGGCAGGGGCTGGAGCGCCCGTCGGTGGACGTGGAAAACCCCGACCTGCGCCTGAACCTGTCGCTGCGCAAGGGCCGCGCCACCATTTCGGTGGACCTGGGCGGCGGCCCGCTGCATCGACGCGGCTGGCGCATGGCGCAGAACGAGGCGCCGTTGAAGGAAAATCTGGCCGCAGCGGTGCTGATGCGCGGCGGCTGGCCGCGCGCCTATGCCGATGGCGGCGGCTTGCTCGACCCGATGTGCGGCAGCGGCACGCTGCTGATCGAAGGCGCGCTGATGGCCGCCGATGTCGCGCCCGGTCTGCAGCGCTACGGCAGCGATGTGCCCAGCCGCTGGCGCGGCTTCGACCGCGAGAGCTGGCAGCAGCTGGTGAGCGAGGCGCGCGAACGCGACGGCGTCGGCCGTGCTGCGCTCAAGCAGGTGATCCATGGCAGCGACATGGACCCGCACGCCATCCGCGCCGCGAAAGAGAATGCGCAGGTGGCCGGCGTGGCCGAGGCGATCTGGTTCGGCGTGCGCGAAGTCGGTGAGTTGCAGACGCCGCCGCAGGCCACCGGCGTGGTGGTGTGCAATCCGCCGTACGACGAGCGCCTGGCCGCCGATGCGGCGCTGTATCGCCGTCTGGGCGATACCTTGCAGCGCGTCGTGCCGCAGTGGCGTGCCAGCCTGCTGTGCGGCAATGCCGAGCTGGCGTATGCCACCGGCCTGCGCGCGGGCAAGAAATACCAGCTGTTCAACGGTGCGATCGAATGCGCGTTGATCGTCTGCGACCCGATCGCAGTGCCGCGACGCACCCCGCTGGCAGCGCCGACCGCGCTCAGCGAGGGCGCGCAGATGGTGGCCAACCGGCTGCGCAAGAATCTGCAGAAATTCAAGAAGTGGCGCGCGCGCGAAGGCATCGAATGTTTCCGCGCCTACGACGCCGACCTGCCGGAATATTCCGCCGCCATCGACGTGTATCAGCAAGCCGACGGCGACCGGCGCATCTTCCTGCATGTGCAGGAATACGCGGCGCCGGCGACGATTCCCGAGGCCGATGTGCGCCGTCGTCTCAACGAATTGCTGGCCGCCGCACGCGAGGTCTTCGAAGTGCCGGCCGAGCGCGTGGCGCTGAAGTCGCGCGAGCGCGGCAAGGGCGGCAGCAAGTACGGCCGTTTCGAACAGCGCAACGAAATCGTCCACGTGCGCGAACACGGCGCGTTGCTGCGCGTGAACCTGTTCGATTATCTGGATACCGGGCTGTTCCTGGACCATCGCCCGCTGCGCGGCACCATGGCGCAGCAGAGCAAGGGCCGGCGTTTCCTCAACCTGTTCTGCTACACCGGCGTGGCCAGCGTGGAAGCGGCGGTGGCCGGTGCGGCGTCCACCACCAGCGTTGATCTGTCGGCAACCTACCTGCAGTGGTGCGCCGAGAATCTTGCGTTGAACGGGCTGGCCGGCAGCAAGCACAAACTGGTGCAGGCCGATGCGCTGGCCTGGCTGGAAGCCGAGCGTGCACACTTCGATGTGATCTTCTGCGACCCACCGACCTTCTCCAACTCAGCGCGTGCGGAAGATTTCGATATCCAGCGCGAGCATGTGCGTCTTTTGCGCGCGGCCGTGGCGCGGTTGGCGCCGGGGGGCGTGTTGTATTTCTCCAACAACTTCCGTCGCTTCAAGCTGGACGAGGAAGGGGTGGCGGAGTTCGCGCAGTGCGAAGAAATCAGCCCGCGCACCATCGACCCGGATTTCGAGCGGCATGCGCGCATTCATCGCGCCTGGCGGTTGACGGCCTGAGCTCGCGCCGGTTGCGTCCGATGGCGCGCCGGCTCGGCTCGCGTAGACGCCAGCAGACGCGGTTGCCAAAGTGCCATGCGTCGCAGGCGCGGGAGCGCGTGCTTGCCACGACGCGACCGCTGCCGTGCACGCGCAGAAGGCGTGGGCATGATCGCAACGCACCCACAACAAGCCCAGCACAGGGCTGCGGTATGCTGATTCGCATGCTCTGGAGTCAACGATGACCGCACCACCTCGCATCGCTTTTCTTGCCAGCCCCGCCGAGCCGGCGGTGGCCGCGCGCGCACGCCTTACGCAGCGCTATGGCGACCATGCCCTGGACAGCGCCGACATCGTCTGTGCGCTGGGCGGCGACGGGTTCATGTTGCAGACGCTGCACCGGCATGGCGCCTCCGACAAGCCGGTGTTCGGCATGAAGCTGGGCTCGGTCGGCTTTTTGATGAACCAGTACCGCGACAACGAAGACGACCTGCTCGAGCGCCTGCAGCGCGCCGAGCCAGCGTATCTGCGGCCGCTGGAAATGCAGGTGCAGACCGAATCCGGTGCCAGTGCCGGCTCGCTGGCCTACAACGAGGTCTCGCTGCTGCGGCAGACCCGGCAGGCCGCGCATCTGAGCGTGGATCTCAACGGCCAGACCCGCATTGCCGAGCTGATCGGCGACGGCGTGATGGTGGCCACGCCGGCCGGCAGCACGGCGTACAACTATTCGGCGCACGGGCCGATCCTGCCGCTGGGCTCGCATACGCTGGCGCTGACGCCGATCGCGCCGTATCGTCCGCGGCGCTGGCGCGGCGCCATCCTCAAGGCAGATACCGAAGTGCGCTTCCGCGTGCTCGACCCGTACAAGCGCCCGGTCAGCGTCACCGCCGACTCGCACGAAATCCGCGACGTGGTCGAAGTGACCATCCGCGAATCCACGCAGCGCCAGGTCACGTTGTTGTTCGATCCCGAACACAATCTGGAAGAGCGTATTTTCAGCGAGCAGTTTGCGGTGTGAGGAGCGGTGATTTGGGATTCGAGATTCGGGATTGGCAACGGCAGCAGCGTGCCACGTCGTCTTTAGAATCGCGCGCACGCGCTACGATGCTGCGCGGATGGGCGATCAAATCCCGACCTCCAGTTCCTGCTTTAAACCAATTCCCAATCACCAATCCCGGCCTCCCAATGCCCGACAACTCCCCAAGGTTATTGACCGTCGCGGTGACCTCGCGCGCCCTGTTCGATCTCGAAGAAGGCCATGCACTGTTCGAGGCCGACGGAGTGGAGGCGTATTCGGCGTTCCAGCGCGAGCATGAGGACGACATCCTGCAACCTGGCGTTGCGTTCCCGGTGGTGCGCAAGCTGCTGGCGCTCAATCACGATGTGCCCGAGGACGCGCCGCGGGTGGAAGTCATCCTGCTGTCACGCAATTCCGCCGATACCGGCCTGCGCATCTTCAACTCGATCCAGCATTACAACCTGGGCATCGTGCGTGCCACCTTCACCTCGGGCGAGCCGACCTGGCCGTACGTCAAGCCGTTCGGGACCGATCTGTTTCTTTCGGCCAATCCGGAATCGGTACGGCGCGCGCTGAGCCATGGCATCGCGGCGGCGACCATCATGCCGCGCGCACTGGGCGAACGCGCCGAGGCCGCGGCGGCAATCGTGGACAACGACGAAAGCCGTTTGTCGACGCAGCTGCGGATCGCCTTCGATGGCGATGCGGTGATCTTCGGCGACGAGAGCGAACGCATCTCGCGCGAGCAGGGCGTGGAAGCCTTCGGGCGTCACGAGCGCGAGCGCGCACGCGAGCCGTTGTCGGTGGGGCCGTTCCGTAATTTTCTGGCGGCCCTGCACACCTTGCAGGCGGCGTTTCCGCCCGGCCAGGCCTCGCCGATCCGCACGGCGCTGGTCACTGCGCGCTCGGCGCCGGCGCATGAGCGGGTGATCCGCACCTTGCGCGAGTGGGGCGTGCGTCTGGACGAGGCGCTGTTCCTGGGCGGGCGTCACAAGGGCCCGTTTCTTCAGGCGTTTGGTGCGGATATCTTCTTCGACGATTCGCAGCACAACATCGACAGTGCGCGCCAGCATCAGCACGTGGCCGCCGGACATGTGCCGCACGGCGTGGCCAACGAAGGATAAGGCGAAGGCGGCTGCGTTGCTCACCCGGCATCATGGCGCCGGTGACAACGCCAACTGGAGGTCCACCACCTTCCAGCGCAACCCTTGTGGTTCCAGCACCACCTTCAGTGGTGGTTCGCCGGGGGTGCGTTCGACGTCGATCACGAAGCGGTCCAGCGTCTCGAAGCGGTGTTTGGCGTTTTTCAGCGGTCGCGCGGGTTCGGTGGGGCCGAAGGGATCGCCGCCCTGCAGTTCATTGCGGCCGCGCTTCCATAGCACATGCCCCTGCAACAGTGCACCGATGCCGATCGGCGTCACCAGCGTATCCACCGCCGCACCACCGAGCTGGTTCCCCAGGCCATACAGCAACGTGCCCCACGGACCGGTGGCGATGTCTGGACCGGCTTGCCGCACCAGATAATCGTTGAGCTGGGCGCGCAAGCTGCTGCGCACACGCGGGAAGTCGACATAACGTTCCAGTGCAGCGGTGTCGCGTTGCTCGATGGCCTTGGACAGGCCATGCATGGTCATGTACGGCCCGCCGAACCACCACGCAGTGACGGTCAGCAGGAAAGCGATAAGGACGCCGATGGTTTTTTTCATGGCGCCCAGACTGCCGCAATCGCCGCCGCCGCAGGTGAAGATCAGTGACTGGGAGAGCCGCGGCCATCGCCGAAGGCGGTGACCAGACGTTGCCGTTGGACGGCGTCCAGCGCGTGTATGCGGGTCTGCAGCACTTCATCCAGATTGCTGATGCGCGTGGTGCCCAGGATGCCGCTGGCCACACCCGGGTGTTGCAGCACATAAGCGAATGCCGTTTGCGCCGGGCGCTGACTATCGATCGAAGCCACTGCATTGCGCATGTTGCGTGAGCACTGCATCAACGCGCGGCTGCTGGGCTTCAGCCAGGCGCGTGCCAGATACCAGGCGTCGGCCAGATGCGGCAGGCGCGCACGCGCGGGCAAGAGGTGGCCCTGCGCAAGCACGGTGCCGGCCAGTACGCCAATGCCCGCGTTATGCAGCTGGTCGATCAGCGGTTCACGGTCCTGCTGCAGCGCGTTGTAGTCCAGCAGCACCACATCGAAGACGTCGGGGTTGGCGATCATCCAGCGCAGGGTCGATGCCGAATGCGTATTGATGCCGGTGTGGCGGATCAGGCCGCGTTCGCGCAGACGCTGCATCGCCAGCAGCAGGTCGTCATTGATGTCGTGCTCGCTGGCGCCGTGCAGCTGGTAGATGTCGAGATAGTCCAAGCCAAGATTGCGCAGCGATGCTTCGCAACTGGCCGTGATCGCTGCAGCAGAGAAATCACGCTGTTCGGCACCACTGATACCGGCCTGGCCGGTCAACGTACCGCCCTTGCTGGACACGACAAGCGAATCCCGCGAACGCTGCGCCAGCAGGGGGCGCAGGATCCGCCCCAGGCGCGGTTCCGCATGGAAAGCGGAGTAATTGTGGCCGGTGTCGAGCAGGTTCACGCCTTGCGCCAGCGCGTGCTCGACCACCCGTGCGGCGGCGCCCTCGTCGAAGCGCCGGTGGCCCCAAAAACCGGAACATCCCAGACCGATCGGCGAGACCAATAGCTTGGTGCGGCCCAGCGTCCGGCGCTGCCGGCCAAGCGGTAGATCCTGTGTCATCAAAATTCCAGGTCCAAAGCCGCGCACAGGTAATCGACAAACGGGGCCAGGATCACCAGGTCCGTCTCGATAGTCTGGCGCAGTCGCGGCCCGGTCATGATGCTGTCGTCTAGGTGACGCAAGTACGCCCAGTTGCGGTGCTTGAGATCCTCGATGAACTCGAAGTCGTTGGGGAATCCACGCGGTGCGCGCACCAGTTTTTCGCTGTCGTCCATGGTGAATTTGCGCAGCAGTTTCGGGTTATGCGCGGCGGCCTTCCAGCTGCCGGGATTGTCGAAAATGAACTGGCGCAGCTTGCGTTGCGTGTCCGGCTCCGGATGCCACAGGCCGGCGCCGACAAAACTTTCGCCCGGCTGCAGGTGGATATAGAACGATGGCGCCGGCATCTGGCGGCGGCGTTCATGGAACAGGCGTGCGCCTTGCCAGTTCTTGTAAGGCGATTTGTCGTTGGAAAACCGCGCATCGCGATAGATGCGAAACAGCGAGCCGCCCTGGGTTTTGGGATCGGCGCGATAGTGTTCGCTGACCTGTGCCAGTGCCGGCTGCAGATCGGTGATCAGCTGCAGAAACGGCTGGCGCACATGCGCCTCATACTGATGCCGATGGTCGTTGAACCAGGTCTTGTCGTTGTGGCGGGCCAGGGCGCGCAGGAACTTGAAGCTGGCGTCGGAAAAGTAGGTGGTCATAGCGTGCGTTGGAGGTCCGAACCCCAGGCGGCGAGCTGATCGAGTAGGGCTTGCTTGGTAGCATCGTCGGGGTGAGTACGCCGTAAATCCGCAATCTGCGCGTGGTATTGCTCCAGGGTGACTTCACCCAGGCCGCGGTCTTCGAGCAGGCGCTGGCGGCGATACACGTTCCAGCGCTCCTGTTCCTCGAACGAGAGTGTCTGCGGCCAGTTGCGCGCGCGGTAGCGAAACAGCAGCTCGATCAGGCGCGGGTCGCGAAAGCGCGCTTCCAGCGCGCCCAGTTCGTCCGGCGCGCTGGCGCGGACCTGTGCAAGCAAGCGTTTGTCGCCTTCGGCCAGAAATCCATCGTAGAGCGAGGCATCGGCATCGTTGACCGCCGCTACCGCGGCGCGTTCGCTGCCGTAGACCTGGCGCACCTTCTCGGCAAGTTCAGGGCCCAAGGCGCGCAAGCGTGCCGCCTTGGCCACTACCGCGTCGTGATCCACACCCAGGCGCTGAAAATCTGCAGCGCGCAGATGCTGCCAGGCCACCAGCGCGGGCGACTTGTTCAGATGCACTTCCTTCAACGGAATGCGCTGTTCGCCTTCCGGCAGATCCGCGGCGCGGATGTACAGGCGGTCGGCAATATCGTCGGGGCTCAGCCGCAACAACACCTCCGGGTCGCCCTCCAGATCGAACACGATCACGCGGCTGTCGATGCGCGGGTGGCGCGTCAGCGGCAACACCGCCGCGGCGCACAGGCGCGAGGCGGGGTAGCGCTGCGAGATATGCAGCACCGGCTGCATGGCGATGACATCCAGCAAGGTGGCGGCAAAGCGCTTGTCGCGCAGGCGCAGCGCGTAGTCCCACAACTTTGGCTGGTGCTGCTGGAATTTGCGCGCCATGCCGATGGTGGCGTACACGTCCGACAAGGCTTCGTGCGCATCGCCTTCGCGCACATCGTTGGCATCGGCCAGGTGCTCCAGCTTGAACGAGGTAGCGCCATCTTCGCGCTGCGGCCAGACGATGCCGTCCGGGCGCAGCGCATGGACCAGTCGCAGCACATCCAGCAGGTCCCAGCGCGAGTTACCGCCACGCCACTCGCGCTCGTACGGGTCGTAGAAATTGCGGAACAGGCCGCAGCGGATGAATTCGTCGTCGAAGCGGATCGAGTTGTAGCCCAGCGTGCAGGTCTGGGGCCGGCCCATTTGTTCGGCGATGCGCGCGAACGCCTCTGCTTCGGTGACGCCTTCGCGCAGCGCATGTTGCGGGGTGATGCCGGTCACCATGGTGGCATAGGGCGAGGGCAGCAGATCATCGGCCGGCTGCACGAAAAAGCTGATGGGCTCTTCGATCACGCGCAACTGCGCATCGGTGCGCACCGCAGCGAACTGTGCGATGCGGGTGCGGCGTGGATCCTGGCCGAAGGTTTCCAGGTCGTAGAAGAGAAAGCTGTCAGGCATGCGGGTACGACATCCAGATGCGCGGCGCACGGCGTATGCGCTGCCGGTGCCGCCCAGTATCCCTCATCGCGGCAACGTCACGCTAAGAGCAGCCAACAAAACTACCGCGCAGCCGCCAGGCGGGTGCGGCCGGTGCTCGGAATCCTCATGTACCACGCGTGCACTGCGGTTCTGAGCGCGCCGTCCGCGCCCACCTGACGACTGCTCACTACGTTTTGTTAGCCGCTCTAAGGCGTGGCCGTGCGGGAGGTGAGCCACGTCCAGGAGCGAAGCGCTCGCCTGGCGGGCCGGGTGCGGCGTTTTTCCGGCGCTGGCGACCCCCAATGGGGCGCTTGCAAGTGCCTGGCAGCTGCAGCCACCGCCACCGCACCGGAAGGACATTCGACCGGGCGCCCATCGCAAGCCGGCACGTCACCGTCGCCCGTGCAAGCATCAACGCCGTCCTCCGTGTCTTCCGCAGAGGTCAATGCGCGCCGTCCAGCGGCTCCAGGCGTGCGTGCACAACCGCTTCCAAGGCAGCCCAGTCGATGCGCGACAGATCGCGGTGTCCCCGCGTGGCCTCCACCAGGATCTGGCGCTGGATCTCGCTGCGCGCCAACGCAATCGAATAGCGCGTGCGCAGGAACGTCACCATGGTGTAGTGCGGCACGAAGCGGGTGGGCCAGCGCGCCTGCAATTGCTGTTCGAGCTCGCGCTGCAGCAGGAAGTCGGGGTCGTCGACGCGGTCGCGCATTTCCAGGTAGTTCTCCAGCGCCATCTGCTGGATGGCGGCCGCATCGTCGCGACGCGCAGCCTCGAAGGCCGCGAACGCGCTGGCGAGGTCGTCGTGCGCGTCCAGCTGATCTGCCAACGCCACGCAATCTTCGAATGCGCAATTCATGCCCTGCCCGTGGAATGGCACCATCGCATGGGCGGCGTCGCCGATCAGCAATGCGCGGCCATCCAGATGCCAGCGATCCAGGGTCAGCGTGCCGAGCAGTCCGGGCGGATGCTCTTCCCAATGCTCCCTGAGCTGCGGAATCAGCGGCAATGCGTCCGGGAAATCGCGTGCGAACAAGGCCAATGCTTCATCGCCGGTGCGCGTGGTGGCAAAGCTCGGCTCGCCGGCGTTGGGCAAGAACAGGGTGACGGTGAACGTACCGCCATCGTTTGGCAGCGCAATGCACATGTAGCGCCCGCGCGGCCAGAGATGCAGCGCGTTGCCTTCGATCCGGAATCCGCCGCCCGGCTGCGGCGGAATTTCCAGCTCCTTGTACGAGTGATCGAGGAATTCGGTGCGTTCGCCCAGCGGCGATTTGCGCTGCATCGCCGCGCGCAAGGCCGAGCCGGCTCCATCGCTGCCGATCAAGCTCTGAAAGTGGATCTCGTGCGGCTGGTCGTCGCGGTCGTCGATGAAGCGCGCATAGCCGGCGTCGAAGTCCACGGTATGCAGGCGGCGGTAGAAATGCACGCGCGCGCCGGCCTGTTCGGCCAGGTCGAGCAGGGCGACATTCAGCGCGGCGCGGTGGATCGACCAGATCACCTCGCTGTCGTCGCGCCCGTAGCGTTGCAGCTGCGGTTGGCCGATGATTGGGTGCACCATGCGGCCACGCATCATGACCGCCTTGGCCATCACCGCATCTTCGGCGCCGGCCTGGCGCAGCGCATGCCGGCCGCGTTCGGCCAGCGCCAGGTTGATCGAGCGGCCGGACTCGTAGCCCTTGATGCGCGGGTCGCCACGCCGTTCGTATACGGTGACCTGCCAGCCGCGACGCGACAGCAGGATGGCCAGCAGGCAACCGGCCAGACCGGCGCCGATCAGGGTCAGGGAACGCGGAGAAACTGGGCTCAATGCAATGTCCGGCAGCAGCCGGACGCAGCGCCGGCGAAAAGGGAAAGACAGCGACTGGCAACGACGGTGGCCCCGGCAGCAGCGCCGGGCGGGCTGGGAGTGTACGTGGGCGCGCGGCGATCCCGCGTGCCGTACAAGTGCTTTGGTGGCACTGCAGTCAGACTGCCGCGCTTAAGCAGCCGCCCAGGCTTCCACCTGCTCGACGAAGGTATGCAGATCGCTGAAGCGGTTGTACAGCGGCACCGGGGCAATACGGATCACGTCCGGTTCGCGCCAGTCGCCGAGCACGCCGGCCGCGTGCAGATGCTCGAACAGCGCGCGGCCCTTTGCGCGTCCGCCGGCCACCCGCAGCGACAGCTGGCAACCGCGTCGTGCAGGTTCTGCCGGGGTGACGATCTGTAGTACCTGCGGCACCCGCGCGTGGATCAATTGCTCCAGATGCCCGGTGAGCTGTTCGGATTTGGCGCGCAACGCAGCCATGCCGGCCTGGTCGAACAACGCCAGCGACGCGCGCAGCGGTGCCAGCGCCAGCACCGGCGGATTGCTCAGCTGCCAGCCTTCGGCGCCGGGCGAGGGCACGAACTGCGGGTCCATGCGGAAGCGGGTCTGCTGCTCATGTCCCCACCAGCCGGCCATGCGCGGCAGGTCGCTATTTGCATGCCGCGCGTGCACGAAGCAACCGCCCACCGCGCCGGGGCCGGCGTTGAGATATTTGTAGTGGCACCACACCGCGAAATCCACGCCGTCGTCGTGCAGGGTCAGCGGGAGATTGCCCACCGCGTGCGCCAGATCGAAACCGACCGCCGCGCCCTGCGCGCGCGCCAGCCGCACGATCTCGGCCAGGTCGAAGGCCTGCCCGGTGCGGTACTGGATGCCCGGCCACAGCACCAAGGCCAGGCGCGGGCCATGCTGCGCGATGGCTTCGGCAATGGCCGTCATCGAGACGGTGCCGTTGGGTTCGTCGGCGTCCACTTCGATCAGATGCGTGGCCGGGTCCAACCCGTGCAGGCGCAGCTGCGATTCCACCGCGTGGCGGTCGGATGGAAATGCGCCTGCCTCGATCAGGATCGCGCCGCGCTCGGCAGTGGGACGGTAGAAGCTGGCCATCATCAGATGCAGATTGACGCTGAGGGTGTTCATCGCCACCACTTCGCCGGGTTGCGCGCCGACCACGCGCGCCAGCCCGTCGCGCACGAGTTGGTGGTAGGTCAGCCATTGGGTCGGGCCGGTGAAGTGACCTTCCACCGCCAGCGCGCCCCACCGGTCGAGCACCTCGTCCACCATCGCACGTGCCGCACGCGGCTGCAGGCCGAGCGAATTGCCGACGAAATAGGTCTGATCGTCATCGCCGTGCTGCGGGAACACGAAGGCATCGCGCAGGCCGCGCAGCGAGTCGGCGGCATCCAGGGCAGCAGCATGGGCGCGGGACAGCAGGTCGGTCATCGTCGGGCTCGCAACACGGATCAGGGCGGCAGTTTACCTGCCCGCATCGTGCACGCCGTCATGCACGGCCGGCGCATCGGCCGAGGCCGGTCGGGCAGGGCGCAGCAGGTGGGTGAGCGTGCCGATGCTGTCGGTGACGCGGTCGATGGTGTCGGCCAGCGCGGCGGTGGTTGGGGAACTGTCGGGCAATGCGGCCAGCGCATCGGAAAGCTGGCGCTCGGCGTTGCGCAAGGTGGTCGCGGCAGGAATACCGCCAGTGCGCAGGCAGTCGATCACCGCGGACAGCGCCTCATCGGCCTGCCGCGCGAAGATGGGCAGCGCGTCCAGCGTGGGCAACGGATGGCCATCGCGCAGCGCCGCTTCCAGCAACAAGCTGGCGCGGATCAGCCGGTTGCCATTGGCCAGCAGCGATTCGGCCAGCTTGAGCTCCTGCAGGTTGCGGCGGCTGCGCGGTTCGCCGCGAAGACGCTCGATCGAGGCCTGCGCATTGGTGCGGGCAACACGCGCGGCGGCACGCGTATCGCTCAGACCCTCCATCTGGCCGAGCAGCACATGGCGGAGATGGTCGCGATATGCGCTGAGCAAGTGCGCCAGCGAGGCGCGAATCTGCCGGCGTTCGCGCGTGGGCCACAACGCATAGGCGACCAGCGCCAGCGCGCTGCCGGCCACTGTCGCCTGCAGGCGCGCGCCGACCGCTTCGCCCGGTGCAACGCCTTCGAAGGACAGCAGCAGCACCAGCATGCCGGTCAAAAACGCCACGCCGATGCCGTAGTTCACCTGTGTCAGCAAGCGAAACCCGAGGCAAAACAGCGCCAGCAGGGCCATGCGGACGCTGGCGCCGTCCATGGCCAGGTGCGCGAGCAAGGTGGCAAGCAATAGTCCGACGAAGGTGCCGGCCACGCGCAACGCGCCAAAGCTGAAGGTGCCGCCGAAATCGGGCTTGAGCACGATGGCGGTGGTCATCGGAATCCAGAAGCCGTGCGGAATCTGCTGCCAGCGCTGGAAGGCGATGGCCAGCGCCAGGCACACGCCGCAACGCAACGCGTGCCGGAAGGCGACCGACGACAGGTCCAGATTCGCGCGCAACGTGGCCCAGGTCGCGGCCGGGCGCAACGCCGACGGCAGCCGCGCTTCGGCCAGTTGCGCCTGGATTTCGCCACGGCTGCTGGCCCAGTGCGCGTTGCGGATCAGCGCGCGCAGCTGGCCGCCCAGGCCTTGCGCGCGCGCGACGGCGACACGCACCAGGCGGCGTTCGCGCGTGTCGGCGTTGTCGTGCTGAAACTGTGCCAATGCACCGACCAGATCGTCGAACCCGGTCATCGAGGCATTGGCGGCCTGCGGGTCTTCACCCATGGTCATCGCGTGCGCGAGCTGTTCCAGCACGATGGCGCTGCGTTCGAGCACGCGCTCGATCGCCGGTCGCGCCTGCGAGTCGGTCAGGCGCGTCTCGGCATCGGCCAACGACAGCAGCTCCAGCCGCACCCGATCGCACAGCTCGGCGATGATGCGAAAGCTCTGCACCGCGATCGCGCGCGAGCGATGCTCGCCGTGCAGCATCACCATCGCGTCAAGCACTTCCTGCGTCGCCGGCGGCGCCGCACTGGCGTCCGGGCGCTGCCGCGCGATGCCGGCCAGCTGGCGCATCAGGTCTGCCAATGCAAAGCGTTCCGGGCGATAACGCTGCAGCGGCCACGCCGCCAACGCCAGCACCACCTGCAGCAGTCCGCCAGCGAAGATCAGCGCCGCCACACCGGGCGCCTGCTGCACCGGCAGCCGCATGTCTGCGCTGACGACCAGCAGGATCATGCTGGTCAGGCCCACCCGCGCGGCCACCGGTCCGAGCGCCACCAGCAAGCCGCCGCCCAGGCCGAGCAACAGGCCGGCCAGCACCAGCGTCGGCGTATTGTGGCCGACCCAGATGCCGAGCAAGGCAGCCAGGCCGGCCGCCAGGGCTGCCATCAACATGCGTTGCAGACGCGCGCGATACGGCCCGGGCTGGTCGGAAAACATGGTATTGAGCGCGCCGCTGCACACCGCCAGGCCGGCGGCAACCTGCCCGGTCGCCACGCCGATCGCCAGCGGCAGGACGACTGCAACGGTGTTGCGCAGCGCGACGCGCAGGGGCACGTCGCGCGGTTTGAGGTCGATCAGTGCGCGCAGCATGGTGCCGGTTTCAGAGCATGCGAGCGGCAAACCTGCTGCGCGCGGCCGCATGCCATCGCGCTGTCAGTCCTCGACCGTGGCATAGCGCTCGGGCGCAGGATGCAGATGCCCGCACTGCGAACAGGTGCGCAGCGCCAGCGAACGGTAGAAGCGATCGAACACCGGCGGGAAGTCGGTTTCGATGTTCTTCAGCGGAAACATCGCTTCATACAACTTGTGATTGCACTGCGGGCAATACCATTGCAGGCCGTCCTGCTCGTTGGGCAGGCGCTCGCGTTCGATCACCAGGCCGATCGAGCCGGCCGCGCGTTGCGGCGAGTGCGGCACCTTGGGCGGCAGCAGAAAGACTTCGCCGGCACGGATCGGAATGTCGCGCGCCACGCCCTCGTCCTGCACCTTCAGCACCATTTCGCCTTCGAGCTGGAAGAACCACTCCGGGCCTTCGTCGTAGTGATAGTCGGTGCGCGCGTTCGGCCCGCCGACCACCATGATGATGAAGCCATCCTGCTGGATGCACTTGTTGCCCACCGGCGGTTTGAGCAGATGGCGGTGTTCCTCGATCCAGGCGTGCAGGTTGATCGGCGGGATCAGCATCGACGTTCCTCGGCAAAGTAAGGTATCCGGCTCAGCCGGCCGCGTATGTCCGATGGACGCTGCGGCCGGCCACGTGTGCGTGCGGCTCAGCGCTCGGCGCGATCGGCCTGGATCCGCGCCAGCGCTGCGTCATAGCGTTCCTGCAGCAACTCGGGGCGGTCGATCGACATGCCCAGGTCGTGCGCGCGGCCATCGCGCAGGCTGTATACCCAGCCATGCACGCTCAATTGCTGGCCGCGCTCCCAGGCATCGTGCACGATGGTGGTGCGGCACACGTTGACCACTTGTTCGAGCACGTTGAGCTCGCACAGGCGTGCGTGCTGCACCGACAGCTCGCCGGCGTTGTGCAGGCAGGCTTCGTGCTTGTCGGCCACGTCGGTGACGTGGCGGATCCAGTTGTCGACCAGGCCCATGCGCTTCTGGGTCAGGCTGGCGAACACGCCGCCGCAGCCGTAATGGCCGACCACCAGCACATGCTTGACCTTGAGCACATCCACCGCGAACTGGATCACCGACAGGCAATTCAGATCGGTATGCACGACCACATTGGCGATATTCCGGTGGACGAAGACTTCGCCCGGCGCCATGTCGATGATCTGGTTGGCCGGCACGCGCGAATCGGAGCAGCCGATCCACAGATATTCCGGCGTCTGCTGGGTCGAGAGCTTGGAAAAGAATTCCGGATCCTCGCGGCGGATACGCTCGGACCAGGCGCGGTTGTTTTCAAGCAAGTGGTTAAGCTCGTTCATGCGTGCAGTATTCCAGAAAACGTGGTCGTGGCGGCTTCTATGAGCGCCCAGGATGAATCAGCTTTCAGGCTTAACGGTCTCGGCGAACGACCGATGTCCGGCCAGTGCACCCCTGGGGAAACTGGCGCCACCGATCAACTCCACAGGTGGCGCCGATGGCCGACTTCAACGCGTTCTTTCCGACCTTGCTCAAACACGAAGGCGGTTTCGTCAACGATCCCGTCGATCCGGGCGGAGCGACCAACAAGGGCATCACCCTGTCGACCTTCAAGGCCTGCGCGCAGAACCTGCTGGGCATCGAGCCAAGTCTGGCGAACCTGCGTGCGTTGACCGACGCCCAGGCTGGGGTCATCTACAAGGCGCAGTACTGGGACCGGCTGCGCGCCGATCAGATCGCGCTGCAGCCGTTAGCCAACATCGTGTTCGACTTCTACGTCAACGCCGGCAACAACGCCATCAAACTGCTGCAGACCGTGCTCAACAGCCAGACCGGCGGCAAGTTGGTCGCTGATGGCCGCATGGGGCCGGCCACCTTCGCGGCGCTGGCATCCAGCAACCAGCAAGACCTGTATGCACGCTACAAGGCCGGCCGCAGGGACTATTACCACAGGCTCGTCGCAGCGCGACCGGCGCTTGGCAAGTTTCTCAAGGGCTGGCTGGCGCGCGTGGATTCCTTTCCCGACTCGGTCTGAGCCGGCAGCGGCCCAGCGACACTTCCTACCGACGAGCCCGACATGGCGCAGATATCCCTCAATGATCTGATCGAAGCACTGGCTGGCGCGGTCATCGACGCCCAGGACCGGATCGAGCAACACCAGATGGCCAACCTGGGTGCGTTCTTCGACGAAGACAACCGTCCTAGAAGCGTCCTGATCCGCTTGCCGTCGCAGCACCCGGAAGCGGGTGAGAACGACGAAGACCTGTATCGGGCACCGCTGTTGCCGCTGGTGTCGTCCAACGTCCTGCGGATCAAGGATGTAGAGATCAGTTTCGATGCACAGCTCGGTGAACTCAGCGAGCTGGACGAAGCAGGCGTGCCGGATGCGTTGGCGGTTGCATCCGTCGTCGAGGACTGGCATCCCAAGCCGCCGGCGCTGCCAGGCCAGATCGGCATCGATCTCGGCTCCAACGCAAAAAATGCACGAAACAGTGCGGTGCACGTCGTGTTGCGCGTGGAAGGCAGCGAGCCGACCGAGGGCGTGGCACGTCTCATCAATCGCCTTGCGCAGTCGCAAGGTGTGTTCAAGACGGTCAAGGGAGAGTAACGCCCGCCGTCATCGCTTTCTTCTTAAACAACCGTTCTTCAGGAGAACATCATGAGCGATATCGTCAACATGTCCGACCAGTTCAAGGGCCTGCCGATGGCAGACCTGATCGGCGCCCCGTTGCGTGCAGCCTGCGATGCGCAGGTCATGCTGGCACGGGCCACCGCCGACTTCATCAAGGTCATCGGCTTTCTGCCGCCAACCGACCCTGCCGATCCCAACGGGAACGGCGGCACGCGCACCGCGCAGTTCAAATTCAAGCGCCCGGTCGAAGACCCTAGCGGTACCGGCATGGCAGAGGAGGAAGTGGAGATCGTTGTACCGCTGTTGACCCTCGTCAACGTACCCAACCTGAGCATTCAGACCGTGGACGTCACCTTCGATATGGAAGTCAAATCCTCGTTCTCGGAAAAGGAAGCCGAAGACAAGAGCCTCAAGGTGGATCTGGAAGCCAGCGTCGGCTGGGGTGTCTTCAAAGCCAAGGTCAACGTGCAGGGCTCCGTGTCCAGCCACAAGGAAAATACCCGCTCTTCGGATAACTCGGCCAAGTATCACGTCGCGCTGCACGCCGAAGATCGCGGCACGCCCGAAGGCCTGTCGCGTGTGCTCGACATCCTGCAGACCGCTGCGGCCCCACGCAAAGTCACCGCACCTGTGCCGGTGCCGTAACGTCGCTGGTGCGTCCCGTACTTTCCCCTAACCCGAGTCGTTGCCGATGATGGATTTTTCAGAAGTCAGTTTCATCAAGCGCATCGTCGTCGGCAGCGACAACCCGGCAAAAATGCAGACTGCCGAGCAGGTCGAAGCCGCGCAGCAGTTGCTCAATCGCTGCCTCAGCGAAGCGCCCAGGGGGGCAATTCTCGGAATCGAGAAGAGCTTCAATATCCTGCAGTTGGGCGAGCACCAGGTCGTGCTGCAATGGCTGTGCTACCACGTCGGGTTCAAGCGCAAGCCGGTCTGGCTGACGGAGGCATAGATGGCACGTGCGAGCTATTGCCTCGACACCTTCGTGGAGCTGCTCGACCAGGCCGTCCGACGCGCGCAACAGCGGTGCCGCCAGCGGCACGCTGCAGTCGTAAATGCCGCGGCGGCCGCATGCGACCTGTGGGTGCAGTGCATGGATGCAGAGCAAACGGCGCAGGCCGAAACGGCAACCCTGTTCTCCATTCCTGTGTGCCAATTGCGTGCGCTGCGGCTGCAGCAAATCAGCGAGTTTTCGTTGACGCTGCAAGTGCAGATCGAGCCGGTCACGCAGGCCGACGGTGCGCCCGGGTTGGCATTGCGTCTTGCGCCGCCAGATGGCCGCACGCCTGGGCATACGCTGAAGATCAGCTATCAAGGAGCCGAGCGTCCGCGTGGCGTGCTTTGGTTCGATGGTGTCGCGTTGAAGGAGTGGACGCTGCACCCGTTCATGGACGTGCCACTATCCGATCCAGGAGCGCTGCGGTGAGGCTGCTGCTGTCGGATGCCGATGCCCGGGCGCTCGCCGAGCGGCTGGGAACCGATGTGGCCACCTTGCATGCGGATCTCTGTCGGCAGTCCCGGCGCAAGCTGCGCTCCAGCTTCGTCATCTGCCTGCTTGTTGTTCTGGTCATCGCTGCGTTCGGTGTGCTGAGCGGCAGCGTGATCGATCTCTCCATGCTTTCCAATTTCTTATCGGAGCTTTTTCATGGCTGGTCAACATCGCTATCGACATCACATTTTGCGCATCACCTCGGCACTTGCCTTGTGTGTATCGCTGACTGCAGCGCAGGCAGCTCCGGCGGGCGGGATTCCGGCTGGTGACTGGCGCGGCATCCTGTCCGCCAGCGGCAGTACCGGTCCGGTCTACGTCCGTCTGAGTGCGCGCGCGGCTGGAGGCGAGGGCACCCAGGTGGCGGATCTGCGATTCGGGCCTCCCTACAATTGCGCGCTCGAGTTGCGCGCGCAGCCGGACGGGTATGCGTTGCTGTCGCGCAATGGCGGCAAGTTCTGCGAGGCGCTGACCGGCGGGGTTGCCCAACTCCAGATCGCAGAGGGTGGGGCGCACGGGATGCAGCTCACCTTGTCTGGCGGCGCCTCGCCGTTGGTCGTTGCCCTGAGTCAGAGCAGTGCTGGATTGGCCGAAGCCGGGCGCTGGCGTGGGGCGGGGCTGATCTCCGCCCAGCTGGAGATCGTGGCGACCACGATCCGTCCCGGCGACGTGCTCGGTCGCCTGCGTTACGGTGCTCCACGGGATTGCCAGGTGGAATTGCGCTATGCCGGGCGTGCAGCAGGTGCGTTGAATGCCTGGGTCGTGGCCAACGATAGAGGCTATTGCCGTCAGCTCAGCGATGCCCAGGCCAGTCTGCAGGTTCGTGCAGATGGCAGTGCCGAGCTTGCATTGCTGTTGAAGGGACAGCGAGAGACGGCGCTGTTCGAGCGGATGCCTTGAGGTGTCGTAGCCGCGTGGCTGCCAGTAAGGACGTCATTTATGTGGAAGCGAGCCAGTCGGCGCGCCGGCCTACGACGACGTGCAGTGGCCCAGCCGGTCCCGCCGGCGGATTTCGGCGGGCCGGCATTTTCCAGCGTGCTCGAACAACTGGAGCTCGAATGCCGGGCGATGGTGTCCTACGCACTGAAGCAAGGTCTGGCGATGTCTCCCGATCTGCCTGGCCGGCTGGCAGAGCTGCGCGTGATGCCTGGCGCCTCCTTGCACGGCGAATCCGGCGCGCGCGAATTGGCCGGTCTGCACCGACAGCTGGTGCGTGCGATCCAGCCGGCAACGCCGCAGGCGGTGGTGCTGATCGAGCGCGAGCGCCTGCGCGGTGGCTGGTTGCGCTGGCTGGGGCCGATTCCGTTGATCCGCACCTTGACCTTGACCTCGGTCGGTTGCCTGGCCTCAGTGGTCGGTCTGGCAATGTCCAGCCTGGTGAACGAGCACAACATCACGCTGGGCTTCCTCGCTTCCTCGGGAGCACGCTGGGCTGGAACGTGATGTTCATCCTGGCCTGTGCCGGACTCGGTGCGGCGTTCTCCGCGTTGTTCCAAGCCCATCGTTACGTTGCCGACGCAACATACGATCCGCGCTTCGATTCCTCCTATGCCGCGCGCATGATCCTCGGTCTCATCGCTGGCCTGATCCTGGTGGAGTTGCTGCCGGAGAATCTTTTTGCTGACAGCAGCCTGGGCGCGTTCGGAAAGCCCGCATTGGCGATGATGGGCGGCTTCTCGGCAAGCGCGGTGTATCGCCTGCTGCAACGCATGGTCGAGGTCATGGAAACGGTCGTGCGCGGCGATTCCGGCCAACAAGCCGCTGCCGCGATCCAGTCGCAGCGGGCGTCTGCCGAATCCGAAAGCATCCGCGCCCGTGGCGAACTTGCCGCGGGTCTGTTGGACCTGCAGCGTGAGATGCAGGCCGACCCGCGCCTGGATCAGGTGCGCCAGCAACTGACCGGCCTTGCCAGGCAGATGATGTCAGACGAGTCCTGATCGTTCGCGCATGAAATGCGCTCAGACCCACGTGCGCCCTTCTTTGCCCGTCCGTAGAGTGCGGTTTGGCACGGCCTGCCGGGCATCAGGTGGCAGCGCGCGTTCGCATCGTGCGGCATAGCTCGCTTCGGCGTCGGCGCAAATTGCGTAACACGCTTCAGGCAGGCGCACCCGACACGGCGCCTCAGCGACATTAGCGGCGCTGTCGATACCAGCATCTGATGCTCGCCAAATCAGTTCAAGACCGATGGCCCGGAGATAAGCGTGTGACAAGCTCGCTCAAGTGCTCCTGCCGAGCATCTGCCGATTCGCTGCAGCGCGCCGCGTGCAAGCCGCTGCACAGCGCGGTCCCCATTCGTGCACCAGAGGGTATGATGAAGACACGTATCGTCGTCGCTGCCTATCGCACCATCCTTGTGGAAGGGATGGTCGCTTTGCTGCAAAAGGTTCCCGGTATCGAAGTGGTAGGCCATGCAGAAGACGGGCTGGCATGTCTTCAGATCGCCGCCAGAGAGCGGCCTGATATCGTTCTGGTGGATGTGCTCCTACCCGGCCTCAATGGTATCGATCTGACGCGGCGCTTGATGCAGCGCAGCCCCAACAGCCGGGCAATCTGTATCGCTCCGTCCGATGCCTGTACCCAGGCCAGCGCAGTCTTCGAAGCTGGCGCCAAAGCATATCTGGCGCGCACCAGCCGTTTTGCCGAATTGCTGCGGGCGATTCAATGCGTCATCCAGGATCAGACCTATATCAGCCCGCAGATGTCGCGTTCGCTGATCGCCGGGCTGCGTCGAGCCGCCAAGGCCGATTCTGCCTACACCCGACTCACCTCACGCGAGCGCGAAATCGTGCAGCTCTATTCGGAAGGCCTGTCCACCAGGCAGATCGCCAACCGCTTGCACCTGAGCGTGAAGACGGTGGGGACGCATCGCGAAAACTGCATGTTGAAGCTCAATATCCAAAGCATCGCTCAGCTGACCCGTTATGCGATCGCCCAGGGCCTTTCTCCGCTTGAAGCTGCAATCGACGGTAACAGTGAGTCATCCGATGGCTGCGTAGCGCAGCACATGCGCCGTGCCGGCTGAGGCGTGTCGGCATGCACTGCGGTACATCGACGTCGGCACATTTCTGAGCGCCAAAAGCGCCGATCTGGCTGGCGCGCTGTCCAAGGCCGGCAATGGCGCCGTTGCCGGCGCGCGAGGCGGCAATTTGGAGTCGATTCAATGGCTGAAGCGAATGCTCGAACATGACCGCACCGGCAAACTACTGCTCATGCCATGAGCGTCGCGAAGGGCAATTCCTTGCGAAGTGGGGACACCTGCAATGACCTGTGCGCGGGCCGATGCAGGCGTCGGCCGCAGTGTGGCCGACGCGCCCCAGCCGTTTGGTGACTAGCCGTTCGAGGTACGAATACGGCCGCCTCAGCGCGTCGTATCGGCGTCCAGCGCCGCCTGCATCAATGCCGCGATGGCGTGCGCGTCTTGGTCGGCTTGCTGCGTCAGGAACTGGGCGACACTGCGTTGATTGCCGGCCGGGTGGTTCTGGCTCAGCTTGAAGGTGAGCTCGATGCGGCTTGGAACGAAGCGGAAGCCGACCAGGCCGCGCAATTGCCGGCGATGACTGTCGCGCTCCATTTCGAACTGCCAATCGCTGCCCACGCGTTGCTCGAAGTGCGCGCTCATGCGCGCAATCAAACTGCCCAGCGCGTCTTCATCGCTCACCTGGTTGCAGCGTCCATGCAGGTGCGCAACGGCGTAGTTCCAGGTGGGTACACGCGCAGCTGCGTCCTTGTCCAGGTACCAGGTGGGCGAGACATAGGCATGCGGGCCCTGCAACACCAGTACCGCGTCGCCAGCAGTGTGCGCCTGCGGATTGGGGCGTGCCCAATGGCCTTCGATCACGACATCCTGGCCATCGCGCTGATACAGCACCGGCAGGTGCGAGATCGCCGGCTGCCCGCCCTCGTCCTGGCTGATCAGGGTGACGAACGCATCGCGCGCGAACAGCCAGTCCAGCAAGGCCAGATCGGTCTGCGCAAATGCGCGCGGGGCGTACATGTCAGGCGCGGCCGCCCATGTTCACGACCATGCGCGCACGCAGCTCGGCATCGTCGTTACCTTGGGGCGGCGAGACTTCATGCAGCGAAAAGCCGCGGATGAGCGCGTCTTCCTCGTCCAGCCCTTCCAGTGCCACGAATTCGGCATCGAACAAGGCTGCGCGTGCGCTGTCTTCGCTGTCGTAGGGCAGCGTCTTGCCGTCGCTGTCCAGTACCTCGGCGGTGCCGGCTTCGTTGACGCGCAGGCGCGCCCAGATCAGCGTGCGGCCGATCGTGGCCAGCCACCAGGAGTCGCGGGCGCCCTGCAGGGTGTCTTCGTAAGTGGTCATTGCATTACCTTGGAAAGCAGGCCGAGCAGGGCCGCCATGCCCAGGCCGAAAAAGATGGTGAGCAGCGAGAGCCAGGCGGGTGTGGCCAGACCGGACAGCGCAGTGTCGCGGTAGCTGCGGTAACGGCGCGCCAATAACCAGCGCAACGCCACAGGGCTGATGAAGGCAGGGTCGCCGAAGCTGGCCAATGCCTCCGGGTGGCGGTCGCGCATGTGCACCAGGGTCAGCGGCCAGAAGATCAGCAGCGCGGTCAACCCGGCGACGGCGACACCGACAAAACACAGTGCGAAGAACAGGGTCATGTGGCCGCCAGCAGGAGTGCGAGTTTGGGGAGTGTCGCGCCGATAACCAACGCGGCGATGGACCAACGCATTGGACCGGTGGCATGCCGGGTTGCGGCGCGCGCGGCGTCGGTCTGCCACCAGCGTTGCGGCTCCAGTTGGCGCGCTGCCAGTCGCGCCAGCAACACGCTCCGTACCGCCGTCAGCCCGGCCATGATCGCCGCCAGCCAGAAGGCCAGCGATTGCAGCAGGGGGACGGCGGCCGGCAGCTCACCTCAGAACTCCGCGCTGCCTGGCGCACGCGGGTAGGGGATCGCGTCGCGGATGTTGCTCAACCCGCAGACGTACACCACCAACCGCTCGAAGCCCAGGCCGAAGCCGGCATGCGGCACCGAGCCGTAGCGACGGAAATCGCGATACCAGCTGTAGTGCTCCTTATCCAGGCCGAACTGCGCCATGCGCGCGTCGAGCACGTCCAGGCGTTCTTCACGCTGGCTGCCGCCGATGATTTCGCCGATGCCCGGCGCCAGCACGTCCATCGCCGCAACGGTCTTGCCGTCATCGTTCAAGCGCATGTAGAACGCCTTGATGTGCTCGGGGTAATTGGTCACCACCACCGGGCGGCCGATGTGTTCTTCGGTCAGCCAGCGTTCGTGCTCGGTCTGCAGGTCCAGGCCCCATTCCACCGGGAAATCGAATTTCTTGCCGGAGTTCTGCAGCAGCTTCACTGCGTCGGTGTAGTCGATCTGCTCGAACGGTGCATTGATGAACGCTTCGAGCTTGGCGATCGCGTTCTTGTCCACGCGCTCGGCCAGGAACGCCAGGTCGTCGCCACGCTCATCGAGCACCGCGCGGAACAGGTATTTGAGGAACTGCTCGGCCAGGCGTGCGTCTTCGGCCAGATCGGCGAAGGCGATTTCCGGCTCGATCATCCAGAACTCGGCCAGATGACGCGTGGTGTGGCTGTTCTCGGCACGGAAGGTCGGGCCGAAGGTGTAGACCTTGCTCAGCGCCAGGCAGTACGCCTCCACGTTGAGCTGGCCGGACACGGTCAGAAAGGTTTCCTTGCCGAAGAAATCGCGGCTGAAATCCACATTGCCGCTGGCATCGCGTGGCAGGTTGACCATGTCCAGCGTGGAGACGCGGAACATCTGCCCGGCACCTTCGGCATCGGAGGTGGTAATGATCGGCGTGCTGATCCAGTTGAAGCCGTTCTGATGGAAGAAGCGGTGCACCGCCTGCGCCAGGCAGTTGCGGATGCGGGTCACCGCACCGAACAGGTTGGTGCGCGGGCGCAGATGCGCCACTTCACGCAGGAATTCCGGCGTCATCGGCTTGGGCTGGATCGGGTACGTCAACGGGTCTTCGACCCAACCGACGATCTCCACGCCGCTCGCCTGGATCTCGAACGACTGACCCTTGCCCTGCGATTTCACCAGTACGCCCTTGGCGATCAGCGAGCAGCCGCTGGTCAGCCGCTTGATCTCGTCGAAATTAGGTAGGGTGTCGTTGGCCACCACCTGGATCGGAGCGAAGCACGAGCCGTCGGTCACGTTGATGAAGGCCAGTCCGGCAGATCCGCGCAAGGTGCGCACCCACCCCCGTACCGTGACTTCGCCGCCTTCCGGGAGCTTTCCCGCAAGCGCATGTTCAACGCTGACCACCGTCATGACTGTTCCTCGCCGTAGCGACCTTGAATGGCCTGCGAGTTTACTGGCTGCGGCCGCGCCGGCGCGAGCATCTGAACCGCGTGCCGACGGCGGCGCTTGTCGCAGGCGCAGGCTGCCCCCATCTGTTGCGGACGCCGCCACTCAGCGTTCTGCCCGGTTGTTGCGGCCTCGCTATACTTGCCACCACTGTTTCGGAGTGCCCTCATGGCCGTCAGCCTCACCCCCGCCGCGCTGGAGCGCGTGCAGCGTTTCGTGCAGCAGACCCCGGGTGCGTTGGGTCTGCGCTTTGGCGTGACCAAGACCGGTTGTTCCGGCTGGGGCCACGTCACCGACCTGGCACGCGAGGCGCGCGACGACGACGCGGTCTTCGAGCAGGGCGGGGTACGCATCTTCGTCGACCCTGCCAGCCTGCCGCTGGTGGATGGCACCTGCATCGACTTCGGCAAGCACGGCCTAAGCGAGACCTTCACCTTCAGCAATCCCAACGCCACGGCCGAATGCGGCTGCGGGGAGAGCTTCACCACCGCGGACGAGCATCGCTGAGCGCGACCTGAGCCAAGCGGCGCTGGAGTGTTTCCTTCTCCCACCGGGAGAGGCTGCCCCAAAAAGGGTCTGATGAGGGTACGGGCGAAGCTTCGCGTGGTTGAACGACACGAATGGCTTTGCCCCGTATCCTCACCCCAACCCCCGCTCTGCGCCCCAGCCCGCGCTTGCAGCGCGGCCGCTCCAAGCCACGCGCGCCAGTGGCGCGCAGACCGCGCCTTGGAGCCCCAGCAGGAGAGGGGCTTTGAAAGTATCCTTGCCCGGTCTGTTGCGGCTAAGCATCTGATCTGCCATACTTTCCTGCTTCCTGCCCGACTCCGGGCGGGAAGCCTTGCTCCACCGGCCGCTTGCGCGGACCACCGGGGAGCTGTCCGGCCCGCGCGGCCACATCCGAAAGGTAAAACAACATGAGTCGTCATTACGAAGTCGTGTTCCTGGTCCATCCGGACCAGAGCGAGCAGGTCCCGGCCATGATCGAGCGCTACAAGTCGCTGATCGAGGGCGGTAACGGCACCATCCACCGCCTGGAAGACTGGGGCCGTCGTCAGCTGGCCTACCCGATCCAGAACCTGGTGAAGGCGCACTACGTGCTGCTCAATATCGAAGTCGACCAGGCCGTGCTGAGCGAGCTGGTGGAAAGCTTCCGCTTCAACGATGCGGTGCTGCGTCACCTGGTCGTCAAGCGCGATGGCGCCGACACCGAGCAGTCGCTGATCATGAAGAGCAAGGACGAGAAGGGCGACAAGCCCGAGCGTAGCGAGCGTCGTCGTCGTGACGACGAAGAGGGCGAAGCGCCCGCCGCCAACGATAACGACGGCGACAACGCCGAAGCCGCTTAAGGAGCGCTGTCATGTCCAAGTTCTTCCGTCGTCGCAAGTTCTGCAAGTTCACCGCCGAGGGCGTCAAAGAGATCGACTACAAGGATCTCAACACCCTGCGTCAGTACCTCACCGAGAACGGCAAGATCGTGCCGAGCCGCGTGACCGGTACCAAGTCCAAGTACCAGCGCCAGCTGGCCACGGCCGTCAAGCGCGCACGTTTCCTGGCGCTGATCCCGTACACGGACAACCACGACGTTTAATCCGAGTCCCTCGGAAGAGCCCGCACATCCGTGTGCGGGTAATTAAAAATATAGAGGCCGGTCATTCGAGATGCGGTGTTAATCGTGCTTTTACGATTCCCGAATCCCGATTCCCGAATCCCGTCTTTTCGGACAGCACCCGTTGCGCCCTCCACATGCCGGCGCTAACGAATAACGGAGTAACACCATGGATCTGATTCTTCTGCAGAAAGTGACCAACCTGGGCAACCTGGGCGACAAGGTCAGCGTCAAGCCGGGTTACGGCCGCAACTTCCTCGTGCCGCAGGGCAAGGCCGTGCCGGCCACCGCTGCCAACGTTGAAGCGTTCGAAACCAAGCGCGCCGAGTACGAAGCCAAGGCCAACAGCATCCTGGCCGAGGCACAGAGCCGCGCCACCAAGTTCGAGGGCGCCAGCGTCACCATCGGTGCGCATGCATCGACCGAAGGCAAGCTGTACGGCTCGGTTGGCCCGCGCGACATCGCCGAGGCGTTCACCGCCGCCGGCCTGCCGCTGGAAAAGAGCGAAGTGATCCTGGGCGAAGGCGCATTCCGCAATGTCGGCGAATACGACGTTGTGCTGCACCTGCACGCAGATGTGGAAACCACGGTCAAGGTCATCGTCGAATCCGACGCCTGATCCAGGCCACATGTGTCACCCGAAGGGCGCCTTGTTAGGCGCCCTTCGTTTTTGGGGTGCCGCCGCCAGTGCGGGCATGCCCGTTATACTCATGCCCCATTGCCGGTTCCACGGCCCGCGGATCTTATGGATCAAGGGCTTGGGCGCTGGCTTCACAGGAAAAGTACCTGCCGGCCTCGTCCGCGCGGTGCCCGGAATCTCCAGCCCCCATGCGCCTGTCCACGATCAAGCTGTCCGGTTTCAAGTCGTTCGTCGACCCGACCACGTTGCACCTGCCCACCAACATGACCGGCATCGTCGGCCCCAATGGTTGCGGCAAGTCCAACATCATCGACGCGGTGCGCTGGGTGATGGGCGAAAGCTCGGCCAGCCGCCTGCGTGGCGATTCGCTGACCGACGTGATCTTTTCCGGCTCTTCGGCACGCAAGCCGGTATCGCAGGCGACGGTGGAGCTGATCTTCGACAACTCCGACCACACCATCAGTGGCGAGTTCGCCTCGTTCAACGAGATCTCGGTCAAGCGCCTGGTCAGCCGCGACGGCAATAGCGCCTACTACCTCAATGGCACCAAGTGCCGGCGCCGCGACATCACCGATCTGTTCCTGGGCACCGGCCTTGGGCCGCGCAGCTACTCGATCATTGAGCAGGGCATGATCAGCCAGATCATCGAAGCGCGCCCGGAAGACCTGCGCGTCTATCTGGAAGAAGCCGCCGGCATTTCCAAGTACAAGGAGCGCCGCAAGGAAACCGAGACGCGTATTCGGCATACGCGCGAAAACCTCGATCGTCTGAGCGACCTGCGCGAAGAAATCACCAAGCAGCTGGCGCATCTGCAGCGCCAGGCGCGGCAGGCCGAGCAGTACCAGGCACTGCAGGAAGAGCGCCGGATCAAGGACGCCGAGTGGAAGGCGCTGGAATACCGCGGTCTGGATGGTCGGTTGCAGGGCCTGCGCGAGAAGTTGAATCAGGAAGAGACACGCCTGCAACAATTGATTGCCGAGCAACGCGATGCCGAAGCACGCATCGAGACCGGCCGCGTGCGCCGCGAAGAAGCCGCCGAAGCGGTGGCCAAGGCACAAGCCGACGTGTACCAGGTCGGTGGCGCGTTGGCGCGTATCGAGCAGCAGATCCAGCACCAACGCGAACTCTCGCATCGCTTGCACAAGGCGCGCGATGAGGCGCAAAGCCAGCTGCAGGAATTGACCCAGCACATCAGCGGCGACTCGGCCAAATTGAGCGTGCTGCGCGAAGCGGTCGCCGCCGCCGAACCGCAACTGGAGCAACTGCGCGAAGACCACGAATTCCGCCAGGAGTCGCTACGCGAAGCCGAAGCGCGGCTGGCCGACTGGCAGCAGCGCTGGGAAACCCATAACCGCGACACCGGCGAAGCCTCGCGTGCCGGTGAAGTGGAGCGCACGCGCGTCGATTATCTGGACCGCCAGGCACTGGAAGCCGACCGCCGCCGCGAAGCACTGGTCAACGAGCGTGCCGGGCTGGACCTGGACGCATTGGCCGAGGCGTTCGAGCAGATCGAACTGCGCCATGAAACCCAGAAGACCTCGCTGGACGGCCTGACCGAGCAGGTCGAGGCGCGCAAGCACGCGCTCGCCGGGCTGCAGGAACAGCAACGCGCCAGCCAGGGCGAACTGGCCGAAGTGCGCAAGCAGGCGCAGGCCGCGCGTGGTCGGTTGTCGTCGCTGGAAACCTTGCAACAGGCCGCGCTTGGCCAGGAGCAGGGCGCCGCAGTGGCGTGGCTGAAGTCGCGCGGACTGGATTCGGCCGCGCGCGTGGGCGAGCGCATCAGCGTCGAGAGCGGCTGGGAAAACGCGGTCGAAGGCGCCTTGGGGCAGTTGATCGAAGGCGTGCTGGTGGAGGCGCCGGAGCAACTGGTCGACGCGCTGGGCGAGTTGGGCGATGGCCGCATCGCGCTGGTGTCCAGTGCCACTGACAATGCGAGCTTCGCGCCGACCTCGCTGGCCGCCAAGGTGCAGGGGCCGATCGCGATCCGTCGCCTGCTTGCGCGTCTGCACACCGCCGAGGATCTGGACGCTGCGCGCACGCTGCAACGCAGCCTGCCCGAAGGCGATTCGGTGATCACCCGCACTGGCGAGCGGCTGGGCGAGGGTTGGGTGCGCGTCTCTCGCTCGGGCGCGGCCAAGCAGGGCGCGTTGCTGCGTGAGCGCGAGATTCAAGAACTGCGTACGCAGATCGAAACCTTGCAGGAGCGCGAAGCCGAGCTTGAGCATCAGCTCTCCAGCTTTCGCGAACAATCGCTGGCGGCAGAGCAGCAGCGCGAAGACGCGCAGCGCCAGCTGTACATGGCGCACCGCAGCGTTTCCGAACTGGCCGGGCAATTGCAGAGTCAGCAGGGCAAGGTCGACGCGGCGCGCACGCGCATCGAGCGCATCGAAACCGAATTGGCGCAACTGCTGGAAACGCTGGACACCAGCCGCGAGCAGGCCCGCGAGGCGCGCGCAAAACTCGAAGACGCAGTCACCCTGATGGGCGATCTGCAGGGCACGCGCGAAGCGCTGGAAAGCGAACGCCGTCAACTCACCGATGCACGCGACCAGGCGCGCGATGCCGCGCGCGGCGTGCGCGATGCGATGCATGCATTGGCGCTGACGCTGGAGTCGCAACGCACCCAGATCGCATCGCTGAGCCAGACCCTGGAGCGCATGGACAGCCAGCGCGGGCAGCTCGATACGCGCCTGGAAGATCTGGTCGCCCAGCTGAGCGAAGGCGATTCGCCGGTGGAAACACTGGAACACGAACATCAGGCCGCGTTGAGCGAACGCGTGCGCACCGAGCGCGCGCTGGGCGAAGCGCGCACCCTGCTCGACAGCATCGACAGCGAGCTGCGCAGCTTCGAACAGACCCGCCAACAACGCGACGAACAAGCGCTGGCGCAGCGCGAGCGCATTTCGCAACGCAAGCTCGATCAACAGGCGCTGGTGCTCAATGCCGAGCAACTGGAAGCGGCGGTGGTCAAGGCGGGCTTCGTGCTGGAAGACGTGGTCAACGGGTTGCCCGAGGCGGCCAACGTGGCCGAATGGGAAGCGGCCGTTGGCCAGATCGACGCGCGCATGCGTCGCCTGGAGCCGGTGAACCTGGCCGCCATCCAGGAGTACGGCGAGGCCGCGCAACGCTCCGAATACCTGGACGCGCAGAACCTGGATCTCAACACCGCGCTGGAAACGCTGGAAGAAGCCATTCGCAAGATCGATCGCGAGACCCGCGGCCGCTTCAAGGACACCTTCGACCGCGTCAACTCCGGCGTGCAGGCGCTGTACCCGCGCCTGTTCGGCGGCGGCCATGCGTATCTGGAACTCACCGGCGAAGACCTGCTCGACACCGGCGTCACCATCATGGCGCGCCCGCCGGGCAAGCGCGTGTCGAGCATTTCGCTGCTTTCCGGCGGCGAGAAGGCAATGACTGCGGTGGCGCTGGTGTTTGCGATCTTCCAGCTCAACCCGGCGCCGTTCTGCCTGCTCGACGAAGTGGACGCGCCGCTGGACGAAGCCAATGTCGGCCGTCTTGCCAACATGGTGCGCGAGATGAGCGAAAAGGTGCAGTTCCTGTTCGTCAGCCACAACAAGGCCACGATGGAAGCCGCGCGCCAGCTCTCCGGCGTGACCATGCGCGAGCCGGGCGTCAGCCGTCTGGTCAGCGTGGACCTGGAAGAGGCCGCACGTTTGGCGGGTGCGGCATGACGTGCCATGCTTGTTGGAATAACGACACCTGTCACTCTTATGCGGAGGCACGCTGAATGTCCGACATGGCCATGATCCGGATCGGGATCCTGATCGCTGGACTGCTGCTGGTCGCGGCCATCTTCCTGTTTGGTCGCCCGAAGAAATCGCCGCAAGGGCGCCGGGTCGACAAGGACGAGGGCCAGCCGCGCGAACGGCGCGAGCCGGTGATTTCCAGCGAGTTTGGTGTGGAGGGTGACGCTGCAGAACGCGCAGAAGGCGTCGAGCAGAGCGAGCTCAACCTGGAAGGGCAGGATGCTTCCGGCGGCAACGAGGTCGGCAAGCGCCCGAACCAGGATTTCGACAAGATCGTGTCGTTGTTCGTGGCCGCCAAGGCGGGCCAGGTGTTGCGCGGCGAAGATGTGGTGGTGGCCGCAGAGAAGACCGGCCTGGTGTTCGGCCACATGAACGTGTTCCACCGCCTGGTGGAAGGCCATCCGGAGCGCGGGCCGATCTTCAGCATGGCCAGCATCCTCAAGCCCGGCAGTTTCGACATGGCCAACATCCGCGAGATGCAGACGCCGGCGATTGCGTTCTTCCTCACGCTGCCGGCACCGATGACTGCGCTCGACGCCTGGGAAAAAATGCTGCCCACCGTGCAGCGCATGGCCGAGCTGCTGGATGGCGTGGTGTTGGACGACAGCCGCAATGCGTTGGGCCGCCAGCGTGTTGCGCATATCCGCGACGAACTACGCGCCTACGATCGCCAGCACCAGGCACCGCCGCTGACCAAGTCGCCGCGCTGGTGAGTTGACATGTTGAGCCTGCAGGGCGTGTTGGCGGTGGCGTTGCTGCTGGTGCTGTGGGCGATCTTGGCGATGCCGTTGTTGTGGATCTTCACCAGGATCGCCGCGCGCCTGCGCAAAAGGCCGCGACATTCGCCCTGGGTGGTCGTAGGCTTTGCTGCCGCGATCACGCTGCTGGTCGCGCCGGTGCCGACGCCTTTCGTCAGCGTGTTCATGCCGCACGCCATCGCGCTGCTGGATCGCCGCTATTACCTGCACATCCTGCAAGGCCCGCCGCTACTGCACGAGCTGCTGTTGTGGAACGCCGGCTCGATGGCGCTGACCTTCGTCATCAGCTATCTGTGGATCCGCCGCACGCTGCGCGCACCGGAGCCTGATGGGTTGGATCGCTAGGAACTTAAAGCCCCTCTCCTGCGGGAGAGGGGGTGGGGTGCGGGTACGGGGCGAAGCCCTCGTGCAGCCGGACAACGCCAGGCGTCGCTCGCACCCTCATCCACCCCTTCGGGGCACCTTCTCCCCCATGAAGGAGGACAATGTCCCCAGGGAGAAGGATCTACCACTCAGTGCTGAGTGCTCAACGCTTGGCTTTCCCGAATGCCTCGCGGAAGCGCAGCATTTCCGCTTCGGTCCCCACGCTGACGCGCACGCGCTTGGGCCAGATCGGCCAGCTGCGGCCGACGATGACGCCCTGCTTTTGCATCGAATCGGCGAACACGCTCGCATCGCGCTTGACGTCCAGCAGGAAGCAGTTGGCTTGCGAGGGCAGGCAGGTGTAGCCCTTGCCCTTGAGCCAGGCGATGGTCTCCTCGCGTACGCGGGCGTTCTCGGCGCGGCGGGTCTGCACCAGCAGCGGGTCGCGCAGGCTGGCGATACCGGCGGCCATTGCCGGAACCGACACCGGGTTGCTGCCGAAAGCGGCAAGTTTGGTCTGCAGGCCGGGCGGGGCAAGGGCGGCGCCCAGGCGCAGGCCGGCCATGCCGTAGAGCTTGGAGAAGCTGCGCAGCACGATCAGATCCTGGCGCTGACGCACCAGATCGGCCACCGAGGGCTCGTTGCTGTAGTGGATGTACGCCTCGTCGACCACCAGCACGGCGCTGGCCGGTTTGTTGGCCAGCAACCATTCGATGTCGGCGCGCGGGGTGATGGCGCCGGTGGCGTTGCCGGGGTTGCACAGGTACAGCATGCCGGCAGTCGGGTCGGCCTTGGCCATCGCCTTGACGTCATGCGCGCCATCGGCACGCAGCGGCACCTTGCGTACGGCCACGCCGCGGGCGGTGGCGCTTTCGATCAACGGGTCGAAGCTCGGGTCGGCCACCACCAGCCCTGCACGCGCGGACGTGAACAGGCTGCCGGCACGGTTCAGCGCGTCCCGCGACCCGGGGAATAACGACAGATGATCGTTGGGCAGCTGCAGCTCGCCGGTCATCAGGTTACGCAGATCCTGCTCCATCTCGAGCAGGTAGCGGCCCGAGCGTGCCAGCGAACGGGTGGCAGCGTCCAAGGCGGCCGGGGCAGGCCCGAGCGGATGCTCGTTGAGGTTGAGGTAGACCGTGCCGGCCGCCGCGGCCACGCCCGGCGTTGCCGGCGCCGCGGCGCGCTTGCGGGCCGCTTCGGCTGCGGGTGCCAGCCCCAGTGCGGAAACCGCCACGCCGGTGGTAGCGAGGCTGAGAAACGAACGGCGCGAGACGGGCAACGACACGGCGAACTCCATAGGCGGCGGGCAAAGAGGGCGCCACGCTAGCGGGTTTGTGTCTGTCTGCCTATCGGGGAATTGCCATAAAACTGGTTCGACGCGTGCTTGCAGGCGTTGGACGGCAGAGACAGGTGGCGTGACGGTGGCTGGCTGTAATGGCCGTGCTCCTGCCGGGCCCGCTGTCCAGCCCGGATGCGAATGGGTGCTGACGCACCCGGTGCGCATCGACGCAAACGACTTCATCCATCGCTCAAGCATCGCTCAGTCATCGCGAACGGCACCCGCACCGCTGACCTTGGCATCGGCATGGCCCGTTAGAATAGGCGGCCCAGAGCCAGCCCTGCGATCGTATGACTGCCAGCCCGGATCCCGCTCAGCGCATCGATGCCCTGCGCCGTCGCATCGAAGACGCCAACTACCGGTATCACGTGCTCGACGAGCCGCAGATGGCCGACGCCGATTACGACAAGTTGATGCGCGAGCTGGAGGCCTTGGAGCGCGCGCACCCGGAATTGGCCAGTGCCGATTCGCCAACCCAGCGCGTCGGCCATCTGGCCGCCTCGCGATTTGCCGAAGTGCGGCATGCCTTGCCGATGCTGTCGTTGGGCAATGCCTTCAGCGATGAGGAAGTGACCGAGTTCGTGCGCCGCATCAGCGAGCGGCTGGAGGTCAAGCAACCGCTGTTTTCCGCCGAACCCAAGCTCGATGGCCTGGCGATCAGCCTGCGCTACGAGAATGGCGAGTTCGTGCAGGGCGCCACGCGCGGCGATGGCGCCACCGGCGAGGATGTCAGCGCCAACCTGCGCACCGTCCAGGCGATTCCATTGCGGCTGCGCGGCGAGGGCTGGCCGCAGGTGCTGGAAGTGCGCGGCGAGGTCTATATGCCGCGCGCCGCGTTCGAAGCCTACAACGCACAGATGCGTGCGCAGGGCGGCAAGGTGCTGGCCAACCCGCGCAATGGCGCGGCCGGCTCGCTGCGCCAGCTGGATGCGCGCATCACCGCGCAGCGCCCGCTGAGCTTCTTTGCCTACGGCGTCGGCGAAGTGAGCGAAGGCGCATTGCCGCAGACCCATTCGGCGATCCTGGCGCAACTGCGTGCGTGGGGCTTTCCGGTCAGCGCGCTGGTCGAGGTGGTGCAGGGCAGCGATGGTCTGCTGGCGTATTACCAGCGCATCGGTGCCGCACGCGATGGGCTGGCCTTCGATATCGATGGCGTGGTGTACAAGCTCGACGATCTGGCCGGGCAACGCGAAATGGGCTTCGTCTCGCGCGCGCCGCGTTGGGCGATTGCGCACAAGTTCCCCGCACAGGAGCAGTCCACCACGGTGGAGGCGATCGAGATCCAGATCGGCCGCACCGGTGCGGCCACGCCGGTGGCGCGCCTGAAGCCGGTGCATGTGGCCGGGGTGATCGTCACCAATGCCACGCTGCACAATGCCGACCAGATCGCGCGGCTGGATGTGCGCGTGGGCGACACGGTGATCGTGCGCCGCGCCGGGGACGTCATTCCTGAAGTGGCCGCTGTGGTGGCCGACCAGCGCCCGCCCGGTACCCAGGCCTGGCAGATGCCGACGCAATGCCCGGTGTGCGGTTCGCAGATCGTGCGCGAAGAAGGTCAGGCGGTCTGGCGCTGTTCCGGCGAGTTGACCTGCCCGGCGCAGCGCAAGGAGGCGTTCCGGCATTTTGTCTCGCGGCGCGCGATGGATGTGGACGGCCTGGGCGAAAAATTCATCGAAGTGCTGGTCGACAGTGGCCTGGTGAAAGGCGTGGCCGACCTGTATCTGCTAAGCGTGGATCAGCTGCTGCAATTGCGCCTGATCAGCACGGCCGAGAGTCCGCACGCGTTCTTGCGCGAGGCGCGCGAGCATCTGGCCAGCGGCGCATATGCGCAGCTGGAAACCAGCGTGGTCGGCATCGGCGTGGACCTGGCCGGCGAGCGCGACGTGCCGCAGACCTGGCAGGCCGATCTGCTGCGCGCAGGCTTGCCGCGCTTCGACTGGAACCGCAAGAAGATCGCCACCAAGTGGGCGGAGAATCTGATCGAGGCGATCGAAACATCGCGCGACACCACGCTGGAGCGTTTCCTGTTTGCGCTGGGTATCGAGCATGTGGGCGAAAGCACGGCCAAGGCGTTGTCGGCCTGGTTCGGCGATCTGGAATTGATCCGGCATCTGCCGTGGCCGCTGTTCAAGCGCGTGCCGGACATCGGCGGCGAAGTGGCGCGTTCGCTTGGGCACTTCTTCGATCAGGCCGGCAATCAGCAGGCCATCGATGACCTGCTGCAGCGTGGCGTGCGCATCGGCGATACGCATCCACCTTCGCCCAAGCTGCGCGAGGCGTTGAGTTTTGCCAGCGTGCTGGAAGACATGGACATTCCCAAGGTGACGCCGGTGCGCGCGCAGCAGCTTGCCGCGGCGGTGGATTCGTTCGCTGCGTTGCGCACGGCCGGTGCCGATGCCTTGCAGCAAGCTGGCGTTCCGGCACCCGTGGTGGCCGCGTTGCTGCAATGGCTGGATCGCCCCGAAAACACTGCGCTCGCGAATGCGGCGCAGCAGGCGATGGAAACCGTGCTGGCGCGTCTGCCCCAAGCCGATGCGCTGCAGACCGGCCCGCTCGATGGCCAGACCGTGGTCATCACCGGGACCCTGGCTGCGCTGACACGCGATGCGGCCAAACAGCGGCTCGAAGCATTGGGCGCCAAGGTCGCCGGTAGCGTCTCCAAGAAGACGGCATTTCTGGTGGCCGGCGAAGAAGCCGGTTCCAAGCTCGACAAGGCGCAGTCGCTGGGCGTGGAGATCTGGGACGAAGCGCGTCTGCTGGCCTTCCTGGGCGACCACGGCCAACAGCCGTGAGCACGGCGCAGTTGGATCTGGCCGCGCTGCAGTTGCGGGCGCGGCTCAACGCCGCGATCCGCGACTTCTTCGCCGAACGCGGCGTGCTGGAAGTGGAAACACCGGTGCTTTCGGAGGCCGGCAATACAGAACCGAATATCGAAAGTTTCAGTACGCGCTTCACCGGTCATGTCGATGCCGGCGCGCCGCTGCGCTGGTTGCGTACCTCGCCGGAGTATCCGCTCAAACGCCTGCTAGCCGCCGGCCTGGGCGATTGCTACGAACTGGGGCGGGTGTTTCGCAACGGCGAAGCCGGTGGCCGTCACAACCCCGAGTTCAGCATGCTCGAATGGTATCGGGTGGGCTGGAACGATCGCAGTCTGGCGCAGGAGACCATCGAACTGGTGCGTCGCGCGCTGGCGCTGGTCGGGCGCCAAGCGAGGGTGCAGGTGCTGACGTATCGCGCGCTCTTTGTGCAGGCGCTGGGCATCGACCCATTGTGCGACCCGATCGAAATGCTACGCGCTGCCTTGCATGACGTGGCGATCGATCCTGTGGGTCTGACCCGCGACGATTGGCTGGACCTGCTGATGACCCATCGCATCCAGCCGGGCTTTGCCGCCGACACCCTGACGGTGGTGCACGATTGGCCGGCCAGTCAGTGTGCGTTGGCGCGGATCCGCCACGACGATCCGCCGGTCGCCGAGCGCTTCGAGCTGTATCTGGGCAGTTTCGAGGTGGCCAATGGTTATCACGAACTGAACGATGCGCAGGAGCAGCGTGCGCGCTTCGTGCGCGACAACGCCGTGCGTGCGGCACGTGGATTGCCGCAGCTGCCGCTGGACGAGCGCCTGCTGGCGGTGTTGTCGCAGTTGCCCGACTGCGCCGGTGTGGCGGTGGGCGTGGATCGCCTGTTGATGGCCCTGCGCGGCACCACGCAGATCGCCGACGTGCTGGCGTTCGACTTCGCCCGCGCCTGAGTCATCTGGCTGTCATCGGCGCCGTATTGCTATCTTCACATCGATGATGCTCTCATCTTCGCGTCCACGGGGGCGCGACGAAGATCGTTCGGGGTGAGGATTGTCGGCATGAAGTGGCTGGTCAGCTTATGCGGTTTGTGGTGCTTGCCGCTGCTGCTGCTCGCCGATGCGCGCGCGTCCGACCGCGCAGCCGGCGTGGTGCGCTGCGAGTCCAAGGACCTGGCGCGCGTGCACTGCGCGATGGACACCGCCCAAGGCGTGCAACTGGTGCGCCAGCTCTCCGAAACCAGCTGCATCCGCGGTAGTGAATGGGATGTCGAACGCGACGGCGTGTGGGTCGAACAAGGCTGCCGCGCCGAATTCGCAGCGACCCGTGCGAAGACCGCAACCGTGATGCGCCGCGTGGTGCGCTGCGATTCCAACGGCGGCACGGTGGCCTGCCCGGTTGTGCTGCGGGGCGCGCCGGTGCGGCTGCTGCGGCAACGCTCGATGTGGCCATGCAAGGAAGGGCGCACCTGGGGCGTTCGCCGCAACGAAATCTGGGTCTCGCGTGGATGCGACGGCGAATTCGAAGTGGGCGCAGAAGATGGCTCCGGCTTCGTCGCGGTGCCGCGCATGGTTACCTGCGAATCGAAGAAAAGCGCGCGGCGCACCTGCGGGGTGTCGGTGGAACGTGCGGTGCGCCTGGGCCGGCAGATGTCCAAAACGCCCTGCGTGGAAGGCCAGACCTGGGGCTGGAGCCGCGACGGGGTGTGGGTGAACGACGGCTGCCGCGCCGAGTTCATCGTCGACTGAGAGCGGCCAACACGACATCGCGCGCAGTCGTCAGGCGGGTCGGGACGACGCGCCGTCAGCGCAGGTGTACGAGTGGTACCTGCCGATTCCGGGCACCGGCCGCGGCCGCCTGCCGGCTGCGCAGTGGGTTTGTTCGCCGCGCCAAGGCCGCGCGGTCGTGCAACGGCGCAGGCGCTGCGCGCGCCTTACAATGGACGCATGAACGACAGCGCCCATATCGATTACGCCCGCTACGACCACATCCGGCCACTGCTGTGGACCGGCGATGCCCTTGAATTGCTTGACCAACGCAAGTTGCCCTTCGAGGTGGCGCATGTGCGTTGCGACAGCAGCGACACGGTGGCCGAGGCGATCCATTCGCTGGCTGTGCGCGGTGCGCCGGCGATCGGCATCGCGGCAGGTTGGGGCGTGGTGCTGGCCGCGCGCGACATCGCTGCCGACGACGGCAGCGCTGCGCTGCAGAAGCTGGAGCCGGCGCTGCTGCGGCTCAACGCGGCGCGTCCGACTGCCGTCAACCTGGCCTGGGCGCTGATGCGCATGCGCCGCGTACTGGGCGCGGCCGGCGCCGACTGGCGCGAGGTGATCGCGCGCGAGGCGCAGGCCATCGCCGATGAAGACCTGGCCGCCAACCGCCACATGGGCGCGCTTGGCGCCGCGTTGATCGCACCGGGCAGCGGCGTGCTCACCCATTGCAACACCGGCTCGCTGGCCACCGCCGGCTTTGGCACCGCACTGGGCGTGATCCGCGCCGGCATGGCGCAACAGCGCATTGCCAAGGTGTTCGCCGGAGAGACCCGGCCGTGGCTGCAGGGCGCACGCCTGACCGTGTGGGAGCTGCAGCAGGACGGTATCGACGCCACCCTGATCGCCGATTCGGCGGCCTCGCATCTGATGAAATCCGGACTGGTGCAGTGGGTGATCGTCGGCGCCGATCGCATCTGCGCCAATGGTGATACCGCCAACAAGATCGGCACCTACCAGCTGGCCATCGCCGCCCGCCACCACGGGGTCAAATTCATGGTGGTGGCGCCGTCGTCCACGGTGGATATGGCAACGGCCAGCGGGGACCAGATCGAGATCGAGCAACGCGATCCCGGCGAGTTGTTCGGCGTGGGCGGGGTCAGGACGGTGGCCGATGGCATCCATGCCTGGAACCCGGTTTTCGACGTCACTCCGGGCGATCTGATCGACGCAATCGTCACCGAACGCGGCGTGATCGCGCAGCCGGACCTGGCGCGGATGCAGGCCGCCTTCGGCGCCTGAGCCCGGGGCCGGCCGCCCGGCTTCCAACGCCGCCCAAACTCCCTGCAAGTGCTTGTTTCTGGCTGGTAAAGCGGAGGCGTCGGGATGCCCTGCCGTGGTACAATCCGGCGCTTGAATCGCTCGGCGGGAGCGTGGGGTCGGCAGCCTGATGCAAGGGCGCTCCCGACGCGGCTTTCCGGCTCGCCCGCCACCTCACATACGGAACCCGAATGGCAGAAACCGCCAAGGAAATCATCCAGGTCAACCTGGAAGACGAGATGCGCAAGAGCTACCTCGATTACGCGATGAGCGTGATCGTGGGCCGCGCACTCCCCGATGCCCGTGATGGCCTCAAGCCTGTGCACCGGCGCGTGCTGTACGCGATGCACGAGCTGGGCGCACACAGCAACAAGGCCTACTTCAAGTCGGCGCGTATCGTCGGCGACGTCATCGGTAAATACCATCCGCACGGCGACCAGTCGGTGTACGACACGCTGGTGCGCATGGCGCAGCCGTTCTCGCTGCGCTACATGATGGTCGACGGTCAGGGTAACTTCGGTTCGGTCGACGGCGACTCCGCTGCGGCAATGCGTTACACCGAGTCGCGCATGTCGCGGCTGGCGCATGAGCTGATGGCCGACATCGACAAGGAAACCGTCGATTTCCAGCCCAATTACGACGAAAAGGAACAGGAACCGACGGTCATGCCGACCCGGTTCCCGAGCCTGCTGGTCAATGGCTCGGCCGGTATCGCGGTGGGCATGGCCACCAATATCCCGCCGCATAACCTGACCGAGGCGATCAACGCCTGCATCGCGCTGATCGACACACCCGAGCTGGATGTCGAAGGCCTGATGGAATACATCCCCGGCCCGGATTTCCCCACCGCCGGCATCATCAACGGCACCGCCGGCATCGCGGCCGGCTACCGCACCGGCCGTGGCCGTGTGCGCATCCGCGCCAAGGCCGATGTGGAAGTGGCCGACAACGGTCGCGAGGCGATCGTCGTCACCGAGATCCCGTACCAGGTCAACAAGGCGCGGCTGATCGAGAAGATCGCCGAGCTGGTCAAGGAAAAGAAGCTCGAAGGCATCAGCGAGTTGCGCGATGAGTCCGACAAGGACGGCATGCGCATCTACATCGAAGTCAAGCGCGGCGAATCTGCCGAGGTTGTGCTCAACAACCTGTACCAGCAGACCCAGATGGAGGCGGTGTTCGGCATCAACATGGTGGCGCTGATCGACGGCCGCCCGCAGTTGATGAACCTCAAGCAGATGCTGGAGGCGTTCATCCGCCACCGCCGCGAGGTGGTCACCCGCCGCACCATTTTCGAACTTCGCAAGGCGCGTGCGCGTGCGCACGTGCTGGAAGGCCTGACCGTTGCGTTGGCCAACATCGATGAAATGATCGAGTTGATCAAGACCTCGGCCAACCCGCAGGAAGCGCGCGAGCGCATGCTGGCCAAGACCTGGCAACCGGGCCTGGTGGGCGCGCTGTTGGGCGCCGCCGGCGCCGAAGCCTCCAAGCCGGAAGATCTGCCGCCGGGCGTGGGCCTGATCCAGGGCTTCTACCAGCTCAGCGAAGTGCAGGCCTCGCAGATCCTGGAAATGCGTCTGCATCGCCTCACCGGCCTGGAACAGGAAAAGCTGACCGACGAGTACAAGCAGTTGCTCGGCGTCATCGAAGGCCTGATCCGCATCCTGGAAAACCCGGACGTGCTGCTGCAGGTGGTCCGCGACGAGCTGATCAATATCCGCGAAGAATATGGCGACGAACGCCGCACCGAAATCCGTCACAGCGAAGAAGATCTGGACATCCTGGATCTGATCGCGCCGGAGGACGTGGTGGTGACGCTGTCGCACGCCGGGTACGCCAAGCGCCAGCCGGTGAGCGCGTATCGCGCGCAGCGCCGCGGTGGCCGTGGCCGCTCTGCCGCAGCGACCAAGGAAGAAGATTTCATCGACCAGCTGTGGCTGGTCAACACGCACGACACGCTGCTGACCTTCACCAGCAGCGGCAAGGTGTTCTGGCTGCCGGTGCACCAGTTGCCGGAAGCCGGCTCCAATGCGCGTGGCAGGCCGATCATCAACTGGATTCCGCTGGAAGCCGGCGAGCGCGTGCAGGCGGTGCTGCCGGTGCGCGAATACGCCGACAACCGCTACGTGTTCTTCGCCACACGCAACGGCACGGTCAAGAAGACGCCGTTGAGCGAATTCGCCTTCCGTCTGGCGCGCGGCAAGATCGCCATCAACCTGGACGAGGGCGATGCGCTGGTCGGGGTGGCCTTGACCGATGGCGACCGCGACGTGTTGCTGTTCGCTTCCAACGGCAAGACCGTGCGCTTTGGCGAATCCACCGTGCGTTCGATGGGCCGTACCGCCACCGGCGTGCGCGGTATCCGTCTGACCAAGGGCGAGGAAGTGGTCAGCCTGATCGTGGCCGAGCGTGCTGGCGGTGTCGAAGAAGAGATCGAAGGCGAGGAGGTCGATGACGTGGTGGAAGCCACCGATGGCGGCGAGTCTGCCGTAATCGAGGTCGCCGACGACGGCAACGTGGCCTACATCCTGACGGCCACCGAGAACGGCTACGGCAAGCGCACCCCGCTGACCGAGTACCCGCGCAAGGGGCGTGGCACCCAGGGCGTGATCGGCATCCAGACCACCGAGCGCAACGGCAAGCTGGTGCGTGCGGTGCTGCTGGGCGCCACCGATGAAGTGCTGTTGATTTCCGATGGCGGCACGCTGGTGCGCACGCGTGGTTCGGAGATCTCGCGCGTTGGCCGTAATACGCAGGGCGTCACGCTGATCCGCTTGTCCAAGGGCGAAAAGTTGCAGGCGGTGGAACGCCTGGATGCGTCGCTGGATGAAGTGGATGAGGTGGTGGACGAAGCAGGCGCAAGTGTGAGCGAGGCGCCGCCAACAACTGACGCATGATCGCAGCGCCAACGCGATGCAGTTGAGCAAAAACGCCGGTGAAAACCGGCGTTTTTTTATGCGCGAAGGTTTGGGGCGCCACGCTTTATGGCGAGTGCTGACATCTGCAACGCAGTGTCTTCATGCGTTCGCCGCAAAGATCGCGGCTCTTTCACTGGCCCGGGTCGAAGGTTGTGGGTGGTGCGGCGGCGTTGCGTCGCCGCTGAGTCGAAGAGGAACAACGGATGACGATTCTGGATCGTCCTTCCGGTCGCGGCCATTGGGCGCTGGCGACCTTGGGAGGCGTGATTGCTTTACTGGGCGCGGTGCTGCTTGCCGGTGGCGTGTGGCTGGCTGCGTTGGGCGGCTCTTGGTATTACGCACCGGCCGGCGCGGCGATGCTGATTGCTGGTGTGCTGCTGTTTCGTGGCCGCAATGCGGGCGCCTGGTGGTTTGCCGGCGTAGTGGCGGTTTCGTTGCTCTGGACGTGGTGGGAATCAGGCAGCGATTACTGGCGCTGGGTGCCGCGTCTGGGCCTGATCGTGGGTCTGGCATTCGTGCTTGCGCTGTTGCTACCGAAACTGCATCGCCCTGTGTCGCGCACGGTATCGCGCAGCCTGGCCGGTGCGCTGGCGATGGTATTTGTGGTGGCGTTCGCATTGGCGTTCATGCCGCATGGCGTGACTGAAGCCGATGGCGCGCTGGCGCATGCGGCAGGCATGCTCGGTGGTCTGGTCAACCGCGACACCTCCGCCCCGGTCGCGGCGTCCGGCGTACAGCCGGCGAATGCACCGGCCGACGGCGATTGGGCCGCATACGGACGCAGCCAGGCCGGCCAACGCTATTCGCCGCTGCAGCAGATCAATCGTGACAACGTCGCGCAGCTGCAGCAAGCCTGGCTTTTCCACACCGGCGATCTGCCGAACAAGCGCTGGGGTGCGGAAACCACGCCGCTGAAGGTGGGCGACAGCCTGTACCTATGTACTGCACGCAACCAGGTGATTGCGCTGGATGCCGCCAGCGGCAAGCAGCGCTGGCGCTACGATCCCAAGGTCAAGGACGAAGCGATTCCGTACACGGCGGCATGCCGTGGCGTCTCGTATTACGAAGTGCCGGCGGCTGCCACCGCTGCGGATGCTGGAGCAACCGCACCGCTGTGCCGCACGCGCGTGATCGAAGGCACGCTCGACGGGCGCTTGATTGCGCTGGACGCACGCAGCGGCACGCCATGCCCGGATTTCGGCAGCAACGGTCAGGTCGACATCACCGTCGGTATGGGCCAGACGCCGCCGGGCTATGTGTCGATCAATTCGCCGCCGGCCATCGTGCGCGGCGTGGTGGTCACCGGGCATCAAGTGCTCGACGGGCAGAAGCGTTACGAGCCCTCCGGTGTGATCGAAGGCTTCGATGCGGTGACCGGCAAGTTGCGCTGGGCCTGGGACATGACGCATCCGGAATGGAACGGCGCACCGCCGCCGGGCCAGAGCTGGACGCGCGGCACGCCCAATATGTGGACCACCGCCGCAGCCGATGAGCAGTTGGGCTATGTCTATCTGCCGATGGGCAATTCCACAGCCGATTACTGGAGCAGCTCGCGCACGCCGCAGGAAAACCGTTACGCGACCTCGCTGGTGGCGCTGGATGTCGCCACCGGCAAGCCGGCATGGAATTTCCAGACCACCCACATCGATGCATGGGACTACGACCTGGGCTCGCAGCCGAGCCTGATCGACTTCCCCAAGGACGGCGTCAACGTGCCGGCGGTGCTGTTGCCGAGCAAGCAGGGCGAGCTGTACGTCCTGGATCGGCGCACCGGCAAGCCGCTGGTGGGCGTGGAAGAGCGTGCGGTGCCAGGCGGTGGCGTGGAGCCGCAGATGCGTGCCAGGACGCAGCCGTTCTCGCTGTACCACACGTTGCGCAAGCCGGATCTGACCGAACGCGACATGTGGGGCATGACCCCGATCGACCAGCTGGTTTGCCGTATCCAGTTCCGCAAGGCCAGCTATAAGGGCATCTACACGCCGCCGGAAGCGGACCGGCATTCGATCGAGTACCCCGGTTACAACGGTGGTTCGGATTGGGGCAGCGTGGCGGTAGATCCGCACCGCGGTGTGATCGTGGCCAATTACAACGACATGCCCAACTACAACCTGCTGGTGCCGCGCGCCAAGGCCGACAAGCTGGGTTGGGCACCGCGTGATGAAGTGCGTGGCGATGCGGGCGGTGCGGAAGGCGCAGGCGACCCGCAGACCGGCACGCCGTATGCAGTCAACGTCAATGCCGGCTGGCGTCTGCCGTTCACCAAGTTGCTGTGCAAGGAGCCACCGTATGGCGGCATCCGCGCCATCGATCTGGCCAGCGGCAAGACGCTGTGGGACCGCCCGTTCGGCAGTGCGCGCGGCAATGGCCCGTTCGGCATCCGTTCCGGCCTGCCGATCGAAATCGGTACACCGAACAATGGTGGCGCGGTGGTGACGGCAAGCGGTTTGATCTTCATTGCCGCAGCCACCGACGACCTGATCCGCGCGATCGATCTGGCCACCGGCAAGGAGCTGTGGCATGCCAAGTTGCCGGCCGGTGGCCAGGCCAACCCGATGGTGTACGAATACGGTGGCCGCGAGTATCTGGTCATCATGGCCGGCGGGCACCACTTCATGGAGACCCCGGCAGGCGATGCGTTGATCGCCTACGCGTTACCGCAGAAGGCGCAATGATGTCGGAGACGAGCGGGGGCGGCTGCTAAAGACAGGCAGACGCAATGCCACGTGGTTGGTGGCTGGAATCGGAGTGTGCAATGCAGGCAGACATGCTGATGTCGCCCGCGAGTCGTCCTCCGGCAGCTACGAGGGATCGCACCATTCGTCAGTGACTCAGGACGTTGAAGCACGAAAAAGCGCACCGCAAGCGGTGCGCTTTTTTCTTGAAGCACATCTGGCAAGCGCTCAGCTATCTCGGCAAGACGACGCTATCTGCCCAGCGCTTGCCCACATGATGCATCAGGCCGCACGCTTTCCCGATTCCCGATTCCCGATTCCCGATTCCCGAATCACCCAACGTTCGCCGCCACCTCGTCGTCCTGCACCGCATCGCGCACATCCTGCGCCAGCGTCGCCTTGACGATGATCGAGCGGATCGCATCGGTGGCCTCGGACAGCGGCACATCGTTGCTCAGGCGCTGGAAGGTGTCGCGGCTGTTGTAGCCGGAACCATCCTTCAGGTAGTGCTCGTACATCGATAGCAGATCCTGGCAGGCGGTGATCAGCGCAGCGACATTGCCACGTACCAGCGCATGACCGATCTGATCGAAGCTGTGCAGGCAATCGGCAAGCCAGTGCAGGTCGTAGCGCGCGGTGGCAGGCTCGGGTGCGTTGTGGCCGCGGCTATAGGCGCTGTAGCGACGCAGGCTGCGCGCCACGCGCGCCACATGCGCGAACAGCGTGCCGATCTCGCTGGCGATATCCAGCCGCTGCACCAGCACCATGGGAATCACTTGGCCGGCAGCGGCTGCCTGCTGCTCGGAGGCGTTCTGCTCATGCTGTTCCAGCGATTGCTTGAGCACGGCATAGCTACGCTGCAGCGATTCCAGTTCCAGCGTGGTGGCCGCCGCACGCGCCTTCAGTTGCGATAGCGCCGCCTGATAGCGGCCAAGGCTGTCCTGCGTACTGGCAAGCTCGCCGGATTCGGCACGTAGCTGGCGGCCACGCACGAATGCCAGCCCGGTCGCGATCAGCGCCCAGAGTGCGAATGCAGGCACCAGGTAGATCAGGATGCCCATGGGGATTCCTCGAAACGTTGCATATCTTGTCGGCCTGCAACGCGCAGACTTGAGGCTGATCCTCGGCGCATGCCCTGATCCGGGACATCGTGCCCAGACACCGCAACTGCATGGTGCCGGCGCACAGCATCTGATGTGGCCAATGGCAGCCGTAAGAGGCCCGACAGCGGGCCCTTGCGGGGGACCGCGGAATGCATGAACAAGGCTGCGGGCGGGAGCGGCCCGGATGCTGCAGCGGTGCCCCCAAAGCGTGGCGCTGTTCGGCCGGGTCAGCGAAGAATGCCAGGCAAATCCAGCCCTTTTTCCTTCGCGCAATCGGTTGCAATGGCGTAACCGGCATCGGCGTGGCGCATCACCCCGGTGGCCGGGTCGTTCCAGAGCACCCGTTCGATGCGCTTGTCGGCGGCCTCGCTGCCGTCGCAGACGATGACCATGCCGGCGTGCTGCGAAAAGCCCATGCCGACGCCGCCGCCGTGATGCAGCGACACCCAGGTGGCGCCGCTGGCGGTGTTGAGCAGGGCATTGAGCAGCGGCCAGTCGGAGACCGCGTCCGAGCCGTCGGCCATCGCTTCGGTTTCGCGATTGGGCGAGGCCACGCTGCCCGAATCCAGATGGTCGCGGCCGATCACCACCGGCGCCTTCAGCTCGCCGCTGCGCACCATGGCGTTGAAGGCCAGGCCCAGCCGGTGGCGATCGCCCAGGCCCACCCAGCAGATGCGCGCGGGCAGGCCCTGGAAGGCGATCTTTTCGGCGGCCATGTCGAGCCAGCGATGCAGGTGCGCATCGTCGGGGATGAGCTCCTTGACCTTGGCGTCGGTCTTTGCGATGTCGTCCGGGTCGCCGCTGAGCGCAACCCAGCGGAACGGGCCAATGCCGCGACAGAACAGCGGGCGGATGTAGGCAGGCACGAAGCCGGGGAAATCGAATGCGTTATCGATGCCGGCTTCCAGCGCCATCTGGCGCAGGTTGTTGCCGTAATCCACGGTAGGCACGCCCAGCGCGTGGAAAGTGAGCATGGCGCGGATGTGGTTGGCCATCGACTCGCGCGCAGCGGCTTCCACTTCCTTGGGCGCGCTCACGCGTTTTGCGTCCCACTCTTCCACGCTCCAGCCCTGCGGCAGGTAGCCGTTGACCGGGTCGTGCGCAGAAGTCTGGTCGGTCAACAGATCCGGCTTGATCCCGCGCAGCAGCAGTTCGTCCAGCACGTCGGCGACATTGCCGAGCAGGCCGACCGACAGCGGTTTTTTCGCGGTGCACGACTCCTCGATCAGGCGCAGCGCCTCGTCCAGAGAGTCGGTCCACGTATCCAGATACCCGGTACGCAGGCGCATGTCGATGCTGGAGCGGCGGCACTCCACCGCCAGGCACGAGGCGCCGGCCAGTACCGCCGCCAGCGGTTGCGCGCCGCCCATGCCGCCGAGACCGCCGGTGAACAGCCACTTGCCAGCCAGGTTGCCGGCGTAGTGCTGGCGGCCCATTTCCACGAAGGTTTCGTAGGTGCCCTGCACGATGCCTTGCGCGCCGATGTAGATCCAGCTGCCGGCGGTCATCTGGCCGTACATGGCCAGGCCCTTTTGATCGAGTTCGTTGAAGTGGTCCCAGTTGGCCCAGCGCGGCACCAGGTTGGAGTTGGCGATCAGCACGCGCGGCGCATCGGCATGGGTGCGGAACACGCCCACCGGTTTGCCGGACTGCACCAGCAAGGTTTGGTCCTCGTCCAGCCGCGTGAGCGCAGCGACGATGGCGTCGAAGGATTCCCAGTCGCGCGCGGCGCGGCCGATACCGCCGTAGACCACCAGTTCCTGCGGGCGCTCGGCCACGTCCGGGTCCAGGTTGTTCATCAACATGCGCAGCGGCGCTTCGGTGAGCCAGCTCTTGGCGGTGAGCGTGGTGCCGGTGGCGGCGCGAATGACGCGGGTTGCATCGTGACGGGTCATGCCGGGTTCCTTGCAATCAGCGGTTGGCCGCAGGCGGCGCGGCGTCGGAAGAGGGCGCATTGGCAAAGTGCAGGCAGGCCTGCAGCACGTGGCGCAGTACCGCGCGCAGCACCACGGCGTGTACCGGCTGCCACGGCGTTGGCCAGTTTTCGGGCGTGAGGCTGTCGGGCTCGCGCATGTAGCCGCGACAGGCCAGTTCCATCTGCAAGGTGTGCACGCCATGCGCGGGCTGCGCGTAGTGGCGGGTGATCCAGCCGCCCTTGAAGCGGCCGTTGCGCACCGTGCTGGAGCCGCTGCTGCGGCACAGGCGCTCCACCGCATCGACCAGGCGCCGGTCGCAGCTGCGGTCCTCGTTGCTGCCGATATTGAATTGCGGCAATTCGCCATCGAACAGATGCGGGATGAACGAGCGGATCGAATGCGCGTCGTAGACCACGATCTTCGCGTGCTGCGCGCGCAGGCGCGCAATTTCCCCCGCAAGCGCGGCGTGGTACGGGTCGAACCAGCGCGTGCGACGCAACGCGATCTGCGCCTGATCCGGTGCCGCACCATCGGCATACAAAGGCTGATTGTCGAAGGTGGTGAGCGGGCACAAACCGGTGGTGTTCTGGCCCGGATACAGCGAGGCCCCGCTCGGGTCGCGATTGACGTCGATGACCGAGCGCGAGATGGCAGTCCGCAGCGTGGTGGCGCCCAGCGCCTGTGCGAAGTCGTAAAGCTGGTGTACCCACCAATCGGTATCGCGGCGCGCCAGCCACGGCGACACGAACTGGTCGGCCACGTCCTCCGGTAACTCGGTGCCGGTATGCGGAAAACTGACGATCAACGGCGCGTCGCCGCGGTGCAGTTCCAGCCAGTCGGGCAGGGCGTTCATCGCTGCGCTCCATGCACGCGTGCTGCGTGCGTGCGGCATGCGTTGCGCAGCTGTGCGTTGCGGATGCGTCGCGTGCGCGGCGCGGCGTCATCGCAAGTGCGTGCGCTTGGAGAGATCGCGAAAGACTGCAGTTGCGGCCGCGACGAGGCAGGTATCGATTCGCTGCACAAGCGCTGCCTACTCATACGTCCTGCTCCACACCCGGCAACGGGATCGCCACTGCCTGCGCCAGCGCGCCCGAGCGCACCAATGCGCTGGCAGCCAGCATGTCCGGATGAAAGTAGCGGTCGTCCTGCAGTGTCGGCACCTGCGCGCGCAACAGGGCACGCGCCGCTTCCAGCGCAGTGCTGGAGCGCAGTGGCGCATGGAAATCGCAGCCCTGCACGGCGGCCAGAAGCTCGATGCCGATGACGTTGGTGGCGTTCTCGGCCATCGCCAGCAAGCGGCGCGCACCGTGCGCAGCCATCGACACGTGATCTTCCTGATTGGCCGAAGTCGGAATCGAATCGACACTGGCCGGATACGCGCGCTGCTTGTTTTCCGATACCAGCGCGGCGGCGGTCACCTGCGGAATCATGAAGCCGGAGTTCAGGCCCGGGCGCGGGGTGAGAAAGGCGGGCAGGCCGGACAGTGCCGGGTCGACCAGCATCGCGGTGCGGCGTTCGCTGATCGAGCCGATTTCGCAGACCGCCATCGCCAGCATGTCCGCGGCGAAGGCGACCGGCTCGGCGTGGAAGTTGCCGCCAGACAGCGCTTCACCGGTGTCGCTGAAGACCAGTGGGTTATCGGACACGCCATTGGCTTCGATCTGCAGGGTGCGCGCGGCCTGACGCATCACATCCAGCGCCGCCCCCATCACCTGCGGCTGGCAGCGCAGGCAGTACGGGTCCTGCACGCGCACATCGCCCAGCCGATGCGATTCGCGAATGGCCGAATCGGCCATCAGGGCGCGCAATGCGGCAGCGGTGGCGATCTGCCCGGGCTGCCCGCGCAAGGCATGAATGCGCGCATCGAAGGGCGTATCCGAGCCCTTGGCCGCTTCCACCGACAACGCGCCGGTGACCAGCGCGGCCTGCAGGACGGTTTCGATCTCGAACAGACCGGCCAGGGCGCAGGCGGTGGAAAACTGGGTGCCGTTGAGCAGGGCCAACCCTTCCTTTGCGCCCAGCACGCGCGGCTGCAGCTGCGCATGTGCAAGCGCGTCGGCAGCAGGCAGTCGCTGCGCGCCGACGAAGGCTTCGCCAACGCCGATCATCACCGCGGCCAGATGCGACAGCGGTGCCAGGTCGCCGGAAGCGCCCACCGAGCCCTGGCACGGCACCACCGGGGTGATGCCGGCGCGCAGCATCGCTTCCAGCAACGCCAGCGTGCCCGGCTGCACGCCGGACGCGCCCTGGGCCAGGCTGGTGAGCTTGAGCGCCATCATCAGCCGCACCACCGGTACCGGCGTGGGCTCGCCCACACCTGCCGCGTGCGAGAGCACGATATTGCGTTGCAGGGTCTGCAGATCCTCGGGCTCGATACGCACGCTGGCCAGCTTGCCGAAGCCGGTGTTGACGCCATACACCGGCTCGCCACGCGCCACGATGGCCTCCACCGTTTGCGCGCTGCGCAGCACCGCGGCAGCGCATGCATCGTCCAACGCGACGTCGGCACCGCGATACAGCGCACGCCATTGCGCCAGCGTGACCCGGCCGGGTTGCAAGACAACAGAAACACTCATGACGACTCCGGATTCAGCACAGATGCCCGCGCCAGACGCGGGCATGAAGAGGATTGAAGCCCATGCGGTAGACCAGATCGGCCGGCGCATCGATGTTCCAGATCGCCAGGTCGCAGTCCATGCCGGCGCGCAACTGGCCCAGGCGCTCGCTGCGGCCAAGCGCCCGCGCAGCCTCGCGGGTGAACCCGGCGATGCATTCGTCCACGGTCATGCGGAACAACGTCGCCGCCATGTTCATCGCCAGCAGCGGGCTGGTCAGCGGCGAGGTGCCCGGGTTGCAATCGGTGGCCAACGCCAGCGGCACGCCGGCCGTGCGCAGCGCGGCAATCGGTGGCAGTTGGGTATCGCGGGTGAAGTAGAACGCGCCTGGCAGCAGCACTGCCACGGTGCCGGCAGCGGCCATCGCCGCAATGCCCGCCTGGTCCAGGTACTCGATGTGATCGGCCGACAACGCGCCGTAGCGTGCGGCCAGTTCGGCGCCGTGCTGGTTGCTCAATTGTTCGGCGTGGATCTTGATGCGCAAACCATGCGCTTGCGCCGCAACGAAGACTTGTTCGGCCTGCGCCTGCGAGAACGCCAGATGCTCGCAGAACACGTCCACCGCCTCGGCAAGTCCTTGCGTGGCGATCGCCGGAATCATCTGCGTGCAGACCTGGTCGATGTAGTGCTGCGCCTGCCCGCCAGGCGGCACGGCATGCGCGCCCAGGAAGGTCGGCACCACTTCCACCTTGCGCAGCGCGGCGAGTTGGCGCGCCACGCGCAGCTGCTTGATTTCATCGTCCAGCGTGAGCCCGTAGCCGGATTTGATTTCCAGCGTGGTGACGCCTTCGCCAAGCATCGCATCCAGGCGCGGCAGGCTGGCGGCCAGCAACGCCGCACCGTCGGCGGCGCGGGTGGCGCGCACCGTCGCCACGATGCCGCCGCCGGCTGCGGCGATGTCGGCATAGCTGGCGCCGCGCAGGCGTTGCTCGAACTCATTGGCACGGTTGCCGGCGTACACCAGGTGCGTGTGGCAATCGATCAGGCCGGGGCTGATCCAGCGGCGCCGGCAGTCGTGCGCACTGTCGGGCTGCAGCGCCGGGGCCTGTGCGGCTGCGCCGGCGTAGACGATATGGCCGTGCCGGCAGGCGACGATGCCATCGTCCACGATGCCCAGGCCGCCATCGGTCGCATCCAGGGTCATCAGTTGCGCGTTGTGCCACAGAACGTCGCAATGCATGGCGCAGGCTCGTGGTGTCTGATATGTATATACAATAAGTTCGGCGATCGAGGGTGTCTAGTGGCAGACCAACAGACGCAGGTGTTCTGGGCAGCCCGGGCATTGTTGCCCGACGGCTGGGCGAGCAAGGTGCGGGTCGCGGCAGAGCAGGGCCGCATCGTTTCGGTGGAGGCCAATGCGGCTGCTGCTATTACCGACACGCGCTGCGACGTGCTGTTGCCTGGCTTGGGGAATCTGCACAGCCATGCCTTCCAACGCGGCATGGCGGGGTTGACCGAAGTCGGCGGGCGCAGCGGCGACAGCTTCTGGAGCTGGCGCGAGCTGATGTACCGCTTCGTCGACCGGCTCGACCCGGACAGCCTGCAGGCAATCGCCGAGCAGGCATATGTTGAAATGCTCGAAAGCGGCTTCACCCGGGTCGGCGAATTCCATTACCTGCATCACGCAGCCAGCGGTGTGCCGTATGCGCAGCCCGGCGAAATGTCCGAGCGCATTGCCGCCGCTGCCGCCAACACCGGCATCGGGCTCAGCCTGTTGCCGGTGTTCTATGCGCACTCGGATTTCGGTGGTGCCACCCCCAGCCCGGCGCAACGCCGTCTGATTCACGACATTGACGGCTTCGCGCGCTTGCTGGACGACTGCAGACACAGCCTGAAAGCGCTGCCGGACGCGGTACTCGGGCTGGCGCCGCACAGCCTGCGCGCGGTCACTCCGCAGCAACTGGCAGCGCTGGTGCCGCTTACCGATGGCCCCATCCACATCCATATCGCCGAGCAGCAGCGTGAAGTGGATGCCTGCCTGGCCTGGTCCAAGCAGCGCCCGGTGCAGTGGCTGTTGGCCAACGCGCCGGTGGATGCGCGCTGGTGCCTGGTACACGCCACGCACGTGGATGCACACGAACTGCAGGCAATTGTCGCCAGCGGCGCGGTCGTCGGTCTGTGCCCGATCACCGAGGCGAATCTGGGCGATGGCGTGTTCCCGATGCAGGCCTTCGCTGCTGCGGGCGGGCGTTTCGGCGTGGGCTCGGATTCGAATGTGCTGATCGATGCAGCCGAAGAACTGCGCCTGCTCGAATACGGCCAGCGCCTGACGCTGCAGGCACGCAATGTCGTGGCGCAGGGGCCGGTGTCGAGCGGACGCTGGCTCTACGATCAGGCCGGCATGGGTGCCGCGCAGGCGCTGGGCCTCGCGCAGACCGGCATCCGTGCCGGAGCAGCGGCCGATCTGATCGAACTGGACACCGCGCATCCGGCCCTGCTGGCGCGCAGCGACGACGCCTTGCTGGACAGCTGGCTGTTCGCCGCGCGTGGCACCGCGGTGCGCAACGTCTGGCGCGGCGGGCGCTGGGTGGTGCGCGAGGGGCAGCATGTCGACCGCGCCCGTATCGCCGCACGGTTTGCCGCGGTGTTGCGCAGCCTGCTGGGCCAGTGACATTGCTCATCGCACGGTGGCGAGAGTGGTCAGGTGGCTGCCCAACGGCGCGCAGGAGTCGTGGTGTACGCTTTGCACCTGCCGATGACGGGCCCCGGCCGCAACCGCCAGTGGCTGCGCCTGAACCGCTCCAAGCGGATGCGCGCGCAGTGCTGCTCCTGGAGCCACCGCAGACGCAGCTGCGACTCCGGAGCAGGTGCACGCAGTGCGCTCGTCCATGCAGCGTGCATGGTGCATGCCGCAACCTGCAGCTGGCGCACGCTGCCGACCATGCGGCATGCCGATTGAATAGCCGCTCTTTTCGGAGACCCGCGCTTTGACCGCCACCACCACCATCGTGCCTGGCACCTTGCATCAGCGCATCCGCCAGGATCTGGAACAACGCATCCATAGCGGCGACTGGCCGCCCGGGCACCGCGTGCCGCCCGAGCACGAGTTGATGGCGCAGTACGGCTGCTCGCGCATGACGGTGAACAAGGTGCTCGGCTTGCTGGCCGATGCCGGCATGATCGAACGCCGCCGCCGTACTGGTTCGTTCGTCGCACGGCAGCACCCGCATCTGGAACAGGTGGCGCTCTCGATCCCGGACATCGAAGTGGAAATGACCACGCGCGGCCATGCGTACCGGTTCTCTTTGTTGTCGCGGCAGCTGCGCAACGTGCGGCAGCGCGTGCCGCAGGAACGTGCGCTGGGCAGCACCGGCAAGGTGCTGGAATTGCAGAGCGTGCACCTGGCCGACGGCCGCCCGTTTGCGCTGGAGCACCGCGTGATCGACATCAACACCGTGCCCGACGCATTGGACCAGCCGTTCACGGAGGTGGCGCCGGGCAGCTGGTTATTGCGCAACGTGCCATGGACGCGCGCCGAGCACCGCATCAGCGCTGCCAGTGCCGACGCCGCGCAGGCCGAGCAGCTCCAGGCGGACGACGGCGCGGCCTGCCTGGTGATCGACCGCCACACCTGGCGCGGCGAGCTGCCGGTCACCTACGTGCGCCAGATGTTTCTAGGCGGTTCGTACGATCTTGTGGCACGGTTCGCGCCGGGACTGCGCTGAGATGATGTCGGCAGGCGACGGGCGCGGTACTGCAGCGCTCAAGTCGCCAGGTGCTCGCTGAACGGTAGCGGCCGTGTTGCAGTCGCTGCACGCCGGGAAGGCGGCGATTGTGTGTTCACGATCAGGTGCCCGGCTGGGCATGCAGGCGACGCGGCACGACGACAGCAGCCAACGCCCCAGGATCAAATCGTGCTGCATTGACGCCAGCGCACCGGCTCGGCGGTGCCCGGGCGCGGGTTGAGTTGCACGCGCACCGTGCGCAGGTACGGGTAGCGTTGCAGCTCGCGGCAAATCAGCGGCCATGCCGCGCTGTCTTCCACCGTCCGATCCACTACCAGGGTTGCCTGGGTCAGCCAGATGCCACGCACCAGCCCCGGTGTCTGCGCCAACGCCTTGGAAACCTCGCGCTGATAGCCTTGGATGGTGGCTGCATCCGGTTCTGCGCCGGCTGCCGGCGCGGCCGGGGCCACTGCAGTAGGTGACGGGCCCGGCTGGGCGGTACTGGCGGAGGGCGTGGGCGGTGCGACCACGCGGGCCGGTGCGGGAATCGGTGCAGACGCCGCAGCGGGCGGTGTGGCCCGCGTCGGAGCCGGCGGGCGCAGCGCCAGCACCGCCATGACGGCCAGCGTCGCCAGCGCGGCGCCGGCGATGATGCTATGGCGGATCGCGCGGCGGCGCGCCGCACCAACCACGCCGGCTTCCACATCGCCAGGCAGATAGGGTTTGAGCAGCGGCCACAGACGCACACCGTCCAGCACTTCGATCGATTGTTTCTCCGCGGCGGCGATACCTTCGCGCTCCATGCGGCCTTCGGTCACCATCACGCCGCCGTTTGCACCAGCCAGCCGTGCCATCGCGCCCAGCTCGTTCACCGCCGCCACGCCGATGCGATAACCGCGCCCGTGCTTGCAGGCCACCAACCGGGTGCCATGCTCGGTCTGCATCATGAAGTCGGCGGTGGGCAGGCCATCCTGCGGCAGCTGGGTGGGCTGCCATCCGCGTTGATCCTGCAGGACGCGCAGCACCACGGCGGAAAAATCGCGCCAGTGCATGATGGCCAGCGCACGGACGCCTTCATGCACTTCATTGGCGCGTCGTCGTACCAGCCACAGGTAGGCAGACACCGCCAGCCAGAGCAGCAGTGCGGCCAAGGGCGCCAGAATCCAGGAAGGCATGAGCATCAAGCAATGGCGCGTATAACGAATCGTGCGTGTAGAAGAATCCTTCGCGAAAGATTCGTCAATGGATCGAGCGCGGTGATATCGCGAGCCGTGATCCAGATAGCGAAAGACCCGCCAGTCCGAAGCCGTGAGGGGAGGGGAGCAAACGGACTTCGTAACGCAGGACTGGCGGGTCGTTCCCGATTGTCCAAAAAATCATGTTGCTTTGCAACATCGGGCCGGAAGAGCTGCGTTTTGGCGCTAAGCCACTGATTCAAAAAGGCTGCGCAGAGCCAAATCGCACGTCAGCGACGCTGCATCCTCACGCCGGTCCATCGCCAACGCGCGGCTGCGGATTAGCCAATACACCACCCACGGTGAGTTGCACCCATCGGCGCGGGTAGCACCAGCCGATGACACCGCTCGAGGTGGCTGGGGGCGCCGCGCTTGGCCGGCGTGCAGAAACGTAGTGCGCAGCTGCACTCGGCGATGACTCCCTTCACCATCTCGGGCAACAACCGCGCCGTCACATGACAGCGCGGCTGCTTTCACTGTTGCGCTCATTCCGGGTCGAACGCACCGGGATTGCTGGACGACGATGCCGCCCCGGCACCCGCGCCGCCGGCAGCGGTCGTCTCGCTGGCCGCCTGCGCCGCCTGGTTAGCGGTACGGTTGGCACGCTTGGTGGCCGCGGTATTTGCGCGGACCTGGGCCTTCAGCGATTCGACCTCGCGCCGCAGGTTTTCCAATTCTTCCTGCTCGGGAATGTTGAGCGTGCGCAGCACGCCCTTCACGCGTTCGTCGAAGGCCTTGCCCAGTCTGTCCCAGCCGCGCACCGCGGTATCGCGTGCCTGCTCGAACTGGGTTTCCACCTCTTCGCGCAATTCGTCGACGCTCTCGGCCGCCCTGCGCTGGCCGGTGCGCTCATAGGCGGCGCCCTCGCGCACCAACGAGTCGAACAGCTTGCTGCCTTCGTTCTGCACGCGCCCAAGCGCGCCCAGACCGGCAAGCCATACGGTCTGAGCCGATTCGCCAAGCCGGCGCGAGATCTGTTCCGCCTGCGCCTGGAAGCCCTGGGCCGCGTTACCGCGGTTACCGTTCTGATCGTATCCGGTCGTCATGCGATGCTCCTGTAGGTTGCCAACGTGACATTGCGTTCACCCTAGTGCCGACCCTGCATCGGGCAGGTGAAGCACTGCCCGATCAGGCGTGCCGAAAGCATCTACCCGCAAGCGCCCGAGCAGGTGACTTGACGCTGAAGCAGCGCAGCGCCAATCGCGCGATCAGGCCAGTTTTTCGGCCAGCAAGCGCCGGATTTCCGATTCCACCATCGGCTGCACCGCCGACAGCAAAAAGCCGAGTTCGGCGGTGACGTGCACTTGTTGCGGCAACAGCGCGATTGCTCCGTCCACGCCGGCACGTGCGATGCGCAAAGTGTCGCCTTCCCAATGCGAAGCGACGCCGTAGCGATCGGTCAGCTTGCGCGCCGCCTCGTCGATGGCCGCGCGTGCCTGGGCCGGCGTCAAGGAATGGTCGTGGCGGATATCGATGCTGGACATGGGTGCGATGGGTCATGCGAAAAGTGAGGGCGCATTGTGCGCATGCCAGGCCCCAGCTCCAAGTGCGGCCATGTGTGGCCTTGCTGTCCGTGTCGCAAACACAGGTCTGCAAGCTGCGCTGCCGCCTGCTCAGCCGACGGCAGCGCGATCCTGGCGCGCCCGCGCCAGCGATCCAGCACGGCTCCGATCACCACCGATGGCCGCGCATGGGGGCAAACCTGCTAGGCTGCGGCGGGTGCGCGACCTGCAAGTTCATTTCACCCACCGGCAGCAGCCGGATCATTCCCTCAAGCCCGGCGTCCACCGGATCGTCCGTCATGCCTCCGGCAGCGTGCGGGTGGTCGGCGATGCGCAGGGCGCGTTGCTGTTGGCGCAGTTCTGCCTGGACCAACGCGGCCTGTGGCTGCAGGTAGCCAGCGGCATTCGCGGTATCCACGTCAATGGGCGCCCGGTGCGTCGCATGGCGCTGCTACGGGCGGGCGATGCGATCTATGCCGATGGCGTGGAAATGCTGCTGCGCAGTGCCCCGTCCAGTGCGCCGGCCAACGATATCCACGACGACACGGCCAACCTCGGCGAGGTCTGCCTGTTGTTGCGCGGCATCGGCGGGCGCCATCATGGTCGCAGTTTCACCCTGGATCGCGCGCGTCTGGTCGGCAGCGATGCTGCCGCCGATATCGTCATCGACGACCCGGCATTTGCGGCGCAGCACGCCCGTCTGGAACGACACGGCGACCGTGTGCTGATCCGCGATCTGGGTTCGGAAGAGGGGAGCTGGATCAATGGCGTCCAGGTGCGCGACGGCTGGCTGCAGGCTGGCGACCAGGTCGTCTTCGATGCGCGCCACCGTTTCGTGGTGGAAGTGCCGAGGACGCACCACGGCACCACCTGGGATCTGCCCGATACCGAACCCCCGCCGCCGCCGCGTGCGGCTGCAGAGCCGACGCGCGCACCGGTGAAGGTGGCCCGCTGGCCCTGGTTGCTGCTCAGCGCGGTGTTGCTGGCGGCGGCGTTGAGCGCCTTGCTATGGTTCGGCGCGCGCTGAGTTTTTTCCAGACGCGCCAGCTCAGCAATACCGCAAGAATGCCGGCGTACAGGGCCGGCTCGCGGATATCGGATTTCACCAGCCACCAGAAATGCAGCACCGCCAGCAGGCCGATCGGGTAGATCAGCGTGTGCAGGCGGCCCCAGTTGCGCTTGAGCCGACGCATCCACCCCTGGGTGGAGGTGATCGCCAGCGGCATCAGCAACAACCACGCCGCAAACCCCACCGTGATGTACGGGCGTTTGAGGATCTCCTCGAAAATCTGCGTCCAGAAGCCGCGCAGGTCCAGCGTGAGGTAAGCCGCCAGATGCACGCTGGCGTAGAAGAACGCGTACAGGCCCAGCATGCGGCGGAAGCGGATCACCACGGCCTGCCCGGTGAGTTGGCGCAACGGCGTGATCGCCAGGGTGATCAGCAAGAAACGCAGCGCCCACAGCCCGGTGCGGTGTTCGATCTCGGCCACCGGATCGGCGCCCAGCGCGTCGCTGCCGCCTTGCCACACCTGCCAGAATTGCCAGCCGAGCAGGGCGATCGGCGCCAGCGCCGCGGCATGCACCAGCGTCTTGGCAGCGATCACGGAAGTGGATGTCTTGGCCATGCGATCTCGAAGAAGGAAGCGATGCTGAAGCGTAGGAGCGCACCCGGGCGCGACTGGCTTTGGTGGTCATGCCCGTCGCGCCCGGGTGCGCTCCTACGCTGGGTCGATGCCAGATTGTGTGTTGCCTAGAACCACTTCTTCAGATCCATGCCTGCATACAGCGAAGCGACCTGATCGGCATATCCGTTGAAGGGCTTTGTGGCGATGCGCTCGGCAAACAGCTTGCTGGCGGTGCCGGCGATGCGGCGTTCGGTCTTCTGGCTCCAGCGCGGGTGATCCACTGCCGGGTTGACGTTGGAAAAGAAGCCGTATTCGGACGGTTGCAGATCGTGCCAGGCGGTCTCGGGCATCTTTTCGACGAAACGGATTTCCACGATCGATTTGATGCTCTTGAAGCCGTACTTCCACGGCACCACCAGGCGCAACGGCGCGCCGTTCTGCTGCGGCAGCGGCTTGCCGTACAGGCCGGTGGCCAGCAGGGTCAGCGGATGCATCGCCTCGTCGATGCGCAAGCCTTCGCGGTACGGCCAGTTGATCGAGCGGTAGCGTACGCCCGGCATCTGCTGCGGGTCGGCCAGGGTGGTGAATGCCACGTACTTGGCCTTGGAGGTCGGCGCGAAGCGCTTGAGTACCTCGCCCAGCGGCACGCCCGTCCACGGGATCACCATCGACCAGCCTTCCACGCAGCGCAGCCGGTAGATGCGTTCTTCCGGCGCGATGCCCTTGAGCAGCTCATCCAGCGACAGGCTGCCGGGCTTCTCGCATTCACCGCCTACCTTCACCGTCCAAGGCGACAGCTTCAGGGTCTTGGCCGCCTTGGACGGATCGGTCTTGTCGGTCCCGAACTCGTAGAAGTTGTTGTAGCTGGTGACGTCTTCCAGCCGGGTCAGTTCCTCGGCCGTGCGAAATCCGCTGCGCGCCTGCGCCGGCGTCACCACGGTCTTGGGAGGCGGGGGCGGGTCGGCTTCGGCACATCCGGCCACGCCCAGCGCGGGGGTCAACGCAAATAACTGCAGCAGCCGGCGGCGGTCGCGGTAAACGGCCTCATCGGTGATCTCGCTGGACGGCAAGTTGAAAGCATCGCGAAACGACATGGCAGGCTCCGGCAGTGGCTGCAGCGTGAGAGTAACGAACCAAGACAAAAGTTCGCCTGGGCACCTGTCTACGTTACGTCAGGCTCAGTCAAAAGGATGCAGCTGCAACTTTTTTGTCCGCTGCCAAGCCCGATGCGCTGCGGCATACTAGAAGGCTAGCTCGACCAAGGTGTGCCATGACACGCGCGTTCAATTTCAGTGCCGGCCCTGCGACATTGCCGGAATCGGTCCTGCGGCAGGCGCAGGCAGAGATGGTCGAGTGGAACGGCGTCGGCGCCTCGATCGTGGAAATCAGCCACCGCAGCGCCGATTTCATGGCGGTGGCGGCTGCCGCCGAAGCCGATCTGCGCAGTTTGTTGTCGATTCCCGACGACTATGCGGTGCTGTTCACCGCCGGTGGCGCCACCACCATCCAGGCGCTGCTGCCGCTGAATTTTGCCGCGCCCGGCCAGGCGGCCGACTACGTGATCACCGGGCATTGGGGCAAGACCGCGATCAAGCAGGCGGCCACGTCTGTGGATGCGCGCATCGCCGCCGACGCGCAGGCCGATGGCTTTGTCGACATTCCCCCGGCGGCCAGCTGGACCTTGTCGCCGCATTCGGCCTACGTGCACATCACCGCCAACGAAACCATCCATGGCGTCGAATTTCGCGACACGCCGGACGTGGGCACGTTGCCGTTGTTTGCCGACTTCAGTTCGTCGATCGCCTCCGAGCCGCTGGATATCTCGCGCTACGGCCTGATCTACGCCGGCGCACAGAAGAATCTTGGCCCGGTGGGCATTTCGGTGGTGATCGTGCGGCGCGACCTGCTGGAGCGCGCCGGGCAACCGCGTGCGGACATCTTCAATTACGCCTCGCATGCCGCGCGCGATTCGATGCTCAACACGCCGCCGACCTGGAACTGGTACGTGCTCGGGCTGACCGTCAAGTGGATGCTGGAACAGGGCGGAGTGCAGGAGTTCGCGCGCCGCAATGCCGAGAAGGCCGCGCTGGTGTATGGCGCCATCGATGGCTCCGGCGGCTTCTATCGCAACCTGATCAAACCGGCAGTGCGTTCGCGCATGAACATCCCGTTCTTTCTGCCGGACGAGCAGCTGGATGCGCTGTTCGTCAGCGAATCCAAGGCAGCCGGGCTGCTCGCGTTGAAGGGGCACAAGGCAGTCGGTGGCATTCGGGCGTCGCTGTACAACGCGATGCCGGTAGCCGGCGCGCAAGCGCTGGCCGCGTTCATGCACGACTTCCAGCAGCGTCACGGCTGAGTCTTCATTTACCTGCGGCGTCTGCCGCGCAGGCGCATGCGCTGACAGCGCACATGCGCCGCCATTTTAGGAATGCCCAGCGATGGCCCCCAAGTCCGACAAGCCCACGGCCGCCACAGGCGGCAAGAAAAAGCCGACCAAGACATCGGTGCGTGCTTCAGACAGCAAACCTGCAAACACGCCGGCTGAAAAGGCCGTGATCAAGACCGCCGCGCCGGTGCTGGCCGATGTGCGTGCCAAGATCGACGAGATCGACCGCAACATCCAGGCCCTGATTGCCGAGCGCGCCAACTTCGCGCATCAGGTCGGCAAGGCCAAGGGCAAGCTTGCGGCGGCGGTGGATTACTACCGCCCCGAGCGCGAGGCGCAGGTGCTGCGCATGGTGGTGGACCGCAACGAAGGCCCGCTCAGCGACGAAGTGCTGGTGCACGTCTACCGCGAAATCATGTCGGCGTGCCTGGCCCAGCAGGAGCCGCTGAAGATCGGTTACCTCGGCCCGGAAGGCACCTTCAGCCAGCAGGCGGTGCTCAAGCATTTCGGCCGCTCGGCGGTGGGCTTGCCGATGGCGACCATCGAAGAAGTGTTCCAGGAAGTGGAAGCCGGCAACGCCGATTTCGGCGTGGTGCCGGTGGAAAATTCGGGGCAGGGCACCATCCAGGTCACTCTGGACATGTTCCTGACTTCCAACCTGAAAATCTGCGGCGAAGTCGAGCTGCGCGTGCATCAGTACCTGCTTTCGCGCAACGGCCGGCTGGAAGATATCGAACGCATCTACGCGCATTCGCAATCGTTCGCGCAGACTGCGGGTTGGTTGCGCTCGCATCTGCCCAAGGTGGAAAAGATCGCGGTGTCCAGCAACGCCGAAGGCGCACGCCGCGCACGCAATGCTGAAGATGCCGCGGCCATCGGCGGCGAAAGCGCAGCCCACGTGTATGGCTTGAAGAAGGTCATCATGAAGTCGATCGAGGACGACGACGACAACACCACGCGCTTTTTGGTGATCGGGCGGCAGATCTTTCCTTCGTCCGGGCACGACCGCACGTCGGTGCTGGTGTTCATCCACGACAAGCCAGGTGCGTTGTTCGACGTGCTGAGCCCGTTCGCACGCCACGGCATCAGCATGAATCGCATCGAATCGCGGCCCTCGCATCAGGCCAAGTGGGAATACGGCTTCTTCATCGATCTGATCGGCCATGTCGAAGACGATGCGATGAAGCAGGCGCTGGCCGAACTGAAAGCGCACTCGGCACAGATCAAGGTGCTGGGTTCGTATCCGGTGGCCATTCCCTGAGCATCGAAGCTCGATACGACAATCCATGCCGGAGCGCCGCGACCTTGTATCGACGGCAGCGCCGCAACCTTCTTCAAAGCGCATCGTCAGCATTGGCGATGCCGCAGTCATCGGATCACATGCATGAGCAGCAGCACGCACCACTGGATTGCCCGTCGCGGCACCGCACTGCAGGGCAGCCTGGCCATTCCTGGCGATAAATCGGTTTCGCACCGCGCGGTCATGTTCGCCGCGCTCGCCGACGGCGTTTCGCAGATCGATGGGTTTCTCGAAGGCGAAGACACGCGCTCCACCGCTGCTATTTTCGCCAAGCTGGGCGTGCGCATCGAAACGCCGTCGGCGTCGCAGCGCATCGTGCACGGCGTGGGTGTGGATGGTCTGCAGCCGCCGGCCGAGGCGCTGGATTGCGGCAATGCCGGCACCGGGATGCGTCTGCTCGCCGGCCTGTTGGCGGCGCAGCGCTTCGACAGCGTGCTGGTGGGAGACGAGTCGCTATCCAAGCGGCCGATGCGGCGCGTGACCGGCCCGCTGGCGCAGATGGGCGCGCGGATCGACACGCAGGACGATGGCACGCCGCCACTGCACGTGCACGGTGGGCAGGCACTGCACGGCATCGATTTCGTCTCGCCGGTTGCCAGCGCGCAGGTCAAGTCAGCGGTGCTGCTGGCCGGTCTCTATGCGCAGGGCGAGACCTCGGTGACCGAGCCGCATCCCACCCGCGACTACACCGAGCGCATGCTGTCGGCGTTCGGCGTGGAGATCGATTTTTCGCCTGGTAAGGCCCGTCTGCGCGGTGGGCAGCGTCTGCGCGCGACCGATATCGCGGTACCTGCGGATTTTTCGTCGGCTGCGTTCTTCATCGTCGCTGCCAGCATCGTTCCCGGCTCGGAGGTGGTGCTGCGCGCGGTCGGATTGAATCCACGCCGCACCGGGCTGCTGGCTGCGTTGCGCCTGATGGGCGCGGATATTGGCGAAGAAAACCACGCCGAACACGGCGGCGAGCCAGTCGCCGATCTGCGCGTGCGTTACGCGCTATTGCGCGGTGCGCAGATCCCCGAAGCGCTGGTGCCGGACATGATCGACGAGTTCCCGGCCTTGTTCGTGGCCGCGGCTGCCGCAAGCGGGCAGACCGTGGTGACCGGCGCCGCCGAACTGCGGGTCAAGGAGTCCGATCGGCTGGCGGCGATGGCCACCGGCCTGCGCACGCTTGGCGTGCAGGTTGACGAAACACCGGATGGCGCCACCATCCACGGGGGTAGCATCGGCAGCGGCGTGATCGAAAGTCATGGCGACCATCGCATTGCCATGGCGTTCGCCATCGCCGGCCAGCTGTCCACCGGTCAGGTGCAGGTGAACGATGTGGCGAATGTGGCGACCTCGTTCCCGGGTTTCGACACGCTGGCGCAGGGCGCCGGATTCGGGCTGGAAATCGCCGGGCATCGGTGACGCGTTTTCCGTTGCCGGATGGTCTGGATCTCGCCGGGTCCGGAAAGACCATGTCCGTTTGCGAGTCAGGAGCCGGACGACGCGCCGCGACATCGCGAGCGTTGCCGTCCGTCAAGCGCCGCAGCGCTGAGCAAATCCTCAACGCTGCGCGGTGAACTCCACCGGCACCTGCACGCTGCTCACCACCGCATGGCCGTCGCGCGTGGCGGGCTCGAAGCGCCACTGACGCAAGCTCTCCATCACCGCTGCATCCAGCCGCGGGTCGTCACTTCCGCTTCGGTCGACGATGGTGACATCGCTCACCCGGCCCTGCACATCCAGCTGCAAACGTGCGGTGCGGCTGCCCTGGATGCCGGCACGCGCCACGGCGGCCGGGTAGCTCGGCATGGCATTGCCAGGCAGCGGCTTGGCTTCCACGCTGCTGACCGCTGGGCGAGCAGGCTGGTGCGCCACCATCGTCATCGCACGCGGGCCATCGGTCGTCGGCAGGATCTGCCGACTCGCTGCCGGCAGCGGCCGCGTATCGGTCGCCAGTGACTCGTCGCTGTGGCGTGCCCACCACCAGCTGGGTACCACGATGAGCAGCGCCACCAGCGTTGCCCACATCCAGGGCGAAGCGCCGTCGCTCGCTGCATTCTGCTGCCGCTCCATCGAGCGCCTGCCGTGCTGCGGCAGCGACGACGGGTGAGCGGATGAAGGATTTGAAGTGACGGACATGGCCGACCTCCTGGCGCATCTGAGGATGACGAGACCAGTCTGGTTGGCGCTACCTGAGGGGCAGCTAAGGCGGACGGCGAATGAAGCGTTCGAGCTTGCTGAAAGTTCAGCTTAGTCAAGCTGACATTGCGGCCCGGTTAAAACTGCATGCTGTTTGTGGCTGCGTGGCGTCAGCCAAGGCCTGCCCCGTCGCGCCCCCACATCGGCAAGGCAGTGACAAGCAACACGCGCGAAGGGTTAGCTGTACTTACTGCGCAGGCTTGAACTCGAACGGGATGTCCATGCTGCCGGCCACCGGCTGGCCATTGCGCTGCGCCGGGTGGAAGCGCCAGTGCCGCACGGCTTCCATGGCCGCACGGTCCAGGTCGCGCGAGCCGCTGCGCTGCACCAGGGTCACGCCACCGGGATTGCCGGCGGCATCCACGTCGACCCGCACCACCACATCGCCAGCATCGCCGCGACGCAGCGCAGCCGACGGGTAGCGGGGCGGCGGCATCTGGCCCTGGATCGGTACCGGGCGATCGCCGCCAGCGACCGGTGCGTTGACCGGCGCGGCGCTGCCAGCGGCACCTGGCGCGCCGGGTACCGCATTTTCCGGCAGCGGCGTCGGCGCGGGCGGGGCGGGTGGCGCGGTGTCCACCAGGGTGGGGGTTTCGGCCGGCGGCTTGGCCTGCGGCATGTCGCTTGCGCCGTCCTGGGCGGGCAATGGCGCCGGCAGCGGCGCAATGGTGTCGTCGGTCTGCGCGCCTGCGGTCGGCTGCGCCGGCGAGGCTTTATAGAAGTCGTCCTTGCGGCCGGTGGCCCAGACCAGCAGGAACAACAGCAGGCCGGCAGCGAAGGCGATGCCGGCGATTTTCAGCGTGTGGCGGGGCAGACGCAGAACGATATGGCGATCGGACGCAGGACGGGGCGCGGACATAGGGCTCACCTGAAGAATCGTCGCAATTCTGGCATAGCCGTAGTGAATCGATCGCAGCAGGTGCCGGAACAGGCGATAATCTCGCGCTATTCCACTGACGCACCTATTCCGATGCTAGATCCGGCCCTGCTTCGCCAACACCCCGCCGACCTTGCCGAGCGCCTGCGAAGCACGCGCAGCTTCGATTTGAACATTGCGGAACTGGAGTTGCTGGAGAGCGAGCGCAAGCGTATCCAGGTGCGCACGCAGGAACTGCAGAGTCAGCGCAATTCCAAATCCAAGGCGATCGGGCAGGCCAAGGCCAAGGGCGAAGATGTGGCCGCGCTGATGGCCGAAGTGGCCGGGTTCGGCGATGAACTCAAGGCGTCCGAAGAGGCGCTGGATGCGATTCGCGCCAAGCTCGAGGGTATCGCGCTTGGCCTGCCCAACCTGCCGGCCGAGGATGTGCCGCTTGGCAAGGACGAAAGCGAGAACGTGGAGCAATCGCGTTGGGGCACGCCGCGTCAATTCGATTTCGCCGTCAAGGACCATGTGGAACTCGGCGCGCCGCACGGCTGGCTGGATGGCGAAACGGCAGCCAAATTGTCGGGCGCGCGGTTCACCGTGCTGCGTGGTCCGGTCGCGCGTCTGCACCGTGCCTTGGCGCAATTCATGCTGGACCTGCATGTGGGCGAGCACGGTTACGAAGAAACCAACGTGCCGCTGCTGGTCAATGCCGATTCGATGCGCGGCACCGGTCAGCTGCCGAAATTCGAAGACGATTTGTTCCAGACCGAAGTGGGCGAGTCGCGCCGTTACCTGATCCCCACCTCCGAAGTGCCGCTGACCAATATCGTGCGCGATGAGATCATCGACGCCGAGCGTCTGCCATTGCGCATGACCGCGCATTCGATGTGTTTCCGCGCCGAAGCCGGCAGTGGTGGCCGCGATACGCGCGGCATGATCCGCCAGCACCAATTCGAAAAGGTGGAGCTGGTGACCGCCTGCGCGCCGGAAGACAGTGATGCCGAGCATCAGCGCATGACGCGCTGCGCCGAAGTGGTGCTGGAACAACTCGGCCTGCCGTATCGCAAGGTGCTGCTGTGCACCGGCGACATGGGGTTTTCCGCGATCAAGACCTACGATCTTGAGGTATGGCTGCCTTCGCAGAACACCTATCGCGAAATTTCGTCCTGTTCCAATTGCGGCGATTTCCAGGCGCGGCGCATGCAGGCGCGCTGGCGCAACCCGGTCAGCGGCAAGCCGGAGTTGCTGCACACGCTCAACGGATCCGGCACTGCCGTGGGCCGCGCGATGATCGCGGTGATGGAGAACTACCAGAACGCCGATGGCTCGATCGATGTGCCGCAGGTGCTGCGTCCGTACATGGGCGGGCTCGAGCGGATCGGCTGAGTGCGGGTAACCGGAGGACGGCGCTCACAACCAGGCGGCGCGGGCGGCGTTCGGTGCGCATATCGCTTCGGGCGCTGCGGTTGCCCGGTTAGATCGACACTTGTCAGACGCGTGCTCGCTACGCTTGGCAGCTTCCACACATGCGAGTGTCGAATGGAGTCTGCGATGTCTGGCGCACATGGTGCGAGGGCGTTTGAGCGCGAGCTTCTTTGCTATTGGAAATCGACACAAAAAAACGGGACCAGCGGTGGTCCCGTTTTTCGCTATGGCAACTCGCAGTCATGACGACCTTTCAACGCGTCAACCCGTCACGCCGCAGGCTTACGCGCTCACAGCAGCCTCTTCTTCCTCACCCAGCCCGGCCAGCGCCGAGGCCAGCGCATCGGCGCGATGCTGCGGCGAATACGCCACACCCTCTGCGCGCACGAAGCTGATGTCGTCGATGCCCAGGAAGCCCAACACCTGGCGCAGATACGGCTCCTGAAAATCGTTCGTCGGATCGGCATACAAGCCACCACGCGCGCTGGCGATGATGACGCGCTTGCCGCCGGCCAGGCCTTCCGGACCATTGGCGGTGTACTGGAAGGTGCGCCCGGCAACTGCAATGCGATCGATCCAGGCCTTGAGCGTGGAGGGGATGGCGAAGTTGTACATCGGTGCGCCAATCACGATGACATCGGCCTGCAGGAACTGCTGCATCACCGCTTCGGCGGCCGCGGCCTCTGCCGGGTCGGTCTGCGCCAGCGTCTGCGCGGTCAGATGCGGAATCGGGTCGCGGTCGAGGTCGCGATACGACACGTCCACCTCGGGATGGCGCCGGCGCTGCTGCTCCACGACGGCGGCGCTGAGCACGCGCGTGACGGAATTGGCGCCTAGCGCGCTGGAATCGAGGTGCAGCAGTTTCATGACGATGACCTGTGGCAAGCGGCAGCGCCGCGGAGGTGTGCAGCCTAGGTCGTTGCTCTGTTGGAATAAAGGTGGTTAAATATCACGTATCGTTCTATCCATGGATACTTGTGCCATGCACGACCTGAATGACCTGTATTACTTTGCGATGGTGGTGGATCACGGCGGCTTTGCCGCTGCCGAGCGTGCGCTTGGCATCCCCAAATCGCGCCTGAGCCGGCGCATCAGCCAACTCGAGACCGACCTGGGTGTGCGCCTGTTGCAGCGCTCCACGCGCCGTTTCGCGGTGACCGACGTCGGCACCAGCGTGCACCGGCACGCGCAAACCATGCTTGCCGAGGCCCAGGCTGCGCGCGAGGTGGTGGATCGTCTCAGCGCCGAGCCGCGCGGTCTTGTACGTGTGAGCGTTCCTGTTTCGCTTGCGCAGATCCAGTTGCCCAAGTTGTTGCCGGAATTTTTGGCCAAGTATCCCAAGGTGCGGCTGCAGCTCAATATCAGCAATCGCCGCGTCGATGTCATCAACGAGGGCTACGACATTGCGCTGCGCGTGCGCTCGCGCCTGGACGACGACGGCAGCCTGGTGATGCGCAGCTTCGGACAGGTGCAGGAACTGCTGGTTGCCAGCCCCAAATACCTGGATCGCGCCGGTCGCCCCAAGGACCCCAGCGAGCTGGCCAACCACACCACCATGAGCACCAGCGAAGACGAAGCGCATCAGCGCTGGGAGCTGCACGGCCCGAACGGCGAAATGCGCCGCGTCGATCTGCAGCCACGCCTGGCCGGCTTCGACTTCCCGCTGCTGCAATCGATGGCGCGCGACGGCTTCGGCATCACCATGCTGCCGGAAACCGTGTGCGCCGAAGCGGTGCGCAGCGGCGAGCTGGAAGTGGTGCTGCCGCACTGGTCGCTGCCGCAGGGCATCTGCCATGCCGTGTTCGCCTCGCGTCGCGGCCTGCTGCCGGCGGTGCGGGTGTTCATCGACTTCCTGGCCGAACACCTGCCGCAGGAAATCGAACGCTCGCGCCTGGATTGCGGCGGCAATTGCGCTGAGTTGGCTGAAAAGCTCAAGCGTGCCGCAGGCACGGCGCCGCGCCTGGTGGTGGCCGAGGCGGGCTGAGCGTCCGTGACAAAGCTGGCCAAGGCTGGGTTGGCGGTCGAGGCTGGCCGGCACGTACGTTGGCAGTTCGCTAGCTGCTGCGCAGCCAGTGCGCTGCAGATGTTCGGCAGGTTGCCTGTGTGCTCAGGCATCTTCGCCGACCATGCGGGGTAGTGGCCGAGTACCATCAAGGGAGCGGCACGCTGCGCCAGCTGACGGCGTTGGTGTCATTGAGCAAAACGCGCCCGGGCATGCGAGAATGCGCGCCCGGGAGCGATCCTGGGAGAACGGCCGCACAGATGTTCGTGCGGCCACAGACAGGGCCACCCGCGCAAGGCGGGTTGCCCGCGTGACATCCGGCGCCTTCGGCGGTCACGCGCAGCAGCATCGGAGAGATGGCCGAGCGGTTTAAGGCACCGGTCTTGAAAACCGGCGAAGGGTCAAACCTTCCGTGGGTTCGAATCCCACTCTCTCCGCCAACGCGTCGCTGCAAATCGCTCCGCGCCGTGACGCTTCCCCAACGCACACCGCCCGTCTCATCTTCTGTCCCGCACTCAGCGCGATGGTCCCCTGACGATCAATGTGTCATCGAGCTGATCGCTCAGCGACGCGGTCGACCGTGTCGTGCAGATGGTCGCGCTACCAGCGCACCGCTGCCACCGCATTCAGGACGATCTGGAGCGATCAGCCATTACCTTGCTACGGGAATTGCACGCGCTTAAAAAGCCGATGAGCCAGATCCGCGTGCGGGAAGAGGTCGCGTGCCCATCACTTGCTGTGGGCGCTGGCAGTGCTAGTGCTGTATTGCCACTCCGCCTAACTGCTGCTGCGATGCATGACACCTCTCCCCTGATCAACACCGACGCGCCTGGGCTGCAGGCCGCTGGCGATACGGCCGGGATGCTCTGGACAATCGGTCATTCCACCAGGACCTGGGAGGCGTTCGTCGCGTTGTTGAGCGCGCATCGGATTAAGGCAGTGGTGGATGTGCGGCACTTTCCGGGCTCGCGTCGCTACCCTTGGTTTGCCAGCGACACGATGGCGCATGCACTGGACGCGGCGTCGGTGCGCTATCTGTGGCTGCCCGAGCTGGGTGGACGGCGCAAGGCGCAACCCGGGTCGCCCAATGGCGCGTGGCGCAACGCGGCGTTTCAGGGCTATGCCGACCATATGACCAGCGCCGACTTCGGCGCCGGGCTGGAGCAGGCGACCGCCATGGCACGTGAGCGGCGTACGGCGCTGATGTGCGCCGAAGCACTCTGGTGGCAATGCCATCGCCGCCTTATTGCGGATCTGTTGCTGCACCGGAGGTGGCAGGTGCTGCACATTCTTGGCGAGACCGCGGTGCAGCCGCATCAGTTGAATGCCGATGCGCGCCCGGTTGGGCGCGATCTGATCTATCCGCCGCGACAGGTTGGTCTGTTTTCTGCCGGTTAGGCGCTTGCGGTAGGTCGAGCCCCAGATGATCGCCGCGACCGTCGCTGGTGCGTCGAACGCTATCGCGCGGACTCACAGCACCGTTGCGTTGACCTTGAAGACTTCCACTGCGCGGGTGAGTTGCGCGGAGTGCTGTTCCAACGCATGCGCGGCGGTGCTGGCGGCTTCGACCAGGCGCACATTGTGTTGGGTGGTCTCGTCCATCTGCGCGATGGTGTGATTGACCTGTTCGATACCGCCGGCTTGTTCCTGCGAGGCGGCGGAGATATGGGCCATGATGTCGGTGACGTGCTGGACGCTGGTGACGATTTCGCCCATGGTGGTGCCGGCCTTGTGCACGAGGGTGGAGCCGTCGGCGACGCGTTGTACGGAATCGTCGATGAGCCGCTTGATTTCTTTTGCCGCATCCGAGGAACGGTGCGAGAGCGTGCGCACTTCCGATGCAACAACAGCGAAGCCGCGGCCCTGTTCGCCGGCGCGTGCGGCCTCCACCGCGGCATTGAGGGCCAGGATATTGGTCTGGAAGGCGATGCCGTCGATGACCGAAATGATGTCGGCGATGCGTCTGGACGAGGCTTCGATGCCGGACATTTGTTCGATCACCTGGCCGACCACGTCGCGGCCTTCCGAGGCGATGGCGGCGGCGCCGCGTGCGAGCTGGTTGGCGCGGGTGGCATGTTCGGCATTCTGCTTGACGGTGGAGGTCAGCTCTTCCATCGAGGCAGCGGTTTCTTCGAGGCTGGCGGCCTGTTGTTCGCTGCGCTGCGCCAGCTGCTGATTGCCGCTGGCGATATCTTCTGCGGCGAAGCTGATGCTGTTGGAGGTTGTCTGGATGCGGGTGACGATGTCGGTGAGGCGGTGCACGGTGCTGTTGGCATCGTCACGCATGGAGGCGAACACGCCGTGGAAGTTGCCGGACATGCGCACGGTGAGGTCGCCATCGGCGATCGCGCGCAGCAGCCCGGAGAAGCTGGCCAGGTTGGTATCGGAGGTGGCCATCATGGTGTTGAGGTTTTCCACCATCAGGCGAAAATCGTGCTCGAACGTTTCCGCCTTGCCGCGGAGTGCAAAGTCGCCTGCGCAGGCGGCCTGGGTCAGTTCCTGGATCTGCGCGTTGATGGCCTGCAGGTTGCGCTTAACCTGCTGCATGGTGGCGGTGATGGCGGATTTTTCGCCCGGATACTGCTCGATGTCCTGGGTGAGATCGCCAATGGCGTAGCTGCCCATGACCTGGGTCATGCGCAATTGGGTCTGCACGTGGGCGTGTACGAGTGCGTTGGTGTCTTGCACCATGTCGCCATATTCGCCGGGAAAACCCTGTGGGTCGGTGCGGTAGCTGATTTCGCCGGCGTCGTGGCGCGCAGCCATGCTGCGTTGCGCCCAGATCACCTCCTGCAGGCGTCGCTGCATCTGCTGCATGGCGCGCAGCAGTTGCCCGGATTCGTCGTTGCCGGTCGCTGCGTCCTGGCTGCGCAGATCGCCGTCGTTGATGCGCTGGGCCAGGCGCAGCGACTGGCGCAGCGGCAGCACCACACTGCGCGTGAGCAGGAACGCGATGGTGGCGCCCAACAGCAGGGCGACGACGGTGGACATCACCATCAGCATCGCAAAGCCGCGCGCGGTGGCAACGGCCTGCCTGGCGGCTTGGCGGTTCTTGGCTTCCTGCAGGTCGATGAAGGCGTTGATGCTGGCCAGCCAGGCAATGAAGGCCGGGCGCGCTTGCTGCAGCAGGTGCTGTTCTGCCTGCGCCTTGTCGGCCGCATCGCGGAACGCGCGCACTTGCGCGATCAGCGGCAGGGTGCGCTGCTCGACGGATTTGATCTGCCGGAGAATGTCTTTCTCTTTTGCATCGGTCGAGCTGGCGATCATGTCGTCGAGCGGTTGCGCAGCGCGTGCGTAATCGGCAGCGAGCTTGTCGATCGATTGTTCGGCGGCGTGGCGCTCTGCGGGGTCGTCCATGAGTACGACGTCGCGCAGAGCAATTGCGCGGTCGTGGACGCTGCCACGGAAATTGATCGCGTAGCGTTGCTTGACGCTGTTGACCTCATTGATGGCGGTGAGTTGCTGGTCGATGCTGCGAACGCGTTGGATGCCCACCACGGTCAGGATCACCATCAAGACGATGATCGCGAGAAAGCCCAGGGCCAGGCGCTGTCCAATGCGCAGATTCGGGAAGAGATGCATAGGTGTTCGATCGGTGTTCCGACTGGCGGAAGAGCGGGGAGTCCCGGCAACGGCAGGGAGACGAATACGCACGCGACAGCGCAAGAGCCAGCGCAACGGCCGCCGCTCAAATGGTGTCTCGACGTGTTCGTTAGCGACCTCTAGCAGTGGAACTGAAGGCGTAGCGTCTGCCGGTTCAGGTGCTGGTGGGGCTGCCCAATGCGCCGGGACACTCGTCGTTCCTGCCTGCACGCTGCCGCCGGCGGCTTACCGGCGCCTGCAACGGCGCTTAGGGATAACGCGAGAGATCCGGCGCCTTGATCGCCGGCGTCATCCACTTTGCAGCGAGGTTCTGCACGCTTGGCTGGCTGGCGAGTTTGAGCGCGCCATGCAGCAGGTGGATGCCGAGCCGGCTATGCGGGTTCATCAGGCGTGGGCCGATCTTCGGCACGCCCTGGGCCTGCTCGACCATCGGGCGCATGGCGGTGGCGTAGGCAGCGAAGGCCGCGTCCAGCGTGGCGGCCTGGGCGATTTCGTTGGCCAGAACATACGCGCCGGTCACTGCCAGGGTGGCGCCGATCCCGGCCAGTGGCGTGGCGCACCAGGCGGCATCGCCGGTAAGCACGGTGCGACCGCTATGCCAACGCTGCATGCGCACCTGGCGCAGGGCATCGAAGTAGAAGTCGTCGGTGCCATGCATGCCATCGAGCACGCGCGCCGCCTGCCACCCGGCGTCGGCAAAGCGCTCGTGCAGGTAGGTCTTCTGGGCGTCGATGTCCCAGTCTTGTTCGCCTTCGGGCGGTTTCTGCAGCGAGAGCATGGCGCGCGTGGTGCCGTGTCGGTCGGGTCGCAACGAGATGCTGCGCCCGCCGGTGGTGTGGTACCAGCGCCACAGCGGGTCGTCGTCGGCGCTGCGCGGGATGGTGAAGTAGGCGATGGTCAGATCCATCCAGCGCGGATCGTTTTCTCCCGGGAAGACCTGTTCGCGCGTCGAAGAGCCCACGCCTTCGGCGACGATCACCGCGTCGAAGCGTTCGCTGCAACCGCTTTCTAAGGTGACGGTAGCGGCATCGCTGCCGGCAGCGTCTTCGATGCTGGCGATGCGGTCGCCGAAGCGGTACGTCACATGGCCGCGCGCGGCATCGTAGAGCAGGCGGGCCAGATCGCCGCGCAAGATCTCCAGTTCGGCGGTCGGGCCATCGCCATCGATGTCTTCGGTCTTGAAGGTGGCGACGGCCTGGCCGTGCGCGTCGATCCAGGCGGTGCCTTTTTCGCCGGTTCCCTGGGCCAGCGCGGCCTGTTCCAGGCCCATGCGTTGCAGCACCTCACGGCCGACACCACGTACGTCGATGTTCTGGCCGCCATCGCGAAACCGGGTGGCGCGTTCCACCACGGTGACATCGAAGCCGCGATGGGCGAGGGTCCAGGCGGCAGTGTTGCCGGCGATGCTGGCGCCGGTGATGAGGATACGACGCGGCATTGCTGTCATCCTGGCAGGAAATATCAGGCATGATATTACACGCCCTGGCCGTGGCGCTCCATGTTCGCGATCAGCCGGTGCATCAACGCGACGGTCTGCTGCACCTCGTCGGCGGAAAAGCCTTCCAGCGCCACCGCGTTCATACCCAGCAGTGCCTGGCCACCGAGTTCGGCAATCTTGCGCCCGCGGGCGGTGAGCGCCACCAGCGCGGCGCGGCGATCCTGCGGGGTCGGGGTGCGCTTGATGAGCTTCAGTCCCTCCAGCTTGTCCAGCAGTGCCACCATGGCCGGCTGCTTCACGGCCGATGCGATGACCAGGTCACGCTGCAGCATCGGGCCTTTCCAGGACAGCAGCATGATCGGGCCGATCAGCGCCAGCGACACGCCGTGCGGCCGCAGTTCGGCGTCGACCAGGCGGTTGAAGACCCGCGCTGCATGGTTGGCCAGATACCCCGGCGCGATAGCAGCCTGCGGATGGATGAGTTCATACTGATCAAGCATCTGTAAGACCGTGCGTTGTCCTGTGGCTATCGGGCAATGGTACGTCTCCTGCAGTGCGGCATGGCGCTCGTTGCCGCGTGGCACCGCGTGCACGCCCGGCGGCTTGGCTGCCGGGGCGATATCGCGTCGCTGCGCGGCCCGAAGACGGCACGGCCCCATGTGCGCGGGCCGACGGCTGTACCGGCCGTGGCGCAGGCTGCGCGCTGCCGCAGACGCAGGAGCGCAAGCTGCCTGGTTCAGCCATCGCCTGCGGGCGTGGCTGGACGCCACCAGCCGTAGGCCAGATGATGGGCGCGAGCGCGCGGCTCGGTCTTGCCGACGCGTCATGCGCCTGCGGCGACCTGGTCTTTTCAACGGTTGGACATGATGTACGGATGGATGATGGAGAAGCTCGCAGCAGGCGACCTCGCGGTCGTGCACGTTGCGTGCTGGAGCGGCGACCTGCGTGTGGACACAATGCAGGTACGCCCTCTATGAATGCGGGATTTCCGCACGGCAACAGCGTCATGGCGCAGGCGGTACGCAGCCACGACTGGGCGGCGAGCCCGCTGGGACCCGCCGCTCAGTGGCCATCGCCGTTGCGCAATGCGGTCGATCTGATGCTGGGTTCGCCCGAAAGCATGTATGTGGTGTGGGGCGATGCGCTGACCTTTTTCTACAACGACGCCTACACGCCGATCCTGGGGCCGCGCCAGGCGCAGGCGCTGGGCGCGCCGCTGCGCGTGTTGTGGGCCGATGCCTGGGAGGCGGTGCGCGAGCCGATTGAAGCGGCGTTCGCAGGGCAGGCATCGCGCTTTGAGGAAGTGCCGATCGGCATGAACCGCTACGGCGTGCCGGAGCAGACCTGGTGGACGTTCTCGTTCTCTCCGATCTATCTGGACGATGGCCGGGTGGGCGGCGCGTTCTGCGTCACCAATGAAGTCACCGCGCGCAAGCTGGCGCAGGCGCGGCTGGCCGACGAACACGAGCGCCTGATCCGCTTGTTCGAGCAGGCGCCGATGTTCATGGCGTTCCTGAGCGGGCCGCAGCACCGGGTGGAGTTCGCCAACCCGTGTTATTCGCGCCTGATCGGCCACCGCGATGTGATCGGGCGGCCGTTGGCCGAGGCGCTGCCGGATGCGGTGGAACAGGGACATGTGCGTCGCCTGGACGAGGTGTACCGGTCCGGGCGCGCGTTTTCGGCCAATGCGCTGCCGTACAACGTGCAGGCGGTGCCCGGTGGTCCCGCCGAGCGACGCTTGCTGGATCTGGTCTATCAGCCGATCGCAGGCGCCGATGGCACCATCTCCGGCATCTTCGTGCAGGGCCTGGATATCACCGACCGCATCAGCCTGGAGCGCGCGGTGCGCGAGGCCGAAGTGCGCAACCGTCAAATCCTGGACAGCGTGATGGACTACGCCATCATCGCCACCGATATGCACGGGCGGGTGACGTCGTGGAACGAGGGTGCGCGGCGCATTCTGGGCTGGAGCGAGGTCGAGATGCTCGGGCAAACGCTGCAGCGCACCTTTACGCCGGAAGACGTCGAGCAGCGGCAGATGCTGATCGAGGCCGCTGCCGCGCTGGAAAGCGGCAGCGGCATGGACGAGCGCTGGCACGTGCGCAAATCCGGGGAGCGGTTCTGGGCCAATGGCTCGCTGATGGTGTTGCGCGAAGAAACCGGCGAGGCGATCGGGTTCGTCAAGGTGTTGCGCGACCGCACCGCCGAGCGGCTGGCCAGCGAAGCGCTGCAAAAGAGCGAGCGGCGCCTGGACGCACTGGTACGCGCGTCATCGCAATCGATTTTTTCCGCCAGTGCCCACTGGCGCGAATGGCGCCAATTGGTCGGCGACGGTGTGCTGAGCGATGCGGTGTCGGCCACGCCCGACTGGCAGGCGATGGTGCACCCGGACGACCGCGCGCGATTGGCGCAAGCGCTTGCGCAGGCGACTGCCACCAAGTCTGGTGTGGATGTGGAATACCGGGTGCTCGGCACGGATGGGCAGGTGGGCTGGACCTTGATGCGCGCGATTCCGTTGCTGGATGAGCGCGAACAGATCGCCGAATGGTTCGGCACCTCTGCCGACATCACCGACAAACGCGTGGCCGAAGAGCAGCTGCGGCAACTGACCGAGACGCTGGAAGAGCGCGTGCGCGAACGCAGCGCGGCGTTGTTGCTTGCCGAAGAGAAGCTGCGTCAGAGCCAGAAGATGGAAGCGGTGGGGCAGCTGACCGGCGGGCTGGCGCACGACTTCAACAATCTGCTCACTGCCATCAGTGTCGGCCTGGAGTTGCTGCAGACGCGCATCGAACAGGGCAAGTACGACCGGCTGGAGCGCTATGTGGAAATGGCGCAATCCAGCGCGGCGCGCGCCACTGCCTTGACCCAGCGGTTGCTGGCGTTTTCGCGCCGGCAGACGCTGGCGCCCACCGCGCTGGATGTGGAGGAGCTGGTGCGTGGCATGCACGACATCATTGCGCGCACGCTGGGGCCGTCGATCGCGCTGCAGCTGCGTCCGGCAGACCAAGCGTGGCAGGTGCTGGTGGACGCGCCGCAGCTGGAAAACGCGCTGCTCAATCTCTGCATCAACGCGCGCGATGCCATGCCCGATGGTGGGCAGCTCACCATCAGCCTGCACAACCGCGCGCTGGATGCCGCTGCCGCCCAGCAGCTGGAGCTGCCGCCTGGCGATTACGTGTGCCTGAGTGTGCAGGACACCGGTACCGGCATGACGGCCGAGGTCATGGCCAAGGTGTTCGAACCGTTTTTCACCACCAAGCCCATCGGCCAGGGCACCGGGTTGGGCCTGTCGATGATCTATGGGTTCACTCGACAGTCCGGCGGGCATGTGCGCATCGATTCGGAAGTGGGCGTGGGCACCACCATGGCCTTGTACCTGCCGCGCTTCACCGGCGTGCTGGCGCAAGACGACGTGGCACCTGCTGATGCGCCGCTGCAGCGCAATGCTGCGCACAGTCGCACCGTGTTGCTGGTGGAGGACGAAACCGCGATTCGTGTCTTGATCTCCGAAGTACTCACCGAAGCCGGCTACCGCGTGATCGAAACCGCCGAGGGCAGTGCGGCGGTGGAGCGCTTGCGCTCGCAAGAGCACATCGATGTGCTGGTGACCGACGTCGGCCTGACCGGCGGCCTCAATGGGCGACAGGTTGCCGACGCCGGGCGGCAATCGCGTCCTGCACTGCCGGTGCTGTTCGTCACCGGCTATGCGGCCAGCGCCGCGGTGGGCGCGGGCCAGCTCGACGATGGCATGGAAGTGTTGACCAAACCATTCCAGGCCATCGAGCTGGAGCGGCGGGTGGCGCAGTTGCTGGAGCGTCGCGCGCGCTAATCAGGTGCCGGTGCTGCTGCGAGCCGCTCGTTGCACCGGCATCGATCGCCTGAGACATGCGTATCGCAGCGAACGTGGCGCAAAGACGCAGCGGGCGCACGCGGTTGGGCCTGCCTAGAGCGCCGTCTGTACGATGCCCAGCAGATCGCGCAAGGAAAATGGCTTGGTCAAAAGACGCATGCCGGTATCCAGAAAGTCGGCACGTTTGGCGATTTCGCCTGCGTAGCCAGTCATGAAGACGATGGGCATTGCGGGGTAGAGCATGCGCGCCTGATCGGCAAGGTCGCGCCCGTTCATGCCGGGCAGGCAGATGTCCGACAGCAGCAGATCGAACGGGCATGCCCTGGTCAGTTGCGTCAGCGCGTGTTCGGCGTCTGCAGACGCCACCACGTGGTAGCCCTCGTCGCCAAGAATGTCTGCAGCCATCTCGCGGATTGCATCGTCGTCTTCGACCAACAGGATGCGTGCGTTGGGTAATGCGTGAGCCACTGCGGTCCTCGAGCGATCGCAATGCTACGATGCTTCGAGATGCACATTAGGCGCGCCTGCGTGACGGCGGCGTGCGATGCTGCAACACGATGCGTTCACCGCTGTTGCCAACGCCATGCGCCACCAGTCGGATGATCGAAAAACAGCGCAATTCTGCTGATCTGCGATACCTGCAGCAGCGATGCCGTGAATCGCGTCAAGCAAAGCAAGCTGATCAGTTCAGTCGCGCCCACCGGCCAATAACGCGCACGTGTTAAATTCAGCTCTATGAAGAACGTGACGCCGATGATCGCAAACCGCATCACCACTGGCAGCACCGGGCTCGACACTATCTTACGAGGTGGGCTGCCCGCAAACCGTTTGTACCTGCTTGAAGGCCAGCCTGGTGCGGGCAAAACGACGCTTGCACTGCAGTTCCTGCTGGATGCTGCGGCCAAGGGCGAGAGTTGCCTGTATGTGACCTTGTCGGAAACCATCGACGAGCTCACTGAAGTGGCTGCTTCGCACCATTGGTCGTTGGAGTCCCTGCATATCTTTGAGCTGGCATCAGCAGAGGCCTTCCTGGGCGAAGGGCGGCAGCAATCCATCCTGCATCCGTGGGAGATGGAGCTCGATGGCACCATCAAGCTCATCCAGGCCGAAGTGGACCGGGTGAAGCCGACGCGGGTGGTGTTCGATTCGTTGTCCGAGTTGCGCCTGCTCGCGCAGGATTCGCTGCGCTATCGGCGCCAGGTGCTGGCGCTCAAGCAGTATTTCGCGCCGCGCAACATCACGGTGTTTCTGGTGGACGATCTCACCGGCGAAAACGGCGAGCGGGATGCGCATTTGCACAGCCTGTGCCACGGGGTGATTTCGCTCGAGCGCACGACGCTGGAGTTCGGTGCGGCGCGGCGCCGCATGCAGGTGCGGAAATTGCGTGGCGTGGATTTCATCGCCGGCTATCACGACCTGGCCATCGTCACCGGCGGCATGCGTATCTATCCACGTTTGATCGCCTCCGACCACCACCGGCCATTTATCGGCGAACCGGTACCAAGCGGCGTGGAGCGTATCGATGCATTGCTGCACGGCGGCCCGTTGCGCGGGACCAGCACGCTGCTGACCGGGCCAGCCGGCTCGGGCAAGACCAATCTGGCCCTGCAGTTCGTGGTTGCCGCATGCGAGCGCGGCGAGCATTGCTGCGTGCTGGAGTTCGACGAGCGCACCGGCACCTTGTTGAAGCGTGCCGAAGGCCTGAGCATGGATCTGCGCAAATATATGGACGCGGGTCTGCTGGAGCTGCATCAGATGGATCCGGCCGAAGTCACGCCGGGCGAATTCGCCTGGACGGTGCGTGGCAGCGTGGAGGAGCGCGCGTGCCGCATTCTGGTGATCGACAGCCTCAACGGGTATCTGGCGTCGATGCCGCAGGAAAAGCAGCTGATGTTGCAGATGCACGAGCTGTTGTCGTATCTCAACCAGAGCGGGGTGACCACGTTCCTGATCAACCCGCAGCAGGGGCTGGTCGGCAGCATGGCGACCAGTAGCACCCTCAATGTCTCCTACATGGCCGACACCGTCGTCTTGCTGCGCTTTTTCGAGGCGAAAGGACGCATCCGCAAGGCGTTGTCGGTGATCAAGAATCGCAGTGGCGCGCACGAAGATGCGATTCGCGAATTGCGCATCGGCAGCAGCGGTCTTCAACTGAGCGAGCCGCTGGAGAAATTCCACGGCGTGTTGACCGGTACGCCGCAGTTTGTCGGAGACGACGGCCCGTTGCTGGATCGTCCCCTTGAATATCTGTGACGCGGACGGCTCCATCGTCCATATCATCGCGCCGTTCGGCCGCGACGCGCAGAGCATTGCCAGCATCGTTGGCGAACGCGGGCTGACATGCCGGGTCCATGCCACGCTGGGCGCGCTGGCAGGCGACCTGCACGATGGCTCCGGCGTGGTGGTACTGACCGAAGAAGCCATCCGTGGCGACCTGCATGCGCTGTCGCACATCCTGCAAGGCCAGCAGGCCTGGTCGGACATTCCGTTCGTGTTGTTGCGTACGCCGCGTGGCGCGTACAACCGCAGGCAGGTGCGGCTGCCGGCCGACATGACCAACGTCATCGAGTTGGAGCGGCCGCTGAGCTCGGCTTCGTTGCTGAGCGCCATCTCCACCGCGTTGCGCGCACGGCAGAAGCAGTTCGTCATCCGCGACCAGCTGGCGCAGTTGGCCGAAAGCCGCACCGCGCTGGCGCAGAGCGAGGCCGAACTGCGACGTGTCACCGATGCGCTGCCGGTGCTGATCGCCTTCATCGACAAGAACCTGATCTACCGCTTTGCCAATCGTTCGTACGAAGACTGGATTGGTGTGCCGCCTGCCGATGTGATCGGGCGGCCGCTGGTGGATGTGGTGGGGCCTGCGGTGGTCGAACAGCGCCGCGCCTGGATCGAGGCCGCATTGGCCGGGCAGACATTGACCATCGAGACCAGTTGGCCGCATGCCGATGGCCGGCGCCGCGATGCGGAAATCCGCTACATGCCGCGCTTTGATGCAGATGGCAAGGTGGATGGATTCCATGTGTTCGCCACCGATGTGACCGCGCGTGCGCTGGCGCTGGAATCGATCCAGCAACAGGCCAACCTGCTGGAAGCCAAGGTGGCCGAACGGACCGCCGAGTTGCAGCAGCAGATGCTGGCGCGCGAATCCAGCGAAGCGGCACTGCGCCAGGCGCAGAAAATGGAAGCAGTGGGCCAGCTCACCGGCGGCATCGCACACGATTTCAACAACATGCTCACCGGCATCCTGTCTGCGCTGGATCTGGCGCGGCTGCGCATCGACCAGGGGCGTACCGAAGGGCTGGGTCGCTTTCTGGATGTGGCCTCTGCCTCGGCATTGCGCGCAGCTGCGCTCACCCAGCGCCTGCTGGCATTCTCGCGGCGTCAGTCGCTACAGGCGCGGGATCTGCAGTTGAACGATCTGGTGGTGTCGCTGCAGGAGTTGCTGGCGCGCACGTTGGGCGAATCGGTGCGCCTGGAGATCGATCTCTGTGCGGAACTGCCGCAGGCGTACGTTGACGAGAATCAGCTGGAAAGCGCACTGATCAACCTAGCCATCAACGCGCGCGATGCCATGCCCGACGGTGGGCAGCTGCGTATCGCAACCCGGCAGCTGCAGGTGGAAGATCAGCCGCTGGAACTCGGGCGTGGCATCGCCTTGGCGCCGGGGAATTACGTGGTGGTGTCGGTTGCAGACACCGGAACCGGCATGCCCGCCGACGTGCTTGAACGCGTGTTCGAGCCGTTCTACACCACCAAGCCGATCGGCCAGGGCACCGGCCTGGGCATGTCGATGATCTACGGCTTCATGCAGCAGTCCAACGGGCAGGTGTGGGTGGAGTCGCAGCCGGGCGCGGGCACCACGGTCAGCCTGTATCTGCCCGCCGGGGTTGCGGCGCAAACCGCAGTGCCGCAGACGCAGAGCGATGCGGTGCTGGCAGGGCAGGGCCAGCATGTGCTGGTGGTGGAAGACGACGAGCAGGTGCGGCTGCTGGTCACCGAACTGCTCAGCGAGCTGGGTTACCAGGCCGACGTGGTGGCCGACGCGGACGCGGCACTGCCGATTCTTGCCTCGGCACGGCGGATCGACCTGCTGGTCACCGATGTCGGACTGCCGGGCCTCAACGGACGCCAGTTGGCCGAGATCGCGCGGCAGTCGCGGCGCGATCTGCCGGTGATCTTCATGACCGGCTACGCGGAAACGGCGCGCGACCGTGGCGAATTTCTCGGCGAAGGCATGAGCATGATCGCCAAGCCATTCACGCTGGGCGAGTTCAGTGGAAAGCTGCACGATGTGCTGGGGCCTTCGGCCTGAGTGCAGCTAACGCGATGTAGCGAGCCGGTCGAACGTGGATGATGCAGGGGAGCGGCGTATACGCGTGCTCGCTTTCGCTCTTGCGTGGCGATCTGTCTGCCTCGCGATTGCCCGGCCTTTCCGGCAGATGCGCTCCAGCTGGCACGCTGGCGCGAGAGGCTGCAATGCGATGACGTGCGTTCTGCCGCAACTGTACGGCACGATGCTTAGCACTTGATTGCACGATGCGATGACGCGGAGTGTTTGCGCCAGGTGCCGCGTCTTGCGCGTGAACCGGCTGCTTGGCATTGCGCACGCGCTGTGCAATTGCGCTGCAGTGCAGCCATCGCAATCAAGCCGCATCGCGCAGGATGCGTTGCTCAGCGCGTCCCACGCGCGGATTGCCGCGCGCTGGCCATCGATTCGGCCACCGCGATCTTGTCTGCCACCGCCTTCTGCATCGGCGATCCGGTTTCCAGCAAACCGTGCAGATGCCGCCAGTGCGCAGTGGCGGCGGCGAAGTCCTGCTGCTGAAAATCGCTGATGCCTAGCAACCAGAGTCCACGCTGGTTGTCCGGCTCGCGTGCGATCACCTGCTGCAGGCGTGTGCGCGATGCGGCGTCGATGGCGAAATCGGCGTGCGTGGCCATATCCGCCGCCACCCAGCCCACAATGGCGGCGCTGATGTCGGGAGCGATCTTGAGCACTTGTGCATACGCCTCGCGCGCCTCGGCGGGTCGGTCGTTCTGCTCGAATGTCTTGGCCTGCTGCATGAAGCGATCCAGCGCCTGCGCCTGCGCATCGGCAGGGGTGCTTGCCGCTTGCGCCTGCCCTGCATCCGCAGAGGGTGGCAGCGAGGCGACTTGCGCTGGCTGCGCTGCATACACCTGCGTGACGATCGCCTCCGGCGCGCCCACCAGCCGGTACAACCCGGCCGTGGCCAGCGGCAGGCCCAGTCCCAGCAGAATTGCCAAGCGGTAACGCGCACGACCGCTGCCGGTTGGGCGGCGCAGCAGCGGTGCCAGCAACAGCAGCAAGGCCAGCGCCACCAGCACGGCGCTTGCGATATAAAAACCCGCCATCACCATTGGTCCTCCACTTGCGGCGCCACCGGCGTGCCGGCGCGCGCACGGGTGCGCACGGTGTGGATGACCACGCCGGCACCTGCAAGCAACATCAGCGCCGGCCCGAACCACAGCAGCCAGGTGCCGCGTGTGACCGGCGGGTCGTACAGCACGAAATCCGAATAGCGATCGACCATGTACTGCTTGATCTGCGCATCGCTCTTGCCGGCCTGCAGTTGCGCGAACACCTGATGCCGCAAATCGCGCGCCAGGCTCGCGTTGGAATCGGCCAGGTTTTCGTTCTGACATACCAGGCAGCGCAGTTGCGCGGTCAAGCGCTGGTAGCGCGCCTCCTCGCTGCGGTTCTTGAACGGCAGCGGATCCACGGCCTGCGCTGCCAACGAGGGCGCCAGCAGCATGCCAAGCAGCAACACCAGCAACAAACGCACACGGCGGCCTTGCGCGCGCCAATGCCAGCGCCAATGCCACAGTCGTGTGTGACGCGCCGCCATCACGGCGTACCCTTGGGCAGCGCGGCGATGGCCGGAAGCAACTCGTCGTTGATGGCATCCGGGGTCAGCACGCCGATGTGCTTGTAGCGGATCACGCCCTGCGCATCGATCAGGAACGTCTCCGGTGCGCCGTAGACACCGAAGTCGATGGCGGTCTGGCCGGCTTCATCGGCGATCACCACTGCATACGGGTTGCCGAGTCGCGCGAGCCAGGCGATGGCGTCGGCGGGCACGTCCTTGTAGTTGTAGCCGATCAGCGGCACGCCAAGCCGGCTGGCCTGGGCCATCAACACCGGGTGTTCGTGCACGCATTCGGCGCACCAGCTGCCGAACACATTCAACACGTAGGGTTTGCCCAGCAACTGGTCACGACCGACGCGTTGCGCCGGGTGGTCCAGCCGCGGCAACGAGAACGCCGGTGCCGGTTTGCCGATCAACGGCGACGGTACGTCGCGCGGATTGTGCTGCATGGTCCGCAGGATGCCGACGCCGAACAGCGCCGCCAGCAATACGAAGCCCAGCAAGGGCAGCAGACGATTCACGGGTGCGATTCCTGTGCGATGACGAGCGCTGGTTGCGCCGGAGAAGCGGCCAAGGGGTGTGCAGTCACCGGTGCACGAAAGCGGCGTGCGCAGGCGCTGACGAAGCCGCCGAGCATCATCAGCAGGCCACCGGCCCAGATCCAGCGAATGAAGGGCTTGTAGTACAGGCGCAGCGTCCAGTCGTTTTCGATGTGCTCATCGTCCAAGGGCTCGCCCAGCGCCACATACAGGTCGCGGGTGATGCCGGGATCGATGGCCGATTCGGTCTGGATCCGCTCGCTGCTGTACAGGCGTTTTTGCGGATGCAGTTGCGCGACCACCTGGCCGTTGCGGCTGACCTGCACGCTGCCTTGTTCGGCTTTCCAGTTCGGCCCATCCACCAACTGCACGCCATCGAAGCGGAAGCTGTAGCCGGCGATCTGCGCGCTCTGGCCGGGCGACAGCCGTACATCGCGTTCCACCGACAGGCTTTCGGAGACCAGCACGCCGGCAACGAACACCGCCACGCCCGCATGCGCGATCAGCATGCCGGCCATTTCCGCCGGGAAGCGCCGCCCGCGCGGCATGTCGCGCCAGCGTTTGACCACGTACAACGCGGTGCCCGCAGCCACCCATGCGGCCACACCCATGCCGGCGATCGCCTTGGCCTGGCCATCGGCAAACACACTGCCGACCAGGGCGCAGGCGATCGCGGCGATGCCTGCGCGTGTGCCGAGTGCTTTCAACGGTGCGGCTTCGGCCTTGCCCCAGCGCAGGTAGGGGCCGAACGGCAGCAACAGCACCACCGGCAACATCAACAACGGAAACAGCAGGCCGAAGTAGGGCGGCCCGACCGAGACCTTGCCCAGCGCAAACGCGTCGGCGATCAGCGGGAACAAGGTGCCCAGCAACACCATGGCCGCGGCCACGGTGAGCAGTAGGTTGCCGATGAGAATGCCGGTTTCGCGCGAGGCGGCGGCAAAGGGTTTGCCGCTGGCGATCTTGGGCGCGCGCAGTGCATACAACAGCAACGAGCCGCCGACGACGGCAACCAGAAAAATGAGGATGTACAGGCCACGGCGCGGATCGGCCGCAAACGCGTGCACCGAGGTCAGCACGCCCGAGCGCACCAGGAAGGTGCCCAGCAACGAGAGCGAAAACGCCAGGATCGACAGCAGGATGGTCCACGCGCGCAGGCTGCCGCGTTTTTCGGTGACCGCCTGGGAGTGGATCAACGCAGTGCCGACCAGCCAGGGCATGAAACTGGCGTTTTCCACCGGGTCCCAGAACCACCAGCCGCCCCAGCCCAGTTCCGCATAGGCCCACCAGCTGCCGGCGACGATGCCGGCGGTCAGGCAGGCCCAGGCCACATTGGTCCACGGCCGTGCCCAGCGCACCCAGGCCTGTTCCAGTTCGCCGCCGAGCAATGCCGCCACTGCGAATGCGAAGGCCACCGAAAACCCGACATAGCCGGTGTACAGCACCGGCGGGTGGAAGGTCATGCCGGGGTCCTGCAACACCGGATTGAGTTCGTTGCCATCCAGCGGAATCGGCGACAGCCGCCCGAACGGATTGGAGGTCAGCAGGATGAAGGCCAGAAAGCCCACCGAAATCAGCCCCAAGATCGCCAGCACGCGGGCGGCGAAGTGCTGCGGCAGGTGCCGGCTGAAGGCGGCCAGCAGCACCGTCCAGGTGGCGAGGATGGCGATCCACAACAGCAACGAGCCTTCGTGCGCGCCCCACACCGCCGCAACGCGGTAGTACCAGGGCAGGGCAATGTTGGCGTTGGCGGCGACGTAGCCCACCGAAAAATCCAGCGACAACAACGACCAGGCGAGCAGGCCGAACGCCATCCACACGAACACCGCCTGGCCCACCGCCGCAGGCCGCGCGACACCCATCAACGCGGTGTTGCCGCGCCACGCACCGATCAAGGGCACTACACCCTGGGCGAGCGATAACAGCAGTGCCAGGATCAGTGCGATCTGGCCAAGTTCAGGCGTCATGGGCGGATCGCAAGGCGAAACGGAAGGGAAGTCATGAGGTGCGTGGCAGCGACCGAAAGCGCATCAACGCGGTGCGGTCAGCGGCGTGGCGGTGGCGGGGAGTGGTTTTCCGGCATGGCCTTCGGCCATGGCGTCCTTCAGCTCTTTCGGCATGTAGGTCTCGTCGTGCTTGGCCAGCACTTCGTTGGCGACGAAGTGCCCGCCCTGCATGCGCCCGTTGGCGATGACCGACTGGTTGTCGCGAAACAGATCCGGAAGAATGCCGGTGTACTCCACCTGGGTGGCCGCGTTTTTATCGATGACGGTGAAGCTGACTTTCAGCGAATCACCGGCACGCTGGATCGAACCGGCCTTGACCATGCCACCGAGCCGGAATTGCTGGTAACCGGCGGCTTCCCCCGCGCTGACCTGGCTTGGCGTGAACAGGTAGCTCATGTTCCGCTGCAAAGCGAACACGATGAGCGTGACGGCCAACGCGGCGGCGCTGAGTACACCGATCACCCACCACAGACGTTGTCTACGCGTGGCGTTCATGGCGCGTCGCGCTCCAGTGCCGGTGCCGGTTGATCGCGTGCACGACGCGGCACCTGCCGCTGCAACTGGCCGCGCAGTTCACGCGGCAAGCGGCGGCGACGCAGCCAGGGCGCTGCAAGATCGGCCAGCAGCACCAGCACGAATACTGCATAAGCGGTCCACACGTATTGGCCGTAGCCGCCCATCGCCAGAAAAGCGCTCATGCGCTGCGCTCCGTCAACACGATGCGGCGGACCCAGTCCTTGCCGCTTTCAAGCGCCAGCAAATCCACCCGCACGCGGCCGAACAGGCTCGCAACGTAATAGCACTTGGTTGCCAGCATCATGGTCAGCAGCGGCCACAGCATGTCTGCGCTCATCTTGGAGGGGCCGAGCAGGCGCACGGTGGAACCCTGGTGCAGCGTGTTCCACCACACCACTGAGTAATGCACGATGGGCAGATTCACCAGACCCACCAGTGCGAGCAAGCCGGCCGCGCGCATCGCCTGGCGGCGGTCTTCCACGGCGTAATACAGGCCCAGCACGCCCAGGTACAAAAACAGCAGCAGCAACTCGGAGGTGAGCCGCGCATCCCAGGTCCACCAGGTGCCCCACATCGGCTTGCCCCACAGCGCGCCGGTGCACAGGGTGATGAAGGTGAAGGCTGCGCCGATCGGCGCCGAGGCCATGGCGACCACTTCGGCCAGTTTGATGCGCCACACCAGCGCAATGAACGCCGAAACGCCCATTGCCGCGTAGATGAAAAGACTCATCCAGGCGCTGGGCACATGGATGAAGATGATGCGGTAGGCATCGTGCTGCTGGTAATCCGGCGGTGCCAGTACCAGGCCGCCGTAGGCTGCGACCGCGCCGAGCAACGCGGCCAGCCCCAGCGCCCACGGGCGCACGCTGCCGGCGACACGATAGAACGTCGGTGGCGAGCTGAGTCGATGCAGCCACAAGGGAATCCACTTGGCCATGCCGGTGCCGTCAGTTGGAGTGTTTGGCGTGAGGCGCCAGCGCCTGCACTGCGGCGCCGGCGTTGACCTGCAACTGCCCGTCGGAAACTTTGCTGGTGCGCTGCATGAGTTCGCGCAACGCCTTGGCATCCATCGACGGTTGCAGCGACAACAACAGCGCGGCCATGCCGCTGACATGTGCGGTGGCCATCGACGAGCCGGAGGTGAAGTCGTAGCGGCCGTTCGGTTGCGTGGTCAGGATGTCCTTGCCGGGCGCGCTGAGCACGCCGGGCATGGCCGGTGTTGCGCTGCTGCTGCGCACGACCAGCACGCCGGGTACGTCATTGGGAAAGCCATCCAGGCGCCCGTTCGGTGGCATTGCCGCCACCACGATGCGGCCCTGTTGCACCAGCTGCTGCAGCATCTTACTCAGCAGCGGATCGGCGGGGCCACCCAGGCTCAGGTTGATCACGCGCGCTGAGCTGTTGTCGATCGCCGCCAGCGCCTTGGCCAGGGTGAAGGTATTGCACCGTGCGGTGGCGCCGACCGTGGGCGCGTACCAGCACGCCTTGTAGATACTCAGCATGGCCTTGGGTGCCATGCCGACGATGCCCTGGTGATTGTTGCTGCCGGCGGCAATGATGCCGGCCACTTCGGTGCCGTGCGGATCGGTGCTGGTCTTCACCGGTGTGTCGTCGACCAGATCGTGCACGTCGCGGATGCGCGCCTTCAGATCGGGGTGGTTGGTGTCCACGCCGGTATCGACGACCGCGATCACCACGCCGCGGCCCTCGGTCACGGTCTGTGCGCTGGCGGCATCGGTGTCGATGAAGCCGCGTTGCATGTCCACGTACGGGTCGTTGTAGCTGGACAGCGCGGTCGTCTTTTCCGACGCATCGGTGGAGAACACCGAAAAATCCTGCACCGGCTGCACCAGCTCCACGCCTTCGTCGTCGGCCAGCGCACTGACCAGTTCATCGCGCGAGACGCCCGGCGGCGGCTGCAGCACAGCGCAATACAGGCCCAGCGAGGTGATCGGCCAGGCCGAGACTTCGCGCAATTTGTAGCGCTGCTTGATGCTGTCCATGCGCGCGGCAGCCTTCTGGCCGGCACCGTAATAGCTGGATGCGTAGCCGATCAGGCTGGAGCCGGCGCGGGCTGGCGGCGCGGCGAGCGGGTTGGCCACCGCCAGCAGGATGTCGCGGCTGCCATCGGGCGTTTGCGCATCGGCCAGTGGCGGGGCGGTGCCGGCAACATCGGTCGCCGGCTCCTGGAGGGCTGCGGCCGCGTGCGCGTGGGAGGTCGCGCCCAGGCCGGTGAACGCGGCGATCAGGCCAATGGCGAGCAGGCGCTTCATGGGGCCGAGACGATCTCCGCCAGCCGGATGCCCGGGGTGGCGCGTAGTTGCTGCACGGTCTGCTGCGGTTGGACCGGGGGCTGCGGTGCGGCAGGCACCACGGTGTAGGCGCCCATGTCGTTCGGGCCGCCGACCACCTGCAACTGCTGCGCATGCAGCAGCCGGTCCCAGTCGGCCACGGTCATCTTTGCGTCCGGCACCACGCGGATGGCGCCCTGCGGCACCGGCAGGGCCGCCACGCTGCTGAGCGTGCGGTAGTCGTGCGATGGCGCGGGCGAGGCCAGCTTGACGCCCATCACGCCCAGCCCGATGGCCTGGACCAGCGCCGCGGCGGCCAGGGCGCGTACCGTCCAACTGCCGGAGCGGCGTGCGGCCGGCACGCGCGCAGGTGCGCTGTGCTGCTCCGGTGCATCCAGGCGGCCGAGCAGGCGTTGCAGACCGGCGTTCGGGTCCAGTTGCACTGTCGACGGCAGCGCCAAGGCCTGGCGCAGGCGGTTCTGCTGGGCGAATTCGGCGCTACATGAGGCGCACTTGGCCACGTGCGCGATCAGCCAGGTGTTTTCTTCCTCGGTGGCACTGTCCAGCAGCACCGCCGGCATCAATTCCCAGGCGTGCGAGCATTCCTTGCCAGGCGCGATGAAAAACGTCTTCATTGCATGGTCTCCGTGTAAGGGGCGCCGCCGGCCAGGCCGGGCAGCACATTGCGTAATTTGACCCGGGCGTGGAACAGCCGGGCTTTGATGGTGCCAACCGGGCACTGCATGATGTCGGCCACTTCCTCGAGCTTGTGGCCGACGCCGTAGACCAGTTCGACCACCAGGCGCTGGTCCGGCGACAACCGCTCCATGCCCTTGTCCAGCCAGTCGCGCAGTTCGCGGTCGTCGTTGTCGTCGGCACTGGGGGCGTGGTCTTCCACCAGGGCGGTGTCGTCGATGGCTTCGCCGTCATGCTGGCGCAGGCATTTGAGTCCGCAGCGGTAGGCGATGCCCATGATCCAGGTGGAGACCTGCGAGTCGCCGCGGAAGTCGCCGGCCTTTTGCCAGGCGATCCAGAAGCAATCGTTGATGGCCTCTTCGATGATGTCCGGGCGGCGGGTCAGCCGCGACAGGAAGCGGCACAGCCGTCCGTGATAGCTGTGGTACATGCTGGCCAGCGCGTCGCGATCGCCCCCGGCCATGCGGCGCAACAGCATGCGGTCGGTGGCATCGCCCAGGGTGTCGGTGTCATTCATCGGTGCAGGCATGGCGGGTAACCCACGTCAGTGCGCGCAGGCAGGCAAAAGGTTGCGTGTGGATCAGAAGGTTCTGGCGACCGTGCCCAGCCACGGCATGTCGCCGGGGCCGCCCTGCATGCGCGGGGTATTGCCGCTGGTCAGGATGCGCTCGGCTTTCAGTGTCCATCCGGCGCGGTTCCACTTCAGGCCCACCTGGCCGTACTGATAGCGGCCCGAGCGCGCTGCACCGTAGGCCATGGCCGGAAAACGCGACGAACCGGCACCGAGCGACAGGCTGACATCGTTGCGCAGCGGGACGTTGGCGGTGATGTCGAACGCCACGTTCCACGGCGACCGGTCGGCCCGCGGGAAATTGAAGGTGGACAGCGAAAACGTCAGCAGGTCGCGGTAGGACCAGGCCAGGCTGGCTTCCTGGCGGTCGAAGGTGCGCGTGGCGCGGTCGGTCGGGTAGCCGTAGTAGAGCAGGCTGGCCTGCATCTGCCAGCGGTCGTCCAGCATCCAGGCGCGCCCGACCTGGGCGGTGACCGCGACCGGATCACTCCAGGCGGGGGACTGCAGCGCCACCGAGGTGGAAACCGACCAGCCGGGGGCGGGCAGCCAGTAGCCTGCGGCCTGCACGGTGACCTTGTTGGGCGCGATCGAGATACCACGGTCGATCAGGCTGGAGGTTAGCGCCACTGCACCGCCGAAGTCCTTGGCCAGGGCGCTGCCGCAGGAGCCGGCTGCCAGCGCGAGCAGCAGCCACTGCATCAGCGCGCGGTGCCGGTGTGGTGGGCGGCGCACCCGCGGTTGGCCTGGTTGCTGGGCGGATAAGGCCGGTTGCGCCTCGCACCGTGGGTGGCGTGCGGCACTGTCCAACAGTGCGCCCACGCAGAAGATCGCGCGGGCGAAGTGGCGTCGCGGTCGGGAGGGGAGCGGCTTGGAAGCTGGAGCGGTCGGCAATGGCGTGGGCGGGTGTCAAACAGGGACGCGATGGTGCCCCAGGGCGGCGAACGAGACCACCGCGGCGGCGGCGATTGCGTCCGTATACGCGAAGGCACCGCGTCGGGCAACGCGAATCCATCCGGGCCGGCCGGTCGCGGCCGCCTGCAACGCCTGGCTGTGCAGGCGGCCGACGGACAGGCTGCCACGGCTGGGCGATTGGCGCGCCATGCGTCCGCCCCCTCGGGCGACGACGCGCCATGCCGCAGTGGCCGCCCCTACTTCAGGGTGTTGAGGTAGGCGATCAGTGCGTCGAGCTCCTTCGGGTCGTCCAGGCCGTCGTACTTCATCTTGGTGCCCGGCAGCGCCTTGGACGAGGATTGCGACAGATAGGTCTTGAGCTGGGCCGGAGTCCAGGTCCACTTGCTGTTCTTGAGCGCATCGGAATAACCGCCGAAGTCTGCGACGGTACCGGCAGGGCGGCCTGCCACGCCGAACAGCGACGGACCTTTCTTGTTCTTGCCCGGTTTGACGCTGTGGCATTCACCGCATTCGGTGAGGAAGACGCCGGCGCCGTCGGCAGCGTAGGCCGAGGGCATGGTCAGTGCGCCCGCCAGCATCAGGCCGGCCAACGGGGCGCACAACACGGAGAGTTTGCGTGGTGGGTTCATGTGGATCCGTACAGGTGCGGGAGGGATCAGAAGGCCAGATTGACCGACAGGGTGAAGCTGTCGAGATCGCGCGGATTGGTGATCGGCGGGCCACGGAAGACGTTGGAGGTGCTGCCGTTGAACTTGTCGAAACGGAACCAGCCGGCGGACACGCGCAGGTTGGCCATCGAGGTGTAGGTGCCGTCCTTGCCGAACGGGGTCCAGTACAGCAGGATCAGATTGCTGGTGGTGTCCGGGATACCCACCGGCGAATAGCGCGCCGCATCGAACGAGCCGCTGTTGATCATGTGCGCGGCCAGCACGCCGTAGGTCTGCTTGAAGGCGTAGTTCATGCTGAGGGTCTGATCGCGCACGCTGCCCCGGTCCAGCGCCGGCATGGTCGGGTCGGTCGACATCAGCGGGCTGCCGTATTTGCGACGCTCGTAGATGTTGACGTAGGCCAGCGACAGCACGTGCTCGCGGGTGCCGAGGAACTGGTAGGTCAGGTCGTAGCCCAAATCGGTGAGGTCGTCGCTGGGCCCGGTGCGCAGCGGCTGGCGGCGGGTCGTGAGCGCAGTCAGGCCCACCGAGAAGAACTGGCGCTTCATGTCCTTCATGTAGGCAAGACGCGCATAGCTGGTGTCGCTGAGCTTGCCCGGGTCGCCGTTGACCGGCCAGCCGAGGCGGTCCTGCGCAGACGGCGACAGCGCGCTGTAGCTACCCACTTCGCCGTACCAATTGCGGTCGTACAGGCCGTAGACGCTTGCACCGATGACGCGGTTGGACAGCGCCGAGGAGCTGAGCATGGTGGAGGCGCCGCCATTGGAGGCAGGGGTAAGCGTGGAGGCGTTCGGCAACACGTGCACCGGGTCGGAAATGCCCGGGTTGTTGTTGACGCTGACACCGATCATGGTGTCCTTGCCCGCCATCTGGAACGGCTTGCTGACAAAGCGCAGATCGACATCGTCCAGGCGCGTATCGAACGTCGCATTGCCGCTGTTGTTGGAGCGGATCTTCGAGTAGCCGCCGATGTTGTCGTTGAGGCGGCCGCCCAGATACAGATCGGCTTCGCGCAGGCGCGAGGTGCTGTCGCCGCGGCTGGGGTTGTTACGCGACCAGGTGAGCTGGCCGGACACCGGGATCTTGGTGCCCTCGCCATCGGTATCGGTAAAACCGCCGAGCTTGAAGCGCATGCCGTAGGGCGTGAGCGAGGGACCATAGGAACCGACATGGCAATCGGCGCAGGACGAGCCGGTCTGGCGCGCGAACGAGGGAATCGCCTGCGCCTGCGTACTGGCCAGTAGCAACAAGGGGCCGGACACGCACAACAAGGACGTCAGGGAGGCGGTACGCGCGGCAGTGCGACGCGGAGCGGGCTGGGGCATGGGCATGGAAAGTCCTTGTTCGACGGTGCGGGAGGCAGCGGTGCGGGAACGGGCGAGGAAACGAATGACAGACGGCGGGGTGCGGCGGCTCATGCGCGCTTGCCCGGCAACACGCGGCGCAACAGGCCGTCGCGCAACACCAGGTGATGCCAGAGCGCGGCGCCGATATGCAGCAGCACCAGCGCCAGCAGCGCCCAGGCCGCATTCAAGTGCCAGGTGCCCAGGCTGTCGCCGAGGTCGCCGTCCGGCGCGACCAACGCGGGCAGGGGGATGCCGAAGAAATACACCTGCTTGCCGTAGGCGCTGCTCAGCGACCAGCCCAGCAATGGCAGCGCGAGCATCAGGCCGTACATCGCCACATGCGTGGCACCAGCGGCCAGGCGCATCGGCAGCGATGCGGGTGGGCCGGGCGGCAATCTGCGCAACCGCAGGCGCAACCCGATGCGTAACGCAAACAGCACCAGGACCAGCAAGCCAAAGTGGCGGTGGCCTTCCAGCAGCCACTGACGCAGTGCGCGGCCATCCAGCTCGGCGCGCAGCAGGATCAGCGTGGCCGCCATGGCCAGGCACAGCACGGTGAGCCAGTGCAGCACGCGCATCGCCTTGGGCAAGGGCAGCACGCGCGCAGCTGCGGGCGCCTGTTCTGGCAGGGGCGCGGTGTCTGTGCCGTTGACGGGAGCGCTGGCGGGCGCAGGGGGGGAGGAACGCATCTGATCTGTCTTCCGGTGGTGGTCGTTGGTTCCGGCTGCGCGCTGCGCTGCCAGGCCTGGCTCCCCACGCCGGCCGAACGGCGGCCAGGTGAACGTGCACCGATGGGTGCGGCGATGTCGGAAAAAGGTTGCGTCGCCGTGGCACCTGGTTCGCACGTGCTGCACACCGAAGCGCTGCGACGCGGTCGGCTGCGCTTGCGCGCACAGCGCTTCGCATGGCCCCGAGCGCGCGCAACCTTTCGCGCAACCCGACGCACTCAGGCATGTCGCACTACGTGCAATCAGCGGTTACGCCTCTCCGATCATGGCTATCGAACGCATCCAGTTGCATACCCACGGTGACGATCGCGGGCTGCTCATTTCATTGGAGCAGCAGCGCAATGTTCCGTTCGAGATCCGCCGTGTGTATTACCTGTTCGGCACGCGCCACGACGTGCACCGCGGCCAGCATGCGCACCGCCAGCTCAATCAATTCGCCGTGGCCTTGCACGGCTCGGTGACGATTCTGCTCGACGAAGGCAACGGCAATGGTCCTAGCGAAGTGGTGCTGGACGACCCGTCGCAAGGCCTGCTGCTCGGCCGCATGGTGTGGCGCGACCTGTACCGCTTCAGTGCCGACTGCGTGCTGATGGTGCTGGCCGACCAGTTTTACGACCCTGGCGATTACATCCTGGATTACGACCAGTTCGTGAGCGAAGTGCGCACTGGCGCCGCGCTGCAAGCCTGCAGGCTGGAAGCATGAGCGTACCGAGGCAACTGGTGATTGTCGGCGCAGGCGAGTTCGCGCAGATCGCGTGCGAGTACTTCCAGCACGACAGCCACTACAAAGTGGTCGCTTTCAGTGTGGAGCGCGATTTTCTGCTGCAGACCACCGTGGCCGGCTTGCCGGTGGTGGCGTACGAAGAACTGGAACAACGCTATCCGCCGCACGACTATGCGGTGTTCGTGGCGATTCCGGCAACGCAACTCAATCGCCTGCGCACCCGTTTTTTTCAGGATGTGGTGCGGCGCGGCTATTGCTGTGCGACGTACGTGAGCTCACGCGCGTTCGTCTGGCAGAACGCGCAGATCGGCGCCAACTGCTTCATCTTCGAGGGCAACGTCGTCCAGCCGTTCACCCGCATCGGCGACAACTGCGTGTTGTGGAGCGGCAACCATATCGGCCACCGCACGGTGGTGCAGGATCATGTGTTCATCGCCTCGCATGCGGTGATTTCCGGCTATTGCGAGATCGGGCAGGGCAGCTTCATCGGGGTCAACGCCACGCTCAGCGACAAGGTGCGGATTGCCGCGGACAACGTCATCGGTGCCGGCGCGCTGGTGACGCGACATACCGAAGCCGAGCGTGTGTACGTGGGTTCGCCGGCACGCGCGGTGGCGGGCAGATCCAGCTTCGATGTGGAGCTCTGAACGGTGTTTGCCTGGAACAAGCGCGGCTTGGTGTTCGACGTCGCACGCCACGGGGTGGGCGGCTGGATGCACCATGCCGCACTGACGCCAACACCGCATCGCCTGTCTGCTCAGGTGCTGCGGGTGTACGCCGGCTTTCGCGATGCGCAGGGCGTGAGCCGGATCGGCTACGTGGATGTGCGCGCCGATGCGCCAACGCAGATCGTCGGCGTCAGCAAGCAGCCGGTGCTCGACATCGGCCGTGACGGTTGTTTCGACGACAACGGCATGATCCTGGGCGATGTGGTGGCCGGGCCGGACGGGCTGTACCTGTTCTATGTCGGCTTCCAGCGCGTGGCCAAGGCCAAGTTCCTCGCCTTCACCGGTCTGGCGGTCTCCTGCGACGGGGGCGAGAGCTTCCAGCGTCGGCAGGAAACGCCGCTGCTCGATCGCGCCCCCGGTCGCAGCACGATTGCCGCGGTGCATTCGGCACGCTACGAAGAGGGCCGCTGGCGATTGTGGTACGCGGTGGGCGATGACTGGGAAACGATCGGCGGCCAGCCATATCCGCGTTACCACATCCGCTACGCCCAGACCGACGACCTGCGCTGCATCCCCACCGACGATGCTGTGTGCCTGCGTCCACGTGGCGACGAATACCGTATCGGGCGTCCGCGCGTGTACCGGCTCGGCGAGCGCTATCTGATGTATTTCACCCGCGGCGACCTTCAGGGTGGCTACTTTCCCGGCATCGCCTTCAGTGGCGATGGGGTGCACTGGGAACGCGACGACCGCCAGTTGGGGCTTGCATTGTCCGATGACGGCTGGGATGCGCAAATGCTGTGCTACCCCGCCTTGATTCAGCACGGCCAGCGCGTGTTGATGTTCTACAACGGCAACGCGATGGGGCAGGCCGGCTTCGGCCTGGCAGAGGCGGCGTTGCCGGTTGCGTTACAGGGCGGCCATGTTTTCGGTTAGGTCTTACATGCCGGGCGATGCGTTCGCGTGGGATGCCCTGGTGGCGTCATCGCGCAATGGCAATCTGCTGCATCGGCGTGACTATATGGACTATCACGCCGAGCGCTTTGTGGATGCGTCCCTGCTGGTCCAACGTGGGGACACGGTGGTGGCGGTGCTCCCGGCCAATCTGCAGGGCAGTTGCGTCAGCAGCCACGCCGGGCTCACCTATGCCGGGCTGCTGTCGTCGATGGCGCTACGTGCCGGCGCCACCTTGCAGGTGTTCGAGCAGATTGCCGCGCACTACCGCGCGCTTGGCGTACGCGAGGTCATCTACAAGCCGGTGCCACATATCTTCCATGCGTACCCGGCCGAGGAAGAGCTCTACGCACTGCATCGGCTTGGCGCGCAGCTGTGCCGGCGCGACTTGTCGTCGGTGATTGCACTACGCGAGCGGCCTGCATTCAGCACCGAGCGGCGGCGTTCCATTGCCAAGGCGCGCAAGGCCGGCGTGCAGATCCAGCGCGGGACCCAGCTCGATGGATTCCATGCGCTGCTGACCCAGGTTCTGCAGCGGCATGGCGTAGCACCGACGCACCGGCTGGATGAGCTTCAACTGCTGCAACGCCGGTTCGCGCAGCAGATCGTGTTGCATGAAGCGCGCGCTGATGGACAACTGGTCGCAGCCGCATTGGTCTTCGACTTCGGCCGCTGCGTGCATACCCAATACCTGGCGGTCTCCGAACAGGGGCGCCAGTTGGATGCGTTGAGCCTGCTGCTGGCCGACCTGATCACCGATGTCTATGCGCAGCGCGAATATTTCAGTTTCGGTATCTCCACCGAACAGGGCGGGCAGGTGCTCAACGAAGGCCTGGTGGAACAAAAGGAACGCTTCGGCGCGCGCGCCGTGGTGCAGGATGTCTATCGATGGTTGATGTAATGGATGTGCCTTTCCTGGATTTGCGTGCAGTCAATGCGCGCTATGCGGATGAACTCAAACTCGCAGCGGCACGCGTGATCGATGCCGGCTGGTATGTGCTCGGTCAAGAGCTGGCCGCGTTCGAAGCCGAATTCGCCAGTTATTGCGGCACCACGCATGCAGTCGGCGTGGGCAATGGGCTGGATGCGTTGGCGTTGATCCTGCGCGGCTATCGTGAGCTGGGGGTCCTGCGCGAAGGTGACGAAATCATCGTGCCGGCCAACACCTTCATCGCGACATTCCTGGCGATCAGCCAGAACCATCTGGTGCTGGTGCCGGTCGAGCCGGACCCGGTCACTTTCAACATCGACCCGGCAAGGGTGGAGAAGGCGATCGGGCCACGCACGCGCGCCATCATGGCAGTGCACCTGTATGGGCAATTGGCCCAGATGCAGGCTCTGCAGACCCTGGCCCATCGCTACGGCCTGCTGCTGATCGAGGATGCCGCGCAAGCGCACGGGGCACGCGCACAGGGGCGGCGCGCCGGTGCCTTCGGCGATGCGGCGGCATTTAGCTTTTTCCCGACCAAGAACCTGGGTGCACTGGGCGATGGCGGCGCAGTCACGACGTCGGATGCACGTCTGGCCGAGTGCATTCGCGCGCTGCGCAACTATGGCTCGGAAGTGAAGTATCACCATCTCTGCCAGGGGGTGAACTCGCGTCTGGATGAAATGCAGGCTGCTTTCCTGCGCGTCAAGCTGGGCTATCTGGAGGACGAAATCGCGCTGCGGCGTGCAGTGGCACAGCGGTATCTGCACGGCATCTGCAACCCGCTGATCGTGCTGCCCGCGCCGGTGGCAGAGCAGCAGCACGTCTGGCATCTGTTCGTGGTACGCAGCCCGCAGCGCGATGCCTTGCAGGCACATCTGTTGCGGCAGGGCATCCACACGCAGATTCATTATCCGGTGCCGCCGCATCGGCAGCCGGCATACGCCACCCTGGGCGAGGCGTGCCTGCCGCTGAGCGAACAGCTGCATCGGGAAGTGCTGAGCCTGCCCATGGGGCCGGCGCTGGACGATGCAGCAGTTGCGCACGTGATCGCGGCCTGTCAATCGTTCGGCAGCGACACATGAATCTCGTGCGCAGCAGCGCCTACACCGGCGTTGCGACGCTGGCCAAGCTGCTGGCGGCGTTGGTGGTGGTCAAGCTGGTCGCCGTCTACGCCGGGCCGCAGGGCGTGGGCCGGCTTGGCCAGTTCCTCAACCTGATGTCGGTGCTGGCGGTATTGGCCGGTGGCGGCATCAGTGCCGGCGTCGTCAAGCATGTCGCGCAGTACCGCGACGATGCGCCCGCGTTGGCGCGCTTGCTGAGTGCGGCGCTCTTGTACGCATTCTGCGCGGCCTGCGTGATCGCGCTGCTGGCGATGGCGTTCAGTGGAGCCATTGCTGAGCGCCTGCTGGGCGATGCGAGCTACCGTCCGCTGATCTGCGTGTTGGCAATCGCGCAGCTGGGAATCGCATTGCTCAACTACATACTGGCGCTGATCAACGGCTTCATGGACGTGCGGCGGCTCGCCTTCGTGCAAGTGACAGGCGCCGTGCTGAGCGTTGCCTTGGTGGCGTGGCTTTCAAGCCGGATGCAACTATACGGGGCGCTGCTGGCGCTGGTCCTGGGTCAGGTACTGTGGCTGCTGGCTGCGGTTCCGGCACTGCGGCGTAGCCCCTATTTTCAGCCTGCCATGTGGCGGATGCGCTTGGATGCGGAGATGACCCGTCGGCTGGCGGCATTTTCGCTGATGACGCTCACCTCGACACTGGTGCCACAGCTGGCGACCATCCTGGTGCGCGATCATCTGGCGCTGCAATTCGGCTGGGAGCAAGTGGGCTACTGGCAGGCGGTGAGCCGGGTCTCCGATGCCTATCTGCTGTTCTTCACTACCGCCATCAACGTGTACTATCTGCCCAAATTGGCGTCGCTGCAAGGCGCTGCGGGGCTGGGCAGCGAGCTGCGCAGCGCGTATCGCTATGTCATGCCGGCGGTGATCGTGGCGGCGCTGGGCGTGTATGTATGCCGCGATTGGGCGACCCGGCTGCTGTTTGATCCCCAATTCGCCGCGGCGGCGCCCTTGTACGGCCCGCAGCTGCTGGGCGATGTGATCAAGATCGCGGCGTTCGTGCTGTCGTATGTGATGGTGGCCAAGGCGATGACGCGGCTGTTCGTGATTTCCGAATGCGTGTTTGCAGCGAGCTATCTGGCGCTGGTGTACGTGTTCACCGCGCAGTTCGGGCTGATCGGCGCGATGTACGCGTTTGCAGCAAACTACGTGCTGTATCTGTTGTTCAACATCGTGGTGGTGCGGCGCTACCTGGAGCGGGCGGCATGAACGATCAGGCACCTGTATCGGCACGTGCACGCTGGCCGTTGGTGTCGGTACTGATTCCGGCGTTCAACCATGAGCATTTCGTGCAGCGCTGCCTGGACAGCGTCCTGGAAGATCCGTATCCATGCAAGGAAATCGTGATCATCGACGATGGCTCCAGCGATGCCACCGGCGAAAAGATCAGTCAATGGATCAGCGATCATGGGCATCGGCTACCGGTGCACTTCGTGCAACGCGAGAATCGGGGGGTTGCCGCCACGCTCAATGAACTGGCCTTGCGTGCGCGGGGAGAGTATCTGCGGCTTGGCGCAAGCGACGATTATCTGTTGCCCGGCGGGCTGGACGCGCAGGTGCGCTATCTGCGCGGACATCCGCAAAAACTTGCGGTGATCGGCGATGCCTGCGTGGTCGACGCGCATGGGCAACTGTTGCATGGCAGCGCCATGCGCGATCTGCATAAGGTCGACAAGGGCTTGTATCGCTGCGAATCCGGCATCCGGCATGCGGTGATACGGCGGTGGGCAGTCAGTGGCGCGGTGACGCTGCTGCGACGCAGCGCCTTCGACGCGCGCAGCGGGTGGGACGAGTCGCTAAGAATCGAAGACTGGGATTTTTTCCTGCGCCTGGTTGCAGCCGATGCGCTGGGTTTCATCGATCTGCCGGTATGCGCCTACCGCTTGCATGGCAGCAACCTCAGCAAGACCGCAAACGTGCCGGCACGCATCGCCAACCTGCGCGAATCACGGCAAGTGGCGTTGCGCTGCGCACCGTTATTCGAAGAGCCCGATTGCACACTGCTGCATGCGCAGGCGCGCTACATCGCTGCCAAGGTGGAATTCCTGCGGCGCCGGCCGCACCGGGTGGCTGTGCATCTGGTGGCCTACGCATGGTTGTCGCTGTCTGCCAGATGGCGTCCGAAACGTACTGCGCGTGCGGTGGAGCTTGCATGAGCACGCTGTTGCGCCGCCCGGCGACATATCTGGCCGTGCCGATGCTGCTCAGCTGCGCGCTGACGTGGCTGACCTATGCGCTACCCGATGGCTACCTGGAAGGCATCGTGCTGCTGGCGCTCGCGGCAGCGGCCACCTTCTCGCTCGATACGGTGCTACGCACGCAGGTGCCGTCGGTCGAGCGCTTTCGCCACTACCGTTACGCCGGTACCCGCGATGCATTCCTGGCGATGGTACTGGCCGCGGCGGTGACGGTGTTCTGCATCGCCGACCTGGTGCTGTTTCCGATTCCGTTGTTCAGCGATCCAGCGTCGTACGCCACCTTGACCCCGTTGCGTGCGCATGTGCGGCACATCTCCAATATGTGCTGGATCCTGCCGCCGATCGCCCTGTTGTGCGTACGCCATCGTGGGCTGCGTGCGGCGATGGTGACGTTGGGATTCGTGTTTCCGATCGTGGTGATCGATCGCAACCGCATCTTCGCTGGCCTGTTTTCGTTCGTGCTGGTGATGCTGCTGCGGCGCGATCCGGCGCGTCGGCTGCCGTGGAAGACCATTGGCCTGCTCGTGCTGGCCGGCGGTGGCGTGTTTTCGATCCTTGGCGCGTTGCGCTCCGGTTCCCTGGCCACCGTGGCGTTGCCGTTCAGCGCGTTCTACCGTGCCATGCCGCAGGGCGTGCAATGGTTGCTGCTCTACATCAGCGCAGGGCCGTATAACTTCGGTGCGATGCTGGCAAAGGGCTACCTCAACGCCAGCTTCCTGATCAATCAACTGGTGCCGTTCAGTGGTTCGATTTCCACCGCCGGGACCAGCATTCCGCTGGATGCGCCCAACATCAATGTAGGTACCGAGTTCTTTCCGTTCTTGATGGCGTGGGGCGCTGCCGGTGCCTTGCTTGCAATGTTGGCCCTGTACGCCGGGCTGGTCTGGAGCGTGCGCCGCCTCAATGGCTCGCTGTCGATCTTCCATGTGCTGATCTTCCTGCGTATGGCCTACGCCTGCCTGATGTCGCCCTTCGCGCCACAGGCGTTCACATGGACCAACTTCGGCTTTATCGCGCTGTGCCTGGTGCTGCATGCCTGCACGGTGCTGCTGCCCAACCGCCTGTCCGCACATCCGTCTGCCGCGTGAGCGGGCAGCACGTCATTCATCGCCCCGTTGCAGAGCCACGCCCATGAATCAACACGACGAAATCTATCTGATCGACCTGTGGCGCATCCTGCGCCGGGAATGGCGCTGGGCAGTGGCAGCGCTGGTGGTGGTGCTGGGCCTGACCTTCGCCTTCACCCGCCTGGCCAAACCGCAATGGGAGGCAACCGCGTGGATCCAGGTTGGCGAAATCGGCCCGACTCCTGCTGGCCGCGACCCCAAGGTCGAACCGTTTCAGCGCGTGATCGATCGCATGAAAACGCGGCTGTTTCAGGATGCGGTGTTGCGTCAGGCGCAGGTGCCGCTCGATAGCCGCGCCGCGCAGCTGTATCGCGGCAGCCTGAAGCCGGACCCCGACCCTTACGCCAATCTGATCGGTGTGACCATCCGGGCTGAATCGGCGCAGCAGGCGCGCACGCTGGCCACGGCCACCGTGACGCAACTGCAGATACTGCACGGTGACACCAATGCAGCTGCGCTCGATCTTGCGCGCGCCCGCCTGCAGGGCTTGAGCGAGGATCTGCGCGCGGCCACCAGCCATCGCGAGCAGCTGCAGCGGCAATTGCAGGCCGGGCAGGGAGGGGCTTCCGCCACGCCGACACAGGTGCTGGCGGGCGTGTTGCTCACCGACAGCAACACCACGATTCGCGCCTTGAAGACCGAGCGCGACGACCTCGTCGCCCGGCTCACCGCGCGCTACACCTACCAGACCTCGCTGGCGTGGCCGCTGTACGTGCCCGACCGCCAGGCGTATCCAAATGCGATCACCGTCTGGGCGGCCGGCCTGCTGGCCGGCGCAGGGCTGGGCGTGCTGGCCGCGGTGCTGCGCAATGCGGTGCGTCGTCGTGCGCGGACTCCTGCACACGCTGGTGTGTGACGCTGCAGTGGTGCCTCGGCGCAATCTGGGGAATGCGTTCTCGCATGCAGCAGGCGCCGGGTGATACGCGAGCGAAAGCGAGACCGTGCATCGCGTGCGGCGCGTTTGGCCAATGCATGCATCTTGGGTGTGATTGCCTGTGCCAGCTCGGCCACCATCCAGTGCGCTGCAACCAAACCGGCAACATCGCGCACTCACGGGTCTATCAAGCGATGCCGCATCGGTGGCGTTGCGACCGGAGAGTGTGTGGTGAAAACAATAGGACGGGTGTGGGAGGCTGCGCATGTCGTCACTCAGTGAGCATGCGGCGCGGGGCGGCACGGTCGCGCCGGAGCAACTGCTGGAAACGCAACGTGCCTTCGACAGCGTTGCTCCCGACTACGATGGTCCCCGCGGCAACAACGCGCTGATCCAGCGCATGCGCACCACGCTGTGGGACACCGTAGCGAGCGAATTGCCGGTGGGGTCGCGGCTGATCGATCTGGGCTGCGGTACCGGCCTGGATGCTGGCGAATTCGCGCGCCGCGGATACTCCGTGCTGGCCACCGACTGGTCGCCGGCCATGGTCGAGCGCACCCGCCAGCGCGCTGCCACGCACAGCCTGCAAGAACGCCTCACCACCGCGCATGTCGGCATCCAGCAACTCGATCGGCTGGAAGGCAGCTTCGATGGCATGTACTCCAACTTCGGCCCGCTCAATTGCGCGCCGGATCTGCCGGCCGTCGCCGCACAGTGCGCGCGCCTGCTGCGCCCGGACGGCTGCCTGGTGTTTTCGGTGATCGGGCGGATCTGCCCGTGGGAAATCGGCCATTACGCCTTGCGTGGGCGCCTCAGGCGCGCGGCGGTGCGTGCCGCCAAAGGCGCAATTGCGGTGGGCATGAATGGGCACACCATCTGGACCTGGTACCACCTGCCGCGCGAGTTCTACCGCGCATTCGAAACGTACTTCGTGCTGGACAGCTACCGCGCCTTGAGCCTGTTCTTGCCGCCGCCGTATCTGGTGGAGTTTTGCGAACGCAATCCACGCCTGTCCGAGCGCCTGGGGCGCTGCGACGACCGGTGGGGCGGGCTGCCGCTGCTGCGCGACATGGGCGATCACTTTCTGATCGTGATGCGCAAGCGCTGAGTGGAGCAGTCGATGGCCATGGCCGATGTCTGCCTGCAAGGCGCACGTGCGATCACCCAGGCCGGTCCGTCGCGTGCCGCAGTGACGATCCGCGCGGGGCGCTTCGGCGGCACGCTGGGCACCGGCACCGTGCGCATGGATCTGCAAGGGCATGTGCTGGCGCCGGGCCTGATCAATGCGCACGAACATCTGCAGGTCAACTGCGTGCCGCCGCTGCCGCAGGCCGCGCCGTTTCGCAACAGCTACGCGTGGATCCAGGCATTTCAGGCGCATTTCCAGCATCCGGACGTGGCCGCCGCACTGCGTGTGCCCAAGGCAGTGCGGTTGCGCCATGGCGGTTTGAAGAACCTGTTGGCCGGCGTCACGTGCGTAGCCCAGCACGACCCATGGCACGCCACGCTGGACGAAGCGAATTTCCCGGTGAGCCTGCTGCGCGACTTCGGCTGGAGCTACGCATTGGGGTGGACAGGCTACGGCCCGCCCGTACAAAGCAGCTTTGCCGCGACCCTGCCAGCGCATCCCTGGATGATCCATCTGGCCGAAGGCACCGATGCGGTGGCGCGTGCCGAGCTCGACGAACTCGACCGGCTCGGCTGCCTGGCCGCCAACACGGTGTTGATCCACGGCGTGGGCATGGGTGAGCAGGATGTCGAGCGCGTGATCGCGCGTGGCGCAGCCGTGGTGTGGTGTCCGTCCAGCAATCAGGCGCTGCTCGGCCGCACGCTCGATCCGTGGCGCTTGTGCATGGCCGGCCGGCTGGCGCTGGGCAACGATTCGCGCATCAGCGGCGCGCGCGACCTGCTGGAAGAACTGCAGATCGCCAGCCGGAGCGGACTGGCACCGGACCAACTGCTTGGCATGGTCACCAGTGATTGTGCGCGTATCCTGCGCATGGCAACGCGTGGGCGGATCGCGCCTGGAGCCACTGCAGATGTGTTGATCGTGCGTGACCGCGGCGGCGAACCTGCCAGCAGCATCATCGGTTGCACGCGCAGCGACTTGCGTGCGGTGATTCGCGATGGCAAGCCGCGCATCGCCGATCCGGATTTTGCGCCGTGGTTCGGCGCGGCCGGCATCCGGACCGTGCCGGTGTTGCTGGACGGACGGCCCAAATTGCTCGATGCCACGCTGGCCGACCCCGCGGTGCTGGCGCTCGAACCCGGTCTTCAGCGTTTAACGCAGGAGCAGCCGGCGCAGGCCGCCGCGCAGGTTACCCATGCGCCGGTTGCCAATGGAGCGCTTTCGTGAGCGCAGTGCCGGTGCTCGAGCCCGCTGCTGCCTACGCACTGTGGGCGCAGGCGTATCCACCGCACGCGCACAACCCGGTGATGCTGGCCGAAGAGCGCGCCATGCTCGCACTGATGCCATCCAGCCTGCAGGGCCAGCACGTGCTGGACGCCGGCTGTGGCAGCGGCCGCTACATGCTGCACGCACTGCACCGTGGGGCCCGGCAAGTGACCGGTGTCGACCTGTCGCCGCAGATGCTGCACCGTGCCGGTACCGAGCTCGCACAGGACTGGCCGGCCGCACGCATCGTTCTGCAACAAGGCAGCCTGGATCATCTGCCGTTGCCCGATACGGTGGCCGACCTGAGCGTGTGCGGTCTGGTGGTGGGGCACCTGCAACAGCTATGGCCGGCGCTGGAAGAACTGCATCGCGTCACCCGCGTCGGCGGCATCGTGCTGTGCAGCGACGTCCACCCGATCGGCCACGCGCTGGGCTGGCGGCGCGACTTCAAGGCCGATGGGCAGCACTACGCGGTCCGCCACACCCCGCATCTCTATAGCCACTGGCATTCGGCGTGCACCGCACTCGGGTTCGTGATCGAAGCCGTGTCCGAGCCGATGCTGGATCCCGCGGATATCCCGGCCGGGGCGCGTTTCGACCAGATGGCGTTGCAGGTGCCGGTTGCGCTGGTGCTACGGCTGCGACGGGTCGCGTGAGCAAGATCCTGTACACCGCAGTGGCGGCCTGTGCGTGGGTTACTGCCCGTCAGTGGCACACAGCGGTCGCAGCGGTCGCAGCGGCACGCGGCAGCGACGTTGCATCGATCGCCATCCAGGCGCTGCCGGCCCTATGAGCCTGCACGTCGCACAGCTGAACCTGGTTCCCACGCCCGATGGCCTGAATGTGGAGCAGGTGTTCGCGCAATGGCCGACGTTGGCAGATATCGCCGAAGCTGTCGCCAGTGCTGGCGTGCAGGTGTCGGTGATCCAGGCCTCCGCCTTGAACACCAGGTTGCGCCGCCAGGGCGTGGATTACCGCTTCGTCGATCTGCACCAGCGTGGCAGCGCAGTCCGCGCCCGTACGCTAGCCGCATTGCTGCACGAGATCGATGCCGATGTGCTGCATGTACATGGTCTGGAATTCGCCGGCGACGCGCGGCGTCTGGCGCGCCTGCTGCCGCGGCTGCCGATCCTGCTGCAGGATCATGCCAACCGGCCACCACGCTGGTGGGCCAGGCGCCTGTGGCGCGCACGCTACGCGGCCGCAGCCGGCATCGCATTCACCTCGCTGGAGCTGGCGCGGCCGTTCGTGCGTGCGCGCCTGTTTCGCCGCAGCGCGCAGCTGTATGCCATCCCCGAATCCAGCAGCCGCTTCACCCCGGGCGACCGATCGCAGGCACGCGAGCAGATGCGGGTGCACGGTGACCCTTGTGTGGTGTGGATCGGCCATTTCAGTCCAGCCAAGGACCCGCTCTGTGTGCTCGATGCAGTGGCCCTGGCTGCGCGTGCGTTGCCCGGTCTGCGGTTGTGGTGCGTGTTCGACCAGGCGCCACTGATGGCGCAGGTGCAGCAGCGCCTGCGCGCCGACCCACAGCTGGCCAGATGCGTCCACTTGCTCGGCAAGGTCGAGCACGCACACGTGCAGGAGCTGCTGCGTGCGGCGGATTTATTTGTTTCTGCCAGCCATGCAGAAAGTTGCGGTTATGCTGCACTGGAAGCCTACGCCTGCGGTTGCCTGCCGCTGCTGACGGCCATTGCGTCGTTTCGTGCGCTCAGCGATGACGGCGCAGTGGGCGAGTTGTGGCCGGTCGGCGATGCATCGGCATTGTCGGAACTGTTGCTGCGCGTCAGTCGGCAACGCCCCTCGCGTGCACAGGTGCGTGCCCATTTCGACGCGCGCCTGTCGTTTGCCGCAGTGGGCCGGCGCTGGGCGCAGGCTTATACGCACTTGCGCGCGACCACGCCGGAGCGCACCGCATGAAGCTGGCCTTGGTGGTGCCAGGTGGTGTGGATCGGAGCGGGGAAGTCCGCGTGATCCCGGTGTTCCTGACCTTGATCGAGTGGCTGGCACGCAACCATGACGTGCACGTGTTCGTGCTGCATCAAGAGCCGCAGCCGGGCATCTGGCGCCTGCGCGGTGCCACGGTGCACAACATCGGCGCGCGTCGGACGCGGCTGCGCGCAATTGCCGCCATCTGCGACGAGCACCGGCGCGAACCGTTCGCTGTGATTCAGGCGATTTTTTCCGGCTATTGCAGCTTGATCGCGGTCACTGCCGCCAAGCTGCTACGCCGTCCCAGCATGGTGCATATCGCCGGCGGCGAGTTGGTGGCCTTGCATCGCATCGATTACGGCGGCCGCCGCAGATGGCGAGGGCGTCTGCGCGAGGCGGTGATCCTGCGGCTTGCCGACCAGGTAACGGCTGCCAGCGCGCCCATCATCGCTTCGCTGCAGGCACTGGGCATTGCTGCGCAACGCGTACCGCTGGGCGTGGATCTGCGCGCCTGGCCGCCGGCAGCGCCGCGCGCCCGTACCGGGCCGACCGCGCGCCTGCTGCATGTGGCAAGCCTCAATCCGGTCAAGGATCAGGCCACCTTGTTGCAGGCAATGGCCGCACTCAAGCGCGCCGGCGTTGCCTTCACCCTGGACATAGTGGGCGTCGACACATTGGGCGGTGCCATGCAGCGCCTGGTGCAGCAGCTCGGCTTGCAGCAACAGGTGCGTTTTCTCGGCTTCAAGACCCAGCGCGAGTTGCGCCCGATCATGCTGTCGGCCGATCTGCTGGTGCTGTCCTCGCTGCACGAAGCCGGGCCGCTGGTGCTGCTGGAAGCTGCCGTTGCAGGGGTTCCTACGGTGGGAACTGCGGTGGGGCATCTGGTCGAGTGGGCTCCTGTCTGCGCATTGGCGGTGCCGCCGGGCGACTGGGCCGGAATGGCAGAGGCCATCCGCCAGGTGCTCGGCGATGACGAACTGCGCTTGCGCCTTGCCTGGGCGGCGCAGTGCCGCGCCGTCCGCGAAGATGCGGCATTGACCACGCGCCTGTTCGAGCAGTTGTATCGCCAGCTGTGCGAGCAGCGGCCGCTGCCTGAAGTGCGTTGATGTGCGCGGCAAGGCAGGGCGCTATCGTCGGTGATCTCGTGCGCTCGTGCCTTGAGCGAGGAAAACTCCTTAGCAGCTGACAAAACGACTGTGCAGCCGCCACGCGGGTGCCACCGGTGCTCGGAATCGGTATGTGCCACATGTACGCTGCGGTTCTGAGCGCGCCGTCCGCGCCCACCTGACGGCTGCTCGCTACGTTTTGTTAGCCGCGCTTAGCGCAGCCTCACGCCGGCTGCAGATAGCCATCCAGCGCCGCACGCACCACGTACAACATGTCCGTGCGCGGCACGGGTCTGGTCAGGCGCGTCACCAGGCGGCGCGCCTGGGTTTGGCGCACCCATGGCTGATCCTGCAGCCATAACTGGGTCTGCAGCATGTCCGCGCGCTCCTTGCGGCTTTCTGCCGAAGGCACCACACGGCTGTGCAGATACTGCCGCGCTTCGCCCAACGAGCGCGACCATTCGATGCCAGGCAGCGCCGATAACCACAGGTTCGAGCACGATGCGGCGGTGAGCGTTTGCCGGGCTGCTCGCATGCGCAGCAGCGCAGGACAGTCAGCATGCAGGCGCGCCATCACCGCGGCCGGCACCACAGCGCGGTAATAGCGCTGCAGCAACAGCAGTGGCGGCAACGCCCACCATGGCGGCATGGCGCTGTCTTCCCACAATTGCTCCCAATCGCGCGGGCCCATGCGCGTTGCCAGCAAGGCAAGATCATGCAGATGCATCAGGCGAATGGTGCGGTGGCAGATGCCGCCTGCCGCATGCAGCAGCAAGTGACACATCAATGCGCCGATCGATGGATAGGGATTCAAGCCCGGTTGCGGCCGCTCCGGCCGGATTCGGTCAGTAATCTCCACGCTGCTCACCGGCAAACGTTCCTGGATGCGCGTGTGCAGCTCGATATTGATCGGCGCATCGCGGTGTTCGCCTAGCCCGGCCACTGCCTCGCCGTGCTGCGGCTTGAATACCTGGTGCTTCCACTGCTCGAAAGAAGCGACGTAGCCCAGTTCGCACAACAACGCCGCCGCTGCAGGCGCGTCGTCGGGTTCCACCAGCAGATCGATATCGGCCATCGGGCGGTCGCCAGGCAGATACACACCCAGTCGATGCAAAGCGGTTCCTTTCAATCCCACCAGCGCGACGCCCACGCTGCGGGCAGCGGTATCGATACGAGTCAGCAGCAGCGCGATGCGCCGATGGCGGTCTTCGACATGGCTGCGCTGTTCGCTCAGGAAGGCATTCCATTCGGCGTCCTGCCACAACGAGCGGCGCTGCAACAGCGGCGAAACGCCGTGCGCGGCCGCTGCCGCTGCCGCCAGCTGCCACTGCAGCCGGTCCCATTGCGGCAGTGCATCGCCTGGCTGGGCCAGCTCCAGAGCCAGCCGTTCGGTCGCCGTGTGCAGGCGGTGCTTGATGGTGCGAAGGGAAGGCTGCATGCGCGTGGTCCGGTCAGGCAAGGTGTCGATAGAAAAGTGTGGAAACGATCGCGCGCTAGCCCACCAGGACGGTGCTCAGGTGGCGTGGCTGACGCGCAGCACTGGGGGGCATCGGCTCGCTGCGGTGCCGGGCCTCACTGGCGATCAAGGCAGACCAGCGTGCTTCCAGTTGCTCCGACGCCTGCGCGAACGCATCGGCCGTGATCGTGGCACGCGCCTGTTGCAGATCGACCTGCCTGTGCAGCAGATCGCGGACACTGCGATAGAACTCGGAGTCGTACGCGCCACGGAACATCATCGCCAGGTCGTCGCTATCCTGCCAGTGCGTCTTGCTGCCCAGCTGATTCTTCACTTCTTCGTAGAACTTGGTGCCGGGCAGGGGATACGACACGCTGACTCCGATGATGTCCGGATTGGCCTGCGTCACCAATGCGCGCGTGGCCAGGATGTCGTCGAGTTCCTCGCCCAGATAGCCCAGCTGGATGAAGAAACCCACGCGGATGCCCTGCGTGCCCAGGCGCTCACGTGCGGCGATGACCTCGCCGACCTGGGTGCCCTTGGTCATCTTGTCGAGAATGCGCTGGCTGCCGCTTTCCGCACCGATCCAGGCCTCCACGCAGCCGGCGCGCGCCAGCGCTGCGGCCATGCGTTCGCTGGCAAGGTCGGCACGGGTCTGGATGGTGAAGGGAACCGCGCCGTCGGCATCGCTCAATTGCTGCGCAAAGGTCTCCACCCAATCGATATGGAAGCCGAAGATGTCGTCGGCCATCCAGATATGGTCCGGCCGAAAGGCGCGTTTGAGATGGATCATCTCTGCGGCCACCTCTTCGGCGCCGCGCCGCTTGTAGTGATTGCCCCAGATCGGCTTGGCGCACCAGTTGCAACGGAACGGGCAACCGCGCGAGGCGGCCATGTTCAAGCTGAAATGGCCATGCCGTTGTTGCCAGAAGCGCCGGTAGCGCGGCATATCCACCAGGTCCCATGCCGGCAGGCCGCTCAGCCGTGCGTCCGGTGGTTGCGCGCCGGGATGCACGCGCACTGCCGCAGGCTGGCTGGTGGCGATCTGCGCAACTCCCTCTAGCCAGTGGTCGGTGGTGATATCCGGCTTCGCTTCGATGCGCTCCAGCAACGAGATCAACGGGGCGATGCCTTCGCCGATCAACACCGCATGCGCGCCTGCGGCCAGGAACGCATCCGGGTTGTCGGACGCATCCGAGCCGGCCACCAGCACGCGGCAGCCGGCGGCACGGGCCTGCGCGATCATGCGGCAGGCGGCCTCGCGCATCCGGCTCAGGCACATCTTGGTGAGGAAGTTGAAGTTGTCTTCGTAGAAAACCACCAGATCCGGCTGCGCAGCGCGCAGTGCGGCGGTGTAGTCCTCCACATCGTCGGCCAGCATTGCATCGAACAGGCTCACCGCATGCCCACGCTCGCGCAGCAGCGCTGCAATCTGCAACGTCGCCAATGGCGGATACGGCTTGCCGCGCTCCCATTGCTTGGGGTCGTAACGCAGGAAATACGAATGACTGACCTGGATCTTTACCATCGGCACAAGGCTCTCGTTCTCTCGCCAGGCGGGCGCAGCAGCGGCGTGCGCAGACACCGGCATTCGGCTCGGCAGTAGGTGCGGATGCAGGCCGCTTTGGTTGCGTCGCGTTGCGTGCGGGCAAGGCTGCGGCGAGGCAACCTTTCTGTAGGAAAGCGGCACCCATCGGCTGATTCAGTGCATCGGATGAAGGCATGCCGCAGTCGGCTGCATGGGCGCAACACACGCCGCTGAACGATGGCTCCGCCGCCATCGCAGCAGGGGCCGCAGTAGCGGCAGATCCGTTCGGCGAGCATCGCCCGCGGCGCTTGGGCGTGCGCCGGCAGATTCTCGGCGCGCTGTTTCATTTCCACAGCGATAGCCAGGCACTGCTGGCGCTGGTCGATGCCGCCTACGCGGGTTTGCCCGCGCATCGGCTGCCGGGCGCTCCGGAATTTCATGTCACATTGGACCTGCTGCCGCGTGCGCCGGGCCGCACCGATGCCGAGCCGCCGCCTGTGCGCACGCACGCCAGCGGCGGCCTGCTGTGCGGCGTCATGGATGCGTGCAATTATCTGATGCTCTCGGTGCCACAGCGCCGCGCGATGCTGGTGGTGTCCGAGGACATGCTTGCCCACGCGTATCACGTGCGTTACGAACTGATCGAATTCGCCGTATTCCTGCTGGCTGCGCGTGGCATTGGGCTGGTGCCGCTGCATGGCGCTTGTGTAGGTCGACGCGGACGCAGCGTGTTGCTGCTTGGCGCCAGCGGTGCGGGGAAATCGACCTTGGCCTTGCATAGCCTGTTGCATGGCCTGGACTTTGTCGCCGAAGACGGTGTCTTTGTGGCGCCCGATAGCCTGCTCACCACCGGTGTGGCCAATTTCCTGCATCTGCGTGCCGAAGCGCTGGGCCTGGTCGACGCGCCCACGCGCGCATGGATCAGCGCATCGCCGGTGATCCGGCGTCGCAGCGGCGTGGAAAAATTCGAGGTCGATCTTCGCCATCGCCACGCGCATCTCGCGCCCAAGCCGATGCGGTTGCATGCGGTCGTGATGGTGTCCAGGTCGCCGGCCATCGCATCGGCACAGCGCCTGGTCGCGGTGCCTGGCGAGCAAGTCGCCGCCTGCCTGGCCCACGATCAACCGTACGCCGCCGGTCAGCCCGGCTGGCAGCGCTTCGTCGAACAGGTGCGGCGCATCGGCATGTTCACCTTGCACCGTGGCACGCATCCGCAGGCATCGGTGGATGCGCTGCTGCAGCTGTTGCAATGAGTGGCCGTATGCAAGCGTCCTGGAACGCCACCGGTCCGCAGACCCGCATCGCGCACTGGCGCCTGCATGTTGCGCACGAATGAGCCGCTGGCGATGACCGCCATCCGGCGCATGCGCGTTGCATTGCACCAGTTCGCGAGCACGCTGGTGCCTGCAGACATGCCGATGATTGCGCTTTACGTCGCGTTGTCGCTGGCTGCCGCGTTGGCCGGCAGCGTGGTGGCGGTGTGCCTGCTGCCGCTGGTGCAGCCAGGCCACAGCGTGCAACTGGTGGGCTATCGCCTGGCCTTGCCGGGCGGGCTGGCGATGCAGGCGTGCCTGTTCATTGCGGTGAGCCTGCTGTTTGCCGTGTTGCGCTGGCAGAGCGCGCGACTGGCCGCGCAGTTGACCAGCCGCTATGCCATCGGTTTGCGCGCGCGCGTGCATGCGGCATTGATCGATGCGCCGTTGCCGACCCTGTCCGGGGCCAGCTCGGCAGAAATCGCCAACGTGCTCACGTACAACATCGAGATCGCCACGCAAGGCTTCGGCGCCGTGCTGCAGCTGCTGGTCGCGGCCATCACTGCGCTGGTGAGCGTGTGCATCGCAGTGCTGATTGCACCTGTGCTGTTGATCACCACCCCACTGCTGGCGGTGCTGGCAGGGTTGGGTTTGCGCTTCTCCAGCAGTCGCGCACAGGCACGCCTCAGTCGCGCGTATGTGGCCGACATGACGCAGCTCTTCTGGCTCAGCGAAGATTTTCCGCGTCGCTTGCGCCACGTACGCTCGTTTCAGCGCGAAGGCCTCGAAACCCGCCATTACGAGCGCATTTCGGCGCGACTGGGGCACGGGTATGCGCAACAGCAAGCACTGGTTGCCGGCAGCCGCCTGCTGCTGGAACTTGCCGCGGTAGTCGCCATCGCCGGCATCCTGGTGCTGGCCAATCGCTGGCAGGGGGGCGAGCGTGCTGCGCTGATCACCGTCAGTCTATTGCTCGGCCGTCTGCTGCCGTACCTGGTCACCACGCGGCAGAGCCTTCAGCAGTTGCGTTCGGCGTGGCCGGCGCTGCAGCTGTGGCGCCGCTATGTCGACCTGGACGCTGCGCGGGTACACGTTCCGGAGCAAATGGCCGAACCACTCACGGCTGCGCTGCATATCGAACACATCGGGCTGGCGCCGCCACTGCCCCAATGCGCGATCGAATCGATATTGCTGGTACCAGGCCAGATGACCCTGGTGGTCGGTGCCTCCGGCGTGGGCAAGAGCAGTCTGATGGATGTGCTCTCCGGGCAGACGCCGCCGGCGCAGTTCGTGGCGCACATGGGCGGACGACGGCTGACATTCTCGGCATATCGACATCTGGTGCGACACAGCGCCTACATCGGCCAGGGCGTGCGGCCGTGGCAGCGCACGGTGCGCGACTGCCTGCAGTGGGTGCTGCCCGCAGCGTCCGACGCATGCATGTGGGAGGTGCTGGCCGATGTGGGCCTATGTTCGCGGCTGCAGCGCGATGCGCAAGGCCTGGACACGCCGATCAACGCGCAGGACGGGCGCCTCTCGGGCGGCGAATCGCAACGCCTGTTGCTGGCGCAGGTGCTGCTGCGTCGGCCGACCCTGGCCGTGTTGGACGAAGCAACCAGCGCGCTGGACGCCGATGCCGAACATCAGGTGCTGAGCACCTTGCGCGCGCGTTTGCCGGATACCGTGCTGGTGGTGGTTTCGCATCGCACCAGCTTGGCCGCCGTGGCCGATCGCACGGTGAACTTGGATGGTGCGCCTGTTCGGCGGGTGCATATCAGTTCGTCGGAAATTGCCACGCCGTACGATGTGCGCTAGGCCGGTCACACGCTGGCGGGTCGGTGGCTTTGCAAGTCGCTGACAGTACATAGCGCGCAATCATCGGGCTCGCTCGAAGACACGCAGGCACCGGATGGGCCGGTCACGCGGCGCACCGGCTGCGCACGCCAGGTGTGCGTCTGGTCACTGGGCCAGCCGTTTTATCCCGCAATCTCTTCCAGCGCCCGATTGCGCGTGCGCGGCCCGAACGCGGCAATCACGCTCGCCACGATCGACATGCTGAGCGCGATGAAGGCCAGCACCCCGTGGCTGCCAACCTGCGTCAGCAACCAGCCGATCAGCACGCTGCTCACCGCCGTGGAGAGGCGACTGAAGGAATAGCAGAAGCCCACTGCACGTGCACGCAAGCCGGTCGGGAACAGCTCCGCCTGATAGCCGTGATAGGCAAAGCTCATCCAGGCGTTGCAGAACGCGACCATCGCCCCGCACAGCACCATGCCGACTGCCTGATGCTGCAACGCGAACAGCCCACCGAACAGAACAGCGCCCAGCGCCGATGCGGTGATCTGCCATTTGTTTTCCCAGCGCTGTGCAAAACGCAGCAACAGCAATGGCGCCAGCGGGTAGGCCAAGGAGATCGCAAACGAGTACGCCAGGCTTTTGGTCACCCCGGCCCCGGTGCCCTGCGCCGAGATCAGCGCAGGCAACCAGTTGCCGAAACCGAAGAAGCCGATCGCCTGAAACACATGGAAGACCACCAACATCCCGATGCGCCCGCGATACGGCGCACGCCACAGCAGTGCGCTGGGCATTACACCGGCCGGCGCGGGTGTGGCCGCCTGCGGCGCGGGCAGTGGCGCACCCACATCGCGCGTGCAGCGCGCTTCCAGTTCGGTCACCACTGCATCGGCTTCTGCGTGCCGGCCGTGTGCGGCCAGCCAGCGCGCCGATTCCGGCAAGCGGCTGCGCAGCCACCAGATCGCCAGCGCAAACGCACCGCTGAGCAACACCACCCAACGCCAGCCGCTCACGCCCAGCGGCGCAGACGGTACCAACATCCACGCGGTCAGCGCGACCGTCGGAACCGCCAGAAATTGCACGAAAAAGGCAAATGCGAACGCCGCGCTGCGCATGTGCCGCGGTACCAGTTCGGACAGATACGTATCGATGGTGACCAGTTCGATTCCCAACCCGATGCCGACCACACAGCGCAGCACGATCACACCGCTGGCCGTGCTCTGCAGGCCCATCGCCACGGTCGCAGCGGTGTACCAGATCAAGGCGAAGGTAAACACCGGGCGACGCCCGAACCGGTCGGCAAACGGGCTCAATAGCGCGGCACCGACAAACAACCCAAGGAAGGTGGCCGCCGCGAATGCCGCTTGGTCGGACATGCCGAACGCGCCATCGGCGCCGCTGGCAAAAATGCCGTCGCCAATCAGCCCGGGGCTGATGTAGGCGGTCTGGAACAGGTCATACAACTCGAAGAACCCGCCCAGCGCCAGCAACCCCACCAGCCGCCACAGTGTTGCGCTGGCGGGCAACCGGTCGATCCGGGCGGCGATCTGCGCGGAAGGCGAGGGCTGTTCGGGGGGCGCTAAAACACTCGGAGACATGGGCAGGCAGGCAGATAGGGCAGTCTCATCATAGCCAGCGTCCAGATGCCGCAGCGGGCACGCTTCGTCGCGCGGTCAACGCGTTCGTCTGTGGCAAGAGGGCACTGGGCATCCAAGGTGCGCGCAGCCGACCAGGCAACAGCACTCTTCCTCACAATCGCGCCCGCACCGCCCTTGTCAGCAGCAAGCTCAACAACGCCGCTGTCGCGAGTGGAACCAAGCACGTGCACCTCATGCGTTGTCCGACTGCTGGAATGCTGTAATCCCTCACGGCACCCAACAGGCCGCTGGCAATGCCGCCGGGCCAGCCCCATCTCTGGCATATCACTCTTTCCGGAGTCATTCGATGACCCCCATTTCCGTGCTCGATCTGGCGCCGGTCTGCGAAGGCAGCGACACCACCCACGCTTTCGCCAACATGCTCGATCTGGCCCAGCACGCCGAGCGTTGGGGCTATCAGCGCTACTGGCTGGCCGAACACCACAACATGCCAGGCATCGCCAGCGCCGCCACCGCCGTGCTGATCGGTCACGTCGCCGGCGGCACCAAGACCATCCGCGTGGGTGCCGGCGGCATCATGTTGCCCAACCACGCGCCGCTGCAGGTGGCCGAACAATTCGGCACGCTGGCCTCGTTGTATCCGCAGCGTATCGACCTGGGCCTGGGCCGTGCGCCGGGCACCGATCAGCCCACCGCACGCGCCTTGCGCCGCTATTTCGACAGCGCCGATCACTTTCCGCAGGACGTGGCCGAACTGATGCGCTATTTCGCGCCGGCGGTGCCGGGGCAGCTGGTGCAGGCCGTGCCCGGCGCCGGGCTGGAGGTGCCGGTGTGGCTGCTGGGGTCGAGTCTGTTCAGCGCACGCCTTGCCGCCGCGATGGGGTTGTCGTTCGCGTTCGCCTCGCATTTCGCCCCCGACGCGATGGACGACGCGGTGGCGATCTATCGCCGCGAATTCCGCCCGTCCGCACAGCTGGCCAAGCCACACGTGATGCTGGCCCTGAATGTGGTGGCGGCCGAGACGCAGGCGCAGGCACGCCGTCTGTTCACCACTCAGCAGCAGAGCTTCGTCAATCTGCGCCGCGGCAAGCCGGGCAAGATCCCGCCGCCCATCGACGATATCGACAGCTTCTGGCAGCCGCATGAACGTGCCGGGGTGGAGCGTGCACTGGCCTGCACGGTACTCGGCGATGCCGAGCAGATTGCGCGCGGCGTGGCAGAGTTCATCGAGCGTCACACGCCCGACGAGCTGTTGTTCACCGCCAACATCTACGACCACGCCGCGCGTCTGCGTTCCTTCGAAATTGCCGCGGCCGCGTGCCGCGAGCTGGACGTGACCTTGGCGTGATTCACGTCGCTTTGCGCGGCGATCGGCTGTGATGCGTGCACATCCATTGGGAAGACCAGCATGCAACTTCAGCAACGCAGCGAGAGCATTAAGCAGTTGGCCGAGTTGATCCGCGGGGTGGACATCGCGATGTTCACCACCGTCTCGGCCGACGGCAAACTGGTGAGCCGGCCGCTGGGCACGCAGGAAGTCGAGTTCGATGGCGACCTGTGGTTCGCCACCGCCGCCGACAGCCCGAAAGTGGCGGAAATCGCCGCTGATCCGCGCGTCAACGTGGCCTATGCGTCGGCCTCGAAGAACACGTATGTCTCGGTAGCCGGCACCGCACGCGTGGTCCACGACCGCGCCAAGATCGAAGAGCTGTGGTCGCCGGCAATGAAGGTGTTCTTCCCCGGCGGCAAGGACGACCCGAACCTGCGCTTGATCCATGTGCGCGCCGAATCGGCCGAATACTGGGACGGCCCCAGCGGGCTGCTCGGCAAGGCGCTGTATTTCGTGATGACGGCGGTCACCGACGATACCGGCAGCCTGTCGGACAACCGCGTGGTCGATCTGAAATAACTGCGTCGCAAGCGACGCGCCGGACGCGCTGCGCTCAGCGCCAGGCGTCCGGCCACCAATCGCGAATCAGATCCACCAGCTGGTCGGAGGTGACCCCGAACACGGCCACCGAGATCAGCGCAGCTGCCCAGCCCACCAGCATCAGCGCACCGTCGCGCTCGAGCAGGGCCAGCGCGAACAGCAGCAGGATCAGGCCGAAGATGTAGTTGGTGAAGGGGATCGGCAGCGTCAGCAGGATGCCGACCAGCACCAGGAGCAAGCCGGTGAGGAGCTGCGCCGGCATCCGGTCCAGCATGCCATGCAACCGCGGTTTGAGCAGGCGATCCAGGCGTTGCAGCGTCGGTCCCAGTTTGGCCACGAAGCGCTGGCTGGTCCGACGGCGCGGCCCGCGTTCGCCGATGAAGCGCGGTACCCACGGCTTGCGCAGGCAGCACATCATCTGCAGCCCGATCAGGATGGTCAACGGTCCACTGATGCCACCGGCAACGCCGGGAATCGGAATGAACGAGGGCAGGATCGCAAGAAACAGAAACACGCCGAAGGCGCTTTGCTGCAGGTCGGCCAAGATCTCTCGAACGCGCAACACCTGGTCCGGATCACCTTCGCTGAAGGCTGCCAGCAGGCTGCGGATGCCTTCGTTGCGGTAGCGCATCTGCTGGCTGGCATCATCGTGCGGCGCACCGCCGTCACCCGACGATGTCATCGCTGTCCTCGTCGCCCACCCGGCTCAGCAGCAACTTGTCCACGCGCGCACCGTCCAGGTCGACGATCTCGATGCGCCAGCCGGCCCAATCGAAGAACTCGCCGGCCTGCGGAATGCGCCCGAAATAGTAAATGCACAAGCCCGCAAGCGTGTGGTAATCGCCCTCGTCGGCGTCGGGCAGTTCGGCACCGAGTACTTCGCGCAATTCTTCCACCGGCAGCGAACCGTCGATCAACAGCGAGCCGTCCGCGCGCGTGACCACCAGCGCGTCCTCGTCGGTATTTTCCACCGCCTGCAGGCGGCCGACCACTGCGCCCATCAGGTCGCTGATGGTCACCAATCCGCGGATTTCGCCGTATTCGTCCACCACCAGCGCCATCGACTGCTGTTCTTCGCGAAAGATTTCCAGCAGCTTCATCGCGTGCGTGGATTCGGACACGAACAAGGTGTCGCGCAGCGCCTGGAACAGGTGCGCGCCGTGGCCGTCCATGCGCGTGACCAGCGATTTGACTTCCAGCACCCCAGCAATGTCCTGGTCGCTGCCGCGGTACACCGGGTAGCGCGAAAATTCGTGCTCGCGCATGACCTGCAGATTGCGTTCCGGCTCGGCGTTGGCGTCCAGCCAGGCGATGCGGTTGCGCGGGGTCATCAGGCTGTCGGCGGTACGATCGCCCAGCCGCATCACGCGATTCATCATGTCGCGCTCGTGCGCGTCGATCACCCCGGCCTCGTGGCTTTCGGCCACCAGCATGCGGATCTCTTCTTCGGTCACCGAGGCCGACTCGTCCTTGCCCATGCCCAGCATGCGCAGGACCAGGCGGGTGGAGCGCGCCAGCACCCACACCCCGGGCGCGGCGATCTTGGCCAGCCAGGCCATCGGCACCGCGACAACGCCTGCGATGTCTTCGGAATTGCGCAGTGCCAGCCGCTTGGGCACCAGCTCGCCGAAGATCAGCGTCAGGAAGGTGATCAGCGCCACCGCCAGGGTGCTGCCGATCACCACCGAATACGGGCGCGGCTTGCCGACCAGTTCGAACGTGCCCGCCAAGGCCGGGAACACACCCTGCAGCCAGCTGGCGATGGCTTCGCCGATCGCCTCGCCGCCGAACACGCCGGTCAGGATGCCGATCAGGGTGATGCCGATCTGAACCGTGGACAGGAAGTTTTCGGGGCTTTCGGCCAGGGCCAGGGCCCGCGCGGCGCGCTTGCTGGAGCCGGCCATCTGCTTCAGGCGGCTCTTGCGCGAGGTCATCAACGACATCTCCGACATGGCGAAGAAGCCGTTCAGCACGATCAGGGCGATGACGATCAAAAACTCAACCACGGGCGTCTTCCCCGGTTAGTGAAGGGGAGGGCGGGGGAGCACTGGGGCTACCGGCGGGCGCACAGGCCGGGCGGCAACACGGGGGGATAGGGTCGTCTTCCATAGGGTGCGCCCGAAGGCGCGGGGGCATGGTAGCAAACCACAGGGTGGTTCGAGCCGGGAAATGTCGATGTGAAGGCCGCTCCCGGCGCGAGATACCCAGAGAGGTCATGGAACGGTCATAATTCGCGTCTGGCGCCGTCTCTCCCTCGACGGCAGGAAGTTGTCCACCCATGTTCTCGTTGCAGACCATCTTCGGTTCCGGCAAGCAGTTCTATGCGCTTCTGAACGAAGCGGCGCAGGCCGCCTACGACAGCACCAGGGCGTTGCACGCCATGATGCGCGAGTCCGACCGCCAACCGGCGCTGGACGCCTTCAAGCTGGCCCGCCTGCGCGAACGCGCCGCCTCCGACAAGATCGGCCAGGCGCTGGTGGATAGCTTCATGACCCCGATCGAACGCGAAGACATCGAGGCGTTGGGCTCGGCGTTGTACAAGATTCCCAAGCAGGTCGAGAAATTCGCCGACCGCTACTCGCTGGCGACCAAGCACCTGGAACACATCGACTTCGCTCCGCGCGCCGCGATGCTGGAGCAGGCCGCCGCGGTGGTGGTGGAGATGGTGGCCGACCTGCCGCACATGAACATCGACCGCATGACCGCGCTCAATGACAAGCTGCGCATGCTCGAAAACGAAGCCGACCGGCTGATGCTGGAGCTGTATCGCGACATCTATTCCGGCCGGCTGGACACGTTGCAGATGTTCCTGCTCAAGGAGTTCTTCGAGATTCTGGAAAAGGCCATCGACCGCTGCCGCGAGGCCGGTGTGGTGGTCTACCAGATCGTGCTGAAGAACAGCTGAGGTCGCCGCGTGCTTACCTTAGTTCTGGTGGTGATCCTGGCCGCGTTGGTGTTCGAGTTCATCAACGGCTTCCACGACACCGCCAACTCCATCGCCACCGTGGTCGCCACCAAGGTGCTCTCGCCCGGTTGGGCGGTGATGCTGGCCGCCGGCATGAACCTGATCGGCGCGCTGACCGGCACCGCCGTGGCGTTGACGATTGCTTCCGGCCTGCTCAACACCAACGTGGTCGACGTCACTCCGCAGGTGATCCTGTGCGCCCTGCTGGGCGGCATCATCTGGAACCTGATCACCTGGTGGAAGGGCCTGCCGTCGTCGTCTTCGCATGCCTTGATCGGTGGCCTGTGCGGCGCCGGCCTGGCCGCGGCGCACAACAACTGGGACGCGCTGATCTGGTCGGAAAACATCGGCAACTGGGCCAAGAACAAGGGCCTGTTGTGGAAGGTGTTCGTCCCGATGATCACCTCGCCGATCGCCGGTTTCGTGCTCGGCATCGTGGTGATGGTGCTGCTGTGGGCGATCATCGCCGGCATGTCCAAACTCGGCGGCCCGATCGGGCGGCTGGCGCGCCCGCGCTGGGTCAATGCGTTCTTCGGCAAGGCGCAGATCGCCTCGGCCGCGTACATGGGCTACGCGCACGGCCACAACGACGCGCAGAAGACCATGGGCATCATCGCCATGACCCTGATCGGCGCGCAGTCGGCCGGTGCGCTGGACGATTTGCCGAGCTGGTTGTCGTTCCTGCATCCGGGCACCGGCCTTGCCGCCGGCGCCGGTATCCCGATGTGGATCGTGCTGACCTGCGCGGTGGTGATGGCCGCAGGGACGGCGTCGGGCGGCTGGAAGATCATCAAGACGCTCGGCCACAAGATGGTCAAGCTGCATCCTATCCACGGCTTTGCCGCAGAAACCAGCTCGGCGACGGTGCTCACCGTGGCGGCGCATTTCGGCATGCCGGTATCCACCACGCACAGCATTTCCACCGCCATCATGGGGGTGGGTTTTGCCAAGAACCCGCGTTCGCTGCGGCTGGGGGTGATCGAGCGCATCGTCTGGGCCTGGATTCTCACCATCCCGGCCGCTGGCGGCGTGGCGTATCTGATCCTGACGCTGTTCGAGCTGTTCGGCTGGACCTGAGCGATGCCGCGGTGCGCTCACGCACCGTCGGCAGACTGCGCCGCCGTTGCCGTATCGACCTGTTTGCGGCAGGTTGCCCGCATGCCATGAGTGAGACCCTTTCCCGATGATGCTTGCCCTGGTGTGCGTGTTGTTCGGGTTTGCCTGGTTGATCGACCGCCGCGGATTGCGGCGGTTCTCCCGCGTGCTGGGCCTGGCCAGCTTACTGCTGGTGTTCGCGGTGGGCTGCGGTCCGTTGCCCTCCTGGATGCTGCAACACCTGCAACGCACCGGGGTCAACGATTTCAACGCGTGGGGCGCGCGCAACGTCATCGTGCTGCTGGGTGCCGGCACCGTGCGCCCGGAAGGCCGCGATGCGGTGGCCGAAGCCAATCTGTTCGCCTACGGCCGCATCGTCGAATCGGCACGGCTGTACTGGCAATGCCGGCACAGCGGGGGCGATTGCAAGATCGAGATCAGCGGCGGCGATGCACGCGGCCTGGGCCTGTCCGAAGCGGTGGTCTACCAGCGTGTCTTGCTGGGCCTGGGCATTCCGCGGGCAGATCTGATCATGGAGCCGTCGAGCATGAACACCTGGCAGAACGCGCAGTTCAGCCAGCCCTTGCTGCGCGCCTACCGGCCCGATCGCATTGCGCTGGTGTCCTCGGCCACGCATCTGCGTCGCGCCGAATTGTATTTTCGCCATTTCGGCATCGATGCCACACCGGTGCGCGCCGATTGGCTGACCGCCACCTGGTCGATCCTGCCGCAGAGCTACAACTTCACGCTGGCCGATGTGGCCCTGCACGAATACCTGGGCATTGCGCGCTATCAGGTCTACCAGTGGTTGGGGTGGAACGTGAAGGCTAGCGAGCCTGGTGCGTTGTGATTGGGGAGCCGGGATTTGGGATTGGGGATTGGTAACAGCTGGTGCGCTGCTAGATCTGCTTGGCTGATGTACTTGCGACGGTGCTTGCCAGTTCCAGATTGACGATGGCAACGCAGATGCGCGGCACTCGGAAACGATGGTGCTGCCCGACGGCTTGGTCGCCGGCCGCGTGTGCGGCCGGCGCTGGCTGCGCTCAGCGCGTTTCGTACATCGCCTTGACGTCGTCACGGAACGCGGCCTGGCTGTCGGGGCGGTTGTAGAACATGTGGCCGCCGGGATATTCGCGTACCTGCACGCGTTTGCTGTCGCTGCCCATGGCCGGCATCTGGTCCACCGTCAGGACCGAACCCATGAACGGGCAGGAGAGGTCGTTCCAGCCGTGCGCGATCAACACGCGCAGCTTCGGATCGATCGCCACCGACTGACGCAGCTGGGTCACTGCGCCTTTGCGAAGCTCGTCGTTCCAGTCCCAGAGCTTGTTCACGTCGTAGTTGAGCGCGCGATACTGCGCATCGATCTTCCAGCCGACCACGCGGGTGACGAAGTCCACCATTGCGGTGGTGGTGGGCGCAATGATGCTGTCCAGCAGCGGGTCGTTGGCGCGTTGTTCGGCATCGTTGGGAAACGGGTCGAAGGCGGTCACGTTGGAGTCGTAACGGCTGCCCAATTCGCCCTTGTCACGAAACACTTCGCGCAGATAGGCCTGGGTTTCCAGGCGTCCGCCGGAGCGCCGCACATATGCCGGGTCCAGCCCGGTCATGCGGGTGACCTGCTGCAGCATCGCTTCGGTGGCCTGCGGGTCGGTGCGTCCTTTCATCAGCGCCACCGCGTAATCGCCGCGGGTGTAGTCGATCACCTGGCGCATCGCGCTGTCGCTGAGCTGGCCCTGGCGCTCCAGGTGCGCAGCAGCGATCGAGGGAAGCGTCAGCATCCATGCCAGGGGCGACACATCGCCGTTGTCGTCCAGGGTCGGGTTGAGATACGGCGACACCAGCACCACGCCGTTCATCGCCACGCCCAGCTGCGTCTGCAGGTAATGGGTAATGCGCGGGCCGCGGAAGCCGCCATAGCTTTCGCCGACCAGATATTTGCGCGCCTGCAGGCGGCGGTTCTTGAGCAGCCAGTCGTAGATCACCCGCGAGAGATATTCCACATCCGCCTGCGGGTTGTAGAACTGCTTCTTGGCATCGTCGTCGCCGATCAGCGCGCGGCTGAAGCCGGTGCCCACCGGGTCGATGAAGACCAGGTCGGTGAAGTCCAGCCACGTGCCCGGGTTGTCGCGCAGTGTGGCCGGTGCCGACGCACTGTCGCCTTCGGCGCCGAAACCGACGATCTTCGGCCCGATCGCGCCCATGTTGAGATACACCGATGCGGCGCCCGGCCCACCGTTCAAGGCGAAGGTCACCGGGCGGTCCTTGCCATCGACGGTATAGGCGGTGAATACCACTTCCCCCGTGGTCTTGCCTTGCGCATCGCGCACCGGCAACGTGCCGACCGTGGCGGTATAGCTCAGGTTGCGGCCAGCCACGCGTGTGCTCTGGCGCACGCTGGCGTCGGCCGGCAATGGCGCCTGTTTGGCGGCAGCGGCAGCGGCATCGGGTTTGGCATCGCTTTTATCGGTTTTGTCTGGCGCTTCGGCCAGCGCTGTCCCGCTGAACAGCACGCAGGCCAGCAGGCCGGCACGGAGAAAGAAGGGCATGAGCATCGACGTGATTGCAGGGAAGCGCCGATGATAGGCTGCTGCAGAGCCCGGTGGATGTGCAGGAAGGCATGGATGTCGCGCGGACCGAGGTGGTACGCAAAGGCAGGTGTGTGCGGTCCGCCGAAATGAGCGCCTATGCAAGGCGCTTCCTTCTCCCGTCGAGACATTGTCCCGCCTGATGCGGACGGTGCTCCGAAGGGGAATGAGGGTGCGGGCGAAGCCTCGTGCTACTTACTTCGCAAGTGCATACGCCCGCACCCAAACGCCGCTCTGCGCCCCGCCCGCGCTTGCGGCGCGGGCGCTCAAAGTCGCTCGCGCCGCTAGCACGCGCAGGCCGTGCCTTCTCGCCCGGGCGGGAGAGGGGCTATCGGTTTCAGCACTCAGACTTCAAGCGAGGCCAGATCGCCCTTGGTTTCCAGCCACTGCTTGCGGTCGCTTGCGCGTTTTTTGGCCAGCAGCATGTCCATCAACGAACGCGTCTGCTCGCCGTCGTCGATGGTCAGCTGCACCAGTCGACGCGTGTCCGGGTGGATGGTGGATTCGCGCAGCTGCTGCGGATTCATTTCGCCCAGGCCCTTGAAGCGGGTGACGCTGATCTGGCCCTTCATCTTTTCGCGCGCGATCTTGTCCAGCAGCGTGGTCTTTTCTTCTTCGTCCAGCGCATAGAACACCTGCTTGCCCACATCGACACGGAACAAGGGCGGCATCGCCACGAACACGTGGCCGGCGGCCACCAGCGCGGGGAAATGCTGCAGGAACAGCGCCGTCAGCAGCGTGGCGATATGCAGGCCATCGGAGTCGGCGTCGGCCAGGATCACCACCTTGCCGTAGCGCAGCCCGGTGATGTCGTCCTTGCCCGGGTCGCAACCGATCGCGATCGCCAGGTTATGCACTTCCTCGGAGGCCAATACGCTGCCGGAAGCCACTTCCCAGGTGTTGAGGATCTTGCCGCGCAGCGGCAGGATGGCCTGGAAATCCTTGTCGCGCGCCTGCTTGGCAGAGCCGCCGGCCGAATCGCCTTCGACCAGGAACAGTTCGGTACGCGACAGATCCTGGCTGATGCAATCGGCCAGCTTGCCGGGCAGGGCAGGGCCCTGGGTGACCTTCTTGCGGACGATCTGCTTTTCGGTCTTCAACCGTGCGCTGGCGCGATCGATGGCGATCTGCGCGATCTTCTCCCCGATCTCCACGTTCTGGTTGAGATACAGGCTGAAGGCATCGTGCGCAGCACCTTCGATGAAGCCGGCAGCCTGGCGCGAGGACAGGCGTTCCTTGGTCTGACCGGAAAACTGCGGATCGGTCATCTTCAGGCTGAGCACGAAGGTCACCCGGTCCCAGACATCTTCCGGTGCCAGCTTGACGCCGCGCGGCAGCAGATTGCGGAAATCGCAGAACTCGCGCAGCGCATCGGTCAGGCCCGAACGCAGGCCATTGACGTGGGTGCCATGCTGCGCGGTGGGGATCAGGTTGACGTAGCTTTCCTGCACCAGCTCGCCTTCCGGCACCCAGGCCGCGGCCCAGTCGACGATTTCGGTGTCTTTTTTCAGGCTACCGACGAACAGGTCGGCCGGCAGCAGCTCGTGCTCGGCCATCTCACCCTTCAGGTAATCGCGCAGGCCGTTTTCGAAATACCAGCTGTCCTGCTCGCCGGTTGCCTCGTCGTGCAATTTGACGGTCAGGCCGGGGCACAGCACCGCCTTGGCGCGCAGCAGGTGCCGCAACGCACGCACATTGAATTTGGGCGTATCGAAATACTTGGGGTCGGCCCAGAAACGCAGCCGCGTGCCGGTATTTTTCTTGCCGACGGTACCCACCACTTCCAGCTTGGACGCGGCGTTGCCATCGCGAAACTCCATGCGGTGCTCGCTGCCTTCGCGCTTGATGAACAGTTCGACCTTGGTCGACAGCGCGTTGACCACGCTTACGCCTACACCGTGCAAGCCACCGGAGAAGGTGTAGTTGCGGTTGCTGAACTTGCCGCCGGCATGCAGCCGGGTCAGGATCAGCTCCACGCCCGGAATCTTCTCTTCCGGATGGATGTCCACCGGCATGCCGCGGCCGTCGTCGGACACTTCGCAGCTACCGTCCTTGTACAGCGTGACTTCGACCTGCTTGGCGTGGCCGGCCAGCGCCTCGTCGACAGAGTTGTCGATCACTTCCTGCGCCAGATGGTTCGGGCGCGCGGTGTCGGTATACATGCCGGGGCGGCGTTTGACCGGGTCCAGGCCCGACAGCACTTCAATATCGGCGGCGTTATAACGGGTGTTCATGCATCTCGTTGGCACGTGAAACGACGCGCAAGTGTGGGGGCTGAGCCGATTTTTTGCACGCGACCGGCGTTCAGTGGGGGGCCGGGCAGCATTGGCTACCGTGGCGTTGGTTTCGCAATCAAACGTCCCCACCTGAGGATGTCACCGAAGCCAAAGAGGACGCCATGAAGTTCAAGCACATCCTGATGCTCACCCTCGGTGCGGCCGCAGTCGCAGCGCTTCCCGCCATGGCCCAGGCCGCTCCGCAGCAGACCGGACAGGGCGCCGCAGCTCAAAAGGCCGATGACGCGAAGGCCAAGACCGAAGCCGAACGCAAGGCCGAACGCCGCGCTGCCGCCGCTGCGCAGAAGCCCAAGGCCGACAGCGCCCCGCGCGAGGAAGAGGAAGAAGAAAAGCCTGCACGCTGATCGCGCGGCCTAGCGGCCAGGTGCCACCGACGCCCCGGCATTGCCGGGGCGTTCGCTTTTGGGGCAGCTATGTAAGACCACGCAGCATTCGCCCTGTTGGCGTAGCCGGTGCCTGGGGCTGGCATGTAACGCGCATGCATTCCGGCCCCCGCAGAGAGCCCGCAATCGCCTGGCCACTGCCCGTCATGTCTGCCAGCCGCTCAGGCCTGCACGACATGCACTGTTTCAACGTGTGATGACCTCGTCGTCACGCAACCCTTGGGCATTCGCCCATCACCCGCTAAACTATGGCTTTCCGGGAGGCTTCAAGCCCCATGACCCCCCTGATTTTCGTTACCGGCGGCGTAGTGTCCTCGCTAGGCAAGGGCATTGCCGCCGCTTCGCTTGCGTCCATTCTTGAAGCGCGTGGCCTGAAGGTCACGATGATGAAGCTGGACCCGTACATCAACGTGGACCCGGGCACGATGAGCCCGTTCCAGCATGGCGAGGTCTACGTCACCGACGACGGTGCCGAAACCGACCTGGATCTGGGTCACTACGAGCGTTATGTGCGCACGCGCCTGTCGCGCAAGAATTCGGTGACCACCGGCCGCATCTACGAGAACGTGATCCGCAAGGAGCGTCGTGGCGATTATCTGGGCGCCACCGTGCAGGTGATTCCGCATATCACCGACGAGATCCGCCGCTGCATCGACGAGGCCACCGCCGGGTTCGATGTCGCGTTGATCGAAATCGGCGGCACCGTCGGCGACATCGAATCGCTGCCGTTCCTGGAAGCGATTCGCCAGGTGCGCACCGAGCGCGGCGCCGAAAAGGCCATGTTCATGCATCTCACGCTGGTGCCGTACATCGCGGCGGCCGGTGAGCTGAAGACCAAGCCGACCCAACATTCGGTCAAGGAACTGCGCTCGATCGGCATCCAGCCGGACGTGCTGCTGTGCCGGTCCGAGCAGGCGGTGCCGGATTCGGAGCGTCGCAAGATCGCACTGTTCACCAATGTCTCCGAGCGCGCGGTGATCAGCTGCCCGGATATCGACGTGCTGTACGGCATGCCGCTGGAATTGCTGCGCCAAGGCCTGGACGAACTGGTCATCGAGCAGTTCAAGCTGCGCGACAAGGTCGCCGCGGCCGACCTGTCCGAATGGGCGGCGGTGGTGGATGCGGTCAAGCATCCGCTGGACGAGGTCAACATCGCCGTGGTCGGCAAGTACGTCGATCACCAGGATGCCTACAAGTCGGTGGCAGAAGCGCTGCGTCACGGTGGCCTGCGTCAGCGCACCAAGGTCAACCTGAAGTGGCTGGAAGCGCAGGATCTGGAGGGCAGCGACATGTCTGCCTTGCAGGACATCGACGGCATCCTGGTGCCGGGCGGTTTCGGCGACCGCGGTTTCGAAGGCAAGGTGCAGACCTCCAAGTTCGCGCGTGAGCACAAGGTGCCGTATTTCGGTATCTGCTACGGCATGCAGGCGGCCGTGGTGGACTATGCCCGCCACGTCGCCGACCTGGATGCAGCCAACAGCACCGAGAACGATCGCCAGTCGCCGCACCCGGTGATCGGCCTGATCACCGAATGGCGCACCGCCACCGGTGAAGTCGAAAAGCGCGACGAAAAATCCGACCTGGGCGGCACCATGCGTCTGGGCCTGCAGGAGCAGCGCCTGAAGCCCGGTACGCTGGCGCGCGAGGTCTATGGCAAGGATGTGGTGGCCGAGCGGCACCGTCACCGTTACGAGTTCAACAACCGCTATCGCACGCAGTTGGAAGACGCCGGCCTGGTGATCTCCGGCAAGTCGATGGACGACACCCTGGTGGAAGTGGTGGAGTTGCCGCGCGACACGCACCCGTGGTTTTTGGCCTGCCAGGCGCATCCGGAATTCCTGTCCACCCCGCGCGACGGCCATCCGCTGTTCATCGGCTTCGTGCGTGCGGCGCGCGAGAAGAAGGCTGGCGGCAAGTTGCTCAAAGAAGCGCGTGCGTGAGTTCCTTCTCCCATCGGGACCTCGGTCCCCTTCATGGGGAGAAGGTGGCCCTTAGGGGCGGATGAGAGGGGCGCCGCGACGCACTGGAAGATGGCAGCTGTGATGAACGCGTCGCCCCGCGCCAGCCATGGCAAACCATCTGGCCTTACAAGCGCTTGCAACCCGTACCCTCACCCCAACCCCTCTCCCGACGGGAGAGGGGCTTAATTACTTAGGTGACCTGATGAAACTGTGTGACTTCGAAGTCGGCCTCGACCAGCCGCTGTTCCTGATTGCCGGCCCCTGCGTGATCGAATCGATGCAGCTGCAGCTCGACGTGGCCGGCAAGCTCAAGGAGATCACCGGCAAGCTCGGCGTCAACTTCATCTTCAAGTCGAGTTTCGACAAGGCCAATCGCACCTCCGGCACCAGCTTCCGTGGCCCGGGCCTGGAAGAGGGTTTGAAGGTGCTGGATGCGGTGAAGAAGCAGATCGGCGTGCCGGTGCTCACCGACGTGCACGAATACACCCCGATGAACGAGGTCGCGGCCGTCGTCGACGTGCTGCAGACCCCGGCATTTTTGGTGCGCCAGACCGACTTCATCAAGAACGTCTGCGCCGCCGGCAAGCCGGTCAACATCAAGAAGGGCCAGTTCCTGGCGCCATGGGACATGAAGCCGGTGGTGGACAAGGCCAAATCCACCGGCAACGAGCAGATCATGGTCTGCGAGCGTGGCGCCTCGTTCGGCTACAACAACCTGGTCAGCGACATGCGCTCGCTGAGCGTAATGCGCGACACCGGCTGTCCGGTGGTGTTCGACGCCACCCATTCGGTGCAGTTGCCGGGCGGGCAGGGCAGCAGCTCCGGTGGTCAGCGCGAGTTCGTGCCGGTGCTGGCGCGCGCGGCGGTGGCGGTCGGGATTTCCGGCCTGTTCGCCGAAACCCACCCGGATCCGTCCAAGGCGCTGTCCGATGGTCCCAATGCGTGGCCGCTGGATCGCATGGAAGAACTGCTCGAAACCCTGATGGAGCTGGACGCCGTCACCAAGAAGCACGGGTTTGCGCGCTTTGCGTGAGTTCTGATCAGCGCGCGGCCGCTGCAGCGCGCCGCCGGGAGCGGCGGTGGCGCCAGTGGCCCTGGGGCTGGTGGGCACTGGCCGCGTCGATCGCGGCGTGGGCGTGCATGGCGGTCATGGCCGTTCTGTTTACCGCCAGCATCGGCATGCCGGGCGATGGCGACCATGCCATGCAAGCCACGCAGCTGCCGATGCGCATCACGCTGATCATGGCCACCATGGCCGTTGTCAGTAGCCTGGCCACGGGCTCGGCTGCATTGCGGCTGAGTCGCCAGCCTGGTGCGGCGATCGCCGCGCTGATCCTGCTGTTGGTCTTGCTGCTGCTGTCTGGTTTGTCGCTGTTGGGCTTGATGGCGTAGCGGTCCGCCCGCGACGTGCTGCGTGTAGCGGCGACATGCGATTTGGCAATGGACCGGTGTGCAGCGATAATCCGGCAGCTTGTTTCCGGTGTACTTCCCCCCTTACTGGTAACCGAACGGACCTATGACCACTATCGCCAAGATCCTCGCCCGCGAAATCCTCGACTCCCGCGGCAATCCCACGCTGGAGGCCGAAGTCACGCTGGACGACGGTTCGTTCGGCCGCGCGGCCGTGCCGTCGGGTGCCTCGACCGGTACCAAGGAAGCGGTGGAGCTGCGTGATGGCGACAAGACCCGCTACCTGGGCAAGGGCGTGCGCCACGCGGTGGACAACGTCAACGGGACCATCGCCGAGACGCTGAAGAACTTCGATGCGGCCGACCAGCAGGGCCTGGACCGTCGCCTGATCGATCTGGACGGCACCGAGAACAAGGGCCGCCTGGGCGCCAACGCGCTGCTGGGTGTTTCGCTGGCCGCCGCGCATGCCGTAGCCGCCTCGCGCAAGCAGCCGTTGTGGCAATACCTGTCCACCATCACCGAATCCGACGTGGCGCTGCCGGTGCCGATGATGAACATCATCAACGGCGGCGCGCATGCCGACAACAACGTCGATTTCCAGGAGTTCATGGTGCTGCCGGTCGGTTGCAGCTCGTTCTCCGAAGCGCTGCGCGCCGGTACCGAAATCTTCCATTCGCTCAAGTCGGTGCTCAAGGGCCATGGCCTGAGCACGGCGGTGGGCGACGAAGGCGGCTTTGCGCCGGACTTCCGCAGCAACGTCGAAGCGCTGGACACCATCCTCGAAGCGATCGGCAAGGCCGGCTACACCGCGGGCGAAGACATCCTGCTGGGCCTGGACGTGGCCTCCAGCGAGTTCTACGACAACGGCAAGTACAACCTGGTCGGCGAGAACAAGCGCCTGACCAGCGAGCAGTTCGTCGACTTCCTGGCCGACTGGGTGGCGCAGTACCCGATCATCAGCATCGAAGATGGCCTGGCCGAGGACGACTGGGCCGGTTGGAAGCTGCTGACCGAGCGCGTCGGCAAGAAGGTGCAGTTGGTTGGCGACGATCTGTTCGTCACCAACCCGAAGATCTTCAAGCAGGGCATCGATTCGGGCACCGCCAACGCGATCCTGATCAAGGTCAACCAGATCGGCACGCTGACCGAAACGCTGGAAGCCATCGCGATGGCGCACGCGGCCAACTACGCCTCGATCGTGTCGCACCGCTCGGGCGAAACCGAAGACACCACCATCGCCGACATCGCCGTGGCCACCACCGCCACCCAGATCAAGACCGGCTCGCTGTGCCGCAGCGACCGCGTGGCCAAGTACAACCAGTTGCTGCGCATCGAGCAGGCGCTGGGCTCCGGCGCGCGTTATGCCGGCCGCGACGCGTTCGTTTCGATCAAGCGATAAGCCGTGCGCAACTGGCGCTGGCTACTGCTGGTGCTGGCGGTACTGCTGGCTTGGCTGCAGTACCGCTTCTGGTTCGGGCCTGGGAATTCCGGCGAGGTGATGATGCTGGAAGCCCAGGTCGCGCATCAGACACAGGACAACGAAGGTCTGCGCCAACGCAACCAGGCGTTGGCAGCAGAGGTGAAGGATTTGAAGGACGGCGAGGCGGCAATCGAGGAACGCGCGCGCAGCGAGCTGGGCATGATCAAGCCGGGCGAGACGTTCTATCGCGTGGTCGAGGATGCGCCGCTGCCGGCACCTGCATCGCCTGAGGCTCCGGCCCCCCCACAGCAAGCGCCTGAGCCGATCGATCCGGTGGATCACCCATGACCGGGTCCATCTGGGCAATCGTGCCGGCCGCCGGGCGCGGCACCCGTTTTGGCGGGCCGCTTCCCAAACAGTATTTGCCGGCCGGCGGTCAGCCACTGATGGCGTACACGTTGGCGGCGCTGGCGGCGCATCCGGCGCTGGCCGGCATCATGGTGGCAATCGCCCCCGGCGATGCCGATTGGCCCGGCTGGACCGCGGTGCAGTCCACGCCCGTGCTGACCTGCCTGGGGGGTGCGAGTCGCGCAGCCTCGGTGCTGGCTGGCTTGCTGGCCTTGCCTGAAAGCGTGCGTGCCGACGATTTCGTGCTGGTCCACGATGCCGCGCGGCCGAATCTGGCCCTGGCCGATCTGGACCGCCTGCTGGAAATCGGCCGTGGCGACCCGGTCGGCGCCATCCTGGCTGCACCGGTGCGCGATACGCTCAAGCGTGCCGGCGACGATGGCGGTATCGACGGCACCGAACCGCGCGAACGCCTGTGGCGCGCACTCACCCCGCAGCTGTTTCGTCGCCATCAACTGATCCGTGGACTCACCGAGGCCGCGGCGGCCGGTGTCGAGATCACCGATGAAGCGATGGCGATGGAGCGGATGGGGCTGCGCCCTTTGCTCGTGGAAGGCGCCGAAGACAACTTCAAGGTGACGACCCCTGCGGATCTGGCGCGCTTCGAATTTGAACTGGTCAACCGGGGGCTCGGAGCCCGGGACCCGGAAAGCGCACATCCCCAGTCGTCCGTTCTGGCTTCTGCTTTCTCCGGCCCGGGGTCCCGGGTTTCCGGGCCCGAAGAGATCTAATCCATGTCCTTCAATTTCCGAATCGGCCAAGGCTACGACGTGCATGCGTTCGGCCCTGGCGACCACGTGATGCTTGGCGGTGTGCGCGTGGCGCACAGCCACGGCGTGCTCGCCCATAGCGATGGCGATGTGGTGTTGCACGCCCTGTGCGATGCGATGCTGGGCGCGCTGGCGCTGGGCGATATCGGCCAGCATTTCCCGCCTTCCGATGCGCGTTGGAAAGACGCCGACAGCGCACAGTTCCTGCAGCATTGCGATGGCTTGCTGCGCGAGCGCGGATGGCGCGTCGGCAATGCCGACATCACCGTGATCTGCGAGCGCCCCAAGGTCGGCCCGCATGCGGTGGCCATGCGCGAGCGCATTGCCGGCCTGCTGGCGATCGAACTCGATGCGGTCAGCGTCAAGGCCACCACCAGCGAACAGTTGGGTTTCACCGGCCGCGGCGAAGGGATCGCTGCACAGGCCGCGGTGTTGCTGGGCAGGACCGCTGTGCCTCATCAATAGCAACACAGGCAGCGCTTGGGGCCGGAGCCGGCGCCGATGCTGCCCGACGCAATCACCGCGCCGAATCATTCGGCGCACAGCGCGCCACGTCCGGCGCGAAGGCGAACCACACCATGAGCGAGACCTCTTTGCTGCCGCGTGCGCATGGCGCTGCCGTGCTCAGCGCGGCGATGCGCAGCACCCCGGACGATTTCCAGGTCGACGAGCTGCCGGCATTCGAGCCCTCCGGCGAAGGCGAGCATCTGCTGCTCACCGTGCGCAAGCGTGGCCAGAACACCGCCTATATCGCCAAACAGCTTGCGCACTGGGCCGGCATCGCCGAGATGGGCGTCAGCTATGCGGGTCTGAAAGATCGCCATGCAGTGACCACCCAGCGCTTCAGCGTGCATCTGCCCAAGCGCATCGCGCCGGATATCGCCGCGCTGGATGATGCGCAGATGCAGGTGGTCCAGAGCGCCTGGCACAACCGCAAGCTGCAACGCGGTGCGCTGCACGGGAACCGCTTCGTGCTGACGCTGCGCCAGGTGCAGGGCGAGCGCGAGGCGATCGAGCAACGGCTGCAGGCGATTGCTGCGCGTGGCATTCCCAATTGGTTCGGCGAACAACGCTTCGGTCGCGATGGCGCAAATGTGGCGGCTGCGCTGGCGATGTTCGGTCATGTGCAAGCTGAGGACGGAACGTTGCTGCCGGCGCCCACATCCAGGCGGCGGCTGCGCAACGATCAGCGCTCGATGTTGCTGTCGGCAGCGCGTTCGGTCCTGTTCAATCGCGTGCTTGGCGCACGCGTGGCGCAGGGCAGTTGGGATAGCGCACTGCAGGGCGAGGCGTGGATGCTGGACGGCTCGCGCAGCGTCTTCGGCCCGGAGCCGTGGAGCGAGGCCCTGGCAGAGCGATTGGCACGTTTCGATATCCATCCCAGCGGGCCGTTGTGGGGCATTGGCGCGTTGCGCTCGACCGATCAAGCGGCAGCGCTGGAGCAGGGCGCGTTGTCCGATCCGCAATCCGAAGCATTGCGCCAAGGCCTGGAAGCAGCGGGGCTGAAGCAGGAGCGCCGCGCGCTGCGCTTGCGCCCGCAGGGTCTGGACTATCGATGGCTGGAGGCACAGACCCTGCAATTGGAGTTCGCGCTGCCGCCTGGCTGTTATGCCACCGCGGTGCTGTGGGAACTGGGAGATGTCACCGACGCCGGTCGCTTCAACGTCGGCATGCGCGCCGACGCATGATCGCGCACAAACGCCGGCCGATCGCGCGGGGCAGCATGGACGGTTCAATCATGCGATGCGCGCAAAAGCGGCCTCGGCGGTCGCTGAGGCGATAGTGGCCGGTCGCGGCGTCACGAGCCATGTCCAGCTGCACAAGGCGCGCAACAGGAATCGGCTCGTGTCCGACGAGCCATGCGCGACAGACCTTCCAGACAACACGTCGCCACGCGCAATGGCTGCCGTTTCGCATCACTCGCGCGTAATCATCGGCCTATCGCCGCCGCGCCAGCAACACCAGCAGCGCCCCGGTACCGCCCTGCGTCGGCGGCGCCGAATGAAACGCCAGCACATCGTTGCGTTGACGCAGCAGCCGGTCCATGAGGTTCTTCAGCACGGGCGCACCGGTGTCCGATTGCAGTCCCTTGCCGTGGATGATGCGCACGCAACCATGTTCGTGCGCGTGTGCTTCCAGCAGGAACTGGCGCAGCAACGATTCGGCCTGCGCTGCGGTGGCGCCGTGCAGATCCAGTTCGTCCTGCACCGAGAATTGCCCGCGCTTGAGCCGTTGAAACAAGCGGGTGGGAAGATTCTCGCGCCGATAGCTGGCGGTATCGCCCGCTTCCAGCGGCGCGCTGTCGCGCAGCAGGCGCGCAAATTCGGTATGCGCTTGGGCGTCGTCGCGCTCGGCCATGCGCGCGCGCGGCTTGGGGCGTGGCTTGGCGTTGGCCGGTGGGGCGACTTCACGAATCGGCTTGACCGCGCCGATCGCTGCGCGGAACAACGCGCCGTCGTCTTCGTCTTCAGGATGCGACATCTGCACAGCGTACCCGGTCCAAGCGCAGACGCACGCGAAGATCAAGCGCGAAGGCGCGGGACGCATCCGGTATCATGGCCCGGTTTTCCGAGGAGTCCCATGCGCGTACTGGTTAGCAACGACGACGGTGTCGACGCCCCCGGCATCCAGATTTTGGCCGAGGCGCTGCGCCATGCCGGTCACGAAGTGATGGTGGTCGCGCCCGACCGCGATCGCTCCGGCGCCAGCAATTCGCTGACGCTGGATGTGCCGATCCGCACCCGCCGCGTCGATGCGCAGACCTGCGCAGTGGCCGGCACGCCGACCGACTGCGTGCATCTGGCACTCACCGGTATGCTCGATTATGACCCGGACATCGTGGTCTCCGGGATCAATAATTCGGCCAATCTGGGCGACGACGTGATCTATTCGGGCACCGTGTCGGCCGCAATGGAAGGCCGCTTCCTCGGCTTGCCGGCGGTAGCGGTGTCGTTGGTCACGCACAATTACCAGGCGCATCACTACGACACCGCCGCGCGCGCTGCGGTGGAAATCGTGGCGCGGCTGAAGGCCGACCCGTTGCCCGCCGACACTATCCTCAACGTCAACGTGCCGGATCTGGCATGGTCGGATGTGCTCGGTTTCGAAGTCACCCGGCTCGGCAACCGCCACCGGTCCGAGCCGTGCGTGCCGCAGCGCGATCCGCGCGGCCGCACCGTGTACTGGATCGGCCCGGCCGGTCCCGAGCAGGACGCTGGCGCCGGTACCGATTTCCACGCCGTGCGTACCGGGCATATCTCGATCACGCCGATCCACGTCGATCTCACCCGTTACCAGGCACTGGACACCGTTGCCGGCTGGGTGGGTGGGTTGACCGCAGCGCTGGACGGCCCGGCATGACGCCGAGGCTGCGCCTGCAACCGGAGTCGGTCGGGATCGGCATGACCTCGCAACGCGTGCGCGACCGCCTGGTCGAGCGCTTGCGCGAGGCGGGCATCCAGGACGAGGCCACGCTCAACGCGATGCGCACCGTGCCGCGGCATCTGTTCATCGATGAAGCGCTGGCCTCGCGCGCCTACGAAGACACTGCGCTGCCGATCGGCCATGGCCAGACCATCTCCCAGCCCTGGGTGGTGGCGCGCATGACCGAAGCGGTGCTGCAGGTGACCCCGGCCAAGGTACTCGAAGTGGGCACCGGCTCCGGCTACCAGGGCGCGATCCTGGCGGCGCTGGGGCTGGAGGTCTACACCGTCGAGCGCATCGGCGACCTGCTGCGGCAGGCGCGCAAGCGCTTCCGGCACCTGGGCATGAATGTGCGCAGCAAGCACGACGACGGCCGCATCGGCTGGCCCGAACACGGGCCGTACGACGCCATCGTGGTGACCGCTGCCGCACCGGCGTTGGTCGATGCATTGGTCGACCAGCTGGCGGTCGGCGGGCGCCTGGTCGCGCCGGTCGGAGGGCCTTCCTCGCAATCGTTGGTGCAACTCACCCGCGGGGCCGATGGTGCCATCGAACAACAGGTTCTGGCGCCGGTCACGTTCGTCCCGCTGTTGTCGGGCATGCTGGATTGAATCCATGAGAGTTCTTCGATGAAGATTTTTGGGCCGTTGTACGACGTGGCCATCCGTTGGTCGCGCCATCGCCGCGCACCCGCGCTGCTGACCGGTCTCAGCTTCGTTGAGGGCTTCATTTTCCCGGTGCCGCCGGAAGTGATGTTGGCACCGATGTCGCTGGCCGAGCCCAAGCGCTCGCTCTGGTTTGCGACCCTGAGCCTGATCGGCTCGATCTGCGGCGCCCTGGTCGGTTATCTGCTTGGCCATTTCGCCTTCGCCGCGCTGCAGCCGCTGATCGAATGGCTGGGCTGGAGCGCGAAGATCCAGCAGCAGATCGAAACCCTGCGCACGCTGGTGGCCGATTCGCCGTGGAAGGCGTTCTGGGCGCTGGTCCTGGTCGGGTTTACCCCGATCCCGCTGAAGATCTTTACCTGGGCCTCGGGCGTGGTCGGCGTGCCGATCCTGCCATTCATCGCCAGCATGTTGGTCGGGCGCGGCAAGCGCGTGTATCTGGTGGCCGGCGCGATCCGCCTGGGCGGTGCGCGGGCCGAAGCGGCGCTGCATCGCTGGATCGAGCCGCTGGGCTGGGTTGCAATGGCGGTGCTGGCGGTCGGTGCGGGCTGGTTGGTGTGGAAGACAACGAACGGATGAGCAAGACGCAGATGAATTCGGCACGCAAGACAGCAGTCATGCTCGCAATGGCCATCGGACTGACCGCCTGCAGCAGCGCAACGGTGGTGCGTTCGCCCGGAGCGAGCGGTGGCGGGTCGTCATCGCGCCCCAACGCCGCGCCGCGTCCTTCGGTGCCGCGTCCGGGTGCCACGGTCACCGTGCAGCGCGGCGACACCCTGTACGCGATCTCGCGCCGGACCAATATCACCGCCGCGGATCTGGCCGCCTGGAATGGCCTGTCTTCCCCAAACACCATCTATCCCGGCCAGACGCTCAAGTTGTATCCGCCCGGTACCAGCAAGCCGGGTGGCAGCGCGCCGGTGGCTGGCGGCACCGTGGCCCCGCCGCGCCCCGTCGCGCCGATCGCCGCACCGGTCAGTAGCGGATTTTCGTGGCGTTGGCCGGCCGATGGCGTCGTGGTGGGCACCTTCGTCACTGGCGAAACCACCAAGCAGGGCGTGGACATCGCCGGCACCAGCGGTCAGGCCGTGCGTGCCGCCGCCGATGGCGTGGTGGTGTATTCCGGCGCCGGCCTGGTCGGCTACGGCGAGCTGATCATCATCAAGCACAACGACCAGTGGCTATCCGCGTACGGTCACAACCGCAAGCGCCTGCTCAACGAGGGCCAGAGCGTCAAGGCGGGGCAGCAAATTGCCGAAATGGGCCGCAGCGGCGCCTCCCGCGACATGTTGCACTTCGAGATCCGCTACAACGGCAAGCCGGTCGATCCGCTGCTGTATTTGCCGAAGAAATGAGATTGGGGAGTTGGGATTCGGGATTCGCAACGGCCCTGGGCTGTTCGTATCCGGAAAGAGAGTGGGTTCTTCGGACTCACCACTTGGACCAATTGACGCTCTAGCCTGGTTTGGCGATTGAAGGCGCAGCTTGCGGAAGCCCGCTCTTACGAATCCCCAATCCCGATTCCCGTACCAAGCCAATCAGCCCGGCAACACCATCGCCAAGGCCACCCGCCGGCCTTCGCTGGCCAGCACGTTGTAGGTGCGTGCGGCGGCGGCATTGGTCATCGCCTCCAGGCCGATGCCGCGGGTCAGGCAGGCCGCCAGCACGTCGGTCCTGGGGAATAACTGGCGTTCGCCGGTGCCGAGCAGGATCACGGCCGGGTTGAGCGCCAGCACCGCCTCCATGTGACTGGCCTGGAGTTGCTCCAGCGTCTGGACCGGCCAGTGCTCTACCAGCTCATCCGGCATCAGGATGAAGCTCTGCTGCAGGATCTGCTCGTTCACCTTGGCATGGCGGCCGTCGGCCGCGCGCAGCGCGTAGGCGTAATCGGGGTGTTCCTGACTTAAAGGCATGACGAACTCGCTGGCTCAGCCGCGCGGCAGCACGATCTGGCGCTTTTCCTTGCTGGGGCGGTACAGAATGGCGACGTGGCCGATGCGCTGTACCAACGCACTGCCGGTTTGTTCGATCAGCTCGGCAATCAGCGCATCACGTGTCTCGCGATCCTCCGATGCCACCTTCACCTTGACCAGTTCGTGGCGCTCGAGCACTTCCTCGAGTTCAGCCAGAAATGCCGGCGTGACCCCTTTGCCGCCGGTCTGCAGCAAGGCTTTGAGGTCGTGGGCCTGGCCGCGCAGGAAACGGTTCTGGGCGGAGGTGAGAACAATGGACATGCAGGATCGAAGGGAAGCAAAGGGTGTTCAGGGTATCATGGCGACCCGTTCGGACCCCTTTGCCAATGCCTTCCCGCAGTAAAAGCAGCCAGCGCTGGCTCAAGGAACACTTCGCCGACCCTTACGTGAAGAAGGCCCAGGCCGAGGGCATGCGCTCGCGCGCGGCCTACAAGCTGGAAGAGTTGCTGCAGCGCGACCGCCTGCTCAAGCCGGGCATGGTGGTGGTCGATCTGGGCGCGGCCCCGGGCGGGTGGTCGCAACAGGTGCGCAAATCCATGGGCGACAGCGGCCGGGTGGTGGCGCTGGATATTTTGGACATGCCGGCCCTGGCGGGCGTGGAGTTCCTTCACGGCGACTTCAGGGAGCAGGCCGTCCTATCCCAATTCGAAGCGATGCTGGGCGATGTGCCGGTGGACCTTGTGCTGTCGGATATGGCCCCCAATAAGAGTGGCATGGATGCGGTCGACCAACCGCGGATGATGCACCTGGCGGAACTGGCCATGGAATTTGCCGACACCCACCTCAAGCCGGGCGGGGCGTTCCTGATCAAGCTGTTCCAGGGTGTCGGGTCCGACGACTACATTCGCGAGCTTCGCCGCCGCTATGAGAAGGTGACGATTCGCAAGCCGGCGGCCTCGCGCAAGCGCTCCCCGGAAGTTTATGCGCTCGGTCAGGGCAAGCGTGTCCAGATCAAGTAAGCTGCCAATGACCATCGTATTTCAAGCATCGAAGAGTAGAGGGCACCGGAGCCAATGAGGATGAACGACTTGACCAAGAATCTGCTGCTGTGGGTGGTCGTCGCAGTTGTGCTGATGGTTGTCTTCCAGAGCTTCTCGCCGCGGATGGCGGGCGGCGTCGGTGCCGACTCGATCACCTACACCCAGTTCCTGAAGGAAGTGGACTCCGGGCGCGTCAAATCGGTGGATTACACCGATGAAACCAACCTGGCCGTCAACGCGATCCGCTTCAAGCGCACCGACGGCAGCGAAGCCACCGTCTACGGTCCGCGCGACGACAAGCTGGTCGACGTGCTGTACAGCAAGAACATCGAAATGACCCGCCAGAAGCCCTCGACCGGGCCTGGCTTCTGGTCGTTGGTACTCAATTTCCTCCCGGTCATCCTGATCATCGGCTTCTGGCTGTTCATCATGCGCCAGATGCAGGGCGGTGGCGGCGGTGCCAAGGGGGCGATGAGCTTCGGCAAGTCGCGCGCCAAGCTGCAGGGCGAAGACCAGATCAAGATCACCTTTGCCGACGTTGCCGGTTGCGACGAGGCCAAGGAAGAAGTCGGCGAACTGGTGGACTTCCTGCGCGACCCGACCAAGTTCACTAAGCTGGGCGGCAAGATTCCGCGCGGCGTGCTGATGGTCGGCCCGCCGGGTACCGGTAAGACCCTGCTCGCCAAGGCGATCGCCGGCGAGGCCAAGGTGCCGTTCTTCAGCATCTCCGGCTCGGACTTCGTGGAAATGTTCGTCGGCGTGGGTGCCAGCCGCGTGCGCGACATGTTCGAGCAGGCCAAGAAGCACGCGCCGTGCATCATCTTCATCGACGAAATCGATGCGGTGGGCCGTCATCGCGGTGCCGGTCTCGGCGGCGGGCATGACGAGCGCGAGCAGACCCTGAATCAGTTGCTGGTCGAAATGGACGGTTTCGAAGGCGGCGAAGGCGTGATCGTGATCGCGGCGACCAACCGGCCGGACGTGTTGGATCCGGCGCTGCTGCGTCCTGGCCGTTTCGACCGCCAGGTCGTGGTCGGCCTGCCGGACGTCAAGGGCCGCGAACAGATCCTGCGCGTGCACATGCGCAAGCTGCCGCTGGCCGAGGATGTCGTGCCGATGGTCATCGCCCGCGGTACACCGGGTTTCTCTGGCGCCGACTTGGCCAACCTGTGCAACGAAGCAGCGTTGTTCGCGGCGCGTGGCAGCGAGAAGGAAGTCCGCATGGACCACTTCGACCGTGCCCGCGACAAGATTCTGATGGGTGCCGAGCGCCGCTCGATGGCCATGAGCGAGGACGAGAAGACCCTCACCGCGTATCACGAGGCAGGCCACGCCATCGTCGGCCGCCTGGTGCCGGAGCACGACCCGGTCTACAAGGTCACCATCATTCCGCGCGGCCGCGCCCTCGGCGTGACGATGTATCTGCCGGAAGGCGACCGCTACTCGATGAACCGCGTGGCGATCGAATCGCAGCTGTGCTCGCTGTACGGTGGTCGCGTTGCCGAAGAGCTGATCTTCGGTGGCGACAAGGTCACTACCGGTGCGTCCAACGACATCGAGCGGGCCACCAAGATGGCGCGCAACATGGTGACCAAGTGGGGGCTGTCCGACGAGCTTGGCCCGGTGGCCTATGGCGAGGAAGAGGATGAGGTGTTCCTGGGCCGTTCGGTGACCCAGCACAAGAACGTCTCCGACGAAACCGCGCGCAAGATCGACGAAGTCGTGCGCTCGATCCTGGACAAGGCCTACAGCAAGACCAAGACCATCCTCACCGAGAATCTGGACAAGCTGCACGCGATGTCGCAGTTGTTGCTGCAGTACGAGACCATCGACGTGCCTCAGATCGACGCCATCATGGAAGGCCGCGAGCCGCCGCCGCCGGCGGGTTGGGGCAAGTCCGACAAGGACGGTGGCAACAACAACGACAAGGGTAGCCCGCGTCCGTTGCCGCCCATCGCCGGACCCGCCGAGCAACTCTAAGCCGGCCATGCACTGATCTGCGAGGCATCCATCAAGGCCGGGGAGCAATTCCCGGCCTTGATGCGTTATCGGGCCGCATCGATGCCCACGTATGGGCGACCATCACCAACCCAGGAGACACTGCCGATGTTCGATACCACCCTGACACTGGATTGCGCCGGCCGCAGCCTGCGACTGGATGCACCGCAGGTGATGGGTATCGTCAATGTCACACCCGATTCGTTCTCCGACGGCGGCCAGCATGCGACCTGCGAAGCGGCGATCGCGCATGGGCTGGCGTTGGTGGAGCAGGGCGCTGCGGTGCTGGATGTCGGTGGTGAATCCACCCGCCCGGGCGCTGCGGCGGTCTCGGTTGAAGAAGAATTGCAGCGGGTCATTCCGGTCATCGAGGCGCTGGCCCAGCGCACCAGCGTGCCGATCAGCGTGGATACGTTCAAACCGGAGGTCATGCGCGCGGCGGTCGCGGCCGGCGCCGGCATAATCAACGACGTCTATGCCCTGCGTTCGCCCGGTGCGCTGGAAGCGGCGTCGGACCTGCGCGTGCCTGTGGTCTTGATGCATGCGCGCAGCGCGCCGCACGCCATGCAGGATGCGCCGCACTACGACGATATCGTGGGTGAAGTGCACCGGTTTCTGGCCGAGCGCATCTTCGCTGCCGAGATGGCCGGCATCGACAAGCGCTGGCTGGTCCTGGACCCGGGCTTTGGATTCGATAAGACCACCCCGCACAACCTCACCCTGCTTGCGCAGCTGCAGCGGCTGCAGGAATTCGGTTTGCCGGTGCTGGCCGGGCTGTCGCGCAAACGCAGCATCGGCGAACTGACCGGGCGCCAGATCGCCGCCGAACGTGTGCACGGCTCGGTGGCCGCGCATCTGATCGCCGCACAACATGGCGCGCTGCTGCTGCGCGTGCACGATGTGGCGGCAACCGTGGATGCGTTGAAGGTATGGACGGCGATGGCGGCGATTCCCGTACCGCGTGTCAGCGCGCCCGCCGCGCCCACGATTCGTTGGCCGGACGAGGACTGATGCCTGTCGACCAACGCCCGCTGGCGATCGCCGTGATGGGCCCCACCGCCAGCGGCAAGACGGCGCTGGCGCTGGAAGCTGCGGAGCGCTGGAACGGGGAAATCGTCAGCGTCGATTCGGCGCTGGTGTATCGCGGCCTGGAGATCGGTGCGGCCAAGCCGGACGGGCCAATGCGCGCGGCGGTGCCGCATCATCTGCTCGACCTGCGCGATCCCTGGCAGGTGTATTCGGCAGCGGAGTTCGCCACCGATGCACGCCAGGCGATCGCGCAAATCGTGGCGCGCGGCAAATTGCCGATTCTGGCCGGCGGCACCGGGCTGTATTTTCGTGCACTGCTGGAAGGTTTGTCGCACCTGCCCGAGGCCGACCAAACGGTGCGTGCATCCATCGCGGCCGAAGCTCAGCATATCGGTTGGGCCGGTTTGCACGCACAACTGGCACGTGTGGACCCGGTTGCGGCAGCGCGCATTCATGCGACCGACCCGCAGCGGATCCAGCGGGCGCTGGAGGTCTACCGCATCAGCGGGCGGCCGATCAGCGCGTGGCAGGCGCTACCGCCAGGGCCGCGCCTGCCGGTACGCGTGTTGAAGGTGGTCTTGGCCCCACGCGAGCGCGCGGTGCTGCATGCACGGATCGCACACCGGCTGGATGCGATGTTGGCGCAGGATTTTCTGGGGGAAGTGCAGCGTCTGCGGGCGCTGCCGCAGATGCAGGCGGTGGCGGCGCCGCTGGATTTGCCGGCCGTGCGCGCGGTCGGCTACCGCCAGGCCTGGCAGTACCTGGACGGGGCTGGCGGCCTGGCCGAGTTCCGCGACAAGGCGATCCAGGCGACCCGGCAACTGGCCAAGCGGCAGCTCACCTGGCTGCGCGGCGAGCTGGACGCGCGCTGGTTCGACCCGGAGCGTGACCTTCATCAATTGGAGGACGCAATTGTCGGCTTCCTCGCTGATCGTCCCGCTGTACGGCAGGCTTCAGGCGTGTAACATCCCGTTTCCGGGACCGGCTGGGGATAGCAGGTGTCGACCGGAACAATAAGAACAATAATGAAGAGGATTTTTCGATGGCTAAGGGGCAATCTTTACAGGACCCATTCCTCAATGCGCTGCGGCGCGAGCGGGTGCCCGTGTCGGTGTATCTGGTCAATGGCATCAAGCTGCAGGGCACGATCGAGTCGTTCGACCAATTCGTGGTCCTGCTGCGCAATACCGTGAGTCAGATGGTGTACAAGCACGCCATTTCCACGGTGGTGCCGGCGCGCAATGTGCGCGTGGGGCCTGGTGGTGGGTATGTGCAATCCAATGAAGGCAATCAGGCGGAAGATGACGACGTCGAGCAGTAACGGAGCAGTGCGTGTTTGATCGGTCCCGCAAGGGTGAACACGCGTTATTGATACAGACCCACTCCGGCGGGCCTGCCGAAGACGATGTGATGGAGGAGTTCGCCGACCTTGCAAAGTCGGCGGGCGCCACGGTGGCCGCCACGCTCACCGCGCGCATCGATAAGCCCAGCCCGTCGACCTTGATCGGTAGCGGCAAGCTGGAAGAGGTCAAGGCCGCAGCCGAGGCCACCGGTGCCGATCTGGTGCTGGTCAACCACACCTTGTCGCCCGGCCAGGAGCGCAACCTTGAGCGGTATCTGGAGCGGCGTGTGATCGACCGCACCGGGTTGATCCTGGACATCTTCGCGCAACGTGCGCGCAGCCACGAAGGCAAGCTGCAGGTGGAGCTGGCGCAGTTGCGTCACATGGCCACGCGGCTGGTACGAGGCTGGACGCACTTGGAGCGTCAGCGCGGTGGCTCCATCGGCCTGCGCGGCCCCGGCGAAACCCAGCTGGAAACCGACCGCCGCCTGCTGCAAAAACGCGTCGAACAGCTGCAGCAGCGGCTGGAAAAGGTCGAGGTGCAGCGCACCCAGATGCGTCGTGCGCGGATGCGCAGCGAATTGCCACGGATTGCACTGGTCGGCTACACCAATGCCGGCAAGTCGACATTATTCAATGTGTTGACCGGCGCAGAGGCTTACGTGGCAGATCAATTGTTCGCCACGCTCGACCCCACCGTGCGACGCATTGCGTTGCCGGGTGGCAGCGCGATTCTTGCCGACACGGTCGGCTTCGTGCGCGATCTTCCGCACGAGCTGGTCGCCGCATTCCGCTCCACGCTGTCGGAGGCGCGCGACGCCGATCTGTTGCTGCACGTCGTCGATGCAGCAGACCCGTTGCGCGAGGAACGCATCCTGCAGGTCGATGAAGTGTTGCAGGCCGTCGGTGCGGGCGATCTGCCGCAACTGCTGGTATTCAACAAGATCGACAAGATCGAGGGCGCCGAAGTGCGCCACGACGCGCAGGACGGCATTCCTGACCCGGCACGCCGCGAGCGTGTCTGGGTGTCGGCGCGCGACGGACGCGGGCTGGAAGAATTGCAGCATGCGCTCGGCCAGCGGCTGGATCTGCGCCACCTGACCGGCCAGCTACGGTTACCACCGTCTGCCGGTCGCCTGCGTTCCAGGCTGCATCAGCTGGAAGTGGTGCGCAATGAGCAATCCGACGAAGAGGGTTGGTTGCTCGAGGTCGATCTGCCGATGGTCGAGGCCGAGCGGTTGGCCGCCGGGCAGGACGGTGCGCCGCTGCGCGCGATGCTGCCGGATCGTCGCGAAGACTGGGAAGCGTGATGGAAGCGGCACGGTCGGTCGCACACGACCGTGCTGCTGCTTCAAGGCGCATGGGGAAGGGTGGAGCGCGTCGCTGTGCGGCAGTTGCCAGGCCTCGTCCCGGCCAGCCGGAACTCACAGAAAATCAATATGAGCAGTGGGTGCTGCGCAAGAGTGCAGTGGTGCGCTCATGTGGCGCATCACACCTGTGATCAGGAATGACGCCCTGGGTGCGGTGATTCGGTGCTTGGAGGCGGCGCTGCACGTTGACCACGTGCGGCCGGCACCTCGGCGCACATGCAAGCCCGTCCAGACCCGTCGTACCGCATATTGGCCGCACATCGCCACTGAACCCTGGCCACCTCGCGCCCAGCCGGAATCGGCGCCAGCGGCAGACAGGCGCGACGAATTGGGCTAAAACGTCCGCTGCCCCCTCCTTGCCGTGCCCATGTCTTTTTCCGCCGATTCCGAACTGCAGCAGCTGGCCGAAGCCCTCGGGCAGCAATTGCTTGCCGCGCGCGAGCGCCTGGTCACTGCCGAGAGTTGTACGGGTGGCTGGATCGCCAAGGCGGTGACCGATGTCGCCGGCTCCTCGCACTGGTTCGATTGCGGCATGGCCGCCTATAGCTACGAGGCCAAGCAGGCGCTACTCGGTGTCCGCCCACAGACCTTGGAAGTGCACGGGGCGGTCAGTCGCGAAACGGTGATCGAAATGGTCTCTGGCGCCCTGGTGAATTCCGGCGCAAGCATCGCGGTGGCGGTGACCGGCATCGCCGGGCCTGGCGGCGGCAGTGAGGACAAGCCGGTCGGCACGGTCTGGATCGGCTGGAAACGCCGTGGCGGTTATGCCACCGCACAACTGTTCCAGTTCAATGGCGACCGCGATGCTGTGCGTCGTCAGACCGTCGTCGCAGCATTGCGCGGGTTGAGCGCGCTGCTTTAGCGGTCGTCGGGTTCGCTGATGGCGTTCGGCAGCAGATCCGCGGCGCCCCATTTCCGGCGCAATCTCGCACAGCCTGGAAACCCAAGGCCGTGACCGAGCGCCGTTCCAATAACTGGCTGGGCCTCGTTGTCGACACGCCGCTGCAGCACGCTGAGCGGACGCGTTACTTGGCACATGCGGCAACGAGGCTGCGAAGCGACAATGGCGCAACCCGGGTGCAGGCAGCTCATCAGCGAACGCTGCCTGTTGCGCATGTACCGCGCGCGCCTTGTAACCTGCGCTGAGCTTGGACGAGGCGAGAGCGCGACAGCGGAGGGCAGATCGGCTACAAACAAGGTCCGCTCACCGCCCCGCGTGCCAATGCATTCGTTTCTTGCTCCTGTCCCATCGATCGCCGCGTTGCAGGCTGCTATCTACTGCAGTGTCACGCATTGCCTGAGCGCAACGCGCTCGCAGGCGGTGCGCTGATGTGGGAAGCACTCGGCACGGTACGTGATCTTGGGCGTCTGCAGGAAATCGCTTCGGTCCTGATCCGCTACGGCTTCGGCGATGTGGTGCGTCGTATCGGCATGGCCGATGTGCTTGAGCGCGCCGGCAGGCTGTTGCATTGGCAGAACGCCGAGGGCCGGTTGCGCATGTCCGCAGCGATGCGCGTGCGGCGTGCACTGGAAGAGCTCGGACCCACCTTCGTCAAACTGGGCCAGGTGCTGGCCACGCGTGTGGATCTGCTGCCACCGGAGTGGATCGAAGAATTGAGCGAGCTGCAGAACGCGGTGCCGGCGCTGCCGTTCGAGCAGATTCGCCCACAGCTGGTCGCTGCGTTGGGCATGGAGCCGGAAACCGTCTTCGCGCGCCTGGACGAACAGCCGCTGGCAGCCGCCTCGCTGGCACAGACCCATCGCGCGTGGTTGGTCGATGGCACGCCGGTGGTATTGAAGATTCGTCGTCCCGATATCGGTGACACCATCGACGCGGATCTGCGCCTGCTCGCCCGGCTTGCTGAAATCGTCGAGACCCGCGCACCGGATCTCAAGCGCTACCGTCCTTCCGAGGTGGTGCAGCAATTTACCGTTTCGCTGCGACGCGAGCTGGACTTCGCTGCGGAGGGGCGCAACGCCGAACGCATCGCCGCCAACTTCGCGCACGATACGCAGGTGGTGGTGCCGGCGGTGTACTGGGAGTGGACCTGCGAGTCGCTCAACGTGCAGGAATTCATCGATGGAATTCCGGGGCGCGATCTGCTCGCCGTCGATGCGGCCGGCCTGGATCGCAGGGCGCTCGCACGTGCCGGTGCCGGCATCGTGCTCAAGATGGTGTTGCAGGATGGCTGCTTCCACGCCGACCCGCATCCGGGGAACATTTTTTACCTGCGCGACGGGCGCATCGCGGTCATCGATTTCGGCATGGTCGGGCGCGTCTCCGAGCAGCGTCGGTTTCAGGTCGCACAGCTGCTGCACGGCATGGTCAGCTACGACGCCGAAGCAGTGATCGACGTCTTGCTGGAATGGGCGGGCACCAGCCTGGAGATCGACGAGGCGCGTTTGCAGCAAGACATCGGCGCGTTCGTCGACGAGTATCGAGGCGTGCCGCTGAAAGAATTGCGTATTGGCGCAATGCTTGGCGACGTCACCTCCATCCTGCGCGATCACGGACTGACGCTGCCATCGGATCTGGCGCTGATGATCAAGGCCTTTCTCACCCTGGAAGGCATGGGGCGTCAGCTCGATCCGGATTTCGACATGGCCACCGAGGCGCGCCCGTATCTGGAACGCGTGGTGTTGCAGCGCTATGCGCCGCGCGCCATCGTGCGGCGCGGCCGGCGGACCGTGACTGGCGCGATCGACCTGATCGGCGATCTGCCGCGCGACCTCAAGCGCCTGTTGCAAGCCGCACGCCGCGGCAAGCTGCAGCTTCAGATCGAAACACGCGCATTGCGCGAGTTCGGCGAGCAGGTCGACCGCGCGGCCAATCGCCTCACGATGGGGATCGTGACTGCCGCGTTGGTGATCGGCTCCTCGATCGTCATGAACAGCGTCGGCGGGAGCGCCAGCCGCTGGTTGCTCGCGCTGGGCGTGGGCGGTTTCATCGGCGCGGCGCTATGCGGCATCTGGATCCTGTTTTCGATCTGGAGAAGCCGGCGCTAGCGCGCGACGCGCGGGGCATCGTGGTGGCCTGCGGGCACGGCGCGGCGAACACTTGCGCAGGCGCTCGTTAGTAGTAATACTACTAACCATGGACCTGACCGACACCCAGCAAGCAATCCTGGCCTTGATCGCCGAGCGCATCGATGCCGATGGTGTTCCGCCGTCGCAGACCGAGATCGCGCGCGCGTTCGGCTTCAAGGGCGTCCGCGCGGCGCAATATCACCTGGAAGCGCTGGAGCATGCGGGGGCGATCCGCCGCGTTCCAGGCCAGGCGCGCGGGATACGGCTGGCCGGGCAGGGTGCGCAGACACGCACGGCTCCGGTGAGCGAGGCGGCCCGCGACGATGTGCTGCGCCTGCCGGTGCTGGGCCGCGTTGCGGCGGGTTTGCCGATCGGTGCCGATATCGGCTCGGACGACTTCGTTGTACTGGATCGTGTGTTTTTCTCGCCCTCGCCGGATTATCTGCTCAAGGTGCAAGGCGATTCGATGCGCGACGAAGGCATCTTCAATGGCGACCTGATCGGCGTGCACCGTACCCGCGACGCGCGCTCGGGGCAGATCGTGGTGGCGCGGATCGATGAGGAAATCACGGTAAAGCTGCTGAAGATCGGCAAGGACCGCATCCGGCTGTTGCCGCGCAATCCGGACTACGCGCCCATTGAGGTGCTACCGGATCAGGATTTCGCGATTGAAGGACTGTATTGCGGACTGTTGAGGCCTAACCGCTGAGGTCTGCGCCGATGGCCGTGCCGGCGTTTCTCCGAGCTGGCACCGCAGGATTTCCCGCTGCCGCGGGACCTTCTGCCTCCCTAATCTGAGTGTGTCGCCTGCAGTCTCAGCCTGTGCGATACACCGCCGCTACATTAGCCCCATACCGAAATCACTGACGAGGATCACCCAGATGGACGAGAACAAGAAGCGCGCCCTTTCCGCCGCACTGAGCCAGATCGAAAAGCAATTCGGCAAGGGTTCGGTCATGCGCATGGGCGACCGCGTCATCGAGGCGGTCGAAGTCATCCCGACCGGCTCGCTGATGCTGGATATCGCCCTGGGGATCGGCGGCCTGCCGAAGGGCCGCGTGGTCGAAATCTACGGCCCGGAATCTTCCGGCAAGACCACCTTGACCCTGCAAGCCATTGCCCAGTGCCAGAAGAACGGCGGCACCGCTGCCTTCATCGACGCCGAGCACGCGCTGGACCCGATTTATGCGGCCAAGCTGGGCGTCAACGTCGACGACCTGCTGCTGTCGCAGCCCGATACCGGTGAGCAGGCACTGGAAATTGCCGACATGCTGGTGCGCTCGGGTTCGGTTGATATCGTGGTGGTCGACTCGGTTGCCGCACTGACGCCAAAGGCGGAAATCGAAGGCGAGATGGGCGACCAGTTGCCTGGTTTGCAGGCTCGCCTGATGAGCCAGGCGCTGCGCAAGCTCACCGGCAATATCAAGCGCTCCAATACGCTGGTGGTCTTCATCAATCAGCTGCGCATGAAGATCGGCGTCATGATGCCGGGCCAGAGCCCGGAAGTGACCACCGGCGGCAACGCGCTGAAGTTCTACGCCTCGGTGCGTCTGGATATTCGCCGTATCGGTGCGATCAAGAAGGGCGACGAGATCATCGGCAACCAGACCAAGATCAAGGTGGTCAAGAACAAGCTGGCGCCTCCGTTCAAGCAGGTCGTGACCGAAATCCTGTATGGCGAAGGTATCAGCCGCGAGGGTGAATTGATCGACATGGGCGTGGAAGCCAAGCTGGTCGACAAGGCCGGCGCCTGGTACAGCTACGGCGATGAGCGCATCGGGCAGGGCAAGGACAACGCACGGACCTACCTGCGCGACAACCCGCAGGTTGCGACTCGGCTGGAAGCCGAGTTGCGTGAGAAGTTCCAGCCTGCCGAAGCACCGCGCGAGGCCGGCGACGACGAAGACAAGGAATAAGTTGCAGCCGCACAACATCACCAGTCGCCGGAGTCGGTTTGCCGGGAATCGGTGACGGTGATGCTGTTGGTGAGCGGTGGGCGGAACCTCGCACGGTACGCCACCGCTCCATTGCCGCCCACGTCCGCCCGGCGCTGGGGCAACAGGTTCGAGCGTGTTTGAAGTTTTTCTATCGCGGGGACGGCGGAGTCAGTGCCGTCGCTTCTCGCGGTAGATCTATCGAAGGCCAGGAGGGCAGGCGCCATGGACGGCGCATTGATGTCGTAACTGATCTTGGCCATTCGGGACACCTCAACGATGGACGAGCAAGAGCCCGCACCAAAGCAGGGGCGCCGGTTCAAGGAACAGACGCCGGTCCAGCGCGCACTCGGCCTATTGGTGCGGCGCGAACATTCGCGCAAGGAATTGAACCGCAAGCTGCTCGCCCGCGGGATCGAGCCAGATGCGGCGCAGGCGGCCGTCGATCGGCTCACGGACGAGGGATGGCAGGACGACACCCGCTTCGCTGCTGCAGTGGTGCGCAATCGCGCCGGTTCTGGTTATGGCCCGCTGCATATTCGTGCCGAGCTCGGAACCCATGGCCTGGATAGCGAGGCCATCAGTGCCGCTTTGGCGACCTTTGAAGGGGATTGGACCGAAAACGCGCGCGACCTGATCCGCCGTCGGTTCGGCGAACAAGGCCCAACCGACCTTCCGCAGCGGCGCAAGGCCGCCGATCTGCTGGCCCGGCGGGGTTTCGACGGCAACAGCATTCGCGCCGCCACGCGCTTCGACCTTGAGGACTGAGGGCGTCAGGCCTGCTACCCTTCGTGGTTTCAGGTTGTTCCGCTCATCTGCGCCCACATGTCATTGGGTGACCGGGACTGCCGCCCGCCCAATGCCAGCACATGAACGCACCTGCCAAATTCAGCACTTCCCAGATTCGTAGTGACTTCCTCGCGTTCTTCGAGGGGAAGGGCCACACCATCGTGCCATCCGCGCCGCTGGTGCCGGGCAACGACCCCACCTTGCTGTTTACCAACTCCGGCATGGTCCAGTTCAAGGACGTCTTCCTTGGCGCGGAGAAGCGCAGCTACGTCCGTGCTGCAGACGTGCAGCGCTGCCTGCGTGCCGGTGGCAAGCACAACGATCTGGACTCGGTTGGCTACACCGCACGCCACCACACCTTCTTCGAAATGCTCGGCAACTGGTCGTTCGGCGACTATTTCAAGAAGGACGCCATCGCCTGGGCATGGGAACTGTTGACCCAGGTCTGGAAGCTGCCGGCCGACCGCCTGCTGGTCACCGTCTATCACACCGACGAAGAAGCCTTCGCGTTGTGGCGCGACATGATCGGCATCCCGGAAAGCCGCATCGTACGCATTGGCGACAACAAGGGTGCGCCCTACGCGTCGGACAATTTCTGGCAGATGGCCGATACCGGCCCCTGCGGCCCGTGTACCGAAATCTTCTTCGACCACGGCGATCACATCGCCGGTGGTCCACCGGGGTCCCCGGATGAAGACGGCGACCGCTTCATCGAGATCTGGAACCTGGTCTTCATGCAGTTCGATCGCCAGCCCGACGGCACCCTGGTGCCGCTGCCGGCGCCGTGCGTGGACACAGGCATGGGCTTGGAGCGTCTGGCTGCGATCCTGCAGCACGTCCATACCAACTATGAAATCGACCTGTTCCAGGCGTTGATCGGCAAGGCCAGTGCGCTGACCGGCATCACCGATCTGGAGAATAAGTCGCTGCGGGTAATCGCCGATCACATCCGCGCCTGTTCTTTCCTCATCGTCGATGGCGTGTTGCCCTCCAACGAAGGCCGCGGCTATGTGCTGCGCCGGATCATCCGGCGTGCGCTGCGCCATGGTTGGATGTTGGGCGTGCGCCAGCCGTTCTTCAGCAAGATGGTGCCCACGCTGGTGGAGCTGATGGGCGAAGCCTATCCCGAGCTGGTGGTGGCGCAGGACACTGTGGCGCGCGCGCTGTTGGCCGAAGAAGAGCGCTTTGCCGAGACGCTGGACGCCGGCATGAAGATCTTCGACGAGGTCGCATCGCGCTCGCAGGACATCATCCCGGGCGCCGACGCGTTTCGGCTGTACGACACTTACGGCTTCCCGGTCGACCTGACTGCCGACATCGCGCGCGAGCGCGGCATGCGCGTGGACATGGAGGGCTTCGAGTTCGCGATGGAGCGCCAGCGCGAGACGGCGCGCGCGGCTGGCAAGTTCGGCGGTGGCGTCGCATTGCCGGCGGACCTGGTCGCCAGCATGTCGCCGACCGTGTTCCTGGGCTACGAAGCGTACGATGCCGATGCCCTCAAGGTCGTGGCATTGCTCAAGCAGGGCCGCCCGGTCGAACGTGCGGAAGCGGGCGATGAGGTGATCGTGTTCACCGACCGCACGCCGTTCTATGCCGAGTCGGGCGGCCAGGTCGGCGACAGCGGCCAGCTGAGCGGCCCCGGCGTGTCGATCAACGTTACCGATACGCAGAAGTTCGCAGGCCAGTTCCACGGGCATGTGGGGCGCATCAGCGAAGGCGCGCTCGCGCTTGGCGATGTGCTTGCCGGCGGGATCGACACGCAACGTCGCGGCAAGACCATCCTCAACCACTCGGCCACCCATCTGCTGCACGCCGCCCTGCGCGAAGTCCTGGGAACGCATGTGCAACAGAAGGGTTCGCTGGTCGCGCCTGATCGTCTGCGCTTTGACTTCTCGCACTTCCAGCCGATCACTGCCGACGAGCTCGCTGTGATCGAGCGCAAGGTCAACGCCGAAGTGCGCGCCAACCATGGCGTGGAAGTGCACAACATGGCCATGCAGGAGGCGCTGGATTTCGGCGCGATGGCGCTGTTCGGCGAGAAGTACGGAGAAAACGTCCGCGTGCTCAAGATGGGCGGCTATTCCACTGAGCTGTGTGGCGGTACCCACGTCACCCGCACCGGCGACATCGGCTTGTTCAAGATCACCTCCGAAGGCGGCGTGTCGTCGGGCGTGCGTCGTATCGAAGCGGTGACCGGGCAGGGCGCGCTGGACTATGTGGCTGACGAGGAACGTCGCCTGCTGGAAGCGGCCAATCTGCTCGGCGGCAACACCAGCGAGGTGGTGGACAAGGTGCGCGCACTGACCGAGCGCCAGAAGCGGCTGGAGCGCGAGCTGGAATCGCTCAAGGCCAAGTTGGCGTCGGGTGCGACTGCCGATTTGGGCGCTAGCGCGATCGATGTTGTCGGAGTCAAGGTTGTCGCGGTGCGTCTGGAGGGCTTCGATGCCAAGGCGCTGCGCGATGCGATGGATCGCCTGAAGCAGCAGCTCGGCGATTCGGTCATCGTGCTGGCTGGCGCTTCGGGCGGCAAGGTGGCGCTCGTCGCCGGTGTGAACGGCAGCCCAACTGGCAAGGTGAAGGCAGGGGAACTCCTCGGTCACATCGCCAGTCAGATCGGCGGCAAGGGCGGCGGCCGTCCGGATCTCGCCCAGGGTGGTGGCGAGGACGGGCCCGCCCTTGCGACCGCACTCGACGGTGTGCCCCTCTGGGTCAAGCAACACTTGGGCTGAACACTTGTCCTGCTATGCCTTGCTGGCTAGCAGGATGTCCCGCTACCATTTCTGGTCTATTCCCTTTACGTAGGGCGCGTCTCAGTCAGGAGGCCGTCGATGCTGGTGGGAAATCCACCGGTTCCAGGAGATTTGCAAAATGTTGATCCTCACTCGCCGGGTAGGCGAAACCTTGATGATCGGCGACTCGGTCACCGTGACCGTTCTCGGCGTCAAGGGCAATCAGGTGCGTATCGGTATCACCGCACCCAAGGATGTGGCTGTGCATCGCGAAGAAATCTATCAGCGCATCCAGCGTGGGGATGAGCCGGTCGCTTCCGGCGCACATCACGGTGACGATTCTTCGAATTGATCGTTGTCAAGGGTTTACGTTAGCCCCTCTTACCCGGTATTCTTCGCGGCCTGCCACGGACATCGCGGCAGGCAGCAAAAAACTGGAGCGATGCCCGAGCGGCTGAAGGGGCTCCCCTGCTAAGGGAGTATAGGGTCAAAAGCTCTATCGAGGGTTCGAATCCCTCTCGCTCCGCCAGTGTTCTAAACGCCCGCAAATCACTGATTTGCGGGCGTTTTTATTTGTGCTGCGGGTTCGTCGAGAAGGCGATGCTGCTTGAGAGCGTCGCCTGCGGCAATGCGTGTCGTCGAATTCTGCGATATCCGTGGGTGCTCGCTGGCGTTGGTTCAACGCTGCAGACGCCCTGGAGCACACTCCTGCCAACAGTCCCCAGGCCATCAGTGAGGACGGCGAAAGGGTCACGCTGTGCGCGCGTCGCCAGCGGCCACAGTGCTTCAGGGAGTATCGCCTCCGAGCTCGGTTGCTAGCCGGAGGCTGGTAACGATTCTTTGCGTCTCTCACCGGCTGCATCTCAAGCATGAGAGTTGCCAGCTAGCGAAGGCCCTGGTCTTGCTCGCATCGCTCGACAGTCGATAGTGACGCCTGAGGCGCCTGCAGCGCGAGCGTGAGATTCCTTGTCGCGTTGCGAAGAGGTCGCGTCCTGCTTGCTCGCTGCCCCTCCGCCGGATTTCGGCGCATCTCTGACATGTCATTCCATTGGCATGGTTGGTGGCATGCGCTTGCGGAGAGGGCGCGACACCTGGCGAAGCAGCACTCTCCAGTGTCGTGTACGCCAACGCGCCGTGCAGCGCATCGAGCCAGGCGCATCGACGTCAGTAATGAGCCTCGTATCGATGGCGTCTTGGGCACTTTTTTTTTTTTGCCGCCTTGCGCATGCAGGCGGGTGGTGTACGACGGCGCTGATTCTGCGCGCGAGAGTACAGCGTTGGATTTGTCGCTGCTGCAACTGGAGCGATGCGCCACTGCACTCCAGCGAACCATCCAGGAATAAGGATCAAAACCAAAACCAACCAAAGCCATAACCGGGGCCGAAGACCCGGCGTGAAAGGCCTATCGATATTCGGCAGTCGAGGCTGGCAGCGCAGCTATTGAGGTCTTGCACCCCGTTGGATCGCCTGCCCGGGATGCCATAAAGGCAACTCAGGGCCAGTGCCATTGCCGCTTCGCGCCGGAGCGCGTCGCCGCTGCCTTACGCATCTGAACCGCCTTGTAGATGCGGTACGTTGTGGGGGTCAAGTAACCGGCGCATGGGTCGCTAAGGACGTGAACCATATCTCGGATGTTGACGTGATGCGCCTATCGCACCTGCTTGGACGTGTGTTCTCCTTCTGGGGTCGCGGGCTGCAACACAAGGTCGCAGCGGTGGACCGGGTGATGGCGGTGATCGAGTTCGATCTGGACGGTCGCATTCTGGATGCAAACTCGAACTTCCTGGCCCTGATGGGGTATCGGCTGGACGAGGTGGTCGGCCAGCACCACCGCATGTTCGTGACGGCCGCAGATCGCGACAGCGAAAGCTATCGGCACTTCTGGGAAGGGCTGCGGCGCGGCGACTTCAATGCCGGGCGCTTCTGCCGGCTGGACAGGCGCGGGCACGAGGTGTGGATCAATGCCTCCTACAACCCGTTGCTGGATCGATCCGGCAAGGCATATCGCGTGGTGAAGTACGCCACCGACATCACTGCGCAGGTACGCCAGACAGCCGACTTCGAGGGGCGCATCGACGCCATCGACAAGGTGATGGCGGTCATCGAGTTTTCGCTGGACGGCACCGTGCTCGCGGCCAACCAGAATTTCCTGCACGTGATGGGCTACCGGCTCGAGGAGATTCGCGGCAAGCACCATGGCATGTTTGTCGATGCCGGCACGCGCCAGTCGGCTGCGTATCGCGCGTTCTGGGATTCGCTCGGGCGCGGTGCCTTCGATGCGGGCCGCTATCGGCGCATCGGCAAGGACGGCAGGGAGGTGTGGATCCAGGCGTCCTACAACCCGGTGCTCGATGAGCACGGGCGACCGTACAAGGTGGTCAAGTACGCCACCGACGTGACCCGCCAGGTGATCGATTCGGCCGATGCGGACGGGCGTATCCGGGCGATCGACAAGGTCATGGGGGTGATCGAGTTCGACCTGCAAGGGAACGTGCTCGGTGCGAACGAAAACTTCCTGACCATCATGGGGTATCCGGCGGCCGAGGCGATCGGCCAACACCACAGCGTGTTCGTCGATGCGGCCTACTGCGCGTCCGAGGAGTACCGGCAGTTCTGGGCAAAACTGGCGAGCGGCCAGTTCGATGCGGGACGTTATCGCCGACTGCGCAAGGATGGCAGCACGGTATGGATCCAGGCTTCCTACAACCCGATCCTGGACGTCTCCGGGCGACCCTACAAGGTGGTCAAATACGCAACCGACGTCACTGACCAGGTGCGTTCGGCCGAACGGATGCGCGATTTGATGCTGCAGACCATGAGCATTGCGCAGAACGTGCAGCGCGAGGCGCACCATATTTCCGTGAGCAACCAGGAGCTGGTCAGTCGCGTGTCTACGCAGTCTGCTGCGGTGGCGCAGACCTCGAGCACGATCGATCAGCTGGCCGCAACGGTGCGGGCCAATTCCGAGAATGCCGGTTCGGCGCGGCGCATGGCCGAAGACTCGGCCACGGTGGCGCGGCGCGGTGCCGAGGTCATTGCCGATGTGGTCAAGACCACCGCCGGCATCCGCTCGGCGACCGACCGCATCGGTCAGATCATCGAGGTGATCGACGGCATCGCGTTTCAGACCAACATCCTGGCCCTGAACGCTGCGGTCGAGGCGGCGCGTGCGGGCGAACAGGGGCGCGGTTTTGCGGTGGTGGCGACCGAAGTGCGTAGCCTTGCGCAGCGCTGCAGCGTGTCGGCCAGGGAGATCCGGTCCCTGATCGACAACGCGACCGATCAGGTCGGCGATGGCTCGCGCCTGGCCGAACAGGCCGGTGTGGTGATGCAGGACATGGTGACGTCGGTCCTGCGCGTCACTGCGACCGTGGAGCAGATCGCCGCCGCCAGCCATGATCAGGCGCTGGACATTTCCAGCGCCAATACCGCGTTGCAGTCGATCGGCGTGCAGGCGCGCGACCAGGCGCAGATGGTGGGCGACCTGGCGCGTTCGGCGCGCGTGCTGGAAGGCGATGCGGATGCGCTGTTCGCCTTGGTCAATGGCGATGCGGATGGCGGGGCGGATCGCGCGCCAGTGCAGGTCGATGCGCAGGCTGCGCGGCGCGCGACAGCGAAAGTAGCGTGATGATGGTTCACTGCGTTTCGCAAGCGACGTCGTGATGTGCCCTCACATATTGCAACTTCCTTTAGGAGTGGATCTGGGCGCAAGTGCCCGAACCTGCGGTGCTGAGGCAGTCGCTGCCATCAGCGCCGCTGCGACGACCTATCGACCGCAGTAAAGATGCGAGCGGCGATTTGCAACGCATCGATCGCAGCGCGCAACCGGCAGTCGCAAATCGCATGTCCATCTCGCGGATCTTGGGCATCAAGGCACAGTGCGTAAGCCACGTGCCATCAGCTGCCGCGTCAGGTTTGGTCAGCTCCCAAGAAGCTGCGCACAAGACAAAGCCCGCGTGAGCGGGCTTTGTTTGTTTCGGCACTGGCCAGCGCATCGCACACCAATCCTGCGCAGGTACGCCATCCATCCAGCCTTGCTTACTTGGGCAGGTCGAACACCAGGACCTCGGCATCGCGTGCGTCGGCCAGTACGATTTCCGGCTCGCCGACGATCTGCACCGCGTCGCCAGCCGATAGCGCTTGCCCATTGACGCTCAGGCTGCCGCGGGCCACCTGCACGTAGCCGATGCGGCCTTCGGCCAGCGGCTGCTGCAAACGCGCCTGGCCATCCAGGATCGAGGCATACAGGCGTGCGTCCTGGTGCAGGCGCAGGGAGCCATGGTCACCGCCTGGCGAGGCGATCAAGCGCAACTGGTTACGCTTGCTCTCGGCATCGAAGTGCTTTTCTTCGTAGCTTGGCTCGATGCCGGCACGCTCGGGCATTACCCAGATCTGCAGGAAGTGCACGGGCTCGCTGGCTGAGTGATTGAACTCGCTGTGCGTCACGCCGCTGCCGGCGCTCATCCGCTGCACGTCGCCATAATGCAGGACCGAGCCGGTGCCCATGCTGTCCTTGTGTTCCAGCGCGCCGCCCAGGACATAGGAAATGATCTCCATGTCGCGGTGAGCGTGGGTGCCGAAGCCTTCGCCCGGTTGCACCTTGTCCTCGTTGATCACCCGTAGCGGGCCAATGCCCATATGGCGCGGATCGTGATAGCTGGCAAAGGAGAAGGTATGGCGTGAGGACAGCCAGCCATGTTCGGCGCGGCCACGGGTTTCGCTCTTGCGGACATTCAACATGCTGCTTCTCCTGGAAGGTTTGAAATTGGCGCTGGGCGATCGGTGTCCAGCGGCTTGATGCGTAGTCTCCACCTCTGCGTCCGGCACAAAAAGCGAGTAGATTTGGCCGCTATCATCGAAAATTTCGAACAATGAAAATCAGCCTGGAAGCACTGCAGATCCTGGATGCCATCGACCGGCGTGGCTCGTTCGCGGCCGCAGCCAAGGTGCTGTTCAAGGTGCCTTCGACGATTTCCTACACGGTGTCCAAACTGGAAGAGGATCTGGGCGTGCAGCTGTTCGAGCGGGTGGGACCCAAGGCCACGCCGACCCAGGCGGGCCGCGAGCTGTTGCGCGAGGGGCGCCACTTGCTGCGTGCCGCGCAAGAGCTGGAGGTGCGGGTGCGGCGCGTGGCCTCCGGCTGGGAGTCGGATTTTGCGATCGGGCTGGATGGGGTGCTGCCTGCGGCCTTGCTGCAGCCGCAGATCCTGGACTTCTACACCGTGGCCGACAGCACGCGGCTGCGCGTGCTGAGCGAGTCGTTGTCGGGCAGTTGGGAGGCGCTGCTGGACAGGCGCGTGGACCTGATCGTGGCGGCGGGCGAGGGGCCCAGTGGCGGCGGCTATGTGGCCGAGCCGATCGGCACGTTGCGGTTCGTGTTTGCCGTGGCATCCACGTCTCCGCTGGCGGATGCCGGCCTGCTGGGCGCGGCGGAGCTGGCCGAACACCGTGCGATTGCCGTGGCGGACTCGGCGCGGCGCCTGCTGCCGCGCACGGTCGGGCTGCTCTCCGGGCGCGATGTGCTCACCGTGCCCGACATGCAGACCAAGCTGCTGCTGCAACTGGCCGGCGCCGGCTACGGCTTTCTGCCCGAACCGTATGCGCACGGGGCGCTGCAGGAGGGCCGGCTGCGGGAGGTGCAGGTGGAAACCCGCAAGCCCGACGAAACCTTTTATCTGGCATGGCGGCCGGGCGAAGAGGGGGAGGCATTGAGCTGGTGGCGACGCGCCTTGTGTAGCGAAGGCCTGTTCGAGCGCTGGTTGCACGCCTTGGCCGCAACGTATCGTTCCGTCGCTGCCGGGCAGTCGCCGCCGTGAGGGAGGGCGGATAATGGTGGCCCGCCGTCGCGCAGGGTCGTCGCATGCAAGGCTTGATCGAACAGTACGGATTGGCGCTGGTGTTCGCCAACGTGCTGGCGTTGTCGCTGGGGCTGCCGGTGCCAGCGCTGCCGACCCTGGTGCTGGTCGGTGCCAGCTATGCGTTGCAAGGGGACGGCGATGCCTGGCTGGCCGGGCTTGCGGCGTTGGCGGTGTCTGTCGCGGCAAGTCTCTTGGGCGATCTGGTCTGGTATCTGGCCGGTCGCCGCTTCGGTAACCGCACCCTGCAGTCGCTGTGTCGGCTGTCGCTCTCGCGCGACAGCTGCATGAAGCAGACCGAGCGCTTTTTTTCGCGCTGGGGCGTGCGCGTGCTGGCGGTCGCCAAGTTCGTGCCGGGCTTGTCGATGGTTTCGGTGCCGATGGCCGGAGCAATGCGGGTACGCCCTGCGGCGTTCCTGCGATACGACGCCTTCGGTGCATCGTTGTGGGCATTGGTCGGCCTGGGCGTGGGTGCTGTGTTCGCGCGTCAGGTGCAGGACGTGCTCGCCTTGCTGTCCGAACTCGGCTCGGGCGCGATCGTGGTCTTGGCGGCCTTGCTGGCCGGCTATGTCGGTTGGCGCTGGTGGCGACGGCAGAGCCTGTTGCGATCGCTGGAGCATGCGCGCATCGCGGTAGAGGAGTTGGTGCCGTTATTGGATGGCGAAGAAAGCCTGCGACCGACCGTGCTGGATATCCGCGCTCCGGGCTATCGCCAGTTGCAGCCATACACGATTCCTGGCGCCGTGTTCGCCGATGAGCGCCAGCTGGCGCAGATCCTTGCCAGCGTGCCGCGCGATCGTAGCGTGGTGATCTACTGCGCGTGTCCGGACGAGGTGTCTGCAGCATGGCTGGCCGCGCGGATGCGCGAGCGCGGGTACCGCGATGTGCGGCCACTGTTGGGCGGTCTGGATGCATGGCGCGATGCCGGGCATCCGGTGACATCGCTGGTGCCGGTGACGGTGGTTGCCGACGCGAACGCGGCTGCTGCCACGGCCTGATTGCCCTGGAGGCGGGCCTGTGACGTCGGCGAGCGCGTTGCTCAGAGATCGGCGTCGCGCGATGGAACAGCACACTCAATGCAACGCAATGCGCGCCATCGTCTGCTTCGGCAAAAACGACGGGCAAAAAAAAGACCAGCAAGCTGGTCGTTTTCTTCAAGATTGGTGCGCCCGGAGAGATTCGAACTCCCGACCGCCTGGTTCGTAGCCAGGTACTCTATCCAACTGAGCTACGGGCGCATATCTTGTTTTGACTTGCAGATCTGACGCAGGGCGATCGGATCTTTTTAACTGAAAATCAGCGCGTGCGTGCTGTCTTCTTATTCTTCTTGTTCTGAGGATGGTGCGCCCGGAGAGATTCGAACTCCCGACCGCCTGGTTCGTAGCCAGGTACTCTATCCAACTGAGCTACGGGCGCCTCGTCAGGAGCGGAATTATGCGGATGACCGACGGGGCCGTCAATCCCTTTGTGAAATTCCAGCGCCGTCGAGGTCATGGTCAGGCGCGTCACGCAGTGCAGCGACCACGGCCGCAGGCGTTTTCATCCACGCGAAATGATCGCTGCGTGCGCCGAGTTGCCCATCGTCCAATCGCACATGGCGTGGGTGTGCCTGCGGCATCTTGTCCAGTAATGCGCGCAGCGCACCTGCCGGACCCAACGTGTCGCGCGCAAGGGTCACTGCGCGGATCGGCACGCGCAGTTGGCCCAGTGCCCGTTCCAGGTCCCATGGCGCGCCTGCCGCGCGATAGCGATTGCTGCGGCCGACCTGCGCCCAGTCGGCAATCAGGCTGCGTGCTTCGGTACCGCCAAAACCGAGCTTGCGCCCGTGCAGCACGCCCTGCCTGCGCGCCAGCCAAGGCAACAACCGAAACGCCAGGGGCAGGCCGTAACGCATCGGCACGGGAAAATTGCGCCAGTACGGCGAGCCGCTGGCCACCAGCCAGAGCTCGGCGAATTGCACCGGATGCAGCGCGGCGTAGCAGCACGCGAGCTGACCGCCGAGGCTGTGTCCACCGACCATGCGCGGCAGCTGCGGGTCGTGGATATCGAGCAGGGCGTGGCTGGCGGGAAGGTCGTCTGCAAGCAGCGTGCGATAGCCCCAATCGTGCTCACGCGACGGGCGCAGCGTGCTGCTGCCATTGCCGCGCCATTCGTGCAGATACACCGCAACGCCGGTGGACGCGAGCGCCTGTGCGAAGGGTTGGTAATGCCGCGCTGCCACGCCCAATGCCGGCAGCCACAGCAGCGTTGTCGTCGGGTGCGGCGGTGCGCAACGGATGACCTGCCAGCGATGCCCATCTGCAGCGCTGGCGAGCAGGGTGTCGGTCTGCACGCTCATGCGCCGGGCGCGGCGCCGAAGTGGTCGAGCACCAGCACATCGCTGTGGCCGGGGCGTTGGCCAATGCGGATGGCGCGTGCAACGTAATCGATCGCCGCTTCGCAGGCATTGAGCAACGACAGGCCCTGGCACAGCTGTGCGGCAATCGCCGCCGATAGGCTGCAGCCGGTGCCGTGCGCATCGACCTGCAGGCGCGGGTGCATGAACACATCCTGGGTCACGCCGTCATCGAAGCGGTCGAGCACGCGTGCGCCTTCGTGCAGATGTCCGCCCTTGAGCAGCACGGCGTTGGCGCCCAGGTCGAGCAAGGCGGCGGTGGCATGTTCGGCGGCGTCGGCGCTGTTGATGCGGCGGCCGGTCAGCAACTCGGCCTCGGGCGTGTTGGGGGTGACCAGGGTGGCCAGCGGCAGCAAGCGCGTGCGCAGCGCATCCAGTGCCGCATCTTCGAGCAGGCGCGCGCCGCTGGTGGATACCATCACCGGGTCGAGCACCACGAACGGTGGGCGATATCGCTCAAGCAGGTCGGCCACGCAATGAATGACGTCGGCATTGGCCAGCATGCCGAGTTTGACCGCCTGGATCTCGAAATCGGCGAAGCATGCATCCACCTGCGCCTGCAGAAAGGGCAGTGGTGGAAGATGCACGGCGGTGACGGCGCGGGTGTGTTGCGCGGTCAATGCGGTAATCGCCGACAACCCATGCACGCGGTGCGCGGCGAAGGTCTTGAGGTCGGCCTGGATGCCGGCGCCGCCCCCGGAGTCGGAGCCGGCGATGCTCAATGCAGACAGCGTACTGGGCGTAGTCATGTGGCGATTCTGCACTGCTGGCCGGAGGATGTGCGCATCATCCTGTGCGCCAGCGGCGCCATTGCAGGTAGGCGACATAACCGGCGCCGGTCAATCCGGTGAGGCTGGCGGGCAGGTAGAGCGCGTCGTACTGCCAGCGCTGGAACAGCAAGGTTCCGAGAATGCTGCCGCCGAGAAAACCGCTGATGATCAGCGCGCTCAGCGTGAGGCGCCGCACCTGCAGCGGACGCCCGCGCAGCAGGTGCCCCAGGCCGATGCCCAGGTCGGTGAACATGCCGCTCAGATGCGTGGTGCGGACCGCGGCGCCGCTGAGGCTGGTCGCCATCGCATTCTGCAGGCCGCAGGCGCCGGCGGCGCACAGGACGCCGCCGACATGATGCAACTTGAACAGTGCAATCGCGCCCAGCAACAGCAGCGCTTCGAGCAGCAACGCGGCGCCGTAGCGCTGTCCAAGCCGCACGACATCGTCCTGGATAATCAGTCCGCTGAGCATGGCGCCTGCGCAGAAGGCGATGAGGATGCCGCAAAGAAAGCCGGTGTCCGGGGCAGCGTCTTGCGCCAGGGCAACGCCGAGCAGGCTGGTCGTGCCGGTGAGATGGCTGACCACCTGGTGCTCGGATCCCAGGTAGCCCACCACATTGACCATGCCGGCCACGGCCGACAATGCCACCGCGCCAATCCAGACCCAGCGCGGCAGCAGGATTCCCATCTCGGGTCAGGGGCTACCGTTGATCGCAATCTGCGAGAACGCGCCTGTTTGCGGGTCGTACAGCGCACCCCAGAACATGCTGCCGCCGTCGCAGACCTGGATCGCTTCCCGCGCCGGTTTCACCGGCGGGTCGTTGGGAAGCTTGAACGCGTTGACGTAGATCAACTGCTGGCCCTGGATCACCACACCCACGTATTGGCGGTCGAACTCGCGTGGCTCGGCAATGGTGGGCGTCAACGCATCCTGCCGCGCTTCGAGCTGTTCGATCTGCTGATGGCTCGGCGCCCAATAGCCGCTGATCTGGCCTGGATGCCGTGCCGGGCTGTCGCGCGAGCAGGTCTGCAACACCTGTTCGGCCACGCTCTGCCGGGTGATGATCCAGGACTGGCCGTTCTTGAGATTGGTCGGCACGCTGGCTGGCCCCTGGGTGCTGGCGCAGCCGGCCAGCGCGATCACGGCGAGCGCCACCGCGCCGCGATAGGTGCGCATCACAACACCTCCGAAGCGAAGTCGGCCAGACGCGAGCGCTCGCCGCGACGCAGCGTGATGTGCGCGCTATGCGGCCATGCCTTGAAGCGATCCACCGCGTAGGTCAGCCCCGAAGTGGTTTCGGTGAGGTAGGGGGTGTCGATCTGTTCGACATTGCCCAGGCACACGATCTTGGTGCCGGGGCCGGCGCGGGTGATCAGCGTCTTCATCTGCTTGGGCGTGAGGTTTTGCGCCTCGTCCAGGATCAGATAGCGCGACAGGAAGGTGCGACCGCGCATGAAGTTCATCGAGCGGATCTTGATGCGACTGGCGAGCAGGTCGTTGGTGGCCGCACGGCCCCACGAGCCGCCTTCCTGATTGTGCGTGAGCACTTCCAGATTGTCGGTCAGTGCGCCCATCCACGGGGTCATCTTTTCTTCTTCGGTCCCCGGCAGGAAGCCGATGTCTTCGCCCACGCTGACAGTGGCACGGGTCATGATGATTTCCCGGTAGCGCTGCTGGTCCATGGTCTGCGCCAGGCCTGCAGCCAGTGCGAGCAAGGTCTTGCCGGTGCCGGCGGTGCCGAGCAGGGTGACGAAGTCGATCTCCGGGTCCATCAGCGCATTGAGCGCGAAATTCTGCTCGCGGTTGCGTGCCACGATGCCCCAGACCGCATGCTGGCCGCTGCGGAAATCGTCGACCAGGCACAAGGTGGCCTTGCCGCCGCCAACCTTGGCCACGCGCAGCTCCACTTCATCTTCGCCGGGCAGGTACAGGTACTGGTTCGGATACCAGTCTTCGTCCTCGGCCAGCACGATTTCGTAATGGGTGCGGCCGCGTTCGTTCCAGCTGCGCAGATCTTCGTTGTGCTTCTGCCAGAAATCTTCCGGCAGCTCGATGGCGCCGGTGAACAGCAGGCTGAAATCGTCCAGCGCACGGTCGTTTTGATAGTCCTCGGCGACCAGGCCGCTGATGTAGGCCTTGATGCGCAGGTTGATGTCCTTGGACACCAGGATGACCGGCACATCCGCATTTTCTTCGCGCAGCGCCAGCACCGAGGCCAGGATCTTGTTGTCCGGCAGCATTTCGCCGAAGGTGCGGCCCGGGTCGATCGGCTTGATCTGGAAAAACAGCCGTCCGATCGCGGCCTGGCCCTTGAGCTGGATGCCCTGTGGATGGCTGAGCAGGATGCCGGCCTGGATCTGCTCGGCGTTGGTGTTTTCCAGCAATTCGTCCAGGAAACGGCTGACCTGGCGTGCATTGCGGCTGACTTCGGAGGTGCCCTTCTTGGCGTTGTCGAGCTCCTCGATCACCTGCATCGGCAGGAACACATCGTGTTCCTCGAACTTGAACAGCGCGGTGGGATCGTGCATCAGCACGTTGGTGTCCAGCACGTAGATGCGCTTGCCTCGGGTCATTGGGTCTTCCAAGTGATGGAGCAGGGGCGAGCCATCACGCCTGCAGCTGCAGGGTGATGGAGGACGCGGGAAGCGAGGGGTGTCACTGTTTGGCGTGCGCCTTTACTGCGGCCAGCACGGCCTCGGCATGGCCGGCGACCTTGACCTTGCGCCATTCCTGCACGACATGCCCCTCGGGCGACAGCAAGAAGGTGCTGCGCTCGATGCCGAGCACCTGTTTGCCGTACATGTTCTTTTCCTTGATCACGTCGAAGGCGCGGCACAGCGCTTCATCGCTGTCGCTGATCAACGGGAAGGCGAAGCCTTGCTTGGCGCAGAAGTTGTCGTGCGACTTCACCGAATCGCGCGAAACGCCCAACACCATCGCGCCCGCTTTTTTGAACTGCGGCAGCAAGGCATTGAAGTCCAGTCCTTCGGTGGTGCAGCCGGGCGTGCTGTCCTTCGGGTAGAAGTACAGCACCAGCCATGTGCCGGCATGGTCGCGCAGGGTGGTGTGGGTGCCGCCGGACAGCGCCAGCGGCAGGTCGAAGGTTGCAGCGGGTAATTCCAGCACAGCGTCGGTCATCGTTGCTCAGCCCAAAGTGGAGGGGCGACGGCGCGGTCAGGCCGGGCCGACGTCCATCCCATCATAAGCAGCCACATGGAAGCGTTTGGCAAGTGCGTCGAACTGCGCATTGCGCTGATTCAGCGACTCGATGGTGTGATGTTCTTTCTTGTCCACATGCAGGAAGTACGACTCTTCGTCATCGCCGTCGTCTTCGTCGCGTTCGCCGAGGAAAATGTCGATGACGCGATAGCCGTCCTGGGTCAGTTGCTCGGCGAGCTTCTGCAGCGGCTCCTGCGCAGGATCGGCGAAGAAGTATTCCCAGCGCAGCGGGCCGTCGGGATTCCAATCGGTCTCGGAGCGGATGTGGTCGAACATCTGTTTTAGCGCAGAGATCGCGATGGCCATTGATGGGTGCCTCAGAACTTCATCGGGTCCATGATCGCGTCGAGATTGAGGTGATCACAGAATTCCAGGAAATCATCGCGCAATGCGGCGATGTGCATGTTGGCCGGCACGCCGATCGTCACCTGCGCCGAAAACATCTCCGCGCCGGTCTGCATGGCGCGGTAGCGCGTGCTCTGCAGGTTTTCGATGGTGATGCCCTGGCGGTCGAAGAAATCGGCCAGCTGGAACAGGATGCCCGGCTTGTCGGCGGCGATCACTTCGACGATGTAGGGCAGCAGGTTGGACTGGGTCTGCTTGGGGCCGGTGCGATACCACACCAGTTTCAATCCTTCTTCGCGTTCGAGCCGGGTCAGCATGGCTTCGAGCTTGGCGACCGAATCCCAGGAGCCGGTTGCCAGTGCGGTGACCGAGACGTCGCGCCCCACCGTGGCCAGACGGGCGTCCACGAGATTGCAGCCGCTGTCGGCGATGCGGCGAGTGACGGGCAACAGGGGGGACTCCGGATGCGTCGTGTAGGCGTTGATCAGGAGGTGATTTTCGGTCGGCGAAGGCCGGGGTGTAGAGTCGGTCAAAGGGGCTTCCGGCATTGCATCAGGCTGAATGGCCGCCCGGGCAGGCGCCCTGGCGGTGACCAGCATACTTGCCCGTGGTTTCGCGCCGCAAGTAACATGCAGGCGGTCGCAACCCGCGTGCGCGCGGGCCTTTTCCTGTCACGTAAGAGCAGCAGAATCTTGTCCCTTTCCGGCATCATCACCGCGCTGGCGACCCCCTTCGGTCCCGATGGCGCACTCGACCTGGATGCCTGGCGGCGGCTGCTGGAGCAGCAGTTGCACGGCGGCGTGCAGGGAATCGTGGTTGCCGGCTCCACCGGTGAAGCGGCCGCACTGAGCGACGACGAATACGACACGCTGCTGCGCGCGGCTGTGGCACAGGTCGCCGGCCGGGTGCCGGTGCTTGCCGGCACCGGCTTGTCCGGCACGGCAAAGACCATTGCGCAGACACGTCGCGCTGCGGCGCTGGGCGCGCAGTACGCGCTGGTGGTGACGCCGCCGTATGTGCGTCCGACCCAAGCCGGGTTGAAGGCCCACTTTCTGGCGGTGGCCAACGAAGGTGGCCTGCCGGTGGTGCTGTACAACGTGCCGGGCCGTACCGGCTGCGACCTGCTGCCGGAGACGGTGGCCGAGCTGGTGGGTCATCCGAACATCGTCGGCATCAAGGAAGCACGTAGCGAGCCCGAGCGCATCGCTGCACTGGTGGCGCTGCGCAGCGACAGTTTTGTGGTGCTCAGCGGCGACGATGGCAGCGCGGCGCACGCGATGTTGTCCGGCGCTGCCGGGCTGATCTCGGTCGCTTCTAACGCCTTGCCGGCGGCGTACCGGCGCCTGTGCGATCTGGCCCGCGACGGCCAGCGCGATGCTGCCACCGCCTGGGACGCGCGGTTGAGCGAATACCACAGCTTCTGCGGAATCGAATCCAATCCCATTCCGGTCAAGGCGCTGCTGCAGCGCGCCGGGATCGGCCACGGCCTACGCTTGCCGCTGCTGCCTCTTTCTGCGGCGCACCAGCCTGCTGCCGACCGCCTTGCCGCCGACGCCATTGCGTTGGAAGCGCTTTCCAGCCGCGAAATGCTCGCGGCCTGACCCAGGAGATCTATCGATGCGTCATTCCGTTTCCCCCGTCCGCGTGCTGTCGCTCGCGTTGCTGGCGACCGCCACTGTCGCCGCCACGAGCGGTTGCAGCTGGTTCCATAAGGGCGCGCGCGGCGACTATGCGCTGGCGCCGGAAGCTCGTCCGCTGGAAGTGCCGCCGGACCTGAACCTGCCCGACACCTCCGGTGCGATGAAGGTGCCGACGCTGGCCTCCACCACGCAGCAGAACAGCAACACGCCGCCGTCGGCGAGCGCCAACAGCGGTTTTACCGTGCCGGGCGAGCGCGACGAGGTGTTTGCCAAGGTGGGCGCGGCGTTGGCCGATATCCCGGGCCTGACCATTGCCAGCAAGGCCCAGATGCTCGGTTCCTACGATGTGAGCTACGAAGGTTCCAGCTTCCTGGTGCGCGTGGTCAAGGTCGATGCGGGCAGCTATGTGTCGGCCGTGGACCCGCGCGGCATGCCGGCCACGGCGGCTGCGCCGGTGGCGGTGATCTCCTCGCTGAAGAGCAAACTAGGCGGCTGAGGCCGGTTCGGTTTGCTGGATGGCAAACGGGCGCCTTGGGCGCCCGTTTTGCGTTAGTGCCGAGTGCACTGTGAGGTGCGTGCAGCGGTGTGGCTCCGGGCCGCGCCCGGTCGTGCAGCTCAGCGCTGCAGCAGCGGCAACTTGTTGGGCTTGCCATCCCATTCGGCGGCATCCGGTGCCGGCTCCTGGCGCACGGTCAGCACCGGCCAGGCCTTGGCGAGTTCGGCGTTGAGTGCCACGAAGGCTTCCTGGCCCGCCGGCACGTCGTCTTCGGGATAGATCGCGTTGGCCGGGCATTCCGGCTCGCACAGGGTGCAGTCGATGCACTCGTCCGGGTCGATGACCAGGAAGTTCGGGCCGACGTGGAAGCAATCCACCGGACAAACCTCGACGCAGTCGGTGTATTTGCACTTGATGCAGTTTTCGGTGACAACAAAAGGCATGGCGGAATCCGGCGTTTAGCCTTCCAATTCTAAAGCAGTCGCGTGATGGGTGTGGAGTTGTTGGCGCTTTTCGTGCCGGGCTGTCAGGCCAGTCCGCGCTGCCTCGCCAGCGCGAACAACCCTGCCGCAGCCAGATCTTCCGGATGCAGTCGGCTTTCGACGCCCAGGTGCTGCAGTGCCAATGCGTAGCGTTGCGCCAGAGCAGGGCTGCCGACCAGATGCACGATGGCGTGAGCGCCGCGGTGCGCGCGCAGTTCGTGGCCGATCAGCACGCCCGAGAGGTAGGACGGCAGCGCCGCGGAGGACAGGCGTTCGAACAGGCCGAGCGTGCGGGTGCCGAACAGGTGGTGGCTGAGGCCGCCGGGGTCGTTGCTGCGGTCGACACCTTGGAGGAATGCGTCAGCGTCCAGCGCGGCATGATCGTCGTCCATCAGCTTGCCCAGGATGCTGTGCTGACGCAGCACGGCGTACAACTCGCCGGTCATGACGGTGGCAAAACCCGTCAGCTGGCCGTTGGCGATCTGCGCCCATTTGCTGTGCGTGCCGGGCAGGCAGGCGACATGCGCGCCGTCGCCGAGCGCGGCGATCAGCCCGACCAGTTGGGTTTCTTCGCCACGCATCACATCGGGCACGCCGGCCTGTTCGCCGGTGCTGACGCCGGGCACGAACCACAGTGCGCGGCCGGGCAACAGGGCATCGTAGCAGCGCATCGCCTGGGCGAGCGCGGCGGTGTCGGCCGGGCAGGGCAGGTAAGGTTGCTCGACCCAGCCATTGCGGCTGCCGATCATGCCCGAGAGCAGCAGTGGGCCGTCCCAGCCGTCGACCAGGCCAGCCAGCACTGCGTCGAAGCGGCCCTGGCAGGCCAGGATGCCGTCGCTACCGCGGCGCTGCGCAACGACCTTGCCGTCGGCATCGAGCAGATAGCCACGCAGGCTACTGGTGCCCCAATCGATGGCGATCATGCGCTCGCCACCCGGCTTTCGGGCAAGCCCGCGATGGCGAGGTCGCAGACAAACAGGCTGCCGGCTTCGGGCATGCGCGCGAGTTCGTCGGCGCTATGGTCCAGGCGCGAGCTGATCACATGCAGGCGGTCCAGTGCCGCGCCGCCGAAGGCGCTGCAGGTGGGATGCTTGATCGGCAGCTGCACGATGCGCTCCACGCTGCCGTCGGGGCGATAACGCACTACGCGCGACGCACGCCATTGCGCGTTCCACAGGTGGCCTTCGCTGTCGATGATCGAGCCGTCCGGCTCGGCGTCATCGCGATCGAGGGTGGTGAACACACGCGTGTTGGTGGTTTGCGCCGTCTGCGGGTCGTAATCGCAGCACAGGATCTGCGGGCGCACCGAATCGCAGTAATACATGGTGCGGCCGTCGAGGCCGAAGCAGATCGAATTGGGGATCGAAACGCCCGGCAGCGGCAGGGCGCGCAAGCCGTGCTTCAGCGAAAATTGGTAGAACGCACCGCGTGCGGCCTTGCTGTCGTGCTCGTCCATGGTGCCGAACACCAGGTTGCCATGCCGGTCGACGCGGCCATCGTTGCTGCGCGTGAGCGGGTTGTCCGCTTCCACATCGGCCAGTTTCTCGAAGGGCAGCGCGTCTTCTTCGACGGTGTCCGGATCGACAATGCCGATCGCCTTGGCCAGCGCGACTAGCACGCGGCCGTCGTCCATCAGGCCGATGCAGCCGGGGCGGTCGGGCAGCGTCCAGTAGCGCGACTGCGCGCTGGCCGGGTGGTGCCGCCACAGGCGTTTTTCGCTGATGTCGACCCAGTACAGCGCCTGGCGCTGCTCGCACCACAGCACGCCTTCGCCATGCGTGCAGCGGCTGTCGACCGCCAGCACGGCGGTGTGTTCGGGCGTGCTTACCATTCGGCGATGCTGCCATCACTGTGGCGCCACACCGGGTTGCGCCAGTCCGGCGGATTTTCGTTTGCGCGCTTGAGCATCTCTTCGTCGATCTCCACACCGAGCCCAGGTTTGGGCAGGGCCGCAATGCTGCCATCCACGCAGTGAAAATCGTCTTTGTTGATGACGTAATCGAGCAGGTCGGCGCCTTCGTTGTAGTGGATGCCGATGCTCTGTTCCTGCAGCACGGCGTTGTGCGAAACGAAGTCCACGTGCAGGCACGCGGCCAGTGCGATCGGGCCGAGCGGGCAGTGCGGGGCAAAGCCCACATCGTAGGCTTCGGCCATTGCGGCGATCTTGACGCATTCGGTGATGCCGCCGGCATGCGACAGGTCCGGTTGCACCATGCCGATGCCGCCGGCGCACAGCACGTTCTTGAATTCGAAGCGCGAGAACATGCGCTCGCCGGCGGCAAGCGGAATGGAAGTGCTGGCGGCCAGGCGTGGGTAATACTCGGCCTGTTCGGCCAGCACCGGTTCCTCGACGAACAGTGGCTTGAACGGTTCGAGCTCGCGCAGCAAGGCCTTGGCCATCGGCGCGCCGACGCGGCCGTGGAAGTCGATGCCGAAGTCGATGCTGTTGCCGAAGGCCTCGCGAATTTCCGCCACCTTGACCACCGCCGCATCGACCGCGCGCGCGCTGTCGATCAGCTTCATTTCTTCGGTGCCGTTGAACTTGAAGGTGTCAAAGCCCAGCGCGCGATAGTCGGTGATCTGCTGGATGATAGCGCCGGGGCGGTCGCCGCCCACCCAGCGGTAGGTCTTCATGCGGTCGCGCACCAGCCCGCCCAGCAACTCGTACACCGGCACGCCCAGCGTCTTGCCCTTGATGTCCCACAACGCCTGGTCGATACCGGCGATGGCGCTCATCAGGATGGCGCCGCCACGATAAAAGCCGGCGCGGTAGAGGGTCTGCCACAGGTCGTTGATGCGCGCCGGATCCTTGCCCACGACATAGCCGGCCAGTTCGTGCACGGCGGCCTCCACCGAACGCGCGCGGCCTTCGATGACCGGCTCTCCCCATCCGGTGATGCCCTCGTCGGTCTCGACCTTGAGGAACAGCCAGCGCGGCGCGGCGTGGTAGGTGGTGAGGCGGGTGATCTTCATCCTTGCAGTTCCTGGTAGGCCTGCACGAAGGCGCGTGCATGCGTCTGGGTTGTCTGGAGCGATTGGCCGGGCTTGTACAGTTCGCCACCGATGCCGGCGCCGGCGGCGCCCTGGGCGATGAAGCCGGCCAGGGTCTGCGGGCTGACGCCGCCCACCACGTAGACCGGGATGTGCGTGGGCAGCACCGAGCGCAGCGCGCGCACATGCGCGGCGCCATAGGTCGCGGCCGGGAACAGCTTGAGAATGGTTGCGCCGGCGTCGATGGCGTCGAACGCCTCGCTGGCGGTGGCGAAACCAGCCACCACGGTCAGGCCGCGCGACACCGCGTGACGGATCAGGCTAGGGCGCGTATTCGGGGTGACGATGAAGCGCGCGCCGATCTCGACCAGGGTGTCGACATCGTCGTTGCGCAACACGGTGCCGGCACCGATCCAGGCGCGCTCGCCATAGGCCTGTTGCGCCAGCGCGATGCTCTGCTCCCAGCGCGGCGAGTTGAGCGGGATTTCGATCGCATCGAAGCCGGCGTCGATCAGTGCGCCGACATGGTCGAGCGTCTCTTCCGGCGTGATGCCGCGCAGGATGGCGACCAGGGGCAGGACGAACGGGCTGGCGGTGGTATCTGAGGTCATGCGGTTACTCGCGGTAGAGCGGAAAGCGGCGGTTGGCGACCGGGTGGCCGGCAACGTCGGGGGAGGCTGCGCGACTGCGGGTCGTGGCATGGCGGCCGATGCGCAACATGGGAGCAGAACGTGTGACGACGAAGGCGATGGATTCCGACCTTGAGGGAGCGCCGCCTGGACACGCGTGCGCCGTCCTACGGCCTGCAATCGGCGGGCATGATGCCGTCATCGTTCTCCACCTCCGCATATTGGGCTGCGTGTTGCCGCCCGCGGACGGGCAGGTCACGTCTGTTCTGACCGCGCCCGGGAGGTAGGGGCTCCTGCTGCGGCGTTCGATAGCCTCGCGCGGGGAGATATGTGCTGCAAATGAAATTTTCGGCATATTCTATTCCTCCGACGAATACACGGCCGCAACCGCACGCTATGGCAAATTCCGGTACTCCCTGGTTCAACGCAGCCCGGCTCAAGACGCGCCAGCTCCTGCTGCTGCTGCATTTGCACGAACAGCGCTCGGTGTTGCGCGCGGCTGAGGCCGCTAGCATGACGCAACCGGCCGCGTCCAAGCTGCTGGCGGAAATGGAAGACATGCTGGGGGTGAAATTATTCGAGCGGCATGCCCGTGGCGTTGAGCCCACCTGGTATGGCCACGTGCTGATCCGGCGCGCGCGCGCGGCCATGTCGGAGATTGGGCGGGCGCAGGAAGAAATCGCCGCGCTACGCGCCGGGCGCATGGGCCAGGCTTCGATCGGCACGGTGGTCAATCCGGGCACCAACCTGGTGCCGCAGGCCATCGCCGAGGTCAAGCGCGAGTTTCCGGACATCCTGGTGCGTGTGGAAATGGACTACAGCCGTCCGCTGGTGGCCAAGTTGCTGGACGGGCAGCTGGACATCGTGATCGGGCGCATCCTCGGCCCGGAAGGGGTGGGCGAACTGGAGTTCGAACCGCTGGCCGACGAGCCGCATTCGGTGATCGCGCGTGCCGGGCACCCGCTGGCCAGCCGCGCCGGCCTGCAGCATGCCGATCTGGTACGGCATGGCTGGATCTTGCCGCCCGCCGACAGCGTGTTGCGCGCGCGCCTGGATTCGATGTTCATGGAGCACGGCGTGCAGACGCCGACCAATGCCATCGAAACCTCATCCCTGCCGGTCACCTCGACCCTGCTGCGCGGCACCGACATGCTGACCGCCCTGCCGGTGGAATCGGTGGCGCCGTTGATCCAGGCGAAATTGCTCACCGTGCTGCCGATCGAACTGGGCGTGCGGATGGAATCGTTCGGCATCATCCGACGACGCGACTACATCCTGCCGCCCGGTGCCGAGCGCATCTTGCAGGCGTTGCGCACCACGGCCCGACGTCTGTATCCCGCGCTACGCGTGCCGGACTCCCTTGCCTGACCAATGCGTCCCTCGCTATTCCGCAGCGGAATAGCAGCCTGTGAAATTTTCATTGGCTGGCGCTGCGTGGTGCGCCTATACGTGTGAGCCAGATCGCATGCTGAAGCGCACGTAACGTCGGGCACGCGATCGGCGGCCAAGCCGCCTGCTGGAGGGAATTGACGGGCGACATCGCCCGTTTTTTGCGTGATCACGCCGCGCGTCTGCGCGGCGACAACCCGTTTCAATCGTCTTGCGTCCTGGGAGGGATTCAGATGTACCAGTGTTCCAGCCATGCCTCGGCAGGTACGGGCGTGTTCGCCCGTCGTTTGCCTTCGTTGCGCCGTTCCGCCATGGCCATCAGCATCGGGCTCTTGCTCGCTGCGCCGGTCTATGCGCAGCAGGCGCAGTCGTCCCAGAATGCTTCCTCGAGCACCGCGAGCAAGGCCACCGACCTGGATGCGGTCGAAGTGCGCGGCGTGCGCGCCAGCCTGATCAAGTCGCAGTCGATCAAGCACGATGCCGAACAGATCGTCGATTCGGTCAGTGCCGAGGACATCGGTGCGCTGCCCGACCGCAGCGTCACCGAAACCCTGCAACGGGTGAGCGGCGTGACCATCGATCACTTCATGGCGCGTAACGATCCGGATCACTTCTCTGCCGAAGGCAGCGGCGTGATGATTCGCGGCATGACCCAGGTGCGCGGCGAGCTCAATGGCCGCGACAGCTTCAGCGCCGCTAGCGGCCGCGGTCTGAGCTTCGAGGATGTGCCGGCCGAACTGATGGCAGGCGTGGACGTCTACAAGAACCCGTCGGCCGAGATCATCGAAGGCGGTCTGGGCGGGACGGTCAACCTGCGCACGCGCATGCCGTTCGACCAGCCGGGCCGGGTGATCGGTGCGACCGCCGACGTGAACTACGGCGATTTCAGCAAGACCTACAAGCCATCGGGCTCGTTTCTCTTCAGCGATCGCTGGAACACCGGCCTCGGCGAGATGGGCTTGATGGTGGATGTGGCGCATTCGGAACTGGCCACGCGCAGCGATGGCATCCAGGTCGAGCCGTTCGTGCGTCGCACCGATGCGGCGCTGCTGGAAGGCACCAGCTTCGACAAGGTCTACGTGCCTGGCGGCGTCAACTGGCGGCAGCTCGATTTCGAGCGCAAGCGCAATGGCGTGGCCGGCGCGTTCCAGTGGCGGCCTAGCGACGACACCGAGATCTACGTGCAGTACATGCGCTCCAGTTACGACATGAACTGGCAGGAGCGCGCGGCGTTCTTCAACGACGACACCAACGCGATTGGCCCGGCCCCCGGAACGCAATTTACCTACGATGCCGACGGCCGCTTCGTCAGTGGCTCGCCGGCATCCAGTTCCTGGCGCGGCAACGTCACCGGCAACGATGGCGTGCGCTTCTACACCAACAACCGCTACGCGCAGCAGAGCACGACCACCTCGGATTTGTCCGGCGGCTTTACCCACAAGCTCACCGGCAACCTCACCGTGCGCGGCGATATGCAGCTGGTGCGCTCGGAAAGCGATTCGCTGGACTTCACCCTGTTCGATTCGATCTACCTGCCGGGCCTGACCTTCGATCTGAGCGGCAAATATCCATCGGTCGGGATTGCCGACAGCACCTACACCAGCAACCCCTCCAATTATTTCTGGAGTGCGGCCATGGACCATCTGGCGAAGAATCGCGGCCGCGAACTGGCCACGCGCTTCGACCTGGAATACGCATTCGACGACAGTGCCTGGCTGCGCACCTTCCGTGCCGGCATCCGCGCCACCGACCGCACCCAGATCAACAAAAACTCCGGCTACAACTGGGGTGTGATCAGCGATAACTGGGCGCAGATTCCCGACACCGCCAATGGGACCGGACTGGCCGATCTGGCCACCTACATGACCGGCACCTCGCAGCTGTATTCGTATTCCAATCTGTTCCGCGGCAAGATCGATGTGCCCAACAGTCTCTATTTTCCGAGCAACGCCGCAGTCAAGGACTACGCCGGTACCTCGAAGATGATCGAGCAGATCGTGGCGCTGCGCGGGTCGGGCTGGGCGCCGGACAAGTACCAGCTGCAGGACATCAACCGCCAGTTCGAACGCACCCAGGCCGCCTACGCGGTGATGTACTTCGGCAACGACGAAGCGCTGGGCGTGCCGGTGGACGGCAATATCGGCGTGCGCATCGTGCAGACCAAGACCGAGGCAAATGGCTACGGCCAGTTCCCCGACCTGTCGGGAAGCGCGGGTTCGGAAGAGCTGCGCGAGCAGTACACCGGGCAGTACTTCGCCAACAACGCCAAGGGCAGCTACACCAACGTGCTGCCGAGCTTCAACATGCGCTTCAAGTTCTCCGACGCGCTGCAGTGGCGTATCGCCGCATCCAAGGCGATGGCGCGCCCGGACTACACGCAGTTGCAGCCGTACCTGCTGCTTGCGGCAAACACCGAGTCCAACGGCACGGTTTCCAGGTGGACCGGTACTGCCGGCAATCCGAATCTGCAGCCGATGAAGGCCAATCAGTACGACACCGCGCTGGAGTGGTACTTCGACACCAGCGACATGATGTACCTGACGTTGTTCTACAAGAGCGTCAAGGATTACTTCTCCAACCAGACCGTCACCGAAAATTACGGTGGGCAGGACTGGCTGGTGACGCGTCCGTACAACATGGACAAGGGGCGCATCCGCGGCTTCGAATACGGCTACACGCAGTTCTTCGATTCTTGGCCGGGTTGGCTGAGCGGGTTCGGCGTCAATGCCAACTTCACCTTCGTCGACAGCAGCGGCGGCGCGAACACCGCCACCGACCCATACACCCAGACCACCGTCACCGGTGTGAGCCTGCCGCTGGAAGGCTTGTCGCGGCGCAGTTACAACCTGGCCGGCATCTACGAGAAAGGGCCGCTTTCGTTGCGCCTGGCCTACAACTGGCGTTCGCGCTATCTGCTCACCGCCAGCGACGTGTCGACCAAGTTGCCGACCTGGTCGGACGATTACGGCCAGCTCGACGCCTCGGCGTTCTATCGCTTCAACCCGCATGTGCAGCTCGGCGTGCAGGCCAACAATCTGACCAACACGGTGACCAAGGTGTTGATGGGGCCGACGTCCTACACGGGGGGCGAGGTCGATAACCATCTGTATACGCGCAGCTGGTTCGTCAACGACCGGCGCTACTCGCTGGTGCTGCGCATGAACTGGTAAGTGCGGGCGATCACGCAGGTGACGTGCGCGGGCTCTCAGAGTTGAGTCCGCCACGTTCAATCTTGCGCCGTCACCCTGCGATGCCAGAGTTGCCGGGTTTTCTGGGGTTGTTATAGTTTTAGCGAATACCTTTCCAGGAATATTTCATTGGTCTGGCATGACGGCCGCGCCCTATGCTCCGGCCGCAGCTACCAGGTAAGCCCGCTCGGGTTTACACCGCATCTACGCAGCCACGGTCTTGCCGTCGGCAGATGCCAAGCCAGCACCAACGACGGGTCGGGCGCTCGCGCACCGGCCCGCTAAAAACTAGAAGTACATGCGTCCTGGGAGGGAGCACCATGTCAGTGCAACATCGCCACATTCCGGCAGGCCGGACTGTGGGTCAGCGTTCGATCCGTGATTTCCGCCGCTCCGTGATGGCCATCAGCGTGGCCACGCTGCTGAGCGCGCAGGCCTATGCGCAGGATGCGACCACCACCGCTACGCCGGCCTCGGCTGCGACCACGCAACAGCTGGACACCGTGCAGGTCACCGGTACCCGCAGCAGCGTGACCAAGGCGCAGTTGGTCAAGCAGAACGCAGAGCAGATCGTCGATTCCATCGTTGCCGAAGACATCGGCAAGCTGCCCGACAACAATGTGGCCGAAGCGCTGCAACGCATCTCCGGTATCCAGATTTCGCGCAACTATGGCGAAGGCAGCGCGATCGCCATCCGCGGCCTGACCCAGGTACGCACCGAACTCAATGGTCGCGACATCTTTACCGCCAACGACGGCCGGGGCCTGAGCTTCGAAGACGTGTCTGCCGAATTGCTCGGCGGCGTCAACGTCTACAAGAATCCGTCTGCCGACATGATCGAAGGTGGTCTGGGCGGCACCGTGGACCTGCGCACGCGCCTGCCGTTCGACTACGACGGCCGCAAGATCGCCGGCAGCGTGCAATACAACTATTACGACCTCGCCGACGACGGCAAGCCGGCGTTCTCGGGCCTGTTCAGCGATCGCTGGCAGACCGGCATCGGCGAGATCGGCATCCTGGTGAACTACTCGCAGCAGAAGAGCCCGTTCCGCCAGGACACCATTTCGATCGAGCCGTGGTACACCCAGACCGATCTGCCGGGCTACGAAGGGCAGGGCGTGTCGGTGCCGCACGGCGCCGGCATCAACACCACCGTCGGCGAGCGCGAGCGCAAGACCGGCGCCTTTGCGATGCAGTGGCGTCCGAACGATGCAGTGGAGGTCTATACGCAGGTGCTGCGTTCGGACTACGACTTCAGCTGGCACGATTATTCGTTCTTCGCGCTGACCGGCGCCAACCCGATGCAGGGCTTGCCTGGCATCCAGGTCAATAACCGCAACGAGTTCGTCAACGGCTCGTTCCAGAATGTGCCGACCGAATCCAATACCAGCCTGACCGAGCGCCACTCGGTGACCACCGATTACTCGCTGGGTGCCAAGTGGACGGTCAACGAAAAGCTGACCCTGAGCACCGACTTCCAGTATGTCGATGCCACCACCACCGGCACGCGCTACATCCTGTCCACCGGTCAGGTCACCAGCCCGCAGTTCAACGTCGATTTCCGGGGCGATCTGCCGCGCTTGTCGGTGACCGATGCCAGCGGTGCGGAAGGCTACCTGGCCGACGTCAACAACTACAACGGCTGGCGCTATCACCTGGACAACAAGGACGACAACAAGGGCACCGAATTCGCCTGGCGTTCGGATATGGATCTGGCCTTCGGCAGCGACTTCGTGCGCAGCTTCAAGGCCGGCGTGCGTTACACCGACCGTGATGCCGAGACCAAGGGCAACATCTATCGCTTCATGTGCATCAACAACTGCGACGGCGCACCGTTTTCGCAGTACCCCGGCATCGGTGTGATGACCAATCCGATCACCGACTTCTTCCGCGGCCAGAGTCATGCCTTCGGGCCAACCCTGACGGCATCCGATGCGGCAGTGGCGAACTATCAGCAGACCCTGGCTGCCTTCGGTGCCAGCCCGCTGGAATTTGCCCCCAACAACATCAACACGCAGAACGAGAAGACCTACGCGGCGTATGGCGTGCTGCGCTTTGGCGTGGATGGCGAGATTCCGTTCGATGGCAACATCGGCGTGCGCGTGGTGCGTACCGAAGTGGGCTCGCAGGGCGTGCGCACCGGTACCGATGCCGAAGGCGGTGGCCTGATTCCGGTGGATGCGCAGCAGACCTATACCGACGTGCTGCCCAGCTTGAACCTGCGTTGGATGCTAAGCGATCAGCTGCAGTGGCGGTTTGCCGCCTCGCGCGGTATTTCGCGTCCGACCTTCGACAAGCTCAACCCGAACCTGAGCCTGAGCACCGGTACCTCGAACGGCGCTTCCACTTTCACCGGCACCGCGGGTAACCCGAGTCTGGAAGCGGTCAAGGCCGACCAGTTCGACACCGCGCTGGAGTGGTACTTCGGCCAGGGCTCGATGATGTACGGCACCCTGTTCTACAAGAAGGTGGAAGGCTTTATCGCCAACGCCGTCTTCAACGAGGTGTACGACGGCCAGGTGTGGCAGATCACCCGTCCGGTCAATGGCGATTCGGGCAAGATCCGCGGCGCCGAACTGGGTTACACGCAGTTCTTCGACTTCCTGCCGGGCTGGTTGAGCGGTTTCGGCCTGCAGACCAACTACACCTACGTCGACAGCGAGGCGCCGAGCCCCACCGCCACCGACACCAACGGCCAGTCGCTGACGGTGCCGCTGGAGGGCCTGTCCAAGAACAGCTACAACGCGATCCTCAGCTACGAAACGGCGCGCTTCCAGGGCCGTGTGGCCTACAACTGGCGCAGCGACTGGCTGGTGACCACGGCGGGCAACGGCACCGGCAACCTGCCGGTCTACAACAAGGGCTTCGGCCAGCTGGATGCCTCGCTGCGTTTCAACATCAATGATGTGTGGTCGATTTCGCTCGATGGCGTGAATCTGCTCGATACCCGTCGCGAAAGCTATCTGGGCACCGAGTCGCGCTACCGCGATTTCGTGATCAACGATCGTCGGTATGGCCTGACGTTGCGGGCCAGCCTGTAGAACGCGCCGTAGGAAGTGCGTCGCCGGTCCGGCGAGCTGTGCAGGCAGCTCGTTGGGCCGGTGTTTTTCCTATCGATGGCCAGGCCATCGATCGCGAGGGGAGCCGGAGGAATGATCGCCGTGATCGATCCGCCTACTAAGCGCCGTTTTTCCGCAGCACATGCGTGGCTGACTGCTGTCTGCCTGACGCTGGTGGTGCTCTTCATGCCGTCCGAGGGATCTGCGGACGAGCCCGGCACGCCGGCACCGTATCAGTGGCACAGCGTGGCCATCGGGGGAGGCGGTTTTGTCACCGGCGTGCTGTTTCATCCGGCCGAACGCGATCTTGCCTATGCACGCACCGATGTCGGTGGTGCTTATCGCTGGGACGCGCAGGCGCAGCAGTGGGTCGCGCTGACCGATTGGTTGGGGGCCGACGACTGGAATCTGATGGGAATCGACGCCTTTGCGGTCGATCCTGCCGACCCGAACGCGCTGTACCTGGCTGCTGGCACCTACATGCACGAACGCGCCGGCAATGCGGCCGTGTTGCGTTCGTTCGATCGCGGGAAGCATTTCGAACGCGCCGATTTGCCGTTCAAGCTCGGTGGCAATCAATTGGGCCGCGCCAATGGCGAGCGGCTGGCGGTGGACCCGCACGACGGCCGTGTGCTGTTGCTTGGCTCGCGTGATGCAGGCCTGTGGCGCAGCGACGATCGCGGCGCGCACTGGACGCGGGTGGAGACCTTTCCAGCCGATGCAGTGGCAGGGGCCACGGCACGCAACCATGTCGGAAGCGAACAGGCCGTGGGCATCGCCTTCGTCGTCTTCGACGCCGCCAGCGGCCGTGCTGGCAATCCGACACCACGCATCTATGTGGGCGTTTCCACTGCGCAAACCAGCCTGTACGTCTCCGAAGATGCGGGGCGCACCTGGGCGGCCGTGGCCGGGCAACCCAAGGGGCTGCGCCCCAACCACATGGCCGGTAACAACGCTGGGCAGTGGTACCTGAGCTATGGCGATCACCCTGGCCCGGATCTGATGGCCGGTGGCGCGCTGTGGAATTACGACGCGACGCAGGGCCGCTGGCGCGAGATCAGCCCGATCCCGCAACCGGCGAGCGGCGATGGCTTCGGCTGGGGGGCGGTGGCAGTGGATCCGCAACATCCGCAGGTGCTGCTGACCAGCACCTTCCGCCGCCGCGCGCCGCGCGATGAGGTGTTCCGCAGCGATGACGGCGGGCGCAGCTGGGTTCCGCTGTTGGCGGGTGCGCAGTTCGATCACAGCGCCGCGCCGTGGACCGCGCACGCAACGCCGCACTGGATAGGCGCGCTGGCGATCGATCCGTTCGACGGCAACCACGCCCTGTTCGTCACCGGCTACGGCATCTGGGCCTCGCGCAACCTGCAGACGTTTTCAACGCAGCCGCCGCTGCAGTGGTGGTTCCAGGACCGTGGGCTGGAAGAAACCGTGCCGCTGGATCTGCTCAGCCCGATGGCCGGTGCGCACCTGCTCAGCGCGCTGGGCGATATCGATGGCTTCCGGCATGACGCGTTGGACACTGCACAGTTGCAGTATCTGGGCCCGCGCCTGACCAATGGCGAAAGCATCGACGCCGCCGGCCAGGCACCGCAGTGGGTGGTGCGCAGCGGCACCGTGCGCGATCGCCGCAACAACGAGATCCGCGCGCTGTATTCGCAGGACGGTGGCACGCACTGGGCTGCATTCGCCAGCGAACCGCCGCGCGGGCAGGGGGCAGGCACCATTGCCATTGCCGCCGATGCATCGCAAGTGGTGTGGGTGCCGGACCAAGGCGGGGTGTGGCGCACTGGCGATTTCGGCAAGCACTGGCAGCGCGTGCAGGGCTTGCCCGATACCGCGGTGGTGGTGGCCGACCGCGTCGATGCGCAGCGCTGGTATGCGGCCGATCGGGTGAGTGGGCGCCTGTACGAAAGCAGCGATGGTGCGGCCAGCTTTCGCGATACCGGGCAGCGGGTCGGCACCCCGGCGCGCGATGAACGTGCGCGCCCGCAACTGCGGCCCGACCCATGGCGTGCGGGTGTGGTGTATCTGGCCAGCCCGACGCTGGGCGTGATGCGTTGGCAGAACGGCCAGTTGCGCACGCTTTCCAAACCCGATGAAGCGCGCTCGTTGGGCATCGGCAAGGCGCTGCGTGCCGGCGCGCCCGCGGCCCTGTACTTGGCCGGGCGCGTGGCCGGCGTGGATGGCATCTTCCGCTCCGACGACGAAGGCGCCCATTGGCGACGCATCAACGACGATGCCCATCGCTTCGGCAAACCGTATAGCGTGACCGGCGACCCGCGGATTGCCGGCCGCGTGTACTTTGCCACCGGTGGCCGTGGCATCTTCTATGGCGATCCACGATGAGCGCCGCGTCGCTGCGCGCGTCATCGCGCTGTCTTACCGTGTACGGCGCTGCGCGCCGCCTGGCTGCGCCGACTTTGGAGATCACTGCATGACCGCTTCTTTCGTTCGTCGTGGCTGCCTGCTGGGCCTGGTGCTGGTCAGTCCGGCGGCCTGGGCGGTGCCAACGCTGCCGCTGCTGTTCGCCGATGGCGCCGTGCTGCAGCGCGATCAGCCGATGCCGGTATGGGGCTGGTCTTCGCCCAACGCCGCGATCACGGTCAGCTTCGACGGCAAGCGCGCCACCGCCAAGGCCGACGCAACAGGGCAATGGAAGGTCAGGCTGCCTGCGCACGCTGCCGGTGGCCCCTACGTGCTGCGTGTGCAGGGCGACGGGGGCGAGCTGCAGGTGCGCGAGGTGCTGGTCGGCGATGTGTGGCTGGCCAGCGGGCAATCGAACATGGAATGGCCGTTGGCCCAGGCCAGCGACGGCCCGCAAGCGGTGGCCGCTGCCAACGATGCGCAGCTACGGCACTTCAAGGTGCCCAAATCGTGGTCGGTGCAGCCGCAGGTGCGCCTGACCGGTGGCGAGTGGAAGGCCGCAACGCCTGCCAACGCCGGTGAATTCACTGCGGTTGGCTATTTCTTCGCCAAGGAGCTGCGCGCCAGCACCGGCGTGCCGATCGGCATCGTCAACAGTACCTGGGGCGGCAGCGCGATCGAAGCGTGGATGGACGCTACGTCATTGGGCCTGAGTGCCGATCAGAACCAGGGCGCGATCGAGGCGATCAAGCAACGCGACGCCGCAGCGCAGGCCGCCACCGGCAAGCGCATCGCGCGTTGGCCCAAGGTGGAAGGCGAGATGTCGCAATGGCGCGAAGCGGCGTTCGACGACAGCGACTGGGACAGCATCCCGGTCACCAAGCAATGGGAATCCAGCGGCTACGACGGCATGGACGGCATCGCCTGGTATCGCACCACCATGACGCTCAGCGCTGCAGAGGCCAAGGCCGGCATCACCTTGGGCGTGGGCCAGATCGACGATTCGGATACCACCTACGTCAACGGCCAGCAGGTCGGCAGCACCGAAAAGCAATGGAACCTGCCACGCGTGTATCAGGTGCCGGCTGCGGCGCTCAAGGCCGGCGTCAACCACATTGCGGTCCGCGTGGAAGACCTCAGCGGCGGTGGCGGCATGCATGGCCCGGATGAACAACGCTTCGTGCAGACCAGTGCCGGTGCCAAGCGTGCGCTGGGCGGCTGGAAATTCCGCCCGGCCGCGGTACGGGTGTCGTTGACCGACAACAAGAATCAGCTGCCCACGCTGCTGTACAACCAGATGATCCATCCGCTGCAGCCGTTCCCGGTCAAGGGCGTGATCTGGTACCAGGGCGAAACCAATGCCACCGAGACCGGCGCGGTGAAATACCGCGAGCAGTTCGCAGCGATGATCCGGCAATGGCGTGCCGAGCGCGGCGACAAAACGCTGCCGTTCCTGTGGGTGCAGCTGGCCAACTTCAAGGCCGGTGGCGACACGGGTGAGCTGAGCCCGTGGGCACTGTTGCGCGAGTCGCAGTCCAAGACGCTGGCGCTGCCGGCAACCGGGCAGGCGGTGATCATCGACATCGGCAACCCCACCGACATCCATCCCACCAACAAGCGCGATGTCGGTCATCGCCTTGCGCTTGCTGCACGCCATGTGGCGTACGGCCAAACGCTGGTGTACAGCGCGCCGGTATTCAAGCGCGCGCGCTTTGACGGCGGCAAGGCGGTGCTGAGCTTCGACTTGCAGGGCAGTGCGCTGCAGGTGCGTGGCGGCGGTGCCGTGCAGGGATTTCGTATTGCCGGCGCCGATCACCGCTTTCACCCGGCCAGCGCGCAGATCGAGGGCGACCGCGTGATCGTGCGCAGCGATGCCGTCGCCACACCGGTCGCGGTGCGCTACGGCTGGAGCGAAAACCCGGACGACGCCAACCTGATCAATCGCGACGCCCTTCCTGTTTCCCCCTTCCGCACCGATACCTGGTGACACGGAGTCTTATGTCCATGCATTCCCCCGTTGCACGTGCCATGTCCCATTCCAGCGCACGGCGTTGCCTGCGCCCGCTGCTGCTGTCCGCGCTGACGCTGGCCCTGGCTGGCTGCCAATCTGGCGACAAGGGCGATGCCGGCAAACCTGCTGCAACCAACGCTGCTGCAAGCACCGCTGCGGCAACGCCGGACAACGCGCAGGCGCCGGCTGCACAGACGCCCATGCCGCAGTTCGTCAGCAAGGACGGCAAGCATGCGTTGATGGTCGACGGTGCGCCGTTCCTGATCCTGGGCGCGCAGGTCAACAACTCCAGCAACTACCCCGGCATCATGGACAAGGTGTGGCCGGCCATGCAGGTGCTCGGCCCCAACACCGTGCAGGTACCGATCGCCTGGGAACAGGTGGAGCCGGAAGAAGGCAGGTTCGATTTCTCCTTCGTCGATACGCTGCTGGGCCAGGCGCGCGAGCACAAGGTACGCCTGGTGCTGCTGTGGTTCGCAACCTGGAAGAACAATGGCCCACAGTACGCGCCGCATTGGGTCAAGACCGATAACCAGCGCTTCCCGCGCGTGGTCACCCGCGAAGGCAAGTCGATCGGTTCGTTGTCGCCGCATGCGCAGGCCACGCTGGATGCCGACCGCAAGGCGTTCGTCGCCTTCATGCGGCACCTGAAAAAGGTGGACCCGCAGCACACCGTGATCATGATCCAGCCGGAGAACGAGGCGGGCACCTACGGCAGCGTGCGCGACTTCTCGCCGATGGCGCAGGAGCTGTTCGACGGCGCAGTGCCGGACGAGTTGATCAAGCGCATGAACAAGCAGCCGGGCACCTGGGCGCAGGTGTTCGGTGCCGATGCCGACGAAATCTTCCACGCGTGGTCGATCGGCCGTTACATCGACCAGGTAGCCGAAGCGGGCAAGGCCGAGTATCCGTTGCCGATGTACGTCAATGCCGCGCTGCGCGGCCCGTTCAATCCAGGCCAGCCCGGCCAGTACGCCAGCGGTGGCCCCACCGACAACGTGCTGGATGTCTGGAAGGCGGCCGGCCCGCATATCGACCTGCTGGCGCCGGACATCTACATGCCCGAATACCGCATGTACACCACGGTGCTGGAACGTTACGCACGCCCGGACAACGCGTTGTTCGTGGCCGAAACCGGCAACCGCCCGGAATACGCGCGCTATCTGTACCCCACGCTGGGCCATGACGGCATCGGCTGGTCGGCCTTCGGCATCGACTACACCCGCTATTCCAACTATCCGCTCGGTGCCAAGCACGTCAACGAAGAGACGCTGGCGCCGTTCGCGCTCGGGTTTCAGGCGGTCAGCATGGGCATGCGACCGTTCGCCAAGGCCGCTTCCGAAGGCAAGCTGCATGGCACTGCCGAAGAACCCGGCCAGGCCGTGCAGGAGCTCAAGCTCAACGACCGTTGGAGCGCCACCATCACCTATGGCGTGCCGCAGTTCTGGTTCAAGGGTGACCCGCCGGGTAACCCCGAACCGATCGGCGCCGCGTTGATCGCCGAGCTGAGCCCGGACGAATTCCTGGTGACCGGTTATCACGCGCGCGTGACCCTACATCCGGCCAGCGATGCCACCGCCAACATGATCTACGACCGTGTCGAGGAAGGTGTGTACGAAGGCAACGATTGGAAATTCCAGCGCAACTGGAATGGCGACCAGACCGATTACGGCGTCAACTTTTCCAGCGTGCCGCAGCTGCTCAAGATCAAGCTGGCAACCTACAAATAAGCGCGCCTGCCACAACGCCGCGATGCCGCGACGGCATCGCCTCGCCTTACCCATGCGCTGCCGCCCCCGCGGCACCGTTTCGTCATTCAAAGGGAGTGATCATGCAAACCACCATCCGTTCCGCCGGCGCCGTGCCTGCCAACCGACGTACGCCACTGGCCCAGTGCCTGGCCTTGTCGCTGGCCCTGTTGGCCAACGCCGCGCATGCGCAGGAAGTACGCAAGGCCGCCGATGGCGTCACCGTGGTGCCGAGCGCCAAGGGCGCCGCGCCGGTGCGCCTGCAAGTGGTCGACAGCGGCATCATCCGCGTCAGCGCAGATCCGGACGGCGATTTCGCGCGCAGCCCCAGCCTGATGCGCGTGCCGGTGCAGGGCGACACCGCATTCCAGATGGCCGAGCAGGGCGACAGCGTGCAGCTGAAGACCGGCAAGGTCACTGCCAGCATCTCCACCGTCGATGGCCATGTCAGTTTTGCCGATGCCAACGGCAAGCCGGTGCTGTCGGAAGTGGCCGGCGGCCGCAGCTTTGCGCCGTTGAAGGCCGAGGGCAAGCAGTACCTGAGCGTGCGCCAGCGCTTCCAGTCGCCCGCTGACGAAGCGCTGTACGGCTTCGGCCAGCATCAGCAGGGCTGGATGAACCAGAAGGGGCGCAACGTCGAGTTGCAGCAGAACAACATCGACATGGCGGTGCCGTACCTGGTGTCCAGCCGCAACTACGGCCTGCTGTGGGACAACAACTCGATCACCCGCCTGGGCGACCCGCGCGGCCTGCAGCCGCTGCCGAAGACGCTGAAGTTGTACGACGCCAAGGGCAAGGCCGGCGCACTGACCGCGCGCTATGCGATCAACGGCAAGCAAATCCTCGAACGCCGCGAGAGCGAGGTGAACTACCAATACCTCAGCGATCTGCCCAAGTACCCGAAGAAGGCGATCACCAAGGACAAGAACAGCCGCATGCAAGTGACCTGGGAGGGCGAGATCGAAGCGCTCACCGGTGGCGAACACACCTTCTCGCTGTATTCGAGCGAATACGCCAAGTTATATGTGGATGGCAAGCTGGTGATCGATCGCTGGCGCCAGAACTGGAACCCGTGGAATCACGAGTTCACCCTCGATCTGCAGCCGGGCCAGCGCCACACCGTCAAGATCGAATGGGATCTGATCGACCCCAGCTACATCGCGCTGCTGCACCGCGATCCGCTGCCTGCTGCCGAAGCGAAGGACCTGTCGCTGTGGTCCGAAGCAGGTCAGATGATCGACTACTACTTCGTTTCCGCCGATTCCTACGACCAGGCTGTGGCCGGCTACCGCGAACTCACCGGCAAGTCGGTGATGCTGCCCAAGTGGGCGTATGGCTTCTGGCAGAGCCGCGAGCGCTACAAGAGCCAGGACGAGCTGGTGGGCGCGGTGGCCGAATACCGCAAGCGCAAGCTGTCGCTGGACAACATCGTGCTCGATTGGTCGTACTGGCCGGAAGACGCCTGGGGCTCGCACGATTTCGACAAGCAGCACTTCCCGGACCCGGACGGCATGGTCAAGGCCGTGCACGACATGCATGCGCAGATCATGATTTCGATCTGGCCCAAGTTCTATCCCACCACCGCCAACTACAAGGAGCTGGACGCTGCCGGTTTCATGTTCAAGCGCAACGTGGAGGTGGGCGAACTGGACTGGATCGGCAAGGGCTACAAGAACTCGTTCTACGACCCGTATTCGGAAAAGGCGCAGGCGATCTATTGGCGCCAGATCAACGAAAAGCTCAACAGCAAGGGCTTCGATGCCTGGTGGATGGACGCCGACGAGCCGGACGTGCATTCCAACCTGGACATCGCCGAGCGCAAGGCCCGCACCACGCCCAACGCGCTGGGCTCGTCCACCGAATACTTCAACTCCTACCCGTTGCCGCACACGCATGGCGTGTACGTGGGCGACCGTGCGGCCGACGACAAGCGCGTGTTCATCCTCTCGCGCAAGGGCTATGCCGGCACCCAGCGCAATGCGGTGGCAGTGTGGAGCGGCGACATCGTGTCGCGCTGGGACGACATGCGCGACCAGATCTCCGGTGGCGTGAACATGGCCCTGTCGGGCCTGCCCAACTGGACCTTCGACATCGGCGGCTTTGCGGTGGAGAAGCGTTATGAAGACCAGGATCCGGCCCACCTGCCGGAATGGCGCGAGCTCAACACGCGCTGGTTCCAGTTCGGTGCGTTCGTGCCGATCTTCCGGTCGCACGGCCAGTTCCCGTACCGCGAAATCTGGAACATCGCACCGGAAGGTACGCCGTTCTACGAGAGCATGGCCTACTACAACCGTTTGCGTTATGCGTTGCTGCCGTACATCTACAGCCTGGCCGGCGACACCTACCAGCGCGATGGCGTGATCATGCGCGGCATGATGATGGACTTCCCGAACGACCCCAAGGTGCGCGACATCAACGACCAGTACCTGTTCGGGCCGGCGTTCCTGGTCGCACCGGTGACCCGCTTCGGCGCCACCTCGCGGCAGGTGTATCTGCCGGCCGGCAGCAGCTGGCTGGATTTCGCCACCGGCAAGCGTTACGAGGGCGGCCAGAGCATCGAAGCTGCCGCGCCGATCGAGCGCATGCCGTTGTTCGTGCGTGCCGGTTCCATCGTGCCCACCGGCCCGGTGCAGGAATACGTCGACCAGGTGCCGGATGCACCGCTCACCGTGGTGGTCTACACCGGCGCCGATGGCCAGTTCTCGCTGTATGAAGACGATGGCAAAGGCTACGGTTACGAGAAGGGCGAGTTCAGCCGCATCCCGCTGGTCTGGAACCAGGCCAAGGGCGAGTTGAGCATCGGCAAGCGCGAGGGCAGCTGGACCGGCATGCAGGCCAGCCGCACCATCAACGTGCGCTTCGTCGACGGCCCGCGCGCCGATGCCGGTGCGCTGGAACCTGCGACCGACACCAGCGTCCAGTACGACGGCAAGCCGGTCAGCGTGTTGCAGCGCAAGATTGCGTCCGGCAAAGCGCGTCGTCGATGATCGCAGGCTGTCTTCAGTCGATGAGCACCCAGATGCCGGAACGCCGCAAGGCAGGCGCGCGCGGTTCCGGTCAGTCAGCACGGCGGTTGCCGTGCTGAGCCGTCGTGAGCTGTGCAAGGCAACCGGGGCCGCCATTGCGGTCCTTGGCGCCGGGCCGGCGGCTGCACAGGCCGCGCAGGCTTCGAAAAAAACCGCGCTCCCGCCCGTCGCGGCAGCGCAGGCCCTGCAGCTGTGGTATCGCGAGCCGGCCAATCAATGGGTGGAAGCCTTGCCGGTCGGCAACGGGCGATTGGGCGCGATGGTGTGGGGCGGTATCGCCCACGAGCGCCTGCAGCTCAACGAAGACACGCTGTATGCAGGCGGGCCCTACGATTCCACCAGCCCTGACGCACTGGCCGCGTTGCCGCAGGTGCGTGCGCTGATCTTCGCCGGGCGCTACGCAGAGGCCGAACAACTGGCCGATGCCAAGCTGCTCTCGCGCCCGCTCAAGCAGATGCCGTACCAACCGTTGGGCGATCTGCTGCTGGATTTCGATCGCGCCGACGGCATCAGCGACTATCGCCGTCAGCTCGATCTGGACACGGCGGTGGCCACCACCACGTTCCGCTCCGGCGGCGCGGTGCATCGGCGCGAGGTGTTCGTTTCTGCGCAGGCGCAATGCATCGTGGTGCGGCTGTCGTGCGACCGCCCCGGCGGTATTTCGGTGCGTGTGGGCATCGATAGCCCGCAAACCGGCGAGGTCACCGCCGAGCAGGGCGGTTTGCTGTTCAGTGGTCGCAACGGCAGCTTTGCCGGCATCGAGGGCAAGCTGCGATTTGCATTGCGGGTGCTGCCGCAGGTGCGCGGCGGCAAACTCAGCCAAGTGCGCGACCGTCTACGCATCGACGCGGCCGACGAAGTGGTGTTGCTGCTCAGCGCCGCGACCAGTTACCAACGTTTCGATGCGGTCGATGGCGATCCGCTCGCATCGACCGCCGCATGCCTGCGCAAGGCTGCCAAGCTGGATTTTCCCGCGTTGTTGCGCGCGCACCTGGCCGATCATCAACGCCTGTTCCGGCGCGTGGCGATCGACCTCGGCAGCAGCGCGGCCACGCAGCTGCCTACCGACGAACGCGTGCAGCGGTTCGCCGAAGGCAATGATCCGGCACTGGCTGCGCTGTATCACCAATACGGACGTTACCTGCTGATCTGCAGCTCGCGGCCCGGCACCCAGCCAGCCAACCTGCAGGGCATCTGGAACGACCTGATGCAGCCGCCGTGGGAAAGCAAGTACACCATCAACATCAACACCGAGATGAACTACTGGCCCAGCGAGGCCAACGCATTGCACGAATGCGTTGAGCCGCTGGAAGCCATGCTGTTCGATCTGGCCCAGACCGGCGCGCGCACCGCCAGGGCGATCTACGACGCGCCGGGTTGGGTGGTCCACAACAATACCGATCTGTGGCGCCAGGCCGGCCCGATCGACGGCGCGCAATGGAGCCTGTGGCCGCTGGGCGGCGTATGGCTGCTGCAGCAACTGTGGGACCGCTGGGATTACGGCCGCGACCGCGCGTACCTGAGCAAGGTCTACCCGTTGTTCAAGGGCGCCGCCGAATTCTTCGTTGCCACGTTGATGCGCGATCCGCAGACCGGTGCGATGGTGACCAATCCGTCGATGTCGCCGGAAAACCAGCATCCCTTCGGTGCGGCCGTGTGCGCCGGTCCCAGCATGGACGCGCAGCTGCTGCGCGATTTGTTCGCGCAATGCATCGCCATGAGCAAGTTGCTCGGCATCGATGCGGAGTTCGCCCAGCAATTGGCCGCCTTGCGCGAGCAGTTGCCGCCCAACCGCATCGGCAAGGCAGGGCAGTTGCAGGAATGGCAGCAGGACTGGGACATGCAGGCGCCGGAGATCCACCACCGCCACGTCTCGCATCTGTACGCCCTGCATCCTTCCAGTCAGATCAATCTGCGCGATACCCCGGACCTGGCTGCGGCCGCACGCCGCTCGCTGGAAATTCGCGGCGACAACGCCACCGGCTGGGGCATTGGCTGGCGGCTGAACCTGTGGGCGCGGCTGGCCGACGGGGAGCATGCCTACCGCATCCTGCAACTGCTGATCTCGCCCGAACGTACCTATCCGAACCTGTTCGACGCGCATCCGCCGTTCCAGATCGATGGCAACTTCGGCGGCACCGCCGGCATCACCGAGATGCTGCTGCAAAGCTGGGGCGGTAGCGTGTTCCTGCTGCCGGCCTTGCCCAAGGCCTGGCCGCGCGGCAGCGTGCGCGGTCTGCGCGTGCGTGGCGGCGCCAGCGTGGATCTGGAATGGGAGGGCGGCCGCTTGCAGCAGGCACGCTTGCACAGCGATCGTGGCGGGCGCTATCAACTGTCCTACGCAGGGCAGACCCTGGACCTGGAACTGGGCGCAGGCCGCACCCAGCAGGTGGGACTCAACAACAACCGATTGGTGACGCAATGAGCTTGTATGTAGGACTGGATGTGGGCACGCAGAGCGTCAAGCTGGTGGCCTACGATCCGCAGGATCGCGCCGTGGTCGCCACCATCGCCGCGCCCATGGAGCTGATCAGCCGCGACGACGGCACCCGCGAACAACAGGCACAGTGGTGGATCGACGGCATCGTGCATTGCTTTGCGCAGCTCGATGGCGAACAGCGTGCACGCGTGCGCGGCATTTCCGTCTCCGGCCAGCAGCATGGCTTCGTGCCGGTGGCCGCCGACGGCAGCGTCACCGCGCCGGTCAAGCTTTGGTGCGATACCAGCACTGCGCTGGAATGCGATGAAATCATGGACGCCGTCGGCGGCGCCGCAGGCAGCGTGGCCGCAGCAGGCAACCCCATCATGGCCGGCTATACCGCCTCCAAATTGCCGTGGACGCGCAAGCATCGCCCCGAAGCGTATGCCGCGATGACCACGGTGATGCTGCCGCACGACTACATCAACTTCTGGCTCACCGGCGAGCGCTTTGCCGAAGTGGGCGATGCCTCCGGTACCGGCTGGCTGGACGTGCGTACGCGGCAGTGGTCCGAGCGCATGCTGAGCGCAGTGGATGCCCAACGCGACCTGCGCGATGCGTTGCCGCCGCTGGTGGACACGGGCGCGGTCTACGCGTTGTCCGATGCCGCCGCCCAGGCATTGAATCTGCCCGCTGGCGTACGCGTCACCACCGGCGGCGGCGACAACATGATGGCCGCCATCGGCACCGGCAACGTGGTGCCCGGACGTCTGACCATGAGCCTGGGCACCTCCGGCACCTTGTTCGCCTATGCCGATCACCCGGTAGTGGACGATGAGGCGCGCTGGGCCGCGTTCTGCTCCTCCAGTGGCGGCTGGCTGCCCTTGATCTGCACGATGAACTGCACCGTCGCCACCGAGGCGGTGATGCGCATGTTCTCCATCACCCGCGACCAGACCGAAGCGATGATCGCCGACACCGCGCCGGGCGCCGACGGTCTGGTGTTGCTGCCGTTCTTCAACGGTGAGCGCACCCCGGATCTGCCGGCCGCGCGCGGCTGCCTGTTCGGAATGGATCTGCACAACACCACCGCCGCGCATTTCTATCGCGCCGCGATGGAAGGTGCGACCTACAGCCTGCGCAACGGCTTCGATGCCTTCGTTGCTGCGGGGTTGCAGTTCGATACCATCCTGCTCACCGGCGGCGGCAGCAAGAGCGCGCAGTGGCGGCAGATGGTGGCCGACATCTTCAACCTGCAGGTCGTCGTGCCGACCCAGCCCGAAGGCGCTGCGTTCGGTGCCGCGCTACAGGCATTGTGGGCCTGCGAGCGCGCCGATGGCGGCGATGCCGCGTTGGCCGACGTGGTGCTGGAGCACCTGCAGGTGGACGATGGGCTTGCCGCACAGCCCAACCCGCAGCGCGTGGCCCAGTATCAGCAGCACTACCAGACCTTCCTCAAGCACCTGCATGTCGTCAGCCCGCTCTATGCCGGTTGATCGATAGTTTTCTACAACTCCCCCAGCAGCAAGGACTTCACACCCCATGAGCAACACCGTGTACATCGGCGCGAAAGAATATTTCCCCGGCATCGGCAAGATCGGTTTCGAAGGCCGCGATTCGGACAACCCGCTCGCGTTCAAGGTCTACGACGCCAACAAAACCATCGGCGACAAGACCATGGCCGAGCATCTGCGCTTTGCCGTGGCCTACTGGCACAGCTTCTGCGGCAATGGCGCCGACCCGTTCGGCCCGGGCACGCGGGCGTATCCGTGGGATGCGGGCACTACCGCGTTGAACCGTGCCGAAGCCAAGGCCGATGCGGCGTTCGAGTTCTTCACCAAGCTCGGCGTGCCCTACTACTGCTTCCACGACATCGACCTGGCACCGGATGCCGACGACATCGGCGAGTACGAAAAGAATCTCAAACACATGGTGGGCATCGCCAAGCAGCGTCAGGCCGACACCGGCATCAAGCTGTTGTGGGGCACGGCCAACCTGTTCTCGCATCCGCGCTACATGAATGGTGCATCGACCAACCCGGACTTCAATGTCGTGGCGCGTGCGGCGGTGCAGGTCAAGGCCGCGATCGATGCGACCGTTGAACTCGGTGGCGAGAACTACGTGTTCTGGGGCGGCCGCGAAGGCTATGCCTGCCTGCACAACACGCAGATGAAGCGCGAGCAGGACAACATGGCGCGCTTCCTCACCCTGGCACGTGATTACGGCCGCGCGATCGGCTTCAAGGGCAATTTCCTGATCGAGCCCAAGCCCATGGAGCCGATGAAGCACCAGTACGATTTCGATAGCGCCACGGTGATCGGCTTCCTGCGCCAGCATGGCCTGGATCAGGACTTCAAGCTCAATATCGAAGCCAATCACGCCACGCTTTCGGGCCATAGCTTCGAGCATGACCTGCAGGTGGCATCCGATGCCGGCCTGCTCGGCAGCATCGATGCCAACCGCGGCAACCCGCAGAACGGCTGGGACACCGACCAGTTCCCGACCGATCTGTACGACACCGTCGGCGCGATGCTGGTGGTGCTGCGGCAGGGCGGGCTGGCACCGGGCGGCTTGAACTTCGATGCCAAGGTGCGTCGCGAATCGTCCGACCCGCAGGACCTGTTCCTGGCCCACATCGGCGGCATGGATGCGTTCGCACGCGGGCTGGAAGTGGCCAACGCGCTGCTGACCGCCTCGCCGCTGGAACAATGGCGTGCCGAGCGTTACGCCAGCTTCGACAGCGGCGCCGGCGCGGACTTTGCCGCAGGCAAGACCACGCTGGCCGATCTGGCCAAGCACGCGGCCAGCAATGCGCCCCAGCAACTCAGCGGCCGCCAGGAAGCGTATGAAAACCTGATCAATCAGTATCTGACGCGTTGATGTCCCGTGGCCGGCGGCGCATTGCGTCGCCGGCCGATGGCGGCCACCCCCGTGGACGCTCCCTTGCACGTTCCCAGGTGAACCCATGTCCAGTGTTTCCATTGACGGCGCCCCCGATGCCGGCGAGAACACCCGTTTCATCATCCTGATTAGTTGCGTGGCCACGATCGGTGGCTTCCTGTTCGGCTTCGACAGCGGCGTGATCAATGGCACCGTCGACGGCCTGAAACAGACCTTCCAATCCACCGCCGCCGAGACCGGCTTCGAGGTCGCCTCGATGCTGCTGGGCTGCGCCATCGGCGCCTTCTTTGCCGGCCGCCTGGCCGACCGCTGGGGCCGCCGCGCGGTCCTGATCATTTCCGCTGCGCTGTTCCTGCTCTCGGCCATCGGCGCCGGTGCTTCGCACAGTTCCGGCTTCTTCATCTTCGCCCGCGTGATGGGCGGCTTCGCGGTGGGGGCGGCCAGCGTCATTTCGCCGGCCTACATCGCCGAGGTCGCCTCCGCGCGCTATCGCGGCCGGCTGGCCACGATGCAGCAGATCGCCATCATCAGCGGGCTGTTCTGCGCGTTTCTGAGCAACTACCTGCTGGCCAACGCCGCCGGCGCTTCCACCGAGCCGCTCTGGGCCGGGCAGGCCGCCTGGCGTTGGATGTTCTGGATGCAGGCGGTTCCCTCCATCCTGTTCCTGTTGCTGCTGCTGGTCATCCCGGAAAGCCCGCGCTACCTGGTGGTCAAGGGGCGCCGCGAGCAGGCGCTGGTGGTGCTCAAGCGCCTGTACGGCAACGCCGCCGCGCAGACCAAGCTGGGCGAGATTTCCGCCTCGATGGCGGCCGACCAGCACAAGCCCAAGTTCTCCGACCTGATCAACAAGGCCACCGGCAAGATCCGCCCCATCGTCTGGATCGGCATTGGCTTGGCGGTGTTCCAGCAACTGGTGGGCATCAACGTGGTGTTCTACTACGGCGCGGTGTTGTGGCAGGCAGTGGGCTTTTCCGAGCAGGATGCGCTGTTGATCAACGTGCTTTCCGGCGGCCTCAGCATCGGCGCCTGCCTGGTCACGGTGATGCTGGTGGACAAGATCGGCCGCAAGCCGCTGCTGTGGATCGGCTCGGCCGGCATGGCCGTCTCGCTGGCCTTGGTGACCTACGCGTTTGCCACTGCCTCGCTGGATCCCAACGGCAAGCTTGCGATGTCCGATGCCATGGGCATGCTCGCCCTGGTGGCCGCTAACGTCTACGTGGTGTTCTTCAACGCCTCGTGGGGCCCAGTGATGTGGGTAATGCTTGGTGAAATGTTCCCCAACCAGATCCGCGGCTCGGGCCTGGCCATTGCCGGTGCCGCGCAGTGGACGTCCAACTTCGCCATCACCGTCAGCTTCCCGATCCTGCTCGGCAGTATCGGTCTGGCCGGTGCGTACGGCATCTACACCGTCGCCGCCTTCATCTCGGTGTTCTTCGTGCTCAAGTACGTCTACGAGACCAAGGGCAAGGAGTTGGAGCAGATGGAGGGCTGATGGCATTTATGCCGATATCGGCATCGAAAACAAAGAAGGCCGCGCACTGCGCGGCCTTCTTTGTTGAGTGAGTCAAGTGAGAGGCGAGGTAACGACAGTCACCAATCGCACCACTGAAGTGCAAGAATATTGGGCAGGGATGGCGCAAAGAGCTGTTGCGCTTATCACTCTCGCGATCTGTGCGCTTCAGCTATACGCGGCGTGGCAAATGGCTTCACACTAGACAAAATTCGTCGACGAACCAGGGAGTGGTTGTATGGCAGTAGCAAGAGAGCTGGCTGAAGGGCTTCTGCTCAGTCTGGGTTATTGCGTTGTCTACTTGCTTGTCTGGCATCTGTCTGTTGATCAATGGTATCTACCGGCTGGCCTGAGGGCTGCGTCGCTTTTATTCATGCCATACCGTCGTTGGCCGTTTCTCTTAGTGGGCGATGCCGCCGCAATGCTCTGGTTGCGTGTCCCGATGTTGGAGACAAGGGATTACGCCCCGATTTGGGCATACCTGAGTCCTTTCCTATTCGCGCCTGCGGTCGCCCTCGCTGTGTCGGGAATTCGCCGTCATACACCAGACGTCATTACCCGTAATCGCATTCTTCCCATCATGGCGATTCTCGCTTTGTGGAGTACGCTGTGTGGCATGGCGTTGAATGTCACGCTTGGTGGCCCGATAGCTAGCTCTCCCCTTGAGATTCTGTTGAGGACTTGGCTGGGTTCATACCTCGGAATTTTGATGTTTTTGCTGCCGGGTTTGCTTTGGTACCGGCGTGCTGAAAGCTATCTTCGCGACGATTTGGTGCGTGACAGTGCAGTTGCCGGATTTGCGATGGCAGCATTGTTTTGCACCGCCAATGTTGTCCCTGAGCCACTCCTGCGACAGGTTTTGATGGCGTCGCTTACTGGGCCAGCAATCGTTCTGACGCTCCGTCATGGCTGGCGGGGAGCCGCGGCTGGCGCCTTGCTGGCAAACCTGATTGCAGCGTTGTCTAGGTCGAAGTACGGAATCGCCGCATATGACTCCGAATTGTTCAGTGTTCAGCTACTGATTGCAGTGATTGCGACGGGACTCTTTGTCCTCGGTTCACGGTTGGCCTCCGCATACACGCAGGCAGGGAGACAGGAGCAGGCACAACTGGCCGCATTGCAGTTTGCTCAGGCGGGCTATCTGGCTGCAGAGCGCACCCTTCGCAATCGCGTTGTGGATTATTCGGATATAAATGTTCATATAAACCGGTTACGCAAGGATTGTGTCGCTCAACTGCGTGAGCGTGGGCATCACGCAGCAGCCATGGAAATGACCAGAGCAGGAGTCATCGAGTCGCGACTGCTGCATGAGTACGTCGGGGGGTTATATCCGCTAGAAATCGAGACGCATGGGGTGTACCAGGCGCTGCGCTCACCCGTACTGGCACGATTTTATAACACTGAGATCCATCACGCGCTGCGTGGTAATTGTGGCGATCTATCACTTGGCTTGCAGCTGGCCGCGTATAGGTGCGCTCTCAACGCGTTCGAAATGCTTCCCCAAGCTAAGCGGCACCTTGTGCAAGCTCGCACATGGAAAAGTAGTGGTTCACAGGGCGTTGTTATCAGAATCTTCGCTGATAGTTCATTGCTGGATGTAGTGCAGCGCGACACAACTGAAGCGGGTGCCGAATTGCGGGCGCGACTGAAAGCGCATGGCGGCATGTTTCGCCGCCGCCATACGCGAACCCTGAGTCTGCTAGTCGCCGAGCCCGTCTCGATCACTTCGTCCGTGTGACAATCCAGCGCTCTCCAGCAGTGCCCGGGATGAGATGCACCGTGAAGTTATCGGTCTGATAAACCAATTGTGCGAGCGTTGGTCTCGTCAACGTCGAAACCGTCACACGATTGACGTCCTTACCCATCGGCAGCACCCACAGAGCTTCGCCTGCGCGACCAACCGCGCCACGCACTACGCCAGCTGCATCGTTGATCTGTAGATACAGCATGCCCTCGCGTTGAAATTCGTAAATCCGCCAGGTTGGATCTACCGCAAGATTGGTTGCGTTGGGCACGGACTCGCCCAGGCCCGTGGCAGCCAGCGTGGCAACTGTTCCATCGCCTGGGCAGCATGCACTTGCTGAACCGGTAACCGCCAGCATCGCGATGGCGGCGGCGCCTAGGGTCTTAAATGCCAGCTTTGCCTTCACTTCCATGACTTCGCCTTCTCCCGTTCACGGGAAACATTCGCCTGCAATTCAGGCATGCCTACGGTACGTGTTTCTCCGTAGTTTCGTGAGTGACTAAGTCAAAAGTTGCTGCACTTGCCTTGCGTCAATGTGTTGACGCTATCTGGGTGTCAACTCTCCTGGTTGACTTCCATAATTCTTGCTACCTTTTATTTGTATACTGTGGAATGCCGAGAGCTGACAGGATTCGTCATACATTGTGTGTCCCCACTTGCATGGACTTGATGCCACGGTTGTAGAAATTGAGAAGGCAGGTTTTTAAAGTCATATAACTTTGTGGCAAGTAGCGGTTTATTCGAAATGCGTAACCCGCCCACCTGGAAATTATTAGGTTTTCCATTTAAATGCACGATAGTCGGCGAGTCGTCTCGGATCGAATGGGTCACCGGGGTGCATAAGCGACTCATTGCAGTGCTAAAGAAATCGAGTGTCGCGGGTGGTGCGCGCCTTCCGGTTGTGGGACAAGAAGATGAACGCAAGCGCGCAGGATAGGAAGAGCTGACGTTCTTTCGCGGAATTAATGTTACTTTATAACAAATCATCGCCGCCGCGCAGTCTTGCCTCCCGTGTCCTATCTCCCGTTGTGTTGGATGTGTTGTCTGGAATCGCGCCGCAGTCAGTGCTGCGGTCTGCGGTGTCCGGTCGATTGCTCGGGTCTTGAGGTGCGCGCATGAAGCGCCGTCACCTCCTGCAGGGCGCCGCTGCAGTGTTGATGCTTTCGCCGGCGTTGGGGTCTGCACAAGGACTTCCCGTCTTACGGGCATGCAGCATGCGGCAGCAGGGCGAGCTGCTGCGCCTTCGGTTGGAGCTGGGCGCACAGGTTGCCTATCGCAGTTTCCGGTTGACCGGTCCCGAGCGTGTGGTCATCGATCTGCCTGGCGTGTCGTCGCAGTCGCCGCGCATTGATCCGATACCGGGCGGCGCTGCGGTGACCCGCATACGCAGTGCGCCGCATCTGGATGGCCTGCGCGTCGTGCTCGACCTGCAGCAGCCATGTTCGACCAACCTGCATTGGGAAGCCGGCGCGCTGGTGCTGGAGCTTGCCGCTATGCCTGGCAGCGTAGTGTTGTCCACGAGCGATGGCGCGCCAGCAGCAACGGCGACGGGGCAGACAGAGCCACCGCAGCCGGCTCATTCACGCCTGCGCCCTTACGTGGTCGCGATCGATGCCGGCCACGGCGGCAAGGATCCGGGGGCGGTCAGTGCCGATGCGCGTTACGAAAAACATGTCGCCATGGCGGTCGCCGGGCGGTTGCATCGACGCCTGGCGTCCGATGCGCGCTACCGGCCGACCATGATCCGCAGCGATGACCGCTTCGTGCCGCTGCACGAGCGCGTGTTGATCGCCCATCGCCACAATGCGGACCTGTTCGTCTCCATCCATGCCGATGCCGCACCAACGCGCCAAGCGCGGGGCGCCTCGGTGTTTGCGCTGTCGCAGACTGGCGCCAGCTCCGCACTGGCGCGCTGGATCGCCGATAGCGAAAACGCTGCCGACGACATGGGAGACACCGCGCGCCGGCTGCGGGTGCCGAGCAATCCGGTGTTGTCGCAGGTGCTGGCCGATCTGTCGCTGAGCGGCACCATCGCCAGCAGCCTGGCATTCGGCACGTTGATGTTGGAACGCCTGCAGCAGGTGACGCGCCTGCATCAGAACCAGGTGGGGCAGGCCGGTTTTGCGGTGTTGAAGTCGCCGGACATTCCGTCGCTGCTGGTGGAAACCGGCTTCATGAGCAATCGCGACGATTGCAGCCGCCTGTGCAGCGATACGCATCAGGACGAACTCGCGCAGACATTGCATGCGGGAATCGACGACTACTTCGCTGCGTTTCCTGGCCGCGCCTGAGGCGCGGTCGTCACCTTTATCTTCGACGAGATCCCGATGTCCGCTACGCTTCCCGATGTTGCTGTGACCGAACCATCAACGCTGAGCGCGCCCCTGCGATGGGTGGGCATGCAGGACATCGCCATTCCCGTGCAGTTGGAGGCCGGTGGCGGCCAGCTTGCCGCACGCGCCAGCGTGCAGGTCGATCTGCCGCGGGCAGAGCTGAAAGGCATCCACATGTCGCGGTTGTACCGCCTGCTGGATACGCAGCTGCAGCAACCAGTGTCGCCGGCCATGCTCTCGGGGTTATTGCAGGCGCTGATCGACAGTCATGCCGATTGCGCGAGCCGCGCCGCTCGGCTGACGCTGAGCTTCGAACTGATGTTGCGCACGCCGGCATTGCGCAGTGAGGGGCTCAGTGGCTGGCGTGCCTATCCAGTGCACATCGCCGCGCAATGCAGTGCAGGGCGCACCACGATCCAGCTCCAGGTGGAGGTGTTGTACGCCTCTACCTGCCCCTGTTCGGCAGCGTTGTCGCGGCAGCTGCTGAGCGATGCATTCGTGCAGCAACATGCCGGGCGCGATGCGCTGGCGCTGGACGAGGTTGCGCAATGGCTGCAGGACCACGGTTCCTACGCCACGCCGCATAGCCAACGCAGCGTGGCGCAGGTACGCGTTGAGCTGCCCGCCGATGCGCAGCGCTTGGCCATCCGGCAACTGGTCGGTCTGTGCGAGCAGGCGTTGGCGACGCCGGTGCAGGCTGCAGTGCGGCGACCCGACGAACAGGCATTTGCGCGCTTGAATGGCGCAAACCTGATGTATGTCGAAGATGCGGCGCGACGCCTGCGCCAGCAGCTGGCAGAGCACTATGCGGCCTTCCATGTGGCGGTACGCCATCTGGAAAGCCTGCATGCCCACGATGCCGTCGCCGAAACCGACAGCGACGACGCGGTGCTTGGGCCGACGACCATGTGAGCAAACGCGATGCACTGCAAATTCCCAGGGCGGCCGGCACGCATGGTGCACGGGCGAAACACCTCCACTCACGTCACCGCGCAGCGAATGCGTACCGGCGAGCGCGCAGCGATGAGGCCCGTTCTCTGTGTGCTGATGTGGCTGATCTGAGCTGCGTCCCTGAGATCGACACATCGTCTGACACTTGCCATGCGATGCCGCGAATCTGCATGCGTGTTGGCTGGAGCGCGTTGAGGGCCTTGGCCGTATTGCATCCCGACAACGCACTGCCGCATTGCGGATTTGAGATGGAATCCGGCGCCGTGGATGCGGCAACCAACCTCGACCAATCCCGGGCCCCTGCGGTCCTGACCGGGCTAGATGCGAGGCGGAGATGGTCGCGGCCTGCGCGATGGCACGCAGGCCAATGCACATGCAAAGGGCCTGCGCCACAACGCAAAAGCCCCGCATTGCGGGGCTCTGGCGTCTAGCAGTCAGACCGATCGTGGTGCTCCCTAGGGGACTCGAACCCCTGTTTTAGCCTTGAGAGGGCCACGTCCTAACCATTAGACGAAGGGAGCGCTTTTGTCACGTCTTGTGCAGCGCGCTAGTATAGTGAGGTAATAGCCGTTGGGCAATCCTGCAACACAAGACGGAAGCGCCATCATCGAACCCTCAGTTACATCTCCGTTCACGCTGCGCGTCATTCCACGCGACCAGCACACCATCTCGCGCAAGGACATCAGCCCCAACGCGTTGCGCGTGTTGTACCGCCTGCGCGAATCGGGCTTTGGCGCCTATCTGGTCGGCGGTGCGGTGCGCGACCTGCTGGTCGGCGGCCACCCGAAGGATTTCGACGTGGCCACCGACGCGACGCCGGAAGAGGTCAAGGCGCTGTTCCGCAACTGTCGTCTGATCGGCCGCCGTTTTCGTCTGGCACATGTGGTGTTCGGTCGCGAAATCATCGAAGTGGCCACCTTCCGCGCCAACGTCGACGATGGCAGCGGCGACCGCGAACTCGATAACGGCCGGCTGGTGCGCGACAACGTTTACGGCACCATCGAAGACGACGCGATCCGCCGCGACTTCACCTGCAATGCCCTGTATTACGCCATCGAGGATTTCTCGGTACGCGATTACTGCGGTGGCTTCGAAGACGTGCAGGCGCGCCTGATGAAGTTGATCGGCGACCCCGAGCTGCGCTACCAGGAAGATCCGGTGCGCATGCTGCGCGCGGTGCGCCTGGCGGCCAAGTTGAATTTCGACATCGAAGCCGGCACTGCCGAACCCATTCCGCGTCTGGCCGGGCTGCTGTCCGAAGCTGCGCCTGCGCGGTTGTTCGAAGAAATCCTCAAGCTGTTTCTGTCCGGGCACGGTGTGGCCAGCTTCGAAGGCCTGGAGCGCTATGGCTTGCTCGGCGTGCTGTTTCCCGAAAGCGCGGCGGCATTGAAGTCCAATCGCAGTGGTGCGTTGCGCGCCATGGTGCTGGAAGGCCTGCGCAATACCGATGCACGCGTGGCCAACGACGAGCCAGTGTCGCCGGCCTTCCTGTTTGCATTGCTGCTGTGGCCGGCGTTCTGCCGCACCCTGATGGCTCTGCAGGCGCAAGGCGTGCAACCGGAAGATGCGCAGCGCCGTGCGGCCGATCGCGTCACCTTGCATCAGCTGGAGCGCGTCGCGTTGCCGCGCCGTTTCTCGCTGCCGATGCAGGAAATCTGGTTGCTGCAGACGCGCTTCTCCTCGCGTCAGCGCAAGCGGGTGTTCCGCACCTTGTCGCATCCGCGCTTCCGCGCGGCGTTCGATTTCCTGGTGCTGCGTCAGTTCGCATCGCCCGATCACGCGGCCGATGTGGAGTTCTGGCGTGAGGCGCAGAAGTCGTCCGGCCAGGAGCTGGTGGATGCGATCGAATCGGCGCAGGCCGACCAAGACGGCGATGAGGGCGCACCGCGCAAGCGTCGCCGACGCCGCCGTCGGACCGGCGCGCCCGCAGGCGAGTAGGGCATGCAGACCGCCTTTGTCGGCCTGGGTGCCAACCTGGGCCAGGCCGAGGCCAGCGTGCGCGCGGCCATCGCCGCGCTGGGCGTCGTGCCGCAGACCACGCTGATCGCCGCTTCGCGTTTGTATCGCACGCCGGCCTGGGGCCGCGAAGACCAGCCCGATTTCATCAATGCTGTGGCCCAGCTGCGCACCGATCTTGCGCCGCTGCCGTTGCTGGAGGCCTTGCTCGGCATCGAAAAGGCGTTCGGCCGCGAGCGTCGCGCCGGCGAGCGCTGGGGTCCGCGCACGCTGGACCTGGACCTGCTGCTGTACGCCGATCAGGTGATCGACCTGCCGCAGTTGCAGGTGCCGCATCCGCATCTGCACGCGCGCGCCTTCGCCCTGCTGCCGCTGTCGGAGCTGGCGCCGGAGGCGATCATCCCGGGGCATGGAACAGTGCGGCGCGCCCTGCGCGCCATCGATACCTGCGGGCTGGAGCCGATTGGGTAGATAATGGCCGGCTTATCACCCCACGTAATGACTTCATGAGCAGCCACGCCGACAGCAAGCCCTGGACCGTGCCCGCCTTGGCGCAGGCCAAGCGCGAGGGTCGAAAACTGGTCATGTTGACCGCGTACGACGCCGGTTTCGCGCGCACCTTCGACGCCCATGGCGTGGACCTGATCCTGGTCGGCGATTCGCTCGGCATGGTGGTGCAGGGACACGATTCCACCTTGCCGGTGACCACCGCCGACATGGTCTACCACACCGCCGCGGTGGCCCGTGCGCTCGATCGCGCCTTGCTGGTGGCCGACCTGTCGTTCCAAGCCGATGCCACCCCTGAACGTGCATTGGATGCCGCCACCCAGCTGCTGCAGGCCGGCGCGGAAATGGTCAAGATCGAAGGCGCCGGGCACAAGCTGGAAGTCATCCGTTACCTGGTCGAGCGCGAGATCCCGGTCTGTTCGCACCTGGGCCTGACTCCGCAATCGGTGCTGCGGTTTGGCGGCTACAAGGTGCAGGGCCGCGGCGAAGCTGGCGAGCAGCTGCGTCGTGACGCACAGGCGGTGGTCGATGCCGGTGCGAGCTTGTTGGTGCTGGAATGCGTGCCGACACCGATCGCCACGCAGATCAGCGCCGACCTTAGCGTTCCCACCATCGGAATCGGTGCCGGCCCCGGCTGCGACGGCCAGGTGCTGGTGATGCACGACATGCTTGGGCTGGACAGTGGCCACCGCCGGCCCAAGTTCGTCAAGGATTTCCTGGCCGAAGGCGGCTCGGTCGCCGGCGCGGTGCGCGCCTATGCGCAGGCCGTGCGCGACGGCAGCTTTCCCGATGCAGAGCACGCGTACGCCGCATGATCCAGACCCTGACCGATCTTTCCGCATTGCGCGCCCTGGTCAATGGCTGGAAGCGCGAGGGCCTGCGCGTGGCGCTGGTGCCCACCATGGGCAACCTGCACGCCGGGCATTATTCGCTGGTGATGCTGGCGCGCCAATACGCCGACCGCGTGGTCTCCAGCGTGTTCGTCAACCCGACCCAGTTCGGCCCGAATGAAGATTTTGCGCGCTACCCGCGCACGCCTGAGGCCGACCTGCGCGGCCTGGAAGATGCCGGCTGCGATGCGCTGTGGCTGCCGGATGTGGACACCATGTACCCGCTCGGCACCGCGCTGGCCACGCCGATCCACGCGCCCGGTGTCAGCGATGTGCTGGAAGGCGAGTGCCGGCCAGGGCACTTCGATGGCGTGTGCACCGTCGTGGCGCGCTTGTTCAACCAGGTGCAGCCGGACGTGGCCGCCTTCGGCAAGAAGGATTACCAGCAGTTGGCGGTGATCCGGCAGATGGTGGCCGACCTGGCGTTTCCGATCGAAATTTTGGGCGGCAGCATCGTGCGCGAGGCCGATGGCCTGGCGATGAGTTCACGCAACCAGTATCTGTCGGCGGAAGATCGCCCGATCTCGGCCACGATCCGCAAGGTGCTGTTGCAGATGCGCGACAGCTATGCCGCCGGCACGCCGCGTGCGCAGGTGGAAGATGCCGCCAGCCAAGCGCTGGAACAGGCCGGTTTCCGGGTCGATTACGCGGTGGTGCGGCTGCCTGACCTCAGCGAGCCGGGCGACAGCCACACCGGCGCGCGCGTGGCCTTGATCGCGGCCCGCCTGGGCAACACGCGTCTGATCGACAATCTGGAATTCTGAGCAGGCCGACGCTGCGATGCGGCGTCTGAGCGGTCCGGAGCGACAGCGAACGGGCGCGCGTGTTTGTTCGCGCTGCGCGGGCCTGAAGCCCTCACCACCGGCCGCCGCGCAAGCCGGTAGGGGCGGGCGCTTTCCGCTAAAATGCCGGCTTTCCTTTTGTCGTTGCCTTCCGTCCATGCATCTGTCCCTGCTGAAAGCCAAGATCCACCGCGCCACCGTCACCCATTCCGAGCTCAACTACGAAGGCTCGATCGCCATCGACGGCCTGCTGCTGGAAGCGACCGGCATCCGCGAATTCGAACAGGTCCATATCTGGGACGTCACCAACGGTGCGCGTTTCAGCACCTATGCCATCCGCGCCGAAGAGGGCAGCGGCATCATGTCGCTCAACGGCGGCGCAGCGCGTCACGTGCAGGTGGGCGATCTGATCATCGTGGCGGCGTTCGCCAGCATGAGCGAAGACGAAGCCAAGACCTTCAAGCCCAATCTGGTATATGTGAACGCGCACAACGCGATCTCCCACACCAACCACAGCATCCCCACGCAGGCCGCATGACACAGACCAACGGATTCGACGCGCTTCACGCCCACGCCCAGCGCCTGCGCGGCGCTGCCATCCCCGCATTGCTTGCCGCCGAGCCGCAGCGGCCCACGCAGTACGCCAGGCAAGTCGGTCCGTTGTATTTCAACTTCGCGCGGCAGAAGTATGACCGCGCCGCGCTCGATGCCTTGTTCGCCATCGCGCGCGAGCGCGATCTGGCCGGCGCGTTCCAGCGCCTGTTCCGTGGCGAGCAGGTCAATGTCACCGAACAACGCGCGGCCTTGCATACCGCATTGCGCGGCGATTTGACCGACGCGCCCGTGGCATCGGAGGCCTACGCCACCGCCACAGAAGTGCGCCAACGCATGGGTGCGTTGATCCAGCAGCTGGAAGCGACCGAGGTCACCGACATCGTCAGTGTCGGCATCGGTGGCTCGGACCTGGGGCCGCGGCTGGTGGCCGATGCACTGCGTCCGGTGAGTGGGGCGCGGTTCCGCGTGCACTTCGTCTCCAACGTCGACGGTGCGGCGATGCAGCGCACGCTGGCCACGCTGGATCCGGCACGCACCGCCGGCATCCTGATCTCCAAGACCTTCGGCACCCAGGAAACCCTGCTCAACGGCAGCATCCTGCATGCCTGGCTCGGTGGCAGCGAGCGGCTGTACGCAGTCAGCGCCAACCCCGAGCGCGCCGCCAAGGCCTTCGATATCGCACCGGGCCGCGTGCTGCCGATGTGGGATTGGGTGGGCGGGCGCTACTCGCTGTGGTCGGCAGTGGGTTTCCCGATTGCATTGGCCATTGGTTTCGAACGTTTCGAACAACTGCTGGAAGGCGCCGCGCAGTTCGATGCACATGTGCTCAACACGCCCCTAGAAGAAAACGTCGCGGTGCTGCACGGCCTGACCGCAGTGTGGAACCGCAACCTGCTCGGTAGCGCCACGCACGCGGTGATGACCTACGACCAGCGCCTGGCGCTGCTGCCGGCGTACCTGCAGCAGCTGGTAATGGAGAGCCTGGGCAAGCGCGTCAAGCTCGACGGCTCGGCAGTGGACAGCGATACCGTGTCGGTGTGGTGGGGCGGCGCGGGCACCGATGTACAGCACAGCTTCTTCCAGGCGCTGCATCAGGGCACCAGCGTGGTGCCGGCCGATTTCATCGGCACCGTGCACAACGACGACCCGTACGCGGAAAACCATGTCGCGCTGATGGCCAACGTGCTGGCGCAGACCGAGGCGCTGGCCAATGGCCAGGACAGCAGCGACCCGCACCGCAGCTACCCGGGCGGCCGCCCGAGCACGGTGATCCTGCTCGATGCGCTCACCCCGCAGGCACTGGGCGGGCTGATCTCGATGTACGAGCACAGCGTCTATGTGCAATCGGTGATGTGGGGCATCAATGCGTTCGACCAGTTCGGCGTGGAGCTGGGCAAGCAGCTGGCCAGCCAGTTGCTGCCGGCGCTGAAGGGCGAAGCGGCCGATGTGGCCGACCCGGTGACTCGCGAGCTGCTGAGCAAGTTGCGCGGCTGAGCAGTTGCGCATCGTACAGACAGAGAACGGGGCCTGCGGGCCCCGTCTTGTTTTGGACGACATGGCCGACTGCGCTGAGGTCAAAATGGACAAATTTCCTAAATTGGGAATTTGAGAGTAGGCTGATCGCCGTCACTCCGTCCGGACTGCCCCCATGTCGCGCTTCCAGGATCTGCCCGATCTCGAAAAATCCCCCGCTGCCGACATCAAGGTAAAAGGTTGGCCCAGCCTGATGCGCAAGGTGCGCTCGCATGGGGCGGTGGTGATCACCAACCACAATCATCCCGAAGCGGTGGTGGTGGATGCCGAGGCGTATCGGCGCCTGGTCAATCAGGCGAGTGCGGCGGCCGCAACCTCGGCGCGCGCGCAGTCGCTGCAGGCATTGCAGGCGAAGTTCGACGCGCATCTTGCCGCAGCGACCGAGGGTGCGGGCGTGGCCAGGGCGATCGCCACGCCGGCACGCCGCGGCCGCAAGGTCGCCTTGGGCCCGTCGCTGTAAGCGATGGGCAATCTTCTGGTGCTGGCTGGCGTCAATGGCGCAGGCAAGAGTTCGTTACTGGGTCGTTTTCTGCAAGAGGACGGCGCCACCTGGTTCAACCCGGACGCCTTCACCAGGGACTTGGTGGAGCAGGGCTGGGCGCCTGCGGAAGCGAACGCGCAGGCCTGGCAGGAAGGCGTACGGCGGCTGCGCCAGGCCATGGCCGATAACAGCGATTTCGCCTTCGAAACCACGCTGGGCGCGACGACCATTCCGCGCCTGCTGCGCGAAGCCTGCGCCCAGCACACGGTGGCGGTCTGGTTCTGCGGGTTGGCGACGGTGGAGCTGCACATCGAGCGCGTGGCGGCGCGGGTTGCGGCTGGCGGACATGCCATTCCCGAACACAAGATCCGCGAGCGTTACGATGCCTCGCGCGCCAACCTGATCGCGTTGCTGCCCGATCTGGCCGTGCTGCATGTCTACGACAACAGCGCACCGGCCGATGCCGCGGGTCAGGCATCGCCCATGCTGGTACTGGAACTGGACCGCAGCGGCCTGCAATACCCGCAGACGCCGGACGAATTGGCACAGGTACCCGATTGGGCCAAGCCCATCGTGATGACGGCGCTGGAGTTACGGCAGTGCTGAGCGGCGCACTCAGGCACGTGCGTCAGATCCGTCTCACCGACGTAGCCAGAGACCCATCGACCGTACCCGTAGGAGCGCACCGGCGCGCGACAGGCCACATCGGCAACGCTCCTCGTGCCCGTGCGCGCTCCTACCGGTCTGCGACAGCAGCGGGAATGCCCCGCTGCACGTGTCGGCTGTCGCGTCATGCAGCGCCGCAACTGGAAACGGCAGCGCTTACGCCTTGCTCAACTGCACGGCCATCGGGTCGCCGGTGAGATAACCCACCGCTCCACCGAAGCGGTCCTTGTAGTTGGCGCGGACCAACGGATCCAGGGTGGCCTTGACGGTGTCGTGCAGCGGGCTTTCCCAGTCGCCGGGATGCTGGAAGTTGCTCATCACGTAGGTCCAGCCGTGGATCTCGTCGACCGCGTGCAGGCCGGTCGATTCGGCGCCGGCCGGCACCGACAGCACGCGCGTCAACGTGCCGCTGTCCACGTTGTAGGCCCACAGGAAATTGTTGACATGCAGGCTGCTGTCTTCGCCGATGAACAAGGTGCGCAGCGATTCGGAGAACTTGAGATTGTCCGGGTTGGCAATCCGTTCGGGGTCGGCCAGGTTGCCTAGTGCGTCGGCCTTGGCCAGGTTGTGGCCGGTGAGGGCAGCCGGGGCGGCCATGTCGATCGGCACCCAATCGCTGTGGATCGGGGCGCCCTGGCTGTCGCGCTGGCCGCCACGCAGGTTCAAGGCGTACACCGCGCCAGCTTCCGGACCCTGCACTTTCACATCGCCCGAGCCGTTGAGCATGCTGGTGACGATGTAGGACATCGCCATGTAGGCGACCTTGTCGCGTGCGTTGACGGTGGTGCCTTCGAGCTTGGTGAAGCCCAGGCTGCCGCCGGCCAGCGCGGCATAGCGATGGGTTTCCAGATACGTGGCAGCCTTCTCCATGCCGGGTTTGATGCGGATCCAGTTGAAGGTGCCGTTGAACGGAATCTTGGTGAACGAGGCATCGCCCGGGTCGCTCAGGTGCACGTCGAGGATGTCGGCGGCGGTAAGGCGGTCGGCCATGGCCTGGATCTCGGCACTGGTGGCGTGGCCGAGCTTGATCCAGCGCAGCGTGGCCGCGCCCGGGCCGATGCCCGAGGTCTGGTGCCACTTGCCGACATACAACGTGCCGGCGGAGAGATCGGCCTTGCGGTCGGCGATGAACATGAAGAGCCCGCCGTTGGTCGCGTCGTCGCCCATCAGCACGGTGCGCTGGTCGGGCATCACCTGCACCAGCTCGTGCGAGATGCGGCCCAGGCAGTAGTGCTTGCGCACGCTGCCGGTGCCGTCCGGGTGCACGGTGATTTCCGGCAGATGGCCGTAGTGGTACGGATTGGCTTTATTCGGGTCGCCGTACAGATGCGTGCTGTAGCTGCGGAACTGGGTGTTGCCGGCCAATGCCGTGGCATCGGGCTCGTATTCTTCGCTGGACAGGTGGGTATTCCACGGCGACAGGCTGGCGCCGCAGGTGGTCCACAGCCCATGGACCGGTGCGGTGTCGACGTTGTGGTACTTCACCAGCGACAGCTTGCCGGTGGCCGGGTCCTGATCCAGCGTCAACACGGCGATCGGCGCAGGCAGGTGACGGTTGGTGTCGTTGCCGGCCTGGTCGCGGGTGGTGTATTCGAACTGCACCACTGCGAACACGTGGTTGCCCTTGACGCCTGGCACCTTGGCATTGGGCAGGGTCAGTAGTGAGGAGCCGTCCGGGCAATCGGAAAAGAACGGACGTTCGGCACCGGGTTTGGAGCGGTCGATGATCGGGCGATGCTGGATGTCGTAGTAGCCGCCAGCCAGCACGGTGCCGCCGTTGCCGTCCGGCACCTGATCGCCGGTGATGAAGAAGGGGTGGTAGGCCAGTGCGTAGCGCTGCGTGCTGCCGTCGCTGCGGGTCACGCTGAGTGCCGAACCGACCGTGGTGGTGGCCATTGCCGCCGGGTCGGCCAGGCTCGGCGCCGGCATGCCGTGGAAGGTGGCCGAGACCAGGCGGGTCGGGTTCTCCGATGGCCGCAACGGGCGCGCGGCCCACGCCGCACCGCCAAGCTGTTGCAGGGCGGCAGCGCTGGCGTTGCCGAGCGGCAACAGGGGAACGGCCGCCAGCAATTGCATCAGGCGACGACGGGAGGGGTCGGGGGAGGGGGACATCGAAACTCCAGGCAAAGGCGACGATCGACGATGGCAATGGCGCATCGCCAAGCCGGTCACGCTAGGCCGCTGGTATGACACTTGTTTGACAGCAGGCTCACCCGTTGGCCTGGGTTCGAACGTGTCGTGGCAAGCGAGCGCTGCCAGGTTCCCTTGACACGCCGATGCTGCGCATTGGTCAGACCGGCGGGTGGTGCGATGCAGCAAAGTGCATCTGCTCGCGCTGTCAGACGCGGCAGCGGATTGGGTGGTTTTGCGCGGTTTCACAGGTGCTGCCGGTATTCCAATGCTATAGCCGCGGCCAATAAGTTGCCCGGTATTCGGCATACGGGCAGCTGTGGTTGACAGGGTAGGGGAATCACGCAAGCGTACGCCGCCTAATGGCCTGCGGCGCAACGCATCGCCGTGGGAGAACCACCCTGGAGAAACGAATCTTGGACAAGCTGCTCCGTCGTACCGCCGCGCCCGTCGCGCGTCGCGCCCTCTGCCTGGCCACCGCTGCGGCGGTGCTGATGCTGGCCGCCTGCCAAGGCAAGGACACTGCTGCCGAAGCGAGCAAGGCCGCCACGGCCGCCGCACCTGCCGAGGCGTCGACCGCCATCCATCCGGACCAGTGGCCGTCGCCGAAGTGGCCGTTCCCGCAGGACGCGGCGCTGGAGCAGCGCATCACCGATGTGATGGCCAAGATGAGCGTGGAAGAGAAGGTCGCCCAGACCATCCAGGGCGATATCGCCAGCATGACCCCGGATGACGTGCGCAAGTACCGCATCGGCTCGGTGCTGGCCGGCGGCAATTCCGATCCGGGCGGCAAGTACAACGCCAGCCCGGCCGAATGGTTGAAGCTGGCCGACGCGTTCTATGAGGCGTCGATGGACACTTCCAAGGGTGGCAACGCGATTCCGATCATCTTCGGCATCGATGCGGTGCACGGCCAGAGCAACATCGTCGGCGCCACGCTGTTCCCGCACAACATCGGCCTGGGCGCCACGCGCAACCCGGACCTGATCAAGAAGATCGGCGAAGTCACCGCTGCCGAAACCCGCGTCACCGGCATGGAGTGGACCTTCGCGCCCACCGTGGCCGTGCCGCAGGACGATCGCTGGGGCCGCACCTACGAAGGCTATTCCGAGTCGCCGGACGTGGTGGCCAGCTTTGCCGGCAAGATGGTCGAAGGCGTGCAGGGCGTGCCGGGCACGCCGCAGTTCCTGGACGGCAGCCACGTGATTTCCTCGGTGAAGCATTTCGTCGGCGATGGCGGCACCACCGACGGCAAGGACCAGGGCGACACCAAGGTGTCCGAAGCCACCATGCGCGATATCCACGCTGCCGGTTATCCGCCTGCGATTGCCGCTGGCGCACAGAGCGTGATGGCCTCGTTCAACAGCTTCAACGGCGAAAAGATGCACGGCAACAAGGTCATGCTGACCGACGTGCTCAAGGGCCGGATGAATTTCGGCGGTTTCGTGGTCGGCGACTGGAATGGCCACGGCCAGGTCAAGGGCTGCACCAACCAGAACTGCCCGGCCTCGTTCATTGCCGGTGTCGACATGGCGATGGCCGCCGACAGCTGGAAGGGTATCTACGAAACCGAACTGGCGGCGGTGAAGTCCGGCCAGATTTCGGCCGAGCGTCTGGACGATGCCGTGCGCCGCATCCTGCGTGTGAAGATGCGCCTGGGCCTGTTCGAGGCCGGCAAGCCGTCCAAGCGCCCACTCGGTGGCAAGTACGAATTGCTCGGCGCACCCGAACACCGTGCGATCGCCCGCCAGGCGGTACGTGAGTCGCTGGTGCTGCTGAAGAACCAGGCCGGCATCCTGCCGCTGAATCCGACCAAGCGCGTGCTGGTGGTGGGCGATGGCGCCAACGACATGGGCAAGCAGTCCGGCGGCTGGACCCTGAACTGGCAGGGCACCGGCACCAAGCGCAGCGACTACCCCAACGGCACCACCATCTGGGAAGGCCTGGACAAGCAGATCAAGGCCGCCGGCGGCAGCGCCGAGTTGGCCGTGGACGGCGCCTACAAGACCAAGCCGGACGTGGCCGTGGTGGTGTTCGGCGAAAACCCGTACGCCGAATTCCAGGGCGATATCGCTACCTTGCTGTACAAGCCGGGCGATGAAAGCGAACTGGCCCTGATCAAGAAGCTCAAGGCCGACGGCATCCCGGTGGTGGCGGTGTTCCTGAGCGGGCGTCCGCTGTGGATGAACCAGTACATCAACGCCTCCGACGCGTTCGTCGCTGCCTGGTTGCCGGGTTCCGAAGGCGAGGGCATTGCCGATGTGCTGCTGCGCAAGGCCGATGGCTCGGTGCAGAACGACTTCAAGGGCAAGCTCAGCTTCTCCTGGCCCAAGACCGCGGTGCAGTTCGCCAACAACGTCGGCCAGAAGGACTACGACCCGCAGTTCAAGTTCGGCTTTGGCCTGACCTATGCCGACAAGGGCGACCTGGCGGCGTTGCCGGAAGAGTCGGGCGTGTCCGGCGAGCAGTCGGTAGGCGGGATGTACTTCGTGCGCGGCAAGCCGGCACTGGGTATCGCGATGCAGCTGTCCAACGCCGGCCAGGCCAACATGCCGGCAACCACGCTGCCGGTGGGCCTGTCCGATGGCAGCCTGAAGATGAGCGCAGTCGATCACAAGGCGCAGGAAGATGCGCGCCGCCTGGTGTGGTCCGGCAGCACCGCCTCCAGCGTGTTGCTGGTGTCCGCCAAGCCGGTGGACGTCTCGCGTGAGAGCAACGGCGATGTGCAGTTGCAGCTGACCCTGCGCCGCGACAGCGCCGTGACCGCGCCGGTGTGGCTGGGCGTGGGCTGTGGCGACAAGTGCGGTGGTCGCGTGGATGTGCGCAAGACCCTGGCCGCGCTGCCGCAAGGCCAGTGGAAAGTCGTCGGCGTGCCGCTCAAGTGCTTTGCAGTGGCCGGTGCGGATGTGAGTAAGCTGACCCAGGTCGCCAGCATCGAAAGCGCCGCCGCGCTGGACCTGTCGGTGTCCAAGGTGGCGCTGGGTGCGCTCAACGAAGCCGAAGTTACCGTCGACTGCCCGGTCAAGTAAGCAGCATTCCCGCAGGCGTGGGCGCGCCTGCGGGAGATCGGATGAAACAGGCGCGTCGCCAGTGCTGGCGGCGCGGTATAGCGGCCACCCTGATCGGTGGTGTCATCAGCCGCCGCGGGACGCGCGCGTCGATCGGCCGGGATGGCCTGCAGCTGCGGTTCGCCGCGCTGCCGTGACGCACGCCGTGCGTTGCGGCGGCATTCTGCAGGCCTGTCTGGCGTTCGATGCACATCCCAGAGCCAGACAGGAGAGTGCAGTGGGTTTGGCGACGTTGGATATCGTGATCGTGCTGGTCTACCTGACCGGCATCTTCGTGCTTGCGCAGTGGGTCTCGCGCGAGAAGGCAGGCCACAGCAAGAGCGCCGAGGATTACTTCCTGGCCAGCAAGTCGCTGCCGTGGTGGGCGATCGGCGCCTCGCTGATTGCGGCGAACATTTCGGCCGAACAGATCATCGGCATGGCCGGTTCCGGCTATGCGATCGGCCTGGCGATCGCCTCCTACGAATGGATGGCGGCGCTGACGCTGCTGATCGTCGGCAAGTTCTTCCTGCCGATCTTCCTGCGCAATGGCATCTACACCATGCCGCAGTTTCTGGAGCAGCGTTACGGCAAGTGGATCCGCACGTTGATGGCGGTGTTCTGGCTGCTGCTGTACGTGTTCGTCAATCTCACCTCGATCCTGTGGCTGGGATCGATCGCGGTCAGCCAGGTCACCGGTATGGACCAGACCCTGGCGCTGGCACTGATTGGCGTGTTTGCGCTGGTCTACCAGCTCTACGGCGGGCTGAAGGCGGTGGCGCTGACCGACATCGTGCAGGTCACCCTGCTGGTGCTGGGCGGGCTGCTGGTGGCCGGGTTGACCCTGGCGCGGATCGGCGACGGTGCCGGCGTGCTGGCCGGCTTCCAGCACCTGTGGAGCGCGCACCCGGAGCACTTCCACATGATCCTGACCAAGGACAACCCGTTCTACAAGGATCTGCCGGGCCTGAGCGTGCTGCTTGGCGGGCTGTGGGTGATGAACATCAGTTACTGGGGTTTCAACCAGTACATCATCCAGCGCGCGCTGGCGGCCAAGAACATCGGCGAGGCGCAGAAGGGCATGGTGTTTGCCGCGTTCCTGAAGCTGCTGATGCCGTTGGTGATCGTGGTGCCGGGCATTGCCGCGGTGGTGCTGGCGCCGGATCTGGCCAAGCCCGATCAGGCCTACCCGACCATGATGCAGCTGTTGCCGACCGGCATCCTGGGCCTGGTGTTTGCCGCGTTGGTTGCGGCGATCGTGGCCTCGCTGGCCTCGAAGATCAATTCGGTGGCGACGATCTTCACCCTGGATTTCTACGCCAAGTTCCGCCCGCAGACCGGGCAGAAACAGCTGGTGCGCGTAGGCCGTATCGTGGCCGCGCTGTCGGTGCTGATCGGCATCCTCACCGCGCGGCCGTTGCTGGGCAACTTCGATCAGGGCTTCCAGTTCATCCAGGAATTCACCGGCTTCTTCACTCCCGGCGTGGTGGTGATCTTCATGCTCGGCCTGTTCTGGAAGCGCGCCAACGAAGCCGGCGCACTCACCGCGGCGATCGGCTCGGTGGTGTTGTCGTTCGCGCTCAAGTTCGCCTGGCCCGAACTGCCGTTCATGGACCGCATCGGCTTGGTGTTCGTGGCCGCGCTGGTGTTGGCGGCGGTGGTGTCGTTGCTGACGCCGGCCACCCAGGCACGCGATCTGATCCGTACCAACGACGTTGCCTACGGCACCACGCCCGGCTTCAAGATCGGCGCGGCGGGCGTGATCGCAATTCTGATCGTGCTGTACACCGTGTTCTGGTAAGCAGTGATGTCTTGAAACGCGGCGCGGCACCTCGGTGTCGCGCCGCGCTGCGTTGACAGCCTGCCGTTTCGGCGGCGCGAGCCCTCGTCAAGCGCGTTTGGATGGCCCGCGGCAGCCACTGCGCCCGCGTGGCAGATGCCACTCAAGTACCGCCTGCGCCGCCGAGTGGTGGACGCGGTTGGTGTGCTGGCTGCGCTTAGACGCGTGCCGCGGCCAAGCTGGCGGCAAGCAGGTTGACCGGCGCGGCATGTTGCTCGTGCCACGGCGTTTCCAGCCAGGTTTCCAGCGCGGCGGCCGGCATCGGTTTGGCGATCCAGTAGCCCTGGCCTTCGTCGCATCCCCAGGCGCGCAATTGCGCGTACGCTTCCGCCGATTCGATGCCTTCGGCCACCACGCGCTGGCCCAGACTGTGGCCAAGCTGGATCATCGCCGGCACCAGGGTGCGGTCGGTGCGGCTGTCCGGCAGCGAACGGATGAAGGATTGATCGATCTTCAACGAACTGGCCGGCAGCTGCTTGAGATAGCTGAAATTGCTGTAGCCGGTGCCGAAGTCGTCGATGGCGATATGCACGCCCAGCGCTGCAATGGTGGCCAGTTGTTCGGCCAGGTGGTCGGGGTGGCGAATCATCGCGCTTTCGGTGAATTCGATTTCCAGCCGGCGCGGGTCCAGCTTGTGACGATCCAGGCCGCGCCGCAGCAGGCCGGCAAAGCCGGGGCGATCCAGATCAGCGGCCGACACGTTCAGGGCCAGGTTGAAGTCCAGGCCTTGCTGCTGCCAGCGCGCTGCCTGCGCGATGCCGTTGTCGATGACCCAGGCGGTAATGCGGTTGATCAGCGCGGTTTTCTCGGCCATCGGAATGAAATCCGACGGCACCACCGGGCCGATCATCGGGTGCTGCCAGCGCAGCAAGGCTTCCACGCCGACGCAGCGGTGGTCGTGCAGATCCACGCGCGGTTGAAAGTGCAGGCGCAGCTGGCTGGCGCTGTCCAGGGCCGCGGGCAGGGCGGCGAGCAGGCGGAAGGTATTGCGCTGGGCAACATCGTGCTTGCGCTCGTACAGGCTCCACGGCAGGCAGCGCTCGCGCGCAATATCCACCGAGGTGGTCAGCGAGCGGATGGTATCGGCGGCGCCGTAGCTGGACTGCAGCGAGACCGCGCCGATCGAAGCCACCGCGGTGTGCGGAATGCCCTGATGTTCCAAGGGCTCGGTGAACGCCTTGGCGACCTTGGTGCATAGCGTGGCCAGACGCTGGCCTTCCGCCTGCGCCAGGAAGCCGAAGGTCGTCGGGTCCAACCGATACAACAGGGTGCCGCCGGGCAGATAGGCGGCAAGGCGACGCTGTGCCAGGGCGACGTAGCCGTCTGCGTATTCCCAGCCCAGCGCCTTGACCATATCGCGGAAATAATCGCTGCCGCAGACATCGATGGCCACCGCCGTGGTGGCCGGTGCAGTGTCGCGTTGCGACAGCCAGGTATCCAGGTCTTCGCTAAAGCGCGCGCGGTTGGGCAGCCCGGTCGGACCATCGCGGTAGGTGGTACTGCGCAGGTTTTCCACGCGCAGCACGGCCAGGTCGCGCAGGCCTTCCAGTTGCGTGATTGCTGCTGCATCTAGTCCCTCGCGCGGGCTGGTGCCGATCACGCACAAGGTGCCGATGCTATGGCCATCGCGCAGCTTCAGCGGTGCGCCGGCATAGAAGCGAATGAACGGCGGCCCTAGCACCAGCGGGTTGTCGCAAAAGCGCGGATCCAGCCGCGCATCCGGCACCACCATCACTTCGTCCGAGCGGATCGCATGCGCGCAGAACGCCTGACTCCGCGGCGTTTCGCGCGCTTCCAGGCCAATGCGTGCCTTGAACCACTGGCGGTGCTCGTCCACCAGCGATACCAACGCAATTTCCGCGTCCAGGCTGCGCGCGGCCATGGCGGCCACGGTGTCGAACACCGGGTCTGGCGGCGAATCCAGCAGGCACAGGCCGCGCAGCACCTCGAGCCGGGTGGACTCGTCGAGCGTGGGCGGAAGAAGAGACGCGACAGAGGCAGGCAGGGAAGGCATGCGCTCGTATCGGCCTGAAGCGTGATCCCTTGATTGGCGATGATTGGCGCCGTTCAGTTGCAGCACGCGGCCCAGGCCGCGTTGGGATGCATGAACAGTGCCGTGTCCGCGCCAGACGCGCGTCGCACGCGATTCCAAGGCCATCTGCGCGGCGCTGTCGCAGGCCGTACGCCGTCTGCCGGGGCTGGAATGCGTGCCAACACCCACGCGCAAGGCGCATGTGTGGTCCGGTGGCAGCGCCTAAATATCCCGCGCGCGCTGCCGATCACCTTTTGACCGCAGCGGTGCCGACGCAACGCAACCATCTGCATCGCGCATGCAGCCAATGCTCTTTCGCCGATGTCTGCTTTTGTGATGTGCATTCGCCTTATGCGTGTCACGAATTGACACAGTCTTCACTCGCGCTGTGAGTTTCGCCATCGCGGCTCTTGTCATTTCTATTTTGGAATCATCGTGAATTCATTGCTGTCTTTTGCACAACGCACGCTCCTCGTCGTCGCCGGTCTGGCGCTGTCGTCTGCCGCCCATGCAGGGCTCACGGTGTCCGGTACGCAGTTGCGCGAGTCCAATGGCAACGCATTGGTGCTGCGCGGCGTCAACCTTCCGCATGCCTGGTATGCGGGCCGCACCGATGCGGCATTGGCAGCCATCGCGGCCACCGGCGCCAACAGCGTGCGCGTCGTGCTCAGTTCCGGCTACCGTTGGACGCGCACACCGGAGGCCGATGTGGTCCGCATCATCGCGCGCTGCAAAAGCCTGGGCTTGATCGCCGTGCTGGAGGTCCACGACACCACCGGCTACGGCGAAGACACCGCCGCTGCGAATCTGGTCAATGCGACCAATTACTGGATCGGCATCCGCAAGGCGCTGATCGGCAACGAAGACCATGTGGTCATCAATATCGCCAACGAACCGTTCGGAAACAGCCTAACTGCCAGCGAATGGGTCAACGGCCATGCCACCGCCATCGCCACCTTGCGCAAGAATGGATTGACCCACGCCTTGATGGTGGATGCGCCCAACTGGGGCCAGGACTGGCAGTTCTACATGCGCGACAACGCCGCTGTGCTGCTGGCCCGCGACAGCCGCCGCAACCTGATGTTCAGCGTGCACATGTACGAAGTGTTCGGCAGCGATGCCACGATCAACAATTACTTGCGCGCCTTCAACAATAAAAAGCTGGCGCTGGTGATCGGCGAATTCGGTGGCGACCATCGCGGTGCGCATGTGGACGAAGCGGCGATCATGCGCCGCGCGCGCGACTACAACGTTGGCTACATGGGCTGGTCATGGTCGGGCAACGACAGCAGCACGAAGTCGCTGGATATCGCGATCGGCTGGAATGCGGCACAACTGAGCACCTGGGGGCGCAACTTGATCCTGGGCGCCGACGGCATCACAGCAACCTCGCGTCGGGCAAGCGTGTTCGGCCCGTTGTGAGATGAAGTCCTGCAGTCGGCCGCGGTAGTTTTTCGGTACGCACAAGGGCACTCTGCAACGCTGTCGATCTGCGCGCCGCTACAGGGCCGGCACACGGGCGCGGAACGCGCTTGCAGGTGCGTCCTTGTCAGCCTCCACACCCAGCGTCCATGCCGCGTGGGGTTCGGCGACAGGGCGGGACGGCTAGCGTAACGGCCCCGGGCTCGGGCGCTTGGTCAGCTTGCGCTGCAGCGATCGGCGATGCATGCCCAGCAGCCGCGCGGCCGCCGACACGTTGCCGCCGGTTTCGTGCAGCGCCTGCTGGATGTGCTCCCACTGCAAGCGGCTGAGCGGCGTCATCATTTCCTGCGCGCTTTCTTCTTCGTCCGGCTCTGGCAACTCGTCATCCTCTTCGCCCAGCGCGCGCATGATGGTGGGAATATTGGCCGGCTTGGGCAGGTAGTCATCGGCGCCGAGTTTGATCGCCTCCACCGCCGTGGCGATGCTGGCGTAACCGGTGACCAGCAGGATGCGCATGTCGGTGCGGATCTCGCGCAGCGGCTGAATCAGGCTCAAACCGGAATCGTGGCCAAGCTTGAGATCGATCAACGCAAAGTCCGGCAACGCGCTGCGTGCCGTGGACAACGCGCTGGCCGCATCGGTGGCGGTGAGCGTTTCCACGCCGCGGCGTGCAAGGCTGCGTTGCAGCGTGCGCAGGTACAAGGTGTCGTCGTCGACCAGCAGGCCGGTACGAATCGGGGGACTTGTCATGCGAGTGCCTCGTGGTCGGAGAGGGGCAGACGGAAACCGACGCGCGCGCCGCTGCCTTCGGCGGGCAGCATCCACAACTCGCCCTGCAGGCGTTCGACAGTGGCATGCGAGAGCGCCAACCCCACGCCCATGCCGTCGTGCTTGCCGCTATTGAACAGCGTGCCCGGCAGCATCGCTTGCGCGGTGTCGAAGCCGGGTCCGTAGTCGCGTACTTCGCCGCTGAGATGGTCGTGTTCCACCCGCAGCGTCAGATCGATCTGCGGGCGCCCGACACGTTCGCCGGCATCGGCGGCGTTGTTGAGCAACACCATCAGCAGGTGGCTGACGCCAGGCTGCAGCATCAGGCGCATGGGCGCGTCCTCGTTGCGGCGCAGTTCGATGGTGGGGCGCACCAGGCGCCATTGTTCCAGCACTTCTTTCACGGCCACCTCGCGGCTCAGATGGCCGTTGTCGGCAGGTGCCGCCAAGGCCAGGACGCGTTCGTGGCACTGCACCAGCAGCTCGCGCAAGGTATCCAGGTCTTCGCGCAATTCGCCTTGCTCGCACTGGTCGGCGATGTCGTCCACCAGCAGGGTCATGGTGGCCAGCGGCGTGTTCAATTCGTGCGCCACCGATGCCGCGTGCGTGGCCAGCGCCACGATGCCTTCGTTGCGCGCAAAGCGCTCACGCAAGGTGGAGATCTCGCGTTCGCGCTCGCGCATCGAAAAAGCCAGCCGTGTCGCGAACGCCAGCACCACCACGGTGGACAGCAGGAAGTTGGCCGCCATGCCCCACATGTGCAGGCTGAGCGGGTCGAAGCCGCCATAGGGCAGCGGCAGCCCGAACGCTGCGCTGATCACATAGCCGGCCACGCACGATGCCGCCACCGCCATCGCCCAGCTCAGCGGCAGCGCCAATGCGGCCAGCGCAATCAGCACCAGGAACAACGAACCGAACGGGTTGGCGATGCCACCGCTCCAGCCCACCATCCAGGTCAGGACCGTCACGTCGACCAGGATGTGGCCGAACTCGGTGGCCGGGCTCACCGCGCCGCGGTGCGCCACACGCAGCTGCGCATACAGGTTGAAGACCGCCAACGCGGCTACGCCGGCCCATAGGGGTTGCTGCGGCAGGTTCAGGCCCATCAGCCCGGTGGCGACCAGGATGGTGGCGGCCTGGCCGGCGGTGGCCAGCCAGCGCAGGCTGCAGAGGGTCCGCAGGAAGGAAGCGTCGGAGCTGTTCATCACGGCAATGCTATGCGCTTGGGAAGATGGTGGCCTGCGACAAACCGTCGCATCGGCCTGGAGCGTGTGATGCACGTTGAGATGAGATGCGTTGGCCGCCCGCTGCGTTCCGCTGGCGGCCAACCCTCCGGGAAGCGTCCTGTGGCGCGCCGATACCGCGTTGCGCGCCTTGCCCAGGCGTCCATCCTGGGCCGCAGCGCACGCCCTGTCTCGACGCGCCACCGGACGCTTCGCACTCACCTCAACGTACATCACACGCTCTAGAGATCGGTGCGCCTCTCGCTTCAGCTGTGAGCGCACGGCGGACAGGCTAAAATAGCGCGATGCATGACGCCGTGACCCGCCCAACCCCTCCCGCCGACGCCACCGCCTGGCCGCGTCGCATCACCCAGGCCGTCAAGATCGGCAGCGTGACCGTGGGCGGGGGCCATCCGGTCGTCGTCCAGTCGATGACCAACACCGACACCGCCGACATCGCCGGCAGCGTCAAGCAGGTCGCCGATCTGTGGCGCGCCGGCTCGGAAATGGTGCGCCTGACCGTCAACAATGCCGAGTCCGCTGCCGCCATTCCGCGCATCGTCGACAAGCTGCGCATGATGGGCATCGAAGTGCCCTTGATCGGCGACTTCCATTACAACGGCCATCAACTGCTCGCTGCCGAGCCGGCCTGTGCCGAGGCACTGGCCAAGTACCGCATCAATCCGGGCAATGTCGGGTTCGGCAAGAAGAAGGATCTGCAGTTCGGTCAATTGATCGAGTTCGCCATCAAGTACGGCAAGCCGGTGCGCATTGGTGCCAACTGGGGCTCGCTGGACCAGTCGCTGGCAGCGCAGCTGATGGACGAAAATTCGCAACGCGACACCCCGTGGGACGCCGGCCGGGTGCTGCGCGAGGCGCTGATCCGCTCGGCGGTGGATTCGGCCGAGCGTGCGGTGGAGCTGGGCCTGCCGCGCGAGCGCATCATCCTGTCGGCCAAGGTGTCCGGCGTGCAGGAGCTGATCGCGGTGTACCGCGACATGGCCAGCCGCTGCGATTTCGCGCTGCATCTTGGCCTGACCGAGGCCGGTATCGGCAGCAAGGGCATCGTGGCCTCGGCGGCGGCACTGAGCGTGCTGCTGCAGGAAGGCATCGGCGACACCATCCGCATTTCGCTGACCCCCGAGCCTGGGCAGTCGCGCACCCAGGAAGTGATCGTCGCGCAGGAACTGCTGCAGACCACCGGCCAGCGTGCGTTTACCCCGATGGTTACCGCCTGCCCGGGTTGCGGCCGCACCACCTCCGAGTTCTTCCAGGAGCTGGCCGGCGTGGTGCAGAACCATGTGCGCGCCAAGATGCCGGAATGGAAGATCACCAACCCCGGCGCCGAAAACATGACCCTGGCGGTGATGGGCTGCGTGGTCAACGGGCCGGGCGAATCGCGCCACGCCAATATCGGGATTTCGCTGCCGGGTACGGGCGAGGCACCATCGGCACCGGTGTTCATCGATGGCGAAAAGAGCGTCACCTTGCGCGGCGAAAACATCGCCTACGAATTCATTGAATTGATCGATCAATACGTCGAACGTACCTATGTCCGCCGCGCCGGCTGAATCGCCGGCCGGGTTCAAGGGATGGTTGCGTAGCAATGCGTGGCGCATGGCGTTGCTGTTTGCCGGGGTGCTGCTGCCGCTCGGGCTGTTCGTGGACCTGGCCGATGAGGTCCACGCGCTGGAAAATGTCTACTTCGACGAGCCGCTGCTGTGGAGCATGCGCAGCATCGCCACGCCCGGCCTGGATGCGTTCTTTGGTGCGATCTCCAAGGCGGGCTACCAGTACGGCGTGATTCCGGCCGATATCGCCATCGTGCTGGTGTTGCTGGTCTTGCAGCGCTGGCGCGAGGGCACGTTTGCCGCGCTGGGATTCGGCGGCTCGGCGCTGTTGAACATGGGCGCCAAGCAGTTTTTCCAGCGCGACCGCCCCAGCTTGTGGGAATCGATCGCGCCGGAGAGCACGTTCAGTTTTCCCAGCGGCCACGCGATGGGCTCGATGACATTGGCAGCGGTGGTCATCGCGCTGGCCTGGAACACGCGCTGGCGCTGGCCGGTGACAATTGTCGCCAGCGTGTTCGCGCTGCTGGTGGGCATCTCGCGCATCTACCTGGGCGTGCATTACCCGTCCGACATCCTGGGCGGCTGGTCGGCCGCGCTGGTATGGGTGGTCGGGCTGTATCTGGTGATGTTCCGCGGCGCGCGGCGGCCGCATTGGCGCACGCCGGCTGGAGCGGTGGCGGAGCAGCCCGGGCGCGTGCCGTTTGCCGATTAACCGCGGCCGATCCGCTCCCGTTGCGATAACCGGGCGCCAACCATGGCGCCGATGGAAGCCAGCAAGATGACGTAGTACGCCGGCCCCATCGGGTGCTGCTTGAGCAGCATCACCACCAGCAGCGGAGTCAGGCCGCCGAATACGGCATAGCCCAGGTTGTAGGCGAACGACACGCCGGATAGCCGAACCACCGGTGGAAACGCCTCGACCATCACGCGCGGAATCGCACCCAGCACGCCCAGCGCAGCGCCGAGCAGGGCATAGAGCGGAAACAGCAGGCGCGGGTCGCCCGCAAAGCGGTAGAACAGCCATGCGCTGATACCCAGAAGCACGCTGCCGGCCAGCAGCACACGCCCGTTGCCCCAACGGTCCGAGAGTGCCCCGGCCACTACCGAGCCGATCGCCTGCAGCAGCACTGCCAGAAGATTGGCCTGCAATGCCACCGGTGCCGGATAGCCGTACGCACTCTGCAGCAGCGCGGGTGTCATCAGCGACACCACCAGCACTGCAACGGCGATCACCCAGGTCAGCCAGAGCGACATTGCCAGACTGCGCGGGTGATCGCGCAGCACCACCTTCAGTGGCGTCTCGCGCGCCAACGCGCGCATGGCGACCAGTTCGGCGAACACCGGCGTTTCATGCAGCCATCGCCGCAGGTACACCGACAGCAGGCCGAAGATGCCGCCGGCCAAAAACGGCAGGCGCCAGGCGTACTCGGCGATTTCCTCCGGAGAAAACGCACGATTCAGTGCGCCGGCACTCAGCGAACCAAGCAGCACGCCGGCAGCCAGGCCAGCGGTCAAGGTGCCGCAGGCCAGCCCTGTGCGCCGCGCGGGGACGTGCTCTGCCACGAACACCCACGCACTGGGCACTTCGCCACCGATGGCTGCGCCCTGCAGCAGGCGCATCGTCAACAGCAGCAGCGGCGCGGCCAGGCCGATCTGCGCGTAGGTCGGCAGCACGCCGATGGCCAGTGTGGGCAGCGCCATCAATCCGATGCTCAGCGCGAACATGCGCTTGCGACCAAGCAGATCGCCAAAATGCGCCATCACAATGCCGCCCAACGGCCGGATCAGGTAGCCGGCCGCAAAGATGCCGAATGTCTGCAGTTGCCGCGTCCACTCCGGAATGCCGGGCGGAAAGAACAGCTCGCCCAGCACCTTCGCGAAAAAAATGAAGATGATGAAGTCGTAGAACTCCAGCGCGCCGCCCAGCGCGGACAAGCCCAGGGTTCTGTAATCGCTGCGGGTGAGCTGCGTCGGTGGGGCATGGGTGGTCATGCAGTCGCATCCTGTCGCGGGTGGCGCGCATTGCCATTGAAGCCTGCTGATGCGCCGAGCAGGCAATGCTAGCTGCCGGGCGGGGCCGTCGCTACGCCGTTTCGCCAATCAATTGCCGATGGCACCCATCAGGCCTGGCGCAAACACGCCTGCGGGCTTCGGTTACCGCGCGCGTTCGGGCGTTCGCTGCGCATCAGCCGGATACGCTCGCGAGCGCCGCTGCCTCGGCGTGCAGTGCGGTGGTGTCGAACAACGGCAACTGTGCATCGGTGCTGTCCACCAGCAGCGAAATCTCGGTGCAGCCCAGGATGATCGCCTGCGCACCGTGCTGGCCGAGCTCGCCCATGACTTTGCAGAAGTATTCGCGCGATTCGGGCTTGATCACACCCTGGCAGAGTTCGTCGTAGATCACGCGATGCAGTTGTGCGCGTGCCTCCGCCGGCGGCACCAGCACGTCCAGGCCGCGTGCCTGCAGGCGCTGGCGATAGAACGGCTGCTCCATGGTGAAGCGCGTGCCGAGCAATCCGACCCGGCTGATGCCCGCTGCGACCAGCGCGTCGGCGGTGGCATCGGCGATATGCAGCAGCGGCAGTGGCGTCGCGGCGGTAATCGCGTCGGCAACGCAGTGCATGGTGTTGGTGCACAGCACGATGAAGTCGGCGCCTGCTGCCTGCAACGCACGCGCGGCTGCTGCCATCGCCTGGCCAGCGCCATCCCAATCGCCGGTGTGCTGCAGTCGCTCGATCTCGTGGAAATTGACGCTATACAGCAGCAGCTTCGCCGAATGCAGGCCGCCGCATGCATGGCGGACGCGCTGATTGATGATGCGGTAGTAGGGCAGCGTGGATTCCCAGCTCATTCCACCGATCAAACCGATTGTCTTGCTTGGAACCGGCATGCGAACTCCATGACACGACAGCGGATGAGGTTGCCAGAGCTACGCCACGCAGCGTGCGCTGCGCATGGGACTGGAGTGTATGTCGGCGTCCGGACCAGATGTATTCGCGATTATGCCCAGGCAGGTCGGGATGCCGGTTCACTCGCCAGGCTTGGCGCCTTCCACTGGTGCATGCGTAGCGGCGCGACGCGCCAGCACCGTTTCGCGATGGGCGATATAGACGTTGGCGCCGATGATGATGACCGCACCGACCACGGTATGGCGTTCGATCGCCTCGCCGAACAGCCACCAACCCAGCAACGCCACCAAAGGCAGTTGCATGAAACTGATCGGCTGCAACGCAGAGACTTCGCCCAGCTTGAGTGCGCGCGTCCAGAACAACTGTCCGGCGGTGCCGAAGATGCCGGTGGCCACCAGCCATACCCAGCCGATGCCCTGCGGCCAGTTCCATTGGAACAGCGCCGGAATCAGCGACATCGGCACCCAGAACACGTAGGTGTAGAAGACCACCGTGTCGGAGTCGTCGCTGCGCGAGAGCTGTTTGATCTGGATCGCGACGATGGCGCTGATGACCGCAGCCAACAGCGCAATCAGCAAGCCGGGCGTGAACGTGGACGAGCCTGGTCGCAGGATCACCAGGACGCCGATAAAACCCGCCGCCACCGCCAGCCAGCGCCGCAGCCGGACCTGCTCATGCAGCCACACCACGGCCAACACGGTGACGAATAAGGGCGTGGAGTAGGAGAGCGAGATGGCCTGCGACAGGGGCAGATGGCCGATCGCCCAAAACCCGCACAGCATCGAGGCCAGGCCGATCAAGGTGCGGGCGAAATACTGCGGCAATTGTCGCGTGCGCGGCAGCGGCTTGCCCGGCCGCACGATCAACGGCAACAACGCCAGCAACCCGAACGCATTGCGGAAAAATGCGATCTCGGTCGTCGCAATCGTGCTCGAGGCCAGGCGGATGGTGATTGCCATCAACCCGAAGGCGAAGGTACTGGTGAGCATCCACAGCGCGGCTCGCCGCGATACCTGTGCTGGGGTCACCAATGCGCCCCGATGATGCGCGGTTCCGGTTCCAGGATCACCGAATAGCGCTCGCGCACCGACTCGGCAATGCGCCGCGCGAAATCCAGCAACTGCGCGCCCGTGGCGGTGCCGTAATTGACCAGCACCAGCGCATGCTCGGGCGACACGCCGGCATCGCCCTCGCGCCTGCCCTTCCAGCCGCATTGCTCGATCAGCCAGGCGGCCGACAATTTGCCCTGGCCGGCATGCTCGCCCGGATACACCGGCATGTCGGCAAAGCTGGCCTGCAAGGCGGCAATCTGTTCGCTCGGCAGCAATGGGTTCTTGAAGAAGCTGCCCGCATTGCCCAGCACATCCGGGTCCGGCAACTTGCGGCGCCGGATGTTGATCACCGCCTGCGCCACATCGGCCGCGCCCGCCAGTTCGGCGCCCATGCGCGCCAGTTCCTCGCGAATGCCGGCGTAGTCCAGTCGCAGTTCGTGCAGCAGCGGTAGATTGAATTCCACCGCCACGATCAGATAACGCTCGGGCTGCTGCTTGAACACGCTGTCGCGGTAGCCGAACGCGCAGTCGGCCGCATCCAGCCGCACGAACTGCTGGCTATGCCGGTCGAAGGCTTCCACCACGTGGATGAAGTCGCCCACCTGCGCGCCGTACGCGCCGATGTTCTGGATCGGGCAGGCGCCCACGGTGCCCGGAATCAGTGCCAGATTTTCCAGCCCCGACAAGCCCTGCTGCAGCGAGTACAGCACCAGCGCATGCCAGTTCACGCCGGCGCCGGCCCGCACGATGGCGTGGTCGGCACGGTGCGCGATGATGGACGTCTGGCGGTTGTCGAAGCACAGCACGCAGCCGGGCGGATCGCCGGCCAGCAGGACATTGCTGCCGCTGCCCAGCACCAGCAACGGTTGTCCGGCGATCTCGGGCGCGGCCAATGCCTGCGGCAATGCCTCGGGCGCGTGGACGTTGAGCAACCAGCGCGCGGTGGCCTCCACATGGAAGGTGTTGAGCGCGCGCAGCGGCGCCTGTTCACTCAGCTGCCAGCCTGTGTGCACTGCATCGCTCATAACGGCGACACCGCACCGCCGCTGGGTGCTTCGCGACGGCGTCGGATGGCGTTGACGCATTCGCCGATGAGCTGCGGGCCGCGGTACACCAACCCGCTGTAGCACTGCACCAGGCTCGCACCGGCTGCCATCTTGGCCACCGCATCGGCGCCGGAGTTGATGCCGCCCACGCCAATCAACGGAATCGATTCGGGCAGGCGCGCGCGCAGGCGCCGCAGCACCAACGTGGATTGCCCCAGCAGCGGCGCGCCGGACAGACCGCCGGCTTCGGCAGCCAGCGGGTGATTGGCCACCAGCGTGCGCGTCACCGTGGTGTTGGTGGCGATCACGCCATCCACTGCCAGGTCGGCCAGCACGCGTGCGGCGGCATCGATGTCGCGGTCGTTGAGGTCCGGCGCCACCTTGACCAGCATCGGCACCCGTTTGCCGTGTTGCGCGCTTAGCGCTTCCTGGGTTTCGCGCAAGTCGGAAATCAGGCGGCGCAGCGATTGTTCTTCCTGCAACTCGCGCAAGCCTGCAGTATTGGGCGAGGAGATGTTGACCGTGATGTAGTCGGCCAGCGGATACACGCGCTCCATGCAGTAACGGTAGTCACTGGTGGCCTCCTCGTTGGGCGTGTCCTTGTTCTTGCCGATGTTGATGCCGAGCAGGCCTCCCGTGCGGCGTGCGCGCTGCACGTTGGCCACCAGCGCATCCACGCCCAGATTGTTGAAGCCCATGCGGTTGATCACCGCCTGGTATTCCGGCAATCGGAACATGCGTGGCTTCGGGTTGCCCTCCTGCGCGCGCGGCGTCACCGTGCCGATCTCGACAAAGCCGAAGCCTAGCGCAAACAACGCATCGATGTGCTCGCCGTTCTTGTCCAGCCCGGCACCCAGCCCGACCGGGTTGGGGAACATCAGGCCGAAGGCCGGAGTGGGCAGCGGCACCGGGCGCCTGGCCAGCAATGCCGTGGTGCCGGTGCGGTAGGCGGTGTCGATGGAGCGCAACGCCAGCGCGTGGGCGCGCTCGGCATCCAGGGAAAACAGGAAGGGGCGGGCAAGCGAATACATGCGGGTCAGTTCAATCTCCCGGCGAACACGCGGGTTTGGTATTGGAAGTCGATCAGCCCATCGTGGGCATACGCATCGAACAACGTGCGGAGTGCGGCGAGCATCGGGGCATGCCGTGGGTCGTGCGCAAGCGGGGCGTACGAGGACGACAGCAGGCGGCCGCGCAAGCTCTCGAAGTCCAGCCGCTGCACATTCGGAAAGCGCGCCATCGCGCAGAAGCCATCGCCGAACCACGCTTGCATGGTGGCATCGTCCTGATACCGCTCGGCCACTGCGGAATAGTCGGTGCCGTAATCCAGCAGCAACTGCTCGTAGCCGCGCAGGAACGCGGTGCTGTCCAGTTCGCGCGAATTCCAGTACACCACCGCCAGCCCGCCGGGCTGCAGGATGCGCGCCCATTCGGCGTGCACGGCCTGCATGTCGAACCAGTGGAAGGCCTGCGCCGCAGACACCAGGCCCACGCTGGCATCGGCCAGCCCGGTGGCTTCGGCGGTGCCGTCGATCGCCTGAAACTTGGGAAATTCCGCCAACCACTGCAGCGCCGCGTCACGCATGGCCTGGTTGGGCTCCACCGCCGTCACCGCATGCCCGGCTTCCAGAAACAGGCGGCTGGAAATGCCGGTGCCGGCGCCGATGTCGGCCACTGCCGTTGCGGGCGTCACGCCCAGTTCGTCATGCAGCCAACGCAGCAGCTGCGGCGGGTAACTGGGCCGGTAGCGCACATAGGCCGCTACGCGGTCGTTGAAGCGCTGGGCGGAGGAGGGCGTGGCCATGCTCAACTGTTGGCGGCCGCAAGCCAGGCCATGCCGCCAAAGAACAGCAGGAAAAACGCGATTCCCACCACCCAGAGCGCCACCGCCAGCCAGCCCATGATGAGGCCGCCGATGGCCAGGCCGTCGCCGTCCAGACCCTGGGGATTGCGGCGGATTTCCGCGCGGGCCAGATGCCCGGTAATGATGGCGCAGATGCTGCCCAGGAACGGGATCAGCGTCCAGCCGAGAATGCCCGCAACCAGGCTGACGATCGCCATGGCGCTGGTCTGTCGAACGACAACGTTCATCATGAACTCCTTGAAAGGCGGGCAGCCGAAGGCTGGCGTCGCATGATTATCCCAGAGCCGCCGGGCAAAAGGCGTGCCGTTTGCGGCCAAACGTCGTTGCGGGGCTGGTTTTGCGGGCGGGAGCGGCTGAAATGGCTGCTCGTGCGGGTAGGGCGTGGTCATGCCCGTCGAGACGCGTCCTGCCGGACGCTGGCTGTCGGTGGTGCCGAACGGGCGCCATGTGGCCCGGCGGGTTCAAGCCGGGCCGGTGCCACGGGGCGCCTGCGTTGTATCGCCGGCGGACGCTGCGCCCCGTGCAGAGGTGGCGTACGTTGCACAGAGCCGGATCGGCGAACGTCGCCTGCCGCCGCCGGCGCTTCCTGGCTGCCACTGCCGCTGCGATGGCGAGAACCACCGGATTGTGTGCGTCGGCTACGCAGCGCGGGCCGCTGCAACAGGCTCGTTGCGACCATGCGGCGCGCCGAGCATATGCCCGGCGCGCCATGCAATCTCGATCAAAGATCGAACTTGATGCCCTGCGCCAGGGGCAGCGAATCGGAGTAGTTGATGGTGTTGGTCTGACGACGCATATACACCTTCCACGCATCCGAGCCAGACTCGCGCCCGCCGCCGGTTTCCTTCTCGCCGCCGAACGCGCCACCGATCTCCGCACCCGAGGTGCCGATGTTGACGTTGGCGATACCGCAGTCGCTGCCTGCCGCCGACAGGAACTTCTCGGCGGCCTTGAGGTTCTGGGTGAAGATCGACGACGACAGGCCCTGCGGCACGCCGTTCTGCAGCTCGATCGCCTCATCCAGCGTGCTGTACTTCATCACGTACAGGATCGGCGCGAAGGTCTCGTGCTGCACCACTGCGTCGCTGTTCTGCAGCCCCGTGACAATGGCCGGCAGCACGAAGTTGCCCGGGCGATCGATCGCCGTGCCGCCCACTTCGACGGTGCCGCCGGCCGCCTTGGCCTTGGCGATCGAGTCCAGGAACTGCGCAACGGCGCCCTGGCTGTTGAGCGGGCCCATCAGGTTTGCCGGGTCGGTGGGGTCGCCGATCTTGCTGTCGAGCTGCTTGTACGCCTTGACCAGCGTCGCCAGCACGGTGTCATAGATGGAAGTGTGCACGATCAGGCGGCGCGTGGTGGTGCAGCGCTGCCCGGCAGTGCCGACGGCACCGAATACGATGCCCGGGATGGCCAGCTTCAGATCGGCGGTTTCGTCCAGGATGATGGCGTTGTTGCCGCCCAATTCCAGCAGGCAGCGGCCCAGGCGACGGGCGACTTTCTCTGCCACCACGCGGCCAATCTGGGTCGAACCGGTGAAGCTGATCAGCGGCACGCGGGTGTCTTCGACCAGCTTTTCCGACAGCGCCGTGCCGGCATCGTTGATCAGGAAGAAGATGTCCGGGAAGCCGGCGTCCTTCAGTGCCGCGTTGCAGATCTTCATCGTCGCGATCGCGGTCAGCGGCGTCTTGTTGGACGGCTTCCAGATGCAGATATCGCCGCAAATCGCCGCCAAAAACGCATTCCAGGCCCACACCGCCACCGGGAAGTTGAACGCGCTGATGATGCCCACCAGCCCCAGCGGCTGGTACTGCTCGTACATGCGGTGGCCGGGGCGCTCCGAATGCATGGTGTAGCCGTAGAGCATGCGGCTCTGGCCCACGGCAAAGTCAGCGATGTCGATCATCTCCTGCACTTCGCCGTCGCCTTCTGGCTTGCTCTTGCCCATTTCCAGCGCCACCAGCGAACCGAGCGCATCCTTGTGCGCACGCAGCGCCTCGCCGCACAGGCGCACGGCCTCACCGCGACGCGGCGCCGGCGTGGTACGCCACACCTTGAAGGCTGCCTGCGCGCGCTGGACGATCAGCTCGTAGTCTTCCGGCGTGGTGGCCTGCACCTCGGCGATCACCGCATTGGTGGTCGGATTGAGCGGCTGCAGCACCCCGGCGCCGGCGGCCTGCGACCAGGTCGCCTCGCCAAGATAGGTGCCGGAATTGGACGCAGCGAGGTCGAGCGCCTTGAGCAGGTCAGCGGACATGGGATCTCCTGGAAACAGTGGCGGTCACGGTGGCCGAGCCATCCGCAACACGGTAGCCGGCGATTTTAGCAGGCTCCGCCGGCCACCTACCGGCTTGGCAATCGCAACGATCGTGCGACAATGCCGCCCTTGGCCCCGTAGCTCAGCTGGATAGAGCGTCCCCCTCCTAAGGGGAAGGTCGCCCGTTCGAATCGGGCCGGGGTCACCAGCAATCGATGGCTGATGCGCAAGATGGCAGCACATTCGTAGGAGCGGTCGGCTGGCATCGAGCAAGTCAATCTCGCCTCGCCCAGATGGGCCACGGTATCCGGCAAGGTGCTGCTCTGGTCGAGGGCGCCGCCGCTGCCGCGCTTGCTCGCTCGAAGTTGATAGGCCATGCCGCCATGCACGAATGGCAATACCGAGCCCGACGTCGCAGCCGTTGGACATGATCGAACGCTCCAGTGCCGCAGCCTGATTTACCGCGCGGGCATTAACGCATGGGGCGGTCAATACCACCCAAGATAGAGCGTCGTGACGCCCCAGGTATCGACGAGTCCGTGTGCCAGGATGAGCGCCAACAGATTGCGGTTAGAGCGCAGATACGCATAGCCGAATGCTGCGCCGACGATACCCGTCAGCGCGATTCCCGAGATGCCTTGGCTCGCATGCATGGCGCCAAACACGACACCTCCGACAATGGCTGCGGTGAGGCGACCTAGACTGCTGCGCTTGAACAAGGCTTCCAGTTGATGCATCAAAAATGCCCGAAACACCAACTCCTCACCGATGGCTGCGCTGATCCATGCAGAGCCGATTAGCTGCAGTGCAGCCGGTGCGTTATGACGAAGCGCGCCATAGGCGCTGTAGTCGGTCTTCGTGCCTGTCAGGTAGTCGATGAGCGGCTGAAAGATTGGCGTGATGAGAGCGGTGACCAGCAGCACCAGGATAGCTGTCCACCCAACTGTTGGACCAAACCGTTGCCAGCTCAGGCCGCAGGCCCAACGGCTGCGGGTCTCTTGCCACACAAGTGCGGCCCCGATCAGGCCAACCGCTGGCATGCGCCAAGGAAAGGGCAGCCAAGGGAAGTAGGCGAGCGCCATCACCACGAAGATCATCGCCAGCCTGGCGAGTGGATGGCTTAGAACGGACGGGGCATTGCGACTAGCAAGAGCAGACCACTTTGATTGAGACATGTCGACCGGATACGTCACGGGCGTTTGATAGTAGCGAGCTGTCGGTCGGCAAGACCGTGCCAAACGACACGATGACTTTTCAGCACTTGTCTCAGCGCGGACTTGGTATATGCAAGATCGATGCGCACTCCGATCTTTTTTTTTTCAGTGATCTCGCCAGCTCTCAAATCGCTTGCCACAATTCCGCTTTATTGCCGTCCGGGTCGATGACCCAGGCAAACAGGCCGAATTCGGACTTCACAATCTTCTCTGACACGCGGCAGCCCGCAGCTTTGAGCTTGGCAATCAGCGACTCCAGGTCGTCGACCCGGTAATTCACGATGAACGGGGCGGTGGTGTTCTCGAATTGGGCGCTTGTTTCGTCCTGAACAGCCCAGGCCAATGCGTTTTCAGCGCCTTCCACACCCGCGCTGGTGTCGAACACTGTGCCTCCCCACGTTTGCACCTCGATCCCCAGCTGCGCCGCGTACCACCGTTGCAATCCAGGCGCGTCCTTGGATTTGATGATGATTCCGCCGATCCCTGTCACTCCGTGCATGTCTGATCCCTTGCCAGCCTTCGTCAGTGGATTGAATGGCAGGCAACGCTGCCAACCCTGATGGAAAATGCATTGCCCACGGGATCAAGATATAGCATCGTCACTGCCGCCACTTGTCGGATCTTGCGCACATGCCGATCAGCGAAACGGTGCCCCTTACCGTGGTCCAGAGCGTGAACCGTGCGCTGGACTACATCGAGGTCAACCTTGCCGGGCAGCTGTCGCTGTCTCTGATCGCAGGTGCGGCTTGTGTTTCGCCGTTCCATTTTCAGCGCATGTTTCGCGCCGTGATGGGCGAAACCCCGCATGCATTCGTGCTGCGCCGACGGCTGGAAAATGCGCTGGGCGATATTTCCCAAGGCAATCGTCAACCTTTGACAGACATCGCGTTGGGTCGGGGATTTTCGTCGTTATCGGATTTTTCCAGGAACTTCCGAAGACACTTTGGATGCTCTCCAAGAAAACTGGATCTGGAGACGTGCCTGGCCGGCCGTCGGCGTGCGCTGGACGACACCTTGGCAGGTGTATCGGGCCTCGGTGGTAGTGCTGCAGACGATGCACAGGAATTTTCGGTCACGCTGCGCGATCTCCCGGAGCGCACGGTCCAGTACCTTCGCGTGCACCGCCCCTTTGAGGAAGGCTCCGTCCAAGCAGCAGCCATGCGCTTGGTGGCATGGGCACGAGACGCCGGCGTCGAGCATCATCAGTGGTTGGGCTACCTCTGGGATCAACCTCGTCTGGCATCTGCAGGGGATTGCCGGTACGACGTCGCGGTGGAGGTCACGCATGGGCGTCATTGCGGTGAGATCGGCGTTTTCCGATTTCCACCCATGAAGGTGGCCGAGGTCGTGATACGGGGAGGACTGGCGCTGGAAATGCGCGCGTTTGGTTGGTTACGCGATACATGGCTGCCTGCCAGCGGATATCTGCCGAAAGACCTGCCAGCGTTCGAGGCATGGTTGGGTCTTCCTTACGCGCACGGTGCCGAGCATTTCGAATTGGCATGTCAAATTCCCATCCGTGTCCCAACTGCGCCGGGCGGATGGGATCAATGACAACGGACTGGGACACCCAGCTCTAGTGAGTCAGATTCAGAAGTGAATTCTTGAAGTTCACAGCGGTCCCAGCGGCCGCATCCTCACCACTTTTCAAGCCTGGCCAGCGGTTTTTGCCGCCGCTTGATCTGCAGCAAGCGGCGCGACGCCCAGCTCGCTGGGCATGAGGCTGTGCATTGTGCTGGCCCCTTGGTCGCGCGGGTTGGCAAGCAAGACTTGTTCGTAGATGGCTGGGGCGTCCGTGTAGATCTGCTGGCCGCGTCGTTGCTCGGTCTAGGCGAATGGGGTAAGCGGTGTGAAGGCACGATTCAGTGCAGGCCCAACTTCAGCGCGATGCGCCTGGGCCACGCATGCGGCGAACGAAGCGAACTAAAGTAGGCCGGCTGATCCCTCAGATCCAATGCGGCATTGCCCACTTCATCAAAATTCAACCAAGTGGCGACGCGCGTAGTCCTTCATATGCCTCACAGGACATCCGAGAGCGCATCCAATTGGCGGCACGATAGAAGACGTTGAGGCCAAAGGTGCTGGCTTTTTACGACATAACTCGGAGCCTTCACAATCAATGGATCCGTTTTTTTAGTGATTTTCATCACAAAACACTGACGCTCGGGTTTTTCTTACAGGGTTTCCCCGACACTACGCATTGACCGTTTTTTAACATTCCGTCACAGTCGCACCGCACTCAGCGTGCTCAAGGGTGGCGCCGCCGTTTTGGTGGCCAGGCACGCTGATGCGGGTGACGGCGTGCAGTATCGCGACCGCCGCACAGGGGGCATGACAGATGTGGATGCGATCGGCGCCCTTGGCGCTGGCGGTTTGCCTGTGGGCGGTGGCCGGGCTGGCGGCTGCACAACAGTCGGCACCGACAACGCTGGATCGGCAGGAGCAATTGCGCCAGGCCGAGGAGATTCAGCATCGCCAGGAACAGGAGCGCCAAGCGCCCTTTGCCGGCCCGCGCGAGGACGCCGACCGCGTGGACGCGCGCAGCACCGTGCTGCCCAAGGAAGACCTGTGTTTTTCGATCACCCGCTTGCGCCTGTCGGGCGCAGGCGATGATGCAACGCGCTTTGCGTGGTTATGGAAGTCTCTGCGCCGTTACCAAGGTCGCTGCATCGGGCGTGCCGGCATCGACATCATCCGGCGCCGCGCCTTGGATCAGTTGGTCGCACGCGGATTGGTCACCACGCGCATCGGCGTTCCGGAACAGGATCTGTCGCGTGGCGAACTCCGTTTGGAACTGCTGCCCGGCCGCTTGCGCGAGGTGCGCGTGGTGTCCGACACCGAAGGCGCGCACTGGAAAACGGCATTGCCGCTCCGCAGGGGGGACTTGCTGGATCTGCGTGCCATCGAGCAGGCGGTGGAGCAGTTCAAGCGTCTGCCGTCGCAGGACGCAAAGATCGACATCGCCCCGGGCGAAGCACCAGGCGAATCGGATCTGGTGATCACCCTGCAGCATGGGCGACGCTGGCGCGGTGTGGCTAACGCCGACGATTCCGGTGTGGAGGCTACCGGCCGTGTGCAAGGTGGGTTGGACGTTTCGCTGGATAACCCACTGGGGCTCAACGATCTGCTCAGCATTGGCTACAGCCATGACCTGGCCACGCGCGACGAAGAACGCGGCACACGCGGCAACAGCCTGAGTTACAACCTGCCTTGGGGATGGTGGACGTTCGCGCTGTCGGCATCGTCGTACCGCTATCACCAGCGCGTAGACGGTTTTTTACAGACCTTCCAGTCCAGTGGCGAGTCCAGCAATGCGCAGCTGGATATTCAGCGCGTGCTGCATCGCGACGGCACCAGCAAGACTTCGGCCGGTGTGGTGATTGGCCGGCGGCGTGCGCGCAGCTATCTGGATGGCGTGGAGATCGGCATCCAGCGCCGTGATACCAGCAGCGCGGAGTTCTACTTCACGCATCGGCGCTATCTGGGCGCGATGCAGCTGGACATGCGTCTGGCGCATCGGCGCGGCACCCCGTGGTTCAACAGCCAGTGGACCGGCTACGACCCGCAGATCGGCTTCCCGACGTTTCGCTATGCCGTGAGCACGCTGGACGTGAGCACGGCGCTGCCGTTCAAGCTGGGCCCCGTGCCGATGGCGTGGGAAAGCAGCCTGCGTGCACAGACCGCCGGCGAACTGCTACTGGGTTCCGAGTTCGTCACCATTGGTGGCCGTTACAGCGTGCGTGGTTTCGACGGTGAAGCGACGCTTGGCGCCGAAAAAGGCGCGTATTGGCGCAATACCTTGAGTTTCCCAGTGCAGCAGATTGGGTTGACCCCGTATCTGGGCCTGGACGCCGGCCGCATCGATGGCACCAGCGCCAGCGGGCTGCGCGGTCGCAGTTTGGTGGGCGGCGCGGTGGGCCTGCGTGGCGGTTGGTTCGGTGCCAGCGTCGATGCGTTTGCCGGTTGGGCGATCCACCGCCCCGATGGATTTGCAAGTGCGCAGCCGGCCTATGGCGTGCGTGTGATCTACCAGTTCTGACACGGATCGCGTCGCCAGCCGGCTACGCGTTTGTTGATTGATGACGCCAACAGGCGGCGAGAGAGAAACGATGGATAACGAAGCGATGCGCGTGCGTGGTTACCTGGCCGAGCAGGGCAAGCGGGCGCTTGCACTGTTGCTGTGCTGCACGATCACCTGGACATCGTTTCCGGCATGGGCGCAGGTTGCGCCAACCGCCAACCCTGGAGGGCAAACGCCAGGCCAGCAGGTTGCTGCCAATGGCGTGCCGGTGGTGGACATCGTCGCGCCCAATGCACGCGGCATTTCGCACAACCGCTACAGCAACTTCAATGTCGGCCCGAATGGGTTGATCCTCAACAACAGTGCGCAGATCTCCAAGACCGAGCTGGGCGGTTACGTTGCCGGCAACAACAACCTGCAGCGTAGCGGTGCCGCGTCGCTGATCCTCAACGAAGTCACCTCGGCCAGCAGCCGCCTGCAGGGCTATACCGAAATCGCCGGTGCGAAAGCGCAGTTGGTGATCGCCAACCCCAACGGCATTTCCTGCGATGGCTGCGGCTTTCTCAATACCTCGCGCGTCACCCTGACCACCGGCACACCGAACCTGGGTAGCGATGGTGCGTTGAACGGTTTCAGCATCACCGGCGGTGCGCTGAGCATCGGTCGCAACGGTCTGGACGCATTCAATGTGGATCGCCTGGATCTGTTGTCGCGTCAGCTCAGTGTAGACGGCTCGATCTGGACCAAGGAGCTGGTCGCCGCCGCTGGTGCCGGACGGGTGAGCTACGACGGCATGCTGCTGGACGTCCTGCCAGGTGCCGACGGCGGCCTTCCTGCGATCGGTATCGATGTGGCGCAATTGGGCGGCATGTATGCCGAACGCATTCGCCTGATCGCCACCGAAGCCGGCGTCGGCGTGGTGAGCCGCGGCACATTGGCTGCGCAAAGTGGCGATCTGCAGATCGACAGCGCAGGGCAAGTGAGCCTGGGAGGCACCACCGTCGCGCGGGATGCTGTGAATGTGCGTGCCACCGGCGCGCTCGATCAGCGTGGAGTGCTTGGCTCGCAACAAGGCGACGTGTCCCTGCGTGCTGCAAGCATGACGCTTGCAGGCGACCTGGTGGCCGCCGGTGCACTGGATGCGCAAGCCGGTGGTGGGGTGACCCATGTTGGCCGCAGTAGCGCGGGGTCGATCCGTCTGTTCGGCTCGGAATTGAATGCCGATGGCAGCCTGCACGCCGCCGGCGCCCTGGATCTAGGCGCCGATGGGCTCTTGCGCAGTGGTGGCGTGGCCTATGGCGGCGCGAGCGCGAATCTGCGCGCAGCGCAGATTGCGTTGTCCGGTACCTTGCAGAGCGGCGCGACGATTGCACTGAACGCCAATACCGTCGACGCACTGGGCACGCTGGATGCGGCAACTGCGCTGCAGATCAACGGCAATGGCAACGTGCGTGTGGCTGGATTGGCGCAAGCCGGGCAGGGGGCTGATGTGCGCGCGGGTGGGCGCCTGGAACTGCAGGGAAAGCTGATCGCAGCCGATGCGCTTGCATTGAACGCAGCGTCGATCGACATCGCACAGCGCGCTGCGGTGTCTGCAGGCAACGATCTGGACCTGCGTAGCGCCGGTGCAGTCAACAACGCAGGCAGTGCGTATGCCGGCCGCGATCTGCGGCTACAGGCTGCCAACCTCACCACTGCGGGTAGCCTGTCTGCGACACGCGATGCGCAAGTGGTGGCTACCGGCCAGCTGCTCAACAGCGGCACCGTTGTCGCAGGCGACGCATTGACTGTGGACGCTGCGCAACTGGCAAGCAGCGGCGATATCGGCAGCCAGCGTGGCGATGCCACGCTGCGCAGTCGCGGCAATCTGCGCCTGAGCGGCAATACCGTCGCAGGCGGCGCATTAGCAATGGATGCCGCAAGCGGCGCCCAGGTGTCTGGTACCGTGAACGCGGCCAGCGTCGACTTACGTAGCGGCGGTGATGCCAGCTTCTCCGGCACGCTGCAGAGCACGCGTGGCGCGCTGACGGTTGTCGTGGCAGGTGAGCTTGCAAGCGATGCCGTCGTACGTTCGGCAGGCGCGCTCGATCTGCAGGCCGATGGCGCGCTGCATCAGCGCGGCCAACTGCACAGCGATGGCGCGTTGCAACTGCGTGGCGGCAGTGTCGCCCACGACGGCGTCATCGATGCTGGCGGCGACCTGCGCATCGCCAGCGCTGGGGCGTTGGCATTGGACGGCACCGTGCAGAGCGCAGGCAGTACTACCTTGCAAGCGGTCGGCGCGCTGGATAACAGCGCAAAGGTGATCGCTGCTGGTCCACTGGAGGTGGATGCGGCCAGCCTGCGCAACGCGCAAGGCGCGGCATTCTCGTCTGGCGCCGATGCGCAGCTGCGTACTGGCGGCGTGCTTGAGAATGCCGGCAGCCTGTACGCTGCCAACGCATTGCAAATCAATGCCGATTCCTTCACCCAGGGTGGAAGCGTCAGCTCCGGCAACACGCTTTCCGCAACGGTTGTCGACACGTTCGACAATACCGGCAATGTGGTGGCCCGCAATGCGCTGCAGATCGATGCTAGTCACTTGCGCAGCAGTGGCCAGCTGGGCAGCGAAGCTGCAGGCGTCGTATTGGGCAGCCAGGGCGATATCGCATTGCAAGGTGTGGTGGCTGCCGCAACCAACTTGCAGGCCACCGCCGCGGGCGATCTTCAGCAAGCCGGCTCGCTGAAGGCGCAATCGCTGGCGTTGCGTGCCGGTCACGACCTCACCGCGAGCGGCACGCTGCAATCTGCCTCGACTTTTGACCTACAGGCGCAACGAGCATTGACCTTCGCTGCGCAAGGCCAGGCTGGTGGCGACATCGGCATGCGCGCTGCCACGCTGACGACAAGCCAGGATGCGGTGTTGCAGGGCGCCGGTGCGATTGCATTGGATAGTGGCACGATTTCTAGCCGCGGCAAGCTCGATGCAGGCAGCGGTCTGCGTGTGCGTAGCCTGGGCGACCTGACGCTGGCGGGCGTTGCGCAGGGCAGCGGCGATGTTGAGCTGACGGCTACCGGGGCGCTGACCAATGCAGCGCAGGTCTTCGCCGGGCGCACCTTGACCGCGCAGGCACATAGCCTGGAGAACACCGCTGCCGGCGTATTGGCGGGCGATGGGGATGTGGCACTCACCGCGGCAGCACAGTTGAACAACGCCGGCCGCGTGCAGGCAGCCGGCGACCTGCAGATGACGGCGGCAAGTCTCGATCAGAGTGGCAGTGCATCTGCCGGCAGGATCTTGCACGGCACAGTCGCCGGCACGCTGGATAACCGCGGCAACCTGATCGCCAGGGACGCGCTGCAGATCGATGCAGGCACGTTGCGCAGCAGCGGCCAATTGGGCAGCGAGCTGGCCAGTGTTGCGTTAAGCAGCCAGGGCGCGATGCAGCTGGACGGTGTGGTCGCCGCCGCGACTGCCTTGCAGGCATCGGCTGGCGGCGACCTGCAGCAAGCTGGCTCGCTCAAGGCGCAGTCGATTGCCTTGCAGGCCGGGCAAGACCTCACTGCCAATGGCAGCCTGCAGTCTGCATCCACGCTGGATCTGCAGGCACGACGCACGCTTGCATTGAACGGCCAGGCATCCAGTGCTGCCAATGCCACGCTCAATGGTGCAAGCATCACGACCAGCGCTGCGGCGATGCTGCAGGGCGGTGCGTCGATCAGCTTAGCAGGCGACAGCATCGATAGCCGTGGCGCGCTCGATGCAGCGAATGATCTGACTCTACGCAGTGGCGGCGACTTGATGCTGGGCGGCGTAGCGCAGGCCGGCCGCGACATTGCGCTGACCGCAGCAGGTAACTTGAACAACGGTGCCCAAGTGATCGCCGCGCGCGATCTGAGCGTGCAGGCTGCCAGTGCCATGAACGCGTCCGATGCAACCCTGGGCGCCAAGCGCGATCTGCGTGTCGATGTTGCCGGGGTATTGGACAATCATGGCAGCCTGCATGGAGAGCAAGGCCTTTCGCTCAATAGCGGGTCGCTGCTGCAGCGCGGTCGTGTCTATAGCGGCGACGCGCTGTCGATCGCCACTACCGGCGCATTCGAGAATGCAGGCCAGTTGGTCTCAGGCAAGGATCTGAGCATCACGGCCGGCAGCATTGTCAGTAATGGCCAGCTGGGCTCGGTGACCGGCGCGCTGACACTGGCCAGCCAGAACGACATCGCGTTGCAGGGCGTGGTATCTGCCGCGACCACGCTGCAAGCCGCTGCAGGGGGCGACCTTTCACAGGCAGGGACGCTCAGCGCACAGACCGTCGCGCTGCAGGCCGGCCGTGATCTCGTTGCCGGCGGCACCCTGCAATCGGCTTCCACGCTGGCCTTGCAGGCACAGCGCACGCTGAGCTTGAACGGTCAGGCGCAGGCCGGTACAGATGCCGCCCTGCATGGCAACAGTATCGTGATCGGTCGCGATGCAGTGCTGAAAAGCGGTGGCGCCATCACCCTGGACGGCGCTGCAATCGACAGCCGTGGCACGCTGGATGCTGGCACTGACCTTGCGGTACGCAGCGCCGGCGATCTTTCCCTGGCGGGTGCTGCGCAAGCCAATCGCGATGTCGTGCTAAGCGCCAGCGGTGCCTTCGGCAACGCCAGCCAGGTCTTCGCGGGCCGCGACCTCTCGCTACAGGCAGGTTCGATCAACAATGCAGCAGCTGGTGCACTTGCCGCAGCGGGGGACATCACGCTGGCGACAGGTGCACTGCAGAACGCCGGTAGCCTGCAGAGCGGCGGCGATTTGCGTATCACCGCAGCCAGCATGGACCAGAGCGGCACTGCCGTGGCCGCCAAGGCCTTGACCGCCACGGTCACCGGCACATTGGATAACCGCGGCAGTCTCATCGCCAAGGATGCAGTGCTGGTGGAAGCGGACACGTTGCGTAGCAGCGGCCAGCTCGGCAGCGAAGCGGCGGACGTGACGTTGACCAGCCAGGGCGATATGACCTTGCAGGGCGTGGTCGCAGCAGCCACCACGCTGCACGCCACCGCAGGCGGCGATCTGCAACAGGCCGGTTCGCTCAAGGCGCAGTCCGTCGCGCTGCAGGCCGGGCGCGATCTCTCTGCCGCAGGCACGCTGCAATCGGCATCGCAGCTGGATCTGCAGGCACAACGCGGACTCACGTTGAACGGCCAGGCGGTGTCCGCAGCGAACGCAACCCTGCGTGGCGCGCAGATCGCGACCGGGCAAGCGGCAGTGCTGCAAAGCGGCGCCGCGATCAGCCTTGACGGCGCAGCGATCGACAGCCGTGGTGCACTCGCTGCCGCCACCGACATCAATCTACGCAGCACCGGCGATCTGGCGGTTGCCGGTGTGGTGCAGTCAGACCGCAACGTGGTGCTGAGCGCAACCGGTGCGTTGACCAACGCCGCGCAGGTCGCGGCCGGTGGCAGTCTGACTGCGACTGCTGCCAGTGCGAGTAACGCCGCGACGGGCGTGCTGCTTGCGCAAGGCGATGCCACGCTGTCCATTGCTGGCCTGCTCGACAACGCCGGTGCCGTGCGCGCCGGCAACCAACTTTCGCTTGGTGTCGGATCGCTACGCCAGACCGGTCAGGCCTATGGCCTGCAGCGGCTTGGCGTTACCGCCAACGGTGCAGTGGATAACCGCGGCGATCTGATCGGCGGCGAAGGTTTGCGTGTGGAAGCAGGGCAGCTGAGCAGTAGTGGCCAGTTAGGCAGCGAGCGTGGCGATGTGGCATTGATCAGTCGTGGCAACCTGCAGCTCGATGGCCGCTTGGCCTCAGCAGGGGCGCTCACGGCACAGGCCGATGGTGCGCTGACGCAAAGCGGCAATCTGAGCGCGGCCAGCACACTCGACCTGCGCTCCAAAGGCGACCTGACGGTTGCCGGGCAGGTCGCGGGTCAACAACTCACGCTGGTCAGTGATGCGCTCGTACGCCAGCAGGGCACGGTCAGCGGGACGACCGTCGCTGTGCAAGGTGCGCGCATCGACAACGCCGGGCAAACCACCGCAGCGGGCAATCTAAGCCTTCGCGCAGGCGAGATCGGCATCACCGGTGCGGTGGGTGCCGGCATTAACGCAGACGGCAGCCTGGGTAGCGGAAGCACGCTCAGCCTGCTTGCCGATCGTCAGCTCACTGCCTCCGGCACACTGCTGGCAGGCGGTAATCTCACCGCGCAGGGCAGTCAGCTGCAGTTGGCTGGCACCACCACGCGTGCCACCGGCAATGTCGCACTCTCTACTGGCGGTAGCCTCGATCATCGTGGCGGCAACCTGCTCGCGGGCGGAACGCTCACCGTGCAGGCCGCCGGCGCTATCGACAATGGCCGCCTCAACACTGTCGGCGGGCAACTTCAGGCTAACCAGCTGAGTATCGACGGCGGCAGCCTCAGCAATGTCGGCGGTGGTCTGGTGCAGAGCGGCGCGGGTGCGACGCGCGTGGTGATTGGGGGTGCCATCGACAACACCACCGGCACGCTGGCCAGTAACGGTCAGGATCTGACCATCACCGCTGCCAGCATTGAAAATGCGCAGGGCCGTATCGAGCATGCCGGCGCAGGCACGCTATCGGTGACCAGCGGCGGTGCACTCGGCAACGGCGGCGGACGCATCCTGACGCAGGGCCAGTTGACACTCGGCGCCAGCGGCGCCCTGAACAACCAGAATGGCGCCATCGCTGCGGCAGGCGACGCAGGCGTGAGCGCAGCCAGTCTCAATAATCTGGCCGGCTCGGTGTCGGCCCGGGCATTGAACGTGCAAACCAGCGGCACGGTCGATAACCGTAACGGTCTGCTTCAGGCCAGCGGCGGTGCATTGACCTTGCGTGCCGACAGCCTCAGCAATGCTGGCGGTACCGTGCAGGCGATTGCCAATGCGGGCGTGGGCGGGGGGCTACGCGTTGAATTGAACCGCGGTCTGGACAATGGCAATGGCACGATCGGTGCCAGTACCGATGCCGTGATCACTGCAGAAAACATCAGTAGTGCCGGCGGCAATCTGCAGGCCGGCCGCGACCTCGGCATCACTGCACGGGGCCAGTTGGACAATCATCAAGCCGGCAAGCTCAGCGCCGGCCGTGATCTGAATGTGGCGGTCACCGGTGCCTTGCTCAACAGCGGTGGCCAGCTCGATGCGGGCAACACCTTGACTGCATCCGCTGGACGGATCGACAACACCCAAGGCAGCATCGTCAACAATGGCGGTGGCCTGACCCGCATCACCACCGGCGGCGCATTAACTAACACCAACGGCAATCTGGGTGGGCGCGGCAGTGTGGTGATCGATGCGGCCAGCATCGCCAACACGAGCGGCCAGTTGGTGGCAGGCGGCGACCTGATCGCCAATACCAATGCCTTGAACAACCAGGGCGGCAGCGTTTATGCCGGCGCCAACTTCCTGTTGCAGCGCGCAGGTGCCACGCTCGATAACCAGAACGGCAAGATCAAGGCCGAGCAATCGGTTCGCCTGAATCTGCAAAACCTGAGCAATGCCGGTGGCCAGATTGGCGCAGGCAGCGTCACCGGCGGTGCCGGCGATGTGGTCATCGACACGGTCGGTTTCGACGGTGGCGGCAGTATTCTCGCGCAAAACCTACTGGATCTGACCCTGCGCAGCGATTACACGCACCGCGCCGGCGACGACCTGGTCAGCAACGGCAATTTCAACCTGCGTGTGGGTGGCAACCTGGTCAACGAGTCCACGCTCAAGGCGGCGCGCACACTCGATATCATCGCCAGCAGCATCACCAACCGCGGCGGCGCCAACATCGTCTCCAACGATACCCGCCTCAACGGCGGCAACGTCATCGACAACGCCGGCAGCATTTCCGGCAACGGGGCGTTGTCGCTTGTTGCCAACAGCGTCTACAACACCGGCAGCATCGTCGGCGGCAATGTCTCGGTGAATACCGGTACGTTGGTCAATGGCGCAGATTTTGGCGGTGCGACGGGCAACGCTGCCTACGGTTCGGCATTGCTCGGCTCCACCGGCAATATGAACCTGATCGTGCGCGATCAGCTGCTCAATCGCGATGCGCGCATCTTCAGCTTGGGCAATATCGCCATCGGTGGTGCGCAGGATGGTGGTGGCACATTGGTAGCCCGGACCGGGATGGTGAATAACCTCTCGGGTAGTATTGAGGCTGATGGCAGTATTTTGATTGCGGCCCAGCAGCTCAATAATCGGCGTCGCGTGATTAACACCACCAGCGTCTCTACCGATCCCGGCAACGACGGCGTGTATTCGGGTGGTGAACTCATCCAAGGCAAAGCGATTAGGAACCTCCAGGGAGCCCGGGCACCTTATCCTTACAAGGGGCTCGCGCCGGGAATTTATCGCAACTATCAGGTCATTCAACAGGAGCAATTGTCTTCGGCAAGCGCTGAGGGACGCATCGCGGCGGGCGGGAACATCCTGTTGTCGGGAAGCGTCACGAATGATGCCTCGACAATCGCTGCGGCAGGCCTGTTCGCTGCCAACCAGCGAGGTCTTGGCGGACTCTCGGATGGGATGATCTTGGGAAGCGAGCAGCTGCTCAACCAAGCGCTGGCCTTGAATCAAACGGTTCGACAAAGCGATGTGGAACATATCGTCACCGCGATCACCAATGACTGTATGCAGCCTGTTGGGCAGAAGGTCGTTTGTTATTACGAAGAAGAAGACCAGAGGCTGAGCTCCTCAGCGACCAATAGCAGCTATATCGCCCTAGGCGCCAGCATGACCGGCAACCAAGGCGTCAGCATCAATGGCGCCAATATCAGCAACGGCGCTGTCGGAAGCGATGGTCGCGTTATCAGTGGCGCTGCACTGCGTGGTGTAGGCGCACAAGGTGGCTTGAATGGTCGCACCGCGCAAAGCGCCGGTGGAGTGGGCGGCCAGGCAGTGGGCGGCCGTGCCAACGGCGGCGCGAGCAGTATCCAAGTTGCCACTGGCACCAGCGGCAGCGCAGGCACGCACGTCGGCGCCAACACGCAGGACGCCACGCTGGCCACATCGGGCGGCATCGTCAAGATGTCGGTCGCACCGGTCATGTCCAACGACCGCGGCCTGGTGCGCAGCAGCGTCGATCAGGCGACTGTGCAGACCACCGCCGCCGGTACCGGTGTCACGACGGGCGCGAACGCAACCCGTACGCGCGTCGACCCCGCCAGCATCCCCGTCACCAATATCGTCGGCGGCGGTCAGACCTCGCTGACGCAGATCGATCTTCCTATCGGCGGCTTGTATCGCCTGTCCAGTGGCACGGTCACCGACCGCACGGCGATGGGCCGCGCAGCAATCGGCCTGGGTGGCATCAACGCGTGGCGCAGCAACGGCCCGGGCCGTCGCTACCTGATCGAGACCGATCCGCGCTTCGTCAACTACGACAACTTCATCAGCAGCGATTTCCTGCTGGACAAGCTGGGCGTGGACCCGGAGTGGACCCAGACCCGCCTGGGCGACGGCTTCTATGAGCAGCGGCTGGTGCTGGACCAGATCACCCAGCTCACCGGTCGTCGCTATCTGGGCAATTACGCCGATGGCGTGGCGCAATACCGCGCCTTGCTGGAGTCCGGCGTGGCCGCTGCAGGCCAGCTGCAGCTGAGCATGGGCGTGGGCCTGACTGCCGCCCAGGCCGCTGCACTGACGCAGGACATCGTGTGGATGGTGGAGCAGGAGTACCAGGGCCAGACCGTGCTGGTGCCGGTGGTCTACCTGGCTTCGAACTCGCTGCAGCTACGTGGCAGCGGCGCCTTGATTGCCGGCGGCAGCGTCGAGCTCAACGCCACCAACGCCATGAGCAACCAGGGCGTCATCGCCGGTGCCGATGTCAGCATCACCGCCGGCAACCTGCTCAACCAGGGCCGTATCAGCGGCACCGGCACCGTGGCATTGGAAGCGCGCAACGACCTGCTCAACCAGGGCCAAATCGAGGGGCGCGATGTGGGGCTGGCGGCCGGCAACAATCTGGTCAGCGAAGCGTCCAAGGCCATCAATGGCGTCGGCATCCTGTCGGGCATCACTGCCAGCAACACCTTGCAACTGATGGCCGGCAATGACATGACGTTGACCGGCACCCGTGTGCAGGCCGGTGGCAGCGCAGCGTTGATCGCCGGCAACAACCTCAGCCTCACGCCCAGCGCCTTGCGTGACGACAACGGCCTGCTGCGCGGCGGCGACGCCGTGTCGGTGACCACAGGTAAGGATCTGATCGTCTCCGCAGGCAACGACCTGCAATTGCACGGCGTGACAATCGCCGCTGGCGGTAGCGCGGCACTTCAGGCAGGCAACAACCTGTCGCTGACGCCGACCGCCAGTCTGGACGGAAAGGTCGCCACCCGCACCAGCATCAGCACCGGCGACAGCCTGCAACTCAACGCGGGCAACGACCTGACCATCCGGCAGGCCGAGGTGAAGGCAGGCGGCGATCTGATCGCCGCAGCGGGCAACAACCTCAACGTCGAGTCCGTGCTCAACGAGACCGAGACCAATAGCTACAACTCGCGCAACGGCAAAACCCGCGTCACCACCACCACAGCCACGCAGACCATCGACCAGCAGGCGCTCACCGCTGGCGGCAACCTGATCCTCAGCGCCGGCAATGACGTCAATCTGGTCGCTGCCAAGCTTGATGCAGGCAAGGGCTTGGGCGTCAGCGCCGGCAACGACATCAACGCCAGCACCCTGACCACGGTGGACACCAGCGATGTCCTGGAAACGCGCAAGCGTTTCAGGCAGACCACCAGCACCCGCGATGAAACCGTCCACGGCACCGAATTCAGTGCCGGCGGCAACCTCGCCATGCAGGCGGGCAACGACATCACCCTCACCGCCGCATCGGCCGCCATCAAGGAAGGCGGCATCACCCTGGCCGCCGGCAACGACGTCAACCTGCTCGCCGCCAGCGAGCAGCACGATGCCGTGCAGGACATGACCAAGAAGAAGAAGGGCACGTTCAGTAGCAAGACGACGACAACGCATGACGAGTGGCACGACAACGTCGCGGTCACCACCACGCTCAGTGGCGACACGGTACAGATCGCGGCAGGTAATGATCTGCTGTCGCAAGGCGCACAGGTCGCCAGCACCGGCGATGTGGTGTTGGCCGCTGGCAACAACCTCACGCTGGACACGGTGCAGAACACGCACAGCGAGGAACACGAAAAGACAGTCAAGAAGTCCGGCCTGTATGGCGGTGGTGGATTTAGCGTCGCCTTGGGCGTGACCAAGAAGACCGATGGATTGGATGTCACCGAGGTCACCAACACCGGCAGCCTGGTCGGCAGCACGGATGGCTCGGTGACGATGACGGCCGGCAACAAGGTCGCCATCACAGGTAGCGAGGTGCTGAGTGCCACCAGCACCACCATCGTGGGCAAGGAAGTCACGATTGCGGCGGCAGAAAACACCGTGGACACGGTGCAGACGTCCAAGCAGCAGAGTGCAGGCATTACCTTGGGGTTGACTGGTGGGGCTGTAGATGCCGCGCAGGCGATCTACGGCGCTGTCAAGCGTGGCTCGGAGGTCGAAGACGATCGCCTGAAGGCGCTCTACGCCGCCAAGGCAGGTTACGCGGTCAGCGACACAGTGGGCTTGGTCGGCAATGGCCTGAAGGGCTACGACGGCCAGGCGGTTGCCGGCAACATGACCAAGACCGGCGCCGCCGCTGCGGATGGCGCACAAGGTGCAGCCAATGCGGCGGGCGTGAGCTTGCGCCTTGGCATCGGCGCCAGCAGCTCGTCGAGCAAGACGACCACGCACGAGGAAACCACCGGCGGTAGCCGCATCCTCAGCAACGGCGATATCACCATCGCCGCGACCGGGGGCGACCTCAACGTCATCGGCAGCAAGATTGCTGGTGAAAACGTGGCCCTGGCCGCTGCAAACAATCTCAACCTGCTGAGCAACAAGGAAACCAATACCACCAAATCGGAGAACAAGAACGCTGGCGGCGAGATCGGTGTCAGCGTCGGTGCGACGACTGGCTACTATCTGACAGTGTCTGCAGGCAAGGGCAGCGCCAAGGGCAATAGCGATTTGCGCGCGGAAAGCGTAGTCACTGCCAACGACACGTTGACATTGGTGAGCGGTAACGATACTACGATCCAGGGCGCGCAAGCTGTCGGCAACAAGGTCCTAGCCAGTGTCGGCGGCGATCTGCTGATTAAGAGCGAGCAGGACACCAATGAGTACAAAAGCAAACAACAGCAGGGCAGTCTGACCCTGGCGACCGGCTCGGGCAGCGGCGGTAGCTACAGTCAGCAGAAGGTCAACAGCAGCTATACCAGCGTGACCGAGCAGAGCGGCATCCAAGCCGGCAATGGGGGCTTCGACATTAAGGTGGGCGGCAACACGGCCTTGGTCGGCGGTGCCATTGCAAGTGCGGCCGATGCCAGCCTCAATCGGCTGTCTACCGACAGCTTGACGGTCGAGGATCTGCAGAACAAGGCGGAGTACAAGACCAGCGGCGTCTCGGTGGCTGGCGGCACGGGCAGCAGCATGGCCAGCATGGCCATCGGTACCGGGCTGAGCATGCTGGGCAACGCCAGCGACAGCTCGAGCAGCACGACCAAGAGCGACATCGCGGCCGGCACGATCCAGATCCGCAATGGCGACGAGTCCGCGCTGGCAGGATTGGATCGCAATGCAACCGAGTTGCAACAGTCCGGGCTGAAGGAGATCTTCGATCAGAAGAAGATCGAAGATCAGAAAGAGCTGATGGGGCTGGCTGGGGAGATTGGATTCCGTGCAGCGGGTGATATCGCCGGCAGTATGCAAGAGCGTGCGGCATTGGACCTTGCCTCAGCAAGAGCCACCGGGGACAAAGCTGCGGAAGCAGATGCATTAGCTCGTAAAAATAGCTGGAGTGACGGAGGAGTAAACAAAGTTTTGTTGCATGGCCTGACAGGTGCAGCCGTCGCTGCACTGGGAGGAGAGAGTACACTTAGTGGTGCCATCTCGGCTGCAGGCTCTGAGAGAGCCAAGCAGGTCATGGCTGATTATTTGGTCAGTCAACATATTGACCCCGATAGCGAGACGTTTAATAGCCTGATGGAGGCCGGTAGTGCAGCCATAGGCGGTGTTTTAGGTGGTGCACCAGGCGCAGCCATCGCAGTTGCGGGTGATCGGTTTAATCGTCAGCTGCACCCATCTGAGGTGAAGTTTTTAAAGAGTGATGAGGTTGTCCAGGAATACATTGAATACATGGCAAAAAATGGCCTCGTCCTCACGGAAGATGACGCGCGTGTCAGGTTAAACACATATGCCGCTTCAAAAGAAGACGAGAACTGGGCTGCATTGAATGGCACGGATACCCTTACTGAAAGTTTCCTTTCTAGTGAGTCGCAAGGTCGCTATTACACGGATTCGATGGGGAATCGCCACGCCTTCTTTCAAAGTACTGACCAGGAGTGGAAGGATCCAACGGTCAATCTGAATGCGCTTTATGGATCAAGATTTGATTCGTCGATAAAGAACTATATCGATGATATTCGTAGTCCTAACCATGCGCCCACTCAAGCAAATAAGGAACTGCTATTCCGAGGGACGATCCTTGGGTACGACGCTGCTGATAAGCAAGCGAGCTTTGGGGGTGACCTCATTTCCATTGGGAAAGGGATGCTTCTGGGGATAGGCTCTATTGCCTTCAGCGGATATAGCGATCAGATCGGACCCTATGATGAGCTTGCGCTGAAGAACAACTATCAACTCCTGTTGAAAGATCAAGGGCGTTGGGCGGAAGCCGGCTATGTAGAAGGCATTGATTGGGCGACGACTCAACGCCAGATGTGGGCAGGCATCGTCGTTGGGGAAGCGGGTGGCTTGGTCGGTAGCCAGTTCACAAGTATCATCCGGAATTCCATAAAGAATGCGGATCTAGAAAGTAAGGCGCTATCGACGAGGGTGTCAGCTGCTTCTGCAGATGCTGATAGTGAAGCAGGGGCGCCGCCCGCGGTGCGTTCTAATGGTGAAGCAAATATTGCGAACGGTGCAAAGCTACGCTCTGACCTCGCGAATAAAGAGCTTAGCTCGATTGCTGATCAAGATATTCGGTTGAAGGAGGCGATGATTGGAAGTGGGACCAGTAACCCGAATTTTGGTATCGGAACCGCAAATGCCCAGGAAGCAAATCGGTTAGGTATGACTTGGGTTGGCGATGGTGCGAGGCCCTTGTCCGACGGATCGGGATGGATTAGTGCTGATGGTACGAGAGTTTATAGGCCGCCCGCAGCTAAGCCTAAATCAAAAGAAGCTGTGACAGGGATTCAAGCAAATTTTGAACGATATGAAATAGATTCATACGGAAAAAAGAGTAGGATATCCAATGGGCATCTGGATATATATAAGGAATAAATAAATTATGAAGGCTAGATTGTTTGGGCTCCATTCAGACAACTGGGATCTTAAAAATGAGCAACCTGATGACCCAGGGTGCTTTAGTGAGGAGCTGAGGGCAGTAATTGGTCCAGAAGATTTTGAGGGTGGGGATAATTTCTTTATTGAGGTGTGCACGCCCGGCTGGATAAAGAAGAGGCATTATGGACCTACGTGGGGGAGATTTATGCTGATTGTTGAGAATTACGACTATGATGAAATACGTGAATTTATCTCCGAATATGTAGGAAGTTTTGAGGGCGCGGAATGGAATGAAATTGCAATAAAATTGTCTCGCGTAATGTCATGGGAATTCGAGGATTACGTTCATTCTGAAAAAAATAATAATTCGTGAGATTCCTTCAAGTCCCGAGTTTTATGGGGGGCGCTTAGCGTAAGCTCCCCCGTCAAGCAGGCACTTCAAAAGTAGAGCTTTCGGCGTACTTGTTGCGGTACTCGACCGGGGTCATTCCGCCGAGCGAATCATGGGATCTTGCTTCGTTGTAGTCGATCATCCACCAGTGGGCGGCTTCGCGCACATCGTCGAGGCAGGCGAAGAGATTCAGGTCGAGCACTTCCTCGCGGAACGTGCGATTGAAGCGCTCGATGAAGGCATTCTGATTTGGCTTTCCCGGCTGGATGTACTGTAGTGCGACGCCATTGGTCTTGAGCCAGCTGGTGAACGCTTCGCCCAGGAACTCGGGGCCGTTGTCCGAGCGCACCACCTGCGGCAAGCCATGATCGCGTTTGATCTGCTCGAACACACGCACAAGCCGTTGCGAGTTGATCGAGGTGTCAACCTCGATGTGCAGCGCCTCGCGATTGAAGTCATCCACCACGTTGAAGGTGCGAAAGCGTCGTCCGCATGCCAGCGCATCGCTCATGAAGTCGACCGACCAGACCGTGTCTGGCAGCCTCGGCACGTAGAGCGGCACCCGCTCACGCTTGGGAAGGCGACGCTTTGCAGCGCGGCGTAGGTTGAGCTTCATGGCCTTGTAAACGCGATAGATGCGTTTGGGATTCCAACCTGGTTGCTGCTTGCGAAGGTAGTCGCTGCACTTCCAGAAGCCACGACTGGGGTGCGCTTCAACGTAACGCGCGATCTCGGCAATCAGCTCGGCATCGCGCACCGTCCAGTCCAGAGGCGGTGCATACCAAGCGGCACGCGACAGCCCGACGCATGCACAGGACCGGCGCAACGGCCGCGCGTGGACCTCGATAAGGAACCGCACCGCCTCGCGTTTACGCGCCGGCCCTAGAGTTTTTTTGCGATCAGGTCCTTCATTGCCGCGTTGTCGAGCGCCAACTCGGCATACATCCGTTTGAGCTTGGCGTTCTCGGACTCGAGCTCCTTGACCCGCCGCAGCTCGGACGCCTCCAAGCCGCCGTACTTGCTCTTCCACTGGTAATAGGTCGCCGTGCTGATGCCGACTTGGCGACAGATGTCTTTGACTGGAACGCCTGCGTCGGCCTGCTTGAGCGTGGCGATGATCTGTGTCTCGGTGAACTTCGATGTGCGCATGGAACCTCCTGACTTGGGAACGATGCCAGAAAGATCTACTTATGCGGTGTCTGCGGATCGGGGGAGCTTACGTGGGCATCAGCGCCGGCAACGGCATCAACGCCAGCACGCTGACCACGGTGGACACCAGCGATGTCCTGGAAACGCGCAAGCGCTTCAAGCAAACCACCAGCACGAGCGACGAAACCGTCCACAGCACCGAGTTCAGTGCCGGCGGCAACCTCGCTATGCAGGCGGGCAACGACTTAGCAGTCTTCAACAAGGCGCAAAGTATGGGGCAAGATGCCTGGGCCAGATGCAGGCTAATCGTAGCGTTCGTCTTACAGGGTGGTAAGGAAATTCCACTGCCCTGGCAGTGTTAAGGTTGTTGGCGTCGACGGAAATTGGCAATGAACACAGATTGGTTTAAAGAGAACTTCTTATCTTTTATGAAAGGTTGCGAATTTATCTACAGTGAATTCAAGAATGGTGATTTCGGAGATCTTCAGAGAGTGGAGGTTGAAAGTTTTAACAAAATGGGGGCAGTTGAATTTTGGTCCTCAGGCTGGGTAGGAATTGATCTTGTCGATTGCGTTTCTGGAACCCAAGAAATCAGTGTGCTGCTTTCTCCGGAACAGCGCGATCTCGTTGATGGTGAGTTAAGAAGATTTTCCGACCTGATGGCGCGACGCTGACCAACGCTGATGCGAGGCTACAGCAGTCATGACCCAAGATCGTTTCAAAAAATCGCAATGGTTCGGCCTTCTCGGCTGGTTGGTGCTTTGCTATGCCGCAGCCGCGCTGGGCGCAACTGCATCGATCCAGGCCGCCAGCTTTTACGCGGAGCTGCAACGGCCGGCGTGGGCACCGTCGGGGTGGTTGTTCGGGCCGGTGTGGATGGCGCTGTACGGGATGATGGCGGTGTCGGCTTGGTTGGTGTGGCGCCGTGGGGGATGGGCTGGCGCGCGTGTCGCGCTGACACTTTTCCTGGTGCAGCTGGCGCTGAACGGGCTGTGGAGTTGGTTGTTCTTTGCATGGCACTTGGGAGCGTGGGCATTCGCGGACATCGTGGCGCTGTGGCTCGTGCTGGTGGGCACCATTGGGGCGTTTGCGAAGAGGCACGCTTTGGCGGGGTGGTTGTTGGTGCCGTATCTGGCGTGGGTGAGCTTTGCGGCGGCGCTCAATTTTTCGGTCTGGCAACTCAACCCTCAGGTGCTTGGCTGATCTGCGCTGCTGACCTTGGCCCGCACCGACTCGGGGTCGCGATAGCGACGATCTGTTGCTTGATGCGAAGTTGTCTATTGCTTGAAGCGACCTGCTGCCTGCAGCGATGTGATGCATCGAACGCTGGCGATCCAGCCAGCCTATCGCGTCGGCTGAGCACACGACTCGATCAATGAAGGTTAGAAAGCTGCGCAGCATGGCTCTGCAAGGCAGATCCAAAAGTTTCCATAGCAATCAATTGCTTGCACGCACAGTGCTTAAATCCCTGAGCAAAAAGGATTTCTGTTCCGTACGCCCAACGCATGCGCCTGCCCATTCACGCAACGCTTGACAGGCCTCGGCCCGGTGATGTCTTTTGCATGCATGGGTAACGCCTCCGCCACCGCTTCGCTTCTCTGCCAGCCGCTACTGCGGGCAGGTGCGGGCGTGGCCGGCATTACCACCATCATTACTACCGCCACCATTCGCCCGGTGCGGTCCGTCGTCTTCGCGTAACTTCCGAAAACAACGGCCCCGCACCCGGATCAGGATGCGGGGGCTTCCCTCTCTCATCCGATGCGGACGGGGCCTCCCCCAACGAGGTCTGTCGATGTCATCGCCCGCTGTTTCGTTCGAACCCGCTGCTGTTCTTGCGTCCTCTGCGCGCACTGTCGTGCACAAATTTGGCGGCACCTCGGTGGCCGATGCCGAGCGCTATCGGCATGTGGCGCAGCTGCTGCTTGCACGCAACGAGACGGTGCAGGTCACCGTGGTCTCGGCAATGAAGGGCGTCACCGATGCCTTGATCGAACTGGCCGAACTTGCGGCGAAGAATCGCCCCGAATGGCGCGAGCGGTGGCACGAAACACGTGCACGCCATCGCGGTGCGGCAGTGGCGTTGCTCGGCGAGCATTCCGGGCCAACGGTGGAGTGGCTGGACGAGCGCTTCGAACATCTGTCGCAGATCCTCGGCGCGCTTGCGGTCATCGGCGAATTGCCGCGCGAAGTGCTCGACCGCGTGCAGGGCCTGGGCGAGGTGTATTCGGCGCAGCTGCTGGGCGATCACTTCCGCGCGATCGGCGAGGACTGCGCGGTGCTGGACGCGCGCGACGTGCTGGTGGTCAATCGCGGCGAACTGGGTGTGGATGTGGACTGGGAGGCGAGTGCGCAACGTCTGGCAACCTGGCGGCAGGCGCATCCGCAAACGCGCGTGGTGGTCACCGGATTCGTGGCGCGCGACCGCGCCGATCGCATCACCACGCTGGGCCGCAACGGCAGCGATTATTCGGGTGCCATCTTTGCCGCGTTGTTCGATGCCGACGAACTGCATATCTGGACCGACGTGGACGGCGTGCTGTCGGCCGACCCGCGCGTCGTGCCTGAAGCGGTGCAACTGGAAACGCTGAGCTACGACGAGGCCTGCGAGCTGGCGTACTTCGGCGCGAAGGTAGTGCATCCGCAAACGATGTCGCCGGCGATCGAACGCGGCCTGCCGATCATCATCCGCAACACCTTCCAGCCCGAGCATCCCGGCACGCGCATCACTGCCAGCAGTGCGGTGAGCGGGCCGATCAAGGGGCTGACGTTGAGCCCGGATCTGGCGGTGCTGAATCTGGAAGGCACCGGTCTGATCGGGGTGCCGGGCACGGCCGAACGCGTGTTTGCAGCGCTGCGCACCGCGCAGGTGTCGGTGGTGATGATCTCGCAAGGTTCCTCTGAACATTCGATCTGCTGCGTGGTCAAGCAGCACGAGTCCGAACGCGCACGCAACGCATTGCTGCAGGCGTTCGCGCATGAACTCACGGTCGGCCAGGTGCAGCGCGTGCAGCTGACCACCGGCATCAGCGTGCTGGCAGCGGTGGGCGATGGTATGGCCGGCCAGCCGGGTGTGGCGGCACGGCTGTTCGAATCGTTGGGGCGCGCGCAAGTCAATATCCTGGCGATTGCGCAGGGCTCGTCCGAACGCAACATCTCGGTGGCCATCGATGCGGCGCACGCCACCAAGGCCTTGCGCGCGGCGCATGCAGGTTTCTGGTTGTCGCCGCAGACGTTCTCTGTGGGCGTGATCGGGCCGGGCAATGTGGGCGCAGCGCTGTTGGATCAATTGCGCACTGCGCAGCCACAGTTGCTGGGCAAGGCCAATCTGGATCTGCGCCTGCGTGCGGTGGTCTCACGCGGTCGCATGCTGCTGGACGAACGCGGGCTGGTCGGCGACTGGCGCGATGCGTTTGCATCTGCCGCCACGCCCACCGATCTGGAACGCTTCACCACGCATCTGCTGTCTGCGCATCTGCCGCATGCGGTGATCATCGATTGCAGCGGCAGCGCCGAAGTGGCAGACCGTTATGCGGGCTGGCTGGCCGCCGGCATCCATGTGGTCACGCCGAACAAGCAGGCCGGTTCCGGCCCGCTGGCGCGTTATGAGGCGATCCGCACCGCGGCCGATGCCAGTGGGGCGCGCTTCCGTTATGAAGCCACCGTGGGCGCCGGGTTGCCGGTGATCACCACGCTGCGCGACCTGGTCGATACCGGCGATGCAGTCACCTCCATCGAAGGCATCTTCTCCGGCACATTGGCGTGGTTGTTCAATAAATACGACGGCAGCGTGCCGTTCGCCGAACTGGTGACGCAGGCGCGTGGCATGGGCTACACCGAACCGGATCCGCGCGACGATCTGTCCGGCGTGGACGTGGCGCGCAAGTTGGTGATCCTGGCGCGCGAAGCAGGGCGCTCCATCAGCCTGGAAGACGTGCAGGTTGAAAGCCTGGTGCCGGAAGGGCTGCGTCAGGCCAGCGTGGACGATTTCATGGCGCGGCTCTCCGAAGTGGATGCGGTGTTCGCGCAGCGCCTGCGCGATGCGCGTGCGCGCGGCAACGTGCTGCGCTATGTGGCGCAGCTGCCGCCGGACCGCGCGCCCAGCGTGGGCCTGGTGGAATTGCCCGCCGATCACGCCTTCGCCAATCTGCGCCTCACCGACAATGTGGTGCAGTTCACCACGCGTCGCTACTGCGAGAACCCGCTGGTGGTGCAAGGCCCGGGCGCGGGGCCGGAAGTGACCGCGGCAGGCGTGTTCGCCGATCTGCTGCGCGTGGCGGCAGGCGAGGGCGCGCGACTATGACGCAGACTGTTGTCAGCCATGCCGGCGTGAGCCAGGCAGCGGTGGCGCAGGCGCATCGCTGCGATCGCGCATCTTTGGACAAACACGGCCTGCACGAAGCGCGCGCCTTCGCACCAGCATCGGTTGCCAATGTCGCGGTGGGATTCGATCTGCTCGGCTATCCGATCGATGGCATCGGCGACACCGTGACCGTGCGCCGTATCGAAGCGCCGGTGGTGCGCATCGCTGCGATTCGCGGCACGACGGTGGCGCTGCCCCTGGATGCCGAGCGCAACACTGCAGGCGCTGCACTCATTTCGCTACGTGCCGCCTTGCAGCTGCCTTATGGGTTCGAAGTCGAGATCGACAAAGGCATCGCGCTGAGCTCGGGCATGGGCGGGTCTGCCGCGTCATGCGTCGCGGCCCTGGTTGCGGCAAACGCGCTGCTGGCCTCGCCATTGGATCACCGCCAGCTCTACCAATACGCGCTCGATGGCGAAGCGGTAGCCAGCGGCAGCCGCCACGGCGACAATCTGGGGCCGCTGTTTGTAGGTGGTTTGGTGTTGTGCACGCTGGAACGCCTGGTGCCAATCGCGGTGCCACCCGCTTGGCATAGCCTGCTGGTGCATCCGGATGCAGTGCTGGAAACGCGGCGCGCGCGCGAAGCCTTGGCGGGCAATTATCAATTGCGCGAGTTCGTCGCGCAGAGCACCAATCTGGCGTTGGTGTTGGCCGGTTGCCATGCCGGCGATCCAGACCTGGTACGCGCAGGCCTGCGTGATGTCCTGATCGAACCGCGTCGCGCCCCATTGATCGCCGGCTTCGCAGACGCCAAACAGGCAGCGCTGGACCACAACGCCCTCGGCGCCAGCATTTCCGGCGCCGGGCCAAGTGTGTTTGCCTGGTTTGAATCGCGTGCCGCTGCAGAGGCTGCGGCAACCGCAGTGCAGGCCGGGTTTGCGGCTGCAGGGTTCGATAGCCAGGCCTGGGTCTCGCCGATCGCAAGTCCTGCGGCGCGGTTACTCGGATGAATCGGGACGCATGCAATGAAAACGCGCCGCAGGCAGCAGGCAGCAGGTCTGGCCTGCAGCTCGCCAGGCGCTGTTTAGTCGACGACGACTTCGCTGATCTGCATCACCGGGGTCAGGTCGGTGTAGTTGGCGATGTCGCCCAGGATCTCCGCCGCATGCGGCCCGAAGCTGGCATTGAAGGCTTCCTGCGACGCGCAAAAGATGTGGCACATCCCGATGAACGCCGGCGGGCTGCCGGCCTCGCCGCCGCTGATGCCTTTGTCCACCGTATATTTCAAACAGGCCGGCCCCATGCGCGCGCTCACCAGCGGCATGTGCTGGTCGCGGTAGTAGGCGTGATCGAAGCGGGCGCCTTCGCGGTACGGGTACATCACACTGACCTTGATCATCTGCCGACTCCACGGAAGGGTGCGCGCAGCATAGCCCCGCGCCATCGACCGTGCGCACCCCTTCGGCCAAATGCCGGCGCAGCCCGACGCCCGGCTCCGTCACACGCGGCACCGCTTGTCATGGGTACCGCCCAGCCTTCGCTTTATCTGGAGTCATGCTGATGTTTATCTCCACCCGTGGCGGTGCCCCTGCCGCAAGCCTGAGCCAGGCCATCGCCGCCGGGCTGGCGCCCGATGGCGGCCTCTACGTGCCGCAGACCCTGCCGCCTGCGCGTACGCTGGTTGCGGCCGCCGGCCTGGCCGACACCGCCACTGCGCTATTGCAGCCATTTTTCGAGGGCGACGCACTGGCCGCCGAACTGCCTGCCATCTGTGCTGAAGCCTTCGATTTCCCGGCGCCGTTGGTGGCGCTGGGTACGCCGGGCGATTACGCACTGGAGCTGTTTCATGGCCCCACCGCCGCGTTCAAGGATTTCGGTGCGCGCTTTCTGGCCGCCTGCCTGACCCGCCTGCGTCGTGCCGAAGACCGTCCGCTCACCATCCTGGTCGCCACCTCCGGCGATACCGGTGCCGCCGTGGCCGCCGCCTTCCATCGCCAGCCCGGCCTGCGTGTGGTGGTGCTGTATCCGGACGGCCGCGTGTCGCCGCGGCAGGCGCATCAATTGGGGTGTTTCGGCGACAACATCCAGGCCCTGCGCGTGGCCGGCTCGTTCGACGACTGCCAGGCAATGGTCAAGCAGGCCTTGAACGATGCCGCATTGCAGGCGCAGGTGCCGCTGAGTTCGGCCAACAGCATCAGTCTGGGCCGGTTGCTGCCGCAGATGAGTTACTACGCACACGCCGCCCTGCAGCACCATGCAGCCTCGGGCAGCGCGCTCAACCTGGTCGTGCCTACCGGTAACCTGGGCAACGCGCTGGCGGCGATCATCGCGCGCGCACTCGGGGTGCCATTGGGCCGCATCGCGCTGGCGTCCAACGCCAATCACGTGTTGCCGGACTATTTCGCGGGAGATGCCTACGCACCGCAGCCCAGCGTAGCCACGCTCGCCAATGCGATGGACGTGGGCGCGCCGAGCAATTTCGAGCGGCTGCGTTGGCTCTATAACGGCGACGATGCCGCCTTGCGCGAGGAATTCCGGGCCTTGTCGGTGGACGATGCGGCGATTCGCAACACTGTCCAGCAGCGCTTCGCCCGCTACGGCGAGGTGCATTGCCCGCATACCGCCACCGCGGTGCATGTGCTCGAACAATTGCGTGCCGAAGGCGCGGAGGGCGGCACTGGCGACTGGGCGGTAGCGGCCACCGCGCATCCGGCCAAGTTCGAGGGGGTGGTGGAGCCATTGATCGGCCGCGCGGTGGAGGTTCCGCCGGCGCTGGTCGCGCTGCTGCAGCGCCCAGCGCATGCCGAAGCACTGGCGCCGGACTACGCAGCCCTTCGGCAGCGCTTGCTTGCCGATGCTGCCTGACCCAACGCGTTCAGCCACCGGGGTTGGAAAGTGGCCCGCATGCGGCTATTTCTAGCCGGGTGCGGCCCCGTCGTGGCGCCGCGTCCGCTGTGGGTTGTTGCATGTCTTATCGAATGATCGCCGTTGCCGGCTTCTTGTGCGGGTGGGCAGCGGCTGGTGCGGCCAGTGCGGCCGATGCATTGGCTGGATCACCGGTCGCGCCACTGGGCGCTCCGCGTGTGGGTCTGGTCGAGGCGCTGGCGCGCCAGGCGCCGTCGCTGGACCGTCAGGTGCTGGCCCTGGCCACCGAGGCGCTGCAATGCGCCCGCCAGCGCCAGCAGGTGGGTGCCGAACGGGTGCTCAGCGTCATCGACTACAGCCGCCCCTCGACCGAGCGCCGGCTCTGGGTGTTCGATCTGGATAAGCAGCGCCTGTTGTTTCGCGAATGGGTCGCGCACGGGCGCAATACCGGCGAGAACCTGGCGGCGAAGTTCTCCAATGACGATGGCAGCTTCCAGTCCAGCCTGGGCGCGTTCACCGCGCAAGAGTCGTACACCGGGCACAACGGTTACTCGTTGCGGCTCAAGGGTCTGGAGCCGGGGTTCAACGACCACGCACGCGATCGCGCCATCGTGATCCACGGCGCGCCCTATGTCAGCGAAGCCATCATCCGCAGCCAGGGCCGGCTCGGCCGCAGCCTGGGCTGCCCGGCGGTGCGGCCAGCGGTGGCCAAGCAGTTGATCGATACCTTGCGCGACGGTGCGTTCGTGTTCGCCTACTACCCGGACCGGGCCTGGCTGCGCCAGTCGCGGCTGCTGAGTAGTGGCTGTGGCGGTGCGGCAGCGCGTGCAGTGGCCGGGCGCTGAGTGATCGCGCGTCACCGACCCGGCCGACTGCGTCGACAGGCACGCACCGACGCATCAATGAAATCCATCAATCAGCCGCCAACCCTTACACCGTATCGCCGGCCAGGCGGCGCAGTGCGGCGTAATCCAGGATCTGCACCAGCTGCAGTTGCGGTAGCGCGATCAACTGCTGCTGCCGCAGCTTGGTGAAGGTGCGGCTCACCGTTTCCACGGTCAGCCCCAGATGGTCGGCAATATCGCCGCGGCTCATCGGCAGCGCCACGGTGTCGCCGCTGGCGCCGGGCTGGGTGGAGCGAGCGGCCAGCCGCAGCAGGAAATGCGCCAGCCGTTCGCTCGGTTGCAGGCGTGCCAGCAGCAGGCCGGTGTCCTGCGCTGCAGCCAGCTCCATGCTGGCACGTTGCAGCAGCTTGCGTTCCAGCTGCGGGTAGCGCTCGCGTAGCTGGCGCATTTGCGCCATCGGCGTGCGGCACACCCGGCTGTCGACAATGGCTTCGATATCGTGGCGGTGCTGCGCGGTTTCGGTGAGCCCGACATAGTCGCCGGGCAGCACGAAGCCGGTGATCTGGCGGCGCCCGTCGGCCAGCGTGCGCACCATGCGCAACGCACCGGAGGTCACGGTATAGACGTTGTGCCGGGTCTCGCCCGCACGCACCAGGGTGCTGCCGGGCGCGTAGGCCGCCGCGTGAGTGACCTGGTCCAGCGCGTCCATCTCCTGCGCCGACAGCGCCGCACAAATGGCCCGGCCGCGCACGGCGCAAAGGGCGCAATCTGAGTTGGGCGTGCCACTGGCGGATGCCGTGCTGGGCGCCGGGCAGGTCGCGCTGGGGTCGGAAAGCTGCCGGTACATGGGCCATGCACTGCTGGGACGCATTGAATGATACGCCATGCGGTCAGCGCGGCCGCCCAGCCGGTAGAATTGTGCGTTCGCCACATTGTCCTGCAGGAGTTTCGCTCGTGATCAAGCCCCGTACGCCGCCCGGCATCATGGAATTGCTGCCGCGCGAGCAGATCGCGTTCCAGCGCATGCTGGACGTCATCCGCCGCAACTACGAGCGGTTCGGGTTCCTGCCGGTCGAGACCCCGGTGTTCGAGCTGTCGGATGTGCTGCTGACCAAATCCGGCGGCGAAACCGAGCGCCAGGTGTATTTCGTGCAGTCCACCGGCGCGCTGGCCAATGCTGCTGCGGCAGCCGATGCGGGCGCCGAGAACGGTGGCCTGCCCGAGCTCGCGCTGCGCTTCGACCTGACCGTGCCGCTGGCGCGCTACGTCGCCGAGCATGAGCACGAGCTGAGCTTCCCGTTCCGGCGCTACCAGATGCAGCGCGTGTATCGCGGCGAACGTGCGCAACGCGGGCGCTTCCGTGAGTTCTACCAGTGCGATATCGACGTCATTGGCAAGGATGCGCTGAGCATCCGCTACGACGCCGAAGTGCTGGCGGTGATCCATGCGGTGTTCGCCGAGCTGGGCATCGGCGACTTCAAGGTGCAGTTGAACAACCGCAAGTTGCTGCGCGGCTTCTTCGAAAGCCTGGGCGTGGTCGATGCCGAGCAACAGGCCCTGGTGCTGCGCGAGGTCGATAAGCTCGACAAGCGCAGCGCCGAGGATGTACGGGCCACCTTGATGGGGCCGGACTTTGGCCTAGCCGAGGACGCCGTGCGGCGCATCTTGGATTTCGCCAAAATTCGTTCGGTTTCCCATGCCGATGCGCTGGACAAGATCGATTGGGTAGTCAACGAGGTGCAGTCGCGCAGCGGTGGCAACGAAGATTTGCATGCTGGCGCGGACGATTTGCGCGAAGTGCTTGAGCTGGTCAAGGCGCTGGGCGTGCCGGAGAGCGCGTACTGCCTGAATTTCTCCATCGCACGGGGGCTGGATTACTACACCGGCACCGTCTACGAAACCACGCTGACCGACCACCCGCAGATCGGCTCGATCTGCTCGGGCGGCCGTTACGAGAGCCTGGCCAGCCACTACACCAAGTCAAAGCTGCCGGGCGTGGGCATTTCGATCGGCTTGACCCGCCTGTTCTGGCAGCTGCGCGAGGCCGGCCTGATCCAGGGCATCGCCGAAAGCAGCGTGCAGGCGATGGTGGCGCTGATGGACGAGACTCGCCTGGACGACGCGCTGGATATCGCGCGCCGGCTGCGCATCGGTGGCATCAACACCGAGGTGCAGATGGAGCCAAAGAAGGTCGGCAAGCAGTTCCAGTATGCGGCTCGTGCCGGCATCCGCTTCGTGGTGCTGGCCGGCGACGACGAACTGGCACGCGGCGTGGTGGCGGTGAAAGACCTGGTACGCGAGCAGCAGTTCGACGTCGCCCGCGATGAGCTGGCCAGCACCTTGCAGGTGGAACTGGAACAGGCCAGGGCAATGCTGGTGGCTGGCGGCGTCCAGGGCGACTGATATCGTCAGTTTGAAGACGTCACAGGCTGGGTGACCATTTCGCCGGCGACCCACGTGCCGTAGCGCAGAACGCGCCCACTGACATCAGATGTCAGTGGGCGTTTTCGTAACAGGCAGGTGGGCGAGCAGTTTCTTCATGAATGCTTCGATGCGGTCGACTTGTCCCGAGGCCGGTGTTTGCGTTAATGTACTAACACGCTATTACATTAACGCAATGAAACAACGACCTGCCCCCCGCGAGAACACCGACATTGCCGCATCTCTGACGATGCTGGCCGATGCGCTGGCGTGCCTGCGTGCGCCCGAGGCGGTCGAAGCGTTTCTGCGTGACCTCTGCACGCCTGCCGAGCTGGAAGCCATGGCCGACCGCTGGCGGGTGGTGCCGCTGCTGGTCAAGGGCGTGCCGTATCGCGAAATCCATGAGCTGACCCAGGTCAGCGTCACCACCATCGGGCGCGTTGCGCGCACCCTGGACCACGGTGCCGGCGGCTATGCCGCGGCCTTGCGCGAGCAGTCTTCGCGCCCTGACGCCTCCCACTGAGAGAACAAGATGAGTGCTTCCACGGCAGCGCCGGCACGTGACCGGCTGCGTATCGCCATCCAGAAGAGCGGCCGCCTGGCCGAGCCGGCGCGCAGCCTGCTGGCCGCCTGCGGGCTGAGCTGGCGGCAGAGCCGCGACAAGCTGTTCTGCTACGGCGAATCGTTGCCGGTGGACCTGCTGCTGGTGCGCGACGACGACATCCCCGGCCTGATCGCCGATGGCGTCTGCGACCTGGGCATCGTTGGCCAGAACGAACTGGAAGAGCAGGCCGCCGAGCGTCGCCGCAACGGCTTGCCGGCCGCCTATCACGCCGTGCGTGGAGTCGGCTTCGGCCAGTGCCGCCTGATGCTCGCCGTGCCGGAAGAATGGGACTGGCACGGCGTGGCGCAACTGGCGGGCAAGCGTATCGCCACCAGCTACCCGGCGATCCTCGCCGACTGGCTGGAGCGGCAGGGCATCGACGCGACGGTGGTGGAGTTGTCAGGTTCGGTGGAAATCGCACCGCGCCTGGGCACTGCCGATCTGATCTGCGATCTGGTCTCCAGCGGCGCCACCCTGGCCGCCAACCAGCTCAAGCCGGTCGAACTGGTGATGGAAAGCGAAGCAGTGCTGGCCGGCGCGGTGCGCGAACCTGCCGATGCGCGTGCCGGCCTGCTGGCAATGCTGCTGCGGCGCATGGACGGCGTACTCAAATTGCGCGACAGCAAGCTGCTGATGTTCCGCGCCGAGCAGACCAATGTCGATGCGCTGCGCCGCCTGCTGCCTGACGCCGACCCGCTGGTGCAGTTGCCCGACGATGGCGATGGCGCGCTGCGCCTGCAGACCATGTGCCATGGCGCGGTGACCTGGCAGCGCCTGGAAGAACTCGAACGCGCAGGTGCGCAAGGCTTGATGGTGTTGACGGTGGAGCGCTCGCTGGCATGAAGATTCTCGATTGGTCCCAACTCGACGGCGCCGCGCGAACCGATGCACTGACCCGCCCGGTGCAGACCGTGGCCACGCAGACGCGCGACGCGGTGGCTGCATTGATTGGCCAGGTACGCACGCGCGGCGATGCCGCATTGCGCGAGATCACCGCGCGTTTCGATGGCGTGTCGCTGGAGAGCTTCGCCGTGAGCGAAGCCGACTTCGCTGCCGCCGAAGCGGCCGTGGCGCCGAAGCTGCGCCAGGCCATGCAGGATGCGGTCGCACGCATCGACACCTTCCACCGCGCCGGCATGAGCGAGGGCTATGCGGTGGAAACCGCGCCCGGCGTGGTGTGCGAAAAGATCGTGCGGCCGATCGGACGTGTGGGTCTGTACGTGCCGGCAGGCAGTGCGCCGTTGCCATCGACCGCCTTGATGCTGGGCGTGCCGGCGCGTCTGGCCGGATGCCGCGAGGTGGTGTTGTGCACGCCGCCGCGCAAGGACGGCAGCGTGGACCCGGCGGTGCTGGTGGCCGCGCAACTCACCGGCGTGCGCCGCGTGTTCAAGCTCGGTGGCGCGCAGGCGATCGCGGCGATGGCGTATGGCACCGAGTCGGTACCCAGTTGCGACAAGCTGTTCGGCCCGGGCAATAGCTATGTCACCGAAGCCAAACAGCAGGTGGCCCAGTCCGGAGCGGCGGCGATCGACATGCCGGCCGGCCCCTCGGAGGTCTTGGTGATCGCCGATGCGGGCGCGCAGCCGGCCTTCGTGGCTGCTGATCTGTTGTCGCAGGCCGAACACGGGCCCGATTCGCAGGTGCTGTTGCTCTCCGACAGCGACGCGTTGATCGATGCGGTGCAAGCGCAGCTGGAAATTCAGCTGGCGCAACTGTCGCGTGCCGACATCGCGCGCCAGGCGCTGGCGCAATCGCGGCTGATCAAGGTGCAGGCGCTGGATGAGGCGTTTGCGATCAGCAATCGCTATGCGCCGGAGCACCTGATTCTTGCGCTGCGCGAACCGCGCGCGTGGCTGGCGCAAGTCGAGGCGGCCGGTTCGGTGTTTCTTGGCGATTACACGCCCGAAGCGCTTGGCGACTACTGCAGCGGCACCAATCATGTTCTGCCGACCAGCGGTGCGGCGCGCGCCTACAGCGGCGTGAGTGTGGCCAGCTTCCAGAATATGGTCAGCGTGCAGGCAGCCAGCAAGGCCGGCATCGACGGCATCGGTCAATGCGCATTGATCCTTGCCCGCGCCGAGGGGCTGGATGCGCATGCCAACGCGGTGGCGCTGCGCATGGGAGTGGCGGCATGAGCGCGTCGTCGATTCTGGATCTGGTACGCGAAGATCTGCGTGCATTTGCGGGCTATTCGTCGGCGCGCACCAGTGCGTTGCAGGGCGATGTGTGGCTCAACGCCAACGAGTCCGCGTGGGCGAATCCCGCCGATCCCGACGCCAGCACGCGGCGCTATCCCGACCCGCAACCCCAGGGCCTGCGCAGCGCGCTTGCGGCGCTGTACGGTTGCGCGCCGGAGCAGCTGTTGATCGGCCGCGGCAGCGACGAGGCGATCGATCTGCTGGTACGCGGCCTGTGCGTGCCAGGGCGCGATGCAGTGCTGGTGACGCCGCCGGTATTCGGCATGTACGCGGTGTGCGCGCGGTTGCAGAACGCACCGTTGGTGGACGTGCCGCTTGTCGATGGGCCAGATGGTTTCCATGCAGATATCCCTGCAATAGTGGCGAGGGCATTGGCCTCGAACGCCAAGCTGGTGTTTCTGTGTTCGCCATCCAATCCCGCTGGTTCGGCCATTGCGCTAGAACAGATCGAACAAGCGCTGCAGGCCTTGCAAGGCAAGGCGCTGGTGGTGGTGGACGAGGCCTATGGCGAATTTTCCGATGTGCCTTCGGCGGTCGGTCTGCTCGGGCGTTACGACAATCTCGCGGTGTTGCGTACGCTTTCCAAGGCGCATGCGCTGGCGGCGGCGCGTATCGGCACGCTGATCGCCAATGCCGAGTTGATTGCCCTGCTGCGCCGCTGCCAAGCGCCGTACCCGGTGCCCACACCCTGTGCAGCCATGGCCGAGCAGGCCTTGTCTGCGCCGGCGCTGGAGGTGACCCGCCGGCGTATCGCCGAGGTGCGCAGTGAGCGCGAGCGCGTGCACAAGGCGCTCGCGCAGCTGGCCGGTGTGCGGCAGGTCTATCCCTCGCAGGGCAACTTCCTGTTGGTGCGTTTCGATGATGCCGAGGCGGCGTTCCAGGCGTTGCTCGATGCCGGTGTGGTGGTGCGCGATCAACGCGCAGTGCCGCGCCTGGCCGATGCGCTGCGCATCACGCTGGGCACGCACGAACAGAACCAACGCGTGCTAAGCGCGCTGCAACGCACGCAGGAGGCCGTCGCATGACCCCGATTCTTTTTGTCGACCGCGACGGCACGCTGATCACCGAGCCGGCCGACTACCAGATCGACGCGTACGAGAAACTGCGCTTTGTCGATCACGTGATTCCGGCGATGCTCAAGCTGCGCGATGCCGGCTATCAGTTCGTCATTGTCAGCAACCAGGATGGGCTGGGCAGCGAGAGCTACCCACGCGCGTCCTTCGACGGCCCGAACAACCTGATGCTGCAGATCTTCGCCAGCCAGGGCATCGAATTCCGCGACATGCTAATCGATTGCAGCTGGCCTGCCGACAATGCGCCCACGCGCAAGCCCGGTATCGGCCTGATGGTGCCGTATCTGCAGGACCGCAGCATCGATTGGGCACGCTCGGCGATGGTGGGCGACCGCATCACCGACATCCAGTTCGCGCACAACCTCAACATTCGCGGGTTTCAGCTGCGCACCGACGAGTTCGGCGGCGAGTGGGACTGGCCCGGCATCGCCCATGAACTGGCCGACGCACCGCGTCGCGCGGTGGTTCAGCGCAACACCAAGGAAACCAGGATTCGCGTCGAACTGGATCTGGATCGCGTGGCCGAACCGAAGACCGCCACCGGTCTGCCGTTCTTCGACCACATGCTGGAACAAATCGGCAAGCACGGCGGTTTTGCGCTGGAGATCCGCGCCGAAGGCGATCTGCATATCGATGAGCACCACACCATCGAAGACACCGGCCTTGCGCTGGGTCAGGCGCTACGTGAAGCGCTGGGCGACAAGCGTGGCATCGGCCGCTATGGCTTCGATCCGGAAAGCAGCCCCTGGCGCGTCGCCGGCGACAAGGCGCAGCATGGCTTCACGTTGCCGATGGACGAAACCATCGCAAGCGCGGCGCTGGATTTCAGCGGCCGGCCGTATTTCGTCTTCGACGGCGAGTTCAAGCGCGAGCGCGTCGGCGACATGCCGACCGAGCTGGTGCCGCATTTTTTCCGCTCGATCTGCGATGCGTCCGGCTTGAATCTGCATCTGACCGTGCGTGGTGAGAACGATCACCACAAGGTGGAAGCCTGCTTCAAGGCCCTGGCGCGTGCATTACGCCAGGCGATCCGCCGCGAAGGCACCGCGTTGCCGACCACCAAAGGTGCGCTATGACCGATGTTGCGTTGATCGATGCCGGTGGCGCCAACCTGGGCTCGGTGCGCTATGCATTGGAGCGCTTGGGCGTGGACGCACGCGTGGTGCGCGATGCGGCAGGTCTGCATGGCGCACAGCGCGTGATCCTGCCCGGCGTCGGTGCTGCGCCAGAAGCGATGTCGCGTCTGCGCACGCAGGGCTTGGTCGAGCCGTTGCGCGCGCTGCAGGTGCCGTTGATCGGTATCTGCCTGGGGATGCAACTGCTGTTCGAACATTCCGAAGAAGGCGATGTCGAGTGCCTCGGCCTGCTGCCGGGCATCGTACGGCATATGACGCCGGCACTCGGTATCCGTGTGCCGCACATGGGCTGGAACCAGCTGGTGCCGATGCGCGAATCCGCGTTGCTGGCCGGTCTGCCCGAGCGCGCCAGTGCGTATTTCGTGCATGGTTACGCTGCGCCGGTGACCGCCGACACCGTGGCCGCCTGCGATCACGGCGGGTTGTTCACTGCCGTCGTGCAGAACGGGCTGCGCTGCGGCGCGCAATTTCACCCTGAGCGTTCGGCCGAGACCGGTGCACGCATCCTGCGCAATTTTCTTGAGATGAGCTTCCCATGAGTTTCACCGTTTACCCGGCGCTGGATATCCGCAACGGCCGCGTGGTGCGCCTGCTGCAAGGCGATTACGCGCGCGAGACGCAGTACGGCGACGACGTGCTGCCGCGTGCGCAGGCGTTCGCCGATGCCGGTGCGCAGTGGATGCATCTGGTCGATCTGGATGCCGCCAAGGCGGGCGGCTACACCTTGGCCGGCACGCTCGGCGAGATCGCGCGTGCCACCGGCTTGCGCGTGCAGACCGGCGGCGGTGTGCGCTCGCGCGAGGATGTGGCGCGCATTCTCGATGCCGGCGCCGCACGCGTGGTCATCGGCTCGTTGGCAGTGCGCAATAGCCAGATGGTGGTTGGCTGGCTGCAGGAATTCGGTGCCGACCGCCTGACGATTGCACTGGACACGCGCCAGGATGCCAGTGGCATCTGGCAGTTGCCGGTGCACGGCTGGACCGAAACTGCAGACGCTACGCTGGATCAATTGGCCGTGCGCTACGCGCAGGCCGGGCTGCAGCATCTGCTGTGCACCGACATCGCGCGCGACGGCATGCTGTCCGGCCCCAACATGGCGCTGTATGCGCATCTGCGCGCGCTGACGCCGCAGTTGCAGGTGCAGGTCTCCGGTGGCGCGCGCAATCTTGCCGATGTCGCCGCGGCCAAGGCCGCAGGCTGCGCCGGCATCGTGCTCGGCAAGGCGCTGCTCGAAGGGCACCTGCATCTCGAAGAGGCACTGGCATGCTGAGCCGTCGCATCATTCCGTGCCTGGACGTGCGCGATGGCCGCGTGGTCAAGGGCGTCAAGTTCCGCGACCACATCGACATGGGCGACATTGTCGAGCTGGCCTTGCGCTACCGTGCGCAGGGCGCCGACGAACTGGTGTTCTACGACATCGGTGCCAGCCCGGAAGGGCGTTCGGTCGACTACACCTGGGTCGAGCGGGTGGCACGGCTGATCGATATTCCGTTCTGCGTGGCCGGAGGTATTGGCGATGTGGAAACGGCCCGAGCGGTATTGCATGCCGGCGCCGACAAGATTTCCATCAACTCGCCCGCGTTAGGCCGCCCGCAATTGATTTCCGAACTGGCCGATGCCTTTGGCGTGCAATGTGTCGTGGTCGGCATCGATTCGATTCGTGAGGAAGATGGTCAATGGCGCGTGCGCCGCTACACCGGCGACCCGAGCAAGACCCAGGCGTTGCCGATGCGTACGCTGGACTGGGTGGCCGAAGCGCAGCGGCTCGGCGCGGGCGAGATCGTGCTCAATTGCATGGATAACGACGGCGTGCGCCGCGGATACGATATCGCCCAACTGCGCCAGGTGCGTGCGTTGTGCCGGGTGCCTCTGATCGCTTCCGGCGGTGCAGGCGAGATGCAGCACTTTGCCGACGTCTTCGACCAGGCCGATGTGGATGGCGCACTGGCCGCCAGCGTGTTTCACAGCGGCGCGATTCCGATCCCGGAACTCAAGCGATTCTTGCGCGCGCAACAGATCGAGGTACGCGATGGGCAGTGACGAAGTGGCGACGGGCGACGCGCTCGCAAGCCTGGATTGGAGCAAGGGCGATGGCCTGTTGCCGGTAATCGTGCAGGACGCCGACACCCTGCGCGTGCTGATGCTGGGCTACATGAATGCCGAAGCGTTGGCCGTCACCCGGCAGCGCGGTGACGTCACGTTCTTCAGCCGCAGCAAGCAGCGCTTGTGGACCAAGGGCGAAAGTTCGGGAAACGTGTTGCGCGTGGTGTCGATCCAGACCGACTGCGACGCCGACACATTGCTGGTGCAGGCGCGCCCGCATGGCCCGACCTGTCACCTGGGCCGCACCAGCTGTTTCCCGTCTGCGCCCGGGCAGTTCCTGGGTAGCCTGGATGCCCTGGTGGCCGAGCGCGAGCGCGAGCGGCCGCACGGTAGCTACACCACCAAGCTGTTCGAACAAGGCATCCGCCGCATCGCGCAGAAGGTGGGCGAGGAGGGCGTGGAAACCGCGTTGGCCGGCGTGGTGCAGGACGATGACGCGTTGCTCGGCGAATCGGCCGATCTGCTCTACCACCTGATCGTGCTGCTGCGCGCACGTGGGCTGGGCCTTGGCGATGCAGTGGCGTTGCTGGAGTCGCGGCATCAATAACGTAGCCGCGTAGCAGCGCACCCGGGCGCGATTGGCGTCCTTGGTAACGCCCCGTCGCGCCCCGGTGCGCTCCTACGGATATGCGGTCATGCCTTCCGACCTGCGTACTCGCGCTGTGCGCCTCGCGATGGCATGTACAATTTCCGCGGATCTTCGCGCGGGAAAACGCATGCATCGTCGCTTCGCTTTGTTGGCACTGGGCTTGCTCGCGGGAAGCGCATACGCGCGCGACACCGCGGTCGATGGCATCGTCTACGAAGAACGCGACGGGCGCGCCGGCCGCAGCGCCGATGAGCCGGGGGTGGCCGATGTGGCGGTTTCCAATGGCGAGCAGATCGTGCGTACCGATGCGCGGGGCCGCTACCGCCTGCCGGTACGCGACGGGCAGACGGTATTCGTGATCAAGCCTGGCGACCGCCGCTTTTTGCCCGCCGCCGATGGCCTGCCTGCATTCTGGCGCCACTACGCACCGCGTGGCTCGGCCAAGCATCAATACGGCGGTGTCGCCGCGACCGGCCGCAACACGCACAACTGGGATTTCGCGCTGACGCCACGCGCAGACACCGCGGCCGATGGCTTCCAGATGCTGGTGTTTGCCGACAGCCAGACCGCCAGCCTTGCCGACGTTGGCTACTACCAGCGCGACATCGTGGAACCGATCATCGGCAAGACCACCGCCAGGCTGGGCACTACGCTGGGTGACATCGTCAGCGACGATCTGAGCTTGTATCCGGCCTTGAACAAGGTCACCACGCAGCTGGGCGTGCCGTGGTTCCATGTGCCGGGCAACCACGATCTCAACCTGGACGCGCACGACGATGCGCAGTCGCTCGACAGCTGGCACGCAGTCTACGGCCCGGACACCTATGCGGTGGAAGAAGCCAATGCCAGCTTCGTGTTCCTGGACGATGTGATCTATACGCCGGGCGGCAGGCAGGCCTACATCGGTGGCCTGCGCGACGATCAATTCGCGTTCCTGCAGAATTACCTGGCGCAGCTGCCACGCGACCGGCTATTGGTGCTGGGCATGCATATCCACCTGTTCGATGCAGTGCCGGGGCAGGAAACCTTTCGGCATGCCGATCGCCGCCGCCTGTTCGCATTGCTGAAAGAATTTCCGCATGTGTTGGTGCTCAGTGGTCATAGCCACACCCAGCGCCAGGTGGATCACGGTGCCGACGAGGGCTGGCAGGGTGCACGACCGTTGCACGAATACAACGTGGGTGCGGCCTGCGGCGCGTTCTGGTCGGGCGCCAAGGATGCCGACGGCATTCCCGATGCGACGATGAGCGATGGCACTCCCAATGGCTATGCGGTGCTGCAGGTTGCGCCCAGCGGTAGCTACACGCTGGCTTATCACGCTGCGCGCGCGGCCGACGATGCGCAATTGCTGCTGCACGCGCCCAAGGTACTGCGCAAGGGCGCGTATGCGGCGTGGGGCGTCTACGCCAATGTTTTCATGGGCCAGGACGACACCGTCGTCGAGATGCGCATCGATAACGGCCCATGGCAGCCGATGAAGCGTGTAGAGCGTGGCGATCCGCGTGTGCTGGCAGAGAATGTGCGTGATGATGCGGCCGACGCGTTGCGCGGTTACGACCGCTCGCCGGAGGCCACGCCGTCCACGCATCTCTGGCGCGGTGCATTGCCGACCACCCTGGCGGTGGGCGAACACACCGTCCAGGTGCGCGCAAACCTACCCACCGGGCAGTACAACGCCAGCACCGTGTATCGCCTGCAAACTGCTGAGCTCTGAGGCGGTTAACGATGTCGGTCGTCCAACGCCGCCCTTCTGGCACCGGGAGAAGGTGCTCACAGGGATGGATGAGGGTGCACACAGTGCCTGACATCGCCCAATACTGGGGTTGGGGTATCTGGCGCCAAGAAAATCTAGATCGCCCCAAGCGATTGCTCGTGACGTTGTGTAGCGGCTCTTGAGCAACGATACGGAACCATGTCGTCGTGATCTCGGCACGGACAGAAGCGCGGCTGCGATAGCGCGACGGTCAAGCATGTGTCAGCTGCGCAGCAGTCTCCTGATCGCCACAAACACAAACGCCTCCACAAGGGAGGCGTTTTGGGATCCGGGCTGGCAGGCGTTGGCGCGCTGGCGAAGATCGGTGCTGGCTGGCGGTGGCTGGCTGGCCGGGCGAGTGTAGCGAGGCCCGGTTGGTGCTGACGAAATGAGAATTAGTCTCAGCACCCGCTCTGGGTTATCGATTGGATGCTGCAGGTGCAGCTGGGAGCGTGCTTGAGGGCTTTGCGGTTGCCGGGGTATTCGAACGCGGCACGTCGCTCACCGACTCAGCGTCCGCTGAGTCGGTTGAATCCACGCCCTGGTCCGACGCGGCATCCATCTCCACCGGCGGATACGGATACGCCACCGCCGGCCCCAGATGCACGCCCGCACGCCAACGCGCCAGCACCGGCGCGATGCGCTTGCCCAGCGATTGCTGCGGCAACGAGGGGAGCTCGCCCTCCTGCTTCTCGCGTGCGGTGATGGCGGCCTTGGCAATGTCGAATGCGGCCAGCGGGTCGTCGCTCTGGTTCATCGCATCGATCAACCACGCCTGCCCGAAATAGGTGGCGTTGGAGGTATTGCCGCAGCCGAACGAGGGCCGGTCGGCACGTGCAGCGGTGAGGATCAGCGTTTGCGGTGAACGCAGTGCGGGAATGAAACCTCCCGAATAGCAGGCCGACAGCACGATGATGCGATTGTCGATGCCGGCATCGTCCAGCGCCTGGCGCAGATCCTGCGGGCTGATGAAATCCTCTTCCTTGTCGTCGACCTGCACGTACAGGCTGTGATCTTCGGTACCGTGGGTGGTGACGAACAGCAACAGCGCGTCTTCCTTGCGATCCATGCGCTTGCCGATCGCGGCCAGCGTGTCGTAGAGATTGTCGTAGGTTGCCAGCGGAGCGTATGGATGCTCGCCCAGATTGTCCGGGTTGTTGACCAGCGTGACCACGCGCCCGCGCGCATCGAAGCGTTGCTCGAACAGCTGTTTGAGGTAGAGCGTCTCGTTGCGGAAGACATCATCGCTGGCATCGCCGGCAAAACCGACTACGTACAGATCGGTGACGCCGGGGCGCTGCGGTTGCAACGCTTTCAATGCGTGCGCCAGAGCGGCCTGATCGACCGGATCGCCTGCATCGTGGCTCTCGGCAGGCTGGGCCTGCAGCGCAGCACCAGCGTCCGGATGGCAGCCGGCCATCAACGCCACCACGACGATCAGCGTGGAAAGTCGTCGCCATACTGCATGTGGTGCGAAAGGGGAAGGCAGCGACATGGCGCGCGCAGAAGTCCAGGAAAGACGGGTGGGGTGGCCGAGCGCGGTGCCCGCAGTGCAGGCCATTATCCCGTCAGATAGCTGCATGCGGCGCGTCGCAGCCGGAGCATATCAGCGGCCTGCGCGGCGCCAACCACCGATTGCGCTCAAACGGCAACGAGCGCAATCGGCTTGCAGATCGTGCTTACAGCACCAACTGGCTAAAACTCTCCACGCGCTGGTGACTGCCGACATCGTCGGCCGAACGCGGCGTGGGATAGTCCTCCCGGCGGTCCAGAAGCGCGGTGCGCATGCCGGCACGTTTGGCGGCATCGAGCTCTTCGATCACATCCGACAGGAACAGGATCTCCGGTCCCGGCACGCCAATGCGCTCGGCGATGCGGCGGTAGCTGGCGCTTTCGCGCTTGGGGCCGACTTCGGTGTCGAACCAGTCGGTGATCAGTCCGCTCAGGTCGCCCGCGTCGCTGTGCGCGAAGAACAGTTTCTGCGCCGGCACCGAGCCGGACGAATACACATACAGCGGAATGCCCGCTGCGTGCCAGGCTTTCAACTGGATCGCCGCATCGGCGTAGATATGCGCAGTGAAGTCGGCCGTCTTGTAGCCGTCGCCCCAGATCAGGCCCTGCAAGGCCTTGAGCGCGGTGTGCTTGCGGTCCTCGTCGATCCAGGTCTGCAGCGTGGTGATCAACACCTCGTCCGGCACGTCCTCGCCGATTTCATCGGCCACCTGGTTGAGCCAATGGCGCACTTGCGGATGATTGCCGTGTTCGCGCACGTAGGCCGGCATGGCGCGGCGCGCATACGGGAACAAGACGTCCTTGACGAACGAAATGCTGCTGGTCGTACCTTCGATATCGGTGAGGATCGCTTGCGGTCGTGTCATCGTCAGCTGGCCTTGTGAGGTTTCTCGGGGGCGTAGCGGGGGAATTGTTTGGCGATTTCGGTGCCGGTGAAATGTCCGACCCAGCCGTCCGGCTCGGTGAAGAAGCGGATCGCCACAAAGTGCGGCTCCGGCCCCATGTCGAACCAGTGCAGGGTGCCGTCAGGCACGGCAATCAGGTCGTCCTTGACGCATTCGATCTCATAAACCTTGGCATCGACGTGCAGCGTGAACAGGCCTGAGCCGGCGACGAAGAACCGTACCTCGTCTTCCTTGTGGAAGTGCTCGTCCAGAAACTTGGCGCGCATTTCTTCGCGCTTGGGGTTGTCCGGCGCGATGCTGACCACGTCCACGGTCTTGAAGCCGCGCTCGGCGCTGATGCGATCGATATCGGCACGGTAGGCGTCCATCACCTGCTCGGGCGTGGCGCCCGGTTCGACCGGCGCGCTGGCATGCCAGCGTTCGAAGGTCACGCCAATCTTCTGCAACTGAGCGGCGATCGCATCGCCGTCGCGGCTATCGAACTCGGGAGTGGCGGGATTGGTGTCGGCAAAGATACGCAGTCGGCTCATGGCGGTCTGGCTCACGAATGGGGGACGGACAGTACTCAGCGCGTGCCGCGCAGTTTCAGCAGTTCGAGTTCGCAATGCAGCAGGAATTCGAACGCTTCCAGGTGACGACGTGCCTCGGCCATGTTGCGGCCCCAGGCATACAGGCCGTGTCCTTCGATGAGATACCCCCACATGCCCTGTTTGTCCAGCAAGGCATCGACCTGCGCGGCCAGCACCTGCATGTCCTGGGTATTGGCGAACACCGGCACTTCCACTGCGGTTTCGTGGGTGGTGTTGCCATCGAAGGCCTTGAGCAATTCGTAGCCTTCGAGCCGAATCACACCGCTGCCTGCATACAGGCGGGAGGCAATCGTCTGCACCGGCGAGTGCGTATGCAGCACGCAACCGATCTCCGGGAACCGGCGATACAGCTGGGTGTGCAGCAGGGTTTCGGCAGACGGGCGCAACGGGCGGCCGACGGCCAGGCCATCGAAGTCCACCACCATGATGTCTTCTTCGACCAGGCGACCCTTGTCGCGGCCGGAGACGGTGATGGCCGCGTGCTGTTCGTCCAGACGGTGGGAGAAATTGCTGCTGGTCGCAGGCGTCCAGCCGGCATGGGCCAGCTCGCGAATATTGGCGATCAGCAGGTGCGCCAGCTCGTGCAGACGCGTGGTGCTGTAGGGCAGGGGGGCAGTGGTCGCATTCATGGACCTATTCTACTGCGCCCCCGGTGCATGGGCAGGTGCAGCGCAGCAGGCATCGTCCTGCCGCGCCAGACGCCCGATCATGCGCGGGCTCAGCGGCCGTCGCGCAGACGGCTGTGGCGATACCCGTAGCCGAAGTAGATCACCAGCCCAACCAGCGTCCACAGGCCCATCAGCATCCAGTTGTGCAGCGTCATCGCCGACAGCAGCGCAAGGCAGCTCAACACGCCGGCGCTGCAGATCAGCCAGGCGGCCGGCATGCGGAACGGACGCGGCAGTTCCGGGTGCGTGCGACGCAGGATCAGCACGCCGGCGCAGACCGCCGCGAAGGCGATCAGGGTGCCCATCGACGTCAATTCGCCCAGCACATCCAGCGGGAACACCGCTGCCAGCAGTGCGATGCCGACACCGGTGATGACGGTATTGACATGCGGGGTGCGGTACTTGGGGTGGATGCGGGTGAAGATCGAGGGCAGCAGGCCATCGCGCGCAATGATCATGAAGATGCGCGGCTGCCCGATGATCATCACCAGCACCACCGACGATAGCCCGATCAACGCGCCCACTTCCACGACCACGCGCAACCAGGCCAGCTGCGGGTGCGCCGCCACCGCGGTCACCACCGGCTCGTCGGTGCCGAGCAGGGTGTACGGCACCAAGCCGGTCATGACCGCCGCCATCGCGATGTAGAGCACGGTGCAGATCACCAGCGACAGGATCATGCCGATCGGCAGGTCGCGTTGCGGGCGATGCGATTCCTGCGCCGCCACCGACACCGCTTCGAAGCCGATATAGGCGAAGAACACCATCGCTGCGCCGCGCAGCACGCCTTCCATGCCGTACTTGCCCGGGCCTTCGTTGGCCGGGATGAACGGCTGCCAGTTGGAGGTGTCCACGTATTTCCAGCCCACCGCGATCACCAGCAGGATCAAGCCCGTCTTGAGGATCACCATGGCCATGTTCATTGCCGACGACTTGCGGATGCCGACATAGCACAGCCAGGTCAGCAGCAGCACGATCCCGGCCGCCGGCAGGTTGGCGATCGCCCCGGTGGGTTGCAATTTGCCGTCCAGCGGCGCGCTGACGAATGCGGCCGGCAGGTGGATGTCGAAATGCTCGAGCAGACTCAAGAAGTAGCCGGTCCAGCTGACCGCCACTGCCGAGGCGGACACGCCGTATTCCAGCACCAGCATCCAGCCGATGAACCACGCGGCCAGCTCGCCGAAGGTGGCATAGGTGTAGGTGTAAGCGCTGCCGGAGACCGGCACCATCGCAGCGAATTCGGCGTAGGCCATCGCACAGAACGCACAGCACACCGCTGCGAGCACGAACGAGAGCATGATCGCCGGGCCGGCATGGTCGGCCGCCGCCTGGCCGGTGATGACGAAGATGCCGCCGCCGATCACCGCGCCGATTCCCAGGGCGGTCAGCCCCCAGGGGCCAAGCGCGCGTTGCAGGCCCAGCCCGTCGGCCGCCTCATGGCTGGCGTGCGGGTGTTTGGTGGCCCAAAGTTGTTTGAACATGAAGCGGTTCCGGCTTGGCGCTACGCGCGGTCATTGAACAAGAAGACCGGCGTCGCGCGCCGGTCTTGAGAGAAACTTAGGCCCGTTTCGCGAGGCGACTGTGGTGGATGCCGTAGCCGAAGTAGATCGCCAGGCCAATCACGGTCCAGCCCACGAACACCTTCCAGTGTTCCTGGAAGGCCTGGAAGAACAGGAACAGACAGGCCAACGCGCCCAGGGGGCAGATCACCATCGCCAGCGGCACCCGGAACGGGCGCGGCAGGTCGGGCTTGGTGAAGCGCAGCACCAGCACGCCGGCGCAGACCGTGGCGAAGGCGAGCAGGGTACCCATCGAGACGAGTTCGCCCAGCACGTTCAACGGGATCACCCCGGCCAGCAGCGCGGCGACCACGCCCACGAACAGCGTGCCGACGTAAGGCGTGCGGAATTTCGGGTGCACCTTGCCGAACAGCTTGGGCATCAGCCCATCCTTGGCCATGGTGTAGAAGATGCGCGGCTGCGCCATCAGCATCACCAGCACCACCGACGACAAGCCGGCAATGGCACCGATTTCCACCGCGGTCTTGAGCCAGGTCAGTTGCGGGTGGGCTTCCAGCGCGGTGGCCACCGGCTTGGCGGTGCCGAGCTGGGTATAGGGCAGCAGGCCGGTCAGCACCGCGCAGACGATGATGTAGATGACGGTGCAGATGGCCAACGACACCAGGATGCCGATCGGCATGTTCTTCTGCGGATCCTTGGTTTCGCCGGCCGAGGTGGAAACCGCGTCGAAGCCGATGTAGGAGAAGAACACGATGGACGCGGCGCGAAACACCCCGTCCCAGCCGAACTGGCCAGGGCCGGTGTTTTCCGGGATGAAGGGGTGCCAGTTCGCCGGGTCGATATAGGAAATGCCAAAGCCCACGAACAGGCAGATCACCACGACCTTGATCGCCACCACGATTGCGTTGGCGAACGCCGACTGGGTGACGCCGACGTAGCACAGGATGCTCACCGCCGCGACGATCAGCACGGCCGGCAGGTTGACCAGATTCCCGGAGCTGACAAAGCCGTGGCCGTTCCAGGCCAGCGGCGCACCCGCCAACTCTGCGGGGAACGGCACCCCCAGGGTGCCGGTGATGAAGCTGATCAGGTAGGCAGACCAGCCGACGGCAACGCTGGACCCGGCGAACAGGTATTCCAGCACCAGACACCAGCCGATGAACCAGGCGATGCCTTCGCCGAGCGTGGCGTATGAATACGAATAGGCGCTGCCGGAGACCGGCATCATCGCGGCGAATTCGGCGTAGCACAGGCCGGCGAAGGCGCAGGCGATACCGGCGAACACGAACGACAGCATCACCGCCGGGCCGGCGTGATTGGCCGCGGCCTGGCCGGTCAGCACGAAGATGCCGGCGCCGATCACCGCGCCGATACCGAGCATGATCAGGTGCTTGGCTGTGAGGGTCCGCTGCAGCGTCGCTTCGCCTTGCAGGCTGCCTTCGACCGGTTCGCCTGCATCGACGTGGCCAGCGGGCTCGATCGGTTTGACCCTCAACAGAGACTTCAGCATTCGGTACATCCCTAAGTGGCAAAGCTTGAAGGCGCGGGCGCCCGGACGAATTGGTGCGCCGCATCCCGGTGGGACAGGCAAGCGGCCTACCTTGCCAAAGCTACACGCTCACGACAAGCGCGTACGCAGCATGAATGGCGATAATGGCCGCCTGGCCCGCACCGGGCGACCGAGAACGACAGATGGTGGATGCAACCCTGCAGCAGCAATTGGCGGCGTACCGCCTGCGTTGGCCGGAGGAGGCCGCGCTGGCCGAGCAGTTCGTGCAATTGCTGGACGATGCCACCGATCCGTTCGTGCGCGAGCGTGTCGAAGGTCATTTCACTGGCTCGGCGTGGGTGGTCAGCGCCGACGGCACATGCACCTTGCTGACCCATCACCGCAAGCTGCAGCGTTGGCTGCAGCTGGGCGGGCACGCCGACGGCGACCGCGATCTGGCGCAGGTGGCATTACGTGAAGCGGAGGAGGAATCCGGACTCGTCGGCTTGCGGCTGGCCGACGGAGAGTTGTTCGATCTGGACCGTCACTGGATTCCGGCGCGCGGGGATGTGGCGGGGCATTGGCACTTCGATGCGCGCTACGTGGTGCTGGCCGGTGCGGACGAGGCGTTCAAGGTCAGCGAAGAATCGCTGGCGCTGGCCTGGCGCCCGATCGCCGAGCTGCTTGCCGATCCCGAGCTCGATCCATCGCTGCGGCGGATGGCGGAAAAGTGGCTGGAGAGCCGGGAGTGGTGATTCGGGATTCGGGATTGGCAGAAGCGGTGGGCCGGCGCCGATCCATTTAGCGGGCCATGTCTGCTTCCCACAGCGTGGTTGGACCGATGAACCCACCGGTTGCGGCGAACCGCTGTTACCAATCCCGAATCCCGATTCCCAAATCCCGCTCAATACAGGACCCGCGTCCGCAAGGTGCCGGTGATCTGTCCCAGCTCGTCCTTCAGCACGCCGGCAAGCTCCTCGCTGGCGCTGACATCGATGACCACATAGCCCACCTTGGGGTCGGTGCGCAGGAACTGGCCGTCGATGTTGACGTTATGGCGCGAGAACAATTCGTTGATCTGCGACAGCACGCCCGGCACGTTGCGATGGATATGCAGCAACCGCAGGCTTTCGGCGTGCTCGGGCAGGGTGACCTCCGGGAAGTTCACCGCCGACAAGGTGCTGCCGTTGTCGCTATAGCGCACCAGCTTGGCGGCGACCTCGATCCCGATGTTGTCCTGCGCCTCCAGCGTGCTGCCGCCCACGTGCGGGGTCAGGATCACATTGTCGTGCGCAGTGAGCGGCGATTCGAACGCGTCGCCATTGCCCTTGGGCTCGATCGGAAAGACATCCACCGCCGCGCCGCCGATCTGGCCGGAGGTGAGCGCCGCGTCCAGCGCGTCGATGTCGATGACGGTGCCACGCGAGGCGTTGATGAGATGCGCCCCGGGTTTCATGCGGGCGATTTCCGCCGCGCCGATCATGTCCTTGGTCGACGGGGTCTCCGGCACGTGCAAGGTGACCACGTCCGAGCGCGCCAGCAGGTCGTCCAGGTCGATGGCCGCGCGTGCGTTGCCCAACGACAGCTTGGTTTCGATATCGTGGAAGATCACCTGCATGCCCAACGCTTCGGCCAGCACGCCGACCTGGGTGCCGATATGCCCGTAGCCGACGATGCCCAGCACCTTGCCGCGCGTTTCGTGGCTGCCGGCGGCCGACTTGGACCAGCCGCCGCGATGGCATTGCGCGTTCTTCTGCGGAATGCCACGCAGCAACAGGATCGCTTCGGCGATGACCAGTTCGGCCACGCTGCGGGTATTGGAGTAGGGCGCGTTGAACACCGGGATGCCGGCCAGCTCGGCCGCGTCCAGGTCCACCTGGTTGGTACCGATGCAGAAGCAGCCGACTGCGATCAGGCGCTTGGCATGCGCCAGCACCTCGGCGCTCAGCTGGGTGCGTGAGCGGATGCCCACAATGTGTGCGTCGGCGATGCGGGCGATCAACTCGTCTTCCGGCAGCGATTTGGCGTGCAGTTCGATCTGCGAGTAGCCGGCGGCGCGGAACACGTCCACGGCGGTCGGGCTGATGCCTTCCAGCAACAGCACGCGGATGTCCTGCTTGGGAAACGAGGTTTTCTTCGGCGACATGGGGGAACGCAATGCAGCAATCGGGCCGGCAACTATGCCAGATGGGGTGCGCGATTGGGTGGCCGCGATGCGCTGTTCGCACCGGCGAAGCCCTTGCGGCGCAACGGTTTCAGCTGAATCCAACGCTGCGTCGGCCGTGAGTGCGCCGGCTGGACGAGGCAGGCCGGCGCTGGCACGCTGTGCGGTTCCTACCGCAGCGCCGCGTGCCATGACCGATCCCCGCATCCTTTCGTTGCAACAGGCCGTGCCTGCGTTGCGTGTGAAGACCGACCCGGCCGACCTGGAGCATTACGGGCGCGACTGGACACGCCGCTGGACGCCGAACCCACTCGCGATCGCCTTGCCGGGCTCGGTGGAGGAAGTGCAGGCGGTCGTGCGTTGGGCAAATGCGCAAGGCGTGGCGGTGGTGCCGTCGGGCGGGCGCACGGGCTTGTCCGGCGGCGCAGTGGCGGCCAACGGCGAATTGGTGTTGAGCCTGGAGCGTTTGAACAAACCGCTGGATTTCAACGCAGTGGATCGCACGCTCACCGTGCAGGCCGGCATGCCGCTGGAAGCGGTGCACAACGCCGCGCGCGAGCATGGGCTGGTGTACCCGGTGGATTTTGCGGCGCGCGGTTCGTGTTCGATCGGCGGCAATATCGCCACCAATGCCGGCGGCATCCGGGTGATCCGCTACGGCAATACGCGCGAATGGGTGGCCGGGTTGAAGGTGGTCACCGGTGGCGGCGAGTTGCTGGAACTCAACAACGCGCTGGTCAAAAATTCCAGCGGCTACGACTTCCGCCATCTGATGATCGGCTCCGAAGGCACGCTCGGCATCGTGGTCGAAGCCACGCTGCGGCTGACCGACCCGCCGCCGCCCAGCAACGTGATGTTGCTTGCGTTGCCCTCGTTCGAAGTGCTGATGCAGGTGTTTGCCGCGTTTCGCGCGCAGTTGCGCCTGGAGGCGTTCGAATTTTTCACCGATCGCGCGCTGGAACATGTGCTTGCGCATGGCGCGCAGGCGCCGTTTGCGCAGGTTTACCCGTACTACGTGGTCACCGAATTCGCCGCAGGCGATGAGGCGCAGGAGGCGGCTGCGATGGCGGCCTTCGAGACCTGCATGGAGCAGGGCTGGGTCAGCGATGGCGTGATCAGCCAGAGCGATGCACAGGCCGCGCAACTGTGGCGCCTGCGCGAGGGCATCACCGAAGCGCTGGCGCGCTACACGCCGTACAAGAACGACGTGTCGGTGCGCATCTCGGCGATGCCGGCATTCCTGGCCGAAACCCAGGCGTTGCTGCACGATGCGTATCCGCATTTCGATGTGGTGTGGTTCGGCCATATCGGCGATGGCAACCTGCACATCAACGTGCTCAAGCCCGATGGCACCAGCCAGGCCGATTTCGTTGCGGCCTGCGATCAGGTCACCAAGTTGCTGGCGCAGGCCCTGCAGCGTTTCGACGGCAGCATTTCCGCCGAACACGGCATCGGCCTGGTCAAGAAGGCCTATCTGTGGAGCACGCGCTCTGCCGAGGAAATCGCCTTGATGCGCGGCATCAAACATGTGCTCGATCCTCATCTTTTGCTGAATCCCGGCAAGCTGTTCGAGATGCATGACGCACCTGCCAACACGCCTGCCGGTTAGTCTTCCCGCACCTTCACACGGAATCGATCAGCCCATGATGCGCTCCCTCGTGTTCTGCGCTTTGACGCTGCTGCCGCTGGCAGCGTTCGCATCCAGCCTGGCCGGTACTTCGGCAGGTGCCTCGTCGGCTGGCTCGTCCAATTCGTCCGGCAGCAGCTCCGGCGACGACAAGGTGGTGGCCGACGCCCGGGAAGATGCGGCCGGTTTTGTTGCCAGCGACGGCGTCATCCGCGGTGCGCGTCTGGAAGCGGCGTTGCTGCAGTTGCGCAGCCGTAGCGACGCGGCGCGGCTGGCCAGCGACCTGGAGCTGGCGCAGTCCATCCTGGCCCGGTGAGTCTGCGCCGGCGGTGCGGCTGGCTGCTGCTGGCCGCCTTGGCCGCACCGCAGGCGCAGGCTGAATTGTTGGTCGAGGTGGTTCGCTCGGACTTGCCTGCGGCGGAGATCGAAGCAAGCAACGCGCTGGTGCAGTCGGTCGCACGGCGATTGCCGCAGGGCTGGACGCGGCGGATGACCGCCCCGATCCAGCTGCAATGGCGCACCGATCTGCCGGCGCAGGTACACGGCCGTGCAATCGGCAATCGCATCCTGCTCGATCGCGCGCTGCTGCAGGCGTGGAGCGCGCAATCCGACGACGCACGTTCCGAACAAAACGCAACTGCCACGCGCGCGGCGATGGCAGCGCTCATACACGAACTGGCGCATGTGTTCGATCGCGGCGCACGCAGCGCGTGGTCGCGCGATCGGCGCCTGCGCGACCTTGCCGGCTGGCAGGTGCGGCCGTGGCGGGTGGGGCGCAGCGACAATCGGTTCAGCGACCGCAGCCCAGACGAATACGAACGCCGCAGCCCGGCCGAGTTCGTTGCGGTCAATTTCGAGCATTACGTGCTGGACGCCGACTACACCTGCCGGCGCCCTGCGCTGGCGGCCTGGTTTGCGCAACGCATCGGTCCGCCGCAGGGTGTTACGCCCTGCGAGACCGCGCTGCCGTACCTGCAGGCCGACAACGACGCCGGTGCGATGTCGTTGCTGACGCTGGATCCGGCTCGCGTGTACGCGGTGGACTATCTGCTTGCCGAGGGTAACGAGCAGCCGATGAGCCGCTGGGGCCATAGCATGTTGCGCCTGGTGATCTGCGCACCCGGCCGTGCGCCGGGCCCCGCATGCCGGTTGGATCTGCAATACCACCGCGTGCTGTCGTTCCGCGCGTTCGTGGGCGATGTGCAGATTTCCAGCTGGCGCGGGCTCACGGGTTCGTACCCGTCGCGGCTGTTCGTGCTGCCGTTGAACCAGGTCGTGGACGAATACACCAAGGTGGAATTGCGCGCCCTGTCGTCGGTGCCGCTGGCCCTGACGCCCGACGAGGTCGCGGCCCTGCTCGAGCGCGCCGCGCAGGTGCATTGGAGTTACGACGGGCGCTATTACTTCATCGGCAACAACTGCGCGGTGGAAACCTACAAGTTGCTGCATGACGGGGTGCCGCGTCTGGCTGCAGCGAACTTGTCCTCGATCACGCCGCGCGGTCTGCGGCAACGATTGCAGCGTGCCGGCATCGCCGATCTGCAGGTGCTGGACGACCCTGCACAAGCCATCCGCCAGGGCTATTACTTCGAATCGGCGGCGGCGCATTACCAGGCCATGTTCGACGTCCTTCGGCGTGGCATCGCAGTGCCGCAAACAACCGTCGCGCAGTGGCTGGACGCCGCGCCCGAGGTGCGCGCGCAATGGTTCGATCGCGGTGGTCTGCGCGAAACTGCAGCGGCATTGTTGCTGGAACAGGCAGCCCTGCGTCGAGAGGAATTGCTGGCGCGCGATGCGCTCAAGCGCCTGTTGCAACCGGGCATGGGCGCGCGCGACGCGGTGCAGGGACAGCTGCAAGCGCTGTTCGCGCGCCAGGCGCAACTCAGTCATCCGGCGGTGCTGTTGGGCAGCGCGGGGTATGGCTTGCCACAAGCGGACGAGCAGCAACAGCTGAGCGCGCGCGTGGCGCAGGAAAGCGCGGTGTTGGTCGATGGCTGGAAACAGCTGCAGCTGGCTGGACGCCAGCAATTGCCAGCCAACGTGCGCACGGGATTGCAGCAGGGCGAAGCGAATGTGGAGCGTTTGCGCGCGCGCCTGCGCGTGCTTGCGCGCGGTGATGCCGCCGCCGACAAAGCGCACTCGGAGGTGCGCATCCCTATGCAGGTGCAATAGCACGCGTGCCGGCCCCTCTCCCGCTGGGAGAGGGTTGGGGTGAGGGCAGGGGCAGCCCGGATTCTCCGAATTGCCTCGCCTCATCGAGCGGGCGGCGCGCCACCCTCTCTTGGCGAGAACGGAACGGCTGCAGTCTTCAGCCGTGAGTTGTGGTGACGCTGCCACTAGCAGGAGTAATCCACCTCACTGGCACGCAGCTGCCAGATCAGCCGATGCATCTCAGCCGGCCGGTTGCAGATCCGCTTGCTTGGAATACTGGCGCAGCCATTGGCTGACATGCGCATCCTTGCGGTACTGCCGCATCAACTTGGCCAGGCGTGCCGGTGCCGGCGTGCAGAACTGTGCCACGGCCACTTCGATTTCATGCCGGCGGTCGGCGTCATACGGCTCTTCGCCGGCGAAGTGCTCGCAGGTGTCGTAGTCGTCGACCAGTTTGCGCACATCCTCCGGCATGCCGCACAGGCCTGCCGGATGCTGCAGCCATTCGTCTTCCACCTTGGGATCGGTGCAGGCCACCGGCGCAGGCGTTGCGGCCTGCGTCGGTGTTTGTTGCACGCTGCAGGCCGCCAGCACACCCACGGCTACGACAACAGCAACGCGACGCATCAGTCGGCGCGACCGGCAAATTCGCCCGTGGTGGTGTTGACCAGCACGCGTTCGCCATTGGTGATGTACTCGGGCACCATGATTTCCATGCCGGTGTTGAGCTTGGCCGGCTTGGGCCGCTTGGTGGCGGTGCCACCCTTCAATTCCGGCGGAGTCTCCACCACTTCCAGCGTCACCGTCTGCGGCAGTTGTACGGCCACCGGCTGGTCGTCGATCACTTGCACATAGATGCCGGTCAGACCATCGGTGATGTAGCCGGCGTCGGTGCCGATCACGTCCGCATCCAGCGTGTACGGGGTGAAGTCTTCGTCGTCCATGAACACGAACGCTTCGCCATCCTTGTACGAGAACGTGGACTGCCGGCGCAGCAGCTCCACTTCCGGCAGGTTGTCGTCGGCATCGAAGCTGGCGTCGGTTTTCACCCCGCCCGGCACGCTGTACATGATGAAACGAAAGCGCACATTGCCGCCGCGGCCCTGCGGCGAGCTGCGTTCGATGTCGCGGATCTGGTAAATGCCGCCGTTGTATTCGACGACGTTGCCTTTCTTGATGTCGTTGGCTTTCATGGGAATCGGGAGTAGGGAATGGGAAATCGAAAAAGTCGGGGCCGGGGTGCTGAGAGCAGGGCGCCGTTACGATTCCCCATTCCCGATTCCCCAATCCCCGCTACTTGGGTACCAACCGCACGCCGCCGTCCAGGCGAATCACTTCGCCGTTGAGGTAGCGGTTGCGCAGGATGAAGGCGACGGTGTCGGCGTATTCGTCGGGCTGGCCCAGACGCGAGGGGAACGGGACGGAGGCGGCCAGCGATTGCTGCACGGCCTCGGGCATGCCGTCGACCATCGGGGTCCAGAACACGCCCGGCGCGATCGTCATCACGCGGATACCGAAGCGCGCCAGTTCGCGTGCCATCGGCAAGGTCATGCCGACCACGCCGCCTTTGCTTGCCGCATACGCTGCCTGGCCGATCTGGCCCTCGAATGCCGCCACCGAGGCGGTATTGACGATCACGCCGCGCTCGCCGTCATCGCCGGCGGTGTTGTGTTGCATGACATCGGCAGCGGCCTTGGCCACGTTGAAGCTGCCGACCAGATTCACCAGCACGGTGTTGCGGAAGGTGGCCAACGGCATCGGCGCTTCCTTGCCCAGCACGCGACCGGCGCCCAGGATGCCGGCGCAATTCACCACCAGGTTGAGCCCGCCCAGCGCCTGTGCAGCCTGCGCCACATTGGCGGCCACCTGCGCTTCGTCGGTGACATCGGTGGCGAAGTAATGCGCGTTGCCGGCACCGAGCAGCGCCAGCGCCGACTCGGCCTTGTCGGCGTTGACATCGAACAACGCGACCTTGCCGCCGTCGGCCACCAGACGCTGTGCGACCGCCAGGCCGAGGCCGGAAACGCCGCCGGTGACGATGGCAAGAACAGAAGAGGGCTGCATGCGGTGGTTCCCTAAAATAGCGTTGGTGGCCGGTGTTGGCGGCAAACGAACGATCGGCGGAGCGGTCGGCAATTCTAGCCCAAGCCCCTGCGTGATCGCGGTGGTCGGTGATGCACGATTGCGCGGGCAGGAAAACCTCAGCCGGCGGCAGCCAACGCCTTGCCGACCTTGCTGCCGGTGTCGCGACCGAGCAGCTGCGCCAGCCAGCGGCCGGTGCGGGCCAGGGCAGGCAGGTCGATGCCGGTGGGCATGCCCAGCCCCTGCAAAAGGTACACCACGTCTTCGCTGGCGACGTTGCCGCTGGCGCCCCTGGCATACGGGCAGCCGCCCGCACCGGACACGGCCGCATCGATCACGCGTACGCCTTGCTCCAGGCATGCGGCGATATTGGCCAGCGCCTGCCCATAGGTATCGTGGAAATGCACCGCCAACGCCTGCATCGGCACCGCCTGCGCCACCGCGGCCAGCATCTGACGCGCCTTGACCGGCGTGCCTACGCCAATAGTGTCGCCCAGCGAGATTTCATAGCAGCCGAGTGCGTGCAGACGTTGCGCCACATCGACCACATCGGCCACCGGCACTTCGCCCTGGTACGGGCAGCCCAGCACGGTGGAGACGTAGCCGCGCACGCGCACACCATCGAGCGCGGCCTGCTGCAGGATCGGCCGAAAGCGTTCGATCGATTCGTCGATGCCGGCGTTGGTATTGGTGCGATTAAACGCCTCCGACGCCGCGGTGAAGACCGCCACTTCCTGCGCCCCGGCCGCGCGTGCGCGTTCGTAGCCCTGCAGGTTGGGCACCAGCACCGGATATGCGATGCCCGGCACCTGCGCGATGCCGGCAAACACCTCGGCGGCGTCGGCCAGCTGCGGTACCCAGCGCGGGCTGACGAAGCTGGTCGCTTCGATCGTGCGCAGCCCGGTGGCCGAGAGTTGATCGATCAACGCGATCTTGTCGGCAGTGGCGATCGGCTGCGCTTCGTTTTGCAGGCCATCGCGTGGGCCAACTTCGACAATGCGGACGAAGTCGCTCATGCGCTCACATCGCAGCGCGCATGACGTCGTGCAGGCATCGCCGCAACTGCGTGCGTGGTGGCGGCCGAATGCGTGGACAAGGAAACCAGGGACATCGGAAAGAGACTCATGCGGGGAGGTGGCAGACCGCTTCGCAATTGTGGCCATCGGGATCGAGCACGAAGGCGCTGTAATAGTGTGGGTGGTAATGCGGGCGCAGCCCGGGCGCGCCGTGATCGCGGCCACCGGCGGCCAGCGCAGCACGATGAAACGCATCCACGCTGTGGCGGTCGCTCGCCGTCAGCGCGACATGGGTGGTGCCCGGCGCCTGCGCGTGGGAGCCCAGCCAGAGAAACGGGCGCTCGGTGCCGAAGCCGGCATGCGCGCGGCCGCCGGTTTGCGCGGCCGTCAGTTCCACCAGCAGCGTGATGCCCAGGGGCGCCAGCGCGGCCCGGTAGAACGCGGTGCTGGTTTGCAGGTCGCTGCAGGCCAGGCCGATATGGTCGATCGCGCTCACGCCATGCTCTCTGGCATCCACGCGGCGCTGCGCTTGTCCAGAAACGCACCCAGGCCTTCCTGGCCTTCGGGCGACACGCGCAGACGGGCAATCAAGGCCGCATTGGCGGCATCGATGGCATCGCGGTCGGCAGTTGGCAGCACCGAGCGCACCAGCGCCTTGGCGCTGCTGGTGGCCAGCGGCGCCGCTGCCAGCAACAGGCGAACCTGGCGTTCCACTGCGATATCCAGCTGGTCGGCGGCCACCAGCTGGTGCAGCAGACCCAGCAACTGCGCGGTGCCGGCATCGAAGATCTCGGCGGTTGCGAACCAGCGCCGCGCCTGGCGCGCGCCGATCGCTGCAACCACATAGGGCGATATGACCGCCGGCAGCAGGCCGAGCTTGCTTTCGGTCAGGCCGAAGCGCGCCTCGGTACAACCGATGGCGATATCGCAACACGCCACCAGGCCGACACCGCCGCCGAAAGCAGCGCCGTTGACGCGCGCGATGGTGGGCTTGGGCAGTTCATCCAGGGTGCGCATCAGCTGCGCCAGCGCCAGTGCGTCGGCGGCGTTCTCGGCTTCGCTGGCGCTGGCCATGCCGCGCATCCAGTTCAGGTCTGCGCCGGCCGAAAAGGCCGCGCCATCACCGGTCAGCACGACGACGCGGATCTGCGACGCCCGGCCCGCCTCGCGTAATGCATCGGTCAACGCCGCGATCAGCGTCGCATCGAAGGCGTTATGTACTGCGGGCCGATGCAATCGTAAGGTGCGAACCGCTCCGTGGTCTTCGACGATCAAGCCGGTGTCCTGCATTGCGTACGTCCATGAATGGGATGCGAACCATGATAGCGGGCCGGGTCGCCGGAGCCATGACGCGGTGCGTCGATGCTAGAATTGAGAACCATTCCTAACAATCAGGCCGTCTTTGTGACGCTGTCCGACATGCCTTTGCATCGCGCCGCCATCGTGGACTCCGTGGAGGATCGTCTCCCCAACGACACGATCGCCCGGCGCTTGCGGGAGTTGGGGTTTGTCGCAGGCGAGGAAGTCACGGTGCTGGCCACCGGGCCGGTCGGCCGCGAACCGTTGTTGGTGCAGGTGGGCTATACGCGTTTTGCCCTGCGGCGCAGCGAGGCTGCGCGCGTGCAGGTGCGCCATGCGGGAGGATCGGCATGAGCGCGGCCACCGTTCCGCTGCGTCTGGCGCTGGTTGGCAACCCCAACAGCGGCAAGACCGCACTGTTCAACCAGCTGACCGGCAGCCGGCAGAAAGTGGCCAATTACACCGGCGTCACCGTCGAGCGTAAGGAAGGCCACTTCCGCGCACCGTCCGGGCGCGACTTTGCGGTGCTGGATCTGCCCGGCGCCTACAGCCTGCAACCGGCGAGCCTGGACGAGGCGATCACCCGCGACCTGTGCCGTGGCTTTTATCCGGGCGAGCCGGCGCCGGACGTGCTGGTCTATGTGATGGATGCGACCAATCTGCGCCTGCATCTGCGCTTTGCGTTGGAACTGCGCGAGCTCGGCCGGCCGATGATCGTGGCGCTGAACATGATGGATGCCGCACAGCGACGCGGCATTGTCATCGACCTGCCGGCGCTGGAGCAGGCGCTCGGCGTGCCGGTGGTCGAAACGGTGGCGGTGCGGCGCGGTGGTGCCAAGGTGCTGGTCGAGCGGCTCGACGCGCAGGCGGCACGCCTGACGGCGCCCGCCGCCAATCCGCCGGCCGACGGTAATTATCACGCGCTGGTGCGGCAGATCCTGGGCGCAGCGGTGACCATGCCCACCCGCACCTCGCGCGTGGACGATGCGCTGGACCGCTGGCTGCTGCATCCGATCTGGGGCCTGGTCACGCTGGCGGTGGTGATGTTCATGATCTTCCAGGCGGTCTATGCCTGGGCTGCGCCGGTCATGGACCTGATCGACGGCGGCACCGCCGCCTTGGGCGAGTGGGTCGGCGCGACGTTGCCGGAAGGTCCGCTCAACAGCTTGCTCAAGGATGGCGTCATCGCCGGGCTGGGCGGGGTGATCGTGTTCCTGCCGCAGATCCTGATCCTGTTCGCCTTCATCCTGGCCTTGGAAGAATCCGGCTACCTGCCGCGTGCGGCGTTTCTGCTCGATCGCATGATGTCGGTGGCCGGTTTGTCGGGGCGCTCGTTCATTCCGCTGTTGTCGAGTTTTGCCTGTGCGGTGCCGGGCATCATGTCCACGCGCAGCATCCAGGACCCGCGCGACCGGCTCGCCACCATCATGGTCGCGCCGCTGATGACGTGTTCGGCGCGGTTGCCGGTGTATGCGTTGTTGATCGGCGCCTTCATTCCGCAGAAGACCGTGTGGGGCATCTTCAACCAGCAAGGACTGGTGCTGTTCGGCCTGTACGCTGCGGCCATCGTCAGTGCGCTGCTGGTCTCGTGGACGATGAAGAAATGGCGGCGCGACAAGAGCGAGCACCCGTTGATGCTGGAGCTGCCGTCCTACCGCGTGCCGCAGGTACGCGACTTGGCGCTGGGGCTGTGGGAGCGCGCTTGGATCTTCCTCAAGCGCGTGGGCGGCATCATCCTGGCGCTGACCATCCTGCTGTGGTTCCTGCTGTCGTTTCCCGAGGCGCCGGCCAATGCCACCTTGCCGGCAATCGACTACAGCTTCGCCGGTCGTATCGGCCACGCAATGGCAGTGTTCTTCGCACCGCTGGGCTTCAACTGGCAGATCTGCATCGCGTTGATTCCCGGCCTGGCCGCACGCGAAGTGGCGGTGGCCTCGCTGGCCACGGTGTACGCGTTGTCTGCTGCCGACGACGACGCGGCAGCGCAGGCGTTGTCGCCGTTGATCAGCGACGGGTGGTCGCTGGCCACCGCGCTGTCGCTGCTGGTCTGGTACATCTACGCACCGATGTGCATCTCCACGCTGGCCACGATCAAGCGCGAAACCAACTCGTGGAAGCAGATGACCATCAGCGCGGTGTACCTGTTCGCGCTGGCCTACCTGGCGTCGCTGGTGACCTACCAGCTGGCCGTGCTGCTGGGGGCCGGCTGAGATGACGCTTTCGCTTACGCTGCAATACCTGGTGATCGCCATCGCAGTGCTGGTCAGCCTGTGGGTGGTGATGAAGAAACAGTTTCCCGGTGTGCTGCGTCGCCTGCGTGGCGCGCTCGCGCTTGGGCTGCTGCGCAGCGGGCGGCCGGCATGGGTGCAGGCACTGGGGCGTCGCGTAGCACCGCCTGCCGCCCAAAACGTCTCCGCCTGCGGTGGTTGCGACAGCTGCGGCCCGACACCGCCCCGCAGCCATTGACCCCCGTCGTCTGGTCTACACTTGCGCGGCCGCAGGACGCGGCCAGACAAGGGGGCGGTGATGCGTTTGCTGGTGTTGTTGGCGGTGCTGGCCGCCGTTGCGGGTCTCTATAACTATGGCGGCAACGCGCTCGACGAGAAGCAGGTGCGCGATTTCTATGCCGCGCACGACAAGGCGATGTTGAGCCAGGACGGCGAGGCGCTCTGCGCAATGACCGCGCCGGAATTCGAAATGGTGGTGCTGTACCGCATGGATTCCCATCAGCAGCGGCAGACCGCCAACCGCGAGAAATATTGCAAATCCAACGGCGAATGGGCGCAGGTGCTGCGGCAGATGAGCCACGTGGCCGATCCGGAAGAGCTGATCGACTACAAACAGTCCATCACCAAGATCGATATCGCCGCAGACGAACATTCGGCGATGGTCGAAACGCGTGCCACGCTCGGTCTGCCGGGCGTGCGCATGACCTTTCGCACACGCGACAAGGTGATCCGCAAGCGCTGGAAGACGCTCATCGCCCACAGCGAAGGCACCGCCTGGGTCGGCCCGGCGTATCAATAAGCGCAGCTGACCAAGTGACTGCGCTTGCCCCAGCGGCGCGGTCGTCGCTGGATGCGGCCTGTGCGATGCAGACAGGGCAGTTGCAATGCGCGCTCCACGGTTGGCTGGCGATTGCCGGCGACGTGCTGCCGGTCTCCCGGCTCCGTGCCGGGTCAGGCGAGCGGCCAGCGCTCCGTCGCTGCACTGCACAGCGCCGCAACCACTGGCGTTCGCTATGCTTGCGCCATGACGACTTCCTTCCAGATCTCCCGACGTGCGCAGGCGCTGACCAGTTCGGCGATTCGCGAAATCCTCAAGGTGACCGAACGGCCGGAGGTCATTTCCTTCGCTGGCGGCCTGCCGTCGCCGGCCACCTTTCCGGTGGAGCGCATGCGCGCTGCCAGCGACCGGGTGCTGCGCGACGCCCCGCAGGCGGCCTTGCAATACGGCCCAACCGAAGGTTATGCGCCGCTGCGCGAATGGGTGGCCGCGCGGCTGAGTCGCGATGGCGCCAGCATCCGGCCCAGCCAGGTGCTGATCACCACCGGCTCGCAACAAGGCCTGGACCTGCTCGGCAAGGTCTTCATCGACGAAGGCAGCAAGGTGTTGGTGGAAACGCCGAGCTACCTGGGCGCGCTGCAGGCGTTTTCGTTGTTCCAGCCCGCCTTCGTTGGCATGCCCTCGGACGAGGACGGTGTGGTGGTGGATGCGCTGGATCCGGCGCTGCTGGCCGATGCGCGCTTTCTGTACTGCCTGCCGAATTTTCAGAATCCCACCGGCCGGCGCTTGCCGCTGGCGCGTCGCCAGGCCTTGGTGGCGCGTGCTGCCGAGACAGGCGTGCCGATTGTCGAAGACGACCCGTACGGCGAGCTGTACTACAGCGGGCAGCCGTTGCCGAGTCTGTTGTCGATGAACCCCGAAGGCGTCATCTACATGGGCTCGTTCTCCAAGGTGCTCGCGCCGGGTTTGCGACTGGGTTACGTGGTGGCGCCCGAAGCGGTGTTGGGCAAGCTGATCCAGGCCAAGCAGGCGGCCGATCTGCATACCCCATCGTTTACCCAGCGCGTGGTGTACCAGACGCTGCAGGACGATTTTCTCCAGACCCATATTCCGCAGATCCGTGCGCTGTACGCGCGCCAGTGCAGCCTGATGCTGGAGGCGCTGGACCGGCACTTCCCGTCGCAGGTGCAGTGGAATCGCCCGGAGGGCGGCATGTTCTTGTGGGTGACCTTGCCGCCAGGGTTGGATGGGACCGCGTTGCTGGCGCGGGCCATCGCACGCAATGTCGCGTTCGTACCCGGCGCGCCGTTCTTCGCCACCCTGCCGCAGACCAATACGCTGCGTCTGTCGTTCGTCACCGTGCCCGGCGAGAAGATCGATGCCGGCATCCAGGTGCTGGGCGAGTTGCTGCGCGAGGCGCTGGCCGAATTGCCAGGGCTGGGTGCGTGACGATGGCGACGGCAGAGCAGGGTGCGCCGATCGCGATCAGGATCGACCACGTCGCCATCGGCAGCGCGCGCGACTTCACTCGACCTGGCAGCCGCAGTGCGATCGACAAACGTCCGCTGCAGGGAGCGGTGCAGGTCGGCCTCGAAGGCCTGGAGGGCGACGAGCAGGGCGACCGGCGCGTGCATGGCGGGCCGGACAAGGCCATCCATCATTACCCGCGCGATCACTACGCCGCCTGGCGCGACGAACTTGGTCCGCACGTGCTGCTGGAGGCGGCAGGTGCCTTCGGCGAAAACCTCAGCAGTGTGGGCGTGACCGAAGCCGATGTCTGTCTTGGCGATCGCTTCACCTTGGGCACGGCGGTGGTGGAGGTGTCGCAGTTGCGACAGCCGTGCTGGAAGCTGTCGGACCGTTTTGGTGTGCGCGAGCTGGCGCGCCGTGTACAGGAGACCGGCCGAACCGGCTGGTATTACCGCGTGCTGCAGCCGGGCAGCGTCGCGGCCGGCGACCTGCTGACCCTGCAGGCGCGGCCGCATCCGGATTGGCCGCTGTCGCGTCTTCAGCAGGTGCTGTACGCCCGTCAGGTCGATGTTGCAGCTGTCACCGCGGTATTGCAGCTGCCGCTCGTGCCGTCCTGGCGCACGCTTTTCGAACGCCGCCTGCAGCGTAGCGAAGTGGAAAGCTGGAGCAAGCGGCTGGAAGGTGTCGGCGATTAGAGCGCGTTATGCACGTTGGGATGGGGTGCGTCGGCCGCCAGCGGCACGGAGCAAATGCGGAGCGGCGCCGGCTTGGCTGGCGCCAACGCAAGCCGCGCGGCGCGCGCTCCGTGCCGCTGGCGGCCAACCCTCCGGGAAGCGCCCTGTGACGCGCCGATGCCGCGTTGCGCGCCTTGCCCAGGAGGCCAGCCTTGGTAAGGCGCACGCCTTCTTAACGCGCCACAGGACGCTTCGCGCTCACCGCAAGGCGCATAAAACGCTCTAAGCGCGGCTGACAAAGCTGCTGCGCAGTGCCAGGCGGATGTGGTCGCTGCGTCCTTGGCTAGTAGAGCACCGTTATGCGCTTGCGCCGCGCATTCCAGGCCTGGGTGACGATGGCGCGCTACGTTGCGATAGCCACGCGTAGAGCGGCCGACATCACCGCCTACATGGTTGGGTGCATGCCGGGTGCGGAGTGGGCAAAGTCCGGTTGCATTCCCGCGGTTCTCTACTTCTCAGCACCCATCCAGGAGCCGTTCGCCAGGCCTCGTCGCCCACCCCGAAGGCGACCGGTCGCCTCACCACGCAATGCCGCATCGTGCGCAATGCGGCGCCGCGGTGACGACTCGCTAATCGCAAATCCCCAATCCCGGCTATCGTGTACCACCCACATCGCCAAGCCAGCCGCCGCCATGACAACCTCTGCTGTGAAAGTTCTGATCCACGGGGCCTCCGGGCGGATGGGCAAGGCGTTGCTGCGATTGGCTGCCGAAGACCAGAGCTTGCAGGTGGTTGGCGCCGTGGTGGGCCGCTCGCCCTCCCCGCGCGTGGTCGATGGGGTGCCGTTCTTCGCTGCCAGCGAACTCGGCGGCGCGCCTGCGTTCGATGTGGCCATCGATTTCAGTCTGCCGCAGGGCTTCGCACCGATCCTGGCGTTGTGCGCACAGCGCGGCAAGCCGTTGGTGTCCGGTACTACCGGGCTCGACGAGGCGCAGCGTGCGGCCTTGCGCGATGCCGCCCAGCAGATCGCGCTGGTGTGGGCCTCCAACTTCAGTCTCGGCGTTGCGGTGCTGACAGAGCTGGTGGAGCGCGCGGCCGGCACCTTGCCGGGTTGGGACTGCGACATCCTCGAAGCGCATCACGTGCACAAGCAGGACGCGCCCTCCGGCACCGCGTTGACGCTGGGCGAAGCGGCGACCGGCAGCGGCGCGCAGCCGCGCTATGTCAGCTTGCGTGCCGGCGACATCGTCGGCGAACACACCGTGCAGTTCACCGGGCTGGGCGAGCGGGTCGAGCTGGTACATCGCGCAACCAACCGCGACATCTTCGCGCGCGGTGCCTTGCATGCGGCCAAGCGGCTGATCGGCAAGCCGGCAGGCAGCTACCGCGTGCGCGATCTGGTGCTGTAAGCACGCCTGCAGCCATGCATGAACGGTAGCCGCACGCCGCGGCCTATTCATGCCTCGGCATTGCTGCCGCGACTGCATCCGGTGCTCTTCAGACTGGCATGGCGGGGCAGTTGCCTTTACAATTCTCGCTTGCCCGAACCAGCGTCGGACCGGTCCCCAGCACCGCGTCCGCGCTTTGCTGCAACCGGAATTTGGCCGGGAGCGCATCGGAGTCCCAGGCAGCCAGAGCGAGACCCCCACGTGACCCAACCCGCAATCCTTGTCCTCGAAGACGGCACCGTGTTCGAGGGCGAATCCGTAGGCGCCAACGGGCTTTCCGTCGGTGAAGTGGTGTTCAACACCGCCATGACCGGCTACCAGGAAGTCCTGACCGATCCCTCCTACGCCCGCCAGATGGTCACGCTGACCTATCCGCATATCGGCAACACGGGCTTCACCGATCAGGACGACGAAGCCCGCAAGATCTGGGCCGCCGGCCTGATCGTGCGCGATGTGCCGCGCCGCCCCAGCAACTGGCGCAGCCAGGTGGCCTTGCCGGAATGGCTGCAGGCCCGCGGTGTAGTCGCCATCTCCGGCATCGACACCCGCAAGCTCACCCGCCTGCTGCGGCAGAAGGGCGCCCAGAACGGTGCGCTGATGGCCGGCGAGATCGACGTCGAAAAAGCACTGGAAGCCGCGCGCAAGTTCCCCGGCCTGAAAGGCATGGATCTGGCCAAGGTGGTCTCGACCGAGAAGACCTACCTGTGGACCGAGGGCCAGCTGGATCTGGATGCCAACGCCTTCGTCAGCGTGCCGGCCAAGTACAAGGTCGTGGCCTACGACTACGGCGTGAAGCTCAACATCCTGCGCATGCTGGCCGAGCGCGGCTGCGACGTCACGGTGGTGCCGGCGCGCACGCCGGTGGCTGAGGTACTGGCGCTGCAACCCGCTGGCGTGTTCCTGTCCAATGGCCCGGGCGACCCGGAGCCGTGCGACTACGCGATCGATGCGATCAAGGAATTGATCGCGCAGAAGGTGCCGACCTTCGGCATCTGCCTGGGCCATCAGTTGCTGGCGCTGGCCGCCGGCGCCAAGACGCTGAAGATGAGCACCGGCCATCACGGCGCCAACCACCCGGTGCAGGATCTGGACGGCGGCCGGGTGATGATCACCTCGCAGAACCACGGTTTTGCAGTGGATGAAAGCACCTTGCCGGCCAATGTGCGGGTGACCCATCGGTCGTTGTTCGACGGCACCAACCAGGGCATCGCGCTCACCGACGCACCGGCGTTCTCGTTCCAGGGCCACCCGGAAGCCTCGCCGGGACCGCGCGATGTGGGGCCGTTGTTCGATCGGTTCGTGGATCTGATGGCGGCACGCGCCTGATGAAAACGGGGCTGGCCTCGCTGCCGCGCACACGCCATTGGCGGGTGTTTGCGTTGGCGATGCTGGCGCTGTCCGCGTATCCGGCCTTCGTGTTGATTGCGGTGTATTCGCAGTGGCTGGGTTCGGGCCTCCCCGGCGGGCGCAACGGCCCGGCCGATGCCTACCGACACAGCCTTGCGAGCGCCATCGTCGCCTACAGCTTGTCCCCGCGTTGCGTGGATTGGGTGACTGCCGTGATGGAACGCGGTGGCGTTGGCACGCCGAGCCGCGCGATGGATGCGCATAACAACGGGATTGGCGCGCGCATCGGCGCCGCCGCTCCCAGCTGGGCCGCGATGCAGCGAGAGGTTCGCGCCGCGGTCGACCATGGCGCGATCGATGCCCGATCGCCCGACCAAATTACCTGGCTCGCCGCTACGGCGTGGCAGGACCGACTTTACTGAGGACCCCCATGCCAAAGCGCACCGACCTTAAAACCATCCTCATCATCGGCGCCGGCCCGATCGTCATCGGCCAGGCCTGCGAGTTCGACTACTCCGGCGCGCAGGCGTGCAAGGCGCTGCGCGACGAGGGTTACCGCGTGGTGCTGGTCAACAGCAATCCGGCCACCATCATGACCGACCCGAACATGGCAGACGCCGTGTATATCGAGCCGATCAACTGGCAGACGGTCGAAAAGATCATCGCCAAGGAAAAGCCCGATGCCCTGCTGCCGACCATGGGCGGGCAGACCGCGCTGAACTGCGCGCTGGACCTGGCCGACCACGGCGTGCTGGAGAAGTACAACGTCGAGCTGATCGGCGCCAAGCGCGAAGCGATCCGCATGGCCGAAGACCGCGAGCTGTTCCGCGTGGCGATGGGCGAGATCGGGCTGGATTGCCCGACGGCGGCGGTTGCCCACACGCTGGAAGAAGCGCTGGAGATCCAGACCCGCGTCGGTTACCCGACCATCATCCGCCCCAGCTTCACCCTGGGCGGTAGCGGCGGCGGCATCGCCTACAACCGCGAAGAGCTGATCGAGATCGTTGGCCGCGGCCTGGAACTGTCGCCGACCACCGAAGTGCTGGTGGAAGAATCGGTGCTGGGTTGGAAGGAATTCGAGATGGAAGTGGTGCGCGACACCGCCGACAACTGCATCATCGTGTGCGCCATCGAAAACCTGGACCCGATGGGCGTGCACACCGGCGACTCGATCACCGTGGCGCCGGCGCAGACGCTCACCGACAAGGAATACCAGCGCCTGCGCGATGCCTCGATCGCGGTGCTGCGCAAGATCGGTGTGGATACCGGCGGCTCGAACGTGCAGTTCGGCATCAGCCCGACCACCGGCCGCGTGGTCGTCATCGAAATGAACCCGCGCGTGTCGCGTTCTTCGGCGCTGGCCTCCAAGGCCACCGGCTTCCCGATCGCCAAGGTCGCCGCCAAGCTGGCCGTGGGCTACACGCTGGACGAATTGAAGAACGAGATCACTGGTGGTCTGACCCCGGCCTCGTTCGAGCCATCGATCGACTACGTGGTCACCAAGATTCCGCGCTTTGCGTTCGAAAAATTCCCGCAGGCCGATGCGCGCCTGACCACGCAGATGAAGTCGGTGGGCGAGGTGATGGCGATGGGCCGCACCTTCCAGGAATCGTTGCAGAAAGCGCTGCGTGGCCTGGAAACCGGCAAGATCGGCCTGGACCCGACCGGCCTGGACCTGAGCAGCGAAGACGACATCGCCACGCTCAAGCGCGAGCTCAAGGCACCGGGCCCGGAGCGTTTGTTCTACGTGGCCGATGCGTTCCGTGCCGGCATGACGGTGGCCGATGTGTATGCGCTGTCGTTCATCGACCCCTGGTTCCTGGACCAGATCGAAGAAATCATCAGCCACGAACAGCAGCTGGCCGACGACGGCATGGCGGCGCTGGATGCACCGCGCCTGCGCATGCTCAAGCGTGCCGGGTTCTCCGATGCGCGCATGGCGCAGCTGATCGGCAGCAACGAAGAATCGGTGCGCACGTTGCGCCGCGCGCTGAAGGTGCGCCCGGTCTACAAGCGCGTGGATTCTTGCGCCGCCGAATTCGGCACCAGCACAGCCTATCTGTACTCGACCTACGAGAACGAATGCGAGGCGCTGCCTACCGGTCGCGACAAGATCATGATCCTCGGCGGTGGCCCCAACCGCATCGGCCAGGGCATCGAGTTCGATTACTGCTGCGTGCACGCGGCACTGGCGCTGCGCGATGATGGTTTCGAAACCATCATGGTCAACTGCAATCCGGAAACCGTCTCCACCGATTACGACACCTCCGACCGCCTGTACTTCGAGCCGCTGACGCTGGAAGACGTGCTGGAAATCGTCGAGCTGGAAAAACCCAAGGGCGTGATCGTGCAGTACGGCGGCCAGACTCCGCTGAAGCTGGCGCGTGCGCTGGAAGCCAACGGCGTGCCGGTGATCGGCACCTCGCCGGACTCGATCGACCTGGCCGAAGACCGCGAGCGTTTCCAGCAGTTGGTCGACAAGCTCGGCCTGAAGCAGCCGCCGAACCGCATCGCCCGCAATGCCGAAGAAGCCTTGGTGCTGGCACGCGAAATCGGCTACCCGCTGGTGGTGCGCCCGAGCTACGTGCTGGGCGGCCGTGCGATGGAAATCGTCTACGGCGAGTCCGACCTGGCGCGCTACGTGCGCGATGCGGTCAAGGTCTCCAACGATTCGCCGGTGCTTCTGGACCGCTTCCTGGACAATGCGGTGGAAGTGGACGTGGACATCATTGCCGACAAGGACGGCAACGTGCTGATCGGCGGGGTGATGGAACACATCGAGGAGGCCGGCGTGCATTCGGGCGATTCGTCGTGCTCGCTGCCGCCATATTCGCTCTCGCCGCAGACCCAGGCCGAGCTGCGTCGCCAGGTGGTGATGCTGGCCGAAGGCTTGAACGTGGTCGGCCTGATGAACACCCAGTTCGCGGTGCAGGTCAACGAAGCGGGCGACGACATCGTGTACCTGCTGGAAGTGAACCCGCGTGCCTCGCGCACGGTGCCGTTCGTGTCCAAGGCGATCGGCATGCCGCTGGCCAAGATCGCTGCACGTTGCATGGCCGGCAAGACGCTGGCCGAGCAGGGCGCCACCAAGGAAATCGTGCCGGACTATTACTCGGTGAAGGAAGCGATCTTCCCGTTCGCCAAGTTCCAGGGTGTGGACCCGATCCTCGGGCCGGAGATGCGTTCCACCGGCGAGGTGATGGGCGTGGGCCGCAGCTTCAGCGCCGCGTTCGCACGCGCGCAGGAAGCCGGTGGCATCAAGGCGCCGCCGGTCGGCAAGGCCTTCGTCTCGGTGCGCGACCCGGACAAGCAGCGCGTGCTGCCGGTGGCGCAGGCGCTGGTGGAGCGTGGCTTCACGCTGGTGGCCACGCGCGGTACCGGTGCGTGGCTGCAGCAGAACGGGCTGAGCTGCGAAATCGTCAACAAGGTGGCCGAAGGCCGCCCGCACATCGTCGATTCGATCAAGAACGGCGAGATCGTCTACATCGTCAACACCACCGAAGGTCGCGCTGCCATTTCGGATTCGTTCTCGATCCGCCGCGAAGCGCTGCAGCATCGCGTGACCTATTCGACCACTGTCGCCGGCGCCAAGGCGCTGGTGCAATCGCTGGAATTCCGCGGCACCGGCCCTGTGTGGTCGCTGCAGGAACTGCACAAGGAGCTGGAAGCATGAGAGCACCCATGACATCGAAGGGCGCGCAGCGCCTGCGCGAAGAGCTGGAGCATTTGAAGTCGGTCAAGCGCCCGGAGGTGATCAATGCGATCGCCGAAGCGCGTGCGCACGGCGACCTGAAGGAAAATGCCGAATACCACGCTGCGCGCGAGCAGCAGAGCTTCATCGAAGGCCGCATCAAGCAGCTGGAAAGCGAGCTTTCGCATGCCGAAATCATCGATATCACCAAGTTGTCGGCCGGCACCAAGATCGTGTTCGGCGCCACGGTGACGCTGGCCGATACCGAAACCGACGAAGAGAAGCGCTACCAGATCGTTGGTGATCTGGAGGCGGACATCAAGATGGGCCTGATCGCGATCTCCTCGCCGCTGGCGCGCGCGCTGATCGGCAAGCTGGAAGGCGATTCGGTCACCATCGATGCGCCTGCCGGCCAGCGCGAGTACGAAGTCGTCAGCGTCGCCTACCTGGACTGACCGGCATCACTGCGCGATGACCACCGCCACGCTGCTGCTGCCGGAAAAACGCCGCCTGCCCGGAACCCTGGGCGACACGGCAGTGGCGCGTGCGCTTGCGCGCGCCGACGGACACAGCGCCGATGCCGGCGAAGTGGCGCAATTGCAGCGCCATTTCAGCCTGACCCCGGCGCACTGGCCAGTGGCCGCGTTGACGCGCCAGCTGGATGCCGGCGATGCCGCCGGCGCCACCTGGGTGCGCGCGGATCCGGCCTATGTGGTGCCGGACATGCAGGGTGCGCGGCTGATGGGCTACGGCGAGGCGCTCGGCCCCACCGCCGACGATCTGGCGGTGCTCTTGCCCATCCTCAAGCCGATGTTCGGCGATGCTGGCTTTCTGCTGGATGCGCCCACGCCCTCGCGTTGGTATCTGCGCCTGTCGCCGGATGCGAAGTTGCCGGACTTCGCACCGCCCGATGTCGCCATTGGCGACGACTTGTTCGAGCACCTGCCGGCCGGCGACAGCGGGCGCCGCTGGCGGGCCTTGCTGACCGAAGCGCAGGTGCTGCTGCATCAACATCCCTGGAATGAAGGTCGCGTCGCCAGCGGCAAGCCGGCCATCAATTCGCTGTGGTTCTGGGGTGGCGGCGTCCTGCCGCACGCGGTGAGTTCGCCGCATCGCCAGGTGCGCAGTCGCGAATCGCTGCTGCGCGCGCTGGCGCTGGCGGCAGGTGCCGATGCGCAGGGCGAACAACGCGTCGATGCGCTGGTGGATCTGCGTCATCTGCGTTCGCTGCAGCAGTTCAGCGACGATGCGGTGGCGCCGCTGCTGGCGGCGATGGCGCGCGGCGAACTGGATCGGCTGGTGCTGGACTTCCAGGACGGCGAAAGCGTAGCGCTCACGCATGCGCAGCGCTGGCGTTTCTGGCGCAAGCCGCGGGTGCAGCTGGCGCAATGACGTCGCCTCCGCGGATCGTCCGGCGCCCCTCCGGGCAGGCCGGCAGCTGGCCCGATACCATGTTGCCGCTGCTGCGTCGCATCTATGCAGCGCGTGGCGTCACCGATGCGCAAGGCGCGCAGCCGCGACTGGGCCAGTTGTTGTCGCCGGAATTGCTGCACAACAGCGGCGTGGCCGCCGAGCTACTGGCCGATGCGATCGCGCAGCAACGGCGCATTCTGGTGGTGGGCGATTTCGACTGCGATGGCGCCACCGCCTGCGCCGTCGGTGTGCGCGGCCTGCGCATGCTCGGTGCGCTGGATGTGCACCACGCCGTGCCCAATCGCATGGTGCACGGCTATGGCATGTCGCCTGCGTTGGTCGACGAACTGGCGGCGTTGCAGCCGGATGTGCTGGTCACCGTCGATCACGGCATCGCCTGTCACGCCGGCGTGGCCGCAGCCAAGGCGCGCGGCTGGACGGTGCTGGTCACCGACCACCACCTGCCGGGCGAGATGCTGCCGCCGGCCGATGCGATCGTCGACCCGAACCTGGCCGAAGACACCTTCCCCAGCAAGACCCTGGCCGGGGTCGGGGTGATCTTCTATGTGTTGCTCGCATTGCGCAGCGTGTTGCGCAAACGCGGCGCCTTCGCCGGGCGCGCCGAGCCGGATTTGTCGGTGCTGCTGGATCTGGTCGCAGTCGGTACCGTTGCCGATCTGGTACCGCTGGACACCAATAACCGTGCGCTGGTGTCGGCCGGATTGCGTCGCCTGCGTGAGGGCAAGGGCTGCATCGGATTGCGGGCCTTGATCGATGCCAGCGGCCGCGATGTGGCGCGGCTGAGCGCCAGCGATATCGGGTTTGCGCTCGGGCCGCGCCTCAATGCCGCCGGTCGGCTCGAGGACATGGCGCTGGGCATCGAACTGTTGCTCAGTGAAGACTGGAGCCAGGCCCGCGAGATCGCCGGCACGCTGGAAGAGATCAACGCCGAGCGCCGCGCGGTGCAGCAGTTGATGACCGACGATGCCGAGCACGCCGTCACCAAGGTGGTGCTGGATGGCGATGGTGCATTGCCGATGGCTGCGTGCCTGTTCGATGCCGACTGGCACCCGGGCGTGATCGGTCTGGTGGCCTCCAAACTCAAGGACCGCCTGCACCGCCCGGTGATCGCCCTGGCACCGGCCGAGCCGGGCAGCAGCCAGTTGCGTGGCTCGGCGCGTTCGATTCCCGGCCTGCATATCCGCGATGTGCTGGCGGCGGTGGACGCGCGGCATCCCGGGCTGATCCAGAAGTTCGGTGGCCATGCGATGGCGGCCGGGTTGAGTATCGACCATGCGGTATTGGCCACGTTCGAGCAGGCCTTCCTGGCGCAGGTGACGGCGATGGTGGATGCCTCGCTGCTGCATGCCCAATTGCACAGCGACGGCGAACTGGCCGCGCACGAACTCGATCACCTGCATGCCGAAGCGCTGCGCGTGGCCGGTCCGTGGGGGCAGGGCTTTCCAGAACCGCTGTTCGATGGTCAGTTCGAGGTGCTGCAGCACCGCGTACTCAAGGACCGCCACCTCAAGTTGACCCTGCGGTGCCCCGGGCGCGCCGAGCCGCTCAATGCCATCCACTTCAACGGCTGGCGCGGCAGCGACCCCGCGCGCTTGGTGCGGCTGGCGTATCGGTTGGTCGCCGACGACTACCGCGGCGGCACGGCGGTGCAGTTGATCGTGGAGCATTGCGAGCCGGTGACCGTCACTGGCTGATCTGCGATCTGATCGCCGCCCAGGTTTGTGACAGTCGCTTGGCGTCGTCTCGAACGTGCGATTGGCGAGAGTGTTACGACGCGACTGCCGTAACACCGAGCCGGCGCGGCGCAGCCTGCGTGCGCCCACGCAAGCCGAACAACGGCCGCAACCAACGCACCCGCCGGATCACGTACTCATGCAGCGCCAGACAGCCGATCACCGTGGCGGCGATCACCAGCGCCGGTTCCAGCCAGGCGTTCAACTGCAACGGCATCAACCAGTACAGCGCCACGATGATCAGGCTCTGATGCAGGATGTACCAGGGAAACACCGCTTCGGTGCAATAAGGCAGCCAGCGGAACGGCCGGTTCAAACGCTGCTTGGCCCAGCCCAGCAGGGTCAGCAGCGCCAGCCAGGTATAGGCCGCGCGTGCGGCGTGTTCCAGGCCTTCCCATGGCAGCGCGGCCAATGCCGGCGGCAGCTGCGCGGGCTGCACGTGCATGCCCAGATAACGAATGCCCAACTCTGTGGTAATGGCCAGCACCGCAGTGACCAGGGTGAGCCAGCGCAGTTGCACGGCCAGCTGCCAGAAGCGTTCGCTGCGTGCCAACAGATAGCCCAAGAGGAACAGTGGGAACGATTCGGCATGCACGAACCAGTCGCCCACCAACGCATGGGTCGGCGGATGGCGCGGCATCACCCACATCACGCAGAACGCTTCCCACAGGATCGGCAACACCAGCAGGGCGGGCACCACCACTGCGGCGGGAAGCGGCGGTAAGGCCGGCAGCCGCACCAGCCTGGCCAGCGACACCAGCGCCATCATGGCCACCGTGTAGGGCAGCAGGTAGGCCAGGTACCACAGGTGATTCCAGGTGATGCCGTGTTCCCAGCCATCGAAGCTGCCGGCCGGCCATGGGCGCACCTGCCAGTAGCGCAGCAGGAAGCTGCCGAAGCCGGTGGCGACCTTGCCGTTGCTCACGCCCTGGCAGTAGGCCTGCACCGCCACCACCACGAACATGCCGAACAGCAAGGGCGGCAGCAACCGCCCGCAACGACGCAACGCGAAGCGCCACGGCGCGGCTTGCGGCTGCGACAACCCGATCGCAATGCCGGAGATCATGAACAACAACGGCATGCGCCACCGGTTGAGCACGATCATCGGCCACTGCAGCCACTCGGCCGTGTGCACGCTCTTGAGGTGGAACCCCCAGTCGGACACATAGGCCATGCCCACGTGGTAGAGGATCAGCAGGGCGAAGGCGAAAACGCGCAAGGCGTCGATATCGTGGCGGCGCTCGGTCATGGTCGGTAGCTGGTGAAGAAGTGGATGCATCCTGCCCGCGGCCCCGCTCCAGCAGTGGTGTCAGGGGTGGAAAGCCGGGCCCACAGTGACCAGTCGTGCCCACCCGGGGACGAATCGGGATGGCAGGGATGGCGGTTTCGCCTTGCCGCGCAGGCCTCTATGATCGGCAGCTGCCAACAGCGGACGTGTGCAATGCAATCGACCGGGACGCGCCCGCCAATCCTCCACGACAGCGCCAGCCGCGCTGCCACACGCTGGGCGGTGGTGATCTGGTCGCTGGTGTTCTATCTGAGCGCGCTGGGCAACGTCTGGACCGCCTGGCTTGCCGCGCGCCGCGATGGCCAGCCCATCGTGGTGTGGCAGGTGCTGAGCTGGGAGCTGAGCAGCGCCACCGCAGCGCTGCTGCTGTTGCCGGCGGTGGTGTGGCTCTGCGCACGCTGGCCGTTGCATGCCGATGTCTGGGTGCGACGCCTGCCGGCGTATGTGATGGCTGCATTGGGCTGGTGGCTGCTGCATGTCGCCGGCATGGTGGTGCTGCGCATGCTGGTCTATGCCCTGGCCGGCGCACACTACGATTTCGGCGGCTGGCTGCAGTGGGTCTACGAGCTGTCCAAGGACCTGCGCACCTTTGCGCTGCTGGTGGCGGTGCAGCACACACTGGCCTGGTACGCACGGCGGCGTCAGGGCGAGGCGCACCTGCTCGCCGCACCTGACGAAGGCCCGCCAGTGGAGCCGCTGGATCGCCCGGAGCGTTTTCTGGTGCGCAAGCTGGGACGCGATTTCCTGGTCGCGACCGCCGATATCGAGTGGATCCAGGCCTCGGGCAACTACGTCAACCTGCATGTGCGCGGTCACGATTACCCGTTGCGCAGCACCATGGCGGCAATCGAGGCGAAGCTGGACCCGGCCGTGTTCGTGCGCATCCACCGCAGCTATCTGGTCAATCTGGGGCAGGTGCAGGCGATCGAGCCGTCCGATTCCGGCGACGCGCGCGTCCATCTGCGCGATGCCAGCGTGCTGCCGTGCAGTCGCAGTCACCTGGCAGGTCTGCGGACCCATGCCGGGCAGGGCGCTGCTGCTCCGAGACCTGACGCACTGGTGGTCTAACCCCTGCTGCGCGCCCGGGGTGACCAGCGTCTGGTCCCAACTTCGTCCCTGGCCCAGGCGCCGCCAGGTCGCAGCTGCTGCGACACCGACGCGCGACGGTGGCCATCGACGGAACCTGCGTTCGCGCGTGGCAGCCAGGCGCCTGGGGTGTGGCGGGTATTGCAGTGCGCGCGGCCACGGTTCCACCGCGTTCCGCCGTCGCCGCCCGCTTGCTAAACTAGCCTGCTTGTTTTGCCGGAAGTCCGTCATGATCGAAACCAATCCGATCCGCCAGCGCATCACCGATCTCAACGATCGCGTGCTCTCGCTCAGGGGGTATCTTTGACTACGACGCCAAGAAAGAGCGTCTAGAGGAAGTCAGCCGGGAGCTCGAAAGCCCGGATGTGTGGAACGACGCCGAACGCGCGCAGGCCCTGGGCCGCGAGCGGTCGATGCTGGAAAAGACCGTGATCGGCATTGCCGATGTGCTGTCGGGCCTGGCCGATGCGGGCGACCTGCTGGAGCTGGCCGAGAGCGAACAGGACGAAGACACTGCGTTGGCGGTGATCGCCGATCTGGACAACTACCAGGCGCATGTCGAAAAGCTGGAATTCCAGCGCATGTTCTCCGGCCAGATGGACAGCGCCAATGCGTTCGTCGACATCCAGGCTGGCGCCGGCGGCACCGAGGCGCAGGACTGGGCCGAAATCCTGCTGCGCATGTATCTGCGCTGGGCCGAATCGCGCGGCTGGAAAACCGAGCTGATGGAAGTCTCCGGTGGCGAAGTGGCGGGCATCAAGTCGGCCACCGTGCGCATCGAGGGCGAATACGCCTACGGCTGGTTGAAGACCGAGATCGGCGTGCACCGGCTGGTGCGCAAGTCGCCGTTCGACTCGGACAATCGCCGGCACACCAGCTTCACCTCGGTGTTCGTGTCGCCGGAAGTGGACGACAACATCGAGATCGACATCAACCCGGCCGACCTGCGTACCGACGTGTATCGCTCCTCCGGTGCCGGTGGTCAGCACGTCAACAAGACCGAATCGGCGGTGCGTATCACGCACATCCCGACCAATACCGTGGTCGCTTGCCAGACCGGTCGCAGCCAGCACCAGAATCGCGACAACGCGATGAAGATGCTGGCCGCCAAGTTGTACGAACTGGAAGTGCAGAAGCGCAACGCCGAGAAGGACGCCTTGGAAGCGACCAAGTCCGACATCGGCTGGGGCAGCCAGATCCGCAATTACGTGCTCGACCAGAGCCGCATCAAGGACCTGCGCACCGGCATCGAACGCAGCGATACGCAGAAGGTGCTCGACGGTGACCTGGACGAATTCGTCGAGGCCAGCCTGAAGGCCGGTCTGGCAGCAGGGTCCAAACGCCTGGACGCCTGACCGCCGCGCCAGGTCGCCGTTGCGACGGCATCCTGGCACATCGCTGCAGTGCCTGTGACGCAGCGTTGCGAATGCGATGCGGCTTTCGGGTAACCCGGTGACCGCGTGCCTTCGTCACGTCATCGTTGTAAATAAGCGTGCCGGCACCGCCGGTTCCTCATTCCCCCGGGCACCCGCCCGACCCAAGCAGACCGATCCCCGCCATGACCGAGCAGACCCCCGCGCCGCAGATCCCCGCCGACGAGAACAGCCTCATCGCCGAGCGTCGCGCGAAACTGGGCGCGTTGCGCGGGCAGGGCATCGCCTACCCGAACGACTTCGTGCGCGAACACTTCGCCGGCGACCTGCAGGCAGAATTCGCCGACGCCGACACCTGGACCCCTGAAGCGCTGGAAGCCAGCGGGCGCACGGTCAGGATGGCTGGCCGCCTGATGGCCAAGCGGGTGATGGGCAAGGCCAGCTTTGCGCAGATCCAGGACGAATCCGGGCGTGTGCAGCTGTTCCTGCAGGGCAATGTGCTCGGCGATGCCTATACCGCGTTCAAGGGCTGGGATGTGGGCGACATCGTGGCGGTGGAGGGTGGGCTCACCCGCACCAAGACCGGCGAACTGTCGGTCAAGGCCGGCGCGCTGCGCCTGCTGACCAAGTCGCTGCGCCCGTTGCCGGACAAGTGGCATGGCCTGTCGGACGTGGAGCAGCGTTACCGCCAGCGGTATGTCGACCTGATCGTGACGCCCGAAGCGCGCGAGGTCTTCATCAAGCGCTCCAAGATCATCCGCGCCATGCGCGCCTGGCTGGACGCGCGCCGCTTCCTGGAAGTGGAAACGCCGATGATGCATTACATCCCCGGCGGCGCCACGGCCAAGCCGTTCACCACCCACCACAATGCGCTGGACCTGGATCTGTACCTGCGCGTTGCCCCCGAGCTGTATCTCAAGCGTCTGGTGGTCGGTGGACTGGAGCGTGTCTACGAGATCAACCGCAACTTCCGCAACGAAGGCGTGTCGACCCGGCACAACCCCGAGTTCACCATGCTCGAGCTCTACGAGGCCTATGCCACGTACCACCAGATCATGGACCTGACCGAGCAGGTGATCCGAGACACCGCACAGACGGTGCTGGGGACCACCCAGGTGAGCTGGGATGGCGCCGATATCGATCTGGCGCCGGCTTTCCGGCGCTGGCGCATGGATGAGGCCGTTCGCCACCACAATCCGGAGATCAGCGCCGCCGACTGCACCGACCGGGAGGCGCTGCTGCGCCATTGCGAGCGGCTGAAGATCCGGGTCAAGCCGTCCTACGGCTGGGGCAAGCTGCTGCTGGAGATCTTCGAAGCCACCGTCGAGCACACCCTGGTGCAGCCGACCTTCATCACCGACCACCCGGTCGAAGTGTCGCCGCTGGCGCGTTCCAGCGACACCGAGCCGGGGTACACCGACCGCTTCGAGCTGTTCATCAACGGCAAGGAGCTGGCTAACGGCTTCTCCGAGCTCAATGACCCCGAAGACCAGGCCGCACGTTTCCAGGCGCAGGTGCAGGCCAAGGACGGTGGCGACGACGAAGCGATGCATTTCGATGCCGATTACATCCGTGCGTTGGAGTACGGCATGGCGCCGACCGGCGGCCTGGGCATCGGGATCGACCGTCTGGTGATGCTGCTGACCGGCAGCACCTCGATCCGCGATGTCCTGCTGTTCCCGTATATGCGTCCGGAAGCCTGATTTTTTTGTGCCGGCGGTGTGCCGACGGCACAGATACTGCATATGCTAGGGCGGAGCCTCGAACAGCGTATCGTTCGGGGGAGTCGGCACAGGGGCCGGCGTCATCGCTTTTCCGTTCTCGAGATAGAGGAGCAACGGCTATGCAGGATGTTTTAGGGGGTCCGGGCGGCGCATTGTCGACGGATACATGGGGAAGCTGGGCGGAAAAGGCGGATCTGGGATTGAACATCGTCATTGTCGATGACCAGATGTCCGCGCGAACGATGCTGCGCCATGTCATCGAGGACATTGCGCCGGAGCTCAAGGTCTACGACTTCGGCGATCCGCTCGACGCCCTGGCCTGGTGCGAAGCCGGGCGCGTGGACTTGTTGCTGCTGGACTACCGCATGCCGGGCATGGACGGTCTGGAATTCGCGCGTCGGCTGCGCCGGCTGCCCAGCCATCGTGATATTCCGATCATCCTGATCACCATCGTGGGCGATGAGCCGATTCGTCAGGCGGCGCTGGAAGCGGGCGTGATCGACTTCCTGGTCAAGCCGATCCGTCCGCGCGAGTTGCGGGCGCGCTGCTCCAACCTGCTGCAGCTGCGCCAGCAGAGCGAAAGCGTCAAGCAACGCGCGTTGTCGCTGGAGCAGCGCCTGCTGGCCAGCATGAACGAGGTCGAAGAGCGCGAGCGCGAAACCCTGTCGCGGCTTGCGCGCGCGATCGAGTATCGCGATTCGGGCACCAGCGCGTTCCTGGAGCGCATGTCGCACGTGGCCGGCCTGATCGCCGAGCAACTGGGGCTGTCGGAAGAGGAGGTGCGCATCATCGAGATGGCCGCACCGCTGCACGACATGGGAAAGATCGCCATTCCCGATTCGGTGCTGCTCAAGCCCGGCAAGCTTACCGATGACGAAATGAGCGTGATGCGGCGCCATCCGCGCATCGGCTACGAGCTGCTCAGCGGCAGCCAGAACCGTTTCATCCAGGTCGGCGCGTTGATTGCGCTGCGTCATCACGAACGTTATGACGGCACCGGTTATCCGGATGGCCTGGTCGGTGAGGCGATTCCGCTGGAAGCGCGCATCGTTGCAGTGGCGGATGTGTTCGACGCCTTGCTGTCGCCGCGCCCGTACAAGGAGGCCTGGACCATGGACGCCGCGCTGGCCTATCTGTATGCCCAACGTGGCCGCCTGTTCGACCCGCGCTGCGTGGATGCCTTGTTGCGCGGCCGCGCGCAGTTGGAGCAGATCTGTGGCGAGTTCTCCACCGCATCGGCGCGACCCGGGGTGTGAGGTGAGGGCGGCGCTTGCCCAGCTGCGTCGGCGACTCGCACGGCGCCCCGACAGCGAGCACGGTCAGGCGGTGGTGCGCATCGTGATGCTCTGGCTGATCCTGGCCTACACGCTGGTCTGCGCCCCGCATTGGCAACTGAGCGATGACCATCTGCAGCGATTGCTGTGCCTGGTCGCGATCGGGCACGGTGGGGCATTGCTGCTGTTTGCGTGGATCGTTGCGAAGCCGCGGCCCTCGCACCTGCGCCGGACGCTCGGCATGCTGGCGGACTATGGCCTGCTCAGTCTGGCGATGACCTGGTTCGCCGCTCCGATGGCCTGCCTGTACGTGGTGGTGATGTGGGTCACGATCGGCAATGGCCTGCGCTTTGGCAGGCATGCACTGCACTCGGCGGTGGCCATGGCTATGCTTAGTTTCGGGGCGACGCTTGCCAATAGCCCGTATTGGCAACAGCGGATCGAGCTCGGGATCGCCCTGTTGGCGGCGCTGGTGGTCATTCCTCTGTCGTTGTTGCGGCTGATGCAGGACAGTGCCGATGCCGCTGCGCGTATCGCCGCGTATGCCCATGGCGCCGATGCTGCAGGACCGCGCGGCCCACTTTCATCCCCATCGAAGCGACCGCAGGTCTGAGGCGTCTATGAAGTCTCCATTGCCATGGTTGAAGCGGCGTCTTTCGGGGCGGGCGGATTCGGAACACGCGCAGAACCTGATCCGCATCATCATCACCACGCTGTTCATTTCTTACCTGGGGTGGCGCTACCACCACACCCATGGCGATACGCTGATGGCCACCTGGTTGATCCTGGTCGGCGAGCTGGTGGTGTCGCTGGGGCTGATGGTGGCGATCCTGCTGCGGCCGCACGTGTCGCACACGCGGCGCCTGATCGGCATGGTGCTCGACTACACCTGCACCGGCGCAATCATGGCAATCCAGGGCGAACCGGCTTCGCCGCTGTATGCGGTCTGCATGTGGGTGACCATCGGCAATGGCTTGCGCTACGGCAGTCCCTATCTGCGTGCCGCCACGGCGATGGCCAGCCTGAGTTTTCTCAGCGCGATCCTGATTTCGCCTTACTGGAAGGCCAATCCCTATCTGAGCTGGGGATTGTTGCTGGGCTTGATCGCCGTGCCGCTGTACTTCGACTCGTTGTTGCGTGCGATGACGCGCGCGGTACGCGAGGCGCGGCATGCCAACCAGGCCAAGAGCCGTTTCCTGGCCAATATGAGTCACGAATTCCGCACCCCGTTGAATGGGTTGTCGGGTATGACCGAAGTGCTGGCCACCACGCGTTTGGATGCAGAGCAGAAGGAATGCCTGAATACCATCCAGGCCTCGGCGCGCAGCCTGCTGTCGCTGGTGGAAGAAGTGCTCGATATTTCTGCGATCGAGGCGGGCAAGATCCGCATCGATCGCCGCGATTTCTCGCTGCGCGAGATGATCGGCTCGGTCAACATGATCCTGCAGCCGCAGGCCAAGACACGCGGACTGGATTACGCTATCGAGGTGGCCACCGACGTACCGGACCTGCTCAAGGGCGACACCGGCCATCTGCGCCAGGTGTTGCTCAACCTGTTGGGTAATGCGGTCAAGTTCACCGAGCACGGGCATGTGCTGCTGCGGGTTGCGCGGGTTTCCGGCAATGGTGCCGACACGATGCGGCTGCGTTTCGATGTCGAAGACAGCGGCATCGGCGTGCCGATGGACATGCGTCCGCGCCTGTTCGAGGCGTTCGAGCAAGCGGACGTGGGTTTGTCGCGCCGCTATGAAGGCACCGGCCTGGGGACCACGATCGCCAAGGGCCTGGTCGAGGCCATGGGCGGCGCGATTGGCTTTGCGCCCAATCCATCCGGCGGCAGCGTGTTCTGGTTCGAGCTACCGCTGGAGATCGGCGTATTGGAGACGGCGGCGCCGGCTCGCTCGCCAGTCGGGGCGCTGCTGGAGACTCCCGACGAGCTGGAAGCCTCCAACGTCATCGCCTTTTCCAACCCGTTCCTGCGTCACCGCGCGCGCGTGCGCAGCATGCGCATGCTGGTGGCCGACGACCATGAAGCCAATCGCATGGTGTTGCAGCGATTGCTGGAGAAGGCAGGGCATAAGGTGGCGTGCGTCAACGGCGCCGAGCAGGTGCTGGACGCGATGGCCGAGGAGGATTTCGATGCGGTGATCGTGGATCTGCATATGCCGGGCATGAGCGGCCTGGACATGCTCAAGCAGTTGCGCGTGATGCAGGCCAGCGGCATGCGCTACACCCCGGTGGTGGTGCTCAGTGCCGACGTCACGCCAGAAGCGATCCGCGCCTGCGAACAAGCTGGCGCACGCGCGTTCCTGGCCAAGCCCGTGGTGGCTGCCAAGCTGCTCGATACGCTGGCCGAACTCGCCGTCAGCACCCGTGCGCTGGCGACGCCGGCGACGGTGGTGCAGGCATCGACCAGTTTCGAAGGCGTGCTCGATGCCAGCGTGCTGGACGAACTGGCGGCGTTGGGCATGGGCGAAGAATTCGAACGTCAGTTCGTCCGGCAGTGTCTGGATGATGCGCACAACTGCGTGGGCGCGATCGAGCGCGATGGCACGCGCTCGGATTGGGAGCAATTGCGCGAAAGCGCCCACGCATTGCGCGGCGTTGCCAGCAATCTGGGGCTGGCCCAACTGGCCGGCAGTGGCGGTGAGCTGATGCGCATGGCCGATTGGCAGCTGCAGGCCGAATGGCGACAGCGGCTGTCGGCGTTGCGCGACCAATTGCAGACCGGAAAGGATGCACTCGCCGCGCGCGTACAAAGCGCCAACGACGACGAGCGCTCCCCCCGGAGTAGTGAATAGCCCGCCGACGCATCAGCCGGCGTCAAGCCCTGAGCGGCGCGATTGCGCGCGAACCAGACGGTCCATGGTGCGCAATGACTTTTCGCCCAACTGCATTGCCGTATCGACCCAGATTTCGGTGATGCGCATCATTTCCTGCAGCGGCACCGCCGTGGTCATTTCGCGCACTTGCTGCATTGCCGCCCAGGCATGCGGCGTGCGCTTGCTTTCGCGGATCACTTGTTCGACCGCCGCCACGCCCTGACCGCGCGGCACGACGCGATCGACTAGGCCCATGCCGAGCAACTCCTCGGCAGAATACAGATTGCCTTCGAGCATGATTTTTTGCGCCAGTTGCGCACTGACACGCTGGCACATGAAAGAGTAGGCGCCCATCCCCGGGAACAGGTCGAACAGCACTTCGGGCAATCCCATCATCACCCCTTCCTCGGCGACGATGGTGTGGCAGCTCAACGCCGCTTCGAATCCGCCGCCGAGGGCATTGCCCTGCACCAGGGCGATGCTGTGCGCGCGTGCGCCCAGGCCGACATGGAACGCGTGCACACCGCGTACACAGCGTTGGGCGTAATCAAGCAGTCGAGCACGGTCGCCTTCGCGAATGAGTTGACAGAACAGCGCCAGATCGCCGCCCAGGTTGAACACATCGCTGTCCGATGCCAGCACCACGTGCGGAGCCAGCACGCCGGCGTTGTTCAGGCGTTGACCAAGGTTGGTCTGATAGCCGGTAATGTCGTCGACCAGGCGCGTCGAAAAGCAGGCACGCCCCGGGTTTGTGGCCAGGTCGGCATGCATATGGATCCAGTACACGTCACGCTGCGGTTCTTCGATGATGCGTAGGGTCGAGCCGATGTTGGTGCGAATGAAGGGTTGAACTGCAGACATGGTGGTTCTCCGTGATGACCGTCCGGCCGGCCGCCTTTCGGACGGAGATGAGGTTGAACGCGTGAGCGTGCGCCGACATCGGATTCTATGCGTGCAAAAGCGAACGCCCGCAAGGCCTTGCGGCAATGCGGGCGTCAAAGAAGGCTGAACGCCTTCGGGCTGCGGTATAAGCGGTATTACGTCTTCGGCGCGTCCCGTAATTCGCGGCGCAGGATCTTGCCGACGTTGGTCTTGGGCAACTCCTTGCGGAATTCGATCACCCGCGGCTGCTTGTAGCCGGTGAGGTTAGCGCGGCAATGCGCCTTCACATCATCGGCCGTCAGGGCCGGGTCCTTCTTCACGATGACCGCCTTGACGATCTCGCCGGACTTGTCATCCGGCACGCCCACGGCGGCCACTTCCAGCACGCCGGGCATTTCGGCGATCACGTCCTCGATCTCGTTGGGGTACACGTTGAAGCCGGACACCAGGATCATGTCCTTCTTGCGATCGACGATGTAGACGAAGCCCTGTGCGTCCATGCGCGCGATGTCGCCGGTATGCAGCCAGCCTTGGGCATCCATGACCTTGGCGGTTTCATCGGGTTTCTTCCAGTAGCCCTTCATGACCTGCGGGCCCCTGATGCATAGCTCGCCGATCTCGCCCACGGGCAGTTCCGCGCCGGCGTCGTCCTTGATGCAGGCATCGGTGGACGGAATCGGCAGGCCGATCGAACCGTTGTAGTCCTTCAGGTCCATCGGGTTGATGCACGCGACCGGCGAGGTTTCAGTCAGGCCGTAGGCTTCGACCAGGGTCAGGCCGGTGACTTTCTTCCAACGCTCGGCGACCGAACGCTGGACGGCCATGCCGCCGCCAAGGGTCATCTTGAGCGAGGAGAAATCCACCTGATCGAATCCGGGCGTATTGAGCAGCCCGTTGAACAGCGTGTTGACGCCGGTGAACGCGGTGAAGCGGGTCTTTTTCAGCTCCTTGACGAAGCCTGGCATGTCGCGCGGGTTGCTGATCAGGTGGTTGCAGCCGCCGATCTTCATGAAGACCAGGCCGTTCGCGGTCAATGCGAAGATGTGGTACAGCGGCAGCGCGGTGATCACCACTTCGTGGCCTTCTTCCAGCTTGCCGGTACCCGCCAGCCACTGGTGCGCCTGCTGCATGTTGGCGACCAGATTGCGGTGGGTCAGCATTGCGCCCTTGGCCACGCCGGTGGTGCCGCCGGTGTACTGCAGGAAAGCGATGTCGTCGGGTTCGATCTGCAGCGTCGGCACGCGGTGCTTGCGGCCCAGCGCCAGCGCCTCGCGGAAGCGAATCGCGCCGTTGATGCGGTAATCGGGCACCAGCTTCTTGACGTACTTGACCACGAAGTTGAGCAGTGCCGCCTTCGGGAAGCCCAGCATGTCGCCCAGGCCGGTGGTGATGACTTGCCTGACCGGCGTGTCGGCGATGACCTGCTGCACGGTGGTGCCGAAGTTGTCGATGACCACCAGCACGCTGGCGCCGGAGTCGATCAACTGATGCTTGAGTTCGCGCGGGGTGTACAGCGGATTGACGTTGACCACGGTCAGGCCGGCACGCAGCACGCCGAAGGTCGCGATGGGGTATTGCAGGCAGTTGGGCATCATCAAGGCGACGCGGTCGCCTTTCTTCAACTGCAGCTCGCCAAGCAGGTAGGCGGCGAATTGCTCGACCAGCTGATCCGCCTCGCGGTAGGTGATGGTCTTGCCGAAGCTATGGTACGCAGGCCGGTCGGCGAAGCGTTTCACGGAGGTGGCAAACACCTCGGCCACCGTGCGGAACTGCTCAAGATCGATTTCGGCGGCAACGCCGGCCGGATAACTTTGCAACCAAGGACGTGCCTGATTCATCTGCCCCCCTCCAGGGTGTTCTCGACGCGCCGCAGTGTGTTCCACGGCGTTACAACAGCTGGCAGCATACCGTCATGGATGGAAAAGGCGAAGCGTGATGCAGAGCAGCATTCAAGGGCGGTGGCGCCTGGCGTGGGTGGGATTTTGCATGTTGGTCTTGCTCGGGTGCACGCGTGCTGCGCCGGAACAACGTCTGCGCGCCACGCTGGAGCAGATGCATCAGGCGATCGAGGCGCGCGAGATCGGCGATGCGATGGCGCCGGTGGCCGAGGATTTTGTTGGCGAACATGGGCTGGACGCTGCCGGGTTACGGCGCTTGATGCAAGTGCAGATGCTGGGCAATCAACAGCTCGGCGTGACCATGGGGCCGGTCGATGTGGCACTGCGCGGTGATACCGCCACGGTGCGCTTCACCGCGCTGTTGACCGGCGGCAACGGGCGTTGGGTGCCCGATCAGGTGCAGACCTATCAGGTCACCACCGGTTGGCGATTGCAGGGCAGCGACTGGCAGCTGTACCACGCGCAATGGGTGCCGGCGGCGCGTTGACCGCGCCGATGCAGTGGAGCGCGGCTGCCGCTTGGTGCGGCCGGACGCATGGCGCCAGGGCATGGATGGGGGGCGTGAGGCATCTGGCCGAAGCGCGCATCGCCCGGTGACGCCGTTGCGTTGCGACAAGGTGGAAGGTGGCCCTCCGGCTGGCTGCCGTTGGCTGGGCAATGCAGCCTGTTGCCGCCTTCTTCTGCGCCAAATATCTCGGTGGTGAGATCGATGTCCGTGTGCCGGCGATGGCGTCGGTCACCACCAACGGCGGGGGAGGGAATTCAGTTCGACGTCGGGATGCACGCGTCCTTTGTTCACCGCCGCGTGATCGCCGTTTTTTTTGAGAGGCCGGAAACGCCACTCCCGCCGAGCGGCGGGAGTGCGTTGCATCGTTGCAGCGCAATGCGCGCTGTGGTCAGGCTGCCTTGCGTGCCGCCAGCTGCCGCAGCACATACTGCAGCAAGCCGCCGTGCTTGAAGTACTCCACTTCCTTGGGTGTCAGCAGCAGCACCTTGACCTGGAACTGCTTGACGCTGCCGTCGGACTTTTTCGCATTGACGGTGGCACGACGGCTGGCGCCGTCCTGCAGGCCGGTGATGTCCAGCACTTCCGAGCCATCCAGGCCAAGCGTCTGTGCGTTTTCGTTTTCCAGGAACTGCAAGGGCAGCACGCCCATGCCCACCAGATTGGAGCGGTGGATACGCTCGAAGCTTTCGGCGATCACGGCCTTGACTCCGAGCAGGTTGGTGCCCTTGGCGGCCCAGTCGCGCGAGGAGCCGGTGCCGTATTCCTTGCCGGCCAGCACCACCAGCGGCACGCCGTCGGCCTTGTACTTCATTGCGGCATCGTAGATGGCCAGCTTTTCCGGCTGGCCGCCACCGGCTGGGTAATACAGCGTGTTGCCGCCTTCTTCGCCGCCGAACATCAGGTTCTTGATGCGGATGTTGGCGAAGGTGCCGCGTACCATCACATCGTCGTTGCCGCGGCGGCTGCCGTAGCTGTTGAAGTCGGCCGGCTGCACGCCGCGTTCCTGCAGGAAGCGGCCTGCCGGCGAATCCTTCTTGATGTTGCCGGCCGGCGAAATGTGGTCGGTGGTGATCGAATCGCCGAACAGGCCCATGATGCGTGCGCCGTGCACGTCGTCCACGTTGCCCACCTGCATGGTCATGCCGTCGAAGTAGGGTGGGTTCTTGATGTAGGTCGAGGCTTCGTCCCACGCGTAAAGCGCGCCATCGGGCGAGGCGATGGTGTTCCAGCGCGTGTCGCCCTTGAACACGTCGGCATAGTTCTGCTTGAACATCTCCGGGCCGACGGTGGCGGCGATGGTGTCGCCGATTTCCTTGTTGCTCGGCCAGATGTCGCGCAGATACACCGGCTGCCCATCGCTGCCGGTGCCCAGCGGCTCGGTGGTGAGGTCGATGTCGGTGGTGCCGGCGATGGCATAGGCCACCACCAGCGGCGGCGAGGCCAGATAATTCATCTTGACCTCGGGGTGTACGCGGCCTTCGAAGTTGCGGTTGCCCGACAGCACCGAGGTCACCACCAGATCGTCCTTGGCAATGGCCGCAGACACGTCTTCCGGCAGCGGGCCGGAGTTGCCGATGCAGGTGGTGCAGCCGTAGCCCACCACGTAGAAGCCAAGCTTTTCCAGGTCGGTGAGCACGCCGGCCTTTTCAAGATAGTCAGTGACCACGCGCGAACCTGGCCCGAGCGAGGTCTTGACCCACGGCTGCGCCTTCAGGCCCTTGGCCGCCGCGTTACGCGCGAGCAGGCCGGCGCCCAGCATCACCGCGGGGTTGGAGGTGTTGGTGCAGGAGGTGATTGCGGCGATGACCACCGAGCCATCGCGCAGCTGCCAACCCGCACCGCTGGCGCCGGCGCTTTCTGCCTGCGACGCCTTCGCACCGACGGCGGTGCCGCCGCCACCTTCGTTCTTGAGGCGGTCTTCCTGCTTGAGATCGGCCAGCTTCTTGCTGCGCGCATCGGCGAACGGCTTGAGGCTTTCGCGGTAGTTGGACTGCATGTCTTCCAGCAGCACGCGGTCCTGCGGGCGCTTGGGGCCGGCCAGCGACGGCTTGACCTGGCCCATGTCCAGTTCCAGCGTGGCGCTGTACCGGGCGGGCGGGGTAGTGGCGTCGTGCCACAGGCCCTGCGCCTTGGCATAGGCCTCGACCAATGCAATCTGCTCCTCGCTACGGCCGGACAGGCGCAGGTAGGTCAGCGACTCCTCATCGACCGGGAAGATGCCGCAGGTGGCGCCGTATTCGGGCGCCATGTTGCCGATGGTGGCGCGGTCGGCCAGCGGCAGGTGCTGCAGGCCGTCACCATAGAACTCGACGAACTTGCCCACCACCCCGAGCTTGCGCAGCATCTGGGTGACCGTCAGCACCAGGTCGGTGGCAGTGGCGCCCTCGGGCAACTTGCCGGTGAGCTTGAAGCCCACGACCTGCGGGATCAGCATCGACGACGGCTGCCCCAGCATGGCCGCTTCCGCCTCGATGCCGCCCACGCCCCAGCCCAGCACGCCGATGCCGTTGATCATGGTGGTGTGGCTGTCGGTACCGAACACGGTGTCGGGGTAGGCGACCAGCGTGCCGTCCTTCTCGGCGCTCATCACCACGCGCGCCAGGTTTTCCAGGTTCACCTGGTGCACGATGCCGGTGTTGGGCGGCACCACCTTGAAGTTCTCGAACGCCTTCTGGCCCCAGCGCAGGAAGCCGTAGCGTTCCTGGTTGCGCTGGAATTCGATCTTGCCGTTGAGGTCGAGCGCGTCCGGCTTGCCGAATACATCGACCTGCACGGAGTGGTCGATGACCAGTTCGGAGGGAATCTGCGGGTTGATCTGGTCGGCATTGCCGCCGAGCTTGACCACCGCATCGCGCATGGCGGCCAGGTCCACCACGCAGGGCACGCCGGTGAAGTCCTGCAGTACCACGCGCGCCGGCATGAAGGCGATTTCGATATCGGGCTCGGCGGTGGGGTCCCACTTGGCAACCGCTTCGATGTGGTCCTTGCCGACGGTCACGCCGCCGTCTTCATGACGTAGCAGGTTCTCCAGCAGGATCTTCATCGAATAGGGCAGGTGGCCGATATCGAAGCGTTCGCCCAGCTTCGGCAGGCTGTAGTACGCGTAGCGCTTGCCGTGAACCTCAAGTGAGGTGCGAGTGGAAAAGGAATCGCTCATGCATCACTCCTATGGCATCGAAGGCTTTAGGTAGGTGCCCATTCTGAGCGATTCAGTGTGTACGTACGGTGTGTCCAGACCGATCTGCCAACTTGAGTAGGGCGGTGCAAGTACGTATCATGTGTGCATACTTTCTGGAGCATGCTCATGGAAGCCACCGTTGCCGAACGCGGACAGATCACGCTGCCAAAGGCCGTGCGCGATGCCCTGGGCCTGACCAAGGGCACCACGTTGAAGATCGAGCTCGACGGCGGGCGCATCATCCTGCGCAAGGACGTCAGCGAGGCGCTGCGCAAGGTGCGCGGCAAGTTCAAGCTGGTCGACGGCCTGACCAGCACCGATGCGGCCATGCGCGTGATCCGTGGCCGCGCCCCCGGGGATCCGTTCGACCCATGATCGCCCTGGATTCCTCGGTCCTGCTGGACATCCTGATCGGCGACCCGGTCTATGGCGAAGTGTCGGAGGTCTGCATCGGCGACGCGCTGGCGCGCGACGAAGTGGTGGTCTGCGACGCGGTGGTGGCCGAGGTGCTGGCCATGCTCGACACCCAGGTCGACCTGATGGAAACCCTGGCCTCGATCGGCGTGCGCTACGAGGCCACCCAGGAAGCGGCGGCAGTGCGCGCCGGCCATATGAACAAGCGCTTTCGCGCGCGCGGCGGCAAGCGTGAGCGGGTGGTGGCCGACTTCCTGATCGGCGCCCACGCCATGCTCCAGTGCGACGGGTTGATCACCCGCGACGAGGGCTTCTTCCGCGATTACTTCAAGGGTTTGAAGATCATCGTTCCCAAACCCGCACCCTGATCCACGTTCGCGCTTTACCACCTTCACCGCTGCTTTTTTGGAGAACCCGCATGTTGGAAGCCTATCGCCACCACGTTGCAGAGCGCGCCGCGCTCGGTATCCCGCCGCTGCCGCTGACCGCGCAGCAGACCGCCGAGGTCATCGAGCTGTTGAAGGCTCCGCCGGCTGGCGAGGAAGAATTCCTGGTCGAGCTGCTCAGCCAGCGCGTGCCGGCCGGCGTCGACGACGCTGCCAAGGTCAAGGCCTCGTACCTGGCCGCGGTTGCCTTCGGCACCGAGACCACCGCGCTGATCAGCCCCACCCGCGCCACCGAGCTGCTCGGCACCATGCTGGGCGGCTACAACATCCAGCCGCTGATCGACCTGCTGGACAACGCCGAGCTGGGCGCCACTGCCGCCGAAGCGCTCAAGCACACCTTGCTGGTGTTCGATGCGTTCCACGACGTGCAGGAAAAGGCGCAAGCCGGTAACGCGCACGCCAAGGCCGTGCTGCAGAGCTGGGCCGATGCCGAGTGGTTCACCAGCAAGCCGGAAGTGCCGCAGAGCCTGACCGTGACCGTGTTCAAGGTGCCGGGCGAAACCAATACCGACGACCTGTCGCCGGCGCCGGATGCGACCACCCGTCCGGACATCCCGCTGCATGCGCTGGCCATGTTGAAGAACAAGCGCGACGGCGCGGCGTTCGAGCCGGAAGAAGACGGCAAGCGCGGCCCGATCCAGGCCATTGCCGACCTCAAGGCCAAGGGCCATCTGGTGGCCTACGTGGGCGACGTGGTCGGTACCGGTTCCTCGCGCAAGTCGGCGACCAACTCGGTGCTGTGGTGGACCGGCGAGGACATTCCGTACATCCCCAACAAGCGCTTCGGCGGCGTGTGCCTGGGCAGCAAGATCGCCCCGATCTTCTACAACACCATGGAAGATGCCGGCGCCTTGCCGATCGAGCTGGACGTCTCGCAGATGGAGCACGGCGACGTGGTCGAGCTGCGTCCGTACGACGGCAAGGCGCTGAAGGACGGACAGGTGATCGCCGAGTTCGCGATGAAGTCGGAGGTGCTGTTCGACGAAGTGCGCGCCGGCGGCCGCATTCCGCTGATCGTCGGCCGTGGCCTCACCGCCAAGGCGCGCGAATTCCTGGGCCTGCCGGCGTCGGACCTGTTCCGCCTGCCGATGGACCCGCCGGACACCGGCAAGGGCTTCTCGCTGGCGCAGAAGATGGTCGGCCGCGCCTGCGGGCTGCCGGAAGGCCAGGGCATGCGCCCGGGCACCTATTGCGAGCCGAAGATGACCTCGGTGGGTTCGCAGGACACCACCGGCCCGATGACCCGCGACGAGCTGAAGGACCTGGCCTGCCTGGGCTTCTCGGCCGACCTGGTGATGCAGTCGTTCTGCCACACCGCCGCCTATCCGAAGCCGGTGGACGTCAAGACCCACCACACCTTGCCCGAGTTCATCTCCACCCGCGGCGGCGTCTCGCTGCGTCCGGGCGACGGCGTGATCCACAGCTGGCTCAATCGCATGCTGCTGCCCGACACCGTGGGCACCGGCGGCGACTCGCACACCCGCTTCCCGATCGGCATTTCGTTCCCGGCCGGCTCCGGCCTGGTGGCCTTCGCCGCCGCCACCGGGGTGATGCCGCTGGACATGCCCGAGAGCGTGCTGGTGCGCTTCAAGGGGCAGATGCAGCCGGGCGTGACCTTGCGTGACCTGGTCAACGCGATCCCGCTGTACGCGATCAAGCAGGGCCTGCTGACCGTGGCCAAGCAGGGCAAGAAGAACATCTTCTCCGGCCGCATCCTGGAAATCGAAGGCTTGCCGAACCTGAAGGTGGAGCAGGCGTTCGAACTCTCCGACGCCTCGGCCGAGCGTTCGGCGGCCGGTTGCACCGTGCACCTGGGTAAGGCGCCGATCATCGAGTACCTGACCAGCAACATCACCCTGCTGCGCTGGATGATTGCCGAGGGCTATGCCGATGCGCGCACCCTGGGCCGCCGCATCAAGAAGATGGAAGACTGGCTGGCTGACCCGCAGCTGCTGCAGCCCGATGCCGACGCCGAATACGCGGCGGTCATCGAGATCGACCTGGCCGATATCCATGAGCCGATCGTGGCCTGCCCGAACGACCCGGACGACGTGAAGACGCTGTCGGAAGTGGCCGGCGCGGCCATCGACGAAGTATTCATCGGCTCGTGCATGACCAACATCGGTCACTTCCGTGCCGCGGCCAAGCTGCTGGAAGGCAAGCGCGACATCCCGACCCGCCTGTGGGTGGCACCGCCGACCAAGATGGACGCCTCCGAGCTGACCAAGGAAGGCCATTACGGCACCTTCGGCGCGGCCGGTGCGCGCATGGAAATGCCGGGCTGCTCGCTGTGCATGGGTAACCAGGCGCAGGCACGCGAGGGCGCCACGGTGTTCTCGACCTCCACGCGTAATTTCCCGAACCGGTTGGGCCGCAACACCAACGTGTACCTGGGCTCGGCGGAACTGGCGGCAATCTGCTCGCGCCTGGGCCGCATTCCGACCAAGGACGAGTACATGGCGGATGTCGGCGTGATCAAGACCAGTGGCGATCAGATCTACCGCTACATGAACTTCGATCAGATCCAGGAATATCAGGACGTGGCAGAAACCGTCGCCGCCTGATTCTTCCGGCAGGTTTGCTGTCCCGAAATGCCCGGCACTGCCGGGCATTTCGCTTTTCGGGCAATGGTTTCGTGTAGTCGTCACGATGCCCGGCGTTAAAGCAAATACCAGCTGACTGGATTGTGGCATTGCAACAAAAATCTGAAGTGCGCAGGTCTAGAGTCCCGCCGCTCTACCACTGCCCGTTGATGCCCATGCCCACTTGCACAATCTCCGGTCAAACCCTGCATTACACGCAACACGGCCGCGGTTTCCCGGTCTTGCTCGGCCACAGCTATCTCTGGGACGCTGCGATGTGGGAGCCGCAGATCCAGGCGCTGTCGCAGCATTACCAGGTCATCGTTCCCGAGCTATGGGGACACGGGCAGTCAGGTCCGTTGCCGCACGGCACGCAGCAGATCGGCGATCTTGCCGGGCACATGCTGGCCCTGCTGGACGCACTGAAGTTGCCGCAGTGCGCGGTGGTCGGCCTGTCGGTGGGCGGCATGTGGGCCGCCGAGCTTGCCCTGATGGCGCCGGAGCGCGTGCGCAGCCTGGTGTTGATGGATACTTTCCTGGGCGCCGAGCCAGCCGCCACGCGTGCGCGCTATTTCGGCCTGCTTGATGCCATCGAGACGGCCGGGCAGGTGACGCCTGCGCTGATCGAGGCGATCGTGCCGATCTTCTTCCGCCCTGGTATCGATCTGAGCTCGGCATTGCCGGCCGCCTTCGCGCAGCGTCTGGCGGCGATGTCGGCCGAGCAGTTGCGCGCATCCATCGTGCCGCTGGGCCGGCTGATCTTCGGCCGAGCCGACCGCCTGGATGCCCTGTCCGCGCTGGATCCGGCCAATACCTTCCTGCTCGGTGGCGCCGAGGACATTCCGCGCCCGCCCGAAGAGGTGTGGATGATGGCCGAGGCAATCTGTTGCGATTACGAGCTGATCCCGGACGCAGGCCATATCGCCTCGCTGGAACACCCGGCCTTCGTCAACGCGCAGTTGCTGGGATGGCTGAAGCGGACGGTGGGTGAGACCGAGGTGGAGCTGATGCGAGTGGGATGAGGTAATGACCTCGCCCGACGAGGGATGAGGCGACTGGTTCCTTCTCGCCGCCTCACTTTTTACGGACAGGAGGCGGGCTTGAAGCGCTCTCTCCTTGGAGATGGCTGAAGCGCCGCCGTTGTCAGGATGATGTTTCCCTTTTCCGGTTGGGACACTGTCCTCCTTTATGGAGGAGAAGGTGCCCGCGGGGCGGATGCGGGTACGGCGTCGGCGCGATGCGTGGTTGGCCGTACCCTCACCCCAACCCCCCTCTCCCGCGGGGAGGGGGGCTTAAAGCCCGCTTTCGTAGGGAAGGGCTTGCAGCGCTGCTCTTCTGCAGGAGGAGGCTCATGACTTGCCACGCCATGGCCCGCCTTTCCTGGCTGGAAGGAAGTTCGAAGCGGTGATCGTTCGACGGTTGCGTTATGACGGTTGCGCGCCCAGCCAGGCTTCCAGTGCCTGGGCCGGTAGCGGCCGCGAGAACAGATAGCCCTGAAGCACCTCGCAACCCAGGTCGGCGAGGAACAGGCGCTGCGCTTCGTTTTCCACACCTTCGGCGACCACGTGCTTGCGCAGGTGCTCGCCGATGCGCAGCACCGAGGTGGTGAGCGCGCGCGCGTCTTCGCTGTGTTCGATATCGCGGACGAAGCTCATGTCCAGTTTGAGTTCGTCGATCGGCAGGCGATGCAAGTGGCTCAGGCTGGAATAGCCAGTGCCGAAATCGTCCAGCGACAGCGAGATGCCGGCTTCGCGAATGGCGTGCAGGTTTTCCAGCACGCCCGGTTGCCCGGACAGCATCACGCTTTCGGTCAGTTCCAGGGTCAGATCGGACGGCTGCACGCCCAGTTCGGCGATCAGCTGCAGCAGGTCGGGAAGCATGCGCGGGCTTTCGAAGCCGCTTGCCGACAGATTTACCGACACGCGCGCCACCGGCACGCCACGCTGGCGCCAGTCCGCGACCTGTTCGCAGGCACGTCGCAGTACCCAGGCGTTGAGCTGCGGCATCATGCCTTGCTCTTCAGCCACCGGCAGAAACCGCGCCGGCGATACCGCGCCCAGTTGCGGATGATTCCAGCGCAGCAGCGCTTCCACACCATACAGGGCATGCGGCGCGGCGCTGTGCATCTGCGGCTGGTAGTGCAGCTGCAATTGATCGCGGCCAATGGCCTGGCGCAGCTCGGCCTCCAAGGCCACGCGTTCCTGCGCCATGCGGTTCATGTCGGAACTGAAAAAGCGGAAGCGCCCACCGCCTTCCTTCTTGGCGCGATTCATCGCCAAGTCGGCATGGCGCAGCAGGATGTTGATGTCGTGGCCATCCTCGGGAAACATCGCCACGCCGATACTGGCCGAGGGATGCACGGTCATATGGCCAACCGGCAGCGGACTGGCGATGCTGACCAACAAACGCTCGGCGGCGGCGCTGGCCTGCTCTGCGCTGCATTGCGGCAGCGCGAGCGCGAACTCGTCGCCGGATAGCCGCGCCAGCATCGCTGTGGCGGTGATCTGGTCGTTGACGCGCAAGGCGATATCGCGCAGCAGGCCATCGCCTGCGGCGTGCCCCTGGCTATCGTTGATGAGCTTGAAGCGATCGATGTTGATGAACATCAACGCGGCCGGTTCGCCGGCGTATTCGGCCTGGGTCAGTGCCTGCTCGGCACGCGCGCTGAACATGATGCGGTTGGGAAGGCCCGTGAGCGTGTCGTAGAACGCCAGTTGATGCACGCGCTGGCGGATCTGCTCGCGTTCTAGCGCCAATGTGCACAGCTGCTGGCACAAATCGGTGAGCCGCATATGCCAGGCATCGGCACGTTGCGGCTTGCGGTAATACAGCGCGAAGGTGCCGAGCACGCGCGCGCTGTTGGAGCGGATCGGCGTGCTCCAGCAGGCGCGCAGGCCCCAAGGCAAGAGCGTGTCGCGATATGCCTCGAACAATGGGTCGGTGGCGATGTCTTCCACCATCACCGCGCGACCGCGCCAGGCCGCGGTGCCGCAGGCGCCGGTGCCCGGGCCGATCTTCAAGCCGTTGACTGCGTCGGCGTATTCGGGCGGCAGGCTGGGCGCAGCCAGCGAATGCAGGCGACCTTGATTGTCCGCACTCATCACCGTGGCCAGCACATCCGGTGCGATGCGTTCGACCTCGGTGCAAATCAGCGTCATCACCTCGATCAACGGGCGTTCCTGCACCAGGGCCTCCAGCACGCGGTGCTGCAACACCTCGTGCATCTTGGTGTCGGTGATGTCGGTCAGTACCGCCACGTAATGCGAGGGAGCGTGGTTGGCGTCGTAGATCGGGTTGAAGTTCAGCGAGATCCACAGCGGCGTGCCGTCCTTGCGATAGACCAGCAGGTCGGCACGGGTGTGCTGCAAGGCATCGGCGCGATCGCGAACGCGAGCGACCTCGCTTTGGTCGCTTTGCGCACGGGTCAGGACATCGGAGGGACGCAGACCGACCAGCTCGGCTTCGGTGTAGCCGAACATGCGCTGGAAGCCGTCGTTGGCGTACAGCAGGCGCGATTGCAGGTCGCAGATGAGAATGGCGCTGCTGCTGCCATCCAGGGCTTCGGCGAGCAGACGCGCGCGGCGTTGGTCGGGTTGTTCGCCAGCCTTGGCCATGCCGGCGGTGACCGGGCCGGGCCTGATCTGGCCCGTGCCTGGGGCGTTGGCATGGATCGGCTCAGCCGTCAGCGGCGTGCGGTCCATCGCTGCATCCACGCCAGCGCCCACCGCGCTTCCCGGTGCCGGAGGAAGCGTTGGGTTGGTCGGGTGCGAGGGATGCGCGGCCATGCCGGATCAGCGCGCCTGCGCCGACAATGCGAGCAAGCGCTCGGCCACGCGGTCCAGCGGCACCACTTCCTGCGCGGCGCCAAGTTTGTACGCGGCACCGGGCATGCCCCAGACCACGCTGCTGGCTTCGTCCTGCACCAGCGTCGGCGCGCCGGCCTGCAGCATTTCCAGCAGGCCGCGTGCGCCGTCGTCGCCCATGCCGGTGAGGATGGCGCCCACCGCATTCGGGCCGGCATTGGCGGCAACGGAACGAAACAGCACGTCCACTGCCGGCTTGTGGCGATTGACCGGCGGGCCATCGTCGATGCGGCAGCGCCAGCGCGCACCGTCGCGAATGATGCGCAGATGCTGGCCGCCCGGCGGCAGATACGCATGGCCGGGCAGGATGGCCTCGCCATCGGTGGCTTCGCGTACCGACATGGCCGAATGGCGGTTGAGGCGCTCGGCGAATGCGGTGCTGAAGCTGGCAGGCAGATGCTGGGTCATCACCACCGCGGGCGCATCGGCGGGCATGTGTTCGAGCACCACGCGCAGCGCTTCGGTACCACCGGCGGAGGCGCCGATGGCGATCAAGCGGTCGGTCGTGCGAAAGCGCAGCGCGCTGCCGGCCACCGGTGCCGATTGCATATCCAGCGTGACTTTGGGCGCGCTCGGACGATTGAGTGCGCTGACCTTGGCTTTGGCCGCCATCTTGACCTTGCTGACGATTTCTTCGGCGTAGCCTTCCAGCCCGCGTGCGACGTCGATCTTGGGCTTGGACACGAAGTCCACGGCGCCCAGCGACAGGGCCTGCAAGGTGGTGTCGGCACCGCGCTCGGTCAGCGATGAAATCATCACCACCGGGGTAGGGCGCAGGCGCATCAGGTTTTCCAGAAATACCAGGCCGTCCATGCGCGGCATTTCCACATCCAGCGTGATGACGTCCGGATTGAGGCGCTTGATCTTTTCGCGCGCCAGCAACGGGTCGGCGGCCGAGCCGACCACTTCGATGCCGGCGTCGCGCGACAAAATTTCGGTGAGCATCTGACGCACGACCGCCGAATCGTCGACGATCAATACACGCACAGGGGTTTCCAGCGTCATTCGAACAACTCCACTCCACCGGTAACCGGTGCTTTGGACAGACGGGCGCGCACGGCCGATTCGGTGGCGGCGACTTCGGCTTCGTGTGCGTGCGGCAAGCGCTGCACGACGACGCGGCCAGTGGTCGCGAAGAACCACACCTTGCGCGGATGGATGCCACACAGATCTTCAGCGATGATGGGAATATGTTCGGCCTGCAGGTACTGGCGCACGAACTCGGCGTTGCGGGTGCCGACCGGGTTGCTGGTGAAGCCCTTCAGCACGTTGGCGCCACCGAAGACCTTGGCTTCGATGCGTTTGCGGTGCGCGCCGCGCTTGAGCATGTCGTTGATCAGCAACTCCATGGCATAGCTGCCGTAGCGCGTGGGCGCTCCGTCGCCGACCTGGCCTTCGGGCAACAGAAAGTGGTTCATGCCGCCGATCTTGAGCACCGGGTCGCGCAGGCAGGCTGCAACGCACGATCCCAAGGTGGTCGTCAACGCGGTGTCGTCGTCCACCACCAGGTATTGGGTGGGCAGCAGTTTGGCGGCAATGGTCTGGAACCGCGAATCGCGGTAGCGCATGACGTCGTCGACTTGCACGGCGGTACTCATGCTCAGGCTCCTGCGCGCGGTGCGCGCCGATACAGCGTGCGCCCGCACGGCTGGATCAGATCGGCCGCGTGCAGGTAGTTCTCCGAGTGCCCGGTGTAGAGCAGACCGTCCTCGCCCATGTGGCTGACCAGGCGCGACAGGATGCCGCGCTGGGTGGGCTTGTCGAAGTAGATCATCACGTTGCGGCAGAACAGTGCCGCATACGGACCGCCGACGTCGTAACGCGGTGCCAGCAGATTCAACTGGCGGTATTCGATGAGCTGGCGCAGCGCCGGAATGACCCGGCATTTGCCTTCATTGGGGCCGCTGCCGCGCTGGAAGTACTTGCGCTTGATCGCTGCATCCAGCGAGGCGACACGGTCGATGGCATAGACGCCGCGCGAGGCGGTTTCCAGTACCTGCGTGTCGACGTCGGTGGCGACGATGCTCACCGGCGGGGTCAGCGTGCCGAAGGCTTCGCAGGCGGTGATGGCGATGGAGTAGGGCTCCTCGCCGGTGGAAGCGGCGCACGACCAGATCTTCAACGGCGCCTGCGAGGCGCGCTTTTGCAGTTCTTCGCGCAGCTTGTCGAAATGGTGCGGCTCGCGGAAGAACGAGGTCAGGTTGGTGGTCAGCGCATTGGTGAATGCCTGCCACTCTTCTTCATCGTTGCCGGCTTCGAGCTGGTCGAGGTAGTCGCGGAACGAGCGCAGGCCGAGCACGCGCAGGCGACGCGACAGGCGGCCATACACCATGTCGCGCTTGGCCGGCGCCAGTGCGATGCCGACACGCTGGTAGATCAGGTCGCAGACACGCTTGAAGTCGCGGTCGCCGAAATCAAATTCGCGTGTGTCTGAAGCGGAAGTCGTTGTCGTCATATCCATACGCGTCGTGAGCTATAACTGGATATCGGCCACGGAGCCGCGCAACTGAAGCGCCAATGCGTGGATTGGGCGCGGTTGGGTTCGCTAGCTCGTCCGATGGGGACGGCGGCTGGCGATGGGCGCTCAGAGGCAAAGATGCCCCATCGGTGTGCTGCCGCAGCGGACGCGGGGATCAACGCAGGTGCCTGGCCCAAATGCACAACGCCCCGGCAGTGCCGGGGCGTTGTGGTAATAGCGGTGAATCAGAACTCTTGCCAGTTACCGTCGGCCAGTGCGGCCTGGGATTTGGCTGGCCGCGACGCGCTTGCTGCTGCGCGTGCCACCGGCTTGGCGGCGCTCTTCACTGCAACCGGGCGCGAGGCGATCGGCCGGACGCGTGTGCTTTGTGGCGCCTGCGTAGCCGAGTCGTCCAGCTTGAACACCGACACCGCTTCGGCCAGATGACCTGCCTGCTCTTCCATCGAGCGGGCGGCGGCAGTGGCTTCTTCCACCAGCGCAGCGTTTTGCTGGGTGGTTTCGTCCATCTGGGTGATGGTCTGGTTGACCTGCTCGATGCCGGACGACTGCTCCTGCGAAGCGGCAGAGATCTCGCCCATGATGTCGGTCACGCGCTGCACGCTGGCCACGATGTCGGCCATGGTGGCGCCAGCCTTGCGCACCAGTGCCGAGCCTTCGGCCACCTTGTGCACGGAGTCGTCGATCAGGCCCTTGATCTCCTTGGCCGCACTGGCCGAACGCTGTGCCAGCGTGCGCACCTCGGAGGCGACCACGGCAAAACCGCGACCCTGTTCGCCGGCACGCGCTGCTTCCACCGCTGCATTCAACGCCAGGATATTGGTCTGGAACGCGATGCCGTCGATGACGCTGATGATGTCGGCGATCTTCTTGGACGAGGCTTCGATGCCGGACATGGTGGTGACCACTTGCGACACCACTTCACCGCCTTGCGAAGCCACGCCGGTGGCGCCGATGGCAAGCTGGTTGGCCTGACGGGCGCTTTCGGCGTTCTGCTTGACGGTGGAGGTGAGCTCCTCCATGGAGGCGGCGGTTTCTTCCAGATTGGCGGCCTGCTGCTCGGTACGGTGCGACAGGTCGCTGTTGCCCGAAGCGATTTCGCCAGCGGCCGAATTGATCGCAGTGGACGACATCTTGATGCGCCCGACGATGTCGGCCAGCTGCTCGGCGGTGGCATTGGCATCGTCACGCATCTGCGCGAACACGCCGCTGAACTCACCATGCATGCGCACGGTCAGGTCGCCACGCGATAGCGCGGACAGCAGGGTCGAAATCTGTTCCAGGCTGCCGGCATTGGCATCCAGCAAGCCGTTGAGCTGCTGCGCCAGCTGCAGGAAGAAGCCCTGCTTGCCGTCGGTTTCCACACGCCCGCTCATGTCGCCACTGGCGGCAGCGCGCACGATACGGGCCACTTCTTCTTCCACCTGCACTTCGATGGTGCGGTCGCGCCATTCGCAGACTTCGCCGCTGGTCTCGCCCTGTTCGTTCTTGATGGAGGTGACGGTCTGCGCCAGCACCACTTCGCCGAAACGCTCTTCGAAGCTGGTGACGCCATCGCGTTCCAGTGCGGCAATGGCCTTGCGCACGGTCGCATCCGACAAACCCAGGTAGCTGATGTGCTGGCCGATCACCTTGCTTGCGTCGAATTCGGGCGATGCCAGGCGGATGCTGCTTTCGTACTGCGCCACGATCTTCTTGAAGGCGTCGTTGGCGTAGATCATCACGCGCTCTGGATCGGTGATGAAGGTGCCGGTCGAGGACTTGTCCAGCGCGGTGCGGATGCGCAGGTTTTCGTCGGCAATCTCCTGGTCGCGTTCAATGCGTTCCTTCAGGTCGCGCTGCATGCGCTGCATGGAGCGCATCAACTCGCCCACTTCGTCCTGGCCCTGTACGTTGATCTGGCCGTCCAGCTTGCCGCCGGCAATTTCGGTGGCCGTGGTGACCGCGCCGCGCATGCTCTTGACGATGGAACGGGCGAACAGGAAGGCCAGGCCCAGGCCGCCGGCGATGCCGATCAACAGCACCACCAGGGTCAGCGTGACGGAGGTGGCGTGGACCTTTTCGGCCTTGGTCTTGGCCGCCTGCGCGAGCAGGTTGTCTTCGGCAATCAAGGCAGCCAGCGAATCCTTGGCCTTGTTGTGCAGGGTACGGGTCTCGCCGACGAAGGTGTCGATGGCGTCGTCGGGCAGATTCAGCTCCATCATTTCGTCGACGCTGGCATAGGAGGCCGATGCCTTCTTCCAGTCCGCCACGAACACGTCGAACAGCTTCTTCTGTTGCGGGCTTTCGATCAGACGCGGGTAGCCCTTGATGGTGGCTTCGATCTCGCCATTGAGCTTCTTGGCGCGGACCTTGGCTTCCTGCTTGACCGAATCGCTGGCGCGCACCAGGTTCTGGTAGGCCGCATTCCGGTATTCGCCGAGCATGCCGCGCAGATCGCCTGCCTCGCGCACGCTGGACATGGTGTTGCCGGCCAGGTCGCGGGTGACATTATTGAGCGAAGCCAGGCCCGAATAGGCGATGACGCCCTGGACGAGCATGATCAGCAGCACGATGCCGAACGCCAGCATCAGCTTGGGCATCAGTTTCAGATTGTTGATCCATTGCATTGACACGATTCCCCGTAGAAGTCAGTCCGCATAGCCGCAACAGCACATCGCCACGCGCGAGGGCGTGGCGATGTGCGAGGCGATTACTTGATGGTGGCGAGCTTCAGGCTGGCCGGGGAGCTGACTTCGATTTCGGCGCGCGAACTGTCGCGCTGGATCTTGCCGAGGACGCAGACGTCCTTGCCTTCGAGCGTTTCGGGGGCGAAGCTGAACTTGCCGCGGTTGGCGCCGTCGATGCGTGCGGAGAAGGTGTGGCGCGGGAACATGCCGCCCATGTACAGGAAGGTGGGTTCGCCTTCCGAGCTCTGCGCGTACTTGGCCTTTTCGACCTTGCCGCACACCATGCCGTCCTTGCCGACGAAGCGCGTCGCCATTTCCGGCGGAATCATTTCCTGCGACTGGGCCGACAGCGTGGGAGCAACGATCACGAGAGCAGCGACGGGGAGGAGCGAGAGCAGGAACTTCATTGGGATTCTCCAGAAATCAAAAGTCGAACGGTGACCCGTTGTGTGGACGCGGGCTTCATTCAGCTATCGGCTAACCGCCGTTCAACTTGAATCCGGAAAACGTGATTTTTATCTCATTTCCATCGAGTGGTGCGTCGCGTGTCGGGAGCTTCCTGACACGCGATCGTCGTAGATGCGATCGCACAAAAGCGTTGCGGCCGCCGGAGCGGTGCAGTGGGTGCAGGGTGCCACCGCATACGCTGAAAAGCGGCTACCGAACGGAGCGAATCAGCCAACGGTGGCGAGGGGCGCAGAAGCCGGAGTGCACATGTGCGACATCGGGATTCGGAGCGCCGACCACGCGCGTTCTGGCGGCCTGGCAGTCGTTTGGTAGCCGCTTGTCGTACATGGCGGCTCCTGCATTCCTCTACACCTCTCCGGCGACCGCAGGCGAGGCAACGCAGCCGTTTGAATCAGGCGGCTTCTTCCACCAGCTGCTGACCCAGCTCGGTGCTGTCCAGCAGGGTTTCGATATCCAGCAGGATCAACATGCGATCGTCCTGGGTGCCGATACCGGAGATGAAACGGGTGTCGACCGACGCACCGAATTCGGGGGTAGGACGGATCTGGTCGTCGTTGAGCGGAATCACGTCGGACACGCTGTCCACGACGATGCCGACCACGCGGTCCTCGACGTTGAGCACGATCATCACGGTGAAAGCGTCGTAGCGCGCTTCTTTCAGGCGCAGCTTCAGGCGCAGGTCGATCACCGGCACGATGGTGCCGCGCAGGTTGATCACGCCCTTGATGTAGTCCGGCGCGTCGGGCAGACGCGTGACCGAATCGTAGCCGCGGATTTCCTGCACCTTCAGGATATCCACGCCGTAGTGTTCTTCGCCCAAAGCGAAGCTGAGGAATTCACCACCTGTGCCGGTGGCAGTGCTTTTATCGTTCATGGAAACTCCGGGCGTTGCGGCTAAGTGTCGGGTTAGGCAGGACTGCGGCAGCAGAGACGGATGCGGGATGCCCTAGCAACATCGGCGGGGTAGGCGGCAACTTTAGGTGCCGGCCCCGCGTGGTACGCGAGGGTTCAGAACACGCCGCTCTTGCGCGCATTGCGCTGGCGGTCGACACGGAAAATGTAGCGCTGGATGGTTTCGTCGGCGCCGCGCGGCAGGTCGCTGAACTGCATGCCGATCCGGAAGCCTTCGCTGCCGTTGGGCAGGGCCTGCTTGTGCTGGCTGCACACGGTCAGCGGCAGCGTGATCGGGGCGGTGTCGGGCAATTGCAGGATGCAGTTGCGGTAGGTGCGTTGCAATTCGAGCAAGGGCATCCCGTCGGTGAGGGACACCGCCAGGCCGCCGCTGCTGATGTCGATCACGCGCAGCTGCAGGTTGAACTCGTTTCCCTGCGCCGCTTCCTGGCGGATGGTGCAGACGGGCGAATCGGTGATCGGCGTTTCCAGCCGGTACGATTCGCGCCGCTGCATGTGGTACATCGCGGCAGGCAGGTCGACGCGGAAGGCGACGTGGATGTCGCGCTCGATCCGTTCGGCCTTTTCCAGGCGGAAGCGGATGTTCACCCGTTCCAGTTGGGCGTAGCACAGCAGGTATTTGGCGCCCTCGATGGCGCGGTTGGAGGCATCGTTATGGCTGCCGTCCAGGATCACGCAGTCGTCGTCTTCGTCCACTTCCAGCACGGCGGTGGGCACGGCCATGTCGCGGCCAGCCACATGCATGGTCACGATGGCGCGTTGGTCGAGCAGCTGGCGCAGCAATCCACGGATCTGCCGCTTGTTGCGCAGCAGGTAGCGCTCGTCACCTTCGACGAGGTGATCGGCGTCGTGGTCCAGCTCTGAGGTATCGCCTTGGGACATGGGCACAAGCACAGTAGAAGCGGGAAGGCGCCTGGCGGGTTGTCCCGGCGTCGCCTTGATATCGGCGGCAAAGCCAAATCTTTAAGGCGGCCGACCAAACTCTATGCCGATCGGTGGCCAGGCGCAGCCGCGATGGTCTGTGTGCAGCGCGTTCAGCCAAGCAAGCGCCAAGGTCTGGCGCGAGGTCTTCGCTCTTCAATACGCCACCAGCGAACTAGCGGGTTAGGCACCGCGCCTTCAATGTCTTTGTGTTGGCTGCAGGGTCCTTGCCCGCCCACCATCGCAGGACACGCTGCAAGTGCGTCCCTAAGCTCCGTGGCGGCATCCATGCCGCCAAGGGTCCCGCGACGTTGGGCGGGCAAGGACCAGTCGCGTTGGTCGATGTGCAGGGTTTCAACACAGCAACCAGCAACCTCAAGCCGCGCGAAGCGGTGTCCTAAGCACTTCAGCAGCGCCAGCAGAAAACTGTCTGGCGCGGTGTCCTTGCCGGTTGCCGGACCGTTGGCGGCATGGATGCCGCCATCGAGCCGCCATGGACGGTTTTATGGCATGTCCCGCGGGCGGTGAGGGCAGCGCGCCCTCGATGCTGTGATCTGGCTGCAATGAATCGTCGTTGCCGTCTCAGCTGTAGGCATGGCGTGCGTTGGACAGCAGGGTGCTCAGGCGGTCCTGTGGCTCCAGGCGGAACACTGCCACCGCATCCACCAACTGTGCGGCCTGGTCTTCCATCGAGCGCGCGGCGGCAGTGGCTTCTTCCACCAGCGCGGCGTTCTGCTGGGTGGTTTCGTCCATCTGGGTGACGGTCTGGTTGACCTGGGTGATGCCTGCGGCCTGCTCGCGCGAAGCGCTGGTGATTTCGCCCATGATGTCGGTGACGCGCTGTACCGAGGTCACCACCTGCTGCATGGTGCTGCCGGCTTCGGAAGCCAGTGCCGCGCCGTTGCCGATGCGGGTGACCGAGTCTTCGATCAGGTGCTTGATCTCCTTGGCCGCGCCGGCCGAGCGCTGTGCCAACGTACGGACCTCCGAGGCCACCACAGCAAAGCCACGACCCTGCTCGCCGGCACGCGCCGCTTCCACCGCCGCGTTCAAGGCCAGGATATTGGTCTGGAAGGCGATGCCGTCGATCACGCTGATGATCTCGGCAATCTTTTTCGACGAGGCGTCGATATCGGCCATGGTGGTGACCACGCGGTTCACCACATCGCCGCCCTTTGCCGCCACACCGGCAGCATCCAGCACCAGGCGATTGGCCTGGTCGGCGTTGTCGGCGTTCTGCTTGACGGTGGCGGTGAGCTCTTCCATGGAGGCTGCGGTTTCTTCCAGCGCGGCCGCTTGCTGTTCGGTGCGACGCGACAGGTCGCCGTTGCCGGTGGCGATTTCGGTGGCGGCCGAATTGATCGTCAGCGACGAGTCCTTGATGCGGCGCACGATACCGGCCAACTGGTCGGCGGTGGCGTTGGCGTCGTCGCGGATGGTGGCGAAGACGCCCTGCAGCGCGCCGTCCATGCGTGCGGTCAGGTCGCCTTGCGACAGCGACGAGAGCAGGGCGGAGACGCGCGACAGACCGTCTGCGTTGTTGTCCAGCAGCGTGTTGAGCTGTTGGGCCAGCAGCAACAGGAAGCCCTGCTTGCCGCGCACGTCGATCCGCTCGCTGAGGTCGCCGGCCGCGGCGGCTTCCACCACGTGCGCGACTTCCTGTTCAACCTGCACTTCCTGGGTACGGTCGCTCCATTCGACCACATAGCCCATGCGCTCGCCGGTGGCAGCCACGACCGGGCTGACCACTTCCTGCACGATGCGGCCGCCGATTTCGACCTGTGCGGTGTGCGTACTCTTGAGTTGATCCAGCAGGCGTGCCTGCTCGGGATTGCGATGGAACTGGTCGATGCGGGTATTGCCCAGTGCAGCGGCATCGAAGTTGGGAAGATCGTGCCGCAGGACGTCCTGCATCTCCGAAAGCATGCGCTGCAGCGGGCGATTGACGTAAATGATGCGGCGCTCGGCGTCGGCGATCATCACATTGGTGCTGACGTCGTCCAAGGCGGTGCGCACGCGCAGTGCTTCGCTGGCGATCAGGTGGTCGCGTTCCAGGCGCGCGCGCAGGTCATCGCGCATGGTGCGCGCGTTGAGCAGCAGGCGACCGAGTTCGTCATGCCGGTCGATGTCAATCGCGTTGTCCAGGCGGCCGGCCGCCACGTCGCCAAGCACGCGTTCCACTGCCAGCAGCGGGCGGGTGACCATCTTGCGCGCGGCAATGAACACCACCGCGATGCACAGTGCCAGCACCACCAGCGAGAACAGCAGCATGCTGCCCATCAGCGCGTCCAGCGGGCCGTCGATGGCACTGCGCGGCTGCGCGCCAATCACTGCCCACTGCCACGGCGCGTAGCGCTGTGCGGTGACTTCGAAGGCCTGGCTGGCGCCCTTGCCATCGCGCAGCTGCAGGTTGGCGCTGGGCTGCTTGCCGTCCAGCACTGCCTGCAACAGGGCCTGCTGTTCGGCCGGCACCAGTGCCGCTAATGTGGCCGGGGTGCCCGGCGGAGCCGCGATGATCTGGCCCTGGTGATCGCCCGGCGACATGTCGGCAATGACGAAATAGCCGTCCTGGCCCAGTTTGGTGGTGCTGACCTGGGCCTTGAGCGCGGCCAGGCCTTGGGTGTAGTTGCGCCCGACGAACAGCGCGCCAATGACCTCGCCGGCGGCATCGCGCAGCGGCTGGTAATGGGTCATGTACTGCTCGCCGAACAGCTGCGCCTGGCCGGTGAAGCTCTTGCCTTGCGACAGGGCGGCGTAGGCCTTGCCCTTGCGATCGAGCAGGGTGCCGATGACGCGTTCGTTCTGCTTGTTACGCAGCGAGGTGGTGATGCGCACGAAGTCGTCGCCGGTACGGGCGAAGATCGTGGCAACGCCGCCGGTCGCCTTGGCAAAGCGGTCCACGGCGTCGAAATTGAGATTCAATGCCTGCTTGCCGGCACGCAGCGAGGGGGTGTTCTGCTCGCCGATGGTGACCGTGCTGGCGCTATCGAGTTCGCGCGCGCCGGTGGGGAGCATGTCGTCGAACACGCTGCCCAGACGCTGGGTGCCTTCGCTGAGCGTGACGTCGTACATCGCCACCGACTGCTGCATCAGTCGGGTGCTGGAGCGCAGCTCGGCCTTGACCTGCGATTCGATATCGCCAGCGGACTGGCGATAGATGGTCAGGGCCAGCAGCCCCAGCGAAATGGCGATGACCAGCGTGAGCAGTGCGGAGAGCCGCGTACCGACCGAGAGGCGGTTGAAGGAATGCATGAGGAATCGACCTTGCCCGGGGGAGGGCGTTACGAATGCGTGAGTTTGGTAGCGGCCGTTTATGCTCGAAATTGATTGTTCCCGTTGAAATCAGCACAAAATTGGGCATTCCATTCAGCATTCGCTGGCTGAAAGCGGTTTCACATCGTCCACCTTGTCACCGACGATTGTAAATTTTGGGTGAAACCAAAAGTGTCCTTGAGGGAGGCGACGGGCCGCATACGGCGGGCGAAATGGCGCCTTGCGGCCGCCCGTCCGAGCAACATCCTGGGCAACCAATGCGAGGGTTGCGCAGTCGCCAGGCGGTTATGGCCGGAGCCGGAATTGGCTCACATCCTCGGTTGCTACGCACCGCTTCGCCTGAAGAGCGCTGGTGCGGTCTGTCGGTCTTACTCCGGGATGGCAGCAAAAAAAAGGCCGCTTCCCCTCGCAAGGGAAGCGGCCCACAAGATCTGCGGAGCGCGGATCAAAGGCTCTCGAAACGTCTGTGTTGCTGGACAACGGTGTTGCGTGAAACGCGCATCGGCAGCTGCGACCGGTTGACGATGAGTACGGCGGCCGAATGCACCACCGCGACTAAAAACGATCCCGCTGGCGGTGCCGGTCGCCCGCCACTGCCGGCGACCGGTGGGCTCCGGCGCCGTCGCTTAAAACTCCTGCCAATTGCCATCGCCAACGGTCGACGTGGTTGCACTCACTGCCACGCGCCGCGGTGTCGCCGCGGCCACGGCGGCACGTGCAGCCGGGCGCGTCGCCGGCCGCTGGTGGCTCACAGCGCTGGCGATGGCTGACAACTTGCGTGCCACCGGTGCGTTCGCATCGACCTTGAAGACCGCCACCGCTTCGGTGAGTTGCTGTGCCTGTTCTTCCATCGCGCGCGCGGCGGCAGTGGCTTCTTCCACCAGGGCAGCGTTCTGTTGGGTGGCCTCATCCATCTGCGTGACGGTGAGGTTGACCTGTTCGATGCCGGCCGATTGCTCCTGCGAGGCAGCGGAAATTTCGCCCATGATGTCGGTGACGCGCTGCACCGATGAGACGATTTCGGCCATGGTGCGGCCCGCCTGGTCCACCAGCTGCGAGCCGTCGGTGACGCGCTGCACCGAGTCGCCGATCAGGTCCTTGATCTCCTTGGCGGCGGCTGAGGAACGCTGCGCCAGCGTACGCACTTCACTGGCCACCACGGCAAAGCCGCGGCCCTGCTCGCCGGCACGTGCCGCTTCCACCGCCGCATTCAAGGCCAGGATATTGGTCTGGAACGCGATGCCGTCGATGACGGAGATGATGTCGGCGATCTTCTTCGACGAGGCCTGGATGCCCGCCATGGTGTCCACGACCTTGCCGACGACCTCGCCGCCTTGCGACGCCACGCTGGCCGCACCGATCGCCAGTTGATTGGCCTGGCGTGCGCCCTCGGCATTCTGCTTGACGGTAGAGGTGAGCTCTTCCATCGAGGCAGCGGTTTCTTCCAGGTTGGCGGCCTGCTGTTCGGTACGTTGCGACAGGTCGTTGTTGCCGGCGGCAATTTCGCTGGCAGCCGCATTGATCGAGACCGCCGAGGTCTGGATGTGCCCGACGATACCGGCCAGTTGCGTCACCGTGGCATTGGCATCGTCGCGCATCTGCGCAAACACACCCTGGAATTGGCCATCCATGCGCGCAGTGAGATCGCCCGCAGCAATGGCCTGCAACATGCCCGACAACGCTTGCAGGCTGCCATCGGCAGTGGCCATCAGCTGGTTGAGGCTCTCGACCATGATGCGGAAGTCGTACTGGAACCGCGCTGCGTCGCCACGCGCACTGAAGTCGCCGGCCGCAGCGGCTTGCGCCAGCTGCTTGATCTGCCGATTCATCGCGGCCAGGTTGTGTTTGACCTGCGCCATGGTCTCGGTGAGTTTGGCCTGTTCGCCGGGCAGGGCGTCCATGTCGTCGCTGAGGTCGCCGATCGCATAGCGGCCCATGATCTGCGCCAGGCGCGCGGTGACCTGGATGTGGCTGTCGACCAGCGCATTGGTGTCGCCGGCCATGCGGCCGTAGTCGCCGGGGAACACGCCGGCATCCATGCGGAAGCTCACCTGGCCGGCATCGTGGCGCTTGGCCATGTCCAGCTGGGCGGTAATGAGGTTGCGCACCTGCGACTGCATCTTGTCCATGGCCTGCAGCAGACGCCCGGTTTCGTCGCTGGCATCGCTGTGCACAGCGTTATCGAGCTTGCCCTCGGCGATCGCTTCGGCAGCGCGGGTGGCGCGGCTCAGCGGCCGGGTGAGGCTGCGGGTGATCAGCAAGCCCAGAGTGCCGCTCAGCAATACCACCATCAGCGAACCGCCCACCAGCAACTTGCGCGAATCGTCCATGGACTGCAATGCCACTTCGGCTGCTTCGGAGGCGAGCTTGTCCTGAAGGGCAATGTTCTCGCCGATCTTGTCCTGCCATTTCTGCATCGCCGGTGCGGCCTGGGTAAGCATCAGCGGCAATGCTTGATCGCTGTGGCCAGACATCACCAGGTCGACGACCTGGTTGTTCAAGTCGCGCACCGGCTGCCCGAGGCGGTCGATCTCGGTACGGATGCCGATGCCCTGCGGCGAAGACGGGATGGCGTACAGCGCATCGTGCGCCTTCGCGTAGTCGGCGCGCGCCTGCTTGATGGATTCGATGAATTTCAGATTGTCTTCGTTGCTGGTCGGCAACACGACATTGCGTAGCTCCGCGGCGATGACGTAGTTGGCATTCATCATGTCGTTGGAGAGGCGGATCTTGGTCATGTTCTGGTGCACCAGGGCATCCACCAGCGCACGTGCAGAGGTCAGCCCGCGATAGCCGATGAAGGCGATGAACCCGGACAGCAGGATCAGCACGGTGAAGGCGGCAGCCAGGCGCGGCCCGACATTGAAACGCAGCAGAAGAGAGTTCATGGAATCGCTCGGCTCTAAAAGGTGGAATGCGGTTGCGCTGACAGGCTGGAAAAACGCATTGCGCTCACGTTGCTTGTCGCCAAAGCAGCGTTATCGGCGCTGCCTGCAATCGATTGAGTGAGCTCGGACGCTTGATACAGCTGGTTCTCAGGAATAAACACGGCAGTCGTTCGCAACCGACTGCCGTGCGTGACGCTGCCTTTGCGATCAGAACTCCTGCCAATCGCCCAGCTCTGCGGCCGATGTGGCGTTGCCCGCAGGACTGCGACGTGGCGATGCGGCCGCCGGGGTGACGCGTGCTGCCGGGCGCGGCGCGAAGCGGGCATTGGCCGGTGCGCTGGCAATGGCCGACAACCGACGCGCCACCGGTGCATGCGCAGCCACCTTGAAGACCGCCACCGCTTCGGTCAGTTGCTGGGCTTGTTCTTCCATTGCGCGTGCGGCGGCGGTGGCTTCTTCCACCAGCGCGGCGTTCTGCTGGGTGGTTTCGTCCATGCTGGTCACGGTCTGGTTGACCTGCTCGATACCCGCATACTGTTCCTGCGAAGCCGAGGAGATCTCGCCCATGATGTTGGTGACGCGCTGCACGCTGGCGACGATCTCGGCCATGGTGGTACCGGCCTGATCGACCAGGGTTGCGCCTTGCGTGACCTTTTCGACCGAGTCGTCGATCAGGTGCTTGATCTCCTTGGCAGCACCGGCCGAACGCTGCGCCAGCGTGCGCACCTCGGAGGCGACCACGGCGAAGCCGCGACCCTGTTCGCCGGCGCGCGCCGCTTCCACCGCCGCATTCAAGGCCAGGATATTGGTCTGGAATGCGATGCCGTCGATGACGCTGATGATCTCGGCGATCTTCCTGGACGAGCCCTGGATGTCGGACATGGTGGTGACCACCTTGGCCACCACATCGCCGCCTTGCGAGGCCACCGCAGCGGCGCCGATGGCGAGCTGGTTGGCCTGGCTGGCGTGCTCGGCGTTCTGCTTGACGGTGGAGGTGAGCTCTTCCATCGAGGCGGCGGTTTCTTCCAGGTTGGCGGCCTGCTGTTCGGTACGCTGCGACAGATCCTGGTTACCGGAAGCGATTTCGCCCGAGGCCAGGCCGATCGCGTCGGCTGCGATCTGGATGCGGCCGACGATGCTGGCCAGTTGTTCGGCGGTGGCATTGGCGTCGTCGCGCATCTGCGCGAACACGCCCTGGTATTGGCCACTCATGCGCGCGGTGAGGTCGCCGGCAGCGATCGACTGCAACAAGCCGGAGAGCGATTGCAGGTTGCCGTCGGCGGTGGCCATCAAGGTGTTGAGGCTTTCCACCATGATGCGGAAATCGAACTGAAACTGCTCGGCATTGCCACGCGCGGTGAAGTCGCCATTGGCCGCAGCCTGCGCCAGCTGCTTGATTTCGTTGTTCATGGTCGACAGGTTGTGCTTGACCTGGTTCATTGCCGCGGTGATGGCCGCCTTCTCGCCGGGCAACTGCTGCATGTCTTCGGACAGGTCGCCGATGGCATAACGCTCGATCAGGTGGATGGTCTGCATCTTCACCTTGATGTGCGCGGCCACCAATTCGTTGGTGTCATTGGCCATGCGGCCGAAATCGCCCGGGAACGCGCCGGCATCCATGCGGAAGCTGATCTGGCCTTCTTCATGGCGCTTGGCCATGCCCAGCTGTGCGGCAATCAGATTGCGCAGCTGGCCCTGCATGTTGTCCATGGCATGCAACAGGCGACCGGTCTCGTCGTTGGAGTTCGCGCTGACGTCGTTGTCCAGGTTGCCTTGGGCAATGGCTTCGGCCGCGCGCGTGGCGCGCGTCAGCGGAACCACCAGGCTGCGGGTGATCAGCCATGCCAGCAAGCCGCTGATCAGCACCACCGCCAGGCCGCCACCAATCAACATGGCTCGCCCGCGGGCCATCGCCGTGGTGGCCAGCGCATTGGCTTCCTGGGCACGTTGGCGCTGCAACGCCGAATACTCCAGCAGCGCGTCCTGCCATGCCTGCGTGGCCGGTGCGGCACGCTGCAACAGCAAGGGCATCGCTTCGTCGGTTTTGCCGGCCAGGTCCAGGTCGATCACCTGCTGGTTGAGCGCGCGGGCGGCCTGGTTGTTGGCATCGATCCTCTCACGTAGCGCCTGAGCTACAGGCGTTGCCGAGAAGGTGTAGAGCTTGTCGTGTGCTTCCTTGTAGATGCGGCGTTGCTCTTGGATGATCGCCACGAAGTGTTGATTTTCTTCGTCTGGCGTCGGCAATACGATGTTGCGCAGCTGCACGGCAATGACCGACACCGCGTTGTTCATTTCCTGCAGCCGCTGGACGATCACCATGTTGCGATTAGCGAGCGTATCCAGGCTTTGGCGCGCCTGCGCCAGCGTATACAGGCCAGCGACGACCAGGGCGCAGGACAGCAGGATCAGCGTGCCGAAGGCGAAGCCCAGGCGCTTGCCGACGTTGTAGCGTTGAAGAAGAGCAATCATGTTGGGATCTCGAGGGCGATGGGCAGGAAAGGGGCAGTGCGCAGGGCGGGGAGGCGTACTGGGTACGCTGGTGGCGCCGATGCGGGCATGCGTCGAACCGATCCATCGAGCGTTGCGACATCAAAAGGTCGCAACGCCAGCGATTGCAGGGCAGGTACACGTGCTTGAGGTTGGTAACGGCGCCCTGTCGGTGCTGCTGAACTCGCTAGCCCGGACGCGTATGGGTTGGCGTCACCGAGGTGAGCCTGGTGTGCACAACCGCCTGGAAATGCCTGTCAAACGGGGCATTCCTGGGGCTCTGAAAGATCGCGCCTTCACTTCCTGCTCACAGGCCTGACAGCCCATCAGGCGCCTGGATCCAGGGCGGTTTGGCATGTGTGGCTTGGATCTGCGCTCGCGCAGGGCCGCTCGACGCCTGCGCGCTGGCAATAGCGCTCTGCCGATCGCACTGGGCGAAGCGCGTGCGCGTTGATGATGTGCGGCCGTTGCGCCGGTGCCTGACCGATGCAGGCAGCGGGCAGTGAAAGGTGGGACGCAGGCGTGCGCGCAGCGTCCCAGGGGCCGATCGACCGCCAGGCGTTGCCTCAGGCAGCGTGGCCCAGGCGGCGATGCGCAGACCCGGCCTGCAACTGGAACACCGAGACCGCATCGCGCAATTGCTGCGCCTGTTCTTCCATCGACCGGGCGGCGGCGGTGGCTTCTTCCACCAGCGCGGCGTTCTGCTGGGTGGCCTGGTCCATCTGCGCGACGGTCTGGCCAACCTGTTCGATGCCTTGCGACTGCTGCTGCGAGGCCTCGCTGATCTCATGCATGATGGTGGTGACGTTCTGCACCGAATCGACGATGTCCTGCATGGTGCGACCGGCCTGGCCCACCAGCTGGCTGCCGTGTTCGACCCGGCTGACCGAGTCCTCGATCAGGTGCTTGATCTCTTTTGCCGCGCCGGCCGAGCGTTGCGCCAGCGTGCGCACTTCACTGGCCACCACCGCAAAGCCACGGCCTTGTTCGCCCGCGCGTGCCGCTTCCACCGCCGCGTTCAAGGCCAGGATATTGGTCTGGAAGGCGATGCCGTCGATGACGCTGATGATGTCGGCGATCTTCTTGGATGCAGTCTGGATGCCGGCCATGGTGCCCACCACCTCACCCACCACCGCACCGCCTTGCGAGGCGACCGTGGCCGCACCGACCACCAGCTGGTTCGCGCGGCGCGCATGCTCGGCGTTGTTGCGCACGGTGGAGGTGAGTTCTTCCATCGAGGCAGCGGTTTCCTCCAGATTGGCCGCTTGCTGTTCGGTGCGCTGCGACAGGTCCTGATTGCCGGTGGCAATTTCGCTGGCGGCATCGTTGATGGCATTGGTGGACTGCTGGATGCGCCCGACGATATTGGCCAGCTGGGTCACGGTGGTATTGGCGTCGTCGCGCATGCGCGCGAACACGCCATGGAAATCGCCGTGCATGCGGGCGGTGAGGTCGCCCGCCGCAATCGCCTGCAACACCGTCGAGAGCGCGTGCAGATTCGCATCGGCGGTGGCCATCAAGTGATTGAGGCTGTCCACCATCGCGCGGAAATCGTACTGGAAGCGCTGTGCGTCGCCGCGTACGCTGAAATCGCCATTGGCTGCGGCCTGCGCAAGCAGCTTGATCTGGCTGTTCATCGCCGACAGGTTGGCCTTGACGGTATCCATGGTGTCGGTGAGCACGGCCTTTTCGCCAGGCAGGCGCTCCATGTCCTGGCTCAGGTCGCCGATGGCATAGCGCGACATGATCTGCGCAAGCTTCATCTTGACCGCAATGTGCGAGCCCACCAGCGCGTTGGTGTCGTGCACCATGGTGGCGTAGGCACCGGGGAAACTGTCTGCCTGCATGCGGTAGCTGATCTGGCCGGCATCGTGGCGCTGCGCCATTTCGCTTTGCGCGCTGAGCACGCGCTGCAGTTGCCCTTGCATCTGGCGCATGGTGTCGAGCAATTGACCGGTTTCGTCGCGGCCGGCGGCACTGACCTGATCGTCCAGCCGACCCTGCGCGATATTGGCGGCCACCGTCGCGGCGCGGCGCACATTGCGGGTCAGGCGCGACAAGGTGTACCAGCACAGCGCGGCGATCAGCAGCGCCAGCACCGATAGGCCGGCGATCGCTTGCCACATCGCGTTGCGTGCGTCGACCAGGTGACGTTCGGATTGCCGCTGCAGCGCTTGCAGGGACACGTTGCTGAGGTCCCGCATGGTCTGGCCCAGCGCATCGAGTGCGGCATTCCACTGTGCGTCTGCCTTGGCATCGCTGCCGTCCAGGGCGGACCCCAGTGCAGCCAGTGCGGCGCTTGCCTGGGTCGCTTCGGCCTTGGCGGCATCGGCCAGCGCAGGGTCGGGCTGTTCCAACAAGCCCATCGCCTTGTCCAGTTCATGGCGGAAACGCACATGGTTTCGGTCAAGTTGATCGAGCTGCTCGCGCAGCATGGCGCGGCTGTCGCCCGCCTGCGAGGGGTCGCTGGCGGCGTCCAGACGGGTCAGCGATTCGGTGGTCTCGGGGCTGTAGATCAGCGTGGACACCACCAGGTGGTAGCTCTCGATGTACGGGGTGTAGACCAGCTGGCTGTCGTCGCGCAATGCATCGAGCGCGGCGAAGGCCTGCTCGCTCACGGCGGCGTAGCCTTCTGCGGCGGCACCGGCAACATGGCGCTGCTGCAAGGCCAGCAATTGCTTCTGGCTGCGTTCGAAGCCGGGCATGCCGGCCGTGGTGGCGAGCAGCTGGGCGAGATCGCGCTCGGCGCGCTGCGCGGCGTCTTTGGCGGCGCTGCCGCTATCCACATGGGCTGCGTGCAGGTCGGTGATCAGGCCCAGCATTTGGCCAAGCGGCGCGTAGCTGCGCAATTCGTTGCTACTGATGGCGACGCTTTCATTGAGCTTGCCGCTATAGAGCAGCACCGGAATGACCAGCCCCACCAACGCAAGCACGCCGATGATGCCGAGTTTCCTGGCGATGGCCAGGTCGTCCCAACGGCTGGTCCAGCGGCGTGGCGAAGCGGGAACGGTCTGCGGCGACAGGGTGGGTGAGGTGGTCATTGTTGCGTCTCATGGATGTAAGCAGGCTATCGGCTAACGACGTGTACGCCTTTAACGGGTCGGCAGCGCTGCCGACCCGTCCGGTTCAGTCAGTGCTGGCGATCTGTTCAGAACTCCTGCCAGCTGCTGTCGTTGCTGGGCGCAGCGACGACGGCGCGCAGCGTGGCGGCAGGGGCGCGGCCGGCTGCCGCCGCCCTGGCCGAAAGCGCGGGCGCTGCTGTCGGGCGTCGTGAGGCTGCACGCGATGCCTGCGATGCATCACTGCTGTCGGTCTTGAAGACCGCCACGGCCTCGGTCAATCCGAGCGCCTGTTCTTCCAGCGCGCGTGCGGCGGCAGTGGCTTCTTCCACCAGCGCGGCGTTCTGCTGGGTGGTTTCGTCCATCTGGGTCACCGTCTGGTTGACCTGCTCGATGCCGGCCGACTGCTCCTGCGAGGCCGCGGAGATCTCGCCCATGATGTCGGTGACGCGCTGCACGCTGGTCACGATTTCGGCCATGGTGGTGCCGGCGCTGTGCACCAGCAGCGAGCCTTCGGCCACGCGCTGCACCGAATCGTCGATCAGGCTCTTGATCTCCTTGGCCGCTGCGGTGGAGCGCTGCGCAAGCGTACGCACTTCGCTGGCCACCACGGCAAAGCCGCGGCCTTGTTCGCCAGCGCGCGCCGCTTCCACCGCGGCGTTGAGCGCCAGGATATTGGTCTGGAACGAGATGCCATCGATGACGCTGATGATGTCGGCGATCTTCCTGGACGAAGACTCGATCCCGCTCATGGTCTGGACCACCTTGCTGGCGATCTCCCCGCCCTGCGACGCAACGCGGGCGGCGCCGATGGCGAGCTGGTTGGCCTGGCGTGCGCTTTCGGCGTTCTGCTTGACGGTGGAGGTGAGCTCTTCCATCGAGGCCGCGGTTTCTTCCAGGTTGGCGGCCTGTTGTTCGGTACGCTGCGACAGATCCTGGTTGCCGGCGGCGATTTCGCCGGTGGCCGCGCTGATGCTGCCGGCCGCGCCCTGGATCCGCACCACGATGCGCGTGAGCTGTTCGGTGGTGGCGTTGGCGTCGTCGCGCATCTTGGCGAACACGCCGTGGAAGTTGCCGTGCATGCGGGCGGTGAGATCGCCGGCGGCGATCGATTGCAACAGTGCCGACAAGCTGCCCAGGCTGGTGTCGCTGACCTCCATCATCGCGTTGAGGTCCTGCACCATGCGCAGGAAATCGTGCTCGAACCGCTGCGCATCGCCGCGTGCGCTGAAGTCGCCGGCAGCCGCCGCGCTGGCCAGGCGCTTGATCTCGGTGTTGATCGCCAGCAGGCTGGCCTTGGCCGCATCCATCGATTCGTGCAGCACCGCGCGGCTGCCTGGCAGGCGCCGTGCATCGCGGCGCAGATCGCCGCGTGCGTATTCGTTGAGCACTTCGATGGCATCGACGATGGCGTCCAGGTGCTCGAACATCATCGTGTTGATGCCCTTGCTCAGTTCGCCATACACGCCGGGGAAGTCCTGCGGCATGCGGTGGCTGATGTCCTTGTCGGCGTGCAGCGCGATCATTCGCGTGGTTTCGCCGGAGAAACGCTGCAACTGCGTCTGCATCCTGGCCATGGCGCTGAGCAGCCGGCCCGGCTCGTCGGTGGCGGTGGTGTGCACGTCGCTGTCCAGGCGACCTTCGGCGATGGCCTCGGCGGCACGGGTGGCACGGCTCAACGGCTGGGTCAGGCTGCGGGTGATCCACCAGGCCAGCAGGCTGCTGACCAAGATCACCGCAAGGCCGCCGGCGATCAGCAATGCCCGGCCACGATCCATCGCGGTGTTTGCATCGGCATAGGCCGCCGCGCCACGGCTGCGCTGGCGTGCGGCATATGCATTGAGCGCGTCCTGCCATTGCTGGTTTGCCGGTGCGGCCTGCTGCATCAGCGCCCTGAGCGCCTGGTCGGGCTTGCCGTTCATGCCTAGGTCCAGCACCTGCTGATTGGCGACACGCGCCTTTTCGCGGGCAAGATCGATTTGCCGACGCATTGCCGCACCATTGGCGTCGGACGGCGGGATGGCGTACAGCTTGTCGTGGATGTCGCTGTAGTACTGCCGCTGCTGCTCGACGATTTTTGCGAAGCCGATGTTCTCTTCCTGCGTGGTCGGCAGCACGATGTTGCGCAGGTTGACGGCAATGTCCGCACTGGCGCTGCGCATCTCGCCGACATATTCCAGGATCGTCATGTTGCGCTTGACGATCGAATCCATGCGCCCGCGCGCTTGCGCCAAGGTCATCAGGCCCGCGACCACCAGGCCGCAGGACAACAGGATCAGAAAGCCGAACGCTGCGGAAAGGCGGGTACCGACGTTATAGCGTTGGAGAAAGCCGATCATGAAACATACCTGCCGGGAAGGAGGAGAGGGAGGCGCTTGGAGGCAACGGCGGCGGCCTCGCGATCACGGTCGGCACCCGCTGCAAGCTAGGGCGGCCGCATGACGCCTGGCGCTGGCGCTGCTGGCGTGCGTCGGCTCCGTCCCGATTGCAGGGCAGGTAGCGGCGACCTGGTCGTATACTTGAGCTCGCTATTTAGCGTTTGTTATAGCTGGCATCGTTCACGGAAGCGGGCAGCGACGCGTGCCGATGCAAGGCCCTGCCGGGCGAGGTGCAGCAGCGATGAGCGCGCGCGAAGGGAAGGGCGCTCGACATGCACGCCGGTCGGGGCGCCAATGCCACCTTGCGGCTGATGTTCCAGTGGGTCTTTGGGGAAGGGCCGATCAGAAAGGGGCAAGTCAGCCGACGCGTGCCGGCTGCAGGCGCGTGTCGCCCTGGCGGTTCGCGCTGGCAGTCGACGCCCTCCAGGGCGCAGCAGTCTGGCCCATCGCCAGCGGCGCCCATCAATGCAATGAGGGCCCGAGCCAGCGCATGCGGGTTGCATATGCTGGCTCGGGCCCTGCGTGTTGCAACGACTGATGTGTGGAGCGGCTGCCTGGCGCACGGCATCAGTGAGCACTCCCACCGACGCCAGTGCGTGCTGATCAGAACTCCTGCCAGCTGGTGTCGACGGTCGTCGATGCAGCAACCGCGCGCGGCTTGGCGGCAGCGCTGCCGCCGATCGAGGTCAGCTTGGCGCGCACGGCCGGCGCCGCCTTGGCGACGGATGCCGTGCGGACCGTGCTGGTGGTGCCTTGCTCGGTCTTGAAGACCGCCACGGCCTCGGTCAATCCGACCGCCTGTTCTTCCAGCGAGCGCGCGGCGGCAGTGGCTTCTTCCACCAGCGCGGCGTTCTGTTGGGTGGTTTCGTCCATCTGGGTGACGGTCTGGTTGACCTGTTCGATGCCGGCCGACTGTTCCTGCGAGGCGGCAGAGATCTCGCCCATGATGTCGGTGACCCGCTGCACGCTGGTCACCAGCTCGCCCATGGTCCTGCCAGCGGTATTGACCAGCACCGAACCGGCGGCCACACGTTCGACCGAGTCGGCGATCAGGTCCTTGATCTCCTTGGCGGCGCCGGAAGAGCGCTGCGCCAGCGTGCGCACTTCGGAAGCCACCACGGCGAAGCCGCGGCCTTGCTCGCCGGCACGCGCCGCTTCCACCGCCGCGTTCAAGGCCAGGATATTGGTCTGGAAGGCGATGCCGTCGATGACGGAGATGATATCGGCGATCTTCTTCGACGAGGCCTCGATGCCGGCCATGGTTTCGACCACCTGGCCGGCGATCTCGCCGCCCTGGGTGGCCACGCTGGCCGCGCCGATGGCGAGCTGGTTGGCCTGGCGTGCGCTTTCGGCGTTCTGCTTGACGGTGGAGGTGAGCTCTTCCATCGAGGCGGCCGTTTCTTCCAGGCTGGCAGCCTGCTGTTCGGTACGCTGCGACAGGTCGCTGTTGCCGGCAGCGATCTCGCTGGCAGCGGTCTTGATCGAGATGGCCGAGGCCTTGATGCCGGTGACGATTTCGGCCAGCTGCACGGCGGTGGCATTGGCATCGTCGCGCATCTGTGCAAACACGCCATGGAACTCCCCGCTCATGCGGGCGGTGAGGTCACCGGCAGCGATCGACTGCAACAAGCCCGAGAGGGATTGCAGGTTGCCGTCGGCAGTGGCCATCAAGGTGTTGAGGCTGTCCACCATCACCCGGAAGTCGTGCTGGAAATTCTCGGCATCGCCGCGGGCGCTGAAGTCGCCATTGGCGGCGCATTGGGAAAGGTGCTTGATGGCGTGATTGACCGAAGACAGGTTGCCCTTGACCTTGGCCATGGTGTCGCTGAGCACGGCCTTGTCGCCGGGCAGGGCTTCCATGTCTTCGCGCAGGTCGCCGACAGCGTATTGGCCCATGATCTGCGCCAACCGCATCATCACGGCCACATGCGAGGCGGCCAGGTCGTTGTTGCCGCGCACGATGGTGGCGTAGTCGCCAGGAAACGCTGCTTCGTCCAGGCGGAAGTTCAGCTCGCCCTGATCGTGCCGGCGCTTCATTTCCTGCTGGCCGTGCAAGACTTTCTGCAACTGCTGCTGCATCTTGCTCATGCTGGCGAGCAGGCGACCAGTCTCGTCGGTGCCGCTGCTGTCCACGCTGATGGACACGTTGCCGGCGGCAATCGAATCGGCCACGTGCGAGGCCTCACCCAGGCGATTGATCAGGCGACGACGGATCAGCCAGCCGCTGGCCAGCGCCACCAGCACCGCGACGCCGCTGCCGATGATCATCGACCAACGGCTGCTGGCCTTGGCGGCCTTCAAGGTTGCGCTGCGCTTGACCAGCAATTCGTTTTCCTGCGCTTCGAAGTCGACCAGCAGCTGACGGATCTGGCCCATCGCCGCACGTTCATGGCCGGCCTTGAATTGCGTCAGCAGTGCGGACAGCTCTGTATCACTGCTTTTGCCGCGCAGCGCGATCAGGTTGTCCTCAAAGCCCATGAACTGCTCATACGCCGCATGCAGGCGCTGCAGGCGTTCCTGCTGCACCGGGTTGTCGGCGGTCAAGGTCTTGGCGTTGGTGAATTCCTGTTCGAACTGCACCTTGCCGTTGTTGTACGGCGTGAGATGCTGGTCCTGCCCGGACAGCATAAAGCCGCGCGCGCCCGTCTCGATGTTGACCGTGGCAATGGACATGGCGCGGCCGGTGCCGATGACCTGATAGGTGTGGTCGTTCATGGCCACCGCGTCCGACAGCTGGGACTGCCCACGTAGGCCTACCGTTGCGACGATCAAGAGCACAAGAACAACTGTGCCGAAACCCAGTGCCAGTTGTGTCGAAAGACTTAGCTGTTTCATCGAATGTGCCTTGAGGTGGTAACAATCTGAGTAGTGGGAGCCATCCGTTCGGTCCCCCGTGATCGGCCGTGTGGTGGCGCAGTGCAGTGAGGCGTTCTCGCGCTCGCAGGCGTGCCTCGTTGCTGACATAGCTAGCGGCGCAACCACTCTCGACTGAAGAGTTTCGTCACGCATTCGTCACGCAATTTCGATGGCATTTATGTTCGAAAAAAGCGGGCTCTGCCGATGCGGGCTGTTGGCGATGGCACCCCGGTCTGATCAAGCGCATGCAAAGCCGGGGCGGGGCGTCAGTGCAGGCGCCACCGGAGGTTTTTTGTGTGTGCGCAAGCCCCATGCGGCCGTGCTGCCGCGACGCATGTGATGCCCGGCAATGCGCCTGGCGCCAGAAGCACTGCCCATAAAAAAACACCGCGCTCGCCGGCGAGCGCGGTGTCCAGGTGCAGCCCCGGGGCCGGTATTAGAACTCGGCCCAATTGGACGCGTCGTTTGCGACCGACGCGACGGCGGCGCGTGCCGTCGGGCGTGCGACAGGCGGCTTGATTGCAGGCTTGCTCACCGCAACCGGACGCTTGGCGGCAATCTGGCGCACCGCCGGCGCGGTGCGGGTTACCGTTTCCATGTCTGCCGACAGACGGAACAGTGCCACCGCTTCGGTCAGTTGCTGGGCTTGTTCTTCCATTGCGCGTGCTGCAGCGGTGGCTTCTTCCACCAGCGCGGCGTTCTGCTGGGTGGTTTCGTCCATGCTGGTCACGGTCTGGTTGACCTGCTCGATCCCGGCAGACTGCTCCTGCGAGGCCGCGGAAATCTCGCCCATGATGTCGGTGACGCGCTGCACGCTGGCCACGATCTCGCCCATGGTGGTGCCGGCGCTGTGTACCAGTACCGAGCCTTCGGCCACCCGTTGCACGGAGTCGTCGATCAGGTCCTTGATCTCCTTGGCCGCGCCCGAAGAGCGCTGCGCCAGGGTGCGCACTTCCGAAGCCACGACCGCAAAGCCACGGCCCTGTTCGCCGGCGCGTGCGGCTTCCACTGCCGCGTTCAAGGCCAGGATATTGGTCTGGAACGCGATGCCGTCGATGACGGAAATGATGTCGGCGATCTTCTTGGACGAGGCTTCGATCCCGCTCATGGTGCCAACCACCTTGCTGACGATCTCGCCGCCCTGCGAGGCCACTTTGGCCGCACCGATGGCGAGCTGGTTGGCCTGGCGTGCGCTTTCGGCATTCTGCTTGACGGTGGAGGTGAGCTCTTCCATCGAGGCAGCGGTTTCTTCCAGGTTGGCAGCCTGCTGCTCGGTACGCTGCGACAGGTCCTGATTGCCGGCGGCGATTTCGCTTGCCGCACCCCTGATCGACGTGGCCGAGGCCTTGATGCCGCTGACGATCTCGGCCAGCTGCGTAGCGGTGGCATTGGCATCGTCGCGCATCTGCGCAAACACGCCGTGGAACTCGCCACTCATGCGGGCGGTGAGGTCGCCGGCAGCGATCGCCTGCAACAAGCCCGAGAGCGATTGCAGGTTGCCGTCGGCGGTGGCCATCAAGGTGTTGAGGCTGTCCACCATCACGCGGAAGTCGTACTGGAAACGCTCGGCATCGCCGCGGGCGCTGAAGTCGCCATTGGCCGCCGATGTCGCCAGGTGCTTGATCTCGGTATTCATCGCCGACAGGTTGGATTTGACCTGCGCCATGGTGTCGGTGAGCACGGCCTTTTCGCCGGGCAGCTTGTCCATGTCCTCGCTAAGATCGCCGATGGCGTAGCGGCCCATGATCTGCGCAAGCTTCAATTTCACCGCGATATGCGATGCGACCAGATTGTTGGTATCGCTGGCCATGCGTCCGTATTCGCCTGGGAACGCCTCGGCATCGATGCGGAAGCTGATCTGGCCTTCATCATGGCGACGGGCCATGTCGGTCTGCGCGCTGAGCAGATTGCGCAACTGCTGTTGCATCTTGCTCATCGCCTTGAGCAGGCGCCCGGCTTCGTCGTTGAAGTGGGTGTCCACGTCGTTGTCCAGCTGGCCGTCGGCGATGGATTCGGCGGCGCGGGTCGCGCGGCTCAACGGCTGGGTCAGGCTGCGGGTGATGAGCACGCCCAGGGCGCCGCTCAACAATACGACCAGCAGCGAGCCGCCGATCAGCAACTTGCGCGAGTCGTCCATGGACTTGAATGCGACAGCCGATGCATCGGCTGCCAGCTTCTCCTGCAGGGCGATGTTTTCGGCAATTTTGTCCTGCCAGACCTGCATGGCGGGCGCCGCCTTGTTCAGCAGAAAGGGAAGTGCTTCGTCGCTGTGACCGGTCATCACCAGATCCATGACCTTGTCATTCAAACCCTTGACTTCGGCGCGGCGCGCATCGATCTCTGCACGCAGGATCTTGCCTTGCTCCGAGGCCGGCATGGCATACAACGCTTCGCGCGCCTTGGTGTAGTCGGCACGCGCAGACTGGATCTTGGCAACGAACTGGCGATTCTCTTCATCGCTGGTAGGCAATACCAGATTGCGCAGCTGCGTGCCGATAATGAAATTGGCGTTCATCATGTCGTTGGACAGGCGAATCTTCGCCATGTTCTGGTTCACGATGCCGTCGACCAAAGCACGTGCTGACGTCAATCCGCGATAACCGATCAAGGCGATCAGGCCCGACAGCACAATCAGCACAGCGAAGGCGGCCGCTAGACGTGGGCCGACGTTGTAACGTTGAAGAAGTGAGGTCATGACAGGGTTCCTGGCAAGCGTTGCGCGATAAAAGCGAGCGATGCGGAAACGCCAGTCGAGTGCAGTCTGACGTCTCGCTATGCCCAATAACGGCGCCTGAGAGCATCTACTGAATACCTCGATATCAAAAAAAATATAACTCAAGTTAGGCTTGTGAAATAAATTTTTATTCTGTCGGAGTTTTCCCTGTGGATTATGGTTGGCAATGCGAGCTCTACAGTATAAATTTAATTCAAATATGAAATTTATCTAATATTATATTGAATCGTACTGAAGAGTCTGTTTTCGACTGTGCGCCAAAATGAAAGCCGCGCTTTTTGAGGGCGCGGCTTCGATAACAGTTGCCATTTCAAGGCCATGCGGCTGATTGAACGACCGTACAACATGGCGAATAGTCCTACACTCGGAGACAGACTTCAGGATCCGCATACCTATGTGGTACTTGCCAGACCCGGCACAGGTCGCGCCCACTTGGCGGTGAGCGCAGCCGTCTCGCGCGCTTAGAACTCGGACCAGTCGGATTCGTTGGACGGCGCCATTGCCACTGCGGCGCGGCCCGCCGGACGCGCGGCATGCGGTTTGGTGGCAGGCCTGCTGGCCGCCACCGGGCGCTTGGCGGCGATCTGGCGTACCACCGGCGTTGCGCGGGTGACCGCTTCCAGTTCGGCCGAGAGGCGGAACAGCGCCACCGCTTCGGTGAGTTGCTGCGCCTGCTCTTCCATCGAGCGTGCAGCGGCGGTGGCTTCTTCCACCAACGCGGCGTTTTGCTGGGTGGCCTCGTCCATGTGGGTGACGGTCTGGTTGACCTGCTCGATGCCGGCCGACTGCTCCTGCGAGGCGGCAGAGATTTCGCTCATGATATCGGTCACGCGCTGCACCGAGGAGACGATCTCGGCCATGGTGCTGCCGGCCTGATTCACCAGTGCCGAGCCTTCGGCCACCTTGCTCACCGAGTCGTCGATCAGGCCCTTGATCTCCTTCGCTGCACCGGCCGAACGCTGCGCCAGCGTGCGTACTTCCGAGGCCACCACGGCAAAGCCACGGCCCTGCTCGCCGGCACGCGCCGCTTCCACCGCGGCATTCAAGGCCAGGATGTTGGTCTGGAACGCGATGCCGTCGATGACGCTGATGATTTCGGCAATCTTCTTGGACGAGGTTTCGATGCCGGACATGGTGGTGACCACCTGGCCGACCACGTTGCCGCCGTGCGATGCCACGCCTGCCGCGCCGATGGCCAGCTGGTTGGCCTGACGCGCGTGCTCGGCGTTCTGCTTGACGGTGGAGGTGAGCTCTTCCATCGAAGCGGCGGTTTCTTCCAGGTTGGCCGCCTGCTGCTCGGTGCGTTGCGACAGGTCGTTGTTGCCGGCGGCAATCTCGCCGGCGGCCGTGTTGATCGCCAGGGTGGAGTGCTTGATGCGGCCCACGATGTCGGTCAGGCGCTGGGTGGTCGCGTTGGCGTCGTCGCGCAGCCGTGCGAACACGCCGTGGAATTGCCCGTCCATGCGCGCGGTCAGGTCGCCCTCGGCCACGGCGCCGAGCAGCTGCGACAGCTTGCCCAGGTTGCGGTCGCTGACTTCCATCATCGAGTTCAGATCCGACACCATCACGGCGAAGTCGTACTTGAAGCGCTGCGCATCGCCACGCGCACTGAAATCGCCGGAGGCGGCCGCCTGTGCCAGGTGCTTGATCTCGGTGTTGATCGACAACAAGCTGGCCTTGGCCGCATCCATCGCTTCATGCAGCACCGCGCGGCTGGCCGGCAGGCGACGCGCATCTTCGCTCAGGTCGCCCTGGGCATATTGATTGAGGATGCGCACCGCATCGATGATGGCGTCGAGATGCTCGAAGATCATCGTGTTGATGCCGGTGGCAAGGTTGCCGTACACGCCGGGGAAATCTTCCGGCATGCGGTGGGTGATGTCTTCGGCAGCATGCAGGTGCGACATGCGCGCGGTTTCGTCGGAGAAACGGCGCAGCATCTGGGTCATGCCACCGGTGGCCTCCAGCATCTGGCCGATCTCGTCCTTGCTGGTCTTGCCGACCTGCACGCCCAGATCGCCACGCGAGACCGCCTGGATGGCGCCCAGCGCCTTGGCAAGCGGGCTGGTGATGCTGCGCGCGATCAACCAACCGAAGGTCACCGACAAGGCCGCCATCAGCAAGGTGCCGATCAGCAGCACGGCGCTGGTCAGCTTGAACGAGCTGGCGCTGGCAGTCACCATGTCGCCCAGCGCCTTGGACTGCTGTGCATACAGCTTGTCCACCGAGGCGAACAGTTCCTTGCGGATCTCGCCCGATTGCTTGCGCGAAAACTCCATCGCAGCGGCGCGGTCGGGCTCTGCATAGAGCTTGCGCAGCTGCTGGTTGGCGGCGAAATAGCGGGCGCTGGCATCGGTGAGCCTGGCGTACTCGGCCTTCAACGGCGAGGCCGCATCGATCTTGGCGTCCAGCTGCTTCTGCGTGTCGGCGTACTTGGCCTGGATTTCATCCATGCGCTTGAAGAAATACGCGTAGCGCTCCGGGTCTTCCAGGTTGAGGAACTGGCCCACTTCGTAGACGCGGAATTCGCCGGCAAAACCGCGCAACTCGGACAGGCGGCTCAACACCGGCACCACGTCCTGGTTGATCAAGGTGGTTTCGCTCTGCATCTGCTTCATGCGCGAAAAGCCCAAACCGCCCAGTAATGCGGTGAGCACGGCACTCAGACAGAAGGCAAACATGAGTTTGCGGCGGATTGGCCAGTCGTTGAACTTATTCATCACTTGCTCCGAAACATTGCCTAGTGGCGTTATCCAGCAAGCTAACGGCTGAAACCCCAACTTCTTTAGTTGTGAAGTATTAACGGGCAGGCAAGCGCCTGCCGATTACGCGAAAACGCCGCAATACAGTTGTCGCGGCGATGTGGCCGAGTCGCATGGCCGCTAAACAGCGCTCTGCGTCACGGCGCCAGATCCGGGCCGCCGTCGCGCGCCGGTCTTGCTCAGAAGTCCTGCCACTGGCTGTCGTTGCCGGCGGTGGCGGCGGACGCGTTCACTGCCGGCTTGCGAGCGCTCGGCGCACGCGTGCTGGGCTTGCTTGCCCGGGCAACGGCGACCACGGCGGGCGTTGTGGCCACAGGCATTGCAGCCTGCGCCTGCGGCGCATCGGCCAGGGTAAAGCGCGACACTGCGTGCGCCAGCTGGCTGGCCTGGTCCTCCATGGTGCGCGCAGCGGCAGTGGCTTCTTCCACCAATGCGGCGTTCTGCTGGGTCGCCTCATCCATATGGGTGATGGTGAGGTTGACCTGCTCGATGCCCGACGACTGTTCCTGCGACGCGGCAGCGATCTCGCCCATGATGTCGGTGACGCGCTGCACGCTGGCGACGATATCGGCCATGGTGGTGCCGGCCTGATGGACCAGCTGCGAGCCCTCGGCGACCTTGCTCACCGAATCGTCGATCAGATGTTTGATCTCTTTCGCGGCACCGGCCGACCGCTGCGCCAGCGTGCGCACCTCGGAGGCGACCACTGCGAAACCGCGGCCCTGCTCGCCGGCGCGCGCCGCTTCCACGGCGGCGTTGAGCGCCAGGATGTTGGTCTGGAACGCGATGCCGTCGATCACGCTGATGATCTCGGCAATCTTTTTCGATGAGACTTCGATGCCGGACATGGTGGTGACCACCTGCGCCACCACCGCGCCGCCCTGCGAAGCCACACCAGCCGCACCGATCGCCAACTGGTTGGCCTGGCGTGCGCTTTCCGCATTCTGTTTGACGGTGGAGGTGAGCTCTTCCATCGAGGCGGCAGTCTCTTCCAGATTGGCCGCTTGTTGTTCGGTGCGCTGCGACAGGTCGTTGTTGCCGGCAGCAATTTCGCTGGAGGCGGTATGAATGCTGCCGGCGGCCTGCTGGATACGCCCGATCACCAGCGCCAGTTGCTCGGCGGTGGTATTGGCGTCGTCGCGCATCGTGGCGAAAACGCCATGGAACTGGCCCTGCATGCGCGCACTCAGGTCGCCGTCGGCCAGCGCGCTCAGCAGGCGCGACACTTCGGCGATGCTGACCGCGTTGGCATCGAGCAAGGCATTGAGCTGTTGCGCCAGTTGCAGGAAAAAGCCTTGTTTCCCGGTACTGTCGATGCGCTTGGAAAGATCGCCGGCAGCGGCGCTACGCACCACGTCGGCAACGTCGATTTCCACGCGCGCCTCGGCCGTGCGGTCGCGCCACTCGCAGACAAAGCCCAGATGCGCGCCGGCCTCGTCGCGAATTGCCGAAACGTTCTGTGCGATGCAGGTGCTGCGGTACTGCACCTCGCGCTGGGCAGCGCCCTGGCGGTCCAGACGCTGATAGATCTCCGCGTCCTGTGCGTTGCCCACTTCCAGCAGCGAGACCGGTTGGCCGACCAGGTTGGCGGTGCGATTGAACGCGGGCGCACAGGCCTGGATATCGTCTGCGTAGGTGTGCAGCAGGTTTTGCAGCGCACTATTGGTGTAGATGATGGTGAGGTCCGGGTCGGCGATGTACATGCCGGTGGAAGCGTTATCCAGTGCGGTGCGGATGCGCAGGTTTTCGGCTGCGATGCTGCGCTCGCGCTCCAGACGCTCGCGCAGGTCGCGCTGCATGCGCGCCAATGCGGCCATCAGGCTGCGGCTGTGCTTTGCGGCGACCGGGATCGGTTGGTCCAGGCGGCCTTCGGCGATGTGTTGCGCGGCAGCCATGGCCAGCTGCGGCTCGCCGCCAAGCAGGCCGAATACCGAGCGCAGAATCCAGCCGGCCGCTAGCGCCAGGCACACGAATGCCAGCACCACGGCGCTACCCTGCTGCCACATCACGCGGTGGCTGTATTGCTCGGCCTGGCGGCGGCTGGCCTCGTTCAAGGCCAGGATGCGCTCGCTGATGGCGCCCATGCGGGTTTCAAGCTGGCCGAATTTATCGTTGAAATCCGCGTAGGCCGCTGCGCTGTCCGCATGCGTTTCGGCAGCCTTCACCACCTGGTCGGCGGATGCGATATAGGCCTGCAGCGCCGGCGTCACCGCGTCCAGATCGGCGCGCAATGCGGGGGCCAGCGGCAGTTTGCGGTTGGCTGCCAGCGACTCGCGGAATTCGCCGGCGTGTTCGCCCAATGCGCTGCGCGCGGCCGACACGGCTTTATCGTCTTTCGTGGAGGCAGCAAGCAACGCCGCGGTGACATCGCCGCGCAGGGCGTCGTGCATCATGTCCGCCTGCATATGGTTGCGCAGCGCATCGGAGGAGATGACCTGTGCGGCAATCGCATCGAGCAGGCCGCGTTGGCCGTTATAGCCCACGCCACCCAAGGCGAGCAGCGCCAATGCGGCCACCAGCACCAGGACGCCCAGCATGTGCATGATCTTCATGGTGCAACTCGTGTCAGAAGCGGAAAGACAGGCCCACGCCGAGCGCGTGATCCGGTGAGCGGTCGTTGAGTCCGCGGCTGTAGACAGCGTCCAGTTGGACGTCGTTGCTCAGCAGCCAGGCCGAGCCGACATCGAGCAGGGCCACGGTGCCGCCATCGTCGCTGTTGGCGATCTGCGGCAACGCCACTTCGACGAACGAGCGCACGCGGTCGTTCCAGGCCTTGCCGAGAACGGCACCGAAGATGCCGGCGGTATATCGATTGCCCTGGCCATCGTCGTCCCAGATCACTCCGGGCATCATGCCGGCGGAAATGCTGTCGCTGAGCTCCCATTCGGCCACCAGCCGGAACGAGGGGCGTGCACCATGGCCGCGCAACGCCTGCGCGCCGCTGGGCAGATCCACATGCAGCAACCAGGCCAGCGAAGTCTTGCCATCGTCGGAGCTGGCCAGGTGGTGCTTGATGCCGAGCGAGACGTCGGACATGCCGCTCACCTGCGCATCGCCGGGCAGGTCGATGCGCTGCCAGCCATCGGTTTCCAGCCGCAGTTCCCAGGTCTGGCCCAGGCCGTAGCGCAGTAGGGTGGGTGTGGAATACGCATCCACCGCGTCATCGCGTTCCCACGCGACGCTGGTTTCCACCTGCACGCGGCGGTCGCCGACAGTGAGGCTGGATTCCACGAAATCGGGGCGGTCGGTCGCGATCGGGTCTTCAGCGCGGGCATGACCCATCACACCCAACAGCACAAAACAGCTGGCGATAACAGACGGCTTCATGGCATCCCTTGCGTGACGACCTGCGGAAACAACTATCCGGATGCATGCGCTGGCTGCGTTGGTCGCGACAGCACGCATGCACTGCTGGACCGGCTGCTGCGGTGTGGCGCAGGCAGTCGATGTCATCCACACTAACGGCAACGCTGCATGATTCTTGATGCGCGTCGGACGAGCGGAAGGGGCAGGGCATGCACGGCGCGCCGATGACGCGCCGTGCGGGATGCAGTTGTGGAATGCAAGTAACGCTGCGTGCGTGCGATTACGCTTGTGTTCGCTTGCAATCCACTGCGCGCAGGGCGGTTAGAAATCCTGCCACTGGCTGTCGTGACCGGCAGTGCCGGAGGACTTGCCCACGGAGTGAGGCAGCAGTGTCGCCGCGCGCTTGCCGCGGGCGGCTGCCGGCTTGGTGGTGACCACCGCGCGCACCGCTGGTTTGACAGTGGACGCAGCCAGCACGGGCTTGACCGCATGATTGAGCTTGAAGACCGCCACCGCCTCGGTCAGCTGGCCGGCCTGTTCTTCCATCGCACGCGCTGCGGCAGTGGCTTCTTCCACCAGCGCGGCATTCTGCTGCGTGGCTTCATCCATCTGCGTCACGGTGAGGTTGACCTGCTCGATGCCCGACGACTGCTCCTGCGAGGCGGCGGAGATTTCGCCCATGATGTCGGTGACGCGCTGCACGCTGGCGACGATCTCGCTCATGGTGGTGCCGGCCTGATGCACCAGCGACGAGCCTTGTTCCACCTTGCTCACCGAATCGTCGATCAGGTGCTTGATCTCCTTGGCAGCACCGGCCGAACGTTGCGCCAGCGTGCGCACCTCGGAGGCGACCACGGCGAAGCCGCGGCCCTGTTCGCCGGCGCGCGCCGCTTCCACCGCCGCATTCAAGGCCAGGATATTGGTCTGGAACGCGATCCCGTCGATGACGCTGATGATCTCGGCGATCTTCTTGGACGAGGTCTCGATGCCCGACATGGTGGTGACGACCTGCGCCACCACCGAACCGCCATGCGATGCCACGTCGGCTGCGCCGATGGCCAGCTGGTTGGCCTGACGCGCATGCTCGGCATTCTGTTTGACGGTGGAGGTGAGTTCCTCCATCGAGGCGGCGGTTTCTTCCAGATTGGCGGCCTGTTGTTCGGTGCGCTGGGAAAGATCGTTGTTGCCGGCAGCAATTTCGCTGGCGGCTGCGCTGATCTGCGTGGCCGAGGTCTGAATGCCGGAGACAATGCCGGTGAGCTGCGCCACCGTGGCGTTGGCATCGTCGCGCATGCGGGCGAACACGCCCTGGAAGTCGCCGTCCATGCGTACGGTGAGGTCGCCTTCGGCCAGCGCACTGAGCAGGCTGGAAATCCGCTCCAGGCTCAGCGAAGTGGTTTCCAGCAGGCCATTGAGCTGCCGGCCGAATTCCAGATAGAACCCATGCTTGTCGTCCAGCGCCAGGCGCTGGCCGAAATCGCCCATCAAGGCGGACTGCACCAGCTCGGCCACTTCCTGCTGGGTGCTGACTTCGGCACTGATATTGCGCCACAGCAGCATGCTGCCGCTACGACGGCCATCGGGGGCATACAGCGGGGTCATGGTCAGATCCAGCGTCACCGGCCCGAAGCGGTAGCGCTCGGTGGTGGTGGACTGCAGCTGCCGCAGACGCTGCGTACGCGCGGCGCCTTCGCCATCGTTGCCGAACACGTAGTCCATCGGCTTGCCGACCACCGCATCGGCACTGAAGCCGGTCTGGCCCTTGGCATGAAAGGCGGGCTCGCCCTGCTTGAAGGAGGTGTGCAGCGCCTGGGTGATGAACACCGCGTTGTGCTGTTCGTCGGCCAGCAACACTTCCATTTCCGAATGTTCCAGCGCGGTGCGGATGCGCAGGTTTTCGTTGGCCACCTGCGCATCGCGCTCGATGCGCTCGCGCAGGTCGCTCTGCATGCGTTGCATGGCGCCCATCAGGCGGCCCACTTCGTCCTGGCGCTGCACGGCGATCTGGTTGTCGAGCTTGCCCGAGGCGATCGCATCGGCCACGTGCGCGGCGGCCTCCAGCGGCCGCACCACCTGGCGACGCAGCAGCGCAAACAGCGCCACGCTGAGCACCAGCGCCGAGCCAAGGCCGACGGCAAGGATGGTCCACAGCAGGTGATGCGCCTGCTGCATGATCGTGGCATACGGCACCACCACGCCCAGCGCGAAGCGCTCCTGCGCCTTGCCGATCTGCAGCGGAACGTAGGCGCTGACTGCGCCGTCTGCATCGGGGGTGAAATCCAGCGCGTCCTTGCCGGCCTTGATCGCCTCCAGCATGGTGCGGTGGCGTGCGTCGGTGACCTGCTTGCCGATGCGCGTGGTGTCGTGCGATGCCAGCACCACGCCGGCAGGCGAGAGCAGTTCGACATAACCGTCCTGCATCGGGCGCAAGGCGCCAAGGCGCTGCTGCAATGCCGCCAGTGCCACGTCCACGGTGACCGCGCCCAGATACTTGCCGTCCTGCAGGATCGGCGTGGACAAGGTGGTCATCAGCACGGTCTTGCCGCCGATCTTGTAATCGTAGGGTTCGGCCACGGTCTGCCGCAGCAGTGCACGCGGTTTCAGGTTCCAGTCGCCCAGGCCGGGGGTTTCGTAATCGGTGAGCGGCTCGCGGACCAGTGTCTGCTCACTGCGTCCCCAGTAGGTCATGAAGCGGCCGGTGGCGTCGTGGCCCTTGGCATTGGCAAATGCGCTGTCCTTGCCATCGAAGGCCTGTGGCTCCCACAAGGTGCCCATGCCGACCCACTCGGGGTGGTCCAGCAATTGGTCGTGCACCACTGCCGCGGCGCTGTCGCGGCTGATGCCGCCATTGGCGCGTTGCACCAGCAAGGTGGTGGCCAGCGATTGGCCGGTCGTCAACGCCTGGCCAAGCTCGCTGCCGATCTGCTCGGCCTGGTAGCGCGCGGCATTTTGCATCGTGGCCTGCGCAGAGGCGCTCAATGCGCGACTGCTTTGCCAATAGGTGATGGCTGCGGTCAAACCGAAGCACAGCGACGCAATGACTGCCGTACCGAACATCAGGCGGTACGCCAGGCGTCCGCTGAAACGTGAGTGGGTGGAAGGCGAGGTCATGGGCGTAGCCGCGGAAGGAAAAAGGAAAAGGGAGAAGACAACCCGGCCGAAGCGGGGCATGTGCGGTCAGTAGGTGGCCAGCGCAACCCGCGCCGGCGCGCGTGTGCCAGCATGGCCGAACGTCTTGGAGGTGGCAGCGACGATCCGGAAGCTGGACACCGCCTCATCCAGCTGCTGCGCCTGCTGCTGCATGGCATTGGCCGCTGCGGTGGCTTCTTCCACCAGCGCCGCGTTCTGCTGCGTGCTCTCGTCCATCTGGGTGACGGTGAGGTTGACCTGTTCGATCCCGGCCGACTGTTCCTGCGAGGCGGCAGAAATTTCGCTCATGATGTCGGTGACGCGCTGCACCGAAGAGACGATCTCGGCCATGGTCTTGCCGGCCTGATCCACCAGCAGCGAGCCCTCGGACACCTTGCCCACCGAATCGTCGATGAGGTGCTTGATCTCTTTGGCCGCGTTGGCCGAGCGCTGGGCCAGCGTGCGTACTTCCGAGGCGACCACCGCAAATCCGCGGCCTTGTTCGCCGGCACGTGCGGCTTCCACCGCGGCATTCAGCGCCAGGATATTGGTCTGGAAGGCGATGCCGTCGATGACGCTGATGATCTCGGCGATCTTCTTGGACGAGGTCTGGATACCGCACATGGTGTCCACCACCTGGCTCACCACCTGGCCGCCCTGCGAGGCCACGCTGGCGGCGCCGATCGCCAACTGGTTGGCCTGGCGTGCGCTTTCGGCATTCTGCTTGACGGTGGAGGTGAGCTCCTCCATCGAGGCGGCGGTTTCTTCCAGATTGGCGGCCTGCTGTTCGGTGCGCTGGGACAGATCGTTGTTGCCTGCGGCGATTTCGCTGGCCGAGCCGGTGATGGAACTGGCGGCCTGCTGGATGCGCCCGACGATGCCGGCCAGTTGGGTGGCCGTGGTGTTGGCGTCGTCGCGCATGCGCGCGAACACGCCATGGTACTGGCCATCCAGGCGCGCAGTGAGGTCGCCTTCGGCCAGGGATGCCAGCAGCTCGGACAGCTTGCCCAGGTTGCGGTCGCTGACCTCCATCATCGCGTTGAGGTCGTTGATCATGCGCGCCGAGTCGTGCTTGAAGCGCGTGGCATCGCCGCGTTGACTGAAGTCGCCGTTGGCTGCAGCTTGCGCCAGTCGCTTGATCTCGGTGTTGATCGCCAGCAGGCTGGCCTTGGCCGCGTCCATCGCTTCGTGCAGCACCGCACGCGTGCCGGGCAGGCGCGCGGCATTGCGCGACAGGTCGCCTTGCGCATACTCGTTGAGGATGCCGATCGCATCGACGATGGCATCCAGGTGCTCGAAGATCATCGTGTTGATGCCGGTGGCCAGTTCGCCGTAGACGCCCGGGAAATTGGTCGGCATGCGGTGGGTGACATCGTCGCCGGCATGCATGTGCACCATCACCTTGGTCTGCGCGGAGAAGCGCTCCAAGGTGTGGACCATCTCGTCGGTGGCCTTGAGCATCTGGCCGATTTCATCGGTGCCGTGTTCGGCAGTACGCACGCTCAGGTCGCCGCGCGCCACGCCCTTGATGGCCGCCAGGGCACGCGACACCGGCTCCAGGATGGAATTGCCGATCAGCCAGCCCACCAGCAGGTTGATCAGCACCAGGGCGCCACCGGCGAGCGCAACGATGCCGGTGAAAACCAGCGCCTGCGATTGGGTGTCGTCCAGGTACACGCCGGTGCCGATCACCCAGCCCCACGGCTTGTACAGCGCCGCGTACGAGGTTTTCTGCACCGGATCCTTCTGCCCTGGCTTGGCCCAGGTGTAGTCGACATAGCCGCCGCCGGCCTGCGCTGCGGTGACGAATGCTGGAAACACGCGCTTGCCGTCCGGGCTGAGCACGTCGCTCAACGGCTTGCCGACCAGGTCCGGGCGGGTGGGGTGCATCAGCATCGTCGGCGTCTGGTCGGTGACGTAGATGTAATCCACACCGCCACGTGCACGCATGGTCGACAGGGTATGCAGCGCACTCTTTTTGGCGGTCTCCACGTCGATCTCGCCCTTTTCGGCGCGCTCGGCATAGCCATTGACCACCGCAGTCGCCATCTCGATCTGGCTCTTGAGCCCATCGCGGCGCGTATCGGTCAGATCGAAGTACTGCATGCGTGCGGCGATCACCGCCAACGCAATGATGCCCAGCGCAACCAGGGCAGTCTGGGCGAAGAACCTGCGCTTGAGCGGCACATTGGCCAGCGTTTTTGCAACCGTGGTCTTCAGCGTCATGGCAGATATCCAGCAAAGGAATGTGACCGGCGTAAGTCGAATAGCGACCCGACTCCGAAAATGTTGAGCCGGGCGCACCGCAGGGTTGCGGACGATGTGTGGCGCAGGCCACGTGCGAATGGCCTGACTTTGCTCAGTGCGTTAACGCGCTGGCACGGCGCTTTGCGTGCTCGGCGCAGTGGCAGCGCGCTGGGCATGACAGCGAACCAGACAGTGCCTCAAAGACATGCTGTCACGCGATCGCCGACGGCGTGGGCACGGTGGCGGTTTGCACTTTCGGCGACCATTGAACGGCTCACAGCTGCCCGGCGAATTCATCAGGCAATGCGGTGACGGCGCTCAGCGTCCTGGCGCAGGCGCTGCGCATGCAGCACCGGGCAGCGCGCACGGTGTGAACGGCACCGGCGGGCGGGCCGGGCGTTTGTGCAGTCGCCGCGCCGATGAACTCGGCCGCACAAGGCGTGATGGTTCAGCGTGAACTGGCGCGTGCTACGCGTGATGTTGCCCGGGCGCTGCGTGGCAAGGTTTGCCTGCAGCGGCTCAGTTGCGCTGCGCGACGTTCACGCTGGCGACCGATTGCTGCAGGCTCTGCAGTTCGGTCCACAAGACGTGGCGAGTATCGCCGCTATGGCCCAGCGACAAGGCTTGTGCGTATTGCAGGTCGCCTTCGTGCAGGGCGCGATTGGCCTGACGGTGCTGTGCCAGGTACTTGCCCAGCTGCTGCTGCACCAGCGCGAATTTGCGTGCCTGTTCGCCCTGCGGCGCGGTGGCCTGGAAGTAGCCGGCATGCCGTGCGATCCGCTGGTGCAGATTGCCCAGACGCTCGTCGTAGGCTTCGATACGCGCCGCATCGTGCCTGGCGGCAAGCTGTGCACGTTGATCGTCGCGCAACTGCGCCAGATCCACCGCCAGCGCCTGCAATGCGGTAACCGGCACATTGTCCAGAAGCACCGAGACCGGCGCTGCCGGGGCGGCGAAGGAGGGCGGCAACGAGACGCCCGCAGCCAGCAGCGCGACGGTGAACACACAGCCCAGCACGGTGCGGGCAGAGCGGTTGGAGTTGGCGGTGTGCATGCGGACGTCCTTCGATCTAGCGCGGGCAATGCGGCCCTCAGTGCTTGTTGTATCGGCCGCACGGGCCTGCGCTTGACCGATTTTCGACCAGCGGCACGCTTGCATGGTCGTCGCAGTGACTCCCTTCTCGTGCGGGGAAAAAGCTGGTGCGCAGCGCCGGATGAAGGCACGCGCACAGCCTCATGCGCCCACCGCAAGCTGTCGACAACGACACGCGACACTGCCTCGGCAGGGTTTCCCCGCCAAAAAAAAGCCCCGACATTGCTGCCGGGGCCTGGGGACCACCTGCCGTCTGATCCGGCGGCCGTGTATCTGCAGTGGGCTTAGAACTCCTGCCAGTTCGACTCGCTGTTGCCGGCCGCGGCAGCCAGCCGGCGTTGCGCTGGGGCGGGGGCGGCGCTGGGTTTTGTAACAGCCGAGCCGGTCACGCGTTTGGCAACGCTGGCCGACGTGGCGGCGGCCAGGCGCAGCGGTGCAGGGCGCTTGGCCGCGGGCACCACACCGGCGACCTGCTGCACCTTGAAGATCGATACCGCATCGGACAACTGACCGGCTTGCTCTTCCATTGCACGTGCCGCGGCCGTGGCTTCTTCCACCAGCGCCGCGTTCTGCTGGGTGGTTTCGTCCATCTGCGTCACGGTGAGGTTGACCTGCTCGATCCCGGCCGACTGTTCCTGCGAGGCGGCAGAAATCTCGCCCATGATGTCGGTGACGCGCTGCACGCTGGCGACGATGTCGGCCATGGTCTTGCCGGCCTGGTCCACCAGGACGGAGCCTTCGGCGACCTTGCCCACCGAGTCGTCGATGAGGTGCTTGATCTCCTTGGCTGCGCCGGCCGAGCGCTGTGCGAGCGTGCGCACTTCGCCGGCCACCACCGCGAATCCGCGGCCCTGGTCGCCTGCGCGTGCCGCTTCCACTGCGGCGTTCAACGCCAGGATGTTGGTCTGGAAGGCAATGCCGTCGATGACGGAGATGATATCGGCGATCTTCTTCGACGAGACTTCGATGTCGGCCATGGTGGACACCACCTTGCCGACCACGTCGCCGCCTTGCGACGCCACAGCCGCCGCGCCGATCGCAAGCTGGTTGGCCTGGCGTGCGCCTTCGGCGTTCTGCCTGACGGTGGAGGTGAGCTCCTCCATCGAGGCCGCGGTTTCTTCCAGGTTGGCGGCCTGCTGCTCGGTGCGCTGCGACAGATCGTTGTTGCCGGCGGCGATCTCGCTGGCCGCGGTATTGATCGACACCGTGGCGTGCTGGATGCGCCCGACAATGCTGGAGAGCTGTTCGGTGGTGGCGTTGGCATCGTCGCGCATCTGCGCGAACACGCCGTTGAACTCGCCCTGCATGCGCTGGGTGAGATCACCTGCAGCAATGGCCTGCAGCACCTTCGACAGCGCGCCCAAATTACCGTCGGCGGTGGCCATCAGCCGGTTGAGGCTTTCCACCATTGCCAGGAAATCGTGCTGGAAACGCGCCGTATCGCCGCGTACGCTGAAGTCGCCATCGGCCGCAGCCTGGGCCAGCAGTTTGATCTCGCTGTTCATCGCCGTCAGGTTGGATTTGACGGTGTCCATGGTCTCGCTCAACACGGCTTCTTCGCCCGGCAGGCGGTCCATGTCCTGGCTCAGGTCGCCGATGGCGTAGCGCGACATGATCTGCGCGAGCTTGAGCTTGACCGCGATATGCGCATCTACCAGAGCATTGGTATCGCGCACCATGCTGCCGTATTGCCCGGGAAACGCATCCTGGTCCATGCGGAAGCTGATCTTGCCGCTGTCGTGCTGGCGGGCCATCTCCTGCTGCGCGGCGGCAACGGCCTTGAGCTGCTCCTGCATGCCGCGCATGCTGGTCAACAACTGGCCGGGCTCATCGCCTGGCTGCGGGCCGATCGGGTGATCCAGATCGCCGTGGGCGATCGCATCGGCGACCTGCGTGGCCTGCTTCAGCGGCCGCACCAGGCTGGCCGAGATCAGCCACGCCAACGCGGCGGCCAGGCCGGCCGCGAGCAGGCCGAAGGCGATCAAGGCACGGTTTGCCAGCGCCACGCTGCCCAGGATGGTGGCCGCGCCGGCGGCATTCTGCTGATTCTGCAATTCCACCGCGGCAGCAATCGCCTTGGAGCGGCGCTCCAGCAACGGCTGCGCCTGCCCACTGAGCAGCTGCTTTGCGCCCTCCAGGTCGCCTTCGCGTACCAGGCCCAGCAGTCGGTTGTTGGTGGCGCGGGCAGCGGTGAGGCTGTCTTCGATGGCCTGCCGAGCACGTAGGCCGTCGCTGTTGGTCGGCAGCTGTTTCAACGCGGTCCACAACTGCGCGTAATGTTCGCGATTGGCCTTGAGCTGCGCATCGACAGCGGGCCGCTGCTGCGGGGTCGCCAGCATGAAGTCGCGGATGTAGCGCTCGCCGAGCATGTTGCTCTCGCGCATCTGACTGAGCAGCGCTGCCTTGCGGTTATTGACCTCGACGATGATCGCGACCTGATGTTGGACGGTCTTGAACTGGGACAGCGCCAGGGCGGTGGAGCCGGCAAGCAACGCGATCAGCAACGCGAATGCCACCGCCAGGCGTCGCCCGACGGTCATGGAATGCAGGAATTTCATGGTGTTTCTCTCTGGGGAGGGTGGAAAAGAGATACACCGGTAGCGTTCGCCACCCGGAATTCTGAAGTCGCATGTTGCATTGCAGCATGCTGGCGTTCATGGTGCTCGGTGGGGCCAGCGCGAGGCATGGCCAAGCGATGCATCGCGCAGGCGTGGCGGCTGCGAGAATCTGCTGCTGTAATGGATGTTGGGATGCGTGCGCGTGAGCGTTGCTACAACCCGCACGCGCCAAAAAAAAAGCCCCGACATCGCCGCCGGGGCTTGCTCATGCTTGGTCGCCTCGTCGCCTGCTCCACGCAGAGGCGGCGGTCAGAACTCCTGCCAACTCGACTCGCCGTTGGCGGCTGCGGCAATCACCGGGCGTGGCGTTGCTGTGGCCGTGGCCGCGACACCGGCCGATACAGGGGCGCGCTTGGTCGTGGCCGATCTGGCAGCGCCTGGTTTGGCGGCGGCCAGGCGCGGCGGAGCAGGGCGCTTGGCTGCAGTGGCCACGGCAGCGACTTGCTGCACCTTGAAGATCGACACCGCATCGGACAGCTGACCGGCCTGCTCTTCCATCGCACGCGCCGCGGCCGTGGCTTCTTCCACCAGCGCTGCGTTCTGCTGGGTGGCTTCGTCCATCTGCGTCACGGTGAGGTTGACCTGCTCGATCCCGGCCGACTGTTCCTGCGAGGCGGCAGAAATCTCGCCCATGATGTCGGTGACGCGCTGCACGCTGGCGACGATGTCGGCCATGGTCTTGCCGGCCTGGTCCACCAGGACGGAGCCTTCGGCGACCTTGCTCACCGAGTCGTCGATGAGGTGCTTGATCTCCTTTGCCGCGCCGGCCGAACGCTGCGCCAGCGTGCGCACTTCCGAGGCGACCACGGCAAAACCACGGCCCTGCTCGCCGGCACGCGCCGCTTCCACGGCGGCATTCAAGGCCAGGATATTGGTCTGGAAGGCGATGCCGTCGATCACGCTGATGATGTCGGCGATCTTCTTCGAGGACACTTCGATGCCGGACATGGTGGTCACCACCTGCGCCACTACGCTGCCGCCTTGCGAGGCTACCGTGGCCGCACCGATGGCGAGCTGGTTGGCCTGGCGCGCATGCTCGGCGTTCTGGCGCACGGTGGAGGTGAGTTCCTCCATCGAGGCGGCGGTTTCTTCCAGGTTGGCCGCCTGCTGCTCGGTGCGTTGCGACAGATCGTTGTTGCCGGCGGCAATCTCGCTGGCCGCGGTATTGATCGACAAGGTGGCGTGCTGGATGCGCCCAACGATATCGGCAAGTTGCGCGGTGGTGGTATTGGCATCGTCGCGCATCCGGGCGAACACGCCATTGAACTGGCCTTGCATGCGCTCGGTGAGATCGCCCGCGGCAATGGCCTGCAACAGCTTCGACAGCGCGCTCAGGTTGGCATCGGCGGTCGCCATCAACTGATTGAGGCTCTCCACCATCGCCTGGAAATCGTACTGAAAACGTGCCGTGTCGCCGCGCACGCTGAAGTCGCCGTTGGCAGCGGCCTGCGCCAGCAGCTTGATCTCGCCGTTCATCGCCGACAGGTTGGCCTTGACGGTATCCATGGTGGAACTGAGCACGGCCTTCTCGCCGGGCAGGCGGTCCATGTCCTGGCTGAAGTCGCCGATGGCGTAGCACGACATGATCTGCGCGAGTTTCATCTTGACCGCGATATGCGAGCCGACCAGGCTGTTGGTGTCGCGCACCATGGTGCCGTAGTCGCCTGGAAACGCATCGTGTTCCATGCGGTAGCTGATCTGGCCGGCTTCGTGGCGCTTGGCCATTTCCGACTGCGCTGCAAGCACGGCCTGCAATTGCCGCTGCATGCCTTCCATGCTGTGCAGCAGTTGCCCGGCTTCGTCGCGGCTGTCGACGTGGATGGCGTTATCCAGTTTGCCCTGCGCGATGGCACTGGCCACCCGCGTGGCGCGAGCGAGCGGGCCGGCGATGCTGCGGGCGATGAACCAACCGGCAAATGCAGCCAGCAGCACGACCAGCACCATCGCCACGAGCATGACCTGCACCGAGCGTTGATAGGTCGCCTCGGCCTGCGCGATCTCGCTGTCCATGTGGGCGACGTTGAACTTGGTCAGCTCGACCAATTTCGCGAACAGGTCGCGCCGCGCCGGGCGCGATTGCTCATCGGAAACGCGATTGGCAGTGACCAGATCGCCGGCACGCACCGCGGCGCTGAGTGCGGCGTTGGCCTTGTAGTACGCGTCCAGTTTCAGTTTGACCTCGTCGTACAACTCGGTCTCTCTGCCGGCCGTGGTGGTCTTGGCGTAGGCGTCCTGCGCCGTCGCGACGTCGGCGCGCGCCTTGTCCATGCGTTCGAAATAATTCTGCACCGCCTTCGGATCGTCGGCGTGTGCCAGCTGGGCAAGTTCGTAGGTGCGGAATTCGCCGAGCAATGCGCGCATTTCGCTCAGTTGCTGCACGGCCGGTGCCCACACGGTGCCGATCTCGCGCAACAGATGTGCGCTGGACTGCATGCGCACGAGCGCAAACCCGCCCAGGCTCAAGGTGATCAACGCGGTAAAGGAAAACGCCACGGCCAACTTGCGGGCAACGGCAAGATTGCGGAACCAGTTCATAGCGGTCTTCTCGTATTGCAGAGAACGACTGGCCTGGTGGGCGCCCGTCAGTGGTTGGGCGAATGACGATGGCAGCGTCGAAAGATCCGGACAAAGGGCCAGAATCTCCGCCGGTCGTGTCGGGCCGGACGGGTGTTGCTGATGCCGGCAGTCCCCATACTGCCGGCGATCGCTCCAGCACCCATCGTGCATCGATGGCGTGGTGGAGCCTTGCGCCGCGGCATCCACGCCGCGGCGAGTGCATTACGCGGCTTGCGGTACCTTGAGCGAGCGCACCAGTCCACCGATGTCCACGATCAGCGAGACCCGCCCATCGCCGAGGATGGTGGCGCCGGAAACGCCCGGGATGCGGCGGTAATTGTTCTCGATGTTCTTGACCACCACCTGCTGCTGGCCGAGCAACTCGTCCACTTCCAGCGCGATCTTCTGGCCGTCGCCTTCGACCACCACCACCAGCGATTCCTTGGAGGACTGTTGCCCGCCGAAGCCGTAGTAATTGGTGAGCGAGAGGATCGGCAGATATTCGCCACGCACCCGCAGTACCCGACCGTCGCCGGCCATCGCGCGGACGTCTTCCGGTGCCGGCTGCAGGGCTTCGAGCACGTAGGACAGCGGCAGGATCAGGGTTTCGCCGGCGACCGAAACGGTCATGCCGTCCAGAATGGCCAGGGTCAGCGGCAGACGGATCAACACGCGGGTACCGCTGCCGGCGTTGCTTTCCAGCTGCACTTCGCCACCCAGGCCCTGGATGTTGCGGCGGACCACGTCCATGCCCACGCCACGACCGGACAGGTCGGTCACCGCATCGGCGGTGGAGAAGCCCGGTGCGAAGATCAAGTCCCACACCTGCGCATCGGTCGGGTTGTCCGGCACGGCGATGCCGCGTTCGGCCGCTTTTTCCAGGATCTTGGCGCGATTGAGGCCACGGCCGTCGTCGCTGACTTCGATCACGATGTGGCCGCCCTGGTGCGATGCCGCCAGGGTAATCGTGCCGGTTTCGTCCTTGCCGGAGGCGCGGCGCGCATCGGGCATTTCCAGGCCGTGGTCGATCGAGTTGCGCACCAGGTGCACCAACGGATCGGCGATCTTTTCGATCAGGCCCTTGTCCAGCTCGGTGCTTTCGCCAATGGTGCGCAGGCGCACTTGCTTGCCGAGGCGGCTGGAGAGGTCGCGTACCAGGCGCGGGAAGCGGCGGAACACCGCATCCACCGGCAGCATGCGCACGCCGATGACCGCTTCCTGCAGATCGCGGGTATTGCGCTCGAGCAGATCCAGGCCGGCGAACAGCTGTTCGGCATGCGCCGGGTCCAGGCCGGTGGAGACCTGCTTGAGCATGGCCTGGGTGATCACCAGTTCGCCGACCAGATTGATCAATGCATCGACCTTGTCGACGCTGACGCGGATCGAGCTTTCGGCTTCGGCAGCGGCGGCCTTGGCCGGTGTCGCCGCGGCGGCAGCAGGTTCGGCAGCGGCGCCCGGTGCAGCGGCAACGGCTGCAACCGGTGCGGCCGCCGGAGCGTCCACGGCCAGGCTCGGCGGCGGGCCGGGCACCGCCATCGGGCGGATGTCCAGCTCGCAATCGTCCACCACCCAGGCGAAGGTGTCTTCGATCTTGCTGCGCGGAATCTTGCCGATCAGGCCCAGATCCCAGGCCAGGTAGGCTTCCAGCGGGTCGATGTTTTCAAAACCCGGCATGCGCTCCAGGCGTGCGGCAATCTGCAGCGGGCCCAGGTGCTCGAGCTCACGGATGATGCGCAGCGGGTCGTTGCCGCTCATGAACAGCGACGGCGCCGGGGTGAAACCGATATGCCAGGCTTCGGGTTCTTCTTCCTTGGGCTTGGCGACCGCCGCGGCGGCCGGCGCTTCGCCAGCGAGCACGGCATTCAACCGGGTGTGCACGGCCTTGACCGCAGCCGGATCGGCCGGGGTGCCGTGTTCGGCTTCGCGCAACAGGGCGCGCAGCACATCGACCGAGCCAAGCATGGCATCGACCGCATTGGGTTCGAGCTGGCGCTTGTTGGAGCGCAGCTCGTCCAGCAGCGTCTCCAGCACGTGGGTCAGCCCTGCGACGGCGTCGAAACCGAAGGTGGCAGCGCCGCCCTTGATCGAGTGCGCGGCGCGGAACACCGAGTTGATGATTTCCGGGTCGCGGTTGCCTTCTTCAAGCGACAGCAGCCCGGCCTCCATCGCGTCGAGCCCTTCACGGCTTTCCTCGAAAAAGGTGGCGTGGAAACGTTGCAGGTCCATGCTCATGGGCGTGAAATCCGAAGCTGAAGCGAGGAGGGTTTAACCGAGAACTTTCTGCACGGTGGCGATCAGCTGTTCTGGGTTGAACGGCTTGACCAGCCAACCGGTGGCGCCGGCTGCCTTGCCTTCGGATTTCTTGTCGGCCGCCGACTCGGTGGTGAGCATGAGCATCGGGGTGAACTTGTAGTCCGGCAGCTGGCGCAGCTCGCGGATCAGCGAGATGCCGTCCATGTTGGGCATGTTCACGTCGGTGACCACCGCATTGAAGCGCTGGCCCTTCGCGCGGCCCAGCGCAACGGCGCCGTCTTCGGCTTCTTCGACGGCAAAGCCGGCAGAGGTGAGGGCGAAAGAGACCATCTGGCGCATCGACGCCGAATCGTCCACCACCAAGATACGTGCGCTCATGCGGCGTTCTCCACAGATTTCAGGTTGTCATTGGATGCGGGGAGTCCGAGCGCGTCGGTGACGCCGAGCAGACGCGCTGCATCCCTAAAAGTGTCGTTGCAGCCATCGAATTCGGTGTGCAGGCCGGCCTGGCGGCGGCTCTGCACAAAGGCGCAGAGCAACTGCACGCTGGCGGTGTGGATGCGTCGGACTTCACCGGCATCAAGCACCAGGTCGCCGTCCTGGGTGAGGAATCCGGCAAGCTTTTGCTTGAGGTCGGCGCTGGTCTCGATGCCGAGATCCTCACCCAATGTCACTGTGCTCATTGTTGCTCCGAACGGATGGTTCTATGCGTACTAACGGCGGGGGGCGGAAAAGCTTTAACGGCGAATCGTTGTGCGTGCAGGTGCGAGCAAGCTAGGCGCGCATCAATGCAGCAGATGGGTGGCATCGAGCAGGATCATCGGCTGATGGCCCAGACGTGCGACACCGCGGAACAGGTTGTTGTAGATGCGGCACAGCCGGGCGTTGTCCGGCGGCTCGATCTGCTGATCGGTGAGGCTGGTGACGTCTTCCACGGCCGACACGCGCAGGCCCATGGTTTCGCCGTTTTCTTCCAGCACCACCACGCGGGTCTGCAGGTCCATGTCCACCGGCGAAGAGCCCAGGTGGATGCCCAGATCGATCACCGGGACCACCTGGCCCCGCAGGTTCATGATGCCCAGCATGGCGCTGGGCGTGCCGCGCAGCGGCAGCAGCGGCACCGGCAGCACCACTTCCTGCACCTTGAGCAATTCCAGCGCATAGGTCTGCTCGCCGCAGCGCAGACGCAGCCAGCGGGTGCTGCGTTCGCTGGCGCGGCGTTCGGCGTGAATCTTGTCGGCCTGGCCGGGTGCCAGCAGTGCCTGCAGCCCGGTCGGTGCCGGCGCGCGTGCCGGCGCCGGTGCCGCACGGGGGGCCGGGGCGGGCGCCGGTGCCGGGGCGGGTGCAGGCACCGCGACCGGTGCGGCCTCCAGCCCGAAGGCCGGGTCGGCATCCATTTCTGCCAGCAGATCGGCGGTGATCAGGTCCACTGCAGTGGGCGCGGTTCCGAACGCCGGATCGGCATCCATTTCGGCCAGGAAGTCGGCGGCGATGTCGGCGGCGCTGGGCGCGGCCTTGGCCGGCGGGGCGAATGCCGGGTCGGCGTCCATTTCGGCCAGGAAGTCGGCAGCGATGTCGGCGGCGCTGGGTGCGGCGTTGACCGGCGGTGCGAACGCCGGGTCGGCGTCCATTTCGGCCAGGAAGTCGGCAGCGATGTCGGCGGCGCTGGGCGCGGCGTTGACCGGCGGTGCGAAGGCCGGGTCGGCGTCCATTTCGGCCAGGAAGTCGGCGGCAATGTCGGCAGCGCTGGGCGCGGCCTTGACCGGCGGTGCGAACGCCGGGTCGGCGTCCATTTCTGCCAGGAAATCGGCGGCGATCGCATCGGCGCTGCGCGCTGCGGCAATCGCGTTGGAGGTGGCAGCTTCGGAGACGGTAGCGGCTTCGGGAAGTGCGGCCGTCTCGACCGGCGGCTCGGCCAGCGCAAGATCTGCATGCGCAAGTGCCGGCGTTTCGACCGTGGCTGCGGTGGCCGCAGGTGGGGCAACGCTCTCCACGCCCGCATCGTGCAGCAGGCCTTCCAGATAATCGTCCAATTCACCGTTGGCGGTGGGGTTGCTCATGCGGCTTGCTCCATACGCATCGCGTCATCGGCCAGCACCCATTCCAGCGCGCGGCGATACGCGGACAGGCCGCGGCCCTGATAGTCGCCGCCAACGGCGGGCACGGTCAGGGCGGCGGCGTTGCAGATTCGGGTGTCCACCGGCACCGCGTCTTCCCAGACGACCGGGCCGTAGGTGGCCTGCATTTCCTTCAGCGTTTCGGTGCCGGCGCGGGTGCGGCGGTCGAACAGCGTAGGCAGGATCGACACCGGCAGCCCGCGCCGGCGCGAGCGCTGCACCATGTCGGCGGTGCGCACCATGCTGGCCAGGCCATGCAGGGCAAGCGGCTCGGCCTGGGTCGGCACCACCACGCGGTCGCAGGCGGCCAGTGCGTTGATCATCAGCAGGCCCAGGGTTGGCGGGCAGTCCAGCAGGATGTAGTCGTGCTGGCCGGCATGCCGGGTCATGGCGTTCTGCAGCGCCAGGCCCAGGCCGGGCTGGTTGGCGCTGCGGCGTTCCAGCGTGGCCAATGCGGCTTGCGCGCACACATACGACAGGCCCGGAATGCTGCTTTCATGCGCCAGGCTGGCCAGGTCGCTTGGCGGAGTGCCGAACAGGTCCAGCACCCCGCGCGGCGGCGGGTCGATCGCCACGCCGAAGGCGCGGGTGAGCGAGGAGTGCGGATCGAGGTCGATCAACAAGACGCGGTGGCCGAGCGCGGCCAGGCCGCGACCCAATGCCAGCGTCGTGGTGGTCTTGCCGACGCCGCCCTTTTGGTTGGCGATTGCCCAGATACGCATGTCACTGCACTCCTTGAATTACGGCGGGGACGGAACTTGTGCCGCTTTCGGTGGTGACGGCCGTTTGGCCGCCGTCAGACTTGGGAAGCTTGGGCGCCCCGGCGGCGGTCGCATTTAATTGCGATGGCGGATCGGGTGCGAGTGAGCCAGCCGAGTCAGCGAGGATGATCAACACCACACGCCGGTTCGCATTCCGTCCCGCCTCAGTGCTGTTATCGGCACGTGCGCGGAATTCTCCATAGCCCACCATCGCCAATCGTTGCGGGGCGATGCCGTCGTCGGCGAACAGGTGCACCACGCTTGCCGCACGCGCCGCAGACAGCTCCCAGTTGGAGGGGAATTGCGCCGTGGCGATGGGCTGGTTATCGGTATAGCCCTCCACGCGCACGCCATTGGGCGCATCGCGCAGCACCGAGGCCAGCGTGGACAACGTCCCGCGGGCGCGGCCGGCCAGGGTGGCCGAGCCGGTGCCGAACAGGATGTCGCTGTTGATCTCCACCTCGATCCACAGATCGTTGCGGCGGATGGTGATCAGTTGCTTGTCGATCAGCGGGGCCAGCGTCTTGCTCAGCTGTTGCTCCACTGCATCCATCTGCCGCTGCGCACGCGCCAGTTGCGCCTGGTTGCGCAGCGACACCGGCATGCGCATCTGCGCGGCCATCGACGGCAGCAGGGTGGGGTCGGTCGGGCCATTGGAGGCCGCCATCGGCGCGCCGGCCTTGATCACGGATGGGCGGTCGTAATCGGCGCCCAGGGTCTGGGTCTTGCCCAGCTGCACCGGGCTGGCCTTGTTCGACGAGCCACCGAAGGCGCTGGTCAGCGCTTGCGCCATGACCTTGTATTTGCCTTCGTTGAGCGAAGAGATGGCGTACATCACCACGAAGAACGCCAGCAGCAGCGTCATCAGATCGGCATACGGAATCGCCCACGCTTCGTGGTTGCCATGTTCTTCGTGGTGTTTGCGACGACGGGCCATAACGCGCTAATGCAAGTAGCCTGCCAATTTCGACTCGATGTTGCGCGGGTTCTCGCCCTGGGCGATGGCGATCAGGCCTTCGATCGCCATTTCGCGCTCATTGGTGCTGCAATGGATCACGCTCTTGAGCTTGGCGGCGACCGGCAGAAATAGCAGGTTGGCCGAGGCGATGCCGTAGATGGTGGCGGTGAAGGCTGCCGCGATGCCATGCCCGAGCATGGCCGGGTCGGCCAGGTTCTTCATCACCGCCATCAGGCCCAGTACCGCGCCGATGATGCCCAGGGTGGGCGCATAGATGCCCATGCCCTCGAATACCTTGGCCGCGGCAAGATCCTGACGCTCCTGGTTGTCCACTTCGATCTCCAGCATGTGGCGCATGGATTCGGGCTCCACGCCATCGACCAGCATCTGCAGGCCTTTGCGCAGGAAGGCATCGTCCTGACGCGGCAACTGGTCTTCCAGGCCCAGCAGGCCCTGGCGACGGGCGATATTGCTCCATTCGACGATACGCGCCACCAGTTGCGGGCGATCGCTGGCCGGCGGCTGGATCACCCAGCGCAGGATCTTGAACGCGCGCCGGAAAACCGCCGGCGAGGTGTGCAGCAGGATCGCGGCCACCGTGCCGACGATGACGATCACGAAGGCAGCCGGCGACCACAGCGACGAAATGCCGGCACCTTTCAACACGCTGCCGCCCACGATCGCCACGATCGCCAGCACCAATCCGATTACGCTGAGTCTGTCCATGCATGCGGTATCGGCCCAGGCCCGGCGGACTTGATAGATGCGCCCGGTTGGCGCGCCAGAAAGTTGTCGTTCTGGGGGATGGGTCTGCGAATTGCCGACGTCGTTGCGGGCAATCGCGCGGGCGGGGACCGGTTCCCCGGTCGTAGAAGGTTGCGATGAACTCAATGGTGCCTCAGGTCAGCCCACGCGTTACCGAGACGGACACAGGAAGACACGACCGACGCGGCACTAAAGCCCCTCTCCCGCCGGGAGAGGGGTTGGGGTGAGGGTACGTCCATGCGCAGCTTCTGGTCCCCGGCTTAGGTGAGGGCGCGAGCGCGGCCGGGAACCGTCTCTTCGACTCTGCAACATTCTTGATAACTCGCCATCACCGCACGTCCCTGTAATGGCGATAGCCGGCAAGCGACGTGCTGTGGCCATGGGCAAGAGGTGCCGACACGCAGTTCGACCCTGCTTCTCGCTGAGCTCGGTGAGTGATGGAACGCGCGCAGGCGCCACGGTAAACCGCTTGCGCCTGGTTGCAGGCGAGGGCGCTTGCGGGCCGCGATTGAGCGGTTGCTGCAGCAGGCAGGCTGTAGCGTGTCGCGTGCAAGCGTGGCGAGCCCGGCCGCAATCGTGGCGCTTGCAACGCCGCCGGCCTGCTGCGCGGCAGAATGCGTTGGCGCATGGGCTGTGCTACTTAGGTTTGCACGGCATTAGAACGATCTAATCGCATCCGCGCAGAAGAGGGGAGAAGACCAGGAAAACCGGGCGCCGCAACGGTGCCGGATGTTTTTGCGTTACTTCGCGCGGCGTTGTTGTCCGGTCGTTGGATCGATACAAAGCCGCCGAGGCCGATCACCATTGGGAGAGCACGACCGAAATGAACTGCACGCCATTCGCACGCAACCGCAGCACGCTGTACGCCGGTATCGCCATCGCCTTGTTCGCGAGCGCCGCCTCCACCACTGTTTCCGCCCAGCAGGCCGACGGCACTCCGGCGCCCACGGGCCAGGCCGCGATGCAGGCCACGGACCTGGACGCGGTGACGGTGACCGGCTACCGCTACGCGATCGAAAAAAGTCTGGAGCAAAAGCGCAACGCCAACGCCGTGGTCGATGTCATCACTGCCGAGGACGTGGGCAAGTTCCCCGACAAGAACGTGGCCGATGCGCTGCAGCGCGTGCCCGGCGTGGTCATCAGCCGTGACGGTGGCGAGGGCAAGAACGTCAGCGTGCGCGGCCTGTCCTCGGAGCTGGTGCTGACCGAATTGAACGGCAACTACATCGCCACCGCCGAATCCAACGGCGACCCCACGCGCTCGTTCAACTACACGCTGCTGCCGTCGAACCTGCTGGGGAGCGCGGAGCTGTACAAGACCCCGGAAGCGCGCATCGACGAAGGCGGCATCGGCGGCACGGTGATCCTGCAGACGCGGCGCCCGCTGGAACTGGAGCCAAATTCCGGCTTCGTTTCCGCCGAGGGCACCTGGTCCGATACCAGCAAGAAGACGGACGGCCAGTTCTCCGGTTCGTACTCCTGGCACGACAAGGACAACCGCTTCGGTGTCTTCGTTGGCTACACGCAGCAAAAGCGCACCGCACGCACGCTCGATGCCAGTACCGAGAGCTGGCAGTGGTACGGGCGCGACGAAGTTGGCCCGGCGGTCGACGTCAACGGAAATCCGTCGGACTTCAACGCCAACTGGTGGGGCGGCACCGGTTTCTGGAACCAGGACGGCAATTACTCCACCGGTTTCATGATGCCGACGGCGGTCAGCCTGGACGCCAAACGCGAGGAGCGCGAGCGCAAGGGCGGGCAACTGACCCTGCAGTTCAAGCCCACCGACGACCTGACCCTGACCGCGAACTACTTCCGCTTCGACCTGTCGCAGAATTCGCAGACCAATACCATCAAGATTCCCGAGTGGAACATTGCCCGCTATTACGGCGACGGCAACTGGCGCGGCGGGCGCCTGCTCGACGCGCTGCAGTTCGATCCCAGCGGCACGATTGTCACCGGCGCCGCCTACAGCCTGCGTCCGGGCAAGACCTACTACTGCAGCGAGGCGCAGGCCGCCGCGGCCGGCCTGCCGCCGGGCGGCTGGGGCTCGGACGACTGCACGGTGCCGACGCCGCAGATCACCGGCAGCTACAACATCGAGAAATCGCAGTCGCAGACGGTGGACCTGGGCGGCGAATGGCGTGGCGAGCAGGTGGACGTGGCGTTCAAGGTTGGCCGCACCTGGGCCAAGGGCGGGCCGGAGCTGCAGTTTTCCTTACCGATCAAGCCGCGCCTGCAGAACGCCGACGGCAGCTGGAGCAACGGCAATTTCGCCAGCGCCTGGGACCTGACCGGCACGCCGTCCATGACATTCTCACCGCAGCTGATGCAGAACCTGCGCGACGGCATCCTGCAGGTCGACCTGGGCTCCACAGGCTCGTCCTGGACCCGCAACACCAATCAGCAGCAGTACGCGCAGATCGATACCACCTGGCATTTCGATGGCGAGGTCTTCGACTCGCTGCAGTTCGGCCTCAAGCGTCGCGACGGCGGCATCCACCGCAGTACCGGCAACAACTACTGGGTGTGCCCGGGCACCGATCCGGGCGACTACGACAACCGCTACTGGAACGGGCGCTGCAATGCCATCGCCACCCAGTTCTCGCCGGGCCTGCTGTTCGCGCAGGACAACCTGGCCGGTGGCGTCAACGCCAGCGCGTTCCCGGCGATCAACTTCCCGGGCTACATCGGCTACTTGAACCAGACATATGGCGCGATGCAGACCCGCAACGAAGACAACTTCGTCTACAACGTCGACGAAGAGATCTACTCCAGCTACCTGCAACTCAACTTCCACACCGAGCGGCTGCGTGGCAACGTCGGCGTGCGGGTGGCGCGCACCGGCCAGCGTGCCGCTTCCACCGACAAGGTGACTGCCTACAACGACTATTTCTTTGACGGCGCCGACGGCAATCCGCTGGCCTGCCAGCAGGGCGCCGCCACGCCCGGCGGCGCGCCGGCCGACACCTATTGCGGGACCGAAGGCTACTGGCGCTTGGCCGACAGCGTGCAACGCACCGAGTCGTTCGTGGTCAGCGGGCTGGACCGCAACTACACCGACGTGCTGCCGAGTTTCAACCTGGCCTACGACCTGACCGAGAACCTGTTGCTACGCGCAGCAGCCGCCAAGGTGATCGCACGCCCCAGCTACAACGACATCGCCGCGCCTGGCAGCCTGGAGTTCTACAGCCCCGAGTACGTGGCCGACCGGCGCCTGACCGGCGGTGCCAGCGAGCAGGGCTGGTACGGCTCGGGCAGCAACAAGAACCTGGAGCCATACAAGGCCAACCAGTTCGACCTGGGGCTGGAATGGTATTTCCACCCGGGTTCGGTGGCGGGTGTGGGGTTGTTCCGCAAGAACGTGGAGAACTTCGCGGTCGACGTGATCAGCGACGTCAACATGATGGTCGACGGGCAACCGGTCACCGTGCAGAACTACAGCACCCAGGCCGGCGGCCAGGACGCGGTCTCGCAGGGCGTGGAGCTGTACGCGCAGCACACGCTGCCGTTCGGCCTTGGTGTGCAGTTCAACTACACCTACAACGATGCCAGCAAGGCGGCGGTGCGGCTGGAAGACGGCACCGAGGCCGGCAAGACCTCCATGCCGGGCAGCGCCAGGAACCAGACCAACTTCACCGTGTTCTACGAAACCGACAGCCTGCTGCTGCGCGCCTCGTACAACCGTCGCGGCGAACTGGTGCAAGGCCTGGTCAATGGTCTGAACGTCTTTGAGGAGCCGTACTACCAGATCGATGTGAACGCGGCCTACAACATCACCCCGGCGCTCAGCCTCACCGCCTCGGTGCTGAACCTGACCAAGCAGGAGTCGCGCCAGCACCTGGGCGATGACACCCGCGCCCGCTTCTATACTGGCGGCTACGCCGGCCGGCTGGCGTACCTGGGGCTGACATACAAGTTCTAGCTCCCAATGTGTCGCGCCCATGCCTGCCGCGTGGCGGTATGGGCGCGATGGTTTGGCGATGGCCGAGCTGAGGTTCTATTGTCTGCGGCGACACTATCGTGTGTGCGCGGTCGTTTACCGCGGGATCTCTTCGCATGAAGTCTTTCCTGCTGCGAATGCTCGCACTGTCTGTGGCTAGCTATGCCGACGCTGGCTACCGCGGTGATCGGGCATGCCGATGCGGGTGGGTCGGCGGCCGATGTTGGCGGCAATGATCGCGGTAGGCGCACGGGCCATGTGACTGATTGCGGCGTTCCCCGGAGCCTCCCTTTCAATTGAACCATCCGGCGACGCCTCCCTGGAGCCGGAACTTGCTGAAAGAAGTGAACCTGGAACCGTTATTGGCGCGCTACGCCAGCGCGCAGATCTGCAACCGTACATTGGCCGTCCGGGAAGACTCTTGTCTCCGATTACCACGCGCGATTTGCCGCTGAGTCCCGCAAGCGGCCGCCTTCACTGCTCCAAGCACCTATGATTCGGACGGACTCAACAGCCGCTAGCGCCACGCGCCTGGCAGCTCAGGCCAGCCATCGACATTCGGTGGCGCGGAACAACATTGGTGCTATCAGGTACGCTGTTACCACATCTAGGCGGCGGCTGGTATCCCCATGCACATTCACCCGTAAGCGAGCGAATTCGAAGACTAGTCGTGACTCGCTGACCGTCACCCTAGATCCGTCAGGAGATTACATGCTATTAGTGAGGGCAGAATCAGACAGAAGCCACGAGGGGTGGCTTTGTGGCCAATCGGCTACCTGCTTTGTTAAACAGAGATTGCTAGCAGGTCAGGGAGGAACTGTATCAAATGAGGTTGGAAATTCAGCAGCGCATTGAAGCATTCAAAAAAATGCTCCTCGCAAACGGCATAGAACGAACGATGAATGAGTTAATTCTTCGGCACGATTGTTCAATTATTGGCGGCAGCATGGAAAGCTCCATCAGGACTGAAATTGCAGATTACTTAGATGTAGAGACCGAGGAAGTAATTATTGTTGGTTCAGCCAAGCTCGGCTTTAGCCCCAAACCGGGCCAGTGTTTCAAACCTTTTGATGAAGCATCGGATATCGATGTAGCGATAGTCTCACCAGAGCTTTTTGCAGCAATTTGGCACGAAGTTTTGGATATGAAAGCTGGAGGAGCTTTTATCAAAGACATCCAAGGCTTCCAGCACTATCATTTTCAAGGATGGATGCGGCCGGACAAAATGCCGGCATCCAGTACATATCATCGGTGTAGGGACTGGTGGGAATTTTTTCTGAGTCTTTCCAAAAAAGAAGAATACGATCGTCGCCCCATCAGAGGAGGGTTGTATTACGACACCTCCTTTTTGTCAAGATATCAAACGACGGCATTAGCTCAGATTCAGCGCCAAATATCCAAGAGCAATCCATGAAAACCTCTGCAACTAATCGACGAGTACACCAGCTTCTTACAGCAATTGCGAGCGGTAGACTGAACCCACGACCAGATTTTCAGCGACGCCAAGTCTGGACCAACGACGATAAGATAGCCTTTATCAGAACTGTTATTAGCGGGCTACCGTTCCCCGAGATATATGTCTGCGCGGGCACGCTCGACCCTGAGACCGGCGAGGCAACTGAATTTTTAGTTGATGGACAACAACGCATAACGACGCTACACCAATACTTTACCGCTTACGCAGACCTTAGACTCGGTGAACTTATGCCCTATGCTGAGCTGACACGTCCAGAAAAAGAGGAATTCCTCGAGTATGAGGTAGTTGTCAGAGACCTTGGTAAGCAACCGATCGAGGATATTCGGAAAATTTTTGAGGTCATAAATTCTGCCAACTATGCACTTAATGCAATTGAAATTCAGAACGCCAGGTATGCGGGAAAATTCAAGCAATTTTGCGAACGAATAGCAGATTCTGAGTTCTTTAAAAACTGGAAAACATTTACGCCAAGCGACATACGCAGAATGCAGGATTTGCGATTTTGCCTGCTTTTAGTAAGTACTGTTTTGTCAACTTATTTCAATCGAGACGACGGGATCGAGGATTTCCTCAAACAGTACAATGACGAATTTCCGCTGGAAAACGATCTGGAAGGGCAGATTCTTGAAACCATGCAATTTGTTAATTCATTGGAATTTGACAGGCACTCACGCGCACTTCGAAGAACTGATCTGTTCACTCTATTAGTAGAGACTTACCGAGCTCTTTTCAACAGAAGAGTCAGCCTAGATGGCGCAACCGCGCAACACAGATTGAATGAATTTTATGAAAAATTCGGCAACTACAGCTTTGCCGACACGCGCTTGGGCATGACCTACTACATTGCTAGCTTGAGGTCATCAACTGATCGTGTAAATCGGTATCGCCGGGGCGAAATTATTCAAAGCTTACTCGACCCTGAATATATTCCGAAACTTGATTTCACAGCGTTAGATGAAGCCTTTTCGAACGATCCCCAACAGCAAAGCTTAGATTTTACGACAGACGAACCCTGACCACGACCTGTGTAGCGTTACCTTTTGTATTCCCCATCTCATGACGGATCAAACGATTTACACCAAAAAGGGGTAGTAATTGCGAAGGCGATCACCTCATCGCTCACCCAGTCGTTGATCTTCACATGCGCGCCTGCGGCGGTTTGAGCTCGTTGGCTGCCCATACGGCTACGGCTTCACGGATCGAGCCGAAGCCGCCTGCGTTCTGCGGCACGATGCCTATGAATTGCAGCGGGATGCGCAGCGCGGCCAGCATGTCCTCGCGGGAAATGCCCTTGATGCCGCTGAACTCATCCTCGGCCGCCACTTCGCTGACCGGGAGCAGCTTCAGGCCATCCTAGTTGCCGCCTGGAGAGTACAGGAACAGATTGCGGAAGTTGCCCGTTCCCTTGACGCCCTTCATCGAAATAACGGTTCCAGGTTTTACTTCCACTACCGCCTGGCCTTCGCCAAACCACGCGCCCATGCCTGCCACGCGTCGGTATGGGCGCGACGGCCCGGATCTAGGGTCATCTGCACCAGCTGCGTTACCTGCAGTTTGAACGCGTTATCGACGGCTGCGGTTTTTCGTTGTATCTAACGCGGGCTCGTGGGGGTGTCGACTCCCCGCAATTCAATGCCAGCTAAAACTAGAGGTCTGCGGTTGATGTTGATCACGGAACTCAGCGGGCGTTAGTCCGCCCAGGCTGTCGTGCGGGATCTGTTGGTTGTAGTCGGCAAGCCAGTGTTCGGTCTGTTCGCGGACCTCGCTCAGCGTGCGGAAGAGATGCATGTCCAGCACGCCGCGCCTGTAGCTGCCGTTGAAGCGTTCGATAAAACCGTTCTGCATCGGACGCCCCGGTTCAATGAAGTCCAAGGCGATGCCCTTACGCTCGGCCCACTCGGACAAGGCCAGCGCGACAAATTCCGGCCCGTTGTCCAAACGTAGCTTGTTCGGATAGCCGCGCCAAGCTGCGATGCGTTCCAACGTGCGGATGACGCGGGCGGCCGGAAGATTCAGGTCCACTTCGATCGCCAAGGCTTCCCGACTGAAATCGTCGATGACATTGAACGTGCGAAAACGCCGACCGTCCCATAACGCATCGGACATGAAGTCGATCGACCATCCAGCATTGGGTCGATCACCGCAGGCCAGCGGCTGTGGATGACGCGTCGGTACCCGGCGCCTGCTGCGACGACGTTGATTGAGCTTCATCAGGCAATACACGCGCCAGACCCTCTTGTGGTTCCACACATGTCCGCGACGGCGGATGATTTGAAAAAGTTTTCCAAATCCACGCTCAGGAAAACGCTCGGCCAACTCGGACAACAGCGCGATAACCTCATCATCCCGATCGGGACGACGCTGATAGCGCATCGTCGAGCGCGCCACGCCAACCACCGAACAGGCCCGGCGCTCGCTCCAGCCATGCTGCTCGATGAGCCAGGCCAGAAGCGGGCGCTTGTGCGCCGGGTCTACAGTTTTTTTGCGATGACATCCTTCAATGCATGGTTTTCCATCGCCAGCTCGGCGTACATGCGTTTGAGCTTGTTGTGCTCGGTCTCCAGGTCGCGAAGGCGCTGCACATCAGCGGCCTCCATGCCGCCGTACTTGGATTTCCAGACGTAGTACGTCGCATCGGAAATCCCTAGCTCACGACACACATCCTTGACTTGGCGGCCACCCTCGACCTGCTTCAGCGTGGCGACGATCTGGCTATCGGTGAACTTGCTCTTGCGCATTGGTGGTCTCCTTGATGGCTAGTGTGCCCGGAGACCTCTAGTTATGGCTGGATCAAGTTTACGGGGAGTCGACAGGGGAGGGTCATCCCAATTGAGGGTCCACGAGCATTAGACAAGAACACCACCGCGTAGCCGCACGTAGCGGCGTAAATCGGGGCTAGAGGAAAACAACAACGGCCGCGCGAGGCGGCCGTTGTCGTCAAACCAGACAGACAAGATCGTCTTGCTGAATACCAAATCCCGATTCCAATAACGGTTCCAGGTTCACTTCCACGCAGCATGGCCTTCGCCAAACTATCTCGCCCATACCTGCCACGCGGCGGTATGGGCGCGATAGTTTGGCTCTCGGATCATCTGCATTATCTGCAAGTTGAAGGTGTTATTGACGGCCCTGGGCTTTCGCATAGCGCGGGGTTCGTGGGGAGGATCATCCCCATCGAGGTGTCTACTAGCATTGGATCAGCACACCAACTTACCGCCGCGCGCAGCGGCGTAGATCGGCAGCGAGGCTGGTAGTGAAACGACAACGGCCGCAGTACTCGGCCGTTGTCGTTAGGACCATGATGGGGTCAGGTGCACTTATCAGGCGACGGCGCTCGGCTCGCGTGGCCCGTATGGAACTACCCCAGCGGCGCACACAGCCGCGCGAGACCCGCCAGCGTGTATTGACACACCAGACCGTGCACTTGCAATCTACGGCCAAGGAGCGTCGAAACTCCTCTCATAGCGGTACCCACCTCCGTCAAACCGGTGGGTTTTTTGTGCCTGCATCCTGCAGGTACAAGCCGACGCGATGCCTGCGTCGGGAGGGCGGCTAATACAACACCCGCAAGGGGAATACGCCCGCCGGCTATGAGCGGTTTCGAACCTCCCGACATCCCGTCGCCGTTGGCGGCGGTTCTTGGGTTGTTCCAGGAGGGCGTTGCCATGTCTATCGCACCATCCATGCCGGCTTCGGTGCCGGGTTATCTGTTGCCAGCTTCCGCCCACAGCTTTCTGAGCGAAGTAGGCGAAGTACTGCGCCGGCTGGCCGCACGCGCGGCCGTTGAGCAGGCCAGCGACGATCTTGCGCAGCAGTTGCTCAACCAGCCCGGCGTGTTGTCGCAGGCTTTGCATAGCCTTTCTGCACGCATCGACGTGGCGTTGCAGCAGTGCGTCGCTGCACCCAGCGCTACCCGCCGTCAATCGGAGGCGCCATGACACGCCACCGCCCACCCACCACATCTGCCAGCACGCGGCCCACCCGCACGCGTGCGCGCCCCACGCCGCCCAAGCGGGTGCAGTGGGTCGTTGTGGAACCCGACCGCACCAAGCTGCCACCGATGCTGCCACCCGATCCGGACGCCTCTCCGCAAGGCCCCGGCACGCTACGCGCACCCCGCCGCGCCCGCCGCCCAGGCCAATGCACCGTTAGCTACACCCATTACCCCGGCGCCCACGACCATGCCGGCGACCAACACGTACCCCATGTCCGCCTCAGCGGCTTGTGGCTGGAACAACTGGGCTTCGCCATCGGCACCAAGCTGCGCATCACCGCGAGCGAAGGCCAGTTGTTGATGGAGGTGTTGCCGCCGGTGCAGGTGCCGGCCAAGGCGCGCAGCGTGCGGCGATGATGCTGCGACTGCCAGAGACCTTGCGATTGACCTGGGTGCCGGAGGCCACTAGCGTCGCAGCCATACCAGCGCACAACGGACGCTTCATGATCGCGCGCCCCCTCTACGCCTTGCTCGCCACCCTCGCTCTGGGCGCATGCGCCCACACGGCGGCCACCCCAGCCCCGGCAACCGTCACGGAGACATCTGCCATGAATTCATCCAGTCCTACCACTGTGCCGCCTAACAAGCCCACTGCGGAAGGCTTGCTTGGTCAGCTGCTTGTGTTAATCAAGGGCAGCCAGAACATCTCCGATTTCACTCCCGAGCGTCTGAATTCCACGATGGGGCAGGCGGTTCAGTTCGTGAAAGGCGACGAACGCCGATATCGGGCCTTCGGCCCGCTCACTAAGGATTGGAGTTATGGATTTGGAGTCGATGAAACCAAGCTTGATGGCAGATGGTTCGAATTCCGCTTCGATCGCAATGTGGCCGGTGCATCGCCTGCGATGACCGAAATTTGTCGCCTGGACTTTGATCGTTTTACCCAGCAGCTTGAGCAGATGGGATTTGCGCGTGAGCGCAACATCGTCGAAGACGGGCGCTGGATGAGTGATTTCTTTACGCGCCCAGGAATGCGAGTAGAGGTCTTTCCGCGAGGTGAGGCTGCGGAACCGCAAGAGTTTGTGGCGCACAAATGCGTCGAATGGGTCTACATCCGTTAAGTCCAAGGAGCGGACATGTCACTCAGTCCTGATGCTTTGAAAGTTTTGAATGATTTCGGCAATGAGCCTGGAGTTACCAAACCTCACGTCGATCAACTGAGGCAGCTTCTAACCGATTCGCCGGAACTTACGCGCCAGCTGAATGTGGCAATTGATCAAAAGCTGGTGACTAGTTTCAAGCCTCTCACCGATCCGCATGCTGGAGGCTCGTTTGATCCTGTTGGCCACTCAATCCAGTTGCCACTGACAAAGCTGGTGGGCCCCAATGGAGTTGCTCCCCCATCTGCCGGGGATCTGACTTTTGTCCTTGGGCACGAGTTGCAACACAGCACCTTCAGCCCGGACGCGGAGGCCGCAAGGCAGCAGTTTATGACTGAAGCTCGTACGATTGCGCGCACCACACACGACTACACGTCAGCCGCTGAAAAGGTCATTGCTAGCAACCGTGAGGATGAATCACGTGCAGAGATCGCGGGTTGGAACGCCACCCTCAGCAGGGTGAAGGGCAGTACACCTCAGCCGACCTTGGAGGATATCTATCGTGCGGCCCCAGGACGGATGCGTGACTTCATCGATACCGCTGCGGGAAGCCAAGGTCTCGTCTACACCTTAAAGCCAAATCTTTCCTTGAATCAAGATTTGACCATGTCAGCCACGCCGGCAAATATCGAGGCAATGGGTGTCAACTATTTCGATAAACCAGCACAGGATACGCAGATCGGTTATGGCGGCCTATCTGACTATCACAACCACTACGGACCTTGGGTCATCGGCACCGCAGCGATCTTTGAGCGTCACTACAATAAGGCGCAGCAGGGCACGCCTGAGCAACCGATGATCTTTAACCTGCAGCGGCTTGGTCTCAAAGAGGATGCACTAGAACGCAATGGTATTGACCTGGGCAGCAATACGCGCCCGATGCCTTACCTAGATAGCAGCACCCAGCCCCCGACGCCGGGCTTGTTCCAGCACAGCAAAAACACTCATCTGCATGTCTCGCCGATCTCTGCACAAGAGCTGGAGCAGGAGCTCCGTGCACGTGAATCCCCATCGCAAGGGACGTCACTTCACCTTCTTCCGTCAGATCCAGGCCATGCTGATCACCCGCTGTACCAGCAGATCAAAGACGGGGTGCAAAAGCTCGATAGCGCACATGGTAGGCAGTGGGATGCATCGAGCGAGCGCATGACAGCTAGCCTGCTTGCGCTGGCAAAAGAGGAAGGGTTGTCGCGGGTGGATCATGTGGTGCTCAACAACCCAACGGCTCAGCTTGCGGGCGGCGAGAAGGTCTTCGTCGTTCAGGGCGCCCTCAACGACCCGGCTCACCAGCGTGCCCATATGTCGACCATGGACGCCGTGCAGACACCAGAGACCCAGTCGTTCGATCGCCTGCAGGCAATCAACCAGACTCAGGCTCAGGCGCGCGAACAGCAGCAGGCGCTGGAGCAGTCCCAGCAAGCCGTCAGCCAGGCTGGTCCGTCGATGACGCGCTGAGTGTTTCGCAACAAGATAACGAGGTCCAAATAACGGTTCCAGGTTCACTTCCACGGCAGCCTGACCGTCGCTAAACCATCGCGCCCATGCTTGCGCGTAGCGACATAGATCAGCAGCGATGCTGGTAGTGAAACGACAACGGCCGCAGTACGCGGCCGTTGTCGTTAGATCAGGCAAACAGGATCGTCTTCCCGATTCCCGATTCCCGATTCTCCCAATCCCGAATCCCGAATCCCCAACCTCAATGATCGCTGGAACGCAGCCCATCCACATCCAGGATCAGCGCCATGCGGCCATCGCCGATCAGGGTGGCGCCGGCGTAGCCGGGCAGGCCGCGCAGGGCACGGGGCAGGGGCTTGATCACCACTTCCTCGCGGCCGCGGACCTGGTCTACCACCAGGCCGAAGCGGGTTTCGCCGGCCTGCAGCAGCACCACGGTCAGTAGCGGCGGCTGTTCGGCAGGCACGCCCAGCCAGCGGCGCAGGTCGATCAGCGGCAGGGTGTGCGAGCGGCGGTCCAGCACGGCGCGGCCGTCGAACCAGCCCAGCGAGGTTTGCGGTGCATGCAGCACTTCCACCACGCGCGCCAGCGGCAATGCGTAGACCGCTTCGCCGGCCTGCACCAGCAGGGTCGGCAGAATCGCCAGGGTCAACGGCACGCGGATCATGAAGCGGCTGCCGCGGCCCAGTTCAGACTGGATCTGGATCTGCCCGCTGAGTTCGCGGATACGCGACTGCACCACGTCCATGCCGACACCGCGGCCGGAGATGTCGGTGACTTCCACCTTGGTCGAGAAGCCCGGCATGAAGATCAGATGCAAGCACTCGTCGGTGCTCAGACGCGCGGCGGCTTCGGCGTCGATCAGGCCCTTGTTGCGGGCGATTTCGCGCAGGCGCTCCGGGTCGATGCCGGCGCCGTCGTCCTGGATTTCGATGCTGACGTAGTCGCCTTCCCAAATAACGGTTCCAGGTTCACTTCCACGTCGCCAAATCATCGCGCCCATGCCGGCGCGCGTAGCGGCGTAGATCGGCAGCAAGAAATAACAGTTCCAGGTTCACTTCCACTGCAGCCTGGCCGTCGCCAGGTCATGCGCCCGACCATGATTGGGTCAGGTGCACTTATCAGGCGACGGCGCTCGGCTTGCGTGGCCCTTATGGAAGCGCCAGCGGCGCACACAGCCGCGCGAGAACCACCAGCATGTATCGACACGCCAGACCGCGTACTTGCAATCTAGGCCCAAGTAATGTCGAAACTCTTCACGTAGCGGTACCCACCTCCGTCAAGCCGGTGGGTCTTTTGTGCCTGCATCCTGCAGGTAAAGGCCGACGCAATGCTTGCATCGGGAGGCTGCGCACCAGGACGAAAATCCGCCAGAAACCATAGCGGACCCGGACGGCTGCAATCTCTTCGATCCGTCGAATCAGTGGCGCGTCATCATTATCCCGAGGCTGGTAATACCAAGTCGATCGACTCTGCTTGACGACCGCGCAGGCTCCACGAATGCCAACGCGATGCCGGTCAATCAGATGGCCCACGTGCGTTTTGCGCTGCGCGGGCCTCAAAGCTTTTCTGACATCACGTCCTGCAACATCACGTTGTCCAGGCTCAGATCGGCCTCGAGCTGCTTGAGCTTGCGGTTCTCTTCCTCAAGCTGGCCTAGCCGGCGCAGTTTGGCGACGCCGAGCCCGCCGAACTTCTTGCGCCACGCATAGAACGTGGGCTTGGCTGATGCCCATCTTGCGGTAGATCTCATCGAACGTGGTGCGATCTCGGCCTGCTTCAGGGCGAACGCGATCTGCGCTTCGGTGAACTTCGACTTCTTCATGGCGACTGGCCTCCTTGGGCCTGAGTGTCGCCGAATTTTCTGGTTCGGGCCGGCCCAAATTATATGGATTAGGTCAGTCGACGTATTACCGCAACTTGCAGAAGGAAGCCGACGCGAACCTTAAAACCCTTTGACCGCTTGAGTCTGCACTGATAGTGTCGGCAAGCCACGGTTAAGCTCGCTTTTTAAGAAGCAAAACTTAAGGAGATCACATGGATTTGTGCTCAACGCTGCTACCAAAGACACTTACCTTCATCACAACGTACCGTTGCACAGCAGCCTGCACACAGTGCTGCTTCGAATCCAGCCCCAATGTTAAAGGGCGTCTCAGTCGCGACGAAATGATGCAAGCCCTTCACGATGTGAAGGACAGCTTCCCATCACTGCGCGTGGTGGTATTCACCGGGGGCGAAGCCACGCTGTTAAAGGACGACTTAATAGCCGTGATTGCAGAAGCTGCCTCGCTCGATTTGGTTACGCGAATTGTTTCCAATGGTTCTTGGGGCAAGACCAAGGCCTCTGCCACACGGATGGCCGGAAAACTGGCCGGCGCTGGGCTACGCGAACTGAACATTAGTACCGGTAAGGACCATCAAGAGTGGGTGCCGCACGAATCGGTTGTCAATGCCGCGGAAGCAGCCTTCAATGCGGGCGTGCTGACCTTATTGACGGTTGAGGCGGACACAGCAGAAAGCGATAAGTTGTCTGCTCTTGCGCGCGATCCAACTGTAAAGAGTCTCCGTGACAGGGGCCTACTGTTGCAATCGAACAGCTGGATGTCGTTCATTGCCAAGGGGGAGGAGCGCGAGCACGTTCTGCATACCGGACGCCGCGCAACGCCTTGCGAGCAAATCCACAACAATATCGCCATCACACCCTATGGAGAGGTGTCCGCCTGCTGTGGCTTGACCTTGGAGCACATCCCCGAAATGAAGTTGGGAACGATGGCCGAAGGTGTGTCCAACATCTACCTCCGTCAATATGACGACTTTATGAAGTACTGGCTGCGCATGGATGGGCCTGCGGAGATCGTGCGTAAGGTCATGGGAATAGAGCGCGCTGATCAATTGCTAGCCGGGTCGGTGCACATATGCCATGACTGTGCGGTATTGCATAAGAACCCGGAGATCCGCGAAAAGATCTCCGCCACCTATGAGCAGTTCGTACCGGAAGTGATGAGTCGCTATGCCTTGGCATCAGCGGTCGATCAAATCGTGGAAAAGCAGGGAGCGCAACGATGAAGCGACGCAAGTTCATTGAATCAAGCTTGGCAGCAGGTGCAGTCGCATCGTCCTCTGGTGGTGTCGTGGCTGCTGATCAAGCTATGCGTGTATTTGGTCAGCCTGCTAGCCTAACCGGCGGCACCGCTAACAGCGCTGCCACGAAGATGCTGCTTCCGCTCTCCCGTGGCGGTATGCCGACCGAAGGTTGGGACAGGTGGTCGAAGTTGACGGCCGCAGTAGTCGAAATGTTCTCTGATCCTTCGCAGCGAAGAGCCTTCAACAACAACCCGCATAAATTCTTGGCCAACCTTGGTTACGACAGCAGCGCGATGGAGGCACCAACCCTAGCATTGCTTGTTGCGTTGTCTGATCCGCTGGTGCAGAGCGCAGCGCTCGAAAAGGATTATATTTCGCTGCTCAATTACCTGCATGTGGCCGGCGCGCTCGAAAAGCCCAAGTCGGACGTCCTGACCCAGCAAATGTCCAAGGTGCTGTCCAGCAACCTTGCGATAATCAAAGATACGTTAGGTTTAGCACCCGACGCGCCGCTTGATGCCGAGACTGTTAAGCGTTTCGTGGGTGCGTCAGCTTCAGTGCCGACCGCTGCGGATCTCGCTGCCATTGGCAATATTGCCCAGTTGGTCCGCGTGGCGCCCGGGCAGGCGGTTGCGGGCGCGATTGCTGCAGTTGTGGCTGCCGTGGAGGCGGCGGTGGGCGTGCAAGTGGTGGCTGTGCTATTCAATTACGTCACGTTCGTTACGCATACTTCAGTGACGGGAGCAACGCCATCGCCGGGACAGCCACAAACATCGCAGTCAATGTCAACTGGAATATTCACGGGGCAGATGAGTAGGCTCGACCCGGATATTTGCGACAGTTGTACCGTGGCGCAGCGTGCCGCTGCAATGCTTGGCGCGCCTGAGTTGTACTCAGAGCATGCCAAGCTGGTCATTCACAACGAGGTGGCGTCTTTTCTGCGCGCCATGCAGCAGGTTGGATTGATTGGCTTCGAGGAATCGTCATTCGAGGCAATAGTGGATGCCGTGTACCAATACGGCATGCGTACCATTACAGCTTAAATAGGAAGTCAGCTATGAACTGTGACATCCCGCTGCACTTGGCCAATGGGAAAACATACTTAAGTATTTTTGGCCCATTCGTGTTCGCTCTGGCTTTCGTTGCGTTTCTCTACTTAGCTGGCAAGGCCCCGACACCACTGAAGAAGGGGGCTCTTGTGATCGTTGTCTTGGCCAATGTAGCGATAGCCGGTTTCTTGGTCTGGCAAGCTAGGAGCGCACGCGTGAGCATCAGTGGGAATGCCCTCATGCTGCGGGCCGGGACGGATAGTGTCGTTGTGCCATTGGGCGCCTTGCGTTGGGACGAAGCAGCAGACGCTAGCGCTATGCGCTTTCCCTTCCGTAAGGCGGGGACCGGCCTTCCCGGGATGCACGTCGGTTGGTTCCGTCGAGAGGGAGGCGGCGATGCCTTCCTGCTGCGCTCTTCGGAGCCCGCTACGCTTATCCCAACCACTAAGCAATTCGATGTGGTCATTCCTACCACCGCTTACGAACAAGCGCGCAAATGCGTTTATGACCATAAAACGGCTGAATAGTTGACTCTTTTCGCCGGTGGAACGGCTCATCCCTTTGAAAAGTAGCTGGTTAGGGACGATGTGTGCCTACAGGCAAATGGTTGCGGATATAGCCAGTGATGTAGGTCATGACGACTTGCACTCCAGCTGTCGTGGTCAAGTTTTGGTGGACAGCGCGATAGGTGATTTCAGGTAGTGGCTTTCTAGTAGTCGGCGGGTGATCGGTTGCCGAGCGCGGAGTGCAGCCGGAAGGTGTTATAGGAAATAGCAGTTCCAGGTTCACTTCCACGCAGCATTGGCGTCACCAAACCATCGCGCCCATGCCTGCCACACGGCGGTATGGGCGCACGATCCGGCTCTCGGATCATCTGCATTACCTTCAGGTTGAAGGCGTTATCGACGTCTGGAGTTTTTACCCGGTGCGGGGCTCGTCGAGGAGGATCACCCCATCGAGGTGTCTACGAGCATTAGACCAGCACACCAACTTACCGGCGCGCGCAGCAATGCTGCTAGTGAAACGACAACGGCCGCAGTACGCGGCCGTTGTCGTTAGATCAGGCAACAAGGATCGTTTTGACGATTCCCGATTCCCGATTCCCGATTCCCGCTTCTCCCAATCCCGAATCCCGAACCTCAATGATCGCTGGAGCGCAATCCATCCACATCCAGGATCAGCGCCATGCGGCCGTCGCCGATCAGGGTGGCGCCGGCGTAGCCGGGCAGGCCGCGCAGGGCGCGAGGGAGTGGTTTGATCACCACTTCCTCGCGGCCGCGGACCTGGTCCACCACCAGGCCGAAGCGGGTTTCGCCGGCCTGCAGCAGCACCACGGTCAGTAGCGGCGGCTGTTCGGCAGGCACGCCCAGCCAGCGGCGCAGGTCGATCAGCGGCAGGGTGTGCGAGCGGCGGTCCAGCACGGCGCGGCCGTCGAACCAGCCCAGCGAGGTTTGCGGTGCATGCAGCACTTCCACCACGCGCGCCAGCGGCAATGCGTAGACCGCTTCGCCGGCCTGCACCAGCAGGGTCGGCAGAATCGCCAGGGTCAACGGCACGCGGATCATGAAGCGGCTGCCGCGGCCCAGTTCAGACTGGATCTGGATCTGCCCGCTGAGTTCGCGGATACGCGACTGCACCACGTCCATGCCGACACCGCGGCCGGAGATGTCGGTGACTTCCACCTTGGTCGAGAAGCCCGGCATGAAGATCAGATGCAAGCACTCGTCGGTGCTCAGACGCGCGGCGGCTTCGGCGTCGATCAGGCCCTTGTTGCGGGCGATTTCGCGCAGGCGCTCCGGGTCGATGCCGGCGCCGTCGTCCTGGATTTCGATGCTGACGTAGTCGCCTTCCTGCTGCGCCGACAGACGCACATGGCCGCTGCGCGGTTTGCCGGTGGCTTCGCGCAGGGCAGGCGATTCGATGCCGTGGTCGATGGCGTTGCGCACCAGGTGCACCAACGGGTCGGCGAGGGCTTCGACCAGATTACGATCGAGCTCGGTTTCGGCGCCGATCAGTTCCAGCTCCACCTCCTTGGACAAGGTGCGCGCAACATCGCGGGCCACCTTGGGGAAGCGGGCGAACACCTTGCTCACCGGTTGCATGCGGGTGCGCATGACCGCGGTCTGCAGGCGTGCGGTGGCGATGTCCAGCGTGCTGACCGCGCGGTCCAGTTCTTCGTCGCGCAGGCGGGTGCGCAAGGTCTTCAGCCGGTTGCGCGAGAGTACAAGTTCGCCGATCAGGTTGACGATGGCGTCCAGGCGCTTGGTGTCCACGCGCACGGTCTGTTCGGCTTCGGCGCCGGTCTTGGCCGCGCCCTTGCCGGCCGCCTTGGGGGCGGGCGCATGCGCATCGTCGCCGTGTGCGGCGGCAACCGGCTTGGCCGCGGCCGCCTGCGGCGCGGCCTTGACCGCCGGCGGGGCGCTCTTGGCGTCGAACTGCGCGATCAACGTGGCCGGTGCGTGCGGCACGGCTTCGCCCGAGCCCATGGCATCCAGCATGGCCTGCAGATAATCCAGCGATTGTTGCGCGGCATCGAAGTGATGCGCCTGCAGCACCGCCTGGCCCGAGCGCGCCATGCCCAGGGTTTCTTCAGCGGCGTGGCACAGCTCCACCATGGGCTTGATCGCCAGAAAGCCGGCGCCGCCCTTGAGCGTGTGGAAGCCGCGGAACACCGCGTTGAGCTGGTCGGCTTCTTCTGGCGCCTGTTCCAGCGAGACCAACTGTTCGCCGAGGCGATCCAGGATTTCCTGGGCCTCGACGATGAAATCGGCAGCAATATCGTCTGGAACAGCACTCATGGTTACAGCCCCAATCCGGACAGCAGGTCGTCGGCATCGTCCTGCGACACCGCGTGACGGTCCAGGCCCTTGACTGCAGGACCGGCAAGACCGCCGTCGTCTTTCTTCGGTTCGATGTTCTTCGGCGGCAGGCCGAGCGCACCGAAGCCTTCATGCACGCGCCGCACGATACCGGCCACGCGCCGGATGATCTGGCCGCTCAGGTCCTGGTAGCTCTGCGCCAGCGACAGCTCGGTCAGGTTGTGGCGCATCTTTTCCAGCAGCGCGCCCTGGTCCTGATTGAGCCCGCCGTTGCGCAGCTGGTTGGCCAGCTCGCGGCATTCTTCGACCAGATCCAGCGTGCGATGGCTGGCCTTTTCGGTCATTTCCACCACGTGGTCCAGACGCGAACAGGCATCGTCCAGTTCGCCGGCTTCTTCGGGGATGGTGGGCAGCTCGCCCAGCGCCTGGCCGAGTTCGCGGGCGAGCCGGCTCAGGCTCTGCATCATCGGGCGCGTGCGCAGGGCGGCGAGATGATCCACCTCGCGACGCCAGGCGACCTGGTCACCGCTTTCCAGTGCATCGAGTGCGTTCTGCAGGCGCTCGATCAACGCGGCACGTTCGGCATCGGTTTCCATGGTCGCGTTCATCAGGCGGTCGCCGCCAGACGTTCGAACACCTTGCCCAACTTTTCTTCCAGCGTCTGGGCGGTGAACGGCTTGATGATGTAGCCGTTCACGCCGCACTGGGCCGCTTCGATGATCTGCTCGCGCTTGGCTTCGGCGGTCACCATCATCACCGGCAGGTGCTTGAGCTTGGCGTCGGCGCGGATGTTGCGCAGCAGGTCGATGCCGGTCATGCCGGGCATGTTCCAGTCGGTGACCACGAAATCGAACGGGCCGGCACGCAACGCCGCCAGGGCGCTGTTGCCGTCTTCGGCCTCTGCGGTGTTGGTGAAGCCGAGATCGCCCAACAGATTCTTGACGATACGTCGCATCGTCGAGAAGTCGTCCACGATCAGGATCCGCATGTTCTTGTTCACATCAAGCTCCTAACACGAAAAATTACGCGAAAAATTCAGTCGTCGACTTCGACGCCGGCATCGGCCAGTTCGAAGACTTTGAGGCGGCCACGCAAACGCACCACCGCCTGGCCGTGGATCTGGCACACGCGCGATTCGCTGACGCCCAGCACGGCGCCGATTTCCTTCAGGTTCAATTCCTGTTCGTAGTACAGCGACAGCACCAGCTGCTCGCGCTCGGGCAATTGGCCGATGGCCTTGCCCAGCTCGCGACCAAATTCGCCACGCTCCATCATCTGCTGCGGGTTGGGGCCACCCTTGGCGGTGGTGTCCAGCTCGCCGTGATCTTCGATGCGCGATTCCAGGCTCAGCACCTGGCCACGTGCGGCATCTTCCATCAGACGCAGGTAATCGGGCAGCGGCATTTCCATGGCGGCGGCCACTTCGGTGGCGGCGGCGGCGCGGCCGGTGTTCTGTTCGATCTTGCGCACGGCGGCGGCAGCGTCGCGGGCGCGGCGGTGCACCGAACGCGGCACCCAGTCGCCCCTGCGAATCTCGTCGATCATCGAGCCGCGGATGCGGATCGAGGCATAGGTTTCGAACGAAGCGCCCTGTTCGGAGTCGTAGCTGCGCGAGGCTTCGATCAGGCCGATCATGCCGGCCTGGATCAGGTCGTCCACTTCCACGCTGGCCGGCAGGCGCGCCGCCAGATGGTGGGCGATGCGGCGGACCAGGTCGGCGTGCTGGGTCACCACGTCGTTGGCGTTGTTGCGCTGCACGGCGCGGTACTGCGCGCTGGCCGTGGTTGCGGTAGCGGTGCTCATGCGGCCACTCCCCGTTGGATGATGCGTTCGACAAAGAACTCGACGTTGCCGCGCGGCACGGTCGGGGCCTGCCAGCGCGAGGTACGGCGTGCGATTTCGGCGATGGCCTGCGCCGACGGACTGGCGGGGTAGGCCTTGATGACCGGTTGCTGGCGCTGCACCGACAGGCGCAGCCAGTCGTCCTGCGGCACATGGCCGAGATAGTTCAGCGACACATCGCCGAGGAACTTTTCGCACACGCGCGAGAGCTTGTCGTACAGCAGGCGACCTTCGTTGGGGTCGCGCACCATGTTGGCGATGATCTGCAGGCGGTCCACGCCGCGTTCGCGCGAGAGCACCTTGATCAGCGCGTAGGCGTCGGTGATCGAAGCCGGCTCGTCGCAGACCACCACCACGGTGTCCTGGGCGGCCTGGCAGAAGGTCAGCACGCTGTCGGTGATGCCGGCGGCGGTATCGATGACCATCACGTCCAGGTCGCGTTCCAGTTCGGAGAACACGTTGACCAGGCCGATGTGCTGGGCCGGGGCCAGTTCGGCCATGTGGCGGCGACCGGAGGCGGCCGGCACCACCAGCACGCCGCCGGGGCCTTCGATGATGACTTCATCGAGCGTGCAACGGCCGGCGATCAGGTCGGCCAGGGTGTACTTGGGCGCCAGGCCCAGCACCACGTCCAGGTTGGCCAGGCCGAGGTCGGCGTCCAGCAGCAGCGTGCGTTTGCCCATGTCGGCAAGCGCCACGGCCAGGTTGGCGGAGATGTTGGTTTTCCCCACGCCGCCCTTGCCACCGGTCACGGCAATGGTGCGCACCGGGCCCAAAGGCTCGGGACGGGTCGCCGACAGGGGGAAGGCGTTGGTCAGCTTGGCGTATTCACGCGACTGCATGGTTGTGCTCCGGAGTACAGGGCTTATCGGCAGCGCGCCGCAAATCTTCAAGGCGAAGAACGAGACTGGCGGCATTGGCGCGGTGCAGGTCGTCGGGGACCCGCTGTCCGTCAGTCACCCAGGTGATGGGCATTTGGTGGTCGACCACCACCGACAAGGCGCTGCCGAAGCGGCCGGTCTCGTCGAGTTTGGTCAGCACCACGCCTTGGGGCTTGGCGTGGGCGAAGCGACGTACGACCTCGTCGAGGTCGGAAAAATGGGCGTTGGCAGGCAGTACCAGCAGCGAGGTGACCTGCTGGGCGGCACGCAGCCAGTTCAGCTGGGCGGCCAGGGCGCGGTCGCGCTGGCCCATGCCGGCGGTGTCGATCAGCACCAGCTTGTAGTCGCGCAGGCGCTCGAGCAGGTCCAGCAGGCTTTCGGCGCTGTCGGCCTCGTGCACCGCGATGCCGAGCTGGCGGCCGTAGCTGTGCAGCTGTTCGCGGCCGCCCACGCGCTGGGTGTCGGTGGTGACCAGGGCCACGTCGCGCGGGGCGTGCTGGGCGGCAAAGCGCTGGGCGAGCTTGGCGATGGTGGTGGTCTTGCCGGCGCCGGTCGGGCCGACCAGGGCGATGACGCCGCCACGTTCCAGCGGGTCGACCGGGGACACCGGCAACCGCTTGGACAGCAAGCCCAGCATCAGGCCGCGGCCACGGTGCAATTCGGTATCGGCCGGGATCTGCAGGGCGATATCGCGGGTCAGGCCGGCGTCGAAGCCGTAGTCGTCCATCAGTTCCAGCGCCTGGGCGCGCACCGGCGAGCCACGCAGGCGCTCGTCGGTGAGGCGGTTCATTTCGCGCTCGATCATCTGCCGCATCAGCGCCAGCTCACCGCGCAGTTGCTTGAGTTCTTCGTCGTTCTGCGGGATCGGCGCGGCCGCCACCGGCACTGCGGCCAGCGCAGCGGGGGCGGGCGGGGCGACCACGATCGGCGGCAGCGCGGCCGGCGGCAGGATCTGCGGAAGGGCGTCGTCCAGATCGAAGTCGGCTTCATCGGCGAAGGCGTCGTCGTCCTGGCCTGCGGCAGCAAACGCCGGGGCGGTGACCGTTGCCGCCGCGACCGGCGCGGGCGCCTGCACCGCCGTGGCCGGGACGGCCGGGCGCTGCACCGGTGCAGTGGTCAAAAAGTCGGCGAACAACTGTTCCGGTACGGCCGACAGCGCGTGTTCCTGGCGCGGCGCGGCGGTGACGGCAACCGCGTGGGCGAGTGCCTGGGCAGCGGGCGAAGGGATGCTGGCGGTACGCACCGGCGCGGCGACCGGCGCCTGGCGCGGCACGCTGACCGGCTGGCGCAGCGCCATGGCGGCAATCATGTCGTCGGCGGCGCTGGCGACGCGCTGGCGCTGGCTTGCTTCGGTGTCGGCAGACGGCTTGAGCAGGGCGTGCACCGGTGCCGAGGGCTTGGCCGGGGCTTGCGGGGCAGGCGCCGGCTGAGCGGGAGCCTGCTGGTGCTGTGCGGGGGCCGGGGTGTCGGAGCGCGCGGTTTCCAGGGCGCGCTGCACGAGCTCTTCGTCGTAATTGCTGGCAGCGACGATCTCGATGCCTTCGGCGGTGCGACGGTTGGACAGGATCACCGCGTCCGGGCCGTGTTCTTCACGCACCATGCGGAATGCGGTGCGCATGTCCGGGGCGACAAAGCGTTTGATCTTCATACGAAGTGCCTCCAGGAACGGGACCCGCCGGACGCCGGACGGGTGTGCGATGAATGTGGGTGTGTTGCCAGCGTCATGAGTTGCCTGTCCCGTTCGTTCGTCCAGTTCCGCAGCGGTGGTGCTGGCTGTGGTCTCGGCAGAGCTAATGCATGCGGTGTGCCAAAACGCGGTGCCAGCGTTCCGGCGCGGGGCGCCGGAGCATCAGGGCGGGGTGGGCGCTGTGCGTCTGGTCCCGTTGGAAGGCGTCAAGTCAATGAATTTATTGACTTTTTTCCGGGGCGGCGCGGCGCTGGCGTCTTTCTGCGGACCGCTGCACTCGCAGGCCGGACGTCCGGCCGGGCGCATCGGGAGTGCCTCGCAGCGGCCAGCGCCACGCAATCGATTGGAGGTCCGGGCCGGTGGCGGCTTTCCGACGCCGGGTGCGGTGGTCGGTTGCGGCAGGTATCCATCGCTGGCTGGCATGTCGGCCGGGCACGGGAATGGCTTGGTAGGAGCGCACTTGGGCGCGACGGGCTGTCCGGTAAAGGCGGTCGCGCCCAGGTGCGCTCCTACGGTGGTGTCGGGGCGGATGGCATGTTTCCCGGTCGCCTTGGATGTCGTAGGAGCGCACCCGGGCGGGACAGGCCGTCCCGGCAAGCCCGGCGGGGGATGGGTGCGTTGTGGTTGGGCGGTCTCAGCTGATCGTGCCGACCAGCTTCAGGCGCTTGTCTTCTGGCACTTCGCTGTAGGCCAGCACCGACAGGCTGGGCACGCTGTGGCGCACCAGACGGGCCAGTGCGGCGCGCACCTGGCCGGGCACCAGCACCACCGCCGGTTCGTTGCGGGCTTCCTGCTTGCCCACGCAATCGGCCAGGCTCTGGTGCAGGCGTTCGGCCAGCCCGGGCTCCAGCGCCACGCCGTTGCCGTGGGTGGATTCCTGCAGGACGCGCTCCAGCTGCGGGGCCAGGGTGAACACCGGCAGCTCGGCCGACATGCCGGCGATTTCCTGCACGATGAAGCGGCCCAGCGAGGTACGCACCGCGGCGGTGAGGGTGGCCGGGTCCTGGCTATGCGGGGCGTGTTCGACCAGCGCTTCGACAATCTTGCGCAGTTGCCGTACCGGAATCTTCTCGATCAGCAGGTTCTGCAGCACGCGCACCACCACCGACAGCGGCAGTGCCTTCGGGGTGAGGTCTTCGACCATCTTCGGCGCGGTCTTGGCCAGCGTGGCCAGCAACTGCTGCACTTCTTCATGGCCGAGCAGTTCGGGCGCATGCTCACGGATCAGGTGCGACAGGTGGGTCGCGACCACGGTCGCCGGGTCGACCACGGTGTAGCCCATCGATTCGGCATAGGCGCGCTGGTGCGGCTGGATCCAGGTGGCGTCCAGGCCGAATGCCGGATCCTTGCCGGGGATGCCGTCGAGCTGGCCGAGCGCACCGCCCGGGTCCAGTGCCAGTTCGCGGTCGGAATAGATCTCTGCGGTGGCCACCGGCACGCCATGCACCAGGAGCCGGTAGGCATTGGCCGACAGTTCCAGGTTGTCGCGGATATGCACCGGCGGCACCAGGAACCCGATGTCCTGGGTGAGCTTGCGGCGCACGCCCTTGATGCGCGCCATCAGTTCGCCGCCCTGGTTCTTGTCCACCAGCGGGATCAGCCGGTAGCCCACTTCCAGGCCCAGCGGGTCGATCGGGCGCAGCTCGTCCCAGCTCAGCTCGGCGCTGGCCTGGGCGGCGGTCGCCGCGGCCGCCGCCTGCGGATCGGCCGCCGGATCGCCGGCCGCCGGCTTTGCCAGGCTGCGCTTGTACAGCTTCCAGGCGATCACGCCCAGGACCAGGCCCAGCGTCAAAAACGCGACGTTCGGCATGCCGGGCACCAGGCCGACCAGGCCAAGGATGGCCGCAGCCACCGCCAAGGCGCGGTGCTGGCCGAACACCTGGCTGACCATGGCCCCGCGCATGTCCTGCGCACGCGAGGCGCGAGTCACCAGCAAGGCGACCGAAGACGAGACCAGCAGGGCCGGCAGCTGCGCCACCAGGCCGTCGCCGATGGACAGCAGGGTGTAGGTGGAGGCGGCATCCATGAAGCTCATGCCGTGCTGGAGCATGCCCACCGCCATGCCGCCGATGAGGTTGATGAACAGGATCAGGATGGCGGCGATGGCGTCGCCGCGGATGAACTTGTTGGCACCGTCCATCGCACCGTAGAAGTCGGCTTCCTCGCGCACTTCCTCGCGGCGGGCCTTGGCCTCCTCGCGCGTCAGCAAACCGGCGTTGAGGTCGGCGTCGATGGCCATCTGCTTGCCGGGCATGGCGTCCAGGATGAAGCGCGCGGTCACTTCCGACACGCGTCCGGCACCCTTGGTGATGACCACGAAGTTGATGATGGTCAGGATCGCGAAGACCACGATACCCACGGCGTAATTGCCGCCGATCACGAACTGGCCGAAGGCCTCGATGACCTTGCCGGCGGCGGCGTGACCGTCCTGGCCGTTGATCAGGATCACGCGGCTGGAGGCGACGTTCAGCGCCAGCCGCAGCATCGTGGTCATCAACAGCACGATCGGGAAAATGGTGAATTCCAGCGGGCGCTGCACGTACACCACCGCCAGCAGCACCATCAGCGAGATGGCGATGTTGAAGGTGAACAGCGCATCCAGCACCGGTGCGGCCAGCGGCACCATCAGCATGGCCAGCATGGCCATCAGGGCCAGCGGGGCGCCCAGGCCGTTGCGCAGCAGCTCCATCACGCGGCGGGCGTTCATCGGGGCGGGGCGGGCGCTCATGCGCTGGCTCCCTTGCCGAACTCATCCACCTCGAGCGAGGGCAATTCCGGCATCGGGCCGCCGTTCCAGCCACGCAGCTGGTAGACGTAGGAGAGCACCTGGGCCACGACCGAATAGAGTCTCACGGGAATTTCCTTGCCGATTTGCGCTTCCCTATACAAGGCGCGTGCCAAAGGCGGGGCAGTGACGATCGCCACCCGGTGCTGCTCGCCGGCTTCGCGGATGCGGAAGGCCATTTCGTCCACCCCCTTGGCCACCACGATCGGGGCGCGCATCTTGCCGCCTTCGTACTTGAGCGCCACCGCGTAGTGGGTCGGATTCATCAGCACCACATCGGCCTTGGGCACCGCTTCCATCATCTGGCGCTGCGACATCTGCATCTGCATCTGGCGGATGCGGCCCTTCACTTCCGGGCTGCCCTCGCTTTCCTTCATCTCGCGCTTGATCTCCTCGCGCGTCATCTTCAGCTTCCGCAGCCAGTTCCACTTCTGGTACGGCGCGTCGATGGCGGCCAGCAGCACCAGCGCGCCGGCGGTGTAGAACAATAGGCTCTTGGTGAAGTCCAGCCCGTTGCCGATGGCCTGTTCCAGCGGCTGGTTCACCAGCGAGCGCAGGCCGTGCAGGCCCTTGGAAATGCAGAAGCTGGCGGCCAGCCCGACAAACAGCAGGCGCAGCACCGACTTGATCAGCTCAGCCAGGCTGTTGCTGCCCCACATGCGCTTGATCCCGTTGGCGGGGTTGAGCTTGCTGAGGTCGGGCATGATGGCTTTGCCGGAAAAGCGCAGGCCGCTCATCATCAGCGGGCCGGCCAGCCCGGCAGCCAGGCAGATGCCGATCAGCGGCAGCATCACCCACAGCAACTGCAGCAGCAGATCGCCGAAATGGCCGAACAGCGCCATCGGGGTCTCGCGCAGCTTCGGGTCCGGGCTGAGCGCGGTCTTCATCCACACCGCAGCGCCATCGCCGATGCCGCGGGCCAGCACCATCAGCGCGAACACGCCGGCACCGAACACCGCTGCGGTCGACAACTCGCGCGATTGCGGGATGTTGCCCTGCTCACGGGCCTCGCGTAGGCGTTTTTCGGTGGGAAGCTCTGTACGCTCGCCGCCGTCTTCGGACTCGGACATGGAGGTGCCGGTGGGGGATTAATCCAACCGATGCAAGCGGCGTTCCAGTTTGTGGAGCTGGGAATCGGGATTCGGGATTCGGGATTCGGAAAAGCGGTGGCTGCGGGTTGCACCGTAGGCCAGACGCCGGGGCTGCAGCGAGCGGCTCAGCTGGCCAGGCGGCGCGGGCCGTCGCGCTGGGCGACCACGGTGGCGATGAAGCGTTCGGCGTCCATCGGCCGGCCCAGCAGATAGCCTTGCAGCTGGTCGCAGCCCAGCCGTTCCAGGGTGTTGCGCTGGGCGAGGGTTTCCACGCCTTCGGCCACTACTTGCAGGCGCATGGTGTGCGCCAGCGCGACCACGGCCGCCACGATGGCGATGTCTTCGGCGCTGCCGTCCATGGCCTGGACGAAACTGCGGTCGATCTTGAGCTCGTGCGCCGGCAGCTTGCGCAGGTAGAGCAGGTTGGAATAGCCGGTGCCGAAGTCGTCGATGGCAATGCGCACGCCCAGCGCGTTGAGCTGGCCCAGGGTGCGCAGGCAGGCCTCGGCGTCGCGCATGGCCATGGTTTCGGTGATTTCCAGGGTGAGCTGGCCAGGGGCCAGCGCATATTCGCTCAGCGTGGTGGCCACTTCGTCCAGCAGGCTGGGCGAGGCCAGCTGGAGGGCCGACAGGTTGACCGCCACCCGCCAGTCGCCGTGCCCAGCCTGCCGCCAGTCGCGCATCTGGCGGCAGGCCTGCCGCAGCACCCAGCTGCCGAGCAGGCCGATCATGCCGCTGCGTTCGGCCAGCGGAATGAAGCTGTCCGGCGGCACCAGGCCGCGCTCGGGGTGCTGCCAGCGGATCAGCGCTTCGGCGCCGATCGGGCGGCCGTCCTCGGCGCAGTACTTGGGCTGGTAATGCAGCACGAACTGCCCCAGTTCCAGCGCGCGCGGCAGTTCCTGCAGCAGCTGCAGGCGGTCGCGGGTGGTGGCCGTCATCGAGCGTTCGAAAAAGCTGTAGCGGTTGCGGCCGGCATGTTTGGCATGGGTCATTGCCGCATCGGCATGCGTCAGCAGCTGGTGCTCGCTACCGGCGTCTTCCGGGTACAGCGCAATGCCAATGCTGCTGCTCAGGCGCAGCTCGTGGTTGGCCACCAGGAACGGCACCGCCAGCGCCTGCACCAGGTGCGCGGCCAGCGCAGCGGCATCTTCCGGGTCGGCGATGTCGGCCACCAGCACGAATTCGTCTGCGCCCAGCCGCGCCAGGCTGCCATGCGCGCGCCGATGCGCGTTCAAGCGCTCGGCCACCACCACCAGCAGGCGGTCGCCCAACGCATGACCATAGCCGTCGTTGATCACCTTGAACCCGTCCAGGTTGATCAGCATCACCGCAAAGCGCTGCCCCTGGCGCTGGGCGCGTTCGATGTTCTGCACGAGATGCTCGTGCAGCAGGATGCGGTTCGGCAGCCGGGTGAGTGGGTCGTGCAGCGTGGCCAGTGCCAGTTCGGCATTGGCCTTGGCCAGCGACTGCGCCAGCACATCGGTGCGCTGCTGAAAGCGGCGCGACAGCAACGAAATGACCAGCGCCAGCATCAGCAGGACCAAGGTCACCAGCACCACCACCGCCGTCAGCCACGACAACGGCAGATGCGTATCGGCCACCGCGCCACACACGCTACCGGGCGCGAACCGGGCGGCGGCCATGCCGGTGTAATGCATGCCCACGATGGCCACGCCCATGATCGAGGCGGCGATCAGGCGCAGGCTGGAGCGCTGCCCATCGTGGCGCAGCCGGAACGCGATCCACAACGCGGCGGCAGAGGCGCCGATGGCGATGGCGATCGACAGCCCGAACAGCAGCGGGTCGTAGCGAATGGCCGGCACCATGCGCAGCGCATCCATGCCCATGTAATGCATCAGCGCAATGCCCAGTCCCATCAACAGCGCGCCCAGGCCCAACCGGAGCAACGGCAGGTCCGCGCGCGAGGTCAGCCAGAGCGCCAGCGCCGAGGTCAGGATCGCCGCCAGCATCGAATAGCACGTCAGCGCCAGGTCGTAGCCGACCGGAATCGGCAGGCGAAACGCCAGCATGCCGACGAAGTGCATCGACCAGATGCCGATGCCCATGGCAATGGCGCCGCCCACCAGCCACGCGGCTGCGATGCCGCCACGACTGGCAGTGGTGCGTGCGGCCAGATACAGCGCGGTGTAGGAAGCCAGCACGGCCACTACCAGCGACAGCATCACCATGCCAGGGTTGTAGGTTCCGACCACCTATCCACTTCCCACGTCGAAAGACGCGTTGCCCAAGACCTAGCGACCCCTTGGCCGACTTCTTGAGCGCGGGGAAGCGGCCAAGGCCATCAACCCGGCGTTGCCGCCAGAGACGGCACGCTCGAAGGTCCTGCGGCCGCCCTGCGTGCGCTGTCGGCATACGCAATCACGGCATGGTCGCGCATCGACTGCCGGTGCGCCGTGGCTTGCCGATGAGACGCGTGCGCTGCCTGCCTGCGTGTGCCCGCCGGGCCTGGCCGCCTGCGCGGCTCATGCCACCGAACTTTCCCGTTCCTCCGGCTCGATCCGGTTACGGCCGGAGCGCTTGGCCCGATACAGCGCCTCGTCCGCACGCGCCAGCAGCGAGGCAGCGGTATCGCCGACGCGGAACCAGGACACGCCCACCGAACAGGTCACCTGCAGCGGGCGTGCGGCGCCCACCTCGTAGGGCGCAATGCTGAGCGCTTCGTGGATGGCGCGCAGCCGGTGCTGGCTCTGTTGGCTCATGCCTGGCAGCAACAGCAGCAATTCTTCGCCGCCGTAGCGGCCCACCTTGTCCGAATCGCGCAGGCAGGCGGTCAGCCGCGCGCCCACCTTGGCCAGCACCGCATCGCCGACCAGATGCCCATGTTCGTCGTTGACCTGTTTGAAGTGGTCCAGATCGATCAACACCACCGCCAGCGGATGCTCGCCGTGCGCGCAGCCCTGCAGTTCTTCGGCCATCGCTTCCAGGATGCCGGAACGGTTGAGCAGGCCGGTCAGCGCGTCGTGGCTGGCCTTCAAGGCCAGCGCCGCACGTGCGTTTTCCAGTTCGCGTTTTTCGCGCTCCAGCTGGTAAGTGCGCTCGGACACCAATTCGGCCAGCATGCGTTCGCGCGCCACCAGATGGCGGTGCCGCCAGCGCCACAGGCCGATCAGCAGGCCGCCGCCGATCAACACGTACAGCGCGATCGCTGGCGGGCTGCGCCACCACAGTGGTGCGACCGCGAAGGGCAGGTCGGCGATCGGCGAGGCGGTGCGACGGTAGCGGTCCAGCACCTGCACCTGCAGGCGGAAGTGCCCGGAAGGCAGCGGTGGCTGGTCGATGGACAGGTTGTCGCTCTGGATCCATTGGTCGTGCAGGCCGAGCAGGCGATAACGCACCGTCAGGCGGCTGGGGTCGTCGTAGACCTCCATCGTCGACAGCTCGATGTGCAACGGCTTGTCGCTCCAGCCCAGCAGCTGCCCGCGCTGCACCGGCATGCCGCCGCGGCTGACGCTGTCGATGCGCACGCTGGGTTGGCGTTCGTCGAACAGGCGCGCCGGGTCGCTCACGTGGCTCACCCCGCGTGCGGTGCCGATCCACACCGAACCGTCCGGATCTTCGGCGAACGCGGCTTCGGAAACGTCATCCCAGATCAGCCCCTGCGACTGCGACAGATGCGCCCAGCGCTCGCCGTCGTAGACTTCGACGCCGCGCGCATGACCCACCCAGACCCGGCCGAAGCTGTCGCTGCGCAGCAGGTACACGCCGACATCGCGCAGCGCCTCGTCGCTGATTTCCTGCAGGTCCAGGCCGTCGTGCAACAACATGCCGTGCCACAGGCCGGGGCGATAGAACGCCAGCCACACCTCACCGCTGTCGCTGATATGGAACTTGGCGATCCATGGCTCCGGCGCGACGCCGTTGACCTTGACCCTGACCTTGGACCACCGCCCATCGCGCAGCTGAAACAAGCCGTTGGAGCTGGAAACCCACAGCGTGCCGTCGGCGGTTTGCTGGATGTCGGTGTAGGCGATGGCAGGCACGTCGGCCACGGCCTGCATGCTGCCGCCGTCGAGCGGGTGTTCGATCACGAACAAGCCGCCGGCGCTGAGCATCCATAGCCGGCTCTGGCGGTCGATCAGCAGGCGGCGCGCAGTGCGCGGCAACTTGGCGATCTGCGCGCTGCGCCCATCCGGCCAGGTGCGGCGCAGGAAACCGGCCGAATTGAGCGTCCACAAGCTGCCGTCTGCGCTGCGCTGCATGCCCACGACCTGGATCCCGGCGCTTTGCAGGGCCGGGACGAAGCGCTTGTCCGGCTCGGCCTGGCGGCCGATGCCGTGCTCGTTGCCGACCAGCAGTGCGCCTTGCGTGTCGCGGGCGATCGACCAGGTCGGCGCGGCCGGCATGCCTTGCGAGGCGTCCCAGTTTTCGATCCATTCGTAGCCGGCCCAGCGCACCAGACCTTCGCCGTCCACGGTCATCCAGATATCGCCATCGCGGTCCACCAGGATCGCGTCGCTGCTGCCGGGCGGTAGCCCATTGTCCGCGCCGAAAGTGCGCCAGTGGCCGTTTTCCCAACGCGCCAGGCCGTCGTTACGACGCACCAGCACGCGTCCTTCGCTGTCCATCACCAGTGCCGCCGGCCGCCCGACCGTGCTGCCATCCAGCAGCGGAAGCGAGCGAACACTGAAGGCACTCGCCCCGCGTGCGCGATAGAGCAGGGTGCCCGCACCGCGCACCCACAGCCCGCCGTCGTGGTCGCGCAACACGCTGTACCACCGGTCGTCCGGCACCCCGTGTTCGGGTCCGAATACCTGCACCTTGCGCTGCGCATCGATGGCGCACAGCTTGCGTGCGCAGCCCACCCACAGCGTGTCGCCGTCCACCGACAAGCTCAGCGACTTGGACAACTCGGGAACGCGTACCCGGGTTGCGGTGTCCAGCAACGGTTCGCTGTGCCAGCGATCGTTGGCGCGGCCCTGCAGGATTTCCAGCGTGCCGCCATTGGCCAGCACCGTGCCCCAGGGCAGGCTGGCGAGCTGCATCTGGTCCCCCAGGTGCTCGGCTTCATCGGGCTGCAGTTTGCGGAAGCCGTGCTCGTCGCCGACGAACAGGGCCTGGAAGCCGGCCACCCACAACCGCCCATCGGCGGTTTCGGCGATCGAGGTGGTGGGCTCGTTGCGCAGGCCATCCAGCGGCACCTGTTGGAAGATGCGCCCGTTGTAGCGATACAGCCCGCTCTCGGTGCACACCCACAGCAAGGTGGCGCGGGTCTGCAGCAGGCAGGTACCGGCAAGCCCGAGCAGGCCCTGGTCGTGGGCATAGCGGCGGATGCTGGCGCTTTGCGCACCGGCCAGGTCGGCCAACGACAGCAATGCCAACAGCACCACGACGGCAAACGGTGCACGCCGGTGCGACGACCTCCATTGGCGGTGCTCAAACCCCACGGACGTTGCAGTCTCCCACGCATCGGCAATGCGGTCCGCGCCCCTCGCGCGGTGTCTCAGGCTTGCCTTGGCAGCCCCCCGTTGCAGGCCGCATTGGAATCACTAGCGGCTGCCGACGCGTAATCCTTTAATGCTTCAGCGAGCACGACGGCGTGAGGAACTGGCATACGCGGCTGGTTGCTGGCGTGTTGTAGGACGCAGGTCACACGGGTGCGCAAGCGCGATTCACCTGTCGTCCCTGCCGGGCTTTGCACGGCGCGGTACTGGGCGGGCGCACGCTTGCGCTTGACCAGGCGTTGCAATCGATTGTCGGCGCTTGTGCGTCTCCGGCGTGCGGGTCGAACGGGTGCAACGCGCGGCAAGCTCAGCTGCGCTGCCGTCACACCTGATCGAACGTATCCAGCGGCACGTGGTCGTAATCGACGCGATTGCGGCCACTGCGCTTGGCCCTGTACAGCGCCGCATCGGCGCGAGCCAGCAGTTGCTCGAGCGTTTCGCCACGCTGGAACCAGGCCACGCCAACCGAACAGGTGACATGCAGCCAGCCGCCATCGATGGGGTAGTCGCCGCAGATGCCGTGGTGCAGGGCGTCCAGCCGATGGGTGGCATCCAGGTTCAGGCCTGGCAGCAGCGCCAGCAATTCTTCGCCGCCGTAACGGCCGATGCGGTCGTCGCCGCGCATCAGCGTGTCCATGCGGCGGCCGACCCCGGCCAGGACGGCGTCGCCGGCCAGATGGCCATGCTGGTCGTTGACCAGTTTGAAGTGGTCCAGGTCGATCAACACCACCGCCAGCGGACGCCCGGTGTGTTCGGCGTGCAGCAGCATCTCGCGCAACGCGGCCAGGATGCCGGCGCGGTTGAGCAGGCCGGTGAGTTCGTCGTGGGTGGCCTTGAGCGAGAGTTCGGCGCGCGCCGCTTCCAGATCGCGCTTGTCCTGTTCCAGCTCGGCGGTGCGCTTGGCCACCAGTTGCTCCAGTTCGCGCTTGCGTCGCAGCAGTTTGGCGGTGCGCCAACGCAGCAGCGCGATCACCGCCGCGATGCTCAGCAGCACGTACCCGACAATCGCCGGAACGCCCCGCCACCACGGTGGCACCAGCTCGAACCCGAAGCGGGTGATCGGGCTGCTGCTGCGCTGGTAGGCATCCATTGCCTGCACTTCCAGCGTGTAACTGCCTGGCGGCAGCAGCGGGTAGGTCAGGTGGCTGAGCGAGGTGCTGGTCCAACTGGCCTGATGGCCTTCGACCCGGTACCGGAAGCTGATGCGGTCCGGGCCGCCTTCCGCCCCCGGGGTGCTGAGCTCCACATCCAGCGGCACCTGCGACCACTCCACCCGGGATTGCGGCAGCAGCGGTTGGCTGCCGCGGCGCACATGCAGGATGTCCACCCGCAGCGGCGGTGCGGCGAACAGGCGCATCGGATCCAGCAGGTGGGTCAGGCCACGGCTGCTGCCGAGCCAGACGCTGCCATCGGTGTCTTCGAAAAATGCATTGGCCGACATGTCGTCCCACAACAGCCCTTCCGTGCGCGTGGCCCGCGACCAACGACCGTTCTGGTACACATCCAGGCCCTGGCTGCTGCCCAGCCACAGCCGGCCCTTGCTGTCGTGGCGCAGGATGAAGGGCATCACCCGCGCCACCAGCGGGTCGTCCACGGCGGCAAGCGTCAGCACGCCGTCGGCCTGCAGCCGGCCATGCCACAGCCCGGTATCGCGCAGCGACAGCCAGACCTCGCCATCGGCGCTGAAATCGAGCAGGAAGAAATCCTGGCTGGGCAGGTCGCCGCGCACCTGCACGCGCTGCCAGTTGCCGTCTTTTGCCTGCAGGAACAGGCCTTCGCGTGTGCTGGCCCACAGCCGCCCCTGCGGATCCAGGTCGATATCGCCCACGAAGGCTGCCGGCAGGGCCGTTTCGCGCTCGGCCCGCAGCGGCGTGCCGCGCTGTACGCGGTACAGCCCACGCGGGGTGGTGATCCACAAGGTGCCGGCCGTATCGAACATCAGCCTGTTGATCGGCAGGTCGAGCTGCAGCACATCGGTGGTCTTGCCGCTGCGCGGGTCGCGCCGCGCCACGGCTCCGGACGAGCGCGCCACCCAGGCCGCACCATCGTCCGGCGACAGTGCAATGGAAATGGATTGCAGCAGGGGTTGGCCGTTCTCCAGCGTCCACGGCTGCATGCGCCCGCTACGCGGATCGAGCATATTGGAACCGGCATCGCCACCGACCAACAGCTCACCGCTGGGCAGTCGCTGGCTCACCCAGGTCGGCGCTTCGGCCAGCCCCTGGCTTTCGTCCCAGTGTTCGACGGTGCCGTAGCCCAGCCAGCGCTGCACACCCAGGCCGCGCGTGCCGATCCACAGGTGGCCGGTGCTCTGCATCATCAACGGGCCAACCATGGGGCTGATCTGCAGCCCCTGGCTTTGGCCGAAGTAGCGCCAGTGGTCGCCTTCCCAGCGCACCAGGCCGCGGTCCGAACGCGTCAGCAGGCGGCCCTGCGCGTCTTCCGACAGCGTCGTGGCACCGGAGAGGGTGTTGAACCGGGTGCCCGCCGGCGCCGGACGATTGCGGAACACGCGCTCGCCGGCAGCGCGTGAGAGCACCAGCCCGCCCCCACGCAACCACAAGGTGCCCAGGTGATCGCGAAAGATCGCGCGCCATTGCCGTTCGGGCACGCCATCGTCCTCGGACAGCAGGGTGATCCTGCCGCCGGCATCGATCCGGCAGACGTGCTGGCCGCAACTGGCCCATAACGCGGTTCCATCGGCCAGCAAGGCCCTGCCGGCCGGCAAGAGGCGTCCATCGTCCATCTGCAAGGGCAGGGGGTTGACCGACCAGCCGCCTGCGGCATTGGGCGACACCCGCAGCAGGCTGTTTTCGCTGACCACCACCACGCCATCGGCGTAGGCGGCAACGACATTGCCGCTGTCGGCACGGATCGGCTTGCCCTCGCGCAGCACCTGCACGAAGTCGTTGCCCTCGCGCACGAACAGGCCATTGGCGCTGGACACCCACAGACGTCCGGCCGCATCCAACCCGAGCGCGCGGATATAGCGCGCATCCAGCCCGCTCTCCTTGCCGACCGGGGTGAAGTGTTCGCGTTCGAAACGGTGCAGCGCCAGCTCGGTGCCGACCCAGACCACGCCCTGGCGATCTTCGAGCAGGCTGTTGACGGTCATGCCCTGCAGGCCATCGGCCTGGGCGTAATCGCGGAAGCTGTAGGTTTGCGCCCAACTTGTGCCGCAGATCAGCACCGCTGCCAGCAACAGCCACGCCCTCGCACGCAGGCGAGCGCCTTGCAATCGCATCGGGGCCAACAGCGCAGGCACAGTAAGCATCGATTCCCGTGGGATGGGTAAGTGTTGGACGACGATACGCAGCGTCAATCGTGTAGGGGCTTTAGCGGCTGCGCGGCTAGAAACTTGAGGCGTGTCACGGTTTGGAAGGGTGCCGGCGGGGCGGCCCCGTCGGAGTGGTGGCGGCGCCGGCAAGTTGGCGGCCTGCCGTGCTTGCAGTGGTCGGCCATTGTCTAGTGTGGGTCAGGCCGTCAGCTCTCTGGCGGCATCGAAGGCGGTATCGAACATGCGTTGCACCGGCGGGGCGAACTCGCTGGCGAAACTCGACAGCAGGAACAGCCCCAGCAACACCGTCAGCGGCAGGCCCAGTTGCATGGGATTCAATGCCGGCGCCGCCTTGGCCAGCGCGCCGAAGGCCAGGTTGACCGCCAGCATCGCCACCATCATCGGCAAGGCCAGGGTCAACCCGCCGCGCAGGATCTGCAGGAACAGGGTGGGCGCCACTTCGGCGAATGCGCCGGCATCGGGCAACGCGGTCCCGATCGGCAACGCCTTGTAGCTGTCCACCAGCAATGCGATCACCGCCAGATGCCCGTTGGCCGCGAAGAACAGCAGCCCGAAGCCGAGATAGAACCACTGCGCGATCACCCCCGACGTCACGCCGCGCATCGGGTCGGACATCTGCGCGAACGACAGGCCGGTGGACTGCGACACCAGTTCGCCGGCCAATGCGCCGGCTTCGAAAATCAGCTTCAGCATGAAGCCCATACTGGCCCCGACCGCCAGCTCGCGCGCAATGCTCAGCACTGCCTGGGCGGTAAAGCCGTCCCACTCCGGCACCGGCGGCAGGATCGGCGCCAGCACCATCGCCAGCGTCCCGGCCAGCATCACCCGCACCCGTCCGGGCACCGCCCGCGTACCGATCAACGGCATGGCGGTGAGCAACGCACCGGTGCGCAGCATGGTCCACATGATCGCCCCGACCATCGCGAACGCGCGCTGGCCATCGATCACCATCTGGGTTGCAGAATCCATCCGGTCTGGCCCGCTAGCCGATCAGGTGTGGAATGCGCTGGAACAGCGCGATGGTGAACTCCACCAGATGCCCCAGCAGCATGCTGCCGGTGGCAAACAGCGTGGCCGTCAGCGCGACCGCCTTGGCCACGAAGGCGATGGTCGGCTCGTTCAACTGGGTGGCGGCCTGCACCACGCCAATCACCACGCCGACCACCAGCACGGCCAGCAACATCGGCCCGGCGATCCACAGGACGGTGACCAGGCCACCACGCAATTCAGTCAGGGCGATTTCAGGGCTCATGGGAGGTGCTGATGCAAGTGGGGTGCCAAAGGGGCGGGGATTCGGGATTCGTGGTTCGGGATTGGTTGGCGAACGGGGATCTGAGTTGCCTCGTGTTGCACTCGCTGTCGCTGTCGCTGTCGCTGTCGCTGTGCTCTGGCTTTGGTTTGCTGTTGCCTTGCTGTCGGCTTTACGGGCCCCCATACCGCAGCGGCAAGCCGGGTAGATACAACCCGGAGGGCGGCGCGCATGGATGCGCGACGTTTTTGTAAGGGACAAGGATGTCCCTTACAAAAATTTCTACCTGGATTGCGGACCTGGAGCGCGCAGCGCGGAAGGCGCGAGGACGGGGTGTGTTTCTTTGGTTACTTGATCAGCCTTCGGCTGCTGTAAAGCTCTTCTTTGCACAAGCAAAGAAAGTAACTCGCCCCCCGAAGGGGGACGAAAGCCTTGCACTTGCTTGTAGCTCTTGTTCGTCCATTTGATCCGGATACAGATCAAATGCTTTCACGCCCTGCGGGCGCGAGTCACTTTTCTTTGCTTGTGCAAAGAAAAGTAACCAAAAGAAAGCACACCCCGTCCTCGCGCCCTCCGCGCCTGCGGCGCTCCGGGTCCGCAGGCCATTCGGGAATTTTTCAAAGGGACGTCCATGTCCCTTTGAAAAACGTCGCGCATCCATGCGCGCCGCCCCTGCGGGGTTTGACCCGAATGGCCTGCCGCTGCGGTATGGGGCCCCGGAGAAGCAAGAACCTAGAACCTAAAATCAAGAGGCAACAAGCAACAACTAAGCACGAGGCCGCAAGCGCCTGGCCACTACAGCTGTGCTGCGCGGCGGCTTCAACAAGACACATTCAACTAACTGACAAGCGCTACCGCGCGCACCGCGCGTCCACACCTACGACGCATTAAAGCTCGCAGCCAGCGTCCCCACCACCAGCACCCACCCATCCACCAGGATGAACAGCAGGATCTTGAACGGCGCGGAGATCAGCATCGGCGACAGCATCATCATGCCCATCGACATCAGCACGCTGGCCACCACCAGGTCGATGATCACGAACGGAATGAAGATCAGAAAGCCGATTTCGAACGCGGTCTTCAGCTCGCTGGTCACGAACGAGGCCACCAGCACCGGGAACGGTACCGCGTCCGGGCCGGCGTACTTGCCGTCGCCGGCCATGCCGGCGAAGGTCATCAGATCGGTCTCGCGGATCTGGGCCAGCATGAAGGCGCGCAGCGGCTGCGTGGTAAGCGTCCAGGCAGTGGAAAAATCGATCTGGTTATTGAGATACGGCTGCAGTCCGGCGCCCCACATCTTCTGCCACACCGGCATCATCACCAGTGCGGTCAGGAACATCGCCAGGCCCAGCAGTACCTGGTTGGAAGGGGTCTGGCCGGTGCCCAACGCCTGGCGCAGCAGGCCCAGCACGATGGTGATGCGGGTGAAGGCGGTCAGCACCAGCAGCATCGACGGCAGCAGGGTGATCGCCGTCATCAGCAGCAAGGTCTGCAACGGCAGGCTCACCGGCTGGTCGCCGATGCGGCCCACGCTCACGTTCGGCAGCGACGGCAACTGATTGGAACCGGCCGGTACCGCGGCAGGGGTCGCCGCCGGTGCCGCGGCCTGCGCCATTGCCGGCAGCGCGGCCGGGCTGGCCGCGGCCAGCAGCGGGCAACTCATCACCAGCAGGATCAGCACCAGGCGCACACTGCGCCCCCAACGATTCCAACGGCTCAACATGTCACGGGTCCTTGCGCAGCTTCTGGGCGAGCAGCTGGGCGAAATTGGGAAGTTGCTTGAAAGTGGGCAGGGTGGGTGCGGGCGTGGGCGGCAGCGGTTCGGGCAAGGTGTGCAAGGTGCTGATGCCGCCGGCGGTGACGCCCAGCAACAACTGCTGGCCGTTCACCTCCACCACCACCACACGTTCCTTGGCACCGACTGCCAGGCTGGTCACCACACGCAGGCCCTCGGTGCTGCGGAATCCGCTGCCGGGCATGCGCTTGAGCAACCAGCCCAGGCCGACGATCAGCGCGAGCACCAACAGCAATGCAAAGACTGCGCCAAACAGACCGGGCGAGGACGGCGCCTGCGCGCCAACCCCGGTCGCCTTGGCCGCGACCGGCGCGGCAGTGGCCAGCAGGCCGATCACCGCAGCCTCCGGATGCGTTCGCTGGGGCTGACCACGTCGGTCAGGCGAATGCCGAAGCGGTCGTTGATGACGACCACCTCGCCGTGCGCAATCAGGGTGCCGTTGACGTAGACATCGAGCGGTTCGCCGGCGCCGCGTTCCAGTTCCACCACCGAGCCCTGGTTGAGCTGCAGCAGGTTGCGGATCGGGATGCGTGCGCGGCCCACTTCCAGCGACAGGGTCACCGGTACGTCCAGGATCACGTCCAGGTTGAGGTCGGCGGCGTTCTGGTCCTGCTCGGCCTGCAGGCTGTCGAAGGTGGCAGGCGAGGCGTCGAGGATGTCGGAGTTGATCATTTGCTGGGGTCCTGGGAGGGAACGGCGCGTGGGGCTTGCACGCCGGGCGGGCGTACGGCGGTGATCTTGACGGCGTTGTTGCCATTGGAAACGCCGAATTCGCCGGTGAATAACGGGATGTCTTCCACGCACAGCGGCACCTGGGCGGGCAGGTCGATCGGCAGGATGTCGCCGACCTTCAACCCGGTGAGCTGGCGCAGGCTCATGCGCTTGCTGGCCAGCACGCTGGAGAGCGTGACCTCGGCGGTGTCCAGCTGCTCGCGCAGCATCACGTTCCAGGAGTCGTCGCGGTCGTTGCGGTCGCTCTGGATGCCGGCATCGAGCAGTTCGCGGATCGGCTCCAGCATCGAATACGGCAGGGTGATGTGGATCTCGCCGCCGCCGCCTTCCAGCTCCACATGGAACCGGCACACCACCACGTACTCGCGCGGGGTGACGATGTTGGCGAAGTGCGGGTTGATCTCGGAGTTGATGTACTCGAAGTCCACGTCCATCACCGGTGCCCAGGCTTCCTTCAGGTCGGCGAAGGTCTGCTTGAGCATCAGCTGGATCACACGCATCTCGGTGGCGGTGAATTCGCGGCCTTCGATGCGGGTGTGGAAGCGGCCGTCGCCACCGAAGAAGTTGTCCACCACGGTGAACACCAGGGTGGGTTCGAACACGATCAGCCCGGTACCACGCAGCGGCTTGAACCGGATCAGGTTGAGGTTGGTCGGCACGTACAGCGAGTGCATGTACTCGTTGAACTTGACCAGGTCGATGCCGCGCACCGACAGGTCGGCCGAGCGCCGGATCAGGTTGAACAGGCCGATCCGCCACAACCGCGCGAAGCGCTCGTTGACCATCTCCAGGGTCGGCATGCGCCCACGGATGATGCGGTCCTGGCTGGACAGATCGTATTGGCGCGCCTCGCCGGGCAGCGGCTCCGGCTCGGTGTTGACCGCGCCCGAATCCACGCCATGCAGCAGGGCATCGATCTCGTCTTGGGAAAGCAGATCACTGACGCTCATCGGGCAGGCCTTACTGGGTCACGAAACTGGTGAACAGCAATTCTTCGACGCACTTCTTGCCGGTCTCGCTGGTCATGACCTTCTGCGCTTCGGCCAGGGCGGACTTCTGCAGCTTCTGCTTGCCAGCCAGGTCGGCCACGTCGGTGGCCTTGACCTGCGACAGCAGCATCAGCAGGTGCGCGCGAATGGCCGGCGCGTTCTCGGTGATGAGCTTGAGCTCTTCGGGGTCGCGGGTGACCAGCTGCACTTCGACCTGCAGGTACTGCGGGCCATCGCCGGGGTCGGCCAGGTTGACCACGATCGCCGGGTCCATCGGGAAGTACTGCGCCGGCTTGGGCACTTCGGCCACCTTGGGGGCGTCGTGCTTGCCGCCTTTTTCCTCGCCCTTGTGGCCCAGGAAGAACCAGGCGCCGCCGCCAGCGGCTGCCAGCACCACCACGCCGATGGCGATGAGCAGGATGGGCTTCTTGCCGCCCTTCTTCTTCTCGCCCTTGTCGTCTTTGTCGTCGGTCTTCTTGGTTTTTTCGGCCGCTGCCACAGTCTGCTCCAGGGGAATGCTCACCCTGTCAATGCAACTGGCATGCCAAAACCGCGTCGGTTTCCTGGCGCAGGCTGCGTGGAAACCAGAAAACCCCCGCAGGCCTTGCGCCGTAGGGGTGGAAGGGCGTCATCGGCCCCCGGCCGGGGGCGAGGATCAGCGATGCCGGGGTGGGTCCGGCGGGTCGTCTCAGGCGTAGGCGTCCAGCAATCCACGCTGGCGTAACACCACCGACGGAATTCCGACGGGCGGGGCGTCGTCCAGGGTCAGGCCGTTGCCGCTGTCGTTGCCGCCATTGCGATTGCCCGCCGACTGCTGCTGTTGCTGGCCGACATCGGCCTGGCCAAGCTGGAAGCCATTCTGGCCGAGCATTTCGCGTAGCCGCGGCAGGCTCTGTTCCAGCGCCTGGCGGGTGTCGGCATTGGCGGCGGTGAAGCTGGCATTGACCTTGTCGCCCTCCAGATGCAGGCGCACCTCGACCGGACCCATCTCGTTCGGAGTCACCTTGATGTGGGCATGGCCGATTTTCTGGTCTGCCAGCCAGCTCATGCGCGCGCCGATGGCATCGTCGAAATTGTCGCTGCCCAGGTCCGGGGTGGGCGTGGGCGAGGCGCTGAAGATCGGTGCGGCGTCCTGCAGGCGGGTGAGTGCCGGCGCGGTGGTGGTCGGCAACACGAACGCCGGGGCGTCCGGCGCTGCGGCAGCGGCGCTGTCGTCGGCGGCCGGCTCCAGCGCCTTGGCGGCCATGCTCATCAACGCGGCCGTCTGCGCATCGCCGCTTACGGCGGTGGTCGAGGTCGGCTTGGCGCCTGCAGCAGCGGCCGGCACCGGCGCTCCCAATGCGGGCAGGGCGGCGCCGGCGTTTGCCGTGGCGGCGGCTGCGGCTGCATCGGTGGGCAGTGCGGTGGCGGTCGCCGTCGCGCCGTTGGCGCCGGCCATGCTGGCCGTCAGTGCGGCGGCTGCGGCCGCCAGCACGTCGCCACCCGGCAACGCCTGCGCCAGCAGGCCCATGCCGAAGCCACCCAGGCCAGCCGGCGGCCAGCCGGCATCGGTCGCGGTGGCTGCTTCTGCGGGCGCGTCTTCGCCGGTCGCGGCGGCCTTGGCCGGTTTGCCGGTCTTGCTGGCAGTGGCGGCTGTGCTCTTGTCGGTGGTTGCCGCGTCCTTGGCGGCACCTGGCTTGGCCTGCTTGGCATCGCCGTCCTGCGCCCGCGGCCGGGCAGTGGCATCGCCGGCTGCATCGTCGTGGCTGTCCTCGTCGCTGCGGTTCTTGTCGGGCTGGTTGGGCCTGGGCGCGGCCTGCTTGGCAGGCACGCGCTCGGGTGCCTGCGGGGGGGCCTGGTTCGGCGTGTTGGCCGGATTGAGCATGCGCGCAAACTGGTCCTGGCCCGCGTCCGGTTCGGACGACGGGTCGCTGTAGCTGGATTTCTTGCCGGCGCCGGCAAGCGCACCAAGGCCGGCGGCGAAGGCGGACAAGGGGTTCATGCGGATTCTCCGTGGGTGTCTTGGCTGCGGGCCAGGCGCGAACGACGCGCGCCGAGGTCGTCCATCTCACGCTGGTCGCGGCGTTCGATCACTTTGTTTTCCTGGGCACGGTAGCTGGCGGCCAATTGCTCCAGCACCTGCTTCTCGCGGCTGGCCAGCAGCAGGCGGGTGCGCTCGGCTTCGACCTTGGCGATGTTGCTTTGCACGGTCTGCGCCTGTTGCAGCACGGCGCTGTCCAGGCGGTCCAGGAAGGCGCGGCGGTTGCTCAGCGCCACCGCGCTGGTGCCGGCCATCTGGCTGTTGGCGTATTCCTCGGCGTAGCGGCGCAATTCTTCCAGGCGCGACTGGTGGGTTTCCAGGACGCGCTGGCGCTCGGCCAGATCGCGGGCGACCTTGTCTTCCTGTTCCTGCGCGCGGCGCAGCAGTGGGTCGATCCGTTTGGACTGCATCATGGATTAGTTCTCGGGTTCGACCAGTTGTTGCAGGGCGGACAGGCTGTCGCTCAGGAGCGAGGCCTTGTGCACGTCCTGGCCGAGGAATTCGACGATTTCCGGCCAGCGCGCCAGCGCTTCGTCGGTGGCCGGGTCGCTGCCACGCTGGTAGGCGCCGATGGCGATCAGGTCGCGGTTGGCGGTGTAGGCCGAGAGCAGCCGCTTGAGCTTGCGGATGCGCAGGCGCCAGGTGTCGTCGGCGATGTCCTGCACCACGCGGCTGACCGAGGATTCCAGGTCGATGGCCGGATACAGGCCGCTGTCGGCCACCCGACGCGAGAGCAGGATGTGGCCGTCCAGGATGGCGCGGGCAGCGTCGGCGATCGGGTCCTGCGGGTCGTCGCCTTCGGTCAGCACGGTGTAGAAGGCGGTGATCGAACCGCGCCCCTTGGCGCCGTTGCCGGCACGTTCCACCAGCGCCGGCAATTTGGCGAACACCGACGGCGGGTAACCGCGGGTGGTCGGCGGCTCGCCCACCGACAGGCCGATCTCGCGCTGCGCCTGGGCGAAGCGGGTCAGCGAATCCATCAGCAGCAGCACGTTCAAGCCCTGGTCGCGGAACCATTCGGCGATGGCGGTGGCGCGGTAGGCGCCATGCAGGCGCGCCAACGGCGGGCGGTCGGCTGGTGCGGCCACGACCACGGCGCGGCGCAGGCCTTCTTCGCCCAGGGTGGTTTCGACGAAATCGCGCACTTCGCGGCCACGTTCGCCGATCAGCCCGACCACGATCACGTCGGCCGAGGTGAAGCGGGTCATCATGCCGAGCAGCGTCGATTTACCGACGCCGGAGCCGGCGAACAGGCCCACGCGCTGGCCACGGCCGATCGGCAGCATGGCGTTGATAGCGCGCACGCCGACATCCAGCGAGGTGGTGATGGGCTCGCGCGCCAGCGGGTTGATCGACACGCCGGCCATGCCGATGCTGCCTTCGGCGCGGATCGGGCCCTTGCCGTCCAGCGGGGTGCCGTCGCTGTCGATCACACGGCCGAGCAGGCCTTCGCCCACTTCCACGCCGCCGCGGCGGCGCGAGGGCACCACCCGGGCATTGGGCAGCAGGCCATGCAGTTCGGCGCTGGGCATCAGGTAGGTGCGTTCGCCGGCGAAGCCGACCACTTCAGCGTCGACCCAGCCGCCATCGACCTCGACCTTGCAGGTCGCGCCCATCGGCGCTTCGCAGCCGGTCGCTTCCAGGGTCAGGCCGACCGCGCGGCGCAGGATGCCTTCACGGATCAGGGTGCGACCGGCGGTGGGCTCCAGGCCGAGGGTGCCCAGGCGCGTGGCCAGGCGCAGATTGCGTGCATCCAGCCAATCGGCCGGGGTGGCACCGAACAGGGCGCTCACAGGCCCGCTCCGGATTTGCGCATGACCGTCTCCAGCGCAGCCCGCAGGCGCGCGTCCAGGGTGCCGTCGATGCGCACGCTTTCGGCGTGCACACGCAGGTCGCCGCGGCTCAGGCTCATGTCCGGGGCCACGCGGGTGGTGCTGCTGGGCGCCAGATGCGGCAGCAGCGCGGTGATGTCGTCCGGGTGCAGGCGCACTTCGACCTCGCGGCCGGCGCCGCCAACCGCATCGACCGCCTCGCCGACCAGGTCGGCCAGCACTTGCGGGTCGGCCTGGTAGGCACGGCCGACCAGCTGGCCGGCAATGCGCACGGCCAACTCGCCGAGCGCGCCGACCACTTCGTTTTCCAGCCGCGCCAGCGGGCGGGTGAAGTTGTCCAGAATGCCGTCGATCTGCGCGGTGAGGCGGCGCACTTCCGACTGGCCCTGGGCGAAGCCTTCGGCATGCCCACGCGCGAACCCTTCGTGCTGGGCGGCATCTTCGATGGCCTGGATCTCTTCCAGGGTCGGCGGGCGCAGCACCGGCTCGAGCATGGCCGGTTCTTCGTAGTCCGGTTCCGGCAGGGCTGGGACAAGCTGCAGGTCCGGGGCCAGCCAGCGGGTGACCACCTCGTTCATACCATGGCCTCCGCACCGGCGCCGCCCAGGCTGATGGCGCCTTCGTCAGCCAGGCGGCGGACGATGGTGAGGATTTCCTTCTGCGCCGCTTCCACGTCTGCAAGGCGCACCGGGCCGCGCGCTTCCATGTCCTCGAGCAGGATTTCGGCCGCGCGCTGGGACATGTTGCGGGTGATCTTTTCGCGCACCTTGACGTCGGCGCCGCGCAAGGCCAGCCCCAGGCGCTCGCCGGAGACTTCGCGCAGCAGCGTCTGCAGGCCGCGGTCGTCCAGGTCCACCAGGTTGTCGAACACGAACATCAGGTCCTGGATCTTGCCGGCCAGGTCGGCGTCGATCTTGCCGATCTCGCCCAGCACGCCCTGGTCGGCGCCGGTGTCCAGGAAGTTGAGGATGTTGGCCGCCACCTTGATGCCGCCCACGTTGGACGACTTCAGGTTCTGGTTGCCGGCGAATTGACGCTCCATGATGTCGTTGAGCTCGCTCAGCGCATTCGGCGGAATGCCGTCCAGGGTGGCGATGCGCAGCAGCACGTCGGCGCGGGTGCGCTCGGGCAGCAGCTTCAGCGCCTCGGCGGCCTGGTCGCTGTCCAGATGCGCCATGACGATGGCGATGATCTGCGGGTGCTCGTTGCGCACCAGGTCGGCGACCGCGCGCGGGTCCATCCACTTCAAGGTGTCCAGGCCGGTGGTGTTGCGGCCCAGCAGGATGCGGTCGATCAGCCCGCCGGCCTTGTCGGCGCCCAGCGCCTGGATCAGCACGTTGCGGATGTAGTCGTCGGCGCCCACGCCCAGCGAGGTCTTGCCGGCCAGTTCGCCGTTGAACTCGTCCATCACCTTCTCGACCTGGTCGCGCGAGATGCCGGTCATGGTGGCCATGGCGATGCCGATCTTCTGCACCTCCTTGGGGTCCATGTGCTTGAGCACTTCGGCCGCGTCGCTCTCACCCAGCGACAGCAACAGCACCGCGGCGCGCTGCACTCCAGTCATCGGTTGTGTATCAGGCTTCACTGGCGACCCATCCCTTCACGACTTGTGCGACACGTTTTGAATCGGCTTTGACGGCCTCGCGCGCCAGGCGCATGCGCTCTTCGTAGGCGTCTGGCAGAGCGATCGGGGTCTTCTTGTCCTGACCGATCTGCGCGGTGTCTTCTTCCAGGCGGGGCATCAGGTCGTCGTCTTCGTCGACCATCCGCACGTCGGCGCTCTGTGGAGTGCCATCCTTGCCAGCCTTGCCTTGCTTGTCCTTGACCGCGGTCACGCCGGTGAGCTGACGCAGGGTGGGGCGCACCACACCGAACAACAGCGCCAGCACCACCACCGCACCGACCAGCAGGCGCAGACCGTTCTGCACGCGCGGGTCTTCCCACCACTTCGGGCCTTCCTCGCCCGCCACCGCTTCGCGCACGAACGGGGCATTCATCACCGACACCGTGTCGCCGCGTGCCGCATCGAACCCCACTGCCTGCTTGACCAGGCCTTCGATACGGGTGAGCTCGGCAGCGGTGAGCGGCTGTTCGACCATCTTGCCCTTGGCGCCGGGGCGCGGGACGTTGTCCAGCAGCACCGCCACCGAGACGCGCTTGATGCGACCGGCCGGCTGGCGGGTGTGTTGCAAGGTTCGGTCCAATTCGTAGTTACGCGTGGCGCTCTTGGAACTTTCGGTCGGCGTGGCCGGGGCCGCGGCCTGGCCATTGGCGGCCGCCGGGGTGCCCGGCGCGCCGGCCACGGCCGGTGCCGGCGGCTGGCCGGGGCTATTGCTGGTGGCGCCCGGAGGGCCCTGCGGGCCGGTGGCGCTGGTGCTGGTGTCGCTGACCTGCTCGCTGCGCAGCTTGGCCGGCTCGCCGTTGTAGAGCTCGCGGGCTTCTTCGACCACCGAGAAGTCCATGTCCACGCTGGTTTCCGGATTGACCCGGCCCGGGCCGGTCATCGGCTCCAGCAGCTCGCGGATGCGCTGGTTGTAGGAGCTTTCCTGGCGGCGCACCTGTTCGAACTGGGCGGCGTGCTGGGCCGCGTCGCTGTTCGGGTCGGCAATGGAGAGCATGCGGCCGCTCTGGTCGACCACGGTCACGCGTTCGGGGGTCATGTCCGGGATGCTGGACGCCACCAGATTGACGATGGCATCGACCTGGTTGCGCTCCAGGCCCTGGCCGCCGCGCAATTCCAGCACCACCGAGGCGCTGGCTACATCGCGCTGGCGGGTGAAGGCGCTGGGCTTGGGAATGGCCAGGTGCACACGGGCCTCGCGGACCGGGCGCAGGGTGCCGATGGTGCGCGAGAGTTCGGTTTCCAGCGCGTGCTGGTAGCGGGCGTTTTCCACGAACTGGCTGACGCCGAAGCCCGGGTCCTTTTCCATCAGTTCGAAACCGCCGCCGGTTTCCTTGCCGGTCAGGCCGGAGCCGGCCAGTTTGAGGCGGGCGTCGTACAGACGGTCCTGCGGCACCGAAATGGCGCCGGTGGCCTGGTCGATCTTGTAGGGAATCTGCGCGGTGCGCAGCAGGTCGGCCGCTTCGGCATTGCCCTTCTCATCCAGGCCGGTGTACAGCGACTGATAGCCAGGCTTCTGCGACCAGAAGAACACCGCCAGACCGGCCGCGACCGCCAGGGCGATCATCGCCATCATGGTCAGCTTGCGGGTGATCTGCAGGCTGCGGACACGGTCGAACCATTGCCCCGCCTTTTCGGCGTTCTGGTTCATGTTTTCTTTGCTGATCGCGAGTGCCATGTGTCGTCAACCTTTACAGCGGCATGTTCATGACGTCCTGATAAGCCTGGACGAGACGGTTGCGGACTTCCACGGTGGCGCGGAAGGCCACCTGGGACTGCTGGGAGGCGACCATGACCCGTGCCAGATCGGCATTGGGGTCGCCCATTTCGAATGCTTTGGACAGCGCGCCGGCCTTCTGCTGGGCCTCGTTGACGCCGCCGATGGCGCCGCGCAAGGTCTCGCTGAAGCTCGGTGCCTGCGTCGCCGGTGTTCCCTGTGCGCCGGCCAGGCCCTGGATCTGGTTGCCACGCGCCGCATCGCCCACCGCGCCCATCGGGCCTTGGCCCATCTGCGTCTGGTAGCTGCGGATCTGCGAGAGGATGGAGGTGACGGAATCGCTCATGGGTGCGGTCAGCCAGGGAGGCATCCACACCAATGCAAGCGGCGTGCCGAAATGGCGCCGGGATTCCGGCGCGGGGGCGTTCCGGTCGCGGCCGCGTCGCAGCGATTGGCTTGTTTTCTCCCGCAGCCAGGTGTTCCTTCTCCCGCCTGCGGGAGAAGGTGGCGCGCAGCGCCGGATGAGGGCAACCCGGTGGGTGGTCAGCTGAAGCAGCGCATCCGCATTAGTCCGGCAACCAGGCGGCCCGCCAGGTGTCCAGATTGCTGCCGCTGAGCATCCAGTCGCGCCGCACCACCTCGCGCAAGGCCGCACCTTTGGCGCGTGCTGCGTCCAGGTCGGCCAAGTGCTCGCGGATGGCGCCGATCCAGTCGCGGTAGCGGTTCTTCACCAGCGTCACCGGCAGGCTGCCCTGGTAGCAGCGCACGTCGCTGGCGATCACCGGATAGCCGCAGGCGCCGTACTCCAGGAGCCGCAGATTGCTCTTGCATTCGTTGAACAGGTTCTGCTCCACCGGCGCCAGCGCCAGATCCAGGTCCAGCGCCGCCAGCGCGGCGGGGTACTCATCGATCGGCACACCCGGCTGGAACTGGTGAATATGCTGGCGCAGCGCAAACGGGTACATCCCCATGAACACCCATTCCACTTCGCCGGCCAGCTCCTTCACCACGTCGGCAATCAGCTCCAGGTCGCCGGTATGGCTGGCGCCCCCAGCCCAGCCGATCCGCGGCTTGCCACCCTGGCGTTCGGCCCGCGCAGGCAGATGTTCCCACCAATGCGGCGGCAGGCGGTTTTCGGCCACGCGGATATCGCTGTGCAACCCGGCGAACGCCTCGGCCAGGGCAGGGGTGGAGACCACGAAGCGGTCCACCATGCCGAGCCCGCGCCGCACCGTCTTCAAGATGTCCTTGGGCATGTGCTCGCGGTGCGCATTCTTCAGCGGCAAATTGGGCAGGTAATCGTCCAGTTCGTACACCTTGAGTGCGCGCGACAACGCCTTCATCCGCCGCATCGCCTCCAGCCGCGCTTCGCCGACCTGGCGTTGCAGGATCACCACGTCGGGATCCTGGCGCGCCAGCTCGCTGATCTCCAGATAGCCGTTGAACAACACCCCTTCGGCCATCCCGGCCTCGCGCAAGGCGCGCAGTGGCTGGATCACCCGGTAATGCCCGCAGCCTTCGATATCGGCCGGCAGCGCGATCACGCTCGGCAGCGGACGCCACGACTGCAACGGCCGCCAGCTGGCGCGCGGGTCGGCCAGCTGGAAGCCGGCGCCCGGGTCCAGCGAAAACCCCGGGTTGTAGGCCGGGTCGTTGGCCATCAGCGGCAGCCAACGCGCATACATTGCCTCTTCGTCCAGCGCCGTGGCGGCGGGCGCGTCCAGCGGGTCGATCAGCAGCTGCGCACGTGCGGCAAAGACATTGAGGTAGCCGGCCTGCTGCAGGCGCAGGCACAGGTCGACATCGCTCCACTGCGCCAGCGCCGGCTCCAGGTCGAAACCACCGGCGTCCAAAAACAGCTGGCGCGGCAGCATCAGGCATTCGCCACTCAACGCGCTGTAGTTCTGGTCCAATTGCAGGCGCTGCAGATAGCCCGATTCATCGAACGCCGCACCTTCGAACGCACGCGCTGCAGGTGCCCCCAGGCCGAGCAGCAGTCCGGCGTGATGCACGGTTCCGTCGCCGCGCAGCAGCTTGCCCGCAACCGCACCGACCTCCGGGCGCAGCGCGTGGTTGAGCAATTGCTCCAGCCAATCGGCTTTCATCACCGCCGCGCCTGCTGCCAGCCACAACAACACCTCTCCATGCGCGTGCTGGACCGCGGCATTGCACACCGCCTCACGCGGCGGTTCGGCGGCAAAGCGCAGCACGCGGATCTGCTGCATGCCCAGATTCTCGATGCCGCTCAGCCAGCCATGCAGATCCGGCTCGGTGGTGCCGCGATCCAGCAGCAACACCTCGTAATGCGGGTAGCTGGTATTGGCAAGAATGCTTTCCAGGCAGCGCTGCACCTGCGGCAGACGGCCATCGACCGGTACCAGAATGCTCACCAGCGGTTGTTGCGCATGGCGGTAGTCCAGCGCGTGCCGGCCGGGACCGGCACTGTGCACTACGGCGTCCACGTAACCGCGTGCGGCAAGATGGCGCGCAATCGCCTGGCGTTCGTCTTCGTCGTCGTGCTGCGGCGTGGCCGATGCGATCAGGATGGGTTCTGCAATATGACGGATGCAGGCCAACCCGTAACGCTCGATCAGGCCGAGTTGGTAATCCAGCTCGAATGCCGCGCTGGGCCCGGTGGGGAAGCCGCCATCGGCCAACAGCGTGCGGTGCCGGAACGCCCAGTGCCGCGAAAGCGTCGCCGGTGCGCTCAACAGCATGTCCAGATACAGCGCTGGCCGCAGCGCCAGCCCCAACTGGCCATTGTCCAGCGCCATCACTTCATCTGCGTAGACGGCCTGGCAGTCGTCGGGTAACGCGAGCATTTCCAGCGCCAGCATCATCAAGCCGCTGGCAGTGAACAGGCTGCCGGCATCAACCAGCAACACCCAATCGGTCGCATCCTGTGCGGCGATCACCCGGTTGAGCGTCGCTGCCAGGCCGTGCGCCTCGATCAGCACCCCACGCTCGCCGTGCGCGGCAACCTGCTGCGGCGAGCTGCTGATGACCCAGGTTCGATGCTGTTGATAGCAAGCGACCGCGTCCAGGCTGTCGCGCGTTGCAGCGACCGCTGCGGCATCGCCGTGACGGTCGATCAGCAGCACCGCGATGCGCGGCCCGCCGGCATGCGCATGCAGGCGCGCCTGGATCAATTCACGTTGCACCATGCTCGGATGGCGCACGCCCAACCAAGTCGTCGGCGACACGCGCTCGGCCATGCCGGCGCTTTGCATCAACGCATTGACCAGATCCACCGGCTTGAAGACGCGCGCCTTGTGCGGGCTGAGCGGGGCCACGCGCACCTGTCGATTGTCGCCAGTCTCGCGTCGCCAGCCGAGCTGGCGGATGCCCTGGCGCAGGTCGTCGTGTCCCTGGTCGCCGACCCCGACCTGATCGCGGCCGCCCTGGCTGAACTGCGCGCTGGAAACGCGGAACTGCGTCAGCGGGCTGGCCAGGAACGCCAGGTTGCCGTGGCGCAGCAGCTTGACGTAGATCGCCAGATCGCCCACCCAATCGATGGCCTTGCCGTTCAACGCCATCAACCCGTTGCCCAACGCCAACAGATCGGCGCGCCGCGCAAGTACGCAACTCGGCTCACCGATGAAATTGATGGTGTGGTCGGCCAGGAACGACACCAGTTCCGGCCCGTCGATCAGCACGTCGTCGGCAAACGGAAAGCAGGTGGCCAGGATGTCCGGCAGTGGCTGGCCATCGCCGTCGATACGCTGCCGGCGCGAGGAGGCCATCGCCGTACCCGGGTTGCGCTCGATTGCTTCCACCAGCTGCGCAATGCAATCGGGCGCCAGCACATCGTCGTCGTGCAGAAACTTGACGTACTCGCCCTGTGCCAGGCCAATCCCCTTGATCGTGCTGACCAGCTCGCCAAGCCGTGGCGTGTTGCGGTGGTAGCGAATGGGGAAGGGCGCATCCGCCAACCTTGGCGCCAGCAGCGCTTCGATGGCGCCATCGGCATTGTCGTCGCAAATCACCAGCTCCAACGCCGGATAGGTCTGCGCCAGCGCGCTCTCCAGCGCCTGCGCAAAGTAGCGCGACTTGTAGGTCGGCATGACGATGCTGACAAGATTCGGTGTCACTTTGCTTCACCCGAAAACCTGCTGAGGTAATCCAGATACTCCTTGCGCGTCAGCCCAGGATAGCGCCGTCTTAGGAGTTGGAATTTATTTACCAAGCGTCGAGATACTTCTCCGCCGTGTTCTCTCCGCACAACAAGCTCGCGGTCCAGATTCTCTACGAGTTCGGTGTAGGCTTCATGTAGCTCAGCTGCAACTGAGGGGCTAGTGCTTTTCTTTAGATTCGGAAATTCAAAGCACGGCCTGTCGTGGGATGCGGTGCAGGGCATAAGGCCGACCACATGGAGAAAATCAAGAAATTCCTTGTGCAGAGCTGGGTAAGCATTGTTCATTTCCGAGAGGTCAAGGTTCTCGAAAACTTCACGGATGTTGCTTCGGCTGTGAATGGTAGGGTCATAAGGGATGCGGAGGTATTCGCAAGTTTCCCTGGCCCTGGAATCCGGGTTGGTCACAATGGCGGGGACGCCGCTATTAATCGAGAGAATTCCGGAGTGAAGTCGGGTTCCAATCGTGAGGCAATGGTCGTTGCTTTTGAAGAACGTGGCCCATCGGCTGTAATCAGAGAAAAATTCCAGCCGTCCAGCCATGGCCTTGGCCAATAGTTGGAAGGACGTGGGTATTTCGTCGAGATTGAAAGGTTGCGCTGTGATGTTGCGGGTCGATGGCAGCGCTTTTTCAAGATAGAGCAAGTTGATGAAATACAATTCATCCTGCAGCAGATGGGATGTCCTCGGCAGCCCGGAATTGAAGAATGTGGCCGTAGTGATGACCTTGTCCGCATCCCACGGCTTTTTTTGCAGAGCCCGGGTGGGTCCGTTCTCGAAATAGCTCGGGCAGCCAATCACTCTGACGTTCTTTATGCCAAGGCTATTCAGGATCTCGGCGGAATAATTTCCGCGAACACCAATTAGCTTGGACTTTTCAGAGAGAAGGGAGAAATTTCGCTTTTGATTGGGGCTGAGGCGCTCGGCCAGGTTCGGGTCGTAGCCGTTGAATGAGTTCGCGCAAAGGCTCACCGGCACGATCGGGATCGTGATTTTTTCAAGAAAGTGCGTGATTCTCTCAATAGGGAGGCCCGAGAAGTCCTCCCGGATGTCGTCCTTCATCGTCCAGACAAGATGCGAATATTTTTGGTTGATCTCTTCTGCAAGTTGATCGGAGAGCTTTGCCTCAAGCGCGTTAGAGATGTGGTCAACTTTCACCGGGCGCCCGAACAGCGCTTTCAAAAAACCGTAGGCGATATAGCCGTTTCCTATATTCTGGCCTCTGACATTGTCTTGGGACGGCCCCATGCCTTTCAGGAAATCCGAAATTTCCAGGGATTCAGGAAGAGCTGAGTTGAAAAGGAAAATCTTGCTTGGGTCAGTCATCGATCCGCTCATTTTTAAGGCAGAGCGTTAATAAAAATAAAGGCAGGTATCCCAGCGATCCGGCGTGTGATGGCGCAGGCCGATCCTGTAATCCGGGTTCAGAGATAGGGCAAAATCGCTTAGATCTAGCAGGTCGGTAGCTCTGTGATAGGCGGAGATCGCCATCTTGGGCTTGCACTGAACAATCGCATTCTGCGCACCTTTCAGTGCCGAAAGCTCCGACCCCTCGATGTCCATTTTGATGAAGGTGGGTGCATCGTCGATGACATCGTCGATGCAACATACGTCGATCATGTCTGCCGGTTCGCAATCCTCACTCGAAGGCTTGACGAAGCCGCCGTGGCCACCCTCATGATTGAATGGGACCCTGCCTGTTGTCTCGCCTACGCCGCAGTCATGCAGACTGATTCTGGACGCCAGAGCTGTGCCTTCGTAGCGGCGCAGTACGTTCTTGAGTGTGCCGACGTTGATCCGATCGGGTTCAATCATCCAAGAACGCGAGAATTGGCCTTTGGTGGCGCCAATCAGGCCTGCGAGCGACTCGCCAATCGAGGCGCCGCAATCAACCATCTTTTCTCCGCTACCGAATTGCAGCAGGCCGGAGCGGAAGTACAACGTGGTGTAGGGGCGTTCGATTTCGTGGTAGTACTCGGGGTCACACGTCAGGTGGAAGTTGAGGACAGAGAACAGGGTTTGTGCCGAATAGGCATCGGAAAAGCGTTCTGCCAGGCGCTGAAACCTGGGAATGTTGCGCACGATCTCCCGTCCCCAATCGTCCACCCGGAAATCTACACGCCCCTGTAGACCGAAAGCGCGAACGGCCTGTTCAAAGTTGATATGAGCAATCCCGTGCTGCCTGCAGACCTGGTCAAAAAATCGCTTGGGTCCGTCATATCGGCAGGTGTTGAGGGCGATGATGTCGCCAGACTTGGTCAGTTCGATGAACCTGTCCGTCGAGATGATCGGAGTGCCGTAATACAGCGCACCGGAGTGATAGCGGAAGTCGTCCACCGAGGCGATCACATTGCAGTGCCGGTCCTGCTTCAGGTTCAGCAAGTGCGCGCCGAACCCCCCGGTTCCTAAAACGATCACCTTGACTTCGTCGCCAAATTTGGCAATGAGGTGGCGAACGTCCTCGGGAATACCGAACATCGGATCACCAGTCAGGCCTTCGGCGGCGACCTGAAACGTCTCTTCCGATGCCTGCGGGTCGATATTTAGTTTGAATTGGATAGCGGTTTGCATGATTGGTCCCCGGCTTAGGCTTCATAAACATGGATTGGAGTGTCGTAGCGGGCGTGGAAATAGGTCTTGGCCGGCACGTCCTCGCAGTAGACACGTGACCAGCCAAGTTCGCAGCTTCGCCCCACCTTGACGCCCCCACTCACGATGGCGCCGGTTCGCAGGATGCTATTGCTGCCGATCTCGACGCCCGCGCCGATTTGCACACCATGCTCTATCCAGCATGACGATTTAACGCGGCATGCGGGTCCCAGGTGCGCTCCGGCATGGATGACGGTGTTGTAGTCGATCCTGCACCCGTGCCCGACGACAGCATTGGCACCCACGAATGCGTTGAGGCCGATGACAGTGTCCGTGCCGATGGCGGCGCTGGGGTGTATGAATGGCTCCAGCTTGAAGCCACGCTCCATTGCTGCCTGCATCAGTTCCATGCGCTTGAAGTTGCCGAAGCGTTCGTCGAAAGCCACGAACATGGCGCCGTCGGTCGGATTCAGTCCATCCAGCACTTCCAGATCGAATTCGTGTTCCGAGTCCTGTGGTACATCGATCCTAATGACCGTCTCGTCCTGACGCGCATGCTTCCAGGCGTGAAAGGCCAGATCGAGGTATTCGCTGCCGCCGATGATCCACCTAGATCTCATGTTCGGTCTCCATCAGCGCCGTGTACCAGCGCTCAACCAGGCGATTCATGGATTCATAGGCTCCCTGGGTGGGTAGCGGGGCGTCTGTATGCAGTGCCGCCTGCACCCGCTCCATGATGTCCACGTCTTCTCCCACTACCACCTTGCTGCCGTGCATCTGCGCAAGCAGCACTTGGCTGGAAGAACGGTAAGGCTGTTTCTTGCGTGCGCTAAACCAATAGATTTCCAGGTCGGTCCGGTCCGGTGCGACGGGGATGTGGTGTTCCAGAGTGAAGGAATAGCCCCCGTTGGCGCTGGCGATATGCAAATTCGGGAAGGCAAGCCAGTTAAAGTAGGCGTCCTGCTTGCCCCAGCGTTCCACTTTAGCGTGCCAGCCGAAGTGCTTAAGGTTGGGGATGGTGGCTTCCGGGCCGCCGAAACTGAAGCGGCGCATCTCGCGCCTCAGCGCTACGGGCGATGTGTCCTGCAAGGCCTCCATGGACTCCTTAGCTTGTTCCTCGTTTACCTGGGGAGTGAAGTTGACGCTTTTGGCCAGGGTCTTGGGGTGGACAAAGCGCGGGTGGTTGGCGTCCCGCAGATTCTCGTAGGCCAGCTTCCAGTTGTACCGGCCATGCCATGTGGTCACCATGACCTCAGTGTCATAGGCGTTGGAACTACTTTCCAGCAAGGCGATGAAGTCTGCCGAAAACTGCTCCTCGATTGGCATGGGGTCTGGATCGAGGTTGACGAACAACAGGTTGCCGATGGCGCGCAGCGAGAATTCGCGCAGCTTCAAGTTGGCCTTTTCACTATTGTCCAGGTGGTAGATCGCATCGCAGTCCGGGATGTTCTTTACCCGGCCTTGTTCGTCGTAACTCCAGGCGTGGTAGGGGCACACCAAAGGCCGGCAACCGAGAGCAGCGGTTTGAATCAGTGCACTGCGGTGGAGGCAGACGTTCTCGAACGCACGGATTTGCCCGTGGAAGTTCTGGATCACCAGAGGAACACCCGCGATCTTGCGTGTGATAAAGCAATTGTGATCCTTCAGCAGCGTTTTGAGTCCTGCGAACAACCAGACCCTGCGGAAGATCTTGCGCTGTTCGCAGTCAAAGATTTCCTGCGACAAGTAATACTTGGGGTGCATCCTGGAGCGCATGGATCAGTCCATCTTGATGTTCTTGTGGAATACGATCTTGGCCGGATTGCCAAATACCGTGGCGCCCGCCGGCACATCCTTCAGCACGACCGCACCGGTGCCGACGACAGCGTGCTCACCTACCTTGACGCCAGGCACTAGGGTGGCACGTGGGTGCACGACTGCGAAATCGCCTATCTGCACACCGCCTCCCATGAAAACCTGTGCGCCCACATGAGCATAATTGCCAATGCGGACATCGTGTCCAATCACCGACCAAGTGAGCAGATTGGCAAAATCCCCGATCCACACATCGGGGCCAACGTGTACCTGGTTGCCGAGAAAGCAACCTGTGCCCAGACGCACGCGACGACTGAGGTGCGCCTCGGTGCAGATTGGGATGAACGCGGCCCCCTTTGCAAGCAGCGGTTGAATGTATTTATGCCGTTCCAATGGGTCGCCTTGCGCGCAGACAAAAGCCTCGTTGCCACGCGGCACGTATGTCAAAGGGTCACCGACGATGGGTACCCCGGTATCGAAGCCATCGAGAATATGCTCGCGGCTGTCCAGGAATCCGGTGACTTCCCATTCCTTGCGATGTGCAATATCACCTTGCATCTGCTCAAGAACCTCCCGGCCCCAGCCGCCCGCCCCGACGATGAGCACGGAATAGGTCATAGGACAGACCCACCGTCCATTACCAAACTGGTCCCGGTTACCCAGCGGCTGGCATCGGACAAGAGATAGATCGCAGCGTTCGCTACGTCCTCTGAGGTGCCCAAACCGAGCGGGTGGCGTTTTCGCTGTGCTTCCAGATGGGTTGCGTCCCAAATGGGCGTTATGACTGCAGAGGGAGACATGCCATTGACCCGGATCTTGCGTTTGGCCTGCTCCATGGACAGGCAGCGAATGATGCCGAGCAGGGCTGACTTCATGGCCGAATACGGTCCTACCCCGGGTGTGCCGATATGGGCCGCAGTGGAAAGCATGAAGACGATGGAACTTTGAGGCGCAAGAGCGTTGGCCTGCAACAGCCGCTGGGTGAGCATGACAGGGGCCAGGAAATTGACCGCATAGACATCGGTCATGAGCTTCTCGGTCAACTGCCTGATAGGGCTCAAGCGCTGCCTGCCAGCGCAGTGGACCAAGCCATCTAGGCTGGAAATGCCCTGTACTAGTCGTTCACGGCCTTCGGCTTCGGTCAGGTCGGCCAGCACTTGAAGGTGGCCTTGGCCATTCAACAAGTTGTAGGTTTCCTGCAGGCGTTCTGCATCCCGCCCGGTGATGACCAGGCGCGCCCCACGCCGCGCGCAGGAAACAGCGATTTGCCTGCCGATGCCTGATGAAGCGCCTGTGACCAAAATGGTCTTGCCATCCAGTGAAAAAGCGCGTTGCGCCGCGTTGGTCATGCGTAGATGTCCATCGGTACAGAAAAACCGCCATCAAGAATGAAGTGGTTGCGCGTGATCCAGCGGCTGGCATCGGAAAGATAGAACACTGCTGCATAAGCCACGTCTTCCGGCTCGCCCATGCCAAGTGGCGTCAATTCAAACAGGCTGTCCATATTGCCGCCGCTTCCCTGCAACCCATCCAACAAGGGAGTGCGTACATAACCCGGTGCAATGCAGTTGGCGCGCATACCTTGCTTTGCTACTTCCATGCCAAGCGAGCGCATCATGCCCAGCAGGGCGCTTTTGCTGGCAGCGTATGCGCTGCTTGCCAGTGGGCCGATATGCGAGGCAATTGAGGCAATGAATAGCAGGGATCCGCCCGGCGCGATCTGCTTCTTCGCCAATAGGCCTCGCGTCAGTAGCATGGGTGCGTAGGTGTTGCTTGCAAATGTCTCGTCAAGGTGCGCTTGACCGATCATTCGAAAGGGGGTCAGCTTGGACATGCCAGCTGCGTGCGCCAGGCCGTTGATGACACCGCTCGCAGCCACCACGTGGTCAATACCCTCCTGTACCGCCAAGTCCGCCACCACTTGCGTGTGGCCTTGGCCGTCCAGTTGGTCGAATGTGGCTTGCAAGCGCTCGGTGTTGCGTCCGGTGATGACAACGCTCGCTCCCATCTGTGAGCAAGTGATTGCAATTTGACGACCAATACCCGATGAAGCACCAGTCACGAGGACGCGCTTGCCTTCTAGGGAAAACGGATCACGCTCGGCGTTCATGCTTCGATCAGTGCCGGAAAAGCCGCGTTTTCGACGTCCACGATCGCCGTGCCCCACGACAAGCCGATACCGAAGCCGGCAAGCAACAGTCGGTGCCTGGCATTGATCAGCGTATCGTTCAGGCGGACGGTCATGGTGACGGGCAGGGAGGCGCCACTGGTATTGCCGAAGTCTCGCAAGGTTGACGGAACTTTCTCCGTCGGCAGCGCCAACTTCTTGCGGATGGTTTCGTTGATCATCTTGTTGGCCTGATGGAAAACGAAAAAATCAACGCTGTCCTTATCAACACCAGAATACTCAAGCAATCTTTCCACCGCTGGAGGTACTCGCTGGGTTGAGAAACTCAATACGGCAGGGCCATCCAGAATGAGTTCACCCGGCCAATGCAGCACACCGTTCTCGTCACGTGTAGGAGAGATATGTTGGGGGCCGTAAGGCTCACGATGTCCGCCTATGGGCAACATGATGGCTCGGTAGCCGCTACCGTCGCTGTTCAAATCGAAATGCATGGGTGGTGCATTCTTGTCGAACTCCAGCGCCGTGGCGGTGCCCGCGTCGGAGAACAATGGGTCCAGAAGCGTGGCCGAGCGGTCGCCGACCAGCAGAAGCGCCTTTTTGATGGTGCCCGCTGCAATCATGCTTCCCACCAGGTGTAGGCCAAAGGGATAGCCGGAACAGCCGAGATTGACATCAAAGGCGATAGCGGTCTGTGGCAATTGCAGCCGGTGCTGCATGATGATGGCCGTGGCCGGGATGGGGTAGTCGGGTGATTGCGTCACGACAATCAGTGCATCGATTTCTTCCTTATCCCATTGCAGCTCTGCAAGCAGCTTTTCCGCAGAGATGAGCGCCAAATCGGAAAATGTCTGCCAGCTTGGGCAAATGCGACGAAACTCGATGCCGATGTTACGCACCAGACGCTCGCGTTCTGAGCGCATCTTCGGCGGGCAATCGGTCAGGTTGGAAATGATCCGCTTGGGCACGCAACTCGCCATGCCCGCAAAACGGACATTGCTAAGAGTGGACAGTCCCATGGCTTTACCCCAGCAGTTTGTGAAGATCGTTCAAGGTGGCGCAGTTCTTGAGATCTTCGCCGGTAATGACCTTTCCGTAATCCACGTCGAACATGACGATTACCCCCAACGCGGAGAGCGAATCCCACTCAGGCAAGTCGGCCAGTGCGGTGTCCATGGTGACCTCCACCGGTTCCTGGAAGTCGGTGGCGGAGAGGAAGTTCTCGATAAATGTTGCCTGGGTCATGCGAGCTCGCCTGGTTGCCTGTTGAAGAGATGGGAGTCTGGAATGCAGCTGCAGCGTGTTGCGATCATGTTGCCTGTGCGCCGGCGATCAGATCGGCAATGGTATCGACCTGGTCGCGGGTCAGGCCAGGAAAGATTGGCAGGCACAATACCTGTGCGGCCACCGAGCGCGCGACCGGCAGCCATGCCGGCGCCGAGGAGGGTAGGGCGCGATACATCGGGAAATCGCTGATCAACGGATAGAAGTACCGCCGCACCAGGATGCCGTGCTCGCGCATCACTTGGTACAGCGCATCGCGCGACAGCGGGTAGTCGTCCTGCACCAGGATCGGAAAGTACGCGTAGTTGGCGCTGGCGTGATCGGGCCGTGCCACGCAGCGCACGCCGCGAACATCGCTCAGGCGCTGCCGATACTGCGCATCGATGGCGCTGCGCTGGGCGATGGCGTGATCGATGTGCTTGAGCTGCAGCAGTCCGAAGGCTGCGCTGATCTCATTCATCTTGCCGTTGATGCCCGGTGCCACCACCGTGGTCTCATCGACAAAGCCGAAATTCTTCAGATGCCCGATGCGCTGATAGGTCCTTTCGTCGGGACAGACAATCGCGCCGCCCTCGAAGGTATTGAAGACCTTGGTTGCATGGAAGCTCAATACGCTCAGGTCGCCGTGGCGCAGGATCGAGCCGCCGTCATCGCGCACCCCAAAAGCATGCGCCGCGTCGTAGATCACCTTGAGGTTATAGATATCGGCGATGCGGGTGATTGCGCTGGTGTCGCAGGCGGTGCCATAGCAGTGCACCGGCATGATCGCGGTGGTCTGCGGGGTGATGGCCGCTTCGATCTTCGAAGGGTCCATGTTGAGCGTCACCGGGTCGATGTCCACGAACACCGGGGTGATGCTTTTCCACAGCAGCGAATGCGCGGTAGCCACGAACGAGTAGGGCGTGGTGATCACTTCGCCGGTGATGCGCAGCGCCTGCAGGGCGGTGATCAACGCGGTGGTGCCATTGGTCAGCAGTGCAAGGTGCGGAACGCCCAGGTAATCGCACAACGCCTGCTCCAACGCCCGGTGCATCTCGCCACCGTTGCTGACGATGCGGCTGGTCCAGATCCGTTCCAGATAGGGCAGGAACTCTTCCAGCGGCGGCAGCAGCGGACTGGTGACGGGAATGGGCATCAATGCCTCGCTGGTGCGGGTGGATGTCGGGATTCCGCCGCAGCCGGCAGCTGCGAACGGAGTGATCCTGCTGAAGCAAGCGCTATGCCAGCGAGCGTGACCCGAGCGTGTGCTGGCTCAGTTGGCCAGCTCGGTCTGCTCGCGATCGATGCCGTACTTGCGCAGCTTCTCCACCAACGTGGTGCGGCGCAGGCCCAGCAGCTGAGCGGCATGCGCCACCACGCCCTGCGTGCGTTCCAATGCTTCGTTGATCAACGCCAACTCGATATTGGCCATATGCCCGCGCAAATCGATGCCATCGTCCGGCAGGCTGGACGTGGCGGCCGGTTCGGCATCGGCGGTCTTCGGTTGCAGCGTCACCACATTGCTCGGCAGGGCGCTGACTTCGACCGGTGCGGCCACCAACGCCGGCTCCGGCGGCAACTCGACCGGACTGGCCGAAGCGAAATCGCCGCGATAACGCGCCGGCAGATCCTGCACCCGCACCAGCCCGCCGGGATGCAGCACAGCCAGGCGCTCGACCAAATTGGTCAGCTCGCGCACATTGCCCGGCCAATCGTAACTGCGCAGCGCCTGCAGGGCCTCGTCGGCAAAGCGCACTTCGCCGCGACCGGTGCGTGCCAGCTGGCCCGCAATGGTCTGTACCAGCATGGCCAGATCGTCCACGCGCTCGCGCAGTGCCGGCATTTCGATCGGAAACACATTCAGGCGATAGAACAGGTCCTCGCGGAACTGGCCATCGCTGATGCGCGATTCCAGATTGCGGTGGGTCGCGGCGATCACGCGCACGTTGCAGCGGATGGTCTGCCCGCCGCCAACGCGCTCGAAGCTGCGCTCCTGCAGCACGCGCAGCAGCTTGACCTGCATCGGCAGGCTCATGTCGCCAATCTCGTCCAGCAGCAGCGTGCCGCCCTCGGCCATCTCGAAGCGACCCTTGCGGGTGGTCAGCGCGCCGGTGAAGGCGCCTTTTTCGTGCCCGAACAGTTCGCTTTCCAGCAGATCCGGCGGGATCGCGCCGCAATTGATCGCGACGAACGGCCCGTCGCGCCGCGGCGAATGCTGGTGGATGGCGCGCGCCACCACTTCCTTGCCGGTGCCGGATTCGCCCAGCACCAGCACGGTGGTGTCGAACGCGGCCACCTGGTCGATCAGCCGGCGCAGGCGGGTCACTGCCTCGCTGTTGCCGGTCGGGCCGGAGTCCTGCTGCACACCGGCCTGGTGCTCGGCGTCCAGCCGCTTGAGGCTGGCACGGCGCAGCAACGCTTCCAGCTGCGCATGCCGCAGGGGAGTGTCCAACGCCCACACATTGGCTTCGTGCAGGCCGTGGGATTGCGCAAATGCGCTCGGGCTGCCCTCCATCAGCAGTACCGGTGGCGGCAGCTTGGCATCGGCCAGCCAGTCGAAGAATTTGTCGGCCTGTGCGGCGTCCTGCGCCGAGCCCACCATCACCGCCATCCACTCATCGTGGCGGTGACGGCCAGGATTGATGTCGGCGCCGTCGGTGACCCAGCGGGGATTGAAGTCCATGAACTCGAGCAGCGACACGGTGCGCTCGGCGCGCACGGCGTCACTGTCGATCAACAGAATGCGGGACTCACTCATTCCTGGCTCCTTCCGTCAGGCCCTCCAGGATTGGCATGACTTCCTGGATATAGGACAGCTTGCTGACAAAATTGTCAGCACCCGCGCGAAGAGCGTGTTCACGATGCTCGGCATCATCGAAGTGGCTCGCGATGACAATATACGGCGGATCGTCCTGCGTCTTGATCAGACGCGTGGCCTGCAGCCCGCCCATCTCCGGCATGGCCAAGTCCATCAGCACGACATTGGGGCGCAGCGACTCAGAGCGCTCGATCGCTTCCAGCCCATTGGCGGCACTGCCCACGATATTGAGCCAATCGACCTTGCGAAAATGACGCATCGCAGCGTTGATGAAGCCCTCGTGGTCGTCGACCAGCAGCACGGTGAGTTTGCTCATAGTAGTCCTTATCCTGCCCGGGCAAGCAGCGGTTTAGTGGTGCGGCGGCGCTCGCGTGCCGGTGCGATATCAAGTTGTTCGCGGTACTTGGCCACGGTGCGGCGCGCAATGTTAACGCCTTGCCGCGACAGCAATCCGGCAATCGCCTCGTCGGCCAGCGGCCGGCCGGCCGGCTCGCTTTCGATCAAGCGGCGCACCATCGCCTTGACGGCCTGGCCGGAGACGCTGGCGCCTTCCAGCCGCACGGCGAAGAAGTGCTTGAGCTCGAAGGTGCCGCGTGGAGTCTGGATGTATTTGCCGGTGGTGATGCGCGAAATGGTCGATTCGTGCATGCCGATCTCGTCGGCGATTTCCTTCAGCGTCAGCGGTGCCATTGCTTCTTCGCCACGCGCCAGGAAGGCGGCCTGGCGTTCGACGATGGCACGCGTGGCGCGCAGCAGGGTCTCATAGCGCATCGACAGCCCGCGGGTCAGCCAGCGCGCTTCCTGCAGCATGTCGCGCAACGGCTGCGCGGCCTCGCCGGCGTCGGCCAGCGCGCGTTCGTGCACCGGATTGATGCTGACGCGATGGGTGGTGGCCGGGTTGAGTGCGACGCGCCAGCTGTCGTCGGCATGCCAGGCGAGCACATCAGGAATCACGCTGGCATTGCTTTCCTGCAGCAGGTCGTCGCCGGGGCGAGGTTGCAGCGACAGGATCAGCCGCACCGCTTCGCGGGCATCGTCCACTTCGGCATCGTGTGCGCATGCCAGCACCGTGTAGTCGTGCGCGGCCAGCAGCTCCAGATCGCCGTCGAGGATGCGCGCAGCCAGGTGGCGTGCCGGGACGCGGCCGGGCAGGGCGCTCAACTGGGCCTGCAGACACTCGCGCAGGTCGCAGGCGGCCAGGCCGGCCGGGTCGCCGTGCAGCAACCGCTGCCGGATCGCTTCCACCGCCTGCACGGTCATGCCCAGACGGGTGGCGCCCAGCTGTTGCAGCGTCGACAGCGCTTCGGTCAGATAACCGGCGTCGTCGGTCTGCTCCAGCCAGAACGCAGCGGCCCCCAATGCCGCCTCGTCCAGGTCCAGCGCCAGCTCGCGCAGGATGCGCACATGCGGGTCGGTCGACTCGCCGGCGGCCACGCGCTGCATGCGATCGTCGTCCCCATCGTTCCAACTGCCGCCCTGCACGTCCCACATCGTGCTTTCCGGCAGTTCGTCGAACGCGGCGATATCGCTGGCGCCATCGTTGTCGGTGGCGGCCTGATCCCCGTTATCGGCCAGCTCTTCCAACTCCAGCAACGGATTGGTTTCCAGGGCACGACGGATTTCCAGTTCTAATTGCATGCCGTCCAATTGCAACAGACGGATCGACTGCAGCAACTGCGGGGTGAGGTGCAGTTGCTGGCCAAGCTGGGCGGAAATGGTCGTCTTCATGGAAGCGCTTCCGATGGGCGCTGCACGCAGCAGCGATGGAATGCATCTTGCAGGACAACGCGACGGGTTTCTAATCAGGGAGTCAGGTGAGGTGACTCATGATTTTCCCGACAGTTTGTCAGGAACTTCCTGACGTTGCAGGCGGGCTCAAGCGTGCCCGCCGGAATCCCGTCACTGTTTTCAGCGTCGCTGGCCCACGCTTGCCCGGATGGCGCGTCAGACCAACTCGTTGTGATGTTTGGCGGCCAGCAGCACCAGATCGTTGGCGCGACGGCATCCGAGCGATTCCATCATGCGGGCGCGGTGGGTTTCCACGGTCTTGACGCTGATGCCCAAATCGGCGGCGATTTCCTTGTTGCTCTGTCCGCGGCCGATTTCGCGCAGGATCTCGCGCTGACGCGGCGACAGCGCGGCAATGCCGACCGGCTTTTCGCGGCCCAGCATCGGCGCAATCATCTTGGACGAGATCTGCGGGCTCAGGAACACCTGCCCGGCGGCGGCGGCGCGCAACGCCAATTCCAGTTCCAGCGGCGCGGCGTCCTTGACCACGAAGCCGACCGCGCCGCGATCGAGCGCATCGCGCACATGCACCGGGTCGTCGTGCATCGACATCATCACCACGTGCGTGCGCGGCGCGGCGCGCAGCACGTCGGTCATGGCATCCAGGCCGCTGCGGCCGGGCAAAGACAGGTCCATCAGCACCAGGTCGGGCCGGTGCAGGGACGTCATGTCCAGGGCTTGTTGCGCATTGCTGGCTTCGCCCACGACATCGATGCCGGCGAAGGTTTGCAGCAGCCTGGACAGGCCGGCACGGACAAGGGTGTGATCGTCGACGATGATGACTCGCACGGCGCAGAAGAGACCTTTTTCAGTAAAGGGCACCTTAGCTGACCCGGCGCCCGGCGCCAACTATCGGATCAACGCTGGCGGCGGGCGTCGGCGATCTGACGGCGGTGCAAGCGAAACAGGTGGCGTTCCAGCGCGTCCTGCAGGCCGGGCGCGAGCGGGGCAAACCGCAGCCACAGCCAGACATCGTGGCCATCGCTCGCGTTCGCCAGCACGGTAGCAGGAAGCTGTACAAGTTCAGGAAGCCAGTCGGACGGCTGCAGGCAAACGGCGCCGGTTGTGCCGGGCGGGTGACTGGTTGCGCAACTCAGGCGGATCCCGCGCACCGACCAATGCACCATTCCCTGGCTCAGGCCGCTGTCGCCCTGGCGCACCAGGCGGCCGATCAGCGCCAGCATCAAATCCAGTTTGGCGTCCATGCGCTGCACCAGCAGCGGCAGTTCGCCGCGGTCCTCGCTGGTTTCTTCGCTACGCAGGTCTTCGACCTGGCCAAGACTGCGCAACAGGGTTTCAGCGGCGCTGTGCGCGCCCGCATCGCTCCCGGCGCGGAAGCCGGCCGGCAACTGCAATTGGCAACTGAGCGTGTCGGCAAACAGCTCGGCATCGGCGGATGGCGCGAGTGTGCCGAGCGCGCTCATCAGATCCGTCCGACCCGCGCGTAGGCGCGGCTGGCCGACGATGAGGTGCGCTGTGCGCGGATCAGTTCCAGCAGCTTGCGCTGCCGCTCGCGCATCATCCGCATCAAGTCCTGATGCATGGTGAGCAAGGCCTGCAGCGCGTCGCGGTCCTGCTGGATGTCCACCTGCTGCGCGTATTCGCGCAGGTGCAGGTCGTGGTTGTCCAGCATCTGCGGCATCGCCTCGAACTCCTCTTGCGCCATGGCCAGGCGGAGGTCGGCGATTTCTGCTTGAAGGCTTTGCACGCTATGCATGGCAGGACTCACGAAACGGCGGAAAGGCCGCGTTGTTCGAGGGGGATGGAGTTCCACGCCGAGTCGATTTCGCTGAGCAACCTCAGCGCTTCGGTCAACGCGGTCTCGTCGTTGTGCAGGTTGGCCGCGGTCAGCCGCTGCATCACGTAGTCGTACAGGGCCGAGAGGTTACCAGCGATCTCGCCACCGGCTTCGTGATCGAGCGAGCCGTTCAAGTGACCGACGATCGCGCAAGCCTCGCCGATGGCCTTGCCCTTGCGCGCCTGGTCGCCCTGCGCCAGGCAGGCCTGGGCCAGACGGATGCGTTGGCAGGCACCGGCAAACAGCAGCGAAACCAGCTTGTGCGGGTCGGCTTCGGTCACGCTGGTGGCCACGCCGACCTTGCGATATTGCTCGGCATACTGACGATTGGAACCGTACATGGATGACTCCTCAATGGGCTGACCTTCGCTGGTCCCGTAGCGCTGCGCTCCTGCGACGACGCTCCTGCCGGAAGGCAAGGCCGAAATCACGATAGGCCTTACTTGTATCGGCAATACCCTGACAGGACTTGAGGATCGTCATCACGGAAATCAGCTTGTCAGCAGGCCGCTGAGCGAGCTGGTGCTGCCTTGCAACTTGCTGATCATGGCGTCCATCGCGGCGAACTGCGCGGTGTAGCGGTCGCTGAGTTTTTCCATGCGCGCATCGAGATCGTCCAGCTCCGATTCATAGCCCTTGATGGTCTTGTTCAAACTGTCCGAGCGCAGGGTCAGCGTGCCGTTGGTTGCATTGACGTTGCTGTCCAGCAGCTTGGTCAGGTTGCCACCGAATTTGCTGTCCTTGCCCAACACCTCGGCCGCGGCGCCGCCGTCGGAGGCGATGGCGGTGTCGAACTTGGCGCCGTCGAAACTCATCACGCCATCCTTGTCGATGGTCAGGCCGAGCGCCTTGAGTTCGTTGACGTTGCCGCTGACCTGGCCGCGCAGCTGTTGTTGCAGGCTGCGCACCAGCGAATCGCCGGTCAGCGCCGAGGCAGTCTTGGTGGTGGCGTCGTAACTGCTGCTCTTGGCCAGCAGCGTGTTGGCGGTGTTGTAGGCCGCGGCGAACGCGGTGAGGTTGCCCTTGAGGCCGCTGGTGTCGGCGGCCACGCCCAGATTGAACTTGGTGCCTTCAGCGGCCTTGGTCAGGGTGAGCACCACGCCGGGCACGATGTCGCTGACGGTGTTGGAGCTGGACGTGCGCTCGAAACCGTCCACGCGTACCAGCGCGTCGGCGGCAGCGACGGTCTGGTTCAGCCCGCCGGTGACGCCGGGGCCGTAGGTGAGGCTGCTCAGGCTGGGGTCGCTGGCGCTGATGGTCAGGGCGCCCTTGGTACCGGAGTCGACCGCATTGAAGACCAGGTGCTGGCCATCGTTGGCGGTGACCACGCTGGCAGTCACGCCCTTGCCGCCGGCGGCCTTGTTGATGGCTGCAGCGATGTCGGTGAGCTTGTCGGTGCCGCTGATGTCCACGGTGACGCTCTGATCGCCATAGCCGATCGTCAGCGTGCCGCTACCCACGGTGGCATCGGCAGCGAATGCACCGGAGGCCAGTTTCTGCGAGGTCGCCAGCGAGACCACTTCCACCGAATAGTTGCCCGGCGCCGCCGAGCTGGTGGTGGTGGCGGTGAAGCCGGCATCGGTCGGCACCGTGGCCTTGTAGGCGTTGGTGTCGGCGCTGCTGATCACCTTGTCCAGCGCAGACTTGAGCGTGGTCATGCTGCTCTTGATCTGGCTGATCGCCGACAACTGCGTGGTCGCGGCGGTGCCGGCCTTGTTGATGCGTGCCTGCTCGGGGTCTTTCTGCCGGGACACCAGGGTGGACACCACGGTAGGGATGTCCAATCCGGAGGCGGAAGTGCTGATCACCGATGCCATGTTGCATTCCTCGTCTGGGCGTCCGAAACAGACGGACGCATGGGATTACGTGACGGGTATCGGCCGCATCCGCTAGGACTTTAGCGGCGGCGAGGGTCACGTGCACGGTTGCTATCTGTGCAAGTTCCATGCCCGTCGCGGCCGGCGGCGCGCGTCAACAAACCGTCCATGGCGGGCGTGGACGGGCTGCGGCCACAAAATAGCCCCTCCGAAGAGGGGCTTTGGACATGCTGTGGAGCGCTGCCGCATTGCTGTGGCAGGTGACTGCCCGTTACTGCAGCAGGCTCAGCACGTTCTGCGGAACCGACTTGGCCTGGGCCAGCATCGCGGTACCGGCCTGCTGCAGGATCTGCGTGCGGGTCAGTTCGGCGGTGGCCTTGGGATAGTCGGTATCGGCGATCCGGCTGCGTGAGGCCGACAGGTTTTCCGAGGTTGCGCTCAGGTTGGCGATGGTGGAGGTGAAGCGCTTCTGCACCGCACCCATGTCGGCGCGCGAGGAGTTGACCGTGGTCAGCGCCTTGTCGACGATTTCCAGTGCTTTCTGTGCGCCGGAGAACGTGGAGATATCCAGGCTGCCCAAGGTCGAAGCGGTGGAACCGGAAGCGGCCGAAGCGGTGGTGATGCCGGCGCCGACGGTGATGCCAGCGGCGCTGGAGGTGCCGGCCGACAGCGAGGTGAAGTCCTGGCCAGCCTTCAGCGATTCGATCTGCACCGAGCCGTCGCTCTTGATCGAGGCGTACATGCCGGTCTGGTCGAGCTTGTCGTTGATCGCCGAGGCAACCTTCTTGTTGACGTCGGCAGCGGTGTCGCCGGCAGCGACCTTGACGTCGGCAATGGTGATGCTCTTGGCCGAACCGCTGGCGTCCTTGAACGACAGGCTGATGCCGCTGACAGAACCGGAGGCGGTGGCGGTGCCGCTCACGCCGGCGCCGGAAACGGCGGCAGCGAAGTTGGCCTTGCCCAGCGAATCGATGTTGGCGTCGGCGATGCTGTTGATGCCGATGGTCTGGCCGGCGTCGGCGCCGACCTGGAACAGCGCGCCGGAGAACGAGCCGTCCAGCAGCTTGGTGCCGTTGAAGCTTGTCTGATTGGCGACGCGGTCGATTTCCGCGGTCAGCTGCTTGACTTCGGAATTCAGGGCCTCGCGGTCGGTGGACGAGTTAGTTGCATTTGCCGACTGCACCGACAGCTCGCGGATACGCTGCAGATTGTTGCCGATTTCCTCCATCGCGCCTTCGGCGGTCTGGGACAGCGAGATGCCGTCGTTGGCGTTGCGCGAGGCAACGTCCAGGCCGCGGATCTGGGTCGTGAAGCGCTCGGCGATTGCGCCGCCGGCTGCGTCTACGGCAAAGCTGGTGATGCGCTTGCCAGACGAGAGCTGCTGGATGCTCAGCGCCAAGCTGGAGCTGTTGGTGTTGAGGTTCCGCTGAGCGTTCAGCGACATTACGTTGGTGTTGATTACCTGTGCCATTTTGATTTCTCCTAAGCGATTTTTCCGGCAAGGGGGACTTGCCTGGAGCCTCCGCAGGGGGGCCATCAAGTTGGCCGTTGCCGCTGCTGAGATGAATAACGGCGTTGCGTCGGGAACCTTTAGCGAAATTCAGTATTTTTTACTGTCTTTCTGCGTCGGGACGAAATACGTAAGCGTTGTGTATCAACGGTTTGGTTTATTCGGCAGCACCCCGCCAATCTTTAGCGTTGGTATAACTCTTCGGAAAATAAACACCGTACGCCTGCGCAAGCGCTCACGCGCAGGAGCGAAGAAAGCCCAGGTTTTCTGCGGCAAAATCAGCGGATGATGTTGAACAACGACGACGACTGCATCTGCTGAAAAATCGTTTGAGCGGCCTGCAACGAGGCCTTCTCGAGTTGGTACTGCCCAATCGCCGAGGCGTAATCCAGATCGCGGATCGACGACAGGCTGGTCTTGAGGGTGACTTCGTTGGATTCGAGCAATGCGTTGGCATTGTCGATGGCCGACAACTGCGCGCCGCCGGAGGCGCGCGCATCGATCATCTTCGAAGACGCCTGGGTGATGTCGCGCATCGACGACTGCAGCGTGTTGATCATCGCTGTCTTCTGTGGCGCGGTCAGCGTATCGGAGTTGAGCGCGCCGACCAGGTCGCCGATGGTGGAGAACACATCCTTGGTGCCGGAGGCGCCAATCTGGAAACTGTCGCCCACCGCCGGTGCGCCGCTGATGCGCATGCGCACGCCGGCGGCGTTGATGTCTTCGCCCTCCTTGTAGGTGCCGGTGCCGACCACCGTATTGGTGCTGTCGCGCACTTCATAGGTGTCGGCGGCGGTGAACTGCACGCTGTAACTTCCACCGTTCCAGCTGCCGGTGCTCGCGTCGCGGCTGAAATCCAGCAGCAAGCCGGTCCCCGTGTTGGCGGCGTTGGCGTGCGCATCCACGGTGCCGTCGCCGGTGCGGATGCGCATGAAGATTTCGCTGCCGGGCAGGGCGTCGCTGACGAAGGTGTCCGGCGCCACTTCGACCTGCTTCTGGGTCTGGTCGCCGTTGTAGGTGACGCTGCCATTGCTCTTGATGAAAGGCGCACTGCCATCGGCGGTGCCGCCGAACAGGTAGCGTCCGGTGCCGTCGGTGCTGTTGGCCAGGCTCACCATGCTCTCGCGCAGCGCTGTCAGTTCCGAGGCGATCGCCTTGCGGTCATCGGGGCTGAGCGAAGAATTGCTGGCCTGCACCGCCAATTCGGTGACGCGCGCCATTTTGTCGCCGGCTTGCGAGAGCGCGTTTTCCTGCAGCCCGAGCCGGTTCTGCACGTTGTTGGCGTTTTCGCCGAAGCGCGTGATCGCCGCCAGGGCACGGTCCAGGCCGACCGCCGTGCCCGCAGCCACCGGGTCGTCCTTGGCGGTGACCAGGCGCTGCCCACTGGAGAGCTGCGATTCGAGCTGGTTCAGCCGCGACTGCTTGGCGCCCATCGAGGCGACCGACTGGCTGTACATCATGCTGGTGGAGATACGGTCGGTCATCAGCGTACGGCACCCAGGATGGCTTGGAAGACGGTGTCGGCGGTAGAGATCATCTGTGCGGCGGCCTGGTAGGCCTGCTGCAGCTTCAGCATGTTGGCGGCTTCCTCGTCGAGGTTGACGCCGGAAATCGAATCGCGGCTGGCCTGCGCCTGGTCGTTGATGACCTTCTGCGCATCGGCCGAATAGCTGGCCGCACGCGCGGCCGAACCCACCGAGGTGGTCAGGCCGGAGAGCGCGCCATTGAGGGTGACCGTGCCGCCGCTGAGCGCCTTGGCATCGTCGATGTTGGCCAGCAATTTGGCATTGCCGTTGTCGCTGGAGCCTGCGCCCATCGGGCCGACGCCGAAGGTGTCGCCGGCCTTGGGTGCGCCGTCCAGCGCGAAGCTCCAGCCGTTGGCGCTGATGGTCTGGCCGGCGGTGTAGGCGAACGGGCCGGCGCCATCGATGGTGTACTGGTTGGCGTCGATGAACTCGATCGACGAGGGGGTCAGCAGCGCGGGATTCTGCGCATTGGTGACCTTGACGTCGCTGATCTTGCCAGTGCCCAGGTTGGCGACCGTGGCGGTGGCCTTGACCGGGGTGGCGGCGGCAATCCGCGAGGGATCGGTAATGGCCACCGACAAGCTGCCGGCCAGCCCGGCGGTGGGCTGCAGCAGGAACTTGTCGCCGCTGGCCGGCGTGCCGCCCACCACCATGCTGACGCCATTGAGCACCAGCGGGTCGGCGGCGGTGCCGGTACCGGTCATCGGCACGGCAGAGCCGGTACTGGCGTTGATGGCTTTCCAGGTGGTGCCGTCGAAGCTGAGCGTGACGTTCTGGCCGTCAACGGCACTCACGTTGCTGAAACTGGCGCTCAGCGATGCGCTGCCGGTATTGCTCGGATTGGCGGCAACGGTAGGCGAACCGATATTGAAGAAGTTGCCGCCCATCGCGCCATACAAGTCCATCCCCTGACTGTGGCCGGCATTGAAGGTGCTGGCCATGCCCACGGCCAGGCGGCCGAGTTCGGCCTGGGTCGGCTCCAGCACGCTGCTGCGAAATTCCAGCAGACCGCCGATCTGGCCGCCCAGCGAACTGGCGCTGAGGCTGACGTTCTGGCCTTGGGTCTGCATCGCCACCTGCAGCTTGGTCGGCTGATACGGGTCGGCAACGGTGACGAGTTTGGAAGAGGTGGTACCGACCACCAGCGGCTGGCCGCCGGCGGTGAAAACATTCATGAAGCCGCCGTCCTGGATCACCGCCGTGCCGCCGGTAAAACCGACCAGCTTGCTCACCAGCGCGTCGCGCTGATCCAGCATGTCCGGCGCTGCCGCCTGGGCACTGCTGCCGATGGTGCCGTTGAGCTTGGCGATCTGCTGCGTCAAGCGGTTGACTTCGTCCACCGAGGAGGTCAACCCGCTGTTGACTTCGTTGCTCAGGCTGTCCATCTGCCCGTTGAGCTGCTTGAAGCGCGTCGCCAGCGAATTGCCGCTGTCGAGCATGCTCTGGCGCTCGGGGGTGGAGGAGGCGTTGGACGACACCGCGCTGGTGGAATCGAAGAAATTCGACCACAGCCCGGCCACGTTGGTGGCGGTGTTGGAGTACAGCGCGTCGACGCGGTTGGACAGCGAGGACAGCTGCTGCAGGCGCGAGAGTTCGCCGCCGCTGTCGAGCAGGCGCGAGATGGCCAGCTGGTCGGCGACCCGGCCCACATCGGTGATCTTGGCGCCATTGCCCACGAACGCGTAGCCCATGTCGGTGGGCGTGCGCGTTGCAAATTCCACACGTTGGCGGCTATAGCCTTCGGTATTGATGTTGGCGACGTTATGGCTAACGGTCGACAACGCCCGTTGGAAGGCGATGAGCGCGCTGGTCCCGGTGGACATGATGGACATGAGCGTTTACCTCAGCGACGGATGGTTCCGAGCCCGACCGGCTCGACGGTACTGGCATAGCGGTTGGACAGATCGGCCGCCGCGTTGCCGATGGCGGCCACCGCACGGTCGATGGTCGGGCCGTTGGCGATCGCCGCGATCTTGGCCGCATAGCCCGGATCGGTGGCGTATCCGGCTTGTTGCAAGCCGCGTGCAAAACCCTTGATATCGGTGCCGGCCTGCAGCGCGGGCTGGTAACGGCTGTTGTTCTTCAGCAGCCGCACGTAGTCGGCAAAACTCTCCTCGGCCGAGCCATAGGCGCGGAAATCGGCGGTTTCGGTGGTTTTGACGCCGTTGACGTATTCGTGGGTGCCGGTGGTGACCTTGTCGCCGCTCCAGCCGGTGGCCTTGATGCCGAACAGGTTGTTGGAGTCGCCACCGTTGCCGATGCCGCGACGGCCCCAACCGGTTTCCAATGCGGCCTGGGCCACCAGCGCGCGCGGGTCCACACCCAGTTCGCGCGCAGCCTTTTGCGCATGCGTCCAGATCTTGGCGACAAAGCCTTCCGGGGTGCGTTCGCCCAGGCTGGCAGCGGCGCTGCTGGCGGCGCTCGCATTGACCGCGGCATTGGCATCGGCTGCATCGCTGGCGGCCACATCGGCCCAGCGATCGTTGGCCGACGGCCAGCTCAGTGCTGCAGCATCGTCGCTGCCGGCTTCGCCAGCGCCGGTACGCCCGGCAATCAGATCCAGCACCTGGCTCATGCCGATGCCGCTCAAGTTGCCTGCGCCCAGGGCCGCCTTCGCCACGCTGCTGGTCGTGATGCCGGTGGCCGCGCCGTCGCGGGCGGGCAGCGGCAACGAGGCGTCGCGCTTGCCGGCAACCAGGGCGTACGCCTTGGCCGCTTCGGCAGTGTTCAACGAGGTGTTCAAGGCCGGGCCGCCCGTGTCGCCACTGAGCTGCTTGGAGATCATCGCCGACAGTCCCAGCCCCTTGCCGTCGGTCAACGCCTTGGCCATCTGCTGGTCGTACATTTCGCGGAACATCTGGTTTTGGCCCGGAAACATCGGGTCGCCGGAGCTCGCATCGCGCATGCTCTTGACCAGCATCTGCGCGAACTGACCTTCGAGCTGACGGGAGACCTTGTCGATCTTTGCCGGATCGGCCTTGGTGCTCGGGTTGAGATCAATGGGCGAGGCTGCGATACGCATGTCAGATCACCTCTAGCTCCGCCGTCAGCGCACCGGCTTGCTTGAGCGCTTCCAGGATGGCCACCAGGTCGCCGGGCGCGGCGCCCACTTCGTTGACTGCGCGTACGATCTGATCGAGCGTGGTGCCGCCTTCGAACTTGAACATGCGGCTGCCTTCGGAGGTGGCCGTGATCGTCGATTGCTGGGTCACCGCAGTGCGGCCGCCACTGAAGGCGCCCGGCTGGCTGACGTTGGTGTTTTCGCTGATGGTGACGGTGAGCGAGCCATGCGCGATGGCGGCCGGCATCACCCGCACCAGCTGGCCGATGACCACGGTGCCGGTACGCGCATTGACCACCACCTTGGCCGGTGCATCTCCCGGGGAGAGCTCGACGTTTTCCAGCCGCGACAACAGGCCGATCCGCGCACCCGGGTCGGTCGGCGAGCGCACCGCCACGGTCACGCCGTCGACCGCACGCGCGGTGCCGGCGCCGAAGCTGCTGTCGATCGCCGCGACCATGCGCGAGACGGTGGTGAAGTCGTTCTGGTGCAGGTTGAGGGTGATCTCGCCGGTGCCGGCGAACACGTCCGGCAATGCTCGTTCGACAGTGGCGCCGTTGGGAATGCGCCCGACGCTGGGCACATTGACCGAAACGCGCGAGCCGTCCTTGCCTTGCGCACCGAAGCCGCCAACGACCAGGTTGCCCTGAGCCATCGCATAGACCTGGCCATCGGCGCCCTTCAGCGGTGCCATCAGCAGCGAGCCGCCGCGCAGCGACACTGCGTTGGCGATCGAGGAAATGGTGATGTCGATGGGCTGGCCGGGCTTGGCGAACGGCGGCAATTCGGCATGGATGGCCACGGCCGCGACGTTTTTCAGCTGCGGGTTGACGTTCGCCGGAACATTGACGCCCAGCTCGCCGAGCAGGTTCTTCAGGCTCTGCACGGTGAAGGGTGCCTGGCTGGTACGGTCGCCGCTGCCGTCCAGGCCAACCACCAGGCCGTAGCCGACCAGCGCGTTGCCGCGCACGCCGCCGACCTGGGCAAGATCCTTGATGCGCTCGGCGCTGGCCGGCGCGGCAATCGCGCACAGCGCGACGGCGGCAGCCAGCAGACGGAAGGGCAGGGAAGACAGGTTCATGGTCGCAGGCTCAGTAGGGCGACAGACGGGAATTGAAGAAGCGGCTCAGCCAGCCCATTGCATTGGACTGCGCGATCGCGCCGCGGCCGCCGTAAGCGATGCGGGCGTCGGCCACCTTGCTGGAGGGCACGGTGTTGTCCGGGGCGATGTCGGCGGCGCGCACGATGCCTTGCACCTGCACCAGTTCGTCGCCCTGGGTCAGGCGCAGGTTCTTCTGCCCCTGGATCACCAGGTTGCCGTTGGGCAGGCGTTGCATCACGGTGACGGTGACGCTGCCCTGCATGCGGTTGCTCTGCGCGGTGTTGCCCTTGCCGGCAAAGCTGCGGTCGCCGCTGGTGCTGTTCTCAAGCACGTTCAAGCCACCCACGGTGAGCGGCGCGCCCAGCAGGGTCGGCGCGGCCATGGTGGTGGCGTCCTTCTTGCTGATGCTGGTGTTGGCGGTGGACGAGGCGGTGGTGCTTTCGACCAGGTTCACCGTCAGCAGATCGCCGACATCGCGGGCACGGCGATCGCCATACAGGTTCAGGCTGGGGCCGGCGGCGTAGATCGCACCGGCGGTCGGCTGCGCCACCGGTGCCACCACCGGCACGATCGGCGCCAGTTCGGCGAACGGACGTACATCGCCGGCGGCCACGCAGCCACCCAGCAGCGCGCTGCAGGCAATGGCGAGGCACAGGCGGGAGAGAGAAGGCAGGCGTGACATGGCGTTGATTCCTGTGAGGGCGAGGAGCGGCGAGCCGATCAGACGTTGTTGTTCAAGTAACCGAGCATCGAGTCGGTGGTGGAGATGGCCTTGGCATTCATTTCGTAGGCGCGCTGCGTCTCGATCATGCTCACCAGCTCTTCCACCGTATTGACGTTGCTGCCTTCCAGCGCTCCCTGCACGGTGGTGCCCAGGCCGTTGAGGCCAGGCGTGCCGTTCTGCGCGGGGCCCGAGGCGGTGGTTTCGACGAACAGGTTTTCGCCCTTGGCCTGCAGGCCCGAGGGATTGATGAAGTCGGTCAGCGTCAATGCGCCGATTTCCTGCGCGGCGGCCTGGCCGGCCAGCGTCACGCTGATGGTGCCGTCGTTGCCGATGGTCAGCGACTGCGCGCCTTCCGGCACCTGGATGCCCGGCTGCAGCGGGTAGCCGCTGTTGGTGACCAGTTCGCCCTGCGCGTTGATCTGGAAGGTGCCGTCGCGGGTGTAGGCCGAGGTGCCATCAGGCATCTGCACTTCGAAGAAACCGCGACCGTTGACCATCACGTCCAGCGCGCGGCCGGTCTGCTGCTGGCTGCCCTGGTCGAACCCCTTGAAGGTGGACACCACGCGCACGCCGGTACCCAGTTGCAGGCCGGTCGGCAGCTGCGTCTGCGCGGAGGTCGAGCCGCCGGGCGCACGCACCTGTTGGTACAACAGGTCTTCGAACGCGGCACGGTCGCGCTTGAAGCCGGTGGTATTGGTATTGGCCAGGTTGTTGGAAATGACCGACATGCGCGTCTGCTGCGCATCCAGCCCGGTTTTGGCGACCCACAAAGCCTGATTCATGACCCGATTCCTCGTTAGACCCGGGGATGTGTTCCGGGTACGGGTGGGTATATGCACGTGCCGTGCCAAACCCGCGTCGGATTTCTGCCGGGTGTGCAGTGGGTCACGTGGGGTGGGGGGGGGGGGGCGAGCTGCGTGGGGCAGGGGCGGCAGCTAGCGGCAGCGGTGGGGCTGCGTGATAGATCCGCTTGGAGGTCTGTTGCAGGTTGCCGGTTGTAGCGTCTTGCTCGCTTGGCGGAGAGCGGTGGAGTTTGTTAGCCGCTTCTTGTTAGCGTGGTCCTGGATCAGGGCAAACTCTGAGTCGGTCGAGTGTGCGGTGCCCTCTCCGCTCGCGGGACACGCCGTGAACCCATCCCTGGGGGCTCGATGGCGGCATCCATGCCGCCAACGGTCCCGCAAGCGGCGAGGACACCGCACCAGAGAGTTTGTCGGTTCCTCCCTTAAAACTTGTCCATTGCCAGGTCTGAGGCCTGCATGGAGAAGATGACTGGATGGGCCGTGATCCCAGCAGCCCACGTCAGGCACGTGTGCACCATGCGCACCGACCATCTCGACAGGTCCTTGCCCGCCCACTGTCGCGGGACCTTACGCGGCATGGATGCCGCGTAAGAGCCTACAAGGACGTACTTGCGGCGTGTCCCGCGATGGTGGGCGGGCAAGGACCCTGCAGCCAAGTCACAAACCAGCCGCTCTGCAGCGAACCCGGGCGGCGGCCATCAAGGTGCTCGGCAGAGCAGCGAGCCACCGACGGTGCGGCCTTGGGCGCCAGTGGCGCTTAGCCGCTCACCCGCAACAGCGAATTGGCCGATTGCGCGTTGTCGTCGCCGTTCTTGATGATCTTGACCTGCATTTCGAACTGCCGCTGCAACTGGATCATTTCCACCAGCGCGCCGGCCGCGTCCACGTTGCTGCCTTCCAGCATGCCGCTGTTGACGGTCTTGCCGGTGGCCACCGCAAACGCCTGTGCCGGGTCGGTGCTGGTGTTGCGCATCAGCCCGTCGGGGCGCCGCGTCAAACGGTCGGCGGGCGCATCCACCACCTTCATCTTGCCGACGATGGCCATGGTCTGCGGGCCTTCGCCCTGCGGAATGATGGAGATGCTTCCGTCGCTGCCGATTTCCATCGCCTGGTGCGGTGGGATGGTCATCGGGTTGCCGCCTTCATCCAGCACCGCATGCCCGTTGGCGGTGACCAGTTGGCCATTGGCGGTGAGCGCCAATTCGCCGTTGCGGGTGTAGGCCTCGCTGCCGTCGGGCGACTGCACCGCCAACCAGCGGTCCTGTTGCAGCGACACGTCCAGCGGGTTGCCGGTGACCTTCTGATGGCCCTGGCTACGATCGAACCCTTGGTCTACATGCAGCGCATCGATCCGCGACGGATAGCCCTTGCCCTGGATCTTGAACGCCTCGGTGTTGGCCAACGCGGCCTTGAATCCCACCGTATCGACATTGGCGAGATTGTGCGAGACGGTGCTTTGCGCCTGCAGTGAGGCGCGGGCACCGGTCATCGCGACGTAGAGGGCTTTATCCATGGGACACCGGGATTTGAGATTCGGGATTTGGGATTCGTAAAAGCGGGCTGTTGCGACTCGGGATTTGAGGGGGCAGGGCCGGTCACCGATTGACGGAGTGCCGGCTTTTACCAATCCCTAATCCCGAATCACCAATCCCGGCTTTTAACGAATATTGATGATCGTCTGGGTGACCTGGTCCTGGGTCGAGATCATCTGCGAGTTGGCCTGGAAGTTGCGCTGGGCCACGATCATGTTCACCAGCTGCTCGGTCAGGTCCACCGTGGAGGCTTCCAGCGAGCCGGATTCGATCTGGCCCAGGTCCGAGGTGTCCGGCGCGCCGGTGCGGGCGGCACCGGAGGTGTAGCTCTCGGCCCACATGTTGTTGCCCTGCGACTGCAGGCCCTGCGGGTTGACGAAGCTGCTCAGCGCCACCTGGCCCAGCGGCTTGTCGGCACCGTTGGAATAGCGCGCGAACACCACGCCGCTGGTGTCGATGCTGATTTCGTTGAGCTTGCCGCTGGCGTAGCCATCCTGGCGCGTATCGCGCAGGGCGAAGGCTTCGCCGTACTGGGTGGAGCCAGTGACGTTGAGCTGCATGTTCAGCACGCCCGCGCCGGTGCTCGGGGTGAACGGGTCCATCGCGATGATGCCGTTGGCCGGGGTGGTCAGCGCGCCGGTATCGGAGAACTGCAGGGTGGTCGGGGCACCGACCGCAGCGCCGTCCACGTAGTTGTAGACCTGCCACTCGTTGGGGTTGGCGGTCTTGACGAAGTAGGAGGTCTGCACATGGCTGACGCCCAGCGAATCGTAGACATTGATGCCGCCGGTGGAATGGCTATAAGTCTTGTCGTCGGCCGGGTTGAACGGGGTCACCGTCGGCGCGGTGGCATTGCCGGGCAGGGTGAAGGCCAGGTTGACCGTGGAGGTGGATTTCGGCGGGCTGTCGGTGGTCAGCAACTGCAGGTCCGACAGGCGGCCTACGTCAAACCCGTTGCCGCTGGGATTGGGCGCGAACACCTGCAGGCGTGCGCCCTGCGGGTTGACCACATAGCCGTTGGCATCGGTCTGGAAATTGCCGGCGCGTGTGTACATCTTGGCGCCGTTGGACGAGACGGTGAAGAAGCCTTCGCCGGAGACCGCCAGGTCCAGGCTGCGCCCGGTCGGGTCGATATTGCCCTGCGAGAACTGCTGCGCCACGTTGCTGACGCGCACGCCCGAACCGACCGCATTGCGCGACAGGCCATAGCTGGTGCTCTGGAACATGTCGGCAAATTCGGCGCGTGATTCCTTGAACCCGGTCGTGTTGACGTTGGCGATGTTGTTGGAGGTGACGTTCAGATCGGCATTGGCTGCGTTGATGCCGGACAACGAGGTATTGAAGCCCATGGATGAGTTCCTTTAGGTGTTGGTTGCCGGCTCAGCTGACGCGGAGCACGTTGGCGAGCGGGGAAGTGCCTAGCCCGGTCAGGTTGAGATACAACCCGTCCGAGCCGATCGTGACGCTGTCCACCGGTGCCTGGACATAGGTAGACAACTTGCTTTTGGAGCCGGCGGTGTCGGTCTGGGTGGCAGTCACGCCGTATTTGCCGGCCGCCATGCGATTGCCGTTTGCGTCGGTGCCATCCCAGTCGAAGGACACCTCACCGGCGGCGCTGGCCGGCACGCTGATCTGTTTGACGAAGGTGCCGTTGGCGTCGGTGATTTCGAAATTGACGAAACCGGCCGAAGTCGCGGCCACCACGCCCTTGGCCGAGCCGGTGGCATCGATCGCTACCTGCGCCGAGGGCACCAGCACGTTGTGGCCAACCAGCGCCGCGCCCTTGAGCACCTGGTCGCTGTTCATCGAATCGGAAAAGTTGCTGACCTTGGTATTGAGGTCGCCAATGCCCTGCACGGTGGAAAACTGCGCCAATTGCCCGAGAAACGCGCTGTTTTCCATCGGCTTGAGCGGGTCTTGATGCTGCAGCTGTTCGGTCATCAGTTTGAGGAAGTCGGCCTGGCCGAGTGCCTCCTCCTTCTTGGCGACGGTGCTGCTGGTACTCAGGCCAAGGCTTTTGTAGAGATCGCTGCCGATCGTGCTCATGTGGAGTATTCCGTTGGTAAGGGTCAGCTAGGAAGGGTCAGCGACCCATGGTGAGGGTCGCGAGCGCCAGTTCCTTGGCGGTATTGAGCATTTCCACGCCTGCCTGGTAATTGCGCGAGGCGGAAATCATGTTGACCATCTGCGAGACCGGATCCACGTCGGGCGAGAACACGTAGCCGTCGGCGTCAGCCAGCGGGTGGCCGGGTTCGTAGCGGCGGATCGGCGGCGCATTGGTGGTGGTGATCTCCTTGACGTTCACCGAGGTCAGGCTGGGGTCCTGGCGGCTTTGCTGGGCCTGGAAGATCGGCTCGATCGGCTTGTAGGTCGCCTCGGCCGAGCCTGCGACCGAATCGGCGTTGGCCAGGTTGGAGGCAATGGTGCTCAGGCGCACCGACTGCGCGTGCAGCGCCGAGCCGGCCACATCGAAGATGGGAAGATTGCTCATGACTTATTGGCCCGTGATCGCGGTGAGCATCGAGCGCACCTTGGATTCGAGGAAGCTCAGCGACGCGCGGTATTCCAGCGCGGCGCGGCCGTAGGCGGCGCGTTCGGCATCGGGATCGACGGTATTGCCGTCAAGGCTGGGCTGATCGGCTTCGCGGGTGAACTGGAAAGGGTTGAGCCCGGCGCCGCCGCCCACTTCGTAATGCTTGGCGTCGGTGGTCTGCAGCAGACCGCCATCCTGCTCGCCCTGCGCCGACTTCAGCGCCGCCTCGAAGTTCAGGTCCTTGGCCTTGTATCCGGGCGTGTCCACATTGCTCAGATTGCTGGCAATGAGCTTCATGCGCTGCTCGCGCAGCGTCAACGCGTCGCCATGGACGCCGAGGAACGAAGAGAAGGGGCTGGACACGGTGCTCTCCCGCGAAGTGTTGCCAGGGAGCAAGCAATGTTTGTGCCAATCGAGGTGGTACGGGCTATGGAACGCGGAGAATGATCGGCGCTGCCGACGCACGCACGGCAGCTTGCTCTCCGAAAACGCGATGGCCACGCCATCCGTCGCGGAATTGGCGCGGTCACACTCACAGGCCGGAAGGTTCGACAGTTCCGAGGCGCAGTCTGGCGTCAGCAGATGTGACGTCGAAATCGCGTGGACGCGCTTGCCTCACCTTTCTGCGCTGCAGTGCTTCTGCAGCTGGGCAGCACCTTGTGGCTGCCATCGGCTCCGACCCGGCAGCCGCTTGGTCTTGCTCAGGCCGCTTCGGCGACCACTTTCAGGCGGGCCAGCACATAGTCGGCCAGTTCATGGGCGCTGTACTTGGCCACGAAGGCATTGGCGCCCACCTGCTCGACCATCGCGTTATTGAACACGCCCGACAGGGAGGTGTGCAACAGCACATATAGGCCTTGCAGGCCCGGCGTGCGCCGGATTTCCGTCGTCAGCGTATAGCCGTCCATTGCCGGCATTTCGATGTCGGAGATCACCATGGCGTAGCGGTCGGCCGGGTTTTCGCCCGAGGCGGCCACCTGCAGCAGGTGATCCAGCGCCTGGCGGCCATCGGACAGCAGGGTTGCCGAAACACCCAACTGGTCGAGCACGCTGCGGATCTGCTGCCGCGCCACGCGCGAATCGTCCACCACCAGTACCTGGAACTGGCGGTCGTAGGCCACCAGCTGCAGCGAGGGATCCAGCTGCACGTCCTTGCTTACCTTGGCGATATCGGCCAGCACGCTCTCCACGTCGATGACCTGGATCAGCTCGCCCTGGAAACGCGTCACCGCCGTCAAATAAGTGGCTTCGGCACCCAGTTCCGGCGGCGGGTGGATATCCTCCACCGCGATATTGACGATGCGTTCCACTCCGCTGACCAGGAAACCCTGGACCGAGCGGTTAAACTCGGCAACGACCAAATAGCCGGGGCCGTTTTCCGAATGCGAATCGCGTTCCGGGTGGCCGATGGCCAGGCCCAGATCCAGCACCGGCACCGAGCGCCCGCGCACGTCGGCCACGCCGGCGAACTCGGTCGGCAAGCCAGGCACCTGGAACAGTTCCGGCCGGCGCAGCACTTCCTGCACCTTGAAGACGTTGACGCCAAAAAGCTGGCGTCCGCCCAGCCGGAACAGCAGCAGGGCCAGTCGGTTGTGGCCAGCCAGTCGCGTGCGCTGGTCGATGCGGTTGAGCAGATCGTGGGTCATGGGGCAGATATCGACAGCGCCCTCTGGAAACTTGAGGGCTTTATGGTTGGTCGGGGGCGCTGTCGGGAATGGAGAGTCGGGAATGGGGAATCGTAAAAGCGAGGGATGCGGTTTTCCGCAGCAGGTCTGAGGCGAGGGGCTGTGACGTTGCTTGCTGATAGCGGTCACCTAATAAATCGCACGGCAGCAACGAAGGCCGACCACCTCTCAGCCACCAACCGATTCCCCATTCCCCATTCCCGATTCGAAAACAGGCACGCCGCTTGCAACGCCTGTCCCGTCTTCCTCCGGATCTGGTCCCATGCGCCTGCTCCTGCTTGTCATCTTGTTGGCTGCCGCTCCGGCCTGGGCCCAGAGCTATCAGTCCGTCGATTCCATTCGTGCTGCGGCGCTGGCCACCGTCGGCCCGGACGCCGAGGCCGAGGCCACGCTCGATCCGGGCCTGCGCATGCCGGCTTGCCCGATCGCGCTGCAGGCGCAGCCCACCGGCACCAATACGGTGGAAGTGGCGTGCCCGCAGCCGGCCGGCTGGCGCCTGTTCGTGCCGTTGAAGGTGCGTCGCAACCAGGACGTGCTGGTCTTGCGCCGCGGCATCAGCGCTGGAGAAACCATCTCGCTGGCCGATATCAGTATCGAGAAGCGTGACGCCGCCCGCATCGTCGGCGCGGTGCTGGCCGACCCGGTCGCTGCGGTGGGCAAGACCGCCCGCCGCGTCCTGCCGGCCGGCTCGCTGCTCTCGGCCAACGATCTGGTGACGCAGCGGCTGGTCCGGCGCGGCGACACCGTGCCGCTGGTCTCGCGCAATGGCGGGCTGGAGGTGCGCATGAGTGGTCGCGCCCTGTCGGACGCCGGCGAAAACGAGCGCGTATCGGTGGAAAATTCGTCCTCGCGCCGGGTGGTGCAGGGCATCGTTGAAGCGAGCGGAACCGTTGTGGTCTCCAGGTAAAAAATTTCTATAAAGTTTTTTTTCTGGGTGCCGTTATCCCCTACGACCTGTAGAGGAGTTCCTGACATGACCCAGAAAATCGAAGGCAATCTACCGACCGCTGCCACTCTTCGCACCACGGCCACCAGCAGCAAGATCGCTTCGGCCGGCGAAGACCGCGCGTCTCCGGTTGCCGCAACCCCGCCGACCGACAGCGTCAAGTTGACCGGCGAAGCCACCAACCTGCAGAACCTGCAGCGCGAGCTTTCGCAGTCCTCGGCGATCGACACCGGTCGCGTCCAGGCGGTGAAGGATGCATTGCAGAACGGCAGCTATTCCATCAACCCGGACGCCATCGCCAGCCGCATGATGGATCTGAATCAGCAACTGGCGGGTTGATCCCCGACGGAAAGGATGAACGTGAACGAGTTCCTGCAACGTCTCAGCGATGCGCTGGCCGGCGAACGCCAGGCATTACTCGAGAACGACATCGATGGGCTGATGCGACACACGCAGGACAAGCTGTCGGCGCTGCAAGCGCTGGAAGCGGCGATGCCTGCAGGCGAAGAAGAGCGGCTGCGTGAGCTGGCCGAAGCCAACCGCGCCAATGGCGCGCTGCTGGCACGCCGGCGCCGCGAAGTGAACTGGGCGCTGCGTCACCTGGGCCGCACCGAAAGTGCGCCGTCCTACGATGCCAAGGGGCAATCGAGCGTGTTGCGCGGCGGGCGTTCGTTGGCAGTGGCCTGAGTTGCAGGCTGTTCTGCAGCACGCCGGGCTGCAGATGGTGCGGCAAGCCTGGGCGAGCAGGCAGTGCCGTTGGCTCTGCGTCCCATCGCCGGGTAATGCAAGACGACAATACGGAGCGTCAATGGTTCGGCGTATATTGAGGCATCCTCTACGCCGCCTGCTCCCGTGACCGCCAAGTTTTTTCTCAATCAAGCCTTACTGCCTTCCCCGGATATCCTGCGCGCCTTCGGCGACCAGATGATGGAGGGGCTGCTGCTGTTCCGCGCAGACGGAAAGCTGATTCTGGCCAATGCCATCGCACGCCAGAGCCTGTGCAAGGAAGACCCCACCGACGATCGCAATCTGGGCGAGCGCATTTCGCAGGTATTGCCATCGGACGCACTCAATCAGGCGCGTAGCAAGGGCAGCTGGACCGGTAGCCTGCCGGTCGCCGACCGGGTGGTCATCGCGCATCTGTATTACAACGAAGAGTCCGGGCCCGGGCATTTTCTGGCGCTGTTCCACAACATCGAAGGCCAGCAGGATTACGAGCGCGAGCTGCAACAGCGCCATGCCGAATTACGCCAGGCCTATCTGCGCCTGAACGGTGCGCAGGACAAATTGCTGCAATCGGAAAAGATGGCCTCCATCGGCCAGCTGGCCGCAGGCGTGGCGCACGAAATCAACAATCCGATCGGTTATGTGCACTCCAATCTGGGCAGCCTGCAGGAATATCTGCGCAGCTTGTTCACCCTGATCGAAGCCTACGAGCGCGCGCTGCAGGCGCCGGATCCCAAGGCGCTGATTCCGGAAATCGACGAAATCCGCAACCGCGCCGACATCGACTTCATCAGCCGCGATCTGCCGCAATTGATGGCCGAATCGCGCGAAGGCATCGAGCGGGTGACCCGCATCGTGCGCGACCTCAAGGACTTCTCGTACTCGGACCGGTCCGAGTCGTGGAAGATGGTCGACCTGCATGCGGGTCTGGAATCCACCATCAACATCATCTGGAACGAGCTCAAGTACAAGGTCACGCTGGAGCGCAACTACGCCGAGTTGCCGCTGGTGGAGTGCCTGCCATCCGAGCTCAACCAGGTCTACATGAACATGCTGCTCAACGCCGGCCAGGCTATCGTCGAGCGCGGCACGATCACCGTGACCACCGGTCGCGACGAAGCAGAAAACGTCTGGATCCAGTTCCAGGACAGCGGTGCCGGCATCGCCCCGGATCTGTTGCAGCGCATCTTCGACCCATTCTTCACCACCAAGCCGGTCGGCAGCGGCACCGGCCTGGGCCTGTCGATTTCCTACGGCATCATCAACAAGCACCACGGCCGCATCGACGTGGAAAGCACGCCAGGGCAGGGTGCCAGTTTCAGGATCACGCTACCGATCCGGCAGCCGCGCTGACGCGCTGGGAATCGGGAATCGGTAAGGCAGCTTTTCGCTCGCTTGATCTGGTTGCGTGTTTGAGAAGCAACAACACGCAGAGGTCTGCTCTACCGATTCCCCAATCCCGATTCCCTATTCCCGGCCATTACGCAACTCATCATGCGTGCGGAATGCCTGGCGAATGTGCTCGCGCAGCTCGTCGTCGTTCCAGGGCTTGGTCAGGAAACGGTAGATCGCGCCGCGGTTGATGGCCTCGGTGACGGTGGCCAGGTCGGTGTAGCCGGAGAGCACCAGGCGCACCGTGTCCGGGTAGAGCATCTTGACCCGGCCCAGGAACTCGGTGCCGCTCATGTCGCTCATGCGCTGGTCCGACAGGATCACCTGCACATCGTTGGTGGCCAGCAGGTCGAAGGCGTCGCGCACGTTGCCGGCTGCCAGAATCCGGTAACCGTCGCGGCGGAACAGCCGCACCAGCGAGCGCAGCACGTTTTCTTCGTCGTCCAGCAGCAAGAGCGTGCGGTCGGGGCGGCTTTCGGCGAACGATTCCGGGCGCAGGTAGCGGCGACGCAGTGCCATGCCGGCCGACTCGGCCGACATCGGCTCGCCGAACAGGTAGCCCTGGAAGATGTCGCAATCGTTGCGGCGCAAAAAGCCCAGCTGCGCCTGCGATTCCACGCCGTTGGCAATCACCGTCATGCCGAGCTGGTGGCCCATGGCGATGATGGCGCGCGCAATCGCCGCCTCGCGGCTGCCGGCCGGTGCGCTCTTGATGAAGCTGCGGTCGATCTTGAGCCGGTCCACCGGGTAGCGCACCAACGCGCTCAGGCTGGAATCGCCGGTGCCGAAGTTGTCCAGGCTCAGGCTGATGCCTTCGTTGCGCAGATTGGCCATCGTCTCGTGGACGAAATTGACGTTGTTGGTCAGCGCGCTTTCGTTGATCTCCAGCGTGACGAACTGCGCCGGCACACCGGCGGTCTGCAGCATCGCCATCACTTCGTTGAAGAAGCCCGGGCGCAGCAGCTGCAGCGTGGAAACATTCACTGCAATGCTGAAATCGTCGAAACCCTGGTCTCGCCACAGCCGCGCCTGGCGCACTGCGTTCTGCAATACCCATTCGCCGATCTGCACGATCACGCCCAGGCGCTCGGCGGTACGCATGAAGCGTTCCGGCACCAGCATGCCCAGGGTGGGCGATTGCCAGCGCAGCAGCGCTTCCATGCCCACGATGCGGCCGTCGCGCGCACTCACCAGCGGCTGATAGCGCAGGCGCAATTCGCCGTGCGGAATCGCATCGACGATCTGCCGCGCAATGATGCTTTCGCTATGCGCGTTGGTGGCCGAGTTGCGCGTGTACAGCCGCACCGTGTTGCCGCCTTCGCGCGCGGCCTGGTAGCTGGCTTCTTCGGCGTAATCCAGCAGCGTGGACAATGAGGTGGAATGTTCCGGACACAGGCTGATGCCGACCTTGCCGGTCATGAACAAGGTATACGGCAGCACCGACAGCGGCAGTTCCAGTTGCTGGCGGATTTCCTCGGCAAAATCTTCCGGCAGGGGCGTGTCGTCGCGGCGCACCGCCACAACCACCATTTCATCGCTGCCGTGGCGCCACAGCTTGCCGCGCGTGCCGAGAAATTCCTGCAGCCTGCGCGCTGCCAGCGTCAGCGCCTGGTCGCCGACCTCGCCACTCATGTTCTCGTTGATCGAGGCGAAGTGATCGATATCGACGTGGAAGATCATCAGCGGCGGGCCGCCGGACGCGGCCGCATCCACCAGGTGCAGCAATTCGGGGTTGCCCGCGCCAAGCCGGGTGGGCTTGACGATTTCCAGTCCGGGCGGGATTACGGGACTCCACATGACTCAACGTCCACCATCGTCGTGGACGGACTCGCCGACCGGGTGATAGGGCAGGCGCAACGTCACGCGCGTGCCTGCTCCGGGGGCTGATTCTATCGCGAGCGTGCCGCCGACGGTTTGCGCACGCTCACGCATCACGATCAGTCCCAGCCCACGCGGACCCTCCGGCTCGAACCCATCGCCGTCGTCGCTGACTTCCAGGCGGAAACTGTCGCCATCGATCGAATGCAGACGCAGGTGCACTTCGCCGGCGCAGGCGTGCCGCAACGCATTGGTCAGGCTTTCCTGCGCGATCCGGAAGCAGGCCTGTTCGATCTCGTTGCCCGGCCGTTCCTCGAGTGCCTGAATATCGAGCTCCAGCCGAACCTGCGAGGCGCGGAACAGCATCGATGCCTGCCAACGCAGCGCTGCCTCCAGGCCCAGGGCATCGAGTTGTGGCGGGCGCAACAGCATCGACAGATTGCGCAGCTTGGTCACCGTGGTGTCGGCCAGCGACACGACTTCCAGCAAGTCCTCGCGGCGCGCATCCGCGTCCGGCTCATCCAGGGCTGCGTGCGCAGACAACTTCATCGCAGTGATCGCTTGCCCGATGTCGTCATGCAGGTCGCGCGAGATGGCACGCCGCTCATCTTCCTGCAACGAAAACAGACGTTTGGCCATCGCCTGCAGTTCGGCATTGCTCTCGGCCAGGGCATCGCGCATGCGCTCGGGTTCGCTCAGATCGCGCACCACCAGCAACTTGCAGCTGCGTCCGCCGTAGCGGATGTCGCCGGCCGACAGACCTGCGTAGAAGGTGCTGCCGTCGCGACGACGCATGGCGCGTGCGCTGGAGACCGGCTCATTGCGATCGCTGCCTGCGCGCAGGTATTCGCGCACCACCGGCAGGTCGTTGTCGCCCACCAGGGTCTGCAGTGGTTCGCCCAGGATGGTTTCGCCCTGAAAGCCGAACTGGGCCGAGCCGGCCGCGTTGGCGTACATCACATGCTCGTCGGCGAGAATCAGCACACCGTCGGGCAGCACGCGCACCAACTCGCGAAACTGCTCCTCGCGTTCGCGCAGCAGCCGGCGCGATTGCTCGCGTTCGCTCACGTCCTGCAAGGTGCCGTGCACATGGCGCACGCCGCTGGGGCTGGTCACGCTTTCGGCGCGCAGATGCACCGTGCGCGGTTGCGAATCGCCACCGGTCAGCGGCAGCAGCACATCGATCTGCACCTCGCCACCGGTACACATGTCTTCGATCATGCGTTCGATGCGCACCTGGGTCGCGCTGTCAGAGGCGGTCAGCAATTCTTCCAGCCGATGCTCACGACGGTGCATCGGCACGCTGCGCCCCAGCAGGCGGTAGACCGCCGGCGAATAGCGCCCCAGGCCGGTGGTGCGATCCAGTTGCCAGGAGCCCAGCCGCGCGATGCTTTGCGCCTCTTCCAAGCGTTCGAGCGCCTCGTCGCGCAGATCCTGCGCCCGGCGCTCTTCGCTGCGGTCTACGGTGACGACCAGACGGGCAGGGCCGCTGGCCAGATGCAGCTGGTTGCTGCGCACCTCGACATGCCGCGGGCCGCTGCGCGTCATCAGGTCTTCGTTCAACACGCAGGTGGCATCCCCCTTGCCACGGATCTGCGCAATGATCTCTTCCAGCCGCTCGCCATCGGCATTGGGCCAGATCGCCTGCAGCGTCTGCTGCAGGAACTCGTCGCGCTCCCAGCCGAAGAATTCCAGCGCCGCCGGATTGGCGTCGAGGATGCGCATGGTGGCCAGGTCGTAAATGAAGGCCGGGCTGGGCAATGCCAGGAACTTGGCTTGCAGCAACGCCTCGGACTGCGCCAGCTGGGCGTACTCGTCCACGATCAAGCCGGTAAAGCGGCGCAGCACCAGGTGGATGACGATGCTGGACAGCACCAGAAAGCTCGCGTCCGACCAGCGCTCCGGCATGGCGGCGCCGGCCAGGTTGAGCAGCCGGTTGCCCAGCAGCAGCCAGATCACGCCAACCAGCAGGTACAGGCCGGTCAGTGTCCACAAGCCTTGCTGCAGGCGCTCGGCCAGACGGAGGCAGGAGACGGGGGCAGACGAAAATGCGGGCGCGGCGACGGGCTGTTGCATGGATCCGCGGACGACCTTGAGTGCTGGCGATGCGGCCATCTTAGCCGTAACTCGGGCCGGTTCGGTCCAGCTCGCAACAGGTGCCTCAACTATTGGCCGGCACGGCCGTTATCCATTGCGACTCCGAAGGCCGGGGTCGATTCTTCGGAGTGTTCCAGAGTGGACTCAGGCGTCATTGCAAGCATGCTGCAGCACCCGCTGACCTCGGCGGTGGTGTTGTTGGATGCGCATGGCCAGCCTCTGGCGGCCAACCGCGTTGCACAATCCCTCGGATTGCCGGCAACCCTCGGCGCATACGCCGATGTGTTGGAAAGCAGCCGTGCCCAATTGGCCGAAAGCGGGGGCATGGCGCCCTGCGTATTGCCAGGCACCGGCGGCGGGCGGCTGGAGGGCTGGCTGCGTGCGGTCTGCGACGAGCACGGCCAGATCATGGCATTCACCCTGAGCATTCCCGAGCCCAAGGGTGCCGATGGCACCAGTCGCTGGGAGATAGGCCTGGACAGCGCCGATCATGGCTTGTGGGATTGGGATATTCCGGCCGATGTGGTGTACCGCTCCGAGCGCTGGACGCGCATGCTCGGTTATTCCGAGCAGCCGCTGCCGAACAATCTCACTGCCTTGTCCGGGCTGATTCATCCGGAAGACCATGCGCATGTCAGCGCGGCGGTGCAGGCGCATCTGGAAGGCCGCACCGATACCTATGTGGCCGAATTTCGGCTACGCCAGCACGACGGCCAGTGGCGCTGGATCCTGGATCGCGGCCGCGTGGTATCGCGCACCGCCGACGGACGTCCGTTGCGCATGGTCGGCACGCATACCGACGTGCACCATCACAAATTGCTCGAGCAGCAGCTGCGCGATCAGCAGGCGCAGCTCGAAGAAGCCCAGCGCATTGCCAGCATGGGAAGCTGGAGCTGGGATTCGCATCACGATGCGCTGTGGGTGTCGCAGGATTTCCTGCAACAACTCGGCATGACCCAGGTTCGTCTGCAAGGCATCCGCGACATCCTGCGCCTGCTGGCTGGGCCTTCGGTTGCGCAACTGCGCAGCGCCTGGCGCAAGATCAAACACGAAGGTATGCCGGTGCACTTCGAGATGGAAATCAACGGCCTGCTCGGTGCCAACCCGCATCATCTGCGCGTGTGGGCACAGCCGGTGTTCGATGGCGACGGCAGCATGGTGCGCGTGCTTGGCCAGCTGCAGAACGTCACCGAACAACGCCAGACCGACGCGCTGATCCGTTGGCGCACCGAGCTGCTCAATCGCGTGTCCGCGTTGGGCAAGATCGGCGGCTGCGAGATCGAGGTCGACACCCGGCGCATGCAATGGACCGAGGAGTGCTATCGCATTCACGGCCTGCGCAAGGAAAACATCACCCTGGAGCAGGCGCTGTCGCTGTATACGCAGGATTCGCGCGACGCTTTCGAGGCCGCGCTGCTGCGTATCTCCGATGGCGGCCTGCCCGAGCAGCTGGAGCTGTGTTTCTATCGCAACTCCGGCCAGCGTGTCTGGGTGCAGGTGCTGATCGAACTGGATCGTCGTGAGGGCTTGCCGCCGCGGTTTGTTGCCTTGTTCCGCGATATCACCCGCGAGCGCGAAGCCAACGAGCGCATCGAGCTGCTTGCCCATTACGACCGTCTGACCGGTTTGCCGAACCGCTTCTTGTTGCGCGAGCAGGCAGAAAACGCCATTCGCGAAGCGAGCGAGCGCGGCCAGACATTGGCAATGCTGCTGATCGATCTGGATGGCTTCAAGAGCATCAACGATTCGTTCGGCCACGCCACCGGCGACAACCTGCTCAAGCTGGCCTCGTCGCGCCTGCATCAACATCTGCGTAATAGCGACCTGTTCGGCCGCTTCAGCGACGACGAATTCATCGTGCTGCTGCGCGATATGTCCGAGCCCGAAGATGCCGGCCACGTGGCGCGCAAATTGATTGCTGCGCTCGGCGAGCCGCTGCGCAAGGAGCACGTCACCCTCAAGCTCGGCGCCAGCATCGGCATCGCGCTGCAGGGCGAAGGGCTGTCGGATTTCGACAGCCTGTTGCGTGCCGCCGACGCGGCGATGTACGCAGCCAAGGAGTCCGGGCGCAATACCTACCATTACTACAGCCAGGACGTGCTGCTGCGCGCGCAGCGCCGCCTGGAGCTGGAGCATGCGCTGCAAGGCGCGCTCGAGCGCGAAGAATTCACGCTGGTCTACCAGCCGCTGGTCAACACCGTGGACGATGCATCGCCGGCGATCGAAGCGCTGATGCGCTGGAATCGCCCTGGCCATGGACCCTGCAGCCCGGTCGAATTCATCCCGATTGCCGAAGAATGCGGCGAGATCGTGCGTCTGGGCGAGTGGGTCATCGGCGAAGCGTGTCGTCAGGCCGTGGTCTGGGATCGGGCCGGGCTGCATTTCAGCCGCGTTGCGGTGAATGTGTCTGCGGTGCAATTGCGCGAACGCGGCTTTGCCGAGCGCGTGCTGGAAATCTGCCGCGACAATGGCTGGCCGCCTTCACGCCTGGAGCTGGAGCTGACCGAATCTGCCTTGATTCGCGACTCCGATTCGCTACGCCGCTGCTTCGAATTGTTCGAACAGAACGGCGTGCTGCTGGCGGTGGACGACTTCGGCACCGGCTTCTCCAACCTGCATTACCTCAACCGGTTCCCGGTACAGCGTCTGAAGATCGACCGCAGCTTCGTGCAAGGCATGCTCGACGACGCCAATACGGCCGAAGTCACCCAGGCCATCGTCCATCTGGGGCATGCCCTGGGCATGCAGGTGGTCGCAGAAGGCGTGGAAACCGTGCAGGAAGATGCACTGCTGCGCCAGCAGGGCTGCGACGAAATCCAAGGTTACTTCTACTCACGCCCGCTATCGCCGCGCGACATGGCGCAGTGGTTGCGCGAAGCCGACGCCGGCATGCGGTTGGGCGCACGGCTGGTGATTGCCAGCTAAGCCGCTGACCTGCTGGCTGCGCATATGTGGTGTCGCGCACGATCACCCAGTGATGTGATCGGCTCCGTGCCGCTGCGGTACGAGGACAGGCGACAGCTTTGCTGCTTGCCTGTTGCTGGCGATCTGAGCCAAATCCCTACGTGATGTCCAGCACGTGCATCGCAAGCGGCGCGGATCGCGCCTGCTCATCCCACGGGGTATTGGCACTTTCTGCTGCAGACACCTAGATGGGGTCGTTGCTGGCCAGGGGCACAGTCCGGTCCAGACGCATCGCCTAATGGATCAATGCGGGATGTTATGGATCTCCCCGGAAGCGATTGGAGCATCCTCCGAACGGATCCAGAATGGCTCGATGGCGCGACGAAGAACCAGGGCTGTTGTCCCGTACGTGCATGCATGACTGCCGGCGTAGCCGTTTCACCCGGTAAGCATCGACTGATGCAGTGTGATCAATCGACATCCTACCGGTCATTCCGGTTCGAACAACAGCTCGCGCCTCCAGAGCAGCGGTGTGCGCGCTCGCCGTTGATCAGGGAAGAAAAGCGACAGATAGCCGGCCGCGATCGCACGGCTGCGAAGTTTCAAGCCAACGCCTTCCGCTGTCACCACGGTGACCCCGGTCACCGTGCCTTGCGGATTGACCTGCATTTCCCAGATAAGGCGGCCATGCCACTCGGCCGGTGGGATCGCTGCGTCATAGTTCGGGCGGCCGACGACATACGGTGTTCCCGGATCATTCGACAGGGGTGAGTCTGCCAGCCTGGCATGGACCTGCAGCGTCTCTTCCCCCGTGCGCCCGTCTCCTGTGCTAGCGCGAAATGTCCATAGGCCAGGCTTGCCTCCCTGGCCCAGATCGGCATCGTAACAGTGCTTGACGCCACGGTAGTCGGGGTACTGGTGGCTCGACACTTCCTGCCCGGAGGCATCGAAGGCCTTCACTACCAACCCACCTACATCGGTCTCGGCGAGATTGGTCGCGACACACACCTGGTGAGTGTGCTGACCATCGGTCAAAAACTGGATGGTTTGCTGGCGGGCAATCGAATGAGGTGGGCGGGCATCCCAGAGAAATTCGAGATACACCTTGTCATCTGCCGCAGTGGCCGAGTTAGAAAAGGCTGCCGCACACAACGCCAGGCAACGGATTTTCATGACATCCAGCGCTCAGTCCGAAGAAGGCAGCATGCTGATCGCCCGGGTTGGTGACGGGCTCAGGAGGAGAGGTGGATGGTAGAGGCCTTGGCCAGACCTGACAAACCACCGCCGGTGTGAGCGCGTCTCGGCCGGGCAGGGGGACAAGGAGCGCGTGCGCACGGCATCAGCGCTCCCGGGAGCAGCGAAAGCAGTGGACGGCTCAGAAAGCTGAGATCGGGCAGTTCAAACAACACAGCAGGGCGCCTGCCGAGGCATGCCCCGCTGTGCGGCGCTGGGCTTACCGCGCCGATCCGCTGACCGCGGCACCATCCAGACTGAGATCCCAGGCCACGGTTGCAAACAGCAGTTCTTCTTCGCTGCATGCACGGCGCGGGTTGATCAGGGCCAGCAGCTCCGCGCGTGCGCTGTGTTCCAGCCGTTCCAGCGCGGCCGGCATGCGGACGCGCCGCAATGCAGGCCTGGCCGCATCGCTTTGCGCGATGCGCTCGGCTTGTGCGGCTGCCAATGCAGCGGCCTGCAGTGCGGCGGTAGGGGCATCGATGGTCGGGGCAACAAGCGTCATGGGCGGAACACCAGGTCGTAACGGAACGACAAATCCCCGGAAGGCCGGGGAATGTCGGAATCAGCAGCTGCGTGGCGGCATCGGTCTTAGAACAACTCGACCGTGCCGGCACCCATGCCTTGCTGCGCCACCGGCTTGTGCGGCGGGCGCTCCCACTCCACGCGCATGTCGCGCAGGCGGTTGGACACCTTGGCCAGCGCGGCGACCAGATCGCTGTCGTATACGCCGCCATTGCGATGCAGCAGTTCCTGCAGCGCCACCGCTTCGCGGTTGATCGCGGTCAGGCGATCCAGGTGGGTGTGGATACCGCTCAGCGTCTGCGTGGCGATGTCCTCGAACTGCAGGGCACGCACCGCTTCGGCCACGCTGCCATCGATCGAGCGTGCGCATTCGGAGATCTCGCGCATGCCATCGCCCAACGAGGCGTTGATCTGGGCGACGTTCTCCAGCATGGCGGCCGATTCATGGCGCGCCTCGCGGGAGCGGTCCATGTGGCGCGAGGCCAGCTGCGAGACCGTTTCACGCACCTTGGCGATCGACTCCTTGGAGCTGTGTGCCAGCTTGCGGATCTGCTCGTTGAAGGTGGTGGAACGCTCGGACAGGTTGCGCACCTCGTCGGCAACCACGGCGAAGCCGCGACCGGCTTCACCGGCACGCGCTGCTTCGATGGCGGCGTTCAAGGCCAGCAGGTTGGTCTGGTCGGCAATCGACTTGACGTCTTCCAGCAGCGCGAAGATGCCATCCAGATGCTGCGCCATCTCGTCGATGTGATGGACGGTATTGGTACTTTGGCCGCTCACCTGTTCCAGCGCTTCCACCAACTGCTCCATGCGGGAGCTGGCGTGCTGGGCGAAGCGGGCGACGTCGACGCCGGCGCTGCCATCGTCACCGGCACGGTCGACGATGCGGGCCAGTGCCTGGCTTTGCTGACGCGATTTGCGATTCATCGCTTCGAAGCTGCCACCCAGGCCGGACACGGCCTGGCGGATCAGTTCGCGGGCACGCTCGACTTCCGAGCGCGAACCGTCGACTTCGTTGCTGACGAACGTGCGCAGTTCGTTGAGCAGTTGGTCCTGCTCGCGCAGGATGCGGGCCTGGTCCGGATTAGGCCGGAACTGGGAATACGTCACCCAGGCAGCGAAACCCAACCAACTGAGGGTCATGGTCGCCAGGATCGCCCAGCGCACCGAAGCGGGCCAGTCGAATCCGACAGCGAAGGGGAACAGCAAGGTCAGAGCCAAAGGAGCGGCTAGACGGATGAGTGGACGTGAATACATGGGCGTTCTCGGCAGAGTCACGGTTGCTGTATCGGCACTGCCCCCGTTGTCTTTAGCGACGATCGCCACATCGCCTGGCCCATTCAACCGCCGTTGGCGCGCGTCAGCGGCCGCTAGCGCGCAGATGCAGGCGGCTTTTTCGCGCCATTTAGCGCAACGCGCGGTCCACCGCTTCGATCATCGCGCGCTTGGCGAACAAAAAATCCCACAGGCTGCCGCCCATCTGCCGCCACAGCACCGCCGAGCGCACTGCTGCCAGCAACAGCGCGCGGATCTCCGCGACCACGCCGGCCTGGCCCAGGTAGTGCGGGTTGCCTTGGACCATGACCTTGGGCCGCAAGTGGCTGATGGTCTGTGCGTACAGCCCGCCGAGCGAGCTCAATACATCGGGGTGGCTGCTGTCGCCCAGCTGCTGGGCCTGGCGCGCTGCCGCGTCGATTCCGCTGGCGACAGTGGCGACGGTGCTGGTATCGCGCACGAACCGGCGCTCCAGCTGCAGCACGGCCAGCGCCAGACGCGGCAGCACTTCGTCCTGGCCCTGGTTGCGGAAGTAGTTGTGCAGCAGGCGCAGGCCAGGCGCCAGCGCCGCTGCCGAGCCGTAAACGGCCTCTGGCGAGGCGGCGTCCACCCGGAACACGCTGTCCATGGCGGTACGCACCGTCGCCGCTTCCGAATGCCCGGTCTCGGCGATCCGCCGCACCTGTTGCAGGGCCTGAGCGACGCCGGCAAGCGCCAGCACACGGTGATCCATGGAAACACTCATCAAGCCACTACCTCAGAGGAAAAAGAAGATCCCGCCAACTGGCGTTCCAGCGGTGCGTCGGTGGCGGCGATGACCGCGCCGCCCAGGCACTCCTGCCCGTCGTACAGCACCAGCGACTGCCCCGGCGTCACCGCCCGTTGCGGCCGTTCGAAGCGCACCTGCACGCTGCCATCGTCCTGCACATCCACCGTGCAGGGCTCGTCGGGCTGACGGTAGCGCGTCTGCGCAGTGCAGGTGAACCGGCGTGCTGGCGGCGCCCCGGTCACCCAGTGGGCTTGTTCGGACTGCAGCCAGCGCGATTGCAGCAGCGGGCTGTCGCGGTCCTGGTCCACATACAGCACATTGTTCGCCACATCCTTGCCGACCACATACCACGGCGCGGCCGCCCGCCCGCGCACGCCGCCGATGTTCAGCCCTTCGCGCTGGCCCAGGGTGAAATAGAACACCCCCGGATGCTCGGCGATGCGCTGCCCCTGCGGGTCGCGGATCTCGCCGGCGCGCGCGGGCAGGTAGCGGCCCAGAAACTCGCGGAAATCGCGTTCGCCGATGAAGCAGATGCCGGTGGAATCCTTCTTGGCATGGGTCGGCAAGCCGGCATCCTGGGCAATCCGGCGCAACGCGCTTTTTTCCAGGTCGCCGATCGGGAACAGGGTGGCGGCCAACTGCGCCTGCCCCAACTGATGCAGGAAATAACTCTGGTCCTTGCCGCGGTCGGCGCCACGTAGCAGCCGCCACCGCCCGCCGCGATGCGCCACCTGCGCGTAATGGCCGGTGGCGATGCGCTCGGCCCCCAGCGCCTGTGCTGCATCCAGAAAATGCTTGAACTTCACTTCGCGGTTGCACAACACGTCCGGGTTGGGCGTGCGTCCGGCCGCATATTCGGCCAGGAAATGCGCGAACACGCCGCTCCAGTATTCGCCGGAGAAATCGCGAAAATGAAACGGGATGCCCAGCACGCCGCACACCGCCACGGCATCGCGGCGGTCGTCTTCGGCGCGACAATCGCCGCTGCCGTCGTCGGCCCAGTTCTGCATGAACAGCCCCGCGATCGGCTCGCCTTGCTGCGCCAGCTTCCACGCCGCCACCGACGAATCCACGCCGCCGGACACACCCACCACAATCCGTGGCGTACTCATGCGACGTGCCGCACCAGGGAGAGCGGATAGCGCTGCCCGGCCAGGTAGTCGGCAACCACCTCCCACACCAGTGGGCTGCGCAGGCGCTCGGTGGAGGCGCGCAGTTCGTCCGGGGTCATCCACAGCGCGCGCACCACGCCGGTGTCGAGGCTGCGTTCGGAGTGATGGGCTAGCGCATCGGCAACGAATGCAAAGCGCAAAAAGCACTGTCCGTTGGGGGCAACCCATTGGTAGGTACCGATGAACTGGGTCAGGCGCACGTCCCAGCCAGTCTCCTCGAGGGTTTCGCGCACGGCCGCATCCAGCAGGCTTTCGTTCGGCTCCAGATGCCCGGCAGGCTGGTTCAACAGCAGGCGGCCGCCGATGGCTTCTTCCACCTGCAAAAAGCGTCCATCGCGCACCACGACGGTGGCCACGGTCACATCGGGATGCCAGCGTTGCTCTGGCGTACTCATCGAATCTGCTCCAACGCGGTCGACCACCTGTGCGCCGCTTGCGCGGCGGGGCCGGCATCGCGGTGCCACCCCGGCACGGCTGCGCCGTCGTGTGCGGTGCGCATCGGGGCATCTGCGGTCGACGACGGCGCCAGCAGCTGCGCGGTCATGGGATCGGTCATCAAGGGCCAGCCAGGGAATTGGAGACAAATTGTGCGGGGCGCAGCGTAAATCGTCCAATGCGTGCAAGGTTGAACCGTATAATGGCCGGATGCCTCGGAATACCTCACACGAACACGACCACGGCCTGATGGTCGAAGCCAGCAAGCCCGAAGTGGCGCCACCGCCGCGCTACCAGGTGCTGTTGCTGAACGACGACTACACCCCGATGGACTTCGTGGTGACCGTCCTGGAGCAGTTTTTCAACCTGAATCTGGAGCAGGCCACCCAGATCATGTTGCACGTCCACACCCGCGGACGCGGCGTGTGCGGGGTCTACAGCCGAGAGGTTGCGGAGTCGAAAGTGGCCCAGGTCAACGAGTTTTCGCGCATGAACCAGCACCCGCTGCTGTGCACGATGGAACAGGCCTGAGGCGCCCGGCAGGTCATTCCAGCAGCGCAACAGTGTGGCTGCGATCACGTGCTAACGCTGTCTGAACATGCCTATCCGATAGGGTTGTGGAAAATCCCAACAAAAGCCGCATATTGTTGGCAACAGCCGTTCGGAGTTACCAATGTTCAGCAAAGACCTAGAGCAAACCATCGGCCAGTGCTACAAGCGAGCACGCGAGGCGCGTCATGAGTTCATGACCGTCGAGCACCTGCTGCTCTCGCTGCTGGACAACCCTTCCGCCCAGGCCGTGCTCAAGGCCTGTGGGGCAGACCAGGTGCGCCTGCACAATGACCTGGAACAGGCGATCGAGGCCTCGGTTTCGCGCCTGGCCGAGGACGACGGGCGCGACACGCAGCCCACCCTGGGATTCCAGCGGGTGTTGCAGCGCGCGGTCTACCACGTACAGTCCTCGGGAAAGAAGGAAGTTACCGGCGCCAACGTGCTGGTCGCGATTTTCGGCGAGAAGGACTCGCATGCGGTGTACTTCCTGAACCAACAGGACATCACCCGCCTCGATATCGTCAATTATCTCTCGCACGGCATCGCCAAGCTGGGTGAGGACGGCGAGCAGCCGTCCGCGCCGGATGGTGAGTCCAAGAGCGAAGGCGGCGAGGGCGAAGCCAAGGGAGACGCCCTGGCCGAGTTCGCCACCAATCTCAACGATCAGGCACGCAACGGCAAGATCGACCCGCTGGTCGGCCGTAGCGATGAGATCGAGCGCACCATCCAGGTCCTGTGCCGTCGGCGCAAGAACAACCCGCTGTACGTGGGCGAGGCCGGCGTTGGCAAGACCGCGATCGCCGAGGGCTTGGCCAAGCGCATCGTCGACAACGACGTGCCGGAAGTGCTCGCCGATGCGGTGATCTACTCGCTGGATCTGGGCGCCCTGGTGGCCGGCACCAAGTACCGCGGCGATTTCGAAAAGCGTCTCAAGGGCGTGCTGGCTGCGTTGAAGAAGGTGCCGAATGCGGTGCTGTTCATCGACGAGATCCACACGATCATCGGTGCCGGATCGGCGTCGGGCGGCACCATGGACGCCTCCAATCTGATCAAGCCGGCGCTGTCGTCGGGCGAGCTGCGCTGCATCGGCTCGACCACGTTCCAGGAATATCGCGGCATTTTCGAGAAGGACCGTGCGCTGGCGCGTCGGTTCCAGAAGATCGATATCGTCGAGCCGACCGTGGGCGAGACCTTCGAGATCCTGCAGGGCCTCAAGCCCAAGTACGAGGCGCATCACGGCGTGACCTACGCCGATGACGCGCTACAGGCCGCCGTCGACCTGTCGGTGAAGCATATCGGCGACCGTTTGCTGCCGGACAAGGCGATTGACGTGATCGACGAGGCTGGTGCGCGTCAGCGTCTGCTGCCGGAAGGCAAGCGCAAGGAACTGATCGATATCGAAGAGATCGAGACCATCGTCGCCAAGATGGCACGCATTCCGGCCAAGCAGGTCAGCGCGACCGACAAGGACGTGCTGCAGCACCTGGAGCGCAACCTGAAGATGGTGATCTTCGGGCAGAACCCGGCGATCGAGACGCTGGCCGGTTCGATCAAGCTGGCGCGCTCGGGTCTGGCCAATCCGGAAAAACCAATCGGCAACTTCCTGTTCGCCGGCCCCACCGGTGTCGGCAAGACCGAGGTCACCAAGCAGCTCGCGCTGCAGCTGGGGATTGAGCTGGTGCGTTTTGACATGTCCGAGTACATGGAAGCGCACTCGATCAGCCGTCTCATCGGTGCGCCCCCGGGCTACGTCGGTTTCGATCAGGGTGGCTTGTTGACCGAAAAGATCGTCAAGACACCGCACTGCGTGCTGCTGCTGGACGAAGTGGAGAAGGCGCATCCGGACATCTTCAACATCCTGTTGCAGGTCATGGACCGCGGCATTCTGACCGACACCAACGGGCGCGAGGCCAACTTCAAGAACGTGATTTTGGTGATGACGACCAATGCCGGCGCCACGCAGGCATCGCGTCGGTCGATCGGTTTTACCAAGCAGGATCATTCCACCGACGCGATGGAGTCGATCCGTCGCGGTTTCACGCCCGAATTCCGCAACCGTCTGGATGCGATCGTGCAGTTCCAGCCCCTGGCGTTCGACCACATCCTGCGGGTGGTGGACAAGTTCATTATCGAACTGGAAATGCTGTTGCAGGAAAAGCACGTCTCCCTGTCGGCCACCCCGACCGCGCGCGACTGGCTGGCCCAGCATGGCTTCGATCCGCTGATGGGTGCGCGGCCGATGTCGCGGGTGATCCAGGAGAAGATCAAGCGCCCGCTCGCCGACGAACTGCTGTTCGGCAAATTGGTGGACGGTGGCCGGGTCAGCATCGACGTCAAGGATGGCGAACTGGTGGTCGAGGCGCATCCGGAACCCGAACGCCTGCTGCCCGCGACGGTTGATTGATCGTAAGGTTGTTTTCGCAGTTGAGGAAAAGCCGCTCGAAAGAGCGGCTTTTTTACGTCTTCAGCGCGCATCGCGATCAGGCACCCTGACGATAGCACGCTTGGCGGGGATGGCCGCTGGGTGATGCGTTTCTACGCTGCCGGCAAGTCTTGCCGAGCCGCCGGTGCGGAGCAGGGCAGTGCGTCCGGGTAGGTGCCTGTCACTGTGCGCTCGAATTGCGGGCACGACAAAAAGCGGCCAATGGCCGCCTCGCGTCTCGGTACCAAAACCGCTTACTTCATGCGGTAGGTAATACGACCCTTGGTCAGGTCGTAGGGAGTCATCTCAACTTTGACCCGGTCGCCGGTCAGGATGCGGATGTAGTTCTTGCGCATACGTCCGGAGATGTGGGCGATGATTTCATGCCCGTTCTCCAGCTTGACCCGGAACGTGGTGTTGGGAAGCGTCTCGCTGACGCTGCCTTCGAATTCAATGGAGTCGTCTTTCGACATGTAATCCTGTGCAGTCACGGCTGGCCCGGCAGGGCCGTAAGGGACAGCATTTTACGCGCCATCTCCCTGCGGTGCAAATTTTATGTTAAGCGGGTCTCACGCAGGTCGCTGGCGGCGTGTTCGCGGTAACGCGCAGACCAACTACCCGGCGGTTCCGTCAGGGCAACCTGGCGTTGCACCTGGTGCAAAAAGTCAGCGCGCGGCAAGCGTTCGGCGCCCAGGCTCAGCAGGTGCGGATTTTCCACCTGCGCATCGATCAGTGGCCACCCTCGGCCATGCAGATTGGCGGCCAAGGCGGCTAGTGCCACCTTGGAGCCGCCGCTTTCCCCGCTGAACATGCTTTCGCCAAAAAACATCCGGCCGATCGCGACGCCGTAGATCCCGCCAACCAGGCGCGCGCCGTCGAACACCTCGATCGAATGCGCGTGGCCGAGACGGTGCAAGGCGATATAGGCCTGCTGCATTTCCGCGGTGATCCAGGTGCCGTCCTGGCCAGGGCGCGGACTCGCAGCACAGGCGTCGATCACCTGTTCGAAGGCGGTATCGGCGCGAACCGTCCAGGTGCTTGCGCGAAGCTGGCGCTTGAAGCGAGAGGACAGGCGCACGCCGTTAGTGCGAAAGACCATGCGCGGATCCGGGCTCCACCACAGGATCGGTTGGCCCTCCGAATACCACGGGAAAATGCCGTGCGCGTACGCGTTGAGCAGGCGCTGGGGCGACAGATCTCCGCCAACGGCAAGCAGTCCGTCGGGATCGGTCAGGGCGGCCTCGGCAGGCGGGAATGGGGCCGAGGCGGAAGTGCCCAACACGGTGGGACGACGAAAGGGCGTCATCACGCCGGCCACCGGCCGGATCGCCACGGCGCGCCACGCAGGCATGGAAATGGAGCGGCAAAGGGCATGGGCAGGTGCCTGGTTCGGTTCCGGCGATGGTACAGGTGCGCCTGCGGAGCACCCAGCTGGCTCAAGCCCGTCGCTGCCGGTCCCAGCTGGCGTAGTGCTCGTGCAAGGTCTGCTCGACCGGACGGTAGTCCACGCCCAATTCCTGGCGCGAGCGCCGGTTGTCCAGGCCGAAGCGGATGCCGAGATGATTGCGAATGTACTTGGGGCTCAGCCCGAAGAAGTGGCCGAGTAGCCGCAACGCCAAACCGGGAATCTGCAGACGCGGCAACAGGTAAGGGCGGCGGTGGACCTTGCGCAGGAACCGCGCGATTTCCAGGAACGAGATCATCTGTGCCGAGGCGACGATGTAGCGGCCGTGCGCGCTGGGCCGCTTGGCCGCGGCGATGTGTGCGTTGGCAACTTCACGCACGTCCACCGTGGCAAAGCTCAGGTCCGGCACGCCATAGAAGAACAGGCCGCGCATCAGTTCGTCGAGCAGGAACAGGCTGCCCGAATCCGAGCCTGCGGCCGGGGACGGACCGAGCACCAGGCCGGGATTGATGCAGACCAGGTCCCAGCGCTGCTGCGCACGGTACATGGCCCACGCCTCCTGCTCGGCGACCACCTTGGAGTAGTGGTAGGGATTGTGATCGAGGCTGCTGGTGGTGTTGAAGAAGGCTTCTGACAGCGTTTGCCCGGGCATGTCCAGCACGTCGCGGTAGTCGCCGAAGATCGCGCCGATGGTGGACGTGAGCACCACCCGCTCGACGCTGGAAGTCGCGTTCACCGTGGTCAGCACGTTCCTGACGCCTTGCAGCGCGGGTTCCAGCAGTTGGGTGCGGCCGTTCTTGATCTTTTCCGGCATCAGGAACGGCGAGGCGACGTGATGCACCACAGAGCAGCCCTGCATCGCACCGACGAAGGAGCCGGGTACCAGCAGGTCTGCTTCGAACAACCGCAATTGGTCCGGGTGGTCCGCCTGCAGCTGCCGTAAAGGCCGCAGCTTGGGCGAATCGTGCAGGCTGCGCACGGTGGCGTGCACGGTGTCGCCCGCTTCCAGCAACTGCTTCACCAGCCGGCAGGCGACATAGCCACTACCGCCGGTGACCAACACCGTTTGCTTCATGGGCCGATTCCGGTGCGGGCGACATGCCCGAATCAATAGTCAACGCTAGCATATTCTGCGGTAGCGTCCGCAAGTTCGGAATGATCGGGTACCAGGCACGGCAAATGCGCGGCTTGCGCAAGGGCTACGATGAGGACTGATGAACGGGTCTCGCGCGACGGCGCAGAGGCCTGCCACGTCGGCCTGCCACGTCAGGCGGTGCCTGGATTTGTGCGGCGGCGGTGCGATGTATCGACCCGGGATGGGTGGAGAAGCCGCCGCAGGGCGATCACGCTTGGCGGAACGGCGAATGGCGCAGCAGGGCGGCGGCGTGCTGCTCGACCTCGGCCCGCTCTTGCGCGCACCAGTCCGCCAGCGGCTCGCGAAAGCCCGGATCGGCAATCCAGTGGCGGCTGCGCACCAGCGTCGGCAGAAAGCCGCGCGCGATCTTGTGCTGGCCTTGTGCGCCAGGTTCGAAGCGGGTCAGGCCTTCGCGCAGGCAATATTCGATGCCCTGGTAGTAGCAGGTCTCGAAATGCAGGCCGGGCAGGGCTTCACCGCCCCAGTAGCGGCCGTACAAAGTGTACTGCCCGCGCAGGCAGAGTGCACCGGCGATGGGTTGCCCATCGAGGTCGGCCAGGAACATCACCAGCTGGCGCGGCATGGCCGTGGCCAGGTGCTGCAGGAACTGCGGCGTCAGCGCGGGCGAGTTGCCGTACTCGTTGAAGGTCTTGAGATAAAAGCCGTACATCGCGGCCAGCTCCGCATCGCTGGCCTCATCACCGTGCACCACGCGCAGTTGCACGCCGGCGCGCTGCACCTTGGCGCGTTCCTGGCGAATGTTCTTGCGGTGCTTGTGATCCATCGCCGACAGGAACGTCTCGAAGTCGCCCCAGCCGCTGGCGTTGTGCCAGTGGTACTGCAGGTCGTTGCGTTCCAGCCAGTCGGCATCGAAGGCGGCGTCTTCACCAGCGGGGTAAAAGTTCACATGCGCCGACGACAGTCCGCTGCGCTCCACCAGCTCGCGCATCGCCTTCAGCAGGTGGCCGCGCCACGTGGGCGCACCGAGCAGGCGCGGGCCGGTGACGGGCGAGTAGGGCACCCCACACAGCCATTTGGGGAAGTAGTCCTGGCCATAGCGCGCGTACGCATGCGCCCAGGCATGGTCGAAGACGAACTCGCCGTGCGAGTTGTTCTTGAGGTAGCCGGGAGCCGCGGCGACCAGAGTGTCACCCTCCCACAAGGTCAGGTGCAGCGGGTTCCACCCCCAATCCGGGCGCAGGCAACCCTCACGTTCAAGGCCTTGCAGAAACGCGTAGCCGATGAAGGGATGCGTGCCATCGTGCAGCGCATCCCAGGCGCCGGCCGGCAACTCGTCCAGCTGGCGACACCAGCGTGCGGTTATGCCCATGCGGGCAGCCCCTCGGCGATGCTGGCCGCGTGGCGCGGCCGGCAATCAGGCGCCATCTCAGGCGCTCTTGTCGAGGAAACGCTCGGCATCCAGCGCGGCCATGCAGCCGAAGCCGGCCGAGGTGATGGCCTGGCGGTAATGCTGGTCGGCCACGTCGCCGGCGGCGAACACGCCGGCCACCGAGGTCTCGGTCGCGGCGCCGTTCAGGCCGGAGCGGATTTCCAGGTAGCCGTTGTTCATTGCCAACTGGCCATCGAACAACTGCGTGTTCGGGTGATGGCCGATCGCCACGAAGAAACCATGCGCATCGATGTCGCGGGTGCTGCCGTCGATGGTGGACTTCACTCGGACGCCGGTAACCCCGGCATCGTTGCCCAGTACCTCGTCGATGGCATGGTGCCAGACGGTCTCGATCTTGCCGGCGGCCACTTTGGCGAACAGCTTGTCCTGCATGATTTTTTCTGCGCGCAGCGTATCGCGGCGATGCACCAGGTAGACCTTGCGGGCAATGTTGGACAGGTACAGCGCCTCTTCGACCGCGGTGTTGCCGCCGCCGACCACCACCACGTCCTGGTCCTTGTAGAAGAAGCCGTCGCAGGTGGCGCAGGCGGAGACGCCACGCCCCTTGAAGGCTTCTTCGGTGGGGATGCCCAGGTACTTGGCGGTAGCGCCGGTGGCGATGATGAGTGCGTCGCAGGTGTACTCGGCCCCGTCGCCGATCAGCCGGAACGGACGCTGCGACAGATCTGCCGTGTGGATATGGTCGAAGATGACCTCGGTCTCGAAGCGCTCGGCATGCGCCTGCATGCGGCTCATCAGGTCAGGACCCATCAGGCCGTGGGGGTCGCCCGGCCAGTTGTCCACCTCGGTGGTGGTCATCAGCTGGCCGCCTTGCTGCAGCCCGGTGATGACCACCGGCTTGAGATTGGCGCGGGCGGCGTAGACCGCGGCGGTCCAGCCGGCCGGGCCGGAGCCCAGGATCAACAGGCGGGAATGCTTGGCGGGGCTGGCAGAAGAGGCGCTCATGTATACTCGCGATCTAGGAATTGGTGGGGCAGGCGAAGTAATTCGCGCCCCCGTGGCGGCATAGAGTGGCGGTCCCCACCCGGTGAATCAAGGCGGCGCGATGGAACTGCTTGAACCGCAGATGGCATGCTCTGCTCCAACCACGTGCTCGACGCCGCCTTGTGCGGCGTTTTTCGTTGAGCGGCGCCTGGTTGGATGGCCAGGGCGCATGCAACTGCTGAAACCGTGGCTTCAGTCGTTTATTATCAAACACTAACAGCATTTTTCTAAGGTCTGGCTACAGGTGGCAAAGCAGGTTCCCGAACGCAGCAGCAAGCCCGCAGAGGGCAAACCGTCGTCGCGCAAGACGGCGGTGGCGGACAATCCGCGGCGGCAGAAGCTCTGGCGCGATCTGGCCTTGATCGCGGTGGCGCCGTTGCTGCTGTATTTGCTGGCCAGCCTGTTCACTTACTCGGCGACCGATCCGGGTTGGTCGCGCACCGGCAATTTGGTTGCGCCGATCCATAACATGGGCGGCCGATTCGGCGCCCTGGCGGCCGACGTGCTGCTGCAGCTGTTCGGGTATGTGGCCTTCCTGCTGCCGGTGCTGTTGGGAGCGGTCGCCTGGATCGCCTTGATCGGCGAGCGCGAGGAGCAGAGCCAAAGCGACCTGGGGCCGGCGCTGCGCCTGGTCGGGATGGTGGGGTTCCTGATTTCCTCGACCGGCTTCCTGCACCTGCGCCTGTTCCAGGGCGAGGTGGCCGAGGCCGGCGGCATCCTGGGCAAGTTGGTCGCCGGCTCGCTCAGTTCCGGCTTCGGTGCCTTGGGCGCGAACTTGTTCGTGTTGGTGCTGCTGCTGGTGTCGATCACCCTGGCGACCGGCTTGTCGTGGTTTGCGGTGATGGAGCGCATCGGCAAGTGGGTGCTGGCGCTGGGGCCGCTGATGCAGCGCAAGACCCATCAGGCCACCGAGTGGCAGCAGACCCGGGTGATGCGCGAAGAACGCGAGGAAGTGCGCAAGGTCGATGCGGTCAAGCAGGCCAAGCGCGAGCCGGTCAAGATCGAGCCGCCGCCGGCGCCGGTGGTGGAAAAGAGCGAGCGCGCCAAGCGCGACACCCAGATTCCGATGTTCCAGGGCGTCAGCACCGACGGCTCGGACCTGCCGCCGCTGGCGCTGCTGGACGACCCCAAGCCGCAGACCAAGGGCTATTCGGAAGAGACGCTGGAAACGCTGTCGCGCCAGATCGAGTTCAAGCTCAAGGACTTCCGCATCGAGGCGCAGGTGGTCGGGGCCTATCCGGGCCCGGTGATCACCCGCTTCGAGATCGAGCCGGCGCCGGGCATCAAGGTCAGCCAGATCAGCTCGCTGGACAAGGACATCGCGCGCGGGTTGTCGGTGAAATCGGTGCGCGTGGTGGACGTAATCCCGGGCAAGTCGGTGATCGGCCTGGAAATTCCCAATGTCAGCCGGGAGATGATCTTCCTCTCCGAATTGCTGCGCTCCAAGGAGTATGACAAGTCGGCCAGCCCGCTGACGCTGGCCCTGGGCAAGGATATTGCCGGGCGCCCGACCGTGGCCGACCTGGCGCGCATGCCGCACTTGCTGGTCGCCGGTACGACCGGCTCGGGCAAGTCGGTGGCGGTCAATGCGATGGTGCTCAGCCTGCTGTTCAAGGCCTCGCACAAGGAACTGCGGATGCTGATGATCGATCCGAAGATGCTCGAGTTGAGCGTCTATCAGGGCATCCCGCACCTGCTGGCGCCGGTGGTCACCGACATGAAGGAGGCCGCCAACGGCCTGCGCTGGTGCGTGGCCGAGATGGAGCGCCGCTACAAGCTGATGAGCGCGGTGGGCGTGCGCAACCTGGCCGGCTTCAACAAGAAGGTCAAGGACGCCATCGACGCCGGCCAGCCGATGATGGACCCGCTGTTCAAGCCGAACCCGGAACTGGGCGAAGCGCCCCGGCCGCTGGAAACGCTGCCGTTCATCGTCATCTTCATCGACGAATTCGCCGACATGATGATGATCGTCGGCAAGAAGGTCGAAGAGCTCATCGCGCGCCTGGCGCAGAAGGCGCGTGCGGCCGGCATCCACTTGATCCTGGCCACGCAGCGGCCATCGGTGGACGTGATCACCGGCCTGATCAAGGCCAATATCCCCACCCGCGTGGCGTTCCAGGTCAGCTCCAAGATCGACTCGCGCACCATCCTGGACCAGTCCGGCGCCGAGGCGCTGCTGGGCAACGGCGACATGCTGTACCTGCCGCCCGGCACCGCGCTGCCGGATCGCGTGCACGGGGCTTTCGTCAGCGACGAGGAAGTGCATCGCGTGGTCGAGCATCTCAAGGCCAGCGGGCCGGTGTCCTACGTCGAAGGCGTGCTGGACGAAGTGCAGACCATGGGCGATGGCACCGTGGTCGGTGCCACCGGCTTGCCGGAAAGCAGCGGCGGTGGCGGCGACGAATCGGATCCCTTGTACGACGAAGCCTTGCGCATCGTCACCGAGACCCGGCGTGCGTCGATTTCCGGCGTGCAGCGGCGTTTGAAGATCGGCTACAACCGTGCCGCGCGTCTGATCGAAGCGATGGAGGCGGCCGGCGTCGTCAGCCCGCCCGAGCACAATGGCGACCGTACCGTGCTGGCACCGCCGCCGCCGAAGTAGGCGCCGGCGATGTCGTGGCGCGTTTTATGTGCAGCTTCCGATCGGGCGCCTGCAGCAATGCCGCATTGTTGGAAGCCCGTGCCTGTCATTGCCTGGCACAACGGCTACCCTGTGGGTGAGGGCCGCTCCGGCCCGCCGTGATCGAGACCCATGTTGCATCGTCCCTCGTTAGTGCTCGTGCTGCTCCTCTGTCTCCCGCTGCTTGCCCAGGCACAGCAACGGCCCGCGCCCACTGCCAGTGCTGCAACACGCACGCAGGCCGACACCAATTACAGTTTCGTGCGCTACCGCGCCGACTACGAGGTGCGCGCCGACGCCAGCAGCGTCGAAACCGACGAATACGAGATCCTGCTCAAGACCAAGTCGGCCGTGGAGCAGTTCAGCCAGGTCCGGCTGAGCTATAGCGAGAAGATGGAAACGCTCGATGTGCTGCAGGCGTATACCGTCACGGCCGAAGGGCTGCGCCAGGACGTGGCGGCCGACAAGATCTATACCCAGGAAAGCTATTCCAGCGCCTCGGCAGCGATGTATGCCGACCGCAAGGTGAAAGTGGTGGTGTTCCCGAATCTGGCGCCGGGCGCGCGCATTGTGTACCGCGTGCGGCGGGCACAGAACACGCCGTATTTCCCCGGTTACTTCAGCCTGTGGGAGACCTTCAGCGTCTTCGCGCAGTACGACGATGCGGTGATTACGTTGGTCGCGCCGAAGGGGCTGCCGATGCATCTTTCTGCACGCGGGCTGCAGGGCAGCACCAAGCCGGTGGTGCGCGGCGACCAGGCACGCTGGGAGTGGCGCTACCAGCGCACCGCGCCGATGAAAAACCAGAACTGGAGCGCTGCGACCTGGGAGTTCAGCCCCACCTTGATGGCCAGCACCTTCGACAGCTGGTCGCAGATGGGCCTGGCGTACCACGTCAAAGGCGGGCGCGCTGCGGCGGTGACGCCGGCGATCCAGGCGCTGGCCGATGAGGTCACCCGCGGTATCGATTCCCCGCGCGCGCAGGCTGCCGCGCTGTATGCATGGGTGGCGCGCAACATCCGCTATGTGGCGGTGTATCTGGGCAATGGTGGGCTGGAACCCAACAGCGCCGAGAGCATCCTGGCCAACCATTACGGCGATTGCAAAGACCACACCGTGATTCTGGAGGCCCTGCTTGCCGCCAAGGGGATTGCCAGCACACCGGTGCTGATTGGGGCAGAGGGCGGCCCGACCTTGCCGCAGATCCCGGTGCTGGGCCGCTTCAACCACGCCATCACCTACATTCCCGCATTCGATCTGTACGTGGACTCGACCAACCCCTACGCACGCTTCGGCCAGTTGCCGGCCGGCGATCTCGGCGCGCCGGTGGTGCATACGCGCGATGGCAAGGTCACGCAGACGCCGCCGAACGACCGCAAGGTCAATCGCTATGTCGCCCGCACCGAATACCGGTTCACGCCGCAAGGCGATCTGCAGGGCACCACCACGCTCGACAGCGGGCAGACCGGCGAAGTGGGCTTGCGCGCGATGTTCGTGCAGCTCAATGCGCAGAATCGCAACCGGATCGAAGAGTCGATCCTTGCCCAGTCCGGTTTCGACGGCACCGGCGATCTGCTGATTCAGGGCGACCCGCTGGATCTGGATGCACCGTTCAACTACCGCTACACCTTCCAGGCCAAGGACGCGGTGGACTTCTCGGTGGTCGGCGGCATGACCTTGCCGGATATGCCAGGTGCCGAGTCAACGCGCGCCATCTACACCACCACCTCGGCCGAAAACAATCTGACCCCGTTCTACTGCAACGACAGCGTGCGCGAAGAAACCTACGTGGTGAGCTTTCCCGAGACGGTGCCGATCATCGCCATTCCGCGCAGCAGCACCTTTCGCAATGCCGCCGGCGAATACGTGGTTGAGTGGACACGGCAGGGGCAGACGGTCACCGCCGTGCATCGCCTGCAGCGTGCCGCCGTGCGCGGGCCACAGGCGTTGTGCCAGCCGCAGGATTACCGTGCGTTTCGCGAGCTCTACCAACAGGTGCGGCGCGGGTTTCGCGGGCAGATTGTCTATGGCGATCTGTCCAGGGTGCAGACGGCACGATGAGGCGGATTGCCGCGCACACGCCGCCATCTGAACATGCCGTGCGATAGCGCTCGCCCATTCATCTATGAAGTATCAGAATCTACGCATGTCCTTCTGGAAGACCGCGATGCATCGCCAGCTCCGTTATGCCGTCCTTGCCACTGCTCTGTTCGCCAGTACCGCGTTTGCCGGTGCGCGCCAGGAGCTGGACACCTTCACGCGAGGGTTGAAGGGACTGGATGGGCAGTTCAGTCAGCGGGTGACCGACGCGAACGGCCGGGTCAAGGAAACTTCGAGCGGGCGGGTCGCACTGGCGACACCGCGTCAGTTCCGTTGGGAATACGCCAAGCCCTATAAGCAGCTGATCGTGGCCGACGGCAAGAAGGTCTGGGTATTGGATCCGGATCTGGAGCAGGTCACCGTGCGCGCACAGGGCAGCGAAGAACAGAACAGCCCGCTGGTTGCATTGATCGACCCGGCGCTTCTGGACAAGAAGTACGATGTCAGCGAAGAAGCCGCGCCACGCGACGGCCTGCAATGGTTGTCGCTGACGCCCAAGGTGGACACCGACGCCAGCTTCCAGATCGCCTCGCTGGGGTTCGGCAAGGAGGGCCTGGCCAGGATGGAAGTGGTGGACGCAGTCGGCCAACGCACCGCGATCAGCTTTAGCGGCTGGAAGCGCAACCCGGCGTTTGCTGCAGACACCTTCCGCTATACGCCGGCCAAGGGCGTGGATGTGGTGGGCGACGCGCAGTAAAGCGTCTGCGGGGCTCTCGGGATGAACGCATGGCGCAGCGAGCGGCTGTGCCTGCGAGCGCGCAGCAGTTGTCGTGACCTGACAGATGCACCCGCACAGGAGCGATGCCACCACGCTACGGGACTGGCTCGTACGGGATCCACTGACCAACCGTCCGACTCGCCTCCGCTGCCTGGTTGGTCTGGCGTTTGATGAAGAAATCGAGGCCACGTTCGCGCTGGCGTTTGCCCTTTTCGCGCAGGATTAAAATGGTCGGTTCCCAAATGCTTGGGTGGCTGATGAGCTCATCGAACGCGCGATCGGCTTCTGCCGCTTGCGCTTCGCATCCGGCGACCCGCAATAGCTGGGCCTGCGCGCGCAGCGCGTCCAGGCGTGGTGCAGCCTCTGCCTGCAACACCCAGTCCACGATCAGCGAGGCGAACTTGTTGTCTTGCATGTGGAGGCGGACCCGGTCGATGAAGTCCTGCAACTGGCGCTCGGCCACCATATAGAGCCGTTGGTCATCGACCTTGCCCTGCAGTTTGGAGATTCCGTAGTGGGTCCATAACTGCCAGTTGCGCTTCACTTCGCGTTCGAATGAGGCGAAATTGAAGAATTCGAAGCCACGATCGGTGCGCACGGGATCGATTTCGTTGTTGAACATCCACAAGGTGGAGAACGTCGTGCTGCCGGCCGAGCGCAGTTCCCTGCTGTAGCCGAGATCAAGCGTGGCCATGGACAGCCGCGCCACTGGTGTGGGCGGCGCATTGCCGGTGCCGGGGTGCGTCCACTGCCGGGCGACGACACTGGCCGATGCGCGCCCTGCGATCTCTACCCTGGATTGCGCGCTCGAATCCTTCAGCACCATGGTCATGTAGCCTTCGATCGGCGTCTGCGACCGGGAGGTTTCGCGCCGGGCTTTCACGCCGAGCGACGCGCCCAGGGTGGCGCGACGCGGTTGGCCATCCATGTTTCCCACGCGCACGCCGGCAGCGACGCTGAGGCTGGATTCGGTGGCCGAAGTATTGCGTTCGGCATGGCCGATCAAGCCAACGGTGATGCTGGGGTGGTGCGCCAGCAGCTCCCCCAGGAAGTCGCGCTCGCTCAACTGGCCTGCATCGCCGCCGGATTGCTCGGCCAGTTGCAGCAAGTGTTCGAACATGGCCAGGAATTGCGCGCGCTGCTCCAGCTCCTGGCCCTTGCCCCGTCGCGGTACGCGGATTTGCACGCCATGCTCGATGCCCGATTCCTTTTTCATGCGCCATTCGGCTGCGCCCGTGATACCCACCGGTGCACGTTCGGTGCCCGGCAGCAGCACGCCCGCGCTAATGCCGGTACTGGCGTTGAACTGCCGCGCCTTCTGCCGCCCGATCTGCAGCGACAACCCGGTCCGCCCCATGTAAATCTCCACCGAGCGATCGGAACTGGTCTGGCCGCCCGCGGAGAGTTTCAGTCCCAGGCCGCTGGGGATGATCGCAAGTGCGGCCGACAGCGGCGTCGTATTGAGTCCGATCACCCGTTGCTCGGTAAGACGCAGCTTGTCGCGCCATTCCAGCCGTTCCAACAGGTTGCGCAGGCATTCGAACAGCGCACGTGGCGATCTGACGCGGGAGGTGTCGCCCTCGTGCAGAAGGCGACTTGCATGACCGATGGCCTGATGAAAGTGGGTGCGCGCGTCGGACGCCAGTTCTTCATCCAGGGTCGCTGCACCGACCGGCAGGTCGCTCGGCTGTCCGGCGTGGTCGAGCAGGCCACGCTGGATCAGACGCAGCGTTTCGGGCAGACGCATGCGGCCGGCGCGTAATGCACCCCATGCGGATGCGATGGCCGGATGGCACGCCGCCGGCTGCAGGTCGTCGGTCTCGTTCACGGAGGCAGCCACCGAGCGCTGAAGCTCCTGGGCACGCCGTTCGATCGTGCCCAGCACCTTGGCGGTGAAGGTCAGGTCGGTTGCGTTCTGCTCGTGTGGGAGCCATTGCACGTATTCCAACAGTGCCTGCATTGCCAGCTCGTCCTGCGACGGCATTCGCCCGCCCGCCAGCTGGATCTGGCGGCGCGCGACGAGCCAGCTGGTCAGGTAGCCGGCCGCTTCGCGAAAAGCGTCGTTGGCACGCCGCACGGCGGTGGGAAGCGCTTCGGAGGCGCCGACCTTCATTCCCAGCTCAAGTGCGTTGAAGGGATTGAGGGCGCGCCTGCCGCGCCGCCCACTGCCTGCGACCGCCCATTGCGCAAACATCTGCAGGCATGCGTTGACGCGCGCATAGGGTGAACCTGCCCGGGTGGTTTCGTAGCCATTGCGGAATGCGTGAAATGCGCTGCGCTGGGCATCGGTTGCAGACTGCAGGCCCTGCAGCGGCGAGTCTCCATGCACGGCATGGCGCGCTCCCATCTGCGCATCGCCCAGCCAGCTGCGTTCAGCCTGTTCTGCGTCCGGCGTCAGTGCAAGCCGGTGGCTGGCACGCAGATGGACCTGCGCCGCCTCCAACCATTCCCTGGAGGGGGGCGTGGCTTCTTCGCGCAGCATGTGCGAAAGAACCTGCATGCCGCGCGGAACGCTGGCCAACAGGCCGACGCAGGCGGTGACGGTCTCCATTGGCTGGGCCGCCTCGGCAGCGATGGAGACCTGTGGCCGCGGAATCAGCTCACGCAACCGCACCATGCCCAGGCGTCGCAGCACGTCGGCCGCTGCGGCGGCATCGCCTTCGCTGGCGATCGCCAAGGCCTGCAGGGCGATGCGCAACGTGTCGACCGGCTGCAAGGCGTCGCTCCCGAACGCAGCGCTGCGGCCATGCAGAGCGTCAGCCCAGGCGCGCAGAACCTGTCGACTCACGGGGTCGATGGTTTCCTCGCGAAAGCCGGGCAGGGCCTCAAGCAGTGCGTCCATGGTGTCGGCGACGATATCGGCAGCGACGGGCCGGGCCTCGTCGGCCGGCGACTGCGCGGCTGCATGTTCCGCCACGCGCTGCATGTCGCCGTTCGCAGCTTCCAGCGCGTTGACCGTCTGTTCGTGCTGCCACACCTCCTCGGTGTTGATCCGCGACGAATGCCGCGCTTGCTGCAGTTTTGCCTCGACCTGGTCGAGGCGCTGCTGTAGGCGCCGCGCATGCCGCCGACAGCGCTCGGCATGCGTGCGTTGCAGGGTCAGCATGTTCTCGTTGCGTCCCAGCCGTGTGCGCAGTGCCTCGACTTCTCGGTTTCGCTCTGCAGCAAGGTGCGCGCCGAGCGTGCGCAACGCCGGCCTGTTGGCAGAGTTGCCTGCTTGATCCGACTGCAACGCATCGCGTGCTTGCGCATACGCGCTTCGCAATCGATCGATTTCCGCGTTAGCTTCCGCAAGTGCTTGCTCTGCTTGTGCTGCCTGTGCCGAGCCGCGGCCGAAAAAGACCGCTTTGGCCAGCGCATCGCCGCGTGCGCGCGCCTGCTGCACTGCGTGCTCGAGCCGGGTGCAGGCGCGCTGCAGCTGTAAGCGATCGACGCCCTGCTGCGCGTCGGCCGAGGATGAGCCCGCGTGCGCTGCGACAGCGCGCGACGGCTGATCGTGCGGTAGCGCGTTCAATGCGGCGCGTGCGGAGAGGATGTCCGACTCGAGATCGTGGATCGCGGCCGCCACGGCATCAGTCTGCGCATTGCATCCATGCAGCTGTTGCAGCAGTTCGGCACGTTCGCGCGTCAGCGCGTTGATGCTGTCGCTCAGGTTGGCGGCGCGCCGGGCTCTCAGGGCCAACTGCTCGCGTGCAGCCTGTAGCGTTTGTGCATGCGCGTAGCTCAGCTCGTCCTGGCGACGCCGCCAGATGCGTGCGGCCAGGTCGTTGTTGGATTGTTCCAGGCGGGCGATCAGCGCCTCATTGAGATGCTGGGTGGCATTGGACAGCAGCGGGGCTGCTCGCAGATCACGGGCGGCATCGGCGTTGCAATCCGATGGGCCGGCTGGTGTGTCCCGCGCGTACTGCACCGAGGAATAGCGCAGCAGGCTCGTATGTGGTTCTGGCGAACCGCTACTGAGCCCCAAGCGTTCTGCGGCCTTCCTGCAGGGACGCGGGAGGGCGTGTTTGCGTTTGGGAGCGGCCTTCAGTCCGGGATCGACGACGCTTGGCTGTCTTGCTTGCTCAAGTAGCGTCGCGGACCAACCCAGCGGATCTTCCTGTGCCTGGATCAGTTCCGCCTCGAACGCGCATGGGTCCGGAGTCGCCAATTTGTTGTGCGTCTGCCGCCGCGCAGAAGGCTTGGATGGATGCGCAATGGTCTCGGCCATCCCTGGAAGGCAAGCGGCGATGACGGAGGGGCGAAGCGGAATGCGAGGCATGGTGGAATCCGTGCGCTGAACCTGCCGCTTGCGCTTGCGCAGCTCGTGGCCGATGCGGAATGCCGGCAAGCGATTGCGGTCACTCGTTACTCAGTAACAGTATTGCGCTACGCAGTCGATGCGTTGCACCTGCGCGAAGTGGTCGCTTGAAAAGAGAACGTCGGCGTGCCAGCGATGGCCGAACACTGCGTTGTGGAACGTCCATCAGGCGCAGGCGGTAGAATGAAGGGGTGAGCAAAGCCAAACGTCCCGACTCGATCACACCCGATCTGCTGCACGTCGATCGCAGCGCCATGGGGCCCTTGGCAGAGCGGATGCGGCCGCGCACGCTTGACGAGATGGTGGGCCAGAAGCGATTGCTGGCTCCCGACAGCGCCCTGCGGCGCGCGGTGGAATCCGGCCGCGTGCACTCCATGATCCTGTGGGGCCCGCCGGGATGCGGCAAGACCACATTGGCCTTGTTGCTCGCACATTACGCAGACGCCGAATTCAAGGCGATCTCGGCCGTACTCTCCGGCTTGCCGGAAGTGCGGCAGGTGCTGGCAGGGGCGGCGCAGCGTTTTGCCGGTGGCCGCCGCACCGTGTTGTTCGTCGATGAGGTGCATCGCTTCAACAAGGCCCAGCAGGATGCGTTCTTGCCGCATATCGAACGCGGCACGATTCTGTTCGTCGGCGCGACCACTGAAAACCCGTCCTTCGAGTTGAATTCAGCGCTGTTGTCGCGCTGCCGCGTGCATGTGCTGGAAGGCGTGTCGCCGCAGGATATTGTCGAAGCCTTGCAGCGTGCCTTGCGCGATGCCGAGCGCGGCTTGGGGGCAGAGACGATCCAGGTCAGCGAAGCGTCGCTGCTGGAAATCGCCAGCGCCGCCGACGGCGATGTGCGTCGGGCACTGACGCTGTTGGAAATTGCCGCGGAACTGGCGGCAGGCGAGGGTGGCGAGATCACGCCACAGACGTTGCTGCAGGTGCTGGCCGACCGTACGCGCCGCTTCGACAAGAACGGCGAGCAGTTCTACGACCAGATTTCGGCGTTGCATAAGTCCGTACGCAGTTCCAACCCGGATGCAGCGCTGTACTGGCTGACGCGCATGCTCGATGGCGGGTGCGACCCTGCGTATCTGGCGCGTCGGTTGACCCGCATGGCGATCGAGGACATTGGTCTGGCCGATCCGCGCGCGCAGAGCATGGCGCTGGAAGCCTGGGACATCTACGAGCGCCTCGGCAGCCCGGAAGGCGAGTTGGCATTCGCACAGCTGGTGCTGTACCTGGCCAGCACTGCCAAATCCAATGCCGGCTACGCTGCCTTCAACCAGGCCAAGGCCGAAGTGCGCGCCACCGGCACCCAGGAGGTGCCGCTGCATCTGCGCAACGCGCCGACCAAGCTGATGAAGACGCTGGGCTACGGTCAGGATTACCAGTACGACCATGATGCCGAGGGCGGCATCGCGCTGGATCAGACCGGGTTCCCGGATGCGATGGGCGAGCGCGTGTACTACAACCCGGTGCCGCGCGGGATGGAGATCAAGCTGAAGGAAAAGCTCGATCGGCTGCGCGAGGCGCGCGCGCTGGCACGGGCTGACAAGGCCGGCAAGCCCACGGCATAATCGGCCGCACAGGAGATGGCATTCCTCCTCGAACCGCGCGCACCCTGCGCGCTGATGATGCCTGCCCACCCCGCCGGGGCGGCAGGCCTGTGCCCCGGCATCGCTTTTGACTCACAAAGGATGACGCCGATGTCGCACACTTTTTTTTCGAACACACGCTCTGGTCGCGGGGTGCGCGTATGAACGCACCGGTGTGGTGGCAACAGCTGTTGTTGGCGATGACCGGTGGCGCACTGGGATCGGGCTTGCGTTTTGCGATCGGTGCCTCGTTGATCCAGCGCTTCGGTACCGGCTTCCCTTGGGGAACGCTGACGGTGAACCTGCTCGGGTCGTTCGTGGCCGGCGTGTTGCTGGTCTGGCTGGATGCACGCGGGCCCTCGAGCTGGCCGCTGCGGGCCCTATTGATCGTCGGCGTGATCGGTGGGCTGACCACGTTTTCGTCGCTGATGATGGAGTGCCTGGTGTTTGCGCGCACCGACCGCTCGACGATGATCGGCATCTATCTGGCGGTGACCTTGCTGGCTGGACTGGCGCTGGTCGTTGCAGGGGCGCGGACCGGTCAATGGTTGGTGGCGCGCTGAGCGTCGCCGTTTGCTAGCGGTATCTGCGGCGTCCCTATTGCGACAGCTGGATCGACGGCTTCAGTGGCCGCAGCGACATGACCGATGCATCAGAACGCAACGCTCAGCGTTTCACTGGGCACGCGGGGATATGCGTTGGATCGCCGCGACGTTGGCAAGACCGCATTGACCGATAAAGGAAAGGGCGTGCTTGCGCACGCCCTTTTGGGCACAGCATGGCAATGTGATCGCTAAAACCTGATCTCCGCGGATGGATGACACAGATGGAAACACCAGACCGACCCGGAAGGCCGACCCGGCGCTCCAATGCGCTTCACAGCGCTTCGATGATGCCCGCAGCGCCCATGCCGGTACCGATGCACATGGTGACCATGCCGTACTTCTGCTGACGACGGCGCAGGCCATGCACCAGCGTGGCGGCACGGATCGCGCCGGTGGCGCCCAGCGGGTGGCCAAGGGCGATTGCGCCACCCAGCGGATTGACCTTGGATGGATCCAGTTCGCTGTCGCGGATCACGGCCAACGCCTGTGCGGCGAAGGCTTCGTTGAGCTCGATCCAGTCGAGTTGATCTTTGGTCAGCCCGGCCTGCTTGAGCGCCTTGGGAATGGCGGCGATCGGTCCAATGCCCATGACTTCCGGGCGCACGCCGGCTACCGAGAAGCTGACAAAACGCGCAAGCGGTGTGAGGCCGTAATCCTTGATCGCCTGCTCGGAGGCCAGCAGCACGGCACCGGCGCCATCGCTCATCTGCGAAGAATTACCGGCGGTGACGCTGCCGCCGAACTGGCCGTTGCGGATCACCGGGCGCAACTTGGCCAGGCCCTCGAGCGAGCTATCCGGACGCGGGCCTTCGTCGGTGTCGACCAGGCGCTTGCGCAGCGCGATGACGTTGCCTGCCAGATCGGGCTGGTGCGAATGGATTTCGTACGGGCTGATTTCGTCGCGGAACTCGCCGGCGGCAATTGCGGCGATCGCCTTTTGATGGGAGGCCAGCGCAAAAGCGTCCTGGTCTTCGCGTGACACCTTCCACTCTTCTGCGACCTTCTCGGCAGTGATGCCCATGCCATAGGCAATGGCCACATGGTCGTCGGCGAACACGCTTGGCGACATCGCCACCTTGTTGCCCATCATCGGCACCATCGACATCGACTCGGTACCGCCGGCCAGCATCAGGTCGGCATTGCCCAGCCGGATCTGGTCGGCGGCCATGGCGATGGCCTGGATGCCGGACGAACAGAAGCGGTTGATGGTCTGGCCGGCCACCGAATTGGGCAGGCCCGCCAGCAATACGCCGATGCGGGCCACGTTCATGCCTTGCTCGCCTTCGGGCATGGCGCAGCCGATGATGGCGTCGTCGATGCGCGAGGTATCGATGCCCGGCGCCTGCGCGACCACCGCGCGCAGCACATGCGCCAGCATGTCGTCGGGACGGGTATTGCGGAACACGCCCTTCGGCGCCTTGCCCACCGGCGTACGCGTGGCGGCAACGATGTAGGCTTCTTGAATCTGCTTGCTCATGGCTATCTCCGATAGCCGGGATTCGGGATTCGGGATTTGGGATTCGTCAAAGCGAATCCGCGTGCCCGAATGTTCCTGCCCGGCGGATGAATTTGGTGGAAGCGAGAAAGTTGGAGGGCGGGGACCCGCTGTTGCGAATCCCCAATCCCCAATCCCGACTCTCAGTTCCTGAGTGGCTTACCCGTCTTGAGCATGTGCCCAATCCGCGCCTGGGTCTTTTCCTGCTGGGCCAGTTCGACGAAGTGCTTGCGCTCCAGCTTGAGCAGCCATTCTTCATCGACCAGCGCGCCGCGATCCACTTCGCCACCGCAGACCACCGTGGCGATGCGGCTGGCGATTTCGTAGTCGTATTCGCTGATGAAGCGGCCTTCCAGCATGTTGACCAGCAGCATCTTGAAGGTGGCGATGCCGACGTCGCCGGCGACCTGGATGCGGCGTGCCGGCAGCGGGGCGCGGTAGCCGCCCTCGGCCAGTGCGCGCGCTTCGGCCTTGGCGATGTGCAGACTCTCGTAGCTGTTGAACACCACCTTGTCGGTGGCACGCAGCAGGCCCAGTTCCTTGGCATTGACGGCCGAGTTGGAGACCTTGGCCATTGCCACGGTCTCGAAGGTCTTCTTCAGCTCGGCGAACACGTCGCCGCCCGGACCTGCGGCGATCGACGCACGCACCGCGATTTCCTTCAGGCCACCACCGGCCGGCAGCAGGCCGACGCCGGCTTCGACCAGGCCGATGTAGCTCTCCAGCGAAGCCACGGTCTTGGCGCTATGCATCTGGAATTCGCAGCCGCCGCCCAGCGCCAGGCCACGCACGGCCGAGATCACCGGCACCTGCGCGTACTTGATGCGCTGGCTGGTGGCCTGGAAATTGGCGACCAATGCTTCGAACGCATCGACCTTGCCGGCCTGCAGCAGGCCAAGCGCGCCGGCCAGATCGGCACCGGCGGAGAAGGGCTCCTTCTGCTGCCAGATTACCAGACCGGCGAAGTCTTTCTCGGCGCGGCCAACCACTTCCTGCAGGCCATTGAGCACGTGGTCGGAGACGGTGTTCATCTTGGTCTTGAAACTGACCACGGCGATGTCATCGCCGTCGTGCCACATGCGCACGCCGTCATTTTCGAACACGGTTTCGCCCGGCGAGAACTGCTCGCCCAGCAACGGATCGGGGAAGCGCTGGCGCTTGTACACCGTCAGCGATGAGCGTGGCAGCTTGGCGTCGCGCGCCGGGCTGTACGAGCCTTCGGCGCCATGCACGCCATCGCGACCGTCGAACACCCAGTTCGGTAGTGGCGCGCTGCTCATGCTCTTGCCGTTGGAGATGTCTTCGGCAATCCACTGCGCCACCTGCTTCCAGCCAGCGGCCTGCCAGGTCTCGAACGGACCCAGCGACCAGCCGTAGCCCCAGCGGATCGCCAGATCCACGTCACGTGCGGTCTCGGCGATATCGGCCAGGTGGTAGGCGCTGTAGTGGAACAGGTCGCGGAAGCTGGCCCACAGGAACTGCGCCTGCGGGTGCTGGCTTTCGCGCAGCTTGGCGAACTTTTCGGCCGGGTTCTTGATCTTGAGGATCTCGACCACTTCCGGCGCGGCGCTACGATCGGCCGGGCGATAGTCCTGCTTCTCCAGGTCGACCACCACGATGTCCTTGCCGACCTTGCGGAAGATGCCGGCACCGACCTTCTGGCCCAGCGCGCCCTTGCCGATCAGCGCATCCAGCCACTTCGGCGACTTGAAATACTGATGCCACGGGTCGTCGGGCAGGGTGTCGCCCATGGTCTTGATGACGTGCGCCATGGTGTCCAGGCCGACCACATCGGAGGTGCGATAGGTGGCCGACTTTGGGCGACCCACCAGCGGGCCGGTCAGCGCATCGACTTCGTCGAAGCCCAGGCCGAATTCCTGCGTGTGGTGGATGGTGGACAGGATCGAGAACACGCCGATGCGGTTGCCGATGAAGTTCGGGGTGTCCTTCGCATACACCACGCCCTTGCCGAGCGTGGTCACCAGGAAGGCTTCCAGGCCTTCCAGTACCGCCTTGTCGGTGCCCTTGGCCGGGATCAGCTCGGCCAGGTGCATGTAGCGCGGCGGATTGAAGAAATGCACGCCGCAGAAACGGTGACGCAACTGCTCGGGCAGCACGTCGGAGAGCTTGTTGATGCCCAGGCCGGAGGTGTTGGAGGCCAGCACGGCATGATCGGCCACGAACGGGGCGATCTTCTTGTACAGGTCCTGCTTCCAGTCCATGCGCTCGGCGATCGCTTCGATGATCAGATCGCAGTCGCGCAGCTGTTCCAGGCCGCTCTCGTAATTGGCCGGCGTGATCGCCTCGGCCAGCGCCTTGCTGGCGAGCGGGGCGGGGCTCAGCTTGCCGAGATTGGTGATCGCCTTGAGTACGATGCCGTCTGCCGGGCCTTCCTTGGCGGGCAGGTCGAACAACACGGTGTCGACACCGGCATTGGTGAGGTGCGCGGCGATCTGCGCACCCATGACGCCGGCACCGAGCACGGCGGCACGACGGACTAGCAACGGGTTGGACATAGCGATAGGCCTCTTGTGGAACGTTTACGGTGTGGAATGAGCGCGGAACCCGGGTTCCGCGAAACGGATGAGTTCGCGCGCCGCGCGCGCACGATGGTCGGCCTCGCTGACGCCCGCAGGCCGCTTGATGAGCCCGAAATCGGCCATGGCATAGGTCAGTGCGCCGGCCAGGAAGTCCAGCCGCCAATACAGCTCTTCCTTGCTCAGGCCCGGCACGCAGCCGGCGATGGCCTTGCCGAATTCGCGCAGCACATGTCCGTAGTGGTCGGACAGGAACTTGCGCAGGTTGTCGTTCTTTTCCGCGTAAGCGCGCGCAATCACGCGTACGAACGCGCCGCCGTTCTGGCGGTCCTGCGCCATGGCCAACGCCGGCTCGACGAAGGCAGCGAGCACGGCCGTGAGCTCGCCGGGCTGGGACTTCTTTGCCGTTTCCAGCTGCTGCAGGCGCGAGGCGGTCATCTCGTCCATGCGCCGGCGGAACACCTCGTTGACCAGGTTTTCCTTGGAGCCGAAGTGATAGTTAACCGCGGCGATATTGACGTCGGCCTGCGTGGTGAGCTGGCGCAGCGACGTGCCGGCGAACCCGTGCTGGGCGAACAGCTCCTCGGCCGCACCGAGAATGCGGTCCTTGGTGGAGAAGTGGGCGGGCTTGGGCATGCGCGAAGAGGGGACTCAATCAAACGATTGTTTGAGTCTACGGGCTCGCATGCGAGCGGGTCATGTCGCAACGCAGCACGATTCAGTGGGCGGTGTGCAAACGCAGCGTTGACGAGATAGAATTGACCATCGCAAAGAAGCCTAAGCCCGCGTTTTGTCGCGGGTTTTTTTCATGATAACCTCGGGCCTTCAGTGGCCCGCCCAACGGAGAACTTCCCATGGCGCTGGAGCGCACCCTGTCCATCATCAAGCCCGACGCCGTTGCCAAGAACGTCATCGGCGAAATCTACAGCCGCTTCGAAAAGGCTGGCCTGAAGGTCGTGGCCGCCAAGTACAAGCAGCTGTCGCGCCGTGAAGCCGAAGGCTTTTACGCCGTTCACCGCGAGCGTCCGTTCTTCAACGCGCTGGTCGAGTTCATGATCTCCGGCCCGGTGATGATCCAGGCGCTGGAAGGCGAGAACGCCGTTGCCGCACACCGTGACCTGCTGGGCGCGACCAATCCCAAGGACGCTGCGCCGGGCACCATCCGCGCCGACTTCGCCGATTCGATCGATGCCAATGCCGCCCACGGCTCGGATTCGGTCGAGAACGCTGCCAACGAAGTCGCGTATTTCTTTGCTGCCACCGAAGTGGTCTCGCGCTGAGGCCGAGTGAGTCGAATCGTGAATGAGGTCGTGATCCCTTCCGTGCTGCAGGACGGCTCCGTCCGTCCCCCGGAGCCGCGCAAGCAGAACCTGCTCGACCTCGATCGCGAGGGTCTGGAGCGCTTCTTCGCCGACACGCTCGGCGAGGCGCGTTACCGTGCCCATCAGGTGATGAAGTGGATCCACCATCGCTACGTCACCGATTTCGACCAGATGACGGACCTCGGCAAGGCGCTGCGTGCGAAGTTGCACCAGCATGCCGAGGTCCTCGTCCCGAACGTGGTGTTCGACAAGCCTTCGGCCGACGGCACCCACAAATGGCTGTTGGCCATGGGCGCCGACGGCAAGAACGCCATCGAAACCGTGTATATCCCCGACAAGGGCCGCGGCACGCTGTGCGTGTCCTCCCAGGTCGGTTGCGGCTTGAACTGCACCTTTTGTTCGACCGCCACCCAGGGCTTCAACCGCAACCTCACCACCGCCGAAATCATCGGCCAGGTGTGGGTGGCGGCGCGCCATCTGGGCAATGTGCCGCACCAGCAGCGCCGTCTCACCAATGTGGTGATGATGGGCATGGGCGAGCCGCTGATGAATTTCGATAACGTCGTGCGCGCGATGAGTGTGATGCGCGACGATCTTGGCTACGGGCTGGCCAGCAAGCGGGTCACGCTGTCGACCTCCGGCCTGGTGCCGATGATCGACCGGCTCTCCACCGAAAGCGACGTGTCGCTGGCGGTCTCGCTGCATGCCGCCAACGACACGCTGCGCGAGAGCCTGGTGCCGTTGAACAAGAAATACCCGATCGCCGAGCTGATGGAGTCGTGCGCGCGCTACCTGCGCGGCAGCAAGAAACGCGATTCGGTGACCTTCGAATACACCTTGATGAAAGGCATCAACGACCAGCCGGAGCATGCGCGCCAGTTGGCCAGGTTGATGCGGCAGTTCGACAACGCCGTGCAGTCCAAGGACGCCGGCAAGGTCAATCTGATTCCGTTCAATCCATTTCCTGGAACGCGCTATGAGCGCTCGGGCGAGACCGAGATTCGCGCGTTCCAGAAGATCCTGCTCGATGCGCAGGTGCTGACGATGGTTCGCCGCACTCGTGGCGACGACATCGACGCCGCATGCGGGCAGCTCAAGGGGCAGGTCATGGACCGTACCCGTCGCCAGGCGGAGTTCCGCCGCACATTGGAAGGGCAGGCCGATCGAGATGCGGCAGCGTGAACTCGCGTTAATGGCGGCCGTGGCGATCGCGCTGAGCGCGGTCGGCTGCGGTGGTCGCAATGCCAAGGCCGGCTCGGCCAAGAGTGTGGAGGAAGTCGCGCCGGTGTACTCGTTCCGCGACGACAAAGCCACCAAGAATCGCTTGGCTGTCCAGGAAAAATTAGGCTTGGCACGCAATCGGCTGCAGACCGGCGATTACGCCAGTGCCGAAGAGCAGGTGCGCGCCGCCTTGAAAAAGGACGCGCAGTCGGTGGATGCCATCGGCCTGCTGGCGCTGATTCAGGGCGCCAGGGGCGATACGGCGGCGGCCGGGGCGTCGTACCGGCAGGCCGCAGAACTCGCACCGCAACGCGGCGACGTGCTGAATAACTATGGCGCCTGGTTGTGCGCGAATGGCTCGCCCGCCGAAGCGTTGACATGGTTCGATCGTGCGCTGGCCGACCGGACGTATGCCTCGCCTGCGTCTGCCTTGGGCAATGCCGGCGGTTGCGCGCTCAAGGCAGGACAGCCTGAACGAGCAGCGGGCGATCTGCGCAAAGCGCTCGATCTCGACCCGAATAATCCGTATGCGCTCGAATCGATGGCACGTCTGGAAGCCGGGCGCCGCAATTATTTCGAAGCCCGCGCTTTTATCGAACGCCGCCTTGCGGCTGCACCGGCAACTGCTTCCGTGTTACAACTCGCCATTCAGATTGAGCAAGGGCTAGGCGACAAGGTAGCTGCCGGCCGTTACCAACAGCGGTTGGTCAAGGAATTCCCTGACGCAGCGACCGCTACTCCCGGGGCCAATGCATTGTGATCAGTGATTCCAATCCGAACCTTTTCGAGCAGGAAAAGGGCTGCGGACAGCATTTGCGCGAAGCGCGCGAGGCAGCAGGTCTGAGCGTGGACGAGGTGGCCGGCAAGCTGCGCATGCCGGCCCACGTGGTGCACGCGTTGGAGCAGGAAGACTGGCAGCGGCTGGGCGCGCCGGTGTTCGTACGCGGGCAGCTGCGCAGCTATGCGCGCTTGTTGCAGGTCGATCTGGAGCCGCTGTTGCAGCAGGCCACCATTGCGCCGATCGAGCCGGTCAAGCTGGTCAGTCACACGCATACGCCGCGTGCGCGGCGCATTCTCGAAAGCACCGCGCGCAAGGCCATGTACGTGGTCATCACCGGCGTGTTTGCGGTGCCGGTCTGGTACGCGACGCGCTCGCATCTGGATGGCAAAGCGCCTAGCACGGTGTCCTTGGACAGCATGCCTGAGGCTGCAAAGTCCGCTGCGCCAGGTACGCCGGTAACGCAGCCGGCCGCCGCGCCGCGCGAGCAGCCGGCGCCGTATATCGCGTCGATGACCCCGGTGCCGCGTGCGACCGCCGACGCCAAGGCGCCTGCGGCAGCAGCTGCTCCCGGCGGCAGTTTGTCGCTGAGTTTCAGCGGCGACAGCTGGGTGCAGATTTTGGCACCGGATGGCAGTGCGGTGGAAAAAGCCCTGATACGTGCCGGTGAACAACGCACGTATTCGCCCGGTCAGGTGGGGCGCATCGTGCTCGGTAATGCCTCGGCGGTACAGGTTCAGCAAGGCGGCAGTATCGTCGACGTGAAACCGTTCCAGCGCGCTAACGTGGCCCGTTTTGCGGTATCCTCCGACGGCTCCGTGGTACCTGCTTCCGAGTGAAGCGGACTGCGGTTTTTCATTTATCCCTTTTGATGTTCCGTGCCTCCGGGATGACGGAGCGAGAGTACGCATGGCGATCGACGATCTGCTGGACGAACACGAACAAGGCGAACGCGTTCGTTCCTGGTTGAGAAAGAATGGCGCAGGTCTGGTGGGCGGTGTCCTGCTTGGTCTGGCACTGATCCTGGGCTGGCAGTGGTGGCAGACGCGCACCAATACCGCATTGGTCGAGGCCAATGGCCGCTACGAGGCGGTGGTGAAGTCGATTCAGGCCAAGGACCTGGACAAGGCCGCCAAGGACATCGTGGCACTGGACGACGGCAAGGGCGGTATTTATGCCGAGCTGGCGGCGCTGCGGCTGGCCAAGGCCCAGGTCGATGCCGGCAAGAATGCCGAAGCGATCAAGACCTTGCGCGACGTGCCCGCCGAAGGCGAGCTCAAGCAGATCGTGCAGCAGCGCCTGGCGCGCGTACTGACCGAAAGCGGCAAGCCCGACGAAGCGATCAAGCTGCTGGCCGACGCGCAGGACCACGCCAGCCTGGAGATTCGCGCCGATGCATTGGTCGCGCAGGGCAAGCCGGATGAGGCGCGTGCGCTGTACACCCGCGCCCTGACCACGGTGGATGTGGCTTCGCCGCAGCGCCGGTTGCTGGAAACCAAGCTGATGGATGTGGGCGGCAAGGTGCCCGATCCGGCGGAGCAGATTTGATGAAGCAGGTTGATATGTATAAGCGCGTTGCGTTGATTGCCGTGATGGGTCTGTCGCTGGCTGGCTGCAGCACCGTGAAGGGCTGGTTCGCCGGGAAGGACGCTGCTGCCAAGAAGGCGCAGGAACCTGCCGAGCTGGTGAAGTTCGAGCCGTCGGTCAAGGTCGAGAAGATCTGGTCTGCCGGTGTGGGCAAGGGTGAAGGGCATATCGGTGTCCGTCAGCGCCCGGCCGTGGCCGATGGCAAGGTGTATGCAGCGGCGATCACCGGTGGCGTGGAGGCACTCGACCTGCAGACCGGCAAGCGGGTCTGGGAATACAAGCCCAAGAAAGAAGAGCGTAACGACCGCAAGTTCAAGCAGCGCCTGTCCGGTGGTCCCGGTGTGGGCGAGGGCCTGGTGGTGATCGGTAGCCTGTCCGGCGATGTGATCGCCTTGAACCAGGCCGACGGCACTGAAAAATGGCGGGCCAAGGTGCCGAACGAAGTGATTGCTGCGCCGGCCATTGCACAGAACCTGGTGCTGGTGCGTAGCAACGACGGTCGCGTGACTGCGTTTGATGCGGCAACCGGCGAGCGTCGCTGGTTCCATGCCGAAGAAGGCCCGACCTTGTCCGTCCGCGGCAATGCGCCGATCGTGACCGGCCCGGGCGTGGTGTTCGTCGGTAACGACAGCGGCACCTTGAGTGCGCTGGCGCTGCAGGACGGTCGCCCGTTGTGGGAGCAGGCCATCGGCGTGCCGGAAGGCCGTACCGAGCTGGAGCGCATGTCCGATGTGGATGGTGCGCCGGTGCTGGATGGCACCACGCTGTACGCGACCAGCTTCAAGAATGAAACCCTCGCACTGGAAGGCCCGAGCGGCCGTCCGCTGTGGACGCGCGATCACGGCGGCGCCGGTGGCGTTGGTGTGTCGTCGGCCGTCGTGGTGGTGTCCGACAATGCTGGATCGGTGTGGGGGCTGGACAAGAGCAGCGGTGCGGCGATGTGGTCGCAGGCTGCGTTGGCACGCCGTTCGCTGACCGGTGTGGCCATCCAGGGCGATTACGCCGTGGTCGGCGACTACAAGGGCTATCTGCACTGGCTGAAACTCAGCGACGGCGCACTGGCTGCGCGCGCACGTGCCGGACGCGATACGCTGCTGGCGCAGCCGCAGGTGGTCGACGGCATTTTGCTGGTACAAAACACCGACGGCGATCTCACCGCCTTCCGGTTGGCACAATAAGGACCTTGCGATGCTGCCCCTGGTCGCCCTGGTTGGACGGCCCAATGTCGGCAAGTCCACCATCTTCAATGCGCTGACGCGCACCCGTGACGCGCTGGTCCACGACCAGCCTGGCGTCACCCGCGACCGTAACTACGGGGTCTGCCGTCTCGACGAGCAGCAGCCCTTCATCGTCGTCGATACCGGTGGTATCGCCGGCGACGAGGAAGGTCTTGCTGGAGCCACGGCCCGCCAGGCACGGGCCGCCGCCGGCGAAGCCGATCTGGTGCTGTTCGTGGTCGATGGCCGCGAAGGCGCGTCCTCGCTCGATGACGAGATTCTGGCCTGGTTGCGCAAATTGGCGCGGCCGACCGTGCTGGTGATCAACAAGATCGACGGCACCGACGAAGAAACCGTGCGCTCGGAATTCGCGCGCTACGGCTTCTCCGACGTGGTGGCGTTGTCTGCGGCGCATCGGCAGGGCATCGACGAATTGCTTGACGAGGTGGGTGCGCGGCTGCCCGAGGAAGGTGCCGGCGAGCTGCTGGACAACGATCCGGCACGCGTGCGGATCGCCTTCGTGGGCCGGCCGAATGTCGGCAAATCGACGCTGGTCAATCGCCTGCTGGGCGAAGAACGCATGATCGCCTCGGAAGTGCCGGGCACCACGCGCGATTCGATCGCGGTGGACCTGGAGCGCGATGGCCGTCAGTACCGCCTGATCGATACCGCCGGCCTGCGCCGGCGCGGCAAGGTGGAAGAGGCGGTCGAGAAGTTCAGCGCGTTCAAGACGCTGCAGGCGATCGAGCAATGCCAGGTGGCGGTGCTGATGCTGGACGCTACCGAAGGCGTGACCGACCAGGATGCGACGATTCTCGGCGCGATCCTGGATGCCGGCCGGGCGCTGGTGGTGGCGATCAACAAGTGGGACGGGCAAAGCGATTACCAGCGTGCGCAGGCCGAAGACCTGCTGTCGCGCAAGCTGGGCTTCGTCAATTGGGCAGAGGCGGTGCGGATCTCTGCATTGCACGGCTCGGGCATGCGCGAGCTGTTCCAGGCCATCCATCGTGCGCACGCCTCGGCGACGCACGAATTCAGCACCAGCGAAGTGAACCAGGCACTGGAAATCGCTTACGAGACCAACCCGCCGCCGAGCATTCGCGGGCATGTCTCCAAGCTGCGGTATGTGCACCCGGGCGGTGCGAATCCGCCGACCTTCATCGTGCATGGCACGCGCCTGAAGGTGTTGCCGGAGTCGTACAAGCGCTATCTGGAAAACTTCTTCCGCAAGCGTTTCAAGCTGGTTGGTACGCCGGTGCGTTTCATCTTTCGCGAGGGCGCCAACCCGTACGAGGGCAAGAAGAATCCGCTCTCCGATCGCCAGGTGGCCCGCAAGCGGCGCCTGATGCGGCATGTCAAAGGGAAGTAAGGGCCCCAGGCTGCCTGAGCTGTGATGTTCAGGCGGTTCGGCAGGCGCGCAGATCGGTCAGGCTGCGCGTTCGCCGCGTGCAGGCAGGGTTCTAAACGTTCCGCGCCTCCTCCCGATCGCTCGATCGATACGTGAGGCAGTTCCTGCCGCGTGCAGCTTTTCGGTCTTTGGCGCGGGTGGCGGCGCGTGCCGGTGCAATCGAAGTCGCTCGCAGCGCGGCGCGTCGTTAAAGCCCATCTCCTTTGGCCGACGCGTGGCGCGGCCACCCTTCGCGTTGGCGATGCGCTGGTATCCTGCGCGGCATGACCGATTATCCTTCCCGCATTCCGTACGCGCAGGCGCTGCAGATTCTGCGCAGTGTCGCGGCCAGCAACCGTTCGCCCGATGAAAACATCGCCACCTCGCGCGCCGATGGGCGGATCTCTGCCGGCGACCTGATCGCACCGCTGGCGCTGCCGCCGTTTGCCAATAGCGCGATGGATGGCTTTGCGCTGCGGCACGCCGATGTTGCTGGCGGCGATGCGTCGCTGCAGCTGGTTGGCGAACAGTTTGCCGGCGAGCGCTGGGCCGGCACACTGGGCGCCGGGCAATGCCTGCGTATCACCACGGGCGCGCCACTGCCCGATGGCGCCGATACCGTGATTCCCAAGGAAGATGCCGACGAACGCGATGGCATGATGCAGTTTAAGACCGCGCCTGCACCGGGCGCAGCCGTGCGCCTGGCCGGCAGCGATGTGCGTGCCGGCGACCTGGTGATCCAGGCCGGGCAGGTGCTGACGCCTGCACGTATCGGTCTGGCCGCTGCGCTGGGCGTGTCGCGGCTTGCGGTCGCGCCGCGCCCGACCATTGCGGTGCTGGCCACCGGCGATGAGCTGATCGAGCCGGGCATGCCGCTCGGCCCGGGTCAGATCTACAACAGCAACCGCGACATGCTGATGGCGCAGCTGCGTGCACTGGGCTATGCGCCGACCGCGTGGCCGACCTTGCCGGACGACCCGCTACGTATCCGCACCATGCTGGAAGATGCGGCCGCAGCGTTCGATGTGGTCATCACCTGCGGCGGCGTTTCTGCTGGCGAAAAGGATTATCTGCCGCGTCTGATCGGCGAATTGGGGCGCATCCATTTCTGGCGTGTGCGGATGCGCCCGGGCATGCCGGCGGTGTTGGGGCAGATTGGCCGCTGCCTGGTCCTAGGCTTGCCGGGCAACCCGGTCTCTGTGCTGGCAACGCTGATCGCCTACGGCGTCCCGTTGCTGGATGGATTGCAGGGACGCAGCGAGCCGCGCCCGGTCTGGCATGCGGCGTTGGCAAGCCCATGGGACAAGCGCCACGAACGGCTGGAATTCCTGCGTGGGCGATTGGAATGCGGCGAAGATGGGCGGCTGACCGCGCTGCCGCACCGTGGCGATGCCTCGCATCTACTGCGTGGCGCGGCCGACAGCAATGCATTGATCGTGCTGCCCGAGCAGGCGCGGCGCTTTGAGGCTGGCGAGATCGTGCGGGTGATTCCTTACGCGTTGTGAGTGTTTGCTCGATCGTTGGTGCCCGGCAGAATGATGCGCGCCCTGTTGGAGTGTTTACGTCATGGGCAGCGCATGCGACGTGCGTGTCGCGGCGTTTCAACATGTAGGGCGATCGTCAAACTGCTCAAGCGTCTTGGGCGTGGCCTGGAAGCGAACGCCTCGACAATGGGAGCCAATCGCTCGATAGCCGCTCTCCCGGTGGGAGAGTGGTGAGGTGGGGCGCAAGACAGCCATCCACGCAAACGTCGCCGAAGTGCTTGACGTATCGATATACCTCGCATTGCATCGGTGGCAAGCCAATCAGTCAGCGACCGACACCACACGCCGCTGTGGGCTCGCTCAACCAACCGCACTGCCGCAGAACGCCGCGTAATCCGCATAGCCGCGAAATGCCGCGCCAGGCGCGCACACCGGGCAGTGCGGGTCCGGCGGCAAGCGGATGTCGCGAAAGCGCATCGCCAATGCATCGAAACTGAGCAGGCGGCCAGTGAGGCCGTCACCAATGCCGAGCAGCAACTTGATCGCTTCGGTGGCTTGCAAGAGTCCGATCACTCCGGGCAGTACGCCGAGCACACCAGCCTCGGCACAACTGGGCGCAAATTCCGGCGGCGGTGGTTCGGGAAACAGGCAGCGGTAGCAAGGCGCATGACCGCGGTGGCGGCCGGCATCGAACACGCTGACCTGTCCTTCGAACTGCTGCACGGCGCCGTAAACCAGTGGTTTACCGAATTTGACGCACGCATCGTTGAGCAAATACCGCGCAGGAAAATTATCTGCGCCATCCACCACCACATCCACATCCTGCAGCAGCGCTTCGACATTGTCGGCCGTCACGCGGGTTTGCACCGCCTCGATGTCCACGCGCGGGTTGAGCGCGGCAATGCGCTGCGCGGCGGAGTCGACCTTTGCAGTGCCGACGCTGTCTTCGGTGTGCAGAATCTGGCGTTGCAGGTTGCTGCGGTCCACCACGTCGTCGTCGGCAATGCGCAGATGCCCCACACCGGCTGCGGCGAGGTAGAACGCGGCCGGCGAGCCTAGTCCGCCTGCGCCGATCAGCAACACCCGCGCGCGCGCCAGGCGCCGCTGACCTTCCAGGCCGACCTGGGACAGACGCAGATGGCGTGAATAACGCTCAAGAAAATCCTGCTCGTCCGCCGGCAACGTCGGGCGTACCAACGGCAGGCCGGCGCTGGCCCATGCGCTGGTGCCACCGGCCACCGACGCCACGTGCGCATAGCCGTGCGCGCGCAAGATGGCGGCCGTGTGTGCCGAGCGTTTGCCGCTCTGGCAGATCAACACGATTGCGCGGGTTTGCTCCGGCAGATGGGCTGCAGGCTCGGTTTCCAGGGAGTTCTGTGCGATCGCCAACGCGCCTTCGGCCTGGCCGCCGGCACGCTCATGCAGTTGCCGGATGTCGACCAGCAGGGCGCCTTGCAGGGCGCGGGCACGGGCGTCGGCGGGAGAGATGTCGTGGCTGCTCATGCGGCCATTGTCGCGCAAACGCAGCAGCTGCGATGTGCAGTCTTGCCCATGACACGCACGCACCTCGCCGTTGATGAAAGGCGCGTCATGATTGCGGCGCGATGGCGGACGCGATCACGCTGCACTGCGAGCGGCACCGCTGTAATTCGGCCTTGTTCAACACCTCGCGGCTCGTCCGGCCCGGTTTGCCTGACTTGCGCGGGCGCGCCCAGCCGCGCGTCATCGCACTGCTGCCCCAGGAGGCCATCATGCTTGTTCCGTCGCAGCATGCGTCTGTCGCGCGGCGTGCCATCACGTATCGGCCGCTGGGTGTGTGCATCGGTTTGGCCCTGAGTTGCAACGCGGCGGCGCAACAGGCCGCGCCCAACCCCGATCCCGCGGCGCCGGCCACATCCACGTTGGAGGCGGTGCAGGTCAAAGGCGTGCGCAGCAGCGTGGAAAGCGCCATCGCGATCAAGCAATCGAATGCGGAAATCAGCGATTCCATCGTCGCCGAAGACATCGGAAAGCTGCCCGACAACAGCGTGGCTGCGGCCCTGCAACGCGTGACCGGCGTGCAGGTGGCGCGCGCCGGTGGCGAAGTGGGGCACGTGCTGGTACGCGGCTTGCCGAACGTCATCACCACCCTGGATGGGCGCAACGTCTTCACAACGGTGGGTCGCGACATGGAGTTGGCCGATGTTCCGGCCGAATTGCTGCGCAGCGTGGATGTGTATAAGACCACTGGCGCGCAATTTCAGGAAGGTGGGATCGCCGGGGTGGTCGATGTGCATCTGCGGCGGCCATTCGATTTCGATCAGGACAGCACCATTGCCGGCAGCATCAGCGCCTTGCGGGGCGACCAATCAGGCAAGACCGTTCCCAATGGCAGCCTCACCCTCAGCCAGCGCCGCGACACCGGGCTGGGCCGCATGGGCTGGATGGGAAGCGTGTCCTATCAACGCCGCCCGTATCAGGAATCCAACACGTTGTACGGCACTTACGACCGGAAGGCGAACCCGCTCGATCCGGCCCAGCAGATTTACGTGCCTTACAGCGCAGGCGGATTGATGGCGCGCGGCGATCGCAAGCGCAAATCGGCGAATTTTTCGTTTCAATGGGCGCCAAGCGAGAACAGCGAGGTGTATTTCGACACGCTGTACATCGGGTACGACAACCGGCCCCAAGTGAATTACTGGTTGCCATTCCCAGGGCTGGCCACGCCAGAGAACACCGAAGCGGTCAGCCTGCGGCCGGGCAGTGATGTGCTGGCTGGCCTGGTGGCGCGCGAGGTGCGCACGCTCTCCAGCACGCAAGCGCACAAGAACGCATCCGATACCTACCAAGCTGCGCTGGGCTGGCGTTGGACCGGCGAGCGCATGCGTGCGAGCAGCGAGCTCGCCTATACCCATAGCACTGCCGAGAACCGCTCGTTCACCCTGGACATGACCACGCAGGCGCCGCGATTGAACATGCGTTCGTCAGGCGGCGCTGCAGATGTCTGGATCACCCAGGCCGATGGCAGCGCTTATGACGTCACAGCGCCAGGAAATTGGGAACTGAGTCAGTACTACGACAGCTGGAACACGCAGAGAGGCGAAGAGTGGGCATGGCGGGCCGATGCCACCTTCGACCTGGAGCTGGGCCCGTTGCGATCGGTGGACGTAGGTGCGCGCGCAAGCCGGCGGACGGCGACCAATCACTCCGGCGATACCGGCGCGCGCAACAATCTGACCGGCGCACCGATCTACTTGAGCGAGGTGTCCGGCCTGGCATCGGTAACGCCCGGCAACATGCTCGACGGGGCGCGTGCATTCACCAGCGATCGCTGGGCATCGGCCAACCAGGACGTCCTGCTGCAGCAAAGCACCCGGTTACGTACCGTGATGGGGCAGCCGCCGGGCCGGCCCGATGAAAACCCTGCCTTGTTCTTCGACGATCGCGAAGACAGCTATGCGATCTATGCGCAGGTGAATTACGGGTTCTCGCTTGGGTCCATTCCTGTCGATGGGCGTGTGGGGGCGCGCGCGACGCGATTGGATTCGCAACTGCAGGGCAGCCAGTCGGTGGATGGCGTGCTGAGCCCGGTCAGCATCGATCTGCGTATCGACGAGGTGTTACCCAACTACAGCGCCAACCTCACCTTGCATGACAACCTGATGCTGCGGCTGGCAGGCAGCACCACGATCACGCGCCCGGAATTTGCCGATCTCAATCCGCAGCTGGCCTTGTATCAGTCCACCGAATCGTTGCCGGCGCGCGGCAATGGCGGCAACCCGCAGCTGCGTCCGGTGGAATCGCGCAATGCCGATGTGTCGCTGGAATGGTATTTCCGTCCCGGCTCATTGCTGTCGGTTGCCGGCTTTCATCGCAAGATCGATGGCTATATCCAGAATTACGCAGCCGATGAATCCATCGGTGGCATCGTCTATTCGATCAGCCGGCCGCGCAATACCGGCGAGGGCAGCTTGAAGGGCGTGGAGGTGGGATACACGCAGTTCTACGACTTTCTGCCGGGTGGGTGGTCCGGCTTCGGCAGCCAGCTCAACTACACCTATATCTCGGCGAAGGCCGAATCGCCGGAAGGGATCAGCCAGCCGTTGACCAACGTCTCCAAAAATTCCTATAACGCGATCCTGATGTACGAATACGCGCGGTTCTCGGCGCGGGTCGCCTACAACTGGCGTGGCGACTATGCGGTGAGCTTCAACAGCTCAGGCGATCAGCCCGAGCAAATCAATCAGGGGCGGGAGCAATGGCTGGATGCCGCCTTCAATTACGAGCTCAACAGGCATGTGACCTTGTTTGCCGAGGCCACCAATCTGCTCGGCACCACGACCAACAATTATTTCGGTCAGCGGCATGGCGATTTCCCGCGCGAGATCGCATCGCCCGAGCGGACTTACACCCTGGGTTTTCGCTTCCGTTTGTGATGCGGATAACGTTGATGCGGATAACGCGGTCTGCGCACCACGTTGGCATCGGGCTCACCGGCGCAGCGGTAGCGTGAGCACAGCAGAGGAGACCGTGATGACACCTGACATCGATGCACAATTGAAGCAGCTTGCCGAAGCGTTGCCGGAGATGCGCAGTCAGCACCCGGACGATTTTTGGGATGTGTTCCGGGCCCGTTCCGAGAAGATCACCGGTGCGGCGCAATCGCAGGAGCAGGCAGCGCAGATCGTCAAACGTATCGACGAGATATTGGCCGCCAATCAGCTGGGGCCGGCGGATCCTGGCGCATGACACGGGACGCTGACGGGATGCGGTAGGCTCGACCCTATGCCGTGAATCGACGTTGCAGCGACAAGCGCTGCAGCGACAGCTTGCCCGTGATTACGCCCTTGCTGCGGGACAAAGCGGCTCGCGGTGCGCGTGCATCGCCACAGCACTGCCAGTGGGACGATTGCAGCACAAAATGCACGTAGAGCCGATCCTCGATGTCTCGGGGGAAGCCGACCATTGCCTTGATGATTGCAGCGCCAGGCGCTGGCGGCGAGCGATTACGTTCCCAAACAGGGTTTTCGATAGCCGATGATGCGGTATCCCGCGCTGCCGCGCAGCGGCATGGTCGTCAGCGAATTCAAAGTTGGAGGAAAACCCCGACTGCGTGACCTTCACACAGTGTGACGATGCGTTGCGCTGCAGCACGCAGCCTTCGCCAGTTCTCGACGCTAGCGCGACGATCGAGTCACGCAGCCAAGCCCAGCATCGAGCTACATCATCCAGCTGGAGACTTCCATGAACACACGTCGCCCGATCATCCTTGTCCTGGCCCTGTGCGTTGGCGCCAGCGTATCTGCGCAAGCACAAAACCTGACACAGTCTGCAATGCCCGCCGGGCAGCAAACCGCGGGTGCAGCGACACCCAGCGAGGACGAGCGCGAGGCGCTCGGTATGCTGAGTGCCATCAACACCAGCGAAATCAACGCGGCAAATCTGGCATTGCAGAAGCAGGTGCAAGGCGGCGCACGCGACTACGCCACGCGCATGATCAAGGAACACACCGACAACAACCAGAAGATCGCCAAATGGCAACCGGACACGTCCGCCGCGGGTGCAAAGCTGCAGATGACGAAGGGCAAGGCGGAGTTGGCCAAGCTGCAGAAGCTGGACGGTCATGCATTCGAAACGGCCTATATCACTGCGATGGTGAAAGACCACACCGACGCATTAACGGCGCTCGACAGCAAGCTGATCCCGCAGGCAAAGACATCGCCGGTGCTCGAACACCTGCAGACCACGCGCCATCACGTCGCCGATCATCTGAGCAGCGCCAAGGCATTGCAGGCCGACGACAAGAACGCCGGAGCCCGCTGAGCCATGGCTGCATTACCGACCGATCCGGTACGTACCGACGATGACGGTACGCACATCGTACGCAGCATGACCATCCGTGCCGAACCTCATCAGATACTGGATGCCTGGTGCGATGCGAATGTGCAGCAACGCGTGTTGGAAGGTGCTGCCGAGCTGGTCTCCGGCGACGGCCATGCGTCCCGCTGGAAGCTGCACGCGCCGCTGCGTCAGGATGTGGAGGTGACCTTGCGCCGCGCAGATGCGCGGCTGGGCGAGTCGGTGCGTTACGAGGCCGAGGGCGAACATGGGCTGCAGCTCGCTATCGTATTGCAGGTGCGCCCTGCACGTGGGCGCGAAGCCAGCGAAGCGACGCTAAGCCTGCACTATGCGGTCGAAGGCCTGCTGGCGCAGGTGTTCACCAAGCTGGTGAATCCCGCGCCGTACGTGCTGGTCGGCAAGGGACTACGGCGATTGCGCGCATGGCTGGAGGCCGGCGAGGTGCCGACCTTGTTGCATACCCCAGCGGCGCGCGCGTCGACGCACGCGCATTCTTGAGGAGGGCTTTTCTGTGCGAGCACTGTGCTGGAATGGCATCAACGATTTGCGCGTGGAAACCGTGCCCGATCCGGTGCTGGTCAATCCCCGCGATGTGATCCTGAAGGTCGGGCTCACCACCACCTGCGGCTCTGATCTGCATTTCATCGATGGCTACCTGCCAACCATGCGCGAGGGCGATGTCATCGGCCACGAGTTCATGGGTACGGTGGTGGAGGTGGGCAACGCAGTGAAGAATGTGCGCGTGGGTCAGCGCGTGGTGGTGCCGTCATTTATTTCCTGTGGCGGTTGCTGGCATTGCGAGCGCAAGGAATTTTCGCTGTGCGACAACACCAACCCCAACTGGGAAATGCAGGAACCCTTGCTTGGGCATGCGACCGCCGGGATTTACGGCTATACGCACGCCTTTGGCGGCTACGCAGGTTCGCACGCAACCTACATCCGCGTGCCGCATGCGGATGTGGGGTGTTTCGAGGTGCCCGATGGGGTCTCCGATGAAGATGCGCTGTTTCTCTCCGACGCGGGGCCGACTGGCTTCATGGGTGCAGACTTTTGCAATGTCCAGCCCGGCGACACGGTGGCGGTGTGGGGATGTGGTGGCGTGGGGCTGATGGCCCAGCAAAGTGCACGTATTTTGGGCGCAGAACGCGTGATCGGCATCGACCGCTTGCCGGAGCGTCTGGCAATGGCGCGCGATGTGTTAGGTGTGGAGGTGATCGATTATTCGGCGGTCGACAGCGTGGTGGATGTCCTGCGCGAAATGACCGGTGGGCGTGGCCCGGATGCCTGTATCGATGCGGTCGGAATGGAGGCGCATGGCACCGGGATCGGCCATACCTACGATCGGGTCAAGCAGGCTTTGCACCTGCACACCGATCGCGGCCAGGCGTTGCGCGAAGCCATCCTCGCCTGCCGCAAGGGCGGCATCCTGTCGGTCTTGGGCGTGTACGGAGTGATGGACAAGTTTCCGCTGGGTGCCGTGATGAACAAAGGTCTGACGGTGCGAACCGCGCAGCAACATGGGCAGCGATACGTGCCCAGGTTGCTGGACCTGGCGCAGGCGGGACGTTTGAAATCCGGATTTTTGCTGACCCACAAGATGCCGCTGGAAGACGCCGTGCGGGGCTACGACATGTTCAAGCACAAACACGATGGGTGCGTGCGTGCGGGGTTTGTGCCCTAGCGTCGGAGAACCTTGGTCGCACTGAGTTGCGCTGCAGGCGCTGCCGGGAATCGCTTGGCATCTGGCGTGTGCAACAGGGCAGGGTACGTGCGTACCGCTAGCTGCATCGCGCGTTTTTCCAGGCTCTAACGCATTGCCAAGTACGCGCGCCACGCCTGACCCTGCTGCACGTTGGTGCAGCAGGGTGTCTCCTGGGCTCAGGGATGCTTGCCCCTTGCGTCGGTCACCCCGGGTATGGGTTGGGCGTTGGGAAAATGGGCACGTAATGCATCCACGCCTTCTTGCGGCTTTGCCAGCGGCACAAGCTCTTGACGGTTGGCGCGGCGCTCTGCGGTGGACACCGAAACGGCCTGATCGCGTTGCGCAATCAACGGTTGCTGCAACTCACCATCGCGATTGAACGACCACGCCAGCATCGGCTCGCCCAGCGGCAAGGTGTCGCCGGGCGCGGTGCCCTTGCGCGAATGCCAGGTGTGCCAAGTCTTGCCGTAGCTGTTGATCTTGCTGCGCATCAGTTCCTTCTCTGCGACCTGCGGCAGGTTGGGAGCAGAGAGCTGGCCGGAAAGAATTTCACCGTTATGCGGATGCCAGAAGTTGCGCTCGTGTACCGGCAACTGCGCAAATAACGTCTCCGAGATGATGTACTCGATACCGGTGAGGTTGGCACGGTCGGTGTTGCCGTCGTAGAGCGCGCATTGGGCAAGATCTTCATTGACCTGCTGGCAATAGTGATGCGCCTCCATTTGCTCATCTGGCGCATCCTTCATCGGATGGAAGCCGACCAGATAGATGTCCAGCTTGCCGACCGGGCCGCTGGGCTGCAGCACTTTCGCGCCGGCTTCCAGCACATTGGTTTTGGGCGTTTCCGGTGCGCCGGGCGGGGTGACCGACGGTGGGCTGCGCGAGCAACTGGCGCAGAGCGCAAGGCCGATCAACAGTGCGGAATGTCGCATGGCAATTCCCATCAATGAATGTGCTTCAAGCTAAGAGCGCCGGTGGTGTGCCAGGCGTGAGCATGGGCCGGGGCACGCAGTGCAGCTTCACCTCGCTTGAGCATCGGCTTAATCAAGCGGCGGTCATGCTGTTGCACCACGGAAGCGGCCATTTGCACCCATGTCAGGTACCTTACGTAAGATCGCGACGTTCAACGTCAACGGTATTGCCAGCCGTCTGCCACACTTGCTGGAATGGCTGCAGCGCGAGCAGCCGGACATCGTGGGCCTGCAGGAATTGAAATCGACGCAAGCTGCGTTTCCGGAGCAGGCAATCCGCGATGCCGGGTACGGTGTGATCTGGCAGGGCGAAAAGTCCTGGAATGGCGTGGCGCTGCTCGCGCGGGGGACCGAGCCAGTGGAGATTCGTCGCGGGTTGCCCTGGGATCCACGCGATACGCAAAGCCGCTATCTGGAGGCGGCGATCCATGGCGTGGTGGTGGCCTGCCTGTATTTGCCCAACGGCAACCCGCAGCCCGGGCCGAAGTTCGACTACAAGCTTGCATGGTTCGAACGCTTGATCCGGCATGCGAAAACGCTGGTGGACCTGCCGCATCCGGTGGCGCTGATCGGCGACTTCAATGTGGTGCCGACCGATGCGGATATCTACGACCCCAAGGGCTGGCGCAAGGACGCCCTGCTGCAGCCGGAGAGCCGCGAGGCCTACCAGACCCTGCTGGCACAGGGCTGGACCGACAGCCTGCTGGCCATCCATGGCCACACGCCGATCTATACGTTCTGGGATTACTTTCGTCAGCACTTTGCGCGAGACCGTGGGTTGCGCATCGATCATCTGCTGCTCAATCGCACGCTGGCGCCCGACCTTCAAGATGCCGGCGTCGACAAGTGGGTACGTGCGCTGGAAAAGGCCAGCGACCATGCACCCACCTGGATCAGTGTGCGTGTACCGGATGCGCCCGCCGAAGCAGCGGCGGATGCCACGTCGGCCGCGAAGGTGCGCAAGCCGGGCACAGCGAAAAAGGCGGCCGTGCCCAAGGCGGCCGCCAAGAAGACGCCCAGTGTCATCGCGAAAAGAGCGGCCAAGAAGATCGCTGCGAAGAGGGCCACAGCCGCTTCGGCAAAACCACACAAGTCGGCGAAAAGAACGGCTGACTAAGCTCGACCGGCCGGCAGGAGTCCACGCAGCCTGTCTACGCTGCGCGTTCCAGCCTGCGGCGCTTGACCCGCTGCAATGCATAGCCGATCAGGGCCGTCAGCAGGATCAGCACATTGCTGACGATAAACACCGCGTTGCCAACCAGATAACTGTAGAGGATGAACAACACCGAAGCACTGATCTGGCCGAGGAACAACCAGCGCGAGACGCCCTGCGCGGCGTCGGAGCGCCATTGTTTGTAGATCTGCCGGATCAAGGTGGCGATCAGGATGATGCTGGCGAGCCAGCCCACGACGTCGACGAATTGCATGCGTGCAGTTGCTCAAGGAAGGCCTGCAACCTTGCAGCGCACACTGTCTGCATACCGTTCGAGCAGCTTCAAGCGTGGTGTCTACGGTGATGCCCATCATGTGGCGGATGGACACACGACGGCCCCGCACGGCCACGCCTGTACCTGCTGCGCCAGGGGCCGGTATCCTAGCCGGGTCATCCATTGGTCGGCACTGTCCTGCACATGATCAGCTATGCCGAAGCACTCGCGCTGGTCCACGCGCACGTCGCACCCCTTGCCAGCGAGTGGGTGGCAAGCGCCGATGCCGAAGGTCGCGTGCTTGCCGACGCCTTGTCGAGCCAGGCCGAGTTGCCGCCCTTCGACAACAGCGCAATGGATGGGTTTGCATTGGCGACCGCGGGGAGGGGTGCGTTGGCAGACCGCGAGTACGTGGTGAGCGGTACCGTTGCGGCAGGGCAGGACGCCGGTGCGGCTGCGATCGGTGCGGCCTGGGAAATCATGACCGGCGCCGGCGTGCCGCCGGGTGCCGATGCGGTAGTGCCGATCGAGCAAGTGCAGATCCTTGAGCACGACGGCGAGCGCCCCAGCCGCATCCGCCTGCGTCAGCCGGTGCGTGCGGGTCAGCACATCCGTCGTCGCGGCGAAGACGTGCGCTTGCACGATCGCGTGATCGACGCCGGCACCATGCTGCGCGGTGCGCATCTGATGCTGCTTGCCGGCCTGGGCTGCGCGCATGTGCAGGTGGTGCGGCGGCCGCGCGTGGCCTTGATCGCCACTGGACGCGAGTTGATCGGCGACCCTGCACAACCCCTGCAGCCGGGCCAGATCCGCGATGGCACCAGCAGTTATCTGCTGGCTCAGTTGCGTGCCGCCGGCGCCGATGTCGTGTGGCGTGGGCAGGTAGGCGACGACGATGCTGCGTTCGATGCGTCACTGGCACAGGCCCGCCATGCCGGTGCCGATCTCATCCTGAGCACCGGCGCCGTTTCGCGTGGTCGGTACGATTTCATCCCGGAGGCATTGGCACGCCACGCTGCCGAAGTGCTGTTTCATAAGGTCGCAGTGCGACCGGGCAAACCGGTGCTGCTTGCGCGCTTTAGCGATGGCGCGCTGTATATGGGTTTGCCCGGCAACCCGATGGCCAGCGCGGCCGGTCTGCGCTTTTTCGTCGAGCCGGCATTGCGCGGTTTGTTGGGCATGCCGGTTGAGCATGGCGTGCGCGTCGCATTAGAGGCACCGATGCAGGCCAGGCCGATCTGGCGGCAGCATCTGCGGGCACGCCTGCTGTGCAGTGCGGCCGGCGCGTTGTCGGTGCAGATCCTGCCGCAGCAGGAATCCTTTCGTGTGGCCCCGTTGCTGCAGGCCAACGTCTGGGCGGTACTGGAGCCACAGGACGAAGGCGCCGCAGCGAGCACGCATGCCCAGGTCTTCGGACTGGGCCACCTGCACCCGGCCGCGCCGGCCATCGCGCCATGAACATGCCGGTGGGTGCCGCCCATCCCGGGGCTGTCGCATGACGCTGCAGCAGCCGTGGACGGGCGTGGTGCTGGCCGGTGGACGTTCGTCGCGCATGGGGCAGGACAAGGCCTTGCTGCCCTGGCATGGACGTCCGTTGCTGGAACAGATGCAGGCGCTGCTGCGCCAGGCCGGTGCGCAGCACGTGGTGGTCAGCGGCAACCGGCCCGAATATGCCGGCATTGCCGACGTCCATCCCGATCTGGGCCCGCTCGGCGGGCTGGCAAGCGTGATCGCGGGCGCGGCCGACGCGACCACGCTGGTGGTGGTGCCGGTGGATATGCCGCTGTTGTCGGCCGCGTTGCTGGGCAAGCTGCTTGCGCCGTCGCAGCATCGCTGTGTGGCCTTCGAGGACCAGATGCTGCCGATGTGCCTGCGCCTGGATGCCAGCGTGCGCGAGGCGTTGACGGTGCTGATGGCGGGCGCTGCATCGTCACGCTCGCTGCGCGCCTTGCAGCATTCACTGCAGTGCCATCGCGTGACTGTCACTGCCAGCGAACGCGCTGAGTTCGTCAATTGCAATACGCCCGAGCAATGGAGCCGGCTGATCCATGAAAATCCAGATTGAAGGCCAACATCTGCGCTTTCGTATCGACGAGGACGAGCTGGCCAGCCTGCTGGCCGGGCGCAGCGTCGACAATCTCAGCCGGTTGCCGAGCGGGCAGGGCGCGCGGTTGGTGAGACACAGCGTGAGCCTCACCGGCGGTCACGCCGCATGTAATTGCGCCACCGATCATTGGCAACTGGCGATCCCGCGCGACGCGCTGGAGGAACACGCACGCCAGCTACCGCGCCGTGACGGGCTTCAGTTCAGTTTCGATGCGGGCGCTGGGCATGCCGAGGCGATGACCTTGCAGGTCACCTTCGACGTGGATGTGCGCGACAGCACGCGCAAGCGTCTGTTGCGGGATTGATGGCTTGACGCGCCGGCAGCTGTTGGCTGGACCTGCACGCCATCGCTTGCGCTAAAGTGCGGCCGAGCGGTTGAGGCCGCATTGTCGCGAGGACGCAACGCATGCAAGACGTTCGGCTCCGGCCGGCTTGTACCGCTACATGGCACGCGCTGCATGGTGGCGTTATTGGCTGCACGGCACGCTGGCACCGCGGCGAACGCGAACGCTCCGCGGAGCACTGCTGAGCATGCCGCGTGCGCGCGCGGCCGTCACCCGCAGCCAGCCCATCTCCGAGGTCGGCAACGCGCGTCCTGCGCCGGCCGATAACCGCCGCACGGCCAACATCGTTCCCAACACCGTGCGCTCGCTGCTGGGCCTGGTCGAAGATCGCGGACACGCGCCGGAGCGGCTGTGCAAGGGGTTGGGGTTCACCCACCGCGACCTGCACGACCGCGACCTGCTGCTGTCCTACCAGCAGGTGCGTGCGCTGATCCTGCGCGCACGCCGTCTGCTGGACGAGCCGGCGATGGGCCTGGCGGCCGGCATGCGGCAACGGCCGGTGTCCTGGGGCCTGACCGGGCTGGCCATGCTCACCTGCGAAACCTTCGGCGAAGCGATCGCCTATGGCCTGGGGCATCAGCACGAAGCCGGGGCGATGATGCAGCACCTGTTCGCACAGCAAGGCCCCGAAGCCTGCATCGAACTGGTGCCGCATGTATTCGACCTGGAGATCGAGCCTTACCTCATCGAGGAAGCCTTTGCCGGTGCCCTCAATGTCAGTCGCTGCATGCTGGGGCCGGACATCCGACCGCGCGCGGTGGAACTGGCCTTCGCGCGATCGGCCCCGCTGGAGATCTACACGCGTTTTTTCCGCTGCCCGGTGCGGTTTGGCGCCGGCCGCAACCGGATGACGCTGGAGGCAAAGTGGCTGGCCGCGCGGTTGCCGGGCTACGACCGCACCACCTGCGGACTGTTGCGGCAACAACTGGAGACCCTGATCCAGCGGCCGCCGTCGCGCAACGAGTTGGTCGAATCGATCGCACTGCGGCTGCGCAGCGATGCCGAGCATGCGCCGCGGCAACCGGAGCTGGCGCGCCAGGCCAATTGCAGCGAGCGCACGCTACGGCGTCGGCTCGGTGCGCAACAGGTCGGCTACCGGGCACTGCGCGATGCCGCCCGCTACGAACGTGCGCAGGATCTGCTGCGCAATTCGCAGATGACCGTGGCCGAGGTGGCGCAAGCGGTGGGATACGCCGATGCACGGGCGTTTCGGCGCGCCTTTCAACGGTGGTCCGGTCGTTCGCCCGGACAGGCGCGCGATCCGCGCTGAGGGTTCGACCAGACACGGTACTTGGCCGCACTGCGCGCCGGTTTGCCCTCCAACAGCGCTGCCGCCGCATGCGCTGCGTGTGCGGGCGCCAGCAGCGGCTCAGGTCCGCTGCGTGGTTGCTCGCGCTGCGGCGAGGGTGTGCGGGTCTTCGCGGTGAGCGGGCGGCACCACTTCCCATCCGTCCTGGCGCGGGCGAATCAGGCCGCGCTGCTGCAGCGACGCAAGATAGTTGCGATGCCCACGCTCGGCGCTGCGTGCGAACAGCGGCAGGGCGCGCGTCAGCAGGTTGGGCAGCAGCATGGCCAGCCGCACCGTCCACGATTCGCTGGGGCGCACGAAGCGCTCCAGGCACGGTGCGTCCAGGCACCGCAACACCTGCAATGCGACTTCGTCCGGTTGTTGCGGCCGATCCATGAACTGCAACTTGTTGCCGCCGTTGAGGGCCTCGCGCATCAGCATCGGGGTGTCGGTGGCCGACGGGTTGACGATGGAGACGCGAATGCCCAGGCGTGCGCCGTCCAGTCCCAGGCAGAGCATGGCACCGCGCAGCCCGAACTTGCTGGCCGAGTAGACCGTCGATTCCGGCAACGGGAACATGCCTCCCAGCGAGACGATGTTCACCACGCGCCCGTCGCCACTGCGCTGCAGCAGCGGCAGCAACCGGTGCGTGAGCAACAACGGCGCCATCAGGTTCAACTCCAGTTCGCCGCGGATCGACGCCGGCGTGCGCTGCTCGAACGGCGTGGTGCCGACGATGCCGGCATTGTTGACCAACAGCTGCAACTGGCCCCAATCCGTGTCGAGCCGCTCGGCGAGACGGTCGCGCGCGGCCGGATCGGTCAGGTCGGCCACCTGCGCGCACGCCAACGGCCCCAGCGCCTGCACCGCACGTGCCAGTGCATCGGCATCGATATCCACCAGCAGGCAGCGCACGCCGCGCTGGATCAGGCGCGCGGCGGTCGCGCGTCCCAGCCCGCCGGCGCCGCCGGTGATCACCGCATTCCAGCCGCGCAGATCCTGCGGCTTAGCCATGGGCAACCTCGCTGTCGGCTAGCCGTGCGGTGGCGGTAGTGCGCATGCGTGGATCGCCACCGGCGTCGAGCTTGAGCGCGTCGTACATGTGTTCGCCCAGTTCGCCCCAGCCCAATCGCCTGCGCAGCTGATGCAGATAGCGTTTGAATGCATGCGCCTCGATGTAGACGGCGTGGCGCTGCGATGCCACGAAACGGATGCCGCCGGACAGGTCCGGTGTATCGTTTTCGATCAATGCATCGAAGCGGCGTGCGCTGGCAGGATCGCGGCGCTGCGCGGTCAGGTAGGACGCGATCATGTGGGCCTGGGTGTCGAACAGCTTGTACGCGCTGGAATTGGTTTCCAGGTAGCCGATCCCGAACAGATTGCGATGCGTGCGGTTGAACATCGACAGGTACATCTGCGGGCGTCCGCCGTTCCAGAGGAAATACTCGCTGGCATACGGGCAGCTCCAGCGGTAGCCGGTGGCGCACAGCAGCAGGTCGATCTGCTCGCGGCTGCCGTCCTTGAACACCACGTGCCTGCCGTCCAGTCGGTCGATATCGGGTTTGACGGCGATGTTGCCGTGCTGGAGATGGTGCAGCAGCTGGGCGTTGAGCAGCGGGTGACTTTCGAACAGGCGATGGTCCGGCTTGGGCAACCCCAGCCGGGCCAGGTCTCCGTTGACCAGCCGCAGCAGGGCCGAAAAGATCGGGCGTGCCAGCCACAGGGGCAGGTGCGGACCGGTTTCGGCGATCTGGTCGACCGGAATCCCCATCAGGTGCTTGGGGATGAAGTGATATCCGCGGCGCACGCTCAGAAAGGCGCGTTGCGCATGCATGGCCGCCTCGCAGGCGATGTCCGCGCCGGAGTTGCCGGCCCCCAGCACCAGCACGCGCTTGCCACGAAATTCGTCGCCATGCCGGAAACTCACCGAGTGGCGGATCTCGCCATCGAAGTGGCCCGGCAATTGCGGCATGCTGGGGTCCCAGTTGACGCCCGACGCGCAGATCACCGCGGCGTAGAGGCGCTGCGAGCCATCGGCCAACGTCACCTGCCAGCGCCCATCCGCCTGTTTGTCGATGCGCAGGACGGCGGTGTCGAACTGGATCTTCTCGCGCAGACCAAACGTCTCGGCAAAGCTGCGCAGGTAGGCCAGGATCTGCCGATGCGACGGGTAGTCGGGGTATTGGCGCGGCATGGGATGGCCGATGAAGGCCGACAGATCGCGCGAGGAAATGAAATGGGTGGAGTCGTAGATCGGCGAGCCGGGGTTGCTGACGTCCCAAATCCCGCCCAGGTCGCCGTGGCGTTCGAACTGGTCGTAGTCCAGCCCCTGCGCCTTGAGCGCACGTGCCGCACTGAGCCCACCCGGGCCAGCACCGATGATGCAGACCGCATCGCTGCGGTCGAGCGGGAACGTCTGGGACGGCGAAGGCGTCTGCATGGTGTGGCGATGTCCGAACCGGGATGACGTGCTCGACTGTAGGCGGATGCGCGCGCCGTGCTGGGGACTTTTTCGGCCAGGCAGGGGGTGAAACCGGTCACGCTGGGTGGCTGTTGCCTGCCTTGCTGCACGCCGTGACGCGGTGTCGATGGCATGCGCCGGCGGGTAGCAGTCGAGCGCCATTGCGCGGCCGCGGGCCGTCATTTCCCTGGGATGGTATCGGCGGGTGCTCCGGCGATCGTTGTGTCGAACGCACGGGTTGGCAGCAGGACACGGCGCGCCGAGCGTTGCTGGCGCGGTAGGCAGTCGCGTTCAAGCGCGTCGAATCCGGCAACGCGCTTGGAAAAATCTAGCGGAGCGGCAAGCCCGGAACCCGCACCGACAGGATGCCCTGCGCGTGCAGCGCGGCGTCCAGCTCCGCCGGGATGGCATCGCCGCTGCCCATGCGCAGGACCACGACCTGCAGCCCGGCGCCAACCAACTCCACTACGACGGCCTGCTGCGCGCCCGGCGTCTCCGGCCAGGCGCGCCGTTGCGCATCCCGGCGCGCCAGTTCCATCACCGCGGCGGGCACGTCCGACGCCAGCAGCAGCACGTCGGCCAGGTTCAGGGCACGCAAGGCATTGAGCGTGAGCAGGCCGGGATCGCCCGGGCCGGCACCGACCCATTGCACGCTGCCGCGCGCCGGAACGCTGTCCACCGCGTCCAACGCAGCGGCAAAGGCGGCTTCGGCGGCGACGGTATCGCCGGCCTGCAGCAATTGCGGCACCTTCCCGTCGATCACCTGGTCGAACCAGCGGCGCCGCCGGTTCATGTCCGGCAACTGCTGACGAATGCGCTCGCGGTGCCGGGCGAACAAGGCCGCCAGCGTACCCACCGACGCATGCAGTTCGCGCTCCAGTCGCTCGCGCAGTCGGCGCGCCAGCATCGGCGCCGCGCCCGCCGACGAAATCGCAATCACCAGCGGATCGCGGTCGACAATGGCCGGTACCTGGTAGGTGGAGAGCTCGGCATCGTCCACGACATTGACCAGACGCTGGCGTGCGCCGGCCGCTGCGGCCACACGTTGATTCAGATCCACATCATCGGTGGCGGCGACGACCAGCCACACGGTGTCGATCCAGGCAGGATCGAACTCGCCTGTCATTTGCTCGAAGCGCCCGGCCTGCAGCAGCTGGGCAAGTTCGGGCGAAAGCGCATGCGCATACAGCCGGATGTGCGCCTGCGCCTTCAGCAGCGCCAGCACCTTGCGTGTGGCGACTTCGCCGCCACCGATCACCAGCACGGCGCGCCCCTGCAGGTTGGCGAACAACGGGAACAACGGCATCGGACACTCCGAAAAGATGGCTCGCACGAGCGGCATGTTGCATGGCACCATCAGGCCACGTCCATGCCTCGCTGCTGTCAATGCGTGTTTTGCTGGTCAACGATACCGAAAAGCCGATCGGCGAACTGCGCCAGGCACTGACGCGCGCCGGCTACACGGTGCTCGATGACGTGGCCTCGGTCAGCGCGCTGCTGCATGCCGTGCAACGCCAGCAGCCGGATGTGGTGGTGATCGACGTGGATTCGCCTTCCCGCGATACCTTGGAGCAGCTGTCGATGTTGCATGCGCATGCGCCGCGGCCGGTGGTGATGTTCTCCGGCGATGGCGACGATGCGTTGATTCATGCAGCGGTCGGCGCGGGCGTGACGGCGTACGTGGTGGATGGCTTGGCGCCCGCGCGGTTGGCGCCGATCGTGCAGGTGGCGCTGGCCCGTTTTGCGCAGGAAAGCAGCATGCGCAAGCGCCTGGACGAGGTCCAGCAGGCGCTGCAGGACCGCAAGCAGATCGACCGTGCGAAGGGCTTGCTGATGGAAAAACGTGGCCTGAGCGAGGCCGATGCCTATGCGGCATTACGCCAGCAGGCCATGAAGCAGGGCGTCAAACTGGCCGAAGTGGCGCGCCGCATCGTGGCCATGGCCGAGTTGTTGGGATGAATCTATGAGTCAAGCCGAATATCCCGTCCTGCGCGTGGCCTACCTGCCATTGATCGACTGCGCGCCGCTGGTCGCTGCGCAACACCTGGGTCTGGACCATCGACATGGTCTGCAGCTGGAGTTGCAACGACAGGCATCCTGGGCCGGCGTGCGCGACCGTTTGCTGGCCGGTGAAGTGGAGGCAGCCCACACCCTGGCCAGTTTGGTGTATGCGATCGACCTGGGCATCGCCGGCCCGCAATGCCCGATGGCATTGCTGATGACGCTCAATCACAACGGCCAGGCGATCACGCTGGCGCCTGCACTCGCGCAGGCGTTGGCGGCCGGCCGCACGCTGCCACAGGCATTGGCAGGATTGGGGCGGCGTGCGGTGTTCGCGCAGACCTTTCCTACCGGAACGCATGCGCTGTGGCTGTACTACTGGCTGGCTGCAGGCGGGGTGGACCCGATCGGCGATGTGGATGTGCTCAGCATTCCGCCACCGCAAATGCCCGAGGCGTTGGCCAGCGGATTGGTCGACGGCTATTGCTCCGGCGAGCCGTGGGCGACGGTGGCCGAGGCGCAGGGCACGGGGCGGCGTGTGATCCGCAGCGGCGAGTTGTGGCCTGGCCATCCGGAGAAGGTGCTCGCCTGCCGCCGTGAATTTGCAGCACTGCAGCCGGAGTTGAGCGAGCGCTTGACCGCTTGCGTGCTGGAGGCCTGCCGTTGGCTGGACGCGGCGCCAGCCAATCGCGCGCACTGTGCGCAGTGGCTGGCCGAACCGCAGCATATCGGGGTGCCGGCGACGCGCCTGGCGGTGTGTCTGGGGGCGCATCCCGAGGTTGAGTCGCATGTTGGTTGCGTCGCTGCCGCCGATGATGCGACTGCGCTGGCCTTTCACTGCGGCGGGGTGGTGAATATGCCGTGGCTGTCGGACGGCGAGTGGTTCCTGGGCCAGTTCCAGCGCTGGGGATGGCATGACGTTCAAGGCGACGACATCGCCCGGCTCGGCGATATCCACCGACTCGACAACTATCGGCGTGCCGCCGCACGTGTGGGTGTCGTCGCGCCGGACAGCGATCATCGCAGCAATCGGTTGTTCGATACGCCGTAACGCGATGGATCAGGCGTGCTGGAGTCTGCGGTGATGGCTGGAGAGCGTAGAGGGATCGCAGGGAGAGCGGCTGGTCTGCAGTTTGGCTGCAGGGGCCCTTGCCGGCCCACCAGCGCAGGACAGGCTGCAAGTACGTCCATGTAGGCTCTACACGGCATCCATGCCGCGTAAGCTCCCGCGACGGTGGGCCGGCAAGGGCCAGTGGAGATGGTCGGTGCGCCAGGTTTCAAACAGAGCAAACAGCAAGCCGCACGAGGCGGTTTCCTCGCTCTTCCACAAACCGCCGGCCAACTCCCAGGTGCGGTGTCCTCGCCGCTTGCGGCATGGATGCGGCCATCGAGTCTGCACGGACGTACTTGCAGCGTGTCTGCGAGCGGTGAGGGCGCCGCGCGCTCCATCGGCCAGGCGTTTGATCTCGGCAGTCGCGCCAATGCGTTCGACTGCACCCAGTCACGCCGTCTAGCTTCCCTGACGCGCAATGGCCGGCCTGGCGCCACGATCATGCGTGGAGGGACGGCGTGTCGCAGGAATATCGATCGATCGCGTCCGCCAGCAACGCACGTTGTTGGTGCATTGCTGCACGAAAGCCGGGAATGGTGAGCTGCGCCAGCGGCTACCCGTTACCTCGCGCGAGACCGGCAACCAGCCGCCAACCCTTAATTTATCAAGCGCTTGCAGCGCAGTGAGGCCGCGGTGAGAAAGTTGGCACGTTGATTGCGTAGGACGCACGTGCAGGTACAACGGCGTGCCTGCAACAACATGCAGACGATGCCAGCGGCTCAACGGCGAGCCGCATGCATCCAGGACAACGGCGTCCTTCCGGTTTACCGGAGGGCGCCGTTTTTTTTTTGGCCATCGCACTCGAAGAGGTCTCTATGCAGCGCTCGTTCTGGCGATCAGGGCATACGCCCACGTTGTTCGCATCTTTCCTGTATTTCGACCTGAGCTTCATGGTGTGGTATCTGCTCGGCCCGCTGCAGGTGCCGATCGCGCAATCGCTGGGGCTGGATACGCAGCAGCGTGCCTTGATGGTGGCAGTGCCGATCCTGTGCGGCGCCGTGTTGCGCCTGGTACTGGGCATGTTCGCCGACCGGATCGGCGCCAAGCGTGCCGGCATGGTCGCGCAGCTGGCGGTGATCGCAGCACTGTTCGGTGCATGGCAACTGGGCGTGCACAGCATGGGGCAGGTGCTGTTGCTGGGCGTGCTATTGGGGATTGCCGGTGCATCTTTCGCGGTGGCATTGCCGCTGGCTTCGCGCTGGTATCCGCCCGAGCATCAGGGCACCGCGATGGGGATTGCCGGAGCCGGCAATTCCGGCACGGTGCTGGCGGCGTTGTTCGCCCCGATGCTGGCGGCCGCTTTCGGCTATCAGAACGTGTTCGGCCTGGCGTGCATTCCGTTGGTGCTGACGCTGGTCGTGTTCGCAACCATCGCCAAGGAAGCACCCACGCCGGTCGCGCGCAAGCAGTGGTCCGACTATGGCCGCGTGCTGGTGGGCAACCGCGATGCATGGCGCTTCATGTGTTTCTACGCGATCACCTTCGGTGGCTTCTCCGGCTTTGCCAGCGCACTGCCTGGTTACTTCCACGACCAGTTCGATTTCGATGCGCGTACCGCGGGGTGGGCCACCGCAGCGTGCGTACTGGCCGGCTCGGTGATGCGCCCGCTCGGCGGCGTGATTGCCGACCGCCTCGGCGGCACGCGCGCCCTGTTGGCGGTGTATCTGCTGGTCGCCGGGCTGGTGGCAATCGCCGGATTTGGTGCCGGCGGCGCCACGATCACGCTGGCGCTGTTCGTGCTGACCTTGTTGTGCCTGGGCGCCGGCAATGGCGCGGTGTTTCAACTGGTGCCGCAGCGCTTCGGCCAGGACATCGGCGTGATGACCGGCCTGATCGGCATGGCAGGCGGCATCGGTGGATTTGCGCTTGCCGCAGGGCTGGGCGTGCTCAAGCAGCACACCGGCAGCTACGCGATCGGCATGTGGTTGTTCGCTGCCTTCGCGCTCGGCGGCTGGGCGTTGCTGGCCGGCGTGAAGGCGCAGTGGCGCAGCGAATGGTCAACCGCAGGCGCGGCGCGCGTCTGATATGTCGACAGGAGCCCAGGCAATGAAGCAACCCAGACTCGTCGTCATCGGCAATGGCATGGCCGGTATCCGCACCGTGGAAGAACTGCTCAAGCTGATGCCGGGCATGTACCACATCACCGTGTTCGGCGCCGAGCCGCATCCCAACTACAACCGCATCCTGCTCTCGCCGGTGCTGGCCGGCGAGCAGGAATTCGACGACATCGTGCTCAATCCGTTGCAGTGGTATCAGGACAACGGCATCCACCTGCATTTGAACAAGGAAGTCACGCGCATCGACCGCGTGCGCCGCCGCGTGATTGCGGCCGATGGTACGCAAGCCGAGTACGACCGGCTGCTGATCGCCACCGGCTCGGTGCCGTTCGTGCTGCCGATTCCCGGTAACGACCTGAAAGGGGTGATTGGGTATCGCGATATCCAGGACACGCGCACCATGATCGATACCGCGCGTACCAAGCAGCACGCGGTGGTGATCGGTGGTGGGCTGCTCGGGCTGGAAGCGGCCAATGGGCTCAAGCTGCGTGGCATGGAGGTGACGGTGGTGCATCTGGCCGGCTGGTTGCTGGAGCGCCAGCTCGACCCGGTGGCCGGCAACCTGCTGCAACAGGCCCTGCGCGCGCGTGGCCTGCACTTCAAGCTGAGCACCGCCACCAGTGCGCTGCTGGGCAATGCGCAGGGCGAGGTGATCGGGGTGAAGTTCGCCGATGGCAGCGAGATTCCCGCCGATCTGGTGGTCATGGCGGCCGGCATTCGCCCGAACACGCGTCTTGCCGAAGAGGCAGGGATTCATTGCTCGCGCGGCATCGTGGTCAACGACAGCCTGCAAAGCTTCGACCCACGCGTGTACGCGGTGGGCGAGTGTGCAAACCATCGCGGCATTGCCTACGGCCTGGTCGCGCCGCTGTTCGAGCAAGCCAAGGTCTGCGCAAACCACCTGGCGCAGTTCGGTATCGGCATTTACCGCGGTTCGGTGGCATCGACCAAGCTCAAGGTCACCGGCATCGACCTGTTTTCTGCCGGTGATTTCATGGGCGGCGACGGCTGCGAAGAAATCGTGCTCTCCGACCCGGCCGGTGGCGTCTACAAGAAGCTGGTCATCCGCGACGATGTCCTGGTGGGCGCGTGCCTGTACGGCGATACCAGCGACGGCGGGTGGTACTTCAAGTTGCTCAAGGACGGCACGCCGATCCAGGCGCAGCGCGATCAACTGATCTTCGGCGAAAGCGCGCTGGGCGATGCCGGCACCGGTGGCCAGGACCGCGCCAGTGCGATGGCCGACAGCGATGAAGTGTGCGGCTGCAATGGCGTCTGCAAGGGCACGATCGTCAAGGCGATCAGCGAGCAAGGCCTGTTCACCGTGGACGAGGTGAAAAAGCACACCAAGGCGGCCAGTTCGTGCGGCTCGTGCACCGGCCTGGTCGAGCAGATCCTGATGAATTGCCTGGGCTCCAACTTTCAGGAAACCCCGAAAACCAAGGCGGTATGCAGCTGTACCGACCTCAGCCACGGCGAGGTGCGCCGCGCCATCCGCGAGCACAAACTGCTCACGCATGCACAGGCCTATGCCTTCATGGAATGGCGCACACCCAACGGTTGCGCCACCTGCCGGCCGGCAATCAACTACTACATGCTGTCGACCTGGCCACATGAGGCCATCGACGATCCGCAGTCGCGTTTCATCAACGAGCGTGCGCACGCCAATATCCAGAAAGACGGCACGTTTTCGGTGATTCCGCAGATGAAGGGCGGGGTGACCAATGCCAGCGAGCTGCGCCGGATTGCCGATGTCGCCGACAAGTATGCGGTGCCCATGGTCAAGGTGACCGGCGGCCAACGCATCGATCTGCTTGGGGTCAAGAAGGAAGACCTGGTCGACGTGTGGCGCGATCTGGGCATGCCCTCCGGCCATGCGTACGGCAAGTCCATCCGCACGGTGAAAACCTGCGTGGGCAGCGAATTCTGCCGCTTCGGTACCCAAAACAGCACGCAGATGGGGATCGATCTGGAAACCATGCTCGCCAACATGTGGAGCCCGCACAAGGTGAAGCTGGCGGTGTCCGGATGCCCGCGCAATTGCGCCGAATCCGGCATCAAGGACGTGGGCATCATCGCGGTGGATTCCGGCTGGGAGATCCATATCGGCGGCAATGGCGGCATCAAGACCGAGGTGGCACGCTTCCTGGTCAAGGTGGCCACCGCCGACGAAGTGCGCGAATACACCGGCGCGTTCCTGCAGCTCTACCGCGAGCAGGCGTATTACCTGGATCGCACGGTGCACTACATCGCGCGGGTAGGGCTGGATTACATCCGTGCGCAAGTGGTGGACGACGCCGCCAACCGGCGTGCGCTATACGAGCGCCTGCTGTATTCGCTGGAGGGTCTGGTCGACCCGTGGAAGGCGCGTATCGCCGGCGAGCGCCGACAGGAATACCAACCGCTGCGCGTTGCGGCGCCGGCCGCCACGGTGGAGCAATGAGCATGCATAAGCCGCCTGCCTGGATCCGCATCTGCGCTTTGCAGGAATTGCCCGCATTGGGCGCACGCGTGCTGGAGATCGAGGGCATCGAACCGATCGCGTTGTTCCGCACTGCCAGCGACCAGGTATTCGCGCTACGCGACCGGTGCCCGCATAAGGGTGGACCGCTGTCGCAAGGGATTGTTGCCGGCGACACCGTGACCTGCCCGTTGCATGGTTGGGCCATCGCGCTGCAGAGCGGGCAGGCATGTGCGCCGGATGTAGGTTGCGCGCCGCGCTATCCGGTGAAGGTGGAAGCCGATGCGGTATGGATCGTGTTGCAGCCGGTGACCGCGCCGGATGCCGTCGCCGAGCCCGCCGTATGAGCGAAGGCCTGCAGCATCTGTCGAGCGACGAAGCCGCGCAGCCGCAGGCCGCGTTACCGATGCACCGCATCACGCGTTCGACCTGCTGCTATTGCGGGGTGGGCTGCGGTGTGCTGATCCACAGCGAGCATGCCGCCGATAGCGAACGCATCGTCGGCATCGAAGGCGACCCGCTGCACCCGGCCAATTTCGGGCGCCTGTGCAGCAAGGGGCTGGCACTGCCGCAGACGGTGGCCAGCACGCAGGGGCGTGTGCTCCAACCGCAGCTACGCCGTCATCGCCAGGCGCCGCGTACCGCAGTGGGTTGGGAGCAGGCACTCGACCATGTGGCCCACAAGCTGGCCGCCATCATCCAGGAGCATGGCCCGGACGCGGTGGGGTTCTATCTCTCCGGGCAGCTGTTGACCGAAGACTATTACGTCTTCAACAAGCTGGCCAAAGGCCTGCTCGGTACCAACAACATCGACACCAATTCGCGGCTGTGCATGTCCAGCGCGGTGACCGGCTACAAGCTTGCGCTGGGTGCCGATGGCCCGCCCACCTGTTACGACGATCTGGAGCTGGCGCACACCGTGCTGTTTGCCGGCAGCAACATGGCCTATGCGCATCCGGTGCTGTTTCGCCGGCTGGAAGAGGCACGCGCGCGCAACCCCGACATTCGCTGGATCGTGATCGATCCGCGGCGTACCGACACGGCGGCCATGGCCGATCTGCACCTGGCGATCGAGCCCGGCACCGACGTCGCCTTGTTCAACGGCATGCTGCATCACCTGATCTGGGAGGACCTGGTAGACGCGCGTTTCGTCGCGGCACACACCGAGGAATTCGATGCCCTCAAGCGGATGCTGCGCGAGTACACGCCGCGCATGAGCGCCGAGATCTGCGGCATTGCGCACGAGGATCTGGTGCAGGCGGCCGAGTGGTTCGGGCGCAGCCCTGCAGCGTTGTCGCTGTATTGCATGGGCTTGAACCAATCCGTGCACGGCACCGACAAGAACCTGGCCCTGATCAACCTGCATCTGGCCACCGGGCAGATCGGCAAGCCGGGCGCGGGGCCGTTTTCGTTGACCGGTCAACCCAATGCGATGGGCGGACGCGAGGTCGGCGGCATGGCGACCATGCTGGCGGCGCATCGCGAGATTGCAAATGCCGACGACCGCGCCGAACTGGAACGGCTGTGGGGCGTGCCAGCCGGGCGAATCTCGCCAACGGCAGGCGCACCGGCCGTGCAATTGTTCGAGCGGCTGCGCGCGGGCACGCTCAAGGCGGTGTGGATCGTGTGCACCAACCCCGTACATTCGATGCCGGAGGTTGCCGGCATTCGCGCCGCGCTGGAAAACGCCGAATTGGTGATCGTGCAGGAGGCCTTTTCCGGTACCGACACCGTGCCGTATGCCGACGTGTTGCTGCCGGCCGCCAGCTGGGGCGAGAAGGACGGCACGGTGACCAACTCCGAACGCCGAATCACTCGCGTGCGCAAGGCGGTGGAAGCACCCGGGCAGGCACGTGCGGATTGGTGGATTGCCAACGAGGTGGCGCGCCGGCTGGAAGCGCGCCTGGCACCAGTGCGCGGGCAGGGCCTGTTCGCATTCAAGCACCCTGCGCAGATTTTCGACGAGCATCGCGCGCTCACGATTGGCCGCGACCTGGATATCGGCGGCCTGGATTACGCGCTGCTGGATCATGGCCCGCAGCAATGGCCGTTTCCGGCAGGCAGCACGCAAGGGCAGGCCCGGCGTTACACCGACGGCGTATTCGCGCACGCCAACGGGCGTGCACGCTTCCACGCCACGCCGTATCGCAAGGTGGCCGAAGCCACTTCGGCACGGTTCCCGATGCGGCTGCTCACCGGACGCCTGCGCGACCAGTGGCATGGCATGTCGCGCACCGGGCGGGTCGCGGCGGCATTCGCGCATAGTCCCGAGCCGGCGCTGCGCATGCATCCAGGCGATGCACAGCGGCGTGGGCTGGTGGCCGGCGAACTGGTGCAGATCGCAAGCAAACGCGGTGCGCTGGTGCTGCCGCTGGAACTGTCGGACGAACTGCGCTCGGGCACGGTGTTTGCCCCCATGCACTGGAGCGGGCAGAGCCTGTCCAGCGGCGGCATCAACGAAGTCAGCACGCCGGCAGTGGATGCGCGTTCGCAACAGCCCGAACTCAAACACACGGCCGTGCGGGTGGAAAGGATCACGTTCGGCTGGCATCTGCTGGCGGCGCGGCGTGGGGATGCACTCGCCTTGCAGCAGGCATTGCAACCGCTGTTGCGCGACCGCGGCTATGCCTCCCTGCGCCTGCATGCCGAGCCATCGAGCGGCACCAGGCGCCGTGCAGCCGGGGATTGGGTCGTGTTGCATGCCGCCTGCGAACGCGCACCCGATGCCAGCTGGATGGATCGCCTGGTCGTCGCCTTGCAGCTGCCGGCCGGCGCGGATGTGCTGGAGTACCGCGACCTGCGCCGCGGGCTGATGCGCCGCGTTGGCTGGCGCATGCAAGACGGGTATCACCATATCGACGGCGTGCTGCTCACTGCCGCGCAACCCGGCGACGCCGATCGCTCGTTGCTTGCCACCGCACTGGCCGGTGAACCGTGGCGGGGTGCGCGGCTGTCGGTCTTCGCCCATACCCACAGCGCACCGAGCGACCCGATTGTGTGCACCTGCATGCATGTCTCGGCCGCCGCGATTCACGCGGCCATCGACGACGGCGCCGATGTTGCGCAGCTCAAGCAACGCCTGGGCTGCGGCACCGTGTGCGGCTCCTGCGTGCCGCAACTCACTCGGCTGTGCCGGCAAACGCGGCTTGCGTGAGTGCACCTGTCCTCTGAATGCACCGTCCCTCCACACCCAACGAGAACTCCCATGTCAGTCACACCTTCCTGCGCACGTGATGTGGTGTTGTTGTCCGCCGGCCCGGGCGACCTGGAATTGCTCACCATCAAGGCGGTGAAGGCCCTGGCGTCGGCGCAGGTGCTGCTGCTCGACGATCTGGCCAACCCGGAGATCGTCGAACTTGCACCGCAGGCGCGCGTGATCCGGGTGGGCAAACGGGGCGGATGCCGTTCGACACCGCAGGAGTTCATCTGCCGGCTGATGCGTCGCTACGCGTTGCAGGGCCTGCGCGTGGTGCGCGTGAAGGGGGGCGATGCGCTGCTGTTCGGCCGCGCTGGCGAAGAGATCGCCTTTCTGCGGCGTGCCGGCGTCGGCGTGCAGGTGATCAACGGCGTGAGTGCGGCCTTCGCTGCGGCGGCCGCACTGGAGGTCTCGCTGACCCATCGCAGCCATTGCCATGGCATCACCTTCGTCACTGCGCATACGCACGACCACGGCGAACCGAATTGGGGTGCGCTGGCGGCCAGCGGCACGACGCTGGGTATCTACATGGGCCTGCGCCGCGCGGATGCGCTGGCCGCTGCATTGCTGGCGCATTTGCCGGCCAGCACGCCCGCCGCCATCGTGCAGGCCGCCACACGGCCGGAGCAGCAACGTCGCCTCACCACCTTGGGCGAGCTGGGGATGACAGCCGCCGCGCTGCCACCGGGCCTGCCGACCTTGTTGCTGGTGGGCGGTGCTCTGTCCGAAGCTGCGGCAGCGTGCGACGACCGCGATGGGCCGATGGTGGTGCAGGCCGTGGGGTGAGGCGGCGCACCACCGCTGACGCGGCTGCGGGGCAGGGCGATTCGGACTCACGGTTGCCGCCCGACATGGTGCGTGCGCGTCCGGAGACTGCTTGCCCAGCCTCTGGCGCAGCCGCATCCGGGCGTGGACGGCACGGCACGGCTAATGGTTCCGGCCCGGCGTCAACGTCGGCCAGTGGTACCCACTTGCACACAACCGCTAAGTCTTTCGCAAGGCGGGTAGCAACGCCTGAGGCGTTGATGGCGCATCAGTGCGTGCCCAGATCCACGCGCAGTCTGTGTGCGGGCCTTGCCTGTTTCAACCTGTGGCTGCGCCGCTGTCTGGCAGTCCAGTGGCGAATTGGCCGGGCGATCTGCGGCATCGGCAGCACACGCCTTGCGAGGCGCTGCGCACGCCGACACCGGGGCAACTGGCGCACGCAGACGATGAGTGAGCTGTACGCAGACGGCTGTTCCCGCACCGTGCGTCGCAGCCGGACTACGCGAGATTGCAACACACCTGCATCAGGGGCGGGCGCTTGGTCCAGGCATAGCGGCTGATCCCTGCGGCGCCTGCGCAACCCGTCCAGCGGCTGCAGACGGGTTGCGCCCCGTGATAGCGCTATCTACCTAAGAGGTAGGCCGAATCGTCCGGCGATGCGAAGGTGTGCAAGATTTGCGCAGCGAGCGCAGCCGTTTTTTCCTGCATCCATCCGCAATGCACCGCGGAGCCTGCCTTTCCGGGTTGGCACGAATGTTGCGGTTAGCCCAATACCCAGGCGTAACCGAAGCATCGAGAGGAGGCACAGTGGAAGACGGACAAAACACGACCCGTAGCCGGCGCGGCTTTGCCGCATTGGATCCGGAGAAGCGCCGCCTGCTGGCGAGTAGCGGCGGCAAAGCCGCGCATGCCAGCGGCAATGCGCACGAATTTACCAGCGACGAAGCGCGCGAAGCTGGCCGCAAGGGTGGCCAGGCCGTGAGCCGCGATCGCGATCACATGTCGCGGATCGGCAGCAAGGGCGGGCGTTCCAAGCAGGCCAAGCCGCAGGAAGAATCCGCTTAATCCAGCCATCGGCGCGCCATGGCGCGCCGGTTTGGGAGCGAATCTTGCGGAAGGCTGGACACAGGCGCTACGCCCATGCGGCTAGCGCCTGTGCTGTTTTCGGTTTGAAGCAAGCCGATTGCTGCACGCGGTAATGCGCAATCGATTGCAGATTTTTGCACGCCGTCATCGTGCGTGATGGCCTGTGCACCTGGAAAGATTCATGAGCGCCTGCTGTGCGACGCATCAAGCGCATGCGAGAAATTTTTGCAGTCGTGCATTGATGTCCGACATCGATTGCATGGAAAAATTTCACTCCAGCCACGATGCCGTTTCCAACATCGGCAGGATTTGCAGCCCACCCGGTTTGGGGCTCACCTGCGCCACGGCGGCATGAAGCGTCCCCACCATCGCTCGCAGGGCCCCGGGGCCTTAGATGGTCAGCGCGGTCAGTGACCCACGCATTGCATGCAGATCCCTCAGCGATCGCCGCGCAGATCCTCAGTTCCGTGCGACGACATACAGACAGGCTGTGGAAGGCGGAGCCGCCAGTGCCTCCGCGTCATGTCAATGCCACGTAGACGTCGCACGCAGCGTTCACTTGGAACAGTCACATCTTTCATCCGCGCCGCTGCAGGCTGGACATATCGCAAACACACAGGAGAACCCCATGGCCGAACCCCAAGAAAACCTGATGGACTGGCTGCGCGATGCGCATGCGATGGAGCAGCAGGCCGAGCAGATGCTCAAGGCCCAGGCTGCACGCATCGAGCACTACCCCCAGCTCAAAGCCCGCATCGAGCAGCATCTGGAAGAGACGCTGGGGCAACAGCGCCTGGTCGAGTCGTGTATCGAGCGCCTGGGCGGTTCGCCGTCGATCATCAAGGACGCGATGGGCAAGATGGCCGCGTTCGGGCAGGCAATGGGCGGCATGACCACCTCCGACGAAATCGTCAAGGGTGCCATGGCCAGCTATGTGTTCGAGAACCTGGAGATCGCGACCTACACCGCCTTGCTGGGTGCCGCCAAGACGGTGGGCGATACCGAAACGCAGCGCGTGTGCGAGCAGATCCTGCCCCAGGAACAGGCCATGGCCGATTGGCTGTTGGCGCATCTGCCGGAGTTGACCGAAGAGTTCCTGGTCCGCGACGCCACCCCAGGGGTCACGGCGAAGAAGTAAACATCAGCGACGCAGGTTTCATCGGCCCCGCAGCGCGGGGCCTTTTTGCTTCTGTGCGCAGAGCGCTTACCCTTGGCGGCTCCTTCGCACCGGTGTCTGCAATGACGACAAACCCAACGTATCCGATCGGCACGCCCGGGCAACCGTGGGGTGAGCCGGAACGCGCCCTATGGCGCGCACGCCAGCTGCAGCAACGCAGCTATGCGGAGGATGTCGTGCAGCAGGTCGCCGCACTGGCCGAACAGTACGAGCGCGTGCAGTACGGCACCATTACCCATGCGCAAGGGGAGTATCCGTTGCTGGCACTGCGCAGCGCGCAGTGGGACGACAGCCTGCCGTGCGTGTTGGTCACCGGCGGCGTGCACGGCTACGAAACCAGCGGCGTGCAAGGTGCGCTGCAATTCCTGCAACAGCGTGCTGCCGACTACGCAGGCAAATGCAATCTACTGGTGGCGCCGTGCATCAATCCCTGGGGCTATGAACGCATCCAGCGTTGGAATGCCGATGCAGTCGATCCGAATCGCGCGTTTCGCCGCGACAGCCCGGCCGAAGAGTCGGCTGCGCTGATGCGGCTGGTGGCCTCGATTTCCGGCCGAATGCTGGTGCATATCGATCTGCACGAAACCACCGATAGCGACGAGAGCGAGTTTCGCCCGGCGTTGGCGGCGCGCGACGGCGCGGTGTTTGTGCCGGGGAGCATTCCGGACGGGTTTTACCTGGTCGGCGACAGTGAAGATCCGCAGCCCGCCTTCCAGCAAGCGGTGATCGCAGCGGTGGCCGAGGTAACGCGTATCGCGCCTGCCGATGCGGATGGGCAGCTCATCGGTGCACCGGTGGTGGGGCATGGGGTCATCAATTATCCGGTGCGGCGACTGGGCTTGTGCGCCGGCGTCACCGATGCGCGGTATCGCACGACCACCGAGGTCTATCCGGATAGCCCACGCGCCACACCCGACCAATGCAATGCTGCGCAGGTGGCGGCAATCTGCGCGGCAATCGATTACGCACTGGCGCAGCACTGAGGGCAGGGCACCTGGAGCAGCTAACAAAACGACTGCACAGCCGCCAGGCCCACCTGACGACTGTTCGCTACGTTTGTTGGCCGCTCTTCGGCGCCACGCGGCAGGGTTGGCCGGCAAATCGCTTTACGTCGCGCGCCCGCAATTGCCCGCGCGGACTCGGGCCTGGGTTTTGCGGCGACGTCGCATGTATGCGGCCCATCTGCACGGCTGCGCATCGTCGAAGCACGAACCGGCGCCTTGCCTGCATGGCGAACAGAGGAGGGGCCGCACCCATGCGGCCTTGCGCGTACAGCACGTAAACTACGCGTTCATAAGTCGCAGGAGCGCAGATCCATGCAACACGATGCATTCAATGGCGCACGCAGGCGGGTGTTGGCTGGCATGGTCGGGATGACGCTCAGTGGTGGCGCGTTTGCACAACAGAACAATCCGAGGAAAACCATGGCGCAGGACAGCAGCTGGCACGCCGGAACCTGGCTCAACCGGCCGAAGACACTCGATATCAACGGCGACACGTTGGATGTGGTGACCGACCAGGCGACCGACTTCTGGCGCAAGACGCATTACGGATTCACCCGCGACAGCGGGCACTTTCTGGGCATCAAGGCGGGCGCAGGCTTCACCGCGCAGCTGCGTGTGCGCGCGCAGTACGAAGCCTTGTACGACCAGGCCGGCATCATGGTGCGCGTGGACGAGCAGCACTGGGTCAAGGCCGGGATCGAACTCAGCGACGGGCGCGCCATGCTCAGCAGCGTGTTGACCAACCCGGTTTCGGATTGGGCAACTGGGCCGTACGAAGCCGACCCCAAGGATTTCTGGATCCGTGCCACGGTTGCCGATGGCGTGCTGCGCCTGCAGGTCTCTGCGGATGGCCGTCACTGGCCGCTGGTGCGGCTGTGTCCGTTTCCGCCGGCAAGCGCCTATCTGGTCGGACCGATGTGCTGCACGCCCGAGCGCTCAGGTCTGAAGGTGCGGTTCTCCGATTGGGCACTGAGTGCTCCGCTGGGTAAGGACCTGCACGATCTCAGTTGAGCGCTAGGAGCATTGCTGCATTGCAGGCAGCAGGTTGGACGTGCATCGCATCGCAAGGCATGGCGCATGCATCCGCACGGCGCGGCGTGGTGCGGTTGCCTGTCCGGCGCATCCGCGCACCGCCGCGGCTCTACGGCAGACGCTGCAGCGCCCCGGTTTGTTTGACGTAGTCGGCCACCAGATGCGCCTCCATGGGTTTGGCGAGCAGATACCCCTGCGCCTCATCGCATCCCCAGCTCCGCAGCAACGCAATCTCATCGGCGTGCTCGATGCCCTCGGCCACGGTGCGATAACCCAACGCGTTGGCCAGGCGCACCACCGCCTCGGCGCGCATCTGCATGCCGGTTTTGGTGGCGATGCCAGTCACCAGCGACCGGTCCAGCTTGAGCACATTGACCGGCAACTCGGTGAGATAGCCGAAGTTGCTATAGCCGGTGCCGAAATCGTCGATGGCCACGCTCACGCCTGCATCGCGCAGCGCGCGCAGCCGCGGCACCGCTTCGACATTGCTGCGCAGCCAGCGGCCTTCGGTGATTTCCAGTTCGATGCATGTGGTGGGAATCGCCAGGTCCTTGCAGCGGTTGATCACATCCGCTGCCAGGTTGATGTTGCCGAAATCGCGCGACGACAGGTTGATGGAGATGGAAAAATCCAAGCCCTGGGTACGCCATTCCGCCAGCTGTACCAAGGCGCTTTCGATCACCCAATTGGTGACCGTGCACATCAGTGCGGTTTTTTCGAAGAGCGGGATGAACTCGTCGGGACCGATCGGGCCGAGGCTGGCGTGATGCCAGCGCAGCAACGCCTCGAAGCCGGTCACCGATAAGTCTTCAAGGTTGATGCGTGGCTGGAACACCAGCCGGAAATCGCCGGCTTTCAGGGCCTGTTCGGCATCCAGCGCCAGGCGGTACGAGCGTTGAATCGCATCGTCGTGCGAAGCGCTGTACCAGCACACGATGGCATGGTTGTTGATGGCATCGCCCAGCGCCACCAGGCCCTTGCGCATCACATCGTTGGTGTCCGGCTGCTGCGGGGCGAAGCGCACCACACCGGCATGAAAGGTCAGCGACATCGGTACGCCGGCGGCATCCACCGGCTTGTGCAGCATGTCGCGCAGATCCAGCAGCAGGTCTTCCATCTCGTCCGGCGCGGAGTTGAGCAGAAAGAACGCAAAGCGCATCGAGGCCACGTGGTAGACGGTGGCCTTGCCGCGCAAGGCGCGGGTCAACACGTAGCTGGCGTGGCGAACCAGCTCTTCCAGCGGCTGCATGCCCAGCGCCTGGCGCGCCTCATTGGCGGCCTGAGTGTCGTAGACCTCAATGAACGCTGCAATGGTAGGCACGCTATGGCTGCCGAAGGCGAGGGCGTCCAGATCCGATTGCAGCTGACGCGTATTGAGCAAGCCGCTGTGCGGCTCGCGTCGGCCCGCACCGAACTGCAGTTCCAGCTGTGCGGCAGCCACGTTGGCGAACATCAGCAGTTGCTGATGCTCCTGGCTTGCCAGCCGGCGCTCGCGCGTGTCGATCACGCACAGGGTTCCGGAAATTCCTGTCTGCGGCGCACCCACGGGCACGCAGGCGATGAAGCGCGCGGGCAAGCCGGGGAACGCGGCATCGCCGAGTTGAATTTGCGCAAGCGTTGCATGCTCGATCAACTCGGTCACGCCATTTGGCGCTGGCGGAACCTGCTGGCACAGCTCCATGGCCTGTTTGACATGACTGCTGCTGATGCCACGCGCTGCCAGCACACGCAGGCGCCCGCCCTCCGTGATGGTCAGCGCAGCAGCCGGCGCCACCAGGGCATGGCAGAGCAATCGTGCGATTTGCTCCAGGGGCTCCATGCCGCCCAAGTCGATCGGCACGCCTGACCAGTCGAAGTGGCGATCCTGCGGTTTGTCGTCCGGGGCAAGCGTCATGGCATCGGGTTCCGTGTCGAAGATCACACACTGCACCGCTACTAGAAACAAACCGAGGTCATCGATAGGTGACGGAAACTCCACGAACTACGTGTCGAGCCAATCACTTTCGATTTTTTCTGCAAACGTCGAGCAGCCTGGCAGTCCCGACAATAAACCATGCTGTTGCGCTCGCGATATACAAATACCGCACTCCACTGTCCGCTGTCGACTACAAAATGGTCTTAATCTCTAAAGCAAACTCCGAAACTGATTAGCACCCTGCTGGAGGGTGTGTCGGGCTTTGCAACGCAGCAAGTTTCGTTGAACGCGATTGTTATAAGTCACAGTTGCCGGCCCAGCTCAATTGCGCATCAGTCTGCTTTATCAAGCTCGGGCTCATCCGTTCAAATCACTTCAAAAAATTCAAAATTCCGCTTTGCAAGTGATGAATCCGGCATAGATGGTGTGGGTCAGTACAGATGAGGCTGCAAAACCTGCATTTAGCGGGCACGAGCAAACCAGTCCACAGATCTGGCCTGTGTCATGGATGAGGTGAGAGTTAGTGATATTCAGCACAGTTTCAATCGTATTGAATCGCCTATTAATTTAATGGCGCGGCGAATAGAGAGTGGTATTAACTCAACTTCTCCCTGCAAGCGATGTTCGCGGCTAATCGCCATTATTCGTCGAGGCGGCCTGGCTGCTTTAAACCAGCTCTACCGTTATTCCAATCCCGTCTTTGGAGGCGCGCGCATGGGTGCGCGCTGGTCTCTGCCCGGCAATCAGGGGGAATTCAAATGAATCGTGCATTTGCGCTGGTCTGGAACGCAGCCATTGGCAATTGGGTGGTGACGCATGAATTAGTGCGTCGGCGTCGCAAGCCTGGCTCAACCCGTCGTCAATTGCCGGCCCTGGTGGTCCTTGCGGTGGGGGCCGCCGCACCGATGCTGGCCTGGGGCGCATGCACGCCGGCCATCCCCGCGGCGGGCGCAACCGTCACCTGCTCGGGTACGCCGGTCACCAGCAACAGTTTTTCCAGTAGCGCCAACAACCTGACCGTGAATGTCGCCTCCGGCAGCCAGATGACCGCAGGCCTGTTGGGCGGCACCGGCATCGCCCTGAGCGGTACCAATTCCACACTCAACAACGCCGGCACCATCGACCCTTCCGTGCTTGGGCTGCTCTCGGTACTGAGCAGCGGCGTGACCATGGGCAATGCCAGCTCCACTGCAGTCACCGTCAACAATCTTGCCAGCGGAACGCTCTACGGCACCGGCGGCTTGCTGGGCGCCAATCTGCTCAATCTCGACGGCATGGCGCTGGGGCTGACGTCGGCCAGCAACGGAACGGTGCAGATCAACAACGCTGGCGTGATCGATAGTCGCCCGTTGCTGGGATTGTCAATTCTGGGGTCGGACACCCCGGTGATCGCGGTGACCGGTGGAGGCACCGTCAACGCGGTCAATACCGGCACCATCAACGGACGGGTGGGCTTTCAAAGTTCGGCCACCGGCAACACGTTCGTCAACTCAGGCACCATCAACGGCAGTGTTTCGATGGGGGCGGGCAGCACCAACAGCTTCACTGCGGTCACCGGTGGCAGCGTCAACAGCGGGGGAGGCCTTGCACTGGAATTGCTCGGCCCGGGCGGTTTGCTGAGCTTCGCGCAAACCGGTGTGGTGGATGGAGGCCTGGGCGGAAACAACACGTTGATCCTGCAAAATTCTGCGGTGGGTACCGGCAGCGGCAGCACCGGCAACGGAACGTTGAGTACCGCGCAATACATCAATTTCGGAAATTTGCGCGTCAATAGCGGCACCTGGTCGGTGGGCGGGGCGAGCAACTTCGCCAACAGCGCGCTCAATGGTGGCGTGTTGCAGTTTGCCAATCCTGCGCAGTTGGGCACCACCATCACCGCCAACGGAGGCACGCTCCAAGCCACCGCTGCTGGCCTGACCCTTGCACCGACCAATGGCATTGCGCTTGGCGCGGGCGGCCTGACTGTGCAGGGCACCAATAACCTGACCGTTGGCAGCGCAATTACCGGCACCGGCGGATTGACCAAGACCGGCACCGGCGGAGTGGCGCTGACCGGTACCAGCACGTTCAGCGGTGGCGTCAATCTGGTCGATGGCGCGTTGACGGTGGGCACCAACAGTGCCTTGGGCACCGGCACGGTCACCGCATCCGGCGGCAGCCTGTTGGCAGGTGCCGCAGTGAACTTGGCCAATGCGTTTTCGCTAAGCAACACGGTGGGTATTGGCGGCGCAAACGCGCTGCGAATCGGAGGGACGGTCAGTGGCACCGGGGCGCTCAACAAGGTTGGCGCCGGCACGCTGACCTTGGGTGGCAGCAATACCTACAGCGGTGGCACCACCCTGGGTGCAGGCAGCGTGCTGCTGGAGACTTCCGGTGCGCTCGGCACTGGCACGGTCACTGCGGCAGGCGGTTTGCTGGATAACACTGCACCACTGACCCTGACCAACAACTTTGCGCTCACCAATGCGCTGGGCCTGGGAGCCAGCGGCAACGCGTTGACCTTGAGCGGCACGCTGGCCGGCGCTGGCGGTGTCAATAAGACCGGCACCGGAACGCTGTCACTCAGCGGCACCAATACCTATAGCGGCGGCACCACGCTGGCAGCGGGCACGCTGCAACTGGGTACCGCGTCCGCGCTGGGCACGGGCGCATTGAATGTCACCGGCGCATCCAGCCTGAGCACCACTGCGCCGTTGACGGTGACCAATGGCATCAGCCTTGCCGCACCGTTGAACTGGACCGGCGCACAAGCGCTCACGCTCAGCGGCGCCATCAATGGTGCCGGCAGTTTGATCAAGAGCGGTACTGGCGATCTCACCCTGACCAACGCCAACACCTACACCGGCGGCACTACGCTCAGCACCGGGCGACTGGTGGTCGGTTCGAATGCGGCCCTGGGCACCGGCACGCTCACCGCCAGCGGAGGCGAGCTCGATGCTACGGCCGCGTCCACGCTGGGCAACGCGATTGCGCTGACCGGAAACCTGGGCGTCGGCAGTAGCGGCAACGCGTTGAATCTCACCGGCACCATCAGTGGCGCCGGTGCACTGAACAAACTCGGTGGCGGGACGCTGACGCTGGCTGGTCTGAACACCTATACCGGCGGCACCAGCCTCAATGCCGGCACCTTGCAGGTGGCCAGCGGCACCGCACTGGGCACCGGTACGTTGAATGTCACTGGCTCTGCGAGCTTGCAAAACACCGCCGCTGCCACGCTGAGCAACGCAGTGACGCTGAGCACCGGCGCGCTGACCCTCAATGGCGCGCAGGCGTTGACCTTGGGCGGCGCCATCAGCGGTGCAGGCAGCCTGGTCAAGGCCGGCGGCGATCTCACGCTCAGCGGCAACAACACCTATACCGGTGGCACCGCGCTCAACACCGGCAAGCTTACGGTGGGCAGCAATACCGCGCTGGGGAGCGGGACCTTGACCGCAGCGGCCGGCACGACGCTGGACAACGCAGCAGTGAGCACGCTCGCCAATGCCATTGCACTGGCAGGGCAGTTCACTGTGGCTGGGAGCAACGCGCTCACGCTGACCGGGGGCATCAGTGGCGCCGGCAGCCTGGACAAACTCGGCCCGGCCAGCTTGACCCTCAGCGGCAACAACACCTATCTGGGCGGCACCCGCCTGACGGCAGGCAGCCTGATTCTGGGCAGCGATGGCGCACTCGGGACGGGCAGCCTGAGCGTGAGTGGCGGCCTGCTCGATAGCACCGCTGCACGCGTGCTGGCCAACAACGTGGTGCTGGATGCGGATCTGCAACTTGGCGGCAGCCAGGACCTGACCCTCACCGGTGGCATCAGCGGCATCGGTGGCCTGGTCAAAGACGGTGCAGCAGCGCTGACACTGACCGGCGCAAACACCTTCGGTGGCGGCGTGGATCTCAACGCGGGGAGCTTGTCGGTCGGCAGCGGCGCGGCGCTGGGCAGCGGTGTGTTGACCGCAGCCGGCGGAACGCAACTGCAGGCCACCACCGCCACCACGCTTGGCAACGATGTGGTGCTCAATGGTGCGTTGTCATTGACCGGCAACAACAACCTGGGCTTGAGCGGTACCGTGAGCGGCGCCGGCAGCCTGGTCAAGCAAGGCACCGGAGCGCTCACGCTCAACGGAAACAACAGTTACACCGGCGGCACCGCGTTGAACGACGGTGCCCTGGTCGTGGGCAGCAATACCGCACTCGGTAGCGGCGCACTTACTGCTGCCAACGGCACGCTGCTCACCGCTGCCTCTGCGGTGACCTTGCAGAACGCGCTCACCACCAACGGTGCGCTGACGATCGATGGACAAAACCTCACGCTCGATGGCGCGATCGATGGCGCGGGCAGCCTGATCAAGACCGGCGCGCAGACGCTCACCCTCAATGGCAACAACACCTGGAGCGGTGGGCTGCAACTGCAGGGTGGTTCGTTGCTGGTTGGCAGCGACACGGCATTGGGCGCAGGTACCTTGACTGCCGCAGGCGGTACCACGCTGGATGCAAGCACCGTCGTGGCGCTGGGCAATGCAGTCGCCTTGAATGGCACGCTGACCCTGCCTGGCACGCAGGATATTGCGCTCAACGGCGTCGTCAGCGGCATCGGTGGCCTCGACAAGCAGGGCAGCGCCATCCTGACGTTGAGCAACGCCAATACCTTCACCGGTGGCGTTGCGCTGGACGCGGGCAGGCTGGTGCTTGGGAACAATGCCGCGCTTGGCGTGGGTGACATGCGAGTCAACGGCCCTGCCGAACTGGATGCCACTGCCGCGTTGACGGTAGGCAACAACCTCGCGTTGAACGATCAACTGACGTTGGTGGGCAGCAACGATCTGGTCTTGAACGGCAGCGTCAGCGGCACCGGCAGCCTGGTCAAGAATGGCGCCACCACCCTGTCGCTCACGGCCAGCAACAGCTACAGCGGCGGTACCAGCCTGACCGCAGGCACCATCGCGGTGGGAGCCGACAATGCGCTCGGCACCGGCAGCCTGTCGGTGCTCGGCAATTCGGTATTGAGCAATGCGGTCGCCGTGGCGCTAGGCAACGACATCGCGCTGGGCGCCGCGCTCACCGTGGATAACGCCGCAGACATGTTGGCAAGCGGTGCCATCAGCGGAAGCGGAAGCCTGGTCAAGACCGGTCTTGGCACGCTGACCTTGAGCGGTAACAACAGCTACACCGGCCCGCTGGCGATTCAGGCCGGCACCGTGGTGGCCAGTACCGCGGCCTCATTGGGCAACGCCAGCAATGTCGATGTCGCGGCAGGTGCGCTGTTGAACCTGACCAACGGTGGCTTGATCAACACGCTCACTGGTGCGGGCGGTGTAGACACCGATACCGGCGCCACGCTGCAACTAGGCGGCGGCGATTTCGCCGGCAGCCTGGGCGGTGGCGGCAACCTGGACAAGGTGGGGGCCGGCACCGTGCGTTTGCTCGGTACCAGCGCGATCGGTGGCAGCACGCAGGTCAGTGCGGGCACGCTCGATGTGGTCGGCAGTCTCGGCACCAGCGCCTTGAACGTCGCATCGGGGGGCACGCTGACCGGCACCGGCGCCGCCGGTAATGTGGGTGCGGCGGTCACCGTCAGCGATGGCGGCAGGCTCGCACTGACCAGCGGTTCGTCGTTGAGCGTGGGCGCGTTGACGCTCGCGCCAGGCGCGTTCGTCGATGTGGCGTTGGGCGCGCCAAGCGCAACCCGCTTGCTGGCCGTCAATGGCGATCTCACCCTGGACGGTACGCTCAACATCACCGATCTCGGTGGCTTCGGGACCGGCGTGTACCGGTTGATCGACTACACCGGCGCGCTCACCAACAACGGCATGCTGATCGGCCTGTTTCCGGGCAGCGTGGACATCAGCCAGCTCGCCCTGCAGACCGCCATCGGCCAGCAACTCAATCTGGTGGTGACCGCGCCGGGCAGCATCGTGCAGTTCTGGGATGGGGTACAGACCACGGCCAATGGCACTGTCGATGGCGGCGCCGGCACCTGGGGTGCAGCCACCAACTGGACCGGCCAGGACGGTAGCGCCAACAGCACGTGGCAAGGCGACTTCGCAGTGTTTTCCGGTACGGCCGGCACGGTGGGCGTGCAGGGTACGCAGAACACCGGCGGCCTGCAGTTCGTGACCGATGGATATCAGTTGACCGATGCCGGCGCGGGCGCACTGGCGGTGAGCGACCCGTTGACCGCCATCCGCGTCGATCCGGGTGCCACGGCAAGCATCGATGTGGCCATCACCGGCACCGGCGGCGTGCAGAAGCTTGATACCGGCACGCTGGTGCTGAGTGGTCCCAACACCTACACCGGTGGCACGGCGCTGGGCGGCGGCAGCCTGGTGCTGGGCAATGCGCTAGCGTTGGGCAGCGGCACGCTGACCGCCGCAGCGGGCACCACGCTCGATACCAACCAAGCATTGGCCCTCGGCAACGCGGTGGTGCTCGATGGCGCGTTGACGCTGCCCGGCAGCAACGACCTGACATTGGCCGGCGCCATCAGCGGTGCAGGCAGCTTGATCAAGAACGGCACCTCCACGCTCACGCTGGGAGGCAGCAACAGCTACCTCGGCGGCAGCGTGTTGAATGCCGGCACCCTGGCGGTGGGCAGCAATACCGCACTCGGCACGGGCAGCCTGTCGGTGCTGGGCGATGCGACGTTGAGCAATGCCATTGCCTTGGCCCTGGGCAACAACGTCAACCTGGGCGCCAACCTGACCATCGCCAGTGCGGACGATCTGGCGTTGACCGGCGTGCTCAGTGGCGCGGGCGCGCTGACCAAGACGGGCCTGGGGACCTTGACCCTGTCCGGCAGCAACCTGTTCAGTGGCCCGGTGTCGGTGCAGGGCGGCGTGCTGGCCACCTCCGCCACCGGCACGTTGGGGACCAGTGCCAGCGTGGACGTTGCGGCAGGGGCGGGGCTCTCGCTCGGCAGCAATACCGCATTGAGCAGCGTGACCGGCCTGGGCAATGTCGCGATCCAGGGGGGCAGCACCTTGCAACTGGGCGTTGGCAACGTCGGCAGCACCTTCGCAGGTGCGTTGAACGATGCCGGCAATCTCGAAAAAGTCGGCACCGGCACCGTGCAACTCACCGGCACCAGCGCGATCGGCGGCACCACGCAGATCACCGCGGGCACGCTGGATGTGGATGGCACGCTGGGCAGTGCCGGTGGCGTCACCGTGGGCACCGGCGGCACGTTGAGCGGCAGCGGCGTGGTCAATGCCGCGGTCACGGTGAATGACGGTGGCCGCCTGGTAGTGACCAGCGGTGCGCTGCTGACCACCGGCAGCCTGAACATGGCGCCCAATGCCACGCTCGATGCGTTTTTGGGGATACCCAGCCAGACCGGTGTGCTTGCGGTCAACGGCGACCTCACGCTGGATGGCACGCTCAACATCACCGACATCGGCGGCTTCGGCACCGGCGTGTATCGCCTGATCGATTACACCGGCACCTTGACCAACAATGGCATGGGTTTCGGCACCTTGCCGGGCACGGTCGACCCCGCCCAGCTCACGCTGCAGACCTCGCTGGCGCAGCAGGTCAACGTGGTGTTGTTGGCTTCTGGCAGCAACGTGCAGTTCTGGGATGGTGCGCAGACCGTCGCCAACGGCAGCGCCGAGGGCGGTACCGGCACATGGACCGCCGGCACCACCAATTGGACGTCGGTCGATGGGCTGATCAACAGCGATTGGCAGAACAGCTTTGCGGTCTTCGCAGGCACAGCGGGCAACGTGGGCGTGCAGGGCACCCAGGGCATCACCGGCATGCAATTCATCACCGATGGCTATGTGCTGAGCGATGCAGGCGGTGGCGCATTGAGCGCCAACGCAGCGAACACCATCATCCGCGTCGACCCCGGCGTGACCGGCACCATCGACGTCGCCATCGGCGGCAGCGGCACGCTGCAAAAGCTCGACACCGGCACGCTGGTCCTGACTGGTGCCAACACCTATACCGGCGGCACCGCGCTCGGCGGCGGCAGCCTGGTGCTGGGCAATGCGCAAGCGCTGGGCACCGGCACGCTGACTGCCGCAGCGGGCACCACGCTCGATACCGATCAAGCATTGGCGCTGGCCAATGCGGTGGTGCTCGACGGCGCGCTGACGCTGCCGGGCAGCAACGACCTGGCATTGACCGGTGCAATCAGCGGTGCAGGCAGTTTGATCAAGAACGGCACCTCCACGCTCACGCTCAGCGGCAACAACAGCTATGCCGGCGGCACGACGCTCAGCGATGGCACGCTGGCGGTGGCCAGCAACACCGCCCTGGGGAGCGGCACCTTGTCGGTCACCGGCGATGCGGTGCTGAGCAATGCCATTGCCGCGGCATTGGGCAACGCGGTCACGCTGGGTGCGGCGCTGACCGTCGACAACCCGGCCGACCTCACCCTTGCCGGCAACATCAGCGGCAGCGGTGCGTTGATCAAGACAAACACCGGCACCCTCACGCTGGACGGCAGCAATACCTACAGCGGTGGCACGACGCTCACTGCGGGTACGCTGGTGGGCGACAGCGCAAGCCTGCAAGGCGCCATCGTCGATAACGCAACATTGGCGTTCAACCAAGTAGCCGATGGTGTGTTCAACGGCTCGATCACCGGCACCGGCACCGTGGTCAAGGATGGTGCCGGCGCGTTGTTGCTCAACGGTGCCAATGGCTACACGGGCGGCACCAGCATTGTGGCCGGCACCCTGATCGGCGACACCGCCAGCGTGCAGGGCGATATCACCAACAATGCAGCATTGGTGTTCAACCAGACCACCGGTGGCGTGTATGCCGGCGCGGTCAGCGGGACTGGCTCGCTGGAAAAGACCGGCAGCGGCGTGCTGCAATTGCTTGGTGCCAATACGTATACCGGCGGCACCGTCATCAGCGCCGGCAGCTTGGTCGGCAATACCACCAGCTTGCAGGGCGATGTGGTCGACAACGCGACGTTGATCTTCGATCAGGCCAGCGACGGCGTGTTCGCCGGCGCGGTCAGCGGCACCGGTAGCGTGATCAAGCAAGGTGCCGGCGCGTTGACCTTGGTGGCGCCCAACACCTACAGCGGCGGCACCACTATTGCCAGTGGCAGCCTGATCGGCACCACCGACAGCCTGCAGGGCAACATTGTCGACAACGCAGTGCTGGTGTTCGACCAGGCGACCGATGGGACCTACGCCGGCAACGTCACCGGCAGCGGCGTGCTGGTGAAGAACGGCACCGGTACGCTCACCCTGGACGGCGTCAACGGTTACCTGGGCGGTACGACCGTCAACGCGGGCACGCTGGTTGGCAACACCGCCAGCCTGCAGGGCGACATCACCAACAACAGCACGCTGACCTTCCTGCAAAACAGTGCCGGCAGCTATGCAGGCAGGTTGTTCGGGGTCGGTCGCTTCATCAAGCTGGGGACCGGCACGCTGTTGCTCACCGCCAACAGCAGCACCTTCACCGGCCCGACCGAGGTCAACGCCGGCACCCTGAGTGTCGGCAACCTGGCCAACCCGGGCGCGGCGCTGGGCGGGCCGGTCACGGTGGGTCCGGGCGGCACGCTCGCCGGCAGCGGCAGTGTCGGCAGCCTGGTGTCATCGGGCACGGTCGCCATCGGCGGTGCCGGTGGCACCATCAGCGTCGGCGGCAATGCCACGTTTGCACCAGGCTCCACGTTGCAGGTGACGCCCGGCGACGGCGGTGTCGTCACGCCGGTGGCGGTGGGCGGCGCAGCCAGCGTGGCAACCGGCACCACGCTGGCGCTGGTGCGGGCGACCGACTTGCCGCTGTTTACGGAAATTCCGGTGATCAGCGCCGGCGGCGGCCTCACCGGGCAGTTCACCAACGTCATTTCCGACTACGCGTTTATCGAGCCGGATGTCAGCACCACCGCGACCGGATTGTCGGTGACGTTCGGGCGCAATACGGTGGGCATGGTGGACGCGGTCACCACGCCGAACCAGCAGTCCACGGCGGCGGCCGTGGACGGCTTGCCGAACACCAGCCCGATCTATCAGGCCGTGGTGCGTTTGCCCGACGACCCGGAGGCGGTGCGCACCGCGTTTGCCTCGCTGTCGGGCGAAAGCCATGCCAGCACTGCGACCGCCTTGCTGGACAGCCGTTTCCTCAACAGCGGCATCGCCAACCATCTGCGTGGCGACAGCCAGGACACGTTGGTCGGCGACACCATGGTGTGGATCACCGGGCGCAGCCTGCCCACCCGTGTCGATGGCGATGCCAATGCGGTGTCGGTACGTCGCGAGGACAACGGCGTGATGGCCGGTGCGGAACGCCGCTTCGGCGAACGCAGCGTGGTGGGCATTGCGGTCGGCAACCAGGATATCGAGAGCTGGTCGCGCGAATGGGGCGACCGTGCCGATGTGGATGGCACGCATGCCGGCGTGTATGGCCGGGCCGATTGGTCTGCGTTCTCGCTGCAGGGTGCGGTGGACTACGCCAGCTATCGCGTCGACAGCACGCGCCGGGTGATGTTGCCCGGCGTGCTCGAAGAGCGCATGGACAGCCGCTACGACGCCACCGCCGTAACGGTGTCGCTGGAAGCGGCCTGGAATCTGCGCACCGAAGGTGCGGTGTACAGCCCGTTCATTGCGGCCGATTACACCCGCCTGAAGACCGACGGGTTCACCGAACGCGGCGGCATCTCCGCGCTGTCGGTGGACAGTGCCAGCGACACCTTCAGTACCGCCACGCTGGGCGTACGTGGTGATTGGGACCTCGGCCAGAAGGCGGCGTTGTATGCGTCGGCAGGCTGGCGGCATGCCTTCGGCGACCGTTCCGTGCAGCGCTCGGCCGGCTTCGTCGGCACCGCCTCGGAGTTCTCGGTGCAAAGCGTCACCCTGGCCAAGAATGCGGCCATCGGCGAGCTGGGCGTGAGCCTGGTCACCTCGCCACGCAGCCGGCTGGCACTGTCGCTGCAAGGGCTCAGCGGCGACGGGCAGACGGCGTACGGTGGTCAGGTGACCTGGGGAGTGAGCTTCTGAAGTCTTGTCTTGCGGCATGCCTGACACCGGAAACAAAAACGCCCCGGATACCGGGGCGTTCTTTTGCCCGCATTCCCGTGTCTGTCGCGCGCGTCGCAAGATACGCACCGGAGCGTCAGGTGCGTTGCGGTGACCAGGTCAATGCATGACATCGAGAGCCGAAAAAGCGCTGCGTGGGTGCTGCGTCATGGCGCTGTCATCCTGGAGCACGCAGGCCGTCACGGCGGCTGGATGCCCGCCGATGGCGCGTGCGCGGGCAGCTAGCACAGCACGCCCGCGCACCGGTCACACAGCGTGCATCACAGCCCGATGCGTTCGGCCAGGCGCACCAGTTCGGCCAGCGAGCCAGCCTGCATCTTGCGCATGGCCTGGCCACGCCGCACTTTCACGGTGATCTCGCTCAGGTGCAGGCGCGCGGCGATCTGCTTGTTCAACAGACCTTGCACCACCAATCGCGTGACATCCTGCTCGCCGCTACTCAGCGACTCCCAACGTGCACGCAATTGCGCGGCCACCGCCTCGCTCTGGCGGCGCGCACGGTCACGCCGGATGCCGTCCTGAATCGCATCCAGCAGGGCCTGATCGCGGAACGGTTTGGTCAGGAATTCGATCGCGCCGTTCTTCATCGCCTCCACGCTCATCGCGATATCGCCATGGCCGGTAATGAAGATGGTGGGCAGGGCAACGCCGGATTCGACCATGCGCCGATGGAACTCCATCCCGCTCTGGCCCGGCATGCGAATGTCCAGCACCAGGCAGGCGGGTGCCTCGTGCAACCGGTGCGCGAGGAATTGATCGGTGGAACCGAACGCGTAGACCTGCAAGCCGACCGAGGCGAACAGATCCTCCAGTGCAGCGCGCATCGAGGCATCGTCGTCGATGAGATACACCACCGGGGCCGGCTCGCTCATGGCCTGCGCTCCGTTTTGACCAGGGGCAGACGCAGGCCGAAGCGCGCGCCGCGTACACCGGCCGGCTCGGCCCAGATCTGCCCGCCGTTGGCTTCCATGATGGTGCGGCTGATGCTCAAGCCAATGCCCATGCCATCGTCCTTGGTGCTCCAGAATGCTTCGAATACATGCGCCAGTGCGTCATCGGACAGGCCTGGGCCGGTGTCGTCGATGCACAGGCATGCCCACCCACCATCGGTGTGCGAGCGTACATGGATGCTGCGCGCCTCGTCCGGCAAGGTCGCCAGTGCCTCCACGGCGTTGAGCAACAGATTGCCGATGACCTGCTGGATCTGTACGCCATCGGCCAGCACCGCGGGCAGGGCAGGGTCCAGCTCCAGCGACAGCGCGATGCCATGGCGCTCGGTTTCGCCACGGGTGAGGGCAATCATGTCGAGCACGGTGCGGTTCAAATCCAGCGGCTGGCGTTGGCTGGCTTCGCCACGCGCCAATGCACGCATGCGCGCGATGATGGCGCTGGCGCGGCCGGCGTCGGCGAGCATGCGCTCCAGTGCTGCATCGGCCTTGGCCAGGTTGGGCGGTTGCTGCGCCAGCCAGCGCTGGCAGGCATTGCCACTGGTCACGATGGCGGCCAAGGGTTGATTGACTTCGTGGGCGATCGATGCGGCTAGCCCGCCCATGCTGCCGCTGCGGGTGAGCCGCAACAGCCGTGCCTGTGCGGCATGTGCGCTCGCCTTGGCCGCTTCCATCTGCACCGCCAGATAGGTGGTGACCGCCACCACCACCGCACTGATGCAGGAGTTGATCACGCCCACGCGGTAGCTGCCGGCCGGGGTGAGATGGAAGCTGAGCACGATCAGCGCCAGGCAGGTGGCCGCCAGCAGCACTACGCCCGTGCGCGTCAGCAGGCGTACCGACAGCAGCACCACCAACGTATAGAACAAGGCTGCCGCCACCGCATAGTCGGTGAAGGTATCGGCCACGAAGATCGCTGCCATGCCCGCCACCAGCCCGACCATGCTGAGCAGGTCGGTACGCGTGGGTGGCGAGCGGAAGAGAGAGGTCATGCGCATGGCGGCGATTGTCTCAGCTGGCGGCGCCGCCGTTACACAACCGGCGCTGGCTGCGGTGCGTGATTCATGGAGCCGCGGGCTTGGGCGTCTGGGCCGCTGGCGACCACCACGGCCCGCCACCCAGGGCCTGATACAGCGCCACGGTGTCGGTGTAGCGGGCGGCTTGTGCCTGGACCGTGGCGGCCTGCGTGCTTTGGTAGGCCTGCTGCGCCTGCAGCAGATCCGCCATGCCCACCGCACCGACCGTCTGTTGACGTTGCGCCAGCGCCAGCGTGCGCTCCGCCAGGGCCTGCGCATCGGCACAGGCGCGCAGGCTCTGCGCATCGCTCTGCAGCGCGGTGAGCGCGTTGGAAACCTCGCCAAATGCGTTCAGCACCACGCTGCGGTATTGCGCCATGGCCTGCGCGTAGCCAGCTTCGGCCGCCCGTTGCTGATGCGCGAGCGCGCCGCCATGGAACAGCGGTTGCAGCAGGCTGCCGGCCACCGACCATTGCGTATTGCCGGCCGCGAACATGCGTCCGACACTGGATGCAGAGCCGCCGCCGGCCACACTCAAGGTAATGGATGGCAAGCGCGCAGCGGCCGCCACGCCGATCAACGCGCTGGCAGCATGCGCCTGCGCTTCGGCGGCGCGGATGTCCGGGCGGCGATCGACCAACCGCGAGGGCAGCGATAACGGCAATTGCGCCGGTAATTTCAGCGTGTCCAGCGTAAACGGCGCACCCGCAGCGTCGCCAGGCAACTGCCCGCCCAGAATCGCGAGCAGGGTCCGTTGCTGTTCCAGCTGTTTTTCCAGCCCCGGCACCGCGGCCTGTGCCTGTGCCAGCGCAGTGCGTTGGGCCAGCACCTGCGCTGCACCGAGCGCGCCAAGCGTCTGCTGGCGTTCGGTGAGCGTGCAGAGCTGCTCGGCGATGGCGACCTGCGCGCGCGCAGCCTCCAGTTGCGCGCGCACGGCCGCCTCGCCAATGGCCGCGTTCACCACGTTGGCGGTGAGGCTCAGGTACGCCGCATCGCGCTGATCGCGCTGGGCCTGTGCCTGCGCGCCGGCCGCTTCCACTTGCCGCCGCGTACCGCCAAAGACGTCCAGCGTGTAGCTGACGCTGAGTTGGGCGGTGCGTAGCGCATACGGTGTGTCGATGCCGGCATCTGGCGCCGGCACCACCGAATCGCGTTGCCGGCTGGCATCCACATGCAGATCCGCTTGCGGTAGCCAGGCGCCGCGTTGTGCGGCCAGCGTCTGCTGCGCCTGCCGGAGCGCTGCGTCGGCGGCCTGCAGGTCTGGATTGGCACGTAAGGCCCGCTCCACCACAGCATTGAGTTGCGGCGAGCCGAAGGCGCGCCACCAGGCGGCCGGCACGTCCTGCCCGGGCTCGAACTGCTGCGCACCACCATGTGCTGCGTCGGCGGCCACGGTCGTTGCCGGTAACGCATTGGCGGTATAGCGATCGGCAGCAGGTGGAGCGGGGCGCTGAAAGTCCGGTCCCACTGCGCAGGCGGCGAGCGATACCGCCACGGCACTGGCGAGCAATGCATTGCGAACGTCGGTCATGCGGTCGTCTCCGGGCGGCCCTGGCGCGTTGCGACGAAGGCTTCCATCAGGTAGTAAAGCGATGGCAACAACACCAAGGTGAGCACCGTGGCGGTGACCAAGCCGCCAACCACCACGGTGGCCAACGGGCGCTGCACATCGCTGCCCAGGCCAGTGGCGAGCATTGCCGGTGCCAGGCCAAGCGCTGCCACCGTCGCGGTCATCAGTACCGGACGCATGCGGCTCACCGCACCGGCCACCACCGCCTCGCGCAAGGACATGCCCACGTCCTGGCGCAGCCGGTTGATCTGCGCGAGCATCAGCACCGCGTTCAGGACCGCCACCCCGAACAGGGCGATGAAACCTACCGCGCTGGAGACATTGAGCGTCATCCCGCGCAGGTGCAATGCAGCCAACCCGCCGATCATGGCCAGCGGCACGGCGGCAAGCACCAATGTCGGCTGGCGCAGGTTGCCGAATGCGCCAAACAGCAGCACGAACATGATGCACAACGTGGTTGGCAGCACCACCAGCAAGCGCGCCTGGGCACGCTGCAGGTTCTCGAACTGGCCACCCCACACCAGCTGCATGTGCTGCGGGTCGAGGTGCACTTGCCGCGCGAGCGTGGCCTGCGCATCGCTCAGGAAACTGGACAGGTCGCGGCCGCGCACGTTGAGCCGCACGATGATGTTGCGCCGGCCCATCTCGCGCACGATCACGCTCTGGCCACTGGTGGTGGTGATGCTGGCCACCGCCGAGAGCGGTATCTCGGCGCCGGCAGCGGTGCGCAGGCGCAACGCGCCGATGGCCTGCGGATCGTTGCGATACCGTTGCGGAAAGCGCACGGTGAGGTCGTAGCTCTTCTCGCCGATGTACATCTGCCCGATCGGGTTGCCGCCGATGCCGGTGGAAATCAGATCCGACACATCGGCCGCATTGATGCCATAGCGTGCTGCCGCCGCGCGGTCGAAACGTACCTGCAGGTTGGGCAGGGGCGGCTCTACATCCACGGCGATGTCCGCAGCGCCCGGCACCTTGTGCAAGGTTGCAGCCACCTGGTCGGCAACGCCGCGAACCTGCTGCAGATCGTCGCCGAACACCTTCACGGTCAGATCGCTGTGCGCGCCGGAGAGCTTGTCCTGCACGCCGTCGATCATCGGCTGCATCATGCTCACCGTGTAACCGGGCATCCGTGCATAACGTGCGCCGAGCGCAGCGATCAATGCCTGCTTGTCCATGCCGGCCGGCCAGTCTTTGTAGGGACGCAGGCCAACGCTCGCTTCGATATGCGAAGGCGTCCAGTAGTCGGTGCCATCGTCGTTGCGCCCGGTCTGGGTCACCACGTACGAAACCTCGGGAAATTCCAGCGTGGCCTTGCGCAAGGCATTGGCCATGGTGGCGGCCTTGTCCAGAGTGATGCCTGGCGGCATCTGCACCTGCAGCCACAGCGATCCTTCGTCGATATACGGCAGGAAGTCGCGGCCGATGCTGCCCCCCAACACCGCCAGCACGCACAGGGCCAGCGCCGCGCAAGCCAGCAGCCAGCCGCGTCGGCCCACGCTGCGTTCCAGCAATGCGCGGTAGCGCTGTCCCAGTGTTTCCAGTACGCGGTTGTGCATCATCTTGCGCGGCTTGCGAAACGCCAGCCACGCCAGGCCAGGAATCAGTGTCAGCGCCACCAGCAGCGCACCGATCAAGGCCGCGCCCACCGCATAGGCCATCGGCGAAAACAGCTTGTATTCGATGCGTTCGAACGCCAGCAGCGGCAGGTACGCACAGCCGATCACGGCCATGCCGAAAAAGATCGGCCGCGCCACCTGCAGGGTGGCGTCGATCGCATCGCGCGCCGTCAATGCACGCTGGCTGTTTTCTTCGCGCAGGCGCAAGACGTTTTCCACCAGCACCACCGCGCCATCGACCAGGATGCCGAAGTCGATCGCGCCCAACGACAGCAGATTGGCCGGAATCTTGAGGTGGTGCATGAAGATGAAGGCGATCAGCAACGACAGCGGGATGGTCAGCGACACGATCGCCGCCGCACGCGGGCTACCCAGGAAGATCAACAGCACCACGCACACCAGCAGCATGCCTTCGGTCAGCGTGGCGCTCACCGTATGCAGCGTGGCGTCGATCAACGCGGTCCGATCCAGGTACGGCACCACCTTGACGTCCCTGGGCAGCACGCCGTTGTTGAGCTCCTCCACGGCGCTGTGGATGCCTTGCAAGGCCACCGACGGGTTGCTGTCCTTGAGCAGCAACGCGATGCCTTCGATCGTGTCCGGGTTGCCGTCCTTGCCCAGAATGCCGCGTCGCTCGACATTGTCGTAGCGCACCTGGCCCAGGTCCTTGACCAGGACCGGTACGCCATTGCTGCTGCTCACCACCACATTGCCGATGTCCTGCAACGAATGCAGCAGGCCGATGCCGCGGATCACGTAACTTTGTTCGCCACGATCCATCACGCTGCCGCCGCCATCGGCGTTGTTGCTGGTGATGGCGCTCTTGACCTGCTGCAACGACACCCCGTACCGGGTCAGGCGGTCCGGCTCCAGCGCCAGCGAAAACTGCGTGGTGAGGCCGCCGAAATTGGTCACATCGGCCACGCCTGGCACTTTCTGCAGGCGCGGAATCACCGTCCAGAATTGCAGGTCCGACAGCTCGCGCAGGCTGCGTGTTTTCGATTCCAGCGTATAGCGATAAATCTCGCCGGTGGGCGAGGTGTATGGGTCGAGCCCGGGAATTGCGCCATAGGGCAGGGTGACCGCCTGGATGCGTTCCAGCACACGCTGGCGCGCGAAGTAGCCTTCGGTCCCATCGTCGAAGACCAGCGTGATCAAGGAAAGGGCGAACAGGCTGCGCGAGCGCAACACATGCAGGCCGGGCGTGCCCATCAACGCACGTTCCAGCGGCACGGTGATCTGCTGTTCCACTTCTTCTGCACCCAGGCCCGGGACCTGCGTGACCACCTGCGAGGTGACATCGGCGATGTCCGGGTAAGCCTCCACCGGCAGCTGCGTCCAGCTCCATGTGCCGTATAACGCAATGAGTACGAAGACCAGCCAGACGATGCCGCGACGCTGGAAGCAGGTGGTGATGATCGCCTCAATCATTGAGCAAGGCTCCGTCCTTGATCACCACACGCTCGCCGGCCTTCAAGCCGGACAGGATTTCGGTATAGCCCTCCATTGCGCGGCCGGTGGCCACGATGCGCGAGCGATAAGCGAACGGCGCGGTTTCGACAAACACCCGCGTGTACAGTCCCATCTGCAAGAGCGCGCTATCGGGCACCACCAATGCCTGCTGCGGGCGCGACTGGAAGTGGGCGCGCGCAAACATGCCCGGCTTGAGCAGGCCGTCGCGGTTATTCAGGGCCACCCTGACTTTCAACGTGCGGGTGGCGGGGTCGAGCAAATCGTCCAGGTGTTGCACGTGGCCGACGAAGCGTTGGCCAGGATAGGCATCCAGGCTGGCAGTGACCGGCTGACCTTCGAAGACCTGGCCAATCTCGCGTTCCGGCACGCTGGCGGTGAGCCACACCTGCGAGATATCGGCCACCGTCATCAGTGACGCCGACGTGTCGTTCCAGAAGCCGCCCAGCGCAGCGCTCAGCTCCGCCACGCGGCCGGCAATGGGCGCACGCACGACATAGCGCCGGTGCGATCTCGCCTGCGTAGCCACACCCAGCTGGGCCAGGCGATCGCTGGCCGCCCGTGCATCGTTCTGCGCGCTGTCGAAGGCCTGCTGCGCCGCCTGCAGATCGCGTGCAGCGGAAATGCTGTCCGCTGCCAGCGCCTTCTGCCGGGCCAGTTCCAGGCGCGCCTGTTCCAGCGTGGCGCGCGTCTTGCCGGCATCGCTGTAGGCACTGGCGAGTTCGGCAGAATCCAGCACGCACAGCACATCGCCCGCATGCACGGTGTCGCCCAGGGTCTTGGGCAGTGCGACCACGCGCCCGGCCAACGGCGGCACGACGCGCACCAGGCGCTCGGGCAGCACGTCGATCACCGCCGGCATCTGCAGCAGCGGGGCGATGGGTTGGCTGCGCACCGCCTGCACGCGCAGGCTGGCACGCAGGGGCGAGTGCGCCGGCACCATCACCTGCGTGTTGGTGTGGATCAGCAGCGGCGAGGGAGCAGCCGGCGGCGGCGTGGCTCCGCAGCCGGCCAGCAAGCTGCACACACAGGCAGCTGCCAGCGTAGAACGCAGGAAGGGGGACGACATGCGATGACTCGTACGGGGAGAGGGAAGGCGTTGCACCCGCAGCCTGCGATGCGCGAACGCAGGCCGCGGTTGCATCGGCGATGGATCTACGCGCGCTGCCGGCAGCGGCGTACATCGGCATCGCCTGGCACCCATGGCGCATCGCCACAGGTGTGAGTTGCGCGCCAGCCATCCGGGCCGGCGCAGTTGCAACGCGTGCTGCAGCCGCGTCGATGGCGTGCATGGTGCCAGCCGTCAGCGCGCGAAACCAGGGGTTTTCGGGCGTTTTCGCCAGTCCATGGACATCGCATCGATATACTTTCGTATCGTCTGCGCGGGGCCGGCACGCAAGACGCCGTGTCAGCCAAGCGCTTGGCGGTTTCGCCATTGGCACGCGGCCGTCAACGAAAAGGCCCCGGACATGCCGGGGCCTTCTTTTATCTGTCACGCAGCAGTGTGCGTGACATCGTCACGTGCATCGCCTGCAGCACCGCTGCATCGGCTGCAATCAGAACTGCCAGCGCAGACCGATGTTGGCGTTGATGCTGTTGGTGTCCGAACGAGCGCGCTCGGCACCCACGTTGCCGTAGATGGAGAACGCATCGTTGAGCTGGTAACGCAGGCCAACCGAGGCGCGCAGCGACTGCTTGGACACCGGCTCGCCGGCGACAGTGAAACGCGCTTCCGGCAGGCCGGTGAACCACGCCGAGAAGTCGGCATCCGGGTTGCCCAGCAGCGAGCGATACGCCACCAGACCATCGAAGCTCCAGTTGCCGCGCGCCAGATGGCCACGCACACCCACCTCGCCGTACCCTGCGCGCAGGGTGTCGCTGTTCGCGCTCAGGCCCAGGCCCGTCACCGAGGCTTCGCTGAAGGCATCCTGGGTCTGGCTCACCACACCGGCGGCCACGAACGGCGACAACCCGGCATGCGGCATCAGGCCGATTTCCGCGCGCGCCGACCAGTTGGTGTCGTGGCGACGGTCCTGCAAGCGCTCGCCGATGCTGCCGGCCTGCACGTTGCGTTCGGTCTGGACGTTGCTCATGCCGTACGAACCGATCGCCGACAGATACGCCTGGCCGATCGGCTGGTACAGGTACGCGGTCATCGCATACCGGTCCGAGCGCAGACGGCTCGAAGACGCGGCGATGTGCGCACGGTCCTGACCGGAGGTCACGGCCGCACCGACGATGGTGCCGCCGCTGCCCATCGGCAGATCCACGCCGAAGGTGGTGGCCTGCTGGGTGTAATCGGCCGAAGCGAAACCGCTACGGCCCAGATTGCCGTCCAGGTAGCTGCCCTGCATCCAGGTGGTCAACGTGGTGGTGTCGGCCAGGTAGGGCAGGCGGTCGGCGGCCACACGTGCGTCGTTGAGCGCGGACTGGAAGCCCAGCGTGCGCTCGATGCCGTGTACCTGGCCGGTCAGGGTCGGCAGCGACGCGGCAACCTGCGCATCGGATGCTGCAATCAGCGAACCGGTGGCGCTGATCAGGCCACCCAGGTTGTCGGTGTCGCCCGAGGCGACCCGGGTATCGAGCACCTTGACCAGCGCGTCGGCCTGGTTGGCACCGTTGACCACCGACTGCGGTGCACCGGCCGCCTGTGCGCTGGCCGCGGAGGCATTGCGGGTCAGGGTTGCGGTGACGGTGGTCGGGTCGTAGGACAGTGCCGCGGTCCAGAAGAAATTGTTGGCGTACTGCACGCGGTCGAACGTGCCTTGCAGGACGCCGGCCTTGACGATCTTCTCGGTGCTGCCGACGGTGTAACCGGCCGCTTCCGGTAGCAACAGCAGATTGCCCTTCAAGCTGGCCCGGCCGGTGACGGTGAGGCCCCTGCCCAACTCGAGCGCGGTGGTGCCGGTGTTGTTGACCAGGCTGTAGTTGCCGTTGATCACACCGCCGCGCGATTCGAACGTGGCCGAGTTCAACACGATCACATCCGAACGCAGGCTGCCGGACAGTGTGAGCACGCCGTCGCTAATGCTGGTGCCGCCGGTATAGCTGTTATTGCCGCTCAGGGTGAGCTTGCCGGCCCCGTTCTTGGTCAGGCTGCCCGCGCCGGAGATGTCGTTGCTGAAGGTGCTGTCGTAGCCAGCGGTCACATTGGCCGCCCAGTTGCTTGCGAACTGGCCCGGGCCCTTGATCGCCTTGGCCGCATTGACCAGGCCCCAGCCGTACAGCGCGTCCACGCCCGGGTCGCCCAGGTCGGTGGCGGTGGTCAGCAGGGTTTGCTGCAGGTTGGAAGCGCTCATCCACGGATACACGCCCAGCACCTGCGCGGCGACACCGCTGACGGCGGCGGTGGAGAACGAGGTGCCGGCAATCTGGCCCTGCAATTCGGTGCCGGCCAGGGCCGGGGCGGTGTAGCTGCCCGGCGCGACCAGGCACCACTGCGCGGCGGCGCCGCAGTGATTGGAATAGCTGGTCAAGCCGGCGGCGTTGCCGGCGCTATCGATGTTGATCGCACCGACGGCCAGCCAGTTGTTGCGCACACTGGCTTCCTGCACCGGCGTTGCCGCCGGGTAGGAAGCTTCTGCCGCGCCTTCATTGCCGGTGGATGCCACGATCAGCGCATCGGCCTGCACCAACGGGGTCAGTGCGTATTTCCAGGCCAGCGCAGCGTTGGCACTGGAGGCGGCATCGGGGTAGGAGGCACCGATGGAGAGATTGGCGATCCGCACGCCAGCCGCGGCCAGGTCCACCGCCGCACGACGGGTCTGCTGCGTGCCGCAGGAATTTTCGGCGCAGATGCGCGCATAGAACAGGTCTGCATCCGGCGCGACACCACCGGCGAAGCCGTCCTGCGCGGAGCCCAGCACCAGCGCAGACACAATCGTTCCGTGGCCGCGCAAGGCATTGGCCGACGACTCGGGCGTGCCTGGGCTGGCGGTGTAATCGTTGAAGCTGTCGACCTTGCCGCTGATCGGTGCGTAGCTGGGCACCAGGTTGTCGTCCAGCACGGCCAGCTTCACGCCCTGGCCCCGCGCGCCCGCCTGCTGCGCCAGATCCGCGTTGGTCGGCACCAGCAGATTGCTGCCCACGCCCTGATAGCGTGGCGGGGCCGGCGTCGGCGCGGGCGTGGTCTTGGGCAGCGGGTCCGCTGCCGGCGGCGGGGTCGTCGGTGTCGGCGCGATCACCGTGGTCTGCGGTGCGTCGCTACGCACGTTGCCGCCACCGCCACCGCCGCCACAGGCGGTCAGGACGAGGCAGGAGGCGATGGTGGTTGCCAGTAGCGAGCGATTCATTGGTTGGTCGGTTCCAGTTATTGAGTGCGCCGCTACTGCTGGTGATTCAAATTTGGCGCAGAAGGACCCCGCGCCGGCGATCGCCAGCGAAGGCATTAATTTCACGCGTTATTCATTTCTCGACCGCTGCGCCTCTTCCCCACGAGTGCGCCCGCGGAGCATCTGAAAAATACGTTTCGTATTACTCAGTGCTTGCGAGATTGTTTAACGGCGCTATCTGAGATCTCTGAAATCTGAATGGACAGTTGCTATTCAGAGAAAAATCGCCTAAATAGGATTTGCCGATTTAATCCATAGCCAAAACGAATTAGAGGCGCATAGCAGGTGAGCCTGCAGATTATTGTCGGAGCGTACTCAACAATAATGCGTCACAAATCTCGCGGGGCGACAATCCTAAATGCGACTGCGTTCTTCGTGAATCAGGGAATCGCATCCGCCTTGTCGGTGAAATCACTACGCTGGGTAGCGAATTCAAGCGCGAGTTAGCGGATCTAACGGGCTCTAGCGCAGGGCGTTCGTGGCCGGACTGATACGGGCAAAATTATACTAATTTGCTCATTCACTCTTGCCGATTCGTCGAATATATTTACGGGAATATAATAAGCAAGGTCAGGCGCAAACCCCCATTGTGCGTAATCCAGCACTTCAGGTGGGTCAAATTCACCAGTTCGCCACCTTGCTTGAACACCGGGCAGCAATTTCGAATAAATCTCGCAGCCTCAGGTCGTTGATCTTTCAGACGGGGGCGCAGCTGAATGGCGCGTGTTTTTTTCCTGTGTGTGGATTTAAATTCCGACACGCGCAGCTGCATTCCCCGACGGCAGGCCGGGTCAAACGCCAGCGATGACGCTTACCGTCATGGGCGGGAAGCGCATCGCCTGCCGCTGCGCGGCTGCGTCCGGTGTCGCCGTTCGGCGCACGCTGGTGGCCAGGTTCTGCCAGGCCCCATCGCGGTTCCACATCACACAAGGCCGATCGCCGCGCAACACCACCTGTGCGGGCGACAGGTTTGGCGATGCTCGCTGCAGCGCAGACTGCGGTCGCGTAAACGGTTCAAGGTGTGCTGCTGCCGCGCTGACCGATCGTCGCTATGCTCGCTGGGGATGAGCACCACATCGCCCGAGGATCTGCTGACGATGGAAGGCACGCTGCATGGCATTGCCTATGCCGTGGTGGCCCGTCAGCTAGAGCGCCAGCGCGTGGTACTGGACACCTTGCAGGTAGGCGGGCAGTCGGTGCCGTTGACGGGCTCTCCCACCTTCGGTTCGCTGCAGGCTGCAGTGGACATCGGCAGCAAACTGGCCCGGCAATACATCGGCGAACTGCTGAAGAAGCAAACGCGCCCGCGCTCGACCCCGCCCGGCAACGCACAGGGCTAGCGCGCAGACGCCAGCACACGGCCACTGCGTTGTCGCCCGGTGCGATCAGCGATGCAGCGAGAAAGCATCGGCGGTCATCCACATCGTGCAATCGCCTTCACTCGGCCCTATTCTCTGCCCGGGCATCGGTGGCAACGCGTCGCTGGCATGCCGGACGGAGATGAGGCTGCGTGACAGAGGCAAGGAAAGACCCGGCATGCGCGGAGTAGGGCGCATGTTCTGGCTGATGCAGGCATTGGGCTGGTCGCTGTTCCTGGCGATTGCCTACGTGGCTCGGCCTAGCGAGGAAGCGGTGCCCGATGGGCTGCAGTTGGCCGCAGTGGCTGGCTTCAGCGTGGGCGGGTTGCTGGGCAGCCTGCTGCTGCGCCGGCTCTATCGAACACTGCAAGCCGATGGCTACGGCGAAGTGCGTTGGCTGGGCCTGTTGCTGGTCGCCAGCCTGCTGGCGGCGCTGGGCGTGGATGTGGCGGTCCACGGCTTACTGCTGGGCTTGCGCGGCTTCTCCCCGGGGTTGATGGCGCTGTCCGAGGCGCAGCCGATGATCGCGGGCACGGCCCTGCTATGGCCGGCCTACATTGCCTGGAGCCTGCTCTACCTGTCGATCAGCAGACAGACGCGGCTAGCCGAAGCGACTCGCCACCAGAACGATCTGCGGCTGGCGCTCAAGGAGGCGCAGTTGCAACGTCTGCTCGGCCATATCAGCCCGCATTTCACCTTCAACACGCTCAACAATATTCGAGCGCTCATCCTCATCGATCCAGAGCTGGCACGCGAACAGATCACCCGCTTCGCCAGCACGCTGCGCTACCAGTTCACCGGCGGCGAAGAAGCCCTGGTGACCGTGGACGAAGAAATGGCGGTCGTGCGCGACTATCTGGGCTTGGTCGGCATGCAACTCGGCAAGCGCCTGCGCTATGCCGAACACGTGGATGCAGCCGCATTGCTGCGACGGGTACCACGATTCTGCGTGCAGCTGCTGGTGGAAAACGCGATCAAGCACGGTCTGGGGCTCAGCAGCAGCGTCGGCGATCTGCAGGTAGGCATTGCCGTGCAGGATGATGCGCTGCATATCCATGTGCGTAACAGCGGGCAATTGCAAGCCGGCGGCAGCGGCGGCACGGGCCTGGCGAACCTGCGGCAACGCCTGCAACTCTCGTTCGGATCATGCCGGCCTGCAATTACATGAAGAAGGCACGTGTGTGGTGGCACATGTATGGATTGGAGAGGGCGCGTGATTGAAGCGGTGATCGTGGAAGATTCGGAGCTGGCCCGCTTCGAACTGGAGCATCAGCTCAAGGGTTACCCGCAGCTGCGTGTGCTGGGCCATGCCGATGATGTGGACAGTGCAGCAGTTGATCGAATCGGCTACGCCGGACGTGGTCTTTCTGGATATCGACCTTCCCGGTGGCAACGCGTTCGATGTGCTGGAGCGCCTGAGTCGGGTACCGCGCATCATCTTCACCACCGCCTTCGACGCGCATGCGCTCAAGGCGTTCGGCTACAACACGGTGGACTACCTGCTCAAGCCAATCGAACCGCAGCGGCTTGCCCAGGCGATCGAGAAACTAGGCGACGCGGTTGCCGCCCCACCGGTGCGGCGTGCGATGGACAGCGCCATCTTCATCAAGGACGGCGAGCACTGCTTCCTGGTCAAGCCGCGCGATGTGCGGTTGATCGAGGCGGTCGGCAACTACAGCCGGGTGTACTTCCAGAACCACGCGCCACTGCTGTATCGGCCGCTCGGGGCGATTGAAACGCAGCTGGCGCCGGACAAATTCTTCCGCGCCAGCCGCAAGTACATCGTCAATCTGGACTTCGTGGAGCAGGTTGCACCGTGGAGCAACGGCGGCCTGATGCTGACCCTGCGCGGTGGGCTGGAAGTGGAAGTGTCCCGCCGCCAGAGCGCACGCTTCAGAGAGCTGCTCAGCCTTTAGCTTTCGGCGGTTTCTGGGTGGCTGGCAACGTGGGGGCAATTTGCCAGATCAGTGCCGATGGCGCACGCGAGCCACGGGGCATGCGTGTGGCATATGCCCACTCTGTGCACCGATTCCGCCGGAGGGCAGCCGCGCAGCCGCTTGTCAGTTGTCCCCGGTCGGTTCGCGGGTGCCGCTGCTGTCACCCATCAAGCGATCGTGCATGGTCATGACTGCGTTGCCATTGCCGTCGTTGTTGAAGCTCAACGCATCCAGGCTCTCGTCCAGGTAGTAACGGCCGTCGGCATGCGGCAGCACGGCAACCGGGTCTTCTCCCTCGCGCTGCAGTTGCAGCGCGCCGTCCACTTCCGCAAGCACGCGTACATCATCTGCAGCAAAGCGATAACGGCCCAGCCATGCGCGGTCCTGGCTGCGCAGCGCGACCGTCGCCGCATAGGCATGCCCGGCGGCGATGGCGGCCAGACGCACGCTCAGGTTGGTCGGATCCAGGAACTCGGCATTGGTCAACACGGTCACGAAGACGTCCGGCTGCGTCACCCGCACCACATAGCTGTTGAAGCCGTTGATGAAGCCGCCATGCTCCACGTCGGCCATGCCGTTTACCTGGCCGATGATCCAGCCGAAGCCGTAGGGCGAGGCGCTGCCATCGGCCAACGTGGTCGTGCGCATCGCCTGCGCCAGCAGCGATGCCGACACCGGCAAGCCGTCGCGCAATGCGCGGTGCCAGATCGCCAGATCGTCCACCGTGCTGATCAGACCGCCCGCGCCTTGCGGCTGCGACATGCTGATGAAGTCGGCGTTCTGCAACTGGCCCTGAGCGCGGCGATAGCCGTGCGCGCGTTTGGCGATCACGGTGAGATGGTCATCGTAGCGGGTATGCAGCATGCCCAGCGGCTGGAACAGCGACTGCTGCATATAGACCGGGTAGGGCTGAGCGGTGATGCGTTCGATCAGATAGGTCAGCACGATGTAGTTGGAGTTGCTGTAGCGAAAGCGCGTGCCCGCAGCAAACTCCAGCGGCAGGTCCTTGAAATAGTTCATCAGGCTCCGCGCATCGGTGTCTTCCCGTCGCGCGGCGCGCGAGGCAGCGATGCTGCTGACATTCTTGATGCCGGAGGTATGCGTGAGCAGTTGCTGCACGGTGACCTTGGCGAGCGGGCCGCTCAGCGCCGGGTCCACTGACTCCAGGCAGGTATCCAGTTGCAGCTTGCCCGCCTGCACCAGTTGCAGTACCGCCATGGCGGTGAACTGCTTGCTGACCGAAGCCAGCCGCATTGCCGCGTCCGGTTGCATGGCCACGCCATTTTCGATGTCCGCCATGCCGTAGGCCCGGCGCAGCAGCACCTGATCGCCGCGCGTCACCAGCACCACGCCGCCCGGCTGGCTGTCCTTGAAAAACGCAGCGGCCTCGCGCGCCAATTCGGCCGTGGCTGACGCCGGCGGTGTGGTTCCCGTCGCGCGGGCCGTGCCGGCCATGCTCAGCGCGGTAGCCAGCAGCATCATCGCAATTGTCTTCATACACCTGCTCCTTCAGTGGATGGAGCGCAGCTTGGAAGCGGAGCCGTGCATCGCCCAGCGATGCATGACGTGCGGTCGAGACAGGCATCGAACGGTCGACGGAGCGGATGAGCGGGAGCCGTAAGTGACGGTCTGCGCTGCACGTGGCCCGGCATCGCGTGGGGTCAGGGCGTGGGCGCTATGGACATGCGGTGGCACTTCCCAGGCAGCCCGGCAGCAGGCTGCCCAGGCATCGAACGCGACAATAGATGCAGCCTGCGTGCGTTCGAAAGGCACTAGGCAGCGCCAGCTTCGGTTATCTGCACGGGCACGAATTGCGCGAATATCACGCTGCTCATCACATGCAAGCTGTCAGCATCGGGGCACGTTTCGCCATTGCCCCCAATGAGTCCGCTATGAATTCAACGACCGTTCCGGCCCGTCCATGGGCCGTCCACCCGTTCCACGCAGCCGTGCTCGGCGGTGTGTGGCCGCTGTTTCTCGGCGCCTTGCTCAGCGATTACGCCTACTGGAGCAGCTACCAGATCCAGTGGAGCAACTTCGCATCCTGGCTGCTGGTAGGCGCGATGGTGTTGACCACGATTGCGCTGGTGTGCGCCATCGTCGCGTTGGTGCGCGGAAGCCGTAACCTGATCTACATCATTGCGCTCATTGCTACGTGGATCGTGGGCTTTTTCGACGCCTTGCATCATGCCCGCGACGCATGGGCCGTCATGCCGGCAGCCCTGGCGCTGTCTGCGATTGCGACGTTGTTCGCATTGGTTGCGACCTGGGCAGGATTGTCCGGTCTGCGCGTAGGAGGTGCACGATGAAGCGTCAGACCACCAGTCTCATCACCGTCTCCATTCTTGCTGCAGCGCTGGCCGCATGCGGCAAGGCACCGGAGGTCAGTCAGCGCGGCGCAACCCCGGAACTGCCGGAGCCGGATCGCGGCTTGCTGCCCGACATGAAGATTGCCGAGCCAACCGCCTGGAACGAGCGCAAGCCCACCGTGCCGGCAGGCTATCGCATCACCGCGATCGCCAAGGATCTTGGCATTCCGCGCCAGACACTGGTGCTGCCCAATGGCGACATCCTGGTGGCAGAAGGCCGTGGTGGCGGCGCGCCAAACCTCAAGCCAAAGGATGTCATTGCCGGCGCGATCAAGGCCAAGGGCACCTCCAAGGCCAAGAGCGGCAATCGCCTGACCTTGTTGCGCGATGCTGATGGCGATGGCACCTACGAACTGAAAACGGTGTTTGCCGACAAACTCAACGCGCCCTACGGGCTGGCGCTGATTGGCGAGGCGCTGTACGTAGCGAACCAGGATGCGTTGGTACGCTTCGAGTATCGGCAGGGCCAGACCCAGGCGAGCGGGGCGCCCACCAAGGTGACCGACCTGCCGTCGGCCATCAATCATCATTGGACCAAGGCGCTCACAGCCAGCGCGGATGGCCGCTATCTGTATGTGGCCATCGGCTCCAACAGCAACATCACCGAACGTGGCATGGCCGTCGAGCTCGACCGTGCGCAGATCTGGCAGGTGGATGCCGCAACCGGCGCGCACAAACCGTACGCGACCGGTATCCGCAATCCCACGGCGCTGGCCATCCAGCCGGGTAGCGGTGCGTTGTGGGCAGTGGTCAACGAGCGCGATGAAATCGGCCCCAACCTGGTGCCGGACTACCTCACCTCGGTACGCGAAGGCGGTTTCTACGGTTGGCCTTACAGCTATTGGGGCAAGAACGTGGACGCGCGCGTCATGCCGCAAGATCCGCAGAAGGTGGCATCGGCGATCGTGCCGGACTATGCCCTGGGTTCGCATGTCGCCGCACTTGGCGTTGCGTTTTCTTCCAGCGCAATGGGCGCCAAGTTCGCCGATGGCGTCTTCGTCGGCGAGCACGGTAGCTGGAACCGAAATCCGCCGGTTGGCTACAAGGTCGTGTTCGTGCCGTTCCGCAACGGTCGACCAGCAGGCGACCCAATCGACTTCGTGTCCGGCTTCCATGGCGAAGATGGCAAGACCCGCGGCCGGCCGGTGGGTGTCACGGTCGATCCGCGTGGTGCATTGATCGTTGCCGATGATCTGGCCAACATCGTCTGGCGCGTCACACCAGACGCCGCGGCCGCTGCGCCCCAGTAGGCAGGACCAGCCGCGCAGTGACGATCCCGGTGTTGCAGCTCCGGTATCGTCGCTGCAGTCGGCGATGCTGATTGCTGCTTCCAATGGGGCGCGATGTCGATTGCGTGCACTGTCATGCCATGAAGACTTCGCGCTCACTCAGGTGTCGATGCCCTGCAAGCGACGCATCCTGGGGAGCATCGTCGTTGACATCGTCGGCGCTTTGCTAGCATCACCACACCATCGATGCAGAGCACATCCTCATGCTACCGACCACATTCCCGACGCCGGACCTGTTCTTGCCAGGCCAGGGCGAACCGGCATTGCGCTGGGGCGTGCTGGGTCCCGGCAAGATCGCATCCGCATTCGTCGATGCCTTGCGTCGCAATACGCGCCAATGTCCATTCGCGGTGGCCTCGCGCAGCCGCGAACGTGCCCAGACGTTCGCCGAAACCTGGGCGATGGAACACGCCTGTGACAGCTATGAGGCGCTCGTCCATCACCCGGACGTCGACATCGTCTACATTGCGACCCCACACAGCGAACATCTGGAACATGGCCTGCTCGCACTTCGTGCGGGCAAGCATGTCCTGATCGAAAAGCCCATGACCACCTTCGCGCAGGACGCCCGCATCCTGGTGCAGGAAGCGCGTGCGCGCGGACTGTTCCTGATGGAGGCCATGTGGAGCCGTTATCTTCCACACACCTCGGTGGTGCGCAAGCTATTGGCCGATGGAGCGCTGGGCGATGTCCGCCACGTGTTCGCAGACCTGAGTCAGTCGGGGCCTCGCGATCCACTGCATCGGCAACGCAATGCTTCACTCGGGGGCGGGGCGTTGCTCGACCTGGGCGTCTATACCGTGCAGTTCTCCTCGATGGTGTTGGGCGCACCTAGCGCAATCACGGCCGTGGGCGCGCTCACCCAGACCGGCGTCGATGCCTATTCGACCGTGGTGCTGTCGCATGGCGGGCACGCGCAATCCACCCTGGTCAGTTCCATCGTGGCCCGTAGCAGCTCCACCGCCTATGTCACCGGTAGCGCCGGCCGCATCGATCTGGCAGGCGATTTCCATAACCCGACCACGCTGCGTCTGGTCGGCAACGGCGACGCCATCGAACCGTTGCTCTGGACCGACCCCACCGGTGTTGACGGCTATCGCGCGCTCTCCTGGCAAGCCACTGCAGCTGCTCGCTACATCGGCCAGGGATTGATGGAATCGCCGCTGCATCCGCTCGACGAAGTCATTCAGATCATGACGACTTTGGACGTGGCGCGCTCGCAGCTAGGGATGGTGTAGGACCGCGTCACCCGGTACGACGCGCGGGCAGGGCGGCCATCCATCCAGGAAGAATCTGCTTTTGGAGGACTGCAGGCAGAGGATCGCAGCACGTACCTCTGGCCAATGGCCGCGCATTCCCTGCACGCAAGCATTGGCCATTCAGCCAAGAAAAGTGTAGAACGGCCTGTGATTGTCCTGGTGGCGACGAGAAAGCGTCTGGCGCATGTCACGCATTTCAAGATCATGAAAAAGGCGCCCCCACCAACGCAGGGGCGCCAGTCCAGTTGCACGTTGCAGTGAGTCAATATTGCGGTGCAAGCAAATGAAACCGGACTTACTGCGGCAGATCGCACTTGAGTTTGCCGTCGACGTAATACGGCTTGGGAACATCCGGATTCTTGCTGGTCTTCTCGAACACCACTTCAAACGAGCCGAGATCTGGCGTGCCGTTGCGCGATGTGCAGGCGTCCTGCAATTTCTTCTTCACCGCCGCGATGCCTGCATCGCGATTGGCGCCTTCGGCGCTGTTGGTCAGGTTGGCAACTTCGGCGTAGGCCATCGAGCTTAGCCCCATCAGGCAACCAGCCAGGATCATCGTCTGTAGCTGCTTCATACAATCTCCTTTGTCGTGTCGCTCATGCGCTGCAGCTACCCTGCAGCGCCGACAGCATAGGCGGTTCGCGTTAAGCGCTCGTGGGCACTGGAATCTGGCGCTTTCGGGTCAGCAGCATCAGCAACGGCAGGCAGTCATCGCGCAACCGCAAGCGTCGCCCATGCAACCACGGCATAGCGTGCGGTCTTGGCAATGACCAGCAGAGGCACCACCGCACGCAGCGACTCGCGCATGACCCCAGCGGCGAGCGTGAACGGGTCGCCGATGACCGGCATCCAGCTCAGCAGCAGCGGCCATTTGCCATCTCCTAAGTTAGATGGGTCAAAGCCTCACGGCCGCTCTAACTTCATGAGGAGCGCATTTGCCTCGGCCATGCGCGCTTGGACCGATGTCGAGGCGAGTGGGTCGAACCGCGCAACGACATTGCCGGAGCTGTCGCGTATCCAGATCGTTAATCCGACACCGAAACTCTGCGATAGCTCGCGCCAGGCGATAAGCTCCGCAAAGTCTTCGCCTGCCGAAGCGGTGGAGTACAACGACACAAATGGAGATTCGGCCAGAGCCCGATAAAGCATCGGTGCCTGTGACAGGGGCTGAGCTGGTTTGCGCCGGTAGACGGAGGACGCAAGCGGGCCGCGATCGAGTGGAGCGGCCAAGCTGCGGTAGTCGGTCCATATCTCGCGGAAAGGGCCGCCGTCGGCGGTGATCTTCAAGGTGCTGTCGACGACGTGAGTTGCTTCGTGCAGCAGCAGATACTCCAGAGCAGGAACCGCACCTGCATCCAGTTGAATGCGATATCCCGACGCGTCTGTAGTGAAGAGGCGGGCATCCTTGCCGGTCAGAAAGTCGCTGAGCGAGGTATCGAGGACATCTCCACGCACGGTAATCTCGAAGAGCGGTTTGCCATCGGCGCCGTCGTACTCGCGTGTCAATGCCGTACCCGGGCTCCAGGGCGCATCAACGAAGCTCAGTCGCGCCAGACGCTGTTGCAGGATCTGACGGTGCAACGCAGGCAATGCGTCAATCGCGCGTTCGACCAAGGCCCACTCGCGGTCGCTTAGCTGATGCGCCTGTGCGCGCTGATCGGTACCAGAGAAGGCGTTCAGGCTGTCTTCGTGTGCAGGCTGGACCCGCGCGCGCAAGGACGTGCTGGACAGATCGACGTCCGCCTTCGGTGGCGTACCCGAGACCGGCGAGGGTGCGCCAGCCCAACCGACATTCGCACACATCAATAAAGACGCCAACAGGCAACCTGCCAATGGGCCAGACGTGTAGTTCGGCAAATCAGACATGAGAGGCACCCGACAGAGACGGTGTTGCATCCGTATGTAGCGGACAAGTGATGTAGTGCCCGTGGATCGTAGCCTAGGCGGCACGAGGTGAGGTCGTATGGCACCTATGCACGCATCCGATTGAAGCTATCTGCCCCGCAATAGTGCACTGATCATCTTGATGCCCAGTTCCATGTCCGCGTGCCTGCATGCAGGCAAGCGGACATTGCGCAGCGTGATCAGCGTCTTCGCCGCCATGCCATGACGCATGCTCGCATCGTGCCGCCTGCTCGCACGGTCCAACCATGGCGCGTGCCACGCGTGTCCATCTCGGAAATATGCCAGCGATTCGCTGTGCGCAAGATCCGACTCCCATCGAAGGCTGCGCGGACTGCGATTACCTGAACGAATGCGTGGCCGTGGGGATTGCCTCGCCGCTTGACGCAATGGGCAGCGGCTAGCCAGCGATTGGATGCCGCACGGAAGAAGCCAGCGCATTCGAGTGCTCCGCCGGCGTGCGCTGTGGTTGTCATTGGATCCTGCGGGAAAGCCCATCACGCACACCCATACCTGCCATCCCGGCGTTCGATTTCATTCCGCCGACGGCAACGCACACGATGCACATCCGGTGCAAGGGATACGCCTTTGCCACACGGCCGCTGCAACCGCAGCGTCCAGCAACCACGCAGATCATCGGAGGCCGCATGTCCGTTCGCAGCAGCAGTCAGAAGTTCATTGCCAGGAATCGCGCGCCTCGCGTGCAGATCGAATACGACGTCGAGATCTACGGCTCGCAGAAGAAGGTGCAGGTTCCGTTCGTCATGGGTGTGTTGTCGGACCTGTCCGGCGCCAATACAGAAAACCTGCCGGCGCTGGAAGCACGCGATGCAGTGGAAATCGATATCGACAATTTCGACAGCCGGCTGCGTGCCATGCAACCGCGGGTGGCAATGAGCGTTTCCAACACCCTCACCGGCAGCGGCGAATTACCTGTCGATATCACCTTCGACAGCCTGGACGATTTTTCGCCCACCGCCGTGGTGAAAAAGGTGGCACCGCTGGCCGAGCTGCTGGAAGCGCGTACCCAACTGGCCAATCTGGGCACGTATCTCGACGGAAAGGCCGGCGCCGAGCGCTTGATCGCCGATGCGATCAAGGATCCCACCTTGCTGCGCTCGCTGGTCGCGGCCCCCAAGTCGACGGATGAGTAACCCCATGGCGACCCAGAATTCTTCCGCTACCCAAGACCTTGCCGATGCCCAGCCGCTAACCAGTCAATCCGACGACTTTGCGGCGCTGCTGACCCGCGAATTCCGTCCACGCAGCGAACGCGCCGGCGAAGAAGTGCGGTTGGCTGTGCGCACCCTGGCCGAACAGGTGCTGGAACGCAGCGACATCATCAGCGACGACCTCGCGCAGACCATCAATGCGTATGTTGCCGAGATCGACCGCAAGATCACCGAGCAACTCAACCTCATCCTGCACGCACCGCAGTTCCAGGCGCTGGAGGGTGCATGGCGCGGCCTGCATTATCTGGTGAGCAATACCGAATCGGACACGCAGTTGAAGATCCGCGTGCTCAACGTGTCCAAGAAGGAGCTCGCCAAGAACCTCAAGCGCTTCAAGGGCACCGCCTGGGACCAAAGCCCGGTGTTCAAGAAGATCTACGAAGCCGAGTATGGTCAGCTGGGTGGCGAACCGTATGGCTGCCTGATCGGCGATTACCACTTCGACCACAGCCCGCAGGATGTCGACACGTTGCGCGGCATCAGCCAGATTGCGGCCGCTTCGCATGCGCCCTTCATCGCCGCTGCGGGTCCCGGACTGATGGGGATGGAAAGCTGGAGCGAGCTCTCCAACCCGCGCGATCTGGCCAAGATTTTTTCCACCCCCGATTACGCGGCATGGCGGTCGTTGCGCCAGAGCGAGGATGCCAAATACCTGGCGCTGGCCATGCCACGCACGCTGGCACGGCTGCCGTACGGCGCCAAGACCGATCCGGTGGAAGCGTTCGACTTCGAAGAAGACACTCAGGGCGCCGATTCGTCGCGCTACACCTGGCAAAACGCAGCCTACGCAATGGCGGTCAACATCAACCGCTCATTCAAGCAGTACGGTTGGTGCACGCGCATTCGCGGCGTGGAGTCGGGTGGGGCGGTGGAAGGCCTGCCGACGCATACCTTCCCGGCCGACGATGGCGGTGTGGACATGAAGTGCCCGACCGAGGTCGCCATCACCGACCGCCGTTCGGCGGAACTGGACAAGATGGGCCTGATGCCGCTGGTGCATCGCAAGAACACCGACATGGCCGCCTTCATCGGTGCACAGTCGCTGGGCAAGCCCGAGGAGTACGACGACCCGGATGCCACCGCCAACGCAGCGCTGAGCGCACGGCTGCCGTATATGTTCGCCTGCTGCCGTTTCGCCCACTACCTCAAGTGCATCGTGCGCGACAAGATCGGCTCGTTCAGCACGCGCCAGCAAATGCAGAGCTGGTTGACCGATTGGGTGATGAACTACGTCGACGGCGACCCGGCCAATTCCAGCGAAGAAACCAAGGCACGCAAGCCCTTGGCCGCCGCCGAAGTGGTGGTCGAAGAGGTCGAGGGTAACCCCGGTTACTACACCTCCAAATTCTACCTGCGCCCGCATTACCAGCTCGAAGGCCTGACGGTATCGCTACGCCTGGTCTCGCGCTTGCCATCGGCGCAAGCCGCCTGACCGCTTTCAGGCTTGGCTTTCAACACTAACGACCTGCGGCTGGCATAGCCGCCGGGTCGGCTCTCCCTTTCCTGCACCACCCACCACTGGAGAAGTTCCATGGCTTTCGATATGCATCTCAAATTCGGCTCGGGCGACGTCGAGATCAAGGGCGCGTCCAACCATTCCAAGCACAAGGACGAAGTGCCGATCATTGCCTGGTCGTGGGGTACCAGCAACACCGGCAACCTGCACACCGGCGCTGGCTATGCGGCCGGCGGCAAGGCCAACGTGCAGGATATTTCCGTCACCAAGTACGTCGACAGCTGCTCCAACGCCTTGCTCAATGCCTGCTGCACGGGTGCGCGTGTGGATTCGGCCACGCTGTACGTGACCAACGCCACCGGCGAGCAGACCGACTACGTCACCATCGAGCTGAGCGAGGGCGTGATGATCACCTCGGTGTCCACCGGCGGCAGCGGTGGCGAAGATCGTCTGACCGAAAACGTGACGCTGCATTTCGGCAAGTTCAAGTACTCGTTCCAGCCGCAGGACGACAAGGGCAAGAAGCAGGGCGGCACCAAGGACTTCACCTTCAACATGCAGGAAGTGAAGAAGTCCTGAGCCAACGCAGTCCGACCGGAGCGCCAATGTCGATGTCCATCATCCATCCCGAACATGCCTGCGCCCGCCTGATCAAGGCAGACAATCCCGAGGCCTCGTTGGCGACCGCCAAGGAGTGGGTGCGGCAATGCCCGGCCGATGCCCAAGCGCGCATCGGCTTGTTCCAGCTGCTGGCCGTGGTGGGCGACTGGGAGCGGGCGCGGCAGCAGTTGCTGCTGGCGGCAGACCTGGATCAGGCCTGGATCGGCGTGGCTGGCGCGTATGCGCGCATCCTCGACGCCGAACTTGAGCGCGAGCAGGTGCTGGCCGGTCGGATGATGCCACTGATGCCTGGTCAGGTACCGCAGTGGCAACACGATCTGCTGCAGGCATTGCAACACGATCGCGACGGCGAGCCAGCGCAGGCCGCACGACGGCGTGCGCTGGCGCTGACTCAAGCCGATGCCATCGCGGGGCACGTCGATGGCGAACGTTTCGACTGGTTGGCGGACGCCGATCCACGGTTTGGGCCTTGCCTGGAGGTCATCCTCGAAGCGGGCTACGCCTGGCTGCCGTTCGCCCAACTGCGCAGCCTGCGTTTCGAGGTGCCTGGCAGTCTGCGCGACATGCTGTGGCAATCGGTGGAAATTCAATGGCGCGACGGCACGCACAGCCGTGGCGTGGTGCCTTGTCGTTACCCCGGCAGCCACCACAGCGACGACGGCGCGATCCGTCTCGGCAAGCGCACCACCTGGCAGGGCGAAGACCTGTCTGCCTGCGGTCTGGGGCAACGCCTGCTGGCCGGCAGCGAAGACGACTACCCCTTGCTCGATATTCGCCATATTGCATTCGACACCGCCGCGGTGGCAGCGCCATGGCCGAACTGACCCAACAAGAGCGGCTGCAGCCCTCGCTGCTGGACCGTTTGATCGACGACCGTCGGCATGAGCTGGCCGAGAGCCGCGACGCGCGCGCGATCGGTCCGGCCAAGCTGCGCGACTGCGTCATGCGCGACCTGACCTGGTTGCTCAACTGCACCCGCCATTGGCATGAGGACGCGCTGCAAGCGTATCCGCATGTCGCCACCTCGGTGCTCAATTACGGCATTCCCGATCTGGCCGGCGCGCGCCTGGCCGGACTGGACGTGGTCGAGCTGCAGAACCGCATCCACGCCGCCATCGTGGCGTTCGAGCCGCGGCTCGCTGCGGCCAGCCTGCAGGTCACCGCCAAGGTCGATACCGGGCGCATGGACCGCATGTCGCTGTCCTTCGTCATCGACTCCGAACTCTGGGCGCAGCCATTGCCATTGGCGCTGTATCTGCGCACCGATCTCGACCTGGAAACCGGTCGCTTCAGTCTGTCGTCCGGAGCGCACTGAGCATGGATCCGCGTCTGCTCCACCACTACAACCGCGAGTTGCAGCATGTGCGCGAGATGGGCGCGGAGTTCGCGCAGGCGTATCCGAAGGTGGCCGGCCGGCTCGGCATGAGCGGTATCGAGTGCGCCGACCCGTATGTCGAACGCCTGCTGGAAGGGTTCGCGTTTCTGTCCGCGCGCGTGCAACTCGAATTGGAGGCACAGCAACCGGTATTCGCCCAGCACCTGATGGACATGCTGTATCCGCACTTCCTGTCGCCGGTGCCGTCGATGGCCGTGGTGGAGCTGCAACCGGAGCAGGGCGAGGGCATCGGTCCGGCGGGGCATCTTGTGCCGCGTGGCAGCGCGCTGCGCTCGTTGATCGGGCACGGCGACCGCACGGCCTGCGAGTATCGTACGGCGCATGCGGTGACGCTGTGGCCGCTGCGTCTGACCGCCGCCAGCTACCTGGCCTCGCCGGCGGCGCTGGCCACGCTTGGCGTGCCGGTCGAGTCGCGCGCGCGCGCCGGCCTGCGGTTGGTTTTCACTGTGAATGCCGGGCTGCGTCTGGACATGCTGGCGCTGGACACACTGCCGATCTTCATCACCGGCGCCGACGGACTGGCCGGCAGCCTCTATGAGCAACTGCATGCCAATGCGTTGGGATTCGTGGTGCGTGCCCGCGCCGCGGATGGGCAGGTGCTCAGTCGCAACTTCGGCCCCGAGCATCTGCAGCCACAGGGCTTCGACGATGAGCAGGCATTGCTGCCGCGCAGTGAGCGCTCCTTCAGCGGCTATCGTCTGTTGCAGGAATACTTCGCCTGCCCGGAGCGCTTCCTGTTCGCCGCCTTCGATGGCCTGGCACAGGTGCTGCCGCGCGCGGCCTGCACCGAGTTCGAGATTGTGGTGTGGTTCGATCGTGCCGTCGAACGGCTCGACAATGCCGTGGATGCGAGCAATTTCCGCCTGCATTGCACCCCGGCCATCAACCTGTTCCCCAGGCGCGGCGATCGCATCCATCTGCAGCCCGGCATCTGCGAGCATCATGTGCTGGCCGACCGCACGCGGCCGATGGACTTCGAGATCCATGGCGTGGAGCAGGTCGAGGGCTTCGGCGATGGCAATACGCCGATGCAGCGTTTCGAGCCGTTCTATGGCGCGCAGCCGCGTAGCTGGCATGAGCGGCGCTCGGCGTTTTATGCGCTGCGGCGTCAGCCGCGGCGGCTGTCGACCGGGCAACGCCGCACCGGGCCGCGCTCGAGCTACGTCGGCAGCGAAGTGTTCCTGTCGCTGGTCGATGGCGATCAGGCGCCGTATCCGCATCAGCTGCGGCAATTGGGCATGCAGCTGTGGTGCAGCAACCGCGATCTGCCGCTGCATATGCCGGTGGGCAAATCCAGCACCGACTTCGTGCTGGACGATGGCGGCCCGGTGGCGGCGATCCGCTGCGTGGCCGGTCCAACGCGACCGCGCTCGGGCGTGACCGCCGGCGATACCCGCTGGCGCCTGATCAGCCATCTTCAGTTGAACTATCTCTCGCTGCTGGAGGCCGGCGACGACGGCGCCACCGCAGTGCGCGAGATGCTCACGCTCTACCACGACCCGCACGATGCCGCGGCGCGGCGCCAGGTCGAGGGCGTGCGCCGCATTGCCTCACGCCCGATCGTGCGCCGCATTCCGGTGCCGGGCCCGGCCACCTATGGCCGCGGGCTGGAGATCACCTTGACCTGCGACGACGCCGCGTTCGAAGGGCAGGGCGTCTACCTGCTCGCCTCGGTGCTGCGGCATGTCTTCGCCCGCCAGGCATCGCTGAATTCCTTTACCGAAACCGTGCTGTGCACGCTCGAACGTAACGAGGTCGTCCGATGGCCAGCCCATCTCGGCAATCGGCCGATCCTCTAGCGTTGCTGGCGCACCTGGAGGCGCAGCCGCAGGACTTCGAGTTGTTCGAAGCGTTGCGGCGGCTGGAGTGCGAGCATCCGGCGCAACCGCGTCTGGGCCAGGCAGCACGGCCGTTGGAGGAGCCGGTGCGCTTGGGGCAGCGCGCCTCGCTGGAGTTCCCGCCGCGCGATATCGACAGCCTGCAACCGGGCCCGGACGGTCTTCCGCCGACGCTGCGGACGCTGGCCTTGGGTTTGTTCGGCCCGCATGGCGCGCTGCCGCTGCATCTGACCGAACACGCGATCGAACGCGAAGGGGCTGGTGACCCGACCTTCGCCGCCTTCGCCGACATCTTCCACCACCGCATGATCGCGCTGTGGTACCGCGCCTGGGCCGATGCGCGCCCGACCGTGCAGATGGATCGTCCGGGCGAGGACCGCTTTGGCGCGCGGCTGGATGCGCTGACCGGCGTGGACCAACCCGCGCTGCGCGGCCGCGATGCGATGCCGTTGGCCGCACGCCGGCACTTCGCTGGCCGCTTCGTCGCCCAGGCACGCAATGCCGAAGGCCTGCGTGCGGTGCTGATCGGCCTGTTCGATGTCGCCGTGCAGGTGCAGGAATTCGTTGCCAACTGGTTGCCGTTACCCGAAGAAGGACGGCTGCGGATGGGACGTGCTGCTGCGCGCATGGGGCGTGACGCCACGCTCGGCGCATCGGCGCGCAACGCCCAACACCGCTTTCGCCTGCGGATCGGTCCCTTGGAGATCGCCCGTTACCGCGAGTTCCTGCCGGGCGGCCAGGCCCTGGAAGTACTGACCGCCGCAGTACGCGGCTACGTCGGCGACGAGCAGGCCTGGGACCTGCAATTGGTGCTGGCGCGCGAAGACGTCCCGCTGCCGCTGATGGGGCAGGGCCAGCGCATCGGCCTGTCGCTCTGGCTCGGCCACTATCGCCGCCCGCGCGATGCCGACCAGCTTGTACTCGCACCGTCCTGATCGACCTCTGTATCCACTTTTCTGGAGTTCCCATGGCAGACATCAGTCGCGCCGCCTTGTTCGGCAAGCTCAACAAGACCACGTATCGCGGCATCGAATCGGCCACCGCCTTCTGCAGGCTGCGTGGCGACCGCGAGGTGGATCTGCTGCATTGGCTGCATCAGTTGCTGCAGGCGCAAGACGGCGACCTGCATCGCATCGTGCGTCATTTTTCGCTCGATGCGGCGCGACTTGCGCAGGACCTGACCGCAGCGCTCGATCGGCTGCCGCGCGGCGGTGGCGGGCATTTCGATCTGTCGGCCAGCGTGGAAGAAGCAGTGGAACGCGCCTGGGTGCACTGCACGCTGCGCTACGGCCGGCAACGCATCCGCGGCGGCGACCTGCTGGTGGCGATCCTGCATACGCGCAGCCTGCGCAACGGCTTGCTGGCCATGTCCAGCGAGTTCGGCAAGCTGCGCGCAGAGGCGCTGGCCGACGATCTGGACGCCATCGTCGCCGGCTCGCCGGAGGACGATGCCACCGATATTGCGGCGGCCAGCGCTCCCGCCGGACCAACCGCCGCTGGTGGGACTGCTGCGCTCGCGCTGTATACGGTCGATCTCACCGCACAGGCACGCGAGGGCAAGCTGGACCCGATCATCGGCCGCGACGACGAGATCCGCCAGGTCGTCGATATCCTGATGCGCCGCCGCCAGAACAACCCGATCCTGGTTGGCGAGGCCGGTGTCGGCAAGACCGCGGTGGTGGAAGGCTTCGCACAACGCATCGCGCGCGGCGATGTGCCGCCCGCGTTGAAGGACGTGCAGCTGCGCACGCTGGATGTGGGCCTGCTGCAGGCCGGCGCCAGCATGAAGGGCGAATTCGAGCAGCGTCTGCGCGCAGTCATCGACGAAGTGCAGGCCAGCCCCAAGCCGATCATTCTGTTTGTGGATGAAACCCACACCCTGGTCGGCGCCGGTGGCGCGGCCGGTACCGGCGATGCGGCCAACCTGCTCAAGCCGGCACTGGCACGCGGTACCTTGCGCACCGTAGGCGCGACCACGTTTGCCGAGTACAAGAAGTACATCGAAAAAGACCCCGCATTGACGCGGCGCTTCCAGGCCGTGCAGGTAGACGAGCCGGACGAAGCCAAGGCCGTGCGCATGATGCGCGGCGTCGCTTCGATGATGGAACAGCACCACCGTGTGCAGATCCTGGACGAAGCGCTGGAAGCGGCAGTCAAGCTCAGTCACCGCTATATCCCCGCGCGGCAGCTGCCGGACAAATCGGTGAGCCTACTCGACACCGCCTGCGCGCGCGTGGCGGTGAGCCTGCACGCTACGCCTGCGGAAGTGGACGACAGTCGCCGCCGCATCGAATCGCTGGAGACCGAACACGCCATCATCGAACGCGAGCGTGCAATTGGTATCGTGGTGGAGGAGCGTGCTGCCGCTTGCGCCAACCTGCTGGAAAGCGAACATACCCGCCTGCGCGAGCTGGAACAGCGTTGGGTTGCCGAAAAGGCGTTGGTCGATGAGCTGTTGTCGCTGCGCGCCCAACTGCGGGCCGGCAATGCGCCGGTGGAAGGAACTGGCAGTGGGTTGGAAGCGGAGGCCGAACAGAGCGCGCCTGGCGATATCGCCGTGCTCGATGCACCGGTGCAGGTGGATCGCGACACGCTGTTAGCACGCCTGCAACTGGTACAGGCCGAACTGGCCGCACTCCAGGGCGAATCGCCTTTGATCCTGCCAACCGTCGATTACCAGGCTGTGGCCGCCGTGGTCGCCGACTGGACCGGCATTCCGGTCGGGCGCATGGCGCGCAACGAGATCGACACCGTGCTGCGCCTGCCCGACCTGCTGGCCAAGCGCGTGATCGGCCAAGACCATGCCATGGAGATGATCGCCAAGCGTATCCAGACCAGCCGCGCCGGTCTGGACAACCCGGACAAACCGATCGGCGTGTTCCTGCTGGCCGGCACCTCCGGCGTGGGCAAGACCGAAACCGCACTCGCGCTGGCCGAAACCTTGTACGGCGGCGAACAAAACCTGATCACCATCAACATGAGCGAGTACCAGGAAGCGCATACCGTCTCCTCGCTGAAGGGTGCACCGCCGGGCTATGTGGGCTACGGCGAAGGCGGCGTACTGACCGAAGCGGTGCGACGCAAGCCGTACTCGGTCGTGTTGCTGGACGAAGTGGAAAAAGCCCACCCGGACGTGCACGAACTATTCTTCCAGGTCTTCGACAAGGGCTGGATGGAAGACGGCGAAGGCCGCCGCATCGACTTCCGCAACACCTTGATCATCCTGACCAGCAACGCCGGCACCGACCTGATCGCCAGCCTGTGCAAGGACCCGGAACTGATACCCGACCCGGAAGCCATGGCCAAGGCCATCCGCGAGCCGTTGTTGAAGGTGTTTCCGCCGGCATTGCTCGGGCGGCTGGTGGCGATTCCGTATTACCCGCTGAGCAACGACATGCTCGGCCAGATCGTGCGGTTGCAGTTGAATCGCATCAAGAAGCGCATCGAGGAGCGCTACAAGATTCCGTTCGAGTACGACCACTCGGTGGTGGAGCTGGTGGTATCGCGGTGCACTGAAAGCGAGTCGGGCGGACGAATGATTGATGCGATTTTGACTAACTCGATGTTGCCGGAGATCAGTCGGCAGTTTCTCACTCGGGTGATTGAGGGCAAGAAAATCAATCATTCGCGCGCATCGGCCGTGGCGGATGGCTTTTTCTACGAATTCTGAGGGCAGAAAACATGGTGGCCAAGGCGACGGTGTATCTGAATGGTATCGAGTACGGCAGCAGCGATGCCGCCATGGGTGGTGGGAGGCGGGGAGGGCCGGTCAACGATCTCGCCGATCACGCCGAACGCAAAGCCTGGCGAGCGGCATGGCCAAGGATCTGTCGTGAAGTACGGGCGACCGCGGACGGAACGCCATTCGAGATCACCATCGAAGTCAACATGACGATCTGCGCGGACTGCCAGAAATGGATGATTGTTGAAGTTCGTCGCCATCTCGGCCAGTTGGGTCGAGCTTTTACCTTTTATGCCACGGTGGGAAAGGAAAAGCCGGTTGTCGTGGCGCGTGACACGGTATGGAACGCGAAGGTCGGTCAATGCCGACTTTGGAAGGCTGATCGAAGCGATCTGCAGATGGGTCGTGTACGAAGAGACGAGGTGATCTATGAAAAGACGCGAGGATAGATGCGTACTCATTTGATCGCCGGCCGTGCATGCAATTGCAGAAAAGCTGCGATCCGAGGACGTCCGCTGCCAGACCCAATCGCGCAGCGCGCATCTGACGCGAAACGTCGGTTCGCGTCTAGTGATAGTTGGCTGCAGAAGGTGTGCTTCGACGCTTCTCCATCGCTGCATCAACAAGAACGGGATCCGAAATGGTCAATGCAAAGTACATCACGGAAGAAACCGCAGCCCATGGTCGCGTGCTGGCCTTTCCGAACGTCAGTTCATGCGTGGCGGTAGTCGTCGTGTTGCCGGATGAACTCGTCGGTTGGCACGTCACGGTGAAGACGCTCGACTCGATCGACAAGGGCATGGCCGCGCAGGGGGCCGCAAAGTTTCTTGACTATGCCAGAAGCGGGACACCCCGCAGGCTGCTCATCGTGGGTCACGTCACCCACCATGACCCCACGGCGCTGCGCGATTGGGTGCGGGCTCAGCTGGCTGTCGACCTACCCACGCAGTCTTTCGATATCACCAGGCACCGCAAGGCAGAGACGAATGTCGCGTACCACCTCTTCTTTGAGCATAACGGCCACGACATTCCGCAGATCACCTTCAAGAATTCGACGAAGGTGGGAGTAAGCAACGTCACCAATGGCGAGAGCGGAGTGCCGAATGGAGGGCTGCCCGTTCACTACCGCAGTGCGGACTTCACGGTCAGTCGCTGGCACAGGCTGCGGCGTCATTTCGTCGACGTATGACCTCCGGAGCTAGCAAGACAAAGAACGCGCCAGCGGACATGCATCGCATCTTCCCGCCGCAGAGAGAGCGATACCGCAAAGCGCCCTCCGGAAAACTTGGGTCAGAGTGAACTTCCTTTAGCTCGGTGGACGACATTCATTGATAGCTGCCAGGCAGGGCGATACCCCGCGACAAAGAACACATGTGCACATGAGAGGAGGCTTACATGTTGGAAAAGAAGATCAAGGTTGGCGATGACGCCAGCTGGCTTCCTAGAAAAGAAGGGGAGCTAACAGGCAGCGGTGGCTTGATAGAGGTGCCCGGCACGGTACTGGAGGGGTACGCCACGAAGTACCTTCCTTTCATCCCGAATGCCATCAGTGCAGTCCATTCGGGAGGACTGGATGTGATCAGTTACAACTTTAGCGGCTGCTTGATGGCTGCCTACACTGCTCAGGACGGGCGGAGAATGGTTTGCCACGTGTCGACGGGTGAAGGAAATGATTGCAAGAGCGCCTGGGACCAAATTAGGAGTACTTCGACGAACGTCCTTGAGTTTCGTCCATCCGATTACATCGACACCAAGGGGCGTTCCTTGGCCGGGTGCTACGGACTGATCACAAACGATGATCGGAGTCTGGCCATTACCGTGGTTTCAGGTAAAGACCCGAGCTCAAGGTTCATCTCTGCAATTACCGTGGTTTCAGGTAAAGAGCCGAACTCAAGGTTCATCTCTGCGATTAAAAAGATGAGGTTCTGGCGGGATTAATGCGTTCCGCCCCTGGCGTGATGCGCAGAGTGAGGGCGATGCGTGGATCGACAGTTCGCGCAACGACAAGAAGATGCTGCCGTTCGTGGCGCTGAACACGGCACTGTTCAAGATGGCGACACAGACACAAGGATCTGATCACGCAGAGCCAGTACGACGCGGGCATGGCGCAGATGGGACTGCCGAAGGACTTCAGCTCGCGCTATGTCGAGGAGTCCGGCTATGCGCCGAGCAGCGAGGACGGCCTTGTGGAGGAGTGGATCAAACCCGGCCTGCGCGCGGAAGGCAGCGTCTGGCGGCGGCACGTGCTGAATCCGATCGGGGCATTCCTCGGTTGATGCGTTGCACGATTCAACGACTATTACGGAGAACGACATGGACAACGCAGTGACAGGGGCGCACGGCCAAGCCGGCTTGCATTGGGTAGGCCATGTAGGCCATGGACGAGTTGGATTCCGGGAGCACTGTGGAGCAATGCTGCGATCGCGCGTGCAGGATCCTGCAAGGCGGTTAAGCGCATGAGCTGCAGAATCCTCACCAGCTTCGCCATGGCCAACCATGGCTCGACCTTCATGCACTGGCTGCGTAGCGAGTTGATGAAGAGCCTTGGGCTCTACGACATCGATGCGGTGTATGTCGATTCGATCGTGTCGCGGTCGATCGACGATCGTGCCACGGTCGCTCCCGATACCCGCGCGCACATGCGTTCGCCGACGGGCGCAATGCCCATCGGTGCGATGCGCGAGGACTGGAATGCGCTCTATCAGGCGGCGATGCGCCAGGCGCAGTTGATGTTGTTTTGCTACACGGACGAGTTCAGGGACAGCCAGTGGTGCCGGCAGGAATGGGACCAGTTCATCGGTCAGAAGGCGGGGCGTCCTGCAGATCGACCGCTACGCGGGCTGATGCTGGAATTCACCACCGATGCATGCACGCTGCCTGGGAGTCGTGGTGATGGCGTGACCCGGATACCGGTCGCCAAAACCGATGGCGGGCGCTGCGGGCTGGCCTGGGACAAAGGGGACTACATCCTGTCGAGCACGGATTATGCACGGGTGCTCGCCCAGATCCAGCAGCTGATCCGTTGAGAGGGCATGCCGGGCATCGAGGCGATGCCATGGCGTGGGCGGGAAGACCTACTCGTCGCCGGTATGTGTGGCATCGCGATTTTCGATTTCCTGCGAGCCAGCGCGGCCGGCAAAGTCATCGCATGCCATCGACCTCCGCGCCGATGTACCGCAAGACCACTCCGGGAGCCTGATCATGGCCCACGCCATCACCCTGCAGTCGCCGCTGGGCAAGACGCTGCGCTTTGTGCGGATGAGTGCGCACGAGGCGCTGGGGCGCCCGTATGCGTTCGCCTTGCATGGCATCAGCCGCGATGTGGCGATCGACCTGCGCGCTCTGCTGGGCAAGCCGATGGCGGTCAAGGTCACTTCGCCTCAGGGCTATGTGCGGCACTATCACGGCATTGTCGCCGAAGCCGAGCAGACCGGTTTCGAGCAGATCGAGGGGCTGCGCTACGCCACCTATGCCTTCTCGCTGGTGCCCAAGCTGTGGTTGCTCGGGCAGCGCCGCGATTGCCGGATCTACAAGAACAAGAGCGTGCCGGAGCTGGTGCGCGCATTGCTGGCCGACGTTGGCTGCACCGACGTCAAGTTGCGCCTGAGCGCGAGCTACCGGCCGCGCGAATATTGCGTGCAGTACCGCGAGAGCGGGCTGGACTTCGTCAGCCGGCTGATGGAGCAGGAGGGCATCTACTACTACTTCGAACACAGCGCCAGCACGCATACGCTGGTGCTGGCCGATAGCCTTGGCGGCCACGAGGCGGTGGCGCCGTTCGCGCAGATTCCGTACTGCCCGCCCGGACAGAAGGGCAGCCGGATGAAGGACGCAATCACCGACTGGTCGCTGGCGCGCAGCGCGCACAGCACGCGCGTGCGGTTGGACGACTACGACTATCTCAAGCCCAAGGCGTCGCTGCGGGTGAACGAGACCCCGGCCGAGTCCTCCGGACCGGCGTTGGGTGAGCTGGAGGTGTTCGACTATCCCGGCGAGCATCTCGATGTCGCCGCCGGCCGCCGCCACGCACAGGTGCGTGCCGAAGCACTCAACGTGGCGCAGGCGCAGTACCAGGGCTGGACCGATGCCTGCGGTTTGCAGGTGGGCGCGTTGTTCAAGCTACGCGACTTCCCGCTGGCCGAGCACAACCAGGAATACCTGGTGACCAGCGCGAACACCGAATTGGTCGAAGTGGATTATGTGTCCGGTGGCGAAACGGTTGCCGAGCCGTTTGCGTCCACGTTCCGTGCGCTGCGCAGCCGGCAGCCTTACCGCAGCCCGCAGACCACACCGCGTCCCAGCATCGCCGGATTGCAGACCGCGGTGGTCGACGGCAAGACGCCCGAGGACATCGCGGTCGACCAGCACGGCCGCGTCCAGGTGAATTTCTTCTGGAGCCCGCCGGGAACGCCGAACGCCGACTGTTCGTGCCCGGTACGTGTGGCGCAGGCGTGGGCGGGCAAACGCTGGGGCGCGCAGCACATTCCGCGTGTTGGCCAGGAGGTGGTGGTGAGCTTTCTGGAAGGCAATCCGGATCGTCCGCTGATCATCGGCAGCGTCTACAACGCCGACCAGATGCCGCCGTATGCACTGCCCGAGCACCGCACCCGCAGCGGAGTGAAGAGCCGCAGCTTGTTGGGCGGCGCCGAGGACTACAACGAGATCCGTTTCGACGACAAGAAGGGCAACGAGGAGCTGCTGCTGCATGCGCAGCGCGATCTGCGCCACGAAGTGGAGAACGACCATTTCGTCACTGTCGACCGCAACGAGACCGCGGAGGTCAAACGCGAACGCAGCCACACCGTGGGCGGCAACGACCGTCTGGAGGTGGGCAAGGCGCTGCGCATCCAGGCCGGCAGCGAGATCGAGCTGGTGACCGGCATGGCCCGCCTGCAGCTGAAGGCCAGCGGCGAGATCGTGCTCAGCGGCACCCGGCTCACGCTCGATGGACGCGTCAGCGTCGGCATCCAGGGCGGCGTCAGTGTCGATGTCAGCGCGATGGCCAACCTGACCCTGCGCTCGAATGCGTCGGTGCTATTGCAATCCAACGCCGTGACCACCGCGCGCGCCAACGCGGCGCTGCTGTTGCAGTCGTCCGGTCCGGCCGTGCTCAAGGGCACTCCGCCCATCATCGCCTGAGGACCGCCATGTTGCAGATTCTTCCCGCCGCGCGGCAGATGCGGCTCTCTCCCTGCGCGCATGCCGCCCTGGCGCCGGACATGGCGCCGGAGACTGCCGTGCGCGAATTGCTGGCGCGCGGGCTTGCCCAGGACGCGTTGCCGTTGGCGTTGCGCTTGTTGCCCAGGCCGTATGCGGTGGCGTGGTTGTGCCAGTGCATGCGCGCGCAAACGCTCAGCGGCCACGACAGCGAAGGTCTGCGGTTGGCGCAGGCGTGGGTGCAGCAGCCGGGCCCCAGCCAGCGCGAGAGCGCACGTGCATTCGCCGCCGACGACGACTATCAATCGGTCGGCGCCTGGCTGGCGGCGGCCGCGGCCTGGAGTGATGGCAGCCTGAGCGAGGAGGACGGCCCGCCGGTGGCCGATCACCTGACTGCGGCGGCGGCAGTGGCGGCGTTGCTGCATCTGGCTGGGCGCGAGCCTGCAACCTTCGAAGCGCAATTGGTGCGCTGGAGCGAAGATGCCGCACGGCTGCTGTCCGGATTGCGCGTGCGCGAGCGTACGCCATGAGCGCGGCGTCGCCCAGACTGACGCTGACGGTGCGCGATGCGCAGGCGGTGTCGGGCAGCAGGCCGCCGCAGGCCAGCTTCGCGGCAGAAGGCGGGCGCATCGGCCGCGACGCCTCCTGCGACTGGGTGCTGGAAGGCGAAGGCGTATCGCGTCTGCATGCCAGCGTGCGCTATCTCGACGGCGTGTATTTCATCGAGGATCACAGCACCAACGGTGTCCTGCATAACGGCGTGCCGCTGCGTGCCGGCTTCCCGGTGCCGCTGCATGCCGGCGACGCCTTGCGCATCGATGCCTTCGAGATCGACGTGGCGGTGGAAGGCGCAGGCGTCACCGCTGTTCCGGCGGCCACGCAGACCTGGAATCACGCCGAGCCGTGGACACTGTCGCCGACGCCACCACCGCAGCCATCCCAGCAACCGCCGCTGGAGCGCGAGCGCGATGTGTTTGCCGAACTTGGGGCAGCGTCGACGCAACCGGCCGACACCGACCCGCTGGCCTTGTTCGCCACTTCGTTCACGCTGGCCGGCAGCCAGGGCGATGCGGCGGCGTTCGGGCTGGGGCATGCGCCGGCAACGGCTGACGCCTACCGTGCCCCCGTGGCCGTGTCGGCTGCCGCTGGCGTCGTGTTGCCCGAGCATTGGGATCTGACACGCAGCGAATTCGCGCTGCCGCCGGCTATCGATGCAATCGCGGCCGTGCCAACGCCGTTGCAGCCCGCGCCAGTTTCCATCGTCGCCGCGGCGCCAGCACCGACACCGACACCAATGCCAATGCCGGCCTCGGCAAGCGAAGTCGCGCCGGCATCGACGTCCACCACGGTCCCCACCGCGGCGCAGCCGGTCGTCGCACAGTCGCCGGATGCACCCGAACTGCCTGCGCTGTTCGCCGCCATGACCGCAGGCCTGATGGATGTATTGCGCGCACGCGCCGAGCTGAAGAACAGCCTGCGCCTGCCGGTCACGCTGATCCAGCGCACGGAGAACAATCCCCTCAAGTTCGCCGCCACCGTGGACGAAGCGGTCGCTCGCCTGTTGGCGCCAGCAGGCCCCGGCTATCTGACCGGTGCGGCTGCGATCGACGAAGCCATGGAAGACATCGGGCGTCACCAGGTGGCCTTGCTGGCCGGCATGCGTGCGGCCTTCGAGCATGTGTTCACCCAGTTCGATCCGGCGCGCTTCGAGGCAGACGCCGCCGGCCATTCCGCGCTCGCCGCCTGGGGCAATCGGCCCTGGCGACGCTACGCGCAGCACTACCGCGAGCTGCTCGGCGATCCTGACGAGCGCTTCCGCCGCCTGTTCGGCGAAGAGTTCGCCCGCGCCTACGAACAACAGCTGGCCCGCGCCAAGACGCAGGCCCAACCCGCAGACGGCGACCGAGCATGACCCCCTACAACAAGGTGATCTGGAGCGAGGGCCTGTTCCTGCGCCCGCAGCACATGCAACAACAGGAGCGCTATCTCGAGCGCTACATGGAACTGCAGGCGGGTGCGCTGCGGCCGCATGCGTGGGGATTCAGCCAATTGGAGCTGGAGCCGGAACTGCTGGCCATCGGCAAGCTCGGCATCCGTCGCGCCCGCGGTTGCTTTCCCGATGGCACGCCGTTTTCCATTCCCGATCGCGATCCGGCGCCGCCAGCCTTGGACGTGCCGGCCAACTGCCGCGACCAGGTGGTGAGCCTGGCGCTGCCGCTGCGCGCAACCGCCCAACCCGATAGCGCCTGGCCTGATGGCGATGGCAGTCGGCTGGCGCGCTATCGCGTGGGCGAAGCGGAAGTCGGCGATGCCTCCGGCAGCATCGCCGGTACCGTGGTGCTGGAAGTGGGCGTGTTGGCCAGTCGCCTGCGCCTGCAGTCCGAACCGGGCGAAGGGCTGGTGGAGGTGCCGATGGCGCGCATCGTCGAATGCCGCGCCGATCGACGGGTGATTCTCGATGACGCCTTCATCCCGACCGCCAGCCGGATCGAAGGCGCAGCGCGCCTGTCTACGCTGCTGGCCGAGTTGCTGGGACTATTGCACCAGCGCGGCCAGGCGCTGGCCGAACGCGTGGCCGGCAGCGACCGGGGTGGCGTGGCGGAAATCGCCGACGTGCTGATGCTGCAGGTGATCAACCGCTACCAACCGCTGGTGGCGCATTGGGCGAGCGCGCCGCTGGAGCATCCCGAAGCGCTGTACTGCGTGCTGCTGGGGATGGCCGGCGAACTGGCGACCTTCACCCGTGCCAGCAAACGCAGCGGGCCATTCCCGCCGTATGCACACGATGCGTTGCAGGCGAGCTTCGAGCCGGTGGTGGCGTCCTTGCGCGAAAGCCTGAGCGCGGTGCTCGAACAGTCGGCGATTGCCGTGCCCTTGCAGCAACGCAAGTACGGCGTATGGGTGGGCATGGTGCCCGATCCGGCCTTGCTGGACTCGGCGGCGTTCGTGCTGGCGGTCAAGGCGGATCTGCGCGCCGAAGACTTGCGCAAGCGGCTGCCCACCGAATCGAAGATCGGCCCGGTGGAGAAGATCCGCGACCTGGTGAACCTGCAATTGCCAGGGGTGGCCGTGAGCGCGCTGGCGATGGCGCCGCGGCAGGTGCCGTATCACGCCGGTTGCGCCTACTTCGAACTCGATCGGCAATCGTCGCTGTGGAAGACGCTGCGCACCTCCGGTGGCGTGGCGCTGCATTTCGGCAGTGGTTTTCCCGGCCTGGAACTGGAGCTGTGGGCGGTGAGGAATTGAGATGAGCAATACGGTCGACCAACACGACGGCGATGCCACCGTGGTCCGCAGCGCGACGCCGGCGCCGCGGGCCGCTGCCGCCACGCTGGCTCGCCAGGCGACGACGCGCACCGTGCCACCGCCCGACCTGGATGCCGCAATGCGTGCGGCGCCGGGCGCGATGCAGGGCAATGCGGTGGTGCGCGCCGCCACGCCGCTGCTGTTGCTGGCGGTGCAGTTGCGACACTCCACGCAGACGCCGGACATCGCCACCTTGCGCGAACACTGCAGCACGCGCCTGCAGCGCTTCGAGCAGGAGCTGCGGCAACAGGGCATCGACGACAAGACCGGCATCGCCGCGCGCTATGTGCTGTGCACGCTGCTGGACGAAGCCGTGCTGGCCGCGCCGTGGGGCGAGGGCAGCGGCTGGTCGCAGCGCACCTTGCTGGTGACCTTCCACGGCGAGACCTATGGCGGCGCCAAGGTCTTCGACCTGCTCGATCGGCTGGCGCGCGATCCGGCGCGGCACCTGGACCTGCTGGAGCTGCTGTATCTGGCCTTGGCGCTCGGCTTTGGCGGTCGCTATCGGGTGGAACAGGGCGGGCGCGCGCGGCTGGCCGATCGCCAGGCCGAGCTGTACCAACTCATCCAGCGCCAGCGCCTGCCGGCGCCCGCCGAGCTGTCGCCCAACTGGCAAGGCGCGCAGGCACCGTTGCTGCGCAATACGGCGGCCACGCCGCTGTGGATCGCGACGCTGGCCTCGCTGTGCATCGTGCTGCTGGCGTTCGTGTGGTTGCAGGCACGCCTCAATGCGCTGACCGCGCCGATCAGCGCGCAGCTGGCGCGCATCGGCCTGGAGCGGGTGACGTTGCCGATCCCGGCGGCGGCCACACCCGCAACCGCCGCAGCGCTTGCACCGCTGCTGGCCGCCGAGCAACGCGCAGGGTGGCTGACCGTCCAGACCGAGGGCGATGGTCGCAGCACCGTGCGCCTGGCCAGTGCGTCCATGTTCCCCAGCGGGAGCGCGGAGTTGGATGCCGATCAGACCCGCCTGCTCGAACGCGTTGCTGCGGCGCTGGAACAGGTGCCGGGGCGGGTGGTGGTGGTGGGACATACCGACGACCAACCGGTGCGCTCGCTGCGCTTCAAGGACAACTTCGCCTTGTCGGCGCGCCGCGCCCAGAGCGTGGGCGCCGTGTTGGCGGCCGGCTTGCGCGACCCGCGCCGCGTCCAGACCAGCGGCGCGGGCGATTCCCAGCCCATTGCGTTACCGCCGCAGCTGCCCGGCAACCGTGCGCGCAATCGGCGCGTCGAAATCCTGTTGATTCCCGAGACCTGACCCATGCGCCTTGTGCTTGATTTCCTGCGCACCCGCTACGTCGCCAGTGCTGCCGTCCTCGCTTTATTGGCCATGCTCGTCTGGGTCGGCGGCCCCTATCTCAGCGTGGGCCGCATGCAGCCGCTGGCCAGCGTGAGCGGCCGCCTGCTGGCCGTGGCCGTGCTGCTGCTGGTGTGGGCGGGGTGGCGCTACCTGCGTTGGCGCCACGACAACGCCAAGCAGCAGCGCATGGCCGGCGAACTGGTCGGGCAGGGCGCCAGCGCCGAGGACGCCAGCGGCAACGACAGCCGCGCACGTGCAGCGCAGGAACAGGTCCGCCTGCGTGCGCGTTTTGCCGAGGCGATGGCGGTGCTGCGGCGGCGCCGTCGCAACGGTCCCGGCCTGCATGTGCTGCCCTGGTATCTGCTGATCGGCGCGCCCGGTTCCGGTAAGAGCACCTTGCTGCAGTCTTCGGGCCTGGAGTTTCCACTCAAGGAACATGGCAACCACGCCGCGCTGGAAGGGGTTGGCGGTACGCGCAACTGCGATTGGTGGTTCGCCGACCAGGCTGTGTTCCTCGACAGCGCCGGGCGCTATACCACCCAGGATTCTGACGCCATCGCCGATGCCGGTGCGTGGCACGGCTTTCTGGACCTGCTGCGGCGGCACCGCCGGCAGCCGTTGAATGGCGTCATCGTGACCGTGAGCGTGGCCGAGCTGCTGGAGCTCGATGGCGATGCCGGTCTGTCGCATGCGCGCGCGGTGCGTCATCGGCTGGACGAACTGGTCGACAAACTGCGCGCCCGCGTGCCGGTCTACCTGGTCGTGACCAAATGCGACCTGGTGTCGGGCTTTGCCGAATTTTTCGCCGATCTGGATGCCGCCGGCCGCGCGCAGGTGTGGGGAGTGTCGTTCCCACAGGCGCAGCCTGCCGATGACACCGATCCGTTGACGCGATTCCCCACCGAGCTCGAACGCCTGCTGGAGCGGATCGATCAGCGCGTGCTGGAGCGCCTGCATCGGGCGCGCGATGCACGCGAGCGTGCCGCGGTGCTGTCCTTCCCGCAGCAGTTGCGGTTGCTGCAGCCGACGCTGATGGAGTTCGTGCAGACCGCGTTCGGCCGCCATGGCTATGCCGGCCAGCCGTGGCTGCGTGGTGTCTATCTGAGCTCGGGGACGCAGCAAGGCCATCCGATCGACCGCGTCATCTCGGCAGTGGCGCGACACTTCGGCGTCGCCGCTGCCGGCCTGCCGCCGGCCATCAGCGCGCCACGCAGTTACTTCCTGCCACGCCTGCTCAACGACGTCGTCTTCGCCGAGGCGGGCCTGGCCGGCAGCCAACCCGGCAGCGCGCAGCGCCGTCGGTTGCTGCAGCTGGCCTGCTGGGCTGTGCTGACCGCCACCACCCTGGGCGTGCTGTCGGGCATGGCCGGCAGTTACGCCCGCAACGTGCAACTGATCGGGCAGGTGCGCGATGCGCTCGACGCCTATCCTGCCGGCGCGCTGCCTGCCGATGCCGGCGAGGCCGCCTTCTATGCCAAGGCCTTGCAGCGTTTCGACGCGCTGGCGCGCGCGCGCGATGTGGCACTGCCGCCGGGTCAGTCGATCCCGTGGTCGCGACGCTTCGGTCTGCACCAGGGCAGGGCCTTGGCGCGCGATGTGCAGGACGCCTATCTGCGCGACCTCAACGGCGCGCTGCTGCCGGCATTGGCGCAATCGCTGCGACGCAAGCTGGAGCAGGCCAGCAACGATCCGCAACGCTTGTATCCGCTGCTGAAGGGCTACCTGATGCTGGGCGACCCTGCGCGCCGCGACGTCCTGCATCTGGCCACGCTGGCAGGCACGGTCTGGCGGCAGATATTTCCCGACGATGCGTCGGTGCGTGCGGGATTGAACCGGCATCTGCGCGCCCTGCTGGGTCCGGTGGACGGTGCCCGCGCGCTCGCGCTGGATCGGCAGCAGATCGAGCAGACACGGGCGAGCCTGCGAACCGCCGAACTGCCGGCATTGGTCTACGGTGGCCTCAAGCTGACGCAACCCGGCGTCGATGCCGGCCAGGCGCCACGCCTGGATCGCCGCCTGGGCCTGTTGGGCGGTGTCTTCGAACGCCGCAGTGGCCTGCCCTTGTCTGCGCCATTGCCGCCGCTGTTTACCCGCCAGGCGTTCCAGGCACAGACCGGTGGCGGCATCGCGCGTGGTGTGCAGCAGTTCCTCGCCGACGATTGGGTACTGGGCACGGCACCGCTGGACCCGCTGGCGCGTTCGCAGCTGGAGCGCCAGGTATTGGCGCTGTATCAGCGCGATTACATCGCTGCCTGGGACAGCCTGCTGGCCGACCTGGTGCTGCGGCCGGTCGCCCAGACCGGGCAGGCGAGTGCGGTGGCCGCCAAGCTGGGCGGGCCGGCATCGCCGTTGAAGGCCTTGCTGGTGCTGCTGCGCGAACACACCCACGCACTGGGGCGCACGCCACCGGCCAAGGGCGGTGCGGGTGCTGCAGCGGGTGGAGAGGCCACCGCCGCGGCCGAGCCCGATGTGGCGGCCGACCCGATCGAACGCCATTTCGAGCCGCTCAACCGCTTGCTCGATGGCGGCCCGGGCGCCAGCGCGCTGGACGAAACCCTGGCCGCGCTGACCCAGATGAGCCGTACGCTGTTGGGCGCTGCTGCCGGCGTTGCCGCCGACCAGAACGATCCGGCGTTGCTGATCGCCGCGCAACAGGCCGAACAATTGCCGCCGCCGCTGGGAAACTGGATGGCGACCCTATCCGGCCGCGGCCGCGCATTGACTGCCAGCAGCGCCGGCGAGGCGCTACGCAACGCGCAGCGGCAGACGGCCGGACGCGAGTGCGCGCTGCTGGTGAGCGGGCGCTTTCCGTTCGTGCCGGGCAGCCGCAACGACATCCCGTTGCGCGACTTCGCCGAACTGTTCGGACCCGGCGGGCGCATGGACCGCTTTGCGCAGCAGTCCCTGCTCGGCAAGGTCGATACCAGCGGGCGCCGCTGGCAATGGAATCCGGGCATGGTGGCGGTCGGTGCCGACGACGTGCTGGAGCGCGCGCAACTGGCCGACGAGATCAAGCAAGCGTTCTTCGCGGGCGGCGGCGCGCAGCCGCAGGTCGCCTTCACTGTCTCCATCCCACCGCAAGCGGCAATCAGCCGGCTGCAACTGGAGGTGGATGGGCAAACCCTGGAGGTGCGCGAGGGCGCGCGTGCCAGCCAGTCGATGACCTGGCCCGGACCAACCCCGGGCCTGGTGCGTGTCGCCGCGTGGGACGCCAGCGGACAGGCCTTGCCGGTGCTCGAATACCGCGGTCCCTGGGCCTGGTTTCGGGCGCTGCAGGCCGGGCGGCTGCGCCGCAGCGGCGATCTGGACTACACCGCCAGCCTCGCGCTGGGCAGCGCCACGGTGCGGATGGACGTCCAGCCGGCGAGCCTGCGGCATCCTTTCACGGCGTCGGCCGTGCAGCGGTTCAGTTGCCCATGAGCGCCATGCAACGCCCGCCGGGTTTCTACGGCAAGCTGCCCGCGGTCGGCGATTTCGTGCATCGGCGCTTGCCGGAGAGCTTTGTCGACCCATGGCACGCGGCGATGCAGGGCGTGCTGTCTGCCGCCGGGGCAGTGAGCAGGGCGCGTGCGGGCCAGGCGCCGGTGTGGCGCTTCTTGCTGCCGCCGGGCCTCGCTGGGACGGCCGCATGGGCCGGGGCGATGCGTGCGAGCGTCGATCGCGTCGGTCGCGCCTTTCCCCTGGTCATCGTCGCACCGCTGCCTGCAGGCGATGCCGATGGCACGACGGGTGCGGTCATGCCGACCTATCTGCATCTGCCAACGTGGCTGGATGCTGCCGACACAGTGTTGTGCAACATCGGTGCAGAGCGACAGCAGGACGGTGCCTGGTTGGACCGCGCCTGCGTGACACTCGCGCAGCAGGCGCACGACGAGACAACCATGTCGGCGTCGCCGCCGTTGTCTGCCGGCGCAATCACCGCTGGCAGCAGCCTGTGGTGGACGGCCATGACAGCATCTGCGCCGGGTGCCTGGATGCAGTTCGCCGGCTGGCCTGCGGCCTGCCATGCACACGCCCTGCTTGGCGCATTGCAAACAGCGAACGCATGCGTTGCAGAGGACATGCAATGAGCGCCTGTTACGTGTCCGCCGGGCGTACCGAGCAAGGCAATGTCAGGCGCCAGAACGAGGATGCGATCCTGCTGCGCGACGATCTCGGCCTGTGGGCAGTGGCCGATGGGCTGGGCGGCCACAGCGCCGGCGATCTCGCCAGTCGCATGGTCGTCGATGCACTGGCCGCATTGCGGCGCGACGGCGACCTGGCCAGCTTCGTCGATGCCATCGATGCGCAACTGGGCCAGGTCAACCAGCAACTGCGTGCATTGGCGCGCGCGCGGCGGGTGGACGTGATCGCCAGCACCGTGGTGGTGCTGGTGCACGACCACGACCTGCTGCTGTGCGGCTGGGTGGGCGACAGCCGTGCCTATGTCTTCGAGGACGGCCGGCTGCAATTGCTGACCCGCGACCATGTGGCCGGCGACAAGGACGAGTTGACGCAGGTGGGACGAGCGCAGCCGGCCGGCGGTGCGCTCACCCGCGCGATCGGCGCCGACGATGCGCTGTACGTGGACTGGATGGTGCGCGCGCGCCGGCCGGGGCAGCACTACCTGCTGTGCTCGGATGGCATCAACAAGGAACTCAGCGACGATGAGATCGCCGCCCACTGCCGGCGCGAGCAGCAGCCCGCTGCGCTGGTGGCGCGCCTGTTCGATACCGCGCTCGGCCGTGCCGGGCGCGACAACGTCTCGGCCGTGGCCCTGCGCCTGGCCCCACGGAATGCTCTGCCATGACCACCCGCGATCACGACACGACCGGCCGCACCTCGCCGCCGGACGACGACCGTACCCGCGTACGACCGGCCCGCGACCTTGCCGATACGCCACCACAGCCGCCGGCTGTGGATGACGATGTCACCCGCATCGCACCGCTGACCCAGCAGCGCGCCGCGCAGGCGTCGGCGGACGCGGCGACCCGGGTCAACCCGCCAACGCACAGCGATGACAGTGCCGGCGCATCGAGCTGGCGGCGGGTCGCGCAATTGCAGGGCGAGGCCCAGGTGGGCGTGGGCATGCTGCTGAAGGCACGCTTTCTGCTGGTGCGCGAAATCGGCCGTGGCGGCATGGGCGTGGTTTACCTGGCGCGCGACGAACGCAAGGTGGAGGCACGTGACCGCCATCCCTATATCGCGGTGAAAGTGCTCAACGACGATTTTCGCCGTCATCCGGATTCGCTGATCGCACTGCAGCGCGAATCGCGTCGCGCGCAGAGCCTGGCCCACGACCATATTGTGCGCGTGTACGACTTCGACAAGGACGGCGCCATCGTGTTCATGACGATGGAGTACATCGAGGGCGACGACCTACGCGGGCTGATCCGCAGCCGGCTGGGCGAGGGCATGCCGCTGGCCGAGGCATGGCCGCTGATCGAAGGCATGGGGCGCGCCCTGCAACGCGCGCATGCGGCCGGCATCGTGCATTCGGATTTCAAGCCGGGCAACGTCATGGTCGGGACCGGAAACGTGGCCAAGGTGTTCGACTTCGGTATCGCCCGCGCCGCGAAATTGGCCGGCGCCGAGTCCGGCGATGACCACACGCTGTTCGACGCGTCCACGCTGGGCGCGTTGACTCCTGCCTACGCCAGCCTGGAAATGTTGCGCGGCGACGAGCCGGCGTTCGCCGACGACGTCTACGCGTTCGGTTGCGTGGTGTACGAGCTGCTGTCGGGCCGCCACCCGTTCGGCAAGCAATCGGCGACGCAGGCGCAGGCGCAGCAGCTGCGCGTGGCGCCGTTGTCGACGCTGAGCCGCCGGCAGAATCGCGCACTGCGCAGCAGCCTGGCGTTCGCGGCCGCGGCACGGCCGACGATGACGGTCTTGCTGGAGCAACTGCGCCCACGTAGCCGCAGCGAGCGTGTGTTGCCGTACCTGCTGGCGGGCGTGCTGTTGCTGGCCGGCGGCGCCGGTGCGGCGGTGTGGCTGCAGGTGCATGCGCAGCGGGAGAAGGTGGCCGGGGTGCTCGAGCGCTTCTCGCCACAAGCGCCGAACCGGTTCGTGCACGAGGCGCATGCACGGGCGGCATTGTGGGCGCTGGGAGAGGACGACCGCCGGCGCTTGATCCTGGACCGCAGCAGCACCATCGAGGCCTTCCTGTTGAGGCGGCTGGATCACTATTGGCAGCCGGCACGCGGCCGCGAAGACTATGTGGGCGCGCAGCGTATTTTGATCCTGCGCGACCAGTGGAAGCTGTTTTCGCCACGCCTGGATGCGCGTCGCAGTGCCATGGAGCAGGAGCGCGATCGCCTGCTCAATGGTCTGGACACCGCGTTGACCGGCGCAATCGACGCCGGTGCCCTGTTCGAGGATCAACCCGGCAACGTGGTCGCGCTGCTCGACCGCGTGCGCCGCCTGGCACCGGACAGCGGCCTGCTGCGGCATGCCGAACTCGAATTGCGCTACCGGCGTGGATGCGCCGATGCGCTCAGCGCAGGTCGCGTTGATGAAGCACGCCGCTGGCTCGCGACCGGGCGCCGCGTGTTCCCGCACTCCACGCTGCTGCAGGAGTGCGCACACGAGCTCGACGCGGCAACCGTCACCGCATCGATCGCGCCGTCTATCCCGCCAGCGCCGCTGGTGGACGATGCGCAGGCCCAGCGTGCGGCGCAGATCGCCGCGCGCATCGAGTCGGTGCGCACCGCAGCGGCCGCCAACGACGTCGTGAAGGTGAAGAATCAACTGGCGCAGATCGCCGCCAGCAGCCCGGATCATCCGTTTCTGCGCAGCGAGGGCGCGCAACGGCTGACCGATGCCTATCTGGGGCTGGCACGCGGGCTCTGCCGCGAGGGACGCTGGAAAGACGCCAGCGCCGTCGTTGGGCAGGGACTGGACGCACAGGACGCCCCGCGCCTGCGTCAGGCGTTGGCGCGTTACCAGTTTGCGCTGGAGCTGGAACAGCTCGGCACCGCACTGCCTGCGCCGGCAGTGCTGCAGCGTCTGCGCGAGCGCAGGATGGCGCTGCAAGCGCAGGACGCCGACGGCTTCCGCGCCTTCCAGAGCGATGTCGCCAAGGCGGGCCGACAACGCGCGTCCTACACCGCAACACTGCTGCCGAAGCTCGAGCCGGTGGCGGCTGCGCCTGCAACGCCGACGAAGCCGGAAGATCCCTGTCGGGTCACGGCACCGCCTGGCGGTGCGGCCCTCTGCAGCGACGACCTGGGCAAGCACGGCCGTGGCCCTGAGCTGGTGGTGCTGCCCAAGCCCGGGCGGGCGCTGGCGATGATGCGGCGGGAAATCAGCGTGGCCGACTTCGCGGTGTTCTGCGCCGACACCAAGCGCTGCAGCGTCTCGCGCTGGACACGCAGGTCGGCGCCGGTGGACGACGTGCGCTTTGCGCTGATCGGTGATTACGCCGCCTGGCTGAGCAGCGCCAGCGGCCGCAAATACCGACTGCCGCGCGATGCCGAGTGGTTGCGTGCGGCACGCGCCGGCGAGCGCGCCTGCACGGCGACCGTCTCCAACAGCTGGGGGCTGCTCGACATGGCCGGCGGCATCGCCGAGTGGGTCCAGGATGGAGACGGCGTGGCCGTGCGCGGCAGCCAGCGCGGTGCGGCTGCCTGTATCGGCCCCGGTGCGGTGAGCTCCGACGGCGAGGCTGCGCGCGGGATCGGTGCACGCCTGGTGAGAGAGCTGGAATGAACGACTGGGAAACCCGGGCCAACCTGGTCCTGCAGGACTTGAACGCGGCGCAGGCGGAGCGCCGCCTGGACCCAGCCGAGTATCGGCGGCGGCGCCTGCAATTGCTGCAATCGATCGTGCGCTCGGCAGGCCAACCGACCGAGCGCCGCCGGCGTGTCGCAGCGCCGCGCAACTTGCCGACCCCAATCGTGACGGTACGACGCGATCGCCAGCCGCCGAACGCCCTGCAGGCGGCGTTGCGCTCGTGGAAACTGCGCTTATGGGCGGCGGTGATGCTGCTGGGCGCGGCCTGGGTGTACTGGCATGGCCTTTCTACGTTGTGACGCCCGCCATGCAGGCCGGCAACGCGGCTAGCGCGACTGACCGACAGCCGCGAGCAGCCGCCAGGCGAGCGTGGATGGCGCACAAAAACCGGAGTGCAGACGTACTGCATCAGGATCCACAGCGTCGTCCACGCCCGCCCGGCGGCGGTGCGGTGGTTCTGTCAGCCGCTAATCGGAATGGTCCTGGCCCGACACCACCTGCAGCTCGTCGATCCCGCGTGGCGCCAGGTCGCGCATCAGCGCGGCAAAATCCAGGCCGACCAGCCGTTGCGCGCGCCGCAACAACAACGGCACCGGGCTGGAAGGCTCGCGCCGCGCGTAGTAATCGCACAGTTGATCGAGCATGCGGCGAACGTCGTCCGGATGCTCCAGGGCCTGCGCCCGCGGTGCGGGTACATTGGCGACGTCGGCGACGGATGCTGCATGCTCGGCTGGGTCGGCCGTGGAGCCGGAACGCTCGGCGACATAAGGCCGCAGGAACGCGCGCAACTCGCCCAGCTCGTGCGTCAACGGCGCCAGCTCCGGGCCGTATCCGGGGGTGCGCTCGGCGAATACGCCGGCAATGGCGGCGATATCGTCCTGCGCAGCGGCCAGGGCCGCATCCAGATCCAGCAATGCCTCCAGTGGACAGTCGCGTAGGCAGGCATCGATGGCGGCCGGCTCTGGCGCTTCGCTGGGGTCGTCCGCAGCGCGCTTGAGCGTGCCCTGCACGATGCGCAGATCGCGCAGCGAAAAGTGCACAGGATGCAGTCCCTTGAACAGGCGGACGTTGCGCAGCTGCGTCAGCGTGCGCTCGCTGTCGGCCAGCGCCGCGATGGCGTTGACGCGTTCGGTCGGGTCGTTGTCCTCATCGGCATCCAGACCAGGATGGACGTCGTCCCAGAACCGCTCCAGCAGGTGCCGGAGCAGGCTGACGCCGCTGGACCAGCCCACCAGCCCGTCCTGGTGCAGGCGGGCAATGCTCAGCAAGATGCCCAGCCGCAAGTCCTTGGAGCGCAGCAACAAGTGCTCGGCGCTGTCGGCGACCTGACGCCATTCCGGCGCCTCGGGCACCAGCACGCCCGCGCCCAGTGCGCGTTCCTGACGCGGGCGCGCCAGTTCTTCCAGGCTCTGGAACTCCGGGGTGTATTCCAGGTTTGGACCGGACGGCGCCTGTGCGTCGACCGGCTGCAGTAGCTGTTCGCTGTCGATCTGCATGGCGCCGCTCACGAGACGGACAGCATGAGGTCGCCACGGCCGGCGGTGCGTCGCGCTGCCGGCGGCGCTACCGGCGCGGCGGGCGTTTCTGGAACCAGCAGTTCCAGCACGCGCTCGCGCAACCAGCGATGCGCGGCATGGCCATCGTTGCGGCGGTGCCAGGCCATTGCCAGCGCCATGTCCGGCAGCGGGAAGGGCAGGTCGAAACAGTCCAGCGGTGCATGCCCGCTCTCCGCCGCCAGCGTGGCCGGCACCGTGGCGACCATGTCGGTGCCGAGCACGATGTCGCGCGCGGTCGCGCACTGCGACACGGTCACCGCGATCTGGCGGGTGTGGCCCAACTGCTGCAGTTGCGCATCGATGGCGAGGTTGCAGGCCTGTGCGTGTGCCACCTGCACATGCGACAGCCGGCTGTAACTTGCCGCGCTCAGCGCTGCGGTACCGCGCGGATGGCCACGGCGCTGCACCAGCACGTAACGTTCGTCGCGCAGGCGGCGCAGACGCAGCGCGGAAGGAACTGCCTGCGCATGATCGATCAGCAGATCCAGCTCGCCGCTTTCGAAGGCGTCCAGGCTGGTGTCGGCACCGATCTGCACGAACTCCAGGCGCATCTTCGGATTGCCCTGGGCCTGGATCGATCCCGCCAACCCCGCACCCAGCGTGCCGATCGCATCGGCGGCGGCGGCAATGCGGAAACTCGCCGAAGACGTCGACGGATCGAACGCACTGTCCTTGCCGAGCAGACTCAGTTTGCCGATGGCTTCGCGCAGTGGCGATGCCAGTTGATCCGCACGCGGCGTGGCCACCATGCCGCGCCCGGTGTCCGAGGGCATCAGCAAGGGATCCTTGAACAGCACGCGCAACCGTGCCAGTTGCGAAGACAGTGCCGGTTGGCTCATGTGCAATCGCTGCGCTGCGTGGGTGACGTTCTTCAGCTCGAGCAATGCGTCGAGGGACACCAGAAGAGGTAAGTCGCTTGGTCGGATATTCATGTCGTGGATCGCTCGTAGTGGAATGCAGGCGGTCTGCTGCGCCTGGGCATCCGCTACGCTAGGCAGCCCGCGCTACGTTCCGGTGTCGATCCGCAGCGACTGTGTTTCATTTGTCACAGAGCAGGGGTGCCTTCATCCTGCGTTGTAACTTCTAGCGTGCGACCTAGTGCACGTTCCAGCGCCATGGCCAGCGCGCCAAGATCGAACGGCTGCGCAATGATCTCGGCGATGGCGCCGCCCAAACCCTTGCGTGTCGCCAGGCTCGTCGCACGTGTGGCGAGGATCAGCGGCAGCGTGGGTGCCGCGGCGTGCAGCGCGCCGATGGCCTGTTCGGCATCGCCGGCGCGATCGCGTTTGAGCAACACGCCATCGAAGCGCGCCGGATTGGCAGCCGCCATCGCGACGGCGGCCGGCAGCTCCAACATGCCGACCGGTTCGTGCCCGAGTGCGGCCAGCATTTCTTCCAGACGGTCGAGCTCGGCCGCGTCGTCGCACAACAACAGCAAGCTCGCATGGCGCGAGCGCGTCTTCGGCAGGGGAGCGGCCTGGGGCGCGGCTGTGATGCCCGTGCGCAGCGGCAGCTCGACCACGAAGGTCGTGCCGACACCGAGTGCGCTGTCCACGTCGATCCGCCCGTCGTGGTTATCGATGATCTTGCGAACCGTTGCCAACCCCAACCCGGTGCCGCCGCTGCGGGTAGTGAAGAACAGATCGAAGATGCGATCCAGTTGGTCGGGCGGGATGCCGATGCCGTGATCGCTCACACGCAATTGCGCGATGCGCCGGGGCGTGCCGTCGGTTGCAGTGCCTTTTCCGGCGGACAGTTGGATCGTGACCGTGCCGCGCATGTCCATCGCCTGCGCGGCGTTGCTGGCCAGATTCAGAATGATCTGCTGCAGTTGTGCCGGATTGCCCAACGCGTGCAGCGGCTCCTGCTCCTGCTGCAGGTCGATGGCCGCCGTCGAGGGCAGCGAGACCGACAGCAGCGAGACCGCGCCCTGCAGCAAGGCGTTCAATTCGACCGGCTGCACGTTGTAGTTCTGCACGCGGCCGAAGCTGAGGATGGATTCGATCAGATCGTAGGCGTGGGCGGTGGTCTGGCTGATCTCGAGCAGGTGCTCCGAGGCCGGCGAGTGCGGGTCCAGTTTGGACAGTGCGATCTCGGCATTACCGCGGATCGCGCCGACGATGTTGTTGAAGTTGTGCGAGATACCGCTGGCCATGGTCCCCAGCGTTTCCATCCGTCGGGCCAGTTCCAGGCGATGTTCCAGCGCCAGCGCTTCGTCTTCGAGTCGTCGCCGCTCCAGCGCATCGAACAGGGTGTCGAGCGCGATATGCAGCTGCGGCAACAGTTCGGCCACTGTCGCCAGGCCGCGATCGCGGCGCGGGGCGCGTGGCGGCAGCCGCAAGCACAGCAGCGCAACCGTCCCGGCGTCTGCGTGTTGCCGCAGGCACAGCCACTGCGCGTCGCGCACGCGTTCGGGCCTGCCCAACACGGCGACGGTGCCGTTGGCGTCGACGACCAGCACATCGCTGGCGGCGATCGGTTGGGTGGACGCCATCGCGGCAAGCATCGCGCGGAAGGTGTCGTCCTGCGGATCGGGCCAGATCCGCGCGTCGCTGCCGACCGGGACCAGACCCAGGCGAACGCTTGGCAGCTTGGCCCACTTCGCCAACCGCACCAGTCCGGCCTCGATGCCGGCGTCCAGCTGATGGCGATCGTTGGCCACCAGGCGGCGCGACACCGCGACCATCAAGCGATCGAATTCCGCGCGTCGACGTAACACCCGCGCGCGTTGCCGCAGCAGCTTGCCCAGGTACAGCAAGGCGCCCAACATGACCACGGCCAATGCCAGCAACAGGAAGCGAACCTGGCGTGCAGTGGCCTGCTGGCTGGCATGCTGCTGTTGCAGATACGTCTTGAGCTGTCCATACGAGGCCAGCGAAGCGATCGGACGCATGCGGCGGATGGTGGTGTCTGTCTCCGGCAGCAGCTTCAGCAGCATGCGTCCATGCGGGAGCAGTGGCGCGCTGGTTGTGCGTTGTGCCGCTTCGTCCAGGCGTCGGCGTGCCAGTGCCACTGCATCACCGGTCGTGTCCAGGCTCAGGCGTTGTACCGCGCTCGCCAGCATGCTCGCTGCGCGCGCCTCAGCGGGATCTTCGCCTTGCCGGATCTGCGCGCTGCTCTCGCTCCAGAAGTAGGCCAGCGAATTGGACAGCAGCGAGTTCTGCGATTTGAACAGTTCCCGCTGCAGCGATTTCTCGTTGTAGTCGGCGTCCAGCGCCGCGATTGCCCGGAACAACGCAGGGTCGTGATCGGCCAGGTGGCGCAAGTGCTGCAAGATGTCGCGTGCGCGGGCATCGCCGCTCACCAGCGAATCGTAGTCGCGCAACAGGCCAATGCGTGCCTTCAGCACGTCGTTGTCCAGATTGGTATCGACCATGTCCAGCGCGTCCAATGCGTCCAACGCATGACCGTAACGCTGCGTGTCGCGATCCAGCGCCGCCATGCACAGGCTGAAGAAGATCAGCCCCGCCAGCAGCACGGCGCTGAAGATCGTCGCCCACCTCACGGCGCCGGCGCCGTCAACTGCCGGCCTTGGTGCTTGCCGGTCAATGTCTGCAGAAATGCGGCAATGTCGGCCACATCCGCCGGGCTCAGTGTGACGCCCAGTTGCGCCGTACCCATGGCCTTGATTGCCTGGGGCAGGGTGGTCGCGCTGCCGTCGTGGAAGTAGGGCGCGGTGGTCGCGACATTGCGCAGGCTGGGAACCCGCAGGATCGGGGTGCCATGCCGTGCGGCGGGAGCGAAGATGCCGCTGCGCTGGAACAGGTTGCCGCCCACGTTGACGCCCTGGTGGCAGGAGATGCAGCCGATCGACTTGAAGGTGGTGTAGCCGCGCAACTCCTGCGCGTTGAGCGCAGCGTCGCTGCCTTGCAGCCAGAGATCGAAGCGACTGCCCGGCGTGACCAGCGAGCGTTCGTAGGCGGCGATGGCATCGAACAGCGCGGCCCGATCCGGTGGCCTGCCATAGGCCGCGCGAAAGCGCTGATTGAGCACCGTGTCTTGTTGCAGTCGTCCTACCACCGTCGCGATATCGGCGCGCATGACGCTGGGGTTTTCCAGCAACGACGCCGTTTGCGCTTCCGGGCTGCGGAAATTGCCGCGCCAGCCCAGGCGAAAATTTGCGGTGGCATTGAAGACGGTCGGTGTGTTGAACGCTGGCGTCGCGCGCCCGGGCATTCGGGTCATCGCATCGGCGGCAGCACCGTTGCTGGCCAGGTGATGACATGAGGTGCAGGCAACGCGATTGTCGCCCGACAGCCGGCGATCATTGAACAGCAGCGCGCCGAGTGCGACCTTGCGGCTATCCAGGCCGGTCGCTGGCTGGATGGCGTGGATGGGCTCGCCTGTGCGCACCGACGGGGCTGCAATTTCAGCTGCCGGCACGAGCGGCATGACGAGTAACGCTGCAGAAGCGAGCGCGACTTTAAGGATCGGCGCCGGCGACCAACGCCATTTGCGATGGTCTGGCCTGGCTCGCGCCGGCGGCTGTGTCATCGAGCGTGCTCGACCGGCGGCGTGAAGACATAACCGGCGCCGCGCTGGGTCACGATCAGCGTCGGCTCGCGCGGATCCTGTTCCAGCTTGCGTCGCAGGCGCAGGATCTGCACGTCGATACTGCGATCGAACACGTCCTCATGCAGACGCGTGGCACGCATCAGGTGCTCTCGGCTCAGCGCTCGTCCAGGCGCATCGACAAAGGCGCGCAACAGCGCGTATTCGCCCTTGGTCAGCGGAATGGCGGGCGTACCCGCGCGCGCCACCGTGCGGGCCTGCAAATCGAATTCCCAGGCAGCGAAGCGCACCCGGCCTTCGCCCGCGTCACGCGCCACCGCCACCTTGGAGGCGATATGGCGACGCAGCACGGCGCGGATCCGTGCGGTCAGTTCATGCAGCCCGAACGGCTTGGGCAGGTAGTCGTCGGCGCCCAGCTCAAGCCCTACCACGCGATCGATTTCGTCGCGGCGATGGCCGGTCATGATGATCACCGGAATGTCGGATTCCTTGCGCAAGGCGCGCAACAAGTCCAGACCGTCTTCGTGCTTGAGCATCAGGTCCAGTAGCAGGATATCCGGTTCGCGCCGACGCAAGGCCTCGGCAACCTCGCTGCTGCTGGTGGCGACAAAGGCTTCCATGCCGTGGGAGCGGATGTGGCCCATGACGACGTGTGCCATCGCCTGGTCGTCGTCCACCACCAGCACCTTGGCGGCGGGTGCGGGACGTGCAACGGATACGTCAGAGGAGGAGGGGGAGTTGGAATGCAGCTTGATCATCGACTCTCTATCCCGGCATGACCGCGTTCGCGGACAGATTCCGAGTGTCGACCGGCTGGGGTGACCGAATCGACCGCGTTGGGGAAGTGCGTCCATGCGCGGCGTGCCACGATACGCCGTCGCGGGGACAGCATCTTCACGCACGATGCTAGGGTGTTTTTGTGTCGGCTTGCCACGTCGACAAGCGGGTGGTCACGCTCCGTGCCGTGGTCGATGACGACTTTTCTTCGATCTTGTGACCAGCCACTCGCTCTGCGACGACATGGGCGAGGGGCCGATCCCATCGCCAGCCCGATCCGACCACGAGGTTTTCGAATGAACCGCATTGTCGAGTCTGCTTCTGTAGCGGGTGGCCGTCGCCGATGGTCGGCGACGGTCCCGTTCGCTATCGACCTTGGCGTCAGCCTGTCTTGGCGCTGCTCTTGGCTTTGGAGGTGGACTTGGCTTTTGTCGCAGCATCACGTGCTGCGCGGTCGATCACTTCGGACACGGTCTGCGCCTGCGTGATGAACAGCGCGTGGCTTCCCGGCACGGTGGTGATGTCCGCGCCGATGCGCTTGGCCATGTGCAGCAGCATCGCCTGGTCGAACGCCTTGTCCTCGGTGGCGATCACGGCCCAGCTCGGTTTGCTCTTCCAGGCCGCATGGTGCAGCCGCTCGCCGAATGCGGACATCTTGATCGGCACCTGCGACGCGGCCATGAATGCAGCGTCGGCGTCGCTCACATCATTGGCGAAGCCGGCCTTGAAGTTGGCCGGGCGCACGAAGCCGAAGCCGTCGGGCCGGGTGTCGATCACGAACTCCGGCGTTGGTGCGAAGCCCTGGTACAGCTGTGCGGTGGTCTCGCCGGCATCGGGCGCGAGTGCAGAGACGTAGACCAGGCCGATGACCTTGTCGTGCACGCCGGCTTCGCTGATCACCGTGCCGCCCCAGGAGTGTCCCACCAGGACCGTTGGGCCGTCTTGCTGATCGAGCGCGCGCCGGGTGGCGGCGACGTCGTCGGCCAGCGAGGTGAGCGGGTTCTGCACGATGGTCACGCGATAGCCGCGCTTGACCAAGCGCTCGTAGACGTTGCGCCAACCGGAGCCATCGGCGAAGGCGCCGTGCACCAACACGACATTGCGTGCAGCATCGGCCGGCAGCGCTTCAGTGGGGGCAGCGCCCTGGGCAGCACTCATGGTGGCGGCAGCCATGGTGGCTGTCAGCAGTAACGGGAACGGAAAGCGCATGGTGGATCTCCTTCGGTGAACGAGCGTGGTTGAACGAGTGAAGCGGCTCAGAGGCGATGGGCCGCTTTGATGATGTCGGCGGCGCGTTCACCGATGACCACGCACGGGGCCATCGTGTTGCCGCTGGTGACATTGGGCAGGATCGAGGCATCGGCGATGCGCAGGCGGTCGATGCCGTGCACGCGCAGTTGGCCATCGACGACGGAGAGGGCATCGCGGCCCATTCGCGCCGTGCACCCCTGGTGCCAGAAGGTGATGGCGGAGTTGCGCAGGTATTGGTCCATCTCGGCACCCGAGAGCGGCCCGGGCATCGCTTCGCGCTTCAGTAATGCGTCGAACGCCGGTGCATGGGCAAGCTCCCGGGCAATGGCAACGCTGGCACGCGCCGCCCGTAGATCGTCGGGGTGGGAGAGCGTGTTGGCGTGGATGCGCAGCGGCGCGCCCGGATCGCTACCGGTCAGGTGCAAGCTGCCGCGGCTCTTGGGATGCGACAGTCCGGCGAACACCATCCAGCCGTGGTCCGGCACGCCCATGTGCGCGGTTTCGGGCGTAGCCACCGGAAATTCCAGCTGGCAGTGGAACACGTCCGGTAGCTGCAACGCCGGGTCGGTCTTCCAATAGAGCGTGGCTTCCGAGCCGCCATACTGCGCAGCGATCGGCGCCCTGGATTCGAAGATGCAGCCGAAGGCCACATGGTCCTGATGGTTGCGGCCAACGCCCGGCAAATGCTGGACGACGTGGATGCCATGGGGACGCAGTTCCGATTCGGGGCCGAGCCCGGACTGCATCAGCAGCTTGGGTGTATTGATCGCGCCCAGCGACACCACCACCTCGCGGTCGGCCATGAACCGTTGGCGACGATCGCCAACGATCGCTTCCACGCCCACCACCGAGTGGCCGTCGAACAGCAGTCGGCTCACTTGCGTCTGCAGCAGCACGGTCAGGTTCGGCTGGTGGCGCTTGGGCCACACGTAAGCGCGAAAGATCGACGCGCGGCTGCCGTCCTTGACGATCAGTTCGGTCAAGGCGACGCCGCCGCGGCCTTCCATCATCTCGCCATTGGGACTATCGAACGTCGGCAGGCCGGTCGATGCGGCGGCCTCGACCATGGCGCTGGCAACCGGATGCGGATCGCGTGCGGTTTCGACATGGACCGGGCCACCGCTCCCGCGTCGCAGCGGATCGGCAATGCCCTGCCAGTCTTCGATGCGGCGGTAGACATCCAGCACCGAGCGATAGCTCCAGCCCTCGTCGCCGGCCTCCTGCGCAAAGCTGTCCCAATCCGCCTGGTGGCCGCGTGCCCACACCATCACGTTGATGGCCGAACCACCGCCCGCCACCTTGCCCATGTTGAGCGGAATCGCGCGATCGTTCAGATGCGGATTGGGCTCGGCAACGAATTGCCAATCGCGCTCGGAGCCAAGATTGAGCGGCCATTGGGTCGGGGTCATCACCTCCGGAACCTCATCGCTGCCGCCAGCTTCGAGCAGCAGAACCTCGAACTGCGGATTTTCTGCCAGCCGCGCGGCGAGAGCGCTGCCGGCGGGGCCTGCGCCGCAGACGATGAAGTCGTAATGACGTGTCAGTTGCGGTGTATCGGCCGTCAATCGGAGTGGATCGAAAATCATTGGCATCTCTTGAATCCGGTAGAGAAGCGGCAACGCAGTGCCTTTGCGCTTCCGAAAAGGGTGGGGGATGCATGCATGGCGCAAGCCAGCACGGCGCGATCCTGTCGACTCGGCGCATGCGCCAGGCAATTCCTGCGCTAGAGCGATCAAGGACTCTTGATGGCGGCAGCACGGCCAAGGCACAAAGGCGCGGCATCACGCCGCATGTCGATGCCGCTTCGGATACTGCAAGCGCACCACGACAGGTCGGCCGCAGCAGTATCTGCACTGCGCGTGCCGAGCGATATTCGATATTCATCGTATGAAGCGCGAGGCGTACGGTATAGCGCGCGTTACTCCAAAGGGGTAAATCGACCGCGCGACTTCCGGGCGACGCGACATCCTTTGCGTGCGCACTACCATGCGCGTCCGCTGCAATGCCGCTGCCATCGGAAAAGAGGCGCACGTGCGGCCCGCCTTGTCGCACAGCCCTACAGGCTGTCTTAGTGCTCGCGTCGTTTCCAGGTCGACACGCGTTCGCCGCTGGTATCCCTCTGGCTCTTACCGACGGTGCATGCAGCACTGTCCAATCGAAGTGGATTCCCTCGCATTCCCCCACACGAGATGATCATGCAGCAACCTCTGAAATGTACGAGCGCCGAACTGCAGGCCAACCCCCAGATCGTATTCGCACGCTTGCGTCCGCTGACGCCCGTCCTGCAGCGCGACGACGGACTCTATGTCGCCTTACGTGCGCAGGATGTGCAGCAGCTGCTCGTCGACCCGCGAACCAGGCAGATGGAAACCGAGATCGCCACCGCGCGCGGTGTCACCGATGGTCCCTTGCTCGAGTTCCTGAAGCACACCATGGTGCTGAGCAATGGAACGGCACATCGGAACCGGCGCCTACCGCTCGTTCAGGCATTTGCGTCGCGCTTCGTCCAGGACGTACGCCCCTACGCGCGTCGCGTTGCCGAACAACTGATCGATGCGCGCTACGACGCGGGCGCAATGGACGTCATCGGCGACTTCGCAAGCTGGCTTCCTGCGCGTGTCATTTGCCACATCCTGGGATTGCCCGAGACGGATATCCCGGCCTTCACCCGTTGCGTTTACAGCTTGTCACGCGCGTTCAATTCCACCTTTACCCCTGACGAAGTCCCCGAGCTACAGCAAGCTTCAGGCGAGCTCGATGCCTATGTGCGGGGCTTGATCGCCCACCGTCGGCGTCACCCACGCGAGGACTTCATCACCAGCTACATTGCTGCCAGCGATGCATCCGGGCAGCTCTCCCAGACCGAAGTCGTGGCGCAATTGATGTCCATCCTGCTCGCCGGGAGCGACACCACGCGCAGTGCACTTGCAATCCAGACCTCGCTCTTACTGCAGCATCCGGAGCAGTGGCAAGCGGTCTGCCGCGACTCAGCATTGATTCCGGCGGCAGTACGCGAATGCCTGCGTTATCAGCCGGCGGTGGCATCGGTGCCGCGTATCACGTTAGAGGACATCGTGCTGGATGACACCTTGGTGCCTGCAGGAAAGATCCTGTCTTTGTCCACGCTATCGGCGCTACGCGACCCGGCGCTGTATGCGGAACCGGAGCACTTTGACATTCATCGCACTGACGCTCCCAAGCGCCAACTCGTATTCGGCGGTGGTGTCCATCGCTGTCTCGGTGAGGCATTGGCCATGATCGAGCTTGAGGAAGGCCTGGCTGCAATGGCGCAACGGCTACCGGACATGCGACTCGACGGCAATCCGGTCGTGGTTCAGGGTGGGTTCGGCATTCGGACGGCGCAAGACTTCCGCGTCAGCTGGGGCAGTGCCCGGACGGGTTGACGCATCGCGCAGCGAAGCACTCACTGCCGATCCGATGCTCGGCTATTACCCTAAGGTGCAATGCAGCTGCTGGACTTGAGAGCATTGTGGGGGTGGGGACGCGCAGTTACGGTAGTAGGCGTTCCAACGGGACCCATCCGCATGCAACAGCCTCCTCCGATCATGTTCGTCCTGGTCGATGCCAGCCGCTGGCAAACACCAGGACTTCCGCTATCGTGCGGTGAGGTGGCCGCCCGGCGCGATGCAGCAGTCAAGCCGGCCATGCTGGTGATGGGGGATGGCGCACACGCCCCCTGTGTGTTGTTGCGATCGGACGATCTCGATGGCATCGATGCGCAGCTCGACGAGTGGATCGTGGCGACGGCGACCAGGTTCGCGGACGCAATGGCGCGCTACGCAGCATTGACGCCGCGCGAGCGGCAAGCATTACAGCTGGTCACCGATGGCCTGCTCAATAAGCAGGCTGCCGCAGCCATGGGCATCAGCGAGGCGACACTGCAGATCCATCGCAAGCGTGTCATGGATAAAATGGGTGCGCGTTCGTTTGCCGAGCTGGTGCGCATTGCCGATCTGCTGGGCCTATCAGGCGATGCTTGCCACCCTCCCGTGCCTCCCGACCGTCACAACGCACGGGTTCCACCTCGTCCACGCCGGCTTGGCGCACGCGCGACGTGAGCGTGTCTCGTGCACCAGCGTTGGCATTTCGGCTTGTGCTGGGGTGGGCCCTGACGCTGTGCGCATGTCTGCCGGCATTCGCACAGCTGGCGGAGGTCCCGCTTTTCCAGTTGCACCAGATGCACTGGACGGTCCAGACCGGCGCGCCAAGCGGCATGATCGCCATGACCCAGACGCGCGATGGCTATATCTGGGTTGTCGCCAGTGGAGGCTTGTTCCGATTCGATGGGGTCAAGTTCGAACGCGTCCAGCAGGTTGCCGGCGTTCCTTTGCCGACATCTCAAATCTATGCACTGTGGGCAAGGCCAGCGGGGGGCTTGTGGGTCGGCTATCTGTTCGGCGGCGCCAGCTTCATCGGTGAGGATGGAACATCGCAGCACTATTCCACTCAGGATGGCTTGCCACCTAACACGGCGATGAGCTTTGCCGAGGATGGCGGCCGCATGTGGATCGGGACCTCACGCGGCTTGTTCCGGTTAGAAGGCGGGCGGTGGACGCAGGCGGAAACGGCCTGGCAGTTTCCGCCGGTGCAAGTCAACCAGCTGGAACTCGACGGCGCGGGCACGCTGTGGGCTTATACGGACGATTCGCTGTACTTTCGCCGGCGTGGAGAGCGTCACTTCGAACTTGGCCTGAGGCAGGCGAACCATACCAAATGGAGTTACTTGCTGAAATCGCCGGATGGGCAGGTCTGGTTGGCGCAGCATCGATTAGGGCTCAGTGAACTGAAAGCCCCACAGGTCGGAAACGCATTGGCAATGACCTGGCAGAACTTTCCAGAGTCTGCCGCTGAGCTGCTGGTATTGATGATCGACCGCGATCGCATGCTTTGGCATGCGTCCTCCAATGGCCTCAAGCGGATTCCACTGCTCCGGCAAGACCGCACGGCAACACAGAGCACCCCGGCGAGCAAAGATGTCACTGCCCCCATCCGTCTGTTGGGCGAGACGCCGATCGCGCTCATGCAGGACCGCGAAGGCAACGCCTGGGTAATCTCTGATGGTGGGTTGTCGCGATTTCGTAGCTCTGCCTTCTTGCGAGTTGGGCTTGAGCGCGCTTCACGCGGTGCGGCATTGACTGCAGCGGGAGATGGCTCGATCTGGGTCAGTGATTCGGACCATGGACTGCACCGATTACGGAACGGATTAAGACAAGAATCGCTGCCGTCGTCCCATGAGAACTTTTCAGCCCTGCACCGGGATCACAACGGCACCTTATGGCTGGGTGGACGCCACAGTTCCATTTATCGCAGCAGCAGCAAGGGACTTGTCGAATGGCGTCCCCAGCACACACACAAAGCCAGCGGCATCCAGGCGATTGCCAGCCAGAAGGATGGCACGCTCTGGGTGTCGGTGATCCGGGGAGGCGTGTACCGGGTCGTCGACAATCGCTGGATGTTGTGGGGCGGGTTGGCCGCGTTGCCGCGCGAGCCGGCGACATCGATGACCGTGGATGCAGCTGGGCGGCTCTGGCTTGGCTATGTGCACAATCGCCTGGCGGTCGTCGATGGCGACCAAGTTAGGGTATACAGCGCTGCGGATGGGTTGGCGACAGGCCCGGTGCAGGTTATGGCCGTGTCGGGTCGCGATGTCTGGATCGGCGGCGAAAAAGGCCTCGCTCGTTTCGATGGCAAGCGGTTTCACTCGGTACTCAACAGCGAAGGACTTCGGTTCGGCAGCATCGCCGGGCTCATCCAGCGGGCAGGGGGGGAACTGTGGTTGAACACCAGCGATGGCGCGGTCTTCATCGATGCAAATGAAGTTCGCAATATCGTGGCAAACCCGGCACATCTGGCAAGGTCCAGGCTGTTCGACCACAACGATGGCTTTCCAGGTGCCGTACAGCTCCTGAGCACATGGCCAACTGCCATCGAAAGTACTGATGGACGGTTGTGGTTCACGACCTCCAGCGGCGTGGTTACGCTTGCGCCGGGGCCACTGCCACGCAATATGGTGACGCCCAACGTCTACCTAAAATCCATCACGGTGGATGGCCAGCGCACCAGTATCGAAGGACAGAGTCGCTCAGTGATAGCGCTGCCTACCAAGCCGCGGGTGATTCAGCTCGCCTATACCGCACCCAGTTTCACCATGCCCGAACGCGTGCAGTTCCGCTATCGCCTAAAAGGATCGGCCATGGGCTGGGAAGACGTAGGCACCAGGCGCGAGGCCTTTTTCACCGGTCTGCGCCCCGGGAACTATCGTTTCGAGGTTGTTGCAGCAAACGAGTCGGGGGTTTGGAACAACGCTGGCGCAAGCGTGGACTTTGTCGTTCCGCCCACCTTCGTGCAGTCACGCACCTTCCTGGCCCTGTGCATTGCAGCGATCGCCTGCGCCCTATGGGTGCTGTTTTTCCTGCGCATGCGCCAGGTCAAGGCAAAGCTACAATGGCGAAGTGAGGCGCGATTGTTGGAACGCGAGCGCATCGCACGCGATTTGCACGATACGTTTCTGCAGGGCGTGCAAGGGCTGATGCTGAGATTTCAATCGGCTGCCGAACGGATACCGGACGGAGAGCGCGCACGAGAACTGATGGAAGATGCGTTGGATCGCGCGGACAGAATTCTGGCCGATGGTCGCGACAAGGTGGCTGAATTGCGCACTTCGGTCTGCATGGACCTGCCGGATGCATTGGCGATGTCCGGAAGCGAACTGGCGCGCGATTATGGCGTGGCCTTCCAGGCCTCGGTGGAGGGCAGCCGACGCGCACTGGATCCGCTGGTTCTGGATGAAGCCTTCCATATCGGCAGCGAAGCGATGGCCAATGCCTTCCGCCATGCGCGTGCCACCCGCGTGCAGGTCGTCACCGTTTTCGGGCGCCGGCAACTTGAGATACGCGTCAGCGACGATGGATCTGGCTTCGATCTATCGGGAGTCAAGGATGGGCACTGGGGCCTGAAAGGCTTGCGCGAGCGTGCCGCCAGGGTGCGCGGCAATCTCAGCATTTCGAGCAAACCGGGTGTTGGGAGCACCGTGCAATTGCAGCTGCCTGGCAGCTGGGCGTATAAAGACGCCCGAAGACGGCGCTGGAACTGGCGCAAGCTCCTTGGCATGCATCAGGAGGACCCGACGTGAATCGGGCTAGAGACACCTCGCCAGCGTTGATTACCGTCATGGCCGTTGACGACCATCCGCTGCTGCTCGACGGCATCAAGGCCGCGTTGAGCGAGCAGCCGGACATCGCCTTGATCGCCGAGGCCACAAACGGCCGCGAGGCGATCGAACAGTTTCGCGTGCATGGGCCAGACGTCACGCTGATGGATCTGCAGATGCCTGGCATGGGCGGGCTGGAAGCGCTGCGCGGCATCCTCAGCGAATGGCCGGAAGCGCGCATCGTGGTTCTGACCACCTACCGCGGCGACGCGCAGGCGATGAGCGCGCTCAAGAGTGGAGCCAGGGGCTTCATGCTCAAGGGAATGATGCGCAAGGAATTGCGCGATACGATCCGCGCAGTCCACGCAGGGCGGCGTGTGGTGCCTGCGGAAATCGCTATGGAACTGGCACAGCATGCCGGCGAGGACGACCTGTCACCACGCGAGATGGAAGTCTTGCGAGAGCTTGCGCGTGGCAACGCGAATCGGGAAATCGCCGAAAGCCTCAGCGTCACCGAGGGCACGGTGAAAGCGCATATGAAGCGCATCCTGTCCAAGCTTGGTGCCAAGGACCGTACGCACGCGGTGTTACTCGCCCTCAAACGCGGCATTCTCGAGGTGTGAATCGGGGCGATCTTGCGTCGCCTGCAACCCATCGGTCACCAGAACAAGATGGAGGCAAGGCGAAGGGGCCTTGCTCTGCAAGACGACTCCACCTAGGCGTGAGGGCGGCGCCTGACGGTCAAAGGCATAAGGAAAGATCATGGCGCTGCGTTGGTTATTGCTACTGCCGATCCTCTTGGGCGGCTTTCTCATTGCCGGCGTCCTCGGCAGTCTGTCGACCGCAGTGGTTGGCGTCTGGCATCTTCCTGGCGCAGGCTTCAGCGCCGCGCTGGCGGTTGTCATTCTTGCCTATGTCGCTGCGCCTGCAGTCAAGCTGCAGACCGCGCTCTGCGCGCTGCTGCTCGGCGGCGGCGTCGCCTGGTGGTTACTGGAACCCTCGTTTTATCCAGAAAGCTACCGCGATCGGGGGGCCTATATGCCGACGCATCTGCCTCTGCTGGCGACCTGCCTTGGCGGACTGCTTGGACTGTTTACCGTGCTTGTCCATCACCAGCGGCGCCGTGTCGCGCATCGAACGCCAGGCTGATCAGGGCCATTCAATGCGCCCCCATGTCGACCAGGGCGAGGTGGACATGCCTACCTACGGAGAGTCCGGTCACGTCGCATGCTTTGCTTTGAATTACAACGCATCTGACACTGCTTCGCCAACGTTGAGGCGGTGAACCACGCACATGCCAGGTGATAAACGATTGAGCTGGAGATGGTCGACCATGCCCGACTCACTGGCTTTACACGGGTAAGTCTTGCAATCTTGCAATGCGCTTGAGCTTGCTATCAAGTCAAGGGCTTTGGGTGATATCACGTAATCCGGCGGCATGAGATACAGTCACGCAGCCCGTGACGCACAGAAGCGCTTTGGCCATCACCGCGATCGACGCGAGAGGCCAGGGCTGCAGAACGCTCTCCGATTCGGAGTGGGCCTGGTCTATCCACCCTGAGATAGGAGATGGCGGCGTTGCGTCGTCTGACACCCTTATGGATGCGCTTCATCCTGCACTGCTGCATCGCGGGCGCAGGATTGCTGTTTGCGCTAAATGCGCATGCGCTCGACCGCGAGCGCAACCTCGCGCAGCTGCATCATACCGCCTGGACTGCGCGCGATGGCGCGCCGAGTCAGGTACGTGCGCTTGCCCAGACCAGTGATGGCTACCTGTGGATCGGTGGAGCAACCGGCTTGTTCCGCTTCGATGGCGTGACCTTCGAACGCTACGACAGCATTGGCGGCTCGCAGCTGCCGTCGCCCAATGTCACCGCGCTGCTGGCGACCCGAGAGGGCGATCTCTGGATCGGCTTTCGCAATGGCGCAGTGGCCTGTCTCAGAGACAAGACCTTGCAGGTGTATTCGGGCAAAGATGAGCTCCCACCCGATATCGTGTTCGGATTCGCACAAGATCATGACGGGGCTATCTGGGCCGGCACCGCGCGTGGTTTGGCTGTCCGCGAGGGCAAACGCTGGAAGACGGTCGGCGTGGTGCAGGGCTTTCCGGAAGGCGAGCGCGCGCGGGTGCTGGGCGTCGATCGGACGGGCACGCTGTGGGCCGCCGGAATCGAGAAGCTGCTGTTCCTGCCGCGCGGCGAGCAGGTCTTCCGCGATACGGGCCAGCGATTGAATGATGCCGCTCAAATCGCTCAGGACGCAGCGGGACGCCACTGGATCGCCGAGACAGCGCGCGCGGTGCGGCCGCTCGCGTTGGCAAGCAGCGGCCGTGTCGGCAAGGACGAAGAAATCTGGGTGGGGTCGCAGGCCATCACGTTCGACCGAGATGGCGGGCTGTGGATCGCCACCGTGGGTGACGGCCTGCGCAGGATCAGCCACCCCGAACAACCCAAACCGGCTTCCAGGGTCGAGGTGTTTACGCAAGCAAACGGACTCAGTTCGGATTTGCTGATTGCCGCCCTGGAGGATCGCGAAGGCAATCTTTGGTTTGGCAGCGATAAGGGAGTCGATCGTTTCCGCCATGGCGATGTTGTACCGGTGAGCATACCTGGCGGACATGCCGGGTTCACCCTGATGGCGGGAGAGGGCGGTGATATCTGGGCTGCCAGCTTCTCGGCCAGACCTCTGCTGCAAATCCGCGGCAACGCAGTGATTTCGCATGCGCAGGTCGTCAATATCGACAGTGCCTATCGTGATCCCGTCGGTGCCATTTGGTGGCCAGGATATGTTGGTCTCTGGCGCTACTATCAAGACCGTTTCGTGCTGATGCCCTGGCCCGCTGGTGTGCGTGGAGGCGATTGGTTCTTGCACACGCTTCACGGCGATGGCAATGGAGGACTGTGGGCCGACATCGGAGGCCATGGGTTCAAGCACTTCCGCGACGGCAAATGGGAAGACACCACACCGGGCGGATATCCTGCAGGCGCCACAAGTGCGGTATTCGAAGATACCCAGGGGCGCGTCTGGCTGAGCACGCTGCCCGATCGCTTGCACCGCATCGAAGGTGGCAAAACCCATACCTATACGAGCGAACAGGGGCCTCAGGTGGGCCGGGTGATGGCGATCGGTGGCCGCGGACCTCATCTTTGGGTTGCCGGCGAACTCGGACTGGCGCTGTACCACCAAGGGCGCTTTTCCAAGATTGTTGCCGCAAAAAATGACACTTTGGGCAGCATTTCTGGCCTGGTCGAAACTGCCTCCGGCGACCTGTGGCTCAGCGATGTGCAAGGGGCGATTCGCATACCGGCTGCAGAAGTCTCGCAGGTGCTCGCTAATCCGACACATCCGGTGCGTTACCGAAGGTTCGACTATCTCGATGGCTTGCCTGGCGCCCCGCAGATGGCGCCGACCAACTTCACCGTGGCCGAAGCCAGCGATGGGCGGGTGTGGTTCGCCACCGACAACGGTTTGGCCTGGATCGATCCCAACCGCTTGCACCACAATCCGTTGCCACCGCCGGTATATCTGCATGCTGTGGAGGTGGATGGTCGTCCGTTTTTGCCCGGAGCGTTGCTGCAATTGCCCGTCGGTGCACAACAGTTACGCATCGCCTACGCCGCGCTGAGCCTTTCGATTCCAGAACGGGTGCGATTTCGCTATCGGCTCGAAGGCGTCGATCAGGGTTGGCAAGACGCCGGCACGCGGCGCGAGGCGATCTATACCAATCTGCGTCCTGGCCACTATCGATTTCGCGTTCTTGCCGCCAACGAGGACGGGGTCTGGAACACGCAGGGTGCAGCGATGGAGGTCCAGATTCCACCGCCCTTCTATCTGACGAGCTGGTTCTTGACGTTATGCGTGCTCGTTGGAGCCGGGCTGCTTTGGCTCATTTACCTGCGCCGACTGCGGGTTATGGAGGCACGCTTGCAGGCGCGGCTGGCCGAGCGCCATCTCGAACGCGAACGGATCGCGCGCGAACTGCACGACACCTTGTTGCAGGGTATCCAAAGCCTGATCCTGCGCTTCCAGGCGGCGATCGAAAAACTCCCCGTGAAGGAGCCGGCACGCATTGCGATGGAGGGCGCGCTCGAGCGTGCCGATGATGTGCTGAGCGAAGGGCGTGATCGCGTGCAAGGATTGCGCGCCGCTGCCGCGCCGGTCAGCGACTTTCCGCAGGCGTTGGCCAGCGTGGGCGCTGACCTGATGCACGACGCTGCACCGAACTTCCAGATGCGCGTCGAAGGTACGCAGAGACCGCTCGATCCACTGGTACATGACGAGATGTTCGGCATCGGACGCGAGGCCCTCATCAATGCGTTCAACCATGCACAGGCGGGCACCGTAACGCTCGAACTGCATTACGGCGCCAAGGCGTTGCGCCTGTGTATCAGTGATGATGGCCGCGGCATCGCGACCGAAGTGCTTGCCGCGGGCGTGCGGCCCGGTCACTGGGGATTGGCCGGCATGCGCGAGCGCGCTGCACGCATCGGTGCCACGCTCGCATTTCGAAATGGCGTTGCCACCGGTACCGAAGTGGAACTGCACGTTCCCGCAAAAATTGCGTATCGGCCTGCGGTGGCCTGCTGGCGAGGTTGGTTTGGCCGCATGGGTAAAGACCGATAGTTCCATTTTGGAGACAGGATAAACATCCTGCTCAAGAAAAAATCCAGCTCCTCTCGCAAGGGCCGCAATGAGGCTTTGCGCTGTTGAATTGCGAGAAAAACTAGGGTGATAAGCCTTTTCGACCGGAAGCGCATGACGGACCCTATTTCCAGGCAATCAGCCAAGAGTGGAGGGGCGACGCGACGAATATCTTGCTTGGCGCCGCGCTCCGCCTCGACGGTGGCGGCCTCGCGAACAGCGGATGCTGACGACGAAGGGGATTAGGGATGTTTATTTGGGGTAGGGAAGGGTAGCTTCCGACCCCAATCAGAATCTATCAGGCAAGTTGATCTGAAGACGACGTTATTTGGTCGTGGCCGTGGCCGTGTCGGACCCATGCCTTCGTGACGCTTGAGCGGTGCGTTCCTGCCGACGCTCACAGGCCTGCTTATCCGGCGCGCCAAAACGTCAGTGCAAGTGGCTCCGGGCAAGCTCGCGAGCTGCGCATGACCGGCGCGGGTCAGCACGATCGCCGCGCCGCTGCTCGGCCGATTGGGGGCTCAAGGTCAGTCCCCAGCAAGGGATGGCTCTAGCGTCGGCTGGTGAGCAGTGCGAATGAATCTGTATCTCAAAGCGCCAACGTCTTGTCCTGCGATCTTGCCGAAGTGCTGCTCTCGCCATTCGCCAAGATCCACCACGACGACCTTGACCAATGAATGCTGAACCGCTTTTCGTTTGGCGTTCCGCCTACGCACCGAAGCCCGGATGTCGGTGGCATTCGCATGCCAGAGCAATCCGCGCAGCCGGCGTTCTGGGATCCGTTCGCCGCTCGGTGCAACCAGATCGCGGCCAGCCAATCGCCAGCCCGCCCAGAGGCCGGTCAGTTCTACATGGTTCGTGACCCCGCGCCGATGTAGATCTGCCGCGCAGCTGTTTGGGCATTGCTCGCCAACAGCCAGCATGGTGGGCGACGGTCTAGATTGTAGGTGTCGCTCATGCTGCGATTTCCTTATCGGATGGACCTCGCGACGGTAGCAGCGAGGTGATCCACAGCCAGAGAAGACGGCCGCGCAACCTCAATCCGGCCCTGACTCGATTTCGCATAATGTATATTATGTCCGACTCGGTTCTGTGGCTTCATACGCGTGCCGCCTCCAACGCGGCCCTGAGTGCTGCCGGTGGTTGCTGCCACCGGCAAGAATTGCCCTGATAGGCAGTAAAAAACGGGTCAGCAGTCGGGTTACCGCCCGGCCCTGACCCGCACTCTTGCGCGGCTCCAGCCGCTAAGTGCAGAGCGGCGCATCCATGCGCCATATCCGCAGGGGCGCAGCCCCTGCACCCCACAAGCAGCGACACCGCGACTATCGCCGAGGTCGCTGCAATTCGGAACTGGTCAAGCGATGCAGGTGCCACAGCCAGGCCCGCCCGCACCGTCGCTAACGCTCGCGTTGCAGGCGGGCCCGACTGCAGCACCCTGGACGCGGTAACCATGACCTCCACGCCGCGCGATCAGCGATAGCTCACGGCGGTAGTAGCCGATGAAGGTGTCAGCGGTCTCAAGCATTGAGGCGAAATGGATCTTTTCCTCAACAGTTGTAGGACGTTCGGAGCGCATTTGCTCAATAACGTCGCGCATCTCATAAGCCCGAGCCAACGCCGACCGCAGGTATTCCGGATCGGATTGGCGTTTCACAGCACACCCCCGGCATTTCGTGACGCGTCACAATTTAGGTCCACTCCGGATGGCAGTGCTTGGCCTTGCGACCACTGCCACATGGGCAATCCTCGTTCCGCCCAACCTTGGCCTGAGGACGCTTCACCGGAGTGACGAAAGGAGCGTCCCATTCGGAAACCGCCGCCGATGCTGGGCGCGGCTTGGGCTTGGGCGGTGTCACAGGGCCGGAAAGTTCCTTCCGGGTCCGCTTCACCTGTTCCGAGACAGCGAACAGGATGTAGGCGTTGAGGGACACCCCCAACAGCGCAGCCTGCGCCTTGGCTTCCTCCACTACGTGCATCGGGAGCCTCAAATTGATCTTGTGAATGGCGTCTGTCATGGGGCCATTTTGGCCCCATTATGGCCCCATGGCAAGCATAAGGATAAGCAACGCGAAACCCTTGATACAGCTGGGTTTCGCTGGGGCGCGTGTCACTTGTTTTATAATGGACAAGCCCAAGGCGCGCCCCGGCTTCGCCGGAACGCGCCTGGATGGCGGCAAGTTGATCGCGGAGAGCATCACGCTCACGCATGAGCGGTCCCATGCATTCAGCGCGACGGAATAGCAGCGAAAGCCAGTCAAGATCGGTGGCGCGAATCTCACGCCCCTCAGCAGTCACCAGAGCCCCGCGATGGTTGATAAAGCACCTGGACCACTCCGGGTGGATCAGAGAGCCATGGCGGTACACGCGTAGGAGCTTGAAAGCGGCATAGCTCGGCCGAGCCCTGCCCGTCTCCCAATGTCCAATGGTTCGAACGCTGACGTTGAGGAAGCGGGCTGCGTCTTCCCGAGTGAATCCACTAAAGATTCTGGCGTCGCGGAACTGTGTGTTGCTGATTATAGAACGATGCGCAGATTTGTATAACGACCCTTTGCGGGAAGCCTTTGCTGCGCTCTGTATATTATGTCCGACTCGGTTCTGTGGCTTCATACGCGTGCCGCCTCCAACGCGGCCCTGAGTGCTGCCGGTGGTTGCTGCCACCGGCAAGAATTGCCCTGATAGGCAGTAAAAAACGGGTCAGCAGTCGGGTTACCGCCCGGCCCTGACCCGCACTCTTGCGCGGCTCCAGCCGCTAAGTGCAGAGCGGCGCATCCATGCGCCATATCCGCAGGGGCGCAGCCCCTGCACCCCACAAGCAGCGACACCGCGACTATCGCCGAGGTCGCTGCAATTCGGAACTGGTCAAGCGATGCAGGTGCCACAGCCAGGCCCGCCCGCACCGTCGCTAACGCTCGCGTTGCAGGCGGGCCCGACTGCAGCACCCTGGACGCGGTAACCATGACCTCCACGCCGCGCGATCAGCGATAGCTCACGGCGGTAGTAGCCGATGAAGGTGTCAGCGGTCTCAAGCATTGAGGCGAAATGGATCTTTTCCTCAACAGTTGTAGGACGTTCGGAGCGCATTTGCTCAATAACGTCGCGCATCTCATAAGCCCGAGCCAACGCCGACCGCAGGTATTCCGGATCGGATTGGCGTTTCACAGCACACCCCCGGCATTTCGTGACGCGTCACAATTTAGGTCCACTCCGGATGGCAGTGCTTGGCCTTGCGACCACTGCCACATGGGCAATCCTCGTTCCGCCCAACCTTGGCCTGAGGACGCTTCACCGGAGTGACGAAAGGAGCGTCCCATTCGGAAACCGCCGCCGATGCTGGGCGCGGCTTGGGCTTGGGCGGTGTCACAGGGCCGGAAAGTTCCTTCCGGGTCCGCTTCACCTGTTCCGAGACAGCGAACAGGATGTAGGCGTTGAGGGACACCCCCAACAGCGCAGCCTGCGCCTTGGCTTCCTCCACTACGTGCATCGGGAGCCTCAAATTGATCTTGTGAATGGCGTCTGTCATGGGGCCATTTTGGCCCCATTATGGCCCCATGGCAAGCATAAGGATAAGCAACGCGAAACCCTTGATACAGCTGGGTTTCGCTGGGGCGCGTGTCACTTGTTTTATAATGGACAAGCCCAAGGCGCGCCCCGGCTTCGCCGGAACGCGCCTGGATGGCGGCAAGTTGATCGCGGAGAGCATCACGCTCACGCATGAGCGGTCCCATGCATTCAGCGCGACGGAATAGCAGCGAAAGCCAGTCAAGATCGGTGGCGCGAATCTCACGCCCCTCAGCAGTCACCAGAGCCCCGCGATGGTTGATAAAGCACCTGGACCACTCCGGGTGGATCAGAGAGCCATGGCGGTACACGCGTAGGAGCTTGAAAGCGGCATAGCTCGGCCGAGCCCTGCCCGTCTCCCAATGTCCAATGGTTCGAACGCTGACGTTGAGGAAGCGGGCTGCGTCTTCCCGAGTGAATCCACTAAAGATTCTGGCGTCGCGGAACTGTGTGTTGCTGATTATAGAACGATGCGCAGATTTGTATAACGACCCTTTGCGGGAAGCCTTTGCTGCGCTCTGTATATTATGTCCGACTCGGTTCTGTGGCTTCATACGCGTGCCGCCTCCAACGCGGCCCTGAGTGCTGCCGGTGGTTGCTGCCACCGGCAAGAATTGCCCTGATAGGCAGTAAAAAACGGGTCAGCAGTCGGGTTACCGCCCGGCCCTGACCCGCACTCTTGCGCGGCTCCAGCCGCTAAGTGCAGAGCGGCGCATCCATGCGCCATATCCGCAGGGGCGCAGCCCCTGCACCCCACAAGCAGCGACACCGCGACTATCGCCGAGGTCGCTGCAATTCGGAACTGGTCAAGCGATGCAGGTGCCACAGCCAGGCCCGCCCGCACCGTCGCTAACGCTCGCGTTGCAGGCGGGCCCGACTGCAGCACCCTGGACGCGGTAACCATGACCTCCACGCCGCGCGATCAGCGATAGCTCACGGCGGTAGTAGCCGATGAAGGTGTCAGCGGTCTCAAGCATTGAGGCGAAATGGATCTTTTCCTCAACAGTTGTAGGACGTTCGGAGCGCATTTGCTCAATAACGTCGCGCATCTCATAAGCCCGAGCCAACGCCGACCGCAGGTATTCCGGATCGGATTGGCGTTTCACAGCACACCCCCGGCATTTCGTGACGCGTCACAATTTAGGTCCACTCCGGATGGCAGTGCTTGGCCTTGCGACCACTGCCACATGGGCAATCCTCGTTCCGCCCAACCTTGGCCTGAGGACGCTTCACCGGAGTGACGAAAGGAGCGTCCCATTCGGAAACCGCCGCCGATGCTGGGCGCGGCTTGGGCTTGGGCGGTGTCACAGGGCCGGAAAGTTCCTTCCGGGTCCGCTTCACCTGTTCCGAGACAGCGAACAGGATGTAGGCGTTGAGGGACACCCCCAACAGCGCAGCCTGCGCCTTGGCTTCCTCCACTACGTGCATCGGGAGCCTCAAATTGATCTTGTGAATGGCGTCTGTCATGGGGCCATTTTGGCCCCATTATGGCCCCATGGCAAGCATAAGGATAAGCAACGCGAAACCCTTGATACAGCTGGGTTTCGCTGGGGCGCGTGTCACTTGTTTTATAATGGACAAGCCCAAGGCGCGCCCCGGCTTCGCCGGAACGCGCCTGGATGGCGGCAAGTTGATCGCGGAGAGCATCACGCTCACGCATGAGCGGTCCCATGCATTCAGCGCGACGGAATAGCAGCGAAAGCCAGTCAAGATCGGTGGCGCGAATCTCACGCCCCTCAGCAGTCACCAGAGCCCCGCGATGGTTGATAAAGCACCTGGACCACTCCGGGTGGATCAGAGAGCCATGGCGGTACACGCGTAGGAGCTTGAAAGCGGCATAGCTCGGCCGAGCCCTGCCCGTCTCCCAATGTCCAATGGTTCGAACGCTGACGTTGAGGAAGCGGGCTGCGTCTTCCCGAGTGAATCCACTAAAGATTCTGGCGTCGCGGAACTGTGTGTTGCTGATTATAGAACGATGCGCAGATTTGTATAACGACCCTTTGCGGGAAGCCTTTGCTGCGCTCTGTATATTATGTCAATGTCTATGACTGGTCTGGAGCCGTCACAAGCTAGATTTCCTCCACATCCGCGGCGAGTGCCCTACCTGCGCCTTGAATGCACGCGAAAGCGCTGCTTCGCTGGCGTAGCCCACCTCGTCGGCCAGTTGCTTGAGCGACCGGCCCTGGCGCAGGCCGCGTTGCACCAGCGCGATGCGCCAATCCTGCAGGTACTGGCCTGGAGTGCAGCCCACCGTGTCGTGAAAGCTGCGGGCAAAGGCGCTGCGCGACATGCCGGCACGGGCGGCCAGCGACTCCAGCGACCAGGGCTTGGCGGGATGTTCGTGGATGCCGACCAGGGCCAGGCGCAGCCGCGCGTCGGCCATGCCGGCCAACATGCCGCCCTTGGCGTGGCCTTGCTCCATCAGTTCGCGGATCACGTGCACCAGCACCACTTCGAAGAGCCGGTTGAGCACTGCCTGCCGCCCGCAGTGCTGTGCGAAGGCTTCTTCGAACAAGGCATGCACCAGCACAGCACCTTGGCGCAGCGCTTCCAGCGGCAGGCAAATGCACGCAGGCAGTGCGCGCACCAATGGATTGGCCGCGCCTCCGCTGAAACTCAGGTGCGCGCAGGCAAAGTCGGCTCCGTGCACCGGGTCGGTGTCGAAGCTGTGCGCAAGTGCGCGCGGATACAGCAGCAAACTGGGCCGGTCGATCTGCAGGTGGCTGCCGTCGCCGTTGTGGACCACCACCGCGCCCTGACGGATCAGGTGCAGCTGGCCCCGGTCGCCACTGTCGAGCTGGTTGATGCCGCACAGCGCGCCGGCATGGAAGACCTCGGCGGTCACCGAGAAATGGCTCAGCAAGGCGGCTAGACGGTCGACCAATTGGACTCCAGGTAAAGTTTCATGGACGATTTGCGGCCTATCGTATCGCCTTGACGCGCAAAGTCACTCCTGTCGCCGGCACCCTGCCCGGCTTGTCCAGGAACCGCATCATGAAGACTCCCCTCGCCCTTATCGCCACCACGCTGCTGGCGGCATCGATTGGCACTGCTGTCGCGGCCGCACCCAGCGACCAGCCGGCGCCATTGCGCCCGGTCGCAGACTTCCTCAAGGCGCTCAACAGCGGTGGCGGCACGCCGATCGAGCAGCTGAGCCCCGCGCAGGCGCGTCAGGTGCTGACCAACGCCCAGGCCAATACACCCCTGCCGGCGGCCGATGTAAGCCGCAAGACCATCCAGGCCAACGGCAAGCCGCTGAACCTGGTGATCGTGCGGCCGCCGCATAGCACTGGCCAGGTGCTGCCGGCTTTCATGTTCTTCCATGGCGGCGGCTGGGTGCTGGGCGACTTCCCGACCCACGAACGCCTGATCCGCGACCTGGTCAATGCCTCCGGCGCAGCGGCGGTCTACGTCGATTACACGCCCTCGCCGGAGGCGCACTACCCGGTGGCGATCCATCAGGCCTATGCCGCCACGCGTTGGGTTGCCGAACACGGCACGGAGATCGGCGTGGATGGCCAACGCCTGGCACTGGCCGGCAACAGCGTCGGTGGCAACATGGTGGCGGCAGTGGCGCTGCAGGCCAAGGCAGCAGGCACGCCGGCACTGCGCTACAACCTGATGCTGTGGCCGGTCACCGACGCCGCGTTCGACAATGACTCGTACCAGCGCTACCAGAGCGGCTACTTCCTCAGCCGCACCATGATGACCTGGTTCTGGGACAACTACACCACCGACTCCAAGGCCCGCGCCGAGATCACCGCCTCGCCGCTGCGCGCGACCTCGACCCAACTGGCCGGCCTGCCGCCAACGCTGATCCAGACCGCCGAACTGGACGTGCTGCGCGACGAAGGCGAAGCCTTCGGCCGCAAGCTGGACCAGGCCGGCGTGCAGGTGACCGTGACGCGCTACAACGGGCTGATCCACGATTACGGCCTGCTCAATGCGCTTCGGGACGTACCGGCAGTCCGTGATGCGATTCGCCAAGCCGGCGATGGATTACGCGAACACCTGAAGTAAGCGCGATAGCGGAATGGCTCTGTGGCCGCCGCATCCGCAGTTGGCACGGCCGGTAGACGATGGCAAGGAACCTGTGAACTGTCAGAAAGGAAACCGTGACTGAGCCGTGCCACGTTTCAACGTGCCAACTCGTCCAGGGCGCGGATGACCCGTGCCGAGTGCAAGCTGGTGTGGATTCAACTTCATCGATCCGCGATTGCAGTCATCGTTGATGTTGAAGGTGCGGAAGCGGCGGCCAGGCCATGAGCGGCGTCGGACATGAAGTCTGCCTGCCAGGTGTGGTTCGCCGCTTGCGGGATCTCCAGCGGCGCGGATGCGATCAGGTCGCCGACGCTTGCCGCGACATGGAAGAGTGAGGTTCAGCGCGGTCTGGACCCGCCAGGCACGGTTTTTGCCCCGCCCCCGCGACCGCCACGCCGACTCCATCGGCAGGCCAAATCCGTGTCCGGGGTCGTCCGTCAGATGCGCCTGGATTACGGCGATGAGCTAGCCAGCGTCGCGCGGCGCGGACGGCATAGCTGCGCAGATCGGAGCAGCTGCATCCATAGCGCATTACTCAGGGACGCGATCGCCATGGTCATCCTCCGCACAAAAGATCGCATGCATGGCGCTCAGCAAGGCTGCCACTTTTGGGTCGGCCAAACGATAAATGATGGATCGAGATTCGCGGCGAGTCAGGACCAACTGCCGCTGACGCAGGTCGGCCAGTTGCTGGGACAAGGCAGGCTGCCGAATGCCTGTCGTCGCTTCCAGGCCACTGACGGTGGATTCGCCTTGCGATAACTGGCACAGCAACAGCAGGCGTGACGGTGTGGCCATGAAACGGAGCAGCTCGGCCACGTCTGGGACGCGCTCCTTCATGGCGGCAAGAGCATCGGTGGAGAAAGCGGATTCGGTCACGAGGCGTGGGGACTGCGGATCAGGAATGTAGAGGGTAACGGCTAGGCACTGCGGCTGAACGAAAACGGCCAGCGCCAATCTGATAGTTGCACAGTATAAGTAACTATGAGATTGTTTCTTTACTCCTTCTCGATGCTGCCATCGTGAGTCATCCAACACGCGACACCTGCCTGGCAGCGGCCTGCGCTGTCGTGGAAGACACCCGCTCCGGTCGCATGAGCGCGCCGCACGTGGCGACATTCTTCGACCCGGTGACCTTTACCGCCAGCCACGTGGTCCGAGACCCTGGCTCGTCGGCCTGCGCCATCATCGACAGCGTGCTCGACTTGGACATGGCGTCAGGCCGAACTGCGACCGGCTCCGCTGAAGCGCTTGCGCACTACGTGCGTGACGAGGCGTTACAGGTGCAATGGCACCTCGAAACACACGCCCATGCCGACCACCTGTCGGCTGCGCCGTGGCTGCAGCAGCAGGTGGGCGGACAGCTCGCCATCGGCGAGCGCATCACGGCCGTGCAGCAGACCTTTGGCAGCCTTTTCAACGCCGGCAAGGAATTCAGCCGGGACGGCAGCCAGTTCGATCATCTGTTCGCCGACGGCGCAGCATTCACGATCGGGCATCTGCACGCAGTGGCGCTGCATGTTCCCGGACATACGCCCGCGTACATGGCTTACGTCATCGGCGATGCGCTGTTTTCAGGCGATACGTTGTTCATGCCGGACTACGGCACGGTGCGCTGCGATTTTCCGGGCGGCTCGGCACGCCAGCTCTATCGCTCCATCCAACGGCTGCTGAAACTGCCCGATGCCACGCGTGTCTTCGTCTGCCACGACTACAAGTCCGCAGGCCGGGCCCATTTCGCATGGGAAACCACGATTGGCGCGCAACGCAGCGCGAATGTGCATCTGCATGCGGGCGTTTCCGAAGCGGACTTCGTGAAGATGCGCGAGACACGCGACGCCACGCTTCCCATGCCGCGCCTTCTGCTTCCATCGGTGCAAGTCAACATGCGCGCCGGTCATCTGCCCACGCCGGAAGACAACGGCGTGCGTTATCTGAAGCTGCCGTTGGACGTGCTATGACGCTCCCGCACCTCGCCTGGTATTGGCCGCTGATTGGTGGGCTGATGATCGGCACCGCCTCTGGCGCGTATTTACTGCTGGTCGGCCGCATCGCCGGCATCTCCGGCCTGCTCGCCGATGCGCTCGGTCTGCACGCGGGCGGCGCGCGCTCGCTGTCCATCCTGTTCCTGGCCGGGCTTCTGACAAGCGCAGGTGTGGCATTGGCGCTCAAGCCCATCACGCTCGCGCCGCTGAGCGGCACCAGCATGCCGGTGCTGATCGTGGCCGGCGTGCTGGTGGGCTATGGAACCCGTCTGGGTGCCGGCTGCACCAGCGGGCACGGAGTGAGCGGCCTGGCAAGACTGTCGCCGCGCTCGATCGTCGCCACCACCGTGTTCATGCTGCTGGGCATGGCAACAGTGACGGCCGTGCGGGCTGTCGCTGGAGCGGGCGCATGATCCGCGTGGCGGCTTTTCTCTGCGGCGCCTTGTTCGGGTTGGGCCTGGTGATTTCGGACATGGCCAATCCTGCACGCGTGCTTGCCTTCCTCGATGTCACCGGTGCCTGGGATGATTCGCTGGCCCTGGTGATGGCAGGCGCGCTGATCCCTTCGGCCATCGCCTACCAATGGGCGCGCGCACGCCGCACTCCCTTGCTCGCCCCGACACTGCAGCTGCCGCAGCAGCGGCGGATCGACCGCAAGCTGGTGATCGGTGCGGCGCTGTTTGGCATTGGCTGGGGTCTGGCCGGGGTCTGCCCTGGCCCCGCCATCGCGCTGTTGGCGACCGGCCAGGCGTTCGCCTTGGTGTTCGCTGCCTCGCTGGTGGCAGGCGTCTTCCTCCACAGCTTTCTCCATCGCGCCGGCGCGGGAAAACACGTCGCATGAAGCTGCGATCGCTTTCGCCTGCCCTGCTGGTGGCCGGCCAATTGTTGCCTGCCGATCTTCCTGCCCTGGCCAGCCTGGGTGTCGCCAGCGTTGTCTGCAACAGGCCAGACAACGAGCAGGCGGATCAACCCGATCATCTGGCCATGCAATCGGCCTGCGCGCAGGCGGGCATGCGTTTCGCTTATCTGCCCGTTGTCGCCGGCGCCATTTCGGAGGACGACGTGCAGCAATTTTGCGAAATGCTGGAGCAACTGCCCGCGCCCGTCGTCGCGTATTGCAGGACGGGAACGCGCTCGACGTCGTTGTGGGCGCTGGCACAAGTCCGCACCCTCAGGCTCACCACAGACCAGGTTCTGTCGATCGCCGCCGGCGCAGGTTACGACCTTTCCTCACTCGCTCCGCGTCTCATTCGCGACGCGCCATCCAGTCCTGAGTAAATACCGGTCATGCAAACCCTTTCATTGCTGCAGCTCGTGCTGGGCGGGCTTTCCGGCGTGTTGGTCGGCTTCGTGCTGGGACTGGTCGGTGGCGGCGGCTCCATTCTCGCTGTCCCGCTGATGCTGTATCTGGTCGGTGTGGATAATCCGCATGTGGCCATCGGGACCAGTGCATTGGCCGTCGCTGCCAATGCGCTGTCCAACCTGTTCGTGCATGCCCGCCGTGGCAATGTCAGGTGGCCGTGCGCCTCGGTCTTCGCCCTGGCCGGCGTTGCCGGCGCCTACCTTGGTTCGAGTCTGGGTAAGGCCGTCGACGGACAACGGTTGCTGGCGCTGTTTGCGGTATTGATGGTGGTGATTGGCCTGCAGATGCTGCGCAAGCGCAACGCGCAAGAGAATGCGGCTGCGCGCATCAGCAAGGAAAATGCACCCGCGTTGGTCGGGCTGGGAACGCTCGCTGGCGGATTTTCCGGCTTCTTCGGCATCGGCGGCGGTTTCCTGATCGTGCCGGGCTTGATGACCGCCACCGGGATGCCAATGTTGGCCGCGGTAGGCAGCTCGCTGGTGGCGATGTCTGCCTTCGGTCTGACCACCGCGGTGAACTACGCGTACTCCGGGTTGGTGAACTGGCCACTGGCTGCCGCGTTCATCGTTGCCGGCAGCGTAGGTGGCATGGCGGGAGCACGTGCTGCAGCGGCGCTAGCCGGGCATCGGGGATTGCTCAATAGCGCATTTGCATGCCTGATCTTCCTCACTGCGGGCTACATGTTGTGGCGGGTGGTCTGACCGGTTGTCGTCTCATCTGACAGCCCCACGCAGCTTCACCATCGGTTCGAGAGCGGCCACCGACGATCTGCCCCGCCCTCGCCAATTGCACGGGGATTTGCTTGGATAAGACATGCGGCGGACAGTTGGGCAATGCACGTGCTTGCCGCTGCACAGCGCCGCCCGCCTCAGCCGGCGATGGTGAATACCGAGCCCGAGTCCACGCGCACGCCGGCGCCGTTGATGAAACTGGCGCGCTCCGAGCACAGGAATGCGACGACGGACGCCACTTCCTCTGGCCGGCCGCGCCGCTTCAGCACCATGCCGGGGCGTTCTTCATCCAGGAACGAGGCGATGGCTTCTTCGACACTGGTTCCGTTTTCTTGCGCGCGCTTTTGCATCATCTTGTCGGTCATCGGTGTTGCGATGAAGGCAGGCGACACCGTGTTGACCAGCACATTGTCGGCGCCATAGGCCTTTGACAGCCCCTTGGCCAGGCTCAGGATGCCGGCCTTGGACGCGCAGTAGGCCAACTCATCCACGTACGGCTGCACTGCATCTTCGGACGCGAACAACACAATTCGCCCCCACTGCTTGCGACGCATGGCAGGAATGGCCTGGCGGCACATGCGCACCGCGCCCATCAGGTTGATGTCCAGCGTTTCGAGCCAGCCGGCATCGCTGACCTCCAGGAAATCGCCGGTGGCGCCGGTCACGCCGGCGGCGTTGACGTAGATATCCGGTTCGCCCAGTTGCGCGCGCACCTGGGTCCAGATGTGGACGACCTCCTGTTCCTGCGTCACATCGCCTTCGACGGCGATGATCTCGCCCAGGCCGGACAGCTCGGCCACTGCCTGGTCGAGCGTGCCGTTGGGAAGATCGGTGATCGCCACGCGCACGCCGGCTTCGAGCAGCTGGCGCGCAGTCTCCTTGCCCATGCCGGAGTCGCCGCCGCTGATGAGGGCGATCCGCTGTTTGATTCCGAGATCCATGTTGAGCTCCTGGTCGTTGAATACGTGATGGCGCAGTGCTGGCGCAGCTATCGCTAGCGCGCAAGGAAGCGTTCTGCGGTGCGCAGCGCGAGTGCCATCTGGGTCAGTGCCGGATTGGCTGCCAGTGCGCTGGGAAACACCGAGTTGTCGCAGATGTAGAGGTTCGGCACGTCGAAGGTGCGGCCATCGGGATCGACCACGGCCTGTGCAGGATCAGTCCCCATGCGGCAGGTCCCGAGCGTGTGGGCCGAGCGCGCAGCCGCGAAGATGTTGCGGGCGCCAGCGGCTTGCCAGATCGATCCAAGCACTGCGCGCGCATGGGCGTCGATGGCCTGCTCATTGGGGCCGTAACTGAAATCGATGCGCGCCTTGCGCTGCCCGAAGGCGTCCCGTTCGTCGGACAAGGTCAGGCGATTGGCGTCCTGCGGCAGGCATTCGCCATTGATGCCGATACCGGCCAGGCGGTTGTAGCGCCGCAGCGTGGCGACCAGGTCCCTGCCCCACAGGCCGGCACCGCGCGCCAGCGTGTTCGCCAGCGTGATCGGCTGCACGCCCAGGCTCTGCACCAGATAGCCGCCAATGAAGCTGGCGTCAGCCGGGCGCAGCATGTCTTCGCTAATGAGCGAAGACGGGTAGCCGCGATTCATGCGCATGTCTGTGTCGAACTCGCCCCACACCTGGGTTGCCACGTGCGCCATGAAATTGCGGCCCACCTGCCCGCTGGAGTTGGCCAGCGCCAGGTTGAGCAACAAGCGCGGTGTCTCCACACCCCCTGCGCACAGGAAGACGGTGCTGCAGCGCTGGCGATACTCCTGCCCATGCTGGCGGTAGATCACCGCGGTCACCGCGCCGCGGCCGTCGCGTTCAAGATCGACCACCCGGCTGTCAGTGCGCAATTGCGCACCATGCGCCCTGGCCAGCGGGAGCCATGTGGTGTCCACGCTCACCTTGGCGGCGTTGCTGCAGCCCTGGTGACAGGCACCACAGTTGTTGCACGCCGCACGCTGGCCCCAATGTGGCTGCTGATGCGGCCTGGTGACCAACGCAGCGGGTGCATCGGCGGTCCGGATGCCAAGCGCGCCGCAACCGTGCGCCATGGCCGTGGCCGACGCATTGCGTTGTGGTGGCCGATACGCATAGCTGCGCTCGGGGTCCCACGGGTAGTGCACGGGACCGGAGACCCCGATGAAGGTTTCCACGCGACGAACGTAAGCGACCAACTCATGGTGCGGAATCGGCCAATCGGCGCCCTGCCCGGTCTGGGTCAGAAGGCTGAGATCGCGCTTGTCCGGCCGCGGGCAGAACGCGCCCCAATGCAACGTCGAACCGCCCAGTCCGCAGCCGGAATTGTTCGGCCCGAACGCAGTGGGCGTTTGCCCACCGCTCAGACGCTCCTCCATCCAATAGATGCCGGTGGTCAACTCATCGGGAATATGCGAATCCGGCGTAAATGCCGCGCCGGCTTCCAGCACGACAACCGAGACGCCGGCTCGCGCAAGCCGCGCCGCAAGCGGGCCGCCCCCCGCTCCGCTGCCGACCACCACCACATCGACGCTGTCCTGGCCACCCGCGTTGCTCATTGGGCAGTCTCGGGCGCACGCAATTGCCAGTGCTCATCCCGGCCCGCTGCCGTCTCTACATAGCCGACGGGGCCACTGCCCGTGTCGTTGCCGACCGCAAAACCGTCGTAGCCCAGCGCAGCCATGGTGGCGGGAAGGCTGGTCCAGGTGCGCACCACATCCGCACGTACATCCTCGAACCAATGCGCGAATTGCCCCGCATCCAGGCCGTGCGCAGAGGTATTGCCCACCACCGAGTGCGCGATCTCCTGCAGCCAGCGGTCCTGGTCCTTGGCCGACTGTTCGGCAAAGCCGCCGGCCAATGCATCGAGTGCATCCAGGCCAAGCGCCATCGCCAGGCGATCGTCTGGCAAGTCTGCGTACCGCCAGCCATCTCCCGTGCCTTCTGCAAGCTGCAGGTCGATGCGCCGCGCAATCTGCGCCGCATCGCCCGCGCCATCCAGCACGCGTGCAGCCACGGCGGCGAGCACGTTCAACTGCCGCGGGTTCAACACGCCCTCGCCCGAGGCCGGCGGCCCCGCGTGCCGCGCGAGCAAGGTCTTGCGCATGCGCGGCGCAACGCGCTCGGAGTTCAGCAAGACAATGAAGTCCTCAGGCAGGCAGTTCTCAATGCAGCGGTCTACATGCGTTGCGATCAACCGCGCCAGTTCCTGCGGCTGTTCATAGGGAATCAGATGCGCGGCGTCGGCCACGATGGCGAACTGCGCATGCGCATAGTGCGGCGCATTCAGGCGCCGCTGCGCAGCCTCACCTAGATCACCATCCTGGCTTCCCGCGACAATCAGTGCCGGCACGCCGATGCATCCGGTCTGCGCCGTGCAGTCTTCGCGACTGCCGTGTGTGAGCCATGCCATCCATGCACTGGGTGCGGTGCGCAGAACGTCGTTGATCGCAGCGTCCCTGATTTCATCAGGCAGCGGGCAGGCGCAGTTGGCATCCACGAACTGCGCTGCCTCCACGCGCGCAGGCTGCCCTGTTTCGAACCAGGCAAGCATGGTGCGCCGTCGCGGTTCCTGCATCGGTTCGGGGGCTGGCGGTGACGCGGCAACCAGCACCACGCCAGCCAGCCCGGCAAGGCCCGCCACACCGTCGCGTGCCCGGGCCGCCGTCAAGGTAGCGATCTTTCCGCCCATGCTATGCCCCACTGCAAACCAGCATGCTGGTTGCCGCCTGATGACTTCAGCGCTAAACCAGTCAACAAGCGCGTTCGTGTCGAAGTGGTCCAGCGCAGGTGCATCGCCGAATCCTGGGATGTCCAGGGCAATACAGTCGAAGCGGCTACCCAACTGCGCGATGACATGGCTCCACTCCTGTCGGCTGGCGCCGAGCGCATGCAGGAAGAACAGCGTTGGCTTGGCCATGTCGCACCTTGTGAGTCGGTTCGGCATGGTGGCGTACGCTTCGTCCACGCCCCGTGCAGATGAGGTCGACAGCCGGTCAGCAGGTGTCAGGCGCTGGGCCGCGACATGCCGTGGTTCGACTGCGGCGATGCCGCGGATGCGCTTCAAGTCGCTGGTCTTGCCTGGCCGTAGCCCTGCAGTCGTTGAAGCAAAGACACGTTTTAGCTAAAGCGCATCTGCTTGGCGAATCGAAGACATGCGGCATGGCTATGACATCTTGCAAAGACGGCCCAAAGCGTTGCGTTACCGACTACGCAGGCACGCAGGTCGAGGCTTCCAGCTGCTTCAAAAAATCCGAGAATCCGCCAATTGCCCGTGCCTGCCTGCGGGCACTGGTCCACACCACCGAGCGTGGCGACCAGGCGATTGACGCGTTGATCGCCTGCAGCGCGTGGACCAGCGCAACGTCTTCGCTGCAGGTCAACGCAGAGAACCCACCGCATTGTTGATAGAGCGCGGTGCTCACACCGAGGTTGGCGCCGTGAATGCGGCCATGACCTTGCCCAGTTGCCTCGGTCTGTTCGAACCTGCAACGCATTTCATCGGAATAATCCAGCCAATCCTCCACCTGCACGACACCGCAGAACACGTCCGCGTCGGCCCTGCGCTGTTCCACCAGCCAATCGGCCGGGACGCGCGAATCAGCGTCGGTCACGGCCAGCCAATCGGCGCCCAGTGCAATGGCCTTTGAGGCCGCGGCGGCCCGTGCGATGCCGACGCCGCCGGGCACGGGTACGTCGATCACGTGCGCGCCCAACGCCAGTGCCAGCTCTGCTGTTGCATCCGTGCAACGGTCCACCGCGACGATCACCTCCACAGCCTCGTGCAGTTCGGGGTGCGATGCGGCGAGAAACACCGATGCAAGGCAGGCGGCCATGCACTCGGCCTCGTTATGTGCCGGAATGATGACGGCGATCATCGCAAGCCTTCGTGCTGTGCCACCGACAATGGCTGCGCGGTCCATGCTTCCAGCAGAAAATCACTGTCTTCATAGCGATAACTCAGCGGCAAGGTGAGCAGTCGGGCAATACAGGCATGGACCGCGATGCCATCTTGCTGTGCCTGTTCGAAAGGATGCTTCCAGTGGCAGGCCACCAGCAGTCCCTCCGGCGTGAGCGCCTGCTGCAGACGCGCGATCAGCTCGTCGAGTTCGGGGGCGGCGAGGTAGTAGCCGATCTCGCTCAGCACGATCAGATCGAAACGTCCCACCGGCCAGTGCTGCGGATGGCAAGCCTGCACGATTTCGACATTGCTGCGCTCCCCCACGCGTTGCTTGGCATGGTGTACCGCGGCGGCGGACATATCGGTTGCCAGCAAGCGATCGCAGCGGGCAGCGAGCCCACAGGTTGCTTCGCCGTTGGAACACCCCAGCTCCCATCCCCGTGCAAATCCCTGCCGAGGCAAGGTTGCCAGCAGGATGTCGCGTTTGCGTTTTTCGTACCAACGTGTCCCATAGCCGAACGGATCGTGCTGCTGGTAGATGCTGTCGAAATAGTCGGCGTTGGCCTGGGCGTTCATGGGAGATAGACCTCGAAGTCGCGCCGAAACCTCGCCAGCGCCCAGTCGGGAAGGATGGGGTTGCGCAGCGCAGGCGTGACGTGACCGGTCTGCGTCTTGAACGCAGACATCGCCTGCAGCTTTGCAGCGTGCGCATCGGCAGAAAGCACCAGACGCGTGGCCGATGCCAGCATCTGACTGTGGTCGGGGTCGTCCCAATGCCGTGCCCATATCGGAAACTGGATCAACCGCGCTCCGCATCGTGCAACTGCGGCACTCGCTGCATCTGCGCAGGCTTCGTGATCGGGGTGGCCATCGCGCGCATACGTCACCAGCACCACGTCGCGTGGTTGCAGCAGGTCGGCCAGCCGTGCACCAAGTGCGTCAATTCCCGCACGTACCTGGCCATCTCCCGCATCCAGCCTGACGATGCTGGAGGGATCGATACCCAGGCACGCCAGCGCGTCACGCAACTCCTCACGACGCGCAGCTGCCAGCCGCGCGGGCGGCCATGCGTCGTCCTGCGGATAGGCGGCTTCGCCATCGGTCACGGAGATGATCAGGACCTGCCTTCCCGATGCGATCGCCATCGCAAGCAGCCCGCCACACCCCAGCACCTCGTCATCCGGATGCGGAGAAACCACCACGACACGGGTGGCGGTGCCCAGTAGCTGGTCGAGGCTGCTGGTGAGCAGCGCATTCAACTGGCGCGATGCACGCCAGCGCTGTTCGCTGATGCCTTGCCCTGCGATCTGCTCGCCCCTCACAGCCGCCATGGGTTGACCTCGCGTGCATGCAGTTGTTCCCCCAGCCACTGCTCGTCTTTTTCACCGTGGGATTGGCGGATGAAGGCAGCCAGGTCGGCGCACCGTTGCGCGTGCGCGGCATCGCAGCACAGCGAGGCAGGCCCCAGGGCCAAGGCGGCGCGTTCGATCACGTCCCGGCAGACGCGGTCCATCACGCTACGTAACCGAATGACAGGCAGTTGATGGCTTTGGGTTGGAGCGTCGTCGATCGTTTTGGCCAGGTCCTGCAGCATCAGCCGTGCACCCGTCAGCCGTTCGTCGATGGCGCCCAGGTGTGCTGCGGCAAAAGGATTGTTTGCCACTCGTGGCGAGCGGCGGACATGCTCGGCAATGGCTGCGGCGGCGCCATACCAGCAGGCCGCGATGCCCGCCCCGCCATGCCAAAAACCCGGCCGCTGCAAATAGAATTCCGGCGCACCCAGCAAACGTGCCGGCGCATTCGCGAAATGGACGTTGCCAGTTGGAATGCCGAGCATGCCTGGTCCGTGCCATTGACTTGCATCAAGCTCGAAGCATCCTTGCCTCAGCGTCACCGCGGCAAGCGGCTGCCGATCGCCGTTTCGGACGGTCACCAAGGCGTGCGTCACAACGTCCAGCTCCGCGCTGCACCACGGCTTGATACCGGACACCGTGCTTGAGCTCGCTTCGTACGCCACGGTGTCATGCGGCCCGCCCGCTGCCCACACAGCCCACACCGCTCCATTGGAAGCTAATGGCTGGCCGGCCTCGGAAAAAATCGACACCGCGTCGTAATGCGCTTCCAGCACCTTGGCAAGCGGCAAGCTCGCAGCCCCCAGCTTGCTCAGCGCCTGCCATCGCGCGTACGTGCGTCCTGCGCCAGGATTGGGAAGTTGCGGCGTCATGCGCAGGTACTCACGCACGCGTTGCGCGAGCGCTGGATTTGGCGATAGCGAAGGTGTACCCGGCAGATCGTCGCGGGCGAGTGCTGATTGATACATACGCCAATCTAGGCGATGGCTCGTCAAACTCAAGTGAGCCAACGGCCAAGTGCCTCACCGTGACGGCAGCTGGATAAAGAACAATGCTTTGCCGCTTGACGATGGACGCAAGTCGTCGATGCAAGCCTGGCTTCGCCAATCAACACCGATCGCAATGCCACGCGTAAGAAACGTCACGCCGTGCGTGCGTTCGTGCAAGGGGAGCGAACAGAGTTTTGGTCAAGCGTTGTAACCGGACTCAGCCGATGCGAAGAATCAGTCGTGCTACCGAATGTCACTTCAAGCCGGAAAGAATCGACGGCTCGACCGCTCAGCAGAACAGGCGTGCATCAGCCTCAGTTGGAATCGTCGGGCGCTAGCCGCTGCGCAACGTCGCTCGCGATTCAGTCTGCAACGCGCACTGCCATGAACTGTCCGTTGCCAACCGGCACCTCGCTGCATCGGAAGGACATGTCGGCTCGGACAGCCTGCATGAAATCTGCCATCTCCGTCGCGTGTGAGGTGGCGTTGTCCACCACCATCAGGCCGGTGCCGCGCTTGAGCACGCGGCGCAGCTGCGGCCACCACCGTGCATAGGCGCTGCGGTCCGAGTCCAAAAACAGCAGATCGACGCTGCCATCGTCGGCGGTCTCCAACCACGTGCCTGCATCGCCCAGCACCTGCGTGATGTGCGCCTGTAGTCCGGCACGCACGAAGTTCGCCGCCGCCAGGGCGGCCTTGTCTTCGGCATGTTCCAGCGTGATGACGTGTCCACCGACGGCGATGACAGCTTCGGCCAGCCACAGCGTGGAGTAGCCATTGGAAGTACCCACCTCTAGCACCTGCCGTGCCCGCGTCGCGTGTACCAGCAGGGCGAGCAGTTCGCCGGTTTCGGGGGTGATATTCAGCATGCGTTTGCCACGTGCGGTTTCTACCGCATCGTTGTTGGCCCCAAAGCGCGACAGCTCCTCTTTCAGATCCTGCAACGTGCTCATGCCTTGAGTGCCTGTTGATTGCTGCAATGTGGGCAATGACCCTGGCATCGCCCTTCAGTACCTGGTGTGCTGCGCCGTGATGCGAGCGAATCGGATGCTCGATGCGCCTGCCTGATACAGCGTGCTCGCTATTTGCCATTCGCCATTCGCCATTCGCTCTTCGCCGAAAAGAACGCTCTACGTCGCTTTCGATATCGCTTGCATCAAGATGACTGCAGCCATGGCGGACACAAATCGGTCGCAGGAACCTCCCTGATGGGCGCCCTAGCGATGGGGTAGACCGTTCACCCGCGCCTGGTCATACATCAGCTGTCGGCGGCATGGCCCCCTCCCAGAACTCCAGCAACCGGGACACAGGCTCCGGCTTATTTCCCGCAGACCACAGCGCAAGGCGTGTGCGCGACCAGCGTTGTGCGCTGAGCTCGACGATTGACCCGGGAAGCACCTTGCGGCACGCCATCTGCCAGTCGGGAAAGTAACGCTCGACGATGGAGCCGTTGTAGACCTCTGCGATCACGTGATGGCGCGCAGACTGCTTGATGCGATCGTAGGTATGCTGCACCCCGGCAGGTGGGCCCTCGAAATACTGAAAAAATCGAGCGCCGTCGTAGAGCAGGACGCCGGTGATGGCGGCCAGCGCGTTGTGTGCACTGGAAGAGACAAGCAGCCGGTCGACCTCCCCCATCGACATGGGACGACGCACCTCGCTCACGTAAGCGATGGCCTGCAACGGTGGATTTGCCAAGAACTCATCCCGATAGGTGATCTGCTCCAACGTCCATTTCTGCAGAGTCGTCAGCGCCGGCTCCTCCTGAGATCGCTGCGAGCGCAGTATCAGGGTGTGATGCACCAATTAGCAATGCAGGCATTACAATTTACTTATACAGAGCGGCAACGCGCGTTCATGGTCAGCACGCTCAAGCCGCCTCGGCGCGGCGGTGCCATGCTGGCAGGTCAGTCGATCCGCTGCCCGGTGAGCGAAGACGCTGACGCGTCGCAGTGGCTGGCCGAAGACGTGGTTCGGGATCTCATCTAAAGGACGTCGATCAATGCGCGCATCGCTCCAAAGCCACCCGCAACCTCAATCGTGCCAGGCGAGGACTGCCGGCAAGCATGACCTTCATCGCGCCCCTTTACTGTCTCTGGCAGTGCTCGCCGTCATGTCGCTTGGAGGATGCGCCACCACGCCCCCGGCGACGGGTCATCTCATTGAAGGCCCTGTGCGCCTAGGCGAGATGGCAGCGGTCGATGGTCCCAGGGTACGGCCCGACCGAGTCGTCGAAGACAGCCGTTGCCCTACTGATGTTCAATGCATCGTGGAAGGCCGACTGATCGTACGTGCGACGGTGCTGGGTGGTGGCTGGTCCAGACAGGTTGACCTTACGTTAGGCATTCCGGTGCCTATTGCCGATGGCATGTTGACGCTGGTGGAGGCCACGCCCGTGCCCATCGCCCCGCAAACCGCCGACCGCTCTGCGGCGCGCTTCACCTTTACATTTCAAGGCGGTCGCTAGCCAAGCATGTCCTCAGGCTAACGATCCGCCTCTTGCATCAGCCGCCACGTCCCGCTGGCTCGAAGTTGTCCGCCCTCCCTTCGCTAAATAGCTCATCGCAGCCGAATGCACTGGATTGCCGCTGCAAAGCCCAATCAGCTAGTCGGACTCGATAAGATCCCGCAACCATTACCGCAGCGATTGAAAGGTGTCTCGGAGGTGGTCGACAAATGCCGGCGGATTTTCCATCGCAGCAAAATGCCCGCCCCGCTCTGCCTCTGCAAAAAAGCGCAGATCTGCGAAGCGTCGTTCTGCCCAGCGCCGCGAAATGCGTACTTGTTCTCCGGGAAACATGCTGATCCCGGTTGGCGTGGGCATCGGGTGCATGGGCATCGCAGTCCCAGCTTCCTGCGCAGCTTCCCAGTAAAAACGCAACGAGCTGGGCCCGGCATTGGGGAGCCAGTACAGCATGATGTCGTCGATGAGATGGTCCAGCGCGATCACGTTTTCCGGTTCGCCGCCGCTTTGGGAAACATCCTGGAAGAGCGCATAGATCCATGCGGCAATGCCGGCTGGAGAATCAGCCAGGCTAAACCCCACCGACTGCGGTCGTGTGCTTTGCAGGTGCATGTAGCCTGAAAATTCTCTCTGATAGCGCTTGGCATCGTCGAGCATCCGCTGCTCTGCTGGCGTGGCGTTGGCAATTTCTTCGGCGCTCGGGTCGAACATCACCATGTTCAGATGGATGCCCACCAAGCCGGGCGGCTGCATGAACCCAAGCGCGGTCGTGATCGCGCTGCCCCAATCGCCGCCCTGGGCGGTCCAGCGTTCGCCATAACCCAGCCGGCGCATCAGTTCGACCCATGCCGCAGCCGTTCGCCCCACTCCCCAGCCGCGGAAGGTGGGTTTCCCAGAGAAACCAAAGCCGGGCAACGATGGGATCACCAGATGAAACGCATCCGACGCCTTCCCGCCGTAGGCCACCGGGTCAGTCAGTGGGCCGATCACGTCGCGAAATTCCAGAATCGATCCCGGCCATCCATGCGTCAACAGCAATGGAAGCGCGCCCGGCTCCGGTGAACGCACATGCAGGAAATGGATATCCAGTCCGTCAATGGCCGTGCGACTGCTATTCCAGCCATTGAGCAACCGCTCGGTGGCGCGCCAGTCGTAGCCCGTCCGCCAGCGCTCGACCAGGCGTCGAATGCGCGCCGATTGTGGGCCCTGGCTGTGATCACTCACGGTTTCCGGACTGGGCCAACGCGTGTGCCCAAGACGTTGGTTGAGATCATCCAGCTCAGCCTGCGCGATGTTGATCCGAAACGGTGTCATGCCGTCAGTCATCTCAAGCCTCCGGTGCGTAGGTGTTCGCCAAGGTCTGGCGAGCTGACTGCCACGCGCGCGCGCCGTAGCGATCATTATCCAGATGGATCAACTTGCCGCGTCCACTCATCATGTCGCGCAGGTATTGCATGCCTTGCCAGGGTGGGAACGGGTCATCGCTGGTCGGCGTCAATGCGCGCACGACGCGGATGATGGCCGACATCGTGCCGATTCCGCCTGGCCTGAGGGTGCGATATCGCTCGCCCGTGAGCTCGGTGAGCAGGTGTGCGATGTCGTTGGGCGAAATGCTGTTGCCGGCAATCCGCAGATCGCGTGGAGCATTGGGATCCAGCGCCGCCGCTGCCGTGTAGCGGGCGACATCGTCTTTGGCAGTGAAATCGAGTTTCTGGTCTGCGTCGCCAAAATGCAGGACCCGGCGGCCCGGTACAACCAGGCGCGCACTGCCCTCAAGCAATTCCAGAAAGCCGCCACACAGAATCGATGTGGCCGAAATGGGCGTGGCGTTCAGTTGCTCTCTGAAGCGGCGCCGCAGGTCCAGATTGCGATTGTCGCCTGGCCGCGTCTTCGTGTAGTCCAGCGAGAAATCGGACGGAACAAAACGCGGGACGCCCGCAGAAACCGCTGCATGCAACAGGTTTCCCTGTTGACCCAACATGACCTCTTCCAAGCCGTTCAGTGCGCAAACCACACAGTCCGCGCCCATGAGCGCCTCGCGTAACCGCTCGGCGTCGTCGAGCTCAACATGTCGAACCTGGATGCCCTGCCCCTCCAACGACGCGACGCGGCTCTTCCCTGCCCCGTGCCGCACCAGTGCAACCACGGCCGCGCCCTGATCTTTCAGGGCCACCGCGATCCGGTAACCGAGATCGCCGGTGGCTCCAGCAACAACGACCTGCGAACTCGTCTGTGTGTTCACCACGTGCTTCTCGCTTGAGTCTTCGGGTGCCGAAAGCGGCGGGCAGCCAACGCACCAGGGGGCAGCAGCGCCCTGTTACATCGGCTCTCATGCATCGTGCTGGCGGGAAAGACCATGCAGCGAACAACTGAACGATATCGTTCAGTTGTTGAAAGCACAAGTGGCGTGTAACGTTTCGTCGATGAAGGCGGTCAAGCAAAAATCCAAAGGCGGCAGGCCGCCACCCGATAAAGCCGGCGATGTCGATCGGCGGCTTCTGGATGCGGCACTACAGCTCTTCCTGGAACGCGGCTTCGAGCACACTTCATGCGACGACATCGCGCGACTGGCAGGTGCCGGCAAGGCCAGCCTGTACGCGCGCTATGCCAACAAGGACGCCATTTTCGAGGCAGTGATTCGCCGTGATGTGCAGACACAGCCCCTGCCAGCCGCCCCCAGCGCCCCGCTGGATCTTGAGGGGCGGCTGAGGCTCGCAGGTCGAGGAATACTTGCGCACGCGTTGCAGCCGCAGACCGTGGCGATGATGCGCTTGGTCGTCGGCACCTCCATCCGGGCGCCGGAGCTTGCTGCGGAGGTCAACCGCATCGGCTGGGAAGGCGGGCTGCAACGTGTGCGCATGGCGATCCTCGATGGCCAAGATCAACCCGCCGATCCCTCTGCGTTGGCAGGCCACTTCGTCGATCTGGTGTTTGCGCCGCATCAACTTCGTGCGCTGCTGGGAGAACACCCGGCACGCCTGATCGACTCCGCAGCAGAGCGCGTGGAGTGGGCGCTGGGACTGCTCAGCGCTGCAGGCCAGCTAAAGACGAAACGTCCGCGCTGAGACGCGCTCAGCGCCCGCAAACAGGCTCGGGGCTTTGGAGCGCCTGCCGGTCGATTGCTGGCGCCGTCAGGTCGGCACGAACGCTATCGCGATTACTGCCGCCCTCTTCTCACGATCGACCGATGCCGCATGCAGTCGCCCGGCATGATCATGTGGAGGGCTCCGCCGGGTTTGCGGCTGCACTCCTGCGGGCAGCCACATACGCCATCACCCAGGTAAAAAAGATCGGGGTGAACACGACACCAAGCGTACTGGCCGCCAGCATGCCGCCGATCACGCCGGTACCCAACGCATTCTGGCTCGCTGCACCCGCACCGCGTGCGATCACCAGCGGAATCACGCCGAGAATGAAGGCCAGCGACGTCATCACAATCGGGCGAAAGCGCAGCCTGGCCGCCTGCATTGCAGCGTCCGGCACGCGCGCGCCCTGCGCATGCAGTTCCTTGGCGAATTCCACGATCAAAATCGCATTCTTGGCGGCCAGGCCGATGATGGTGATCAGGCCGACCTTGAAGTACACATCGTTGGAAAGGCCGGCCACCCACACCGCGGCGGTTGCGCCAATCGCGCCGATCGGCACGATCAGCATCACCGAAAACGGAATCGCCCAACTCTCGTACAGCGCGACCAGCAGCAGAAACACCACCAGCAAGGCCAGGCCGAGCAGCAGTGGCGCCTGTGTGCCGGCAGCTTTTTCTTGATACGACAGTGCAGACCATTCGTAGCCGATGCCCTGGGGAAGCGCAGTCGCCAGGCGTTCCATTTCCGCCAGCGCGTCGCCCGAGCTGATGCCTGGCGCAGCCTCGCCGGTGAGATTGACCGACGCATAGCCGTTGTAGCGGGCAATCTGCACCGGCCCCTGCTCCCACCGTTGCGTGGTGAACGCCGTCAACGGCACCTGCTTGCCGGTGCTGCTGGTGACAGACAGCGTGTCCAGTGATTGGGGCGTGGCGCGATCGCTTGCATTGCCCTGTACCACCACCCGTTGCAGACGACCGCGGTTGACGAAATCGTTGACGATCGTCGAGCCGAACGCGCTGGACAGCACCTCCATCGCGCTCTGAAAGCTCACGCCCAGCGCTTCGGCTTTGCCGCGATCCACTTCCAGGCGCAGCTGCGGCGCATCGGCAAGACCTTCCACCATCGCGTATGCCAGCTTGGGCGACTGATTGGCCGCATGCAGCAACTGGTTCACCGACTGCATCAGCGCGTCTCGCCCAAGATTGCCGCGGTCCTGCACGCGCAGCGAGAAACCGCCGGAATTGCCCAGGCCTTCGATCGGTGGCGGCATCACGGCCATGATGGTCGCGTCGCTGATGCGTCCCAGCGCCGCGTTGGCGGCCGCCACTTCGCTGGCCACCGATTCGCTGTCGCCGCGTTCGCTCCAGTCTTTCAGTGACGGAAAGGCCATGGCCGCATTGGCGCCGCTTCCGGAGAAACTGAAACCGTACACCAGCGTCACGTCCTGCATGCTCGGCCGCGCGGCGAGGTAATCGTTGACCTGTTGCCCGGCCGCGCGCGTACGGCTGTAGCTGGCGCCGGGCGGCAACTGCATGTCCACGATCATGTAGCCCTCGTCTTCCTGCGGTACGAAGGCCTCCGGCAGCCGCACGTATGCCAGCCCAAGCGCGCAAAGCAGCACGGCGTACACCAGCATGTAGCGCCCGGCACGGCGCACCAGGCGATGGTTCAAACGATCGAAACGCGACGTCAGCACGCTGAAGTTGCGGTCGAACCAAGCGAAGAATCCCTTCTTCTCATGGCGGCCGTCGATGGGTACCAGGAACGTCGCGCACAGCGCCGGTGTCATGGTCAGCGCCAGGAAACCGGAAAACAGGATCGAGACGGCGAGCACTGCGGAGAACTGTCGGTAGATCACGCCGACCGAACCGCTCATGAAGGCGAGCGGCAAAAACACTGCGGTGAGCACCAGGGTGATGCCGACGATCGCACCGCCCACCTGCGTCATCGCCTTGATCGAGGCATCGCGCGGCGACAGGCCTTCCCCGGCCATCAGGCGCTCGACGTTCTCGACCACCACAATCGCATCGTCCACCAGGATGCCGATCGCCAGCACCATCGCGAACATGCTCATCATGTTCACCGAGAAACCCAGCAGCTTCATCATCGCGAACGTGCCCAACAGGCACACCGGCACCACGATCGCCGGGATCAAGGTATAGCGGATGTTCTGCAGGAACACGAACATCACCAGGAACACCAGCGCCATCGCTTCGAGCAAGGTATGAAGCACCTTCCTGATTGCCACATTGACGAAGGTCGAACTATCGAAGGGCACCGAGTAGGTGATGTCTGCCGGAAAACGCTGCGAGAGTTCCTGCAGGCGCTGGCGCACCGCCGCCACGGTGGCGACCGCATTGCCGCCTGGCGCCAGCTGCACCGCCGCGCCGGCGGCCGGGCCACCGTTTTCCTGCACATCGAACTGGTAGTTCTCCAATCCAAGTTCCAGCTTCGCCACGTCCGACAGATGCACCACCGCGCCATTGGTCTGGGCACGCAGGATGATCTGGCCAAATTCCTGCGGCGATTCCATCAGGCCGCGCACCACCAGCGTGGTGGTCAATTCCTGATCATGCGCGCCTGGGCGTTCGCCCAGGCTACCGGCTGCCACTTGCAGGTTTTGCGCACGGATCGCGTTATTGACGTCGACAATGCTCAGCCCATAGCCGCGCAATGCCTGGGTGTCCACCCACACCCGCATCGCCGCTTCGGCGCCGAAGAACTGCACGCGTCCCACGCCGGGAACACGGCGGATCTCGTCGTTGACCACTCTGGCCGCGTAGTCGTTCAGGCGCACCACGTCCTGCGCGGCGGTCGCATCCTTGTAGACCAGCGAATACAGCATCAGGAAGCCGGCAGTGGTCTGTTCGACCTGCAAGCCAAGTTGCGTCACCGCTGCCGGCAGTCGCGATTCGGATTGACGAATGCGGTTCTGCACGTCCACCTGGGCGATGTTGGGATCGGTGCCGGGCTGGAACGTGATGGTGATCTGCGCACTGCCGTTGGAGCTGCTGGAGTCGTAATACAGCATGTCGCGCGCGCCGTTGAGCTCCTGCTCGATGACACTGGTCACCGCGTCGTTGACGACCTGGGCCGACGCGCCGGGATAGGTGGCAGAAATGCTGATCTGCGGCGGCGCCACTTCCGGATATTTTTCGACAGGCAAGGTGCGCAATGCCAGCAGGCCGGCGAGCGAGATGAAAATCGCAACCACCCACGCGAAGTTGGGGCGGTCGATAAAGAATCGGGACATGGACGGTCACCGGGGCGCCACGCGCCCGCACAGGCGGAATGAAGAGTGGTTCAGTGCGCGGCGTTCAACACGGCACCAGGCTGGATCCGCGTCGCGCCTGAGGCGATGTAGCGCTCACCGGCCTTCAGGCCTTCGAGTATCTGCCAGTCGGTGCCGACCATCGCGCCGGTTCGGACATCGCGCAGTTCGGCCCTGCCGTCGGCGCCCACGACCATCACCGCAGCGCTGCCGCCCGGTCGCCGCTGAATCGCCCGCTGCGGCACATAGACCGCGTCGCTGGCGGTACCGTTCGGCGTGCGCACGCGCACGAACATCCCCGGCAGCAACAGGTTGTCGCGATTGTCGAATTGCGCGCGCAGCGACACCGTATCGGTTGTTTCGTCCACCCGCATGTCCGCGAACAGCAGGTCGCCCTCTCGTGTCTCGCCGAGCTCAGGAATGTCGATGACGACCTTGAGCGGCGCCTCGCCTTTGCGGGCGCGACCGCGCAACTTCAGCGCTTCGGCGACCGGACGATTGAAGTCGGCGAAGATCGGATCGAGCTGTTGTATCAGCGCCATTTCTGTCGCCTCGCCCCCCTGCCCGACCAGCGCGCCCTCGGTGACCAGCGCCCGCCCGATGCGGCCGTCGATCGGCGCACGCACCGTGGCGAAGCCCAGCTCCAGTTGCGCGGTTTTCAGCGCCGCACGCGCCGACGCCACGGCTGCCTGGGTGCTTTTGAAATTGCTGCGGGCGGTGTCGAAATCCTGCCGGCTGATCACCTGCCGCTGCACCAGTTGCTGGCTGCGTTCGAACTGGGCGGCGGCATTTTCCAGCTCGGCGTCGCTACGCCTCAGCTCCCCGCGTGCGCGCGCCACCGCGGCCTCGAACGGCGCGGGGTCGATCTGAAACAACACCTGCCCTGCCCTGACGTCCGAACCTTCTTCGAACCGGCGTGCCAGCACCACGCCGGCCACGCGCGCACGAACCTGCGCTACGCGCATCGGCGAAACACGGCCGGGCAGATCGGTGGTCTGCAATACCTTGCGCGCCTGCGCGGTGGCGATTTCCACCGCTGGTGCAACCGAAGACTCAGCGGGTGGAGCGGCTTTGCCGCAGGCGGCCAGTGCGAACGGAAGGAAAGCGCACAGCGGAAAGAAACGGTAAGCGCGTTGGGCTGTCACAGCGCGGGGTCCAAAGGATGACGCGGGAATGATGCTCCATAGATCCTTATGAATCAAATATGATTCATAAGGATCATTTCCAAAGAACCTGTATCATCCCTGCTTCACTCGTTTTTCAAGCGTATGAGCCAGGACGACCAACGCCTTATCCGCCTGCTGGCCGCAACGCTGACCCGCCGCCCACGCAGCAATCTCACCGAACTGGCCGCCGGCGCGGGGATCAGCCGCGCGACGCTGTACCGCTTTGCCCCGACCCGCGCGGCAATCGTGGAAAAGGTCACCGCCGAAGCGTGGCTGCGTCTGCAGGCGGCCCTGCCCGACGACGACGCCCTGCCCGATCCCATGGCAAGCCTGCGACGCATGACGCACGCCTTGGTGGAAGACCTGGATCTGGTCATCTACATCGTCAACGAGATGGGCATGGAGGGCGCCGAACGCGGCAACACCTATTACGCCGCGCCGGAGTGGGAGTCGTTCCAGGCGCATCTGGATGCTTTCTTCTTGCACGGCCAGCAGCGCGGCGTGTTCGGTATCGAAATGCCGGCGTCCTGGTGGAGCGACTTCTACCTCTCGTGCCTGTTCGGAGCCGGTTGGGCAGTGGCCACCGGCCGTCTGGCACAGGCATCGGTCGTACGTGCGGTCCTGACCTCGTTTTTGGAAGGCGCACGTTCCGGTTCGAGAGTGCAATCTCCCTAGCCGCGAGCCGCTGGCGCCACCGTCACCGCCAGCCGGAACACCACGCGATGTATCGCGTTTCCGCAGGTTGAGCGATCGGTTTTTATCGAGGCGGCAAACCGGTTCGCCGGTGGCCGGCACGGTCTGCGGCCGATGGACGAGCGTCCCCCCGCATCATGCGCTCTCGGCGGCTGATGCAGACAATGCATGTCCACGCGCCCGGAGGCGCGCAAGCGCACCGTGAAGCGAAGGGGCGCAGGGCCGATCTGTGCACTCAGGCAGACATCGCCGCACGCCATCGCGCGTCACGCTCACCCGCCGTTATGGGGCAGCGCGCCCTTGTCTTCCTGCAACTCACGCTTGAACGGCACGTCCGGCGGTGGGCGTGCGATAGCCGGTTGATCGTTGAGATTGGGGTCGCTCAAGCCGCAACCGCCGCCGAATTGCAGCAGGGACACCACGCAACTGATCTTGGTGGTCGTGCCAGGAATCGGAATCTCGATCTTCTTCAGGCCGCGCCGCACCCATTCCTGCAGCAGCGTCTGGTTCGGCATCCAGTACTTGTCCAGCGATGTCGGCGTGTAGCCGTACGGCGGACGTTTAAGCCAGGTGCCGCCCTGGGCAATCTGGTCGCGGGTCCAGGTATCGGTCTCGCTGCCTGGTGGTCCGCGGTCACCTGCACCCTGGCCGGCATCACCGGCTCCGGTGGCCACCTTGATGCTGCCATCGGCATTGAACATGCCGTTGCGCTGGGTGTTGCCACCCGTCGTGTCGCCTTGCCGATTGCGGTCGGACTTGCTCCAGTCGTCGGCGTTGGCGGCCACGTCCCACCCGCCGCTGCGATCGGCAGGCGCCGGGCCGGCATGACCGCTGGCGGCTGGCTTGGCGGGCGACGATGCAGCAGTTGGCGCGCTGCTGGAACGTTCGGACCGGACAGGACTGGCCTGCGACTGTGCAGGTTGCGCGGCTGCTTGCGCGGTTGGCGCCGCCACGGTGGCCGGCCGCGGTTCGGGAGTCGCAGGCGTCGCTGCCACTGGCGCAGGCGCCGGATCCGGCACGTTCGGCAGCTCTGCGGGACGCACCGCAACGTCAGGCATGCGCACGGTCGGCGAGATCTCACGCAGGCGCGCAGCCGGCGCGGCGATTTGCGGGCGCTCGGGGATGACGATGTCGCGCTCGCGCACTGTTGGCGCAGCGGCAGAGCGCACCGCCACATCCGTGGCCGGACGCTGCAGTTCGCGCACCTGCGGGCGTTCGGTCACCGTCTGGATGTCGCGTTGACGCACTTCAATCTGCGGCGCCGCCCGCTCGATCGCACGCGGCGTCAGCGTGATCGTTGGCGGCGGTGGGACGACGAAGTCGTTGGTGGCGACCGGGGTTTCGGTGACCTGCAGCGGCGATTCGATCGTCACCGGCGGCACCTGCACCGTCACCTGCGGAATATCCGCGGTGACGGGTTCGCTGGCCGCTTGCACCGGTTCCGGCGCATGTTCTGGTACCTGGGCCGTATCGGGGCGCTCCACAGGGTCGGTTGCTGGCTGCGCTGGCGTCGGTGCCGGCGATGCAGCCGGTTCGCTCTTCGCCGCCGATGCACCCGCGTGCGCTGGCGAAGACGCCGCAGCTGCAGCAGCCTGCGTCGATGCCTCGGCCGCAGGTTGACCTTCCCCGCCGCCCTGCTCTTCAGCCCCTTCGCCGATCAAGGTCATGCGCACCCGCGATTCGTCGCCGGGCTTGGTTTCTTCCGGCGCCCAGCGCACGGTGACCACCCAGATGAGCAGCGCACCAAAACCGAGGTGGATGAGAAAACTGCCGAGCACCGCCAGCCAGTGCTGCCGACGCTGATCCTTCGGCCGCGGGTCCCAGTGTTGCCACCACAGGCTGCGGAACGCCTGGAATGGCGACAGCAGGGAGACGCCGGCCACATCGCGCCGATCCGGTTGCCCACGTGCCAACAGCACATCCATGACGTGGTCATCGTTGAATGGCGCAGCCGCGTGCTTGCGGTTGCCCATCCAGATGCCCCAGCCATACGGAAGGCCGGTGCGCCGATCCAGAATGAGCTTGCCGGGCATGCGCGCGCGCAGTGCCTGCAGCAGATCGGCAGCCGTTGTCACCGGTGGCGCGGAATCAGGCCGCGCTGTCGCGCGGAATGTAGGGAGCGTCGCCGGTGGCGTGGTCGGTCGCATCGCGCACCGCAGTCACGCCGGGCACGCGCCCCATCAAGGTCTTTTCGATGCCCTGCTTCAAGGTCACGTCGGCCATGCCGCAGCCGTGGCAACCGCCGCCGAAGCGCAGCAACACCACGCCGTCGGCGGAGACTTCCTGCACGGCCACGCGCCCGCCATGCGATGCCAACTGCGGGTTGATTTCGTTTTCCACCACCCAGCGCACACGCTCCACCATCGAAGCCGACTCTGCGGGCGCTTCGCCCTTGATCTTGGGCGCCTTGATGGTGAGCTGCTGGTTGCCGGTAGACTGGGTGACGTAGTCGATTTCGGCCCCGTCCATCCACGGCACGCTGGCAGCGACGACATACAAGGTGAAACCATCGCAGTCGATCGCCCATTCGTCGCCGCTCAGGTCCGCCGGTTCGGCGAACTCAAGCCGGGCGTCGGCACGTGGGGTACCCGCATCCACCGCGCTCAGGCGCACGCCCATGCCGGGCACGCCCTCGCGTTCGATGAGCTTGCGGAAATAGGTCTGGGCTTTGTCGGATATCTGGATCATGCGGGTTATTCTACCGCCCAAAGCGCCCTCGCTCATGGAACACCGTGATCCTGGTGGGCGCGCCGTCCGCCACCCCTGCGAGACCGTCATGACCGATCTGATTCCCCTGGAGCAGGCCCACTGCCTCCCGCGCAAAGGCAGCGACCACAAGCTGGGCGAGGCGCGCCTGGCCGAGCTGCTGCCGCAGGTGCCCGGCTGGGAGCTGGCCGAGGCCGGCATGGCGCTCACGCGCACGTTCCGCTTCGCCGACTATTACCGCACCCTGGCCTTTGTGAATGCGCTGGCCTGGATCGCCCATCGCGAAGACCACCACCCCGACCTGGGCGTGCATTACGACCGCGTCGTGGTGCGCTATTCCACCCATGACGTGGGCGGACTGAGCGAAAACGACTTCATCTGCGCGGCCAAGACCGCGCAGCTCTACGATCAGGGAATCACTGCATGAACATGTATCGCGCCGCGTTCGCCGGCCTCGTCGTCGCCACCGGCCTTGCTGGCTGCGGCAAGTCGCCACAGCAGGCCGCCGCGCCCACCGTCGCGCCCACCGAGCTGGCTGCCCTGAAGACGCCACCGCCGGAATATTCGCCGCAGCTGGCCTGCGCCGGTGTGGGCGGCACGACCGTGCTGCGGGTCGTGGTCGGCACCCAGGGCACGCCGACCGATGTCTCGGTGGCACAGAGCAGCGGCCAGCCCGTGCTCGACGAAGCGGCCCTGACGCGCGTGCGCGAGTGGCAGTTCAAGGCCGCCACCCGCAATGGCCAGGCCGTGCCGCAGACCATCCAGGTGCCGGTCTCGTTCAAGCCGCCGGTGCCGCGTCCGAACGAATGTTTCGCCATCGAGGAACGCGCACGCCGCGGCGGCTGAGGACAGCGCAGGTCGGTGACGCCTTATTCCTGCACGGCATAAGCGCATCGACACCAGCGCATGAGCAACAGCGCCTTGTTCGCGCGCTTGAGTGTCGCCCCTGCCTGACGCTGGCGCAGAGGCGCTGCTTTTCGTCTTCGACACCACGTCTTCGTCATCGCGGCATGGCCATCCTGCTTCCGCGGAGGGGTGTGCGTATCTGGCGAGCTGCAGTTGCCACGCTCTCCGCAGGAAGTTCTTCATTCCACGAGGACGTCGCGCCACATGCTTGCAGTGTCATCACACAATCTCTGGATCGCGCTTGCGGTCACGCTGGCGGCCGGGCTGGCAACCGGGCTCGGCAGCCTCATGGTGGTGTTCGCCAAAAAGCCCAATCCGCGCCTGTTGGCATTCGGCCTGGCCTTCGCCGGCGGCGCCATGGTGTACGTGTCGCTCACCGAGATCCTCAACAAGTCGATCGCCGCGTTTTCCCAGGCCTACAACGACAAGCTCGGCTTTACCTTCGGTACCCTGACCTTTCTGGGCGGCATGCTGCTGATCATGCTGATCGACCGCCTGGTGCCGAATCCGCACCAGAGTTTGTCCAGCGACGATCCGCAGTTTCGCGAAGACAACCGGGCCTATATCCGCCGGGTTGGCCTGATGACCGCCGTCGCGATCACTGCGCACAATTTCCCGGAAGGATTGGCGACTTTCTTCGCCACGCTTGAAAGCCCGGCGGTCGGCATGCCGCTGGCGTTCGCGATCGCCATCCACAATATTCCCGAAGGCATCGCGATCGCGGTGCCGGTGTATTTCGCCACGCGCAACAAGTTCTATGCGGTGGGCGCCAGCCTGCTCAGCGGGTTGGCCGAACCGGTCGGTGCAGGCATCGGATATCTGGCCTTGTCCAGCGTGCTCTCGGATGCGGTCTTCGGCACCGTGTTCGGGCTGATCTCCGGGGTCATGGTGTTTCTGGCGCTGGACGAATTACTGCCGGCTGCCAAGCGCTACGCCCAAGGTCACGAGACCGTGTATGGCCTGGTCTCGGGCATGGGAACGCTGGCGATCAGCCTGGTGTTGTTCCGTTTCGCAACGCCGTGAAGCGCGTCATGCGCGGGCATCACCACTCGTGATGGACTGGCGCGAAGTCTGTTGCAGCAAGTGCAGACAATGCCGCTTCAGAAGCCCGATCGCTGTGTTGCCCGTGACGAGCCGACGCGCCCGCCCGCCTGAAATCAACCGCATGCCACGCAGCGCACCTGCGTGAGGTGCTGTTTCCCGCATGTCTGCTGAACACCGTCGCGCCTGGTCGACTGAAGCCAAGTTCTAGAAAGGTTCCAGACATTCAAGCCGGCGCATGGTACGCGCGTCATCAACGCACACACAGCGAGGTGCCGTATGCAACGCACATGGTCACAAGGGCGCCTTGCCTTGGCGCTGTCGATCGCATCCACTGGCCTGATTGCACTCGGCGGCTGCCAACGCACCGACGCACCGGCGCCGGCCGCCGCCGAGCCTCCGCCGCCTCCCAGCGCGATGGCAGCGCCGGCTTACACGCCGCCCACGGCGGACCAGCTTTACCAACTTGTCGCGCCGATTGCCCTGTTTCCAGACAAGTTGCTGGCGCAAACCTTGGCGGCGTCGGTGTATCCCGATCAAGTGGTCACCGCACAGGAATGGCTACGCAGCAATAGCGGTTTGAGCGCTGCAGATCGCGCGCAGGCCACGGTGTCGCAATCGTGGGACCCGAGCATCAAGGCACTGACCGCCTTTCCCGACGTGGTGGCCCAACTGGCTGGCAATCTGGATTGGACGCGTGCGCTCGGCGATGCCTACGCCCACGATCCCAACGATGTGCTCAACGCGGTGCAGATCATGCGCCAACGCGCCCAGGCCAGCGGCCATCTGCACAGTACGCCGCAACAGCAAGTGCAGGTGGCGCGCCACGTGGTGGTGACGCCCATTCTGGATGAGGGCCGCATCCCGCCGCCCTCGCAGGTGATCACCATCGAACCAGCGCAACCGGATGTGGTGTACGTGCCGCGCTACGATCCCGGCGTGGTCTACGGCGCGCCGGTCGATGTCTACAGGGAGTATCGCTACCGCCCGGTCCGCTGGTACGACGAAGGCGACGTCGTCACCACCGGCCTGGTGTCCTTCGGCGTCGGCGTATTGGTGGGCGGCGCACTCGAGCACCATCACGGTTGGTTCGGCTGGGCCGAGCCGGCGCCTGTCTGGCACCGCTGGGGCTGGAACAGCTGGGGTGTGGATTGGAACGCGCCGCCGGCCGCACCGCATTATGTGGTCTACCAGAACCATGTCTATGCGCCGCGCACCACCATCATCAACAACCGAAATACGTATGTCGATTCACGCTCGTACGTGAATCAGGATCAGCGCCATTGGTCCAATTCGACATCCGCGCCTGTGGCCGGGATGTCCCCAGCCAACTTCCATGCGGCGCAGGCGGCCGCTCTACCGGCAGCAGTCGCCAGCGCACGTGGGCTTGGTGCGTTTGCAGGAGCGGCCACGCCAGCGCCTTCGCCCGCCCAACTGCATCGCCCGCCCGACTATGCGCATCTGGCCACACCGCATTTCAATGCACAGATGCTGCAACCAGGCCGCCCGGTAACGCTGAACGCATCGCCGTCGCCGTCGTCGCATGCTGCGCCCCTGACAACTGCGGGCCATCCGATGCAGCCATTGCCCTCCGGGATGCGTTCGCCGCGCGTGCAAGTACCGGCATTCGCCTCGGCTGCAACGCCTGCACGGGTGAATGACTTGCAGGCCACACAACAGCACATGGCGCAGATGCACGCACAGTCGGGGGCAGCGCAGGAACAGGCAGCTGCAGCCAACCGCGCACATGCCGGCATGCCGCCGCGCGATGCATTTGCGAGCCGCGACGCCCGCGACAGCCAGTTCCGAGCCCAAGCCCAACCTGCGCAATGGAAGCCGCCCGTGCAAGAGCAGCGGCAGCTGGCGCCTCATCAGCAGTTTGCATCCGCGGCAGTGCCGCGTGTCGAACATGCGCAGCCGTCGCAGCCGCGTGACGAACCGCGCCCGGTCATGAAGGCAGAGCCGCAGCAGCGCATGCAGCGGATGGCGTCCTTCGCCCCGCCGCGTGCCGCTCCGACCCATCAGGCCGATATGCACCAGCAACGCCCGCATCCGTCGGCGCAGCCGCAACATCACGACCATCGCCACGAAGGCTGAGCCAGCCGCGCTGGCGCAGCCGCCATGGCTGCGTCAGCGACCGAGCTGGTCTAGGGCCTCGGCGAGCTCTGGCGCCAATGGCGCGCTCAACACGTACGGCGTCTTGCCGGCATCCAGTGCGAATTCCAGCGATGCGGCATGCAGGAACAGCCGCTTCAAACCAAGCTGGTCGCGTAGGCGCTTGTTGACGTCTGCCTCACCGTATTTCTCGTCGCCGGCCACCGGGTGCCCCAGGTGCTGGGCATGCACGCGAATCTGGTGGGTGCGACCGGTCTCGATGCGCACTTCGCAATAGGAATGGCCGCCGCGCCGTTCCAGCAACTTGAAATGGCTCAGCGACGGCTTGCCGATCGCATTCACCTGCACATGCCGCTCCCCTCCCTGGCGCAGGCCGATGTGCAGCGGCGCGTCCACGGTCATCACGCCGTCGGGCATGCGGCCCACCAGCAGGGTCAGGTAGCGCTTGGTGATGCCACGCCCTTCGACGCGGTCGTCTTCGCGCATCAGGGCCTGCAGCTCGGTCAGCGCCGAGCGCTTCTTGGCCACGATCAATAGGCCGGACGTATCGCGATCAAGCCGGTGCACCAGTTCCAGGCTCTGGTTCGGGCGCAGCGCCCGCAGCGTTTCAATGGCGCCAAAGCTGATCCCGCTGCCGCCATGGCTGGCAACCCCGGACGGCTTGTTCAGGGCAAGCAGGCGCGCATCCTCGAACACGATTGCCGCTTCCAGCCGCGCCATGAATGATGACGGCGGCGCTGCCTTGTCGCCCTCTTCGTTGATGCGCACCGGCGGAATCCGCACTTCTTCGCCGCCCTCGAGCTTGCGTTCGGCCTTGGCACGCCCGCCATTCACGCGCACCTGGCCGCTGCGCACCAGCTTGTAGATCAGGCTACGCGGAGCGCCCTTGAGCTGGCCAAGCAGGAAATTGTCCAGCCGCTGCCCAGCACGGTCTTCCGGAACTTTGAGAATGCGCACGCCGACGCGGTCGGCCGGCGGCTTGGGGGGCTGGGGGTCGGTCATCTGGCTCTTTATTCTGTTACACTCGGCGAGCGAGATAAGGGTTTGATTTTGTTGGAAGTTGATTGGCCAGAAGCCTGACTTTCGATGATTCCGGCACAGTGCGCGACCACCGCCCCCGGGGCGGCCATGTTAGCGGCTCACCGGCCTACCCGGCCATCGCCAGCGGTTTTTGACCGCTGCGCTGAACATGTCCCGTGCGCTGCCCCGGTTCGTCCGGACGCGGCTGCCGGCCCTGAAACACCTATAAAACTTAAACAAGCGCTCCCGCGGCCTGCCGTGGTGTTGCAGCGCTGGAAACTCTGGTCAGGCCTGTCCGCGCGTTGCGCGAAGGGCCGACAAGCTGTTCCAGAGGCGAAACGTCACGGCGTTCCGCGCGGTAGAGCGCGTGAGGAACGCAACAATGAAGCGAATGCTGATCAACGCAACGCAGGCCGAAGAGCTGCGCGTGGCGATTGTGGACGGCCAGACCCTGTACGACATCGACATCGAACAGCCGTCCAAGGAACAAAAGAAGTCCAACATCTACAAGGGCCGTATCACCCGGCTAGAGCCTTCCCTGGAAGCGGCGTTCGTGGACTATGGCGCCGAGCGTCATGGCTTCCTGCCGCTGAAGGAAATTTCCCGCGATTATTTCCAGGCCGGCGTCGACCATAACAAGTCGACCATTCGTGAGCTGCTGCGCGAAGGCCAGGAAATCGTCGTGCAGGTGGACAAGGAAGAGCGTGGCAACAAGGGCGCCGCCCTGACCACGTTCATCTCGCTGGCCGGCCGCTACATGGTGCTGATGCCCAATTCGCCGAGCGCCGGTGGCGTTTCGCGCCGCATCGAGGGCGAAGACCGTGCCGCGTTGAAGGAAGCGCTGGACAAGCTCGACATTCCTGACGACATGGGCGTGATCATCCGCACTGCCGGCGTGGGCCGCGATGCCGAAGAACTGCAGTGGGATCTGGACTACCTGCTGCAGACCTGGAAGGCGATTGCCGAAGCTGCGCTGAGCAAGCCGGCCGCGTTCCTGATCTACCAGGAATCGCGCCTGATCATCCGCGCCCTGCGCGACTACCTGCGCGCCGATATCGGCGAGATCCTGGTCGATACGCCGGAGCTCTACGCCGACGCCCAGGAATTCATGAAGCAGGTGATGCCGCAGAGCCTGCGCAAGCTCAAGCACTACACCGACGATATCCCGCTGTTCAATCGCTTCCAGATCGAATCGCAGATCGAAGGCGCCTATGAGCGCAACGTGCGCCTGCCCTCGGGCGGCTCGATCGTGGTGGACCAGACCGAAGCGCTGACCGCCGTCGACGTGAACTCCTCGCGCGCTACCAAGGGCAGCGATATCGAAGAAACCGCGTTCCAGACCAATCTGGAAGCGGCCGAAGAAGTCGCACGCCAGCTGCGCCTGCGTGACCTGGGTGGCCTGGTGGTCATCGACTTCATCGACATGGCCTCGTCCAAGCACCAGCGCGAAGTTGAAAACAGGCTGCAGAACGCACTCAAGTACGACCGCGCACGCGTGCAGCTGGGCCGTATCTCGCGTTTCGGCCTGATGGAAATGAGCCGCCAGCGGCTGCGACCGAGCCTGGGCGAATCCAGCCAGATCGTCTGTCCGCGTTGCGATGGCCATGGCCGCATGCGCAGCGTCGAGTCGCTGTCGCTGTCAATCATCCGCGTGGCAGAAGAGCACGCCATGAAGGAAAACACCGGGCAGGTGCTGGTCCAGGCGCCGGTGGAAATCGCCAACTACCTGCTCAACGAAAAGCGCAGCGCACTGCGTGAAATCGAGCAGCGCCACGAGTCGCCGATCATCATCGTCGCCGACGAGCAACTGCACACCCCGCACTACGAAGTCACGCGCCTGCGCGAGAACGAGCTGGGCGAAGAGAGCGGCAAGCCGAGCTACCAGCGCGGCACCCCGCGCAAGCTGCCGGTGCATGCACTGACCAAGGCGCAGTTGAATATTCCCGCAGCCCCGGCGGTCACGTCGATCAAGCCGAGCCAACCGGCACCGGTTCGCGAAGAAGCCCCTGCCCCGGTCGCGCCCGTCGCTGCGCCGGCGCCGGTGGTGACCGTGCCCATTCCGGCACCGGTCACCGGTGTTGTGGGCTGGCTGAAGCGGATCTTCGGCGGCGTCGAGCCCGTCGCCCCGGCCCCGGAGTCGACCCCGCGTCCGCGCCAGAACGATGCCGGCCGCAATAACCGTGGCGAACGCGGCGAGCGTGGCGGTCAGCGCCGCGATGGTCGCGATGCCCGTAATGGCGGCAATGGTGGCAACCAGCAACGTGGCAATGGCGGCAATGGCAACGGCGCCAATAAGGAACGCCGTGACGAGCGTCGCCAGCCTGCCAGCGCCCAGGGCGCGCAGAATGGCGCACAGGCACAGCAGGTGCAGGCGCCTAAGCCGCCGCGCAATGAAACGCAGGCGTCAAAGCAGCAGCAACCGCAGCAGCAGAAGTCCAAGCCGCAGAACCAGAGCCCACGCCCGCCACGTGCGCCTGCACAGCAGGACGGCGCGCCAGCCGAGCGGCAGCCGCGTCCGGCACGCCAGGATGAGGGTACGGCAGCGGCGCAGACCGTGACCTCCACTGCCGCAACGGCCACCACGTCGAGCGTGGTGGCCGCCATTGCTGACGCCGCTGCACCCACCAATGCGCAGACCAACGCCAATGAAGCGGCGCAGGCGCATCCTGTCGATGTCATGGTGAGCGAATCCACTGCTGATCGTGGCGCCGACGCAAATGCAACTGCACCGGCCCAGGATGCCGCAGGCGACGATGCAGCCAATGGCGAAGGCGGGAGCCGTCGCCGCCGCGGCCGTCGTGGTGGCCGTCGTCGTCGTCGTGGCGCCGGTGCCAACGGAGAAGGTGGTACCAGCGTCGATGGCCTGGAAGGCGACGATCTGGACAGCGATGCCGACAACGATCTCGATGGCGACAGCGAAGGCGACGACGCCGGTGCTCATGCGCATGTATCGGGCGCACCGCGCGCCGGCCAGCCGGAGTTCGATTTCGACGATGAGGCACCGGCACCGGCGGTGCGCGCCAAGTCGGAATCCGCTGCCCAGGCAACCGCCAAGCCGCGTCCGGTTCCCAAGGAGCGCGCAGAGCCACAGGGCGGCAGTGATACAGCTTCGACCACCGCGCCGATTTCCAATACCGTGCCGGCATCGCAGCCTTCGGCAGCACCCGTTGCCGAAGCCGCCCGCGAGCGCCCTGCTGCGCCCGTCGCTGCTACCGACGCACCAGCCAAACCCGCGCCGGCTGTCACAGCGTCGACGGCTGCCAGCACCGAGGGTGCTGCAGCGCAGGCTGCAGAACAGCGCCCCGCGCCGGTCGCACAGCAGGCGTCCGCTACCCCGGCTCCGCTTGCCGCCCCTGCGCCAGTGGCATCCACGCCGGCACCTGCAGTGGCTCCCGCTGCCGGGACTGCACCGACGGCAGCGGTGGCGGCTGCCGCGGCTTCGGCACCGGCTATTGCATCGCCTGTGACCAACGATGCGGCGACAAGCAGCCAGCACCAACCTGCGCCCTCGGCGCCGGCAAGTGCGGCTGTACCTGCCGCCGACGCCGAGGCCGCGAAGGCCGACCACCAGCAGCGCGCTGTGTCGGCGGACGTGGCAGCGCCTTCGGTACAGGCAGCGCCGGTGCAGCCGGCACGGGCAACGCCTGCTGACGACCTACCGGCACCTGCGGCGGCTACGCCGGCATCGCAGGCCGCAGTAGTCACGGTGACGTCGCCGCACGCCGAGCAGTCTGCTTCGCAGGCGCCATCGGCCGAGGTGGCAATGACCTCGACCTCGACGGTTGTGCAGGCAAGCCCAAGTGCGGACACCGCGCCCGCACGCAAGCCGTATGCTCCGGTGCAGACCACCATGCTCGATGCGCTGAGCCCGAACGATGCTGCGCCAGCAGCCTCCTCGGCCAGCAAGCCTCCGGCAGACCCTGCAGCAGAGCAGGAGTTGCAGGCAGGCAAGCCCAAACCGACGGTGGTCGTGTCCGAACCAGTCAAGCCGGCTGCTCCATCGACCGACGCCGACCAGGTGCAGGATGACGACAGCAACAAGCCGCGTGGCGATCGCTGATCGCCAGGTGACTTGATTGGGTGGCCTGTTGGGATAACAGGCCACGTCAACATCGAAACAGCGGCCTTCGGGCCGCTGTTTTTTTAGGCACCGCCTGCACTAACGCCAAGCCGCATCCGCCGGTTGTGATCCCGGAGAGGCATCGACGCTCCACGTTCTTCCACATGAGCGGCGACGTTTGTCGTCACTCGTGGTCAGTGTTTGCAAAGACCCTTCGATCGGCAAGTGCGGCGAGGCCAGGCCTTGCTGGCACATGACGACAATCAGCGCGGAAAGCTCCTAGTACCCGGCGTGTCGTTACGCTCACCGCCCGGGCGCCCTGACGCCCGGGTCTTGTTCGACATACCGCGCGCCTCTAGAAGGTCGGGCTAGTTCCCCCACTCACGCGTTGACGCAATCCAGCAACCGCTTCTGAGGGCGAGACACGTCATTTCTAGGCACGTGATGAGCTTTCTCTACGCGATGTTGTGCGCCCTGGCCTTGCGATGCAGCGCAGCCACTGCACTGCACTCAAGGCAACGGTTCACAGCACCCTGGAGGGATCGGTCAGACCGTATTGATTGGCTAGCCGCGCCAGCGCAATGTTGTCCTGGATGCCGACCTTCTCGAACAGGCGTGCCTTGTGCGTGTTGATGGTCTTGGCGCTGAGGTTCAGGCGCTTGGCGATGTCTTCCTGGCGCAGGCCCTGGGTCAGCAGCAAGGCCACTTCCAGCTCACGGGGCGACAATGCATCAAACGGTGAACCGCCACCTTCCAGATTAGACAGAGCCAGGTTCTGCGCGATCGTATTGCCGAGATAACGCCGTCCCAATGCGACTTCACGCACCGCGCGCAGCAACTCGTGCGCGTCACCACCCTTGCCCACATAGCCGGAGGCGCCTGCCTCGAGCAAACGCTTGGGCAATGGGCCGTCTTCGAGCACGGAGACGATGATGACCCGCGTACCGTAGTCGCCCTTGACGATGCGCTCGGTAATTTCCAGGCCGCTGACGCCGGGCAAATGCAGATCGCACAGCACGATGTCCGGTTTGAGTTGACGAATCTGCGGCAATGCGGCTTCGCCGCTCTCTGCTTCACCCACCACATCGACGTCCACTTCCTTGGACAGAATCATCTTCATGCCTGTACGCACGAGTGCATGATCGTCGATCAGAAAAACTCTGATGGTCATCCTTGTTGTCCTCGCTAGCGGCTGGCTGGTGCAGCCTATCTCCGTGAATAATTCAGGGCAAGCTCGATGCGACGTATTACGCCCAAGTTAGAGCGTTATGACACGTCACTAGAGCATGCATGACGTGCGCATGGCGCGATGTCTCTAGGCAAGATGTTGCAACGTGTGCCGATGATGCGGGCGCCAGGCCGACAGGTGACATCGGGCAATGCAGTCGCGCTCGGTCAGATTTTCACTGGCTCGGCGGTACGGTCGGCGTCCACCAAGGGTTTTAATTCGGGATCCAGCGCAACGCGTTCGTCGAAGACGAAGCAGCGGCCCTCGTAGCCTTCGCCACCGACCTCTTCGAAGTAGCCGAGGATTCCGCCCTCCAGTTGCAGCACGTTGTCCATGCCATCGGCCTGCATCCACAGCGCGGCCTTTTCGCAACGGATGCCACCGGTGCAGAAGCTGACCACCGTGGCATCGGCCAACGCGCCACGATGCGGTTCCAGCGCGCCAGGCAAGTCGGTGAACTTGTCGATCGGCAGCGTCAATGCACCCTGGAAGGTCCCGTATGCCACTTCCTGCGCATTGCGCGTGTCCAGCAACACCAGCGGACGGCCGCGATCATCCTGCCCATTACGCAGCCACTCGCGCAGCACGGCAGGCGTCACCGACGGTGCACGACCTTGCAGCGGCGATGCATCGTCGCGCCGAAAACTGATGATCTCCGGCTTGATCTTGACCTTGAGCCGCGCAAACGGCTGATGCGCGCTTTCGCTGTACTTGATGCGCATCTGCGCAAACCGCGCGTCGGCCTGCAGCCAGGCGTAGAACGCGTCGATCTGCTCGGCAGCGCCTGCCAGGAACAGGTTGATGCCCTCTTCGGCCACCAGCACCGATCCTTTCAGCGCATGCTGCTCGGCTTGCGCGCGCACGCCGTCGGCAAGTGTCTGCGGATCCTGGATGGTGACGAACTGGTAGGCGGCGGTATTGATCATCATGCGGCTATTTTAGGGCCGCGGGCAGCCCCTAGCGAGCGCCGTGGATGGGACGTCCAGCACGGTGCAGCAGCGTGCCTGCAAGCGCGTCATGCCGCGCACTCAGCCGCGCAACAGCACAAACGGCAGCAACACCAGCGAGGCGACGACCAGCATGCCGATCAGCGTCACGAGCACGAAGACCGGTCGCCTGCGCAGCAACGCGCCAAAGGTCTCCGCAGTGCCGGCTGCAAGTTCCTCCTGGCGCTGGGCACGCGCAATCGCGCCGCGCTGTGCCTGGTAGGCATCCATCGCCGCCTTGGCGCGTGGATAGTCGGCATCGTCGCTGAGCCAGATACCGCCAGCGGAAATCCCCCAGTTGCTGGGGCGCGTTTCATAGATCTGCACGCGCTGCTCGCGCATCAGCGCCCGCACCTCATCGGCTTCGTCGTCGGGAACATTGCGCAGATTGAGCAGCAGCTTGGCCATGCCGCGATGATACCGGGAGCCAGGTGCGATAATGGCGGCCTTTCTCCATGGACCCTGCCATGCGCCTTTTGTTGACGCTCGTTGTCGCCCTGTTGCTCGCAAGCTGCGCGCCCGCCCTGCCGCCCTCCGGCGGCACCATCGCCAGTTTCGAGCGGATCGACCGCACCGTGGGGACCGGTGCAGAGGCCACACCAGGCGCCATGGTCACCGTGCACTACACCGGCTGGCTGTACGACGAAAAAGCCGCCGACAAGCACGGCAAGAAGTTCGACAGCTCGCTGGATCGCGCTGAGCCGTTCCAATTCGTACTAGGCGGCCACCAGGTCATCCGCGGCTGGGACGATGGCGTGGCCGGCATGCGTGTCGGCGGCAAGCGCACCTTGATGATTCCGCCCGATTACGGCTATGGCGACAACGGCGCCGGTGGCGTGATACCGCCCGGTGCATCGCTGGTGTTCGATGTGGAATTGCTGGGCGTGCAGCCGCGCTGAGTGCCTGACGATGACTGATCTGAGCAGGCAGCGGCTGGCAGTGATCGGCGGTGGGCCGGCCGGTTTGATGGCGGCGGAAGTGGCCTGCGCGTCAGGCTTGGCGGTGGATCTGTACGAAGCCAAGGGCTCGGTGGGACGCAAGTTCCTGATCGCTGGCAAAGGCGGCTTGAACCTCACGCATTCCGATTCGATGCCGCTGTTTGCGCAACGCTATCGCCAACGTCAGCAACCGGTTTCCACATGGTTGCAGGACTTCGATGCTGATGCGCTGCGCGATTGGGCGCGAGAGCTCGGTGTCGAGACCTACGTCGGCAGTTCCGGCCGTGTCTTTCCAATGGACCGCAAGGCCGCACCCTTGCTGCGCGGCTGGGTGCGCCGGCTCAAGGAACAGGGCGTCACGTTTCATGTGCAGCACCGCTGGCTGGGCTGGACTGAAAACGGCGCACTCCGCTTCGACGCACCCACCGGTGCTGTGGAGTGCAGTGCAGAGGCAGTCGTGCTGGCGCTTGGTGGCGGCAGCTGGCCGCAGCTTGGTTCCGACGGCCAGTGGCAAGCAACACTGCAGCAACGCGGTATCGCGGTAGCGCCCCTGGTGCCGGCCAACTGCGGCTTCGATATCGATTGGAGTGCGCACTTCGTGCAGCGCCATGCAGGTGCACCGCTGAAACCGGTCGTTGCGCATTGGCAGGATGGCAACGGCATGCAGCATGCATTGCAGGGCGAATGCGTGGCCACAGCGAACGGCATCGAGGGCAGCTTGATCTATGCCTTGGCCGCGGACCTGCGCGAGCAGATCGACGCCCATGGCGTCGCCGAACTCGTGCTGGATCTGATTCCCGGCCGCTCGCTCGAACGCGTGCATGCCGAACTGGCCCAACCGCGCAAGGGGCGCAGTTTCAGCGAGCATCTGCGCCGCCAGGTCGGCATCGATGGTGTCAAGGCGGCCCTGCTCTACGAAGAACTCGGCAAGCAGGCGGGCGACGACGTGGCGTTGGTCGCACGCACGCTCAAGCAGTTGCCGCTGCGACTGTTGCGGCCACGTCCGCTTGCCGAAGCAATCAGTTCTGCAGGCGGCGTGCGGCTGGAGGCGCTGGACGATCAGCTGATGGCGCAGTCGCAACCAGGGGTGTTTTGCGCTGGCGAAATGCTCGATTGGGAAGCACCAACCGGCGGCTATCTGCTCACCGCCTGTTTCGCCAGCGGCCGACGTGCCGCACGCGGCGCTGTGCAGTGGCTAGCGCAGCACAACGCAGACGCTACAGACGATCGCTGACTGCCGCACGCGGCCACACCGATTTGACGTCGTACACCACCGCGCCCGGCTTGCCGAGCGCGGCGATCTGCGCGACGTCGTAGTCGCGATACTGCGCGTGCGCCACTGCCAGCACCACGGCATCGTAGGCGCCCTCTTCCGGCGTCTGGCTTAAATGCACACCGCCGTGCTGCAGCGCTTCAGCCGGGTCTGCCCACGGGTCGCAAGTGTCCACCTGCACACCCCCGGCCTGCAGCAACTGCACCAATTCCAGGGCGCGGCTGTTGCGCAGATCCGGGCAGTTTTCCTTGAATGTGGCGCCCAGTACCAGCACCCTCGCCTGCGCGAGCGCGACGCCACGCATGGCCAGCATGCCGCACACGCGCTCGGCCACATGTCGGCCGACCCGATTGTTGACCTGCCGCGCGGTGTGGATCAGGTCCGGGTGATAGCCCACGCTTTCGGACTTGTGCATCAGGTAGTACGGATCCACGCCGATGCAATGCCCACCGACCAGGCCAGGGCGAAACGGCAGGAAATTCCACTTGGTTCCTGCGGCCTCGAGCACATCCAAGGTGTCGATTCCCAACTTGTCGAAAATCAACGCCAACTCATTGACCAGTGCGATATTGACGTCGCGCTGGATGTTTTCGACCACCTTTGCCGCTTCGGCCACGCGCATCGACCGAGCGCGCCAGGTGCCGGCAGTGATGATGCTGGTGTACAGCGCGTCGACTGCATCAGCGGCGTCCGCCGTCGAGCCCGAGGTGATCTTGGGAATGTCGCGCAGACGCCGCTGGCGATCGCCGGGATTGACACGCTCGGGGCTGTAACCGCAAAAGAAGTCGTGGTTGAAACGCAACCCGGAGCCTGCTTCGAGCAAGGGCACGCAAACTTCTTCGGTGGTTCCTGGATAGACCGTGGATTCGTAGATCACCAGGTCGCCGGGCTTGAGGGCGGCGGCGATCAAAGCCGTGGCGCTACGCAACGGCTCCAGATCCGGTTGCTCGAAGCTGTCGATCGGCGTTGGCACGGTCACGATGAAAATGCGACAGGCGGCCAGATCCGCAGCGTTTGCGCTATAGCGCAACTGTGTTGCGGCAGCCAATTCGGCATCGTCCAGTTCCAGCGTGGCATCGTGGCCCTCGCGCAATTGCGCAACGCGCTGCGCATCGATGTCAAAGCCCAGGGTGTCGCGCTGCTCCCCGAATGCAACCGCCAACGGCAGGCCGACATAACCCAAGCCGATGACGGCGATGCGCCCCTGTGGGGGGGCGAGAAGCGTAATGCCGGACATGCGGTTCCTTAAAATGGTGCGCAGCCGGTGGCGGCGCGCTATGTGGCGGCAGCATAACGCAGGCTGCAGGGAGCCGGGCAGTGCAGGAAGTACGCAGCAACGATTCACAATCGCCGCGCAATCAGGCACGCTATCGCAATGCCCGGGTGGCGAAATTGGTAGACGCAAGGGACTTAAAATCCCTCAGCTGTGAGGCTATGCGGGTTCGACCCCCGCCCCGGGCACCACTAAAATCAACGACTTGCGCTTGTGTGCAGTCAAGTGCAGAGCTATCGTCACTCCCCATTGGGACACTTTGGGACAGTAGGCAATGGCAACCTTTGAAAAACGTACCGGCACAAGTGGCAAGGTCACTTGGCGCGTGCGCGTGCGGCGGCAGTCCGGCCCATGGCTCACGAAATCGTTTGACCGAAAGATAGACGCTCAAGAATGGGCACGCAGCATTGAGCATAAATTGGACGTGGGCGACTTCGTACCGTCTACAGAAGTTCGCAAGCGCACTGTCGGCGATGCCATTGATCGCTACCTAGAAGTGACACTGCCGGCCAAGCGGCAAAAGGATGCAGCCAAGCAAATTCAGATGCTGGCTTGGTGGAAAGCTGAAATCGGCGATGTGCCGCTTGTTGGATTGACTCCCGCCAAGATTGCCGCAATCCGCGACCGTCTGGCAGCTGGCAAGGTTCGGGGCGACAAGCTGAGAAGCGGCAGCACCATCAACCGTCGTCTAGCTTCCCTGTCGGCGGTGATGAGCGTGACCGTCAAAGAGTACGGATGGCTGACCAAGAACCCAGTACCCAACGTCACCCGGATGCAGGAGAGTAAGGGACGTGAGCGGTTTCTGAGCGAGCCGGAGCGCTTGGCGCTGTTGGCAGCATGCGACGCGTCGGATTGCGCTCCCCTCGCCCCTTTGGTCCGGCTGGCGTTGGCTACCGGTGCAAGGCGTGGAGAGCTACTGGGACTGCAATGGGAACACGTGGACCTTGACAGGCGTACCGCGCGCTTCATCGACACCAAGAATGGAGAGAACCGGACGGTTCCGTTGGCTACCGGTGTTACGCAAATGCTTCAGGCCATGGCTCGCACAACCGGCCCAATCTTTCCGATCACTGGTCCTATGCTCGATAAGCCATGGCGCGCAGCGTGTGTGTCGGCGGGATTAGGTGATTTCAGATTCCACGATCTTCGACATAGCGCAGCCAGCTACTTGGCTATGAGTGGCGCGTCACTGATGGACATCGCGGCGATTCTTGGGCACAAGACGTTGGCAATGGTGAAGCGCTATAGCCACCTGAGCGAGCAACACACAAAAAGCGCAATTGATCGGATGGCGGAGAAGTTCCTTTAAATGAACGGTCTATTCAGTTGACAACTTGAATTGATAGTCGCATCAAAAGCCTAAAAACAAGTATAAAAGTAACAAATAACCAATTGACACCTTGAATAATCGAAAGATTATTCAAGGTGATAATAGACATTAGATCCAACGACACCCAATATTCAGGCCATGCCAACCACATGAGCCAGAAAGATGCAGAGAAAACTTTTATCAGTCTCAGATTTCGCCGCCGATAGCCCCTTCACTGAAGCGCAATTGCGCTGGTGGATTTTTCGACAAGAGGACAACGGATTACGTGCCCACGGCGCAATCGTCCGCGTTGGCCGGCGCGTCTATGTTGATGTGCAGGCGTTTGATAAGTGGATCGAAAGCCAGCAGGAGGCAGCGTGATGAACCACCCTGCCTATCAAGTCGAAACCTACCGCCAAGACTATCCGGACTATCCGGAGGCGCATATTGGTCGAGTGATCGACTCAACTAGAAATGCAATGGCGACTTCGCCGGATTACCAGCATCTCCCGGAGTACGCAAAAAAGGCTGCTGCCTGCCTGATAGTCCGCTATACCCTGGCAGGCCGCGACATTGATGCAAAACTAGCGCTTCGCGGAAGTATTGATGCCATCGTGTGGGGGTTCCCCAAATGATCAGCGTCAGCGATATCTTACTCACCCGCAAAATCGCGGAACTCTTTCCTCGCCGTCGCGCAGATGTTGCTAGTGCCTATGCAAATGCGCACTTGCAATGGAATGCCTTTCAAAATCTCCCGGCTGTAGAGCCTGACGAATATAAGATTGCTCGATATCTGACAGTCCTATCAATGTTCTGCGTCAGGCCGGGGCCTAAAGCTGCTTACCGTCAAGCTGCGGAAGTAATCGTCGCGCTACACGCCGAATATAAAGGCTTCTGAGGCACCCCAATGAATAACAGCACCTTACTTGGTAATCAGGTAGCGGCAACCCTGCCCGTCAATTTTAGTAGAGGCTCGCGAATTTACGATATCCAGCCCGTGAACAAGACTGCCGCCAGCTGGGGGGAATTCTGTGCGGCAATTCTTGGCGATGTCTCACCCGCCAAGGGGTATGCGTGGATTGCAGCGCAGTTCAATGGCACGCGTTGCAGCGAGAACGTAGCGCCGCGCAATTGGATCGGTTTGGATATCGACGGCACGACACCCGAAGACTTTGCACAAATCGTCGCAAAACTTCAGTCGTGCAATGCCTTGATCTACACAACCGCATCCCATAAGGATGAGTCACCGCGTGCACGCATCATCATTGAATTGACACAGCCGGCCTCGCGCGAATCGGTGAGGCTGACAAGTGAGCGTATTCGCCTGCAACTTAGTACGTCCGCCAAATGGGACGATGCTTGTGATCGTTCTGAACAACCACTGTTCCTCCCTGTTATGGGATTCAAGCACTGGCAATTTTCGGGTCAGGCGGTTGCGCCGATTTCGGTTGCATTGCCAGTACCCAAGCCCTACCCCACACCAGCGGTTGTTCCGCATGCTGCTGCAATCGCGGTGGCGGAGATGGAACTTGCACGCACCTTGGAACGCGTTGCGTCTGTTCCCGAAGGGAGCCGCAATCACCATATCAATGGCGCTGCACACGCAATGGGCCGGTTCGTTGGGGCTGGGCGTCTAGATCAACAGTCAACGATAAAGGCTCTGCACGCTGCGACGGTGAGCGCTGGCTGGGCAGATCCACAAAAAACGCTCAACACAATCAGGTCCGCGATACGGAAGGGTGCAAAAGATCCTGCTGTTCTGGTGATCGATAACTTGCCAGTTCCAGTGGCGACTCCATTGCCGCTACCCAAACCAGACACGGGCATCTATTCGGCTGCGGACTTGATGACACGTGAATTCAAACCTGTGCAATGGGCATTGCAAGATATCTTGCCCGAGGGAGTCACCATCTTGAGCGGACCGCCCAAGTGTGGGAAGTCTTGGCTTGTCTATCAGGCGTGTGTAGCCGTGGCAACGGGCACTCCCCTTTGGGCCGGGCGAGCGCCTGAGATCGCGGGAGACGCGCTGTATATCGCATTGGAAGACAACCCGCGCCGCATGCAAAGGCGTCTTCAAAAAGTGATCGAAAATATCCCATCGCCGAACCTCGCGCGCCTGCACTGTGTGCACGATTGGCCGAGATCTCATGAAGGCGTTGCCAAAATTGCCGCATGGATACGCACGAATCCTGAAACACGACTGGTCGTTATCGACACCTTAGCAGCATTTCGTGATTCTGATCCGGGCCGCAAGAGTGCCTATGCGTTTGACTATGAAGTGGGCGAATCGCTAAAGCCGCTCACAAGGGAATTCAACGTCTCTATCGTTCTGGTGAGCCACACACGAAAACAGGCCGCTACTGACTACATGCAAATGGTAAGCGGCACCCAGGGCCTCACCGGATCAGTAGACAACGTGATTGCGCTTGAGCGTGGCAAGCGCGGTGATTTCAGCGGCGTGTTGCGAGTTGATGGGCGTGACGTAGAGGAACCCGTAGATCTTGCACTAAGCCTTGAAGATGGCCGATGGACATACGTTGGCAAGGTGGACGAGATCGAACGCTCACGTGAGCGCAACGATGTGATAGAGGCGATGGTCACGCTTGGCGTTCCATCGAGCGCACGCGAAATTTTCGATGCCATGGAACCGGGTGCGAAATATGCCACGGTGAAGATGAGATTGTCCCGCATGCTGAAAGCTGGGGAAATTTCAAAAAGCCCCATCGGGTATTTCTTGGATCGGCCAACGATCCCACCGCCAACGTCGAAATCTTGAAATTTCAATCGAGCAAAAGGGTACATCCCCTGTTACTGGTGTTACACCTGTTACTCCATTGATTCCATTGACTTTCCGAGTAACAAGGCAGTAACACCCCCCCTGTTACTGCTGATGGCGGCATCTACACCGCTAGAACATAGTTCCCACACTTCTTCTATGTTACCCCTGTTATTTGTAATCGAGGGTGACAGGAGTAACAGGTGTAACACCAGTAACAGGGGATGCACCCAAATGCATCATTCCGACCGCCAAAGGTAAATTTATGGACATCGACGAAATTTTCGCACCATGGATCACCAGCCCTGAAATAAATTTCATGCTTCAGGTAATTTTTCACATAGCGGAACAAATCTTATGACCGCCGGCCTCCAAGTTTTCGATGCGTACGGAAATTTGACGTTGGACATCACCGACCGGCTGGGGCGGATGACCGGAATTGTGACAATCCAACCGAACACAAATGGCAGCGTTAGCATAGACACTCGGCAAGGAACGTTATGGTGGGTCGTCGCTCCAAGTGGCAGTTTCTATCGTCCATTCTTCACTGACAACGGCCAAGGTACTTTGTCTTGGACACCCAATCCGTCATTCCCCACCGGACAAGTACCGGTGACACTACTTTACGGAGTTCGATGATGCCCGCAGGACTTCAGATCATAAATTCCAATGGTTTCATCCAAATTGATGAAACTTATCGAAACCTACACTTCAAACGTAAAGGCACGGCAACCACCAACGTTGTAGCTCCGGGCGTAGCCGGAAATAGCAGCGTCCAAATCCAAATTTCTGATGTCAATGCAATGATGCTGATTGCTGTCCGCTGTAGTTCATTGGTCAGCATGACTAGCTACAACATCAACGGAAGTACAGTGACAGTTGGTCTTGTAGTCAATGCACGGGTGGGGGCAACGGTTGATTGGTACGCATTCGATACTGCACCCCAGGCCGCAGCAGCGACGTACGGTCTTCAAGTCTTCAACGCGTCCGGACAAATAGTTTTCGATTCCGCTCATTCACCGATGCGCGTTGTAGACACATATCAGGTTAATGGATCGGCGGGAAATACGCGCACGTACCCCGCTGGTCGCAGTTATGCTGCTGTGTTTTCGCCGGGGATATACGTTGTCCCCGTCAATGCTGGGCCAGAAGGATCAAACGGCTATGCGGTCAATCTCCCTGGTGTTCGTATCGGATCGTCTTCCGGTGATGTAACAGTCGCCCCGTTTCAGATCCAAGGATCGTCAGGATCAAGTTTCAACCAAACGCTTCCTTCAAACGTTATGGTGATTGATGTGACACACTTATAATCCTGCGCAACCGCACGCTAATTTCATCACGTATCGACAAATTCCGATAGCCGTCAACAAGGATGTTTGACGGCTATTTTTATACGCATAGTTTCTATATCCGGGAATTCCCTATAACCCGGAGTAGAAACAAATGCGTACCCTGAAAGAAATTCGTGAAGCACGTGCCGCCAAGGTTGCCGAAGCTCGCGCCCTAGTCACCACTGCCGAACAGGCTAGCCGCCAACTCACTGCCGACGAACAAGGCAAGTTTGCGAATCTACAGGCAGAAATTACCAACCTTGAATCGGACGAACAGCGCCAACAGTTCTTGGATGATGCCGAGCGTCGTTCCCAGGCTCGCCCTGTCCACACGCCGAACGGTAGCGATACCGAAAGCCGTGTCAGCCTGCTTGCTGTTGTTCGTGCAGGAATGGAAGGCCGTTCCCTGACTGGTGCCGAAGCTGAAATGCATGCCGAGTTGGAGCGTCGCCATGGTCCGGCGCGCAATGGCGGCATCTTGGTGCCACTGTCGGCATTCGAACGGCGTGCCAATACCACGGCGACCGCGCCGGAGTTGGTCGCTACTCAGCACCGCGCAGACCAGTACATCGGTCCACTGCGTGACTCTCTGCTTGTTCGTAGTTTGGGCGTGCGGACCTTGACCGGATTGACCGGCAACGTTTCGATTCCAAAGGCAGGCGCGGGCCTGACAGCTGGTTGGGTGACTGAGGGTCAGGAGCTACCTGAGTCGCAGATGGACTTCGATTCGGTCACGTTGACCCCGAAGCATGTTGGCGGCATCACCGAGATGAGCCGCCAGCTGATCCAGCAGAGTTCCCCGGCAATTGAAGATCTCGTTCGCGACGATCTGAGTTTTGCCGTTGCATCTGCGATTGATCGGGCCATCATTGCAGGCACGGGCGCAAATGGTCAGCCGTTGGGTCTCATCAATCGTGCCGGCGTGCAGAAAGACACAATCCCGACCACGTGGGCCGATGTGCTGGCGATTGAACAGCTGCTTGCAGCCATCAACGTCAATCCGACTGGCTGGTACACCAGCCCGGACGTTCTGTCGGCTCTGCGTGGAATCCTCAAGGCACCGGCAGCCGGCAGCGACTACATTGCGACTGCAAGCCGTATTGGTGAACTTGCCGTGGCTGTCTCCAATGCATCGCCTGCCAATACCGCCATTCTCGGCGACTGGTCGCAAGTTCTGTTGGGCCAGTGGGGCGCGGTGGAAATCTTGGTCAACCCCTATGCCGAGACGTCTTATCGTCGTGGCGGTGTTTTGGTGCGTGCGATGGCGACGGTTGATGTGGCCGTGCGTCATGAAGAAGCGTTCGTAGTGGCTACGGGAGCCTAACGTGGACATTGAGCGCCGCTTCGCAACCGGTGCCACTGTAGAGGGTCGCCAGCTTATCGGGCTGGCGGCTCCTTTCGGCACTGAGACACGTATCGCCGACTTCCGGGAATTGATTGCCCCCGGCGCGTTTACTCGGACGTTAGCCGAGAACAAAGACATCCTCGCGCTTGCTGACCATGCCCCGGACAAGGTGTTGGGTCGGACCAAATCGGGAACGCTTGCACTCCGTCAGACCGATAAGGGTCTGGAATATTCGCTGACCCTTCCTGACACCAGCACGGGCAATGACATTCGCACGCTTGCGCAGCGTGGTGATCTCGGCGGCGTATCGATGGGATTTGTTGCGACACGCGATAGCTGGGATGGGGATAGACGCACCCTGCATGAAGTTGAGTTGATCGAAATCAGCATTGTGCAATCTTGGCCCGCCTATCCAACGACTACCGTCAGCCTGCGCAGCAAATCACAGCACGTGGATCAACTCGCGATCCTGAAATTTTGGTTGGAGACATGCAGATGAAATTTTGGCCGTTCAACCGCGAACAACGCAAGACTGATCCAAGCTGGAATGCATTGGCTGACCGTGGGGCATCGAGTATCTGCGGTCAATTCGTAGATGTGAAGTCCGCCGAATCAATCAGCACGGTCTTTGGCTGTGTGCAGGCTCTCAGCGAGTCTGTAGCCTGCCTGCCTTTGCACGTTTATCAGCGCACCCAGGATGAGCGTGTGCGGGCGGATGATTACCCGCTGGCACGTGTGCTAAGTCAACCGAACCCGAATCAATCGGGCCTGTCTTTCCGCGAATCCATGACCGCATCTGTTTTGCTGCATGGCAATGCATATGCTCGCATTGAATCAAATGGCGCAGGTGAAATCACCGGCCTGCATCCCATTGACCCTAAGACAGTCACGATTGTGGAGTTGGCATCAGGACGCTACGCCTACGACGTGGCCGGAAGCACCGCAGTTGCGCGACTGCTTGACGACGAAATTTTTCATCTCGCAGATCGTTGTGATCTCGGCAGCATTGTAGGGAAAAGCAGGATCACGGTTGCACGTGAGACGTTGGGCCTTGGGTTGGCTCTGCGCAATCACGGGTCCAGCACGTTTGCGAATGGCGCACAGCCCGGTGGAATTCTGACCGTGGATAACGGTCCAAAGGCTCTCACTAGCGAACAGCAATCCGATCTGCGCGACGCTTGGAACTCGCGCCATTCGGGTAGCGGCAATGCTGGACGTGTGGCAGTGCTGTCAGGAAACATGAAATATCAGCAAGTTGGCATGAGCTTGGATGATGCGCAGTGGGTGGCGTCGCAGCAGTTCAGCGTTGAAGAGATATGCCGCATCTTTCGCGTCCCACCAACAATGGTGGGCGACTTGCGTCATGGGTCGTACTCCAATACTGCCGAGTTGGGTAGTCAGTTCGTGCGCTATTCGCTTGCACGCTGGATTGCCATGTGGGAAGCCGAGATTACGCGTCAGCTTCTTGGCCCTCTCGCACGTCGGAAATACTTGGCCGAACACAGCGTTGAAGGTTTGTTGCGTGGCAATCCTGAAGCACGCGCCGATTTCTACGCCAAGGCAATCGCATCAGGTTGGATGACAGTTGATGAAGTTCGCAGGCTCGAAAATTTGCCAAGGATGGAAAATGCGCAGGAGTAATCCTAGTGGTCGTGATGCTGATTCGCGACGCACCATCCCACTCAATAGCTCGGCATGGCGAAAGTTGCGTGCTTATGTTCTGGCACACGATCCATTGTGCAGACATTGCAAATCTCGCGGAATGACTGTCCTTGCTACTGATATTGACCACGCGAGTGGTGATCCATCGGATAACAGTGCAGAGAACCTTCAGCCACTCTGTCACTCATGTCATAGCCATAAGACAGGACGCGAACGACATGGCTTATCAGTGGTTATGGGGTGCAATCAAGATGGATGGCCCGCAGATCCATCACATCACTGGAATCAGAAAAATCGCTAGGAAATTCGACTCAAAAGACCGACTTCCCTCCCTTTAAAAATCGCTAAGTCCAAAGATCGCCATGAAGAAGACCAGAAATCGCCGATCCGATAGCCTCGCTGCTGCCGTGACTGCTGCCAAGAATGCCGCCGCAGATAGCTTGCAACCGCCTGTACATATCGACTTCCCAACTGAGGCATGGCCGCACTGGCTGGCAATCATCGGGAATCGTGCCCGTGATCGATGGAACGACTTGGATTTGATCAACGCAGCGGAACTCGCGATGATTCATGCCGACATTGCGCGTCTGCGTGCGCTGGTGCGCCTTGAAGGAGACATGACGCAGGGCGGCAAGCCCCATCCTGCCCACAAGCTGCTAGACACAGCGGGACGCCGTGCAATCGCGCTGTCTCGAATGCTGCATGTCCACCCGGAAGCGACAGAGGGACGGAGTAGAGATGCAGGTAACGCACTCAACTTGCAGCGTGAGGCACAACAAGCCGCCACGAATAGTGATCCGCTGATTCCGCGATTGGTGGCGGTGAAGTGATGGACAGTAGAGCCAGCCGCGTAATCGCATTCATTGAAAAATACTGTCTGACTCCTGACGGTGCGCAGGTTGGTCAGCCCATGAACCTTGCCAAATTTCAGAAGGATTTCATCCGCGATGTATACGACAACCCTGCCGACACTCGGCGGGCTTATCTTTCGATTGGCCGAAAGAACGGTAAGACCGGGCTGATCGCTGCACTACTCTTGGCACATCTTGTTGGACCGGAAGCAAAGCAGAATGCGCAAATTGTGAGTGGTGCCATGAGCCGTGATCAGGCTGCGTTGGTGTTTAATCTCGCATCCAAGATGGTCCAACTATCTGCCGACCTTTCAGGCATCGTCAAGATCATCCCAAGTGGCAAACGTTTGGTGGGTTTGCCACTCAACACTGAGTTTCGGGCACTGGCCGCTGACGGCAGGACCGCCCATGGTCTTTCGCCAGTGCTAGCTATTCTTGATGAAGTCGGGCAGGTGCGTGGGCCGCAATCTGATTTCGTGGATGCCATCGTGACAAGTCAGGGCGCGCACGCTAATCCGCTATTGCTGGTGATTTCAACTCAAGCCGCCAACGATGCAGACTTGCTAAGCATTTGGTTGGACGATGCCCAACGCAGCAGTGATCCGCGCATTGTCTGCCACCTTCATGCGGCAGCGGATGGATGCCCGCTTGATGATGAGAAAGAGTGGATGGCCGCGAATCCTGCGCTCGGCACGTTCCGCAGTCGCGATGATCTTGCCGAACAGATGAAGCAGGCGCAGCGCATGCCGTCGATGGAGAACTCTGCGCGCAATCTATTGCTCAATCAGCGCGTGAGTACAGAAAGCCCCTTCGTATCGCCGGACGTATGGAAGTCATGCGGTAGCCACGTCCTGCAATTTGACGGTCCCGTGTACGGCGGTCTTGACCTATCCGCTCGCACAGATCTCACGGCGCTGATTCTTGTCGGCAAGGTCGATGGCGTATGGCAGGCACAGGCGCACTTTTGGACGCCTCAGATTGGCTTGGCAGACCGTGCGCACCGTGACCGTGCGCCATATGACGTTTGGTCACGGCAGGGATTCATGCGGACCACTCCGGGTGCCAGTGTTGACTATGCCCACGTGGCAGCAGACATCGGCGAAATTGTGAGTGACCTGGATTTGCGCGTGATCGCCTTTGACCGCTGGCGGATAGACGTGATGAAGAAGGAGCTAGACACGCTGGGCATCGACCTACCACTGCAACCATTTGGGCAAGGGTTCAAGGACATGGGACCAGCTATCGATGCCCTGGAAGCAGAATTGTTGAACGCGCGGATTGCACACGGCAACCATCCTGTTCTTGCGATGTGTGCAGCAAACGCCATTGTCATCAAAGACCCGGTCGGCTCGCGCAAATTTGACAAGGCTCGAACCACTGGCCGTATCGACGGGCTTGTTGCGCTTGCAATGGCTATTGGCGTTGCAGCCACGGTGCCGGAAGCACAGGAAGCCGAACCGATGATGTTCTTCATTTAGCGCGGGTGTGGCTGTAGGGCCGCGCGTAGTCCATTCCCTACAGTCGGCGGATTAGGCATGAGTGCCGCCACCTTGAAAAACCATGTCAGCCGGTGGACTCTTTTGGAGGAGTTGAGCCGGCACGAACCCCACTCACCGCGATGGCGTAGTGGGGTTTTTTGTTGGTCGCTAGCTCAGGTTGTTTCTAAGCCAGTCAGATCCAGCGCTGTTGAATCCGCTCCATGCCGCATCCCCTTGTGCGAGCTTCACAACAAGGAGTTCGTCGTTGCTATCGATAAAAGGCTTTAGAGCATCGCGAATCACAGATGCGCTGCCTGCATGGCTGATCAGCCACGTCGAGTCAAGGTGGTGCCAGTAACCGTTGGCAATTTCCTTGATTTTTTCGATCAAACCGCTGTAGTTCTGCCCTTGACGGTTCAGGTCGTACCCAATCATGTAGATCGCCATACCAAACCCCTTTTGTGATGTTCGTCAAATTTCTCATCAGGACTGAGAAAGCGCAACCCCTGGGACATTCTTGGGACAGTGCCCCCGAGATAAGCCAATTTTGGCCGTTGTTGGCAGGGCTGTAAGTGACTGATTTATCAGTTGGACGTGGTTGGCTATTGTTGAACAAAATCAATAACTTACCCACTTAAAATCCCTCAGCCGCAAGGCTATGCGGGTTCGACCCCCGCCCCGGGCACACGTTAATAAGGTAATCGAGTCGGCGCACACGCAATCGTCTGCGCGCCGCTTACCGGCTAATGTCCCTGCACGACCATCCGCATCATGCAGCCAACGCGCTGGCCACCTGGCCCCGGATTGCGTTTCGATTACGCGTGCCCGCGACATCGCGTGGCGCCATTCCTCCAACGCAATCAGTCAAACCCACGTGTCCAAGTGCCCAAGCACAGGTGTGCGGCACTGGCACATGCGCTCATTACCGGACACCGCAGCACCACCGCTCATATTTCGCAGCCGCCGCGTAGTTAGTGGACGCCCCCGGCAATAACACGCGACCAATAAAAAAACCCTGGATATCGATCGATATCCAGGGTTCGAATTTGGAGCGGGAAACGAGACTCGAACTCGCGACCTCAACCTTGGCAAGGTTGCGCTCTACCAACTGAGCTATTCCCGCGTGGAGCGAAATTGTACAGCGTGTTACTTCGTTGCGCCAGCCCTGTCGTCGTTATCGATGGCAGGAAGACCGCATGCGATGTGGAGGCCTGGGCCGGAATTGAACCGGCGTACGCGGATTTGCAGTCCGCTGCATAACCACTCTACCACCAGGCCGAAACATCAAACCCAAGGCATCCTGCCTTGAAACGACGAGACCCCTGACGCGGGGTCCTGTCTACATCTGGAGCGGGAAACGAGACTCGAACTCGCGACCTCAACCTTGGCAAGGTTGCGCTCTACCAACTGAGCTATTCCCGCTTGGGAGGCGAAATTCTACAGCGAACAGGATAGCTGTCAACTGTTGCTTTCGATTTTTTTCGGCTTGTTGCTGATCGCTGCTTTTTCGTCGGCGCGCAGGCTTGGCCATGCAGCCTGCAGATACTGAAACCCCGACCACAGCGTCAGCAAGGCCGCAATGGCGAGTGTCCAGTAGCCTGCACGAAATATCAGGTTGCCCAGCCAGATTTCATGCGTGGGCATCTGCCCAGGCGTGACCGAATACAACAGACACAGCAGGGCCACCATTTGTGCGGTGGTCTTGATCTTGCCGATGGCCGCCACGCGTACCTTGGCGCGCTGGCCGATCTCGGCCATCCACTCGCGGAGTGCAGAAACGGCAATCTCGCGTCCGACGATGACTGCAGCCCAGAACGCCATCCACGGTGTGGGATGGCCCTGCACGATCAGGAACAGCGCCACGGCGACCATCAACTTGTCGGCGACCGGGTCCAGAAATGCGCCGAACGCGGAATATTGGTGATAACGCCGCGCGACCCAGCCATCCAGCCAGTCGGTGATGGCGGCCAGCGCAAACACGCCGGCGGACGCGAAATTCGTCCACGTGTACGGCAGGTAGAACACCACGACCAACACCGGGATCATCACGATCCTCAGCAGTGTCAGCCACGTGGGGATGGTCAACTTCATTGCGGACTTGCCTCGCCTGCCGCATCGGGAAGCGCCAGCCCGTGCAGGTTAGCGTAGATTCGCGCGGCAAGTGCGGCATTGACCCCCTCCACTCGTGCAATCTCGGCCTCGCCAGCGGCCTTGAGCCCGACCAGCCCGCCGAAGTGCTTGAGCAGACTCGCGCGGCGCCGAGGGCCGATGCCGGGGATATCCTCGAGCTTGCTGGTCATGCGCGCCTTCTGGCGGCGACCGCGGTGGCCGGTGATCGCAAAGCGGTGCGCTTCGTCACGCACCTGCTGGATGAATTGCAGCGCAGGCGACGCCGCGCCCGGCCGCAGCTCGCGGCCGTCGGCCATGATCAACGCTTCGTGCCCGGCCCGGCGCTCTTCGCCCTTGGCCACGCCGACCAGCAACACGTTCTCGACCCCGAGATCGGCCAGCGCGGCCTGCGCCTGTGCCAGCTGGCCTGCGCCACCGTCGATCAACAGCACGTCGGGGAGCACGCCGTTCTCTTCCACGGCGCGACGGAAGCGGCGCTCGATCGCCTGCCGCATGGCTGCATAGTCGTCGCCCGGCGTGATGCCGGAAATATTGAAGCGCCGGTACTGGCCACGCACCGGGCCACTGGCGTCGAATACCACGCACGAGGCGACGGTCGCCTCGCCCATGGTGTGACTGATGTCGAAACACTCCACACGCTTGACCGGCTCGGCAAGTCCAAGCATCTCGCGCAAGGCTTCGCTGCGTGCGTGCTGCGCGCTCTGGCTGGTGAGCTCGGTGACAAGGGTCAGCTGCGCATTGCGCGTTGCCAGCAGCAGATAGCCGGCACGCTCGCCGCGCACGTTCCACTTCAGTGCCACCTTGTGCTCGGCCGCCGTACTGAGCGCCGCTTCGATCAGCTCGGCTTCCGGGATCTCGCGGTCGAGCAGGATTTCGCGCGGGGGAGAGTGCTCGGCGTAGTACTGCGATACGAAAGCGCCAAGAATTTCGTCGGCACTGTCTTCCCCGTTGGTCTTGGGAAAGAACGAGCGCGTGCCGAGATTGCGGCCGTCGCGAAAACTCAGCAACAAGACGCAAGCCTGGCTGGATTGCGTGGCGCAGGCCAGCACGTCCAGATCCGCTGCACGCCCGTCGACGTATTGACGGTTCTGCATGCTGCGCAGCGACGAGAGCAAATCGCGCAAACGCGCAGCACGCTCGAATTCCAGCGCCTCGCTGGCCTGCTGCATCGAGTGCATGATCTCTTCGCCGAGCTGATCGCTCTTGCCTTCGAGAAACATGGTGGCGCGGCGTACCGATTCGGCGTAATCCGGAGCCGCCACCAAGTCCACGCACGGACCGCTGCAACGCCCGATCTGGTATTGCAGGCATGGCCGCGAACGGTTGCGGAATACGCTGTCCTCGCAACTGCGCAGCTTGAAGAGCTTGTGCATCAAGCTGAGCGTCTCGCGTACACCGGTGACGCCCGTGTAAGGGCCGAAATAACGCCCTTGCACCGCACGCGGACCGCGGTGCAAGGCAATCCGGGGCCATTGTTCGCGGGTCAGCAACACGTATGGGTAGCTCTTGTCGTCGCGCAACGAGACGTTGTAGCGCGGCGACAGCGATTTGATCAGCTGGTTTTCCAGCAGTAGCGCTTCGGCTTCGCTGCGGGTGACGGTGACGTCCATGCGCGCGACCTGCGACAGCATCGAGGTCAACCGGGCGTTCTTCGGTGTCCCGTTGAAATAGCTGCCCACACGCTTGCGCAACGCGCCGGCCTTGCCGACGTACAGCAAGGTATCGTCGCCCGCATACATGCGATAGACGCCAGGCGCGGTGCTCAGTTGCGCAGCAAACGCTTTTCCATCGAAATCGTTGTGGGGCCTGACGCTCATTCGTCTATCGAAACATCACTCAGTTCGCCGCTTGCAAGGTCGTACCGCAAGATGGCATGTGCATCGGTTTCTGCGATCCAGACCGCACCGGCGGTGACCGCCAGACCGGCCGGGCCATGCAGACGACGCGGCAGCGCGACCGTGGTCAATTCACCGCCGCCCAGGCGCAGGCAGCGCAGGCGGCCATTGCCGGTGTCGGCGATCCACAGCAACGGCGAATCGGCCGCCAGTGCAATGGCCTGTGGGAACTGCAGGCGTGCCGTGCTGCGTGGGCCGTCCTGATCTCCAAACTGCCAGGTGCCCTGCCCGCCGACCAAGGTCTGTACCAGATCGCCGCGTAGTTGCATGGTGCGGATTGACGAGCCCAGCCCGTCGCAGACATAGGCCACCTGCTGCACGGACGCCAAGCCGGCCGGCTGTGCGAAAGCAGCGAGATGGCCGCTGCCGTCGCGAATTTCAAGGGCACCGGTGCCTGCGCGCGCGGTCAGCGCGGCGCGGCCCAGGTGATAACTCCAGATCCGGTTATCGCCGGCCATGGCGATCAACACCTGGTTGTCGGCGATGGCCAGACCTTGCGGGTAGTTCAGCGCAGAGGCACCGGGCGACGCCAGCGGGCCTTCGACCGGCTCGCCGGAACGGCCGGTGCCGCACAAGGTATCCACCTGCCCGCTGCGCAGGTTGATACGACGTAGCGCATGGTTGCCTGTATCGGCGACATACAGCTGATCGCGTTCCAACGCCAAACCTTGCGGGCGCCGGAATGCCGCTTCGCCGACACCGCCGTCGATGAGATCAGCATTGCCATGCCCGAACTGGCGCAGTACGCGCCCGCTGTGCGTGCACTCGAGCACGCGGTGATGGCCGGTATCGGCGACATACAACCGGTCTTCGGTCGCGGCCAGGCCGGTAGGAAAACGCAATGCCAGGTGCGGCTCGGGCTCGCGCTCGGCCACGCCGTGCAGGTCGGCGTCCGATGGCGGCTGCTGGCCCTCGCACAGGGCAGTCAGCGCCTTGTCCAGATCGCCAGTGACGCCCACCAGGCGCTGCCGCTCGCGGCCGTAGGCATCCAGCAGCACCAGCGTGGGCCAGGATTCGATACCGAAGCGACGCCAGGTTTCCCAGTCCTTGTCGAGCAGGATCGGCGCACTCACGCCGTGTCCGCGCAGTTGTTTAAGCGAGCGTTGCGGCAGGCGCTCGCTGTCGAAACGCGGCACCTGCACCACGATCACCTGGAGCCGGCCAGGGCTGCGCGCCTGCCAGTGGGCAAGCTCGGCCAGGCGTTCGGCGCACCACACCGAACTGGCGTTGACGAACGCCAGCACCAGCGCACGGCCGCGATGCTCCTGCAAGGTGGAGGGCCTGGCATTGAGCCAGGTGGGAAATTCCGGCAGTTCCTGGGTGAGCTGGGCGTTCATGCGGTGATTATGCCCAAGCGCGATTAGCCGCGGGTGAGTCTGGCCACGGTGAGGCGCGCGGCAGTGTCGACCAGCTGCCATACCTGCTCGAAGTCATCCATGCTGCCGGTATACGGGTCGGGGATGTCATCGCGCGCGTCGATGCCGGCCCAGGGCAGCCACAAGGCGAGCTTGTCGCGCTGCGCCGCCGGGGCGAGCCGCTGCAGATCGCGCAGATTGCTGGCGTCTGCGCACAACAGCCAATCGAAATGCTCGAAATCCGAGTGCTTCACCTGGCGCGCGCGGAGGCCGGAGATATCCACGCCGTGACCGCGCGCGCAGCGGATGGCGCGCGGGTCCGGCGCCTCGCCGGCATGCCAGTCGCCGGTACCGGCCGAATCGACCTCGATGCGCCGCGACAAACGGGCTTCATCCAGCCGCGCACGCAACGCACCCTCGCCCATCGGTGAGCGGCAGATATTGCCCAGGCAGACGACCAGCACCTTCATGGCGATGCCACCCGCACCTGTGCGCGGACGAGATCGTCCGGGGTATCGATGCCCGGCGGAAACGGCTCGGGCGTCACCGCCACGGCGATGCGATAACCGGCTTCCATCACGCGCAGTTGTTCCAGCGATTCGATGCGCTCCAGCATGCCAGGCGGCATGGCCGCGAAGCGTTGCAGGAAGCCTGCGCGATAGGCGTAGATGCCGATGTGGCGCAGCCACTGACCTTCTGCAGGCACGCTATCGCGCTGGCTGGCGAAGCTGTCGCGGTGCCAGGGAATCGGCGCGCGGCTGAAATACAGCGCATCGCCGCCGGCTGTGCGCACCAGCTTCACCACGTTGGGATCGAACAGGTCGTGCGCGTTTTCCACCGGCGCGGCCAGCGTGGCCATCTGGGCACCGGAGTGCTGCAGCAGATCGGCAACGGCGCGGATGCCTGCAGCCGGCGCAAACGGTTCGTCGCCCTGCAGATTGACCACGCAGGTCTGGTCGTCCCATCCGGCAATGCGTGCGCATTCGGCCAGGCGGTCGGTGCCGGACAGATGCGCGGCGCCGGTCATTGCCACATGCACTCCTGGCAGATGTTCGATCGCCGCTGCGATGCGCGCGTCGTCGGTGGCCACCCATACCTCGCGCGCACCCGCCAGCAACGCACGCTCGGCCACATGCTGGATCATCGGGCGATCGCCGATCCGTTGCAGCGGTTTACCCGGCAGCCGCGTAGAGGCGTAACGGGCGGGAATGGCGACGACGAAATCGGCAGGCGTGGTGGGTGTCATACGTGCGCGCTCTGGATGCAGTGGGGAAACGAGAGAACCGAATCGCTTGATGCCGATGTGTGATTGAGCGAAGTGGCTGTATTCAGTGGGAGCTGCGCTGCACGACATCAGCACTCAAAAACGCGCTGCGTGCCCTGCTCGCAGCCATGCGCACCGATATTTCAGGGCAGACCTCTGCCCGAGTGTTGCGAAACGTCATGCAGCCTGGATGCCACATCACAGCAGCAAGCGCGTCCTCGACGCCTGGCTCGCGATGGTTGGCCAGCAACGTCCAGCTGCATGCTCACCATGGCCCGTGATGCACTCACACGCCCTGCCGGCTGGCCAATTTGTTCAGGCGGTCCAGCAGACTCACCCAGAACGCGGCCGGCAGCTCCGCCTTCAGTGGCACGCTGTACAACCACTCGTCGGCGAACGGACGGCATTTCACCGCGTCCTTTTCGGTCATCAGCACCGGCAGGCGGCTTCCGAAGCTGAAATCCGCGGCGCGGTAGACGTGATGATCCGGAAACGCGTGCGGCACCACGCCAATGCCGCGCGCGCGCAGCATGGCGAAGAAACGTTCCGGATGCGCGATGCCCGCCACCGCATGCACGCGCTGCCCGGCAAGCATGCTCAAGGGCTGCGCACGCTTGCCATCCATCGGCTGCACGCTGTCGATGCTCAAACGCATCTGCCACTCGCCGAAACCGGCATCATCGGGCACCTGCGGTGCGGCAGTCGCACTGGCCTGGCCGAGATTGACCACGCGGAAATCGCAATCGCGTGCCCGCGCGGCCGGTTCGCGCAGCGGCCCAGCGGGCAACAGGCGTCCGTTGCCGTAGCGCCGCTGGCCATCGACCACTTCGATCTCGACATCGCGCGCCAGACGGTAATGCTGCAGCCCGTCGTCGCAGATCACGATGTCGCAGCCCGCTTCGACCAGCGCCCGTGCAGCAGCGAGCCGGTCGCTGTCGACACGCACGCGTGCACCGGTTTTCCAGGCGATCAACACCGGCTCATCGCCGCCGAGCGCCACCGGCGTGTCCGCTTCGACCCACCGCGCGGTACCTGCGTCATCGCGGCCGTAGCCACGGCTGGCGACGCCAGGCGTCCAGCCGGCTTCCTGCAGCTTTGCGACCAAGGCGATCGTCAGCGGCGTCTTGCCGGTGCCGCCGGCGGTGACATTGCCAACCACGATCACCGGCACTGGTACCCGGTGGCGCCGGCGCCAACCGCGGCGATACAGCGCCCGCCGCAATGCAATGGCAGCGCCGTAGACCGGCGCCAGGATGCGCGCCGGCAAGGGGATCGGCGTGTTGTCGTACCAGTAACCCGGGGTGCGGGTGCCGCGTTTGCTCATGCCTGGCGTTCGCGGAATTGCATGCCGTGCAGATGCGAATACAAGCCGCCCTGCGCCAGCAATTGGTGATGCGTACCGCGCTCGACGATCCGACCCTGGTCCATCACCAGCACCTGATCGGCATGCTCGATGGTGGACAGGCGATGCGCGATGACCAGCGTGGTGCGGTCCGGCATCAGCTTGTGCAGGGCGTCCTGTACCAAGCGCTCGGATTCGTTGTCCAGCGCTGCGGTGGCCTCGTCCAGGATCAGGACCGGCGCGTCCTTGAGCATGGCGCGTGCGATCGCCAGACGCTGGCGCTGGCCACCGGACAGGCGCCCGCCCTTGGTGCCGACATGCGACTGCAGCCCCTCGGGCAGTTGCGCGACAAATTCCATTGCGTTTGCGCCCAGAATCGCCCGCTCCAACTGGCCGGCATCGGCGTTGCGCATTTCACCGAACGCCACGTTGTCGGCGATGCTGCCGTCGAACAACATTACCTGCTGGCCCACCAGCGCAATCTGCCTGCGCAGATCCGCCAGCGCATACGCCTGCACCGGATGACCGTCGAGCAAGATCTGCCCGGCCTCGGCTTCGTAAAAACGCGGGATCAACTTGATCAGACTGGACTTGCCGCTTCCCGAACGCCCGACGATGGCAGTGACGGTGCCCGGTTGCGCAACGAAACTGACATCGGCCAGCGCCGGATTGACCTGGCCGGGGTAGCGCGCCGTGACATCGCGAAATTCGATCAAGCCCTTGGCACGCGTTAGCGGCATGGTACCTTGATCCGGCTCGTCCGGGCTGTCGAGCACCGAAAACAAGCGCTCGGCCGATGCCAGGCCGCGCTGCACCATGTTCTGCACATTGGTGAGCTGCTTGAGGCCCGGAATGATCGTCAGCATCGAGGTCATCAGCACGACGAAATCGCCGGCCGTCAGGCGCCCGGCCAAGGCCTGCGCACCGGCCACGAACAGCAGGGCCGACAGGCCGATCGCGCCGATCATCTGCACGGTGGCAGTGGAAATGCCGCGGGTGGATTCGACCTTCATCGCCAGGCGCAGGTTGCGATTGGCCAGCGCGCCATAGCGCTCCATTTCGGTCTGCTGGGCCCCGTAGATCTTGACCTCCTGATGGCTGGACAAGGTCTGGTCGGCAGCCTGCAGCAGCTGCGCACCGCTTTCCTGGATGCTGTGGCTGATACGGCGGTAGCGCCGCGCCACCTTGTCCATCACCCAGGCCAGCACCGGGGCGAGCACCAGGATGGTCAACGTCACCTGCCAGCTATGCCACAGCATCAGTGCCAGCGCACCGATCACCTGCAGCGATTGCTGGATCATGACCTTGACCGCATCCACTGCGGCCTGCGCAACCTGGTCCGAATCCGAGCCCAGGCGTATCAGCATCGAGGGCACCGGCTCCGAATCGAAGCGTGACCCCGGCAGGCGCAGATACTTGGCCATCACCTTGATACGCAGGTCGCGCGCGATGCTGCGTGCGGACTTGCCCATGGCCATGTCGGTGATGTAACCGGCGACGCCGCGCACCACGAACAGCAGGATGATCTGCACCGGCAGCCAGCGACTGACCTCAGCGTTCTTGTAGATGAAGGTCTCGTCGGTGATCGGCTTCATCAACGCCAGAAACCCGGTGGTGCCGGCCGCTTCGATCAACGCGGCGATCAACGCGGCCACCAGCAACAAGCGATACGGCTTGGCAAACGCCAGCAGGCGACGGTACGTGCGCCAGGAAGACACTGGCGCCGGGCGGTCGGTGGAGATGGTCACTGGCGGGTTCCGTTGGTGCTTGTCTTGCCGGTCGTACCGGTGGCGCTGGCCGGAGGCGCGGTGGCGATGGCAATGCGCCGGAAGCCGAGCTGACCCAGCGCATCCTGCGCGGTCACCACGGCCTGATACGGGGTCCGCGCATCGGCGCGCATCAGCACGGTCTGTTCGCGGTCATCGCCGGCGATCTGGGCGATGGTCTGCTTGAGCGAATCCACATCCGAGCGCAGTACTTCCTGATCGTTGATGAAATAACGCCCATCGGCGTTGACCAGCACGCTCAACGAACGCGGCGGCGCACTGGTGTGCTGGTCGCTGGCGGTCGGCAACTGCAGCTGCAGCGTGGAGCGTGCGTCGAAGGTCGTGGTCACCACGAAAAAGATGATGAGGACGAGGATGACGTCAATCAATGGCACCAGGTCGATATGCGGCTCGTCCTGGCTTCGGTCGCTGCCGATGCGCATCCGTCAACCCTTCGCCGTGACAGGCTTGGCGCCCGCTGCGGCCGGCGCGACGGCTGCCGGCACGACTCGGCCATCGATGGTGTCCAGCAACAAGGTGGCTTCCTGCTCCATCTCGATGATGTAACCGGCGATGCGCCCCTTGAAGAAGCGATGTGCCATCAATGCCGGAACAGCGATGATCATGCCGGTGGCAGTGCACACCAGCGCTTTGCCGATGCCGCCGGCGAGCTGATTCACATCGCCGACGCCGTGATCGAGGATGCCCAGGAACATCTGGATCATGCCGACCACGGTACCAAGCAGACCCAACAACGGCCCGGCCGAAGCGATCGTGCCCAACGCATTCAGGTAGCGCTCCATGCGATGCACCACATGCCGGCCGGTGTCTTCGATACGTTCGCGAATCATGTCGCGCGGGCGGCCGCGCACATCCAGCGCAGCGGCCAGCAAGGCGCCCAACGGCGAATTGCGGCGCAGCGATTCGATGTGGGTGGGATCCAGATTGCCGCGCGCGGCCCAATTGCGCACTTCTTCACCCAGGCCCGGCGGCGTCACCTCATTGCGGCGCAGGCTCCACAGACGCTCCAGCACGATCGCCAGGGCGATCACGCCCAGCAACAGCAACGGCACCATCGGCCAACCGCCTGCCTTGACCAGCTCCAACACGATTCGATTCCTCCGGCAACACGGCCGCCTGTTCGCTGACCGATAGGATAGCAGCCGACCGCCGCCGTTCCGCAGCATCCCATAGCCGCGGCTGCCAGTGCCGCCGCTCGCGCAGTTGCAGGCCCGCGGCACCGAGCCAAACCCGTATCGCTCCCGCCTGGGCAGTGTCCAGCACTTCTGCTCCGCCCGACTTCCAGCGTTGCACGACCTCGGCGCGTGGATGCCCGAATCTGTTGCCATGACCGGACGACACCAGCGCCAGGCGTGCGCCGGTCGCGGCGATGAAGCCGGCCTGCGAGCCGTCGGCGCTGCCGTGGTGCGGCACGATCACCAGGTCCGCACGCAGATCCGCGGCGCGCCCGCGCAGCAGGCGGCGCTCGACGATTTCGCCAATATCGCCCGGCAACAGTGCGCTCGCAGACGCGGTCTCGACCCGCAGCACGCAGCTGGATTGATTGCGTAGATAAGGAAACCCAACACCGGGATGCAGGAAGCGGAAGCGCACACCGTCCCACTCCCACTGCTGCCCGGCGCGGCAACGTGCGGTGACGTCCAACGGCGCACCCGGTGGCGCAGCCGTGCGTGCCACCGGCAGCCCCGTGCGCACCGCGGCATAGCCACCGGCATGATCGGCGTCGGCGTGGCTGAGCACGATGGCATCCAGCCGGCGTACGCCAAGCGCGCGCAACGCCGGCAGCACGACGCGCTCGCCGGCATCGAACCCGTCGCGCACCGCCGGACCGGTATCGAACAACAGCGCATGGCGTTGCGTGCGCACCAGCACCGCCAAGCCCTGGCCCACATCCAGCACCTGCACTTCCGCCTCGCCTGCGGCGGGTAGCTCGCGATCCGGCCAGAGCAGCGGCAACCACAGCAGCGCCGCCAACGATTTACCCGGCGTCGCGCGCGGCAGCAACAGCCAGAACGCACCGAGCAAGGCGGCGATCAGGGCAACCCCATCGGACTCGGGCACCCACCACAACGCCACCGCGGTGTGCCCAAGCCAGACGAACCCCGGCCAGGTCAGCTCAAAGCACCAGCCTGCAAGCTGCCATGCCCATACGCCGGTCCCTGGATAGATCGCTTCGAGCGCGGTCCCCAACAGGCACAGCGGCACCACCACGAAAGTCCACCAGGGAATGGCGACCAAATTGGCGAATGGCCCGACCAGCGACGCCTGCCCGAACAGGCTGACCGTCAACGGCAGCAGGCCAACGGTGGCCACGGTCTGCGCAGACAGGAAGCCGCGCACGATGGCGCGATCGTCAGACGGCAGGCACCAGACCAGCCATGCCACGCCGGCGAAGCTGAGCCAGAAGCCAGCCACCAGCACGCTGAGCGGATCCCACAGCAACACCGCCAACAAGGCGAGCGAGAGGACGTGCGCGGTCGAGGCGCGTCGCCGCAGTACCCTGGCGAGGGCCACCACCGCAATCATCAACACGGTGCGTACCGTCGGCAGCGCCAGGCCAGCCAATAGCGCGTAGGCGGCGGCGCCGAGTAGCGCGGCAATCGATGCCGCATGCAGACGCGGCATGAAGGTGCCCAGTCGCGGCTGCCAGCGCCATATGCCAGCGACCAGCAGCGCGAAGAATGCCCCGACCAGCCCGACATGAAATCCAGAGATGGCGATCAGATGGCTGAGCCCGGTCGCGCGCAACGTTGCCCATGCCATATCGTCCAGCCCGCGGGTATCTCCGAGCGCGAGCGCCCGCAGGTACGGCGCAGAAGGGCCGCCGACACGCTCGGCGATGCGTTGCGACATCCGTTCGCGCCACGCATCCACGCCTTGCGGCGGCGCGATCTGGCGTGCGGTTGCAGGCATGCGCACATAGCCCGTCGCAGCGATGCGCTGCGCCAGTGCCTGGCGCTCGGCATCGAAGCCTCCGGGATTGCGCAAGCCGCGTGGCGCACGCAGCTTGAGCCGCAGCTGCCAACGCGCACCTGCATGCAGCGCTGCGCGCGGGCCGATGCGCTCGGCGCCAAAGTCGTCGTACCAGGCCAGTTGCAGGAGCTTCCCGCGCAGTGCCTCCGGCTGCGCCGGCGCTTGGTCCACGCGCAGCTGAAAGCGGGTACGGCGTTGCTCGGCGGTCGGCAGGCCGACAATCTGTCCGCGCACGGTGACATCGCGTGTTTCATCCTGCGGAAGCAGTTGCGACTGCAGGGCATCGGTCACCTGCCACCCCATCGTCCCGAATCCAAAGAGTGCCGCCGCCCCTGCCAGCAATAGCGCACTCCGGGGCGGGCGCAGCCACACCGTCGCGCCGCTGCCCAGCAATGCAACACACACGCAGCCGACGTAAACCATGTGCGCAAGCAGTGTGGGCGACCAGGCGCAGGCCACCACGCCCAGCAATAACGCGGCCGCAATGGCCACCGCCGATCTCATCTGCGGCGGCGCTGCCTGCGCTGACACCTCCATGCTGTCGGTCGCCATCCCGCACCCTATCGATCAACGTCTTCACCTTAGATCGCGGCACCTTCCACGCACAGCGGAGATCTGCCCAAGGCTGGGTAGGAAGAACACTGCGCGGCGCTCGCCGATCGCGAATACGGAAGAGGTACTGCAGCCCGCAACCGCTAGATGCAGTGCGTAGGACAGTGCACACCTAACGATGCATGCCGCAGCAAATGGAGCGATCAACGGCGCAGCACGCGCTCTGGCCCAGCATTCGCCCCGATTTCATGGTGTCGCCGCTAAGGTGAAATCCGTTTTCCAGGAGTCTCCCCCATGCGTAAAGGCATTGCATTGATCGTCGGTGTGACCGGCATCTCCGGTTACAACCTTGCCAACGTGCTGCTCGCCGACGGCTGGACCGTGTACGGCCTTGCACGCCGGCCACTGCCCCACGACGGTGTCATTCCGGTCGCGGCAGATCTACTGGACGCCGACAGCACCAACAGCGCGTTACGTGGCCTACCGATTACCCACGTGTTCTTCTGCACCTGGACCCGCCGCGATACCGAACGCGAGAACGTCCAGGCCAACGGCGCGATGATGCGGCACCTGTGCGATGCACTCAGCGATGCGCCGCTGCAGCACATGGCGCTGGTCACCGGCACCAAGCACTACCTGGGCGCCTTCGAGAATTACGGCAGCGGCAAGGCCGAGACGCCGTTTCGCGAAAGCGAGCCGCGCCAGCCGGGCGAAAACTTCTACTACACGCTGGAAGACCTGCTGTTTGCGCATGCGCAGCAGCACGGTTTCCGCTGGAGCGTACATCGCTCGCACACCATGATCGGCATGGCCAACGGCAGCAACGCCATGAACATGGGCGTGACGCTGGCGGTGTATGCATCGCTGTGCAAGCACACCGGGCAACCGTTCGTGTTCCCAGGGTCGCAAGCGCAGTGGAACAGCCTCACCGACCTCACCGATGCCGGGCTGCTCGGCCGCCAACTGGCCTGGGCCGGGCTTAGCCCCGCAGCGCGCGATCAGGCCTTCAACACCGTCAATGGCGATGTGTTCCGCTGGCGCTGGATGTGGGGCGAGATTGCGAAGTTCTTCGAACTCGATGCTGCGCCCTGCCCCGCTGTGCCTGAACCGCTGGAACCACGCATGAGCCAGACCGCACCTGCCCTGTGGGCTGAGGTGGCCGCGCAACACCAGCTGGTAGAGTCCGACGTCAATCGGCTTGCATCGTGGTGGCATACCGATGCCGACCTAGGCCGCGAGATCGAGTGCGTCAACGACATGACCAAGAGCCGCGAACTGGGTTTCCTCGACTTCTACGACAGCCGCGCCTCGTTCTTCGAACTATTTACCCGCCTGCGGGCACTGCGCATCATTCCTTGACCGATGCCATGGCATCGCCGCAGGCTGCATTGGCCTGCGGCGACCAGGCAGCTAATGCCCTGGCAGTCGGGGTGCATGCGATCGTGCGCTGCCACTGCACTTCAAAATTCGCCACCATTTCGGCTAACGGGCACAGCACCGGTGACCGCTGAAGATTCCACGCTCATACACGACGCGATCGGTCTGCCAACCGACCGCTTCGCCATGCGCTTACACCGCAGACGGCGCCAATTCGCGCAGCTTGCCCTGGTTTAGCTCCAGCACGCGGTCCAGACGCCGTGCCAAGCCGCGGTCGTGCGTCACCAACACCAGGCTGGTGCGCTGGGCGCGGTTGAGCTCCAGCATCAGCTCGAACACGGTGCCCGCGGTCTTGTCGTCCAGATTGCCGGTGGGCTCGTCGCCCAATACGCAGCCCGGCTTGTTGACCAATGCACGCGCCACCGCACAGCGCTGACGTTCGCCCCCGGAGAGTTCGCTGGGCTTGTGTTCGACGCGATGCCCAAGCCCAACCGATTCCAGCAGTTGCAGTGCCTGACCCTTGGCGACGGCCACATCCTTGCCGGACAACAGCACCGGCATCATCACGTTCTCCAACGCGGTGAATTCGGGCAACAAGTGATGGAACTGGTAGACGAAGCCAAGCGCCTGGTTACGCAGCTTGCCGCGCTGCGCGTCGGACAGCGCCGACATGCGCTCGCCGGCCACATACACCTCGCCGGAGGTCGGAATATCCAGCCCGCCGAGCAGATGCAGCAAGGTGCTCTTGCCGGCGCCGGAGGCACCGACGATCGCCACGGTTTCGCCGGTGGCCACCGAGAGATCCAGGCCATCGAATACCGGCGTGCGCATCTTGCCTTCGGCGTAGGTCTTGGCCAGCGCTTCGGCGCGGATCACCGCAGTTGCCTGTTCTGATGTTTGCACGGCCGCTTCCCGGATCTCATTCATAGCGCAGCGCCTCCGCCGGCTGGGTGCGCGAAGCGCGCCACGCCGGGTACAAGGTCGCCAGGAAACTCATCACCAATGCCACCACGGTGATCACTACCACGTCCTGGGTTTGCATATCGGTCGGCAGGCCGGTGATGTAGTACACGTCTTCGGGTAGCAACTTGACGCTGAAAATCGTTTCGATCACGCCGAGGATGCGTTCGAGGTTGAACGTCAGCACGATGCCGCCGATCACGCCCATGAAGGTACCCATGAAGCCGATCAACGAGCCCTGCACCATGAATACCTGCATCACCCCGCCCGGCGACAGCCCGAGCGTGCGCAAGATGGCGATATCGGCCTGTTTGTCGGTCACCAGCATCACTTGCGAAGACACGAGGTTGAACGCCCCCATCGCCACGATCAGCGACAGCAGGATGCCCATCACCGTCTTTTCCATCTTCAAGGAGTGGTACAGGTTGGCGTTTTCCTGGGTCCAGTCGCTAACCCGATACGGGCCGTGCAACTTCACCGCCAGATCGCGCGCCACCGGCCAGGCCTGATCCATGTCATGCAGGCGCAGGCGCACGCCGGTGACGCCATCCATGCGCAGCACGCGCGCCAGGTCCTGCATGTTCACCACGGCCAGGCCGCGGTCGATCTCGTTGTATCCGGCCTCGAAAATACCGCTCACGGTAAAGCGCTTGAGCCGCGGCATCGCGCCCAGCGGCGTCGCCTGGGTGTCGCTGAGCAACACGACGATGCTATCGCCGACATCCACGCCAAGCCACAACGCCAGCTCCTTGCCGATGACGATGTTGTACGAGCCAGGGGTCAGGCTGTCGACCGAGCCCTGCTGCATCTTCTTGGCCAGCACCGACACCTTGCCTTCTTCGGCAGGAATCACGCCGCGCACGATGGCCGGCTGCTTACGCGGGCCCTGCAATAAGGATTCGGTTTCGATGTAGGGCGCGGCACCGGCCACGCGCGGATCGGACATGGCGACCTCGACCGCATGCTGCCAGTCGCGCATCGGCGCGCCTTCCGCACTGACGGTCGCGTGGGCAGCCATCTGCAGCAGGCGGTCGCGGATTTCCTTCTGGAAACCGCTCATCACTGCAAGCGTGGTGATCAGCACGGTCACGCCCAGGGCGATGCCCAGGATCGACGCCATCGAAATAAACGATATGAAGCCATTGCGCCGCTTGGCACGCAGATAGCGCAAGCCGATGGCAACCGGGATAGGTTTGAACATGCGGTTCAACCGGGAAAGGGACGCTATGGTGCCACTAGCGGCCGCCCCGACGAAATGGCGTGGGCCTGAGCGGCCAGACGCAGTTCACGTCGTTGCGGCGCCGGCAAGGTGTCCGGCCAGAAATGCAGGCGCTCGCGCCGGCCATCCGCTCGCCTCCACGACACCACCGCAAGCGGTCCGCGCCAACGGACCTGCAGCCCTTCCACCTGCATACCGTCAATGCTGGCGGGCGTTTGCGTCCATGGCACCAGCAACTGCCTCACTGGCGAACGCAACAGCTGGCGCACTGCTCGCCCGCCTGCAAACACCGCGTACGCCGACAACAACACGGCCAGCCACGGTGGTACGCCACTGCGCCACACCGCCCACACGGCCAGCGCTACCAACACGCTCAATGCGCAAATCAACCAGCGCGAGGGGCGCCACTCAAGCCGGCAAGGCGCGAATATCGGCGATGAGTGCGGCGTTGGCGGCATCGGGGCAAGCCTCGTATCCCATGAACCAGCGCCACAACTTATCGTCTTCGCAATCCAGTAGCTGTAGGAAAACCGCGCGCTCGGCGTCGGGAGCCTGCGCCCAGCGTTGATCAAGGTAGCGCCCGAATAATTGGTCGAGTTCGCGCATGCCGCGTCGGCAACGCCAGCGCAGTTTTTTCAGCAGGGTTTGTTCGTCCATTCTCACTCTCCACCGCACCGCATGGCGGGCCAAAAACGACAGCGGCACCTGACCCAAGGGCCGGTGCCGCTGCGAACCACATCCCCGTGGTGGGGAATCAATGCCGTGCAATCAGGCGCGACGCGCCATCATCAGCTTCTTGATTTCGGCGATCGCCAGCGCCGGGTTCAAGCCCTTCGGGCAGGTCCGTGCGCAGTTCATGATGGTGTGGCAGCGATACAGCTTGAACGGGTCTTCCAGATCGTCCAGACGCGCACCGGTGTCTTCGTCGCGCGAATCGATGATCCAACGGTAGGCCTGCAGCAGGATCGCCGGGCCCAGATACCGCTCGCCATTCCACCAGTAGCTTGGGCAACTGGTCGAGCAGCATGCGCACAGGATGCACTCGTACAATCCGTCGAGCTTGCGACGGTCTTCCGGCGACTGCAGGCGCTCGCGGTCCGGCGGCGGCGGGGTCTGGGTACGGATCCACGGCTTGATCGACGCGTACTGCGCATAGAAATGCGTCAGATCCGGCACCAGGTCCTTGATCACGCTCATGTGCGGCAGCGGATAGATCGGCACCTCGGACTTGCCGCATGCGGCAATCGCCTTGGTGCAGGCCAGCGTGTTGGTGCCATCGATGTTCATCGCGCACGAGCCGCAAATGCCCTCGCGGCAGGAGCGACGGAACGCCAGCGTCGGGTCGATCTCGTTCTTGATCTTGATCAGCGCGTCCAGGACCATCGGGCCGCATTTATCCAGATCGATCTCGTAACTGTCGGTGCGCGGGTTGGCGTCGACGTCCGGATCCCAGCGGTAGACCTTGAAGGTGCGCGTGTTCTTGGCGCCCTTTGCAGGGTAATGCTTGCCCTTGCCGATCTTTGAATTCTTGGGGAGGGTGAACTCTGCCATAGCTGCTCTCGTTGGCTCAGGCGATGCGCGGTGCGGACGACAACTGCACCGTGCGCATGAAGGTAAAGATGACGGATGCCACTGCCGAAGCAGTCGCACAGCGGCCGGCCATGTGCCGGCGCTGCTCCAGCGTCATGCCACGATCACACTGCTGCACCGACTCGCCGCCACGCGCCGAGGCGATGGCAAGCGATGACAAGGCAACGGTGGGTCGCTGCATGCGCATCGATCAGTAAACGCGCGGCTTCGGCGGGACCACGTCCACGTCCTTGCTCAGCGTGTACATGTGCACAGGGCGGTAATCGAATTCGCACTTGCCCTTGTCGTCGACGGTCACCAGCGTGTGCTTTTGCCAGTTGACGTCGTCGCGATCCGGGAAGTCTTCGTGCGAATGCGCGCCGCGGCTTTCCTTGCGCTGTTCGGCCGAATTGATCGTCGCCACCGCGTTGAGCAGCAGGTTGTTCAATTCATAGGTCTCGATCAGGTCCGAATTCCACACCAGCGAACGGTCAGACACCTTGACGTCTTCGAAGGTGGCGAAGATCTCGGCCATCTTGTCCACGCCCTCTTTCAGCGTCTTGCTGGTGCGGAACACGGCGGCGTCCGACTGCATGGTGCGCTGCATGTTGTCGCGGATCACGGCCGTCGGCGTGGAGCCGTTGGCGTGACGCAGCTTGTCCAGCAGGCCCAAGGCCTTGTCGCAGGCATCGGACGGCAGCGTCTTGTGCGGCTGATTGGGCTTGACCGTCTCGGCACAGCGATTGGCAACCGCGCGGCCGAACACCACTAGGTCCAGCAGCGAGTTCGAACCCAGACGGTTTGCACCATGGACCGAGACGCACGCCGCCTCGCCGATGGCATACAGGCCCGGCACCACTGCATCCGCATCGTCGCCCTGCTTACGCACGACCTCGCCGTAGAAGTTGGTCGGAATGCCGCCCATGTTGTAGTGCACGGTCGGCAGCACCGGGATCGGCTGCTTGGTCACGTCCACGCCGGCGAAGATGTGTGCGCTTTCGGCGATGCCGGGCAGCTTTTCGTTGATCACTTCCGGACCAAGGTGGGTCAGGTCGAGCAGGATGTGATCCTTGTGCTCGCCCACGCCACGGCCTTCTCGAATTTCCACCGTCATCGAACGCGACACCACGTCGCGCGACGCCAGATCCTTGTAATGCGGTGCGTAGCGCTCCATGAAGCGCTCGCCATTGCTGTTGCGCAGAATGCCGCCTTCGCCGCGCACGCCCTCGGTGATCAGGCAGCCCGCACCGTAGATGCCGGTGGGGTGGAACTGCACGAATTCCATGTCCTGCACGGGCAGGCCGGCACGCATCACCAGGCCGCCGCCGTCACCGGTACAGGTGTGTGCGGAGGTGGCGCTGAAGTAGGCACGGCCGTAACCGCCGGTCGCCAGCACCACACCGTGGGCGCGGAACAGATGCAGCGAGCCTTCGGCCATGTCCAGTGCGAGCACGCCACGGCAGACGCCTTCTTCGTCGAAAATCAGATCGAGCGCGAAGTACTCGATCATGAAGCGTGCGTTGTGCGCCAGCGACTGCTGATACAGCGTATGCAGCATGGCGTGGCCGGTCCGGTCGGCTGCGGCGCAGGTACGCTGCGCTGACGGGCCTTCGCCATACTTGGTGGTCATGCCGCCGAACGGGCGCTGGTAGATCTTGCCCTCTTCGGTACGCGAGAACGGCACGCCGTAGTGTTCGAGCTCGATGATGGCCGGAATCGCTTCACGACACATGTACTCGATCGCGTCCTGGTCACCCAGCCAATCGGAGCCCTTGATGGTGTCGTAAAAGTGATAACGCCAGTCGTCCTCGCCCATGTTGCCCAGCGCCGCGGAAATACCGCCCTGCGCTGCCACGGTGTGCGAACGGGTCGGGAAGACCTTGGTCAGGCAGACCGTCTGCAGGCCCTTCTGGGCCAGGCCGAACGTGGCGCGCAGGCCGGCGCCACCGGCGCCCACCACGACCATGTCGTACTTGTGTTCTGTGATCTTGTAAGCGGACATCGAATTATGGGTTCCTGTTTGGTCGCTGACGACTCAGCTCATGCCCAGCGCGATACGCGCCACGGCAAACACGCTGACGATGGCGCCCAGCACGGCAACAAAACGCACGAGGGTCTGCGCAATCAGTGCGAGCAGCGAGTCGTGCACGTAGTCTTCCAGTACCACCTGCATGCCAAGCTGGGCATGCCAGAACGAGGCAATGAGGAAAGCGACAAGCAAAATCGCATTCCACGGCTTGGCCACTGCGGCGGTGGCGGCAGCGTGATCGGCACCGATCAAGCTCAGCACGAAGATCAGGAACCAGATCGACAGCGGCACCAGTGCGGCCGCGGTCAGGCGCTGGATCACGAAATGTTCGGTACCGGTCTTGGCGGCGCCCAGGCCGCGCACATTCTTCAGCGGGGTACGGTAGCGGCTCATAGGGCACCTCCGGACAGCAGTACGTAAGCCCAGATGGCGATAGTCAGCACAAGGCTCAGAACCACCGACAACCAACCCATGCTGATGAACGAGCGCACGGCGTAGCCTTGCCCGAAGTCCTGCAGCATGTGGCGCAAGCCACCGAACAGGTGGAAGGCGAAAGACCAGGTCCAGCCGAACAGGAATACCTGCCCATACCAGGTGGCAGCCTGATCGCGGAAACAATTCCAATGGTCGGGGCCAAGCATCAAGGTGAGCAAGGCAGCGGCAATTCCCAGTGCGCCGACGGACAGTACGATGCCGGTGGCTCGATTGAGAATCGAGGTCACCATCTGTATCTGCCAACGGTATACCTGGAGATGCGGGGAGAGAGGACGTTCGCGGATCGCCATTCGCTGGGCTCGTTTTCTCGGCTGGGCGGCACTAGGCCGCTGTGGCTAAAAGCTGCTCAAAAATCGATGCAGCGTCCATTTTTTTCCCAGTCGCCGTAGCGCGTTGGCTCGGGGCCGTCGCGCCCACCAATCTCCTTCGGCAGTGGCTTTTTCTCGGGAATATGCTCCTGAGAAGAAGGCTGCGTCTCGGAATCCTGCGCTGGGGTGGGGGTTGGATGGCCTATCATAGTGCTCTCACAACTTGGCGATTTTAGTCCTCCCCTTCCGTGGCTGACAACCTGAATCTTATTCCGCAGGGTTTTGGCTCCCTGCACGACATGCAATACGTCCGATTGGCCGGTACGGATGCAGTGGCGTTTGCGCATGCCCAATTTGCCAATGACGTACAGGCGCTGGCGGTTGGGCAGTGGCAGTGGAACGCGTGGCTGACGGCGAAGGGGCGCGTGATTTCCATCTTCGCACTCCTGCGTGAGGACGATGCACACCTGCTGATGCTGTTGCCGGACGGCAACGCGGCCGAGATCGCCGCGCAACTCGGCCGTTTCGTGTTCCGCCGCAAGCTGAAAATCAGCGCTGCCGCGCTGCTCGCCTACGGCGGCTTCGTAGCGCCGGAACACGCGCATGCCGCGCAAGCCGACCTCGGAACCCAGCGTATCGAACTGGATCTGGGTAGCGCAGCGCTGCCGCGCACGCTATTGCTCTACAGCCCGGATGCATTGGCGATGCCTATCGAACTGCCGAGCGCAGAGGCGCAGTGGCGGACGACCGATCTGCAACTGGGGCTCGCCCGCCTGGTCGAGAGCCAGCGCGAACAGTGGACGCCGCAGCAGTTGGCACTGGACCGCCTGCAGGCGTACAGCGTCAAGAAAGGCTGCTACCCGGGCCAGGAAATCGTGGCGCGGACGCACTTCCTGGGCAAGGCCAAGCGCGTCTTGCAGCTGCTCGAAACGGATGCGGCCGTGGATGCAGGCGATGCCGTCGCATTGGACGGTAGCGCGATCGGCACGGTAGTGAGCGTGGCCGGCAACCTCGCGCTGGCGGTATTGCCGTTGGAACTGACGCTGGACGCCGGTACCGCGTTGCAGGCAGGCACGCATGGCGCCCGCCCACGCGCACTCACGACGGGGCTGGAGCGTTAGCGGCAAAAAAACGCAGCGAGCCGTGCCAGGCGGGCGTGGGCATCGCGCAGCACGCAGTGGCCCAACGACACCCGCCAATTCCGAGCGCCGGCCGTGTCCGTCTGGCGGCTGCGTCGCTGTTGACCAGTTTGCCTAAGCCGCCTCCAGCCGCTGGCCGGTGGCTGGATCGAAAAAGTGCAAGGCCTCGCTGCGCAATGCCAGGCGCAATGGCTGGCCTACCGCCGGCAAGCTCTGCGGCGGGACACGGATCACCAGCGGCTGACCGCCACGGTCGAGATTGAGGAAGATCTCGTTGCCGACCGGCTCGATCACATCGACCCGCGCATCGAAGCCCAGGACCGCATCGTCGGACGGCTGCAAGTGCTCCGGGCGCACACCGACGATCACGTCCTGGCCGAACCAAGCCGCATCGACCCGCGCCGCACCCAGCGGCACGCGCCAGCCATCGGCCATGACCAGGTGCAGGCCGTCCTGCGCGTCCAGACGCCCCTGCAGCACGTTCATCGCCGGGCTGCCGAGGAACCCGGCCACGAACAGATTGGCCGGACGGTCGTACAGCGCCATCGGGCTGTCGATCTGCTGGATCACGCCATCCTTGAGCACCACGATACGCTGGCCAAGCGTCATCGCTTCGACCTGATCGTGGGTGACGTAGATCATGGTGGTACCAAGCTTGCGGTGCAACTGCGCGATCTCGGTGCGCACGCTGTGGCGCAACTTGGCGTCCAGGTTGGACAGCGGCTCGTCGAGCAGGAACACCGAGGATTCGCGCACCATCGCCCGGCCCAGCGCCACGCGCTGACGCTGACCGCCGGACATCGCCTTGGGCAGCTTGTCCAGCATCGGCGTCAGGCCCAACAGCTCTGCGGCGTTGTTGACGCGTTCGGCGATGACCTGCTTCGGATGCCCGCGCAGCTTGAGCCCGAACGCCAGGTTTTCGGCCACGGTCATGTGCGGATACAGCGCGTAGCTCTGGAACACCATGGCGATGTCGCGATCCTTCGGCGCCACGTCGTTGACCACGCGCTCGCCGATCTTCAGCGTGCCGGCGCTGATGTCTTCAAGCCCGGCGATCATGCGCAACAGGGTCGATTTGCCGCAGCCGGACGGCCCCACCAGCACCATCAGCTCGCCGTCGGCCACTTCGAAACTTGCGCCCTGCACCGCCACCTGGCCATTGTCGTAGACCTTGCGGACACCTTCCAACTGCACTTTCGCCATCGTTCGGCCTCAACGTAAGTTGTGCGCCCTGCCCTCGGCCCTCCCGATGGCGGTGACGCCGCATGCGCTTGCGAGGAATTCCCTGCAAACGAATGCATTGGTTTATTCTGACATGTAATCGTTTTCACATGGCAACATCGATCTCTGGAGGACCATGCCGCCACGCAGGTATGACGCAATGCCTGCAGTGCAGCTCGCCGCACGACGCATGGCATGCCATCACGCAGGTGCAGCTATGCCGCCATGGCGCTAACCGCTGATCGCCAGTTGCTGCAACAATCCGGGACTGGGTGTCAGCGTCCATCCCCCGCTGCGCGCACGCAAGTGTCGCTCAGGAACAGACGTACCGACCGCCGGACGACCGGCGCCTTTCCGACAAGCTGCTGATAACGATGTCTCCAGAATCTGAAACGCGGTCCATGCACAACACCCTGATCCTGTTTGGCGCCACCGGCGATCTTGCCCAGCGCTATCTCTTTCCTTCCCTGCTGCGCCTGTTCATCGACGGCCTGCTGCCGGAGGACTTCCGCATCCGTGCGCTGGCGCTGTCGCCGCACGACACCGATGCATTTCGCGAAGTACTGCGGCCACGCCTGACCGAAGCATTGCCGATCGCGACCGCCGAACAGATCGACACGCTGCTGCAGCGAATCGATTACCGCTCGGTGGATCTGCGCGATGCCGAGTCGGTGGCCAATGCGGTCCGCGAGCTGGCCAGCCGCCGCTGTGTGAGCTACCTGGCGATCCCGCCGGGCCTGTACATCAGCACCTGCCAGGGCCTGGCGCTGGGTGGCGCGCTGGAGGCACCGCATCGCTTGATGCTGGAAAAACCGATCGGCCACGACTCCGACAGCGCCCGCGACATCCTGCAGTCGATCGGCGCGCTGATCGACGAGGACCGCGTGTTCCGCCTGGACCACTACCTGGGCAAGGCGGCGGTGCAGAACCTGATCGCACTGCGCTTCGGCAACACGCTGCTGGAGGCGGTCTGGAACCGCGCCTACATCGAGTCGGTGCAGATCCTGGTCGCCGAAAGCGAAGGCGTCGACGGGCGCGACGCCTACTACGCCCGCTCCGGCGCACTGCGCGACATGGTGCAGAGCCATATCCTGCAGCTGTTGTGCCTGGTGGCAATGGAGCCGCCGGCCTCGCTGGAAGCCGACCGCATCCGCGATGAGAAGGTCAAGGTGCTGCGCGCCCTGCGTCCGATGACCGCCGAGCACGCCGCGCATGACTGCGTGCGCGGCCGCTACACTGCCGGCAGCATCAACGGACAGCCGGCGCAGGCCTACCACCCGCCGGAAGGCAGTGACGTGGAGACCTTTGTCGCCGTCACCGCGCATATCGACAACTGGCGTTGGGCCGGCGTGCCGTTCCACCTGTGCACCGGCAAGCGGCTGGCCGAGCGCTCCACCCGCATCGTGGTGACGCTCAAGCCGGTGACGCATTGGCTGTTCGAACGCCCCGACCGCCAGAATGCGGTGCCGAACCGCCTGACCTTCCAGTTGCAGCCGCAGGAAAACATCGAACTCGGCCTGATGAGCAGCCTGGCTGGCCCGGAATGGGGCGCGATCGAACTGCAGCCGCTGGAACTGGAACTGTCGGTGCCGACGGGCCTGCACCGTCGTATCGCCTACGAACGTCTGTTTGTGGACGCCTTCAACGGCAACCCCGCGCTGTTCGTGCGCGACGACGAGGTCAAGGCAGCGTGGTCGTGGATAGACAGCGTCAGCGACGCCTGGAAAGACGCCGCGCTGCCGCTGCAGCCCTACCCGGCCGGCAGCTGGGGGCCCGAATCTGCTGCCCACTTCCTGCCCCCGGCCACCGACGCACAGGGAAACAACGCATGACCGCTCCTTCCAAGCCGGTGCTGGTTGCCGATATCGGCGGAACCAATGCGCGCTTCGCGCTGGCCGATGTCGACGCTTCGGTGCCGTTGCTGGATGACACCTCGCGCGAATTTGCCGTGGTGGACTTCGGTTCGCTGGGCGAAGCCGCGCGCTATTACCTCGACCAGATCGGCGTGCAGGCCACCCAGGGCGTGTTCGCCGTGGCAGGCCGCGTGGATGGCGACGAGGCACGCATCACCAACCATCCCTGGGTGATCTCGCGCTCGCGCACCGCCACCATGTTGGGTTTCAGTACCTTGCATCTGATCAACGACTTTGCCGCGCAGGCCATGGCCATCAGCCTGCTGCGCCCGCAGGACGTGGTGCAGGTGGGCGGCGCCAGCTGGCGGCCGGCGCCGATCGATCAAGCGCGCAACTATGGCGTGATCGGCCCGGGCACCGGCCTGGGCGTGGGTGGCCTGATCATTCGCAACGGGCGCTGCTTTCCGCTGGAAACCGAAGGCGGCCATGTCAGCTTCCCGCCCGGCACGCCGGAAGAAATCCGCATCCTGGAAATCCTGTCCGAGCAGTTCGGCCGGGTCTCCAACGAGCGGCTGATCTGCGGCCCTGGCCTGGTCAACATCCATCGCGCGCTCAGCGAGATCGCCGGCGTCGATCCCGGCCCGCTGCAACCCAAGGACATCACCGCGCGCGCGGCCGCGGGCGACCCGCGGTCCTCGCGCACCATCGACCTGTTCTGCGCCATCTTCGGTGCGATCGCCGGCGACATGGTGCTGATGCAGGGCGCCTGGGACGGCGTGTTCCTCACCGGCGGGCTGGTGCCCAAGGTGCTGGATTCGCTCCAGCATTCCGGCTTTCGCCAGCGCTTCGAGCACAAGGGCCGTTTCTCCGCGATCATGTCGAAGGTGCCATCGCTGGCGGTCATGCACCCGCATGCCGGCCTGCTGGGCGCCGCCGCATACGCGGTGGATGCACAACGTCAGCACCCCGGGGAGCAGCGATGAACCTGCAGGACAACCCGCGCATCGCCCTGGTGCGCTACGACGACCCGGCCGAGTGGACCGAGGCGGTGGCCAGCGAAATGGCCGACCTGCTGGAACAGGAAATCTCCCGGCGCGGCCAGGCACGCATGCTGTTGTCCGGGGGTACCACGCCTGCGCCGGTGTACGAGTCCCTCGCCCACCGGCCGCTGGACTGGTCGCGGGTGGAAGTGGGCCTGGTCGATGAGCGCTGGTTGTCGCCGCAGGATCAGGACAGCAATGCCTGGCTGGTGAATCACAGCTTCCTGACCCACGCACCGGCCGCGACCTTCATCCCGCTGGTTCGCCCAGGCAAGCAATTGCCCGAATGCGTGCACACCGCCAACCTGCAGGCCAAGCATGCCGAACCGGCCTGCCTGGCGGTGCTGGGCATGGGCGGTGACGGGCATACCGCGTCGTTGTTCCCGGGTGCCACCGACCTACCCAAGGCGCTGGCCAGCCCGCAGCCGTATGCCTCGCTGGATGCCACCGGCTGCCCGGGCTCGAACCAATGGCCGTTACGCATCACCCTCACACCTGCAGGGCTTGCCAGCATTCCGACGCGCCTGCTGTTGTTGCGCGGCAAGCAGAAGCTGGACGTGCTCCAGGCTGCGCTGGCAGGCGACGATGTCAACGAATATCCCATCCGCGTGGCGCTGCAGCAGCCTGGTCCGCGGTTGCGGGTGCATTGGTGTGCTTGAATGCGAGTGGTTTGATGCGAGTCCTTCGCAACAGCCGATGCGATGCGAGTCCCTCGAAAAAACCCGCACATCCATGTGCGGGGAATTAAAAGAGCATTTCCTTCCCCCCTGTTTCTCATAGCCGGTAGCCAATGAGCCTGCATCCGAATATCCAAGCCGTCACCGACCGTATCCGCAAGCGCAGCGCTCCCTCGCGCGCGGCGTATCTGGCCGGTCTCGATGCTGCCCTGCGTGAGGGTCCGTTCCGTAGCCGCTTGAGCTGCGGCAATCTTGCGCATGGCTTCGCTGCGTCCGAGCCGGGCGACAAATCGCGCCTGCGTGGTGCGGCCACGCCGAACCTGGGCATCATCACCGCCTATAACGACATGTTGTCGGCACATCAGCCGTTCGAACACTACCCGCAGCTGATCCGCGAGACTGCCCGCGCGCTCGGTGCCACCGCACAGGTGGCCGGTGGCGTGCCGGCGATGTGCGACGGCGTGACCCAGGGCCGCGCCGGTATGGAGCTGTCGCTGTTTTCGCGCGACAACATCGCCCAGGCGACAGCCATCGGCCTGAGCCACGACATGTTCGACAGCGTGGTGTACCTGGGCGTCTGCGACAAGATCGTGCCGGGCCTGCTGATCGGTGCGCTGGCGTTCGGCCATTTGCCGGCGATTTTCATGCCGGCCGGTCCGATGACGCCGGGCATTCCGAACAAGCAGAAGGCCGAAGTGCGCGAACGCTACGCCGCTGGCGAAGCCACGCGCGCCGAGCTGCTGGAAGCCGAGGCCTCGTCCTACCACTCGCCGGGCACCTGCACCTTCTACGGCACGGCCAACTCCAACCAGGTCTTGCTCGAAGCGATGGGCGTGCAGCTGCCCGGCGCCTCGTTCGTCAATCCGGAGCTGCCGTTGCGTGATGCGTTGACCCGCGAAGGCACCGCGCGCGCATTGGCGATCTCGGCGTTGGGCGAAGATTTCCGCCCATTCGGTCGCCTGATCGACGAGCGCGCCATCGTCAACGCCGTGGTCGCGCTGATGGCGACCGGTGGCTCGACCAACCACACCATCCACTGGATCGCAGTGGCGCGTGCGGCCGGTATCGTGCTGACCTGGGACGACATGGACCTGATTTCGCAGACGGTGCCGCTGCTGACGCGCATCTACCCGAACGGCGAAGCCGACGTGAATCGCTTCCAGGCCGCTGGCGGCACGGCATTCGTGTTCCGCGAGCTGATGGACGCCGGCTACATGCACGACGACCTACCCACCGTGGTGGAAGGCGGCATGCGTGCCTACATCAATGAGCCGCGCCTGCAGGACGGCAAGGTGACCTACGTGCCAGGCACTCCCACCACCGCCGACGACAGCGTGGCGCGTCCGGTCGGCGATGCCTTCGAATCGCAAGGCGGGCTGCGCCTGCTGCGCGGCAATCTCGGTCGCTCGTTGATCAAGCTGTCGGCAGTCAAGCCGCAGCATCGCAGCATCCAGGCGCCGGCCGTGGTGATCGATACGCCTCAGGTGCTCAACAAACTGCATGCCGCCGGCGTGTTGCCGCACGATTTCGTGGTGGTGTTGCGCTACCAGGGCCCGCGCGCAAACGGCATGCCGGAGCTGCATTCGATGGCGCCGCTGCTGGGCCTGCTGCAGAACCAGGGCCGGCGCGTGGCATTGGTCACCGACGGCCGCCTGTCCGGTGCCTCGGGCAAGTTCCCGGCCGCAATCCACCTGACGCCCGAAGCGGCACGCGGCGGCCCGATCGGGCGCGTACGCGAAGGCGACATCGTGCGCCTGGACGGCGAAGCCGGCACCCTGGAAGTGCTGGTCTCGGCCGAAGAATGGGCATCGCGCGAGGTTGCACCCAATACGTCCGTTGCCGGCAATGACCTGGGCCGCAATCTGTTCGCCATCAACCGCCAGGTCGTCGGCCCCGCCGACCAGGGCGCGATTTCGATTTCCTGCGGCCCGACCCATCCGGACGGTGCGCTGTGGAGCTACGACGCCGAGTACGAACTCGGTGCCGATGCTGCCGCTGCGGCAGCACCGCACGAGTCCAAGGACGCCTGATCCCCTTCCCTCTCTGCGGCCGCTCCGGCGGTCGCCGTCACCCGGAGTTGCAATGACGATTGCCCAGACCCAGAACACCGCCGAACAGTTGCTGCGCGATGCCGGCATCCTGCCGGTGGTCACCGTGGACACGCTGGACCAGGCGCGCCGCGTCGCCGATGCGCTGCTCGAAGGCGGTCTGCCCGCGATCGAGCTGACCCTGCGCACGCCGGTTGCCATCGATGCGCTGGCGATGCTCAAGCGCGAGCTGCCCAACATCGTGATCGGCGCCGGCACGGTGCTCAGCGAGCTGCAACTGCGCCAGTCGGTGGATGCCGGTGCAGACTTTCTGGTGACCCCGGGCACGCCGGCGCCGCTGGCGCGCCTGCTGGCGGATGCACCGATCCCGGCGGTTCCAGGCGCGGCCACCCCGACCGAGCTGCTGACGTTGATGGGCCTGGGCTTTCGCGTCTGCAAGTTGTTCCCGGCCACCGCCGTGGGCGGTCTGCAGATGCTCAAGGGCCTGGCTGGCCCGTTGTCCGAGCTCAAGCTCTGCCCCACCGGCGGCATCAGCGAGTCCAACGCCGCCGAGTTCCTGGCACAGCCGAACGTGCTGTGCATCGGCGGCTCGTGGATGGTGCCCAAGGACTGGCTGGCGCAGGGCCAGTGGGACAAGGTCAAGGAAAGTTCGGCCAAGGCGGCGGCGATCGTGCGGCAGGTGCGTGCAGGCTGACGCGCTGACGCCATCTCCAGCGGGTTGATCGTTGGATGACTTCGAATCTGTACGCCGATACAGATGTACGGATTCGCTAATGACGGCATTGGAGATCGAGTGATCCTGCATGACGGCGATCACTGCAGTGTTCGCCCGTAGGCCGAAAAAAATCTTTCGAAGCATCCTTGAGCGCGGCTTTTCTGCTCGAGGTCATGGCGATGGCACACCGATCTGCTCGAAGCCACGGTAATGAAACACCGAAGCGGCAGCGCGGCCGGCGATCGGCGGAGAGCGGCGCACGGATGTGTCGCGACGGCGCGTCAGACAGGATGTCTGTCGCTCCGAAGAGCCGATCCCCGGCTGCGCTGTCGCCCCTTACCGGAGCCGCTGATTGGCGGTCAGGTGCTTTGGTTGTCGTACGAGCCGAAGGAAGCAACCGTACCCTCACCCCAACCCCTCTCCCGGGGGGGGAGAGGGGCTTAACGCCTTACCTCGTTCACGATTCCAACGCAGCGCTCGACCGCCTCGCCTTCGGCACACCACGCGCACGCTGTACCAGCGCAGCCGCACCGCTGCTCATGTCGTCGAGGATCGCGTAGATCGTCGGCAGGAACAGCAGGCTCACCACCGTCGAAAACACCAGGCCGCCGGCGATGGCGCGCGCCATCGGGAAGTACGGTGGGCCGTCGCTGAACATCGTGGTGCTGGTCAGCGAGATCGGCACCATCGCCAGGATCGCGGTGCCCATGGTCATCATGATGGGCCGCAAACGCTCGCGTGAGCCTTCGACCAGCGCCTGCGTCCGCCCCATGCCGCGGCGGCGCAGATTGTTGATGTGCTCGATCATCACGATGCCGTTGTTCACCACCACGCCCATCAGCACCAGGATGCCGATGAAGGACATGATGCCGAACGAGGTACCGGTGATCCAGAACAGCCAGAACACCCCGAAGATCGAGAACAACACCCCGCTCATGATCGCCGCCGGGAACAGCAGCGATTCGAACACCGCGGCCATCACCACATAGATCATCACCAGCGCGATCACCAGATTGAACACCATCTGGTTCATCGCCTCGCCGTCGTTCTGGTAATCGCCGCCGTCGAAGGTGTAGCTGTAACCGGCCGGGAAACTCATCGCCTTGAGCGGCGCTTCCATCGCTGCGCGCGCCTCGGGCATGGTGACCTTTTCGGCGAGATTGGCCTTGATCGTCAGCGTCGTCTGCCGATTGGTGCGCCCGATCTGGGTGGCGGCCGGACGGATCTGCACCTCCACCAGACTCAGCAACGGTACGCTGCGGCCGTCCTTGGTGCGCACGGTGAAGCTGGCCAGATCTTCCGGCTTGCTCTGCTCGGCGCCGGCAAACCGCACCCACACCGGCACCTCGTTGTCGCCCCGGCGGAACTCGCGCAGCGGTGTGCCGCGCAATGCCAACCCGACAAAACTGGCCACCTGCTCGGCACTGAATCCGAAGGCAGCCGCGCGCTCGCGATCGACACGAATCGCCAGCTCGCTGGTGCGGTCGCCCGTATCCACATGCACATCGCGCAGCTCCTTGCGCTGCGCCAGCAGTGGAATCACATCGTCGGCCAGCGCTTTCAGTGCATCAGTCGAATCGCCGACCAGCTGCACCTGCACGCCCTGGTTGCCATTGCCGCCATCGCCCTGATTGCCGATGCTGTAATCGGCACGCGCAGAGCGCGGCAGCTCCTTGCGGATTTTTTCCAGCAGCGGCGGCAGGTCCTTGACCTTGCTCGCATCGAAGGTCACCACCGTATTGCTGCCTTCCACTTCGCTGAACCACGAATAGATCTGCGTGATGTGGTACCTGGCGCGATTGGCTTGGAGATAGTTTTCGACACGGCCGATCTCTTCGCCCAACTGCTCACGTGTGTACGAACCTTTCCACTGATACTGGATAAAGGCTTCGTTGCCCCCGTCGCCACCGAACATGTCGACCTTGGTCAACTTCATGGGCACCAGGCTGATCGCGCTGACCAGGATGATGCCGGTCACGCTCCATCCGCGGTGCGCCAACGTCCACGCCAGCACCTTGGCGTAACGGCGCTGCAGCCGTGCAATCACGCCGTGCTCGGAGGTCACCATCGGCGGCGTTTTCATGCGTGCCGACAACATCGGAATCAAGCTGATTGCCACCAGCCACGACGCCAGCAACGACACCGAGATGGTGATGGCGATCTGCGCCATGAAAATGCTGATGTTGTTGGTTTCGCCAAACAAATTCGGCACGAACACGATGCAATGGCACAAGGTGCCGGCGCTGAGCGCAATGGCCACGCTGCGCGTTCCCAGCAGCGCGGCAAGCTGCGGTTGATCGGGCATGCGCTCGCGTTCCTGGTAGATGCTTTCCACCACCACCACCGCGTTGTCCACCAGCATGCCCACTGCCAGCAGCAACCCCATCATGGTCAGGATGTTGAGCGTGACCCCGACGAAATACATGAAGCCCAAGGTGATGGCGAAGCAGATCGGGATCGCCAACGTCACCATCAGCGTCGATGGCCAATGCCGCAGGAAGAAGAACAACACCGTGATCGAGAGCAATAGGCCCACCGCGCCGGCTTCGGCCAGTTCGGCCAGCGACGAGGTCACCGCCTTGCCCTGGTTGTCGATCACCTTGACCTGCACATCGCGCAGCGCCGGTTGGGCGCGGATGTCTTCGACCTCTTTCAACGCCGCCTTCGACACCTCCACCAGATTGGCGCTGCGTTCCTTGTAGACATCCAGGCCGATGGCCGGGCGCCCATCCAGGCGCCGGCCATAATTCATGCGCGTCGGCTTGAGCCGCACCTCGGCGATGTCGCCCAGCCGCACACCTTTGGCATTGAGTACCAGCTCGCGCAATTCCTGCAGGTCGCGCAGCTCGCCGATTGGCTGCACCCGGATACGCTGGCCGTTGTCGTCGATCTGGCCTGCAGACACCGAGAAATTCAGCTTGCCCAAGCGCTCGCTCAGATCGTTGAGGCTGAGGTCGTGCGCGGTGAGCCGATCCGGTGCGATCGCGATCTCGACCTCGTTCGGCGGCGCACCGGAAATCTCCACCTTGGCCACGCCGGGGATGCGCTCGATGCGCCGCTTGAACTCGCGGTCGAGCATGTCGTACGCGCCGGTCAGATCGGTCTGGCTGGCCAGGCGCACCTTGAGCACCGGCTCGTCGCTGCTGGACCACTTGAAGACGTGGAAGCGCTGCAGATCCTCCGGAAAATCGTCGCGCACCGCATCCAGTCGCTCGCGCGCATCGGATGCGGCGATGGCGATATCGCGGTCCCAGTCGGAGAATTCGATGAAGATGTTCGCGCCGTCTGCGGTGGCGGTCGAGCGCATGCGCTTGATGCCGGTCATCGTTGCCAGCGCTTCCTCGGCCGGCCGCACCAGGTTGCGCTCCACCTCGTCCGGCGTGGAGCCGGTGTAGGGCAATTGCACGAACAGGAATGGCGCGGAAATATCCGGCAGCGCCTCCAAGGGCAGCCGGAACGCCGCGATCAAGCCCACCACCACCAGCGACACGAAGCACATGATGGTGGTGACCGGGCGACGGATGCTGAAGGCGGCAACGCTCATAGCGCCCCCAGTCCGTCGGCATTGCTTGCCGCCTGTGCACGTTGCCCGGCCATGCGCCGGCCGCGCTCCAGGTAGTACGCATCGGCACGGCGATCCAGCAGGTCGTACACCACCGGGATGACCAGCAAGGTCAGCAAGGTCGACACCAGCAACCCGCCGATCACGGTGATCGCCATCGGTGCACGCACTTCAGCGCCCTCGCCCATGGCCACCGCCAGCGGCAGGAAGCCGAACAAGGTGCACAAGGTGGTCATGATGATCGGCCGCAGGCGCGAGCGCGCACCTTCGATCAGCGCCTCGCGCTTGGGCACACCGTCTTCGCGCAGCTGATTGACCTTGTCGATCAGGATGATCGCGTTCTTGGTCACCAGGCCCACCAGCAGGATCAGGCCGATGAACACCACCACCGAGATCGGCTTGCCGGTCATCAGCAGGGCCAGCACCGCACCGACCATTGCCAACGGAATGGTGAACAGAATGACGAATGGATGCAGCAGCGACTCGAACTGCGAGGCCATCACCAAATAGACCAGGAAGATCGCCAGGCCGAACGCGAACAACAGCGACTTCACCGATTGCGCCAGCTCCTCGCCCTGCCCGCCGATGTGCATGCCCACGCCGGCAGCAAGCGGGTCCTTGCGCACCATCGTTTCCACTTCGCGTACCGCGCCGCCCAGGTCGATGTCCTTCAGGCTGGCCGACACGATCGCCACGCGGGTCTGGTCGGCACGATGGATCTCGCTCGGCCCCGTCGTCGCCAACACCTCGGCAACGGCCGCCAGGCGCACCGGCCGGCTGCTGCCCGGGTTGACGATCAGCTGACGGATCGCATCGACACTGGCGCGATCGGCTTGTTGGGCACGCACTAGCACATCAATCTTGCGGTCACGGAAGCTGTAGCGCGTGGCCACATCGCCACGTACCTTCTTGACGATGACATCGGCGATCTGCCGCGTGGTCAGCCCCAAGGCACCAGCGCGCTCCTGGTCGAAACGGATCTGGATCTCCGGGAAGCCCTCTTCCACCGTCGATTTGACGTCGGCGTAGTGGCCGTTGGCGCGCAGCATCGCGGCCAACTTCTGCCCGGCGCGTTCCAGCTCGCCCAGATCCTGGCCGCGCAGTTCCACTTCCAGCGGTGTCGAAAAACTGAACAACGCCGGCCGCGCGAAATCCACCTGTGCGCCCGGGTGCCCGACCATGCTGCTGCGCAGCCGCTCGGTCGCCGCCGCCTCCACTGCCGGGCTGCCGCCACCGGCCATCACCACGGTGAGCTTGCCGATGTTCTCGCCGCTCTCGGTGGGGTTGGCATCCAATCGCGTGCCGCTACCGCTGACGCCGTACAGCGAGGCGACGCCCGGGTCCTTGTCGTGCGCCAGCTGCAACTCGCGCACCACTGCATCGGTCTGCGCCAGCGGCGTGCCGGAAGGCAGTTTGACGGTCATTTCGAAGCGATCCTGCGCCAGCTGCGGAATCAGATCCGCGCCCAGCATCGGCACCAGAAACACTGTCCCGATGAACGCCGCCGCGGCCAGCCCCAGCACCAACCAGGGACGCCGCAGCGCCGCCGGCAACATCCCCAGATAGCCACGCTCGGCACGGGCATACGGCGCCATCGCCAGGTCGCTGGCCTTGCGCATCACCGGCCCCACCACGCGGCTCAACCCGCGCCACACCTTCACCACCGCCCACGCCGCACCGAAGAACGCATAACGCACGCTCGCACCCGCGCCGCGCCGCCCGGCCGCCACCGGCTTGAGCCAGCGCTGCTCGGGCCGCCAATCCGGATGGCTCGGCTCGTCCGGGAACGCCATCGGCGGCGCGCCCTTGAGCGAGCTCAGCATCGGAATCAGCGTCATCGACACCACCAGCGAAATCGCAATCGCGATCGCCACCGTCAATGCCTGATCGCGGAACAACTGCCCGGCGATGCCTTCGACGAACACCAACGGCAGGAATACCGCAATGGTGGTCAACGTGGACGCCATCACCGCCATGCTCACTTCGCGGGTGCCGGCGATGGCCGCGTCCAGTACGCCCAGGCCACGCTCGCGTGCCTTGGCGATGCTCTCCAGCACCACGATCGAATCGTCCACCACCAGGCCGGTGGCCAACGCCAGCCCGCCCAGCGACATCACGTTGAGGCTCAACCCCAGCTGACCCATGAAGAAGAACGTGGTGATGATCGACACCGGCAACGACAGGCTGATCACGAACGTGCTCCAGCCATCGCGCAGGAACAGGAAGATGATCAGGATCGCCAGCACGCCGCCAATCACCGCATCTTTTTTGACATCGCTGATCGCATGCTCGATGAAGTGCGATTGGTCCTCGATCGTGGTGATTTCCACATCGCCCGGCACCGTCGCCTTGAGTTGCTCCAGGCGCTTGCGCAGCGCCGCGGCGGTGGACACGGTATTGGCATCGCCTTCCTTGTAGATCGCCAGCTCCACCGCTTCCTTGCCGCCCAGGCGGATGATCGCCTCGCGCTCCTTGTAGCCCTGGCGCACCTGCGCCACATCCTTCAGCCGCACCGGCATGCCGCCGGCGATGCTGCTACTGGACGAGGAGGAGGTGCTCTGCACTTCGGCCGCTGCCGCCAGCGCCGCCTGCGAACCGGTGGACGCCGCAATGGCGTACATCTGCTGCATCGCCGCTTCGGCCGCGCTGCCGCTGCTGCTTTGGGTGGTCACCAGCATGTTGCGGATCTCGTCCAGATCCACGAACTGGTTGACCGTACGCACCAGGTAGCGCTGCGAGCCTTCTTCCAGCCGACCGCCGGAGATGTTGACGTTCTCCTCCTTGAGCCGGGTGATCACGTTGTCGATCGGCAGATTGAGCTGCGCCAACTTCTGCTGATCGATGTCGACCTGGATCTCGTCTTCCAGCCCGCCGCCGACCTTCACCGCTGCCACGCCGGCCACCGGTTCGAGCTTCTTTTTCAGGTCTTCGTCGGCATAGCGACGCAAGCCGGTGAGCTGGCGGATCGCATCTGTATCGGAGGCCGGCGACTGCTTGGGCGACAACGCCAGCCGCATGATCGGCTCGGTGGAAGGATTGAAGCGCAGCAGTACCGGCGGCTTGGTTTCCAGCGGCAGCGACAAGGCCTCCATTTTGTCGCGCACCTCCAGGCTGGCCTGGTCCATATTGGTGCCCCAGGCAAACTCCAGCACCACATCGCTCTGCCCTGTGCGCGAGATCGACTTGAGCTTGCGCAGGTTCTTGACCACCCCGACCGCTTCTTCCACCGGCTCGGTCACCAGCGTTTCGATTTCCGCCGGCGCCGCGCCGGTGTATTCGGTGCGTACGGTGAGCGTGGGATAGCTCAGATCGGGCAGCAGATTGACCTTGAGGCTGCGTAACGCGATCAGCCCGAACAGCAGCATCGTTACGGTGATCATGGCGATGGTCACACGCCGCCGCGTGGCGAAGGCCACCAGGCCACCGCCGCCAGGCAGTGGTGCGTGCGGATCATGCACGGGTCCGTGCGGGTTGCCGTTCTCGCTCATGCGTGCGTCTCATCATGTGCGGGCGCAGCGGCCTTGGTCGCGACCGGCTTGCGATCGGGTTGGCCGATCACCTGCACCGCAGTGCCGTCGCGCAGCGCCACCTTGCCGGCAGTCACCACCTGGTCGCCTTCCTTCAGGCCCTGCCGCACTTCCAGCCACGGCCCCTCGGCATAGCCCAGTTTCACCGGCACCCGGCTGGCCTTGCCGTTGCGCACTACGAACACTGCCGGTTCGCCATCGTCCAATAACGCCAGGCGCGGGATCACCAAGGCGTCCTTGCGCTGGTCGTAATCGATACGGATGCGCCCGAACATGCCCGGCTGCAACGCTTCGGCCCCCTGGCCGAATGCGCAGACCACGCGAAACGTGCCGCTGCCCGAGTCCACCACCGGCGCGATGCGATCCACCTTGCCGACGAATTGTTGGCCCGGTAGCGCATCGGCCAGCAAGGTCACCGGCTGGCCCGACTTGAGCGTGGCCAATTCGCGTTCGGGCACATTGAGCGTGGCCTCCAGCTGCGAATCGTCGACGATGCGGAAGATCGGCGTATTGATCTGCACGAAGTTGCCGGTCTTGATCGAGCGCGATGCGATCACGCCGGAGATCGGCGCCTGCACCGTGGTGTACGACAGCTCCAACGATGCAAGCCGGTGCTGCGCACGACTGTTTTCGACATCGAATTTGAGCTGGTCCACATCCGCGGCGCTGACCAACTGCTGCCCTACCAACTGGGTGGCGCGGCGATAGCTATTTTCCAGCTTGCGCAGCTGGGCTTCGCTCTGCGCCACCGCCAGATGCGCGCGATCCGGATCCAGCCGCACCAGTGCCTGGCCCGCCGACACCTTCTGCCCCTCTTCCACCATCACCGACAGCGCAACGCCCGAGGTCTTGGCCACTACTTGCGCCTCGGCGCGTGGCTCCAGCGCAGCGGTGCCGGTGTAACTGGCGGCCACCGCACGGCGCGCGGCCTTGGCGATTTCCACCGGCACCGCATCGACGGCCTTCTTTTCCTCGGCGGTCTTGGCCTGGCCCTCTCCTGCCTTGCAACCGCCCAGCAGCAGGCTCGTGGTGATCAACAATGCAGCGGCGCAGGTTCCGCTGCGACCCGGCAAGAAGGAGAGTGGCGACATCGTCGTGTCCTAGTGGATGCGTGAACAGGTGTTGTAGGCAAGTAGACCACCCAGATGCACATGCCGCCAATGCGCCAAAGGTCATGGTCTATTCAACTTGGCCTATTCACCCGGTTTGCGCCGCGCCAAATCGCAGGCATACTCGGTCCGGTTCCGTCACGCCCCCACGTGCGGACGCTCAATCAGTCTTCCGGATACGAAACCATGCGCCCGCAGCCGCTCGCCGCTTGTCTCGCTCTGGTCGTCTTCCTGCCGTTTGGGGGCGCATCAGCAACACCGCAAGCCACACCCGCAGCTCCGGCCCCCCCGGCACCTGCTGCCGCGGTGGCAACCCCTGCCGCGCCGACCGGCAACCCGTCGAATGGGCGCTTGCTCGCCTATACCTGCCAGGGTTGCCACGGCGTCACCGGCTATAAGAACGCCTACCCCAGTTATCGCGTGCCCAAGATTGGCGGCCAGACCAGCCAGTATTTGACCCAGGCGTTGACCGAATATCGCCAGGGCAAGCGCAAGCATCCAACCATGCAGGCACAGGCGCAGAGCTTTTCCGAGCAGGACATCGCCGACATCTCCGCCTTTCTGTCCACCCTCAAGTAAGCGCCCACATGCCGAACGCACTGCACGCTCCGCGTCTAGCCATCGTCCTGGTCGCTGCCCTGATGATGGCGGCCTGTTCCCAATCCCAGGTTGAGTCCACCGATCACTCCGCTGGCGACCCCGGCCACGCCAGCGGCGAGCACGGCTCCGGCTCGTCGGCAGGTCTGCCCACCGGCCGCGCCGACGCCGGCGACAAACTCGCCCATGCCAAGGGCAAGGCGACAGGCCAGAGCTGCGTGGACTGCCACGGTGCCGATGGCAATGCGCCGATCGATCCCAGCTATCCCAAACTGGGCGGCCAATACGGCGACTATCTTGCGCATGCGCTGCAGGCCTACCGTAGCGGAGACCGTCAGCATCCGTTGATGACCGCCCAGGCCACGGCGCTGAGCGATCAGGACATCGCCGACCTGGCGGCGTACTTCGGCGCGCGTCAGACGCAGTTGCGCGATCTGCACGGCGTCAACTGAGTGCGATGCGAACGTCGCACCGTCTCATTCGGAATGAAAAAGCGCTTGCGCGAACATTAACAGGCCGCTATCATTTCGTTCTCAGTTTCGTGGGGCCATAGCTCAGCTGGGAGAGCGCCTGCATGGCATGCAGGAGGTCGGCGGTTCGATCCCGCCTGGCTCCACCACTTCAGACATTAGGCCGTCTCAAGTGGACAACGAGGTTTTGATACGCGTCCCCATCGTCTAGAGGCCTAGGACACCACCCTTTCACGGTGGACACCGGGGTTCGAATCCCCGTGGGGACGCCAATCATCCAAAAGCCCCGGCACTGCCGGGGCTTTTTTTTGCCTGTCACCAGGCCGAATCCGGTTCTGAGCGAGGCTGGGCATGCCTCGGTTCATCGCCATGATGCAGCGGACAGAAAGAGTTGAATCTCTGCCGCGGATGGCACAGCGCTTGGTGTGCGCATCGATACGCACGCACTGCTGTTCGGCAGGCCGCTACTGATGCCGACACCCGCTCGATCCAAGCGCTTGACGAGTTGCGGCACGACTCAAGCGTATGCGCGTTCGCGCGCGCACATAATTTTGCTGTCGATGTCCCTGCCCGCCTCGCAGTTGGCACGTTGCCAGAAGCGTCGCGGCAGTTGCTCGCAAATCGACCGCTGTCGAAGTGAGTGCAAACTCACATCGGCGCATCCAGCGCGCCGATATCGTCGTCACTGCAATCCACTGCACACCCCGAACACCGAGGACTTATGGCGCTTCATGCACTCCAGCTGCGCCGTTGCTGTTCAATGGCGCGCTCGACGCATGCGGCCTGGCAGTTCGCCCGGCGGCTGCGCCCTTGCTACAACTTTTTTGCCCAGACCACTTCCCATCGCGCGGCGATGTCGCTATGATTGCCGGCTCGCAGCAACGCGGGGCCATAGCTCAGCTGGGAGAGCGCCTGCATGGCATGCAGGAGGTCGGCGGTTCGATCCCGCCTGGCTCCACCACTTCAGACATTAGGCCGTCTCAAGTGGATAACGAGGTTTTGATACGCGTCCCCATCGTCTAGAGGCCTAGGACACCACCCTTTCACGGTGGACACCGGGGTTCGAATCCCCGTGGGGACGCCAATCATCCAAAAGCCCCGGCACGGCCGGGGCTTTTTCTTGTCTGTCCCTAACCTTCGTCTCAGACGTATTTCGAGGCCATTGCGGGCTGGGACCAGTGGCGCGCAAATGCATTTCACTGGCGAGCCTTGTATGCAACTCCCCGCTACGCACTTGCAAGCCATTACATCGCTGACCGATCGTCTCGCCACCTCGCAAATGCGTTCGGGGCGTGTCGCAGGCCCCATCGCACGCTAATGCGATGAGTAAAACCTCCGTCCGATCTCAAGGCCAGCCACGCAGTGCACGGTGCGAAACACCTCAGGTCTGCCCGCTATCCAGCGCCTTGCGGCCCTCGTGCGTCAGGTCGATGTCGCCATCTTCGGCTTGCGTGGCATAGCCGGCGCGTACCGCCCAGTTTCCCTCTTCGTCGGCCACCGGCTTGGTGTCGTGGATGTCGCGCAGGATGCGCAGCTGTTGCGAAGCATCGAAGTCCATGGGGTCACCCGCTCAAAAGAGACTCCCACGGTACGCAAGCAGCGTGATGGTCGCGTGCCTGCAACGTCATCCATTACCTGCGCACTGCACGGCGCGCGGCAGTTGCGTGCCTGATGCGTGGCGTGCCGATGGACGAACTCGGGCGATCAGCATCTGCGCCACGCAGATGCACTGCAAACAAATTGCTCCTGACGCCAGTCGTGCATCGCGCGCCAACCACGCCGTCGCTTCGCGCTCCGTTCGACCGCACTGACGGTCGCCAGCCTCGCTGGTCGCGCCGCATCAACGAAGCCCCACGCCTGCCGAACGGCACACAGCAAAAAGCCCCACCGGACTTCTCCAGAAGGGCTTTCGCTGGTACTGCAACAACCTGGTGCCGAAGGTGGGACTCGAACCCACACGCTTTTAAGGGCGGCGGATTTTGAGTCCGCTGCGTCTACCGATTCCGCCACTTCGGCGTGGCCGCGCAGTATAGCGACTTGTTGTTGAAACGAACAGTGTCAGTTTGCGCCTGACGAATTCAGGTGCAAGCGGGGTCTGCAGCGCTGTGTCCAGGCAGTCCCGATATACTGGCCGACTCAGTAAAGGAGTAAGCAATGTCGGTGTTGCGTGGAGTTCGGGTACTCGTGGTCGAAAACGATGACATGAATGCCATGCTGCTCGACCTGCAGCTTGTTCAGGCGGGTGCCGTCGTCATCGGCCCGGTCGGCGAAGTGCGCGATGCCCTGCAGCTGATCAGCGCCGAGCCACCGGATATCGCAGTGCTGGACTATCGCCTGGGTAACGGCGAAACCAGCGAACCGGTCGCACGCCTGTTGTCGGAGCGCGGTATCCCGTTCGTGCTGGCAACCGGCGTGGCCATCGGCAGCATCCCGAGTGGATTCGAACGTGGTGTCATCCTGATCAAGCCCTATCTGTCCGAAGAACTGATCGGTGCATTGTCCAAAGCGCGCGAGTTGCGCGGCGCTGAGGGCTGAGCAGCAGGACCGGGCGCCCTGCCGGTGCCACTGCCAGGTGCGGCACGCCTGCCCTCTCTCTAACACCTTATCCTTCTGCCACAGACGCATTGTGTTGCCATGTGCCGGCAGCGATTAGCTGAATCGCCGGTTCCGCGGCGCTGCCGGTGCAGGCCGGTTGCTACTAGAATTTGCCATCGAAGAATGACGGGCGGGTCGCTGGATGGATATCGCCGTGTCGCCGTTAGCCGGCTTGCTGCCGGAGACGAGCGAAACTGCAGCATTACTGGCCGCTTCCGTGCACGCTGCGGACGCGCTGTTGGGCGACAGCCCCGCGCTGCGCACAGCACTCTCGATCTGCCTGCATGCGCAAGTTCCGATGCTGCTCGTATGGGGCCGCGACGAGCGCTGTATCTACAACGATGCCTGCATTGCACGACTGGGACCGCACCACCCGGCGGCATTCGGGCAGCCGCGTGCGGCGCTGACATATGCATCCAATCGCGATGGCGATGACGAACCAGCCGCGGCAATGGCCCTGGAGCTGGAGCGCTGGTCATGCAGCCCAGTGCTGCAAACGGGCGAGCAGGTAGGCGCGCTCTACATCGGCGTTGCGGATTCGACCGCTGACGTCAGCGAACAACGTCGCAGCGATAGTCGCGACAGTTTTCTATTGATGCTGGAAGACGCACTGCAGCACGTGTCCGATCCGCGGCAGATCATCGACACCAGCGTGCGCCTGCTTGGCGAGCATCTGCAGGCGAACCGTTGCGCATTCGGTCTGGTCGCTGCCGATGGCAGCACCATGCATGTCATCAGCGACCATGTGCAGGACATGCCGAGCCTGCAAGGCGACTTCCCACTGGAGGCCGCACAGGGCCTGCGCGATGCGCTGCTGGCGAACCGCCCCTGGTTCACGACCGATGCGATGGCGCCGGGTGCGCCGGACTATGTGGCCGAGCAGTACCGCCGCTCCGGCTTGCGCGCCTCGCTGGCCATTCCGCTGCACAAGCACGACCGATTGGTGGCCGCGATCGGCGTCCATCAGCGCGCACCGCGGCGCTGGCTGTCGGCGGAGATCGAACTGGTGCGATTGGTCGTGGCACGCTGCTGGGAATCGATGCAACGGGCCAAGGCGCAGCAGCAACTCGCGGCCAACGAAGCGCGCCTGCGCCGCCTCGCCGATACGCTGCCGCAGATCATCTTCATTGCCGATCCGGACGGACGACCGCACTACTTCAACCAGCGCTGGTACGAGTACACCGGCCTGGATCCTTCCAGCAACGAAGATGCCGCCTGGCACCGCGCGCACACCGCCGATGGTCTGCGCCTGTCCGAGCAGGCGTGGAGCCTGGCATTGAAAGGCCAGCGCGCTCTCGAGGTGGAGTGCGAACTGCTGCGTCACGACGGGCAATCGCGCTGGCACCTGGTGCGCGCGCTCCCGGTGCGCGGCGACGATGGCAGCATCAGCGAGTGGATCGGTACCTACACCGACATTCATGACCGGCGCGCATTCGAGCAGCAATTGCGCGAAAGCGAAGTGCGCTTCCGTGCGCTCTGCGAGACGGTGCCAGCGATGATCTGGATGGCCGACGCGCAAGGCGATTGCGTGTACTGGAATCCGCGCTGGTACAACTTCACCGGACAGGGGGAAGACCAGGCACTGGATCAGGGCTGGTGGGATGTGATGCATCCGGACGATGCAGCACGCGTGCGGCATGCCTTTGAACAGGCACTCGAGCAACGCGGCGAATTCCTCGCCGAATACCGCGTGCGCCGCCACGACGGGCAATACCGCTGGTGCATCGACACCGCATCCCCGCACTTCGCCAGCGACGGACGGTTTCTTGGGCACATCGGCTCGCTCACCGACATCTCCGAACGCAAGCACATCGAAGATGCCACCGCTTCGGACCGCGCGATCCTGAGTTTGATCACCACCGGCGCACCATTGCCGGTGGTGCTGGATGCGATCGCATTGAGTGTGGAGGCACGCGGTGAAATCCCGTTGTACTGCTCGGTGATGGTGCGCGATGAGGTCCGCCACACCTTGAGTTTCGGCTCGGCACCGCATTTTCCGATCGAGTACCGCGGGCACTTCGAGCCATCGCCGATCGGGCCGGATGGTCCGCCGTGCGCCCTGTCGGCGCACCTGGGTCGTCAGGTGATCTGCAGCGATCTCCAGGCCGATGCAAGCTTCAGCAGCCACCATGCGATCTCGGCAACGATGGGCATCGCCGCGTGTTGCGTTACCCCGATCCTGGCCAGCAACGGGCAGGTATTGGGCACGCTCAATATCTATTACGACCGCCCTCACCTACCGTCCTTGCGCGAGCAGGCGATGGCGCGCTCGGCCTCGCACCTGGCCGGCATCGTGATCGAACGCACCCGGGTGGATGCCAAGCTCAAGCTGTCGTTGCAGGCGGAAACCGCCGCGCGCGCGCAGGCCGAGCATGCCAACCGGGTCAAGGACGAATTCCTGGCCACGCTCAGCCATGAGTTGCGCACACCCCTCAACGCGATCCTGGGTTGGTCGCGGTTGATGCAATCGGACATCGCCGATCCGGCCAATATGGGCCGGGGCCTGGTGATCATCGAACGCAGTGCGCGCGCGCAGACGCAGATCATCGACGACCTGCTGGATATGAGCGCGATCCTGTCCGGCAAGATCCGCCTGCAGGCCGAGCATTTCGATATCGCCGGGTTGGTGCGCAGCGTGCTGGAACTCATGCAGCCGACCGCGTTGGCGCGCAAGATCGCACTGGAGCTGGATGCGCCTTGCGATGGCGAGCTGTGGTTCTTCGGCGATGCCGGGCGGCTGCAGCAGGTGCTGACCAACCTGCTCAGCAATGCGCTCAAGTTCACCCCTGCCGGCGGTACGGTGCGAGTGGCGATGGATGTCGAAGACGAGCGGCTGCGCCTGTGCGTACAGGACACCGGGATCGGCATTGCGGCGGATTTCCTGCCGCATGTGTTCGACCGTTTTCGTCAGGCCGATGCAGGCACTACACGGCGCGTGGGCGGCCTGGGGTTGGGCCTGTCGATCTCGCGTCAGTTGGTGGACCTGCATGGCGGCAGTCTGGGCGCCTCCAGCGCGGGCGAAGGCCAGGGCGCGCTATTTACCATCGTGTTGCCGTTCCAGCACGGGGTCAGCGATCTGCGGCCTGCCTCGGCAGACACCACCCACGCGGGCGCGCTGCCGGACGAGTGCCGCGACCGCCTGGCTGGCGTGCGCGTCCTGCTGGTCGACGACGATCAGGATTCGCGCGAAGCGGTGATGCAGTTCCTGATGCTGGCCGGGGCGCAGGTGCAGGCTGCCGGGTCGGTGGACGCGGCCGAGCACTGCTTGGCGAACGCGCACTTCGATGTATTGGTCAGCGATATCGCGATGCCCTTGCGCGATGGCTACGACTTGATCCGCACCGTGCGCTCGGGCCGCGCCGATCTGCCGCGGCATATTCCGGCCGTCGCCCTTACCGCCTATGTCCGCGAAGAAGACCGCGACCGCGCGGTAGTAGCCGGCTTCGATGCGCACATGGGCAAGCCGGTGGAACCACCCGGCCTGGTCGACCTGATCGAACGCTTGATCTTGCCCACGCGCGCGGTGCGGGCTGCAGTGGAATAGAAGTGGAGTAGCAGTGGAGCGTGCTCGGTCGATGACTTCGTCACCGATCGGCACACTGAGGATGCTTGCCTGCACCGAAGGCTTTTACTTATAAGCCAAACCGCAGACCATCCATCGCCACAATAGATCCGCGCCACGCCACCCAACCACGCCGATCAACCGACAGATCAAAAACGCGACCTAGCTACGCTTGGCACGCGCAAACGCCGCTGCCAGCGCATTGTCCGCCGGCGGCGCGGTGATCCGCGGTTTGCTATTGGCCTGCGCCTGACCGCGTCCACCACCGTCGCGCCTGCCCTGCCCCGGACCGCCGCTGCCACGGGCTTCGCGCGGCTGCGCTGCGCCATCTGCCGCTGGCGGCGTGTCGGACAGACGACAGGTCAGCGCGATGCGCTTGCGCGCCACATCCACCTCCAGCACCTTGACCTTGACTATGTCGCCGGCCTTGACCACATCGCGCGGATCCTTGACGAAGGTCTCCGACAAGGCCGAGATGTGCACCAATCCATCCTGATGCACGCCGATATCGACGAACGCACCGAACGCGGCCACATTGCTGACCACACCTTCGAGCACCATGCCCGGCTTGAGGTGCTTGATGTCCTCGATGCCTTCGGCGAACTGCGCTGCCTTGAACTCCGGGCGCGGATCGCGGCCGGGTTTTTCCAGCTCTTTCAGGATGTCGCGCACGGTCGGCACACCGAATTGGTCGTCGGTGAACATCTCCGGCTTCAGGCCACGCAGAAAACTGCCGTCGCCCAGCAATGCCTTGATCGGCTTGCCGGTGCTGCTCACGATGCGTTCCACCACCGGATACGCTTCCGGATGCACCGCCGACACATCCAACGGCTCCTCGCCATCGGCAATGCGCAGGAAACCGGCGCATTGCTCGAAGGTCTTCTCGCCCAGCCGCGGCACCTTGAGCAGGTCCTTGCGTCGCTTGAACGGGCCATTGTCGTCGCGGTGACGCACGATATTTTCCGCCACCGTGCCTGACAGCCCGGACACGCGCGACAACAACGCCGCCGAGGCCGTATTGACGTAGACACCGACCGCGTTGACGCAGTCTTCCACCCGCGCTTCCAATGCCTTGGCCAGACGGTATTGATCCACATCGTGCTGGTACTGGCCCACGCCGATCGCCTTGGGCTCGATCTTCACCAGTTCGGCCAATGGATCCTGCAGACGGCGCGCGATCGACACGGCGCCACGCAGCGACACATCCAGATTCGGGAATTCTTTGGCCGCGAACTCCGAGGCCGAATACACCGATGCGCCCGCCTCGCTCACCACCACCTTCTGTACCTTGGCAGCGCCGCACAGCGCAATCGCCTCACCGGCCAGCTTGTCGGTCTCGCGGCTGGCGGTGCCGTTGCCGATCGCGATCAGCTCCACGTTGTGCTGCATGCACAACTTTTTGATGGTCTGCAGCGACTGATCCCACTGCCGCTTGGGTTCGTGCGGATAAATCGTTTCGGTGGCCACCAGCTTGCCGGTGGCATCGACCACGGCGATCTTGCAACCGGTACGGATGCCCGGATCCAGCCCAAGCACCACCCGCGGACCGGCCGGCGCTGCCAGCATCAGGTCCTTGAGGTTGTCGCCGAATACCGCGATCGCTTCGGCCTCGGCCTTTTCGCGCGCCTGGTTGAACAGGTCCAACAGCAAGTGCATATGCAACTTGGCGCGCCAGGTCAGCCGGCACGCGTCCAGCAACCAGCGATCGGCTGGACGGCCTTCGTTGGAGATACCGGCATTGCGCGCCACACGGCCTTCGGCGTACTGGTGGCCAGCCTCGGCATCGCTGCCCGGATCCAGATCCAGATACAGGATTTCTTCGCGGCGTGCGCGAAACAGCGCCAGCAAGCGGTGCGAAGGAATCTTCGCCAATGTTTCGGCGTGATCGAAGTAGTCGCGGTACTTGGCACCGGCCTCTTCCTTGCCCTCGGCGACCCGTGCGCGGATCACGCCATTGTCGCTCAGCCAACTGCGCAGCTCACCGACCAGCGCCGCATCTTCACCCCAGCGCTCCATCAGGATGGCGCGCGCGCCTTCCAGCGCCGCCTTGCTGTCGGCAACGCCTTTCTCGGCATCGACGAAGGCTGCCGCGGCCACGTCCGGGGATTGCGTCGGGTCCGCCAACAGGCCATCGGCCAGTGGCTCCAGCCCGGCTTCGCGCGCGATCTGCGCGCGGGTGCGGCGCTTGGGCTTGTAGGGCAGGTACAGGTCTTCCAGCCGCGACTTGGTGTCGGCTGCCAAGATCTCGTTGCGCAATTCGTCGCTGAGCTTGCCCTGCTCGCCGATGCTGGACAGGATCGCCGCGCGGCGCTCTTCCAGCTCGCGCAGATAGGTCAGGCGCGTTTCCAGGTTGCGCAGCTGAGTGTCGTCCAGCCCGCCGGTGACTTCCTTGCGGTAGCGGGCGATGAAGGGGACGCTGGCGCCTTCGTCGAGCAAGGCGATGGCGGCGTGCGCCTGGGCGGGCTGGGCACCGATCTCATCGGCGATGGTGCGAGCAATCTGCTGGGCGAGCTGGCTATCGTGCATGACGGCGCGGGGTGACCCGCTTCACTGAAAAACGCATTTTCGCAGTGCCGGCCCGCCACGGAAACCCGTTGACAACGCCGCCGTAAACCTATGCTGCCGCGCTCAGCTGACCTGACGAGCGTAATGGGTGGCGGCACGTTCGACCAGAATGCTTTCGTGCAGCGACTCCAGCGCCATCACGCGGATCTTGCCGACATCCTTCAGCGGCACCATGCGTTCGACATACACCTCAGGGCCAGCATCGGTCATCGCACGCGACTTGCTGAAACCGTAAGGCACCACGCCCTTGTCGCCATCTTTGCTGCCACCGACGTACAGGACAATCGACATACCCACACCCTCTTCTGCTGCTGTTGCTGCGTTGTGGCGGCAGGATAACCAGCACGCCGTGAGGAGCTTTCCACGCACGTTAACGCTGGCTGTTTGCCGTTTGGTGACGGCGGCAAGGCCGGGCTCGCCTCACGGCCGCTTCACCCCGCTTGGCGGTCAATCGCCGTCCATCCGCTCGCTGCTCGACACCGCATGGACCTCAAAAGTGGCTACCCGTTCTGGTCGATCCGCAACGGGTTGATGCGCGCGTACCCGCGCCTGGAGCAAGACACCGTCTGCGAAGTGGCCATCGTCGGTGGTGGGGTGACCGCCGCGCTGATTGCCCACGAATTGGTGCGCCATGGGCACGAAGTCGCGGTAGTCGAACAGCGCGACATCGGCTGGGGCAGCACCTCGGCCAGCACCGCATTGCTCCAGTACGAAATCGATACACCGATGATCGAACTGGCCAGACAGCACGGCATGCAGGCAGCGGCACTGGCCTATGGGGCGTGCGCGCAAGCCATCCTCGACCTGCAGGGCCTGTGCAATACCTTCGGCGGCACCGACTTCACGCGCCAGGACAGCCTGTACTACGCCAGCCGCTCGCGCGATATCAAAGACCTGCGCAGCGAGCTGGAGACCCGCCAGGCGCAGAGACTGCCGGTGGAGTGGATCGAACGCGAGCCGCTCTGGCACAACTACGGCGTGCATTCGGATGGCGCGATTCTGAGCCGCCTGGCCGCCAGCGTAGACCCGTACCGCCTGTGCTACCGCCTGTTTTCCGAGTGCGAGCAATACGGCGCACGCATCTATGACCGCACCGCCATTGCCTCGATCGATCCGCACGACGCACATGTCGACCTGCGCACCGAAGACGGTGTGAGCGTGCGCGCCCGTCACGTGATCCTGGCAGCCGGCTATGGCAACCAGCGCTGGCTCTCGCAGCCGGTGGCGCGCAATCGCAGCAGCTACGCCTTCGTGACCGACACCCTGCACGACAGCGAAATGGGCGCGCTTAAGCACACCATGATGTGGGAGACCGCGCGCCCGTATCTGTACCTGCGCAGGACACCAGACGGGCGCGTGGTCGCGGGTGGCGAAGACGACAACATCGACATTCCCCCTCGCCGCGACGCACGCGTGCAGGGCAAGCTCAGGACGTTGCTGAAGAAAATTGGCAAGACCATGCCCGATATGCGCCTGCGCCCGGCGTTCGCATGGGCTGGCACCTTCGCAGAAACTGCCGATGGATTGCCGTTCTTCGGGCCGCATGCCGAACTGGGGCCACGTGTATCGTTCGCGATGGCCTATGGCGGCAACGGCATTACCTATAGCGCCATTGGCGCAGGCTTGTTGCGTGCACAACTAGAGGGCACGCCTCACCCGCTGTCCGAATTGTTCGGCTTCGCGCGCCTGGGTTGAATCCCCCACGGCCACCAACCGTGGCCGTGCATCGCATAGGTATCGGCAGCCCGCTCCAGCGGATTGCGCACGTGGATGCCGCCGCACAGAACATACATGGGCAGGAACAGCGGCCCAAGCAGCATGTACTGATAGACATGCGCGCGCTCGTGGTCGCCCAGGCGCACCGGCGGATGCTGGCAACGGCCTGCGGCGTGCGCGTAGGTGCTGCACTGCAGGTCCAGCGATGCACCTTTCAGCAAGATCACGTTGCCCAACGTCATTGCGCCCCCCGGACCCCACGGCCAGGCGTGGAAGACCACGGCATGTTCCCGCGGCGACCAGACGGGACGCGCACCGAAACACCAGCCGGCCGCGCCGATCGCGAGCCCGATCAAGGTATTGGGCAGCGTCCACAACGCGCCCAGCACCTGCAATGCAGGCAGGCCGCGCATTACCGGCTTCAATCGGCCTGGTTGGGGATCAGCAGCCACAGAATCAGATACACCAGGATGCCGGGAAACGCGGCCGAGGCAATCGACACGATGACGAAAAACACACGCAGCAGCGTCGAGCTCCAGCCAAAACGACGCGCAATGCCGCCAACGACACCGGCGATCATGCGGTCGTTGAGGGAGCGGGACAACGTGGTGGTAGACATGGCAGGACTCCTGCAAGACGTAGCCAACAGTCTAGAAAACGCGGCCGCTGCAGATCGTGATGGCCGCCCGGCCTGCTTGGCGCAGCATCACCTGCGCGGCGTGCAGGCAGCCATCTCAGGCATTGCCGCCGCGTTCCTGCAACCAGCGATGGATTGCCACCGGCACCTCGCGCTGCGCACGCCCGGAGACGTAGATTCCGATGTGCCCGCCACGGAAGCTCAATTCGCTGTAGTCGTCGCTGCCGACCAGCCCTCCTAGCGCCCGTGAGGCATCCGGCGGCACCAAGTGGTCGTGTTCGGCGTAGATATTCAGCACCGGCATGTCGAGCGCCTGCAGATCGACTGCCTGTCCCCCGATGCTCACCTGCCCGGTGACCAACCCGTTGCGCTGATAGAACAACGTGACGAATTCGCGGAAGGCCTCACCGGCCAGGTCGGGCGAATCGAAGATCCACTTTTCCATGCGCAGGAAATCCTCCAGCGCCTGCTTGTCGTCGAGGATGTCGAGCAGGCCCACGTACTTCTGCAGATTCAGCCGGAACGGCTTGAGCATCAGGTAACTGGCGTTCATCAGGTCCGCCGGCACGTTGCCCATCGTGTCCACGAACAGATCCACATCGACCATGCGCGCCCAGTTGGACAGCATGTTGTCGGGAGTATGGAAATCCACCGGTGTCACCATGGTGATCAGGTTGCGCACCTTGTCGCGTTGCAGCGCGGCGTAGCACAACGAAAACGTGCCGCCCTGACAGATGCCGAGCACATCGACCGCCTCCAGCCCGGATTGCGCGCGCAGGTGATCCACCGCGCCATCGATATAGCGCAGCAGATAATCTTCCAGCGTGAGGTAGCGCTCGGAGCGGTCCGGGTAGCCCCAATCCAGCACGTAGACATCCTGGCCGTGACTCAATAGCCCCTTCACCAGCGAGCGATCCGCCTGCAGATCGACCATGTAGGGGCGATTGACCAATGCATAGACAATCAGCAGCGGTGTCTTTGCCACCGGTGCCTGCTCGCCGATGAAGCGGTATAGCACCACCTTGCCATCGCGCCAGATTTCTTCGCGCTCGGTGACGCCATAATCCACATCGTCCACGCCCGGCAGCAACTTGAGCCCTTCGCGCAACTTGCGTTGCATCGACAAGGTTTCCTGCATCAGGTCTTCGGCACTGAATCCCAACGGACCTTTCATGCCTGCGCTCCACGTTTTTTACCTGCAGCGGGTTTACGGTCCGCAGGCTTGGGCGGGGATTTCGCCCCACCGCGCTTCTTGACCGAGGTCGTTTTCGTCGACTTGGAGACCGCTGGCGCCTGTTTCGGAGCCGCCTTTTTCGTCGCGGTCCTCTCGACGGACGCCTTCTTGGATGCACCCGGCTTGACTGCCCGTGCTGCCTCCGCCGGCCGCGCTGCCGCCGCACTGGCGCTGGCGGACGACGCGCGCTTGCCCGCCGCCGATGTCACCGTTTCAGGCTGCGGCGCCGCAGCGGGCTTGCTTGCCGGTGAAGCTGCGTTACGCAGCATCCGCCTGACCAGGCGTTCCAGTTCGGCAATGCGCCGATGCGCGGCGTCCATCTCCGAACGTGTGGGCATGCCGAAGCGTTCGCTGAGTTGCTCGACCTCTTCCTGCAGCGCAGCGCGCAGACGCATGTGCGCATTGGCAAAACCGCCGTACACCTTGCGGAACTGCTCCGACAAGGCGACATCGGCATAGGACTCTTCGGCCGCCTCGATCCACAAATCGAACAGGGCGCGGGCGCTGGTCAGCTGGCTACCGCTGCTCTCGTGCTCGCTCAGCTTGGACGCGAAGCGCGCGAACGCCTGCTCGATCGCCGCCTTGAGTTGCTCGCCATAGGCCTCCGACTGGGCCTGGAACTCCTGCTGTGCGCGTGCCAGTTTCTGCAGGCGCGACTGGTGATTGCGGTTCAATCCGAACGCCGGCATGTCCAGCCAGGGCGCATTTTCCTCGCGCCACTTCTGCAGCGCCTGCGCCGCGTCCTGCAGCCACGGGTCGAACCCGCCCGGGCTGCCGCCGCGCAGCGAACCCAAGGTCCACTGCATCAGCTGTTCGCCCTGCCCTTGTACGGCCTGGCGCCAGGCCTCGGCCACTTCATTGGCCGAGGTGTCGCGCCCGGCAAACTGCGCGGCCACCTGCTGCATGGTCCCGAACCAGTCGCCGGCCTGGGTGCGAAAGCGGTCGATGGCCTCCTGCGCCTGCGGGGCGGCCTGGGTGGGCAGCAACTGCGACCACCAATCCACGGCCTTGCGCCAATCCTGCGGAGCATCGCTACCGGACGCGGGCGGTGGTTGTTGCGCGGCGGCGCCGGCCTGGCCGTGGCGCATGGCATCTCCCCAGGCAGCCCAATACTGGCGCGCCTTGTCGTCGAAGTTGCCTTTGTCCGAACCGCTGCTTGCCATCATCCCGTCCAGTGACCTTTACCCAGCCATCCTACCGCGTGCGTGGCGGTGTGCCGCTCAGGGCTTGGGGATACGCAGCGTCTTGCTGATCATCAGCGAGCCGGACACCGCAAACAGCAGCACCAGCGGATGGAACTGCCACGGCCCCAGTTGCCATTGCCCCCACCACAAGGTGTCGCCGATATGCCCGCTGCTGGCGGCAACGGCGAGCAGGATCACCAATACCAGGCTGGTCGGAATGGGCGTTCCTTCGAAATACGGCACCTTGTCGGCCTCGCCAGCGATCTCTTCGGCGGTGACGTTGTAGCGCGCCAGCCGGCTGACCCCGCAGCAGACGAAGTAGCTCAGCACCAGCCAGTCCCAACCGCCGCGCATGCCGCAGGCGTAGCCCAGCGCCGCCGGCGCCACGCCGAAGGAGATCACGTCTGCCAGCGAATCCAGTTCGCGGCCCAGTGTGGAAGACGCCTTGCGCCAGCGCGCCACGTGCCCGTCCAGCGCATCGAACACGAACGCCAGCGGGATCAAGGCCATGCCAAGCAGCAGATCGCCGCGATGCCCCTCTTGCAGGAACCGCATGGCCGCAAACACCGCGCCGGTGCCGCAGAACGCGTTGGCAAGCGTGAACCAGTCCGCGAGTTGGAAATCGCGCAGCATCGAAAAATGGCGTTTCATGCGGAGCCTGAGGTGAGCAATGCACAAAGGGTAACGCGCGCGCGCCATGCAGGCGACCGTTTCGCTGCACTCGGCTAGGCTGGCGATCCGCGTGACCGCTCCCGGCCGCGCACCACTTCACGAGGACATCCGATGCGCAGCATCCTGATTACCGGCGCGGGCAGCGGCATTGGCGCCGGTATCGCCAGCCAACTGGCGGCCGATGGCCATCATCTGCTCGTCAGCGATGTGCAGCTGGCGGACGCCGAGCGCACGGCCGAGGCGTTGCGCCAGGCAGGCGCCTCAGCCGAGGCGCTGGCGTTGGACGTGACCGATGCAGACAGCATTGCGCAGGCACTGGCCAACGCATCACGCGCCCCGCAGGTACTGGTGAACAATGCCGGCCTGCAGCATGTGGCCACACTGGAGGAGTTCCCGATGCAGCAGTGGGCGCTGCTGGTGGATGTCATGCTCACCGGCGCCGCACGCCTCAGTCGCGCCGTGCTGCCCGGCATGCGTGCAGCCGGCTATGGCCGCATCCTCAATATCGGCAGCATCCACTCGCTGGTGGCCAGCCCATACAAAAGTGCGTATGTCGCCGCCAAGCATGGCCTGGTCGGCCTGGCCAAGGTCATCGCGCTGGAAACCGCCGATTGCGACATCACCGTCAACACGCTCTGCCCCAGCTATGTGCGCACACCGCTGGTGGAGCGGCAGATTGCCGATCAGGCGCGCACCCGCGGCATCGCCGAGGACGCGGTGGTGCGCGATGTGATGCTCAAGCCGATGCCCAAGCGCGCCTTCATCGAGTACGACGAGCTGGCCGGCACGGTGGCGTTTCTGATGTCGCATGCCGCGCGCAACATCACTGGGCAAGCCATCGCCATCGACGGCGGATGGACGGCCCAATGATCACGCTGGCGAAATTTTGACCAGCCCTCGCGCATGCCAGATGGCGCAAGGGGTGCGCGCACTTGTCCACAGACTTGCGCAGCGTCCATCCACAGGGGGTGTGGAGAACTGGGTGAGGCCTGCCGTTCCTTAGAGAGCCGAAAGGCTCTCCAACGTTCGATGTTCAACTCCGGACGGTTGAGCCTGGCTGGAATTGGTGCTGCGCTGCGAGCCGGCACGGCTCGCCGATCGGATGGGAAGCGCTGCTCCGCTGCCCCGTCGCACGTCGAGGACATCGCCCTACAACAGTCGGGCTCGGTTGGGCAGCTGCCGGAACGGTGTCGGCGTCACGTCCCCATCGCGTTGTGCACGCGCAGCGATCAGATCCGCGAATACGTCCACGACTGCATGCGCCCGTCGCGATACGGCATGACGCCGTGGAACGGGCGCGGGTCGCCATCGAACACCAGCGGCAGGAAATGGCGGTCGCCTTCCCACATTGGCACCTGGTCCATCCGCTCGATCGCGATCCACTCCAGCGTCCCCTCCGGATTGGAGGTGTGGGGCGTGCCGTCGAAGCTGTGGATCAGGAACACGAAGCCCAGCCAATCTTCGCCCTGCTTGCCGAAGCCGGGCCAGCTGATGGTGCCGCGCAGCTGCATCTGCCCGCAGTCGACGCCGGCTTCCTCGCGTATCTCGCGGCGCATGCAGGCCAGCACGTCTTCGTCCGGCTCCATCTTGCCGCCCAGGCCGTTGTATTTGCCCAGATGCTGGTCGCCGGGACGGGCATTGCGATGGATCATCAGCACCTGGGTGCCGTCCGGCGACAACAGGTAGCCGAGCGTGGCGACAATCGGGGTATAGGGCATGGCATGCGATCTGACACGAAGCGCATCAGTATGACCGAAGCGGCACGCCGCACGCGGCGGTAACGCCGGCTCAGCCGACGGCAGCCTGCGGATTCGGGCGCGGCGGTGCCACGTGATCGGTATCCAGGCGGAGGGTCGCAACGCCATGGCCGCGTTCGGCCAGGTACTCCAGCCACTTGCCCAGGAACGTATTCATGCGCATGCGGTGGCTGATCAGCTCGGCCGGCGGCGGGAACATGCCCATCACGTCCTGCCAGCGCCGACCGACATAGCAATGCGTGGTCTCGGCCTGGCGCGCATCGCGGTACAGTCGCACATACGCCGATGGGTCCGGCTCGCCGGTAACCGGGTCGCACAGGTCGTAGGTCAGGCGCAGCTCCACCGTGTAGCGGTGGCATTCGATCACGTCCAGCCGCAGGTTCAGGCCATCGCCGATCGAGGACACGTACGAGCCCGGCGCAAGATCGGCCGGGGCGAACAACCGGGTCAGATGTTGGAAGTTTTCTGCATACAAGCCCATCAGCCAGCCGAAGCGGCTCAGTTTGGGAATGCGTTCGAGTTTGCTCAGTGCTTGCGCCATGGACCGATCCTACACGCTGCGCCGCCGCACGGGCAGCATTGACGAGGGCCCAACGGCAGGCCTACCTTGGCGGAGCACTGCCCCGCCCGCTTTGCTCCCACAGCCACCGCCGCAACCGCACCGTTCGCTCTCCGTCCGATGCGCACGCTCGCAAGACCGGCGGGCCGGCGACCACGCCTGATCTCCGATCAAAACATCTCGCGTTGCAGGCCCAGGGTGGACAACACCTTGCTGGAGATTTCTTCGATCGAGGTATTGGTGGTGCTGAGCGAGGGAATGCGCTCCATCTGGAACATGCGCTCGGCGATCGCGACTTCGCGCCGGCAGGTCTCTGCCGCGCTGTAGCGCGAATTGGCGCGCCGCTCCTGACGAATTTGCTGCAACCGCTCAGGGTCAATGGTCAAACCGAACAACTTGCTGCGGTAGTTACGCAACCGCGGCGGCAACTGCTCGTTTTCCAGATCTTCGTCGGTCAGCGGATAGTTGGCGGCGCGGATGCCGTAATGCAAGGCCAGATAGATGCAGGTGGGTGTCTTGCCCGCGCGCGACACTGCCACCAGGATCACATCGGCCTCGTCGTAATTGAGCGCAATGCCATCGTCGTGACTGAGCGCGAAGTTCATCGCGTTGATGCGGCGGTGATAGGTTTCGAAGTCGACCATGCCGTGCGCGCGGCCCACACGCGAATGGCGTGGCGCATTGAGCTCGCGCTCCAGCGGCTCGATGAAGGGCGCGAACACATCCAGCATCAGCGCGCCACTTTCGGCCAGGATCATGCTCAATTGTGGATCGACGCACGAATTGACCACGACCGGCCGCACCTGGTACCGCTCGCCTGCGGCGCGCACACGCATGGCGGCGTCGCGCGCTTTATCTGCATCATCGATGAACGACATGCGGTCGGTGACGAAGTTGAAACCGCTGAACTGCGTGAGCAGGCTATGCCCAATCGTTTCAGCGGTGATACCGGTTCCATCGGAGACGTAAAACACCGGCCGAATTGTTGACATCAAGACCACCTCTTTGAACTGGTGTCCAAAACTTACGGATTCATGCTTGTGCAGGCTCCGCTGTGCACTGCATCATAGCGGCTTCTTCCTACGGTCGCGGCCATTCAGCCCGCTCGGGCGATGGCCTTACGGAGCATCGCGCTTGAACGAGAATATCCTGTGGTTGCATGAGCTACGCCTGGCCGACCTGGCCCGCGTAGGCGGTAAAAATTCCTCACTTGGCGAGATGATCGGCAACCTGGCTGGGTTGGGCGTCTCGGTTCCCGGTGGATATGCGACGACCGCGGAAGCTTTCAAGGACTTCATCGCACACAACGATCTGTCCAAGCGCATCTTCGACAAGCTGGCGACGCTGGATGTCGAGGACGTCAATGCACTCACGCTGGCCGGCAAGGAAATCCGCGGCTGGGTGATCGATGCCCCGCTGCAGCCGGAACTGGACCGCGACATCCGCACCGCCTACGCCCAGTTGTGCGCCGAGAACGGCGGCGGTGACGTTGCCGTGGCCGTGCGCTCCTCGGCAACCGCCGAAGACCTGCCGGACGCCTCGTTCGCAGGCCAGCAGGAGACCTTCCTCAATGTGACCGGCGCCGACGATGTGGTGCACAAGGTCAAGGAAGTGTTCGCCAGCCTCTACAACGATCGTGCGATCGCCTATCGCGTGCACCACGGCTTCAAGCATGAAGACGTGTTCCTGTCGGCCGGCGTGCAGTTGATGGTGCGCTCGGGGGTAGGTGCGGCAGGCGTCTTGTTTACGCTTGACACCGAATCCGGTTTCCGCGACGTGGTGTTCGTCACCTCCAGCTTCGGTCTGGGCGAAATGGTCGTGCAGGGCGCGGTCAACCCGGACGAGTTCTACGTCTACAAACCCACGCTGACCGCGGGCAAGCCGGCAATCCTGCGCCGCTCGCTCGGCAGCAAGGCCATCCGCATGGTCTATTCGGACGTGCCCGGCGAGCGTGTGCGCACCGAAGACACCCCGGTGGAACTGCGCAACACCTTCTCGATCAGCGACGAAGACGTGCATGAGCTGTCCAAGCAGGCGTTGGTGATCGAAACGCATTACGGCCGCCCGATGGATATCGAGTGGGCCAAGGATGGCGTCAGCGGCAAGTTGTTCATTGTGCAGGCGCGTCCGGAGACGGTGAAGTCGCGCAGCCATGCGACCCAGATCGAACGTTTTGCGCTGGAAGCCAAGGACGCCAAGATCCTGGCCGAAGGCCGCGCGGTCGGTGCCAAGATCGGTAGCGGCGTGGCACGCGTGGTGCGTTCGTTGGACGACATGAATCGTGTCCAGGCTGGCGATGTGTTGATCGCCGACATGACCGATCCCGATTGGGAGCCGGTGATGAAGCGCGCCTCGGCCATCGTCACCAACCGCGGCGGCCGTACCTGCCATGCAGCGATCATCGCGCGTGAGCTCGGCGTGCCGGCCGTGGTCGGATCGGGCAATGCCACCGCCGTGATCAAGGACGGCCAGGAAGTTACCGTCAGCTGCGCCGAGGGCGACACCGGCTTTATCTACGAAGGCAAGCTGGCGTTCGAGCGCACCACGACCGATCTGGGCAACATGCCGCCTGCCCCGCTGAAGATCATGATGAACGTCGCCAACCCGGAACGCGCGTTCGACTTCGGCCAGCTGCCCAATGCCGGCATCGGCCTGGCGCGCCTGGAAATGATCATCGCCTCGCACATCGGCGTGCATCCCAACGCTCTGCTGGAATACGACAAGCAGGATGCCGATGTCCGCAAGAAGATCGACGCCAAGATCGCCGGCTATGGCGATCCGGTCAGCTTCTATGTCAACCGCCTGGCCGAAGGCATCGCTACGCTGACCGCATCGGTCGCGCCGAATACCGTGATCGTGCGTTTGTCGGACTTCAAGTCCAACGAGTACGCCAACCTGATCGGCGGTTCGCGTTACGAGCCGCATGAAGAGAACCCGATGATCGGCTTCCGCGGCGCCAGCCGCTACGTCGACCCGTCCTTCACCAAGGCCTTCGCGCTGGAGTGCAAGGCGGTGTTGAAGGTGCGCAACGAGATGGGCCTGGACAACCTCTGGGTGATGATCCCGTTCGTGCGTACGCTGGAAGAAGGCCGCAAGGTGATCGAAGTGCTGGAGCAGAACGGGCTCAAGCAAGGCGAGAACGGTTTGAAGATCATCATGATGTGCGAGCTGCCGTCCAATGCGCTGCTGGCCGACGAGTTCCTGGAGATCTTCGACGGCTTCTCGATCGGCTCCAACGACCTGACCCAGCTCACCCTGGGCCTGGACCGCGATTCTTCGATCGTGGCGCACCTGTTCGATGAGCGGAACCCGGCGGTCAAGAAGCTGCTGTCGATGGCGATCAAGTCGGCGCGCGCCAAGGGCAAATACGTGGGGATCTGCGGCCAGGGGCCGTCCGACCACCCGGAACTGGCCGAGTGGCTGATGCAGGAAGGAATCGAATCGGTGTCGTTGAATCCCGACACCGTGGTCGACACCTGGCTGCGTCTGGCCAAGCTCAAGAGCGAGGGCTGATGGGACTGATGGGTGCGATGTGGGCAGCAGCTGCAGGAGCAGCTGCTGCAAGACCGGTTGCTGCAGCAGGAGCGGCAGCCGCGAAGCCCGCCGCGACCAGCGAGCCGGCATTCAATTGGGCCGCCATTCCGTGGGCGCAGTACGCGGTCAACTGGGGAGTGGCGCTGCTGATCGTCGTGGTCGGCATGTGGCTGGCCCGGCAACTCAGCCAGTGGTTGCACCGCGCGCTCACCCGCGCACGCGTCGAGATCACGCTGACCAACTTCCTGCGCAACGTGATGTACGCGTTGTTGCTGGTGCTGGTCTTCGTCAGCGCATTGAGTCAGATCGGTGTGCCACCGACCTCACTGATCGCAGTGCTCGGCGCAGCAGGCCTGGCGGTCGGCCTTGCCCTAAAGGATTCGCTGTCCAACATCGCTGCTGGCGTGATGCTGATCGTGCTGCGGCCGATGCGCGATGGCGACCACGTGTTGATCGCCGGGCAGGAAGGCATCGTCGACGAGATCCGGATCTTCCAGACCCGGATCCGTTCGTTCGACGAACGCATGATCACCCTGCCAAACAGCACGATTACCACCGCCCCCATCGTCAACTACAGCACCCTGCCCAACCGCCGCCTGGAAGTGACGGTCGGCGTGGGCTACCAAGACGATCTGAAGAAGGCGCAGCAGCTGTTGCTGCAGATCGCCAAGGACAACCCGAACATCCTGGAGTCGCCTGCACCCTTCGTGCAGGTGACCAACCTGGGCGAGAGTACGGTGGACCTGATGTTGTTCGCGTATGCGACCAACGGCAATTTCGGCGCCGCCAAGAGCACCACGCTGGAGCAGATCCGCAACCAGTTGCTGGAAAACGGACTCAACATCCCCTACCCGCAGCGCGACCTGCACGTGTATCACCACGATGCCGATGGCAAGCCGATCTCCGACCTGTTGCTGAAAGGCATCGCCGACGATGGCGACCTGAGCAAGGGGCCTTCGTTGGCGCGCTGACGTACACAATGGCGCGATGGAAAGGCAGAAAAGGCCGCATCGAACGATGCGGCCTTTTTGTTGATGCCTTTCTTGTTGGATGCTTTTGTTGGATGGGTCGCCATCGCGTGGCCTGCACCCCGCGCAGTCGGCTGAGGAGTCAACTGGCGCACGCATGCGTGCCATTGGAATGGGACACCGGCGACACGCCAACAGCCTGCAACAACGCCGTGGCCAACGCTCAGCCCTCCACACCCGCCGCAGCATCGCCACCGAGCGCACCCATGAACTGACGGTAGTGGCGCAACTCGTCGATCGAATCGCGCACATCGCTCAGGGCGGTATGCGCCGAACTCTTGGCAAACCCGTTCGCCACCGAGGGCGCCCAACGTCGCGCGAGTTCCTTGATGGTGGACACGTCCAGATTGCGGTAATGGAAATAGCGTTCCAGGCGCGACATCTGACGGTGCAGGAAGCGGCGATCCTGGCAGATCGAGTTGCCGCACATCGGCGAGGCGCCGGCACGGATCCACTCGCTCAGGAATGCCACCGTCTGCGCTTCAGCCTGCGCGTGGGTCACCTGGCTGTCGAGCACGCGCTGCCACAGACCCGAACGGCGGTGCTGATTGCGGTTCCATTCGTCCATCGCTTCCAGGGTTTCCAGCGGATGCGCAATGGCCAGTTCCGGCCCCTCGGCAAGCACGTTCAACTGCGCATCGGTCACGATGGTGGCGATCTCGATGATGGAATCGCGATCGGTATCCAGGCCGGTCATTTCCAGATCGATCCAGATCAGTCGGTCGTTGCCTGCAAGGTTCTCTGCCATATCGCCGTCCTGTGGAGGCCGTCGCCGGCCGGATGCTGAAGAGGGCGCGCATCATACCGCGGCCACGTCGCTCAGGGCGCAAGTGGTGGCTTGCCGCGCTTGGCCCTGAAGTAATTGGTCAGCCGCAGGCTCGCCTCGGCCGCAAGCACGCCACCGCACACCTGCACGCGATGATTGTGGCGCGGGTCGGCAAGCAGGTCGAAGACGCTGCCGCAGGCGCCGGTCTTGGGATCGCTGGCGGCGAACACCACGCGCGCGATCCGCGCATGAATCATCGCCATCGCGCACATCGCGCACGGCTCCAGGGTGACGTACAGCGTGCAGCCGATCAGACGGTGATTGGCCAGACGGCGCCCGGCTTCGCGCATTGCCACGATTTCGGCATGTGCGCTGGGGTCGTGGCTGGCGATATTGAAATTCCAGCCTTCGCCAAGCACGTTGCCTTGCGCATCGACCAGCAGCGCGCCGACCGGGATTTCGTCATAGTCGCGCTCGGCACGCTCGGCCAATTGCAAGGCATGCCGCATCCAGTGCTCATCGATCGCCGCGTACGGCGTTTCGGTCGGCGCATCGATGGGCACACTCACGTGGCCGCACCGCCCTGGCGGTCCAGGAACGCGGCGAACGCGGCAACCGTGGCTTCGCTGACATGGTGTTCGATGCCCTCCGCGTCGCGGCGCGCGGTGGCTTCGTCGATGCCAAGCGCAAGCAGGAAGCGCTCCACGATCTGGTGGCGCTGCCGGCTGGAGGCGGCCAGCGCCTCGCCGGCCGGGGTCAGGAACACTCCGCGGTAGGGGCGCTGCACGACCCACCCATCGCGCACCAGCCGCTTGAGCATCTTGGCCACGGTGGGCTGCGCCACACCCAGGCGCGCCGCGATATCGACCTGGCGTGCCTCGCCGCCATCCACCAGCAGATCGGAGATGAGCTCCACGTAGTCTTCGACCAGCTCGGCGCGGCGCGCTTCGCGTACCTGACGGAAGCTCTCCATGTGCACCTGCGCATCGATCAGGACCGGCGCGGCCGCTTCCACCTTTTCGCTCTTGCCCACCCTCGTCCTCGTCATCGTCGCCGGCGTCGATGCCGGGCGCATAGTTTGAAGCACACGGCAGATCAATACGATTCAAATTGCCAATGCTCAACAGCATAGCAACTGCTATATGATGCATTGACCCCGTTGTGACCCGAGTGCATGTCCGCCAACACCGCCGCCTCAGCGCCATCGCCAGCCACCGCCAACGGCGGCCTGGGCGACCACCAGGCCAGCGTCTCCGTGCCCAAGGGCGGCCATTGGTGGTTCCGCCTGCTGGCCTTCCTGGGACCGGGCTACATGGTGTCGGTGGGCTATATGGACCCGGGCAACTGGGCTACCGATCTGGCCGGCGGCTCGCAGTTCGGCTACCTGCTGCTGTCGGTGATCCTGTTGTCGAACCTGATGGCGATCGTGCTGCAAGGCCTGTCGGCGCGGCTGGGCATCGCGACCGGGCTGGATCTGGCGCAGGCCTGTCGCGTGCGTTATCCGCGTGGCGTCAATCTGGCGCTGTGGGGCATTTGCGAGCTGGCCATCATCGCCTGCGATCTGGCCGAGGTCATCGGTACCGCGATTGCGTTGAAGCTGTTGTTCGGGATTCCGCTCACCATGGGCGCGATCATCACCGCGGTGGATGTGGTGCTGGTGTTGCTGCTGATGAACCGCGGCTTCCGCGCGCTGGAAGCCTTCGTGATCGCGCTGCTGCTGATCATCTTCGTGTGTTTCGGCATCCAGATCGCGCTGGCCGCACCGCCGGTTGCGGCAGTCCTGGGCGGTTTCATTCCGCGTGCGCAGGTGGTCACCGACCCGCAGGCGCTGTATCTGGCGATCGGCATCATCGGGGCGACGGTGATGCCACACAACCTGTATCTGCATTCCTCGATCGTGCAGACGCGCGCGTATCCGCGGACCGATGTCGGCCGGAAATCGGCGCTGCGTTGGGCGGTCACCGACAGCACCGTGGCGTTGATGTTCGCGTTGTTCATCAATGCCTCGATCCTGATCCTGGCTGCGGCGGTGTTCCATGCGCAGGGCCGCACCGACGTGCAGGAGATCGAACAGGCGCATGCGTTGCTGGCGCCGATGCTGGGCGTCGGCCTGGCCTCGACGCTGTTTGCGGTGGCGCTGCTCGCCTCGGGCATCAACTCCACCGTGACCGCAACGTTGGCCGGGCAGATAGTGATGGAAGGTTTCCTGCAATTACGCCTGCCGCCGTGGATACGGCGCTTGCTCACCCGTGGTATCGCCATCGTGCCGGTGGTCATCGTGACCTGGCTGTATGGCGAAGCCGGTACCGCACGGTTGTTGGTACTCAGCCAGGTGGTGTTGTCGATGCAGCTGCCGTTTGCGGTGATTCCGCTGGTGCGCTTCGTGTCCGACCGGCAATTGATGGGCGCGCTGGTAGCGCCAGCGTGGCTGGTACGCATCGCGTGGGTGATCGCGGCAGTGATCGTATGCCTCAATCTGAAGCTGCTGTGGGATACCGCGCTGCATTGAGATGCGGCATCGGCTCGGGTGTTGCACCGGCGTTCGATCAATTGTTTCGTATCGCCCGGACAGCTGGAAGACGACGTCGCGCTTTCTTGCCTTCAGCGCGCACCATCGCTGTTGGTGATGCTTGAGAGCTTACCCAGCGTGTCCTGCCATGATGGCTGAACACGCTCTCGGCAGCAGACTCGACTGACTCGAGGTGGCGGTGCCCTCGCCGCTCGCAGGACACGCCGCAAGTACCTCCCATGTAGGCTCGATGGCGGGATCCATGCCGCCAACGGTGACCACACCGCACCAGACAGGTGCTCGGTGAGGCGATCGAAGAGCGAAACATCACGCTACCGCTTGAGCCCGTCGCCAGCGCTGTGCGCATGTTTACGCTTCTTCCATTACGGGCTGCGCATCGCTCGAATCGATCACATTCTGCGCCAGTTCGCGCACTGCGCACGCATGTGCAATCTGCCTCGTGCCCCACGCGCTCTACTTGGCGCATGCACCGGTGTGTCTTTTGCCTGCAGTGGCCTTGCGCTGCGTAGGCATGCCTTGCATGACGCGCCAACGCGCGCATGCGACCGTCGGGCTGCATGCCCTCGCCTGCAGGAGTTCTTATGGATCCGTTCGAGGCGTATCCGGCCGATGCCGGGCGCCGCCACTTTCTCATTTCCGGCACGGCAGCCGTGGCAGCGTTATCGCTGCCACATCTCGCCAGCGCTGCCGCGGCCACGCGCATGCCATCCACCTCCTCGCCCCACTCGTCCACTCACGGAGTCAAGCAGATGTCCAATTTCGTCAAACGTCCCGACGGCGCCAACATTTTCTACAAGGACTGGGGCAAGGGCCAACCGGTCGTGTTTTCGCACGGCTGGCCGCTCAGCGCCGATGCCTGGGATGCGCAGATGTTGTTCATGGGCCAGCACGGCTTCCGCGTGATTGCGCATGACCGCCGCAGCCACGGCCGTTCGTCGCAGACCTGGGATGGCAACGATATGGACACCTACGCCGACGATCTGGCCGCGGTGATCGAGGCGCTGGATCTGAAGGATGCGATCCTGGTGGGCCATTCCACCGGCGGTGGCGAAGTGGCGCATTACGTTGGCCGCCATGGCAGCAAGCGCGTGACCAAGGTGGTGCTGGTGGGCGCCGTGCCGCCGCAGATGGTCAAGAGCCCGACCAACCCGGGCGGCCTGCCGATGAGCGTGTTCGACGGCATTCGTGACGGTGTGGCCAAGGATCGTTCGCAGTTTTATCAGGACCTGACCACGCCGTTCTTCGGCGCCAACCGCGATGGCCACAAGGTCACCCAGGGCATGCGCGATGCGTTCTGGCTGCAGGGCATGCTGGGTGGGCATAAGGGTCAGTACGACTGCATCAGGGAATTTTCCGAAGTCGATTACACGCCCGACCTGAAGAAGATCGATGTGCCGGCGCTGGTGGTACATGGCGACGACGATCAGATCGTGCCGATCGATGCGTCCGGCAAGATGTCGGCCAAGATCATCAAGAATGCAGAATTGAAGATCTATGCCGGCGCGCCGCACGGCCTGACCGTGACCCATGCGGACCAGTTCAACAAGGATCTGCTGGCGTTCGCAAAAGCCTGATCGAAGTTGGATGGATCGGCGAAAGGCCGGCTCGACAGAGCCGGCCTTTTTTGATCTGGCGCTAGTGATCGCGCAAGCACCGCTCACGCCCGGACAGGTTGTTGTCGGGCGGTATCGACGCTGCGCTCGGACCTACACCTTGCCAGTGATGGATCCCGATTCGCACACCGGCCAGGTCTGCCTGACGGTGAGAGTCGTTGCTGTTCGCTGCGCTTCTCAGGCTCAGTCGAGATCTTGGTTGACTGAGGGCATCATGCGCTCGCTGCTCTCAGGACACGCCGCATGCTCCCGACACCGTGGCGCTTCAGCGCAGCAACCAGTCGGCCAGCAGGAACCCGACGCTCATCGCCACGACGAGCAATGCACCGGTCAGACGTGGCGGAGCGGGCAACGGCAAGTCAAGCAACCGGCAGCCGATGCCGATCGCCAATGCGAGCAGGACCCCGAGCACTGCCAGGCTCATGCATCGCCCTGCCGGCCAACGCGGCCGCTGGGTCCGCCGCAATGCTCTAAATTCCTCGCGGCACGCCGGGCCAGAAAGTGGTCGGCCAGTGCATAGCCGCACGTCATTGCCAGCACCAGCAGCGCGCCGACGAAGGCCGTTGGTGCAGGCGATGGAATGCCGGCCACACGGCAGCCGAAGCCGATTGCCACACCCAGCGCGACACCGCTGATGAACTTCCAATTCATGGCATCAGATATCCGAGTGCGCGTGCGGCGGCAGCGCAGCACCGCCGCCACCGACGAAGTGGCGCACCACCGGCGCGCGCTCGCCGTGATGCAGGGCGCGGATCTGTTCTTGCAATTGGCGGTCGTCGCCGGTGACGCGTTCGTGCTGCCGCAGATGCTCCAGCCATGAGGCGACGATGAAGTATTCCAATTGCACACCCGGCGTTGCAGCGTCTTCGGCAATGCCCCAGACCACGGCGCCGTCGCGGCGGCGCGCGTTGCCCAGTTGCGTCATCAACTGCAAGAACGCGACGCGTGCCTCGGCAGCGATACGGTATTCCACCGTGACCAGCACCGGGCCGCGGTCGTGCTCGACGCGATCGGTTTGCGCAGGTGCAGGCCAATGTCCGCCGGGGGCGAGGTCCAGCTGTTCGGTTCCGGCAATCCGCGCGCGTTTGACCAATAGCGCGGCGATCACTGCACCGGCAGCGGCGATCTGCAGTGCTGTCGCAATCGACGTGCGTTGCGCCAACGCACCCCATAACAGCGAACCGCCGGCCATGCCTGCGGAAAACACCACGATGTACAGCGACAATGCACGCGCACGCACCCACGCAGGGACGGCGGTCTGTGCGGCGATCTGCAACGACGACAGCACCGTGATCCAGGCCAGACCATTCACCACCATCACCACGCACAACACGCCAAGCAGCCGCGACAACGCCAACCCCAGCAGCGATGCGGCGCACACCAGGGTGGCAACGAACACCAGCAGATCGCGGTCGTAGCGCGCACGCAGGCGCGGCAACAGCAAGGCGCCGCTGATTGCGCCCATGCCGATGCAGCCCAGCAAAATGCCGTAGCTGCCGGCGCCCAGTTGCATATCGCGGCGGACCACCAGCGGCAGCAACGCCGTCAACGCGCTGGCGAACACGAAAAAACCCGCAGCCTTGATCAGCACCGCCTGCAGGCGACCGGCGCGCGCGGCGTAGCGCAACCCTGCGCGCAGGCCTGCGCCAAAGCTCTCCGGCGGCAGCGCCGAGGCACGCACATCGCGGCGCCACCGCCACAGCACGTACAGCATCATCCCAAAGGTCAGCCCGTTGAGCAGGAAGGCCCATGGCGGGCCGAATTGCGCCACGATCAGCCCACCCACGGCCGGGCCGATCGATCGCGCGATGTTCATGCCGATCGAATTGAGCGCCACCGCCGAAGCCAGCATCGGGCGCGGCACCAGTTCCGACACGATCGCTGCCTGCGCCGGCATCGCCATTGCTGCGCCCACGCCCATTGCAAAGGTGAGCGCCACCAAGACCCACGGCGTCAGCAACTGCAGATGCGCCAATAACGCGAGCATACCGGCCACCAGCAGCATCCAGGCCTGGGTCAACAGCAGGTAGCGACGACGGTCGACGATGTCGGCCAGCGTGCCGGCGACCAGTGCCAATAGCACCACCGGCAAGGTGGTGGCCGACTGCACCGCCGCCACCATCAATGGCGAGCCGGTCTGTTCGGCCATCACCCAGGACGCGGCGACATCATTGATCCAGGTACCGACGTTGCTGCCCAGGATCGCCAGCCACAAGGCACGGAAGACCGGCTCACGCAGCGGCGCCCAGGCACCACCTTCGGCAGGTGCGGCAGAAACAGTCATCGCGGCAAGGCTCCAGGCAATGGGACGAAACAGACAACGCACAGGTGTGCCGCGCGCAACGCACAGGCACGCAGATGTGCTGGCGATACCGCCATCAGAACGCGAAGCACGCGCATCCCAAGGCGCCCCAGAAACTACGTAGATCATCGGTGGGGACCGCATGTTGCCCGGCGTGCGCGTGCGCGCCGTGGGCACGACACGCGTGGCCGTGTGCATGCGTGTGCGTTGCAGCGGACAGCCCGCTTACCGCGCCTCCAACCTGATAGCCGTCGAACCGATTCACCGGCGACCAGTCCGGCATGGCAGGCGGCAGCGTGGGAGCGAGCGCGGCAAAGTCGCCATCGCCATGCACAACACGCCCGCCCAGCACGGTCAGCACGCTGGTGATGTCGGCGATGGCCGCATCGTCGATGCGGAAGTAATCGTCAGACAACACGATGAAGTCGGCCAACTGCCCTACCGCCAAGGTGCCCTTGCGGGTCTCGTCGCCGGAAAACCAGGCGCTGCCCTGCGTCCACAAGCGCAACGCTTGTTCGCGATCGAGCAGATTGTCCTCGCCATACAGGGCCAGACCGCCCACCGTGCGGCCGGTGACCAGCCACGACAGCGCCACCCACGGGTTGTAGCTGGCCACGCGCGTGGCATCGGTGCCTGCGCCGACCGGAATTCCCGCTGCGAGCATGCGTCGCACTGGCGGCGTCTGTTTTGCAGCCTGCACACCGTAGCGCTGCACGAACGCCTCGCCCTGGTAGGCCATACGATGCTGCACGGCGATGCCGCCGTTCAAGGCGCGGATGCGGTCGATATTGCGCGGGGTAATCGTTTCGGCATGGTCGATGAACCAATGCAGGCCGTCGAACGGGATGTCGGCGTTGACCTTTTCATAGACATCGAGAATGCGCGCGATGCTTTGGTCGTATGTCGCATGGATACGAAATGGCCAGCGCTTTTCCACCAATAGCCGCACCACCTGCTCCAGCTCGGGCTCCAGCGCCGCCGGCAGCTCTGGGCGCGGCTCGCTGAATTGTTCGAAGTCTGCCGCGGAAAACACCAGCATCTCGCCGGCGCCGTTGTGACGCAGCAGGTCATCGCCCTTGCGCACCGGCAGTAAGTCGGTCCAGCCGCGGAAGTCCTCGACCTCCCTGCCCTTGTTCTGGGTGAACAGGTTATAGGCAATGCGCACGCTCAGTTGGCCGGCTGCGTGCAGCTGTTCGATGACCTGGTAATCCTCCGGATAATTCTGGAAACCACCACCGGCGTCGATCACTGAGGTGATCCCGAGCCGGTTGAGCTCGCGCATGAAATGGCGAGTGGAATTGGCCTGGTATTCCAGCGGCAGACGCGGGCCTTTGGCCAGACTTGCGTAAAGGATCAACGCGTTGGGCTTGGCCAGCAGCAACCCCGTGGGGTTGCCCAACTTGTCGCGCTCGATGCGCCCGCCCGGCGGATCCGGCGTGGTCTTGTCGTAGCCGCAGGCTCGCAGCGCGGCACGATTGAGCAAGGCACGGTCGTACAGATGCAACAGAAACACCGGCGTGTCCGGCGCGATGGCGTTGATCTCCTCGAGCGTGGGCAGGCGCTTTTCAGCGAACTGATGCGCAGTGAAACCGCCAACCACGCGCACCCACTGCGGCGCTGGCGTGCGATCGACCTGCACCTTCAGCATGGCCATGGCGTCGGCCAGCGGGCGCACGCCATCCCAGCGCAGCTCCAGGTTGTAGTTCAGACCACCACGGATCAGATGGGTGTGGCTGTCGTTGAGGCCGGGCAGCAACCGCCGCCCCTGCGCATCGATGGTGCGCATGCCCTGCGCCAAGGCCATGATCTGCGCATCGTCGCCGACTGCCACGATGCGTCCATCGGCAACGGCGATGGCAGTGGCACTGGGCTGGCGCGGATCGAGCGTGGTAATGCGCGCATTGCGAACGACGAGATCGACCATGGGAGACTTCCCTGACGCAGACGAGGCAGCCGGCAATGCACCCAACGCAAGACCGGCTGCGGCGCCCTGCATCCACAAGCGTCGACCGGCATCGTGATTGCCCGCAGTGGGGCTCATGCCGCGCGCCTACGCAGACGATCCAGCGACCAGTCGCCACCACCGACTGCAGCCAGTGACAGCAAGACGACCATCCACATCAGCGGATACTCCATGCCGCCGTGCATCCAGAACCATCCGTTGGGAATGGCAACCAGCACGGTGGTTGCGATGAACAGCGCTGCCAATGCGGCGCTGGCACGCGTCCACATTCCCAGCAAGACCGCCAGCCCGGAGAGGGTCTGCATCAGGGCCAGCAGCAGCGGTAACGGTGCAGCGGATGGAAGGCCGAACTGCTGCAACTCGGCGGCGAACCCGGTCAGGCCCGGTCCACCGAACCAGCCCAGCAACTTGCCCAGCCCATGCGGCAGCAGGAAGCCGCCGCCGGCGATGCGCAGCATCAGCAACGCTGACGAAAGTCCGGCGGTGCCACGTGGTGCCGATAGGTTCAATGCCCGCCTTCCTGCGCACCGAACATGCTCTTGGCGTACTGGATGCCGATCCCGTAGCCGCCAGCATGCGCGCGTGCAATGCCGGTGGTCAGCGCATAGGTGTCGCTACGTGCCCAGTCGCGCTGCAATTCCAGCAGGTACTGCACACTGGTCATGGGCGCAGCGCCGGCCTGCACCATGCGCATAACGGCACGTTCGTGCGCCTCGTCGCTCACGTCGCCGCAAGCATCGGTGATGACGTACACCTCGAACCCTTGGTCGATCGCCGACAGTGTCGGGCCTACGATGCACACGCTGGTCCACAGACCGGCGATCACCAGACGCTGCTTGCCGAGTGCGTTGATGCGATCGATCACGCCCTGGTCTTCCCAGGCGTTCATGCTGGTGCGATCCAATACCGGCTCATCCGGAAAGATGTCCGGCAACTCCGGGAACAACGGGCCGGAGAACGATTTTTCTGCGACGGTGGTCAGGATCACCGGCACCTTGAAGCCTTTGGCGCCCTTTGCAATCAAGGACACATTGTTGCGCAGCGCCGAAATGTCGATGGTGTGCGTGGCGAACGCCATCTGCGATTGATGGTCGATCAGAATCAGGGTGTGATCGCCAGGCGATAGCAAGGATGTGCCGGGCACGGCAATTGCAGTGGTCATGCGGGTTGCTCCATGGAAAGTGACACCGATTCATCGCCGCGCCGCTGCGATGAGGGCATGTGTGCAGCCCCGCATGTCTCCATCGCCGTCTGCGCGGCGAAACGCGCCGGCGTGCACCCGGTGGCGTTGCGAAAGCTGCGAACGAAGTGGCTTTGATCGAAGAAGCACAGATCGGTGGCGATCTGGCTGATGGTGTGGCGGCCTTCGCGCAACATCGCCTGGGCACGTTCGAGCCGACGATGACGCAGGTATTCCATTGGACTGGCGCCGACCGCATCGCGAAATACGCGGGCGAAATGGAAGCGGCTCAGACAGGCAGCTTGCGCGAGATGCGCCACGCTGACAGGTTCGTACAGATGCGTGTCGATGTACTGCATTGCGCGCGCAACAGCGCGCACACGCGGCGCCTGCGTTTGCATGCGTCCTGCAGCACGCGTCTCGGGGCAAGCGATGGCAGTCAGAGGTGCCACGGGGCGTCTCCGGGGGGAATGACCGCATGGTGCCGGGGACAGCCTCGTTGCCCTACCCCTGATGGTGAGGCGAATCTTTCCCTCTTTCGGGGGAGCGCTTGCACGTCTTCGCCACGGGCAGCGGCCTGGATGCAATGCGCGTTCGATCGAGCGCGGCGTCATGCCCCGATGCAGTGCCAGTGCGATCCAGAGAGCGCAGACGCATCGCCACACATCGCGCTGATCAGACGGCGCGCGGTTGTTCAATATCGCGATCAACATGCAACAGCGCGTCGCGGCGACCGCCAAGCAACCGCAACCGCAACGCGGTGCAGTGAGGCTGCAGCATGCCGAGGCGTTGCGCGCCGCCCTACGGTTCGCGCATCACGCGCGCGGCCTGAGTCAGTCGCTAAACGAATTCTTCCCGCACGTCCCTCCCCCGAAAGAGGTGGTGGTGCTTCCCCCGATCCCGCCCGACAATGATGCGATGCCGCATGCGTCCGTCATCCATTCGCTTTGCTTGTCGCGCTTGCGCGCGGCAGCGGTGGTGGCGCTGTGGTGGCTACTCCTGCTCTGTCGTCCTGCCTGCGCAGCCGGCATCGCCGCGACTCGCGACGGGCTGCTGCAGTTCCACCACACGGCCTGGAGCATCGAGCGCGGTGCGCCGGCCGACATCTGGGACATCCAGCAAGCCGATGGCGGCGCGCTGTGGCTGGCGACTGGCTTCGGGCTGTTCAAGTTCGACGGCGAACACTTCACCCGGCAGGCAGCGCCGGAGGGCGAAGCCTATGCATCGCACAACATGACCGCACTGTCGCTGACCACCGACGACGGCGCGTGGATCGGCTATTTCAATGCCGGCATCGATCGCCTGGCCGACGGCCATCTCACCCATTTCGTCCCCGGCAAGGATGTGCCGGATGGAATGGTCTTTCGCATCGAGCGCGATGGCAGCGGCCGTCTGTGGGCCGCCATCGATGGCGGGCTGTGCTGGTTTGACGGACAACGCTGGCATCGCGCCGGTGCCGACTGGGGCTACCCGGAATCCAGCGCGCAATGGCTGCTGCGCGATCGCCGCGGCATCTTGTGGGTGAGCGATGGCAGCCGCATCCTGTCGCTGCAACCGGGTGCACGACGCTTCGAATCCAGTGGCCAGCAGGTCGGGCACTTCACCACCATGGCCGAGCACCCGGGCGGCGCGATCTGGGTCGCCGATCCGCACCGCGGCGTGTTCGCGCTCACCGATGCGCATGGCGTGGTGTTACCCGCCGTGGCACGCAACCGGCTGCAGTTTCCCGGCTTGTTCGCGCACCGCATCCGTTTCATGCGCGATGGCGCGCTGTGGGGCAGCGACTACATCGCAGGCGGGGTGTTCCGTGTCGCCCAACCCACATCGCCGGCGCCGGTGCTCGAACGCTATGGCCCGCTGCAGGGTCTGACCTCCTCCACTGCCGGCCCGCTGCTGGAAGACCACGAAGGCAACCTCTGGGCCGGCACCAATCTGGGGCTCAACCGCTTTCGCCATCGGGCCCTGCTGCCGCTGGCGGCATTGCTGCCCGGCCAGACCACGGCGGTGGCGGTCTTTGCAACCGTCGCCACGCCAAGTGCACCGGTGTTGCTGGCGGTCCTGCGCGACGAGCGCCAGCTGGCATTGACGCGGACCGGCATCCAGGCCCTGCAACGCGGCGCGCCTGTCGGCGTGCTCCAGGTGCCGTCCAACGCCAACGGCTGGTTGCTCGGCGACAACCGCCTGCTGCGCCTGCACGCAGGCCGCACTCACTCCCTGCCCCTGCCGCAGGATGCGCGCACCGGATCGATCCGCGCGTTTGCCGTCGATGCCCAGGGCTCGCCCTGGGCGTGTCCCGATGCCAGCGGCCCGCAGCGCTGGGACGGCCATCGCTGGCAGCCGATTGCGAGCTTGCAGGACCAACCCTGTTCGGTCCTGGTGGCCGCGCCCGATGGCGCGCTGTGGGTAGGCAGCGTCACAGGCGAGCTCAGCGTGCTGCGTGGCGGGCAGGTGCAGCACTACACCGCCAACAACGGCTTGTCGGTCGGCCCGATCACCGCCATTTGGCGCAGCGCAGCCCTCACCCTGGTGGCCGGCGAAAGCGGGCTGGCAGTGCTCGGCAGCGATGGCCGCTTCCAGCAGGTGGCCGATCAGGCCAATCCGGTGTTGCAGGGCATCACCGGCATCGCGCGCGACCGTCACGACACCTTCTGGTTGAACGGCAATCGTGGCGTCGTGCAAATCGGCCGGCAGGCATTGCTGCGCAGCCTGCGCAGCGGCCTGGTCAGCCCCACGCTGCGCCTGTACGACATCATGGATGGCCTGCCCGGCGTCGCCCAGCAGGCCACCCCGGTGCCCACCGCGATCGCCGCGGCCGATGGCCTGCTCTGGTTCACCACCAACCAGGGCCTGGCCTGGCTCGACCCCGAGCAAACCTATCGCAACACAACCGCGCCGAAGGTCTTCATCACCGAGGTGGTTGCCAACGACCGCCCTTACCCGCGTCAGGACGGCCTGCACCTGCCCAAGTGGACCGACCGTCTGCGCATCGGCTACGACGCCATCAGCCTCACCCGCCCGGAGCGCGTGCGGTTCCGCTACCGGCTGGAGGGGGTGGATGCACGCTGGCAGGACGCCGGCAACCGCAACGAGGCCTTCTATACCAACCTTGCACCGGGGCGTTACCGCTTCCGTATTGCGGCCGCCAACAACGACGGCCTGTGGAATGCACGCGGCGACACCCTGGCCTTCGTCATCGAACCGGCCTTCATCCAGACCTGGCAGTTCAAGGCCTGCTGCGCGCTGGCGTCGCTACTGGCGCTGGGTGTTGCCTGGCGCATGCGGACCCGGCAGGTGGCCGGGCGCCTGCGCGCGCGTCTGGAAGAGCGCTACCGCGAACGCGAACGCATCGCCCGCGAATTGCACGACACCTTACTGCAGGGCACCCAGGGGCTGATCCTGCGGCTGCATGCTGCCAGCCGCTCGCTTCCCTGGAACGATCCGCGCCGGCTGGAGCTGGAACAGGCGGTGGATCTGGCCGAAAACGCGCTTGCCGAAGGCCGCGATCGCGTCAACGGCTTGCGCGACAGCCAGTCCCTGCACGAAGACCTGGCCGCCGCCCTGCAACGGGCGCGCAACGCCAGCATGCCGCCGCCAACGGCCGCACTACAGGTCTGCGTCGAAGGCCGGCCCATGCGCCTGCGTCCCCTGGTGGCCGACGAGCTGTTCCAGCTCGGGCGCGAAGCGCTCGCCAATGCCGACCGGCACGCCAACGCCACCGGCATCGCGCTGGAACTGCGTTACGGTTCTCGTGACTTCACGCTGCGCATCCGCGACGATGGCCGCGGCCTGGACCCGGACGTGCTGCACGGCCACGCCCGCACCGGGCATTGGGGCCTGACCGGCATGCAGGAACGCGCGCAGCGCATCGGCGCCAAGATGCAGCTGTGGTCGCGTCCCGGCAGCGGCACCGAAATCCAGATCACCCTGCCCGCCCGTGCCGCCTACCTGCGCGCCAAGCGGTGGTGGTGGCCATTTCACACCGCACGACCCACGGAGAGTTCCAATGGCTGAGATGGCCCGACCAACCGGGGTGCTGGTGGTAGACGACCATCCGCTGCTGCGCGATGGGCTCAGTGCCATGCTCGCCGCCGAGCACGACATGCGCGTGGTCGGCGAAGCGGAAGACGGCGAGCAGGCAGTAGCCTGCTACATCCGCCTGCGCCCGGACGTGGTGTTGATGGATCTGCAGATGCCACGCGTGGACGGGGTCGAGGCCATCCAGCGCATCCGCCAGGTCGACTCCGCCGCCAAGGTCATCGTGCTGACCACCTATACCGGCGACGTGCGCGCGGTGCGCGCCCTGCAGGCAGGCGCCTGCGGCTACCTGCTCAAGAGCGCGCTGCGCCGCGAGCTGGTCGACACCATCCGCGACGTGCGCCGCGGCCAGCGCCGGCACGTGCCGGCCTCGGTTGCCGAAAACATCGCCGCCCATGTGCTCGACGATGCCCTGTCCGCGCGCGAGACCGAAGTGCTGAACCTGGTCGCCACCGGCTGCTCCAACAAGCAGATCGGCAGTGCCTTGAGCATCTCCGAAGAAACCGTCAAGGCCCATATGAAGAACATCCTGGGCAAGCTCGGCGTGCGCGATCGCACCCATGCGGTTACCGTCGCGCTGCGGCGGGGGATCCTGTCGCTGGAGACCTGAGCGGCGGCTCGCCCATCCTGGGCCCAGCCAGCGGCGGCTTTTGCTACGCGGTCGACCATTCTTGAACGCGAGGCGACACGCGCGATAGCTCCGCACGCTCAAACCGATCGGCTTACGCTATCGTATGCACCGCCAAGCGGCATGGGGGCCGCTTCAGCATCTGGTTCGGCAGCCGATAACGGCTACGTCCAACCGCTGCACTGCGCTGCGGCGGCACTCGACTCACTCATTTAAACGCGTTCAGGGGAATTGCGATGCTTCGTCACTCTTTGCGGGTGCGCCTGCTGTTGCCGGTGCTGGCCTTGGTGCTGGTTGTGGTGGTGGCACTGACAGTCGTCCTGTCCATCACGGAAGCCAACCGGGTCCGATCCGAGGCAGAAGCCGCAATCGGCCGGCAATCGCTTTCGCTACAAACGTTGTTCGCTGTCACGCGCACGATGATCCTCGATCGCGTCAATTCTTCGATGCGCCAGCTGCGCAAGGAAGCCGGTACACAAGGCAGCCCCAGCCTGGGTGGCGAAGTTCGCGTAGCCGACCGTAGTGCCAACGATCTGCTGCTGGGCCAGAAGCCGCAGGCCAACAATTTCACCCTGCTGGACGAAGTGACGGCAATCCACGATGGCACCGCGACGTTGTTTTCGCACACCGGCGAAGACTTTGTGCGCATTTCCACCAACGTCAAGAAGAACGACGGCAGCCGCGCGATCGGCACCGTGCTCGACCCAAGCGGCCAGGCGGCCGCCAAACTTCGCAATGGCGAGAACTTCTACGGTGTGGTCGACATCCTCGGCTCACCTTATATCACCGGCTACGAGCCGATCTTTGGCGGCAACGATCGCAAGGTCATCGGCGCCTGGTACGTCGGGTACGAGGCCGATACGCAGGCATTGGAAAACGTGGTCAGCAGCCGTCGCGTGCTCGAGTCTGGCTTCATCGCCGTGTTCGACAGCAAGAACAAGCTGCGCTTCCACTCTTCCACAGGCGCGACCACCGATGCGGCCACCATCGAGCGCATCGTCAAGGAGATGCCCGACGATTGGGTCGTGACCAAGCAGGAAGTACCCGATTGGGGATTTACTCTGGTGTCGGCCTATCCTGAAAGCGACATCAATGGCGTGATCATTCGGCAGTCGCTGTGGATCGCCGGCATCGGCCTGCTGATCTGTGCGCTGCTGGTCGGCGTGCAGTGGGCACTGATCTGGAGCCGGGTGTTGCGCCCCATCCAAAACCTCACCACCGTGGCCGAAGAATTGAGCCTCGGCAAGTGGAACCACACCATCGCAGAGGTCAACCTCAAAGATGAAATCGGTACGCTGGCGCGCGCCATCTCCCGCTTGTCCAACAGCGTCCGGTTGGCCATGGAGCGCCTCAGCAAACGCTGAGTCGCTGTCACCCATTCCGTACCTGATGCTGCAAGGAAGACGCCATGTCCACTGAATTCCGTCCGCTGATCGAGATCCTGCGCGAGCTCAAAGCGCTGGCATTGAAGAAGGCGTCCGGCTTTCTGTTCATCGTCACCGAGGAAAACCACTCCTGCATCGTCCGCATCAACAGCGGGCAGATCGAAGAAGTGGTGTTCCGCATGCTGCGCAATGACGAGGCGGTGCAACGCCTCACCATGGTCAACGCAGCCAAGGCGCGCTTCCAGGCCGACCCCGGGGCGGGCCTGGGCAAACCCTCGCTGTTGAGCGACGACTCGCGGCAGTGGTTGATGGGCGGTTTTGAACAGGATCTCGGCGGCGCACCGTCGCCGGTGCGTGCGCCGGTTGCCCCGACACCGGCTCCTGCCGCAGCTGTCGCAAGCGCGAGTGCGGCGCCGGTCGCCAGTGGCGACAACGCCGGGCCCGACGAGCGCGTTCGCAGTGCACTGGAATCGGTCGCATTGAACTACCTCGGCCCGATCGCCGGCATGCTGTGCGATGAAGCCTGGGACGCCTCCAGCGACATCGAGCAGGTGCTCAGCCAGCTCGCCGCCAACCTGGCGACACCCCAGGAAGCACAGAAGTTCATGGCCGACGCCCGCGTGGCATTGGCCAAGGTTCGCTGAGGAGCATCTCAGTTCGGCTCCTGCATCAAGGCCGCGCACTGCGCGGCTTTTTTTTGTGGGCGCGGCAAGGGCGCCGGCCATGCGTTGCAACATCAAGCCACGTCGAGGAAGGCCGAACATCGGCTATGCGTTGCTGGTCTGCGAGGCGTGCGCAGTGGCCAGCGTGACGATAGATCATGGCATCCGACCCAGGCTCGGCCTGTCGGCTATCAGCAAACGTGCAGCTCATGCAGATCGCAATGCGCCACGAAGCGCTGCAGATTGCCCGACAGACGTTTTTGCCGGTGCTGGATCCGGTAGAAGCGACGGGTCAGCCGCGGCAAGGTGGTCTGCAGAATCACCAGCCGGCCCAGCGTCACCAGGTCCTGCACCGCGCACAGCGATAGGCAGGCCAGCCCCAGTCCTTCCGCCGCCGCCTGCTTGATCGCCTCGGTGCTGCCCGGCTGCAGATCGCTGTGCAGATGATGCAGGTGCGGCAGCAAGACCTGTTCTACCGCCTCGCGCGTGCCGGAGCCGGGCTCGCGAAGCAGCCAGTGCGCCTGTCGCAAGGCCTTCAACGGAACCCGTGCCTGCATGGCGGCCTGCGCCACTGCATGCGTCGGTGCCGCCACGATCACCAACTCGTCCTGTCGCCAAGGCACGACCTGGAGGTCTGCCTCATGGCACGGGCCTTCGATCAAGCCGATATCCACCTCCAACCGGCTCACCGCGGCGGCCACCTCGCGTGTGTTGCCGATGATCACGTCCACCGCCGCGCCCGGCCACGCGCTTCGATAGCTGGCAATCAGCGACGGCAACACATAGTTGCCGATGGTGGTGCTGGCCCCCACGCGAAGGCGCGTGAGCAACGGCGCAGCCGCGGCAGCGGCACTCCCAAGGCCGAACTGGCCTTCGATCTGCTGCATGCCATCGAGCAACGCCCTGGCCTGCGGCAGCAATGCACGGCCATTGTCGTTGAGCATTAAACGCTTGCCGATGCGGTCGAACAGCTGCGCGCCGAGCAGGCTCTCCAGTTCGTTGAGCGCACCGCTGGTAGCCGACTGCGATAGCGCCACGCGCTCTGCGGCCGCGGTAGTACTGCCGGTATCGGCCACGGCCGTGAAGATCAGGAGTTGCCGCAGGGTCAGGCGCATGGGGCTATCGATTACCTGTTTTATCGATAGGTTATAACGAAATTATCCGTTTGTTGGATAGTTCCGGGCAGTCCACAGTGCGCTCCTGCCTGCCGCGCGTTGCGATGAAACCACCATGTACAGCACTCCTGCCCCACCCAACCTTTTGCAAGGCCATGCCGCTGGGGCCACCCGGCGCCTGCGCCACTTGGTGCCCGGTCTTGCATTGACGGGCCTGCTGGCTGGCGCGTCGATGCAGCTGGGCAAGATCGGCGGGCTGCAGGCCAACGGCGTCAGCGCGCTGACCCTGGCCATCCTGCTCGGCATGCTGGCCGGCAACACGTTCTATCCGCGCCTGGCTGCGAACGCCGACCCGGGCGTGCGTTTTTCCAAGGCCACCCTGCTGCGGCTGGGCATCGTCCTGTACGGCCTGCGCCTGACCTTCCAGGACATCGGCAACGTCGGCTGGACTGGCGTTGCCATCGACGCGGCGGTGCTGTGCAGTACCTTCGGCCTCGCCTGTTTCGTTGGCACGCGCGTGTTCGGCCTGGACCGCACCACGGCGATGCTGATCGGTGCGGGTAGCTCGATCTGCGGTGCAGCCGCCGTGATGGCCGCCGAACCCGTCGTCCGCGGCCGCGCCGATCAGGTAATGGTCGCGGTGGCCACGGTGGTGGTGTTCGGCACGCTGGCGATGTTCCTGTACCCGGTGCTGTATCACCTGGTCGCGCACTCCCGCGGGTTCGCCCTGTCGCCGGCGGCATACGGCGTCTTTGCCGGTTCCACCATCCATGAAGTGGCACAGGTGGTCGCTGCGGGTCGCGCCATTGGCGAGCAGGCCGCAAATACCGCAGTGATCGCCAAGATGGTGCGGGTGATGCTGCTGGCGCCGTTTCTTATCGCCCTGTCGGCCTATCTTTCTCGAACCAGGGGACAGCACGCAGATCCCTCAAAGTGCGATGGCGGTACCGACCAGAACGCGCGCACGCAGCCCGGCAGCGTCGTGATGCCCTGGTTCGCGCTTGGGTTCATCGCGGTTGCTGGACTCAACTCGCTGGCGTTGCTGCCACCGACGCTGGTGCACCAGGCGATCGACATCGATACCGTCCTGCTGGCGATGGCCATGGCCGGCCTGGGATTGACGACGCACGTCTCGGCCATCCGCAAGGCCGGCATCAGGCCGCTGGCGCTTGCAGCCATTCTGTTTGCATGGCTGGTTTGCGGCGGCTTTGCCCTCAATGTGGGCATCACCGCAATGTTCCACTGACGTGGAATTCGTGATGGGTGCATCCCATCACGGCATGTGGATCTCACCCCCGCGGAATCAGCCAGCCGCTCGCCAACCTGCAGATTGATGCGCCGCAAAACGACAGGGGCGCAATCGCGTGCATCATCTTGCGACCCGCCCCGGGTCAGCCAGCCGTTGCTTCCGTTCCGGAGGACGTCGCCATGCCAACCACCGAGCTGTTCGACACCACGGCGATCCAGGCCGGCGCGCGCCTGCGCTATTGGAAAGACCTGGTAAGAACGGCCTTCGACAACATGGAGATCGAGCCGGCATCGCAACGCTTCTGCGCGCGCATGCAGAGGCGAGGCTTCGGTTCGATGCACCTGACCACCGTCGAGTCGACTCCCGTGGCGATCGATTCCAGGCGCAGCAGCAAATACGATGGCATCTACCTGATGCGCAACGAGCATGGCAGCTGCGACGTCTATCAGCATGGCCGGCAGGCGCGTTTGCAAGCCGGCGAACTGGTCGTGTTGCGCGCGCGCGATCCGTATCGCATCGAATGCAGCCGCGATCACCGCACACGCGTGCTCTACCTGCCCGGCACCGATCTGGCCGATCAGTTGGCTGCGCAGAGCGCCACCGCTTATCGCGGCGAACAGTTCCAGTTGCTCGGCAATTTCATCACGCATCTCGATCACCTCGGCGCCGGGCAGCACGTCTCGACGCTGCTGACCACCGCCTGTGCCCTGTTGGCGCTGACCTGGCCTGCGGCTGCCGGCACGCATTCGGGAAGGAGCACCGCGCTCGCCTGGCAGGCGCGCCTGCGCCAGCATGTGCATCAGCATCTCGCCGATCCGGGGCTCGGTGCGCAGAGCATCGCCCGGCATTTCGGCATCACGCCCCGCTATGTGCAACTGCTGTTCGCTGCCGCGCACACCTCCCTCGGTGCCTATGTGCTCGAACAGCGCCTGCAGTGGGTGGCCGAGCGCCTGCGCGATCCGGTCGCCGCGCCCATCGGCGAGATCGCGCTGGAGGCAGGCTTCAGCGACGTCTCGCATTTCTGCCGCTGCTTCCGCAAACGCTTCGGCAGCAGCGCACGTGCCTACCGCAACGGCGCAAACGCCGGTTAGCGTGCAGCGCTGGATGCCGATTTCGCTCCTGGTCAAGTTTGCTTCGTCGCTCGCCAAGCGCTGCCGCCGTCGCGCTCTCTAAGCTGCGCGTGCCCATGTCGGGTACGAACCACCAGCCGGAGGCGGCACCGCATGAATGCCTTGAGTCGCATCAGCAGCGATATCGATCTGTTTACCGACGACGCGTTGCACGACCCCTACCCGCTCTATGCCGAACTGCGCAATCTCGGGCCTGCCGCCTACCTGCGCACCTATGACCTCTACTACCTGGGCCGCTACGAGCAGGTGCGCAAGGCGCTGATGGATTGGCAGACGTTTTCGTCCGCGCAGGGCGCCGGGCTCAATCCGGTCATCAACAAGCAGTGGGAACACGCGCTGATCTGCGTCGATCCGCCCATGCACGGTGGCACCCGCAAGCTGTTCACCGAACGTCTCGGTCCACGCCATCTGCAGCACGTCCAAGACACCATCCATCAACGCGCCGACGAACTGGCAAGAAGCCTGCAGCAGCGCGAGCAGTTCGATGGCGTACGCGACGTCGCTCACGATCTGCCGGTCAATGTGATTTTCGATCTGATCGGATGGCCGGAAGAAGCGCGCGGCGAACTGGCGGCGCTGGCCGCCGGCTGCTTCGATGCCTGTGGCCCGGACTCTTTACGCATGCGCGCGGCCCTGCCGCGCCTTGAAGCGATGCGGGCATTCGTCGCCGACACCTACGACCGCGATCGGCTTACGCCCGGTGGCTTCGGTTCCACGGTCGCCGCCGCCGGCAAGCGCGGCGAGATCCCGCGCGAAGCGGCCATCGGCCTGATGGAGGGCTATGTCATCGCCGCCTTCGACACCACGATCAATGCCATCAGCAATGGGCTATGGCAGTTCGCGCAACATCCCGAGCAGTGGGAAAGGTTGCGCCAGGATCCGGGCAAAGCACCTGCCGCCTTCCAGGAGATCATCCGCATCGACAGCCCGCTGCAGCACCTCTCGCGCGTGACCACCCGCCAGGTCGATCTGGGCGAAGGTGTCGTGCTTCCCGCAGGCGCGCGGGTGATCGTGAGCTATGCCTCGGCCAATCGCGACGAACGCCATTATCCGGAACCGAACCGCTTCGATATCGAGCGCAATCCCGTCGATCACCTGGGATTTGGGCTGGCGACGCACAATTGCGCAGGCCAGGCGCTCGCCAAGCTGGAAGGGATGGCCACATTCGCAGCGTTGGCCCGCTACATCGACCACTTCACGCTGACCGGGCCGGTGCAACGCATTCCCAACAGCATCACCCGTGGGCTGTCGCATCTGCCCATGCGCGCGCACTAGGAAGCGACCATGCCCACCATCACCTATATCGAACCGAGCGGCGAGACCGTGGCGGTCGACCTCGCGCCGGGATGGACCCTGATGCAAGGGGCCATGCATCACGGCATCGATGGCATCGAAGCGCAGTGCGGCGGCTCCTGTGCGTGCGCCACCTGCCATTGCTACGTGGAGGCCGGCGGCCAGGACCTGCCACTGCTGGACATGGAGGCCGGCATGCTCGACAGCGTGGCGGCCGAACGGCGCAGCAACAGCCGCCTGGCGTGCCAGCTCGTACCGACATCGGACATGACCGTACGCTTTCCGGATCGGCAGACATGAGCCTGCGCACGGCAGGTGCGCGATGAGCGGCATGGTCATCGTCGGTGCGGGTCAGGCGGGCCTGCAGACCGCCGAATCCCTGCGCAGCGGCGGCTATACGGGCTCCATCGTCTTATTGGGGGACGAGCCCTGCGCGCCCTATCACCGTCCACCGCTCTCCAAGGGGTTTCTGCTGGGCGAGGTGAGCGACACCCAGCTGTACATTCGCGCACCCGAGGCCTTGAACCGCAAGGGCATCCAGTGGCATGCCAGCGCCCGGGTGATGCGCATCGAACACGCCACCCGCACGCTGCACCTGGATGACGGCAGCACCCTGGGCTACACGGGGCTGTGTCTAGCCACCGGCGCACGCGCCCGCCGGCTGGAGGTCCCAGGCGCCGGGCTCGACCATGTCTGCATGTTGCGCGGCATGGCCGACACTCGCGCGCTTGCCGCGATCCTGCCGCACACCTCGCGGGTGGTGGTGATCGGTGGCGGCTTCATCGGGCTGGAATTCGCCTCCATCGCCAGGCGGCTCGGCAAGCAGGTCGTTGTGCTGGAGGCGGCCGATCGGCTGATGGCGCGCGTCGTCAGCCCGCAACTGGCGGACTTCTTCCTTCGCCTGCATCGAGACAACGGCGCGACCATCGAACTGGGCAGCAACGTCAGCGCATTGAGCGGCAATCGCGGCGTGGTGACTGCCGTCCACACCGCGGACGGGCGCGTGTTCCCGGCAGACCTGGTCGTCGTCGGGATCGGCGTCATCCCCAACGGCGAACTGGCCCAGCAGGCCGGATTGGCTTGCGATCGCGGGGCATTGATCGTGGACGCGTGCGCACGCAGTAGCAGCCCCGGCATCGTCGGTGCCGGCGACTGCACGGTGCGGCAGCGTGCAGGCAGCGGTTTGCTGCGGCTGGAGTCGGTCCAGAATGCAATCGAACAAGCCAAATCCGCTGCCGCCTCACTGCTGGGCGAGCATCGCCCCTACCCTGCGTTGCCCTGGTTCTGGTCGGAGCAGTACGAGGTCAGGCTGCAAATGGCCGGCTTTGCCGCAGGCCACACGCAGGCGGTGGTGCGCGGCGACCTGGCGACCAGCACGTTCTCCCTCTTCTACTACGTCGATGGCGAACTCTGCGCCGTGGACTCGATCAATCGGCCACAGGATCATCTGGCGGCCCGCAAGCTGCTCGAACTGGGACGCTCGCCGACGCCGCAGCAAGCCGCCGACCCCAACTTCGCGTTGACCAGCCTCATCCCCGCCTAGCAATGCGGCTGGTCGATCCGGCTCGAGCCCGCGCGCCTGCGCTTCGGCGGTGCGGCTGCACGCGCGCCTTGCGTTCAAGACCGCACTGCAGCGGCTTGGCGCCCCCTGTCAATGCATGGGTCTGCATGCCTGCCCGCAGATGGCAACCGAGCGGCATTACGGGCTGTCTGGCCTGGTCGAGGGCTGCAGCAGAAGCCGGAGCAGAGGATTCGGGAAACGTCGCGACATGGTCACCGCATGGAAAGTCTCCACGATGTCCGGCAATTGATCGCCTTCCATCAACGCGCCAGCGGCGATCTCGTCCTTGACCACGATCGGCGGAAGAACCGCCAGGCCGATGTCCTCGCGGGCAAGCAGTCGCATCATCGCCATGTCCTCCACTTCCGCCACGATCTGCGGCCGCACGCCCAGCCGGTCGGCCAATGCGTCGAAGCCGATGCGCACGCTGCTATCCACCGTCGGCAGGATGATGGGGTGGCTGCGAAGGCGGTCGGCGAAGCTGGCCGCATGGCCCAGGCGATCCGGCGTCCCCACCAGGCTGACCGGGTACTCCGCGAGCCGGTGAGTGACGAAGGGGGACAGCGCGTCGCCGGCAGGTGCCCGATTCAGCAGCACCACGTCGAGATTGAGCGCCTCCAGTGCGCGCAGCAGTTCACCCGCGCTGCCCGAACGCAAAATGAGGTCGATGTCGGTGCGGCCCAGCAGCGGCCGCAGGAATTCCATCTGGAAGTTGCGCGACAGCGTGGCAAGCGAGCCGACCCGCAGCGCCTGCCGCGCCGCACCTGTCTGCCGCAGCGTGCCGAGCAGTTCATCGCCGGTGGCAAAAATCGCATCGGCATGGTCGAGCACGATCTGTCCGGCCTCGGTCAGATGCAGTTGTCGCCCGCGGCGTTCGAACAGCGCATGGCCCAGGCGCTCCTCCAGCTTGCGGATTTGCACCGAAAGCGCCGACTGGGTGAGGTTGAGACGCTCGGCAGTACGGGTGAGGTTGCCGTCGTGCGCGACCGCCCAGAAGTAGCGCAGATGGTTGTAGTTCAAGGCGGCCATATCATTCGATAATAACGAACGAATCTGCAAGAACAATGAATTTTTATTCAACCCCACCGATCGCTATCGTGGCGCGGCCCGCCACCACGTTCGTTCTTAGGGGATTGCCTTGTCGCTCTATCTACTCCCACTGTTCGCACCACTCCTGTTGCTGACCGCCGCTGTCGTCGCCTTGGGGCGCGGCGGTCGGCCTCCACTGAAGATTCCCCTCCTCGCCGAAGGCGCCGCGCTCGGCGCGCTCTGCATCGCGATCGCATCGCTGGCGCTGGTGCTCTTGCGAGGCACCGGCGCCAGCCCGCTGATCGGATGGGGCGATATCGGCCTGTCCGCGCGGCTGGACGCGGTCAGCGTGACGATGCTCCTGCTGGTGGCCTTCGTTGGCTGGATCGTGGTGCGGTACGCGCGCACCTATCTCGACGGCGAGGCACGCCAGGGCTATTTCACCGGGTGGCTGTGCATGGCGCTGGCAGCGGTGCTGCTGCTGGTGCAGGCCGGCAACCTGGTCCAGGTCGTCATCGCCTGGATCGCCACCAGCATCGCGATGCATCGCCTGCTGCTGTTCTACCCCGAGCGCGTCGAGGCGCAGCGCGCCGCACGCAAGAAGCGCGTGTTCTCCACCACCGGCGGTATCGCCCTGACCTGCGGCGCGGTGCTGATCTGGAAAAGCATGGGCACGACCGATATCGCCACGATCAATGCGCTGGCCGCGCGCGGGCAGCACTCCTGGGCGCTGGTCGCGGCGGCCGCCCTGATCGCACTCGCGGCGGTGCTGAAATCGGCGCAGTTCCCGACCCACGGCTGGCTCACCGAGATGATGGAAGCGCCCACGCCGGTATCGGCCTTGCTGCACGCCGGCGTGGTCAACGGCGGCGGCTTCCTGCTGATCCGCTTTGCCGACCTGATGCTCGCCGCCCCCGGCGTGCTCGCCGTGCTGGCCATGCTGGGCGGGTTCACCGCCTTGTTCGGCGCGCTAGTGATGCTGACCCAGCCGGCGGTCAAGACCTCGCTGGCCTGGTCCACGGTCGCGCAGATGGGATTCATGATGCTCCAGTGCGGTCTGGCGCTGTTTCCGCTGGCCCTGCTGCACATCGTGGCGCACTCGCTCTACAAGGCGCACGCGTTCCTGGCCTCCGGCGGCGCGGTCGAGCAAGTGGCGGCCATTCGCCGGCCCGGGCCGGTCGCCGTTCCGAACGGGTCGGCGGTCGGCCGCGCATTTTTGATCGCACTGGCGATCTATATCGGCATCGGCACTGCCTTCGGGTTCACCTTCGGCTTCGAGCACAAGTCGCCACAGGCGCTGGCACTGGGCGCGATCCTGATCTTTGGTGTCGCCTACCTGCTGGCCCAGGGCCTTGCCGATGCCGCGCCACGCCCTCTCACCCGCAGGACGGCGATCTACGCCAGTGCCGCAGCGATCGGCTACTTCGCGCTGCAGACCGCTGCCGAATGGCTGACGGCCGGCGTGCTGCCGGGCACGCCCGCACCGGGGCGGCTGGAGTGGACACTGATGACGCTTGCGGTACTGAGCTTCGGGCTGGTGGCGGTGGCGCAGGCGCTGTTCCCGCTCTGGGCCTCGCACCCCGCTGCCGCCGGGCTCCGCGTCCACCTCTCCAATGGGCTGTATGCCAACGCCACGATCGACCGCCTGCTCGGCGGCTGGTCCATTCGCAAGACCTCCTGAACCCCTTCACCCCAGGCCCCCACGCTGATGACCACCACGCCCACCGCCATGCCTGTGTCCCTGTCCCACGATGTGATCATCGCCGCCGCCCAACGTGCGGCACGCGCCATCCCGCCGCTGTGGCCGCTCGCCTCCAGCGTTGCGGTCAACCCCTTCCTCGGCCAGGCCAGCGAGCCGTTGGAAATGGCGGGGGCGCGACTGCGGCGCGCGTCCGGTATCGCGATCACCATGCCGCGGTCCTGGTATGCAGAGCGGCTACAGTCCGGCCAGATCGCCGAGCAGGATCTGCAAGCCGCCTTGCAGAACGCGCCGGCAGCCCTGCGGCCGCCGAACTTGCCCGCACTGAAACAGGCGATCCAAGCCGCACGCCCTGCCCCGCAGGCGCTCCCCACGGTCGCCGAGCTGGCCCGCGACGCGGATGCGGTCGACTGGCCCGGCATCGTCAACGAGCGCATCGGTCACTGGGCAGCCGGCTATTTCGACCAGGGCCAGGCGCTGTGGGCGGTCGGCCAGTCCGGTGGCGCCTACAGCACCTGGCGGATCATCGCGACCCACGATCTGACTCCGGAAATCGCCGGCCTGGCAGGTTTCGCACGGTATGTGGCGGAGGCGCCAGCCAATGCCGAAGACGCCATCGTCGACTGCGTCGCTCGCCTGGGACTTTCGCAGGACGCACTGGACGGTTATTTCCACCGCTTGCTGACCACGTTGGGCGGCTGGGGCCAGCTCGCCCGGTATCGGCTCTGGCAGGCAGAGTTGAGCGGCGCAACCGATGCATGCGTCACCGATCTGCTCGCCATCCGCCTGCTCTGGGAAGCCGCGCTGCTGGGCAACGGCGCCTGCACGCTGGTGCCTGGCTGGCAGAGGGCCGTTGCCGCCTACGCCGAGCCGGTCGCTGCAACGTCGGACGATGTCATCGACAGCATCCTGCAGGAAGCGGCCGAACGTGCCGCGCAGCGCAAGCTCAACGCCGTGCTGGCCGCGCCATCGCCGGCCCAGGTCGCATCTGGGCGTGTGAAGCTGCAAATGGCGTTCTGCATCGATGTGCGCTCGGAAGTCTTCCGCCGCGCGCTGGAAAGCCTCGATTCGGGCATCCAGACCCTCGGGTTTGCAGGGTTTTTCGGCTTGGGCATCGGGCATCGCCGGTTTGCCTCGGACGTGGTCGAAGCGCGCCTGCCCGTATTGCTCACGCCAGGTGTGACCACCTGCGCGGGAAATGCAACGTCGTCGGCAGCCGCCTCCGACCTCAGCGCACGGATCGCGGCACGTGCCAAGCGCGCCTGGGGCCGCTTCAAGCTGGCGGCCATTTCCTCGTTCGCCTTCGTCGAGGCCACCGGCCCGATCTACGTTGCCAAGCTGCTGCGCGACGGGCTGGCGCTGGCCCGCCCGCATGCACCGGACGAGCCAGCGCCACGCCCTGCCGACGGGCTGGACCTGGAGACCCGGCTGACCATGGCCACGCGCATCCTCAAGGCGATGTCGTTCACCGGCGGCTTCGCCCGGCTGGTGGTACTCGCCGGCCATGGTGCGAAAGTGGTCAACAACCCTCATGCGAGCGCGCTGCACTGCGGCGCATGCGGCGGCTATTCGGGCGAAGTGAACGCGCGGTTGCTCGCGTCGCTGCTCAACGACAGCCAGGTGCGCGCCGGTCTTGCCGCACGCGGCATCGTCATTCCCGCCGACACGTTATTTCTGGCTGCACTGCACGACACCACGACCGATGCGGTCACCCTCTACACCGCCGATCACCCTTCGCCTGGGCATGCCGACGATCTCGCCCAAGCGAGGCAGTGGCTGGCCGCAGCCGGGGCGCTGGCGCGCGGGGAACGTGCCGTGCGCCTGCCCCGCGCGCATCGCAGCCAGGACATCGCACATCGCGCCCGCGACTGGGCCGAGATTCGCCCCGAATGGGCACTTGCCGGCTGCCAGGCCTTCATCGCCGCACCGCGCTCGCGCACTGCCGGGCGCGATCTGGCCGGACGCGCCTTCCTCCATGACTACGACTGGCGCTACGACGACGGCTTCGGCGTGCTGGAGTTGATCCTGACCGCACCGGTCGTCGTCGCCAGCTGGATCAGCCTGCAGTACTACGGATCCACCGTCGCGCCCGAGAGTCTTGGTGCCGGCAACAAGCTGCTGCACAACGTCACCGGCGGCATCGGTGTGGTCGAGGGCAACGGCGGGATCCTGCGCACCGGGTTGCCGTGGCAATCGGTGCATGACGGCCAACGCCTGACCCACGAGCCGCTGCGGCTCTCCGTGCTGATCGAAGCACCGCCCGAAGCGATCGCCACCATCCTCGAACGCCACCCGCAGGTCCGCGCCCTGTTCGACAATCGCTGGCTGCACCTGTTCGCGCTGGACGACGAAGGCCGCATGGCGCAGCGCTATGCAGGCGACCTGCGTTGGGAGCAGAACGCCAGCGGCGCACGCAGCTGCGATCACTCCGTGCCGATGCTTGCATGACACACACTCGCCTACCCCGCCACCGGACCGGAGGCGGGAGGGCAGGAAGTGGATTTTCTCCAAGCCAACGAAAACCCCGCCGGATCGGATCAACACCTTGGAATGATGGGTTGTCCGCCGGCAATGGCCGAAAGCAGCTGAGTTCGTTCAACCCCATCCTCGGCAGAGCTCCGAATCCACATCCTTGAAGAAGTGGCCGTGATGGGCATAGGCCTCTGCCGTCAGCAGCACAGGTCTTGCATTCGTGGGAGATACAGCGAGCCGGCCGGGCAGCGACAGGCTAACGTCAGTGTCTCGTACCACGGCAGCTTTCAATATTCGCTTGGCAGACGGCACGCGTGAGATTGTTGCGGGTGCACTCACCAGCATCTCCGTCTACCGACAGGATGGGAACGCCGTGTCCGGCGCCCCTGCGCATCCCTGCGTGGTCAGCAGGCTGCCGAAGCGGAGCAGCGAGAAGGCGTCGAACAGGGTCCATGCCTGGCCGGTGGATGATGAAATGCGTCGCTTCGATAATGGATTGGAGAGGGCTGCCGCTCGATAATGTGATCTCCCCGTGTCCTGCGATCCTCTTCCCTACGGCAGCGAGGACCTCTCATGCACTACGCCCAGTTTGGTCGCACCGGTCTTTTCGTGTCGAAGTTCTGCCTCGGCGGCATGACCTTCGGTGGTGCCACGACGCCTGCGGGTGCAGCCATTGGGCGCCTGTCGCAGCAGGAGACGAACGCCATCGTCGACCAGGCCCTCGATGCCGGCATCAACTTCATCGATACAGCGGACGTCTACGGCGGCGGCGATTGACGCGGTGCGCCTCCCTTCAGGCCTACTACTCCATCGCGGGGCGGGACATCGAACATGAGCTGGTGCCTGCGGTCATGGATGCACAGATCGGCCTGCTATGTTGGAGTCCGCTGGCCGGCGGACTGCTCTCCGGCAAGTTCGATCGCCATGGTCACACAGACAACACCGCGCGCCGCGCGTCGATCGCCTTTCCGCCGGTTGACGAAACACGGGTGCACGACATCATCGACACCTTGAAGACCGTGGCCGCGCGGCATGACGCGACCGCTGCCCAGATCGCGCTCGCATGGCTGCTCTCTCGTCCGGCGGTCACCAGCGTCATCGTCGGCCTCAAACGCCCCGAGCAACTGACCGAGAACCTCGGAGCGCTGGAACTGACGCTTTCGAGCGAGGACCTGGCCGAACTCGACCAAGTCAGCCGACCCGCTGCCGCATACCCGGGTTGGATCCAACGCTATAACGCCAGAAGCCGGGTTCCAGCCGGTCATGCATTCGAGGGACCGAGTTGGAGCCTTGGCGAGCGTCCGCTCTAGCCCGACCTGCCTGCGTCTGGAGCGGACGTGGTCCGGGCCTAGACGGCGAGAACGCCACGGAGCAGTGAGAAGGATGGCAAGTCCGGGATGCAGCTCCAACACGGAGAGGTCGGCGCACCATCCACAAGTTCCAGGACTAGACGCACGTGATGCCGAAGCGGGCTACGCAAGCCGTCCGGCCGTGTAGTCACGTGCCAGCGCGATGAAGGCCTGGAAGGCCGCAGAAGAATTGCGCCGGTTGTAGTAATACAGGCACAGCGGCGCGAGCGGCGGCGTCCAGTCTTCGAGGATGCGCACGAGCCGCCCTGCGGCGATGTCTTCGCGGATATCGGCCTCCATGAAATAGCCGATCCCCACCCCATTGGCCACCGCGATCCGCGCCAGCGATGCCTCGTCGAGCGTGATCGGTCCCTGGACCTCCAGCTGCAGCTCTTCACCGCCCTTCTCGAACCGCCACCGGAGCAATGTGCCATCAGGAAGCCGCCCGCGAACGCAGGGGTAAACGAGCAGATCCTGCGGCACTTTCGGGATAGCCCGGTTTTCGAAGAAGGCGGGAGAGGCAGCCACCGCCATGCGCCGCCTCTGCCCCAGCGGTATGGCGATCGCGTCGCTGGGCACCAGATCGGCACTGCGCACGGCCAGATCGAAGCCCGCCGCCACCACGTCAACCAGTCGCCCCTCGGTGACGATGTCGACATGCACCAGCGGATAGCGCTGCAGGTAGCTCAACACCAGCGGCGCCATGATCTCCCGCGCGGCGGTGGCAAAAGCATTGATGCGCAAGGTACCGGATGGCGTCTCCTGATGGGAGCGCACCGCGTTCAGCGCATTCTGGATGCCCTCGAAGGCAGGCTTGATGCGGTCGACGAACATCCGCCCCGCATCGGTAAGCGAGACGCTGCGCGTGGTGCGGTTGAACAACCGCACGCCAAGGTCTCGCTCGAGCTTGCCTACCGCGCTGCTGATAGCCGTGGTTGACATGTCCAGTTCCAGTGCCGCCGCACGAAACGAGCCGCAGCGCACGATGGCGAGAACCGCTTCAAGCTCGATCAGCGAATGACGCGTCATTATCCCGCTTTCCGTGATACTCCATGCGCCTTTATCTGGCTTATCAGGCGAAAAGTCCACCGCTAAATTGACGCCATCACCGCCGAGGAGATGACCATGTCAATCAAGCTACCCAATCCGATCGCCGACTACATCGAGGCAAACACCCGTCTCGATCTCGACGGCATGATGAAACACTTCCACGAGGACGCCGTTTTCATCGACAACGGCAAGCAATACGTGGGGCAGGCCACAATCCGCCAACTGCTCGAGGAAGAAGGGATCGCGGTGAAGGCGATCTTCGAGCCCGATACCGTGCGTGAAGAGGACGGCGCCGTGGTCCTCGAAGGCCCCACCCATGGCGACTTCCCCGGTAGCCCGCTGCGCTTCACCTATCGTTTCACGATGGTCAACGATGCCATCAAGACCCTGGAGACAAGGGTATGGGCATGAAGGCAGATCCGACCGAATTCGCCGGCAAGCGCGTGCTCGTCAGCGGTGGCACCAAGGGGCTGGGCCGTGCCACGGTCGAGCGCTTCCTCGCTGGCGGCGCCCGTGTCATCACCGCGGCTCGCACGATCAACGCCCCTATCGAAGGCGTCGAATACGTGCAGGCCGACCTGACGACCGCGGAAGGCGGCCAGGCGTTTGCCACGGCGGCGCTTGAGCGGCTGGGCGGCGTCGACATCCTGGCCCATGTCGTCGGTGGCTCCTCTTCGCCAGCCGGAGGTTTCGCCGCGCTGACGGACGAGCACTGGCTTGCCGAACTGAACCTCAACCTGCTGGCGACCGTGCGACTCGATCGGCTGTTGATTCCGCAGATGCTGGAGCGTGGCAGCGGCGTTGTGGTGCACATCACCTCGATTCAGTCGGTTCTGCCGTTGCCCGAGTCGACGACAGGCTATGCCGCCGCCAAGGCCGCGCTGCGGACCTACAGCAAGTCGATTTCCAAAGAGCTCGGCCCCAAGGGCGTGCGGGTCAATGCCGTCTCACCGGGCTGGATCATGACCGAGGCCACGCAGGACTTTCTGGAAACGCTCAGCAAATCTGGCGGCACGATCGAGCAAGCGCGTCAGTCTGTGCTCGATGCCCTGGGCGGTATCCCGATCGGGCGCGCAGCCGAACCTGAAGAGGTGGCCGATCTTATCGCCTACCTCGCTGCCGATCGTGCGGCGGCGATCCACGGCGCCGAGTTCGTCATCGATGGCGGCACGATCAGGACGGTGTAGGCATGGCTTTGCGGTATTCCCGCAAGCGCGCCGCTCACCTCCCCTTGCCGGTGGATGAAGTGGTTGCCCAATGCCAGCCCGCGGATTGATTGAAGAGAGGCCAACACCATGCCTGAGAACCCATCTTGCGAACGCTGCAGCTGGGCCCAGAACGACCCGCTGATGCGCGACTACCACGATGCCGAATGGGGCGTGCCCCAGCGCGACCCAAGGATGCTCTGGGAGATGCTCATGCTGGAAGGGTTCCAGGCAGGTCTGGCCTGGATCACCATCCTGCGCAAGCGCGAAGCCTTTCGCGCTGCCTTCGCGGGTTTCGATCCGGTCAAGGTCGCCGCTTTCGACGAGCAGGATATCGAGCGGCTGATGGCGAACCCCGGCATCGTGCGTGCGCGGGCCAAGATCGAAGCCACCATCAAGGGCGCGCGAATCTACTGCGACATGCAGGATCGCGGCGAAGACTTCTCGGCCTTCTGCTGGTCCTTCACGGCTGGCGTTCCCATCCTGGGTGACGGTGTAAGCCTGGTGGCCAGTACGCCACTGTCCGAGAACATCTCCAGGGAACTGAAGCGACGCGGCTTCAAGTTCGTCGGACCGACCATCATCCACGCCTGGATGCAGGCGGTCGGCATCGTCAACGACCATTCGCTTGGCTGCTTCCGACGCCATCTCGAGCACTAAGGAACCCGCTAGGGCGCAGGGCTCATCAGCTGGACCCATGGAAGCCAGATTTCAACTGCGGTACCGCAGGGCAAACCCTGTGCGCCAGCGCTCACTTCGACTTCACGTGCGCGCCGCACAAAACGTCCAACCGACTGAAGGAGAACGACCATGTTTGCCGTCTACGCCAAAGAAGCCAACGTCGACGACCCGCTTGCCTCCGTCGTCGTCGGAGAGCGCCCCGAGCCTATCGTGCAAGAGGGCTGGGTACGCGTGAAGGTGACCCACGCCAGCCTTAACCGGCACGACATTTTCACCCTGCGCGGCATGACCTCCCAGGAGCAGCCGATCCCCTTCCCGATGATCCTGGGCAACGATGCCGCAGGCGTGCTCGAAGACGGCACGCCCGTCGTGCTCTATCCGGTACTGGGCAGCGACGACTGGAAAGGCGACGAGACCCTCGACCCGCACTGGCACGTTATCAGCGAACTCGTGCCCGGGACGATGGCCGATTATGTCGCCGTCCCGAAACGCAACGCGGTCCCTATTCCTGACGGTTTGACACCGCTTCACGCCTCGCTGCTCGGCACCGCGTGGCTCACGGCCTATCGCTCGCTCTTTACCAAATCACGGTTGATTCCGGGGCAGACGCTTCTCGTACAGGGCGCTTCGGGCGGTATGTCGACGGCGCTCATACAGATGGGCCGTGCTGCCGGCTTCGAAGTGTGGGTCACCACCCGCAATGATGAAGGAGCCGCCATTGCCGAACGCCTTGGCGCCAACCGGGTATTGCGACATGGCGAGCCCTTGCCACGCCGCGTTGACGCAGTCGTCGACAACGTCGGCGCGGCGACATGGGCAGATAGCCTGAAAGCGGTCAAGCGCGGTGGCGTCCTGGTGATCAACGGCATCACCACCGGGAACATCGCCGAAACCGACGTGCTGCGCATCTTCGTCGAACAGATCGACATCCGCGGCACCATCATGGGCACGCTTGAGGAAATGAAGGCCATGATGCAATTCGTCATCCGCAACAACATCGCCCCCGAAGTCGGAGCGGTGGTGCCGATGACCGAAGCCCGCGACGCGATCCGCAACATGATCGACGGTCGCACCCAGGGCAAGACCGTGTTCACGAGATAATTGGTAGAGCAGCGTAAAGCACAGAAGCAAAAGCCCGCCCAACGGAGCTTTCGCTGGCTAAAACACTACCCGAACTTGCCAGACCCAAAAACCCAAAGCCCGCAGTTACGCGGGTCTCAGGACATTTTGCTAGACCGTGCCGGGCAGTGCCGCACGCGGGATCACTCCCACTCGATCGTCGCCGGCGGCTTGCCGGAGATGTCGTAGACCACGCGCGACACACCACGCAGTTCGTTGATGATGCGGTTGCTCACGGTGCCGAGGAAGTCGTACGGCAGGTGCGCCCAATGCGCGGTCATGAAGTCGATGGTCTCCACCGCGCGCAGCGCGATCACCCATTCGTAGGCGCGGGCGTCGCCGACCACGCCGACCGACTTCACCGGCAGGAACACGGCGAAGGCCTGGCTGGTCTTGTCGTACAGGTCGGCCTTGCGCAGTTCGTCGATGAAGATCGCGTCGGCCTTGGCCAGCAACTCGGCGTACTCGCGCTTCACCTCGCCCAGAATGCGTACGCCCAGGCCGGGGCCCGGGAACGGGTGGCGATACACCATGGTGCGCGGCAGGCCGAGTTCCACGCCAAGGCGACGCACCTCGTCCTTGAACAATTCGCGCAGCGGCTCGACCAGGCCCAGCTTCATGTGCTCGGGCAAGCCACCGACGTTATGGTGGCTCTTGATCACGTGCGCCTTGCCGGTCTTGCTGCCCGCCGACTCGATCACGTCCGGATAGATCGTACCCTGCGCCAGCCACTTGGCATTGGCCAGCTTGTTGGATTCTTCGTCGAAGATCTCCACGAACAGGTTGCCGATGATCTTGCGCTTGGCTTCCGGGTCGCTGACGCCTTCCAGCTTGGCGAAATAACGGTCGGCGGCGTTGACGCGAATCACCTTGACGCCCATGTGCTTGGCGAACATCGCCATCACCTGGTCGCCTTCCTGCCAACGCAGCAAGCCGGTATCGACGAACACGCAGGTCAGCTTGTCGCCGATCGCCTTGTGCAGCAGCGCGGCCACCACCGACGAATCGACGCCGCCGGACAACCCAAGAATCACTTCATCGTCGCCCACCTGTTCGCGCACGCGCGCGATCTGGTCCTCGATGATGTTGGCCGCGGTCCACAGCGTCTGGCAGCCGCAGACATCCACCACGAAGCGGCGCAGCAAGGTCTGGCCCTGCAAGGTATGCGTCACCTCAGGATGGAACTGCACGCCGTACCAACGCTTGGCTTCGTTGGACATGGCCGCCACCGGAATGCGGTCGGTCGTGGCGGTGATGGTGAAGCCCGGTGGCACCTGCGACACGTGGTCGCCGTGGCTCATCCATACATTCAGGCGCGAGGCGCCGGCGTGGTCGGTGAGGCCGGAGAACAAGGCATCTGCCGCCACCACGTCCACTTCGGCATGGCCGAATTCGCGTTGATCCGCTGCCTCGGTCGCACCACCCAATTGCGCGGCGAGGGTCTGCATGCCGTAGCAGATACCGAACACCGGCAGGCCGCTATCGAACACTTCCTGCGGCGCCACCGGTGCGCCCGGCAACGTGGTCGACTCCGGGCCGCCGGACAGGATGATGCCCTTGGCACCGAAACCGGCAATCTCCGACGGATCGTGATCCCACGCCCAGATCTCGCAGTAGACCCCGATCTCGCGAATACGCCGCGCAATCAGCTGGGTGTACTGCGCACCGAAATCGAGGATGAGGATCTTGTCGGTATGGATGTTGGTCATTGAGAGCCGGGAATCGAGAATCGGGATGAGGGAATCGCAACAGCAAACGCAGCGCCGACCGCTATCGGATGAGGAGGCGGCGGGCTCTTACGATTCCCGATTCGCGATTCCCCATTCCCGGTTACCCGGCGCGATAGTTCGGCGGCTCTTTGGTGATCTGCACGTCGTGCACGTGGCTTTCGCGCTGGCCGGCGCCGGTGATCTTGACGAACTTGGGCTTGGTCCGCATGTCTTCGATGGTGGCGCAGCCCACATAGCCCATGGTCGCGCGCAGGCCACCGATGAGCTGATGGATGATGCCGCCGACCGGCCCGCGATACGGCACGCGGCCCTCGATGCCTTCGGGAACCAGCTTGTCGGCATCCGAGGCATCCTGGAAGTAGCGGTCCTTGGACCCCTTTTCCATCGCACCCAGGCTACCCATGCCGCGGTAGCTCTTGTAGCTGCGGCCCTGGAACAGTTCGACCTCGCCCGGCGCTTCTTCGGTACCGGCCAACAGGCCGCCGACCATCACCGTCGAGGCACCGGCCACCAGCGCCTTGCCGATGTCGCCGGAATAGCGGATGCCGCCATCGGCAATCAAGGGGATGCGGTCCTGCAGCGCTTCGGCCACCATGTCCACCGCAGTGATCTGCGGCACGCCCACGCCGGCAACCACTCGCGTGGTGCAGATCGAACCCGGGCCCACGCCGACCTTGACCGCGTCCGCACCGGCATCCATCAACGCCAATGCCGCATCGCCGGTGACGATGTTGCCGCCGATCACCTGCAACTGCGGATAGGTCTTCTTGACCCACGCCACGCGATCGATCACGCCCTGCGAATGGCCATGCGCGGTATCGACAATCACCACGTCCACGCCGGCTGCAGCAAGCAGCTCGATGCGCTGCTCGGTATCGCCGCCCACGCCCACCGCCGCGCCCACCAGCAAACGCTTGGCGCTGTCCTTGGCGGCATTGGGGTTGTCGGTCTTCTTCTGGATGTCCTTGACCGTGATCAGGCCGCGCAGCTCGAAGCTGTCGTTGACCACCAGGACCTTTTCGATCCGGTTGCGATGCAGCAGCTCGAGCACTTCCTCATCGCTGGCGCCTTCGCGCACGGTAATCAGGCGGTCCTTCTTGGTCATGATGTGGCGGACCGGATCGTCGAGCTTCTTTTCGAAGCGCATGTCGCGGCTGGTGACGATACCGACCAGTTCGCTGCCATCCACCACCGGCACGCCGGAGATGTTGCGCGCGCGCGTCAGTGCCAGCACTTCGCCGATGGTCGTGTCCGGGCTGACGGTGAACGGCTCGGTGATCACGCCGGACTCGAACTTCTTGACCCGAGCCACTTCGCCGGCTTGCTGCTGCGGGGTCAGGTTCTTGTGGATGATGCCGATGCCGCCCAGCTGGGCCATGGCCACCGCAAGACGGTGTTCGGTCACTGTGTCCATTGCCGCCGACAGAATCGGCAGTTTCAGGCGCAGGTCGCGCGTCAGCCGGGTTTCCAGGCTGACGTCCTTGGGCAGGACGATCGAATGAGCGGGGACGAGCGAAACGTCGTCGTAGGTGAGAGCTTCAGCCTGGATGCGTAGCATCGGCGGACCCGAGTTTTGGGGAAGCGCGGCATTTTAACGCATTGGAGCCGGGATTGGGGAGTCGGGATTCGCAACGGCGGGCCCTGCACCGTTCGCCGTTCGCTTGTTTGTCAGGATGCCGATGGCCGGCCGATCTCGGATGCAATCCGGATGGGCCGACGCGTGCGCGTGGCCGCTGCGGTTAACCAATCCCCAATCCCGAATCCCCACTCCCGGCGGCATCGGCGGCCTCGATGGTGTTCTGCATCAGCGTTGCCACGGTCATTGGCCCTACCCCGCCCGGCACCGGGGTGATCCAGGCCGCGCGCTGCGCGGCGGCGTCGAAGCCGACGTCGCCCACCAGGCGGCCATCATCGAGCCGGTTGATGCCGACATCGATCACCACCGCGCCCGGCTTGACCCATTCGCCCGGAATCAGGCCCGGGCGGCCCACCGCCACCACCAGGATGTCGGCATTGCGCACGCTCGCTTCCAGCACATCGGGCGGGGTGAATTTGTGGCAACTGGTGACCGTGCAGCCGGCGATCAATAGCTCCAACCCCATCGGCCGGCCCACGTGGTTGCTCACCCCCACGATGGTGGCATTGCGGCCGCGCACCGGTTGGTCGGTATGCCCGAGCAAGGTCACGATGCCGCGCGGCGTGCACGGGCGCAGCCCGAATTCGCGCAAGGCCAAGTGCCCGACATTCTGCGGATGGAATCCGTCCACGTCCTTGCGCGGGTCGATGCGCTGAATCAGCCGGTTGGCATCGGGGATGCCCGGCAGCGGCAGCTGGATCAGAATGCCGTGGATCTTGGGGTCGGCATTGAGCTCATCGATCAGCGACGCCAGCTGGGCTTCGCTGGTGCCCTGCGGCAGGTCGTAATCGAAGGCTTCGATGCCGACCTTCTCGGCCGCGCGCCGCTTGTTGCGCACATACACCGACGATGCCGGATCGCCACCGACCAGCACCACCGCCAGCCCGGGTCGCGCCTTGCCGGCGGCCAGCCGCGCATCCACCCGCAGCTTCAATCCGTCGAGCAATTCCTCGGCAATGCGGCGACCATCGAGAAGGCGGGCCGAAGCGGAGGCGGCTGGCGCAGAAGCGGTCATGGGGCGTCAGGTGTAGAGTCGAAGGCCGTCTATTGTCCCCGATTCCGCCATGACCGACACCACCTCACGCACCGATTCAAGCACCACTTCGATCGAAGCGGCAGCATTTCGCCGGCTCTTGCAGCATCTCAACCAGGACCGTACCGATGTGCAGAACATCGACCTGATGATTCTCGCCGGCTTCTGCCGCAACTGCCTGGGCGATTGGTACCGCGAAGCGGCCGAAGCGCAAGGCCAGGCCATGACCAAGGAACAGGCGCGCGAAGCCGTTTACGGCATGCCATTTGCCCAGTGGAAACAGCAGCATCAGAAAGATGCCACGCCCGAGCAGTTGGAAGCCTTTGCCGCTGCCCAGCGCAAGCATGGCTAGTAGGCATCGGTGAGCGCGGCTGCCAGAACGTCCCGTCAATCTTTGGCGGGATGTGGGCGCACTGAGGAGCCGGAGCGCCCGAGCGATCCGTACCGCATCGAGCAGGGGTGGCGCACCCGACGCCTGCGCAGGCGTGTGTGCCCGCTCCTGGCGGCCAACAAGACCTAGTGAGCAGTCGTCCAATCGCGGCTATCGCGCCGGACGACTGGCGCACCGCATCGCGCACTGGCCATGCCGCGGAGCGCCTGCGCAGCGGTTTGTGGGCCGCCCTTAGTCGCGCGTCTGTGTCTCTGCTGGCTCAGCCTGCGGCACCGCATCGGGATTCAACGTGCGGCTGCCGCGACGCGGCCGCGTGAACGGCGTGGGCCGGGGCGCGGTCGGCACGGTGTTGCCATACATCAGCTTGGCTCCGGCGCGTGCATCGCCGGCAGCAATCTCCAGTTCGAAACGCTCGGCATCGCGGCGGCGGATCTGACGCGAAATCATGCCGGCTTCGTCCTCGTCCACCCCCAGCTCCACCAGCGCCACTTTGCCGAAGAGCACCGCCGACTCGAAGGTCTCGCGGATCTGGTAATCCACTCCCGCAGCGACCAACTGCAGCGAATGCTGGCGGTCGTACGAACGCACCAGCAGCTTGGCATGCGGGAACTCGCGCGTTGCCAGCTCGACGATGCGATTGGCCGCCTCCTGGTTGTCGACGCACACCGCAATCGCACGTGCGCTGTGCGCGCCGGAGGCGTGCAACACATCGAGCCGGGTGCCGTCGCCGTAGTAGATCTTGAAACCAAATTCTTCCGCGCTCTGGATCATCTCGATGTCGTTATCGATGATGGTCACATCCACGTCGCGCGCCAGCAGCGACTGACTGGCCACCTGTCCAAAGCGCCCGAAGCCGATGATCAGCACGCTGCCGGTCTGGCCACTGGCTGCTTCCACGCCATCCAGCGAGACCGCCGCCGCCGGCGTCAGCCGCCGTTGCAGCAGCACGAACAATGGCGTCAGTGCCATCGACAACACCACAATCGCTGTCAGGCTGGCATTGACCTGGGCATCGATGACGCCGGATGCCGACGCGGCGGCAAACAGCACGAATGCGAATTCGCCGCCTTGCGCCATCAACACACCACGGTCCAGTGCCTGGCGATGGTCGCTGCGCATCAGCCGCGCCACCGCATAGATGCACACGCCCTTACCCACCATCAGGGCCAGCACGCCCACCACGATCAGGCGCCAGTCCGCCGCCACCACGCGCAAGTCCAGGCTCATGCCGACACCGAGAAAAAACAGCCCCAGCAGGATGCCGCGAAAAGGTTCGATATCCGCTTCGATCTGATGCCGGAACGTGGACTCGGACAACAGCACGCCGGCCAGGAACGCCCCCATCGCCATCGACAGCCCGCCCACCTGCATCAACAGCGCGGCGCCCAGTACCACCAGCAATGCTGCTGCCGTCATCACCTCGCGCGCCTTGGATGCGGCCAGGATGCGGAACAAGGGATTGAGCAGCCAACGCCCGGCCGCCAGCAAGCCGACGATGCAGGCCAGACCGATGCCGATTCCCTGCCAACGCTGCGATGCCGCCTGCGGGTCGCCGCTGGCTCCCATCCAGGCCACGATCGCCAGCAACGGCACGATCAACAGGTCTTCGAACAGCAGGATCGCCACGATCTTCTGCCCCGGCGGCAAGGCGACGTCGCCACGCTCTACCAAGAGCTGCATCACCACGGCAGTGGATGTCAGCACGAAACCGGACGCCGCCACGAAGGCCACCGGTAGCGCAAAGCCGAGCAACATGCCGACGCCGGTCAACACCAGCGCGCAGACCGCGATCTGCAGCGTGCCGAGTCCGAAGATTTCCTTGCGCAAACTCCACAGGTGCGAGGGGCGCATTTCCAGCCCGATCACGAACAGAAACATCACCACGCCCAACTCGGCCACATGCAGGATGGCTTGCGGCTCGTTGAACAGGCCCAACCCGAACGGACCAATTGCCAGTCCCGCCGCCAGATAACCCAACACCGAGCCCAGGCCCAGACGACGGAACAACGGGATTGCCACCACGGCAGCGCCGAGCAGCACTACCACGTTGATCAGCTCACTGGATTCGGCAGGTTGGCTCATGCCCGGATTCTAGCGGCACTTGCGCGGCCCCAGCCTGCATCAGGGTGCGCATCTTCGTCCCCGCTTGGGCTTGCCAAGCCGAGCTCTGCCGGCGCGGCAAAGCATACGGCAAGCCCCTAAACGACGAACGACGCCAGCTGGCGTCGTTCGTGGAAACAGCGATCAGGCAACACTCAGCCGCGCGCGTCGGCCTGGGCCAGTGCATTGCGCAGGATTTCCTTCGCTGGGCCGCCATGCTTTTCGTGCTCAAGCGCGAAATGCACGGTGGCTTCGATCAGGCCGATGTGCGCGCCGCAATCGAAACGGCGACCTTCGAAACGGAAGGCATCGACTTGCTCTTCCTTCAGCAACTCGGCAATCGCATCAGTGAGCTGGATTTCGCCGCCCGCGCCTGCACCGGTGGCTTCGAGCAGGTCGAAGATCTTGGGGCTCAGCACGTAACGACCGACCACGGCCAGATTGCTTGGCGCGACTTCCGGCTTGGGCTTTTCGACGATCGCGTTGATGCGTCCCTTGCGGCCGTCGAACGCGTCGGTGGAAACGATGCCGTAGCTGGCGGTCTTGTCGTGCGGCACGTCTTCCACGGCGATCACGCTGCCGCCCGAGGCCTCGGCCACATTGGCCATCTGGGTCAGCGCAGCATCGCCGCGGTTCCACATCAGATCGTCCGGCAGCAACACCGCGAACGGCTCGTCACCGACAACGGCCTTGGCACACAACACCGCATGGCCCAGGCCGAGCGCCTCTGCCTGCGTGACAAAAATGGCGCGGACGCCCTCGGGCAATGCATGGCGCACCAGCTCTAGCTGCTCCAGCTTGCCTGCGCGCTCCAGCTTCTGCTCGAGCTCATAGGCTTTGTCGAAGTAATCGGCAATGGAGTGCTTGTAGCGGTTGGTAACGAAGATCAGCGTATCGCAACCAGCCTGGATGGCTTCGTCGACGGCGTACTGGATCAATGGCTTGTCGATGATTGGCAGCATTTCTTTCGGCACTGTCTTGGTTGCCGGAAGAAAGCGGGTCCCAAGACCTGCGACGGGGAATACGGCCTTGCGAATACGCTGGCTCATTACAGTCTTCTGACCTCACGTGCGGGGAATGGAACGACCGTATCAGATCGCGCGTCGACTTTCCGTCGAGCAGCCGCGAAATCCGGCATCAGGCTGCCCAATACAGTCTCCATCGCGTTGATGTCATAGCGGTTAACGGCCTCGCGCAAGCGCGTCACCAGCTGCAGCACCTGCTCATGCGAGAACTCGCGCACACCGGCTTCCAGAATCTTGGGGTGCGCGGTGGGACGATAGTCTTCGTCGGAATAGAACAGCGTCTCATGCAGCTTCTCGCCCGGCCGCAGGCCGGTATAGAGAATCGCCACGTCCTTGCCCGGCTGCTTGCCGGCCAGACGGATCATCTGCTCGGCAAGCAAGCGAATCGGCACCGGCTCGCCCATGTCCAGCGTATAGATCGCACCATGCGATGCAGATGCAGCCGCCTGGATGACCAACTGGCAGGCTTCGGGGATGGTCATGAAGTAACGCGTGACATCCGGATGCGTCACGGTCACCGGCCCGCCCTGGCGGATCTGTTCGCGGAACAACGGCACCACGCTGCCGGCCGAATCCAGCACGTTGCCGAAGCGCACCGTGATGAAGCGCGTCGGCGCATCGCGCGCGTCAAGGCTCTGGCAGATCATTTCTGCATAGCGCTTGCTTGCGCCCAGCACATTGACCGGCTCGACCGCCTTGTCGGTGGAAATGAAGACGAACGTCTCGATACGTGCCCGCTGGCAGGCGCGCGCCACGTTCTCGGTCGCCAGCACGTTGTTGCGCACCGCCTCGCGCAACTGCTCTTCCAGCAACGGCACCTGCTTGTACGCAGCCGCATGGAAGACCGCGTCCGGCGTGGCAGTATTCAACGCATGCGCCACGACCGCCGGGTCGCCGCAATCGCCCAACACGCGCACCACTTCGATATCCGGAAACAGCCGGCGCAGATCCGAGTCGATGGTCAGTAGCGCCAGCTCGTCGATTTCCAGCAGCACGATCCGGCGCGCGCCATGGCGTGCGCACTGGCGGCAGACTTCCGAACCGATCGAACCGCCGGCGCCGGTCACCATCACGGTCTTGTTGGTCAGCCAGTCGCGGATCAGGCGCCAATCGGGCGTGACCGGCTTGCGGTTGAGCAGGTCCTCGATCGCGACCTCCTTCAACTCGCCCGGCAAGGAGCGCCCCTCCAGCACGTTGATCAGCTTGGGCACCATGCGGAACGGCAGGCCGGTGCTTTCGCAAATCGCCACCACGCGCTGCATGCCGGAGGCATCCAGCGATGGAATCGCGATCACCAGCAATTTGGCAGCGGTCTCTTTGGCGATCGCGGCGGCCTGGTCCAGATTGCCCAGCACATTGAGGCCCTGGATCTTGGCGCCATGCAGGTTGCTGGCATCGTCCAGATAGCCAATCGGCACAAACGCGCCGGTACGGCGAAGATCGCGCACCAACCCTTCGGCGGCGCGCCCGGCGCCGAGGATCAGCACGCGCCGCCCCGCATCACCGGAATGCGCGATCTGGTAGTCCTTCCAAGCGCGATACAGCAGACGCGGCGTACCCAGCATGGCCGACAACGCAAAGGGATAGACCACCAGCACCGACAGCGGCACGCCATCCAGACGGTCGTACGCCAACGCCAGCACGATTGCGACCAATCCGAGAAAACTCGACTTGAAGATGTTCCACAGGTCCGGCACCGAGGCGAAGCGCCACAACCCGCGATACAACCCCATCTTCCAGAACACCAGGCCCTGCGCCACCAGCACCACCGCGGTGCGCCAGTCCCACAGCGGCAGATCCGGCGCGTCGCGTAGCATCGAGTAGCGGCCGGCATGCAGGAGCTGCCAGCATACCCACACCATCAGCAGATCATGTACCACGACCGCTATCTGCGGCAGGGCCTTGGTCAAACGGTCACGCCAGGAAATCATAAAAGTCCATTAGTCAGGAATTGCGCAATCCATCGCGCAGAAAATGCCAGATTGCAGTGGTGCCCATGCCCCATGCCAGCGCGCCGGACACCTGCAGCCAGAACGGATCATGACGGATTAACAGGTACAAGCAGACGGCAATGAGGCTGAAAGCGAAATAAACGCACGTTACCGGGACGTGCGTCTCAAGACGACGCGCCAGACGTTGATAGACGTGCTGGGCATGCGGTTCCCACCAGCGTTGCCCGGAAAGCATGCGAGCAAGCAGTGTGAAGCCGGCGTCTACAAGAAAGGCTGTCAACGGGAACCAGCTGATCCACCAGCTCACCTGACCACTCGCTACGTTCAGCGCCAATAGCGCCGCCAGCACATAGCCGAGCGCACCGCTGCCGCCATCGCCCATGAAGATGCGTGCACGTGGGAAATTGAACGGCACAAACCCAAGGCACGCCGCTGCAACCGCCAGACCTGCCCACGACGAGCCGGCAGGCGCTACCAGCGAGAATCCGAGCGCGGCCAACGCCGCCTGGGTGCTGGCCAGCCCATTGATGCCATCCATGAAATTCCAGACATTGATCAATACCACGGACGCAGCAGCAGTCAGCAATCCATCCCACACGCTGCCCGTGTCATGCCAAACCAAGGCGCCCAATGCCGCCGACGCGGCCAGGTGAATCGAAAACCGCAGCCTTGCCGAAAGCGGACGATGATCGTCCCACCACCCTACGCCGGCCACGGCGATCAGGCCCGCTGCGAACCAGCAGACCGTCAGCCGCGACGTCGGCCACAGCGCGCAAGCTGCAACGCAGCCCAGCAAGATCGCCGCCACAATCGCCATACCGCCGCCGCGCGGGGTAGCGACCACGTGGCTACGCCGTTCACCGGGATGATCGAGCAGGCGGCGGTGCAAGGCATAGCGCCGCAGCCCCCAGGTCCCCAGTGCCGCGACCAGCAGGTGCAGCGCGCACCACAGCCACGCCATCAGACCACCGCGTAGTTCAACAGCGGTTTGACCGTACCCCATTCCTTGCAGCTCGGGCATTGCCAATGATGCGTCTTGGCACCGAAGCCGCAGCGCGTGCATCGGTAGCTCGGATTGCGCACCAGCAATTGGTCGGTGATGTGCTTGAGGTCCTGCAAGGTGCCGACCGGGTCGCTTCCCTCGGCCAGGGTGAGATCGATCAACGCCGACTCACCACGCACCGACGGCCGATCCTTGAGCTGGCGGCCAAGATAGGCCAGCGCAGGCGCGACGCCATCCTGGGCTTCCATCAACTGGGTCAGCGCCAGCACCGGAGCGATGCCGCGATAGTGCTCGGTCATCTCCGACAGGAAGTTGCGCGCCCCAGCGATATCGCCGACCCGTCGATACGCGGCCATCAATGCAGGAATGATCTCGGGCAGGTATTCCGGATCATGCCGGGCCGCCCGTTCGAAAGCGCGCACTGCCGCTTCGTCGTGACCGCGCTCGGCTTCGATGCGCCCTTCCAGAATGCCGGCGCGCACGGAGGTGCCATCGGCCTGGTAGGCACGTGCGATGGCTTGTAGCGCATCGTCGGTCTTGCCCAGGCCGCGATAGCGATCAGCCAGTTCGCATTCGAATTGCGAGATCAGTTTGCCCATCGGCTCGCCGGTCACTTCTTCATAGCGGGTGGCGTTGTCGATCGCCTTTTCCCAATCGCGCTCGGCCTGATAGATGCCGATCAGATGGCGCAGCGCCTGCGGCGCACGCTGGTCCAGTTGCGCCAACTCGGTAAAGACCGTTTCGGCACGATCCAGCAGACCCGACTTCATGTAGTCCTCGCCGAGCGCCAGCAAGGCCTGCACGCGCTGCTGATCGGTCAGGTCGCCACGCTGCACCAGGCCCTGGTGCAGGCGGATCGCACGGTCCACTTCACCACGGCGACGGAACAGATGCCCCAACGCGACCTGGGTCTCGAAGGTTTCCTTGTCCAGTTCGGCGATATGCAAGAACAGCTCGATCGCCTTGTCCGGCTGCTCGTTGAGCAGATAGTTCAACCCACGGAAATAAGTACTGGAAAGACGACTGACCTGCGTGTCGCCATGGCGTTGGCCGCCACGACGGCCCACGATCCAGCCACCTAGCGCAGCCAGCGGCACGAACAGGAAGAACCAGATCCACTCGGTCAGAAAGTCCATACGTCGTTACAGTCCATCGATGGGGCGCGGCTCGACGGTCGCAGGCGTGACAGGCCTGGCGTCGCCGCGACTGACCGCAACAGCCTTGTTGGCCTGGCGCAGTTTGGAATAGAGGGGAATGACCACACTGACCAGCACCATGCCGGCACCGATCAACACACCGACCAGCAGCGCGACGATGATCGCGACGCCTGAACTGGTATGCACGCTGGAGAACAGGAAGTCGAGCGTGACGTCCTGGCAATTGACCGCACCGATGATCAGACCGACCAACAGGAAGGCCAACATCACCAGCAAGCGAAGCACCTTCATGGCGAGACTCCGTCGGGAAGCATGCTAGCTTAACCGAGACGACATAAACGCAGCGCCAGACGGGCTTCAGTCTGCCGTATCGACCACATCCACGGGCACCACGGAGCTGACCCGCTCACGCAATTCCTTGCCCGGCTTGAAGTGGGGAACATGCTTGCCCGGCAGCGCGACCGACTCGCCGGTCTTGGGATTACGTCCCAGACGTGGCGGACGGTAATGCAGCGAAAAACTGCCGAACCCGCGAATTTCGATCCGATCGCCATCGGAGAGCGCCTGCCCCATCATTTCCAGCAGCGACTTCACTGCCAGATCCACGTCGTCCGACTTCAGATGCGCTTGGCGTCGCGCCAGGATTTCAATCAATTCGGACTTGGTCATGGGAAGACTTGTTTTTTTCGACTGACACATCGGAATCGGCCCGGGCAAGCCCGGGCCGATCCATTACGCTCTTGCGAGCGCTACGCGCTTACTCGGACTTGTTGTTGTTCAACTGTGCACGCAGCAGCGCGCCCAGCTGAGTCATGCCGCCCGACGCGGAGGCGGACTGGTAGTCCTCCAACGTTTCGCGCATTTCGGCATCGTCCTTGGCCTTGATCGACAGCTGCAGGGTGCGGCCCTTACGGTCCATGCCCACGAACTTGGCTTCGATCTTGTCGCCGACCTTCAGGTGCTGAGTGGCGTCGTCGACGCGCTCGTTGGCGATGTCGCGTGCAGCGACGTAGCCTTCGATGCCATCGGCCAGGTCGATCGTGGCGCCCTTGGCATCCACTTCACGCACCACGCCTTCGACCTTCGAGCCCTTCGGGTTGGACGCCATGTACTGACCGAACGGGTCCTGCTCCAGCTGCTTGACGCCCAGGCTGATGCGCTCGCGCTCCGGGTCCACTGCCAGCACCACGGCTTCCAGCGTGTCGCCCTTCTTGTAATTGCGCACGACATCTTCGCCGGTGGTGTTCCAGCTGATGTCGGACAGGTGGACCAGACCGTCGATGCCGCCGTCCAGACCGATGAAGATGCCGAAGTCGGTGATCGACTTGATCTGACCGGACACCTTGTCGTTCTTCTTGTGGGTGGCAGCGAAGGTTTCCCACGGATTGGCGGCAACCTGCTTCATGCCCAGCGAGATGCGGCGACGCTCCTCGTCCACGTCCAGGACCATGACTTCGACTTCGTCACCGACCTGCACGACCTTGGACGGGTTGACGTTCTTGTTGGTCCAATCCATCTCGGAGACGTGCACCAGGCCTTCCACGCCCGGCTCGATCTCGACGAACGCGCCGTAATCGGTGACGTTGGAGACCTTGCCGAACACGCGGCTGTTGGCCGGGTAACGACGCGCGATGTTGTCCCACGGATCTTCGCCCAGCTGCTTCAGGCCGAGGCTGACGCGGTTACGCTCGCGATCGAACTTCAGCACGCGCACGTCCAGCTCGTCGCCGACGTTGACCACTTCGGACGGATGGCGCACGCGCTTCCAGGCCATGTCGGTGATGTGCAGCAGGCCGTCGATACCGCCCAGGTCCACGAACGCGCCGTAGTCGGTCAGGTTCTTGACGACACCCTTCAGGATCGCGCCTTCCTGCAGCTTGTCCATCAGCTGCTCGCGCTCTTCCGAGTGCTCGCTTTCGACCACTGCACGACGCGAGACAACGACGTTGTTGCGCTTGCGGTCCAGCTTGATCAGCTTGAACTCGAGTTCCTTGCCTTCCAGGTAGGCCGGGTCGCGCACCGGGCGCACATCCACCAGCGAACCGGGCAGGAACGCGCGGACATCCTTGATGTCCACGGTGAAACCACCCTTGACCTTGCCGCTGATGCGGCCGGTGATGGTTTCGTTCTTTTCCAACGCTTCTTCCAGCTCGTCCCACACCATCGCGCGCTTGGCCTTCTCGCGCGACAACACGGTTTCGCCGAAGCCGTTCTCGATGGAATCGAGGGCGACCTTGACCTGGTCGCCTACGCCGACATCGATCTCGCCAGCGTCGTTACGGAACTGCTCGATCGGCACGATGCCTTCGGACTTCAGGCCAGCGTTGATCACCACCACGTCGCCGCGGACTTCCACGACGGTACCGGTGACGATGGAGCCCGGCTTCAGCTTCGCCAGATTGGCTTGGCTGGCTTCGAACAGTTCTGCAAAAGATTCTGTCATTTGAATTTACTCAGTTGAACACACGGGCGCCGATTGTCGGGGTGCGACAGATGCGAACCGCCCAGCCTGTTGGTCGACTCCGGACAGCAAGTCGGTTGGAAGTCATAGAACCGCCACGCAGGATGCGCGACGGAGCTTTGGAACGCCTTACGGTCGGCGGGACAAACCCGCTTGCCAAACGCTTACGACGGCGCACGGTCTGCGAGCAACCCGACCACACGCTGGACGACATCTTCGATTCCCATTCCGCTGGTATCGATCAGCACGGCGTCTTCGGCCGGCCGCAATGGCGCCACCACCCGCTGCGCATCACGGGCATCACGGGCCATGATCTCGCGCAGCAGGTCGTCAAAGATAACCGAAACACCCTTTTCCATCAACTGTTTATGGCGACGGCCCGCACGTTCTTCGGCACTGGCGGTCAGAAACACTTTGTAGGCCGCATCGGGGAAGATCACCGTGCCCATGTCGCGCCCGTCGGCAACCAGGCCGGGGGCGCGCCTGAATGCGCGTTGGCGCTCTTTCAGGGCGCTGCGCACCTCGGGAATGGCGGCAATGGCCGAGGCCAGCGCGCCGGTCGTTTCCAGGCGCAGCTCACTGGTCGCATCTGCGCCATTGACCAGCACGCGCAGCCCCGCCTCGCCCGCATCGTCGAATTCCACCCTGGTGTCGAAGGTGCAACGCACCAGCGCTGCCGGGTCGGAGACATCCAGGTCGGCCCAGCTCGCCGCCACACCCACCGCGCGATACAGTGCACCCGAATCGAGGTAATGCCAGCCCAGCCGGGCGGCCACGATCCGGCTCACGGTGCCCTTGCCGGCACCGGAAGGGCCATCGATGGTGAGAACGGGCGACAGGTCGGTCATTCAGGTTTCCGGAAGGTCATCAGCGCGTAGTGTAGCGCCGCTCGCAGCGATCGCGCTGCAACCACTTGAAAGCACGACGAAAAGCCGGTTAGAATCGCCGGCTTAATTCCGGGTGCACCCTCGACCGTGGGCACTCTTCCATCGAATCCAACCGTTTACGCCGAGGTGTGCCATGAAAGTCCTGTCCTCCCTGAAGTCTGCGAAGACCCGTCACCGCGACTGCAAGGTGGTCCGCCGCCGCGGTAAGGTCTTCGTGATCTGCAAGTCGAACCCGCGTTTCAAGGCGCGTCAGCGCTAAGCCTTTGCGGCGCGTGCAAGACCCGAGAAAGCCGCCTCCGGGCGGTTTTTTCTTGGCCGCTGCTTCACAGTGGTTGACATACGGATCTACCGCCGGCCTGCCCACGCAGGACATCGCCGTCCCTGGGCCAGGGCGCCGGGCAATCGCGGCCCCGACAGGTCAGCCGTGTCGCAACAGCGCCTGTCGTCGTTTTTTGCTGTAATCACCATCTGAAATCTTGTCCACTGGGGAGTAGATGACATGCGTAACCGTTTGTTTGTGATGCCGCCGGTCGTGCTGACAATCGCGCTGATGGGGATCAGTGCCGTCGCTTCGGCCGATACGTTGCTGGTCGACCGCGCACAGCAGAAGCCTGCCGCTGCCCTGCCCTTGCGCGGCGAGAGCATGAGCCAGGTCGAAGGCCGCTACGGCGCGCCACAGGAAAAGCTCGACCCACGTGGCGGCCAGAAGCGCCAATGGCCCACCATCCATCGCTGGGTGTATCCGGCCTTCACCGTGTACTTCGAAAAGAGCAAGGTGATCGACGTGGTGGCCAACAAGGCCGATGCCAACGAGATCGGGCCCAAGCCGCCGATCCGCTGAGGCATCGGTGACGGCTCGACCGGAGGTTTCGGCATCCGGTCTTCGCACGCCGGCCGTCACGATTCGCATCGCAAGGTGCACCGTGTCCGTCAGCAGCCGGACATGCGTTGCTGCAATGCTGTTAGAAGGCCGGCGCGGCGATCAGCGCCTGGATCGCAAGAGCCCGCATCCACCGTGCGGGATATCGATGAACGAGCGGGCGATGGCCTGCACACCAAGATGAGTATTTGCCTGGCATGACCGACCGTCTTCGCTTTCCCGCCGAATGGGAACCCCAATCCGCCGTGTTGCTCGCGTGGCCGCATGCCGGCACCGATTGGGCCGAGCGCCTGGCCGACGTGGAAGAGACCTATATTGCGCTGGTCACGGCGATCTCCCGCTTCGAGCCGGTGGTCATCTGCGTGGCCGACGACGACCTGCAGATCTATGCCGAGGCGCGGCTGCGTTCGGCGCGGGTGGACATGACGCGCGTGCGCTTCGTGATCGCCGCGTACAACGACACCTGGCTGCGCGATTCGGGCCCGATCACGCTGCGCCAGGAAGCCGGCTTCCGGTTGATGGATTTCCGTTTCACCGGTTGGGGCGGCAAGTTCGAAGCCAGCCTGGACGATCAGTTGGTGAGTTCGCTGGATGCCGCGCAAGTGTTCGTGCCGGCGCAGGTGGAGACCATCGACTTCGCGCTGGAAGGTGGCGCCATCGAGACCGATGGTGCCGGCACCCTGCTGACCACCTGGAAGTGCCTGCATGAGCGGCATCCGCAGCGCACGCGCGAATCGCTCAGCAGCGATCTGGCCACGTGGCTGGCGCAAGAGCGCGTGCTGTGGCTGGATCACGGCTACCTGGAAGGCGACGATACCGACGCGCATATCGACACGCTGGCGCGCTTTGCCGGCCCGGATGCGATCGTTTATCAGGGCTGCGACGTGCCCGGCGATTCGCATTACGTCGAACTGCAGGCGATGGGGGCCGAACTGGCCGCGCTGCGCAGGGCCGACGGGCAGCCATATCGGCTGTTTGTGCTGCCGTGGGCACAGCCCATCCTCGATGAAGGCCGCCGGTTGGCTGCGTCGTATGCCAATTTCCTGATCGTCAACGGCGCAGTGCTGATGCCGGCCTATGGCGATGCGGCCGATGCAACCGCGCAGGCGGTGCTGGCGCAGGCATTCCCGCAGCACGAGATCGTGCCGGTGCCGTGCCGTGCGCTGATCTGGCAGAACGGCAGCCTGCATTGCCTGACCATGCAATTGCCGGCCGGCCTGCTCGCGGCCTAAGCGCAGTTGCGTACCTCGCCTGCGTCGCGGCCGCACAGACCGCGCGCGGCTTCCTGTTCCGGCCGGCAGGCCGGTGTTACGCCATGGCGCGCTACCTTAGTGCGCCACTAACGTTGGATGCTGCCATGACCCGTCATCTCCTTCCCGTCGCGCTGATCCAGGAGCGCAACCACGGCGACGCCGAGGCCAACCTGGCCGTCATCGCATCGCGCGTGGCCGAAGCCGCCGCGCAGGGCGCCAAGCTGGTGCTGCTGCAGGAACTGCACAACGGCGCGTATTTCTGCCAGCACGAGTCGGTGGACGAGTTCAACCTGGCCGAGCCGATTCCCGGCCCCAGCACCGAGCGCTTGAGCGCGCTGGCCAGGCAGCACGGCGTGGTGCTGGTCGCCTCGCTGTTCGAGCGCCGCGCGGCCGGCCTGTATCACAACACCGCGGTGGTGTTCGAAAAGGACGGCCGGCTGCTCGGCAAGTACCGCAAGATGCACATCCCCGACGATCCGGGCTTCTACGAGAAGTTCTATTTCACTCCGGGCGATCTGGGCTTCACGCCGATCGATACCTCGGTGGGCCGCCTGGGCGTGCTGGTGTGCTGGGACCAGTGGTATCCGGAAGCGGCGCGCCTGATGGCGCTGGCCGGTGCGGAACTATTGCTCTACCCCACGGCGATCGGCTGGGATCCGGACGACCAGCAGGCCGAGCAGGAGCGCCAGCGCGATGCCTGGATCCTCAGCCATCGCGGCCATGCGGTCGCCAACGGCGTGCCGGTGCTGTCGTGCAACCGGGTCGGCCATGAGCCCTCGCCGCTGGGCGCCTCGGGCATCCAGTTCTGGGGCAACAGCCATGTGCTGGGGCCGCAGGGCGAGTTCATTGCCGAAGCCGGCCAGGATCCGACCGTGCTGATCTGCGATGTCGACCTGCAACGCAGCGAACATGTGCGCCGCATCTGGCCGTTCCTGCGCGACCGTCGCATCGATGCGTACGGCGATCTGCTCAAGCGCTACATCGACTGACGCATGCCATTGGAGCTGCGTGCAGTCCGCGATGCGGACATCCCGGCGATCACTGCGATTTATGCGGAGCAGATCGCCGGGGTCAATACCTACGAATACAACGCGCCATCGCTCGATGAAATGCGCGCGCGGGTAAGCGCGATCGTGGATGCAGGCTACCCTTATCTGGTGGCAGAGCTCGATGGCGTGGTCGCGGGCTATGCCTATGCCAGCGCATTTCGCGCGCGCGCCGGATATCGCTGGACGGTGGAGAACTCGATCTACCTGGCCAGCGCGATGCAGGGCCGCGGCATCGGCAAAGCCCTGCTGGGTGAGCTGATCGCGGTGTGCGAGCAGCGCGGCTTCCGCCAGATGATCGCGGTGATTGGCGATGCCGGCAATCTGGCATCGCGAAACTTGCATGAACGTTTTGGATTTCGCACGGTCGGAGTCTTCAACGGAATTGGCCGCAAACACGGTCGCTGGCTGGACGGCGTGCAGATGCAACGCGCGCTCGGCTCCGGCGACACCGCCCCTCCTTCTGATGAAAAGCCCCATGACTGAGCAGCCCCCCCACGTTCTGGACGATGCGCTGTCCGGCCAGCCGCATCGCATCGTCGAACGCGACGGCGTGCGCTATACCTTGCTCGGCACCGCGCACGTGTCGCTGGCGAGCGTTGCCGCCGTGCAACGGGCGATTGGCAGCGGGCGTTACGACGCGGTAGCGGTGGAACTGGACGCGCAGCGCCTGCAGGCGCTCAGCGATCCCGACGCCCTCGCCCGCCTGGATCTGGTGCAGGTGATCCGCAAGGGCCGTGTGGCCTTGTTCGCCGCGAATCTGGCGCTTGCCGCGTACCAACGCCGCCTGGCCAAACAACTGGGCATCGAACCGGGCGCGGAATTGAAGGAGGCGGTGAACTTGGCACGCGCGCAGGGCTTACCGGTGCATCTGATCGATCGCGAGGTTGGCCTGACCTTCAAACGTGCGTCCGGGCGGCTGGGGTTTTTCGGCAAGATGAAACTGGCCGGGGGATTGCTCGGCGGCCTGTTCGCTGCCGATGAGGTGGGCGAAGAAGAAATCGAAAAGCTCAAGCAAGGCGACATGCTCGAGGCAAGCTTCGGCGACTTCGCCAGCGAAAGTCCGGAGCTGTACGAGACGGTGATTGCCGAGCGCGACCAATACATGGCCACGCGTCTGCGCGAAGAAGTCGGCGCAGAGCAGCGCGAGATCTTGGCGGTGGTTGGCGCTGGACATCTGGCCGGACTTGCGCGCCATCTGGAACAGGACACCGCCGCGCCCGGCCCGCTGCGCGAATCGCTGGAATACGTGCAGCAGCGCAAGCGTATTCCGTGGATCACGCTGGGCATCCTGGCGGTCATCATCACCGGCATCGGCATCGGGTTCTGGCGTGGCGGCCTGAGCATGGGCGCGGACCTGTTGATGCAGTGGGCCATGTATACCGGCGGCATGGCCGCGCTCGGCTGCTTGCTGGCCGGTAGCCACCCGTTGAGCATTCTCACCGCCGCGGTCGTCGCGCCGTTCAAGCCATTTCGCCTGAGCGTGCCGACCGGTGCATTCGCCGCGTTGGTCGAAGTGCATATGCGAAAGCCGGCCTACGGCGACTTTCTGTCATTGCGCGACGACGCGCAGACGCTGCGCGGCTGGTACCGCAACCGCGTCTCGCGGGTGGTGCTGACATTTCTGCTGACCAATTTCGGCAGCATGGCCGGTGTGTGGCTGGCCGGGGTTCAAATCTTCAACCGTCTGCACGGGTGAGTACAGCGGCACTGAGGCCGCCGGCTCAAGACCGTTCGTCGGAGCGCACCCGGGCCAATAGGCCTTACGGTAAATCCCATCGCGCCCGGGTGCGCTCCTACGGCATCCGGTTGCTTGCCGGATGCTCCGGCGCAAGCTGCAGGCGTACCCGGAGCTATGTAGAAACGCCCTGGGCGCGATGAGGCCTTCCCGGTAAATTACTGTCGCGCGCGGGTGCGCTCCTACGGCATCCGGTTGCTTGCCGGATGCTCCGGCGCAAGCTGCAGGCGTACCCACACACCATAGTGATCCGATGCCCAGCGGCCTTCGGCATAAGGCGCCTCGAACAGGATGCGGGCTTCGCGGGCCAGCAGGCGGTTCTGCTGGAAAAACACATGGTCGATGCGTGCAGGCCTGTCGAAGATGTGCATGTTCAAGGTGCTGACCGTGGCGTCGCTATTGCGATGCACGCTGCCGTAGCTGTCGCCGTAGCCCTTGCGTAGCGCTTGCAGATCGAGCGTGTCGGCGGCGGTATTGAAATCGCCGGCGATCACCACCGGCGCCTGCGCGCTGTTGGAGGCGATGAAGTCCAGCAGATCGGCCACCTGGCGCGTGCGTATGCCGGCACCGCGTGCGTCGGCGCGTTCGTTGAGATGGGTGACATAGACGTTGACCGGCTGGCCATCGACATCCACCTGCAGATGCGCGGCGACACGGTAATCGTCCAGCGGCTGCAGCAGGCGCTGGTGGGTGGCCAGCACTTTGCGGCGACTCAGCAACGCATTGCCGTAGCGTTTGGGTGCACCGACCGGATCGACCGAGGCGAAGGTGTAGTCGTAACCGAGCTTGCGCGCGAGCCAGGCGGCCTGGTTTTCCACGCTGCCGCGGCGCTCGATCACTTCCTGCAACGCAATCACGTCCGGCGCCAGTCGCTTGAGTTCCCTGGCGATATAAGCGCGTCGTGCCGGCCAGTCTTCGCGATCGTGGTGCAGGTTGAGCGTGACCAGGGTCATTTCGCGCGACGCTGTGGCGGATGACTGCACGGCGTTCGCTACTTGCTCACGATTGCCGCGCTGCACGGAGGGAACGCCCTGCCCGGCCTGCACGCCAGTGGAGAACAGCAGCAGTGCAACCAACATGAGCAGCCCTTCGGAACCTCGCCGTGCTGGCGCTGCCCGGGACGGCCGCCACGCCTGCCTCATTGCGTGGCGCGCTCGGCCCGCCGCACCGCGCTGGGCACATCGATTTGCACGTTGGCCGGCAGTTGCTGGATGCGCAGCTCGCCGTTTTGCCATTCAGCCGATTCGCCGTTGATCGTGGCCTTGCCCGGGGTGCCCTGATACGGCCACGGCAGCACCACACCGCCCGGCGGCAGGATCAGCCCGGGCTGCAGCTGCAGCACCAATTGCTTGTCGGTGCGTTGCAAAGTGTAGTTGAGGCGCCCGTACGGTGTACGCAGTTCGGCGATACCGATTCCCTTGCCTTCGAACCAGCGCGTCGGCGTGCCGGCCGCGATGACCAGGCTGGCATCGGATTCGCGGCCGTAGGCGAACATGTCCAGCACCGAGCGTACGAAGTCCGAGGCGACCCAGGCATGCGGCAGGTCGCCGACGAAGAACGGCGTGCGTGGCGTGCGCGAGACCACTTCGGCCCACTGGTTCCAGGGTTGTGGAGCGCGGTCCTTGAAGAAGAACGCGGTCGCGTCCCAGGCGCGGTCGCGCCAGCCCAGGCGCACGAATGCGGCCACGTTGCGCCACTCGTAGGGCGTGTAGTCCTTCCATTCGCGCTTGCCGTCGCGACGGTCGGAGAATTCCTTCCAGTAACGCTCGAAGGTCTTGGTCAGCAGATCCTGCGGCAGGCGTTGCTGCTCGCCGCCTGGCGTCAACGCAATGGTGGTCGAGGTCGCATCGAAGTCGCCCAGCTCCGCCGAGCCCGGCAGGAAATCCAGGTTGTGCTGACGCACGGCCGCGCCCAGCGATGCCACCAGATCGCCACTGAATTCATCGCGTGCGGCGCTGAAGCGTGCCGCTTCCTCTGGCTTGTCCAGCGCCCCGGCCAGCATCGCCGCGTCCTTGTAACCGCGCAGTGCCCAGAAATTATCCCAGTACGAATGCACCGGCTTGGCCGAATAGCCTTCGTGGCTGATCGACACCGGCATCATTCCGTAGAAAGCCGGGTTGCGCATGAAGTTTTCTTCGGTACGCTCGCTGGCGCGCAGCGTTTCCATGTAGTCGTAGGCGCCGGTGACATGCGGCCACATCTTTTCCAGGAAGGCCTTGTCGCCGGTATAGCGGTAGTACTCGGCGATGTTGTAGATCAGCTCGCCGTGGCTGTCGTTCTCCGGCACCGGGTCGCTGCCGCGGTCGTCCACGCAGCACGGCACCATGCCATCGGCAAACTGGTATGGCGCGAACCAATCCACATAGTCGCGCACCACGTCTTCGCGACCCAGCCGCAACAGCCCTTCGGAAATCATTGCGCCGTCGCGGATCCAGCTGCGCGAATACGAGCGTGTGCCCGGCTGCAGGCGTGGACCGATGCGTGAGATCAGCATATGCGCCAGCGCGGTGCGCAAGGTATCGACCACCGGCTTGCCTTCGGCCGGCACGCTGATGCGCACCCGATCGAGCTTGCTGCGCCATTGCTGCGCCACCTGCTGCTGCGCCTTGTCGGCATCGAAGCCAGCCGGCAGCTGCGCGGCGCCGGTTTGCGGAATGACCAAGGCCACTTCGCGGCGTTGGCCGGGCTCCAGCTTCCAGCGATACAGCAGTACACCCGATGCTAGGCCGGTTTCGTCCTTGACCTGGGCCACCGTCGGCGGCGTGGCCGCGGTGAGATGGCTGACGTCCATGCCGCTGTCGAAGGCGCTTGCAAAGCCGGCATCCGGCCGCTGTGCAGCGAACACCCGCGGCTTGCCGTTGACGCTGACCTGGCCACCATCCACTGCGAGTTGGTCGATGCGGCTGACGCCACCCAAGGTGTTGAGAAACTGCGCCGGCGGGTTGACCTGGAATGGACGCACGGCCAGCGCCAGGGTGAACTCGCGCGCATCCTTGCCGGTGTTGTGCAGTTGGTAACGCGCGACCAGTTGCGCCTGATCGGGGGTGCCCTGCACGAAGGCGGTGACGCGCAGATTCATCAGGTCGTGGTGCCAATCCACGCTGGGAATCGGCAGGTAATCGTCCTGCAGGCTTTGCTCGCTGCTGACATCGGACCAGTGCAGCACCTTGCCGCCGGTAACCACGAACGGCTCGATGCTGAAACCGCCCTTGCCCACTTCCACCGCACCGTCCTCGCCGATCAGGCCCTGTTCGGTGCCGCCATCCAGGCCCAGGATGGTCCAGTACGGCTGCTCGCCGGAGAAGCCGCGCGGATAACTGCCACGCGGCAGTTGCGCGGCCAGCGACTTGATGAAGTCGTTGGGCGTTGCGGCGAATGCCAGCGGCTGCAGCTGCACTTCCTTGATGCCGTAGCGCCAGTTGGGGCCGTCCTTGAGATCGAAACGCAGGTAGCGCGCTTCGGTATCGGGAAGCGCCAACCAATCGGTGCCGCCCGCGCCGGCAGTGACCGTGCGCAGGTCGCGCCAGCTCCGTCCGTCGCTGGAGGAGCGCACCACGTATTGCGAGGCCTGCAGACCCGGCACCCACTGCACCACGGCGCCGCCGAATTCGCGCACCTTGCCCAGATCCAGCGTGACCGTCTGTTGCTTGACCGCGCCGCTGAGCCAGAACGTGTCCGGCTTGCCATCGGCCAGGCGCTGTTCCAACGCAGGCGCGGTGTCGGTGATGGCCTTGGCCTGCAACGGCGAGGTATCTTCGGGCGGCAGCGGCGTGAGCGTGAGCCGGTCGAAGCACACCGTGCCCTTGCCGCCGACCTTGTTGTAGATGGTGAACTCCACATCGGCGCTGCTGCGCAGTTGCTTGTCCTGACCTGGGCCCCAGGCCTTCTCGATGTTGCGCTTGCGGTAGTTGAACGTTGTCCAGTTCTTCGGGAAGTTGAAGCCCGGCCGGTTGACCCACCAGACATTGTCGCCGCTTGCGTCGATCAGCTTGAGCTGCAGGTCGTTGGATGGCGATTCGCCGCGCACCGCGAACGACATCCGGTAATTGTCCGGATAGGTGATCGGCAAATTGCGACGGATGCCGACATAGCCGGACACGCCGTTGAAGTTGTAGTCCAGGCACAGCGCATGCCCGCCCGAGGGCGTGGCCACCGGGCGCAGCGAACCGCTGACCTGGTTGGACACCACCAGGCGCCAGGCACCGATGTCGTTGAAGCCGTCGAGCACGCGCTCCTGCGCCTGCGCCGCGCCCGCAGACGTGACGAAAGCGGCCATGGCACACAGTCGCAGGAACACTGGTTTCACCCCTTCACACTCCCCAGCAGAAGACCTTGGATGTAGTAACGCTGCAGCGCCAGGAACAATAGCAGCACCGGAATCACCGTCACCACTGCGCCAGCCATCATCAATTCCACATCCATGATGTGCTCGCGCGACAGCGCCGCCAGCGCCACCGGCAAGGTGTACTGCTCCTGGTCGGTCAGCACGATCAACGGCCACATGAAGTCGTTCCACGAACCCATGAAGGTGAAGATGGTCAAGGTGACCAGCACCGGCTTGAGCATCGGCAACACGATCTGGAAGAAGATGCGCATCTCGCTGGCACCGTCGATACGCGCGGCCTCGATCAATTCATCCGGAATGCTGCGCGCGTACTGACGCACCAGGAAGATGCCGAACACCGTGGCCAGCGCCGGCACCACCACCCCGCCGATGTTGTTGACCAGGTGCAACTGCTTCATCAGCAGGAACAGCGGCAGCATCGCCACCTGCGCCGGGATCACCAGCGCGGCCATCAGGATCTTGAAGATGCGCTCGCGGCCGACGAACTGCAGCTTGGCGAACGCATAACCGGCCATGGTGTTGACCAGTAGCGAGCCGAGCGTGATCAGCCCGGACACCAGCAAGCTGTTGGCGAAGTTGCGCGCCATGCCGGTGCGCGCGAACAGCTCGTGGTAGTTGGCGGTGGTGAACGCCGACGGCAGCATCGGTGGCGGAAACCGGCTGGCCTCGCCAGTGGGCATGAACGACACCGACAGCATCCATAGCAGCGGTGCCAGGCTGATCACCGCCAGCACCAACAGGCCGCCGTTGATCAGCACGGCATTCCAGCGCGACTCGCCGACATCACGACTCATATCAGGTCCTTCTTGCGGCCAAAGCGCAGCATCACGGTGGTCACCGCCAGGATGATCAGGAACAACAGGAACGCCACCGCCGACGCGCGGCCGAGGTTCCACCACTTGAAGCCTTCTTCGAACATGAAATACAGCACGCTGACGGTGCTTTGCAGCGGGTCGCCGCGGGTCATCACGTAGGGTTCGGCGAACAGCTGGAAGTAGCCGGAAATGGTGATCACGCCCACCACCATCAGCACCGGGCCGAGCATCGGCAAGGTGATGTGCAGGAGCTGCTTCCAGCGCGACGCGCCATCGATGCGCGCGGCCTCATACAGGTCCTGCGGGATCGCCTGCAGCCCGGCCAGGAAGATCACCATGTTGTAGCCGAAGTTCTTCCACACCGCGAACAGCATGATGGTGGGCATCGCCCAGCGTGGGTCGCCCAGCCAGTCGATCGGGGCGATGCCCAGATGGCTCAGGCCGAAGTTCACCAGGCCGTACTTGATATGGAACAGGTAGCGCCAGATGACCGCCACCGCTACCAGCGTGGTCACCACCGGCGCGAACAAGGCGGTGCGGAACAGCGCCTTGAAGCGCGAGGCCTTGGCGTTGAGCAGCAGGGCCGCGCCCAGCGACACGCCGATCGACATCGGCACGCCCAGCAGCACGAAGTAGGTGGTGTTCCACAGCGACTTCCAGAACAGCGGCGTCTGCAGCAGGTCGATGTAGTTGCCCAGGCCGACGAAGCGCAGATGGCTGCTGTCGGCCAGTGCGTACAGGTCGAAGTCGGTCACGCTGAGCACCAGCGCGGCGAACACCGGCACGCCGAAGAACATGCCCAGCACCATGATCGACGGCGCGGCAAAGACCCAGCCGGCGACGGAATTGCGCTTCATCATCGTGCGGCTCCCTGATCCGCTGCGGCGGCTGGCGCGGTGGTGCCTGCAGCCGCTGGCTTCACTGCCGGCGGAGCCGTGTCACCGGCCGGGCCGACATGCCCGCCCTCCTGCTCGAAGATCCAGCGGCGCTTGGCCAAGATTTCGTCCACGCGTTGATCCAGTTCCTGCACGGCGGCTTCGTGCGATTGCCCGCCGCGTACCACGCGCTCGGTGACCAGACGCATTTCCTGCACGATGCGCTCCCACTCCAGCACCTTCGGCGTGGCCTTGACCCGCTCCAGCTGGTCGCCGAAGGCATGCGCCAGTTCGTCGTTGGCCAGCGAAGGCAGCTTCCAGGTACTGCGACGCGGCGGCAGGTCGCCGATGATGGCGTGGAAACGCGCCTGCACCTGCGGCTGCGACAGGTATTCGATCAGCTTCCAGCTGGCGTCCTTGTGTTGCGAGGACTTGAAGATCACCAGGCTGGAACCGCCGGCGATGCCGGCACCCAAGCCAGTGGGCCCCGGCAACGGCGCGGTGCCCCACTTGCCCTCCATGCCCGGCGGCTGGCGCAGCTTGAACTCGCGCACGTTCCACGGGCCGGACAGATAGAAGGCGTAATAGCCGTTGAAGAATTCGTACCAGACATTGGAGACCTGGGTCTCTGAGACCTTGGGCGCCCAGCCCTGCTGATACATGTTGTCGTAGAAGCCCAGTGCCTTGCGGAAACCGGCGCCACGGAAGTTGCCGTAGTTGTCGTGGTCGCGCAGCAGGCGGTCGTCCTGCTGCAGCGCGAACGACAATTGCTGCTCGAATTCGTTGAGCGGCATCAGGATGGCGTAGCGGTCGGGGCCGACCTTGCGCTTGATCGCGGCCATCACCTGTTCCATCTCGGCCCAGGTCTTGGGCATTTCGCTATAGCCGGCCTCGCGCAGCAAGTCCTTGCGATAGAACAGCAGCCGCGTGTCCACATACCACGGCACGCCGTACAGCGTGCCATCGACCAGATTGGTGTCCCACACGCCGGGGAAATAATCGGCCGGGTCGACAACGCTGGAGCGCGCCACGTACGGCTGCATCGGCTCCAACGTGTCCAGCAGCGCGAACTCCGGCAGCCAGGTGTTGCCGAGCTGGCACACATCCGGCAGGCCATCGGCGGCAAAGGCGGTCAGCAGTTTTTCGTGTGCCGCCGTCATCGGGATGTTCTGCACATCCACGTGGATGGTGGGGTTCTGCTTTTCGAAATCAGCCACCAGCTCGGCGACCACTTCGGCCTCCTTGCCCATCGCCCAGAAGCGCACCGTGGTCTTGCCCGGATCGGAGCGTTCGCATCCCGTCGCACCTGCACACAGGGCGACGGCCAACATCAACAGTTTCAAAAGGCGCACGGATTACTCGGGTTTCTGGCGTTGCGAGGGGTCTTGCTGGGCCTGGGCGGCGGCGGCACGCGATTCGGCCATGCCCAGCGCGCGCGCGGCGGCCTTCTGCTCGTCCTTCTGCGGCGCCGGCTGCGGCTCGCCCTCCGGAGTGAGCCAGCCGCCGGTGAAGCCGGCGCGTTCCAGACCGGAGCGGATGTAGGGGTTCTTCTTCATCACGTTCCAGACGAATTCGTTCTGGTAGTTGGCGATCATCGTCAGGATCGGGCCCTGGTCGATGGCGATGTAGTCGCTGGCCACCCAGCCACGGTCCGGCACCATGCGCCCGGTCTTGATCGGGATGTCGTAGTTGAAACTGGGGTTGAACGAATCCAGGAACCCGTAGCTCGAATACAGGAAGTCGCCATAGCGCTTGTGCATCTCTTGGGTGGCAGGAATCACCACTTCCGGGGCGAACACGATCGAGGAGATCGCCGCAGTCGGGGCGATGGTGCCGTCGTCGAAATTCTCGCGCAGACCGGCGCCGCGCGAAGAGTAATGGCGGAACTGGCGCTGCTCGCCGCGGTATTCCTGGCTGGTGTTCTGCGGACCGTCGCTGGCGGTCAGGCCCCAGACGTTTTCGCCGTAGTCCTTCCACTTCATCGGGTTGTCGATGGCGTAGTCGCGCTGCGCCAACGTGGCGCGGCGGCTGTTGAGGAAGTAGTCGATGCCGCGTTCGCGCATGTACTGGTCCTGGATATCGCGGAAGTCGATCCAGACATGGCTGTATTGGTGGCCGAACAGCGGGCCGAACGACAGGTATTCCTGGCCCTGATACACGCCCCAGTCGTTATTGTAGGTGCGGGTCCAGCTGGTCCAGGCGTCCGGGTCGACGCCATGCGTCGGCGAGCCCAGCGCGAGGATGTACAGCATCATCGCCTCGTTGTAGCCCATCCAGTCGTGGTTGATGAAGCCGCTCTCGGGGAACCAGCCCATCGAGATCAGCGGCGCGCGCTGTTGCAACCAGCGCCAGTCCACGCGCTTGTACAGCGTGTCGGCGATCTGGCGGATCTCCTTTTCGCGCGGGTCGTCGCCGTCGTAGTACGACTGGGTGAACAACACGCCCATCATCAGCAGCGCGGTGTCCACGCTCGACAGCTCGACCCAGCTGTCGTAGCGGTTGCCCTGCTGCATGTCCAGAAAATGGTAGTAGAAGCCCTTGTAGCCGGCCCGGCCGGTCTTCTGCGGACCCATCGGCGCGTCGCGGAAGAATTTCAGCGTGGTCAGGGTGCGGTCGATCGCCTGATTGCGACTGACCCACCCGTTCTCGATGCCGATCGGATAGGCGGTCAACGCGAATCCGACCGACGCAATGCTGGCAAACGGGCGCGACGGAAACCGATCCGGCGACAGGCCGTTGACCTCGTTGGTGGTGTCCCAGAAGAACTGGAATGTGCGGCGTTCGATGTCCGAAAACAGCGGCGGCAGCGGCGGCTTGACCGGTTTGGGCGGCAGTTGCGCCTCAACCAGGATGACTTTGACCGGTGCCTTCTTTTCGGCCACCTTGGGTTCCTCGGCTTGCTTGCACGACGCCAAGACCAGCGCGCCCAGCAAGAGTGGAATCGTCAACCATCGCGACGTGTTGCCCCTATCCATCCGCCCCCCACGTGTGTAATCGATTACATCTGACACGCCAACCTACCCTATCCAGGCGCCGAGTTCGACCGCCCTGGCGTTGCGGCCAGGGCGGTCGAGCACCTCACCAGTTCAGGCCGAAGGCCAGACGGAAGGTACGCATCGGCGACGCCAGCACACCGGTCGGTGTGCCGTAAGCCGTGTTCAAGTCCTGCAATGTTCCGGTATCGCCGTTGAAGGTGGCGTAATTAACCCAGTTGAACACGTTGAGGATATCCGCACGCACATTGAATTTGACACCACCGCCGGTGTCCCACTCTTTATTGGCGGCAATGCTGAATTCCTTGTAGCCCAGCGTGCCATCCGGCTTGAACTGGATGATCTCGCACTGGTCGTTGCCGGCCAGGCAATTCTGGCCATAGCGCGCGGTCTGGCTGGCCAGCGACAGCTTGCCGGACAGCTTGATCTCATACGGCAGCTCGTAGATGCCGGTGACCACCAGGCGGTTCTTGGGGATGCCGCCGGCCTCGCGCCAGCCATAGTCCTGGATGCGTTCGCGGTCCAGCGCATAGTGCTCGCCGAACTGCCGGTTCTCCTTCGCATCGGAATAGGTGTAGGCCACGGTCAGGCCCCAGCCGGATTCTTCGTCGAAGGGCTTTTCCACCTGCAAGGCGAGCTGGTTGTTGCGGGTTTCCACGCCATTGGTGCCCAGCACGATGGCGCTATAGCCGTTCGGGCCGTCGGTCGGCACGCCGGAGGTGGTGCCCGGCTGGAAGAACGACCCGTCCGGCAGGCGGTTGCCGCGCACGAAGGCGAAACCGTCATGGCTTTCGATGCGGCTCAGGGTGACATCGGTGAACCAGTCCTGGCCCCACAACGGCACCATGTTGCGCATGCCGATGCTGAATTGATCGGAGTACGGGGTCTTGAGGTGGTTGTCGATCAGGTAGACCTCACGTCCGCCACCGCCGGTGCTGTTGGCCGTAAGTGTGTTCAAGCCATCCTGACTGTTGTATGCCGGATTCCAGGCCGTGCACGGGTCGCCCAGGCAAGCGGGGTTGTTGGCGCTGGTGAAGTAGTAGCTATACGACTTGAAGGAGTTGTTGAGCTGCTCCAGTGCCAGGTAATCGAAGATGTTGCGGTCATAGGCACGACCGGCGCCACCATAGATCACGTGGGCCTGATCGCCGAACAGGTCGTAGGAGGCGCCCAGACGCGGCTGCCAGGCATTCTTGAACGCCTTGCGGTTGTTGCCGGTGCTGATGAAGTCGTTGATGTTGTAGTTGGCGTTGCGCAGGTTCGGCCAGTTCTGCAGCGCGCTGGCGACATCCGAGGGGGTCAAGAAATCCAGGAATGCCGGGGTTTGCTCGTAGTCGTAGCGCACGCCCAGGTTCAAGGTCCAGTGCTCGTTGACCTCCCAGTCGTCCTGCAGGTAGATGCCGTACTGCTTGTTCTTGGACACCACCGAACCGCCACCTTCCACCAGCGGCGCACCGAAGCGCACGCGGTACGGCGTTTGCACGTCGGTGAGGATGTTGTAGTAGTACTGCGGGTTGGCCGGGTTGAACTGGGTCGAATCCAGGTCGATGCTCTTGAACTTCACGCCCATCTTGACGGTGTGCGCACCGTGCCATTCCAGGCGGTTCAAGGTCAGGTCGTCCTGGAAGGTCCAGCCCTTCTGCCCCTTGCGCTGGAAGCTGCTGCCGGCGCCTGCCGCCAGGATGTCGGTCTCGTTGCCGCGCACCGGTGCGTAGCTGAGGATGTAGCCGTTGCCGTTGTTGATCGGCGCCTGGTTCCAGAACGCGCTTTCGTAGCTCAGGTTGGCCTCGTTGAGGAAGTTGGCGCCGCTGTACTGCCAGCGCAGGTTGGCGCGCTTTTCTTCCTGGCCGTTGATGCTGCCGTGCTCGTAGGTCGAGGTGCGGCCGACGTCGTTGAGCTCGTCTTCCTTGCGGTACTTGCCGGTCAGCTCGAACAGGTTGTTCTCGCCGATGGTCCAGTCGATCTTGCCGAAGTACAGGTCTTCCTTGAACGGCGTACTCGAGGTCACCACCAGCGGCTGCAGCTGGGCCGGCAACTGGTCGACGCGGTCCGAATAGATCGAGCCGGGAATCACCACGTTCGGGGTGGTGTATTCCTTGGCTTCATAGGCGATGAAGAAATGCGCCTTGTCCTTGAGGATCGGGCCGCTGAAGGTGGCGCCGTACTGGGTTTCTTCGAAGTCGTCGCGCACGCCGGCCTTCTTCTCCAGCGGGCTTTCCTCGCGCCAGCTGTCGTTGCTGGTGTCCCAGAAGAAGCTGCCGTGGAAATCGTTGGTGCCGGACTTGGACGAGGCCACGATGGCCGCGCCGCTGACCTGGTCGAACTCGGCCTTGTAATTGGAGGTGATGACCTTGTATTCGCCGATCGCCGACTGCGGGAACGGGTTGCCGCGGCTGGAATCCTGGCCGCTCACGCCGCCGGTGAGCACGTAGTTCTTCTGGCTCACGCCGTCGATGTAGACGTTGGTGCCTTCGGCCGAGGTGGCGCCGGTGCGTACCTTGGTGGTGCCGTTGGCCTCGCGGGTGAACTGCACGTTCGGCACGGTGTCGGCCAGTTCCAGGAAGTTGCGCGTGGCACGCGGCAGGTTCTGGATCTGCACGTTGGAAATGTAGGTGGCGTTCTCGGAGGTGCGCGTCTCCACCAGCACCGGCGGCGCCTTCACCTGCACCGCGTCCAGCGTGGTGGCGTTACCACCCGCGGCGGTGGCCGGCTCGCCGCCGACGCCCAGGTTCAAGGTCGCGGTCTGGCCGACCTGCACGGTGACGTTCTGCGAACTGGTCTGGCCATTGGCGGTGACATCGATGCGGTACGAACCCGGCGGCAGGCCGCCCACCGAATAGCCGCCATTGCTGACCTGCACGGTGCGGGTCAGGCCGGTGGCCAGATTGGTGGCGGTGACCTGCGCCTGGGCGGCAGGTGCGGCATCGACGGTGACCTGCCCGCGGATGGTCGCAGCGGTGCTCTGTGCGAAGGCCGGAGCGGCGCCGAGCAGCAGGCAGCTGGCAAGCGCGCAGCTGAGCAGCTTGCGCGCCGGACGGGCGGAATGGGGGTGGTGGTGGCGCATGGTCGTCCCTCCAGGGATCGGTACAGATTGTTGTTGTGGCAGTGCAGTGGTGCAGGAACAGCCGCTGCGGGGACAGCGGGAGCGGACAGGACGTCCGCGAAAAGGTCGGCCCGGAAACGCGTGGCCGGAAAGGTCAGTGAGCCGATTGGCCGGTACCGCAGGAGGCACGGATCACCAGCTCGGGCGTCAGCAACTGGCGGATGCCGTCGTCGCGGTCAGGCGTTTCGACCAGGCGCATCAGCCGGGTCATCGCCTGCTCGCCCAGCCGGGCGATGCTCACCCGCATGGTGGTCAGCGCGGGATGGACAAAGCGGGCCAGCGGAATGTCGTCAAAACCCGCCAGCGCCACGTCGCCAGGCACCGACACATCAGCCTGGGCGAACGCGTACAGGCAGCCCAGCGCGGTCATGTCGTTGGCGGCGAACACCGCATCCGGCAACGCGCCGGCCGCCAGCATCGCCAGCCCGGCGCGGTGGCCGGAGGCTTCGTCGAAGTCGCCCGGGTATTCCACGCCCTGCGCCTGCGCACCGAACGCAGCAAGCGCATCGCGGAAGCCGCGCAGGCGTTCGCGCGCATCGAAGTTCAGCGCCGGGCCACCGATGAAGGCGATGCGGCGGTGCCCGGCCCGCAACAGGTGCTCGGTCATGGCCATGGCACCGGCGTGGTCGTCGATGCTCAGCACCGGATAGTCGGCACCGGGCAGGTGCGCATTGATCAACACCGTCGGCAGCGACTGCGGCAGGTTGTCGGTGAGGAACCCCGGCTGCTCGGCGTAGGGCGAGAGCACCAGCAGGCCATCGACGCGCCCGCGCATCGAGCGCAGCGCCCTGCCCTGGGCTTCCGGATCGCCGTGGTAGCTGGACACCAACAGGTGCTGGCCGGCCGCGCGCGCTGCGCCGTCGATGCCACGGATCAATTCGGAAAAGAATTCGCCATACAAGTCCGGCAGCACCACGCCCAGGGTCTGCGAGCGCCGGCTGCTCAGGCTGCGCGCGGCCGCATGCGGGCTGTAGCGCAGCCGCTCGGCCACCTCCAGCACCTGCTGGCGCACCGGTCCGGCAACGTTGTCGTGCCCGTTGAGCGCACGCGACACCGTTGCGACGGAGACCTGCGCTTCCCGAGCGACATCTTTGATGGTGACCGCACCCTTGGCCATTCGTGTCGCCCTCCGCGACCGACTTCCCAAAACTGGCGCGGACTGTAAGCGTTTTCATACAGAGGCGTAAACCCCTATCTTCACATGCGTGAAAACGCTTACAGATCAATCAGCTGCAGGTGAGGAGCACGTGAAGCAATGTGCTGCGTCGCAACAAATATGCACCCATGCGTCCACATGCGAAGCAGGATGCAGGTCACGATTTGCTGGTCAATCCAGTCTTGCCAGGACCGCACGGACCGGCGCCTGCACCGGCACTCCCGCGGCCTTGCCGGCTGCACCCTGACGCTCGCTGCCGAGAAGGCAATCACCGCTGAGCCCGGCAGTTCTGATCACAGCAGACGGCCCGGTACGACCGCCGGCGTTCCCCGCGACGTTCAGCCAACCTCGCCCGGCGCGAAGGCCTCGATCGACAAGGCATGAATATCGGTCTGCATCATCTCGCCCACCGCGGCGTACACCGCGCGATGCCGTGCCAGTGGCGGCTTGCCGACAAATGCGGCGCTGACCACGCGCACATTGAAGTGCCCGCGCCCGTCGCGCGCACCGGCATGGCCGGCATGCCGCGCGCTGTCGTCGACGACGTCCAGTTCGGTGGGCGCCAGTGCCGCCTGCAACGCTGCGCGGATCTGCTCGACCCGGCTCATGGCAATACCCGGCGGAATGGGCGGACCTCGGTGCGCGTATACACGCCCGCTTCCACATAGGGGTCGGCATCGGCCCAGGCGCGCGCATCCTCCAGGGCGTCGAACTCGGCAATCACGACGCTGCCGGTGAAACCGGCCGGACCTGGATCTTCGGCGTCGATGGCCGGACACGGGCCCGCCACCAGCAACCGCCCAGCAGCCGCAAGCGCCTGCAGACGCGCCAGATGCGCCGGCCGCGCCTGCTGCCGTGCCGCCACTGCGTCGGCCCGGTCATATCCCTCGATTACGTACCACACACGCCACCTCGCCCAAGACTGGAAGATCACCGCACCGATTCTAGCCGCGTCGGCGCTGGACACCGCCCCCGCGCACGCATTACCCTTGGCACCACTGCACACGCAACCGGACGCAGCGGCCCGTCGGCCCAGGCGCAGCGCTCTTCCCGACGACCGATTCGCTGCCCACCGCCGGTCCGCGTAGACGACCTCCTCGCTGTTCCGTCGCCGCATGCCACGCGGCGGACGTTGTATGTGGATTTGTGGGATCGTGCCGGCACAGGCACGACATTGATCGCAATAACTCAAGGCAAAGCCCTGCAGGCGCGGCTTAAGACCGCCGCCGGCGACCGCAAGACCGATGTCGACCTGATGAATTCCGAACTCGCGCACGTCGCGACTCCGCCAGCCACGAGCGCGCCGCCACAGCAGCAGGAAATGCCGCTGGCGGTGGTGCATGGGCAACCGGTGCTGCAGATTCCGCAGGATCTGTATATCCCGCCGGATGCGCTGGAAGTCATCCTGGATGCCTTCGAAGGCCCGCTGGACCTGCTGCTGTATCTGATCCGCCGCCAGAACCTGGACATCCTGGACATCCCCGTCGCCGAGATCACCCGGCAATATGTGGACTACATCAATGTGATGCAGGAGCTGCGCTTCGAACTGGCAGCCGAATATCTGGTAATGGCGGCAATCCTGGCCGAGATCAAATCGCGCATGCTGTTGCCGCGCCCTCCCAGCCAGGATGGCGAAGAAGAAGATCCGCGCGCCGAGCTGGTACGCCGCCTGCAGGAATACGAACGCTTCAAGCAGGCCGCCGAGGATCTGGACACCCTGCCCCGCATGGGCCGCGACAGCGCGCCGGTGCAGGCGCATCTGCCCGAGCGCGCAGCGGTGAAGCTGCCGCCGCCGGTGGAGCTGAAAGAAATGCTGATGGCGCTGTACGACGTGCTCAAACGCGCCGAGCTGTTCACCGGCCATGCGATCAAGCGCGAGGCGCTGAGTGTGCGCCAGCGCATGGGCGATGTGCTCAGCCGCCTGGACGATGGCAAGTTCTACCGTTTCGAATCGCTGTTCACTGCCCAAGAGGGCAAGCTCGGCGTGCTGGTCACCTTCCTGGCGCTGCTCGAACTGGCCAAGGAGCAGTTGCTGGACATCGTGCAGGAAGCGCCGCTTGCGCCGATCTACGTGAAGTCGCTGGCGTTGGGCAATACCAATGCGCCGTTGCAATTCTCCAGCGAATTCGACGATAGCGATGCCGCCAACGAACCTATCTGAAGCCGATCACCGAATGGATCAAGCGCTGATCACCCGCATTATCGAAGCCGCCCTGTTGGCGAGCAGCCAGCCGCTGACGCTGGCGCAACTGCAGGGCCTGTTTCCGGAAGAAGAGCCGGCACCGCCCGGCAGCGTGGAGCGCGCGCTGGAACTGCTGCGCGAGGCCTGCGCCGAGCGCGGCGTGGAACTGGTCGAAGTGGCCTCCGGCTTCCGCTTCCAGGTCAAGGCCGATGTGCATGGCTGGGTCGCCCGGCTGTGGACCGAGCGCCGCACCAAGTACACCCGCGCCACGCTGGAGACCCTGGCGCTGATCGCCTACCGCCAGCCGATCACCCGCGGCGAGATCGAGCAGGTCCGCGGCGTGGCCGTCAGCAGCAACATCATCCAGGCGCTGGAAGAGCGCGAATGGATCCGCGTGGTGGGCCACCGCGACGTGCCCGGCAAGCCGGCCCTGTTCGGCACCACCAAGGGCTTTCTGGATTACTTCGGGCTCAAGCGATTGGACGAGCTGCCGCCATTGTCTGAGTTGAAGGACATCGCCGAGCTGGAACCGCAGCTGCCGCTGGACCGCGACGGGCAACTGGATGGCGCCGTGCCCGCGGCGGCAGCGATGGACGCGGCGCAGGATCAGGCCGATGCAGATCAGGCTGACGCCGAGGGCGGCGATACGGGTGCTGACGATGCGGATGCTGGCGGTACCGACGCGGATGTGGAAGCTGGCGCTGCGGCTGACGACAGCGGCACCGGCGCTTTGCAAGATAGTTTGGAAATGGACGAGGCCGACGCCGAGCGCGATACCGAAATTGAAAGTGACGCCGACGCCGACCAGCATGCACAGCAATCGCCTGACGATGCCGCAGTCGACCAGCAACACCACGGTCTCGATGAGGCGATCGACACCGAAGCGGTCGACGCAGTAAACGACCAGACACCGCAACACCCCGAGCATGGCTCGGCGCACGAGAAGAACACGCAGGACCCAGACGACGCCCGTGAGGGCGACCCCGACACCGCGCCGGGAACGCGCGCGGATGCAGTGAACGAAGACGAAGACAACGCCGTCGCGACGACGACCGTGGCTGTTGACGAAGCCGATTCCGACCCAGAGGCCGACCCGCAACGCGGCGGCCGGAGCCAGACACATGAGTGACACCCCCCGCAAGCTGTCGTTGAACAAGCTTTCTCTCAAGCGCGACAGCGCGCCCGAAGCGCCCAAGCTGGAAGAGCGCCTGCACAAGGTGCTGGCCCAGGCCGGCCTGGGTTCGCGCCGCGCGCTGGAACAGCGCATCGCCGACGGCCTGATCAAGGTCAATGGCGCCGTCGCGCAGACCGGCATGTCGGTGCGCAGCGGCGACAAGATCGAGTTGGACGGCCGCAGCTTCGTGGCCAGCGCGCTGACCGAGCCCTCGCGCGTGCTGATCTACAACAAGCCCGAAGGCGAAGTGACCACGCGCGAAGATCCCGAAGGCCGCCCGACCGTGTTCGAGTCGCTTCCGGTTTTGAAGGGCTCGCGCTGGATCGCCATTGGCCGCCTGGACATCAACACCACCGGCCTGCTGCTGCTCACCACCGACGGTGAGCTGGCCAACGCGATGATGCACCCCTCCTACGAGGTCGAGCGCGAATACGTGGTGCGCGTGCGTGCACCGGAAGGCGAAGAAAAAGTCTCCGATGCCATCATCGAGCGCCTGTCGCGCGGCGTGCTGCTGGAAGACGGTGGCGCCAAATTCGACGAGATCGAACGCATCGGCGGTACCGACTCGCACGACTGGTTCCGCGTGGTGGTCAAGGAAGGCCGCAACCGCGAAGTGCGCCGCCTGTGGGAATCGCAGGGTTGCCAGGTCAGCCGCCTCAAGCGCAGCCGTTACGGCAAGATTTCGCTGCCGCGCGAGTTGCTGCGCGGGCACTCGGTGGAAGTGGCGCAGGACAAGGTCGACGCCTTGCGCGCCGAACTGAAACTGGAAGAAGGCGCGCCGTCGGCACTGACCCTGCAGCCTGTGATCGGTCAGCGCCGCGCCGCCAAGTCGACCGTGCACGTCTCACGCGATGGCCGCAGCAATGCCTACGTCAACGGCCAGACCTCTGGCGCAGATGAAGGCCGCGAACTGCGGCGTTTCGACAACTTGCGCGAAGATCGCGGTCGCGGCGGTCGCGGCAAGCCCGGCGGTTTCAGGGGCGGCCTGACAGTCAGCGGCGAAGCGGCCGCCAAGCAATCGCAGCAGCGCCCGTTCAAGCAGCGCGGCCCGGCCAAGGGCGACCGCGGCGCGTTGCCAGACGGCAACCCGGCCGCGTTCCGCAGCTGGTATGTGCCCGATGGCGTGAGCACCGGCCCGAGCGGCCACCGCAATGCCGGCCCGAGCGGCCCGGGCACCGGTCAGGCACGCCCGTATGCCAAGAAAGGACCGGGTGGTGCGCGACCGGGCGCTGGCGGTCCAGGCGGCGCCCGCCCGGGTGGTCCGGGACGCGGCGCTGGCGGCGGACAGGGTCAGTCGCAAGGCCAGGGGCAACGCAAGCACCCGTATGGCCACCCGGGCAACGCACCGAGCTTCCCCTCCGATCACGCCAACCCGGGCTTCAGCCCGTACGGTGCCGCACGCCCTGCTGGTCGCCCGAGCGGTGGGCGACCGGGTCCGGGTGGTAATCGCGGCCCCGCGTCTGCCAACCGTGGCCCCGGCGGTCCCGGTGGCGGCGCTCGCGGCCCGGGTGGCGCACCGCGTGGCCCCGGCGGTCGTCCGCCGGGCGGCGGCAATCGTCGTCCTCCCGGCGGTAATCGCGGTCGTTGAGCGTCAACCGATCCGCGCAATAAAAAACGGCCCTGCAAAGGGCCGTTTTTATGTGGCGGACGGTATAGGACATCGACTGAAGCAGAGAAGCTGCCGCGTATCCGGTCGTACAGTCGTTTAACGAAAGCCATTCCCTTGCAGCGCCATCGCGATGCAGACACCGCACCGACCGGTTGAATGAGCGCGATCCCGATGCTGCGACCTGGATCGGCAACACGACTGCGCGGCCTTCGGGTGGGCGCGACCGTTGCTCGACATCGACACCTGCCACCCGTGCGCTCCGGTGTCGGGCGCGCAGCGCACGCCCATCCGGGGACAGCCCGCTCAGCTTGTTACCGCTCTTACTTGCGACGCTCGATCACGAAGTTACCCACGTTGACACCCAGGTCCACGCCCTCGCCTGTGCCTGCCAGCGCAAGCGAGATATCGCCCTTGGTGACGACCTGTGCGGTGCTGGACTTCACGACGCCCGCGTGCGCTTCGGCGGCGGCATACGTGCCGAACAGGTCGTTGAGGCTATAAGCACCGCTGAAGGTGCCGCGGCCGCCGACGATCTTGGATTTACCGACCGTCAGGCCACCGCCTTTGCTGGAGATCTTGACCGGAATGACCGCACCGTTATCGCACTTGATGGTGCCGGTACCGCTGGCGGTTTTGTAGAACACCGACCAGCCGGACAAGTTGAACGACAGCTGGCAATCGATGTTGCCGGCGGCCTGCGCCTGCGGAGCCAGCGTGGCGGCGCCAAGCAGCGCGATGAGCGAAAGTGACTTGATCATGTGAGCAGTGCCAGTGGTGGACGTGGCGCGAGACTAGCAGCGCCGATGTGGCAGCCGCGACAAGATTCCAGCGCGGCGCAGGCGTTTGTTCAGCGGGGTCTTAGCCAAGTCCGACAGGGCAACAGAGCTGCCGCCTGCGGCCGCGACATGGGATGATTGCCGCATGCCACGCATCGTCTACAGCCTGCTCGCCAGCGCACTGCTGCTGCCCGCCCTCGCCCACTGCGGCGAGGCGATTCCCACCCAGGGTTACACCGTCGTCAAGACCTATCCGCACGATACCGCTGCCTTTACCGAAGGCCTGTTCTATCTGGACGGGCATCTCTACGAGAGTACCGGCGAGCTGGGCCAGTCCAGCGTGCGCAAGGTCGACCTGGACAGCGGCAACGTCCTGCAGCAGGTCAATACGCCGCCGCCTTTCTATGGCGAAGGCATCGTGGCCTGGAAAGATCGCCTGATCCAGCTGACCTGGCGCAATCAGCGCGGCTTCGTCTACGACCTGGCCACGCTGGCACCGCGTACCCAATTCACCTATTCCGGCGAGGGCTGGGCGCTGACCAGCGATGATCGCCAGCTCTATATGAGCGACGGAACCGCCAACATCCGCCGGCTGGATCCGCAGAGCCTGAAACAGATCGGCAGCATCAAGGTCACCGCCCGCGGCAAGCCGCTGGACAACCTCAACGAGCTGGAATGGGTCAAGGGCCAGTTGCTGGCCAACGTGTGGCTGACCACCCGCATCGCACGCATCGACCCCGCCAACGGCAAGGTCATCGCCTGGGTCGACCTCAAGGCACTGGTGCCAGACCCGGACACCTTGACCGACCCCACCAACGATGTCCTCAACGGCATCGCCTACGACGCCGCGCACGATCGCTTGTTCGTCACCGGAAAGCGCTGGCCGAAGATCTACGAGATCAAGCTGGCTCAGTAGCCGGGATTAGAGATTCGGGATTCGGGATTGGCGACAGCGGCCGGGCTTGCAACTGCCCGGCAGCAGCCTGTGCCGATCCCGGATCGCTAATCCCCAATCTCGAACCGATCTGCATCCAACATCGCGGGAAAACGGGCGCGGTGCTCGGCCAGCGCAGTTGCGCTGATGGTGGTGGTGACCACCTGCTCGCGTTCGCGGATTTCCACCTGCGGCTGACCGAGGAAATCGATCACCGCGCTGTCGCCGGCGTAATGCAGTTGGTTGCCATCGATGCCAATCCGGTTGACCGCCGCCACGAAACACAGGTTTTCGATCGCGCGTGCGCGCAGCAACGTCTTCCACGCGTAGGCGCGGGCGGACGGCCAGTTGGCGACGAACACTTGCAGATCAAAATCCATCTGCCCCGGGCGTTCGACATCGAAGCGGTTGCGGCAGAACACCGGAAACCGCAGGTCGTAGCAGACCTGCGGATTGATCCGCCAACCCTTCCATTCCACCGTCAGCCGCTCGCGCCCGGCCGCATAACGCAGATGCTCGTTGCCGAAGCGAAACAGGTGGCGCTTGTCGTAGTACTGCAACGCCCCATCGGGCGTGGCCCAGAGCAGCCGGTTGAATACCCCGGCATCAGTGCGCAACTGCACGCTGCCGGTGACCGCTGCACCCAGGCGTGCGGCTTGCGCACGCACCCACGCCACGGTCGGCCCGTCCATCCCTTCGGCCTTGTCGATGGCGTCGTTGGAGAATCCGCTGGTGAAGGTTTCCGGCAGGATCACCAGATCGGTCTGCCCGGCCAGCGGCTCCAGCAGCGCAGCGTAATAGTCGCGGTTACCGGCCGGGTCATGCCAGCGGGTGTCGCCTTGGATCAGGGAGATGCGCAGGTCGTTCATAGAGAGGCGGGATTTGGGAGGCGGGATTCGGGATTCGAAACAGCGGATGTCGGGCGGCTTGGTGCTATCGGTTTCGTGTGGATTCAAAGCAACGAACAGCGCGCCGCCGTTGCCAATCCCGAATCCCGAATCCCCGCCCGTCAGAGCTTCTGCAGGCGCTCGATCGCCGCATCCAGCGTCGCATCGTTCTTGGCAAAGCACAGCCGCGCCAGGCGCTGCCCTGCAGGCGCGTTCTGGTAGAACGGCGACAATGGGATCGCGGCCACGCCCTTCTCGATCGTCAGCCACTTCACGAATTCGGTATCGGGCAGATCGCTGATGGCTGAGTAGTCCACCAGCTGGAAGTAGCCGCCGGGCACAGGCAACGGCTTCAAGCGCGTGGCCAGCAGCCGTTCGCGGAAGCGGTCGCGCTTGGCTTGGTAGAACGCGCCCAGTTGCTCGTCGTGTTCGGGCTCGTCGCGGATCATCGCAGCAAAGGCGTGCTGGGCCGGGCCGAAGCTGGTGAAGGTGTTGTACTGGTGCACCTTGCGGAATTCGGCCGTGAGCGCCGGCGGTGCGATGGCGTAGCCGATCTTCCAGCCGGTGCAGTGGTAGGTCTTGCCGAAGCTGGAAATCACCAATGCGCGCTCGCGCAGTTCCGGCCAACGCAGCACCGATTCGTGCCGGCGGCCATCGAACACGATGTGTTCGTAGACCTCATCGGACAGCAAAAAGATGTCGGTGCCGCGCAACAGCTCAGTCAGCGTCTGCATGTCCTCGGCCGACAGCATCGCGCCGGACGGGTTGTGCGGCGAGTTGATCATCAACAGGCGCGTCTTTGGGGTGATCGCGGCGCGTAGCGCAGCCCAGTCGACCGCAAAGGTCTGCGGGTGCAGCGCCACATGCACGGCACGTGCGCCGGCCAGATCGATCGCCGGCTCGTAGCAGTCGTAGGCCGGGTCCAGCACGATGACCTCTTCGCCGGCGCGCACCACCGCGTGGATGGCGTTGAAGATCGCCTCGGTGGCACCGCTGGTGACGGTGATCTCGGTGTCGGCATCGACCTGCGCGCCATAGCAGCGCTGTGCCTTGCCGGCGATGGCCTGGCGCAACGCGGCCACGCCGGTCATCGGTGGATACTGGTTGTGGCCGGCCGCCATGGCCTTGCTCAGTTCGTCGACCAGCCGCTGCGGCACCGCGAAATCGGGAAAGCCCTGGCCCAGATTGACCGCGCCGTGCTCGGCCGCCAGCTGCGACATGACGGTGAAGATGGTGGTGCCCACCTTGGGCAGCTTGGTCGTGAGGGGCATGGTGCCTGTCCGGACAAGAAACGGGGGACCGCGAGTGTACGCAAAGCCGCCAGCCGGTTGCGCCCGGACGCTGCAAAACAGCGTTCCCTGACACATCGCGGCGCCTGCGGCGATGCCGCAGGCGTCCCCGGCATGCCACCATCGTCGCTACAATGCGCGCCCGGTCCGGCGCGTGCCTGCCCCGGCCCTTCCCCATGCCGTCCTGCGACCCGAGCCTGCTGCACCGATGATCGAACCGCTGCACACCGCACCGCCGCTGCTGGCGGCGCACGCCCTGGCCTTCAGTCGCAACGAGGAGCCGGTGTTTGGCCCGCTCGATTTCCATGTCGATGCCGGCGAAGCGTTGCTGGTGCAAGGCGACAACGGCGCCGGCAAGACCACGTTGCTGCGCGTACTGGCTGGCCTGCTGCACGTGGAGCGCGGGCAGATCCAGATCGATGGCAAGACCGCCAAGCGCGGCGACCGCAGCCGCTTCATGGCCTACCTCGGCCACCTGCCCGGCCTGAAGGCCGACCTCAGCACGCTGGAGAACCTGCACTTCCTGTGCGGCCTGCACGGCCGTCGCGCCAAGCAGATGCCCGGCAGCGCGCTGGCGATCGTCGGCCTGGCCGGTTACGAAGATGCACTGGTGCGGCAATTGTCGGCTGGCCAGCGCAAGCGGCTGGCGCTGGCACGGCTATGGCTGTCGCCGGCGCCGCTCTGGTTGCTGGATGAGCCGTACGCCAATCTGGATCTGGATGGCATCACCCTGGTTAACCGAATGATCTCCGCGCATCTGCGCGGCGGTGGCGCGGCGCTAGTCACCACGCACGGCGCGTATGCAGCGCCACCGGTGCGCACCCGCATGCTCACGCTGGAGGCAGCGGCATGAGCACGCATTCGCCGCAACCCTCGCTCTGGCAGGCGGCCCGCGCCCTGCTTGCCCGCGACCTGCACCTGCTGTGGCGACGCCGCAGCGATGCATTGCAGCCGGCACTGTTCGCATTGCTCATCGTGGTGTTGTTCGCGTTGGGACTGGGCGGACGCCCGGACCTGCTTGCGCAGGCCGCGCCGGCGGTGCTGTGGCTGTCGGTGTTGCTGGCTGGCCTGCTGTCGCTGGACGCCTTGTTCCGCAGCGATGTGGAAGACGGCTCGATGGAGCAGTGGCTGCTGGCACCGGTGCCGTTGGCCTGGTTGATCGCAGTGCGCGTGCTGCTGCATTGGGCGACCAGTGCGCTGCCGCTGATTGCCGTGACGCCGCTGCTGGGCGAATTGCTGCACCTGCCGCATGACCAATTACCGGTGCTGCTGGCATCGTTGGCGCTGGGAACGCCGCTCCTGAGCCTGCTCGGCGCTGTCGTTGCGGCACTGACGGTGACGATGAAGCGCTCTGGTATTCTCGTGGCGTTGCTGGCGTTGCCGCTGTACGTGCCGGTGCTGGTGTTTGGTGCCGGCAGCGTGGCGGCCAGCGGACAAGGGCAGGATGCGGTGGGTGCGTTGTTGTTGTTGGGCGCCGGACTGGTGATCGGCGTGGTCCTGGCACCGCTGGCTGCGGCGGCCGCGATCCGCATTTCGTTGAGTTGAGCGCTGCACTCGATGCATTGTCGATAGCACGTCCCGCACAACGCGTTGTTGCTGTTTCGAGAGCCAATGCCATTCCAAAGGCTACTGCCATCGCATGAACGTCGTCGTCCGCTGGTTCCATCAACTCGCATCGCCCCCGATCTTCGACCGTTTTACTGCGCGCTGGGCACCCTGGTGCTACGCGCTGGCCGCGTTGCTGCTGGGTGTGGGCATCTGGCAGGCCTTGTTTGCGGTGCCGGCGGATTACCAGCAAGGCGACAGCTTTCGTATTCTCTACATCCATGTGCCGAGCGCGTGGATGAGCCTGTTCGTGTTCGGGCTGATGGCGCTGTATGCGGCCATCGCGTTGATCTGGCGCATCAAGATCTGCGAGATCCTGGCGATGGCGTGCGCGCCGATCGGCGCTGCGTTTACCGTGATCACCTTGCTGACCGGCAGCATCTGGGGCAAACCGATGTGGGGCGCCTGGTGGGACTGGGACCCGCGCCTGACCACCGAATTGATCCTGCTGTTTCTGTATCTGGGCGTGATCGGCCTGTATCACGCCATCGACGACCGCCGTCAGGCGGCGCGCGCGGCGGCGTTGCTGGCCATCGTCGGGGTGGCGCTGCTGCCGGTGATCCGCTATTCGGTGGTGTGGTGGAATTCGCTGCATCAGGGCCAGAGCATCCGCCTGCTTGGGCCGTCCACCATCGACGCAAGCATGCTGCTGCCGCTGTGGTTGATGGTGATCGGCACCAAGTTCTGGTTTGTCGGGTCGCTGTTGACGCGCGCTCGCGCCGACAACCTGCGCCGCGAGGCGGGCAAGGCCTGGATCGTGCGCGATGCGCAGGAGAGTGCGGCATGAGCTACCTGCCTTACGTCATCGCCGCCTATGCGGTGTTCGTGCTGGTGCTGCTGTGGGATCTGATTGCCGGCCGTTGGCAGGTACGTCGCGCCCTGAAGACCGCCCAGGCGCGCCGTCTGCGCGAGCGCAAGCGCGCGGTGCCCAGCGATGCGGAGCTGATCCGGTGAACCCGCAACGTCGCCGCCGCCTGTGGCTGGTGCTGGCCTTGGTGCTGGCCGGCGGGCTGGCAACCACGCTGGTGGCCATGGCCTTGCAGCGTAACGTGGCCTACCTGTACACGCCCTCGGAAGTGCTGCGTGGCGATGCCGGCGCGCATTCGCGCTTCCGGCTTGGCGGCATGGTCGAAAAAGGCTCGTTCAAACGCGCCTCCGGTGCATTGGAAGCGCAATTCCGCGTCACCGATGGCGATGCGCAATTGCCCGTCAGTTACGACCGCATCCTGCCGGACCTGTTTCGCGAGGGGCAGGCAGTGGTGGCCACCGGCCGCATGCAGAACGGCATCTTCGTCGCCGAAGATGTGCTGGCCAAGCACGACGAAACCTATATGCCGAAGGAAGTCGCCGACAAGATGGGCAGCGCGCATCGCAAGCACGATGTGCCGACAGCTGCGGGCCAAGCTGGAGAGCTGCATTGATGGCGTGTGTCAGGAGATCGGCATTTCTGCAGACAGGTGGCTTGCGCGGCGGGTGCGTGGCTAACGATGTCGCCGTGCGTTGGCAAGCAGGTGCAACCGCTGCAGTAATGCGAACTCTGCAATGCACCTTCCGTCGTGGCACGGACCCACGCTCGACAACGCGCCGACCCGATGCTTCCTGAACTCGGGACGTTCCTGCTGGTGCTGGCCCTGCTGGTGGCGCTGGTGCAGGCCGTGGTGCCGCTGGCAGGCGCACAACGCGGACGCAGCAGCTGGATGGCCGTGGCGCGGCCGGCAGCGCTGGTGCAGCTGGCACTGATCGCATCGGCCTTTGCCGTGTTGACGCATGCCTTCTTGGTGCAGGATTTTTCGGTGCGCTACGTCGCCGAGAATTCCAACAGCCTGCTGCCGGTGATGTACCGCTATTCGGCGGTGTGGGGCGCGCACGAAGGCTCGCTACTGCTGTGGACGCTGGTGCTGGCGTTGTGGACCGGCGCGGTGGCGATCTGGTCGCGGCAGCTGCCGGCGCATGTGATCGCGCGCGTGCTCGGCGTCATGGCGCTGGTGAGTATTGGGTTTCTGGCGTTCCTGCTGTTCACCTCCAACCCGTTTGCGCGGTTGTTTCCGGTGCCGCCGGAAGGTGGCGACCTCAATCCGCTGCTGCAGGATCCGGGGCTGATCGTCCATCCGCCGATGCTGTATTGCGGCTACGTCGGCTTTGCGGTGCCGTTCGCGTTCGCCATCGCCGCGCTGCTGGAAGGCCGTATGGATGCGCGCTGGCTGCGCTGGACGCGGCCGTGGACCAATGTCGCCTGGTCGATGCTCACCGTGGGCATCGCGCTCGGTAGCTGGTGGGCGTATTACGAGCTGGGCTGGGGGGGCTGGTGGTTCTGGGACCCGGTGGAGAACGCCAGTTTCATGCCGTGGCTGGTGGGCACCGCACTGCTGCATTCGCAGGCGGTGACCGAAAAGCGCGGCAGCTTCGCCAGCTGGACCTTGTTGCTGGCAATCGCCGCCTTCGCGCTGTCGCTGCTGGGCACCTTCCTGGTGCGCTCGGGCGTGTTGACCAGCGTGCATTCGTTCGCCGCCGACCCGTCGCGCGGGCTGTTCATTCTGGTATTCCTGCTGGCCGTGGTCGGTGGTTCGTTGCTGCTGTATGCCCTGCGCGCGCCGCTTCTGTCGGTGGCGGACGATCCGCGTCGCGCATTCGCCGGCAGCTCGCGCGAAACCCTGCTGCTGTTGAACAACCTGCTGCTCACCTGCGCCTGCGCCATGGTGTTGCTGGGCACCTTGTACCCGCTGCTCGCCGATGCGTTGGGACTGGGCAAGTTGTCGGTCGGCCCGCCCTACTTCGGCACCTTGTTCGTGGTGCTGATGGCGCCGCTGGTGGCGCTGCTGCCGTTCGGCCCGCTCACCCGCTGGCAGCGCGAACAGGCCTCGCGGCCGGTGGCGATGCTGGCGCCGTGGGCAGGCCTGGCGCTGGCGGCCGGCGTGCTGGCCTGGTTGGTCGCGCCGCAGGGACAGTTGAAAGCCGCCTTCGGTGTCGCCGGTGCAGCCTGGGTGCTGCTGGGCACCGCGCGGTTCCTGTGGACGCGGCGGGCGGCCAAGGGGCGCAGATTCACCGCCGAGATGCTGGGCATGGTGCTGGCGCACCTGGGCGTTGCGGTGTTCCTGTCCGGTGCCCTGCTGGTGGAGGGATTGAGCCTGCAGCGCGAAGTGGCGCTTGCGCCCGGGCAGCAGGTACAGATCGGCCGCTATGCCCTGCATTTCGACGGGCTGGAAGAACTGCGCGGGCCCAATTACGTGGCCGACCGTGCCAACCTGCAGGTGCTCAAGGACGATGCGCCGGTGGGCGCGCTGCAGGCCGAAAAGCGCCGCTACGCCAGCGGTGGCCAGACATTGACCGAGGCGGCGATTCGTCCTGGCCCGTTTGGCGACCTGTATGTCGCCCTTGGCGAACCGCTGGGCAACCAGGCCTGGGCGGTGCGTGTCCACCTCAAACCGTTCGTCCGCTGGATCTGGCTGGGAGCGCTGCTGATGGCGCTTGGCGGCCTGGTGACCGCGGCCGACCGGCGTTTTCGTCGTTCTCCGGAGATCCAAGATGGTTGAGTCACGTTCGCCCCGCCTGCCCACTGCGGTTCTCGTGGGCGCCATCGTGCTGCTGCTCGCCCTGGCAGCGCTGCTGGTCTACGCGGTGGTGCGCTCCGGTCAGGACGATCGCGATGCCCTGCCCTCTGCGTTGATCGGCAAACCGGCGCCGGAATTCGCGCTGCCGCTGCTGCACGACCCGGCCATCGTGGTGCATGCGCGCGAATTGCGCGGCGCGCCGTACATCATCAACGTGTGGGGCAGCTGGTGCCCGGCCTGCCGCGAAGAACACCCGGTATTGAGCCGCTTCGCACTGACCAAGCGCGTACGCGTGATCGGCTACAACTGGAAGGACGAGCGCAACGATGCGCTGCGCTGGCTCGAACAACTCGGCAACCCGTATCTGCTGGTGGTCGCCGATCAGGATGGCCGCACCGCCATCGATTTCGGCATTGCTGCCGCGCCGGAAACCTTCTTGGTCGACGGGCGTGGCGTGGTGCGTTGGAAGTACAGCGGCATGCTGACCCAATCCATCATCGACACCCAGTTGATTCCGGCGCTAAGCAAGATCGAACGTTCGCCCACCGCCGCACCGGACCTGCACGCCAAACAATGACCCGCTGGCTGCTGACGCTAGTGTTACTGCCCTGGCTGGCATTCGCCCAGCCGGTCGGCGATCCGGCGCCGCTGCGCTATGCATCGGCCGAAGAGGAGGCGCGTTTTCACGCACTCACCGCCGAGTTGCGCTGCGTGCAATGCCAGAACCAGTCGCTGGCCGATTCCAACGCGCAGATTGCGCAGGACCTGCGCCGGGAGGTGCTGGCGCTGATGCACGAGGGCCGCAGCGATGCGCAGATCCGCCAGTTCCTGGTCGCGCGCTATGGCGAGTTCGTGCTGTATCGCCCGCGGGTGGAGTCGCGCACCTGGCTGCTATGGTTCGGTCCGCTGCTGGTGTTGCTGCTGGGCGCGGGCGCCGTGGTGCGGGTGGTACGCAAACGCAGCGTGGCCGCGCCCGCCGTGCCTGCCGATGAGCAGGAGTGGTGATGGCCGGCTTTGTCGTCGCGGGGATCGTGATTGCGCTACTGGCCTTCGGCGTGGTGTTGCGCCCGCTGTGGCGCGAAGCGCGCGGCCTGGCCGCAAGCGTGGCAGTGTTGCTGCTGGCCGCGAGCACGGCGTTGTACTGGCTAGTCGGAGCGCCAGGCGCCATCACGCAGCCGACCGATCGCCCGGCCACGCCACGTTCGCTGGATGAAGCCATCGTGCAGCTGCGCGCGGCGCTGGCCAGTCACCCCGAACAGGCCGAGGGCTGGGTGTTGCTGGGGCGCTCACTGTCCAGCCAGCAGAAATTTGCCGAAGCGCGCGATGCCTTCGCACGCGCGGTCGCACTCCGTCCGGACGAAGCGGACGTGCTGGTCGCCGCGGCGCAGGCGCGCATGCTTGCCGACGACAGCGGCCGCCCGGACCCGGAAGCCATGCGCCTGCTCGAACATGCGCTGGCGGTGCAACCGGACCACCAACGCGCGCGCTGGTTCCTGGGGGTGGTGCAGCGCCAAGCCGGTGAGCCGGCCAAGGCCAGTGCGACATGGGAGCCGCTATTGCGCGTGGTCGATGCCTCCACCCGCCCCGGCCTGCTCGAACAGATCAATGCCGCCCGACAGGACGCCAGGCTCGAGCCGATCCAGGCACCGGCTGCGCCTACCGCCGCTGCAGCGAGTGGCAAACGCCTTCAGGTGCGCGTGACGCTGGATGCCGAATTCGCCAAGCGCGCCGGACTGCCCGGCGATACCAGCGTGTTCGTGATCGCGCGCGCGGCCGACACGCCGATGCCGGTGGCGGTGGAAAAACACGCGCTGCGCGAGCTTCCATTGACCATCACGCTGGACGATGGCGACAGCCCGATGCCGACGCGCACGCTGTCGTCGCTGGACAACGTACAGCTGCTGGCACGGCTGTCGCGCAGCGGCAACGCCATGCGCCAGGCCGATGACGTGGAGAGCGCTCCGGTGACGGTCGCACTGCCTGCGGCCGCGCCGGTGGAACTGGTGATCGGCCGCTGATGGCCGACGCAATGCGTGTGATGGGCGAGGTCATCGACCTAACTGATGCGGGCAAACACTCGATCTTCGTGCAGCCATGCCGCTGTACTGAAGGTACATCACGCGTGCATCGACACAGATCGAGCGGCGTTTGCGATTGCCTGCTGAGCCGGATGTTCCGTTGTCTACATGCGCATGCAGACGAATGTACGCACCGCCGGCCAGCAGCCTAATCGCGTATCAAATGAGCGCCCCTCGCTTCGTGTATTTCCCATCTCACATGCCCCCAGCACCCTCGCGCAGTGCCAGCTAGAATTGGCCCATGACTGAATTCATCCCTGCCGGCACGCTGTACCACGCCCTGCCCTCGCCGTTTCCGATGAAGCGCGGTGGCGTGCTGCATCAGGCACGCGTGGCGTACGAGACCTGGGGCACGCTGGCCGCAGATCGCAGCAACGCGATCCTGATCGTCACCGGCCTGTCGCCCAATGCGCACGCGGCGGCAAACCAGGCCAACCCCGAGCCGGGCTGGTGGGAAGCGATGCTGGGCCCGGGCAAGCCGATCGATACCGCACGCTGGTTCGTGGTCTGCGTCAATTCCTTGGGCAGTTGCAAGGGCTCGACCGGGCCGGCCTCGGTGAACCCTGCAACCGGCGCGCCGTATCGCCTCACCTTTCCGGATTTGTCGATCGAAGACGTGGCCGACGCCGCAGCCGATGTGGTACGCGCACTGGGTATCGCGCAACTGGCCTGCCTGATCGGCAACTCGATGGGCGGCATGACCGCGCTGGCGCTATTGCTGCGTCATCCCGGCATCGCGCGCAGCCATATCAATATCTCCGGCAGCGCGCAGGCATTGCCGTTTTCGATCGCAATCCGCTCGTTGCAACGCGAGGCGATCCGGCTGGATCCACACTGGAACGGCGGCCACTACGACGATGCCCGCTACCCGGAATCGGGCATGCGCATGGCGCGCAAGCTCGGCGTGATCACCTATCGCTCGGCGCTGGAATGGGACGGTCGTTTCGGCCGCGTGCGACTGGATTCCGAGCAGGCGGCAGATGATCCGTTCGGGCTGGAATTTCAGGTGGAAAGCTATCTGGAAGGCCACGCGCGCCGCTTCGTGCGCTTCTTCGACCCCAACTGCTATCTGTACCTGAGCCGCTCGATGGACTGGTTCGACCTGGCCGAGCATGTCGACGAGCAACCGGCTACCGACTCTGCCATCGACCACGCCCATGCAGATGCCCTGCCCGCCTCCGCCAAGCCGCAGACCGGCGTCTCGACCGCCGACACGGTGCTTGCCGGCCTGGCGCGTATCCGCATCGCGCGTGCGCTGGCGATCGGTGCCAACACCGACATCCTGTTCCCGGTGCAGCAGCAGGAGCAGATTGCCGACGGCCTGCGTGCCGGCGGCGCCGATGCGCACTTCATCGGCCTGGATTCGCCGCAAGGCCATGACGCGTTCCTGGTCGATTTCGCCCGCTTCGGCCCAGCGGTCCGCGATTTTTTGCAGGACTGTTGAGTTCCTTGAACGTCGCTCTGCGCCGCCGGATCTCGGCCGATGCTGCTGGAAGATGACGACCGTCACCGCTGTTTTTTCCGGCTGGGCAGTTGATGCGTGATATGCGCGCAGATCGCACCGGCAAGCCACACCATCCAACAGAGCAACGCGAATGCGCTATCAGGGACGTCTCAGCGACTGGAATGATCACAAGGGCTTTGGCTTCGTCACGCCCCATGGTGGTGGCGACCGCGCATTCGTCCATATCAGCGCATTTGCACAGCAGACGCGTCGCCCGCGCGATGGGGAGATCATCACGTATGCAATCGAACGCGATGCGCACAAACGCCTGAATGCCACGCAAGTGCGGTGGGCAGACCGTACCACCGCCGCCAGGACCGAACAGCGTCGCAGCGGCTTGCCACGCAAGACGCTGGCTGCGGTGTCGATGCTCGCGTTGGCGGCGGCCACGCTGATGCACGTGGTACCGGTGATCGTCCCGCTCTGGTACGCGGCGGCCAGCCTGGTCACCCTGCTGATCTATGCGATGGACAAGTCGGCCGCGCAACGCAATCAATGGCGCATACCCGAATCCAGCTTGCACCTGCTGGCGCTGATCGGTGGCTGGCCAGGTGCATTGCTGGCGCAGGAAATCTACCGGCACAAGTGCAGCAAGGCGGCGTTTCAGCTGAGGTTCTGGCTCACGGTAGCGTTGAACGTCAGTGCACTGGTACTGGCAGTGACCGAGACCGATCTGATGGCCGCGCTTGCGGTGCTGTTTGATTGAACGCGATCAACAACGCGCGGCCCGGCGATCAACTCCCACCCTGTGACCACGTTCGAGGACCTCGGTGATCGGCTATGCGTTCTGGTCGAGCAACTCCAGCGTTCCCTCACGCATCCGGTAATGCCGTTGCACGACACCGGGCGGCAGCGCGTCGTGGGTGATCATCACCAGCGAGCGTTCGCCGAGTGCGGCGGCCAGGTCGACCAACAGCGCGTGGGCGGTATCCACGTCCAGACCATCGGTGGGTTCGTCGAGCAACAGGATCGGGGCATCGCGCAGCAGTGCCCGCGCGAGGGCGAGCCGGCGCGCCTGGCCGGCAGACAGCGTGGCGCCGTTTTCGCCAACCCAGGTGTCCAGACCGTCGTTCGCGCTGGCCCACGCGCCCAGGCGCACCTGTTGGAGCACCTGCCACAGTGCGGCATCATCGGCAGCGGCGTCGCCGATGAGCAGGTTGTCGCGCACGCTGCCGGCAAACACCGGCGCGTTCTGTGGCAGCCAGGCGATACGCTGGTGCCATTGCGCCTGTGCGAGGTGGCGCAGGTCGATGCCCGCGTAGCGCAGCTGCCCGGCCTGCGGATCCCACAGGCGCAGCAACAACGCCAACACTGTGCTTTTACCGCTGCCGCTATCGCCACTGATGGCAATGCGCTCGCCCGGCGCCAGGGTCAGATCGAGCGCGTGCAGCACCGGGCGCACGCTACCGGGCCAGGCAAACGACACCTGCTGCAATTGCAACGTGCCGGTGCGCGGCACGTCGATCGCGTGCGCCGGATCGCTCACCGATGGCGCTTGATCGACGATGGCCTGCAGGCGCCTGGCGGCAACGCGTGCGCTTTGCAGCGCCTGCAATGCCAGCCCTGCACCGGCCCAGACTTCCAGCAACGCCATGGTCAAAAACACCAACCCCGCAGCGAGCTCGGCGGCGATCAGCCCGCGTTCGGCCGCGCCAAGTGCCAGCCACAGCATGCTGGCCAGCCCCAGCCCGCCGCAGAGCGCATGCAGCAGGTTGCCTGTGATCAGCCGTCTGCGCTGGATGCGATCGCCGCCGGTGACGGCGGCGGCGGCGGCGTCACTGCGCTGCAGCCAGGCGCCCTGCGCGTCGACCGCAGCAAGGTCGGCCGCGCCCTCCAGGCCTTCGAAGGCCTGCGTGCGCAAGGCCGTGCGCTGCTGTGCACGCAACTGCTCGCGCTGCGCGCCGCCACGTGCCACCTGCCACGGCACCAGCCCGCCGATCAACAAGCCAAGCACCAGCAACAAGCACGCAGCGGGGAGATAGATCAGCGCAGCGGCGGCGACACCACCTAACCAGATGCCGAGCAATGCGGCCAGCGGTGCCAACGCGCGCACGCTCAGGCCGTCGACCTCGCCGATGTCGGACATCAACCGCGCCAGCAGATCGCCGGTCCGGGTGGCCGACAATCGCCCGGGCGCCAGCGGCAAGGCGCGGCGAAAGAACCACACCCGCAGATCGCGGGCGATGCGCAAGGTGGCATCGTGCCCGATCAACTTTTCGCCGTAACGCGACACGATACGCGCGAAGGTCAAGGCGCGAATGCCGGCCGACGGCGAGAAAAAGTTGAAACCGGTCCCCATGCCGGCAACGCCTGCCAGCGCAGCGGCGGTCAGGAAGCTGCCGGACAAGCCCAGCAGGCCGACACCGGCAAGCATGGTGACCAGCACCAGCACTGCCGACAACAGCAGGCGCCAGGCATGCAGACGAAACACATCGCGCAAACGATCAGGCTGGGGGCGGCTCATGGTGCCTCCAGCGTGACCGGCACGCCGCGCAGATCGATCACCGTGTCGGCCCAACGCATCGCCGCAGCGCTATGCGTCGCCAGAACGACCGCACGGCCGCGCGCAAAGATGCCCAGCGTCCGCAGCAATTCCGCTTCGGTGTCCGGGTCCAGAAAGGCGGTGGGTTCGTCCAGCAGCAACACCTCCGGCTCGCGCAACAACAATCGCGCCAACGCCACGCGGCGGGCTTCGCCACCGGACAAACCAAAGCCACGCTCGCCGATCACGGTGTCCAGGCCGGCCGGCAAGTGCGCGGTAAAGCGCAGCACCTGCGCCGCCTCGGCCACCGCGTGCAGGCGCGCATCGCTGGCCTGCGGGTCGGCCAGGCACAGGTTGTCGGCAATGCTGGCGTGAAACAGGTAGGGCCGCTGCGTGGCATATCCAATGCGCGCCCCCGGGCGCACGGCCACGCTGCCCGCCTCGGGTGCAAGCCAACCGGCGAGCCCTTCCAGCAGCGTGCTCTTGCCGCTGCCGCTGGCACCGATCACCGCAACGCGCTGGCCGGGCTCCAGCGTCAGTGCGAACTCCTGGACCACCACCTGCGGCGCGCCGGCAGGACGCAGCGCCAATCCACGTGCCTGCAACAAGGGCGCATGCGCTTGCGCCGGCTCCAGGGCACGTGCGGGTAGCACTGCGGTGTGCGCGGCGGCATCCGGCTGGAAACCCTGCAGCAAGCGCTCGGCTTCGGCCACGGCAGCCAAGGCGTTCGCGCGGTCATGGTAATGCGCGGCCAAGCGCCGCAGCGGTGCGAAGAATTCCGGCGCCAGCAAGAGGCAGAACATGCCGGCACCCAGCGACGGCATACCGTGCAGATGGAGCATGCCCAGATAGCTCAAGCCGAAGTACAGCGCTACGATCGCAACGCTGACGGAGGCAAAAAACTCCAGCACGGTGGAGGACAGGAATGCGATGCGCAACACCTTCAGCGAGCGCTCGCGCACGCCCTCGGCAGCGGCGGCAATGCCCTGCAATTCAGCCTGGCCGCGGCCATACACGCGAAGCAATCCCAGGCCCTTGAGGCGATCGGCAAAATGCCCGCCCATGCGCGCCAGTTCGCCGAGTTGTTCGCGCCCTGCGGCCTCGGCGCCCCAGCCCACCAGCATCATGAAGAACGGAATCAGCGGCGCGGTGAGCAGCAACACCAGCCCGACCACCCAATCGACCGAAAACACCGCGATCAGAATCAGCGGCGGCACCAGCACCATTTCGATGCGAGCGAGCTGGTAGCCGACGAAATAGCCTTCCAGCGCATCGGTATGCGCCAGGCTCAACTCGCCCAGTTCGCCACTGCGTTGCCGGCGCAACCATAGCGGCCCGTGCTGCACCAGGCGTTGCGCAATGCGTGCGCGCAGTTCGCGCTTGGCCACGTCGGCCACATCGCCGGCCAACGATTGCGCCCAGGCATTGAGTAGCGCGCGCCCGATCAGCGCAACCAGCAACCCCGCGCCCACGTTGCGCAATTGCGCCAATGCCAGGTGCTGCACCAGCACCGCCTGTACCAGCCAGGCGATCGCAGCCGATTGCACAAGCAGCAACGCACCCGACAACGCCACCGCCACGCCGGCGAGCCGCCGCGCGCGCGTGGCCGATGCGGCCAGCGCATCCAGCCAGTGGCCGCGTTGACGGCGCTGGGCGGGCGTTTCGCTGGCTTGCACGCTGGGCTGGCTCACGTCGCTCTTCTGAAGACTGCGCATTGCACGCGATTGTAAGTCGCCGCCTCCCGGTCGGGGATGGACAGTGTGACGCACCTGTTCAGGACCGCATTGATTTGGATCAACGCGGCCGGCGCGATAGCGGCAGATGATCGCCACATTCCTTACCGACCCTCAACCAGGCCCACCCGCCATGATCGACTCGACAGTTGTCGAACTGTCGCGGCTGCAGTTCGCAGTCACCGCGATGTACCACTTCATCTTTCCACCGCTCACCATGGGTCTGTCGTTCCTGCTGGGCATCATGGAAAGCGTCTACGTCATGACCGGCAAGCAGATCTGGCGGCGCATGACCATGTTCTGGGGTGTGCTGTTCGGCATCAACTTCGCCATGGGTGTCGGCACCGGCATCGTGATGGAATTCGAGTTCGGCATGAACTGGTCGTACTACAGCCATTACGTGGGCGACATCTTCGGTGCGCCGCTGGCGATCGAGGGACTGATGGCGTTCTTTCTGGAAGCCACCTTCTTGGGCCTGTTCTTTCTTGGCTGGAATCGCCTGAGCAAGGTACAGCACCTGATCACCACCTGGCTGGTGGCGCTGGGCAGCAACTTCTCCGCGTTATGGATCCTGATCGCCAACGGCTGGATGCAGAATCCGGCCGGCGCGGTGTTCAACCCCGACACCATGCGCATGGAAGTGGTGGATTTCGTGGCAGTGCTGTTCAACCCGGTGGCGCAGGCCAAGTTCGTGCATACGGTAAGTGCCGGCTACGTGCTGGGCGCGGTGTTCGTGATGTCGATCAGTGCGTTTTATCTCTTGCGGGGCAAGCATATTGAAATGGCACGGCGTTCGTTTGCGGTGGCTGCAGCGTTCGGCCTGCTGTCGTCGCTGTCGGTGGTGGTGCTGGGCGACGAGAGCGGCTATGCCGCCAGCGAACACCAGAAGATGAAACTGGCCGCCATCGAAGCGATGTGGGAAACCGAAGCCGCACCGGCCGACTTCACTGCATTCGGCATTCCGAACCAGACCACCCATCGCAACGATTACGCCATCAGGATTCCGTACCTGATGGGCTTGATCGCCACGCGTTCGCTGGATGAGCCAATTCCAGGCATTCTCGAACTGGTCGGCCGTGCCGAACACCGCATCCGCGGCGGTCAGATCGCCTACGGCGCACTGCAACGCATCCGCGCCGACAAGAACGACGCCCAAGCACGCAAGGTTTTCGATGCGCACTGGCAGGACCTGGGCCACGGCCTGCTGCTCAAGCGCTATCGCGACGATATCGGCAACGCCACGCCGGAGCAGATTGCCCAGGCCGCGATGGACACCGTACCGCGCGTGCTGCCGCTGTTCTGGACCTTCCGCATCATGGCCGCCATCGGCATGTATCTCATCGCGTTTTTCGCTGTCGCCTTCTGGTTTGCCTGCAAGCACAACTTCCAGGAAAAACGCTGGTTCCTGAGCTTGGCCCTGTGGACCTTGCCGCTGCCGTGGATCGCGATCGAATGCGGTTGGTTCGTTGCCGAATACGGCCGCCAGCCGTGGGCGGTGGAAGGGGTGCTGCCCACGTTCTACGCCGCCTCGGGGCTGGACCTTTACGAGATCGTGATGACGCTGGTGGGCCTCACCGCGCTGTACACGACGTTGTTGGTGATTGCGATCAAGTTGTCGCTGAAGACCATCAACAAGGGCCCGGAGGTGTTGTTCCCACCGATGCTGTCCAACGCATTGCCCGCCGCCCTGCAGGACCATGCCCCGTCGCGTCACGCACCGCTGAGTTCCGGAGCCGTGGCCGGCAGCGCACCGTAAGCAAAGGAGAGACATCATGGATTTCGTATTGCTCGATTACACGACCCTGCGCGTGATCTGGTGGCTGCTGCTCGGCGTGCTGCTGTCCGGCTACGCGGTGATGGGCGGCTTCGATCTGGGCGTGGGCGCGCTGCTGCCGTTCGTCGCCAGCAACGATGCCGAACGCCGGCTGGTGATCAACACCGTCGGCCCGGTCTGGGAAGGCAACCAGGTGTGGTTGATCCTGGGCGGCGGCGCGATCTTTGCCGCGTTTCCGCCGTTGTATGCAGTGAGCTTCTCCGGGTTCTATCTGGCGATGTTCCTGATCCTGTTCGCGCTGATCCTGCGCCCGGTCGGTTTCAAGTTCCGCGGCAAACTGGTGAGTCCGCGCTGGCGCAGCACTTGGGACTGGGCGTTGTTCGTCGGCGGCTTCATTCCGGCGCTGATCATGGGCGTGGCGGTCGGCAACGTGCTGCTGGGTGTGCCGTTCCACTTCGACGACAGCATGCGCACGTTCTACACCGGCAACCTGCTCGGGTTGCTGACGCCGTTCGCATTGCTCGCCGGCTTGCTCAGCGTGGCGATGCTGCTCGCGCATGGCGCCGCGATGCTGGTGCTCAAGACCGATGGACCGGTGGCCGAGCGCGCGGCACGTTTCGGCGGCATCGCCGCGCTGTGTGCGCTGGCACTGTTTGCAGCAGGCGGCGCATGGGTGGCGCTGGGTCTGCCCGGCTATGCGGTGACCTCGGTGCTGGCCACCCATGCGGCCACCAACCCGCTCGGCAAGACCGCTGCGCTCACCGCCGCGGGCGGCTGGTTGCACAACTACAGCAGCATGCCGGCCACATTGATGGCGCCGCTGGTGGGCCTGGTCGGGCTTGCGATGAGCGCGGTGTGCTTACGCCTGCGGCGCGGCGGCCTGGCCTTCATCGCCTCCGGCAGCGCCATCGTCGGCATCGTGTTCACGGTGGGCTTTGCGTTGTTCCCGTTCCTGCTGCCCTCTTCCAGCGCGCCAAGCGCGAGCCTGACGGTGTGGGATGCATCCAGCAGCCGTCTGACGTTGTGGATCATGTTGCTGGCCACTGCCGTGTTCATGCCAATCGTGCTGGCGTACACGAGCTGGGTGTATCGCGTGCTCAAGGGCAAGGTCACCGACGATGCGGTCACGGCCAATCCCAACGCGTACTGAGCGCCGCGGCAGCGATCGCAGTGCCTGCGCTGCCGTTGCCGCACCGCGCGCCACCATCATCCTGTTCAACGATTCGAGGAGCACACCAATGTGGTATTTCGCATGGATACTTGGCACCGGCCTGGCGGCATTGGCCGCGGTGCTCAACGGCATGTGGTTCGAAGCACGCGAGCCCGAGCGTGGCGAGCCGCCTCAGTAAAATAATTTCATCAGATGCTTGCCGATTCCCCATTCCCTATGTAACATACGCGGCTCCTTCGGGGTGTAGCTCAGTCTGGTAGAGCGCTACGTTCGGGACGTAGAGGTCGCAGGTTCGAATCCTGTCTCCCCGACCAGTTTCAAAACACAAACCGGCCTCGTGCCGGTTTTGTGTTTTCAGGCGTCGTTGCACGCACGTGCGCGACGCGGATGGTCTGTCATGTCTGTTGTCACTGCCGCGTCTTCTTCGTCCGCCCAGTTGCGTGGTCGCGGCCTGGTGCTGGCCGCGATCCTGCTGTCCGCATTCAACTTGCGCACCGCGGTGACGTCGCTGACGCCGCTGCTGGAACGCATTGCCGACGAGTACGCCTTCGGCGCGCCCACCATGGGTGCGCTCGGCATGTTGCCGACCGCAGCGTTCGCACTCACCGGCGTGGCAACGCCCGCATTGCTGCGCCGTTTCGGCTTGCTGCGCGTGGCGCTGTTGTCGATGGCGCTGGCCACGCTGGGGTTGGTGCTGCGCCCGCTGCTGCCGGGCACCGCCGGGTTGCTGGTCGGCTCGCTGGTGGCGTTGGCCGGTATGGGCATGGGTAACGTGGTGCTGCCGCCGCTGGTGAAGCGCTACTTCGGCGACCGCGTGGGTCGGGTGAGCACGCTGTACATCACCGTGCTGCAGGTCGGCACGCTGCTGCCGGCCCTGCTGGCAGTGCCGGTGGCCGATGCGCTGGGTTGGCGCAGTTCGATGGTGGCGTGGGTGCTGCCGGCCCTGCTGGCAACGGCGGCGTGGGCCCTGGTGCACGCCAACCATCGGCGCATCCGCGCCACCGGCCCGGCACCGGTCACACCCACGCCCGAAGCCGAAGGCCGCGTCGCGCGTACGGCGCTGGGTTGGAGCATGGCGGTGACCTTCGGCATGACCTCGCTGGTGACCTATTCCATGTTCACCTGGCTGCCGACGCTGCTGCGCGAAGCAGGTGCATCGCCTGCGTTCGGCGGCACCATGGTGGCGTTGTTCGCGGCATTGGGCATGGTCGGCGCGCTGACCATGCCGGCGCTGGCGGTGCGCATGCGCAATCCGTTTCCGATCGTGCTGCTATGCGCAGCCTGCCACCTGGTCGCGTTCGCCGGGCTGTGGTGGGCGCCGCTGGCCGCACCGGTCCTGTGGGTGACCCTGCTCGGCCTGGGGCCGAGTACGTTTCCGCTGGCGTTGGTGTTGGTGAATCAGCGCAGCCGCACGGCGGCCGGTTCGGCTGCGCTGTCCGGTTTCTCGCAGGGCGTGGGCTATGCGGTGAGCTGCCTGGGGCCGTTCCTGTTCGGCTGGCTGCACGCGCACAGCGGCGGCTGGACCTCCCCGTTCGTGTTCCTGGTCATCTGCCTGCTGGTGCAGCTGGCCGCCGCCTGGGTGGCCTGCCGCCCGCAGTTGCTGGAAGATGCGTGGACGCCGCCGGCACGCGGCGTCCGCGCGCTCAACGTACCGGCAGACTGATGTAACTGGGCTGCTCGGGGGACACGTACACCCGCTGCGTGGCCTTCTGATAATCGCCGGGCTTGGCGAAGAAGATATTGGGCACGTAAGTCTGCGGGTTGCGGTCGTACAGCGGGAACAGGCTGGACTGCACCTGCACCATCACCCGGTGGCCCGGCTGGAAGGTGTGGTTGGCGGTTGGCAGGCCGAACTGGAATGCCAGCGGCTGATTGGAGGCCAAGGGTTTGGGCGTGCTGAAGCTCTCGCGGTAGCGGCCGCGGAAGATGGCCAGCGACACCGGCAACTCGTAGCCGCCCATCTTCGGGTTCGACGCCATCTCCTCCGGATACACATCAATCAGCTTCACCACCCAATCGCTGTCGCTGCCGCTGGTGGAGGCCTGCAGATGCACTTCGGGGGCACCGGCGATCTGCAGCGGCTCGGTCAGCGGCTCGGTGACGAAGGTCAGCACGTCAGGGCGGCCATCGACAAAGCGCTGGTCGTGCACCAACCAGGTGGTCCACATCGCGCGGTCGGCAAAATCCACCGGGCGCGGCACGAACGGCACCGGCTTGGCGGGGTCGGACACGTACTCTTCAAAGCCCGCCTGCCCGGCCACCGGTTGCTGGAACGACAACTTGCCGCCGGCCTGCAGATACAGCGGCCTGTTGGACGAGGCGCAGCCCTTGTCGCAACTGCGCGGCCATGCCTTGAGGCGGTCCCAATGGTTTTCGCCGGTGTTGTAGATGAACACCGGCGGCGTGTCTGCCTTGGGCGCGCCATCGACCAGGTACTGGTCCAGGAACGGGCGCAGCACCTCGGAACGGAACTGGCGCGCGGTATCGCCTTCGAAATTCAGCGCGCCCAAGGCACTGCCGTCGTAGTTCACCTGACTGTGGCGCCACGGGCCCATCACCAGGTAGTTGAGCGTATTGCGCTTGTCGCGCGGCTCCATCGCCGCGTAGCTGTGGATCGCTCCCCACATGTCTTCCTGATCCCACAGGCCTTGCAGCCACATCGTGGGCACCTTCAGCGGCGTGCGCGCCATTACCTTGTCGAGCGCCTGCTCCTGCCAGAACGCGTCATAGGCGGCGTGTTCGGTGAGCTTGTGCCACCACGGCAATTGCTCCAGACCTGCGGCCTTGGCGAAGTCGCCGGCCGAGCCGGCCTGCAGGAAGTTGCTGTAATCGTCGTGCCCCTGACGCGCGATGCCGGCGCCCTTGCCGCGCTTGCTGAGCTGGCCGGTGAAATAATCGAAATTCACCTGGCGGAACGCGCCGTAATTGAACCAGTCGTCGCCCATCCAGCCGTCGATCATCGGGCTTTCCGGCACCGCCACCTTCAACGCCGGATGCGGGTTGGTCAGTGCCATCACCACGGTGAAGCCTTCGTAGGACGAGCCGATCATGCCGACCTTGCCATTGGTTTCCTTGACGTTCTTCACCAGCCAGTCGATGGTGTCCCAGGCATCGGTGGCATGGTCGACCTCGCTGGGATTAAGCGGTCCACGCAGCGGGCGCGTCATCACGTAATCGCCTTCGGAACCGTATTTACCGCGCACATCCTGAAACACACGGATGTAGCCGCCTTCCACGAAGACGTCGTCGCCGGCAGACAGCAGGTCCTTCATATGCGGCGAGGCCAGCCGTTCGGTGCGGCCACTGGCGTCGTAAGGCGTGCGTGTCAGCATGATCGGTGCGTTCCTGGCGCCCTTCGGCAGCACGATCACCGTGTGCAGCTTGACCCCATCGCGCATCGGAATCATCACCTCGCGCTTGATGTAGTCATTGCTCGCATCGGCAGCCACGAACGGCTTGCCGGTGATGTCCGGCGTCATCGGCGAGGTTTGCGCCCAGGCGCTGCCGGTGGCGGCGGCAATGGCGGTGGCGAGCAGGCAGGCGGCAAGGCGGCGCATGGAATCTCCGGCAGCAACGGTGGGCAGGATGAACAACTGCAGCAGCGTAGGCACAGACAACTGGCTTGCGGGAGTGTCGAAGGTACCGGGTCGGCCACGCTGCGCAGAGCACGCGCCGCGGATCGGCGGCAAGGCAACGCCTTGGTGTTGTCCTGAAATGACCACGCCGTGCATTGCATCCCTTGCACGCCAGACTTCGATCGGTGCGCGCAGGCCACCCCCAAGCCAAGCAAACGTCATTGGCAGACCGGCAAATCGCACGCTTCCGCAGGCGCGGCAGATGCTTTACAACGTTTGATCCCACGATTGCAGCGACCGCTCGTATGCGCGATATCCCCTCACACGCCTGCGCCGACCCACACCGCCGCCGTCTGCTCACCCACCTCGGTGCGGCCGCGCTGTTGCCGTTGCTCGGCCGTGCAGGCGGTAGCGACGCGACCACGCCACCGGTACGCCCCACCCGTTCGCCGTTGCTGCCGCCCGAGCAGGCGCTGCGCCTGCCCTATGCGGCACCTGCCGCCGATGCCCAGCTGTTGCGTGAAGGACTGCCGATCGGCAATGGCCGGCTCGGTGCGCTCTGCGGCGGGGCTCCTGCCTGCGAGACGCTGTTCGTTTCCGAAGGCAGCCTCTGGTCGGGCGGCAGCAACGCAGCGCTGCAGGACGATGGCCAGTTTGCGTATACCAAGGAAGATTTCGGCAGCTTCATGCTGCTGGCCAAACTGTTCGTGGAACTGGAAGGGCATGCGCAGGCGCAGGTGTCCGATTACCAGCGCGAACTGGACATGAGCAACGGCTGCGTGCGCGTGCGCTATCGCATCGGCGAGACGCGTTATACGCGCACGCTGTTCGCAAGCCACCCGGATGCGGCCATCGTGTTGCGCCTGGATTGCGAAGGCGCAGGCAGCCACCGTGGCCGCATTCGCCTGATCGATACGCATGCCGGCGCCGGTCGCGCCGACGGCGACGCTGGGCTGCGCTTCGCCGGCCAGCTCGATAACGGCCTGCGCTATGCCGCAGCGCTGCGCGTGCACAGCGACGATGGCAGTCTCGAAACAGGCGACGGCCTCCTGCAGTTTCGTGACTGCCGTGGCCTGACCATCGTGTTGTGCGGCGACACCGATTACGCCGCCGATGGCGCACGCGGCTGGCGCGACCCCACGCGCGACCCGCTTGCGCGGGCGCGCCACCGCGCACAGGCCGCCGCTTCAGTGCCTGCGGCGCTGTTGCTGGATACTCATGTCGCCGATCACCGTGCGCTGTTCGACACGTTGCAGGTGGAGCTTGGCCAGTCCAGCGATGCGCAGCGCGGCCTGGAAACCTGGCAGCGAATCCAGGCCCGCGCCGCGGCACCTGCGCTCCCCGACCCGGAACTGGAAGTGGCCTATCTGCAATTTGGCCGCTACCTCACCATCGCCGCCTCGCGCGATGGATTACCCACCAACCTGCAGGGCCTGTGGCTGGAAAACAACGACCCGCCATGGATGAGCGACTACCACAGCGACGTCAATCTGCAGATGAACTACTGGCTGGCGGACCCGTCCGGCTTGGGCAACTGCGTCGATGCGCTGACACGCTATTGCCTGGCGCAGTTGCCGTCCTGGACACGCATCACCCAGACCCATTTCAACGACCCGCGCAATCGTTTTCGCAATACCTCCGGCAAGATCGCCGGCTGGACCGTGGCCATTTCCACTAACCCGTTCGGCGGCAACGGCTGGTACTGGCACCCGGCTGGCAACGCATGGTTATGCGACAGCCTCTGGCAGCACTACGAGTTCACGCAGGACCGGGGCCAGCTCACGCGCATCTATCCGCTGCTCAAGGGCGCCTGCGAATTCTGGCAGGCGCGCTTGATCGCGATGGAGGTCACCGATGCAGACGGGCACACGCGACAGTGCCTGGTCGACGACCATGACTGGTCGCCCGAGCACGGCCCGGAAAATGCGCGCGGTATTGCCTACGCGCAGGAACTGGTGTGGACGTTGTTTGGGCAATATCGCCAGGCCAGCGCCCTGCTTGGCCGCGACGCGGCCTACGCCGCCACTGTCGCCACGCTGCAGCAGCGTCTGTATCTGCCGGAAATCAGCCCGCTAAGCGGCCAATTGCAGGAATGGATGTCCCCCACCGACCTGGGTGAAGCCCATCACCGGCACCTGTCGCCGCTGATGGGTTTATTCCCCTGCCATCGCCTGCATCCGGATCTGGGGCCGCCCGCGCAGGTGGAAGCAGCGCGCAAGCTGTTGGAAGCGCGCGGCATGCAGAGCTTTGGCTGGGCCTGCGCGTGGCGGGCGCTGTGCTGGGCAAGACTGGGCGATGCGGAGCGTGCTTATGCGCTGGTGCTGACCAATCTGAAATCCTCGATCGGTCACAGCAATGGCACCGCGCCGAATCTGTTCGATATCTACGATCTCAGCCAGCACGGCGACCCCACCCTTGGCGGGGTGTTCCAGATCGATGCCAACTTCGGCACCCCGGCCGCAATGCTGGAAATGCTGCTGTATTCGCGCCCTGGCCAGATCACGCTGCTGCCCGCACTGCCCAAGGCCTGGGCCGCGCAAGGCCGCGTTACCGGCCTGGGCGCACGCGGTGGATTCACGGTGGACATGGCGTGGCGCAACGGCGTGCCGACGCAGGTCAGCGTGCGCAGTGTCGGCGGCACCCGCACCCGCATTGCCTGGGGCGCCCAGGCGCACGACATTACGCTTGCACGCGGCCAAGTGCGGCGCGTGCTGTGAGCCGGCCCCGCAGGCCGGCAGCGCCTGCAGCATGACGCCGTTGCAGGCGGCGTCTGTGTGGCGGCCGTTGATGGGTGTTCGCTAGGGGTGCCCAGCGTTCCTAATGCCGCACCTGGCCTTCGCCACGCACCACGAAGCGCTCCACCGTCAGCGCTTCCAGGCCCATGGGGCCATAGGAATGCAGGCGTGTGGTGGAGATGCCGATCTCCGCGCCCAGGCCCAGTTCACCGCCATCGGAAAAGCGCGAGGAGGCGTTCACCATCACCACCGCAGAGCGTAGCGACTGCACGAATCGCTCGGCGTTGTCGGCATCCTGCGTGGCGATGACTTCGGTGTGGTCCGAGCCGTACTGGCGGATGTGCGCCAGCGCCGTGTCCAGGTCCGGCACCACGCGGATGGCCAGAATCAGATCCAGGAATTCCGCGGCATAGTCGTCGTCGCTGGCAGCAGCGATGTCCGGCAGCACCGCCTGCGTCGCCGCATCGCCACGCAGTTCCACCTTGCGTTCGCGCAATGCCTGCGCGGCAAGCGGCAAGAAGCGCTCGGCGATGCCTGCATGCACCAGCAAGGTCTCCAGCGAATTACAGGCCGACGGCCGCGTCGCCTTGCCATCGATCAGCAGGCGCAGCGCAAGCTCCATCTCGGCGGATGCATCCACAAACAGGTGGCACACCCCCTTGTAGTGCTTGATCACCGGCACGCGCGCGTGCTCGGCGACAAACCGGATCAGGCCTTCGCCGCCGCGCGGAATCGCCAGATCGACGATGTCGCTGAGCTGCAGCAGTTCCAGCATGGTCTCGCGGCGCAGATCCTCGACCAGGGTCAGCGCCGCGTCCGGCACATTGGCCTCGCGCAAGGCCCGCTGCAGTGCGCGCGCAATGGCGGTATTGGAATGGATCGCCTCCGAGCCACCGCGCAGGATCACGCCATTGCCGGCCTTGATGCACAGTGCCGCAGCGTCGGCCGTGACGTTGGGCCGCGCCTCGTAGATCATCGCGATCACGCCCAGCGGCACACGCACCTTCTGCACGCGAATCCCGTTGGGGCGCACATCTTCGCGGGTGATCCGACCCACCGGGTCGGGCAGCTGCGCCACCTCGCGCAGTGCGGCCGCGATGCCGGCCAGGCGCTTGTCGTCCAGCGCCAGCCGATCGAGCATGGCACTGCCGGTGCCCTTGGCACGCGCGGCCTCCAGATCGCGCGCATTGGCGGCCAGAATCGCCGCCGCATCGGCTTCCAGCGCGGCCGCCATCGCGTCCAGCAAGGCATGCTTGGCCGGTGCAGACAATTGCGACACCACCTGCGCGGCGTCACGGCATTGCAGAGCGAGCGTTTTGATGGTCATTTGGGAGCCGGGATTTGGGAGTCGGGATTGGAGATTTGCAAAAGCAGGCGACATCGTTTTATTAGCACAACGGACTCATTCACTGTAACAAAGCGGCAAAAGGTGAAACGCGCAGCACACATGCTTTTGCGAATCCCCAATCCCAAATGTCGAATCTCTGCTACAACACCACCAGATCATCGCGATGCACCACGTTTTCGCCGTAACTGTAGCCGAGCACGTTCTCGATCTCGCGCGAGTGGCGGCCTGCGATACGACGGATATCCAGGGCCGAATACTGACTGACGCCGCGTGCCAGACACTGGTCGCCCGCGGTGTCGCGCAGACGAATCTCCACCATGTCGCCGCGACGGAAATCGCCCTGCGCGCCGGCCACGCCGCCTGGCAACAGCGAGGCGCCCTTGCCGGTCAGGGCCGCTGCGGCGCCGTCGTCGATGAGGATCGCACCCGCTTCCACCGGTGCGTGCCGCAGCCAGTATTTTCTCGCAGCGATGCGCGTGCGCGCGGCGTGGATGCGTGTGCCACGCAGGCGGTCCTGCGCCAGGGCGCGCACCACCTCGCCACTTCGGCCGTTGAATAGATAGGTTTCGATGCCGGCCGCACCGGCCTTTGCTGCGGCTTCCAGTTTGGTGCGCATGCCGCCGGTCCCCACGTTGCTACCGCTGCCGCCGGCCATCGCCAGCACTTCAGGGGTGAGCTCGGGCACATCGTCGAGCGGGCGCGCCAGCGGGTTGCTGCGTGGGTCGGCGCTATACAATCCATCGATGTCGGTGGCGATGAACAACGCGTCGGCATCGACCAGCGCAGCCACGATCGCGGCCAGGTTGTCGTTATCGCCCAGCTTCAACTCATCCACCGAGACGGTGTCGTTTTCGTTGATCACCGGCAGCGCGCCCAGCCGCAGCAACTCGCCCAAGGTGGCACGCGCGTTGAGATAGCGGCGACGGTTGCGCAGGTCGTCATGCGTGAGCAGTACCTGCGCCACCGGCCGCTCGAAAAAGCGCTGCCATAACGCAATCAGCTGCGCCTGGCCCAAGGCGGCCAGTGCCTGCCTCGCCGCGATCGGCGCGCCGACATCTGCCGCTTTGGGCAGGATGGCGCGACCAGCGGCCACCGCGCCCGACGACACAATCACCAGCTCGCGCCCGGCTGCCAGATTGGCGGAAACGAACTGCGCCAGACCCAGCGCGAAGCGCGGGGACAGGCCACCGCCATCGGCGGCGAGCAGGCTGCTGCCGACCTTGAGCACCGCACGGCGCCACGGCGGCAGCGCCTGCTCGGTAAACGGCGACAACGTGCTGGCAGGCGTGCTCATGGCAATGGCGTCCTCAGTGCGTGTTCCACTCATACACGGTCAATGCAGAGGCATCGCGCAGCACCAGCGGGTCGCGCGCAACGATCTGCTGCGCCTGTTGAAGCGTGGCCACGTTGACCAGCACATACGCGCCACCGCTGCGATCGCTGAAGCCGCCGGTCAGCTCGAGTTGCCCGGCGGCGCGCAATGCATCGAGAAAGTCCAGATGCGGCTGCACCACATCGGCGGGAAACCCCGGCTTGCGAAGCGCAAGCACCAGATAGCGGGTCGTCATGCGCGCAGCGCCTGCCAGCGCGCCTGCAGCACATCCAGTTGCAGGTCGGCTGCCGCACCGGGCGACACGCGCGCAGCCAGGCTGCCTTCCGGCGTGCGTCCCTGCCCTGCGGTCTCGGAGGCCTGCGCTGCGGCCTTGTAGGCCTCGCGGAACGGCACGCCGGCTACCGCGGCTTCCACTGCCACATCGGTGGCATACATGCCCGAATCGATGGCTGCGCGCAGTTTGTCCGGGCGCCATTCCAGGTTGGCCAGCAAGGCCGGCAGCAGTTCCAGCGCTGCAAGTCCGCGGCCAAAGCCGTGCACGATCGCGCCCTTGCTGCTCTGCAGATCGCGGTGATAACCCGACGGCAGCGACAGCAGCTGTTCGATCTCGGTGCGCGCTGCCGCCACGCTGGCATGCGTTGCGCGCATCAGCTCGATCACGTCCGGGTTGCGCTTGTTCGGCATGATCGAACTGCCGGTGGTGTATTGGGCCGGCAAGGCGACAAACGCGAATTCGCCGCTGGTGAACAGCGACAGATCCCAGGCGATGCGGCGCAGATCCAGGGTGGCGCTGCCGAGCGCTTCGAGCGCGGCCAGTTCGTACTTGCCGCGCGAAAGCTGGGCGTAGATCGGCGAGACCAACAGGCGTGCAAACCCCAGTTCGGCGGTGGTATGCGCACGATCCAGCGGCAGATTCACGCCATAGCCTGCGGCGGTGCCGAGCGGGTTGCTGTCGACCAAACGGACGGTGTCGTCGGCGCGCACGGCGTTGTCGATGAACGCTTCCGCCCAGCCCGCCCACCACATCCCGGCCGAGGACACCACCGCCCGTTGGATGTGCGTATAACCAGGCACCGGCAGCCCGGCCTCGGCCTGTGCGCGGTCCAACGCCACCTTGGCGATCTCCGCGCTGAGCGTGGCAACGCGCTGCAGCTTGTCCTTCAGCCACAGCCGCGTGGCGACCAGGATCTGGTCGTTGCGGCTGCGCCCGGTGTGGATCTTGCGGCCTGCATCGCCCAGACGCTCGGTCAATCGCGCTTCGATGGCGGAGTGGCAATCTTCGTATTGCGCATCGAGCACGAAGGCGCCGCTGCGAAAATCGGCGGCCAGCAGGTCGAGCTGTTCGCTCAAGCCGCCCAGCTCCTGCAACGACAAGATGCCGATGTGCTGCAGCCCCTGCGCATGCGCCTTGCTGGCAGCGATGTCGTACAGGAAGAATTCGCGATCCAGGATCACATCGTCGCCGGCCAGGAAACTCTGGATCTTGGCGTCAACGGCAACGCCAGGTTTTTGCCACAACAGATTGGTCATCGGAAAGCGTCTCGAGTAAGTCGTCCAGTTTCGATCCCCGCACATGGATGCGCGGGCTGTTGCGAGGGACTCGCATCAACGAATTGCCATCAACTCGTCCCAGCCCAGCGCAAGGTTGAGGTTTTGCATCGCCTGCGTTGCCGCACCCTTGAGCAGATTGTCCAGCGTCGCCACCACCACCACGCGCTTGTTGCCGGGCGCCAGCGTTACTCCGCCAATCTGCACACCGTGCTTGCCGGCGATGCGGCTCACCCAGGGCGCCTCGTCGACGATTTCGATCAACGGCTCGTCGGCATAACGCTGCGTATAACGCGCCTGGATCTGCTCGCGCGTCAGCGGCTGCTGCAGCCACAGGTTGACGGTCATGGTGATGCCGCGGAAATGCGGCGCCACATGCGGCATGAACTCCACCGGCACGCCAAGCTGCGCAGACACCTCGCGCTCGTGCATGTGGTTGGTCAGCGCATAGGGCATCACGTTATTGGAGAGCAACGCAGGATTGTTCTTGTCCGAAGGCGTGGTACCCGCGCCCGAATACCCGGAGACACCGAAACACTGCGGTGGCCCGGCCAGCTGGTCGAGCAGTGGCGCGATGGTCAGCTGCATCGCGGTGGCATAACAGCCCGGGTTGCTGATGCGTTTTTGCCCGGCGTAACTGCCGCGCGTCAACTCAGGCAAGCCGTAGTACCAGGCCGGATCGAAGCGATAGTCGGCCGAAAGATCGATCACCAGCGTCTGTGGCGCTGCCGCGTCGATCGCGGCGACAAAGGGCTCTGCCATGCCATTGGGCAGCGCCAGGATCACCACGTCGGCCGCCTTGGCGGCCACTGCGGCGGCATCCAGGTTCTCGTAGCGCAACTGGCCCTGGTAGGCATCGTTATGCTCGGCCACGCGCTGCCCGGCCAGCTCGCGCGAGGACACGAAGCTCAAGTGCAGCTGCGGATGCGCCGCCACCAGTTTGATCAATTCCGAGCCGGTATGCCCGCGGGCGCCGACAATGCCGATGGTCTTTTGTTCAACAGTCATGCGTTTGCTTCCAGGCGGAACTGTAGGTGGCGTTTGACCCCGGCCCATTCCGTATCGATGATGGAAAACACCACGGTATCGCGCGGCGTACCGTCGGCGTGGCGGGCGTGGTTGCGCAGCACGCCGTCCTGTTTTGCACCCAGCCGCGCGATCGCCGCGCGCGAGGTATGGTTGAACCAGCTGGTCTCGAACACCACGCTCAGGCACCCCAATGTTTCGAAGGCGTATTGCAGCAGCATCAGCTTGGTTTCGGTGTTGACGCCGCTGCGCTGCACGCGTGGTGCGTACCAGGTGTAGCCGATCGACAGCCTGGGCACTGCGGCATCCAGCGCGTAGTAGCGCGTGCAACCGACGATGTCGCCGGCCGCATCGCGCACCACATATGGCAACGCCGCGCCATCGGCGCAGGCGGCCAGGGCCGCAGCGATATACGCCTCGACCTGCTCCGGTGCGGGCACGCTGGTGTACCACAGCCGCGATAGCGCGCCGTCGCCCACCACCTCACGCAACCCATCGGCATGCGCTGTCTGCAGCGGCTCCAGGCTCGCATGCCGTCCACGCATGTTCGGCTGCTCGCGCCAACGTGCTGGCAAGGTGACGACGCTCATCGCAGTCAGCCCAGCAAGGTCGGCTGACGCGTCGCGCAGTGCGCAACGCAATGCTGGATCTGCTCGAAGTTTTCCAGCCCGTACCAGAACACCTTCCACTTCTCCTGCTTGATGCAACCGTCGGATTCGGCGTAGTAAAAGATATTGACCTGGTTGTTATGGCGCGAGCGCCAGAACAGCTGCGGGGTCTCTTCGCGCATCACATTCCATACCGCCCGGCCAAGACCTTCGCCCTGCGCATCGTCGAGCACGGCGAACTTGTCCAGATAGGTCAGCCTGCCCGCACCGAACTGGCCTTCGTCGGTCAGGATCACCGCCGCGCGGTAGTTTTCGCTGACATACGCGCGCAGCAACGTGGTGGTCTCGAAATACTCCGGCACCAGCGTGCGGCCGAAGCTGGATTCGATCAGCGACTTCAGGCGAGGCAGATCCAGTTCGTCCCAGGAGGTGGCGCGCAGCACGCGCTCGCCGCGCCGCACCAGCGTACCCGAGCCCTTGTGGGTGAACAGCTCCTTGGCCAGGTCCGACGGCCGGGTGATCGACACCGACGATTCCAGCGGCAGGCGATCGAGCAAGTCCTTGATCTGCTCGATCTTCACCCGCATGCCGCCGTTGATCCACGGCTGCTGCATCAGGTGGTCGAACTCGGTAGACAGGTTGATCGAATCGATCAACTTGCCATCGGCATCCAGCAGGCCGCCGGTGCCGGTGAGAAAGATGATCTTGTACGGCTGCAGCTCCTGCACCAACTCGTTGGCGGCAAAATCCGCATTGACGTTGAGGATCTGCCCGCTGGGCGTTTCGCCCAGGCTGGTGATCACCGGGATGGAGCCGGCCTGCAGACTGGCTTCGATCGGCGCCAGATTCACCGCCTTGACCTCACCGACCAGGCCGTAGGTGTCGCGATCCAGATACTCGGCCTCGAACACGCCACCGGTGATCGAGGTCGCACGCGCGCCGTTTTGCTGCAGCGCTTCCACCAGTTTCAGGTTGGAGGCCTGGAACACCTTGCGCACGATCGCCAAGGCTTCGGGCGAGGTCACGCGCAGTCCGTTGACGGTGTGCTTTTCGATACCGGCGGCGGCCAGCTCTGCATCCAGCTGCGGGCCGGCGCCATGCAGCACGATCGGGGTCAGCCCAACTTCCTGCAGGAACGACAACGACGAGGTCAGCGCGTCCAGATCGTCGCGCAACACCGCGCCCCCCACCTTGACCACCGCAAAGCGCTTGGCATCGAGCTGCGAAAACCGCTTGAGGTATTGGCTGATTTCCTTCGCGCTGGCCATGCTGGAGAGCAGGCGCACGATGGTTTGGCGGGTTTGTTTGTGGGGTTGTGCGGAAGGGGACATTGCCGTGTTCGAAAGAGGAAAGGGAGCGCCAGGCGCGTGTCGGTTCAATGCGAACCGTTGATGATGCGATGGACCGATTCGGCGTAACCCTGCAACTGCGCCAGCGTCACGAATTCGTCGGCGGTGTGCGCCTGGGCGATGTCGCCAGGACCATACACCAGCGCGGTATAGCCGCCGGCCGAAAACAGCGAGGCCTCGGTCCAGAAGTCCACTGCGTTGCCGATCGGCAGGTCCAGCGCATCGGCCACATCGCGTGCGGCCAGGCGGCGTTCTTCCGCGCGTGCGATGTCGCCCGACGGCAGGCTCGGCCCGCGGAAGGTTTCTTCGAAATGCGCTGCCGCCGGTTCGGCGAAGCCGGCAAAGCTTGCCAGCAGTCCATCCACGTCCATCGACGGCAACGGACGAAAGCCGAAGCGCACTTCGGCTGCCGGCGCGATCATGTTGGCCTTGATGCCCCCCTCGACGCGGCCGATGTTGAAGCGCAATCCGGTCAACCCGCCGAAGCGCGCATGCGCCAGCGATTGCACATGGTCCAGGGCATTTGCGCCCCAGCGCATTGCCTGATGGAGCGCGCTGGCCGAGGGATCCTGCTTGCCCGATGCATGCCCTGCGCGCCCGGCAAACCGCATCAGCACCGAACTGATGCCACGATGCGCCAGCACCGCTTCGCCCATGGTCGGCTCGGCCACCAGGACAGCTTCGTACGGCACGCCGCGCGCCAGGAACGCGGCGATGCAGCGCGGATCATTGGCCTCTTCGTCCGAAGAAAACAGGAACGCGGCATCGCCGTTACCGGCATTGGCCGCGGCAACCAGCGCCGCCGCCGCGCCCTTGATGTCGCACACGCCCAGGCCCACCACGCGGTCGTCCAGGCGCCGCATCGCGTGCGGGTCGGCGCTCCAGTGCGGCGAATCCGGCACGGTATCCAGATGCACGTTGAACAGGTACTTCGGCGTGCCGCGCACCGCGTACAAGCTCACCGCCCCTGCACCGTGATCGACCACCTCGACCTGGAACCCCGGCAGCTGCGCGCGCAGATAATCGAAGATGCCGCCTTGCGCGGCAATCGCACGCGGCGGATTGCGGGTGTCGAATGCCACCAGCGCCTGCAGGTGGTCGAGCGTGGAGGTGAGCAGGTCAGTCATGTGGGTCAGGCAGCCGTGGTGGTGGTGCGGTAGAGATCGGGATAGGCGATTTCCATCAACGCCTGCGGCCGTGCCGGCGCGGCGAAGCCGTGCTGTGCGTACAGCGCATGCGCATCGGAGGTGGCGAGCATGAAGCGACGAAGACCTTGCAGATGCGGATGGGCCATCACTGCTGCCACCAGTTGCTTGCCATAGCCGCGCCCACGGTGTGCATCGAGCACGAACACATCGGCGAGATAGCCGAAGGTGGCACCGTCGGTGATCACGCGCGCGAACGCCACCTGCCCTACGCCCGCGCAATAACCGCCGAAACACAGCGAGCCGGCGACCGCCCGCTGCACCGTGTCCAGCGGGATGCCCAGGCACCAATAGGCCTGCTCGCTGAGGAAGCGATGGATCAACGGCAGATCGAGTTCCTGCTTGTCGGTACTGATGCGTAATGCGGGCATGGGTTCCATCGCAGTGGCCCTCTTCTCCCACCGGGAGAAGGTGGCCCGAAGGGGCGGATGAGGGGCGCCTCACGAAACTTCGCGAAGCAACCAGGTCGAACGCGTCGCCACGTGCCCAGATGGAGAACGATGGACGCAATGCTGCAGTAGTTCCCCATGACTGGCGCGTGGCGACGCGTTCGTCATGATCGATCTTGGAGGTTTCTGCGGCACCCCAAGCCCCTCTCCCCGGGGGAGAGGGGCTTTTGCTCAGCGGTTGACCTGCGCGTACAGCGTCGAGCTCATCCCGAACAGCTTGATGAAGCCTTCCGCTTCTTCCACGCCCCAGTCGGCCGATTGCGCGTAGGTCGCACCCTTGGTGTTGAGCAGGTGCGGCGAGCGTACCGCCACCGCATCGACGCGGCCGCCGCGAGTTTCCAGCGTCACCTCGCCATTGACCTTGGACTGCGAGGACTTCAGGAACGCCTCGATATCGCTCTTGAGCGGGTCGTGATAGAAGCCTTCGTACACCAGCTCCACCCACTTGCGCGCCACGTCCGGCTTGAAGCGGTTCTGCTGCTTGGTCAGCACCGCATCTTCCAGTGCACGGTGCGCGGTGAGCAGCGAAATCAGGCCCGGCGCTTCGAACACGATGCGGCCCTTCAAACCGATCACGGTGTCGCCGGTATAGACGCCGCGGCCCACGCCGTATTGCGCAAACAAGGTGTTGAGCTTGGCCAGGATCTTGGCACCCGGCAGCGGCTTGCCGTCCAGTTCCACCGCTTCGCCTTCGACGAACTTCAGCGTCACCGTCAACGCCTCGCTCGGCCAAGCACTGCGCGGCGCGCACCAGCCGCGCGCGCCCTCGCCCGGCGCTTCCCAACGATCGATCTCGCCGCCGGACATGGTCAGGCCCAGCAGGTTCTCGTTGATGGTGTAGGCCTGCTGTTTGGCACGCACGCCGAAACCACGCGCTTCCAGATACTTCTGCTCATAGGCGCGGGTCTGGGTGTGCTCTTTCTGGATCTCGCGGATCGGCGCCACGATCTGGTAGTCGCCCAGCGCCTTCACTGCCAGGTCGAAACGCACCTGATCGTTGCCCATGCCGGTGCAACCATGCGCAATGATGCGCGTGCCCAATTCTTCGGCACGCTTGAGCGCAGCATCCACGATCAGGTAACGGTCGGACACCAGCAACGGGTACTGGCCCTGGTACCCCTCGCCCGCCCACACGAACGGCTTGACGAAGCCTTCCCAGATCGCCGGGCCACCGTCCACGGTGACGTGGCTGGCCGCGCCCAATTCGGCGGCGCGCTTCTCGATGAACTCACGCTCTTCGGCATCCACACCACCGGTGTCGGCAAACACGGTGTGCACCGCATAGCCGCGCTCCTGCAGATACGGAATGCAGAAGCTGGTGTCCAGACCACCGGAAAACGCGAGAACGATGTCTTTGGTGCCGGAAGTCGGGAGTCGGGATTCGGGATTGGTGGAAGCAGCGCTCATCATTGTTCCTTAGTACGTAAATGTGGGGGCCAAGTGTGTTGCTGTTGCGATTCTCTAATCCCGATTCCCGATTCCCGCTTGCGAAGCAAGCGCCGCCATGATCGCCTTTTGCACATGCAGCCGATTTTCGGCTTCATCGATGGCGATGCAGTTGGGCGAATCCATCACCGCATCGGTCGCCTTGACGTTGCGGCGCAGCGGCAGGCAGTGCGAGAACACGCCGTTGTTGGTCAGCGCCATCTTGCGTTCGTCGACGATGAAATGCTGGTACTGGTCGCGGATCGGCTTTTCTGGTTCCCAGTTGCCGAAGAACGGCAACGCACCCCAGCTCTTGGCGTAGACGACATCGGCGCCGGCGTAGGCGCTGTCGATGTCATGGCTGACCTGCAGCGAGCCACCGCTTTCGGCCACGTTTTGCGCGGCCCAGTCCATGTAGCGCTGATCCAGGATGTAGTCCGGCGTCGGGCACAGCAGGGTCACGTCCATGCCCATGCGCGTGGCGATGGTCAGCGCCGAGTTGGCCACCGCTGTGTTCAGCGGCTTGGGGTGGTAGGTCCAGGTCAGCACGTACTTCTTGCCACGCAGATCCTGGGTACCGAAGTGTTCCTGCAGCGCCAGCGCATGCGCCAGCTCCTGGCATGGGTGGGTGATGGTTTCCATGTTGATCACCGGCACCGGCGAATACTTGGCAAAGCTCTTGAGTACCTGGTCTTCGCGGTCCTTGGACCAGTCCACGAACTTCGGAAACGCGCGCACGCCGATCAGGTCGACATAACGCCCCAGCACGCGCGCCACTTCGGCGATGTGCTCTTCGGTGTCGCCGTCCATGACCGTCCCCAGATTGAACTCGATCGGCCACGCATCCTTGCCCGGCTGCAAGACCACCGCATGCCCGCCCAACTGAAATGCGCCCAGCTCGAAGCTGGTACGGGTGCGCATGGACGGGTTGAAGAACACCAGCGCAATCGACTTGCCCTTCAGCTCGCTTCCCAGCTTGTTGCGTTTGAACAACGCGGCCTGGGTCAACAGCGCGTCCAGCTCGGCGCGGCTCCAGTCCTGGGTGTTCAAGAAGTGCTTCAGTGACATCGATCGATCCTTTGCTGCGTGCTACTGCTGCGTTGGTCCGCCAGGAGCGACGGGGTGCGCGACATGCGCGTTTCTTGCCGTTGAAACTTTTGTGACGCCAAAACGAAAAAACCCAGCCTGGGGGCTGGGTCTTCAACGTCGGAACAGCAAACGCCCCGGCTTACCCAGCGAAAATGTGGGATTCCGGTCGGCGGGCACGCGAGGTCATGCCGGAGGCCATCCGGGCGGCGCTGGTGTCGTGCTGAAAGGCGTTTGCTTGCATAGGGCGCGAATCCTCGCACGCATGTGGGCACGGCGCAACCGCTGCGCATCTCAGCGCGGCGGCGCGACGATGGCGTCGGGAATGTACGGCGTCACTGAGACCCGGATGCGCAGCCGATTGCCCGGATCTTCGGGCAGGCGCGAACGGTATTTGGTGCCCTTGTAGACATAGTCCACGTCGAAGGCGATCGGCCGGCGGAACTCGCGCGGCACTTCCACCACCTTGCAGTTGCGCCGCGTGCTGGTCGGCGGCACCGCAGCGGGCGCGGCCGGTTCGGGGCGACGTGAGAACATTTCCTTGACCGAATCGACCATGCGGTTGATGCGGCCCTCGTCCTCGGCCGGCGCTGCCGCAGCCTGTGCCGCCTGCTCGGCTTCGCATTGCTCTTCGATACGCGTGGCGCGAAGCGTCTGGTAGACCGGCTCGACATTGAGCACCTGCGCATAATCCAGTTTCACGTTCTCGATCACCACGACCCGGTTCTTGGGGTCGGGCTCTGCCGCAAACGCCGGAATCACTTGCCCGGCAAACGTACACAGCAGCATGAAGAACGGAGAAGGTCGCATCAGTACCGGGAACGCGCAGCCAGGCAGTACGTAAGTGTATGGAGCTTGCGGCCGCCTGGGCTGAACGCAACCCATCCGGTGGCCATCGTCGGGCTGGCGATTCGCCATCCCGCCACAACGGGCTAGAATCGCGCGATTGCCCTTTTTCGGATGCCGATGAGCCTGCGCCTGCACAACAACCTGACGCGGCGGGTCGAGCCGTTTGCGCCGCTCGATCCGTCCAGCCCCACCCTGTACGTCTGCGGTCCCACCGTCTACAACTACGCGCATATCGGCAACGCTCGCGGCCCGGTGGTCTTCGATGTGCTTGCCGCGTTGCTGCGCCGACGCTACGGCGCGCTGCGCTACGCGCGCAACATCACCGACGTGGACGACAAGATCAACGCCGCCGCGCAGGCGCAGGGCGTGCCGATTTCGACGATCACCGACCGCTTCGCGGCGATCTACCGGCAGGACATGGCAGCGCTCGGCGTGGCTCCACCGGACATCGAACCGGAGGCCACCACGCACATCCCGCAGATCGTGGCGATGATCGAGCAGCTGATCGCCACTGGGCATGCCTATGCCGCGGAAGGCCACGTGCTGTTTTCGGTCTCCAGCTTCGAGGACTACGGCAAGCTCTCGCGGCGCGACCCGGACGAAATGTTGGCCGGCGCGCGCGTGGACGTGGCGCCATACAAGCGCGACCCCGGCGACTTCGTGCTGTGGAAACCCTCCAGCGACGACCTGCCCGGCTGGCCATCGCCCTGGGGCCGCGGCCGGCCGGGTTGGCATATCGAATGCTCGGCGATGGCCGCCGCCCATCTGGGGCCGACCATCGACATCCACGCCGGCGGTGTGGACCTGCAGTTCCCGCATCACGAAAACGAGATTGCGCAGAGCGAGTGCGCGCATGGCGGTGCCACCTTTGCGCGCTTCTGGCTGCACAACGGCATGCTCAATTTCAGCGGCGCGAAGATGAGCAAGTCGCTGGGCAATATCGAAACCGTGCACGAGCTCATCGCCAGGCATCCGCCCGAAGCGCTGCGCTATGCGCTGTTGAGCGCGCACTACCGTCAGCCGCTGGACTGGTCGGATGGGTTGATCGAGCAGGCCAAGAACACGCTGGACCGCCTGTATGGAACGTTGCGGGATCTGGCTGCGCTGGAAGCCGAAAGCGGCAGCGATCCGGCGGTATCCATGACGATTCCCGCCGAGGTGGAGTCCGCTCTGGATGACGATCTCAACACGCCGCTGGCCTTGTCCGTCATGGCAAGCATCGCCTCCGATGCGCGTGCATTGCGCAGCGACCTGATGCAAAGCGGCCAAGCATCGGCGCGCATGATCGAGCTGCATGCGGCGCGCGCCAAGTTGCTCGGTGCCGGAATGGCACTGGGGTTGCTGCAACAAGACCCGGCTGCATGGTTCTCGCGCGGCACCGACGCCGGCGACGATGCACGCATCACCGCATTGGTGGAAGAACGCAGCGCGGCGAAGAAAGCCAAGGATTTCGCCCGCGCCGACGCCATCCGCAAGCAACTTGCCGAAGAGGGTATCGTGCTGGAAGACACGCCGCAGGGCGTGCGTTGGAAGCGTGCTTGATCCTTCTCACGTCTTCCTGCGGGAGAAAGTGCCCCGCAGGCGGATGAGGGTGCGCTGCGGCGACAATCAACCGTCGGTCATGGCAAACGCGTCGCCACGCGCCAGCCAGAAAGAATGACCGACGGCCCTCGCAGGCTGCCCCGCCCTGGCACCTGGTGAAAGATGCAGTGGCCACAGCGCTCCAAGGCCAGGTGCCAGTGGCGCACACCGTGCCTTCTCGCCCCGCGGGAGAGGGACTTGATCGAATTGATTCTGGATTTTTAGATGACCACCTCCCCCTTCCCGCTTGAACCGACTGCTACCGAGGCGCAGGCCGCCATTGCCGAGGAATTTTCCTTCTTTGGCGACTGGTCCGAGCGCTACCAGTACCTGATCGACCTTGGCCGCAAGTTGCCCGCCTTCCCGGAACAGTGGAAAACCGAAGAGCACCGCCTGCACGGCTGCCAATCGATGGTCTGGATCGTGCCGGAGGGCAACGCCGAGCGGCTGGATTTCCATGCCGTCAGCGATTCGGCCATTGTCTCCGGGCTGATCTACCTTGCGCTGCGCGTGTATTCCGGGCGTAGCGCGCAAGAGATCCTGGCTACCGAGCCTGACTACATCGCCGGGATCGGCCTGGCCAAGCATCTGTCGCCGACCCGCAGCAACGGCGTGGCAGCGATGCTGGCCTTCATCCGCGATACCGCGCGCGCGCAGCAGTGAGCACGCCCGCCCCATCGCCCGCCGATTCGCTGCGGACGCTGCTCGCCCATCCAGGCTTCGGCCTGGTGCTGCTGTACCGCGTGGCGGCGATGCTGTCCTACCAGATCGTCGCGGTGACGGTCGGTTGGCATATTTACGAAATGACCGGCAACCCGCTCTCGTTGGGGCTGATCGGCCTGGCGGAAATCCTGCCGTTCTTCTGCATCGCCCCCTTTGCCGGCTACCTGGTCGATCACCTGCCGCGCCGCCGGCTGGGCATGGTCGCCGTGCTGGGCTTGGTCGCAACCGCGCTGTTGCTGTTGGCGATCACGCAAGGCTGGCTGCCGGTCAAAGGCGTGTGGCCCATCTATGCCGCCATCTCGCTCACCGGCGCGGCGCGCTCTTTCTTGTCGCCGGTCTACAACGCCTTGTTCGCACGGGCGCTGCCGCGCGACGCATTCGCACGCGGCGCCAGCATCGGCAGCGTCACCTTCCAGGCCGGCATGGTGATCGGCCCGGCGCTGGGCGGCGTGCTGGTCGGCTGGGGCGGCAAGGGCCTGGCCTACGGGGTCGCCGCCAGCGTGGCGATGCTGGCGATCCTGGCGTTGGCTTTATTGCGTGTCAGCGAGCCCGTCAGCGCCGGCCCGCGTGCGCCGATCTTCCGCAGCATCGCCGAAGGCGCGCAGTTCGTACTGTCCAACCAGATCATGCTGGGCGCCATGGCGCTGGACATGTTCTCGGTCCTGCTTGGCGGCGCGGTATCGATGTTGCCGGCCTTCATCCACGACATCCTGCACTACGGCCCGGAAGGCCTGGGCATCCTGCGCGGTGCGCCGGCGCTGGGTTCGATCGTGGTTGGCGTGTGGCTGGCGCGGCACCCGCTGCAGCGCAATGCCGGACGCGTGCTGCTGCTGTCGGTGGCCGGCTTCGGGCTCTGCACCATCGCCTTCGGACTGTCGCGCCATTTCTGGCTGTCAGCGGCGATCCTGCTGGTGTACGGCATGTGCGATGGCGTCTCGGTGGTGGTGCGCCAGACTATCCTGCAGTTGGCCACCCCCGATGCCATGCGTGGCCGGGTGTCTTCGATCAACGGCATCTTCATCGGCTCGTCCAACGAGTTGGGCGCGTTCTACGACGGCGTCATGGCGCGCCTGGTCGGCCTGGTGCCGGCGGTGGTCATCGGCGGCTGCGTCACCCTGGGCGTGGTGGCCACCACCGCCTGGAAGGCGCCGCGCCTGCGCAAGCTGGACCTGCGCGATCTGCAGTGAGCGGCGCGATCGCGTGATTGCCGGTGCCCACGGCGCCGCTGTGGTGGCAAGGGGCTCGTGTTGCGGACCGCGCTCACGTGCCGTATGCAGCTGCGTGCGGCGGCGTCTCGCCAATGGGCGCTGCCTGACTCTCGGCCAGGCGCCAATACAACGGATCAGGCGACCATAAAAAACCCCGCACATGGCGGGGTCTTTCGGTGAGCCAGGCGGACGATCAGTCGCCCTGCTGCTTCTGCAAGTGCTCCCAACGCTCCTGGGCATCGATGGTGCGCTCGGCAGTCAGACGCGCTTCCAGGCGGTCCAGGCCAATCTCTTCACCGGTGTCCACGCAGTAGCCGTAGTCACCGTCTTCCAGACGCTTGAGCGTGCTGTCGATCTTGGAAATCAGCTTGCGGGCGCGATCACGGGCACGCAGTTCCAGCGAGTTTTCGGTCTCGCGGGTGGCACGTTCGGCTTCGTCGCCGATGTCGCGTACTTCTTCGCGCAGGTTTTCGATGGTCTGCTTGGATTCCTCCACCATCTCGTTGCGCCAGCTCTGCAGACGCTGGCGGAAATATTCCTGCTGCAACTTGTTCATGTACTCCTCGTCCGCGGAAGGCTTGTAGCCCTGCGGCAGGATCGGGCGACCGGTTGCTTCGTCGGTCTTGTACTCGACCACCTTGTACTTGGTCTTGGGAGCCGCGCTGGACGGCTTGGACGTCACGGCCACGGCCACCTTGCCGACCGGACGGGTCGCAGCAGGCTTGGCGGGGGCTTCGGTTTTAGTTGGCGTTTTTGCGGAAGATTTCGAAACGGGCACGGGATTCTTAGATGACGGGGTCGCAGGCTTTGCCGGCTTCGCAGGGACGGCCTTGGGGACCGGTGCGGGCGCGGGCTTTTCAGCCTTGACCGGGACTGACTTGGCCGGAGCCGGCTTGGTGGCCGGCTTCGGTACGGACTTGGACGCCACCGGCTTGGCGGCCGGTTTGGCGGCAGCCGGAGCTGCCTTTTTCGCCGCCGGCTTGGCAGCACTCTTGGCGACGGGTTTCACTGACTTGGGGGCTGCGGACGCGGTGGTCTTGGAAGCCGGCGCCGGCTTGGCAGCGGCTTTCTTCGCAGGTGCCTTCTTCGCGGGTGCCTTCTTGGCAGCCGGCTGCTTGGCCGGCGGTTTTGCGGCCGGTTTCGCAGCAGCGGACGTCGCTGCCTTTTTCGCAACGGGTTTGGCGGACTTCTTGGCGGCCTCTACGGCCTTTTTTGCAGGTTTTTTAGCAGCCACGAAACGCTCATCCTTGGTTCCCCCGGGGCCCGGGAAAGCGGGACTTTATAACGTACCCCGCGGACCCCCGGCAACCACCTATTAATGCAAGTGGCATATCATTGGCAAGTGATCTCACGCCTGCTCATCGCGCTGCTGCGCGTCTACAAGCTCGTCATCAGCCCCCTGCTCGGGCCGCGTTGCCGTTTTGCACCAAGCTGCTCGGACTACGCGATGACCGCCATCGGCCGCTTCGGCCCGCTGCGCGGCAGTTGGCTTGCCGCGCGCAGGCTCGGCCGCTGTCATCCCTTCCATCCGGGCGGATTCGATCCGGTGCCCGATGCACCCGCCTCGCCCTCCCCGTCTTCTTCCTGCAGCTGCAAAGGACCCCATCCATGAGCCGAACCGTCATCGTCAATGCCCGCCTGGTCAACGAAGGCAAGGAGTTCGACGCCGATCTCCTGATCGAGGGCGGCCGCATCGCCAAGATCGACAGCAAGATCGCCCCTGCCCCTGGTGATACCGTCGTGGATGCCGCCGGACGCTGGGTGCTGCCAGGCATGATCGACGACCAGGTGCACTTCCGCGAACCTGGCCTGACCCACAAGGGCGACATCGCGACCGAATCCGGCGCCGCGGTGGCTGGTGGCCTGACCAGCTTCATGGACATGCCCAACACCAATCCGCCGACCCTGGATGCCGCCGCACTGCAGGCCAAGTACGACGCCGCTGCCGGGCGCGCCTGGGCCAACTACGGCTTCTACATGGGTGCCAGCAACGACAACCTGGCCCACATCCAGTCGCTGGACCCCAAGACTGCACCGGGCATCAAGGTGTTCATGGGCGCCTCCACCGGCAACATGCTGGTCGATAACCCGGAAACGCTGGACGCCATCTTCCGCGACGCACCCACGCCGATCATCACCCACTGCGAAGACACCCCGACCATCGACGCGACGATGGCGCAGTACAAGGAAAAGTATGGCGATGCGCTGACACCGGAGATGCACCCGGACATCCGTTCGCGTCAGGCCTGCCTGAAGTCCTCGCAGCTGGCGGTCTCGCTGGCGCGCAAGCACAACACCCGCCTGCACGTGCTGCACATTTCCACCGCCGACGAGCTGGCGCTGTTCGAAGCCGGCCCGCTGGTCGATGCCGATGGCAAGCTGCGCAAGCGCATTACCGCCGAGACCTGCATCCACTTTCTGCGCTTTGATCGCAGCGATTACGCACGACTGGGCAACCTGATCAAGTGCAACCCTGCGATCAAGGACGCCGAAGATCGTCTGGCGCTCATCGATGCGCTGGCCGAAGATGTCATCGACGTGCTCGCCACCGACCACGCCCCGCACACCTGGGAAGAAAAGCAAAAGCCCTATGCGCAGGCGCCCTCGGGCCTGCCGCTGGTGCAGTACGCGCTGGTCGCGGCACTGGAGCTGGTGCACGAAGGCAAGTTGCCGATCACCCGTATCGTGCAGAAGTTCGCGCATGCGCCGGCCCAGTTGTTCGATGTGCAAGAGCGCGGCTTCCTGCGCGAAGGCTATTTCGCCGACCTGGTGATGATCGACAACACCCCGTTTACCGTGAAGCGCGAGCAGGTGCTGTCCAAGTGCGGCTGGTCGCCATTCGAGGGCACCACCTTCCGTTCGCGCATCGCTGCGACGTGGGTCAACGGCCAGCAGGTGTGGGATGGCGAACAGCTGGTGGGCAGCGCTGCCGGCCAGCGCCTGACCTTCGACCGCTGATGCGCGCAGCCCTGTTTGGTGCCTGGTTGATCCTGGCGCCGGTCGCGCTGGTTGCAGGTCGCGCCCAAGCGCAGGGTGCGGCCGCCGCAACCGATGTCGTATTTCCGCAAAGCGCGTCGCAAGGCGCGCTGGTGATCGGCAAGGTGCCGGCAGGCAGCAAGGTGCAATATGCCGGCCGCAGCTTGCGTGTGAGCGGTTATGGAAGCGTCGTGTTCGGGATCGGCCGCGATGCGACCGGGCCCTTGCAGGTGCAGATCACCCAACCCGATGGCAGCACGCGCACCGTGAGCATCGCAGTAACGCCGCGCGACTGGCCGGTGGAACGCGTCAATGGCGTGCCGCCGAAGACGGTCAACCCGCCGGCCGAGATTGCCGCGCGCATCAAACGCGAACAGGCGCAGGTCACGGCGGCGCGCGACCGCGATGACGCACGCACCGATTTCGCCCAACCCTTCATCTGGCCGGTGCAGGGACGTATCAGCGGCCGCTTCGGCAATGCACGCGTGTACAACGGCCAGCCGGGCGCCGGCCATTCGGGCATGGACATCGCCGTGCCCACCGGCACCCCGGTGAAGGCACCGGCTGCCGGCGTGGTGACGTTCGCGGCGCCGGACCTGTATCTCACCGGCGGCACGGTGCTGCTGGATCACGGCTTCGGGGTGAGCTCGAATTTCCTGCACTTGTCGCGTATCGACGTGAAGGTGGGCGACCGGGTCGAGCAAGGCCAGGTGATTGCCGCGGTTGGTGCCACTGGGCGTGCCACCGGGCCGCATCTGCATTGGGGGATGAACTGGTTCGACACCCGCATCGATCCGTTGCTGGTGCTTGAGCGGACGAAGTAGAGCGTTCGAAAGATCGCCTCTTTGACGTGCGGTGGCATTGAAGACGCTGTTCTACGCTTCCTAGAAGAGCCTGCTTGGCCAGCCCGGTCTTCTGCTGACTCGAGTTTCCCTCACACCAATTATCGCGTCCCGGACGTACTGGAACGGAGCCGCAACAGTGGATGGCAATGCAGGCGTGGCCAACGTTGATCCCATCGGGTTTGCCGTTTCATCTCTTGACGAGGCTATCCGGTTCTGGACCGAGGCCCTGGGGTTTACGCTCGAACGACAGGCACAGATGGGCGGCGATTTCCTGCATCAGGTCACCGGCGTGGATGATCCGAGCGTGCGAACGGCAATCGTGAAGGCTCCGGACGGATTCATCGTCGAGTTGCTGCAATATTCCAAAGGTCGTCGGAATGGGCAGTCGCCGGACAGCGCGGGTGCGATCGGGGCCGCCCATCTGGCGCTGACCGTCCGGGACATCCATGCGGCCATCTGCCGTGTCGAGGCGGCCGGATGGAAGGCGAAGGGCAAGCCGCTGCCGATTCCGGGAGGTCCGAGAACAGGAACGCTCACCGCCTACGTGTCCGGTCCCGACCATATTTCCATCGAGTTCATGCAGCCCGCTGGACCGTGACAGAACCGGCGCGCCCCGACTACCGGCGCAGTCGTCAGGGGGATGACACCGAATGGTCGCATCCCCGCCCCGTTGATGGACCATGATCCCGATCCGCCTTAGCGTGCGGCTGCAGAGTCATTCTGCGATGACCCCACTATTTGATGCATCGCGACCACTGGATCAGGCCCCCTCGATTTAACAACGGGCCACACCCTGCGACGACAGAAGAAAAACGCAACCCACGACCATTGCGCCGGAACGCTACACACCCGGTCGGCGGCGACCTACCCGTCGTGCTTGTGTCCGCCAGCGGGCTTTGCGGTATAACCGAAACGACCGTCGTGCGTCGCTGCAGGTGGACGCTTGGGCTGCCGACGGTCGGTCCGTCGCTTCGGCGTCGGGCGTGCTTCATCTCCCCTCCCCCGACTGCAGGAGATGTGCGACATGCGCAACGAGCACCTCAAACCGACCCTGGGTACCTGGCAGTTGTGGGGCATCGCGGTGGGGCTGGTGATTTCAGGCGAGTATTTCGGCTGGAGTTACGGCTGGGGCACCGCCGGTACGCTCGGCTTTCTGGTGACCACGCTGCTGGTCGCAGTGATGTACACCTGTTTCATCTTCAGCTTCACCGAATTGACCACCGCCATTCCCAATGCGGGCGGGCCCTTCGCCTATAGCCTGCGCGCGTTCGGGACCTATGGCGGCATGCTGGCCGGCCTGGCCACGTTGATCGAATTCGTCTTCGCGCCGCCGGCTATCGCGATGGCGATCGGCGCGTATCTGAATGTGCAGTACCCCACGCTGGATCCGCGTCTTGCAGCGGTTGGCGCCTACCTGGTCTTCATGAGCTTGAACATTGTCGGCGTGGCGATTGCAGCCACCTTCGAGCTGATCGTGACCTTGCTGGCGGTGATCGAACTACTGGTGTTCATGGGCGTGGTGGCACCGGGTTTCAGCGTGGCGCGCTTTGCCGCCAACGGCTGGGCCGGCAGCGACGGCTTCGGGCCGGCCGCCATTTCCGGCATCTTCGCTGCGATCCCGTTTGCGATCTGGTTCTTCCTGGCGATCGAAGGGGCGGCGATGGCGGCCGAAGAAGCCAAAGACCCCAGGCGCACGATTCCGCGCGCCTACATCGCCGGCATTCTCACCCTGGTGGTGTTGGCGCTGGGCGTGATGGTGTTTGCCGGCGGCGTCGGCGACTGGCGCCAGCTTTCCAACATCAACGATCCGCTGCCGCAGGCGATGAAGGCCGTGGTCGGCAACAGTTCCACCTGGTTGCACATGTTGGTGTGGATCGGCTTGTTCGGGTTGGTGGCGAGTTTCCACGGCATCATCCTGGGCTATTCGCGTCAGTTCTTTGCGCTGGCGCGTGCCGGTTTCCTGCCACATGGGCTGGCCAGGCTCTCGCGTTTTCGCACGCCGCATCGCGCCATCCTGGCCGGCGGCGTCATCGGCATCGCCGCGATCTGCAGCGACAGCGTGGTCAAGATCCAGGGCATGTCGTTGACCGCAGCGATGATCACCATGTCGGTGTTCGGCGCGATCGTGATGTATGTGATGAGCATGCTCAGCCTGTTCAGGCTGCGTCGCGCCGAACCGGGATTGGAGCGTAGTTTCCGCGCACCGTGGTACCCGGTGGTGCCGGCCATTGCGCTGCTGCTGGCACTGGTGTGCCTGGTGGCGATGGTGTGGTTCAACCCGATCGTGGCATTGATCTTCCTGGGCCTGCTGCTGTTCGGCGCGGCGTGTTGCGTCCTGAGCCTGCGCACGCAACACACGCCTGTGGCCAGCGCCGGATGAGCGGGTTTGCCTTCACCGCAGGCGGCGAACGCTTTCAGTTTGCCGATCTGAAGCAGCTGCTGGCCAAGGCGACGCCTGCGCGCTCCGGCGACCAGCTGGCCGGTCTTGCCGCCGACTCCGGTCTGCAGCGCGTGGCCGCACAGATGGCGCTGGCCGATCTGCCGCTACGGCACTTCCTCGACGAAGCAGTGGTACCGTATGAAGCAGACGAAGTCACCCGGCTGATCATCGACCAGCACGATGCCGCTGCATTTGCCGCCGTGGCGCATCTCACCGTGGGCGGCTTTCGCGATTGGCTGCTGAGTGCGCAGGCCGACGAAGCTGCATTGACCGCGTTGGCACCCGGCCTGACGCCGGAAATGGTGGCCGCGGTGTCCAAATTGATGCGGGTGCAGGACCTGATCCTGGTGGCGCAGAAAACCCGGGTCGTCACCCGCTTTCGCAACACGCTGGGGTTGCGCGGACGCCTGTCGACACGCCTGCAGCCCAACCACCCCACCGATGATGCCACCGGCATCGCCGCCAGCGTGCTCGACGGCTTGTTGTACGGCAACGGCGATGCGGTGATCGGCATCAACCCGGCCAGCGACAGCCTGGCCGCAACCACGGCCCTGTTGCGCATGCTCGATGCGGTGATCAGTGGGTATCAGATTCCCACGCAATCGTGCGTGCTTGCGCACATCACCACCACCATCGAAGCGATCGGCCGCGGCGTGCCGGTGGATCTGGTGTTTCAGTCCATCGCCGGCACCGAGGCGGCCAATGCCAGCTTCGGCATCAACCTGGCCTTGCTGCAGGAAGGGTATGAAGCGGGCCTGTCGTTGCGTCGCGGCAACGTCGGCGACAACGTGATGTACTTCGAAACCGGCCAGGGCAGCGCGTTGTCGGCCAATGCGCACCACGGCGTGGATCAACAGACCTGCGAGGTGCGCGCCTATGCGGTAGCGCGCCACTACAAACCGCTGCTGGTAAACACCGTGGTGGGCTTCATCGGGCCGGAATATCTCTACGACGGCAAGCAGATCGTCCGCGCCGGGCTGGAGGACCACTTCTGCGGCAAGTTGCTCGGCGTGCCGATGGGCTGCGACATCTGCTACACCAACCATGCCGAAGCCGATCAGGACGACATGGACGTGTTGCTCACCCTGCTCGGCACTGCCGGCATCAACTTCATCATGGGCATCCCCGGCTCGGACGATGTGATGTTGAACTACCAGACCACCTCGTTTCACGATGCGCTGTATGCGCGCCAGGCACTCGGCCTGCGCGCCGCACCCGAGTTCGAACAGTGGCTGGAGCAGCACGACATCCTGCGGCTGCGCGATGGCCGCTTCGAGCTTGGCAGCGAGGTACCGGCGCCATTTCGGCGTGCATTGGCACAGGCCAGCGGTAGAGCGGCGCCATGAGCGCCCCCTCAACACCGCCCCGCGATGCCTGGGCGCACCTGCGCCAACTGACGCCCGCGCGCATTGCGCTGGGCCGGGTGGGGACCAGCCTGCCTACGGACGCGCACCTGGAGTTCCAGCTGGCGCATGCGCAGGCACGCGACGCGGTGCATTTGGCCTTCGACCCGGCACCGCTGCAGGCCGCGCTGGAGCAACGCGGGCGCAGCAGCATCCTGCTGCAGAGCGCTGCCACCGATCGTCATCAGTATCTGCAACGTCCCGATCTGGGAAGGCGCCTGGCCGAAGATGCCGCCGCCCAGCTACGCGGCCTCACGGCCGTGCATGGCGGCGGACAGGATGTTGCGGTGGTCATCGCCGATGGACTGTCTGCGCTGGCCGTGCATCGGCATGCCGCGCGCATGCTAGACCAGATCGATGCACTGGCATCTCGGGAAGGCTGGTCGCTCGCGCCGGCGGTGCTGGTGGCGCAAGGGCGCGTGGCGATCGGCGATGAGGTCGGCGAACTGCTCAACGCGCGCGCCGTGATCGTGCTGATCGGCGAAAGGCCGGGCCTGAGCTCGCCCGACAGCCTGGGCCTGTATCTCACCTACACGCCCCGCGTCGGGCTCACCGATGCAGCGCGCAACTGCATTTCCAACATTCGCGCCGAAGGACTGAGTTACGCCGAGGCGACCCACAAATTAGCGTATCTGCTGCGCGAGGCATTTCGCCGCAGACTCTCTGGCGTGCAGTTGAAAGACGAAGCCGAACAACCTGCGTCGCTGGCAGGGCCTGCCGACATCGCGCCGCGCACGTTCTTGCTGCCGGACTGAACTGCGCGGCGTGTGCTGACCAGGAGTCACACCGCGCAATTCGCAATCAATCCATCACTTCAATGCCCCATCCTGCGTATTGCTAGCGGCATAGGTGCTGGTCTGCAGTTCGTTGTCATGCGGATGACGTAAGGCGTTGCGTACATCATCGGGAAGCTTGTCGACATCCAGCATCACCTTTCCCGAGTGCACATCACGCACCACCGAGGCAGGCAGCACGAAGTCGCCGCCATTTTCGATATTGATGACCAGTTCGTCCCCATCGTTGCGGATGTCGCGGACGGCACCGACGCCGACTTCGCCATCGCGTAGAAATACCATCTGGCCAATTTCGATCTGCTGCATGTTCAATCTCCTGGAATGGCGTCATCACGCAAGCGCGCTGTGCCGGTGGCAGATCATCGCGCTGCGGTGCGTTGGCGCGTGGTGAAGCGCGGATCACTGCGGCGTGGGTGCGTGCAGCAAGGCGCCGCTCGGCAGGCGGGCCGGCTGCCCGACGATACGCTCGAACTCGCTCACATCGTGCGAACAGAACACCTCCACCTCACCTGCATGCTGTTGCCGTAGAGCGCGCAGGCGCTGCTGGTTACTCAAGCGCGCGGCGCGGTCCTTCTCCAACATCCATTGATATGCGCGCAGCCCTGGCGTGCAGTAAGGCGCGTCCGGATCCATTTCGCGATGGAAGAAATATGCATCGCCTGCCAGCAGCAGCCATCGTGCCGGCGTGTGCACCGCAACCGCGGCATGACCCAGCGTGTGCCCGGGAAGCGGTACCATCAGCAGCTCTGGCGGTAATCCATGCAGGTCGCGCACGCACTCCAGCCCCATCCAGCGCTCGCCTGCTGCACCGTCGTAGGTGCGCCACTGCCCGCGCGTAGACCACTGTTGCGGACGAAAGCGTTGGCGATCCATCCAGGTGCGCTGTGCCAGTGCGGCATCGCGTTCGCTCGTCATCAGGTGCACGCGCGCATGCGGAAAGTCGTCCAGTCCGCCGGCGTGGTCGAAATCCAGATGGGTCAGCACGATGTGCCGCACATCGCGCGGGTCCAGCCCTAGCCGTTGTATCTGCCGGATTGCGGTCATCTCCTCGCGCAAATCCGGCTTGACCAGGGCCAGAAAAAACCGACTCAGGCGCGCACGTGGCTCGGCCACATCGCGCAGGCCGAAACCGGTATCGATCAGTACCAACCCGGCGCTGGTTTCCACCAACAAGCAATGGCAACACAGATGGCCGCGATCCAGGACGCCTGGCGTACGTCCGTCCATGAGATGGCCGCCCAGCGGACAGGTGGAGATGCAGTTGAGGTGATGCACGCGCATCGGCAGGCTCCGCTTGGCGGGCCAGCGTGGCAATGCGGCCGTCGCACAGCGGTGAGCGGAGCAAATCGCGCAACCAGCGCGCACACGCCACCTTGACGGTGGCGCGTGCGCGCCAGATTTCAGCGCAGCGGAACGTCCGCCACCTTGTCCTGATAATCCTTCTTCGGGTCGACGCCCAACAACACCTTGATCCCTGCCAGCAGGCTCGACTCGTTGAGCCAGATCTGCGCATGGTCGGCGTCCAGGCGCAGCAGCGCCAAGTTCGGATCGGTCTTGCCGCCTTCGTACCACGCAGCGACATATGGATTCCACAACCGGTCGACCATGGCCGGGTCGGTGTCTTCGCGCAGCGAGCCGCTGATGCTGGCGAACAAATCGTGGCCCTTGCTGCTGAAGGCGCCGATGACGCGGCGGCCCTGCCCCAGCATGGCGATCAACGCGTTGTCCTTGGATGTAAAGAACCAGATCGGTCCACCGCTATCGCCTTCGATCTGTGCGGTCATCGGACGCGCGTGACCGTCTTCGACACCGTCCAGGCCCAGCATCACGGTGCGATCGGATTTGAGCGCCTTCCAGAATTTTTCCTGCAACTCTTTGGTGTCTGCCATTTCGATTCCTGACATGCGCGCGTACGCGGGTGAGTCAGTCTGAAAGGCCCTGCGCCCACGGCATGTGAGGACGCATCTCGAATCGCCGTCATTGTGCAACCGCAATATGGTCGGCGTGCGACATGGCCTGTAGCGCCAGTACCGGCCCGCAAAGCGTGACCGATTCGCAGTTCCGGCACATTGGCCGATACGTCATCAGCCGAAAAACGAACACGGCAGTAGGATCGGCCGGCCGCTGGTGCGGCACGAACGAGAACCGCGCATGGCAACGACCGTCGTTGCACCTGCGCTGCATTGCTTCCGAATCCCGAAGCGGCCGGACACCTGTTGCGATCGTTTATCAGGCGAGCGCGCACCGGCGTCGTCGTCGCTCCTGGCTTGCCGGCATCTGCAGCGTATTGCGCATACGTCCCCTTCTGAGAGAGCGCCACCACATGTCTGCAACGCACATCCGTTCGACCTGTCTCGCTGCCGCAGTGCTGAGCCTTGTTAGCGCCACTGCGCTGGCATTGACCGGCACTGCCACACGGCCGCAACTCACCAGCAGCGAAGCGAGCAGTTATACGATCGCCAAAGCCTTGGCCAAAGCCGGGCCGATCAGCGCACTGGTGACCGATAACTGGAACCCCACCGCAGGTGTCGCCCTACTCAGTGCCGATTACGCAGTGGCGGCCGACGGCTCCACACGCTACCGCACCGTGCAATCTGCCATCGACGCTGCCGTTGCTGCCGGCGGCACCACACGTCGCTATATCAGCATCAAGGCGGGCACTTACACCGAGCTGGTCTGCGTGCCGAACAATGCGCCACCGCTGACGCTGTTCGGGCTGGGCACAAATACCGGCGACACCGTCATCCGCTTCAACAATGCCAACCCCACTCCCAAGCCAGCCGGCACCGCAAGCCATCCGTGTGCGAGCAATGCGTCGGCGACCACGGTTGGCACCTCCAACAGCGCGACGTTCACCGTGCGCGCGGCGAATTTCGAGGCGCGCCACCTGCGCGTGGACAACAACTATGTGGAAGGCACCTACACCGACAACAATCAATCGGCGGTGGCGCTGGCTGTGCGGGGCGACAAGGCCAACTTCCAGGATGTTCTGGTGACCGGCAACCAGGACACCTTGTTGATCAGCGCGACCAGCGCGTCCAATGTGATCCGGGCGTATTTCAAGAACAGCACCATCGAAGGCGATGTCGATTTCATCTTCGGCTCCGGCGTCGGTGTTTTCGATGGCGCCACCATCCGTTCCACCGGCGCACGCCTGGGCAGCAGCCGCGGCGGCTATATTTTTGCGCCCAGCACGCGTCCTGGCAGCAGCTACGGATTTCTGGCGATCAACAGCAGCTTTACCGGTGTCTCCGGCTCCCCGGACAACAACACCTATCTTGGACGTGCGTGGGACGAGAGCGTCGGCAGCCTGAGTTCTTACGTCAACGGCACTTCGCCCAACGGCCAGGTGACGGTACGTGACTCGACCCTGGGCAGCCATATCCGCAAGACCGCGCCATGGAATGCATCAACGGTCGGCCGCCCGTATTGCAGCAGCAACTGCACCAATTCGGCCAACCGTTTCTACGAATACAACAATAGCGGTCCCGGCGCGGCCAATTGAGTCGGCGCTTCACCGCAACTGCGCCGCAAGCCGGGCATTGCCCGTGCTTGCGGCCTCGCGCGTCGAGCTGGAATTCCTGCCGGGATCCCTGCGTGCGCGTGGCGTCGCGCGGCACTCGATCATCTCGGCCGCGACAACGGCAGCGCACCGGCTGCCGATAAGAGGGCGTGCGAACGGCCTGACTGCGTCGCAAGGCCTACGCACGATTGGCGCTGTCATTACCTTAGCGCCGTGCTGCCGTTCGACACGCTCCGAACACGACAGACTGGGCCGCCGCGCCCGTCACGCCACACACGCGCATGCTGCACGCAGCTGACGTACCGGCGCCGCTTAATCGGTGCCGCTGGCGGCACGCCAGCTATGCCAGAGCTGTTGCATCGGCGGCGGGTACGCAGGCTTGCCCGCCAGCTCGCGCTGCAGGCGCAGCCGTGCCAGACGCGACCACACCCGGTGCGGCCGCGCCAACGCGACCTTGCGCGGCCAGGCCTGCAGCAGCTGCGTGCGCCAGGCGGACGTGGCAACGCCACCGGGCGCTGCGCCGTCGCCGGCCACGCGTTGGCGTGCATCCAGCCATTGCACCGCCACCGCACTGGCATCGCCAGGCCGTGCCCGTGCGAACAGCACCGCTTCCACCGCAATCACCGCCTCGGCGAACGTGCGCAGTGCCCCTAGCGCGTGCTGCAGCGATTGTGGCTGGACGCGCGCGGCCTGCATGGCCGGCAAGGTGTCGGCCAGCTGTGACCACGGCGCACGCACCGGCTCAAGCACGCGCCCCAACGGATGGCGCGAGCGCTGGCTCGACCAGTCACGCAGCTCCTGCTGCCACCACGCCAGCTTGGCATCGGCCGGCAACGGGTCGCCGGCGATATTCATGATGTCTTCCCATTCCTGCAGCAACGCGAACCAGGCAACTGCCAGACGGCGTTGCGGCTCAGGCACGAACGGTTCGGCAACCGACCATTCCGGCCAGCGGGTGGCCCACTTGTCGAGAAAACTGTCGAGCGCGCTGGATTGGCTCATGGCGGGTCCGGAAAAATACGAAGAAAGATCAGATCTGCGGCCACGTTGCCGCATTCCAAAGTGCCTGCGGCTGCTCGACCAGCACATCGGCCTGCCAGTGCGTCGGGTCGTCGTCGTCTAGACGATAGCCCCACAACGCCGCGACCGACGCCATCGCCGCCGCGCGCGCAGCCACGATGTCGCGCTCATCGTCGCCCACATACACGCATTGCGCAGGTGCAACGCCGATGCGTTCTGCGGCTATCACCAGCGGCAACGGATGCGGTTTGCGCTCGGCCAGCGTGTCGCCACCGATCAGCACCGCGCAGCGCTGCTCCCAGCCCAACTGCGGCAGGATCAGGCGTGCCAGATATTCGGGCTTGTTGGTGACGATACCCCACACGCAGCCGGCATCCTCCAGCCGCACCAGCATCTGTTCGATGCCATCGAACAGCTGCGATTGCGTGCCGATCAGGCCTTCGTAGCGCTGCAGGAATTCCGGCACCAGCGCCGCGCACGCCGCGGCATCGAGCTCGGCAAAGGCCACGCCGAGCATCGCACGCGCACCTTTGGAAACCACCGGGCGCAGCGACGCCAACGCAAGTGGTGCACGCCCACGCGCATCCAGCATGGCGTTGACTGTCGCCAGCATGTCCGGCGCGCTGTCCAGCAAGGTGCCATCCAGATCGAACAACACCGTGCGCGGGAAACTCACCACAGCGCCACGGGCCTGCAACTGCATGCACTCCACCCGAAACGAGAAAATCTCAAACCCTCAGCCAACCGCCTTTGCGATTCCCGATTCCCGATTCCCGAATCCCCGCCCATCACGGCTTCACCGCATACGCCAGGTAATTCACTTCGGTACGCGAGGACAGGCGGGCGCGATTGCGCCACGGCTCGTACAGCATGCCGCTGACGTCTTCAAGCTGCAGCCCGGCGTTGCGCAGCCACGCCGCAAGCTCGGCCGGCTTGATGAAATCCTTGTAGTGGTGCGTGCCCTTGGGCAGCAGACGCGCGATGTATTCGGCGCCCACCACCGCCAACGCGAACGCGGCAGGGGTGCGATTGAGCGTGGACAGGAACAGCTTGCCGCCCGGCTTGAGCAGGCTGGCGCAGGCACGGATGATCGCGGTCGGATCCGGCACGTGTTCGAGCATTTCCATGCAGGTCACCGCATCGAAGCTGCCCGGCTGTTCGGCGGCCAGGTCTTCCACCGATTGCACGCGATAGTCGACCTGCACGCCCGATTCCAGGCTGTGCAGACGCGCCACCTTCACCAGTTCCGGCGCCAGGTCGATCGCAGTCACCTGCGCGCCCAGACGTGCCATCGATTCGCTGAGCAACCCGCCACCGCAGCCGACATCGAGCACGCGCGCACCGGCAAGTTCCAGCCGCGCGGACACATACTCCAGACGCACAGGATTGAGCGCATGCAGCGGCTTCTGCGGGCCGTCGGCATCCCACCAGCGGTTGGCCAGCGCGGCGAATTTATCCAGCTCGCTCTGATGGAAATTGCTGGATTTGGCGTGCGTATTCGAATTCATGCGGGGGCTCCGTGATGCGGTGACGCGCGCTCAGGCGCGGACGGTGCGGATGCGTTCGCGCCACTGCCGCGCATTGGCGAGAAGGGCGGCGGTATCCATGTCGATGAGCTCGCGCTGCACCAGTTTGGGCTTTCCGGCGATCCACACATCGGTGACCTGATGGCGGCCAGCCGCGTAGATCAGCTGCGACAGCACATGATGCAGCGGCTGGGTTTCCAGTGCGGACAGGTCCACGCAGACCAGGTCGGCCTGCTTGCCGACCTCGATCGAGCCGATCCTGTCGCCGAAGCCCAAGGCGCGCGCGCCGCCTAACGTGGCCGCACGCAAGGTGGTCGCGGCGTCCAGCGCGGTCGCATCGTTGGCCACGGCCTTGGCCAGAATGGCGGCGGTACGGTTTTCGCTGAACATGTCCAGGTCGTTGTTGCTGGCACAGCCGTCGGTGCCGATGGCCAGATTCACGCCCGCACGCTGCAGCGCGCATGCCGGGCAAAAGCCCGAAGCGAGCTTGAGATTGGATTCGGGGCAATGCACCACGCTGACGCCGCGCTCGGCGCACAGATGGATTTCCGCATCGGTGAGCTGGGTCATGTGCACCGCGATCAGGCGGTCGTTGACCAGGCCCAGGCGATCCAGCCGCGCCAGCGGGCGCTGGCCGTACTGCTTGATCGAATCGGCCACTTCCTGCGCGGTTTCGTGCGTATGCAGATGCACCGGGATGTCGAGCTGGTCGGCCAGCATGCGTACGCGTTCGAAGTTGGCATCGTTCACGGTATACGGCGCATGCGGCGCGAAGGCGGTGCTGATCAACGGATCGTCGCGCCATTGGTCGTGCAGCTCGCCGGCACGCGCGAAGTATTCGTCGTCCGACGATGCCCATGCGGTCGGGAAATCGATGATCACCGCGCCCACCAGCGCACGGAAACCGTGCTGCTTGTAGACGGCCGCCTGCACATCGGCGAAGAAGTAGTTTTCGTTAACGCAGGTCGTACCACCGCGCAGCATTTCGGCGATTGCCAGCGTGGTGCCATCAGCCACGAATTCCGGCCCGATCACCGCCGCTTCCACTGGCCAGATGTGCTGCTGCAACCACACCATCAGCGGCAGGTCGTCGGCGACGCCGCGCAGCAGCGTCATCGGATTATGCGTATGCGCATTGACCAGGCCCGGCATCAACGCCGCATCGGGCCGCGACACGGTCTGCTTGGGCACAAAACGCGTGCGTGCTTCGGCAGCCGGCAGCACGGCAACGATGACGCCGTGATTGACCGCGACCGCGTGGTCTTCCAGCACCACCGCATGCGGTTCGATCGGCACGACGTAGCCGGCCTCGATCAGCAGGTCGCAGGGTTCGGGCGGAGCGTTGGTCATGAGTGGATCCATTGAGGTTAGTTGCCGAACGGCCAGGAGTCGTCGGAGCGTGACACAGGCGCATACCGCGTGCCGTCGTAGCGCAGCACCTGGCGCTGGCGGTACGTGCGCTCGATGTCGTCTGCATCCTCGACGGTGGTGGAAGTCACCAGGTTGGCAGTGACTGCGATGTCGGCATAGCCCGCGTGGACCGGCGCGTCCATCGACAGGGTGAGCGTGCCGCGTTCGGTCACCACACCCGTCGCGCCCCAGTTGCACGGTTCGCCTTTTACCCGCCGCCAGACAGTGAGATCCCGCTGCAGCACCGGGCGCAACCGGCGCTGTTCGCGCACCAGCAAGGTCAATGCATCGTTGCTGTCGAAATCCGGACAACTGGGCCCGCGCGCAACGCTGTGCACCACCACGCCAACCGCACGCACGCCCTGCGCCAGGTCATAGCGTGCGGTATCCAGGCGCAGACTGTCGGCAGCAAGTTCGAAGCCGGCATCTTCGCCCATGTCCTGCGTGTACAAGGCAACGACCTGGGCAGTGCGGGCATCGAGCATGGCAACGCGCAACTCAAGGTTGCGTTCGCCTGCCTCGGTGGTGGCATCGCTGGCGAACGCAATGGCCGCCAGTCGTATCGATGGGTCGTACGGCCACGGCTTGCAGGTCTGTGCCACGGCATGGTCGACCGGCACCGCCCCTGCGGCGCCGGACACCGCACCAGCTGCCACCGCCGCCACGCTTTGCGCGTCGCAGGCAGTGGCGGCGGCGGTTTGCGCAAGCACCGGACACGCCGCCAGCAGGCCGCTCAGCCCGGCCAGCAACGCGACGCACGCGGCCGTCAGGTGCGAGCCAATGGCGCACGGGACCGGCAGTGCACGCGTGGCCCATGCAGATTCCAGACACCGGCCGCCCAAGCCTGGCAACGGCGCAGTCGTTTCTTCGGCTGCTCCTGGCGTCGTCAGGACACTGGCGCTGCGTACTGCTCGACCGGACCGGCGTCCCAGGCGCATCTGGATTACTTGACGCGCGCCGAGTATTCGCCCGAACGGGTATCGACCTTGATGATCTCGTCCTGGTTGACGAACAGCGGCACGCGCACCACCGCGCCGGTTTCCAGCGTGGCCGGCTTGCCGCCGCCGCCGGAGGTGTCGCCGCGCACGCCCGGATCGGTCTCGGTGATCTTCAGCTCGACGAAGTTCGGCGGCTGCACCCAGATCGGGGTGCCGTTCCACAAGGTCACGATGCAGTCTTCCTCGCCCTTGAGCCACTTGTCGGCGCCGCCCATGCCGGCCTTGTCGGTCTGCACCTGCTCGAAGGTTTCCGGGTCCATGAAGTGCCAGTACTCGCCATCGCTGTAGAGGTAGCGCATGTCGGTATCGACCACGTCGGCCACTTCCACATCGTCGGTCGCCTTCATGGTCATTTCGACCACGCGACCGGACTTGATGAAGCGGTACTTCATGCGGGTGAAGGCCTGGCCCTTGCCCGGCTTGACGTATTCGGTCTCGGTGATGACCGCCGGCTCGTTGTTGACCAGGATCTTCATGCCGTTCTTGACGTCGTTCATGCCAACAGTGGCCATGGTGCAGCTCCTCGATAAGACCACGACCCGCCACGCGGTAGCAGGTCGGATTAGAATGGGGCGCCCGCCGCAACCGGCGGGCATTTGGTTTTGTGACCGCACATGATAACCGCAGCCCCCCTCGCCTTACAGCCATCCCCGCCCCCCGCCCTGCAGCCAGCGCGCTGGCAACAGCAGTGGCGCGACGCCGTGCGCGACCCGCGCGTGCTGCTGCAGCTGCTGGGCCTGGATGCGCAAGCGGCATCAATCAGCGCTGCCGCCGCCGCCCAGTTTCCACTGCGGGTGCCGCGCGCCTTCGTGGCGCGCATGCGCCATGGCGACCTGCACGACCCGCTGCTGCGCCAGGTGCTGCCGCTGGATGCGGAAATGCAGCCGGTGCCGGGCTTCGGCCTGGATGCGGTGGGCGATGCCGCCGCCCGGACCGCTGCCGGGGTGATCCAGAAATACCGCGGCCGCGCCCTGCTGATCGCCACCGGCAGCTGCGCGGTGCACTGCCGCTACTGCTTCCGCCGCCACTTTCCGTATGCCGAAGAGACCGCTGCGCGCGATGGCTGGCGTGAGGCGGTGACCGCGATCGCCGCCGACCCCGGCATCGAGGAAGTGCTGCTTTCCGGCGGCGACCCGCTCTCGTTGGCCACACCCAAGCTGGTCGAACTCACCGACGCCCTGGCGGCCATCCCGCATCTCAAGCGCCTGCGCATCCACAGCCGCCTGCCGATCGTGCTGCCGGAGCGCGTGGATGCGCCACTGCAGGCCTGGCTGCGCAGCCTGCCGTGGCCGGTGGCGTTCGTACTGCATGCCAACCATGCCAACGAATTCGACCCCGCGGTAGACGCCGCCGTGCAGGGGCTGCGCGACACCGGCGCACACTTGCTCAACCAGGCCGTGCTGTTGCGTGGCGTCAACGACAGCGTGGATGCGCTGGCGGCGCTGAGCGAGCGCAGCTTTGCCGCCGGCGTGCTGCCCTACTACCTGCATCAGCTCGATCGGGTCGCCGGGGTGGCGCATTTCGAAGTGGACGATGCGCGCGCGCGCGCGCTGCATGCCGAGCTGGCTGCCCGCCTGTCCGGCTACCTGGTCCCGCGGCTGGTGCGTGAAATCCCCGGCGATACAGGCAAGCGGCCGCTATAACCGCCCTGACCTCAGCGCAACCGGTCGTAGGAGCGCACCCGGGCGCGATGGCGCTTTACCGGTAACGCCCGGTCGCGCTCAGGCGCGCTCCGAGGGCACTCACCCCGCCGCGATCAGCTTGACCATATCGGCCGGGCTCAACGGCCTGCTGAACCAATAGCCCTGCCCCAGGTCGCAACCGCGCTCGCGCAACAGATTGAATTGCGCTTCCTGCTCGATGCCTTCGGCAACCACAGTGATTCCCAGCGAGTGCGCCATGTTGATGATCGCGGTGGTCAGCGCCAGATCGTCCGGGTCGCGCTGCAGGTCGGCAACGAAACTCTTGTCGATCTTGACCCCGTCCACCGGCACCTGACGCAGATGGCTCAAGCCGGAGAAGCCGGTGCCGAAATCGTCCAGCCATACCTTCACGCCGGTGCGGTGCAGTTGGTCGAGCAGGCTGGCCGCCATCATCTCGTCGCCGATCACCGCGGTCTCGGTCAGCTCCAGATGCAGGCGCGCGGCCGGCAGCCCCGACTCGGCCAGGCACCCGGCCACGGTGTCGATCAGCGCACCGCTGCGCAGTTGCCGCGGCGAAACATTGACCGACACGAACAAACCCTCGCCCACCACTGGCCACTGCGCCGCCTCCAGGCAGGCCGCGCGCAGCACCTTGGGGCCGATCACTTCGATCAGGCCGCTCTGCTCGGCAATATCGATAAAGGTGGACGGCGCGATCGTTCCCAGCGCCGGATGCTGCCAGCGCAGCAGCACCTCCACGCCCACCAGCACACGGTCGCTGGTGCGGTAGATCGGCTGGTAGACCAGGCGCAGCTCGTCGCGTTCCCAGGCCCCGCGCAACTCGTGCTCCATGTGCACGCGGCGCTCCACCGCGTGATCGGCGGCGCGGCTGTAGAAGCGATGGCAGTTCTTGCCGGCGACCTTGGCCTGGTACATGGCGATGTCGCCGTTCTTCAGCAGCGCGGTGGCATCGCGCGCATCATCGGGGAACAGCGTGATGCCGATCGAGGTCCCCAGGAACACCTCGCGGCCCTGCACGTTCAACGGCCGGCTCAGTTCGTGCACCAGCCGGTCGGCCAGTTGCGCCGCCAGCAGGCTGACATCGCCGCTCTGCAGCAGGATCACGAACTCATCGCCGCCAAAGCGCGCCAGAATCGCATCGTCGCCGCCCAGCGCGGCAACTGCGCGGCTGATGCGGCTGGCGAACTGCAGCAAGGCCTCGTCGCCGGCCTCATGGCCAAGCGTGTCGTTGACGCGCTTGAAGTCGTCGATATCGGCAAACAGCAAGGCCAGCTTGCTGTCGGTGCTGCGCGCGGTGTGGAGCAGATGATCCAGACCCTCGCGAAAGCCCAGCCGGTTGGTCAGCCCGGTCAACGCGTCGGTGTAGGCCATGTGCCGCACTTCGCGGTCGTGCCGGGCGATGCTTTCGCTCATGCGCCCGAACGCGGAAATCAACTCGCCGATCTCGTCGTTGCGGGGGTGCGGCGGCAGCTGCACCGCATAGTCGCCCCGTTCGATCTGCCTTGCCGCTGCCGCCAGCAACCGAATCGGCGCCACCAGCGTGCGCTGCACGTAGATGGCCAGCAACACGCCCAGCCCGACCAGCGCAGCCAGCAGGACCAGCAACCAGCCCAGATCACGCTTGCCGATGGCGTTGAGGTTCTGCACCAGGGTGAGATTGGCGCCGGATTCGATCTTGCGCACCCGCTCGCGCGACATGCCCACGCGCACGCCACCGATGCGCTGGTCGCCGATCTTGATCGGCACCGTCACATCCAGCACCTCCGGCGAGGACTGCAACACCATCGCCTGCGCCGCCAGCGCTTTGGCGGCGAGCGGATCGGTCATGGCCTGCCCGTAACGCTGCAAGGTCGGCGTGCCGTCGTGCACCAGCCGGCCATGGCGGTCGAACACCAGCACATAGCTCACCACCTGCTGGCGCGAGGCATTGCGCACCAGCGCACCCACCGCGCCCAGGTCCGAGTAATACAAGGGGTTGGCCAAGCCGGAAGCCAGCTCGGTCGCCAGCGTTTCGCCGCGCGTGCGCAGGCTGCGATCGAACAGCTCGTGCAGGATCTGCGCACTCAAGCCGCGCACCTCGCGCTGCATCGCGCTTTGTCGCTGCAGCAGCGAAGCCAGGATCGCACCGACCAGCAGCAGCGTCAGCGCCATCACCAAGAGAAAGCGTGCCTGCAAGCCGAAGCGCACCTGAGTCATTCCACGTGATCCCTGACGCGTTGCACGCCCGCGCTCAACTCTTGCAGACGTCGGCGGCTAGCGGGATCCAGCGGATGGAACCCGGTAGTGTCGAAAAAGCGCTTCAGCGCCGGGCCCGCCTTGGGGTCGGAGGCGGCCTGCAGCAACACCACCCGCAGACGCTGCTCCACGGCCGGGTCCATTCCTGCGCGCACCATTTCCACCGCGCGCGGCACCGGCGCAGTGCGGTGCACGATGCGGAAGTCGCGCTTGAACACCGGTGGCATGTGGCGTTCGTCGTCCCAATCGACGTTGCTGAGCGCGCCCACGTCGATCAGATGTTTGTGCACGAACGCGGCAACGTTCAATTTCGACCCCACCATCAGATAGCCGGCCGATCCGCGTGCCGGGGTGTCGTCGGCCGACAGCAGCACATCGCATGCGATGCCGTTGCGCAGCAGTTCGAGCACCGGTAGCAGGTAGCCGCTGGTGGACGAGGCGTTCTGCAATGCCAGGGTATGGCCGCGCAACTGCGACAGCGACTGGATCGGGCTGTCGCGGCGCACGAAGAACACCGTGTGGAAGTCGCGCAGTCCGCCACGCTCGGTCATGAGCAAGGGATGCGCGCTGCCGCGCTGTTCCAGCAGCATCGCCGCACCGGTCGTTTCGCTGACCCAATCGACCCGGCCGCGCCGCAGATAGCTGGACATCTGGCGCGCATCGGGCGCCATCAGGATTTCGCCGCGGCGGATCCCGACCTCGCGCATGCGCGGCACCACGTAATCCAGCAAGGGCTTGAGCTGCTCGTAATGGCTGGCGGGATCATCGCTGATCCGTCCAAGCACCAGGACCGAGGAAGGCGCTGCCGCAGCCGTCACGGCCAAGCCTGCCCCGGCAATCAGCCAGCAGGCAATCAGACACCATCGTAGACCGCGCAAAACGGACACTCCCCTAGAGCCGCGGACAGCCTAGCCGAATCTTCGAAGATGTGACAGACGTCAGTTTCCGGCCTGCTTGGCAAGCATGGCCATGCGCTGCGCATCGGACAGGATGCCGCGAATCAGCCGCACCTCCTGCTCGGTCATCTCTGCGCGCAGCAACAACCGGCGCAACTTGCGCATCGCCGACTCCGGCGCACGGCCCTTGTGGAAGTCGATCTCGTCCAGCGTGTCGCCCAGCTGGCCGAACATCCCTTCCAGCTGTGCGTGGCTGGCCGGCCCGTCGCGCAAGCCCGGAGCCGCTGCCGGCGCGCGTTCGGCCTCGCCTGCCGCCAGCTGCGCCAGTCGCACCTCGTACGCCAGCACCTGCACGGCCGCGGCCAGATTGAGCGAACTGAACTGCGGATCGGAGGGAATGTGGACCGCGGCGTGGCACAGCTGCAGCTCGTCGTTGGTCAGACCGGTACGCTCGCGGCCGAATACGAAGGCCACCTCGGCCGGCTCGCCCGCCTTGGCCAGGGCACGCTGCGCGCCCTCGTCCGGCAACAGTTCTTCCAGCGCCACCCGGCGCGCGCGCGCAGTGCAGCCAATCACCAGCGTGCAGTCGGCCACCGCCTCGCCCAGTGTCGCGAAGATCGGCGCCTGGCTCAGCACGTCTTCAGCGCCGGCCGAGCGCCGATAGGCGTCTTCGTCGAGTGCGCGCTCCGGCGCCACCAGCACCAGGCGCGAAACCCCCATGGTCTTCATCGCACGCGCTGCAGCGCCGATGTTGCCTGGATGCTGGGTACCCACAAGAACAAATCGGATGCGCTGGCTGACGGACATGAACGGAGATCGGGAAGCTGTTCGGCCGTAGATGGTAAACTGCGCGGCCGGCTTTCGCGCCGGACCGCTCTTTTACCTTCGCCATTGTCCGATTCTGCCTTCACGGGAGCTTTCACCATGCAGAAACCCGCCGTCACCGTCATGGTCAAAGCCGCCCGCCTCGCCGGCAATGTGCTGTTGCGCGGTATCAACAAGCTCGATGCGCTCAATGTGGTGCAGAAAGGCCGCATGGACTACGCCAGCGAAGTCGATGCCGATGCCGAGAAGGTCATCATCAAGGAACTCAAGCGCGGCTACCCCGAGTACGCCGTGTTCGGCGAAGAAGGCGGCGTGCAGGGCGGCAAGAGTGGCCGCTACACCTGGGTGATCGATCCGCTCGACGGCACCAGCAACTATCTGCGTGGCTTTCCGCATTACTGCGTGTCGATCGCGCTGGTGGAAAACGGCGAACCCACCGATGCGGTGATCTTCGACCCGCTGCGCAATGAGCTGTTCACCGCCAGCCGCGGCGCAGGCGCGGTGCTCAATGACCGCCGCATCCGTATCGCAGAGCGCAAGGATTTGGAAGGAGCCATGGTCCACACCGGCTTTCCGCCGCGCGAACGCGCGCGCGCCAGCGCCCAGCTCAAGTGTGTGGACGCGCTGCTGGTGCAGGCCGAAGACGTGCGCCGTACCGGCTCGGCGGCACTGGACCTGGCCTACGTGGCCTGCGGCCGTGCCGATGCCTACTTCGAAGCCGGCGTCAAAGCCTGGGACATTGCGGCCGGCGTGCTGCTGGTGCGCGAAGCCGGTGGCCGTGTCTGCGACTACAAGGGCGCCACCCCGCCGCGCATGGACAACATGGGCCCGGAAACCCAGCAGATCGTGGCCGGCAACATCAAGATCAGCGATGCGTTGCAGAAGGTCATCGTCAACACCGGCTACGCCCGCGAGTTCGACGCCAAGTTCTGATCGACCCGTTCGCACTACCGCTGCCCGGCAGACATCGGAGCACGCCCGAGCACGGAGGCTTCCCTGCAAAGCCTCTCGCGACCGGGGTCGCTCCTACCCACAGCGCAGTAAACGCACAAGGCCGGGATCGCTCCCGGCCTTGTACGTTGGGTGCCGCTGTCACAGCGCTAGGCAGTGCCTGGCGCCGGTGCAGGACCTTAGGCGATCGCGGCGTGGTAGCGGCGCTCGACTTCTTCCCAATTGACGGCGTTGTAGAACGCGCCGATGTATTCCGGGCGACGGTTCTGGTACTTCAGGTAGTACGCGTGTTCCCACACGTCCAGACCCAGGATCGGGGTGTTGCCCTCGAACAGCGGGCTGTCCTGGTTGGCGGTGCTTTCCACAACCAGCTTTTTGTCGGGGGTCACGCTCAACCACGCCCAACCCGAGCCAAAGCGGCTGACGGCGGCCTTGGTGAAGGCTTCCTTGAATTTCTCGAAACCACCAAGATCCTTGTCGATCGCCTTGGCGACCTCGCCCTTGGGCTCGCCGCCACCGTTGGGCGACAGCACGGTCCAGAACAGGGAATGGTTGGCGTGGCCGCCGCCGTTGTTGCGCACCGGGCCCTGCAGGTTTTCCGGCAGGCTCTTCAGCTTGGAGACCAGTTCTTCGATCGGCAGATCGGCGTACTCGGTCCCTTCCAGCGCCGCGTTGACGTTGTTGATGTAGGTCTGGTGATGCTTGGTGTGATGGATTTCCATCGTTTGCGCATCGATGTTCGGTTCCAGCGCGTCGTAGGCGTAGGGCAACTGCGGAAGGGTGTAAGCCATGCGTATCTCCTGGACTTGCCGCCCGGCGAAGACCGGGCGTTGCGGGGTGAATGGTAAGGACGGCGGCAGCGGTTACCAAGGGTGCTGGCAGGGAAACTTCATCCCATCGCATGCCGCACGATGTTCGCCGCACACCTTGCACCAGGTCCCGGTTACTTGGGCGTGAACCGTCCCGGCGCCGGCCACGTTCAAAGTCGACACAGTCGCGCATCGGCATACTTGCTCTGCCGTACCCATTTCGGACCGTCTTCATGCGCAAGCCCGCTTTGCTCGTTGTCGCCATCGCGCTGCTCGTCGCCGGCCTGTGGGGCATGCGTGCGATGCAGACGCCCAAGCCGCAGTTCGCGCCGCAACTCAACGCCCCGATCGCCGCGGACACGCCGACGCGCGAGGTGCCGCGTCTGCCCGCCTTTCTGCCGACCGAGGCGATGGCCACCATCGTGCTGATCCAGCGCGGCGGCCCGTTTCCGCATCCGCAGGATGGCGGCGTGTTCGGCAACCGCGAGCATCGCCTGCCCGAACGCCCGCGTGGCTATTACCGCGAATACACTGTCGATACCCCCGGCAGCCCGGATCGCGGCGCGCGCCGCATCGTCACCGGCGGCACTCCGCCCGAGGCGTGGTACTACAGCGACGATCATTACCAGAGCTTCAAGGCCTTCGATGGCCCGACCCCGGACCAGGCACCATGAACGCTGGCGACTTCGCGCTGGATCTGTCCGATCCGCAGCAGTCGGGGGTGTATCAGGCCGAGACCGACGATCTGGACACCATGGCAGCGCTTGCGCGCGATGCCGGCCTACGCATCGTGCGCGTGGATCTGGCCGCCTGCAGCGACAAACGCATGCTGCTGATGCGCCTGGCCACGCAACTGGATTTCCCGGCCAGCTTCGGCCGCAATTGGGACGCGCTCAGCGATGCCCTGCGCGACCTGGCGTGGCTGCCTTCGCCACATGGCTATGCGCTGCTCATCGACGGCGCCCAGGCGCTGGCCAGCACGGCACCCAACGACCGCGACACCTTGCTGGACATCCTCGATGAAGTCGCCAACGCCTGGGCAGCACGCGGGCTGACCTTCGCGGCGTTCGTTGCGCCCGCAAGCGCCTGCGACTGAGAGCAGCCAACAGCACGCCTGCGCAGCCGGCGGAGCGGACACGCCTGGCGCCGGCACCACATGCCCCGTACAGAAGCGATGGCTGCCTGCATGCCGCCCGCACCGACCTGATGAGCGCTCGCGATGTTTCCCAGGCACCATGCGGCGCTGTCGATCAGCGCTGGTATTTCCGGCGAACACGGATCGCTACGCACCCGCATCGGCCTGCATCCAGGCGCGATGGCAGACCACCATCGCCCTTCGTCGCGCCAGACGCGCGAACGGCACGCATTGCGCGTGCCGACCGACGATCAACTATCCAGCTCGCTCCAGCGCGCGTACGCCGCATCCAGGTGCTTTTGCGCATCGGCCAATGCTGCGGTGTGGGCCGCCATCGCCGCACTGTCGCGCTGATAGAAGGCCGGCTCGTTCATCGCCTCGGTGAGCGTGGCCACTTGCTGCTCCAGCGTCTCGATCAGGGCCGGCAGTTGCTCCAGCTCGCGTGCATCCTTGTAGCTGAGCTTGCGCTTGGGGGCGGTGTCCGCCGGCACTGCAGCCACGGGCGCGGTCGCCACCGCAGTGGCCGATGCCTTGGCCACCGCCATCGCATTGCCGACCGGCGTACGGCGCTGGCGCAGCGAATCGCTGTAGCCGCCGACGTAATCGCCGATCAGGCCATCGCCCTCCATCACCAGCGTGGAGGTCACCACGTTGTCGAGGAAGTCGCGGTCATGGCTGACCAGCAGCAAGGTTCCGGTGTATTCGCCCAGCAATTCTTCCAGCAGCTCCAGCGTTTCCACGTCCAGGTCGTTGGTCGGTTCGTCCATCACCAGCAGGTTGGACGGCTGCGCGAACAGGCGTGCCAGCAGCAGGCGATTGCGCTCGCCACCGGACAGGCGCGTGATCGGCGCGCGCGCGCGCTCGGGCGTGAACAGGAAATCCTGCAGATAGGCATGCACGTGCTTGCGCTTGCCGTTGATTTCCAGGAAATCGCGGCCCTCGGCCACGTTTTCGATCGCGCTCCAGTCTTCGCGCAGGGTGGAACGGTATTGGTCGAAATACGCAATCTGCAGATTGGTACCGATACGGATTTCGCCCTGCTGCGGCTGCAGATCGCCCAGCAACAGCTTGAGCAAGGTGGTCTTGCCGCTGCCGTTGGGGCCGATCAGGCCGATGCGGTCGCCACGCTGGATGATGGTGGAAAAATCCTTGACCATCGTGCGCGCACCGAACGCGAAGCCAACCTCCTTGGCCTCGATCACCTTCTTGCCGGACGACTCGCCCTGCGAGACTTCCATGCGCACGTTGCCGGTGAGCTCGCGCCGCTGCACGCGCTCGTTGCGCATCGATTCCAGGCGCCGCACGCGGCCCTCGTCGCGGGTGCGCCGCGCCTTGATGCCCTGACGGATCCAGATCTCTTCCTGCGCCAGCAACTTGTCGAAGCGCGCATTCTCCTGCGCCTGCGCATTGAGCCGTTCCTCGCGGCGGCGCTCGTAGTTGGCCCAGTCGCCCGGCCAGCTGGTGACCTGGCCGCGATCGATCTCGACGATGCGGGTGGCCAACGCACGCAGGAAGCGCCGGTCGTGGGTGACGAACAGCACGCTGCCGCTCCAGCCCTTCAGGAAGGTTTCCAGCCAATCGATGGCTTCGATATCCAGATGGTTGGTCGGTTCGTCCAGCAGCAGCACATCCGGCGAGGACACCAGCGAACGCGCCAACAGCACGCGTCGCTTCATACCGCCGGACAGCCGCGCGAACTCCGCATCGCCGTCCAGTTCCAGCTTGGTCAGCGTCTCGGTGACGCGTTGATCCAGCGCCCACCCGTCGGCCGCATCGATCTTGGCCTGCACCTTGCCGAACGCATCGGCGTCGAACACCTCGGCATGGCTGAGCTGATGGAATTCGGCCAGCCAATGACCCAACTCGCCCAGACCATCGGCCACCACGTCGAACACGCTGCCGCCGGTCCCTTGCGGTACCTCCTGCTCCAGCCGCGCGATGCGCACGCCCTGTTGCACGCGCACTTCGCCGTCGTCGGGCTTGAGCTCGCCGGCGATCAGTTTCATCAAGGTCGATTTGCCGGCGCCGTTGCGGCCGATCAAGGCGATACGCTCGCCCGGCTCGATCGTGAGGTCGGTTTTTTCCAGCAACAAGGGGCCGCCGACGCTGTAGTCGACGCTTTGCAGAGTGATTAAAGGCATGGCGCAATTGTACGGGATTGGTGATTGGGGATTCGGGATTGGCAAAAGCGCACGCTGTCACGGTGACGAATCCCGAATCCCTACTCCCCAATCCCGGGCTAAAATGCGCCATGAACGAATTCTCCGCGCTGCCGCTGTCGCCGGCCCTGGCCCCCGGCATCGACGCCCTTGGCTACACCGTCCTGACTCCCATCCAGGCGCAAAGCCTGCCGCCGATCCTGCAGGGGCTCGATGTCATCGCCCAGGCGCCGACCGGCAGCGGCAAGACCGCCGCGTTCGGGCTTGGCCTGCTGCAAAAGCTCGACCCTGCAGTGACCCGCGCACAGGCGCTGGTGCTCTGCCCCACCCGCGAATTGGCCGACCAGGTCGGCAAGCAGCTGCGCAAGCTCGCCACCGGCATTCCCAACATGAAGCTGGTGGTGCTCACCGGCGGCATGCCGCTGGGCCCGCAATTGGCCTCACTGGAAGCGCACGACCCGCAAGTGGTGGTGGGCACGCCCGGTCGCATCCAGGAACTGGCCCGCAAACGCGCCCTGCATCTGGGCGGCGTGCGCACGCTGGTGCTGGACGAGGCCGACCGCATGCTCGACATGGGCTTCGAAGAACCCATCCGCGAGATTGCCGGCCGTTGCGACAAACACCGCCAAAGCCTGCTGTTTTCGGCCACGTTCCCGGACAGTATCCGCACGCTCGCACGCGAGCTGTTGAAGGAGCCGGTTGAGATCACGGTGGAAGGCGCCGATAGCGCACCGGAGATCGATCAGCAGTTCTTCGAGGTCGACCCGACCTATCGGCAAAAGGCCGTTGCCGGCCTGCTGCTGCGTTTCAATCCCGAGTCCAGCGTGGTGTTCTGCAATACCCGCAAGGAAGTGGACGAGGTGGCTGGCTCGCTGCAGGAGTTCGGCTTCTCCGCACTCGCGCTGCACGGCGACATGGAACAGCGCGACCGTGACGAAGTGCTGGTGCGCTTCGTCAACCGCAGCTGCAACGTGCTGGTGGCCAGCGACGTGGCCGCTCGCGGGCTGGACGTGGAAGACCTCTCGGCGGTGGTCAACTACGAGCTGCCCACCGATACCGAAACCTACCGCCATCGCATTGGCCGTACCGCACGTGCCGGCAAGCATGGACTGGCGCTGAGCCTGGTCGCCCCGCGCGAAACTGCCCGCGCGCAGGCACTGGAAGCCGAACAGGGCCAACCCTTGAAGTGGTCGCGTGCGCCGCTGGCCACCGCGCGCCCGGCGCAACTGCCGCAGGCGGCAATGACCACCTTGCGCATCGATGGCGGCAAGACCGACAAGCTGCGTGCCGGCGACATCCTGGGCGCCCTGACTGGCGAAGCCGGGCTCTCGGGCGCGGCAATCGGCAAGATCGCCATCTACCCTACCCGCTCCTACGTGGCCATTGCCCGCGCGCAGGTCGCCAAGGCGCTGGCACATCTGCACGCAGGCAAGATCAAGGGACGCCGGTTTCGGGTCAGCAAGCTCTGAACGCAGCGCGGCCGGCATTGTGCCGGCGGCCTATATTTCAGCTAGAGCAATCCTGGAAGCGCGCACGTCCACGCATCCAGGGTCGCTTCCAGCGCTTGGACTCAGTAAGAAAGTGTCGCCAACAGCGGCACATCGTTCGCCCATTTCTGGCGACCCTGCAGCACCTGCAATTCCACCAGCACGGCTGCGCCAACGACTTCCAGTTCGAGTTGGGCAGCAAGCCCCAAGGCCGCACGCAGCGTGCCGCCGGTGGCCAGCACGTCGTCGACAATCAGTACGCGCGCCCCGCGTGGCAGCGCATCCTCATGCATTTCGATGCGATCGGTGCCGTACTCCAGCGCATATTCCTGGATCAGCGTGCGCCCCGGCAGCTTGCCCGGCTTGCGCACCGGCACGAAGCCGGTCCGCAGTTCGCGCGCCAGGGCAGCGCCCAGAATGAAACCGCGCGCCTCGATACCCAGCACCGCATCCAGCGGCGTGGTGCGCCACGGCTGCGCCATTTCGTCCAGCGCAGAGGCGAAATCCGGGCCGTCCGACAGCAACGGGGTAATGTCCTTGAAGACGATGCCCGGCTTAGGGAAATCGGCGATGTCGCGAATCCGCTCTGACCAATGGTTGGGTCCGGAAGTCGTGGTGCCGGCGCAGCGGCTGCAGTCAGTCATGAGGGCGGTGGCGTGGTGGCCGGTGGAGTTGCGCCTATTCTAGGCTGCGCACGCCATCCACGCCGGATTTACGGCATACCTGCATCTGAGCGCGTCAGGAACTGCACGACAGCATCGAACACCCGGCGCGATCGCGTGCCCAGTCCGGCCGCCGCGCCGCAAATGCGTCGCGCCAGGGCTGATCGTCGTAAGGGCGGCGCATGACTTCCAGCAACTCCTGCACCCCGGACGGGTCACCCTGCTCGGCACGGTCGATCGCCTGCTGCGCCAGATAATTGCGCAACACATAGCGCGGGTTGGCCAGGCGCATGCGCGCGCGCCGCTCTTCTGGCGACAGCGGATCCTGCTGCAGGCGCGCGGCATAGCGCTGCAGCCATTGCTGCAGCTGCGGCGCATCCGCCAGGCGTTTGTCTTCGTCGTAAAAGGCGTCGCGCAGCTGCGCGGGGTCCGGATGTTCGGGCGACAGGTCGATGAGCCCACGGAAGGTCAGCGTCATGTCCATCTCGGATTCGCGCATCAGGGCGCGCAGCGCGTCGATCAGCTGCAGATCCTCGTCGCGACACTCTGCCAAGCCCAGCTTGGCGGCGGTGTCGCGCCGGTCGCACGCCAGGTAGGTATCGCGAAAACGATCCAGCCCATATTGCAGCAGGGCCTGGTCGGCAAACAGCGGCGCCAGCGCCTGGGCAAGCCGGCCCAGGTTCCAGTAGGCCACTTGCGCCTGGGTGCCGAAGCGATAGCGCCGCCCCTGCGCGTCGGTGGTGTTGGGCGTCCAGTCCGGGTCATAGTCGTCAACCCAGCCATACGGGCCGTAGTCGATGGTCAGACCGAGGATCGACATGTTGTCGGTATTCATCACCCCATGCACAAACCCGACCCGCATCCAGTGCGCCACCATCACCGCGGTACGCTCGCAGACCTGCGCAAACCAGTCGGCGTAGAGCGCCTCGCTGGCACCGGCCAACGCCGGGAAATCGCGGGCGATGGTGAAATCCACCCACTGCTTCAGCAATGCGATATCGCCGCGTGCGCTGGGCAATTCGAAGTTGCCGAAGCGGATGAACGAAGGCGCCACCCGGCACACGATCGCGCCCGGCTCGCGCTGCGGGTGGCCGTCGTAGAACATGTCGCGCACCACCGCCTCACCAGTGCCGACCAGGCTCAACGCACGCGTGGTCGGCACGCCCAGATGATGCATGGCCTCGCTGCACAGGAATTCGCGGATCGACGAGCGCAATACGGCGCGCCCATCGGCACCGCGGGAATACGGCGTCGGGCCGGCACCCTTGAGCTGCAATTCGTAGCGCCCACCGTCGGTTCCGATCGCCTCGCCCAGCGAAATCGCCCGCCCGTCGCCAAGCTGTCCGGCCCAATGCCCGAATTGATGCCCACCGTAGTTGACCGCCCAAGGCTGCATTCCCGGGTACAGCGCGTTGCCGCCGAACACCTGGGCGAACTGCGCACTGGCGATCTCGGCCGCCTCCAGGCCCAGCACCTGCGCCATCTCCGCCGAATGCGCGATCAGGTACGGAGCGGCGACCGGCGTCGGCAAGACTGACGACCAGGCCGCGCCCACCTCGCGCCGGCGCGCCCCCTCTTCCGGGTCGCCAGGCAGCTGTTGACGCAGACGATTATCGAAGTGCAAATGTGTCATGCCGGCAAGCCTAGGCCACCGGCGGTGAACCTGACATGGGCGAAGCCGCATCCGGCGCTGCGTGCGTACCGTATCTTCACTCGCTTGGCGTGTGCCGAGCGGGCTCGTCCTGCACATGCTTGCGACGTGCGATAGCGGCTAATGGCCGCCGGCTGCCGATCAGATGCGAACCAGACAGAGGCGAACGTTGCCGGGACGCCACTCTCTGGTCTGCACTTGCCCGCCTGTTGCGTTCGTGCCTGGTCCCCACCACCCTTCCTGCCCCCGTACCGATATTGCCCATGCCTTCGCGCGCTTCCCACTGGTTCCGTCCTGCCCTCCTGTTGCTCGGTTCGTTGACCATGACGGCCTGCAGCAGCGTCTTTTTTGGTGGCATCAATGCCGCATCCAGCCGATCGGGCATCGTCGAGCATCGCGACCAGGTGTTCGATTCCGCGCACGGCCTGGCGCTGGATGTCTACCAGCCGCGCGGCGCAAGCGACGCGCCAGTGGTGGTGTTTTTCTACGGCGGCACCTGGAAGCGCGGTTCACGCGCCAACTATCGCTGGGTGGGCCGCGCACTTGCGCGCCAGGGCGTGGTGGCGATGGTGGCCGACTACCGCAAGTATCCGCAGGTCGGATTACACGGTTTCATGTCCGACGCGGCAGGCGCCACCGCATGGAGCTACCGCCACGCGCACGAGTACGGCGGCAACCCGAATCGCCTCGCGGTGATGGGTCATTCGGCAGGCGCGCATATGGCCGCGTTGCTTGGCACCGATGCCCGCTGGCTGCAGGCGCAAGGTCTCAAACCTCACCAGTTGTGCGGCGTGGTAGGCCTGGCCGGGCCGTACGACTTCATGCCGATGACCGATCCCGAATTGGTCGAAATCTTTGGCGATGCGCCGGCAGCGCAACGGCAATCGCAACCGGTGCGTTACGTCGGCGGCGACGAACCGCCCATGTTGCTGCTGCATGGCGATGCCGACCGCGTGGTCGAACTACAGAACAGCGTCTCGCTGCAGCAGGCGCTCAAGCGCGAAGGCGGCAGTGCCGAACTGAAGGTCTACCCCGGCATGGGCCATCTCGGCATCCTGCTGGCGCTGCGCAAATCGCCCGAGCGCTCGCAGGTGCTGAACGATACGCTGCAGTTTGTGCGCCAGTGCCGGGTGCCCTGAAGCGCAATCCGCCCTGACGTCGCTGGGGATTGAGTGACTGCTGCGAACGGCTGATGGGCAGCGATACCGACGACGGTGTCGCTGGGTAGCCATTCGGATCCGGAATGAGCGGAATACATCGCGATGAGAGACGCCATGTCGTAGCAGCAGACAGCGGGCGAAACACAGTCCCGCCCACCTACTCGCACCCCGCTCTCCCTACTCCCCGATGCCTCAATTGGCCGGCTTGCTTCCCATCAGCTCGAACGGGCCGCCTTTCTTCAGCGCAGCCTGATACGCCGGACGCGCTTGGATCCGTTCCAGAAACGCGCGCAAACGCGGGTAGTTCTCCAGACCGCCGCCGCGTGCGGCCGCCGCCTGTACCGGGAAGCTCATCTGGATGTCGGCGGCGGTGAAGCGTTCGCCAGCGAACCAGTTGCCGGCCTGCAACGACTGCTCCATCCAGTTCAGATGCAAGGTGAGCTGCGGCCCCACGAAACCCGACATCGCCTTGTCCACGATCGCACGTGCGATGGGCTTGGCGAAGAACGGCATCGGCGCGCTGCGGATGCGACCGAAGATCAGCGTCATCAGCAACGGCGGCATCGCCGAGCCTTCGGCGTAATGCATCCAATAGCGAAACTGCAGGCGCTCGGGCGAATCCAGCGGCCGCGGCGATGGCGACAGCGCGCACTCGGTGTCGTAGCGCTCGGTCAGGTACTCCAGGATTGCCCCAGATTCGGCTACGACCAGGTCGCCATCGACCAGCACCGGCGATTTGCCCAGCGGATGGATCGCGCGCAGCGCCGGCGGCGCCAGCATGGTCTTGGGGTCGCGTTCATGGCGCACGATCTGGTAAGGCAGCGCCAGTTCTTCCAGCAGCCACAGCACGCGCTGGGAACGGGAATTATTGAGATGGTGGACAGTGATCATGAGATAGCTGCGCGCGGAAAGCGCACATCCTACCGATCCAGGCGTCGTCGCTGTGCGCAAGCAGCGCCTGGTGGACGCGCCAGCGAGGCTGACCGCCTGTCGTGCAGACAATAAAAAACGCCAGCCGCTTGCACGGCCGGCGTTTTTGGCAACCCTAAGGTTGCAGGCGGATTAGACCGCCTGCACCTGGTCAGCCTGCATGCCCTTCTGGCCCTGCACGGCGACGAAGGTGACCTTCTGGCCTTCCTGCAGCGACTTGAAGCCGGTGCCCTGGATGGCGCGGAAGTGCACGAACAGGTCCGGGCCGCTTTCCGGGGTGATGAAGCCGAAGCCCTTGGCATCGTTGAACCACTTCACGGTACCGCTCTGACGCTCTGACATTTACTAACTCCTGAACTATTGATGGATAAATCGCAGCGTCCGAAAAGCCGGAGCTGAGACTGAGTTGCAGGCGTTGGTAAAGCGGAACGATGAAGCGAGATCTGTAACGATCCGGCTGCACCAGGCCACGATTCACGGTGACCCTTGCAAACACAGTGCGTGCACAGTACTCGTGTTTTCTGCAAAAAGCGACACCCTGCGTCAAATCTTTTGCAGTCGGGTCCAATCCGACGGCCTGTCGGGACTGTCCCCATCCCAATTGCCCGGATGCCACTGCCTGACGCCCCCACAGCTGCGCAGATCATGGGGGCCGTTAACGACACCTGCCCGGCCATGGTCCGCGACGTCCTGGACCGCGCCTCAGCGCCTGTCGCCCCGCCGTGGCCCTTGCAGCCAACCGGCCTCTGAGCCAAGCCCACCCTGCCCTTGCTCGCACCATCCAGCTGTCAGCCAGCCCAGGCCCGGCCGACGACGCACCTCTGCCAGATGCGGGCAACACCCGGCGCATGAACCGGCCGCGTATCATAGGCGCCCTTTGCAACCGGCATCCTGATGGCCCTCACCGCCACCGTCCGCAGGGCGGAACTTCAGATCAGCGACATGGACCGCGGCTATTACGCCAACCATTCGCTGACCCTGGCCCAGCACCCTTCCGAGACCGACGAGCGCCTGATGGTGCGGCTGCTGGCGTTCGCGCTATTTGCCGACGACCGTCTGGAATTCGGCCGTGGCCTCAGCAACGACGACGAGCCGGACCTATGGCGGCGCGACTACACCGGCGACCCGGATCTGTGGATAGACCTCGGCCAGCCGGACGAAAGCCGCGTGCGCAAGGCCTGCAACCGCTCGCGCCAGGCGGTGGTCATCGGCTACGGCGGCCAGGCCACCGAAACCTGGTGGAAGAAGCACGCCAACGCCATGGGCCGGTACCGCAATCTGCGCGTGATCGAGCTCGACTCGCAGGCCACCGAAGCACTCGGCGCACTGATCCAGCGCGGCATGCGTTTTGACGTGATCATCCAGGACGGCGAAGTGCAGATGCTGGCCGACCACGGCAGCGTCACCCTGACCCCGATGGTGCGGCAAGCCCCGGCCGAATGAGCATGCGTTGCGACGTGCTGGTCATCGGCGCCGGCGCTGCCGGGCTGATGAGCGCCTTCACTGCCGGCCAGCGTGGCCGCAAGGTGGTGGTGATCGACCATGCCAACAAGGTCGGCAAGAAGATCCTGATGTCCGGTGGCGGGCGCTGCAATTTCACCAACACCGGCACCACGCCTGGCAACTTCATTTCGGCCAATCGGCATTTCTGCAAATCCGCCCTGGCGCGCTACAGCCCGGCGGATTTTGTGGAGATGGTCGAACGGCATGCCATCGCCTATCACGAGAAAGAGCTGGGCCAGTTGTTCTGCGACATCTCCTCCAAGCAGATCGTGCGCATGCTGCTGGACGAATGCGATGCGGCCGGCGTGCAGATCCGCACCCAGTGCGACGTGCTGTCGGTCCAGCGCGGCAGCGACGGCTTCCAGGTCCAGACCAGCCAGGGATGCGTGCAGACGCACTCGTTGATCGTGGCGACCGGCGGGCTGTCGATTCCCAGCATGGGGGCCAGCGGCTTCGGCTATACCCTGGCCAAGCAGTTCGGCCATGCGCTGCTGCCCACCCGCGCCGGGCTGGTGCCACTCACATTGAGCGGCAAGCATCAGGAGCGTCTGCAAGCGTTGTCCGGGCTGGCGTTGCCGGTCCAGGCGCAGTGCAACGGAGTCAGCTTTCGCAATTCCATGCTGCTCACCCATCGTGGGGTCAGCGGCCCGGCGATCCTGCAGATCTCCTCGTATTGGCAGCCGGGCGACGATTTGCGGCTGGATCTGCTGCCCGGTCGCGATGCAGCGACGTGGCTGCGCGAACAAAAGCAGCAACGCGGCGCCACCGAGCTGCGCAACGTGCTGGCCGACGTGCTGCCGAAACGGTTTGCGCAACGCTTGTGCGAGCTCTGGCTGCCAGACAAGCCGGTGCGTCAGCTGGATCCGCCGCAGCTGACAGCCGCCGCCGAGCTGCTCGGCAGCTTTCCGCTGATCGCCAGCGGCACCGAAGGCTATCGGACAGCTGAAGTCACCCTGGGCGGGGTCGATACCCAACAGGTCTCCAGTGCGACCATGGAGTCGCGCCTGGTGGCAGGCCTGTACTTTGTCGGCGAGGTACTGGATGTCACCGGCTGGCTTGGCGGTTACAACTTTCAGTGGGCGTGGGCGTCCGGCCATGCGGCGGGGAGCGTGGCGTAACGGCGATGGCGGGGGGCTCGCCCACCGATCAGGTCAGGCGCCTTGAACGCGCCGTCGCGGCATGGACAGCACGCAGTGAAAACGGTCGATGCGCGCCAGAAGGCATCTTCCACGCGCAAATATTGTTCTACGTCTCACACTTGATGCGGCATGCTCCACACACATGGACGTGTCAAACCCCTTCGTGTATTAAAGCCCGTCTCTAGGGAGCCGCGCATGCAAAAAGGCAAAGATCTCACCCTCCGCCTGATGATCGTCGACGACAGCGTGGAGAGTGCGGAGACCATCGTCACCGCGCTGCGCAATGGCGGCATTGCGGTGCGTCCATCGCGACCGCAAAGCCAGGAGGAACTGGCCAGCATGCTGTCGGGCCAGATCGATCTGGCCATCTTGGGTCAGGCGCAGCAGATCCCCATGAGCGCCTTGCAGACCCAGATTGCGGGCAGCGGCAAGGACATCCCGATCATCTTGCTGGCCGAGCGGATCGAAGAGAACGCCCTGGTCGAGGCCGCTTCGCACGGGGTGCGCGCCATTGCATTGCGCCACCGCCCCGCGCATTTGCTTGCACTGGTGCGCTCGGAATGGGACGACCTGCAGGCCCGCCGCGGACTGCGCCGCATCGAAGCGCAGATGCGCGAGACCGAGCGCCGCTGCGACGCACTCATCGCATCCTCGCGCGACCCGATCGCCTACGTGCATGAAGGCATGCATATCCGTGCCAACGATGCCTATCTGGAAATGTTCGGCTTCGAGTCGTTCGACGATGTCGAAGGCATCTCGCTGCTGGACATGATCGCCGCGCAATACGTCGACGATTTCAAACAGCTGCTCAAGGCGATGTCCAAGGGCGAACCGCCGCCGGCACAGTACAAGCTCGATGCACGCCGCGTGGAAGGCGACACCTTTCCGGCCACGATGGAGTTCGCCACCGCCACCTATGAAGGCGAGCCGTGCATCCAGGTGGTGTTCCGGCGCCGCGAGGAGTTCGACCCGGAACTGGCGCGCGAGGTCGAAGACTTGCGCCAGCGCGACCAGGTCACCGGCCTGCTCAATCGCCCCACCTTCATGGTGGCGCTGGAACAGGCCGTGGCACAGGCCGGCCGCAGCGAGGGCCAATCCGGCTTCCTGCTGATCGAGCCGGATCACTACGCACGCATCCTTCCGGAGTTCGGGCTGGATTCGGCAGATGCGCTGATTGCTGCGCTTGCCGCGCATGTGGCGAGCGTGCTGGACGACAGCGTGTTGGCCGCGCGCTTCGGCGAACACAGTTTCGCCCTGCTGTTGAACGGAAATTACGCGCGCACGCATGCGCTGGCCGAAACCGTGCGCAATGCGTTCGCGCAGCACGTGGTCAGCGTGGGGACGCGCTCGGCCACGGTGACGGTCAGCATCGGCGGCGTGCAGATCGGCGAAAAGATCGCCAGCATCGGCCAGGTACTCAATCGCGGCACCGAGGCGGTGCGCACCACTGCCGAGCTCGGTGGCAACGCGGTCAGCATCTACGACCCGGCTGCGGCGGATCGGGCCGAAGAAGAACGCATCGAACGTTGGGTCGAGCAGCTGCGCGAAGCGCTGGTCGGCGACGGTTTCCTGCTGCATTACCAGCCGGTGCTCAACCTGCAAGGCGAGCCGCTGGAGCTGTACCAGGCCTTCCTGCGCCTGGAACGCAATGGCGAAATGATGTCGCCGAACGCGTTCATGGCCATCGCCGAAGAGCACGACCTGGTCACCGAAATCGACCGCTGGGTGGTGGCGCGGGCCATCCGGCAACTGGGCGAACGCCAACGTGCCGGGCACAAGACCCATCTGCTGGTACGCATCGGGCCAAACTCGTTCTCGGACCCGCAGATGATCGACACCATCCGCGAGCAATTGGCGGTTTACGGTGTCCCCGGCGAACGGCTGTGGCTGCAGACGCCGGAGTCGAAGGTGTTTACGCACCTGCGCAACGCGCAGCAGTTCCTGGCGGCGGTGTCGGCGATGGATTGCAAGGTCGGGCTGGAGCAGTTCGGCTCGGGTCTGGATTCGTTCCAGTTGCTGGCGCATTTCCACCCGGCCTTCCTCAAACTGGATCGCGGCATCACCGGCGACATCGCCTCGGCGCGGGAGAGCCAGGAAAAGATTCGCGAAATCACCTCGCGGGCGCAGCCGGCCGGCATTCTGACAATGGCCGAGTTCGTCGCCGATGCGCAGTCGATGAGCAGCTTCTTCAGTGCCGGAGTGGACTACGTCCAGGGCGATTTCGTGGCACCGACCGGGCCATTGATGAATTACGAGTTCGGCTGAAAGCCGGCGCGCCCGCTCGTTCGCAACCTCGCTAAGCAACAAAAAACCCGCACTGCGCGGGTTTTTTGTTGTCTGCCAGGCAGCCGGAGATCCGCCCCCTTACATTGCACTACCGCTGGCGGCGCGCAGTGCAGCGATGCGCTCGGTGAGCGGCGGATGGCTCAGGAACAGCCGGCGCAAGCCCTCGCCCACCCCACCGGAGATGCCGAACGCCTGCACTTGCGAGGGCAAGGTGTTCTGGCCATGGTTGAGCGACAGCCGCTCCAGTGCAGCGATCATCTTGCTGCGGCCGGCCAACTGCGCGCCACCGGCATCGGCGCGGAATTCGCGGCGCCGCGAGAACCACATCGCAATCATGGTCGCGAACAGGCCGAACACCATCTCCAGCGCGAACACGATGATGTAGTACGCAAAGCCACGACCGCCCTCGCGGTTGCCCGACAAGGCGCTGTCGATAATGCCGCCGACCACGCGGGCGAGCACGATCACGAAGGTATTGAGGACGCCCTGCAGCAGCGCCATGGTGACCATATCGCCGTTGGCCACGTGGGCGATCTCGTGGCCAAGCACCGCCTCGGCTTCATCCTGGTCCATGTTCTGCAGCAGGCCGGTGGACACCGCCACCAGGGCGTTGTTGCGGTTGGCGCCGGTGGCGAACGCGTTGATTTCCGGGCCGTCGTAGACCGCTACTTCCGGCATGCCGATGCCGGCAGCCTGGGCCTGGCGGCGCACGGTCTCCAGCAACCAGCGCTCGGTCGGCGTGCGCGGCTCGGTGATGACCTGCGCACCGGTGCTGCGCTTGGCCATGAACTTGGACAGCAGCAAGGAAATGAACGAGCCGCCGAAACCGAAGATGGCGGCCATCACCAACAGGCCACTCATCTGCGCGGGATTGACGCCCAGCAACGACATGACGATGCCGGCGAGCATCAGCACCGCAAGATTGGTCAGCAGGAACAGGAAAATGCGGTTGAACATGGCGCGATGGCTCCACGGATGCGGGGTGAACTGGTGCGGATCTGCGGGTGTTGCGGCTTGAAATCAAGCAAGCACCTGACCGACGATTCAGCTGCCCATGCCATCGCCCCCTTATCTCGGCCGCTTCGCGCCCTCGCCCACCGGCCCCCTGCACTTCGGCTCCCTGCTGGCTGCATTCGGCAGCTGGCTGCTGGCCCGGCATGACGGTGGGCAGTGGTGCGTACGCATCGAAGACATCGACCCGCCGCGTGCCGAACCCGGCGCCAGCGAACGTCAGCTGCGCACGCTGGCCGCATTCGGGCTGCACTCGGACCTGCCGGTGATGCGGCAGTCCGAGCGCGATGCGGCCTACACCGACGCTATCACTCAGCTGCTGGAAACCGGCCAGGCATTCGAATGCAGCTGCAGCCGGGCCGATCTGGCCGGCATGGGCGGCATCCACCACGCCTGCCTCGCGCCATTGGGCGAGCGCCGTGCGGTGCGCCTGCGGGTGCCGCCGCAATCGCCGGTCGGCTTCGAGGACGCCTTGCAAGGACCGGTGCTGCAGGATGTCTACGCCGAGGTGGGCGATGTGGTGCTGCGCCGCGCCGACGGGTATTGGGCGTACCAACTGGCAGTGGTGGTGGACGATGCGGCGCAGGGCATCACCGATGTGGTGCGCGGCGCCGACCTGCTCGACTCCACCCCGCGCCAGATGGTGCTGCAGCGCGCACTGGGCCTGCCGCAGCCGCGCTACCTGCACCTGCCGCTGATGCTGGATCGCGACGGCCGCAAGCTGTCCAAGTCACACGATGCACCCGCACTGGACGACGCCGATCCACTGCCGGCCCTGCACGCCGCCTGGGTCGCCTTGGGCCAACAGGCCGACGCACTGCCGCGGCATGCAGCCGTGGAAACCCTGCTGCAGCACGCCGTGCAGCATTTTTCGCCACGGCTGCTTCCACGCCAACGCCAGCTGGACCTCGATGCGCGCGCATCCGGCCTCCAGCGTGACTAGAATTGCGGCCCAGCACCGGCGTCCGGGCGCAGCAGTCCCGCACCCGAATCGCCCTCAGCCTCACTTGTTGATTGGAGTCGTCATGACATCTCGCGTCACATTGGTCACCGGCGGCACCGGCGGTATCGGTACTGCCATCTGCAAGCGCCTGGCCGACCAGGGCCACCGGGTCGCCAGCAACTTCCGCAACGAAGAAAAGGCACGCGACTGGCAGCAGCGCATGCAGGCGCAGGGGTACGAGGTCGCCCTGTTTCGCGGCGATGTCGCCTCGTCCGAGCATGCGCGCGCGCTGGTGGAAGACGTCGAATCCTCGCTGGGGCCGGTCGAGGTGTTGGTCAACAACGCCGGCATCACCCGCGACACCACCTTCCACCGCATGAGTGCCGAGCAGTGGCACGAGGTCATCAACACCAACCTCAATTCGGTCTTCAACGTGACCCGCCCGGTGATCGAGGGCATGCGTAAACGCGGCTGGGGCCGGGTGATCCAGATCAGCTCGATCAATGGGCTCAAGGGCCAGTATGGCCAGGCCAACTACGCTGCCGCCAAGGCTGGCATGCACGGCTTCACCATCTCGCTGGCGCGCGAGAACGCGGCATTCGGGGTCACCGTCAACACGGTCTCGCCCGGTTATGTGGCCACCGACATGGTGATGGCCGTTCCGGAAGAAGTGCGCGCCAAGATCGTGGCCGATATCCCCACCGGACGCCTGGGCCGTCCGGAAGAGATCGCCTACGCGGTGGCGTTTCTGGTTGCGGAAGAGGCTGCCTGGATCACTGGCTCGAATCTGGACATCAACGGCGGCCACCACATGGGCTGGTAACGTTTGCTGCAACTTTGCGGTGCAGCATGGATTTTGCTCAAAAACCATGCTGCGCAACATTTTTAATGTGTCCGCTTAGGCAAATAAGGCCTTTTGGCTGTTGCAAGCGCTGCTGCGGTGCGCCATCCTGCGCGCACTATCAGTGTGGGTGAACGTTCCATGGCCGGACTTCGCATCATCAAGAAGTATCCCAATCGCCGTCTCTACGACACGGAAATCTCCAGCTACATCACCATCGAAGATGTGCGCCAATTGATCATCGATGGCGAAGAATTCGAAGTACGCGATGCCAAGAGCGGCGAGGACCTCAGCCGCGCAGTGCTGCTGCAAATCATCGCCGACCGCGAGCAGGACGGCGAGCCGATGCTCTCCACCCAGTTGCTGAGCCAGATCATCCGGTTTTATGGCGACTCGCTGCAGGGCTTCATGGGCAATTACCTGGAGCGCAGCATGCAGGTGTTCCTGGATCAGCAGCAGCAGTTCCGTCAGCAGATGGGCAACCTGCTCGGGCAGACCCCGTGGGCGATGATGAACCAGTTGACCGAGCGCAACCTGGAGTTGTGGCAGGAGTTCCAGCGCAACTTCGGCGCCGGCTTCGGCCGCCCGGGTGGCCCGGGCACACCGCCGAGCCCGCCTGGGGCGAGCGGCCTGGGCAGCGGCCCGATGGGAACCGGCACGCATGGCTCGGCTGGCGGCAATCACGGCACGACCGGCAAGGCCCGCAACCGCGGCTAATAGACAACACGCCATTGCGCAGCCGCCAGGCAGGTGCGGCCGGTGCCGGAATCCTCAGGCGCTGCTCGGACACCCCGGCTCCGCTGCGCCGGCCATGCCAGCTGACGGCTGGTCGCGGTGTGATGTCGACCGCTTGAGATACCGAACGCTGCGCCAGGAGCCTCAGGCTCCCAGGCGCAGCCAATCAGTGGCCGGCCTGCGTTGTGCAGGCAGAGCAGATCCGCTCCACGTGGTAGCCGCGCGCACGCAGACGCTCCACTACCCCGTCATTGCCCAGCAAATGCAGCGCACCGACCACCACCAGCGTGGTTCCGCCGCCCTTGCCGAGCCGCTGCTCCAGCCGCGGCACCCAGCGCGCATTGCGCTCGACATTGATGTCCTGATACAGCGCCGGATACTGGCGGCGCATGTCTTCGGCCATCTGCGTGGACAGCGTATGCACATCGCCATTGCGCCAGGCTGCATGCAGCTGGCGTAGCTGGTCGGTGGCATCGGCCTCGTCCAGCGACTCTTCCAGCAACTGATGCTGCTCGGTCGGCGACATGCCGTCGAGCAAGGCGATTTGCTCGGCGGCGCGCTCCAGGCCGTCGGCCGGTTTGCCGCGCGCCTGCGCTTGTTCCATCAGGTAATGGTCCAGCCCCGCGTTCGGGTCCATGCCTTGCCGGGTCATCTCCGCCAGGCTGATAGTCAGCGCCACGAACCAGGGCTCGAGCGGCTGCAGGCTCGCCAGCGACATGCCGTACTTGCGCGCGTAGGCGCTCAGCGCCTGCCAGGTCTTCGCATCCAGCGTGTCCTGCAGCGTACGCCCGTCGGTGCGCCGCGCCGCCTGCAGCATGCGACTGGCCAGCTCGGGCGATTGCGCATCGTCAGGCGGCAATTCGAACAGCAGACGGTCGGCCTTGGCGAAGGCCTGCATCACATCCGGCGATAGCGGGTAGTCGCTGGGCTTGAGCACATGAAACGAGCCCAGCAGATACAGCGTGCCGCCCTTGCCATCGACCTTCCACAGCAGCGGCACCGGCGGGCCTGCCGGCGCGTGGCCGGCACCACGCGCCCACACCGGTACGAGCGCGCCGCTCCACAAGGCCAGGCCAAGCAGCGCGCCGCTGCACCAGGTGGCAATCCGCTGGCGCGTCAACGTGGTCCGTCGCCCGGTCACCAGGCTTCTCCGCACATGCGAATGGCGCGCATGTCAGTGCGGCACCTTGTAGGCCTTCTCGCCTGCCGACACCGCCAGATCGATACGGTTTTCCGGCGGCGGCAGTGGGCAGGTGGCGAATGGGGTGAACGCGCATGGCGGGTTGTAGGCGCGGTTGAAATCGACGATGACATGCCCCGAGGCATCGGGCACGTCCAGATCCAGAAAACGTCCAGCCGGATAGCTGCCGTGACCGCTGGTGCGGTCGGCGAATACCACGAACATCGGCCGCCCTGGCTCGCCGATGGTTTCCAATCGGTAGGTCTTGCCGTCGCGCTCGAACTCGATCGCGCCCGCGTTCGGCTGCTCGCTGCTGATCCCGACGATGTCGACGATCGGGATGGTCTTGCCGACGGAGTTGGGCACATAGCGCGCGTTGATGCGCCAGGATGGATCCACGGGCCAATAGTCCAGACCCGCGAAGTGCGTGCGCGAGCTCGCGTCGGCATGCTTGACCCGTAGCGCATACCGGTCGCCGCGATGGATTAGGCTCAACACGCCCTTGCCCTCGTCGAAATGGATCAGGGTGGGCTGCGGATCGCGATCGGACTGGAAGCGGATCCGGCTGGTCAGCGGCTTGCCATCGAGGGTCAGCGCGGCACCACGCTCGGGCACGAACCAGACCGCGTTGTTCTCGGTGGACACCATGCCCATCTTCGGTGGGCCTACCGCGAGTCTGATACCGCTGCCGGCGCTGCTGCCGATGTAATGCGCCTTCAGCGACAGCCAATGCAGGCCAACCAGGCTGGTCCAGCCATCGGGCGCGCGCAGTTCCTTCAGCCGCGCTTCGCGCCAGGCGGCGGTGTCGGCCAGAAATGTCTTGTCGAGTGCGACCGGCGCAGCCGGCGGTGGCGCATCGCGCCCGCAACCGAATAACGCCGCTGCGACCAGCATGCCGAGCAGCCAGCCCTTCCCCCCGTGCACTGCCATCAACGCCCCCTCAGAAACCAACGATCGATATCGCTCAGCGTAAACCGCGCCCAGGTCGGTCGGCCATGGTTGCACTGGCCCGAGCGTTCGGTGGCTTCCATATCGCGCAGCAACGCGTTCATTTCAGGCACGGTGAGGCGGCGGTTGGCGCGCACTGCACCGTGGCACGCCATGGTGGAGAGCAGTTCGTCGCGTGCGCTGGCGATGCGGCGGCTTTGACCATGCTCGCGCAGATCGCCCAGCACATCGCGCAGCAGCGCCTCCGGCTCGGCATTGGCCAGCAGCGCGGGAATGCTGCGCACGTGCAGCGACTGCGGGCCGGCCCGGGTGATCTCGAAGCCGAGCGTGGCCAAGGTCTCCGCTTCGCGCTCGGCGGTGTCGGCTTCGCGCTCGCCCACTGCCAGCGTCATCGGCACCAGCAAGGGCTGCGCGTGCAGGCCGATGCTGTCGTGCGCATTTTTGAGCCGCTCATAGCCGATGCGCTCATGCGCCGCGTGCATGTCGACCACGATCAAGCCTTCGGCGTTTTCGGCCAGGATGTAGATGCCGTGCAACTGCGCGACGGCATAACCGAGCGGCGGAACACCGCTGTCTTGCGCAGTTGCCGGCAACCCGGTGCCGGCCATGCTCGGCATGCCTGCCGATTGCTGCGCACTGCTGGGCGGCGGCGCGTACAGCGCGCTGTAGGCGGCGCGCGCCTCGTCCACACGCAGTCCCAGCGGCGTTTGCGAAGGCGTCCAGCTCGGGTAGTTGTAGCCGCTACCGCTGCTGCCAGGTGCGTTGCCGTGGTTCGGAACACCGCTGCCAGCAATGTTGCCCAGCCCGCCAGCGGTCGCCCCTGGGTCGCCGGCACCATCGCTGCCGATACTGTTTGGCGTGACGCCGGCACGGGTATGCGCCAAGGCATCCTGCAGGGTGCGATAGACGAAATCGTGGATCAGCCGCGCTTCGCGGAAGCGCACCTCGTGTTTGGCAGGGTGCACATTGACGTCCACGCGTGCCGGGTCCAGCTCCAGAAACAGCACATACGCCGGCTGACGGCCATGAAACAGCACATCGCCGTAGGCCATCTTCACCGCATGCGCCACGCTGCGGTCCCTGACCGAACGGCCGTTGACGTAGAGGTACTGCTGGTCGGTGCTGGCACGCGAGTAATGCGGTTGCGCAACCCAGCCGTGCAGGCGCAGACCGGCGCCGCTGTGGTCCACGCGCAAGGCCTGGCGCGCAAAATCGTCGCCGAGGGTTTCGCCCAGCCGCGCGTCCGAATACAGATCGCCCGGCTTGTACCGCCGCGACGGCTTGCCGTTGTGCGAGACGCGCAATTCCACATCCGGCCGCGCCAGTGCCAACGAACGCAACCACTCTTCGATATGGCCGAGTTCGGTGCGTTCGGCACGCAAAAATTTGCGCCGCGCCGGCACGTTGAAGAACAGTTCGCGCACTTCGACCGTGGTGCCCGGCGCATGCGCGCGCGGCACCACCTCGCCCAGGCGACCGCCGTCGATTTCCAATGCGGAGCCGTGCTCGGCGTCGTGGCGACGCGAGGTCAGGGTAAAGCGGCTGACCGAGGCGATCGACGGCAAGGCTTCGCCGCGAAAGCCCAGCGTGGCGACGGTTTCCAGGTCGTCCAGCGAAGCGATCTTGCTGGTGGCATGCCGCGACACGGCCAGCGGCAGTTCGTCCGGGGCGATGCCGCCCCCGTTGTCGCGGATGCGGATCAGCCGGACGCCGCCCTCCTCGAGCTCGATATCCACGCGCGTGGCGCCGGCGTCGAGTGCGTTTTCGACCAGTTCCTTGACCACCGATGCGGGCCGCTCGACGACTTCGCCGGCAGCGATCTGGTTGATCAGAATCTCGGGCAGCTGGCGGATCGCCATCAGCGCACGCTCCATTGCAGCACGCGCGAAACGCGGTAGATCGGCGGTGTGACAGGCAAGACAGACCTCGGCACGGCAATCCGGCGGCGCACAGTCGCCGTCATCTAAGGAATCAGTGCGGGATGATAGCCGAGCGGGTCAGCGGCTGCCGCCGGCCACGGTGCCGACTGCATCGGCTTCGGCTTGCGCACGTGCTGCGAACAACGTGCCTGGCGGCGGTTGGCGGGTAAAGAAGGTATCGATGCCGTCCAGCACGGCGCCAGCGATCTTGCGCTGATAAGCCGGATCGATCAGGCGGCGTTCTTCGTCCGGATTGGAAATGAAGGCGGTTTCCACCAGCATTGCCGGCATGTCGGAGGTGCGCAGCACCGCGAAGTTGGCGCGTTCCAGTTGCGGCTTGTGGTTGTTGCCGATGCGCTTCAATCCTCCAAGCACATGGCCGGCGGCATCTTCGGAGGCCTTCATATGGCCGCTCTGAGCCAGGTCCAGCAACACGTTGGCCAGGGTGCTTTCGGTCTGCTGCAGGCGCACGCCGCCAACCAGATCGGCCGCGTTTTCCTTGTCGGCCAGCCAGCGCGCACGTTGCGACGAGGCTCCCTTGGTCGACAGTACGTACACCGAGGAGCCGGTGGCGCTGCGGTTTTCGGCGGCGTCGGCGTGGATGGAAATGAAGATGTCGGCCTTGGCGGCGCGGGCTTTTTGCGCACGCATCGGCAACGGAATGAACACGTCGGTATCGCGGGTCAGGTAGGCCTTCATGCCTGGCGTGGCGTTGACCTGGCGTGCCAGTTCACGGCCGACCGCCAGGGTGACGTCCTTCTCGCGCTTGCCGGTGGGACCCATGGCGCCCGGGTCCTGGCCGCCGTGGCCCGGGTCGATCGCCACGATCAACGGCCGCATGCCCGGCGCCATCTTGACCCGCGACGCTTCGCTTGGCAGCACGGGGCGCGGCGGCAGGTCGTCGTCGCCTGCAGCAGCCACCGCGCTCGAGGCGCTATTGGGGGCATTTGCCGCGGCATTACCGGAGGTTGCGCCCATCGGTGCGCTGCCGCCATTCAAGATGGCAGCTGCAGATGCGCTGCTGCCCGCCACCACCGCGCCGGACGTAACGTTGGCAGCGGCCCCGGCGGCGCGGTTCGGCGTGTTGCCGGCAACGCCGGTCGGCGCTGGTGCACCGGAGGTGGCAGGCCGAGGCGTCGGCACACCGGTAGCGACAGTGGTCGGTACCGGGGCCTGAGTGACAGTGGGCAGCGCCGATGCCGGCACAGACGGTGCAGGCGGCGGAGTCGACGGCTGGGACGGCGGCACCGAGGAGGCACGTTGCGCAGATGCGGCCAGGGCGGCCGTTGCGCGTGCAGCTTCGGCCTGCGCATTGAGCGGACGCGGCGCCGGGGCTGCCGTCAGTGCAGCCGCAGCAACGGCGGAGGCCGCCGCCGGCGCCGGATCGCCAGGCCATTCGATCACCAATGTCGACACGCTACCCAGCGTCTGCATCTGCGGCTTGAGCGGCGTCACCGGCGTTGCCAGTTCGAACACCACACGGAATGTGCCAGGCACCGGCTGACCGGTGCGTACCGAGGTCACCAATCCGGCAGCGGACGGCAGCTTGAGACCGCGCATGCCCGAGGATTCGGGAAAATCGACAACCAGGCGCGTCGGGTTCGCCAGCGAGAGCGTTTTGAAGCCGCCGCTGCCGGCCAGTTGAATTTCTGCACGGGTCCCGGTGGCCCCGGTACTGACGCCAACCCCCTTGATTTCGCCGCCCCATGCAGCAAAAACCGCCAGGCTCAAGCTGGCGGTCAGGGTGGAAAGACAGAGCTGGCGGATCCCCGGTGTCATGGCGCTGGATTCAAGCATCCAACTGTGTGAATTGCAAGGCAATTTCCCTTAATAATCCATAACCTGGCGTTCATTCTTCTCGTGAGGAGGCAAAAAGGGCCTGCAACTGGGGCTGCTTGGACAGCCTTTCCATCCAGGCATGCCCGATCGCACTGCGGCCCAGCAACCGAACGCTGCGGCCTTCGCCAGCCACGGCCAGTTCAACGTCCAGATCGACTGGCGGCAGCACGCCAGCACCGCGCTCCGGCCATTCGACCAGCCACAAGCTCGCACTGCCCTCGTCGAGCCCGAGAAAATCCAGCTCGCCCGCATGGCCAATGCGGTACAGGTCCAGGTGCCAGGCTTCATCGCCGGTTGCCAGCGGATAGCGTTCGACCAAGGTGTAGGTGGGGCTGCGAATCGGCCCGGTGACACCGAGTGCGCGCAACAGCGCGCGCGCGAGCGTGGACTTGCCCGCGCCCAGGTCGCCATGCAGCTGCACCACCGCGCTGGCCGGTCGCACGGCGGCCAGCGCCTGGCCCAGGGTTTCGGTGGCCTGCACGTCGTGCAGCTGTCCGTTGAGGTCGATCATGCGATGGCTCCAGCGTTGGCGAGGCGGCGCAGCTCGGCAAGCAGGTCGGTGGGCAGCAGGCCGCGCTCGCCTGCGTGCGCGGCCGCATCGCCGGCACAGGCGTGCAACAAGGCGCCAAGGCTGGCGGCATCGAACGGCGAGAATCCCTGCGCCAGCAATGCCGCGATGACGCCGGTCAACAGATCGCCCATCCCGCCGACCGCCATGCCGGGATTGCCCGCATCGATGATGCGCGGCAAGTGACCTGGCGACGCGACCACGGTGCCGGCGCCCTTGAGCACCACCACGGCGTCGTAGCGTTTTGCGAGTGCAGCGGCAGCAGCCGGACGATCGCGCTGAATCTGTCGGGTCGAAAGGCCAAGCAGACGACCGGCTTCGCCCGGATGTGGCGTCAAGATGCGCGGACCACACGCTGCAACGTCGGTGGAGGCCAGCAGATTCAGCCCATCGGCATCGATCACCACCGCCGTAGCGGCGCCCAGCGCCGCACGCCACAACGCCTGCGCCCAGGCGTCCTGCCCTAGCCCGGGCCCGAGCGCGACTGCATCTGCCGCCTCGGTCAATGTGGCGATGTCGTCATCGGCCTGCACGGCACGCGCCATCGCTTCGGGGCAGCGCGCCAGCAGCGGCGTGACATGCTCGGCGCGCGTTGCGACCTGCACCAACCCGGCGCCGCTGCGCAACGCCGCTTCGGCGGTCAGCATGATCGCGCCACCGCTGCCGAGATTGCCGCCCACGCACAGCACCCGCCCCGATTCGCCCTTGTGCGTGTTGCGGCGACGCGGGCGCAATTGCGCCGCAAGGGCCTCGCCACTCCAACTATGTGCGGCTGGCGTGAGCCCGTCGAACGCTGAAAGCGGCACCTCCAGCGCGGCGATCTGACGCTCGCCGGCATGTTCCAGCGCATCGCCGGTGTAGAGCCCCAGATGCGGCACGATGAACTGCAAGGTCAGTGCTGCGCGTACCGCCGCACCGAAGGCCACCCCATGGTCGGCATCGATGCCGCTGGGCACATCCAGCGCAAACACCGGCACGCCCGCCGCGTTGATGGCGTCGATCAGGGCGGCGGTTGCATCATCGGGTGCGCGATTCAGGCCGATGCCGAACAGCGCATCGACGATCACATCGACCTGCGCCAGCGGATACGGAAACAATTCGATTGCCCCACCGACGGCGAGGTAGTCGGTACAGGCGCGCTGCGCCAGATCCGAGCCGGGGCCGTGTTCGGTCAGGTGCACCACGCGCACCTGACGCCCTGCGCGGTGTGCCAGGCGCGCCAGCACATAGCCGTCGCCCCCATTGTTGCCGGTGCCGCAGACCACCACGATGCGGCGCGCCTGCGGCCAGCGCTCCAGCAACCACTGCCAGGCCGCCTGCCCGGCGCGTTGCATCAGGGTGTAGCCATCGCCGCCGAGCAGCGTGGTGGCCTGCGCATCGAGCGTGCGCGCGGCGGTGGTGTCGTAAAGATCGAGCGGTGCGTACATGCAGGGAATTCTATACTTGTCGCCATGTCTGCCGCCCTTGCCCACCCCGACCCTGCCGATACCGCTGCGCGCATTCGCGTGCTTGCGCGCGAAGCCGGCTTTCAACGGTGCGGCATCACCGGCATTGAGCTGGGCGAGGATGAGGTGCATCTGCGTAGCTGGCTGGAGGAAGGACTGTACGGGACCATGCACTGGATGGCCCAGCACGGCGACAAACGCTCGCGCCCGCAGGAACTGGTTCCCGGCACCCTGCGCGTGTTGTCGGTTGGCATGGATTACGGCCGCAAGGACGACACCGAAGCCTGGAACACCTTGCACGACGGCAACCGCGCCTATGTGGCGCGCTATGCGCTGGGGCGCGACTATCACAAGCTGATGCGCAACCGGCTGCAGAAGCTCGCCGAGCGCATCCAGGGCGAAATCGGCCCATTCGGGTTCCGCGTGTTCGTCGATTCGGCGCCGGTGCTGGAGCGCGCATTGGCACGCAATGCCGGCCTGGGCTGGATCGGCAAACACACCTGCCTGATCGATCGTCATGGCGGCTCGTGGTTCTTTCTCGGCGAGATCTACCTCGACCTGCCACTGCCGATCGACACGCCCGCCACCGCGCATTGCGGCACCTGCACGCGCTGCATCGACATCTGCCCCACGCAAGCCATCATCGCGCCCTACCGGCTGGATGCGCGCCGCTGCATCGCATACCTCACCATCGAACACGACGGCGCAATTCCCGAAGACATGCGCAAGCCGATCGGCAACCGCATCTTCGGCTGCGACGACTGCCAGCTGATCTGCCCCTGGAACAAGTTCGCCAAGCGCACCGACGAAGCCGATTTCCGCGCCCGCAACGACCTGGACGTGGCCACGCTGCCGCAGTTGTTCGCCTGGAACGAGGACGAGTTCCTGCGCCGCACCGAGGGTAGCCCGATCCGCCGCAGCGGACACGAGCGCTGGCTGCGCAATATTGCCGTGGGCCTGGGCAATGCGCCTGGCACGCCAGAGGTCCTGGCCGCACTGCAAGCGCGTCGCCACGACGACTCGGCGCTGGTGCGCGAACACGTTGGCTGGGCGCTGGCGCAACACGACCTCTGACCCGCACGCGTCGCGCATGCAGCAGCCGCGGCCTGCACGTGCACGCGATCGGCGCAGCCACCGGCGGCATCGGCATTCGCAGCAGATCACCCATGACCGTCGTCGCTACGGGATAATGCAGCGATGGCCGACCGCAACGATCAGATCCTCACTCCCAGCCAGCTCAATTCACTGGCGCGCGACCTGCTGGAAGGCAGCTTCCCGCTGGTGTGGGTAGAAGCCGAACTGAGCAGCGTCACCCGTCCCGCGTCGGGACATCTGTATTTCACACTCAAGGATGCGCGCGCGCAGATCCGCTGCGCGATGTTCAAGCCCAAGAGCACCTGGCTGAAATTTCAGCCGCGCGAAGGCCTGCGCGTGCTCGCGCGTGGGCGCGTGACCCTGTACGAAGCACGCGGCGACTATCAGCTGGTGCTCGACCATATGGAAGAAGCCGGCGAAGGCGCCCTGCGTCGCGCCTTCGACGAACTGCGCGCGCGTCTTGCCGCCGAAGGCCTGTTCGATGCCGAACGCAAGCAGGCACTGCCTGCGCATGTGCAGCGGCTGGCGGTGATCACCTCGCCCAGCGGCGCGGCGGTGCGCGATGTGCTCAGCGTGCTGGCGCGGCGTTTTCCGCTGCTCGAAGTGGATCTACTGCCCTCGCTGGTGCAAGGCGACAGCGCTGCCGCACAGATCACCTCACTGCTGCAACGCGCCGATGCTTCCGGGCGCTACGACGTCATCCTGATCACCCGCGGTGGCGGCTCGCTGGAAGATCTGTGGGCCTTCAACGACGAACGCCTGGCGCGCGCGATCGCCGCCGCGCAGACGCCGGTGGTGTCTGCAGTCGGCCACGAGACCGACTTCAGCCTCAGCGATTTCGTGGCCGACGTGCGTGCGCCCACGCCCTCGGTCGCGGCCGAATTGCTGGTGCCCGATCAACGCGAGCTGGTCGCGCGCGTGCGGCGTGCGCAGGCACGCATGACCCAACTGCAGCAACACGCCTTGGGCAATGCCATGCAACGCGCAGACAGACTGGCACTGCGGCTGCGTGCGCAGAGCCCGCAGGCGCGCCTGCAACTGCTCCATCGCCGCCAGCAAGACGCCGGTCGCCAGCTGCGTGCGCGCATGACGCAGGTGCTCGAACGCTTGCAGGCGCGTTTACAGCGTGGGCAAGCGCAGCTGCAAGCACACAACCCGCAACGCCAGCTGGCCGGCTTGCAGCAACGCCTGCGGGCACTGCACCCGCAGGCGGCGATGCAACGCCGCCTGCAGCATGATCAGCTGCAACTGCGCAGCATTGCACGCTCGCTGGAAGCGGTCAGCCCGCTGGCCACAGTCGCGCGCGGCTACGCCATCGTGACCCGCCCTGCCGACAGCAGCGTGGTGCGCAGCGCCGCCGAGGTGGTCACGGGCGAACGCCTGCGCGCGCAGCTGGCCGATGGCAGCATCCAGGTGCGTGTGGAGTCTGGCGAAAGCTGACCGCAAGCCATGCGCAGCGCCGTCGCTCCCGCAGCAAGGCCGGCGCTAAGCGCTGACATGAACTCTTCGAAGATGCCCATTGCACGGAGTGCCACAAGGATAGGCGCGGTGCCAGAGAGCGCCTTCGAAACACGCCACAGGGCCGGGCGAGTCCGCGATTTCGCTGGAGCAGGGCCGCCAGCAGGACTTCAACGTTGAGCACCTACGCAAGAAGGTGCTCAGTGCCGATCACCGCTTGTCGATCAACCGCTCCAGAAAACGTTATGCAACGCTTCGTCGGTTGCAAGCGGCTTCAGGAGCGGCTTGCTGTTTCCGCCATCGGCGTCTGCGCTGCATGCTGCCAGCCCTCCATCAGCAGATTGGCCAGCACCACCGGATCATGGTCGAAGTGATGCCCACCCGGACGCGCCAGCACCTGCACGCCACGTGCGCGCAGCTCCGGGCACAGCGTGTCCTTTTCTTCGTTGCCGTAGATGCATTGCAGGCGGTGCGCGTCCAGCGCCTGGATGGCCGGCTCCACATCGCGCTCGGCGTCGTTATGCCAGCCCAGCCAGCCACCGACGCGCACCTTGAAGTCGGCCTCGTGGCCCAGGCCGAGCAGGCTGACGAACTGCACCGAAGCGCGTTGCTGGGGCGACAGTTCCGGATAGGCGAACGGCAACACATCGGCACCGAACGAGTACCCAACAAGGGCGACGTGCTGGATATGCCAGCGCTGGCGATAGCTGGCGATCACCCGATCCAGATCCGCCCCGACCTGCTGCGGCGTGCGGCTGCCCCAGAAGTAGCGCAGGCTATTCCAGCCCACCACCGACACGCCCTGCTGCTGCAACTGCGCGGCAATGCCTTTATCCAGCTCGCGCCAGCCGCCATCGCCGGACAACATCACCACCAGACGGTCGCTGCCAGGTGCGTGGAGTTCCACTAGCGGCAGGTCGCCCAGGCCCTGCGACTGCGCAGCCAGGAAGTGCCCGCGTGTGGCCGCTGCGATCTGCATCGGGCTGGATGCATCGGCCAGATCGTCCAGGAAGCCCTGACTGGCATTGGGCAGATCGCGCGAGCACGCCAGGCCTGGATCCTTGGTGCCGGCGTCGGCAACCACCGCGCCGCCCAGCACGTCGGGCGCGGCCGAGGCCACCGCCTGACGCGCCAGCACCGCGCCATCGCCCTGCCCCACCAGCACCGGCGGCAGGAACGCATCGACGTGTTCGGCGCGCAACAATTTCTTGCCCAGTCGCTCGGCATCGTCGGCCAGCGAGCTGCAGGCGGCTTGGTGCGAGCGCACGTGTTCACGATAGTTTGCGGTGTCGACCACTGCCACCAGCGCGCCATCGTCGCTCAGCAGGTCGGCCAGCTTCTGGCTGTCTTGCGGATGAGCGCTGTCGGGCAGCAGGATCACCATCGCCTTGGGCGTCCCTTCCGGGCGGAGAACTTCGACCGAGCCGTAATGCCCAGCCGTATTACTGTCCTGCAGATGCCGCGCCACGGCATAGCCGCTGCCGCCGATCAGCAAGATCGCAATCACCCAACGAAACATTTTGATCCCCATGCCCATGACGGCAGTCCCTTGATAGCGGTTGCGATTTGACCACAGCAGACACGGCCGGTTTCACTGCGCATGCACGCGGTGTTCATCGCTGTTAAGCCAACTGAACCCCACCTTGCGCACAACGCTTGGTCCGCGCGGCGCATCGCCTGCAAGCGCCCACTGCACCGCTAACGGCCGGGGATTGCCGCCTCGGAAATTTCGCTTGCGTTCGTCGTCCTCGGAACGTTGCTGGATGGAAGCGCCCGCCGTCCGCGGGTCCTCGATCCCCAGAGGCGCTCGCGCGACTGCAGCGCTCTTTTGGCCGAGTTTCTCGTCGTGCACGACAGATGCCTTTCTCGCCTAGCCGCGCCCCGAGCCGACTCTGTCGGAGCGAACACGCCCCCGCCAAGGCGTCCCCAGATTTTAGGGCCGAGCCGAAAGCGCTCGCGGCGACAGCGACGGCAAGCCGAAGCCTGCAGTCACGAACCGCACGATCGACGCGCCCATCCGCCGTAGGTCGTCGCTAGATTCCGCGTGCCACGCGAAAGCCGATACGGGCACTGGTGGTGTCCGAATCCTGCGACTGCCGCCAGGCCGCGCGCGCCTGTTGCGGCGAATTGGCCCAGCTGCCGCCACGGATCATGCGTTGCCGGCAGCCCGGGTTGTACCAGGCAGCGCCATCGGCCGGTGCACGCCGGTAGCTGGCGTGCCAGCAGTCGGCCACCCATTCGCTCAGGTTGCCGCCCATATCGTGCAGACCCCAGGCGTTGGCGCGAAAACTGCCGACCGGCGCCGGACCCCAGAAGCCATCGCCGTAGCCGACGAAGCCGTTGTTCCAGTGCCGGCCGCTGCGCGAAACGTCGTTGCCGCCGGTGAAATTACCGGCGTCGGCCGGCGGCGAGCCCGCGTTGCCCCACGGGTAACGTCCGGTGGTGCCGGCACGGACCGCATACTCGAACTCGGCCTCGCTGGGCACGTGGTAATGGCGGCCGGTCTGTTCCGACAGCCAGCTCGCATACGCTTCGGCGTCGCGAATGCTGACGTGCATCACCGGGCTGTTGGGCGCGGCCTGGGCGCCGTTGTAGTCGGACTGCCAATCCACGCCGCTGCGGCGGATGAAGTTGCCGCTGCGCTCGTCGTAAACCACCGAATGCCCACGCCGGGTGGCACGCGGGCGTGCGCCGGTGGCATCGACGAACTGGCGGAACTCGGCAACCGTGACCTCGGTGATCGACAACGCAAAGCCGCGTGCGAAGCGCACGTAATGGGCGGGGCGCTCGTTGTCGGAAGCGCCCGGCTCCGCATCGCCGGCTCCCATCTGGAATGCGCCATGCGGCACCACGATCATCTGCGGCCCGCGCCCGCCGACCTTGAGCCCGTCGGTGAACACCTGCCCGGGACGGAAGCTGCCGTAATGCGTGGCCAGTTCCAGCCGGCGGCGCAGATCGCCGGCCACTGGGTCTCCGGGGTCGGCGATGCGCAACACTTCGGCAAGCTTCTCGCCGGCCGCCTTGAGCCCGCGCGGCGAGGTCAGATCGTGCAGACCGGCGTCGTGCAACGCCGCGATCTGCGCCCGGCGCACGCGTTCCACCCGCGCGCGCGCATCGGCGATGGTGGGCGCGCGATCGCGTACCTGCCCCGCCATCTGCAGCCAGTAACGTGCACCGATGAAGTCGCTCGCCTGCGCCGCCTGTTCGGCGCGCTCCAGCAGGCCGCTTTCCACGGCGGCCAGGCCCTGCCGGGTGCGCGGGTTGTCGGGATCCAATTGCGCGGCATCGCGAAAATTCACCAGCGCGCCATTGCCGTCTTCGCCCAGCCGCCCGCCGCGCAGGTCTTCTTCACCGGCGCGGTTGAACGCCAGCACGCGCTGCGCGGTTTCCACCTCGCGCTGCAGTGCGCGCACCTTCGGGTCCTGTGGCGCAAGGGCAAGCGCGACGAAGGCCACCTCACGCGCCTGCTCCAACGCGTCGTCCTGGCGCTCGGTTTGTGCGATCAGCGCCGCGCCGCGTTCGAGCAACCGGTCACGCGCCTGCTCCAGGCCACGCCGGCTGGCTGCATCCTTGCCACCGGCGCGCTGCTGGATCGCCAGATACAACGGGATCGCATCGCCGGCGTCGCGATAGAGGCGGTCTTCCCGCAATGCCTGGTCGGCACGCTTGCGCACCTGCGCCAGGGGCTCGTCGCCCAACTCCACCACCGGCGGTTGCCATTTCGCCACGGTTTCGGCGGATTCTTCGCCACCGATGGAAACGTTCGGCTTGCTCGGCACGGCGGCAGGTGCCGGTTGCGGCGCGACCGCAGGCGCGGGCGTGGGCGTGCGCGAACAGGCGCACAGGCTAAGAGCGGCCAACAAAACGCAGCGCGCAGCGCTCGGGCGGGCAAGGCGGGCGCGCAGGAACCGGAGCGTAGGCGTGCCAGATGCCGATTCCGCACAGCGGCCGCGCCCGCCTGCTGGCTGCGCAGGAATTTTGCCAGTCGCCCTCAGCGCGACCATTGCCCACGCTGCCATCCGGTCACCGCACTCACCCACCACCTGCTCCTTCCAGTGCTCTGCCGCACGACAGGCGATCGCGACGTTAGGCTATTCTGCGCGCTCTGCGCAAACCCTTGCCGCCGACGGAAATCACGTGCCCCATTGGATCATCCACCCCTCCGAGCTGACTGACCGCCTGCAGGCAGCGCGACCGTCGCGCATCGGCCTGGATACAGAATTCATTCGCGAACGCACCTACTGGCCGCAGCTGGCCCTGGTGCAGATGGCCATCGGCGATGAGATCCTGCTGATCGACCCGCTGATCCCCGGCATGAATGCGGCGCTCAAGGAGTGGTTGACCGCCACCGACATCGTCAAGGTGATGCATAGCGCCAGCGAAGACCTGGTCACATTCAAATGCGCGTGTGGCGCCTTGCCGCGGCCGTTGTTCGACACCCAGATCGCCGCGGCCCTGGCCGGTGTCGGCGGCGGCATGGGCTACCAGAAACTGGTGCAGGAAGTCACCGGCACCTTGCTGACCAAGGGCGAGACACGCTCGGACTGGATGCGTCGCCCGCTGTCGCCGGCGCAACTGGAATATGCCGCCGACGACGTTCGCTATCTATTTGCGATCCACGACGCGCTCACCCGCCGCCTCGCCGAGCAGGGCCGTCTGGAGTGGCTGGCCGAAGATGCCGAGCGCCTGCTCGCCACGGTGGAGCACGACGATGGCGAGCGCTGGCCGCATGTGAGCCTGCGTGCCGCACAGTTCCTGGAACCGGCGGCGCAACGACGCCTGCTGCGCCTGCTGCGTTGGCGCGACCTGCAGGCGCGGCAGAGCGATCGACCGCGCAGCTGGATCCTGGACAACGAGCTGGCCAGCCAGCTGGCGCGGTTTCCGCCCGCCGATCTGGAAGCCTTGCTGCGCCAGTTCGATAAATTCCCCAAGGCGCCGCGCAAGCTTGCCAACGCGGTGTGGGATGCGCTCAACACCCCGCTGCCGGACGAAGAGCACGCGCCGCTGGCGCAGGCCGCCACCGACGGCAACAAGGCCGTACTCAAACGGCTGCAGGACGCGGTGGCGCAGCGTAGCCGCGAACTCGGCCTGCCGGACGGCCTGCTGGCCTCGCGCCGCCACCTGGAAACCCTGATGGAACAACGCAGCTGGCCTGCGGCGCTGGGCCAATGGCGTCGTGCCCTGCTGGAATCACAGCTGATGCCGCTGCTGGACGACACTGCGGCGTAGGATTGCGGCGGTGATGGCACAGAAGCCCGCAGCGATGCGGGCTCTTCGTCAGATGCGGACAGGCGGCGCCGAGCCGGCGAAGACCGCCTCGCAAGCAGTATTGGAAGGCGTGAGGACCTTGCGAAGCGCCTGCGTCGCACGGCGATTTCATTACCGGTCGCACCCGCGCGGCGATGCCGGCATTCTCTGCGCCGTAGCACGTCACTCCTCGTCCTGCTCTGCCCAGCGCGCCAGGTTTTGCCGGATGCCGTCCATGTCTGCCCAGGGATCCTTGCGCCGACGGCGCAGCTTCTCCGGGACATCGCGCAAAGTGAATGCATCGGCGCGCTGCAGCTTGGACAGGTCCGACCACGCCAGCGGCAAGGCGACTGGCGCCCCCGGGCGGCCGCGTAACGAATAGGACGCAACCGCAGTGGCGCCACGGCCGTTGCGCAGGTAGTCCACGAAGATGCGCTTGTTGCGCAGTCGCTTGGTGGCAGTGGCGATGAACCGCTGCGGCTGCGCCTGTGCCAGGGCATCGGCAAATCCCTTGGCGAAACGCTTGGTCACCTCCCAATCGCAGCCGGGGTTCAGGGGCACCACCACGTGCAGCCCCTTGCCGCCAGACACACGCAAGAACGATTCCAGCTCCAGCTGCGCCAAAAGCTTGCGAATATCGTTGGCCGCACGTTTGACCTCGGCAAACGGCACGTCCGGGCCCGGATCGAGATCGAAGACCACCCGGTCGGCCACATCCGGGCGGTCCGCATGCGAGCCCCAGGGGTGGAATTCCAGCGCATTGAATTGCACCAGTTCCAGCAGGCCAGGCGCGTCTTCGACCACCAGGTAATACGCGTTGGTTCCGGTCTCTTCGGTCAGCTTGACCGAGCTCACTCGCTCGAGGCCGGCAGTATGGTGCTTCTGGAAAAAACACGGTTTTTCCGCGCCGCTGGGGCAGCGGATGATGGACAGCGGCCGTCCCACGATCTGCGGCAACAGGTGGTCCATCACCGCCTGGTAATAGTCCCAGACATCGCCCTTGGTCGCGCGGATATCCGGGTAGATCAGCTTGGTCGGGCTGGACAGCGTCGGCAGCGCAGCCGAGGAAGGTGTGGCAACCGCAGATTTGCGCGCAGGCGCTGTTGCCCGCGTCGCTGCACGTTTGGGCGCCTGCGTTGCTGCGTCTTTGGCAGCACGCGTTGTTGCCGAACGCCTGGCAGAGGACGGTGTAGCCGGGCCATTTCCGGCATCGCTGTCGGCCAGATCGGCGATGCGCTTATCCGGGCGCAGCGCCTTGAACGATGCCTGGCGCAACAACTGTTGCCCACCAATGCCGCGATAGAACACCTCCACCACAAAGCGCGGCGCAAACCAGGTGGCGCCGCGCAGGTCGGTGTCTTCGGTGGGAATATGCGCGGTGGGTTTGCGCCCGCCACCTTCCAGTTGCGGGGTGACCTCGCGCATCAAGGCATCGGAGAACCCGGAGCCCACACGGCCCACGTACAACCAGCCATGCACCGGATCCGGCGCGGCCAGCAACAGCGAGCCGAAGCCACTGCGGCTGCCCTTGGGCGCGGTGTAGCCGACCACCGCATACTCCTGGCTGGCCAGTTGCTTGGTCTTGCGCCAATCGTCGCTACGCCCATCGCGATACGGGCGATCTGCGCGTTTGGAAATGATGCCTTCGAAGTGCTGTTGCCCGGCCACCCGGAACGCCTCGGTGCCATCGCCTTCGACGTGCGAGCTATAGGCCAGATGCGTGTGAGGTGCAGCCTCCAGCACCTGCTGCAACAGCCGCTTGCGTTCGCGCAGCGGCGCCTCGCTGATGTCCACCCCGTCCACATGCAACAGGTCGAATACCGCCAGCGCCAGCGGCACCTGGCGCTCGCCGGACAAGGTGGCCTGCAGCAGGTTGAAGTCGTCCTTGGTGCCGCGTCCGGCGATCAGTTCGCCATCGATCTGCGCGCTGCGCAGGCCCAGCGACCGGATGGCATCGGCAATTTCCGGCGTCTTGTCGGTCCACTCCAATGCATTGCGCGACCATAGCCTCACCTTGCCGTTGGTCACGGTGGCCAGGATGCGATAACCGTCCCATTTGATTTCATGCAGCCACTGCGCCCCTTCTGGCGGGGACTGCCCCAGCTTGGCCAGCTGCGGTGCAAACGGGGCATCTTCCATCTCGGCGCGACGTGCATTGCTCAGCGCCAGCGCCTGTTTCGCCCAGGTACCACGCCTCTTCGCCGCCGGCGGCGGCACGGTCGTCAGCGCCTTGCGCTGGGTCTTGCCGGCGCCTGCGCGGCGTACATCCTCGGCAGGCGCGGCAGCGACGTCGGCCAGCAGGTCATCGGCCTCCAACGTGCCGGCGTAGGCATCGTCGTCCTTGAACAACAGCCACTGCGGCTGCCGCGCCGGCTTGCCCGAGCGCACCAGATGCCAACCGCCCTTGAGCTTGTTGCCGAACAACTCAAAGCGCAGATGTCCCTTGGCTAATTGCGCTTCGGGGTCGCCCGCGGTGGCCCACACGCCATGATCGAACTGCGCCACATGCCCGCCGCCGTATTCGCCTTTGGGAATCTCGCCCTCGAAACTGGCGTAATCGACCGGGTGGTCTTCCACCTCCACTGCCATGCGCTTGACCTTGGGGTCGTAACTGGGACCCTTCGGCACCGCCCAGCTCTTGAGCGCATCGCCCACCTGCAGGCGAAAGTCGTAATGGCGGCGGCTGGCGTGGTGCAGTTGCACCACGAAGATCGCACGCTGCCCCGGCGGCAGGGCCTTGCCCGGCTCCGGCTCGCGGGTCTTGTTAAAGCTGCGCTTGCGGCGATATTCGCTCAGGCTCATGACGGACCTTCCGCTTATTTGCCCAGGTGCTGGCGTACGCTGGCGGCCATTGGCCCCACCTTCTGCACGGCCGCGCGCAACTCCTCGGCGCTGACGCCCAGGGTCTTGGTCCAGTACTGCAGCTCATAGGCTTCATTGACGTTGATGCGGTCGCGGTCTGGCGAACCGACGTTGCGTTTGTCGTCACTCATGACATGCTCCTGTATCGTCGTGGTCGGGTCTGCTAACGTGAGCCTTCGGCCCAGCAGCGCCCGTAGCGACAATGCGAAAGCGTTCGAACAGGCGTCGTGAAAGGCCTGTTCACGCCATGTGCAAGCCCCTGTTCCACAACGGCCGCTCCCGGGCCACATGCCATAATGTCGCGCGCCCTTCGGGCGGCGTGTCCACTCTTATTCCGAGGCCATACCTCTGTGAGCAATACCTCTTCGAAACTGGATTCCATCGCGCAAGCCAAAGCCAAGCTGCTGGACGAATTGCAGAAGCTGGAAGAACAGGAGAAAACCGAGCGCGCGAGCGAGGCATCCTCTGCGCATGCCACCATCGTTTCGCTGCTCGAGCAGTTCGCCGGTCACTTCAACACCAAGCAGCGCAACGACATTGCCGCTTACCTGGGCACCACTGCCGCGCGCAAGGAAGTGGTCAAGAGCGGCCGCAGCGAAGTGAAGCCCAAGTACGAGCTACCGCACACCGGCGAAACCTGGTCCGGTCGTGGCCGCACGCCGAAGGCTTTCGCTGCCTGGGAAGGGTCGGTGTCGTACAAGGAATGGAAGGCCAAGAACCCGGACCTCAAGTTTCCGCTGGTTCGCGAGTAAGGCGATAGCCCGCACGACAGTGCCGCCTCGCACCGTCGGCCGCGCCCTTCGCTTGGCGAACCGCGCGGCTTGTGGGTAGAATCGAAGCACGTGGGGCGGTAGCTCAGCTGGGAGAGCGTCGCGTTCGCATCGCGAAGGTCGAGGGTTCGATCCCCTTCCGCTCCACCATCGAGTCAAACGCACAAGCCCTGGAGACGTCATGTTTCCGGGGCTTGCGCGTTTTGAGGGTGTTGCGGTGCAGGGCCGGCCGGTCGCCGTGGCGTGGGGATCACATCGCGCGCGCTAACGTCCGGCTTCACTCCACAGCGGACCACACCATGAGCAAGAAAGACCAGCAGCCCGATGACGTCGCCGACGATGCGCACGGCGTGACCGAGAGCCAGCAAGACCGCAAGCACGACGATGCCGCCAAGCAACGCCCGGGCCAGGAAGATCTGAAGGTGCACGACGAGCAAAGCCGTCGCCCCACTGGCAAGGCTGGCCAGGGAGAGTGAGTTGGCCAAGCATGCTGCCTGGCATCGGGCAGCGCCGCGGCACGCCGATGCGGTGAACTTCCGTGCTGCATCGCCGGAGGCGCGTTGCATCCTGTCGTGCAGCTGAGACCGCTGCATCCGTGGGACTGAAAGCCCTGCACCGGCCAGCCACGCGTTCCTGTGGCAAGATCCGGACAGGCGCTCGCCGATATGCCGCTGCCCTGGGAACCGGTGCCTTGCCAAGGTTGCAGTCGCATCGGCCAGTGCGTTGTCGCGTCAACCCCTCATCGCCTTGATGGCGCCTTGTTCCCGGTGGTGCTTTGCATGCAGATACCCGATGCACCCGCGTTGAACCTGATCCAGGCAACGTTACTGCCAGGAGGCGTCAACGCCATTCCGGGGGCGCGCCTGCCGGCCAACGAAGATGAGCGCGTGGAGGCACTGCATGCCTACCGCCTGCTGGACACCGCACCGGAGCCGAGCTACGACGCGTTCACCTCGATCGCAGCCGCGCTCTGCCGGATGCCGATGGCGCTGATCTCGCTGGTCGATACCCATCGGCAATGGTTCAAATCCAGGCTCGGCATGCAGCAGAGCGAGACGCCGCGTGAATTGTCGTTTTGCGCGCATGCCATCCTCGAACCCGATCAGGTGATGGAAGTCGGCGATACCCACCTGGACAAGCGGTTTGCGCGCAACGCGCTGGTGACAGGCGAGCCGCAGATCCGCTTCTATGCAGGCGCGCCGTTATTGACCCCGGACGGCATCGCACTGGGAACCCTGTGCGTGCTGGATCGCGTTCCGCGGCGCCTGTCGGTGACCGAGCGCGACGCGCTGCAAGCCTTGGCCAGGCAAGTCGTCAGCACCATCGAACTGCAACAGGCCGCGCGGCTGGTGGAGCTGGATGCACTGCGCGATGCGCTCACCGGGCGATGGAATCGTGCCGGGCTGGAGCACGCCTTGCACGCGCTTGCCGACGCACCCAGCTCTGCCGCCGATGCGCCCCTGGGTTTCATGCTGCTCGAACTGGACGGCTTCAAGCGGCAAAAATTGCAGGCCGGCGCGGCAGTGGCCGATGCCACCTTGCTGCAGGTCGCTGCATTGCTGGAAGCGCAGCTTCCGGCTGATGCACTCGTGGCGCGTCTGGCCTGCGATCAATTCTGCGTGGCGCTGCCGGAGACCGCTGCATCTGCAGCCCTTGCCACTGCCGAAGACTTGCGCAAGGCAGTGGAAGACGCGCACTGGCCCACCGGCCCGTTGACGCTCAGCGCAGGTGTGGTGGACGTTGCCACGCCAACCGCGCTCGACAGCAATACCCTGCTGGCCCGTGCGCGGCACGCGTTGCAGCAGGCGCGTGGCGATGGCCGCAACCGCGTGCACGGCTTTGACGGTTGGCAACTGCGGGCCTGATCGACGCAGACTGCGCCGATCGCCCTGCTGCACGGCTGTCGCTCAGGCCGCCAGTGCGTCGGTGTTTCCGGCGATCTCGTCCACTTGCAGCACCTGCTCCATCTCCAGCAGTACCACGAAGCGCTCGCCGACCTTGCCCATGCCGCGCAGCAGATCGCGGCGGATATGCGTGCCGAACGACGGCGCCGCTTCGATGTCCTGATCGGCCAGTTCGATCACTGCATTGACCGCATCCACCAGCACGCCAATCACCTGCGTGCCCTGCGCCTGTTCGCTGGCCACAATCACGATGCAGCTGCGTTTGCCGATCGTGCTGTCTGCGCGCCCCAGCCGCGATTGCAGATCCACCACCGGCACCACCGCGCCGCGTAGATTGATCACCCCGCGCACGCAATCCGGCATCGACGGCACCGGTGTGGGAGCGCGGTATTGAATGATCTCGCGAATGCCCAGAATGCTGGTGGCGAAGGTTTCGCCATCCAGTTGAAAGGTCAGATATTGCGCGGCGACATCGGCGTCGCCGGGCATCACATCAAGCGTCGGTGCGGTCATTGGTCGCTCTCTCAGAAACGCGCGAACTGGCCTTCGTCCGGGCCCTCGGACATCGCATACGCCGGCGCTGCGTTGCTGCGCCAGCCACGCGTGCCCGCCGCACGCGCCGGCCGCGCAGCGACCTGCTTGCCGCGCTTGGGCGGCGCAGTCGGCGCGCCCTGCCCGCCCAGCCGGAAGAACGCCATGCTCTGCTGCAGCTGTTCGGCCTGCGCGCTCATTTCCTCGGCAGTGGCGGCCAGCTCTTCGGATGCGCTGGCGTTCTGCTGCGTGGTCTGGCTCAACTGCACGACCGCCGAATTGATCTGGCTGACGCCGGAAGATTGCTCCTCGGAGGCAGCGGAAATTTCCTGCACCAAGTCGGAGGTGCGCTTGATGCTGGGCACGATCGAATCCAGCAAACGACCGGCGCGGTCGGCCAATTCCACGCTGGAACTGGCCACCTCGCCGATTTCCTGCGCGGCCACCTGGCTGCGTTCGGCCAGCTTGCGCACCTCGGCGGCGACCACGGCAAACCCCTTGCCATGTTCGCCGGCGCGTGCGGCTTCGATTGCGGCATTGAGCGCAAGCAGGTTGGTCTGGTACGCGATGTCGTCGATGATGCCGATCTTCTGCGCGATCTGCTTCATCGCCTGGGTGGTGGCCACCACCGCTTCGCCACCTTCCACGGTTTCTTTTGCGGCCTGGGTGGCCATGCCGTCGGTGATGCGCGCGTTCTCGGTGTTCTGGCTGATCGATGCGGTCATCTGCTCCAGCGACGCACTGGTTTCTTCCACACCGGCGGCCTGTTCGCTGGCCGCCTGCGACAGCGACTGCGCAGTGGCGCTGACTTCTTCCGACGCGCTGGCAAGGGTTTCGGCACTGGTATTGACCTCGCCGACCACCTGCGACAACTTTTGCACCATGGTGCGCATCGCTTCGAGCAGTTGCGCGGTTTCGTCGCGGCCATGCACATCGATGCGCATGGTGAGATCGCCTTCCGACAAACCGTTGGCCACCGCCACCGCGCGGCGGATCGGCCCGGTGACGCTGCGGCTGATCACCACGCCGAGAATGGCACCGAGCAACACGCCGCTGCAGATGATGGCCACCAACAGCCTGGAACTGCGTGTGTGGATCGCATCGGCTTCGGCGTTGGCCGCCGCGGCGCTGCGCTCGCGCAGGCCGCTCAGGTCGGTCATCAGGTTATCCACTTCGTCCGAGCTGGCGCGTACCGCGCGCGATAGCGCGGCCAGTTCCGGATTGGCCTCGCGCAACGCTTCGCGGTTGGCGACTTCGATGAAGCGGCCGCGCTCGTCCAGATACTTCTGCCAGGCGCGATCGAATTGCGCCAGCTTGTTCTTGCCTTCCTCGCTCTGGAAGCTCTCCCGCGCACGGGCCATGTGATCGACCACCTTGGCGGTGTATTTGTCGATGTTCTGCACATGCGACTGGCGCTCTTCTGCACTGCTGGCCAACAACAGGTTGGCGCGCGCGCGGCCGGCATAGATGAGGTTGATGTTGGCTTCCTTGACGTGGGACATGCCGAGCAACTCGCGCTCGTACAACGACGTCGACAGCGCGCTGATGCGGCCGGAGTTGGAATAGCCCACCCACCCGATGCATGCGCCGATGGCCGAGACGATCAGGAATGCCACGATCAGTCTGGTTCCGATTCTGAAGTTGCCTAACATTGGGGAGTTCTCTCAAGAAGGATGCGTGGGCGACATGCGCTACAGGAAGGCGATGGCGCTGCGCGTACCGCGCATGGCGATACGGCTGGTCTAACCCATCGCTAATGGCTATCGGCGACGACAAAACGCGCTTGAGATGCATCCAGGGCCGGAGTGCCTATTCATCAAATCGAATCTGCGCTTTTGTGACAGATCACGCGCTCATCACCGCCCATATTCGGAAAAACCCTACCCCCGCCCGTGCGCTGTCCAGGCCACACCGCTGGGACATCACGTCTGCGCAGCTATGCTTCGACCATGCCTGCAAAGCCCTTGCCCCGCACGTTCTATGCCCACGATGCCCGCCACGTCGCGCCGCAATTGCTCAACAAGGTGTTGGTCAGTGCGGACGGACGCCGCGGGCGCATCACCGAAGTGGAAGCCTACTGCGGCAGCGACGACCCGGCCGCGCACTCGTTCCGCGGCATGACTCCGCGCACGCGGGTGATGTTCGGTGCGCCGGGGCACCTGTATGTGTATTTCATCTATGGCATGCATTGGGCAATCAATGCGGTGTGCGGCGGTGCGCCCGGGCATGCGGTGCTGCTCCGCGCACTGGAACCGCTGGCCGGTATCGATCGCATGCAGGCCGCGCGCGGCGCCGCGCCGGTCACCGCCTTGACCACCGGCCCAGGCCGCCTGGCGCAGGCGTTCGGCGTGACCGCCGCCGACAATGGGCTGGATCTCAGCACTGCGGCCGCGCGGCTCTGGATCGAAGACGACGGCGTGCCGCCCCCCTCCCATCCAGTGGCAACGCCGCGCATCGGCATCCGCAAGGCCGTGGACGCGCCATGGCGCTGGGTGGTTGCAGATAGCCGCTATGTGTCGCGTCCGCTTCCGCGCGTGACCGGAAAAGGCACGCCGCCCGCGGGCGATTGAGCCAACCAGCGCTCCATCGGCGATTGCTCGGCCGCGCCCGGTCCGCGCTGTAGCAGACGCAACGCCTGCTCGGCCTGCTCGGGGGTGAGCTCCTGCAAGGCCTGGAAGCGGTCTGCCGCCCAGACCGCCATCGGTAGCCCATCCAGCGAAGCGACGCGATTGCCCGGCACGCGCGCGACCCGCTCGCCCGGCAGCAGACTGCCGAGCAGATTGCTTGGGTCGCTGGCACTGACGCAGATCCACTGCTGCGGCAAGGGCTGCGCGCGCACACGGCGCAGGGCCGCAATCGCGTCCGGCAACGCAAACTGCTCGCCGGACAGCCCGGCGATAAACCGCCCGCCGCGGATTTCGCCGCGCGCTTCCAGCCGTTGATACATGCGCAGCAATTCCCGCCATGGCGGCAGCCATGCGGCCTCGCGTTCGAGCAGCCGCCAGCACACCACGCCGTAGCGCCGCAGCAGCGTGCGCGCGACGTGTTCGAGCATGTCCTGATGGCGCTGCGCGGCTTCGGCAAGCGGCAGGTCGGGCAGCGCCCGCACCGGCGCCCAGCGGCCCGCATCGCGGATGCCCAGTGCGCTGGCACGGCGACGCTGCCGCGACAGTGCCGACGGCCGCTTGGACGCCGGCACCAGCAGCGCGCGCAGGCCGGCATAGCTGTCGCAATGCGCGCGGCCACGCATCACCAGCTCGCTCAAGGCATCTTCCAGCTCGGTGTTCATCAGATGTGCCGCGTCGGCGATTTCGTCGAAGAACAGCGCGCCTTGCTGCTGCAGCACCTGCATGACCCGTTGCGCGCGGGAGCTCAATGGCGCGTCGTCGGCATCGCGCGCCAACGCGCTCCAATGCTGCGCTTCGCGTCGTGGCAGCAGCACGATCGGCGTACTGCGCAGTGCAGCGCCGCTGCGGCCGCCGCCGGGCCGCAGGCGTGCCCACAGCGTGCGCCCGGCAGTGCACAACTCATCCAGCCAGGCCGGTTGATAGTCGCGGATGCGCGCCGGCAATAGCTCGCTCTCCCACAGCACCGCAGGCGCCTCGAAGCCTTCGAGCTGCCCCACCACACCGGCCAGCGCATCTGGCCCAGCCACCCGGCTGCTGCTGTCCACGTGCTGCCACTCGAACAGAAAACGCGCGTAATCGCGTTGCGATACCGGTTCGATCTCGCGGCGCAGGCGCCCCAGCGTGTAGCGGTGGATGCGTGCCAACAGATGGCGCTCGCACCACTCTTCGCCCTGCACATGCGCATTGAACTGCCCGGCCATGACGTAGCCCTCGCGTTGCAAGGCTGCCAGTGCGAGCGCGATTTCTGCTTCCGGCACCTGCAATGCGTGAGACAAGGCCGGCACCTGTGCCGGGCCGACCGCGGACAAGCGCCCGCGCAGCAGTTCGCGTACCGCCCAGTCGCGCTGCCAGTCGGCAACGCGGCAATCGGCCGGCGCCTGCAACGGCGGCTGCACAGTTGCTTGCCGATACAACGGCAAGAACCAGTCGATACGCTCGGCGCTGACCCACAGCGCCGGGCTGCCGTGCAAGGCAATGCAGCTGGCACGACCCGCTGCGGCCAGCGCGGCCAGCCATGCCTGCCACTGCGCGTCGGTAGCCTCTGCGACCGGCAACACGCCCAGCACCACCAATGCCTCGTGCATTTCTTCGGCATCGCGCGGCTGTGGCCAGGCCTCTTCGCGAACGGCCTCGATGGCCTGCGGATCGAGCTGGCCCAGGTCGTCGCTGGTCTGCGGCGTGTAGCGCCGACTTTGCACGGCCTGGGTACGGCGTTCTTCCAGTGGCGCATCGTCGAGAAATGCATACGGACGCGCATTCAAGGCTTCGGCGGCCAGCGGCGACGGCGCCGCCAGGTCGCGCGCGACCAGCGTCACCGCGCCCGATTCCAGGCCGCGCAACACCTGCAGCCAGCCGTCGCTATCCATGGCGTGATGCAGGCAATCTTCCAGCGTCTGTGCCACCAACGGGTGGTCGGGCACCTCGCGTTCGCCGACCAGATTCTCCGCACAGGCCACCTGGTCCGGGAATACCGTGGCGAGCAAATCTTCGGACTTCATGCGTTGCAACTGCGGCGCCACCTTGTTGCCGCCACTGAAGCGCGGCAGCGCCATCGCGTTGGTGGCGTTCCAGCGCCAGCGCACGCCGAATAGTGGTGCGTCCAGCAATGCCTGGATCAATACATGCTCGGCCGACGACGAATGCAGGTAACGGCCAACCTCTTCCAGCGCAAAGCTATGACTGGTCGACAGCGACAACACAATCGCATCTTCGGTGGCCGCCGCCTGCAATTCGAAATTGAAGGTGCGGCAGAAGCGCTTACGCAGCGCCAGCCCCCACGCACGATTGATGCGGCTGCCGTACGGCGAATGGATGACCAGCTGGGTACCGCCGCTGGCATCGAAGAAGCGCTCCATCACCAGGCACTGCTGGGTGGGCATCGCGCCCAATGCCGTGCAAGCGTTTGCCAGATAATCCACCAGTTGCCGCGCCGCTTCGGCGGACATCTCCAGCTCGCGCTGCAGCCAGTCGCGCGCGGCTTGGTGCGGCGCGGTGTCCAGCCGCGCGGCAATCTCGCCACGCAGGCGCGACACCGCCGCAGACAGCTCATCGCTGCGACCCGGCGCTTCGCCCAGCCAGAACGGAATGTTCGGCGGCGCGCCCTTGGCGTCTTCCACGCGCACGCGCCCGGCCTCCACGCGCAGGATGCGGTAGCTCGCATTGCCGAGCTGGAACACATCGCCGGTGAGGCTTTCAACGGCGAAATCCTCGTTCACCGTGCCGATCTTTTCGGCCTGCGGTTCCAGCACCACGCTGTAGTCGCCGGTTTCGGGAATGGTGCCGCCGGAAGTGAGCGCCGTCATGCGCGCACCGCGCCGTGCATGCAGGCGCCGGTGCACGGCATCGCGATGCAGATACCCGGCGCGCGGACCGAGGCGGGTGCTGAAGCCATCGCATAACATGCGCACCACGCTGTCGAAGGTGGCACGGCTCAACCCGGCGAACGGCCACGCGCGCCGCACCAGCGCGAACAGCGCATCTTCGTCCCAGTCTTCGCATGCGGCTTCGGCAACGATCTGCTGCGCCAGCACATCCACCGGCGCCGTCACAATGCGCAAGGCATCCAGTTCGCCGCGGCGGATGCTGTCCAGCAGCGCGGCGCATTCGACCAGTTCGTCGCGGGTCTGCGGAAACAGGCGCGCCTTGGGCGTACCGCCGACCTTGTGTCCGGACCGCCCGGCGCGTTGCAGGAAGGTGGCGATCGAGCGCGGCGAACCGAGCTGGCAGACCAGATCGACATCGCCGATATCCAGCCCCAGTTCCAGCGATGCGGTCGCCACCAACACCGTGAGATCGCCGGCCTTGAGCCGTTGCTCGGCCAGCAGGCGCGTCTCGCGCGACAGGCTGCCGTGATGCGCCGACACGCGCTGCTTGCCGAGCAGATCGCCCAGATGCCGCGCCGCGCGTTCGGCCATGCGCCGTGTGTTGACGAACACCAGCGTGGTGCGATGTTGCTGCGCCAGTGCAGCCACATCGGCATACACCTGCAGCCACTGGTCGTTGGACATCACCACGCTCAGCGGCGTGGGCGGCAACGCCAGGGCCAGATCACGCTTGCGTGTGTAGCCGATATCGACGATCTCGCACGGCGGCGGCACGCCGTCTGCGTCGACACCGACCAGGAATTGCGCCACCGTTTCGATGGGCTTCTGGGTGGCCGACAGCCCCACCCGCGTGATCGGCTGCGCGACCAGCCGCTGCAAGCGCTCCAGCGTCAGGCTCAGGTGGCTGCCGCGCTTGTCCGACGCCACCGCGTGGATTTCATCGACGATCACGGTGCGCACATGCTGCAGCGACGCGCGCCCGGATGCCGACCCCAACAGTACGTACAGCGACTCCGGGGTGGTCACCAGAATATGCGGCGGCGTGCGACGCGCCTGCGCGCGCTCGCGCTGCGGGGTATCGCCGGTACGCACCGCGGTACGAATCGGCACATCCGGCAAGCCGCCTGCGACCAGCGCCGCACGGATGCCCTGCAAGGGCGCGTCCAGGTTGAGGTGGATGTCGTTGGACAAGGCCTTCAACGGCGAGACGTAGACCACACGGGTTTCGTCGGGCAACGCACCGCCGTTGGCCAGCCCGTCGCGAATCAATGCATCGATGGCGGCGAAGAAGGCCGTCAGCGTCTTGCCCGAGCCGGTCGGCGCGGCCACCAGCGTGTGGCGTCCGGCCTGGATCGCCGGCCACGCGGCGACCTGCGCCGGTGTCGGCGCAGGGAAGGTCTGCGCGAACCACGCAGCGACCACAGGATGGAAGTGTTGCAGGACAGGATGCATTGGCAATGCCCGACACCATTGCTCATCATGACGGCAAGGCGCGCGGATATAACTCGGCGTGAACCATAATCAATGGGGCTGCGCAGCGGTCCAGACAAGCCACGGGCCAGGCCGGCAGTGAACGATTTAGCGCGGCTACAAAACGACTGCACAGCCGCCAGGCGGGCGCGGCCGGTGCTCGGAATCGGCATGTACCGCTCGTACACTCCGGTTCTGAGCGCGCCGTCTGCGCCCACCCGACAGCTGCTCGCTACGTTTTGTTAGCCGCTGTTAGCGCAATGGTGGCGGCCTCTGCCGTCGGCAAGGCGACGCCTTCGCAACGTTGCGGCACCGGCCCGGCGATTGTCCGCCGGCCACGTGCCGTGGCACATTGGCGGCATGCCCAGCCTGATTCTTTTCATGATCGCCGGCGCCGCGCTGTTCGCGTTCTGGAACTCCTCGCGCGCGGCTGCCGAACGCGCCGACATTCTTGGCCGCAATGCCTGCCGCGCGGCCGACGTGCAATGGCTGGACCAGAGCGTGCATTCCACCAATATCCGCGTGTGCAGGATGCCCAGCGGCTGGCTGGGCTTCGAGCGCACCTTCCGCTTCGACTATTCCTACGACGGCGTGGATCGCCATAGCGGCAAGCTGGTGCTGCGCGGCGATCAACTGATTGCCTTCACCGGGCCGCAGGTCGCTACCGTCAGGGCATTGCACCCGGAGCATGAGCGTCTGGAGTGAGGCGCGCAGCTGCAGCTCACCGCACGCTGACACCTGACATACCTGCAGCTTCACCTGTCTGGGTTACAGTGATTGGCCGGCCAGCTTCCCTCTGGATTCCAGCAATCATCGAGCTGTTGCTGCGCGCTGTCGCCGTCTGTGCACGCGGCTGGCCATTGCATCAGTCGGCGGCACTCCACACAGCCGGCCACTTCATTCCAAAGACGTCGAATCCGCGGGAACGGGCTCGTAGCCATTGTCCCTGCCGCTCAGCCAGCACAATTGCAGCTTGCCCTCTCGACGCAGCTGCGCCTGGGCGAACAGCCACAGCGGATCCAGCAGGTCGGCATCCTTCAATAGACGCGACTTGCCGGCAATTTCCATGCTGAGAAAATGCGCCTCACGCGGCGTGTCGATGTAGCTGCGCGCAATCAGACAACGCTCGCCATCCACGAAGCGATAGATGTCGTACTCGTACGCGTCGTCGAGTGCGCCGGACGGATCCGGCGCGCTGCAATCGACATGACGGGTGCGCTCTACGTGCAATCGAACCCTCCACTTGGCGAGTCTGCAGGTCATACGCTTGCCGCTTTCAGCGCAGCCAACAGAACCTGGGACGCCGTCACCGGTAGCCGTGGACGGCACGCAGGAACTTCAGCTTACACGTGGTCCCTGCTGATTCCGCGCACCGGCCTGCACTCGCCTTGCGGCGGCGCAGGCGTGTGGTGTGCTGTCCTTACTTCACCACGCGAAGATGCGGGCGCTTGCCACCGCTGGACGGTTCGTCCGGCGTCGGCGCACTCGGTGGGGGCGAGCCCGGATCCGGCGGCTCGCTGTTGGTGCCGGGGATGTCGTCCGGCAGCGCCATGCCCTGCCCGGTTTCGCGCGCATAGACCGCCAGTACGGCGGCCATCGGCACCATCACCGGGTGGCTCACGCCACCGAAGCGCGCAGTGAAGCTCACGCTTTCGTTGTCCACCTGCAGGCCGACCACGGCACGCTCGGCGATATTCAAGACGACGCGACCGTCCTTGACGGCACTGGCAGGCACCTGCACACCGGGCAGGCCGGCATCCACCAAAACGTGCGGCGTCATGCCGTTGTCGTTGATCCATTCGACCAAGGCCCGCAACAGGTACGGGCGATGGCTAGTCATGCGGGGGAAATCTTCGCTCATTGCGTCATTTTACCCGCACATGGCCCGTCGCGGCGGCCACGCGATCGGAAGTCGGTCTGTTGGCATACAGCCGTCGCATCAGCCCGGCAGATCGCGCAGCTTCTTTTCCTGATCGGTGAGGCTGCGGATAAAGCCCGGGTTGCGGAAGATCCGGTTGCCGTAATCCTCGATCGCCTTACCGTCCTTGGGCAGGCTGATTTCCAACGCGTCCAGTCGCCAGATGATCGGCGCCATCGCGCAATCGGCCAGACTCATTTCCGGATTGAGGAAGAATTTGCTGGCCTTGAACAACGGCACCGACGCGGTAAGCAGTTCTTTCAGACGCTTGCGGCCGGCCTCGGCCTGCGTCTTGTTGCCGAGCTGGATCGCCTGCACTTGCGGCACCCAGTCATGCTCGATGCGCAACATCGCCAGGCGCAGACGCGCGCGCGAAAGCGGGTCGACCGGCATCAGCGGCGGATGCGGATAGCGCTCGTCCAGGTATTCGCTGACCACCGAGGCGGCGTACAGCACCAGGTCGCGTTCGACCAGCGTCGGCACCGAATGATAGGGATTGAGATCGATCAGATCTTCGGGAGGATTTTGCGGGTCGACCGGCACCAGGTCGTAGGTCACCCCTTTCGCCGCCAGGACCAGACGGACCCGGTGGCACAACACGTCGTCGTTGGACGAAAACAAAGTCAAGGTATTCCGCATACGCACACTCGTCGCCATTCAAGGCTCTCCGACGACCGGAATCCGCCGGCCGCATCGGCGCGGCCGGCCCAACGCCGACAGTCACCACGGTCTATCGAGTGTGCAATCACGTCACGCAAAAGCCAAGAGTGATAGGGCTTATTAATGTTCCGATAAGCCGGTTGCTGCGCTGCTCCCCCGAGACCGCAGGACATGTAGGCGCTGCAACCCTGTTGCAGGGATCTACGCTGACGGCCCCGATCGACATGCTGTTCGCTCGCCAACCATCACCCCGCCCCCTCTTCCGCACGGGAGGTGGGGGCTAGCGCTTTCTGCTGGAAGCGCCCGCAAGGCTCGGCGACAAATAGAGGTATCCAAGCACCTGCGATACCTGCCTGCCCTGCACTGCATTGTTCGCTCCCGCAGCCGATGACGGCCTACGCAGCGTTCAGTGCACGTCCTTCCAGTATTCCTTCTTCAACAAATAAGCGATGAAGGTGAGCAGCGCCAGGAACAGGACCACCCACACGCCCATGCTCTGGCGCTTCAATGCGGCCGGCTCGCCGGCATACTCGAGGAAGTTGGCGATATCGCGCACGGTCTGGTCGAATTCCACCGGTGTTTGACGCCCTGGCTGCCCAAGCTTCAATGCCTCTACCGGCTTGTCGCCGGTGGCCTTGTCGGCCGGGCCGAATTGCGCCTGCTGCAGGCCTTGCAACTCCCATAGCGGGTTGGGCATGGAGGCGTTCGGAAACAGCTTGTTGTTCCAGCCCAGCGGGCGTGTCTGGTCCAGATAGAACGACTTGAGATAGGTGTAGACCCAGTCCGTACCGCGCACGCGTGCAATCAAGGTCAGATCCGGCGGCGCCTTGCCGAACCACTTGGTCGCCGCGTCGTGCGGCATGGTGCCTTCGATATGTTCGCCGACTTTGGCGCCGGTGAAGTTGAGGTTGGTCATGACCTCCTCTTCGCTCAGGCCCAAATCGCTGGCCATGCGCGAATAGCGCAGGTACTTCAACGAATGGCAGCCGGAGCAGTAGTTCATGAACAACTGCGCACCACGTTGCAGCGATGCGCGATCGCTCAGGTCATTACCTGCTTGCTGCACCGCCCCGCCTTCGGCCGCCATCGCACCACCAGCGATTACCAGGCCGCAGAGCAAGGCGAGCACGCGCGACTTCCATGACGTCACGTTGGAATTAGTCATGGGTCGTCACCCGCTCCGGAACCGGCTTGGTCTTGTCCAGCCGCGTCCACACCGGCATGGTGATGAAGAAGGCGAAGTACAGGAAGGTCAGCACGCGCCCGACATAGGTCTCGTGCGCGTCGGTGCCGGGGCCGGAACCGATCACACCCAGCCAGACGAAGCACACCACCAGCACGCCCAACGCCAGCTTGGAAATCCAGCCGCGGTAGCGCACCGAGCGCACCCTGGCGCGATCCAGCCAGGGCACCAGGAACAGGATCGCGATGGCCGAGAACATCACCAGCACCCCGCCTAGCTTGTTGGGCACCACGCGCAACATGGCGTAGTACGGCGTGTAGTACCACACCGGCTTGATGTGCTCCGGCGTCACCAGCCGGTTGGCTTCGGTGAAGTTGTCGTGCTCCAGGAACAGGCCACCGAACGCCGGCGCGAAGAAGATGATGAAGGCAGCGATCAACAGCAGGAATCCAACGCCGACCAGGTCCTTGACCGTGTAATACGGATGGAACGGAATGCCGTCGGCCGGCTTGTGCGCATCCCAGCGATTGCCCTTTGGACCTTTCTTGATGTCCACCCCGTCCGGATTATTGGAACCCACTTCGTGCAGCGCACCGATGTGCAGCACGATCAACAGCAGCAACACCAACGGCAATGCGATCACGTGCAAGGCGAAGAAGCGATTGAGCGTGGCATCGCCGGGCAGGTAGTCGCCCATGATCCATTCGGTCAGCCCGTTGCCGATCACCGGAATGGCGCCGAACAGCGAGATGATCACCTTCGCGCCCCAGAACGACATCTGCCCCCAAGGCAACACGTAGCCCATGAAGGCTTCGGCCATCAGCACCAGGTAGATCAGCATGCCGAGAATCCACACCAGCTCGCGCGGCTTCTGGTAACTGCCGTACATCAAGCCGCGGAACATGTGCAGATACACCACGATGAAGAACAGCGAGGCACCGGTGCTGTGCATGTAGCGGATCAGCCAGCCCCACTCCACGTCGCGCATGATGTATTCGATCGAAGCGAATGCATCGGCGGCGCTGGTCTTGTAGTGCATCGTCAGGAAGATGCCGGTGACGATCTGGTTGACCAGCACCACGATGGCCAGCGAGCCAAAGTAGTACCAGAGGTTGAAGTTCTTCGGCGCGTAGTACTCGCTGATGTGCTTGCGGTACATGGGCATCAGCCCGGGCGCGCGCTCGTTGACCCAATCGAACACGCCGTTGGCGGTACGGACCAGAACATTGCTCATCAGGCAGCCCCCGTGGTTTTGGCCGACGCACCGGCATCGTCAGGATCGACGCCGATCACCAAGGTGTTGTCGTCCACGTAGTGGTGTGGGGGCACCAGCAGATTGATCGGTGCCGGCACGCCGTCGAAGACGCGGCCGGACATGTCGAAGCGCGACTTGTGGCAAGGGCAGAAGTAACCGCCCTTCCACTGCGGGTCGTAAGGCTCGGGGCGGATTTCGGCGACCATCTCCGGCGAGCAACCCAGATGCGTACACAGCCCCACCAGCACCGAAATGTCGGACTTGATCGAGCGATATTCCGGGTTTTTCAGCACGTACTCCGGCTGCTGATCCTTGTTCTCGGACTTGGGGTCCTTGAGCCGGTCGTCCAGCGACGGGAGTGCGTCGAGCATGGCCTTGGAGCGCTTGACGATCCAGATTGGCTGACCGCGCCATTCAAGGACCATGCGCTGGCCTTCCTGCAAGGCGCTGATGTCGGCGGTGACCGGTGCGCCAGCCAACTTGGCACGCGCACTGGGATTCCACGACTTCACGAACGGAACTGCAACGAATCCTGCTCCGACCGCACCGACCACGGCCGTTGTCGCGGTTAAAAACCGACGACGCCCGATATCAGCAGGTGCGTTAACCCCATCGTTGGCCATCCGGCTCTCCGATCTTGATTAGGTAGCGTGAGGCTGCCAACGGCTGGCGGGGGGTCCAGCCGCGATGAATCGACCGCAGTGTAGCGGAACGCTTAATGCACAGACAACGCAATGTACGCAGTCGGCCCTATGCGATGCAACGGCCGATGCAAGCGGCAGCCGATCCGATGGAGTTCAACGCGCGTGGGAGACGGATGGCTGTGACGTAGTGCCCTTGCGTGGGCTGCAACGGCAATGCGCGCGTGCGGTGGATGCGTGGATATGGTGCAAGCGCAGCAATACGATTGTTCGCGACTGGCTATGGGCGCTGCAACCAATGTTGCGGAGACCGAAGTACTTGCCCCACCGCACTCGGCGCAGCGCCGTGGCAAAGATTCCCAAGAGCAGCGACCACGACGTCAAGCGGGGGGCCGGGAATGGATCGCGCAGACGCCGCGGTGCTTATGACATGCCAGGAGCACCGGCCGCGCCCGCCGGGCGGCTGCACGGGCGTTTTGCCAGCCGCTTTAGTTGGCTGCTGTGGCCTGGCCACGATAGCGGCCGGCCAATACGCCCACGCGTTGCACGTAACGCTGGGTTTCGCTATACGGCGGTACGCCGCCGTAACGGTCGACTGCGCCCTCGCCGGCGTTGTAGCCGGCAGCGGCCAGGGTGAGGTCGCCATTGAAGCGTTTCAGCAGCCAGGACAGATACTGCACGCCGCCACGAATATTTTGCGTTGCATCATAGGCATCGCTGACACCGAAGCGGCGCGCGGTGCCCGGCATCAACTGCATCAGGCCTTGCGCGCCGGCACGACTGAGCGCAAGCGGGTTGTAGGCCGATTCGGCGTGGATGATTGCGCGCACGATCGATTCTTCCACCCCGAACTCGCGCGCCGCCGCTGCGATTTCCTGCTGATAGGCGTTGGTGTTGAGTCGGATCGCACCAAAATTGACCCCCGGCTTGGCACCGCAGGCGTAGCAGGTTTCGATAAAGCTGTAATGGATGGTGCGCAGGCCTTCGATGCTGGCGACCTGGCGCGGCCGGGCGCTGGTGTAGTGGCGCACGCCGTCCTTCATATAAGAGTACACCTGCCCGCTGACGACCCGGCGCGGATTGGTTGCTGCTGCCGCTAGCGGCGTGACGACAGAGACGGACGACTCCGGCAAGGCACGCGGAGCCGGCGCCGAAGCGACCTCGGCAGCGTGCCGCGGCGGCTGGCTGACTGGCTGGCTGATAATGGTGGCCGGCGCGCCGCTGTCGATACTGGCCATGCGGGGCGCGGGGCTGACGGCCAGACGCCCGGCCGAGGGAGATGACGGCAGGCGGCGGGCCGCACGATCGGGGGTATAGCTGCTGATGACGCTGCAGGTGGAGCCGCTCTGGCGCTTGCTCAGGTAACTGGTGATACCGTCAGCGCCGACGCACTTGTACAGCGTGCCGGCGCTGACCGGCGCAGCCGACAACGTGACGAGCATCAGCCCCAGCAATCTTGACATCCCCTTCATGCGCGGAGTGTCCCAGCTTGCCCAGGGCTTGCCAAGTGTCGGCCAGCGTCTGGAGTAGCCCGCAAGGCGCCCGCGCCGCGGCCAGGCGTGCGGGACCGGTGCTCGAAATCCTCAAGTACCCATCCCGCACTCCCGATAACGCGTTCGCCGCGCCCACCTGACGCCCACGCGCGATGGCCTGTTGGCCGCCTCACTGGGGCAGCCGGTCCAGCTGCGTGCGCAACGTGTCCAGCGCCTGCGTCAAGGTGCGGCGGGCTTGGGCCGGCGCAATCGCGTCGAACGGCAGGTCCAGCAACAACAGGTTGGCCGCCAGCGCAGGCATGCTCGGGGCGCCAAGACCCAGCCAGCAATGTGCGGGACCATCGGCCTGCAAGGCACCCAGCCAGGGCGGAATGCGCGCTGCCAATGCCTCGACCGTGCCGGCCAGACGCACCCGCGCCCGGCACGGAAACGGCGCTTCGCCGATCGCCTTGCGCAATAGCTGTAGCGGCTCTTCGGGCAATGCGCGGGGGGCGAACCGCGCGCCGGTGGCGACCGCCTGATCGATCCGGTCCGCGCGCAGGCTGCGCCAGTCCTGGCGTTCGCAGTCCCAGACCAACAGGTACCAGCGCCGCCCGTAGTTCACCAGCAGCGCCGGCTCGACGCTGCGGGTGATGGCCGTACCCGAATGGCGCCGATAGTCCAGCCGCAGCGTGGCCCGGTCGCGGCAGGCGGCAGCCAACTGGGCAAGCAGGCCCGCATCGACCAGCGATTCCGTTTCGGAAGCCGGCATGCTGGCCATGGCGGCATGCGCGGCACTGGCGCGCTGGCCGCTGCGGCGCGGCAGCAGGGGATCCAGCTTGGCCATCACGCGTGCCGCCGCGGCGTCCATCCCGCGCACCGCTGGCGCGGCGGCGCGCAAAGCGACCGCCACGGTCAGCGCCTCGTCTTCTTCCAACAACAGCGGCAATGCCGCACCGCCCTGCCCCAGCCGGTAGCCGCCGCCGCTGCCGGGCGCTGCATGCACCGGATAACCCGCTTCGCGCAGGCGCTCGATATCGCGCCGCAGGCTGCGCGGATGGATGTCCAAACGTTCTGCCAGCGCCACACCGGACCAACTCCGGCCACCTTGCAGCAGGGAAAGCAGACGCAACAGGCGAGCAGCGGTAGAAGCCATCGCGCCACCGTATTGCGGACAGAAACTGTCCGCAAGTGGTCCGTAAGATCGCGATACCCGCCATCCCACTCGCTTCGCCACCGCAGCCACCCTGGAGACCGCAATGTCCGACGACCGCCACGTCACCCTGTTCCACAACCCCCGCTCCCGCTCGCGGGGGGTCCTGGTCTTGCTGGTAGAATTGGGCGCACGCTACAGCCTGCAGCCCATCGATCTGGAAAAGGAGCAGCAGCGCACGCCGGAATTCCTTGCGATCAACCCGATGGGCAAGATACCGACCATCGTCCACGGCACCAGCGTGGTCACCGAGCAGGGCGCCATCTATCAGTACCTGGCCGAGCTATATCCGGAAGCCGGCCTGTCACCGGCGCCGGGCGATGCCGATCGTGGCGCCTACCTGCGCTGGCTTGCGTTCTACGGCTCGGCCTTCGAACCGGCGATCATCGATCTTGCGCTCAAGCGTAGCGCCCCGCCGCGCTCGCTCTCGCCTTATGCCGACGCCGACACGGTGCTGCAGGTGGTTGATGCGCAGCTGGCCAAGGGCGATTACCTGCTGGGCGAGCGCTGCAGTGCGGCCGATGTGCTGTGGGGCGGCGCCTTGGCGTGGATGGTGGAGTTTGGCCTGATCGACCCGCCCGCCCCGACCCGCGCCTATATCGCCCGGATGGCCGCGCGCCCGGCAGTGGCGCGCGCCGAAGCCGTCGACGCCGGGCGTGCGGCCGCGGACGGCGCCAGCGCAAGCGGGTAAACTGCGCGGCTCTCTTCTACCCGCCTGGAATAAGCGCCATGCCCGGGACACCCGTTTCCGACCTGTCCGCGGCAGCTGCCGTGGACGCACCCGCCCTGTTGCCCTTGCCCGTCGCGCGCCCATCGGCGCCTGCCGTGGTACGCGGCAAGCTCTATATCAAGACCCACGGATGCCAGATGAACGAGTACGACTCGGCCAAGATGGCCGACGTGCTTGCCGCTTCCGAAGGCCTGGAGCTGACCGACAACCCCGAGGAAGCGGATGTGGTGCTGGTCAATACCTGTTCCATTCGCGAAAAAGCCCAGGAAAAAGTCTTCAGCCAGCTGGGTCGCTGGAAGGCGCTCAAGGCCGGCGGCAAGCCGGTGATCATCGGCGTCGGCGGCTGCGTGGCGTCGCAGGAAGGCGAAGCCATCGTCAAGCGTGCGCCCTACGTGGACCTGGTGTTCGGCCCGCAGACCCTGCACCGGCTGCCGGAACTGATTCGCGCGCGACGCGAATCGGGCAAGTCGCAGGTGGACATCAGCTTCCCGGAAATCGAGAAGTTCGACCGTCTGCCCGAGCCGCGTGCCGAAGGTCCGTCGGCCTTCGTCTCGATCATGGAAGGCTGCTCCAAATACTGCTCGTTCTGCGTGGTGCCCTACACCCGTGGCGAAGAAGTCAGCCGGCCGTTCGAGGACGTGCTGGTGGAAGTGGCGCAATTGGCGGCGCAAGGCGTGCGCGAGATCAACCTGCTTGGCCAGAACGTCAACGCGTACCGCGGTGCGTATGGCGCCGATGCCGGCGACGCCGCGCAGTACGCCGATCTGGGCCTGCTGATCCGCACCATCGCGCAGATCGACGGCATCGGCCGCATCCGCTTCACCACGTCGCATCCGCTGGAGTTTTCCGATTCGCTGGTGGATGCCTACCGCGACGTACCGCAGCTGGCCAACTACCTGCACCTGCCGGTGCAGGCCGGCAGCGACCGCATTCTGTCGGCGATGAAGCGCGGCTACACCGCGCTGGAATTCAAGTCGAAGATCCGCAAGCTGCGCGCAGTGCGCCCGGACATCTCGATCAGTTCGGACTTCATCGTCGGCTTCCCTGGCGAGACTGAAGCGGACTTCGAAAAGACCATGAAGCTGATCGAGGACGTGGGCTTCGACCAGAGCTTTTCGTTCGTGTATTCGCGCCGCCCCGGCACCCCGGCATCGGACCTGCAGGACGACACGCCGGAGGCGGTGAAGCAGGCGCGTCTTGCGCGTCTGCAGGCGCATATCAACGCGCACGCGGCGAGCATTTCGCAATCGATGGTGGGCAGCGTGCAACGCGTGCTGGTGGAAGGCCCCTCGCGGCGCGACCCGAACGAACTGACCGGCAAGAGCGAGAACATGCGCCCGGTGAATTTCCCAGGCAACCCGCGTTTGATCGGACAGTTCGTCGATGTGTTGATCACCGAGGCGATGAGCAATTCGCTGCGTGGCCGGATTCAACTGGACGACAGCGCACATTGATGGCGCGCGGGCGCTGCGCAATGCGGCGCCCCTTCAAGCAAGGCGACCACGCGCCGAAGCGTCTCGCGGGAAATGGTCAAAATTTCACCACACATCCGTAGCGCCTTGCAGCGCAAGGCCTCGTCTTACTTACCCACAGGCTTTGCCGAATTCGATCCACATCCTGTGTGGACAACCCTGTCGGTACTGGCGTTTTTTTCGCCACCAACCCGGCAAACCTTGCGCCAGTAAGCGCGGCGAGTTTTATCCACAGGTTAGTGATGCGTGACTCCACAGCGGTTGTGGAAAACCTGCATGCCTGTGCGGACCGGCGCGTCGCCGAGGTGCCGCGCCGCCCGCTGTGTTGGTGGGATCACATGCCGCGCGCTACCCTTTCGCTCCCGCCCTACCGACGCGCACCCAGGTGCGCCGTCCGATCCAACCATGAACGCACCCGCACATCGCGATTTCACCCTGGAACCCGAGGACATCGAGCGTCTGGCCAATCTGGCCGGTCCGTTCGATGCGCATCTGCGCCAGATCGAACTCAAGCTTGGCGTCGAGATCGCCAACCGTGGCAACGTCTTCCGGGTGACCGGACCGGAGCCGGCCATCGCCGCCGCCCAGTCGCTGTTGACCGCGTTGTACGACGAGGCCGCAACCACCACGTTCGACACGCACGCAATCCACCTGCGGCTCAACGATGCCAACCTCGAGCATGTGGCCGAGCGCGCATATCAGGCCCAGGATGTGGCGATCAAGGTCAAGCGCGGCACCGTGCGTGGCCGTGGCGCCAACCAGGCCAAATACCTGCACGCGATCGCCACCCACGACATCAATTTCGGTATCGGCCCGGCCGGCACCGGCAAGACCTTCCTGGCGGTAGCAAGCGCGGTTGAAGCACTCAACGAGTCGCGGGTGCAGCGGTTGATCCTGGTGCGCCCGGCAGTGGAAGCCGGCGAAAAACTCGGCTTTCTTCCGGGCGATCTCAGCCAGAAGGTCGACCCGTACCTGCGCCCGCTCTACGATGCGCTGTACGAAATGCTCGGCGTGGAAAAAGTGGTCAAGTTGCTGGAGCGCAACGTCATCGAAATCGCGCCGCTGGCCTATATGCGCGGTCGCACGCTCAACGATGCATATGTGATTCTGGACGAAGCGCAGAACACCACCATCGAACAGATGAAGATGTTCCTGACCCGCCTGGGCTTCGGCTCCACGGCGGTGGTCACCGGCGACCTCACCCAGATCGATCTGCCCAAGCACGTCAAATCCGGCCTGCGCGATGCGATCGAAGTGCTGCGCGATGTGGAAGGCACCAGTTTCACCTTCTTCGAAGCGCGCGACGTGGTGCGTCACCCATTGGTGCAGCGCATTGTCACCGCCTACGACAAGCGCGATAACGCGCTGCAGCCTCCTGCGGCCGACTGACCGTGCAAGGCCGCGCCCTACTGTTGGGAGTCTGGTTGGCGCTGGCTTGCCATGAACCTGCGCATACGCAGGCACGCCAGCAGGCCGACACGACCACGCACGTCATGTTGCGGCAGCAACTTGCCGCGTCCTGTGTCTCGGTGGCCGCTGGGCAAGCGACCATCCTGCTGGATCGGGCCGAACTGGAACACCTGGCAGTGGCGAAGGCTGCAGCCGGTGCGGGGGTTGATGAGGATGCGCAGCGACAAGCGCTGCTTGCCGGCACGCGAGCGCAGGCGCTACTTGCCTCTACCGGCAAAGCGCACGACCGCTTCGGCTGCGCGGTGGCTCAAGATGACAAGGAAAGCGCCGACACGCGCTATCTGGTAGGTCGCCTGCTGGAGCGCGGCCAAGCCGCAATCTGGACACAATCGCCACCAGGTTTCGCGCCGGCCCTGGAAGTCAACCGGGTCGATCCGCATTGCCAGAACGGGCCGATGGGCAGTGCGTTTTATCGTGTTGCCAACGGTGGCGCGCTTGTCATGGTGCTGGTCGAGTGCGTTCGCTGATCCCGGACCGGCGGGCCAAGCACGCACACGCAGGCGTCGCCGCAAGACGCTACTCGGGCGATACTGTCACCTCTGTCTGATCTGAATGCTGGTGTTCCCATGACCAAGGGCCCTGTCCGCCTCGACGTTGCCGTCAGCTATGCGCTGCCGCGCGCCGGCCTGCCGTCGGCGGTGAGTTTTCGCAAGTGGGTGGCCGCGGCGTTGAAGGGACGCATCCGCGAGGCCGATCTGGCAGTGCGCGTGGTCGACGAGAAGGAAGGCTGCTCGCTCAATCACCATTACCGCGGCAAGGATTACGCCACCAACGTGCTGAGCTTCCCTGCCGAACTGCCGGAAGGCCTGCCCAAGGGCATCAAGATGCCGCTGCTGGGCGATCTGGTGATCTGCGCACCGGTGGTGGCGCGCGAGGCCGCAGAGCAAGGCAAATTGCTGGCTGCGCACTATGCGCACCTGACCGTGCATGGCACCTTGCACCTGCTTGGCTGGGATCACGAAGACGACAAGGAGGCCGAGGCGATGGAGCAACTGGAGCGCGAGATCCTGGCCGACCTCGGCATCGACGACCCTTACGCAGGAGAACACTGATGCGTTTTTGCATTGCCGGCGCCCTGCTGCTGTTGAGCGCGCTCGGCGCCTGGGCGCAGACCGCACCGGTGCGCCCGGACCTTGCCGCCTTGATCGAATGCCGCCAGCGCATCGGCGATTTCAGCGCGTTGGCGCCGGTACTGGCCGACCCGCTCAAGGCGGTGGCGCTGGGCTGGACGCCGCTGGACCAGTCCAACCTGTTCATGACCGAGTACACGCTCAACACGCCCATTCGCGTGTTCGGCCACAGTACCAATCACATCGCGTTTTCCGGCGCCAGCATCATGGCGATCCTGGACCTGCCCGACCCGCGCCCGCTCGCCAAGCAGCTGGATCTGGAACTGGGCGTGGATAACGCCGAGAAGGTCATGTACGGGCGCGAGCTGGTCAGCGAAGACACCACCAATCCCAAGACCGGCGAGGCCATGATCGAATCGGTCGTGCTGAGCGTGACCAACGTCAAATCGCACCCGGGCAAGACCGTTGTCGGCTGCGGCTACAGCCTGGATCTGCCCTGAGACCGGCCAGGTAACGGCGCATCCACAGCGCCTTGCCGGCTTCCTGCTAGACTGATGGCTAACGCCTGGTTTGCCGGGTGCCCTTCCCCGTCACGATGTCCGAAGACGACAGTAGCCAATCCCCAGAAACACCGGAAAAACGCCGTAGCTGGCTCGAGCGCCTCAGCGCTGCCTTCTCCGGCGAACCCCACACCCGCGACGAACTCGTCGCCTTGCTGCGGACCGCCGAACAGGACGGTCTCATCGCCGCAGACACCTTGCGCATGATGGAAGGCGCGATCTCCGTGTCCGAGCTCACCGTGGGCGATGTGATGATCTCGCGCTCGCAGATGGTCTCGCTGCCGGTGGAGGCGCGTTTCATCGACCTGATGAAGCAGGTGGTCGAATCGGGCCATTCGCGCTTCCCGGTCCACGGCGAGAACAAGGACGAAGTGCTCGGCATCCTGCTGGCCAAGGACCTGTTGCGCGGCGTGGTGGCCGACAACGGCCCGGGCAACGTGCGCGAACTGCTGCGCCCGGCGGTGCTGATCCCTGAGTCGAAGAAGCTCAACGTCCTGCTCAAGGAATTTCGCCTCTCGCGCAACCACATGGCGATCGTGGTGGACGAATACGGCGGTGTTGCCGGGCTGGTCACCATCGAGGACGTGCTGGAGCAGATCGTCGGCGAGATCGACGACGAGCACGACGATGCCGAAGAAGAGAATTCGCTCATTGCGATCCAGGCCGATGGGCGCTATGTGGTCGATGCGCTGACGCCGATCGAAGACTTCAACGAACGCTTTGGCGCCGAGTTCCCCGACGACGAGTACGACACCGTGGGTGGGCTGGTCACCGATGCGATCGGGCACCTGCCCGAAACCGGCGAAGAGTTGACGCTGGGGCGCTTTGCATTCCGCGTGGCCAAGGCCGATGCGCGGCGCGTGCACGCCTTCCACGTCACCATTCTGCCGCCAGATCCGCAGGACGACGCTTGAACCTGTCGCATGGCATGACCGCTGCAGCGCCGGCGCGCTGCAGTGCCCGGCGTTGGGCTGCGTGCTGGCTGCTGGCGTTGCTGTCGCTGTTGGTGACACCGGCGTCCTTCGCGCAGGCGCCCGCCCCGGAAGCCGCCCCTGCGTCCCAGTCGGCGCCGCGGATCGGCGTGGTGACCATGCAACCGGGCGAAGTGTTTTTCGAACGTTTCGGCCACGATGCCATCGTGGTGGTCGATCCGCGCACGCAGCAGGCCACCTCGTACAACTTCGGCTTCTTCGACCCGAGCGAGCCGGACTTCGTACCGCGTTTTGCGCGCGGCGAAATGATGTATTACCTGGTCGCGCTGCCGCTGGAAGAAGACCTGTCGCAATATCGCGATGCCGGGCGCGGTGTCAGCATCCAGTGGCTGGATCTGCCGCCAGACCAGGCGCGCGCGCTGGCCGAGGGCTTGGCGGTGCGTAGCCAACCGGAAAACGCGCGCTATCACTACGACTACTTCATGGCCAACTGCGCCACCATGGTGCGCGACACGTTGGACCGTGCGATGGGCGGCGCGCTCAAGTCGCAGCTGGCCGGTCGTTCGCGCGGCAACACCTTCCGCAGCGAAGCGGTACGCCTGGCCTCCCCTGCCCCGTGGATGTGGCTGGGCTTCGACCTGGGCCTGGGACCGTACGCCGATCGCCCCTTGTCGCGCTGGGAAGAAGCCTTCGTGCCGATGCGGCTGGCCGACAGCCTGACCCAGGTGCACAACAGCGCCGGTCGCCCGTTGGTGCAATCCACGCAGGTATTGCTGCCGCATCGCATCGCGCCCGAGCCCGCCGAACAGCAGCGACACTGGTGGCCGTGGTTGCTGACCGGGCTCATCGTGGCCGCAGGCGTGCTGGCCTTGGGCCGCAGGCAGCGCCTGCTGGCTGGACTGGCGTTACCGTTCTGGCTGGTGTGCGCCATCGGCGGCGGCCTGCTGGTCTATCTGTGGGGATTCACTGCCCATCAATCGGCATGGGCCAACCGCAACCTGCTGCTGGTCAACCCGCTGTGCGTGCTGCTGTGGTTCGGAGGCATACGGCTGCAGCTGGGCCATCGGCCGGGCCGCTGGTTCAACGTGCTGTCCTGGGTGGTGGCGGCGTGCGCGCTGGCGGCGTTGGTGATCCATTGGCTGTCCTTCCAGGCGCAGGACAACCTGCAATGGGTGATGCTGCTGTTGCCGATCCACACCGCACTTGCCATTGCCCTGCGACCGCGTGACGTGCCTGCACGTACGCGCTGATTGAAGGATGCGCTCATGAACAGCAACGGCCGTCATCCCGATAATCCGTCCTGCGTCATCACCTGCGCTTATTACGACGGCGACGGCAAGCGCCACGACATCAGCCTGGAGCACATCAGCGACGTGCTGCAGCGGCCGGATGGCTTCGTCTGGGTGGGGCTGTACGAGCCGCAGGAATCGGTGCTGCGCAAGTTGCAGGACGAATTCGGCCTGCACGATCTGGCGATCGAAGACGCGCTCAAGGCGCATCAGCGCCCCAAGGCCGAGAGTTACGGCAACTCGCTGTTCGTGGTGGTCAACACCGCGCAGCTGGTCAACGAGCGCATCCGCTATGGCGAGACGCACGCGTTCCTGGGAAGGCGCTTCCTGTTGACGGTACGGCATGGCGCGTCACTGTCGTACGCGCCGGTGCGGCATCGGGTCGAACGCGAGCCGGCGATGCTGCACATGGGCGCGTCGTTCTGCCTGTACGGCGTGCTCGATTTCGTGGTCGACAATTACCTACCGATCATGGACGAGTTCCGCGACACGCTGGAACGTCTGGAAAAAGACATCTTCGCCGACGACTACAAGCGCGAGACGGTGGTGCGCCTGTATGAGCTCAAGCGCGAACTCAACAAGATGCGGCTGGTGGTGGCGCCGTTGCAGGACGTGCTCTCGCACCTCAAGCGCAACCCCGGCTCCCTGATCCACGAAGAAGTCGGCATTTACCTGCGCGACGTGCTCGATCACGCAGTGCGCATCAACGATGCCATCGACACCTTGCGTGAAATGCTGGGCACGGCGCTCAGCGTCAACCTGTCGATGGTGACGCTCGCCCAGGGCGAAACCGTCAAGCGCCTCGGTGCCTGGGCCGCCCTGTTGGCCGCCCCTACCCTGATCACCAGCTGGTACGGCATGAACTTCGCCCACATGCCCGAACTCGATGCCCGCTACGCCTACCCATTGCTGGTCGCCGGCGTCGTGGGCTCGTGCCTGGTGCTGTATCGCCTGTTCAAGCGCGCCAAGTGGCTATAGGGCCGCTGCGCGGCCCGGGATTCGGGATTGGGCATTCGGGATTGGTTTGAGCAGTTGGCCGGTTGTTGATTTTCAACCTAGGCCAGGGTGCTCATAAGTCGCGAGCGCCTGCTCTTGCGAATCTCCAATCCCAAATCCCGATTCCCGATTCCCGATTCCCGATTCCCCGCCATCAAGCCACATAGATCGTCTTGACGTTCATGAACTCATGGATGCCGTGCTCGGCCAGTTCGCGGCCGAAGCCGGAGCGCTTGATGCCGCCGAAGGGCAAGCGCACATCGCTCTTGACCACTGAGTTGACGAACGCCGCGCCGCACTGCAGCTGCTGCGCCACGCGCTCGCCGCGCTTGGGGTCGGCCGTCCACACGCTGCCCCCCAGCCCGAAGCTGGTGTCATTGGCCACGCGCACCGCTTCGGCCTCGTCGGCCACCCGGATGATCGAAGCGACCGGGCCGAAGAATTCTTCGTCGTATGCCGGCATGCCGGGGGCGACGTTGTCGAGGATGGTGGCCGGATAACCGGCATGCGAGCCGGCGACCGGTTCGCCGCCCAGCAAGACCTTGGCGCCCTTCGCCACGCTGGCCTGCACCTGCTTGTGCAATTCCTCGCGCAAGTCGGCACGGGCCATTGGCGCCAGCGTGGTGCTGTCCTGCTGCGGGTCGCCCACGATGCGCTTGGCTGCCGCTGCCACGAAGCGCTCGATGAACCGGTCGGCGATCGCATCCACCACGATGAATCGCTTGGCGGCGATGCAGGTCTGCCCACTATTGTCGAAACGTGACTGCACGGCCGATGGCACGGTGTGCTCCAGATCGGCGTCTTCCAGCACCACGAAGGCATCGCTGCCGCCGAGCTCCATCACGCACTTCTTGAGCTGGTCGCCCGCATTGGCGGCCAGCGAGCGACCGGCGCGTTCGCTGCCGGTCAGCGTTACCGCAGCAATGCGGTCATCGCGCAGTACATCGGCAGCCTGGTCGTTATCGATATGCAGGACATCGAACACGCCCGGCGGAATGCCGGCGGCGTCCAGCACCTCTTTCATGGCGTCAGCGCAGCGCGGCACGTTGCTGGCGTGCTTGAGCAGCGACACGTTGCCGGCCATCAGGCTTGGTGCCAGGAACCGGAACGCCTGCCACAGCGGGAAATTCCACGGCATCACTGCGAACACGCAGCCCAGCGGTTCGTAGCGCACATAGCTGGATTGCGCTTCGGTGGGAATGTCGCGCGGCGCCAGATAGTCGGCGGCGTGCTCGGCGTAGTACGCGCAGGCCTGCGCGCACTTGTCGACTTCGGCCAGGGCCTCGGCGCGCAGCTTGCCCATCTCGGCGGTCATGATGCGTTGCAGGTCCTCGCGGCGCTTGGTCAGCTCCTCGCCAATGCGGCGCAGCAAGGCGCCACGCTCGGCCAGCGGCAACGCGGCCCAGGCCGGAAATGCCTTGGCGGAAGCGGCCAGACGCGCTTCGATGGCAGCGGCGTCCAGGGTCTGCTGGGTGTGCTCGACCTGGCCGTTGGCGGGGTTGACGGTGTCGTAGGACATGACGGTCTCCTGTTGCGAGGCGGTCATGCTAGACGCCGGCAAGTTCGGGGCGCGTCACAATCGCCTGAAACTGCTGCAACACTGTGTTCGCAAGCACCACGGCCGCCAGCCAAAGTGGGTGCATGCAGCCGCATCGGTTTTCGAAGCAGTGCTGCCGAAGGCTGGCCTCGCACGCCTCTGCACCTTTCGCGCCCCCCCTGCTGAAGCGCTCAACCTTCGCGTTGCAACGCCAGCTGCGCATCGCGCATGCGGCGTTTTTCGCTGCGCGCCAGCAGCCACCAGCCAATCACCGCGGCAATCGACACCGCCAGCACCATCACCGTGGCCAGCGCATTGATCTTGGGGCTGATGCCCAGCCGCACCGACGAAAACACCTTGATCGGCAAGGTGGTGGAACTGGGCCCGGCCAGGAAACTGGCGATCACCACATCGTCCAGCGACAGCGTAAAGGCCAGCAGCCAGCCCGACGCCAGGGCCGGCGCGATGATCGGCAAGGTGATCTGGAAAAACACGTGCAGCGGCGTGGCACCGAGATCCATCGCGGCTTCTTCCAACGAGCGGTCCAGTTCCTGCAGCCGCGAAGAAATCACCACGGTCACGAACGAGACGGTGAAGGTGACATGCGCCACCCAGATCGCCACTGCGCCGCGCGGCGCGATGCCGAGCACGCCCCCCATCGACACCAGCAACAGCAGGATCGACAGACCGATGATGACTTCGGGCATCACCAACGGCGCGGTGATCAATGCGCCGAACAGGGTTTTGCCGGGAAACCGCCGCAGGCGCACCATCGCCATGGCGGCCATCGTGCCCAGCACCGTCGATGCGCAGGCCGTCCAGAACGCCACCTCCAGGCTGACCCAGGCTGCGTCGAGCAATTGCCGGTCGCGCACCAATTCGCCGTACCACTTGGTCGAAAACCCGCCCCACACCGTTGCCAGGCGCGAGGCGTTGAACGAATACACCATCAACAACAGGATCGGCAGGTACAGGAAGCCGAAACCCAGCGCGAGCACGCTGCCGCCGAGCAGGCGCCCACCGCGCGAAGCGCGCATCATGTCAGCCGCCCTTCCAGCTCACGCTGCTGGTAGCGGTGGAAGATCACGATCGGCAGCAACAGCAGCAACAGCATCACCGTGGCCACGGCCGCTGCCACCGGCCAGTCGCGGTTATTGAAGAACTCGCCCCACAGCACGCGCCCGATCATCAGGGTGTTCGGCCCGCCGAGCATTTCCGGGATGACGAACTCGCCCACCGCCGGAATCATCACCAGCATGCAGCCGGCCACGATGCCGTTGCGCGATAGGGGCAAGGTGATGCGCGCGAACGCCTGCCATGGCCGCGCGCCCAGGTCGTAGGCCGCTTCGAGCAGGCGCTGATCGTGCTTGACCAGGTTGGCGTACAGCGGCAACACCATGAACGGCAGATAGCAGTAAACGATGCCGATATAGGCGGCGATCGGCGTGTACAACAACTGCAACGGCTGCTTGATCACACCCAGCGCCAACAGCACCTGATTGAGCACGCCATTGCCATCGAGAATGCCGATCCACGCGTACACGCGGATCAAAAACGAGGTCCACGACGGCAGCACCACCAGCATCATCGCCACGTTGCGTGTGGCCAGCGGCAGGCGCGCGATCACATACGCCATCGGATAACCGATCAACAACGCAAGCGCCGTGGAAATGGCCGCGATCTTGATCGAACTCAGGTAGGCAGCCACGTACTGGCTGTCGCGCAGCAAGGCCAGATAGTTGCCCAGATGCAGCTTTAGGCTTACCGCACCGTCGGCAGCAACCGCCAATAGCGGCGTATACGGCGGCATCGCGGTGGCGCGCTCGGCGAAGGAAATCTTCAGCACGATCAAAAACGGAATCGCGAAGAACACCAGCAGCCATAGATACGGTGCGGCGATCACGCCCCAGCGCGCGCCCGGCAACCCACGGCTAAGAGTGGCTAGCAGAACGTAGCGAGCAGCCGCCAGGGGGGCGCGGACGGCGCGCAGGAACCGCAGTGTACGAGTGGTACATGAGGATTCCGAGCACCGGCCGCGCCCCCCTGGCGGCTGCGCAGTAGTTTTGCTGGCCGCTCTCATGCGGTGAGCACCACGCCGTCGTCTTCGCCCCACCCGACCCACACGGTGTCGCCCCAGGTCAGCGCTTCGCTGGCCCAGCGCTGGCGATTGGCGAAATTGGCCATCAGCTTGACCCCGCTGGGCAAGCGCACGTGGTAGACCGAGTGGCTGCCGAAATAGGCGATGTCTTCGATCACGCCCTGGGCCTTGTTGCAGGCCTGGGCCGGCTCGTCCTTGCCGATGGCGAGCTTTTCCGGGCGCAGCGCGAACGCCACCGCCTGCCCTTCGAAGCCGGTGATGCCGTGGCCGATGCGGATGCAGGCATCGAACGCAGGCGTTTTCAAGGTGACGTACTCGGGCGCGTCGTCGGCGATGAGCGCATCGATCAGATTGACCGAGCCGATGAACTCGGCCGCAAACCGGTTGGCCGGCTGCTCGTAGATTTCATCGGGCGTGCCCACCTGCTGGATCCAGCCCTGGTCCATCAGCGCGATCCGGGTGGCCATGGTCATGGCCTCTTCCTGATCGTGGGTGACCATGACGCAGGTCACGCCGGAGGTTTCGATGATGTTGACCAGTTCCAGCTGCATCTGCGAGCGCAGTTTTTTATCCAGCGCACCCATCGGTTCGTCCAGCAACAGCAGCTTGGGGCGCTTGGCCAGCGAGCGCGCCAGGGCCACGCGTTGCTGCTGCCCGCCGGAGAGCTGGTGCGGCTTGCGCTTGGCCAGCGCGCCAAGCTGCACCAGTTCGAGCATCTCGCCGACGCGGCTGGCGATCGCAGCCTTGGGCAAGCCTTCCTGCTTCAACCCGAAGGCGATGTTCTGCTCCACACTCATATGCGGAAACAGCGCGTACGACTGGAACATCATGTTGATCGGGCGCTCGTACGGCGGCAGTGCGTCGATCGGTTGACCATCCAGGACAATGCGCCCCTTGGTCGGCCGCTCGAACCCGGCAAGGCAGCGCAACAGCGTGGATTTGCCGCTACCGGAACCACCGAGCAACGCGAAGATCTCGCCCTTGCGAATCTGCAGGCTGACGTCGTCGACCGCGACGAAGCCGTCGAACTCCTTGCGGACCGCGTCGATGCTCAGGTAGCCGCCGTCGCCAGCGGTGAGGTGGGGCTGCGGGGTGGCCTCGGGTGATGCCATTGAACCTCTCGATTGCGCATTGCATGCGCCACAACGGCCAATGCCGACCATGATGGCAAAACCCGGACGCGGCCGCGCATGGGCTGCCGCGTCGCAGATTGCCCTGGCTGCTCTCAGCGCGCGTCCTGCGCCGGTGCGCTCCAGCCCAGCCCCAGACTCTTCTGCAGGGCCACGTAATTCACCAGCAACTGCACCTGCGCCTGTGCGGCAGCGTCCTGCGCCGACAACTGCTGGCGCTGCACATCCAGCAGATCGATCGATGAGGTGGCACCGGCATCGCGACGCTGCTGCATCAGCCCGGCCGAGCGCGTGGCCGAGGCTTCGGCCTGGCGTGCGACCACCAGCTGCTTGCGTGCCGAACCGAAGCGCGCCAACGCCGAATTGGCATCCTGCAAGGCAGCCAGCACGGTCCCTTCGTACGCTGCCGTACGCCCCGCATTGCCGGCACGCGCCTGCTCCACCTGCGCGCGGGTCTTGCCGAAATCGAAGATCGACCAGCGCAGCATCGGCACCGCCAATGTGGTCAGCGCGTCGGAATTGAAATCGCTCGGCGAGCCGGCGACCCAGCTCAGCCCGCCCAGCAGACTCACCTGCGGGAAGTAGCCGTTCAACGCCTCGCCGATCTGCGCGCTGGAGGCGGCCAGCTCGCGCTCGGCCTTGCGCACGTCCGGGCGCCGGCGGATCAACGCACCGGCATCGTCCACGCGCACCTGTGTCGGCAGCATCGGCAAGGGCTGCGGCGTGCTGAGCTGGGCATCCAGCGCGCCGGGCTCGCGCCCGACCATCAGGGCCAGCTGGTCCTGCGCTTCCTGCGCCTGCATTTCCAGCGGCAGGCGTTGCGCCTCCTGCTGCTGCACTTGGGTGGCGATCTGCTCGACCTGCAGGTCCGAGGCGGCGCCCTGCCCGCGACGTTGCTGCACCAGCTGCAGCGACTGGCGGATCTTGTCCAGGTTGGTATCGGCAATGGCCAGGCGCGCCTGCAAGCCGCGGTAATTGAGATAGACCTGCCCGACTTCGGCGGCCAGCTGCACCTGCGCATCGGCCAGCTCGGCTTCGGAGGCCTGTGCCTGCGCCAGCGCGCCTTCGGCGGCGCGACGGCGGCGGCCGAAGAAATCCAGCTCCCAGCTCGCATCGAAGCCGGCGCTGTAGATCTGCGTCTCTTCCAGGTTCAGCGCCTGGTTGCCGGCTGCCGGCGGCTGGCCGGGTTGACCCTGTTGCAGCCCGCCGAGCGTGTCGACAATGGTCTGCGGCGGTTCGGCGTAGGCATACAGTGCGCTGGCGTTGAGCTTGGGCAGGCGCTCGGCGCGGCGTTGCTGGGCCAGCGCGCGGTTGGCACGCAGCCGCGCCTGTGCCGCTCGCAGGTTGGGGCTGTCGGCCAATGCCTGGGTGACCAACTGGGTCAGGAGCGGGTCGTGCAATTCCTCCCACCAATGGTTCAGCGGTGCGGCGGCGACCACGTCTGCGCCGCTGGCACGATGCAGGGCGGGTGCCTGCATCGCCGCGTCGGCAACCGCTGGCGGCTTGGTGTAGTTGGGGCCGAGCATGCAGCCGCCAAGCAGCAGCGTGCCCAACGCCGCAGCCAGCGGCATGCGGATCAGGCGCATGGAATCAGTGCATTGCAAGGTGCGCCCCCTTGGGTAACGGCTTGAGCAAAAAGGCCAGCGGAATCGTGCAGACCACGATCACGCCAAAGATCCAGAACAGGTCGCTATAGGTCATCACCAGGGACTGCTGCTGCACGACGCGGGCGAACTGGGCGATCGAGCGGGCTGCCGCCTCGCCGCCGGCGCTGCCCTGCATCTGTGCGGTCAGGCCGGCCAGCGCCTCCTGTGCACGGCTGGCATTGGCGGTGATCGAGCTGCCGATGGTTTCGGTGTGGAAGGTCATGCGGCGCTCCTGAAAGGTGGAGATCAGCGCCAGCCCGACCGAGCCGCCCAGGTTGCGGCCGGCATTGAACAGGCCCGAGGCATCGCCCGCCAGTTCCGGCGGCACCGACGAGATCGCCGCCTGGTTGAGCGACATCATCGCCAACGCCAGGCCGCAGCCCTGCAGCAGCTGCCCGGCGACAAAGTGCGTGCCCACGGTGTCGGCAGTCAGCGACAGATTGACGAAGCAGGCAGCGGCAAAGCAGATCAGCCCGGCAATGACCAGGATGCGCACATCCACCGTTTCCAGCAGCTTGGGCATCATCGGCATCAGCAGCACGGTCGGCAGGCCGGACAGCAGCAGCACGTACCCGGCCTGCTCGGTGTTGTAGCCGGAGATCACCGCCAGGAACTGCGGAATCATGTACATGACGCCGAACAGGATCATGCCCACCGCCATGACCATGATGAACACCGCGCCGAAGCTGCGCTGCAGCAGCAGCGACAGCCGGATCACCGGAGGGCGCCGCCGGAACTGGCTGATCACCAGGGCGATGAAGCCGCTCAACGCAAGCAGGCTCAGGGTATTGATCTCGCTGGATTCGAACCAGCGCTCGCGCTGGCCTTCTTCCAGCACCACGGTCAGCCCGCCCAGACCCGCGGTCAACCCGTAGATGCCCAGCCAATCGGCGTCGAGCAGGCCTGCCCAGTCGCCCTTTTCGTGCTTGAGGCCGAGCAGCAGCAGCGCAACCAGGCCAACGCAGATGGGCACGTTGATGAAGAACGCGTAGTGCCAGCTGACGTTTTCGGTCAGCCAGCCGCCGAGCAGCGGGCCGATCACCGGGCCCATGATCACGGTCATGCCGAACAAGGCGGTGCCCATGGTCTGCTGGCTGGGCGGCAACCGCGTGGCGACGATGGTCAGCGCGGTCGGAATCAGGGCGCCACCGGCCAGACCCTGCCCGACGCGGCCGATGATCATCATCGAAAGCGACGTCGACAGCCCGCACACCACCGAGAACGCGGTGAACATCACCGCGCAGATCAGCAGGAAATTGCGCAGGCCCAGCGTGCGCACGAACCAGCCGGTCAGCGGGATCATGATGATCTCGGCCACCAGGTAGGCGGTGGAAATCCAGGTGCCTTCTGTACCGCTGGCGCCGACCTCGCCCTGGATGGTGGGCAGCGCGGCATTGACGATGGAAATATCCAGCGTCGCCATGAACGAGCCGATGGTGCCGGCCAGCACCGCCAGCCAGGCGCCCGGCTCGGCCTTCTCGCGCTGGGCGCTGCCGCCGGCACGCGGGCCGGTGGCGGCCGCTGCACTCATCGCGCGCGCTCCTGCTCCTGCACGCGGTCGGATTCTTCTTCGGCACGCTGCTTGGCGTCCTTGGCCGAGCGCGTGTCCACGGTGACCTCCACCGACATGCCCGGCACCAGCACCTTGCGCGCCTCTTCACCGGCCAGCACACGGATGCGCACCGGCACACGCTGTACCACCTTGGTGAAATTGCCGGTGGCGTTTTCCGGCGGTAGCAAGGCGAACTGCGAGCCGGTGCCCGGCGACAGGCTCTCGACCTTGCCGTGCAACTTCACTCCGGACAGCGCATCGACCTCGATCTCGGCCGGCTGGCCGGGACGCATCAGGCCGACCTGGGTTTCCTTGAAATTGGCAACCAGATACAGCGATTCCTGCGGCACGATGGTCATGGTGCGGGTGCCGGCGCCGAGGAACTGGCCCACCTGCACGGTCTTGTCGCCCACCCGGCCGTGGATACGGCTGGTCAGACGGGTGTCTTCCACCGCCACCCGCGCCTGGTCGGCATCGGCGGTGGCCTGTTTCACGCCGGCCTGTGCCTGTTCCAGTTGCGCGCGGCTGGCCTGGATCTGGCTCTCGCCGGCCTTGGCCTGCGCCTGCGCGGCGTCGTACTGCGCACGTGCGCGTGCCAGATCGTGCTGCAGGCTTTCCTGATGTTCGTGGGTGTCTGCGCCGGAGGCGGCCAACGGCGCGAAGCGCTTCACTTCGGCCTGGGCGAACTTGAGGCTGGCAGCAGCGGCGGTGACCTGGGTACGCGCCTGCAGCAGCGCCGATTCCTGCGCGGAGACATTGGCGGTGGCGGCGACGATATCGGCCTGGCGTGCGGCAATGGCGGCTTCGGCCTGCTGCAGGGTGGCCTGGTAGGTGCGATCGTCGATCTGCAGCAACGGCTGTCCGGCTTCCACGATCTGGTTGTCGCTCACCAGCACCTTGGTCACGTAGCCGCTGACGCGCGGTGCCACGGCCACCGAATCGGCCTGCAGATAGGCGTTGTTGGTGTCCTGCATGTAGCGGCCCTTGATCAGGTAATAGGCCAGCCACACCACCAGCAGGATCAGCACCAGCACCCCGACCAGGATCAGCGTCCACTTCACCTTGGGGTTCTTCAACGGCGAGGGCTTGGGCGCCTGCTGCTCGTCGCGCGCGCCGGCGCCCTGCGCATCCGTGGCCGAGGACTGGCCGTCATTGGACTGATGGTCGTGGTTGCTCAAAAGGATGCATCCTGTGTGATGGGCGAGGCGCGCCACGCAGCGGCCGTCTCGGCGGCGTCGGCAATGGCGGCGCAACCATACAATTATTTGAACTGCCCGGTACAGATTGCGTGATGACCCGACCGGCCGACAACCGGCCCACCAAGTCGCGATGGTGCCATTCCTACGCAGTGCGCTTGGCCCCTGGGATGGGCCGTCGCACGGGGCAGCACTGCGCTCGGGCGCAGCACCCGCCGCCGACGCAGCCGGTCAATGCCCGGTCTTGATCTCGGTCCACAGCCGCGTGTACAGCCGGTCCACGTCCGGCGGATTGATCGCGTAGGTAAACATCTTGGCCGTCACTTCCGGCGGCGGGTAGATGGTGGGGTCGTTGCGGATCACCGCATCCACCAACGGCGTGGCCGTGCGCACCGGGTTGGCGTAATGGATGAAGTTGGTGTTGGCCGCGGCCACGTCCGGCTTCAACAGATAATTGATGAAGGCGTAGGCGTTGTCAGGGTGCTTGGCATCCTTGGGAATGGCCAGCATGTCGAACCACTGCGGCGCGCCTTCCTTCGGAATGGCGTAAGCCACCTTGATGTTGTTGCCGGCTTCCACGGCACGGTCGCGCGCCTGGATGATGTCGCCGGACCAGCCCACCGCCAGGCAGGTATTGCCGTTGGCCAGCGAGGTCACGTACTGGCTGGAGTGGAAGTTCTGCACGTACGGGCGAATGGCCTTGATCAGCGCGGCGGCCTTTTCGATCTCGGCCGGCGCCGTGCTGTGCGGATCGAGCCCGAGATAATTGAGCGCGATCGGAATCATGTCCGAAGGCGTGTCCAGGATGGTCACGCCGCAGTCCTTGAGTTTGGACAGATTCTCCGGCTTGAACACCAGATCCCAGCTGTTGGCGACATCGGTGTTGCCGAAGATCGCCTTGAGCTTGTCGACGTTGTAGCCGATGCCGGTGGTGCCGATCATGTACGGCACGCCATAGGCATTGTTCGGGTCCTGCGCGGCGATGCGGCGCATCACGTCCGGATCCAGATTGACCAGATTGGGGATCTTGCTCTTGTCCAGCGGCAGGAAGACGCCGGCCTGGATCTGACGGCCGAAGAAGTTCAGCGTGGGCACCACCACATCGTAATCGCTGCCGCCGGCCAGCAACTTGGTTTCCACCATTTCGTCGCTGTCGAAGACGTCGTAGGTGACCTTGATGCCGGTGCTCTTTTCGAACCCGGGAATGGTGTCCTCGGCGATGTAATCGGAATAGTTGTAGACGTTGAGCACCTTGGCCTGCGCGTCGGTCTTGCCGGGCGCGCCAGCGCCGCCACAGCCGGACAACAGGGTGATGGACAGCGTCAGGGCGAGCAGTCGCAGCGTCATGTGGGTCTCCAGGCAGCACGATGGGGCGGCCGGTATCGAATCCGGTCTCTTCCCAGCCTACTCACCACGCCCGGGTTTGCCCAGCGCAGCGGGACCGGCACGGACCGACCTTGCCGGCTGACCAGCGCGGCAGCCGCCACGAAGGCACCGCTGCGCGCATGCGTGCTCACCGACCTCGTCACTGCCCGCTGCCGTGCGGTGGGACGGCTTGTGCAGGAGCTATCGACCCAAGGCCTGCGCGGTGTCGTCCAGCGCGGCCCAGGCCTTGTCGAACAGTTCGTCGACCTGCTCCCGGGTAATGATCAACGGCGGCGACAGCAGCATGGCATCGTAGGTCGCGCGCAGGATCAGCCCGCGGCGCAGCGCGAAATCGCGGCACATCGCCCCTACCCGCCCGCGCCCGGGGAAATACACACCACGGCGCTGCTTGTCCGGCACCAGCTCCAGCGCCCCGACCAGCCCGGCGATGCGTGCCTCGCCCACCAGCCGGTGCTCGCCCAGCGCGGCCCAGCGCTGCGCCAGGTACGGCGCAACCTGCGTGCGCGCGGTCTCGACAATGCCCTCGTCCTGCAGCAGGCGCAGGTTTTCCAGCGCCACCGCCGCGCACACCGGATGCCCGGCATAGGTACCACCGTGCGCCAGCTCGCCGCCTTGGGTCTTGAGCACGCCGGCCACGCGGTCGTTGAACATGGCTGCCGCCAGCGGGATGTAGCCGGAAGTGATGCCTTTGGCCAGCGTCATCACGTCGGGCTGGAAGCCGAAGTACTCCGCACCGAACCACTCGCCGGTGCGGCCGAAACCGCAGATCACTTCATCGGCGACCAGCAGGACGTCGTAGCGCCGACAAATCCGCTCGATTTCCGGCCAGTAACTGCGCGGTGGGATATAGACGCCGATCGCGCCCATGATCGGCTCACCGATGAACGCAGCCACATGTTCGGGGCCGAGTTCCAGAATCTTGTCCTCCAGACGACGTGCCGCCAGCAACCCGTAGTCCTCCGGATCCATCTGCCCGCCATCGCCGAAGTGATACGGCGGTGCGATGTGATGGATATCGGCAATCGGCAACCCGCCCTGCTGGTGCATCCCCTTCATGCCGCCCAGGCTGGCGCCGGCCATGGTGGTGCCGTGATAGCCATCGTGGCGGCCGATGAAGATGCGTTTTTGCGGCTGCCCCTGCACGGCCCAGAAATGCCGCACCAGGCGCAGGATGGTGTCGTTGGCCTCGGACCCGGAGTTGGCGAAGAACGCATGATTCAAATCGCCCGGCGCCAACGCCGCCAGCTTGGCCGCCAGCTGGATGGTGGGTTCGGTGGTGCACTGGAAGAAGCTGTTGTAGTAGGCCAGCTGCTCCATCTGACGCGCCGCTGCCTGCGCCAGTTCCTTGCGCCCGTAGCCGACATTGACGCACCACAGTCCGCCGAACGCATCCAGCAACTGGTTGCCGTCGGCATCCCACACGTACACGCCCTCACCGCGCGTCAGGATGCGCGTGCCCTTGTGCGCCAATGCCGCGTTGTCGTTGAACGGATGCAGATGATGGGCGGCGTCGAGCCGCTGCAACGCCTTGAGCACCGAAGGATCCACGACCTGCTCCGCGCGTGAGGGGTTACAAGCATACCCAGGCCCTGTTGCCGGACCGTGGACGGTTTTGCAGAACGCCCGGCTAATCGCTTGCACACCGGGCAGGCAGCTTGGCCGCGAGAACTTCCGTTGCCGCCGAGGTCGCCCTCATCCATCCTTCGGGCATTTTCTCCCGGGAGGAGAAGGAACACAGCACGCGCGTGAGATGCAAGAACGCCTCACACATTCAACAACAAGAACTCCCGTTCCCACGAACTGATGACCCGGAAAAACGTCTCGTACTCTTTCCGCTTCACCGAGATGTATGCACGCACGAACCGCCGCCCCAACATCTCCTGCAACGCCTCGCAGCCTTCCAGTTCATCCAGCGCTTCGCCCAGCGAGCGCGGCAAATCGTAGCCCTGCTCCTTGCCATTGCTGCTGATCGGCGCGGTCGGTTCGAGCTTTTCGCCGATCCCCAATAACCCGCAGGCCAAGGTCGCTGCCATGGCCAGATACGGGTTGGCGTCGGAGCCGGCAAAGCGGCTTTCCACCCGCATGTTCTGCGGCGCATCGATGGGCACGCGCAGCCCGCAGGTGCGGTTGTCGAAGCCCCACAGCACATTGCTCGGCGACACCTCGCCGAACATCAACCGCCGGTATGAATTGACGTTGGGCGCCAGCAGGCCCATCGCCATCGGAATGTATTTCTGCAAGCCGCCCAGATAATGCGCGAAGGTATCGCTGAAACCGCCCTCGCGCTTGCCGCTGAACACGTTCTTGCCGGTGCCGGCATGCAACAGGCTCTGGTGGATATGCATCGCACTGCCTGGCTCGGTTTCCATTGGTTTGGCCAGGAACGTGGCATACACACCGTGCCGCAGCGCGGCTTCGCGCATGGTGCGCTTGAACAGGAACACCTGGTCCGCGCGCGACATCGGGTCGGCATGGGTGAAGTTGACTTCCAACTGCGCGGCGCCGGATTCGTGGATCAGCGTGTCCACGTCCAGCTCCATCGCATCGCAGTAGTCGTACATCAGGTCCAGGATGGGGTCGAACTCGTTGACCGCGTCGATCGAGTACGACTGCCGCGCCGTTTCCGGCCGCCCGGAGCGCCCTGCCGGCGGCAGCAACGGGAAGTCGGGGTCGGTATTTTTCTGCACCAGGAAGAACTCCAGCTCCGGTGCCACCACCGGTTGCAGCTTGGCCTGGGCATAGGCGTCCAGCACGCGGCGCAGCACGTTGCGCGGGGCAAGTTCGTGCGGCTGGCCATCCTTGGTATAGCAGTCGTGGATGACCTGCGCGGTGGGGTCGGCCGCCCACGGCACCATGCGCACGGTGCTGGCATCCGGGCGCAGATGCATGTCCGAATCCGACGGTGAGGTGAGCGCGTAATAATCGTCGGGGAAATCGCCGGTCACGGTGGTGGCGAAGATGCCTTCCGGCAGGCGCGTCCCGTAGTCATGCGAGAACTTGTCGGCGGGAATGATCTTGCCGCGCGCGTTGCCGGTAATGTCCGGCACCAGGCATTCCACCTCGGTGATGCTGCGCTCTTTCAGCCAGCGGCGCAGCGCGCTCTCCGGCTGCTTGGACGGGGTCTTGCGCGAACGCGTGCGGATGGACATGCAACCTCACTTGCCGCGTCGCGCGGCGTATTGGCGACAAGCCTCGCCGAAGGCCTGAAAGATGGCACGGTAGAACGGATGCTGTGTGACACGCCATTCCGGATGCCATTGCACTGCCAGCAGAAACCCCGGGCCGGAGCCGCGGAACGCTTCGATCAGCCCGTCCGGCGCGGTGGCTTCGATCAACAACCCCTCAGCCAGCGTGGCAATGCCCTGCCCGTGCAGGGAATTGACCCAGACCTGGGCGCTATCGCTCATGCCCGCCAGCCAGCCGCCGGGATGCAGGTGCACCACATGCGCCGGGCCATATTGCATGTCTGTCGGTGTGCCGCGGTCTTCCCGGTGGTCGGCCAGGCCGGGCACGTCGTGCACGCGCTGATGCAGGCGCCCGCCCAGTGCCACATTGACCTCCTGCAGCCCGCGGCAGATCGCCAGCACCGGCAGGCCACGCGCAAGCGCCTGCGGGATGAGTGCAAGGCTGGTGGCATCGCGCGCCGGGTCGTGCGGGTTGCCTTCCCAGCTGGGCTCGTCGCTGTAGTGATGCGGCTCCACATTGCTGACCGCCCCGGTCAACAACAGCCCATCCAGCCGCTCCAGCCACGCGCCTGCATCCAATGCCGGCTGCAGGCTGGGCAACAGCACCGGCATCGCGGCGGCTGCCTCGACCACCGCGCGGATGTACTTCTCGCCGGCAGCCAGAAACGGATGAGGCCCTTGCAGGATGCGATCGGTCGGCAGGCCGACCAGCGGAACGACTGCCATGCGCGAAATCCGATACGTTCGGTGGAACGTCGATACGCTCGAAGTTACCGCGCCATTGCCGGCATTGCCAAGCGTGCCACTGCGCTTGCGATTACTCACGCGCGCTTTGCTACGCTGGGCGGCGACTTCGCAGGTGTTGCCCATGGCTTCCGAAAACTCCATCGCCTCCCTGCCCGCTGCCGATGCCCACACCCTCTCTCGCATCGCCGGGTGCGAGTCTGTCGATCTGTTATTGCCCGACACCAACGGCGTGCTGCGCGGCAAGCGGGTGACCGCCGAGGCCCTGGGCAAGGTGTATCGCGAGGGCGTGTGCCTGCCGATGTCGCTGATCGCCACCGACATTACCGGCAACACGGTGGAAGAAACCGGGCTTGGCTACGCGATCGGCGACGCCGACCGCATCTGCCGGCCGATCGAAGGCTCGCTACGCCCGGTGCCCTGGGCGCCAAGGCCGATGGCGCAACTGCTGCTGGCGATGCATACCCCCGAAGGCGCGCTGTTCGAAGTCGCCCCGCGTGCGGTGTTGCAGCGCGTGTTGCAGGGGTTTGGCGCACTCGGCCTGACCCCGGTCATCGCAGTGGAGCTGGAGTTTTACCTGTTCGACGCCATCGCCGATGCACAGGGGCGCCCGCAGACCCCGCGCGACCCGATCACCGGCGAACGCAGCAACAGCACGCAGGTGTATTCGCTGCAGGATCTGGACGACCAGCGTGGTTTCACCGATGCGGTCACCGCCGCTTGCAGACAGCAAGGCATTCCGGCCGACACCGCCGTGGCCGAGTACGCTCCCGGCCAGTTCGAAATCAATCTGCACCACCGTGCCGATGCGGTGGCCGCCTGCGACGAGGCGATTCTGCTCAAGCGCACCATCAAAGCCATTGCGCAGCAGCAGGGCAAGCTGGCCAGTTTCATGGCCAAGCCTTTCCCCGGCCAGGCCGGCAGCGGCCTGCATCTGCATGTGAGCCTGCTCGATGCCGCCGGGCACAACGTGCTGGCCAGCGCCGCCGACGCGCCTGCGCAGCCGCTACGCCACGCCATCGCCGGGCTGCAGCGGCATGCGGATGCCTCGCTCCTGATGTTCGCCCCGCATGCCAACAGCTATCGCCGCTTCGTCAGCAACGCGTTCGTGCCACTGGATGCAAGCTGGGGTTTCAACAACCGCACCGTGGCGCTGCGCATCCCGCACAGCGATGCGCACAACACCCGCATCGAACACCGCATTGCCGGTGCCGATGCCAACCCGTATCTGGCCGCTGCAGCCGTGCTGGCCGCGATGCTGGACGGCCTGCGGCAGCCGGCCGAACCCACCGCGGCGGTCACCGGCAATGCGTACGCGCAGTCGGTGTTCACCCCGCGCAGCTGGCAAGGCGCGGTGGATGCGTTCCTCGGCAGCGACTTCATCGCCGAGCAGTTCGGCATGCAGTTCCAGCACGTATTCGGCCAGCAGAAGCAACGCGAGCTGCTCGACTACCAGGCGCAGGTCCCCGACCTGGATTACGCGCGGTACCTGCGCACCGTGTGATGGCTTCCCCCCACGCGCCACCGCCGCACAGCGATTCAGCGGGCAACCGGTATCCGGACAGCTGGTATGCACGCAGCACGCCGGCCCTGCCCCAACAACCGCGCCTGCAAGGCGCCGAGCACGCCGACGTCTGCATTCTCGGCGGTGGCTATACCGGCCTCGCCGCCGCGCTGGCGCTGGCCGAGGCCGGTTACGCCGTCATCGTGCTGGAAGCCCGGCGTGTGGGCTGGGGCGCGTCCGGGCGCAATGGCGGCCAGGCCATCGTTGGCTATGGGTGCGAGCAGGAAACGCTGGAAGCGCTGGTCGGCAACGACGATGCTCGCCTGTTGTTCGATTTCTCGCGCGACGGCATGCGCCTGCTGCGCGAGCGCATCGCGCGCCATGCCATCGCCTGCGACTGGCGCGACGGCCACGCGCATGTGCCGCTGAAGCCGCGTCAGGTGCAGGCGCTGCAACACGGCATCGTGCGCATGGCCGAACGCTACGACTACCCGCTGCAATGGTGGGACCGCGCACGCACCCGCCAGGTGCTGGACAGCCCGCTGTACCTGGGTGCCATGTTCGACCCTGCCAGCGGCCATCTGCAGCCGCTGGCCTATGCACTGGGCCTGGCACGGGCCGCGCTGGCCGCCGGCGTGCGCATCTACGAGGACTCGGCCGTGACCAGGCAGCAGCCCGGCGCGCGCGTGGTGATGCATACCGCCCACGGCAACGTGACTGCCGCGTTCGGTGTGATCGCCGCCAATGCACTGCTGCGCGGCATCGCCCCGACGCTGGAGCAGCGCATCATGCCGGTCGGCACCTATGTCGGCGCCACGCCGCCGCTGGGCCAGGCGCGTGCACGCGCCCTGATCGCCAACGACATGGCGGTGGCCGATACCAACTGGGCACTGGATTACTATCGGCTCAGTGCCGATCACCGCCTGCTGTTCGGCGGGCGCGCCAGTTACTCCTCGCGTCCGCCTGCGGGCTTGCAGCGCCTGATGACCCAGCGCATGCATACGGTATTCCCGCAGCTGCACGACGTACCGCTGGAAACGCTGTGGGGCGGCTACGTGGACATCTCGCGCAACCGTGCGCCGCACTGGGGCCGGCTGGCGCCCAATCTGTACTTCGCACAGGGCTTTTCCGGACATGGCGTGGCGGCCACCGGCCTGGCCGGCCAGGTCATTGCCGAGGCCATCGCCGGCCAGAGCCGGCGTCTGGACGTGTTCGAACGCATTCCGCACCGCCCGTTCCCCGGCGGGCAGCGGCTACGGACCCCGCTGCTGGTGGCGGCGATGAGCTGGTATCGGCTGCGCGATGCGCTGTGGTGAGCGCCACGCTTTGGAACGTGGTGCTCAAGTTTTGGCGAGCAGGGCCGTTAGCTGACCTGACGGTTCGATCCAGACGGCCAGCCGATGTCCCCAGGTACCCTACATCGCAATAGTGAAAGTGCAGTCCTGCCGCAGCGCGTGCTGTTGGTGGAGAACTCGCGCACGTTCACCAGCATGCTGCGCGAAGCCATCGAGCAACGCGTGGAACTCCCGGTCACGGTCGTCTCGACCCTGGCCGAAGCCGCGCGCGTGCTCGACGAAGAGGACGGCTGGTTCCTGGTCCTCACCGGCCTGGTACTGGTGGACGGCGACCGCGACAAGGTCGTGGAATTCTTTCTCTCGCGCAAACTGCCCACCGTGGTGGTCAGCGGCGTGTACGACGAAGACTTGCGCCAGCGCGTGCTGCAGCAGCAGATCATCGATTACGTGCTGAAAAATGCACCGGGCAGCATCGAATACCTGGCATGGCTGGTGCAGCGCCTGGAGCGCAATCGCCGGATCGCCGCCCTGGTGGTGGACGACTCGCTGTCGGCACGCACCTATGCCGGCGCGCTGCTGTCGATGTACGGCTACCGCGTGGTGCTGGCGGCCGACGGTGCCGCCGGGCTGGACGCGATCGAACGCGACCCCGGCATCCGCCTGACCATCGTCGACCAGGAAATGCCTGGGATGGATGGCGTGGAATTCACCCGCCGGCTGCGCGCGATCCGCTCGCGCGACAAGGTGGCGGTGATCGGCATTTCCGGCAATAGCGATTCGTCGTTGATTCCGCGTTTCCTGAAGAACGGCGCCAACGACTTCCTGCGCAAACCCTTCTCGCGCGAAGAATTCTTCTGCCGCGTATCGCAAAACGTGGACCAGTTGGAACTGATCGGCACGCTGCAGGATCTGGCCACCCGCGACTTCCTCACCGGCCTGCCCAACCGGCGCTATTTTCTGGATCAAAGCCAGCGCGTCATTCCCAAGCTGCTGTTGCAGGACCAGACGGTGACCGCGGCGATGGTGGATATCGACCATTTCAAGCACATCAACGACACCTGGGGCCACGAAGCCGGCGACCAGGCGTTGCGTGCGGTGGCCGCTTCGGTGTCCGGGCATGCGCGGCCGCAAGACCTGGTCGCACGCTTCGGCGGCGAAGAGTTCTGCCTGCTGGTGCCCGGGCTGGATGCGGCCAATGCCACCAGCTATTTCGAAACCCTGCGCGAACGCATCAGCGCCTTGCGCGTGCGCGTGGGAGACGAGACGTTGAGCATGACGGTGAGCATCGGCGTATGCACCGCCAGCGAAAGCGACCAATCGCTGCATTACCTGCTGAACGAAGCGGACAAGCACCTGTATCTGGCCAAGGCCGGCGGCCGTAACCAGGTGCGTCTGGCAAGCTGATCCAGCGTCGCCTGCAGGCCCAAGCGGCGCGTGCGGATGACGCGCCTGCCGACATGCCTTGATCCAGATCAACGCACTGCCGGCGCGCGCGGCTTACCGTATGCCCATCGCATTGGGCAAGGTACTTCGATGGCACTGCTGGTCTGGCAGGACGACCTCAACACCGGGATCGAGGTCATCGATCATCAACACCGGCGCATTGTGGACATGATCAATCAGCTGCATGTTGCGCAGACCAGTCTGCAGCAACTGGCAGTGGCGGAGGTGATCGACGAACTGATCGATTACACGCTCTCGCACTTCGCCTTCGAAGAAGAACTGATGCAGGAAGCCGGCTATCCCTTCAGCCAGGCGCACCAGCGCGTGCATGCGGTGTTCGGCAAGCGTGTCGGCGAATACCGCCTGCGCTTCCAGGCCGGCGAAGACGTCAGCGACGAACTGCGCAACATGCTCTCACGCTGGCTGTTCAACCATATTCGCGGTGACGATCAGGCCTACGCACCGCAGGTGATCGCACACCTGGACCGGTTTTCGCGCACCCATCAGCATGGTGGCTGGCTGGGCCGCACGCTCAAGCGGATCTTCGGCTAGCAGCCAGATCAACGCCTCGGCTCTGCAGCAGCGCACCGAAGCGCGCACGCCATCGCGTCATCGTGGGCCGCCGCGTTGCTGCACGATCGCAGACTCCATCAACCGTTGCGATCTGCCGCTCAGCGACGCCAGCGCCGCGCCACGACCAGCGCCATCAGGCTCAGCACGGCCGCCCCGCCCAGGTAATACCCTACCGATTGCACGCCGTAACTGGCCGCCAGTTGAGTGGCCACGTAGGGCGCCGGCGCCGCGCCCAGGATGCTGGCCAGATTGAACGACAGCGATGCGCCGGTGTAGCGCACCTCGGTGGGATACAGCTCGGCCAGCAACGTGCCGCAGGGACCATAGGTCAGGCCCATGAAGAAAAATCCCAGCGACAGGAACGCCAGCACCTGCAACGGGTGACTGGCCTGAAACAGCGGCGCAAACGCCAGGCCGAATGCCACGATGGCGATGCTGGCCAGCATCATCGCCAGCGGCGCGCCGTGCCGGTCGCCAAACTTGGCCGACAGCGGAATGCCGAGCGCAAAAAATACGATGCCGGCCATCTGCAACAACAGGAATTGTTCCTTGTCGTAGCCCAGCGTCTTGGTGCCATAGCCGAGCGCGAACACCGTCATCAGATAAAACAGCACGAAGGTGGCGAACGCGCCCAGCGTGCCGACAATCAGCGCCGGCCAATGCTGCGCGACCACGGTGCCCAGCGGCAGCCGGACACGCGTCTTGCGGTCCAGCGTCTTCTGGAAATCGGGCGTCTCGGTGATGCTCAGGCGCACCCACAGCCCCGTCAGGACCAGCAATGCACTGGCCAGAAACGGCACGCGCCATCCCCACTGCATGAACTGCGCATCGTCCAGCACTGCGCCCATGCTCAGAAAGGTGCCGGTGGACAACAAGAACCCCAGCGGCGCGCCCAGTTGCGGAAACATGCCGTACCACACCCGCTTGCCCGGCGGCGCGTTCTCGGTGGCCAGCAGCACCGCCCCGCCCCACTCGCCGCCCAGGCCCAACCCCTGGCCGAAGCGGCATAACGCCAGCAACGCAGGCGCAAACACGCCGATCTGCGCGTAACTGGGCAGCAGGCCGATGGCCACGGTGGACAAACCCATCGTCAGCAGCGCTGCCACCAGCGTGGCCTTGCGCCCTACCCGGTCGCCGAAGTGACCGAACACCGCCGAGCCCACCGGCCGCGCAACAAACGCGACCGCAAAGGTCGCCAACGACTGCAGCATCGCCGCACTGCCATCGCCGGCGGGAAAGAACAGCGTGGGAAACACCAGCACTGCGGCGGTGGCGTAGATATAGAAATCGAAGAACTCGATGGTGGTGCCGATCAGGCTGGCGAATAGCACGCGCGCAGGTGAATTGGTGGGTGCGGCAAGCGGCGCAGCGGCAGTCATGGTTGATCGGCATCCGGGAAGCAAGACGGCCGATTCTGGCAGATCGCGGCACTGCTTTGCGCAGGCCAGGCGGGAGCAAAAAGTTGCAGGCGTGACCGATGGTGCTGTGGATCGCGCCCGACTCGTCTTGGAGCAGACGCGTTCGCAGAGGAGAGGTGTCCGGCAACGCGTAGCCGGAGATCGTCAACTGCTCAGCCTGCAAGGTGCGAGGTCTTCGCGTTTGCTGCAGGCCCTTGCGCGCCCACCATCGCAGGACACGCCGCAGGTACGCACTTGTAGGCTCCGTGGCGGGCACCCATGCCGCCAAGGGTCCCGCGACGATGGGCCGGCAAGGACCAGTTGAATTGGTCGGTCTGCAGAGCTTCAATCAAGCAGCGGGAAGCTCGCTCAACCGCCCTGCAACGTTTGCGCAGCTGATCGCTGCGCATGCTCGGCCAAACCAACCGGCGTCAGTACTGCAAACTGCCGCTCGCCGCGATCTTCCACGCGCACCCAATCCGGACCCGGCTGGCCGTCCAGGTTCGCCGTCCCCAACCAGGCGAGCGTGCGCAGCAGCACGCTCATGCGCACGCCCAGGTGCTTGCATAGCCGGGCCAGCGACACGCCATCGGGCGCGTCGGCAAGCGCATGCAACAGCTGTACGGTGAGCTGTGGATCAGCGGACAAGCACCGCTCCGATATCGCGCGGCGCCGCATCGGCGGTTTCGGCGCGGTGCGGCAGCACGATGACCGGAATCGACTTGGAGGTCGGCGTACGCGCCTCGTCGGCGAAACTGGACAACGGCACCAGCGCATTGGTTTCCGGGTAGTACGCGGCCAGGCAGCCACGCGGGATGTTGTAGTCCACCAACAGGAAACGCCGCGCCTCGCGGCGCACGCCGTCCTCGCACAGGCTTTCCAGGTCCACCCAATCGCCGGCCTTCATGTTCAACGCCGCGATATCCGCCCCATTGATGAACAGCACGCGGCGCTCGCCGAACACACCGCGATAGCGGTCGTCCAACCCATAGATGGTGGTGTTGTATTGATCGTGCGAACGCGTGGTGGCCAGCGTAAACACCATCTGATCGCCACGCGAACGCCTCGCACGATGGATCGGGTTGTCGGTGGGCACCGCATGCGACTTGAACACCGCACGCTGCTCAGGTGTGACCCAGTTGCGGTCGCGCGCGGTATTGGACAGGCGGAAGCCGCCCGGCGTACGCACGCGTTCGTTGAACCCGGCAAAGTCCGGAAACACCTGCGCGATGAGATCGCGCACGCGGTCGTAATCGCCCACCAGCCAGCGCCAGCGAATCGCGCTGCGTGCGCCCAGCGTGGCTTCGGCCATGCGCGCCACGATCGCCGGTTCCGACAGCAGATCCGGCGAGGCCGGCGGATTGATGCCGGCCGACAGGTGCACCATGCTCATCGAATCCTCCACCGTCACGCCTTGTGCGCCGGCATCCTGGATGTCGATCTCGGTGCGCCCAAGACACGGCAGGATCAACGCATCGCGCCCATGCACCAGGTGGCTGCGATTGAGCTTGGTGGTGACATGCACGGTCAATTCGCAGTTGCGCAACGCGCGGTGCGTGGCATCGGTATCCGGCGTGGCGGCAGCAAAATTGCCGCCCATCGCGAAGAACACCTTGCCCCGCCCATCCAGCATCGCCTCGATCGCACCCACGGTATCGAACCCGTCTGCGCGCGGGGGCGCGAAACCGAACACCGATTGCAGCTTGTCCAGGAACGCGGCCGGCGGCTTTTCATAGATCATCATCGTGCGGTCGCCCTGCACGTTGCTGTGCCCGCGCACCGGGCAGACGCCCGCGCCGGGCCGGCCCAGGTTGCCGCGCAGCAGCAGCAGGTTGGTGATCATGTGGATGGTCGCCACCGAATGCTTGTGCTGGGTGATGCCCATGCCCCAGCAGGCAATCACGCGCTCGGCATTGAGATAGATCTCGCCGGCCTTGCGCAGCGCGGCTTCGTCCAGCCCGGATTCTTCGACGATGGTGTCCCAGCGCTCCGCGTGCACGTCGGCAGCGAACGCCTCGAAATTGGCGGTGTGCGCCTGGATGAACTCCAGGTCCAGCAAGCGCGGCGTGCCATCGCGCTGCGCCTGCGCATCGCGCTCCAGCACGTGCTTGATGATGCCCTTCACCGCAGCCAGGTCGCCGCCGATCTTGAGCTGGAAATAATCCGAAGCGATGCGCGTGGAGCCGTTGTGCAACATCTCCAGCTTGTCCTGCGGGTCGGCGAACTTTTCCAGCCCGCGCTCGCGCAGCGGGTTGAACGCCGCAATCGCAGCACCGCGCTTGGACGCCTGACGCAACTCGCCCAGCATGCGCGGATGATTGGTGCCCGGGTTCTGCCCGAAGATGAAGATGGCGTCGGCCAGCTCGAAATCGTGCAGCGACACCGTGCCCTTGCCCACGCCGATCTGCGACCGCAGCGCGGTGCCGGAGGGCTCATGGCACATGTTGGAGCAATCGGGGAAATTGTTGGTGCCGAACTCGCGCACGAACAACTGATACAGGAACGCTGCCTCGTTGCTGGTGCGCCCGGAGGTGTAGAAGATCGCCTCATCCGGCGTTGCCAGGCCATTGAGATGCCGCGCGATCTGCGCAAAGGCATCGTCCCAGCTCACCGGCACGTAGTGGTCGGTCGCAGCGTCGTAGCGCATCGGGTGAGTCAGGCGACCCTGCCCTTCCAACCAGTAATCGCTGTATTGCGACAGCAGGCTGACGGTGTGCGAAGCGAACAGCTCCGGCCCGGCGCGACGTGCGGTGGACTCGGCCGCCACGGCCTTGGCGCCGTTTTCGCAGAATTCGAACGTGGACGTGTGGTCGCGATCCGGCCAGGCACAACCGGGGCAGTCGAAACCGTCCGGCTGGTTGGCGTGCAGCAGCGTCTTGGCGCCCTGCACAGCGATGTCCTGTTCCATCAGGTGCTTGGCCACCGAGCGCAATGCGCCCCAGCCGCCCGCGGGATTGTCGTACTGCTTGATGGTTTTCTTGCTCATGCGGGCTCTCCCACCGCAACGCCCAGATCCAGGCGCTGCGGATGGCTGTAAACGACACAATCGTGATCGCGGGCAAACCCGATCAGGGTCAGTCCCGCACTCTCGGCCAGGCTGATCGCCAGCGCAGTTGGCGCCGAAATCGCTGCGAGCAGCGGAATTCGGGCCTGCGCGGCTTTCATGGCCATTTCGTAACTGGCGCGGCTGGTGACCACCGCGAACCCGTGCGATGCATCGATGCGCGCGCGCGCCAATGCACCGATCAATTTATCCAACGCGTTATGCCGGCCCACGTCTTCGCGGACCAGCTGCACATTGCCCTGCGCATCGGCCCAAGCAGCCGCGTGCACGGCGCCGGTCTGCGCGGCGATGGGCTGCCGTGCATGCAGCGCATCCAGCGCATGCGGCAAGGCACCCACGTCGATCTGCAGCGACGAGTGCAGCACCGGCGGCACACGCAGCACCGCTTCGATGGACTCGTTGCCGCACACCCCGCAACCGCTGCGCCCGTCCAGATTGCGCCGCCGTTGGTCCAACGCGGCTGCGCGCTCGGGCGGGATTTCTATTTGCAGCGAAGCGCCTTCCAGAAACGTCTCCACCGCGATCACGCGCAAGTCCTGCGCGTGATCGACGATGCCTTCGCTCAACGAGAACCCCAGTGCGAAATCCTCCAGGTCCTCCGGCGTGGCCATCATCACCGCGAACGGCACGCCGTTGTAGATGAAGGCGACCGGCATTTCGGCCGCCACCATGTCCTGCACCGTGGCGCTGCGGCCGCCTCGATGGCGACGGACCGTGCGTACCACACTGCCCGGACGCACGGAGCGGGAAGACGGACTGGTCATCTCACCTCAATGGAACAGCACGAAGGCTTTTTGCAGCGTGACCCAGATACCGAACAGCATCGGGATACCCACCGCCAGCCAGGCAAACGCGACCAGCGCGGGGTTGCCGCCATGACCGATGCGCGCCATTTGTTCCGGTGGAATCGTGCCGTGCCCGGTGCGGTCGACCTTTTCGTGCGCCAGCTGCTTTTCGCGTGCCAGTTCGTCGGGCGTCATGAAGTGACGTGCGGCCACCGGGCGCACCAACAGATTGCAGATCAGGCCGAGCACGAGCATGCCGGCAAGGATGTACATGGTGGTGTTGTAGACCTGTGACGGCGGGCTGCCGTGCGCCAGCTGGTACTCGCGCATGTAACCCACCACCACCGGACCCAGGATGCCGGCGGTTGCCCAGGCAGTCAGCAACCGGCCGTGGATGGCGCCGACCATCTGGGTACCGAACAGGTCGGCCAGATACGCCGGAATGGTGGCGAAACCGCCGCCGTACATCGACAGGATGATGCAGAAGATGCCCGCAAACAGCGCGATGCCGCCAATACCGCCAGCCGACGGCGCCGCTGCATACAGGCAGATGCCCAGCACGAAGAACAGCGTGTAGGTGTTCTTGCGGCCGAGCTTGTCGGACATGCTGGCCCAGAAGAACCGGCCGCCGATGTTGAACAGGCTGAGCAGACCGGTGAAGCCGGCCGCGATGGCCGCGATGCTGGCCAGCTGGGTGGGATCCAGGCTGGCGAAGCCCACATCCACGCCGATCAGACGGCCGCCGAACACTTCCTGCAACATCGGCGAGGACATGCCGATCACGCCGATGCCGGCCGAGACGTTCAGGCACAGCACGCCCCACAGCAACCAGAACTGCGGGATGCCCCAGACCTTTTTCACGTGCACGTGGTTGGCGGTGATCATGGCGTTGCTGCTGGCCACCGGCGCGGTCCAGCCGGCCGGGGTCCAGCCGCTCGGCGGCACGCGGTAACCGAACGCGCCGGCCATCATGAAGACGAAGTACAGCGCCGCCATCACCAGGAAGGTTTCCATCACGCCCACCGAGGTGGGGGTCGCGAAATGGCGCATCAGCGCATCGGCCAAGGGGCTGCCGATCATCGCGCCGCCGCCAAAGCCCATGATCGCCATGCCCGTCGCCATACCGCGTCGGTCCGGGAACCACTTGATCAGCGTCGACACCGGCGAGATGTAGCCCAACCCCAGGCCGATGCCGCCGATCACGCCCGAGCCCAGCCACAGCATCCAGATCTGATGGAAGTGGATGCCGACTGCCGAGATCACCAGCCCGCCGCACCAGCACAGCGCCGAGACCACGCCGGCCTTGCGCGGGCCGGCCCGTTCCAGCCAGCCGCCCCAGATCGCCGCCGAGCACCCCAGCAGCACGAAGAACAGCGTGTACATCCACTGCAATTCGCTGATCTTCCAGTCGCAGGTGGTGGCCACCATGCGCGCGAACAGGCCCATATCGGCCGGGCATGCGATCGACTCGGTGATGCCCAGCGCCTTGGACAACGGCAGCCAGAACACGCTGAAGCCGTAGGCCATGCCGATGCACAGGTGGATCGCCAGTGCTGCCGGCGGTACCAACCAACGATTGAACCCCGGCCGCGCAATGATGCGCTCCTTGGACAGTAAACCGGCGTCTGCGCCGCTGGCTGTCGCCACGGTGGACCCTTGCGTCATTCTCATTTCCCCCAAAAAACCAACGATGAACTGCGAAAACACGGCTGACAGGACTACCACCAACGCCTGGCGGGCGATGGCGACGTCCTGTCGGCCGTTCCGAATACGATTGATAGCTGCAATCAAATAACGCGTTGCGATATGGGCAGCGACACCGACCAGGCCCAACTGGCGGTCGTCTGGCGCATCATCGGCGATCCCTGCCTGTTTGCAATGCTTGCCGGCGCCCTGCAGTGTTGCAAAGCGCCGCCCATGCCCATGTCACGTAAGCGTGCCTTGGTGTTAGCGGCCGCAGCTGCGACTAATTGACTAGTCTGTCTGCACTTCGCCAACCGCGTCGCGAAACCCGTCCCCGCGCCTGCTGCACGCGCAGCGCTGTGGCGGGTGCCGGCATCATCCGGTCCTGGTGTCGCTCGACCGGAATACGCACGATGCGCCTGCTACTCCTGTGCGCCTGCCGGCCTGTCAGGTGACGGCCGAGGCGCCAGCTGCGTACAGTCGGGCGATCCTGCACGATGGAGCCTGCCATGCCCCACCACCTTCCCAGCGACGCCGCCGATGCGCTGCAGGCACCGACGCAGCTGGATGCCTTCTGGATGCCGTTCACCGCCAATCGCCAGTTCAAGGCACGGCCTCGCCTGCTGGCCTCGGCGCAGGGCATGCATTACCGCGATGTCCACGGCCGCCAGATTCTGGACGGCACGGCAGGCCTGTGGTGCTGCAATGCAGGACATGGCCGCGAGCGCATCGTGGCCGCCATTCGCGAACAGGCCGGCACGCTGGATTTCGCGCCGACCTTCCAGATGGGCTCGCCGCTGCCCTTCGTACTGGCGCAGCGGCTGGCCGCAATCGCCCCGCCCGGCTTGGGCCATGTGTTCTTCACCAACTCCGGCTCGGAGGCGGTGGATAGCGCGATGAAGATCGTGCTGGCCTACCACCGGTTGCGCGGCGAAGGCCAGCGCACCCGTTTTATCGGCCGCGAAAAGGCTTACCACGGGGTCGGCTTCGGCGGCATGTCGATCGGCGGCCTGCCCAACAACCGCAAGTGGTTCGGCCCGCTGCTGTCCGGTACCGATCATCTGCGGCACACGCTGGATCTGCAGCGCAACGCCTATGCGCGTGGATTGCCCGCACACGGCGCGGAGCTGGCCGACGATCTGGAACGGCTGATCACCCTGCACGATGCATCCACCATCGCCGCAGTGTTCGTCGAACCGGTGTCCGGTTCGGCCGGCGTGATCCTGCCGCCGGAAGGTTACCTGCAGCGGTTGCGCGCCATTTGCGACCGCCACGGCATCGTGCTGGTGTTCGACGAGGTGATCACCGGTTTCGGCCGCGTGGGCGACGCATTCGCCGCGCAGCGCTTCGGCGTCACCCCGGACATCATCACCGCCGCCAAGGGCCTGACCAGCGGCACCGTGCCGATGGGCGCGGTGCTGGTGGCCGATGCGATCTTTGATGCCTTCATGCACGGGCCGCAAAACGCGATCGAGCTCTTTCACGGCTATACCTATTCCGGCCACCCGCTGGCCTGTGCAGCGGCGATTGCCACGCTGGACACCTATGCCGAGGAAGAGCTGTTCACGCGCGCGATCACGCTGGGCCCGCAGTGGGAAGACGCACTGCACGGCCTGCGCGGCTCGCCGCATGTGATCGACATCCGCAACATCGGCCTGATCGGCGCGATCGAGCTGGCACCACGCGACGGCGCCCCGGGCGCGCGCGGTTACGAGGTCTTCGAGCGCTGTTTCCACGAGGGCGGCCTGCTGGTGCGCGTCACCGGCGATGTCATCGCACTGTCACCGCCGCTGATCGTCACCCCGGAGCAGATCGGGCAGATGGTGGAGACGCTGGGCAAGATGCTTCGCCAGGTGGACTAGGCTCGGCTGGCCATAGGCAACGACCGCAACGTCGGCGACGGGCGCCCGCGTGTCACGCATGCAGGCAGCCGTCAAGCGCGCAAAGCCGGGGCCGGCTCACTACAATGCCCGCCCCGCATCCCAGCAGTTGCCGTATGAACATCGTTGTCAAAGAAGAACTCAAGGCCTATATCGACCCGCTGACGCCCGACGAGCACGAGGCGCTGGAACGCAGCCTGCTGGCCGAAGGCTGCCGCGATGCCTTGGTGCTGTGGGGCGATGTGCTGGTGGATGGCCACAACCGCTACGGTATCTGCCAGAAACACGGGCTGCCGTTCCAGACGGTGCAGAACCCGCGCTTCCAGTCCATGCAGGACGTGCACCTGTGGATGATCGAACAGCACCTGGGCCGGCGCAGCGTGTCCGACTTCCAGCGTGGCGTACTGGCGTTGCGCAAGCGCGAGATCCTGGCCGCACGCCAACGCAGCCAGCGCGACGCCGAAGCCGAAGCGCCGGCGGTGGCCGGCGACCAGCCGGACACTGGCCTGGAGCAGAGCAGCACGCACACCGCCGACGACACCGACAGCCCGCCGTGGGACGAAACCTCTACCCCGGTCAGCCGTGCCGAGCTGGCCCGCGAAGCGCGTCTGAGCAGCAACCAGGTGGTGATGATCGAACGCATCCACAAGCAGGCCGCGCCGGAAGTGGTGCAGGCGGTCAAGGCGGGCGAGATTTCGATCAGCGCCGCCGCTGCGGTGGCCACGCTGTCGGAGGACGAACAACGCGCCGCCGCGCAGGCCGGCAAGGCCGAGCTCAAACAGGCCGCCAAGCGTGTACGCGATGCCAAGCGCAAACCCAAGGCCGACGAGGCCGAAGGTGGCGAAGCCGAACGCCGCGACATCAAGGCCCTGCAGCGCCGCGTCACCGAGCTGGAAAACGAGAATGCCGCGCTGCAATCGAAGGTGACCGCACTGCAGGCGCAGCTGGAACGCCTGCGCGGCTGAGTGCACCCGACAGTCGACAGCAGCACGTAGGAGCGCACCTGTGTGCGACAGGCATTCCCGATAAAGCCCGTCGCGCCCAGGTGCGCTCCCGCGACAGCAACAGCCGCTGGGTCGCCCCAACCCAGGCGCAGCTGGAGCACAAGGCACGCAAGACGCGGCCACAACCTGCACACGCGATGGCGCCACCTGCCGTGGACATGCCCTGGTCAAACGACTGGGTACACTTCACCGATGGAACCCAGTCTCAGCACTCCCCGTCCGATCGATCCTCGTCGTGCCCAGTTGCAGCGCATGAAGCTGCTGGCGGTGGCCTTGTTGCTGGCAATGTTCGCCGGCTTCGTCGTCAGCCACCTGATGGGCGAACACGGCATCTGGGCCTGGGTGTCGGCCTTCTGCGAAGCGGCCACGGTGGGCGCATTGGCCGACTGGTTCGCGGTGGTGGCGCTGTTCCGCCACCCGATGGGCCTGCCGATCCCGCACACCGCCATCCTGCCGCGCGGCAAGGAACGGCTGGCCGACGGGTTGGCAGTGTTCGTGCGCGACCAGTTCCTCGCCCCGGATGCGTTGATGGAAAAACTGCGGGTATTCGATCCCGCCAGCCGGCTGGGCGATTGGCTGGCCAAACCAGAGCAGGCACGCATGCTGGCGCAGATGACGCGCGGCTGGATGCTGCAGGCGCTGGAACTGCTCGACGAGGCAGCCGTCCGCCGCGCGATTCAAGGCTTCGTGGTCGACCGCCTGCGCAAATGGAACGCCGCCGCCACCATCGGCGATGTGATGGCCCTGCTCACCACCGACGGCCGCCACCAGAAGCTGCTGGATGAAGTGCTGCTGCGGCTGGGCGAATGGCTGGACCAGGAGCAGGTCAAGACGCGCGCGTCTGCATTGATCGTGCGTTACGCGCGCCGCGAATGGCCCAAGCTGGTCGGCACCGTGAATTGGGTCAAGCCGATCGAAGAGATCGGCGACAGCCTGGCCGACCGCATGGCGCGTGCGGCGATCGAAGAACTGCAGGACATCCTCAAAACGCCCGAGCATCCAATCAGGCTCGACTACGAAGCGTGGCTGCAGGGCTACATCACGCGCTTGCGCGACGAGCCGGAGATGGCCGTGCGCGTGGAAGAACTCAAGCAACGCGCCATCGAACACCCGGCACTGCAGGACTACGTGCAAGGGTTATGGGGCGAAATTCGCGACGCACTGCGCAATGACCTGGCGCGCGAACAATCGTCGATGGCCGCGCATGTGGAGCGTTCCATGCAATCGCTCGGCCGGGCCTTGTCGCAGGATCCCTCGCTGCGTGAAGCGCTCAATCAACATATGTTGCAGGCCGCCGACAAACTCACCGCGCGCTTGCGCACATCGGTCACCGACCATATTGCGTCGACGATGAAAAGTTGGGACGAACGTCACCTCGTCGAACAATTGGAATTGGGGGTGGGACGCGATCTGCAATACATTCGGTTCAATGGAACGTTGGTCGGTGGACTGATCGGACTGATTCTTCACGCGTTGTCGATCTGGCTGTCGTTTTGATGCGGGAACGTCGATCGCCCATCCGAAAATGACGTGCAGGCTTGGGGGACTGCACACAGCCGCCGGATATCGGGCGGCACCACGAGGTCGACGCAGGTCGGCCAGCACTCTGGGCACGTAACAGGCAAGGCGAAGGAACGAACATGCCGAAGGGCCGCTGGGATTTGCGCAGGACATACGGGCGTCGCGCATTCTTTGGTGCACTGCTGATTCTGAGCGCCGGCCTGGTTGCCGCCATCGTCACCGGCGTGTGGCTGCAACGGCAGAACGAGCTCGAGCGCCAGCAACGCTTCGACTACGTAGTGCGTACGCTGGCGCGCAACATCAGCGAGCGCATGTCCACCTTCGAGCATGGCTTGCGCGGCGCACGCGGTGCGGTGATCGGCGCGGGCAGCGACATCATCAGTCGAGAACGCTTCACCTTGTATAGCCGCTCGCGGGATTATCCGCGCGAGTTTCCCGGGGTGCTGGGTTACGGCTACATCCATCGGGTCGCCCCGGCCGACGAAGCCGCGTTTCTGCAGGCCGCGCGTGCCGACGGTGCGCCGGACATCCATCGCCGGCCGTTGGCGCCATGGGATGGCGAGCGTTACATGGTGCTGTATTTCGAGCCGGAATCCTCGGGCAACCGCCCGCTCGGCATCGATATCGCCTCCGAGCCGCGCCGGCGTGCCGCCGCCCTGCAGGCCGCACGCAGCGGCGAGCCGGTCATGACCTCGCCGATCTCGCTCTCCGGTTACCGCGTTCCCAGCGAAAGCGGCTTTCTGGTGCTGCTGGCGGTCTATCGGGAAGGCATGCCGTTGCAGACCCCGCAACAGCGCATGCTCGCCACCAGCGGCTGGGTGTATGCGCCTTTCAGCGTCGAGCAGATGGTGCGAAGCGCATTGGGTGAGCGCGACGACGTGGCGCTGGATCTGTCCGACCGCAATGAGCCCACCCACAATTTCTATCGCAGCGGCACGCCAGCCAGCGACAGTGCGCTGCGTCCGCCGGTGGTGCGGCTGTTGCCGATCTACGGCCGCACCTGGGTCATCACCGCCCACCCCACCGCCGGCTTCGTCGCATCGCTCAACCAGAGTTCGCCCTGGTTGATCGGCGGGCTGGTGATGGCCGCCGCGGTCCTGTTTGCCGCCCTGCTGGTGCTGTATTTCAGCAATGGGCTGCGCCGCGAGGAAGTGCTGCGCAAGCAGATGGAACTGGCCGCGCTGGTCAGCCATTCCAGCGAAGCCATCGTTGCCGAAACCCCGGATGGCCGTATCACGCACTGGAATCCGGCCGCCGAGGCGATGTTCGGTTACACGGCCGACGAGGCGATCGATCAGGACCTGACCATGCTGCTGTCGCCGCAGCCGTATGCGATGCCTGAGGTCGACCATGCCGACGCGGCACTGGCGGGCAACGCATCGGCGGCGCAGACCATGCGCCATCGCGACGGGCATCAGGTGCATGTGCTGGCCAGCAAGGCGCCGATCATCGAAAGCGAAGGCACGCTCAGCGGCCATTCGCATTTCTTCCGCGACATCTCCGACCGCGTGCGCTCGCATCAACGCATCATCGACCTCAATGCCTCGCTCGAACACCAGGTCGCCGAACGCACCAGCGAGCTGGTGAAGTTCTCGGTGCTGCAACGCGCGATCCTGGCACACGCCGGCTACGCCATTATCGCCATCGATTCCAGCGGCTTCGTCACGCTGTTCAATCCGGCCGCCGAAAAACTGTTGGGCTACAGCGCGGCAGAAGTGATCGGACGACGCAAGGCCAGCCAGTTCGTCGAGCCCGAGGAACTGCAGGAGCGCGCGCACATGCTGGCCGAACAGACCGGTACGCCGGTGGCGCATACGCTGGAGGCGATCGCCGCACTCACCAGCCTGGGTCGCAGCGACACCAGCGAGTGGACCTACGTGAGCCATGACGGGCGCCGCCTGCCGGTGCTGCTGACCTTGAGCACCCTGCGCGACGACCACGACCAGGTGATCGGCTATCTCGGCGTGGCGGTGGATCTCACCGAGCAGAAGCTGCACGAAAAACAGCTGCGCCTGGCGATGGATGCGGCCAAGAGCGCCAACCAGTCCAAATCCGATTTTCTGGCCAACATGAGCCACGAAATCCGCACGCCGATGAACGCCATCCTGGGCATGCTGTACCTGCTTCAGCGCAGCGAACTGCCCGGCGCCGCGCAGGACATGGTCGCCAAGATCGATCGTTCCGCGCGCACGTTGCTGGAGATCATCAACGACATCCTGGACTTTTCCAAGATCGAGGCCGGGCGTATCGACCTGGAATGCGCGCCGTTCGATCTGAACCAGCTGTTCGATAACATCGCCGACCTGATGCGCTCCTCGCTCAGCGCCAAACCGGTGGAAATGATCGTCGAACCCCTGCCACGCGACAGCCGTTGGCTGCTGGGCGATGCGCTGCGCATCAACCAAGTGTTGGTCAACCTAGTCGGCAATGCGATCAAGTTCACCGAACAGGGCGAAGTGGTGCTGTCGGTACGCCGCTTCCCCAGCGGCGACCCCAACAAGTTCAAGCTGCTGTTTTCGGTCCGCGACACGGGCATCGGTATTTCCAAGGAAAAGCAGAGCGTGATCTTCTCGCCGTTCCTGCAGGCCGACACGTCCACCAGTCGGCGTTACGGCGGCAGCGGCCTGGGTTTGACCATTAGCCGGCGCCTGGTCGAATTGATGGGCGGCGAACTGGAAGTGGAAAGCGTGCCCGGCCGCGGCAGCGAATTCTATTTTGTGGTGACGCTGGAAAAATCCGCGCCACCGCAGGCACAGCGCGAGTTGCCGGCCTTGCCGCCGGAAGCGATGCCGCGCGTGCTGATCGCCGACGACCACGATGCAGCGCTCAACAACCTGGTGCGCATCGCCACCGAACTTGGCTGGCGCGTGGATGCGGTGGCCAGCGGACAGGCCGCACTGCAGGCCATCGAACACGCTGCAGAGCCCTACGATATTTTCCTGCTCGACTGGCGCATGCCCGATATCGACGGGGTGGCCATCGCGCGCGAGATTCGTGCACGCGCCACGCCCGGCCCGCATCCGGTCATCGTGATGGTCACCGCCTACGAGCGCCGCCTGCTGGAGCAGCATCCCGAGCAGCAGGATCTGGATGCGGTGATGACCAAGCCGGTGACCGGCGCGGCCCTGCACCGGCTGGTCGAACAACTGCTCGAGCAACGCCCGGGTACCCGCCCTGCCACGCCGACATTCGTTGCGCGACGCCTGGAGGGCGCCCACCTGCTGCTGGTCGACGACAGCGACATCAATTGCGAAGTCGCCCAGCGCATTCTGGAGGGCGAAGGCGCCATGGTCACCGTCGCCCACGATGGCGAACAGGCAGTGAGTACGCTCAAACGCGCGCCCAACCTGTTCCACCTGGTGCTGATGGATGTGCAGATGCCGGTGGTGGACGGTTACGAGGCCACGCGCCGGTTGCGCCAGATCCCGGCCCTGGCCAGCCTGCCGGTGATCGCGCTGACGGCCGGCGCGTTCCGCCCGCAGCAGGAAAAAGCGCTGGAAGCAGGCATGAACGGCTTTATCGCCAAGCCATTCAACGTCGAAGAACTGGTCACTGCCATTCGTCATTTCCTGCAGCCGGGCACACGGCGCATTCCATCGCTTCCGCACGAGGCGCAGGCGCACGCCGGTCCCGAATGGGAATACAGCGACCCGGAACTGCTGGACGCCGCACGCGCGCGCAGCCTGTGGCGCGAGCGCGAACCCTATGCGCGCTATCTGATCAAGCTGCTGCGCGACAACCCGGACCCGGCTGAGGTAGCCGCCGAGCATCTGCGTTGCAACGAACTGCCGGCCATCGGCGCGATGGCGCACAAGCTGCGCGGCGCGGCCGGCTCGCTCGCGCTGCCGGCCCTGGCCGGTGCAGCCGGCGATCTGGAGACGCGTATCGAGGAAGGACACGACATCACCGCATCGCTGATTGCGTTGAAGGACGTCATGCAGCGCACCGCCGACGCGATCCGGGCATTTTTGCAGCATGGCGACAGCGACGTTGCCGCCGACGAGGAGGGCGTTGCGTTGGATGCAGACAGCGTGCAGATCCTGACATCGGCCTTTGCCAGCGACGATGCCGACCAGATCGACCATGCGCTGTTGATCTGTGCGCCACGCTTGCCGCGCGCACTGCAGGAAGCCCTGCAACGCGCGGTCGAAGATTTCGACTTCCGCCGCGCCGAAGCCACGTTGCGCGAGTGGCAGGCCACCCACCCGCACTGATCGCTCCCCGAGCGTCTGGCAAGGATCACCATGCCGTCCCGCCCCCTGCTCTGTGTCGACGACGAGTCCAGCAACCTGGCCACCCTGCGCCAGCTGCTGCGCGATGACTTCGCGCTGGTATTCGCCAAATCCGGCGGCGAAGCCCTGGATGCGGTCAGCCGCCACGCCCCAAAGCTGATCCTGCTGGATGTCGAATTGCCCGACATGGACGGCTATGCGGTGGCGCGCGCGCTCAAGCAGCAGCCGTCCAGCAACGCCATCCCCATCCTGTTCGTGACCTCGCGCAACAGCGAACACGACGAACGCCTCGGGCTGGAAGCGGGCGCGGCCGATTACGTCAGCAAGCCCTACTCGCCTGCGCTGCTCAAGGCACGCATCGGTACCCAGTTGAAGCTGGCCGAAAACGCACGCCTTGCCCAGCAATACCGCGAGGCGATCCATCTGCTCGGCACCGCCGGCCAGGGCCAGGACGCCGACACCGGCGCGCATATCTGGCGCATGGCGGTGTATGCGCGTGTCCTGGCCGAGGCGGTGGGCTGGTCGCCGCAGCAGGCGCAGACTCTGCAGGACGCTGCCCCGTTGCACGACGCCGGCAAGATCGCAGTGCCAGGCAGCATCCTGCAAAAGCCCGATTCGCTGGACGAACACGAACGCTCGGTGGTGCGCCAGCACCCGCAAGCCGGCCATGACCTGTTGCGCCACGGCCGCGGTCCGGTGTTTCAGTTGGCAGCGGAAATCGCGCTGCATCATCACGAATGCTGGGACGGCAGCGGGTATCCGCAAGGCTTGTCGGGCGAGGCGATTCCCGAATCGGCACGCATCGTGGCGGTGGCCGACGTCTTCGATGCGCTCTGCGGACGACGCGCCTACAAGGCGCCCTGGACGGTGGAAGACGCCCTGCGCAAGCTCGACAGCATGGCAGGCAAGCAACTGGAACCGCGCCTGGTGCAGCATTTCCACGACGCGTTGCCGCAGATTCTGCAGATCAAGGACGCTTGGGACAGCCCTGCGGCCTAGCGCTGATTTGGGCAGGTCAGGCAACCGCCCATTCGCGATGTCAGGTGGGCTGTCTTTCGCCTTACCCTCACCCCAACCCCTCTCCCGCAGGAGAGGGGCGTTCCCCAGCCGCGATCACTGTCCGCGTGCCGCATCTTGATTCTTCTCCCTCTGGGAGAAGGTGGCGCGTCGCGCCGGATGGGGGTGCGGGCAGCTCGGGGACAACCACCCCACGATATATCACTTCGCGCATCCCACATCGCCATCGCGCGCTCACGTCAGCGCCAGCCGCGTTAGCCGCCACGTTTTGCATCACGCCAACACCCGCCAGCAAGACGCCGCGTCTGCATCCACAAGCACGGACTGTTACCCACGTGCGCTTGAACCCCGCCCCACACCAGCAGACAATACCTATGTTGCGCCGCACAACACCGTGCGACGCGGGCCGCTCCTGCTGTCGTCTGCCGCGCAGGCGGCGCGGCCCCGCAACCGAGAGTCCGATGTCCTCCAGCGTGTCCGAGGCAGGCGCTACGCCGCCGCGTTATCCCGATTACCGCATCATCTCGCTGATCCTGGCGTGCGCCATCTTCATGGAGCAGATGGATGCCACCGTGCTGGCCACCGCGCTGCCGACCCTGGCGCGCGATTTCGGCGTGGCCGCGCCGGCCATGAGCATCGCCATGACCAGCTACCTGCTGGCGCTGGCGGTGCTGATCCCGGCCAGTGGCGCCATCGCCGACCGCTTCGGCCTGCGCCGCGTGTTCGGCGCCTCCATCTGGGTATTCGTCGGTGGCTCGATCCTGTGTTCGCTGGCCGACAGCTTGCCCACCATGGTCGCCGCACGTGTGTTGCAAGGTGCGGGCGGCGCCATGATGGCCCCGCTGGGCCGGCTGATCCTGCTGCGCACGGTGGAACGACGCCACCTGGTGTCGGCCATGGCCTGGACACTGGTGCCGGCCTTCATCGGCCCGATGCTCGGCCCCCCGCTGGGCGGTTTTTTCGTCTCGTACCTGGACTGGCGCTGGATCTTCTACATCAACGTGCCGATCGGTATTGCCGGTTTCCTGCTGGTGCGGCGTTTCATTCCGGAGATTCCCACCGAATCGACGCCGGCGCGTTTCGATCTGCGCGGCTTCGTGCTGTGCGGTACCGCACTGGGCTGCCTGCTGTTCGGCCTGGAAATGGTCAGCCAGCAAAACGGCATCGGCGAAGCCAGCTGGCTGCTGGCGATCGGCGGCAGCGCTGGGTTGGGCTATCTCTGGCACGCACGTCACCACCCCGCTCCGCTGCTGGACCTGAGCTTGTTGCGCATCGCCTCGTTCCGGTTGTCGGTGATCGGCGGCGCGCTAATGCGCATCACCCAGGGTGCGCAGCCATTTCTGTTGCCCTTGCTGTTTCAGATCGGCTTCGGCATGAGCGCCGCGCACAGCGGCCGGTTGATCCTGGCCACCGCGCTCGGCGCACTGCTGATGCGCAGCATCACCCCGCAATTGCTGCGTCGCTTTGGCTATCGCAACAGTCTGATCGGCAACGGCGTACTCGCCAGCCTGGGCTATATGGTGTGCGCGTTCTTCCGCCCCGATTGGCCGCCGGCATTGATGTTCGGCCTGCTGCTGTGCTGCGGCGCCTTCATGTCGTTTCAATTTGCCGCCTACAACACCATCGCCTACGAGAACGTACCGGCCGCGCGCATGAGCCGCGCCAGCAGCCTGTATACGACCTTGCAGCAACTCATGCTCTCGGTCGGCGTGTGTGCTGGCGCGATGATCCTCAACCTGGCGATGCTGGCCGGCGGCCACGCAACGCCGCATCAGAGCGATTTCTCGCTGGCCTTTTGCATCGTCAGCCTGATTTCGCTCAGCGCCACCTGGTGGCACGTACGCTTCGACAAGCACGCCGGGCAGGAAATGAGCGGGCATCGGGCGTAAGCCAGGCCCGCCTGCAGGGCGCCGTATGCTGGCCCTGTGCTTGAGCCGCACAACATAGCGCCTGGACATCCACCAGGCGCCGCACTCAGGGCACGTGGGCGTACGCCGTGCACCATGCCCTGCACGCAAGAGGCCGCCCGGAGGCGGCCTCTGCATCGACTCAATCACGGCGCTGTCGCGACCACCACGATAGCGAAGCGTTCGCTCCGCCACCGCGGCACTAGGCCACTTACACCCCGTGCGCAGCCAATTGGCCCAACCGCTGCACTGCCACCGACACGGTCGGGTAGTCCAGGGTCTTCTGCTCGGCGACGTCGGCGAGCATGGCCAGGGTGAAGCGCAGGCTGGAATCGTCGCGCGCCATCCAGTTGGCGACCTTGTCCTCGGCACTGCTGCCGGACATGGTCAGCACCTGGCCCACCAGCGCACGCTGATGCGCGGCCAGCTCGTCGCGCAACACGCCACGTGCCACGGCATGCCAGCGGCCGTTGACCTCCAGCGCGTCGATCTGTTCGAACAGCCACGGCAGCCGCAGCGCTTCGCCCAGGCGGAAATGCACCTTGGAAACGTCCACCGGCTTGAGCTTGCGGGTGCGTGCGGTTTCGATGATGTCGAAGGCCGGTTCCAGATACCGCAGCTCGGACAACTGCTGCGCCAGTGCCGGGGTCAGGCCCTTGTCCTGCCACTCCTGCACGCTGGCTTCGTACTGCGGGCGCTGTGCGTCCGACAGCACGCCCGACGCCACGCGGATGTCGTTGAACGGGCCGTGGTAACGCTCCACCGCCGCGGTGATGCCGGGCATCTGGCCGGGGCGCAGCAGCAACCAGCGCACGAACGAGCGTTGCAGGCGCCAGATCACTTCCAGCGCGTCGATCTGCACCGACTCGGGTACCTTGCCGTCCAGGGCATCGATCTGCGTCCACAGCGCGCGCGCATCCAGCGTTTCGCGGCTGATGGTATAGGCCTTGGCGACCTCGCCGATGCTACGGCCGGTGTCTTCCTGCATGCGCATCAGGAAGGTGGCGCCCATGCGATTGATGGTGGTGTTGGTGACCGCGGTGGCGATGATCTCGCGCTTGAGGCGGTGACGCTCCATCGCATCGGCGTACTTCTTCTGCAGCGGCTGCGGGAAGTAGCGCTGCAATTCCTTGGACAGGTACGGGTCTTCGGGAATGTCCGATTCCAGCAGCTGCTGGAACGCCACCAGCTTGGAGTACGACAACAACACCGACAGCTCCGGCCGGGTCAGGCCCTGGCCGCGCGCCTTGCGTGCCGACAGCTCGGCATCGGAGGGCAGGAACTCGATCTGCCGATCCAGCAGGCCCTGCAGTTCCAGCGTGCGGATGAAATGCTGCTTGGAGCCGAGCCGCTTGACGCTCATGCGCTCCATCAGGCTGATGGCCTGGTTCTGGCGGTAGTTGTCCCACAGCACCAGATCGGCCACTTCATCGGTCATCGACGCCAGCAGCTTGTTGCGCGCGTCATAGGTCAGCTTCTTGGCCTGCACCATGTCGTTGAGCAGGATCTTGATGTTGACCTCGTGATCGGAGGTGTCCACGCCGGCCGAGTTGTCGATGAAGTCGGTGTTGAGCAGCACGCCGGTCTGCGCCGCTTCGATACGCCCCAGCTGGGTCAGGCCCAGGTTGCCGCCCTCGCCCACCACCTTGCAGCGCAACTCGCCACCGTTGACGCGCAGGCCGTTGTTGGCGCGGTCGCCCACATCGGCGTGCGATTCGCTGGCCGCCTTGACGTAGGTGCCGATACCGCCGTTCCAGAACAGGTCCACCGGCGCCTTGAGGATGGCGTTCATCAGCTCGTTGGGCGAGAGCTGCTTGACGTTGGCGTCCAGGCCCAGCGCTTCGCGCACCGGTGCACTGATGTCGATGGATTTGAGCGTGCGCGGATAGATGCCGCCACCGGCGCTGATCAGCTTGGCGTCGTAATCGGCCCAGCTGGAACGCGGCAACTTGAACAGGCGATCGCGCTCGGCGAAGGACACCGCTGCATCCGGGTTCGGGTCCAGGAAGATGTGGCGGTGATCGAACGCGGCCAGCAGGCGGATATGTCTTGAAAGCAGCATGCCGTTGCCGAACACGTCGCCGGACATGTCGCCGATACCGACCACGCTGAAGTCCTGGCTCTGGCAGTCGCGGCCCATGGCGCGGAAGTGGCGCTTGACCGATTCCCACGCGCCGCGTGCGGTGATGCCCATGCCCTTGTGGTCGTAGCCAACCGAGCCACCGGAGGCGAAGGCGTCGCCCAGCCAGAAACCGTGGTCCAGCGCCAGACCATTGGCGATGTCGGAGAACGTGGCGGTGCCCTTGTCGGCCGCGACCACCAGGTACGGGTCGTCCTGATCGTGACGCACCACCTGCGGCGGCGGCACGATCTTGCCGCCGACGATGTTGTCGGTTATATCGAGCAGGCCCTGGATGAAGAGCTTGTAGCAGGCGATGCCTTCTGCCTGGATGGCATCGCGATCACCGCCGACCGGCGAGCGCTTGACGTAGAAACCGCCCTTGGCGCCGACCGGCACGATGACAGTGTTCTTGACCATCTGCGCCTTGACCAGGCCCAGCACTTCGGTGCGGAAATCCTCGCGGCGGTCAGACCAGCGCAGGCCGCCACGCGCCACTGCGCCGAAGCGCAGATGCACGCCTTCCACGCGCGGGCCGTAGACGAAAATTTCGCGATACGGACGCGGCTTGGGCAGGTCCGGCACGCGCGCCGAATCCAGCTTGAAGCTGATGCAGTGGGGGTGCTTGCCGTTCTTGTCGGTCTGGTAGTAATTGGTGCGCAAGGTCGCATCGATCACATCGATGAAGCTGCGCAGGATGCGGTCCTCGTCCAGGCTGGAGACGCGGTCCATCAGCTTGAGCAAGGTGGCGCGGGTAGCGTCCTGCTGCGCGTTGCGATCGCCGCCACGTGCTTCCAGCACGGCGTCCAGCGCCTTGAGCGTGGCCTCGTCGCCGCCTGCCAACGCAGACAGTTCTTCGCGCAGGCGCTCCTGGCCGGCGAAGATCTGCGCCTTGGTTTCAGAGCCGGTGGACGGATCGAAGCGTGCTTCGAACAATTCCACCAGCAGGCGCGCCAGCAACGGATAACGGGTGAAGGTGGCTTCGACGTAGGCCTGCGAGAACGGCACCGCCGTCTGCAGCAGGTACTTGCAGTAGCCGCGCAGCAATGCCACCTGGCGCCAATGCAGGCCGGCCGCCAGGATCAGGCGATTGAAGCCGTCGTTTTCGGCATCGCCGTTCCAGATGCGCTCGAACGCTTCGCCAAAGCTGGCATCGGCGTGTGCGGCATTGATCTTGCCGGACGTCGATTCAACCTCGAAATCCTGGATGTAGACCGGGGTGTCGCCGACCTGCAGCCGATACGGCCGCTCGGAAATCACCCGCAGGCCCATGTTTTCCATCATCGGCATCGCATCGGACAGCGGAATGTCGTCGAGCTGGCGGTACAGCTTCAGGCGCAGGCCTTCGCCCGCGTCCAGACGCATGCCGTCGTCGCGACGGATTTCCTGCAGGCTCAGATGCAGGTCGTCCGGGCCATCCAGCGAGGCGAGATGCTCGACGTCGGACACCGCCGATTCGATCGAGGAATCTTCGATATAGCCGGCCGGCAGTGCGCGACCGAAGTTGGCCGCCATGCGCAGGCCGTTGGCCTCGCCATGCCGCGCAACCAACGCCTCGCGCAGGGCATCGCGCCAGTTGCGCAGCAGGTGCGCCAGCCGCGATTCGAGTTCGGTGGTGTTGAACTCCAGCGCCTCGCCGCTCTTGGGGCGCACGATCAGGTGCAGCTGCGCCAGCGGCGATTCGCCCAGCACCACGCTGGAGTCGATGTATTCGCCGTGCAGCGCATCCTTCAACAAGGCTTCGATGCGCAGGCGCACATCGGTGTTGAAGCGTTCGCGCGGGATGTACACCAGCGCCGAGATGAAACGCCCGTACTTGTCGCGGCGCAGGAACAGGCGGCTACGCACACGCTCTTGCAGCCCGAGAATACCCATCGCGGTGCGGTACAGCTCTTCTTCGTTGGACTGGAACAGCTCCTCGCGCGGCAGCGTTTCCAGGATGTGGCGCAAGGCCTTGCCGCTATGGCTGCTCGGGGTCAGCCCCGATTTGCTCATCACGTATTCGTGGCGCTGACGCACCAGCGGAATTTCCCAGGGGCGGCGGTTGTAGGCGCTGGACGTGAACAGGCCCAGGAAGCGCTGCTCGCCGACGATGCGGCCCTTGGCGTCGAATTCCAGGATGCCGATGTAATCCATGTAACCGACCCGATGCACGCGCGAGCGTGCATTGGTCTTGGTCAGGATCAACGCATCCTTGAGCTTGGACGAGGCATTCAGGCCATGCGCGGCCAGCGTGGTCACCGGACGCGCCGGCGAGGTGTCGCGACCGCGCAGCAGGCCCAGGCCGGTCTCTTCCAGCGGTGCCAGCACATCCTGGCCACCCTGCTTCTCCACCCGGTACTCGCGGTAGCCGAAGAAGGTGAAGTGGTCGGCCGCGGCCCAGCGCAGGAACTCCTGCGCCTCGTGCCGGTTGATGTCGTCGATCGGCAGGCGGCGGGTCGCCAGATCGTCGGCCAGCATGACCATGCGCTCGCGCATCGCCGACCAGTCCTGCACGATGGCGCGCACCTCGGCCAGCACCTTGCGCACGGCCGCTTCCAGCTTGGGCATTTCTTCCGGCGGCTGGCGGTCGATCTCCAGCACCATCAGCGATTCGCCCTTGCCCTCGCCCACTGCGGTGAGCTTGCCGGACTTGTCGCGCGCGATGCGCAGTACCGGGTGGCCCAGCACGTGCACGCCGATGCCCAGGTCGGCCAGGGTCATGCTGACCGAATCCACCAGGAACGGCATATCGTCGTTGACGATCTGCAGCAGGGTATGCGGCGACTCGTAGCCGTGGCTCTTCAAGGTCGGGTTGAAGACACGCACGTTGACCGTGCCGGCCTTGCGCGCGCGCGCGAACTCCAGCATGTCCGATGCCAGCGCCGCCCACTGCTCCGGCGGATGGTTCGGGAATTCGTCTTCCTCCATGCGCCGGTAGAAGTCGGCGGCGAACGCCTGGACTTCGGCCTGACGGGCGGCCGGGTAGCGCTTGCGCAACGCGGCAAACACCGGCTCGAGGGTAACCGCCTGCGGTTCGGTGGCAAGCACGGGGACGGCACGTTCGGCGACCGGTTTGACCGACGTCGTGGACGATTTCGAAGCGGCTTTCTTGGCTGTCATGAGTAGAGCTGGAATGCTCGGTGGAAAACCTGAATTGTACCGGTGCGCGGTGACGACGCCTTGCTGCATAGCGCAAATGTGCGGCCCACGATCGCCCCCGGCGGCATGCAAAAGCACGACATCCATGTAGCGACGAGAACGCAGCGGCGGGAAGGCGGGGCTGGACCGCCACAACCGGCAAAGTCCGGCCAAAGGCTTGGCACAGAAGGCGTTGTGCAGACAACGCTGCGGCCGTCAAGCCTGTTTAAAAACTAAACTGGACGGTATAGTCTACCGCCATGATCCCTCGTTCCCACCGTGCTGCCCGGCGTTCGGACTGCGACCGCCGCATCCATGCGGCCGTGCATGCGCTGCTTGCCGAGCGTGGCATGCGGCTGAGCATGGACGCGGTGGCCGAGCGGGCCGGCTGTTCCAAGCAGACCCTGTACAGCTACTACGGCTGCAAGGAAAACCTGCTGCGCGACGTGCTGCAGGACCACGTGCACCTGGCGGCCGGGCCGCTAGGCACGGTCTCGGGCGATCTCCGCGCAGATCTGCTGGCCTTCGCGCTGGCCCATCTTGACCGTTTGAACAACCCCGATGTGCTACAGACCTGCCGTCTGGTGGAGGCCGAGTCGCACCGGTTTCCCGACCAGTCGCAGCAGATCTTCCACGACGGCGTGGTCGGCATGCAGCAGCGCCTGGCGCATCGCTTCGAACAGGCGATCGACGCCGGCCAACTGCGGCATGACGATCCGCACTTCATGGCCGAACTGCTGCTGAGCATGATCGTCGGGCTGGATTTCGACCGCCAACGGTTTCAAGTCCCCCATCGCGCCGGCCTTCCCGCCAGGCAGCAATGGGCGCAGTTCGCCGTGGACACCTTCCTGCGTGCGTTTGCTCCGGCTCCTGCCGCGCCGACGTCGCCACCACCTTCGCTTCTCACTTCAAGACCCTAACGGAGTTCCCCCTGATGATTGCCCCGCTCCGCACATTCGGCCTGGCCTGTGCCATCACCGTGGCGCTGGCTGCCTGCAGCAAGCCCGAACAACAGCAGGCACCGCCGCCGCCGGAAGTCTCGGTGCTGGAGATGAAGCCGCAGACGCTGCCGCTGGAACGCGACCTGGTCGGCCGCCTGTCGGCGTACCGTTCGGCGGACGTGCGCGCGCGCGTGGACGGCGTGGTGCTCAAGCGCCTGTACACCGAAGGCGCCAACGTCAAAGAGGGCCAGCCGCTGTTCCAGATCGACCCCTCGCAGCTGAAGGCCACGCTGCTGCAGGCGCAGGGCCAGCTGGCCGCCGCCGAAGCGACCTATACCAACGCCAAGATCGCCGCGACGCGTGCACGCAGCTTGGCGCCGCAGCAGTACGTCTCGCGCGCCGACATCGACACCGCCGAAGCCAACGAGCGTTCGTCCGGGGCCAACGTGCAGCAGGCGCGCGGCGCGGTCGAAGCTGCGCGCATCCAGCTCGGCTTCGCCACCGTGACCTCGCCGATCACCGGCCGCGCCGGCATTCAGCGCGTGACCGAAGGCGCACTGGTCGGTGCCGGTGAAGCCACCCTGCTCACCACCGTGGACCAGATCGACCCGCTGTACGTGAACTTCGCCATGAGCAGCGAAGAACTGGCCGCCCTGCGTCAGGCGCAGAGCAACGGCAACGTGCAGCTGAGCGGCGACGGCAAGTCGTCCATCAACGTGGAGCTGGGCAACGGCACGCAGTACCAGCACCCCGGCACGCTGGACGTGTCTGCGGTGACGGTGGACCCGAGCACCGGTGCGGTGTCGCTGCGCGCCACCCTGCCCAACCCCGAACAATCGCTGCTGCCAGGCGCGTTCGTGACCTTCAAGGCCAGCCTGGGCCAGCGCAACAATGCCTACCTGCTGCCGCAGCAGGCGGTGCAGCGCGATGCCACCGGACCCTACGCCCTGGTGCTGGGCAAGGACGGCAAGGTGGTCCGCAAGAACCTGACCGTCGACGGCCAGCAGAAGGGCCAGTGGATCGTCACCGGCGGCATGACCCCGGGCGATCAGGTCATCGTCGATGGCGTGCAGAAGGCCAAGGAAGGGCAGCCGGCCAAGGGCGTGCCGTGGGATCCGAACAAGCCGGCACAAGGCGGCCAGCCCGGCGCAGCGGGCGCGGCGCCCGGCGCGGCACAGGGCGGCGACGCGAAAGCCGCACCGTCCGCCGACAAGGCCGATGCAGCGGCGCCGGCCGCCCAGCAACAGCTCACGCAGGATGCGGCCGCGCAGCCGGCCGACTCCCAGTCCAAGCAGCAGTGACGGAACCCGGACATGCCTAAGTTTTTTATCGAACACCCGGTCTTTGCGTGGGTGGTGGCGATCCTGATCTCGCTTGCGGGCGTGATCTCGATCCTGAATCTGGGTATCGAGTCGTACCCGACGATCGCCCCGCCGCAGGTCACCGTCACCGCCAACTTCCCCGGCGCCAGCGCCGACACCGCCGAAAAGGCGGTGACCCAGGTCATCGAACAGCAGCTCACCGGCATCGACCACCTGCTGTACTTCAACTCGTCCTCGGCCGCCAACGGCCGCGTGACCATCACCCTGACCTTCGAAACCGGCACCGACGCGGATATCGCGCAGGTGCAGGTGCAGAACAAGGTGTCGCTGGCCACGCCGCGCCTGCCCTCGGAAGTGACCCAGCAGGGCGTGGTGGTGGCCAAGGCCAACGCCGGCTTCCTGATGGTGGCCGCACTGCGCTCGGACAACCCCTCGATCGACCGCGACGCGCTCAACGACATCGTCGGTTCGCGCGTGCTCGAGCAGATCTCGCGCGTGCCCGGCGTGGGCAGCACCAACCAGTTCGGCGCCGAGTACGCGATGAACATCTGGTTGAACCCGGAGAAACTGCAGGGCTACAACCTGTCGGCGACCCAGGTGCTGACCGCGGTGCGTAACCAGAACGTGCAGTTCGCTGCCGGTTCGGTGGGCGCCGACCCGACCCCGGAAGGCATCAGCTTCACCGCCACGGTGTCGGCGGAAGGCCGCTTCAGCTCGCCCGAGCAGTTCGAGAACATCATCCTGCGTACCGACAACAATGGCGCCACCGTGCGTTTGAAAGACGTCGCACGCGTCACCGTCGGGCCAAGCAATTACGGCTTCGACACCCAGTACAACGGCAAGCCCACCGGTGCCTTCGGTATCCAGCTGTTGCCGGGCGCCAATGCATTGAACGTGTCCGAGGCGGTCGGCGCCAAGCTCGACGAACTGCAGCCCACCTTCCCGCAGGGCGTGACCTGGTTTGCGCCGTACGAATCGACCACCTTCGTGCGCATTTCCATCGAGGAAGTGATCCACACGCTGGTGGAAGCCATTGTGCTGGTGTTCCTGGTGATGCTGCTGTTCCTGCAGAACTTCCGCGCCACCGTGATTCCCACGCTGGTGATTCCGGTCGCGCTGCTGGGCACGTTCTTCGGCATGTACATGATCGGCTTCACCATCAACCAGCTGACGCTGTTTGCGATGGTGCTGGCGATCGGCATCGTGGTGGACGATGCGATCGTGGTGATCGAGAACGTCGAACGCATCATGAGCGAGGAGCACCTGGAGCCCAAGGCGGCCACCCAGAAGGCGATGACCCAGATCACCGGCGCGGTGGTGGCCATCACCGTGGTGCTGGCAGCGGTGTTCATCCCCTCCTCGCTGCAGCCCGGCGCCTCGGGTGCGATCTACAAGCAGTTCGCGTTGACCATCGCCATGTCGATGGGGTTCTCTGCGTTCCTGGCGTTGAGCTTCACGCCGGCGCTGTGCGGCGCGTTCCTCAAGTCGACCCACTCGACCAAGAAGAACTGGGTCTACCGCACCTTCGACAAGTACTACGACAAGCTGGCGCATCGCTATGTCGGCGTGGTGGGCCATACCCTCAAGCGCTCGCCGCCATGGATGATCGCGTTCGTGGCGCTGGTGGTGCTGTGCGGCTTCCTGTTCACGCGCATGCCGGGCAGCTTCCTGCCGGAAGAAGACCAGGGCTTTGCCGTGGCCATCGTGCAGCTGCCGCCGGGCGCGACCAAGATCCGCACCAACGAGGCGTTCGCGCAAATGCGTGCGGTGCTGGAGAAGCAGCCGGCCGTGGAAGGCATGCTGCAGATCGCCGGCTTCAGCTTCCTGGGCTCGGGCGAAAACGTCGGTATGGGCTTCATCCGGCTCAAGCCATGGGAAGAACGCGACGTCACTGCCGAGCAGTTGATCCAGCAACTCAATGGCGCCTTCTACGGCATCAAGGGCGCGCAGATCTTCGTGGTCAACCTGCCCACCGTGCAGGGCCTGGGGCAGTTCGGCGGCTTCGACATGTGGCTGCAGGACCGTTCCGGTGCCGGCCAGGAAGCGCTGATCAATGCGCGCAACATCGTGCTCGGCAAGGCGGCGGAGAAGCAGGACACCCTGGTCGGCGTGCGTCCGAACGGCCTGGAAAACTCGCCGCAGCTGCAGTTGCACGTGGACCGCGTGCAGGCGCAATCGATGGGCCTGGATGTCAGCGATATCTATAGCTCGATCCAGCTGATGCTGGCGCCGGTGTACGTCAACGACTACTTCGCCGAGGGCCGCATCAAGCGCGTCAACATGCGTGCCGACGATCAGTTCCGCGCCGGCCCCGAGTCGCTGCGCAACTTCTTTACCCCCAGCGCCACGGCCACCGGTGCCGACGGTCAGCCGGCCATGATCCCGCTGAGCAACGTGGTCAAGGCCGAGTGGAACTACGCCTCGCCGGCCCTGAACCGCTACAACGGCTATTCGGCCGTGAACATCGTCGGCAACCCGGCTCCGGGCGGCAGTTCCGGCCAGGCGATGAGCGCGATGGAAGATATCGTCAACAACGATCTGCCGCCGGGCTTCGGTTTCGACTGGAGCGGCATGTCCTACCAGGAAATCATCGCCGGTAATGCGGCCACGCTGCTGCTGGCGCTGTCGGTGGTGGTGGTGTTCCTGTGCCTGGCCGCGCTTTACGAGAGCTGGTCGATTCCGGTGGCGGTGCTGCTGGTGGTGCCGATCGGCGTGCTGGGCGCGATCACCTTCTCGATGTTGCGCGGGTTGCCGAACGATCTGTACTTCAAGATCGGCATGATCACGGTGATTGGTCTGGCGGCCAAGAACGCGATCCTGATCGTGGAATTTGCAGTGGAGCAGCGTGCGGCGGGCAAGACCCTGCGCGAGGCCACGCTGGAAGCGGCGCACCTGCGCTTCCGCCCGATCCTGATGACCTCGTTCGCGTTCATCCTGGGTGTGTTGCCGCTGGCCATCTCCACCGGTGCCGGCGCCAACTCGCGTCACTCCATCGGTACCGGCGTGATCGGCGGCATGGTGTTCGCCACCGTGCTCGGCGTGATCTTCATCCCGCTGTTCTTCGTGGTGGTGCGCCGCATGCTGGGCGACAAGCTGGACGAGCAGTCCAAGGAATATCTGGCCGTGCAGAACGATGGCGGAACCCACCGCCCGGATCGCTGAGTCAGGCAGTAGATGCAAATCAAAGCCCCGGCAATGCCGGGGCTTTTTTTGTGCAGCATCGGTGGAAACCATTGCGAATCCGCCCCTTGTAGGAGCGCACCGGAGCGCGAACGCACTACCGAAAACGCCCGTCGCGCCCAGGTGCGCTCCTACGAGACGGCGATGTCGGCAGGTTGCAGTGATCGGCGCGAGGGGCCTGAACAATCACGGCAAGTGACACCTCCGGTTCGCCGGCATCGCGCAGGTCCGCAATCCACGGCAGACGGCCCTCTTTGTAGGAGCGCACTCGGGCGCGAACGCATTCCCGTCAAACCCACCGCACCCAACAGACCCTCGCCGCCGCTCTACACCACGCCCGGCATACGCGCAGCAGTCGACCCACGCACCACGCAACGTCCAGTCATGACCAAGCGGCGGATCGGCAATTGCCGATTGCTTAACCGTTCCAGCAGCAGCGACATCGCCGCCCGGCCCATGTCTTCCACCGGCTGCTCGACCACAGTGATGCCCGGCTCGACCAGATCGGTCCAGCGCTCGTTGTCGAACCCGGCCAGGGCCAGATCCTGCGGCAGGCGCAGGCCGGCGGTGCGTGCAGCCTTCAGTGCGCCCATCAGCAGCAGGCTGTTACTGGTCACGATGGCCTCGGGCCGCTGGTCGTTGGCCAGCCATGCACCCAACTCGGCAATCGCCGCCTCGGCGGTGGGCGCCACTTCGCGGTAATCCGGCTGCAGCCCCTGCGCGCGCATCGCGGCCAGGTAACCATCGCGGCGCTCGGCCGCCGTGGTGCTGGTGCTGCCGAACAGCCCGCCGATGCGCCGGTAGCCCTGCGCCTGCAGATGCGCCACCAGCTCGGCCATGGCCGCGCCGTTATCCAGCACCACACTGTCGTAGCGGCTGCCGGGGCCGGCGCGATCCACCAGCACGGTGGGGTAATCCAGCGCCAGCTCGTGCATGCGCCCCACCGTGACCCGGGTCGGCGCAAAAATCAGCCCGGTGATGCGTTCTTCCTGCATCAACTCCAGGTATAGCGCCTCTCGCTCGGGATCTTCATCGGTATTGCACAGCGTCACGCGCATACCGGCCCTGTAGGCGACCTCTTCCACCGCACGGATCAGCGCCGTGAAGTACGGGTTGCGGATGTCGGCCACGATCACCCCCAGGATGCCGGATTGCTGGGATCGCAATCGCCGCGCCATCAGGTTGGGCCGATAGCCGGTCTGGCGCACCGCCGCTTCCACCTTGGCACGCACTTCCTCGCTGACCGGGCCGCTGCCCAGCGCGCGCGACACCGTGGACTTGGACACTCCGGCCACGCGGGCCACGTCATTGATGCTGATACTCACTGGGACCGTTCCCGCTCCATTTTGCGCACCCTGACCCAGGCGCGGTGTCGGTCTTGATGCTAACCCGAAAGCACTACAGCGTTTTTGTGCACCGCACATTGACCTGGATCGTGGGAACGTTCCCACTATACTTCCCAGCCCGACCTCATCCGGAGCCCGCCTTGTCCTCTCCGTCGCCCGCCCCCGTCACCCCCGACCTTGTGCGCCTGCGCGCTTCTGCCCGCGACAAGGACGACGCCATCGCCCAGGCCGCCCAGTTGCTGGTCGCGGCCGGCTGCGTCGCGCCGGGCTACGACGCCAGCATGCGGCGGCGCGAAGGCCTGGCCAATACCTTCCTGGGCCACGGCCTGGCGATCCCGCACGGCGTCGGCGAAGACCGCCACCTGGTGCGCCGCGACGGCATCGCGGTGCTGCAGCTCACCGATGGCGTGGAATGGAACCCCGGCCAGATCACCCGGCTGGTGGTCGGCATCGCCGCGCAGTCCGATACCCACATCACCCTGCTGCGCCGGCTGACCCGGTTGATCCAGGACCCGGCCCAGCTCGAAACGCTGTTCAGCACCGACGACCCCGGCGTGATCGTCGCCGCGCTCACCGGCGACCGCGCGCCCGAGACCAATGCCGCGCCGGCCACCGATCTGGCCGAAACATTCGAATGGACCATCGCCTACCCCAGCGGCCTGCATGCGCGCCCGGCCACCCGCTGGGCCGAAACCGCGCGCGGCTTCTCGGCCCGTGCGCAGGTGCGCGCCGGCGACCAGGCCGCCGATGCCAAGAGCCTGGTCGGCTTGCTGCAGTTGGGCCTGCGTGCCGGCGACAGCATCACCGTGTCGGCCGAAGGCAGCGACGCAGCGGAACTGCTCAAGCGCCTGCGCGCCGTCATGGACAGCCTCACCGCGCAGGAAAAAGCCGATGCCGAGCGTGCCGCGCAACGCCGCGCCGCCCCGGTGGCCGGCTGGACGCCGCCGCAGGCGCAGCCGGCCATCGTCGGCATCGGCGCCAGCCCGGGCGTGGCGATCGGCATCGTGCACCGCCTGCGCGCCGCGCAGACCGAGGTCGCCGATCAACCGGTCGGCCTGGGCGATGGCGGCGCATTGCTGCACGACGCACTGACCCGCACCCGCCAGCAACTGGCGGCGATCCAGGACGACACCCAGCGCCGGCTCGGCGCCTCGGACGCGGCCATCTTCAAGGCCCAGGCCGAACTGCTCAACGACACCGACCTGATCACCCGCACCTGCCAGCTGATGGTCGAAGGTCACGGCGTGGCGTGGTCGTGGCACCAGGCGGTGGAACAGATCGCTTCCGGCCTGGCCGCCCTCGGCAACCCGGTACTGGCCGGCCGCGCGGCCGATCTGCGCGATGTCGGCCGCCGCGTGCTGGCCCAGCTCGACCCGGCCGCCGCCGGCGCCGGACTCACCGACCTACCCAACCAACCGTGCATCCTGCTCGCCAGCGACCTGTCGCCTTCGGACACCGCCAACCTGGACACCGCGCGCGTGCTCGGCCTGGCCACCGCGCAGGGCGGGCCGACCTCGCACACCGCCATCCTGTCGCGCACGCTCGGCCTGCCGGCACTGGTCGCGGCCGGCGGCCAGCTGCTGGAGATCGAAGACGGCGTCACCGCCATCATCGACGGCAGCAGCGGGCGCCTGTACATCGACCCGTCCGAGCAGGATCTGGATGCGGCCCGCACCCATATCGCCGAGCAGCAGGCCATCCGCGAGCGCGAAGCCGCGCAGCGCGCGTTGCCGGCCGAAACCACCGACGGCCACCACATCGACATCGGCGCCAACGTCAACCTGCCCGACCAGGTCGCGATGGCGCTGACCCAGGGCGCCGAAGGCGTTGGCCTGATGCGCACCGAATTCCTGTTCCTGGAAAGCGGCCGCACGCCCAGCGAAGACGAACAACATGCCACCTACCTGGCGATGGCGCAGGCGCTGGATGGCCGCCCGCTGATCGTGCGTGCGCTGGATATCGGCGGCGACAAGCAAGTGGCGCATCTGGAATTGCCGCACGAAGAAAACCCGTTCCTGGGCGTGCGCGGCGCGCGCCTGCTGCTGCGTCGCCCCGACCTGCTGGAGCCGCAACTGCGTGCGCTGTATCGCGCCGCCAAGGACGGGGCGCGGCTGTCGATCATGTTCCCCATGATCACCTCGGTGCCGGAACTGGTGGCGCTGCGCGCCATCTGCGCACGCCTCCGCGCCGACCTCGACGCACCGGAGGTGCCGATCGGCATCATGATCGAAGTGCCGGCCGCCGCCGCGCAGGCCGACGTGCTGGCGCGCCACGCAGACTTCTTCTCGATCGGCACCAACGACCTCACCCAGTACGTGCTGGCGATCGACCGCCAGAATCCGGAACTGGCCGCCGAAGCCGACAGCCTGCACCCGGCGGTGCTGCGCATGATCCGCAGCACCATTGACGGTGCGCGCAAGCACGATCGCTGGGTCGGCGTCTGCGGCGGCCTGGCCGGCGATGCGTTCGGCGCCAGCCTGCTGGCCGGCCTGGGCGTGCAGGAATTGTCGATGACGCCCAACGACATCCCGGCGGTCAAGGCACGCCTGCGCGGCGCCGCGTTGAGCCAGCTGCAACACCTCGCCGAACAGGCGCTGGCCTGCGAAACCGCCGAACAGGTGCGCGCATTGGAAGCCAAGCGCGAGGACAAGGCATGAGCCTGCAGGCCATCACCGTCACGCTGAACCCGGCGATCGACCAGACCATCCAGCTCGAACACCTGCAGCCGGGCGCCGTGCACCGCGCCAGCAGCGTGCGCAACGATGCCGGCGGCAAGGGCATCAATGTGGCCGCGTGCCTGGCCGACTGGGGCAGCCAGGTTGCCGCGCTGGGCGTGCTCGGGGTCGGCAACGCCGGCGTGTTCAAAGCGCTGTTCCGCGAACGCGGCATTGCCGATCACTGCCAGCGCGTGGCCGGCGAAACCCGCACCAATCTCAAGCTGGTCGACGCGCGCAGCAACGACACCACCGACATCAACCTGCCCGGCCTGCGCTTGGGGCCTGCGCACCTGCAAGGCGTGGCCGACCATCTCGCCCCCCTGCTGCGCCCCGGCCTGCCGGTGGTGCTGTCGGGCAGCCTGCCGGCCGGGCTGCCGGACGACAGCTGGGCGCGACTGCAGGCCCAGGCCAGCGCGGCCGGTGCGCGCGTGCTGCTGGACACCAGTGGCATGCCGCTGGTTAGAGCGCTGGAAGCCGCGCGCCAGGCGCTGCCGTACGCGGTCAAGCCCAATCGCGACGAACTCGCAGCCTGGACCGGCCGCCCGTTGAACGATCGCGGCGCACTCAGCGCCGCCGCGCACGAACTGATCGCCCGCGGCATCCAGCTGGTGGTCATTTCGATGGGCACCGAAGGCGCCCTGTTCGTGCAACGCGACCAGCGGCTGATCGCCCGCCCGCCACGCCTGGCGCACGGCAGCAGCGTGGGTGCAGGCGATGCGATGGTGGCCGGCCTGGCCGCCGCCTCGCTCGATGCCGCGACCACGCTGGAGCAGTGCGCACGGCTGGCCACGGCGTTTTCGATGTGCCGGCTGGAAAGCGGCGACGCGCGCCGGATTACGCCAGAGGGCGTGCGCCGCGCCGCAACCAAGGTCGTGATCGAAATGCTGTCATGAGCCGCCATTGGCCACTGCCGATGCATGCACCCAGGCGGCCGTCGGGCCGGCAGTTGCATGCCGCGGCAGATCGCGCGCGTCACCGCCACGCATAACGCTTGAAATTCCCCCCGCCGACAACACCGGCGACCGCAACACAGCAGGAGTTTTGCCATGTCCTCTTCCATCGTGGTCATCGCCGCTGGCGAACGCAGTACCGAAGCCGTCCTGGCGGCCGAAGCGCTGCGCCGCGCGGCCACTGCCGCCGGCCGTCGCGTGACGATCGAAATCCGCAGCGACCAGGGCGTGCTCGGCGCCTTGCCGGGCGAACTCGCCAGCAGTGCCGCCCAGGTCCTGGTGGTCGGCGACGCCGATGCCGACACCACCCGCTTTGGCGATGCGCAACTGGTGCGCCTGAGCCTGGGCGCGGTGCTGGACGACCCAGCCGCTGCGATCGGCAAGCTGGCCGCACACGCCGACCCGGCCGTCGCCGGCAATCCCGGTGGCACCGCTAGCGGCAACAAGCGCATCGTCGCCATCACCTCCTGCCCTACCGGCATCGCGCACACCTTCATGGCCGCCGAAGGCCTGCAGCAGGCCGCCAAGAAACTCGGCTACCAGATGCGGGTGGAAACCCAGGGCTCGGTGGGTGCGCAGGACGCGCTCACCGACGACGAAATCCGCGCAGCAGACGTGGTCATCATCGCGGCCGACCGCGAAGTGGACCTGGCCCGCTTCGGCGGCAAGCGCGTGTTCAAGAGCGGCACCAAGCCGGCGATCAACGATGGCCCGGCGCTGATCAACAAGGCGCTGGCCGACGCCAGCGTGCAGGGCGGCGCGACTCCTGCCACCGGCACCGCCGCCAGCGGCACCGCGAACAAGGGCACCGGCCGCACCGGCGCCTACAAGCATCTGATGACCGGCGTCTCGTTCATGCTGCCGTTCGTCACTGCCGGCGGCCTGCTGATTGCTTTGGCATTTGCCCTCGGCGGCATCTACGCCGGCGACGATGCGCACCAGGGCACGCTGGCTTGGTCGCTGTTCCAGATCGGCGCCAAGGCCGGCTTCACCCTGATGGTGCCGGCCCTGGCCGGTTACATCGCCTACTCCATCGCCGACCGCCCCGGCATCGCGCCCGGCATGATCGGCGGCCTGGTCGCGGCCAATCTCAACGCCGGTTTCCTCGGCGGGATCATTGCCGGCTTCATCGCCGGCTACGGCGTGGCGGCGCTCAACCGCTACATCAAGCTGCCGCGCAACCTGGAAGGCCTCAAGCCGGTGCTGATCCTGCCGGTGCTGGGCACCCTGCTGGTCGGGCTGGCGATGATGTACGTGTTCGGCCAGCCCGTGGCCGACCTGCTGGCCTGGCTCACCGCCTGGCTGCGCGGCATGCAGGGCAGCAGCGCCTTGCTGCTGGGCCTGTTGCTCGGCGGCATGATGGCTTTCGACATGGGCGGACCGGTCAACAAGGCGGCCTATGCGTTCTCCACCGGCCTGATCGCTAGCCAGGTCTACACCCCGATGGCCGCTGCCATGGTGGCCGGCATGACCCCGCCGCTGGGCATCGCGCTGGCGACCTGGGTGTTCCGCAACCGCTTCACCGTGGAAGAGCGCGGCTCGGCCACTGCCGCCGGCGTGCTCGGGCTGGCCTTCGTGACCGAGGGCGCCATCCCGTACGCTGCGCGCGACCCGTTGCGCACCATCCCGGCGCTGGTGATCGGCTCGGCCGTGGCCGGCGCCATCTCGATGACCGCCGGTGCCGAATTGAAGGCACCCCACGGCGGCATCTTCGTGCTGCTGATCCCCAACGCCGTCACCCACCTGCTCAACTACGTGCTGGCCCTGGTGGTCGGTGTGGTGGTCACGGCCATCGCGCTGCGCCTGCTCAAGAAGCCGGTGACCGACGTCGTTGCCTGAGGCACCTCCGGCGGCACGGACCTGCCGCCGCACCTGACGCGCCCGCGTTTTCCCGCGCGCCCCTGACCTGCTTCACCGCTGCGCGCACCCAGGTGCGCTGCCAGCGGCATGCCCACCCACATGTTGTCGCGTTCGCCACCACGGCCACGCCCTTTTGTCCGGAGTCCTGCCATGACCGCTCTCGCCCCCCGCCGTGCCCGCCCCCGCCTGCTGTGCCTGTCGCTGACCTTGGCACTGACCCCGCTCGCCCACGCGCAGGATGCCGCCGATGCCTTCAAGCTCAAGCTGGGCTACACCGGCGAAGCCGCCTCGATGATCGACGGCGGCCGCAAAAGCGGCGACGCCTACGCCGGCCAGTTGATGGTCGGCACCGATGTCGACATGGACCGCCTGTTCGGCTGGAACGGCGCCACGGTGAAGTTGTACGTCAGCAACCGCCACGGCACCAACCTGGCCAACAGCAGCATCGGCAACAGCACCTCGGTGCAGGAAATCTACGGCGGCCAGGGCACGCGCCTGGCCAACTTCACCCTGCTGCAGAAACTTTTCAACGACCGTCTGGAACTGGAAGCCGGCCGCAGCGTGGCCAACATCCACTTCCTGGGCTCGGACCTGTGCCAGTACTTCCAGGGCAACTCGGCCTGCGGCAACCCCACCTTCGTGTTCCGCACCAGCAACTTCACTTACTGGCCGGTCTCCAGCTGGGCCGCGCATGCCACCGCCTGGGTCACACCGAAGGTCTATCTGCATGTCGGCGCCTACGAGGTCAACCCCATCCAGGCACAGGACGGCCAGCACGGCCTGAACTGGAGCACCAACGACACCACCGGCGTGGTGGTGCCCTATGCCGGTGGCTACAAGAACAAGGGTGGCGACGGCAGCATGGCCGCCATGTACGAACTGGGCGGCTGGCAGGACAACTCCGACTACACCGACCCGCTGCGCGACCGCAATGGCAACCCGGCCGTACTGAGCGGCTTGGGCTATGAAAACAAGCAAGGCCGCTCGGGCATGTTCGCCCGCTTCGAACAGCAGGTGACCAACCCCGACCCGTCGGGTACGCGCGGCCTCACCGTCTTCGGCGCCATGCTCAAGAGCACCGGCGGCCAAGCCATCGAAGACCATTTCATCCAGCTCGGCCTGGTGCAGAAAGGTACCTTCGCCAGCCGCCCGCAGGACAACATCGCTTTCGTGATCACCCAGCAGAAATACAGCGACGAAGCGATCGAAAACCTGCGCCTGGCCCGCGCCTCCGCCGGCGGCACCGGCACCCCCGCCGACAACCAGATCATGATGGAGCTCAGCTACGGCATCCAGGTCACCAAGCGCCTGCGCATCGCCCCGAACCTGCACTACGTGATCAACCCCGACCAGTTCAACGAACCGACCCGCACCAACGATCTGAAGAACGCGTTGATCGCGGGCATGCGGATCGACTGGAATCTGTGAGCCGCAGAGAAGCTGCGCGCGTTGCGCGCATGCTTGGCGGGCACCATTGCCTGCAGTGGGTGGTGGGTGCGTTGCACTTACTGCAGTGCAACGCATTGCGTCGACTCGGTTGGCCTGGGCATTTGCCGGATTTGGCCAATGAGTTCGATGAGCCGCTTAGGCGCGACCGCACGCGAGGTGGCTTTTTCGACCGCCCCTGTCGCGCAAGCCAGTGGCTGTAATGACGACGTCGCATCATTGCGAATCTGATTTTGCACGCAGATTGATCGCTCTGTATTGCCGCTGGTTGCCGTAACGCGGCCCATTCTTCTCCAAGGTGGCACAGAGCCGGCCTTCGCCACAGGGAGCTAGGTCCGCACGGGACACGCGATCCAGGTAGTCGATGGACGCTCGGAGCTGTGCGAGTTCGGTTCGCTTTTCGGTAACGATGCCAACCGAATAGGCCACCGCCCCCAGCGCTAGCAAGCCCGCCAAGAGCATCGTGGCCGATGCGATCCACATGCGCCGAGTGCTCCGCGTTTCCAAGGACTGCTGGGCCTGCGCGTAACGTCGCGTGGCTTGCTGCAATGTCTCATCCGCAGTCGCCATTTCTTTGTTGAATCGCTTGGCGGCTGGCTCCAGCGTCTGCGTCAACGCCTGATTGGTCAGCTGCGTCAGTCTCGGCAGTGCGTTGTCCAATGCCCTAGTGACCTTGGCATCGGCATTGCTGGCGGCGTTCTGGAGCACATGGAGTTGCTCGGCGACCACCTCGCGCAACCGTTGTTCGCGCTGCTGCATGGATGCCACCAGCGTCGTCAGCACTTTGACCGTCTCTTGCAACGAAGCGTTCGATGCATTCAACGTGGCCATCATTTCCGCCATTGCGGCGGCGTCTTGCCTATCCATGAGGTTTCCTGAGCTCGGCTGGTCACGGAAGCGATTTTGACTAACCGCCGCCCCCTCCACCACCACCACCTCCTCCCCCGCCTCCACCGCCGTCTCCACCCCCACCGCCGTCCCCTTGGGGACCGCTCTGCATCGGTCCCTTGGCAAACTCCGGCAGCGTCATCACCATGACCGGCCCGCGGCTGGTGTTGATTTCCGCTGAGACATCCATCCCCAGCGCCTGACGTGTGGTGGCGAGCTCCTGGGCCTCCTGCTGGGCTTGAGCCTCAAGGAACTCGTTGCCTCTTTTGATGAGCGCCTGCGTCGCTGCGCTGTTGGCGACCCGATTCAGCGCTTGCTCGATCGCCAACTCGTTCTTGCTGTCGAGCGCATAGAGCACTTCGTCCACGTCAGGGTCGCCCGTGATCGATTTGCGCTCGGCCTGCGAAGAATCGTTTGGCGCATCCCCTCCCCCCGGATCGACCGAGCGCTGAGCTAGAGGTGGAAAGGCATCGGTTTGCTCAGCAGCTTCACTAGGCGAGCGGTGACTTGGTGGGTGGGCGCTGAATGCATCCATGCTTCCACCCTCCTGGTCTAGCGCCCTCTTTTGAGCGAAGGGATAAGGTTCTCCGCGCTCGCGATACTCCCTCCATTCCTGGTGGAAGCGTTCGTCTTCCCGATCCGCCGCCTCAATCTCCTGTTGCAGTTGACGCAGCGAGCGCATGGTCTCTTCCAGGAACAGGGCGCCACCCGGGTCTGCGGCGCTGCGTTCCCGCGCGGGGGTCGATTGGGCTTGCTGGTTTTCCGCGCCTGATGGCTCTGAGGGAAAGCGATTTTCTACTCTATTCCCCAGCGATCGCCCGTGTGTTTGCGCGAGAGTTGTTGGGGCCAGCAAAGCCACCCCATGCTCAGCGAGCGAGCCACCTGAGAAACAGGCCTGCTCTGTCTCCGCATGCCGTTCAGAAGTGGAGGAGTCCGCGGATTGCGATGCAGTCAACGGTTCTGCTGCCGTAGGCGTTGTTGCGGATATGACGCGAACCGGCGCTGCCTCCTGCTCACGCGCCACGTCTTGCTGACGGACCGACGCTTGCTCCATCTCTGCTTGCTGCGTTTGCACCTGGGGATGCAGTGCTGGCGGCACCACGTCGGCCTGCACGCTTTGCATAGGTTCGTCGCCGGATTCCCTGCCCCCAGAGGGAGGCCCATGGAGGTGCGCAGCATCGCGACTCTCCAACGCATGCGTTTCCAGCGCGCGTGCCGCTTCTTGTGCTTGATGCGGCTGTGCGTCGCCTGGACCAGGCGCCTGCATCCGTGGGTCAGGTGTGGTGTGAGCCGGGTGTTCGCCTGCCCATTGGTTATGCGCTTCTAGCTGCTGGTAGGCGTCTGCCTGCTGCAACTCGGGCTGCGGCGTTTGCTGAGCCAGCGCCGCATCCGGAGCGTGCGGCTGAGGATCGGCTTGCTGCGAGGAGTGCTGGCTGGGGTCTTGCTGCTGCGCTTGCTGAGCCTGACGTTCCTGGACTTCGACCCGCGTGGCTTCTTGAGCCTGGCGCTCTTGCTGCTCCCGTTGCTGGTTGTCTTGGGCTTGGCGCTCCTGCGCCTGACGTTCCTGGAAATTCCTTTCCTCACGCTCCTGCAGTTCGCGTTGCTGGCTGGTCTGTGCTTGCTGCTCCTGCACTTGCCGCTCTTCTGACTCCCGCTGCTGCTCGGCTTGGCGCTGACCTTCCAGCACGGCGTGGGCCTGGATTGCTTGTTCGTTCTGCGCCCGCTCTTCGCGCTCCGGCTGTGCCTGTTGGAGGTGCTCGCGCACCTGCGCGGCGTGCTGCTCTTGCGCGAGGCGATCTTGCTGTTCGCGTTCTTGCCGCGCCTGCGCCGCGACAGAGGCTTGCAGGTGCGCTTGGATATCCAGCACCTGCTGCGGATTGGACGACTCGGAGGCCGAGGTGTCCGCCTCTGCCGTTCCCTCAGGCGCGCGCCCTAGGCTTGGCGACTGTAGTCGATTGCCTTGCGCCTCGCTCAACGCCTGCCGGATGGCTTCGCTGCTGGTCACGGCCACCACACGAGTGATTCCATCGCTGTCGCGCTGGAGGTGCGCGATGGGGCTGTCATACCCGTATTGCCCCGACGCATTGCGTTGTAGCTGCTGCATGGTCGGCCCGGTGATGCCATTGGCGTCCCTAGTCCGCTGCGCGGCCAGCGCCACTGCCTGCTGAGTCTGAGGGTTCACGTTCAAATCGACGCCTGCGGCCCGGTAACGGTGCAGCAGCTCGTTGTGCTCTATCTGCGCAGCCGTAGGGGCGGGAAGCGCCTGGATCGCTGCCAGGGTCTCCTGGGCACGCTCCACCGACGGCTGGCGCACCTGGTTCGTCAACTCCAGTTCCACCGCCAGGTTTCCAGTAGCCACCCCATCCTTCCCAGCCCACTGTCCAGCGTCGTTCCGCTGGTAGACCTGCCCGTCGTGTCCCTGCACCTGACCTTGCTTGGCGAGGACACTTTCCACGGCTGCCGGCACTTCCACTCCATAGTCGCGGGCGCGCTGCGCGGCATGGTTTTCCAGGTAAGCGGCGGCGATGGCTTCGCGTCCGGTGGCGATGTTGCTCTCGATGCGACTGAGGGCTTCTTGGTTGAGCTGTTGCGCGCGTTCCGGAGAGGCGGTCTGGTGCTCGTAGCTGCCCCGGTCGTTGGCACCGGACACGGCGGTTTTGACTTGGCGTTCCCATGCCTGGCTCTCAGGATTGCGGTGCCAGTTCTGGTTGTCCAACCCGACTTGGTCGCTGGCCCGTGCAGGGAGGTTGAACGGGTCCTGCGGTGCAGGAGCTTTGCCCAGCGCCAACTCCACTGCCTTGGCGTTGGCCAGCGCGCCCAGTTCCTGGGATTTCTCATAGCTGGCGACTACGGGCTGCTCGCCGCTTGTGCGCCGGCCATCCGGAGCGAGCTCGATGGCCGCGTCGCGCTGCCAGTTGCGACCGTTGAACTGCCACTCCACGCCAGCTTTGTCGGTCTGGTGGTAGATGGCGCGGTTGTCCAGCAGATCGGCGCCTTTGTCGAACGCCTTGCTCATCAACAGCGCGTCGCCAACCATCAACGCAGCCGGCACGAAGCCGCTTCCTCCCAAGGCTGCTGCCGTGGACGCACCACCGGCCCAGCCACCGACATTGCGGGCCAGTGCATGGGTAACCTCAGACTGCGCGGCCGTGGCATTGCCTTGTTCCAGCAGCTCGGCCGAACGGCGCGCGGTCAGCACTGCATCAGCACCTGTCGCCAACAAGCCACCCGAGCGCACCAAGGTACTAGCCGACGCATTGCCCAGCAGCATTTCTATGGATGCGGCACCGCTTTGACCGCGAGGAATTCGCAGCGATCTGGCGGCTTCTTCGCCCAAGGTGTTCTCAACAACAGCAACACCCCCCGGCGATATGGTCAAGCGTCCACCGTGGTAAGCGTTTGAAATAGCCTGAGACAAACCATGCCGCTGGAGTTCGACTGCACCACCGCGGGTCAGAGGATTGGGGACGCTCTGGATATGTTGGAGTGTGGCCACCACACGGCCTTCGGTGTGGGTGACCACAGCCCAACCATGATCTCCTGGCACGTAACCCTTCAGGCTCAGAAGTTGCGCAACATGGGCCTGTCCGTAGGCGACTTCGTCGCGAAAGAAATTCTGGACGCCTGGACGGATGTCGTCGGCGCGAAGGCCAAGTGGCGCATTGGTGTGCAAATCGCCATTAATCAGTCCCACACGCACTGTGTCGCGGAGGGTCTCTACGCGACCTGAAATTCTTCCAAGTGCGTCCAAGTCACCTGATAGGGCCTTGATGCCATCAGGGGTTTGCTCAAGGCGCCCCAAGCGATCAATTAGCCCATTCTGGTAATCAGAGATGGGTCCACCGCTATGCGGCGTGGTCCCCAAAGTCTGAGCAAACGCGGGATCTGCAGGCAGAAAAATGCGATTCTCAGGGGCATGAATATCAAAATATCCCGCGTCCGAGAGCCCCTTAAGTAGCTGGCTTCGCTCTAGCGTTTGTTGCTCAATGGCGTGGTGGTCTTGGAAAATAGGTCCGTTGCGTGGCATGGATCAGATCCTTCCTAGAAGCCATTGCTGCGCGGCTAGATGTCCGAAGCATCGATAAACCAAAGCCCATCAGCATCGGTGTCGGTCTCGATACCTGCCGCTGCGGCTGCATCCTTAAAGACTTGATCGCAGAATACCCGGCCGGTGTAAGGCGTCTTGAAGACATGCGCCGGACCCAAACGCACGCGGTCGAACGTTACACTGGCGCCGCCGGTCAGATCGTAAAACTTGCCATTGACGAAGTCTTCGGTTGTGTCAATGAAGAGCTTGGACGCTTCTTCGTCCAGTGCGTCAATCTCTTGGATCACGTCACAGAGAAAGTAGGGTGGCCCTTTCGCACCATCAGCCAACCGATAGTCCACCTCTGCGAAAGCGAACGCAGTGGGATCGACCGAGGTCATGACTTGAAAGAGTCGTTCGGATACAAGCCAGTATCCACTGAAGCCAGGCTCCAAGTCCTTAGGAGGTGGGCCTTTGCTGGGGTGATAGACCAAACGCGGCGTTTCGCGCAACGGAGGGAAACCACCGCCTTCAGGCCTCAGAATCAGGCGCGGGGGTGACAACAAATTCTTGACGTTCTCAAAGACAACGCCGTTCACCGGTCCGTTGATCGTGCCCGCTTCGAGGATAAAGAACTCACCAGCCTTGGGCTGATTGGCTGTCGTCGTTTCCATCGGTTGTATCCGTCATTGATTTATGTCGCCGGGATCATTGCGGCAAAGTTTAGCGCCGCAGTCTCATTTCTGGGCAGATGGTGCAACGGTGGTGTCCTGTCCGCTGCTCTGACGCTCCCAGGTCTGACAATCGGAATTGCGGCACAAGTTTAAGATGCCCATAGCCTGGGCATGCCCTTCGTCATGCGGCATGAAGAATCAATTTTCAGGTGAATCAATGTCGAAGCGATCTGAGTTCGACAGCACCCGCAAGATGCGGCTGTAACGAAGGGTTTGCTGCTCGAACCCATGATGATCATGAAAAATAGGGCTGCTGCGCGGCATGCTCCCTGCTCCTTATGTGTTGCCCAGATGCGGCTAGACGTCTGATGCGTCGATAAAAGAGATGCCGCTTTCACCAGCATCATCAGGAATCCCCGCGTCATGGACCGCATCTTTGAAGGCTTGGTCGCAAATCAAGAATGAGCTGAACGGCGTAAGGAAGACGTGTGCTTGACCCAGGACTTCCGGCCTAAAGGCCAAGCTGGCTCCCCCTCCCACCGAGTAGAACTTGCCATTGACGTAGTCGTCGTCTACTTCAATTTGTAGCTTCGAAGCAACTTCGTCCAAGGCATCAAGCTCGCGAACAACGTCGCACAAAAGGTGGCGCGGACCTCTGGCACCGTCGGCCAAGCGGTAATCTACCTCCGCAAAAGCAAAGGCGTCGGAGTCCACCGACACCATGACATCGTGGAGTCGCTCAGAAACCAGCCAATAGCCACTAAATCCCGGCTCTAGATCCCGCGGGACTGGACCTGTCTTTGGGTCGTAGGTCAGCTGAGGTGTTTCGCGGAGCGTCGGAAATCCTCCTTCCTCCGGCCGCAGGATCAACCGCGGAGGGGAAAGCAGGTTGCGAACATTCTCGAACCTCACCCCACAGGGCGGTCTGTTGCTCTCCATGTCTGCTTCGACCATGTAAAAGCTCCCGGCCGTCGGCTGATTTGGCGTCGTTGATGGCATGCGTTTCATCCCTTCCGTGCGGTGTGGTCTCAGCTGACAGAAAGAGCTTAACTCGACCGCTTTGCCGACCCAAGCAATAAGGCAACGGAGAGGCCACATTCCACTTGCCGCCCGGATCGCAGGCTCCTGCCACCGATTACCAAATGATCCACCACCCAAATATCGAGAGATGCCAGCGCCTGCTCTCGCAAAACCTGGGTGGGAAAAGCCCCCCCGCTCTGAGCGTTCGCCAAATCTGAAGCTACGTGGCCATCGCCAATTTCATTGCTAGGGTGATGCCGCCTAGCGCCATGTTGGGGCGCTAATGGTTGTACGTCCATAGCCAGCGCATACGGCTGCCAACCGGGCAGTCCCGACAACGGATAGTATGATTCGGCCGGGGCAAGCAGTTGCTTCCACGGAACGATGCGCTCCATCTCCGCAAGGAAGATCTCGCGCCGGATCTGCTTGCGCTTGCCCAGGCCTTCAGCGTCACCGAACTTCAATTGCATGGATGCCTCTTCACTCCGAACCAATAGGGTTGCGCATTTGTGGCACGTTGTTCAGAGGTTCCTTAGACCTACAGCAGCGCATCCAACGCAGCCAAGATTTCCGGCCCGGTGGTAATTGCCCAATCAGCCACCCGAGGATCGACGCTTGCGCCGTGCGCAGCCTGATTTCCGGCTGCGACTAGGTCTTCCAAGCCGCTAGCGACGCCATAAGGAATTATCTCGCGACGTGTTAGCTCGCGAATCAACTTCGATAGCGAGCCCCAATTCATAGGCAGGTCGTGGCGCTTGGATAGTTGCCGAATGCGTTGCTCAATCTCGATGCGTAGGCCGACTAGCGCAAGATTTGGATCCTGATCTGCTACCGAAACGTAGCTTGGCTGGGATTGTGTAACGGGCGGTGGCTGATGGGAAGCCGTGGGAGGAGGCTCTGAGGAAGACGTTACCTTTTCACCAGCCTCTCGAAGGTCTCTAAATTTGACTTCCCAGCCGCCCGGGAATTTTGCACTTTCGATCAGTTCCGACAGCCACGGCAGCACCGCTACGATCATCAGACCGAGCGTAACCAAGTCAATCTTGATCTCAGGAAAAGCGATACGCACTGCGATAGCAGAAACCGCCACAACGGAGATGACTGCCTTCAACCAGTTGATGGAAATTTCCTTGTTTCGCCAAGACATGGTGTTTGGTCTGCAGGTCTAACGCCTGAATTAAGCCGAGCCGAGAATCGGCTTCTGCTTGCATGAATTGTTAGGTGGCACTTTGCAATGCATAACGAACCGCCCAATAAAGAATGTACGAAAGCCCTACCATCGAGAGGACGACGCTGGAGTAACGCACTAGTTTGTTGGGGCGCGGCGCCGGAATTGCCTGAACAATCTCTGCGAGTCCGTCATCACTCTTTGATGGCCATGAGACTTGATTCCATACGGTTGGCTCCTCATACAAATACGAGATCGTGACCTGCTCTTTTGGCGCGAGGGTCGGGATCAAAATCTGAAAAGTTCCGGATGGACTGAATTCAAAGTTGTAGTGCATTGGGGGATTGACTTTAACGCTTACGCTGGCCAGAGGCACCCCGTGTGGGACACGTACATTAGCCGCCGACTTTTTGCCAGCGTTCTGAAGCACGACGCTATGCATGTGCGTCTGCGGTGCGTTGTTGCTGGGAAAGGCTGCTACGTTACCAATGTATGTCACTAAGCGCGATTTGCCCTCCAAGTAATGCTTGATGAGCACCGCAACAATGAGCGACAAGAGCGGCGCGGCGATCTTTGCTATTAGGTCAATGTCCATTGAACTCCCCTGTGCCGCCTAATGATTGAATTAAGTCGCGCCATGAAGTGGCGTCTCGTTGAAGGAGTGGTTAGGCGGCGACCTCACAACAACCGATGCAGCGGATGTTTCTTTGCTGCAAAGCTGAGTACCCAAGGCGCCTCCTCACGGGTGTAGATAAAGCGCTGCGTGTTGTGCGCGGATCTGCGGTTGAGTTCCAGAACAATGGAGCGGTCAGTCGTAAAGTATTGGGGTCTTTCCGAATTAGCCCTGTTTGCCCAAAAGCAAACCTCCGAACTAAGCGGAAAGCTCAGTTCGGATTCGTGCGCGGCGATGCCCACTGACCTGAAGAAAAAAGTCGGATTGTCACAGGTGATGAAGCTTTCGCCAGGGCTGACTAGGAAGTGCCAATTCATTGATAAGAGCCCTTGCACAGTTCTGGGTGTCGCTCCGCTTTTCAGTGTGTGGTGCCAGAAGTAGTCCGGCGGGTCTTCCTTGTATGCGGAGATGATCCGACCTACTTCTTCCTTGCGCCTAGTTGCGGACTCTGCGAGATCCGGTTCAGACGCGGCTATTGCGTCCAATTGCTGCACGACCTGCATCTTGATCGTCTCAGCTAGGCTCGGTATGTACCCTGCCACTCGCTTGCGCCCAGCAGGCACGCGCTGCCACATGGCGATGATGTAGGCGGCAAGTACCTCACGATCCTCGTCTCTGAGCTTGAGCCGCTTACGCGCTCGGTCGATCACGTCTTGGGCTGGCCCTTCGACAACGTTTGCTAGGTGCTTTTCTAGCTCCTCGGTGTACATGACGGTTTCATTAGCTAGCGACTTGACCTGTGTACGGAAAGATCGGCGCGCCCGAACGTCATGTCCCCACACCCTGACTCCATCAGCGAATCCGAGCAGGTAATGCTGGGGCAAGTAATGGTGTCCCATAGCCACCTAACGCCTGAGTTAAGCAGTGCCGCGAAGCGACACGGCTTGAATGAATTGTTAGGCCCTTACTCGCGCGGGTACCAACCGTCTTTGTTGCGTTCTGGCAAAGGCACCCCTTTGCTATGCAAGTGCTCGACAAATCGATCCTCTACGATCGGACCCCATCCGTCATGGTTGCTCTCCCAGCACGTGCGGCATACGGCTAGCTGGTAGCTAGGAATAAACTTGCCAGCATAAATATGCGGCCCGAACTGGAACGAAGAGCCGCACAAATCGCAGTTGTACATGACTTGGGCTTGGGCATCTGCGGATCTCCTTTGTGCGGCCTAACTACTCTTGGACCGCCGAAATGCGGTGTTGCACTGAGTATCTTCGATCGCTAGCACTTTGTGAATGGGAAAAATCCTGGCCGCGATCACGGGATAGCATGATGGAGAGCAGCCTCGGCCATGCAGATGCTTGGAGTGTTATCCAGCAAGGACGCAGACGTAGGCGGTGCTGGTGTTTCTCTCCCGCGAACTATCGCGTATCGATCGGCATCACTTGTCCGACGAAATCCCTGGCGTTCACAATCTTGAGTAGTGGCGTCACAGCGCATAACCGTGCAGTCACGACGTCCACCGCCAGAAACGAAAAAACCGCGCAATGCGCGGTTTTTTCGTCACACCTTTTGCCAACCCATCAAGGACGGCGCGCCAGCGCCTCCACGTCCTTGGCCTTGGGCAGCAGATCCTGCTTGGTCACCGCGAACGGCCCGATGCTCAGCATCGGCACGGCTACGATCACCGAGGAGATCACCACGATCACCGCGCCAATCATGTGCGTCTCGGCCAGGCCTTCCATCGACTCGCCACCATAGATGTACAACGCCAACGCCGACAGGAAGAACATCACCGCGGTGATCACCGTGCGCGACAGCGTCTGGTTGATCGAACGGTTGAGCACTTCCAGCGGCTCCACGCGCAGGGCGCGGAAGTTTTCGCGCACGCGGTCGAACACCACGATGATGTCGTTGATCGCAAAGCCCATCACCGACAGCAGGCCGGCCAGCACGGTCAGGTCGAACTCGCGGCCGGTCAGCGACACGAAGGCCACGGTGACCAGCAGATCGAACAACGCGGTCAGACTGGCGACCACCGCGAACTTCCACTCGAAGCGGAATGCGATGTAGATCAAAAAGCCTACCAGCATGAACACCGTGGCATACACACCGTTCAACGCCAGATCCTTACCGACCTGCGGGCCGACGAATTCGCCAGGCTGCACGGTGGCCGGATTCTCATCGCTGGTCACCGCCTTGCGCACATCTTCGGCAACGGTGCGAGCGGCGTCGTCGCGATTGTTGTTCTGGCCATGCGGCTGCAGGCGAATCATGACTTCATTGCCGCCGCGGGCGTTCTGCACCTGGGCGTTTTCGAAGCCGGCCTTGGACAGCCTTTCGCGCACCTGGTCCACGTCCACGGTCTTCTGGAACGAGGTCTGCACCAGCGTGCCGCCGGTGAATTCCAGCGCGTAGTTGAAACCCTTGCCGACGATGATGCCGACCGAGGCGACTGCCAGCACCAGCATCAAAATGAGCACCGGCTTGCGCCAGCTCATGAAATCGATCTTGGTGTCGTTCGGAATCAGATGAAGCGGAAAAATTTTCATTGAAAGATCTTCCTAAGCAGTCCGCACATGGATGTGCGGGCTCTCGCGAGGGACTCGCATTACAGACGGGCTCTTGCGAGGGACTCGCATTAAATAGCGACAGACTTCAGCTTCTTGCGGCTGCCGTAGATCAACACCGCCAGCGCACGCGAGACCGTGATCGCGGTGAACATCGAGGCGAAAATACCGATCATCATGGTCAGCGCGAAGCCCTTCAGCGGGCCGGTGCCGAACGCATACAACGCCACCGCCACGATCAGGCCGGTAAGGTTGGCGTCGAGGATGGTGCCGCCGGCCTTTTCGTAACCGGCCGCGATCGCCGATTTGGCCGGTACGCCCAGGCGCAACTCTTCGCGGATACGCTCGTTGATCAGCACGTTGGCGTCCACCGACAGACCGACCGACAGCGCCAGGCCAGCAAAGCCCGGCAACGTCATGGTGGCACCGAACAGCGACATCACCGCCACCACGATCAGCAGGTTGAACAGCAGCGCCACCGAGGTGATCGCGCCGAACACGCGGTAGTAGATGGTGAAGAACACCAGCGTAAACAGGAACGAGTAGACCACCGCCGTGACGCCGCGCTCCACGTTCTCCGCACCCAGGCTCGGTCCGATGACGTATTCCTCGACGAAGTCCATGGGCGCGGCCAGCGAGCCGGATTTCAGCAGCTTGGCCAGGTTCTCGGCTTCGGTCTTTTCCAGACCGGTGGTCTGGAAGTTCTTGCCGAACACGCCGGCAATGCGGGTCGGCGACAAGGCTTCTTCCTTGACCCGTACGCTGCGCACTTCCTTGCCGTCGACCATGGTCACGGTGGGAATGCGCTCGATGTAGACCACCGACATCAGCTTGCCGACGTTGGCGCTGGTGTAGTCGAACATGCGCTGGCCGGCGACGTTGTTGAGCGTCACCGCCACTGCCGGCATGCCGTTCTGGTCGGTGCTGACCGATGCGCTGACCATCTGGTCGCCGGTCACCAGCGCGCGCTTGTTCAACAACACCGGCGCGTTGCTGTCGCGCAGGCGATAGACCTTGGCCTCCGGCGGAATGTTGCCGCTGCGCACGGCATCGTCGGCATTACCGTCGACCACGGCGCGGAATTCCAGCGAGGCGGTGGCACCGATCAGGCGCTTGGCTTCGGCGGTGTCCTGCAGACCGGGCAGTTCAACCACGATGCGGTCCTCGCCCTGGCGCTGGATGGTCGGCTCGGACACGCCCAGTGCGTTGACGCGGTTGCGCAAGGTGGTGAGGTTCTGCTCGATCGCACCGCTGGCGATCTGCTTGAGCTCGGCCTCCGGCACCTTCACGGCGATGTTCTGGCCGCTGACGTCGTAGGTCAGGGTCGGCTGCGCCTTGGCCAGCGTCACGCGCGCGGCGTCGGCATTGGCGCCCTCGCCCAGGTTGACCTGGATACTGTTGTCGGCGCGACGTTCCACCGAGCGATACGGGATACGCGCATCGCGCAAGGTGGTGCGGATGTCTTCGGCAAACCCGTCCAGGCGCTTTTCCAGCGCGGCCTTCTGATCGACCTGCATGGCGAAGTGCACGCCGCCCACCAGGTCCAGACCCAGCACCATCGGCCGGCCGCCCAGCTTGGCCAGCCAGTCCGGCACGGTGGAGGCCAGGTTCAGCGCCACGGTGTAGTTCTCGCCCAGCTGCTGACGCAACACGTCGTTGGCGCGCGTCTGCGCCTGCAGCGAAGGCAACCGCACCATCAGGCTATCGCCTTCTTTTGTGATCGCCTTCGGGGTGATACCGGCGCTCTTGAGCTCACCGTCGATGCGGCTGCGCAATGCGTCGTCGAGCTGCGCACCGCGGCTGGCGGTGATCTGCACGGACGGGTCCTTCTGGTACACGTTGGGCAACGCATACAGCGCGCTGACGGCCAGTACCAGCAGGATCAGGAAGTACTTCCAGCGAGGAAATTCGAGCATTGCGACAGTCCCGCGTGGCACCATCCCGGCGCCGCGCCTAGCAGTGAGAACGACTTCAAGCGACCGGTACAACGTCGCCAATGGTCTTCAGATGGATACGGGCGGTACAGCGGAACCGGTGGGTCACAACCTCCGGTTCCACCTGGCGACTGCGCCTGCCTGACAGCGGCGCAGCCGTGGCAAGACGCGTTTAGCTTGCCGACTTCAGCGTGCCCTTCGGCAGCACATGGCCCACGGCGCTCTTCTGCACGCGGATACGCACGTTGTCGGCCACTTCCACGCTGATGAAGTTGTCGCCGATGTCGGTGATCACGCCCGCAACACCGCCGGAGGTGATCACTTCATCGCCGCGCGCCAGCTTGTCCAGCAGCGCCTTGTGTTCTTTCTGACGCTTCATCTGCGGGCGGATCATCAGGAAGTACATCACGGCGATCAGGATGATCGGCAGCGCGAAGGTGGACAGGCCTCCCATCGGGCCGGGTGCCGGCGCGCCGCCGGCGGCCTGCGCCTGGGCAGCGGGGATCAGGAAATCGAGCAGATTCATTCAGTGCATCCTAGTTTGGTGCCAGCGCGCCCATGGGCCCGCTCGCTATTCAGGTACCGCCGGGGCGGAACAGCCGGGAATTATGCCACGCAGGTTCCACGCCGTCCGCGCCGGGGCGCGGACGGCCGGTCTCAGCTGGTTTCCCCCGGCAACGGCGGCGTGGTGGCGCCGCGTGCCGCATAGAAGGACCGCCGGAACTCCACAAAGGTTCCCGAAGCGATCGCCGCACGCATGTCGGCCATCAGTTTTTCGTAATACCAGAGGTTATGCAGGGTTCCCAGCATCGGCGCCAGCATTTCGTTGCAGCGGTCCAGATGGCGCAGGTAGGCGCGCGTATAGCCGCTGCTGCAGGCATGGCAGCCGCAGCCCGGCTCGATGGTGTCCAGGTCGCGTTCGTACTTTGCGTTGCGGATGCGCACGGTGCCGAAGGAGGTGAAATAGTGGCCGTTGCGCGCATTGCGGGTGGGCATGACGCAATCGAACATGTCCACCCCGCGTGCCACGCCTTCGACCAGGTCTTCCGGGCGGCCCACGCCCATCAGGTAACGCGGGCGCTCGGCCGGCAGGCGCGGATGCAGGTGTTCGAGCATGGCGTTGCGCTCGTGCTCGGGCTCGCCCACTGCCAGCCCGCCGATCGCATACCCGTCGAAACCGATGCCTTGCAGGCCATCCAGCGAGCGGCTGCGCAGGTCCGGATGCACCCCACCCTGCACGATGCCGAACAGCGCCGCATCGTTGCCCAGCCCGTCGTGCGCGTCGCGCGAGCGCTGCGCCCAGCGCAGGCTCAGCTCCATCGAGCGTCGCGCGACGTCCTCGGTGGCCGGGTACGGCGTGCACTCGTCGAAGATCATCACGATGTCCGAATCGAGCACCTTTTGAATTTCCATGCTCTCTTCGGGGCCCAGGAACACCCGCGCGCCATCGGTCGGCGAGGAAAAGGTCACGCCCTGCTCGGTGATCTTGCGGCGATGCGCCAGCGAAAACACCTGGAACCCGCCGGAATCGGTGAGGATGGGCCCATCCCAGCGCGCAAATCCGTGCAGCCCGCCGTGATCGCCGATGACCTCCAGGCCCGGGCGCAGATACAGGTGGAAGGTGTTGCCCAGGATGATCTCCGCACCCAGCGCGCGGATCTGCTCGGGCAGGATGCCCTTGACCGAGCCATAGGTGCCGACCGGCATGAACGCAGGGGTTTCGACCGTGCCACGCGGAAAGGTCAGGCGCCCACGCCGGGCATGCCCGTCGGTGGCTTGGAGCTGGAACTGGAGTCGGGACATTGAGGGGCCGGGAATGGGGAGTCGGGAATCGGGAATGGGAAGAGCGGTTGGCAGGTGGCTGATCGTTCGGCGGGTCCCGCCTTACGATTCCCGATTCCCGACTCCCGATTCCCCGCCCCATAACAACATCGCATCGCCGTACGAAAAGAAGCGATAGCGCTGCGCGATGGCGTGGTGGTAGGCGGCGAAGATGCGCTCGCGGCCGGCGAAGGCGCAGACCATCATCATCAAGGTGCTTTCGGGCAGATGGAAGTTGGTGACCATCGCGTCGACGCTGCGGATGCGGTAGCCGGGCAGGATGAAGATCTGGGTTTCGCCAGCGAATGGCTGCAATTCGCCTTCGGGCGCGGCCTCGGTCTTGCGCCAGGCGCTTTCCAGCGAGCGCACCACTGTCGTGCCCACCGCGATGACGCGGCCGCCGCGGGCGCGGGTGCGCCGCACCTGTTCCACCAATGCGGCACCGACATTCAGCCATTCGGTGTGCATGACGTGCTGGTCGAGCTTGTCCACCCGCACCGGCTGGAAGGTGCCGGCGCCCACATGCAAGGTGACGTGGCCGAACTCCACCCCGCGCTCGCGCAGGCGCGCCAGCAGCGGCTCGTCGAAGTGCAGCCCGGCGGTGGGCGCGGCGACCGCGCCGACTTCGCGCGCGAACACGGTCTGATAGCGCTCGCGGTCTTCGACACCCGGCTCGCGGCGGATATACGGCGGCAGCGGCAGGCGGCCAGCCTCCAGCAGCCAGTGCTCCAGCGGGGTCGGGATCTGGAAACGCAGCAGATAGAACTCGCCATCGCGGCCCAGCACCTCGGCCTGGCCGCCGGCATCGAGCGCGATCACGCTGCCGGCCTTGGGCGACTTGCTGGCGCCGATCTGTACGCGCGCCTCGCGCTCGCCAAGCAGGCGCTCGATCAGGATCTCCACTCGCCCGCCGCTGGCCTTCTGCCCGAACAAGCGCGCCGGAATGACCCGGGTGTCGTTGAAGATCAGCAGATCGCCGGGCTGCAGCAGCTCGGGCAGATCGCGCACCTGGCGGTCGCCGAAGGCCGCTGGCGCCGGCGGCACCACCAGCAGGCGGCTGGCGGCACGTTCGGCCAGCGGCGCCTGGGCGATCAGTTCTTCGGGCAGCTCGTAATGGAAATCGGACTTCTTCAAGGCCGCAGGATCGTTGGCGGAGTAGCCGCATAGTGTAACTGCGGCGGGGATTGGGGATTGGGGATTGGGGATTCGTAAGAGCAGGGTCCAGGGACCGAACGCTGTACGACGCAAGCTGGCCCGCTTTTACGAATCCCCAATCCCGAATGCCCAATCCCGGCTCATTCACCGCTCGAACTTGGTCGACAGGATGATCGCGCTGGTCGTGCGCTCCACGCCGTCGATGGCGCCGATGGCGTCGGTGAGCACGTCCATCTCGTTGACGCCGCCGACCACGCCCAGGGCGACCAGGTCGTAGGCACCGCTGACCGAATGCAGCAGGCGCACTTCCGGGATATCGCGCAGCGCCTTCACCACGGCCGGCATCTTCTTGGGCAACACGGTGATCAGGATGTGCGCACGGATGCGGCCCTGTTCGTAGTCGTCATGCGTGCGCACGGTGTAGCCGCTGATCACGCCGTCGCGCTCGAGCTTTTCGATGCGGCTCTGCACGGTGGTGCGCGAGAGCCCAAGTCGCCGCGCGATCTGGGCGGTGGACGCGCGCGCGTCCTCGCGCAGCAGCGACAACAGGCGTTCGTCGGAGGGGGTGATCTTCACTATTGCGCATTCGTTTCGGCGAATCGACGAAAATACCGCACTTCCTGCCCAGATTCACGCTGCCAAACGCCGATCTTCTGCCGATAATAGGAAGGGAACGCCACCTTTGAAGGAGATGCGCCATGTCCGTCCTTGCCCCGCTCGCCCCGCTGCGTGCCCATGCCGGCCGCCGCCTGACCGAAGGCCTGGACGACGCGACCATCGCGCGCCTGGCCGTCAGCCACCCTGACCTGCAGCAGGCCATCCATGCGGCAGCAGCCGAGTACGCGCTGGTGCGCGATGACGCCGCCGACCTGCTGGACCTGGACGAAGAGGCCCAGATCGGCGCGGTGCAGGAAGGTTTCATCAATTTCTATGCCGACGACGCAGTGACGCCTTACGTGGCACTGGCCGCACGCGGGCCATGGGTGGTCACGCTCAAGGGCGCAGTGCTCTACGACGCCGGCGGCTACGGCATGCTCGGCTTCGGCCATACGCCGTCCGCGGTGCTCGAGGCCATGGCGCGCCCGCAGGTGATGGCGAACGTGATGACGCCCAGCCTGGCGCAGCGCCGGCTCGATCGCGCCCTGCGTGCCGAGATCGGCCACAGCCGCGGCGGCTGCCCGTTTGCACGCTTCATGTGTCTCAATTCCGGCTCCGAAGCGGTGGGCCTGGCCGCCCGCATCGTCGATACCAACGCCAAGCTGCACACCGACCCCGGCGCGCGGCACGCCGGTGCCACCATCAAGCGCCTGGTGGTCAAGGGCAGCTTCCATGGCCGCACCGATCGCCCGGGCCTGTACTCGGATTCCAGCCGCAAGACCTACACCAAGTATTTGGCCAGCTATCGCGACGAGGATTCGGTCATCGCAATCGCCCCGTACGACGTGGCCGCGTTGCAACGCGCCTTCGATGAGGCCGCGCGCAATCACTGGTTTATCGAGGCGGTGTTCCTGGAGCCGGTGATGGGCGAAGGCGACCCGGGGCGTGCGTTGCCGGCCGAGTTCTACGCCGCGGCGCGCGCGCTGACCCGTACCCATGGCAGCCTGTTGCTGGTCGATTCCATCCAGGCCGGGCTGCGCGCGCATGGCGTGCTGTCGGTGGTGGACTACCCGGGATTCGAGCAGCTCGACCCGCCGGACCTGGAAACCTATTCCAAGGCGCTCAATGCGGCGCAGTACCCGCTGTCGGTACTGGCGGTGACCGAGCACGCCGCGCAGGTGTATCGCAAGGGCACCTACGGCAACACCATGACCACCAACCCGCGCGCGCTCGATGTGGCCTGCGCCACCCTGGCGTTGTTCACCCCGCAGGTGCGGGACAACATCCGCATCCGCGGTGCGCAGGCGATTGCCAAGCTGGAGGCGCTGCAGGCCGAACTCGGCGGCTTGATCACCAAGGTGCAAGGCACCGGCCTGTTGTTCTCCTGCGAACTGGCACCGCAATTCAAGTGCTACGGCGCCGGTTCCACCGAGGAGTGGTTGCGCCACCGCGGCGTCAACGTGATCCACGGCGGCGAGAATTCGCTGCGTTTCACCCCGCACTTTGCGATGGATGAAGACGAACTCGATCTGCTGGTCGGCCTGATCGCACGTGCGCTCAAGGAAGGCCCGCGTCAGGTGCAGGCCGCAGCGGCCTGATTTGCTCCACGCGGCACGCCGGCGCGCATGTCGTCGGCGTGCGGCAGATGGCTGACAGGTCTTCCACCAGCTCTCTGCGCGGCGCCCTGGAACCGCGATCAGCGCCGGCGACAGTGGCGCAAGTCTTCGGTTGCGTCCAGCCGATCCAGGCTGGGTCATCAGCCATTGTCCCGACTGCGTTGCCTGGTCTGAATTTGCGCAATACCTGCAACACACGATGCGAAGCCACGAGAACATGCAAGCTTGCGCTTGCATAAATCGCCTGCAGCATGCAGGGCGATGACCTCACCCAGATTCGACCTGAGCGGCCCTGCCCCAGGTCGATTGCCGTATCACCGTGCACGCTGCCACTCAGATCGGCACCGCATTCAACTTGCGGCGCAGGTAGTTGGTGAGCGCACGCCGCGGCGACTTGCCGCGCCACGATGCCCAGCACAGGTGCGAGCCGACCGCGATTTTGCCGCCACGATGGCCAAGCCCGAACCAGGTGCGGTCCGGATGGAAGGCGTCGCGTGGCGGGAACAGGATGTCGGCGAACTGCCCACCATGCGCGTTGTAGAAGCGCGTCAGCCCACGCGGGCCCGAAATCATCGGGATCTCGCGGTGATCCTGCAGCGTTTCCGGGGCATGCGCGGTAAAGATGTGCTCGATGAACGCGCGCCAGAACGGATGCCCGGGCTCGGAGCCAAACACGGCATTGCCGATCTTGAAGTCTTCCTGGCCCGGCGCACCTTCCTCGACGGGCAACACGCAATGCTGCGACAGCACCTGCGCATCGAGCGGTCGTAGTAGTTTGTAGTCGGTGTCGAAGTAGAAGCCGCCATGTGCGTGCATGTACGCGCACCGGGCGATGTCGGCTTTCATCACGCCGAAGCGGATCTGCTCGTAGCGCTGGGCAAACTCGGGAAACGCACGCCGCATCAGTTCTGCGTTATCGGCATCGTCCCAGACGTAACAGGTCCATCCAGGCAACAGGCGCTGCAGGCGATCGCAGATCCTGCGCTCTTCCCACAGCAGCTGCTTGGTGGGTGCGGTCAGGTGAATCAATTGGGGAATCATGGGGGCGACTCGGGCGGTGGGGGAACCGAGCCGCCACCGCAGTGCCGCATCGATTCGGCTACCTGGTCGCTGGCCCGGCCGTACCAACCGTAGTCGCACTATCGACGTGACATAAATCGCAGTACATGATGATCAACTGCAAGCTCATAGAAACAATCTATGCAAATGCGAAGTTTTGAAACAACGCATAAATACAGTCGAAATCCGGATTAAACCGCGTGCTGCCCTGTCATATTCAAGGCGGCGGTCGGGCACCTCGAAGAAGCTGGCAGCGGACACGCAACCACGTGCAGCTTGCAGATCGTCTGCGCACTGCTGCCCAGCCACCAGTAGCACGGTATTGCCGGGCAGGCTGTTGCCTGCCCTCGCTCATTCCCAGCATCGATCCGCACGCCCTTTGAGCGTTGCACTGCGCGGGCAATTGCGTGGCGCGATGCGTCCCGCCTCGCGTTCGATCAAGCGTTTGCTGCCGTCGCTGTCGCGTTGCAGTTCGAACGCGTCGTAGAGACGGCCGGTGGCCGTGCGCGATTCGTACACCAGATGCTGGCCGTCCAGACGCAGCACCTGATAGAGCTGGGTGTCTTCGCCCACCGGGCGCATGGTGGTGCGCGCCATGTCCGACAGGCGGTACTGCTTGGGCCCGGCGACCGAGACCACGAAGACCGGCGTCGCCTGCCCGGCCGCATCGCCGCGTCGGCCGTAGGTGTGGTCGTGGCCCTGCAACACCAGATCCACCTTGCGGCGTCGGATCACCGGCAGCACCTGTGCGACCAACTTTTCGTTTTCGCGATCGGCACGCGGCGAAAAGAATGGCTGGTGGATCAGCACGATCGACCAGGGATGCGGGTTGTCGGCCAGCACCTTGTCCAGCCACTGCGCCTGCGCGGGGCCGGTCCCCAGGTCCAGCGCCGAGGTGCCGTCGAGCACGGCAACGCGCACGCCCTGGTAGTCGAACCAGTAGCTGGTGCGCGCAGTGGCCGAAGGCCCGTTGCGCGGCAACGCAAAGGTCACCGGCCAATGACTGCCGAGCACGCGGGTTGCCTGCGGCGTGTCTTCGCCCTCTTCGTGATATTCGTGATTGCCCGGCGCCGGCGCCACTGCAGTGCCTTCCAGCAGCCAGCGCCCGGCCTCGAACCACTCGGCCCATTCGTTGTCGTCCTGGCCGTCCTTGCCGCTGACCAGGTCGCCGGCGAACAAGGCCAGCCGCGCGTCCGGCGCCGAGCGCCAGGCCTGACGGATCACCCGCGAGACCAGACTGAGATTCTTGTTCTGGGTATCGCCGAAATACAGCAAGGTCAGCGGCGTGGTGGCTGTGGCAGCCGTGCGGAAGTGATTCCACGCGCCCCAGGTCCCCTGCCCCTGCACGCGGTACGCATACATCGTGTCCGGCTGCAGCCCGTCGACATCGGCGCGATGGTGATGCGAACTGCCGTTTTCGCTGGCAAGCGTCAGCGTGCTCGCCCGAATGCGTCGTGGCGTGCCTACATCCGGCGAATCGCCGGCGACCACCAGTTCCAGCCACGGTCTGTCGACACTGGCATCGGTGCGCCAGGCCACCGCAAACCCTGTGGCCGCGTCCTGCGCCGGCGTGGCGACGATGCGGTCCGGGAAGCCATCGGCAACATAATGCGTCGAACCCGCCGGCACCTGCGTATTGGGTTCGGCAGCATGGTCGGCAGCCGAGGCGGGAACGCTTATGGTTGCGATCGCCGCAAGCAACGCAGAGACCGATCTGCGCGCGGCCATCATGGTGTGCACTCTTTCAGGCGCAATGTCCGCGCGATATCGCGCCAATCGAACGCGGCCACTGCCTGGTCGTCATGCAACGCATAGAACACGCCACCCGGAAAGCGCGTATCGCTGCGTTGATCCAGCCACACGCCATCGGTGTTGGCGGTCACACGGCCGGCAAAGGCGCCGACATGCGCCAGCGTCTTGCGATCGAAGACCTGGAACACGCTGCGGTCCTTGAACTGATCGGTGGCGATCCAGTAGCCGCTCCCGTCGCTGCATGCGAACAAGCTGATGCCCTCGGCCTGCGCCTTGAACAGCCCGGCGCCGACGTTGCGGCCGCGATACCGCCCGTCCATGCCGTAGTCGCGCAACTGCGTGCCCACGGCCACGTCTTCTTCGGCAATCATCAGCCGCGCATTGGCTTCATCGCCGAACACCGATTCGGCAATCCGTACCGCGCCCGCTTCGCTGGTGTCGCCAAAACTCTGCGTCAGTCGTGCCTGCCAGCCCTGCCCTGCAGCATCGAGCTGATAACGCCGAAAGCGCTGGCCAAGCTCGGCCAGCGGCGGCGGCAGATCCTTGTTGGCCGGCGACATGTAGTTGTCGCTGACCACCACCTCGTAGCCGCCCTCGTGCTTGCGCACCCACAGGCCGTAGGGCTCGCGCAATTGGTTCTGGCCAAACGCCGTCACCGGCGTCAGATCGGGCAAGGAGAAGACCTGCACGCGCCGGTTGTCGCGCTCCACCACGAACACCAGGTCATCGACCACCGAAATGCCGTTGGGGCGGTCGAGCTTGCCCAGGGCCTTGCCCTTGCCGCCGACCACGCGCAGCCGCTTGCCGCTGTCGCCGTCGAACACCACCAGCGCATGCGTGCCCTTGGCCGTGGCGATCACCCAACGGCGACCATCCGGCGCCATCCAGCTGGCCGGCGAATCCAGGTTGTCCGCTGGCGTCAGCGCGGTAATGAAGGCTTCCGGCACCACTTCGTGCGCTACCTTGGCCTTGCTGAGCAAGGGATCCTTCAGCAGCGCTTCGTCGGCTTCGCGGCCGGCCGGGGCACTGGCGCAACCGACCAATGCGGCGGCAGCGGACAGCAGCGTGATCTGCACGAAGGTGCGTGGTGCGATCACAGCGCCACCTTCAGGCCAAGCGCGTAGGTGCGGCCGTACTCTTCATTTTGCAGGGTGCGCGAGCGGATGCCCTGATACAGCTCCAACGGCTCGTCCAACAGGTTCTGCGCTTCCAGATACAGGCTGACGTGGCTGTTGAATTGATAGTTCATGCTGAAATCCAGCTGCGTGTGTGGGGCAACGTAGATATCGTACGCACGGCTCTGCCCGATGGTGTCCAGATATTGGCTGCGATACACCGCCGCCACGCGCGCACTGAACCCGTATTTTTCGTAGCCCAGGTGGCCGCTGTAGATGCGCTTGGACGAACGCGGCAGGGTGAAGTCGTCGCCGGCACGATTTTCCAGACCCGGATTGAAATCGCTGTCCAGCACCGTGGCGCTGGCACCAACCAGAAAACCATTCCAGCCCTCGGGCAGGAAGTCCAGGGTCTGCTGCCAATTGAATTCCGCACCGCGCACCTTTGCGGTGTCGCCATTGATCGAGCGTGTGACCTGCAGACCCGGAAATTCCGCATCGTTGGTGTTGATGGTCTGCACGATGTAGTCGTCGATCGACTTGTGGAACACGCCCAGCGAGATCACGCCGGTACTGCCGAGGTATTTTTCGAACGACAGGTCCAGGTTCTGCGAACGGTACGGATCGAGATCGGGGTTGCCCAGACTCACCTCGTTATCGCCACGGTTGATGCTCACGCGTGGCGACACATCGCCGAATGCCGGGCGCGACAAGGTCTTGTTGGCCGCAAAGCGCAGCACCCAATCGTTGCCACTGTCGTAACGCAGATGCAGGCCGGGCAGCACGTTGGTGTAGCTGCTGGAAGCCTCGCGTGGCGTCACCGTGGCGGTGCGGCCATTGGCTGCCACGTCCACCTGGTTGCCGGTGGCATCGAACTGGGTATTTTCCACGCGCACGCCGGCGATCATGCGCAGTGCGCCGATGTCCCAGGTGCCCATCGCATAGGTCGCGAAGACATCTTCGGTGGCCGTGTAATCGTCCTGCAGCGAGGTCTGCAGATTGCCGCCCACATCCTGCGGACGTGCACTGTACAGATCGCCGGAGGTGTTCCAGTAGCGGCGCATGCCGTCCGAGCCGATGCTCTGGCCCAAGGTGCCGCCACGGTGCTCGGGCGCGGCAGTGGTCCAGTCGCTCAGGTCGATGGCCGGCCCACGACGCAGCTCGTTTTCGTCCACGTTCACCCCGCGCTCGCGCCAGCGGCCGAGCACGCCCATCTTCAGGCTGGAATGCTCGCCGTCAAAGCGCACATTGATCTGTGCGCTGCGCTCGCTGTCGTCCACCTGCGTGGGCGCAATCACGAAGCGATCGAACACGAAATCATCGTTGCTCTGCCAGCCGTTGTCGGAGAAGCCCAGCTTCGGAATGCCACTGCGCTGATCCACCGTGGCCGCCAGATCGTCGCCGTCGTAATTGAAGCGCGCCTCCTTTTCATCGTTCACGCGCTCGCGGGTCTTGGTGTAGCCCAGCTTGTAATCCACGGTGGCGGCGCTCAGGCGGTTTTCGCCACCCACGCTCAACGCCATGGTGTCTTCCTTCTTGGTGCGGTAGCGCACGCGCTTGGAAATGCTGTCGGCTGGCAGGTCGTCCACGCGATAGGTGCCGTCGCCATTGGCACTGACCTCGCCATCGCTCAACCCGAAGATGGTGCGCTGACGCGTTTCGGCATCGTCGAAACGGCTGTAGAGCGTGCGCAGGTAGTAGCGGTTATCCGCGTCCGGGCGCCAGTCCAGATTGAGGTTCGCGCCCATGCGGGTGCGTTCGATGAAGTATTTGCGGCGTTGCACTTCGCCGGCGAACAGATCGTCGTCCGCGCCACCGTCAAAGGTGTCGTAGGCCACTTCGGTATTGTCCGATTCGAACTCGCGGTCCTGATAGTTCACGCCCACGGCCACCCCGAAGGTGCCATTGAAGATGTCGCTGTAGTTGAAGGCGCCCTTCGGGCTGGTCTTGCCCGACAGCGACTGGTGGCTGGCTTCGATGGAGCCGCGCAAGGTGCGTCCGTCGCGATCGAAGGCGGAGGTGGATTCCACCTGGATCGCGCCGCCGATGGAATCGCCCGGCATGTCCGGGGTCGGCGACTTGACCACCTTCAGGCGCTCGGTGGAATCGGAAGGAATCACGTCCAGCGGTGCCGAACGCGTGCCGTCTTCCGGCGTGCCCATGGTCATGCCGTCGATAGTGACGCTGTTGAGCGACGAATCCAGTCCGCGGATGACCACAAAGCGGCCTTCGCCCTGGTCGCGCGTCACGCTGACGCCGGGCAGGCGCTGCAAGGATTCTGCAACATTCTTGTCCGGGTAACGTCCCATCGCATCGGAGGCGACGGCGTCCTGGATGGCATCGGAGGCGCGTTTGAGATCGACTGCGCGCTCCTGCGCTTCCAGCTGCGGGCGCACCTCCAGCCGCTCCAGGTCGATTGCCGCAGCGCTGGCAGCGCCGCCCGTGGCCGCACCCTGGGCCGCGTGCGCCAGCGGACTCCACGTGGCCGCAGCCAACGTCAGCGTGATCGCCAGGCAGAGCGGAGTCTTGTTCAACACGGGTGCTTCCCCAATCGGTTAAGAATGGGTGGGCACACTATGTCTACGACGTTTCACTGACATGACATATGCATCAGCGATCACACCCGAAGTGTGGCGACACACCGCGCGGCTGCGGCACACTGTGCCCCTCTCCCGCCTGCCGCTGCCCATGAAAATCGTCGAAGTCCGCCACCCCCTCGTCCAGCACAAGATCGGCCTGCTGCGCGATGCCGCGTTGAGCACCAAGGGCTTCCGCGAACTGGTCACCGAACTGGGCACGCTGCTGGCTTACGAGGCCACCGCCAATCTGGATACCGAATCGCACACCCAGCCGGGCTGGGCCGGCCCGGTGACGGTGCAGCGCATTGCCGGCGCAAAGATCACCTTGGTACCGATCCTGCGCGCCGGTCTGGGCATGCTGCCCGGCGTACTGGCACTGATTCCTGCCGCACGCGTGAGTGTGGTCGGTCTGCAGCGCGATGAAGAAACCCTGCAACCGGTGCCCTATTTCGAACGCCTCACTGGCCGCCTGGAAGAACGCGACGCCCTGATCCTGGACCCGATGCTGGCCACCGGCGGCACCCTGATCGCCACCATCGACATGCTCAAGCGCGCCGGCGCACGGCGCATCAAAGGCATCTTTCTGGTCGCCGCGCCGGAAGGCCTGAAGGCGCTCGAAGCGGTGCACCCGGATGTCGAGGTCTATACCGCGGCCATCGACGAACACCTCAACGACAAGGGCTACATCCTGCCCGGCCTGGGCGATGCAGGCGACCGGATTTTTGGAACGCGGCTGGAATGAGTTTAAGCCCCTCTCCCGCCCGGGAGAGGGGTTGGGGTGAGGGTACGGCATGCCAGTGTTCTTGCTGCCGCCTACCCTCATCCAGCGCTACGCGCCAGCTTCTCCCGAAGGCAGAAGGAAATGCCGCAGCGCGTCCGACCTCGATCATGTTGCTGGCATGGCCAAAAGCGTCATTCAGAGCTGCTGGTGACCGAACCTTTGGTACGCAGGCAGCATGAATTGCAGCAGCTTAAGCCCCTCTCCTGCGGGAGAGGGGTTGGATGAGTGTACGGTGTATCAGTATTCCTGCCGACGCCGTACCCTCATCCGGCGCTGCGCGCCACCTTCTCCCGACGGGAAAAGGAACAGCCGCGGCATCGGCTTGATAGCGACGCTTTAGCGCGTCGACGCCTCGATCGCCGCGCTCACATACACCAGCGGCGCATTCCAGTTGATCGCCACCTCGTTGGTGGAGTAGCTGCAGAAGTTGTCCAGGTACGACAACGCCGGCCGTTTGGAGGGGTACGGCACCTTGCACTCCTTGGCATCCTGCTGCCCCGGCTGCGGGCCGCCGACCAGCCAACCCGGCACCGGCGCTTCGATCCCATCGGCCTCTGAGGGTCGGTGATGGATATGCATCGGGGTGCGTTTGCCTATCCCGGTCACGAACGACAGCCCCAGCGGATTGCGGCCCAGGATGTAGTCCAGCTGCGATTGCGCCGCATCCAGAAATTGCCGCTGCTGCGTCAGCCGGTAGCCCTGCAGCAGCATCATCGCGCGGTTGAGCACCCCTGCATTGCTGCCCCACACGAAATCGCTGTCGTTCATCGCCAGCCGCCATGCCGATGACTGCCAGGTGTCGGCCAACCGCTGTGCCAGCCCGGTGATCTCCCGTGCGATCCGCGCGCGATCGGCATGCGGCGTGAGTCGGTCGCGATGCGCGGCCAACGACATCCAGGCCAGCCCACCGACATTGCCCCATGAGGGCACAGTGGCCGGCACGTTGCGCGCGATCATCGCGTCGTAGAACCCATCCTCGCCGGTGGCGATGTACAACTCGGCCGCCGCCCAGGCGAATTCGTCATCCAGGTGTGCATCGTCGTAACCGCCGGTGCGTACGTCGCTGGGCTGTTGGTAGATCACGTCCGGATGCTGCTTCGCCCACGCCCACGCAGCCCGCGAGGCTTTCAACATGCGCGCCGACAGCCCCGGATACTGCTTTTCAAATGGCGCATATACGCGACTGGCGACGGCCATCACCGCAGCGAAGTCCAAGGTCGCGGCAGTGGTCTTCATCACCACGTAGCGTTGCTGCGTGGCCTGATCCGGCATCACCAAGCCATCGAACTGCTTGTCGGTGAGCTTGTGGTACACGCCGCCATCGGCCGGGTCCTGCATGGCGAGCATCCAGTCCAGATTCCACCAGGCCTCCTGCAGGATGCCGGGCACGCCGGGCGCATCGTCGGGAATGGTCAGCGGCTTGGACCTGAAGAACGCCGGATACTGCTCGTAGGCCGCCAGCAAGGTGTAGGTGCTGATGCCGGAATTGACGATGTACTTGTTGTAGTCGCCCGCGTCGTACCAGCCCTTGGGCGCGCTGATCACGCTATCGGTCGGACGCGTTGCAGACGCTGCGGACGGATGGATGCGCACCTGCGTATCCGGGTGCCCGGCCGCGCGCGCATAGCGCCCGGCGTAGCGTGCCGGCAGCGCGGTGCTGGCACGGTTGAAGTAGAACGCCTTCAACGCTGCATCGACCAGGGGCTGATAGGCATGCGCGTTGATGGCGAAGGTCTCCGATGCCGGCAGCCCGTCGACTTTCAACCGATAGGTTCCGACCGCACGCAGCCCGGAAAAATCCGCCACCCGCGCCTGCTGACCGGCCGGCGACCACATCGCGGCCGGCTGCAGGGTTCCCTGCAACACGCTGCGTCCCTGTGCATCTTCGACGGTGAAGCGGTCCGAACGGTTCGCGGTGCCCTGCGGCGGCAGCCCGACGATCGCCATTTTTGCCGAGCCCGGCAGATAGCCCAGCTGGTTGACGTGGATGGCGTCGCTGGCCGCCACGGCCTCCTGCCTGCCGGTTGTCTCTGCAGCGCAGGTGAGCACGGGCGAAACGATCATCAGGCTGGTGAGCAGAGTCTTGAAGATAGTCATGCCACGATGGTCGCCGCATTATCTTGCAGCGACAAGTCCAATGCCGGCATAGCCGATGCGTCAATCCGCATCGCTGCAGCAATGCGCCCCTTGCGCGGATTGCCCCGCACGCAGCCATGCCGCGCTCATCATCACCGCATGCCAGCAATCAAGCGCATGCTGGGCGGGCAGCAAACGCGCCAGCCCAGGCAACCACGGTCGCATTGCATCGATGGCGCTTGATTGAAACAACGAACAACGCCCGGCCGCCTTGCCGGCTACCGGGCGTCGACGCAATCGGATTCACGCCTCAGCGTGCCGTCGCGTCCAACTGCACTTGCGCCTTGCCCACCGGGTTGCGCGGGTCGCTGCCGCCGCTGAGCACGTTGCGGCGCTTGTCCCACTCCACCGTTTGCAGGTTGCCCCACACATGGCTGGAGCCACGGCCGCCTTCGGCGGTGTCGCCAGGCATTTTCAATGCATGCCCCATCGCTTGCAGGCCCTTGGCGGTCTGCGCCGAAAACGCGTCGGTCTCGGCGTCGATCACGTCCGGCAACCACTGGTGGTGATAGCGCGGCAGCGCACTGACCGCCTGCGCATCCAGGCCGGCGTCGTAGCCCAGGATCCCCAGCAGCACCATGGTGATGATGCGGCTGCCGCCCGGGGTGCCGAGCACGATCGCCTTGTCGGCCGATTCCATGAAGGTGGGCGTCATCGAACTGAGCATGCGCTTGCCCGGCTTGGGCGCGTTGGCGGCGTAGCCCATCACGCCGAACGCATTCGGAGTGCCCGGCTTGAGCGCGAAGTCGTCCATCTCGTTGTTGAGCAGCACGCCGGTGCCCTTGGGAATCAGGCCCGAGCCGTACAGCAGGTTCACCGTCTGGGTGGCGCCGACGCGGTTGCCTTCGCCATCGATGATGGAAAAGTGCGTGGTCTCGTCGTCTTCCAGCGGCGTGGGGTTGCCCGACAGCAGATCGCTGGGCGTGGCCTTGTCCGGGTTGATGGTGGCACGCAGGCCTTGCGCGTAGTCCTTGCTGGTCAGCACGCGCTGCGGCACGTCCACAAAGTCCGGGTCGCCCAGGAAGAAGGTGCGATCGCGGTAGGCGCGGCGCATCGACTCCACCACCAGATGGGTGCGATGCACGTCATCGAGCGTGTTCAAGTCCCAGCCTTCCAGGATCTGCAGCATCGCCGCCAGCGCAATACCACCAGACGACGGCGGCGGCGCAGTGGTGATCTTCCAGCCGCGGTAGTCGAACTGGATCGGCGCGCGCTCCTTGACCCGGTACCCGGCCAGCTCGGCCGCGCTCCACTGGCCGCCGGCCTGCTTCACGCCGGCCAGCAACTTCTTGGCGGTCTCGCCCTTGTAGAACCCGTCGAAGCCCTTGTCGCCGAGCAGCTGCAGCGTCTGCGCCAGTTCCGGCTGCTTGAAGGTGTCGCCTTCGGCAATGGGTTTGCCGCCGCGCAGATACACCTCGCGTGTACCGGGGTAACGCTCCATCACCTCGCGCCGCGAGGCATAGCCCTTGGCCATGCGCGCGTAGACAGGAAAACCCTCCGTCGCGATGCGGATCGAGGGTGCCAGCGACTGCTTCAGCGGCAGCCGGCCGTGTTTGGCAGCCAGCTCCACCAGCGCTGCGGGCAAGCCCGGGATGCCCGCCGACCACGGGCCATTGACCGAGCGGTCGCGGTCCAGCTCGCCTTTCTTGTCGAGAAACTGCGCTTCGGTGGCCGACGCGGGCGCGGTTTCGCGCGCGTCCAGCATCACGTCCTTGCCGGTCTTGGCATCGTGCAACAGGAAGAAACCGCCGCCGCCCAGCCCTGAGCTGATCGGCTCGACCACCGCCAGCGTGGACGACACCGCCACCGCGGCATCGAACGCATTCCCGCCTTCGCGCAGGATCTGCAGGCCGGCATCGGTGGCCAGCGCATGGCCGCTGGCGATCGCCGCGCCGGGCGGATGCGCGGCAACCGCTGCGGTGGTGGCCGTCGCCGGCTTGGCGGCATCGGCGCACCAGGCCGCTGGCGCCAGCACAAAGGCCAGCAGCAACACGCCGCGCGAAGAAAAACGTCGGGAAAAAGTGCTCACGGGGCGGGGGGCTCCTGATCGTACAGTTCGGGGTGATCGCGCTGCAATTGCATCAGCTTGGCCAGCAACTGGTCATGGGTTTCCGGAATGGCCGGATCCGGATCGATGCATTCGACCGGGCACACCACCACGCACTGCGCTTCGTCGAAATGGCCCACGCACTCGGTGCAACGTGCCGGATCGATGACGTAGATGGTTTCGCCCATCGAGATGGCGTGATTCGGGCACGCAGGCTCGCAGACGTCGCAGTTGACGCAGAGCTCGTTGATTTTCAGAGACATATCGGCACTACGATGCGACGCGACGCGACGCGCTGCAACCGCAGGCGCTGGAACGCAATGTGCTGCTGCAGCCGGGCGCCCATGGCGCGCAGCGGCAGGTAGATAGCGCCCTGGGCGCTGTCGGACACCGGCCTGGTGCGGCCGGCTCCGATGGAGTGCGAACTCGGCAGCATGGTGCATTCCCAGGCTGCGGCCGGATGCGCCCTCCCGCGCATCCGGCCTGCTACGGCATTACTTGGCTTCAACGAAGATGTATTCCGCGCCCTTGGGCTGGACGATGGTCTGCACGCGCGCGTTGTCGGCAGCATTGCCGATGAACAGCACGCGCACACCCTTCATCGAGTCCGGTGCCACGTCCTTGAACGCCGCATCGATCAGGTCGGCCATCTTGCTGGACGCCGACGAACCGAAGGCCAGCATGTTGCCCGGCTGCACGCCACGCGCGAGCGCGGTCTTGACGCTTTCCAGCTGACGCTCGTAGCTGCCGGCAAATTCGGCGTCCGACTCTGGCGGCAAGTAGTACAGGAACGGGCTGTTGGTGGTGGTGCCCAGGTTCTGGCCGACCACTTCCTGCAGGTACTTCTTCCAGCCGGCGTTGTCGTCCTTGGCCGGTGCGGTCAACGGGGCCGGTGCGGCGGCAGCGGTCGGTGCCGGCTCTTCTTTCTTGCAGGCGGTGACCGCCAGAGCGGCGATCGAAGCGAGCGCCAGAGCGCGCATGGTGTGTTTCATGAAACTCCTCCCTTTGAAATGCATGTGGTGATGTAACTGCAGATGATCAGGCCTGCGCGCGGGACTGGCGCACCTGCCGCAAGGCCTCGACAACCGATGCCGGCACGAAGCCGGACACATCCCCGCCCAGCCGCGCGATTTCGCGCACCAGCGAGGACGAGATGAAGCTGTATTGCTCGGCCGGGGTAAGAAACAGCGTTTCCACCTCCGGGATCAGATGGCGGTTCATGCTGGCCATCTGGAATTCGTATTCGAAGTCGGACACTGCCCGCAGGCCGCGCAGCAGCACGCCGGCACCCATCTCGCGCACGAAATGCGCCAGCAGGGTATCGAAGCCGCGCACTTCCACATTGGTATGCGCCGCCAGCGCTTCCTGGGCCAGCGCCACGCGGCGCTCCAGCGACAATGCCGGGCCCTTGGAGGGGCTATACGCCACACCCACCACCACGCGCTCGAACAACGGCGCGGCGCGATTCACCAGGTCGATATGCCCGTTGGTGATCGGGTCGAAGGTACCGGGATAGACGGCGGTGCGGCTGTTGGCAACGCTCATACGGAGACTACCGGGGTCGGATCGCTCTTCAGTGTAGCAGCGGCCCGGCGGTACAGCGCATAGCGCACCTCACGGGTGGCGCCCTCGCGGTGCAGATGCCAGCCGGCCGGCAGCAGCGGCGGCGCATCGGCGGGCGCTTCCAGGTACAGCCAGGCGTCGGCCGCCACATGCGCCGGCAGGTGCTCCAGCACTGCCGGCCACAGCCCGGCCGCGAATGGCGGGTCGACGAAGACGATATCAGCCAGCGCTGCGGGCGCACGCTCCAGCCAGCGCACCGCATCTTCCTGCAGCACCTGCACCTGCGTGGCGGCATCCAGCCGGGTCACGTGCTCGCGCAGCCGCTGCACCAGACCGGGGTCGCGTTCGATCAGGGTGGCATGCGCAGCGCCGCGCGACACCGCCTCCAGGCCCAGCGCGCCGGAGCCGGCGAACAGATCCAGCACGCGCGCGCCGGGCAGGCGCGGCATCAGCCAGTTGAACAGCGTTTCGCGCACGCGGTCGCTGCTGGGGCGCAGGCCGGGCAAGCTGGGCACCGCCAGCCGCGTATTGCGCCAGCGCCCGCCAACAATACGCACCTGGCCTTCCGCGCCACGCGAGGCCGGGCGCTGCAGGCGGCTCATCGCCCCGCACCTGGCGAGGGCGGGCGGGTGCAGCACGGCAGCAGCGCAGTTGGCGACATGGCTCAAGGCAGGACGAATGGCCGGCCATGATACCGCCGCCATCGCCGCAGCCGCCCTGCCCCGCGCCAGCCGCCGCGGGCGGCACATTCGCGCAGGCCCGCCTTGAAAAATCGGCAGAAGGCCGCATCCCCCAGGCCATCGGCCGCGTTGCGGCCTGGACCACCACGGAGCACGACCCCAATGACCGTTGAAACCGACAAGCAGACGCTCGGCTTCCAGACCGAGGTCAAGCAGCTGCTGCAGCTGATGATCCATTCGTTGTACTCGAACAAGGAAATCTTCCTGCGCGAGCTGGTCTCCAATGCCGCCGATGCCGCCGACAAGCTGCGCTTCGAAGCCTTGGTCAAGCCCGAGCTGCTGGAAGGCAGCGGCGAGCTGCGCATCCGCGTCGATTACGACAAGGACGCGCGCACTGTGACCATCGACGACAACGGCATCGGCATGAGCCGCGAGGAGGCGGTCTCGCACTTGGGCACGATCGCCAAGTCCGGCACTGCCGATTTCCTCAAGCACCTCAGCGGCGACCAGAAGAAGGATGCCAACCTGATCGGCCAGTTCGGCGTGGGCTTCTATAGCGCCTTCATCGTCGCCGACCAGGTGGACGTGTATTCGCGCCGCGCCGGCCTGCCGGCCAGCGAAGGCGTGCACTGGTCCTCGCGTGGCGAAGGCGAATTCGAGATCGCCAGCGTCGACAAGCCCGAGCGCGGCACCCGCATCGTGCTGCACCTGAAGGAAGGCGAAGAATCGTTCGCCGATGGCTGGACGCTGCGCGGCATCCTCAAGAAATACTCCGACCACATCGGCCTGCCGATCGAGATGCGCAAGGAGCATTACGGCGAAGCCGCCGACACGCCGGCAGAGCCCGAATGGGAAGCGGTCAACCGCGCCAGCGCGCTGTGGACGCGCCCCAAGTCCGAGATCAAGGACGAGGAGTATCAGGAGTTCTACAAGCACATCGCCCACGACGCGGGCAACCCGCTGGCCTGGAGCCATAACAAGGTCGAAGGCAAGCTGGAATACACCTCGCTGCTGTTCGTGCCCGGCCGTGCCCCGTTCGACCTGTACCACCGCGACTCGGCCAAGGGCCTGAAGCTGTATGTGCAGCGCGTTTTCATCATGGACCAGGCCGAGCAGTTCCTGCCGCTGTACCTGCGTTTCATCAAGGGCGTGGTGGATTCGTCGGACCTCTCGCTCAATGTCTCGCGCGAAATCCTGCAATCCGGCCCGGTGGTCGATTCGATGAAGTCGGCGCTGACCAAGCGCTCGCTGGACATGCTGGAAAAGCTGGCCAAGGACAAGCCGGACGACTACGCCACGTTCTGGCGCAACTTCGGCCAGGCATTGAAGGAAGGTCCGGCCGAGGATTACGCAAACCGCGAAAAGATCGCCGGCCTGCTGCGCTTCTCGTCCACGCACGACACCACCGGCGCACAAAGCGTTGGCCTGGCCGATTACGTGAGTCGTTTGGCTGAAGGCCAGGACAAGCTGTACTACCTCACCGGCGAAAGCTACGCGCAAATCAAGGACAGCCCGCATTTGGAGGTGTTCCGCAAGAAGGGCATCGAAGTGCTGCTGCTCACCGACCGCATCGACGAATGGCTGATGAGCTATCTCACCGAATTCGACGGCAAGTCGTTCGTGGACGTGGCGCGCGGCGACCTGGACCTGGGCAAGCTGGATTCGGAAGAAGACAAGAAGGCGCAGGAAGACCTCGCAAAATCCAAGGAAGGCCTGGCATCGCGCATCAAGGCCGCCCTCGGCGACGATGTGGCCGAAGTACGCGTCTCGCATCGCCTGACCGATTCCCCGGCGATCTTGGCCATCGGCCAGGGCGACCTGGGCCTGCAGATGCGTCAGCTGCTAGAAGCCAGCGGCCAGGCGGTGCCGGAAAGCAAGCCGGTGTTCGAGTTCAATCCCACCCACCCGCTGATCGAGAAACTCGACGCGGAACAGGATATGGATCGCTTCGGCGACCTGAGCCGCGTGTTGTTCGACCAAGCCGCATTGGCTGCAGGCGATAGCCTGAAGGATCCGGCTGGGTATGTGCGGCGGTTGAATAAGTTGTTGTTGGAGTTGTCGGCTTAGGACTTCTCAATTCCAAGGAATAAATATAAAAACCGGCCCAACGCCGGTTTTTATATAAGGGAATCAAATCACGAATCCTCAACACAGCTACTAATCAGGGAGGGATGACGCCGTAGATTCGACAGACGTCCCACCTGAGGTCTTGGCCTCGCGCCTAAAAATGGAATCAAGCCGTCTGCGTAGACCAGGCACAGCGTCCATTGCCGCAGAAAATTCAACAGACTTTATAAGCTCATGAAGAGGACTACCAGCAACATGATTGTCAACTAAACGCAACGGAAGCTCATCGAGTCTAGTCAAAGCTATAGAAAAAAGCTGTCCTTCCATTAAAGGATCCAATCGGGCAGCTTCGCTCCGATAGCCCTCATACGCTGCGGCAAGCGCAGCTTTGTAGGCGTAATCTTCAGCCAACCTGAAACGCTGTCCGATCTGAGTGGTTGCCACCCAAGCTAGCCAAACTGGCGCCCCTAGCGATAAGGCCGCTAAAATAACCTGCACTAACACCGCACTTATATTTATAGACTGACCCGATTGATTAACCGAAGCGGCCAATATCGATGGAAATCTTGTCGCACCAATACATATAGCACCAACAAGCCCAACCAGCAATGCGACCATCCACAAATATATCGATTTATTTAGATTTTCAGCCTTGCTTGAAAAGGCCTTCGCAAGCCCTTCAGAAGTCGACGCACGGTAAGCTGCTGCGACACGCGCCATCGTTTTCTCAGCCTCTGCAAGATGCCCCTTCAGCTCGACCGACGCTGCATCTGCATGTTCCGCAGCAGCCTTAGCCGCCTGCTCATGCCGGAGCGAGCTAGTCTTGGCAGATTCCACCTCCTTCAGAGCAGCTTCCAGATCTTCTTGGGTAGCCCCGAGATTTTCAGCAAGCTCTTTAGCGGCTGCAATCTTAGCCAAAACCGTCTCAATACCCTCAATTTTACCAGAAGCATTTGACAGACGATCCGCTGCACGCGATGCGTCTCGCTGAATTTTTTGGGGTAATTTAAGCATCTCATCTACGACTGATAATTCGACCAGAGAATCAACATGAATTTTTATAGTTGTCAGTAGAGCCTGAATTCCTTCAGCAACATGCGCAGAACTAAAAAGATTTGGAAGAACAGTCTTTGCTAAATCAACCTTGACCGCCAGATCGTTAAACCACTCTGCCGCATGCTCGTGCCCACAGGCCGTCCAGTTATAAGATTCATAACGCTCTGCAAGTGCAGTCGCGCTGATCTTTAAGTCAACCGGCTGTATGACGGAGCCATTGTAGTTGAAACCAGCATAAAAGGACTGGGTGCCACTAGGATGGCGTGCACCCAATTCTTCTGCAAACTCGCGTAGCGAATTGCATAGCTTCGCTGCCATCACAGAAACGCCTTCGTTATCGCTGACAGCTACGGTTTCCGTCATTTTTTTCTCCCCATTCGAATGATGATCCTAGTTCGACCGCGCGTTAACAGCAACAAGCACGCCCACGGATGTGATCGCTTGCCCATGGAAGGCCGGAACAATGCACCGGATGCCTCAATCCCAACCTGAGGTACGTCGCTGACGCGCAACTTGACTGCAAACGAACTAATTTTCAGATTTCCTCGCGGATTTTGATGTCGCCCATCAGTTTTTTTTATTTCTTGGTCGGCAACAATTACCGGCGTACCACCCACAGATTGTGACGCCCAGCCTCTCTGAATAGTGGTCGAGCTTAGGTGCTTGGGTTGCTGATATCGCTGTTGGTCAATCGTTGGGCACAAGCAGCTGGTGTTGTGGCCCCCGATCGTTTTATTAAGTTGGCGCTCGTTGTAGTCGCGTCGCCGACAATCGATCTCGGCGCGCGGGAACCGATGCTCGTTGAGGCATTCGTCGTGCGGCCTGCCGTTGAAGGATAGACGTAAGAGTTCTGGTTCGGCTTGCTAGGTTGGATCAGACTTCGCTGCACACTACGCGCATGCGCCCATAGCCTCGCCTCATAACTCCTTTCCGTCGTCCGTGCGAACCAGTTCTTCGGTCGAACACCTCTTCACTTCAACGCTACTGCGGGATTCAATTCGGTGACGCGAGGGGTTTGTGCCAGTGAAAATAGGCTGCGGCTTCACCGCCGTACCCTTAACCCACCCCCTCTCCTGAGCGGAGAGTGGTTGATGTTGCATGTCTGAGTTCTTGCGAGTGGCTGCGGGCGTGGTCTCTTTGCTCTCCGTGCCATGCTCCCTTCAAAGTTAAGGTGGGTTCCCATCCCTTCGACATGCGTTGGCTACAAGCTCACGCCGACTCCAGCACCCAACACCCAAACGCAGGCCCGGCCGAGTAGCCTTTCTCCGGTTCGATGCGAATCTGCAGGGTGTCGCGACCGGCGATCGTTGCTGGCAATGCGTAGTCCACATCGACGAACTCCAGGCCGCGGTTGCCGTCAAGGCGTTCGTTGGCGATGAGTTCGCCGTCGGCGAGGAGGCGGAAGCGACGGCGGGTTTCGTCACCCCAGTAGCGCAGGCGCAGGATGCGGGCCTGGGCGGTATTGCGCAGGGTGAAGGCCATGAAGCCGCCAGTCCGCACGTCGCGGCCGGGCCGGCGGCGGTAGCTGAGCGGGTTGGAATTTCCCCCCTGCAGTGCATGTGCCTTTTCGGAGGCCTCATCGCCTAGCGCGATGCGATCGAGCGCGCGGGTGTCGAGTGCGTGTTGCGCCGCCGCTACTGCCGCCAGTTCGGTCTGGCGTTGCTGCCATGCGGCGGCGTCGCGGTGTTCCAGGTAGACCGCGCTGCGGCGGTCGAACTGGGCGTAGAACGGGGACAACTGCCACTGCTGCACGCCATCGTTGTAGACGAAGGCTGTCTTGCCCGGCACCGGCTGCAGGCGTTGCAGGATGTCCTGCCCCCCGATCAATGCCGGGGTCTTGCCCGACCAGGGCTTGGCGGCATCGCCCAGATCCACGGCAAGCACCAGCGGCCCGCGCAGCACCGAGACCCAGGCGGGATCGTCCGAGGTCGCTTCCAGGCGCAGCGGCATGTCGAACGCCAGGCTCAGGGTGTCGCCGCGCTGCCAGACGCGCGTGATGCGCAGATAGCCATCGCTGGCGGCGGTATCGACAGGCTGACCATTGAGTTGCAGGCGCGGCTGTTGCGCCCAACCTGGCACGCGCAGTGCGAGGGTGCGTTGCTCGGCCGGCGCGGCATCGATGCGCAGCGAGGCGCTGCCCTGCTCTGGCAAGGCGCTGTGCAAAGTCATGTCCAGGCCGGCAGCATCGTGCACCATGGAGGGCACATACAAATTGACGTAGACGCCCTGCCCGTCCTGCCAGTAGATGGAATCGCCGAATTGCGCGTGCGCTTCCATGCCGCTACCAACGCAGCACCAGAAATCGTCGAACGGCGACGACCAGCCGCGCGCTTCGCCGGCCAGCAATGGCGTCATATACGTGAACATGCCGGTGCGTGGGTGCTGCTGCGCCATCACGTGGTTGAGCAAGGTGCGCTCGTAGTAGTCGAACAACTCCGCTTGCGGGCCCCATTGATACAGGTGGCGGGTGAGCTTGAGCATGTTGTAGCTGGCGCAATGCTCGCAGGTCTGCTCGGTGAGGAACTTCGAAATGCTGTCCGGCTGCTGGAAATATTCGCGGTCGCCATTGCCGCCGATCACATAGGTGTGGTGGTCGGTAACGGTGTGCCAGAAGAAGCGCGCTGCGGCACCGGATGCGGCATCGCCGGTGACTTCGTACTCGCGCGCCAGGCCGATCAGTTTGGGGATATTGGTATTGGAATGCTGGTGGGCCAGCTCGTCGCGCTGGGCGACCAACGGGTCGAGCACGGCGTGGTGATGCAGGCGCTGCGCCAGCGCCAACCATTGCGCATCATTGGTTCGCACATGCAGTTCGACGAACGATTCGTTGAGGCCGCCGAATTCGCACGACAACACCTTTTGCAATTGCGCCTCGTCAAGCGCGGAGAAGATGCCTTGCAGGTATCCAGCCAGACCCACCGCCACCTGCAGCGCTTGCGCATTATCGCAATGCGCATGCACGTCGAGCAGGCCGGCGAACAATTTGTGCCACGTGTACAGCGGTGCCCAGCTGCCGTTGAGATAGAACGGCGCCGGGTCGATCTTGCCGCGTTTGAGCTCGTCGAAGACCGCGCGCCCGCTTTCGATCTGCCCGGCTGCGTTCTTGCGCGTGAAGCCGGCCACGTAGCCATCGCCGGCATGCGCCTGGCAGCGCGCCAGTTCGCCGACCAGATACCCGGCGCGTGTGCGGCACTGCGCATCGCCGGTTTGCGCGTGCATGAGCGCCAGCGCACTGAGGTAGTGGCCGAGCGTATGCCCGGCGATGGTGTCCGCCTCCCAACCGCCATACGCTGGCGCCTTCGGGTCGAGGCCGGCATACAGCACGAAGTTGTGCAGCAAGCGGTCCGGCTGCAGCCGCATCAGATAGCGCCGGTTGGTGTGCAGCGCATCCAGGAACAGCGATGGCGTGAGCCTGACCTGGGCAAGCGGCACCGCGCGCACGCTGCCCGGTTGTGCAGCGCTGGCCTGGGCCGGGAACCTCAGGAAGCCGGCAGCTACCGCCAGGCTGCTCCAGGCCAGAAAGCGCCGCCGCGACAACGACGGCGTGTGGTTGCAGGTCGATTCGCCTAGGTGTGCTTCCGTCATGGGATCAGCTTAGCTCCTGAGAGCGCGCATGCTCGCGCGCGTGGTCGCAACAATGCGATCGCAACTGCCCTGGCAACGCTTGCGGTGACGTGGCATTTGCACAACCGATCGCACCCGGCCACGCAGCGCAGCGAGACAACCGCGCACTCAGAACTTCACCGTCGCGCGTGCCCAGTAAAAGCGGCCGAGCAGATCGTAGGTGGCCACATCGGTGTTCGCATTGCCCACATTGTTGGCGTAGTACAGCGGCGGCTGCTTGTTGGCGATGTTGTCCACGCCGACCTCAAAGCGCGTATGCCACGGCTCAACGTTATAGCCAAGCTGCAGGTTGTTGTAGACGTAGGCACCGATATTGCGCACCACGGTCGGTTCGCTGGAATCGGCCGACAGGCTCTGGTCCGGATCCGAGTTGCCGATGGCGGTATGCCCCACATAACGGATGCGCCAGGTGGCGCTCCAGTCATCCAATGCCCAGCTGACCGTGCCCAGTGCGCGCCAGCGTGGGAAGTTGCCGTAGGCCTGGGTGTAGCGGCCCACGTTGTGGATGGTGACCGAGCTGGGGTCGGTGGTGTCGGGCAACACGTCGTAACGGGTGAGATAGGTGCCGTTGAGGCCGGCGGTGACATTGCCCCATGCCATGGCAGGCAAGCGGTAGGTCAGGTTGAAGTCCATGCCCTTGGCCCACAGCTTGCCCAGATTGACGGTGGGCTCGGCGATGTAATTGATGGTGCCGTTGCCGTTGCGATGGATCAACGCGCAGAACGCGCTGGCCGAGTTGGCGAAGCATTGATTCAGCACCGTCTGCGCCGACACCGTGGTGATGGTGTCTTCCAGATCGATGCGCCACCAGTCCGCACTCAGCGACAGGCCGTCGATCCACTGCGGGTCGTACACAAATCCGACGTCGTAGGACTTACCGGTTTCCGGCTTGAGCTGGTAGCCGGCGACTGCCGCGCCGGAGACCTTGCCCGACACCTGCCCGTCCGATTGCTGGTAGCTGCCATCGGTGGGCACATTGGCGCAGGCCACCATGTTGCCGCCGGTGTAGCCGTTGCACGGGTCGTTGACGGTGGCCGCGTCGCCGGCCACGCCGGCATACAGCTCGTTGATGTTGGGTGCGCGAAACACTTGCGAGACGGTGCCGCGCAACAACAGGTTTTCGACGGGGCGGTATTCCAGCGACAGCTTGCTATTGGTCTTGCTGCCCACCGAGCTGTAGTCGGAAAAGCGCGTGCCCACGGTGATGTTCAATGCATTGATGCCGGGCAGATCCTTGAGCAGCGGGAACAGCGCTTCGGCATAGGCCTCCTTGACATCGAAACTGCCGCTCAAGCTGGACGAACAGAATTCGATCACGCCGCACAGGCCATTTTCATCGCCGGTCCATAGCGGGTCCGAGGCGGTGGTGGAGCGTTCCTTGCGGTACGAAATGCCAGCCGCCAGACTGGCCTCGCCCGCCGGCAACTCGAACAATGTGCCGTTGGCATTGGCTTCGAATTGCTTGACCGTGTACACGCTGGTGACAATGGGGTTGACCACCATGCCCTGCAACGTGGCCAGGTTGGCGCTGTCGTTGAGGTTGAAGAAATTCAACGGCGTACAGCCGGCAATCGCTGCACCCGCGCTGCCGCACTTGACCACGCCATCGCTATCCAGAAACGAGGGACCGATGGCCTGATTGAACGCGGCATAGTCGAGAAAGCCGTTGTTGATCGACTTCTGCTTGACCTTGCCGTAATTGAACGTGGCATCCCACTGCCAGGAGCTGTCGCCGAAACGGCCGCGCAGACCCGGGCTGATCTGGAAGTTGTAGGTGTTGTATTGGTAGCGGCGGTTGCCCAACACGGTGGCGCGCGTATTGAGGTCGTTGTAGGAGGTGCCGGTGGTGCGATCGGTGCCGAAATTGACGCCGAACGGGTTGTAGTAACTCTGCGCCGAGACCAGGATGTTGTCGCCGTTGGAAAAGATCGGAATCGGCGCAATGATCGAGGCCGATTCGGTTTTACTGAACCAGGTATTGACGTAGCCCTCGACGCTGTCGCTGAAGCGATACGTGCCCAGCAGGAAGGCATTGGTGCGTTTTTGCGGGGTCTGCAACAGGTTGAACGGCTGGTAGTTGTAGGAATCTGCAGCAGCGTTATAACAGTGGAAATCGCCAGGACTCGCCCGCCCGCTGACACCGCTGTTGAGGGTGACGCGACCGCAGCCATTGGATTGTGTAAGTAGTTGCGATTGGTCCGACCCATCATTGAAGTTGACCGTGCCGGTGGGCGTGGCCGAGGAGCCCTGCTTCACCGGTTGGCCATTGGTCAGCGCGAGCGCATCCTTGGAGTAATCGCGCGCCGCTGCCGAGACGGCATCGATGTTGTGATACGAGAGGCCACCGATCAGGCTGCCGCGCTCCCAGGTCTTGCCGGCGGTCAAGGTGAAGTTGCGGCGGTTGCCATCGCCTTCGCTACTGGTGCCGAAGTCGCTGCTGAACTGCACGCCGTCGAAGCGCGAACGCAGGATGAAGTTGACCACACCACCGATCGCATCGGAGCCGTACACCGCAGACGCACCGTCGCTGAGCACCTCGATGCGTTCGATCATGCTGGAAGGAATGGCGTTGACGTCGTTGTAAGCCAGGCGGATACCATTGACCAGCACCAGCGTGCGCTTGTCGCCCAGGCCGCGCAGCGAGATCGCCGAGGCGCCGGTGCCGCCGCCGTTGTTGGTATACGGGTTGGTCGCATTGCCGGCGATGGACGGCAGTTCCTGCAACAGATCGCCCACGGTCGCCTTGCCGGTGGCAGCGATCTGCTCCTGGCTGACGGTAACCACAGGATTGGCGGTCTCGGTATCCACCCGGCGCAAACGCGAGCCGGTGACCACCACGCTGTCCAGCGTCTGCGTCGCATCGCCACCGGCAGCTTGCTGCGCAGCCACCGGCGCAACCGCACCTGCCGACAGCACCAGCAGCAGCGCGGTGGTGAGCATGCTCGGCAACGGCCGCGTGGTGGCGCTGGTCGTGCGAGTCAGAGGCAACGGCAACATCGGCATGCAAGGCTCCTGAGTGTGACGAAAGACAAACCGTGGGCAATACCTGCCCGTGCCGGCGTACAGCGGCGCAGGGCGACGTAGATGGCAGACGTACGCTGCAACAAACCGCTGGCACGGTCGTGTTGCAGAGGCGCAGACAACGTGCGACGCAGGCGACCGAACAGTCGCGCAGCAACGCGTGTTACCGGAAAGGTGGTGCATTCCTCACTGGATGCGCTTATGCGCTCCAGTTTTCATCAGCTGGTCACAATGTGCCTGTGCGCAGACGCCACGTCTTGTCGCATTTGGCGAACGCGCATGCGGAAAACAGCATGGTTCGCAACTGAACGATCACGTGTGGCGGCATGAGCGCGCTCGAGCCCGCACGCATTGGCACCGCTTGCGGCGATGGGAGTGCAGATGAAGCTGACAACGATCGATGCGCGGACGGGGGCATTGGGCCCGATGTGCCGCGCACGTCAACTCGCTGCACGCGACCGGCAGCGCGCGCATCACCGCACCGATGCGGCCGGCGCTGCGACGTTGCGATTCCACTCCGGCGTTGGTGCCTGCTGCATCCAGCGCAGGAAGAAATCCAGCAGGCGGCGCCTGCCGTAGTCGCCACCGGCACCGTGATCGCCGCCCGGCACGACCAGCAGATCGAAATCCTTGCCGGCCTTGATCAGGCGGTCGGCCACCTGGAAGGTACTGGCCGGGTCGACATTCATGTCCATGTCGCCGGTGACCAGCAACAGATGCCCCTGCAGGCGCGCGGCGTTCTCCACATTCGACGATGCGGCGTACCACGGGCCGACCGGCCAGCCCATCCACTGTTCGTTCCACCAGATCTTGTCCATGCGGTTGTCATGGCAGCCGGAATTGGCCACACCCGCCACATAGAACTCCGGATGAAACAGCAGCGCCCCCGCGTTCTGCCCGCCTGCCGAGGTGCCGTACACACCGACACCGCCGCCGATGTCGTACCACGGGTAGTGCGCCGCGGCGGCCTTGTGCCAGGCGATACGATCCGGCAACCCGGCGTCCTTGAGGTTGCGCCAGGCCACATCGTGGAAGGCGCGCGAGCGGTTGTTGGTGCCCATGCCATCGATGGACGCTACCGCAAACCCCATCCCGGTGAGCGATGGTGTGGCGGTGGTAAAGCTCTTGGGAACGAACGAGCCCTGCGGTCCGGCATAGATGTCTTCGACGACCCGGTAGCGCTGCTGCGGATCGAGCTGCTGCGGGCGATGGATGACGCCCCAGATCTCGGTCCTGCCGTCGCGCCCGGTGGTGTGAAACGGCAGTGGCGCCTGCCACCCTGCCGCCAGCAGGCGGGTCAGGTCGGTGCGCTCCACCGTGCGTGCCAGGCTGCCATCTGCGCTGCGCCGCAACTCCAGCACCGGGCCCAGATCCACGCGCGAGTAAAGATCCAGTAGCCAGGTTCCATCCGGCGAATAGCGCACCTCATGATCGGCAGCCAGCGGCGTCAATGCGGTAAGCCCGCGGCCATCCAGCCCGATGCGATAGGCATGGCGATAGTACGGGTCCTCGCCGGGCTGCATACCCGAGGCGGTGAAATACACCTGCCCCGCTGCTTGGTCGATGCGATCGAGCTTGCGCACCACCCAGTCGCCACGGGTGACCTGGCGAATCACCTCGCCGTTGTGGCCGTCGTACAGATACAGATGCTCCCAGCCATCGCGCTCGGATGCCCACACGATCTGCGCGCCATCGTCCAGATCCTGGCGTGCGTGCTTGCCGCCGTTCTCATGCTCGCCACTGAGCTCGGAGTATTCGATGAAGGTGGGCGATGTCTCTTCGATCAGCGTGCGCGCGGCGGCTGTGCGTGCATCCACCTCGATCACCCGGTACAGCTGGTGACCGCGTGCGTTGTATTCGAAGGTGAAACCGCGACTGTCCTTCCACCAGACCATTTCGCTCAAGGTGAAGGCATTGGGCAGCAAGGTCATCGCCACCGGATGCGCTGCGTGCGTGGCAAGATCGAACAAGACCGGCTGCATCACCGGCAACGCATCGCCTGGCTTGGGGTAGACCTGCTGATGCAACTTCGGCTGCACCTGATCGGTGGGCGCCGACTCGATGTAATAGACCATGCGCGGCGGCGGTGCCTTGACCCGATATGCCGCCAGATGTTGCGAATCCGGCGACCACACCACGCTGTCGAGTGCGTAGTAGTCATCCGTGCTGCCGTCGTGGCTGAGCACGCTGCGCTCGTGACTGCCAACCGGCGCAATGACCAGATTGCCCTGCTCCACCCAGGCACGCCAGCGGCCATCCGGCGACGTCCTGGCCTGGCGTTCGCCCTGCTTGAGCGGCAGGCGCATGTCCATCGATTCGGCCGGCAGGTCGCGTTCGGGCAGGTGCGCGCAGCGATAGCCCAGCAGGTCGCATTGCCAGCCCAGTTTCGCCAACTGGAAACTCAGGCGCTGCCGTTCCAGGGTGGGCTCGTCAAGCTGCAGTCGCGCTGCGTCGACCGCCTTGGCACCGGCCCGCGTCAATGCTGCGGCCAACCGCGCGTGATCGAAGGCCAGTGTGTTGCGGCCACTGGCCGCCTCCACCAGGCGGTATTCGATCGCCGGCAGCTGCGCGCTGCGCGCCACTCCACGCCGATAGAGAAAATGCCCGGCATCCACCCACACCGGCGCCGTAGGCCGCCGGTCCACCAGCGAGGCGTAGTGATCGGACAAGCCCATTGCCTGCGTGTACTGCGCCGGCGTGGGAGCGAAGAGTGGCGCCGCAGTCACCGGCACGATGTGCGCCAGTGCGAGAGACACGCACCAGATTGCGACGTTGCGTAAGCGCATGGCAGGGATGTGTGGCACCTGTGACCTCAATTCGAGAAGACAGCGTGGCGTTGATGGACGATGGCTGGGCCGCTGACTGCAATCGCTGCGGCAGACACACACCAAGGAAGGTGCGCAGACCGTCGGGTACAGCAGACGCGACGGCTGCACCCGTGCGCCACATCTCCTGGCCATGCGTGGTCATTCACGTCAGCGCGACTGAAACACTTGGGACACGTTCGCAAGGCACGCGCGGCCAGCACGCAAAAGCCGATGTGTCACCCCCACCGGTGCACTCCACTGCCTGCGCACCGTCAGCCAACGTTCGACTGCCGCATGCGGCGCTTTGTCGGCTGCTTCACGGCGCATCGCAACGCTGGCTGTCAGCGGCCGTGGCAGAGGGCAGGCGGTGTGGCTGTGGTGCCAGCACTTCCCATTCCTGCACTGCCAGCGCGGCATAGCTGGCCGCGTTGCCAGAGGCGTCCATGACCACACGCACGCAGCGCGTTGTCACCGGCGCGAACGACACCGCTTCTTCGTGATCGGGACGCGTGCCATACCCATCGCGCGGCTGCACGGGCTGCCATCGCCCAGCGTTCCGGTATTCCAGATGCCAACGCGCTGGCGGTGCCACGCCGACGTCGGCACCGGCCGGGTGGTCGGCCCAGAACACGATGCGCGTGCGATCCACGGTGATCGGTTGCGCCCAGCTGTACTGCAGCCATTGCTGCGGTGGATTGTTGTCCGTCCAGCTGGCCCACATCTCCGGTGGCAATGGATTGGCCTTGACCACGCCGTCGTTGAGCGCGGCAATCCAGTACTGCACCGGAATGTCCGGGCCATTGGACGCGGTGGCGTAGGCCGATGGCGCCTGATTGCGCGTGGGCGGCGCGGGAGGCGTTGGACGCCGCGTCGGCACCACGGTGCGGATGCTGGCCGGCTGCGTGCTGTCGTCCCATTCCAGCCGGTCGATCGCCACGCTGCGGCGAAAATGCCCGCCGCCCGTTGCGTCGGCGGTGTGATACACCAGATACCACTGCCGCTGAAATTCGACGATGCCCGGATGCGAGGTGGTCGAGGACACCGGCGGCAACACGATGCCGCGGTACGTCCATGGCCCTAGCGGAGTGGGCGCGCTCGCGTAGGCGATGCAGGCGTGATACAGCGTGGGCGTGCATGGCGAAAGACGTCCGGCGTTGTTGGCCGCATATGCCAGGTAGTAGGTGCCCTTGCGCTTGAATAGCCAGGGCGCTTCGAAATACCCGTCCAGCGTGTCCACCAGGACCGGCGTGCCCTTGAAAGTGACCATGTCGCGCTGCAGCTCCACGCCGTACAACGCGCCGAAGGTGCCCCAATACAGATACACCCGTCCGTCATCGTCGACCAACACGGTCGGGTCGATGTTCTGGATATCGTTGCGGCCCGGCACCGACTGCGAGACCACCGGACCTTGCGGATGCGCATCGGTCCACGGGCCAAGCGGACTGTCGGCCACCGCTACGCCGATCGCGAATGGGTCGGCATTGGGCGAATCGCGCTGCTGCACTGGTGCATACAGGTAATAGCGCCCATCCGGGCCCTGCACGATCTGCGACGCGTAGGCATAGCGCTTGTCTGCCCAGGCAAAGACCTGCTGGGGTCGCAGCAGATCGCGGTAGTGGATCCAGTCGCCGCTGGCCGGATCGCTGCTGACGAACAGTTGCCAGCCAGGCATGACGAACGCATTGAGATTGGGAGCCGCGGTGTCGCGGCCGGCAATGATGTACAGCTTGCCATCGGCCACCAGCGGCGCAGGGTCGGCGGAATATTCGCTGCCATCGGCGAGGATGGGATTGCCCGGCGCATGCAACCACGTTCCCTGCGGCGGCTGCATGGCACAGGCCGGAGCGGCAGCCAGCAACAACCCGCACGTCAGCACCAGCAACCGTGAGAACGTACGCGTCATGGCGCGGCCGCCTTGATCTGCACCACCAGCGGCACCGACACGTTACCGGTGGGTGCACGCCCTTGCGCCGTGCCGGTGAGCTGGAGTTCGCCGGGCTGTGCGTAACGCGCGGGCTGCAACGTGGGCCATTGCACCGGCAAGCGTTCACGCGAGCCGTCGTTGTATTGCACCGTGACGAAGCCCGGTAACGTCGGTGCATGCCCGACCACCGCGGTCACCGTCGGCAACGGCTGCACGGTATTGATCTGCCCCGGTGGCGTTGCGCGCACCCAGATGGTGGCCTTGACGGGAATCGCACCTTCGACCAGGCCTTGCAGTTCCACTGCACCTTCGCGGCCCAGGCGGCTGGCGGCAAGCTCGGACCATTGCACGGCCACCGGCAGCACACTGCCATCGGCAAAGAAGGCGGTGATCTCCTGCGGCAGCGTCGGCAGTTGCCCGGGGGCCGTGCGCAGATGGATCGCCTCCACCTGTTTGGGCAGCTCGGACAGCGCCTGCCATTCGTCCACCCCAATGGCGGCGTGTCCGTTGGCGGTGGTCTGGGTCGTCAACACCACGCGCAGCGCGGTGGTGACCACCGGCGCAAAGCTGGCGGTGCTCGCCGCGCCGGTCGCCGCTGCCGCAATCGGGTAGCCGCTCTTGCTGACGATGTCCTGCCAACGTCCGTCCTGCAGCATCTGCAACTTCCAGCCGGCAGGCGCGGCGACTCCGCCGTTGGGCTGGTCGTTCCACAGGTAGAGCGCACTGGAGGACAGCCGCACCGGGCGCGGCCACTGATACTGCAACCACACCGTTGCCGGCTGGTCGAGCCCATAGCTGCCCCAGCGCAGGCTGCCACTGGGGAAGCTACCTGCCTGCGGGATGAACCCATCGTTCAAGGCCTGCACGCGGTACTGCATGCCGGTGAGTTGCGCACTGACACCGGCCATGGCCTGCAATGGAAGGCTCTGCAGCGGGCGCGAGGCCGGTGCGCTGACCTGTACATCGGCATGCCCCATCAGCGCCCCGTCGTTCGCAGCCAGACGCAAGATGTAGTGCCCGGCACGGGTGAAACGCACGGATGTCTGCAGCGCAGCGGCATCGGCAAACACGGCATCGCCGCCTTCCGGCGCCTGCTGCACGCGCCAGCGCACCTGCAGCGTGCCATTGGGCAAGCCGTCATCGCCAACGCGCCCTTGCACCACCACCGCGACATCGGCGCCCGGCGTGTCCAGCTGCCATGCCTGTACCAGCGGCGGCGTGTTGCCCACGGACGCAGGTGCCGGCAAACCGCTGTCGAACAGCTGGATTTCCTTGATGCCGGTGCGCGCCGTACCGGCATGCGTCACCACCACGCGCAGCGCTGCCGCATGGATTGCCGGGAAGCGCACCCGGTTGCGATTGCCCTCCGCCATCGTGGCATCGCGTACCTGCCCGGGAACGTTCTTCCACACACCGCTGCCATCGCGGTATTGCACGGCGTAGATCCACGGTGCCGCGTAGCCAGGCCGCGTCCCGGACGGAAAGCCATTCTGATCCCCGCCCGGCGAGGAACTGCGATAGAAGTACAGCACCACCTGATCCAGCGTGCGCGTGCCGCCCAGGTCCAGCGCGATCCAGTCGCTGGCCGACGGCGAGCCCGCGGTGCCCCAGAACGGCGTACTGGCGGTACTGCCATCCACCGCCGCCGTTGCCGGCAACCCGGCGGCGGCAAAACTGGCGCTGACACGCGCCCCCTGCGCCAGGTTGCGGCTATGCGCTGGCGGCAGCGTCACATCCACACCGGCCTTGGCCAGGATCTGCGCCACCCGCGTGCCCGCAGCGAACGGTACCTGCGTCATCGACGCCAGTGCCGCGGGATGGGCTTGGAGCACTTGCGCTGCGCCATTGCGATTGACCGCATCCGGCGCGGCACTGACCTGCCCGCTGGCCGGGTCGTAGATCACGTGTGCCAGCCGATCCACGCAGAACGCCAGGCGACCATCGAGATAGACGCTGTAGCCCTTCGGCAAACGGCCACCGTAGTGGCTGCCATCGCGATCCCAGACGATGCTCAGGTTGCGGTCGCGATAGCGCAGATTGTCGGCGGCGAAATGGTCCCAGCCGATATCGATCGGATACAGCTCGATCTTGTCGTCGCTGCGCGGGCGAAAACCCATTGCATCCTCGATCATGCTGAAGTTGGTCGCGCCCAGCTGGGTATGGTGGATCCAGGAGCGATAGCCGATCTTGCCGCCGCGGCCGGCAGTGCCCTTGGCCCAGAATTCGTTCTGGTCCGGATAGCGGTTGTCGCCGTTGATAAAGGGCGCCCAGGCGTTCCAGTAGAGCAATTTGCGATAGCTCTGCGCGTTCAGATACGGGCTGGGGTAATCGCGCAAGGCCGAGCCGAACAAACGAAACGCCACGGTGGCATTGATGGTGGAAAAATTATTGCTGCCCACATCGGCGCCGCTGCCGCGCGCCTGCATGTCCACCTGGTTGGCGGTGTAGAACGGAAACAGCGGGTATTGCGCCGCGTCGGCAAACAGCCGCAACGCGCGCACGTACTTGGGATCGTAGTCGGCATCGCCCTGCTTGGGCATCAGGCCCACGCTGAAGGGATAGTAGTTGTTGGTTTCCTTCCAATCGACCGCCAGCCGCGGCCCGTCGGCCTGGCGATGCTTGAGCAGATCGCCGTACAGGCCGACCGAGTCGGGGGCATCGCTGCGATCCTGCCACAACACCTCCAGCACCGCCTTGCGAATGCGGCGCGCGGTGGCCTGCATGCGCTGTGCGGTCGCCGTATCGCCCGCGAGCGTCGCCGCCTGCGCCGCTGCCTGCGCATTGGCGTACACGTAGGCGCTCTCGGTGCGGTCCATGCGGATCTGGCCGTGCTGGTCGGCCCAATCGAACGACACCGCATCGGCATCGTTGCCGGTCATTGCCGCCCAGTCGTATTCGATCAGCCCATTGTGGTTGAGATCGTAGGCCGCCAGCACGCCGTCCACGTCACCGCTGCCATAGCGTGCCAGCTTGCCCGCCAGCGTCGCCGGCCCGCCGTGAATCTGCATCGACCGCCATGCTGCGGCCGTGATGTATTGCGCGTAGGAATTGGACCAGTTCTCCGGCGAACCAGGGTTGTCGGTGTACTTGCCACCGCCGGCGGTTTCGCCCGCACTGAGCCAGGTGCCATAGGCATACAGCGGATTGCGCAGGTATTTCAGATCGTCCAGGAACATGCCGGCGGTCAGCACGATGGCGTTGTCGTAGCCAAGCACACTCTCGATGGCGACCGGGAACTGGTAATCGTTGCCGGGCACATTGGCATCGAGGAAGTTGAAGCGCAGTACCCACCAGCGATAGAACAGGCTCTTGCTGATGTTCTCGTTGGGCGTGTCCAGGTATGGCAGGTTGTCCACCCACCAGCGGTTATAGCTGGCCACGTGCTGCTGGTAGGCCTGCTGCGGCGTTTGCGCGGCAATGCGCGTGTACTCGGCGCGGGCTTCGGGCAACTCGCGGGTGAGCATGCCGAGCTGCACCTTGACTGGCGCGGTTTCGCCGCTCGCGGGGATGTCGATGTCGCGCACCAGACGCTGCCCCTCGACATGGAAGCCATCGCCGGACAGGCGGGGGAAGACCGTCGTGATGTGGTTGTACGCGTCAAATGCACCGGTCAGCTCATTGCCGTCTGCGTGCGGGGCGATCGGCGAGACTGCTTGCAGCGATACCGTATGCGCCGCACCGTCCAGGCTGGACAGCACCACGCTGGCCACCGCCACGTTCTGCTCGGTGATGTATTTGACCAGCCGCATGCGCACGCCGGCGCCGGCGTCTTCGAACACCGTCGTGAAATAACTCGGCGTCTGCCGCCGCTGCTGCGCACGCTCCTTCCATTGCACATGACGCTTGCCCAGCGTGGCATGGATGTGGAACAGCGCGTCGTAATCGGTGGAGTGCCAATACGCCACCTGCCCGACGAATCCCGGCGCATCTGGCGCGTGATAGCTCAGGTATGCGGCGCGGCCACGGGTAAACAACCAGTCGTTGTGATCGTCGAAACCACCGCCAGTTCCCTCGCGGGCCAGCAGGCGGTCGATCCAGAAATCGTTGCCGGGCGCCTGCCCTGCCCCGTGCGCGACATCGGCCGCGTAGATGCGTGCCAGTTGTCCGCCGGGCGCAAACGGCACCGCGGTGGGAGGCATCGGGTGGTCCAGGCCGCGGAAGAGCGGCTCGCCGATCATTGCGTTGGGCTGGGCGATCGGCGCTTCCTGTGCGACTGCAAGTGACCAGCCCAGCATGATGCATGCCCACAACAGCCCAGCCACGCCGGTGCGCCGCGTCACGCGCAACCAGCGCCGGTGCCGCGCCAGAAATGACTTCCAGCGTAACTCCCTCATGACATCCATCCCATTAACGTGCAAGACAGCGCGATCGATGCGGCGGCTGGCGCGCATCGGACAATAGACAGCTGCGGTACTCCCCCTGCATCGCAAACCGATGTGATGCAGCCGTCTCACCATAGTTGTTTGCGCTGGCGACACCCGCGTCAACACGAAGTGCAGCGATGCAAAGCGAACCTCACTGTGCGTGCTTCGCCACCACACGCACCGACTGTTGCAAATGACGCGAACCGCCGGCCGCGAGCCTGCCGGCTGACGCAGGCCGTGCAGGTCAACTAAAGCTCTCCGCCAGGTCCACGCAGCGTCGCTCGATGCGGCATGTCCCGCGCGTCCGCTGCGTTGCAGATGCACCGCCTACTCTGCCTAACCCCTGCCGGCTGCCTTTCTAGACGTGCTAGAACTCCACTCGCAGCCGGCTCCAGACATAGCGCCCGAGCGTGTCGTAGGTGCTCGCTTCGGTATTGGCCGCATTGGAGTAGCTGTAGAACCGTGGCGGCTTGCGGTCGCCCAGGTTGTCGATGCCCACCGCCAGCGTGCTATGCAGCGATGCGATCTTCCGGCTCAGCGAGGCGTCGTGATACACCACCGAGCCGATTGGGAAATAGGCGCAGCTACCATCGGCATTGGTGTCGACGCAGAAATTTTCGTACTGGCTACCGTTGACCGTGCGGCCCAGGTAACGGGCGTTCCAGCTCGCATGCCACGGGCCATTGTCCCAGGCCAGATTGGCCACGGCGCGCCAGCGCGGCATGTTGCCCCAGCTGGAATTTTCGCCGACGTAATTATGCGGATCGCCCGCAAAGCGATAGCTGGAGAAGAACGTTGCATCCAGCCCCGTCGCAAACGTGCCCCAGGCGGTGTCGGCCAGCGTGTAATGAATGCCGGCGTCGTAGCCGCGAATATCGACCTTGCCGCTGTTGTACGCGAACGGCACCGACACCCGCGTCAGCTGTCCGGTGGCATCGCGCTGAATCAGCGGACAGAAGGCCGCTTCGCTGCCGTCGAAGCAATCGCTGACGACCTGCTGGTAGCCGACACCGGTCAGCATGTCGTCCAGCACGACCCGCCAGCTGTCGACGTTGAGCGATAGCCCGCGCACCTGATCCGGGTCATAGACCAACCCGACATTGTAGGAGCGGCCACGCTCGGGCTTGAGCTTGAAGCCCACGTTATTGGCACCGGAGGTCACCACGTTGAACTGCGCGGTGTTGGTGAAGCTGCCATCGTTGGGCACGTTCGCGCAGGCCGGATTGGGTGCGCCGGTAAAGCCTGTGCACGGGTCCTGGAAATCGCCGGTGTTGTCGATCACGCTGTTGTAGGGCGAGCCATACAAATCGCCCAGCGCCGGCGCCCTGAACACCTGCGAGCCGGTGGCACGCACCAAGAGATTCGCAATCGGCCGCCATTCGATCGCAACCTTGCTGTTGGTGGTGTTGCCCCAGGCGTCGTAGTTGGAATAGCGCGAGCCCAGGTTCAGGTTCAACACGTTTGCGAACGGCACGTCCTTCAACAGCGGCACCAGCAATTCCGCATAGGCTTCCCTGACCGACTCCTCGCGCCCCTGCTTGAGGATGCAGCCATCGTTGTAGTCGCAATTGCCATCGGCATCGGCAGCGGCCACGTCGCTGGTCGTCCCCTGCGCGAACTTGTTGGTGCGATACACCAGGCCGACGGCCGCCTGCACCCTTCCGGCCGGCAGCTTGAACAGATCGCCATTGGCGCTGATATCGACAAAGCGCATCTGGCTTTCGTCGATCAGATCCACCGGCCGCTGCGTGCCACGCAATGCGGCGATGGTAGCCGGGTCGTTGGGGTTGAAAATATTGATCGGCGTGCAGCCGACGATCACGGCGTCCGGCGCGCCGCATTTCACGACCCCGTCGCTGTCCAGGAACGAAGTGCCTACCGCGTTATTCAACGCCGAGGTGATCGAGAAGCCGGTGCGCACCAAGGTGTCCTTGTAGCGCGCATAGCCGGCCGCCGCATCCCACTGCCAGCTGGTGCCATCCACGCGCCCGCGCACGCCGGCCACGACATTGGTCTGGAACATGGTGGAGGTGTAGACGCGCGTGTTGGCCTGCGGCGAGCGCAGATAGTAGGCGTCCAGTTGATCGCCGAACGGGTTGTAGTAGTTGTCTACCGCATCCGGCATTTCCAGCCCGTAGGCATCCAAGCGCGAGACCGTCTTGCTGCGCGTCCAGAACACGTCCATGTAGCCCTGCACGCTGGGGGTGAAGTCGAAACTGCCGTGCAGCGAGGCATTGGTGCGCTTGATCGGGGTGATCAGGTACTGCGCGTCGTAGACGTTGTAGCTGTCGGTGGCGCGATTGTAGGGGCGAAAAGCCTCTTCGCCGACCGGACCCGGCGCGACGCCGTCCACCGGCGTCAGCACGCGCCCGTCGGTCAGGAAGGCACGGGTGTTGGCACCGCGAACCTCGCTGACCTGCCCATCGAGATATTCCACCGCCTTGGCCGCATAACTGCGGTCGCGATTGAACACCGGGTTCATCGAGTTTTGGCTGAGCCCCACGATCAGCCCACCGCGGTCCCAGGTCTTGCCCCATTCCAGCCCGAGCGTGCGCCGATTGGCATCGCCATGCGTACTCTGCGCGTAGTCCGCGGTGGCGGCGAATCCGTCGTACGTGTCCTTGAGGATGACATTGACCACGCCGCCGATCGCATCGGAGCCGTACACCGACGACGCTCCATCGGTGAGCACTTCCACGCGCTCCACCATCGCGGCGGGGATTGCGTTGACGTCCACGCCGGGTGCCGACGCCACGCTGCTGGCAGGCCCTGCCATGCGATGGCCGTTGACCAGCACCAACGTACGCTCGGGCCCGAGATTGCGGAGCGACACCAGCGCGCGGCCGTGACTGAAGTTGGAGTTGAGCGCAGGCCCGGTCTGGAAGCCGGCCATCATCGGCAAGCGCTGCAGCAGCTGCCCCAGCGTGTTCTGCCCGCTGTCTTCGATACGCTGCCGGTCGATCACCACGACCGGGCTGGCGGTTTCGGCGTCGACGCGGCGCAGATGGGTGCCGGTGACGTTGATCTGATCCAGCGTCTGGGTGGCTTCGTCTGCACCATCGCCACGCTGTTGCGCGGCAGCCGGCACGGCGGCGACCGCCAGTGCAAACAGCAGCGCGTTGACGAGCCGGGTGGTCTGCAAGACGCGCCGTTTGGGAACAACAGCAGGGCGGCTGGACGACATCGGAAATCCTTGTACTGACACAGGGTACGGCCCACCTTCCTGCATGACCGCGCACGGCCAAGCCGCACCGCCGCGGCGCACAGATGGAGGGAACGATCACGACAGAGACTGCACCGGCCTGCCATCTCAACGGCAGGTCTCTCCGCATGCAAGGACGGCAACTGCAACGACACCGCTCTCCCCTGAGAGCGCATGCTTGGCACACGCGTTACGTTAAAAAAATCTTGCGACAACGCCACTGCGCCGTCTTGACGAATTTAGGCGGGACGCATGCGGAAAATCGCGTGCTTGCGCCTGCTTTCGGGCATGCCTGCATTGCCCAAACAGCGACATCTCGGCACGATCATGCGATGTGCCCTGGTCTCTGTGATCGACCACAGCACCTGCATGCGAACAGCGAAGCGGCACTGCGGTGCGCTCTGTCCAGCAACACTGCAACAACGGCAACAACGGCAACGCCTGATCATCGCATCGCCGTTGTCAGGCGTACCACGCCTGCACCTTCACCAGTGCAGCAGCGCCAGGCAAGGCCACCCGATCTGCATGCGGGCCCTGTACTTGCGCCGGTCTGCCATCGACCAGCACGCGCTGCAGGCGTGTGCCTGCGGGCGTGCGCAAGATGAGCCAGGTACGTGCAGGTGCGCGTTCCGGCAACTGCACATCGGCACTGATGCAACGCGCCGCAGTCTCGGTGCGCAGCGTCAAGGTGACCGTGCCCCAGCGCGTTGGCGCTGCGGTGATGCCCACCGGCGCACCGCTGCCCAGCCACGCGCGCGGCAGCGCACGCGCGAGAAACAACTGCTCGCCGGCGCCATCGTCGCTGACCAGCATCCAGCGCAGCAGCAAGGGGATGGTCATCTGCGCCGGTATGCAGAACAACGGCATGCCGCCGGTGATGCCGCTGACTTCCCCGGCCGTCCAACTGCCGCGCGTGTGCACCTGATAGCGATGCGCGTAGACGAACAACAGATATTCTTCGATGCGATCCAGCCGCAACAGCTGTTGCGCATAGCCGTAGGAAATGAAACCGAGCAGATCGCGGCTGCCCGGCTCCGGCGGTGCGATGTTGGCCACCACGCCAATGCTGGTGCCGCCGTGGCCACGCAGGCAATCGATCACCAGGTGGGCCAGATCGTCCGGCAACACATCGGCCTGCAGCAGTTCGGCATACGCACGGTGCGGCCATTGCTGTTCGCTGGGCTTTTCCTGCAGCAACGATTGGCGGAAGGTCAATGTGGTCCCGGGTAACGGGCCCACGTACGGCGGGGAGAGGTCGCGACGCACGTTGGCACGCAGGCTGGCTTCCAGCCGCGTACGCAGTTGCTTGGCGCGGCGTTGCCATTGCGCGGCCTGGCCAGCATCGCCATCGAGTGCGCTCCACACCTGTGCGATGTCTTCCCAGCCGCGGATGGTCAACGCGCTGTTGGCGTAATACGGTTTCCACCATCGCGATGGATCGGGAAACAGGCAGGCATCGGATTCGTTCCAGCCGTGCAGCAACCCATGCCCATGCGCCGTGCGCGGCAATGCCAGCGCCTGGTCGTGCAAGGCGCACAACACCTGCGCGGTGGCGGCGATCTTGGGCAGCAGACGGCGCAGACGTGGCGCATCGCCGGTGTAACGCAGATACCGCGCCAGCAACGACAAGGTGAGCCCGAACTGCCCGACTTCCGGCCCGCGCATGTTCGGCAGGCCATCGTCCTGCACGAACTCATCGAAGTAGTTATCGAGTACCGCCGCGGCTTGTGCAAAACGTCCCCACTCAAGATTGGCATACAGCGAGCTGGTCAACGTGTCCTGGAAGCCGTCGTATTCGTTGCCGTAGTAGTCGCGTTCCACCGCGCCATACTTGGGGTAATCGCCGCCGGGGCGCACCACCAGCTCGCGCGCAAACGCGAACTGCGCCATGTCGTTCCAGCTGGCATCGGGAAATTGCGCCTGCACGGTGCCGTCCAGCGCCTGCTGCCAATACGCAGCAAAATCGATCAGTGCCGCGTAGAACTGTTCGGCGGTGGCGGCGCTGCGCGAGGGCGCAAATTCCGGGTAGCTATGCGTGTAGTGCACCGCGACGATGGCGCCGGCTTTCACCTTCATCGTACGGTGCCAGGTTTGCACCACGAAGCGATCGCGTGCCCGCACGTCGGCAAACACCAGCACGTCGTACCAGCTGTCGGGCTCGCCCTCGCGGCGCATCACCTTGCGCACGGCCGGCATCCAGCCGCCAAGCATGCCTTCTTCGCGGCGTTTGATCAGCGCCTCTTCGCCCAGTTCGGCAAACGCGTGTTCCGGCCGCGAGGTGCGGCTGCGGCCGTTGGGCAGGATGGGCATGGTGTCCAGGCTTTCGCGTGTACCGACGAAGGTGGTCCACGGCCAGCGCCCGCCATTGTCCTTGGGATCGAGCAAGGAGGCGGGCGGCGGTGCCACCTCGCGCACCTGTGCCTCGTCCGGGTCGCCATCGCGCAGCAGGCGGTCGGCCAGCAGGTCGGCTTCGGCCATGGCCACCTGCGCCAACGGCAGCCCGAAATACGGCGTGCCCGCGGCCGGATACGCCGGCTCGGTGCGCTTGTCCAGCCGCAGCATGCCGCTGTCGCTCCACAACGTGAGCTGGCCTTGTGCATCGTCCAGATGCTCGTAGACGGTCCAATGCTGCTGCAGGTGGGTGAAGCTGCACAACGTGCTACCGACATGCGCGGCCGAAGGCAGCGGCTCCAGACGGGGCAGTGCCGGCGCCGGCGGCGTGCTCGCAGCCGGCGCCGTGGCCGGCGTTGCCAGCGCGGCACCTGCACCGACCGCCGCGGTGGCCGCCATGCCCTGACGCAGAAAGGTTCTACGGTCCATCGTTGCTCCCTCGAATGATCGTGGCCCATCGTGCGCGCGTTCATGCACGACGTCTTGTGACAGCGGTCGGACACCCGTGCGGAAATCCGCACATCACGCCCAGGCAGTGACGCCCGCCGTCGTCCGCGCCGGCGCCTGGATGCGCCAGGCCGACAGCGCCGCAAGCCACGCGGCCACGCGGCCACGCGGCACGCTGTCGCAGGATCTGAGGCGCAGGCAGGCAATGCTGATCTTGCTGCAACCGCTTGCCGTTGCGTGCCATTGGCCGGTGGCCCACCAATCGATGCGTCCGTGCTTCGTATTGCAGTCCATCGCACGCGGTACCCCGCTGCACAGACAGCTCGCGCATGGCATTGAATGCACACTGCCGTGCTACTGGCAGCCGCGCGTGCCGCGGTGGTCGCGCAGCACGCGACGGCTACATTTGGATCTGCACCAACCCACTTTGGCTCACCACTTCGATGGAGTTCTCCCCTGCATGCACACGATCCTGGCTGGCAGTGAGCGCCGTATCGCCCCCTCCACCATCGAGGCCGGACAACCGCCGCAGGACGAACGCCTGCGCGTCCTGCTCGCGGTGCGGATGCCGGCACTGAATGCCGCTGCCGATGCGCTGCTGCACCTGCAGCCCAATACGCTACCGATTGCGCTCACGCGCGCGGAGTTCAGCGAACGCTTCGCCGCCAGTGCGACAGATCTGCAGGCCGTTGCCGACTTTGCCGCCCGCTATGGTTTGACGATGGAGCACGCGCACGCAGACAGCGGCAACGTGATCCTGGAGGGCACCGTGCAGCAATGCGAGGCCGCATTCCAGGTCAGCTTGCGCGACTATGTCGATGGTGCGATGCGCTATCGCGGACGCACCGGCCCGGTATCGATTCCACAGACCCTGGGCGGCATCGTCACCGCCGTGCTCGGGCTGGACGCACGCCCGCAGGCTCAGACGCTGCCCAGCGCGCCCGAGGCGACTGCATCCTCGCCGCCTGCGCTACAGGCCACTGCACCGGCCGGCAGTGAAGATGGTCCGATCATGCAATACACCCCGCCGCAGCTGGCGCAGCTCTACGGCTTTCCCGAGCACGACGGGCAGGGTCAATGCATCGGCATCATCGTGCTGGGCGGCGGCTATGCACGCGCGCAGATGGCCGCCTATTTCGCGCAGCTGCGCGTCCCCATGCCGACACTGGTCGATGTGCTGTTGCCCGGGGCCACCAACAACGTCAGTCGCGGCAATGCAGATGCCGATGTCGAAGCGCAGATGGATATCCAGATTGCCGGGGCAATCGCGCCGGGCGCCAAACTGGTGGTGTATTTCGCGCCCAACACCGACAACAGCTTTCTGGAAGCGATCAACGCCGCCATCCACGATGCAGAGCATTCTCCCGGCGTCATTGCCATCAGCTGGGGTTTCACCGAATCGCAATGGACGCCGCAATCGCGCCAGGCCTACAACTGTGCGTTTCAGGCCGCTGCACTGATGGGCATCACCGTATGCATTGCCGCTGGCGACGATGGCGCCAGCGACGGGCAGCCAGGATTGAATGTCTGCTTTCCCGCATCCAGCCCGTTCGTGCTCGCCTGCGGCGGCACTCGGCTCCAGGTCACGGCCGACAGCGCCAACGAACAAGCCTGGGCGAACGGCGGCGGCGGAGAAAGCAGGTTCTTTGCACGCCCTGCCTGGCAGAAGGATCTGCGCATCACTGATGCACGGCACCAGTCGCGCCAGCTGGGCATGCGCGGCGTTCCCGATGTGGCGGCCAATGCCGACGCGCAGACCGGTTACTACCTGTCGATCAACGGGCAGCCTGCCGTGATGGGCGGCACCAGCGCCGCCGCGCCGTTATGGGCGGCCTTGCTGGCACGCATCTACGGCGCAAACCGCATGCAACCCCATTTCGTGTTGCCGCGCCTGTACGGTCGACCGGACGCATTCCGCGACATCGTTGCCGGCGATAACGCCGGCTTCCGTGCATCCACCGGCTGGGACGCCAATACCGGCTTGGGCGTGCCCGACGGTGCACGCCTGACGGAGGTGTTGCGACCCGATTGACCGGCGCGCACATCGTGTGAACGGCCGGGGCCATATGCGGGTTGGCGTTGAATGCCGATGCACCGGCCGCAAGGGCACCACTCCACTGCGCAGTGGCATGAAGGCGCTGCATTGGAAACGCGAACGGCGGTGGCGTTACAAGCAAGGTATGTGCAGCGCGTCCCGACGCGAAACGACGACGGCATGACGGCCGGGCCGCACCACGTGGCACTGGGCGGGCCATCAGACGGGGACCCGTGCCCCTGGGGCAACGGGTCGGTGGCAGCTTTCATCCACTTCGAACTGCTTAGGTCACCACATCCAGCAAGCTCCCCAGCATCTCGTCGGAGCGCCGCAACACATTGGCATTCGCCTGGAAATCGTTGCGTGCCGATAGACCTTCGACCAGATCGCCGGCTGGCGCAGATGGATCGGCGTTGGCATTCACCACACTGGCCGCCACGCCGCCATTGGCCTGGGTCGTGGCCGCGACAGACTGACGTGGGCTGGCGTCCACTGGCTGACGGGCCACATTGCTGGCCGCCACCTGCTGGCGCAGCGCGGCGACCTGCATTCCGGAACTTGCGATGCTGCTGATGCTCATGGTGGCTCCGGCATGGCGGTGAGGATTCGAACAAGGCTCAACCCATTGCAGACAACAGGCCGAAGGCAGCAGCGACACGGTCAGCAAGGCTCAGTAAGTCCCTACCCGCACCCGCAATACCACAGGCACATTGCCGTTTGCATCCACACGCCCGAAGTTGAGGCCGTAGTCGGTCTGGTCGCCGTTGAGCTGCCTTTCCATCTGCCAGCGCCCGTCGACATACCGTCCCTGCTCCACCCGCAACAGTTGTCCATGACGGGTATCGGCCGCGTCGCGAAAAAATTCAATGCGCGCAGCCATACCGGTCACCAGGAATTCCTCCGGCCCCAGTTGGGCCACCAGCAGCCGGCCGGCGTGGTCGTCGTTGCCGGGCAGAATGGGCGGCGCATCGCCCCACATGGGCGCACCGAACGACACCTTGGCCTCCCACTCGCCGAAGCGCAGCGTGCGCTGTGGCGCGCCGGGCTGCTCGGCCACCGCCTGCAGGCGGCCGTCGAAGGCGGCCTGCGCCAGGATCCGCTGCATCGGCGCCAGCAGCGTGAAGTTGGCCGCATGGGCTGCAACCGCTGCGCGGTTGGCCTGGCTGTCGGGGTTGCCATCCATGCCGAACACCGAAAAGCCGACCCCGCCCTGCCCCAGCACATGGAACAGATACGGCGCAGTGGCAGCTTCGAAGCCGGTTTCCGAGACCCAGGCCGGATTATCGGGCCGCGCGTATTGGCCGACGACCTTGGTGTATTCGGTGTAGTCGCTGGTGTAGATGTCGGTACCAATGAAATCGATCGACGGCGTGGCCGCGCGCCACAACGCGAATACGTTCACCGTCGCGCCGCCGGACGGATAGTCCATGCCCGGATAGCGCTTGCCCTTGTAGCGCAGCCAGGTGTTGACGTAGAACGGCAGCGGATAGACACGCTTGCCCGCGGCGGCCACCTGTTCGATGTAAGCAGCGGTTGCATATGCGTTGAACGCTTCGGCAGCTTCGGCGCCGAACAGTTGCTGCCAGCTGCCCTGCGGTTTGCCGAGTGCGCGCGCAATCGCGGCTGGTACCGGTTGCGCAAACGCTGCCTCGCCTGCCGGGCCGTGATCGCGCACGGTGCCGATCGCGCCGGGCTCGTTTTCCACCTGCACCAGAATCACCGTGTGGCGGTCGCCATCCACCTTGCGCAGATGCTGCATCAACGCGGTGAACGCCCGCGCATCGGCCTGCATGTTGGCGGCCACATGGGGCGACAACACATCCACCGGCTCGCCATTGGCATCGCGCATGCGCGGGTACGTCGCCTCGTCGCGCTTGATCCATTCCGGCACGTAATGCATCTGGCCATTCTTCCAGCTACCGAACCACAGGAGCGCGACACGCAGGCCCCGCTTGCGGGCGCCGGCAATCAGCGCGTCCACATTGGTCGTGTCGAAGCGGCCCTGTGCCGGCTCGAACTGCTCCCAGTACACAGGCGCTTCCACCGTATTGGCGTGCAGGGCAACCACATCGTCCAATGCCTTGGGTAATACCGCCGGCCATGCGCTGGAGTTATGCAACTGCGCGGCCAGGATGGTATACGGCGCACCATCGACAAACAGCGCGTGGCGGCCATCCTTGGTGACGAGGCGCGGCAGTTCTTCGGCGGCCGCAAGCAACGGTGCGTTGCCAGCCAGCAATGCCAGCGACCACAGCAGACCCGCCACCCGGCTGCGCCGCTGCGGCTTGAATCGAGCAAACAAACGCATCATTGCGCCTCCGATGGCAGGGAATTCCAGTGCGGCGTAGGCTCGTTGCGCAGGTGGCGCACGAAGAAGTCGTACTGGCGACGTTGCACGTAATCGATCGGCCCGCTGGAGCGCCCAACCGAATGCTCGCCACCCGGTACGGTGAGCAGGTCGAATTCCTTGCCGGCCTTGATCAGGGCATCGACGACTTGTGCGGTGGACGCCGGATCCACATTGCTGTCCTGCTCGCCCACGATCAGCAGCAGGTCGCCCTGCAGCTTGCTCGCATTGACCACGCCCGAGGCTGCGGCGTAGCTGGCATCCACCGGCCAGCCCATCCACTGCTCGTTCCAGCTGATCTTGTCCATGCGGTTGTCGTAGCACCCGGCGAACGCAACGCCCACCTTGTAGAACTCCGGGTGACGCTCGAGCGCTCCCAGCGTGCTCTGCCCGCCGGCCGATGCACCGTAGATGCCGACGCGGCTGATGTCGTAAGACGGGTCCTTGGCCGCCAGCGCACGATGCCAGGCAATGCGGTCGGCAAACCCTGAATCGCCCAGGTTTTTCCACGCGACATCATGAAACGCCTTGGAGCGGTTGGCGGTCCCCATGCCGTCGATCATCACCACGATGAAACCCAGATCGGCCTGCGCCTGCATGCCGATCTGCTTGTCGCCGCCGGAGTGATAACCGAACGGCCAGAACGTCTTGGGCACGAAGGAATCGTGCGGCCCCGCATAGATGTTTTCGATCACCGGATAGGTCTTGCGCGGATCGTAGTCGCGCGGACGCACCACCATGCCCCAGATATCGGTGGTGCCATCGCGCCCCTTGGCCACGAAGGTCTCCGGCGCGCGCCAGCCGGCGGCCTGCAGCTTGTCGATCGTGCCACACTCCACGGTGTGCAGCAGCTGGCCATCGATGGCGTGCAACTCCATCACCGGCGGCAGGTCCGGACGCGAATAGACATCGACGTAATGCAGGCCATCATCGGCAATGGCCACGTCGTGGTCGGCATCGGCGTGGGTCAGGCGGGTCAACCGGCGGCCGTCGAAATCAACGCTGTAGAGCTGCCGGTCGTACGGGTCCTTGCCCGCCTCCATCCCGCTGGCCGTGAACCAGATGCGGCGTTGCGCATCGTCCACGCGCAGCACTTCGCGCACCACCCACGGCCCGCGGGTGAGCTGGCGCTTCACCTTGCCGCTGCGTCCATCGAACAGATACAGGTGCCGCCAGCCATCGCGCTCGGAGATCCACAGCACCTCATCGCCACGCCCGTCTACGTCGTGGCGAAAGCTGCGGTCGGCATACACGAAGGTGCGGGCGTCTTCGCCGACTGCCACGCGCGCGCGCGCGCTGCGTGCATCCACCGCAATCACGCGCATGCGCTGGAAGCCGCGTTGCACATAGTCGAACGCGACACTGCGCCCGTCGCTGCGCCACTGCAGCGGCGACAACGAATACGGGTTGTCGAACAACGCCGTGTCCACGTCGCGACGTGTTCCGTCCAGGGAGAACAGCACCGGCCGTTCCACATCCACCGCATCGCCCGGCTTGGGATACAACTGGGTGTGCACCACCGGTTGCCCAGCGCCGGCAGGCGCGGCTTCGACGCGGGTGACACGGCGAGCCAGCCCCGGACGCACGCGATACACCGCCAGCTGCCGCGAATCCGGCGACCAGGCAACACTTTCCAGATCGAAATAGTCATCGGCACGGCCGTCACTGCTGAGCCGGGTGACCTGCCCGTCGGCGACACGGCGCAACACCAGGTTCCAACCATCGGCCAACACCTCCCACCTGGCATCCGGCGAGCGACGCGGCGCGGTGTCGGCCGGCACCAGCGGGTCGCGCACCACGCCGAAACCGCGTGGGCGTGAAGTGGCCTGCAGCCGAGCATCGGGCGCGCAGTGGTAGGTGGTCAGCGTGCAACGCCAGGCCGCATCGTCCAGTGCGAAGACAATGGCGCCATCGCTGCGTTCGCCCTCGGTTGAAAACGAAAACTGCTCGAACGGCAGACGCAGCGCCGCATAGGGCTTGCCGGTTGCCGCACTCAGGCCCTGCGCCACGCGTGCCTGATCGAAGGCCGGCTGCTTCTGCACGGTGGCCACATCGGCACTGACAAACGCAAAGCCGCCCGGCACCGTCTTGCGGTAATAGAACCTGCCATTGTCCTGCCATTGCGCCGGCCAGGCGACATTCTCCGTCAGCGTGATCCACTGCTCGCGCAAACCCAGCGAACGTTGGTAATCGGCAACGCTGGGCGCAGCCTGCACAGCACCCGACAACACCATCATGTACCCGGCCAGCGCAGACCATCGACGCAAACCAAATGCGCGGCGGCGCGCATCACTCACCATCGTCCTCCTCCAGCGCAAGCTCGTCGCTGCGCAAGCCGCTGCGTGCGCCCCAGTGATAGATGCAGAACGCGATGACCGCCACGCTCAACGTATCGAAGGGATGCGCAATCCAGCCATGTCCACCGAACGTGCCCGCCCACGACACCAGCATCACCAGCACGAAGAACACGATCAGCCACAGCGACGCGCGTACCTGCCGCACCAGGCGCGCGCGGCCCTGGCGCGAAGGCAGGCGAAATAGCACGTAAAGCACGAACGCCAGCACCTGCAAGCCGAGCAACCACGACAAGGTCGGCCAGGTGGACCAGTACACGATCAACGCCGCAACCATGAACGACAGCGGCCCCATCACCGGCAGGCCACGCACGAAAAATGGGCGTGGCAAGTCCGGCGCGCTGCGGCGCAGGGCCGCCACCGTGATCGGCGCCACCGCATAGCTCAGCACCAAGGCGGCCGACACCACCCCGATCAGCGTTTCCCACGAGGGAAACGGCAGCGTCCAGAAGATCGACAACCCCAGGCTCAACCACAGTGCCGGACGCGGGATACCCGACGCCGGGTCCACCCGCGTCAGCACCGGCAAGAACCCGCCACTGCGCGCCCAGCCGTACACCACGCGCGGCGTGGCATTCATGTAGATGTTGCCGGTGCCGCTGGGCGAGACCATCGCATCGCAGATCACCAGCGCAGCCAGCCACGCCATGCCCAAGGCCAGGGCGATGTCGTGATACGGCAGCGAGAAGGCCTTGTCGATGCCCGCCCAGCCTTGCGCGAGCTGCGCGGCCGGGATGCTGCCCAGGAACGCCAGCTGCAGCAGCACGTAAATCACCGTGGACAGCGCCACCGACAGGATCAGCGCAATCGGAATATTGCGCTGCGGGTCGCGCACCTCACTGGCCACCGACACGATCGGCGTCAACCCCAGATACGCGAAGATGATGCCCCCGGCCGAGATCGCCGCTTCCACACCCGCCATGCCAGAGGGCGCGAACCCATGCACGCTCAGATTGCCGGCATCGAAGTGCTGCATCAGCAGCACGATCACCAGGATCGGCACCAGAAACTTGAAGATGCTGACGATGTTGTTGGCCAGCGCGAAGGTCTTGACGCTGAAATAGTTGAGTACGAAGAACAGCACCAGCAAGGCCAACTGCACCAGCCAACCCGCCACGCTGGGATGGGTGCTGTGCGGCTGGCTCAACCACGGGAACCACGCCGCTGCGTATTGCCGCGCCGCCTCCACTTCGATCGCGATCAGGCTGGAGAATGCGATCAAGGTGATGAAGCCGGTCAGCGAACCGAGCAAGGCGCCATGCGAATACTCCGGGTAGCGCACCACTCCGCCGGCGCGCGGCAATGCCGCGCCGAGTTCGCAATACACCAGCCCGAGCAGCAGCACCGCGATACCGCCGAGTATCCACGACACGATGCCGGCCGGCCCCGCGATCGATGAGACGTGGCTGGCCGAAAACAACCACCCGGAACCGAAGATCGAACCCAGCCCGATAAAGGTCAGGTCGGTGAGGCTGAGGCGCTTGTGGAACTTGCCTTGCGTGGTCGCAGCGTGTGTGGTCATACGTCGCCCCGAAGTGTGGAAAGCGCGGTTACTGCACTTAGAGCATCACGTGCGCGCACGTGTCAGTCGCTGGCAGAGGCCTTCGCCTCTGCCGATGCCTCTGCCGATGCCTCTGCCGGGTCATCCGGCGGGTAAGGCGACACGCCGCCATCGGCGATGAAGCGGTCGATGCGCGCTTCCAGCACCGGTAATGGCACCGAACCGGTCTGCAGCACCGCATCGTGGAAGTTGCGCAGGTCGAACTTTTCGCCCAGCGCGGCTTCTGCCTTGCGGCGTAGCTCCAGTATTTTCAGCTCGCCCAGGTAATACGACAGCGCCTGCCCCGGCCAGGCGATGTAGCGGTCCACCTCGGTGGTGACTTCGTGCTCGCTGAGCGCAGTGTTGTCGCGCAGGTAGGCCTGCGCCTGCTCGCGCGTCCAGCCCTTGTTGTGGATGCCGGTATCGATCACCAGACGGCAGGCGCGCCACATCTGGTAGGTCAGGTAACCGAAGCGGTCATAGGGCGTGTCGTACATGCCCATTTCCTGGCCCAGATACTCCGAATACAGCGCCCAACCTTCACCGTAGGCGGAGATGAAGCCGTAGCGACGGAACTCCGGCAAGCCTTGCGCCTCTGCCGCGAGCGGCATCTGCAATGCGTGACCGGGCGAGGATTCGTGCAAGGTCAGCGCGGTCAGGTTGTACAGCGGCCGCGACGGCAGGTTGTAGGTATTGACCAGATAGATGCCCGGCCCACCGCGACCGCCGGTGTAGAACGGCGCCAGCTCCGGCGGCACCGGCTCGATGGCGAAGCGACGGCGCGGCAGCCGGCCGATGTAATCGCCCACCTTGGCGTCCACGCGCTTGGCGATCCAGGCCGCCTGCTTGAGCAACTCTTCCGGCGTCTTGGCGTAGAACTGCGGGTCGGTCCGCAGGAAGTGCAGAAACGCCGGGAATACCGCCTGCCCGGCCGGCGGCTTGAAGCCGCTGGCCGCGATGGTCTGGTCCATCTGCGTGCGCAGCTTGGCCACCTCCTGCAAGCCGATCTGATGGATCTGGTCAGGGCTCAAATCCAGCGTAGTGAACTCGCGAATCTGCGCACGGTAATACGCCTGGCCGTCCGGCAACGCTTCGCCGGCCAGCGTGGTGCGTGCGCGCGGCTGGTAGTCATTGCGGATGAAATCCAGCAGCTTGGCGTATGCCGGAACCACCTGTGTATCGATGGCCTTGACTGCCTGCTGGCGCAGCTGCGCCTGCACATCGGCCGGCAGCGTCGCCGGCATCTGCTTGAACGGCGCGTAGAACGGGTTGGCCTCGCCTTTGGCCTGCGCCACATCGGCGATGGACTGGTCGCGCCCGGTCATCGTGACCCGCGGCTGGGTGAAACCGCGCGCCAGCCCGGCGCGCATATTGTCGGTGTGCTCGGCGAAATAGCGCGGGATGTCGGCCAGCATCTTCAGATAACGCTGGTAATCCTCGCGCGTACGCAGCGTGGCCTCGGCGCTGAAGCCCAGATCGCTCCAGAACGCCGAATCGCTGTTGAACGGCATTTCCCAGGCGCGAAAATGCTGCTGGTCCAGCAGTACCTGCAATTGCTGCCGATACACCTGGTAGCTCACCTGGTCTTCGGCCGACAACTGTGCCTGCGGGATGGCATCCAGTTCCTTCAACACCTGTTGCCAATACGCCGTGCGCTGGTTCTGCGTGGCGACATCGACCTTGGGCAGATGGTCGGCCTGTTGCTCCTGCGTGGCCTGGTTGTCTTCATCCACCGCGCCCGACGCCTGCGCCTGGCGCCAGCGCCACTCGCGTGTGTACAAGGCCTTGAAGCGTGCCGCTGCGGTGTTCTGCGTGGCCGCAGCCGCAGCCTCGGCCGCGTGCACAGGCAGGGCCAGCCCGCCCAGGCAGGCTGCAATCAACAGGGTCAATGTGCTCGCGCGTAACGCGCTGGTGGTGCTCATGGGTGTGCCTCCGGCGCCGCCTTGGCCTGCGCAATCCACTGCCGCACCCGTTGCTGCAACAGTGCCAGCGGCATCGCGCCGCCGCCCAGCACCGCATCGTGGAAGGCGCGCACATCGAAGCGCTCACCGAGTTCCTTCTCGGCTTCCGCACGCAGCGCCAGGATCTGCAGCTGGCCGAGCTTGTACCCCAGCGCCTGGCCCGGCCACACGATGTAGCGATCGGTTTCGGACTGGATGCTGGGCTCGTCATCGGACGGATGTGCGTGGAAGAAATCCACCATTTGCTGGCGGTTCCAGTGCTTGTAGTGCACGCCGGTGTCGAGCACCAACCGGTTGGCGCGCAGCAATTCGCCGGACAGGCGCCCATAGTCGTTGTACGGGTCCTTGAAGAAACCGATCTCCTTGCCCAGGCGCTCGGCATACAGCGCCCAACCTTCGATATAGGCGTTGTAGCCGGCCTGCTGGCGGAACGGCGGCAACGGCAATGTCTGCGCAAGCGAGATCTGCAGGTGATGCCCGGGCACGCCTTCGTGGTAGGCGGTGGTTTCGATATTGATCAACGTGCGGCTGGCGAAGTCGCTGGTGTTGACCTTCACGATCGCCGGCTTGGTGCCTTCCGGATTGCTCTGCCAGTATTCGGCGCCCGGTGCGGTACGCCGGAACGCCGGCATCGCCTGCACTTCCAGCGGGGTCTTGGGCAGATGGCCGAACAACTTCGGCAGCTGCGGTTCCATCGCTGCGATGTACTGGCGGTATTGCTGCAGGATCTGGTCGCCCGAGGTGGCGAAGTGTCGCTTGTCGGTCTCCACGGCCTTGCGGAAGCTGGCCAGATCCGCAAAACCCTGCGCCTTGGCGATCTGCGTCATCTCGCCTTCGATGCGCGCCACCTCCTTCAGACCAATCTGGTGGATTTCCTCCGGCGCCATGTCGGTGGTGGTCTGGGTGTGGATGGCGTAACGATAGCGGCGCTCGCCATCGGGCAGCGACCAGACACCTTCCTGCGCGCGCCCCTGCGCGGCATATTCGTCGCGGACGAACGCGGCCAGCTTTGCGTAAGCCGGGCGCACCTGTTGGTCGATCGCGGCGAGCAGCTGTTGGCGCAGCACATCGCGTTGATCGGCCGGTACGGCGGCGTCGAGCTTTTTCAATGGCGAGGCGAACGGGCTCTGCTCCCCGGTCAAGGCCGCAATCTTGTCGATCTGCTCGGGTAGGCGCTCCAGCAGATAACGCGGCTGGGTGAGGCCCTCCTTCGCCCCCTGCCGCGACACCGCGATCACCTGGTCGATCACCGTCGGAATCGCCTGCAGCCGCTTGATGTAGTCCTGGTAATCCTTGGCATTTTCGAACGGGAAGGCATCGCCGTAGCCGGCCAACGCCAACTGTATGCCGCCGATCGGTTCCAGCGGCATTGCATAGGTCTTCAGGTCGATCCCTTCCAGCTTGTCGCGCAACTGGCCCAGCATCATCTGCAGGCTGAGCTGGCGTTGCTCGTCCAGCGTCTTGGCATCCACCGCTTCGAACTGCTTGAGCAGGTCGGCCGTTGCGCTGCGCTCTGCCTGCACGGCCTCCAGCGAGTAATCGCTCCAGCGGTCGTTGTAGCGCTTGTCGCCGATGATGCTGGCGAACTCGGGGTTGTGCTGCAGTTGGTACTGCCACTGCTTGTCCAGCAGCGCATCGAAGGCCTTGGCAGCCTGCTCGCCGGTCGAGGCGGAGGCAGGTGTAGCCGCCCGCTCCGCTGCGGGCGGCGCCGGCTTGCAGGCGGTGACCAAGGCCGCGGCGAGTAGACCGATGGCAACGGGACGCAGGTGTTTCATGCATTCACTCCAAGATGCAATGGCGGCTGCAGGAGCGCGCCTGAGCGCGACGGCTTCATCGGGACTGCCCGTCGCGCCCGGGTGCGCTCCTACGCGTGCGTGAACCTGTAACGGCTCACGCAAACGGTTGATCGATCGCCACCGACGGCGGCGTGAACCACTGCGCGCCATCGTCGGTCACGTGGAAATGGTCTTCCAGGCGCACGCCGAACTGTTCCGGCACCACGATCATCGGCTCGTTGCTGGCACACATGCCCGGCTGCAACGGCAGCGCATTGCCGCGCACCAGGTAAGGCGCCTCATGAATCGCCAGGCCGCAGCCGTGACCGGTGCGATGCGGCAACCCGGGCAATCGATAGTCGGGGCCGAGCCCGGCTGCCTCCAGCACCTTGCGCGCGGCCTGATCCACCGCCTCGCATGCCACGCCCGGGCGGATCGCTGCGAATGCCGCCGCCTGCGCGGCCTGCTCCAGGTCCCAGATGCGCTGCTGCGCGTCGTTGGCCGCGCCATAGATCCAGGTGCGGGTGATGTCGGAGTGGTAGCCCTGCACGGTGCAGCCGGTGTCGATCAACACCAGTTCGCCTTCGCGCAGGTGCTGCACACCCGGGATGCCGTGCGGAAACGCAGTGGCGTGGCCGTACTGCACGATACAGAAGGTCGATCCGTTGTCGGCGCCCAGCGCGCGATGCGCCTGGTCGATGAAGCGCACCAGTTCATCGGTCCCGATGCCCTCGTGTGCGATACCGGCCGCCAGCCGCTGCACCAGCAAGGTCATATCGCAAGCCTGCTGCATCAATGCCAGCTCGGCCGGCGACTTGCACATGCGGCAGCCATCGATGATCGCGCCGGCATCACGAATGGCCTTGCCCAGATGCGCACGCAGACCGGTATGCACGGCGAACGCAATGCCCGGGTCCAGCGCCAGGGCATGCGCATGGCGCTCGTCCATGGCCTGTACCACCAGTGCGTACGGGTCGTCGTGCTCTTCCCACAGGTATTTGGTCACCGGGATCTTCAGCACCGCATCCAGCGAGCCTTCCTCGAACATCGGGCAGATCAGCACCGGCTCGCCATCCAGCGTCAGCAGCAGGGCCACCAGACGCTCGCTCGCCCCCCACGGCACGCCGGTGAAATAGCGCAGCGACGTGCCGGCACCGATCAACAGCGCATCCACGCCATGCGCGCGCATGAGGGTGCGCGCACGCTCGATGCGGCGCTCGTATTCGTCCGTGGCGATCGGCGCGGCGCATTGTGTCCACGGCGTCAGTTGCGCACGCGCTTGCGCAAGCGACAGCCCGCCGATCTGGCTGCTCATGCGCCGGCTCCAAGATCGGCCGTGCTCCATTGCCCATCGACCAGACGTGCCACGCCGCCCGGATTGCGCTGGCGCAGTTCGGCAGGCAGCAGTGCATCGGGCACCGCGTCGTAGCTGTGCAAGGCGGCAAAACGGCGGATGGCGCCGGGCATGCCCACCGCCGTGAAGCCCGGATGCCCGGTGCTCGGGAACGGGCCGCCGTGGTTCTGCGCCGCGCTCACGGCCACGCCGGTCGGCATCTTGCTGTTGATCAACCGCCCCACCCGCGCGCGCAATACCGGGGCAATGGTCTGCCACGCCGCATCGTCGCTGCCGTCGGCCGCGCGGTACAACGTGCCGGTCAGGTTGCCTTCGAACGCGGCAGCCACCTGTGCCATCTGCGCCACATCGGCTGCGCGCACCAGCAGGCTCACCGGGCCGAAGGCTTCGGCCTGCAGGGCGTGCGGGTTGGCCAGAAAGGCTTGCGCATCCACGCTCAACAAGGTCGGCGCATAACGGTAGCCATCCTCGCCGGTGTGTCCGCCGGCCAGCATGCTGGCGCCGGCGGCACGCAGGCTCGCCACACCGCGTTGCACGCCTTCTACACCGGCGGCGGAGAACAGCACCATCGGCATGGCCGCTTCGAAATGCGCCTTGGTGGCCGCAACGAACGCCTCGCCAGCCGCGCCATGCGGCACCACCACCACACCGGGGTTGGTGCAGAACTGCCCGCTACCCAGCGTGCAGGAGGCGAAGAATTCCTGCGCAAGCGCGTCGCCGCGTTCGGCCAGCGCGCCCGGCAACAGGAAGACCGGGTTGACGCTGGAAAGCTCGGCATAAAACGGCACGCCCGCCGCGTCTGCGGCCACCTTCAGTGCCAGCCCACCGGCACGGCTGCCAGTGAAACCGATCGCGCCCAGCCGCGCATCGCCCGCCAAGCGCAGGCCGACGGCAGTGTCGAAGTGATACAGCAGTTGCACCGCCGCCGCAGGCAGACCGGCCCCAACCAAGGCCTGATGCGCGAGCTGCGCCATGCGCTGGCTGGTGGCCGGATGCAACGGATGCGCCTTGGCAATGACCGGGTTGCGCGCGGCAATCGCCGAGGCGAAATCGCTGCCGGCAATTGCATTGAACGCGAACGGAAAGTTGTTCGGGCCGAACACCAGCACCGGTTTGCCCAGTGGCGCCAGGTGCGAACGCAGGTCTGCCGCGCTGTCGATGATGGGCTGGGTCCAGCTGTAGCTGCGCGCGGCCTGTGCGGCCTGCCGCAGTTGGCCGCTGGTGCGCGGCAGTTCGTTACCGCGCAAGCGTGTGGGCGCCGGTAACGCCGTCTCGGCATGCGCCAGCGCGACCAGGGTCTCGGCATCGGCATCCAGCGCGTCGGCATAGCCTTCCAGAAAGGCCGCGATCCGCTCGACCGGTGCGGCCGCCAACGCCGCCGCCACTGACTGCGCCGCAACCACGGCCGCTTCCACATCGTCCGCACCACTGACCGGAAAGTACGGCCCGATCGGCTCGCCGGTGGCCGGGTCGGCAGCGCGGAAACTGCCGGTGGCGGCGCGGCTGGCTTGCCATTGCCCTGCCAGCAGGATCTCGGCTGCGGCCGCGGGAATGGAGTGGTTCGTCTCGTTCATTGCGGCACCTTCGGTGACAGGGAGGCAGGACCTGCGCTCGGTGCGCTGGCGGCAGACCAAAAAGACGATGAGGATGCAGCACTGGATGCCACATCCGCATCGGCCAACGCATCGCGGCGCGCGCAGGCAGGGCGCGTGCTACGAATCGGCACAACTGGCACCTGGCGCTCACCCGCAGGCACGACGGACCAGGGCAGCATCAGTGCGCCATCAAGACAATGTAGGCGCGGTGGCGATGGCATGGTCGATCACCTTCAAGGCGGCATCGCGCTCGGCGCCGGCCACCACCAGGCGCGGCGCACGCACCTGCTCGCTGCCCATGCCGACCTTGGCCTGCACCAGTTTGATCAGCTGCACGAAGGTGGGCACCGTATCCAGGCGCAGCAGCGGCAGGAACCAGTGGTAAAGCTCCCTGGCCGCCGGGTAACCGCCATCGCGGGCGAGTTCGAACAGGCGCACCGATTCCTTCGGATACGCATTGACCAGGCCGGCGATCCAGCCCTTGGCGCCCATGCTCAGGCCTTCGACGATGGCATCGTCCATGCCCACCAGCAGCGCCAGGCGATCGCCCAGCAATTCCTGCAGCGCAGCGAAGCGGCGCACGTCGCCGGAGGATTCCTTCACGGCCTGCAGGTTCGGGAATTCGGCGGCCAGCTCGGCGATCTGCGCCGGGCCGAAATCGGTCTTGTAGGCCACTGGGTTGTTGTACAGGATCACCGGCAGATCGGTTGCACCGATCACCGCGCGCACATGCGCGCCCATCTCGCGCCAGTCGGTGGAATACACGTACGGCGGCAGCACCATCAAGCCGCCGCAGCCGATGTCCTTGGCCGCCTTGGCCAGCGCGACCGCTTCGCCGGTGGCCAGGCTGGCGATGCCCGGCACCACCGGCACGCGGCCGTTCAGGGCGGTGACTAGTGTGCGCAGGATCGCCAGCTTGTCTTCCACGCTCAAGGTCGCGGCCTCCCCCAACGAGCCCAGCGGCACGATCGCGGTGCAACCGGCATCCACCAGTTGATTTGCGTGCTTGCCGAGGAAGTCGTGGTCGATGTCGCCGTTGGCGGTGAACGGGGTGGTGATGGCCGGCAGCACGCCGTGCCAGAACGCAGCATTGCTCATGGATGTTTCCCTTGCGAGTCGGAAGTGAACGAGTCGGCCAGCGCCACGAGGCGGACCGGGAACAACGGCGGCCGGCGGCCGGCGTCAGTGGAAAGATCGGGCGGGCAGCGCCCCAGTTCGGCCAGCGCAGCGCCGCAGATACGGCCCTGGCAGGCGCCCATGCCGCAGCGCGAGGCGAGCTTGGCGTCGCGCGCATCGTCGAAGCTGTCCAGGGCGGCCAGCGGTACGTCTTCGCAGCGGCAGATCAAGGTGTCCGCCTGCGCCAGCGTGCGGATGCGCGGGTCAAGCGCGAAATGCTGGTGCAGCAGATCGGCAAACGCACGCGCGGCGTCACGCCGGGGCTGCAGACGCAGCGCCGCCTCCGGTGCATCGGCCGCCATGTGTCCGGCCATCGCTCCTTCGATCAATGCGCAATCGCGCCCGCCGATGCCGCAGACTTCGCCGGCGGCAAAGATCTGGTTAACGCTGGTACGCAACAGCGCATCCACCTGCACCTGCTGGTGCGCGCCGCAGGCATGCAGCTGACAACCCAGCAATTGCGCAAGCTCGGTGTTGGGCACCAGGCCATAGCCCACCGCCAGTTGATCGCAGGCCAGACGCGTGCGGCCGCCGGGCCCGGCGAGCTCCACTTCGCGCAGCTGTGTGTCGCCATGCGCGGCAACCACGATGCTGCCGGCGCGATATGCCACTGCACGCAGCTGCAGGCGCAAGGCCACCGCCTGCGCGGCCTTGCCCGGCCAGCGCCACAACTGCAGTGCGAACTGGCGCAAGGCGGCCGGCGAGGTCTGTTCGTGAATGCCGAGCACCTGCGCGCCATGCCGTTGCAACGTGTCCGCACTGGCCAGCAACAACGGGCCACTGCCGGCCACCAGCACGCGCTTGCCCGCCAGCGGCCAGCCCTGCTTGGCCAGCGCCTGCGCGGCGCCGGCACCGGTGACGCCGGGCAAGGTCCAGCCTGGAAATGGCAACAGCAATTCGCGCGCACCGGTGGCCAGCACCAGGGCGGCGTAATGCAGTTGCAGCGTGCCGTCGGGGCCATCGGCCAGCAGCCAGCCCGGCTGCGCCAGCACAATCTGCGTGCGCGTCAGCACGGTGATCGATGCATTGCCCGCCACCTGCTGCCGCAATGCGCGCGCATCGGCCGGCGCGCCGTGTTGCACATCGCTGCGCCACACCTGACCGCCGGTACGTGGCTGCATGTCGACCACGCCCACGCGCACGCCTTGGCTGGCCGCCGCCTGCGCCGCCGCCAGCCCGGCCGGGCCGGCGCCGATCACCAACACATCGAAATGCAGCACGCGCTCAGCCATCGGTGCGCACCTGCATGCCATCGCATGCGTCCACCAGGCAGGCGCGTTGCTGTCCCACGCCATCGATGCGCACGCGGCATTCGAAACACACGCCCATGCCGCACAGGGGCGCGCGCGCTTGCCCACTGCTCGATTGGCGAAACTGCAACGTCGCCTGCGCCACGGCCGCCGCCACGCTGGCACCGGCCGGTACCTCGACCATGCGCCCGTCCACCTGCAGACGCACCGTCGCGCTCATGCGGGCGCTCCTTGCACGGCACGCGCCGGTGCGTAGGGCGCCGGGTCGATGGCCGGGGTGCGCCCGAGCAGGCTGTCCACGATCAGCCGTGCGCTCCCCAGCGCCGTGGTGACCCCCAACCCCTCGTGACCGGCGGCCACCCACACATCGCGTCGGCCGGGCACCACCCCCAGATACGGGCGCCCGTCCGGCGTGGCCGGACGCAGGCCGGTCCACACGCGGATCGCCTGCAGCTCGCGCAGGACCGGCAGGTACGCAAAGGCGCGCTGCAGCATCTGCTGCAGCACCGGCATCGACAAGGCGCGGTCGTGTTCGCCGAACTGGCGCGAGGAGCCGATCAGAATCTGCCCGGTGGGCCGCGGCTGCACATTGAAGGCCACGCTGGTGTCGTCGGCCCCGTGCGCCGAATCCGCATAGCCCAGTTCCAGCAGCTGATGCCGGATCAGCCCCGGGTGCCGGTCGGTGATCACCAAATGGCCCTTGCGCGGGCGCAGTGCCAGCTCGGGCAGCAACTGCGGCAAGGCCACACCGCTGGCCACCAGCACCGGCCCGGCGAGCGTCTGCCCATCGTCCAGACGCACCGCATGCGCCTGCAGCTGCACCACGCGGCGGCCGGCAAACAAGCGTGCACCGGACGTGCAGGCCACGCCCACCAAATGCCGCGCGACCCGCGGCGGATACACCACGGCTTCATCGGGCACGCGCATGCCGCCAGCCAGCCCGGGCACCAGCTGTGGCTCCAGCGCATACAGCTGCGCGGCATCGATCGCTTCGGCATGCAGGCCGGCCGTGGCCAGGCGCGCGATCTTGGCTGGCACCGCCGCCAGTTCGCGCGCATCGCGGGCCACCCACAGCGTGCCGCAGCGGCTGAATTCGGCGTCGCTGAGCGTGGCGAAGCGTTCCCATAGCCGCAGCGAATACGCCGACAACGCCAGCTCGGCCGGGTCGTCGTCCATCGCCACCAAATGCCCCATCGCCGCGGCGGTGGCGCCGCCGCCGATCGGTCCCGGCTCGACGATCGCCACGCGAAGGCCCTCGCCCGCCGCCGCTTCCGCGCAAGCGGCGCCCACAATGCCGGCGCCGATCACGATCAGGTCGTAACTACGTCGCGTGTACGCGGCAGACGCGGCGGACCCGGATTCGGCAACCGCACCCAATCCAGGCGCCGCTGCCGACGCAGGCGTTGCAGCAGCAGTTCCTGCCATCGCAGCAGACAGTGCTGCGCCAGACGGCGTGACCGACGCAAGCACCGGTGCGGGCCGCTGGGGTTCCATCAGGCCACGATGCCCCAGGCGAACGGGTCCGCCGGGTCGATCACCAGTTGCGCGCGCGCGGTGATGTACGCCCGCCCACTGATGCGCGGTGCGATGCCACGCCCGCTCAACCGATAATTGCCTTCGAAGGCGCTGCCCAGAATGCCTTGCTGCACCCAGCGCTCGCCTTCGGCCAACTTGCCGTCCGCCGCCAGGCAGGCCAGCTTGGCGCTGGTGCCGGTGCCGCATGGCGAGCGGTCGTAGGCCAAGCCCGGGCACAGCACGAAATTGCGCGCCACGCCGCTACCGTCGGGCGCAGCGCCGTTGACTTCGATATGGTCGATCTCGCCACCGGCCTCGCCAGTGATCCCGGCCGCTTCCAGGGCCAGCCGAACCGCCTCGGTGTAGGCGGTCAGCTCGCGCTGGTGCGCCAGGTCCAGCGCGCACGGCGCCTGCTCGGTGATGAAGAACCAGTTGCCGCCCCAGGCCACGTCGCCGCGCACCCGGCCATGCCCCGGCACCTCCACCTCCACCCCGCTGGCAACGCGATAGCTCTCGACATTGTCCACCCACACCGTGCCGTCGTCGGCCAGCTCCACGCCCACCGTGCCGACCGGCGTCTCGATCCGGTGCTGGCCCGGGCCGATGCGCCCCAGCTCGGCCAGCGTGCGGACCACCCCGATGGTGCCGTGCCCGCACATGCCCAGGTAGCCCACGTTGTTGAAGAAGATCACCCCGGTGCAGGCGCCTGGGTCGCGCGGGGGCAGCAACAAGGCGCCCACCATGGTGTCCGACCCACGCGGCTCGCAGGCGATGGCGCTGCGCCAGTGGTCGAACTCGCTGCGAAAGCGTTCGCGGCACTGCGCCAGGTCGCCATCGCCCAGATCTGGAAAACCGGAAAGGACCACGCGGGTAGGCTCGCCAGCCGTGTGGGAGTCGATGACGTCGATGGTATGCATACCCCATGCTCCCACTGCCGACCTGCGGGCGACTAGCGTTCAATGCCAAGTGAAAATGCGGAAATCCGCACAATCATCAACCCGAATCACAACCGCGCGTTTGCGCTAGGATCATTGCTGGGCTGCACCGTCGTGCAACCGTCTAATCGTGACCGCTACCATGACCCTGATGGACCTCAACCTGCCCGCCCTGGAAATGCAGACGCTGTTCGATGCACTGCCGGATGTGGTGTTCTTCATCAAGGACAGCGAGGGCCGCTACACCCATTGCAACCTGACCCTGGTGCGCCGGTTGGGACGCAAGCTGCGCAGCGAGATCATCGGCCGCTCGCCGCTGGAAGTGTTCCCGTTGCCGCTGGGCGGCAGCTACATGATGCAGGACCGCCGCGTGCTGTGCGGCGAGCTCATCGACAACCAGCTCGAAGTGCATCTGTACCCCAACCGCCTGCCGGGCTGGTGCCTGACCTTCAAACGCCCGCTGTGCGAGGCCAATGAGGTGATCGGCGTGGTCGGCATCTCGCGCGATCTGGGCCAGCCCGACAGCCGACATTCCGCGTACGAACGCTTGAGCCAGGTGATGGAACACATGCAGGCCAACTTCGGCGACAACCTGCGCGTGCAAAGCCTGGCCGACCTGGCCGGGTTGTCGGTGGCGCAGCTGGAACGCCACTTCCGCCGCGTGTTCCAGGTCACCCCGCAGCAATTGCTGACCAAGTTGCGCATCGAATCGGCGATGCGGCTGCTGTACGGCGACGACAGCATCGCCAGCATCGGGCAACGCTGCGGGTTCGCCGACCAGAGCGCGTTCGCGCGTCAGTTCAAGGCCACCGTCGGCATGACACCGCGCGATTACCGCGCGCTCAAGGGTCAGTTATAAGGACACAACTTCGCGTTGACACATCGCTGGCACAAATGCCGAATTCGGCAGGATTTGCCATGCGCTGGCGCAGCCGGGGCAGTCGCCAGACCTGCGGGACTGCGCTGCATGCGATGCGCCCGGACGCGGCGCCGCGCTAAAGGCAGCGTCAAGGTGTCAGCAGGCCCGGATGATAGAATTTCGGGTTTCCCCTACTGCGTTGCCAATGGCCAGCTTTTTTCGCCGTAACAAGCCAACCACGCCCGACAGCTCGCGTACCTCGCGCTACAGCCTGGAAGAACTGGCAGCCGCATTCCCCACCGCGCCGTCTGCCGCCACCCCGGCATCGCCGGTCGACGCGCTGCCCACGGCCGAGCCAGGCAGACAGACGGCCGCAACGCCGGCTATTGCGCCTGTCACTCCTGCTCCGGCAGGCAGCGAGCCTGCGGCGCCAGCACCGCCGCAGACCACCGCCGCGCCAGCCGACCAGCTGGCGCAGGAAATCGCTGCACGCACTGGCCAGGCGCAGAGTATTGCCGCCGTCCCCAGCGCGCCTGCAACTCCTGCGGCGCCCGCGCCGACCGCATTGCAGGCGCTACCAGACCCAATGCCCGCCAGCGCGCCCGGCGCGCCGGTCGTGGTGGTGCCGCCGGTCGTGGCGCAGCCGCAGACCGTTCCAACGCCGCCTCCCGTCGTGCCTGCCCAGCCGGCCACACCTTCGCAACCCGTCGCCCCTGCCGTGGTCGCACCGCCGGTGGCCGCTGGGCCGGTCTCGACGCCTGCACCGGCTGCTTCAGCTCCCGCCAGCGCGCCCCCGACCAGTACCGCGCCGACGGTCACCGCACCGGCCATCGTCAGTGCACCGCTGGCGAGTACGCAGGACGACAGCATCGTCGGCCAGCGCGACGCCCTCCCCGCCGCGCCGGCGGGAAAACCCGGCTGGCGCGAGCGGCTGCGCAACAGCACCTTCGCACGCAGCTTCGGCGGCCTGTTCTCGCGCAATCCCAAGCTCGATGACGACCTGCTGGATGAAATCGAAACCGCACTGATCACCGCCGACGTCGGCATCGGCGCCACCACTGCGTTGATCGACGGCCTGCGCAAGCGGATGAAATCGCGCGAATTCGTCGACGCCCAGGCTCTGTTCAAGGCCTTGCGTGCCGATCTCATCGCGCTGCTGCAGCCGGTCTCCAAGCCGCTGGTGATCGACCGCTCGCTCAAACCGTTCGTGGTGCTCACCGTCGGTGTCAACGGCGTCGGCAAGACCACCACCATCGGCAAGCTGGCCAAGCGCTTCAAGGACGAAGGCAACAGCCTGATGCTGGCCGCCGGCGACACCTTCCGTGCTGCGGCGGTGGCGCAATTGCAGGCCTGGGGCGATCGCAATGGGGTGGCCGTGATCGCGCAGGGGCAAAACGCCGATGCCGCGTCGGTGGCGTTCGACGCGCTGCAGGCCGCCAAGGCGCGCGGCACCGATGTGTTGATCGCCGACACCGCCGGCCGCCTGCACACCCAGACCGGGCTGATGAACGAGCTCGGCAAGATCCGCCGCGTGCTCGGCAAGATCGATGCCGCCGCGCCGCACGAAGTCCTGATGGTCATCGACGGCACCACCGGCCAGAACGCCATCTCGCAGCTGCGCCAGTTCCACGCTGCCGTGGGCGTCACCGGCCTGGTCTTGACCAAGCTCGACGGCACCGCCAAGGGCGGCGTGGTGTTCGCGCTGGCGCGCGAGTTCAATATTCCGATCCGCTTTGCCGGTATCGGCGAGCGTCCGGAAGATCTGCGCGTCTTCGACCCGGTCGCCTTCGTCGACGCGCTGTTGCCCGACGCTTTGGGCGGCTGATCGGAAGATGCCTGCCCGCACCTGCAACCGCTGTGCGCTCAGGCGCTACAGGCAGGTTGCACGGTGCGGCGGGTGCCATGCGATTGGTTGCAGGCAAGATGCGTCCTGGAGGTTGCCCAGCCCTTGCGCGCAGGACGCTGAAGGCAAGGTCGCGCGGATGCGTCAGCGGCCTGCTCCCATGCGCCGACACCACCGCATCGGGCTGGCGATGAAGGATCTTTCTGCGAACGGTGCCTGGGCGGAATGACGTTTGCGCTGTAGCGAAGGGACGACACGCGCAGCAGATCCACTCCCCCGTCCCGCCACTCTCGCCTCGCGTCCATCGCCCGCAAAGCTCATGCCAGCCGACCACGCCACTCCCTCCGCCGATGCCTTTGTCGACCGCCTGTTGCACTGGTTCGACGGCCATGGCCGCCATGATCTGCCCTGGCAGCACCCACGCACGCCCTACCGGGTGTGGCTGTCGGAAATCATGCTGCAGCAGACCCAGGTGGCGGTGGTCATTCCGTATTTCCACAAGTTCATGGCGCGCTTCCCCGCGCTGGCCGATCTGGCGGCGGCCGACAACGACACCGTGATGGCGCAGTGGGCCGGACTGGGCTACTACGCCCGCGCGCGCAATCTGCATGCCGCCGCCAAGCAATGCGTCGCGCTGCACGGTGGGCAATTGCCGCGCGACTTCGATGCACTGCTTGCGCTGCCGGGCATCGGCCGCAGCACGGCAGGCGCGATCCTGAGCCAGGCCTGGAATGATCGCTTCGCGATCATGGACGGCAACGTCAAACGCGTGCTCGCCCGCTTCCACGGCATTGCCGGGTATCCCGGCCTGCCGGCGATCGAAAAACAGTTATGGCAACTGGCCACCAGCCATGTTGCGCATGTCCCGGCTGGCCGCCTGGCCGACTACACCCAGGCGCAGATGGATTTCGGCGCCACGCTGTGCACGCGCGCCAAGCCCGCCTGCGTGCTGTGCCCGCTGCAGACCGATTGCATCGCACGCCGCGATGGCCTGGTCGAGGCATTGCCCACTCCCAAGCCCGGCAAGCAGCTGCCCGAACGCGAGGCCACTGCGCTGCTGCTGCAGAATGCCGAGGGCCACATCCTGCTGCAGCGACGCCCGCCAACCGGCATCTGGGCCGCGCTGTGGACGCTGCCGCAGGCCGATACCCACAGCGGCATGCGCGCCTGGTTCGCAGCGCATATCGACGGCAACTACGAGCGCGCCGACGAGATGCCGCCGATCGTGCACACCTTCAGCCACTACCGGCTGCATTTGCAGCCCTTGCGCCTGCGCAAGGTCGCGCTACGTCCGGCGGTGGGCGACAATGACGATCTACGCTGGGTAGCGCCTGCCGATCTTGCATCGCTGGGCCTGCCGGCGCCGATCCGCAAGTTGCTCGACGCGCTGTAAACGCGTGTCCCAAAGGAATCCGCATGTCCCGCACCGTGTTCTGCCACTACCAGCAAAGCGACGCCGAAGGCCTGGATTTCGTGCCGTATCCGGGCGAGCTCGGCCAGCGCATTTTCGCGCAGATCGGCAAGACCGCCTGGCAAGCGTGGCTGGCGCATCAGACCATGCTGATCAACGAAAACCGGCTGTCGCCGCGCGACCCAAAACACCGCGCCTTTCTCGAAGCCGAACTGCAGAAGTTCCTGTTCGAGCGCAATGCCGACAAACCCGAAGGTTATGTGGCGCCGGTGGGTGACTGAGCGCGCGGAGGTGGGATCGGCAGCAGTAGTGACTGCCTTTACGGGACCAGTGCGTTTTCGGGAGTGATCGCGGGAACCTGCCTGTGGTGCAGCGCGTGCCGGAACGGCCAGCCACTCACCGACGTGCTATTCACCGATGTGGCCTGGATGTTCTCGCCGCAAGACAAGCCTGGTGATCTGGCCAACGCCCCGTGCAGAACGCGGGTGATCTGGCGGAGGCGACAGGCGCCCAGCTCCGCGGGCCTCACGGCTGCCAGGCTGCTCCCCACGCCTGCGGCTGCGGGCGCCGCGCTGGCGAACTGACGCAATCTTGAAACTGCAATCGCGGCTGCAGTGCGATGCCGCAGCGGCATCGCACTGGCGGTCTGCCGGCCTCAACCAACCCCGGTCGGCCCATCCAGCAACATGCGGATGCGCTTGAGCAGTTCCTTCTGCGTGTAGGGTTTGTCGACCACATCGAATTCGGCGCCGCCCACATCGGTGCGCTGGATGCTCGCATCGGCGTAGCCGGTGGTGAGCAATATCTTGATCTTCGGCAACATGCGGCGCGCCTCACGGGCGAGCATCACCCCGTTCATACCGCCGGGCATGATCAGGTCGGTGAACAGCGCATCCACCTGCAGGGTCTTCTCCAGGATCTCCACCGCCTCGCGTCCGCTGGATGCAGACAGGACGCGGTAACCGGCGTTTTCCAGAAACATCCGCGCCACCACCGCCACGTCCTGCTTGTCTTCCACCACCAGGATGGTTTCGTTGCCCCCCTTGTCGATGGCGCGGCTCTTGGCGGCCTGCAAATCGTTTTCGAATTCGCTGGAGGCGGGGAAATACAGCCGCACCGTGGTGCCTTCGCCCACCTCGCTATAGATGCGCACGGTGCCGCCAGACTGCTTGACGAAGCCGTACACCATCGACAGGCCAAGGCCGGTGCCCTGCCCTTCCTCCTTGGTGGTGAAGAACGGTTCCATCACCCGGCTGACCACCTCCGGCGGCATGCCCGAGCCGGTGTCGGTCACGGCGATGCTGACGTAGCGGCCCGGGGACAGCTGGTGATACATCGCCAGGTCGTGGCCTGAGATCTCCACGTTCTGGGTCTGCACCGTGACTTCCTTGCGTTCTGCCTGCGCCATCGCGTCGCGCGCATTGATCAACACATTCAACAGCGCCACCTCTGCCTGGGTGGTGTCGATCTGGCAGTTCCACAGCCCTTCTTCCAGCGTCTGGCGCAGGGTGACGCCGCCCCCCAGCGCGCGCTCGGCCATGTTGGTCATGCCGGCCACCAGCCCGTTGAGGTTCACGACCCGCCCGCGCAGTTTCTGCTTGCGCGAAAACGCCAGCAATTGCTGGGTCAAGGTGGCCGCCTTGGCAGCGGCGGCCGCCGCGTGTTCGGCACTGAAGGCAATCCGCTCGGCATTCCCCGCGCCGGCGCTGGCCATCATCTGGATCACTTCCAGATGTCCAGACATCACCTGCAGCAGATTGTTGAAATCGTGCGCGATGCCGCCGGTCAGCTGGCCCAGCGCTTCCATCTTCTGCGCCTGGCGCAGCGCATCTTCGGCATCGCGTCGCCGGCTCACATCCAATTGCGAGCCGAAGAAATAGACCAGGTTGCCCTTGTCGTCGAACACCGGCGAGATGAAAAGCGCATTCCAGAACGAGGAGCCGTCCTTGCGGTAGTTCAGCACCTCGGTGGCAAATTCGCTGCGGCTTTCGATCGATGCGCGCACATCGCTGATGCTGGCCGGATCGGTCTCGGGCCCCTGCAGGAAACGGCAGTTGTTGCCGATGACCTCATCGGCGGCATAGCCGGTCATCTCCAGGAACGCGCGGTTGGCGAACACGATGGGGTTATCCGGAAGATGGGGGTCGGTCACCGTCATCGGCATGCGCGTGGTTTCCACTGCGGCAAAGAAAATGTCCGAGCGGTGCTTCTCGACAGGCAGGCCGCGTGTGTCGCTGATCTGAGGCGCCCGCAGCTCTCCGTGACCGGGATCGTTCAAGTGATGTTCTCCGCGGGGCCATTCCCGTGGCTACAGTCTAGTTGGGTCCGGTGAGGCGATTCGTCACATCCATGAGCCTTTCCCGTACGGCCGCGCCCGCCATCGAACCGGATGCGCTGCGATAGCGCCGTCACGGTGCAGGCGTATAGGCAGAGAGCAGGACCGGCTTACGCGGGTCGGCGGCAATTTCCTTGTGCTCGCTCAGGCGCAGCGCTTGGGCATCGGGCGTGTCCTGGGTGTTCATTTCCCATGCTTCGATCACGCGCTTGTGGAACACGAAGACGCCGCGGCGGCGGTCGTAACGAAAGGTGATGTAGTCGGTCCAGTGTTGTCCGCACGCCACCGCGTTTTGCACGGTGAAATACGCGCCCTTCGCGACCAGGCCCTGGTCGCTGTCCAGAAATGGATCGCACTGCCCGCCTTCGTCGGCGTTGAAGATCACCCGCGTGTTGCGCGCGGCTTCCACAAACCCACCGCCGGCGTTTGCAACCAGCACCAGCAGGGTACGCGGCGGTGCTGCATGGCCAGGGCCGCGCAGCGTTTGTTCTGCGGATGCACGCAACGCAACCACGTAATCCTGGCGGCCATCGCCGGTGAGATCGGCGCTAGCGACACTCATCACCGACTGCCCGGCAGGTAACAGTCTGGCAGCACCGGCGGGCAGCGTGGCGGCGCCGGCTGACATGGCCAGCGTCGCGGTCGTTGCCAGCACGGTTGCCCACCATCGGCATCGTGTCGTCATCGCGGTGTCCTGGTCTGCGTCGGGGCTGCCAGCATAGCCGGCCGCTCCTGCCCCGCGCGCCGGCATCGGCGCGCAACACCTAGGGGCGTGTCGTCGCACGGTCGCCGCATGCCATTCGGCGCACGCGCGCGATGGAGCCGCAATCCTGTCGAGCGTCTGCCGCATTGCGTCGCCACACCGCGTTTTTCGCCAGTGAAGATCGCTCCTCAAGCCCGCTTGCTGGCTCACGCCCGGCTGTCGAAATCCCCACGTCCGATTGATGCCTCCACCGCGATGCTGGCCCTGCACCACGGCGTCCAGTGGTGCATTCCCCAACCGACGAGTGAGAATCTGCAATGGCAAATCAGAACGACAACAAGGGTGGCACCAGCAACCGCGGCTTTGCTTCGATGGACGAAGACAAGCAGCGCGAAATCGCTTCCAAGGGCGGCAAGGCGGCCCACGAAAGCGGCAACGCCCACGAGTTCACCTCGGAAGAAGCACGCGAGGCCGGCAAGAAGGGCGGCCAGGCGAGCGGTGGCGGCAACAACCGCTGAGCTGCGCAACACGGCAGGTACCAAGGCGCTTCCGCAAGGGCCGCAGCTCTTTCCGGAAGCGCGTTCTTTTCAAGAATCGGGCGGCGTCTCAGCTGATGCGACAGCACATCGGCACGCTGCCGCCCGATGACCAGGATGTTCCGCACACACTCGCACCCCACCGTGCATGCAGCAGCGCCAGGCCCCCTGGATGGTTGCGCACGCGTCGATCCACTGACGCAGCAGCAGACCAAGGTCCGCCGTGGCACGCAGTGAACGCGTTCGCCGCGGGCTCGGTGCGGTCGAATACGCCTACCCCGACCATTTGCGCAGCACGCTCGAAACCTTGCCGACGACTGCCGGGGTGTATCTCTTCCACGGCCAGGACAGCGAACTGCCGTTGTATATCGGCAAGAGCGTCAACTTGCGGGTGCGGGTGATGGATCACTTCCGCACGCCACGCGAAGCCTCGCTATTGCGCCAGACCCGTCGCATCAGCGTGTTCGAAATGGCCGGCGATCTCGGTGCGCAGCTGCTGGAATCGCAGCTCATCAAATCGATGCGCCCGCTGTACAACCAGAAGCTGCGGCGCGTCCCGCGTCAGTTTTCGATCCGGCTGTATTGCGGCGACGTGTCCATCGTGCATTCGGCCGAGCGCGACCCGGCGGTCATACCGTGGCTGTATGGGCTCTATTCCAGCCCACGCGCCGCCCAGGAAGCGCTGCGGCGGCTGGCCGATCGCGACCGCCTTTGCTACGGGCTGCTCGGCCTGGAACGCGCCACCGATGGTCGCCCGTGTTTCCGCGCCATGTTGAAGCGCTGTGCCGGTGCCTGCCATGGCGCCGAATCGCTGGGCGACCACGAGATGCGTTTACGCGCCGCCCTTGAGCATCTGGAACAGGCCGTCTGGCCGTTTCCGGGCGCGGTGGCGTTGAAGGAAGAGGGCAAGCAGTTGCGTCAGTTTCACGTGCTGCGCAACTGGCACTATCTGGGCAGCGCCACCTCGCTGGCTGCGGCCCGCAAACTGAAGACCGCACCCGGCGACTTCGATCGCGATTGCTACCAGATTTTGCGCAAGGGCCTTCAAACGCATTTGCACAATGTGGTGTTGCTGTAGGCACGACATGCGTGGGCGCGCTCACTTGGGCACGCGTAGCAGGTACTGAGTTCATGCGAGGCATCGCGCGGCGCGACGCCAGCCTGTCCTGTTCCCCCATCAACAACGGTCCCGCCGCCTACGCTCTCCAAGCGCATGCGAGAGCCCGCGATTCAGCCACTCTGCCTCTCGCAGCTGCGGTATTCCTTGGGGTCCAGAAACTCCGCCAGACAAGAACCGACGCGCAGCGCCTGCTCGCGTGCGTCGCCCCGGTATTCGCCCTGCCCTGCGCCCTCGATCGTGGCCACGGGCGCGGCACGGTCACGGTGGTAGACGAACGCGGTGGAAAGCCACAGCGTCGCGCCAGGCGCCTGGCTTTCCAGGGTCTCCACGCGGAATTCACCGCAGTAACCGTGGATCAGGGTGCGTCGAAGTGTCTTGTGCGTCATGCGCGCAGTATCGCCATGCGCATTTGAAGACCACGTCGAAATCGATTGCATTGCGTGCACATAGGACCTACGCGGATGAACGGGTGGCCGAACCAACGCGCGAGTCTGCGTCCACGCTGGATCACGTCAGCGCAAGCACGCGCGCATGCAGCACAAAGACTGCGCAGCGCGCGCAAGATCGAGGCAGTGACGGAGGAACAACAGATCCGGTGAGAACCGGGAAGCCTTGCGAACGAAGGCTTGGATATGGTGGCCGAGGACGGAATCGAACCGCCGACACGGGGATTTTCAATCCCCTGCTCTACCAACTGAGCTACTCGGCCACTTAACCTGCAACACGATGCCTGCGTTGCGAGGACGCGCACTATAGCGAGCAGGCGCAGTTTGGGCAAGCGTTGCGAGCAACTTTGTTGCCGGCCGCCGTGGGGGGCCGCGATTCTTGCACCGCTTCACGCCGCGCGGCCGGCGACATGGCCTAGCCTGCGCGCGTTCACCGGAGATTGTCATGCGCCTGCCCCGCCTGCTGTTGTCGTTCGTCGCCCTGCTGCCGCTGACAGCGTTTGCGCAACAACCGGTGCGCGCGGTACCGCAGCTGGACATCTCGCGCTATGCCGGCCAGTGGCATGAGATTGCGCACCTGCCGGTGTCGTTCCAGAAAAAGTGCCGCAGCGACATTACCGCCAGCTACACCTTGCGCGACGATGGCTTGATCGGCGTGCGCAATGGCTGCCGCACCGCCGATGGCAGCCTGACCCAGGCCGACGGCGTGGCGCGCCCGGTCGCCGGCCAGCCCGGGCAGTTGCAGGTGCGCTTTGCTCCCGAGTGGCTGGGTTGGTTGCCGCTGGTGTGGGCCGACTATTGGGTGATCGCGCTCGACCCGGATTACCAATGGGCGGTGGTCGGCGAGCCGGATCGCAAGTACCTGTGGATCCTGTCGCGCTCGCCACAGATGCAGCGCGCGCAACTGGAACGGCTCAAGGCGCAGGCGACCGAGATGGGCTACGACCTGTCGCCGTTGATTGTGGCCGCGCCGTTATTGTGAGGCTGCGTATCACCTGGCGTAATGATTCGGCACCCGCGCTTCGCGCACTCGGGAGCGGCGACCGTACTGCGTAGTATTCTTGGCGCCGCCTCATTCCGCCAAGGACCCGAGTCCATGCGTCGTGCCTATCGCCTTCTTCTTGTGTCGCTGGCCTGCGGGCTGCTGCTGAGCGCCTGCGGCGGCGCAGTCCGCCGGGTGTCCGAGCCGGCCGCCAGCATCCAGCAACTGACCGTGCGTGCCGACGGCTCCTGGTCGGTGGACCTGCGCCTGCAGAACTACAGCAGCATCCCGATGCAGTTCGAACGCGTGGCACTGGAAATCTCTGCCGGCGATCAACCGGCCGGCAAGCTCGACCAGGCCGTGGGCATGTCGATCGGCCCGGAAACCGCAGACGTGGTCACCGTCACCGTGCAACCCACCTCGCTGGGCCGCATCACCGCGGCCGACGTGCTGGCCGGCGGCCGCTCGTTCCCGTACACGCTCAAGGGCACGGTCTGGGCGACCCCACAGGACAAGAAACAACGCGAGTTCAGTGTGGAATCGCGCAATACGCTCAGCCCGGCTCCCGGCCTCAACGGCGTGCTGCGCTAATGCGCACGCCTCCCGTACCCGCTTCCAAGGATCCCGCATGAGCAGCTATACCGCCCCGCTGACCGATTTCCGCTTTGCCCTGCACGACGTGCTCGGCGCGCACGCCCTGTTCGCCCGGCTCGGCTACACCGAGGCCAGCACCGACATCATCGACGCCGTCCTCGAAGAGGCCGGCCGCTTCACCTCGCAAGTGCTGGCGCCGCTCAACAGCGTGGGCGACGAGATCGGTTGCGCGTTCGACAAGAGCACGCACGCAGTGACCACCCCGCCCGGCTTCCGCGCCGCCTACGATCAATTCGTGGAAGGCGGCTGGAACGGGCTCACCGCCGAACCGCAATTCGGCGGCCAGGGCATGCCGCACACGCTGGGCGTGCCGCTGAGCGAAATGATCAACGCCGCCAACCTGGCCTGGGGCAACTTTCCGCTGCTGTCGCATGGCGCGATGGAAGCCCTGCGCCAGCACGGCGAGACCTGGCAGCAGGACGTCTTCCTCAAACCCCTGATCGACGGCCGCTGGACCGGCACCATGTGCCTGACCGAACCGCATTGCGGCACCGACCTGGGCCTGCTCAAGACCCGCGCCGAACCCAATCCCGATGGCAGCTACGCCATCACCGGCACCAAGATCTTCATCACCGCCGGCGAGCACGACCTCACCGACAACATCGTGCACCTGGTACTGGCCAAGCTGCCGGACGCACCGGCCGGCGCCAAGGGCATCTCGCTGTTCGTCACCCCCAAGTTCAAGGTGGGCCGCGACGGCAGCGTGGGCGAGCGCAATGCGCTGCATTGCGGCTCCATCGAGCACAAGATGGGCATCAAGGGCTCGGTCACCTGCGTGATGAACTTCGAGGGCGCGCAAGGCTACCTGGTCGGCCAGCCCCACAAGGGACTGCAGGCGATGTTTACGATGATGAATACCGCACGCCTGAGCGTGGGCCTGCAAGGCATCGGGTTGTCCGAGCGCGCCTACCAGAACGCCCTGCGCTACAGCCGCGAGCGGTTGCAATCGCGGGCGCTCAGCGGGGCCAAATTCCCGGACAAGCCGGCCGACCCGATCATCGTGCACCCGGACGTGCGCCGCATGTTGCTGACCATCAAGTCGCTGACCGAAGGCAGCCGCCTGCTCGCGTTGCATGCGGCCAGCCTGGTCGACGTCGCCCATCGCGGCGAGAGCGAACGCGAACGCGCCGACGCCGAGACCCTGGTGAGCTTCCTCACCCCGATCTCCAAGGCCTGCCAGACCGAATGGTCGATCGAGAACACCTACCACGCGCTGCAGTGCTTCGGCGGCCACGGCTACATCCGCGAATACGGCATGGAGCAGCTGGCCCGCGATGCGCGCATCACCACCATCTACGAAGGCACCACCGGCATCCAGGCGCTGGACCTGATCGGCCGCAAGACCGCCGCCAGCCAGGCCGCCGGGCTAAAGCTCTTCCTGGCCGATGTGGAAACCTTCGCCAACGCCCAGGACGGCAACGCTGCGCTGGCCGAGTTCATCAAGCCGCTGCGCGACAAGTGCAGCGAATGGGCGATGCTGACCCGCGATGTGCTCGACCGCGCCGCGCGCAACCCGGACGAACTGGGCGCGGCCAGCCACGACTACCTGTTTTATTCGGGCTACGTGGTGCTGGCGTACTGGTGGGCGCGCAGCGTGGCCGCTGCCGATGCCTCCGCGCACAGCGAGGACTTCAAGCGCGCCAAGCGGGAGACGGCGCGGTTCTACTTTGCCCGCATCCTGCCGCGCACCCTGACCCATGCCGCCGCCATCCGCAGCGGCGCCGCACCGCTGATGACCCTGGAAGCGGAGCTGTTCGGCGAAGGCTGAGCGCCTCGCGCCGGGTGCGCTCCTACGGCTCACGCCGCGGAATCCTGCCGCTGTCGCAGGAGCGGACCTGGCCGCGACAGAGCGGTATCGCTCGACAAAGCCTCGCGCCCGGGTGCGCTCCTACGGATCACCAACGCCATCACTGCGTTCGATGAGCGATTCCGCAACGCGGCGGCACGCAATAGCGGGCAACGGGACTTGCCGAGCCAGTGCTTTGAGGACACGCGCCAACGCCGTTCGCTGCGATACACAAACTGTCAACGATCGGGTATAAGCTGTTTTCCCGATGGAGACAGACACGCACGTTCGTGATGTGATCGTCCCCGGAGGCAGCGCTGCCCCGGACGCGGGCAGCGCTGTCGCCGCAATCCACCAACTCCCCACGCTTCGCCTGCTGTCGCTCGATGCGCATGGCCGCGTGCTGGACTGGATCAACTGGCAAGACGCTGCCTGCCTGTACGCCCGCGATGCGGTGTCGTGGACGCTGGGCGAGCCATGCATGCAGATCCACGGCGGCATCTCGCGGCTGACCGGCGAGCGCAGCACGCTGGAACTGCACCCCATCATCGCCGCGCGCGGGCATGCCCGGTCGCGCGCGCTGGACCCGACCCCGACCCTCAGCAACACCGCGTTGTTCGCGCGCGATTCGCAGCTGTGCATGTATTGCGGCCAGCATTTCAGCCGCCCGCACCTGACCCGCGACCACGTCATGCCGGTGTCCAAAGGCGGTCGCGACAGTTGGGAAAACGTGGTGACCGCCTGCTTCCAGTGCAATTCGCGCAAGGCCAACCGCACGCCGCAACAGGCGCATATGCCGCTGCTGGCAGTGCCCTATCGGCCGAGCTGGATCGAGCACCTGATCCTGTCCAACCGCAACATCCTGTCCGATCAGATGGCCTTTTTGCGCGCGCAACTGCCCAAACGCTCCAAGCTGTCGCTGTAAGCCGGCTGGCCACGCGTTGCGCCTGCCGGCTGGTGAGTGGCCGCGCCACCCTTCGGCCGAGTGCCAAGACAACCACGGGCGCTTGGGCCTGGATGCGCGTGCGGTTGCCCCACTCGCGCCGCAGCGCTGGCGGCTCCACTGGCGCACGGGGTCCGACGTGACATCGAACCCGGCCACGGCGATCCAACGCATGAGGCACCCGGACACGGCCGAGTGTCCCATCCCACGCAGGCGAGGGCCAAGTGATCTAGAGGACTCGGGGCAATCGGTCCATCGAACGGTGCGGCAGATTGCCGCAGGTGTGGGTAAGCATCGCGCGCGCCAGGCGTGACGGTGCGTGTGCCCATCACTTCCCGCTGACAGCTGAACCGGTTTGCTTGCCGGGCCTTCGCATGGGGAGGACAATACGGCTTCAGAAGATTGACACGATGATGATCGACACCACCCGCTATCCGCGCCTGTCCCGCATCCAGACTCCCGACGATCTGCGCCGCTTCGACGAAGCCGAGCTGACCGCGATCGCCGAAGAACTGCGCTCCTATCTGATCGAATCGGTGGGCAAGAGCGGTGGGCACTTCGCGGCCGGCCTGGGCGTGATCGAGCTCACCGTCGCCCTGCACTACCTGTATCAGACGCCGGTGGATCAACTGGTGTGGGACGTCGGGCATCAGACCTACCCGCACAAGATCCTCACCGGCCGGCGCGACCAGATCCACACGGTCAAGCAAAAGGACGGCGTGGCGCCGTTTCCCAAGCGCGAAGAGAGCATCTACGACACCTTCGGCGTGGGCCATTCGTCGACCTCGATCTCGGCCGCGCTCGGCATGGCCATCGCTGCGCAGCGCAACGGCGACGACCGCAAGGTGGTGGCGGTGATCGGCGACGGCGCGATGACCGCCGGCATGGTCTACGAAGCGCTGAACCACGCTGGCGGCATGGACCCGGAACCGAATCTGCTGGTGATCCTCAACGACAACCGCATGTCGATCTCCGAAGCAGTGGGCGGGTTGACCAAGATGCTGGGGCGCGCCAGCGGCAGCCGCACGCTCAATGCGATCCGCGAAGGCGGCAAGAAGATCCTCGGCGACAAGAAGAACAACCCTACCGCGCGTTTCGTGCGGCGTTGGGAAGAACACTGGAAAGGCATGTTCGTGCCGTCCACGCTGTTCGAGGAAATGGGCTTCCATTACACCGGCCCGATCGATGGCCACGACCTGCCCAGCCTGGTTGGCGCACTGAAGACCCTGCAGACGCTCAAGGGCCCGCAGCTGCTGCACGTCATCACCACCAAGGGCAAGGGCTACGAGCTGGCCGAAGGCGATCAGATCGGTTATCACGCCGTTGGCCCGTTCGATCCGAGCAAGGGCCTGGTGGCAAAGGCCGGCGCCAAGAAGCCGACCTATACCGACGTCTTCAGCGACTGGGTCTGCGACATGGCCGCCGCCGAACCCAAGCTGTTGGTGATCACGCCGGCGATGCGCGAGGGCTCGGGCCTGGTGCGCTTCAGTAAGGAATATCCGCAGCGCTATTTCGATGTGGCCATTGCCGAGCAGCACGCGGTGACGCTGGCCGCTGGCATGGCGACCCAGGGCGCCAAGCCGGTGGTCGCGATCTATTCCACCTTCCTGCAGCGCGGCTACGACCAACTGGTGCACGACGTGGCGGTGCAGCAACTGGATGTGCTGTTTGCGATCGATCGCGGCGGCGTGGTCGGCCCGGATGGCGCCACCCATGCCGGCAATCTGGATCTGAGCTTCCTGCGCTGCGTGCCGCACATGGTGGTGATGGCGCCGGCCGATGAGGCCGAATGCCGTCAGATGCTGAGCACCGGCGTGCAGTACCAGGGCCCGGCAGCGGTGCGCTACCCGCGCGGCACCGGCCCGGGTGTGGCGCTCGATGCCTCGCTGGCCACCCTGCCGATCGGCAAGGCGCAGCTGCGCCACAGCGGCACCCGCATTGCCCTGCTCGGCTTCGGCGCGACGGTGGATGCGGCAGAGGCGGTCGGCCGCGAACTGGGGCTGACGGTCGTGAACATGCGCTTCGTCAAGCCGCTGGACAAGGCGATGCTGCTGGAGCTCGCAAAAACCCACGACGGCTTCGTCACCATCGAAGACAACGTGGTTGCCGGCGGCGCAGGTGCTGGCGTGTCGGAACTGCTCAACGCCGAAGCCATTACCATGCCGATGCTGCACCTGGGCCTGCCGGACAGCTTCCAGCATCACGCCAGCCGCGAAGACCTGCTGGCCGAGGCCGGCATCGACCAGGCCGGCATTCGCGCCGCCGTGCTCAAGCGCTGGCCGCAGCTGATGACCAGCAAGACGCCTGCGTTGAACGCTGCGGCAGGCTGAGCGCGCCAACAGATTCGTTGTGGCGCGCGCCGCATTACACTGGCGGCACCGCGCCAGTACGCGCGAAACCCTCCACCAGCTGCGCGATGCGCGCCTGCGATTGGATCAGTTGTAGCGCCGCCTGCAGGCGACGCACGCCGTGTGGCACCTCGCCGGCGCCGAGCGCCTGACGCAGCAACGCCGGCAAGCCATCCAGATCGCGCAACCACCAGGCAGCACCTGCCACCTGCAGGCGCGCGGCGTGATCGAACTGGTCGTAATCCAGCGGGTAGACGATGGCCGGCAATCCCGCGGCGAGGCAGGCGTAGAGAATGCCGGCACCGCCGTGATGGATCACCAAGGCGTAGCGGTGCAGGTGCTGGGCGTAATCCACATAGGGCAGCCGCTGATAGTTGCCCTGCCCCGGCTGCGGCGAAGCGCCGGTGTCGCCGTCGCTGAAATGGAAGACCACCTCCGGGAACTGCGGCGCCAGCGCACGCAGCACGCCATCCATGCGCTGCTTGACCCATTGCAGATGCGTGCCCAGCGTCACCAGCACATGCCGGCGACCGTCGACAAAGGTGGGCGCCGGCACCGACGAAGGCGGCGTGCACAACTGCGGCCCGACAAAGCGCACGGCCGTCGGCCAGCGTTGCGCCAGCTCGAACGACGGGACTCCCAGGGCCAGGATGCACTGCGGCGAATACACCGCCTCGCTGCGATCGCGTCGATAGATTGCCGGCAACCCGCACGCGCGCATCTGGCGCCGATAGCAAAGGTGCAGGGTCCGTTTGAAGCCACGTGTGAGCCGGCGTGCCGCTGCATGCCAGAACACGCTGCAAGGGCGTGGTCGCAGGCAGCAACCCGCCAAAGTATGCGGGCGGCCCATCCGTGGTTTCGATCACGCATGGCGACGGCATGCTGGTCCACCAGGCAATGCCCATCGTCTGTGCGGCCAGTCCTGCGCTGGGCAGGGTGAAGTCGACGATCACCAGATCCGGCCGCCGCGCGCGCCAGCGCTGCTGCAGCGCTTCGCCGAGCTGCGCCATGAGCCTGAGTGCGTTGTGCAACTGCCGACGCAGGCGCACGGGGTTGTGGCCCACTGCATGCGGCGGGTTGGCGATGGAAAGCAGCAAGCGATCGGCATGCGCATCCAGCACGCTGGCAGCGGCGAGCCCACATGCCTCGATGTGCGCCCGCGCAGCAGGCGTGCTGATGACGCAGACCTCGTGCTGCGCGGTGAGCTGTTGCGCGATCGCCAGGATGGGATGCAAATGGCCGCTGTAGGGCGGTGCGATCAGATCAATGCGCATGCGCTGCGCCCTGTCGCATTCGTTCGATCTGCGCGACAAAGCGCTGGCACTCGGCAAGCACCTCGGCGTTGCGCAGGTACGCCATGTGTCCGCACGCAGGTCTGGCATCGACCTGCCCATCGAACAGTGTTCGAGAGATCCAGTCGCTGCGGCCCTGTACCACGCGCAGCTGGCCGAACACTGAGGGCGCATGACACACTGGGCCGTACGCAAAAACCGCCAGGCGTGCACGCAGCGCATCCGGCAACTGCAATGCGGTCAACAGCTGCAGTCCGCAGCTGCCGGCAAGAAGCAGCGTCATCGGCGCCTGATCCAGCAGCGCATGGACACGCTTGCGATCGGCTTCGGCAAGGCGGGCATGTCGGGCCGCAAGATACTGCCGTGCATTGGAGAGGCAGGCACGCCACAACGGCGTACGCCGGTGCGGCGCGCCGTTGCGGTGGTACGGGTAATTGCAATCCAGCAGCTGCCGGCCTGCGCCCTGCAGCTGTTGCAGAAATGCGCCCTGCTCCGCACTCAAGGCGCAGCTTGCCGGATCGCTTTGCCCGGTGAGGAAGGCGATCTGCAGCGGCACCGACTCACTCCGCACGAAAGCACCCATTCGGTAGCACGCGGTAACGCCGCGTGCGCCAGCGGATCGTGCGCACCAGCGCTGCGTGCAGCAGATGCAGCGGCTGCAGGCATTCGGCGCATAGCGACACCAGCAGGCGGTGGCGAACGGCGCCGGTGACGCGCCATTGCACAGCGCACAGCAGCAGCGCGCGCACCAGCAAGACAATCAACACGCAGAGTGCAGCCGGCCAGGTGTGCTGCACGCAAGCGCAGACCAGCATGGCCACCAGCAGCAACGGCGGCAGCCCCTGCAACACGCCGATGGCACTGCGTACGTGCAGGCGTTGACGGCCTAGCAGGATCGATGCGAACAGCATCCAGCGATGCATCTGGCGCACATAGCCACGCAGGTCGGGCATGGCGGTACGCATCGCCACCGGCGCAGTGGATTGCCAGAGCCGCCCGCCGCGGTCGCGCACCAGGGTGGCGAAGGCCAGATCGTCGGTCAGCTGCTCCAGCAATGCAGTAAATCCACCCCAGCTGCGCAGCTGTTCGGTGCGCGCGGCATAGCACATGCCATTGATGGTCAGCGGCGCTGCGAATGGCAGCCAGCCCAAGTACGTGAGCGCGGCATTGTTGTTGACGAACTGCGCCAACAGGCGCCCGGCCAGCGTGGCGCTGTCGCGGTAATACGGCAGTGCGGTGACCACATCGGCATGCGTGAGGTCCGACAACAGCTGCGACAGCGCATGGCCGCCGAGGTGCGCATCGTCGTCGAGAATCAGGCTGACAGGCGCATCGATGTGCGGCAGCGCGTAATCGAGTTTCCAGGCCTTGGGGTTGATGCCTGGTGGCGCCGCGGGCACGAGAATGCGCGCGATCCGCAGCTGCGGATATTGCGCAACGACAGCAGCGGCAGCGGCGTTTCCCGGGCCATCGTCGGCATCCAGCAACCAGACGAACTGCGCCTGCGGCAATGCCTGCGCGTTGGCAACAAGCACCTCTTGCAAATGCGCATCGCCACCAAGAATAGGCTGCAGGATCGCCACCTCGGCCGGCGTGGCAACGGCACGGCGCGCCGGCCTCGCACGTTCGCCACGCATCACCCACAGCACGGCCGCCGTCTTGACCAGCAGCACGGCCAGATACAACGCCGCCAGGATGGGAACGATCAGGTCCACTGCGCTGCCTGCCAGCGCACGAAGGCGTCCACGCCCTCGTCCAGGCCGACGCTGGGCGGGCCCAGATCGGCAAGCGTGCGGCGCGGATCGAAGGTCTTGGAATATGCGAACACGCCAACGCCGAAGCGCGTGATCGGCGGCTCGCCCCGCAGCCGCAGCCCGCGATACACCGCTTCCACCACGCTGGCCATGCGCAATGCGGTGCCGATGCGCACCTCGCGCCGTGGCAACGGCAGCTGCAGGCGCGCCAGCACCTCCAACAACAACTGCTGCAGGTCCACCGGGTGTGCGTTGGTGAGATTGTAAGCAGCCTGCAACTGCGGCGCGGTGGCCGCGCGGTACAGGTAATCGCACAGCGTATCGATATAGATCAGGTCGCCGATCACCGGCTGGGTCTGGCCAACGAAACGCGGCAATGCACCCTTGCGCGCGGCGGCGATCACGCGCGGAAACAGCACCGTGTCGCCGGGCCCGAACACCGCACGCGGGCGCAACACGCTCTTTTCCCCGGGATAGTCATCCAGCAACGTCTCGCCAAGATATTTGGTTTGTGCGTATGTATTGACGAACGCCGGGCCGATCGGGCTGTCTTCATCCAGGCCGTATTGATGCGCTTCGCGATAGAACACCGAACTGGAGGAGACATATAGCAGGCGCGGGCAGCCGTTGCGCTTGCAGAAGTCGATGAGGTTGGCGGTGGCCTGGACATTGTGCCGCTGAAACTGCGCACGCGTGCCCCACGGCGAGGCCAACGCAGCTGCATGAATCACCACATCCGGTTGCCAGTCCAGCGAGAAGGCCTGGCTCAGATCGATGCGATGGTAGTTGGGCAGGTCGCTGGCGCGGCGGCCGATACCGTGAATCTCGACGCCCGGCTGCCCCTGAAAGCGCCGCAGGAATGCACCACCGACAAAACCGGACGCGCCGGTCACGAGAATGCGCAGGCTCATCGCCACTCCGGTTGATATCGGTCAAGACTCGGCTGGCAATGCGAAGGCAGGATGACCAGTTCCGGATGGGCGTGCGACAAGGCGTGCAAGCGATGCACGGTGTGCTGGAATGCGTGCCAGTCGTGCATCAGCAGACGCGTGGGCCAGGCCGGCCATTGCAGCGTGGCCCAGGTGGCCGAGGACCATACCGCGTCCGCACACAGCAACACCTCGCGGTCGTGCTGGTCGCGTACCCACAGTCCCATCTGGCCGGGCACGTGCCCGGGTAGCGATACCGCGAGCACGCTGCCGTCCTCGAACAGATCGTAGGGCGGGCCGAGCTCCTGCCAGGCTCCAGTCAACGCGCGCTGCGGTGCCTGGTCGGCAAACTGCAGCCGCTGGTCGAAGTCGTCCGGCAGCAGCTGCGGCAGCAAGGCGCGGCGCAACCCACCCATGCGCGAACAGCTGCGCAGCTGCTGGTAATCCGCGCGCAGGCAGAGAAAGCGCGCATTGGGCAGATCGCGCAGGCCGCCGACATGGTCGGCGTGGAAGTGCGAAATCAGGCACCAGGCGATGTCATCCAGCGATACGCCACGTTTGTTCAACTGCGCGCCCAGGGTTTGGTCGGCGGGCAAGCTGACTGGCGTGGTCCAGCGGTACAGGCGCTCCGGCCAGGGATCGGTGGCACGAAAAAAATGCGCGGCATAGCCGGTGTCGTACAACAGCGCGCCACGCTGCGGATGCCGGATCAGCACGCTCAGTGCGGGGAATTCCACCGCATGCCAGTGACCATCTGCACGCACCATGCGTTCGCAATGGCGGCAGTGGCCCACGCGCAGCAGCTCGAGCGACACGCGGACCGGCATCAGTAACGCAACACCATGCCGCCGATGGCAAGCCCTGCCCCGGTGCCGAGCAGCGCGACCAGATCGCCACGCTGCAGGCCCAGGTCGACGCGTGCGTGATGCAGCGCATGCGGCAACGACGCGGCGACCTGGTTACCCGTGTGTTGCAGGATGCGCACCACCTGTTCGGGGCGCAGTCCCAAGGTCTGCACCACATGATCCAGGCCGCCGCCGGAAGCCTGGTGCGGTACCAGGCAACGCAAGGCTGCGGTGGCGGTGCCGGCCTCGTGCAGCAGCTGTTCCCAAAACGCCGGCAGATGCCGTGCGGCGAAACGGTAGGCGCCGCGTCCATCCATGCAGAACACGCGCGAGGCATCGGGCGCGCTGTCTTCGCCATGCGGGTAACGCGTGCCACCGCCGCGAATGCGGCACAGCTCGGCGCCATTGCCATAGCTGGACAGCCGGCTGGAGAGCAGCGCCGAGCCCTGCCCTGCGTCGCTGCGTCCAACGACCACTGCGGCTGCGCCATCGCCGAACAAGCCGGCCGTGGCCGGCGTCGCCGCATCCAGCCCGGCCGATGCGACTTCGCTGGAGACGATCAGCACGCGCTCGTAGCGACCTAGCGCCAGTGTGTTGGCCGCCATGTCCAGGGCCACCAGAAAACTGAGGCAGGTTGCATTGACGTCGAATGCGGGGATGCCCGAATCGCCGAGGCCGAGCGCGCGCTGGATCAGCACCGCCTGGCAGGGAATCGGCTGCTCCATGACGCTGCAGGCGGAGATCAGGCAATCGATCCGGCTGGCATCGAGCCCGGCGCTGGCCAAGGCCTGCTGTGCAGCGGCTGCCCCCATCGACGATGCGGTCTCGCCCTCGCCCACGTAATGGCGCGTCTCCACGCCGAGACGCGCGAACGTGGTTCCGGCCGGCAACTGCCAGCGCTCGTCCAACTGGCGCGATGTCACTTCCGTCGCCGGAACATGGCGCCCGGTGCCCAGGATGCGCAGCGGCAATGCGTTCAACGCGGAGCTCTCAAAACATGAAGGCGCGCAGCATACCGTGGCCGCATCGGTAGGCCCACCGCCGTGCATGCCGATACACCTTTAAGCGCATGCACCGCGAGGCACGCCGCGCAACAGCCGCCTGCCGCATCCATTGCGTCTCTGCCAACTGCTGTGCTCGTGCTCGGCATGACGCGCCAGGCGCACGCGGCGACATCGCCTCAAGGCGCTTCCACCTCATAGCCCAGCGCTTGCAGGCGTGCCAGATAGCCATCCGGCGCGGTCAACCGGCTGATCGGCAACACCGCGAACGTGCTGCGATTGCGTTGCAGCGCAGCGGTGGCGATACCCAGCCAATGCTCGCGCATGCGCCGTTCCAGATCGTCGATGCCGCGTTTCCTTGCAGCACCGGAGCTGGCCATTGCGTCCATGCAGGCGGCCTGCGGGTCTTCGCGCGGCAGCCGACGCAAGGCCTCGACATCGCCCACCGACCAGGCATTGGCGCGCTCCACCATCGTCGGCAGGTCGCGCTCCACGGCCACCAGAATGCTGCGGAAACATGCGGTATCGTCCATTCCGCCGGCACGGAATTCCTTGAGCGCCTGGCGCGGGTCCTTGATCTTGTAGTCCAGCGCGGTCGGTGTGGGTTTGATGCCGGCAAGCTTGGCAGCGCGTTCCACCACTGGCCAAACCACCGGCGAACGGGCCAGGCCGGAGCGCTTGATCGCCGCCTGATACAACTCGCCGGCAGCCAGCATCGGGCGTTTGCGCTCAACGCCGCGGTCGCTGCCGAGATAGCGAGCCTTGGACACGCTCCAGCGCGCATACAGGTCGGCCGGCAAGATGTCGCGCAGCTCGCGCCCGTCTTCGTTCTTCATCGCTTTCATGGCCGACGGCAGCAAGGTCAGCTTGCCGAAGAATCCCATGTCCGCATCCACCTGCACGGTTGGCGCTGCCAGCACCTGCTGGGACTGGCCGATGATGGTTTCCACTTCGGTCGACTGCCACTGCAGCCGCTTCGGCAAGGGCGACAAGGTACCCAGGATCCACAACACATGATCGCCCTTACTGACCTTCCACAAGCCCGGCCCGGGCTGCACGCCGCGCACGACCATGGCCTCCAGATCCACCACTGCTGGTGCCGGCGTCGCCACCTTGGGCGGCACGGCTTCCCCGGCGGTCGCCAGCAGCGACACCAGCATCAAACCCATTCCCCATCCCGCGACCTTGCGTTGCATGGTGTCTTGCCCCCTGTTTGAGGCGGACAGTACGCCAAGCCGGCAGCAGCCGCGTTAGGGAAGCGTTCGGACGCGCAAGCGCGGTCGATGATCAGCGTGGCAGCAGCGTCGCCAGGCGTGCGGCCAGCGGCGAGGCCTTGTCGAGCAACGCAAAGCCTTCCCAGACGAATCCCGGCGATACCGTGCAGCCCACCAGGGTGAAATCGCCGAGCGAGCGCGCCGCTTGCCAGCAGCCTGCCGGCACCACATGCATCGGCTCGCCGCGTTCGGCGGCATCCACGATCACACGCTGCACTTGTTCGGTACAGGTGTCATAGATCAGCAGTTCCAAGGCATCGCCCAGCTGCCAATGCCAGGTTTCTTCCGCATCCACGCGGTGCCACGCACTGCATTCGCCGGCACTCAGCAAAAAACGGATGGCGGTCATTGCCGGGCGGGTCTGGCCGTTGTCGGTCACCTGACGCGCAGAGGCATGGATGCGGCGGTAGTGCCCGCCTTCTGGATGCGGGGCGAGGTCGAGCGAGCGGATCAGGGCGGCGGCGGTCGGATGCATGCAGGCATGCTAGGCCAGACACGCCTGCGCTGCATCAGGGCAGCTGCTTTCCCGCGCGCAAGCAGGTGCGGAAGAACACCAACAGATCCCAGCTATAGCGCTTGAGCAAACGGCGTGGCTCGTTGAGCAGCCGATACATCCACTCCATGTGCAGGCCTCGCACCCACTCGGGCGCGCGCTTTGCGGTACCGGACAAGAAATCGAGCAATGCGCCCACCCCGAACACCAGCGGCACGCTCAGCGCATGGCTGTGGTCCAGGATCCAGCGCTCCTGCAGCGGATTGCCGAACGCCACCAGCAGCACATCGGCACCGGAGCGATTGATGCGCTCGGCCAGGCCCTCGCCCGCCGCCGCAAATTCGCCATAACCATCGCACATGCCGACCACCTGCTGCCCCAAGGTCCCGGTCAGCGTCGCCGCAGCGGTCTTGCCCACACCCGGACGGCCGCCCAGCAGAAAGAATTTCAGCGGTTGCGCACTCTCACGGCACAGATACGGAATCAGGTCGGTGCCATTGAGGTTGCCGGCAAAGCGGCGGCCGTGGATCAGCCGCGCAGCCAGATCCATGCCGATCCCGTCGTTGACGATGCGCACGCTGGGCTCGCGCATGCGCGTCCGCAGCGCCTGGCATTGCACGATGAAATTGGTATTGGCAAAGAACACCCGTCGCGGCTGACGGGCGGCCAGCGCGTGGAATAGATCCAACGCAAAGGCTTCCTGCGTGGTGGACAGGACCGGAAAGCCGCCCAACGGAATCACCACACCCGGCGGCGTGGTTCCGCTGGCAATCCCCGTTGTTTCCACATCCACGCGCTGGCCCTGCATCATCGAATCACCAAAGGTCGTAAGGGAAGGCAGCCAACAGCCCGGCCTGCAGCTTTTCCAGATCGAAATCGCCGTTGCCGCCCAGTTGCAGACACTCCTCCACGCTGTTGCCGGAATGCCATTGCATACGCCCGGTGCCGTTGTAGTAGTCGTCGTACTTGAAGCGATCTTCGCCATTGCCCCAATCCAGATACACCGCCGGGATTCCATAGGCTTCGGCAAGGATCAGGCCGTGCAGCGAGCTGCTGATCACCAACTCGGCGCCAAGCAACGCGCTCATGAAGGTTGCGGGCTTGACGTTGGGAAAGACCAAGTGATCCTTGTACGCGCTGTACTTTTCAACCGGCTCGTTGAAGTGCGGAACGATGGCGAACGGGCGCTTGTTGATCGCACCGAGCGCATCGGCCGGGAAGAACATCGGCGTCAGCAGCCCGGGATCGCCATACACTTCCGGCACTGCGATGCCGCGATCAAGCAGAAACTTGCGCGTCTTCGGCCCACGCACTGCACGGACATCGAGCGTACTGAAGGTGTTGCGCTCGGCAGGAATCTTGCCGTTGATGCCACTACCCCAGACGGTATCGCCGTCTTTGGCGAAGTGCAGTACCGAACCGATCGCGATCAGCTTCTTGCTCAGATCCTGCTTTTCGATCAGCGTCTTGTCCTGCAGGGACAGCACGCAGGAGACGATCACCTTGGACAGGTGATCTCCCATATTCACGCCGGCGTTCTTGGGCTGCCACCAGAACAGCGCACGACGTTCTGCATGTTCTATCCACTTCTGCAGCAAGGCGTTGGCCATAACGTGTGAGTCTCCTAAAGAAAAAATGTGCGCGCATCAATGCGAGAGCGCAGCCTCCGACGAGGCATGCACCGCTGCGCTTTGCTGTGGATACAAACGGGTTTCCGGATACGCACTGGGATCCAGCACGCGATCGGTGGTGTCGGACCAATTCAGGCACTGGCGATAACGCACGCGCGGTGCTTCCAGGGCGCGGCCGATTGCTGCAACGACAGAATCGGCGTTCCCCGGAGTGTAGCCGAAACGCGACTGATACGGCCCCACCACGGCGTTCGGGCACACCGCAGGCAAGCCGAAAAAGTCGTATTGCAGCAACTTCATCGAACTGTCGGCCAGGTAGACCGGCACTTGCTCGGAAGCATACGGCGCAATCCCGAACCGCGCGTGCTTGATATAGCCAATGGTCTCGGCGTGTTTCATCTCGCCATAGACCACCACGTTATCGCCGTAGCCCGGATGCCGGCCCATGCCCGAACCGATCACATGAAACGTCACCTGCGGGAACGCCTTGCTGGCAACGACGAAGAATTCCGGATCGAACAACATCGAACCGACCGCCACTGCGTGGATGCCCTCCCCGTACGGCGACGGGTCGCCGAGTTGATCCAAGTTGTGATCCACGCCATGGCCAACGTGATAGACATTGTCGCGGCTGGCGATCTCCTCTGCCATTGCCGGCGATACCAGTGCAATCACATCGAGCTTGGGCGCCACGCGGTCGAACTCGCGTTCGATATACGACGCAACATTGATCGTGCTCAATCCGTCCGACGCGCGATAGACCAGCTTGGCTGCAGGATTGACGCGCTTGGCCAGCTCGATGAAAGCGACCGCAATGCCGCTTTCGAACACGATCACATCCGCCTCGCGCATCCAGTCGAGTAACTGGCGCGGCGGATGCGCAGCATACCAACGGAACATCGCATCCTCGACCGACCGCAGCCATGGACGACGCGTATTGAACGGATGCACCGTCGTGCGCCACAGGTAGCAGTCGACGCCCTTGTGCGAGACGACCGTGTTCGCGGTTTCGTCGAGCGGCAGCCGCATATCGCCCTTCATGCGCGACAACCGGCTGTAACGCAGCGAGAAGAACCGCGTGGTCCCGCGCAACGCCAGTTGATCGGTGATGAAGTGGATATTGGCGCGCCGTGGCGTGCGGTAATCGTGGGCGGACAAGACCAGATAGCAAGGCCGGCGGATGCCGGAAGCGGCGGCGGGTGTGTCGCTCATGGGCCGTGTCCTATGAATGAGTGAGAGAAAGCATGACCGACTGCAGGCGAAGACAATGTCGACTCATCGACGTGCCTTGGCCTGCGTCAGCAGCTTGCGGATGTTGATGATGGCAATCACATCGCGACGGAATGCCGGCCAGATCGCCAAGGCAAGCAGGCAAACGCCAAGCATCGTCACTGCGCCGACAGCCAGTTGCTCCCACAGCGGGCCGCCAACCGTCATGGAGGCGTAATACGCACAGCCACCTGCCACGCCGTAGGCGACCATGGCGCGCAGTGCATTGGTGAACAGGGCTCCGACCGGCGCGTCTGAAATCTTGCCGATCCACAGCAGCGACAGCGGCCACGTCAACAACAGCCCGAACGAATAGCCGATCGCCACACCCATTGCGCCCCAGCGCGAGCCGACGAAGATGCAGGCAATCAGCAGGACGCGACTGACCAGCGAATACACCAGCTGCGCGCGCATCAGTCCCCGCGCAAGGAACACCCAATACGTTGCATAAGCGGCCGTCTGGAAGATACCGCCCAGTGTCAGCACCTGGAAAAGCGGCACCGCCTCACGCCACTGCTCGCCCAGTACCAGCACAATCAGCGGCATCGCCAGCGCGCAGGCGAACGCAAACAGCGCAAAGATCAGGTGCACCATCACGGTCTGCCCGCGCAGCAGGAAGGCACTGAAGCGCTCGCGGTCGTCCTGCAGCTGCGACAACACCGGCAGCGCCACGCTGGTGGCAGGCGCATTGATCTGGTTCAACGGCATCATCAACAACTGGAATGCGCGGTTGTACAAGCCCAGCGCGTCCGGTCCGGTCCGCCAACCGATGATGACCTGGCCCACGTTGCGACTGGCATACCCCAGCAACTGCGCCGCCATCAGGTTCCAGCCGAAACTCATGAAATCGCGCATCGGTGCAGAACGCTGGTAGCCACCCGGCAACCAGCGCGCGCAGCTGGCGGCGATGATGAAATTGACGCCGGCCTGCACCACCTGCTGTACCACCAGCGCCCAGTAGCCCCAGCCCAGCAGCGCAGCAGCAACCGCAGCGCCCAGACCGAGCACCTGCGAGCCCACATCGCTCAGCGCCACCTGCCCGAAGCGCAGCCCGCGGCTCAGATGCGCGCGGTACTGCGTGGTCATGCCGTTGATCAGGAAGGTGATCGCCAGCGCCTGGGAAATCGTCACCAGGGCCGGCTCCTTGTAGAAGTTCGCAATCAGATGCGCCGAGGCGAACACCACCAGCGACAGCAGCAGGCCAATGCCGCTGTTGATCCAGAACAGGTTGTCGCGCTGCTCGCGGCTCACTTGCTTGGCTTGCACAGCCGCGGCCGACAGACCGAAATCGCGCAGGATCTCGGCGGCGCCGACGATGGCGGTCACCATCGCCATCAGACCGTAGTCGTAGGGCGTCAGCAAGCGCGCCAACAGGATGATGCCGCCGAACTGCACCACCATCTTGGCCGACTGCCCCAGCATGGTCACCGCTGCGCCGCCGGCAGCGCGCGACCCCAGGCTGCGCTGTGGCGGTGGCGGCGGTGTGGAAGATGTCATCGTAGGTGTCTCTGCGGTCACAGCGCGGCGTCTCCATCCTTGCCCAACGCTTCCAGATAGGTGCGGTAATGCAACTGCCCGATCCGCGGCCAGTCGCGCTGCGACAGATCCGGTGCCGGGCCGCGTGGCGCAGCACGCACCTTGTCCAGCATGCCGGTCAGCAGCGCGGCATCGAACTCGCCTTCATACAGGAACACCCAACCGGGGCCGACTTCCTCGGCGATGGCCGCGTTGGATTCGCTCCACGGCGCCAGCACCGGGCGCGCCAGCGACAACGCCAGCAGCAAGGTGCCGGAGTTATGCATCTGCCGATATGGCAACACCACCAGTTCGGCCGCGCTGACTTCGCGCGCCAGCACCGGCTCTTCCACGTAGGCCAGCAATGCGCTGATCCGCGGATCCTGCGCGCAGGCGTCCTCCACCAAGCTGCGCATCTGCGGCGTGGCCGGGTTGCCGACGATACGCAGGTTGAGGCGCGCATCGTCGACCTCGCGCATGACCTCGATCAAGGTTTCCACGCCTTTGTACGGGCGGATCAGGCCAAAGTGCAGCAGCCGTCCGGCCACCGTGCTGCCCTGCGCCATGGTCGCGAACCAGTCGCGATAATGGCCGTGCAGAATCGTATCGGTGAACGGCGGACGTGGCGGCGTGGTCGCATTGATGCGAATCCAGCGCCGCGTCAGCCGGTCGATCCAGCGCAGCAGGCTACGTTCGCGCCAGCCGCGGTCCTCATGCGGCGCAAGATTGTGCAAGGTGCGCACCACCGGCGTGCCGGTCAGCTGCAGCTTGAGCAACAACAACGCAGCGCAGGCCTGCTTGGCCAACGTGCCGGCAGCGGTCGGATGGCGCAGCAGGTATTCGGGCCAATGCAGATGCAACACGTCGTAACGCGACAGCAATGCATCGCGCATCGAAAAGAAGCGCGGATGCACTGCGGCAGGCAGCGCGTCGTAGAGCTGAGTCAGGTACGGATTGGTGTTGGCATTGGGCTTTTCAGTGGAAAACAGCACCGTCACCTGCGGCTGCGTTGCCGCATGCGTCATTGACGCAGGAGCAAGCGCGCTCATCGCACAGCCTCCTGCACGCGCGGAATGCCCAACGCATCGTGGTATTCGTCGACGTAGCGCCCGACCACATGCTTCCAGTCATAGCGGCTCACATAGGCCATGGACGCCGCGCGACGGGTGTCGAAATCGCTGTCGGACTGCAACGCAAGCGCCTGCACCTGATCTGCCGCCGCTTCGATTCTGTCGCGGCTGACGATCACGCCCTGCCCCGATTCGCTGGCGAGCCGCACGAATGGCGGGATATCGCTGAGGATCGGAATCAAGCCCGCACTCATTGCCTCCACTGCCGCGATACCAAAGCCTTCATGCCGCGACAGGCACACGAAGAACTGCGCCTGCTGCATCAATGCGCGCAAATGCTCCTGCGAGGGCGACATGCTCAGCTGCACCTTCTCCTGCAGCCCGCGTTCGGCAATTGCCTTGCGCAGATCCGCTTCGTTCAGATCGTACTCGCGGCCGGCAATGATCAGCCGCCAGTGCGGGTCGCGCTTGAGCGCTGCCTGCAACAGCTCCAGGGTTTCGATCAGCCCCTTGTTGACCGACCACCGGCCGAAATACAGCATGGTCCGGCCGGGCGCGGTCGCTCCCTGCCCTGCATATTTCTCTACATCCACCCCGTTTTCGATCACCCGCAGCCGCGCCGGTGCCACCACCTTGGCGAACAGATCGCCATCGTTTTCGCTGGTGGCGATCACCCGTGCATAGGCCAGCGCCGAGGTGCGCGTGAGCGTCTGGAACCACAGCTGCTTCATGCGCGATGCGTAGGCGGTATGGAAAAAACCGCCGTGCGTGGACACCACCATCGGCTTGCCGTGCAGCGGCTTGGTCAATGCCAGATAGTCGTAAAAAAAATCGATGCCATGCAGATGCACAACGTCGGCCGAACGAATCGCACCGAGCACCGAGGGCGCCAGCGGGTAGCGCGACGAGCCGCGATAGCCAATCCGCCGGATCGGCAGCCCTTGGTGCGTGTCCTGCGCCGCAAGCGGCGTACCGGGATTAGTAAACACACGATCCAGCGTCACGATCTCGACCGTATCGGCGCTCGTGGCCTGATGTTGGCGGGCAACATTGAGAACGACCTCTTCCATGCCCCCGATCGAAGGATGGAATTGGCGGACGACATGCACCACTTTCATTACGCCACTCTCCTTTGCCAGCGGCGCGCACTCAGTTGCTGCGACGGCTGATTCTGAAAACTCGTCATTTGCGTTTCAACCCCAACATCCACGGTGCGATCGGCACCAGCACCGCGCGCATCGGCACGCTTACAGCAATCGCGAACGCGCTCAGCCCCAACGCCCAGGCAGGTGTACCGATTGCGCTACGTGCGATCAGGCCCGTACGCGCCACCACGCTGGTGGCCACCAAAAAAACCAGGGTATGCGTGCACAGAATCAGCAAGGTATTGCTACCGATCCATTGCACCCAGCGCAGACGCCGAATGAAATAAGCGACGCAAAACGTCATCGCCGTCCCGAGCAGACTGGCCAGCAGGAAGACGGCCGCCGACTGCCCGAACTGCAGTTTGTTCACGTCCACCTGCCCGTTCCATCCCGCCAGCCACCACCACAGTGCAGCCAACGGCAACAAGGCAAGCGCCCACACCTGCGCGCGCAATGATCGCAACGCATCGGCAAAGCGCGATAGCCAACCGCCGACTGCAATGAAAAACAGCGCCACCGGCAGCACATCCAGCGCGAGCGGCAAGCGCTGCTGCAGCGAAGGGAACCAGCCCGCCCACGCCAACGCGATCGGCAGGCTGATCGCCGCCACTGCGGCCGCACTCAATCGCGCACGCAACGCAATGTAGGCCAGCGTCGTGACAAAGAGCGCTGGCAGAAACCACAGCGCCGGAAGCACATACAGGCGTGACCCGTTGGCCCACAGCAATCCCGTCAGCGGGTGCCACCACGGGCGCGTCTGCGGATGACCTGCATGCCCATCAATCGCAGCAGTCAACAACCACAGCGCATAGGCCACCATGAAAAAAGCGAGATACGGCACCAGCAGCGTGCGCGCCAGCTTCGCGACGGATGCCCCCGTCAATGCCCGATGCCCGAATCGCTCGCCAACCCAACCCGACAACACGAAAAACAGCGGCACATGGAAGCTGTAGGCGAATAGCTTGTACGCTGCCGGCATGCCGCTGGCATGGCCCAGCACCACCAGCGCGATGGCCAACGCTTTGGCGGCGTCGATCTGCCAGTCACGCGTCGGCGCACGTGCCGTTCTGGCGTCCGCCAAGTGATGCGCACGCGCAGCGTGCGGTGAAGAGGATGTGCTTGTCATGCCAAGGCGCCGCTCATGCCGCCACCCGGCGCGCGCCCAGCGCCCACGGAGCGAAGCGCATCAGGATCCAACGCAGCGGCACGCTGGCGGCCAATGCGAACAGCGTGACAAAGACCGCCCAACCCAGCCCCGGACGCGCCCCACCGAATCCACCAGCCAAGGCAGCAACACCGGAGAGCACGAAGAACACCAACATATGCGTACAAAGAATCAGCAAGGTATTGCGGCCGATCCACTGCAGCCACGCCCAGCTCTGTACCAGCCGCGCCGCGCAGATCACCATCAACGAACCAAGCAACGCGCTAACCAGGAACAGCGCGTGGTTACGTCCGAATTCGAGCATGTTGACGTCGATTCGCCCATTCGCGACAGCCAGCCAGGCCACCGCCAATCCCAACACGACCGTCGCCAGGGCACTGCCGACCAAGGATGTCGGCAGGCGTGGCGAAACGTGGATCAGCAAGGCGCCCAATGCGTAAAAGCACAGCGACACCGGTAGCACATCCAAACCGAAAAAAATCCGCACGTGCTGTGTTGGGAACCAGTTCATCCAGAACCACGCCACGATCAATGCCAGCCCCGCGATCAGGATCGGCGCCAGCAGGCGGCGCAAGACCATGTAACTCACCACGGTCACCAACATGACGGGCAAGAACCACAGCGGAGGCTGCACATACAGGTCCGGGCCGATGCCGGTGAACATCGCCACGATCGGCTCCCACCACGGGTGACTTCCCCAGCGCGCAGCCTTTTCGCCGATATTGCGGGTCAATAGCCAATAGGCATAGCCAAGCAGATAGAAGGTGACGTACGGCAGCAGCAAGCTGCGTACATGCCTGCCGACTGAGCGCCTGTCCAGCCCAGTCGTGGTCGACGCATAACCCGCTGCCAACCAGCCTGATACCAGGAAAAACAGCGGCACATGGAAGCTATAGGCGAACAAGGTCATGCCATGTGGGACGCCCTTGGCATGACAGAACACCACCAACAGGATCGCAATGGCCTTGGTGGCGTCGATGCGCGGGTCGCGGACGCGACCGCCTGTTGCAACCTGCGCGTCGGCGGCCGGCAAAGCCGACGGCGATGCCGGCATTGCCGACACGCTCATCGTGCTGCTCCCGCAGGCAATGGCAACTGCGCGCCATCTGCCGTTGGATCGTCCTTGATCAAGGCGGTTTGCGCGTCGGACGCAGACCAGGTCGGCAGCATGTGCCACATGCAACCGCAGACAAACCACCACAATGCCGATGTCTTGATCGAGAAGTAACCGTTGGAGACAAGCAGGCTCAAGGCGAACGCAAAGATCGCCAGGTTCTTGAACAGCTGCCCTTCCTTGCTCGGCATCAGCAGCAGGAACGAATAGGCCAGCAGGAAGGCCAGCACGCCCACGATCGATTGCGATGCGATGAAGTACGAAATGCCACTATCGAAGTAACGATACGCCTGCGCAAAATCCAGCCCCATCCAGGATTCGAACGACAGGTTATTCATCGAATAAACGGTGAAGAACACGCGCCCCATCGTGGTGTCCTGGTATGCGGTGATGCCCGTGACCCAGACCAGCAGCCATGCGCTCATGATCACCAGCAGGAACACCAGGAAGGCCAGCCGCTGATCCAATCGTTTCAATAGCGGCGTCAGCAGCACCATCAAGACACAGGTACCCGCTGCCAATCGTCCGTCTGATGCCACGATCATGAAACCGATCAACCCCACCGACAGGATCAGCGCCGCCGGTCGCATCCAACGCCAGAACACCAGCACGATCGCGGTGAAGAAGCAGATGTAATTACCCATCGTCACCGGCTCGATGAACATCGAAGAGGCGCGCGGCAGATTGGAACCCGGCAGGAAGTTACGCTCGCCCGGCCGTGTTGCGCTGACGAACAGATTACTGTCTTCGTTCCAAAAGCCTTCGGCGCTCATGCCGCGCGCGTTGACGAAGAAGCTCTTCGGATTAATCAGATCGCCGTATTTGACTGGCATCGCCAGCTCGAATGCGGCAACCAGTGAGACGATGATGGTCATGCGGATGAACAGCTTGGGCACCGAGCCCGTGTAGGCAGAGCCAAGTACGACGAAGGCGAACACCACCAGCGCGTCGCGGAAGAACTTGGGGTCGATCTGCCAGTTCACCAAAAACCGCACGAACATCAGCGTGACGATCAACCCGAGCCCGCTGACGATCAGGGCAATGCGCTTGCGGCTCAACGAACCCATGCCAAGCAGGAAGCACGCCGCGTAGACCATGAATTCGACCGCGTAGGTGATCACCGGTCGCACGGTGAACACGTTCGCGTTGATGAACGCAAGCACCAGGTTATAGCCCACGCCGACCAGCAACGTGAGCTCGATCAGCAGGTTATGCCAGCGCACGCGAGTTTCCTCGCTCATTCGAATCAGCATGCAGATGCCCGCTTGAAAGGAGCGGCTGCAATGCAGCCGCCCGCGGCGCCGAACGCGCCTGCTCGCACGCTCCCCACCATCATCAGTACGCGGTCTTCTGTCCGAGCACGCGCACAGCGGTCAGCACGATGATGCGGATGTCCAGCCACAACGACCAACGGCGGATGTAATCGAGGTCGTACTGGATACGCTTCTTCATCGTCCGCAGTTCCGGGGTTTCGCCACGGAAGCCGTTCACCTGCGCCCAACCGGTGATGCCAGGCTTGACGTAGTGACGCTGCATGTAGTGGTTGATCAGCTTTTCGTAGTGCGTGTTGTGCTGCGCAGCGTGCGGGCGCGGCCCGACGATCGACATGCTGCCACCCAGCACGTTGAAGATCTGCGGCAATTCGTCCAAGCTGCTACGACGCAGGAATGCACCGAAACGGGTAATACGTGCGTCATTCTTGGTCGCCTGCTGGATCGTCGTGCCATGGTCGTCGTGCACACGCATCGAGCGGAACTTGAACATGTAGAACTCGCGGCCACCCAGGCCATGACGGCGCTGGCGGAAGAACACCGGGCCGGGCGAGCTCAACTTGACGCCCACGGCAATGGCGGCCATCAGCGGCCACAGGCCAAGCAGCGCGATAACGGCCAGGATCTTGTCCTGCAACGCCTTGGCCACCACGAAGTAATTGTCACGGTCCACCCCGCCCTGGCGCAGATTGATCACCGGCACGTTGCCGATCTGTTCGCCAGACTGATTGAGCAGACCGAAATCGAACAGGTCAGGCACCAGCTTGACGTTGATCGGGTAACGGTCCAGGCGCTGCAACAGCTGCTTGATGTGGTCGCGTTCGCCCAGCGGTAGCGAGATCCACACCTGCTCGACCTGGTTTTCCTTCAGATAATCAATCAACGCGTCCGGCTCGCCCAGGCACGGCAACGACTGACGCTGCTCGGTCACGGCAATATCGTAAGGGGTGCGGAAATAACCGACCAGGTTCATGCCGACCCACGAGTTACGGCTCAGGTAGTGGTTGATTTTCATCACCGGGTGACGCAGCCCCACCACCACCACGCGTTGCACGTCCACGCCCTGGGTACGCAGATGGTTGAGGAAGCCGCGCAGCACCGTGCGTGCTGCCACCAGCGAGGCCAGGCCACCGACGAACCACAAGCCGATCCAACCGCGCGACACCTGCTCGCCCACCTGCACGATCAGCGCATGCACGGCAAACAGCGCGAACACACCGCCGAATGCGCCGCCCAGCACCATCAGTTCGCTCAACAGTCCACGGCCGCGCCAGCTGCGGTACAACGGGAACAACGCAAAGCAGATCACCGAGTACAGCAGCGTGGTGGCGATCGCCAGCCGATACGGCGCGGCTGGCACCCAGGAACCAAACACGATGCGATAAGCGACCAGACCGGACACCACAACCATGGTCAGGTCGAAGACGCGCAAAACCAGATCGGCCGCAGCCGAATATTTGGACAACAATCGCGGCGAGGAAGTTGTGTAAGTCGCGCTACTCAAGTCTGCCAAAAGCATGGGGATGTCCTCCAAACTCGATACGACGCATGCGGGGGAACATACGAATCGCACGCGAGCTTTCAATCATCTCCGCCAAGCGATCACCGCGGTAGAACCTACCGACCCCAGATCACTCGACAGCCCTTTGTTTCAACAGAGACAAACTTTCAAACGAAGGAGCCCGAAACATACGGGATCCCACCTTTTCCACGCTGAATCAGTTGTCACTTTAATTAACCATCGTTTTGCAACATCACGATGTCAGTTCGGCCGCGTTTCCCGCCCATTGACGCGCAGGAAGTACCGCACCAGAGCCACAGCCAAACCTAGGAATACGCCAAAGATCAGGCCCAACGCGAGGTTCAATTTCAGTTTCGGCGAAGTCTTCGACGTAGGCACATCTGCGGTATCGACGATGGTCACGTTGTTGGCGCCGACATTGCCTGCCACACCGATTTCCTTGTAGCGCTGAAGCAGCGCATCGTAGAGCTGACGGTTGGTGTCGACGTCGCGCTTGAGCATGTTGTAACGAATGCTGCGGCTCTGCAGATCCAGCTCGTTGTTCCGCAAGCCGGCGATGCGCTCATTGAGCAACTGCTCCTGATGCACCGACGCATCGTAGGTCGCCTTCAGCGACTGGCGCACGTTGATGACCTCGCCATTGATCTGCCGGCGCGACTCTTCGATTTGCGCCTTCAGACGCTGCATTTCCGGGTAGTCCGGCTTGAAGGTCGACAGCTTCTGCTGGTATTCGGTGGTGAGACGCACCTGCTCGCTCCGCAGGCTCTGGATCAACGGACTGCTGAGCACCTGAGGCAACGACATGCCATCGCCACTGGATGCCTGACGCCAGGCGGCCTCGGCCTTGATACGGGCGTCCTGCGCAGAAGCCAGCAAGGCGTTGAGATCGGTCAGGTTCTGCGCCGGCAACGAGGGCTTGTCGTCGCCCACCGACACAATCTGCTCATCGGTCGAGTACGCAACCAGCGACTTCTCCGAATCTTCGACCTTGCTGCGCAACTGCTCCAGTCGCTCGGCAAGGAACTTGGTCGCGAACGAGGACGCCTTCATGCGGCGTTCCTGCGTACTGATGATGAACATCTTTGCGTACGTGTTGGCGATCTTGGCCGACAGCACGGGGTCCGGCGAATCGTAGTTGACGTAGACCAGGCGCGAATTGAGGATGGGTTCGACCACCAGGCCGGCCAGCAACGTATCGGTGAGGCTGCGCTCGATGATCGCCTGACGCGAATCAACCGATTTGCCTGCTTCGGGATTCTTCGCTGCGGCCTTCTCCAGTGCCTCGTCCACCTGGTCCTTGAATGCCGGCTCCTTGTCGAGCTTGGCTTCGCGGATCACTGCACGTGCCAGTGAACGGCTCTGCAGCAGCTGATACTGGGTCTGGTAGAAATCGCGATCCTGCGGCGACTCCACCGGCATCAGGTTGTCGACGTTCACCACGTTCAGCGAATCGCGTTCGATCTGCAGCGTGCTGGTCGCGCGGTACTTCTCCGGCATCAGCAGCGTGATGGCCAGCGCCAGCAGCAATGCGCCCAGTGCGATTGCGATAATCAACCAACGCTGCGACACCAGGGCGCGCCAGTAGTCGAGCAACCCCACATCGGCGAGTTCGAGATGCCCGTGACGCTGCGACGAAGAGGAACGATTGTCGGAATTCATGCTCATCGGTAAGCGCGCCACACCATCACAAGAGGAGTCAGTTCCAGCATGGTGCGCAACCACACGCGCGCATCCGAGCGGTACACCACCACGATGTCGCCGCCGTAAATCTCAGGATCGGGGTTGGTTCCCTTCTCGATTTCGGTCAGGTCGAACCGCGCGAGCATCTTTTGCCCATTGACCATGCGGAACACGATGACATTGCCGCGGCTGGCGACCGTGCTCACGCCCTTGGCCTGCGCGATGGCTTGCTGCAAGGTCAGGTTGGCCCCGATCACCGGATAAATGCCCGGCTCGTCGACCGCTCCGGTCACGGTGACGCGACGGCCGTTGGATTCCTGCACGAACACCGACACCTGCGGATTTTGCAGGTAGCCATTGCGGTACCGGTCGGCCACCATCTTTTCCAGCTCGCCGACGCCCATGCCGGCCGCATTTACGTCGCCAATGAGCGGCAACGAAATGTGGCCGTTCTGATCGATACGGACCTGCCGTTCCAGATCGTCGATCTGGAACACCTTGACCAGCAGCAGGTCGCCTGGCGAGAGCCGATACTCGGGCTGCACTGCGGACATTGCGAGCGGGTCAGGCAGTGGCAACGAGGTCGCCATGTCCTTACCGGTGCTGCAAGCGCCCAGTGTTATCGAGCAGATCAACGCCAGGCTGAGCGCTTGGCAAAATCGTCCGATCAGTTTCTTCATGCGTGTGGCTGGCTGCCTCGGTTGGGTGGGACAGGAGCTCGCGCAGCATTCAACCGGCCAAACACGCCAGCACGAACGTACGACAGAGGGTTCATCCCGGGACATCGGGATCACGACAGGTAAGGCGTGTTGCACTGCACTATGGCACAGAAAAATCGCACCGCAAGAGACCGCACGCCATTTTTTTGACAGCGTTGGCCTATTGATTCAAGTTCGTCGATATCGCGTTAACGAACCGTGATCCACGTTTGAATCTGGAGAAAATGTTTCGGAGTGTTTTCGGACACTTAGCACCATTGCGTGATCCAAGTCCATAGCGAACCGGACCGCAAAAAGCGGGCGCTAGTGCGCCGTTCATGCTGCATCGCGATATGCCGATATGCGTATTCGCCCAGGCCGTCGCGGACACAAAAATGCAATGTTGCGACGCAACAAAAAAGCCCATGACGCGACGTCATGGGCTCGGTGTTTGGTCGGGGTAGCCGGATTCGAACCGACGACCACTAGTCCCCCAGACTAGTGCGCTACCAGGCTGCGCTATACCCCGAAGATGTTGCGCTCCGCCGCGAGGGCGGCCTGCGATTATAGCGGCTTTGTGAAACGTTTTCCTAGCGGCGCAGCAGTTGCAGGACTTCTTCCAGCTCCATCCGCACCTGCTTGATGATCTGATTGCTCAGCGCCGACTCGCTCTTGGCGCCATCGCCCTCCAGGCGCAAGCGCGCACCGCCGATGGTATAGCCCTGTTCGTACAGCAACCCGCGGATCTGACGCACCATCAGCACGTCATGGCGCTGGTAGTAGCGCCGGTTCCCGCGCCGCTTGACCGGCTCCAGGCTGGGAAACTCGGTTTCCCAATAGCGCAGCACATGCGGCTTGACGTCGCATAGCTCGCTGACCTCACCAATGGTGAAATAGCGCTTGGCCGGGATCGGCGGTAGCTCGCGATTACTGCCCGGATCCAGCATAAGCCTCCACCCGTTCCTTGAGTTTTTGGCCAGGGCGGAACGTCACCACCGTCCGTGCCGAGATCGGAATTTCTTCGCCGGTCTTGGGATTGCGACCGGGCCGTTGGTTCTTTCGCCGCAGATCGAAGTTGCCGAAACCCGACAGCTTCACCTGACGGCCCTGCTCCAGCGCATCACGCAGCACATCGAAGAACGCGTCGACAAATTCCTTTGCCTCACGCTTGTTCAGACCGACCTCGTCGAACAGACGTTCGGCCATCTCCGCTTTCGTCAATGCCATGCCAATCCCCTGGTTACCGCCTCAACTCCGAATCCGGGCGCGATGCTCGCGCTCGATCACGGCCACCACGTCGGTGACGACCGCATCGACGTCCCGGTCGGTGAGAGTGCGCGAGTTATCCTGCAAAATCAAGCCCATAGCCAGACTCTTGAAACCTGGCTCGACCCCCTGCCCGACATAGCGGTCGAACAATTGCACCTCACGCAACAATGGCCCGACCGTGGTGCGCACGCTGGCCGACACTGCCGCCCAGCTCACCTCGTCGGACACCAGGAAGGCCAGATCGCGGCGCACCGAGGGGAACCGCGACAGCTCGCCGGCGCGCGGCAGGGCCCGCTGGACCAAGGGCATCAGCTGCAACTCGAACGCGATCACGTCCACGTCGATGTCCAGCGCCTTGGCCAGACGCGGATGTACCTGCCCGATCCAGCCGATACAGACGCCGTCGCGATAGATATCGGCCGACCGGCCCGGGTGTCCGAACGGCTGCGTCGACGGCTGGAACTCCAGCTGCGCGCCGCTGGCCGCAGCCAGCGCCATCAGGTCGCCCTTCAAATCGTGGAAATCCACCTTGCGCGCTGGCTCGCCCCACTGCAGCGCCAGCGCATCGCCGCACACCGCCGCGGCAACGTGCTGCGACTCTCCGGGTGCCGCACCGGCATCGGCCGCAGCTGCGAACACCTTGCCCAGCTCGAACAAACGCACCCGCCCAGCCTGGCGTGCAGCATTGCGGCCCAACGTGGCGACCAGGCCCGGCAACAGGCGCGGACGCATGATCGCCAACTCCGCACTGAGCGGGTTGGCCAGCGGCACCAGGCCTTCGGTAAGCTGCCAACGCTCCAGCAAGGCCGCATCGACGAAGGCGTAATTGATGGTTTCCTGCAGCTCGCGCGCCACCAGCTGGCGCCGCACACTGAGCTCGTCCAGCTGGGTTTCGCTCGGCATCGCGATGCGACTGGCGCCACCAGGCAGTGTGGTCGGCACCCGGTCGTACCCGTGGATACGCGCCAGCTCTTCAATGAGATCTTCTTCGATGGCGATGTCGAAGCGACGGCTCGGGGCCATCACTTCCCAGCTTTCGGCAACCGCCTCGACGTGCATGCCGAGCGCCCGCAGCATGCGCACGACGTCGGCATCGTCGATCTGGATACCGAGCACGCGTGCAATGCGCGCACGGCGCAAGCGGATGCGCGCCGGCTGCGGCAGATGCTCCGGCAGCTGCGCATGCACCACCGGGCCAGGCGTACCGCCGGCCAGTTCCAGCACCAGGCGTGTCGCCACTTCAATTGCCTGCGGCGGCAATGCCGGATCCACGCCACGCTCGAAACGGTGCCCGGCATCGGTATGCAGGCCGAGTTTGCGGCCACGGCCCATGATGGCCGCAGGGGCGAAGTACGCCGACTCCAGGAACACATTGCGGGTGGTGTCGGTGACGCGTGTGTCCAGCCCGCCCATCAAGCCGGCCAATGCAACCGGACGCCCGGCATCGGTGATGGTCAGAAAACTCTCGTCCAACGTGACCTGGCGCCCGTCCAGCAACGCTAGCTGCTCACCGCTGCGCGAATGGCGCACGCCGATCGGGCCTTGCAGCGTGTCTAGGTCGAACGCGTGCATCGGCTGGCCCAGCTCCAGCATCACGTACTGGGTGATGTCCACCAGCAACGACACCGGACGCACGCCGCTGCGGCGCAGCCGCTCGGCCAGCCACACCGGCGTCTTGGCGGACGGGTCGATTCCTTCGATCACACGACCGCAATAGCGCGGCGCATCCTTACCGGCGTCCAGTTCCACTGCCAGCGTGCGCGTGGACACCGGCGCCACCATGCCGGCGTCGAACGCCACCACTTCGCTGGCGCACGCGGCGGCCACGTCGAAGGCGATGCCGCGTACGCTGAAGCAATCGGCACGGTTGGGCGTGAGCTTGATCTCGATGCTGGCATCGGGCAGCCCCAGATACTCGGCCAGCGCCTGCCCCACCGGCGCATCGTCGGGCAACTCGAACAGACCCGACGCATCGCTGTCCAGTCCGAGCTCCTTGGCCGAACACAACATGCCGTTGGACGCCACACCGCGCAGCTTGGCCGCAGTGATCGTCAGCTCGCCGATCTTCGCACCGACCAGCGCCAACGGCGCCACCAGACCCGCACGCGCATTCGGCGCGCCACACACGATCTGCAGCAACTCGCCCTGCCCGGCATCGACGCTGCAAACCTGCAGACGATCGGCTTCGGGATGACGCACCGCTTCGACGATACGCGCCACCACCACCTGACCAAGCGACTCGCCCAGCGGCGTGACTTCTTCGACTTCCAGACCGATCGCCGTCAGCGTCGCGGCCAGTTCATCGCGCGTGGCCTGGATCGGAACGTGGCTGCGCAGCCAATTTTCAGAGAATTTCATGAGAGGCCGGGAATCGAGAATTGGGAATGGGGAATCGCAAGAGCAGGGTTGCCGGGCCTTCGGAACCGGACCGATGGAGCCAATGGCTCTTGCGATTCCCGATTCCCAATTCCCGACTCCCCGCCGTCAAGCAAACTGCCGAAGAAAACGCACATCGTTCTCGAAGAACGCGCGCAGGTCGTTGACGCCATAGCGCAGCATCGCGAAGCGCTCCACGCCCAGGCCGAAGGCGAAGCCGGTGTAGCGCTCAGGGTCGATGCCGACGCTGCGCAGCACATTCGGGTGCACCATGCCGCAGCCCAGCACTTCCAGCCAGCGCGTGCTGCCGTCGGGCTGCTGCCAGGCGATATCCACTTCCGCGCCAGGCTCCACGAACGGGAAATAGCTGGGGCGGAAGCGCATTTCGAAATCGCGCTCGAAGAACGCACGCACGAACTCGGACAAGGTGCCCTTGAGGTCGGCGAAATTGGAATGCTCGTCCACCAATAGGCCTTCGACCTGATGGAACATCGGCGAGTGGGTCTGATCCGAATCGGAGCGGTACACCTTGCCGGCCGCGATCATGCGCAGCGGCGGTTTGTGCGCGTCCATGTAACGCACCTGCACGCCTGAGGTATGTGTGCGGAGCAGGCGTCCGTCGCCGAAATAGAACGTGTCGTGCATCGCGCGCGCCGGATGGTGCGGCGGAAAGTTCAGGGCTTCGAAGTTGTGCCAGTCGTCCTCGATCTCCGGGCCGTCCGACAGCTCGTAGCCGAGCCGCGCGAAGATTTCGACGATGCGCTCCAGCGTGCGTGTCACCGGATGCAGACCGCCGCGTTCGCTTCGACGCCCCGGCAAGGTGACGTCGATGCGTTCACCGGCAAGACGGGCATCCAGCGCGGCGGTTTCCAGCGTGTGCTTGCGCTCGGCCAGCGCTGCAGTCAGCGCATCGCGCGACAGGTTGATCGCCTCGCCAGCTGCCTTGCGTTGCTCGGCCGGCAACGTCCCGAGCTGCTTGAGCTGGGCAGTGATGCTGCCGCTCTTGCCCAGCAATGCGACACGCAAGGCTTCCAGTTGGTCCGGCGTCTGCGCCGCGGCAACATCGGCCAGCGCGCGCTCGGTCAGGGATTGAATCTCACTCATTGCACTTGCGCCTCAACTGCGTCTACCGAACGGTGTTTCCGGATGCACCGGAACGCATTGCCACTCAAATCTGGTCTAGCCCGGCATCCAGTCAGCAATGCCGGCCATCTAAAAACGCAAAAGGGGAAGGACTCGCGCCCTTCCCCCTGCATATCTGCTTGCCCTCGCCGGAAGCCTGTACACGAATGCGCAACCCCCTTCGAGACGCTATCCCTTCAAAAGTCCGCACATGGATGTGCGGGCTCTTGCGAGGGACTCGCACCTATGCCGCCAGCGCGCCCTTGGCCTTCTCCGCCAGCGCGGCAAAGCCGGCGGCATCGTGCACGGCGATATCGGCCAGCACCTTGCGGTCCAGGGTGATGCCAGCCTTGAGCAGGCCATTCATGAAACGGCTGTAGCTCAAGCCGTTGATGCGGGCAGCCGCATTGATGCGGGTGATCCACAACGAACGGAAGTTACGCTTCTTCTGCTTGCGGCCAATGTAGGCGTACTGCTGCGCCTTGATGACTGCCTGCTTGGCAACGCGGAAGACCTTGCGGCGAGCGTTGTAGTAACCCTTCGCCAGGGTCAGAATTTTCTTGTGGCGGCGACGCGCCTGTACGCCACGCTTTACTCGTGCCATGGGTCAGTCCTCAGAGGTAGGGAAGCATACGATCGAGACGGCCAGCGTCCTCGGCACGGACGTGGTTCGTCTGCCGCAGGTTGCGCTTCCGCTTGGTCGCTTTCTTCGTGAGGATATGGCTACGGTTTGCGTGGCCGCACTTGTACTTGCCGGAGGCGGTTTTGCGGAAACGCTTGGCCGCCGCCCGGTTGGTCTTGATCTTGGGCATTGCAATGTCCTTGATGGTGTTTTGTCACTGACACGGGCGGCAGTCTTGCGACCACGCTTTCCATCCTTGCCCTTGCCTGCTTGTAAGTCCTTGATCGAACACGATCCGGACAGGTCCTGGTGCCGCTTGCACGGCGCCCCGGTAAAACCGGGCCGCGCAGTCTACCCGTTGCCGGGAATTGTTGCAAATCGTGGAGCTTGCACTGCAACAAACCTGTCGGGCCCGTTGCAGTGCCGAATCGGATCCTCAGACCTTCTTCTTGGGCGCGATCATCATGACCATCTGGCGCCCTTCCAGGCGCGGACGCGACTCGATGACGATGTCGTCGCCCAGATCGGCCTCGATCCGCGCCGCCATCTCGCGGCCCAGCTCCTGATGGCTCATTTCACGGCCACGGAAGCGGATGTTGACCTTGACCTTGTCGCCCTCTTCCAGGAAACGGCGCATGTTGCGCAGCTTGATCTGGTAGTCGCCCTCGTCGGTGACCGGGCGGAACTTGAGTTCCTTGATCTCGACCTGCTTGGTCTTCTTCTTGGCCTCGTTGGCCTTTTTCTGCTGCTCGAACTTGAACTTGCCGAAATCCATGATCTTGCAGACCGGCGGATCGGCCTGCGGCTGGATTTCGACCAGATCCAGGCCTTCTTCTTCGGCCTTGGCGAGCGCTTCGTCGCGCGACAACACGCCGACCATCTCTCCGTCACTGCCGATCACGCGAACGCGCGGCACACGGATTTCTTGGTTTTTGCGGTTCTGTTTGTTGTCAGGGGTACTGATATTGCAATCTCCCAGAGGAATCGAACCGGCGCATCCGGATCATCCAGACCGGCCGGGGTTGGCTCACGCTGCCTGCTCTGCCTGCAGACGTTCGATGAAGGCCGAGACCGTCATGGTCCCAAGGTCCTCGCCTGAACGGGTCCGCACGGCGACAGCGCCATTTTCCTTCTCGCGGTCGCCGACCACGAGCAGATATGGCACGCGTTGCAGCGTATGCTCGCGAATCTTATAACCGATCTTCTCGTTACGCAAATCTGCGCTGACACGGAAGCCTTGATTTGCAAGGGTTTTCCGCACCGAGTCGACATATTCAGCCTGAGCATCGGTGATGTTGGCGACAACGACCTGCACCGGGGCCAGCCAGGACGGGAAGGCGCCGGCGTGGTGTTCGATCAAAATGCCGATGAAACGCTCCATCGAGCCGACGATGGCCCGGTGCAGCATGACCGGATGCTTCTTCTGGCTGTTCTCGTCCACGTACTCGGCGCCGAGGCGGCCCGGCATCATGAAGTCGACCTGCATGGTGCCCAGCTGCCAGGTGCGGCCGATGGCGTCCTTGAGGTGGTACTCGATCTTGGGGCCGTAGAAGGCGCCCTCGCCCGGCAACTCCTGCCACTCCACCCCGCACACGCCCAGCGCACTGCGCAGCGCAGCTTCGGCCTTGTCCCAGGTGGCATCGTCGCCCAGGCGCTTTTCCGGGCGCAGCGCGATCTTGATCTGGATGTCGTCGAAGCCGAACGCGGTATAGACCGCCAGCGCCTGCTGGTGGAAGGCGGTGACTTCGGATTCGATCTGCGATTCCAGGCAGAACACGTGCCCGTCGTCCTGGGTGAAGCCGCGCACGCGCAGGATGCCGTGCAGCGCGCCGGAAGGCTCGTTGCGGTGGCAGGCGCCGAACTCGCCGTAGCGGATCGGCAGGTCGCGGTAGCTGTGCAGGCCCTGGTTGAACACCTGCACGTGGCCGGGGCAGTTCATCGGCTTGACCGCGTAGGTGCGCTTCTCCGACTCGGTGAAGAACATCGCGTCCTGGTAGTTGTCCCAGTGGCCGGATTTCTGCCACAGCGACACGTCCAGGATCTGCGGGCAGCGCACTTCGCCGTAGCCGCTGTCGCGGTAGACCTTGCGCATGTACTGCTCGACCACCTGCCACAGCGACCAGCCCTTGGGGTGCCAGAACACCAGGCCGGGTGCTTCTTCCTGCAGGTGGAACAGGTCCTGCGCCTTGCCGATGCGGCGATGGTCGCGCTTGTCGGCTTCTTCCATGCGCAGGATGTAGGCATCCAGCTGTTTCTTGTCGGCCCAGGCGGTGCCGTAGATGCGCTGTAGTTGCTCGTTCTTGGCATCGCCGCGCCAGTAGGCGCCGGAGATGCGGGTCAGCTTGAAGGCCTTGAGGAAGCGCGTGTTGGGCACGTGCGGGCCGCGGCACATGTCCACGTATTCCTGGTGGTAGTACAGGCCCATCGCGGTGATGTCCTCGGACATGTCCTCGATCAGGCGCAGCTTGTACTCTTCGCCGCGCTGGGCGAAGACCTCGATCACCTCGGCGCGCGGGGTGACCTTCTTGATCACGTCGTAGTCCTGCGCGATCAATTCCTGCATGCGCTGCTCGATCGCGGCCATGTCGTCCGGCGTGAACGGGCGTTCGCTGTAGATGTCGTAATAGAAGCCTTCGGCGATGACCGGGCCGATCACCATCTTGACCTCCGGGTACAGCTGCTTGACCGCATGCCCGACCAGGTGGGCGCAGGAGTGGCGGATGATCTCCACGCCTTCGGCGTCCTTGGCGGTGATGATGCGCAGGCTGGCATCGTGGTCGATGACGTCGCTGGCATCGACCAGCTGGCCGTCGACCTGGCCGGCGATGGTGGCCTTGGCCAAGCCGGCGCCGATCGACTGGGCGACCTGCATGACCGAGACGGGGGATTCGAATTCGCGGCGGCTGCCGTCGGGAAGCGTGATGTTGATCATGGGCAAGAATGAGGTCTGGTCTGGCTGCAGCGGTCGGCTGCCATGGGAGATCTGGCCATCGCTGGTCAGGCTCGGAGGGGAATGCGGGACGAGAGGCAAGACAGCGCCATGCAGGCGCTCTGCGCGCTGGCGCAGGCAAGGATCAGCGGTGGGCGGTGGTAGTGCTCATGTCGCACGCTGGGCCGGCGCCGGGCGCGGGCCACCTTCTCGCAGGGGGTCTTGGGCGTGAATGGTAAACCAATCAGCCGTCCGCTGCGTACGGCGGCGCGGCGCTGGCGGGCGCATGGCATGATGCCGGCCACCTGTCCTGCCGTTGCCGACCATGACCATCAAGGGTAAAGCCACCTCGCTGGATATCGCCTACCTGGCCGGCGTGTCGCAGCCGACCGTGTCGCGCGCACTGCGCGGCAGCCCGATGGTCAACGAGGAAACCCGCAAGCGCATCCTGCGCATCGCCCGCGAGCTGAACTACAAGGTCGACAAGAACGCCTCCTCGCTAAGGCTGCGCAATGCCGGCACGCTGGCACTGCTGTTCTTCGAAGACCCCACTGCCGACGACTCGCTGATCAACCCGTTCTTCCACTCGATGCTGGGCTCGATCACCCGCGCCTGCGCGCTGCAGGGCTACGACCTGCTGGTGTCGTTCCAGCAGTTGTCCAAGGATTGGCAGGCCGATTACGAAGACAGCAACAAGGCCGACGGCATCATCCTGCTGGGCTATGGCGACTATCAGGAATCGCGCCAGCGGCTGCAGCTGCTGGTCGAGCAAGGCACCCACTTCGTGCGCTGGGGCGCGGCCCTGCCCGGCCAGCCCGGCATTTCGATCGGCAGCGACAATTACCAGGGCGGGCTGGACATTACCGACCATCTGCTGGCGCAGGGCTGCCGGCGCATCGCGTTCGTCGGACACGCGTCCAACCACTACCCCGAATTCGAAGAGCGCTACCGCGGCCATGCCGCTGCGCTGGCGCAGCACGGCCTGGTAGCCGACCCGGCACTGCAGTTCGATGCGATCACCACCGAGTTGTCCGGCTACACCGCATGCCTGGCACTGCTGGACAGCGGCAATGCGTTCGATGCGGTGTGCGCAGCCAGCGATCTGATTGCGATCGGTGCCATGCGCGCCCTGCGCGAGCGCGGCCTGCGGGTGCCGCAGGACGTGGCGGTCAGCGGCTTCGACGATATCGCGTTGGCGGCGTCGGTCGCGCCCGCGCTGTCGACCGTGCAGCAGGACACCAAGCAGGCCGGCACATTGCTGGTGGAAAGTCTGGTGGCCCTGATTCGTGGCGAGGCCGCGCAGAGCCGCACGATTCCGGTGCGTCTGGCGCTACGCGATTCCTCGCGCAGCAGCGGGCTGCAGCCGCCACTGGGATGGGCGCCGTCTGGCGCAGAGACCGGCGATGCGCTGACGGGTCGGGCGTCGGATGGGACGGTCAGGCGCTGATTCGGGATTCGGGATAGCGCGCCCGTTGGGTCGCGAGATCTCGCGACCCGCTGCGTGCGGCGCAAGAGCGCAACCGGGCGCGACAGGCGTCAGCGGCAATGCCTGATCGCGCCCAGGTGCGCGCCTACCTGTTGCGTGCGTCGCGTGCAGCCTGCTCGGCCATTTGCAGGTCGAGCTGCTTGCGCAGGGCCGGGTCGGTGATCGGCGCATCCGACAGCAACACGCGCACGCCGTGCGCCGGCACCGCTGTTGCGAAACCACGCTGCACCTGCAACTGCTCGCCACTGACCGCATCGCGCCACGCGCCAGGCTGCAGGAAGCGCGTCACTTGAATGGTGGCTGCGGTATCGGCCTTGTTGAGCAGCACCAATGCGGTCTGGGTTGTACCTGCATGCTGATAGACGCGCAGGAACGCGGCTTGATCGCCGTGTAACCGCACATCGACCTGCACGCCACGCTGCAATGCCGGGGTGTTGCGACGCACCTGGGCGATGCGTTGCAGCGGGCCGAAGATCGGGCTCTGCGGTGCAGTGCGAATGCGCTCGACGCCGAAGTAGTTGCGATTGCCGGCATGTTCGGCACGCCCACGCATGAAGCCGATTTCCGAGCCGTAATAGATCACCGGAATGCCGCGGGCGGTGAACAACCAGTTGTGCGCATCGATAAACCCGTTATCGGTGGCATCCAGGCGCGCCATGTCGTGGTTGTCGTAGAAGCTCATCAACTCGTAGGGGTTCGCGTAGGGCCCTTGACGCAGGAACAAGGGCGCGGCGAGTTTTTCGAAGCCGGCCTGTTCATGACCGAATACCGCGGCAAGCTGCTGCTTGAGCGGGAAATCCAGCACGCTGACGCCGGCATTGCGCGTCCAGGTATGCCCGGCGATCTTGTTGGCGTCGTAATCGAAGGCTTCGCCGAACATGAAAAAACCCGGACGTTTTTCGCGAATGCGCGCCACGAAGGCATGCCAGAAGCGATCCGGCATCCAGCCGATGGTATCGATGCGAAAAGCATCGGCGCCCTGCTCCATCCACTGCAGGTACGCGCCGGCCAGATAATCCAGCACCGCCGGATTATTTTCGTTGAGGTCGGACAATTCCGCCAGGCCGCCGCCGGTGTTGTAGAAGGCATGCAATGGGTTGTGCTGCGGATCCAGTTGCGCAGGCGCGAGATTCTGGTGGTCGGCGACCAGGCGCCCTTGTGCATCGTAGAGCTTGCCAAAGCCGGGTTGCGCCTGCGGCATGGTGTAGGCCGGCGAACCATGGTTGCCCACGATGTCCAATACGACCTTCAGCTTGTTGGCGTGCATGGCGCGGGTAAAGCCGGCGAAATCAAGTCCCGGGCTGGGCAGATGTTCGTCGAGCTTGTAGAAGTTGACGCCCCAATAGCCGTGATAGCCGGTCTTGCCATGGTCGCTGAGCGTGCTGCCGCAGGTGATCGGCTTGCCGCCGGTGAACGCTTCGTCGGGGTTATCGACGATCGGGGTGATCCACACCGCCCCGAAGCCCAGGTCGCGGATGTAATCGGCATGCTCGACGATGCCTTTGAAGTCGCCACCGAGATAGCCGATGTTGTCCTCGCTGCCATCGGCGCATGGTGTGGGCACATCGAAGGTGCGATGCGCACCACCCTGATCGCGATGGTCGTTGCCGGTATCGCCGTTGACGAAGCGGTCGGTCACCACGAAGTACACCGCCTCGGCGGCAAACGGCTCCAGGGTGCCGTAGTAGTCCTTGGCTGCAGGCGCCGCCATTGCCGCGCCCGCGTACATCGTCAACGCTACATACATCGCACTGCGCATCACTGCCCTCCCGAGGCCACTGGAACCCGCACCACGCACACGCCTGCAATCAACAGGCTGAGCCCGCCAATGGCCAATGCATAGATCGGCTGCCCGCCCAGCCACACGCGCAGCACAAAGCCCAGCGCGCTGGCGGCGACCAACTGCGGAATCACGATGAAGAAATTGAAGATGCCCATGTACACGCCCATCTTTGGAGCAGGCACACTGTCTGACAGCAAGGCATACGGCAGCGACAGGATCGAGGCCCAGGCGAAACCGACCCCCACCATCGACAGCAGCAACCACTGCGGGTCGCGGATGACCAGCATCGACAACAATCCGGCGGCACCCAGCCACAGGTTGCACAGATGGCCCCAGCGCAAGCCGACCGCACGCACCAGCAGCGGAATCACCACTGCAGCCAATGCAGCAAACCCGTTATAGGCGCCGAACAACACGCCGACCCAGTTTGCGCCATCGTTGTAGGCCGCCGAAGCGGTGTCGTTCGCACCGAAATGCACTTGCGTCACTGCGGCAGTGGTGTAGATCCACATCGCAAACAAGGCAAACCACGAGAAGAACTGCACCCAGGCCAGGCGACGCATCGTCATCGGCATGCTGCGCACGTCCTGCACGATCGCCACCAACATGCTGGTGGCGGGCAACATGCGGGCCAAGGCAAGCAACACGCCGTAGGCAAGACACAGCCCGGCCAGCACATACAGCATGCGGTCGCCGTGCTGCCAGGCGATGGCCGTGGCGAGCAGCACGCCCAGACCGCACCACAACACGCTTGCCATGGGTGTCGGCGCCATGCCAGTGCGTGCCACCTGTGCGAGAGGCGGATGCGCATCGTCAAAACCGGCCAACTGCTCTGGGCTGTACTCGCGCGTACGCAGCACCGTCCAGGTGATCGACAGGAACAATACCGCCGCGCCGAGGTAGAACGCGTAGCGCACGCTGTCGGGCAACTGGCCTGGCGGCGCGGTGTTGGCAATGCCCCAATGGGTCAGCAGCCAGGGCAGAAAACTCGCGACGATCGCGCCGATGCCAATGAAGAAACTCTGCATCGCGTAGCCGGTCGGCCGTTGCGACGGCGGTAATTGGTCACCCACCAGCGCACGGAAAGGCTCCATCGAGATGTTGATCGATGCATCCAACACCCACAGCGTCCCGGCGGCCACCCAGAGCATCGGCGCGTTGGGCATCACCAGCAAGGCCAGCGTGGTGAAGACAGCGCCCACCATGAAGTACGGACGCCGGCGGCCCCACGGGGTCCAGGTGCGATCGGACAGGTAACCGATGACCGGCTGCACGATCAGGCCGGTGAGCGGTGCAGCGATCCACAGGCCTGGCACGTCGTCGACCTGCGCGCCCAGCGTCTGGAAGATACGGCTGGCATTGGCGTTCTGCAGTGCGAAGCCGAACTGGATGCCGAGAAAGCCGAAGCACATGTTCCAGATCTGCCAGAAATTCAAGCGTGGCTTGGCGTTCATGGCGCGGCCTCCACGCGTGCTGCAGGCCCGACCAACAACGCACTGACCTGCGCCGCATTGACCACACCATCACGGCCGCCGCGGCCGCCGTTGTACTGCGCAAAGTGCGCCAATGCGCTCATATTGAAGCCGTTCTCGAGCCGGAACGTACAGGCCTGCCCCGCCACCGCATCGAAAGTCACTTGTGTGGAGAGCTGCTCGCCTACGCTATGCGGCATCACGATGACCTGCGATTGTGCGGGTTTCCCCGGGCACTCCAGCACCAGGTGTTTCACCGCTGCCGTGATCCCGGTATTGATCGGGCCATTGTCATTGCGGTAACGCAGCGATACCCGATGCACGCCTGCATGTGCCGGACGCCAGCTCCAGCGCTGGCTGCCCGGCAACTGCTGCAGTGGGCCGAGCGTCAACGACGGGCTATGCAGCGACTCCAGACCATCGCGCCGCCGGGTCAGGCTGAGCACATGCAGCACGCCATCGTCGGGAAGATCCCAGTGCGCGCTGGCATCGAGTGCGCGGCCGTCCAGATACAGCGTTGTTCCTTCCGGAATATCGATGCGATACCTGTTGCCGATCTGTTGCGCGACCGGCGCCGGTGGCATCTGCGGTGCGAAGACCTGCTTCGGTCGCGGCGGCGGCGTCAGGTCGGCATTGTGCCCAACCAACTGCACCAGCGTGGTCTGCCCCTGCCGTTCGCTGCGTCCTGCCACCAGCAACTCGCCGGCATCGTTCGCCGGGCGCTGCAGCACGTACCGTCGTGCGCCCTGTTCCAGCACGATCTGCTTGGCGTCGCCAAACAACAGGGGCAGCAAGGACCGCGGCAACTTCGGTTGTAGCTTGCCATCGGCCGACAGCCCGAACACACCCTCCTGCACTGCAGACAGGTAGCCCGCCACCGACCACAGCTGGCGTGGCGAGTTCACCACCGGGCCACTGCGCGCGCCCTCTTCCACGTGCACCGCAAGGCGCTGCATCTCGTAGTTTTCCATGTTGGAGCCCGCCAGCGCGCTACCACGCATCAGCGATTGCAGCTCCAACGCGATGCGTGGCGCATCGTCCAGCGTGCGTGCAGCGCGTAGCGCATAGGCACTGACGAACGGCCAGACAGCGCGGTTGTGGTAGATCGGCTGCGCGGCCTCTTGCGGCCACACCACCGGGCTGCCGCCCGCGACCATCGGGTAATTGCGCAGCGCAAGGCGCGCCCGCTGCGGCGGAAACACATCGGCCAGTACGCCCAGCGAGAGGCCGAGCAGATCCACCTTGGCGTAGCGCACCGGATGCGCTGCGCTGCCGAGATAGCTGACGTATTGGCTGCTGCGCGCATCCCAGAAACGCCTATCGATGGCCTGGCGGAGTGCATCGGCCCACTGCGCATATTGCACAGTGCGTGCATCGCCATGCTGGCGCGCCAACTGTTCGGCCAGCCGCAACGCCTGGTAATGCAGCACGTTGGTGGAGAGCGCGAAGGATTCGGCAATGAATCGCACGTCCTCGCGCGTCCAGTCCGGGTAGGTCTGTTCTCGCCAATCCAGAAACGAAGTTTCGCCGCGGTAGAGACCGATCTGCGCATCGAACACGGCATCGCGGTCCTGCGCGATCGTTGCCTGTAGTGCCTGCCACACCTCTTCGGCAAACGGCTTGTCGTCCAGCAGGCCGCGTGCGGCAAGGAACCACACCACCCGGTCGCTGCTGATCGGCCAACTGCCGCCGGAGCCGGTGTCCTGCGCCACGAACAGTCCCGGCGTGCGCCCATCGCGTGCGGCCGAGAGCTTGAAGCGCAGTGCATTGCGCGTGCGCTCCGGCTCCAGCTGCGCCAACGCAAGATCGGCTGCAAAGCTGACATCGCGCGTCCAGACGTAGGGCCAGCGTTCGCCGGTTTCGAAGCAGGCGCACGGCACCGGCTTGCCATCGTTGAAGGCGGGGTCGCGGATCGCCTCGACGCGGTCGTCGGCCATTTCCTGCTGTGCCAGCGCGAACAAGGCGTCGAACAGCGGGCTGGCGGTGTGCGTGCGCATCGGTTGTGCCGCAATGCGGCGTTCGCCCTGCGGCCAGCGCAACACGAAGCTGCCGTCGTCCAATGCCTGCGCTTGGGCCCGGCGTCCTTGAAATTCCAGTTCGTCGGCCAGTGCCGGCGAGCTTGCCGCAACGCCCAGCGTTGCAGCCATGCAGATCATCTTCAACATCGAAGCGGCAAGACAGCTTGCGCCGTCGGCCTTCCTCCCTCGTTGCACGCGTTGTGGTGCGCGGCACGGACGTGCCACGGGCGCGGACCCTCCCAGGTGCCGTGGCGCCATGGTAGACGCGCACTCTGCTGTTCCGCACCACTGCATACGTATTCATGGGTTTCCAGCAGTGCGCAGCACGGCGCATCCACTGCAAGGCACTGCATAGTCACTGCTTGCGCAACGGTCACCTTGGGAGGGGATATGCCGCTGTCTTCACGTCGAGCGCACTCGACACTGGGCGCCGCATGGATCGCCCAGCTGCTGGTCCTCACGCTGTTCGGCGGTGCCGCGCCGCAGCTGCATGCCGAAGTCACCACCGTCAGCGTGGAGTCGCCGAACAAGGTGCTGCAAGTCAGCCTGGAGGTGGATGGCGGCACGCCTTATTACCGCGTGCAGCGCCTCGGCGAGGCGGTGGTGCAACGCTCGCGGCTGGGGTTCGAGCTACGCGACGGCCGGCTGGACCGCGGCATGGCGGTGCTTGCCCAGGCGCGCCAAAGTCACGATGACACCTGGGAGCAGCCCTGGGGCGAGACGCGGCTGGTGCGCAATCACTACAACGAGTTGCGCGTGAGCCTGGGCGAGCGCGACGGTGCGCAGCGCATCTTCGACGTGATCTTCCGCGTCTACGACGACGGGCTGGGCCTGCGCTATCACTTCCCCAAGCAAGCAGGCATGCGCGAGGCGCTCATCGACGAGGAAGTGACCGAATTCGCCATCGCGCAACCGGCCGATGCCTGGTGGATTCCCGCAGGCGAGCCGATCCACTACGAGTATCTGTATCGGCACACGCCGTTGAACCAGGTTGCGCTGGCGCATACGCCGCTCACGCTGCGCACCGACAGCGGGCTGCACATCGCACTGCATGAAGCGGCCTTGGTCGACTACGCCGGCATGTGGCTGCGCCGCACCGACAACCAGCGCCTGCGCGCGCAGCTGTCGCCGGCTGCCGAAGGCTGGAAGGTGCGCCGCAGCCTGCCCTTCGATACGCCATGGCGCACGCTGCAGATCGCCGATCAGGCCACCGGCCTGGTGGAATCCAACCTCATCCTCAACCTCAACGAACCCAATGTGCTGGGCGACGTGAGCTGGATCAAGCCATCCAAGTACGTGGGCGTGTGGTGGTCGATGCATCTCAATCAACAGACCTGGGCCACCGGGCCCAAACACGGCGCAACCACCGCGACGACAAAACGCTATATCGACTTCGCCGCCGACCACGGCTTTCGCGGCGTACTGGTCGAAGGCTGGAATCCCGGCTGGGACGGGGAATGGTTCGGCAATGGCGGCAGCTTCGATTTCACCCGGCCCACGCCGGATTTCGACCTGCCAGCACTCAGCAGATACGCCGCCGCCAAGGGCGTACATCTGATCGGCCATCATGAAACCGGGTGCGCAGTGGACCATTACGAAGATCAGATCGCCGAAGCGATGGACTTGTATGCGCGCTTCGGCGTGGACTCGGTCAAGACCGGCTATGTCTGCGACGACGGCCAGGTGGAACGGCGCAACCCCGCGGGCGGCACGCCGCTGCGCGAATGGCACGACGGGCAATGGATGGCACGTCACCACCTGCACGTGGTGCAGGAAGCGGCGCAGCGCCACATTGCGGTCAATGCGCACGAGCCCATCAAGGACACCGGGCTGCGCCGTACCTATCCCAACTGGATCTCGCGCGAAGGCGCGCGCGGCATGGAATACAACGCCTGGGGCCAGCCGCCCAATCCGCCCGAGCACGAAGTCAACCTGGTGTTTACCCGGCTGCTCGCCGGGCCGATGGATTACACGCCCGGCATCGTCAGCCTGAAGGGCCGCAACGGCCAGGCCATTCCCAGCACGTTGGCGCGGCAGCTGGCGCTGTATGTGACGCTCTACAGCCCGATCCAGATGGCCGCCGATCTGCCCGAGCATTATCTGCAACACCGCGATGCGTTCCGCTTCATCGAAGATGTGGCGGTGGACTGGGACCAGAGCCGCGCGCTGAATGGCGAAGTGGGCGATTACGTCACCATCGCACGCAAGGACCGGCACAGCCGCGACTGGTTCCTGGGCAGCATCACCGACGAACACGGCCGCCTGCTGCAGGTGCCACTGGGCTTTCTCGAACCCGGCGTGCGCTACATCGCGCAGATCTATCGCGATGGCGACGGCGCGGACTATGCCAGCAACCCGTTCGCCTTCGTGCGCGAAGAACGTCAGGTCAGCAGTGCCGATACGCTGGAGCTGCGTCTGGCACCGGGCGGTGGTCAGGCCATTCGCTTTGTTCCGATGGGTGGCAAACGCTGACCACGACATCGCTTGGGCGCCAACGCGCACAGCCAGCACGATCGATTGCACGGCGCAGCGGTCATACCGCCACTGCGCATCGCGCAGCATGTCGTTGCTGAGCGCAATCACCTTGCCGTCGCCGGCGTGGCCCTGGGTGGAATCGATTTCATCGCGCAGCACCGCAGTGAATACGTATGCAGTGCACGTTTGCACCCAGGTGCCGTGTCTACCATACGTCGCAGTCGTTTGACGTCCATCGTGGCACGCGACGCATGACATCCAGGCAGCCCTGCCGGATCAAAAATCAAAAAACAACATGTACCTGGGAGGGGAAAATGTTGAAGCACAAGCGCTCCGCGCTGAGTATCGCCCTGGCCGTTGCCATGGCACCGACATGGGCCGCCGCGCAAACGGCAACGCCTGCACAAGCAAGCGACGCCCAACAAGGTGCGTCCGAACAGACTGCCGGCGCGGTCACCGACTTGGACAAGGTCCAGGTCACCGGCCTGCGCCGCGCAATCGAAGGCGCCATCTCGGTCAAGCGCGATTCCACTTCGATCGTGGAAGCCATTTCAGCCGAAGACATCGGTCGCCTGCCTGACGTCAGCATCGCCGAATCGCTGGCGCGCCTGCCCGGTCTGGCTGCGCAACGCGTTGCCGGCCGTGCGCAGGTGATCAGCGTGCGCGGCCTGTCGCCGGACTTCTCCACCACGCTGCTCAACGGGCGCGAAGTGGTCAGCACCGGCGACAACCGCAGCGTGGAGTTCGACCAATATCCATCAGAACTGGTCAGCGGCGTCACCGTCTACAAGACACCGGATGCCGGCCTGGTCGGTCAAGGCCTGTCGGGCACGGTAGACATGCAGACCGCCCGCCCGCTGAGCTACAACGAGCGCGTGATCGCCATCGGTGGCCGCTACCAGCGCAACTCCTTGGGCAAGGCCGCCAACGTCGACCCCTACGGCAACCGCTTCAATGTCAGCTACATCGACCAATTCGCAGACCGCACCATCGGCCTGACCATCGGTTACGCGCATACCGACATGCCGATCCAGGAAAACCAGGTAGGCCTGTACGAACCGTGGCAGCAGGTCAACGCGCAGCGGCAGCGTCCTGGTGTCGCCGATGGCGTGTATTTTTCCGATGGCATCAAGGCGCTGCGCCGCACCGGCAACCAGAAGCGAGACGGCGTCATGGCTACGCTGCAGTATCGCCCGTCCAATGCCTGGACCAGCACGCTCGATGCCTTCCACACCGAAGCCGAGCAGATCGACACCGCCAACCAGTTCGAGCTCAATCTGAGCAACTACAACGGCGGCTACACGCCTGGCCTGAACATCAGCAACGTGCGCGTCAACGATCGCAATACCTTCATCGGCGGCGATGCCAGCGGCGTCTATCCGTTGGTGCGTGGCATGTACAACAAGCGCGAAGACAAGATCGACGCCTTCGGCTGGAATAACGAAATCACGGCCGGCTCCGTCAAGATCGTCGCCGACCTGAACTACTCCAAGGCCACACGCGACGAACTGAACCTGGAAAACAATCTCCAACGCGCACCGATGCCGCAGCTGGATACCGTGGGCGTGTCGGTTGTCGGCAACGGCTTCTCGCAGCTGACGCCGGGCATGAATTATTCCAATCCGGACGAGCTGTTCCTCACCAACACCATCTATGGCTCCGGATACGGCAAGGTGCCGAGCGTGGAAGACGTGCTCAAGGGCGCGCGGCTGCAGGCCAGCTTCCCGATGCCCGAAGCGCTGAGCTGGTTCTCGGACCTGGATGTGGGCGTCAACTACGCCAATCGCGAAAAGCAGAAGACCCAGCCCGAAGGCAATATCACCCTGGGCGCACAGGGCGAGGCCACGGTGGCGGCAGACCTGCAATACGCGCCGGTCAATCTCGGCTTCGCCGGTCTCGGCTCCCTGCCTGCGTGGAATGTGCCGGCCACGGTGGCGCGCTACATGTTGTTCAACCCCAGCGACGACGCCTCGTTCCTGGTGTCCAAGGCCTGGACGGTGGAAGAAAAAATCACCACCGCCTGGCTGCGTGCCAATATCAATACCGAGTGGGGCGAAGTAGGCGTGCGCGGCAATATTGGCGTGCAGCTGCAAAGTGCAGACCAGTCCTCGCAGGCCAACTACTGGGACGCCTCGCAGCCGGCCGGTAGCGAAGTGCGGCCCATCGACGATGGCAAGACCTATCGCGACTGGCTGCCCAGCTTGAACCTGGCATTTCAGTTCCCGTACGAGCAAACGCTGCGCTTCGCCATGGCCAAGCAGGTCGCACGCCCGCGCGTGGATCAACTGCGGGCATCGCTGGAATTCGGTGTCGACACCTCGACCGGGCGCCCCGGCGCCAGCGGCGGCAACCCCATGCTGGATCCGTGGCGCGCCAATGCCCTGGACATCTCCTACGAGAAGTATTTTGCCGACCGTGCTTACGTGGCCGCGGCGTTCTTCTACAAGGACCTCAAGAGCTACATCTACACCCAGAGCCGCGACAACTACGATTTCTCCGCACTGGTGGCCGGCTACGTGCCGCCGCCAGGCTCTGCCCCGGTGCTGACCACCGGCACCTTCAGCGCCCCGTTCAACGGCAAGGGCGGCACCTTGCGCGGTGTCGAACTCACCGCCTCGCTGCCGCTGGAGCTGATCTTCGCGCCGTTGGAAGGCTTCGGCATCCAGGCCAGCGCCACCTTCAACGACAGCGACGTCAAGATCCGCGACCCGGAAAGCGCCTCCAGCGTGGGCGACGGTGAAATCAGCCTGCCGGGCTTGTCCAAGCGCGTGTACAACCTGACCGCGTACTACGAGCACAAAGGCTTCGAAGCACGCGTCAGCCAGCGTCGGCGCTCGGACTTCATCGGCGAAATCGGCAACTTCAACGGCAACCGCACGTTGCGCTACGTGGTCGGCGAAAACATCACCGACGCGCAGATCAGCTACAACTTCAGCGAAGCCAGCAGCCTGTCTGGCCTGACCCTGTTGCTGCAGGCAAGCAACCTCAGCAACTCCCCGTATCGCACGTACGCAGAAACCAAGGACCGCCCGCTGGAATACATCGAGTGGGGCCGCACCTTTGTGCTGGGTGTGAATTACAAGTTCTGAGCCATTGCAGGGATAAATGGCGCTGTTAGCCCCTCTCCCTCCGGGAGAGGGGTTGGGGTGAGGGTACGGATCCCACGCGAACACCCTCGGCATCCAAAAAGCCCTGCTTTCACCTCCTAATCGATCTCCCGACAGGAGCGATGATCTATTACGCGCCATGCAATCACGGCGTCTCGCTCTAGAACTTCGAAATCTCCACCAAGGAAAAGCCGCCGGCTAGACACCGGCGGCTTTTCTTTGAACAGCATTTTCCCTTCGGCTCGGATCGTCTGGTACAGGCTGGAAGGAATCGAGCGCAAGGCCCACACGCGCGCACTTCACGTCCTGCAGTTTCCGAGCGCCAGACATCCTATGAAATGTTAGCCGCGGCATCGCTTGGGAATATGCTTTCGCAATCGATTTTCATCAGGCAGCCGATTCTTCAAATTTGATCGACCAAGAGGAGATACCTAACCCTCTCCTACAGCGGCGCCACTACATAACTCATCTCGATTCGCCTACCAGGCACCGCGCATCGCATGCACGCCAACTCGGATCTAACACCCACCACAAAAAAGCGAGGCATCCCAAGGGAACGCCTCGCCGGTATCAATCAAACACACCCATCAAGCTTTCTGAAGCGGTAGCGTCACTCCCCGCCCATTGCACAAACCACAGCGTGCCTCGGCAAGCGCACGCGACCATGATCGATCACCCCGTGCTCCACCCCCGGCACATCGATCTGGCGCCATGCACCTGCAGGCAGTGCCAGCTCGGTGATGTCGGCAGACAAATTGAACGCCAACAGCATGACCTGGCCGGCATGCTCACGCCGGAACATCAGCACCGGCTCTGCGGTGTCGTAGAACGCGATCGCCCCTTCCCGCAAGGCCGGCATGCTTTTGCGCCAACTCAGGAATGCCCGCACGGCGCTCAGCACAGACTGGGCATCGTCCTGCTGCACACTCACTGCAGCCAGACGATGCGGCTCGGACAACGGCAGCCACGGCTTGCCGCTGGTGAAACCCGCCGACGGCGCATCGGTCCACGGCATCGGCGTACGGCATCCATCGCGCCCCTTGAAAGTTGGCCAGAACGTGATGCCATACGGATCCTGCAGATCCTCGAATGCCACATCCGCCTCGCCCAGCCCAAGCTCCTCGCCCTGGTACAGGCAAACCGAACCACGCAACGAACATAGCAGCGCCACCACCATGCGGGCGAACGCAGGCGACGCATCTTCGCCGCCCCAACGCGTTACCGCACGCACCACGTCGTGATTGGAAATCGCCCAGCACGGCCAGCCTTCCAGCATGGTCGCCTCGAGCCGGCTGACCGTTTCACGGATATAGGCAGCACTGTAATCCTGCACCAACAGCTCGAAGCTGTAGCCCATGTGCAGACGGCCCTTGGCGGTGTACTCGGCCGTGGTCGCCAACGAATCTTCCGAAGAAATCTCGCCCAGGCTTACCGCATTCGGATAGCGATCGAGCAGCGCACGCAGGCGCTCCAGGAACGCCAGGTTTTCCGGCTGCGTGTTGTTGAAGTAGTGATATTGATAGGCATACGGATTGTCCGCACTGAAGCCACGCCCTACCCGCTTGTCGGCCGGCTTGGCGGGGTTATCGCGCAGCTGCGCGTCATGGAAGCAGAAGTTGATCGCGTCCAGGCGGAAGCCATCCACTCCACGGTCCAACCAGAACCGCACATTGTCCAGGGTTGCCTGCTGCACCTCGGCGTTATGGAAATTGAGGTCGGGCTGATCGACCAGGAAGTTGTGCAGGTAGTACTGCTCGCGCCGCGGCTCCCACTGCCACGCCACACCACCGAATAGCGACAACCAGTTGTTGGGCGGCGTCCCGTCCTCGCGCGGATCGGCCCACACATACCAATCCGCCTTCGCGTTGGTCCGGTCCTGACGGCTTTCCTGGAACCACGCATGTTCGATCGAGGTGTGGCTCAACACCTGATCGATCATCACCTTCAGCCCGAGCGCATGCGCCTTGTCGAGCAGACGGTCGAAATCGTCCAGCGTCCCGAACAACGGATCCACCGCACGATAGTCTGCGATGTCATAGCCGAAATCGGCCATCGGCGACTTGAAGAACGGCGAGATCCAGATGGCATCCACGCCCAGCCCAGCGATGTAGTCGAGCTTGGCAATGATGCCCGGCAGATCGCCGACCCCATCGCCGTTGGAATCCAGAAAGCTACGCGGATAGATCTGATAGATGACCGCCCCGCGCCACCATGGTGTCTGCAACATGCACGCCCCTCCCGGGCCACTGCGGGCAGCCAACACGGCCGCCGACTAAGGGCGTTAGCCTAGCGGCGTGGCACTCCAACAGCGTGGGCGTGCATACGTATTCATCGCTCTTGCTGAGAGATCGCGAAGCGTTGGTCAAAATTGGGGGCGTCGGATCCACATCAAAGCCTTCGGTGCTTCGACCACATCCATGCCTCATAGTATTCTCCGTACGTGCATATCGTTAGAATTTTTTTGCATCATCGGCATTTCACACCCCAAGATGGTTGTATGTACTTACTACAAATTACCAATCGCCTACTAATTGGACACCTCCTTCATTTTTCTATCCTGCAGCTTTCTATCCTGCAGCCGCTCGATCCTTTTCTTCGGGTTGGCCGGGTCATTCGTGTCTTCGGTTCGTAAGCTCCCCCGATCCGCAGACACCGCATAAGTAGATCTTTCTGGCATCGTTCCCAAGTCAGGAGGTTCCATGCGCACATCGAAGTTCACCGAGACACAGATCATCGCCACGCTCAAGCAGGCCGACGCAGGCGTTCCAGTCAAAGACATCTGTCGCCAAGTCGGCATCAGCACGGCGACCTATTACCAGTGGAAGAGCAAGTACGGCGGCTTGGAGGCGTCCGAGCTGCGGCGGGTCAAGGAGCTCGAGTCCGAGAACGCCAAGCTCAAACGGATGTATGCCGAGTTGGCGCTCGACAACGCGGCAATGAAGGACCTGATCGCAAAAAAACTCTAGGGCCGGCGCGTAAACGCGAGGCGGTGCGGTTCCTTATCGAGGTCCACGCGCGGCCGTTGCGCCGGTCCTGTGCATGCGTCGGGCTGTCGCGTGCCGCTTGGTATGCACCGCCTCTGGACTGGACGGTGCGCGATGCCGAGCTGATTGCCGAGATCGCGCGTTACGTTGAAGCGCACCCCAGTCGTGGCTTCTGGAAGTGCAGCGACTACCTTCGCAAGCAGCAACCAGGTTGGAATCCCAAACGCATCTATCGCGTTTACAAGGCCATGAAGCTCAACCTACGCCGCGCTGCAAAGCGTCGCCTTCCCAAGCGTGAGCGGGTGCCGCTCTACGTGCCGAGGCTGCCAGACACGGTCTGGTCGGTCGACTTCATGAGCGATGCGCTGGCATGCGGACGACGCTTTCGCACCTTCAACGTGGTGGATGACTTCAATCGCGAGGCGCTGCACATCGAGGTTGACACCTCGATCAACTCGCAACGGCTTGTGCGTGTGTTCGAGCAGATCAAACGCGATCATGGCTTGCCGCAGGTGGTGCGCTCGGACAACGGCCCCGAGTTCCTGGGCGAAGCGTTCACCAGCTGGCTCAAGACCAATGGCGTCGCACTACAGTACATCCAGCCGGGAAAGCCAAATCAGAATGCCTTCATCGAGCGCTTCAATCGCACGTTCCGCGAGGAAGTGCTCGACCTGAATCTCTTCGCCTGCCTCGACGATGTGCGCGAAGCCGCCCACTGGTGGATGATCGACTACAACGAAGCAAGATCCCATGATTCGCTCGGCGGAATGACCCCGGTCGAGTACCGCAACAAGTACGCCGAAAGCTCTACTTTTGAAGTGCCTGCTTGACGGGGGAGCTTACGCATATAGCAGCCATTTGCTGAACAACGACTTCGTCGCCTGGAACAGCAGACACAGGATGAACAACGGCCCAAACCCCACAACTAACGCCATGGCCAGCTTGTTGAGCAGCAACATCGAGCCGGCAACGACACCTGGACCGGCCATGCCGATGCCGGTGAACCACCGAGCCCGGTCTTTTTCATCCTTGCTTTCTGCATCGCCACCGGTGTTGATCTGGTCCAGACCCGACATCGCCACTTGCATCAGCATCAGATTCTTGTCGATCGCCTCGTACGGGCTATCGGAGTCGCCCGTCACCGTCTTAGTGATCGCATGGCTGACCCCGTCGGTCAACGCCCAGTACAGCCGCGAGGACCCTTGGGCCATGCTCGTGGCAAGACCGATGATCAACGCTGCACGCAGCGCGGTCACCACCAGGCCCATCGCCGCCTCGCGCGACTGACCGGTCACGATCCGGTAGCCCTGGATAAAAATCCAAAGCGTCAACATCGTCAGGGACACCATGCCCACCCAAGCCGTCGTTCGCTGCAACAACTCCCGTTAAAAGATCGCAATCTCACCGCGCAGGTCGTTGCAAGTAGAGCCAAGGCAAGCAGTCCTGACCGCCTTGGCGATTTACCAGATCGCTGAAGCGCAACGACCGACACGCCAGACTTACATGGACATCGAGCGCGAAGTAGTTTCTTGAGTCTGCACCTGGGTGGCCTGACGCTGGCTTTCCTCGGCCGCTTGCCGGCTGCTGTTTTCCAACGGCTGCTTCTGCGCTTGATTGCGATCCACAAAAACCCGCTGCATTGCCGGGTCGGTCAGCTCGCCCTGCACTGCGAAAAAGCCGTCGCCGCTCTTGTTCGGTACCACATGGTCGATGCGTTGCAAACCACTGACCTTGGACTCGAACACGATTTGGCCGGCTGCCTGCTCGAGTTCCTTGCGGTTGGCAAAGCCGCCACGTTCACCCAGCGCCTCGAGCTTGCTCACTGCGCCGTTGTACATCGCGTTGTCGGGATGGCGCGGATCAGACAACAAGGGGCTGGAGGCTGCCTGTGCCGGCGCAGCAGGCGCGGCCGTGTGCTCAGGTTGCTTGGGTGTCGCCTGGGCCAACACCTTGGCCAAAGCGGCCTGGGTCTGCTGACCTGCGACGCCATCTATCTGCAACCCGTGCTCGCGCTGGAATTGCTCGACCGCATATTTGGTGTTGCCGCCGAAATCGCCATCCGCGCGCAACGGCTTGCCATCGCGACCAACGGCGCCAAGCTGAGCAAGCTGGCCTTGGAGCTGCTTCACCTGCTCGCCGCGCTCGCCTTGTTCGAGCTTGCCATCATTGGACTTCGAAACTTGATGGGATGTCGAACCAGACGTCACGCTGTGCTTGAGATCGACACCATCGCGCTTGACGCTTTCTATCAAATCGGGAACGCGACGTTCCCAATTGCCCGCATATTCCTCGCATTCCTTGGCTGCCTTCACGCTCCAGGGTTTGCTAGGAGTAACTCCGTTGACAACGCGTCGCGCGTTGTAGACGTCGTGGCTATCATGATCGATGTAGCGATCAAGAGGCTTGCCTGTAAACAAGCCGTCACGCATACCTACAACTAGAACTTTTGCAGCGATTTCCGGTTGCTTGGCCATGTCCGGGTTGCGGACCATTTCACCGTTAAGGCCTAGCAACTTATCGAACTTCGCATAGTTGTAGTCGTGGGTAAGATGCACGTAACCACGCCCATAGAACTCCTCGCCGCCGCTATATCCAAGCTTGCGCGCTTGGCTGCGTCCGAAATCTTCTTCAGGCGCCTGAAAATTACGCGTCTCATGTTGAGCCGTCGCCAACATGTACGATATTTGCTTTGGATCTGTCACACCGTTCTCAAGAGCGGTTTTGACGATCAACCTAACAGAAGACTCCCGATCCACACCAAAGCCTTCAGTGCTCCGACCACGTCCATCGCTCATAGTATTCTCCGTACGTGCATATCATTAGAATTTGTTGTTGCATCTACCGGCATTGCAGACCCGAAGATGCGTTGCATGTACTCACTACCAATTACCACTCACTTCTAGTTGGACACCTCCTTCATTTCACCGTCTTGAAGCCGCTCGATCTTTTTCTTCGGATTAGCCGGATCATTCGTGTCTTCGGTTAACCGCTCTATCAGCACTGCCTCGTTATTCTTAAGCTCGTAGGTATCGAAGACGTGGATACAACATCCATCACCAGAAGTAGACGTCAGCATATTTCCTTTCACGGAGAATAGACCGTTGGCCATTACCGTAATATCGGATAGCGACTGATTGAAAACAAGGGTTTTCTGCGCAGCATCGAAAAGATAGACACTGTAAGAGGGACCACCATAATTACCCTCTTTTCCAGACCACACCACTACATCTTCGTGCCCATCGCCATTGATATCGGTCAAAATGATTGAGTGGCGGTTCTTCTTGTAAGTGTCGTCTAGCGGACCATGATAGAACGTGGAATTACTATCCACGTACAAAGCCTCAGGCTCCAGTGCAATCGGCTTGGCTCCGGGGAATGTCACCTCCACGACCGGCGAACGGTTACATAGCATGATCCCCGGGCTATCTTCGCTACAACGCTGCGCCTTGATTGAAATAGCAATGCCGTTGATATCTGCGTTTATCTCGCCTTGGTCGTTGAGCTTGGCATTGACGGTAGATGGCATTTTCAAGTCCTTTTGCGGCGAGGATTCAGGCTTTTTACCAGCTTGATCTTCAGCGGATAATTTCGCTCCGTCAGCCTCTGCGGACGGAGTATTGCCAGGACTGCACGCTGTGATCGAGATGACGCAAGCTAAATACAGCGCCCCCACGACCGCTCTTGCTAATGTACGTTCCACCATAGAAAATCCTTCCAATTCAAATCAATATTTCTTAAATACCGGCTCCGAACAAGTTGTGCCCGCCTCTCGGTTCGCGACACTTTGCTAGCGGCATTTATGACAGAAAAATCAAAACTTCTTAAAGATGGGATCGCTGCAAGTTGACATTGCAATTTTACAATCCCCTCCCGAATTCTTCTCGCAAGTTTTCGTTGCTCTGGATTCCACATCATTCAAGGATGGCCCTCCAGTTATCGCCCCCTTACCACGACTAGAAGCAGGCGACGCAATGGCAGCACACTGATTATGAAAAGTCAACGCGATGGCACATCGCATGCCAGCCAATTTTTGGCAGTTTTGCAGGGCAGCATCTTCAGCCTCTTTGCTAGTGAGACGCCCCTTAGTGTAACCAGCATCACCATTGTCGGCGATGGCAATGGCACCCCATGTTTTTATCCACTCACCCGTAGGCCGCGGCGGCGGAGCAGGAATGTCTCCTCTTGACGTCCCAGAATCAGGCCCACATTGCGGACTGCCAGGCGCAACACCAACTGGACACGCCGTTTGCGCAAACGCGAATACAGGAATAACCGCCAATAATAAAATAATTTTACGCATTTTAGCCCCGCTGCCTATCGACGTTATTAGCGTTGCCCATTTTACCGCTTGCGGTCTGGCTAGAATTGGACTCATCGCCCGAAACTCGGCCACTCACTTGAGGGACAGGAGTAACTTCAGAACGTTGATTATCCCTAGCCGGCGCCCCCGGCTCATAAGGCCGCCCAGCAGCCGGAGCTGACTGACCGCCTCGATCCAGCTGCCCCAGGGCAGAATACGCCGTGAACTGGCCCAACGTGCCCTGGAAGAAGGCCGCGGCCATCGGTGGTGCGGTGATGATCAACGTCGTCAACACCAGTCCTAATCCTCCCTGCTGCAGCGCCATGCTGCTGATGCCTTCGCCCGTAAACCCATTCATCGCCCACTTGGCGACGAAGGCAGCGCCCACTGCGCCGACCACCTTGGTCGCCAAGCTCACCGTGAAGGTCAACACCGACAACGAGAACACAGTGCCCAATCCGTATAGCAGCCATTTGCTGAACAACGACTTCGTCGCCTGGAACAGCAGGCACAGGATGAACAACGGGCCAAACCCGACCACCAGCGCCATCGCCAGCTTGTTGAGTAGCAACATCGAACCGGCAACGATACCTGGCCCGGCCATGCCGATGCCGGTGAAACACCGGGCCCGGTCTTTTTCATCCTTGCTTTCTGCATCGCCACCGGTGTTGATCTGGTCCAGACCCGACATCGCCACTTGCATCAGCATCAGATTCTTGTCGATCGCCTCGTACGGGCTATCGGAGTCACCCGTCACCGTCTTGGTGATCGCATGGCTGACCCCGTCGGTCAACGTCCAGTACAGCCGCGAGGACCCTTGGCCATGCTCGTGGCCAGACCGATGATCAACGCGGCACGCAGCGCGGTCACCACCAGGCCCATCGCCGCCTCACGCGACTGCCCGGTCACGATCCGATAGCCCTGGATCAAAATCCACAGCGTCAGCGCCGTGAGCGCCATCACCCCCACCCACGCCGTCGTGCGCTGCAACAGATTCCGCTGGAAAATCGCAATCTCATTACGTAAGTCTTTGCAAATAGAGCCAAGGCGGAGATTGCTGACCACCTCGGCGATTTAGCAGATCGCGGAAGCGCAACGACCAACACTTCCGAATTACATGGACATCGAGCGCGAGGAAGTTTCCTGGTTCTGCACCTGGTCGGCCTGACGCTGGCTTTCCTCAGCCGCTTGCCGGCTGCTGTTTTCCAATGGCTGATTCTGCGCCTGCATGCGATCCACAAAAACCCGCTGCATCGCCGGGTCGGTCATCTCGCCCTGTACCGCGAAGAAGCCGTCACCGCTTTTGTTGGGCACCACGTGGTCTATGCGTTGTAGGCCGCTGACCTTGGACTCGAATACGATTTGGCCTGCTGCCTGCTCAAGTTCCTTGCGGTTGGCAAAGCCGCCACGTTCACCCAGCGCCTCGAGCTTGCTCACTGCGCCGTTGTACATCGCGTTGTCGGGATGGTGCGGGTCAGACAACAAGCGGCTGGAGGCTGCCTGTGCCGGCGCAGCAGGCGCGGCCGTGTGCTCAGGTTGCTTGGATGTCCCCTGGGTCAACGCCTTAGCCAAAGCGGCCTGGGTCTGCTGACCTGCGATGCCGTCTATCTGCAACCCGTGCTCGCGCTGGAATTGCTCGACAGCGTGCTTGGTGTTGCCGCCGAAATCGCCATCCGCGTGCAGCGGTTTACCATCGCGACCAACAGCGCCGAGTTGCGCAAGTTGGCCTTGCAACTGCTTCACTTGTTCGCCGCGCTCGCCTTGTTCCAATTTGCCGTCCTTTGCGGCATCGCGTTTGTGTTGTTGGGTTTGTGCAAGCTGCTGGGGAGGCTGAGAATTGATTTGCTTCCATGCCTGCTCAGGCGCTACGCCGCTTTCGATTGCCTGACGATATGACTGACGCATCGCATTTAGCGCATTCTCTGTCTCTGCACTGGTAATCGAAGCATGATTTGAGCCACCCGGCTTGTCGTAATAACTCTTACCAGTATCAGGGTCAGCAATACTTGCCCATTCTTGCGCGAGCGCAGTTTGCGCACCATCCAGCGATGAACCGGGCGCGTCAGTAATATAGTTTCGAACTGCAGACTTCTTATGGGTAATCAGATAGTCTGAAAAAACTTGGTCTTGGACCTTTGGCGTAAACGCCTCAGACCGTTCCAGATCCAACTTATTAACCGCATCATTCATCGTGGAAGGGATGACCTGGTAGCGCCCTACTGCAAAAAGTCGCTCTTGATCGCCCCTAGGCAACGCTTGCGCATCCATGACGTCACCGACAGTCATAGACGAAAAATCTACAGGCCCTGTACTCCCACGAATGTGTTCACGCCCATCCGCCCCGATGTAAGTACCCCGGTTATAGGCGTTGTAATTAGTTCGCCCGGATTCACCGCGCTGAATCAAGTCTGCCAAGGGACTACTCATATCTAGCACCTCCTGCGAAATTAACGACAATCCAATCAGTCAGCTTTAGTCGATACATCCCACCAAGAAACGAAAAGCCTCGATTTATCACCCTCTACTAGCCCGTCTTGAATTTCGCCGTACGTGGAAACCTTCAACACTTGACGACCGTCGACGCTGGAAAATTCCGTTATACAATGCCCGTCGCCGCTACAGATATTCAACTCTGGCAACTCATCGCAAATAGCACATCGCTTTGGATCCTTGGAGCACACACCTTCGAAGTCATCGCCAACCACGTTTTTTTTGCATTCAGCACTGACAACTGGTTTCCAGTTACCGCCGATAACTTTTTTTCGGAGATCGCCGTAGGACATGCCCTCTTTGAATTCGGTCGACAGTTTAGCAATCTCAACAGATTCCACTGATGATTTTTTTTCTTCGCTAGAAACTTCAGTTAAAACCTGGGTTTTACTCAAATCTTGACCAGCAATTACTGCATCGCTGACAGCCGAATGGCTTTGCGGTGCGTTTTCTTGACTGCAAGAGCTAAGAGTTAATAGCGCAACCACTACTCCAGTAAACCTAATATGCCTCGAGAGCCTAACCATATAAACCCAAAATAGAAAAATCAAAATGATGGGAATTTAATTTCCAATTAAAATTGGATTTTTAATGTCAATTAAAATTAGTATTTTTTGAAAAGCGGCTTCGTGCAGTCTTTATATATCACCGAACAACCGGCACCACCATTTTCTCGGCACGTGTTAAGTGCATTACGCGATGCAATCGAAATATTGGCAGCTGAAGAGACGCCGCTCTCTGAAGTACCAGATGCAGAGGATGCCATTGCAACACACTGGTTAAAATAAGTAAAGGTAACGTAGCAGCCCTTAAAGCCTGCAGATTTACATTGATCTATAGCATCTTCTTCTGCAGACTCTTTTGACGTTTGCTCCAATGAAGCCCATGCCTGAGACGTTTCTCTTGAGTTGACAATTGCCCCCCAAGTCTTTATCCACTCCCCTGTAGGCTGAGGAGGGGGAAGCGGAATTTCACCTCTCGATGTACCAGAATCTGGCCCACATTGTGGGCTTCCAGGAGCCACACCGTTGGGGCAAGCCGTTTGTGCATAGGCATTGTTCGCAAGAAACAAAAAAACAAAAATAAAATAGCGCATTAATCCTCCAAAGGATCAGTTAGGAGCCCTGATTATTATTAGCAGCACCACGTGAGCCAGCATTAGCCACAGGAGCATTTAATTCACCACCTGCTCTAGTATTAACTTGCGCTGTATGTTGCACCCTATCGTTAACTTGACTATTTTCACGTTGAGGCTCCGCCGGCTGATAAGGCCTACCCGCCCCCGGCTCCTGATTGGCTCGATCCAGCTGACCCAGCGCCGAGTACGCCGTGAACTGACCCAGCGTGCCCTGGAAGAATGCGGCTGCCATCGGCGGTGCGGTGACGATCAAGGTTGTCATGACCAAACCTAGCCCTCCTTGTTGCAATGCCATGCTGCTGATGCCTTCACTGGTGCCTCCGGGAAGGGCGTACTTCACCAGGAACCCCACAGCTACCGCGCCTACCACCTTCGTCGCCAGACTCACCATAAAGCTCAGCACCGCCAACGAGAACACCATGCCTACGCCGTATAACAGCCACTTACTGAACAGCGACTTCGTCGCCTGGAACAGCAGGCACATAATGAACAAAGGACCAAACCCCACAAACAGCGCCATGCCGATCTTGTTCAACAGCAGCAGCGAGCCGCCCACTACGCCCGGACCGGCCATGCCTACCCCGGTGAACCAGCGCGCACGCGTCTTCTCGTCATTGCGCTGCTCGTTACCTGCTGTCTGGATCTGATCGATGCTCATCATCGCGATCTGCATCAATCCCAGGTTCTTGTCGATCGCATCGTAGGGACTCTTAGAGTCCCCCGTCACCACCTTGGTGATGGCCTGGCTAACACCATCAGTCAGCGTCCAGTAAAGCCTCGACGAGCCTTGCGCCATGCTCGTCGCCACAGCAATGATCAGCGCCGCACGCAGCGCCGTCACCACCAGACCCATCGCCGCCTCGCGCGACTGGCCGGTCACGATGCGGTAGCCCTGGATCAAAATCCACAGTGTCAACAGCGTGAGGGCCACCATCCCGACCCAAGCCGTGGTGCGTTGTAATAGCGTCCACTGAAAAATATCGATCTCATCGCGCAGGAAATCGTTGATCAGCGAGAAAAACGCGTAATTGCCAAGACTGTTCAGAAAATCCATATGTCACCACATTCCACTATACGGCCAGGCCGTGGAGCACTCACTGCTCCGGGTTCGATTACACGCAAGCCCCGCTACGGCACGCCCATCCTGCGCGTGCCCACACATCATTTGCCCATTTCCAACCGATCCATTCCACTGGGCTTCTCGGATCTGACCGAATCCAACGCCGCCTTCATGGCGACCCCGGCGACCACCGACTTGCCGAACTCGCCCAAGGTGTTGCCCAAACTCTCGAAGAAGCTGCCGATCCCTCCTTGACTGGAGGGATCGCCGGAGGGCGCCTTCTTGCCACGCATCGCCGCCCACGCCTGCGCGTCCTGTTGCTTGGTCAAGAAGCCCAGCCGCGTTTGATACGCAAACATCGCCGACTCCATTTGCTGGCGATCAATATCCATCAGTGTCTTCAGTGCGATCAGCTTGTTGGTGTTGTCCTCCAACTTACCGAGTTCAGTGTCTTTGATCTCTGCGCGCTCTTGTTCAATCTTGCGCAAGCGCTCAAGACGCTTTTTGGTGATGTCGTACATCGCCACCATATAGTTGTACTGCGAATTGCGCGTGCGCTGAATCAGCTCGCACCCTTCTTTCTGCTGGGTCGCCACCGGCGTCCCCGCCGTTGTGCTTGAACAATCGGCAATCCCGTAGTCATCCGGGACCACCTTGATCTCTTCCTTGGGTTTGTCGACTTCTGTCCCGCTGTCCTTGTCTTTGGGCTTTTTGCCTAGCTTCAGTGAATTCTGGATCTCTTTTACTTTGGTGTTGAGGTCCTTGTCGACGACTTCCCACTGCGCGCTGGCGGCTCCGGCCATGCAGAACAGCACCAGCCCCATGAACACGCAAGAAAAATGTCTGAACTTGGTTGCCATGATGTTTTTGCCTCCTGACACAGATGAAGTTGATACGTGGAAAGTGTGCTGCCGATGATGGTGACTATGCATCTTCGACCTCCTTGTCCTTGGCGGACTTGCGCTTGCCCGAGCCCTTGCGGTTGGCATAGAAATCGGCCAACCACTGCTCCGGGGTCAGTTGGTCCACGGTGACGCCAAGCTTGCCGGCCTTGCCCGCCAGGATCTGGTGCATGATTTCGATATTGTCGGTGGACGAGGAAATCACCGACAGGGCGTCATCCATCCCGCGCAGGTTGAGCTGGCACACCGCCGAGGCATGCCCCTGCTTGACCAGGAAACAGCGCGAGCGCTCATCCAGCGACACCACCACCTGGTATTCGGCGTCGGTGAGCTTGAGCCCTTCCATGTAATCGTCGCGGCTGGCATTCGGGTTCGGCAGCAGGATCATGGTCGCCGTCTGCTCGATCAATGCGGCGGCAATGTCGCTGGCCAGCGCGTCTTCGGGGCTCTGCGTGGCGAAAATCCCCAAGCCATTCTGCTTACGGATGGTCTTCTGCTTGTTCTTGGCAAATTCCTTCAGGCCACCCTTGCCGTCCAGGATCTTCCAGAATTCGTCCATCACGTAGATCAGCGGGCGGCCGTCGATCAGCGCTTCCAGGCGGTGCAGCAGGTAGTTGATCACCGGCACGCGCACTTCGGCGTTGTCGATCACGTCGGTATAGTCGAACCCGATGATCGACGCCCGCGTCAGGTCGATCGTGTCCACCGGATTGTCGAACACCCAGCCCAGCGAATTGCCCGCCGTCCAGCGACGCAGGCGCGCGTACAGGCCGTCGTCGCCCATGTTGGGCAGGCTCTTGCGGAAGTTGCTCATGCTGCGCAGATGCATCGGCGTGTCCAGCATGCCCTCCACCGCGCGATAGATGTCTTCCTCCTCGCGGGCGCTGTATTCGGCCTTGCCGCCCAGCACCTTGATCAACTCGGCCAGGAATTGGGTGTTGGCTTCATTGCGCTCGCACTGGAAAGGATTGAAGCCAGTCGGCGAACCATTTTCCAGCGCCAGGTAGTTGCCACCGCACGCGCGCACAAAAATCTCCGCGCCGCGGTCCTTGTCGAAGAAGAAGATGGTCGGAATCGGGTCGAACTTCTGCACCTGACTCAACAGGAAGTTGATCAGCGCCGTCTTACCGGTACCCGACTTACCGATCACCATCGTGTTACCGATGGCCTTCTCTCCCAGGGAGTTTTCAGACGGATGCGTCGCATGGAAGTTGAAGTAATACGGCTGCCCATTGGTTGTCTGCAGGGTAGTGACGCAGTCACCCCATGGGTTATTGTGCTGCTTGCCCTGGGCGAAATTGTGCAGCGGCGACAAGCCGAGGAAATTGAGCGAGCTCAGGTTGGCGATGCGCGTACGGAAGCGCCAGTTGCCTGGCAGCTGCGAATAAAATGACGAGGCGATCGCAAGATCTTCCTTGGCCGAGACGAAGCCTGCATTGGACAATTCGGCTCGGGTGGTTGCGATCTGCCTAGCCAGCTTCTCCTGGCTGTCGGCGTAGACCGCCAAGGTGAAATGGTATTCGCCGAGCACGAAGTTTCCTGAGGCGACATCGTCCATCGCGACATCCAGATCGCGGATCTGGGTCGACGACTTGTCTCCTGAAGAAATCATCATCCCCTTGGTACGTTCCAACACCTTCAGCGCATCGTGTCGTCCGACCGGGCTGAACGAGTGCGTCATGACGTATTCGAAGTCCAGGTACTTCAGGCCATTGAGAATGCCCGGATAGGTTCCATCCGCATATTCCTTGATATTCAAGATGGCGCCAAAGTGATTGATTCCGTCTGGAGTACGAATGACGAAATCGCCGGTCTTGTTGGCGAACATGTGCTTGCTGACGGGCAAATACGCGGGCACCGGAGCTGGCAAGACCGGCACCGGCTCATCGATTCTGTTCAACAGGTAGCCAAGAAACTCCAATGTCTCGGAGAAAACCACGCCATTTTTGGCCTCGTACATACCGAGACGGTACGGAGCATAGTCCTTGAGCACGGCTTCGACGTTAGTAGCCAGTTCGACAACCTTTGCGACAGCCTGTTCTTCCTCGGCGCGAATCTTATCCGGGTTCGCGGATTTCTCCACCAAGCGACGCCCCGTGACTACAGGCCGGTAAATCATGCTGAAATACAGCTCGTTCTGCATGATCTTTTGCGATGAAAGTGCCGTGTAATATTCGTCAGACAGATTTTGATTGAATGCCTGCTTGAAACGTCCGCCTGTGCCGATTCTGCGCCGACGCCGTACATCGTGGACCCAGAATGCAACGTTAGCGAAATCCGGGGCGCGGAGGGTCTGCAAAAGACGGTTAAACGTGTTATGCCGCTGCTCGAGCTCGAACTCGTCTCGCCCCACGAACGGCAACCCGCCCAGATGCCAGATCAACAGGTAGTCGCCGGCGGTCGTCTTGACGACGGACGGCGCAACATGCGTCGAGATGGAAACAAACTCGCTGATCGGACTGTCTGGGCTGAACATGGTCTTACCAAATTTAGAGAGGAAGCATCACACCAAGCGACTATCGCAAACACCAACCCCACGCGGGTTGTCTGCGTGGGGTTGGTAAACGGCTACGTGCTCATCGCGATTTTCCCGGGGGATTCTTGCGATATTCATTTGGGCTAAAGACCCACATTCCTGAATAACGCTGAAGGTTTCGCGCACGCATTCGGAACAGCCAGCGTAATCCCAGCAACCTGAAAATCATCTCATCACGCTTGGCCATCTGCTGCATGGCAAAGATGATGACCGGAATGGTCAGCAGGTACCAAAGATTGATGTACATCCCCAACAGCAAGCCACCGCCCGCACCAATGAAGAAGGGGATGTAAGGCACCCCCAAAAACATGGCGGGGCGGGTGCATCCGCGGAAGAGTACGTCTTTATGCATAGTACTGAGCGATCTGCACTAGCGAAGCGCCGATTCCCGAACAGTCTCCAGAATTCGATTCTTTGTTCTGCAAGATCATATTGGCGATCTGACCAGCGGCGCCAATGAGTACGCCACCGATGAGAATGGGCGAAACTTCTGAGATGCGCTTGTGTGCGAAAGCGATCTGGTAGCCAGCCACGATGACTGCGATGGTGACCACTGCGATCGAGCCCATGTTCAACAGCTTGGTCACATTGTTCAAAAAGCCACACACGCGGGTGTCGGTGTCTGCAAGACCATTGCCGTCTGCGGATGCACCGCCGGCCACCATCAGCAACGAAATGAATAGCAATGCCTTTACTGCCTGGGTGCCGACCATTTTGGCATCGGCGATCGTCTTTTTGTCGATTTCAAACTTCATGTCTAACTCCTTGGGAACAGAGGGGGTCCAGCAGCCATATCCTTGGCAATTTCCATCCTAAAAAACGAATGCACTATCCACTTGCGGAACTGTTTGCGGTGCTCGCTGCATAGAAACGGGTGCAGATTGGTCACTCGGCGTCGAAGCCTGCGGACCGGAAGCCGGTACCGCCACCCCACGCCCCTGCCCCGTTGCCTTCACCACATACAGCTCGTTTTCTGCCGGAGCAGCTACAGGAGCCACAGACGCTACCCGACTCGGCGAGGAATACGCTGTTGCAGGCTGAGATAGCATAGGCCCTTGTGGTGAAGCCGCCGTGTGGCTCGCCCCGGAAAATTCCTGAATGCGGCGAGCCACAATCGCGTCTGCCAACTCGGCTGCAGCCTGTCGCAGGGGATTTGCAGGCTTCAATTGCACCTGGCGGGTTGGCACGACCGCGATGGGCTCGGCGCCGGAAGACGCGACCGACTGACGAATGGAGGCATAGATCTTCTGCACGTAGCCATGCTTGAAGCCGGTTTCAAAATTTCCAGAGTAGTAGCAGCTAAACGACTTTCCCCAATTGGCGCCAGAACGCGAGTGGCATTCGGCCAGAATCTTTGAGGCAGCGACCAAGTTGGGGCATTTGTCGAATGCCATCTCATAGGTAGCCAAACCGTACTTCTGCAGGTTGTACCGATTGACCTGACCTAGACCCAGCGAGAAGTTGTAACCCTTCTGCTCCAGCATCTTCGCGGTGGCGACCGCCTCAGCCAGACCGCGTGGCTCGCGCACCAAGCGTCCACCAACGACACCAATGGCGTAGGGATTACGCGACGACTCGACACGGACAACGTGCTGCATTACCTCGCCGGGGACGGCGAGTCCTGTGCACCCCATCAGTTCCATGCCAGGCAACATGTCAGTACTCCTTCCAAAACCAGGTCAAGATCAACGACGAACTCGATGTCCTAGCCGCCGCGCAGCGTGCGAAGAGGATCGAAATCGATACCCGTGATGAAGCGCCGTCCAGCGTGCGCCTTGATGTGAACCACGATGTCGATGGTCATTCTTAACAGACGTTTGATCACCTCGAACTCCAGACCGGAGCCCTCGTTGGAGGCCTTCACCATCAACGCAAGCTGGTCCCAGGTCTGCTCAACACTTCCGGCATGGCAACTGGTGATGGAGCCGGGATGGCCCGACGCGCAGTTACGAATGAAGTAGAAAGATTCATCGCCGCGCAACTCGGCAAGGATGATACGGTCTGGCTTCATACGCAGGCAGGCCTCCATGCAGCTCTTAGCAGTCACGTTGCTGGCGCTTTGACCGCCCTTGGAATAAAGCAGGTGCACAGCGTTGGGCTGACTAATGAATAGCTCCCGGGCGTCCTCAATCGTCACCAGGCGCTCTTCGCTCGGAATATGGTTGACCAGCGCCTTCATGAAGGTTGTCTTGCCGCTGCCTGTCGCCCCAGCAACGACCACGTTTTTCTTGTAAAGCACGCACTTCTTGAAGAACTCTGCGTAATCGCGCTTGCGGCGCAGCTCAAGCAATTCTTGGTCGTGATCGCTTACATCTGCCGATTGCTCGAGCACTTCGTCGAAGAAACCGTCGTGCTTGTACTGCTCCAGCGACTTTGTATGCTTTGAAGGAAGTCGGATCGTGATGGACACCTTGCCCGCATCGCACGCAGGCGGCATCACGAACTGCGCACGTTGCCCGGTCGGAAACGTTAGCGACACCACAGGGTCGGCATCGGTGATTCGTTGCCCGGTGTTGCTCTCATTGACGACCGCCGTGCAGAACTGCCGAGCGCGGTCGTAGGTGAGGGATGGCACGTCGACCCGCTGCCATCCATGGATCGTTTCCAGGTACAGCTCACCAGGACGATTGATGCAAATTTCGGTCACGTCAGGCGAATTCAGATAGTCCAGGATTCCCAGCACGGAGTACTGGTAGTCCAGAAAGTCGTTCGAAATGCGCGCTGTCGGGGAGTCATCGATCGTCATGGCAACCATTTCATTCACTTCGGCAGGACAGCCGAGAAATCGACGTCCTTGGCAACGTAGACGTTCAAAACCGTTCCTTGGTTGATCGTCAGTGTGGCAGGACGACGTCCTGATTTTTCAACCGCCTGCTCCGCAAGCTGCTGCATGCTACGTGCGGTATTACTCTCGAACGGCTGCTGGGTAATGATGCCGGAGCCCACGCCGATTGTTGTGGTCTCGGGGCCATATTCGGCCGCTGCGTACTTGAATGCGTCGCTCAGCAGACTGATGAATAAGGCTGAAGCAATCTTGTTACCCCAATGCGCATTGTAGTTACCCGGATGACCGGAGCTTCCAAGCGTATCGATGCCTGGACCCATGAGCGTGACATCCAAACCGGTAGGCGTAGTGACGCGGTCCCAGACGACTTGGAGACGATGAGAGGTCGGTTCACCGGCGCTGTACTGACCCAGCATCTTGGACCCCTTCGGAAGAAGCAAGTTATGCCCATTGATGGAGTAGACCGGCTCGGTGACGATGCACGAGGTGTAGCCGCCGAAATCGGAGATGATGCGGGTCTCCAGGATGCAGCGAATATAGGTCCCGCGCACCAACAGACCGTCCGGGTTGCTGATCGGCTTGGCCAGCGTGACCGGGCCATCTTCCTGAGCAGGTGCAGGCTGTGCCCCAAGTTGACCAGGAACCCCGCCGCTATTTGCAGCAGACTCAGCAAGGATGCGACGCTCCAACAGCGTCGGGCCGCGCTGACGTTCCGGTGCGGAGCTGACCTCTTCACTATTGTCGGTCGGCATTGGCGGCAGTGGCGGCAAACTGGGCTGCTGAGCTAGCGGGACTGGCGCTTCCTCAACTGGCGCCGTCATGCTCTGCGGCAACGCAGGTGCCACCACCGTCTCAGTACGTGGCTTCGGAGGCGCGGAATCCTCCCCGCTTTGTGTCGCTAGCCAGAAGATTGCGAGAATCAAAAGAGCTGCAATGGCTGCGAGAAACACCAGGGCCTTGCGATTAAGTCGCTTGATGTCGCTCGATCTTAAGATCGGCTCATTGGCATCCAGGTCCGGTTCTGCACTGGCCTGCTGGCGCGCGAAGTAAGGATTGTTGCGCTCGTTGTGCTCGCCGTTGCGCTGCTCATCCCCGCCATGGTTCTGGGTGCGCTCATCAGGACTGTTTGGAATATTCGAGTTCACTTTTGCTTGTTCCTTCGCAGACCGACGACGTTATCGCCATGACGAACCACCAGGAAAGGGTAGGTTCCGTGCACGATCAGAGTATTACCCTCTACCGTCGTATTAACGAGAAAATCTTCGGAGTGCTCTTTCTCGCGAGCGAAGACCGCAGGAAAATTTCCAGTCGGAAAACGCGTCAGATCCATATTGATATAAGTGAATTTACCATCATCGTAGACACGACTCGGAATCAACCAGGATTTCTTGGTTCGTGTCGCATAATCGTAATCGTAGTAGTAACGGCGATCCTTCAAGATTTTGGCATTCAACAGCGGGCCGTTCTTCGAAGCATCCGCATCCTCGACATTATTGAAGCTCGTGTCCTTCGGGTAGGTAAATACAACCTTATATTGGACACCCGCTTGCTTCGCCTGCTCAAGACGTTGCCAATCTGTTGCCACTACCTTGAGCTCAAGAATATAAGAATGCGTCGCGGTACGAATCATCATGTTCGTATCGACATCGACGTTTTTAGGCTTGAGATAAAATACATTCTCTCGCCGCGTAAGCTCCCATCCGCCGGTGAAACCGGTGCTGTAATCAAGAATTTTTTCGTTCGGACTCAGCTCCACTTGAGTGGTAATGCCAAGGCCTGTGCGCACCTGATAGATACGGTCCGGTGCATACTCATATTCCTGGACCACCTGAGCAGCTGCTGACAAAGCACACAGCGCAAGTGGTAGCGCTGACAACAACGCAACCCTATATCGGTTAAAAAGTTTCATCGACCACTTGCTCCATTGACATTCTTGGGCATCCCTTGGGGTTGCATTGCAGGCTGCGCTTGCAGCTGACCGGCCGGCTGCATTTGATCAGGAAATGCTGGCTGCGCCTGTTGCTGAGGCGCGCCACCTTGCTGCTGCATGCCTTGTTGCAGCGGAACGCCCCCCTGAGGTGCAATGGTGGCACCTGCTGCATTTGGATCGGTCATCCCAGTCATCGGCTGCTGCATTGCCTGCTGCTGCACTGCTGCCTGAGTTTGAGCATTGATGACCGCACCAGCGGCTGGGGCAACGGGCAGCGCGGAGTAATCATTATCTACGCGGTAATCAGTGACCCGGAAACCCAGGGGATTTTCAACCCTCAGGCTATCGCTCATCTCAAGATTATCCTGGTAGACAAACCCCATCGTGGCAATTTTGTTATCCAGTAGCGTCGAAACCGTGGAGTTCTTGTCATAAACGGTTCGCTGAAAGCGCACGGTTGCCCCGGTATATGCCTTCCCATTGCCACCAATCAAGGTGATACTCAAAATATTGACGCGAATTGCACGGAGCTTGCCGTACGTATTCAGCGGCCTCGACGGATTGTTGGCAGAATGCAGCGCGCGATATTCACTCACGACGTTTGTTGCCCCCATTGCCGAGACTGTGTTCCAGTCACGCTGGCCAATAATGGAAAGATCAAACGACTCACGCGCAATAATGAAACGCGCGATATTGCTACGCGCCAGCGCCTCGCTGGTACTGATTGTTCGACCACCAAAGTTGGGCTCAAGCTTGGCGATGGTGCTAGTACCCGAATACGCATCTGCCATGACGAGATATGGCACTTTCTCCTTCAACGGCAGCATGTAGTAGTAGCCACCCGCCGTCATGACGGTGACCAGCATCGACAGCGTCGCCACGATCCAGGCACGCTTTTCGCTGCGGCGCGCGAGGTCGGCAATGCTGACCTCATAATTCACCGCTTTTTGGACGGCCGCACCCACTTGGGCGGAACCGTCCTTTTCACTGACCTTCTTACGCAACATGTCTAGATCCGTCACCGTGGGGCCTTGTCAGGCCTGAAACCATTGCCGCAACGCGTCGCGGGTACTTGAGAAGGTAGGAACACCGCCGGCTCCATGCCTGAAAGGCATCGAGCAGGAGGCAGTCCTTAGAGCTTGGCGCCAGACGACACCGGCACTGGTTGGACCAGCAACTTGTTGGCAGAAACCGACACCGAAACTCCTTGGGCTGCGTACACGGCACTCAGCTCGGTTGCGGCCTGTTGGACGCTGGTCGTGCTGATTGCGGAAACCGGCCCGATCAAGGTGTAGTCCGATGGCAAGTTGTAGGACAGCTGCATATTGGAATCCGCAGCCCAGCGTTCCAGCATGGTCTTCAGCGTACCGTCCATGGGCGTGGCCTGATACGTGTACGAGGTGTAGAGCGGAATTTCGGTGGGCGCCTCGTCAAAGTGGTTGACGTGCTTCCAACGACCACCAAAGTCAGGAGCAGGCTTGGTCGCGCACGCGCCTACCAATGCTGCAGCCACTAGCACCAACGACAGCTTGGACACATACATCGGATTCACTCTGACTTCTCCAACTCATGAAATTTCGGGCTTAAGACGGACAGCACTAAGCCTCCGCGCACCAGTGGGTACCGGAGGAAACGTGTTATTGATGCGTTTCTCGCGGCTCTACCACCCGCTGGGTCGCCCCAGTTGCGAGTGCGTGCTGCCGAGAAAAATGAATACGCTGATAAACCATCCATAGCCTTACTCCAGTACGGCCCATCCGGCGCCGCTCCCCTACGACCATCTATCTACACCGCAGATTCTTGCTAACTTTGCCCTTAACAAGCAGATCCGTCAAGAATTGCGCACCAGGCACCGCACTGCAAATGTGACATCAATCACACTTTGATGGTAAGCGTTTTCACTTCAGTTTTTGGCAGTAAGCGCGCAGTGAAGTAGCGATCCTCGTAGTAGCGAATCTTGTCGCACTTCACCGGATGCGGGATCCCTTCGTACAGGAACACTTCCTTCTCGTTGCCCATGGCCTTGAGCTCCTGGGGCAACATCAGAGCCCGCCGCTCTTCTGACACGCTATGGGTGGTCTCCCGCCCTCGGGTGACATTCTTCTTCTTGATGGTGGTGTAACCCAGCATCTCGGAGTAGTCGTTGGCGTCCTGCTGTTCGCGCGGCGCGTAGAGGATCTGCAGGGCGTGGTTGGTGATGATGGTGCGTGACAGATCTTTGCCGTAGGTTGCGTCCAACTGCGCCATGCTCTGGATGATGGGCAGCAGGCGGATGTTGTAGCCGGCCATGTAGGCTACCGCGGTCGCGATGATGTCCACCTTGCCGATCGAGGTGAATTCGTCCATCAGCAACAGGCACTGATATTTGAGCTCAGGGTTGGACTTGGGCAGTTCGCGGGTATTGAGGTTGATGATCTGGCTGAAGAGCAGATTGATGATCAGGCGGCTTTCGGCCAGCTTGTTGGGCTGGATGCCGATGTAGATGGTCATCTTCTTCTTGCGAAGGTCCGTGAGCAGGAAGTCGTCCGCACTGGTGGCGGCGTCCAGCACCGGATTGATCCATGCATTGAGCGGCTCCTTCAAGGTGCCCATGATCGAGGCGAAGGTCTCATCCGCCTGGGAGAGCATGTTGGCAAAGGCCGACTTGGCGTTGCTGCTGAGGAACCGCCGCTCGGACAGCGACTTCAGATATTTCTTGAGATCGGTACCGTCGCCCGAGGACAAGCGATAGATCCCGCCTAGCGTGGGCGCCCCTGCCCCACCCGGGAAACCGAGCGACAGCTCCTCGTCCCAGTTCTCGAACAGGTACAGCGCGAATGCCATGAACGCGTTGCGCGCCTGGCTGACCCAGAACTTCTGGTCGTCGGAGCCGTCCGGGTACAGCATCGCCGCGATGCTCATCAGATCCGAAACGCGGAATGCGGGGTCGTTCGACACATAGGTCAACGGGTTCCAGCGATGCGTGCGACGGTCTTCGGCGAACGGGTTGAACAGGAAGACTTCATGGCCCTGACTGGCGCGCCACCCGCTGGTCAGGTCGAAGTTCTCCTGCTTGATGTCCAGGACGACGATCGACTCTTGATACTCCAAAAGGTTCGGGATCACGACACCGACACCCTTGCCCGAGCGCGTCGGCGCAGCAAGAATCACGAATTGCTGGCCGCTCAGTCGCACCAGCTTGCCATTGAACTTGCCGACGACAATGCCGTTTCCGGCGGGCTTGAACAGCCCATGCTTGGAGAGGTCGGCGGCGCCAGCGAAGCGCGCGTCACCGTGCAGGGCGCGCGCCTTGGGCTTGACGATGAGCACAACGGCAATCGCCCAGACCAGCACCGGCAGGCCAAATCCAAGCGCGCCCGCAATCTTGATCTTGGTCGCGTAAGGCGCCACTTGGGGCAACCCAAGCGCGCTGAAATAGCGGTAGTAGGTGTCCCACCCGTACAGACCGGTGTCGAGCCGCAGCAACAGCAGGGTGAGATAGCCAGACAGGCAGTATCCGACTAGCACCGCCACCAGCGTGGCAATTGCGATGATTTTGGGTTTGGACATGCGCCCTTCTCCTTAGGCTTGCATCACGATGGCGGGCTAGCGACGCACGACCGGCTTATGGTCGACAAGCTCGGACTTGCGTCCGCCGCTCTCGCTCTCCACCAGCGAATCGATCCAGACCTTGGCCTGGTCCAGAGACAAATCCGGCGTGATCCGCGTACCCGCATCGGTCACGATGGCGTATGCCACGACCGCGTCGGGTGCATACACCTCGTCACGCGTAATCGCCACAACACGATATCCGCCCCTGGTCAGCACGGTGTGCTGATATTCGTCCATCGCCAGCCTTCCTTTCCGTCAGCGCGGTGGCGATGCTAAAGCAAGACGTGTGACGGTGAAAGCGGTATCGGCTAACCGGGCGGCGGTGGGCCGCGCTAACCCGCAAAACAGCCGCACTGAACACTTATTTCCGACACTCGAGGCACTTTCGGTGCGCTTGGGAGGAAGAGAGCGGCATTGGGAGTTCGTCCATCTGGGGGGGCGATACGCCCATGGCATCGCGCATCGTCCGAAACGGGCAGATCAGACAAATGGCGCGGCACGATTCCGCATCGCCGCGCACCTGGCTGGGGACGTTTTGACCGAAGACAGCCAACATCCATATGCGAGCGACATGCTTCAACATTGCCAATCGACACGCAACGCGCAGGCAGGCGGGCAGAGATGAAAGCACAGGAAGGCCGTGATTCCAGTAACGCAGACCCGAACTGACACATGCCAAAGCTGCAAGAGCTTTTGCGTTGGGTCACTTTGGGGGTCAATGGCAGACGTCGCTGCCGATCTTGAAACCACTCAAGCCTCTGTACCATCTGGACTTAGAGTGGTGGGCGGTACAGGGTTCGAACCTGTGACCCCTACCATGTCAAGGTAGTGCTCTACCGCTGAGCTAACCGCCCGAATCCTGCGTCAGCATTGCGCTGTGCAGGGCGCGCATTCTAGCGCAGGGTTTTACCGACCACAAGTCCTATCGTGTCTGCAGGGCGAGCCATCCGCCCTATCCCAAGCTGGCAGCCTTCAACTTCTGGATCTGGTCGCGAATCTGGGCTGCGGCCTCGAACTCCAGATCCTTGGCGTGCTGGTACATCTTCTGTTCCAGACTCTTGAGCTTGCCAGCGATTTCCGCAGGCTTCATGGCACGGTAATCGGGCGTCTCCTCTGCGACCTGGCGCGATTTCGAACGGCCCTTGCCCGACTTCTTCTCGGCCGCATCGTCGCGCGCGCCTTCCATGATGTCGGCGATCGGCCGCTCGACGGATTTCGGTGTGATGCCATGTTCCAGGTTGTACTCGACCTGCTTCTCGCGGCGACGATCGGTCTCGTCGATTGCCGCCTGCATCGAGCGCGTTATCTTGTCGGCATACAGAATGGCCTTGCCGCGCAGATTGCGTGCGGCACGGCCAATGGTCTGGATCAGCGATCCGGTCGATCGCAGGAAGCCCTCCTTGTCGGCATCCAGGATGGCCACCAGCGAGACTTCCGGCATGTCCAAACCCTCGCGCAGCAGGTTGATGCCCACGAGCACATCGAACTTGCCCAGGCGCAGGTCGCGGATGATCTCCACGCGCTCGACGGTGTCGATATCCGAGTGCAGGTAGCGCACCCGAATCCCGTGCTCGCCCAGATACTCGGTGAGGTTCTCGGCCATGCGCTTGGTCAACGTGGTCACCAACACGCGATCGCCGAGCTTGATGCGCTCGTGGACCTCGGACATGAGGTCGTCGACCTGCGTACCAACCGGACGGATTTCCACCACCGGGTCGATCAGACCGGTTGGGCGCACCACCAGTTCCGTGACTTCGCCGGCAGACTCGCGCACCTCATAAGGCCCCGGCGTTGCCGAGACATAGATGCTGCGTGGCGAACGCGCCTCCCACTCTTCGAAACGCAAGGGGCGGTTGTCCAAGGCAGACGGCAATCGAAAACCGAACTCCACCAGCGTTTCCTTGCGCGAACGGTCGCCCTTGTACATCGCACCGATCTGCGGAATGGTCACATGCGACTCATCGATGACCAGCAGCGCGTCCGGCGGCAGGTAGTCGAACAGGGTCGGCGGCGGCTCGCCGGGCGCCTTGCCGGTGAGATGCCGCGAGTAGTTTTCGATACCGTTGCAAAAACCCACCTCGGCCATCATTTCCAGATCGAATTGCGTGCGCTGCGCCAGACGTTGCGCCTCGACCAGCTTGTTCTGCGCGTAGAGCTGTTCCAGGCGTTCTTTCAGCTCTTCCTTGATGGTGTCCACCGCACTCAACGTGCGCTCACGCGTGGTGGCGTAATGGGTCTTCGGGTACACGGTGTAGCGCTGCAACTTGCGCAAGGTTTCGCCAGTGAGTGGATCGAACAAGGTCAGCTGCTCGATGTCGCCATCGAACAACTCTATGCGCAAGGCTTCGGTATCCGACTCGGCCGGGAACACATCCAACACCTCGCCGCGCACGCGAAAGGCACCGCGCGTCAGTTCGAACTCGTTGCGGGTGTATTGCAGATCGGTGAGATGGCGGATCAATTGGCGCTGATCGATGTGCTCCCCAACCGACAGGATCAGGCGCAGCGATAGATAGTCCTCCGGCGCGCCGAGGCCGTAGATTGCCGACACCGTCGCCACCACCAGCGAATCGCGCCGAGACAGCAAGGTCTTGGTCGCCGACAAGCGCATCTGCTCGATGTGTTCATTGATCGAACTGTCCTTCTCGATGAAAGTGTCCGACGACGGCACATAGGCCTCCGGCTGGTAGTAGTCGTAGTAGCTGACGAAGTACTCGACCGCGTTATGCGGGAAGAACGACTTGAACTCGCCGTACAGCTGCGCCGCCAACGTCTTGTTAGGCGCCATCACCAGCGTCGGCTTCTGCACCTGCTGGACCACATTGGCAATGGTGTAGGTCTTGCCCGAACCGGTCACCCCCAACAGCGTCTGTTTGGCCAGCCCAGCCTCGAAGTTGGTCACCAACTTGTCGATGGCGGCAGGCTGGTCGCCCGCTGGCGAGTATGGGGATACGAGCTGAAAACGGTCGGTCATGGAGCGGATCTCGGGGGGGAGGCTGCACGAATTTACGGAGGCCAGCATCGGTAGAACCCTGACAGCCACGCAAGGAAAGACAGGGTTACCTGGCAAGCAACCAATGTTGAGACTGCTTGCTCCACTTCAAGGAGACGCGCAATGGACGCAGCAGGCTATTCGAGCGCGAGAGGGTACACCGCAGTCCAGTTGCTCATCGTGATGGCGATCATCGGAATCGGCGCAGCCATCGGCATGCCGAGCTTCAAAAGCCTCATCGAGTGGCAGCGAGCGACCACGCGCGTGCACCTGCTAACTGCGCACCTTGCAATGGCCAGAAGCCTTGCCGTCACCCAAGGCGGGCCTGTCAGCCTTTGCCCCTCCATGGATGGCACACGTTGCCGAACAGATCGCATCTGGAGCCAGGGATGGATTCTCTTTAAGGATCCAGGGCGCGATGGGCATCCGCCAAACGCTGCATCCGTGGTCAGAGTGGAGCAAGACTCCGCCACCGGCGGCATCGATATCGTCAGCACAGCTGGACGATCAATCGTTCGCTTCCTGCCGAACGGCCGCAGCAGCGGCACGAACATCACCATCAGCCTCTGCAGCAACGCCAGGCGACTCGCTGACGTGGTGGTCAACAACTCCGGAAGAGCACGCACTGTGCGCTACACCAGCCCTACCAGCTGCGCAGCCCGATGACCAGGCAAACAAAAAGCCGCGACACGTCGCGGCTTCTTGAACATCTTGGCGCCCGAAGTTGGACTCGAACCAACGACCCCCTGATTAACAGTCAAGTGCTCTAACCGGCTGAGCTATTCGGGCGGGGAGGCGAATCATAGGGGACTATCAGCCAAGTTGCAAGCCCCTTACGGAGCAACCATCACCAACAGTCGGATGCACCACCGGATGCCGAACGCACTCCCTTTTCATCGATGGTTAACGTACCGCAGCTCGTGTCTCCGCTTTGCGCGCCCTTAGGAACCGCACGGATTCTGAAGGCGGTCGCAGTTGGATTACCGTCATAAGAAACTTCGTAGAACGATGAGAGGCCTCCACCGCAAGCAGGAGGCGTGGGCGCCGCTGCGTAAGTCATCTTTGTCGTGTAGTAACGCTCCATGAATTGGGCACGCTCTTGCAGACAAGCAGCAGCAGAAGACCGTCGCGTTTTAATGACCGAATTCTTGTAGCTCGCCATTGCGATTGCGGCAAGGACACCAACGATCAGCACCACAATCATAATCTCGATCAGAGTAAAGCCCCTCTGACGTCTCGTCATTACAGAATAGTTCATCACTCGCTCCTGATCAGCTCACGCCAAGATACCCGCCGCATGCTCAACGCACTGCTGTTAGTACCCAGGCTAACGGTACTCGCATTATCAAGGGCCACCTGCATGATGTTACCGACAAAAATCGGATTATTGGGACTGCTATTCATCCCCAATCCGGAAACCGGACTGCCATTGAGCGTGTCACCCGTACTCGACCCGCCACTACCATCAAGATCGAAAAATGATTGAGGCAAACGCCCACCAGTAAATGGGTTGATCGCCATTACAAAGCCCTTACCACTGGGACTGCAGACATCGCCCGCATCAGGTATGCGGGTTGTGCCGATTAGTGCAGTACCCTGGAAGAAGTTAGGGACGACCATCCGCTCGCCTTGCCTGCCAGACACCGGCGAAATCAAATCCATATACCAGCCATTGATGCCCGGATTTGCCTGATCTTCGATGACACGCGCAGTAAATCCATTTACCGTGCCTTCGCTTAAAATATCAACTGAATTCAAAGTCGAACGATTTGCGATCGCTGCACCACTTCGGTCGACCAATCCGTACCAAGACTGCACATCTTTATTGGATAAATCGCCATCCGAAATATATTTTCCTGTCCCGAAGAACAGCCATGTCAAGCCAGTCGCCGGATCTTTTGCAGCGGTCGGAGCTGCAGTGATTGGCTGAGTCTGACCTCCATATGTCGCGGTAAACAACTTTGTCACCGTTGCAACGGTACCTACCATCGCAAAGCGCCACATATTTCCTTTTAAATCGCCCGCATAGATCCGATCCACGATCGAATTATTCGTGGACGACCAACCCAGCACGCCGGAGAGGCCATTAGCACCCGTTGCACCAGTTGCTATTTCTGTCACGGTCCCCGTCAGAACTCCGATGAGCACCAAACCAGCCCCATCATTACTGCTGTTAGGTCCATTACCTATCATCGTGAACCAAGCACCAGATGCAAGTTGCCCGATGATGGGCTTACCAAGGTTATTGCCCATGGATGAAATTTCGCCCGAAGTCTTATCCCACAATAACGAAATATTCCCCGGGTCTGTGACATCTAATGCAAAAGCGCCCCGACCACCTCGCCCAAGCGTGCCTACAAGCACTGAACGCCAGCGTCCTAATGAGACGTCATAGACATCTGAAACCGTGAGTTCGCCATCAACGTAATAACGATGCTCGTAATTCTGATTTGTATAAGACAGCAGATTAGTCATCGCTCCTTTGGGAACAAACGCAAACCTCTCGGCACCCGTGGCCGCATCGAACGCGTGAAGCATTCCGTCGTTGGCGCCGACATAAATGGTGGCAGATCTCGACGCTTGAGCAGCAGCAAAATTAGGGTAGATCGAGGCCCCCGCAAAAGTAGCGCCCGCATAAAGCCTCGCGTTCGGCGCACCCACATACACAGGCTGTGAATTCACAATATCACCCATGATACCGGTTCGCGTTCGCAGCGTACCACCATTGGCTTTTTCTGATGAACGGTCGCCGCGCAAATAATTTATCTGCGCCTGGCTTGCCGAGGATAGAGGCGTGGTCCCCAGATTGCCAAAGGTAAAATTGGAGAGCAAAGCAGGGCCTGCAAACTTAATTACACGCTGATCCCAGGCGGGAAATGCGCTGTTCGCACTCCAGGCTTGTGTGAGGCCTCCCGTAGCAGGATTCACATCATAGGCAACCATATCTCCACGCCAAGTGCGACTATAAAAAATCGACTGGTAAGTCCTTGCACCAGCTTCAAGCTTAGTCGTATTACTAGCCAACGAAGACCCGGAACCTTTCATTTCATCAATGATGCGCTCAAAAGCACGTTTGAGGCTGGTCACCATCTTGCCCGCGTCGGCAGCTATGTAGTAATTATCCGCACGTTGATAACCCGCCGTGTTATTGACGAGCTCGTTTGTAGTCCACCAGTCTGCGTTAGATAGCGGCGCCGTTCTAGTGGAAGAGTCGTAGCCTGTGGGAACTGTAAACCCACCATACTTAGCAGCCAGCCAGTACTGATTAGTTAGCTTACCCTTGTAATCGCCGTTTTCGACTACGTCAACCCAATGTGTGGATATATTTTGCTGCCCTTGCAAATCAGGACGAAGGTCTGTCGTATGCGCATGATAAGCTAGAGAAGCAATGTAGCCAGAATTTAACAAACCATTAAAATTGGCAGTTGTAGATCGGGAGAATGCAGTTGCCCGAGTTTGACCTTCCATTATTAAAATGTTTGTTAACAACTTAACAACATCGACTGTGGTGTCAGCGGTAACTTCAGGAGGCACGCGCGGTGTCGCATCCACAGCCCCACCATTTGCCTCCACGCCGGGAAGATTTTTGTCACTATGCGTGTTGGTATCACCAATGCCCAAAATCACATTTGTCTGACACCAATAAGAAATAGGATCCAGTCCCTTCTGATTCCAGCCGGTAATTACGGGAAAGGCATCTGCCTGCTGATACTTTCCTGTAGCAGTCGTCGCAGTAAAGTTAGAATAAGCGGGAATATCACCCTGTTTTTTAAAGTAACGCAGAGCCGCATAATACAGCTCACTCACGTCATCGTTACTCTTAGTGTTCTTGCCAGTACTCATCTGACCAAACTTATTCAAATAATTGATAACGCCACTATTTGAGATGGTCATTCCTACCGCTGCGGTAGTGGCAGCTGCATCTGCCGTATCCGGATTCTGATAGAGGACGCCGGTAACAGGGTCCCACTCCTTTGCAACGTTGTCAGCCACGCCCTCTTCAGGATTATAGGTTTTTGGACCGACAAATTTCTGCCTCGCTCGCAAAACCCCCGTATCGACGCCATTCCCATCAATATTCAGGTAACCGAAAATACTATACTTTATCCGCTGCGAATACTCCTGAATAAGCCCTTCTGGTTTATAACCCTGAGAGTATTTAACGCAATTATCTTCCAGCCCGGCGGCATTATCGCAAACCTTCACGCGCACACTTAATTCAAAAACCGCGTCCGTGTCGTAGCGATCACACTGACGACCCGTTCGTTCCAAGCAACTTCCGTCTAGCGCATGAACGCTGGGGTTATACTCGTAACGCGGGCCTGTAGCGTTAGTATTTCCACCCAAATCAAGGTCTTGTGTGATCCACATCTTGTTCTGTAGACCATCAATGCGAATCATGACCTTATTCCACTTCGAAGCCATGACGCCAGCAATGACTGTACTACCTGTTACAGTACGACGAGGAAAATTCCCTGTATTTACTCGTTCACCGACTGCTTTCTCCAAAATCGTTGTAGTCGGCGTATCGACTACTCGATATCCACCCGTCATGGCCGAGCGAAAAGGATCAATTGTCTGAGTTGCTGCCCAGTTCAGAAAATTACCGGACCACAACGTGGCATCATTACAACGAAAGGAGGCATCTGGCGCTGGTGATGCTACCGGATAGAAATAACGCTTCGTCTCGTCTGCATCATAATTATATTTATAGCATTTTGCTGAATTAAAATACCCGACATATCGCGATCCAGTCGTAAACCCGCCAAGGTTAGCAACGCTAATTACAGTCGGAAATTCGACTGATGGGACTAATGCAAGATTCCCAGGAACATTACTTCCTACGAAGAGGGGCGACTGCGAAACATCGACTTCAGCGCCAGCGGCACCAGTAAAAGCGATAACAATGCCGGCGACCACTAGTAACAACCGGTCCTTGAGCGTAGATTGACTTCCGGAAGTTTTCATAGCGACGCCTTATTTCACTGTAACGTTGGTTTGCAAAACGACGAGCGCGCGCTGCCCAGCAACAGCTGGATTGACGCTTCTCGCAGTAACGCGATAGTAGTGCTCTAAAGACGTCCCACCAGAACCACCATATTGATTCTGATTAACGCTAGAGTTGAGACTCAGCTGATCCTCACTGGTTCGCTGTCCAAGGTATTGAATATAATACTGCGCCGAGCCAACCTGAAGTTTTTGCACCATACTTGCATCGACCCAGCATTCTTGAGTTCCAGCGGCACAGCCCGCGCCGTTGCCTGTATAGGTATTACTAGGCAGCGCATCGCAAACAGCCGCAGTGGGGCAGACATAGCCTGCCACCTGACCCGCACCCGCTGCTGTTTGAATTACTTTTTCGGCTTCACGCAAGGCTCCTTCCGTTGCCTGGAACGCCAAACTGCGATCATACATATTTGCCGACATACGCTCTTCCATCAGCGTACTGCGCAAGACAGCCAAGCCTAGCAACGTCATTACTAGCAGCAACAGCAGCACTACAATGAGCGAAATTCCTGTTTGCTTGTAAACTCCACTACTCCGGCTCATGGGTTGCGATTCCTGATGCTGACGACAGAGGTCATTGTCCGGGTGAGTGGCTGCCCATCCGTACCTACAGAATCTGGTGATCGGACTGTAATGCTTAAGCGAACTGCAAGAACCGAACCCCAGTTGGATACTCCAGACGCATTTACATAAGTCGCGTCAGCGAGAGCGCCACCAGATGCAGTCAGGTACTCAATCTCCAGATCGGAAACATTTTCAGCCACCTCATTGCTTGATATGACCCCATTCGAACCAACCACATCTTGGTATAGGGAACTCCCCCCCCTTGGCGGCGCTTTAACGTACCAACGAACTGCGCGAAGATTGGTGAGGATGGAGTTTCTTTCATATGTATAGCTGTTTGAGCCCGCCACGCAGACGCCCGGCAGACGCCCAAACCGATTACATGCGTTCTGCGAGGCCGAGCTGTAATTAACGCTAGTGCCGGAAACAGTCTGCATCTGAAATATTGCCAATTGCTGGCGATCACAAAGCAGTGCAACGTTTCCGCTCTGAAGCTCCAGAGCGGAGGCTGAAAGCGTGAGAATTTGGGTGGCCGCGATATGGGTGTTTACAGTGGCTCCGCCGGTGGCAGCCTCAAGGATCTGCACGGCATCAGTACCTGCGGATGAGCCGGCCAGCGCTCCATCCTCATAACCTTGCAATGGTTGCGCCCAGTTCTTCCACCACGTGGCAGTAGGCGCCGTTAATACATTTGCGACCGGCAGTGCTTTATCACATGGATTGGCGCCCGCCTCGCGAATATCTCGAGCGATTAGTTCAAAGCCGAGGCGCGCTGTCTCCTGGATTCTACCGACGCCTTCCGTCGCTGCATAAGCTTGGCGATTTGAGAGAAAAATTCCTATTGCCGCCCCTACCACAAGCAGGCCAAGAACCATCGATATCATCAGTTCGATTAAATTAAAACCGCCCTGTGATTTTACGAAACCTACTGAAAAATAATGGCTTTTCACAGTTGAGTCACCGTGGCCACCTGTTGCGCAGTTTCTCCTGCGCCATCCAGGTTTTGAGCGCGACTATCATCCCACTGGATAGTAACTTCGCAGTTACCATCCAAGCAAGCAATAGATCCGCATGTGGACGCGCTATCCCCAAGTGCGCGCTTAAGACTGGCGATCCAGAGAGCCTTATCTCTATCGGGCAAACTGGTCCCCGTCGGCACGTTACACAGCAAGCTACCGGTATTATATCCGCCAATCATTGCAACGTCTCTGTTCGCACGCATTGCATCGAGAATAGTGTACGTCTGCATTACGACCTCGCTACGCCGGAGTGCGCCCTGATTGTTGCGTAAAGCTGTTGTCTGCATAGCGGCAATGCCAAGCATCCCAATCCCCATTACCAAGACGGAAATCATCACCTCAATTAGGGTTACGCCGCTCATTTTTTGTGGTGTAGTCATTTTCATGAGTTTCTGAGTGACTTAAGAGTCCGTAGGTGTAGGGCAAGATGCGCCCACTGCGCGCTCAATTGAGACTCGCCCGCCCCCGCTTATAACAACATTGCGAATGTTTTGAGCTGGGGACGTTGTCGTCATACAGACGGAAATCTTTCCGACTAAAGGAGCTCCTGCGCCTGTTCTTGCGATTCCGTCGGGAGAGAAAGAAATACGGTCATTCAGGGAGTTGACTGCCGGACTAGCATCTACCACCAAGCCTGATCGAATTTGACTTACCCGAAGTACCTGACCAGTCCGCACCACAACTGTGATGGATTGCGTCCAAGCGCCTCCCGTCGCACATGTGCTTCCGTTATCACTTCTGCAGACTGCCACCGTTGAATTCTGCCGAACCGCCTCGGATCGAGCCAGTTGGAGCGCCGCGACCATTTCGTTTGCGCTAGCGGTCAACCTGCTGCTGCGAATCAATGTGCCGAATGCAGGAACAGCGACAGCCATCACGATCGCCAGGACCGCCACCGTAACCATAAGCTCAATCAGCGTAAAAGCAGATTCACGCCTACCAAAGGCGGCCTTGCGAATAAGAGTGCCCATTTGCCCCCCAGATTTCCCCGTGCTGACGGTATCGAAGACCATCTCCACACGCCACTTGTGCCCGACGGGCGGCTTGACGCGACAGGCAAACGGCGCGACTAGCTGTTCTTGCCTTATGATTTGTTATGCCCGAGCCGTCCACTCAGCCCCTGATGCAAGCGCAAAGGGATCCTCTGGAATCTCTCAGCCACCCAGCAAGTCTCCTGTGGGTACTGATAGCAGGAGAGTGCGTGGCAGCGATTTTGGCGATGGCTCCCGGCTACTCTGCAAACCGTTGGGTGTATTTCGGTCTTGCTTCGCTCGGAGTTCAGTGGGTGTCACTACTGACATTGGCAAGCTTGATGGTGTTAAGGAAAGTGCTGTCGGGACGCCATGCGCTGTTGATCGCTTGCACAGCCCTGGCGCTTATGCAGGTTGTGACCCTGGCTGTAACAGCATTGGTGTTCTGGACGCTGGGTGACTATCTACACTTGGGCGATCACCATTGGCGTGCGCTTGCATTCCAGCTTTCAGGAGTAGCGCTGCTGATTGCAATGTTAGGCATGGGCGCCTTGCACAATCATCTCCGGCTACGGCAACTGGCCGTACGTGCAAAACAAGCAGAACTCGACGCGCTGACGGCTAGAGTTCAACCGCATTTCTTGTTCAATACCCTGAACATGGCGGTCGCGCTGGTGCATGCGAAACCTCAACAAGCAGAGCAATTACTCCTAGATCTATCGGAACTGTTCAGAGCAGCATTGGGCGGACCAGACGACGTACATCTTGCAGACGAGATCATGCTAGCCAAGCGCTATCTAGATATCGAATCGTTAAGATTCGGAGCGCGCCTACGTGTTCGCTGGATCCTTCCCGCTCCCCTACCAAACATTTTACTTCCGCGATTGACGTTACAGCCGCTCATAGAAAACGCTGTACACCACGGCGTCGAAGGAACAACCGACGGAGGTGAGATAACAATTGCGGTCATCGATAGCCTGGGCTCGGTCAGAATTGAGGTAAGAAATACGCTATCCAACATAGCGAATGGCAGACCAAATCCGGGCCACGGCATTGGTCTTCCCGCGTTACGCGGCCGCTTGGCGGAGAGCGGCCGCGCGACCCTATCGATTCAAAAATCCGAATTCGCGTTTCTTGCGACCATCAGCCTGACCAATCAAGTCACCACCCGATAACAAGGCCGATAGTCCCCCGAGATCTTCATCCGGCGCTGCTCGACAAAGCCGCGCAGCAGCTCATCCAGGGCCTGCATGATCTCGGGATCACCGTGGATTTCGAAGGGGCCGAATTCCTCGATGCGGCGCATGCCGTCTTCCTTGACGTTGCCGGCGACGATGCCGGAGAAGGCGCGGCGCAGGTCGGCGGCCAGGGCCGGCGCCGGGCGGCCGTGGTGCAGGTCGAGCGCGGCCATCGCTTCGTGGCTGGGCTCGAAGGGCTGCTGGTACTCGAGCGGGATGTGCACGGACCAGTTGAAGTAATACGAGTCCTTCTGGTCCTTGCGGTGCGCGCGCACTCCGTGGACCCCTTCGGCCATACGGCGCGCGACGGCGACCGGGTCGCCGACGATGATCTCGTAGCGCGAGGCGGCAGCGTCGCCTAGGGTGAGGCGAATGAAACGGTCGATCTGCTCGAAGTACGGCGCGGCGATGGTCGGGCCGGTGAGGATCAGCGGGAACGGCACGTCCGCGTTTTCTTCGCGTAGCAGGATGCCGAGCAGGTAGAGAATTTCCTCCGCGGTGCCGACACCGCCCGGGAACACCAGGATGCCATGTCCGATGCGGACGAAGGCCTCAAGGCGCTTCTCGATGTCCGGCATGATCACCAGATGGTTGACGATCGGGTTCGGCGATTCGGCGGCGATGATGCCTGGCTCGGTGACGCCGATGTAGCGGGTATTGTGCTTGCGCTGCTTGGCATGCGCGATGGTGGCGCCCTTCATCGGCCCCTTCATGGCGCCCGGGCCGCAGCCGGTGCAGATATCCAGCCCGCGCAAGCCAAGCTCGTAGCCGACCTGCTTGGTGTAAAGGTATTCATCGCGCGAGATGGAATGGCCGCCCCAGCACACGACCAGGTTCGGATCCAAGGGCTGCAGGATGCGCGCATTACGCAGCTGGCCGAACACGGCATTGGTGATGCCTTCGCTGGTGTCGAGATCCGCGCGTTGCGCTTCGAGCTCGATGGCCATGTAAGCGAGATCGCGGACGACGGCAAACAACAGTTCGGCCACGCCGCGGATGATCTCGCCATCGACGAAAGCCATTGCCGGTGCGTTGATCAGATCGATGCGGATGCCGCGATCCTGCTGATTCACCTGGATGTCGAAATCCGGGTAGAGATCGCGCGCAGCGCGCGGGTCGTCCGATGCGCTTCCGCTGGTCAGCACGGCCAGCGCACAGCGGCGCAACAGCTCATGCATGCCACCGCTGGATGCGTCGCGCAACCGGGCCACTTCTGCCTTGGATAATACATCCAGACCACCACTCGGGTAGATCCGCGCATCCACCACCGGCAGCGCCCGTGCTGCCGTACTGCTGAGTTCCATAGCATGCTCCTGTCGTATGCACGGAACTTTAGCGTACTCACCCGCACAAAAGAAAACGGCCGGGTGACCCCGGCCGTTTTTGCAAACATCGACACGCTAGCCGGCTTTAGAACTGGTAGCGGAAGCCCAGCTGCAGCGCCCAGCGGGAGATGCCCTTGTCGTCGTAGACGGTCGCGGCATCCGGCTCATTGAAGCGGTAAACATACTTGCCAGTCGCCGCGTCGATACCGCCGTATTCAGCAACACCCTTGAAGCCCGGGAATGCGTACTCATCGACGCGGCCCCACTTCTTGTTGAGCAGGTTGCCCACGTTCATGACGTCGACCCAGATCTGCGCCTTGTTGCCATCGAAGAAGCCAGGCAGCTCCTGCTCGATGTGTAGATCGAACTGGTTGACCCAGGAATTACGTACCGCATTGCGGCCAGCAACCTGGCCCTTGTGCGTGGACAAGTACTGGTCATTGTTGACGTAGTTCCAGAACGCGTTTTCTTCGGCCGCGTTACGGAACAGCACATCGCCGCGCGCCGCCGGGATGTACAACAGGTCATTGGAGCGACCGTCGCCATTGGCATCGTTGTCGAACGTATAGCTGTAGGGACGACCGCTGCGGCCTTGATACACCAGACCGACCTTCGTTGCAAAATCGCCGAAGAAATTATGCTTCCACTGCAGCGTACCCAGGAAACTGTCCTTGATTTCGTATGCCGAGGTTGCATTGACCTCTTCATTCGCCTGGAAGGTTGCGGTGTTGAGCAGCTGCGACCCCGAAGTGGAACTGGTCAGACCGCTGACTTCCTTCGCGTTCGAGTAGGTGTAAGCCAAGCTCCACGACCAGTCGCTGTCGTTGAACGGCTTGTTCAAGCCGACAGTGAAACTTTGCGAGCCACCCTGATCGGTGGGGCGCGCAATGATGGCATCGTTGAAGCTCATGTTGCGACCAGCACGGATATCGGTACCGCTGTTCACACATGACGAACCAGCCGCCACACCCGTTTCGCGGAGACATGCATTACCCAGGGAATTCCAGTTAGCCGGATTGCGGCCATTGGCATTCCAGTAGATATCACGACCATCCTGGCCAACTGCCGTCGGATTACCGAGATTGAGCTGCTGGTAATAAATCGCTTCCTTGACCTTGGTCACCACACCTTCCATCGAGGCGACGATGCCGTACCACGGCAACTCGGTATCGAAGGCGAGGTTTGCTTTCCAAACGGACGGCTGGCTCAGATCCTTGTCAACAAAGTCGACCGACTGCGTGGCGCCCGATGTTCCGCGCGGCTGGTTGTTGATATCCGGCGTGAAGCGGATACCACTGTTGGACGCGTTGTTGAAGTTGTAATCGGTATAAGCCAAACCAGTATTGGAATACGGATTGGACAACCAAACCGACGCGGCAGCACCCTGGAACAGGCCAACGCCGCCACGCAGCTGGGTCGGACGATCTGCATCGAAGGTGTAGTTGAAACCAAAGCGCGGCTGCCACAAGCCGTTGCCGTCAATGGTTTCATCATTGCGAAGACCGAATGCGTTAAACGCAGCCTGGTTGAACTGCGGCGAGTTCTTCACCATCGGCTCGTCATAACGCAGGCCGAAGTTCAGTGTCAGGTTGCTATTGACGGCCCAAGAATCCTGCAAGAACACGCCCACGTTCCGCATGCCCCACTTCGCAGCGATATTGTCGATACCGGTGGGCGAATACGAGTAACGATACGCGTTCGGCAAATTTGCCTGGTAATTGGCAACCGAGTTGAAGGTGTAGCTACCGAAAACACGCGGACCATATAAGTTGTAGATGTCGTTGTCTTCGTAGTCGAACCCGAACTTGACCGTGTGGTCATTCAAGAACAGCGTGCCGGCGAAGAAGGCGTTCCAGGTTTCGGTGCGCAACTCGTTAGCCTGAGTATTGGCTTCAGTACCCAGATTTAAAGTGTTGTTGCCGAAACGCACGGCGATGGCCGGCAACTGCGATGCCGCAGTACGAACTGCCGAGTAATCGCGATAAGACACCTTGGCTTCGGTCGAAAAAGTATCGGTCCAGTCGCTGAACAACTGACCGGTGTAGGTCTCGAGTTCGAAGTCGCGCACATAGTGGTACGAGTTCAACGCCAGCTGATTGTTGCCGAACCCATTGAGATTGGCCGTGCTCTGCTCGGACTTGCCATAGCGGAACGAACCACGATGCTTGTCGCTGATGTTCCAATCCAGCTTGAAGCCCTTCTCTTCTGAATCAGAATCCAATGCCGGCAAGGCCAGGGTCCCAGGGTCGAAGCCATAGACATTGCGCGAGATATCGATCACCTGATCGACCTGCGCCTGGGTAATACCGACTTCATTGCTGGCACCAGAACCGGCTGGACCGTAGCCACTGTTACCGGTAAACACACCCTTACCCTTGTACTTCTCATAGTTGGCGAAGAAGAACAATTTGTCCTTTACGATCGGGCCGCCCAGAGTCAGACCATACGTCGCTTCGTTGTCGAACAGCTGCGGGCGGATGTTGTTCTGATTCTTGCCCGACCAGTCGTTCTCGCGATAAGTGCCGTAGACCGAACCATGGAATTCGTTGGTGCCCGACTTGGTGACGGCATTGATCACGCCACCGGTGCCGCCACTGATCGTCACGTCGTAGTTGGCCACGTCCACCGAGATTTCATCGATGACGTCCATCGAGAACGGCTGGCGCGGGGTCGGCAGACTGTTGGATTCCAGACCGAAGGCGTCGTTGGTGCTGATGCCGTCGACGCGGATCGCGTTGTAGCGCGGGTTCTGGCCGGCGATGGAGATTTCGTTGCGCGCCTTGTCGGTTTGCGCAACGCGCGGATCCAGACGCACATAGTCCTGCAGGTTACGGTTGATCGACGGCAGCGACTCGATTTCTTCGCGGGTCACGTTGGTGCCGGTACCCATCTTGTTGGCGCTGAAAATGGCCGAGCCGTAATTGCCGGCGATTGCCTGCACGGTGCCCAGCGTCGCCAAATCGCCGCCCAGAGCGGCATCGACCTGGTTGACCTTGTCCAGATTCAGATACACGCCTTCGCGGGTGGTGTTGCCAGCGCCCGAAGCGGTAATGGTGATGGTGTACGGCCCGCCCACACGCAAGCCGCGCGCGTTATAGCGTCCGCTGGCATCGGTGGTGGCGCGGCTGACCGTTCCGGACTCCACGTGCGTAATGGTGACTTCGGCGTTCGGGACGGGCTGGCCGCCACTGCCGGTCACCAGGCCGGCGACGCCAGCCGAGGTGCTTTGCGCAAACACAGGAGCGGCGGCGAGCGCGGCAACAAGGCCAAGCGTCAGCTTGGACATGCGGAGATAACGGGGGTGGGTCATTTCGGTAGCCTCGATACAGGTTGGGCAGTGACAAAAAGGCGCAGTCAGCCCAACCGTTCCCGGGGGTGGGCTGCCGATGATCTGGGGTCCCTTGCCGCGCGACTGGTTGCTGCCGCAACGGTTAACAACAGATTAACACGCTAAGCCCTGATTGTGACGACGGCGTGACAAACTTCGCGCGCTGCTACATGAACTGCGAAGGTCAAGGCGTAATCGCCAGATCGTGCAAGGTCGCAACTTGAGCGAGACGCCTGTCGCGCCTTTGAAGCTACGAAGTGACCAAATTGGGGCAAATCGCCCAAACGCTTGCATTCGGCCATGGCGTGCGTGCTGCACATGGGGTTGCCATCTGTCGATGCGCCCCACCGAATATGACATTCCACCTGCACTCTTGGGTCAGTGGAGGATCAACCTCAAGACAGTCGCCAGCAGCCAAGGGCTGCGCCACCTTCATCGTCCAGAGCCCATTGCGTCGCACCGCTAGATGTCCGGACGCGACGGCGCGCTGGTTGCCGGCACCATGGACCGTGCGCACGTAACCCACGGCCAGTGCGGATTGAAACCCCGGGCCATCGACGCATGTCGACGCCCACACGCGGCGCGACTGGCAAACCGCCCGGAGCTGCGCTAGATCGACACCGGCAGCTTGAAGTACGTGCCCAGTCCGTCCAGGAACATCTGTACCGAGATGGCGACCAGCAGCATGCCCATCAGGCGCTCGATGGCCGTCAGGGCGCGGTGGCCGAGCAGTTTGTACAGCAGCGGCGCGGCGGCCAGGATCGACGAGGCGCCGATCCAGGCGATCATCAGCGCAAGGCTCCAGTCCCACAGCCGCGTCGGCTCGTTGCTGCCCATGAGCATCACCGCGGCCATGCCGGACGGGCCGGCCACCAGCGGGATGGCCAGCGGCACGATGAAGGGTTCGCCGTCTGGAATTTCGCCCATCAGGCCTTCGGGCCGCGGGAAGATCATGCGGATGCCGATTACAAACAGCACGATGCCGCCGGCAATGGCCACCGATTCCTGGCGCAGGTGCATCAGCTCCAGCGCGTACTTGCCGCCCCACAGGAACGCCATCAACACGCACAGCGCGATCAGCAGTTCACGCGCAAGCACGAAACGCTGGCGCTTGGGCGGCAGCGGCTTGAGCACGCTGAGGAACACTGGAATGTTGCCCAGCGGGTCGAGAATCAGAAACAGCAGCAGCGCCGCAGAAAGAATGGTCATACCTGCGGACTCCAGATCGCACCGCGATGCGTCGCCCCTGCGGCTGACAGCATGCTGACGCATGCAGGTGCGTAACGTGCGGCATCGACCGCGTCGTTGTCTTCGTGATGGGTGAAAGCGCGTGCGCGCAATGCGGTGCGCATCGGGCCGGGCTGCATGCCGCCGACGCGTACCGGGCCGGCGGCGGTTTCATGATGCAAGGTGGCGATCAAGCCGCGTTGCGCATGCTGGGCGGCGCCATACGCCCCCCAATAGGCCTGACCCACGCGCGCGGGGTCGTCCACAACGAAGACAGCTGCCGCATCGTCCTGCTGCCGCAACAGCGGCAGGCATGCCTGGGTCAGCCAGGCGCGCGCGGTCAGGTTGACATGCAGGGTGCGTGCGAAATCTGCGGGTGAGACGAGTTCGGTTGGCGTCAGGCCGGAAAAGTCGGCAGCGCACTGCAGCAGACCATGCAGGCCACCAAGCTCGGTCTGCACCCGTTGCGCAAGCGCGGCGTAGTCGTCCGGGGTGGCGCCGGCCAGATCCAGCGGATACAACAGCGGCTCGGCACCCAGCGCTGCAACCGCGTCGTAGACGCGCTCCAGCGGGCGCACCTTGCGACCAAGCAGCACTACCGTGGCGCCTGCAGCCGCGCATGCCTGCGCCGCGGCGGCGCCCAGGCCGCCGGCGGCGCCGGTGATCAGCACGACGCGCCCCGACAAGGCAGCCGACTGCGGCTGGGCCTGCACCGAACTCACGGCTGGTACGCCTCGCTGACGATGCGCTTGAGCTCGCCGGCTTCGAACAGTTCCAGCGTGATGTCGCAGCCGCCGATCAGCTCGCCATGGATGAACAGCTGCGGAAACGTGGGCCAGTTGGAGTAGCGCGGCAGATTGGCGCGCACTTCAGGCTCTTCCAACACGTTGACCGTACGCAGTTGGTCGGCACCGGCGGCCACCAGGGCCTGCACGGCGCGACTGGAAAACTCGCACATCGGAAATTGCGGGGTGCCTTTCATGAACAGCACGATCGGGTGTTGTTCGACTTCGGCCTGGATCCGTTCCATCACCGGCATTGGACTCTCCTGACTGGGAGCGGCAGGCCCGACCGCCGGGTCGGATAGACTTCCGCAAAGGCGCGCATTGTAAGCCTTCAGCGCGACCTGTCGCCGCACTCCCTTCGCTGCCACTGCCATCATGCCGATCGAACACGTTGCACTGCCCTATTCCCGCGCCGCCCTGGAACCGCATCTTTCGTCTGCGACGCTGGAGGCGCATCACGGCGTCTGTCACCGCAGCGAGGTCGAACAGCTCAACGCACGCCTGGAAGGCAGCGAGTTTGCCGAGCTGACGCTGGAAGACATCATCGCGCAGGCGCAGGGCACGTTGTTTCATCTGGCCGCGCAGGTGTGGAACCACAATTTCTATTGGCAGTGCCTGCGTCCGCGCGCTGGCGGGGAGCCGCTTGGGCGGCTGGGCGACGGCATCGCCAAATCGTTCGGCGACTTCGTGCATTTCAAGCAGGAGTTCAATCGCGTGGCCCTGAGCACGTTCGGCTCGGGCTGGGTGTGGCTGGTGCAGCGCCCGGACGGCGCGCTGGCAGTAGTCGCCACACCCAATGCCTCCACCCCGCTCACCGGGCCAGACATTCCGTTGCTCGCCTGCGATATCTGGGAGCACGCGTATTACCTGGACTACCAGCAGGATCGTGCGCGCTATCTGGAGGCTTTCTGGAAGCTGGTCAACTGGGATTTCGTCGCAAGCCGGCTGGGCTGACCTGGCCGCTCAGTTTCCAGCCGCAGATGCGGACCGGCTCATCTGCTGACACATCGCAGAACGGGTCCGCGTCCGACACCGACGCGCCCGCGCAAACGGAGGTGTCGTCGCGCGTGATCGCAACCGAAACGCTGCGCGCCTCACCCTTCGTTCAAACGCGCAACCACCGGCCGAGCTTGCGCATCGCGCTGCAACGCCGCGCCGGCATCGCTCACCGCCAGTGCCAGCGCCTGCGCTGTCTCCGCGCGCAGCGTTGCGTGCCCCACCTTGCGTCCATCGCGCGCTTGCTTGCCGTAGTCGTGCCAATGCCCACCGGGCACCGCCAGAAACGCCCTGGCCTCTGGCATCGCGCCCAGCCAGTTGAGCATGCAGGCGTGGCCGCGCATCGCAGTACTGCCCAGTGGCAAGCCAAGGACGGCCCGCACATGATTTTCGAATTGCGAGGTCTCGGCACCTTCGATGGTCCAGTGCCCCGAGTTATGCACGCGCGGCGCCATTTCGTTGGCCAGCAACTCACCGTCGCGCACGAACAGTTCCAGCGCAAATACACCGACATAGTCGAGCTTTTCCGCCACGGCACGCGCGTGCGATTCGGCCGAGGCTTGAAGGGCCGCCTCCACGCTCGCCGGTGCCAGGCTGGCCGACAGCACACCGTCCACATGCCAGTTTTCGGTCAACGGCCAAGCGCGGAATTCGCCATCGCGGCCGCGTACTGCAACCACGCTGACCTCGCGCTGGAACGGCACGAACGCTTCCACGATCAACCCGACGTGCGCCGCCTGGGCGCCAAGCGCGTCCCACGCTGCATCGGCATCGGCGAGCGTCTTGATCCGGAACTGGCCCTTGCCGTCGTAGCCGAAGCGGCGCGTCTTCAGCACGCAGGGCGTACCGATCCGCGCGAGCGCTGCGTCCAGGCCGACGCGGTCGTCGATCGCGGCAAACTCGGGCACCGGAATGCCGAGTTCGCGGAACAAGGTTTTTTCGCTGAGCCGGTCCTGCGCAACCGCAAGCGCCGCCGGACTCGGAAACACCGGCACCTGCGCGGCAAGTTGCTGCGCGCTGGCGGCCGGCACGTTTTCGAAATCGAAGGTGATCACGTCCACCTGCCCGGCGAATGCGGCAAGGGTCGCCACGTCATCGAACGCGCCAACCTGCAGCGGTGCCACCTGGCCTGCGCAGGCATCGACTGCCGGATCGAAGACCGCAAAGCGTATGCCGAGCGGCGCACCGGCCAGTACCAGCATGCGCGCCAGCTGGCCGCCACCGAGAATGCCAACCGTGCTCATTGGCGCGGGTCGTCGCTGGCCATGACATCGTCGGTCTGCTTGGCGCGGAACTGCGCCAGCGCCTGACCGACCTGCGCCTGCTCGGGCGCCAGCATGGCCGCCGCAAACAACGCCGCATTGGCCGCGCCCGCATTGCCGATGGCGAAGGTGGCCACCGGAATGCCTGCAGGCATCTGCACGATCGACAGCAGCGAATCCATGCCGTTCAGCGCCTTGGACTGCACCGGCACGCCGAGCACCGGCACTGCGGTCTTGGCGGCCAGCATGCCCGGCAGGTGCGCCGCGCCGCCGGCGCCGGCAATGATCGCGCGCAGTCCGCGTGCGCCCGCCTGCTCGGCGTAGGTGAACAAGACGTCCGGGGTGCGGTGCGCCGAGACCACCTTGACTTCGTACGGCACGCCCAGCGCGTCGAGCTTCTGAGCTGCATGTTGCATGGTCTCCCAATCCGAACGGGAACCCATCACGATGCCGACCAGCGGCGCGGAGTGGTTGGAGGTCATGGCCCTGCCCTGCGGTAAAGACGTATTCTAGCCAATCTCCACGCAAGACAAGACTTCGATGGATCGCAAATTGCTCGACCTGCTGTGCTCGCCCGACACCCGCCAGCCGCTTTCGCTGCTCGACGGCAAGGGCCTGGAAGCACTCAACGCCGCCATCGCAGGCGGAACCCTGCAGCGCGCCGACGGCGCCGCACAAACCCAGCCGCTGCGTGAAGCGCTGATCACCCGCGACCGCAAGCAGATCTTCCGCGTCGACGACGGCATTCCGGTGCTGCTGGCCGAAGAAGCCATCGCCACCGCACAAATCGCCGACTTCCCCGAGAAGTGAGCCTGTCTCAGCACACCAACGTGCCGGCCGCGCCGCCCGCCGAATCGATCGACGCCGACGTAGCGCGTGCTTTGGCCGAAGACATCGGCAGCGGCGACGTCACCGCCGCACTGCTACCCGACCAAGCCGACAGCGCCTACCTGCTGTGCAAGCAGGACGCGGTCATCGCCGGCCGCCCCTGGTTCGATGCCACCCACCGCGCGCTCGACCCGCAGGTACGCATCGACTGGCACGTGCACGAAGGCCAGCACGTCGGCGCCGGCACGGTGCTCGCGCTGTTGCAGGGGCGCAGCCGTAGCCTGGTCAGTGCCGAACGCACCTCGCTCAATTTCATGCAGACACTGTCTGCCACGGCGACCACCACCGCGGCGTATGTGGCTGCGGTGGCCGGGACGCGCGCGCGCATCCTGGACACGCGCAAGACGCTGCCGGGCCTGCGCGCCGCGCAGAAATACGCCGTGCGCTGCGGCGGTGGCGACAATCACCGCATCGGCCTGTTCGACACGGTGATGCTCAAGGAGAACCACATCCGCGCCGCCGGTTCGCTGAGCGCGGCCGTGCGTGCCGCACGTGCGCAGCAACCGCAGCTGCCGCTGGTGGTGGAAGTGGAAACGCTGGAGCAACTGCACGAAGCACTGCAGGTTGGCTGCACGCGCATCCTGATCGACGACTTCGACCAGGCCATGCGCCGAGAAGCGGTGCGTCTCGTTGCTGCGCTACCGCTGGAACGACGCATTCCGCTGGAAGTCTCAGGCAGCGTGGATCTGGCCGGCATTCGCGCAATTGCCGAAGACGGGGTGGACTGCATCTCGATTGGCGGACTCACCAAGCATGTGCAGGCAGTGGATCTGTCGCTCAAACTCGGCCCACCGCCAGCGCGCTGATTTCACGCGTGCGCGCAGCCGGCTCTGGCAGCCTGCTGCGATTGTTTCCGTGCAGGACCTGCAATGACCGTCAAACCTTGGCCGTGGATCTGCTTCTTGCTGGCAGGTATCGGAAGTAGCGCTGCGGCTGCGGAGGTGTGCGATATCCCGCCACGGTTCGGAACGAGTCCCGCCGCGATCGCCATCGTGCGCAGCGCCTGCAATGAGCATCGGTTGTGGCAACGCCCGTTTATCGATGCCAAGGGACGCCTGGCCAGCCTGGGCGTCACCGAAGCCGAATCGGGCTATCTCGCCGATCACGGCGTGGTCGCCTGGCAACGCGTTGCAGGCTACTGGCGCGACAGTGGCACGCTTGCGTCCATGGGCGGACGCCCCGGCGCATCGAGCTGCGCGGCACTGGATGGTACGCGCTACACCGCCAGCGACTGCCGCGCATTTCTGATCGACAACCCATGGTCGGCCGCTTTCATCTCCTGGGTGATGACGCAGTCGGGGCTGAGCGGTTTTCATCGCTCCGCGCGCCATCTGGATTACATCCGCAGCGCCTACAACGACGGCACTACCGGACCGTACCGGTTCACCGATCCAGCGGTCGAGAAGCCGGCGCCCGGCGATCTGCTGTGCCTGCTGCGCGGCCGCAGCACCGCGTTGGGCTATGCCGGCCTGAAGGCCGCGCTGGGCGGCAGCGCGCCGATGCCATGGCAGTCGCATTGCGATGTGGTGGTGGCCGCCAACGTCGGCGGCGATCGCACGCTCTATCTGATCGGCGGCAACGTATTCAACACGGTGATGATGCGCAAGATGCCGCTGGATCGCGCCGGCCGCGTGGTGTTGCCAACACCGCAATCGGACAGCAGCCAGGACCAGAACGAAGACAGCCTGGGCATCGCCAGCGAATGCACGCCGGCGCACGAAGACCTGTGCGACTTCAATCGACGCGACTGGGCTGCGCTGTTGAAGCTGCGTCCTGATGCGGCGATGGTTGCGCCGCTACCCACTGCGCCGCTGCCGACACCCGACACCGCACCCACAGAACAAACGATGCCGCCGGGCTTCCCACGCGTCGTGCCGCCGCGTCCGCAAACGCAGCAAGCGCCGACGCAGCAGCAAGGATAGATCGAACCAGTAACGCCGGGCGTACCCTCGTCGGCCCCTGCGGGGTACCTTCTCCCGATGGGAGAAGGATTCAAAGCCCCTCTCCCGCGGGAGAGGGCTTGAAGTGAGGGTACGGTGCGAAGCTCCTGCTCGCCTTCACCCCATTCAGCGTTGCACGCCCCCGTCCAGCGCTGTGCGCCCTTCTCTCGGGATGAAAAGGAATCCAAGCCCCTCTCCTGCAGGAGAGGGGTTGGGGTGAGGGTACGGGCAAGCCACTTACGTTCCGAATATCACCAGGCCTTGCACGTACCTCATCCGCCCCCTTTTGGGCACCTTCTCCCAGAGCGAGAAGGGGTCAAGTGCACAACAAAAAAGCGGGCCGAAGCCCGCTCTTTCGTCATGCATCACGCATGCTGCATCAGCACGCCGCGATTACTCGGCCGACGCCTGCACGCCTTCGCCTTCTTCCACTGCCTTGATCGACAGACGGATGCGGCCCTGCTTGTCCACTTCCAGCACCTTGACGCGGACCAGATCGCCTTCCTTCAACTTGTCGCCGACCTTCTCCACGCGCTCGCTGGAAATCTGCGACACGTGCACCAGGCCGTCCTTGCCCGGCAGGATGGTGACGAACGCACCGAAGTCCATGATCTTGGCGACTTTGCCTTCGTAGATGCGGCCCGGCTCCACGTCCGAGGTGATCTGCTCGATGCGCGACTTCGCAGCCTGCGCGGCAATGGCATTGACCGAGGCGATGATGATCGTGCCATCGTCCTGGATGTCGATCTGCGTACCGGTTTCCTTGGTGATGGCCTGGATGGTCGAGCCACCCTTGCCGATCACTTCGCGGATCTTGTCCGGGTGGATCTTGATGGTCAGCAGGCGCGGCGCGTAGTCGCTCAATTCCTGACGCGGGGTGGTCAGCGCATGCGCCATCTCGCCCAGGATGTGCAGGCGGCCAGCCTTGGCCTGCTGCAAGGCCTGCTTCATGATCTCTTCGGTGATGCCTTCGATCTTGATGTCCATCTGCAGCGCGGACACGCCTTCGGCAGTACCGGCCACCTTGAAGTCCATGTCCCCGAGGTGATCTTCGTCACCCAGGATGTCGGAGAGCACGACGAAGTCGTTGCCTTCCTTGACCAGACCCATTGCGATACCCGCGACCGGCGCCTTGATCGGCACGCCGGCATCCATCAGCGCCAGCGAGCTGCCGCAGACCGATGCCATCGAGGACGAACCGTTGGACTCGGTGATTTCCGAGACCACGCGAATGGTGTACGGGAATTCTTCCAGGGTCGGCATCACAGCCAGCACGCCACGCTTGGCCAGGCGGCCGTGGCCGATTTCACGACGCTTCGGCGCACCGAAACGACCGCACTCGCCCACCGAGTACGGAGGGAAGTTGTAATGGAACAGGAAGTTTTCCTTGTACTCGCCCGACACTGCGTCGATGACCTGACCGTCGCGCGCGGTGCCCAGGGTGGTGATCACGATCGCCTGCGTCTCGCCGCGGGTAAACAGCGCCGAGCCATGGGTACGCGGCAACACGCCGGCCTTGGCGCTGATCGGACGCACGGTGTCCAGTGCACGGCCGTCGATACGCACCTTGCTGCTCAACACCGAACCACGCATGGTCTGGTATTCCAGCTCGCCGAATTCCTTGGCCAGATCGCCGGCAGCCCAGCCTTCGATGGTGGCGCGCGGCGCCAGTGCGCCCAGCACGTCCTTCTTGATCGCCGAAATCGCATCGCGGCGCTGCAGTTTGTCGCGCACCTGGAATGCCGACGCGAGCTGATCGCCCACAGCTTCCTTCAGTGCGGCGATCATGCCCTCGTTCTTTGCCGGAGCCACCCAGTCGGACGGCTTGGTGCCGGCTTCGACGGTCAGCTCGTTGATGACGTTGATGACCTTCTGCATCTCGCGATGACCGAACGTCACTGCGCCCAGCATCACTTCTTCGGACAGCAGCTCGGCTTCGGACTCGACCATCAGCACCGCGTTGGCGGTACCGGCCACGACCAGCTCCAGCTGCGAATCCTTCAGCTCGGTCACGGTCGGGTTGAGGATGTATTCACCGTTCTTGTAGCCGACCTTGGCAGCGCCGATCGGGCCCTTGAAGGGGGTGCCGGCCAGCGACAGTGCAGCCGAGGCGCCGATCAGCGCGGCGATGTCGCCGTCGATGTCCGGGTTCATCGACATCACGGTGGCGATGATCTGCACTTCGTTCTTGTAGTCCTCCGGGAACAGCGGACGGATCGGACGATCGATCAGGCGCGAGATCAACGTTTCCTTCTCGGTCGCGCGTCCTTCGCGCTTGAAGAAGCCGCCCGGGATGCGGCCGCCAGCGTAGAACTTCTCCTGATAATCGACCGTCAGAGGAAAGAAGTCCTGCCCTTCGCGCGCGCTCTTGGCGGCGACGGCGGTGACCAGCAGTACGGTGTCGTCGAACTTGACGATCACGGCGCCGCCTGCCTGGCGAGCGATTTCGCCCGTCTCAAGAGTGACGGTGTGCTTGCCGTACTGGAAGGTTTTGGTGATTTTTGCCACGGAGGTTTTTTCCCTTAGGTATTGCTGTCTGCGTTGGACCGTCGTCGACCCATGCCGAGAACGGGCGGCCGGGAGGCTCCGGCCCAAGAGTGCGTATTGCTTAAGACGTAGTGCGATTGACCAAAACAAAACCGCGGCGCATCGCTGCGCCGCGGCGGTAGGACTCGATTAGCGGCGCAGGCCGAGCTTCTCGATCAAGGACTTGTAACGCTCGTTGTCCTTCTTTTTCAGGTAGTCGAGCAGGCTGCGGCGACGATTGACCATCTGCAGCAGACCACGACGGCTGTGGTGATCCTTCTTGTGGGTCTTGAAGTGACCGGTCAGCAGCTCGATGCGGGCGGTCAGCAGAGCGACCTGCACTTCCGGCGAACCGGTGTCCTGGGCGCTGCGCTTGTTGTCTTCAATAACTTTCTGGGTGTCGACGGACATGATGTTTTCTCGATAGATGCGTGGTCGACAGGAACGTGCGTGACGCACCGTCGGACTCGCCGTTTGCTTAGGATGAGCGCGCTTGGCGCTGAGGTGCCCCGATCGGGGCCGCGAAATTGTAACGTCGCCCGGCCCAGGGAACAAGTTGACAAAATCTTAACAGGCCGTAATTTCGTTCAGTCCATTGAACAATCGCTGCGGCGACAAGCGCCCGTCGGCGTCGACCAGGCCTAGCCCCGAGGGGGTTCCGTCAGGTCCGAATACAGCGACTTGCCCCGGTGGAAATGCGGCATCACGCAGGCGCTGGCCCATGCGGAAACGCGCCGCATGGGCCTGATCGAGCACGATTCGCGCAAAATCGGCCAGGCCGGCCTCGATCGGCAGCAATAGCGTCCGTGCTTCGGCGCCCGCCTCCAGCGCCGCCGACAATGCCTCGAGCGTGATCATCTGTGGAGCGCGAAACGGCTCCACCCACAGCCGACGCAACGAGGCGATGTGCGCTCCACATCCCAGCACCTCGCCCAGGTCACGTGCCAGGCTGCGGATATACGTGCCCGAGCCGCAGGTCACGCGCAGCCGCAGACCTGGGGCGCTGTAGCCCAGCACATCGATCGCCTGCACATGCACCTCGCGCACCGGCGCTTCGATACGTTCGCCGCGTCGCGCCTTGGCATACAGCGGCTCGCCGCCCTGCTTGAGCGCGGAATAAATGGGCGCTTGTTGCTGGATACGGCCGATGAAAGGCGCCAGCGCCGCCTGTAGATCGGCCTCGCTCAGATCCGGCACCGCACGCTCGCGCAGCGGCTCGCCGTCGGCATCGTCGGTGTCGGTGGTGACGCCCAACACGATCTCGGCGTGGTATGCCTTGGCTGAACCAAGCAGCAGTCCGGCGATCTTGGTGGCTTCGCCAAAACAGAGCGGCAACAGGCCGGTAGCCAGCGGATCCAGGCTGCCGGTATGGCCACCCTTGTCTGCGCGCAATAACCGGCGTGCGGCCTGCAGTGCATTGTTGGAGCTCAGCCCGGCCGGCTTGTCCAGCAGCAGGATGCCGTGCAACGGGCGATAGACGATGCGGGGTTTCAAAAGATCGGTGCTCGAATCAGGCGCAGTGCGCGCCTGCGGGAATCAGGGCCGCGGCAGATGCGGCAGGCCGTGACAGCGCTCAGCGCTGTTCGGCATCTTCATCGCTGGACGTGGCCTCGGGGCCAACGTCGTCCAGGTCACGCAGCAGATTGTCGATGCGTTCGCCGCGATCGACCGAATCGTCGTAATGGAAGTGCAGCTCGGGCACGTGGCGCAGCTTCATCGCGCGCGCCAACTGGGTACGCAGCTGGCCGGCGATTTCCTTAAGCCCCTTGACCGCTTCTGCCGAACGCTCCTGCTGCAGCGCGGTGACAAAGACCTTGGCATGCGCCAGGTCGCGACTGATTTCGACGTCGGACACGCTGACCGACGGCAGGCCATGGTCGCGCACGGCCGCGTGCACGATCGTGCCGAGGTCGCGACGCACCTGCGCGGACACGCGGTCGGTGCGATGGAATGATTTGGTTGGCATGGTCGTGGACCTGGTTGATTCGGAGGGCCAGTTGGCACCGAAGCCAAAAACAAACGCGGGCGGCCATGCCGCCCTCGCCTTGCAGAACCTGCATTGGACCAACTCCGCCGAACGGAGTCCGGGGCCGGTAGGCCCCGGCAGCCGTTACAGCGTACGGGCTACTTCGATACGCTCGAAGCACTCGATCTGGTCGCCGGCCTTGACGTCGTTGTAAGCCTTCACGCCGATACCGCATTCGGTACCGTTGCGCACTTCGTCGACGTTCTCCTTGAAGCGACGCAGCGATTCCAGCTCGCCTTCGAACACCACAACGCTGTCGCGGAGCACGCGGATCGGCTTGCTGCGCTTGACCACGCCTTCGATGACCATGCAGCCTGCAACCGCGCCGAACTTCGAGCTACGGAACACATCGCGGACCTGTGCGATACCGATGATCTCTTCGCGGATTTCCACGCCGAGCAGACCGGAGGCTACCTGCTTCACCTGATCGATCACGTCATAGATGATCGAGAAGTAACGCAGATCAATGCCGTTGGACTCGACGATCTTGCGCGCCGAGGCATCCGCACGCACGTTGAAGCCGATGATCGTCGCCTTGGAAGCAGCGGCCGAATTCGCGTCGGATTCGGTGATGCCGCCCACGCCGGAGTGGATCACGTTGATGCGGATGTCCTCGTTGGACAACGCCACCAGCGACTGCTTGAGTGCTTCCACCGAACCCTGCACGTCGGCCTTGATCACCAGGTTCAGTACCTGCTGACCTTCGCCCTTGCCCATCTGGGCCAGGATGTCTTCCATGCGGTTGGTCGCCGAGGCCACCAGACGCGATTCGCGGCGCTTGGTTTCGCGCTGCTGCGCCACGTCCTTGGCCAGGCGCTCGTCGTCGACGACCACGAAGTCGTCGCCGGCTTCCGGCACGCCGGACAAACCCAGCACCTGCACCGGAATCGACGGGCCCGCCGAGGCCGGCTGATGGCCGGTTTCGTCGAACAACGCACGCACGCGGCCGTACTGGATGCCGCACACCAGATAGTCGCCACGCTTCAGCGCACCCTGCTGCACCAGTACCGTCGCCACCGGGCCGCGGCCCTTGTCCAGCGAGGATTCGATGACGGTACCGCTGGCGCGGCCCTCGGCCACGGCCTTGAGCTCCAGCACTTCGGCCTGCAGCGAAATCGCGTCCAGCAGCGTATCCACGCCGGTACCGACCTTGGCCGACACTTCGATGAACTGGGTATCGCCACCGAACTCTTCGGCCACCACGTTTTCGGCCAGCAGCTCGTTCTTGACCCGCAGCGGATCCGCGCCGGTCTTGTCGATCTTGTTGACCGCCACGATCAGCGGCACGCCTGCCGCCTTGGCATGCGCAACCGCTTCCTTGGTCTGCGGCATCACGCCATCGTCGGCGGCAACGACCAGCACCACGATGTCGGTGATCTTGGCGCCACGGGCACGCATCGAGGTAAACGCGGCATGGCCGGGCGTATCCAGGAAGCTGATGACGCCACGACCGGTTTCGACGTGGTACGCACCGATGTGCTGGGTAATGCCGCCGGCTTCGCCGGAGGCGATCTTGGTACGGCGGATGTAGTCCAGCAGCGAGGTCTTGCCGTGATCGACGTGACCCATGATGGTGACCACCGGCGGACGCGACGTGGCCTCGCCCTGCGCATCTTCGGCATGCGCCAGCAGCGCGTCCTCGAAGTCGGCATTGTCGGCACGCACGGCTTTATGACCAAGCTCTTCGGTCACCAGTGCGGCGGTGTCGTGATCGATGCTCTGGGTGATGGTCGCCATGACGCCCATCTTGAACAACGCCTTGACCACGTCGCCGCCCTTGAGCGCGAGCTTCTGCGCCAGGTCTGCCACGGTGATGGTCTCGCCGATCGCCACTTCACGCACCACCGGTGCGGTGGGACGCTCGAACCCGTGCGGGCCGCTGTTGGCCTGGCTGCCGCCACGGCCGTTGTCATTACCACGGCGCGAGGACGACGAACCCGGGCGGCCGGTCGGCTTGCCGCGCACATTGGAACGCCGCGCGCGATCGGCCGCGGACAGATGCAACTGCCCGGCAAAGCGCTTGGTCGCATCGTCATCTTCAACACCGGCCACCATGACGTGCGAACCGCGCGTCTTGTGCTTGGCGGCATTGCTGCGGTCGTCCGCACGTGCCGGCGCTGCCGGACGCGAGGCCGGAGATGCGCCCGCCGGACGTGCCGCACGCGGTGCGGACGACGGCGAAGACGGTGCCCGCGCGGCAGGCGCCGACGGCGTCGGCGCATCAGCAACCGGGGCCGGCGCACTGGCAGCCGCAGCGGCTTCCTCGGCAGCCTTGCGCTCGGCTTCTGCACGGTCCTTGGCGGCCTGCTCTTCCTCGCGCTTGCGCTGAATTGCCTCGTCGCGCACGCGGTCGCTTTCGGCCAGGCGCTGCTGCTCCTCAAGGTTGCGCTGACGCGACTCCTCGAGCTTACGCAGGATATCGGCGCGTTCTTCGTCCGGCGTCATCGGTGCGGCGCGGCCGCTGCCTTCGTTCTCGGACTTCACGTAAGTGCGCTTCTGCCGCACTTCCACGTTGACCGTGGTCTTGGTGCGGCCGGCGTTGACAGTGACTTCCTGCAGCTTGCGCCGGTTGAGCGTGATCTTCTTGGCTGCTTCGCTCGCCGCTTCGGCAGACGTTTCTGCCTTGCCATGCGTGCGACGCAGGAAGCCAAGCAGTTTCATCTTCTCGGTGCTGGTCACGACCTGGTCGGGACCGCTGAACTTCATTCCGGCCTCGGCCAGTTGAACCAGCAGTTTATCGACCGGCGTATTGACCAGTTCGGCAAGCTTGCGGATGGTGGTTTGCTGCGACATTCGGATCCTATGATCTGGTTGGCGCCCCCTCGCCCAGAGCAAGGGATACGCTGATTCTAAGCCCTGATGGGGTCAGGGCGCGGTTCATTGCCGGCTCATTCGCCGCGCTCCAAACGGGCGATCTCCTCGGCGCGGGCCGCCAGGATCAGCGCCGCAGCGCGCTCCTGGGTCATGCCCTCGATGCCGAAGTCGACGATCTCGTCCGCGGCCAGGTCGGACAAGTCCTCGCTGGTACGCACGCCGTGCTCGGCCAGCGCAAAAGCCGTCTCCTCGTCCATCCCCTCCAGCGCCAGCAGGTCCTCGGTGGGCTGAGTTCCTTCCAGGCCTTCTTCCTCGGCCAGCGCGGCGTTGAGCAACGCATCGCGGGCACGGGCGCGCAGTTCTTCAACGATGTCTTCGTCGAAGCCCTCTACCGCCAGCAACTCGCCGACCGGCACGTAGGCGATTTCTTCGACCGTATTGAAACCTTCGGAGACCAGGATCGCGGAGATTTCCTCGTCCACTTCCAGGCGGTCCATGAACAGCTGGCGTGCCGCGGCCTGCTCGGCCTCGGACTTGGCGGCCACCTGGTCGGCGGTCATCACGTTGAGCTGCCAACCGGTCAGGCGGCTGGCCAAACGCACGTTCTGCCCCCCCTTGCCGATCGCCTGCGCCAGGCGGTCTTCTGCCACGGCCAGGTCCATCGAGTGCTTGTCTTCGTCGACGATGATCGACTGCACTTCAGCAGGCGCCATTGCGTTGATGACGAAGTTGGCCGGGTTTTCGTTCCACAACACGATGTCCACGCGCTCGCCATTGAGTTCGTTGGACACCGCCTGCACGCGCGAACCGCGCATGCCGATGCACGCGCCGATGGGGTCGGTGCGGGCGTCGTGCGCGATCACGGCGATCTTGGCGCGGTCGCCCGGATCGCGTGCGCAAGCCTTGATCTCGACCAGGCCCTGACCGACTTCCGGCACTTCGAGCTTGAACAGTTCGATCATGAATTCAGGTGCGGCACGGCTGATGAACAGCTGCGGGCCGCGTGGCTCGGAGCGCACCTCGGCCAGGTAACCGCGCACGCGGTCGCCGGGACGCAGCACGTCGCGCGGAATGCCCTTGTCCTTCGGAATGAAGGCTTCGGCGTTGCCGCCAAGATCGACAAAAATATTGCCGCGCTCCGCGCGCTTGACCACGCCGGTAATCAACTCACCCACACGATCCTTCCACGCATCCACCACCTGCTGACGCTCGGCCTCGCGCACACGCTGCACGATCACCTGCTTGGCAGCCTGCGCGGCGATACGGCCGAAGTCGGGATTCTCGATCTGTTCTTCGATGTAATCGCCCACTTCCACGCCGTCGGCTTCGTCGATGGCATCCATCAGACGCACCTGGCGGTCAGGGGATTCCATCACCACGTCATCGGCAACCACTTCCCAGCGACGGTAGGTTTCGTAAGTACCGTCCTTGTGATCGATGGTGACGCGGGCCAGCACGTCCTGGTCGGGATAGCGCTTCTTCGCCGCGGAAGCCAGCGCGGCCTCGATCGCTTCGAAGATCACTTCGCGCGGCACGCCCTTTTCGTTGGCGACCGCATCCACTACCAGCAAAAGTTCCTTGCTCATTTCGTCACTCCGCGCGCGGCTTGCCAGCCGCCGACTCGTTGGATGGTTTCTTCTTTTCGTGCCCGGGTTTTTTCGGGCCGGGCTTGTTCGGTTTCTGCGGTGCCAGACCCAGCGCAACCCAATCCGGCACGATGCGCGCTTTGTCGATATTGTCGTAGCCGATCTGCACGTCCTTGCCATCGACGGCGAACACCACCGCCTCTGCCTCGGCATCGATGCGCAGGATCTCGCCCTGGAAGCGGCGCCGACCATCCTGCGCCAGCTTCAAGACGATCTTTGCCGACTCACCGGTGTGGCGCGCGAACTGTTCCAGCGTGAACAGCGGACGATCCACACCCGGCGATGACACTTCCAACGTGTAGTTACCGCTGATCGGGTCTTCGACGTCGAGCTGGGCGGAGACTTCGCGGCTCACGCGCTCGCAGTCGTCGACATTGATGACACGCTCGGGCTGTTCGGCCAGCGGCACGTCGATATATAGGCGCAATGTGGCGCCGCCTGGAGCGGGAAGATATTCCACGCCCAGCAGTTCCAAGCCCAGGGACTCAACCGTTGGACTCAGCAGATTCGCGATTTCGGTCGCTTTTTCGCTCACAGACTGCCCTGATCAGATGATTGCCAGTAGAACCCCGGCAACCGGCAGCAAACTTTCCGGTTCCGGAAAAAACAAGGGGCCCGATGGGCCCCTTGCGTGAAAAAAACCCGACCTCTCAGGGTCGGCGTAAAGACGGGAACATGCGTCCTTACGATCCAAGAAGCTGAATTACTGCGATAAAGCAACAATTCGAAACTTGGTAGCGGGGGCAGGATTTGAACCTGCGACCTTCGGGTTATGAGCCCGACGAGCTGCCAGACTGCTCCACCCCGCAGCAGAAGCGGAATTATGAAGAACTTGAGCGGCAATTGCAAGCCCTAGTTTTTCATCTGTTGGACAGCGTGGCGGCTGTTCAACGTCGCGGCGAATAATACCCGCAATGCAACAAAAACGAAACAGTAAGCGCGGTTTTATTTCAGTGCGACGCCACATGCAGGATGCGACGCCGCAAAACCTAACGCTGGCGCAGCGGTCTTAGGCGAGGCCGGCGAATGCGCGCTGGCACCACACCATGATCGGACTCCAGGCCAGACCAAGTGCAAGCAGGGCCAGCGCATTGACGCCGAGCACGGTGCCGAGCACGCGATCGTTATTGGCCGGCAACGGCTCGCCTACCGGCTCGTCGAAGTACATGACCTTGATGACGCGCAGGTAGTAGTACGCACCGATCACTGCGCAGATCACACCGACCAACGCCAGCCACAGCATGTCGCCCTTCACTGCCGCGCCCAGCACCGCCAGCTTGGTCCAGAAACCGAGGAACGGCGGGATACCTGCAAGCGATGCCATGATGCACAGCACCAGACCAGCCATCCACGGATTGCGCGCGTTGAGTCCCTTGAAGTCGTCGATGTTTTCCGCTTCGAACCCGTTGCGCGACAGCGCGATGATGGCGCCGAACGAAGCGGTGGACATGATGGTGTAGCTGACCGCGTAGAACATCGCAGCCGCATAGCCCTCTTCCCCGCCGCCCGCCACGCCCATCAGCAGGAAGCCGATATGCGAGACCGTCGAGTATGCGAGCATGCGCTTGAGGTTGCTCTGCGCAATCGCCATCAGGTTACCGACCACCAGCGAAACCGCCGACAAGCCGCCGATCAGCAGATGCCACTGCGGCGACAACGGACCCATACCAACTTCCAGCAGGCGATAAGCCATACCGAACGCCGCAAGCTTGGGCGCCGAGCTGATGAACAACGCGATCGGCGCAGGCGCACCCTGATACACGTCGGGCAGCCACATGTGGAAAGGTGCAGCACCCAGCTTGAAGGCGACGCCAGCGATCATGAAGATGGTGCCGGTCAGCAGCAACGTGCGTTCGTTCGAGCCTTCGATCGCATCGTGGATGCCGGCCAGGCTGAGCGTACCGGTGGCGCCGTAGACCAGCGACATGCCGTATAGCAGCAGACCCGACGCCAGCGACCCGAGCACGAAATACTTCATCGCCGCTTCGGTGGCCAGGCCATTGTCGCGGTTGGAGGCGACCAGTGCGTAGGAGCACAGCGCCAGCAGCTCCAGGCCCAGATAGACCATCAACAGGCTACCGGCCGACGCCAGCAGCATCATGCCGGCAGTGGCGAACAACACAAGCACCGGGATTTCGCCCTGGTAGAGATTACGCTCGCGCAGGTAGGTCCAGCCATACACCAGGCTCAACCCGCTGACCAGCACGATCACGGTCTTCATGACATCGGCTGCCGTGTCGCGCACGAACATGCCATTGAAGATATCGCCCTGCCCGCCCGTGCCGGTTGCAAGCAACACGAGCACCACGGCAAGCACGGCAACGGAGAACAGGTGGGTCCAGACCTTGTTCCGCTGGCTCACGAACAGGTCGAGCATCAGCAGTGCGAAGGCGCCGCCGATCAGCACCAGCTCCGGTACGAGCGGAGCTAGGTCAGCGGTGGTCAACGGCGCGAGCGTTGGCGTGGTCATCATTAAATCCTGGAAATCAAAACGTACGGCAAGCGGTCAGAGCTTGGTCGCGGCAATCTGGGTCGCCAGCTTGGCGATCGACGGTTCCATCAGATCGGTCAGCGGCTTCGGGTACAGGCCAAGGGCCAGCACGCCAGCGGCGAACACCCCCAGCACGAATGCTTCGCGGCCATTGATGTCTTTCAGCTCGGCCACGTGTGCGTTGGCCACTTCGCCGAAGAACACGCGCTTGTACAGCCACAGCGTGTACGCAGCGGTGATCACCAGCGTGGTGGCGGCGCCAAAGGCAACCAACGGATGTTTCTGGAAGCTGGCCAGGATGACCATGAACTCGCCGACGAAACCACTGGTTCCCGGCAGGCCGGCATTGGCCATGAAGAACAACATGGAGAAGGTGGCGAACCAGGGCATCACGTTGACCACGCCGCCGTAATCGGCGATGCGACGGGTATGCATGCGGTCGTAGAGCACGCCGATGCACGAGAACATCGCGCCGGACACGAAACCGTGCGAGATCATCTGCACCATCGCGCCCTGCAGGCCCAGACGCGCAGCGTCAGTGCTGCCGTACTCGCGTACCAGGGTGAAGGCGATAAAGGTACCGAGCGTGACGAAACCCATGTGCGCGATGGACGAATACGCCACCAGCTTCTTCATGTCGTCCTGCACCAAGGCCACCAAGCCGACATAGATCACCGCAATCAGCGACAGCGTGATGACCAGCCAGGCGAACTCATGGCTCGCGTCGGGCACGATCGGCAGGTTGAAGCGCAGGAAGCCGTAGCCGCCGATCTTCAACGCAATCGCCGCCAGGATCACCGAACCGGCGGTCGGCGCCTCGACGTGCGCGTCCGGCAACCAGGTGTGCACCGGGAACATCGGCACCTTGACCGCAAAGGCGATCAGGAATGCGAAGAAGATCCAGGTCTGTTCCTTGGCGGTCAGCTGCAGCGCATACAGGTCGGCGAGCTGGAAGCTGCCGCCCTTCAGATACAGATACACCAGGCCCACCAACATCAGCACCGAGCCGAGGAAGGTATAGAGGAAGAACTTCATCGCCGCGTAGATGCGCCGCGGGCCGCCCCAGACGCCGATGATCAGGAACATCGGGATCAGCATGGCTTCGAAGAATACGTAGAACAACATCGCGTCGGTGGCGGCGAAGATGCCGACCGTGACGCCTTCCAGAATCAGGAAGGCAGCGACGTACTGATTGACGCGCTTGTCGATCGAGCGCCAGGCTCCGATCAGGGCCAGCACCGTCACCAGCGTGGTCAGCACGATCAACGCGACCGCGATGCCATCCACGCCCAGGTTGTAGCCGATGTTGTAGGCCGGGATCCAGGCATGCAGTTCGATGAACTGCATGGCGTCATTGGCAGTGTCGTAGCCCAGCAGCGGCAGACTCAGCGCAAAGGTCGCCACCGCTACCGCCAGGGACGCCCAGCGGGCAGTCTCGGCGTTGCGCAACGCAAGGATCAGGGCGCCGCCGATAATCGGCAGCCAGATCAAGATAGACAGTAAAGGCCAGTTCGACACGTTTTCTTATTCCGTACAGTTCAACGCCAGAAATGCATCAGTACCGCCAACAAGGCGATCAAACCGATGATCATTGCGAAGGCGTAGTGATAGAGGAAACCGGATTGCGTGCGACGCAGCAGATTTGCAGCCAGGTCGATCAGTCGGGCAGAACCGTTGACAACAGCGCCGTCGACCACATGGGTATCGACTGCACGTGACGCCTTGCCAAGAACAACGCCACCACCGGCGAAGCCATTGATCCAGAGCTTGTCGAAGCCGTACTTGTTTTCCAGCAACCACACGATCGGCGCGAATGTCTTGCGCGACTTTGTGGCCAGTTCCGGCTTCCACAGGTAGAACAGGGAAGCCAGCAGCAGGCCGGCAATCGTCAGGAAGAACGGAGCGGCCATCATGCCGTGCAGTGCGAAAGCAACCGGGCCGTGGAACTCTTCGGCCAATGCACCAACGGTATCGCGTGCCGGATCGTAGAAATCGACGATGCCAGTGAAGAACGAAACTGCCTGGCCCTGCATAGCGTGTGCTGCATGGTGGCCCTGCCAGTCGGTTCCGAACAACATCGGACCGATCGTGAAGAAGCCGATCGCGATCGAGGGGATTGCTAACAAGACCAACGGCAGTGTTACCACCCACTTGGACTCATGCGGCTCGTGGGCACCATGGTGACCATGTCCATGATCGTCGTGGCCATGCGTGTCGTGGCCATGCGCATCGTGCGAGTGAACCTGCGCTTCGGCATCGGTATGCGCGCTGTCGTGATGCGAATGCGCGTCGTGCGCATGGGCGTCGCGGAACCGCTCCTTGCCGTGGAAGGTCAGGAACAGCAGACGGAAGCTGTAGAAACTGGTCACCAATACGCCGCCAAGCACAGCCCAGTAGCCATAGGTTGCGATCCAGCCATGCGACTCATGCGCATGATGCGCAGCGGCCTCGATAATGGTGTCCTTCGAGTAGAAGCCGGAGAAGAACGGCGTACCAACCAAGGCCAATGTACCGATCACGCTGGTCCAGTAGGTCACCTTCATGTACTTGCGCAGGCCACCCATCTTGCGCATGTCCTGCTCGTGGTGCATGCCGATGATTACCGAGCCGGCCGCCAGGAACAGCAGCGCCTTGAAGAAGGCATGGGTCATCAGGTGGAACACGGCTGCCGAATAGGCCGACACGCCCAATGCCACGGTCATGTAACCCAGCTGCGACAGCGTGGAGTACGCCACCACGCGCTTGATGTCGTTCTGCACGATACCGATCAGGCCGGTGAAGAAGGCTGTGGTCGCACCGATGAACAGGATGAAGTTCAGCGCTGTTTCCGACAGCTCGAACAGCGGCGACATACGCGCCACCATGAAGATGCCGGCGGTCACCATCGTTGCGGCGTGGATCAGCGCCGAGATCGGTGTCGGGCCTTCCATCGAGTCCGGCAGCCACACGTGCAACGGCACCTGGGCCGACTTGCCCATCGCACCGATAAACAGGCAGATGCAGATCAGCGTCATCACGCTCCATTCGTGACCCGCGAACAGCTGCACCTTGGCGCCGGCCATGGTGGTCGCGTTGGCGAACACGGTGGAGTAATCCAACGAGCCGAACCACAACAGGACGCCGGCGATACCGAGGATGAAGCCAAAGTCGCCGACGCGGTTGACCAGGAACGCCTTCATGTTGGCGAACACGGCAGTCGGGCGCTTGAACCAGAAACCGATCAGCAGGTACGACACCAGGCCCACCGCTTCCCAGCCGAAGAACAGCTGCAGGAAGTTGTTGCTCATCACCAGCGTAAGCATGGAGAAGGTGAACAACGAGATGTAGCTGAAGAAGCGCTGGTAACCCGGGTCCTCTTCCATGTAGCCGATGGTGTAGATGTGCACCAACAGCGACACGAAGGTCACCACCACCATCATCATCGCAGTCAGGCGGTCGACCATGAAGCCGACATGTGCCGAGTAGTTGCCGACATCAAAGAATGTGTAGAGGTTCTGGTTGAACGGGCTGGCGCCCTGCTCCACCAGCTGATACAGCGTCAGGCACGACAGCACGCAGCTGACCGCAACACCGAGGATGGTGACGTACTGCGCGCCCTTGCGCCCGACCTGGCGCCCGAACAGGCCGGCGATGATGCTGCCGACCAGCGGTGCAAGCACCACTGCGATCAACAGACTCTTGGAGAGAGTGATTTCCATCTACAGGTCAGCCCTTCAACGTATCGACTTCGGCCACATTGATCGTGCGGCGCGTGCGGAACAGAGTCACCAGGATCGCAAGGCCGATTGCAGCCTCCGCAGCGGCAACCGTCAGAATGAAGAACACGAACAACTGACCGGCGGTATCGCCAAGCTCGCGCGAGAAAGCGATGAAGTTGACGTTGACCGACAGCAACATCAACTCGATCGACATCAGCAGCACGATGACGTTCTTGCGGTTGAGGAAGATGCCGGCCAGCGAGATGCAGAACAGCACCGCGCCCAGTCCAAGCAGGTGGCCCAAGGTAATCAAGACTTCGCCTCCTGTCCGTCGGCCGCGTCGATTTGCGGCGCAACCTGTACCGGCTTTTCAACCGCCATTTTGACCATGCGCAGACGGTCGCCCGCCTTGACCCGGGACTGCTCGCCGGCATTCTGCAACTTGATGCCAGTGCGCTTGCGCAGGGTCAGCATCACTGCAGCCACCACCGCCACCGTCAGGATCACCGCGGCAAATTCGAAAGGCAGCAGAAATTCGGTGTACAGGCTCTTGGCCAACCAGGTCAGGTTTGAACTGTCAGCCGCTTGCGCAGCTGCGTTGTCTGCCGGGAACGGCGTGGCGCTGCGCGCCTTGACACCGATCAACGTGACCATCTGCGCGAGCATGGCCACCGCCACGATGACGCCGAGCGGCATGTACTTGACCCACCCCTCGCGCAAGCGGCTGGTATCGATGTCCAGCATCATCACCACAAAGAGGAACAGCACCATCACCGCGCCGACATAGACCAGCACCAGCGTCACGCCGAGGAATTCAGCCCCGACCAGCAGCCAGATGCATGCCATCGAGAAGAACGTGAGGATCAGGCACAACACGGCGTATACCGGGTTGCGCACGCTGATCACCGCACCGGCGGACACGACCGCGACGGCGGAGAAGGCGTAGAAAGCAAGAGTGACCCAGTCCATCATGACCTCAACGGAAGGCGGCATCGGCAGCGCGACGCTCGGCGATCTCGGTCTCTAACCGGTCTCCGATCGCCAGCAGCTGCGGCTTGTTGACAATGTTTTCGCCACGCTTCTCGAAGTGGTACTCGAGGATGTGCGTTTCGACGATCGAGTCCACCGGGCAGCTTTCTTCACAGAAGCCGCAGAAGATGCACTTGAACAGGTCGATGTCGTAGCGCGTGGTGCGGCGGGTGCCGTCTTCGCGCTTGGCCGAGTCGATGGTGATCGCCAGCGCCGGGCACACCGCTTCGCACAGCTTGCAGGCGATGCAACGCTCTTCGCCGTTGGGATAACGGCGCAGCGCATGCAGGCCGCGAAAGCGCGGCGACTGCGGGAACTTCTCCATCGGATACAGCACGGTGTACTTGGGCTTGAACGTGTATTTCAACGTCAGCCACAAGCCGCCGAGCAGCTCGAGCAGCAGCAAGCTCTTGAAGTAATGGGTGATCTTGTTCATCAATTACACGCCCTTCTGGATCACGCCGTAAAACACCATCAACGCCGTCACTGCGATCCACACGATCGTGAGCGGAATGAAGACTTTCCAGCCCAGACGCATGATCTGGTCGTAGCGGTAACGCGGGAAGCTGGCGCGGAACCAGATATAGGCGCTGGCGAAGAAGAACACCTTCATCAGCAGCCACGGCCAGCCGCCCTTCCACAACCAGTCGATCCACGGCGAAACGTCCGCATTGACCCAGCCCTGGATCGGGCTCAACCAACCGCCGAGGAAGAAGATCGAGATCAGGAAGCTGACCAGGATCATGTTGGCGTATTCGGCCAGGAAGAACAGGGCGAACGCACCGCCGGAATATTCCACCATGTGACCGGCGACGATTTCCGATTCGCCTTCCACCACGTCGAACGGCGCGCGGTTGGTTTCGGCGACGCCAGAAACCCAGTACACGATGAACAACGGGAACAGCGGAATCAGGAACCAGTCAAAGAAACCGGAGTTGCCGGCCTGCGCGAACACGATCTGGCTCAGGTTGACACTGCCGGAGGCAATCATCACACCGACGAGCGCAAAGCCCATCGCGATTTCGTAGCTGACCACCTGCGCGGCCGAACGCATCGCGCCCAGGAAGGCGTATTTCGAGTTCGATGCCCAGCCGGCCAGGATGATGCCGTACACGCCCAGCGAGGTCATCGCCAGCAGATACAGCAGGCCGACGTTGGCATTGGACAACACCAGCTTCGCATCGAATGGCACTACCGACCATGCGGCAAAAGCCGGCGCCAGTGTCAGCAGCGGTGCGATGACGAACATCGCCTTGTGCGAGCTGGTTGGCTGCACGATTTCCTTGAACAGGAGTTTGAAGACGTCGGCGAAGGCCTGGAAGATGCCCATACCCACGTACATGGGCCCATGGCGCACGTGCATCCAGCCGATCAGCTTGCGCTCCCAGACCACGTAGAACGCCACCGCCACGATCACTGGCACGGCGATCAGCAGGATCTTCAATACCGACCACAGCACCACGCCGCCATCGCCCAGCCCCAGGAACCACTGGTGCAACGGGTCGACCAGGTTCAACAACAATTCGTTCATGCAGCCACCACCGTTACACGACCGGCACCGAGCGGCGCGGTTGCGCCATGGCCGGATTCGATCCACACCGTGCCCGGTGCGACGCGCTTGTCCAGCACCACCGGCAACGTTGCCTTACCGGCATCGGTACCGACCTTGACCATCTGACCAGCCTGGACCTGCAACTGCGTCGCCTGCTCCGGATGCATCGCCACGCACGGCGCGATGTTGAGCGGATGCGACTGCAGCGCAGCGGCCCGACGCACCACCGCATCGGTGCGGTAAATCGCAGCAGTTGCAGCGACTTCCAGCCCGTTGCTGGCGGCCGCTGGTTGCGCCGACGCCGTTGGCGTCACGTTGCGGTTCTGCATGCCGGCGCGCAGGCCGATCAGGTCGATGAATTCGAAACCGGGCAGACCCAGTTCACCGCCAAGTGCACGCAGCACGCGCCAGCCCTCGCGCGCTTCGACCGGTAGGCGGCCAGCAGCACGTGCAGTCTGCACGCGGCCATCGAGATTGGTCAGCGATGCATCGATTTCCGGCAACGCACCGATCGGCAGAATCACATCGGCCACATCGCGCGTCGACGCACAGGCGAACTGGCTGAAGGCAACCACCTTGGCGCCTGCCAGCGCGCTGCGTGCAGCGGCGGCGTCGGCAAAATCCAGGCCTGGCTCGATGCCGTACAGCACGTACGCCTGACGCGGCTGGGCCAGCATGCCGGCGACATCGCGCGCGGTCGGCAGCACGCCCTGCGCCACCAGACCCACGGCATTGGCGCCTTGCGGGATGCGGCACAACGATGCGCCGGTTGCGGCAGCAAAATCGCGTGCGGCGGCACGCAACGCGGCAGCCTGCGGATGATTTTCGGCCAACGCACCGACCACGATCACGGCGCGGCTTGCAGCCTTGACCGCATCGCGCAGCGTCGCATCGCTCAGTGCACCCGCCAACTGCGACGGGGCCACCACGGTGCGGCTGGCCTGGGTGAAGGCGAAATCGAAGTCGACCGGGTTGACCGAGTGAATCTGCGTACGGTTCTGGATATGCGCCTTGCGCAGACGTGCGTGCAGCAACGGCAGCTCATGCCGCACATTGGTGCCGAACAACACCACCACGTCAGCCTGTTCGATCTCCGCCAGCGGCGTGGCAAACGCTTCGGCTACCGCAGCGTCGGAGAAATCACGGTTGAGCAAACGGTGGTCCAGGTTGCCGCTGCCCAGACCTTCGGCCAGACGCGCGAGCAATGCGCCTTCTTCGTTGGACGTGGACGGATGCACCAACACCCCGAGCTGATCGCCGGCGTTTTCGCGCAGGATCTGCGTGGCGGCGGCCAGACCTTCGGTCCAGCTCACTTCAGTCCACTGCCCGTTGACCTTCTTCAGCGGCTTGACCGCACGGTCTTCGGCATACAGGCCCTGATGCGAATAACGGTCGCGGTCGGAGAGCCAGCATTCGTTGACTGCCTCGTTCTCACGCGGCACGGTGCGCAGCACTTCGCCACGACGCACATGCAGGAACAGGTTCGAGCCCATCGCATCGTGGTAACCCAGCGATTCGCGCGCCATCAGTTCCCACGGACGCGCGCGGAACTGGAACACCTTGTTGGTCAGCGCGCCCACCGGGCAGACGTCGATGACGTTGCCGGAGATCTCGGTGGTCAGCGGCTTGCCGTCGTAGGTGCCGATCTGCAGGTTCTCGCCGCGATACATGCCGCCCAGCTCGTAGGTGCCGGCAATATCTGCGGTGAAACGCACGCAACGGGTGCACTGGATGCAGCGGGTCATCTCGGTGGCGACCAGCGGACCGATGTCCTCGTCCGGCACCACCCGCTTGCGCTCGTTGAACCGGCTGACCGAACGGCCGTAGCCCAACGAGACGTCCTGCAGTTCGCACTCGCCGCCCTGATCGCAGATCGGGCAGTCCAGCGGGTGGTTGATCAGCAGGAATTCCATCACGCTGCGCTGGTACTTCAAAGCCTTTTCGCTACGCGTGGTGACCTTCATGCCATCCATCACCGGCGTGGCGCAGGCAGGCGACGGCTTGGGCGACTTTTCGACATCGACCAGGCACATGCGGCAGTTGGCCGCGATCGGCAGCTTCTCGTGGTAGCAGAAGCGCGGAATCGGGATGCCGGCCTTGTCGGCCGCCTGGATGATCATCGAGCCCTTCGGCACGACCAGACTCTGGCCGTCGATCTCGACGGTCACATGGTCCGGTGGCACGTTCGGGTTCACTGGTTGGGCGCTCATGCAGCCACTCCGACTTGCGTATCGACGATCGAACGACCGTTGACGATGTAGTACTCGAACTCGTCCCAGAACTGGCGCAGGAAGCCTTGAATCGGCCATGCCGCCGCTTCGCCGAACGCACAGATGGTATGGCCTTCGATCTGGCCAGCGACGGTGCGCAGCTGATGCAGGTCTTCCATCGTGGCCTTGCCGGCCACGATGCGCTCCAGCACGCGGTGCATCCAGCCGGTGCCCTCGCGGCACGGGGTGCACTGGCCGCAGGATTCCTTGTGGAAGAACTGCGAGATGCGGCAGGCGAAACGCACGCAGCAGACGCTGTCGTCCAGCACCACGATGGCACCCGAACCCAGGCCGGTGCCGAGCGCACGCAAGGTGTCGTAGTCCATCTGCAGGCCAGCCACCTGGTCGGCCTTCAGCACCGGCATCGACACGCCGCCAGGCACCACGCCCTTGAGCTTGCGACCCGGGCGCAGCCCGCCGGCCATTTCCAGCAGTTCGTCGAAGGTGGTGCCGAGCGGCACCTCGAAATTGCCGCCCTTCTGCACGCAACCGGACACCGAGAAGATCTTCGGGCCGCCGTTCTTGGTCTTGCTCAACCCGAGGAACCACTCCGGGCCGTTGCGAATGATCGCCGGCACCGACGCATAGGTCTCGGTGTTGTTGATGGTGGTCGGCTTGCCGTACAGGCCGAAATTCGCGGGGAACGGCGGCTTGTAGCGCGGCTGGCCCTTCTTGCCTTCCAGCGATTCCATCAATGCGGTTTCTTCGCCGCAGATGTACGCGCCAGCGCCCAGCGCACCGTAGATGTCGATATCCACGCCGCTGCCGAGAATGTTCTTGCCTAACCAACCGTTGGCGTAGGCATCGGCCAGCGCCAGCTCGAAGTTTTCGAACGGCTCGTGGTGGAATTCGCCACGCAGGTAGTTGTAGCCCACCGTCGAGCCGGTGGCGTAGCAGGCGATCGCCATGCCCTCCACCACCGAATGCGGGTTGTAGCGCAGGATGTCGCGGTCTTTGCAGGTGCCCGGCTCGGATTCGTCCGAATTGCACAGGATGTACTTCTGCATCGTGCCCTTGGGCATGAACGACCATTTCAACCCGGTCGGAAAGCCCGCACCACCACGGCCGCGCAGGTTCGACGCCTTGACCATTTCGATAACATCGGCCGGCGGGATCTTCTCTTCGAGGATCTTGCGCAGCGCGGCGTAGCCACCGGTTTTCAGATAGCTCTCATACGACCACGGAGTGTCGTAGTGCAGGGTCGTGTAGACGACCTGATGCGGCTGCGGCGCCGGACCGACCGGGCCTGAGGGTGCGTGATGATGTGCCATGTCTTACTCCAGCCCGTCCAGCAGCGCGTCGACCTTTTCTTTCGTCAGATGCTCGTGATAGTGGCCATTGATGACCATCATCGGCGCCGCGGAGCAGGCAGCCAGGCACTCTTCTTCGCGCTTGAGGTAGACGCGACCATCGGCCGTCGACTGCCCCAGCTTGCAACCCAGCTTCTTTTCCGCGTGGGCCAGCAGATCCTCGGCGCCATTGAGCCAGCAGCTGATATTGGTGCAGAACGCCACGTTATGGCGGCCGACGCGCTCGGTCTCGAACATCGAGTAGAAGCTGGCGACCTCATAAGCCCATACCGGCGGCAGCTCCAGGTACTTGGCTACGCCCACGATCAATTCGTCGGTCAGCCAGCCCTGGTTCTGCTCCTGCGCGGCGTGCAGACCCTGCAGCACCGCCGAACGCTTGCGGTCCGGCGGGAACTTGGTCAGCCAGTGATCGATGTGCGCGCGCGTCTTGTCGCTCAGCACCACCTGCGGATCGACGTCGCGCGCCGCTTCGAAATTACCCGTCGCCTTCATCGGTCAACCTCACCGAAAACCAAATCGTAAGTACCGATCATCGCCACGACGTCGGCCAGCAAATAGCCACGCACCACCGCGTCCATCGACGACAGATGCGCAAAACCCGGCGCGCGCAGATGCACGCGGAACGGCTTGTTGGCGCCGTCGGACATCAGGTAGCAACCGAACTCGCCCTTGGGCGCTTCCACCGCGCTATAGGTTTCGCCGGCCGGCACGCAATAGCCTTCACTGAACAGCTTGAAGTGATGGATCAGCGCTTCCATGTCGTCCTTCATGCCTTCTCGGCTGGGCGGAGCGACCTTGAAATTGGTGACCATGACCGGGCCCGGGTTGGCCTTCAGCCACTTCACGCACTGTTTGATGATGCGGTTGGATTCGCGCATCTCGGCCACGCGCACCAGGTAGCGGTCATAGCAGTCGCCGTTGGTGCCGACCGGGATATCGAAATCCACCGCGTCGTACTTGGCGTAGGGCTGCTTCTTGCGCAGATCCCACTCGATGCCCGAGCCACGCAACATCGGACCGGTCATGCCCCAGGCGCGTGCCAGATCCGGGCTGATGATGCCGACGTCGACGGTACGCTGCTTCCAGATGCGGTTATCGGTCAGCAGGGTCTCGTACTCGTCCACGCGTGCCGGGAAGGTATTGGTGAACTCCTCGAGGAAGTCCAGCATGGTGCCTTCGCGACCGGCATTGCGCTTCTTCAGCGCCCCGCCCTTGTGCCAACGCGACTCCTTGTACTGCGGCATGCGATCGGGTAGATCGCGGTAGACGCCGCCGGGACGGTAGTAGGCCGCGTGCATGCGCGCGCCACTGACCGCCTCGTAGACGTCCATCAGTTCTTCGCGCTCGCGGAATGCATACAGCATCACCGCCATCGCACCCAGATCGAGCGCATTGGAACCGACCCACATCAAATGGTTCTTGATGCGGGTGATCTCGTCGAACATGGTGCGGATGTACTGCGCACGCTCGGGTGCTTCGATCCCCATCAGGGATTCGATCGCGCGCACATAGGCGTGCTCGTTGCACATCATCGAGACGTAATCCAGACGATCCATGTACGGAACCGACTGGTTGAACGGCTTGGACTCGGCCAGCTTCTCGGTGCCACGGTGCAGCAGGCCGATATGCGGATCGGCACGCACCACGGTCTCGCCATCCATTTCCAGGATCAGGCGCAACACGCCGTGCGCCGCAGGATGCTGCGGGCCGAAGTTCATCGTGTAATTGCGGATTTCCTGCTTGCTTTCGACAGGATTGCTCGCGAAGGCATCGGTTGCCTGGCGGAACTCACTCACTTGGCAGTCTCCGACTTGCCCACTTCACCAGCGGCAGTCTCATAACGGGCATCGTCGCGAATGACGCGCGGCACGCCGACGCGCGGCTCGACCGAGGTCACCGGCTCGTATACAACGCGCTTGCGCTCCTCGTCGTAACGCACTTCGACGTTGCCGATCAGCGGAAAGTCCTTGCGGAACGGGTGGCCGACGAATCCGTAGTCGGTCAGGATGCGGCGAAGGTCCGGGTGCCCATCGAACACGATGCCGAACAGGTCGAACGCCTCGCGCTCGAACCAGTTCACGCCCGGCCAGATATCGGTCAACGACGCCACCACCGGCACCTGCTCGTCCGGTGCGTAGCAACGCACGCGCAGACGCTGGTTGTGCTGGTAGGAAATCAGCTGTGCGACCACCGCAAAACGTTGCTTGGGCAGCTGCTGCGGCTGCGCGCCGGAAGAGCTTTCCTGGCTGGGGAATTCGCCCCAGGCGAAACGGCCGACGGCCTTGCCTTCGACGCCGCGACTGAAGCCCTGCGACGACACGTCGGCGGTATCCCACTCGTCGCTGCCGTAGCCCAGGTAATCGACGCCACACAGGTCGCTGAGCTGTTCGAAACCGAGCTCGTCACGCAGTGCAAGACAGGTGGCGTGCCAATCGGCGGCCGCGACTTCCAGCGTCACTTCGCCGCGCGGCAATGCCACGGCAATCTGCGCACCGGCGAAACGTGCCGCAAGTCGGTCAGTGAAGGAGGATGCTTGCTCTGCCATGGGGGCTTGGCTGCTCTCGGTAGAAGAAGACGGGTGTCAGCGCGCGATCGTCTGGGTACGCCAGATCTTCTTCTGCAGCTGCAAGATGCCGTAGACCAGCGCCTCGGCGGTCGGCGGGCAGCCCGGGACGTAGATGTCCACCGGCACGATGCGGTCGCAACCGCGCACCACCGAATACGAATAGTGATAGTAGCCGCCGCCGTTGGCGCAGCTGCCCATCGAGATGACCCACTTCGGATCGGGCATCTGGTCGTAGACCTTGCGCAGCGCCGGGGCCATCTTGTTGACCAGGGTACCGGCCACGATCATCACGTCGGACTGGCGCGGCGACGGGCGGAACACCACGCCGTAGCGGTCCAGATCCAGGCGCGAGGCGCCCGCATGCATCATCTCGACCGCACAGCAGGCCAGACCGAAGGTCATCGGCCACATCGAGCCGGTGCGCGCCCAGTTCAGCAGCGCATCGACGCTGGTGGTCACGTAGCCCTTTTCGAGCAACGGGTTTTCGCCTTCCGGGCGCAGGATGTCTTCCACCCGGCCTTCCGGCATCGGGTTGGTCATCAGACTATCCAGGGTCTGAATCACTCCCATTCCAGCGCTCCCTTCTTCCACACGTAGATAAAGCCGAGGAACAACATGCCGACGAACAGCCCCATGGTGACCAGCGAACGGGCGCCGATCTCCATGAACACCTGCGTCCACGGCACGATGAAGATGATTTCCAGATCGAACACGATGAACTGGATCGCGATCAGGTAGTAGCGCACATCGAACTTCATGCGCGCGTCTTCGAAGGCTTCGAAGCCGCACTCGTAAGGCGAGAGCTTGCGCGGGTCCGGGCTACGCGGACCGAGGAATCGACCGACCAACATCAGCACGATGCCGATACCGGTGGCGACGATCAGAAACAGCAGACTCGGCAAATATTCGGCCAGCACAGCGATTCTCTCTTGCCTCTGCCCGCACGCGCCGCGTGCCGGCATGGGGTATAGGCAGACCCCGCGCGCGACAAGCGATGCGCAGGAACTGCAGCCAAACAATGGTGCCCAAGAGGGGACTCGAACCCCTACGACCTAAGTCGCTACCACCTCAAGGTAGTGCGTCTACCAATTCCGCCACCTGGGCATACGTTGCGCCGCTGGGCATCCCAGTGCGCAGCGTATTGTAACCGGCTTCAGCGTTTTTGTGCTGGTTCTGAAGCGTTTTCTTCGCTTACTGCAGGCGCCGGCTGCGCCGGTGCGGACTGCGCAGGCGCCACTGCCGGGGCGGCGGCCGGAGCCGGCTGCGACGGAGCGGTCGGCACCGCACCTGCGGCCGGGGCCTGCGGCAACGGCTGGGTGAGCTCGCCGGCGGCGGCCGGAGCCGGGGTTGCCGACTGCGACATCACACCCAGGTTCTGATCCGTAGGACGTGCGCCGTGCGTGGCGTACCACGCCATGAACAGGCTGATGCTGAAGAACACCACCGCCAGCCACTTGGTCGACTTGGACAGGAAGTTCGACGCACCCTGCGAACCGAACACGGTGCCGGACGCGCCGGCGCCGAAGCCGGAGCCGGCCGCCGCACCTGCGCCACGCTGCATCAGGATCAGCGCAATCATCGCCAGGGCGACCAGCACGTAGACCACATTGAGGATCAACATCAGCATTTCGAAATCCGTCCCCGGACAAAACTTAATGGGTTAGCACGCGGCCGCCGCGCGTGCGATGGCCAGGAAATCTTCGGCGACCAGTGACGCGCCTCCGACCAGCCCGCCATCGACGTCAGGCTGCGCGAACAGCTCGCCGGCGTTGTCGGGCTTGACACTGCCCCCGTACAGGATGGGCAACGAATCGGCGATTCTAGCATCCGCCTTCGCGACTTCGCCACGCAGGAAGGCGTGTACGGCCTGCGCCTGCTCCGGGGTCGCAGTGCGGCCGGTGCCAATGGCCCAGATCGGTTCGTAGGCCAGCACCGCGCCTGCGAAACCGGCGCTGCCGACCAGCGCCAGGACCGGGTCGAGCTGGGCACGTAGGATTGCCTCGGTCTGACCGGCTTCACGCTGTTCCAGCGATTCGCCCACGCACAGCACTGGAATCAGTCCAGCATGGATGGCGGCGGCAAACTTGCGTGCCACCAGCTCGCTGCTCTCATGGTGATACTGGCGGCGCTCGGAGTGGCCGACCAGCCCGTAGCCGGCACCGACATCGACCAGCATGGAGGCCGAGACCTCGCCGGTGTAGGCGCCCTTCTCATTACTACTGACGTCCTGGGCTCCGAACGACAGGTGATGGGCCTCGAAATCCTCGATCAGGTCGCCGAGGTAAGGCAGTGGCGGCAGGATGACGACTTCGACACCCTCCAGGGGCATGTGCGCGGCCACCTTGGCCACCAGTTCGGTGGCGAAGGCGCGGCTGCCATGCAGCTTCCAATTTCCGGCAACGATCTTTCGACGCATCAGGCGCAGGTTCCTGAGTTGAAGACAGGCGACAGAATAGCCCAAGGGCTGGCAGCAACCGGCACACTTCTGTCCGCCAGATGTCCTTCCCCTCCCCTTACAGGAACCTGCCATGTCCGTTTCGCCTGTCTTCGCCTTGATCACCGGCGCCTCCAGCGGCATTGGCCGCGAGATTGCGCGCGCATACGCCAGGCGCGGCGTGCCGTTGATCCTGACCGCACGACGGGTGGACCGGCTGCAGGCATTGGCCGAGGAATTGCGCAGCACGGTTCGGGTGGAAGTGCTGCCGGCCGATCTGGCCGACCCTGCCGCGGCCGAGGCGCTGGCAACGCAGATCCAGCGCAACGGCTGGACCGTGGGCACACTGGTCAACAATGCCGGTTACGGCGTGCCGGGCCGCTACCTGCATCACGACTGGGCCACGCATGCGCGCTTCCTGCAGGTGATGGTGGGCGCGGTGTGCGAACTGACCTGGCGACTGCTGCCGATGATCCGTGCCAGCGGCCAGGGCCGCATTCTCAACGTGGCCTCCTTCGCCGCACTGACGCCCAGCGCCGATGGGCAGACCCTGTATGCGGCCAGCAAGAGCTTCATGCTGCGCTTCAGCGAATCGCTGGCGCTGGAAAACGCCGATTGCGCGGTCAAGGTCTGCGCGCTGTGTCCGGGCTTTGCCTGGTCCGAATTCCACGACGTGACCGGCACCCGCGAGGCGATGTCCACCCTGCCCGCCTGGGCCTGGCTGCAGGCCGATGCAGTGGCCGAATATGGAATCGCCGCACTGGAGCGCGGCCAGGTGCTGGCGGTACCGGGCTGGCGCTATCGGCTGGTCAACGCAGCACTGCGGCTGTTGCCGCATGCGTTTGCCCTACGCCTGATGGCGCGCGGCTCGCATCGGGTGCGGCCGCTGGAATGATGCATCGGCAGGCTGCGTGTGCGGGCCATATCGCCTGTGCTCGGCAGCGCTTCGTGCCCGCCTTCGACCCGGGCGACCGGAGGGCTTGCGACGACCACGCAAGCGCATGTATCGAGCATCAGATGATTTGGATGCACGCGCATGCCAGCGCAAGTCGGCATCAGCTCACGCACCTTCCCGCCAACGCTAAACCACCCGCTTGCTTCAGTGATTGACGATCTCGCCGTGCATGGCCGCCAGACGCGCCAGCAGGCGGTTTTGCGTGCGACGCGGAATCTTGCGCTGATCCATGGCCCAGTTCAGATCCTCGACCAGGGCATTGAAGTCGCCTTCGCGGATGGCCAGGTGCGCGTGCGCCTGCTGCATCGATTTGGCGGTGTCCGGGCATGGGCCGTCGGCGACATGGCAGAACTTCTGCACCAGGCGCTCGTTGAGCATGACGATATTGACGCGCGCGAATTTATCGACGATGCGTGGATCGTCGGCGATGCGCGAGAGCATGGTTTCCACCAGCGCTTCGATGCCGGCCTGCCCGCCGAGTTCGTCGTACAGCGTCTGCCGCGATTGCGTGCTGGCGCAGGCGCTCGTCAGGCCCAGCACGCAGAGCAGCGACCAGCGCAGCCATCGGTTCATCAGAACGCCACCTGCAAGGAGAGATAAGGGCCGCGCTGATCGGCAAGCGTGGCGATGTCGCCAAGATCGGCGAATGCAGCGGTCAACGAGACATGCTTACTCGGGAACCAGGCAACGAATGCATCTGCCCACGCTTGCTCGCGCGCAAAGCCGAGGTTATTGGGTTTGTCGCGATATTCCACACCCACTGCCCAGGACGGCGACAGCACGACGGCGGCGCTGACCTCCGGAACCAGGCGATAGCTGTTGCGGCGATCGCCGCCGAAGCCGAGCAAGCCGGCCTGGTTGGCGCGGGTAGCGCGCAAGGTGCCGTTGAGCAGCAGCTGATATCCAGCAGCGCCCTGCAGCAACAGGCGGCTTGCGCTGACATAGATGTCGGTGCCGTGATCGTCGCGCGCACCGATCGCCAACGGCAAGGTGCCGTTGCGCAGGCGTTTGTACTGCACGCCCAGGCTGACTTGTGGCGCATGTCCGTACACAAGGTCGCCGGCCACGCGCACCTTGGCACCGAACACGTCCTGGCCAAGCGCATTCCATGGCAAGCCGAGCCGGTCCTGCAAGGTGCCCAGATCCAGGCGCTGGCGGGCAAGCGACAGTTCCAGCCGATTGCCGACCGTGAGCGCGGCGCCCTGCACGTCGAGACGGTAATCGCCGCTGTCGACGTGGGTTGCGAACGCGACGGTGCCAAGCTCGTCGCGCGTGCCGTACCCGGACAACGTGGCCCACGGCACGATGCCGCCGCCGCTACTGCCTTCGATCATCGACACGCCGCCGGTGGCGAGCAGGCGCCCGTCACCGGCCAGGGCATGCAGCGGCGCGAACACGCCGGCCACCGCAGCAGCAACAAGCGCAACACGCAGATGCCCGCTCATCGCTGCACTCCTGCATGCGCTGGCGTGGTCATGCCGAGTTGGCGCATGCACCAAGCCACCAGCGGCGCTTCTTCCAGCGGTGGCGAATACAGATAGCCCTGCACCATGTCGCAGCCGTAGCCGCGCAGCAACGCGAGGGCCGCGGTGTTCTCGACGCCTTCGGCAATCACACTCAGCCCTAGGTTGTGCCCCAGATCGATCGTGCTGCGCACGATGAAGGCATCGTCGGTGCCTTCGGCCAACTGCATGACGAAACTCTTGTCGATCTTCAATTCGTTCACCGGCATGCGCTTGAGTTGTGCCAACGAGGAATAGCCGGTACCGAAGTCGTCGATGGACAGGCGCACGCCGACACTGCGCAACTGATGCAGCATGTGCAGCGCGAATTCGACATCGCGCATCAGGGCACTTTCGGTCAATTCCAGTGTGACCGACTGCGCTGGCACGGCATGATGCTCCAGGCAGCCGCGGACGAAGTCGGGCAATCCGGGATCGGACAGATCCAGTGCCGACAGGTTGATGGCCATGCCCAGTTCCAGCCCTTGCTTGCGCCATTGCGCCTGGCAGCGCAGAGCTTGGTCCAGCACGAAGCGGGTGAGCGGATGGATCACGCCGGAGTGTTCGGCAAGCGGGATGAATTCGTCCGGGCCGATCGGCCCTAGCACCGGGTGATGCCAGCGCACCAGCACTTCGACCTGTTCGACATGATCGGTGCGCAGACAAATCTTGGGCTGGAAGCGCAAGGTGAGTTCGTTGGCGCCGATGGCCTGACGCAGATCGCCGGTGAGGCGCAAACGCCGCAAATGCTGTTCGTCCTGGCCCATGCGGTAGACGCTGGCGCCGAAGGCGGCCGTCGTACCGACCTGCCGCCGTGCAATGTCGGCCCGGCGCAACAAGGTGTCGGGGTCGGCGCCGTGCTCGGGAATCAAGGCGATGCCGATGCTGGCTTCGAGCTGGATGCGCGCCTGCGGCAACACCAGCGGGCGGCGCAACTGCAGCAGCAGGCGCTGCGCATCCTGCTGCACGCTGGCCGCATCGGCTTGCGCCACCACCACCATGAATTCATCGCTTCCCAGCCGGCCCACCAGGTTGGGCTCCTGCACGACCTCCACCAACCGACGCCCGGCTTCCACCAATACCTGGTCGGCGAAGTCGTGGCCCAGGCTGTCGTTGAGTTCCTTGAAGCGCTCCAGATCCAGGATCAGCACCGCGGCGGTGCCACCGGATGCCACGGTCTGATCCACCACGTCCTTCAAGCGCTCCAGCAACCAGATCCGGTTAGGCAACCCAGTCAGGGCGTCATGGCGGGCCTGATGCAGGATGTGCTGTTCGCGGCTGGCGATCTGGTGCTGCATGCGCCCGAAACTGTCGGCCAGTTCAGCGAGTTCGCGGCCTGGCGGCACCTGCACGGCGGTGCGGTAATCGCCGCGCTGAATGCGCCGCGCGGCCTGCACCAGTTGCGCCACCGGTTTGCTCACGCTGCGCGCAAGAAAAATCGCCACGCCCAGTGCAGCGACCGTGGCCAAGCCTGCCAGCAGCAGGATCCGCAGCTTGAGGATGCGGTACGGCGCCACGGCGCGATCCAGCGATGCCTGCAAGGCCACCCGCACCTGGCTGTCGCCCTGGATCGATTGCAGCCTGACCAGATAACGCGACTCATCCAGCGTCAGCGGGATCGATGCAGCCTGCACCTTCTCGGCCAGGGGCAGCTGCTGCGCGAATTGGGCGCGCGCCGAGGGCTCCAGGGTGGAGGCCAGCACGCGCACCGGCGGGCCATCGGTAAAGAAGGTCGCATCCAGCCCGGTGGTGGTGCGGAAATCCTGCGCCAGGCCATCGCCGGATTCGTTGCCGATCCCAATCCAGCCGACCCGGTTCGGCGCCAGCACCTGCACCACCGCCAACCGCACGATGTGCTGATTCAGCGCCACCACACCGACCGCGCGTCCATCGCGCTGCGCTTGCTGCAGCAAGGCCTGCACCGCACGCAATTGTTCGGCTTGCGGCACGTCGGCCAGGCCGGTCAAGAATTGGCCATCGGGCGACAGCAAGAGCGCGGTTTGCGCCGACATGCGCGCGGCGTGGTTACGCAAGGCCGACTGCATGGTCGGCACATCGCCGCTTGCAACGGCCGCACGAAACCCGAAATCGTCGGCCAGCACCGACGCCGACTGCAGCAGCTGTTCGTCGCGGCGCACGTTGATGCGTTGCCAGACCCGCTGCCCGATCTCCAGCTCTTCGCCAAGTTGCGCCTTGACGCTGCGCTCGGTCGCCACCTGAACGGCAAGGAAGGTCAGCGCCTGGGTGGCAAGCACGACCAGCACGAGCAAGGCCGCGATGCGGGTATGCAGGCGCATCGACCTCATGGGCGCGGCTTCTTCGGGTCGGCGTTACGGAACTTGTCCTGCAGGGCGCGCACGCGCGCATCCGGTGGCGCCACGGCCGGCGCGGCGCCGGTGGTCTGCAGGGTCACGCGGCGCTGTACTGGTTCGCGTGCGATCACCAACGGCTCGCTGCTGGCCGCGCCCTTGATGCGCGGGTGCCAGACCCGCAGCGTGTAATTGCCCGCAGGCGCCTCCAGCTGGGCGCGGCCATCGCTGCCGGTCTTGCCGAAATACGGCGTGTCCAGCACCACGATGTACCCCAGCATCCAATCGTGGATGTTGCAGCCGATGGTGACCAGACCCGCCTGGTCGAAACGCACCGACGTTGCGGTGGTGCCTTGAAACAGCGGCAGCTCGAAGCGCTTGGCCGGAGAGAACGAATACACCTGGTGGCGAATCTGATCGTTGTTCGGAAAGCGCACCAGGGTGCCGGTGCGCACTGCGAGCACGGCAGGCACGAACTGCGAATTGACCTGATCCATCTCCGCAGTCTTGGCCGCGGCTGGCGGAGCCGGCCGCGCCGGCTCCAGGCTCACGACCGCATCGACCAGCACGCCGCCGGCATCGGCGACGGTCACATTGACCGCTGTCGCCGACACCGATCCTGCGCCGGCACAGGCCGCCAGCACCGACACGACACCCAGCCATTTGATCCATCGCATGCGCACGCCCCCAGCCCTGTGCAATCGGCAGCGGGCGCCAGGCGAGTCCGACGTCGCGCTAGCGATTAGCCTCGGTTATCGGCCCGAGTGAACGCAAACTTTAACCAGACGCGAGCGGAATCTTCTGAACAGAAGTGCGGCACCGGTCACCGGTGGTGTTGCGAGCGCGGCTGTTGCGCAGGCGCAGATCACTTCAGCTTGATCTCGCGCAGACGCTCTTCCAGGAAGCCATGCGCCGTGATCGGCTCCGGATAACGGCTGGGATTGTCGGCACTGATGCACGAGGGCAGCACGTCGATGAGGAAATCCGGATTGGGATGCAGGAAGAACGGCACCGAATAGCGCGGCTGGCGCGCCTGCTCTCCGGGCGGATTGACCACGCGGTGGATGGTGGACGGATATACATGGTTGGTCAGGCGCTGCAGCATGTCGCCGATGTTGACCACGATGGTGTCGGCGTCGGCAGTGAACGGCACCCACTCGCCATCGTGGGAACGCACTTCCAGGCCGGCGGCACTGGCACCCACCAGCAAGGTGATGAAATTGATATCGCCATGCGCACCGGCACGCACGTTGGGAATGTCGTCGCTGGTGATCGGCGGGTAATGGATCGGCCGCAGGATCGAATTGCCGTTGTTGGTCTTGTCGACGAAGTAGTCCTGCGGCAGGCCGATATGCAGCGCCAGCGCCGACAGCACGCGCGAACCCAATTGATCGAGCTGCTGGTACAGCTGGTAGCCGCGCTCACGGAAGCCCGGCACTTCGCTGGGCCACAGGTTCGGCGGCATCACTGCGCGGTACGGCGAATCGTCCGGAATCTCGCGGCCGATGTGCCAGAACTCCTTCAGGTCGAAGTGCTTGGAATCCTTGGCGGTTTCCACGCCGAACGCGGTGTAGCCGCGCGCGCCACCGCTGCCTTCCACGTGATAACGGCGCTTGGTCGCTTCGGGCAACACGAAGAACGCCTTGAACACGTCGTAGGCGGCGTCGATGTCGGCCTGGGCGATGCCGTGGTTGCGGATGCCGGCAAATCCCCACTGCCGATAAGCCGCTCCGAGCTCGGCGACGAAGGCGTCGCGATCGGTGTCGAAACGGGTGATGTCCAGCGTGGGGATGCGCGCGCTCATACGGATGTCTGCAGTCAAGGTCGAAAGGTCCAGAGAAACCTGCTGATCAGATCAGCAGGCGATACAACAGGTAAAACGTGGCGGCCTTGGCGATGACCACGCACACGCCAATGACGATCGACTCACGCCGCGTCACGCACTGCACCCGAGAGCCGGTCGAGCGTGTCCTGCATCAGGCCGGCGTCGTCAGCTTCCACGGTCACCCGTACCACCGGTTCGGTGCCCGACGGGCGCAGGAACGCGCGGCCGCGCCCTTGCACGGCGGCCTGCGCCTGCTGCAATGCCTGCTGCACGTGGACCGCTTCCACAATGGCCTTGGCGGTGCCGCCATCCAGGCGCACGTTGACGGTCTTCTGCGGCACCTTGCTCAGGCTGGCCAGCGCCTCGCGCAGGCTCTGCCCATCGCGGCCCAGCGCTTCGAGCACCTGCAGCGCACTGACGATGCCATCGCCAGTGCTGGCACGGTCCAGGCACAACAGGTGACCGGACGTTTCGCCGCCCAACGTGCCGCCGCCTTCGACCAGGGCCTGATGCACGTAGCGGTCGCCGACCTTGGCGCGCTGGAACGGGATGTGCAGTGCAGCCAATGCCTGTTCCAGACCGTAGTTGGTCATCAAGGTGCCGACCACGGTACCCGTCAGCCGGCCGCTGGCCTGCCACGAGCGGGCCAGCACATACAGCAGATCGTCGCCATCGACCAGGTTGCCCTGGTCATCGGCCATCAGCACGCGGTCGCCGTCGCCATCGAAGGCGATGCCCAGATGCGCCCCGCACTCGCGTACCTTGGCGGCGAGATTGTCGATATGGGTCGAGCCCACGCCGGCGTTGATGTTGAGCCCGTCCGGCGCGGCGCCGATGACCACCACTTCGGCGCCCAGCTCGCGGAACAGCATGGGTGCGATGTGATAGGTGGCGCCATGCGCGCAATCCAGCACCATCTTCAGCCCGTGCAGGGTGAAACCGCGCGCCACGCTGGCCTTGCAGAATTCGATATAGCGGCCGATCGCGTCACGGGTGCGGATGGCCTTGCCCAATCGCTCCGATTCCACCGTGTGGAACGGCTCGTCCAACGCCGCTTCGATCGCCGCTTCGGTGGCGTCGTCGAGCTTCTCGCCTTCGGCGGAGAAGAACTTGATGCCGTTGTCGTAATGCGGATTGTGCGAGGCACTGATCACCACCCCCGCATCTGCGCGCAGCGTGCTGGTCAAAAAGGCGATGGCCGGGGTCGGCATCGGCCCGATCAGCTGCACGTCGGCTCCGGCGGCAACCAGGCCTGCTTCCAGCGCCGCTTCGAACATGTAGCCGGAAATGCGGGTGTCCTTGCCGATCAGCACCAATGGCCGCTTGCTGCGGCCCTGGGTCAGTACACGGCCAAGCGCATTGCCCAGGCGCAGCACGAAATCGGCCGAGATCACACCCTGCCCGACCCGGCCGCGGATGCCGTCGGTGCCGAAGTACTTGCGTGCGCTCATGCGGCGTCGGCGTCTTGCGGATGCGGCTGCCGCATCATCATCGCGGTGAGCTCGGCGATGCGGTCGCGCAGCTGGCGGCGGTCGCAGATCTGGTCGATGGCGCCGTGGTCGAGCAGGAACTCCGAGCGCTGGAAACCTTCCGGCAGCGTTTCGCGCACGGTCTGTTCGATCACGCGCGGGCCGGCAAAGCCGATCAGCGCATGCGGCTCGGCGATGTTGATATCGCCGAGCATCGCGAACGAGGCCGACACGCCACCGGTGGTGGGATGGGTGAGCACCGAGATATACGGCAGGCCGGCTTCGCGCAGGCGGCCGAGCGCGGCCGAGGTCTTGGCCATCTGCATCAGCGAGAACAGGCCTTCCTGCATGCGTGCGCCGCCGCTGGCGGAAAAGCACACGAACGGGCAGCCCACTTCCAGCGCCACTTCGGCCGCACGCGCAAAGCGCTCGCCGACCACCGACCCCATCGAGCCGCCCATGAAGGCGAAATCGAACGCAGCGGCGACCAGCGGATTGCCCTTGAGGGTGCCGCGCATGGCGATCAGCGCGTCGTATTCGCCGCTGGCCTTCTGGCTGGCCTTGATGCGCTCGCCGTAGCGCTTCTGGTCCTTGAACTTGAGCGCGTCGACCGGCCCGAGCTGAGCGGCGATTTCAGTGGTGGCGGTGTCCGGGTCGAACAGCGAATTCAGGCGCGCGCGGGCGCGGATGGCCATGTGGTGATCGCATTTCGGGCACACCTCGAGGTTTTCTTCGAGCTCCGGGCCGTACAGCGCGCTCCCGCAATTGCTGCACTTTTCCCACAGGCCCTCGGGGACACTGCGCTTCTTGGCCGGGGTGTTTTCGGTGCGGATGCCGGAGGGCATCAATTTGCTGAGCCAGCTCATGCGTGTATGACAATCCATGCAGGGCGGCCTGGCGGGCCGCAGAGGGGCGACAGTCTAACGCGCCGTGGGAATGCCAAGGTAGCCGGGGTCATGAATGCGGGATCTGGCGCAGAGACTTGCGGGCTTGGGCGGCGTGATGTCTCTGCGCAGGATGGCGCGATGCGGCGCAATGGATTGGCTGCACGTGGCTGCGCCCGCCCCCTCGCCCCACTCCCTAGCGCTGAGAGAGACGTTCGGTTCTCATTTCTGGTCGAGCGCCTGGCGCAACGGGGCCAGGAACGCTTCGGCGCGCTCACGGGCGCTGCGGACCTCGCCTGCGTCCGCCAATGCGGCGACCAGGGCACTGCCCACCACCACGCCGTCGGCATCCACGGCCATGGCAGCGGCGCTGGCCGCATCCTTGATGCCGAAGCCGGCCACCACCGGCGCGCCGGCACGCTGGCGCAGCTGGCGCAGGCGATCGCTGGCGGCATGGGTGTCGAGCAGATTGGAGGCGCCGGTGACGCCGGCAAAGCTGACGTAGTACAGATAGCCCTGCGCGGTGCTGCACAACATGTCCAGGCGCTGCTCGCTGGTGGTGGGCGAGGCCAGTGCGATCAGCGCCAGGCCGACCTCGGTGAAGATGGCGCGCGTTTCGCCGGCTTCTTCCGGCGGCAGGTCGACCAGCAGCACACCATCCACGCCCGCGGCGACCGCGGCTTCGGCGAAGCGTCGCGTGCCATGGATCTCGATCGGGTTGAGGTAGCCCATCAACACCACCGGGGTGGTGGCATCTTCGCGGCGGAACTCGTGCACCGCTTCGAGCACATACGCCAGGCCGGCACCGCGGCCCAGCGCGCGCTCGGAGCTGCGCTGGATGGTGGGACCGTCGGCCATGGGGTCGGAGAACGGCACCCCCAGCTCGATCACATCGGCACCGGCGCGCACCAGCGCGTGCATCACCGGCACGGTGGCTTCCAACGATGGGTCGCCGGCGGTGATGAAGGGGATCAGTGCCTTGCGCCCATTGGCACGCAGCTCGGCGAAGCAGGAATCGATACGACGCATGAAATCACTCGAACAAGGGAGGAAGGCCAGCTGCCATCTAACCTCAGGTGGCAAAGAAATACCGCATCAGCGCAAAGCACAGCGCAAACAGGTAGCCGTAGGAAAATCGATCGATGCGCAGCACCGGGTCGCCGCGACGCGCACGCCACGCACCAAGCGCGGCCATCAGCCCACCAGCGACCAGCGGCGCGATCAGCAGCGCTGCCAGTCGAGACCCAAAGGTCGCAGTGAGGTGCTGCGGCAGCAGCCAGAGACTGACACCGCCAAGTAACGCGCCCAGGATTGCGTAGCCCACTGCCGCCAGCCAGGGCGAGGGCCTGCGCTCGAACGACTCGGCGACAGAGTGCAGGCCAACTTCGATCAGCAGCTCGGCCAAGGCCTGCAGGAGCACCTCGGCCACCAACTGGAGCATTCCTTCGAGCATCGCCGCGTCCCTGCGTCCGGATAGCGTCAGCCGCCACCACTTTTAAAGAGCGATCCCCTCGCGCGCTGCGATGGTATGCACATCCTTATCGCCACGCCCGGACAGATTGCACAACACCAGCGCATCCCTGGGCAGCTCGCGCGCAAGCTTGATCGACTGCGCCACCGCATGGCTGGACTCGAGCGCGGCAAGAATGCCTTCGGTATGCGCCAGCAGATGGAAGGCGGCCATCGCCTCGTCGTCGGTGATGCCCTGGTACACCGCGCGACCGCTGTCGGACAGGAACGAATGCTCCGGGCCCACACCCGGGTAATCCAGGCCGGCGGAAATCGAATGGGTCTCGGTGATCTGGCCGTCATCGTCGCAGATCACGTAGGTGCGGTTGCCGTGCAGCACGCCCGGGCGACCTGCGGCGATGGAGGCGGCGTGGCGGCCGGTGGCGATGCCATCGCCGGCCGCTTCGGCGCCATAGATCTTGACGCCCGGATCATTGAGGAAGGCATGGAACAAACCGATCGCATTGCTGCCGCCACCCACGCAGGCACTGATCGCATCCGGCAGCCGACCATAGTCCTGCAGCATCTGTTCGCGCGCCTCGCGACCGACAATCGCATTGAAGTCGCGCACCATGCGCGGGTATGGGTCCGGGCCAGCCACGGTGCCGATGATGTAGAAGGTGTCGCGCACGTTGGTCACCCAGTCGCGCATGGCTTCGTTGAGCGCGTCCTTGAGCGTGGCCGAGCCGGAAGTCACCGGGATCACCGTGGCGCCGAGCAGCTTCATGCGGTAGACGTTGATCTTTTGCCGCTCGATGTCGGTGGCGCCCATGTAGACCACGCATTCCAGGCCCAGGCGTGCCGCCACGGTGGCACTGGCGACGCCGTGCTGGCCGGCGCCGGTCTCGGCGATGATGCGGGTCTTGCCCATGCGGCTGGCCAACAGCGCCTGGCCGATGGTGTTGTTGATCTTGTGCGCGCCGGTGTGGTTCAGGTCTTCGCGCTTGAGCAGGATCTGCGCCCCACCCACTTCACGGCTGAGCCGCTCGGCGTGGTAGATCGGGCTGGGCCGGCCGACGTAATGCTTGAGGTCCTTGTCGTATTCGGCAATGAAACTCGGGTCCTGCCGCGCCTGATCGTAAGCGGCGGACAATTCCTGCAGTGGGCCGATCAAGGTTTCGGCGACGAAACGGCCACCGAACTTGCCGAAGTGACCGGCAGCATCCGGATAGGCGTAAAAGTCACTGATGGGCTGGGCCGACATGGGAATCCTCTGCAGCGATGCGTCATACGAGAGGCGTCACTCTAGCGCAGCCGCGGCGCGCGATAAATCGATAAGATTGCCGCAACCTGTGAGCTGGAATCACATATGAGCGCCTTGCTTCCTCCATTGGCGGCGCTGCGTGCGTTCGAAGCTGCCGCGCGCCTGCAGAGCATCAGCCGTGCTGCGCAGGAATTGCACGTGACCCATGGCGCCATCAGCCGGCACGTGCGTTCGCTGGAACAGGCGTTGGGCGCGGCGCTGTTTGCGCGCCAGGGCCGCGGCCTCGTGCTGACCGCGGCGGGCGTTCGGCTTCGCGATGCCACCGGCGAAGGCTTTGGCGTGATTGGTCAGGCCTGGGCGGCATTACAACGCCCGGCCGCCGAAGCGCCGCTGGTGCTGGGGTGTTCGGGCAGCTTGCTGGCGCGCTGGGTGATTCCGCGCCTGGGACTGCTGCAGCAAGAGCTGCCTGACGTGCGCCTGCATCTGTCGGCCAGCGAACAGCCACCTGGCCCGGACCTGGACGGCCTGGATGCCGCCCTGCTGCTGGACACCCCGCCCTGGCCCAGCGAGTGGCAGGTGCACACCCTCGGCGTGGAGTGGATTGGGCCGGTGCTGAGTCCTCAGCTCGCATCGACCTTGCAGATCGAGGGGAGCAACCCGGCCGCGCTCGGCGATCACGCGCTGCTGCACACCCGCTCGCGCCCGCAAGCCTGGCCGGAATGGGCCCAGGCGCACGGGCTGGCACCCGAGGGGCTGCGCTTCGGCACCGAATTCGAACACCTGGTGTATCTGCTGGAAGCCGCTGCTGCTGGTCTTGGGATCGCGATTGCGCCGCAGCCGTTGGTCGCCGCGGACCTGGCAGCCGGGCGCCTGCTGGCGCCATGGGGCTTCACCGCCACGCACGGCCGCTGGGTCTTATGCGCGGCCAAGCGCAACCCCGATCCACGCATCGAGCGGCTGGCCGGCTGGCTAGGCAAAGCGCTGGCGACAGACCAGCACACCTCTTCAACCCTGCAGGCAGCGGAGAACTGAGCAGCCATCGCGCGCGATCACCCCATGAGCACTTCGCCAGCTGCTGGCGCATCGCGAACACGTGCAAGCGAAAAGGCGCAAGGATCAGGCGACTGTCCAGTGGATCCTGACGCAGCGGTGTTGCAGGCAAGAAGCAGCGCTTGAGATGCCTCGGCATAGCCGCTGCCACGAATCCCGAACCCCAATCACCCTCACGACATGTCGTGACAATCCGCCCGCCGCACTTCCTCGACGAACTTGCGCATCTTGTGGCCGTCCTTGATGCCGGGCGCCAACTCCACGCCACTGGAAACGTCCACGCCCCAAGGCAACGTGGCCACGATGGCGTCGAACACGTTGTCGGCGTTGATGCCACCGGCCAGCAGAAACGGACGATGCAAGCCGGTGGGCAAGCGCGACCAGTCGAAGGTCTTGCCGGTGCCGCCGCCCGCGCCGGGCGCATGGCTGTCGAACAGAAAGCCAGCGGTATTGGGATACGACAACTGCAGCGTGCGCGCGTTGGCGTCCTCGCCATTCACGCCGCTGCTGCCCATCGGCACCGCCTTGAGATACGGCAGGTTGAAGCTACGGCAGAACGCGTCGTCTTCCTCGCCGTGGAACTGCAACAAGGTCGGGCGCACGGTGCGCACCACTTCGCGCACTTCTTCCTTGGAATTGTTGCGGAACAACGCCACCACATCGACCATCGGCGCAGTGGCCTGGCGCATCGCGCGCGCCTCGGCCGGCGCCACGCGCCGTGGGCTGCCATGCGCAAAGATGAAACCTACCGCGTCCACACCCAGCTCGCCGGCCAGCCGGATATCGCCGGCGCGGGTCATGCCACAAAACTTGATACGGGTGCGGTACAGCGATCGATTCATTGGGTCACCTCAGCAGGCAGATGCCACTCTGCAGGATACAGAGGTCCGATAAATACCAGACCTTGTGGCGGCGCTGTCGGGCCGGCCACAGTGCGGTCGCGTCCGGCGAGCAACGTCGCGATCCAGTCGGCCGGCTGCTCGCCGGTACCGACCAAAATCAGCGAACCCACAATATTCCGCACCATGTGATGAAGGAATGCATTGGCCTGGACCTGCACCTCCACCACCTCGCCGATACGCTGCACGTGGATGGCCTGCAGGTGACGGCGCGCGTGCAAGGCCTGACATTGCACGCTGCGGAACGCGCTGAAATCGTTCTCGCCCAATAAGGCCTGCGCCGCCGCATGCATGGCATCGGCATCGAGCGGGCGACGCTCCCAGCTCAGGGTCTGCCGATACAGGGCTGGGCGAATCTGCCGATTGAGCAGGCGATAGCGGTAACGACGCGCGCGTGCGGAAAAGCGCGCGTGGAAGTCATCGGCTGCCGGCACGCACCAGCGCACGGCGATCGACGGCGGCAGGCGCGCAGTGGTGCCCAGCATCCAGCCACGCGGCTCGCGGCGTGCGTCGCTATCGAAATGCACCACCTGGCATTCGCCATGCACGCCCGCGTCGGTGCGCCCGGCGCAGACCACCTGCACCGGCGCATCGGCGACCGACGACAAGGCCGCCTGCAGGCTGGCCTGCACGCTCGGCCCGCCATGCTCGCCCAACTGCTGCCAGCCCTGGAACTCGCTGCCGTCGTATTCCACGCCCAGCGCGTAACGCATCGGTACCTGCCCTATGAGTGAATCGATGAAATCGGCGCGCCGGTCATGCCGCCGCCATCGCAGGCGATTGCCAGCACAGCCCCGTCGCTGCAAAAAAGGTGAAGTTTACGAGCCGCATTGGCTGGTGCCGAGCCGCGGGACGCGCGTGCGACCAGCGCGCAGTCAGTCGTCGGACGCGACGCTGCGCTCGGACCACACGGCCAACGTGGTGCCGCCGGGCTCGCGGAAATGAAACCGACTGCCGCCCGGAAAGCCGAAGACCGGTTTGACGATCACCCCGCCTGCGTCACGCACGCGCTCGATCACCGGGGCCAACGCATCGGCATACAACACCACAAGCGGCCCACCCTCGTCCGGCGCCGGCGCGGCTGCACGGTAGAAGCCGCCGTCCAGGCGTCCATCGTTGAAGGCCAGGTAATCCGGACCGTAGGCCTGGAATTGCCAACCGAACACCGCTTCGAAGAACGCACGGCTGGCATCCGGATCGATGGAGGCGAACTCCACATAGTCGATCCGGCGCTCGCGTGCGTCACTTTCCTGCGCAGTAAGGCGATCGATCGCCGGGCTCATGCCAGGCGTTCCAGCAGCTCGGCGGCTTCGGCGCGCGTGGCGTCGTCGCCGGTGGCGGCAACTTCCAGCAGCAGGCCGCGCGCGGTGTCCTTGTCGCCCAGGTCCATGTAAGCCACCGCCAGTTCCAGGCGATCGCGCCCGGCCGAGGCGACGTCACGGCTGGCCGAGGGGCTGGGCGCAGCGCTCGGCGCCGCAGGCGGACGCTCGAAATCCAGGCTGTCTTGCGTGGCCGCCGCTACCGGGGAAGCCGTAGACGGGACATCACCGATCGTGGGTGCGACATCTGCGTGACTCGCTTCCACGGCCTCGAACGCTGGGTGCGGCGGAGCCTGCACCTCGTCGACGGGGGCGCTGTCCTGCGGCGGCGTTGCCACCACCGGCGGTGCGGCCCGCAGCGCACGCCAATCGTCGCTGTTGACCGCCATGGGCGCAGCAGCCGGCTCGGACGGCAGCGGCTCGCGACGCAGCACGTCCGACAATGGTTGCTGCGCGTCATGGGCGCGCTCTTCGTCGCGCAGATCGGCCTGCTCGAATTCGGTCTCGTGCACCACATCGCGCTCGCTGGGCTCAGTGGCTTGCGTCGCCTCTTGCGGCTCGGCGGCCTGCACCGGCGCGCCAGGCAGGACGAAGTCGAACTGCCGACGCGGCAACGGCGGCAGCGGCGAGGGTTTGCGACGGCGCGCGGCCAGCCACGCCACCACGGCCGCGACGATCAACACCAGCCCGCCGATCAACCACAGCGGAAAACCGCCACCCTGTTGTGCGGCCGCCGGGGTTTCCGACAGGCGCTTCTGTGCAGCCGCCAGGTCGCTGTCCTTCATGGCGATCAGCGCTTGCTGTTGCTGCTTGAGCTTTTCCAGATCCGCCACGCGGGTCCGCAGGTCCTGCAATTCCGCATCGCGGGTGGCGATGTCTTCCTTGGCCTGTTGCAACTGTTGATTGGCCGCCATCTCGCCCTCGCCTTCGGCACTGGTGCCGGACGTGACGCCGGCCTTGTTGGTCTGACTCGCCACTGCAGGGGCGATTTCGAGCCGCGCGCCGTTGCCAGCCGCTGCGGCAGGTGTGGCGGGCGGCGGCGTTGCGGCAGCGGCGGCGCCGGCCTCGGCCGGTTGCGGCACCGCCGATCGCGCCTGCCGCCACTGGGCGGCCTGCTCGCGCACCATGACCGCCGCTTCGGCCGCACCGACCTGGGCAAGCGCGTCTTCCTGCGGCGTGCGCAGCACCGCGCCCTGCTTCAGGCGATTGATGTTGCCGTTGATGAAGGCGTCCGGATTGGTGCGCAGCAACGCCAGCATGGTCTGGTCCAGCGAGTGCCCGCTGGAACGCGCCACCGCCGCGGCGATCTCCGACAAGGTCTGGCCCGCGCGCACGGCCGGCAACGTGTCGCCGGCCTGCGTCGCAGACGCAGCAGACGCACTGCCAGCTGCACGCGCAGCCGGTTCGGCCCTGGCGTTGTCCTGCGCGGCGGGCGCGGCGACCGGCGCCGGCTCGCGTGCAATCGCATTGCTGGAACCGGCACGCGGCGCTTCGATGGCCGGCTCGGCGATGGCGGCCGCGGTGTTGGGCGCATCGACCAAGGCGGAATATTCGCGCACCAGCCGGCCCTGGCCCCACTCCACCTCGATCAGGAAGTTGATCGCCGGCTGGTCCACCGCCTGGCTGCTGGTCACGCGGATCACCGCACGCCCGCGTGCGTCCTGCGCGAACTGGAACTGCAGATTGCTGACCAGCCCTTGCGGGCGCTCCAGGCCGACGCGCGCAAACGTGGTGGCCGATGCCAATGCCACGCGCGCGTTGTCCAGTTCGCCCGGCTCGTTGGAGATGACCGGAATCTCGGCCACCAGCGGTTGCCCGGGCTTGGACAGCACCCGGATATCGCCCAGTCCCAACGCCATTGCAGCGCCGCTGCAGGCCATCAGCAGCAACGCACCTATCCCTTGTATCGGACGCATCGCGCCCCCGCCCCTATGTTTCATGGGCATCAATATAGCCGCTGGATGAGCGAAAAAGTCGGCGCCGTGATGCAGAGCCCTGTGCCAGCGACACTGCCGCAGTGCGGCATGCATGCGTGGCCAATGCAAACCGGCAAGTGCTGATGGGCGCTCTCACTGCGCGAGGTCTCAAGCGCGCAACGGCCTGTCGGCAGATTGCGTGGTGCAAAGTCACGCGCTGCGGGATGCCATGACATGGCGCCAATGGCGTGTCGCCTGAGCAGGCACGGAGTGTGTGCGAGCGGCTGGCGACAGGTCTGCGCACTGCAAGCTGCAAGTTCCTCCAATGCCACATGAGGCGATACGCGCACGTGCGCATGCCCGCAGACGCGCGATGGGTAGCGCGCCTGCAGGTGGAATTCGGTTGAGGTGGAATTCGGTTGAGAATCGAGCCGACGTTCCATGTGTCGGTGCGCACCCTGCCGGAGCGCTTGCGCGCGGTGCGCCTCTCTGGGAAGCATCACCGCGCGCCGGCATGCTCCAGCACGTGCACGGCGGTTGAGAGCGCCAACCGCACGTCGCGAGCCATCCCCATGCAGGCGCGAACGGCGCGCTCAGCATCGCAGTGGCCGGGTGACGCCTGCTGGACCAGGCGCCGGCCGCGCGCACGCATGGCGGCTGCGCGGTCGTCTTTGTCGTGCTGCTTAGCTTTCCTGTGCGACCAGTTCGGCCAGCTGCACGGCGTTGAGCGCAGCGCCCTTGCGGATATTGTCGGAGACGATCCACAAGTTCAGGCCGCGCGGATGCGAAAAGTCTTCACGGATGCGGCCGACGAACACCGCATCCTTGCCGGAAGCATGCGTGACCGGCGTCGGGTAGCCGCCGGGCTTGCGCTCGTCCACCACTTCCACGCCAGGCGACGCTGCCAGCAGCGCGCGCGCCTGCTCCACGGTGATCTTGTCGCGGGTCTCGATCGCCACCGCTTCGGAATGGCCGTAGAACACCGGCACGCGCACCGCGGTGGGGTTCACCTGGATGCTGTCGTCGCCGAGGATCTTGCGGGTCTCCCAGACCAGCTTCATCTCTTCCTTGGTGTAGCCGTTGTCCTGGAAGTCGTCGATGTGCGGGATCAGGTTGAAGGCGATCTGCACCGGGAACCGCTGCGGGTCGATGTCCTGAAAGCTCAACAACTCGCTGGTCTGCTTGCCCAGTTCTTCCATCGCCGAACGCCCGCCGCCGGAGACCGACTGGTAGGTCGCCACGTTGATACGCTCGATGCCGTACTGGCGGTGGATCGGGCCCAGTGCCACCAGCATTTGCATGGTCGAGCAATTGGGATTGGCGATGATGCCGCGCGGGCGCTGCTTGAGCGCTTCCGGGTTGACCTCGGACACCACCAGCGGCACGTCGTCGTCATAGCGGAAGGCCGAGGAGTTATCGATCACCACCGCACCGGCCGCGGCGAACTTGGGGCCGTATTCCTTGGACACGCTGCCGCCGGCGGAGAACAGCGCGATGTCCACGCCGGCGGGGTCGAACTCGGCCAGGTCCAGCACATCGACCTTGCCGCCATTGAACTCCACCTGCCCGCCCGCCGAGCGCGACGACGCCAGCGCGTACAGGGTGGCGACCGGGAAGTTGCGCTCGGCCAGGATGCTCAGCATGGTCTCGCCGACAGCGCCGGTGGCGCCCACGACGGCGACGTTGAAACGACGGTTTTCGTTGCTCATGAGTTTGTCTTTATCGAAAGGGGAAATGAGGAAGCACTGCGCGCTGGGTTCGGGGAACCTCCAACGCTGGCCGCGGAGGTTCCCTATCGTTTGGTCGAAATGCTGCCGGTGACGCCGTTTTTTTTCGCGTCCACGCCGGTGCCGCCACGTTTGGTAGCGGCAACTGCATCGGCGTTGAGGGCGCTCGGCGGGTTGCCGGCATGCGGGCCCTTGCCCAGCGCAGCGATCAGGTTATCCACCGCCAGTTGCACCATCGCGCGGCGCGTGGACAGGCTGGCGCTGCCGATGTGCGGGGTGAGCACCACGTTGTTCAGCGCCAGCAGCTCCGGACGCACATGCGGCTCGCCTTCGTAGACATCCAGGCCGGCACCGGCCAGGCGGCCGTTGGCCAGCGCATCGGCCAATGCCAGCTCATCGACGATGCCACCGCGGGCGATGTTCACCAGCGTGGCGGTGGCGCGCATCTTGCCCAACGCCGCGGCATCGATGATGTGGTGAGAGTCCCTGGTGTACGGCAATACCAGCACCAGGTGATCGGACTGCGCCAGCAACGTCTCGAAATCCACATACCGTGCGCCCAGCGCCTGTTCGGTAGCGGCCGGCAACGGGCTGCGGTTGTGGTACAGCACGCGCATGCCGAAACCGTGCGCACCGCGCCGGGCGATGCCTTGGCCAATGCGTCCCATGCCCAGGATGCCGAGCGTGCTGCCGTGGATATCGGCGCCGAGCATGGTCTTGAACGACCATTGCCCCCACTGCCCGTCGCGCAGCCAGCGCTCGGATTCGGTGATGCGGCGCGCGGTGGCCATCAGCAACGCAAAGCCGAGATCGGCCGTGGTTTCGGTAAGCACGTCCGGCGTGTTGCTGGCCAGGATGCCGGCCGCGCTCAAGGCCTCGATGTCGAGATTGTTGTAGCCCACGCCGACATTGGCGATGGCGCGCAGCTGCGGCGCGGCGGCGATTTCGGCCGCGCCGATGCGCTCGTTGAGGGTGATCAGGGCGCCGTCCAACGGTGCCAGTTGCGCGGCCAGCTCGGCCGGCGAATATGCGCTGACGCGCTGCGTGGTGGTCAGCTCGAAATGCTCGCCCAGCTGCGCGACGACATCGTCGAACAGCGGCTGGCTCACCCACACCCTGGGACGACGTCCGTCAGACATCGACCTGACCGGGAATGCGCGGCGACACCTCGCCCACATCGCCGCACTGGGCACGATGGCGCAACGCCTGGTCCATCAGCACCAGCGCCATCATCGCCTCGGCGATCGGGGTAGCGCGGATGCCCACGCACGGGTCGTGCCGGCCGGTGGTGATGACATCGACCACGCTGCCATCGGCATCCACCGTCGCGCCGGGCAGGCGCAGGCTGGAGGTGGGCTTGAGCACCATCGAGGCGGTGACCGCCTGGCCGGTGGAGATTCCGCCCAGGATGCCGCCGGCATGGTTGCTGAGAAAGCCTTCCGGGGTGATCAGGTCGCGGTGTTCAGTACCCTTCTGCGCTGCGCTGGCGAAGCCGTCGCCGATCTCCACGCCCTTGACTGCATTGATGCTCATCAAGGCCGCGGCGAGTTCGGCATCGAGCTTGCCGTAGATCGGCTCGCCCCAGCCCGCAGGCACGCCGCCGGCCACCACGTCCACGCGCGCACCGACCGAATCGCCGGATTTGCGCAGCGCGTCCATGTAGGTTTCCAGCTCCGGCACCTGCGCCGCATGCGGCCAGAAGAACGGGTTGTCTTCCACCGCATCCCAATCGAAACCAGCGGGACGGATCTGGCCCAGCTGCGACAGGAAACCGCGCACCAGCACGCCATAGCGCTGCTTGAGCCACTTCTTGGCGATCACGCCGGCGGCCACGCGCATGGTGGTTTCGCGCGCCGACGAACGCCCGCCGCCGCGCGGATCGCGAATGCCGTACTTCTGCCAGTAGGTGTAATCGGCATGGCCGGGACGGAACTGCTGGGCGATGTTGCTGTAGTCCTTGCTGCGCTGATCGGTATTGCGGATCAGCAAGCCGATCGGCGTGCCGGTGGTACGGCCTTCGTACACGCCGGACAGGATCTCGATCTCGTCGGCCTCGCGGCGCGCCGAGGTGTGCCGGCTCTTGCCGCTGGCGCGGCGCTGCAGATCGTGGGTGAACTCTTCCGGCGCGAGCTCCAGGCCGGGAGGGCAGCCGTCGACGACGCAACCGATCGCCGGCCCGTGCGACTCGCCGAAGGTGGTGACAGTGAACAGCTTGCCGAACGAATTGGCACTCATGCGCGCAGGCTCATCGCTGCGCGGCCAGCTCGGCGATGCGGGCACCGTGGGCGATCAATTCGCGGCATTCCACCGCGAAGATGCCCATCTGCCCGACCTTGAACTCGACCCAGGCCAGATCCACTTCCGGCAGCAGCTTGACCAGGTGCTGCTCGGACTCGCCCACTTCGCAGATCAGCAAGCCGTCTTCGCTCAGGTGCTGCGGCGCATCGCGCAGGATCTTCAACACCAGGTCCAGGCCATCGTCGCCGGCGCGCAGGCCGAGTTCGGGCTCGTAGGAATACTCCTGCGGCAGCGCGTCGGTTTCCTCGTTGGTGACGTACGGCGGGTTGGTGACGATCAGGTCGTACTGGCGACCGCCCAGACCGTTGAACAGGTCCGACTTGAGCAAGGTGACATTGTCGGCATGCAGGCGCGCCTTGTTTTCTGCGGCCAGCGCCAGCGCATCGTCGCTGATGTCCACGCCGTCCACATCCCACTGCGGGTTGTAGTGGCCCATCGCGATGGCGATGCAGCCCGAACCGGTGCACAGGTCCAGCGCGCGGGTCACTTCGCGCCCGCCCAGCCAGGGCTCGAAGCCGGCTTCGATCAATTCGGCGATCGGCGAACGCGGCACCAGGGCGCGCGCATCGCTCTTGAAACTCAGGCCTGCAAACCAGGCCTCGCCGGTGAGGTAAGCGGCCGGCACGCGCTCGGTGATGCGGCGCTCGAACAGACCAAGCACCTGCTCTTTTTCCGAGCGCAGCAAGCGCGCCTGGCCGTAGGCCGGGCCCAGATCGTGCGGCAGATGCAGGCTGTGCAGGACCAGCTGGGTGGCTTCGTCCAACGCATTGTCGTAGCTGTGGCCGAAGGTCAGACCGGCTGCGTTGAAACGGCTGGTGCCGTAGCGGATCAGGTCGATGATGGTGTGCAGTTCGTCGGCCGCGGCGGCAGTCATGGCAACAACTAAAGAGGAATCGGCCCCCGATTATAGAGGTCGGATCGGTATCATGAGCGTCCGTTGCACTGGAAACCGCCATGTTCAATCGCAATACCGGCATCGTGCTGCTGGTGGCCCTGGCCGCTGGCCTGGGGATGTTGCTGGGCCAGAAGTTCCTTGGCGGCGCGCCCAGTTCGCCATGGCCGCCCACCAAGACCATCACCTTTTATCCGCAGCCGCGCCCGCTGCCGCAATTCAGCCTGCGCCAGTCCGACGGCACCCAGCTGGTGCCCGGCGAACTCAAGGGGCATTGGACGCTGGTGTTTCTGGGCTTCACGTTCTGCCCCGATGTCTGCCCCACCACCTTGACCGATCTGGCAGTGGCGCAACAGCAATGGGAAAGCATTCCCGATGGCCTGCGCCCGCGCGTGCTGTTCGTGTCGGTGGACCCGCAGCGCGATCCGCCCGCGCGCCTGGGCGAGTACGCACATGCCTTCCACAAGGACACCCTGGCCGCCACGGCGGACGTGCCGGCGTTGGAGCGCTTCGCCACCGCGCTGGGCTTCGTGTTCCAGAAGGTCCCGGGCAAAGGCTATGCGCAAAATCCCAACGACTACAGCATGGACCACTCCGCCGGCATTGCCGTGCTCGATCCGCAAGGCCGCCTGGCCGGGCTGATCCGCCCCCCGCTCGATCCGAAGGCGATTGCCGCCGACCTCCAACAGCTGACCAAGGTAACCGCTCCGTGAGTCTTGTCACTTCCCTGACCTACGTGCTGCCGCACCGGTTGCTGTCCTCGCTGGCGCGCGCGCTGGCCTACTCGGATAGACCCGCCACCAAGCAGTGGTTGATCGACACGGTCACACGCAAGTTCGGCGTGGACCTGAGCGAGGCACAGGAGCCGGATCCGCGCGCCTATCCCACCTTCAATGCGTTCTTTACCCGCGCCTTGAAGCCCGGCGCACGCGTGCCGGATGCCGACCCGGCTGCGTTGCTGATGCCCGCCGACGGCCGCATCAGCCAGCTCGGCCCGATCGAGAACGGCCGCATTTTCCAGGCCAAGGGGCAGTCGTTCACTGCTGCAGAATTGCTTGGCGACGAGGCCGCGGCGGCGCCGTTCAACGACGGCCTGTTCGCCACCGTGTATCTGTCGCCCAAGGACTACCACCGCGTGCATATGCCGTGGACCGGCACCCTGCGCGAGACCGTGCACGTGCCAGGGCGGCTGTTCAGCGTGGGCCCGGACGCCGTACGCAACGTGCCGCGCCTGTTCGCGCGCAACGAGCGGCTGGTCTGCCACTTCGACACCGATTTCGGCCCGATGGCCTCGGTGATGGTGGGGGCACTGCTGGTCTCCGGCGTGGAGACGGTCTGGAGCGGCGTGGAGATTCCGCGCTATGGCGACCGCATCACGCGCAAGGACTACCGCGGCAAGGGCATCGTGCTGGAGAAGTTCGCGGAGATGGCCAGGTTCAATTACGGCTCGACCGTCATCGTGTTGCTGCCGCCGGGTGTGGCCACGCTCGATGGCAGACTTGCGGCCGAAGCATCGGTTCGTCTTGGCCAGGCACTCGCGCGTCGTCAGTGAAGTGCAACGCTGCCCTCGTAGGAGCGGACCTGGCCGCGACCAGGCGTTTCCGGTGATACGCCGCCCCTACGCGCACGCCATCCTGCTCAGCCTCGGATGAAGAACATCCGGCATAAAACGGGCTGTTTGGATGGTTTGGTTGCGACCGGGTCCGCTCCCACGGCAACCACCAGGCTTGTCGTGCGCTCGCTGCCAACGTAGCAGCGAACCTGGCCGCGACGAGGCCTTCCCCACAAGGCCTCGCACCCCCGCGCACCGTTTTCCAACCTTCGACTGACGACACGCTGCGCGTGCCGGGGCTACCGGAACGGCTTTGGCACAGCCTGGCCTGCCCCACGCCAGCGGGTTCAGGCCGATGCGCACCGCCGTTTGAAGGGTGCGGACATCAGCAACGCTCCACCAGCGCCCGGTTCAGCGATCGCACCCCGCCAACCTGATGCTCTGCCCCGGCTTGAGCGCATACGACGGCGCTTTCAAGCCGTTGGCCTTGGCCAGCTCCTTGATCTCGCATTGGTACTTCTGCGCGACGCGACCGAGCGTGTCGCCCTTGGCGATGGTGTAGCTGCGCACCTGCTTTGCCTTGGGCTTGGCCACTGCCGGCTGACCGGTGGCGACGGTGGTCGGGACGCCGGCCATCTGGCTGACATCGCCCACCGCCACGCTGGGCACGTACTCGGGCGCGCTGCTGCTACGCACGATCGCGCTGTTGAGATCGGCAGTGATCAGGGTGCGCGCCAGATCCGCACGCGGGCCATTGACGCAGTAACGGGTGTAGAGGTTGACGATGCGGTTGGTGGCATTGATGACCGTGCCGGCCGGAATCCAGCCATCGGATTCGTAACGTGGGTTGAGATTGCGCAACGCACGCATGTAGCCGTCGCGTGTGCCCATGCTGCCTAGGCAGATGGTGAGTTCGTAGATGGTGGTCGACTTGGCCAGCTTGAGCGTGGCCGGCTGCGCATCGAGCTTGGGAAAGTCCACCCCGTATTGACGCGGGTGCAGGAAGATCCACGCCGCCGCGATCACCATTGGCACGTAGTCCTTGGTTTCGGCCGGGAACTGGTTATAGACGTCCTGGTCCCAGAAGCCGCGCCCGCCGCTCTGCGCGAACACGCGCGCGGCACGGCCTTCGCCACCGTTGTAGGCGGCCAGTGCCAGTTCGATGCTGCGGTTGAGTCCGGCCATGCGTTCGTTGAGGTAGGCGGCGCTGGCTTCGGCGGCGCTGCGTGCATCGAAGCGGGTGTCGAAGCCGGTGCCGTCCGGGCCCAGCCCGAAGCGACGTCCGGTGGCGGGCATGAACTGCATCAACCCGGCGGCACCAGCGCGCGAGCTGGCATGCACCTTGCCGTTGGATTCCTTGGCCATGATGCCGAACAGCAGCGCTTCTGGAAGGCCGCGCTTCTGCCATTCCGGCCACATCACGCCGCGCAGGTTGCTGTAGTTCTCGTAGCTGGTCAGCAGCGCCGGGCGCATATCGGTGAGCCAGCGCCGGATACCGGCCTGCACGGCCGGGTTGTACTGCACCATCTTGTCGAATTCGTGGCGCTGGTCGTTGAGCAGCGTGGCGGCACGCGCGGCCTCGGGCACGCCGTTCGACGCCGGACCCAGATGGTCCGGGTCGGCTTGCAGCAGCGTGTCGTCGTCTTCCGGATCTTCGGCGGCCGGCGCCTCGGCATCGGCGCGCGCCTTGAGCAGGCGCTTGTAGGTGGCCAACTGATTGGACACCAGGCAACCACGCTGCTTGATGCAGGCGTCGATGATGTCTTCCATGTCCTCCAGCGCAGCATCGCCTTCGGCAGTGCCCTTGGGGTCGGAGTTGTTCACCAGCACCAGCGCATCGCGATAGCGCTTTTCGGCGGCGGCCATGCGCGCATCGAGCGCGGCGGCCTTCTCCGTGTCGCGTTTGGAGATGGCGTGGGCGGCGGGGACGACAGACATCAGCGCCACCACAGCTAGGACAGGCCATGGGCGCAAACCAAAATGAGCGAGCGGCATCGTAGGCAGTACAGCGGAAAGGCAGGCAGGGTAGCTGCCGGGGCAACATCGGGGCAAGGCAGCGAGGCCACCGGGGTCAGTGGGCCGTTAGCTTGGTGGGCGCGGTCGATGCGTGCAGTACCTGCAAACCGGCGCACCGACGCGAACGATCGAGTGCGTCTGCGGCTGCCGCGCGGCGTGCGTGCGTCGCCCGTTCGACCCAGCCTGCCTGCCAGGATCTGCCGCGTTGCCGGTTGGCATTGCCCGCTGGGATTGCCCGCTAGAATCGGCCCTTTCCTACCGGATCAGCGCAATGGCCTCGTTCCTGCTCGGCAAAGGCGTCACCGACGACATCCCTGTAGTGCTGGAAGGACGCTTCGGCAACCGCCACGGGCTGGTGGCCGGCGCCACCGGGACCGGCAAGACCGTGAGCTTGATGACGCTGGCCGAAGGCTTCTCGCGGCTGGGCGTTCCGGTGTTCCTGGCGGACGTGAAAGGCGATGTCGCCGGCCTGGCCGTGGCTGGCGATGGCGCGCCCGGCGTGCTGCAGCGCGCCAACGATTTGGGCATGACCGACTACGCCCCGGCCGCCAACCCGGTGGTGTTCTGGGACCTGTATGGCCAGATGGGGCACCCGGTACGTACGACGGTCAGCGAGATGGGCCCCACCCTGCTCGCCCGGATTCTGGAACTCAACGACACCCAGTCCGGCGTACTCGACATCGTGTTCAAGCTGGCCGACGACCGCGGCTTGCTGCTGCTGGACCTGGACGACCTGCGCGCGCTGCTCGCGCTGGTGGTCGAAGAGCGCAAGGAGCTCTCCACCAGTTACGGACTGGTGTCCAGCCAATCGGTTGCCGCCATCCAGCGCGCCTTGCTGCGTTTGTCCCAGGACGGCGGCGAACAGTTCTTCGGTGAGCCTGCGCTGGAGCTGGCCGAACTGATGCGCGTCGCGCCGGATGGCCGTGGCGTGATCGGCATCCTGGCTGCCAACCAATTGGTGCTCAAGCCGAAGCTGTATTCCACCTTCCTGCTGTGGCTGCTGTCGGAACTGTTCGAACGCTTGCCCGAAGTGGGCGACCTGGAACAACCCAAACTGGTGTTCGTCTTCGACGAGGCGCACCTGCTGTTCGACGATGCGCCGGCGGCGCTGGTGCAGCGCATCGAGCAGGTGGTGCGCCTGATTCGTTCCAAGGGCGTGGGCGTGTATTTCTGCTCGCAGTTTCCCGACGACATTCCCGACAATATCCTTGGCCAGCTCGGCAACCGCGTGCAGCACGCGTTGCGCGCCTACACGCCGCGCGACCAGAAGGCGGTCAAGACTGCCGCGCAGACCTTCGTCGGCAATCCCAAGCTCGATGTCGCCACCGCCATCTCCAGCCTGGGCACCGGCGAGGCGCTGGTGTCGCCGCTGCAGGGCAAGGGCGTGCCGGCGCCGGTACAGCAGACGTTGATCGCACCGCCGCGCTGCCGCATGGGCGCCATCAGCGAAACCGAACGCGCGCAGGTGCGCGCGGCAAGCCCGGTCGGCACCCGCTACGACACCGCGGTCAACCGCGAATCGGCTGCCGAACTGCTGGCGCGCCGCGTCGAACAGGCCGCCGAACACAACGCAGCCCCACCTGCCCGCACTCGCGAAGATGACGACGCGCACGACAGCGGCTTCGGCCAGGCGGTCAAGGACGCGGTCTTCGGCACCCCCCGCCGCCAGGGCATGCTGGAAGCGATGGCCAAGCAGACCTCGCGCACGGTGGGCAACAAGATCGGGCAGCAGATCGTGCGCGGCATCTTCGGTAGCATTTTTGGCGGGAAGCGATGATCTGCTTGATCGTCGCTGCCACGTCTCGATGGCACCGTCGCCGTGAAGGGCTACCGCGTGTTGGCGTGAACGGACTCCAACACGCCATGCAACTTGGCGTACTGCAACAGCATGATGGTCTTGGCATCGGCGATCTCCCCTGAGCCGATCATCGCCAGCGCTGCATCCAGTGACAGCTCCAGCACTTCGATCTCTTCGCCGTCTTCTTCGAGTCCACCGCCGCCGCTGACCTTGTCGCCGTCGACGTATTCGCCGACGAAAAAGTACAGGCGCTCGGTGACCGAGCCAGGGCTCATGAAGGCCTCGAATACCTTGCGCACGTTGTCGATCCGGTAGCCGGTTTCCTCTTCGGTTTCCTTGCGGATGCAGGTCAGCGCATCGTCCTGGTCGAGCAGGCCGGCACAGGCTTCGATCAACATGCCATCCGGGTTGCCATTGAGCAGCGTCGGCAGGCGGAACTGGCGGGTGAGCATCACCGTCTGCTTGGCGCGGCTGTACAGCAGAATGGTGGCGCCATTGCCACGATCGTAGGCCTCGCGCGACAAGGTCTGCCAGCGGCCGTCCTTGCGCTGGAAATCGAACGTGACCTTGCGCAGCACATACCAATTGTCCGAGAGCACATCGATGCTGCGGATGCGGACCTGCGGGTTGCCGGTGGCAGAGGGAATCAAGCGACACTCCTTGTGGTGCAAGCGAGCAGTGCCACGGTTGCGGCGCGCACGGTCGCTCGTAGGGCCGCGAGAGTGCGGCGGGCCACCATTTTACCTGTCGCTCAGCTGGCACCTCAGGCAGTCACGCACGCACCGCGTCGGCGGTCTGCCGATGCGCTTAGGGTGATGTCTGACACAGCATGCTTCGATGTAGGGCCGGCACTGACGCACGGCCTGGCCAGCAGTCTCCAGACCATGCCCGCAACACGTCGCCGGTCGCTGGCGATCCGGGTTCGCCGGCTTGCCCTCCCCCAATTGCGTGGCGGCGCACGGCCCCGCACAATCCCTTCACATCACACGCCTGGGGAGCGTCATGGAAGACCGTTTTCGCGCACGCAAGGTGGCCGCGCTGGCTGCGCCTGCACCGTTCTGGACCCGCATTCCCGCCATCGCCACCTACCCGCTGCGTGGCTCGGCGCTGTATGCGCTGATCGCATTGACGCTGTGCAGCGCCTTGCTGGTGCTGCCGGGCATCCTGAAACTGGTGATTGCCGGTGTGCTGGGCATGGCGACCTATACCTATGCCTTCGACATTCTGCGCCACACCGCCGATGGCCAGACCGATGCGCCACGCCTGGGCTATAACAGCTTCGACAGCGCGGTACTGCGCCTGATCCTGCTGGCCGTCGCGCTGGGCATCGTGATCGGCGTAGGAGCCGTGATCGCCGGCCCGTTCGGCCTGACCATCGCCTATCTGGGCACCATGCTGCTGCTGCCTGGCATGCTGATCTCGCTGGCCATCGACGGCAGCCTGCGCCGCGCGCTCAACCCCGCCGTCTCCATCGACATGGCGCTACGGATCGGCTGGCCGTATCTGGCCGCCTACGGCCTGCTCTACGTGATCCAGGGCAGCGGCACGGCAGCGGTCTTCTTCGCTACCAAATACCTACCGCCGCTCGTGCGCGAAGCGACGGTCATGGTGACCTCGATCTGGACGCTGTTCGCCAGCTTTCACCTGCTCGGGTATCTGGTGTACCAGTACCACGAGGAGCTGGGCTATGTGCCCAGTGGCGCGGATGCGCACGAACGCAGCGACCCGGACCAGCGCCTGCTCGACGAAGCGGAACAGTACGTGCGCGACGGGCATTCCGACGAAGCCTTTCAGGCCCTGCGCGGTGCGGTGCGCTCGCGCGCGGTGAGCCTGGCGGTGCACGAGCTGTATCAGCGCCTGTTGCGCCAACACCATCGCAACGACGAGCTGCGCGAACACACTCGCCAATACATCAATCGCCTGTTGCAGGAAAAGCAGGAACGGCGTGCACTCGCGCTGCAGCGCGAAGCGCTGGACATCGACCCCACGTTTACGCCGCTGACGCCCGAGCAGGCCAACCTGCTGGCCGAGCGCGCAAGGATGGCCGGGCAGTTCCAACTGGTCACCGATGGCCTGCTGGCCGCCATTGCTGCGTGGCCGCGCGACCCGATGCTGCCTGCCTGGTCGCTGGACGCCGGCGTGCTGCTGGCCGAGCGCTTCGGGCGCGATGATCAGGCGCGCGCCGTATTGCAGAACGCAAAGGATCGCTGCGACGACGAAGCACTGCGCGCGAAGCTGGACGCGGCACTGAAAGCGGTGACGATTCAGCCGGCGTGATCGGCTGAGGAACCGTTCTGCAGGTTCCAGGTAGACAGATTCCCATCAAGCTCCGACCCATGCATGCCAGCCAGCGCGACCGGCCCTTGCCCGCCCGGCGCCGCGCGGTCAAAGAGCATGCGTTGGGCAGAAACCGCTCAACCGTTTTCGAGCAAAAAGCGCGCTTTGTTGGCCTGTCCCTGCTCTGGAAACTGATCCAGCAGCTGGCGCAGCAAGCGCGTGCGCTGCGCACCGTCCTGCAGCTCACCGTGACGCAAGGCAAGCACGAACCATTGTTGGGCCAATTCATCGCGCGGCGTACTCAATTCGCTTTCCTTCAATAGACGCTCGGCATCGGCCAACAGGCCGTTACGCATGCACGCAGCGATCAGCGCCCTGCGCGCCGTCGGGCTGCAGGCAATCCTGGCCTTACTGAGTTCGGCGGCAACTGCCAGCTGGATGCGTGTCTGTTCGGCGCTATGGGTCTGCAGGGCCAGCAGCGTCTCGGCATGGCGCAGGCTGTCCTGGCTGCGCCCTGCATGACGCGCAGCGCGATAGCGCGCAAGCGCAACCTCCAGATTGTGCGGCTGCTCGCTCGCCAACTCCGCCAGCAAATGTTCGGCCTCGGCGTTTTCCATCCGGCCCAGATGGCGCTGCGCACGCTCCCAGCGATCGTCCACCGCAACCGCGTCGCCCTCCTGCATAAATTCTGGCCGAGTTTGCCGCAGCACCACCAGCAAGGCGCCCAGCAACGCACCGCTCACCAGTCCGCCGGCATGCGCCTCGAAGGCGACTGCGCCGTCGTCGCTGGATGCCAGGCTATACAACTCCCAGCCCAGCCACAGCGGCAACAGCAGGATCGCCGGGCCGCGCACGTAATTGAAGACGACGAAAAACCAATAGAAAAAACGCACCCTGCGCCTGCCCCAGACCACGCAGAACGCACCCATCAGCGCGGCGATGGCACCGGAGGCACCCAGACCGCCACCGGGCTCGCCCCAGCGCCACCACAAGCTGGCCAGGCTGGCGCCGAATCCGCCGAGCAGATACAGCACCAGGAACCAGCCACTGCCGATGGCGCCTTCCAGCAAGGTACCCAAGGCAAGCAGGAACAGCATGTTGCCCAGCAAATGATCGAAGCTGCCGTGCAGGAACGTGGCAGTCAGCATGCGCGCTGGCGACCATTCGGAACTGCGCTGCACATGGCGCAGCGTAAATATCCTGGACAGCCGCGTGTCGTAAGGCGCACGCAATGCGCGCCACTCGCGCAGACGCGCGTCGTCGTTGAACAACGTGCCGCTGCGCAGGGCGTGTTCGAAGGCGACATCGTGCATCGTCAGGTGCGCCAGATACGCGATGCGTTGCGGTTTAGGCACGCTGTCCAGCTTTGCCTGGCGTGCCGCGCGCAGCTTGGCGTTGGCGGTCTGCTGCAGGTAGCGCGCATGCGCATCGGCCTCCAGCGCGCCCAAGCCGGAGTGCACGTAGTAGTGCACGGCGCTCTCGACCAGGCTGTCGTCCTTGCGCTGGTAGCCCAGGTAGACCGCCACATTGATCAGCACCAGCAGCAGCGTCACCCAGGGGATGTTCTGTCGCGACCAGGGTTTGTGCAGCGGCATGATCAGCATGACAACATCCGTGTCTTAAGAATGGCGCAAAGCTTCGCTGTGCGGCGGCAGATGCGCAAGCACGTCATGCGCGCTAGCATCGCGGCCCCGCCGTTGGAAACTGCCTGCCCCATGAGCCGCTGGCGCCCGCCTGCCGAGAAAAGCACTGCGCTGATCACGCCCGAAGGCCATGCCCGCCTCAAGGCCGAGCTGGACGACTTGTGGCGCGTGCGGCGGCCCGAAGTGGTCCGTGCCCTTGCGGCGGCCGCCGCCGAAGGCGACCGCTCTGAAAATGCGGAATACACCTATCGCAAGAAGCAGCTCGGTGAAATCGATCGGCGTGTACGCTATCTGAGCAAGCGGCTGGAAGCGCTGCGCGTGGTGGACACCGCACCCACCGACGCGAACGCGGTGTTCTTCGGCGCACAGGTGGAACTGGAAGATGCCGACAGCGGCGAGTTACTGCGCTACCGCATCGTCGGCCCGGACGAAACCGATGCCGGACGCGGCTGGATCAGCATCGATTCGCCGCTGGCGCGCGCACTGCTGAAAAAGCGCGTGGACGACGAATTCGACGCGCACTTGCCGGCCGGCAAGCACACGTTTGTGGTGGTGTCGGTGCAGTACGTGCCGCTGTAAGGGATATACAGCGCGCGAAGCGATTCTGGCGCCGTGTATCGGCAACGGCGGTGATCGAGGCCACAGAGAACCGAACACCCAGTGCCCCAGGACTGCCGCGTGACCTGCTGATACGCTCGCGCCCCGACCACCCTCATGCGGCGATGTCATGCCCACAGGCGATGTTGGTGCGCAGCGCGTCGTGCCGGGGGCGGCTGCGCGTCGCCAGCCTCGTCGCGCTCAGGCACGCTCCTACGGCTTGGCGTGCCCACCGCGGCATGTACGCCGACGGTTCGGCACAGTCGGGAGCGCCGACGCCATCGGCCAGCCGGCATCCTGCTGCGGCTAAACGATCTGCAGGTTCAATGTCCGCCCTGGCTGCTGCACCGCAGGGCCAGACGGCAATGCATCGCCAAACAGATCGTGCTCGTCGCTGTCGGTGATTTCCACATCGACCAGATCGCCCACCTTCAAGCCGAGCTCGCCGCCGTTCTGGATATGCACCAGCCCATCGATTTCCGGCGCATCGGCACGCGAGCGGGCCACCGCGATGTCGTCTTCGATCACATCCACCAGGCACTGCTGCACGCTGCCGATCTTGGATTCCAGGCGCAACGCAGAGATCTGCGCCTGCTTGGCCATGAAGCGCGCCAGGCGCTCGTGTTTCACTTCTTCGGGCACCTGATCCGGCAATGCGTTGGCGCTGGCGCCATCGACCGGCGAATACGCAAACGCACCGACGCGGTCCAGCTGCGCCTGATCCAGGAAGTCCAGCAAGGATTCGAATTCGGCATCGGTTTCGCCGGGGAAACCGACGATGAAAGTCGAGCGCACGGTGATCTCCGGGCACATCGCCTTCCAGCGCTGCACGCGCTCCAGGGTTTTTTCCACCGCGCCCGGGCGCTTCATCAACTTGAGGATGCGCGGGCTGGCGTGCTGGAACGGGATGTCCAGATACGGCAGCAGCTTGCCTTCGGCCATCAGCCCAATCACATCGTCCACGTGCGGATACGGGTACACGTAATGCAGGCGCGTCCACACGCCCAGCTCCGACAACCCCTCGCACAGCGCCTTCATGCGGGTCTGGTACATGCGGTCGCGCCACGGACGCTCGGCGTACTTCAGGTCCACGCCATAGGCCGAGGTGTCCTGCGACACCACCAGCAATTCCTTGACGCCACCGCGCACCAACCGCTCGGCTTCGCGCAGCACCTCATCGACCGGACGCGAGACCAGATCGCCGCGCATCGAAGGAATGATGCAGAAGCTGCACCGGTGATTGCAGCCTTCGGAAATCTTCAAGTAAGCGTAATGGCGCGGGGTCAGCTTGATGCCGTAGTCCGGCACCAGATCCACGAACGGGTCGTGACGCGGCGGCAACGCGGCGTGCACTGCCTCCATGACGCTCTGGTAGTCCTGCGGGCCGGATACTGCCAGCACCTGCGGATACGCCTCACGAATCTGCTCCGGGCGCTTGCCCAGGCAGCCGGTGACGATGACCTTGCCGTTGGCGTTCATCGCTTCGCCGATCGCGTCCAGCGATTCGGTCACCGCCGAATCGATGAAGCCGCAGGTGTTGACCACCACCACATCGGCAGCGTCGTAGCTGGGCACGATGTCGTAGCCCTCCACGCGCAGCTGGGTGAGGATGCGTTCGGAATCGACGAGCGCCTTCGGGCAGCCAAGGCTGACGAAGCCGACTTTAGGGTTCAGCTGGGACATGGAAGCAGGAGCCTGGGAAGCGGAGCGGCCTGGGGCCTGAGCGGGTCAATTATAGCGGCGCGGGGGCGACGCTCTGAACCGCATGCCGCGCAAGCGGGGTCATCTTAGCGGAACCCTCACCTTCGCCCCCGCCGATCCGGTCGATAATGCGCGCCTCCCCGGACTGCAGCAGGAGTTTCCATGGGTCACTGGACCACGCTCGACACCCCCGACGGCCAGGTTGCCGCCTGGCACGCCACACCCGCTTCCAGCCCGCGCGGCGGCCTGGTGGTGATTCAAGAAATCTTCGGCGTCAACGAACATATCCGCGCAGTGGCCGACGACTACGCCGCACGCGGCTATGAAGTGCTGGCACCGGCCTTTTTCGACCTGGAAGAAAAGGACGTGCAGTTGCCATACGACCAGCAGAGCCTGCAGCGGGGCCTGGCGCTGGCCAACGCGGTCGGCCTGGAGCGCGCCGTGGAGGTGATGAAATCTGCCGCCACCCTGCTCACCCGCGCCGGCAAGGTCGGTACGGTGGGCTACTGCTGGGGCGGCTCCGTCGCGCTGCTGTCGGCCATTCGCCTGGGGCTGCCGTCGGTCAGCTACTACGGCGGCCGCAACACCCAGCTGCTGGACGAAACCCCCAAGGCGCCGGTGATGTTCCACTTCGGCGAGCGCGATGCCAGCATTCCGCCCGAGGCGATCCAGGCCCATCGCGAGAAGCTGCCGCAGATGGAAACCTTCGTTTACCCGGCCGGGCACGCCTTCAACCGCAGCATCGACCCCACCCACTACGACGCCGACAGTGCCGAGCGCGCACTGGAGCGCACCCTGGGCTTCTTCGCGGCGCACCTGGGATGAGCGACACCGCACCGGACAGGCCTGCGGGCGACTTCCAGCTCGACCCGCGCCTGGCGGCCGATAGTGTGTTCGTGGCCGACGGGCCGCTGTCGCAGGTGCGGCTGATGGACGACACCCGCTTCCCGTGGCTGGTGCTGGTGCCACGGGTGGCCGATGTCAGTGAATGGATCGATCTGGATGGCGGCCAGCAGCGTTTGTTGCTGGCCGAAATCAACCAGCTCTCGCAGTTGCTGCGCGCCGAACCCGGGGTGGGCAAGCTCAATATCGGCGCGCTGGGCAACATCGTGCGGCAGCTGCATGTGCATCTGGTCGGCCGCCACCCCGGCGATGCCGCCTGGCCCGGGCCCGTCTGGGGCAGCGGCAGTGCGCAGCGCTTTGCGGCCGAGGCGTTGCAGCAGCATGTCGCGGCGTGGGCGCAACGGCTACGATAGGCACCTGTCTTTCAACCAGTCTCCCGCATGAAATCCAATGTCGTCGCCGCGCTGATCCTGATCCTCGTCGGCCTGCTGTTCCTGGCCAATAACCTGGGCTGGACCAATCTCAGTATCGGTCGCTTGATCGCCACCTGGTGGCCGGCCGCACTGGTTGCGTGCGGAATTGGCATGCTGTTCGGGCGCGGGAAGTAGGTCGGGCGGGGATTCGGGAGTCGGGCATCACCGCACTTGAGGCGCTCACTGGCGATGCAACATGACGACTGTCATCCGCAACTGTTGACTTCCGGCACCTGATTGACGGGCGCATCGAGCGCAGCATGGCCTCACACCAACCGAGGATGTCGCCATGAACTACCGTCTGATTCCTGCCCTGTTCCTGATCGTCCTGGGCGCGTTGTTTCTGCTGGACAACCTGGGATTGGCGCATATGGATGTGGGCAACCTGATCGCGACCTGGTGGCCGGTGTTCCTGATCGCCGCCGGTGTGCGCCAATTGCTGCGCTACCGCGAGAAGGCGGCTGTGACCTGCTGAAGGCCACGGCCGCGCCACCCATCAGGTCCGCGGCAGGGTCACGCCGGTCTGGCCCTGGTACTTGCCGCCGCGGTCCTTGTACGAGGTTTCGCACACTTCGTCGGACTGGAAAAACAGCATCTGCGCCACGCCTTCGTTGGCATAGATGCGCGCCGGCAGCGGCGTGGTATTGCTGAATTCCAGGGTCACGTGGCCTTCCCACTCCGGCTCCAGCGGGGTCACGTTGACGATGATGCCGCAACGTGCGTAGGTGCTCTTGCCCAGGCATACCACCAGCGTGTCGCGCGGGATGCGGAAATATTCCACCGTACGCGCCAGCGCGAAGCTGTTCGGCGGAATGATGCAGACATCCGATTCGATATCGACAAAGCTGCCGGGATCGAAGTGCTTCGGATCGACGATCGTCGAGTTGATGTTGGTAAAGACCTTGAACTCGCGCGAGCAGCGTACGTCGTACCCGTAGCTGGAAGTGCCGAAGCTGACGATGCGCTGCCCGGCAGCATCGTGCTTGACCTGGCCGGGTTCGAACGGCTCGATCATCGCGTGCTGTTCGGCCATGCGCTTGATCCAGCGGTCGCTCTTGATGCTCATGCGTGTTCCTTGAAGACGGAAGGCGGCGGGCCGAGCGGCCCGCGCGAAGACGGCGAATTCTACCAGCGGCCGGCATCGCCGGCCCGATGCGCTACAGCAGGGATGCAGAGATCGGGATGCTGGCGCGTGGGCGCTTGCCCAGTTCCTCGGCAAGCCGCGTCGCCGCCGCTAGGTAGGCCTTGGCTGCCACCGACTCTGGCGCGGCCACCACAACCGGCTGGCCGGCATCGCCTTGCTCACGGATTGCGATCTCCAGCGGCAACGACCCCAGCAACGGCACGCCGTACTGCGCCGCCATGCGCTCACCGCCGCCTTCGCCGAACAGATGCTCGCGGTGGCCGCAGTTGCCGCAGGTATGCACCGCCATGTTCTCGACGATGCCGAGCACCGGCACCTCGACCTTTTCGAACATCTTCAAGGCCTTGCGCGCGTCCAGCGTGGCGATGTCCTGCGGCGTGGTGACGATGACCGCACCGGCTACCGGAATCTTCTGCGACAGTGTCAACTGGATGTCGCCGGTGCCCGGCGGCAGGTCGATCAGCAGATAGTCCAGGTCGTCCCACAGGGTGTCGTTGAACAACTGGGTCAGCGCGGACGTCGCCATCGGCCCGCGCCAGATCATGGGGGTGTCCTGATCGACCAACAGGCCGATCGACATCGCCTCGATCCCGAATGCACGCAGCGGCTCGATCGACTTATTGTCCGGGCTGTCCGGCCGCCCGCTCAGGCCCAGCATTGCCGGCACGCTGGGGCCGTAGATATCGGCATCCAGCACGCCGACGCGCGCGCCCAACTGATGCAGCGCCAGTGCCAGATTCACCGCAGTGGTGGACTTGCCCACGCCGCCCTTGCCCGACCCCACCGCAATCACATTGCGGATGCGCGAATGCGGCGCCAACGTGCCCTGCACCGCGTGCGCGGCGATTCTGCGTTCGCCCGTCATGCGCCAACCGCCTGCGCAACCGCGCGCGTCGCCAAGAAACCACTTTTCGCCATCGTGTTCATCGCCTACCCGGTTTGTCGTGTGCTACCGCGAGCGACTCAAGCATCGCCTTGCGCCGCATCGAAGAGGGCGTGAGTGTACCGGCTCGATCAGACGCAGCCGCCCTGTTTGCCAACGCGACACAGACGCACGTGTAGCTCGCACGTGACATTCACTGGCAAATTTCGCAGAGATGGACACAAGATTAAAGAATTGTTACGGTCGAAAATCGGTTCAGCTGGCGCTCAGCGAACCCAACTGTGCAAGTCGAATCCCAGCAAGGAATCCGCGAAATCATGTCGAGCCGTACCTCGCAACGCACCCGTCGCCATCGCCTCAGCACTGCACTTTTCGGCGTACTAGCCGCCTCTGCGGGCAATGCTGCCGCCCAATCCGAAAATGGCGTCGCGCCTGATACGACCGATCTGGACAAGGTCACCGTCACCGGATCGCGCATTGCGCGTACCGGCTTTGTCACGCCCTCGCCCGTGACGGCCATCAGCGCCGAAGAAATCCGCGCCACCGGTGCGACCACCATCAGCGACCTGATGGCGCGTATGCCGGCACTGGCACCGAGCTACACGCTGGGCAATTCCACCCGCTTCATCGGCACCGCCGGCCTGGGCCTGCTCGACCTGCGCGGCATGGGCGTGGATCGCACGCTGGTGCTGGTCAACGGGCGTCGCCACGTAGGCTCAAGCCCAGGCTCGACTGCGGTGGACGTCAACACCATTCCGGTGGAATGGGTCGAGCGCGTGGAAGTCATCACCGGCGGCGCATCGGCGGTGTATGGCGCCGACGCGGTGGCCGGCGTGGTCAACTTCATCCTCAAGAAATCCTTCACCGGTTTCGAAACGCGCGCGCAGACCGGCCTGGCCGACGAAGGCAACTACAACCGCTCATTTGCCAGCTTTTCTGCCGGTACCGATTTCGCAGGCGGTCGCGGCAACATCGCGGTGTCCGGCGAATACAGCAAACAAGATCGTTTCGGTCGCGGCAACCGCGCCATCGGCCGCGAGTATCTGGTGAGTGTGCCCAACCCCGGTTTCGACCCCACCCGTCCGCCGAGCGAAAGCAATCCGCAAAACGTGCTCAGCGGCCCCGGTGGCAATCATTCGACCTCCTACGGCGGCACCTTCAATCTGGGCACGTTCGATTTCCGTAACCCGGCAAGCTACGGCAACCGCTATCTGTTCAACGACGACGGCAGCTTCCGGCGCAACCGTTACGACGGCACCGTGGTGAGCAACACCTCGTGCGTGGACTGCGATTTCGTCGACCTCAATGCGGTAGCCGACCTGCAGCCGGGCTTCGACCGCAAAAGCGTCAACACCATGATCAACTTCGAGATCAGCGAAAACCATCGCGTGTTCTTCGAAGGCAAGTACAGCGAAACCGATTCGGAATTCTTCGGCCAACCGGCATTCGACAGCTCGCTGCGCGTGCGCCGCCAGAACCCGTACGTCAGCCCCGAGCTCGGCGCCCTGATGGATTCGCGCGGCGCCACGCAGATCCTGATGAACCGCTTCAACGTCGATGCCGGCCGCCGCGGCGAAAACATCGAACGCAAGACCTACCGCGCGGTTCTCGGCGCCGAAGGCAACCTGACCGACAACTGGACCTACGATGTGTCTGCCAATTACGGCAAGACCACGGTGGACCGCCTCAACCTCAACAACCGCATCAATGAACGTTGGCAGGCTGGCATCGACGCCGCACGCGATGCCAGCGGCAACATCGTCTGCCGCACCACGCTGGATCCGACTGCGGTCAACCCCAACACCGGCCGCGTGTACTCGGCGCTGGCCCGCGAAGGTTGCGTGCCCTTCAGTGTCTTCGGTAACGGCGCGGTCACTCCGGAAGCGGCTGCATGGTTCAACACCACCGCGCGCTCGCAAGCCAAGATCCAGCAGACCGTATTCAGCGCCTCGGTGGCCAACAGCAACATGCTGTCGCTGCCGGCGGGCGACATCGGTTTCGCTGGCGGCGTGGAATACCGCAAGGAACAGAGCGAGGAAGTCACCGACCCGTTGGCTGCGTCGGGCGCGACCTTCCTCAACGCCATCCCGAACAGTGGCGGCGACTACAGCGTCAAGGAAGTGTTCGTCGAAAGCACCATCCCGTTGCTGGCCGGCCTGCCGGGCGTGGATCGCTTGGCGCTGGACGTTGCAGGGCGCTATTCGGACTACAGCAGTATCGGCTCGACCAAGACTTGGAATATCGGTCTTGACTGGACCATTATCCCGTCGCTGCGGTTGCGTGGCACGCTGGCACAGGCCGTGCGCGCACCCAGCATTGGCGAGCTGTACGACTCGCAGAGCGAAAACTTCGCCACCATCAACGACCCCTGCAATTACCTGCCCACCAATATCAACCGTCCCGGCACCGCCGGCGATGTGGCGTTGCGTCAGGCCAACTGCAGCGCGCTGGGGATTCCGGTGGGCTGGATCGACACCTTTACCTCCACGCGTCCCGGCGTGAGCGGCGGCAATCCGGAGCTCAAGCCGGAGCGCGCGCGTAGCCTCTCGTACGGTTTGGTGTGGCAGCCGGAATTCTTCGAAGGATTCGGCATGTCGATCGACTATTGGCGCATCGACCTGCGCGATGCCATCGGCACGGTGACCGCCGAAACCAACGCCACCCGTTGCGTGGACAACCCCGGCGGTATCGGCAACAGTTTTTGCGGCTTCGTGCAACGCGCACCATTGGGTGGCTTCACCGATCCGCAGGGGCGCATCTATCCCGAACACAGCATCATCGGGTGGCAGGCGCTCAACGAAAATCTTGCCCGTTCGCGTCGCGTAGGCGTGGATCTGGAAATGGACTACCGCTTCCAGATCGGCGGAGGCAATACCGTGCTGCGGTTCGTCGGCACCCGCCTGATCCAGTCGCGCGAATGGGTATTCCAGGACTTCCCGGCCGAATACGACGAGTACGTGACCTACGTGACCGACCCGCGCTGGCGTGCGCAGTTCCAGACCAAGTACAACTGGAACGAGTGGCGCGCATCGTGGGACATGAACTATGTGGACGGCAATCTGCGGGTGACCCCGGAGAGCTATAACAGCAACCCTGGCTCGGCCAGCCCGATCAAGAACGGCTCGTACGTCTATCACAACTTCCAGTTCGGCTATCAATTCCCCGGCTCGAAGATCGACGTATACCTGGGCATCGACAACGCCTTCGACAAGGATCCGCCGCGCAACTACTTCGGCTCGGATTTCACCTCTGCGCTGTATGACAACGTGGGCCGGTTCTTCTACCTGGGCACGACAGTGCGATTCTGATGGCCTCACGCGTGTAGAAAGAGCCCCGCTTGTCGGGGCTTTTTTTTTGTGGTTTGGCAACGCGATGGATCATTACTCGCTGCGCAGACCACCCAACAACCTTCGAACACGCCGATTACATCAGGCAATCTGTATCGAACGTAACCATTAACTCACGAGCGCCGCTCCAGGTCGTTTGCCCAGGTGTGCAACATAACGCCACTTTGTGCCGAATTCCTCATTTTCGATGCGGATTTGGGTTATTTCATTAACAAATCATGTCAGATGCTTGCACTCGGTAGCAGGCATTCATTACGTTCGGGTTAAGGCCATCTGACTCCCCGATGACCGCCCTATCCGAACTCCAGTTGAAAGGTCAGGAATGAGCAATCAGTTTCGTCGCCAAGTCCTCAAACGCACCGCTCTCGCCGTCGTGCTCGGTGCTTGCCTAACCAACGGCGCGGTCTACGCGCAAAGCACCACGGGCAGCATTTACGGCAGCGCCCCGTCTGAAGCCGGCAGCACGATCGTCGTGCAGAGCGACACCGGGCTCAGCCGCACCATTACGGTGGATGCCAATGGCCGCTACAACCTCGGCTCGCTGCCGGTGGGTGCCTACACCGTCACCCTGAAGCGCGGCGACCAGGTCGTCGACACCCGCAAGAACGTGCAGTTGCGCGTTGGCTCAGGCACTGAAGTCTCCTTCGCCGGCGCGGCCGCATCGGGCAGCAACGCCGATGCAACCACGCTCGGTGCGATCACCGTTACCGCCGCCAACGCACCGAAGATCGATGTCAGCTCGACCAGCTCGCGCTCGGTCATTACCTCCGAGCAGCTGGCCACCTTGCCGCTCGGGCGTAGCGCCGAAGCGATTGCGTTGCTGGCGCCGGGTGCGGTGGCTGGTAGCGGCGCATTCAATAACGGTTCGCGCTCGGTGGTCTCTTTCGGCGGTTCCGGCGTCACCGAAAATGCTTATTACATCAATGGTTTCAACGTCAGCAATCCACTGAGCAATCTGGGTGGCGTCAGCCTGCCTTACGGCGCTATCGACCAGCAGGAAACCTATACGGGCGGCTATAGTGCGAAATACGGACGCTCCACCGGCGGTGTCATCAATCAGCTTGGCAAGCGCGGCACCAATGAATGGCATTTTGGTGCACAGGCAGTCTGGGAACCCGATTCCCTGGCGAGCTCGACTGGCGATGTCTGGTTCCCGAGTAACACATTGCCCGCAGGTTATGGCTACACCAACCGTACGCAGCCTGGCACGCTCTACCGCAGTGGCAAAGACAACAATCAAACCCGGACTGTCTACAGCGCGTATGCGGGCGGCCCGCTAATCGAAGACAAACTCTTTATTTTTGTCGCTGGAGAAACCGACAAGACCGACGGCGTCACCACCAACGCACGCACAAACTCTATTCAGGGACAGAACAACTACGGGTACAGCTCGCCCAAGTTTTATGGAAAGCTGGACTGGAACATCAACGATTCAAATATTTTGGAATATACGCGCATCCAAAACACTGACCGGCGCGGCGGCTACTACACCGCATTCAATTACGACGATCTGAGCACTGGGGGCGCGACGGGGACCTTCCCGGATACGTTCAAGATCACTGATAAATACGACATTTTCAAATACACTGGTTATCTGACCGATGATCTGACCCTGAATGCCACCTGGGGCCGCAGCACCCAGCACAACCGCCAGTTCAACCCGAATATTTCGGACCTTCCATTTCTCGACGGCGTCACCGAGCAAGATCCGGCAATTGTGGGTAACACGCCGATTCGCAACGGCCAGGCGACCAATCGAGCCAAGGCTGATGATCCGATCAGCAAGTCACGGAGTCTTCGTCTGGAGTTGGAATATCGCCTCGGCGATCACGATTTAACCGCTGGCGTGGACAATATGTACTTCAATGCCTACAACGAAGGCGTTCGCACGACGGGGCCTGGCTACCAGTGGATCTACGGCCGCCAGGACAATCCTACTGAAGGCATTAACCCCGAACTTGGCGTCGGTGCGCCCGGCGGACAGGGCTACTACGCGCAACGTCGGATCTTTACGACAACCACAAGCATGGCGGTCGAGCAGAAAGCCTATTATTTGGAGGACCGTTGGCAGGTCAGCGACAAGTGGTTGCTGACACTGGGCATTCGCAACGATAAGTTCACCAACTACAACAGCGACCACGTTGCCTATGTCGACAGCGGTGATCAGTGGGCACCGCGCCTTGGTGCAAGCTGGGATGTGTTCGGCGATTCGTCACTGAAGATATTCGCCAACCTTGGGCGCTACTACCTGGCGTTACCCAATAGCGTCGCCATTCGTGGAGCATCGGCCTCAACCTATACCGACGAATACTTCACGTACACCGGTATCGACGCCAATGGCGAGCCAACCGGTCTTGGAGCGATTGGTCCTGGCCCGGTCTCGAGCAATGGCGAATACGGCCAGGCGCCGGATCCCAATGCGTTCGCGCCTAGTGATCTGAAGTCGCAGTATCAGGACGAGATCATTCTTGGCTTCGAGAAAACTCTCGGCGAGAGCTGGAACTCGGGCGCCAAGGTGACCTATCGCAAACTGCAGAGTGCGATTGATGATGTCTGCGATCCTGGCAAGATGTCCGCGAAATTGGCTGCAACCGGTGGAGATGTCAGCAGCGTGAGCATCCCGGGGTGTGTCATGTTCAACCCTGGCCAGACCAATACATACAATCTTGCCAACGTCGACGGCTCAGGCTATACGCAATTGCGCATGAGCCAGTCCGATTGGGGTTTCACTGACAAAGCGCGTCGCAATTACGTTGCCGTGGACCTGTTTCTGGAACATCCGTTCGACGAAAAGTGGTATGGCCGTGTCGACTACACCTGGTCGCATAGTTACGGGAATACCGAAGGTCAGGTCAAGTCTGACATCGGTCAATCCGATGTCTCCAAGACGCAGGACTGGGATGCGGCTGAGTTGATGTATTACGCAGGCGGTAGTCTGGCAAATGATCGCAGGCATCAGTTCAAGGCATTCGGTGCGTATCAAATCGCGCCGGAGTGGATGGCATCGGCGACTGTACGTGTGATGTCGGGCACACCGATCTCCTGCCTGGGCTACTTCGGGTCGAATGAAGGCAACCCGATCGGATATGGCTCTGCGTACCACTACTGCGGTGGCCAGGCTTCACCTCCGGGCGACGCTGGACGTACCCCCTGGATCAAGAATCTGGATCTTGGCATTACCTACCGGCCTTCCTTCGCCGACCATAAGTTGGCGCTGGGACTTCAGGTCTTCAACGTCTTGAACGACCGCTCGGTAAATCGTGTTGAAAGCCGCTACAACACCGCGCCCTTCACCGTTCGCAACACCTATGGTATCGGTACCGAACCCTACAACTACAACACACCGCGATTTGTGCGTCTGACTGCAGCCTACGATTTCTGATCGCAGAAACAGGATCGCCGTGGTGGCGCTTCCGGAGCATAAACCACTTGAAAAGGCCCTGGTTTCCAGGGCTTTTTTATCCATTACCGAAGAGTCATCGCAATCACCCCGCGTGTTGATCAATCACCAAAATAAACCGCGCAACATTATGTCAAGGCGCACGCTGACCAAGCCTCCTCCTGTGTGTGTTCCAGACCTGCACAGATACAAGCCGGGAATCGCGACGCGCTAGACGCCCCCCCATCCCGGCAGCGGGCTGGAGCAGAAGAACTCCACAGCTGGCCCTGAGGTTTATTTATCTAACGCCTAACAGGTGTTCATCCAAAATCCCATAGAAGTTCAGGCTCAGTTGTTTCACACGGAAAGCGCCGGATCAAATCACACGCCTCCTCTTCTGTGAACGGCGCACTGCTTGTCAGCGAATAAATTACCGATGTATCGTTTTTAATATTGCAAGACCCTCCACCCGGTGGACAAATGACTTCACTACTGCAGCCGCCTTTAATCGTCAAAAGATATGGCGCAGAAGCACCCCCTCCTTCCCGTTGGGCATTATTGCAAAAATACGCCCACTGACCGACGGGAACGCCCTCGGTACTAAAATAGACGTAATCTATTGAGCTCTTACGGGCAGCCTGGACGTCTGCGCCAGCACATGCGAGGACAATCAACAACGCAACAAAGTTAATCTTCGTCTGACATCTCCTTTTGAATGAAACTTGCGCAATTACTGTGAGCGCATGCCATTATTATCACTCCCCAATGTAGATTTCGAATAAAGATCACATTTTTACAAGACAATTCAGTAAAATTATTTAATTTCTCAGAGGAGTGCTTACTTCAAACCAGATCCTCACTGGCGGCGAATTCGATTCAATACATGGCTGCAAAAAAATCAACCATCCAAAATCACCCGCGCCGCATTATGTCCGGGCGCACCCGTCACACCGCCGCCCGGATGGGTCCCGGATCCACACAGATACAACCCCGGCACCGCGCCGCGATAGGCACCCTGCCCCAGCAGCGGGCGCGCGCTGAAAAGTTGGTTGAGGCTGAGGGCGCCGTGAAAGATGTCGCCGCCAACCAGGCCGAAGATGCGTTCCAGATCGAGCGGGCTGAGGATCTGCCGGCCCAATACCGAGGCCGCGAATCCGGGCGCGTAGCGCTCGACCGTGGCGATCATCAGATCGGCCACCTCGTCGCGATAATCGTCCCACTGCCCGCCATCGGGCAGTTGCGGTGCCACGTGCTGGCAGAACAGGCTGGCGACATGCTGACCAGGCGGCGCAAGGGTGTCGTCCAGGGTGCTGGGAATGAGCAGTTCGACCACGGGCTCACGCGACCATCCCAACGCGCGCGCGTCATGCCAGGCGCGGTCCATGTAGTCCAGGCTCGGTGCCATGATGATGCCGGCGGTCAGGTGATCGCCGTCGCCGGGCAACGCGGTGAAGTCCGGCAGGCGCGAGAGTGCGACATTCATGCGGAAGGTGCCCGACCCGCAGCGGTAATGGGCAATACGTTCGCGCGTTGTCGCAGGCACGTCGCCTGGCCGCATCAGGCGCTGATACAGCAGTTTCGGGTTGACGTTGGCCACGATCGCGCGGGCGTGGATCGTCTCACCGCCGGTCGTGACGACACCGACTGCACGCCCCTGCTCCACCAACACGCGCTCCACCACGCAGCCGGTACGGATTTGCACGCCGTGTTCGCGCGCGCTGGCGGCCATGGCCTGAGTGATCGCGCCCATGCCACCGATGGCGTGGCCCCATGCCCCCTTGACCCCGTTGCTCTGCCCGAACACGTGGTGCAACAACACGTATGCGGTACCCGGCGTGTGGGGACTGGCGTAATTGCCGACAATGCCATCGAAGCCGAACAAGGCCTTGATCGGCGCGCTTTCGAACCAGCGATCCAGATATTCGGCCGCTGAAATCGTAAACAGGTCCAACAGCTCCTGGCGCAATGTCAGCGGCAGGCCCTGCAACTGCAGCCCGAGCTTGCCTGCCCGCCATAGCTGCGGCAATACCTGCAACCAGCCGCCATCGGTGACATCAGGCGGTGGCTGCAAGGCCAGCGCACGCAATACGTCGGCCAACTGCTCCAACCGCGCTTCGTAGGCGGGCAATGCGGCCGCATCCCGCGCTGAAAACCTGGCAACTTCCTGCGCCGTGCGCCCTGCCCCGGCAAGCAGATAGTCACCGTTCGGCAACGGCAGAAAATTGTTGAGACGTCGCGGCACCACGTGCAGGCCATGGCGTTCCAGTGCGAGATCGGCGATGACCTTGGGTTGCAGCAACGACACCGTGTACGCCGCCACCGAATTGCGGAACCCAGGATGAAACTCCTCGGTCACCGCCGCACCGCCAACCACGTTGCGCGCTTCCAACACCAGCACCCGTTTGCCAGCCTTGGCCAGATAGGCAGCGCACACCAGCCCGTTGTGGCCGGCGCCGATGATCAGTGCATCCAGGGGTTCAGAGGCGACGGGCATGCACTGGTATATAGCACCGCTCATCCGCGCCCACCATGTGGCAGCGGCAGCGTATGAGCGCCTGCCCGCCGCTAACAATGCAGCACTACGGCGGCGCGCGCGGGTGGTAGGCGAAGAACGGTCGCTGCACAGTGCCGCTAGTGGTTGCCAGCAAGTGCCCCGCTGGGTGATTCGGGGGTGACCACGCCGACACCTCCAGCCGACAGCTGCAGGTTGTGTGACATCGACAGTACCGCCGTTGCCTACTGGCCATGGCGGGCCGGCTCACTGGATGTTCGGTACCCCCGCGCCCCAAAAGCTGGTGCCTCGCCCGGCCCTCTACGCCCCGCACCCATGACCTTCGACACCATGCCATCCGGCTGGCGAGGCGTAGAGTGCCGGCCACGGCCCCGGCGACGGGGCTTCCCATCGATGCTTCCGGAGTCCTTTGTGATTCGTACACCTCATTTATTGACGCTGACCCTGGCCGTGGCAACCGCCCTGAGCGGTTGCAAGAAGTCCGAAGACACCGCACCTGCCGCCCCTGCGGGCGACACCGCGGCCACTACCCCGGCAGCGCCCAAGACGCTGACCCTGGACCAGAGCAAGCTGCCGGCAGTGAACCAGTTCACCGCGGCCGACCTAGACCCCAACAGCAACGCCTGTACCGATCTGAACGCCTACGCCAATGCCAAGTTCCTGGCCGCCAACCCGGTGCCGAGCGACCGCACCAGCTGGGGCGCGTTCGAGATGCTCGACGAGCGCTCCAATGCGATCCAGCGGCAGTTGGTGGAACAGGCCGCAGCCGACGGCAAGGCCACCGGTGTGGAAAAGATCGTCGGCGACCTGTGGTCGACCGGCATGGACGAAGCCAAGATCAACGCGCAGGGCATCGAGCCGCTGAAGCCGGAACTGGCCGCCATCGACGCGATCAGCGACCAGGCCAAGCTGGTGGACTACCTGCGCAGCAGCGCGGCCAAGGGCAACAACGTCCTTTTCGGCTTCGGCGCCGAAGCGGACTTCAAGAAGTCCAGCCAGAACATCGCCTATGCCATGCAGGGAGGCCTGGGCCTGCCGGACCCGGAGTACTACACCAGCCCCGCCAACAAGGCCAAGCTGGAGGCCTACCAGGCGCACATCGCCAAGGTGCTGGAGCTGTCGGGCGTGGCCGCGGCCGATGCCGCCGCGCAGGCCAAGCAAGTGGTCGCGTTCGAAACCCGCCTGGCCAAGGTGTCCAAGACCAGCACCGAGCTGTCGCGCGACGCCTCGCTGGCCTACAACCCGATCTCCCCCGCCGAGGCCGACAAGCTGACCCCGAACTGGTCGTGGACCGAGTTCTTCAAGTCGCAGGGCGTGGCCACACCGGAGATGTTCTCGCTGGCGATCCCCGCCTTCCATCAGGAAGTGAGCAAGATGATCGCCGACACCGACCCGACGATCTGGCGCGCGTACCTGCGCTTCCACACCGTCGATGGCGCTTCGCCGTTCCTGAGCCAGCCGTTCGTCGATGAGAACTTCGCGTTCTACAACAAGACCATGCGCGGCCAGAAGGAAATCAAGCCGCGTTGGAAGCGCGTGCTGGCCACCATCAACGGCCAGGCCGGCGAAGCGCTGGGCCAGCTGTACGTCAAGGTTGCCTTCCCGGCCGATTCCAAGGCCAAGATGGAAACCCTGGTGACCAATCTGCGTACCGCGCTCAAGGCCCGCATCGAAAAGCTGGACTGGATGAGCCCGGAGACCAAGACCAAGGCCATCGCCAAGTGGGAAAGCTTCACGCCCAAGATCGGCTACCCGGAAAAGTGGCGTGAGTGGAACGGCCTGAGCACCGGCCGCGACAGCTACCTGGGCAACGTGATGGCCGCGCAGGAATTCAACTACAAGTGGAACCTGTCCAAGATCGGCAAGCCGGTGGACAAGACCGAATGGAGCATGAGCCCGCAGACGGTCAACGCCTACTACAACCCGCTGCAAAACGAGATCGTGTTCCCGGCCGCCATCCTGCAGCCGCCGTTCTTCGACCCGAATGCGCCGGAGGAAATGAACTACGGCGGCATCGGTGCAGTGATCGGCCATGAGATGACCCACGGTTACGACGACCAGGGCAGCCGCTTCGGCGCCGATGGCAACTTCATCCCCGATCCGGGTTGGTGGACGCAGAAGGACCTGGACGCGTTCAAGGCACGCACCGGCAAGCTGGTGGCGCAGTTCGACGGCTACCGCACGCCGGCCGGCGACAAGGTCAAGGGCGACCTGACCCTGGGCGAAAACATCGCCGACCTGGGTGGCCTGAACACCGCCTACGACGCCATGAAGGCCGCCACTGCCGGCAAGGACGACCCCAAGACCGACGGCATCACCCGCGACCAGCGCTTCTTCCTCAACTGGGCCACGGTGTGGCGTCGCAACTTCACCCCGGAAGAACTGGCCGTACGCCTGAAGACCGACCCGCATGCACCGGCGAACTTCCGCGCCATCGGCGCACCGTCGAACATGCCGGCCTTCGCCGCCGCGTTCTCGTGCAAGGCGGGCGATGCGATGGTGCGTCAGGGCGACAAGCAGGTCGTGATCTGGTAATTGCGCAAGCGCGGTAAAACCACGGGCGGCCATCGAAAGATGGCCGCCCGTTTTCGTTGTGCACCCCGTATTTGCCGCAGTGTCTTTCTCCAAATCCGCCAGCCGGCACCAATAACCGAGGCAGGCCATGCTCCTGCAGTGGATGATCTTTCCTGCACGCACGCGCTGCCAGACCGATGCCGACCAACGGGTAGAACGCGCATCCCGCTGCGACGCCGTCGCTGCGCTGGCCACAAGCGCAGGCTACGCAAGACCCGCAAGCACCAGCTGCAATGCGGTGCGATCTGCAATCGCGCCTGCATGCAAGCCTCAACAAAACTCAACGCACGCGCCCCCTGGTGATGGGTCCGCTTATGCTCGGCGTTTATCCCAGCCACTGGCGCCCATGTCACACACCAAGACCTCCACGCTTGCCCTTGCCCTGCTGGTCGCCCTGGCAGGCTGCCAACGCGAAGCGCAAACCAGCAGCAGGCCGGAAAAAACCGCGACCTCGGCACCTGCAGCGACAGCGGACGCGAAACCTGCTTTCGACATCGGCGAACTGGATGCAGCTACCAACGCGTGCCAGAACCTGGACGATTTCGTCAATGGCCGTTGGAAAAAAGCCAATCCCATCCCGGCCGACCGCACCAGTTGGGGGGTCTCCGACGTGCTCGTGGAGAACAGCCTGACCACCCAACGCCAGATTGCCGAAGACGCCGCAAGGCAGGCGGACACCCAAACCAATCCTGTCGCCCACAAGATCGGCATGCTGTATGCCTCGGGCATGGATGAAGCGGCCATCGAAGCGGCCGGCGACCGGCCGATCAAGCCACAGCTCGACGCCATCGCCGCGCTGACCTCAGGCAAGGAGGTTGCCGATTACATCACGCATCGTTTTGCCGAAGGCGATGCGCAGGTGTTCGATTTCGGCGCACGTGCGGACTTCAAACATGCCGACAGGCAGATCGGGTTCGCGCAGGAAGGTGGACTGGGCCTGCCGACCAAGGAGTACTACGTCTCTCCCGAATACGCGCCCATTCGCGAGGCATATCTGGCTTACATCGCCAAATCCTTCGAGCTCACCGGCAGCACCGCAGACGCCGCCAAGGCACAGGCGAGCGAGGTCCTGGCGCTCGAAACACGGCTGGCCGCGGCCTCGCTCACACGCACCGAGGCGCGTGACCCCAGGAACCAGTATCACTTCGTCAGCACGGCCGAGGCCGACAAACTCACGCCGCACTTTGCATGGAGCAATTTCTTCGCCGTGCAAGGCATCGACAGCGGTGCCGGCTTTTCCCTATCGCAGCCGCGGTTCTTCGCCGAATTCGATCGTCAGCTGGCGAACGCGCCGATCGCCCAATGGCAGGCCTATCTGCGCTTCCACACCATCGACGACGCCTCCAAGCAGCTCAGCAAGGCCTTCGTCGACAACAACTTCGCGTTCTATGGCAAAACGCTGTCCGGGCAACCCGAACAGCAGCCGCGTTGGAAGCGCGTATTACGCACGGTCAATGGCGCAATGGGCGAAGGGCTGGGGCAGCTCTACGTCGCCAAGGTGTTCACGCCGGACGCCAAACAGCGTGCCAGCGACTTGGTGGACAACGTGCGTGTTGCGCTCAAGGCGCGCATCGAGAACGTCGACTGGATGAGCCCGGAAACCAAGGCCAAGGCCATCGCCAAGTGGCAAACATTCCTGCCCAAAATCGGCTATCCCGACACCTGGCGCGACTGGTCGGGGCTGGAAATCGTGCCTGGCGCGTATTACCGCAACCTGCAGGCAGCAGCGAAATTCAATTATCACTACGACATCGCCCAGATCGGTAAGCCCACCGACCGGATGCGCTGGCAGATGACCCCGCAGACGGTCAATGCGTATTACGACCCCAGCACCAATTCCATCAATTTCCCGGCTGGAATTCTGCAGCCGCCGTTCTTCGACGCCAGTGCGGACGACGCCTTGAACTACGGCGGCATCGGCGCGGTGATCGGGCACGAAGCCACCCACGGCTTCGACGATGAGGGTCGGCAGTTCGACGGCGCCGGCAACAATGTCGACTGGTGGACACCGCAGGATCGCAAGGCCTTCGAGCAACGTGCCGAGCGACTGGTCAAACAGTTCGATGCCTACGTGCCGCTGCCCGACCACCCCACGGTGCACGTCAATGGCAGGCTCAGCCTGGGCGAAAACATCGCCGACCTGGGCGGTACCAACGTCGCCTACGATGCGTTGCAGGCAGATCTGCGCGCGCATCCGGAACGCGCCGTCGCGATCGACGGCTACAGCCCGGATCAACGCTTCTTCCTGAACTATGCACGCAGCTGGCGTGGGCAGACGCGCGAACAGCAGCAGCTGGTCTACCTGGCAAGCGACCCCCATGCGCCCGACAACCTGCGCGCCATTGCCCCGCCCTCGAACATGCCCTCCTTCGCCAAGGCATTTTCCTGCAAGGCCGGCGATGCGATGGTGCGGTCAGAAAAAGACCGTGTGGTGATCTGGTAAGCCTGCACAGGCGACGGCTGCAAGCGCTTCCAACACGGTGGCACCCGGTACAGGCTCGCACGCGCGGGCCTGTCGCATTCATGCAAGCGGCCGGCACCGAACACGAACCGGCGCGCGCGCCTGCCTGCGCGGCACGCAGCCTTGCTAAACTCCGCCGACTTCAATCTGGCCACCCTTCTTCTCGATGCCCACCATTCGTCCGCTTGCCCTCGCTCTTGGCTTCAGCCTGATCTCGCTGCTGTCCGCCCCCGACGCCGACGCCGCTCGCAAGAAGAAGGCCGCAGCGCCCAAGGCTCCGGCCGTCTCGGCGGCCTGCACCAATTTCTACGACTACGCCAACGCCAGCTGGCTCAAGGCCACCCCCGTGCCGCAGGCCGGCGCCGTCACCGCGCTGGGTCAATTGTCCGAGCGCGCCCTGCAGCAGCAGCGCGAGTTGCTCGATGCATCGATGAAGTCCCCGCAGGGCAACGTGCAGAAGCTGCTCGGCGATTTCTGGGCCAGCGGCCTGGACGAAGCGGCTGTGGAGAAGGACGGCTCCAATCCGATCGCCCCCCTGCTCTCGCGCATCGACGCGATCAAGAAGGCCAAGGATGTGCCCGCTTCCATCGCCGCGTTGCATCAGGTCGGTATTCCGGTCGGCTTCAATTTCGGCCCGGACGTGGACCTGAAGGCGCTCGATCGCCATATCGGCTACTTCATGCAGGGCGGCATGGGCCTGCCCGACCCGGCCTTCTACACCCGCACCGACGCCGACACCCAGGCGCTGATGGGCCGCTACCGCGCGTACGTCAAGCAGATCCTGGCGCTGACCGGCACCGCTGCCGACAAGCTCGACGCCGACGCCGCCTCCGTGCTGCAGATCGAAACCGCGCTGGCGCGTAGCGCGCAGTCGGTGCAGGGCATCAACAACCCGTTCAACAACTACGCACCGATCGCCACCAAGGAACTGGGCAAGCAGTACAAGAACCTGCGCCTGGCCGACTTTCTGGAGGCGCAGGGCGTCAAGGACGACCTGGTGTCGATGGCCGACCCGGCCATGTTCAAGCAACTCGACAGCATGATCGTCAGCATCAAGCCGGACCAATGGAAGGCCTACCTGCGCTGGCGCGTGGGCGATGCGATGGCGCCGTACCTGTCCAAGAGCTTCCACGATGCCGAATACCAGTTCCGTGGCCGTCTGCTGCGTGGCGATGCGGTGCTGCCGCAGCGTTGGCAGCAGGTGCTGGACGCGATCAACGTGGCCGCCGGCCCGATGCTCGGCCGCGAGTACGTGGCGCGTTATCTGAGCAGCGACACCCGTCGCCAGGCCGAAGCCATCGCAGACCAGGTGCGCGATGCACAGCTGGCCGCACTGGAGCGCACCGGTTGGGGCAAAGGCGAGGTGGTGGCCGAAGCCAAGGCCAAGCTGGCCGCGATGAAGATCGAAGTCGGCGCGCCGCGACGCGACCTGGATTACACCGTGCAGCCGATGGGGCGCGGCAGTTTCGGCGGCAATATGCTGATCGCCTCGACCTGGCGCCACCGCGAAGAGATGAAGCGCATCGGCAAGGGCAACGCCGACCGTCGCTGGGACGTGCTGCCGCAACAGCCGGCGGTGGCCTACGACATTGCGCAGAACCGCCTGATCGTCACTGCCGCCGTGTTGCAGGCGCCGGTGTTGACCACCGGCGGCACCCAGGCCGCGCAGTACGGTGCCTACGGTGCGCTGGTCGCACACGAGATCACCCGTGCGATCGATGCCAAGGGCTCGCTGGTCGATGCCAAGGGCGAATTGCGCAGCTGGTGGACGCCGGCCGAAAAGGCGAGCTGGACCATGCTGACCAACAAGGTCGCCGCGCAGTTCTCCGCCTACCCGTACCCGGGCGTGCCCAACGCCAAGGTCAATGGTGCGCAGACCGCCGAAGAGAACCTGGCCGATCTGGCCGGCGTCGAATTGGCCTGGCAGGCGTTCAGCAAGGCGCAGCCGGCAGCCACCGAGGCCGACAAGCAGGCCTTCTTCACCGCCTGGGCCGGGCTGTGGGCACAGCAGTTGTCGCCCAACGAGGCGGTGCAGCGCGCAAGCGCCGACATCCGCGCACCGGGCCAGTGGCGCACCAATGGCCCGCTCTCGAACCTGCCCGAGTTCGGTGCAGCGTTCAGCTGCAAGGCCGGCCAGCCGATGCAGCGCGTGGATGCCGAGCAGTTGAAGATCTGGCGCTGAGTCAGGCGCCAGCAAGTCGCTGGCAATCAGCACGCAGTGGCAGGCAATAAAAAAGAGCGCGGACTCCGCGCTCTTTTTTTGTGCCTGGCATTTCGCCCATCCGTTGCTTACCTCAACGCGCTCTTCGTAGGGGCGGCCCGGCCGAGATGAAGCCTTGCCGGTAAAACCCCATCGCGGCCAGGGTCGCTCCTACGGAGCAGCGTGGATCTCAACGCACCACGCGCAACGGCGGCTTGCGCTTCCCGCCGCCCTTCCTTCCGCCGCTGCCGCCGAATGGCGACTGGCCGCGCCAGTAGCGGATCATCAGCCAGCCGAACAGCATGCCGCCCAGATGCGCGAAGTGGGCCACGCCAGGCTGCCAACCGGTCGCCCCGAGCAGTAACTCGATCGCGCCGAACACGATCACGAAGGTCCGCGCCTTCATTGGAATCGGCGGGAACAGCAGCATCACGCGCTGATTGGGGAACAGCATTCCGTAAGCCAGCAGCAAACCGAACACGCCGCCCGATGCGCCGACGACCGGCGCACCGCTTTGCGTGAACCAGGCCATCAGCAACTGGCACAGGCCGGCGCCGGCGACGCACACGAGGTAGTAGGTGAGAAAGCGCTTCTGGCCCCAGGTCTGTTCCAACGGCGCGCCGAACATGAAGAGCGCCAGCATGTTGAAAAATAGATGGTTGAAGCCGCCATGCAGGAATGCGTAGGTCAGCAGCTGCCAGGGCATGAAGCTGGCACCCGGCGAAAACGCATCGAAGCCGTTGGACAGCGGCCACAACATCAGCCACGACAACACGCTGTCCGATGGCAACACGCCAGCGCCCAGGTCGCCCACCGCCCATTGCAGCAGGAACAAGCCGATGTTGGCGATCAGTAATGCTTTGGTGACGGGCGGCAATTGAGGCATGGCGGCTTCCTTCGGAATGCTGCCGATGATAACGGCAGGCTTATGAAGGTCCCCACACGGCCGCATCCAGCCGCTGCGCGGCGCTGGCCCGGCGCACACGGCCACGTTCCACCTGGACGCCCTCGTCGCGCAGGCGCTGGCATTGCTCGCGGTAGCCTGCCGAGCCTTCGGGCAAGGCAATCCGGCCGTCGCTGCGCAATACGCGGTGCCAGGGCAGCTGCGGGTCGTCGTTGCCGCTGAGCACGCGTGCCACCAGTCGCGCACGGCCCGGCAGGCCCGCGCGCCGGGCAACTTCCCCATAACCGGCGACCTCGCCCACGGGAATTGCGCCGATCGCCTGAAGAATCCGCAGCCGCGCCTGCTCGCCGGACCGTGACGCGCCCTTGGAGCCTGCGCGCGCAGGCGGGCTGGCGCTGCCGCGCGGTGTTGGATGGCGAGATGTGGGCATCGCACAAGCATGCCAGCTGATGAGCGTGCGTGTGCGGATCGCCCTGCACGCGAGGGGAAAGTTGCAAGCCCTCTCCTCCCGGGAGAGGGCTTGAGGTGCGGGCGCAGCAAAGCAAACCGCCGAGGACACGCAATCAGTCGTCGTTTGTTCGTGGATAAAGGTACAACCAAGCTTGAACATCAGGTCGCGTTGGATCGATGCGTCGCTTGTACCAGACCCTCACCCCAACCCTCTCCCACAGGGACAGAAGCTCGGTCCATTCTTCCATCGAGACACTGGGGGACCAGGTGGCGCGCAGCGCCGGATGAGGCTACGGCTGCCACTGGCTATCCCAGCCTGGCATTGATCAAGGCATCGCCTCATGCGCCGCCACGCGGCAACCCACCGTCGATGGCGACAGCGCCCCCCTCAATGCATCAACACAATCTCTTCAGACGAAGTGGGATGAATCGCCACGGTCTCCTCGAAGTCCCGCTTGGTCGCGCCCATCTTCACCGCCACCGCAAAGCCTTGCAGCATTTCGTCGGCGCTCTCACCCAGCAGATGGACACCGACCACACGTTCCTCCTCGCCCACGCACACCAGCTTGAACAGACTGCGCTGCGGCGCGTCGGCCAGCGCGTGCAGCATCGGGCGGAAATTGCTGCGGTACACGCGCACCGCACCGTTGTACCGTGCACGCGCCTGTTCTTCGGTGAGCCCGACATTGCCAAGCGGCGGGTGCGAAAACACCACGCTGGGCACGTTTTCGTAGTCCATGCGCGCATCCGGTTGGTGACCGAACAGGCGATCCATCAGCTTGCGCCCTGCCGCAATCGCCACCGGCGTCAGTCCGACCTTGCCGCCCACATCGCCGATGGCGTGAATATTCGGCACGTTGGTGGTCTGCCCGTCGTCCACCACCACTTCGCCCTTGTCACCAAGCGCAACGCCCACTGTGTCCAGACCCAGCCCGGCGGTATTGGCGCGGCGACCCACCGCAAAAAACACCTTGTCGAAGACGTCGTTGCCCTGCTCGCGCGGATGCACGCAATGACCATGCACGCGCAACGCACCGTGCAGATCGCGCTCCAATGCGGTGGTGGTGAAACCGAAGTGCAGCCGCACACCCAGATGGCGCAGGTTGTCGGCCAACTGCAAGGTGAGCTCCGCATCGAAGCGCTCCAGCAAGCGCTCGCCCTGCACGAACAGATGCACGCGACTTCCCAGGGCCTGCAGCAGCCCGGCGATTTCCACCGCGATATAGCCACCGCCGACAATCGCGACCTGCTCGGGCGCATGGCAGAGATTGAAGAAATCGTCGGAGACTTCGCCATGTTCTGCGCCCTCCACGTCCGGGCGTAACGGGTGTGCACCGGTGGCGATCACGATGTGCTCGGCGGTCACCGGTACGCCGTCGCTGCCCATGAGGGTATGGCGGTCCTGCAATACGCCGCGTTGCGGGATCAGGACCACGCCATCTTCGTTGAGGCGGCGTCGATAGCTGGCGTGGATGTTGGAGATGTACCCCTGCCGATGCGTGACCAGCTCCTGCCAGGCCAGCGTCGGGCGCGGCACATCGAATCCCAGCGCGCTGGCCAACTCGACCTTGCCGGCCAGATCGGCTGCCAGCCACATCGCCTTCTTCGGCACGCAACCGAGATTGACGCAGGTGCCGCCCAGTTCGTCGGGCTCCATGATCGCCACGCGCGCGCCATGTCTTGCTGCGCGAAATCCAGCCGCGAGGCCGCCGGAGCCGCCACCCAGAATCACCACGTCGTAGTCGTAACGCGCACTCATGCGAAACGCTCCGCCCGGTAAGGATGCGGGTCCAGCGCAGGTACGCGGCCCGTGATCAGGTCGGCCATCAATTGTCCGCTTGCAGTGCTCATGCTGATGCCGAGCATGCCATGCCCGGCTGCGAGCCAGACGTGAGGATGGCCCGGCACCGCGCCCAGGACCGGCACATCGTCCCAGGTCATCGGTCGCCATCCGTACCAGCGATCGATCACCGCAGGCCCGCATGGCGCCTGCAGATATTCGGCCGCTGCACGCTCCAACGCAGCCAGGCGTGTGGCATTGAGCTGCGTATCGCGCCCGGAAAACTCCATCGTGCTGCCGATGCGCAGGCGGTCGCGCCACGGCACCACGAACACCCAGCGGTCCTTCAACACCACCGGGCGGCGCGGCATCAGATGCGGCGCGCTGTAGGTAATCGAATAGCCCTTGCCGGCCTGCACCGGCAGGCGCAAACCAAGTTGCGCCGCCAGCACCGGCGACCATGGCCCGGTTGCGATCACCACTTCGCGCGCAGGGCGCTTGCCGTGCTCGGTCTGCACGCAGCTGCCAGCTCCATCGGGCACGATTGCCTGCACGCGGCAGTGCGCATCGATCACCACGCCACGTGCGCGCAGCACCCTCGCAAGCTCCGCGGTGTACTGCTCCGGGCGCAGATGGGCATCGCCCGGGAAGTGGATCGCACCGGCGATCCCATCGCGAAATGCGGGATCCTGGCGTACGTAGTCCGCACCATCGATGACCTCTGCCCGGATCCCCCACTGCGCCAGCAGCGCGCATTCGTCGCGGTATTGCGCAAAGCGGCGCGCATCGCCGAACACGTAATCCAGCCCGTCGTTACGAAACTCGCACTCCAACCCGTACCGCGCCACCCACGCGTCGAAGCGCTGCCGCGCGTCGTGCAACAACGCCGCGCGCGCCTGTGCACTGGCCTGCCAATCGCGTGAATTGCAGCGCCGCGCAAAACGCAGCAGCCAGCGCCACAACCCCGGATCCAGACGTGGCGGGATATACAGCGGCGCGTCCGGGGTGAACATCCATTTCAGTGCCTGCGCAATCATGCCGGGCGCCGCCAGCGGCGGTGCATGGCTTGGCGTGATGGTGCCGCAATTGCCGTAGGAGGTCGCCGCACCGGGCGCACCGGCATCGAGCACGCGCACCTGCCGGCCCGCTTCGACCAGTGCCAGCGCGGTGGCCAGGCCAATCGCGCCCGCACCGATCACCACCACATCATCGCGGCTGCCGTGCATGCAGGCGCTACCCGGCGCGCCCAGCGCCACGCCACATCGGCGGCATCTGCAGATAGGTCGCGCTGCGCCATAGCCATTCCATCGGTCCGAAGCGGAACCAGTGCAGCCAGCACCGGCTCAGCTGCACCTGCAGCGCGAACAGTGCCAGCGCGAACGGCAGTTGCCACACCCGCGGCAGCTGTTCGAAATAGCCCAGCCCGTAGCCGTAGAAGATGCCGGTGCAGACCAGCGATTGCAGCAGGTAATTGCTCAATGCCATCCGCCCCGCCGGCGCAAGCCATGCCAGACGCGGTGCCAGGCGCACCACCCATGCGGCGTAGCCCAGGCACATCAACGGCCCTGCAATCAGCGACAGCGCGAAGGCGCCGGACAGGCGCAGGTCCAGCCGCGCCGGATCGATCCACGGCTCCAATGCATAACTTGCCAGCATCACGCCCAGCCCGAGCGGCAACACGCCATGGCGCAGCGTCGCAAACAAACGGGGGAAGCGCTCGGGCGCGGCGATCGCACCGCTGCGCACGAACCAGCTACCGAACAGGAACATGCCGAGCATGGCCGGGCCATTGATGCTGAGCCCGGTCATCGCCTGCTGAAAGTCATGCCAGCGCTGCACCGTCGCCTGCAGGTAGGTGCCGCTGCCGAATGCGGCGCGCTGCGCCTGCACATTCGCCAGCGCCTGCTGCGCGGCGTCGGCCATCGCCGCTTTCCACTGCACCGTCGCGGCAGGATCGGCCTGCGCCAACTCGCCTGCCACCCCATACAGCAGGGTCAGCCCGGGTGCGCACAGGTACACCAACGCAGCGAACCACGGCAGCGTCACGGTCGGCACGTTGCGCGCACTGAGCAGCAGCAACGCCAGCAGGGCATAGGTCACCAGGACATCGCCGGACCACACCAGCAGCGCGTGGGCAAGCCCGATCGCCAACAGCCCGAGGGTGCGGCGCAGATACAGGCCGAAGAACGCGCGCCCGGCCTGCGCGGCGCGCTGCGCCATCACCGCAAAGCCCATGCCGAACAACAGCGAAAACAGCGTGTAGAACTTGCCTTGCACGAACACGTAGACCAGCGCATCGGCAACCCGGTCGGCGCCATGCCAATGCGGCTCCACGCCGGTCATGGCCAGATCGAGTGGCCCGACAAAGGCTTCGATGTTCATCAGCAGGATGCCCAGCAGCGCCACGCCGCGCAGGACATCCAGCACGACGATGCGCTCGGTCGCAGCAATGGGAAGCAGCACGTCGCGGGATGTCATCACGGCTCAGGCAACCATATACGGCGGCACGCGCCGCAGAATGCAAACGGCCCGCCGATGGGGCGGGCCGTCAGGAACAGCAATCATGCACGCGCCGCGGCAAACCGCACGGATGGGCCGACATGCGCGTGGAGTGCATGCGCCAGCGCAGCGCCGGATGACCGGCCTACGTCAGTGGCGCGCAGGCGTCCCACCCGTCCAACCGCCATGCGAGCGCGTGCCCCACCCTTAGTGGTGATGACCGCCGTCGCCGTGCACATGGCCGTGGTCGCGTTCTTCTGCGGTGGCTTCACGCACTTCGACGATCTCCACGTCGAAATGCAGATCCTTGCCGGCCATGGGGTGATTGAGGTCCACATCGACCACGCTCATGCCGACTTTCTGCACCGTCACTGCGCGCGGGCCGAAGTTGGTCTGCAGCACGACCTGGGTGCCGGGCACCAGCTTGGTGGCGCCGAAATGCTTCTTGGGCACGCGCTGGCTCAGGCCTTCGCGGTATTCGCCGTAGGCGTCGGCGGCCTTGACGTCCACGCCGAAGCTCTCGCCGGCCTCCTTCCCCATCATGGCCGCTTCCAGGCCCGGGATGATGTTGCCGTGGCCGATCATGATCGCCAACGGGTCACGCTCCTTGGAGCTCTCGATCGGCTCCTGGCCGATCTCCGAAACGGTGTAATGGAAGCGGACGACGCTGTCTTTTTCGATCTTCATGCCTGGCTCTGAATGGGCTGCCCGGTGGCAGACGGTTGAGGACGGCTTGTCGGCCGCCGGGTGCGCCGCCATCATGGCGACCTTTCGAACCGCCCATTATCCCGGCTCCATGCATATCACGCCAGTTTTCGCCGCCCGCCCCCGTTGCGCCGCGGCCAGCCTGTTGCTGGGCCTGCTGCTCCTGGGGGGCTGTTCGTCGCACACGCCGGTTCAGCGCCCGGCCGCGCCACCGCCGACAACGCGCGTGTGGCCGCAGGTAACGCCAGCCGACCCGGCCGCCGCCAACAACATCCTGATGCGCGCGCTGGGGTTGGTGGGCACCCCGTACCGGTTCGGCGGCAACACGCCAGAGACCGGGTTCGACTGCAGCGGGCTGGTCACCTATGTCTACCGGGATGTATTGGCCCTGGCGCTACCGCGCACCTCCCGCGAACTGGCCGCAATTCAGGGCCCGCGCATCCCGCCCGAGCGACTTGCCACCGGCGATCTGGTGTTTTTTGGCTCCGGCGGCAACGTGACCCACGTCGGCATTTATGTCGGTGAAGGCCGCTTCGTGCATGCCCCTACCACGGGCGGTACGGTCCGCCTGGATTTCCTTGATGGAGCTTACTGGCGTGACCATTATTCAGGTTCGAAGCGGGTTTTACACTGAAATGTGACGTAGATCACAAGTCATAAAACGGAAAGTTAACTTTTTTTGAACGTAACGATTCTTTCACCAGGGCATCATCTCGCATCGACAGCAGAACTGTGATTCCCGCGTGACGAACGACGAACAGATCAAAACTGGCGCCGCACCGCTTCCGCCCCGGAAACCGCTCCGCCTGCTATGCGCCACCGCTCTCTTGATTGCAGCACTTCCCGCATTCGCGCAGACCGCCAGCAGCACGCCATCCGCTCCGCAGACGACCACGCCTGACAGCGCCGTCGCCGCCGAGAAAGCCGCAACCCGCAGCCGCGCCGACGCCGCTGCCACTGCAACACTGGCCGCCCTGCTTCCGCATCTGGCTGCCAACGATGCCATTCCGCTGATGGACCGCTCGGCAATGTTCGCTGGCGATCTCAGCCGCCTGCTTGCCAACTACGACGTGTCGCAGAGCGCAGCCAATGCGGCCCAGAACGCCGTGGCCGACAGCCGCGTGCAGGTGATCCTGCAGCGCGCCATGGCCCTGCTCGGCACCCCGTATGTGTGGGGCGGCGAGTCCACCGAAGGGTTCGATTGCAGCGGCTTGGTCGGCTATGTGTTCAAGACTGCACTCGGCATCGATCTGCCGCGCGTCTCGCGCGACATCGCCCGCGATGAATCGGCCGAACTGATCAAGGACCCAAGCGCGCTGAAGGCTGGCGACCTGGTGTTCTTCGGCAAGCGCGGTCGTATCGACCATGTCGGCCTGGTGGTCGGCGACGGCAAGTTCCTGCACGCGCCCAGCCGCGGCAAGGACGTGCGCGTGGATTCGCTGGCGAGCGGCTACTGGAGCGAGAAGTTCATCCAGGCGCGTCGCGTGCTGTAACGCTCGGTTGCCCGGACTCAGTCAAGCAAGGCCGCGACGATCTCGCGGCCTTTTTGTTGTGCGGAACCCGGCCGCGACGTCCGTGTGCGACTGCGCATGCTCTCGGCGCCTATCGGCCCGCGTGCCAGGCGCACCAGGAGCCACGCTGGCCGCACCGCATGCGCTTTCATCGGGCCAGACGACCTACCCCGTACGCGGCTTACTGCGAAGTGTCGGCCTTGTACCGCGCCATGGTGTCCTCGATGCCCTTGCTCAACTCCATCACCTTGAGCGCATATTCGGCCAGGCGTTGATCTTCCGGGGTGTCGGGCCGCCAGGACGGCACTTCGACCGGGGTGACCCCGTCCGGGTCCATCGCCACGAACACGATGATGCAATGCGTGCACAGGCGCGAATCGCCTCCCATCGGACTGCGCGCGCGTACGTCGATGGCCAAATGCATGCTGCTGCGGCCGGTGTAGACCAGCTTGGCCGACACCGCCACCAGATCGCCGATGCGCACCGGCGCCACGAACCGGATGCCGCCCACCGCCACGGTGACGCAGTAATGCCCGCTCCAACCGCTGGCGGCGGCAAAGCCAACCTGGTCGATCCACTTCATTACCACGCCGCCATGCACCTTGCCGCCGAAGTTGACGTCGCTGGGCTCGGCCAGAAAACGAAATGTCAGATCACGCTGTTGGCCAATCACCGCCCGCCCTCGTCAATGGATGAGCTGGAAGTGTGCCATGTGAAGCTCGTCGTACCCGCGACGCGATGGCCATACCGGTCGACGTGAGCGCCTACGAACATCGGCCGGCACACCCCTCGTTGCCATTGCTGTCCATCAGCGAGTGCCGGATGCCTTGAAATTCACATGCGAGCGTGAGCAGCGTCATCGCCAGATCGCCCGACGCACACTGCCCGGCGTCATCAGACAACACCCACAAGCACACTCAACCGCCAAGCACCCCAGGGTTGTCCCGCTTGCGCAGACACAGCCATGGGAAATGTGGCTGCGACACGCTGAGCGCCTTTCGCGCACAGGCACTCCAACAACGCGGGTCGAACAACCACTGCACCGCAAAGCGCTCGAACGTCGCGTAGGTATGCTGGTGGTAATGCGCGGCCAGCTCCGGGACGCCCAGCTCGGTGAAGTAGCGCAGGCTGCGTGCGGCACTCTCCTGGCCGCGTTGCGGCGTGGCGTAGAGCGGGCTATCGAGAATATGCAGCTCGCCATCCTCGCGCAGATGCGCGAGCAAACGCTCGATCAACGCGCCAGGATCAGCAAAATATTGCACGCAGGCGGGTAGCACGATGATGTCGAATACGTCGCGCGGTAGTGCCACGGTCTGGATGTCGCCAGCGATGAAACTCAGGCGCGCCGCATGGCCGAATACGCGTGCGGCCTGGGTGAGCTCGGTGCGATTGACGTCGATGCCGCAGACCTCGCGTTGCAGCGACTGCGCCAGCAAGTGCGATAGCCAGCCATTGCCGCAACCGAGTTCGAGGATGGCGCCCTCGCCGGCATGCGTGCCCAGGTGCTGCACCAGCAAACTGCTCGACAGCGCGCGCACGCGCCATTCCAGCGTTGCCCCCAGTTTTCCGCCCGGACGCGGCAGGCTGCGCACCTGCGCATCGGTGTACAGCCGGCCTTCCTTGCGCCGGATCTCCAGATAGCGCGTCTCGAAGGGGTCGTCGGCCAAGCCGCGCTGCACGAACACGCCATCCATGCGCTGCAGCTCGGGCAGCTGCTGCAGCCGTTCGCGCAGGAGTGGAGATTCGGCACGCATCAAGCCGCCTCAGCGCAGTGGTCTGGCGCTGTCGGCCGGCGGTTCTTCCAGTCCCACATTGGTGGAGGCGGAGTCGTAGATGCGCTTGTCGAGCAGTCCGGTTTCCTTGGCCACCAGCACCGGCACCAGCATCTGCCCGGTGACATTGGTCATGGTGCGCATCATGTCCAGGATGCGGTCGATCGCATACAGGTAGCCGATCACTTCCAGCGGCAGATTGGCCGCACTCAGCACCACCGTCGCCATGATGACGGCCGTGCCCGGTACACCGGCCGTGCCGAAGCTGCCGAGCACCGAGGCGATCAGCACCACGAAATACTGGTTGGCGGTCAGCGGCACGCCGGTGTATTGCGCGATGAACACCGCGCACAACGCCGGAAAGATCGCGCCGCAGCCATCCATCTTGATGCTGGCGCCCAGCGGTACCGCGAATGCGGCGTAATCCTTGCTGACCCCCAGGTTATGCGTGATCGAACGCATTGCCACCGGCATTGCCGCAAAGCTCGACGAACTGACGAACGCCACCTGCATGCCAGGCGCGGCACCGCGGAAAAACTTCCACGGGTTGAGCCCATGTGCGAGCAACAGGCTGCTGTAGACCACCACAACGTGGATCGCGCAGGCCACATACAGCGCCAGGACGAAATTGCCGAACGGCAGCAGTTTCGAAAAGCCGTAGCTGCCGACCAGGCCAGCGATCAGGCCAAAGGTGCCGAGCGGAGTCATTTCCAGCACGAAGCGCGTCACCTGGATCATGATGTCGCTCATCTGCCCGGTGAGCTTGCGCGCCTCGGCCACACGCTCGCCGAGCTTGACCATCGCAAAGCCCAGCAACGCGGCGAAGAAGATCACCGGCAGGATCGAGCCACGCCCCGCCGCCAGCACCGTTTCGCCGGCCGCGTTGGTCTTGGTGCCGATGCCGGTCAGTGCGTAGAACGGATTGGACGGCACCACATCCAGCAGCACCTGGACCGGGCTTGGCACATCGCGCGGCTTCCAGGCCGAATCCACGCTCAGACTGAAATGGCCGGCGCCCGGCTGCATGATCGTGCCGACCGCCAGGCCCACGCCCACCGCCAATGCTGCGGTGATGACAAACCATAAAAACGTGCGTCCACCGAGTGCGGCAACCGACTTTTGCCCGTGCAAGGACGAGATCGCATTGATCACCGCGAAGAACACCAGCGGGATGGCGATCATCTTGATCAGCGTGACGTACAGGTCACCCAGGGGACCGAACCACACATCGGCCGCCGGGCCCATGGCCCAGCCGACCAGCGCGCCGAGGACGAAGCCGGCCACCACGCGTTGCCAGAACGGAATGCGCAACCACGCCGCAACCAGTTTCATGTCGTCGAATCTTCCGGGGGGAAAGTGCATGCACCATAGCCCAGGGCTGCCCTGCCCGCGAGACCACCGCTGGAACAGCGCTGTGTCATCGGTGTGACACCACCCAGCGCGGCATAATGGGGATTGATTCAGCCACGAGTTCGATGCCGATGCGTTACCGCCTGCCTACCCTCGCCGCCCTGACCACGCTGTGCGTCGCCGCCTGCGCCTCCACGACCGGCAGCAGCACCTCCGCACCCGCGTCGGTCCGCGTGGAGGTACCGCCGGTGGCGCACCCGGCGGGCGAAACCCCGCAGTGGTGGTACCGCTCGGGCGCCGCCCGTGCCGCCGGCAACGGCGCCATGGCCGGCAAGGCGCGCAACGTGATCCTGTTCCTGGGCGATGGCATGAGCCTGACCACGGTCGCCGCCGCCCGCATCCTGGACGGCCAGCGCAAGGGCGGGCCGGGCGAAGAAAACCTGTTGTCGTGGGAACAATTCCCCGCCACCGCTTTCAGCAAGACCTACAACACCGACTCGCAGACGCCGGATTCGGCCGGCACCATGACTGCGATCACCACCGGCGTGAAGTCGCACATGGGCGCGATCGGGGTCAGCAGCGGCAACCGCAGCGACTGTGCCGACAGCTTGAACAAGGGCCTGCTGAGCTGGCTGCAGCTGGCCGACAGCGCCGGCATGGCCACCGGCATCGTCACCACCACGCGCCTGACCCACGCCACGCCGGCGGCAACCTATGCGCATTCGCCGGACCGCAACTGGGAAAACGACACCGACCTTCCCGAATCGGCGCGTGCTGCCGGCTGCCAGGACATCGCCCAGCAATTGCTCTCCACCGCCCGCTACGGCCGAGGCCCGCAAGTGGTGCTGGGCGGAGGACGCAGCCAGTTCCAGAGCGTGCAGGAGCGCGACCCGGAATACGACGACAAGGTGGGCCTGCGCCTGGACGGCCGCGATCTGGTGGCCGAATGGAAACAGGCGCACCCGCAGGGCGCTTATGTCTGGAACGAGCAGCAGTTGCAGGCAGCGTCCGGTGCACCGGCGCTGCTGGGCTTGTTCGAGCCGGACCACATGCAGTTCGACCACGACCGCAACCGCACCCCGCAGGGCGAGCCCAGCCTGACCGAGATGACCCGCACCGCGATCCAGTCGCTGTCGCGCGACCCGAATGGCTTCGTCCTGATGGTCGAAGGCGGCCGTATCGATCACGCCAACCACGCCGGCAACGCCTACCGCGCACTCGACGAAACCGTGTCGTTGTCCGATGCCGTGCGCGCTGCCGTGCAGACTGCGCCAGCGGACACGCTGATCATCGTCACCGCCGACCATTCGCACACGCTCAACTTCGTCGGCTACCCGGTGCGCGGCAACCCGATCCTGGGCAAGGTGCGCGGCACCGGCGGCGAAGAAGGCGACCGCAGCCAGCTGGCAACCGACCTGGCCGGCCAGCCATACACCACGCTCAGCTACGCCAACGGTCCCGGCTACACCGGTGCCAGCAATGCGCAGCCGGCCGGCCCCAAGAAATATCCGCACGAACCCAGCAGCAGCGAGCCGGCTGCCGGCCGCCCGGACCTGACCCACGTCGACACCGAGGCACCCAGCTACATGCAGGAAGCGCTGGTGCCGACCAAATCCGAAAGCCACGGCGGCGAAGATGTCGGCATCTGGGCCACCGGCCCCGGCAGCGCGGCATTCCGCGGCACGCTGGAAGAGAACGTGATCTACCACGTCATCGTCCAGGCCACCCCGCGCTTGCGCGAGCGCCTGTGCAAGGCAGGCACCTGCGATGCCGCCGGCGTGCCGGTGGAATTGCCCAGGCCGGCCACCTTCGAGGCTGCGGTCAAGCGCTGATGCGCGGGCGGCGCTGCGGCGATGGCGGGCGAGCTGGCGCGTGATGCGGTTGCCGCATCGCCGCTCGACCTGCCCGCCTGGCGTCGCCACCGCCATGTGCAATCGCGCCTGCGAACAGCCGCAGTCCCCAGCCGTTGGTGTGGTGCTCGGATGGGCCGTAGCGGAACGATGCGGTGACCGCGCACGGCAGCACGTTGCAGCCCAGACTGCAGCTGCGCACGGTTGTTCGCGCTACGGGGCGCCGGGAACGACGGAATCGTCGATGGGTCCCAGGCAGAGAACACCCCGGGCAGGCGGCCGACACGCAATCACGCAGCAGGGATGGCATCTGCTCGCCGAGCGCGCAGGAGCCGCTGCGAGATTGCGCCTATGCTGACCGGCACCCCGCTCCTGTTGCCAGCCACCCCGCCCGGCCCGGTGCTGCTGGCCTATAGCGGCGGGATGGATTCCAGCGTGCTGCTGCATCTGCTGGCGGCGACGCCACGCTATCGGCACGCAGGATTTCGCGCGCTGCATGTGCATCATGGGCTGCATGCCGATGCCGATGCCTGGGCCGCGCATTGCCAACGCACCTGCGACACGCTGCAGGTGCCGTTGCAGATCGTGCGGGTGCAGGTGGCACGCGACAGCGGTCTTGGGTTGGAAGCGGCAGCACGCCACGCGCGCCATGCGGCGTTCGCGCAGGCGCTCACTGCTGGCGAATGGCTGGCGCTGGCGCACCATCGCGACGACCAGGCGGAAACCTTCCTGCTGCGTGCGCTGCGCGCTTCCGGCCCCGAAGGCCTGGCGGCGATGCGGCCGCAGCGCCCATTCGCCAGCGGCACGCTGTGGCGCCCGATGCTGGCGCACGCCCGCGCCGATCTGCTCGCCTACGCGCATGCGCAAGGGTTGCGCTGGATCGAAGATCCCAGCAATGCCGACCCACGCCATGACCGCAACTTCCTGCGCAGCCAGGTCGTGCCGTTGCTGCAGCAACGCTGGCCGCAAGCACCCGACGCGTTGGCGCGCAGTGCGCAACTGAGCGCCGATGCCAGCGCATTACTGCTGCAGCAGGACATGGCGTTGTTGCCGAGCGTGCGGACCGCAAGCGGCGCGCTGGATCTGCAGGCATTGCGCGCGCAACCGGTGGAACGAAGGGCACGGCTGTTGCGCGCCTGGGTGAGTGCGGCGCACGCGCCGCCGCTGCCTGCGCAAGGCGTGGCCGCGCTGGAACGGGAAATCGACAATCACGCTGCAGATCGGCAGGCCTGCTTTGCCTGGCAACAGGTAGAAGTACGCCGCTGGCGCCAGTACCTGTTTCTGCATCGCCACGCTGCGGCCTGGCCGTCGGACTGGCACGCGCAGTGGGACGGCGCAGCGCCCCTGCACCTGCCCGACGGTGCGCAGTTGCGGTTGCTCGGCGCACCCGGGCTGCGCTTTGCGCAACCGCTGCTGGTGCGCGCACGCCGGGGCGGCGAGCGCATCGTGCTGCCGCAGCGCACGCACTCGCACCAACTCAAACACCTGCTGCAGGCGCTGGATCTACCGCCGTGGGAGCGCGGGCGCCTGCCGATCCTGTGGGACGGCACGCAGGTGCTCGCCGCCGGCGACTGCATCATTTCCGCCACCTTGGACGCATGGTTGCAGACCAATGCCGCCGCGCTGCAATGGCGCGCGGCTGCCGACGCGAATTGACCCGCCTGCGCGCGCGCCGCACACTTTAGCGATGGCCAAGAAGTCTTTGAACGAAACGTCCCCGGTTGCCCGCTTCGAACAGTCGCTGGAAGAACTCGAGCAACTGGTGCAGAAGATGGAAGTCGGCGATCTGAGCCTGGAGCAATCGCTCACGGCCTACGAGCGCGGCATCGGGTTGTACCGTGATTGCCAGCAGGCGCTGGAACAGGCCGAACTGCGCGTGCGCTTGTTGACCGACCCCGCCCGCCCCGAGCTTGCCGAAGCCTTCGAACCGCCGTCGCTGGACGGCTGAGGTGAGTTCGGCGCTGTTCGACCACTGGATCGCCCGCACCGAACGCAGCCTGGAGGCCGGCCTGCCGCGCGCCACGCATGCACCGCAGCGCCTGCATGCAGCGATGCGCCATGCCGTGCTGGGCGGGGGCAAGCGCATGCGTCCGCTGCTGGTCTACGCAAGCGGCGCTTTGTTCGGCGCTGCTGAGGATCAGCTCGACACGCCCGCGGTGGCGGTAGAGCTGATTCACGCCTATTCGCTGGTGCACGACGACTTGCCGGCGATGGACGACGACGCGCTGCGGCGCGGCCAGCCTACCGTGCATATCGCCTTCGATGAGGCCACCGCGATTCTGGCCGGCGACGCCTTGCAGACGCGCGCGTTCGAATTACTCGCCACTGCCTCTGCAAGCGCCGAACTGCGCGTCAGCTGGATGCAGAGCCTGGCCACTGCTGCGGGCGCGGCCGGCATGTGCGGCGGCCAGGCGCTGGATATCGACGCGACCGGGCAACTGCAGTCGCTGCAGGATCTGCAACGTATGCATGCGCTCAAGACCGGCGCATTGATCCGTGCGGCGGTCCGGATGGGCGCACTCACCGGATGCGCCGCGGCGGCCGACCAGCAGCGTCTGGACGAATTTGCCGACGCCTTGGGCCTGGCCTTCCAGGTACGCGACGACATCCTGGATGTGGAATCGAGCTCGGCGCAGCTGGGCAAGACCGCCGGCAAGGACGCGGCGCAAGCCAAATCCACCTACCCCGCCCTGCTGGGGATGGATGGCGCCAAGGCGAAGCTGGCCGAGCTGGCCGCGCGCATGCACGACGTCCTGCAGCCCTATGGGCAACCAGGCGAGACGTTGGCCACCTTGGGCCGGTTTGCGGTGAACCGCGCGCACTAGGCGCAGTTGCCAACGCCGCTACACCGCAGCGAGCGGGAACGGCCGATGCCCGAATCGATCTGAAGTTTCCCGCGTGCCGCAATGGCGCGCTGGTGGCTCGCGCAGCTACATCTGGACGATTTGCGACATAAAGCGGACGCGCCGGACGCGATTTGCGCACTCCGTGCGCCAGCGCACGGTCAACGTCTGCACCGGAGGCGTGCAAGCAGCGAACTCGGTCACACATTGCAACTTTTCCTGGCTGCATTTGTGTCGTGCGTTGACACATTCGGAGTTGCAGCACATGACCGATCGCACATTTTAAAGCTGAATTGTCGACATCCGTGCTATTTCGGCGGTGTTCATAAGTTCGCTACGAACAAAAATATTCGCAATTGAATAACTTGTCGCGTCCGCTCGTCCTGCCTAGGTTTGGCTTGCCCGCATCCGCGGACATCCCCCGATCACACGGAGAGTCACTGGTGAAGAACGTTTTTCTCGCATCGTTTGCAGCAGGCACGCTGGCCGTTGTTGGCGTCCTCGGATCGGCCCAGGCGCAGTCCGTGCGCGGTCCGCTTCCGTTGACCATCGAACTGTCGCCAGTGGCCGACCAGGCTGGGCGTCATCAGGGCAAGATCGCCGTCACCGTCACCAATAACGGCAGCCAGACCGCACGCGTGCCGACGTACCAGCTGCCGCTGAAGTCGCTGGATAACGGCATTCTGGAAGTGAGCCGTGACGGCAAGCCGGTGGACTACACCGGGCGCCTGGTCAAGCGCGGCCTGCCCAAGGCCGCCGATTTCACCATCCTGCAGCCAGGCCAGAGCGTGAAGGGCGAGGTCGATCTGGCCGGCGCCTACGATCTGTCCACCAGCGGCAACTACACCATCCAGGTGCGCTCGGCGCTGCAGTACGCCTCCTTTTCCGACGGCAGCCTGATGAAAGCCGCCAGCGGCGAGCCGGCCGTGGCCACCAGCACCCCGCTCACCGTGTGGCTGGACGGCGTCAACCGTGGCGTACAGCGCCAGCTCGCAGTCGGCCCGACCGCCGTGGTCAACGGCATCAATTACCTCAACTGCAGCACCACCCGCACCAGCCAGATCGCCAGTGCCGTCACTGCCGCGCGCAACTACTCGCAGAACGCGCGCAACTACCTCAATGCCGGCAGCACCGGCGCGCGCTACACCACCTGGTTTGGTGCCTATAACGCCTCGCGCTACAGCCGGGTCAGCTCGAACTTCGTCAACATCGACAATGCGCTGGACCAGAACAACGGCCAGATTACCATCAATTGCGGTTGCACCGACAGTGCCTTCGCGTACGTCTATGCCAACGCGCCTTACGAAATCTATGTCTGCAATGCGTTCTGGAGTGCATCGACCACCGGCACCGACTCCAAGGCCGGCACGCTGGTACACGAGATGAGTCACTTCACGGTCGTCGCCGGCACCCAGGACCGCGTCTATGGCCAGTCCGGCGCGCGCAGCCTGGCGATCAGCAACCCGGCGCAGGCCATCACCAACGCCGATAGCCATGAGTACTTCGCCGAAAACACCCCGGCGCAGAACTGATCGCTCCATCGCCTGATACGACAAAGGCCCGGCATCGCTGCCGGGCCTTTGTTGTTTCCACCGCGCCGATTACTTGATCAGGCGCAGCGCGAACGGGTAACGGTAATGCTCGCCGTTGTTGGCCTTGACTGCGGCCAGGATGCACAGCACCAGGTTGGCAATCCACACCAGCGTCGGCAAGAAGAACAGGATGCCGAACGAGACAATGGTCAGAATGATCGCTGCCACGGTGGCAATGAGCACGGTGATCTGGAAATTCAGCGCTTCCTTAGCTTGATCGGTCGCGAACGGCTTGGACGGGCTGGCGTCCTTGCTGATCAACCAGATTACCAACGCACCGACGAACGAGGTCACGATGCCGAGCAGATGCGCGGCCAGCGCGAGCGTACGCTCCTCCGACGGACTGGTGCCGACCGGTGGCGGTGGCGGTGCGGCGTGCGATTCGAATTCGCTCATCATGTCTCCCCGTGCATGGTTGTGGTGCGGCGGACTATAGCAACGATTCAGCCAGCCACCAGTGCGGAAAGACATGGGTGCGCGGCCCGGCCATGGCTGCAATCGGCCGCGCCATGGCGAAAAAGACCACCCTGCCTTAGTGCGAGCGGGTGCCGCCCACAAGACGCAGAGGGCTTATTCACGCGCGTCGCAAGGTGCGCAGGTAGCGCTCGCACGTCGCGCGCGCGGCCGCAAGATCCATACCCCATTGCGCATATCGCATCGGAGACAGCGGCGGTGACCGTGACCTGCCCGCTTCGGCGTTACGCAGATGCATCGTCAGGTGCGAGCGGCGGCTCGTGAGGCGTGCGCCTACACGACAAGCCGCCCGGAAACCGGCGAAGCCGGCACAGCGGTGCCGCTCAGCTGTCGCCTGCCACCGTCATGCGGGTGATCAGCACCGAGCCGATCTTGACGTGCGAGCGCGGGTCGACATCGCTGCCCACCGCTTCGATGCCGGCGAACATGTCGCGCAGATTGCCGGCGATGGTCAGGCCATCGACCGGGTAGGCAATCACGCCGTTTTCGATCCAGAAGCCGCCGGCCCCGCGCGAATAGTCGCCGGTGACGGGATTGACGCCGTTGCCCATCAATTCGGTGACCAGCAGGCCGCGCGACATGCCGGCAATCATCGACGCCAGATCGCCCGCATTGGCGGTGACCTGCAGGTTGTGGACGCCACCGGCATTGGCGGTGGTCTGCAGGCCCAGCTTGCGCGCCGAATAGCTGCCCAGCACATAGCGCTGCAGCACGCCGTCGGTGATCAGCGCCGAACGCCGCGTCGCCACGCCTTCGCCGTCGAAGGCGGCCGAGCGCAAACCGCGGCGCAGGTGCGGCAGCTCTTCGATGTTGAACCAGTCCGGGAACAACGTGCTGCCGACGCTGTCGAGCAGGAAGCTGGCACGGCGATACAGCGCGCCGCCGGACACCGCGCCGAGCAGGTGGCCGACCAGCGAGCGCGCCACTTCCGGAGCGAACAGCACCGGCAACTGACCGGTGGGCAGCGAACGCGGCTGCAAGCGCGCCACGGTACGCGCGGCGGCATGGCGGCCGATGGCGTCGGGCGCTTCCAGGTCTTCGCGTGCCAGTGCACTGCTGTACCAGCCGTCGCGCTGCATGCCATCGCCCTGCCCGGCAATCAGCGCGCAGCTGATCGAGTGGTGGGTACCGCGCTCGCGACCGATGAACCCGTGCGAATTGGCGTACACCGACAGGCTGAGACCGGTGCTGGCCGAGGCGCCATCGGAATTAGTGATGCGCGCGTCGGCGTCGCGGCCGGCGGTTTCGCAGGCCAGCGCCAGATCCACGGCGGTATCGGCGTCCAGCGCCCACGGATGCCAGCTGTCCAGCTCGGGGAACTCGCGCGCCATCAACTCCGGGTCGGCCAGGCCGGCGGCCACGTCGTCTTCGGTGAAGCGGGCGATCGCGCAGGCCTGCGCCACGGTAGATTCCAGGCTTGAATCCTGCAGGTCGGCAGTGCTGGCACTGCCCTTGCGCTTGCCGAAGTAGACCGTGACCGCAATGCCACGATCGCGCGTGGATTCGACCGTCTCTACAGCGCCCAGCCGCACATTGACGTCCAGGCCGCGCTCTTCGCTGCAGCTGACTTCGGCCTGCGTGGCGCCGGCGGCGCGCGCGCGCTCGAGCAGGCGCTGGGAGATGTCGGTGAGCGCATCCAGGCGCTGCAGGCTGTCGTCGGTGACGCGGATTTCGGAGGAGAGTGCGTTCAATGCTTTATCCTTGGAAACGCGGATCCGTCCGCGAAAGCCCGGCCATCCATGACCGGAATGTTTGAATTCGGTGCGGAGTTGTTCCGCCGACGCCCGGCCGTTCGAGGCCGCAGATGTTTATCAACCAAGTTTCGGGATGTGGTGGCAATGCGCGGACGCGATGAAGAGACCGGTGAATTTCGTGGCGCCAGCCGCAGCCAGCAGCGGCGCGAGGCGCTGGAGATTTTCGACCTGGGCGAAAAGCTGGTGGCGCTGACCCCGGCGCAGCTGGCCAAGTTGCCGGTGCCCGAATCGCTGATCCCGCATATCGAAGAGAGCAAGCGCATCACCTCGCATATTGCGCACAAGCGGCAGCTGGCGTTTCTGGCCAAGCACATGCGCCGCGAGGACGAGCAGACCCTGGCCGCGATCCGCGATGCGCTGGACGCCAACAGCGATACCGCGCGCCGCGAAGTGGCGGCGATCCACCGGGTCGAACGCTGGCGCGAACGCCTGCTGGCCGAAGGCGACGTGGCGCTGGCCGAACTGCTGGAAGCCTACCCGGCCGCCGATCGCCAGCAACTGCGTCAACTGGTGCGCAACGCGATCCACGAACGTGCCAAGAACAAGCCCCCGCGCGCCTACCGCGAGCTGTTCCAGGTGCTGCGGGAGCTGTCTCAAGAGCAGGGATTGGAGCGTGGGGATTCGGGATTGGAAGACGACGAGTCGGCGGCGGAAGGCGACGAGTAAGGATTCACGGAAGCGGCGGCGCAGTCGCCCGGCAGTGATCGCAGACCGGCCCGACTTCCACCGCCAATTCCTGCTGCGACGCATCGAGGTCGACGCGCCGTAAGCGCCAGACACACGGCAACGGACTGCCGCTGCGACGACCTCCAAATCCCGATGCCGCAAGCGCATCGGGACCAGTGCATCGCAAAGGCCTGACGCACTGCTTTGCGCTCCTGCCGCTACGATTCCCAAATCCCGATTCCCGATTCCCCGCATCTCAGGCCTGCGTTCCGCCGACCGTGATGCCGTCGATCAGCAGCGACGGCTGGCCGACGCCGACCGGCACGCTCTGCCCGTCCTTGCCGCACACGCCCACGCCTTCGTCCAGCGCCAGGTCGTTGCCGATCATGCGCACCTTCTGCATGGTTTCCGGGCCGTTGCCGATCAGGGTGGCGCCCTTGACCGGTGCGGTGACCTTGCCGTCTTCGATCAGGTAGGCCTCGGTGGCCGAAAATACGTATTTGCCGCTGGTGATGTCGACCTGGCCGCCACCGAAGTTCACCGCGTAGATGCCCTTCTTGACCGAGCGGATCATCTCTTCCGGATCGTGCTGGCCGGCGCGCATGTAGGTGTTGGTCATGCGCGGCATGGTCAGGTGCGCGAACGATTCGCGGCGGCCGTTGCCGGTGGGCGCCACGCCCATCAGGCGCGCGTTGTGGCTGTCCTGCATGTAGCCCACCAGCACGCCGTCTTCGATCAGCGTGGTGCACTGGCTGGGCGTGCCTTCGTCGTCGATATTGAGCGAGCCGCGGCGCCCGTCCAGGGTGCCGTCATCGACGATGGTCACGCCCGGCGAGGCCACGCGCTCGCCGATGCGGCCGGCGTAGACGCTGGTGCCCTTGCGGTTGAAGTCGCCTTCCAGGCCGTGCCCCACCGCCTCGTGCAACAGCACGCCGGGCCAGCCCGGGCCGAGCACCACCGGCATCACCCCGGCCGGCGCCGGGATCGCGTCCAGATTCACCAGCGCCTGGCGCAGCGCTTCGCGCGCAAACCCTTCCGGGCGGCCGTCGGCGAACAGTTCGGCATAGCCATAGCGGCCGCCGCCGCCGGAATAACCGGATTCGCGCCGGCCGCCCTGTTCGACGATCACCTGCACGTTCAAGCGCACCAGCGGCCGCACGTCTGCTGCCAGCACGCCGTCGCTGCGGGCGATCAGCACCGTGTCCACGCCGCCGGACAGGCTCACCATCACCTGCTTGACGCGCGGGTCGGCAGCGCGCAGGAACTGGTCGATCCGGCGCAGCAGGTCCACCTTGGTGGCGCTGTCCATGTCGTCGATGGGATCGGTGGCCGGGTACAGCGCACGGCCATTGCCGCGTACCAGCGCGCGGGTGGATTGCGCCCCGCCCTCGCGCGAGATCGCGCGCGCGGACTGTGCCGCTTCCAGCAGCGCATCGCGGTGGATGTCGTCGGAATAGGCGAAGCCGGTTTTTTCGCCGGCGATTGCGCGCACGCCCACGCCTTGTTCGATGGAATGCGCGCCGTCCTTGACGATGCCGTCTTCCACGCTCCAGCTCTCGCGCCGCGAATGCTGGAAATACAGATCGCCGAAGTCGATGCCCGGGCCCAGCAGGGCGCCGAAGGTGCGGTCGAGATGGCCGGCGTCCAGGCCGGAAGGAAGCAGCAGCCGGGTTTCGGCCAGAGTGAGAGCGTTATCGGTCATGTGGTCAGGATGGGGCCCGCGCGCCGGGGAGACAAGTCGTTCGGCTGAACATGCGCACGGCTATCATCGCTGGCCAGTTCTTCACCGATCGCCCGCGCATGAAGCTCATCGCCTACGTCCTGGATGGCCATACGCTGGACATCCGCCCTGCCCCGCACGAGCGCGCGTGGATGGATGCCACCGACCAGCGCTACGCCTACCGCTGCCTGCCGCTGGCGATCGCCAATGCGCATGGCTGGGAGCTGCTGTGCCAGTCCGGTTTCGAGGCCAGTTGGGACGGCAGCGACGCACTGGCGGCGATTAGCATCAGCGCCGATGCCAACACGCAGGCACCGGCGATCAGCCACTTCGGCTATGGCGTGCTGACCTTCCACGTACCGTGCCTGTTCCGCACCGACACCGGCATCGACCTGTTCGTCACCGGTCCATTGAACCGGCCCAAGGACGGCATCGGCGCGCTGAGCGGCATGGTGGAAACCGACTGGAGCCCGCACACCTTCACCATGAACTGGCGCTTCACCCGGCCCGGGCGGGTGCGCTTCGAGGCGGGCGAACCGTTCTGTCATCTGTTCCCGCTGCAGCGGCAGTTGATCGAGCAGGTGCAGCCGCAGTGGAAGCCGCTTTCCAAAGCGCCGCAGCTGGCGCAGCAACACGCCGACTGGACATCCAGCCGCACGCGCTTCCTGGACGAACTGCCCGATGCGCAATCGGCGGCGGCACGCGAAAAATGGCAGCGTGGCTATTTTCTTGGTGTGGCCGCACCCGGGCAGCCGCCGGTGCCGGGGCACCGGTCGCGGCTGCGCCTGCCGATGTTTACCCGTGCCGGCAGCGAGGACGCGCCCGCGGAGTGAGGCCGACGGAGTCCGTCAGCGCTGCGTCGGATCTGGCTTGCCGGACCTGCCGGAGGGGGCGGCCGGTTTGCTCGGCGCCCGCTCGCGCGCCTCGCGCTCCACCACGTCCACCTGCGGGTCTTTCCATGGCCCGGTGACGTGATAGGTCTTGGCACCGATCGCACCCAGCGGTTTGCCGAGCACCGCGTTGGCCGCTGCGCCGACGGCGGCACCCACCGGGCCGCCGGCCACTGCGCCGACCACGGTTAGCAGGTTGCCGGCCTTGGGGTTCACGTCCACGGTCTGGTCGAAGGTCTGCGCGCGCAGGTCGGTCTGGCCTCGGATCGCGATGTCGGCAGCCGGGCCTTCGATGCGGATGGCATCGGTCCGCGCGAAGCCCTCGCCGAAGCGCACCTCGCCGGCCAGCTTGTTGAAGGCCAGCCCCTTGGAGAAGAAATCGCGGAAGTCGAACATCAACCGGCGTGGCAGCTGCGCCACGCTCAGCAGACCGAGCACGCGGCCGGCGCCCGGGTCCACTTCCAGCAATTGGCCATTGCGCACATCGACCTTGAGGTTGCCGTCCAGCGAGCCGAGCGCGAAACCGGTTGGTGAGCCCTGCCAGCCGGCATTGAGCTCCAGTTGCCCTTCGCCGCCGCGCAATTGGCCGCCCAGGGTGAGGTTCTGCAGCAGATTGCCCAGGTTGCGGCTGTCCACGCGCGCCGACAACCGCGTGCTGGCTGCCTCGCCCTTGCCGCGCCAGGCCCCGGTGAGGCCGATGTTCTGATCGTCCGAGCGCAGTTGCAGCTGATCCACCTGCATGCCATCGGTGAGCCGGCTGCTGCGCAAGGTGGCCGCGCCGAAGGTCATCTTGCCGATCTGCAGGTCGTCGATATCCAGCGCCAGTGGCGGAATCGACACCGGGTCGAATTCGGCCACGGCACGACGCGCGGGCTCCGGCAACGCGCCTGCCAACGGATCGCCGGGCTCGGGCGCGGCCGGCTCGGCAGGCGCCTCCACCGGCTGCCAGTGCACGGTCTTCAACGTGCCCTGCACCGTTGCGCCGTCGGCATTGGGCACGGTGAGCTGGCCGGCCAGCGAGGGGCCGTCCAGCGTCACCGCCACTGTGTCGCGGGTGGGGCGCAGCCGCAGACGCGTCTGCGGGAACACCCCACCGATCATCAGCAACCGGTCTGCCTGCACATCCACCTGCTGCAACGGCATCGGGTCTTTGGCGGGCACGGCCGGCTGGCCGGGCAACGGTGGCATGTCGGCGTCGCCGCTGCTGCCGCGCGCCAGGCTGATCCAGTCGATCGCATCCAGCGAGGCGGCGCGGCCGGTGACCACCAGCCCGTTGGCGGGTGGCCGTTCGGTGACGGTATCGGTGCCCATCACCACACGCACGCCGGTCTGCGCGCCATGGCTGCTGGCCTTGAGCGCCACCAGCTTGCCGAACCCCACATCGATGTCGCCATCGCCGAGCGGCAGCGCGACCCTGACCCGGGTGTCCAATGGCTCGCTGGCTGCCTTGTCCAACGGCGCGGGCAGATCCAGCGTGGTGCCGACCAGATTGGAGCGCAGCGTCAGCACCGCGTTCGCATCGGTCTGCCCCGGCGGCGGCAGTGGCACATCCACGCCCACCTGCCATGGCGCACTGCCATGCACGTACGGGCGCAGCCATTCCATCTGGGGTGCACGGTCGAACAGTTCCAAGGCATCTAGGGTGGCGCCCAGACGTGCTTCGAAAGCTTGCCTGGGGTCCTGCACCAACCCGCCGGCGCGCAACGACAATTCGCCGCTGCGGCCTTCGTGCTGCACGCTCAGCCGCTCGGCGGCAAAGCCGGTGTCGCGATACTCGGCCTGCCCGCTGACCTGGTCGAAGGCCAGGTCCCAACGCGCGTCGGCCAGCTTGGCGCCCTGCAGGGCCACCGTGCCCTGCAGATGGCCACCGGCACCATGCGTCCGCAAGGGGCGCAGCAGGTCGAAGGTCACGGCGGCCGGCCCGGACACGGTGAGATTGCGCAAGGTGTCGCCATAGCGTCGCTCCAGCGGACTCTTGCGCAACATGCCGAGCAGTTGCGCCGCATCGGCCTGCGTGGATGCGCGCACGTACAGTTCGGAGGTGGCAAAGCTGGGAATACCCGCTTCCAGCTGCGCGACCGGGGTACCGGCCAGATCACCCTGCCCTTGCAGCGAGAAGCCGTTGCCGATGAAGCTCAGGTTGGCCTGGACCTGCTCCATCGCCGGCCAGTCCGGCTGGAAGCGGATCACGCCATCGCGGATCTGCCCGAACGCTTCGAAGCGCCCGTCGTTGTTGTCGAACGGCCAATCGTCCAGATCGCCGCTGACCAGGCCAGTGCCGCCGGTGACGGTGCCGCCGGCCACGGCCATGTCGAGCCAGTCGATGGCGGCCTCGCTCATCTTGGAGCGGATCCAGAACTTGCGCGCCACCGGCAGCGCCACATCGTCCAGTTGGGCCGCCAGCTGCATGCGCGGGCGGCTGCCATCGCCCTGGAACCACAGCCCGCCACGCACGTTGGCGCCGTAATCCTTGCCCTGCACGCGCAACGCCGGAGTGGCGACCTGCCAGCCCGCGCCTTCGCGCCAACCGACGATCTTGCCGGCCAGCTGGATCTCGTGCACCACGCCGAAGCCGGTCGGCCAATCGAAACGCAGCGTGGCGTCGGGCGCGGGATCCAGCTCGACGCCCTGCGCATCGCCATCGAAGGTGCCGCGCAGGCCACTGATGCCAGGCGCATTGCCCACCGGCAGAAACCCCAACGCTTCGATCTGGCCCCGCGCGCGCAGGTCGCCGCCTCGCTCGCCGGCGACCTGCAGGTCGGCCACGCGCAGCTGCGGTTTGGACAGGCTCAGCCAACGCCGCAAGGCGGGCGACAACTGCTCGCTCAAGGCGGCAGCTGCAATCAGGCCCGAGACATCCACATGCTTGCCCACCACCGCATAGCGGCGCCCGCCGGCAATGCTCAGCCCGTCCAGGTGCTGCAGTTGCGCTGCCGGGCCCAGGCGCAGCAGCGGCGCGTCCACGCGCCAGCCGCCATCGATGGTCTGCCAGCGCGCACGCGCCTGCAGCCGTTCCCAGGTGAGCGTGCGCCGCGCGGTCTCGTCCGGCAGCGCGGCCCCGGACAGGCGGAGCTGCTGCAGGTCGACATCCACGCTCACTGCAGCGATCCGGCGTGCGCGCAATTGCGCCCAGGCCTGCAAGCGCCCACCACCGCCCTCCACGCGCATGCCGCCGAACTGCAGCAACGACGCCCATGCGGACAGGTCGGCCGGATCGGCTTGCACATAAGCGCTGCCGTCGCCGCTGTCGCGATCGAATTCCAGCACCGCCGTCAGCGGCGCGCGCGTGAGATCGATCCAGCTACGGCTGCCCACCTTCACCGTCGAGCCGCTGACGCGCAGGCGCAGGTCGATGCGCGGCAGCGTGGTGTCCAGGCCGATCGAGGGCGCGGCCACGTGCAGTCGGGCTTCGGCCAGCTGGATCTCGCCCAGCCGGCGCAGCGCATCCAACGGATCGGAGTTTCCGCCGCTGGGCATGCCCTGGACCGACCACACACCGTCGTCGCTGCGCTGCAAGGTCAGCGCCAGGCCGCGCAGGCGTATTTCGGTCAGCGAATGGCCCGGCAGCAACCCGGCGTACATCGCCAACAGCACCTCGGCCTGGCCGACGCGCACCTCGCCGTGCGGACCGATACGCAGCCCATCCAGCCGCAGCAGTGGACCGCGCCGGGTCCATTCGGTCTGCAGCCGGTCGAACGCAATCGGCTGACCGGCACGCTGGCTCAGCCACTGCGCAATCTGCTGCGGATGTTCCTCGGCCAACGGCAGCGCCTGGCTGGCCGCGCCCACCAACAACGCGACCGCCACCAGCGCAAGCGCGCAGGCAGTGATCGCATAGCGGCGAAACAGACGGAGACGGCGGCGCAGCGGGGTGGGCATTAACGGCTGGGAATGGGGAATGGGGAATGGGGAATCGTAAGGGCACCGGACCCGGCTTACGAACGGTCAGCCGTCTGATTGCGCATCCAGACTGAAGAGATAACCGAAGCGCCGTAGAGCGGCTGTTGCTCCACACCCATTCCCCAATCCCGATTCCCCATTCCCGGACTCACAGCAGCACCACATCGAACTGCTCCTGCAGGTACTGGTCGTCGGACTGAAAGCGGATGCTCTTGCCGAGGAACTCTTCCAGTTCGGCCACGGCGGCGGACTCTTCCTCGGTGATGCGGGCGACCACTTTCGACGAGGCGATCACCAACAGGCGCGCGGCATCGAACTGGCGCACGGCGCGGGTGATCTCGCGGAAAATTTCGTAGGTCACCGTTTCGGCGGTCTTGATGGTGCCGCGCCCGCCGCACTGGCTGCAGGTTTCCGAGAGCTGGCGCTCCAGGCTTTCGACGGTGCGCTTGCGGGTCATCTCCACCAGGCCCAACGGCGAGAACTCATACACCGTGGTCTTGGCATGATCGCGCGCCAGCGCTTTTTCCAGGGTGCGCAGCACCTGCCGGCGGTGCTCCGCATCGTCCATGTCGATGAAGTCGATGATGATGATGCCGCCCAGGTTGCGCAGGCGCAGTTGCCGCGCCACCGCCTGCGCGGCTTCCAGGTTGGTGCGGAAGACGGTTTCTTCGAGGTTGCGCTGACCGACGAACGAGCCGGTATTGACGTCGATGGTGGTCATCGCCTCGGTCTGGTCGATCACCAGATAGCCGCCGGATTTGAGCGGCACCTGCTTGTTCAGCGCGCGCCCGATCTCGTCTTCAACCCCGTACAGGTCGAAGATCGGGCGGTCGCCGGTGTACAGCTCCAGCCGCTCGGCCAGCACCGGCATGTACTTGGCCACGAACGCCTGCAGCTGCACGAAGGTCTCGTTGGAATCGACCTTGACCTTTTCCACGTCGCGGCGGATCAGGTCGCGCACCGCGCGCAGCGGCAGGCTCAGGTCTTCGTAGATGATGCTGCACGGCGGCGCTTCGCGGCCGCGGCGCTCGACCACGTTCCAGACCCGCGACAGGTAGGCGATGTCCTCGGCCAGCGCCTCGGCCGGCTGGCCTTCGGCATTGGTGCGGATGATGTAGCCGAAGCCGCCATGCTGGGCCGAGACCTCGCTGACGATGGTCTTCAGGCGCAGCCGCTCGGCCTCGTCTTCAATGCGCGCCGACACCCCAACCACCTTGGACTGCGGCAGCAGCACCAGATAGCGCGAAGGGATGCTGATCTGCGTGGTCAACCGCGCACCCTTGGTGCCGATCGGATCCTTGACCACCTGCACCACGATCTCCTGGCCGTCGCGCAGCAGCTCCACGATCGGCACCGAGGCCGGCGGCGGCGGCGGGATCGGGGTTTCTTCGGTATCGACCACGCTGGCTGGTGCCGGTGCCAGACGGACCACGTCGTTGGCGTGCAGGAACGCGGCACGCTCCAGCCCCACTTCGACGAAGGCAGCCTGCATGCCCGGCATCACCCGCTGCACCTTGCCCTTGTAGATATTGCCCACCACGCCCCGGCGCCAGCCGCGCTCGATGTGCAGTTCCTGCAGCATGCCGTTCTCGATCACCGCCACACGGGTCTCGCGCGGGGTGACGTTGACCAAAATCTCTTCCGACATCAATGCGCTCCGAAGGCTGTGAGCAACTGCGAGGTGTGGTACAGCGGCAATCCCATCACGCCGGAATAGCTTCCGGACAGATGGCGGATGAAGCGTTCGGCGCGGCCCTGGATCGCGTAGGCGCCAGCCTTGCCCATCGGCTCGCCGCAGGCGGCGTAGGCGGCGATCTGCGCATCATCGAGCGTGTCGAAGGTGACCTCCGACACCACCAATGCCTGGGCCGGCGCGCGCTGTGCGCAGACTAGAACCACCGCCGTGAGCACCTGGTGGGTGCGCCCGGACAACGCGCGCAGCATGGCAACGGCATCGTCCACATCGACCGGTTTGCCGAACACCCGCTCGCCCAGCACCACCTCGGTATCGGAGCCCAGCACGATGGCGTCGGGGTCGGCGGCCTGTACCAGCGCCAGCCCGGCATGCGCCTTTTCCAACGCAACGCGCTGCACGTACTGGTCGGGCGATTCGTCGGCTGCGCGCAGCTCGGGCACATCCAGTTGCAGCGTCTGGAACGGCACATCCAGGCGTTGCAGGAGTTCTTGTCGGCGCGGCGAACGGGAAGCGAGATAGAGCATCCGTCCAGCATACCTGTTGCCCGCACTCGCCCGCTTGCCTGGTGAACGCACACACCGTTGCCGACGGCGCTGTCGTGCTCGACTCACAACATATTCATCGAGCTGCCAACACGCTCGCCACACAGACAAGGAGATCTCATGCGTACCCATCTCAAGCCGTTGTTGCTGGCCCTGTCCATCGCTGCCGGAACCGCCATGACTGCCCACGCCCAACCCGCGTCCAGCTACACCATTCCCAGCGACGGCACCCTGCTCAATGTCTCGGCCGAGGCCGAAGCCAAGCGTGTGCCGGACATCGCCACGCTGTCTGCCGGGGTGGTCACCCAGGCCGCCGACGGCAACGCCGCCATGCGCCAGAACGCCGAACAGATGAGCAAGGTCATGGCCGCGGTTAAAGCTGCCGGCATCGCCGACAAAGACGTACAGACCAGCGGCATCAATCTGAGCCCGCAGTACACCTACAAGGAAAACGAAGCGCCCAAGATCAACGGCTACCAAGCCAGCAACACGGTCAGCCTCAAGGTGCGCGACATCACCCGCCTGGGCAAGGTGCTCGACGCCCTGGTCGCGCAAGGCGCCAACGACATCAACGGCCCCAGCTTTTCGATCGACCAACCCGAGCCGGTCTACGACGAAGCCCGCGTTGCCGCACTGAAGAAGGCCCAGGCGCGCGCCGAAACTTACGCCAAGTCGCTGGGGCTGAAGGTGCGCCGCATCGTCAGCATTTCCGAAGGCCGCAGCGGCGGCGCAGTCCGCCCGATGATGATGGCCGCCTCGATGCGCTCGGCAAAGGCCGAGATGGACACCCCGGTCGCCCCCGGCGAGAGCACCTTGTCGATCAACCTGGATGTGACGTTCGAGCTGGGGCGTTGACCTGACCGCAACCGCGTTCGGTTTGCTTTGCAGACTGCCCTCCTCGAGGGCAGTTTTTTTTATGGCCAAGCCAAAATTTTTGTTGCCTCCTCTTGCGATGGCAACGCCCCGTTTCCGGCACGAGTCAGGCGCGCCAAATGTGTGCGGATCGATGCGATCGGGGCGAATCGACCAGCCGACCTCCAGCGCTTCGAAATCGCTTGTGCCCGCGCAGAGGTCGCGGTAAACCTACGCCACCGGATGGTGATGTGCGTCCGGCTCGCGCTGGTCCTTTCCGCAGTTCCGTTCTGGAGGTGGATGATGGTTCGCACGCAATCGCAGGTTTCTTCCCGTCCCCTTGGCATCGACCCCTCGCGCGTTCTGGCGATGAGCACGGCCGTGGCATTGCACCTGCTGGCCGGCGGGTTGTTGCTGATTCCGCTCTCGCACCGGGCCATTCCGCAGCAGACCGCGCCAAAAGAGCGTTGGCTCATGCCGGTCAGCATCCCGACGCCGCCACCGCCGCTGGTATTTCCAGTCGAAGTAAAGTTCACGCCGAAAACGCATTCACCGACCAAGACGCTGCCGGTGCCGGTACAGACCCCGGTGGTCAGTGAACCCTCCGTTGTCGACAGCGCACCGGCTGCCGTTGCCGCAACCGTCTCCGACGCTGTTGCAGACAGCGCTCCGACAACCACCGCACCCAGCGGCCCAGTCGAAGCAGGGCAATTGCAGTATCTGAGTTCGCCCGCGCCGAGCTATCCGGCGGCTGCACTGCGTGCAGGGCAGCAAGGCACGGTGGTACTGCGCGTACTGGTTGGCACCGATGGGCGTCCGGCCGAGGTGAGCGTGCAGACCAGCAGTGGTCATCGCGTGCTCGACCTGGCCGCGCGTAGCCAGGTGCTGCGCAGCTGGCGCTTCCAGCCGGCGATGCAGAACGGCCAGGCCGTGCAGGCCTATGGTCTGGTGCCGGTGAGCTTCTCGCTGAACTAAGTGGCGACTGGATGCGGCGGCCTGCAACCGCAGCCGCCGCATCGATATGGCTCTGCACACCAGTTCCGTTAGCCGCTCTTATGCGCGGTGATACGGATGGTTGGCCAGCATCGCCGCGGCACGATACAGCTGCTCGGCGACGATCAGGCGCACCAGCATGTGCGGCAGGGTGAGCGGGCCGATCGACCAGCTTTCGCTGGCGCTCTTGAGCACCTCCGCCGCGTGGCCTTCCGGCCCGCCGATGAGAAACGCCAGGTCGCGGCCCTGTCCGCGCCAATGCTCCATGCGCTGGGCGAGCTGTTCGGAACTGAGCGGGCGCCCGGGGACATCAAGCGCCACCACGTAGGCATTTTTTGGCAGCGCCGCGAGCACGCGACGGCCTTCGTCGTCGGTCGCGCGCTGCGCATCGCGGCCCTTGCCGCGCAGGCCGGGCTCGATCTCGACCAGCTCCAGCGGCATCCAGTGCGAAAGACGTTTTTGATATTCGGCAAAACCTTGCGCCACCCAGCTTGGTGCGCGCTCGCCGGTAGCGATGAGTCGGCATTTCATGGCCACATGATATCCGCGTCACAGCCCGGGCAGCCCGCGGCGATTTGTCACCGCGTGTCATGGTGTGGTTACAGCTGGCAATTAGTGTCGCTCGACCACCCAGCCACGCAGGAGTCGTTCGATGCCGATTTTCGATCCCGCCCGCCGCCAGGTTCTCAAGGGCAGTGCTGCCGTCATGGCCGCCGGCGCCCTTGGCAGCTTGAGCGCGCTGCAGTCGCGCCAGGCCCAGGCCGCCACTTCGCCTTCCACGCAGCTTGCACCGGTCCCGAGCCGGTACGGCCCGCTCGCCCCGGTCGCCGACCAGAGCACCGGTTTGCCGCTGCTGCAGCTGCCACAGGGTTTCAGCTATCGCTCGTTCGGCTGGAGCGGCGACCGCATGGACGACGGCCAGCCCTGCCCCGACCGCCACGACGGCATGGCCGTGGTCGGCCTGCGCCGACCCGACTGGCGCCCCGGCAGCGACCCGCTACGCGGTCTGGAATATGTGCTGATCCGCAACCACGAACGCGGCGCAGGCAACCCGTTCCGCGCACCGGCGATGTACGACACCGGCATCGTCAGCGGCACCCAGCAGGCCGGCGGCGGAACCACCACGCTCAGTTACGGCCGGCGCGGCTGGGGCAGCCTGGAGCCGAGCCTGGGCGGCACACTGGTCAACTGCGCCGGTGGCACCACGCCGTGGGGCACCTGGCTGAGCTGCGAAGAGATCAAGACCAATGCGGTCTCCAGCACCGGCCGCAAGCATGGCTATGTGTTCGAGGTGGACCCGGACAGCCACCGCACCACCGGCCGCCCGCTGGTGGGCCTGGGCCGTTTCAGCCATGAAGCGGTGGCGATCGATCCGCGCACCGGCATCGTCTATCTCACCGAAGACGACCGCAACAAGGCCGGCCTGTACCGCTTCATCCCCAACGACCGCCGCGGCCGCAATGGCTCGCTGGAAAACGGCGGGCGATTGCAAGCCGCGCGCGTGCGCGGGCGCCGCAATGCCGATCTCACCGTGGCCAGCATCGGCCAGCAATTCCAGCTGGAATGGGTGGATATCTCCGAGCCCGACCTGGACAGCATCGCTGCGCCGGCCGGCTTTGCCGATATTGGCGCCAACGACACCCTGAGCGGCCCGTTCGCGCAGGCCTGGGCCGATGGCGCGCTGCGCATGAGCCGCGGCGAAGGCATCTGGTACAGCTACGGCAAGATGTTCATCGTCGACACCAGCACCGGCGTGGATGCGCAGGGGCGCCGTGGTTACGGCAACGGTGCGGTGTGGGTGCTGGACCTGTTTACCCAACGCCTGAGCGCGCTGTTCGTCAGCGGCAATCAGCTGGCTGCGCACAACCCGGATAACGTGACGGTGAGTGCGCGCGGCGGCGTGGTGTTGTGCGAAGACGGCGGCGAAAGCCCGGACCAATACGGCCCCGGCGCGCGTCTACTCGGGCTGACGCGCAACGGCGCCTCGTTCTATCTGGCCAAGAACAACGTGCAGCTGACCTCGCAGCAGATTGCCGATGCCGGCAAGACGATCGCCGAAGGCGACTACCGCGACACCGAGTTCTGCGGCGCGTGCTGGGACCCGTTGGCGCGCACCTTGTTCGTCAACATCCAGACGCCGGGCATTACCCTGGCCATCACCGGGCCGTGGGAACGCGGACCGCTCTAAGCGCGTGGCGCTGCGCACCTGCGGTATGCATGTCCCGAACAGCGCGTGGCCAAGGAATGCACGACGCCGACCGATTGCGCAGCGAACGCCCCACACAACAACGGCGCCCAAGGGCGCCGTTGTTGTCTCTGCGCGCCTGCGGCGCACCTGCGCAGACTCAGCGCAGTTCGTCGGACTCGTCTTCGTCGGACGGACGTTGATCGCCCACGGTCCACAGACGCTCCAGTGCATAGAACTCGCGCACGCGCGGCAGCATCACATGCACCACCACATCGCCCAGGTCGACCAGGACCCATTCGGCTTCGCGCTCGCCTTCCACGCCCAGCGGCATCACGTCCAGACGCTTGGCGAATTTGACCACTTCGTCGGCGATCGATTTGACGTGGCGGGTCGAGGTGCCGGAGACCACCACCATGTAGTCGCAGACGCTGGACTTGCCGCGCACATCGATCTCGACCACGTCCTTGGCCTTGAGCTCTTCGACAGCCTCGCGCACGGTAGCCAACAGGGCCGGCACGGACGGCGGCGGGTTCGGAAGGGAGGTCTTGATGACTTGGGCTTGGCTGGTCAAAGCGGCAACTCGATGGAATTGGCGTGAATTATAGGCCGGTCCGGCAGCACGCGTGTTCAGGTAGCCGGGCGGACGCTGCGGTACAGGCCTTCACGCTGGATCATTGCGGCCACCGGGGGCGGCACCAGACGCTGCCATTGCGCGCCGGTGGCGATGCGTGACCGCACCGCACTGGCCGATTCGCCGCGCAGTGGCTGATGCAGCAGATACAGGCGGCCGGCCGGCGCACTGACCAGCTCGTCCGCGCGTGCGACCCAGCGGCCCTGCACCATCGCGGCCAGCTGCGGTGCGTCGGCCAACGCCAAGGGTGTGCCCGGACGGGCGGCAACCACGAAATGCGCCAGCCCGAACAACGCCTCCCACCGATGCCAATGGTGCAGCCCCACGAAGGCATCGGCACCGAGCAACCAGGCGATCGGCGCCGCAGGGCCAAGTTCGGCACGCAGCTCGCGCAAGGTATCGACCGTATAGGACGGCGCATCGCACTGCGCGGCGCGCTGCAGTTCGCGGGTATCCAGTTGCAGGCCTGGAGAGTTGGCCAGCGCCAGTTGCAGCATCTGCGCACGCTGCGCAGCGGTGGCACCGGGTGCAGGGCGATGCGGCGGGTCGGCCGCCGGCACCAGTTGCACGCACGCGCCCAGTTCGTCGCGCGCCGCGCAGGCGATGGCCAGATGGCCCAGGTGGATCGGGTCGAAGGTACCGCCGTAGTAAAGATGGAGCTGGGAATCGGGGTTCGGGATTCGGGAATCGGAAGAGCCGGGGTCTGCAACGTGGTCGGGATGGGAGTGTTGCTGTTCCTGCGATCCGGAGGAGCTGCTTGCAGGGCTGGCCTGCGCAAGCTGGTCGGAATGGGCCCGCTGCCGGTCACCCTGCCCTTCCCGGCTCCCCGGTCCCGGGTCCCGGGTCCCGGCGTCCCTGGCCTTCACGCCAACAATCTCACCGCGCGGGCTTCGGCCACGGCCACCAGCAGGCGTTCCAGACCAACCCAGGCATCGCCGTCGGCGCGGCCCTTGGCCATGCGATCGACCAGCCCGGCTTCGGCGACGAAGCGTTCCCAGCGGTGCGGTTCGGGGTGACGCTGCAGCGCGCGCTTGAAGGGCGCCTGGCGCGATTCCCACAGCCCTTGCGCCTTCATTTCGGCAGCCAGGTTGCCGCCGTTGGCCTGCACCTTCGCCAGTGACGCGGTGCGCAGCAGTTCCTTGATCAGGATCGGCATCAGCGCGGCGACCGCCTCGCCTTCGCCGCGCAGGCCGGCAAGCATGCGGATCACCGCGGCCGGCTGCCCGGACAACGTGGTTTCGGCCAGCCGGAACACGTCGTAGCGTGCGGCATCGGCCACCAGCGATTCCATCGCCTCCAGATCCAGCGTCTTGCCGTCGGCCAACAGGGCGAGCTTGTCGATTTCCTGCGCGGCGGCGAGCAGGTTGCCTTCCACCCGCTCGCTTAGGCGCTGCACGGCAGCGGCATCGGCGCGCAGGCCGTGCGCGCGCAGGCGGCGCTCGATCCAGTCGGACAGTTCGTGCGGTTTGATCGCCCAGGCCACCGCGATGGTGCCGATGCGACCGACCGCCTCCGCCCACTTGCCGTGATGCGCCTTGCTCCAGTCGTTGGCGGTGATCAGCAGCACCACGTCCGGCGGCGGGTTGGCGCAGAAGCGGGTGATGACCTCGGCCCCGTCCTTGCCGGGCTTGCCGCTGGGCAGGCGCACTTCGACCAGGCGGCGCGGACTGAACAGGCTGGGCGCATTGAAGCTGGCGTCAAGCTGGTTCCAGTCGAACTCGCGGCCATCGGCATCGAAAACTTCGCGTTCGCCGATGCCTTCGGCGCGCGCGCGTGCGCGCACCGCATCGGCGGCCTCAAGCACACGCAAAGTCTCGGGGCCGGCGATCAGATACACCGGCTGCAAGGGCTGGCTGGACTGGCCGGCCAGCTGCTCTGGGCGAAGTTCCATCACCGAAAACGCGGGGCGCGGCTCAGTTGCCCGACGTGGGCGCGGGCGGCAACGAGGCCGGCACGCTGGATTCGGGTGTCGTGGTCGGCTGCGCTGGCGCCGTCGGGGCCGGCGGCAATGGCGCGGTCGGCGTGCTCTCCAGACCTTCGCCGCGCTGCAGGCGTGCCCGCACCACGCTGTCGATACGACGCAGGATCGAGGCCGACATGTCCTTGCGCAGTTCGTCGGCAAGGATTTCGCGCTCGGTTGCCGTACCGGTGGCATCCACCGGTGGCGACACGTAGTCGCGCGAGAGCTCGATCACCTGCTGCGGCACCAGCACCGAGCCATTGGCGGTGGTGACGGTGAAAATGGCCGCGTAGCGCAGGCTGTATTCCTGTGCACGGCCCTGGCTGTCGATGGCGATCGGCAGATCGCCCCAACGCTCGGACAACACCTGCAACTGCGCAAAGCCGGTCTTGGCATCCTCGTCGGCCAGCGTGGCGCCGGAGGCCTTGAGACCCCGCCGCAACAGCTTGGCCAGCTCGCTGTACTGCACGGCGGACTGCACCTTCACCGCTGGTGTGTCGGGCGGCAACGCCAGCGAATTGCGCAAATGGAAGCCGCAGGCGGTGAGGCTCGAGACGAGCACGAGGGACGCAGCGAAGGCAGTAGGAAATCGAATCATGGGCACAGTCTGGATGAGCGCCCCGGCGGCGGCAACAGGCGGCTAGCCTGCCCGAGACCGCGTGAACGGGGCTTGAGAGGGCGCCGCGAAACACTGCGGCGCCCCAGGAATGAAAAAACGCGTCGCCACGCGCCAGTGAAACGCATCGTCGGCAACCACTGCCAAAACTCTACCCACGCGTCGTGCGCGCCAGTGAAATGCGGTGTCGAAAACGAAAGCAGTGCCCACGTAAGCCACGCCACGCGCCGCCGCGGTGATTTGCCTGAAAACCCAGCAGCACGTCGTCACGCACCGATGGAATGGTCGCCCAAGACACCTGGCGCTTCTCGCCGATCGGCCTCGCCTTTTCGTGTTACCGCGCCCCCATGCCATGCATCGCTAGATCCGTCGCAGCAGCACATCCGCACATCGCACGCCGGTGCAGTGTGCGGCAGCTGCAACGTTATCCACGCGCCTGACCGCGCTGGACGCCCCCGCCACCGTGCAAGCGCGTTGCCACGCCGATCCGGCGCACTGCCCGGACCGGCGAGGGCAACCCGCCGGACCAGCACGGCTTAGCCGGCGACGATGTTCACGATCTTGCCCGGCACGATGATGATCTTGCGCACGCTCAGGCCTTCGAGGAACTTGGCGGCGTTCGGCTCGGCCTGCGCCAGCGCTTCGATCTGTTCGCGGGTCGCATCGGCAGCGACGTCGATCGTGCCGCGCAACTTGCCGTTGATCTGCACTGCCAGTGTCAACGCATCGCGCACCAGCGCGCTGGCATCGGCCTGCGGGAACGCCACGTTTTCCAGCAGTGTCTCGCCCCGGCCCAGGACCTGCCACAACGCGTGGCTGGCGTGCGGGGTGATCGGATTGAGCAGCAGCACCATCGCCTCCAGCGCTTCCTGGCGCACCGCGCGGCCCTGTTCGCTGGCGTCGTCGAACTTGGCCAACGCGTTGGACAATTCCATCACTGCCGCAATCGCGGTGTTGAAGCTGTGGCGGCGACCGTAGTCGTCGCTGACCTTGCCGATGGTTTCGTGGGTCTTGCGGCGCACGGCCTTCTGTTCGGCGCTCAGTGCGGCGACATCCAGCGCGACGGCAGCACCCTCGCCCACATGCTTGTGCACCTGCACCCACAACCGGCGCATGAAGCGCGCCATGCCGTCGACGCCGGCCTCGTTCCACTCCAGCGATTGCTCGGGCGGCGCGGCGAACATCGAGAACAGCCGCACGGTGTCGGCGCCGTACTTGGCCACCATCGACTGCGGGTCCACGCCGTTGTTCTTGGACTTGGACATCTTCTCGGTGCCGCCGATGTGCACCGGCTGGCCGTCGGCGATCAGCACCGCACCGGTGACGCGGCCACGCTCGTCGCGCTGGATTTCCACGTCGGCCGGGTTGATCCAGTCCTTGCCGCCGTTGTCGGCATCGCGATAGAAGGTCTCGGCGATGACCATGCCCTGGGTGAGCAGGTTGGTCACCGGCTCATCGCTGTCCACCAGCCGCGCGTCGCGCATGAGCTTGTGATAGAAGCGGAAGTACATCAGGTGCAGGATCGCGTGCTCGATGCCGCCCACGTACAGGTCGGCCGGCATCCAGTAATTGGCGCGGCGGTCGACCATGTCGCGTGCGTTGGGGCTGGTATAGCGCGCCACGTACCAGCTCGATTCCATGAAGGTGTCGAAGGTGTCGGTCTCGCGCTCGGCCGGGCCGCCGCAGTCCGGGCAGGTGGTCTGGCGCCAGCTCGGGTCGGTCTTGATCGGCGAACCGGTGCCGGAAAATTCCACGTTCTCCGGCAGCACCACCGGCAGTTGATCTTCCGGCACCGGCACCGCGCCGCACTTGGCGCAATAGATCACCGGAATCGGGCAGCCCCAATAACGCTGACGGCTCACGCCCCAGTCACGCAGGCGGTAATTGACCCGACGCTGGCCCTGGCCCTTGCGCTCGAAGCGCTCGGCCAGTGCTTCGAAGGCACCGCCGAAATCCAGTCCATCGAACTCGGCCGAATTGATCAGCTCCAGCTCGCGGCTCTTGTCGGTGTACCAATCGCGCCAGTGGGTGGCGTCCCAGGTCTGCTCTTCTTCGTTGCGCGGCTCGCGCAGCTTGACCACCTGCACGATCGGCAGGCCGTACTTGTTGGCGAACTCGAAATCGCGCTGGTCGTGGCCCGGAACGGCCATCACCGCGCCGGTGCCGTAGCCCATCAGCACGAAGTTGGCCACCCACACCGGCACCTGCTCGCCGCTGATCGGGTGGACCGCGGTCAGGCCAGTGGCCATGCCGCGTTTTTCCTGGGTTTCCAGCTCGGCTTCGGAGACGCCGCCATGCTTGAGCGTTTCCAGCAGCGCGGCCAGTTCCGGGTTGGACTTGGCGGCATGCAACGCCAGCGGATGCTCGGCGGCGATCGACACGAAGGTCACGCCCATCAGCGTGTCCGGGCGGGTGGTGAACACGCGCAGCGGGTCCAGCGGTGCGCCGTCGATGTCGCGCACGTCGAACTGGATTTCCAGCCCTTCCGAGCGGCCGATCCAGTTGCGCTGCATGGTCTTGACCGAATCCGGCCAACCATCCAGTTGATCCAGGCCGTCCAGCAGTTCCTGGGCGTAATCGGTGATGCGCAGGAACCACTGCGGGATCTCGCGCTTTTCCACCAGCGCGCCGGAGCGCCAGCCGCGGCCGTCGATGACCTGCTCGTTGGCCAGCACGGTCTGGTCGATCGGGTCCCAGTTCACCACCGCGTTGCGGCGGTAGGCCAGGCCCTTGCGCATCAAGCGGGTGAACATGCGCTGCTCGTGCACGTAATAGTCCGGCGTGCAGGTGGCGAACTCGCGCGACCAGTCGATGGCGTAGCCCAGCGATTTCAGCTGCGCGCGCATGTGCTCGATGTTGGCGTAGGTCCACTTGGCCGGCGCGGTCTTATTCTTGATGGCGGCATTTTCGGCCGGCAACCCGAACGCATCCCAGCCCATCGGCTGCAGCACGTTATGGCCGGTCATGCGCTTGTAGCGGCTGACCACGTCGGAGATGGTGTAGTTGCGCACATGGCCCATGTGCAGCGCCCCGGACGGGTACGGCAGCATCGACAGGCAATAGAACTTGGGTTTCTCCGAGTTCTCGTCGACCTGGAAGGCGCGGGTGGCATCCCAGAACTGCTGGGCGGAGGTTTCGACCTGCTGCGGGTCGTAGACGTTCGGTTCGACGGTGGACATTGGGAGCGGATGCTCGGGCGGTGCAAAGCGGTACAGGGTACCGCAGTGCAGCAGGTGGACCAAACCGTTACCGCAGCGCGGCCGGCTTCGGCGGCCAGATCCAGCCCGCCACCGCCAGCCAGCCGACCCAGGCCAGGAACGCCAGCCGTTGCGCAATGGCCTGGCGCACCAGGCCCGGCGGGCCGAACGCCAGCACTGCCACCAGCAATCCGGCCGCCAGGCTCAACCAGGCCAGCCTGCGGGTCGTGGCATCGTTGAGCAGCGCGGCGGCAATCAACAACATGCCGGGCACGAACGCCACGGCCCACAACAACCAGGCGGTGGCATGGGCCTGGCTGGCACGGCCATCCAGATCGGTGGGATCCAGCGGCAGCATGCCCATGCCCAGGAAGGCCAGGCCGGCCAGCACGATCAACTGTCCGCCCACGCGCAGACTCCAGCTGGCCTTGGGCGGCATGCGCGCCAGCAGGCTGACCCCGGTGGCCATGCCCAGCGCGCCCACCAGCACGAAGGCGACCAGATTGAAGCCCAGCGCATGCGGCACGCCCTGCGCGCCCAACAGCGCCACCGGATGGCTGGCCTGCAGATAGCCCGGCAGCGTGACGCCGAAACCGGCCAGCGCCAGTACGAAAACCGTTGCCGCGATCAGGCCCATGTAGCGCTGCGCGCGCTCGGTGGTTGCCATTGGCTTGCTCCAACACGGGGCGCGACGCGCCGCCAGAACGCGGCATTGTCGTGCCGGTCGGGCGCGGCGTGAACCCCTGACGCTGCCACGGCCATGCGGAAGGCGCCCGAACCGGGCACGTGAGCGCCTCATTGCGGCTGGGCTTGTGTCAGCCGCGTTTGCCACCATTACCTCCCATTGTTGCCGCACTTAACTTCTGGAAGCCCATGTCCGACAAGCCGCATGTATTCGATGCCACCACCGACACCTTCGAGACCGAGGTCCTGCAGAAATCGTTGACGACACCGGTCCTGGTGGACTTCTGGGCCACCTGGTGCGGCCCCTGCAAGTCGCTGACGCCGATCCTGGAAAAGCTGGCCGGCGAGTACAACGGTGCGTTCGAGCTGGGCAAGGTCGACGTGGACAAGGAACAGCAGATCGCTGCGGCGTTCCAGATCCGCTCGGTGCCGACGGTCTTCCTGGTCAAGGGTGGGGAGATCGTCGACGGCTTCCCCGGCGCGATGCCGGAAGGCCAGGTGCGCGAATTCCTGACCCAGCACGGCGTGCTGCCGGCCGAGCCGCAGGTGGCAGAAGACGTGCCGCTGGCGCCGCTCGACCCGCAGGCGCAGGCCGCGGCGCTGCGTGAAGCGGTCGCCGCCGAACCGGACAAGGACGAACTCAAGCTGGACCTGGCGCTGGCGCTGCTCAAGACCGGCGACACCGCCGAGGCCGAGCAGTTGATCGATGCCCTGCCCGCCAACCTGGCCACCGACGACCGCGCGGTGCGCGCCAAGGCGCGGCTGAGCTTTGCCAACGTTCTCAAGGACGCCCCGGACGCCGGCACCCTGCAGGCCGCCGTGGATGCCAACAGCGCCGACCTGCGCGCACGGCACCTGCTCGGCGTGCGCCATCTGCTCGACGGCAACGACGAAGCGGCGCTGGAGCAGTTCCTGGAAATGCTGCGGCAGGACCGCAGCTTCGACGACAACCTGCCGCGCCGTAGCCTGATCGATGCCTTCCGCGTGATCGAGGACGAAGATCTGGTCGGCCGCTATCGTCGCAAGATGTCGGCGCTGGTGTTTTAAGCCCCAGCGTTGACGTGCGACACCTGTGCTGAGTTGAGGCGGTCACCCGATCGCCCTGCTCACCGCAGGATGCGCGCCGGGCCTGTGCCCGGCGTGTTGCGTTCGGGGGCCTGCATGGCTTTTTGACCCGGGCCAACGACCATGACGACACCAGCTCGCGGTCGGCAGCAACGGACGGACGCCGCGCCGACCACGCGCAGCCGGCCTACTCCATACGCATGCGAATGTTATGCTGCGCACTTTCCCTTGCCAAGGAAACAGGCCCGCATGCGCGCATCGCTGTTCAAGTTAGGCGTCAATCTGTGGCCGCCATTTTTGTTTGCCGGCATCCACGTCACCGTGCTCTCGGCCGACTACCGTTTTGCGCGGGTGGAGCTGCGCCAGCGCCCATGGAATCGCAACTATGTCGGCACCCATTTCGGCGGCAGCCTGTTTGCGATGACCGACCCGTTCTGGATGCTGCTGACCATGCACAACCTGGGCCGCGAATATTACGTCTGGGACAAGGCCGGCAGCATCGAATTCGTCAAGCCCGGGCGCGGCACGGTAACGGCGGATTTCGTCATCGACGACAGCGTGCTGGCGCAATTGCGCCAGGCCACTGCAAACGGCGAGAAACATCTGCGCTGGTTCGAGAACACGGTCTACAACCGCGACGGCGAAGTGGTCGCACATGTCCGCAAGCAGCTCTACGTCAAACGCAAACCCGCACGCTGAGGATGACGGCAGTGACGCTGCCACGCCAGCCGATACGGCGATGCATGTTTCGCTCGACTCGCCGCCCACGCAACGGATGATGGCAGAGCGAAACAGCTGCACGCCCTCCTGACCAGGCGCTAATGCCGCAGCAGCAAACGCGCAGGCGCTTTGCCGTAGGCGCAACGCGAGTGTCGCCACCGCAACCGCAAGCGTGCCGCCCGTTGCTGCAGTTGTCGCGCAACGCGCATCTGTTTTGTATCAGGCCATGGGCGCATTGACTTGGAACCCGTTGCTCACTGACAAGCCTGCGTTCTGGCATGCAGGTAACGCCGGGCTGACGCAAGCGCCACGGCCGCAGCCCTGGCTGCAACTCGTAGCGCGTGCGTTTGGTTATGGCCAGGCGCCGGCGTCTGGGCGGCGCTCAAGGCCTACCCTGTTGCCACTGCTGCAGCGCCTGCTTCTGACGCAAGGCCGCGCCAAGCGCGTGCAATTGCGCAGACAACTCTGCGATCACCGCGCGGCCTTCGCCTTCACCCGCGACGGGGAGATCGGCCAGCCGACCAAGCGCATCGTCGATGGTCGCGATCGAGACCGCTTGCGCAGCCACCTGGTTCCTTAGCTGCTGCAACGCATTGCGCAATCGGTCGACGTCAGCGCTGAGCGGCACGGGCACGCCCGTGCCTTCTTCCATGGCACGCGCCACTTCGCCCTGGGCTGGCGGGGGAAGCAAGCCAAGCGCTGTGTCCAGGGGCTGGGCGAGCGTCTGCAAGGTGCGTGAAATCGTTCTATCCTGCTCGGCCGCTGCAATGGCGCGCTCGTGATCCAATCGCGTGGCCTGGGTGGTATTTGTGCCGTTCTTGGCTTTCAGCGCATTCCACACCACATCGTTGAAGAACATCTGCGCTCCTTGCTGCAACACCCATGCTGGAGAATTGTCGGCCTCTCCAGGCAAGCTGCCGCCGCCATACCCTCCTCTCAGCGGGGAAGCGATCAATCTGGTGGCACCCAACGAAGCCATGTTGGCCAGCACATTGCCGACCATATGGCGTCCCAGCACATCGCGCAGCGCCGTCGTTGCCGCGTTCGCCGTGCTGAACGCCTGTCTCGCTAAAGCCATCGCTTCCTGACCTGTCTGCAATAGATAGCTGGGAAAATGCACCGCATCGGACCACGTGGCAGGAGGTCGTGTCTTGTCCGGCAATGCAAGAGCGAACAGATTCAAGCGCTGATGCCCACCGAGCAAATCGGGAACCGTCATCTGGCCAGTGCGCCCCATTGCCTTGCCGGTGTCCAGCAACGCCTTGTGCAAAGCGCCTGCACCACCCACCGCCAGCCCGGCCAGGCCAACTTCGGCAACCGCCGTACGGGTGGAGGGGTCCCCTGAGGTGCGCCGCGCGGCGTTAAAGCCGCCGCTGATGGTCGGCCTGAGCAGCATGGTGTCCAGCGCCGTATCGTCCAGCATGGACTGACGCTGAGCGATTCCTGCCCGACGGTCATAGGCCTGTGCCGTGAGCTCGGCACGGGTCGGCGTACCGTTTTCTCCGGGACGCACGAAGCGCTTGTTTCCCTCAGGGGTGACTTCCAATAGGACCGGCGGCGGGTCCGGCACCAGGATTTTGGGATCGATCGCCTGGAAACGCGGCAGATTGGCAACGCGCGCGCGCCTGTCCATCGATGGAATCAACAGCGTGTCGCAGGCATGCGACCCCATTCCCGAGATCACCCCAGCCAGGGTCGCTGTACTCAAGGGTTCGGAAGCGGGCGGGCGGCTGCTCTGGTAGGCAGTGGCTGCAGAAATGCCGAGCGGCGTCCGCAACGCGCCAACGAAAAACGATCTGAGACTTTCATACGCAATGGGCAGCGACGCTTTCCTGCCGACCGCCTTCATATCCCCGGCAACTTCGTAGGCAGCGTCCGGACCGAACGCCTCAATACGCTCCTGCAAGCGGGCATCGGCCCACTGCACGTATTCCGCCTGCAATGCGAGCTGCTCGTCCGACGGCTCCGCAAACGGGCGATCCTTCAGACCTGCACGCAGTTGCGTCTTCAGGCGTTCGCAAGCGGCGACACAACGCTGCGCGTAAGCCCCCTGCGTCGCCGAAGAAGAAGCCGCCTGCTGGTTGCCTGGATGCCGCCCAGCGCGATGCTGGCGCTCTGCGCGCTCAGACGCAGCGCGGGAGGATTCACCCGCTTCCGGACGCCACTGCCTGGTCTTGGCGGGGGATAATTCACCCGACGGCAGCGTTGTGGTCTTGCCTGCACGCGCGCGCAAGCGCGGGCTCGGCTCCGCCAGCCCCTTTAGCACCGTCGAACGCGGCGTCTGCGGCTCTGGCACGAATGGTTCGCTTGCGTGCGCGGCACCGGGATTTGCGGACGATCCACTTGGGATGGACGGTGGAGCGCTGTTCTGGCGTTGGAGCTTCATACGACAGCCTCCCTCGCGCTGCCCGCCTGCGTCACCAGCGCATCCAGCACGACACGTGCGACGACCTGCCCCCGCTCGAGAGTGGCTGCCACGTCTTCGGGCGTCTGCGCGAGCAGCAACGGGCAGATGCACAGCAGGCCCAGGTTGGACATCGTCAGCCGCCACCCGTACTCGGTCAGCAGTTGCTCTTGCAGCGCAAGCAGTGTGACGACCTCGTCGCCCTCGAGTTCGCGTGCGGCCAACGGCAGGATGACTTCCGGAAATCCCGACACGCCATCGTTCCGGGGCTGCGCATGCACGCGACACAGCATGCCCGCAGGCCCGAGAACGGTCTCGCCTTCACGCAGGCGCTGCACCAGTGCATCGGTCAGGCCCAGGCGAATACCAAGACCGGAAAAGAACGAAGCCACCATGGAATCAACATTGATCTGATCGGATGTCATTTGAGGTATCTCACAATGAAAGTGCGAGCTTCATCGCTTGGCTCTGCCTGGGCAGTGTCACTGTCAGCGCCCGGTCACCGCAAAAAAAGCGCGAATCACCGGCGCAACGCACGAAGCGCGAAGCCTCACGCAAATAGTTCGATCCGCACGCTTGCCTGTTTGCTCAAGTCAGCGATCAAGGCTGTGGTGGCCACAGATTTTTCGGCACCTCAGGCCATGCCCGTCACCAATGACCATCGCCTGGCGCGCCGTCCGGCGCGGCAGTCCTGACGCGCAGCACCATTGGCATGCACCCACGACGACCTGCTCGCCCTGGACGCGCATTTTTGGAAGGTTGCTGACGAGACAGAGACCGGCCGACTGCAGAGTGCCAGTGCATTTGAAAAGACTGCCCTCTGTCACGCTCCACATCCATTGCATACCAGGCGCCGCTTCGGAACCTGATTTGGTTCGCGTACGGCGATAGAAAATCTGCTGGACAGACAGCGGGCATACGCGTCTGGTAGTTCAATTTTCGCGCAGTGCATTCACCACTTCGCCTCCACCAATACCGGCAGGCTCAGGATTGCACCAGGAACTTCGCTACGGGAGGGAGGTTCCACGGCATCTGCGATGCAATCCCATGCGATGCGCACCAATCGTCCGGTACGCACGCAATCTATCTGCCGTATACACGTCAGGAGATGTCCCGATGAAGTCATCCGCATCCGTCGATTCGGCCAGCCGCAGTGCGGGGTCGCACTTGCCTGAGATCCAGGAAACAGAGCTCGCCACTGCCTCCACCTCTGCGGCCGTCACACACCAATCCGCGCCGGACCCCGCACTCAGCCCACTTGGGCGTGCGCCCGTCAGGCGCAGTGGCGCAAACACGCTGGGGGCGCTCCTAGCCAGGCCCGAGCAAGACGCCCAGGCCCTCGTCCCGCAACCGGCAACCTCATCGAATGCAACGAAGGCGACGCTGGCACGGCTTCGTCAGCAGTTGGCTTCGGACGATGCACGCGCAATCGCACCGGACTTGGCGGCCGATCTGATCAGCAGGCTCAGGCCGATGAAATCGCCCGGCACCACGGGTGCGCAGGCACGCGCGGCCACGCATGCGGACCTGGTCAGCCGCATCAGCGAACACGATGTGATCGATTGGTACAAGGCGCAGGGGCTGAACGAAAACGACGTAGCCACGCTGCGGCGCACCGCACTGCTTTCCGGCATGCCCAACCCGAGCGGCAGCTTCCTCACCAATGCCATGCAGTACATCGTCTCGCCGTGGATCAACTATGCGACACGCCAACCGTGGGCCGGCGCAGGGTTCGGTCTGGCCACCATGCTGGTCGCCGCACCTGTGAATGCCGGCCAACAATCGGCGGTTGTCAGCCTGTGCGAGTCGATTCGCGAACACGGCGCACACGTCATCGTGCCGGACAAGAAGCAGATCAACGACAAGCACTGGCTCCCCGAACTGGCACACGCCCTCAAGGAAAAGATCGAAACGTTCGCCAAAGCCTGCGACGTGTTTCGCGAGATTCAGAGTGATCCGAATTCCTCAAGTAAGGAACGCGCGGCGGCAGCCGACGTCTTGCTGGCAGCAGAGAAGGAGCTGCACCAGGCCCAGCATGATTTCGTCATGACCCAGGGCGCACACGATCGCCAGTGGCAGGGCAACCGCTGGCAGGCCGTTCCACGCATCTTGCGTTCGCCGGTGGCCAGCACGCTGGGGCTGCTCAGCAAGACAGGCGCGATGCGTGCGCTGTCGCCGACGGCGCAGACGGTTGGCGCGATGTTGATGACGGCTGCGCAACATGTGGCCGCCGGCTTCGACGAGCAAGCCAAGCAGGAAGCCAACAACAAGCTCAACCTCTTGTACGCCGATGTACTGACCGACGCAGGCAAGCAGAAGCTGGCCAGCGGCGCGGCGGTCAGCGCAGAGGACATCAAGGCCGACAAGCTACGCAGCCTGATCCAGTCGCCCACCCAAGCGCTGGTCAAGCGCGTCACCGCCGGGGTCGCCGAGTTGGAGAAGCTGCTGGCGGATGCAGTGACAGCAGAGGGTACGCAGCCAGGCGCAATCACGGCGGACGACCGCGACATCGAGGCCGGCGACGCCAGCAAGGCGATGCAGGAACTGCGCTTGGTGCGCAACGACCTTGAGGCATTGCGCGAAGGCAGGCTCGACGAAATCGACCCGAACGGCACCGCATCCAAGCTGCTTATCGGCGCCGAGAAGTCCGTGCTGTCGCAGCAGCTGTTCAACGATATCGCCAAGAAGTACAACTATCTCGAGTTCACCGCGCAAACCGCACAGCGCATCGGCCAGATGTTCCATCTGATCTTCCTGGGCAGCGCCGCATCGTCGGTAATCAGCAAACTCGTTTCGGCCTCCCAGGGCGGGACCCGCAATGTTCCGCTCCCGCAAAGCCTGGCGGTCTCGGCGATCTCCGGGGGCATGGCCGCCGTTGGCGCCCTGAACCAGCACACCGCCATCACCATCAAGAACAACCGTCGCGAGGGAAGCACCGACATCGGGCTGGGGAAGCAGGTAGGCCGCGGAATCCTGGGCGCCATGCATGAAACGCTCTCCCAGCGACGTGGGACCAAGGCCAGCAAGGCCATCAACACCTTGTTGGAGGGCAATGATGTTGAAGCGCTGCTGGCAACGGCAAGAGCGTTGTCTGTGCAGGAGGCAAGCACCTCTTCCAGCCAGCCACAGGATTTGCCATCGACATCCAGGGCGGCACCACCGCGCCGGGAACATGTTTCGGCCCCGAGTAGCCCGAACCGATCGAGGCTGGAACAGACCAATAACGAGATAACGCGGTCCAAGAGCGCTCGGAACTTGGGGACGGAACTGCACGAGTTCGCCCGCATGGCCGGCAAACACTCCAAGCACCTGGTGTGAGGTGATGATCCGGCATGTTGCAGGGCGTCGCTTCCCTGCAACATGGCCGCCGCACCGGACGCTGCCTTGTCCGTTACCGACGTCGATTGACGCGGGGTGTGCTGCTTCCTCGGCAGCCGCGCCGGCAGGCGGATGCCGAAGCGGACTCAGTGCCGGACCAGCGGCGGCATCAGGCCGAAGATGCACGCCGCTGCATCGTTCGCCTCGGCGGTGAACGAAGCGATATCGCTCCTATCCATGTCGGGTCGCCGCCTGTCTGCCAAGGCATTGGTCACCGGCCATCGCGCGGCTGGCGACTGCTGCCCAAGCGCGCAGACACCACCCGCATGGCTGGCGGATGTGAGCGACATGTGTGCAAGGCGGGCCGCCAGCGGGCGACGCTCACGGCCTGCTCGCTGGGGCATGCGGAGTCTGGGGTCTCCCAACCCACATGGAATGCTTTCATGAAAGCGATCAACGTCATCACCCTGGTGCTTCTCATCGTCGGTGGATTGAACTGGGGGCTGGTCGGCCTGTTCCAGTTCGATCTGGTTGCCGCACTGTTCGGCGGACAGGACGCGCTGCTGTCGCGTGTGATTTACACGCTGGTGGGGCTCTCGGCGCTGTGGCAGCTGGTACCGCTGTTCCGCAACAACCATGGCACTGCCGAGCATCACACCAGCCCGCACGTGCGCAACAATCCGTAACCTCCTGCCCGCGGCAGGTCTTCGCATCTGCGCATGACGCCGGCGCACTGCGTCGGCGTCATGCCATGCGATGCATGCTTTGCGTCTGGGCGCGTGGTCGGCAAGAATCGCAGACACCTCCCTGCTGGCTGCCTTCATGCTCCTGCGCACTGTTGCTTCTGCCTGCCTGCTCGCCCTGCTGTTACCCGTAGCCGCCAACGCGGCTTACCGTAGCCCGCAACAGATTCTCGACAGCTCGCCGGCCAGCGCGTGGCGCGTGCTCGATCCGGACCGCACGCTGTACCTGGAGCTGGATGCCGGACGGGTCATCATCGAGTTGGCGCCGCAATTTGCGCCGGAGCACGTCGCCAACATTCGCACGCTGGCGCATGAGCGCTTCTGGGACGGGCTGAGCATCTATCGCTCGCAGGACAATTTCGTGGTGCAGTTCGGCGACCCCGATGGCGAGACGCCGGCCAAGGCCAAATCGCTTGGCTCGGCCAAGACGCATCTGCCGGCCGAATTCGAACGCGCATCGCAGGGCCTGGATTTCCAGCGCCTGCCCGACAGCGATGGCTGGGCGCCGCAGGTGGGCTTTGTCGACGGCTTCCCGGTCGGCCGCGACACGGCCACCGGCAAGACCTGGCTGGCGCACTGCTACGGCACCCTGGGCGCCGGGCGCAACAACGACGAAGACAGCAGCATCGGCGCCGAACTGTACGTGGTCACCGGGCAATCGCCGCGCCAGTTGGATCGCAACATCACCGTGGTCGGGCGTGTGGTCAAGGGCATGGAATTGCTCAGCGTGACGCCACGCGGCCCCGATCCGATGGGCTTTTACGAAGACCCCGCGCAACGCGCACCGATCCGCGCGATCCGGCTGGCCAGCGAAGTGCCTGCGCCAGAGCGCACGCCACTGCAATTGCTGCGTACCGACAGCCAGACCTTCCGCGATGTGGTCGAGGCACGCCGCAACCGCAAGGACGATTTCTACAAGCGCCCTGCCGGGCACATCGACCTGTGCAATGTGCCGTTGCCGGTGCGTGTGCCGCCGGCTGGTTGAATCGGGAATCGAGAATCGAGAATCGGGAATCGCAAGAGCGAGTCGCGCCCCGTCAGCGGGCGCGCTGGCTGAAGGCGACGCTACCGAGGATCAGCACCGCGGCCACCAGCATGGTACAGGTGAGCGGTTCGCCCAGCAGCGACCATGCCAGCAGCGCGCCGAACACCGGCACCAGATAGGTCACCGTGGACGCACGCGCCGGGCCGATGCGCTGGATCAGGCGGTAGTACATCAAGAACGCCAGCCCGGTGCACACCACACCCAACGCGGTGGCGCAGGCCCACGCCAGCGCCGGCACCGGCGTGGTCGGCCATTTCCACCAGGCCAAGGGCGCCAGCAAGAGCGCGCTGCAACCCAGGGTGGACGCCGCCGACGCAGCAGGCGGCAAATCGCCCATATGGCGCTTCACCAGGTTGTAGCCGATGCCGTACAGCAGCGAGGCAGTCGCACCAGCCAGCGCTGCCGGCCCGACGCTCAAGCCGGCAGATTTGCCGGTGGCCAGCACCAGCACGCCGATAAACCCCACCAGCAAGGCCAGCGCGCGACGCGTGCCGATCCGTTCGCCGAAAAACAGGAAGGCGATCAGCGCGGTAAACAGCACCGTCATCGCATTGCAGATCGCCCCGACTGCCGCCGGTGCATGTTGCGCGCCCCAGGCGAACAGCAGGAACGGCAACGCCGAGTTGAGCACACCGATTGCCGCCAGCATCGGCCAGCGATGCAACGGGAAACGTTCGCGTGCCAGCCACAGGAATGGCAGCAGCACCAACGCACCCAGCGCCAGGCGAATTTCCACCAGCACCACGGTGCCGAACTTGGGCGCGGCCACGCGCATGAACAAAAACGAGCAGCCCCACACCACGCCCAGAAAACCAAGCTCAAGCGGCGTACGCCATTGACGTACCGCAAGCTCGGGCTGCACCGACGATTGGGCGCTCATGGCCGTGCTCCCGAACCGTGCCATGCGGGGATGAAACGGCAGAAGACGGCAGCAGGCAGACTAAGAGACATGGCACGATCGTCGCGAAGGGATGATGCAGCATCGGCTGCCACCAGGGGCGCGACAAGCGCGTAGTATCGGGGCGAGCCACAAATCTCACTCATGCCTCGATGAATCTGCGCCCTACCTTGTTACCTGCGCTGGGCGTGTTCGCCGCTGCCGCCCGCCACCAGAATTTCGCCCACGCCGCCGAAGAACTGCACCTCACCGCCAGCGCGGTCAGCCACCATGTGCGCAAGCTCGAAGCGCTGCTGGGTGCGACCTTGTTCCAGCGGCTACCGCGTGGCGTCAAACTCACCGCCGAAGGCCGCCAGCTGGCCGATGCGGCCACCGCTGCGCTGGCCGAGATCGCGGCGGTAGCCGGCAACCTGCATCCGCGCGAAGACGCCATTCCACTGCGCGTTACCACGTTGCGGTCGCTGTCGTATTGCTGGTTGTTGCCGCGGCTGCCGCGCTTTTGCCGCGCCTATCCGCATATCCGTATGGACCTGCAATCGGATACGGCCTTTTCGCGTTTCGAAGAAGGCGGCCCGGACCTGGGTATTCGTTATGGCCAAGGCGCCTGGCCCGGACTGACCTCGCATCACCTGATGGACGACGAACTGTTCCCGGTGGCCTCACCGTCGTTGCCGGAAGTGGCTGCCCTGCGCACGCCGGCGCAGATCGCGCAATTACCGCTACTGACCGACATGTCGCCGCAGGGGTGGCGCGACTGGTTCCGCGCAGCCCAGGTCCGCGGTACCACCGTGCCGCCGATGCACACCTTCAACGACAGCACCGACGCGATGCGCGCCGCCGTGTATGGCCTGGGCGCGGTGCTGGCGCGCAAGCACATCGCCCAGCCCTACCTGCAGCGTTACGAACTGGTACGCCTGCCCGGCCCCACGCTGAAGGCGCGTTACGCGTACTACATCGTGCACCCCAGCCACCGCGAACTTAGCCCGGCCGCGGCATTGTTCATCGACTGGCTCAAGCGCGAAGCACAGGACGAACGCACCCCGATGCCGGCACTGCCCGCCGAATTGGTGGCGTTGCCGCTGAGCGAAGGCGTACAGGAGCCGCGTGCAAGGCGGCGTTTGCGTAGCGCATCGGCGGCGGAATGAACCAAGCGGCAGGCTGGCATTTGTCGAAAAATTTGGGCTATCCAGGGCGCTTCCCGATGCTGGCACAACGCAACAACGCCGACGACAAACATCTGCGCTTCCGCTCGTCGGTGGCATTGCGCCGGGTCGGCACGCACGAGATCGAGCTGACCATGGCCACCCGGGTGAGCTGCCGCAACGGGTTTGGCCGTGTCTACATGGCCTGTATCCATCATGCGCATCACCACTACGTCATGCCCACGATGCTGCGCGCCGCAGTAGGCCGCGTGATGCAGTCCGACCCCGTTACCAGCCAGGCATGGCCGGCACGGCCCGCGTGATGTGAGCAGCGCGCCATCACCTCGTTTTGTCCTGGCGATGCCTAGGCTTGATGTCCCCAATCCACAGGACACTCCCATGCCTACCCTCCGCATGCGCATCACCGGCACCGACGACGACGCGCGTGCCATTGCCAACCTGCTGCAAAGCATCGACGGCATCGAGCACGTGGAAGAAGTGGACGATCTGATGCCGCACCTGGACGACGAAGATTCCAGCTCGGCAGGCCTGTCGGACGACGAAGGTCCAGGCAGCCACGAGTTCGAAGTGGAAGCCGGCAACGAGGCCACCGCGCAGAAGGTCCGCGACGCGGTGCAAGAGCTGGCACTGCAGCTGGACGTGTTTGTGGAATACGAAGTGGACGAAGGTTGAGCCGGGCTCAGCTCTACCTGTGGCGACAGTGCTGCGTTGCTGGATCGCACGCGACGCCATGACGCGTCCTGCGGCGCTTGGGCATGCCGCTGCGCGCTCAAGCCGCGTGCGATCGAGCGCTGGCAGCGCACGCCGCATGCACTGATCGGTCGGATGACCCCGCAGCTGCACGGCAGTCCCGCGCAGCTGCGGTGCATCAGGACATCCGGCGCCGACGTACGCGCCAGCGCCACGCCTGCAACAACAACCAGCCGGCGATCAGTGCAACCGCAGCCACCGGCAGTAGCGCTGCCACTGCGCGGATGACGAACGCCACGCTGCTGGAAAATACCTCGCCGAACTCGGCAGCGGCTTGTGCGATCTCGCCCCTGCCCTGCTCGCCACCGGTACTGCGGAAATTGAGCGTCAGCAATTGCGTGCGCACCCGGCGCTGCTGCTGCGCGGCCTGCTGTTGGGTCTGCTGCGCCTCGGCTTCGATCTCGGCCAGCCGCTTGGACAAAGCCAGCAGATCGGTCACCGCCAGATCGCGGCGCTGCTGCAATTCCAGCAGGCGCGCATGCTCTTTTTGCAGCCGCGCCTGTGCCAGGCCGGTGTCGGCGATCTGCTGGGCCAGATCTTCGGCCCGCGTGCTACGCGCGGCGACATCGCCATGCTGGCCGGCCAACTGCACCATGGGTTCGATCCCTTCCGGTGCCAGCCGTACGCTGACGCGCCCACTGGGATCGCGCCCGCCTTCCTGCTCGACCGCCAGCAAGGCGCAGTCGCCGAACTGCGCGTCCTGGCAGGCAGTGCGTATCGCGGCGATGCGCTGGCCGATCTGGTCGGCAGGCAGCTCGATGCGCACATCGTGCTCGTAGGCCAGGGCATTGCCCTGCGCGGCAGGCGGTGCCGGCGCCGCAGCCCCGCCGTCGGCCGCCATCTCCGCGTGATGCTTCGCACACCCGCACAGCGCCCATCCCAGCAGCATGGCCGTGGCATACCGCTGCATGGCACGGCTCATCGGCTGGCTCCGTCGATTGCATGCACCTGCAGCCCGGCAAGATCCACTGCCGGCAGGCAACGCACATTGACCGCGACGCCCATTTCGCCGGTCTTGGGGTTGAGGCCCTCACTGAAGGGCGCGATCCCGCACTGCGTGCAATAGTGGTGATCGATGTGCTGCTGATTGAAGCGGTAGCTGCCCACAGCTTCCGGCGCGGCCTGAAGCTGCAGCTGCGTGCGCGCGCCGAACCAGAGCAAACCGCCGCGGCGGCGACACAGCGAACAGTTGCAGTCGTAGACCTCGGTGATGGGCGCTTCGGTCTGCAGATCGAACGCGATGCGTCCGCAATGACAGCTACCGGCATAGTGCATGTGATCCTCCTTGGAACAGGCCACCGTGCGGGTGGCAAGCATGATGTTGCGTGTACGCGCCGCCTGGGTAGCGAGGCGGCGCCCGGGAACCGGAGTGTACGAGCGATCGCGCCCGTAACGTGCAGCCGTCGTGTGCCCCCGGGCGATTGCGCCGCTGCACGGCCGGCAGGATCGGGGCGCTCACCCACACGTGGTGCGCATCTGTCAGGGCACATGGAGGGCGCGCACGATCCGCAGGGTCAGGCGGCACACGCTGGTCCAAGCCTCGGCCGCGCCCGCCTGGCGGTGAGCGCCGTCGATTTATTGGCTGCCCTACACCAATGGCGGATGCGCACGTGGGCGCAGATGCCTATGCTGGCGGTTTGATTCCACCAGGACCCACGATGCGTCAACGCCTGCTTGTCCTCGCCCTGCTCACCGGCCTCAGCGCCTGCCAGCAACAGCCCGAATCACCGCGCGCCGATGCAGCCGCGCCTGCCGCCAACCAGGCACAGACCCCGGATGCGCGCTTTGCCGCATTATCCAAACAGGCCCTGGACACCTGGATGCAGCTGTCGCCGGTGACCGCCACCCAGACCGGCGACCATCGCTTCGATGCGCAAATCGACGACCTGAGCGCCGGCGGCCGTCAGCGCAGCGTGGATGCGGGCAAGAAGCTGCTGGCCACCCTGGATGCAATCGAGGTGGCCAAGCTTTCGCGCGAGAACCAGGTGGATGCGGCCATCCTGCGCAATCAGCTGCAATCGGAGATCTGGAATACCGAGGTGCTGCAAAGCTGGGCCTGGGACCCGCAGGTCTACAACGGGCTGGCCGGCAGCGCGCTGTACAGCCTGATGGCGCGCGAATTCGCGCCGCTGCCCGAGCGCCTGACCGCGGCCACCCAGCGCATGGAAAAGATCCCGAGCATCTTTGCACAGGCACGCGAGAACCTGGACCCGGCGCGCGTGCCGAAGATCCATGCCGAAACGGTGGCCAAGCAGAACAAGGGCATCCTGAGCATCGTCGACAGCTTCATCGCGCCCAACATCAGCCAGCTTGGCCCGATCGAGGCGGCGCGTGCGCAGGCGGCCATCGACAACCTGCGCAAGGCAGTGGCCGAGCAGCAGACCTGGCTGGACACCGTGCTGGTCCCCAATGCCAAGGGCGACTTCCGCATCGGTGCGGAAAAATACGATCAGAAGCTGAAATTCGCGCTGCTGTCGTCGCTGTCGCGTGCCGACATCAAGCAGCGCGCCGAATCCGAGCTCAAGCGCGTGCGCAGCGACATGTACGGGATTGCGCGCACGGTACTCAAGGACAAGCCCGGCGCTCCCCAATTGCCCGAATCGCCCACCGAAGACCAGCAGCAGGCGGCGATCGAAGCGGCGCTGGAACTGGCGTATGCCGACAAGCCGGCGCGCGACAAGGTGGTGGACGCGGCCAAGGCAGCGCTGGCCCAATCCACCGAATTCGTGCGCCAGAAGGACTTGATGACGCTGCCCGATTCGCCGGTGGACATCATCCTGATGCCGGAGTTCCAGCGTGGCGTGGCGGTCGCGTATTGCGATTCGCCCGGCCCGCTCGACAAGAATCTCAAGACGTTCTACGCGGTGTCGCCGATTCCCGACGACTGGAACGACAAGCAGGTCGATTCGTTCCTGCGCGAATACAACACCCGCATGATCCAGCTGCTCAGCATCCATGAGGGCACGCCGGGTCACTACCTGGAAGGCTGGCATTCGGCCAAGTTCCCCTCCACGCTACGCGCGGTGCTGCGCTCGGGCATGTTCGCCGAAGGCTGGGCGGTGTACACCGAGCGCATGATGCAGGAGCAGGGTTACCTGGATAACGACCCGCTGTTCCACCTGGTGCAGCTCAAGTTCTACCTGCGCACCATTGCCAATGCCATTCTCGACCAGGGTGTGCATGTGGACGGATGGGATCGCGACAAGGCGATGCACCTGATGACCCACGACACCTTCCAGCAGGAAAGCGAAGCCTCGGGCAAGTGGGTGCGTGCGCAGCTCTCCTCCGCGCAGCTCCCGACCTACTTCGTCGGCGTGCAGGAACATCTGGACACCCGCAAGGCGGTACAGGACAAGCTCGGCGAGACCTTCAACCTGAAGGCCTATCACGACAAGATGCTGTCCTACGGTGCACCGCCGGTACGCTTCGCCCGCGAGCTGATGCTGGATCAACCGATCGAGTGAGCATTTCCCTTCTCCCCGCGGGAGAAGGTGCCCCGCAGGGGCGGATGAGGGTACGGGCGAAGCCTCGCGTGCCTCATAGAGGACGCATTTTCTTGGTGCGAATTCAATCGACCATGAAGCCTTGTGTCATCCAAAACTAGCAAGTGGCTTCGCCCCGGACCCTCACCCCAACCCCTCTCCCGCCGGGAGAGGGGCTTAGGTCGTTGCCAATGTCTATTGGCCAGTTTCCAACCCGCGTTACCCCAGTCCCGTGTCCTTACACGTAGCTTTCCGTCACGCATCCGCAGCAACAAACCCTCCGGTCTGCCGCGCCCAAAGCCGTGCATACAAGCCGCCATGCGCAATCAATTGCGCATGCGTGCCTGTCTCGACGATCTTGCCGGCATCCATCACCACCAGCCGGTCCATGCGCGCGATGGTCGAAAGGCGGTGAGCGATGGCGATCACCGTCTTGTTGCCCATCAGCGCGTCCAGGCTGTCCTGGATGGCGGCCTCCACTTCCGAATCCAGCGCCGAGGTCGCTTCGTCCAGGATCAGGATCGGCGCGTCCTTCAGCAGCACCCGCGCGATCGCGATGCGCTGGCGCTGACCGCCGGAGAGCTTGACCCCGCGCTCGCCCACATGCGCATCGAAACCGCGGCGGCCTTCGCCATCGATCAGCGTGTCGATGAAACTGTCGGCGCGTGCCTTGCGCACGGCATCGAGAATCTGCGCCTCGCTGGCCTGCGGCCGCCCATACAGCAGGTTATCGCGGATCGAGCGATGCAACAGCGAGGTGTCCTGGGTGACCAGGCCGATCTGCCCGCGCAGGCTTTCCTGCGTCACGGTTGCGATGTCCTGTCCGTCGATCAGGATGCGGCCCTGCTCCAGGTCGTACAGCCGCAGCAACACGTTGACCAGGGTGGATTTGCCGGCACCGGACGGCCCGACCAGGCCGATCTTCTCGCCGGCACGCACCTGCAGATCCAGCCCGGCGATCACCCCACCGCGCTTGCCGTAATGGAAATGGATGTGCTCGAACTGCACCTGCCCCTGCGTTACCTGCAGCGGCACCGCATCGGCTGCATCCTGCACCTGCACCGGTTGCGAGATGGTCTGCATGCCGTCCTGCACGGTGCCGATGTCCTCGAAGATGCCGTTGACCGTCCACATGATCCAGCCGGACATGTTGTGGATACGGATCACCAGACCGGTGGCCAGGGTGATCGCGCCCACGCTGATCTGGCCGCGGCTCCACAACCACAGCGCCAGCGCGCAGGTCCCCACGATCAAAAAGCCGTTGGCCACTGCGATGGCGGTGTCCATGGCGGTGGTCACCCGGGTCTGCCGGCGGTGTTTCACCGCCAGTTCGTCGATGGCATCGCGCACATACGCCTGTTCGCGGCCGGCATGGGCGAACAACTTGAGCGTGGAAATATTGGTATAGCCATCGACGATGCGGCCGGTCGCCTTGGAGCGCGCATCGGAGGCAACCCATGCGCGCGCCTTCATGCGCGGCACGAAAAACGCCATCAGCGCGACGTACACCACCAGCCAGAGCAGCAGCGGCGCCATCAGCCAGGGGTCTGCCTGCGCGAACAGCCACAGGGCACTGCCGGTGTAGACCACGATGTACCACAGCGCATCCACCATCTGCACGGCCGATTCGCGCAGCGAGGTGCCGGTCTGCATCACCCGATTGGCGATGCGCCCGGCAAAATCGTTGTTGAAGAAGCCCAGGCTCTGGCGCACCACGTAGTTGTGCATCAGCCAGCGCGAACGGTTGCTAAGACCCGGCACGATCGCCTGATTGACTAGCAGATTGTGCAGGCCGGTGAAGAACGGCCTTGCCACCAGCGTGATGACCGCCATCCAGATCAGTTCGCCCGCATGCTGCCGGAAGAAGTCCGGCACAGGTTTGCCGGCAAGCATGTCGACGATGCGGCCGAGGAAGTCGAACATCGCCACTTCCACCAGCGCCAGCAGCAGCCCGGCGATCAAGGTGGCCAGCAGGATCGGCCACAACGGCCGCAGATAATGCAGATAAAAGCGCCACACGCTGCGTGGCGGCATCTCCCGCTCGATGGGCGGGAAGATATCGATCAGGGACTCGAACCAGCGGAACATTGCGCAGACTTCGGAAACACCGGGATCTCAGGCTAGCCGATCGGGCGTCAAGCCGCAGTGGCGCTGGTCGGCACGCGGCTCGATCAGCCCATGCACTGCGTCAACGCCGTCGCCAGGAGAACAAGAGACGAGGTTTGCAGCGCCTTCGCCCATGAGGCGCCACCGCTGTCACTCGCGCACGCGCGCGAGCAGGCGATTGACCTCTGCCAGATCGAAATGCCCAGGTTCCAAGCGCCCACCCAAGCTCGCCAATTCCTGCACATGCTGCGGGTGGTCCGGGTCGGCGATGACGTGCAACAGCGCCTGGTAATCGGCAATGCCGCCACTGCTATTCGGCGGGCAGGCATTGGCACCGTCCACACAGCGCGCCACGCGCAGGCCGGCATCGGCCGGCAAGAGCGCTTCCACTTGCAGCCGATGCTGCCAGCCAGGGCCGGCACCGTAGAAATACTCGAAGCCTTCCAGTTCGCCCACCGCGCTTTCCAGCGTGACACGCCCGGCGTGCTTGAGCCGGGGACGCTCGGGCACATCCAGCCCGGATTCGCCGTAACGCCCGCCGCCGAGGTCGAATTCGTAGGGATGGGCGCCATTCCAGCCCATCACCGGCTGCAATACGCGATGCAAGGTGGCCAGGCGTACTGCGCCCGACACCAGCAGGCGCCGCCAGATCAGCGGCGCACTGCCGATCAATGCCACATGCAGTTGATACACCGGCGCAGGTGCCTGCAGCGCTTGCTGCGCGGATTTCTTTTTTGCCTTGGTCATCATGCGATGCGTGTGCCTGCCTGTTACCAGTATGGCGTGCCAGGCAGGCGAATGCAGACGCTGTCCAGATCGGCGATTGAATCACTGCGCAACCGCCAGGCGGGCGCGGCCGGTGCCCGGGTCGGGATGTAGCACTTGTCCATCCCGCCTCTGAGCGCCCCGTCCACGCCCGCCCGACGGCCACGCGTCACGGCTTGGCGGCCACGCTCAAGCACTGCGGCGCAGGCGCAAACCGAACAGCAGGTCATACAGGATCGGAATCAGGCCCAGCGTCACCAACGTGCCCAACGCCAGCCCACCGATCATGGTGATCGCCATCCCCGTCCACAGCGGGCCTGCAAACAGCATCAGCGGCACCAGGCCGACGATGCAGGTGAGCTTGGTCATGACGATCGGGCGCAGCCGCTTGACCGCGGCCGCCACCACCGCTTCGCGGCGCGGCAGGCCATCGGCAAGTTCGGCTTCGATGCGCTCCAGCAGCAACACCGCGTTGTTGACGATGATGCCGGCCAGCGCCAGCAGGCCGAAGGTCGCCATGAAGCCGAACGGATAGCCGGTCATCACCAGCGCCAGTGCCGCACCGATCAGCACGAACGGCACCGCCGACAGCACGATGAACAACTTGCGGAACGAGTTGAACTGCCACACGAACAGCAGCAGGATCGCGCCCAAGGCATGCGGCATGTAGTGCAGCAGGGCCTGATTGGCTTCGGCCGAATCTTCCAGCTCGCCGCCAATCTCCACGCGGTAGCCGGGCGGCAGCTTGAGCGCGGCAATTGGCGCGGACAGCCGCTCGACGATCTCGGTCGCGGTCAGTTGCGGGTTGCGCGCGGTCACGGTGATCGCACGGCTGAGGTTGCGCCGCTGGATCGCCGACGGCTCGCTGTCGCGCAGCACCGTGGCGACCGCCGCCAACGGTACCGGTGCGCCGCCTGCCTGCGGGTACACCAACGTATCGGCCGGGTTGCCGTTGGCGGCACGCTCGTCGGTGCTGCCGCGCACGACAACCGGCACATCGGTGCCATCGTCGCGGATCAACGTGGCATCCACGCCGCTGTAGCGCCCCTGCAATGCCTGCGCAATGTCCTCGCTGCTGACACCGGCGCGGCGGGCCTTGAGCTGGTCCACCTGCACCACATAGCGCGGAATGCGCGCCTGCCAGTCGTCCTGCACGTCCACGGTGCCCGGCACCGCCCGCAAGGCCCTGGCAATCGCAGCAGCGCTGCTGCGCAGGATCGCCTCGTCCGGACCCACCACGCGATACACCGCCATCCCGGCTTCGGTGGCGCCCAGCGAAAAACGCTTGGGCTCGGCGCGCAGCGCGGGGAAGTGGCTGCGCACATGCGAGCGCACCCGTGCGATCACCGCATCGATGTCGGTCCCCGGCCGCACGCTGACCGTGAAGTAGGCCTGGTTGGCCGCCGGCAGCGGCGGGTTCAGGCCCAGCACGATGCGCGGCCCGCCATCGGCAACATACCCGATGCTGTCCACCACCTCGGGGTTGGCGCGGCGGTCGCCCAACCAGCGGCTGAGTTCACTCACCGTGCGCAGCGTTTGGCGTGCATCGCTGCCCGCCTGCAAGGTCACCGGCATCTGGAACTGCAGGCGGTCGGACTTGGGCAGGAAGTCGTATGGAATGGACACCAGCACGGTGACCGCCACTGCCAGCATCGCCGTCATCGCGCCGATGAACAGCACCTTGTGCTGCAGCACGCGTTCGATCACACGGCGGTAGCCGCGATAGAACCGCGATTCGGCTGCATCGCTGGTCTTGGTGACATGCACCTTGGCGAAGTACATGCACAGCAGCGGCGTCACCGTGATGCTCAGCAACCACGAACCCAGCAGCGTCACGCCAAGCACGGTGGCCAGCGAGCGCAGATATTCATTGGTGCTGGTCTGGCCGAAGAAGAACGGCGAGAACGCCAGCACGATGACCAACGACGAGGTCAGCAAAGGTGTCGCCAACGTCCGGCCCGCATCGATGCAGGCCTGGCGGCGTTCCTCGCCGGCCACCAGGCGGCGCTCGATGTCTTCGGCAATCACGATGCCGTTGTCCACCAACAAGCCCAGCGCAAGAATGATGGCGGCAATGGAGACCGTCTGCAGCTCCACGTTCAGCACACGCATGACGATCAGCGAGGCGAAGATGGTCAACGGCACGATCGCGCCGACGATCAACCCGGTACGCCAGCCCAGAAACAGCATCACCACCGCCATGACGATGACAATGGTCTCGCCCATGACGTGATGCATCTTGCCCATCTCGCGCTCGACCACATCGGCCTGGAAGCTCACCACGTGCTGGGTGAAGCCGACAGGCAGCTCGTGCGCGGTGTCGTCGAGCTTGGCGCGCAGCGCCTTGCCGAACTCGGCGATATTGGTGCCCGGCTGCATCGAGACCGAGACCACCACCGCCGGCTGGCCCTGGTAAACGGCCGCGCTTTGCGGCGGGTCGGCCGGCATCACCTGCACCTGCGCCAGCTCGCCCAGGGTCACCTCGCGGGCACCGCCCGCAGGTGCGCCGGGCACGCTCAGCAGAACAGCGCGCAACTGCTCGGGCGTGCGGATTTCGCCGGACGTGGCCACGGTCAGCGCCAGCCCCGACACCGCGACCTGCCCACCGGAACCCACCACATTCTGCGCGCGCAACTGCGCCATCACGCTGGACGGCGTCAAGCCGCTCGCCAGCAACCGTGCGCGATCAAACGACACATACACCGATTCGTCCTGCAGGCCATACAACTTCACCTGCTCCACGCCGGGCAAGGCGTACAGCTGCTCGCGCATGCGCCGCAACGGGCCGCGCATTTCGCTCATCGAAAAGCCCGGTGCGGTCACCGCGATCGACGCCACCGACACGCGCCCGAAGTCGTCGTCGACAAAGGGACCAAGCGTGCCCGCAGGCAATTGCGCGCCGGCCTCCGCGGCCTTGGCGCGCACCCGCTGCCACAGCGCCGGCAGATCCTGCACATCGTCATAGGCGGTCAGCTGCACGATCGCGCCGCCCGGATGCACCGTGGTGACGATGCGCTTGATGCCGGCCAGCTCGCGCAAGCGCTCCTCCACCGGACGCGCCAGCAGGTTTTCCACCTGCTCGCTGGGCATGCCGGGATAGGCCACCGACACCAGCGTGTCGCGTACGGTCACCGACGGTTCTTCCTGCGATGGGAAACCGAGAAACGCCACGATGCCGCCGATCAGGATCATCGCTGCGGCAAACAACGTCAGCCGGCTCGAGCGCATCGCCATCTGGGTCAGCTTCATGGCGTGCGACCTCCGCTCAGCTGCGTCTGCGCCTGCAGTGGCGTCACCGGCTGGCCGTTCACCAAGAAGCCCACACCGGCGCTCACCACCTGCTCGCCTGCTCGCAGCCCGCGCAGAATCTGGACGCGCTCGCCGACGATCGTTCCCAGGTCGACCGCGCGTTCGATCACGGCCCGCGTGGCCGGCTGGTAAACGAACACGCTGGCCTGTTGCCGGTTGAGTCGGGGCAATACCGCCGACAACGGCACGCTCGGCGTGGACGCGGCAGCAGGCGGCAGCGTCAGCATCACGCTGTCGCCGCTGCGCAGCGAAGGCGCGGCGGCGAGCGGTTCCAGCAACGCCTGCACCGTCGTGGCATTGTCCAGGCGGCTGGAAAGACTGCGCAGACGCAGTTCGATCGGCGCGCCGCCCGCATCCACCACGCGGGCATGCACGGTTTGCCCCGGCACCAGACCGGCACCGGCAATTGCCGGCAGCGTGGCGACCAGTTGCACATGGCCCTGCCCCTCCACCTGCAGCACCGCCTGCCCCGCCGCCACATCGGCCTGCGGCTGTTGCAGGCGCGCCACCACGCTGCCATCGAAGGGCGCGCGGAGCTCGCCCAGACGCGCGCCGCGGCGCGCCATGGCCAGGTCGGCCCTGGCCACCTGCAGCTGCGCGGCGGCCGCATCTGCCGCCGCCCGCGCGGCAGTCAAGGTGGCGCTGGAACTGGCGCCGTCATCGAACATTGCCTGTTGCTGGCGCAATTGCAGTTGCCGTTCGCCCGATTGCGCCAGTGCCGCGCGCACGTTGGCATCGGCCTGCTGTTCGCGCAGGCGCAGCGGCTCATCGTCCAGCCGTGCCAGCAGTTGCCCGCGGGTCACCCGGTCGCCGACATCCACCAGCACCGCAGACAGACGGCCTGCCCCTTCGAACCCCAGCTCGGCGCGTTGTTCCTGGCGCACCAGCGCCGGCACCTGCAGTGGGTTATCGCCCCCGTTGCCGAAGCGCTCCAGCTTCACCGCGCGCGGCGTCTCGGTGGCCGGCGCCTCCGGCCCGCTGCATGCGGCCAGTCCCAGCAGCAACGTGCCGCACACCAGGCCGCGATAGAACATCGTCATCATTGGATCCCCCGGTGTATGCCGCTCAGCGGCTGTAGGTCAGTGCGAGGTTGCCGCTGACCACGCTGCGGCGTGCCACCAGCGGGCTGTCTTCGGCGTTGTCCAGGTAGCGCGTTCCGGTGACCCCCAACGTGGTGGCCCAGTGGTCGCCCAACGAGTGTGTCCAACTGCCACCTACCGCGGCGGCATACGCACCGGACCCGGCATTGAAGGCGGCAAAGCGGGTGCGCGCGGCTTGCGCATCGGTGACGCCGAAGTAAGCCTGATTGAAGCGGCGGTCGCCGCCATGCACGTCCAGGTCCAGGGTGACCGTGTCGTTAGCGCTATGCAGCAGGGTGAACTCCATCCCGGCGCGATAGCGGTTGCGGCGCGCAGCATCCTTGAGCGTGAATTCGGCCTCCGCATTGACGTTCATGTAGGGCGTCACTTGCTGCATCACCAGCGTGCGTGCGGTCACCGAGCCAGGCACATCGCCCATGCCGGCCAGCAGGCGCGAGCCCGGCCGCCAGTTGCTGTCGCTTTGCAGCCGGCCCAGGTCGTAATACAACGATTGCGATACGTAGAAGCCGGACTTGCTCTGGAATTGCAGGCCGCCGCCGCGGGAGGTGTCGAAGAACAACACGCCGCGCTGCACCACCAGCACCGGGTTGAATTGCACGCGCGCGCGCTCGGCACCGGCATACTCCGGCGTGGCAACCGCGGCCGCGCCGGCCGTGATTTCAGTACGGTCTCCCAGCAGGCGCGAACTCCCGGTCAGATCGGTTTGTGCGTGCGCAATGCACGGAATGGCGCTCATGCAGGCAAGCACGCTGGCGCGAACGGCATGGTGGCCACGCAGGCGATTGAAGGACGATAGGTTCATCGAAAGTCTCCGTCGGAAGTCAGGAAGCGGTGGGCAGGCGCACGCCATAGAAGGCTTGAAACAGCGCAATACGGCTCAGCACGCGTTGGCGTGCGGTATCCAGGTAATCGAGTTCGGTCTGAGCGATGCGGGTCCGCTCGGCCAGCAGCGCGCTGCGGTCTTCCAGACCGGCATCCACGCGTTCATGCATTCGAGCAAGACGCAGTTGCTCGCGTTCGACCTGCTCGCGCGAGCGCGGCTCGGCCTGCGACAAGGTGGCGTGCGCGTCGAGCGCGTTGGCGACCTCGCGGAATGCAGACTCGATCGCCTGCTCGTAGGCGACGACATCGGCACGTTTGCGTATTTGCGCCAGGTCCAGGTTGGCGCGATTGCGGCCGCCATCGAACAACGGCAGGTTCAGTTGCGGCATGAAGCTCCATACGCCGTGGCTTGCAGAAAACAGGCCGTTCAATCCGTCGCTGGCCGTGCCCACGCTGCTGCTCAAGGTGATGGACGGAAAAAACGCCGCGCGCGCCGCGCCGATGTCGGCATTGGCCGCGCGCAATTCCAGCTCGGCCTGCTGGATGTCCGGGCGTTGCAGCAACAGCGACGAATCCAGGGCGCGCCACGCACTGGCAGGCGTATCAGCGGCGATCAGACCCTGCAGGTCGCCGGGTACCGGAGTGCTGTCGTAGCCGGCCAGCAACTGCAGCGCACGCAGCGCCGCAGCGTGATTGTCGTTGCCCTGCAGGGCCGCCACATGGGCTTGGTCGGCCTGTCGCTGCTGCGCATCGCGCTCGTCGCGCGCAATCAGCCCTACCTGATATTGCCGCTCGGCGATGGCAAGCAGCGCAGCGCTGTCGGCATCCAGCGATTGCAGCTGCTGCAGCGCCTGCGCGGTGGTGCGCTCGGCGGTGTAGGCACGCAGCACCTCTGCAATCAGGGCGCCACGCGCCGCGTCGCGGCCATAGGCGCTGGCCAGGTAGCGCTGGCGTGCGGCCTCGGACATCGCCTGCAGCTTGCCGAAAAAGTCCACTTCGAAATTGCCGATTCCCGCATTGGCAATCACCAGATCCTGCTGGTACCGCGCATCCAGCGTCGGGTTGTCGAAATGTTGCCGCAGCTGCTGCGCGCCGACGGCGAGCGTCGGCAGGCGCGACGCCCGCGCAATGCCGTACTGTGCACGCGCCTGTTCTACCTGCAACGCCGCACGGCGGAAATCGCCGTTGTGCGCCAAGGCACGTTCGACCAGGGGCCGCAGGTCGCGGTCTGGCGCGAAGGCCTGCAGAAACGCGCGCTCTTGCTCGTTCAGAGCGACGGCGGCGGTCGCATCGGCGTCGGGCTGGCCGGATGCCGGCGCCAATGCCGCCTGCGGGCTGCCGAACGTGGCCGGCACGCCGACCACCGGGCGCTGGTAGGCCGGCGTCAGCGAGCAGCCAACCGACAGCACCGCACTGGCGGCAACCAGGCACACGCAGGACCAACGATGCGGAATAATTTGTGGAATCATGATGTCGGAGCACAGAGCCAATCTCGACCGACATCCTCGACCCGCAGCGTCCAGGTTGTTTTCGGGAATTATCCAGATTTGATCGAGACGACAGGGCAACACGCCATGACAGGCAAAAAGGTTCTGCTGGTGGAAGACGACAGCGATAGCGCCAGCATTCTGGAGGCCTATCTACGCCGCGACGGCTTCGATGTGGCGGTGGCCGGCGATGGCGAACGCGCCATCCAGCTCCACCGGCAATGGGCACCGGATCTGGTGCTGCTGGACGTGATGCTGCCCAAGCTCAGCGGCATCGAGGTGCTGTCGACGATCCGCCGCGCCGGCGACACGCCGGTGATCATGGTCACCGCCATTGGCGACGAGCCGGAAAAGCTTGGCGCCCTGCGCTACGGCGCCGACGATTACGTGGTCAAGCCATACAGCCCCAAGGAGGTGGTGGCGCGCGTGCATGCGGTGCTACGCCGGAGCGTGGCGGTGCGCGCGCCGGGCGAGCCATTGCAGCACGGTCGGCTGAGCGTGGATCCGGCCGCCGTGGTCGCCAGCGTGCAACACGAAAACGGCGACAGCGTGGCGCTGGATCTGACGCCGACCGAATTCAACCTGCTCGCGCTGCTGCTCAAGACCCCATTCAAGGCCTTTACGCGCAGCGAACTGCTCGACGCCTGCCTGCCCGATAGCGATGCATTGGAACGGGTGGTGGATTCGCACATCCACAACCTGCGCCGCAAACTCGAAGTGCATGGCATCACCGGTGTGCTGGTCACCGTGCGTGCAGTGGGGTATCGCTTTCAATGAAGGTGCTGCGGCGGTTTCATGCCTGGCGCAACCAGGCGCCCCTGTGGTGGTGGGTGGGACTGCGCATGAGCGCGCTGGCGGTGGTGACCATGATGGTCATCGCGTTCGGCATGTGGTGCTATTTCAATCTGCGCTACAGCCTGATCCTGAGCAACGTGCCGGCCGAGCCGCGTGCCGAGATCTCCCAGCTGATCGAGCAGCCCCGGGCCAACCAGGCGCGCCTGTGGGAGCTGTTCCAGCGCTATTACGACATCGAAAATTTCCTGCCCGGGCTGGCCAATCCGGACTGGTGGATGCTGGGCGCCATGATGACCATCTCGGTCCCGGTCATCCTGTTCTGCGGCCTGCTCGCGTCGCGGCCGCTGTCGCGGCAATTTTCGCAGGTGGCTTTCGCCGCGCACCGGGTCAGCGATGGCGATTTCGGCGCACGCGCGCAAGTGGTGCGCGGCGCGCCGGACGAGCTCACCGCCCTGGCCGACGACTTCAATACGATGAGCGGCAGGCTGCAGCAATACGAGCGCGAATTACGCGACTCCAGCGCGATGCTGGCGCATGAACTGCGCACCCCGCTCAATGCCGCGATGGGACGCGTGCAAGGCATGCTGGATGACGTCTTCCCGCGCGAACCGGAGCAACTGCGGCTGGTGCATCGCCAGCTGGAGCAGATCAATCGCCTGATCGGCGACCTGCACCTGGTGTCGCTGGCGCGTGCCGGCCAGCTGGTGCTGGAGCCGGAAAGCGTCGAGCTGCGGGAGCTCGTCGCCGAGCGCATCGAGTGGGCAGGCCCGGCGCTGCGCGAGGCGCAGATGACCATTCACTACCCCACGGCTCCGGCGCTGCGCCTGCATGCCGACCGGCACCGGCTGGGCCAGGTGCTGTCGATCCTGATCGATAACGCGTTGCGCTACGCCGCAGCCGGCAAGTTGCTGGAAATCGAGGTGCGCCGCGACGGCAACAGCGTGCAGCTCACCGTCGGCGACCGCGGTCCCGGCGTGGCGCCTGCGCAACTGCCGCACTTGCTGGACCGCTTCTGGCGCGCCGACAGCTCGCGCGCGCGGCATTCCGGCGGCAGCGGCCTGGGCCTGGCGATCGCCTCGGCCATCTGCCAGGCGCACGATGGCCAACTGGTCGTCAGCAACCGCCCCGGCGGTGGCCTGCTGGCCAGCGTGCAGTTGCCGCTGGGGCGTTGACGCAAGGCCCGGCCGCACACGCCGCCAGTGCACTGCCCGCACCTGCGGGCAGTCGCGCGCCGATCACCGCGACTGCAGGCTCGGCACCGCGTCGCTCACATTGGCGTGGCGGCGCATGATCCAGTTGAACAACGGCGTGGCCATCAGCGTGGACAGGATCGCCATCAGCACCAGCACCGAGAACAGGCCCTGTTCGATCACACCCGCCTGCAAGCCGATATTGATGATGATCAGCTCCATCAGCCCGCGTGCATTCATCAGCGAACCGATCGCCATCGCGTCGCGGTTGTTCTCGCCGGTCGCTCGCGCCGCGGCCCAGCAGGCCACGCCCTTGCCGATGAACGACGCGGCCAGGATCGCCACGCCCGCCAGCATGATCTGCGGCTGCAGCAATACGCTGAGCTGGGTTTTCAAGCCCGAATAGGTGAAGAACATCGGCAGCAGCAACACCACGACGAACGGCTGCATCATCTCGCGCAGCTTCTCGGTCAGTGCGCCCCTGGGCAGGCAGACACCGAGCAGGAAACCGCCGAACACCGCGTGGATGCCGATCGCATCCATGGCCCAGGCGCTGATGCAGAACAGGATCAGCACCACCGCCAGGACACTGTTGCTCAGCGGCTGGCCGGGCACCACATGATCGGCCAGCCGCTTGAGCAGATGCCGGCCGACGAAAATCATGAAGACCGCATAGCCGATGCCGCCGCCGATGGCCAGGTAGGCACTGCCCCAACTGCCGCCGAAACTGGCCAGCACCACGGCCAAAATGCACCACGCTGCGGCATCGTCGAACGCGCCAGCGGTCAGCGCCAAGGTGCCCAAGGGGCTATTGGTCAGACCGCGTTCGTGGATGATGCGCGCCAGCATCGGGAAGGCGGTGATCGCAATGGCCGCGCCCAGGAACAGCGACGCTTCGGCCAGCTTGGCCTTTTCCGAAAACAGGCCCTGCACGTTGATCAACCATGGGCACATGGCAAATGCCAGCAGGAACGGCACCGCGATGCCCGCCATCGACACGCTCATGGCACTGCGATAGCGCGCGCGAAAGTGGTCGCCGCGGAAATCGGTTCCGACCAGGAACATGTACAGGCCCACGCCGAACTGCGCGAACACATACAGCACGTCCATGGTCTGCTTGGGGAACAGGGCCGCCTGCGCGCCCGGCGCCAGCAAGCCGAACAACGAGGGCCCCAGCATCACGCCGGCAATCATTTCGCCCACCACCTGCGGTTGCCCGAGGCGCTTGGCCAGCATGCCGACCAGCCGGCACACCAACAAAATCGCGGCAGCCTGCAAAAAGAAATACACCGACATCTGCGGAGTGGTCATGCGTGCGGCGACATCCCTGAAAAGTGCGCAGATCGTAACTGGACCTGCCGCACTTCGGTAGCGTGCGGCGGCCGATGGCGATCTGAGCCACCTGCGCGCTTGGGCCCGCCAGGCGCAGCGCGCAGGTCATCCGCGCGTGCCTGCATCATTTGCCCACAGCGGTCTGCGTCGGCACCGGCGTCAGCACCAGGTCCTGGAAATCGAAGCTGAAATCGGTCAGCGGCGAAATCGGCTCCATACGCATCTCGCGCACCGTGCCGTCCGGGGTCAGCGCAAAATTGACGAAGGCATCGGCATTCAAGGAGCGGTCGTCCCAGCGCACGATGAAGCTGTCGTGCTGCCAATGCTCCAGCGTGCCCACCAACTGGGCGGTCCTGGCGAACTGCAGGCGCAGCCGCTTGCCGTCCTGGACGATCACCACATCGCCATACCAGGGGTCGCGATAGGTGGCCGCGTAACTGCGCAGCGGCAACGACGGCGTGGACCGCGCCGCGCGCGCGTCCTGGTGCTTCTTCCAACTTGCGTCCGCCTCGCTGTCGGCCTTCTCCACCAGCTTGGCGTAAGCGGCGGTCCAATCGGTGGACGGCACCTGCAAGAAGGCATCCAGCACCTGGAAGGTCACGGCGTTGAACGCAGCGCCCACCTCCTGATTGGTCAACACCACCACGCCCAGCTTCTGATCCGGCAGCAGCGTCAGGCGCGACACCATGCCGGGCCAGCCGCCGGTGTGCCAGACCAGGCGATGGCCGCGGTAATCGCTCAGGCTCCAGCCCTCACCGTAGCCGGCGAAGTTCGGCCGCGCCGCGGCAAGCTCGGGCACCTGCACCTCGCCGATCGGGATCGGCGTGATCATCGACCACATTTCCTGCTGGCGCTTGGCGCTGAACAGGGGTTTGCCATCGGGCAGGATGCCGCCGGCCAGTTGCACGTTCATCCACAGCGCCATGTCGTGCACGCTGGAATAGATGCCGCCGGCACCGGAGTTGTTGGACCAGGTCAGCGGCGCCACCGTACGCAGCTCGGTGAAGTCGTACTTGGCATGCCCGACTGCCGCGTGATCGCCGGGCTGCAGATGGTCGGCGTTGAAGCGCGTGCCGCGCATGCCCACCGGGTCGAAGATACGTTGCTGCAGAAATGCCGCGTAACTCTGCCCGGAGACCTGCTCGATCACCTTCTGGGCGACTGCGTACAGGATGTTGTCGTACGCATAGCGGTCGCGAAAACCGCCCTTCAGCGGCACCTTGGCCAGGTGCTGCACGACCTCTTCGGTGGTGTAGCTGGTGCTGGGCCAGAACAATAAATCGCCTGCACCCAGGCTCAGGCCGCTGCGGTGCGCCAGCAGATCGCGGATGCGCATTTGCCCGCTCACATACGGATCGGACATGCGGAACCACGGCAGATGGTCGATGACCTTGTCATCGAGCGAGAGCTTGCCTTCATCGGCCAGGATCGACAGCGACGCGGCAGTGAACGCCTTGGTATTGGAGGCAATCGCAAACAACGTGTCGGCCTGCACGGGCGCAGGCTTGCCGGTCTCGCGCACGCCGTAGCCGCGCTCCAGCACCACCTGGCCGTCCTTGACGATGGCCACCGCAATACCGGGCACGTCGAACTGTTTGCGCACACGTTCCATCTGCGCATCGAACTGCTGCATGCCGGCGGGAAGTTCGGCCGCGTGCGTTGTCGTCACCAAGCTTGCCACCATCAGCACGCCCCCACTCAGCCATCGGTTCAAGGTCACTGCATCACCTTCAGGTTGTTGGTCAGATCGATCCGCCGGCGCCATCCAGCGCCAACGGTTGCGGCGCCACCAGCACGCCATTGGCATCGGCGTACAGCCAGTGGCCCGGAACGAAGGGCACGCCGGCAAAATTCACCGGCACATCCACATCGCCCAGATCGCGTCGCTCGGTGCGGCGCGGGCAAGCCGCCAGCGCCAGCACCCCCAGCGGCAACGTGGCAAGAATCTCGACATCGCGCACGCAGCCGTGGATCAGCACGCCGGCCCAGCCGTTCGCCACCGCATTGGCCGCGATCTGGTCGCCCAGCAGCGCATGCTTGAGCGAGCCCTGCCCGTCCACCACCAGCACGCGGCCGTCGCCCGGCATGGCGGACAGCTCGCGCACCCGCGAGTTGTCTTCGAAACAGCGCACCGTGACCATCGGTCCGGCGAATGCCGTGCGCCCGCCGAAGTGGCGGAACAGCGGTTCGGCGATCGTCACGTCGGGGTAGCGGTCACACAGATCAGGCGTGGTCCAGGTCATCGGGGCGATCTCGCGCGGCAGAGTTGGCATGGTAGCCGCCTGTGGCCGCGCGCGGGCGATGGGTGACGGATGACCGATACCCGATGACCGACACCCGATTACGCGCCATGCAGGCACGCACGCGCAGCGACCGTGCGCGCACGCGGACAACGCTGCGTTCGCCGCGTCGTGATGGTCGCTGCAAGGCAGTCGCCATGCGGCGGTTGCCGCGTATGGTCTCCGCCGAGGCGCGCAGCGCAGAAGGCGTGGGTTTCCGGCAGCTACGCCGTCTGCGGCTTGCGCAGCCCATCTCCAGCAGCGTGCAACGCCAGCGCGGCAGGCCAGTGCAGGCACAACTCACCTTCGGCACGACCGCCAGCCTGCCATGCAACGTTGCGTCGTACGGGCTCAACCATTGCACTGCCCCGCGGCGCCCATTGGCAACCCATCTTCTCATCGCGCCACCTGCGCCACGGCTATGATCGGCCGGCGCGCGCTGCACCCATCGACGCATCCGCAATGACGCACGACCTCGCCAGCGAGTCTCCATGCAATGACCGACCTGTTCGCTTCCGCCCCGCCCGCCCTCGAAGGTATCCACATCGGCATTGGTGGCTGGGTGTATGCGCCGTGGCGCGCAGGCATGTTCTACCCGGAAGGCCTGGTGCAGCGCCGCGAGCTGGAATACGCAAGCCGCCACGTCACCGCCATCGAAATCAACGGAACCTATTACGGCACGCAGAAGCCGGCCACTTACGCGAAGTGGCGCGATGAAGTGCCGCCCGGCTTCGTGTTCTCGGCCAAGGCGCCGCGCCGCATTACCCAGTCGCGCAAGCTGGCTGGCACCAGGGCGCAGGTGGAAGATTTCATCGGCGGCATTGTCGAGCTAGGCGATACGCTTGGGCCGCTGGTGTGGCAATTCGAACAAGGGCACCGGTTGCAGGCCGACGATCTGGACGCGTTTTTGTCGTTGCTGCCCAAGCGTGCAGGTCCGCGTGCGCTGCGCCATGTGCTGGAGATCCGCGACCACGATGCGGTAGATGCCTCGCTGCTCGCATTGGTCCGCGGCCATGGCGTGGCCACGGTGTTCACCGATTCGGATGAGCACCCCTCGTTCGCCGATCTCTCCACGGATTTCGTCTATGCGCGTCTGATGCGCAGCCAGGCGCGCCTGCATGCAGGGTATCCGGCGCCGGCACTGGCGCGTTGGGCAGAGCGCATCCAGGCCTGGCGCCGCGGCGAAGACCCGGCCGATCTGCCGCACGTGGACGCTTCGGCAGCGCCGGCACGGCAGCCGCGCGAGGTCTTCGTGTTTTTCATCAGTGCGGCGAAGGAACGCAACCCGGCAGCGGCGATGGCGTTGTTGAAAGAAGTGTCGGCGCGTCAGGGCAGCTAGCAACACGACAGCGCGGCCGCTTCGGATCGGCAGGTTCCATGCGTACGTTCGATTCTGCGTGCGGCGTCGGCAGCCCATCTGACGACGGCTTGCCGTTTTATCAGCCGCCCTTGGTCCGCACATGAGGGCAATCCGCGCTGGTTGACGCGGCCGTCTCTTGCGCACAGCGCTGAGCGCTGAGGTGCCACGATCGATCGCGGAATGGGCTGGTGCATCGCTCCTCGGCCATCCTGCCGTGATGCAGGTCGGCCGTTGGCGGGCGGGTCGCACGATTGCTGCGCGACAGCCTGGTCAGCCATCCCTCCACCCCGCCGCTGCACGCCGGCGCCGCGTTCCTTGCAGCGCAACATCACGCAGTTTTCGGCGACAATGGCGCATGCCCACGACCGACCTGCGCAAGGCGCAACTGCAAATCCACTTCTGCGTCCTGCTTTGGGGCATCACCGCGATCCTGGGCAAGCTGATCACGCTGCAGGCACTGCCGCTGGTGTGGTGGCGCATGTTGATCGTGGTGGTGGCACTGGCCTTGTGGCCACGCGTGTGGCGTGGGTTGCGTGGCTTGTCGGGGCGTGTGGTGCTGGGCTATTGCGGCATCGGCGCGCTGGTGGCCTTGCACTGGCTCACCTTCTACGGCGCGATCAAGCTGGCCAATGCATCGGTGGCGGCGACCTGTATCGCACTGGCGCCGGTTTTCACGGCGGTCATCGAGCCATTGGTCACGCATCGCCCGTTCCGTCCGCGCGAGCTGCTGTTCGGGCTGGCCGTGTTGCCCGGCGTGGCGCTGGTCGTCGGCGGGGTGCCGGACGGCATGCGGGCCGGCGTGGTGGTGGGCGCGATTTCGGCGGTGTTCGTCGGGCTATTCGGCTCGCTCAACAAGCGCATGGTGGCGCATGCCGACCCGCTCACCGTCACCGCGCTGGAACTGGGCGCCGGCACGCTGACCCTGACCCTGCTTGCACCGGCGATGCCGCTGCTGCTGCCGGCCTTGCATGGCGATCTGCTGGTGGTGCCCAGCCTGCACGATGGCGTGTTGCTGCTGGCGTTATCGCTGGCCTGCACCTTGCTGCCATTTGCGCTGGCGCTGGTCGCCTTGCGGCATCTGAGCGCCTATTCGGTGCAATTGGTGACCAATCTCGAACCGGTGTACGCCATCGTGCTGGCGATCGCGCTGCTGGGCGAACAACGCGAACTGACCCTGCAGTTCTATCTCGGCGTGGCGATCATTCTCGGCGCGGTGTTCCTGCATCCGGTTCTGGAGCGTCGGCGCACGGTGGCGCACCCGGAATTGCTCGGCACAGCCGAGGCGAAAAATATCGTCGACTGATTGCACAGCGCTGCAAGATCGCGCTTGTCCACTGCGACCGCCGCGTTGAAGCACGCCGGCGTTCACGCTGCATCGCGCGGCGTCCGCGCCGCCCGGCATACGGCAATCGACGTCCCATGCACTGGCCAGGCGATCTGCATCGGCAGATGCGCAACCACGCGCCCCTACTCCAGTGCGACCACCTGATCGCGCCCACCGCGCTTGGCCGCATACAGGGCCTGGTCGGCACGCTTGATCACCGCCTCCACGCTTTCCTGCGGGTACAAGGTCGCCACACCGATACTCACCGTCACCGGCAGCGCGATCGTCATCGCCGCCACGCTCTGGCGCAGGTATTCGCATTGCACGCGTGCCTGCAGCAGATCCGTATTGGGGAGCAGCAATACGAATTCCTCACCGCCATACCGGGCGATGGTGCCGGCACCGGCCATATGCGCACGCAACAATGCGGACAATTCGCGCAGCACTGCATCGCCCTGATCGTGCCCATGCACATCGTTGACGGTCTTGAAGTGGTCCACGTCCAGCAGCGCGACCGACAGCGGCTGGCCCACCGCACGCGTCTGTTCGGTGGCCGCCGCCAATGCCACCGCGAACGCGCGCCGGTTGGGCAGGCCGGTCAACGGATCGGTGCGGGTCTGTTCGACCAGGTCGGCGTTCAACGCATCCATCTGCGCGTAATAGCCAGCCATCTGCTGTTCGTACCACTCGCGCTCGTGCAACTGCTGGCGCAACTGCCTGCCGGCCAGCCGCAACTCAAGCAGCTGCGAGGCCTGCCGCGACAATGCCTGCAAGGCCTCGCGCTGGTCTTCGCGCAGATGCGCCGGGGTCTGGTCGAACACGCACAGCGAGCCCAGCGCCAGGCCCTGGCTGGTCACCAGCGGCGCGCCGGCATAGAAGCGCACCCCGCCGCTACCGACCACCATCGGGTTATCGTGGAAGCGTGGGTCCAGCAAGGTGTCGTCCACCATCAGCACTTCGTCCGGGCTCAGGATCGCGTGCGCGCAGAACGAGATATCGCGTGGTGCTTCGCTGCGTGGCGCACCGTGCGCAGACTTGAACCACTGCCGGTCTTCGTCCACCAGCACCACCGCCGCCATCTGCGTCTCGCACAGCGTGGAGGCAATCATGGTCAGGTCGTCGAATGCACGTTCGGCTGGCGTATCCAGCACGTCGTATTGGCGCAGCGCGGCCAGCCGCTCGGCCTCGTTGCTCGGCAATTCCGGTTTGATCACTGCCGCCCCCTGGCTGTTATCTGTGAAAGTATGCCGGAGCCCGGCAAGTGCCACCATCGGGCGCACCCTACGCTGCAGCGCCGCCCTGGACGGCATCGGATATTTCGAAGCGTGATCCATACAGCGGGCGCAAGCACCCGGCACGACGTTGCACATTTGGCGCGGCAGCACGGCACTACAGCGCGGGCATATGCCGTGTCCGAAACGCCGGCTGCGCTGACCTGACTGCGATGCAGCCGGCCCGGCACAGGCGCTTACCAGTCGGTGCGTTGCGGCAGCAGCCCGCGCAATTCCGCATCGCTGAGGTTGCGCCACTGCCCCGGCTTGAGCGCAGCCAGTTTGATGTTGTCGATGCGCACCCGGCGCAGTTGCGTCACCCGGTAGCCGAACTCGGCAGCCATCAGGCGAATCTGCCGATTCAGGCCCTGCTCTAGCACGATGCGGAAGCCGAATTTGGCAATGCGTGCGGTGCGGCACGGCAATGTGGTTTCGTTGTGGATGCGCACCCCGCGTGCCATGCCGCGCAGGAATTCATCGGTGACCGGTTTGTTGACCGCGACCAGATATTCCTTCTGGTGGCGATTTTCCGCGCGCAGGATCTCGTTGACGATGTTGCCGTTGCTGGTCATCAGGATCAGCCCTTCGGAGTCCTTGTCGAGCCGGCCGATCGGGAAGATGCGCTGCTCGTGACCGACGAATTCGACGATATTGCCCTTGACCGAACTCTCGGTGGTGCAGGTGATGCCCACCGGTTTGTTGAGCGCGATGTAGACGTGCTTGCGACCACCGAGCTTCTTGGCCTCGCGTATGCGTAGCGGCTGGCCATCCACCAGCACGGTATCTTCCGCGCCGACCACCGCGCCGGTGCCGGCGGGTACGCCATTGACGGTGACCCTTCGTTCGCCGATCAGGCGATCGGCCTCGCGGCGTGAGCAGAAGCCGGTTTCGGCGATGTATTTGTTGAGTCGGATCGTCATCTGCCAATTATCGGCGATTTGGAGCAGGCCGTGCGCCATGCCGGCTGACCGGGCCAGCAATCGGCAGCAGGCAGTCGCCAGCCGCGTTGTACACGCAGCACCGGCCTGACGCTGCCCGACGTCGCCCGGGTCAAGCGCGCTTACCCGGAGACGGCCACCAGCTGCGGCGTGTGCAACAGTTCTTCCAGCGGGCATGGACGATGCAGGCTGAAACCCTGCACCTGGCCCACGCCGGCCTCGCGCAGCCCGGGGATGTCGGCCTCCGATTCCACGCCTTCGGCGACCACCTCGATGCCCAGCGCCAGCCCGACCTGGGCGATCGAATGCACCGCCGCGCGATCCACCGCATCGTGCGCATAGTTGCGGACGAAGCCGCAATCGATCTTCAACACGTCCACGGTGAATTGCTTGAGATAGCCGAACGAGGCCAGGCCGCTGCCGAAATCGTCCAGCGCCACGTGACACCCGCGTGCGCGCACGCTCTGCACAAAACGCTGCGCGTGTTCCAGATCGCCGATGACCGCGGTCTCGGTGATCTCCATGCACAGCTTCGGCACCAGTGCCGGGTAGCGCTCGAACAGGGCGCAGACGACGTCGAGAAAATCCGGCTGCGCGATCGATTGTGCAGACAGATTGACGTGGCACAGGTCCAGCATCGCCACATGCATCGGATTGGCCGCCAACTGCGCGCACAGCGCTTCCAGCACATAGGTATCGACCATGCGCCCCAGGCCGTAACGCTCCACTGCCGGCAAGAATTCACCCGGGCTCAGCACCCGCCCGTCGCTGGCGCGCATGCGCACCAGCACCTCGTACTGCAGGCGTCCCGGGTCGTTCAGCACCTGGATTTTCTGCGCGTACAGCAGCAAACGCTCTTCGGCGATCGCCTGTTGCACCGCACTGATCCAGCCACCATCGTGGCGGCGCTGCGCCAGTGCCAGATCGTTCTCGTTGAAGCAGCGAACGCGGTTGCGCCCTTCTTCCTTGGCCGCATGACAAGCCAGATCGGCGGCGGTCATCAAGGTAGTGAGGTCGCTGACGCCGTGGCGAATCTCCACCACGCCAAAACTGCAACTGGGCGTCAGCGGTCGCCCGCCTTGATGGCTCCACGGTTGACCGAGCACGCCGTGCATGCGTTCCAGCACGGCCTGCGCCTGCGCCAGGTCGGTATTGGCCAGCAGGATGGCGAACTCATCGCCGCCCAGACGCCCCAGCCAATCGCCAGAGCGCAGCTGCATGGTGATCACATCGGCGAAGTGGCACAGGAACTTGTCGCCGACCGCATGCCCGAAGGTGTCGTTGACCAGCTTGAAATGATCCAGGTCGACAAAGCACAGCGCGTGGCACATCTGCGGCGATTGCGGCAGCTCGATCAGGCGCAGCAGCCGACGTTCGATTTCATGCCGGTTGATCAGCCCGGTCATCGCGTCGTGGCGCGCATGGAAGGCCACTTCGTCGGCCAGCTCGTGCGCGTGCGAGACATCTTCGATCACCGCCAGCACCAGGGTCGGCTCTTCCGGCCCCGGCTCGACCAACGACGCGCTCCAGCGGCCCCACATCACCCCGCCGTCGGCACGCACGAAGCGCAATTCGCCGGACTGCAGCAGCTTGGGCCAATCGAGCATGCCGCGGCTGTCCAGCTTGATGTCTTCCGGATGCATCACCTCGGCCAAGGTGCAGGCCTGCAATTCTTCGGGCCGGTAGAGCAGCACGTTGGCCATCGACGCATTGGCATCCAGCACGTTGCCGCGCAGATCGAACTTGACCATGCCCAGCGCCGCCTGCTGAAACGCGGTACGGAAGCGGCCTTCATGCGACAGCAGATAATCGCGAATGCGCCGCATCGCCAGTACGCAGGTGATCAACACCAGCAGCAAGGTGGCCAGGCTGCAGACCACCATCACATCGTGCAGCAGCCGCGCGCAGCGGGTCAGGTAGGCCAGAAATTCGGACGCGTCGTGACGCATGCGGCCGTCCAGCAGATGCAGTTCATCGCGCAGTGCCTGCAACGCACGCGGGTCGGGCCGGTTGGCGGCCTGCACCGAAGCGGCGCGGTCGGCCAGATTGCTCAGTTGCAGGATGCCGGCGTCGGTGCGCTTCCACAGCGCGATGGCGTCGCCGAGATACGGAAATTGGTGCCCGTAGCGATACAGCCGCACCATTTGCGGCATGTCTTCATGGGCATTACGCCCAGCGGTCAGACCAGCGTAGACCGCGTCCCAATCGATCATCGGCTGTTCGATCGCCACGCGTGCGGCGCGGTCGCCCAGCGGCACTTCCAGCGCGCGGCAGGCGGCCTGCAGATCGGCCGTATCCCCGCTGCCCAGGTAGCGCTCCATCCAGTACACCGATTCTTGCTGGGCGTTGGACCAATGACTTTGGCCAACGATCCAGGCGGTCGCACCGGACTGGACTTCGATCACCAGCGCCGACACCACCGTCATGCAGACGGCGATGCCGATCAACAGCGCCAGAGGAAGCGTCAGCCAGCCACGCACCAGGTGCATGGTCTGCCCACCGCCCTTGCCGCGTACTGCTTGCGCCATCGCCGTCCGTCCTTCGCCGCCCCAATGCGATTCAGGCGCCCACTGGGCGCCTGAAGGCAGTAACGGCCGCAACGGCCGAGTCTGTATGGCTATGCCCGCTTGGCGTGATGCGACCGGGGTTAGCGACGCTGACTAGATCAGCCTGATCGCCGCCGCCTCGAGGCGCCGTGACGCCTTACCTGCTCGCTATGCCCTTGGATGCATAGCGATACTGGGCAACCCGACCGTCTGCAGGATCCCTGCAAGCAGGGCCGGGCAGCCTTACTCGCCGCGCGGCTTCGGCGGACCCTTGCGGTGCGGCGCGCCGGCGCGGTCCATCGGACGGCCCGGGCCGTTCGGGCGACCGGACGGCTTGCCGCCACGCGGGAAGCGCGGCTTGGACGCCGCTGCGGCCGCTTCGCCGTCTTCCAGCTTGCGCATGTTGAGCTGCTGGCCAGACACCCAGACCTTCTTGAGGTGCTGCAGCAGTTCGCGCGGCATGTCGGCCGGCAGATCCAGAATCGAGTAATCGTCCTGGATGTCGATACGACCGATATAGCGGCTTTCCAGCCCGGCTTCGTTGGCGATCGCGCCGACGATATTGGCCGGCTTCACGCCGTGGCTGTGGCCCACTTCGATGCGGTAGCTCTCCATGCCGAACTCCGGCTCGCCACGTGGGGCCGGCTCGCGGCGTGGACGCTCGCCGGCATCGTCACCGCGCGGCGGGCGTGCAGCGCGCTCGCCGTCGGCACGCGGGCCACGTTCGAACTTCGGCTCGAAGCGGGGGCGATCGCCGCGGTCGGCACGCTCATGACGTTCGCGCGGCGCAGTGTCCTCGCGCGCACCGCGCACCGGCGGGGTCAGCAGGAACGGGGCATCGCCCTGCAGCAGCTTGGCCAGCGCGGCGGCGATATCGATCGCCGGCACGTTGTTTTCGGCCTCGTAGCGCTGCAGCAGGTCGCGGTACATGTCGATCTGGCCACCTGCCAGGGTCTCGGTGATGCGGCTCATGAAACGCGCGACGCGGGTGTCGTTGACCGCGTCCACGCTCGGCAGCTGCATCTCTTCGATCGGCTGACGGGTGGCGCGTTCGATGGAGCGCAGCATGCCCTTCTCGCGCGGCGTCACGAACAGGATCGCGTCGCCGTTACGCCCGGCACGGCCAGTGCGACCGATGCGGTGCACGTAGCTTTCGGTGTCGTAGGGAATGTCGTAGTTCAGCACGTGGCTGATGCGCTCCACGTCCAGACCGCGAGCGGCCACGTCGGTGGCCACCAGGATGTCCAGCTTGCCGTCCTTGAGCTGGGCGATGGTCTTCTCGCGTGCGGCCTGCTGCATGTCGCCGTTGATGGCCGCTGCCGCCATGCCGCGCGCCTGCAGCTTCTGCGCCAGCTCTTCGGTGGCCGCCTTGGTGCGCGCGAAGATGATCATGCCGTCGAACGGCTCGACCTCGAGAATGCGGGTCAACGCGTCCAGCTTGTGCAGCCCGCTCACCCACCAGTAGCGCTGGCGGATGTTGGCCGAGGTGGTGGTCTTGGCCGCGATGGTGACTTCGGCCGGGTCCTTCAGATAGGTCTGCGCGATACGGCGGATGGCCGGCGGCATGGTGGCCGAGAACAAGGCCACCTGGCGCTGCTCCGGCAACTTCTTCAGCACCGCTTCGACGTCGTCGATGAAGCCCATGCGCAGCATTTCGTCGGCTTCGTCCAGCACCAGCGTCTTGAGCTGGGACAGATCCAGGGTACCGCGGTCCAGGTGATCGATCACCCGGCCCGGGGTACCGACCACCACATGCACGCCGCGCTTGAGCGCGCTCAGCTGCTGGGCATACGGCTGGCCGCCGTAGACCGGCAGCACGCGGAAGCCGGGAATGGCTTCGGCATATTTCTGGAACGCCTCGGCGACCTGGATGGCCAGTTCGCGGGTCGGGGCCAGCACCAATGCCTGCGGCTTGACCTGGTGGAGATCGGCGTTGGACAGCACCGGCAGCGCGAATGCGGCGGTCTTGCCGGTACCGGTCTGGGCCTGGCCGAGCACATCGCGGCCGGCCAGCAACGCGGGGATGGTGGCAGCCTGGATCGGCGACGGCGACTCGTAGCCGACATTGGCAACGGCCTTCATCACAGCGTCCGAGAGGCCGAGATCTGCAAACAGCAGCGGCGCGGAAGATTCTTGGGTCATGGGTAACTCCGGAGGCGCCGCACGGAGCCGGCAGGCGCAAAGCAGCATAGTGTGCCTCTTCAGCCCCCTTGCTGTCGAAATTTTCGTGACAGTCCATTCAGGTTGTGAGGAATTGTGCTGCTGCGCGAATCATCCCCCGTGTCGTCCCTTGACCTGCCCGACCGGAGCCACGCCCCTGGACACAGACCTGCACACCCGCTTCAGCGCCCTGCTGCAGCAGCATCGCGGCATCGTGCTGAAGGTGGCGGCCAGCTATTGCCGCGGACGCGACGACCGCGACGAACTGGCGCAGGAAATCGCCACGCAACTGTGGCGGGCATTTCCCGGCTACGACCCGGGTCGGCGCTTTTCCACCTGGATGTACCGCATCGCCCTGAACGTGGCGATCAGCGATCTGCGCGGCCGCCGCGCGGCCGGCGAGCCGATCGCGCTGGATGCGGTGATGGAGCGCATCGCCGATCCACAGGCGCACGACCCCGTACGCGCGCAACAGGTGGCCGCGCTGTATGCCTTCATCGCACAGCAACCGCCGCTGGAACGCGCGCTGCTGTTGCTCTATCTGGACGAGCACAGCTATCGCGAAATCGGCGAAGTGCTCGGCATCAGCGAAACCAATGTCGCCACCAAACTCAGCCGACTGAAAACGCGCATTCGCGCCGAGCTGTGAACCCCACCGATCCGCAACCGGAGCAAGACATGGAACTGGACGACATCGCCCTGGCCTGGCGTTCCCTGGAACAACGGCTGGACCAACACGCTGCACTCACCGACCAGGTGCTCGGCGACCTGCGCAGCCACGCAGCGCGCGCGCATCTGCGCCCGTTGTGGCTGAGCCAGTCGGCGCAACTGCTGTGCGCCATCGCAGTGAGTGGCATCGTTGCCCACAGTTGGCTCAGTTTCGCCGAACAGGCCGCTGCCGTCGTCGGCGGCGTGTTGCTGCAGGCGTGGTGCGTTGCGCTGTCAGCGTCTGCGGCCCGTCAACTGTGGCTGTTGTCGCAGTTGGATTTCGCCAGGCCACTGCTGCAGACACAGCGCGCGCTTGCACAGCTGCGGCGCTGGCGCACGCGCGTGGCGCCGTGGCTGGGCGTGGCGTTCTGGGTGCTGTGGGTGGCAGTGGCAGACGCTGCGTGGCGGGTCTTCACCGGCCAGTCGTTGCCGACCGCCTGGCTGCTATGCAACCTGCTGGTCGGTGTCATCGGCGGCATCGGCACCTGGCTGGGCTATCGACGGCTGCAGCGCAGCGGTCACCCCTGGCTGGAACGCCTGGACGCCGCGCATGCCGGCCGCAGCGTCGCCCGCACCGAGACCCTGCTGGAACAGATCGCGCGTTTCCAGCGCGAGTAGGCGGATAATCGCGGCCTCCCTGCCACCGAGCACACCATGCAATACCTGGAATTCGACCTGGACGGCGACTACATCGAACTCAACCAGTTGCTCAAGCTGGCCGGCATTGCCGACAGCGGCGGCCAGGGCAAGGCGATCGTCGCCAGCGGCGCGGTCAGCGTCGACGGCGTGCAGGAGCTGCGCAAGACCGCCAAGATCCGTCCCGGTCAGCTGGTGCAGCTGGACGATGTGGAAATTCGCGTATTGGCATGGAACCCGGACGCCGAGCCTGACGCATGAGGGTGGTGGAGATCGGCCGGCGCAACAACGCACCTTCGGCCGACGATCCAACCCACGACGTCTGTGTTTTTTCGATCGCCATCGACTCGGACCAGCCGTTCTGGCTGGAGCAGTCCATCCGCGGCGGCCATGCCGAGCGAGGCGGCTGCAGCATGCTGGCCTTGCACGAACTGGATGCCTGGCGCGGCGACTGGCGTGCAGAGGTGACCAGGGCCGGTTGCGCCTGGGTGATTCCACTGCTGGAGCAAGCCCTGCATACCGGCGATACGCAGGCGGCCATCGATGCAATCCTGGCGCGGGTGCAAGCGACTGATTGAAGCTCACACCCGCCGGCGACGCTGCATCAAATGCCCAGCAGCGCGCGCACCAGTTTGATGATGCCCCAGAACGACACCACCCAGATGGCGCTGCGCAGGTACGGAATACCCGCGGCATACACCGGCACATACGCCACGCGCGCCCACAGGTAGAGCTGCACAGCGAGTGCTGTTTCTGCGCTGGTGCGCCCGGCCACGCTCACCGCCAGCACGGCGGCCGCGAAGATCGGAAAGGTCTCGAGATAATTGCGAAACGCACGGTCCAACCGCGCCGCCACGCCGGTGAGCGGCTTGGCCTCGCCATCGCGTGCGCTGGCATTCCACTTGGTGCCGCGCTGGGCGGTCATGCTGGCCGAGGCGGCCAGTAATTGCACCAGCCCGAGCACCATCGCCCAGCCCAGCATCTGCAGCTCGATCGTCCGTGGCATACGTTTCTCCCGGCCGATGGAAACATCACTTCACCGCCGTGCGCAGGCTGTAACCGGCCAACCGCCAGGTCTTGTCTTCGTCCAGACGGAACGAGACCAGCTCGCGGACCGGCTGCTGCGCCTTGGCGAAACGGGTCGGGAAGCTGACGTTGACATACAGGCCTTCGGGCACCTGCGCGCCGGGACCGTACTTGACCCGCGTGACCGAGCCCTGCCCGCGCCCCACCACCGCACCCAGCCGCGCGCGTTCGGTGCCGATCTGGCTAACGAAGGCGTCGCGCTTGACCGCGGTCTTGGCCACCTTGGACGCGCCATCCCACAAGGACGCGACTTGGTTGCCGTCCACCATCTGCGCCACGCGCAAGGCGGCCTGGGTCATCTCGATGTTCTGCTTGGTCAGCTGTGCATGCTGCGCCGGGCTGAGCGCCGGCTGCCCTGCGGGCGCTGCAGCGGCCGGTTGCGCCGCCGCCGGGCTGGCGGCGCGACCGGCCGCCTGCGGTTGTTGAGCGAACGCCAGCGCTGGAGCCAGTGCCAACACGATAACCAGACGAGAACGAAGCATGGGACAAGGACCTTGTACGGATCGGGTGGAAAGGGAGAGGCGCCGCCCACCTTTTAGTGGGTAGCGCAGTCTAGAGCGCGTCATGCGCAACACAAGTCTGCGGGTGCAGGTCCGGGGACGGCACTGACGACAACACGCCAAGCGCTGACGCGGGCCTCGGGAACAACGCATTGCTCGAGCGCGCAAGCGGCGAGCAGGGACCTCCGGCCACGGATGCGCGCATCGGAAGTCATCAGGTCTGGCAGCGGCGTTTCATCCTTCTGTCTGGAGTGGCAGGCATGCGCGCATTCCGCACAGGCACGCACCAACCTTGAATTCCCATTGCCGTTGTCAACACGATCTAGACCTCGCTCCCGGGAGCCGGCGGCACGGCCGCCACGCCACGCGGCCGCCACAGACGCCAACTGACCCAGAAGGCACGCGCGATTGCGGCAATCAGCGCCGCCAGACTCAGCCAGGTGGCCAGCGTCGCCGGCCATTGTTCGTGCATGGCCGCAGCGGCCAGACGCAGCAGCTCGGCCACACCGAAGCCAACCAGCACCAACAGGGCCGAAGGTAGATAGGCCAGTAACACACCCTTGGTCTTGCCTCGCATACGCCCCCCGGCTCGGTTGTGATGCAGCGACGATAGGCAGGGCGCAGTGCGATACGCGTGAAGCCCATCACTGCGCTCAACCGTCGGGGTGCGTCGCGGGCGACGGGCCGGCCTGGGCCGCGTCCTGCGCTGGCGCGGAGTCTGGTTCGGCTGCAGGTGTCGCCGCACCTGCGGCATCGCGCTGGGCTTGGTCGTTTTGCGTCTGGCCGGCCTGCGCCTCACCGGTCTGCGTCTCGGACGTCGGGGTGGCCGGCAGCGCCGCGGCATCGGTTTCGGCCAGCGGGCTTTCTTCCGGGCAGGCCGCATCCGGAAAGCCGAAGCGCTGCTTCAAGGCCAGGCCGCAGGCATTGACCGCGTCCAGGTCTGCACCCTCGCCCTTGCACTTCTGGTCGAAGGCGACCAGAAACGCGTCCTTGCGGCGTACGAAGGCATCGCCGCACTTGCGCATCTGGCGGATGCGTTCCAGATCGTCCTGCACGGCGTTGGTGCCGTCCAGCCCGTATTCGCGCAACTCTTCCACGCTGAGCAGGCGCAGGCTGCGGTTGGGCACGGTCATCATCAAGTCGGCCACCGCCACCGCCACGCCGTTGCGCTCCAGGTAATCCTTGACGTTGCCGTAGACCTCGCGCAGTTCGCGATTGAGCTCGGCGCGCGAAGTGGCCTTGGAGCTGATCCGCATCATGCGGTGAATGCCGACCTTGCCGGCGACCAGGCGGTTGTCGCCGGCCGCCAGCACGAACACGCAGGCGCTGTGGCAGATCGAGCCTTCGCGCACCCAGATGGTCCAGTTGGACTCGCCGATGGTATCGCCGGCGCGGATCGCCGCCTCCACCTGCCCGCCACTGGAATCCAGGTCCAGGATGCGATGCGGCAACTTCCACTGCTCCGCGACCGAGGCCAGCCGCCACACCAGCGCCGCAAAACCTGCATTGATCTTGCCGGCGTAGCGCACCCGCACCAGCCCGGTCTCGCGGCACGGCGCCAGCGCCGCTTCCACGCTGGCCCGGTCCAGTGCCGGCAACAGCGTGCCGTCGCCGGCCTCGCGGCTGTAATCGGTCGCGCAGCTGATCCAGGCCTGGCCCGATTCCAGTTCTGCCTGCGGCCAGCCGGCCTCGCCCGCCTGCGTGCGCGGGCGCGGTGGCGGGACCGGGTCGGGCGTATCCACCGACACCATGTGATCGCCATCGCTTGCCTGCCCTGCACCACTCTGCTGCGCAACCGCTGCATCGGCGGAGGTCGCCGACCGATCGCAGGCGGCCAGCAGGAGCAAACAGGCAAGGGACAGACAAACCGATTTCAGCATGATGTGGGGCACGGAACGCGACGGAGATCACCCGCAGTCTATGGCTGAATGGGTCGATGGGTTGACCCGGCCATAAACGCGCGGGCTCGCTGCAACCCTGTCCGAAAACGGCCAGCCGGCGCTGGGGCGAGCGCATAGACTGGCGCCATGCAGACCGCAACGCCCGACCGAACCCAATGCGACCGCGCGCGCCTGGCACGCGATGCACGCTTCGACGGGCTGTTTTTCACCGCCGTGCGCAGCACCGGCATCTATTGCCGCCCGGTGTGTCCGGCGCCGCCGCCGAAGCCGGCCAATGTCAGTTACTACCCCACTGCCGCGGCAGCCAGCGCCGCCGGCTACCGGCCGTGCCTGCGCTGCCGGCCGGAGCTGTCGCCGCAGGCGCAGCAACATCTGGGCGAAGAAAGCGTGCAGCGTGCGCTGGCGATGATTGCCGACGGCGCGCTGCAGGAGCAGCCGGTGCAGACGCTGGCCGATGCGGTGGGCTTGAGCGCGCGCCAACTGCAGCGGCAATTCGTGCAGCAGCTGGGCGCCACGCCGATCCAGGTGCACGGCACGCATCGGCTGCTGCTGGCCAAGCAATTGCTGACCGAAACCGCCCTGCCGGTCACCGAGGTCGCACTCGCGGCCGGCTTCAACAGCCTGCGCCGCTTCAACGCGGCCTTCCTGCACGGCTGCGGCATGCCGCCCTCTGCATTGCGCAAGCAGCGTACCGAGGTCCCCGGCGGCGAACTGACATTGCGCCTGGGCTATCGCCCGCCACTGGATCTGCCGGCGATGCTGGCCTTCTTGCAGCGCCGCGCGATCCCGGGCATCGAGCAGGTCGATGCCAATGGCTACCGGCGCGTCATCGGCCCGCCGGGCAAGGCCAGCGTGATCGAGGTCAGCGCAGCACCGCAGCGCGCGGAACTGCTGCTGCGCATCGGCGCTACCGACCCGCGCCAGATTCCGCAGATCGTGCGGCGCGTGCGCCGGCTATTCGATCTGGATGCAGACCTGCAGGCCGTGCACGCCACGCTCGCGCCGGAACCACTGCTGGCCGAGGCGCTCGCGCGCCGTCCCGGGCTGCGCGTGCCCGGCGGCTGGGACGGCTTCGAAGTGGCGGTGCGTGCGGTGCTGGGCCAGCAGATCAGCGTGGCCGGCGCAGCAACGCTGGCAGCGCGGCTGGTGAACCGTCATGGCGGTCATCATGCCGACATGCCACCCGGACTGGATCGCAGTTTCCCCACGCCCGAACAGCTGGCCGACGCGCCGCTGGAACAACTCGGCCTGCCGCGTGCGCGCGCCGCCACGCTGCGTGCGCTGGCATCGGCCTGCGCGCAAGGCCAGCTGCACTTCGGTGCCGGGCAGCGCCTGCCTGATTTCATCGCCGCCTGCACCGCGCTGCCCGGAATCGGGCCGTGGACCGCGCATTACGTGGCCATGCGTGCGTTGTCGCATCCGGACGCGTTTCCGGCCGGCGACCTGATCCTGCAGCAGGTGCTCGGCGCTCCCGGGCGCCTGAGCGAACGCGCCACCGAGGCCCGTTCGCAGGCGTGGCGACCGTGGCGCGCCTACGCCGTGCTGCACCTGTGGCATCTGGCCAACGACCGCAAGGACACCCGCGCATGAGCACACTGCACTACGACACCTTTCCCTCGCCGATCGGCGCACTGAGCGTGGCCGCCGACGACAGCGGCGTGCACCACATCCTGTTCGCGCAGAACCGCTACGACGCCATCGGCCGTGCGCGCTGGTTGCACAACCCCGATGCGCCGCTGGTGCGCGAAGCACGCGAACAGTTGCTCGATTACCTGCATGGCGGGCGACGCAGTTTCGATCTGCCGCTGGCGCCGGTCGGCACACCGTTTCAGCTGACGGTCTGGCGCACGCTGGCGCAGATTCCGTTCGGGCAGACCTGGAGCTACGCGCAACTTGCGCAGGCGGTCGGCAAGCCGGCCGCGAGCCGCGCGGTGGGCGCTGCCAACGGACGCAATCCGCTGCCGATCGTGCTGCCCTGCCATCGCGTGATCGGCGCCAATGGCACGTTGACCGGCTTCGGCGGCGGCCTGCCGACCAAGCAGGCCCTGTTGCAGTTGGAAGGCTGGTCCCCGCGTGGCGCCGCGCGCGCCGACGATCTGTTTGCACCTGCCTCGGCAGTGCGCACTGGCTGACTTCGCGGCGTCATCGCTGCGCCGTAAACTGACGCCATGATCGACCGACGTTTTGGAGTTGCCGCAGCGGCGCTTGCCTTGCTTGCGGCCTGTAGCAGCCAGCCATCTGCGCGCAGCGCGCCCACGCAGGTGCCGACTGCAGCGCCCAAGACCGCATCGGCCAGCACCCCGCACACACTGCTGCTCATCTCCATCGACGGCCTGCGCGCGGACATGCTCGATCGCGGCATCACGCCGAACCTGTCGCAACTGGCACGCGAAGGCGTACGTGCGCGCTGGATGACGCCCTCGTATCCGTCGCTGACGTTTCCCAATCACTACACCCTGGTCACCGGGCTGCGCCCGGACCACCACGGCATCGTGCACAACAGCATGCGCGACCCGACGCTTGGGGGTTTCTGGTTGAGCAAGTCCGAGGCGGTGGGCGATGCGCGCTGGTGGGGCGGCGAACCGGTGTGGGTGGGCGTGGAAAACAGCGGCCAGCATGCGGCCACCTGGTCGTGGCCAGGCAGCGAGGCGGCGATCAAGGGCGTACGCCCGTCGCAGTGGCGCCATTATCAAAAAGGCGTGCGCCTGGACACGCGCATGGACGCAGTGCGGGGCTGGCTGAAAACCGACGGCGCCCGGCGCAATCGCCTCGTCACGCTCTACTTCGAACATGTGGACGAAGCCGGCCACGACCACGGCCCGGAATCGCGCGAATACGCCGACGCCGTGCGCGCGGTGGATGCGGCCATCGGCCGGCTGCTGACAGGCATGCAACGCGATGGCACGCGTGCGCGCACCAACATCATCGTGGTCTCCGACCATGGCATGGCCGAGGTTGCGCCGGGGCATGCGATCAGCGTGGAAGACATCGCGCCGCCGCGGATCGCCACCGCAATCACCGATGGCCAGGTGATCGGCTTGCAGCCATTGCCTGGGCAACAGGACGCTGCCGAGGCCAGCGTGCTCGGTGCGCACGACCACTACGACTGCTGGCGCAAGGCGGAGCTGCCGGCACGCTGGCAGTACGGCAGCCACCCGCGCATTCCGTCGATCGTGTGCCAGATGCACGAAGGTTGGGATGCACTCTTCCCGGACAAGCTTGCCAAACGCGCGCAGCGGGGCACACGTGGCTCGCATGGCTTCGATCCGGCATTGCCATCGATGCGGGCGGTGTTCCTGGCGCAAGGCCCGGACCTGGCGCAAGGCAAGACACTGCCAGGCTTCGACAACGTGGATGTCTATGCGCTGATGACCCGGCTGCTGGGTATTCCCGCCGCGCCCAACGATGGCAACCCGGCAACCTTGCTGCCAGCCTTGCGCGTGCCGCCGGCAGCCGACGCCAAATAGACGCGACCGGCACCCGCAGCAACGCCGCCCTGCGCGCGCGCAGCATCTACGCCGAAAACGCGCACGCAGGCAAGACGCTGCGCCACGTCGTGGCCGCGCGGCTCATGTCGGCGACAGCACAGGAATGTGGCTCGCTGTAGACACCGCTGCGGCCCAGCAGTGCGACAATGACGCAATGTCTGGTTCCAATTCCCCGCCGCGTCGCTTGCGGCCGCTGTTGTCCAGCGAAGGCTGGCGTCGTCGCGCTGCACTGTGGGGCGGCGCCATTGCGGTGGCGCTGGTGGCGATCGTATTCGCCAAGGCCAGCGACGCGGCCTTTCATCTATTTCAACGCATCACCGCACACTCGATCTGGTGGGCACTGCTGCTGACGCCGGGCATCTTCGCGCTGCTCGCCTGGCTCACCTCCGGTGCGCTGCGGCCTACGCGCGGCAGCGGCATCCCGCAGGTGATAGCCGCGCTGGAGCACCCGGAGCCGGCGTTTCGCGACAGCAACCTCTCGTTGCGCGTGTCGGTTGGCAAGCTCGCGTTGACCACCTTGTCGCTGCTCGGCGGCGCATCGGTGGGACGCGAAGGACCCACCGTGCATGTCGGCGCCAGCCTGATGCATGTGTTCGGGCGCTGGTTCGGTTTTCGCGACCCACGCGAGCTCTCGCATTTCCTGCTCGCCGGCGGCGCCGCCGGTATCGCGGCCGCATTCAATACCCCGCTTGCGGGCGTGGTCTTTGCGATTGAAGAGCTGAGCGGGCGTTTCGAGCACCGCTTTTCCGGCACCCTGCTCACCGCGGTGATCGTCGGTGGGGTGGTGTCGCTGGGCCTGCTGGGCAACTACACCTATTTCGGCAAGGTGGCCGTGGCCTTGCCCTTGGGCCAGGCCTGGCTGGCGATCGCCTTGTGCGGCAGCGTGGCCGGGTTACTCGGCGGCATCTTCGCGCGGATGGTGCTGGCCAGCGTCAGCGGCAAACCGCGCTGGTTGGGCGCGCTGCGCCAACGGCATCCGGTGCTGCTGGCCGCATTGTGCGGCGTTGCACTGGTCGGGCTGGCGCTGGTGTTCGGACAAGGCGCCTTCGGCACCGGCTACGAACAGGCGCGCAGCCTGGTGCAGGGGCATGCGGTGGTCGGCCACGAGTTCGGCATGATGAAACTCATCGCCAACCTGGTCTCGTATCTGGCCGGCATTCCAGGTGGCCTGTTTTCGCCGGCGCTGGCAGTGGGTGCCGGCATCGGCCACAACCTCTCGGTGCTGATGCCCAGCGTGGATCCGCGCACCTTCGTGCTGTTGGGCATGTGCGCCTATCTCACCGGCGTGACCCAGGCGCCGCTGACCTCGGCGGTGATTTCGCTGGAACTCACCGACACCAGCCAGATGCTGCTGCCCATCCTGGCCACCGTGCTGATCGCGCGCGCAGTCTCCGGGCTGGTCTGCAAGACGCCGATCTATCGTGGCCTGGCCGAGCAGTTGCTGGCACCGGGTGGCGCTACCGTGGCACCGACGACTTCCGCGCCTGGTCACTGACGCTGGATGCGGCCGGCCAGCAGTGCGCAGCGCGGCCGGCTGCGACAGCAACGATCCAGTGCCGGGTCGCCTGGTGATCGACCACATGTCCCGGCGTTGATCAGGTGGCGCCGGGCCTAAGCCAGCGCGCACACGTACGCCAGGTCCATGAACGTGCCGGGGAAAGTTGCCGCGAACTGATCGGGCATCGCCTGACCAGCCGGCGCCTTCACGATGCCGGCCGGGCAATGCCGGACAGCGGACATAAAAAAACGCGGCGCAAGCGCCGCGTTCTGGTGTCGCGAAGCTGGCCGGGATCAGCCGGCCTTGGCGACGGTCTTCTTGGCGACGGCCTTCTTGGCCGGGGCCTTGACCACGCCCTTCTTGGCAACCGGGGCAGCTGCACCCACGACAACCTTGCTCACCGCGTGCGAACGCGAATTGCCGTAGCTGGCGTTGTAGCGCTTGCCCTTGGCGGTCTTACGGTCACCCTTACCCATTTCGTCGACTCCTGAATGTGAATACAAATTCCCGTGCTGGCACAGGTCTGGCGAGGTTTCACCGGCGGCGCCCTCGCGCAAGGCCGACAAGCCTACCACGGCGGCCCCGGCGCGCGTAGCTGGGCAGCGCCCGGCCGCCTTGCGGCACTGATCGACCCAAGAACGATGCATGCAGTCGTGGACTGTGCGCGGCCGCGGTTGGAGCAGCAGAGCAGCCAGAAAATGCGGGGGCAGACGTGGAGGAACTCCGCTGTCCGCATCGGCCTGGCGGCGACGCAACCGCACTACGACAAAGGCTTAGTGCGACTAACAAAACGTAGCGAGCAGCTATCAGGTGGGCACGAACGGCGCGCTCAGAACCTTAGCGTACGCGTGGTACATGCCGATTCCGAGCACCGGCCGCGCCCGCCTGGCGGCTGCGCAGTCGTGTTGTTAGCCGCCCTTAGTGCGCGCAGCTGGCGTCGTGCACATGCCCATGCCCGTGATTCAGACGCAGATTGACCAGGTGGGCGATACCGACCAGGGCGCCGCCCAGCGTCATCACCACCGCGTGCGGCACCACCGAATGATGGAGCGGGTCGTACAGCAGGCCCAGCCACAGCAACCCCAGGCCGGGCAGCAGCAACGCCAGTGCATGCAGCGCTTTGTGCCGGCGATACCCGAGCACCAGGCTGAAAAGGCCCAGCAGCGTCACGAACACCACGATGGCCCGTTCCACCCCGTCGCCCAGCCAGAACGACAGGCCCAGCGAAGGCGCCAGCGCCAGCACCAGTGGCAATACCGCACAGTGCACCGCGCACAGCAGCGAGCCGGTTGCGCCGAAGCGGTCAAGAAGATGGCGAAGGGTTGGTAGAGGCATGACGTCCAGCAGGGTACTCGCGGCGACGTGGAATAATATAACATCTTACTGTTCCAGCCCCGCATCAGTGCATCGCGCAGTCATGCGGGCTCGCCGCCGGCGCAGCAGGAAAGCTGCGCCTTACCACTGATACACAGTAACAATTACAGAGTCCGGTCCACCATGCCCTCTTTTGCTCCCTCTTTCCGCCGTTCTGCGCTCTCGCTGGCCCTGACCAGCCTGCTGACCCCTGCCCTGGCCATGGCCGAGGACGCTCCGGTCGCTGCCGATGGGCAGACCCCGCCCAGTTCGGACACGCGCCACGATGCCAGCCCCTCCAGTGGGCGTCATATCAAGGATCTGGACAAGGTGGTGGTCACCGCCAGCCCGCTGCGCGATGCGGCCGGTGAGTTGAGCCGCCCGGTGGAAGTGCTGGCCGGCGAGCGTCTGGACGAGGTGCGCAGTTCCAGCCTGGGCGAAACCGTGGCCAGCCTGCCCGGCGTGCAGAGTTCCAACTTCGGACCCGGCGTGGGCCGGCCGATCATCCGCGGCCTGGACGGCCCGCGCGTGGCAGTGCTGCGCGACGGCCTGTCCACCCAGGACGTATCCACCGTCAGCCAGGACCATTCCCCGGCGATCGAGCCGTTCCTGGCCAACCAGATCGAAGTGCTGAAGGGTCCTTCGACCTTGCTGTATGGCTCCGGCGCCATCGGCGGCGTGGTCAACGTGGTCGACGGGCGCATCGCCGAGACCCCGGTGGACGGCTTCAGCGGGCGCGCCGAAGTGCGCATGGACGGCGGCGACAAGGACGGCAACACCGACATGTTCCGCGTCGATGCCGGTAATGGCAGCGGGCTGTCGATCCACGCCGATGGCGTGTATCGCAACCAGAACGACTACGACACGCCGAAAGGTCGCCAGCTCAACAGCTGGATCGATTCCAAGGTGGGCTCGATCGGTGCATCGCTGTCCGGCGACTGGGGGTTTGTCGGCCTGTCGGCATCGCGTTTCCGCGACAACTACGGCAACCCGGGCGAGCCGGGCGACCCGTCCATCGGCGAGCGCGGCGTGTCGCTGAAACTGCAGCAGGACCGCTACGACCTCAAGGGCGGGCTGACCGATCCGTGGGGCGAAGGCAGCGCGTTGCGTTACAGCTTCGGCCATACCGATTACGCACATACCGAATTCGAAGGCGCCGAAGTCGGCACCGTGTTCACCAAGCGGGCCAACGAAGGCCGCGTGGAAGCCTCGTTCACGTTTGGCGGCGGCTGGCAGACTGCATTCGGTCTGCAAGGCAGCGACAGCACCTTCCAGGCGATCGGCGAAGAATCCTTCGTGCCCAAGACCGATACACGCTCGCTCGGCGCATTTGCCGTTGCGCGCAACAGTTGGGAGCGGGTCACCGCGGAAGTCGGCGCGCGCGTGGACAAGGTCAAGTACCAGACCGATGTCGGCGTGGATCGCGATTTCACGCCGACCAGCTTCTCGGCCAGCGGCGGTTTCCGCTTCAACGAACAATGGCGTCTGACCGCCAACCTGGACCATGCCGAGCGCGCGCCGGCCGAAGAAGAACTGTTCGCCAACGGCCCGCATATCGCTACCCTCGCCTTCGAAATCGGCGACGCCAACCTGAAGACCGAGAAGGCCAACCAGGCCGAGCTGGGATTGAATTTCCAGAACGAATGGGTGGATGCCAAGGTGGCGGCGTACTACAACCGCTACAACGACTTCGTCTACATCGTCGACACCGGCGGCCAGTGGTTCAACGAAGAAGACAACGACTTCCTGCCGATTCGCCAGTGGACGCAGGCCGATGCGATCTTCCACGGCTTCGAAGGCGAGGCCACCGTCCACCTGGCCAACAACGAGAACGGTGCGTGGGACCTGCGCGTGTTCGGGGATACCGTGCGGGCGCGCCTGAACGATGGCGGCAACCTGCCGCGGATCGCACCGGGCCGCTTCGGTGCGCAGCTGCGCTGGGATGCGCAGCAGTGGCGCGCATCGCTCGGTGCCACCCGCACCATGAAGCAGGACAAGGTGGCAGTGAACGAAACGCCGACCGACGGCTACACCTTCGTCGATGCACATCTGGCGTATCACGTGGACCGCGGCAGCACGGCGTGGGAAGTGTTCCTGGACGGCAACAACCTGACCAACCAGGACGCACGCGTGCACACCTCCTTCCTCAAGGACGATGTGATGCTTCCTGGCCGCAGCGCCTCGTTCGGCGTGCGCCTGTTCTTCTGACGGCAGACTCTCTCCCCTGCTGACTGGAAGGAAGGCCGCCTTCGGGCGGCCTTTTTTATGTGCATTGCCGAGCTATCGGCGCCGGCTTGCGCGCACTGCACTGCGCCTGCAGTCGCGTTCGCCAGCGCGTGGGTCTGCACGACACTCAGGACGGAAGCACCCACGCGCGACACGCCAGCACGACCTTCTTCCCAACGTGGAAGCGCAGCCCACGGCTGCTGCGTCGCACAACACGCTGCGGCGCATCTAGGGTTAAAACTTCATTAGCACTGCGCTGACAGGGGGCGCAAGCGACGCGATAGCGCGGGCGCGCGCGTGCACTGGCTGCCGATGCCTGCACACGCGGCGTGGCTCGGCAGCGTTCTTGCACTTTAAGACAAGGAGCCTTGCGCATGCGTTTTTCATCGCCCCGCTACACCCTTTCGCTTGCCGTCGCTGCCGCGCTGCTGGCACCGGATGGCCGCACGCAGACCGCCACGCCTGCATCAGGCAATCAGGAGGCCACCACGCTGGATGCGGTCATCGTCAGCGGCACCGCGCGCTTCAAGGGCCTGGCCAAGCGCGACGCCAGTTTTTCGATCACCACGGCCAGCCCGGAGCAGATCCAGCAGGCGGTGCCGCAAAGCACCGCCGACCTGCTCAAGATCGTGCCCGGCGTGTGGGCCGAGCCCAGCGGCGGCGGCACCGGCGCCAACATCTTCGTGCGCGGCATGCCATCGGAAGGCGATGCGCCGTTCGTGACCATGCAACTGGATGGTTCGCCGCTGTTTCCGCCGCCGACCTTGTCGTTCCTGGAGAATTCCACGCTGTTCCGTGTCGATGACACCGTCGAACGCATGGAAGTGCTGCGCGGCGGCTCCAGCCCGATCTTCTCCAACGGCCAGCCCGGATTGACCGTCAATTTCATCCAGAAAAAAGGCCAGGACGAACCCGAAGGCAGCGTGCGCCTGACCGGCGGCAACAACGCCTTGCGCCGCATCGATGTGTTCAACAGCGGACCGATGGGTAATGGCTGGTACTACAGCGTAGGCGGTTTTTTTCGCGAAACCGACGGCGTGCGCGACCCGCAGTTCTCCGCCGACAAGGGCGGCCAGTTCAGCGCCACCTTGAGCAAGCGCTGGGACAACGGCGAGCTGTCGTTCTACGCGCGCCACACCGACGATAACAACGCGTTCTACACCGCGATCCCGTTGCTCTCGCGCAACAACGGCAACGATCTTTCCAGTTTCCCCGGCTTGAACGCGCAGACCGGCACCCTGCTCGGCCGCGATTTCCGCAATGTGGATCTGTTGGTCGGACCCGATGGCCAGACGCTGCGGCGCGACCTGGCCGACGGGCGCGGCGTCAACATCGACGTGTTCGGCGGCGAATGGAACTGGGAGAGCGGCGGCTGGACCGTTGCAGACCGCTTCAATGTGATCAGCGGCAGCGCACCGACCTACGCGCTGTTTACCGGCGATGCGCCACAACGCCTGGGCGATTTCATCGCCAGCTACGGCAGCAGTGGTAGCGCCAGCTACACCAATGGGGGCGGCGTGGTGGATGCGAATCAGCAGGTGCTCGAAGCCGGATGGTGGTCGGTGGACAAACGCCTGAATTCCTTTACCAACGACCTGCGTCTGAGCCGCGAGCTGTTTGCCGGCAACACGCTGACGGTGGGCGCGTATTACGCCAAGTATTCCTCTGCCGACACCTGGTACCTGGGCAATACCATGTTGCTCACCGCGCAAAACAACGCGCGCCGCATCGATGTGGCGTTGGACGATGGCCGCCAGGCCACGCGCCAGGGGTTCACCAGTACCGCGTTCTTGAACCTGCGCGCCAAGTACGACGGCGAAAACATCGCCGCTTTCGTCGCCGACGAGTGGGAGCTGAGCGAACGCCTGCGCCTGGACCTGGGCGCACGCTACGAGCGCCAGAGCGTCACCGGCGATGTGCACGACGCCACGACCGTGGATCTGGATGGCAACCCGGCCACGTTGTACGACAACGCCACCTCGCTGGCGCTGGCGACCACCCGGCGCATCGATCAGAACGATGAAGCGTTGTCATGGACAGCCGGTCTGAACTTCACGCTGGACCAGCACAACAGCCTGTTTGCGCGGGTCAACTCCGGGGTGAAGTTTCCCGGCTTCGACAACCTGCGCGATGGACAGACCCGCGTGCAGGACGTGGATCAATACGAGCTGGGTTTGAAGTCCGGCACAAGCGTCTACGACCTGTATCTCACCGCGTTCTACAACACCTTCAAGAACTCGCCGTTCCAGGCATTCCTGGCCAATGGCGAGAACTTCACCGCCGTGGGCGATTCGCGCGCACGTGGCCTGGAGGTGGAGGGTGCGATCCGGCCGTTCGGCGGGTTCGAGCTGGCTGGCACCGGGGTGTGGCTGGACGCCAAGTACCGCAATTATCGCGAGTTCACCGGCAACCAGGTGATGCGCCAACCCAAGCGCCAGTTCCGCATCACGCCCAGCTATTACTGGATGCTGCCGTTCGGCGACCTCAAGGTGTTTGCCACCTATTCGTACATCGGCGAGCGCTTTGCGGACCTGGCCAACAGCCAGCGCCTGCCCTCGTACGACATGCTGGATATCGGCGCCAACCTGCATGTGGGCGAACATTGGGAAGTGACGGCCAGCGGCAGCAACGTCACCGACACGCTGGGCCTGACCGAAGGCAACGTGCGCGTGCCTGGCGCAGCCACCGGTGGTGTCTTCATGGGCCGCCCCATCGCCGGGCGGCAGTACCAGATGTCGGTGGCGTACCGCTGGTAGTTCGCCGCCACACGCTGAGCCGCGCAGCAGCGCAGACTGCTGCGCGGCACCTCGCTACCGCATGCCTCGATGCGCAGCCTGGTGGCACTGACATGCCCGGGCCATGGCCGACGTTGCCAGACGCTGCGGGCCCCATGCGTTTTCCCATGCGCGGCAGACGGTGTAACACGGTGATGACAGGACGGAGCCGAACAGCGCCGCATGCGAAGCACGACGACGCATCGTGATCGCTTATTTCGATCGAAGTGACTGCCACTGCCAAATTTTTCTGCAATTTTCGTCGGCAGAACTTCGCATGCAACGCATCACCCGACACGCCAGCCGTAAATTGCGCGATGTGTCACGAAGATGTCGTCTCTGGCATGCCTTGCAGACAATGCTGCCCCCATTTGTAATCCAGGCGTTCTTGATGCGCACGCATCGACAACATCGGCTGCGTCGACACGCACAGGGGAGCCGACGCCGGACCTGACGCAGCGTCCATCGGCAGACATGCGCTTGGTAACTCAACTGGGATAAACGCACATGGCTCTTGTTGCAGCCTCCTTTGCATCGATGTCGCACACCCCGGGCATCGACACGCAGCATCTGACTGCCTGCGGTGCAGCTCGGCTTTCGGATCGCACTGCCTGACGGGCTTTCCGGACCCGGCTGGCACCTGTTGGGTCCTTCACTCGCATTCCTCTTTCCGGCTCCACCAACACCGGCTTCACAGGCGCGAGCTTCGTGGAGTGGAGCAGTTGCAAAGGCCGATCGCGCGGTTGGCCTGACGGAGGAGTGTGTCACTCGACGGCGCCCCCCATTTGACTGGAATCAAACGGAATGAACTCTCTTCGCAGGCGACCTCTCGCGCTGTTGATCGTTGTCCTCCTGAGCGGCAGTACGCCGCCGTCGGTACTTGCTGCCACCCAGGCAACGGCTGCCGCCACCCCGGCCACTGCCAGCGCCAGCGCCAGCAATAGCGCCACAGCGAAAGCCACTGGCAACGACCCATTGCTGCGGTACCAGTGGCATATCTCCAATCAGGGGCAGGCCGTGATCGGCGACAGCCGTCCGGTCGCCGGCGTGGACATGGATGTCGACATCCTGCATGCCCTGGGCATTCGCGGCCGCGGCGTGCGGGTCGGCGTAGTGGACGATGGGCTGGAATTGGGCCATGAAGATCTGGCAGACAACATCCTGCCAAACGGGTCGCACAATTTCGGCGACGGGTCACACGACACCACGCCGATCGACCCGAACAATGGTCACGGCACGTCCGTCGCCGGCATCATCGGTGCGGTGGGCTGGAATGGCCGCGGCGGACGCGGCGTAGCGCCAGAAGTGCAACTGGCAGGATTCGACTTTCTTGCACGCGACTCTTCGGTCACCGACGCCAGCATCCGGTATGCATGGGGCGATGGCCCGGAGGCGCGCAACATCGATGTCTTCAACAACAGCTGGGGTTCCACTACCCCGTTCTACCAGGATTTTCCGCTGGAAGACCAGCGCAGCTGGGAAGCATTGATGGCTTCGACACGCGGAGGCCTTGGCGGCATTTACGTCAAATCTGCGGGCAATAGCTTCCTGCGCTTCCTTGTGCCCGACGAGAACGGAAACCCCGTCAATATCTGCAGCGAACAATCGCGTGCATTGAAAGTCGGCTGCTCGCTGGCCAACATCGATCCGTTGGCAAATCTGCCCGGAACCATCGTCGTGGCCAGTCTGAATGCCAAGGGCACCCGCGCCTCGTATTCGTCCACAGGCTCTGCGCTGTGGGTCTCCGGTCTTGGCGGCGAGTTCGGCCGTCAACGCAAGTTCTATCCCGACGCAGCGTCCACCTTTTACCCGGACGCAGTCCCCTATGCCTACGACCCGGCGATTGTCACCACCGATCTCAGCGGCTGCGCAGCTGGCGACAACGTCGAAGCTCCCGACGTGGTCTACAACGCATTGGACGGCAGCAAGTCGAAGATCGACGCATCGTGCAACTACAACGCCGTCATGAACGGCACCTCGGCTGCAGCGCCCACGGTGTCTGGCGTGGCTGCGTTGATTCTCGGTGCCAATGCGAGCCTGAGCGCACGCGACGTCAAATATATCCTTGCGACAACCGCGCGCCAGATCGACCCATGGCAGCCGCAGGCGGTCTACCAGGGCAGCGTAATCGATCCGGGCTGGATCACCAACGCAGCCGGGCACCGCTTCAGCAATTGGTACGGCTTCGGCCTGGCCGATGCCGCGGCCGCGGTCTACAAGGCGCGCTATTTCACGCCCCTGCCGCCCATGCGCGATACCCAATGGATCAGCTCCACCGATGCCGCCAGTCAGATCGGCGGCCCGGCGCGCCCGGGCAAACTGCGCATCCGTGTGCAGCAGGCGATGAAGGTGGAAGCGGTGCAGCTGTCGCTGCAGTCGGCGCACAAGACGCCGTCCAACCTGCGTGTGGTGCTGGTGTCGCCGAGCGGGACGCGCAGCGTTGTCGCCACGCCGTTTTCCGTCCTGGATCCGGCTGCTTATGCGCAGACCGGGTTCTATATCGACCTGACCTCCAGCAATGCGTTTCTGGACGAGAAATCGCGCGGCATCTGGACCCTGGAAGTGACCGACATGAGCGATCCCAGGAGCACTGTCGCACTCAACGCTTTCAAACTTCGCATCGTGGGGCACTGATATGAAACCGATGATTGTTGCTTGCCTATTGACGCTGTCACTCGCCGCAACCGGTGCTGCCCAGGCAGTGCAATACATGGACGCCAACACCCTGCGTGCGGCAGCGACCGGCGTGCGTTTCAAGTCCGGACCGGACATGTTCCGCATGCTGCCGGCCACGGTGGTGAGCGAGCACAAGCCGCCACGGAACGCGATATCGGCGCAGCGGTCGGCAGCCAAAGCCGGCATTACGGGTGCGGTGGCCCCCAGCGACAAGGTCGCCGCGCGCATCGGGCCGTATGCGGTGGTGCTGGATGCGCCTGCGGGTGCCGCACGCAGTCTTGCCACGAACACCGAACGCCCCATCGCCGCTGCGGTGAATGAGCGCAACGGACGTGTCGTGCTGGTCAACCCGCAGGTGAAACTCACCGGTATCACGCCCGCCACTGCGAAATCGCTGGCTGCCAGCACCGGCGGAACCATTGCATACACCTCGACGGTGGACGGCAGCGCGGTGATCACCTATGCATCGGTGGACCAGGCCCAGCGCGCACTGCCCGGCCTGCAGCGCAGCAGCGGTGTCGCGCAGGCGGCGCTGGTGGTCATGCAGGCGGTGATGCAAACGATGTAAGTACATCGGCCGCAGGCCGATCCCTGCGGCCGTTTCACGTCAGGCAGCCTGCCGGCCGGTTTGGCCGGCACCTGCATCTGGCGTGCGCCCCCATGACCGATACCATGCCATGACACTGTCTCCCCTGCGGCGATTGCCGCTGCTTTGCGCGTGCCTGCTGGCGCTCGGGCCCTTCTCGCTGACAGCCGATGCTGCAGCAACCGGCGTTGACGCGCCGATCAAGACCACCCAGAACACAAACAATGCCAGCGACCCGTTGTTCCGCTACCAATGGCATCTGCTCAATCAAGGCCAGCCGGTGTTCGGCGACCAGCGTCCACGGCCAGGCGTCGATCTGGATGTGGACATCCTGCACACGCTTGGCATTCGCGGAGCCGGAGTCAAGGTGGCGGTCATCGATGGCGGGCTTGAGATTGCGCATGAGGATCTCGTCGACAACATCGTTGCCGGCGGCTCGCATAACTTCTTGAATGGTTCCAACGATCCGACGCCGCCTGCGGATGAAATCGACAATGACCACGGCACCGCGGTCGCCGGCATCATCGCGGCACGCGGATGGAACGGGCTGGGTGGACGCGGTGTTGCGCCGGAGGCGAATGTAGCTGGCTTCAATGCACTTTCCATAGTCGATGGCAGCAAGCAGTACGTCGATATCCGTTACTCCTGGGGCGATGGCCCGGAAGCCCGTGCGATGGACGTGTTCAACAACAGCTTCGGCATCTCGACAGCGGTCTATCCATTCAGCGATCTCGACGAGCAGCGCTCTCTGGAAAAAATGATGCGTGCCCAGCGTGGCGGCAAGGGCGGCATCTACGTCAAGGCAGCCGGCAATGATTTCAATACGCTGCTTGATGTGGATGCACAGGGCAAGCTGATCGATCGCTGCAGCGACCAGACCCGGCAGCTTGGCGTCGCCTGCAGCAGCGCCAATATCGACAACCTCAACAGCCTGACCACCATGATTGTGGTCGGTGCGGTCAACGCCGACGGTGTGCGTGCGAGTTATTCCTCGCCCGGATCCGCAGTGTGGGTGTCCGGTCTCTCCGGCGAATTTGGGTTCCAGCGTCGCTTCGACCCGCATCCTGAGACTTACAGTCCGTTCTATACACTGCTCGCTGCACAGGGACCGCAACCATTCTTCTCACCGGCGATCGTGACGACCGATCTGAGCGGATGCGCGGCAGGCAATAACCGCGATCGCACGCGTGCGCCGCAGAACGCGCTGGATACCAGCCACTCAAAGATCGATGCCTCGTGCAACTACAGCGCACGCATGAACGGCACCTCTGCCGCCACACCGACGGTTGCAGGCGTCGCAGCGCTGATGCTGGGCGCCAACCCGCAACTGACGCTGCGCGATGTCAAATACATCCTGGCGACGACGGCGGTGCAGGTCGATCCCCATCAAGCCAAGGCGTTCTACAAGGACGCCGTGATCGAGCCCGCCTGGATCACCAACGCGGCCGGCCACCGTTTCAGCAACTGGTATGGCTTCGGCTTGGTGGATGCAGCCGCGGCGGTGGAGCGTGCGATGCATTTCACTCCGCTGCCTGCAATGCAAGACACCGAGTGGACCGTCTATGACGGCAAGAGCAGCACCATCGGCGGCATCGGTTCGCCAGCGCGATTGGCGATCGACATCAAGCAGTCCTTCAAGGTGGAAAGCGTACAGCTGTACTTCGCGGGGACGCACAAGAATCCTCGTCAACTGCGCGCCGTGCTGGTCTCGCCCAGCGGCACCCGCAGCACCGTGATGACGCCGTTTTCCACGCTCGATCCGGGCGATGGCTTCGTGGTCTTCCTGACCTCCAGCAATGCCTTCCTGGATGAGGCGGCCGCCGGTCGCTGGACATTGGAGGTGGACGACATGCTCGCCGATAACGGCAAGGAACAACTGCAGCAATTCGAAATGCGCGTGGTGGGCCACTGACATGAAAACTTCTCTGATCACATTGCTGTGCGTCGTTGCCGCCAGCATGTCTGCACCCGCCTCGGCACAGGTGTTCGATCGCGCCCGCCTGCGGGCTGCCGCAACCGGGCAAACCGTGGTGGTGGACCGTGCCAGTTTCCGGCTGATTCCAGCGGCAGTGGTACAGCTGGCCGACACCACGCGCGGTACGGCCGCCACGCAAACGCTAGCAAGCACGCAGGCCAGCGCGAACGCACCGGTTGCCCGCGTCGATCGCTACGCGATCTACCTGGACACCAGCGGCGCGGCGAACGCGGTCGCGCGCACCGTGCGCAGCGAACCACCGGCGACCGTCGTTGCCGCGCTGGAAATGCGGAGCGGCCAGCCGGCATTGCTCGGCGCTTCGATCAAATTGTTCGAGACCACGCCAGCCATCGCGCGCGCACTGGCCACGCGTACGGGCGGCTGGCTGATCTATGCCTCCGCCACCGACGGCAGCGCGATGATCGGCTATGCCTCGGCGATGACCGCATTGGACAATTGCCGCCAGCTGCAAGGCAGCAACGGCGTGGGCGCGATCAAGCCGGAAGTGGTCGTTCCGGCGGCACGGCCGTTGTGACGCCACTGCGCGAGAACCGCGGCAGTCACGCGTGCCACGCTGCTGCAGTGTGTTGCAGCGTGGCGCGTCGGCGCAGCCCGCCTTACAGCGGCAGCGGGCTGCGCTCTGCAAACTGCCCGCGCCAATAGGGGTAGTACGGGTACGGCGGCTCCACCGCGCTGGCCTGATCCAGGCGGGCACGCTGGTCGTCGGTCAACGACCACCCCACCGCACCGAGGTTTTCGCGCAGTTGCGCCTCGTTGCGTGCACCAATCAGCACCGTGCTCACGGTCGGCCGCTGCAGCAGCCAGTTGATGGCGATCTGCGGCACGCTGCGGCCGGTCTCTGCGGCGATGACGTCGAGCGCATCGACGATGTCGAACAAGCGCGTATCGTCGATCGCCGGGCCGGCCGCGGCGGTGGCGTGCAGACGGCTGTGTTGTGGCAATGGCTGCCCACGCCGCAGCTTGCCGGTCAGCCGCCCCCAACCGAGCGGGCTCCACACCACCGCACCGATACCTTGGTCGATACCCAGCGGCATCAGCTCCCATTCGTAGTCGCGCCCGGCCAGCGAGTAATACGTCTGGTTGGCGACAAAGCGGCTCCAGCCGTGCGCATCGGCCACCGCCTGCGACTTCATCAGCTGCCACCCGGAATAATTGGACGCGCCCAGATAGCGCACCTTTCCCGCGCGCACCAAGCCATCCAGCGTGGACAGGGTCTCTTCCATCGGCGTCATCGCATCGAAGGCGTGCAGCTGCAGCAGATCGATGTAGTCGGTGCGCAAACGCCGCAAGGAGGCCTCCACCGCACGCAGCAAACGGAAACGCGAGGCGCCGGCATCGTTGGGGCCATCGCCCAGGCGCAGGCCGGTCTTGGTCGAGAGAATCACCTGATCGCGGCGGCCCTGCAGGGCCTGGCCAAGGATGTCTTCGGATGCGCCATCGGAGTACACATCGGCGGTATCGAACAGGTTGAGCCCTGCATCCAGGCACACATCGATCATGCGCCGCGCCTGCGCCACATCGGTATCGCCCCATGCAGAAAACAGCGGCCCCTTGCCGCCGAACGTGCCGGCCCCCAGGCCAAGCACGGGCAGCTTGAAACCGGAACGGCCCAGTAGACGGGTTTCCATTGAGAATTCCTTGGTAACGTTGAATGAGAGATGCGTTGGGTGACCGCTGGCCGCTCGCGCTTGTGGAATGCTGGGCGCGAAACCAGTGTTTATGCGCCTCGAATGCCGCCTGAGGCGCACTGCGCCAACCCGGCGAATGACCAGCGCGCGATCACCTCACCCCATCTGCGTACAGGCCAGTGGCGCAGTCGCGCGGCGGCGTTGCAACTGCACGCTCCATAGCGCCATGCCCAGCCCGATGGCACTCAACAGCGCGGCCACCCAGGGCGTTGCGGCCAGGCCCGCCTGCGTGGCGATCACCACGCCACCCAGCCATGCGCCCAGCGCATTGCCCAGGTTGAAGGCGGCGATGTTGAGGCTGGAGGCCAGGTTCTGGCCGGCGCCACGCGCGTGTTCCAGCACGCGCAACTGCAGTGGCGCCACGGTGGCAAAGGCGGCCACGCCCAATAGCCCGACAAAGGCCACCATGGCGGCCTTGCTGTGCAGGACACACCCCAGCGCGCCGAGCACCACCACCAGGGCGGCCAGGCTACCCAGCAGGGCCGCGGTGGGGCGACGGTCTGCCAGCCGGCCACCGAGCAGATTGCCGACGATCATGCCCACGCCGAACACCAGCAGCACCGGCGACACTGCCGATTGCGCAAGGCCGGTGACCTGCAGCAGCAGCGGCTGGATGTAGGTGAACACCGCGAACACGCCGGCGTAGCCCACCACCGTGATCGCCAGCGCCAGCAGCACCTGCCCCCGCTGCAACACCGCCACTTCCTGCCGCCACGACACCGGCGTGGCAGCACCTGCCGTGGCCGGTACCCACACCGCGACCGCGGCAGTGGCCAGCACGCCGATCGCTGCCACCGCCCAGAAGGTCGCGCGCCAGCCCAGTTGCAGGCCCAGCCAAGCACCGGCCGGCACCCCGAGCAAGGTGGCCACGGTCAGCCCGGCGAACATCAGCGAGATGGCCGATGCACGGCGTTCGGCCGGCACCAGCGACGTCGCCACCACGGCGCCGACGCCGAAAAACGTGCCGTGGGCCAGCGACGTCAGCACCCGCGCGAGCATCAGGCTGGTGTAGTCCGGCGCCAGCGCGCAGGCCACGTTGCCGACGGTGAAGATCAGCATCAGCCCGATCAGCACCGCCTTGCGCGGCAGGCGTGCGCTGGCCAGGGTCAGCACCGGCGCACCGACGAACACGCCCAGCGCATAACCGCTGATCAACAGGCCTGCCGCGCTGAGCGAAACGCCCAGATCGGCGGCCACCTGCTGCAGCAGCCCCATGATCACGAATTCGGTCGTGCCAATGCCGAAGGCACCGATGGTCAATGCCAGCAATGCCGGCGGAAAGCGCGACGCACGCGCAGAGGTGAGATTGGACATGGGCATGGCCAGGGAGGACTGCGCACAGCCTGCGCCCTGCGTTTACTTACAGAAAGCCCTGCTATCCTGATTCACTTTCAAGCAATCATTGACAATCGCATGGACCGTCTTGGCGATATTGCCCTGTTCTTGCGCGTGCTCGACCTGGGCTCGATCACCGCAGGCGCGCGTAGCCTGGATCTGTCGGTGGCGGTGGCCAGCCAGCGTCTCAAGCGCCTGGAACGCGAATTGGGCGTGCGCCTGCTGCACCGGACCACGCGCCGCCTGCATCCCACTGCCGAAGGGCAGCGGCTGGCCGAACGTGGCCGCGTGCTGGTGGAAGATCTGGACGCGCTGGCCGAGGATCTGCGCGAAAGCGCGCACGACGTGGGTGGCGTGCTGCGCATGACCATGTCCGCCTCATTCGGGCGGCAATACGTGTCGCCGCTGCTGCCGGAATTCCAGGCCCGCCATCCGCGCCTGCGCATCAGCGCGCACCTGAGCGACGACCTGGTGGACCTGGTCAAACAGGGCTTCGATCTGGCGATCCGGATCGGACCGCTGGAAGACTCCGGGCTGGTGGCCCGGCGCATTGCCGACAACCGCCGTACCCTGGCGGCCTCGCCCGCCTATCTGCAGCGTCACGGCACACCGCGCACGCCGGACGAACTTGCACAGCACGCCGGCGTGTTGCTGATGGGCCGTGACGGCCGCCAGGACGTGTGGACATTGCAAACGCCCGACGGTGGGCTGGTGCGCGTGCGCATGCAGAGCCGCTTCGAAAGCAACTTCGGCGAGCTGGTGCGCGACGCCGTGGTCGCCGGCCAGGGCATCGCGGTGCATTCGTACTGGCACATCGCCGACGAATTGCGCAGCGGCCGCCTGGTCGAAGTGATGCGCGACTACCCCCCGCCCACCTCGCACATCAGCGCAGTGACGCCGGCGCGCCAGCTGCAACCGCCGCGCGTGCGTGCGTTCGTGGATTTCCTGCTGGAGCGGCTGGGCGAGCAGCCGCCTTGGGACCTGGCGACATAACGCCGCCGCGCGCATGGGACCGGCCGGCACCGGCGGTTGCCGTGCGGAAGGCGCTGCAGCGAAACGCGCCTGCCGCGACTGCGAGCAGGTGTAGGGCGCCGTTTGCGGCATGCCAGTCACCATCGGAAACGGCGGCATCGATGCATGGTCGCTGCGTCTCACGCGCCCCGACTGCGCGACTGGCTGGCGGCCCGAACGCGCAGCCTTCGGTCGCATGAGGTGACTGGCGAGCTGCTGCATCGTGCTATCGGCATGACCGTGCACGACCACAAGCTGAGGCCGGCAGCGTGCGCAACCGCCGAGGCAATCGCTCCCGCAGATCAACGCCCGCCGCGCAGCAGGCGTTTGTGCAGGCTACGCCGCTGCGCATCGCTCAATAGATGTCCATGCGTCCGCAACAGCCCCAGGATCTGCAGATGCGCCTGTGCGGTGCGCCGCGCCAATTCGGTGGCGGCAGCGGCTTGGAGCCGCTTCCACTCTGCCGGGCTGGTCGGCGTTGGAAAGCTGGAACGTTTTGCGGGCATGGCAGCAAGTGAATGCGAGAGACCTCGCCATGATACGGCCGGCCTGTGATCGCCCTATCAGGGCCGACGCAGTTCACGCGCAGGCGGCCACGACTGCTGCCGCGCTGTCCATCGGGCGCAAGCCCACCGCCCGCGCGATGGACCTTGCCGCCCACACCACCTGCACTCTTGTACGATCGGTGCCCTCGCGGCCGGGCCGCATCGCATCGTCGACGGGTTTTCGCATGTCTTCGCTGACCGAATTGAGCACGATCTTGCTGCGTCATGCGCCTGGCGACGGCATGCATCCCACGCAGATCGCCCGATTGCAGATCATGCGTAGCGCAGCGCCGACAGTGGCCATGCCCACTGTCTATACACCCATGCTGTGTCTGGTGGCGCAAGGCCGCAAGCAGGCAATGCTGGGCGCGCAGGCGTACGTCTATCACCCGCAGATGTACCTGGTGGCGTCGGTGGATCTGCCCATCGTCGGCTCGGTGATCCAAGCCAGCAGCGCGCAACCATACCTATGTTTCTGCCTGGACCTGGACACCGCGGTGCTCAGCGAGCTGGCGATCAATCATCCGGAGCTGGTGGACACGCAGCGCGATGCGGCATCGGCCGGGCTGCTACTCAATCGCAGCACGCCGCAGTTGCAGGACGCAGCGTTACGGCTGGCGCGTCTGCTCGATCGACCGCATGAAATTGCCGCGCTCGCCCCCCTGATCGTGCGCGAACTGTTGTACCGCCTGATGGCCGACCCGGCCAATGCGGCAGTGCGCCAGATGGCCATCGCCGACAGCCGGCTCAACCAGATTTCCAGGGCCATCGTGTGGTTGCGCGAGCACTATGCGCAGCGCTTCAGCATCGAGCAGATCGCCGATCTCTCGGCGATGAGCCGCTCCACCTTCCATGCGCATTTCAAGGCGGTGACCACGATGACGCCACTGGAATACCGCTCGCAGCTGCGCGTGCACGAAGCGCGCCGCCTGATGGTCGCCGAGGCGCTGACCGCTGCCGACGCCGGCTTCCGGGTTGGCTATGAGAGCGCATCGCAGTTCAGTCGCGACTACGCACGCATCCTCGGCATCTCGCCCGCGCGCGATGCGCAACGGCTGCGTGCCAACGCGCAGGACGCCACCGAAGCGGCGTGAGGTCTGCCGGGCGCAGCGCGGGCCGCGCAGCAGCCCCGGCAATCCGCCGCAGCGTCCACTCACGCCGAGACGGCATCATCACCGCGCCAGCATCGGCATCACCGCTGTCTACTCAGCCGCATATTGCGCCTCGCTCACCTGCTCCAGCCAGGTGACGGGCGTGCCGTCCTGCGATTCGGCAATGGCGATATGCGTCATCGCCACGTTGGCATTGGCACCGTGCCAATGCTTGACGCCGGGCGGAATCCACACGATATCGCCCGGGCGGATCTGCTGCGCCGGCTTGCCCCACTCCTGCACGCGCCCGGCGCCGGCGGTCACGATCAGCGTCTGGCCCAGCGGATGGGTATGCCATGCGGTGCGCGCGCCCGGCTCGAAGGTGACGGTGGCGCCGCCGACGCGTGCCGGTGCTTCGGCCTGGAACGGTGCGTCGATGCGCACCTTGCCGGCGAAATACTCGGCCGACCCCACTGCCGACGGCGCCCCACCCGCCTTGCTCACCCTGATCGGTCTCGCGGCCTCATCAGGAACCACGGCGGCCATCATCGACAACGACATTGCAGTCGCGAACAGATTCATTGCAGTGCTCCTTGATTCGAGTGTTCGAACTGTAGCGCGCTTGCCCGAGGCCACTAACCGGCTAACCGCGCATGCTCCTAGAAACACGGCGCATCAATCCGCAGCGCCGCGGAGTGCCTGCTGCTGCATTGAAGCCATCACGCACATTCGCGCATGATGCAGCCGCATGAATGGCATGCCTGACGCGGGCATTGGTGGCAATGGCACGGGAAAATCTCAATGACCTGCAGGTGTTCGTCACGGTAGCGCGCGAAGGCAGCTTCACCCGTGCCGCCGCGCAACTGGGCCTCTCGCAGTCGGCACTCAGCCACACCGTGCGCGCACTGGAGACGCGGCTGGGCATTCGCCTGTTGACCCGCACCACGCGCAGCGTGGCGATGACCGAAGCCGGGGCACGCCTGTTCGAAACCGTGGCACCGCGCCTGGAAGAGATCGACGCGCAGTTGTCCGCGCTCACCGACTTCCGCGATAAGCCGGCCGGCACCATCCGCATCACCACCGCCGGCCATGCCGCCGATGCCTACATCTGGCCGGCATTGTCGAAGGTGCTGCCAGACTACCCGGACCTCAAGGTCGAACTGACCGTCGACTACGGCCTGGCCGACATCGTTGCAGAACGCTACGACATCGGCATCCGGCTCGGCGATCAGGTCGCCAAGGACATGATCGCGGTACCGATCAGCCCGATGCAGCGCATGGCTGTGGTGGCAGTGCCGGGGTATTTCGTGCACCACACCATCCCGGCAGTACCGGCCGATCTGGCGCAGCACAATTGCATCGGTCTACGCCTGCCCACCCACGGCGGTTTGCTGCCGTGGGATTTCGACAAGGACGGGCGCGAAGTGAAGGTGCGCGTGGATGGGCAAAGGACCTTCAATGGCAGCAGCGCCATCCTGCGCGCTGCACTGGCAGGCGGCGGCCTGGCCTTTCTGCCGGAGACCATGGTGCTGGAGCACGTGGCCGCCGGCCGGCTGCGCCGCGTGCTGGAAGACTGGTGCGAGCCGTTTGCAGGCTATTACGCCTACTACCCCAGCCGCCGCCAATCCTCCAGCGCACTAAAGGTCGTGATCGATGCATTGCGGCACGATCTGGTGCGTTGACCACGCTCGTACAGAGCCTGCCCGGGCGCGATGACGCGTGCGGCAGGCATGACCGCTGACGTTATTTGCCGATGAGTTTCTGCCGCTCCGGGCTGTAACGCGCACCGACAATCGCCACCGCATCCAGCGCCTGCTGGAGACGCGCAAGATCCTCGTCGCTCAAGGTCAAGCCCTCACTAGAAACCACTCGGCACTTCGCGCCTGCCTTGCGTTGTCGGAGCCGTCGGGTTCGCACGATACGCCCGCAGGAACAATGCCACCGCGCCGCTGACATACGCATCCAGCTGCACCGATTGCGCCTCTGGCGCATCGCCGCGCGCGGCAGCGGTGGCCGGCCGCCCGGTCATCAATCCGAAAAAATGCACCGATGCATCGGGCAGGTTCTCGATCACCAATGCGCCGCGTTGCACCTCGCGCGCCAACAGCGTGCGCATCATGGTGTCGTAGCGCTCGAAGCACAGCGTCCACATTTCCTCGCGCACCTGGCCAGGCAGCAGTGGCGGGCGTACCAGGCCATACGCGGCATCATCCCGCATGCTGCTGGCAGACACGCGCAGCACTGCATCGGCTACCGCAGTCAGGCGTTGCTCCAGCGGCCCCTGCAGCTCCAGCAAGGCCGTCCAGCGATTGGGCGAGGCCTGCGCCAGCGCTTCCAGGGTGGTGCGGAACAGCACCTCCTTGGACGCGAAATGCGCATATACCGTGGCCTTGGACACCATCGCGCGCTCGGCGATGGTGTCCATGCTGGTCCTGTCGAAGCCGTGCTGCTGAAACAGCACGCGTGCCGCCGCCAGGATGGCGCCACGCTTGTCGTGCGGCGCACGCCTGGGCGCAACCGACGGTGCGTCGTCATCCACGCGGCGGCTCCGCTACCGGGGCCGCGGCGGCAGTGGGCGCAGCGGTTTGCAGCCAGCCCCCGCCCATGGCCTTGTAGAACGTCACCAGGTTGGTGAAGCGCGACAGCTGGGTGTTGATCAAGGTCTGCTGCGCGCTGTACAGCGAACGCTGCGCATCCAGCGCCTGCAGATAGCTGTCGATGCCGCGTTCGAAACGCGCCTGCGACAATCGGTAGCTATCGGCAGTGGCATCCACCAGCGCTTGCTGCGCCTGCAGTTGCCTGCCCAGCGTGTCGCGCTGCGCCAACGCGTCGGAGACCTCGCGGAACGCGCTTTGGATCGACTTTTCGTAGCGCGCCACCTCGATATCGCGGTTGGCCTTGGCCATGTCCAGATTGGCGCGATTGCGCCCGGCATTGAAGATCGGCAAGGTCAGCGTGGGCACGAAGCTCCAGGCACGCGTCCCGGCATCGAATAGCCTGGACAGGCTACTGCTGGACGAACCGGTCGATGCGGTCAGGCTGATGCTGGGGAAGAACGCTGCCCGCGCCGCACCGATATTGGCGTTGGCCGCACGCAAGTTGCGCTCGGCTTCCAGAATGTCGGGGCGACGTTGCAGCAACTGCGACGGCAAGCCGGCCGGCACGCTGGCCAACACATTGCCTTCCACGCTCGCGTTGTCGGGCAGTGCATGCGGCAGCAATTCCACCGGCACTTGCGTGCCGACCAGCAGCACCAGGGCATTGCGATCCTGCGCCACCTGCGCGGTGTAGCGCTCCACATCCACGCGTGCGGTTTCCACCGTGGTCTGCGCCTGACGCAAGGTCAGTTGCGAGGCCGCGCCCAGTTCGAAGCTGCGCTGCTGCAGGCGATAACTTTCGCTCTGGCTGGCCAGGGTGGATTGCGCCAGCTGCAGCAACTGCTGGTCGGCCGCCAAGGTCAGATAGGCGGTGGCCACTTCTGCCACCAGGCTGATATGCGTACTGCGGCGTGCCTCGGCGGTGAACAGGAATTGCTGCAACGCCTGTTCTTTCAGGCTGCGCACGCGGCCGAACAGGTCCAGCTCATAGGCACTGACGCCGATGTTGGCGCTGTAGGTGCGGAACACCTGCGGCTGGCCGGGAATGGCAAGCTCCGAGGGCGTGCGCGCATTGTTGGCGGTGCCGGTGCCCTCGATGGCGGGCAGCAGCGCGGCGCGGTCCACCCGATATTGCGCGCGTGCCACCTCGATATTGAGCGCGGCCACGCGCAGGTCGCGGTTATTGTCCAAGGCCAGCGCAATCACCTGCTGCAGCGCCGGGTCGGTGAAGACCTGGCGCCAGCCGATATCGGCAATGTACGCGGCGTCGGCGGCGCTGCCGCTATCGGCAGTGGCAGCCGGAGGGGCTGCCGACACGTCGGTGCCGGCAAATTGCGCTGGCACCGGTGCGTCGGGCCGTGTGTAGCGCGGCATCAGCGTGCAACCGGACAGCACGCTGGCCACGCCAAGCGCGCAGAGTGTCGTGCGAATCGTGGTCATGTCAGTGTCCTGTCGGTTGCGGTGCGGGCGAGGCAGGCTGTGGACGGCGCTGGAACAGGCCGCACACCAGCACGAAGAACAGCGGCACGAAGAAGATCGCCAGCACCGTGCCGGAGAGCATGCCGCCGATCACCGCCGTGCCCAGCGCGTGCTGCGCGCCGGCGCCGGCGCCACTGGTCAACACCAGCGGCACCACGCCGAGGATGAAGGCCAGCGAGGTCATGAGGATCGGCCGCAAGCGCATGCGCGCCGCTTCCAATGCCGCAGCCACCAGGCTCTTGCCGCCCTCGTGCAATTCCCTTGCGAACTCCACGATCAAGATCGCGTTCTTCGATGCTAGGCCAATGGTGGTGAGCAAGCCCACCTGGAAGTACACATCGTTCATTTTCCAGGTCAGCATCGCTGCCAGCAGCGTGCCGAACACGCCCAGCGGCACCACCAGAATCACCGAGAACGGAATCGCCCAGCTTTCGTACAACGCGGCCAGGCACAGGAACACGATCAGGATCGAGACGCTGTACAACAGCCCGGTCTGACCGGACGAGGCTTTTTCCTGCCGCGACAACCCGGTCCACTCGAAACCGATGCCCGGAGGGAGCTTGGCGGCTGCGGCTTCGACGATCTGCATCGCCTCGCCGCTGGAGGCCGCACCCGGCAACGCCATGCCCAGGATCTCCATCGACGGCACGCTGTTGTAGCGCTCCAGGCGCGGCGAGCCGGATTGCCAGCTTGCCGTGGCGAAGGCGTTGAACGGCACCATGGTGCCGGCGCTGTTGCGCACGAACCAATGGTCGATGTCCTGCGGGTTCATGCGGTAAGGCGCATCGGCCTGCAGCATCACCTTCTTGACCCGGCCCTTGTCGATGAAGTCGTTGACGTAGGTGCTGCCCCATGCGCTGGAAAAGGTATCGTTGATGTCGGAGATCGACACGCCCATCGCCTGCGCTTTATGCGGGTCGATTTCCAGCTTGAACTCCGGCGTGTCTTCCTGGCCATTCGGGCGCACCGCCACCAGGCGCTTGTCTTGCGACAGTTCGGCCAGCAATTGATTGCGCGCCTGCATCAGCGCTGCGTGACCCAGGTTGGCGCGGTCCTGCAGCATCAGATCGAAGCCGGTGGCATTGCCCAACTCCGACACCGCAGGCGGCGCGAACGCAAACACCTTGGCATCGCGGATACCGGCAAAAAATGCCCCGGCCCTGGCCGCCACGTCGGTGACGCTCTGGCCCTTGCCGGTGCGCTCGTCCCACGGCCGCAACTTGACGAAGGCAAAGCCCACGTTCTGGCCGCTACCGGCAAAACTGAAACCGGTCACGGCGAAGACACCGGCAACCGAATCCTTCTGGTCGACCAGGAAATGATGCTCCACCTGCTTGAGCACCTCGCTGGTGCGCGCGTTGGTGGCACCGGGCGGCAACTGCACCAGCACGAACAAGGTGCCCTGGTCTTCGTCCGGCAGGAATCCCACCGGCAATTTCATGAACCCGAACACCACCAAGGCCAGCAACGCCGCGTAGGCGAGCATGTAGCGCCAGCCCTTGCCAAGCATGTGCCGTACCACGCCCTGGTAGCCGGTGTTGCCGCGATCGAACAGGCGGTTGAACCAACCGAAGAACCCGGTGGTCGCCAGGCCGTGTCCCTTGTGCACCGGTTTGAGCAAGGTGGCGCACAAGGCCGGGGTCAGGATCATCGCCACCAGCACCGACAAGGTCATCGCCGAGACGATCGTGATCGAGAACTGCCGGTAGATCACGCCGGTGGATCCGCTGAAAAACGCCATTGGGACGAACACCGCCGCCAGCACCAGCGCCACGCCGATCAACGCGCCGGAAATCTGGTCCATCGATTTCCGCGTGGCGTCCTTGGGCGACAACTGCTCCTCGCTCATCACGCGTTCGACGTTTTCCACCACCACGATGGCATCGTCCACCAGCAAACCGATCGCCAGCACCATCGCGAACATGGTCAGGGTATTGATGGTGAAACCGAACGCCGCAAGCACACCGAAGGTGCCCAGCAGCACCACCGGCACCGCAATGGTCGGGATCAGGGTGGCGCGGAAGTTCTGCAGGAACAGGTACATCACCAGGAACACCAGCACCACCGCTTCCACCAGCGTGTGCACCACCTGTTCGATGGAGATGCGCACGAACGGCGTGGTGTCGTACGGCTTTTGCACCTTCATGCCGGGCGGGAAGAACTTTTCCTGCTCTTCCAGGCTCTTGTCGATTGCGCGCACCGTGTCCAGCGCATTGGCGCCGGTCGCCAGCTTGATCGCCAGACCGGCCGCCGGCTTGCCGTTGTAGCGGCCCACCGTGTTGTAGCTTTCGCTGCCCAGCTCGATGCGCGCCACATCGCCCAAGCGCACCTGCGAGCCATCGGACTGCGTGCGCAGCAGGATGTTTTCGAATTGCTCGGCGGTCTTCAGCCGGGTCTGTGCAGTGATGGTGGCGTTGAGCTGCTGGTTGGCCACCGCCGGCAACGCGCCCAACTGGCCGGCGGAAATCTGCGCGTTCTGCGCCTGGATCGCGTTGCGCACATCCACGGGCGTGAGGCTGAAATTGCTCAGCTTGTTGGGGTCCATCCACACCCGCATCGCGTACTGCGAACCGAACAAGGTGGTGTCGCCCACGCCTTCGACGCGGCTGATGGTTTCCTGCACGTTGGCAGCCACGTAATCGGACAGGTCCGAATCGCTCATGCTGCCGTCTTCGGACGTAAAGGCCAGCACGTTGAGGAAGTTGGTGGCCGACTTGGTCACCGTCACGCCCTGCTGCTGCACTTCCTGCGGCAACAACGGCGTGGCCAGCGACAACTTGTTCTGCACCTGCACCTGCGCGGTGTCCGGATCGGTGCCGTTTTCGAAGGTCAGGGTGATGGTCACCGCCCCGCTGGATTCGCTGGTGGACGCCATGTAGCTGAGGTGGTCCAGCCCCTTCATCTTCTGCTCGATGACCTGGGTGACGGTGTCTTCCAGCGTCTGCGCCGAGGCGCCCGGGTAGTTGGCGGCGATGGCGACTGCCGGCGGTGCGATGCTGGGGTATTGTGCGATCGGCAAGGTGGCGATGGACAGGATGCCGGCCAGCATCACGATGATGGCCAACACCCAGGCGAAGATCGGACGATCGATGAAGAAACGTGCCATGACGTGTGATCCCGCCTTAGTTGGCCGCACGCGGTGCGGTCGGGGCGGCAGGACCGGCAACATTGCCGGCGGCGGGTGTGGCCTTGGGCTGCCACGGCACGGTCTTGACCACGATGCCATCGCGTGCGCGCGATGCGCCTTCGACGACCACCTGCTCGCCGGGCTTCAGGCCGCTGCGCACCAACCACTGGTCGCCGACCGCGCGATCGGTTTCCAGCACGCGCAACTGCAGCTTGTGGTCGGCGGCGACGACAAAGGCCGTGGGTTTGCCCGCGCCGTTGCGCGAGACCGCCTGTTGCGGCACCAGCATGCCCTGCTCCTTGACGCCTTCCTGCAGCACCGCGCGCACGTACATGCCTGGCAACAGCTCGGCGTTCGGGTTGGGGAAGACCGCGCGCAGGGTGATCGAGCCGGTGTTCTGGTCGACGGTCACGTCGGAGAACGCCAGGTGCCCCTGCAACGGGTAGGTGCTGCCGTCTTCCAGCAACAGCGACACCTTGGCCGCACCGTCGCCGGCTTGTTCCAGATCGCCGCGCGCCATCGCCTGCCGCAGGCGCAACACCGCACTGCTGGGCTGGGTGACGTCAATGTAGATCGGGTCCAGCTGCTGGATGGTGGTCAGCGCCGTGGCCTGGTTGGCGGTCACCAGGGCACCCGGGGTCACGCTGGAGCGGCCGATGCGTCCGGAGATGGGTGCGTCGAGCCGCGCAAACGCCAGGTTGATGCGCGCGGTTTCCACGCTCGCCTTGCCGGCTGCCACGTCGGCCTTGGCCTGGCCTAGCGCGGCATCGGTGTCGTCGCCTTCCTGCTGGCTGATCGCCTTGATCTGCGCCAGTTCCTTGTAGCGCTCGGCCTTGAGCTGCGCGGTGCGCAGGGTCGCCTCGGCCTTGGCCAGGGACGCCTGCGCGCTGGCATAGCTGGCGCGGTACTGGGCCGGATCGATCTGGTACAGGGTCTGGCCAGCCTTGACGTCGCCGCCTTCGGTGAACTGGCGCGACTGGATGATGCCGCCCACCTGCGGACGAATTTCGGCGATCAGGTACGGAACAGTGCGCCCCGGTAATTCGGTGGTGAGCGTCACCGGTTGCTGCTTGACGGTCAGCACGCCCATTTCCGGAGTGCCTTCCTGCGGCGGCGGACCTCCCGGTGGGCTGCCGCAGGCACTGAGCAGGGCGGTGGCGGCAACGGCAACAGCAACAGCAAGCAACGACAGGCGAAACGAGGCATGAGCACGCACGGGCAGTCTCCGCAGGAGGTGTGATGATTAAATCTAAACGGTACGGTTCGGTATCCTAATAAGCACATCCGTGGCCGTCAAGCATTTCTGCCCAGTCGGTATACTTATGAATTATTGGGAGAACCTGATGCGGGTCAGAACCGAAGAAAAACGCGAGGCCATCGTCCAGGCAGCCAGCGAGGTCTTCCTCGAGCTGGGCTTCGAGGGCGCGTCGATGTCGCAGATCGCCGCCCGCGTAGGCGGCTCCAAGCGCACGCTGTATGGCTACTTTCCGTCAAAGGAAGAGCTGTTCGTGGCCGTTGCCAAGGACATGTCCGACCGCTATTTCGACCCATTGCTGCATGCGCTTTCGCAAAGCAGCGGCCCGGTCGATGAGGCTCTGCAGCGCTTCGGCGAGGATGTGCTGACCTTCCTGTGCGCCCCGCCCAACATCACCAGCTGGCAGACCATCATCGGGGTATCCGGCAGATCGGCGGTCGGCGCACTGTATTTCAGCGCCGGCCAGGAAGAAGGCATACAGCGCTTCGCCGAATACCTGCAGGCACAGGTGGATTGCGGCCTGCTCCATTGCCAAGACACCCTGCTTGCCGCCCACCAGTACGCGGCCTTGCTGGAATCGGAAACCTTGATGCCCTGCCTGTTTGGCGCACTCAAAGACCCCACGCCCGAGTTTCTGCGCGACGCGACGCGACGTGCGGTGCAGACGTTTCTGGCCGCGTATGGCGGCAAGGCAGGCAAGGCGGCGTGACGCCCTTTGCGACTTCACTGCATTGCACTGCGCGACGAGGCGCAGTGCGCGCGTACGGACGCCAGGCCTGCAATCCACTCAGGCGTCTAACTGCCTTGCCGCGCCGCTGGCTTGAGCGCAGCAGCATCATCACCGCATGACGCAACCGGGCAGCGAGGCTGCGCTGTGCGGCCGGCGCAGGAATGCTGCTGCAGCGATTTAACGGTGGCGCGCTTGCGCTTGAACACGTTGCCATCGCACGCATGTTGCCGCCCGGGCATTGCGCCACCAGCGCCTTGGAACAGGCCGCGTCCAGGCACGACCTAGCGGCTGGTTACTCCGCCACTGCGCATTTCGCGCACAGGCCATGCACTTCCAGCGTCTGTGCCTGCGGCTGGAAACCCAGCGCCTTGGCGCGGGCTTCCAGTTGCGACACCACGTCGCGATCTTCCAGCTCCACCGCGCTGTGGCAGCGGTCGCAGATCAGGAACGGCACCGAATGCTGGGCGCTGTTGGGGTGGTGGCAGGCGACGAATGCATTGACCGATTCGAGCTTGTGCACGAAGCCGTTGGCCATGAGGAAATCCAGCGCGCGGTACACCGTGGGCGGGGCGTCGGCGCCGACGCCCTTGCCTTCGCGCACCCAGTCCAGCAGTTCATAGGCCTTGACCGGCTTGCCGGCGTCGGCGATCAGCCGCAGCACGTTCGCGCGGATCGGCGTCAGCCGTAGGCCGCGTTCGCTGCAGGCACGCTCCACTGCGCGCACGAAACCGTTGGCATCGTCGACGTGGTGATGCGGTGCAGTGCAGGCGAGGTCTGGTGCGTGGGTGTGCTTGGTCATACAGGCTCCGGCGTCAGGCCGCTCCAATCTTGATGAGTGCCGCATCGATGCGTTTCAAGGCACCCTCGCGTCCGGCCAGGTACACCGTTTGCGAAATATCCGGGCTGACCTGGGTGCCGGTGATGGCCACGCGCAGCGGCTGGGCGATCTTGCCCATGCCCAGTTCCAGCGCGGCAGCAGCGTCGTGCAGCGCAGCCGAGACGTTTTCGACGCTCCACGCATCCACGGCAGCCAGCAGCTCGCGCGCCTTGCCCAGCGGCACCTCGGCGCCAAGCTTGAGGTGTTTCATCACCGCCGCTTCGTCATAGGTTTCCAGCGGCTGGTACCAGACCACGGCTTTCTCGGCCATTTCCTTCAAGGTCTGCACGCGCTCGCGCAAGGCCACCACCACATCGGCGGCGGCCGGGCCGGCGGCGATGTCCACACCGAGCTTGGCAAGCTGGTATTCCAACTGCGGGGCGATGCTGGCCGGGTCGTCGGTCTTCAGATAATGCTGATTGACCCAGCCGAGCTTGGCCATGTCCAGGCGCGCGGCCTTGGAATTGACGTCCTTGACGTCGAACAGGTCCAGCAATTCTTGCCGGGTGAACAGCTCCTGGTCGCCATGCGACCAGCCCAGGCGCGCCAGGTAATTGATCAGCGCATGCGGCAGATAGCCGGCGTCCTTGTACTGCATGACGTCGGCCGCGCCGGTGCGCTTGGACAGCTTGGCGCCCTGCTCGTCCAGGATCATCGGCATGTGCGCGAACCTGGGCACCGGTGCGCCCAGTGCTTCGTAGATATTGATCTGGCGCGGAGTGTTGTTGATGTGGTCGTCGCCGCGGATCACCTCGGTGATGCCCATGTCCCAGTCGTCCACCACCACTGCGAAGTTGTAGGTGGGGAAGCCGTCCGGGCGGAAGATCACCATGTCGTCGAGCTCGCTGTTGGCGATCTCGATGCGCCCCTTGATCAGGTCCTCGAACACTACCGTGCCGCCGATGGGATTCTTGAAGCGGATGACCCGGTTGGGGTCGTCGCGATACGGCAGGTTCTGCTCGCGGGCAGCGCCGTTGTAACGCGGCTTTTCCTGCTTGGCCATGGCGGCCTCGCGCATGGCGTCGAGCTCTTCGCGGGTTTCGTAGGCGTAATACGCCTTGCCCTGCGCGAGCAACTGCTCGGCAACCTCCTGGTAGCGCGCGATGCGCTGGGTCTGGTAGATCGGGCCTTCGTCGTAGCCCAGGCCCAGCCAGTCCATCGCTTCCAGGATGGCGTCGATGGCCGCCTGGGTGCTGCGCTCGCGGTCGGTGTCTTCGATGCGCAGCACGAACTGCCCGCCGCGGTGGCGCGCCTCCAGCCAGCAATACAGGGCGGTGCGGGCGCCGCCGATGTGCAGGTAACCGGTGGGGCTGGGGGCGAAACGGGTGCGGCAGGTCATGGAGCGCTCGGCGGACGGGAGTCGGCCGATTTTACCTTGCGCGGCGTGGCCCTGCCCGGCCCGTGGCTCAGCGGTTGTGCAGCAGGTCGCCGTACACCACGCAATCGCCGCCGCTGCGTGCCTTGCCCGGGGCGTCGTACAGCACCAGCCAGGTGGGAATCTTGCCGGCCAGGTGCCTGGGCAGGTTGCAGATGGCCTCGGCGCGGTCGCAGTCCTTGCCATGCGGCAGCACTGCCGATTCCAGCAGGTCGTGCTGGAAGCGCACCGGTGCGCGGTTGGCGGCCAGCACGGTGCGCGCATCCGGCCATTTGAACAGGCGAATCTCGCCATTCAGCACCATTGTCGGCCCGGCGAGCAGGTACAGATCGTCGCCGGAATAATGCAGGTCGCGAATGCCCAGCCCGCCCAATTGCAGGAAGTGCTTGCGCAGCAGGGTGCCGTCTTCGTCCAGCGGTGCCAGGCGCAGATGGTCGCCATGCGCTTCCACCTGGATCTCCAGCATTGCCGACCAGCCACGCAGCACCGGCCCACGCAGGCCCAGCAGCAAGCGCTGGCCATCGACCACGATGCCTTCGATATCGAAGCCGTTGTCCTTGCCGGGAATCTTCAGGAACGGGCCGAAATGCGGGTCGTCGGCCAGCAGGTCGGTGAGTTGGTTGTGCTTGGCATCGCCCTTGAGGCGAAGTGCGCGGCGGCCGTCGGCGGCTTCGCGTACCAGCTGCGGGCTGCCGTCTTGCGCCTGCTCGATCGGCAGGCAGGCAAGCAAGCGGCGGTTGCCATCGAGCTTCAACTTGGTCAGGCGTTTGGCGTTTTCAGCGTCGTCGCGGCCGCGCTTGGCGTTCTTGCGCTTGCTGCCGTGCGAACCGACGACCCACAAGAATCCGTCCGACAGGCCCATGCCTTCCAGGTCGGCTTCCTCGCCGTCTTCGCCCGGCAGATCCAGCAGGTCCGCCAACGGAAAGCTCTGCCCTTCGCCGAAGCGCAGCGTCTCGCGCTGTACCGGATCGAGCTTGCGCAGCCGATCCACCGCGCAGGCTTCGTCGCCGGCCACCCACAGCCAGTCGTCGGTGAAGGCGGCGCCGGACAGATTGCTGTGCACCAGCGCACCGGGCGCGAATTCGAGCCGGACGCTATGCGGAATCAGGGTTTTCTTGGCCATTGGGAACCTGTGGGTGATGAATCAACCGAACGCGGCCAGCTTGGCACGCACCACATCGGCCGCCAACTGCCCCGGCCAATCGCGGTCGTTGGCCACCTGCGCCTGCGCGCGGCTGGCCTCGAACGCCGCAAAGTCCAACTCGGCCAGTGCCCACACCGTCTCGCCCTGGGTCTGCGCCAGCACGCCGTCGGCGGGGAAGCCGACATCCATTGGCGCAAACACCGCCGCGTCGCCGGTATTGATGTCCAACGCCGGGCTCCACGGCGCTTGGCCTGCAGTCACCGATTGCGCGACGAACACGCGGTTTTCCAGCGCGCGCGCCAGGCAGCCGATGCGCACGCGCATGGCGCCGGCGGCGGTGTCGGTGCAGCTGGGCACGATCAACAACCGTGCACCGGCCTCGTATTGCGCACGCACCGGCAGCGGGAACTCGCTGTCGTAGCAGATCGCGATCGCGGCGCGAATGCCGTCCAGTTCGAACACCTTCAGTTCCTCGCCCGGCTCGATCAGCCCGGTGGCCTTTTCGAAGCCGGTGAGCTGCAACTTGTCCTGCCAGCTGTGCAGGCCCTCCGGGGTGAACCAGTCGCTGCGATTGCGGTAGCGCCCCTGCCCCAGATCCAGCAGAAAACTGCCGGCAATCAGGTGCAGCCGATGTTCCCGCGCCAGGCCGGCAAACAGTTCCAGCCACGGCGCGCGCAGCGCCTGGATGGCCGCCAGCGATTCGGGCAGGCCGGCAGAAATCTGCGTGTCGAACGTTGCGCCCAGTTCCAGCGACAGATATTCGGGCAGCACCACCACCCGCGCACCGGCAGCGGCGGCTTCGGCGATCAGGGCCGACTGGCGCGCCGCAAACGCGGCGAAGTCGACTGGCTTGCCGATGGGGTATTTGGCAACGGCAATTTTCATCTGGTGGCCTTTGGGGTGTTGGATCGAAGCGGCGAAGCAATCAGACCAGCTCGCCAACGCATTGTGCAGCGATTTTGCAGACCGTTCGTGATGCTTGTCGGTGGCTGTAGGGCGCTGGCCGCACTCATTGCGACAACGCACGTGTCCACACAACCAAGCTGTGGTCGATCTCGCCATGTTGCAACTCCGCCCACTGCAGGTGCACGCGCATGCCCGGCTGCGGGGCGTAGCCACGTTTGCGCCAGAACGCATCGTTGGGACGGTAATCGGCTGGTTGGCGCGGGTCGTCGGGCGCGCGTTCCACCGAACAGAACGCGGTCGATGCAAAGCGGCCCAACGCGCGTGCATGCGCTTCGCGCCGGTCGAAAAATGCATGACCGATACCCTGCCCGCGATACGCCGGCAGCAGCACCGATTCGCCGAAATAGAACACGCCGGCCGGATCGATGCCTGCCGCACGGAACGGTGCGTGGAACGCGTCGCTGTCATCGAGCAGCGGCAAACCGGTCGATGCACCGATCACCGCATCGCCATCGCGCGCCAGCACGAAGACGCTGTCCGGCGATGCCGCATAGGCCGCCAGATAGTCGCGCTCGTATGCGGCATCGCCTTGGTACAGATACGGCCATGCGCCGAACACGCTGATGCGCAGCTGCGCCACTGCATCCAGATGCGGCAGCACCTGCGTGCCGCGCACCGTTTCCACCATTAACGAGGAGCCAGCCATGCCGCCATGGTAAGCCAGCAAGGCGTGGCTGCAATGCGATGCTTCAACGCAGCCAATGACCATGGTTCGAAATGCAGGTCTGCGGTTGTTGCCACAGCAACCACACCGCCGCTTCGTCGGTGGCCAGCAGTACCCCGAGCAGCGCATCGGTGCTGTGTGCCCAGTAGCTGCCATTGCTCAGCCGTTGCCACGGCCCATAGCTGGGTGCCCGGGCGTGGCCGGTGCGGGTGTGCTGCTGCGCTGCCGCCTGCAGGAACGCATGCCCGCCGCTGCGCAGTTGCTGCGCGGTGCGTGCGTGCAGCTGCAGGCCCACCACTCCGCGGCGCCTGTCGCGGTTCAGCGGCAAGGCCGACAGCGCCGAGCTCTCCCAAGCGTGCGGCAGCGCTGCGGGAAGCAGCGCCACCGTGTCGATACCGGCGGGCAGCAAACGCTGCGCGCGCCGGTGCAAGTGTGCCTGCGTCAGCATGCAGGCCTCAGCGCAGGCTATTGCCAAGCTCGTACCAATCGAGCTTGCGGGTGACCCACATGATGCTGGCCAGAATGCCGAACAGCAGCAACGACCCCATCAGCAGCGCGTTGTCCTCGGAGATCAACAGGCTGTAAAGCACCGCGTACAAGGCGGTGAGCATCACCGAGAAGCCAGCCGCACGGACCCAACTGCGCAACACGCCGGACAGATAGAAGAACTGCAGGCCGATACACGCCGCCGCCGACACCAGATAGGCCTGCCAGAACGCGATGTGTTCGGAAAGGCTGAGCAGCAGCAGGAAGAAGATCGCCAGCGCCAGGCCCACCAGCAGGTACTGCAACGGATGGATGGGCAGGCGCTTGATCAGCTCGAACAGCACGAAGGCCACGAAGGTCAGCACCACGAACAAGATGCCGTACTTGCTGGCGCGGTCGGCCTGGGTATACACGTCCACCGGGTCGACCAGGCGCACTTCCAGCGTATCCAGCGCCGCATGGCTGGACTGCAACTGGGTCTGCGCACCGGTGGCCAGCGACGACAGCGACCAGCTCGCATCGAAGCCCTTCGGCCCGATGCTCGGCGCATTCGGCAGGAAGCGGCCGCCGAAGGACGGGTGCTGCCAGTCCGAGCGCAGGGCGATGTCGTTGTTGTCGGCGATCGGCGCGATGGCCAGCCGGCGCGTGCCGTCCAGCACGAACTGCATGTCCACCACGTTGCCGTCCTGCAGCCGGCCGGCGAGCGGGTCGGCCAGCGGACCCAGTTGGGCGTGGATGCCGGCCGAACGGTCGGCCAGTGCGCCTGCGCCGCTCTCCAGCGCCAGTGCGCGGCCATCGACCTGCAAGCGCGGCGTGCCGACCAAGCCGCGCACGTCGGAAATACCGATTGCCAGATACGGCTGGCCATACACACGGGTCGGCGCAGCCGCGTATTCGAAGGGGTCGTACTCGGCATGCAAGGTGGCCTTCCAGGAATACACCTGCACGCGGTACAAGCCCACCTCGCGCACCGAGGGCACCATTTCGCCGCTGAGTTTCAGGCGACGCGGCGTTTGCAGCAGCGTACCTTCGCGCTTGCGCCAGACCTTGCGCTGGTTGCCCTGCTCGTCCGGCTCGGTGACCTGCACGTCTTCGGTATACGGCAGCACCCGCACCGGCGCGATGAACTGCTGCTCGCCGGCCTTGCTCTGCGCTACCCGCTCCACCGCCTCGTCGCGGTAGCGCGCCCGGTCCTGCACCGCGCCACGGATCAGGAGCAGCGGAATCAACAACAGCAGGATCAGCCCGCCGATGGTGGCGAACCGCAACAACAGTTTCAGGGATTTCATCGGCCATCCTCATCTTGGGAGGTGGCCAGGGTGCGCTGCGCCGGTGTCGGCGGTTTGAGGCGAATTTGAAGCGAATGTGAAGTGGGCAACCCGGACATCCGGCGACCGGCACTGTGACGCATTGACGAAATACGGCTTTCAACGCTCCAAAGTGCCACCCCTGCCCAAAACGGGCTTCCGTTTGATCGGCAGCACTTCGCCTGGCCGCCGCACGCAGCCACTTCACGCGTAACGATGCACGGGCAGGTGCGCAGCCCCGAATCCCTCCTTTCATCTGATCGCAGCTTCCAGTTCGCCGCGCTTCGATGAGGTCTCGAGCCGCACGCATTGCATCAGCGCTGCCGTGGCCGCACGCCCACTCGGCAGTGATTTGGCAACTGCGCACGACTGCATTCCTCTCTTAACCTGGAGCTGCCTTCCATGAACTCGCATCGTTCGCTCGCCCTTTGCCTGCTCGCCGCCCTGAGCCTGACCGCCGCCACCGCGCAGGCGGCAGTGCACGGCATGGGCCTGAAGCCTTCGTCGTTGATGCAGCCGGTCACCCCGCTGTTCGGTACCGCGAGCGTGAGCACACCGCTGCCTGCCAGTGTCGACCTGACTGCATGGGCGATCACGCCGGGCGACCAGGGCCAGGTCGATGCCTGCGTATCATGGGCGACCGCTCACACCCTGACCGGTTGGTATGCCAACGCCAACAGACAGGCCCAGACGCGCTTTGCCCCGATGTACCTGTACAGCCAGGTCAACGGCGGCGTGGATGAAGGCTCTACCCTGGAAGCGCCGCTGCAGGTCGCGCTTGCGCAGGGCATCGACACCGAGCAGCACTATTCGTGGGGCAACTACGATTGGAAACACCAACCCACTGCCGCCGACAGGGCCAACGCTGCCAGGAACCCGACGCCGTATCGCCATTACACCGTGCTGTATTCGGGCAGGGGGAATGGGGGAAGCGCCCTGATCCAACAGATCAAGCTCGCCCTTGCCTCTTCCACGCCGGTGGCGATCGGCTTCTATGTGCGCCAGGGCTTTGAAGACCTGACAGCCCAAAATCAGGTCGATTACGACACCACGACGCCGATCCTGGGCGGGCATGCGGTCATCGCGCTGGGCTACGACAGCGAAGGACTGATCGTGGAAAACAGCTGGGGCACCGCATGGGGCAACAAGGGCTTCGGCAAACTGTCCTGGTCGGTGGTCGCCAAGGATGTGATCGGCGCCGACGTGGTGTACTAGCACGGCGCGGCCACGCGCCGTGCGCTGAGTGATGCAGGCGCGGCATGTGCCCTGGCGCATGCCGCCGCCTTGAACGCGCGGCTGCCACCGGCGCCAGCCAGCCGCGACAACGGCCTGCAGCGACTCAGCCGATCGGCAGGCGCAACACCGCACGCGCACCGCCACCATCGCGGTTGCCCAGCATCACGTCCCCGCCATGCAGGCGCGCAACCTCGCGCACGAACGGCAAGCCGAGACCGGAGCTGCGCTGGCCGGTCTGCGGGCGTGCCAGCGAATAGAACCGCTCGAAGACGCGCTCGAGCGCGTAATCCGGCACGCCACTGCCGCGGTCTTCAACCAGCAACTCCCAGTGTCCGTCGCGCAGCCGCGCCTGCAGGCGTACATGGCTGTCTTGCGTCGAAAACGCGATGGCGTTTTCGAGCAGATTGATCAGTGCCTGCCTGAGCAGAAACCCATCGCCCAGTACGTGGTGATCCCCTGGCGCGCCAGCCCCTGCGTCCACCTCCACGGTGATGCCCGCCGCCGCTGCACGCAGCGCCACCGCGTCCGCCGCAGCCTGCAGCAGCCCATCAATACCGATGGGCTCGCGCTTCTGCAGCCAGCCGTGCTGCTCTACCTCGGCCAGTGCCAGCAGCTTGTCGATGGTTTCGGTGAGCCGGTGTTCCTGCGCGCGGATGGTGGCAACGAAGTGCTGGCGGTCGGCCTCCGGCATTGGCTCGGCCAACAACTCCGAGGCACCGCGAATGGCCGCCAGCGGGCTTTTCATCTCGTGCGTCAGCGACTGCACGTACTGCTCCACGTAGGCCTTGCCTTCCAGCTTGCGACGCATGCTCTCCAGCGCCTGGCCCAGATCGCCGATTTCATCGCCACGCGGTTCGGGCGGCGGTACCGGGATGCCGGCGCTCACCGCCTGCGCATAGCGATTGAGCCGGCCGATGCCACGCATCAACCACCAGGTCATCAAAATGCCGATCAACGCGGAAATGCCGATCAACCAGGCGCCGCGCTGCAGGATGTTGCGCTGGCTGGCTTCGATAAACGGGTCGATGCTGCGATTGGGTTGCGCCAGGGTCAGCACGCCGATCAGGTTGCCGGGGTCGTCCGGTGCGTAGATCGGCGCGGCCACATGCATCACCGTGGCGGCAGGGTCGCCATCGATGTCCGGGCTGGAACGCGCGCCATATTCGCCGCGCAGCGTGCGGTAGACATCGTTCCAGCGCGAGTTGTCGCGGCCCACGTCGCGGCCCTGCGAATCGAACACCACCACGCCGCGCGCATCGGTGACGGTCACGCGGTAATCCACCGTGTTCTTGCGAAAGCGCCATACCCACGCCTTGGGGTCGCGCTGCTGGGCCCTGGCCACGTTGCGCGCGAAGCGGCCATCGGCAAGCGTGCCGGCAGCCAACTCGCCACTGGCCATTTCCGCCAGCACATTGGCCGCATCCACCAGCGTGGATTCCATCGCCTGGCGCACCCCTGGCTTGACCTCGTTGACGAACACGCGCATCACGAAGAACGCGGCCAGGCCCACGATCAGGAAGAAGCCCAGGAACAGCTTGAGACCAAGCCGCATGTCAGCCCGCGGCCTCGCTCAGTTCACCACATGCGTGCCGGCGCATGCCTATACCTCCAGCGCGTAGCCAAGGCCACGGTGGGTGCGGATCGGGTCGGCCGGCACGCCGGCCAGGCGCAGCTTGCCGCGCAGCGTCTTGATATGGGTGTCGACGGTGCGATCGGCACTGTCGGCGCTGGCGTCCCAACCGCGGTCCATCAGCTGCGCACGGCTCAGGATCGCACCGGGGCGCTGCAGCAACGCTGCCAGCAGCGCGTATTCGTAACGTGTCAGCGGCAGCAGGGTCTCGCCATAGCGGATGCGGCTGCCCTCGCGATCGATCGCAAACGCGCCGTGCGGCTGCCAGCCCGATTCGGCCGGCGCGCCTGCATGGCGTCGGCGCAGGCGCGCACGCACGCGCGCCACCAGCTCGCGCGGCGAGAACGGCTTGGCCATGTAATCGTCGGCGCCCAGCTCCAGGCCGAGCACGCGGTCGATCTCGTCGTTGCGCGCGGTCAGAAAGATCACCGGCACCTGGCTGAAACTGCGCAACGTGCGGCACACCTCGAACCCGTTGATGTCCGGCAGGCCCACATCGAGGACCACCACATCGGCCGGGTCGGCGCGCAGACGCGTCAGCGCATCGCGGCCCAGCAGGCAATGCTCAGGCGCATAGCCCTCGCTGCGTAGTGCGTAGAGCACTGTATCGGCAATGGCGGCTTCGTCTTCGACGACGAGCACGCGGGCGGCAGACTCGGACATGCCGCGCAGCATACCGGCATGCGGGCACGGCCTACAGGTCGAGGTGGTCCACGCATGGCGTGGCACGACGGGCGCACACGCCGCATTGCTCGCGGCATCGCGCGGCCTCTGGATGTCGCCACCGTGCGCTTGCGCTGCGTCGCCCGCAATGGGCGGCAACAAATCGCGCCGCAGCCTCTACACTGCCGCGATGAACTATCGCCACGCCTTCCATGCCGGCAACCATGCCGACGTGCTCAAGCACATCGCCCTGCTTGCCCTGATCGACACCCTCAAGCGCAAGGACACCCCGTTCTTCGTGCTCGACACGCACGCCGGGCGCGGCCGCTACCAACTCGGGGGCGAAGAGAGCCGCAAGACCAACGAGGCCGATGCCGGCGTGATGCCGCTGATGGCAGAGGCCAGCTTGCCCGAGGTGGTCGAGCGCTATCTGCGCGCGGTACAGGCCGACAACCAAGCCGTCGCCCGCCCCGCCACGCCCGGCCAGAAGCCCACCCGCCCGACCGCCGGCATCCAGCTCAACTACTACCCCGGCTCGCCGCTGCTGGCTGCGCAAGCACTGCGCGAGCAGGACCGCATGGCATGTTGCGAACTTCAGCCCGACGAAGCCGAGGCGCTCAAGGCCCTGTTCGCCAGGGACAGCCGGGTACGCGTGCACGCTGGCGACGGCTACGCGGCCATCCGCGCCTTCCTGCCGCCACGGGCTGGCGAAACCAAGATCGGCCGTGGGCTGGTGTTGATCGACCCGCCCTACGAATCGCAGGACGCCGAATACCCGCAGATCATCCATAGCGTGCGCGAAGCGTTGGCGCGCTGGCCGCAGGCGATCTGCATGGTGTGGTACCCGATCAAGCTGCGCCGCAGCCTGCAGCCGTTCATGCGCAAGGCCGCCGCGTTGCCGGCCAAGTCGGTGCTGGTCGCCGAGCTGCAGGTGCGCCCGGACGACTCGCCGCTGCGTCTGACCGGCAGCGGGCTGCTGATCGTCAACGCGCCCTGGCAGTTCGACCAGATGCTGGCACCGGCGTTGCCGGTGCTCAAGCAGCATCTGGGCGAGCCCGGCGCCTCGACCCGGCTGGAGTGGCTGCGCCAGGACGGCTGAGCCGGCAGGCGCGTTTGCCTACCCGTCGCGGTGGGTAGGCAGGCGGCAGCGCACCACGCGCACCGCGTCGGCGGCATGGCAGGTGCCGCGAGCACCTCCAGCGCAGCGTAAACAAACGGGCGCTGCGCCGGATGCCCATGTCCCAGCAAGGCCGGGCCGGGCGACCAATGCCTTCCGGCGGCCCCGCGGCGTCCACTCGGCTGCCACAGTGCGCGCCCCATCACGCTCACGACCGGCTCACGGCTCCGCTCGTTACAGTTGTGTGAGAAGCACTGCCACCTCCTGTCGGCCCCCGGCGGCACACCGGATTCATTCACGGTTGCGCGCCGGGCTGGTGCCAGAATCTTCCGATCTTTAAGGAACACCGGTCATGGCCATTCGCAATCGCATGCCTCCCTGGCATGAAAACTTCAGCCTGCCCAATGGCCGCACCCTTCTGCTTCGCCCGATCCGTCCCGAGGATGGTCCGCCGCTGCAGGGAGCCTTCAGCCTGTTGGGACCGGAGGAAATTCGCGCGCGCTTTGTGCGCTCCTCCACCGAAATCACCCCGGAGATGGTGCAGCGCCTGACCCATCCCAACCCCAAGAGCGAGATCGTGCTGGTCGCTGCCGAGCAACTGCCGCCCGGCGAAGCGCTGGTCGGCGCGGTCGCGCGCGCCGCACTGGTGCCGGGCACCCGCCAGGCCGAATACACCATCCTGGTCAGCAGCTTCGTCGCCGGCCAGGGGCTGGGACGGCAGCTGATGCGCAAGTTGGTCAAGTGGGCACGGCGCAAGTACCTGGACTGCCTGTTCGGCGATGTGCTGCAAAGCAATGTGCCGATGCTGCAGTTGGCAGAATCGCTGGGCTTCAAGCCGCAGGCGCATCCGGAGTCGCCGGAGCTGGTGCGGATGGTGTTGGAGCTGGATGCTTGAGGGGCCGGGAATGGAGAATTGGGAATGGGGAATCGGTTTAAAGCGGGTGAGTTTTCGCCTGGTTGCAAGTCCCTTGCCTGCACACCCTCGCATGACACGCTGCAAGTACGTTTTCGTACGTGCAACGAACCGCTCTCATTTGGCCGCTAGCCAACTCTATTGTGCGGTGTCCTCGCCGATTCTGGGACCGTTGGCGGCATGGACGCGGCCATCCAACCTCCATGGATGGGTTCACGGCGTGTCCCGCGAGCGGTGAGGGCACCGCGCAATCGACCAGTACCGCGGCTTTGTGCTTCCTGAACTCGCGCCGCGCTTACGTCACGCCAGTCCCCCCCAAGGTCAGCCTGCGCGCCCCACCGCCTTTCACACCAGATGGACCGGCCGCAGCGGGGGCTCTGATAAAATCGCTGGCTGATGCCGTCGCCTACCTTCCCCTCCCCGCCGCTGCCCAAGTCCGGCCAGCTCCGCGCCTACTGGCGCGCTCCGTCCTCTCCTACTGCGCTGGCCTGGTCGATTGCGCGGGCAGCCGAAGCGCATGCCGGCCCGTTGCTGGTCATCGCACGCGATAATCAGAGCGCGCACCAGATCGAAGCCGATCTGCATGCCTTGCTCGGCGAACAGGCGGCACTGCCGGTGGTGCCGTTTCCCGATTGGGAAACCCTGCCCTACGACCAGTTCAGCCCGCATCCGGAAATCATCAGCCAGCGGCTGGCCGCCCTGCACCGCCTGCCCGGCCTGACCCGCGGCGTGGTGATCGTGCCGGTGCAGACCTTGCTGCAGCAGCTGGCGCCGCTGAGCTACATCGTCGGCGGCAGCTTCGATCTCACCGTTGGCCAGCGGCTGGATCTGGATGCGGAAAAGCGTCGCCTGGAAAGCGCCGGCTACCGCAATGTGCCGCAGGTGATGGACCCGGGCGATTTCGCGGTGCGCGGGGGCCTGCTGGACGTGTTTCCGATGGGCGCGGACACGCCATTGCGCGTCGAGCTGCTGGATGAGGACATCGATTCGATCCGCGTGTTCGACCCGGAATCGCAGCGCTCGCTGGACAAGGTGGACGCGGTCAAGATGCTGCCGGGCCGCGAAGTGCCGATGGACGATGCCAGTGTGGAGCGCGTGCTGGCCTGCCTGCGCGAACGCTTCGACGTGGATACCCGGCGCAGCGCGCTGTACCAGGACCTGAAATCCGGGCTGGCGCCATCGGGCATCGAGTATTACCTGCCGATGTTCTTCGCCAAGACCGCAACGCTGTTCGATTACCTGGACAAGCGCGTGCTGCCGGTGATCGCCACCGGCGTGTCCAACGCCGCCGACGCCTTCTGGGCCCAGGCGCAGAACCGCTACGAACAGCGCCGCCACGATGTGGAGCGCCCGCTGCTGCCGCCGGACGAGCTATACCAATCGCCGGATGCACTGCGCGAGCGGCTCAACAAGCTGGCGCGTATCGAAGTATGGGCCAGCGATCATGCGCGCATCGATGAGGCCGCCCCGCTCGGCGACCAACCGTTGCCGCCGCTGCCGGTGGCCGCAAAGGACGCGCCGGCCGGCCAGGCGCTGGCGACGTTCCTGAGCCATTATCCGGGCCGCGTGCTGATCGCTGCCGATTCGGCCGGCCGCCGCGAAGCCTTGATGGAAGTGCTGGCCGCCGCGCAGTTGAAACCGGAGCTGGTCGCCGATGTGCCGGCGTTCCTGGCGGGCACGCTGCGTTTTGCCATCACCGTGGCGCCGCTGGAGGACGGCTTTGCGCTGGATCAACCGCAGATTGCGCTGCTGACCGAGCGCCAACTGTTCCCGGAGCGGGCCAATCAGCCGCGCCGCACGCGTCGGGTCGGACGCGAGCCGGAAGCGATCATCCGCGATCTGGGCGAACTGTCCGAAGGCGCGCCGATCGTGCACGAGGATCATGGCGTGGGCCGTTACCGCGGCCTGATCGTGCTCGATGCCGGCGGCATGCCCGGCGAGTTCCTGGAAATCGAATACGCCAAGGGCGACCGGCTCTATGTGCCGGTGGCGCAGTTGCACCTGATCAGCCGTTATTCCGGCGCCTCGGCCGAGACCGCGCCGCTGCATTCGTTGGGCGGCGAGCAGTGGACCCGTGCCAAGCGCAAGGCTGCCGAGAAGGTGCGCGACGTGGCCGCCGAACTGCTGGAGATCCAGGCACGTCGCCGTGCACGCGCCGGCCTGGCGTTGCAGGTGGACCGCGCAATGTACGAGCCGTTCGCGGCCGGATTTCCGTTCGAGGAAACCGGCGACCAGTTGGCCGCCATCGATGCGACGCTGCGCGATCTGGGCAGCAGCCAACCGATGGACCGCGTGGTGTGCGGCGACGTGGGCTTCGGCAAGACCGAAGTTGCGGTGCGTGCGGCGTTTGCCGCCGCCAGCGCCGACAAACAGGTCGCCGTGCTGGTGCCCACCACGTTGCTGGCCGAGCAGCACTACCGCAATTTCCGCGACCGCTTCGCCGATTACCCGATGAAGGTGGAAGTGCTGTCGCGCTTCAAGAGCACCAAGGAAATCAAGGCCGAACTGGAAAAGGTCGCCAGCGGCGAGATCGACGTCATCATCGGCACGCACCGTTTGTTGCAGCCGGATGTGAAGTTCAAGGATCTCGGCCTGGTCGTGGTCGACGAAGAACAGCGCTTTGGCGTGCGCCAGAAGGAAGCGCTCAAGGCGATGCGTGCCAACGTGCACCTGCTCACGCTCACCGCCACGCCGATCCCGCGCACGCTCAACATGGCCATGGCCGGCCTGCGCGATCTGTCGATCATCGCCACCCCGCCGCCGAACCGCCTGGCGGTGCAGACCTTCATTACTGCCTGGGACAACACGCTGCTGCGCGAAGCCTTCCAGCGCGAACTCAGTCGCGGTGGTCAGCTGTATTTCCTGCATAACGATGTGGAAAGCATCGTGCGCATGCAGCGCGATCTGTCGGAACTGGTGCCGGAAGCGCGCATCGGTATCGCGCATGGGCAGATGCCCGAGCGCGAGCTGGAACGGGTGATGCTGGATTTCCAGAAGCAGCGCTTCAACGTGTTGCTGTCGACCACGATCATCGAATCGGGCATCGACATTCCCAATGCCAACACCATCATCATCAACCGCGCCGACCGCTTTGGCCTGGCGCAGTTGCACCAGTTGCGCGGCCGCGTGGGCCGCTCGCATCACCGCGCCTACGCGTACCTGGTGGTGCCGGATCGCCGCTCGATGACCTCAGATGCAGAAAAGCGCCTGGAAGCGATTGCCTCGATGGACGAGCTCGGCGCCGGCTTCACCCTGGCCACGCACGACCTGGAAATCCGCGGCGCCGGCGAATTGCTGGGCGAAGACCAGAGCGGCCAGATGGCCGAAGTCGGTTTCAGCCTCTACACCGAACTGCTCGAGCGCGCAGTGCGCAGCATCCGCCAGGGCAAGCTGCCCGACCTGGATGCCGGCGAAGAAGTGCGCGGTGCCGACGTCGAACTGCACGTGGCCTCGCTGATTCCCGAGGATTATCTGCCCGACGTGCACACACGCCTGACCTTGTACAAGCGCATTTCCAGCGCACGCGACCCCGATGCGCTGCGCGAACTGCAGGTGGAGATGATCGACCGCTTCGGCTTGCTGCCGGACCCGGTCAAGCATCTGTTCGCCATCGCCGAGCTCAAGCTGCAGGCCAATGCGCTGGGCGTGCGCAAGCTGGACCTGGGCGAAAACGGCGGGCGGCTGGTGTTCGAGGCCAAGCCGGCGATCGACCCGATGACCATCATCCAGATGATCCAGAAACAGCCGAAGATCTACACGATGGATGGCCCGGACAAGCTGCGCATCAAGTTGCCGATGCCCGAAGGCGCCGACCGTTTCAATGCGGCACGCGGCCTGTTGGCGGCATTGTCACCGGGCTGAAGCGCTGCGGCGCCGGCAAGCGGCGACCGCACCGAGCACGATCACCACGTATAAAACGCGACCGGGCAGGCGGGCAATCCTCCGCCTGGTCGCATTTGCCAGTCATGACTACCGCAGCCTGCGCGCCGCGCATCCGGTTTGGATAAAAGCGCCCGCCGGTGCTTCACGCGCGCACAAGCCGGGGCGTCACCTGCAACGCCGTGCCGGAACGGGGCGAACTGTCCGACGTGACAGGCTCGATCAGTCCCCCTGAGCCTGCTTCCGACAAAGCTGAGCAATTAATCCACAGGCGGTGACGGGTTTCGCAAATCCGTCATTGCGCTGAATTTTGCCTAAATATTTCCAAAAGGCGCCGATACCTGCATAGACCGGCATGGCCCGTGTGCAGCGCTGCTCACACCCGTCCAGGCCGTTGCGACCTTCCCAGGCCATGGTACGCACCCGTGCGCCATCGCACCGCTTGAGGCACCAATGAACACGCCACTGTCCGATCTACCCGCGCCGCTGACCCTTGCCCTGGAGGGCGAGATGACCATTCGTCGCGCGGCCGAGCTCAAGCCGTTGCTGCAGCCGGCCTTGCTGCATCCGGGTGGATTGCATCTGGACCTGGCCGCCGTCAGCGAGATCGATACCACCGGCCTGCAATTGTTGCTGGCCACCAAGCAGGCGATCCAGGCCGATGGCCGGCCGTTTTCGCTGACCGATTCCAGCCGTGCGGTGGTCGATGTCATCGAGCTGCTCGGCCTGCTCGAGGCCCTGTACCCGCATGCGGTTGCAGGCCTGGGCGAACGAATTCACTAACGGACTGGTGACGCGCGCATGGACATGAACCAGCTGATGCAGACCTTCCTGGCCGAGAGCCGGGACCTGCTCGAAGACATGGAACGTCATCTGCTCGAAGCCGAGCGCGGCGAACCGTCGCCGGATGCGGTCAATGCCATCTTCCGCGCCGCGCACACCATCAAGGGCTCCGGCGGCCTGTTCGACCTGCCGCAGCTGGTCGGCTTCACCCATGTGGTGGAGAGCGTGCTGGATCTGGTACGCGACGAAGCGCTGAGCTTGAGCTCGGAACTGATCGGGCTGCTGCTGGTGTGCTGCGACCATATCCATGCCTTGGTGGAAACCGCCGCAGACCCGAGCCACGCCGACCCGGTCGCGCTGGCCGCCGAAGCCGAACCACTGCTGGCGCAATTACAGACGTATCTGCAACGCAGCGCCTGCGGCGTCACTGCAGCCGCGGTTGCGCAAGGCGCACCGGAAAAGCAGAGTGGTTACTGGCGGATCACCCTGAAACTGTTCGCCGACGCACTGCGCTTCGGCAATTCGCCGCTCAAGCTGATTCGCAACCTGCGCAGCCTGGGCTCGGTCGAATCGATCACCACCGATATCAGCCAGCTGCCGGCATTCGACGACCTCGATCCGGAAGCCAACTACCTGGGCTTCCAGATCCTGCTGCGCAGCGATGCCGACCGCGCGGCCATCGAAGAGGTGTTCGAATTCGTCCGCGAAGATTGCGATCTGGAGATCGTGTCGGTTCCGGCGCCATCCGACGCCGCTGAATTGCTCAGCGCCGAAGCGGCAGCCAGCCCCACGCCGAACAAGCCGCTTGCTGCAGTACCCAGCGCCGCTTCGGCCCCAGGCCGTGCCGCGCCGGACGCTGCCGCGCGCAGCGCCGACGCGCGTTCCATCCGCGTGGATGCCGACAAGCTCGATCGCATGATCGATCTGGTCGGCGAACTCATCATCGCCGTGTCCAGCACGAGTGCCAATGCGCAACGCACCGGCGATGCGCAGTTGCTTGAATCGGCCTCGATCCTGGCTGGCCTGGTCGAAGACGTGCGCGAAAGCGCGTTGCAGCTGCGCATGGTCAAGATCGGCGGCACATTCAGCCGCTTCCAGCGCGTGGTGCACGACGTGGCGCGCGAACTGGGCAAGGACATCGCGCTGGTGGTGGCCGGCGAAGACACCGAACTGGACAAGTCGGTGGTGGAAAAGATCGGCGACCCGCTCACCCATCTGGTGCGCAACGCGATGGACCACGGGATCGAGCCGGCAGACGTGCGCGTGGCGCGCGGCAAGCCTGCGCGTGGCACCGTCGGGCTCAACGCATATCACGACTCCGGCAGCATCGTCATCCAGATCACCGACGACGGTGGCGGCTTGAACCGCGACCGCATCCTGGCCAAGGCGCTCGAACGTGGCCTGATCGAACCAGGCCGCCAACTCAGCGACCGCGACGTCTTCGCGATGATCTTCGAACCGGGTTTCTCCACGGCGGAAAAGGTCACCAATCTGTCCGGGCGCGGCGTGGGCATGGACGTGGTCAAGCGCAACATCACCGCACTGCGCGGCACGGTCGAGATCGACAGCGCCGCCGGCGTGGGCACCACCATCTCGGTGCGCCTGCCGCTGACGCTGGCCATCATCAACGGTTTCCAGGTCGGCGTGGGCAAATCGGTCTTCGTGGTGCCGCTGGACGTGGTCGAAGAGTGCGTGGAGTTCACCCCCGACTACGCCAGCGACTACATCGACCTGCGCGGCAGCGTGTTGCCCTACGTGCGCCTGCGCGAACTGTTCGCGCTGGGCGGCAAGACGCCCTCGCGCGAAAGCATCGTGGTGATCCGGCAGGGCGCACAGCGCTTCGGCCTGGTGGTGGACACCCTGCTCGGCGAATGGCAGACGGTGATCAAGCCGCTGTCCAAGGTGTTCGCGCAGGTCAAAGGCATCAGCGGCTCGAGCATTCTGGGAAGCGGCGATGTCGCACTGATTCTGGATGTGCCCAGCCTGATTCAGCAGTTGCATCCCAACCAGGACGCGTTGGCGGCCTGAACGCCCGCGCCATCGCTCCGTCCGAACCGTCGTTTGTCGTTACCTGACCCCAGGAAGCTACCGTCATGTCACACCGTCTACCGATCGCTACGCAGTTGTGGTTCACCGCCGCGCTTGCAATCGCCCTGCCCGTTGTCGTGGTCGTCGCCGGCGTGGCGCTGGCGCTCTCGCACGCAGCCTTGCTGGGCACCAGCCTGGTTGCAGCATTGATCAGCGGCGCCTTGCTGGTCTGGGCAATCCGTATCGCCAGCGCGTCGCTGGAGATGGCCACCACCATGCTGGACGCGTTCTCGCGCGGCAACTTCGATGTGGCGCTGCCGCAGGTGCGCGACGACCAGGCCAGCGATGTCCTGCGCGGGCTGCGCAAGGTGCAGAGCGGCATCCGCCATGTCAACGAGGAAATCAATCGCGTTTCGCGCGAACACGATGCCGGCGAGATCGACGCGCGCATCGACGTGGCGCGCTTCGAAGGCGATTTCCGCGCAATGGGCGACGGCATCAACCGCATGGTGGCCAGCCATATCGCCGTCAAGAAGCAGGCGATGGCCTGTGTGGCCGAGTTCGGTCGCGGGAACTTCTCCGCCGAACTGGAACGGTTGCCGGGCAAGAAGGCCTTCATCAACGAGATCGTCGACCAGATCCGCGGCAACCTCACCGGCATGGTCGCCGAGGTCAATCGCATGTCGGCCGAGCACGATGCCGGCGATATCGATGTGGTCATCGACACCCAGCGCTTCACCGGCGATTTCCGTCGCATGGCCGAAGGCATCAACGCGATGGTGGCCAGCCATATCGCGGTCAAGAAGCAAGCCATTGCCTGCGTCAGCGAATTCGGCCGCGGCAACTTCACCGCACAGCTGCCATTGCTGCCGGGCAAGAAGCGCTTCATCAACGACACCATCGAACAGGTACGCGGCAACCTCACCGGCCTGATCGCCGAGATCAACCACATGTCGGCCGAACATGAAGCCGGCGATATCGACGTGGTCATCGACAGCAGCCGCTTCGATGGCGACTTCCGCAGCATGGCGCTGGGCATCAACCAGATGGTGGGCGCGCATATCGCGGTCAAGAAGCTGGCGATGGGCGTGGTGGCCGAATTCGGCCGCGGTAATTTCGATGCACCGCTGGCGCAGCTGCCGGGCAAGAAGGCCTTCATCAACGACACCGTGGAGCGCGCGCGCGGCAACCTGCGCAGCATTTCCGAAGTGATCCAGGTCATGGGCGCGATGGCCGAAGGCGACCTCACCCACACCGTGGAAGGCCGCTACGAAGGCGCCTTCGCCGACATGCAGCGCTACGTCAACACCACCATGAGCCGCCTCACCGAGATCGTCGATGAGGTCAACCGCAACGCCGAAAACCTGGCCAGTGCGTCGGAAGAGGTCAGCGCCACCGCGCAGGCGCTGGCCCAGGCCGCCAGCGAACAGGCGGCCGGCGTGGAAGAAACCAGCGCCTCGCTGGAGCAGATGACCGCCTCCATCGCACAGAACACCGAAAACGCGCGCGTCACCGACAGCATGGCGGCCAAGGCGGCCAGCGAAGCGGCCGACGGTGGAGACACCGTGCGCGCCACCGTGGTGGCGATGAAGGACATCGCCAAGAAGATCGGCATCATCGACGACATCGCGTATCAGACCAACCTGCTGGCGCTCAATGCCGCCATCGAAGCCGCGCGCGCCGGCGAACACGGCAAGGGCTTTGCGGTGGTCGCCGCCGAAGTGCGCAAACTGGCCGAGCGCAGCCAGATCGCTGCGCAGGAAATCGGCGAAGTGGCCGAATCCAGCGTGGAACTGGCCGAAAGCGCCGGCCGCGTGCTCGGCGAGATGGTGCCTTCGATCCGCCGCACCTCCGACCTGGTGCAGGAAATCGCCGCCGCTTCCGAAGAACAGACCGCCGGTGTCAGCCAGATCAACACCGCCGTGGGGCAATTGAACCAGACCACCCAATCGGCCGCCGCCAATGCCGAAGAACTGGCCGCCACCTCGGAAGAGATGAGCGCGCAGGCCGAACAGCTGCAGCAGCTGATGGGCTTCTTCCGGCTGGGCAATGGCGGCCGCGGCGCCGCGTCGGGCAGCAACAGGCAGGGTCCGCGCAGGATCGCCGCGCATGCGCCTGCCACGGTGAGCAGCGCGCAGCCACGACGCACCAACGTGCGCCAGCTCAGTGCGGTGGCCGCCACCGCCGATGCGATCGACGAATCGCAATTCGCCAGCTTCTGAGGAGCCGACGATGCAAGCGCTTCCTGCAACCGACCGCCAGGTGCCGTCCTCGACGGCGCCGCAGCAATACCTCACGTTTTTGCTGGGTGGGGAAATGTTCGGCTTGGGCATCCTGGGCATCAAGGAAATCATCGAATACCGCGTGCCGACCGATGTGCCGATGATGCCGCCGGCACTGCGCGGGGTGATCAATCTGCGCGGTGCGGTGGTGCCGGTGGTGGATCTGCAGCAACGCTTCGGCCGCAACGCCAGCGCGATCACCAAGCGCAGCTGCATCGTGATCGTGGAGATCGCGCATGGCCAGCTGCATCAGGTGCTCGGGCTCCTGGTGGATGCGGTCAGCGAAGTGCTGGAAATCGCGCCGGCCGACATCGTCGACACGCCCAGCTTCGGCGCCGGCATCGCGCGCGACTTCATCCACGCCATGGGCAAGATCGGCGAGCGCTTCGTGATCCTGCTCGATGCCGATGCCGTGCTGGGCAACGACACGCTCGCCCAGCTGCCGGCCGCCGAGCTGGCGGCCTGACCTCACGCATGCACTCAAGGACTCCCATGCGCCCCGCCCTTCTCTCCTGCAACTGCACGCTGGCCGGCCCGGTCCTGGTCGTGGACGACAGCGTGGTCCAGCGCGAACACGCCATGGCGCTGTGTCGCCAGCTCGGCGCAAGCGTGGTCGACGGTGCCGTCGACGGAAACGCGGCACTGGAATGGCTGACGCGCGCCCAGGCGCCATCGTTGTTGCTGGTGGATCTGGAAATGCCGGGCATGGACGGCGTGCAGTTGCTCGACGCCCTGGCGCGGGGCAAATACAGCGTGCCGGTGGTAGTGGTCTCGCAACGCGGCGGTGCCTTGATCGATGCGGTGATGCAACTCAGCCGCAGTGCCGGCGTGCGCGTGCTCGGCGGCATCGAAAAGCCGATGAACCTGCAAGATCTGGCCACCGTGCTGGATTGCGAACCGGAGCCGGCCGCCGATGCACCGGCATTCGCGCCGGTGGCGATCTCGCCGCTGATGTCCAGCGGTGGTGCCGCCGCCTCGCGGCTGGACCGTGCCATGCGCCGCGGCGAGATCCGTGTGGCCTACCAACCCAAGCTCGACCTGAAGGACGGCCGCCTGCGTGGCGTGGAAGCGCTCGCACGTTGGCGCCGCCCGCAAGGCGACATGATCGGCCCGGACCGTTTCATTCCGCTGGCCGAACGCGAAGGCTTGATCCACGCGTTGACGCAGCAGGTCATCGACAAGGCCATCGCGCAATTGGTGGACTGGCGCGCCGAAGGCTTCGACCTGAGCCTGGCCTTGAACCTCTCGCCCCGGCTCTTGGGCGAAGACCATTTTCTCGAAGAGCTGTGCGCCAAGCTGGGCGAGAACGGCCTGAGCCCGGCCAACCTGGTGCTGGAACTCACCGAAAGCGCCATCGTGGAGCCGGCCAATGCGCTGAGCATGCTGGCGCGTTTGCGCCTGCACGGGTTCGGCCTGTCCATCGACGACTACGGCACCGGCTTCTCCTCGCTGCAGCGGCTGGCCAGCATTCCCTTCACCGAACTCAAGCTGGACCGCAGCTTCGTGCATGCAGCGCATCGCAGCCGCAGCCAGCGCACCGTGCTCGAATCGACGCTGGAGCTGGCGCATCGGCTTGAGCTCACTGCCGTGGCCGAAGGCGTGGAAACGCCCGACGACTGGCGCCTGCTGCGCGAACTTGGCTGCGACTTGGCACAAGGCTATCTGATGGCCTCGCCGATGCCCGGGCCGATGCTGTCGGAGTGGTGGCGCGAACACGCCATGCGCATCGCACGCCTGAGCGACAGCACGTTCCACAGCGATACGGATGTGGCCTGAGCCGATGAGCACCGCGACCGCCATCACCGAACAGGAGTTCGGCCGCTTCCAGCGCTTCATCTTCGAAGCGGCCGGCATCACCATTTCCTCCGGCAAGAAGGCGATGCTGTGCGGCCGCCTGGGCAAGCGCCTGCGCGAACATCAGTTCAGCACCTATACGCAGTACCTGCAGCTGCTGGAAAGCCGCCAGGACCGCAGGGAAATCCAGACCGCGATCGACCTGCTCACCACCAACGAAACCTATTTCTTCCGCGAGCCCAAGCATTTCGAGCTGCTGCGCAAGCTGGCCGGCGAACACCGTGGCGGGCTGCCGTTCCGCTGCTGGAGCGCGGCCAGTTCCAGCGGCGAAGAGGCCTACAGCATGGCCATGGTGCTGGACGACACCTTGCAGGGCCGCCCGTTCGAGGTGGTAGGCACCGACATCAGCACGCGCGTGCTGGCCAAGGCGCGCACCGGCCATTACGCGCTGCAACGTATCGACGGCATCCCGCAGGCCTATCTCAAACGCTATTGCCTGCGTGGCCAGGGCGAGTACGACGGCACCTTGCTGGTGGAGCGGCGGCTGCGCGAGCGCGTACAGTTCGTGCACGCCAACCTCAATGCCGCGCTGCCGGCACTGGGCAGCTTCGATGCGATCTTCCTGCGCAATGTGATGATCTATTTCAACGGCCAGACCAAGCGCGAAGTGATCCTGCGCGTGCTGTCCAACCTCAAGCCGGGCGGGCACTTCTGCATCGGCCATTCGGAAAGCCTGAGCGAACTCGACATCGATCTGGTCCAGGTGGCACCCTCGATCTTCCGCAAGGCATGACCCAAGGATTCACCGTGTCCACAGCGCTCCATCGCCCCGCCGCCAACCCCACGACCATCAAGGCCATGGTGGTCGACGATTCGGCAGTGGTACGCCAGGTGCTGGTGGGCGTGCTCAACGACGCGCCGGGCATCGAGGTCATCGCCACTGCCGCCGACCCGCTGCTGGCGATCGAAAAAATGCGCCAGCACTGGCCGGATGTGATCGTGCTGGACGTGGAAATGCCGCGCATGGACGGCATCACCTTTCTGCGCAAGATCATGAGCGAGCGGCCCACGCCGGTGGTGATCTGCTCCACGCTTACCGAAAAAGGCGCGCGCGTCACCATGGATGCACTGGCCGCCGGCGCGGTGGCGGTGGTGACCAAACCCCGCCTGGGTCTGAAGCAATTTCTCACCGACTCTGCCGACGAACTGGTGGCGACCGTGCGCAGCGCAGCGCGCGCCAACGTCAAGCGGCTGGCTGCGCGCGTGACTGCCGCGCCGCTGGAAGCGGAGGTCAAGCACACCGCCGATGTCATCCTGCCGGCACAAAGCGGACGTGCGCTGGCGCAGACCACCGAACGCATCGTCGCCATCGGCACCTCCACCGGCGGCACCCAGGCCCTGGAAGAAGTGCTCACCGCGCTGCCGCGCGTCTGCCCCGGCATCGTGATCGTGCAGCACATGCCGGAGAAATTCACCGCTGCCTTTGCCGCGCGCCTGAACGGTCTTTGCCAGATTGCCGTCAAGGAGGCCGCCAACAACGACCGGGTGATGCCGGGCCGTGCATTGATCGCACCGGGCGGCAAACATCTGCTGCTGCGTCGTAGCGGCGCGCAGTATTTCGTCGAAGTGCTGGAAGGCCCACCGGTCAACCGGCATCGGCCGTCGGTCGATGTGCTGTTCCGCTCGGCCGCGCGCGCGGCCGGCAGCAATGCGCTGGGCATCATCATGACCGGCATGGGCGACGATGGCGCCGCCGGCCTGCTGGAAATGCGCCAGGCCGGCGCACGCACGGTGGCACAGGACGAACACACCAGCATCGTGTTCGGCATGCCCAAGGAAGCGATCAAGCGCGGCGGCGCAGACCGTATCCTGCCGCTGGGCGCGATGGCGCGCGAGATCGTGACGCAGCTGCAATAACGCGACAGACGTCCACCCCACGCGCCGAACGTACTGACACAACCACCGCGTCTACCGCATCTTCCGCGCGACAGACCCACTGCACCTGCTGGACAGAGCCTGTGCACCTGCTGGACACAGCCATTGCCCGTGCTCCAATGCAGCCATTGCGTCTGCTCCAACGCAGCCACTGCGTCTGCGCCGCATCGGCGCGCGCATTCTCCTATCCATGAAAGACCGCCACCTGCCCTTCTCCCGCCGGCGGGAGAAGGTGCCCGAAGGGCGGATGAGGGCAACACGCTAACCAGCCAGCTACAGCTGCGACTCCAGCGGCAACCAGCCCATCACCGCTGCTGCGCCACGTCGCCACACGCTCGCCGCCGGCTCGCGCGACCACACCTCGGGCGGCTGCGCGGCATCGTCGTGCCAACGCAGCTCGCCCTGCTCCAGGGTCACGCGGTAACTCACCGGCGCACTGATCTTGTGGTTGTACAGCCGCTCCAGCTCCGCGGTGACCACGCGGTCGTTGAACAGCAGGCCCATTTCGGTGTTGAGGTTCATCGAACGCGGGTCCAGGTTGAACGAGCCGATGAAACCGCTGCTGTCGTCCACGACAAACGCCTTGGTATGCAGGCTGGCGCCGCTGGAACCGAACAGGCTGCCGTCCGGCTTGCCCATCGGCTTGAGCTCATGCAGGCGCACGCCCTGATGCAGGAGCGGCACGCGATAGCCGGCATAGCCGCTGTGCACGGCCACCACGTCGTTGGCCGCCAGCGAGTTGGTCAGAATGCTCACGCGCACATCGCGCTGGCGTAGGTTGCCGATCCAGCGCATGCCCTCGTCGCCCGGCACGAAATACGGCGAGATCACTTTGAGCTCGCGCTGTGCGTGCGCCATTTCGCCGATCAGCACCGGCGTCATCCAGTCGGCTTGCGGCGGCGCACCTTCGGCTTTTTCCGGCGGGTCGGAGACGATGCGCGCCTGCGACACCCAGTGCACCGGTCGGTCGCCCTGCATCAGTTCACGCACGCTTGGCGAGCGCTTGAGCCGCTCCACATACGGGTGCGCGCGCACCGATGCCATGCCCGCGTCCAGGCTGCCACGCAAGGCCTCCAGTGCCTGCGGCTTTGCGGTGACCAGCGCAGACAGCGGCAAGGCATTGGGGCTATTCCAGTATGCGTCGAACACCTGCTCGGCCTGGCCCACCGCCGGCCCCATCAGCGCCGCATCCATATCCATGAAGTTGGTGTCGCGCGCCGCATCGAAATATTCGTCGCCCACGTTGCGCCCACCCACCACCGCGATGCGGCCATCGGCAATCCAGGCCTTGTTGTGCATGCGGCGATTGATGCTGAACATGCGCAGCACCATCTCCACCCCACGCATCAAGGTGCCTTCGCGCGCGCGCGTGGGGTTGAACAGGCGAATCTCGATCAGCGGATGGCTATCCAGGGCAGCCAGCACCGAATCGCTGCCATGGATATTCATGTCGTCCAGCAACAACCGCACGCGTACGCCGCGATCGGCCGCGCGCAGCAATTCGTTATGCAGCAGGTTGCCGGTGAAATCGGCATGCCAGATGTAGTACTGCAGATCCAGACTGCGCCCGGCCGCACGCGCGGTGAGCGCACGTACCGCAAACGCATCGACGTTATCCGGCAGGATCACCATGCCGGTCTGATCGACGTGCGCCTGTTGCAGTGGCGCCACCACCTTGTCGATGGGCGTCGCGACCGCCGTGGCAGGCAGCACGTGACTGACCGGCCCGCGTTGGCGGTCGGCAAAGCGCCCGTAGCCGTACAGCGATAACGCGCTGGCCAGCACCAGTACCAGCAGCGCAATGCCGAACCATTTGAAAAATTTCCGCTTTGTCACTGCCGATTCCGCGATGCGCAGCGCGGCAGTGTAGAGCCCATGCGGGCAGGCCGGTGTGCAGACGCCGCCACAAGCAACCTCGACAATTCCCGCGAGAAACAGACGGGTGTCGTGGAAGTGCCGTGGACGCGAGTACTCGCAGCACCGCGTGCCGCACAGGGCGAACGTGGTGGTTACGGCGTCATCAGCGGTATGGCGCGCCAGCTGCCGAAGCACCATCGCGCGCCCGCGGCGCTTACCAGATGGTCACCCGCTCCTTGTCGCCACGTACCATCGCATCGCCGGGCTTGCACTGGAATGCCTGCGCAAACGCCGGCATGTTCGACGGCGCACCGTTGGCGCGGAAATTCGCCGGTGCGTGCGGATCGGTGTTCAGGCGCACGCGCAATTCGCCATCGGTAAAGTTGCGGCGCCAGACCGTGGCCCAGTTCATGAAGAACCGCTGGTCCTGCGAATACCCATCGATCTGCGTGTTGGCAGCCGGCTGCTCCTGCAACGCCATTTGCAAGGCATCGTACGCCACGGTCAGGCCGCCCAGATCGCCGATGTTCTCGCCCAGCGTCAGCTTGCCTTTGACGTGCACGCCCTTGATCGCTTCATAGCCATCGAACTGTGCCACCAGCCGGTCGGTGCGCTCGGTGAACAGCTTGCGGTCTGCATCGGTCCACCAGCTGTCGAAGTTGCCCTTGGCATCGAACTGGCTGCCGGAATCGTCGTAGCCGTGCATCATTTCGTGCCCGATCACCGCACCGATGCCACCGTAGTTCAAGGCCGGATCGGCCTTGGGGTCGAAGAACGGCGGCTGCAGGATGGCCGCCGGAAACACGATCTCGTTGCGTGTGGCGTTGTAGTACGCATTCACCGTCTGCGGGGTCATGTGCCACTCGCGCTTGTCGACCGGCTTGCCGATCTTGTCCAACATGTCGCGGTAGTTGAATGCCTGCGCGGCCTGCATGTTGGCAAGAAAGCCGTCGCCACGCGTCTGAAGGCCCGACCAATCGCGCCACTGGTCCGGGTAACCGATCTTGGGAGTGAAGCTGGCCCATTTCTCCAGTGCGCGCTGTTTGGTGTCCGCGCTCATCCAGTCGAGCTTTTCCAGCCGCGCCTTGAGCGCCGCCGACAGGTTTTGCACCAGTTGCTGCATCTGCTCCTTTGATTCGGCCGGGAATGCAGATTGCACATACAGCTGGCCCAGGGCCTCGCCCATCGCCTCGTTGACCGCATTCAAGGTGCGCTTCCAGCGCGGCAGCATGTCCTGCTGGCCGCGCAGGGTCTTTGCGTAGAAATCGAAATTGGCCTGCTCGAACGGCTTGGCCAGATACGGCGCCGCTTCGTCCACCGTATGGAAGCGCAGATACGCCTTCCAGGTAGCGATCGGCGTATCGGCCAGCATCGCATCGAGCTCGGCGAAATAGCCCGGCTGGCTCAGCGAGAAGGTGCCGGCCGGCACCTTGAGCGCTGCGAAAAACGCCTTCCAGTCGAAGTGCGGCGTGATGGCGTTGGCGCCGGCCACATCGACCGGGTTGTAGCGCTTGGCCGGGTCGCGCAGTTCGATACGCGACAACGACGCATTGGCCAGGCGCGTCTCGAACGCCATCACCGCCTTGGCCTGCGTGGCCGCCTGCGCTGCGGGGATACCCGACAGCTCCAGCATCCGCGCGATGTAGGCCAGGTACTGCTCGCGGATCTTTGCCTGCGCCGGATCGGTGTAATAGCCCTTTTCGGGCAAGCCCAGACCGCCCTGCCCTGCGTAGGCGATCATCTGCTCGGAATTCTTGTAGTCGGCATTGGCACCGAACGAAAACACCAAGCCCTGGCCTTGCGCATAACTGTTGCGCAACCAGGCGGCGATGGACGGCGCATCGGTCAATGCGTCGATGTCCTTCAACTGCGGCTGCAGCGGCGTAATGCCGGCTTTGTCGATCGCCGCTTCATCCGAGCCGGTCCGCCACAGGTCGGCGATCTTGGCATCCACCGAACCGGCCGACAGATTGCCGCGCGCCAGTTGCTCCACCAACGCGTGCTGGATGGTCAGCGAGCGCTCGGCCAGCACCTCAAAGCTGCCCCAGCTGGTGCGATCGGACGGCACCGGATTGGCCTTGAGCCACTTGGCGTTGACGAACCCGTTGAGGTCCTGACACGCAGCGATGCTCGGGTCTAGGTCGCTGCTGCTGAATGCCACGATCGGCGCATCGAGCTTGGACACATCCACCTTGGTCGATACCGCCTGCGGCGCGGCAGGCGCCACCTTGGCGGTGTCATCGGAGGCGCCGCACGCAGACAGCGCGACCGCGATGGCGACCGCAAGCGACAGCGGAGCTAACTTGCGCAACTTCATTGAATTCTCCAGGGCATGACCGCGCAGGCGCGATCGAAAAAAGTCGACATCCGGTCGGCAAGCGCTGGCGAAGAACCGCGCAGCGCAGGCGCCCGCCTCTTCGTCAGTCGCTCTGCAACCGGCCAGACCACATCCGTGCAGCGGCACCGCAACATGAAGTCGATGCCGTGCGCCATGAAAGTCCATTGCATCTGTACAGCACGTGCGCGTCCGTCATCGGCACCGCCACGCACTGCTTCCACTCCACCTGCATGCCGGCGCAACGCGCGCCATCGCATGCGCTCAACGCCGCGCGTAAAACGGCGCCATCACCAGATACACCGGATACGCCAGCACCATCAGCGCCAGGGCGACCTCGTGCCCCGACGCCGCATCGGCCCACGCTTCCATCTGTGGCGCCGGCCCAGCCACGCCAAACCCCAGCAACAGCGCCCCCATCGCGCAGATCAGCAGTGCCAGCGCCAGTCCCGCGCCGGAGATGTCGCCAGCAGCCAAGGCGACAAACGCGGCCCCGCCGGCCACCAGCATGCCGAGCGTCACCAGATACGCGCGACAGTAAACGGCAGTCATCTGCCGGGTTCTCCGTTTGCTGGACATCGTGTCTCGCCTGCGCCTCGGTGCCGAGCGCGTATTACCCTCTCGCACCGCTTCCATTCATCACCGCACGCAGCCGCTTGCAGCCGCATGCGCACAAGAACACGCGCTGCGCGCACCGCACGCAGCGCTGCAACCGCCAACGGCGATTACTTCGCCTTGCCCTGGTTGGCCACCGCTTCGGCCGCGCGCTTGGCCGCTTCCGGGTCGCCCAGGTAACGGAAGCTGCGCACCTGCAGGTTGTCGTCCAGCTCGAACAGCAACGGGATGCCGGTGGGGATGTTGAGCTCGAGGATCTGCTCGTTGGAGACATCGTTGAGGTACTTGTACAGCGCGCGCAGCGAATTACCGTGCGCGGTCACCAGCACGGTCTGCCCGGCCTTCAACTGCGGCGCAATCGCGTCGTGCCAATACGGCAACACGCGCACCAGCGTGGTTGCCAACGACTCGGTCCCCGGCAGCGCGTTGCGGTCCAGGGTGGCGTAGCGCCGGTCATGGCACGGGTGGCCCGGGTCGTTGACGTCCATCGCCGGCGGCGGGATGTCGTAGGAACGGCGCCAGATCTTGACCTGCTCCTCGCCGTGCTTGGCCGCGGTTTCGGCCTTGTCCAGCCCTTGCAGGCCGCCGTAGTGGCGCTCGTTGAGGCGCCAGCTCTTGGACACCGGCAACCAGTCCTGGTCCAGTTCCTTCAATGCGCCCTGCAGCGTGTGGATGGCGCGCTTGAGCACCGAGGTGTGGGCGACATCGAACTGCAGCCCTTCGTCCTTCATCAGCTTGCCGGCCGCCACAGCTTCCTGGCGGCCCTGGTCGGTGAGTTCCACATCCACCCAGCCGGTGAAACGGTTGTCCAGATTCCATTGGCTCTGGCCATGGCGCAGCAGTACGAGTTTGCGGGTCACTACGGTTCTCCGATTGGGGCCGATCAGCCTGCGATTGTAGCGGCAGCGCGTGCATCGCAGGCGTGCACGAGATCGCCACAGGCAGCGCGCGATGCTTTCGCAATGCAGACCAACGATCCCGTCTTCGCCGGTTGGGACGGCAGCGTGATTCAGGCGCGACAGTTGCAGCAGCAACTGGCACGGCGCGTGGTGCTCGATGACGCGGTGAGCGCAACGCCGCAGTTGCTTGCAGGGTTCGATGTCGGTTTCGAAGACGATGGCCAGATCACCCGCGCGGCTGCCGTGTTGCTGGATGCGCAGACGCTGCTCCCGCTGGAAACGCACGTCGCGCGCGTGCCGACCTCGATGCCCTATGTCCCCGGCCTGCTCAGTTTTCGCGAATTGCCCGCATTGCTGCAGGCCCTGGCGCTGCTGTCGCGTACGCCGGATCTGGTGTTCATCGATGGCCAGGGCATCGCGCATCCGCGCAGGCTGGGCATCGCGGCGCACTTCGGCGTAGTGACCGGCCTGCCGTGCATCGGCATCGCCAAGCAGCGTCTGGCCGGCAGCTTCGCCGAGCCTGGGCCCGAACGCGGCGACCACACGCCGATCCTGCTGGGCGGTGCGCAGATCGGCTGGGCACTGCGCAGCAAACCGCGTTGCAACCCCTTGATTGTCTCGCCCGGCCATTGCGTGTCGATGCAAGGCGCGCTCGACTGGACCCTGCGAACATTGCGCGCCTATCGCCTGCCCGAGCCTACGCGCCTGGCCGACCGGCTGGCCTCGCGCCGCGGCGAGGTGACGGTACCGGTAGCCTGCTCCGGTCAGCTGCTGTGAGCAGGCGTCGCGTCAGCGGCCACGTGCCACAGCCCCAGCGCCGGCCGCATAGGCACGGCGCTGGGGCAACCCATCAGTTGTAAGTGATGACGATGCGACCGGAGCCGTCGATCCGGAAGAAAATCATTTGCTTGTCGGACGCAGGCCGGTAATTCACCAAAGAGCCCACTGCATAGGGCTGATCGCTGCACGAGGACGAGGACGCAGCGACCTGATAGGTGGTCGCTGTGCTGAGCGTCGGCCCTGCAACACTCCTGCCGGAGTAGACCGCATAGCAGCCGACCGCGCTTCCATTTATCAGGAATGCCAGCGAGCGGACATTGGCGGACGCACTGATGATGCGACTGGGGAGGGCCCGGGCGCTCTGCGCACTACCAAGGCAGGGCGCCAACGCTGCCATCACCAAGAAGAGCAGCGATGTTGTCTTCCTTCCTGAGATCGATAAGGACATAACGTATTCCTCGGATTGGGAGTGAGAATCTGAAACGCATCGAGTAAAACGCTAAAGCGCGAGCGACTTGCCGCCAGGTGTGCACCGCAGACGATGCGCAGCAAGCGACCGTTGCCGATCCGTCACCTGAGACGCATGCAATGAAGGCCAAAGCGCTCGTGGATCGTGCAGCGCCGCCATTATTCATGGCGCGATGACGCACGTGACCTGGCACGCTGCATTTAGGATGCGGCGGTACGTTTCCCGCCATGCAACTTCGTTCGTGTTGCAACTTCGCCGCTGCCAGAACCTCGTCCACCGATACCTGGCGGCAGCAGCGGTGGCGAGCCCTGGAGACAGCCGCTTGCGTTGCAAGATCGGGCCGGCCATGGCGGCCACAAGCGCCCGGGCCTTGCCGATGGGAGACGTGCGCACGGCAATGGCGCCCGCGCCGAGCTTCAGTAGTGCGGCCTGCATGATCCCGGACCGCAGCGCTGGATGCGTCGTCTTCGCTGCCGACAATGTCCTCGTTGGTACCGCATCTGCCTGCACAAGACCGGGGCTGTCTCGCACTGAGCCGCTGCTACCTCGTGCCGCGCCCGCACGGCGTTCGCGGTGCGGCACTCGCTGCCGCGCCGATGGCGCGCTCCCCCGACGCGCAGGAAGCGCCATGACCCGGACACTGCGTTTTACGCCACGCACCCGCCCCGGCCACCGCGCATGCGAAGCTCGTGCCCACGTCATCAACTCCGCGAGACCGCGCATGACCACCCTGATCGCTCCACGCGTCCATGACATCGGCGGCCTGGAAGTGCGTCGCGCCGTGCCCACCCTGCAGGCGCGCAGCGTCGGCCCGTTCGTGTTCGTCGACCACATGGGCCCAGCCGTGCTGGAGCCCGATCACGGCATCGATGTACGCCCGCATCCGCACATCGGCCTGGCCACGGTCACGTTCCTGTGGGCCGGCGAAATCGGCCACCGCGACACGCTGGGCTCGGATCAGGTGATCCGCCCCGGCGACGTCAACTGGATGACCGCCGGCCGCGGCATCGCCCATTCCGAACGCACGCCTGGCCCGGAGCGCGCACGCGAACACGCCTTGCACGGTATGCAGACCTGGATCGCCTTGCCGCGCTCGGCCGAAGAAACCGCGCCCGCGTTCCATCACCACGCGGCGGCAAGCCTGCCGCAGCAGCGCCGCGACGGCGTGTGGCTGCGCGTGATCGCCGGCCGCGCATATGGCGAGGAATCGCCGGTACAGGTGTTCAGCGGCACGCTGAATGTGGCGCTGGATCTGGCGCCCGACGCCGAACTGGATCTGGACACCGGGCACGCCGAGCGCGCCCTGTACATCCTGGAAGGCCAAGCGCAGCTGGACGGTGCCGACGTGCCAGCTCGCCACCTGATCGTGCCCTCGCCCGGCGCCCGCGGCCGCCTGCGCGCCAAGACCCCGCTCAAGGCGATGCTGCTTGGCGGCGAGCCGCTGGATGGGCCGCGTCATCTATGGTGGAACTTCGTGTCCAGTTCCAAGGAACGCATCGAGCAGGCCAAGGACGACTGGCAGGCAGGCCGCTTCGGCAGCATTCCCGGCGACGACAAGGAGTTCATTCCGCTGCCCGAGTCACCGGCCCCAAAACCGGTTAATTACCCTTGAAACCGTGCGCTGCGCGAGTGGACCAACACGCGCGATCACCAGGTCTCTTACCGGAAGTGCCACGCTGCACATGCGATGCCAGGCACAGGTGCGACACCACTTGAGCTGACTCGCAAAACTGTGGTAGTGATGGCCCTGTAGACGGAGCGCGTTGCGTAGACGGCAGTCCTTGGACGGGGAGTTCGAGGCACTGCAACGGCACGAAATCGGCGCGCCCGCATCGTCATCCAATGCCGGGGAATCGTGTATGAAGTCTGCATCCTGCCTTGTTGGCCTGAGCTTGCTGCTGGCCGCTGCCACCGCCCATGCCCAGACCTCGCCGGTCTGCCCGCCGTTGCCACCGGCCTCCGGCCTGCAGTGGAACGAGCTCGCCGGTGCCGATTACCTGGTCTGCAAGGCCATGACTGCCGATGGCCGGCAGGTGGTCGGCGTGATGCTCACTACCCGCGACCCGGCGATGACACTGGCACGCGAGCGGCGCGCCGAAAAGGGCCAGATCCAGCAGGAAGACTTCTACTGGTACAAGCTCGATCTGGGCGGCCGCGACATGCCGGGCACGGAATCGCGCCGCGTCACCGTGGTCGAACTGGGCAAGAAGCGCTACGCCCAGCTGTGGATCGATGGCGCCAGCACCGAAGAACTCGCCTCGATGCAGTCGATGGTGCAGAACATGGATCTGCAGCCGGCCAGCCTGGCGCTGCAGCGCTGACGCAGCGCGCGTCACAGCCCCGCGCACTGCTGCACCCGTCTTGCAGCGCGCGGGTTTGCCGGCACGCTGCAGACAGTATCTGACGATATCTGCCGCGAGCGTGTCGCCGCAGATCACCATTGCGCACTGATGCTCGTGCCCTCGCGTGTCGCGCCGACGCGCATGAGGCGACGCCCGAGCGGCTTGCGCATGCACCAAGCGCACCGATGCGTCCAGCCGCTCAACGATTTTGATTCCGGCGGCCACCACGTGCGACGGCGATGGGCTGGAGAACGCTCACGGTTGCAAACGTTGGAGCAGTGGCGCATGCCATGTCGGCATCCGCCCGGAATCGGCGTGGACCGATCGCTCGTTCCAATTCCGATTCCGCATCCACCGAACCCAAAGACTGCCGGCAAGCGTCTGTCAGTCGCTTCGAATCGCCGTGTCTCCACCGCCGCCAGCCGCCTGCAACTGAGTCTCGATGCGCACCTCGCCGGTCAGCAGGCGATGGATCGGGCATTTGTCGGCCACCTCCATCAACCGTGCGCGTTGCTCGTCGTCGAGCGCACCGTCAAGCACCACCGCGCGGGCGATCGCCGTGCCGGCAGCGCCGCGCTGCGTGTAATGCAGATGCACGTGCACCGCCGTCAGCGGCCAGTGCTTGCGCGCGGCCACCATCGACACCGTGATGGCGGTGCACGCACCCAGCACCTGCGATTCGGGATCCGGCCCGGCGTCGCTGCCACCATTGGCCGGCTGCGTATCGCCGCTCCAGGTGTGCAGCCCGTCGTGGATGCTGACCGTGTACGGCACCGTGCCGGTGCGCACGCTGACGGGCCGGTCACTCATTGCCCGCTCCTGTTGTCGTACGCGGGCCGGTTCAAAACCGGCCTTCCTGGAAATCGACGAACGCCTGCATCAGCTCCTGCTTGGTGTTCATCACGAACGGGCCATGCCGCATCACCGGCTCGTTGAGCGGGCGGCCCGCGACCAGGATCAGCTGCGCACCGTCGGCACCGGCTTGCAGGCGCAGGCGCTGTCCGCCACCCAGCACGGCCAGCTGCTGCGCCGGCAACACGCGCGCGGTGTCGCTCTCGCCCACCGTCAGCGCGCCCTCGAAGGCATACGCGAACGCGTTATGTCCGCTGGGCAGCTGATACTCCCATTCCACGTTCGGCTCCAACGCGATATCCAGGTACACCGGGCTCGTTGCAGGTTGCACGATCGGCCCGACCACCTCGCCGACCGCACCGGCAATCACCTTGACCGTCACGCCGGGCGCCGGATGCGCCACCGGAATGTGGTCGGGTGCGTACTCCTGGTACTTGGGATCGGTCATCTTCTCGCGCGCCGGCAGGTTTACCCACAACTGAAAGCCGCGCATGCGCCCGGATTCCTGCTCCGGCATTTCCGAATGGATCAGCCCGCGACCGGCGGTCATCCATTGCACGCTGCCCGGCGTCAGCAGGCCTTCGTTGCCGTGGTTGTCCTTGTGGCGCATGCACCCGTCGAGCATGTAGGTCACGGTCTCGAAACCGCGATGCGGGTGGCTGGGGAAACCGGCCAGATAGTCTTCGGCCTTGTCGGTGCCGAATTCGTCCAGCATCAGGAACGGGTCCAGCTCCGGCAGCTGCTGCGTGCCGATGACGCGGGTCAGCTTGACCCCGGCCCCGTCGGAGGTCGGCATGCCGCGAATGGTGCGCAGTACGTGCGCTGCTGTGGTGGTCGTGGTGCTCATCGCTTGTCCCTGTGCCCTGTGGCGAAGCGCCAATGATGGGTGCGCGCGGGCCGCCGCCCAACCGCGACCATTGCAACCGATCGTTCCAAACGCCGCCAGCGTGCCAGCGCTCTAACCGATCTATGACCGCAGCACCCTACGACCAAAGTTTTAACCCGTTGCGCCCGCCTGGCATTGACCGCAGCCGGGCGTGGGGGGACCCTTGAACGAATCGTTCCTGAGGGGCATGCATGAAAGGGTTCTCCAAGCTGGCCTGGGGCGCGTTGGCGCTGCTGGCCGCGTTCTGCCTGGGTACCGTTGCGCTGCGGCGTGGCGAGCACATCAACGCGTTATGGATCGTGGTGGCCGCGGTGTCGATCTATCTGATCGCCTACCGGTTCTACAGCCTGTTCATCGCCGACAAGGTGATGCAGCTGGACATCACCCGCGCCACCCCGGCGGTCGCCAACAACGACGGCCTGGATTACGTGCCCACCAACAAGCACGTGCTGTTCGGCCATCACTTCGCCGCCATCGCCGGCGCCGGGCCGCTGGTCGGTCCGGTGCTCGCCGCACAGATGGGCTACCTGCCCGGCCTGCTGTGGCTGGTGGTGGGCGTGGTGTTCGCCGGTGCGGTGCAGGACTTCGTGGTGCTGTTCCTGTCCAGCCGTCGCAACGGCCGCTCGCTGGGCGATCTGGTGCGCGAGGAAATGGGCCAGGTGCCCGGCACCATCGCCCTGTTCGGCGCCTTCCTGATCATGATCATCATCCTGGCGGTGCTGGCGATGGTGGTGGTCAAGGCGCTAGCGGAAAGCCCATGGGGCATGTTCACCGTCATCGCCACAATGCCCATCGCGATCATGATGGGCGTGTACATGCGCTACATCCGCGTCGGCAAGATCGGCGAGATCTCGGTGGTGGGGTTGATCCTGCTGCTGGGGGCGATCTGGCTAGGCGGCAAGGTGGCCGCGGACCCGACCTGGGGCCCGGCCTTCACCTTCACCGCCAAGCAGATCACCTGGATGCTGATCGGCTACGGCTTCGTCGCCTCGGTGCTGCCGGTGTGGCTGCTGCTGGCACCGCGCGACTACCTGTCCACCTTCCTCAAGATCGGCACCATCCTGGCCCTGGCGATCGGCATCCTGGTTGTCATGCCGGACCTGAAGATGCCGGCGCTCACGCAATTTGCCTCCACCGGCGATGGCCCGGTCTGGAAGGGCGGCATCTTCCCGTTCCTGTTCATCACCATTGCCTGCGGCGCGGTCTCCGGCTTCCATGCGTTGATCGCGTCCGGCACGACGCCCAAGCTGCTCGCCAACGAAGGCCACATGCGCTACATCGGCTACGGCGGCATGCTGATGGAATCGTTCGTGGCGATCATGGCGCTGGTGGCCGCGTCGATCATCGAGCCGGGCATCTACTTCGCCATGAACAGCCCCGCCTCGCTGGTGGGCACCGACACTGTCGCAGTGGCTGCCAAGATCAGCGAGTGGGGCTTCTCGATCACACCGCAGGTGCTCGAGGCCACGGCACGCGATATCGGCGAGCACAGCATCCTGGCGCGCGCCGGCGGTGCCCCTACGCTGGCGGTGGGCATCGCGCAGATCCTGCACCAGTTGCTGCCGGGCGAAGACACCATGGCGTTCTGGTATCACTTCGCCATCCTGTTCGAAGCCCTGTTCATCCTGACCGCGGTAGACGCCGGCACGCGCGCCGGCCGCTTCATGCTGCAGGACCTGCTGGGCAACTTCATCCCGGCGTTGAAGAAGACCGAGTCGTGGACCGCCAACATCATCGCCACCGCCGGTTGCGTGGCGCTGTGGGGCTACCTGCTCTACACCGGCGTGATCGATCCGTTCGGCGGCATCCAGACCTTGTGGCCGTTGTTCGGCATCTCCAACCAGATGCTGGCCGGGATCGCGTTGATGCTGGGTACGGTGGTGTTGTTCAAGATGAAGCGCGACCGCTACGCCTGGGTCACCATCGTGCCGGCGCTGTGGCTGTTGTTGTGCACCACGTACGCCGGGCTGATCAAGATCTTCGACAGCAACCCGGCGCAGGGCTTCCTGGCGCAGGCGCACAAGTTCCAGGCGGCCATCGCCAGCAACACCATCACCGCGCCGGCCAAGACAGTGCCGCAGATGCAGCAGATCGTCACCAATGCCTACGTCAACACCGGGCTGACCGTGCTGTTCCTGTTCGTGGTCGGCTCGATCCTGATCTATTCGATCAAGACGATCGTGGCAGCACGCCGCAACCCGCAGCGCACCGACCGCGAAACCCCGTACGTGGCGTTGCAGCCGCATCAGATGGCAGACCTGTAATGGGCACGCAACTCGTCCTGGCCAGTCACTATCAGGCGCATCGCCGCATCTGGCGGCGTCTGATCCAGACCGCGCGGCTGTGCTGCGGCATCCCCGACTACGACAACTACGTGCGCCACATGCTGGAAAAGCATCCCGATAAACCGGTGATGGACTACCCCGCCTTCTTCCGCGAGCGCCAGGATGCGCGCTATGGCGGCAAGAGCGGGTTTCGCTGCTGTTGATCGGTGACGGTTGACTGCCTGGCCGGTCGTCGGCCGATCAAGAGGTAGAACCGCAACAGGGCGCGATGCGAATCGCGCCCTGTTGCGTTGGCTCGACCGCAACTCGATAAAACGAATCACGTAATGGCGCATTCGCTCGTCGCAGCGCCTGTCGATGTGATGGCCAATCGATCCGCAGCAAAAACCCAATCGACGCGTGCAGGAACCTGTTCGCGGCAGCGAGCTGCTTTCACCAGGCGTCAGTCAACTGTCTAGTGCGGTGTCCTCGCCACTTGCGGGACCGTTGGCGGCATGGATGCCGCCAACGACTCCCATGGACGGGTTCACGGCGTATCCCGCAAGCGGCGAGGAAACCGCGCACTCGACGACCCAGCTTTTGAATGCGTCAAGATTGGGCGATGACGCGAATCGCGATCACTCGTACGGATCGCAACGTCCAATCCATCAATTGCAGGACACTACCCGCGCGTTGGCTGCGGGCCCTCTCACGTTGGTCGTTACGCATGTTTCGAAAAGACAACCGAACACCTTGCGGCGCGGTGTCCTCGCCGCTTGCGGGACGGGGCCACTGCGTACCCATGACACCGCCCCCCCCTCACCAAGCTGCCGCCTTACCCAGCCCGCTTTTGCGCCAACCGCGCGAACAGCGCAGGCAAATCGCGCATGTCGTCGAACACTTCAAGCACACCAATGCGGCGCAGGGTGTCGCCATGCCCCGGTGGAATGTGGCTTGCACCGGTAAACCCCAGCACCTGCATGCCGGCCGTCACGGCCGCGGTTGCACCGGTGGGGCTGTCTTCGATGACCACACAACGCTGCGGCGCGACTCCGGCGGTGCGTGCCGCCAGCAGATACACATCCGGTGCCGGCTTGGGCCGCTCCACCATGTCGGCACTGAAAATACGTCCCGCCGCACGCGCGGTGAGCCCGGCCCGTTCCACCGAGGCAATCACATTGTGGCGCCGGCTATTGGAGGCCACCGCCAACGGCAATGGAATCTGCTCCAACGCCTCGCGTACGCCTGCGATCGGCTGCACCTGCGATTGGATCAAGGCCTCGCTACGCGCCTGGATCTGCGCGAGCAGGGTCTCTGGCAACTGCAATGCAAAGCGCTCTTCCACCCGCCGCAGCACCTCGCGCGTGGTCTGCCCGAAGGTGGTTTCCAGCAGCTGTTCCAGCGGCTCGCTTGGCACGAAAGACGCCAGCGCCTCACGCATTACCCGGTCGGCCAGTATCTCGCTGTCGACAAGAACGCCATCACAGTCACTGATCAGTAGCTCGTACGCCATCGCACCCATCTGCTCACAAAGCGCCATTATGCCGGCCCGGGTGTGACCGTCGGCTGTGGGGCAGCAGGCTGTGGCGATGGACACTTCGCCGCTTGCAGCATGCGCACCATCAGGACAGGCGGCCCCGAGCATGCGGCCCGCCGTACCGTCATGTCACAAAAAGCCATGTCACGAAATCTTACCGCAAGCGATTTTTCCAGCTGCTAGGATCTGCCCCGCTGCGGCGGGACTTGCTGCAGCGTCATCAGGAATGCGATCAGGAGAAGGAGATTTCGATGCAACCGCGATTCCCCGCCCTGCTCGTTCTTGCGACCTCGTTTTTCGCGGTCTCATGCACCGCCTCGCCCGGTGCCAAGGAGCAAACCACCATGTCAGCTACGCTGCAGGACCACACCGTCGCCTTCCGCGACCCCGCCCTGACCGACATCGCCCAGGCCATTGCGCACGGTGATGTGGCCCGGATCAAGGCACTCGCCCCCACTGTCGATCTCGCCGCGCATGGCGATCAAAACGTCACCTTGCTCGAATGGGCAATCTGGAACGAACAACCGCGCGCGCTGGCCGCATTGCTCGATGCAGGCGCAGACCCGTCGCTCCCCGGCATGGACCAGGAGACGGTCGTGCACATGGCCGCCATGGCGCAAGACCCGCAGTATCTGCAGATCCTGTTGCAGCACAAGGCGCCGATCGATGTCGTCAGCGCGCGAGCGGGCTGGACGCCGCTGTTTCGCGCGGTGCAAAGCAAGCGCGATGCGCAGATCGATTTGCTGATCGAGGCCGGTGCAGATGTACAGCGCGTCGACCACACCGGCAACAGCCTGCTGCACCTTGCAGCGCAAAGTGGCGCAGCCAGCCCTGCAGTGCTCGCCCTGCTCAAGGCCGGTGTCGATCCCACCGTGCGTAATGCCCAGCAGAAGACCTTCCAGGCGTATTTCTTCACCACGCCGGACCGCCTGCTCAACCCCAGCGGCCAGCAGGTCAGGTCGGACGTACGCGCGTGGTTGAACGCCCACAACATTCCCGTGGAAAGCAGCCGCTAAGCGCGCTTTTCGCATGACGAACGCAAGGAGCCGCGCATGAGCCCGTCAGAATCCTCTTCTTCCACCCCGTTCGCAGAATCGATGCGCGGGCAACAACCGCATCCGGAAGACCGCCAGCTTCCAGCGATGCTGCAAGACCTTTACGCCACCGCCGCCCAACGACGCGAAGGCGGCGCCGAAACCTTTGCCGCCCTGCCCAATGGCTGGTCGCGCATGGACGACCGCGCGCTGCAGCAGGCAGGTATCGACCCTGCCCTGCTGCACGACGCCAAAAGCGGCTTCGATGCCGCGTTCTATCGCAATGATCAGGGGCAGGTGGTGCTGGGCTTCTGCGGCACCGACGAAGGCAAGGACTGGAAGCACAACATCGGCCAGGGCCTGGGCTTGGACGATGCGCAATACGCTTCGGCGATCCAGCTCGGTAGCCAGGCCAAACAGGCGTTCGGCGACCAGGTGGTGATCAGCGGGCATTCGCTGGGCGGCGGTCTGGCCGCGGCATCGGCAATGGTCAACGACATTCCGGCGGTGACCTATAACGCCGCCGGCGTCAACGACCGCACGCTGGAGCGCCAAGGTCTGGATGCATCGGCGGCCAAGGATTACGCCAACAGCGAATTGATCCGCGGCTACCACGTCAAGAACGAAATCCTGACCCATCTGCAGGAAGACAGCATCCCGCTCAAATGGGCCATGCCCAATGCGGCCGGTCATCAGATCGAACTGCCCGAACCGGACCCGTTGTCCTTCGGCCAGCGTCTGGTGCCGGGCATGATGCTCAAGCATCGGCTGGATCTGCACGGCATCGATTCGGTGATGAAGGCGCAGGACATGCAGTTGCAGGACCAGGCGCGCGGCACCGCATTGCAGCCCGGCAGCCAGCTATTCAACGACGCGGTGGTGCAGTTGGATGGGCAACGCGACCGCCTGGGGCTGCGCGACGACACCGCGTTTCTCAATACCGCTGCCAGCGTGGCCGCGCGTGCAGGCAACGATGGCTTGCAACGTATCGATCACCTGGTGCCCAACCGTGACGGCGACAGCCTGATCGCGGTGCAGGGGCGCATGGACGACCCGGCCCATCTGCGCAGCCATGTGCAGACGGCATCGGCAGCCAACGAGCCGGCGCAGACCAATGTCAGCCAGCTGCACCAGCACAATCAGCAACACACCCAGCAGCCGCCGCAGCAGCAGGAAGAGCAGCGCCGGGTGATTCAGCAGTAAGGCGCCAGTGGCCCGCGCAATGTCGCGGGCCACTCTTCGCCTGCACGCGGCTGGCAGCAGCGCGTCAAGGTCTTGCGCGGGATCGCTGTCGGCTTCGCGCAGTGCAGCGTGTCTTTGAGACTAGCGCGCGTATTCGAACCGCGGCGCGACATGGCCGCACCCGTGTCATCGGAGTCGTCAGCCAATCGCGCACGGTGCGCAGAAGCGGCATGCCAGGCGCGGCACATGGCGCAACGCCGAGCATCGCCCAGCCCAGCCGCACTGGCGATTGCACAGCGGTGTGATACCTCGCTCGGTCGCTTCATCGTGGCGTTGCAGATTGCGGCGCGAGTTATCCAGCGCCTGCCATCGCCCGCAAGGTAATGCCGACCAGATAGGCTAGATAGGTGCCGGTGGCGTAGCCCATCGTGCCCAGCAGCACACCGACCGGCGCCAGAGCCGGGTGAAATGCCGCGGCAACCACCGGCGCGGAGGCCGGGCCGCCGATATTGGATTGCGAGCCGATCGCAAAATAAAAGAACGGCACCCGCAACAACCGGCCAAGCCCCCATAACACGGCAATGTGCACGGCAATCCAGATCAGGCCGAGCAGGAACAACCATGGCCGGTCCAGCAGCGCCAGCAGATCCATCTGCATGCCGATGCATGCGATCAGGAAATACAGCAGCAAGGTGCCGATCCTGGACGCGCCCGCGCCCTCCAGCGTGCGCGCACGGGTAAAGCTCAGCAGCAGGCCCAGGCTGGTCGCCAGCACCACCACCCACACGAACGGCGTGTCCAGGCTGAACTGGCTGGCCCAATCCAACTGCGCCTTGCACCACGCGGCAAGGGGATTGGCCAGGGCATGCGCAAGGCCGACACCGCCGAATGCCACCGCCACGATCACCATCAAGTCGGCCAAGCTGGGAATGCGCGCATGCTCGGCCTGGAAGCGCGCCATGCGCTCCTGCAAGGCATCCAGCGCCCGGGTGTCGGCGCCGCTGCGTGCATCGATCTTGCGCGCGCGGCCGGCCAGGAAGATCAGCGCCGCCATCCACACATAGCCCACGCCGACATCGACCACCGCGAACTGCCCGAACGTGGTTGCGTCCACATCGAACACTTCGCGCATCGCCAGCATGTTGGCGCCACCGCCGATCCAGCTGCCCGCCAGCGCTGCCATGCCGGCCCAGGTATCGCCGGCCACGGTGGCCGGATGCAGCCAGCGCATCACCCAGAACGCCACCACCGCACCCAGCATGATGCTCAGCGATGCGCCCAGATACATCGCCACCAGCTTGGGGCCGAGCCGCAGGATCGCGCGCAGATCGATGCTCAAGGTCAGCAGGATCAATGCCGCAGGCAGCAACACGTCACGGGCGATCGGGTTGTACAACCGGGTGTTGGCACCATCGATCAAACCGACCGTGTTGTAGATGCCAGGCAGCAGATAACACAGCAACAAGACCGGCACCACCGCGTAGAAACGCCGCCAGAACCCCTGCTCCCGTGCAGACGTCCAGAACACCGCGCCCAGGGTGGCGGCGATCAGGCCGAACACGACGATATCGTTTCGAATCAGCGCAGCACCGGCAGCATTCACGACAGGCGGACATCCAGAGAAGTAGCCGCCAGAGCGCGGACCGGCCCCAGGTGGCCGATACCTCGAATCTAGCCGACCCGGACGTCTGCGCAAACCCCGCACAGCTGCGGACAGCCGCCACCGTGGGCAATGGTTTACTGCAGCAAACGACTGCGTTGCGTACGGCCTCAGCCGTAACGCCGCACCACCCGATCGCCGCCGCCGGTGTTGACCACCACGCCGCTGGGCTGACCGGTGGTCAGGCAGTGCAGTTTTGCCATCCATTCGGCAAAGTCCAGGGCGCCCTGCTCGCGCAAATACCGCAGCGGCGACCAGTGCGGGCGGGTTACCCACCAGCCGCCCTGTGCGGGGTGGATGCGTACGACATAACGAGACTCGTCCATCAGGCCTCCGGCCAGTGCGTCTAGCGGTCGAGCAAAGGCGCATGGGGCGTAGGGCCGCGATGCGCGAGGAATGGGAACGCCTTCTCCCGTCCGGTATGCCGGCGTGCCCTTACTCAAGGGGCCGCGGGAGAGTAGCCAATGGCCCCGCGTCCGGCATAGCCAGGATGTTCTTTTATGCATGCCAATGCCGTCGGGCTGACACTGGCAGGTCGGTAGGAAAATTCTTACGTGACACACATCACGTCCAGCGCTACATTCGGTCAGGACTGGTGAACGCCGCGTCATCAGCAACCGTCAGACGAGCGTGGACGGTGCGCAGTGGGTGATCAGTCGCTCTTGAAGACTGCCTCTGGGGAGGGGTTGCATGCATCTGCTTAGGAAATTCCAGTTTTCGGTCAAGACCGCCATGGTCATTGGCTATGTGTTGGTGATCAGGGAAGCGGTCGTGCTGTGGTCGTAAGGCTGTTGCACGGTTGAGCGTGTCGGCCAGGCATGTCGGTTGGCGGGCTGCAAAAAAGAGGTAACGCGCCTGGACCGGTGTCGGTGATCGGCACCGGTCACGTCAGCGTGCGTGCAGTGACGGTGCCTGCCGCTGACGGTGCGGCCGGCGCCGATCGTGTCAGGACCCAGGCTGCCAGAGATTTGCGTGCGTACCCGTCACGGCGTCTCAGTCCGCATCGACCCAGCCGCGCTGCTGCGCGGCGGCCAGATCCGTCGGCGTGTCGATATCCAATGCCAACGCCGGGGCGCTTACGCACCCCAGGCTCTGCATGTCCAGGCTGGCGAACAGGCCCCGCAAGCCGCTATCGGCCTGCAATGGCACATCCGCCCAGGCCGCATGCGTGACCACCGCGGGAATGCCGCGCACGCCGCTGTAGCCACTGGTTGCACACCCGGAGACGGCGCGATCGGCTTCTTCCAGCAGGGAGCGCAGATGCGGGGCATCCAGCGCAGGCTGATCGCACCCCAGGATCAGGCTGCGTCGCAATGCCGGGTCGCCCTGCACATGCCGGCGCAACGCGGCCAGGCTGGAGCCCATGCCCTCGGACCAATCGGGGTGCCGCAGTATTTCGACATCCAGATCCTGCAATACCTCGCTCAACGTATCAGCATCGGCACCCAGCACGACCACGCAGCGGCGTGGCGCAGTCAGTAACGCAATGCGAGCGGCGCGATGCAGCAACGGCTCGCCATCGCGCATCAGCAATTGCTTCGAGCGGCCAAGCCGGCGCCCTGCCCCGGCGCCCAGCACCAGTGCGGCGTGATCGCCACTCATGCGCCGTACGCTGCTGGCGTGGCGGCAGCAGCGTGCGGCGCTGGTTGCCAGACGGCGGGAGCGTGGCGCTTTCCGACGTTGTCACCACGTGCGGAATGGTGGGTGGCGAAGAAGCTAACGCGAACAGCATCACGCGATACGTCGACGTGGCGATCCGGAACAAGGGTCATGGCGACGTGCTGCTTGAATGGAAGACAGCTGCAGCCTAGAGCGCCGGCTGTGCGTGCAAGGTGACTACCCTTTGCGTGCGCTGTGGATGCATTGGCGAAGGCCTGCCCATGGCGATGCAGATGACAGCGTGCTGTCGGAGGCCTGCCACGATAGTGCTCGAAAGCAGCTGTGTGCGACCCGACCGGCTGCGATGCGCCTTGATGACTCACGCACGCGGCAGGAGCAGCCAGCGACTTATCGGCTTGCGGTCACGGCCTGTAGATCTACCACCGCTTGCGTGGCTTCGGCGATGATGCCGAGCGCGATGGTGTGCGGTGACGAGCGCCCCATGCGCCAGCCCGCCGGCAAACGCAGACGTGCGAGTGCGGCATCGCCATACCCAAGCGCCCGCAAGGCCTGTAAGCGACCTTCGCGCTTCTGCCGGCTGCCGAGGATGCCGATGCAGGCAACAGGGGACGCCAAGCCGCGCTGCGCAACCTGCATGTCGATCTCGGCATCGTGGGCCAGGCTATACAGCGCGGTGTCGGCATCCAGATGCAGGTCCTGCAGCGCATCGCCCAACGCACGTCGGTCGTAGTGCTCGGGCGCCAAGCCCGGCGGCGGTTCGCCCGGACCATGCGGCCGCAACACGCGCACGTCGATGCCCATCTGGCTGGCCAACGACACCAGCGCCAGCAGCGATGGGTCAGCGCCGACCAGCACCAGCCGCAACGGCGGACGATGGCTGCGCACGAATTCGCCCGCGCGCGCGTCCTGTGCATTTGCCAGGTAACGCACCGTGCCGGACGCACGATCCAAGGCCACATGAAATGCACGCCGATGCTGGCGCGCGTTACGCCAACGTGCGAGGTGCTCGCCCAGATCCGGCACCGGCCACACCAGCACGCCGATGCGCCCGCCGCAGCTGAGCTGGATGTCCAGCACCTGGCTGCCTTCGCCATAATCCAGCCAGCGCGGCTGACCATCGCGCAGCGCTGCCATGGCTTCATGTGCCACCGCCGCCTCGACGCAGCCGCCTGAGACATAGCCTGCCACGTTCCCATCGGCGCTGATGGCCATCTCGCTTCCCAACGGCCGTGGGGAGGAGCCTTGCACATCGATCAAGGTTGCCATCGCCACGCGCTGCCCTGCACGCTGCCATGCGCTCAACGTTGGCAACAAATCGTCGAGCAACGCGTAGCCCGGCCATGCCGGCCACGCCGGCGGCGCATGCGCGATCGGGGCAACCACCGCGCTCACGCGCGCAGCATCTCGGGCAGGTGCGGCAGCAATTTGTCCAGGGTCACCGGATAGTCGCGCACACGCACGCCGGTTGCGTTGTACACCGCATTTGCGATTGCTGCTGCCACGCCGCAGATGCCCAACTCACCCACGCCTTTGGCCTTCATCGGCGACGATAGCGGGTCGCTTTCTTCCAGGAACACCACGTCCTGATGCGGGATGTCCGCATGCACCGGCACTTCATAGCCGGCCAGGTCGTGGTTGACGAAAAAGCCCAGGCGTTTGTCCACTGCCAGCTCTTCCATCAGTGCCGCGCCGGCGCCCATGGTCATGCCGCCGATGACCTGGCTGCGTGCGGATTTGGGATTGAGGATGCGTCCTGCGGCGCATACGGCAAGCATGCGCCGGATGCGCACTTCGGCGGTGGCCACATCCACGCCTACCTCGATGAAATGCGCACCGAACGTGGAGAGTTGATGCGTCTTGCTGAGGTCGCCGAACTCGATCTTGTCTTCCACCACCAGCGCGCCACTGGCCACGGCATCGCCGAGCGCAATGCGCTTGCCACCGGCGCGCACATAGCCATCGGCAAATTTGGCCGCGGCCGGATCCAGGCCCAATTGCCTGGCCACCGCTTCACGCAACTTGACTGCGGCCGCATAGACGCCTGCGGTGGAACTGTTCGCGCCCCATTGCCCGCCGGAGCCTGCAGAGGCCGGAAAGCTCGAATCGCCCAGGCGCACATCCACCCAGTTAAGCGGGACCCCAAGCATTTCCGCAGCGGTCTGCGCAATGATGGTATAGGAGCCGGTCCCGATATCGGTCATATCGGTTTCCACCACCAAGCGCCCGCCCTGCTCCAGCCGCATACGCGCGCCGGAGGTCGTGACCGGCGCGTTGCGAAATGCCGCCGCCACGCCCATGCCGACCAGCCAACGACCGTCGCGCGTGCTGCCCGGCCTGGCCTTGCGCTTGGACCACTCGAATCGCTTTGCGCCATCTTCCAGGCACTTGACCAGCTGACGCTGCGAGAACGGGCGTTGCGGATTTTCCGGGTCCACCTGGGTGTCGTTGACGATGCGGAACTTGACCGGATCCATGTCGAGCTTTTCGGCCATCTCGTCCATGGCGATTTCCAACGCCATCAACCCCGGCGCCTCGCCCGGCGCGCGCATGGCGTTGCCTTCGGGTAGATCGAGCACGGCCAGACGGGTCGTAATCAGGCGGTTAGCACCAGCGTAGAGCAATTGCGTCTGTGCAGCGGCGTTTTCCGGGCTGCCGTCGGGCAAGTCACCCGACCAGCTTTCATGCGCAATCGCCGTGAGCTTGCCGTCACGCCCGGCCCCAAGCCGGATGCGTTGCACCGTGGCCGGGCGGTGGGTGGTGTTATTGGCGATCAGCGGCCGCGGCAACATCACCTTGACCGGACGTCCGACCTGACGCGCGGCCAGCGATGCCAGGACTACATCGGCACGCAGGAACAGCTTGCCGCCGAAACCGCCGCCGACGTACGGCGACATGATCCGTACGTTTTCGCGCGGGAGGCCCAGCGTCCTGGCCAGATCGCCGGCACCCCAATTGATCATCTGATTGGATGTCCACACGCTGAGCTTGTCGCCATCCCACATGGCAATCGATGCGTGCGGCTCCATCATCGCGTGCGAATGATCCGGTGTGGTGTATTGGGCATCCAGTTGCACCGGCGCTGTAGCGAAGGCAGCGTCGAAGTTGCCGACATTGCTGTTGGGCGCGTCGCCCTTCTTGGTCACCTTGGCGCCGGCACGGGCCTTTTCCAGATCGTAGGCGCCAACGTGCCGGCCGTAATCGACCTTGATCAACTGGCCGGCCGCACGCGCCTGCTCGAAGGTTTCCGCCACCACCACGGCAATGGCCTGGTGGTAATGCGCGATCTCGGGGCCGCCCAACAGCTTGGCGGTGTTGAACTTGCCCTTTTGCAACTTGCCTGCGTTCTGCGCGGTCACGATGCCCAGCACGCCCGGCGCCTTGCGCGCCGCGCTCAGATCGATGCTGCGAATGGTGCCCTTGGCGATGCCTGCGCCCACCACATGCCCGTAAGCGGGCTGGCCCGGCAAGTCGTGATGTTCGTAGGCATACGGTGCCTGCCCGGTGGTCTTGAGTGGCCCGTCGATACGGTCGACGGGCTTGCCGACGACAGTGAGCTGATCGATGGGATTGGTGCCGGCGGGAGTGTCGAATTTCATATCAGGCCCTCGTGTCGGCCAGGATCGCGGTCAAGGTGCGCTCGACCAGCGGCACCTTGAATGCGTTGTGTTCGGTGGGCTGTGCGCCGTCGAGCAACACGGACGCAATGGCGCGGGCACCCTCTTTCGCTCTGGCTTCGGCAGCTTCGCTGCGCCATGGCTTGTGCGCGACGCCGCCGACTGCGACGCGCGTACTGCCGTCGCGCTGAACGACGGCGGCCACCGACACCAGGGCGAACGCATACGAGGCACGGTCGCGCACCTTGCGGTACACGTGCGTGCCACCGAGCGGCTTGGGCAAGGTGACGGCGGTGATCAATTCGCCGCGCTCCAGCACGGTTTCCAGGTGCGGCGTCGTTCCCGGTGCACGATAGAACTCGGACAGGGCCACGGTGCGCGTCTGCCCATCCGGGCGCACCGTTTCCACCACGGCATCGAGCAGGCGCATGGCAATGGCCATATCGCTGGGATGGGTGGCAATGCACGCCTCGCTGGCACCGATAACTGCCAGTTGACGGTTATAGCCACCGATGGCCGCACAGCCACTGCCAGGCAGTCGCTTGTTGCACGGCTGATTGGTGTCGTAGAAATAGGGACACCGCGTCCGTTGCAGCAGGTTGCCTGCCGTGGTGGCGCGATTGCGCAGTTGTCCCGAGGCACCGGCCAGCAATGCGCGCGACAACACAGCGTAATCGCGGCGCACGCGCTGGTCGGCCGCCAGATCGGTGTTGCGCACCAGTGCGCCGATGCGCAGGCCGCCCTCAGGCGTGGCCTCGATGGTATCCAGGCTCAGGCCGTTGACATCGATCAGGTGCGACGGCGTTTCGATCTGCAGCTTCATCAGATCGAGCAGGTTGGTCCCGCCTGCGATGAACTTGGCACCGGGCTGGCGCGCGGCCTTGGCTGCCGCATCTGCTGGCGAGGTGGCCCGCTCGTAGCTAAAGGCCTTCATGCGCGGCCTCCGGCAACGTCGTTGATGGCTTCAACGATGTTGGAATACGCACCGCAGCGGCAAATATTGCCGCTCATGCGCTCCTGCAATTCGGGTGTGGTGAGCTTGGTCTTTCCGGTGAGGTCTTCGGTGACATGGCTGGGGATCCCGCGCCTCACCTCGTCCAGCACCGCCACTGCCGAACAGATCTGCCCGGGCGTGCAATACCCGCATTGGTAGCCATCGTGCTTGACGAACGCCGCCTGCATGGGATGCAGCTTGTCCGGCGTGCCCAACCCTTCGATCGTGGTGACCTTGGCGCCCTCGTGCATCACTGCCAGCGACAGGCATGCGTTCATGCGTTGCCCGTCGACGATGACCGTACAGGCGCCGCACTGGCCGTGATCGCAGCCCTTCTTGGTGCCGGTGAGATGCAGATGTTCGCGCAGCGCATCCAGCAAGGTGGTGCGGTTATCCAGCGTCAGAGCGACCGGCTTGCCGTTCACCTCGAAAGCGACCTGGCTGGATGCATTGGCAGGCTCGGTTGCCGGCCGCTGCGAGATCGCAGTGGCGGCGGTGGCGGCCATCGACTGGGTTGCGGCAACGCTGGCTGCCGATGCCGTTCCTGCGATCAATACCTCGCGACGGGTCATCTTGATGTCTCTCATGGCTGGCATCTCCAACAATGCTGGCTTTTACAGTTCTCAATCAATGTGCAGCGCTGCCGGTCACAAGCGCGTGAGTGCGCGGTGGCGCCTGCGGGCGTGAAGCGGTGTATTGCCCGATTCTAGTAGCCGCCTTTGCCCGCATTAGCGCTGGGTGCTGCATGCGCCTATGAAAGACGCTCATCACTGCGAGTAACCAGGCCCATGCGCCGATGACGTTGGAGACGGACGGGCCGGCCGAACAGTTCTTGGAATGTGCACGTGCAGCACGTTGGTTGGCCGCCGTGGGCTGCGAACGAACGAAACTCGAGAAGTATTGGTTGCGCTCGCCAGCAGCGTCATGCAGGCGGCGGCCCTTGCACACGTCGAACTACGGAATTCACGCGCCGGCGCTGCGGACGCATCGCCGGCGCTCGGTACCGCGGGCTGGATCAGAACTCCAGCGCGATCTTGCCGAGATGCCCACCGGCCTTCTGCAGCGCGAACGCTTCACCGATCTCATCCAGCGCAAAGCTGCGATCGATCACCGGCCGCAGCGGCAAGCTGTCGAGTGCGCGCACCAGGTCCTGTTGATGCCTGCGGCTGCCAACGACCAACCCCTGCAGGCGTTGCTGGCGCCCCATCATTTCGGCAGTCGGAACCGGCCCAGCGGCACCGGTCAACACACCGATCAAGGCGATATGCCCACCTACGCGCGCTGCACGGATCGATTGCGTCAGCGTGCCCGGGCCACCGACCTCGACCACATGGTCCACCCCACGCCCTTCGGTGATGTCCAGGACCTGCGCCGCCCATTCGGGATGCTGCCGATAGTTGATGAGGTGGTCGGCGCCGAGCGCTCGCACCTTCTCCAGTTTCTCGTCGGATGAGGAAGTGGCGATCACGCGCGCACCCATCGCCTTGGCAAATTGCAGCGCGAAAATCGACACGCCGCCGGTGCCTAGTACCAATACGCTGTCGCCGGCCTTGAGCCCGCCATTGACCGCAAGCGCGCGCCACGCGGTAACGCCGGCAGTGGTCAGCGTCGCAGCCTCGGCATGGCTGTAACCGCGGGGCGCATGGGTGAATGCCTGCGCGTCGGCGACGACCGCCGAGCGCGCATAGCCATCGACGCCATCGCCTGGGGTGGTGGCAAAACCGGCATGCAAGGGCTCGCCGTCCAGCCACTGCGGGAAGAAGGTGGACACCACATGATCGCCCACTGCGAACTCGTCGACCTCCGGCCCCACTGCTTCCACCACGCCGGCGCCATCGGACATCGGAATACGCCCGTCTGCGGTCGGCATCTGCCCGAGCACAACGCCCAGATCATGAAAATTGAGCGAACTGGCATGCAGGCGGACGCGGATCTGACCGCGTGCAGGCTGCCCCGGATCGGGCAGTGCAACCGACTGCAGCGATGCGATGGCGGCGGGATGGCGAAGACGAATGGCGTGCATGGGGAACTCCTGAGCGTGATTCAGTACCCGGGATAGCATGCTGCCCGTTACGCAAACGCAGTCGAGCTGGCTCTGATATCTGTCGCGGTGCGTGGTGAAGCGCTGCAGCGAGCGCTGCTGCAGCGGCCAACGCGCATAACGATGCGGGCAAGCGGGCTGTTGCATACAACGTGAGGCAGCAATCACAGATCTGTCATTGCACGTGTTGCCGCACCTAGGCACGCGCGCCACGACGCGTAGGCTCGCACGGCGGTTGCATCGCCCTGGTATCCAGACAGGTAGCCACAGTGACGTCAACAAGCAAGCGGCGGCGGCAACGTGCTCAGCGCATCGCGCTGCATTTCGTGCTGACTGTGTCCTGGATGTTGTTGCTGGGCTCGGAATATTGGTCCATCCACGAAGAACGCGCGACCGCGCTGCGTAGCGCACAGGCGCAGTCGTTGAATCTGGCCAATTCGCTGGCGCAGCATGCCAGCGACACCCTGTCCATTGCCGACGCAGTGCTGTCCGGGCTGGTGTCGCGGGTCGAACACGACCAGGGCTCCAGCGCGGCGCGTTCTGCGATGCATGAGTTTCTGGTGCGCGAAGCGCGCCGCTCCGATCGCCTGCATGGCATCTTCATCTATGCCGCGGACGGCAGTTGGGTGAGCTCGTCGCTGGACAGCACCCCCAGGACCCACAACAACGCCGACCGCGCCTATTTCAAATACCACCGCGACCATCGCGACGCCTTGTCGCTGGTCGGCCCGCCCGTGCAAAGCCGCTCGGACGGCTCCTGGGTGCTGACCTTGAGCCGCCGTCTCAACGCCCCCGGCGGCGAGTTCGCCGGCGTGGTGCTGGTCACCCTGCAGCTGAAGTATTTCCACAGCTACTACAGCACCTTCGAAGTTGGCCCGCACGGCACCATCGGCATGACCAACGACGATGGCATCGTGATGGTGCGCCGGCCAGACAAACAGGGCGTGATCGGCACCTCGATCGCGGGGACGTCGATCTACGTGACCATGCGCGCGCGCAAGCACGGCACCGCCACCTATCGCTCGCCGATCGACGGCGTGGAGCGCATCTCCAGCTTTGCACCGGCGCGCCCCTATCCGCTGACCGTGCTGACCGGCGTTTCGGTCGACGATGCGTTGGCGAACTGGCGGGAAGCCGCGCGCCAGCGCATCGTGGTGGCCGCGCTGGGTTGCACCCTGCTGCTGGGCGTGGGGATCTGGCTGGATTTGCAACTGCGCCGCATGCATCGCAACGAAGCAAAGCTGAGTACCGAAGCCTGGGTAGACGCGTTGACCGGCATCGCCAACCGGCGCGCCTTCGACCACCGATTATCGCGTGCGTTGCAGGACGCGGTTCGCCTGGAGGCGCCATTGTCGGTGCTGATGATCGACGTCGACCACTTCAAACTCTACAACGACACCTATGGCCACGTGAACGGCGATGCCTGCCTGCGTTTGATCGCAGGCGCCATTGCCGGCTGCTCGCGCCGCAGCGAAGACCTCGCCGCGCGCTACGGCGGCGAAGAGTTCGGCATGATCCTGCCGCATACCGATGCCGCCGGCGCGCTGCGCCTGGCCGACGCTGTGCGCAATGCGGTCGCCGAGCTCGGCCTGATGCACCTGTCCAGCCCCACCAGCGCGCATGTCACCGTCAGCATCGGCGCAGCCACCTTCGAGCCGGGCGAAGCGCCGCTGAGCCCCAACGCCATCGTGCACGATGCCGATTCGGCACTGTATCGCGCCAAGCAGAAGGGACGCAATCGCACATCGGCCTAGCGCTGCCGGGGTGCCGACAACCTGCGGTAGAGGTCACGCTGTTGTCACGAGGTGGATGTCGCGAGCCGGAAGCAACGCATGGACGGCGCACCCACTCCATGCGTTGCGCGCACGCCTGCGATGGAGGGGCGCTGCACGTACGACCCGCGCCTCCGAGCACGCGTGACACCCGCGTGGCTCTTGCCGCCGTTCTGCCGAAACCGGCCAATGCCTGCGCGGACTTCCCATAACGCGGAAGGCCCGCGCAATGCGGGCCTTCCTGGATGACGCAACGACGAGCTGTCCTCAGAACGGGATATCGTCGTCTGCGAAATCGTCCATCGGCGGTGCCGACTGCTGCTGGGCCGGCTGCTGACGGCGCGGCGCATAGTCCTGACCACCGCCACCGCCGCCGTATCCACCACCCTGCCCACCGCCGCCGCCCTGCTGACGCGGCGCCGAGCGCTGCGGGCGATCGCCGCCCATCCCGCCACCGCCGCCTTCACCACGGCCGCCGAGCATCTGCATCTCGTTGGCGACGATGTCGGTGCTGTACTTTTCCACGCCGTCCTGGCCGGTGTACTTGTCGTAGCGCAGTTCGCCTTCGACGTAGACCTGCGAACCCTTGCGCAGGTACTCGCCGGCGATTTCGCCCAGCTTTCCGAAAAACACCACGCGGTGCCACTCGGTGCGTTCCTGGTTATTGCCGTCGCGGTCCTTGCGCATGCTGGTGGTAGCCAGGCTCACGCGCGTGATTGCCATGCCGGCCTGGGTGTACTTGGTGTCGGGATCGTTGCCGAGGTTGCCGACGAGGATGACTTTGTTGATGCCGCGGGCCATAGGTGCTTCCGAGATGATGCGCTGGCGCCGGGAGCGCGCAACGATGAATGTCTGTGCGGCAATGTTACCGCACCTGCCGCTCGGCGGTCCTGGCAGGTTGCCGCGCGACGCTGCCGGGCAAGTGCCTTGCCAAGGGTCGGAAATCCAGCCCGTACAGACCTTTGCGGGTCACGGCCCAGCTGCGCTGGGCGGCAAATGTGAAGACGCCGGATGTGCCCGGCGGGACGGATCCGGCCGGGGCACCTATAATCGGCCCACATCACGAATGCCTGCGCATGACCATCGCCGAAGACCTCCCCACCGTGCTGGGCCTGCCCCAGATCCAGTCCCTCGCCGCGCCCGACATGACCGCGGTCGACGCACTGATCCGCCGCCGTCTGGCCTCGGACGTCGTGCTGATCAACCAGATTGCCGATCACATCATCTCTGCCGGCGGCAAACGCCTGCGCCCGATGCTGGTGATGCTGGCCGGCCACGCCGCTGGCGGCTCCGGCCCGGAGCACCACCAACTGGCGGCAATCATCGAATTCATCCACACCTCGACCCTGCTGCACGACGACGTGGTGGACGAATCGGACCTGCGCCGCGGACGCAGCACTGCCAACGCGCTATGGGGCAACGCCCCCAGCGTGCTGGTGGGCGACTTCCTGTATTCGCGCAGCTTCCAGCTGATGGTCGAACTGGACCGCATGGAAGTCATGCAGATCCTGGCCGACACCACCAACCGCATCGCCGAGGGCGAAGTGCTGCAGCTGCTGCACGTGCACAACCCCGACACCGACGAAGCGGCCTACCTGCGCGTGATCGAGCGCAAGACCGCGGTGCTGTTCGCCGCCGGCACGCGTCTGGGTGCGCTTGCCTCCGGCGCCAGCGCGCAGGTGCAGCAGCAGTTGTACGACTACGGCATGCAGCTGGGCTTTGCCTTCCAGATCGCCGACGACGTGCTCGACTACGCCGCCGAGGCCGCGGACCTGGGCAAGAACCTGGGCGACGACCTGGCCGAAGGCAAGGCCACCCTGCCGCTGATCCACGCGATGGCGCACTCGGATGCCACCACCCGTGAGCGCCTGCGACAGATCGTCGAGCAAGGCGATGCGGCGGCGATGCCGGAAGTGCTGGCCGCCATCCATGCCACCGGCGGCTTGGACTACAGCCGTCAACGCGCGGCCGAATACGCCGCTGCCGCCGAACAGGCGCTGGAAACCCTGCCGCACAGCCCTGCCGTGGCGGCGTTGCGCGGCCTGGCGCGCTACGCGGTCGAGCGCACGCACTGATCCGGCGCGCAGCGCGCGCCGGCCGGGATTTGAGATTGGAGATTAGGGATTCACAAAGGCGGCTTGATCGCGGTTTTGCGCGTCCCGACATCGGTTAGCCGAATGATTGATCAGCGCAACGCCCGAGCAAAAACTCGGGGGTTTGATTCGCTGAAGGACGGGACTTCGCTCTTGCGAATCCCCAATCCCAAATCACCAATCCCGGTTACTGCCCAAAGCGCTCGTCGAAGAAATCGCCGAGCATCCGATACGCCCGCTTGGCCGCACGCGGGTTGTACAGGCAGCCCGGCGGGCTGTTGGCGTCGGCCTCGGCAAAGCAATGCACCGCGCCGCTGAAATTGACGAATTGCCAATCCGCGCCGGCTGCATTCATTTCGGTTTCGAACGCGGCGATATCCGCCTTGCTCACGCTCTTGTCGTCGGCACCGTTGAGCACCAGCAGCGGTGTCTTGGCCGAGCCGGCGGCGGCCGGGCTGGGAGTCGCGATGCCACCATGCAGGCTCACCACGCCGGCCAGCTGCGCGCCTGAGCGCACCAGCTCCAGCACCGTGGTGCCGCCGAAGCAGAAGCCCACCGCACCGATGCGCGCTGCGTCCAGCGGCGCCTTGCCGGCCTGCGCCTTGAGCACCTCTACCGCTTTCAGCGCGCGTGCGCGCAACTCCGGCGGATCCTTCTTCAGGGCGCCGGCGAACTGCCCAGCCTCGCTGTCGTTGGCCGGGCGCTTGCCCTTGCCATACACGTCGGCCACCAGCACCACGTAATCGTCGCCGGCCAGCTGCTTGGCCTTGGTCACCGCCGAGTCGTTGACACCGCGCCAGTTGGGCACCATGACCAGCCCCGGGCGCTTGGCATCGCCGGCATCGTCGTACACCAGCACGCCGCTATAGGTGTCCTTGCCGATCTTCCATTCCAGCGGCTTGGCCTGCATCGCCGCTGCTGCGGGGAAGGCCAGCGAAGCCAGAACACCGATCAACCCAATGCCACGCCATGTCCGTTGCTTGTACATGTGCTTGCTCCCAGGATGGTGCGGCGAGTGTAGGCGCTGCTGCCGTGCAGGAGAGGTCATCGTCGCCGCTGCCGGCCACGGTGGCGGCAGGCAGTCAGTCCGATCGCACCTGCGCGTTCGCATGCGCTGCGCATGCGTGCTTTCGAGGCGATCGCGCCACCGCGGCGGCGCTGGCGTTGGCGCGGCGACCAACAGGCAACGAACATCCATCTGGTGGCGGAGAACAGCTCGCAGGCACAGCGGTGTGCGAGCGGCACATACCATTGCCGAGCATCGGCCATGCCCACCAGCCGATGAGTGCAGCCGGTGCGTTAGCCGCCTTCAGTGCACACCCAGTCCGTCAATCGCGCTGATTGCCGCCGGGTCGAACCCTGCCAGCTGCGCGAAGTGGCGGCCGCGCGCAACGTAGTCGCTGTAGGCGCCGAAGCTGGGCGCCCCCGGCGAGAGCAGCACCACACCGCCCTGCTGGCCCAGCGCAGCGCGCGCCAGTCCCATGGCGTGTTCGAGATCATTGGCCGCATGCAAACCGAAGTGCCCCGCCTCGGCCAGCGGCGCCAGCAATGCATGGATGCGTGGGCCGTTGGCGCCCATGGTCACGATTTCCAGCGGCGCCTGCCGCGCCATCTGCTGGGCGAAATCGTGCCAATCCAGCCCGCGATCATGGCCACCGACCAGTAGTGCCACGCGTCGCTGCGCAAAGCACGCCAGGGCAGCCAGCGATGCATGCGGCGTGGTGCTGATGGAATCGTTGACGTAGCTGATGCCGTCCACGCTGCCGAGCAACTGCAGGCGGTTGGGCAATGGACGAAAGCTCGCTGCCGCCGGCGCAAGTGCCGCCGCATCCAGGCCCAAGGCCTCTACCGCCGCCAGCACCGCGCACAGGTTGCGGCGGTTGTGCTCGCCCGGCAGCGGCACATCGGCGGTGTCGAAAATGGCCTGTTCGCCGCGATAGACCACGTCGCCACGCAGATGCCAGCCGGCGGAATGATTGAACCAACGCACCTGGCTATCCGGCAATTGCAGGCCGGCAAGCAGTGGGTCGGCAGCGTTGAGCAAGGCGATCCGCGGCCGGCCTTCGGTCACCAGCGACAGCTTATCGCGCACATAGCGCGCCTCATCGCCGTGCCAGTCCAGATGCTCGGGAAACAGATTCAACACCAGTGCCAGTTCCGGGCGCGCGCCGCTGCGCCCGACATCACCGGTCTGGTAGCTGGACAACTCGATCGCCCAATACGCCGGCGGCGGCTGCGGTGCCAGCACTTCCAGCAAGGGCTGGCCGATATTGCCGACCAACGCGGTGCGATGCCCGGCCGCGCGCAGCAGGTGCGCCAGCAGCGCCGTGGTGGTGCTCTTGCCCTTGGTGCCGGTGACGCAGATGACACCGGGCACGCTGCCGTCCGCCTGCGCGTGTTCGGCAAACCACAGCGCGGTGCCGCCGATGAAGCACGTGCCCTGCGCGGCGGCGACCAATGCCTCGGCGCGATACGGGCTGATGCCGGGCGACTTCACGACGATCTCGAATCGCCCCAGCGCCTGCGCGCTGGCAGCGGTTTCCACCTGCAAGGCCGCATCTTCCAGCGCATCAATCTCGCGCGCCTCTTCGGCGTTGCAGAACACCGTCAGCGCTTGCGTCGGCAGGCGCGTCCGCAGCGCACGGTACGCCGCGCGTCCTTCACGCCCCCAGCCCCACAACGCAACGGTCTTGCCTTCAAGCTGCGAAATTCGCACGCACGCGCTCCCACAGCGCCGGCGGAATCCGGTGCTCGCCATCGATGGCCATGAGTGGCTCGACCTGCAGATCATTTGGGTCGAGCTGCGGCTGGATGTCGCGGATGAAGCGCTTCACCAACGCGTCCTCCTTCCACTCCGCGCGGCTGGCCAGCACCGCCATCGCCGCGCGCGATTCACGGCCTTCGCCCACGCATTCGAACGGCTTGTGGTCCTGGAATTCCAGCAGCGCGTCGTAGCCGCCGGCCTGGGTCGCATCGTCGAGCAGATTACGCCCGAAGATGTTGACCAGCCGTGTCTTGGGCATGAACGGCGCCAGCGCCAGGAACACGAAATGGCACTTCGGGCACACGCCGCACCAGCGGTGCACCGGGCGTTCGCCCATGATGTGGAAGTTGCGGTTGCAGCTGGAAAAATGCGCGTCGTAGTGATCGGTCTTGGCGAACTGCCGCGCCACCGCCAACTCCGAAAGCGGCCGCAGCAACGAGTAATAGCGCAGATCGGCTGCCACGTGCCGCTGCACGTACTCGCCGAACGCCTGTTCGAAGGCCCAGCCCTTGGACCACTGGTGATTGACCTCGCCGGTGCCGGGAATCTGGCTGCCGTAACTGGCCGAGCGTTCGTTGGAGAACACCACCTGGTCAACACCAGTGAGCAGCGCTGCGAGCACCAGAATGGCCGAGTTCACCGCGGTCACCGGGATATGCCCGTTCCACGCGCCCTGGCGGTTGAGTTCGAACAATTCCGGTGCCAGCACGCGGCCGATGTTGAGTACCGGCAACCCGGTGCGCTCTGCGCAGGCACGGATGAGTTGCGAACCGCCGATCCAGCTCACGGTCTGCGCCAGGCCGGCCTGGCGCAGCGCCTCGATGCTGACCAGCGAATCCTTACCGCCGCCGATCGCCACCAGCGCATGCTCGCGCAACCCCACTGCCGGCGCGGCGGCAGTGGCCTGCGCCGCCACCGGAAAGTGGATCTTGCCGTGCAGATCCAAGCCATTGCGGTAGGCAAATTCGCCCAGGCCGTGCAGATACACGCTTTCCACCAGCGCGGCCGTCTCGGCATCGATGCCGTAGCTGTCGATGGCGATGTTCGGCGGCACCGCGGCCTTGAAATAACTGACCCCTGCAATGAGATGCAGCAGCCGCAGCGCCTGTTGCACGGCAGTTGCCCGCGCGCCCTCTAGCACGAACGGAGCGCCCGGCACCGCAACGGTCTCGACCAGCTCCGGGCCTTGATCGAAGGCATACACCAGCGTCGCCACGCCGGTCTGCGCGTCGAGTGCGCAACGCACGAAACGGAAGGTGGACATCTGATGTTTGTCGAAAGCGCTCATGGACTACCTGCAGAAACACGTACACGACGCAGATAACGTCGGCACAGGACATATTCAATCATGGAAAACGGCACCGCCGCCCAAAGCAACGGCAGGCAACCGATCACGAACAACAGCAGCATCACATCCGAGCGAATCACCGTTGCGTCGCCGGTGATGGCCAACGCGACCAGCAGATACAGCAGCAACGCCGGCAGATAGCCAAGCGCACTCAACACCACGGTGCGCAATGCCATGCCGCCGGCGCGCTGCGCGCGTGCCTGCCGGGCACGCCGACGTTGCCAGAACGCTGCGCTCCACGCGCCGAGGCCGGCAGCGACCAATGCGGGGATTGCCCACTTCAAGCTGTCGGTCCACGGGGTCGGTTGCCCGGCGATATCGATGGCGGTGGAAAACACCATCGCCACGCCACCGGCCAACGTGCTGAGTACGACGAACTCAGCCAGTGGACGCATCGATCACCTCTTCGCGCGGCAATTCGCGCTGATTGTAGGTGCTGGCCATCGTGTAGCCGTAGGCACCGGCATCGGCGACCAGCACCACATCGCCCGGTGCAGTGGCCGCTGGCAGCCGGCGACGCTTGCCGAACACGTCCGACGATTCGCAGATCGGCCCGACGATATCGAACATGCCATCGGCCGGCGCGTCGAGTTGGCTGAGGTTTTCGATGTCGTGCCAGGCGTCGTACAACGCCGGGCGAATCAAGGTGTTCATGCCCGCATCCAGGCCCACGCGGTGCACGCCGTCCTTCTCGATCACCTGGGTGACGCTGGCCAGCAAGACGCCGGCTTCGGCCACCAGATAGCGGCCCGGCTCGATCGCCAGGCGGTAGCCAGGATGCACCGCCTTGACCTCGGCCAGGCCCTTGGCCCACACCTCCAGATCGAACGGCTCGTCTTCGGCGCTGTACGGAATCGGCAGGCCGCCGCCGATGTCGATGGTCTCTACCGTGCCGATGCGACGCGCGAAGCCGGCCAACTCGTCGTACATCATCCGCCAGTGCTCGCCGGTCTCCACGCCACTGCCCAGATGCGCATGCACGCCGGTGATGGTGACCTCGAGCGTGCGCGCCACATCGACGAATTCATCAACGCGCGTGGACGACAGGCCGAACTTGGACGCCTTGCCGCCGGTGTTGACCTTCTCGTGATGGCCGTCGCCGTGCCCCAGGTCGATGCGCAGCCAGATCGTGCGGCCACGGAACACCTCGGGCCAGTTGCGCAGCGCTTCGACGTTGTCCACGGTCACCGTCACGCCCAGCGCGAAGGCCGCTTCGTATTCGGCCTTGGGCGCAAAGCTCGGCGTGAACAGCACGCGCCGCGGCGACAACTCCGGCAGCGCCTGGAAGACGCGGCGCAATTCGCCCTGCGAAACGCACTCCAGCCCGAAGCCGGCCTGTTCCAGCGCCATCAAGATGGCCGGATGCGCGTTGGCCTTGATCGCGTAATAGCGCTGATCCACCGCGGCAATCTGCGCCAGCGCATGCGCACGCGCACGCACCGTGGGCAGGTGGTACGCGTAACGCGGCGTCCCGGCCTTGGACAGCGACAGCAGATGCGCGCGCTCGGCATGCCACCACGGCGTGGGACGCGGACGTACCGAGCCGATGATCTGCCGCCAGCGCGGGCCGAACACCTCGCCCTCGCTGACCGGCATTGCACCGCTGTCGATCAGTTCGGCATGCAGGATCGGCAGCAAACCGTCGGCATCGGCTTCGTCGATGACGAAGGTCAGGTTCAAGTCGTTGGACGACTGCGAAATCATGTGCACGCGCTCCTGCCCGAACGTGGCCCACACGTCGGAGAGCTTGTGCAGCAGCGAACGCATGCCGCGCCCGACCAGGGTGATGGCCGCGCAAGGAACGATGATCTTGACCTTGCAGATCTGCGACAGATCGGCCGACAACGCCGCCAGCACGTCGGTGTTGACCAGGTTTTCCGAAGGATCCAGCGACACGGTGACGTTGGTCTCGGCCGAACCGATCAGATCCACCGACAGGCCATGCTTCTTGAACAGCGTGAACACGTCGGCCAGGAAGCCGACCTGCTGCCACATGCCGATACCTTCCATCGACACCAGCACGATGCCGTTGCGGCGGCTGATCGCCTTGACGCCCAACACCGGTTCGGCATTGCCGTCGATGCTGGTGCCCGGCAGATCGGGGCGCTCGGTGTCCAGGATCGCCATCGGCACGCCGGAATCGCGGCACGGCTTGATCGAGCGCGGATGCAGCACCTTGGCGCCGGTGGTGGCGATTTCCTGCGCTTCGTAATAGTCCAGCCGGGTCAGCAGCCGCGCGTCCGGCACTTCCTTCGGGTTGGCGCTGAACATGCCGGGCACATCGGTCCAGATTTCCACGCGGCTGGCGCCGAGCAGCGCACCGAAGTACGCCGCCGAGGTATCCGAACCGCCACGGCCCAGAATCGCGGTGCCGCCATCGGCATGACGCGAAATGAAGCCTTGCGTGATCAGCAAGCGTGTCGGTTGCGCGGCGAAACGCGTGCGCCAATCGGCATCGGACTGCCACTGGCACGACACCGACAGCCGCTTGGACCACTCGCTCTGATTCGGCTGCGGGGGCAGCGCCGACAGCCATTGGCGCGCATCCAGCCAGCCCATGTCCAGGCCGCTGGCATGCAGGTACGCCGCACCGATGGTGGACGACAGCAACTCGCCCTGCCCCAGCACCTCGGCCTGCCAGTCCAGCGTGCGCATTGCAGCGCGCGCGTCGCCCAGCAACGCATGCAGTGCGGCCAGTCGCTCGCCCAGCACCGCATCGGCGTCCAGTTCGAGCTCGGCCAGAAACTCACGATGGCGTTGGTCCAGTGCCGCCATGCGCTGTGCGCTATCGGCGGCGCCGTCGGCAATGGCGGTGAGCTCGTTGGTCACGCCCGACAATGCAGACACCACCACCAGCACGCGACCGCCGGTCTGGTTCGCCCGTTTGCCCGCCAGTTTTCCAATCGTGTCCCAGCGATGACGACGCGACACCGAAGTGCCGCCGAACTTGAGGACGATCCAACGATCGGTAGAGTGGGGAGCTGACATTGAGATAGGCGTTTAGGATGGGGGGGGGGGGGGGGGGGGGGAAGATGCCCGGGATGCCGAGCGGAACCTCTGATTCTACTGCCAATGCCGCTGACATGACCCCGCGTGCGATCACAGCGCTCCGGTCGCCACGTCCACTGCCGTATCGGTTTGCACTGCAACCATCGCCGCGCCCTCCTTCGATCGAGATGTCCCCACCATGAGCAAGCACCGCTATCTGCAACTGGATGTTTTCGCCGCCCGGGCCGGCAGCGGCAACCCGCTGGGCGTGGTCTTCAATGCAGAGACGTTGTCGTCTGCGCAGATGCAGCAGATCGCCGCGTGGCTGAATCTGTCCGAGACGGTCTTCTTCCTGCCGGTCAGCGTGCCCGATGCCGATTACCACATCCGCATCTTCACCCCACGTGCCGAGCTACCGTTTGCCGGCCACCCCAGCGTCGGTGCCGCGTGGGCGGCGGTGACCCACGGCGTGACCGCGTACAAGCCCGACGGCCGGCTGCGCCAGCAATGCGCGGCTGGCGTGCTGCCGGTGGACGTGTTCGAGCGGCACGGCGCCTTGCTGGTGCGGCTGCGCGCCCCGCGCGCACGCCCCATCGACACGGGCGACACGTACGCCGAGGCGCTGCGTGGCGCCTGCACTGGCCTGCGCGTCAGCGCGCAGCCGGCCGCACTCTGGAACAACGGCCCGAACTGGTGGTTGCTGGAATTGGCCGACGCGCAGGCGATACGGCAGGCAGTCCCGGAGCTTGCCGCCATTGCGCGCCTGACCCAGGCCAGCGCCGCCGTTGGCCTGGCCATCTACGCGCCCGTGCACGATGGCGATGCCGACTTGGCCGTCCGCGCGTTCTGCCCGGGCGATGGCATTGCGGAAGACCCGGTCACCGGCAGCGCCAATGCCTGTATTGCCGCCCGCCTGCATGGCGAGGGCCGCCTGCCCGGAGCGCAGTCGCGCTACGTCGCCAGTCAGGGCCGCGAGGTTGGCCGCGACGGCCGCGTCCAGGTGGAGGTGGACGCGGAAGGCGAAGTCTGGATTGGCGGAGCGACGCTGCAGGTGATCGACGGCCGCATCGATTGGTAAGCTGCCGCGCCTTTACTGCGGATCGACGCCCATGACCACTCGCCGTTTCCTGCAACTGGATGTGTTCTCCGCCCGCCCCGGCAGCGGCAATCCGCTGGCGGTGGTGCTGGATGCGCAGGGTCTGGACGATGCGGCGATGCAGGCCATCGCACGCTGGACCAAACTGCCGGAGACCACCTTCGTCTTTCCCGCCGAAAGCACGCACAGCAGCTACCGGCTGCGCATGTTTTCGCCGCAGAAGGAGGTGCCGTTTGCCGGCCATCCCAGTGTGGGCACTGCGCATGCCGTGCTCGAGGCCGGCCTGGCCGCACCACAGGATGGCGTCCTGGTGCAGGACGGCATCGCCGGCCGGTTGCCGCTGCGTGTGGAGCAGCGCGGCGGCAACCGCAGCATCGCGATCCGCACGCCACGCGCACGCGTGGCCGAGCAGGTGGATGCCAACGATCCGCGCCTGCGCGATGCCTTGCAGGGCTGGCCGCTGGGGACGCTGCCGCCTGCGCTGATGGACGGCGGCCGCACCTGGTGGGTGGTGGAACTGGCAAGCGAAGCCGCGCTGCGCGGCCTGCAGCCGGACTGGGACGCGATTGCCGGGTTGGCAGAATCCACCGGCAGCATGGGCGTGTTTGCGTATGCACGCGCCGGCGCACCGGGCGCCTACGATCTGGCAGTACGTGCCTTCGTCGGCAATGGCCGGCGCTTCGAAGATGCGGCGTCCGGCGCGGCCAATGCGGTCCTGGCCGCATGGCTGGACAGCCGTGACGCATTGCCCGGCACCGACCGTCGCTACACGGTCAGCCAGGGCCGCGAAATCGGCTTCGATGCCCTGTTGGAACTGCATATCGATGCCGACGGCGACGTGTGGTCGGGTGGCCAGGTGCAGACGGTGATTCGCGGCACGCTGGACTGGGCTTAGGGCGGCAGCAGCGCTGCTGCGCTGGATTCAACGCAGCGGGTGGCCTGCAGGTGCTGCCAATTTCTGATCACCGCCGGTGCACCGCGCATCGGCGCTTGTGTGAAACAGCAAGGCGCCTCGCATCGATCAGCGCCCACGCCTGGTTGACGCGCCATTGCTGCCGGCAATCGCTCCGCCAAACGCAAAAACGCTGCGGTTGCCCGCAGCGTTCTGTTTAGCCCGATGCCGGAACCACCAGCGGCACCGCATGCATCCGGCACTGATCAGTCGGGGCGCACGTCGACGCGCACACGGATTCGGTCGCCCGGGTTGTAATCGCTACGCGTGTGGTACATGCGGCCGGCGTATTCGTAGGTGACGTCGTAGCCATCCACGCGGTCGCGTTCACGGCGGTAGGACACCGGCTCGCAGACCCTCACGTTGCCCTGGTAGGTGCGGTGATTGGCTTCATAGATCGAACGGCCCGCCGCGACGCCCGCCATGGTGCCCACGGCGGTACCGACCAGACGACCATTGCCGCCGCCGACCTGGCTGCCGAGCACGGCACCCGCAATACCACCGATGACACTGGCCACGCCACGATTGGACACACCGGCTTGGGTATAGCCGCCGTCGCGGTAATACCCGTCGTTGCTCGTGTAATAACCGTCGGCGGGACGATCGTAGCAACGTTCGCTGGTGCGTTCGTTGTACGAGTCGGCAACGATGATCGGATCCACGCGCACGACGCGCGCATATTCGTAACGGCCATCCTCGTAGCCGCTGCGGCCGTAATCGCGGTAGCCGCTGTCATAGCGCTGCGCCGTGGCATTGCCCGCCACGGCCAGACCCATCACCAGAGCACCAAGCACGAGAGTTTTCATTGCGGCAGCTTCATAGGGAGGACACGCTGCCGATGCTCGTCCTGCGCCAGTGAAACCGCACTGAACCAAACCGGCCGTAAAAAGCCCTATTCAGGTTGCCGCCAGCTGCACGCGCCGGGCGCTTGCGCCGACGCGTCGTAGCGGTATTGGCGTTAGCTGGAAAACTCGGTTTCCAGGCTGATCGGCACCGCGCTCAGTGCCTTGGAGACCGGGCAATTCTTCTTGGCGGCGTCGGCCAGCTCGCGGAACTTGGCCTCGTCGATGCCGGGCACCACGGCCTTGAGCTTGAGGCGAATCTGCGACAACTGCGGGCCGCCTTCCATCGACAGATCCACATCGGCGCGCGTGTCCAGCGAGGCCGGCGGAAAACCGGCTTCGGTCAACTGCGCAGACAACGCCATGGTGAAACAGCCGGCATGCGCGGCGGCGATGAGTTCTTCCGGATTGGTGCCCTTCTCGTCGCCGAAGCGGCTGCTGAAGGCATAACGGGTGTTGTCCATCAAGCCGCTCTGCGGCGTGCTGAGCTGGCCCTTGCCGGTCTTGAGGTCGCCTTCCCAGTGGGCGGTGGCGTGACGTGAAATACCCATTGCGATCTCCTGCGCTGAAAGGAGCGCTCACGATAGGTGAGAGGGTGTTAGCTGGTGGTGCGGGGATTCGGGATTCGGGATTCGGGATTCGGGATTCGGGATTCGCAAGAGCAGATCGCGGGCACCTCGGGCAGCAAGCGACGTTTGTCTGCACGCATGATGTTGCGCATCGAACGCCACCGCGCGACCGACCACGGTGTACGTTCGGCGAGAAGCGGCTGCCTCTTCGCAGTCGACGCTTCATGGATCAAAGGCCACCGCGCGTTGGTTGCGCAGTGGGGGCGCCGCTCCTGGAGCGACTCACGATATGACGGCGCAGCCGCGCTTAGCCGAGCAGGGTTTCCAGCACGGCCATGCGTACGGCAACGCCATTGGCAACCTGACGCAGCACGCAGGATTGCGCGCCGTCGGCCACTTCATCGGTGATTTCAACGCCGCGGTTGATCGGGCCCGGGTGCAGCACCGCGGCGTCGCGGCCAGCACGCGCCAGACGCTCGCGGGTCAGACCATATTCGGCATGGTACTGCTCCAGCGAGGGCACCAGGCCTTCTTCCATGCGCTCGCGCTGCAGGCGCAGCATCATCAGCGCGTCGGCGCCTTCGAGCATGGCATCGAAATCCTGGCCGACCACGCAGCCCTCCAGTATGCCGTCGTCCGGCAGCAAGCTGGCCGGGCCGCAGACGCGGATCTCGCCAGCACCCAGCGTGCGCAAGGCATGCAGGTCCGAGCGCGCCACACGCGAATGCTTGACGTCGCCGACGATGACGACCTTGAGCTTGGAAAAATCGGTGCCCTTGGCCTGGCGCAGGGTGAGCATGTCGAGCAGGCCCTGGGTAGGATGCGCGCTGCGTCCGTCGCCGGCATTGATCAACGCGGTGCCCTCGCCCGCGGCGGCCGCCAGTGCTTCCACCGCGCCGTCGTCGGGGTGACGCACCACGAAGCCGCGCACGCCCATCGCTTCGAGATTCTTCAAGGTGTCGCGCGCGGTTTCGCCCTTGCGGGTGGATGAGGTGGATGCATCGAAATTGAGCACGTCCGCGCCCAGCCGCTGCGCCGCCAGATGGAAGGAGCTGCGCGTGCGCGTGGAGGGTTCGAAGAACAGCGTGCACACCGCCGTGCCCGCCAGCACGCTGCGCTTGCCCACGCGCCCCACCGCCGCATCGCGGATCTGGCCGGCGCGGTCGAGCAATTGCAGCAGCGTGGTGCGCGGCAGTCCTTCCAGGGTGAGCAGGTGGCGCAGGCGTCCGTCCGAATCGAGTTGCATGGTGGTCATCGCAGGTCGGGAGTCAAGGAAGAGAGGTGGCTTGGTCGGGCGCGGCCAACCAGCGTTCGACGATCACTGCGGCGGCCATCGCATCGAGTGCTTCGGCGTCGCGGCGGCGCTTGCGCCCATCCGCGCGCTCGCGCGCGAAACGCTGCGCAGCCTCGACCGAACTGGAGCGCTCGTCGATCAGGACAACCGGCAGCGCATAGCGCTCGCGCAGCTGGCGGCCGAACGCGTGTGCGCGCTTGCGGGCGGGTTGGTCTTTGTCGTCCAGCGTGAGCGGGTCGCCAACCACCAGGCCGTCCGGTCGCCACTGCTTGTACACGCGGTCCAACGCGACCCAGTCCGGGCCGTTGGCATGCACATTGATGACGGCCACCGCGCGCGCGCCGGCACCGAGCGCGGTTCCGACCGCCACGCCGATCCGGCGCGACCCCACGTCGAAGCCCAGCACCGTGCCATCGGGGCGAATCGCGCCCGCCTCAGGCATGCCCGGAATAATCCGTGAGCCGGAACAGGTCTACGCCGATACGCCCGGCAGCGGTCTGCCAGCGATCTTCCAGCGCGGTCGCAAACAGCACGTTGGCATCCGAGGGCGCGGTGAGCCAGCTGTTTTCGCCCAGCTCGAATTCCAGCTGGCCGGCACCCCAACCCGCGCAGCCCAGCGCGACCAGCGCATTGCGCGGGCCGTTGCCGGCCGCCATCGCCTCGAGGATGTCGCGCGAGGTGGTCAGGAACACGCCCTGCCCCACTTCCAGGCTGGAATCCCATTCGCGCGCATCGTCATGGATCACAAAACCGCGCTCAGGGTGCACCGGCCCGCCGCTGAGCACGACCTGCTCGCGCAGCGGCTCATCGTCGGTGTCGATGCCCATCTGCGACAACACTTCGCCCAGGGTGTATTCGGAAGGCCGGTTGACCAGCACGCCCATGGCGCCGTTCTCGTCGTGCTGACAGATCAGCGCGACGCTGCGCGAGAAGGTGGGGTCGGACAGCGCCGGAAGCGCAATCAGCAGTTGGTTGGCCAGAGGCGTGGGCAAAACAGACATGGCCGCATTCTAGCCGTTCGCTTCGCCGCGCGCAGAGCCGCTGCCATACTGGGCCTTGCCGGCGCCGGAAACGTGCGATGCCGCCGATGCGGCAGCCTTCGCGGCAGACCGCATGCGGCGCCTGACCGACACGTTCAGCTTGACCGCGATGCGTGCGAGTTGCAGCGCTGCAGCGGCGCAAACGGCCTCCCGGCCTCTGCGCTACTGCCGCTCGCCCGCCACGGCAGCGACCGGCGCGCGACTGGCAAGCCTCGCCCCACAACCACAGGCATCCACATGAGCGGTTACTGCAGCATCGCCCCAGGCCATCCGGTCCATGGCCACTACCACGATCACGAGTATGGCTTTCCGCAGCGCGACGAACGCGAGTTGTTCGAACGGCTGGTGCTGGAGATCAACCAGGCCGGACTGAGCTGGCAAACCATCCTGCGCAAGCGCGTCAATTTCCAGCGGGCTTACGACGGCTTCGACGTGGACGCTGTTGCGGCATATGGCGACCAGGACATCAGCAGGTTGATGGGCGATGCCGGCATCATCCGCAATCGCCTCAAGGTGCTGGCGGCCATCCACAATGCACAGGTCATCCAGGCGCTACGCGCCACGCACGGCAGCTTCGCGCAGTGGCTGGACGCCCACCACCCGCTCGACAAGCCGGCCTGGGTCAAGCTGTTCAAGAAGACCTTCCGCTTCACCGGCGGCGAAATCACCGGCGAGTTCCTGATGAGCCTGGGCTACCTGCCCGGCGCACACCATGCCCGGTGCCCGGTGTTTGCGCAGATCCGGGCACTGGCGCCGCCCTGGCTGCAGGCGCAGACGCCGGCGAAAACGCGCACGGTCCAGCGCGGCTAGACACCTCTTGCACGGCGCACGCGAAATGCTCGGGGTCATGGCTATTCGCATCGGCATTTCCGGTTGGCGTTACGCACGCTGGCGCGGCACGTTCTATCCGGCTGGCCTGGCCCAGCGGCGTGAGCTCGAATACGCCGCGGGATGCTTTCCCAGCGTGGAAATCAATGGCTCCTTTTATTCACTGCAGCGCCCGGACAGCTTCCAGCGCTGGCATGACGAAACGCCCGAGGACTTCGTCTTTTCGGTCAAGGGCCCGCGCTTCATCACCCACATGAAGCGCCTGCGCGATTGCGAGCAGGCGCTGGCCAACTTCTTCGCTTCGGGAATCTTGCGGCTGGGCGCCAAACTGGGCCCGGTCCTGTGGCAGCTACCGCCGACACTCCGGTTCGATGCCGAGCTGCTGGACGCATTTCTAGGCAGCCTGCCGCGCGACAGCGAGGCCGCGTTGGCGCGGGCGCGCAAGCGCGACACCGCGCTGATGCAGGGCCGCAGCGCCCTGGCAATCGATCGCAATCGGCCGATCCGTCACGCATTGGAAGTGCGTCACGACAGCTTCTGCGATCCAGCCTGCATGCGCCTGCTGCGGCGTCACAATGTCGCGGTGGTGGTCGCCGACACCGCAGGCAAATTCCCGTACATGGAGGACGTCAGCGCCGATTTTGTCTATGTGCGTCTGCATGGCGATGCGCAGTTGTACGCCAGCGGCTACAGCGATACCGCACTGGATCGCTGGGCAGCACGCATCGCCGCGTGGGCCAGCGGAGCCGAACCGGACGATGCAGCCCGGGTCGGCGCACGCGCCCGCAAGCGCGCAATGCGCGATGTGTACTGTTATTTCGACAACGACATGAAGGTGCATGCACCGTTCGATGCGCGCGGGTTGATGCAACGGCTGCAGTTGCCTACCGATTGCCCGGCACGCGAAACCACCTAGAACTGCTGACAAACGACGGCGCTTGTCGCCAGACGGGCCTGGCCGTTACACGGAAAGCGGCATGCATCGCTGGCACGCTGCGGTTCTGGCCGCGCCAGCCGCGCCCGCTGACCGTCTGCCCGCGACATCGTGCTAGCCGCTCCCGGACGCATGCGAGCGATCTTCGGCACGTATCACACGCCCATATAGCGGTGCGGGCGGTGATTGAACATCAGCACCAGACTCAGCATCAAGGCGCCGATGGCCGAATACAGCACCTTGTCCGGGGTCAGCACGAAGAAGGCGACCAGCATGAGCATCGCGTCGAAGCTCATTTGCACCTTGCCCGCGCTCCAGCCACGCTCGCGCTGCAGGTACACCGCCAGGATGCCGATGCCGCCCAGGCTGCCGCGGTGGCGAATGAAGAACAAGATTCCCAGGCCAGACAGCGCGCCGCCGGCGATTGCCGAAAATGCCGTACTCATGTGCGCGTAGTCGGCCCAGCGCGGCAGCAGGTTGGTCAGCACGCCGCACGCGCCGACTGCCGCGAAGGTCTTCAGGGTGAATTCCCACCCCATCCGGCGCACGCTCAGCCAATAGAACGGCAGATTGACCAGCACGAACACCAGGCCGAAATTCCAGTGCAGCGCGTAGTGCAACAGGAAGGCCACGCCGGCCATGCCGCCGATCATCAGTCCGCCCTTGGCAAAGATGGCCAGACCGAGGGATGCAACCAGGGTCGCCAGCACCATGCCTTGCGCATCCTCAGCCACCGAATGATGGAAGGCGTGGTCGTCGGCGGCAGTCCCGGCCGAATCCGGCGGAGGAGTGAGCGGGCCGGCGGTGACCACGGCACCATCGTCGGGCAAGGGTTCTTGCTCCGGTCGCAGATCGGAATCGGGAAGGCTCACGGGCTTGGGCACTGCAGTGGGGTGCGATATTAGACACTATCGACCTACCCGGTTACATCTGAAACCGGGACGACGCCTCGCCAGCTCGCTGCGTGACAGGGGCGCCTCGGCCGGCCGTCGACCGCCGCCTCCTCCGCAGCACCCGGGCATGCCGGGACGGCGCGGCAACGGTATGGCCGGGCTTCTCGATCGTCGGCAGATGCGCGGACGATTCGAGCCGGGCCGTCTTCTTCTTTGGCGCGCTCAGGCGATTCCTCCACGCGGCGGCCCGGGCCGCGTCGTCGGTACGATCCTGGCGCAACGCTGGTCGCCACGCCCGGCACGAAATGGCAGCGGCACGCAGACGGGCTGGCGTCGCCGCGGCGCCAGCAGGTCAGTTCCGTGCACGCCCGGGCAGGTATCCGCGTTTGTTATCCGTCGACACTGGCACCCGTGCACGCGGGCACCGAAGCGTGCTGCACTCAGCGCACTTCGGAAATTTCCACACCGTCCAGGCCCTGCGACAAGGTCTTGGCATCGCCACCCTGCGAGAGCTTGATGCGCAGGCGTACTTCGTTCTGCGAGTCGGCGTAGCGCAGCGCATCTTCGTAACTGATTTCGCCGGCCTGGTAGAGCTCGAACAGGCTCTGGTCGAAGGTGCGCATGCCCAGGTTGGTGGACTCCTTCATGATCTCCTTGAGCTTGTGGATCTCGCCATCGCGGATGTAGTCCTGCACCAGCGGCGTGCCCAGCATGATTTCCATCGCCACGCGTCGGCCGCGGCCGTCCGGGGTCGGAATCAGCTGCTGCGCGACCACGCCCTTGAGGTTGAGCGACAGGTCCATCAATAGCTGGTTGCGCCGATCCTCTGGGAAGAAGTTGATGATGCGGTCCATCGCCTGGTTGGCGTTGTTGGCGTGCAGCGTGCACAGCACCAGGTGGCCGGTTTCGGCGAAGGCGATCGCATGGTCCATGCCTTCGCGGGTGCGCACCTCGCCGATCATGATCACGTCCGGCGCCTGGCGCAGGGTGTTCTTCAGCGCATTTTCCCAGCTGTCGGTGTCGATGCCGACCTCGCGCTGGGTGATGATGCAGCCCTCGTGCTTGTGCACGAATTCGATCGGGTCTTCGATGGTGATGATGTGCCCGGTGGAATTCTGGTTGCGGTAGCCGATCATCGCCGCCAGCGAAGTCGATTTACCGGTTCCGGTGGCGCCGACAAAGATGATGATGCCGCGCTTGGTCATCGACAGCGTCTTGATCACCGGCGGCAAGCTCAGCTCGTCCACGGTGGGGATGCGCGTTTCGATCCGGCGCAGCACCATGCCCACCTGATTACGCTGATAGAAGCAGCTCACACGGAAACGCCCGACCCCGGATACGCCGATGGCGAAATTGCACTCGTGGGTCTTTTCGAATTCCTCGCGCTGCGACGGCGTCATCACGTTCAACACCAGGTCGCGGCTCTGCTGCGCAGTCAGCGGGGTCTGGGTAATCGGGCTGATCTTGCCGTGCACCTTGATCGCCGGCGGCATGCCCGAGGTGATGAACAGGTCCGAGGCCTTCTGATGCGCCATCAGCTTGAGGAAGGAGGTGAAGTCGATGGTGCTCATGGCGTGCTCCTCTGGAGCAGGGATTCGGGAGTGGAGATTCGGGATTGGCAAGAGCGGGTCCGGCACGGGAAATCGCAGTTGCGAATCCCCAATCCCGAATCCCGAATCCCGGCTACTCGAATATCCGCTTGTCCTTGGCGTACTCGCGCGCCTGGTTGCGCGTGATCAGGCTGCGCTTGACCAGGTCCTGCAGATGCTGGTCCAGCGTCTGCATGCCGTATTGCTGGCCGGTCTGGATCGAGGAATACATCTGCGCCACCTTGTCCTCGCGGATCAGGTTGCGGATGGCCGGGGTGCCGACCATGATTTCCCACGCCGCCGTGCGGCCGCCGCCGACCTTCTTCAGCAGTGCCTGCGAAATCACTGCGCGCAGCGATTCGGACAGCATCGAGCGCACCATCGGCTTTTCGCCGGCCGGGAACACGTCGATGATGCGGTCGATGGTCTTGGCCGCCGAGCTGGTGTGCAAGGTGCCGAACACCAGGTGGCCGGTTTCCGCGGCGGTGAGCGCCAGGCGAATGGTTTCCAGGTCGCGCAATTCGCCGACCAGGATGATGTCCGGGTCTTCGCGCAGTGCCGAGCGCAGCGCCTCGTTGAAACCGTGGGTATCGCGGTGCACTTCGCGCTGGTTAATCAGGCACTTCTGCGAGGTGTGCACGAATTCGATCGGGTCCTCGACGGTGAGGATGTGCCCGTACTCATTCTTGTTGATGTAGTCGATCATGCCTGCCAGCGTGGTCGACTTGCCCGAGCCGGTCGGGCCGGTGACCAGGATCAGGCCCTGCGGCTGGTCGATCAGCTGGCGGAAGATCGGCGGGCAGCCCAGGTCTTCCAGCGTCAGCACTTCGGACGGAATGGTACGGAACACCGCACCGGCGCCGCGGTTCTGGTTGAACGCATTGACGCGGAAACGCGCCAGCGACGGAATTTCGAACGAAAAGTCGACCTCGAGAAATTCCTCGTAATCGCGCCGCTGCTTGTCCGACATGATGTCGTACACCAGCGCGTGCACCTGCTTGTGGTCCAACGCCGGAATATTGATGCGACGGACATCGCCATCGACACGGATCATCGGCGGCAGCCCTGCAGACAGGTGCAGGTCCGATGCCTTGTTCTTGACAGAAAACGCCAATAGTTCAGCGATATCCATGCGCTGCTTTTCCCCTAGGCTGCGATTGGAAGGTACTCCCCGGCCGGCAGTATAGCGTTCTGGCTGCCGGCGGGAAGCAGCCCTGTCGCCGGTTCAGGTCGGCCGCAACGCGCCTGGCTGAAACCGTTGCCTTGCGCCCGGGTGCGGAACCGTCCAAGGCCGAACGGCTGCTGCTCGGTGGCTTCAAGGACTCGCTGGCGAGCGCAGCGCTGGCCCGAGCGTAGCCGGCCGCGCTGCCGTCAGTGCGTATCGCGCCGGGCCTTGATCGGATCTGGGGAAGGTCTCCCACCTTGCTTCCAGACACTCCTCTAAATACACGCAGCGCCGGCGCGCCGATACAGGCGCCCGGCAGCCCCCAACTGGATGGAAGCGTCTGCGGCCGGCACTATAGCGTTCCCGCCCTTCTTCGGAATGCCACGTGCCGGCTTCGTCGCTGCAGCAGATTCTCGATGCCATCCACGCCGCGGCGGCCGCACACGCGCGTGCCGACGTGCGGCTGCTGGCGGTCTCCAAGACCAAGCCGGCCGACGCCGTCGCCGCCCTGGCCGCGCAGGGCCAGCGCGCCTTCGGCGAAAATTACGTGCAGGAAGCCGATGCCAAGATTGCCCAGTTGCGTGCGTTGGGTTTGGAATGGCATCTGATCGGCCACCTGCAATCCAACAAGGCCGAACTGGCGAGCCAGTGCTTCGATTGGGTGCAGACGGTGGACCGCGCCAAATTGATTCCGCTGCTGGCACGCCATCGCCCTGCCGACCGCGCGCCGTTGAATGTGTTGATCCAGGTCAACATCGACGACGAGGACAGCAAGCATGGATGCGCACCCGAAGCGATCGACAGCCTGGCCGAAGCGATCGCCCTGCAACCGCGTTTGCAGCTACGCGGACTGATGGCCATCCCTGCCCCGTTTCCGGATCAGGCACGACGCCAGGCCGCGTTCATGCGCATGCAGGCGCTGTTCGAGCAGCTGCAAGCCCGTCATCGGCAGGTGGACACCTTGTCGATGGGCATGAGCTCGGATTTCGCCGAAGCGATCGCGGCCGGCGCCACCATGGTGCGGGTGGGCACGGCGTTGTTCGGTGCGCGCGATCAGGCGCCGGCCGCCTCTGCCTGATCGCCTCGCCTCCCACATCGATTCGTCTTATGAAGGTGCCGCAATGAACACACCTGCCTCGTCATCGCCCTCGTCTTCCGCTGCCACGTCCATCGCTTTCGTCGGCGGCGGCAACATGGCGCGCAGCCTGATTGCCGGGCTGATCCGGCAGGGCACGCCGGCTGCCAGCATCCGCGTGGCCGAGCCGGTGGCCGAGCTGCGCGACGCCTTGGCGCGCGACTTCGGCGTGCAGGTGGTCGAGGATGCGCGCGCCGCTGTCGATGCGGCCACGACCTGGGTCTTGGCGGTCAAGCCGCAGGTCTTGCCAATGGTGTGCGCGCAACTGGCAGATCTGGCGCAGGCACAACAACCGCTGCTGGTTTCCATCGCTGCCGGCATCACCGCCACGCAGCTGCAGCGCTGGTCGGGCGGCGATATCGCGGTGGTTCGTGCCATGCCCAACACACCCGCCCTGCTCGGCGCCGGTGTCACCGGGCTGTACGCCAACGCGCGCGTGTCGGCGGCGCAACGCCAACAGGCGACCCAACTGCTGGACAGCGCCGGCGTTACCGTCTGGATCGACGACGAAGTGCAGATGGATGCGGTGACCGCGGTCTCCGGCAGCGGACCGGCCTATGTGTTTCTCTTGGCAGAAGCGATGGAAGCTGCCGCGCAAGCGCAGGGCCTGCCCGCCGCAACCGCGCGCACCTTGGTGCTGCAAACGCTGCTCGGTGCCGCACGCATGCTCACCGAATCGGGCGAACCACCGGAGGTCCTGCGTCGCCGCGTGACCTCGCCCAACGGCACGACCCACGCCGCCATCGAGACGTTCCAGGCCGGCGGCTTTGAAGCCCTCACCGCCCAGGCCATTGCCGCAGCGACCGAACGCGGCCGCAGCCTGTCCGCGGCCAATGACTGATTGAAACGCGGCGGGTCTGCATGTCGCGTATCGCGCGGTGCCTTCGCGTGGCGCGCATGGCACGCCGAAAACGATTCGAACATCTGCGCAAACCGCCGCGCCAGCGCCTGATCACCGGAAGGTGGATGCAGGGCAATACAAGGCCGAAGGCTGCATAGCGCCCAATAACCGCTCCATTTGCCGCACATGGAACGTGCGTTCACGTTTGCAATCGATGGCAGCCATCTTGTCGGCGCGTGGCCCCGTTACATGCATCCCCCAAAAGGCTGGCCTTATCGGCTCGTTGCATCGTCGCCCCGGATGCGTGTTGCGGCGTTTGCTCGCGCAAACGATCTGCTGCTGTGCGTCAGACATGCAGCCAACGCGCGCATGGCACGGGCAAGCCGATGCGTTTTGTGCGCTTTTTCTGCCGCTGGTGAACGAATCCCCGTCGAAAGATGCTTTTTTCGTGCTGTTTCATCGTTTGCCTATTGGCGGCGCGCAGCAGTTGCCCTACATTTCGCGTTGCCGACTGGGTCGGCAGACCCAACACCACCAACGAATACGGAACACATCACTCATGGCAAAAACCGCCGCTAAGAAGGCTGCCCCCAAGAAGGCAGTGAAAAAGGTCGCCGCGACCAAGACCGCAAAGCCGGCCAAGGCCGCTGCTGCCAAGTCCGCTGCGCCCAAGCCGATCAAGGAAGCACTGAGCAAGACCGGCCTGGTCGCGCACATTGCCGAAAGCACCCAGTTGGCCCCGAAGGACGTCCGCGCCGTGCTGGCTTCGCTGGAAGCCACCGCACACGCCTCGCTGAGCAAGAAGGGCGTCGGCAGCTTCACCATCCCGGGCATGCTCAAGCTGACCACCGTGCACGTGCCGGCCAAGCCGAAGCGCAAGGGCATCAACCCGTTCACCAAGGAAGAGCAGATGTTCGCCGCCAAGCCTGCGACCACCAAGCTCAAGTCACGTCCACTGAAGAAGTTGAAGGACGCGGCGCTCTAATCGAGCACGCATCCTGTATCACGAAGACGGCCTGCGGGCCGTCTTTTTTTTGCGCTCGCTCCGCAGAGAGCAGCACATACCGCTCATCGGCACTGCCCTACCCTGCATGCTGGTTCGCCATCTGCAGGTGCCTGTGACCGGTCCGTCGAACACCCCGCCATCGTCGCCACGCCGAGTTGCCACCCGTAGCCCGGCACGTCGCCTGCGCAGCATTGTTGTCTCCATTGCGCTGTTGTGCGTGCTGGCGGTGGCCGCGCGCTGGGCCTGGCAGCTGCCGATCGCCCATCAGCTCCGTACCAGCTGGGAGCTGTCGCAAATGCCGCCGCCTGCGCAGTTGCATGTGCCGGTGGAAGGCGTGCGTGCGCGACAGATTGCCGACACCTTTGGTGCACCGCGTGGCCGCGACCGTACGCATGCGGGCGTGGATATCTTCGCGCCACGCGGTACACCGGTGGTGGCGGCAACGCGCGGCGTGGTCAGCGCCATCCGCGACCAGGGCCTGGGCGGAAAACAGGTCTGGCTGCTGGGTCCAGCGATGGAACGGCATTACTACGCGCATCTTGACGATTGGGCTGCCGGCCTCGCAGTAGGCGATGTGGTCGAGCCCGGCACCCTGCTCGGCAAGGTCGGCAGCACCGGCAATGCGCGCGGCACGCCGCCACACCTGCACTATGGTGTCTATGGACGCAACGGTGCGTACGATCCGCTGCCACTCCTGCGCAAACCTGCCGCTCGGCCAGCAAACTGAGCACGTTGGAACACTGCGTCATGGGCCACCCTATCGAGACGGTTGCGTCCTACGCCTATGGTGAGCACAGCCCAGAACGACGCGACCCATATGTCCCGCAAACGCTATCGCATCACGGTCACGCCGATCGAAAACGACGGCCGCCCTTGTGACGACCGCTGCACCATCGAATTCGAACAACGCTCGCGCGCCGACTGGATGCGGCTGCTCGAAGAACTGCACCTGCGCCGCGACCTGAGCAGCGACGAATGCGCGGCACTGACCGTAGGCTCGCAGTTGCTGGAAGACCTGGCGGCCCGCCCACGCGCCCAGCCCAGCGATGCGCTGGACGCATTGCGTCCCAAACTGCAGCTGCTGCTGGAACGCCTGCAGCGCGTGCACCCCGCCACCGGCGCCTGAAGACGCATCGCCGCACGTACCCGCTACACTGCGCACCTCGGGGATGGGGACGCGCCATGCGCTGGATGGGAATGCTCGTTGTCGCAGCCGCACTTTCCGGTTGCAGCTGTCATCGCACTGGCGATCCGCAGGCAAACGTCGCCTCGGCGACGCACGCTGCGAGCGCATCGCGTCCGCTCGATAACGCCGCTACCGGCACCGCGACCGCATCACCTGCCCCTGCGGCTGATCCCACCGATGCCATTGCGTTGGCCAACTACGCCCAAGCAAGCGCCACCGTTCAACGCTACCTCGGCGCGTTGCCGGGAGCTGCGCGCGCGCAGGCCGATGCCTTATGGACCGGCGGTCGCCCTCCCCCGGTACCGGACGATGCGGCCTTGCGTGCCATCCCCAATATCCAGTCGATGCGCATCAACAACGATCCGCCCTTTGCACTGGATCAGGCGCAGCCGCCACAGCGTATCGAAGTACCGGTGCAGTTGACGGTACGCACCACCACCGGCACGCAACGCCTGGTCGGGGCATACCGGCTGCAACCCCGGGCCGGCAGCGATGGCTGGGAAATCTATTCGGCCACGCTGCAGCCGGTGTTGCGCTAACCCGTGGTTCACCGGCGCCGACTAAGGTGATGTCACCTGTTGCCGGAGTCACCCGATGAAACTGCGTTCGCTTGCCGGTTCCATGCTCGCCCTCGCCTTGGCAATGCCCATCACCAGCGCCTGGGCTGCGCCGCAGATCCAGGGAAAACAAATCAGCGTGCAGGCCAGCGACCTGCAGCACTATCTGGGTGGTCGCTTCCCGCAGACACATGACACGCTGGGCGGGCTGATCGCGATGACGGTCAGCAACCCGGCGCTATCGTTGCCGCCAGGCGATCGGCTCAAGATGGCCTTCGATCTTGCCGTGGCGACCGCAGGCGGCGCTCCTGCACCGGTCGGCAATGTGACCTTGACCAGCGCACTGCGCTACGACGTGGCCAAACAGGGCTTTTATCTGGATCAACCCAGCATCGACGACTTCCGCCCCGCCCATGCAGGCGCAAAGCTCGACCACAGCACGCGGCAGCTGCTCAATACCTGGCTGGCCGACTATGCGCGCAAGGAGCCGATCTATCGGATCGACCCGGCCATTGCATCCGTGATGGGTGCGGTGCAGGTGGAATCGGTCGGCATCCAGAACGGGCGGGTTGCGGTCAACTTCAACCAGAACATCGAGCAACTGGTGCCCGCGGCAGCGCTGTCCGGGAAGTAGGTCCGCGTGGTATTGGCGTGGATGGCGACAATCCACGCAAGGCTACACATCAAGGCCCGACGCATCTGCGCCGGGCCTTGGTGTTTCGAGCTGACACTGGCCAGTGAAGAACCTATGCAGCCAAGGCCTTGGCCACGGCTGCGGCGAATGCAGGAATGTCGTCCGGCTTGCGGCTGGTAATCAGTTGGCCGTCGACCACCACTTCGGCATCCTGCCAGCGCGCACCGGCATTGATCAGGTCCGTCTTGACCGATGGCCATGAAGTGACCTTGCGGTCGCGGACCAAGTCGCTTTCGAGCAGCAACCACGGCCCGTGACAGATCGCCGCCACCGGTTTTTGTGCGTTCGAAAACGCGCGAATGAACGCGATTGCCTGCTCATCGGTGCGCAGTGTGTCGGGATTGAGCACACCGCCAGGCAACACCAGTGCGTCGTAGGATTCCGCCGTTGCCTGATCTAGCTGCCGATCGACCGTTACCGAATCGCCCCACTCTGTGTGATTCCAGCCGCGAATTTGCGCGCCGTCGCCGGGCGCGATCACCTCGACCTTGGCACCCCAGCCTTCCAGCAGGCGCTTGGGTTCGGTCAGTTCGGATTGCTCGAAGCCATCGGTGGCCAGCACGGCGACGGTTTTGCCAGAGAGCGAATAAGACATGGGAGGCTCCTTGAAAAGAAGCCCAGACCCTAGGAATCACGCCGTTGCGCATCCGTGAACCGATGTGTGCGCGGCGTCAGTACGCGCCACATGGCTGCGTGCTCAGCGCTTGGGTTGCAGCATCGTTCCGGTGCAATTCTTCGAGCCGCACCGGCATTCCCAAATTTTCTTCAGGCGTGGCGTATGACGCTCGGCAAGGGTGATGCCGTAGTTATAGGTGAGCTCTTCGCCGGGTTTGATGTCGCGCTTGGCCTCGATGAAGATCTTGTCCTTGCGGCGGTCGTCGCCCTCGGCTTCTTCGATCACCGCCTCGCAATTGGGATCGCAGCTGTGGTTGATCCAGCGCGCGACATTGCCTTCGTAGTTGGCATCCAGCACGTAGTCGTCGCTGAGCGTGAACAAAAAGGTATGCCCGCTTTCCACGTCGCCGGTGTCGTCGGCATCCACTTCGGCATGCGTGCGCAGCCGCCCCTTGTATTGAATGATGCGCTCGCCCTTGCGGAGCGGGGCGAGGGCGAACATGCCATTGCCGTGGATACGAGACTTGCGGGCGGCAACTTTGCGCGACATGTAAGGGTCCAGTGATGGGGCCGCTCATTGTGACTGCAGCGCGCCACTGCGCCAAGCACAAGCGCAGCGTGCGCCGCAACGGGCCACACTTGCCGGCGGCTGAACCGCGCCGTTGGCCCTGCCCTGCCGGAAAGAGTACAATTTCGGTCCGCTTTCGGATTCCGCCTTCACCATGTTGCGCGTCACCAAACTCACCGATTACGCCACCGTGGTGCTGACCGTCCTGGCGGCACGCTGCGATCAGGTGCTCAGCGCAAGCGAATTGGCCGAACAGGCCGGTCTGGAAGCACCGACTGTCAGCAAGATTCTCAAGCCGTTGTCGCAGGCAGGCCTGGTCGAAGGCTTGCGCGGCGTGCACGGCGGCTACCGGCTTGCGCGCGCCGCCAGCGACATCACCCTGGTGGAGATCGTCGAAGCGATGGAAGGTCCGTTGGCGATCACCGAATGCAGCCAGGACCACAGCCAGTGCGGTATCGCGCAGCGCTGCGGCGTGCGGTCGAACTGGCGCCTGATCAACGACGTGGTCGGCGATGCCTTGCGCCGCGTCACGCTCGCGCAGATGTTGCAGCCCCTCTCTCTCCCTGGCGACAGCCGTCGGCGTTCGATCGCCGCACGCGTCGCGACCACCTGACCTGTAGGCAGCCCAATGGCCACCGAACTTGCTCCTCCGCAGAATGCGCAGATCCTCGAACGGCTGGGTCGACGTTACGACGCCGGCTTCATCACCGAAATCGAATCGGACTCATTGCCGCCCGGCCTGGACGAAGACGTCATCCGTGCGTTGTCGGCCAAGAAAGACGAGCCGCAATGGATGACCGACTGGCGTCTTGAGGCCTATCGCCATTGGCTGAAGATGCCGATGCCGGAGTGGGCGAAACTGCAGATCTCGCCGATCGATTTCCAGGCGTTGAGCTATTACTCCGCACCCAAGGGCCCGAAGTACGCCTCGCTGGACGAGGTGCCCAAGGAATTGCTGGACACCTACGACAAGCTGGGCGTGCCGCTGCACGAGCGCGCCAAGCTGGCCGGCGTCGCAGTCGATGCGGTGTTCGATTCGGTCTCGGTCGGCACCACCTTCCGCAAGGAGCTGGCCGAAAAAGGCGTGATCTTCTGTTCGATGTCCGAGGCCATCAAGGAACACCCGGAGATCGTCAGGCAGTATCTTGGCAGCGTGGTGCCGGTGGGCGATAACTACTTCGCCGCGCTCAACTCGGCCGTATTCTCCGACGGCAGTTTCGTGTTCATCCCTGCGGGTGTGCGTTGCCCGATGGAATTGAGCACCTACTTCCGCATCAATGCCGGCCATACCGGCCAGTTCGAGCGCACCTTGATCGTGTGCGAAGACAAGGCCTACGTCTCGTATCTGGAAGGCTGCACGGCGCCCATGCGCGACGAGAACCAGCTGCATGCGGCGGTCGTCGAGCTGGTGACGCTGGAAGATGCAGAAATCAAGTATTCCACCGTGCAGAACTGGTACCCGGGCGACGAGGAGGGCCGGGGCGGCATCTACAACTTCGTCACCAAGCGCGCCGAATGCCGTGGCGCGCGCAGCAAGGTGACCTGGACCCAGGTCGAAACGGGCTCGGCGATCACCTGGAAGTATCCGTCGTGCGTGCTGATTGGCGACGATTCGGTGGGCGAATTCCATTCGGTCGCGCTGACCCACCACCGTCAGCAGGCCGACACCGGCACCAAGATGATCCACATCGGCAAGCGCACCAAAAGCAAGATCGTCAGCAAGGGCATCAGTGCCGGCCGCGGCCAAAATACCTATCGCGGCCAAGTCAAGGTGGACCGCAATGCCGATGGCGCACGCAACTACACGCAGTGCGATTCGCTGTTGATCGGCAAGCAGTGCGGCGCCCACACCTTTCCCTATATCGAGGTGAAGAACCCGGGTGCCACCGTCGAACACGAGGCCACCACCTCCAAGATCAGCGACGACCAACTCTTCTATTGCCGCGCGCGTGGCATCAGCCAGGAAGATGCGGTGTCGTTGATCGTCGACGGCTTCTGCAAGCAGGTGTTCCGCGAGCTGCCGATGGAGTTCGCAGTGGAAGCCAAGAAGCTGCTGGAAGTCTCGTTGGAAGGCAGCGTCGGCTGACACATCTTTCCTTCTCCCCTCGGGAGAAGATGGCGCGCAGCGCCGGATGAGGGTACGAGCGAAGCCAAGTGCACTCAAACAGCACGATGCTTCGCACCAACCCTCACCCCAACCCCTCTCCCGGCGGGAGAGGGGCTCAATCACTGGATAAGACCATGCTCAACATTCAAAACCTCCACGCCAGCATCGCCGGCAAAGACATCCTCAAAGGCCTGTCGCTGGACATCCAGCCCGGCCAGGTGCACGCCATCATGGGTCCCAATGGCGCGGGTAAATCCACGCTGGGCAATGTGCTGGCCGGTCGCGATGGCTATGAGGTCGGCGCAGGCAGCGTGCAGTTCGACGGCAAGGATCTTCTCGACCTTCCGCCGGAAGAGCGCGCCGCCGCCGGCCTGTTCCTGGCCTTCCAGTACCCGGTGGAAATTCCCGGCGTCAACAACACCTATTTCCTGCGCGCCGCGCTCAATGCGCAGCGCAAGGCGCGCGGCGAAGACGAGCTGGATTCGATGCAGTTCCTCAAGCTGGTGCGGCAGAAGCTGGCCGTGCTGCATCTGAAGGACGAGCTGCTGCATCGCGGTGTCAATGAAGGGTTCTCCGGCGGCGAAAAGAAGCGCAACGAGATCTTCCAGCTGGCAGTGCTCGAGCCCAAGCTCGCCATCCTGGACGAGACCGATTCGGGCCTGGATATCGATGCGCTCAAGAGCGTGGCCGACGGCGTCAACGCGCTGCGTTCGCCCGAGCGTTCGTTCCTGGTCATCACCCACTATCAGCGCCTGCTCGACTACATCAAGCCGGACGTGGTGCATGTGCTGGCCGAGGGCCGCATCGTGCAGAGCGGTGGCCCGGAACTGGCGCTGGAGCTGGAAAAGCACGGCTACCACTTCCTGAAGGACCGCGTCGTGCCTGAGGTTGCCGCCTGATGAGCGCCCTGCTCGATTCCCTGGCGCGCGGTTTCTGCGGCAGTGACGCACGCCGCGCCGAGCTCGATGCCGCCCTGCAGACCGGCCTGCCCGGCCCGCGTGCCGAGGCCTGGAAATACACCTCGTTGCGGCAGCTGGAACGGCGCAGCTTTCAGCCTGCCCCGCTGGTGCCCACGCTGGTGGATGCCGCCGCGCTGGACGACATTCCGTCGCCACGCCTGGTCTTCGTCAATGGCCGCCCATCCGAGGCGCTCAGCGATCTGTCCACGTTGCCGGAAGGCGTGCAGTTGGACACCCTGTCTGCATCGTTGGCTGCAAGCGACGAGGCGCAGCAGTTGCTGGGCCGCCGCTTCGACGGCAGCGATGAAGTCTTTGCGCGTCTGAATGCTGCGCTTGCCGACGAAGGCGTGCTGGTGCGCGTGCAAGCCGGCGCGCAGATCGAGCTGCCGCTGCATCTGGTGTTCGTCGGCGTGGCCGGCGAGCAGGATCTGTCTTGGCATCACCGCCATCTGATCGAATTGCGTGCCGGCGCCGCATTGCAGGTGGTCGAGCATCATCTGCACGTGGGCGATGCCGCGCATCTGGCCAACAGCGTGATGCATGTGCATCTGGCCCAGGGTGCAGCACTGTCGCACGCGCGCGTGCAAGCCGGCAGCGCACATGCGACGTCGCTGCTGCGCACCGAGGCGGTGCTGGCACGCGACGCCCGCTACCAGCGTGTGGACCTGGAGTTGGGTGCCGGGCTGTCGCGGCACGAGCTCAACGTGCGGCTGGAAGGCAACAACGCCCAGCTCACCGCCAATGGCGTGCTGCTCGGCAACGGCCGCCGGCATGTGGACACGCGCCTGGGCATCGAGCACATCGCGCGCGACACCGCCTGCGAGCTGGTGTGGCGCGGTGTGGGCGCGGACCGCAGCCGCGTGGTATTCCATGGGGGCATCCGCATCCGCGCAGGTGCCGACGGCACCGATGCACGGTTGTCCAACAAGAATCTGCTGCTGTCGTCCAACGCCGAAATCGACACCCAGCCGGTGCTGGTGATCGATGCCGACGAGGTACAGGCCGCGCATGGTGCCACGGTGGGCCAGCTCGACGACAACGCCTTGTTCTACTTGCGCTCGCGCGGCTTGCCGCAGGAAGAAGCGCAGCGCCTGCTGAGCGCCGCGTTCTGTCATGAGCCCTTGCGCGTGCTGCCAGCCGCCCTGAGTGCCGTGCTGGCACTGCAATTGGACCGTGCATTGAATTCGGCAGGCGTGGCATGAACATGCCGGCCATTCCGCCCAGCGCAGCGCCCGATTGGGACCGTGTGCGCCTGGATTTCCCGCTGCTGATGCGGCAGGTGCATGGCAAGCCGCTGATCTATTTCGACAACGCCAACACCGGCCAGAAGCCGCTGCAGGTGATTGCCGCCACCGACGAGTTCTACCGGCGCCAGAATGCCAACGTGAGCCGTGCCGTGCATGCGCTCGGCAGCGAGGCGACGGACGCGTTCGAGGGCGCGCGCAGCAAGCTGGCGCGCTTTCTCAACGTCCGCGCCGATGAGCTGGTGCTGTGCAGCGGCACCACCTTTGCAATCAATCTGGTGGCGTATTCGTGGGCATTGCCGCGGCTGGGCGCCGGCGATGTGATCCTGATTTCGCGCATGGAACACCATGCCAACATCGTGCCGTGGCAGTTGGTGGCCCAGCGCACCGGCGCCACCATTCGCGTGGCCGAAATCACGCCCGATGGCGCGCTGGATCTGGATGCCTTGCGCAAGGCGATGACCCCGGACGTCAAGCTGCTGGCAATCACCCACGTGTCCAACGTGCTCGGCACGGTCAACCCGGTACGCGAGATCTGCCGCGAAGCGCGCAAGCGCGGCATCGTCACCATGGTGGACGGCTCGCAGGCGGCACCGCATCGACGCATCGACGTGGCCAGCATCGGCTGCGATTTCTACGCCATCACCGGGCACAAGATGTGCGGCCCTACCGGCACCGGCGCACTGTGGGCTCGTCGCGAGCATCTGCAGGCGATGCCGCCATTTCTGGGCGGCGGCGAGATGATCAAGGAAGTCAGCTTCGAAAACACGGTCTTCAACGATGCGCCGCACAAGTTCGAAGCCGGCACGCCCAACATCGCCGGTTTCGTCGGCCTGGGTGCAGCGGTGGATTACCTGGAGTCGCTCGGGCTGGCGCACGTGGAAGCACGCGAAGCCGAACTGCTCGCCCATTTCACTGAAGAGCTGCAACGCATCGATGGCCTGCGCATCTTCGGCACCACGCCCGACAAGGCCGCGGTGGTGTCGTTCCTGATCGAAGGTGCGCACTCGCACGACCTGGCCACCCTGCTCGACCTGGAAGGCGTCGCGGTGCGCTCGGGCCAACACTGCGCGCATCCGCTGCTGCAGTACTACGGTGTCGCCGCCACCTGCCGCGCGTCGCTGGCGTTCTACAACACGCACGACGAAATCGAGCGCTTTGTCGCCGCGTTGGTGAAGGTGCGTCGACTGTTGGGCTGATGGGAATCGGGAATCGGGAATCGGGAATGGAGAATCGGAAGAGCGGTTCTCCCGAACGCTGGTAACGCCGGTAACGCTCGATGCATGGAACATGGCTCATCGAGCAGCACGTGCTTTTCCCCATTCCTCATTCCTCATTCCCGATTCCTCATTCCCGATTCCTCATTCCCGATTCCTCATTCCCGATTCCCGATTCCCGATTAAACTGCCTCCATGCAGACCACCACTTTCCGCACCGCCACCGTCGCTGACATCGACGCCCTTGTCCTGCTGGTGACCTCGGCCTATCGCGGCGATAGCAGCCGCGTGGGCTGGACCACCGAGGCCGATATTCTCGAGGGTGCGCGTATCGATCCGGCCGTGCTGCGCGACGATCTCCTGCGCGAACGCAGCCTGGTGCTGGTGGTCGAACAGGATGAGCGGCTGGTGGCCTGTGCGCATATCGCCGATGACCACGGCGCCGGGTACTTCGGGATGTTCGCGGTGGATCCTTCGTTGCAGGGCAGCGGGCTCGGCAAGACGCTGTTGGCCGAAGCCGAGCGCCTGGCACATAGCCAGTGGCAGCTGCCGGTCATGCGCATGACCGTCATCGATGTGCGCGATGAACTCATCGCGTTCTACGAACGCCGCGGGTATCGCCGCACCGGCATCGTCAAACCCTTCCCGTACGGCGACGAGCGCTTCGGCATTCCGCTGCGCCAGGATCTGCGTTTTGAAGTGCTGGAAAAGCAGTTGGGCGGGCCAACCCCGTGAGCGACACCTGGACCTTCGTCTGTGCCAGCGATGCGCTGCTGCCCGGTGAAATGCAGACCGTCTGGGACGAGGTCACCGACACGCCGATCGTGGTGTTCAACCTCGATGGCGCCTTGTATGCGCTGGAAGACCGCTGCAGCCACGAAGACTACGAATTGTCGCCCGGCAGCTTCGATCCGGTTGCCGGCACCATCGAATGCCAGTTGCATAGCGCGCGCTTCGATGTCCGCGACGGCCGCCCCTTGTGCGCGCCTGCCTACACGGCCGTGCCCAAGTTCCCGGTCAAGCGCGAACACGACGGTATCTGGACCCGCGACGATCGCTGACGCGGTGCATTGCGGCGGCCAGCGCTCCAGGGCGCTAGGGCGCCACGCGTTGCAGCGTCTGCCATCGATCGGTAAATATTGCAAAGAAGAATGATTTGCATTTAAGATCGCATCCTTAAGGCCTTCTTAACAACTGGCCTGTCTGCGACCCCATGCAACCAGTCCTGCTCGACACCCGCCCCGCTCGTTCGCTGCGCCTGCGCGCCCTCGCGCAGCGCTTCAGCTTGCCTGGCTTCGGCGACTGTCGGCGCAGCGCATCGGATTAGCCGGCGCAGCGTCCACGCATTCCATCCCGCATCCGCCGAGCCATCGCCAGGTGGGAGCCTCGCCTCCTCTTTGAGACCTTCCATGACGCCTAGCATTTCCCCGCTCGCTTCGGCCGTGTTGCTGACGCTGTCCGCCCCCGCTTTCGCCCAGCCTGACGATGTGTCGGCGCCTCCAGGGGCGGTGGATCTGGATGCGATCCGGGTGCAGCAGGAACGTGCGCAGAAGCCGTCTTCGCCCAAGTACACAGAAGCGCTGCGCGACACGCCGCAGACCATTACCGTGGTCACCAAGCAGACCATGGACCAGCAGAATCTGCTGTCGCTGCGCGATGTGCTCAGCACCCTGCCCGGCATCACCTTCGGTGCGGGCGAAGGCGGCGGCGGCTATGGCGACAGCATCAACCTGCGCGGCTTCACCGCCAGCAGCGACATCACCACCGACGGCGTGCGCGACAGCGCGCAGTACAGCCGCAGCGACACCTTCAACCTCGAATCCGTCGAGCTCATCAACGGTGCCAACTCGGCCATGTCCGGCGCCGGCTCGGTCGGTGGCAACATCAATCTGGTCACCAAGACTGCCGGCCAGGGCAACTTCACCAACGTCATGATCGGCGGCGGCAGCGACCGTTACGGCCGCCTCACTGCCGACAGCAATTACGATTTCGAAAACGGCACTGCCGTGCGCTTGAATGCGATGGGCCACACCCAGGACGTGCCGGGCCGCGATGAAGAATTCCGTCACCGCTGGGGGTTTGCGCCGTCGGTGGCGTTCGGCCTGGGCTCGGACACGCGTTTCACGCTGAGCTATCTGCACCAGCACGACAACAACCTGCCGCAGTACGGCGTGCCCTTCGCGCTCAGCCCGTTCAACGATGGCCCGCTGCCGGGCGTGGACCGCGAAACCTACTACGGTTATCGCAATGTGGCGCGTCAGGAGATCGACGTGGACATGCTCACCGGCGTGCTGGAAATGGACTTCGACGACAACGTCAAACTGCGCAGCCTGGCGCGCTTGCAGCGCGTGGATCAGCGCACCACCGCCACTGCTCCGGAGGGCACCTGGTGCCTGCCCGACAACACCAACGCCTACACCGGCCGCGCGTGCGTGGGCCAGCCGCCGTCCACCTGGAACCCCAACAGCGGGCCGCGCGGACTGGTGCGCGATACCGAAAACTTCATCGCGCACAGCCAGACCGACCTGACCGCCACGCTGCACACCGGTGCAATCGAACATCGCGTCGTCGCCGGCGTCGCCTTCAGCAAGGAAGACTTCGAGCTGGATAGCGGTTCGCTGTTCCGCAATGCCGACGGCTCCACCACCGGCATCACCTACCCGCTGCAGTCGTTCGACAACCCGTACAACATCTGGACCGGCCCGCAGAACTATTTCCGCACCGGCCGCAGCAAGGGCAGCCTGACCAACCAGGCGGTGTACCTGTTCGACACGCTGCAGTTCAACGAGCAATGGATGCTCAACCTGGGCGGCCGCTACGAGCATAACGAAGGTGACACCACCACCTACACCGTCAACGCTACCGGCGGCATCACCGGCGTGACTGCGGGCTTCCCCGCCGGCAGCAAGGACGATCTGTTTTCCTATCGCGCCGGCCTGGTGTTCAAGCCGGTCGACAACGCCAGCCTGTACCTGTCCTATGCAAATGCGAAGACGCCTTCCAAGGCCTCGGTCAACGGCTCGTGCACGCCGATTGCCACCTCCACCGTGGGTGCCAACTGCAATGTCGAACCGGAAAGCGCGGTCAATATCGAACTGGGCGGCAAGTGGGATGCGCTGGACGAGCGCCTGGCGCTGACCGCTGCGGTGTTCCGCAACGAACGCGAGAACTACAAGGTCAACAGCGGCGACCCGCTGGTCCCCGAGCAGGTGCTGGACGGCAAGGCGCGCGTGGACGGCATTGCGCTGGGCGCGGCCGGCTACCTGACCGAGCGCTGGTCCATCTTCGCCAACTACACCTTCCTGGACAGCGAAGTGCTGCAGAGCGTGTCCAACCGCACCGCCAGCCTGACAGGCGACCCCATCGCCGGGCGCGAGCTGGTGCAGACCCCGCGCAACGCCGGCAATCTGTGGACCACCTACCAGCTCAACCAGTGGACCTTCGGTTACGGCGTCAACTATCAGGGCAGCTTCTACCCGAACAACACCTCGACCGCGGTCTACCGCAAGACCGACGCCTATTGGGTGCATCGCGCCATGGTCGGCCTGCGCGTCAACACGTGGCTCAGCCTGCAGTTGAACGTCAACAACCTGTTCGACAAGGTCTATTACACCAGCATCCGCAACAACCTCACTGTCAATGCCGCAGGAACCGTCACGGCGGGTAGCGGTTGGGCATTGCCGGGGGACGGCCGCTCGGCAGTGTTGAACGCCACCTTCAGCTTCTAACCCTCAGGCACGCCGTGCGCGCTGCGCGGGCGACGTGGAGACCACCGCATGTTGCTGCCCATTCCCGATGTGCTCAATCACGCGCAGCTCAGCCAGCTGCGCGCACAGCTGGACGCGGCCGACTGGGCAGACGGCCGCATCACCGCCGGCCACCAGTCGGCACAGGCCAAGGACAACGCACAGTTGCCCGAAGACAGCGCCGTTGCACGCGAGGCCGGCGCGCTGGTGCTGGAGGCACTGGCGCGCAGCAGCACGTTCTTTTCCGCAGTGCTGCCGCGCAGGATCTATCCGCCGCTGTTCAATCGCTACAGCGGCGGGCAGTCGTTCGGCTATCACGTCGACAATGCGATCCGCTACGACCGCAGTCGCGGCGGCGCAGATCCCGTGCGCACCGATGTCTCCGCTACCTTGTTTCTCAGCGACCCGGACAGCTACGACGGCGGCGAGTTGGTCATCGAAGACACCTACGGCACGCAGTCGGTCAAGCTGCCGGCCGGACATCTGGTGATCTATCCGGGCACGAGTCTGCACAGGGTCATGCCGGTCACGCGTGGCGCGCGCGTGGCTTGCTTTTTCTGGACTCAAAGCATGCTGCGTGACGCTGCGCAGCGCCGCCTGTTGTTCGAACTGGATGTCTCGATCCGCCGCCTCACCCAGGACACGCCCGGGCATCCCTCATTGATCCAGCTCACTGGCGTGTATCACAACCTGTTGCGGCAATGGGCCGATGTCTGAGCCGGCGCTGGACATCACGCAGCTGAGCGCGTTGCTGCGCACGCAGCCGGAACAGGCACGTGCGCTCTTGCACAAAGCCGCTGCGAACCATGACGTAAGTGCACAAGTGCTGCTCGCGCAGATGTACGCCGAAGGACGCGGCATTGCCGCAGATCCGGCTGCAGCGATGCTGTGGTACGAAGTGGCCGCCAACGCAGGGTGTGCGGAGGCGATGAACCAGCTGGGCCGCTGCCATGAGCTCGGGTTCGGCACGGCCAGCAACGATGTGCTGGCCGTGCTGTGGTATCGCCACGCCGCCGAACAGGGCCTGGTCTGGGGCATGTACAACCTGGCGCACATGTACGCCTCCGGGCGCGGCGTAGCGCAGGACCACACGCAGGCATTGGCGCTGTACCGCCGCGCGGCCGAAGCCGGTCATGCCAAGTCGATGAACTTCCTGGCGCGCTATCTCGACCAGGGCCTGGCCTGCGCTGCAGATCCCCTGGCCGCATGTGTGTGGTACCGGCGCTCTGCCGAAGCGGGCGATTTCCGCGGTCAGGCCGGCTACGCCACCCTGCTCGCCGACAGCGGCGAGTTCGATGACGCAGAACAGTGGATGCGCCGCGCCATCGCAGGTGGCCACGCCGGTTTTCTGCAACAGCTCGCCCCGCTGCTGGCCGGCGCGCGCCATCCGCGCCTGCGCGCCTTGCTGCACGAGGTGGCTGCACGGCAGCGGCAGTTGCAGCCTCGCGTTTCTGACGTTATGGCCTGAGCGCAGCATGTCCACCTCAGACCACGCTCACCTCGCCAGCGCGCAGCAACGTCGCGGTTTCTGGCTGCGCATGCTGCATCAGTGGCACTGGATCAGCTCGGCGTTGTGCCTGATCGGCATGCTGCTGTTTACGGTCACCGGGCTGACCTTGAATCACGCCGCGCGCATCGAAGCCAGCCCATCGGCCGAGCAACGCACGCTGACGCTGCCGCCTGCTCTGCTGCACACGCTGGGCAAGCGGCAGGACGGCAATGCACCGCTGCCACCCCGTGTGGCGCAATGGTTGGGGCGCCAGCTCGACATCAGCATCGGCGCGCGCAACGCAGAATGGTCGGCCGACGAGGTGTATGTCGCACTGCCCCGTCCAGGCGGCGATGCGTGGCTGAGCCTGGACCGTACGACGGGTGCAATCGAATACGAGCGCACATCGCGTGGCTGGGTGGCCTATCTCAACGATCTGCATAAAGACCGCAACGCCGGGCCGGCCTGGGGCTGGTTTATCGATGTCTTTGCGATCGCCTGCCTGGTGTTCTGCATCACCGGCCTGTTTCTTCTTCACTTGCATGCACGGCAGCGGCACATGACCTGGCCGCTGGTCGGCCTGGGCCTGCTGATTCCGCTGTTGCTTGCACTGCTGTTGGTCCACTGAATCCTTCTACCGGAGACGATCATGCGCGCCACATTGACCATCGCCTTAAGCGGCCTGCTCGCCATGCCGGCATATGCGGCCACGCTCGACATCAACGTCGAAATCCCTAAGCTCAACGTCGCCGAATACCACCGCCCGTATGTCGCGATCTGGCTGGAAGGCGCAGACCAGAAGGTCGCCGCCAATCTGGCGGTCTGGTATCAATCCAGGGACACCGCCGAAGGCCACGGCACCAAATGGCTGCCGGATCTGCGCCAGTGGTGGCGCAAGAGCGGCCGCACCCTGAGCGTGCCGGTCGACGGCGTCACCGGCCCCACCCGGCCGGCCGGCGCGCATGCGCTGTCGTTTTCCGACACCAAGGGCGCATTGAAGTCGCTGCCGGCTGGGCAATACACGCTGGTGGTGGAAGCCGCACGCGAAGTTGGCGGCCGCGAGCTGGTCAAGGTGCCTTTCACCTGGCCGGCGACCTCCGCGCAGACAGCCAAAGCCAGCGGCAGCAGCGAGCTCGGTGCGATCAGCCTGGTTGCAAAGCCCTGAACGCTGCGCTGGCGTTGGCGGTGCTCTCCAGCACGTCACTGTTTCCGCAGGTCACACCTGCCGCATGGCGGCAATGCGTGTTGCTTCACACCCGGCGCTTTCCATGCATGCAGACAGCGTTGCAGTCTCGCGCTGATCCCACATGCGTCCCATCGTTGTCATCGTCTTTCAAGGAGTCGTCATGAAACGCTCGCTCGTCCTGATTAGCCTGCTTGCCAGCCTGCCACTCAGCGCACTTGCTCATAAGGCCTGGTTGCTGCCGTCGCAGACCGTCATCGCTGGCGATGCGCCGTGGATCACCGTGGATGCTGCAGTGTCCAACGATCTGTTCTACTTCAACCACGTGCCGCTGCGACTGGATAACCTGAGCATCACCGCCCCCGATGGCAGTGCGCTCACGCCGGAGAACCCGGCGACCGGCAAGTACCGCAGCGTGTTCGACCTGCAGCTCACCCAGCCCGGCACCTACAAGCTGAGCATCGTCAACGCCGGCCTGTTCGCCAGCTGGAAGGAAGACGGCAAGCCCAAGCGTTGGCGTGGCGACGAGACCCGCTTCGCCACCGAGGTGCCGAAAAATGCCAAGGATTTACAGGTCTCGCAGTCCTTCAATCGGGTGGAAACCTTCGTCACCCGCGGTGCGCCGACCACCACGGTCTTCAAGCCCGCCGGCAAGGGCATCGAGTTGATTCCGGTGACCCATCCCAACGATCTGGTTGCCGGCGAACCCGCGCAGTTCACCCTGCAGCTGGACGGCAAACCGGCCGCCGGGCTGGAGATCGACATCATGCGCGGCGGCACCCGTTACCGGAATGCGCAAAACGAGATCAAGCTCAAGACCGATGCCAAGGGTGGCTTCAGCGTGACCTGGCCGGAAGCCGGCATGTATTGGCTGGAAACCACCAGCGAAGACACAACGACCTCGCTGCCGCAGGCCAAGCAACGTCGCCTGGGCTATGTCGCCACGCTGGAAGTGCTGCCGCAGTAATCTGCCGGCACGCGGCAGGAGCGCACGCAACGTGCATCCTGCCGCCCCATCTTCATAAGACCCGTCCATGCCCGCATCGTCTTCCGCCGACCACGCCATTGCCACGCTCGGCGGCCGCAGCATGGGCACCACCTGGAGCGTGAAGCTGGTGGCGCCGCGCGGACGCGATCTGCACCCCTTGCATGCGTGCATCCAGGCCGCGCTGGATCGCGTGGTCGCGCAGATGAGTACCTGGGAGGTCGATTCGGATATCAGCCGTTACAACCGCGCACCGGCGGGCAGCTGGCATCACCTGCCCGACGAATTCCACGCAGTGCTGAGCGCAGCATTGGAGATCGCACAGGCCAGCGAGGGTGCCTTCGACCCCACCGTCGGTCCGATGGTCGAGCTATGGGGCTTCGGCGCCGCCGGCGCGCGCCGGCGTGTGCCGGAAGCGCAGGCGATCGCATTGGCGAGCCTGCGTTGCGGCTGGCAACGCCTGCAGCTGGATGGCAAGCGTGTGCTGCAGCCAGGCGCAGTGGCACTGGATCTGTCCGGCATCGCCAAGGGCTTCGGTGTGGACTGTGTGCATCGCGCATTGCTGCAGTCGGGTATCGACAGTGCATTGATCGAGGTCGGCGGCGAATTGTTCGGCTACGGACGCAAGCCCGATACCAGCGTGTGGCGCGTGCTGGTCGAATCCGCCCCCGACGAAGACGCCGGCAGCGCACTACCACCACGCGTGCTGGCGCTGGACGGCCTGGCGGTCGCCACCTCCGGCGATCGCTGGCACCGCTTCGATGCCGACGGCACACGCTATACGCACACCTTCGACCCACGCACCGGCGCGCCCGTTCCGCATGCCCCTGCGGCGGTCACCGTACTCGCGCCCGATGCGATGCAGGCCGATGCCTGGGCCACCGCGATGACCGTGCTTGGCGTCGATGCCGGTCTTGCCCATGCACGCAAGGCGGAACTGGCCGTGCGATTCCTGGCACGCAAAGACGGCATCCTGCTCGAATCCATGAGCCCGGCATTCGAACGCCACCTGTCCGCGTCATGAGCAGCGCCACCTCACGCGTGTGGCTGGGCAACGGGCTGGTTCTGCTGGCGCTTGCGGTCATCGTCGGCTGGCTGGCCGGCCTGCATGAGGGCGCATGGTGGAGCCCACCCACGCCGCATCGTTGGCAACTGGCCACACTCGGCCTGGCGCTGTATCTGGGCCTGTGTGCGGTCGTGCTGCTGCGTGCCCGCAAGCGCGTCGGCGCACAACGCGCAGACGCCAGCGGCGTGTTGATCGTCTGGGCAAGCCAGACCGGATTTGCGCGTGAGCTGGCGCAACGCAGCGTTGCCGCGCTGCAATCGGCTGGCGTCGGCGCGCATGCGCTGCCGATCGAAGCCGTCGATAGCGATCAACTCGCACGCGTGCCGCGGCTGCTGTGCATCGTCAGCACCACCGGCGAAGGCGATGCGCCCGACCATGCGCAGGCCGCCGAGCGCGCCTGGCGTGCCGACCTCGCGCAGGATCTGACGGCGGTGCAGTACGCAGTGCTGGCGCTTGGCGACCGTGGTTACGCGCACTACTGCGCGTTCGGCCGACGCCTCGACGATCGCCTGCAGGCGCGCGGCGCCACTCGCCTGTTCGAACGCATCGAGGTCGATAACGCTGACCCGAACGCCCTGCAGCACTGGCAACGCCGTCTGGCGGAACTGGCGCCCGCAATGGCAACGCAACCCGACTGGAGCCTGCCCACCTACACCACCTGGCAGCTACGCGAACGTGTCCACGTCAATCCCGGCAGTGCGGGTGCGCCGATTTACCGACTGCGCCTGACGCCATGCGATGGCGCGTTGCCGCAGTGGAGCGCAGGCGATATCGCGGAGATCGCACCGCGTCACACCCCGGATGCGGTCGAGTCCTGGCTGCGGCGTAACCACTACGATGGCGCGCAGCAGATCGACGGCCGCCCCCTGCGCGACTGGCTCGGCGGCGCGCAACTTCCCGTCGATACCGATGCCGCTCTCGGTACCGATGTGGATGCCGGTGCCAGCCTCAGAGCTAGTGCTAGTGCTAGTGCTAGTGCTAGTGCTAGTGCTAGTGCTATGGCTGGCGCCGATGCCGATGCCGATGCCGATGCCGATGCCGAAGTCAGAATCGACCCAACTACGGATACAGGTAAAGGCACTGATACAGCTACGGGAACAGCCACAGGCACAACTTCACCACTGGACGCAGATGCGTTTGTGCGCAGTTTGGTCACCCTGCCCCATCGCGACTATTCGCTTGCCTCCATCCCCGAGGAAGGCCATGCCGAACTGCTGGTGCGCGAGCATCGGCACGCCGACGGCAGCCTGGGGCTGGGTAGCGGCTGGCTCTGCGTCCATGCACAGATAGGCGCGCCCATCGCGCTGCGCTTGCGCAGCAACCCCGGCTTCCACCCGCCCGCACCCGACCAGCCGATGCTGCTGATCGGCAACGGCACCGGCATCGCCGGTCTGCGCGCGCATCTACGTGCACGCATCGCAGCCGGCGCGCGGCGCAACTGGCTGCTGTTCGGCGAACGCAATGCCGCGCACGACGCGCTGTATGCCGACGAGTTGCAGCAGTGGCACCAGGACGGCTGGATCGAACGCCTGGAGCTTGTCTACTCGCGCGATCAACCGCAGCCACCGCATTACGTCCAACACGCACTGGCCGCAGCCGCCGACCGCCTGCGTCATTGGATCGATCAAGATGCCTGTATCTACGTCTGCGGCAGCCTGCGCGGCATGGCACCCGAACTCGACCGCACGTTGGATTGCATCCTCGGAGCCGATGTCAGCCAGGAACTGCTGGGCAGCGGGCGCTATCGCCGCGACGTGTACTGAACCACCGCACGCGGCACCGCCAAAAGCGATCAACAAAGCGATTACGCAGATACCCGCAGCGCGTCTGCTGCTGAAATCCGCAACATCCCTGCTTGCGGTGGCTGCGCGCTAGACGCACCGGCTGATCCAGGACCGCGCTCCGGCTTCCCCATTCTCTCTCGATCACCGCATTACGCTGCCAGATCGACCAGATTGCTCGTTGTCGCGCTGCCGCCAATGCTGCGGTACTGCCCCACGGCCATCTGCATCAACGCTGCATAGGCCTGCTGTGTGCCGTCGCTGCTGGATGCATCGGCCGATGACGGCGGTCGCGGCGGCGGATCGCGTGGCTGCATCGCTTCCTGCAGTTCCTGCAGACTCAGCGCCCCGCTCTTGTCGCTGTCGAGCAGGTCCAGCAGCTGCGTGCTCGACGCACTGTCGCCATTGACCAGCGTGCTCAATTCACCGCTGCTGACACTGTCGTCGCCATCGCTGTCCAGGCCGGCAAACAACGACTGCACATCCTGTCCTTGCTCACCCGGCGGTGGCGGAGGCGGCGGCAAGGCCTGCGCCAGTTCGCTCTCGCTGACGGTGCCGCCACCATCCTGATCGAGCATGCTCAGCAGCCCGTCGATGTCGATCTTGCTGTCGTCATTGCTATTGGACGACAGCGCGGTCGACAGCTCGGACGCGGTCAGGCTGCCATCGCTGTCACTATCGATGGATTTGAACAACTGCGTCAGCGGATTGGTTTTTTCCGCCTGTGCGGCGGATGCGGCGTTGCCGGTGGTCGCACTGCGGCTTGCATAGGACGTGTAGGCGGCGTAGCCGGCTCCGACCGAGCTGATGGTACTCATTGGTTTCCCCCTGGAATTGCCGGAACCACTCGCGGCGCCTGCACTGTTCCCTAGCCAGGTGGCACAGCGATGCCGTCGCTTGTCTGCGTTGACACGAATGCATCCGGGCGCGTGCCAAGAGCGCGCCCTGCTCGCAGATACGTGAAGAAGGCCCTAGACCGGGCTTACCCGGATCGCCAACAGTTCGCCGCCACCGTCGAGTACGTAACGGGTGCGCGTCGCTGCACTCAACCACGCGGTATCGCCAGCCGCCAACGGCGGCAAACCGCTGTCGCGCCCGAAACTGGCCTGGCCGGCAAGCAGATGAATCGCCCAGGCGCTACCTGGGTCGGCAAAGAACAACATGGTGCCGACCAGAGGACGATGCAGCAGCTCGGTCTGCAGCACATCGCGCCGCCACATCAGGTTGAAATCCTGGGTAGGTCCGTCCAGCAGCACTGCCTCAACCGCCTCTTCGCCGGCAAATCGCACGCGTTGATAGGGCGGTACTAAGTCCACCCATCGCCTGCTGCCCGAAGCGTTTGCAGCAAGGCGCTCACCAGCGCTCAAAGATCCATCGACAGCAGCATGCTCGCCAACACTCTCTGCGCCACTCGCGTCTAAACCAACACCCTTCCAGGCACCCGCAGCGGTTTCGGTTTCGGTTTCGGTTTCGGCTCCGGCATTCTCGGCGCTGACGGTCACACGAGCGCTGGCAATCTCACTAGCACCGGTATGGATATGGGTTTCGGCTTTGGGTTTGGCTTTGGTTGCGGCTTGGACATCAGTATCGCCACCGCCGAACGTCAAACGCATGCCATGACCCCGAAGCAGCACCAACTCACGATCGATGCCCGGGAATGCCGAGAACGCGGCATCCTGCTCGATTTCGGCAATCGACAGCCGCAATGCCCATTGCGCTGTATCGCCCACACGCAGGATCTCCCGCGTCCAACCCAACTGATTGCGCCACCGCTCACGGCGGTACTCATTGGCCGGAATCACCCGGCTGCTCAGGTCTGTCAGCTGCATCGGCGCATTGTGCCTCAAGCTCACGCCCCGAGATCAGGCTGTATCTTGCCGCTTCGTCTGTCTTTATCGGCAAGACGCATAGCCAGTGACCTGAACATCAAGCGGCGGGCTGACGCCACGACCCATCGCAAGGCGGGCTCTACCAATACTTGGTACGCATGAGTCACTCGAACACCTGGAGGCTTTGAAGCAGTCACTCAGCCTGAAGACTGCCCACCATGTTTTGCTGTTCACTTCATCACACCTTGGCGATGCGCGATCCCAAGATCTTCACAGGCCAAAACGAAAAACGCCCGGCTGCACATCCAAGTGCAACACCGGGCGATTCCACGTCCTTGTCGGCTTCCAGCCATCCCCCAGACATCCTGTCCAGTTAGGTTGCGGCCACGCATCCTCGCGTCGAACCGTATCTCGGATCCCTTCCCCTTAACGCCGTCCCACCGGTTTCACCGCCGCCCCCTTGGCAGCCTTCTTGGCTGGAGCCATCGTGGCTCCAACTTCGATCAGGTCGCGATTCCGTTCGACCGTCTTGAGTCCGATGCCCTTGACCAGTGCCAGTTCCTCGGCACTTTTGAAGGGACCGTTTGCCTGACGGTGCTCGACGATTGCCTCGGCTTTTGATCGCCCGACATTCATCAGCACCTTGTCCAATTCCTCAGCAGACGCGGTGTTGATATCGACCTTGTCGAGCGCATACGCATTCGAGGACAACAACAACGCCAGTAGCAGGGACTTCAGGACTACGGTAAATGACTTCATTGCAACGCTCCTTGTGGCTTGGGTGATGGTCCTAGCCAGCATTCCTGCCGGCGGAGCCAGTGTCCCGCGCCACATGCAGCAATCCTATCGCCAACGAACTTTTCACACAGCCGGTGAACTGCGCGCCGCCTTGTAGGGAAATACCTACCCCCCGAGGCGGGCGTAGAATGTGCGGCTACGTCACGCATTCGGAGCCTCCATGGACAGCGCCAAGATCGACCAATTCCTCAGCGACACCTGGGACCGCGAGATCGTCCCGCAACTGGTCGATTACATCCGTATTCCCAACAAGTCGCCGATGTTCGATGCCGATTGGGTGGCCCACGGCTACATGGAGCAGGCGGTCGTGTTGATGGAGACCTGGGCGCGTGCGCAGGCCATCGACGGCATGCAAGTCGAGGTGGTGCGCCTGGAAGGCCGCACACCATTGATCTTCATCGAGATTCCGGCCACCGGCCCCGAATCGGGCGAGGACACCGTGCTGCTGTACGGTCATCTGGATAAGCAGCCGGAGATGACCGGCTGGGACCCGGACCTGGGCCCCTGGGAGCCGGTGTTGCGCGACGACAAGTTGTACGGGCGTGGTGGCGCCGACGACGGCTATGCCATCTTCGGGTCGCTGGCCGCGATTCTGGCACTGCGCAACCAGGGCCTGCCGCATGCGCGCTGCGTGGTGTTGATCGAGGCCTGCGAGGAATCGGGCAGCTACGATCTGCCGGCCTATGTGGACCATCTGGCCGAGCGCATCGGCAAGCCGTCGCTGGTGGTGTGCCTGGACTCGGGCTGCGGCAATTACGAACAGCTGTGGTGCACGACTTCGTTGCGCGGGCTGACCGGCGGCAACCTGATGGTCAAGGTGCTGGAAGAAGGCGTGCACTCGGGCGATGCGTCGGGCGTGGTGCCGTCCAGCTTCCGCCTGCTGCGCCAGCTTCTGTCCCGCATCGAAGACGAAACCACCGGCCGCATCCTGCTCGATGGCCTGCATGTGGAGGTGCCCGCCGAGCGGCTGACCCAAGCGAAGGCCGCCGCTGCCACATTGGATACCGCGATTTTCGACAAGTTCCCGATGGTCGATGGCTTGGTGCCGATGCACGAGGACCTCACCGAATTGGTGTTGAACCGCACCTGGCGCCCGGCCCTGTCGATTACCGGTGTGGATGGCATGCCGCCGCTGGCGTCGGCCGGCAACGTGCTGCGTCCGCAGACCGCGGTGAAACTGTCGCTGCGACTGCCGCCAACGGCTGACGGCAAGGCCTGCGGCGAGTTGCTCAAGGCCGCACTACTGCGCGACCCGCCCAATGGCGCGCAGGTGACGCTCGAGCTGGAAAAGGCCTCGTCCGGCTGGAATGCACCGGCGATGGCACCATGGCTGGAGAAGGCGATCGACGACGCCAGCCAGGCTTTTTTCGACAAGCCGGCGATGTACATGGGCGAAGGCGGCTCGATCCCGTTCATGGGCATGCTTGGCGAGAAGTTTCCCGGCGCGCAGTTCATGATCACCGGCGTGCTCGGCCCGCATTCCAATGCGCATGGCCCCAACGAGTTCCTGCACATCCCGATGGGCAAGCGCGTGACTGCCTGCGTCTCGCAGGTGATTGCCGACCATCACGCCGCCTGCCTGCGCGGCGAAACCAGCGGCTCGCCGGTGGCGGCCGATAGCGGCACCCGTCATGGTGGGCATGGTTGCTGTTGAGTTGTGGCTTCATCGATGCGTGCGGTTGGCGCGCATCGATTTCATGAAAGGTGGGGCTGCGCTTTAAGTGGGGATGAGCGGGTGCGCCGTGGTCGTCGGGCTGACCCGCTTTGGCGCTCAGGCTTGCTGGCGCAACCTGGCCGCCGGGCTCCACGTACTGCCTGGACCGCATCCTTACCCGATTCCCTCTGCCGCTGGCAGAGGGGAGATCGGTTGCTCTTCTTCGGGACGTGCCTGGCGCGCATTGCCCAGCGCAGAACTGGCGTTCTTTGCACACCCAAGTCGGCAAGGGTTCCCGCAGGGGTTTGTTTATCGAAAGACGGCTTCTTTCTGAAGGAAGACAACTTCCCGGGAGTCACTGCCCGAACCATGAGCGCTTGGTAGCAGGAGCCGATGACCATGTCATGCTGAAGGCAGTGCATCGGCCCGCGCGCTCCAATGCTCGCTGCGTGAGGCAGCGACATCCGAAATGCTAGTCTGCCGATCCCGTCCACCTTCGGTGCTGCGATGAATCATCTGTTTGGTAGCGACAGCTGGCTCTACATTCTGCTGGTCGGTTTTGTGGTTGGGCTGCTGGCGCGTTTCATTACGCCGGGTACCCAACGTCTGGGCTGCCTGCTGACGATCGTGCTGGGCATTGCCGGTGCCGTGGTCGCCAGCTGGTTTGGCCGCTACATGGGGTGGTACCGCGCGGGCGAGCCGGCCGGTTTCCTTGGCGCGCTGCTCGGCGCGATTGCCATCCTGGCGTTGTTGCGGTTGTTCAGTGGCAGCAAGCGCTGAGCGTTTCAACGCGTTTCTGCTGCGTCTATCCATCACTCCACTACGCCTTCTCTCTTCATGACGTCACTTCATCCGGATCCTGCGCGCGATGCGCTTCGCCTGCATTGGGCACAACAAGCGCTCGACGATCCACACGCCTCGCTGCAGCGCGCATCGGTCGATGCGGGGTTTCGCAGCTACTGGCGCACGCGCGGGCGTGGCGTGGATCGCATCTTGATGGATGCGCCGCCACAGCTGGAAAACGTGGCGCCCTGGCTGCGCATGCATGCACTTCTGGGCGCCCATGGGGTACGCGTGCCTCAGGTGCTTGCGCAGGATCTGGAAACGGGCTTTTTACTGCTAGAGGATCTGGGCGTTCCGACGCTGGCACAGGTGCTCACCGACGCCAACGCCGACGACTTGCTGGATGGCGCGATTGCCCAGCTGCTGCTGCTGCAAAGAATTCCCCCACCTGCCGATAGTGGCGTGTTTGGCGAGGCGCTGCTCCAACGCGATGCCGGCTTGTTCGAAGAGTGGTTTTTAGGCCGCCACCTGGGCGTGCAGCTGGACTGCGCCCATGCCGAGCAGTTGCAATTGGTGCAGCGCCGTCTGATGGACAACGCGCTGGCCCAGCCGCGCGTGTTCACCCACCGCGATTTCATGCCGCGCAATCTGATGCCGGTGCCCGATGGCCCGGCGGTGCTGGACTTCCAGGATTGCGTGATCGGCCCGATTGCCTACGACCCGATCAGCCTGTTCAAGGACACTTCGGTGAGCTGGCCGATCGCTCGCGTAGACAGCTGGCTGCAGCACTATCACGCACGTGCCGCAGCGGCTGGATTACCGGTGCCGCCGTCGGCGCAGTTCCTGCGCGATGCGGACTGGATGGGCGTGCAGCGCCACCTGAAAAACCTGGGGATTTTCTCGCGCCTGAGTCATCGCGATGGCAAGCATTGGTATCTGGACAATGTGCCGCGTTTCATGGCGTAGCTGGACGAAGTACTGCCGCGCTACGCCGAGCTTGCGCCGTTAATCGGCCTGCTTGACGAGGTGATCAAGCCCGCGCTGGCTGCGCGTGCCCAGCAGGCCACGGCATGAAGGCGCTGATCTTTGCGGCAGGATTCGGCGAGCGCATGCGCCCGCTGACAGAGCACACGCCCAAGCCACTGCTGTCCGTCGGTGGTGCGCCGTTGATCGTGTGGCATCTGCGCAAGTTGGCGGCGCTGGGCGTGAACGAGGCGGTGATCAATACCTCGTGGCTGGCCGAGCAGTTTCCGCAGCTGTTGGGAGATGGCAGCGCGTACGGTCTACGGCTGACCTATTCCTACGAAGGGACCACGCCGCTGGAAACCGGCGGCGGCATGTTGCATGCGCTGCCGCTGTTAGGCGATGCGCCCTTTTTGCTGATCAACGGCGACATCTGGACGGACTTCGATTTTTCCCGTCTGCCGCAGGCACCCGCAGGACTTGCACAGCTGGTACTGGTCGACCGCCCCAGCTACGCAGCGCGCGCCGACTTCGCGCTGGATGCGGATGGCAAGGTGCGCGCAGATCTGCCCGCGACGCTCACCTATTCCGGCATTGGCATGTATCGACCAGCGCTGCTGCGCGATTGGCAATCGGTCATTGGCCAGTTGCCGGAACAGACTGGTACTGCGCCGCGCTTTGCGCTGGCGCCGATCCTGCGCGCAAAGATGGCGGAGGGCCTGATCGATGGCATCCACCACCCCGGACGCTGGACCGATGTCGGCACGCCGCAGCGGCTGGCCGCGCTGCAGGGGGAACTGGCGGGACCCGAGAAAAGCTGACGCGCCAGGGCGTGGGCATTACCTGCCGCCGATCCACCGCAGCGTATCCAACACACGGCACAACTGCACCGCGACCCGCTTCGCTTCTGCGTTATCCGGGTCCCGGCATCCCCGCTACCACACGCCGCAGAAATGGCACGGTGATGCGGCGTTTTGCGGCCAACGATTCGCGATCCAGACGATCCAGCAAGGCCACCAGCCCCGCCAGTTCGCGCTCGCTGTGGGTCAGCAGCCAGTCGATCGCCGCTTCGTCCAGCGCCAGGCCGCGACGCTGCGCGCGGTCGCGCAGTACTGCCCCGCGTGCCGCATCGTCGAGCACGGGCAACCCGATCCGAATGCATTGCGACAGCCGCGAACGCAGGTCCGGCAACACCAACGCCAGCCCATCGGGCATCTGTCGCGCGGTGTACAACAGCGTGATGCCGGCCGCGCGCGCGCGATTGTGGAAATCGAACAACGCCACTTCGTCGTCGCGTCGGCCGGCGATGCTTTCCACGCCATCCAGAGCGACCAGGCCGCGGCCTTCCAGCGCTTCGAGCGCATCGCGCAAGCGGCCGGCGGCCGCCTGCAGCGGCAGATACGCGGGAGTGCGCCCGGCCTGCTCGGCGGCGGCGCACAGCGACAGCGCCAGATGCGTCTTGCCGGTGCCGGCGGGGCCGGAGAGATACAACCAATCGCTCACATGCCCCGCAGCCAGCGCCTGCAACTGCGCAAGCAGGCCGTCGGGCGCGGCGATGTAACTGTCGAAACGCTGATCGGGTGGCGCGCGCAACGCCAGCGGCAACTGCGGAACACTCACGACCGGTCCGGGTCCTTGCTGGGGTCGATGATCACGCTGCGCTCGGGCGTGGACTGCAGCACGATGCCGGCGCGCTCGCCCGCATACAGATCGCTGCGCGTGTACTGCTCATGCGCATAGCGCAACAGCACGTTGGCCACTGCCGCGACCGGCAATGCCAGCAACATGCCGAGGAAGCCGAACAACTGGCCGCCGGCCATCACCGCGAAGATCACCGCCACCGGGTGCAGGCCGATCTTGTCGCCGACGATACGCGGCGTGAGCACATAGCTTTCCAGCAGCTGGCCCACCGTGAACACGACACCCACGCCAACCAGCAATTTCAGATCCAGCCCTTGCGCCTGCACGATGGCTGCCAGTAGCGCCAGCACGATGCCTGTGGTCGCGCCCAGGTACGGGATGAAGCTGATCAAGCCTGCGATGATGCCGATCAACAGGCCCAGGTTGAGCCCGATGATGGACATACCGGTGGCGTAGATCGCACCCAGCGCCAGCATCACCAGGAACTGGCCACGGATGAAGCCACCGAGCACGTCGTTGGATTCCTGTGCCAGGCGACTCACGGTACCAATGTAGGCGCGCGGGATGACGGCAGCCACGCGTTCGACCAGGCGATCCCAGTCGCGCAGGAAGTAGAACGCCAGGATCGGCAGCAGCGCCAGGTTGATCACCCAGGTCACCATCGCAAAGCCCGAGCGCGACACGTAGCCGAAAAGCGTCTTGGCGGCGCCACCGGCCTGTTCCCAGTGGCTGCGGATCCAGTCGATCAAGCGCTCCGGATCCAGCCAGGCCATCAGCTGCATGCCGGTCTTGGCCTCCAGCCACGGAATGGCGGTGCCGATCGCCCAGTTGCGCATCTGCGGCAGCGCATCGATCAAGGTCATGATCTGGCGCTCGATCATCGGCACCAGGATCATCAGCGCCAGCACGAACAGCAATGTCGCCAGCACGAAGACCAGCATCACTGCGACATTCCGCGAGCGTCCGGCACGTTCGATGCGATCCACCAGCGGGTCGCCCAGCCAGGCCAGCAACAGCGCCAGCACGAACGGGGTCAGGATCGGCGCCAGCAGCGAGACCACCCACAACACACCGACAATCACCGCCGCCCACTTGAGGCGACGCAGGAACAGGGCAATTTCGGCTTCGGGAGTCAAAGTCATTTCAGGCGGTACTCGGCGTGCTCGTTTTCGAGAATGATCGGGCCTTCGGTCGGTACCGAGACCGAGACCAGCGGGCTGTTGTCGCCGAGCATACGGTTGAGGCCGGAAATACCCGTGAGCAATTCCAGGTCCAGTTCCATCCGGTCGCCATTGGCGCTGACCGGGCGGATGCTGCGTACCACCGAGACGCCCTGCAGCGCGGCCGACACGCGCAGGTAGTCGTCGGCGCTGCTGATGCCGGTGATCACCACGCGGTAGACACCGGGCACGCCCGAATCCACCCGCTTGGCGTAGCGCTTGACCAACGCATCGGCGGCGCCGTCGGCGCCGGCCGCCATGGCGCGGCGTGCATCGCCGTCGCTGCTGGTCCAGCTGGACAGCACATTGCCGTTGTCCACGAAGACCCAATCGGCAGTCCAGCCGGCGGCGTTGCGGTAGAGCTTGCCGATCAACTGCATCGGTGGGCTGTACTTGGCCGAGGCGCGCGACACCGCAGCGGTGTCCTTGCGCCAGATCGCGCCGGCCAGCGCCTGCTCGGCGGCTGCGCCGCTCGGCAGACCGAGGCGGTAGCCGCGCTCGATGGCACGGTCCAGCACGCTACGAGCCGCATTGGCCTGGGCCACCCCGACCAGACGCGGGCCGCTGCCGTCGTCGATGGCCAGCCACAGCACCGGCTTGGGACGCGGCAACGGCCACACCGGCAGGCCCAGCGCAGCGATCAAGCCATCCACGTCCGATTGCCGGAAGCGCGCCACCAGGGTGGTGCGGAAGGTCGGCGCGCCGGTGCGCGAGGTACCCTGATCCTGCCGGTAGTCGTAGTGTTCGACGTAGTTGGGCGCATTGCGCAGCGCCTGCGGAACGCCGGGGCGGCTCATCACGGCACGGTCGCCGGAGACCTTGCCCAGCACGGCGCCGAGCGCACGTGCCAGTGCGCCGGGGCGATCGGATTCGCTCTGGCTATTGACCGGCACTTCGGCGTCGTAGGCACTTTGCGCCTTGGCAACGTCGCCTTCGGTGCGCAGATCTGCTTGCGCAAAGGCCGGAGCGACGGGCATGGCGACCACGAGGGCGAGAAAGAAAGCGAGACTGCGGCGCATCGACGGTTCCATGACATAAGCGTATCCGGGTGAATTGTTGCCCGAATGGGGCGCTAGCGCCAACGTGGCTGCTAAAATCGCCGCCTTTACCGCCGAGCCACCCCCGCCCGTGACCAGCCAGACGCCTTCCAGCCCCTCGCCCATGACCTACCGCGACGCGGGGGTCGACATCGATGCCGGCAATGCATTGGTCGAACGCATCAAGCCGCTGGTCAAGCGCAGCTTCCGGCCCGAGGTCATGGGCGGCCTGGGTGGCTTCGGCGCGCTGTTCGACCTGTCCGGCAAGTACAAGGAGCCGGTGCTGGTCTCTGGCACCGACGGCGTGGGCACCAAGCTCAAGCTGGCTCAGCAATTGGGACGACACGACACCATCGGCATCGACCTGGTCGGCATGTGCGTCAACGACGTGCTGGTGCAGGGCGCCGAGCCGCTGTTCTTCCTGGATTACTTCGCCACCGGCAAGCTGGATGTGGACACCGCCGCGGCGGTGGTGGGCGGCATCGCGCGTGGCTGCGAGCTCTCCGGTTGCGCGCTGATCGGCGGCGAAACTGCCGAAATGCCCGACATGTACCCGCCGGGCGAATACGACCTGGCCGGTTTCACCGTGGGCGCGGTGGAAAAATCGCAGCTACTGGATGGCGCGCAGGTGCGCGACGGCGACGTGCTGATCGGCATCGCCTCCTCCGGCCCGCATTCCAACGGCTATTCGCTGATCCGCAAGATCTACGAGCGCGCCGGTGCGCCGGCCGAACACGTGCTGGACGATGGCACCAAGCTGATCGATGCGCTGATGGCGCCGACCGCGCTATACGTCAAGCCGGTGCTGGCCCTGCTCAAGGCGCATGGCGAGGCGATCCACGCCATGGCGCATATTACCGGCGGCGGGTTGACCGAGAACATCATCCGCGTCGTTCCGGACGGGCTGGGTCTGGACATCGACGCCACCGCCTGGACGCTGCCGCCGGTCTTTGCCTGGCTGCAGCGCGAAGGCGCGGTGGCCGATGCCGAAATGTGGCGCACCTTCAACTGCGGCATCGGCTTCGTGCTGATCGCCTCGCCCGAGCAGGCCGCCACGCTGGAGCAGGCGCTGGATGCGCAGTCGCTGGCGCACTGGCGCATCGGCCAGGTGGTGCCGGCGCATGGCGACGAGCGCGTGCGGATCGGCTGAGAGAAGACCTGCATGGACGCGTCCCCGATCGCCGCCCCTATTGCTGTCACTGCCAGCGCTGAAGATCTGCAGCAGCTCAAGCTGCTGTCGATCTTCCACTACGTGCTGGCCGGCATCACCGGGTTGTTTTCGTTGTTTCCGTTGATCCATCTGTTCATGGGCCTTGCCATCGTGACTGGCCATCTGCCCATGGAGAGCACCAGCCCGGACGCGCCGCCAATGGACCCGCGCTGGTTCGGCTGGTTTTTCGTGGTGTTCGCGGCAGCGTTCATCTGCTGCGGCCTGACGCTAGCAGGGTTCATCGCCTATACCGGCCGTTGCATCGCCCAGCGCAGGCGGCATCTGTTGTGCCTGATCGTGGCCGGCATCTCCTGCTCGTTCATGCCGTTCGGCACCGTCGTCGGTGTGTTTACGCTGGTGGTGCTGCTGCGTCCGCAGGTGAAGGCTCTGTTCGGTGCCGACAACGCTGCGGTTTGAAACGTTTGTGAGCCTACTCTCCAATGCCCGCACCTGAGGCCCCATTGCGCCTGGCCGTGCTGGCCTCCGGCCGCGGCAGCAACCTGCAGGCCATCCTGGATGCGATCGCCACCGGACGCCTGCATGCCGAGGTGGTCGGCGTATTTTCCGATCGCCCGCAGGCGCCGGCCTTGCAGAAAGTCGAGCCGGCGCGTCGCTGGAGCGCCAGCCCGCGCGATTTCGCCGACCGCGCCGCCTTCGATGCCGCGCTGGGCGATGCCATCGCCGCCACGCAGCCGGACTGGGTGATCTGCGCCGGCTATATGCGCATCCTGGGTGAGCCGTTGGTGCGCCGTTTCGCCGGGCGCATGCTCAACATCCACCCCTCGCTGCTACCCAAATACCGCGGCCTGCACACGCACGCGCGCGCGCTGGAAGCCGGCGATGCAGAGCATGGTGCCAGCGTGCATCTGGTGGTGCCGGAGCTGGATGCCGGCGCGGTGATCGCGCAGGCACGCGTGCCGGTCCTGCCCGGCGACAGTGCCGAACAACTGGCCACGCGGGTGCTGGCGCGCGAGCACCCGCTGCTCCTGGCCACGCTGGAGCTGCTTGCCAGTGGCCGCGTCGCGGTGCACGGCGACACCGTGCTTATCGACGGTCAGTGCCTGTTTACGCCACTGCGACTAGAGTCCGCAAACACCGCACTCGCCTGAATGCGGAAGACATCCCCCTCATCCCGTCTCGGACATCCTTGCGGCCTCCGTGCCCGCCACCAGCGCATGAACGTCATCCCGATCGCCGCCGCGCTGTTAACTGTCGCCTTGCTGACCGAGGCCGGCCCCGGCCGTGCGCAGCAGGCGCCCGCCGCGCCTGTGCCAGCGGCGCCCGTTCCGGTCACAACTCCAGGCGCCGCGCCGACACCGCCCGCAGCCCTGCCCGCCAGCACCTGGACACCGCCGCCACTGGAACCGTTCGTGGCGACCTACCAGGCGTTCTACCGTGGCAAGGAAGCAGGCGATGCCACCATGCAGGTCAGCCACGGCGAGGGTAGCCAGTGGCGCATCGACATGTCGGTGCGTGGCCGCAAGGGCTTCGCCAGCATCCTGGGCCTGAACCTGGAGCAGAGCACGGTGTTCCGCGTGGACGGCGACACATATGTGCCGCTAAGCCAGAGCACGGTGCGCAAGGCAGTGTTCTTCGGCAAGAAGGTCACCGGCGTCTACAACTGGCAGGCCGGCACAGCGCAGTGGAACGGTGATCTGAAGGAAGATCGCCAGCAGCCGATCCCCTTGCAGCACGGCGACCAAAGCGCGTTGTCGCTGAACCTGTCGCTGATGCGCGACGCGCAACCCGGGCGCAACCTCAGCTATCGCTATGTCGACGTAGGCAAGGTGCGCAAATACGACTACCGCGCAGCCGACGCCACCGAGGTGGTGCAGGTGGGCGATCTGAGCTACGACGCGTTGCGCGTGTACCGCGTCAACGGTGGCGACAACGAAACCATCCTCTGGATCGCCAACGGGGTCCCCACCCCGGTGCGCATCCTCCAACGTGACAAAGGTGAGGATCAGGTCGATCTACGCCTGGTCGAATACCAAGGAGCCTGATCGATGAAAACCCTCCCCCGTCCCAGCGCCATCGTTGCCGCCGCCGCATTGGCCTTGGCCAGTCTGCCTGCCTTGGCCATGCAGCCATTCCAGGCCGACTACTCGGCCAACTATATGGGCATGCAAGCCAATGGCACCATGACCCTGGCCGCTGCCGGCGCCAACCAGTGGCGCTATACGCTGACCATCCAGAACCAGCTGGCCAACCTGACCCAGAGCACGGTGTTCGAAGAAGCAAATGGCCAACTGCGCCCGGTCAGCAGCAACGACACCTCATCGATGATGGTCAAGCGCCGTAATGTCACCGCCAACTACGACTGGAAGACCAGTCAGGCGACCTGGGGCGGCGACATCAAGCCGGACCGCCGCGGGCCGGTGAAACTGCAGCCCGGCGACATGGACGCGCTGTTGATCAACCTGGCCATCACGCGCGATCTGGCCGCCGGCAAACCACTGAACTACCGCATGGTGGACGAAGGCCGCATCAAGCCGATGAGCTATAAGGTGGTCGGCAAGGAAACCATCACCGTCAACGGCAAGCAGGAGCAGGCCACCAAGGTCTCGCGCGTGGACGGCGACAAGGAATTGATTGCGTGGGTGGTCAAAGATCTGCCGGTACCGGCTCGCCTGCTGCAGAAGGAAAAAGGCCAGGACGCGCTGGATCTGACCATCAAGTCGCTGCGCTGAGCGTTTGTGCCTGATCGAGCGTGCCCAGGAATGCGCTGCGGTGCGCTGCTGGGAGGCACTATTGAGCGGGCAACCCGCCAATAGCCATTCTGAAGCGTGGTGAACCGAGTGCGCGATGCCCTCACCGCTCGCGGGACACGCCGTGAATCCGTCCGTGGAGGCTCGGTGGCGGCATCCATGCCGCCACACGTCCCGCAAGCGGCGAGGACACCGCACCAGGCAGTTCGCGGGCTGCTCTGTTGAAAGCGAGAGCAGCAACGGCCGGTTGAAGGCACGGTGAGGACACCTCCTCAAACCTCTTGCGTGCGCCTCGATTGAAGAACCAAGACGCCACGCCAGCGCGCTGAGTGTTGTTTGGTTGAGACTGCGCACCCCGACCATCGTGACTGGTCCTTGCCCGCCTACCGTCGCGGGACCTTATGCGGCATGGATGCCGCATAAGAGCCTACACGGACGTACTTGCGGCGTGTCCCGCGATGGTGGGCAGGCGAGGACCCTGCAGCCAAGCCTCAGCTCAGCCGCTCTTCATGCACCGATCGGAGCCAGGCCGAGCTGCGACCTCTCAGGGCTTGGCCGCGGCCTTGTCATCGCCGCTGGAGAACACCGTGCGGCAGTCCACGCGGATCTGCTCGCCGGTGCTACGCCAGTAGAACAGGTCGCAATGGCGCTTGCCTTCAACGGTCTTCTTCACCGCCACTGCATAGAACGATTGTGCGATCTCTTCGCGGCTGGCAGTGCCGTCGTTGTTCCAGTCCATGTCCTTGAACTCCATGCCCTGGGTGATGGCCATGCCCACGCTCCAGGCATAGGCCAGCCACGCCAGGATCAGCACGATCACGCCGAGCAGGATCTTGCGCCGGGTGGTGAAACGGCCGTGCAGGATCATGCGGTGCGCTGGATGGTCGCGCCCAGCGCCCCCAGCTTCTCCTCGATGTTTTCGTAGCCACGGTCCAGGTGGTAGATGCGATCGATGGTGGTGTCGCCATCGGCGACCAGGCCTGCCAGGATCAAGGATGCCGATGCGCGCAGGTCGGTCGCCATCACTGGCGCGCCGCTCAGGCGTTCGGCACCGCGCACGATGGCGGTGTGGCCTTCGACCTGGATATCCGCGCCCAGGCGCAGCAGCTCGTTGACGTGCATGAAGCGGTTTTCGAAGATGGTTTCGTTGATCACGCCCACCCCGTCGGCCACGCAGTTGAGCGCCATGAATTGCGCCTGCATGTCGGTGGGAAACGCAGGGTACGGCGCGGTGGTCAGGCTGACTGCGCGCGGACGCTTGCCCTGCATGTCCAGCGTGATGCTGTCGGCGGTGGTGGTGATGGTGGCGCCGGCCTCGGTCAGCTTGTCCAGCACTGCATCCAGCGTTTCCGGGCGCGCGCGGCGGACGGTGACGCTGCCGCCGGTCATCGCCGCGGCGACCAGGAAGGTGCCGGTTTCGATGCGGTCCGGCAGCACCGCATGGTGCCCGCCGCCCAGCCGCTCGACGCCCTGCACCACGAGGCGCGGCGTGCCGGCGCCTTCAATCTGCGCACCGAGTGCGATCAGACAGTCGGCCAGGTCGGTGACTTCCGGCTCCATCGCCGCGTTTTCCAGCACCGTGGTGCCTTCGGCGAGCACCGCGGCCATCAGCACGTTCTCGGTGCCGGTGACGCTGACCATATCGAACACATAGCGCGCGCCCTTCAGGCGCCCGTGGCTGGTGGCCTTGATGTAGCCATTTTCCACGCTGATGTCGGCACCCAGTGCCTGCAGGCCCTTGATGTGCTGGTCCACCGGGCGCGAACCGATCGCGCAACCGCCGGGCAGCGACACTTCGGCAGTGCCGTAGCGCGCCAGCAGTGGGCCCAACACCAGGATCGAGGCACGCATGGTCTTGACCAGCTCATACGGCGCAACCTGATGGGTGACCGAGCGCGGGTCGACCAGGATCGAACGGCCCTTGGCCAGCGTGCCTTCGTCGATGGTGACCTCCGCGCCCAGCTCGCTGAGCAGCTTCACCGTGGTGATCACGTCGTGCAGGTGCGGCACATTGCTGATTTCCACCGGCGCGTCGGCCAGCAGGGTGGCGCACAGGATCGGCAGCACTGCGTTCTTGGCGCCGGAAATATTGACTTCGCCATGCAGCGCTTGGCCGCCGGTCACTACGATTTTTGCCATGGGAATCTGAGAAATCCGAAAGTAGAAGGGATGTCGGGAATGAAATAAGGCGCGTATCGATCGTGGTGCACGCGGCGCGCGGTGGAACCGGGGGATCGAGCCGCGCCGGATGGGGACCGGGACGCGCTGGACGCAATCATTGCGTGGGCGTGGACGACGCCAGCCGAGGCGATGCAGGTGCATCCTGCTTCCCGACCCCGTGCTGCGCACCGCTCCGGCCCAGCCCGCTCGGCAGCTGCGTTCAGCCTTCTTCGGGCGTCAGCGTCTTCAGCTGCAGCGCGTGGATCGCTCCGCCCATCAGCTCGCCCAGGGTCGCATAGACCATGCGGTGCCGCGCCAGTGGTGGCTTGCCGACAAATGCAGGGCTGACCACGGTGGCCTCGAAGTGCACGCCGTCGTCGCCGTGCACGTCGACGCGGGCTTCGGGCAAGCCGGATTCGATGAGTTTACGGATGGTTTCGGCGTCCAAGGGGCGTTTCCTCATAAAATGAGCGCACATTCTACTCTTCACCCGAGTCCTGCATGGCTGTCTCGCCCCTGCCCTCCGCCACCGTCAGCGACGCCAGCCTGGTCGCCAGCGGCCAGCGCGTGCTGCAGATCGAGCGCGAGGCGCTGGCCAGCGTGGGCGCACGCATCGGCAGCGAGTTCGCCGCGGCCTGCCGGCTGGTGCTGGCCTCGCGCGGACGGGTGGTCGCCACCGGCATGGGCAAGTCCGGCCATGTGGCGCGCAAGATCGCCGCCACCCTCGCCTCGACCGGCACGCCGGCATTCTTCGTGCACCCGGGCGAAGCCGGACACGGCGACCTGGGCATGATCACCGAGGCCGACATCGTGCTGGCGCTGTCGTACTCCGGGGAATCGGACGAGGTGCGCATGCTGCTGCCGGTGCTCAAGCGCCAGGGCAACCCGATCATCGCCATGACCGGCCGCACCGGTTCCACCCTGGCCCAGGCCGCCGACGTGCACCTGGACGTCAGCGTGTCGGCCGAAGCCTGCCCGCTGCATCTGGCCCCCACCTCCAGCACCACCGCCTCGTTGGCGATGGGCGATGCGCTGGCAGTCGCGCTGCTGGATGCGCGCGGCTTCACCGCCGACGACTTCGCGCGCTCGCATCCTGCCGGCAGCCTGGGACGGCGCCTGCTGCTGCACATTACCGATGTGATGCACGCCGGCGAGGACCTGCCGCGTGTGCGCGAAGACGCCAGCCTGAGCGAGGCGTTGATGGAAATGAGCCGCAAGCGGCTGGGCATGACTGCCGTGGTGGACGCCGACGACCGTCTGATCGGCCTGTTCACCGACGGCGACCTGCGCCGCGCGCTGGACAGCGACATCGACGTGCGCAGCGCCGGCATCGCGCAGGTGATGACGCGCAACCCGCGCACCATCGGCGCCGACCAGCTGGCCGCCGAGGCCGCGCGGCTGATGGAGGACTACAAGATCAACGGCCTGATCGTGGTCGATGCGCAGCACCGCGCGGTGGGCGCATTGAACATTCACGACCTGTTGCGCGCCAAGGTGGTTTAACAGGTTCAGTTTTCAACCGCCGGACCCCGTTCTCACCGATTCGTGCCGATGCCCTATTCCCCTTTGCAGCACCTTCCCGCCGAGCTGATCGAGCGCGCCGCGCGCGTCCGCCTGGCCTGTTTCGACGTCGACGGCACCCTGACCGACGGTCGCCTGTACTACGACCATGCCGGCAACGAGAGCAAGGCCTTCAACGTGCTCGACGGCCAGGGTCTCAAGCAGCTCGACCACGCCGGCATCCAGGTTGCACTGATCACCGCGCGCGCCAGCCTGTCGGCGGAAAAGCGCGGCCAGGATCTGGGCCTGCATGTGCAGATCGGGGTGAAGAACAAGCGCCTGGCAGTGCTGGCGCTGTGCCAGGAGCACGGCCTCTCGCTGGACCAGGTGCTGTTCATGGGCGATGACCTCCCCGACCTGCCCGCCCTGCTCGCGGTCGGCCTGCCGGTGGCGCCGGCCAACGCGCATCCATGGATTGCCGAGCGCGTGCAGTGGCAGACCCGCGCCCGTGGCGGCGAAGGCGCCGCGCGCGAAGTCTGCGATGTGGTGCTGGCCGCACAAGGCCAGGTCGAACGCATCATCGAAGGGTTCTCGGCATGAATTGGAACTGGCGCACCACCCTGGGCGTGGTGCTGTTCGTCGCCGCCGTGATTTCCGGCTGGTCGGCCTGGAAGCAGCGCGCGCGTCCAGCCGCCGCGGCCGTGCAGGAGTCCGGCGCCGACTACATCCTGCGCGACTTCGAGCTGATTGCCCTGGACAAGCAGAGCGGCAAGGAGTCGATGACGCTGCGCGCGCCGGAGATGCATCGCAACCGGGCCGACCAGACCGCTGACATCACCACGCCGGTGTTCCTGATGCCCGACAACGCCAATCTGCCGTGGACCCTGCGCGCCAAGACCGGCTGGGTCAATCCGGACGGCACCCAGCTGCGCCTGCGCGGCGATGTCGAGGGCGACAGCCCGACCGGCGGCGCCACGCCGCCCACCACGTTCCGCACCCAAAGCCTGGACGTGTTCCCGCAACAGAATATTGCCAAGACCGACGCGCCAGTGACCATGACCCGCCCGGGTATCATGCAGAGCGGCGTCGGCTTCGAAGCCGACCTCAAATCACGCCAGTACAAGCTCCTCTCTCAGGTCAAGACCCGCTATGAACCGAATGCTGCCCGCTAAACTGGCGTTTGCCGCACTGCTGCTGCCTGCGTTGGCAATGGCCAAGACCAGCGATCGCAACCAGCCGATGGCGATCGACTCCAATGCCAACGATTGCAACATGCTCGACGACAGCGGCAAGTGCCGTTTCAGCGGCAATGTGGTGATCACGCAGGGCACGCTGGAAATCCACGCCGACACCGCCGATATCTTCCAGAAGAACGGCCAGACCGATCGCGTGGTGCTCAACGGCAAGCAGGCCACGCTCAAGCAGGAGATGGACGACGGCGCCATGATGCACGGCCAGGCCGATAACATCGAATACAAGGTCGCCGATGAGATCATCATCCTGACCGGCAATTACAAGGTGGATTCGCCCAAGGGCACCAACGCCGGCCAGCGCATGGTCTACAACACCAAGACCGGCAACATGCAGAGCGGCGGCGATGGCAGCCGCGTGCGCACCATCATCCAGCCGAAGACCCCGGCGCCTGCCGCGGCAACGCCCGCTCAGACACCGGCCGCCAAGCCCGCTGCCAAGCCGCAGGGGAAGAAGTAATGCTGGTCGCCACCGGTCTGCGCAAGAAGTACAAGCAACGCGAAGTGGTCAAGGAGTTCGGCCTCACGCTGGAGGCCGGCGAGGTGGTGGGCCTGCTCGGCCCCAACGGCGCCGGCAAGACCACCTGCTTCTACATGATCGTGGGCCTGGTCGAAGCCGATGCCGGCCGTATCGAATTGGATGGCCGCGACCTCACTGCCGAACCGATGTACGCACGCGCCAAGCTGGGCGTCGGCTACCTGCCGCAGGAGCCCTCGATCTTCCGCAAGCTCACCGTGGCCGACAACATCCGCCTGGTGCTGGAGCTGCGCGAGGAACTGGACAACGCCGGCCGAGAGAAGGAACTGGTCTCGCTGCTGGAAGAACTGCAGATCACCCATGTGGCCGATCAGCTCGGCGCCAGCCTCTCCGGCGGCGAGCGGCGCCGTTGCGAGATCGCACGCGCGCTGGCGGCCAAGCCGCGCATGATGCTGCTGGACGAACCCTTCGCCGGCGTGGACCCGATTTCGGTCGGCGAGATCCAGCGCATCATCATCCACCTCAAGGAGCGCGGCATCGGTGTGCTGATCACTGATCACAACGTGCGCGAAACCTTGGGAATCTGCGACCGCGCGTATATCCTCGCCGAGGGAGGCGTGCTGGCGCAGGGGGCACCAGACACGTTGCTAGCCAATCCCGACGTCCGTCGCGTGTATCTGGGGGAAACTTTCCGCCTTTGAGCGCGTCGCCGCGCCAACGCTTTTTCCAGTCAGTGCCCGCATGAAAGCCCGGCTCCAGACATCGCTAGGACAGCAGTTGGTCATGACGCCGCAATTGCGTCAGGCGATCAAGCTATTGCAGATGTCCACCACCGAGCTGGAAGTGGAAATCGCCGAGGCAGTGGAAACCAATCCGCTGCTGGAATGGGCCGACGAAGCTGCGCATGCGGCCAGCGACATCGCGGTGGACTCCTCGCCGTCCGCGTCCACCGAACACCCCCAGCGCGAAGAAGTCGCGCCTGCCGAGCGCGACGAGGATTGGTCGCAGGACGAACTGCAGTGGACCGGCTCGGGCAGCGGCGGCAGCTTCGACGACGACGAGTCCGGCGATGCGGCAGAGCGCGTGGCCGAATCCGAAACACTGGCCGACCACCTCTTGTGGCAGCTGCATCTATCACCGCTGTCGCCGCGCGACCGCCAGATCGGCGCGATGCTGATCGACGCGCTCGACGAAGACGGCTACCTGCGCGAACCGCTGTCGGCCATTCTCGAGACCCTGTCGCTGGGCGCCGCGGTCGACGAGGCCGACGTGCTCACCGTCCTGCATCAGATCCAGCGCTTCGACCCGGTGGGCGTGGGCGCGCGCACGCTGGGCGAATGCCTGGCGCTGCAGCTGGGGGTGCTCGATGCGGACACCCCCGGCCGCGAGCTGGCGCTGCAGATCGTTGCCGGCCCGCTGGAACGGCTGCCGCGCAGCGGTGTGGCCGGGCTGGCGCACGAGCTCAAGCGTTCCACTGCCGACGTGGAACAGGCGGTGCAGCTGGTGCGTTCGCTGGACCCGCGCCCGGGCAAACAGATCGGCGACCTGTCGCAGGACACCTATGTCGTGCCGGACTGCGTGATCTGGCGCCAGCGCGGGGTCTGGCGGGCCGCACTGGCCGGCCGCGCGCAGCCCAAGGTCACCATCCACCGCGGCTACGAAAACCTGATCCGCAGCTGCGGCGAATCCGATGCCGGCTATCTGCGTGGCCAGTTGCAGGAGGCGCGCTGGCTGCTCAAGAGCCTGGAGGCGCGCGGCGAGACCCTGTTGCGGGTGGTGCGCTGCCTGCTGGAACACCAGGCCGGGTTCCTGGAGTTCGGTGCGCAGGCCTTGCGCCCGTTGACGCTGCGCGAGATCGCGGGCGAGCTCGGGCTGCACGAATCCACCATTTCCCGCGCGATCGCCCGCAAATACGTGCGCACCCCGCGCGGCACCATCGCGCTGCGTTCGTTCTTCGCCTCCGGCATCGACACCGACAGCGGCGGCGAGGCCTCCAGCACCGCCATCCAGGCCATGATCCGGCGCCTGATCGATGCGGAAAACCCGCGCAAACCGCTCTCCGACGCCAAGCTGGCCGATCTGCTGAAAACATCCGGCGTACCAGTGGCGCGGCGCACCGTTGCGAAGTATCGTGAGGCCATGAACATTTCCGCCTCCCACGAACGCGTGCGCATCGCCTGACGTTGCAACCACCGCAACGCCGGCATGCGCCGGGCTTGTCGGATCACCGGAACGGTTCATTGGCCCACCGACCAATGGAGGTATCCGATGCGTATCGAGACGTATGGCCACCAGCTTGAAGTGACCCCCGCCCTGAGGGAGTACGTGGCAAGCAAGCTGCAGCGACTGCAGCGCCATTTCGACCAGCACTGCGAAGTCCGAACGCAGCTGGCCGTCCGCAAGCCGGACCACCACGTGGTCGCCACCGTCAACCTTCCCGGTCGCACCCTGCACGCAGATGCCAGCGGCTCCACCATGTATGCGGCCATCGACCTGCTGGTCGACAAGCTCGACCGCCTGGTGCTCAAGCACAAAGAGAAGAAATGTAACCACCACGCCCGCGAGGTGCGCGACAATCCCGCATGACGCTTCCCGCTTGATGCCCTCATGCCCTTAACCGATCTGATGGCGGCCGTGCGCACCGTGGTGTCGCCGGCCGCCGATCGCGACACCGTCCTGCATGCCGCCGCCGACCTGCTCTCCTGTCGTCAGGCCGGCGCCGACGAGCTCTACGCCAACCTGTGCGAGCGCGAGGCCCTGGGCAGTACCGCCATCGGCCATGGCATCGCCATTCCGCATGGGCGCTGCCCCAACCTCACCGAGCCACGCGGGGCCTTGCTGCGGCTGGACACGCCGGTGTCCTTCGGTGGGGACGAGCCGGTGGACCTGGTCTTCGCCATGGCCGTGCCGGCGCACTACACCCACCAGCACCTGATGCTGCTGTCCGAGCTGGCCGAACGGTTTTCCGATGCCGACTTCCGTCGGAACTTGCGCGCCGCACCCAACGCCGATGCCCTGATGGCGCTGCTCGCCGACGTGCCGCCCGCGCAGGCGAGCGCGGCATGAATACCAGCATCACCGCACGCGAACTGTTCGACCAGCAGCGCGACAAGCTGGCCCTGCGCTGGGTCGCCGGCCCCAAGGGCGAGCACCGCGAGATCCAGGCCGGCAGCAACAACGCACGGCGCCCGTCGCTGGCTGGCTACCTCAATGTGATCTATCCCAACAAGGTGCAGATCCTGGGCACCGAGGAACTGGCCTGGCTGGACTCGCTGGATGCGCGGCAGCGCTGGGAAACCATCGAAAAGATCATCCAGGTGCAACCGCTGGCGCTGGCGATCAGCAAGAACCAGTCATGCCCGGAAGATCTGCGTGCGGCGGCGGACGAATCCAATACGCCGCTGTGGATCTCGTCCAAGCGCGGCCACGAGCTGCTCAACCATCTCTCCTACCATCTGGCACGCACGTTGGCGCCGCGGGTCACGCTGCATGGCGTGTTCATGGAGATCTACTCGATCGGCGTGCTGATCACCGGCGAAGCCGGCTCGGGCAAGAGCGAACTGGCGCTGGAACTGCTCAGCCGCGGCCACCGATTGGTGGCCGACGATGCGCCCGAGTTCACCCAGATCGCGCCCGATGTGCTCGACGGCACCTGCCCCGAACTGCTCCAGGATTTGCTGGAAGTACGCGGCCTGGGCGTCTTGAACGTGCGCGACATGTTCGGCGACACCGCGGTGAAGAAGAACAAGTACCTGCGCCTGATCGTGCACCTGACCCGGCCGATGACCGAGCCCACGCCGTCCGGCTACGAGCGTCTGACCGGCGATTCGGGCAGCCGCCATGTGCTGGACCTGGACGTGCCGCTGATCACCCTGCCGGTGATGCCCGGCCGCAATCTGGCCGTGCTGACCGAAGCGGCGACCCGGCTGCACATCCTGCGCACCAAAGGCATCGACCCGGCAGCGATGTTCATCGCTCGCCACAGCAACCTGCTGGAGCGACGTACGCCATGAGTGTCGCGCCCTCCACGCTGATGATCGTGAGCGGGCTGTCCGGCTCGGGCAAATCGGTCGCGTTGAAGACCTTCGAAGACCTGGACTACTACTGCTCGGACAATCTGCCGGTCGAGCTGCTGCCGGACTTCGTCAAAAGCCGTCTGCGTGGCAACCCGATCGGCGACCAGCGCCTGGCGGTGGGCATCGATGTGCGCAGCCGCAGCGACCTGACCCAGCTGGCGCAGTGGCGCCAGGCCGCGCAGGAATACGGCATCGAAGCGCGATTGCTGTTTTTCGAGGCCAGCGACGAGGCGTTGATCAAGCGGTATGCCGATACCCGCCGCCGCCACCCGCTCAGCCATCTCGGCCTGGCATTGCCGGAAGCGATCACCCGCGAGCGCCAGTTGACCGAACCGTTGCGTACGCAGGCCGATGCCGTCATCGACACCAGTACGCTCAACGTGCATCAATTGCGCCGCCGCGTGGTCACCGAGTTCGCGCTTGGTTCCCATGACCGGCTGTCGCTGCTGTTCGAATCGTTTGCCTACAAGCGCGGCGTGCCGGCCGAAGCCGACTTCGTGTTCGACGCGCGCGTGCTGCCCAATCCGCATTGGGATCCGGAACTGCGCCCACTCACCGGCCGCGATGCCGGCGTGCGCGACTATCTGGACAACGAGGCGGACGTGCAGCGCTACAGCGCGCAGATCGTGGACCTGCTCGATACCTGGCTGCCGCGACTGCGAAACGACACCCGCAGCTACGTGACCATCGCCTTCGGTTGCACGGGCGGCAAACACCGCTCGGTCTACATGGCCGAGCGCATGGCCCGCCATGCGCGCGAACAGGGCTGGCCGGAAGTGGCAACGTTTCATCGCGAGCAGGACTGAGGGGCTGGGATTCGGGATTCGGGAATCGTTGCAGCGGCATCCGCGAGGTGAGCGTGCTGTACCTACGTTGAGGGCGACACGCTCGCTGGCCTTATTCTTAGGTTGGAGTGCTTGCGCGGTGGCTGGCGTGGGCGGACGCTACACAGGCCGACGACGCTGTCGCTGATGCGACTGGCTCGCCGACGTCCCGAAAATCGCGTGGCGTTCTCGTTCGATGCGCCATGCAACGCTGCACCACCAACACGTTGGCGCCGTCACCACCAATGCGTCGGTGGTATTCCGCCACGCATGGCGACATGCCCCTGCGCGCTGCAGGGAAACGGCAGCGCCCGCTTGCCATGCAGGCCGCACTGCTGACGCTGCGCAAGCCACGGATCGCGCCACGTCGGCAGCGCACGATGGCGACCCATGCTGCCGCCACGTCGCCGCAGCGGTCCTAAACGGCTATTCAGTTCGCAACACATCTGTGCAGGCAGACGCTATCGCGCAGTCATGCCGACCTGTTAACGTTTCGGCATGGCCTGTGGCATTCTCCTCATTACTCATCCCGGCATCGGCGCAGCGTTGTTGAACGTGGCGACGGGGCTGTTGCGGCAATTGCCGTTGAAGACCGAAGCATTCGACGTGCCGTTCGATGCAGACCTGGACGCATTGCTGCCCCAGGCGTCGTCGGCGATGCGCCGGGTCGACAGCGGCGACGGCGTGCTGGTCATGACCGACCTGTACGGCGCCAGCCCCAGCAATCTGGCCAACCGTCTGGCCAAGCTGGGCACCCCGGTTCGCCGGGTGTCCGCACTGAGCCTGCCGATGCTGCTGCGCGTGATGAACTACCCCGAACAAGGATTGCAGGAACTGCCCGCCACTGCGGCGGCCGGTACCCGCAACGGAGCGATCATCGACGATGCTTGAACGCGAACTCATAGTTTCCAACCGACTCGGACTGCATGCGCGGGCCACCGCCAAGCTGGTGCAGACGCTGTCGTCGTATCGCAGCAACGCCACCCTGGCGGCCAAGGGGCGCGAGGTGAATGCCAAGAGCATCATGGGCGTGATGCTGCTGGCCGCAGGCCAGGGCACCAGCGTGGTGGTGCGGCTGGATGGCGAAGACGAAGCCGAGGCCTTACAGGCGCTGGTGGACCTGTTCGAGCGTCGTTTCGACGAGGACAGCTGAGCATGTGCGGCGTCGGTGCCGTTGCGACCGACACGGCGCCGCTGCGCCAGGGCCGCGCATGAGCCTGCGCCTGCGCGGACATGGCGCTGCACGCGGCAACGCGCTTGGCCGCGCACGCGTGCGCCAGAGCCATACCCTCGAAGTGGCCGAACAACGCGTGCCCGCCAATCAGGTGGAAACGCAGCTGCAGCGCCTGCATGCCGCCATCGCGTCGGCACGGGTCGAGATGCAGCAGCTGCGCGACCGCCTGCACGGCGCACTGGCGCGCGAAGTCGGCGAATTTCTCGAGCTGCATGCATTGCTGCTCGATGACCCCGAGCTGCTGCAAGGCCTGGATGAACTGATCCGCACCCACCGTTACAGCGCCGACTATGCCTTGCGCGTACAGCGCGACCGCCTGGCGGCGGTGTTCGACGGGATGGAGGATGCGTATCTCAAGAGCCGCATGGACGATCTGGATCACGTGATCGGCCGCATCCATGCGTTCTTGCACAAGCGCGCTCCCGACCTCAAGGGTGTGGCCGGCGAAATCCTGGTGTGCGACAACGTGGCACCTTCCGAGCTGGCGCAGCTGCAGGCGCAAGGCGTGGTCGGCATCGTCACCACCGCCGGCAGCACGCTGTCGCACAGCGCGATCCTGGCGCGCAGCCTGCACCTGCCGTTGGTGGTGGGCGTCAGCGACGCGCTGCAGCGCATCGAAGATGGCGATGTGCTGATTGTCGATGCCGGCTCGGGCCAGGTCATCGTCGACCCCAAGCCCGAACATCTGCGCGACTATCGCGAGCGCCTGCGTGCGCTTGCCAAGGAACAGCGCGAGCTGGGCCGGCTACGCTCCAAGCCCACGCGTACGCGCGACAACGTCGATATCACTCTGCTGGCCAACGCCGAATCGCTGGAAGACGTGGCCAACGCGCATGCGCTCGGGGCCAGCGGCCTGGGCTTGTACCGCACCGAATTCCTGTTCCTGCAGCGCAACGAACTGCCGGACGAAGACGAACAGTTCCACACCTACCGCGACACCGTGCTGGGCATGAGCGGCCGACCGGTCACCATCCGCACCCTGGATCTTGGCGCCGACAAGGCCGACCGCACCGGCCTGACACTCAGCGATGAGGACAACCCGGCGCTGGGTCTGCGGGGCGTGCGCCTGTCGCTGGCGCGGCCGGCGGTGGCGCAGGCGCAATTGCGCGCGATCCTGCGTGCGTCCGGCTACGGGCCGGTGCGCATCCTGGTGCCGATGGTCAGCGGCCGCGAAGAAATCCTGCAGCTGCGCAAGCAGTTGAAGAAGCTCACCGCACAGCTGCGCGCCGAAGGCCACGAGATCGCCGAGCACATCCCGCTGGGTGCGATGATCGAAGTGCCGGCTGCGGCATTGGCGCTGGACTGCTTCATCGACGATATCGATTTCCTGTCCATCGGCACCAACGACCTGGTGCAATACCTGCTGGCGGTGGATCGCAACAACGAGGCATTGGGCGAGCTGTACTCGCCCCTGCATCCGGCCGTCCTTCGGCTGATCGCGCAGGTCATCGCCACCGGGCGCACCTACGGCAAGCCGGTCGCGGTGTGCGGTGAAATCGCCGGCGATCCGCGTTTCGTACCGATGCTGCTGGCATTGGGGCTCACCGAGTTCAGCCTGCATCCGGCCACGTTGCTGGAAGTGCGCCGCGCGGTGCGCGACACCCATCTGGGCGAGTTGCGCGTGCATGGCGAAAAATTGCTGCGCGCCCGCGATCGCAAGGGCATCGAAAAATGGCTGGCTGGCCATGCGCAGGGGCTGCTGCGGTAATTGCGGCACGCAGCGCCCGGCCGCGCGGCCGATGCTTGAAGACCTGGGTTTCCTTCAGCACGGCGTTCGACACGCTCGCAGTCCTGAGGCAGGCCCAGACGGTGGCGCGAATCGGCATGTACCGCTTGGGCAGTGCGATTGCTGCGCGCACCAGTCACGCCCGCTCGCACCGCGTTGATCGCCTCCTTGTCGAAAAGCGCCGAAGATGCCGCCTGCATCGTCAATCGCATCCCGCTCCATGCACCTTGAGCAGCTCGCGCGGCTTGGCTGCGTCCACCGCGCACGCCCTGCGCAAGCGCGCCGCAGCGGCCCTGTATGTTTCGTCACCATGCGCAAGCGATAATGCCTTGCTGACCCAGCACCGCGTCCTTTACTGATGGCGCGTCCACTCTTCCGGGAAGCCGCGCATGGCCGAAGCCGTTCGCCACGACAAAACCGCGCGCCAGCTACGCCTGCTGTCCGACGCGCTGGATAGCGGACGCCTGGGGCCGGTACGCCGGTTGGTCAATACGCTGGCGCCGGCGGAAATCGGCAACCTGCTCGAATCGCTGCCACCGGGCAAGCGCGAAGTGGTGTGGGGGCTGGTGGATCCGGAAGACGATGGCGAGGTGCTGCTGCATGTCGGCGACGAAGTGCGCGAAAGCCTGCTGGCCGACATGGACCCGGACGAGATCGTGGCGGCGGTCGAAGACCTGGACATCGACGATCTGGCCAACCTGGTCGAAGACCTGCCCGACACCGTCATCGATGAAGTGCTCAAGTCGATGGACCGCGAAAACCGCGAGCGGCTCGAGCAGGTGCTGTCGTATCCGGAAGACACCGCCGGGCGTCTGATGAACCCGGACGTGGTCACCGTGCGCGCCGACGTCAATGTGGACGTGGTGCTGCGCTATCTGCGCCTGCGCGGCGAACTGCCCGACCACACCGATCATCTGTACGTGGTGAGCCGGCGCCACCAATACCTGGGCCGCGTGCCGCTGGCGGCGCTGGTCACCCACGAAGACAGCACGCCGGTCAACCGGCTGATCGACGACGAGCAACCGGCCATCGATGTCGGCGACGGTTCGGACGAAGTGGCGCGGCGCTTCTCCGACCACGACTGGATCTCCGCGCCGGTGGTGGACGACAACAACATCCTGCTGGGCCGCATCACCATCGACGACGTGGTCGACATCATCCGCGAGCAGGCCGAGCACCAGGCCATGAGCGCGGCCGGTCTGGACGAAGACGAAGACATGTTCAGCCCGGCACGGCGCGCATTCCGGCGCCGCCTGATCTGGCTGAGCATCAATCTGTGCACCGCGTTTCTGGCGTCCAGCGTGGTCAGCAGGTTCGAGGGCACCATCGAGAAACTGGTGGCGCTTGCGGCGCTGATGCCGATCGTTGCCGGCATGGGCGGCAATGCCGGCACCCAGGTGCTGGCCCTGATGGTGCGCGGCCTGGCGCTGGGCCAGATCGGCTCGTCCAACGTGATGACCTTGCTCAAGAAAGAGCTCACCGTCGCGCTGATCAACGGGCTGTGCCTGGGCATCGGGCTTGGCTTGATCGTGCTGGCCTGGTTCCGGCAACCGATGCTATCGCTGGTGATCGGCACCGCATTGACGGTGAACATGCTCACTGCCGCCTTCGGCGGAGTGCTGGTGCCGGTGACGCTGAAACGGTTGGGCTTCGATCCGGCGTTGGCCGGTGGCGTGATCCTGACCACCTTGACCGACGTGATGGGCTTTTTGAGCTTCCTGGGCCTGGCCACGTTGATCCTGCTGCCCTGACCTTCGGTGTCTGGCCTGGAGCGTGTCATGCATGCGATGACGACAAGCAGATGAATATTCGACAGGAATCGCCTCGCCTCGACACGCCAGCGCACCGGCATGCGGTAATACTGCACCCATGTGATCGGTCGGGAGAGCTGCGTGATTCGTCGTTGTCTTGTTGTCATTGCCTTTGCGCTACTGCTGGCCGGCTGTTCCAGCATGGCTGAGCGCCACCACGACGAACGCCGCGGCCACTTCGTCACCCGTACGCTGAAACTGGAAGGGCGCCTGTACCGCTATCAAGTGTTCGTGCCCGCGTCCAAGGTGCCGCAGCCGCGGCCCATCGTGCTGTTCCTGCATGGCTCGGGCGAGCGCGGCGATAACGGGCGCGATCAGGCCGAAGTCGGCCTGGGCCCTTACTTGAGCGAACACACTGCCGATTTCCCCGCGCTTGTCGTATTGCCGCAAGTGCCCAATGACGAAGAGTGGATGGGCGTCAATGCGCGCATGGCAATCGCGGCGCTGGATGCGGCCAGCGCCGAGTTCGCTGCCGACCCGCAGCGCACCTACCTCACCGGCATTTCGATGGGCGGCTATGGCGCCTGGGAAATCGGGCTGATGCAGCCGCAACGGTTTGCGGCGATCGTGCCGATCTGCGGTGCACTCAAGGCACCGCGCGATGAGCGCCGCACCTTGTACGTGAGCCTGGTGGCGAAGGAAGCGGACCCGTACACCGCGGCAGTGACGCAACTCAAGCACGTGCCGATCTGGATGTTCCATGGCGCCAAGGACGATTCGGTGCCGCCGCACGACGACCGCGCGCTGTACCGCGCCGCCAAGGGCGTCGGGGCCAATGTGCGCTACAGCGAATATCCGCAAGGCAACCACAACGCCTGGGACGCAACCTATGCGGACCCGGCGATGTGGGAATGGATGTTCAAGCAGCGCCTGCGCTGATGTTGTGCAGCGCCACGCCGGCCCTGCGCCGGCATGGCGGCATGACATGGCCGGTGCGCCTCAGTGGTGATACCCGGTGTCAGCGGTGATCTTGCCGCGGAATACGCGGTACGACCATACCGTATAGCCCAGGATCAGCGGCAGCAGCATGACCAGTCCCACCATCGCGAACAGTTGCGAAGACGGCGGCGCGGCAGCCTGCCAGATGGTGTAGACCGGCGGCACCAGATACGGCCACATGCCCAGCACCAGACCCAAGAAGCCCAGCACGAATAGGCCCATCGCCAGCAGGAATGGCAGCGCATCCGAGCGCGCGGCCTCGCTCGCACGCCATAGCGCCCCTCCCACGATGGCGACCAGCAGCGGCACCGGCATCAGCCACAGATAGTGCGTGCCACTGAACCAGCGCTCCATCACATGCGACTGCAGCGACGGCAACCAGGCGCTGACCAGGCCGATGAAGATCAACACGCTGATGGTCAACGGTCGGCTCAACTGCCGCGCCAACTGCTGCACGTGGCCTTCTGTCTTGAGAATCAGCCAGGTACTGCCGAGCAGCGCATAGCCGAACACCAAGGCGGCGCCCGTCAGCATCGCGAACGGGCTGAACCAGCCCCAGATGCCGCCGACATAGCGGTCGTTGTCGATCGGCAGGCCCTGCACCAGCGCCCCCAGGATCACGCCCTGCGCGAAGGTGGCCAGGATCGAACCCGCAGCAAACGCATTACTCCACAAGCGCCGCGAGCGATGCGCCTTGAAACGGAATTCGAATGCAACGCCGCGGAACACCAAGGCCATCACCATCAACAGCACCGGCAGATACAGCGCCGACAAGATCACCGCATATGCCTTGGGAAATGCGGCCAGCAGCCCTGCCCCGCCAAGCACCAGCCAGGTTTCGTTGCCGTCCCAGATCGGCGCGGCGGTGTTCATCATCAGATCCAGCTGCGCTTCGTCCTTGCGGAACGGCGCCAGGATGCCGATGCCGAGCACGAAGCCGTCCAGCACCACGTACATCAGCACCCCGAAGCCGATCACCGCAAACCACGCCACCGGCAATACGCTGTTCATCTCCATCATGCAGCTCCGTCGATCGGTGCATCCGCTGCCGACAGCGGGCGTGCGGGCGTGTGTTCGCCATGGTCCAGATGCGGCGCGTCGGCATGTGGGGTGGGGCCTTGCTTGCCGATCTTGACCAGGTACCAGATGCCCCAGCCGAACACGAACGCGTAGCCGGCCACATACACGGCCAGCGAGATGGCGGTCATCAGCGCAGACTGCGGGCCCACCGCATCGGCGGTGCGCAACAAGCCGTAGACCACATAGGGCTGCCGGCCGATTTCGGTGACGAACCAGCCGGAAATCAGCGCGATGAAGCCGCTCGGCAACATCCAGCGCCAGACCGCCAGCAACCAGCGCCATTGCACCAGCTTGCCGCGCCATAACGCGAAGGCAGACACCCAGGCCACCAGCAGCATCAATGAGCCGATCCCCACCATGATGCGGAAGGCGAAAAACACCGGCGTCACCGGCGGGCGCTCGCTTGCCGGCACCGACGTCAGTGGCGCGATGCTGCCATCCGGGCGATGGGTCAGGATCAGGCTACCCAGGCGCGGAATCGCCACCTCATAGTCGTTGCGCTCAGCCTGTGCGTTGGGTAACGCAAACACCACCAGCGGGAATCCCTGGCCCGGCTGTTCGGCATGCCAGTGCGCTTCCATCGCGGCGATCTTCATCGGCTGATGCTTGAGCGTGTTCAAGCCATGCATGTCGCCGACGACGATCTGCAGCGGTACGGCGATCGCGGCAAACACCACGGCCAGCTTCAGCATGCGCAGCCCTGCCTGGCGATGTACGCCACGATGCAGATACCACGCGCCCACTGCACCCACCACGAAGCAGGTGGTGATGAACGAGCCAAGCGCCATGTGCGCAAGCCGGTACGGGAACGAGGGATTGAAGATGATCTGCAACCAGTCCACCGGATGCACGACGCCGCCGATGACCTCGTAGCCGGCCGGGGTCTGCAAGCAGCTATTGGACGAAAGAATCCAGAACGTGGAAAACAGCGTGCCCAGCGCCACCATGCAGGTGGCCAGGAAATGCAGGCGCTCTGAAATTCGACCCCAGCCGAACATCATCACGCCCAGGAAACTGGCTTCCAGAAAGAACGCGGTGAGCACTTCATAGCTCAGCAGTGGCCCGATCACGCCACCAGCCACGCGGCTCAATTCCGGCCAGTTGGCCCCAAATTGGAAGGCCATCACGATGCCGCTGACCACGCCCATGCCGAAGGACACGGCAAAGATCTTCTGCCAGAAAAAATACAGCTCGCGCCAAACCGGCAGACGCGTGCGCAACCAGCGCCATTCCAGAAACGCCAGCAGGCTGGAAAGCCCGATGGTGAATGCCGGAAACAACACGTGGAACGCAATGACGAATCCGAACTGGATCCGCGATAACAGCAGTGCGTCCATGGAGAACCCTCCAGGAAAAAGTGATCGTCGGCGTGCAGGTCGCAGGGCGATCGCCGGAATGCACTGCATCGGTCGATCGCGCGCGCGCTGCTGCGCTACGCGATCATGATAGGGACGGTCGCGCCCGTTCCCGATGCGACACGGCGTCGCATCTGCGACAAATTGCCGCCCTTGTACTGCGGTACGCCACACCGCCCGCCTCTGCTGGGCAGTGCGCGTCGACAGGCGGTGCAAGACCGGCCATGCCGAGCGTCCCAGAGCCAGGCCGTAGCAACGCTATGGCCGCACCCGCTCCCAGATCCGCAGAAAATTGCCGCTATACACATCCACGATGCGTTGCGTGGGCCAACCGGCATCCAGCATCGCCTGCGTGAGCTTGGGCAGATCCGCCCCGCTGCGCATCCCGGTCGGCACACTGGAAATGCCACCATCGAAATCGCTGCCGAAACTCAGGTGTTTCCATGGATCTTCGACGATCCCCATGGCGGCAATCTGCCGGGCAAACGCTTCGTAATACCCAACGACAAAGGCAAGATCGGCATCCATGTCCGGCGTGCCATCGGCCAGATAGGCGTGTTGCAAGAAGTACGGCGCCAGGATGACGCTGATGCAGCCACCGGTCTGCACGATGGCACGGATCGCCGCATCGTCGAGCGCCCGGTCCAGGTGACGTGAGGGCCGCGTTTCCACACCACGCGTGACGCTGCGCGATGCGCCATGCGAGACGAAGGCCGGCACGTCGCGACGGATGCAGATGCCGCAAGCGTCAAGGATCCCCTGGCTCGAGGTATGCGAAAGATCCACCAGAAGCCCGGCATCGATGCAGCGCTCCACCACCTGCCGGCCAAACGCCGTCAGCCCCGCGCCCTTCTTCTCGCCCCACGGATTGAGCGATGCATAGCCAGCCTGGGAGATGTCGGTATGGCTGAAATGATTGAGCGTCAGATAGGCGGCGCCGTCCCTGGCCGCACTGTCCAGACGCGCCAGCCGCAGCGCCTGGGTGCGGCGCCCGCGTGGCCCAAGCATGTGCGCCCCCTCCAACGACAGGATGGCGCTGCACAGACCCGCTGCGCGAATCGCGCGGAGCTCGGCGGCGCTGCGTGCCAGCCGCATTCGCCCGCCGCTGGCCGCCACCATCTCCTGGACATAGCGCCGATGCTCCACCCAGTGTTTCCAGGGGTCGAGAAAAGGCACGCCGATGAGGTTTTCCCAGAGTGCATGGGCGCTGAAACAGGCACCGCCATAGCCGCCCGCGAGAAAGTCCGGGCCGCTCACGTGGTACATCAGCGGTTGGTTGCGACCTCGCGGCGAGGTCTTGGACATCAACCAGAGGATCGGAGAACGCCGATGTGCTTTCCAATCGCCCTTCCAGAAATCGAAGCCGCCTAGCCGCGACAGATACAGCGAATCCAGATGCGTATCGACCGGACACGCTAACGCATGCACTGCTTCCAGCGTGAGCGGCGGAACCAAGTCGGCCAGATTGTCGGAGGAAACTGCATGCATGGGCGAACCCCGGCAATGACGTCTGACGACGTCGCCAATAAAAGCGCGTGTTCCGCGTTGAAGATCCGGTCGCTATTCTTCGAGCGCCCTGATGGGTGGAGCATGTGCGTCCAAAGGAGAATAACCGAACTGGACCGTCAGATCCCCGGGGCGAGTGCCCGGCCCGAGAGGAAAGCGCAGGACTGCTGACGCGTTTCTCGTTTCTCGTTTCGCAGCGCACCGCGTCGGTGCGGGGGTTTTTTCGTTATTGGACCGGCCGTCGTCTCACCAGGAATCGACGGGTCCTGGAGGCTTTTGGCGACGATGCCGCATGCCGGGATGGGGAGCCCGCCGATATCGGCTAAGAGCAGCAAACAGAACTGCTGCGCAGCCGCGGCGGCTCCTGGACAGTTGGGTTAGTGTGCGTGCGAGATTGCGGACGCACTGCCCTGATGCCGTGGTCCGTGGCCAGGCCGACGCCTGAACACATCAACGTCGCCAGCAACGACGGGGGCAATTGCCGGTTGCACTCGCGTCATGAGCGCTGGCCGCCGGTTACAGCTGACACGCCCGCCAGCGCACACAACGCACCAACACACTGCCACGCTTCCAATTCCTCACATCCGCGCACGCAGGCGCCGCGCAACTTCGCTGACCGCTGCGATGACTGCGGTCAGCGCGACCATCGAGAGGAATTGCGCGCGCGTATCGGCCGAAGAGGCCAACAACACGAAGATCACGCCCAGGATGACCAGCGCCAGCACGGTCAGAAACGGATAGCCGCGCATGCGGAACGGCAATGCAAGGCCGGCACGGTCCGCGCGGGCGCGCAAGATCAGTTGCGATACCAGCGAGATCGTCCACACCAGCAGACAGGTGGCGCCGACGATGTTGAGCAGCATTGGCAACACCTTGTTCGGATACAGCAACTCCAGCGCTGCGGCGGCGAAGCCGAACAACACGCTGGCGATCACCGCCACCAGCGGCACTTGCTCGCCGCTGGTCCTGGCCAGCAACCGCGGCGCTTCGCCGCGCTGGGCCAGCGAGAAGATCATCCGCGAGGCACCGTACAGATTAGCGTTGAGCGCCGACAGCAGCGCGACCACCGCCACCAGGGTGATCGCCGTGGCGGCACCGGGAATGCGTGCCACGTCCAGCACGGCCGCGAACGGCGAGCTGAGCGCGGCGCTGGTCCACGGCACCACCGCCACGATCACGCTGATCGACCCGATATAGAACACCAGGATGCGCCAGGCGACAGTGCGAATGGTGCGCGCCAGGCTACGTCCGGGGTCGGCGGTTTCCGCGGCGGCCACCGCCACGATTTCGGTGCCGCCGAAGGCAAACACCACCACCAGCAACGCCGAGCCGATACCGGCCAGGCCCTTGGGCGCAAAGCCGCCGTTCTGGGTGAAGTTGGACAGCCCGGGCGATGCCACTCCGGGCAACCAGCCCGCCAGCAACGCCACGCCGATCAGCAGGAACACCACGATCGCCAGCACTTTCAGAATGGCGAACCAGAATTCGAACTCGCCAAAGTTGCGCACGCCGAGCAGATTGATCGCAGTGAACGTGGCCATGAACAGCAACGCCAGCAACGGCACCGGCAACGCCGGCCAGACCGTGGCCAGCAGCCCGGCGGCACCTACCGCTTCGGCCGCAATCACCACCACCACCTGAAACCACCACAGCCAGCCCACGGTGGCGCCGGCCGTCGGGCCCATCGCATCGGCGGCGTACACCGAGAATGCCCCGCTGGCCGGCTTGGCGGCGGCCATTTCGCCCAGCGCGTTCATCACGATGATGACCAACGCCCCGGCAATCAGATACGAGATCAGTACCGCCGGCCCGGCCGCGTGGATGCCCACACCGGAACCCAGAAACAGCCCGGCGCCGATCGCCGTGCCCAGGCCCATCATCATCAATTGCCGCGGCTTCAGCGCATGGCGCAATGCAGGCGCGGCGGGCGCAGCGGTCTCAGCAACGGAATCGGTCGGAAGCGGCATGGACAGGCTTGCATGGATGGAATCGCGACACGATACCGCGTCGCAGCGCCTGCCGCGCCTCTTGACGCCAGCCCGGGGAAGGAGTGGCGACCTCGCGCGATCGCGCCTTGCGCGCGGGTGTGCAGCAGCCACGCCCGGCAACCTGCCGGTGCGCGCCGTCACCTGACGGCCGATGCAGCGCGCGCCTGTCACCTGTCGTCTCCAAGAACCGGGCAAAGCACATCCCCGAACAAGCCGGGGACGTGCCTCGATGCCGCCAAGAGCCAAGAGCCATCATGTGCGCAGCTTCCGGATGGACGGCCGCTACTCGTCATCGGCTTGTCCCCCGGAAACGCTGCGCTTGCTGTGCGCCGCCCAGGCCCTCCTGACCAGCGCTTGCTACAGCTCATTCGCGACTCCGGGCGCTACCGGTCACTCCGCCAGGTTCTTGCCCGCGCCCGCGGTGGCGATCACCTTGGCCTTGACCTGTGCTGCCGGCGTCACGGTGTAGATGTAGCCCAGCGACTCCGGGAACACCTTGGAGCTCACCCAGTTGGTGGCATTGGCGTAGGGCTTGCTGCCGTCCGGCGTGCTCCAGGTGATGCCGCTGCCAACGTAGTTGTTGATCAGGTCCCAGTAGCCGATCTCGCTGCTATCGCGCGAAGTCACCGGGTTCTTGATGTTCTCGAAGTAGTTGGACTCGATCTTGGCCACCCCACCCATGCGCACGTTGATGCCCGAGGTAAACACATTGTTGAAGTAGTTGTTGTAGATGTGGCTCAAGCCGCGGCGCTGCAATGGCAAGCGCGATTCCACGTTCTCGAAGCGGTTGTGGTGATACGTGGTGCGCGCAGCCGAGTTCTTGGTGTCGCTGTCGCTGTAGCCATTGAGCGCGACCTTTTGATAGTTGTAGACATAGTTGTAGGACACGGTGACGTGGTGCACGCCCTTCTTCATGTCGATGCCGCCATCGAAGGAGGCATCGCCTGCACCGGAGCACTTGGTGAGCGAGGCGAAGATGGTGTTGTGGTCGATCCAGATCTTGGACGGCTCGCCGCTGGAGTTGCCTTCCAGCGAAATCGAATCGGCATCTTCGCCACCTTGCAGCAAGCCGATGGTCATGTTCTGGATGATCACGTTGTGCGCATTGCCTACCACACGCACGCCGAAGTTCGCCGACGAGCCGTTGGCGCCCTTGATGGTGACATCGCTCTTGTTCTTGATCTGCACGGTCTTGGCCGGCAGCTTCCATTGCGCGCACACGTCCTTGATGGTGCCGAAGTCGAACTGGCCGGTGTAGTTAAGCACCAGCCCGCCGCTACCGGAATAGTTGTCGATGGCGGCCTGCACTGCTTCGAACGTCGCCACGTTGACTGGTGTCTTGTTGCCGCCGCCGGTAGTGGCCGCACCGTAACCGACCGGGCCGGCAATCGCGCCCGCGGCGCAAGCGGACAGTGCAAGCGCGAGTGCGCCGTGTAGCGTCTTGATGATCATGGAGCCTCTCCCAATGAAGTCGACAAGCAATGCCGGCCGCCTGCGCAGTGGCGACGACAACGGCAAGGCGATGCGTGGGGGGGCTGCATTCTTCGCGCGATTTAAAACATAAAACAATTATTCATCTTCGAAACTTAGACACACCGCGGTGTTCTCTTTCCGGGACATGCAAAAGGGACAGCCAAGGACAGCCGGGACAGGACACGCCAATGCCATGCGATAGCCCTGTGTTGATCGACGCATGTGTGCATGTGCTGCAGACGCCGGCGATGCGCAGGCGTTCGGGCGTGCAGAGCGATTGCGCCTGCAACCGTGACGATCCACGTGCCGACGCAGCGACAGGCATGGGCGCACCCAGTGCATGCCTGGCGATGGCAGCTGGCCAACTGCAATGCAGTCATGCATTGCAGCACTGCATCTACATCGGCACGAAGATGCAAACGCAAGCTGTAGCGCCAGCGCCAGCGCCGTCGCGGCGCATCAGAGCGCTGACGTGCCTGCCTGCCGATAGCCTGGGTTATCTCCCACACTGCGGCATGTGCACTGCGACGCTCGCGCATCATCGTGCACCGGCGGCCCGAAACGGGCTTGCGTCAAAGTTCGAACCTCCATCGACACAGCTGCCCGGAACAACGCGCGCAGCGCCACGCGTGCAGCGATGCAAGCACGCAAGCGCTGCAGGGCCGCTATCGCAGGCACGGATTGATGGTGTGCACCCACAGCGACATCATCGCGGCAAGCAGGCAGCTAAACGCAGTGCAGTTGATCGGCCCGCTGGCTATCGCCACACCACACTGCACGCTCAGACAGCGCGATTGGCCAGTGCTGAGGAGCGCAGCATTTGTCCACCGGGCCACGGTGTCTGATCGTCCAGGAAATTGCCGACCAGGCGCATGCACGCCGCGCGTTCTTCCACGTGCGGCATGTGGCTGGAGTTGGCGAACACGTGCCAGCGCGCATCCGGGATCAACCGCGCATAGGGCTCGACGGTTTCCGGCGTGGCTTCGTCGTACTTGCCAGAGAGCACCAGCGTGGGTGCGGTGATGCGGTGCAGGCGCTCGATGATGCTCCAGTTGCGCAAGCTGCCCACCACGTGGAATTCGGTCGGGCCGTTCATGGCGTGATACACGGTGGGGTCGGCGTCGATGGCGGCAAACGTCCGCGCGACCTCGGCAGGCCACGGCAGCACGCGACATACGTGCTGCGCATAGAACACCTGACTGGCTGCGCGGTAGGCCGGATGGTCCAGCGTACCGGCGGCTTCGTGCTCGTCCAATGCGGCCTGGATATCGTCAGGCAGGCGCGCGCGCAGACGCAGCGCAGCCGCGCGCCACAACCCCATCGAGGCGGGCGAATTGGCGATGACCAGCGCTCGCAGGCCGGCCGGCCGGCGCACGGCGTGCTCGGCGGCGAGCATTCCGCCCCAGGACTGGCCCAGCAATGCGTACTGCGACAGCCCCAGATGCGCGATCAGCGTCTGCAGCTCGTCCAGAAACAGCCCCACTGTCCAGAAGCCTGGCTCGGCATTGCGCAGATGGGTGGAGTTTCCGTTGCCCAGCTGGTCGTAGTGGATCACCGCGCGGCCGTTGGCCGCCAGGTCCTTGAAGCTGTCCACGTAGTCGTGCGTGCATCCGGGGCCGCCGTGCAGCACCAACAGCGGGCAGGCATCTGCGCACAGGTCGCCGGTAATGCGGTACCAGGTACGGTAGCCGCGGAATTCGACGTAACCCTCGGTGCACTGCATGACCTGCGCCTGCCTACGGCAATGATGAGCCCCGAGCCTAGCGAGCACGCCGAGCGGCGTTAACTGGCAAATTTCACAGGTTTGGGCGCGCCCGGATGCGCGGTTGGCGCTGGCCGATAGCCGGTTCGATCGAACGCCTCGCATCGCCGAATGCGCTGGGTATCGCGCGACTCTACATCGCTCCTGGATCGAAATAGCTAGTTCGAATCAGCACATCTATCGCATCTGTCCGCGCCACTGGACTCCATTCGGACCAACAACAGATCAGCGTTCAGAACACAGGTGGGTCGCGCCAAGGAAACGACATGGCATGTGCGCTCTGCCGCTCCGAAACCTGTGAAGCCGCGCGTACCGCAGCGCGCAGGCACGCTCGAAGAAAACTTATGGCTCCAGCAACCGATAGTGCATACCACGCACCACCGCTTCCACGCGGTTGCGGGCGCCCAGCTTGCGCGCGGCTGAATTCAGATGCAGGTTCACCGTGGCGGTTGAACGGTTGAGTGCCGCGGCAATCCGTTTGGACGTCAGGCCTTTTGCCGAATACTGCAGGCATTCGCGCTCGCGACGGGTCAGCGCGATGTGGTGGCAGCGGCGTTCCTGCGGTTCCAGCAACTCCTGCGCGCGCGCCTGGAAGGCGTGCGCCAGCAACAGGAACGGCAGCACCTGCGCTTCGGCCAACCGCGGCGCTTGTGCAGCGGCGGCATCGATCGCGCCGCTGAAGGTGGCAAATGCGCCACCAGGCAAATGCAGCGGCACGGTGACACCGGTGCCCATGCCGCTATCGCAGAGATAGCGGGTCACTTGCCGGTGCTGCCCCCCCACATATTCCACGCCCGCGCAGTGGCCGTCGGTGCGGTACGACCATACGAATGGCGTGGTACGCCGCGTTGCGCGCTGCTGAACAGGGTCATGTTGGTAGTAGCCGTGCTCGCACCACACATGCTGCATATCGCCCGGCGCATTGCGCTGCATGAACACCGTTGGCGTGATCAGCGCTCCCTCCAGACTCAGGGGCACCGGCGCATAGTCGTACACCAGCGACTGGAAACCGAGCGCGCAGACATCGCGAAATACCCGGTCCAGGCAGCTATCGAGCGTCTGCAGTGCCTGCAGATCGCAGCCCAGGCTGGCCAGAATGTCGAACATGGTGCTCCTTCGGTACCGGTGGTTGCCAGCAGATGACATCCAGCATGGAAAACCTAGCACTTTTACCAATGGATGGGCTTGTCGGCCACATTATCGTCACAATGCCGGTCACATGACGGCAGCACGGGACGGGCGTTCAGGTCGTCCGGGCGCTTGCGCTGCGTGCCGGCATTCCTTGCAACGGACACCTGCATGACCGACACGCCCCGCCGCGACGATGCGGCCACGCTGCAACGCTTCGGCTACGCACAGGAGCTCAAGCGGCAGCTCACGCTGAAGGATCTGTTGATCTACGGGCTGGTGTGCATGGTGCCCACGGCGCCGTTCTCGATCTTCGGCGGCGTCTTCGACATCAGTGCCGGGATGGTGCCGCTGACCTACCTGGTCGGCTTCGTGGCAATGCTGTTCACCGCACTGAGCTACCAGCAGATGTCGCAGGCATTTCCGGTGGCCGGTTCGGTATATGCCTATGTCGGGCGCGGGCTGAGCAGCGGCATGGGATTTCTGGCTGGCTGGGCGATTCTGCTCGACTACCTGCTGGTGCCGACGCTGTTGTACGTGGTCGGCGCCAATGCGATGCAGACCGTATTGCCGGCGATACCGCAGCCGGCGTGGATTGGGTTCTTCGTGGTGCTCAACACGGTGGTGAACCTGCGTGGCATCGAAACCACCGCACGCGCCAATCGCTTTTTCCTGCTTGCGCAGTTGCTGGTCCTGGCGATGTTCGTGGTGCTGGCGACGCTGGCGATCCAGCGCGGCGTCAATGGCGCGCACTGGAGCTGGCGCCCCCTGTATAACCCGCAGGCGTTTTCTCCGCAGCTGATCTTCAGCGCGTTGTCGGTGGCGGTGGTGTCGTTCCTCGGCTTCGATGCGATCTCCACCATGTCCGAGGAAGCGCGCGGCGGCAACCGCGTGGTGGGGCGCGCAACCTTGCTGGCCTTGCTGATCGTGGCAGGGCTGTTCATCCTGCAAACCTGGCTGGCGGCATTGCTGCAGCCTACCCTGCAGCGCTACCCAAGCCCGCAGGCATCCAACGATGCGTTCTTCGAGATCGGGCGGTTGATCGCCGGACCATGGCTGCAAATTGTCATTGCGCTCACGGTGGCGATCAGCGCGGCAATCGCCAATTCATTGGTTGCACAGGCGGCCACGTCGCGACTGTTGTTCGCCATGGCGCGCGACCGGCAATTGCCGGGCTTTCTGAGTTACATCCACCCGCGTACCGGCGTACCGCAGCGCGCGATCCTGCTGGTGGCGGGCCTGAGCCTGGTACTGGGCGAAGTCTTCGTCGGGCAGATCGCGCTGCTGTCGTCCTTGTGCAACGTCGGCGCACTGACCGCCTTCGTGTTGCTGCATATCGCAGTGCTGTGGCACTTCCGCACCCACGGCCGGCGTGTGCTGCATGGCGTGGTGCCCCTGATCGGGATCGTCATCCTGGCCTACGTCCTGCTCAATGCCGACCTGCATGCACAACTGGGCGGCGCTGCGTGGATGGCAGTGGGGCTGACGGTACTGGCGTTTCTGAAACTCAGCGGACGCTCCACCGAATTGCGCGCCAGCGACGCGCTGGAATAGCCTCAACAGCAGCACCGTCTGTTGTGCCGGCGTGCTCCTGGCCCACCCGTGCTGCGGTGTGCGACGGATCAATCTCGTGCTGGGCAACCTCAAACACGTCATCAAGGTGGTGCATCACGCCATCAGCGCAAATACACAGGGCTTGACTTGCAGAGATGGACGATCGCTCACCGTCGATCCGCTTCACGATGCGCTGCCACGACTTGCCACGGGCATGTTGCAGTCCAAGCAGTGCCTGGAGCCGGTTTGACGTGCAGCAGCGATCTTCGTGGCCAGGAGTCAGGATCAATCAAAAATTTAGAAACTCTCTCTTGGCCTGGAAAACTCATTTGCAATTTATTGCCGGCTATCTAATCCGGCCGGCGAGTGGCCGGCGGCTGGCGGTACGGCAGCCACGAGGTGAACAATTGCCTGCGGGGAAGACGCCGGTCTTCGGATGTTCCCTGCGACACTTCCATGGGAGAAAAGATGCGCTGCAGATCGCCCGGCTCGATCTTGGACAGGAAATAAGAGCGCCACAACGTCAATTCGTGATTGTCCGCCAGGTTGACAGTGCTGGCCGGGCCGTCCGTCACGGTGATGAACTGAGCGAAGCGATCACCGCTGGTGCTGCCGGCGCGCTCGTCAGCAGCCCCGGGGTGATCCCAGTGCGGGTGATGCATGAAAAAGGGCACCGACTGGATCGGATCCAGGGCGCGCGTAAACTGGCGCAGCGTGAATCGCAGTTCGCTGTCGTTCGATCTTAAGCTTTGCATATAGTGTGTGTCGGCGCCCGCTGGCCCGAGGCGCGGTGGATTGAATGAATAAATGCTGATCTTGCCCGGGGCTCCGGCCGCGCGCAGAAAGTGCGTGATGTCGAAGCCGGCGAGCGTGGCCGCTGCTGCGCCCAGACTGTGTCCCGTCAACGACATCGACAACGCCTTGCCGCTCTCCCGCGCGCGATTCGTGTAGCGTTTCAACACGTCCTTCATGACGGTTCCGTCGGCGCGCGGCAACTGAGCTTCGGACTGCCACCATTCCTGCCAGCCTGCTCCAACCTTGCCCAAGGTCGGAAGGCGCTCGTCAAATATGTTGACGTGTACCTGTGCGATCTGGCTTTTCATATCGCATAACAGATCGTCGGTCGCATTCAGGCATGTGCCGGAAAAACCCAGCACCGCCACAATCACATCGTCGGTCTCTCGCTCCCAGAGTTTCAACCGCCGCGTGGACATCGGCACATTCAGATGCAACCCACCGATGTCAGCCACCGTCGCCGGATCGCCCTTGTAGGATTCGCCTGCGCATGCGCGCATGCTTTCGAGCACAGTGCGGCAGCGTATTTCCCATTGCGGATCCTGTCCGTGCGGCTGCGCCGATGCACGATCCACTTGGGCAATCGCGCTGACGAGATCGCATGCCTGGGTATCTACCTGCGGCAGACGCATGCCAGATGACCGCCAGGCACCTGCCGTGATCGATCGTGTCGCGTTACGTCCGCGTTTGACCGGCGCAGCACTGAGACCTGGAAACGCACTGGCGCTGTCACGCGCGTGCCAGGGGAAAGCGGTCGCGGAGGCAGGCACGTCGCTATCGCCGTCGCGCGATTGCGCGTGCGGCAGCCTTGGAAAAGAAGTTGAGGTGGGTCGCATGCGACATGTTTCAGGTGAGTGCGCAGAGATTCTGTTTATATCCCCACCTGGCACGCAGCCAGAGATGTCGTCCACCGCCGTGAAAACGAACGAAGGATTCACTGGCTCCACCATCGCTGTGCATCCCTCAAGGCCGGGTTGAGGTCGCCCGAGGCCCTAGGAGCGCTGATCGCCACCACGACTATGACGTGGATTGAACACACCAAGCTGCCACTGCGCAGCTGGATGCTGGACTTGCACCTGCTGACTAGAACCAACATGGCCGCCCTGGGAGCCTATGCACCGCCCGGGGCCGACGGCATGACGGCCCAGTGGATGACAGACGCGTGCGGGCACTATATCGATCACGACCTTTCATTCCCGAACGAGATTTTCAGCACATATTCAGCTTTAAAGTTTCGCTAGGCTCGTTCGGCGCCAACGATGGCGCCCGCTTGTTGCAGCCCCCGCTGCAGCCTGACGATCCCTGACGAGAAGGACTACCCATGAATCGCAAGAACGCGATGTATCTGGCGTTGTTTTCCGCTGTTTCCGGCACCGCAGCGGCCGCCCCGCCGACCGAGATGGATGCAGCGCCGGTCACCACCGCGCCGCAGGCGGCCAAGCTTGGTGCGGCCACGTTGCAGTCGGCAAGTTTACGCGGCGGCGTTCTGCCCACGCGCGTGGTGCAGCTCACCGCACCTACCAGCGCCGAAATGGGTCGTGTGCGCGAACGTCGTATTGCACAGGTCAAGCATGGGCAGCCGTTGCAGATCGGTTTTTCGCGTGCGGTGACACAGCCGACGGTGAACCTGTCCAAGCTGGATTGGCAGATGGCTCCCGATGGCTCGCGCGTGGCCAGTCTCAAAGTCAGCTCCGCACAGGCGGCGTCGCTGCGTGCATCGCTGGTACTGCGTGGCGCCGGTGCAACGCCTGGCGACCCATCCAAGGTGACGCTGCGCTTTGCCGGCAACGATGGTCGCGTGTTCGAGCAATCCGGCGCCAGCTTTGCTGCCAGCGGCAACGATATCGGTTGGTCGCCGACGGTGAGTGGCGAGGATCTGCTGGTCGAGCTGTCGCTGCCGGCCGGGTTGTATCCGGAAAACTTCAGCCTCAGCATTCCGCAGTTGTCGCATCTGGATATCAGCCCCACTGCCAGCCCGCGCGACATGATGACCATTGCCATCGGCGAAAGCGATTCCTGTCAGAACGACATCGTCTGCCGTGCCAACCCCACGACCGGCTTCACCAGCGCCGCAAAGGCGGTGGCACGCATGGTGTTCACCACCAGCCAGGGCTCGTTCCTGTGCACCGGCACGCTGCTCAACAATACCAATTCGCCCAAGCGCAACCTGTTCTGGACCGCGGCGCATTGCATCAGCACGCAGACGGTGGCCAACACGCTGCAGACCTACTGGTTCTACGATGCGGCCAGCTGCAATGGCAGTACGGTCAGCTCGCAGGCAACCACATTGACGGGCGGCGCGTTCCTGCGGCATGCCAACACCACGCGCGACACCGCATTGCTGGAGCTGAAGACCGCACCGCCAAGCGGCGCGTTCTATGCAGCGTGGAATAGCGCGGCGATCGGTTCCACCGGCACCTCGATTGTCGGCATCCATCACCCATCGGGCGACGTCAAGAAGTATTCGCTGGGCACGGTGAATGCACTGAGCAGCTCCATCGATGGCAAGAGCCCGCTCTATCGCGTGGTGTGGAGCGACGGTGTGACCGAAGGCGGCTCGTCCGGCTCGGGCCTGTTCACCGTTGCCAGCGGTGGCGCCTACCAGCTGCGTGGCGGCCTGTATGGCGGCTATTCGTTCTGTAGCGCGCAGACCGATCCGGATTACTACTCGCGTTTCTCGGACGTGTATTCCACCATTTCCACCTACTTCGGCCAGTAAGCGGTAAGCCGCGTGGCAGGCGACCTTGTGCCTGCCACGCTTGATCGCGCATCGCCGGGCAATCCGTTTGCCGGGCGATGCGTCTTCGGCTCAGCGACCGTGCATGCGTTGATCCGTGCACTGAAGTGTCCGCAGGCTGTCCAATGCCACCACCATCTTCTTGCCACGCACTCAAGGCAACGGCGTGACGTGCTAGCGCGAGACATCGCTCCACGGCTGTTTTTTGCAGCCTCGCTCAACACATTGATCGGTGTGCGGTTGCCGGCGCCATAGGTGTACCAGATCCACTTCGGCCAATCGGGGAATGCCTGATTGACGTCGACTGCACCAACGGCGCACTAGCGGCGGCGAGCGGCGCAATGATGCAGACTGATGGGGCCTGTTCCTTCACAACGGTCGCCCATGGTTCGCGCACGTGCCCCACTGCTGGTCATCATCCTTGTTGCCGTGGCGCTGCAAGCCTCCGCCCTGGCGGCCGGCAAGCGGGCCGATCGCGAGGACATCAAGGCCTATGCGCTGCAGCGGTGCCTGGATAACAACTACACGCGTAGCAGCAAGTACGCACCCGATCAGCTACGCGACCGCTCGTATCTGCTCACCACATATGCGATGGACAACGCCAAGGTCGGCGCGACCGACCGCCTGCATCGCTTTGTCGACGCCAGCACGGCGGGGTTTGACAAGCGCGAAGTCCCGATGAAGGACGAAGCGCGCCGCGGCCCGTTCAATCGCATCTTCGCCCAATGCATGGCGTTCTATCGTTCGCCGGCCTTGGATGAATTCATTGCACGCGAATTTTGAGAATGGCAGCAGGCGCAGCGAAAAAATAGCGCCCCAACCGCTGTTGCGGATTGCTGCCAGCGACGCCTGCCGTATGGTGTGTACAGCACGCAAACTTGCATCGACACCCAACCCACGCACATCGGCACGAGCCGCAATGACCGCATCCCATCCCTTCCGCTCCCGCCGCACGCTGCTACGCACTGCATTAGCTGCGAGTTCGCTGACTGCGGTGGGGCAGCTCGGTGCTGCTGTGCGTCCGCCGGCACGACGAACATCCGCCAAGCCCGACTCCGCGCCGCCTGCACCCTTTCCGGCCAAGGGCAGCGTGCTGGTGCTGCTGGGCACCAAGGGTGGCCCGACACCTTCGCCATTGCGGGCCGCGGCCGCAAATGCCCTGGTCATCGACGGGCAACCGTATCTCATCGATTGCGGCAACGGCGTGGCGCAGCAACTGGTCAAGGCCGGCATGCGACTGCCCATGCTGCGCGATATCTTTCTGACCCACCACCATTCCGACCACAACGCCGATCTGCTCAACGTGGTGTGGCTGGCCTGGGCCAGCGGCCTGCAGACGCCGGTGCATCTGTATGGCCCACCCGGCATCGCCAGGATGGTGGACGCGTTTGTCGCCATGAATGCCATCGACATCCAGGCACGCATCCGTGAGGAAGGCCGCCCGCCGTTCGAAGCACTCATCCATGTGCATGAGTTCGACCAGCCCGGCACCGTTCTGAAGAACGATCAGGTCACCGTCACCGCCACCTTGGTGGACCATTACACGCTCAAGCCGGCCTTCGCCTATCGGTTCGAGGCGCCCGACCGCAGCGTGGTGTTTTCCGGCGATACGCGCTACCTGCCCGCGCTGGCCGAGTTCGCCAAGAACACCGACGTCCTGGTGCACGAGGTGATGTATCTGCCGGCGTTGCAGACGATGCTGAAGGCCAACGACAACGCACCCACATTGCTCGACCATCTGCTCAAGAGCCACTCCACCAGCGAAGAGGTCGGCATGATTGCGGCTGCGGCCAACGCGAAGATGCTCGTGCTCAATCACTTCGTCCCCGGCGGCGATGCGTCCATCACCGATGCGATGTGGAGCGAAGGCGCGCGCAAGCATTACACCGGGCCGATCGTGGTGGGCAAGGATCTGATGCGGCTGTAGCACTGCGCCCGCCCGCCGCGATCCAATGCCGGCCCCAGAGCGTGTTATGTACGTTGAGGGAGTGCGAGGCGTCGTGTAGCGCGTCGAGTAAGGCGTGCGCCTTGTCCAGGCTGGCCGCCTGGGCAAGGCGTGCAACGCGGTCTCGGTGCGCCACAGGGCGCTTCCCGGAGGATTGGCCGCCAGCAGCACGGAGTGCGCGCCGCGCGGCTTGCCTTGACGCCACAGCCAAGCCGCCAAGCACCGCGACGCCGCACGCCTCCGCTGATGGGCAATGCACCTCATCTCAAGGTGCATGACCCGCTCTAGGCAGGCACCGGGCTACGCATCCCCCACACCTGTTCGCCTGCCTTGCAGTAGCGCTCGATGAAGTCCTGCTGCGAGGGCATCTGCTGCACGGCGTGCTGGATCGGCTGGGCGATACCGTCGAGCAGGCGGCGCAGGTCGTGGTCGGAAAATGCGCGCGTCAACGGGTGATGCTGCTCGGGCGCAATGCCCTGCCCCATCAGCACGTGCGTCCAGGAATCGACACGAAACAGTTCATCGGCACCCTGCCAGGCGTGCGCGCGTTCGCGCCAGGCACGCAGGCGCAGCGCGAGCGACTCGGGCAGTTCCATCTGCCGGCACTGCTGCCATAGCGGTTCGTCGCGCTGGGTGGCGTGGTAGTGCAAGGTGACGAAGTCGCGCACGTGCTCCATTTCAGCGCGGCTGACGTCGTTGAACAGTTGCACCTGCGAGGGCGCAATGCCGTCGGCCGGAAACAGCGCCAGCAGCCGCACCACTGCAGAGATGGTGAGATGGATGCTGGTGGATTCCAGCGGCTCGATAAAGCCGCTGGCCAGACCGAGCGAGACCACATTCTTGTTCCAGGCCTTGAGCCGGCGGCCGGTGCGAAACGGCACCATCCACGGCTCTTTGACGGCAGGCGCAGCCACATCGCGCAGCAGCTTGGCGTGTGCTTCGTCATCGGACAGGTGCTTGCTCGAAAACACCAGGCCGTTGCCGACGCGATGCTGCAACGGAATATGCCAGCGCCAGCCGGCTTCGTGCGCGATGGCGCGGGTGTAGGGCACCGGTGGGCCGAGGGCTTCGGTCTGCACCGCTACCGCACGGTCGCACGGCAACCAATGGCTCCAGTCTTCGTAGCCGGTGTGCAGGGTCTGCTCGATCAGCAGACCGCGGAAGCCACTGCAATCGATGAACAAATCGCCTTCGATCACGTGCCCGTCTTCCAGCACCAGGCTGGCGACATCGCCGCTGTGCGGCTGCACGGTCACCTGCTGAATCCTGCCTTCGACACGCTTGACGCCGCAGCCCTCGCTGCGCGCGCGCAGGAACTTGGCATACAGCGCCGCATCCAGGTGATAGGCGTAATTGACCGCCGGCTCGCCATGCAGCGCAAAGCGGTCCACGCGCGAGGCCACCGTTTCCAGGCAGTAATCGCCGAAGCTGCCCGGCATGCCGCGGCGCTGGCTTTCCAGCCACAGGTGATGAAACGCGCACACCAGGGTGCTCTGCCCGGTGATGCCGAATGGATGGATGTAGCGCTCGCCCTGGCGGCGCCAATGCTCGAACGAGATCGACAGCTTGAAGGTACCTGCCACCGCACGCAGGAATTCCTGCTCGTCGATCTGCAGGAACCGGTGGAAGGTGCGGATGGGCGGCACCGTGGATTCGCCCACGCCGACGGTGCCGATCTGCTCGGACTCGACCAGGGTGATGTCCAGCAAATTGCGGAATTGATGCGAAAGCGCACAGGCAGCGATCCAGCCGGCCGTTCCACCACCGGCGATCACCACCTTGCGAATCTGAGCCTGAGTCACTGCGCACTCCTGTGGCATGGGTTGAGGGCGGTGCTGCACATCAGCGGTTCAACTTGCCGATCAGCATGGCGCGCAGCTGCCGCGACAGCATGGGGTCGATGGGGCCGAGCGCATGGCGCGCCGGTTCGGGCAGATGCTCGCCGGCCTGCTCGGCAGGGCCGAACACGTAGTGATCGAACAACGCGCGCCATGCCTGTTTTTCCACTGCCGGACGGTCGCGAATCGCCCACAGCGCGTGATACAGCGCCGGCATCGCGGCAGGCAAGTGCGCTGGCGCACTGCTCCACCAGTAATTGATCAGCACGTTGAACGGCTGCAGCGATTGGACGTGGTGCCACCACATGCTGGGAATGAACAATGCATCGCCCGGCTCCAGCACCACGCTGCGCGCATGCGGCAAGGCATCGGCAAAACGCGGAAAGCGTTGCAGGTCCGGATCGGCGAAATCGACCATGCTCACCACCTGCCCGCCCGGCGTAGGATCGAGCGGACCCGGATACAGATTGGCGACCTGCTCCGGCGGAAACAGCGTAAAGCGCCGTTGCCCGACCGCGCAGCACGCCAGGTTGTCCAGCGCATCGTAGTGGCACGAAGCGATCACCCGGTTACCGATCCAGATGCTGGGCTGCACGGGGCTGCCGTTGGCAGCCACATCCAGATCGTTGTGGGCGCGCAACCCTGGCAGATTGGCGTCCACCGGCAACGAGGCCAGATAATAGGTGGGCGGCTGCGGGTCGTCACGATGTGCCGCAATGGCATCCAGCAAGGTACTCACGCTGCCGCGCTGCACCTGGAAGTTGAGCGCGCTGCAATCGTCGCGATAAAACGGGCGGCTGCCGATCTCCGGGCCGCCATAGGAATACTGCAGGGGGCGGCCGGTATCGTGCGCGCGCAACAGCGCCATGGCCTCATCGGCGCCGCGCAGCCCGGCCTGCACCAGCGACCAGTGCCGCGCAACGCCACGCAGCACCACCGGCTCGGCGGCCTGGCAAAGTGCGGGCAGCGACAACGCATCCGGGCCACAGTCTCCGCGCTCGGCAATGGCGATGGCGGCGCCTGCAGCGACGGACAGATCGGTGGCACGTGCGGCCATACGCTCAGGCGTACGCGGCAACGGGGGCGCTGTGCGACTGCAGCAGGCGGCGCTGCTTCTCGGCCATCAGCCGGCGCACGTTGTGCAGCGATGCCAGCATCAGGAAGGCACCTTCCAGATAGCCGGCCTGATGCAACTGCTGCAGCGCTTGCGCATCCAGGGCGGCCAGCCGCTCGCGGTCGATCGCGAACAAGCCCTGCAACTGCGTGGCATGGCTGGCATCCAGCGCAACGTCCAGCCGCACCGGCTGGATCAGGCCGAGCGCGTCGAAAGCGGCCGCCATCGCCTGTCCCGCGTCCACGCCATCGCGGATGCCGCGCAACACGCCGATGATGTGTTCCAGATACGGGCTGTGGCCGCCTTGCGGCAGGAACACCGCCTCGCCCTCGCTGCGGCTGATACGCGGATGTTCCAGGTCGACATGGATCACCGGCTCCTGCACCAGCGCCCCATCGACGTGTTGCTCCTGGAAACCGATCAGGAACGGCCCCTTGGCAACGATGCCCGGCAGATAGCTGGCATTCCAGCGCCCGTCCTGCAGGAACAGGTTTTCATCCTGTGCGAAGCCCAGCAGCGCCACCGGCTGGTAACCACCCCCGGCCGGATCCTTGCGGAAGAACAGCGGGTACTCGCGCTGCAGCTCGGCATATTCGGTGACGAAGGCCGGCACCACGCCGACCGCGTCGCCGAATTGCGCACCAAAGCGCAGGATCACGCGCAGGTCGTGATGCGCCACGTTGTTGAGCACTGCGTATCGCGTCATCTGAAACTCCAGCAGCCGTCCATCGCGGAGCGCTGCAGTCATGAGGGAATTCGGGCGCACGCATTCCCCGCGTGCTTATCGATGCTGAGCATTGCCAAAAATGCGTGCGCCGGCAAGCCGCAGGGCAGCAACGCGCTGCATGGCGCCGAAGGCCGGCGCGTGGCGCATGCGTGCGCATGGCAAGGCCGTTCGCCCACACACCGACGGCGCGAGCACTGCGGCAAACGCGGCTGCAGACCGTACGCGCGCAACGGCGCAATAACCGGTTGCGGCCGCCATCACACGATGGCGGCCGCAGGATTGACGGCTAACAACGCGTGGTGGATCAGAACGCGTACCGCACGCCCAGCGTGTAACGCGGTTGCTGGTCGATCAGGCGGATGATCTGCTTCTCCGAGCGGCCGTGCCAACGTACGTCTTCACCGGTCAGGTTGATCGCCTCGAAGCCCACCGACAGCTGCTTGTTGAAGGCGTAGCTGACGCTGAGGTCGAACTGCTGATACGGCTCGACGTAGTACGGGTTGCGGTTGGCATTGTCCTGGTTGGCAGCGATCAGGTATTCGTCACGCCAGTTCCAGGCCAGGCGTGCGCTCCAGCCATACTTTTCGTACATCAGCATGACGTTGGCGGTGTCGCTCAAACCGAGCAAGGCAAACTGATCGCGATCGATCACGGTGTTATCGAACGCCACATCCCCTTCCACGATGGTGTAGTTGGCGTAGATGCCGAAGCCGGTGCTGCCGAAGAAGTACTGGCCGCCGAGTTCCCAGCCGTGGATGTTGGCCTTGTTCTGGTTGATCGGCCGCGACACATCGAACTGATACAGCGGGTCGGAGGCATTGCCGGCGATATCGTAGGCATTCTCCAACGCAAGGCTTTGCGCCGAACTGCCGTTGTAGGCGCTCAGCCCGCCGGTGGCAGCAGCATTGCGCAGCAGTGCCATGGCCGCAAACAGCGAGGTGTCGTTGGCCGAACACGCGCCCGCGACATCGTTGCCGGCCGCGCCCACCTGTGCGGCGCAGGCACCGCTTTGCAGGAACGCCAGCGCGGCCTGGGCATCCGGCCCCGAAGTGGGGTCGGTCAGTCCGTACAGCGATTCACGCGTGACGGTATTGCCGATGAAATTGCTCACGCGCTTGTTCCAAAACGTCGCCGACACATAGCTGGCGTCGGCGAAATACCACTCCAGTGCCAGATCGAGGTTGTCCGATTCCAACGGATCGAGCGTGGGCGTCTGCGAGTCGCCGCCGGCGCGGTTGGACGGGTTGATCAGGATCGAGCCGTTGGGCGTATTGGGCGTGGGTCCGGCGATGAGATTGTTGTACGGTGCGCGCGCGATGGTCTGGCCGAACGAGGCACGGCCTTTCAGCGAATCGGTGAAATCGATGCTGAAGTCCATGTTGGGGAGCACGTAGTTGTAGCTGGTCTTCTCGCTGAAAGGCTGCTGGTCGGTAGACCGGATCAACTGGAAGTCGTTGTTGGACAGCCACAGCAGCGCGGTGGGCGTGGCCACCTGCGAGGTGGACTCCACGTCGGTGCGCTCGTAGCGCAGACCCAGCCGCGTATTGGTGGTCATCCCGGCGATGGCACCGGCAAGTTCCAACTGCACGTAGGCCGCACGGGTCTTTTCTTCCACCCGGTTGTCTGCGGTGTATTGCGGGTTGTAGCGCGTGGTTGCGCCGTACTGGCTTCCGCCCCACAGCGCCAGCTGGTCGGCATCGCCACGCCACGCACTGGACGCCGCGCCGCTGGGATTGAAGTCCTTGAACATGCCGGTGATGCTCACCGGTTGCAGCAATGCGACCATGCCCGGCTCGTTGCCTGCATTGGCCACGCCCCAATCGCCCAGCGGCGAGTTGGTCTCGCTGACCCGGCGTTGCATGGTGGTGTTGGTCGAACTCACGCCAAACTGGAAGCGCCCGTCGTCGAAGTCGAACTTGCCGTCCAGGCGTCCTTCCTTGGTTTCGGTCACCTGCTTCTGATAGAAAATGCGCAGCACCTGCGAGCCGAGCTCGGCGGGCGTGAATGCGGGATTGACCACGCCATTGGTGTTTGCCAGCGAATCGGCCGCAGTGGGATACCAGGTGCGTGCGCCGATCGGCAAGGAATTGTTGAACCACAATTCCTGCCCCCATTGGCCGCCGCAGTACGGCCCATTGGTGCAGTTGTTGGTGCCGGCGAAACTGAAGTAGGTCGCGCTGCCGCCCGTGGTCGGGTCGTTGGGCAAGCTTTGCGTCTTGGAGTTATGCGCATCGAAGCTCAACTGGAAGCGGTCGCTCACTTGCCAGTCGGCATTGAAGCCCAGCGAGCCGAGCGTGTACTTCTGCTCGTTGCGCTGTTGTTCCATGCCGAAGTCCTTCGCGCCATTAGGCACATCGCGCAGATAGACCGGCGTGGCCACGGCCTGGCCGGTATCGAAGGTCAGATCGGTAAAGCTGTTGGCGCGCTGCAGCCAGATGCCCTGCTCGCCGCGCTCTTCGCGAATTTCGTTGGCCGAGTAGGTGTAATCCAGGGTCAGGGTCAGGCTGTCGGTCGGTGCGAACTGCATCACCGCCTGGCCGTTCATGCGTTCGCGCTGGAAATCGGCGAATGCGTAGCGCAGATCGTTGGGCATGCCATACAACTGGCCGATCGCCGGGGCATTGGTCACCACCGCGTCCGGGCGCAGTGCCGGGTCGGTACCGGTCCAACGCTGGATGTTCCAGGTGTTTTCGGTGGCTTGGACCGAACCGCCATGGCGCTTCTGGTAGCTGGCGCTCAGGCCGATACCGAAGGTCTTGTCCGGGTTGGTATAGCTGAAGATGCCCGACACTTCCGGGGTGAGCGAATCGCCGAAGGGCTCGGAGCGGTCGGACACCATCTTGGCACCGGCGTTGGCCACCACGCCATCGTGATTGAACGGCTTGTCGGTCTGGATATTGATCGTCGCACCGATACCGCCGCTGGGCGCCGTTGCGCGGCTGGTCTTGAACACCTCGATGCCGGTAATGGCTTCGGAGGCGAGCTGGGCGAAGTTGAACGCGCGCGTGCCGACATCCACGCCGCCGATCGGCGTCTGGCCGGGCGCACCGAACGCATCGGCACCGGGGATCAGGCGGCCGTTGAGGGTGACGGTGTTGAACTGCGGGCCGAAGCCGCGTGCGGTGACCTGCGCGCCCTCGCCATCACGGCGCTCGATGGAAATGCCAGTGATGCGCTGGAGCGATTCGGCCAGGTTGGTGTCCGGAAACTTGCCGATGTCTTCGGCGCTGATCGCATCCACCACGCCGGCGGCATCGCGCTTGATGCCCATCGATTGGTTGAGACTGTTGCGGATACCGGTCACGTTGACGGCATCCAGGGTGGTGGCGGAATCACTGCTGGATTGCGGCGCCGGTGCAGGCGGCGGAGCGACATCCTGCGCAAAAGCGGGATTGATGACCAACAGGCCACCAACGAAGGTGAACATGGCCTTCGACTTGAAGCTGTTCAACGTACGACGCATCGATGTGTCCTCGGGAGTGGAGTCCAACCGCCAACGGCCGGTATCGCGGCATGCGATACGGCGGAATCGTGGCCACTGCCCGACAGGCCGTGGCCAACGCTGCTGCAACTGCTGGAGCCACCAATCCAACGCCATGCATTTGTCGTGCGGGCGCAGCCGGCGCCTGGATCGGACATGTCCTGATGGCATCTCCATCCTTGCACCGCGCCACACGCACCACGCAACAACCGCTTGACGTTGTCTCAGTTGCCCTCGATCTGTCCCCTAGCACGCAGGCTGCCGATCGCCCCTTCGACCGTCGACCTGCGATGTGCGTGCACGTCTACCCGCCGCAGCAAAGGCGTTGCCACGCCATTGTTGCGTTTGTTGCAGGTTCTTTGCACGACGTGTCAGCCAGTGATAGCGCTAACATGCCGCGCAGCCTAGTCAGGGCATAAAGGGCTTGTCACCGTGCGTTGCAGCATAGTGATGGCTGTGCACTGTTACAGCCGATACCGCAGTCGCTTGAGCCCGCATGCGGTTTTCAATACTGGCGGGGCTGTAAGCGTTATCACGGCATTACGCAAAAACCGTCGGGTCGAACGGTGAAATTTGCACAATGAACGTGTCGCAATGGAGTCGAATACGGCGATTGCGCAAATCTGGGTTTACGAGCAGTGCCGCCCGTCTGGATTGCGCATGTCGAAGTCGGCGCTGCACAGGACGCGGCAACGCACTGCATGCGCCTGCCGATTGCACGTCACCTGTGTGTCAGTGCAGCGACATGCATTGCGCGCGAAGGAGACGGTGCACGCTTCGCAATCGATTGCGCCGCGTCCGGGCAGACAACGAGCGCACTAATTTGTCGTCGGGCGAACCCATCCTCATCGCACAGGAGCCACGTCGTCTGCTGCCGAGCGATGCCGGGCAACTGCTGCGCTCGCCCGGTGATCAACGCAGGCGCTTGTTTCCGTTTTCGTCGGCGGTTGCCGCACGCAGCCACCGACGCGACCGCGCTGCGGCCACGTCTGCACCCACGCCTCGCGCAATGCTCAGCCGCTCACGTCCGCGCGCGCGTCGCTGCGGTCGGCATCTGGCAGCACATGGTCCGGGTCCAAGGTGACGTGCAGCACTCTCTGGGTAGTTGGCACGGTGACTGTGGGGGTAGTGGTCTGCAGCCATGTTTCCACCGGAATGCGTCGGTCCAGGTGGCTGCCATCGGCCAGGTCCGCACGCAGGGTCGCCGGCATCACCAACTTCTGCCTGCTGCGCAATGTGACTTGCACTCCCTTGGCCGGGTCGTGGTCGACGTAATGCGCGTCGGCGATGCCCATGTCCAGCTGCCAATTGTTGAGATACCAGCCGCGCCACCACCAGGACAGGTCCTCACCGCTTTCGCTTTCCATCAGCCGGAAGAAGTCCGAGGGCGTGGGATGCTTGTAAGCCCAGGTGGCGATGTATTTGCGAAATGCAGGATCGAAACGCGCCGGTCCCAGGATCTGCTCGCGCAACAGCACCAGGCCGAGAGCACCCTTGAAGTAGGTCAGCGGATGGCGATAGGTCTCGCTGGTGGAATCTGCGTTATCCATCAACGTCGGCGCGTGGGTGTCGGCCAGTAACGGCAGGATTTCGTCGACCGGGTTGCCACCTTTGGGCGCATATTCCGAATCGCGCTTGGGCGCGTATTCGCCCTTGTTGAACGCATCCGATGCATACACGTCGATGAAGGTATTGAAACCTTCATCCATGAACGCATGCCGGCGCTCGTTGGAGCCGACGATCATCGGGAACCAGGTGTGGCCGATTTCGTGTGCGGTGATCCAGAACAGGTCCTTGCCGCCGTCTTCGAAACCATCGAAGACGATGCCCGGATATTCCATGCCGGCCCCATAGCCGCCCAGGTTGATCGCTGCCGGCCACGGATACGGATACCACTGCGAAAAATGTTCGATCGCGCCTTTGACGTATTCGGTAGAGCGGTTCCACTTGTCTGCGCCCACGCCTTCCACCGGGTACACCGACATCGCAAGCGCGTGCTTGCCGCCCGGCAAATTGATGCGCGCCGCATCCCAGACGAACGCCGGCGATGCGGCAAATGCGACGTCGCGGGTGTGATCCATGTGGAAGCGCCAGGTTTGCGTGCCCTTGCCCGCCGGCTTGGCCGTACCTGCGGTTACCTCGGCAGGCGTGCGGATCAGCACGGTGCGGTCGCTGCTGCGGGCGTGTTCCAGGCGTTGCTGTTCGGTGCGGCTGAGTACGTCCTGCGGATTGGTCAGCGCGCCGGAGCCGGCGACCAGAAAGCCCACCGGCACGGTCACGGCATAGTCGAAATTGCCGTACTCCAGGTAGAACTCCGATCCCAGATACGGTTGCGTGTCCCAGCCACGCAGATCGTCGTACACCGCCATGCGCGGATACCACTGCGCAATCTCGTAGATCTCGCCTTGCTTGCTGGCACTGACGGCCGTGCGCCCGCCCCAGGTGCCGGGAATCGTGTAGCGGTAACGGATGTGCACGGTGAGCGCCTTGCCCTGCCCGGCCAGCGGTTGCGGCAGATCCACCCGCATGCGGGTGTCGTCGACGATGAAGCGCGCCGGCTGGCGGCGCCCGCCTTGATCGATCTCGACGCTGGCGATCTGCATGCCATCGGTGAACTCCTTGCGCTTGAGCGGCCGGCTGGCGGCAGCGCGCGCATCGGCGCGGTAGATGTTCTGGTCCAGTTGCAGCCACAGCACGTCCAGCGTGTCGGGGCTGTGGTTGGTGTAGGTGATGGCGGCCTCGCCGCTGAGGGAATGCGTTGCCGGGTCGATGCTCGCGTTGAGATCGTAATCGGCGCGGTTCTGCCAGAACGCCGGGCCAGGTACGCCGCTGCCGCTGCGGTAGCTATTCGGAGCGTCGGGCAATTGCAGGGGCGCGAACAAGGCCAGCGGATCGAACACGCTCGCCGGCGCAGGCGTGGCAGCGGGAGCGGCGCGGGCTGGCGCGGCAGCGGCAAGCGCCGCCGCAGCGACGCAGGCCAGCGACAATGCAACGGTGAGTGATCGGCGCACGGTGGGGGTCATGCGAAATCCTGCGGCGGAGGGAATTCCCATCCTACGGCGCAGTTTGCCGCGCGCGGGAATGCCATTGGTCCCGGTTGCGGCTGCCTGAGGTTTGGGAGGTGGCCGCCGATGGCTGCTCTGGTGGAGGCCCAGTCACGCACCGCACGCGCAGAGCGCCCGCGCGACGCCGGCCCTCCCCGCTCGGCCCTCCCCGCTCGGCCCGGTGCGACGGGCCGGCTGGCCAGGCCGACTTACTCCGCCATCAGGCCACCCAATCGCAACGCCCCCTCACCACTGCGGCCCATGGCATCGTCCGGATTGCTCAGGCGGCAGCGGCGCAGCGACAGGCAGCCGCAGCCGATGCAGTCGGTGAGCTGGTCGCGCCAGGCCTGCAGTTCATTGATGCGCGCGTCCAGCTGGCTCCGCCAACGCGCCGACATGCGCGCCCACTCCGCACGCGTCGGCGTGCGTTGATCCGGCAACACCGAGAAGGCATCGAGCACCTGCTGCAACGGCACGCCTAGTCGCTGGGCCACGCGAATCACCGCGATACGCCGCAGCACATCGCGCGCATAACGACGCTGATTGCCGGCGGTGCGCAGGCTGCTGATCAAGCCTTTGCGCTCGTAGAAGTGCAGCGCCGACACCGCAACACCACTGCGCTTGGCGACCTCGCCCACGGACAACTCACGTTGCATTGCCTTGACCTCAACTTAGGTTGAGGCAGGATGCTGCGCGGCCTTCACCGGTGCAAGTAGCGGTGAAGGCTCGATACACGTTTCCTTCCTGGATCTTCGATGCCTACCGAAAGACCGATCACTGCCGCAGTGCTGTCCATCCAAACGCAGCCCACCTCCATCCTGGCCGCGCCTTACCGCGCGGCGACGCTGGGCATGGTGGCACTGGTGTCGCTCAACGCGTTCGAGTCGCTGGCGGTTGCCGCCGCCATGCCGACGGTGGCGCGCGAGTTGAACGGGCTGCCGCTGTATGCATTGGCGTTCGGCGGCGCGCTGGCCACCAGCGTGATCGGGATGACGGCGGCCGGACGCTGGAGCGACCGGGCCGGTCCTGGCGGTGCATTGGCTGCCGGCCTGTTGTGCTTTGTGGTCGGCCTGCTGGTCGCCGGCCTGGCACCGAGCATGCCGATGTTGATCGCCGGGCGCTTGCTGCAGGGGCTGGGGGCCGGCGCCTATTCGGTGGCCCTATACGTCATCGTGGGGCGGCTGTACCCGGAGGTCTTGCGCCCACGCGTGTTTGCCGCGTTTTCGGCCGGGTGGGTGGTGCCCTCGTTGATCGGGCCGGGCATCAGCGGATTGATCGTGCAGCACCTGGGCTGGCGCTGGGTATTTTTGTCGGTGCCGCTGTTGGCGATTCCGGCTGGATTACTGCTGTGGCCGGCGCTGCGCGGACAGGCCTGGACACGCGACCGGTCCGACGCGCCAACCGCCTCGATGGGGTGGGCTATCGGAGCGGCGATGGGCGTGCTTGGCGTGTATCTGGGCGGACAACTGCACGGCATGCTGGCGCCGGGCGCAATGCTGCCGGCCGTGTTGCTCACCGCGTATTGCGCCTGGCGCCTGCTGCCGGCTGGCACGTTGCGGCTTGCGCGCGGCTTGCCGAGCGTGATCGCGCTGCGTGGCATTGCGGCGGCCGCCTTCTTCGGCTTTGAAGCCTTTTTGCCGCTGCTGCTGTCGCGCGAACGCGGACTTTCGCCGCTGCTGGCCGGCGTGGCACTGAGCGTGGGTGCGTTGGGCTGGTTTGGTGGTTCGTGGTACCAGGGCCACAGCCGCGCCGGTTGGTCGCGCCCTCGCCTGCTCAAGAGCGGCGCGCTGTTGATGACGCTGGGCATTGCGATCAGCGCGGGTGCGGTGTGGCCGCCGATTCCTGTGCCGTTGGCAATTGCCGGCTGGGCGCTGACCGGCCTGGGCATGGGCCTGCTGTATCCCAGCCTGTCGGTGGTGATGCTGTCGCTGTCGCCACCGGCCCAGCAAGGCGCCAACAGCTCTGCCTTGCAACTGAGCGAAGCCATCGCGGTGGCGGCCATGCTGGCGCTGGCGGGCGCAGTGTTCGCCGCGCTGCTGACATCGGCCACGCGCGCCGCCTACCTGAGCGTGTTCGCATTGGCGTGGTTGCTGGCGGTGGCGAGCTTTTTTGTGGCGCGGCGGGTGTAATGGCGTCCGCGGCGACTACGCGGCATCGACGTGACGCCATACCACATTGCCGAGGCAACGTGGCCGGTCGATGGCAGCACGCGAATGAGCCCCAAGGCTTGGCGGGTCGCAACGACCGACGTGATCTCCAGGTTCACCACATGGAGAGGGTCGCTCGATGCCGGCCCGAGACCACAGCGTTACCAGCGCCGACCACTTTGCCGATCCTGCCGGGATCGCATGGACCCACACACGAAAAAAGTCCCCCTCGAACCGCTGGTCATTTTTTCGCCACCCATCTTGACAGCGTTGCAGGCCGGGGCCTGCACGTACTTGTCCACAGCCTTGTGCAACTTCCATCCACAGGGGGTGTGGAAAAGATGCGTCGCCTTGCATGCGCCTGAGGCCTTGCGCGGCGCTGGCGCATCTGTCATGCGCGACCAGCGGAGCCAACGCAGTGGCGTTGTCGCCGCCAGCCCCCCCTGGGCATGCCTCCCCACACCCGTCTGCAGGTGTGCCGCAAAGGACGGCCGGCTCCAATTAGCGGCACCGCTACTTCGCACTGGCGATGCACCCGCCGATACACATCAATCGGTGATGACGTGCGGCACGAAGCGCGAGGTGTCGCGGGTGATCGGGCCAGCGTCGTCGCGCATGCCCAATCCGGCAGGACGATCCGCCACAACCCAGCTGCCCACCAACGCATGGCGCCCGTCGAACACCGGCAGCGGGTGATGCGCCTGCAGAATCGCCGGGCCGTCCACGTACGGGCCATCGGTGTGCGCGGCCTCGCCTTGCGCCGTCACCAGCGCGATGTTGGCGCCCTCGCGCGACAGCAGCGGCTTGCGCACCCAGCCTGCGGTTGGTGCCTCACCGGCCTGCGCAAAGCGGGCAGGCAGCAGATTCGGATGACCCCGATGGCGGTCCCACAGCAGCGGCAGGATGCCCTTGTTGCTCAACACCGACTTCCATGCCGGCTCGATCAGGCGCACCCGGTCGGCGATCAATGCCGGCCCGAAGCGTTCTTCCATCATGAATTCCAGCGGATACAGCTTGAACAGCGTGTGGATCACCCGGTCCTGTTCGTCGGTGAACCAGCCCTCGGCGCTCAGGCCGATGTCCTCGATGGCCACTTCCTCGGTGCTGATGCCCACCTGGTGCGCACAGTCGCGCAGGTAACGCACGGTGGCGCGATCCTCCAGCGAATCGCGCACCGCCGCAAAATGCATCTGCGCGCCGATCGCGCCATCCACGGCCAGCGCGCCTAGGGTTTCGCACAGCAGGTCCTGGATCAGGTTGTACTGATCGGTTCCCTTGGGCAGCGCACCGCTGGCGATCTGCTGTTCCAGCCACAGCCACTGGAAGTAGGCCGATTCGTAAAGCGATGTTGGCGTGTCGTAATTGAGTTCGTACAGCTTGGCCGGGCCATCGCCCGAATACGCCAGGTCCATGCGGCCATACAGATGCGGGTCGCGCCCTTTCCAGGAGTTGGCGATCCAGTCCCAGTAGAACGGCGGGATGGCCAGCTGGGTCATCAGCGCTTCCGAGCCCACCACCTCGTCCACCAGCTGCATCGCCATGTCGTGCAACTCTTGCGTGGGCGCTTCGATGTCATCTTCGATCTGACGCAGCGAAAACGCGTAGTAGGCGCTTTCGTCCCAATACGGTTCGCCGTCGATGGTGTGGAAGTGGAAGCCCAGCGATTCGGCCTGCGTGCGCCAGTCCGCGCGTTCGGGAATCAGGATGCGTTGCATATCAGCCGCCGAAGCCCGAGCTGCGCCCGCCGCTGCCGAACGAACTGCGCGCCGCCGCGCTGGAACCGAAGCCCGAACGCGACACGGTGATGGCGCGCGTGGGCATGTCGATGGCGCCGCTGCGCCCACGCACCGTGCCAATGCGGTTGCTGGCCAGATCGCCATTGGGCTTGTAGTAACCGCCGCTGCGGTAATCGCGGTACAGCGGAATCGAGCCGCCATAGCGGTAACCGCCGCCGCTCATGTTGCCCAGCGCATAACCCAGCAAAAAACCGCCCATCGGCGGGATCCAGCTCTGCTGCCCCTGCGGGTTGGTGATCGCCGTGCAGCTGCCGAACTGTTCATCGCACTCGTAGCGCGTGGTGAAGCGCGGCGCGGCCTGCTGATGCTTGGCCACCGCCTCGTCGTAGGCCTTGAGGCATTGCTGGATATCGGACTGTTCCTGCTTGATCTGGTAACAGTCCGACGCCGATTGCAGCACCACACCGGTCTCCGGCTCCGAGCCGCAGCCGGTGACGAAGGCGGCCGGCAGCGCAGCCATCAGGGTGAGTTTGAGATTGCGTGATCGCTTCATGCCCGCGCTCCGTTACGGCGTGATCGCGGCGGCATTGATCAGCCCCACCGCGATCGACACGCCGGCCGAAAAGATACCGGCGGCGGTGATGTTGTCGGTGATCTGCCGCGAGATGCGCCCAGCCACCAGATTGGCCAGCAGGTAGGCCACCACCTGGATGCCGCAGGCCACCAGGCCCCAGATCAGGGCGTCGATCAGGCTCACCGAGTGGGTGATGGCCGAATGCAGCGGCAGCGCCACGCCGATCAGGTTGCCGGCCAGCGCGGTGGCCGCTGCCACATTGCCCTGCCGCAGCAAGGTGAAATCCTTATGCGGGGTGACCAGGGTCACCAGCACCACCGAGACGATCAGCACACCCAGACCGGTACCGAAATAGGAAAGAAACGCGAGAAAACTCTGCAGATTGATCGGATTCATGACAGGACCAAGGTGGGTGGAAGACGCGCGGGCGCGCTCAGGTGATATCCAGATCGGCAACGGTGACATCGATACCGACCGCATAGGTGACGCAGAATTCGTTGGGGCCGGAATCTTCGCCGGTCACCAGCAGGAATTCTTCGCGCTGCAGCTCCGGCACATCGCGGCTGTAGAGCATGGCGTAATGGGTCAGATCGCCATCGCGGCGCGGCGGCTGGTAGCGGTACAGCACTTCGTCGTAGGCGATCGGCGGAATCCGTGACGCGTCATCGGTGGATTGCGTTGCGCGCTGCCACTGTCTGCCGGCGTACTCGATCTGCGCCGCGCCCAGGTGCGGGTGCTGCATCACGAACTCCTGAAACGCCTGCTTGCTGGGCGGGTTCACCGTTTCGCAATACACGAAGGCCTTCATCGCTTCCAGATCGCCCCCCACGGTGGTGACCTGCAGGAACGCATCGTCGTCCAGGTAGAAGCGATGCAGCGCATAGCCATCGCCCAGATTGACGTGACCGTAGCAGGGAATGCCCTGGTGCCCGCCCGGCAACTCGGCGGTCATGGCCTCCGGCGCCATGCGGTACAGGGTGGTGTCGATCTCCACCTGACCACCGACACGCAGCCCCAGGGGCAGCGCGTGACCGATCGCGCCACTTCCGGAAGTGGGCAGCGGCGGCGGTTGCGGTTGACCGAACAACTTGCTGAAAAAACTCATCGTCAGACACCTTGTGGCGATGGGGGAAGGGAAGCTGCCTCGCTGCGCATGGCCTGCCAGGCGATGGCGTGCGCCGGCACGCGCTGCTCGGACAGGTAATACAGCATGGCACCGGCGGCGACGGCGGTGCGTGCTGGCGGGTTCAAGCGCAACGCGCCGTCGGGCGCGCGCAGGCCCAGCAGCAATGCGCCACGCTGGCCAAAATCGGCCGCAAGCCGGCTGTAATCCAGCGGTTGCACATTCGCAGGCACAACAAGACTGAACTGGGTGGGACCATCGTCCACCGACAGCAGCTCGGCGGTGAGCGCCGCACTGCCCGGATCCTGCGCCGCACGTGCCAGGATCTCGGCGGTCATCGGCCGCGTGCACTCGATGGCCGGGTAATGGCAGTTGACCAATCGGGCCGCGCTGGCCGAATCGAAGTGCGCCACGACATGCGCGGCCGGCGCATGCGCCATCAACGCGAACACCGCCGCCAGGGTCTGGTCGTCGGAGGGCGGGTTGACGATCACCCGCGCCGCGCCGGCAATGCCGGCACGCAGGTACACCTCGGTGTGCGTGTACGACTCGGCGGCGATGAAGCGCATGTGGTCGGGCATCGGGTTTTCCGCCACGCCCTCGGCGATCAGCACCACGCCTTCGTCATCGGTGGCGGTGTCGGACAGCAGCAATTCCAGCAGGCGCGTGGAGGCCGCGCCCTGCCAGCCGATCAGAATGGTGTGCCCGCGCAGGTCTGCATAGGCCATCTTGCCCATGTGGTGGCGCCTCCAGAAAGTGATGAGCACGCCGCTGGTCTTGGCCAGCACCGTGGCGAACAACGCCACCGCGCCCGGCATCAACACGAACGCGGCGATATAGCGCCCGGCCACCGAACCCGGCGACAGGTCGCCGTAGCCGATGGTGGTGGCAGTGGTCATGTAGTAGTACGGAAATGCGTCCAGGCCGACGAGCTTGTGCTCGCCGGCCCACAGCAGCAGCAACCAGCTCAGCCCCATGTGCGCCAGCAGTGCCAGCGCCACCATGCCCCAGCTGACGCGGCGCACGTGGCGCCGCAGGACCCGCAACAGCCGTCCAACGATGATCATGGCGCATCCTGTGCCGTGCGATGGATCAGCTGTCGCTGCGCGGAACCTGCTGCACGTCGCGCACCTGGCCAATCAGCGGCGCGGTGCCGCCGGCGTTCTCGTGACCCAGCTGCGCGGCCGGCTTCTTGAAGCGTGCCAGCACCGCAGCGGCGTTGGATTCGCCTTCCATCAGGCCGGCCGCCGCCAGGCGCCGATTGAGATCGCCATCGCCGGTGGACGCTTCGAGTTCTTCGGCCGATTCGATGCGCGCCGAGGTTTCGGCCTGGCGCGCCTTGATGCGCTCCAGCGATTCCAGCGCCGAGCCCATCTTGCTGCTGGCGCCGGAGTGGCGCGCGGCAATGGCGGCCTGCGCCTTCTGCACCGCGTCGGTGGCCTTGACCGTATCGATCTGCTGGCGCATGCCGCGCAGCTGGTTCTCGGTCTTCTGGATGGTGGCCTTGAGCGTCACCACCGACTGGTCCAGCGCGGCCTTGGAGGCCTTGTCGCCGGCATCCTCGCTTTCCAGGGCGGCCAGCTTGACCGCCACATCGTGTGCCAGCGCTTCATCGTTCTTGGCCAGCGCGCCTTCGATGTAGCGCGTGTATTCGGCCATCTTGCCGGCGCGTGCGTCGATCTTCTGCTGGGCCAGCTTGCTCTGCGCCATCAGCTTGGTGAGCTCTTCGCGCGAGCGCGTGAGCTGGGCGCCGGCATCGCGCATTTCCTGATCCAGGATGCGCAGCGCATTGGCGTCGACGGCCTTCTGGCCGGTTTCGTGTGCGGTACCACGCAGCAGCGTGATCAGCTTGGAAAAGATACTCATGACAACACGCCTTTAGGAAAAGAACGGCTTGAGAGATTCGGCGGCATCCAACGTATTGGCCGCCAGGGTCTGGATTTCTTCGTCGATCTGGTCGAGCGTTGAGGAGGCCGACAGTTCGCCAAACACCACGTAACGGTCCTTGCCGTCGACCTGGACCAGGCCCAGGTTGGACAAGGGGTTGAGCGGATTCAGGCGCAGGCAGGCGTCGTTGAAGGCGGCGCGGTCGTTGACGTGCTCGGCATGGGCCAGCAGCGTGGACACAAAAACCTGCGAGCCGGAAGCGGCAACCTGGATCTGCATGTCGCCGTGGTCGGCCAGGGTGAGATTGATGGCCGGCTCCAGGCCGTCGATCAGTTCGACCTGGATTGGCTGGCCACGGTAGCGCTCGGCCAGCAGGCCGTGCAATTCGACGGTGGTGTACTGCGTCATACGATGTCCTGTCCTTTGGTCATGCCGTGGTGGTGATGCAGCGAATGTCCTGCAGCGACCGGACATACTACAGACTGCCCGTGACCGGCAGAAAGGGCCGGAAGTCAGCTGGTCAGGCGCGCGGCAGGCGAGCAAACCGCCCGTTCAGCTGGCTTGTCGCCCCCTGCCGGGCGGCTGCCTCACGGATACAGCATCCGCTTGCTCCAATGGCTGGCCGCGTCGGCCTCGTAGCGCCAGCGCTCGTGCAGGCGGAACTTGGCGCCGTACCAAAACTCGAACGCCTGCGGCACCACCCGGAACCCGCCCCAACCATCCGGGCGCGGCACCTCGCGCCCTTCGAACGTCGCTTCGACCTTGGCAATGGCCGCATCGAACTCTTCGCGCGAACCCAGCGTCTGCGACTGCCGCGAGGCCCACGCGCCGATCTGGCTCATGCGCGGGCGCGAGGCGAAGTACGCATCGGATTCGTCCGCGCTCACCAGCTGCACGCCGCCTTCGATGCGCACCTGGATGCCGGCTTCGCGCAGGCTGCGCCATAGGAACAGCAGCGCCGCCTGCGGGTGGGTCTGCAGGTCGCGGCCCTTTGCGCTGTCCAGATGGGTGTAGAACACGAACCCGCGCGCGTCGAAGGCCTTGAGCAACACGGTGCGCGCGCTCGGCCGGCCATCCACGTTGGCGGTGGCCACGGTCATCGCGCTGGCTTCGGGTTCGGCGCTGTTCTGCGCCTCGGCATACAGCGCGGCGAAGGTGGCAAGAGCTTCTGCGTACAGATCGGTCATGACGGTGCGTGGCAGCCAGATGGACGCCTATTGTGGGCGCATCGCCCGCGCTTCGCCTATGCACCGCGATCCAATCGCCGAAACGACGCGGGTTGGCGTGGTTGGAGACGGCAATTGCGCCGTGCCATCGGCCCGGCCCGATGGCGTGAATGCTACGATCCCTGCGCATGAACCCCGCACCCAATCTCGTGATGGTCGGCCCGATGGGCGCCGGAAAAAGCTGCATCGGCCGTCGCCTGGCCGAGCGCTTCGGGCTGGAATTCGTCGATGTGGACCAGGCCATCGTCGACCGGGTGGGCAGCAGCATCCCGGCCATCTTCGAGCAGCATGGCGAAGCCAGGTTTCGGCAGTACGAGGCCCAGACCCTGCAGGCGCTGCTGGAACAGGACAACAAACTGATTTCCACCGGCGGCGGCGCCGTGCTGGATCCGCGCAACCGCGAGCGCATCTGCGCGCGTGGCTTCGTGGTGTACCTGCATGTCAGCGTGCCGGCGCAACTGACGCGACTGGCGCGCGATCGCAATCGCCCGCTGCTGCAACGCGCCGACCGCGAGCAGGTGCTGCATGCGATGGCCGCGCACCGCACGCCGCTCTACCGCCAGGTCGCCGATCTCAGCCTGGAAACCGATCATCTTTCCCCCGCCGAGGCCACCGCGCAGCTGGTGCTGCGCCTGGCCGCGCAATGGCGCATGTCGAGTACCCCCGCATGACACTTCCCCGTTCCTCGCGCAGCGTCGATGTCGACGGTGCGCAGCCTTACACCATCACCATCGCCCCGGGCCTGCTGGCCGACGGCGCGCGCCTGGCCGGCCATGTGCGCGGCCGCCACGCGCTGCTGCTCAGCGACTCGCAGGTGGCTCCGCATTACGCGGCCGGCGTACGCACCGCCTTGTTGAACGCGCGGCCGGACCTGCAGGTCGGCGAGTTGGTCATTGCCGCCGGCGAAGCCTCCAAAACCTTGGAGACCTTTGGCTCTGCAATCACCGCGCTGGCCGAACTCGGCGCCACCCGCGACGCCTGCGTGTTCGCGCTGGGCGGCGGCGTGGTCGGCGACCTGGCCGGCTTTGCGGCAGCGTGCTGGATGCGCGGCGTGGACTGCGTGCAGCTGCCCACCAGCCTGCTGGCGATGGTGGATTCATCGGTCGGCGGCAAGACCGCAGTGGACATCCCGCAGGGCAAGAACCTGGTCGGCGCCTTCCATCCGCCGCGTGCGGTGATCGCCGACACCGACACCTTGCGCACGCTACCGCCGCGCGAACTGCGCGCCGGCCTGGCCGAGGTGATCAAGTACGGCGCCATCCGCGACCCGCTGTTCTTCCAGTGGCTGCACGCCGAGCGCCGCGCCCTGCTCGATGGCGATGCAGCGGCGCTGGCGCAGGCCATCGCCCGCAGCTGCGAGCACAAGGCCGAGATCGTGGCGCGCGACCCGCTGGAAAAAGGCGAGCGCGCCCTGCTCAACCTGGGCCACACCTTCGGTCACGCCATCGAAACCGAGCAAGGCTACGGCGCGCCCGGCAACGACAACCTCAACCATGGCGAGGCCGTCGCAGTGGGCATGGTGCTGGCGGCGCGCCTGTCGGCCGCGCTGGGCATGAGCGATGCCCAGGACACCGAGGCCTTGCGCACGCTGCTGCACGACTTCGATCTGCCCACCGAGATCCCGCCCGGCCTGACCCCTCAGGCCCTGCTCGCACGCATGCGCCTGGACAAGAAAAACATCGCCGGCCGCCTGCGCCTGGTGTTGTGGCGCGGCATCGGCAAGGCCGAGATCGTGCCGGATGTGGAAGAGGCAGCGGTGCTGGAGATCCTGGCGGGATAAGGCCAGCCGGCCGAAGGCACGGAACGCTGGACGCCGGCACCCAGCTGCCGTCGATCGCCACGACGCTCACTCTTTGTAGGAGCGTCCCCGGCGCGATGGGGCCTTCCCGACAATCCCTATCGCGCCCAGGTGCGCTCCTACGCACTGCCTGCCGCCGTCTGCACGGCGGTCGGAACCTCGCGCAGGAGCGCACCGGCAAGCGTGGACGCCCAACGACGCTCCCGGCGCAACCAGCACACCCGGACGCGCCACTGCTCTCAGCCTTCAGCAGCGCCCGGCTACAATCGGCCGCATGCGCATCCTTCTACAACACGATCCCGGCGGTAACGCGCCGCTCCGCTACGTCCAGCTGACCCTGCAACCGGATCTGTTCGGTGGCTGGGAACTGCTGCGCGAAACCGGGGAGATCGGCGGACGCACGCAACTGCGACGCGACCAGTACCTGCAACAGGAGGAAGCGGACCGCGCCTTCGACAAGGCGCGCGACACCCAACTTAAACGCGGTTTCCAACTCATCACCGGCGGCGCCGACGACGCGCCGCGCTGAGGACATACTTTCCCATGCTCAAGAACGATCGCCTGCTGCGCGCGCTCAACCGTCAGCCCGTGGACCGCACCCCTGTGTGGTTGATGCGCCAGGCCGGCCGCTATTTGCCGGAGTACCGCGCCACCCGCGCGCGTGCCGGCAGTTTCCTGGGCATGGCCAAGAATCCTGACATCGCCTGCGAAGTGACCCTGCAGCCGCTGCAGCGTTTCCCGCTGGATGCAGCGATCCTGTTCTCCGACATCCTCACCATCCCCGATGCGATGGGCCTGGAGCTGTACTTTGTCGAAGGCGAAGGCCCCAAGTTCCGCCACCCGGTGCGCGATGCCGCCGCAATCCACCGCCTGGGCGTGCCGGACATGGAAACCGAGCTGCGCTACGTGATGGATGCGGTGCGGGTGATCCGCCGCGAACTGGATGGTTCGGTGCCCTTGATCGGTTTCTCCGGCAGCCCGTGGACGCTGGCCTGCTACATGATCGAAGGCGGTGGCAGCAAGGAATACGCACGCATCAAGGCCATGGCCTTCAACGCGCCGGAGCTGCTGCATCACCTGCTCGGCACCGTCACCGACGCGGTGATTGCCTACCTGGCCGCCCAGCGCGCGGCAGGCGCGCAGGCGCTGCAGGTATTCGACACCTGGGGCGGCGTGCTTTCGCCGGCGATGTACCGCGAATTCTCTCTGCCCTACCTGACCCGCATCGCGCGTGAACTGGAGCGCGGCACCGGGGCCGAGCGCACCCCGCTGGTGCTGTTCGGCAAGGGCAACGGCGCCTACGTGGCGGATCTGGCCGCCAGCGGCGCCGAAGCCGTGGGCGTGGACTGGACCATCTCGCTGGCTGACGCCGCTCAACGGGCGGGCGGCCGCGTTGCCCTGCAGGGCAATCTCGACCCGGCCACGCTGTACGGCTCGCCCGACGCGATCCGTAGCGAAGTCGCCAAGACCCTGGACAGCTACGCCCAAGGCAATGGCGGCTCGCGCGAAGGGCACGTCTTCAACCTCGGCCATGGCATGTCGCCGGATATGAATCCCGAGCACGTGGGTGTGCTGGTGGACGCGGTGCAGAGCCTGAGCAAGCGCTAAGCCGCCGCGGCGAGCGGGCCGGGTCGCACGGACCCGGCCCGTGCCAGTGCCAGTTCCCGCGTGCATGTAGGCACTGCCGAGCCAGCTATTTCGCAACTGAACCGACCCACTGGCTCTGCGCGTTCACTCCGCCGCCAGATATATCGGTGCCGGACGCGTTGTGTCATGAAACGCGTCGCGCGATTCACTCCTGCACCCAAGCCGCCAATGCGATGACGCGATCTGCCTGAACGTGCAGCGGGGGCCTTACGCGTGCACGCGGCGCAGGCTGCCAACGCAGGCATTCCCGGGCGTCGCACACAGCGTTCCGTGCCGTGCACAGCAGGGAGACGATAATGCAGCGTTTCCCCGGCCAAGCCCCCATGTCTCAGCCCGTCCCCACCTTGCGCGCCTACGCCACCATCAAGCCGCTGCTGTGGCTGGTGTCGCTGGCCATCTTCATGCAGATGCTGGATGCGACCATCGTCAACACGGCGTTGCCGTCGATGGCGCGCAGCCTGCGCGAAAGCCCGCTGCAGATGCAGTCAGTGGTCTTCAGTTATGCGCTGGCAGTGGCGATGTTCATCCCTGCCTCGGGCTGGATCGCGGACCGCTTCGGTACGCGGCGCACCTTCCTCGCCGCGATCATCGTGTTCACCTTGGGCTCGCTGCTGTGCGCGGCAGCCCAGCACCTGCCGCAGTTGGTGGCCGCACGCGTGGTGCAAGGCATCGGCGGCGCGATGCTGCTGCCGGTGGGGCGGCTGGCGGTGCTCAAGACGGTGGCACGCGCAGACTTCCTGCGCGCGATGAGCTTTATCGCCATTCCCGCCCTGATCGGCCCGCTGATCGGCCCGACCCTGGGCGGCTGGCTGGTCGAAGTCGCCTCGTGGCATTGGGTGTTCCTGATCAACCTGCCGATCGGGGTCCTCGGGTTTATTGCCGCGCTGAAGATCATGCCCGACCACTATGGCGATGCACGCAGGCGCTTCGATCTGGTCGGCTACCTGATGCTGGCGTTCGGCATGGTGGCCTTGTCGCTGGCGCTGGATGGCATCTCGGAACTCGGCCTGCGCCATGCGTTCGTGATGTTGCTGGCCATCGGCGGACTGGCTGCACTGGCCGGCTACTGGCTGCATGCGGGCAACACCGCCAACGCGCTGTTTCCGCTGGCGCTGTTCAAGGTGGCGAGCTACCGCATCGGCATTTTGGGCAACTTGTTCGCGCGCGTGGGCAGCGGCTCGATGCCATTCTTGATCCCGTTGCTGTTGCAGGTGGGCCTGGGCATGAGCCCGATGAATGCCGGGCTGATGATGGTGCCGGTGGCACTGGCCGGTATGGCCGCCAAACGCGCGGCGGTCAAGCTGGTGGGGCGCTTCGGCTACCGGCGCGTGCTGATGCTCAACACCGTGTTGGTCGGCGTGGCCATGGCCAGCTTTGCGCTCATCGATATCGGCCAGCCGCTGTGGCTGCGCCTGGTGCAACTGGCCTGCTTTGGCGCGGTGAATTCACTGCAGTTTACGGTCATGAACACCGTGACCCTGCGCGATCTGGACCGCGACCAGGCCAGCCCCGGCAACAGTCTGCTGTCGATGGTGATGATGTTGGCCACCGGTTTCGGCGCTGCGGCAGCGGGCAGCCTGTTGGCGGCATTCAATACCCATCTGGGCGATACGCATGGCGCTACCGCCGCCTTGCATGCCACCTTCCTGTGTGTGGGCGGCATCACCTTGTCGTCGACGTTGATCTTCTGGCAGCTGGCCGAGACGCGCCCCCACCCCAAGGAAGTGGAAGCGGTTGCCGAGTAGGTGCTGCGCTGGGGCACTGTCACTTCCGCCGCAGCTACGCCCCATCGCGCGCGCGGGCATGCCGCAACGCCTCGGCGATGGTATTGGCCAACATCTCGCCGGTGAGCGGCTTGCGCAGGAAACGGTCGAAGCCCGCTTCCTGCGCGTTCGGTTCGGCGGCTTCATCGGAGCGTGCGGTCACTGCGATCAACGGCATCTCGTAGCCGAAGACGCGCAACTGCCGCGCCAACGCAAAACCATCCAGCCCGGGCAGGTCCAGATCCAGCAATGCCAGATCGAACGTGTTGTCGGCCGCTTCGGTCAACGCCGCCAGCCCGTGCGGCGCATGCACCACCGAGTGCCCCTGCGCGCGCAGCAGGCCGATGATGACCTCGGCGATGGTCGGGTCGTCTTCCACCAGCAGGATGCGCTGCGGCTCGACGGGGCTGGCGGCATGTGCCACCTCGCCGTCCAGCGTTGCATCCGACGCCACCCAGCGCAGCGGCAGATCCACCACAAAGCGCGTCCCGGCGCCGAGCCGGCTGATCACCTCGATATGCCCACCCATCGCCATCGCCAGCTCCTGACAGATGGCCAGGCCCAGGCCACTGCCGCCATAACGTGAGGTGGTCTTGGCACCGTCGCCCTGCTCGAAGCGCTGGAACAAGCGCGCCTTCTGTTCGGCATTGATGCCCGGGCCCGTGTCGGCCACTTCGAAGCGCAGGCCTTGATAGGAACCGAGCGTGGTCAGCTTCAGCGCGACCACGCCGCGCTCGGTGAATTTGATCGCGTTATTGAGCAGGTTGAGCAGGATCTGCCGGATACGGGTTGAATCGCCGCTGGCGGTGATGTCGCCCAGCAGCCCGATCTCCAGGCTGAAACGCAACCCGCGCTCTTGCGCCAATGGCGCCATCAGCGCTTCGACTTCGGCCACGAGCTGACGCACCGAAAATGGCTGGAAATCCAGTTCAAGCCGGCCCGATTCGATGCGCGCCAGATCCAGCGCATCGTTGACCAGCCGCAACAGATGCGCACCCGCACGACGGATCGACTCGGTGTAGCTGCGCTGCGTGGCGTCCTGCGTGGTCTTGAGCAGCAATTCGCTCATGCCCAACACACCCGTCATCGGCGTGCGCACTTCATGGCCCAGCGTCGCCAGAAACCGGGTCTTGGCCAAGGACGCCTGTTCGGCCAGCTCCTGTTTGTGCACGGCCAGCTGCCAGGCATTCAGGCGCCGCAGCCGACGGCGATACAACAAGATGGCCGCGGCGATCACGCACACGCTCAGCACCGCCAACAGGCCCAGACCCCACGGTGACAGCCACCACGGCGGCAATACCTGGAAACGGACGATCTGGCTGGCCGACCAGATGCCATCTGCCGTGCGCCCCTGCACTTCCAGCGTGTAATGCCCGGAAGGCAGGCGCGAAAACAGGCGTTCGCCGGTGGAGCCCACGTCGACCCAGTCCGGATCGTAGCCACTGAGGCGGAAGCGGTAACTGGTGGATTCGGGATTGGTGAACGTGGGCATCCGCGCCACGATATGCAGGTCGCGATCGCCGTCCTGCACCTGCAGCGGCGCCTTGCCGGTGACATCCAGTTCGCGCTCGCCGCGTCGCAGGCTGACACGTTCGATCAACAGCTGCGGTCGGCGCAGATTCGGACGCATCGTGGCCGGATCGAACACCACGATGCCATCGGATGTGCCGCCCAGGATCTGCCCCGTGCTTGCCTGCACCAGCGTGGCCACCTGCATGGGCGAACTGGGAAGTCCGTCGTGCACGTCGTACACGCGCACCAGCTTGCTGCCGGGGTCGACCCGGATCAGCCCACGATGACTGGAGACCCAGGCCACGCCACCGGCATCGATCACCAGGCCGGTCGGCGAGACCATCGGAAATTCCTGGTCCTTTCCCACCGTATCCAGATGCGTAAGCTGCTTGCCGTCCCAGAGATAGCGCCGCAATTGTCCGGCCAATCCGATCCAGACGATGCCGCCATCTCCCTGGCGAAACACATAGGTTGGCAGGGACGGCGCGCCGCGTACCGGAACGAACTGGTCGGCAAGCGGATCCCATCGCCACAGCCCGGCATTGTTGCTCAGCCAGATCTGCCCATCCGGCCCGATCCGCATATCCAGGACAGTCAGCGCCTTCAGCCCGTGGCTTCCGTAGTCGAGCGTCCTGAGCAGCTGGCCCTCGCTGCTCCACAGCTGCACCCCGTGCGTCAGCAGCGCCACCCAGATGCGACCCTGTGCATCTTCGGCCATCCTGCCAGGCCTGCCGACATCTTCGAGATCGGCTGCGGAATCCTGGTGCCCGAGCAGTGGCCAACGCCTGGCCTCGCCCGTCTTCGGGTTGTACCGAACCAGCCGTTCCTGCACGCCGATCCAGACCATTCCCTGCCTGCTTTCGATGACCGTATCGGGAATGCGTTCCGGATCGACCGGAGCCAGGCGTGGCTCCACGCGGCCGGTGACGGGATCGAAATGCTCAAGCGTTCCACGCGTGCCGACCAGCCAGATGCCGCCGGTGACCGAAGGCGCTGTGGCAACAACCGAGGGATTGGCGAGCGAGTGCGGATCATCTGCGCGATGCGAAAACAACGCGAAGGTGTCCCAGCGCGGAGGCAGGTGCCACAACCCGCCCTCCAGGCTGGCGAACCACAGACCTCCTTCGCGGTCCTGGTAGGCGGTGATCCAGTTCCGGTTGACCAGACCGTGCGCTGAAAAACTGTAGACCGGCACGCGTTCGACGCCACCGTCGCTGGAACTCATGCCCAGGCCGGTGGCGGTATCCAGCCAGTAGCGCCCGAGCCGGTCACGGAGCAGGACGCCCCGGACCTGCGCGGTGTCCTTACCGCTTTGCCAGCGGCGGGCCACGGGCCGCCCGACCGTGTTGAACTGGACGGGGTTGCCGTCGAAATCGGCAACCCAGAGCACCTTGCCGTCGGGCTCCTTGTACATTCGGTTGACCGACTGGGACGGGCCCGGAAGCGGCACGCGCTCCAGGCGCCGACCATCCCAGTGCGCAAGCCCGCCCCAGGTGCCGATCCACAGGCCGCCGTCGGGCGCGACTTCCAGACCGACGATATTGTCGGACGGCAAGCTAGCGGCATCGCCCGCCTTGGCAGAAAAGTGCTGCATGCGCCCGTCGGGGCGATAACGATAGAGGCCCTGCTTGGCGGTGCCGATCCAGATATCCCCGTCCGGCGTTTGTGCCAACGACCACAGGGTGGCGTCGCGCAGTTCCGGGAACCGCGGATCTTCCAGTCGTTTGAACGTGCGCGTGTTCGCTTCCAGATAGCCGACGCCGCCGTCCTCGAAGCCCATCCACACCCGATCGTTGGCATCGACACAGATGGTCCAGACCACGTTGCTGGTCAGGCCATCTTCCATCCGCCAGATCCGGTAGTTGCGGCCATCGAATCTGGCCAGGCCGTCATCGCTGGCAAGCCACAGATATCCCTGTCTGTCCTCGGCCAACTGATTGATCGTGTCCGACGGCAGCCCGTCGGCGATCGTCAGCTGGATAGGCACCGGTGTTGCAGGCGTCCGCGCCTGCACCGGAAACACTGCCAGACACAGGCATACCCAGAGCACAGCGAGCAGCCGATGGGGCAAGCAGGATAGAAAGCGCACCGGATCAACTTCACGACAAGTCGGCGCATAGTGCGGGCCACGCGCGGTGCGGGCAAGCGCGCTCTGCCCGTTGCGCGCACGCGCTCAGGCTGCAAGGCGCCCGCGCGGCAGCGTCATTGGTCAGTCCGTTGCACGTTGCAGGGCTTGCGAAAAGCGGGCCCGACAATTCTTTCTGCCGACACTTGCTTGCGACGCAACCGCTCGCCGCGCCCCGGGTGGCAGGGCACCTGCAGCGCCCTTCCGCCTGGCCAGACCATCGCGACCCGCATCGCTGTTCGAGCGGCCCAGGAGCGGACGAACACGCCGCGTGATACTTGGATGCCTGCTCAGGTGAAAGAGCATCGGCAGCGCTTGTCAGCGCTTGCTGCGTAACGCTTCGGCAATGGTGGCGGCCAGCATGTCGCCAGTGAGCGGCTTGCGTAGGAAGCTGTCGAAGCCGGCTTCCTGCGCGCTTGGTTCGGCGACCTCGTCGGCGCGTGCAGTCACGGCGATCAACGGCATGTCGTAGCCGAAGACGCGCAACTGCCGCGCCAGCGCAAAACCATCCAGCCCGGGCAGGTCCAGATCCAGCAATGCCAGATCGAACGTGTTATCGGCCGCTTCGGTCAGCGCCGCCAGGCCATGCGGGGCATGCACGACCGAATGCCCTTGCGCTTGCAGCAGGCCGACGATGACCTCGGCGATGGTCGGGTCGTCTTCCACCAGCAGGATGCGCTGCGGCTCGACAGCCGTCTCGGCATGCGCGGTCTCGCCACCGAGCGCGGCGTTGGAAGCCACCCAGCGCAGCGGCAGATCCACCACGAAGCGCGTCCCCGCACCGAGTCGGCTGATCACCTCGATCTGCCCGCCCATGGCGATTGCCAGCTCCTGGCAGATCGCCAAGCCCAGACCACTGCCGCCGTAGCGCGAGGTGGTTCTGGCACCATCGCCCTGCTCGAAGCGCTGGAACAGCCGCGCTTTCTGTTCGGCGTTGATGCCCGGCCCCGTGTCGGCCACTTCAAAGCGCAGGCCTTGATAGGAACCGAGCGTGGTCAACTTCAACCCGACCACGCCGCGCTCGGTGAATTTGATCGCGTTATTGAGCAGGTTGAGCAGGATCTGCCGGATGCGGGTGCAATCGCCACTGGCAGTGATATCGCCGAGCAGCCCGATCTCCAGGCTGAAGCGCAGGCCACGCTCCTGCGCCAGCGGCGCCATCAACGCCTCCACTTCGGCCACCAGCTGACGCACCGAAAACGGCTCCACATCCAGCTCCAGCCGCCCGGATTCGATGCGCGCAAGATCCAGCGCATCGTTGACCAGCCGCAACAAATGCGCGCCTGCGCGGCGGATCGACTCGGTGTAACTGCGCTGTTTGAGATCCAGCGAGGTCTTGAGCAGCAGCTCACTCATGCCCAAGACGCCCGTCATCGGCGTACGCACTTCGTGGCCCAGGGTCGCCAAAAAACGCGTCTTGGCCAGGGACGCCTGCTCGGCCACTTCCTGTTTGTGCACCGCAAGCTGCCAGGCATTCAAGCGACGCAACCGACGGCGGTACAACAAGATCGCTGCAGCAATCACGCACACGGTCAGCAGGGCCAGCAGGCTCAAGCCCCACGGCGACAGCCACCATGGCGGCAACACCTGAAAACGCAAGGTCTGGCTCGCCGACCAGATCCCGTCTGCAGTGCGCCCCTGCACTTCCAGCGTGTAACGGCCTGAAGGCAGACGCGAAAACAGGCGCTCGCCACTGGGCCCGACATCGATCCAGTCCGGGTCGTAGCCGCTCAGGCGGAAGCGGTAGCTATTGGATTCGGAGTCGGCGAAGCTGAGCAGGCGGGCGACGATATGCAAGTCGCGGTCGCCGTCCTGCATGACCAAAGGCGTGACATGACTCAGATCCAGCCCGCTCTCGCCGCGACGTAGCCCCACACGTTCGATCACCAACGGCACCCGATGATCATTCGGCTTGAGTTCGGCAGGATCGAAGATCACCAGCCCATCCGGCGTCGCGCCGACGATCATGCCCTTGGACGATTGCACCAAAGAACGCGCAACGAATTGCGGATTGGGCAGGCCGTCATGAACTCCGAACACGCGCACGCCCCGCGTGGCCGGGTCAACGCGAATCAGGCCACGCATACTGGACATCCAGGCAACACCGTCGTGGTCGACCACCAGTCCCTGTGGCGCAAGCGCAGGGAAGTTCTGCTCGGGCCCCACTGTATCTAGATGTTGCAGGGTGCCGTTCTTCCACAAATAGCGATGGAGCTTCCCTAGCCCGGCAAACCAGGCGATCTGGTTGTCGCTGAAGCGAAAAGTGAAGATAGGTTCGTCGGGCGCGCCGGCAATGCGCTCGAAGCGCGCAATCGACGCGTTCCAGCGCTGCAGACCACGATTACTGGCCAGCCAGAGCGCTCCGTCCGGCCCAGCCTGCAGGTCGTAAACCACCAGATCTGCTGCAAGGCCGTGGGTCCCGCGCAACATGGTGCGCAGCAAGCGACCTTGTTCGTCCCGCTCTTGTAGCCCAAGCGTGGCATGGACCCAGATGTGACCATCGGCGGTCTGCTGCAGCGCTTCCAAGGAAGCGTCCAGTGTCGCGTCCTGTGCAGCCGCGTCCGAGCCGCTTGCTGCAGCCTTCCAGTGCTGCACCTGGCCAGTAGCGGGATCAAAGCGCACCAGCTCGGCAAACTGCCCGACCCAGACGTTACCCTTGCGATCCTCCAGCACGCTATTGGACCAGCTGGCAGACCCCAGGGTGGGCAATACACGCTCGATTTTGCCGGTGGCAGGATCTACGCGTTCGAGCACGCCCGAGGTGCCCACCAACCACATCCGACCATCGCGCGATTTTGCAGTGCCCTGGATCGCCAGATTGCCACCTTGGCCACCGTCGTCCATGTAGTTGAAAACAACCGCGAAACGATGCCAATTCGAGGGGAGATGCCAGAGCCCGCCGTTGGGGCTGGCAAACCATACACCGCCCTCGCGATCCTGATATGCCGATTCCCAGTTGGGACGGATGCGCCCGTGCGCAGACAGACTGTACAGGGGGACATTGCGCACCTCCGCACCAGTCGTATGGCCTAGGCCGGCCAGGGTGTCCAGCCAATAGCTGCCGTCCTGGTCGCGCAACAACACGCCCAATACCGGATATTCTGCAGGTGCCTGCCAACGGTGCGGACTGAGATGACCACTTGGATCGCGCCGAAACAGCTTGTCGTCGCTGGTCCCGATCCAGATGCTGCCATCGGCATCGGCAGTTAGCCGGGTGATGATCTGTGCGGTGCCATCCGGAAATGCCTGCCGCTCGAAGTCATTACCCGTCCAATGCGCAGCACCATCGGCGGTCCCGATCCAAAGTGTGCCGCGGGTATCGACATCGAGCCGATAGATCGCGTTGTCGGGCAAGCTGCGCGGATCGTCGGCACGATGTGCGAAATGCTCCAGAGAACCATCCGGCCGCAGCCGGTATAGCCCACTCATTTCAGTGCCGAACCATATGCTGCCGTCGTCGGTAGACTTGATGTTCCAGATCGCAGCGCCGCGAAGTTCCGGATAGCGCGCACCATCATAGAAAGTGAACTGATGGCGTGCGGGGTCCAGCATCGCAAGGCCTGCCATGCCGGTCCCGATCCAGACCCGGTTGCGCTTGTCGACGTGAACCGCCCAGATCTGGTTGTCGCGCAAACCGTCTTCGATGCGCCAGATACGGAAGTTTCGCCCGTCGTAACGCGCTAACCCATCGCTGCTGGCCAGCCACAAATATCCATTGGCATCCTCATCGAAGCCGTACACCACGTTGGATGGCAGCCCGTCGGCCACGGTCAGCTGCCGCGGCTGCGGCAGTACCGGCACGCCGGCCAGCGTAAGACTCGGCCAGCCTGACACGACGGCCAGGCAAAGCAGTAATAGAGCCCGCGTCATCAAGGCTTTCAGCGGCATGCGACGACTGGGGTGTTGTGGTGGTAGCAGCATGCGCTCGCGTGTCCTTTGCACGCATAGTGCGGACCTTGCCTGATGCTGGCAACACACAGAAGCGCGCCAACGGTGATCGTTACAGCAGGCAGGCATCGTACGGCCGTCTTTACGCGATGCGATGCCCGATGAGCACCGGCATCGTCAACGCATCGGGGCCGTGCACCCACGCTAGGTCGTGGCCTGCATGCCGGCGGCTGCGCGCGCAGCCGTCATCGCTTCCACCAGCAGATCGGCAGTGACCGGTTTGCGCAGGAATCCGTCGAAACCTGCGGCCTTGGCCTGGGTCTGCGCGGCGCTGTCAGCGCGTGCCGTGACTGCCAGCAGCGGGAAGCGATGGCCAAGCTGGCGCAGCTGCGATGCCAGGGCAAAGCCGTCCAGCCCGGGGAGATCCAGATCCAGCAGCGCGATGTCGAACCTGCCATCCACCGTTTCCGACAATGCAGCCAGCCCATGCGCGGCATGCACCACGCGGTGACCTCGATTGGTCAACAAGCCGCTGATCACCTCCGCCACGGTCGGGTCGTCTTCCACCAGCAGGATGCGCAGCGGCTCGCCTGCAGGCGCCTGCACCTGGCCGGTGGCGATACGTGTGCCGGAGCGGTCGATCGGCAAGGGCAGATCCACGGTGAACTGGGTGCCGACGCCAAGCCGGCTGCGCACGCGGATTCGGCCCTTCATCGCCACGGTGAGTTCCTGGCAGATCGCCAGCCCAAGCCCGCTGCCGCCGTAGCGCGAACTGGTGCGCGCACCCTCGCCTTGTTCGAAGCGCTGGAACAGTCGCTTCTGCTGTTCCGAGCCGATGCCAGGACCCGTATCGCGCACCTTGAAGCGCAGGGCATCGCCGTGCTGGCTGACGGTGAGCGACACCTCGCCGCGTTCGGCAAACTTGATCGCATTGCCCAGCAGGTTGATCAGGATCTGACGCACCCGCGTTGCATCGCCCACGACCACCACATGCGGGGGAAGCTGATTGCGGTACTCCAAGCGCAGGCCGCGCGCGTCAGCGATGGGATGCATGAAATGGGCCAGTTCCTGGGTGAGTTGCGCGGGATCGAAGGGCTGCTGTACCAACTCCAGCTTGCCGGCCTCGATGCGTGCCAGATCCAGTGCATCGTTGACCAAGCGCAGCAGATGCGTGCCGGCCTTGCGGATCGCATCGACATACCCGCGCTGCTTGGCATTCAGCGGCGTGGCCAGCAGCAACTCGCTCATGCCCAGCACGCCAGTCATGGGTGTACGCACTTCGTGGCCAAGCGTCGCCAGGAAATGCGATTTGGCGATCGATGCCTGCTCGGCCAGCTGTTGCCGCTGCTGTGTCAGCACCCACTCCTGCTGCCGCCGCACGCGCTTTCGCCAGGCCCAAATACTTAAGTACAGCAGCAGCATGCAGAGCGCTGCCGCGGCCAATTGCGCGGCCGTGCTCAACCACCACGGCGGCCGCACCTCCAGTTGCAACACCGGCGCAGCGACCCAATCGCCATCGCCGGCACGCGCCTGGACCTCGATGCGGTAGTCGCCAGGCGGCAATCGCGAGATCACGCGCTCGCCGCTGGCACCCTGCTCCACCCAGCGTTCGTCGTAGCCATTGACACGGTAGCGGTAATGCGCGGAGGCCGGATCGACAAACGACAACAGCCGTGCGCTGATGCGCAGATCGCGATCGCGCGCCTGCAGGATCACCGGCGCGTTGTGGGCAACCGTCTGCGGGCGCTCGGCATCGTTGCGCCGCACCTGCACCGATTCGATCACCAGGCGGGCCAGCGGCGCAGGCGCAAATGGCTGCGACGGATCGAACAACACGATGCCGCTGGTCGTCAGCGCCAGCACCTGGCCGTTGGGACCAATCGCCGGCGGACGCATCGAAAACTCGCTATCTGGCAGGCCGTCGCGTGGACCGAACCGGCGGACCTGCGGCTGGCCGCGCTTGTAAGCGAACAGGCCCCGCGAGGTGGTGGCCCAGACCGTGTCGTCGCCGCCCAGCGCCAGGCCGCGTATCTCGGTAGGAGGCAGGCCGTGTTCGTGCCCGACCCGCTCCAGCAGGCGCGCCTGCCGCCCGTCCCAGCTGTAGCGTTCCAGCGCACCGGAACGCCCAACCCAGAACTCGCGCGGCGACACGAAGGCCAGCGCATAGACTTCATGATTGGCGTCCTCGATCACTGCGCGAAAGCGTTCGCCCTGCCAGACCCACACACCATCCCCGGCTGCGACCCAGGCGGTGCCATCCGGCCGCACCGTCAGTTGCTGCACCATGCCGCCGACTTCACTGAGATCGGTGCCGAAGCGGAACGTGGCCAGCAGCCGTCCATCCGCGGCACGTCGCTGTACGCCACCTTCCACGATCGAAACCCAGAATTCGCCATCGATGCCGGGTGTCATCAGTTCCACCCGATGCGTTTCGGAAACACCGATCTGCATCGCGAGCTTCTGCTGCTGGCCGGTCTCCGGGGTATAGCGCGTCACGCCATCACGCAGCGCGATCCACAAACTGCCGCCGCCGGCCGGCAGCACCGACTGCACGGTGCCGCCGGCCAATGCGTCGCTATGCAGGACCGGCACCAGCTCACCGTCATTGCCGAGCCGGTAGACGCCTTCGCCGGTCGTCACCAGAAAGCTGTCGCCATCGGCCGCAGCGTTGACCAGATACAGGCTCTCCAGCGGCTTGCCCTGGGTCTGGAAAATGGTGGAGAACCGCCGCCAGTCCGGCGGCAAATACGCCACGCCCTGCGAAATCAGTCCGAGCCATAGCCCGCCCTGCCGGTCCTGCATCACATCGAGCACGCCGCTATGTGCGGTGAGGAAGCCGCTGCCGCGATCGCCTTCCATCAGGCGCAGCGCGGTTTCTCCAGGCGCCACCCGGAAAAATCCGTCGGCTGCACCAATCCAGTAGCCACCGTGCACATCGTGTACCACGGTCGCGGCACGCAGGGCATCGGCCCCGCTCCAGGACGCACGTTCCAGCGCACCGGTAGGCGTTACCCTGTACAAGCCATTGCTGGTCCCGACCCACACCGTACCGTCGGCATCCTTGCTGAGCTTGAAAACCGTCGTGCTCAGTCGGTCTGGCGCGATGCGCACGAAGCGCTCGCCGTCGCGCATCACCAACCCGCTGTCGGTGCCGATCCATAGCCGGCCGCGCGCATCGGTCAGCAGGCTCATGATGGTGTTGCTGGGCAGTCCATCCGCCGCATCCGGTGTGGCACGGAACGCCGTCACCCGACCATTTTCTTCGCGCCGGCACAGCCCGGCACTGCTGGTTCCTACCCAGATCGCATCTTGTGCCTGGGCCAGTGCCCAGACCTGCCCATCGCATGCGCTGCCAACGTCGGGAAATGTCGTAAACGCCGAGCGCGCCGCATCCAGCATGCTCGGTGGCGAGCCGTTGATGCCAACCCATATCCGGTCGCGATCATCGACGAACAGCGTTTCCACTTCGTTGCCCGGAATCGAACTGGCGACATGCGGATCGTGCTGCCATACCTGCAAACCGATGCCGTCATAGCGCGCAAGGCCATCGCTGGTCGCCGCCCAGACATAGCCTTGCCGATCCTGGGCCAAGGCCAGCACCATGCGCGAAGGCAGGCCTTCGGCACTACCGAAGCGGCGCATGCGCGGGGTCTCGATCTGATTCACCGCCGCCGCATCCAGCCCGCTCAGCAGCAAGAGCACGGCCAGCACCGACATCAGCACGTTCTTCATCGTCATCCGTGTCCCCATCGCCGCGTGTGCGCCCGGCGTTCCTTGTTGGGACTGCACTTTACCCGCTACGCCGCAGTTCTTGGTCCCAGGAACTGGCTCGCTCCCTGGCCGAGTTGCCGTTCTGCTGCCCGCTGCGACTGACCCGGCATGCGACCAAATGCTTGGCCGGCCAGTGCAGCAGGTATCTGCTGCGCATGGCACTGGTCGTGGCGAACGCACTGCCGGTTTGCTGTCTGCCGTGCGGAACTAAGACAGCGCCAGCGCGAGGCTGCTGTCGCGTCCTCGCCTGGCTTGCACGTGGACCTACGCGTCGCCGGCCTCGCGTTCGCGCTGGCCATCATCGACATCGGCAAGCACCCGCGCCAAGGCCTGCGCCAGCAAATCGCCAGTGACCGGTTTGCGCAGAAAGCCATTGCAGCCGGCGGCCATCGCCTGCGGTTCGGCATCCGTGTCGGCACGTGCGGTCACGGCCACGATCGGGAAGCGCACACCGCGCGCGCGCAACTGCGCCACCAGCGCCGCACCATCGAGGCCGGGAAGATCCAGATCGCACAATCCCGCATCGAAACTGCGCGTGCTCACCTCTGCCAGCGCGGCAAGACCATGCAGCACATGCGTGACGTGATGCCCACGCGTCTGCAGCAGGCCCACGATCACCTGCGCCACGGTCGCATCGTCCTCGACCAGCAGCAGCTGCAACGGCGCTTGCTCACGCAGCGACGGAGCGCGCACTGCAGGCGGCGTGACCGCAGGCAACGTGGACACCCAGTGCAACGGCAGCTCGACCACAAAACACGCGCCCTGCCCCAATTCACTGGTGACCGTCACCGCGCCGCCCATCGCCGCGGCAAGTTCGCGGCAGATCGCCAGCCCCAGCCCACTGCCGCCGTGCCGTGCCAGCGTGAGCGCGCCTTCGGCCTGTTCAAACCGCTGGAACAGCCGTCCGCGCTGCTCGGCGCTCATGCCCGGCCCGGTGTCGCGCACTTCCACGCGCAGACCCTGCCGGGTGTACTGCGGCAATGTGGTAAGGCGCAGGTGCACGCTACCGCGCTCGGTGAACTTGACCGCATTGAACAGCAGATTCAGCAGGATCTGCTGCACGCGACTGGCATCGCCATGCAATGCCGGCGGCAATGCCTCGTCGAGCTCGCACTGGAAGGCCAGCTGCTTCTGCTCGGCACTCGGGCGCACCAGTTCCACCACCTGGCCGACCAACTGGCGCAGATCGAAATCGCGGTAATCCAGCGGCAATTTGCCCGCTTCGATCCGGGCCAGATCCAGTGCATCGTTGACCAGACGCAGCAGGTGCTTGCCGGCCAGCTGGATCGCGCTTGCATAGCCTTGCTGACGGCCATCCAATGGGGTCTGCAGCAGTAACTCGCTCATGCCCAGCACACCGGTCATCGGCGTGCGCACCTCGTGACCCAACGTTGCCAGAAAGCGCGTCTTGGCGAGCGACGCCTGCTCGGCCAACTCGCGCTTGTGTTGCGCCAGCTGCCATTGCGCGCGCATGCGGATACGTCGGCGATAAGCGGCGGCCAGCAAGGCGCTCAACAGCAATCCGGAAAACCCAATCGCCGCAATCCCGATCTCGCTACGCCACCAGGGGGGCCTGACCGAAAATTGCAGCGAACGTACCTGCGAGCGATTGCCCAGCGGGTCGATGCCCTGCAGCGCAAGCGTGTAGTTGCCGGCAGGCAGGCTGGCGAATTCGCGGATGCCGGTGTTGCCTATGGTCTGCCAGTCAGTATCGAAGCCTTTCAGGAAGCTGCGATACCGATTGGACAGCGGGTCGCTGTACGACAGCAAGCGGCTGACGATCTGCAGCTGGCGGTCCTCCGGGCCCAGCTGGAACGGGCGGTCCATCGGCAAGGCGATGCGTGCGCCATTGCGCAGCACGCTGACGTGTTCCAGCTGCAGTGCCGGCACGAACGGGGCAACATCCGGCATTGCCGTATCCAGCAGCACGGTAGAGCCATCGCTGGTTGCCCCGATCAAGGTGTCGCCCGAGGTCAACAGGCAATGCTGGATGAACTCCTGACTGGTGAGGCCATCGCGCGTGCCGATATTGCGGACCCGCGCCGGATGCACCGAGGGATCGATCCGCCAAAGCCCGCGCAGACTGGAAATCCAGACACGGCCACGCGGGTCGATCTGCATGGCAGAGGCATCGAACCCGCTCAGTCCATCCGCTTCGCCTACCTGACGCACGCGCTTCCAGCCGGCTGCGCGCTTTTGCCACTGCTCTGCACCGGAGGCGCGATATACCCAAAGTGTGTCCGCAGACTGGCTGGCGAATGCCTGGATCGGCGTCCCCTCAAGCCCTGCCACCGGCACGAAGCGGCTTGTCGCGTCGTCCCATGCGAACATGCCGCCCTCGCCGGCCACCCAGACGCGTCCGTCGGGGCCCTGGTCCAGTTGTTGGATGTCGATCGCGCGTAGGCCATGCAGGTCTTGTTGGGTCATCCGCTGCAAGACCTTGCCGGTGCGTAGATCGCGCTGCTGCACCATGTCGATGAAGGCCATCCAGACGGTGTCGCCATGCTCCATGATCCATTCCGGCGCCGACAACGCCGATGACGGCTCGGGCCCATCGGACGGCCAGTGCACGAAGTCACCGGTACGCAGGTCCATCCGCGAAAGGCCAAAGGTCAAATTCCCCAGCCACACCCGTTGCAGGCGATCTTCCAATGCCGACACCAACTCCATCCCTTTGAGCTGCGGCGACTGCAGGCCTGTCTGGAACGAATCGCCGGTGCTCGGATCCACGCGCAACAGACGCCCCTGCGCATCGACCTGCCATAAGCCCCCTGAGCGCTTGGCAGGCGCCAGGTTGCAATAGATCGCATCGCCCATCGGCACCGCGGGCTTGAGCACGGCACTGCGTTTCCAGTCGGCTGGCAGATACCCGAGCCCGGTGCCATGCATGGGCACCCACAGGCCGCCATCGGCCGCCCCCATCAAGCCGATCACGTTACGACGCGACAGCGGCCCCTCCCCGCTCAGGGCGGGCACCGGTGGACGCTCTCCGCGCGTGCGCCAAAGACCACGTCCGCTGCCCAGCCAGAATTCGCCATCCGGCGTCGCGACTGCGCCCCAGAACTCATTACCGTTGCCGAACATCGTTGACCAGGCAAGCGGCTGCCAGCGACCGTCGGCGCGCAGCACATGCAATCCCGATTCGCTTCCCAGCCACAAACGGTCCCCGGCCCACTGCAAACCGAAGATGGCCGCTTCCCGGTTTGGCTCGTCCGCGACGTATTGGCGGTGCAGTTGCGTGCCGTCGTAATAGGCCAGGCCATTGCTGGTGCCGATCCACAGGCGGTGCTGGTTGTCCACCGCCAGGTTCATGACCATGGCGTGATCCAGCGCGCCTTCGATCCCGCCCAGGTTCACCGACGACATCCCTCCGTCGGCACCGATGCGCACCAGCGCACCGGTGGTGGTGCCGGCCCAGATGCCGCCATCGAATGCGGCGATGCTGAAGATCTCGCCGTCCTTCAGCAATGGATAGTCTGCAGCGCGATAGTGAACAAAACGCCTGCGGCCGGCATCCAGCACGCTCAGCGTCTTGCCGCAGCCCACCCAGACCCGGTCCAGCGCATCGATATGCAATGCCTGCACCGCGTTGCAGGGCAACGACCCGGGGTCGGCCGGATCGTGCCGCCAGGTCCTGAAGCCCGCGCCGTCGTACCGCACCAGACCGTCGAGCGTTCCAAGCCATAGATAGCCGGCGCGATCCTGGCTGATGGCAACCACCATCGTCGAAGGCAATCCTTCGCTGGGTCCCACGATCCGAAAGCGTGGCACTTCCGGAATCTTTGCCGCGCACGGCCAGATCGCCAACAGCACGGCCAGCACCACGATGAGTACACGCATGGGGGAATCCTTTCCTCGTCCAGCCGGCATGCTCGCAACGGATCGTTGCGAGCGCAAGCCGAGCGCGCGTTGCCGGGATATGTCTAGAATCCGCCCATGACAATCCTCGCCCGCCTATTGGTGTCCTCTGCCCTGGTTGCAACCAGCCTCGCCGCCACCGCTGCGCCTGTGCGGTATGCGCTGGATCCGGTGCATACCCGGGTGCTGTTCGCGGTGGAACATGCCGGCTTTTCCAAGGCATTGGGCACCGTTTCCGGAAGTAGCGGCACCTTGGTCTTCGACCCGGACGACTGGGCCGCCGCCCGGCTGGATGTCACCGTGCCGCTGCACCGCGCAGACCTGGGCGATGCCAAGTGGAACCAGGCCACCCTGGCACGCAACCTACTCGACGCCGAGCGCTTTCCCGACGCGCATTTCGTCTCCACGCACGTCGAGGCCAGCGGCGAAAACCACGCCAAGGTCAGCGGTAACCTGACCCTGCACGGGGTCACCCGCCCGGTCACCCTGGACGTCACCCTCAACGCGCTCAAGCGCCATCCGCTCCCGCCGTTCCGCCGTACGGCCGGTTTCTCCGCCACCGCCACGCTGAGCCGTTCCGAGTTCGGGATTGATGCCTGGAAATCGATGATCGGCGACAGCGTGGAGTTGCGCATCGAAGCCGAAGCCGTGCGCGAAGGGCGCGCCGACGAGGAGACCCCCGAGCCGCAAGCCACACCCACGCCTGCGGACGCCGCCGCCACCCAGGAATCGGGCACATGAGCATGAAGAACCTCGAGCGCTGGGGCGGTGTGAGCCAGACCCTGCACTGGTTGATCGCACTGCTGATCCTGGTGCTGGGCATCGTCGGCCTGACCATGGGCGAGCTGCCCAAGACCCCGAAATACTTCTGGGTGTACACGGCGCACAAATCGGTGGGGCTGACTGTCCTGGCCTTGGTGATCGTGCGGCTTGGGTGGCGCATCTACGCCGGCGCACCGCCGCCGGTGGCCGGTACGCCGCGCTGGCAGGAGCGCATCGCCGGGTTCACCCACTGGCTGCTGTACGCCATGATCTTCGCCATGCCGCTGTCGGGCTGGTTGTACGACTCCACCAGCGGCCTGCGGCCGTTTCGCTGGTTCGGCCTGTTCAATGTGCCCAAGCTCAGCCCCCCGGACGAACAATTGCGCGCCATTGCGCACTTCGTCCACGAATGGGGTTTCTGGTTGCTGATTGCCGTGGTATTGGCGCATGCCGGCGCTGCGTTTTACCACCACCTGTTCCAGCGCGACGCCACCCTGGCGCGGATGTTGCCGCGTGGCTGGCTGGCTCCCAAACCATAAGGATTTCCCATGTCGTCCAAGTTGTTTGTCTCTCCGATGCTGGTCGCGGCCTCGCTGGTGGCCACGTTCGCCGCCGCGCCGGTGCTGGCCGCCGATTACGTGCAGGCGCCCGGCTCCAGCCTGGTATTTGCCAGCAAGTACGACGGTGAAGTGTTCACCGGCAAGTTCCCCGGCTTCGACACCACGCTGAGTTTCGATCCGGCCAATCTTGCCGGGGCCAAGCTCGATGTGCGTATCCCGCTGGCCAGCGCGGTCAGCGGCAACAACGATCGCGATTCCACCCTGCAGGGTCCGGATTTCTTCAATGTCGCCAAGTTCGCCACTGCGCGCTACCGCGCCGACAAGTTCCGCGCCCTGGGCGGCAACCAGTACGCTGCCGACGGCACCTTGGAACTGCGCGGTGTCAGCAAGCCGGTGATGCTGACCTTTACCTGGACGCCCGGCGCGCAGCCGGTGCTGTCCGGCAAGGCCGTCGTCAAGCGGCTGGACTTTGGCGTGGGCGGCGGCGACTGGGCCGACACCAAGACCATTCCCAACGAAACCGCGATCAGCACCAAGGTCGTGTTGAAGGCGAAGTAACGCCACAGGCTGCAACCGGACGCAGCCACTGAGCGGCGGACTACTCGTCGGGTCCGCCGCTTTTTTGTGCCCACATGGCGTGGGACAGCGAGCCGGTGCTCACCGGCTGCTATAGATTGCGGAGCCGGCGCGTTGTCGTGCCGCTCCTACCGCTTGGCGACGTCGTCGTCCAGCCATGCGCGCAAGCGCACGCGATCGAACGGCCAATCCAGCTCGCGTCCACGCGCATCGCGCAGCACCGGCACGCGCGCGCCGTAAACGACCTCAAGCGCCGCGTCGTCGTCGATGAACACGCTGTCGAAATCGCCTGCACGCGCCTGCGCCAGCACTTCCACGGCCTGGTCGCACAGGTGGCAATCGTCGCGCTGGTACAGGGTCAGGTGCATCGGCCGGGCTCTCATGCTGCGCTGCAGCCGTGCCGCAAGCGCCGAACGACTAGAATAACTGCCTTTACGCTCACCTCTCCGGCACGCATGGCTGTCAGCACGTTCGACCTGTTCAAGATCGGTATCGGCCCAAGTTCCTCCCACACCGTGGGGCCGATGCGCGCCGCCGAGCGCTTCGTGCATCGCTGGCTGCTCGATGCCGGGCGCCTGCAGGACGTGGTGCGCATCCGCGCCGAAGTCTTCGGCTCGCTCGCCCTGACCGGCCGCGGCCATGGCACCGACAAGGCGGTGCTGCTCGGGCTGGAGGGCCACCGCCCCAACCTGATCGACCCGGACATCATCCCCGCCACGCTGGAGCGCATTCGTACCAGCAAGCGCATCACCTTGATGGGCCAGCACGCCATCGTCTTCGACGAAAAGCGCGACCTTCCGATGAACAAGCGGCAGAAGCTGCCGTACCACACCAACGGCATGCGCTTTACCGCCTACGATGCCGATGAAGCCGTCATCGCCACACGCGATTACTATTCGGTCGGCGGCGGCTTCGTGGTCAATCAGGACGACGCCGCAGACGACCGCATCGTGGCCGACGAAACGCCGCTGCCCTACCCGTTCCTCAGCGGCGACGAACTGCTGGCGCAGTGCGCGCGCAGCGGCCTGAGCATTGCCGCGCTGATGTTCGAGAACGAAAAGAGCTGGCGCAGCGAAGAGGAGATCCGTACGGGCCTGCGCGAACTGTGGAATGCAATGCAGTCCTGCGTGACGCGCGGCATCCGCGAAGAAGGCACGCTACCGGGCGGCCTGAATGTCTCCCGCCGCGCACCAGCGCTGTACCGCGAACTGTCCTCCAAGCCGGAGGCGGCCATGCGCGACCCGTTGACCACGCTGGATTGGGTCAACCTGTACGCACTGGCCGTCAACGAAGAAAACGCCGCCGGCGGCCGCGTGGTCACCGCGCCGACCAACGGCGCGGCCGGCATCATTCCGGCGGTGCTGCATTATTTCGACCGCTTCTGCGCAGGCGCATCCGAACAACGCATCTTCGATTTCCTGCTCACCGCAGCGGCCATCGGCATTCTCTACAAAGAAAACGCCTCGATTTCCGGTGCCGAAGTCGGCTGCCAGGGCGAAGTGGGCGTGGCCTGCTCGATGGCCGCCGGCGGCCTGGTTGCCGCACTCGGCGGCAACCCCGGGCAGATCGAAAACGCTGCGGAAATCGGCATGGAACACAACCTGGGCCTGACCTGCGATCCGATCGGCGGGCTGGTGCAGATTCCGTGCATCGAACGCAACGCCATGGGCGCGGTGAAGGCCATCAACGCCAGCCGCATGGCCATGCGTGGCGACGGCAAGCACAAGGTCTCGCTGGACAAGGTCATCAAGACCATGCGCGACACCGGCCGCGACATGCAGGACAAGTACAAGGAAACCAGCCGCGGCGGGCTGGCGGTGAACGTCATCGAATGCTGAGCCAATCGTAGGCGGAGTGCTGCTCAACCCAGCGCGCGCAGCGACGAAAAAACCCGCTCCACGGATGCATGCCCTTGCATTGCCGTTCTCGTGCACGCAGGAAGAAGATGCGCGAAATGCAGATGAGGGGACGCACCAGCCGCGGGGAACGCGCTGCCCTTCTCCCCGCACGGGGGAGAAGGTGCGCGAAGCGTGGATGAGGGCAATAGAGGTCGGCGCACGCATCGGAGCCGGGTCGCCAGCCATCGTCAGCAACGCGCCTGCAGCGCCCGCCAACCGTCACCCAGCTGTACGTTCCCACCACATTCGCCGCTGTACCGTCAGGGCTGGATTGATGGAGATCACGATGCGAAAGCGCGTTTGCACCCTCATGCTCGCCCTGGCCAGTAGTCCGCTCCTGGCGCAGGAAGCCAGTTATGGCCCGCGGCTGGAAGGCTTCGACTACCCACATCCAGTCAAGACTTATGCATTCACCTCGCAACAGCAGCCGCTGGAAATGGCCTATCTGGATGTTGCGCCAACCGGCACGCCCAATGGCCACACTGCGGTGCTGTTGCATGGCAAGAACTTCTGCGCCGCCACCTGGGAAGACAGCATCGCCGCGCTAAGCAAGGCCGGCTACCGCGTCATCGCGCCAGACCAGATCGGTTTCTGCAAGTCCAGCAAGCCGGCCGCCTATCAGTTTTCGTTCGCGCAACTGGCAGACAATACGCATGCGTTGTTGAAGACGCTCGGCATCGAACGTGCGGTGGTGGTCGGCCATTCGATGGGCGGCATGCTGGCCATTCGCTATGCGCTGATGTACCCGCAATCCACCGAGCATCTGGCGCTGGTGGACCCCATCGGGCTGGAAGACTGGAAGGCCGAAGGCGTCCCCTGGCGCAGCGTGGATGCGTGGTACGACAACGAGCTGAAGACCAGCTTCGAACGGATCAAGAAGTACCAGATGGACGTGTACTACGCCGGTCAATGGAAGCCGGCATTCGAACGCTGGGCGCGCATGCAGGCCGGTATGTTGCTGGGCAAGGGCAAGCAGGCCGTGGCGTGGAATCAGGCGCTGACCTACGACATGGTGTTCAACCAGCCGGTCGTCTACGAGCTGCCCAAACTTGCGGTGCCGACCACGCTGTTCATCGGCCTCAAGGATCGCACCGCCATCGGCAAGGACACCGCACCGCCCGAGGTCAAGGCACGTGTGGGCGATTACACCAAGCTGGGCAAGCGCGCGGCAGCCGCGATTCCGAATGCGAAACTGATCGAGTTCGCCGATCTGGGCCATTCGCCACAGGTGCAGGATCCGGCCCGCTTCAATGCTGCGCTGTTGAAGGTGATCGCGCCGTAATGCTGTGGGTCTATGCGAGGGCAACGGTCGGTCGCCCTCTCATCTTCACCGCGGCCGATCGAAACCGGCTGCAGCCAGCACCGATGGGCAGATCGCGCCGGCACGGCAGTCGGCGTGCCGGCAGTTGTAAACACGCACGCGCCAACCTTCATCCATCACGCACCCATCTCCGGCATCCGATCATCTTGCGACCACGCCCAGATCGAACGAGCGGTCGCCTGTAACCCGCACATTCGAGGCTCCAGGGTGTCGGCACGCGCCGCATCGATCGCGCGCGCACCGCAGCGCCGCAAGGCGCACGGCAACGCACCGGCGTCAGCTCGGTCGCGCCATCAGCCGGCCACGATCCGCAACACGTCATCCAGCAACGCCGCTGCAGTCACCTCGGCGCCCGCGCCCGGGCCCTGGATCAGCAGCGGCTGCGCGCGATAGCGGTCACTGCTGATCGCCACGCGGTTGTCGGTCCCGGCACCGCCGGCCAGGGGGTGGTCCAGCGCCAGCTCACGCAATCCCACGCTTGCACCATGCGCGTCCACACGGCCGACAAAGCGCAGGCAACGCCCTGCCGCACGCGCCTGTTGCCACCGCGCGCCCACCACCGCATCCAGCGCGCCCAACTGCGCATCCAGTTCAGCAAGCGGCGCCTTGGCAATGACGGCAGGCACCAGCGATTCCACATGCACCTGCTCGGCCTCCAGTTGCCACCCCGCGGCACGCGCCAGGATCAGCAGCTTGCGCCGCACATCCTCGCCAGAGAGATCGATGCGTGGATCCGGCTCGGTATAACCAGCCGCCATCGCTTCGCGCACGCAGGCGGAAAACGCGCCACTGCCGTCGTAGCGATGAAACAGCCACGCCAACGATCCGGACAACACGCCTTCGATCGAATGAATGCGATCCCCACCGGCGACCAAGGCGCGCACGCTGCTCAACACCGGTAGCCCGGCGCCCACAGTGGCGCTGTCGCCGTAATACGCGCCGCTGGCATGGCGGGCCGCATGCAGCGCCTGCGCACGCGACAACGCGGTGCCCTGGCCCAGTTTGTTGGCGGTGACCACATGCACACCGCGCTGCAACCATTCGACATGCCAATCGGCCACGACATCGCTGGCAGTCGCATCCACCAGTACATCGCCGGCACGCAGTGCGGTGGTTTCCGCCCAGGGCTGCAAGAGCGTTTGCCAGCGCGGCGCCGCATTGGCGTGCTGCAGGGCCTGCTCGGCGCTGACGCCACAATCCTGCGCAACACGCGAATTGGCCAGCCAATCGAAGCGCGGCAAGCGCAGTTGGCGCTGCTGCAGCGCGGTGTAGCGCGTCACGAACGCGCGCCCCACGGTGCCGGTCCCCAGCAAGGCTAGGCGCGGTGTGGGCGTCACTGCAGCGACCGGAGCGCGGCGCGAAACGGGCAGGACATTGCTCACGCGTCGACCTGTTTGCGGCTGGCGGCGGTCAGGGTCGCTTCGGCACGGGCCAGGCCGGCGCGCAGATCGATCAGCAGATCGTCGGCCGATTCGATCCCGATCGACAGGCGCAGCAAGCCATCGGAAATACCGGCTGCCGCACGCGCTTCGGCGGTCATTGCCGCGTGCGTCATCGAGGCAGGATGCGCGATCAGGCTTTCCACTCCGCCCAACGATTCGGCCAGGGTGAAGTAACGCAAGCCATCGACGAACGCACGCACGGCCGCTTCGCCGCCTTCCAGTTCGAAACTCATCATCGCCCCGAAGCCCTTCTGCTGACGCGCGGCCAGTGCATGGCCCGGATGCGAGGCCAGCCCCGGGAAATACACCCGATTCACCGCCGCATGCCCGTCCAGCAACGCAGCGATCGCATCGGCGTTTTCTTGATGCACGCGCAGCCGGGCATCCAGCGTGCGCAGACCGCGCAAGGTAAGGAAGGCATCGAACGGCGAGCCGGTCAGGCCCAACGCATTGGCCCACCACACCAGTTGCTGATGCAGTTGGGCATCGCGTGCCACCACCGCACCGCCCACCACATCGCTATGGCCGTTGATGTACTTGGTGGTGGAGTGCAGAACCAGATCGGCACCGAAATCCAGCGGCTTCTGCAGCGCCGGCGACAGGAACGTGTTGTCCACCACCGTCAATGCGCCGACCTTCCTTGCAGCTTCGATGACAAAGCGCAGATCGGTGATGCGCAGCAGCGGGTTGGACGGGGTTTCGATCAGCACCAGCTTGGGCGACTGCGCCAATGCGTCGGCCAGCGAACGCGGATCGGTCAGATCCGCGGTGATCAGCGCGAAGTGGCCTTTCTTGGCCAAGGCATTGAACAGGCGCCAGCTGCCGCCGTACGCATCATGCGGCACCACCAGCGTATCGCCGGGTTGCAGCACCGCGTTGAGCACCAGATTGATCGCGCCCATGCCAGTGGAGGTGATCACGCCGCCCGCGCCGCCTTCCAGTTCGGCCAGCGCTTCGCCTAACAGGTCGCGGGTCGGATTGCCGCTGCGGGTGTAGTCGTACTGGCGCTTGTTGCCGAAACCATCGAACGAGAAATTCGACGACAGCACGATCGGCGGGGTCACTGCCCCGTAGGCGGTGTCGCGATCGATACCGGCACGCACGGCGGCGGTGGCAGCAGTACAGGGGGCGTCGGTGGGGTCACGAAAGCTCATGCGGTTTCTCCGGTGCTGCGAAGGGCGATAGTGAGGATTGCGTCGATGCGATCGATTTCTTTCAGGAAGGCGTCGTGCCCATACGGCGAGCGCAACACGCGCAGGCTGCCGCGCGGGCCGAGGCCTTCGACCAGGCTGACCATGTCGGCCAGCGGCACCAGGCGGTCGCCCTCCACCGCCACCACCACGGTGGGCACGCGCACTTGCGCGGGGTCGATGCGATGCAGGTCGATCGATTCGGACAGGCGCAGATACGCGTTCACCGGCGTGCGCGCTACGTACTGCGCACCGGCGGCGTCCAGATAGTCCTCGGCGGCCACACGCACGCGGCCGTTGATGACCTCCGGCGGCGCATCGAAGCGCTCGCTGAATTCTTCCGGCGTGCGGTAGCTGAGCATGGCGAACTGACGCGCCAGCGCCAGGCCATGCTGCTCCGCGCACTGCAGCTGGCCCAGCGCCACCGCGCGGCGCTGCAGGGCACGCCAGGCCGCCGCATACGGATGCGCGCGGTGCGCGCCGCTCACCGCGACCAGGGTGCCGACACGGGCCGCATGGCGAATTGCAAATTGCAATCCCACCAGCGCACCGTAGGAATAGCCGACAAAGCCATGCAAGCGTCCGATGCCCAGCGCGTCCAGCAAGGCGGCAATCGCATCGGCCTGATCGGCGGTATCGATCGGCGCGTCCAGGTTGCCATCGGCACCGAGAAAGTCGAATGCCAGCAGGCGACGCGCGGCAGGATCCAGTGCGCGGCCATCGCCGACCAGCCCATCCACCCAGCCCTTTTCGGGGAACAGGTCGCTGGCGGCCAGATGGCGGTGCGCGGAAATGCCGCCGGCCACGAAAACCACCGGCGCATTGGCCGCGCCGATCAGTTCATAGCGCAGCCGCAGCTCGCGCATGCCGGCATGGCGCATCGGCAGGGCGATGACGCGTTCGCCGCGCACGGCAGTGATGCCGTCGTCGCTGCTGGCGGGGGTGTCAACGAAATCGTTGGTAGACGGCGATGCTGTGTTCACGAGGCTCATGGCGGTATCCAGGTGGATCGGCCATCGAGCTTCGCGGAGCTCGCGTTCGACGTGCGCAAGGCACGATTCGAACCATCTTTCGGCGGACGCGGAGGTCCCCGCAGGATTTGGCACCAAACGCGGACGCTTGCGCGCTCCGCTGGCTGCCCCGGCATCAAAGGGCCTGTCCCTCCGCCGGTCTCGATGGTGAGGCTAAGATGCCACCGGAATTTTGCGATGTCAATCTCTTCATGCGGATGGAAAGATATATTTTCATCCGATACCACTCCGGTCGATGTTGGGCCGCATACTTGCGCCCCCTTGCTCGAGTCGATGGCGTGCCCTACCACGTGTCTCGTACTGCCCTGCCCGCCCTGATCGCGGCATGCGTCCTGCTGCCGGCCTGGGCACCTGCGGCACCCGCACAACAGCCTTGGCATTGGCCCGGCGCTGCAAACCACTCGCCCCAGGCACCTGACACACCACCCGCGACGGCAGCCACAGGCACTGGCGCCTCGCTGCAACTGGAATGGCAGGCACCGGTGTATCTGGCCTGGGTCACCAATCCACTGGCCGGGCCTGCGCAACTACGCCTGAGCGCACCGCCCAGCGAGGATTACCGCGCCGTGCCGCAATTACCGCTGACGCTCGAGTTGGCCGCACACGAGCGCCGCCTCGTGACCCGGCTGTATCCAGCCAGCAATCAGCGCACCCTGGGCGGTTTCGGCCTCACGCTCGAGGTGGTGCCGGGCGATCCGAGGGCCGCCCCGCAGCCGGTGCGCTATCAATTGCCATTCCACAACGTGCCGGTGCAGGTGGCGCAGGGCTTTGGCGGGCAGTTCAGCCACGCCGATCCGCCCAACTGGTATGCGGTGGACTTCGCCATGCCGCAGGGCACGCCGGTGCTGGCAGCGCGCGAGGGCGTGGTCATGGAAGTGCAGCGCGATGTCCTCGACAGCACCCCAAGCGACCCCGCCGCTGGCGGCGGTAACCTGGTGCGCGTCCTGCATGCCGACGGCAGCATGGCCCTGTACGCCCACTTGGCGCCCGACGGCGTGGCGGTGCGACCTGGCCAGGCGGTGCGCACCGGCGAACGGCTTGGTGCCTCAGGCAATACCGGCTTCAGCACCGCGCCGCATCTGCATTTTGCAATCCAGCGCAATGCCGGCATGCAGTTGCTCTCGTTGCCGTTCCGCATGCTCGGCCCGCAGGGCGAGCTACGGTTTCCCTCGCCGGCGCCCTGACCGCCGCAGGCTTGACCGACGTCCGCCGCCCAAATCGCCGAGCCCAACCCCTGCCGCAAAAGCGTGCCGCAGCGAAGCCGCTATAATCGTCGGCTTCCTCAGTTTCCGCAGGCGTCCGACCGGGCGCGCCCCCGCCCATGTCCGAAGTCTCCAACGAAGCCGCGCGCCGGCGCACCTTCGCCATCATTTCCCATCCCGATGCCGGCAAGACCACGCTGACCGAAAAGCTGTTGCTGTTCGGCGGCGCAATCCAGATGGCCGGCTCGGTGAAGGGCCGCAAGGCCGCACGCCATGCCACCTCGGACTGGATGGCGCTGGAAAAAGAGCGCGGCATCTCGGTGACCTCCTCGGTGATGCAGTTCCCGTACGAGGGCAAGATCGTCAACCTACTCGACACGCCCGGCCACGCCGACTTCGGCGAGGATACCTACCGCGTGCTCACCGCGGTGGACTCGGCGCTGATGGTCATCGACGTGGCCAAGGGCGTGGAAGAACGCACCATCAAACTGATGGAAGTCTGCCGGCTGCGCGACACGCCCATCATGACCTTCATCAACAAGCTCGATCGCGAGGGCAAGAACCCGATCGATCTGCTGGATGAAGTGGAAACCGTGCTCGGCATCCAGTGCGCACCGGTCACCTGGCCGATCGGCATGGGCCAGCGCCTCAAGGGCGTGGTGCACCTGATCTCCGGCGAAGTGCATCTGTACGAACAGGGGCGCAATTTCACCCGTCAGGATTCCACCATCTTCCCCTCGCTGGAGGCGCCCGGCCTGGTCGAAAAGATCGGCGAGCAGATGCTGGCCGAGCTGCGCGAGGAGCTGGAACTGGTGCAAGGTGCCAGCAACCCGTTCGATCTTGACGCGTACCGCGCCGGCCAGCAGACCCCGGTGTTCTTCGGTTCGGGCGTCAACAATTTCGGCGTGCAACCGTTGCTGGATTTCTTCGTCGAACACGCACCGCCGCCGCAGGCGCGCGAAACCACCGGCCGCCGCGTGGAGCCGACCGAAGCCAAATTGAGCGGCTTCGTGTTCAAGATTCAGGCCAACATGGATCCGCAGCATCGCGACCGCGTGGCCTTCATGCGCGTGTGCTCTGGCAAGTTCACTGCCGGCATGAAGACGCTGCATGTGCGCAGCGGCAAGGACGTCAAATTGGCCAATGCACTGACCTTCATGGCGTCCGATCGCGAGATCGCCGCAGAAGCGTGGCCGGGCGATGTCATCGGCATCCATAACCACGGCACCATTTCCATCGGCGATACCTTCACCGAAGGCGAATCGCTGTCGTTCACCGGCATTCCCAACTTCGCGCCGGAACTGTTCCGCCGCGCGCGCCTGCGCGATCCGCTCAAGCTCAAGCAATTGCAGAAGGGCCTGGCGCAGCTGTCCGAAGAAGGCGCCACGCAATTCTTCCGCCCGTTGATGAGCAACGACCTGATCCTGGGCGCGGTCGGTGTACTGCAGTTCGACGTGGTCGCGTACCGGCTCAAGGACGAATACGGCGTGGATGCGATCTTCGAGCCGGTGAGCGTCACCACTGCACGCTGGGTGCACTGCGACAATCCCAAGAAGCTGGAAGAATTTCGCGAAAAAAATGCCGGCAACCTGGGCATCGACGCGGCCGGCCAGCTGGTGTACCTGGCACCGACTCGCGTGAATCTGCAGCTGGCACAGGAACGCGCGCCGGATGTGCGCTTTTCGGCCACCCGCGAACATGCGCATGTCAAGGCGATCGATTGACCTGCACATGACCTGCGGCAAGCGTGCGGTACCGCTGGCGATGCGAATTGCTCGCAATTGCGGTACCTTTTTGGCATGAACGCAGACGCCTCCCCCTCGACCGACCTGCGCGACGAAATCGCCAGTGCCGTCACGCACGGCCTGGGTGCGGTTGCCGCACTGGCTGGTGGTTCGGTGCTGATCACGCTGGCCGCCATCTATGGCGATGGCTGGCAACTGGCCACTGCCATCGTGTTCAGTGCCACGCTGGTATTGCTCTACGTCGCCTCCACGCTGTTCCATGCCATTCCGCATCCGGGCGCCAAGGCGCGCCTGCAGGTGCTCGATCATTGCGCGATCTATCTGCTGATCGCCGGCACCTACACACCGTTTACGTTGATCAATCTGCGCGGCCCCTGGGGCTGGGGATTATTCGCCGCCATCTGGACGATCGCCGCCGCCGGGGTGATCTTCAAACTGTTTTTTACCGGTCGCTTTCGATTGCTCTCGACGGTGCTGTATCTGGCGATGGGCTGGCTGATCATCGTGGCCATCGAGCCGCTGCTGCGCTCTGTCGACACCTGGTCGCTGTGCTGGCTGCTGGCTGGCGGGCTCTTCTACACCTTGGGCACGTATTTCTATCAGCGCGACACCCAGCGTTACTTCCATGCCATCTGGCATCTGTTCGTGCTCGCCGGTAGCGCTTGCCACTTCGTTGCGGTGACCGCGCAGGTGATGTGATCTGTGACCGACAGCGCGTTCGCGCGCCGTGCACGAGCCATCGCCAACCATTGTGCACGTGAACAACGTGCCCTCCTCTCCCGCTCGATCGCCCGCCCGCGTCTCGCGCCGTCGCCGCTGGTGGATCGGGCTCGGCATCGTTGCTGTCCTCATAACGATCTTCGTCCTGCTGTTCGACTGGAACTGGTTACGCGGGCCGGTCGAACGCGCGGTCAGCGCGAAGACCGGGCGCGAATTTCATCTGGGCCATCTGGATGTCGATCTGGGCCGTATCACCACGGTGCGCGGCGAGCGATTGAGCTTGGGCAATGCGCTTTGGTCCAAGCGCGGCGCGATGGCAGAAATGAACGCGGCCGAGATCGATGTCGAATTCTGGCCATTGCTGCGCGGCAGTCTGCGGCTGCCGGAGATCCGGCTGGAGCACCCCACCCTGTTGCTGGAAGCCGGCAACGACAGCCATCCGGGTAACTGGGTCTTCGACCAGAGCGATGGCGACGGCAGCATGCCGCGCCTGGGCCGCCTGTTGGTGAACAACGGGCGGCTGCAATATATCGACGATGCCAGCCGCTCGGACGTGGATGTGGCGATCAACAGCCTGGCGCCGCCCAGCAGCGACCAGCGCGCTGCGCCGATCGGCATCGATGGCAAGGGTCGCTGGAAAGGCTACCCGTTCTCGCTCAAGGGCAATACCGCCTCGCCACTGGAATTGAGCCAGACCGAACACCCCTTCCGCATCGATCTGCGCGGCAGCGCCGGCGCCACGCGGACGCACGTGCGCGGCACCTTGACCAATCCGTTTCAGTTCCGGGTGTTCGACCTGCAGATGGCGCTCAGCGGGCAGGATATGGAAGACCTGTACCCGCTGATCGGCGTCGCGATGCCCTCCACGCCGCCTTACAAGCTGGACGGCCGCCTGCGCCGCGACGGCGATGTCTGGCGCTATGAAAAGTTCACCGGCACTGCCGGTGACAGCGATCTTTCCGGCACTGCAGAGATCGACCTGCGCAACAAGCGCCCGTTCCTGCGCGCAGACCTGGCGTCCAAGCGGCTGGATTTCGACGATCTGGCCGGGTTCGTCGGCGCGCCCCCAAAGACCGGAACCAACGAATCGGCAAACGCCGAGCAGAAAAGGCAGGCCGCGCAGCTTGCCGCCAGCCCTCGCGTTCTACCGGCAACGCCTTACGACTTGTCCAAGTTACGTGCGATGGATGCCCAGGTCCGTTGGCGTGCGCAGCGCATCAACGCGCCGTCCTGGCCACTGGACGACATGGATGCCGCGCTGACTTTGAAAGACGGCTTGCTGCGGTTGGACCCATTGAACTTCGGCGTTGCCGGCGGCGACATCCGCTCCACCATCGGCATGGATGCGCGCAATGCAGTCATCACCACCCAACTGAAGGCCAGCATTCGCGGCATTCGTCTGGATCAGCTGTTTCCCGATGCCGCGCTCGCCAAGCAGGCCTCGGGCGCGATCGGCGGCGAGCTGGATCTGCGGGGCCGCGGCAACTCCATCGCCGCGATGCTCGGCAGCGCCGATGGCAGCATCGGCGTCGGCATGGGCCGCGGCCATGTCGGCAACCTGATCATGGAGCTGGCCGGCCTGGACATCGCAGAATCGCTGAAATACCTGCTCACCAAGGACCGGCAGATCCCTGTGCGCTGCATCTTCGGCGACTTCGGCGTGCAGGACGGGCTGATGCAGTCGCGGGCACTGGCCTTCGATAGCACCGACACCATCATCGTCGGCGAAGGCAACATCAGCCTCAAGAACGAAACGCTCGATCTGCTGCTGCGCCCGCGCCCGAAAGATCGCAGCATCCTCAGCCTGCGCTCGCCGCTGCGGATCGGCGGCACCTTCAAGGACCCAAGCTTCCGCCCCGACTTCAAGGCGTTGGGCGTGCGCGGCGCGATCGCGGTCGCGCTCGGCAGCATCGCACCGCCCGCTGCCCTGCTTGCGACCTTCGAACCAGGCCCGGGCAAAGACAGCGATTGCGGCGGCAAGTACGCGCAGTAAGGCAGCGCAGCGTCAGCTGGCGATGTAACGCTGCAGCTGGTCGATATCCTGCCGCTGCGCTTCGATCACCGCCTTGACCAGGTCGCCGATCGAAATCACGCCTTGCACGCGGCCGTTTTCGACCACCGGCAGATGGCGAAAGCGTCCGTCGGTCATGAGTTGCATGCAGCGCTCCACCGTGTCCGACGGCGTCACTGTCACCACCTCGGCGCTCATGATCTCGGCGACGCTGGTCGTGGAAGACGCGCGATCGCGCAGTACCACCTTGCGTGCGTAATCGCGCTCGGAAACGATACCGACCAAGCGCGTCCCTTCCATCACCAGGACCGCGCCGATGGCCTTCTCGGCCATCAGGCGAATCGCCTCGATCACCGCGGCATCGGCGGCAACCGCAAATACCTCAACCTGCTTGGTCCCCAACAGCTGTCGTACGGTCTGCATGGCCCGCTCCGCGCTTGGTCTGGTGATCGCAGACTACTCCCACCGCGCCGCGGTGGGTATCGACCAGATACAGCGGGCGCTGCTTGGCCTCGTCGTACAGGCGGCCCAGGTATTCGCCAATCAGGCCCAGGGCAATCAGCTGAACGCCCCCCAGAAACAGGATCACCGACATCAGCGTCGGCCACCCGGCCACTGGGTCGCCCATCAGCGCAGCCTTGATGACGACCCACGCGCCGAACAGGAACGCCAGCACCGCGGTCAGCAGGCCCAGATATGTTGCCGCGCGCAGCGGCACCGTGGAAAAACTGGTAATGCCATCGAGCGCGAAATTCCACAGCCGCCATACCGTGAACTTGCTGTGCCCAGACAGACGCGGCTCACGCCGATACGGCAGCGCTACTTGGCGAAACCCGACCCAGCCGAAGAGCCCCTTCATGAAACGGTGGCGCTCGCGCAGCTGCTGCAAGGCTTGCACGACACGCGGCGACAGCAAGCGGAAATCGCCGGTATCGGCAGGAATCGGGGTACGCGACAAGCGCCGGATCACCCGATAAAACGCGTGCGCGGCGCTACGCTTGAGCCAACTCTCGCCCTCGCGAATGACCCGCGTACCGAAGATGTTGTCGTAGCCGCCACGCCATAGCGCAACGAATTCCGGGATCAGCTCCGGCGGATCCTGGCCATCGGCATCGAGCAACACCACCGCACCCGGGAGCACGTGGTCCAGTCCGGCAGAAATTGCCACTTCCTTGCCGAAATTGCGCGACAACCGCACCGCACTCACCTGCGCATCCGCTTCGGTCAGCGCATGCAACACCTCCCAGGTGCCATCGGTGCTGCCGTCGTCGACATACAGCACGTGCGTCTGAAGTCCGGGCAGCTGCGCCAACACCGCGCACAGGCGCGGATGCAGCAGCGGAATGCTGGTTTCTTCATTGAAGGCCGCGATGAGCACCGTCAGGCGTTCGGGTGCCGGCGGCAGTTGCGCAGTCTCGATCGTGCTCACCGTGATGGCCCCTGCAGATAGGCAGGGCCGCCCAACTGGCGCGCCTGCCGCTGGATCCACGTCGCACGCCGCTGCACGAATGCACCCGGACGACGCGCGTCATAGCGCCGTGGCGATGGCAACACCGCTGCCAGGCGTGCCGATTCGCTTGGCGACAAGCCTGCCGCATCCTTGCTCCAGAACTGCTGTGCAGCCGCCTGCGCGCCATACACCCCGTCGCCGAACTCGGCCACGTTGAGATACATCTCCAGGATGCGTTGCTTCGGCCAGAACAGCTCGATCAACACCGTGTACCAGGCTTCCAGACCCTTGCGCACCCAGCTGCGGCCCTGCCACAGGAACACATTCTTGGCGACCTGCTGACTGATGGTGCTGGCGCCGCGCACGCGTCCACCGCGGGCATTGTGATCGCGCGCCTTCTCGATCGCCTGCAAATCAAAACCGTGGTGCATCGGAAACTGCTGATCCTCCGCAGCCACCACCGAAATCGGCAGGCTTGCGGCGATCTTGTCGTAATCACGCCACTGCTGATGCAGCGAAAAACGCCAGTCGCCCTCGCCCCAGGCTTCCAGGTAACGCCCCACCATCATGCTGCTGATCGGCGGATCGACCACCCGCAAGATCAGCACCTGCAGCACGCTCGCCGCTGCGAACAGCAGCGGTGCCGCCATCAGCCAGCGCAACCAGCGCCGCGCGCGCCGCGGTGGCGCCGCCTGCTTGCCATCCCATGCATCCGTCCCCATTGTTCGTTACGACCTTCAATCCCGATGCCTGCCGCATTATCCGGCAACCCGCGTCCCTTACGCCCGATGTTTCCATGACCGATCACGATCAGCTTTCCCGTTTCCTGCTGCCCGCCGCCGGCGTGCGCGGCGTCCATGTGCGCCTGACCAAGGCCTGGCACGACATCCAGGGTGCCGCCGCCTACCCGCCCGCCGCGCGCCAGCTGCTCGGCGAAGCTGCGGTGGCCGCTGCACTGTTCACCGGCCACACCAAGGTCGACGGGCGCCTGTCGGTGCAACTGCGTGGCAACGACACCTTGCGCACCCTGTTTGCCGAATGCACCGCCGCCGGCACCTTGCGCGGCATCGTGCAGCTGGCCGAGGGTGCGGATGCGCCGACCGACCTGCGCGAACTGGGCGAGGCCGCGCTGCTGGCGATCACCATCGAGAACCCCGGCCTGGACCCGCGCGAGCCGCAGCGCTACCAGAGTCTGGTCGGCATGCAGGCACCGGATCTGGCCGAAGCCTTCGAAACCTATTTCCAGCAGTCCGAACAGTTGCCGACGCGCTTGCTGCTGGCCGCTGGCCCGGATCAGGCCGCCGGCCTGCTGCTGCAGAAGCTCCCCGGCGATGAAGGCGATAACGATGGCTGGACCCGCATCGGGGCCCTGTTCGACACCCTGGGCGCACCGGAGCTGCTCTCGGTCGCCGGCCAGGACCTGCTGCATCGCCTGTTCCACGAAGAAGCGCCGCAGTTGCTCGGCAGCAAGCCACTCAGCTTCGGCTGCTCCTGTTCGCGCGAGCGGGTTGCCTCGATGCTGCAATCGCTGGGCGAAGAGGAGGCGCGTGCGGCCGCCGAGGCCACTGGCGAAGTCGAGGTGCGCTGCGAATTCTGCGGTCGTGAGTATCACTTTCCGTTGACCGCGCTGGACGTACTTTTCAACGAGGCGCAGCCCTCGCAGGAAGCGCCGGAAAGGCTGCAATAGATAGGATGACGGTTGCGTTCCGGGGGCACGCGACCACTTGTTAAATAATCATAAACACCCTAGCATCCTACTTGCCCGCTCTCGGGAACTTAACAACTGCCCCTGGGTCTGACCTCTGGTATGCGATACCTCCTGCGCCTCCCGCTAGCTTTGATGGTTGCCCTCGCGGCGGCCACAGGCGTGCATGCGCAGTCGGCGCAACAGTTGCGCGAAAGCACGATCCTGCCGGTGTGGAACAAGGGCAGCGGCAAGGTGGAAGCGTTTCTGTACCTGGAGCCGACCGGCGAGCAGAAAGCCGGTGCACGCTGGCATTTCGGCCGCAACTCGCTCGATGCGGCGTTTGGCCTGAGCTCCGGCGACTCGCTTGGCCTGCTCTGCAACAGCAGCCGCGGCACCAACATCAGCGGTCTTGCCAGCCATTGCCTGCTCGCAGGCATCGGCGATGACGAAGAAGACAGCGCGGCTGCCTCGCGCCGCGTGTCCGGCACGCTGGGCTTCAATCGCGGCACTGGCCGGGTGGGCGTCACTGCCGGCACTGGCCGCGACACCCTGCCCGCCTGGCTGATCGGTGCAGGCAAGGCCCCGTTGACGCGTGTCGAGCAAAACGACCTAACCGTCTTCGGGCAGAAGAACATCGGCCGCGAAGGCTTTGTTTCGATCGGCGGCACATATGCTCGCGCACGCCTGGTCCCGCTGGCCGATGTGTCCCCGGCCATTGCCGACCAGTGGGACAGCAAGACCTTGAGCGTTGGCGGCGGCTACGGTGCCTTTAGCGCAAATGTCATTGGTCGCGTCGTCGATGTCCCGGGCCAGCCCGAAAAGTGGGAAGGCCTGGGCCTGGGCCTGACTTGGCGCACCCCCTGGAGCGGCCAACTCACCGTTGGCGCCGAGAACGTCATTTCCCGCGGCAAGAACCCGTTCGCACCGAGTAACGAGAACAACAGCGACGGTACGGTTCCGTACGTCAGATACGAGCAGGACCTGTAACCCACTGATTCCATAGCAATTCTCATAACGCCATCGGCCCGCAGCCGGTGGCGTTTTTCGTTGCGGATCACGCGCCCGGCTGCCACTTTCACAACCTTCTTCTTTTTCGTTAACGGGACTTTAATTTCTCTCGCAACGCATATACCATCGGTTCACCCTGACGTTTTGGATCCGCTTTTTTCGGAACCCCCGGCAGGCAAACAACCCTTGGCAGTACCCAAGATCACTTGGAGAGAGAGCTAATGAATTGCAAGTCCAACAAGCTGCGCGATGCAGTTGTCCTCGCGCTCGTCGTGGGTGTGGGCGGTACCGGCACCGCCATCGCCCAGGAAGCCGGCACCACCAACCTCGACAAGATCGAAGTGACGGGTTCGCGCATTAAGAGCGCGGACGTGGAAACGTCGCAGCCCGTTCTGACGCTGACTCGCCAGGACATCGATAAGCAGGGCGTCACCTCCGTGGCAGATGTGCTGCAACGCGTCGCGGCCAATGGCGCGGCTTTGAATCGCACATTCAATAACGGCGGCGACGGCAGCTCCGGCATTGCACTGCGTAACCTGGGCAGTGCCCGCACTCTGGTGCTGGTGAATGGTCGTCGTTGGACGACCGGCCTGGACGGCAGCGTGGACCTCAACACCATCCCGACCGCAATGGTCGAGCGCATCGACATCCTGAAGGATGGCGCGTCGACGATTTACGGTTCGGATGCCATTGCCGGTGTAGTCAATATCATTACCCGCAAGAACTTCGACGGCGCCGAAGCCGGTGTTAATGTTGGGCAATACAGTCAGGGCGACGGCCAGCGTCAGGCTTACGATTTCACAATCGGCACCACCACTGACCGTGCAACGTTGATGGTCGGCGCTTCTTACGTGAAAGAAGATTCCGTAATGGCTGGTGATCGCCAGATCTCTGCGGGCGGCCCTCCGTTCTTCAGCGGCCAGAGCGGCACGGGTTTCCCGGGTTCGTACATTCGCAATGGCTCGCGCCGCATCCTTATCAACGGCGTCGAAACGCCGTACGTCGCCAATGTCCATGGCTACAACACGGCACCGGACAACTACCTGCTGACTCCGCAGGAACGTACCTCGCTCTTTACCCAAGGTAGCTTCAACTTCACTGACAACGTGACGTTCCGCACCGAGGCAATGTACAACGAGCGCAAGTCCGAGCAGTTGCTGGCCGCAATGCCGGTCACCGGCTTGACGCTCAGCGCAGATAGCCTTTACAACCCGTTTGGCCAAGACCTGACCAGCGTCAACCGTCGCTTCATTGAGACCGGTGGCCGCTCGTTCAATCAGAACGTAAAAAATTGGCACTTCTATGGCGGCCTGGAAGGCTTCTTTGAATTTGCTGGACGCAACTTCGATTGGGATGTTGGCTACCGCTACGACAAGTCCGATGAAAACGTTCTGACCTACGGCTTGTTCAATCTCGCTAACCTCAATAACGCTTATGGCCCTTCGGAACTGCGCGGCGGCGTGCCGGTTTGCGTTTCTGCTCCTGGTGGCGATGTGATCCCAGGTTGCGTCCCGGTCAATCCACTAGGACCGCGCGGCTCCATCAGCCAAGCGGCGCTGGATTACACCAGCTTCACTGCACATGATTCGTCCTCGGTTGAGTCCAAGGGCTACACCGCGAACCTCAGTGGCGATATCGTCGACCTGCCAGCTGGCCCGCTGGCCTTTGCTGCCGGCTATGAATACCGTAAGGAAACTGGTCAGTTCGATCCCGATGCATTCATTGCAGCAGGTTTAAGCACCGGCAACGGCGCACGCCCGACCGCAGGCTCGTACAACCTGAATGAGTTCTTCCTGGAACTGTCAGTACCGGTCTTGGCCGATCTGCCCGGCGCTCAATTGCTGGACTTCAGCTTGGCAACCCGTTACTCGGACTACAGCAATTTCGGCAATACCGTAAACAACAAGTTCGGCTTCCGTTGGAAGCCGATCCAGGATTTGATGATTCGCGGCAACTACAGCGAAGGCTTCCGCGCTCCGAGCATCAATAATCTGTTCGCAGGCAATACCGATTCGTTCGAAACGTATGCGGATCCCTGCTCGAGCCAATCCGGCCAGCTGAGCAACTCTGTTGTAGCGCGAAACTGTGCAGCCGCAGGTGTGCCCGCGAACTTCGTGCAGCCGGGTGCAGGCAACGGCGCCAAGCAGACACTTGAGCCTTTTACCTGGACATCGAACGCTCAGTTGCAGCCTGAAACGTCGACCAGCCGTACACTGGGTATGGTGTTTAGCCCAAGTTTTGCGCAAGGCCTGAATGTCAGCCTGGATTGGTGGCAGATCGAGATCGAAAATGCGATCACACGCCCGGAAGCTCAGTTCATCCTGGACAAGTGCTACGGCGGAAGCGCGGGCGAGCAGGCTGAGTACTGCGCCCTGGTTACACGCGACCCGAACTATTCCGATGGCGCTTACACCGTCACTAACATCAATATGCCGCTGCTGAACCTGGCGTCGTACAAGGTGGAGGGTTGGGACCTGGCTATCAACTACCGTCTGCCGGAAACGGCGTTCGGCCAGTTCACCATCAGCTGGGATTCCACATACCTCTCCAGCTGGGAAACCAAGGCAACTGCCGATTCGGAACCGGAGCAGTTTCAGGGGCGTTACTTGAACCAGGACCCGTACTGGCGCATCCGCTCCAACCTGTATGTCGACTGGTCGCTTGGCGATTTCGGTATCAACTGGGGTCTGCGCTACAAGTCTGGCATGGCCGAAGCTTGCCCGTTGTCGGCCGCATTGGCGCAGGCTTACTGCTCTGACCCGAACCGCGTGACGGCTGACGGGGCATCGCCGCGCAATCACATCGGCGCGACGACGTACCACGACATCCAGGTTCGCTATAACACTCCCTGGAATGCGACGGTGTCTGTTGGCTTGAACAATGCATTCGACAAGGATCCGCCGGTTGCATACAGCACCTCGGCCAACCGTTTCGATCCGCAGTACGATTTGCCTGGCCGTTACATGTACATGCAGTACCGTCAGCGCTTCTGATCGTTAAACAGTTGTGCAATTGATTACGGCCCCAAATGGGGCCGTAATCGTGTCTGAGCTTCAACGCTATTTATGTCTGAGCGCTACCGAGATATAGGGCTCAGTACCCGACTCTTTTAGCTCACCCCGGAATCAACGTCTGGATCACATGCTCGACGTAGGCTTCGAAATCTTCCCGGGCCGGCTTGGGCTGTTGCAATTGCAGCGAGAGTTGCAGGAAGCCGACATAGGCGGCGTAGGCCAGGCGAGCGCGGTGCTGGGCGTCGGTGCGGGTCAGGCCGGCTTGGCGGAACGAGGCGATCAGGTAATCGAGGCGACGTTGCGAAACGCGGTCGATGACCGGGCGCACGGCCGGGTGGTCGAGTGCCTTGAGCAGTTCGCTATAGATGACGTGCGGTTTGACTTCGTGGGCAACCAGCTGAAACAACGCGCGCAGGCGAGCGCTGGGGTCGGGCACGTCTTCCAGGCTGCCGAACACTTCTTTTTGCTCGAAGATTTCCCAGCGCTCAAGGGCCGCCTGCAGCAGAGCGTCGCGCGAGGGGAAGTGCCAGTAGAAGCTGCCTTTGGTGACGCCGAGCCGGCGCGCCAGCGGCTCGACTGCAACCGCGCCCACCCCTTGTTCGGCGATCAGGTCGAGCGCGGCCTGTGCCCAATCGTCCGCGCTGAGGCGATTGCCGCGACCGGAGCTGGCGCGGGGCGTGGTGAGGCTGGAGTCGATGGTGTCGTTCATGCCGCGATTTAACCATACGCTTGTGTCAGTTGCAGTATGCATCACGAAATTGACATATCAGCGCCATGATTCAGTGGCTTAACCGTCCATACGATTGAGTATTGACAGTCGCCATCGTGCATCCATACCATTAAGTATGGTCATCTCACCCGCTAGCCTCGCCTCCACTGCGTCCCTGTCCAGCGTCAACGCTGGCGACGCAGTGCTCGCGGTGTCGATGCGGGGTGCCGAACACGCGCCGTCGGTACTGTTCGCACATGGCTTTGGACAGACCCGACATGCCTGGGAAGCCACTGCCGCGACGCTGGCTGACAGGGGCTACCGCACCCTGTCGTACGACGCGCGCGGGCATGGCGATTCCAGCGCCAATGCGGCGGATCACCCCTACTCGGCAACGCAGTTCACCGACGATCTGATCGTGCTGGCCGGCGAGCAGCCCGAGCCACCGGTGCTGGTTGCTGCGTCGATGGGGGGCTTGTTCGGGCTACTGGCCGAAGCGCGCTGGCCCGGCCTGTTTCGTGCCATCGTGCTGGTCGACATCACGCCACGCTGGGACACCACGGGTGTGGAGCGCATCCTGCGCTTCATGACCGCGCATCCGGACGGCTTTGCATCGCTGGATGCGGCCGCCGATGCGATTGCCGTCTACCTGCCGCATCGGCCGCGCAAAACGCCCGGCCAACTGCAGGCATTGCTGCGGCAGCGTGCCGACGGGCGTTGGCATTGGCACTGGGATCCGCGCCTGGTCGACGAGCTCGCCGGTCAGGACGCCCAGCTCCAGCAGCATGCATTGCTGGAGGCGGCAGCACAGGTGCGTTGCCCGATGCTGCTCATCAGCGGCGGACGCAGCGATCTTGTGACGCCAGCCAACATTGCCGAATTCCTCTCCATCGCGCCGCATGCGCAGCACGTGCATCTGCCCGATGCCACGCACATGCTGGCAGGCGACGACAACACCACGTTTACCGCCACCGTGTTGCATTATCTGGACGCACTGCCGGCGGCTTGCACCATCGCAGCGTCCAACACTACCGAGCATGTCACTGGAGCAAGACCATGAGCATCATTGCACCGTTCCTCCTCGTCATCCTGGCGGCGGGTATCGCTGCCTATCACCGGATGCGCCTTGCCACGTGGGTTGCGATCAGCGCCTGTGTGCTGGTGGCGTGCTGGCTGCTGGGTGCCAATCTCACCGCCACCCTCGTGGCCGCCGCGCTGGTGGTGCTGGTGTCCGCACCGGTGCTGCTGCCGTTCCTGCGCAAGCCGCTGCTGACCACGCCGCTGATGGGCTTCTTCCGCAAGGTGCTGCCGCCGCTGTCGCAGACCGAGCGCATTGCCCTGGAGACCGGCTCGGTCGGTTTCGAAGGCGAGCTGTTCACCGGTGACCCGGATTGGCAGAAGCTGCTGAACTATCCCAAGCCGCAACTCACCGCCGAAGAGCAGGCCTTCCTGGATGGCCCGGTGGAAGAGTTGTGCAAGATGATCAACGACTGGGAAATCACCCACGTCCACGCCGACCTGCCGCCGGAGCTGTGGGATTTCATCAAGAAGAACAAGTTCTTCGGCATGATCATTCCCAAGCAGTACGGCGGCCTGGGTTTCAGCGCGCTGGCGCACCACAAGGTGATCCAGAAGCTGTCCTCGATCTCCAGCGTGGTCAGCTCCACCGTGGGCGTGCCCAACTCGCTCGGCCCCGGTGAGCTGCTGCTGCACTACGGCACGCCGGAACAGAAGGACTATTACCTGCCGCGGTTGGCGGTCGGTGCGGAAGTGCCGTGCTTCGGCCTGACCGGTCCGTTCGCCGGCTCCGATGCCACCTCGATTCCGGACTACGGCATCGTCTGCAAGGGCGAGTGGAATGGCGCCAATGTGCTGGGCGTCAAGCTGACCTTCGACAAGCGCTATATCACCCTGGCACCGGTCGCCTCGCTGATCGGCCTGGCGTTCCGCGCCTACGATCCGGATGGCCTGATCGGCGACAAGAAGGACATCGGCATCACCCTGGCGCTGCTGCCGCGCGAAACCCCGGGCGTGGAAATCGGCCGTCGCCACTTCCCGCTGAATTCGCCGTTCCAGAACGGCCCGATCCATGGCGAAGAAGTGTTCATCCCGCTGAGCCAGCTGATCGGTGGCGTGGAGATGGTGGGCAAGGGCTGGAACATGCTCAACGAGTGTCTGGCTGTCGGTCGCTCGATCACCCTGCCCTCCACCGCCAGTGGCGGCAGCAAGGCCGCGGCGGTGGTCACCGGTGCGTATGCGCGTATCCGCAAGCAGTTCGGGTTGTCGGTGGGTCGTTTCGAGGGCGTGGAAGAAGCGCTGGCCCGGATCGGCGGCAAGGCCTATGCGATCAGTGCGCTGTCGCAGGCCACGGCCGCGGCGGTGGATCGCGGCGACGTGCCGTCGGTGCCGTCGGCGATCGCCAAGTACCACTGCACCACCATGGGCCGCGAAGTGGTCAGCGACATGATGGACGTGATCGGCGGCAAGGGCATCATCCTGGGGCCGCGCAACTTTGCAGGCCGCGCCTGGCAGGCCGCGCCGATCGGCGTGACCGTGGAAGGCGCCAACATCATGACCCGCAGCCTGCTGATCTTCGGCCAGGGCGCCATCCTGTGCCATCCGTGGGTGTTGAAGGAGATGCAGGCCGCACAGGATCCCGATACCCGTCGTGGCCTGGAGCAGTTCGACCAGAGCCTGTTCGGTCATATCCGCTTCGGTATTTCCAACGCCGTGCGCTCGTTCTGGTTCGGTCTGACCGGTGCGCGCATCGGTGCGGCGCCGGGCGATGCGTATACCCGTCGGTTCTTCCGCAAGCTGGATCGCTATTCGGCCAATCTGGCCTTGATGGCAGACGTGTCGATGCTGATGCTGGGCGGCAAGTTGAAGTTCAAGGAGTCGCTGTCCGGTCGCCTGGGCGATGTGCTGAGCCATATCTACATGACCAGCGCGATCCTCAAGCGTTATCACGACGAAGGCGCGCCGGCGAGCGACCAGCCGCTGCTGGCCTGGGCTTTCCACGACAGCGTGCACAAGATCGAAACCGCGCTGTCGGCGGCGCTACGCAACTTCCCGATCCGCCCGGTGGGCTGGTTGATGTGGGTGTTGATCTTCCCGCTCGGCCGTCGCGCCGAAGCGCCTGGCGATCGCCTCGGCCATCGCGTTGCTTCGCTGTTGATGACGCCCAACGAGGCGCGTGACCGTCTGGCCAAGGGCGTGTTCCTGACGCCGTGCGCCAACAATCCGGGCGGTCGTATCGCCAGCTACCTGACCAAGGCGGTGATGGCCGAGCCGGTGGAGCGCAAGTTCCTGAAGGCGCTCAAGACCAAGGGCATCGAAGCGCTGGATTTCCCGGCGCAGCTGGACGAAGCCGTGGCCGAAGGCGTGATCAGCTTGGAAGAGCGCAAGCTGCTGGAAGAGCTGCGCGAGATCATGATGGACACCATCACCGTGGACGACTTCGATCCGCATGAGTTGCGTGCGGCCAGCTTCTACGACAAGCCGCAGGCGCAACAGCCGCGCGAAGCCGCGTAAGGCGTCAAGCTTGGGCGAGAATGGACGACGGCGGGCTTCGGCCCGCCGTTGTTGTTTGTGGAGATGGGTGTTGTCTCCGGCATGCTGCCTGCAGACCTGATCAGCTGCAGTTTTCGACAGCACGCATGTGTGAGCGACGCCACGCAGTTGGCGGCCATCAAATGAGCGGGTGTCAGGGGCCGAACGCGCGCGCAAGTCGTGCACTTGAGGCAGTCAGGCGCTGAGGCTACGAAGAGCTCATCGCAGCAGTGCCCCACTCCTGCGTGCAGCGGACAACTGCCGCAACCGGATCAGAACGGCAGCCACACCAGCGCCAAGGCGATCAACGCCGGCAGCGCCTGCACGAAGAAGATACGGCGGTTGACGCTATAGGCGCCGTAGCAACCTGCCACGACCACGCAGACCAGGAAGAAGCTCAGCACGTCGGCGCGGGCGGCCAGTGCGCCCCAGAACAGGCCAGCGGCCAGGAAGCCGTTGTAAAGCCCCTGGTTGGCCGCGAGCACGCGGGTGGCCTGCGCCTTCTCAAAGCTATTGCGGAAGGTCTTCAAACCCAGCGGGTGCGTCCACAGCACCATTTCCAATACCAGGATGTAGACGTGCAGCAGTGCGATGCACAGGCCGGCAATGATGGCGAACAGGGACATGACAGACCGCCTCGGAAAATGGTGCCGCCAGCATAGCCGCGATTGCGGTCGTTCTGTTCGGCACACCTGCACTACCGGGCTGGCGCCTGCGCTTCTGGCGCTGCCAGTGTGAGACGCAGGCCCCCTGCCTGGTCGATGCCGAGCGCCAAGCTGCATCTGCGCATGTGCTGTCGCGGTGCTTAGTCGGAAACGCGCTTGTCCGTCTCCACGTCGCGCTCGGCGGGTAGCTTGCGCGCTTGCCGCAACAGGCCGAACGCACCGACCGTCATGCCGGTCGCCACGACCAGGCCGACGCCGAACACCGCGCTGGAGCCGAACGCAGAGACCAGCTTGTGCACCCAAACGAAGGTGAGATCGCCACCGCGATAAACCACCGTATCGATCGCGGCGCCGGCCTTGTAGCGCCACTCGCGATTTACCCGTGTGTACAGCGTTTCGCGCGCGGGCTTGGCCAGTGCGAATTCGCTGGAGCGGGTAATCACCTGCACGATCGCAATCATTAGTGGCAACGGCGACGCCGCCAACGCCGCATAGCCCAGCATGATGGCCACACCCGGGATCAACAACGCCGGCGCGATACCAAAGCGCGACAGCAACGCGCGCGTCACCAGCAGCTGCAGCACCAGCGCGAGCGCATTGATCGCCAGGTCGATGCTGGAGTAATAGGCGGTGGCCGCCGCTGCATCGGTGTAAAGCCGCCGCACCAGCGCCGCCTGTTCGTTGTAGAGCAAGGTCCCCACGCCCACGCCGAACAACACCATGAAGGCCAGCCAGCGCAACAGCGGTTCACGCACGATCAGCTTGAGGCCGCCGAGCACATCGCCGCCCATGGGCACTTCGCCGGAGCTCAGCTGGCCCTCCTGTTCGCGCGCAACGGCCCACAGCCGCAAGCGCAGCACGCAGAGCACGCATACCGCCAGGAACCCGGCCGACACCAACATCAGATGTGCGATGCCGATACGTTCGACCAGTACGCGCGTCAGGACCGGGCCCAGAAACGCACCCAGCGTGCCTGCCGCGCCGATATAGCCGTAGTAGCTGCGCGCTTGGGCATTGCTGAAGACATCGGCCATGAAACTCCAGAACACCGCCACCGCAAACAGGTTGAAGACGGTCACCCACAAAAAGAACGCCATGCCACGGCCCGGCACGCCGGTGTCGAACAGCACGTAGAACAGCAGCAGGGTGGCGATGAAGAAGCCATACACCCCCGGCAGGAACACCCGCCGCGGATAGCGGCTGACCAAAGCGCCGTAGACCGGTTGCAGCAGCACCATGATCAGGAAGGTGCAGGTAAACAGCACCTGCAGCGTGAAGTCCTTCAAGGGCACACCGTGCGCGGCGAAGAACGCGATCATGCCAGTGGGAAAGAGCGCCTCTACGTCGGCCGAGGCGCCCATCGCTTCGCGCACCGGGCGCAACACGTAGTAACCGCTGAGCAGACAGAAAAAGTAAAGAAACGACCACGCCAATGGTGGCGAGCTACGCAGTGCCGCGCTCAAACGGCCAGCCGCAGATCGCGGCGCAGAGGGGCTGGTCATGGGGTAACGGCCGCTCGCACAGGCGGGCCCGACAGAAAAAACATGGCAACGGCAGCACCTGTGAAAGAAGCGCGCAAGTTAGCCGATGCGAGGCAGCGCCACCAGCGACCAGTCGCAGGAGCCTGCGGCCCGGGTGCCCTCCGCGCCGGCACGCTGCTTGCTTCTTGTATCGCACCAGCGCGTGGCAACGCTTCGGCGGCACCGGACTACTCGAATTCTGAATCTAAAATCATCAATAGGATCAATGCGATGCCCATTCATCTTCCGGCAGTTTGTGCTATTGCAAAGCGCGGCGCTAGAATCGCCGGAGGCAGCGGAACAGGCGGGACAACCATGACAGAAATGCGCACGCGCCGACGGTTCCGACCGTTGGCTATCGGGCTGTTCGGGGCGTTGTTGCCCCTGGCCCTCTCTTCCACCGCGCAGACACCCGCGCTCACCGCTACTGCATTGCAGGCGGCCACCGTGGCGCAGTCGCCCACCGCACCGCTGCCCTATCGCACCTCGCTGCCGGCCAACCAAGTGTTGGCACCTGCTGCCGGTTTCGATGTGGCGGCATTCGAATCGATGGCGGACCAGCTGACCTACGGCAACCGGGTGCCCGGCATGGCGATGGCCATCGTGCAGGGCGGCAAGGTGCTCAGCGCGCGCGGCTATGGCGTCACCGATGTCAATCATCCGCAGCCGGTCGATGGCCACACGGTGTTTCGCCTGGCTTCGCTGTCCAAAGCCTTCGCCGGCACCATGGCCGGCCTGCTGGTCAACGATGGCGTGCTGCGCTGGGACAGCAAGGTGGTCGACTATGTGCCGGGCTTCCAGCTCAGCGACAACGCCGCCACCCGTCAACTCACCGTGGCCGAAGTGCTCAGCCATCGCGTCGGCCTGACCCGCAACGCCTACGACCGCGATATCGAATCCAACGTCGATTACTACTCGCTCAGCCATAAGCTGGCTGCTGCGCCGCTGCGTTGCGCACCGGGCGATTGCTACGCGTATCAAAACGTCGCCTTCAGCCTGGTTGGCGATGTCGTGTTCGCCGCATCGGGCAGCTTCTACGAGCAATCGGTGGAGCGCCGCATCTTCAAGCCGCTGGGCATGAACGACGCCAGCATGGGTCTGGCCGGTATCCAGGCCAGCCCGCACTGGGCACGTCCGCACGTGCGTAGCCGCAATGGTTGGGTGTCGCTGACGCCCAAGCCCACCTACTACCGCCTGGCGCCCGCTGCGGGCGTCAACGCCAGCGCCAGCGACATGGCGCAGTGGCTGCTCGCGCACACCGGCCATCGCACCGACGTGCTGCCTGCACCGCTGCTGGCGACGCTGCACGCGCCGCTGATCTCCACGCCGGGCGAAATGCGTTCGGGCTGGCGCCACGAGCGCGTGGATGCGGCCAGCTATGCGCTGGGCTGGCGCGTGTTCGACTACGCCGGCCATCAAGTGGTGTTCCATGCCGGCGCGGTGCAGGGTTATCGCGGCTTGGTCGCACTGCTGCCGGAGCGCGACCTGGGTGTTGCGATCCTGTGGAACGGCGAAAGCGGCCTGCCCTCGGGCATGCTGCCGACCATCCTGGACCGCGCGCTTGGCCTGCCGGCCAAGCGCTGGCTGGACATCGATGTGGATGGCGACTTCGGCAGCGAAAACATGCTGGCAGAAAAGCCCGACCCGGCTGGCAAGGGCGCGTCTTCCGGCAAGTCGGTGGCTTCGCCGCGCTGAGTGGACGTCGTGCACTGACCTCGTGTCGGTGACGTAGGCAAAGGCGGCTTCGGCCGCCTTTGCTGTTTCTGTGTTTCCAATGCGCGTTGGGCGGCTCGCCGATGGCATGCCTGCCGGGCGCGCAAGAGCAAGGCCGTGATTGCACGCTATGCCCGAATTCTTTGGCTGGCGTAACGCCCATTGCCACCAACGCTGAGACTGAGCCGATCTGTTCGGCGTGCCGACGTGGCGAGCCCGAACGGTTGGCTCTGGAATCTCCTGGCTTGGTCCGCCGCATGATCTTGCTCTGCGACCTGCTGCATTGCCGGCCCACCATCAAGTCAGGCAGCGGCGGCGTGCTGTCGTGCCCTCGCGCGAAGGACCGACAACTGTCCAGGTTGGCCGGCAGAGCCAGAATGATCGCGCGGCGACGTCTGCACTGCCGACCGGCATGCGCGTCTGGCGCCTCGATGCCGCGAACTTGAATCAGCGACGTTGCTCGGCCGCAACAGCTACACCGTTTGCAGACTGGCAACGCGCAGCCTGGCACCGACCACGCCAGTGCCAGGCACATAAAAAAGCTCCCTCCCCGCTGGGCGTCGGGGAGAGAGCTCGATGTTTACGGCGATCGGGTATTACAAGATCAGATCAGCGGTGCCGGGGTTGCGGGCAGCGCGACCGGAGCGGCCTTCTTCTTGCGAACGGCCGGCTTCTTCTTGGCGACCTTCTTCACGGCGGGCTTCTTGGCAGCGCTCTTCTTGGTGGCGGACTTCTTGGTCGCCTTCTTCGCGACTGCCTTTTTGGCGGTCTTCTTGACGGCCTTCTTGGCGGTCTTCTTGGCGGCCGTCTTCTTGGTCGCCTTCTTTGCAGTCTTCTTCACTGCCTTCTTGGCGGCAGTCTTCTTGGTTGCCTTCTTCGCAGTCTTCTTGACTGCCTTCTTGGCGGTTGCCTTCTTTGCAGTCTTCTTGACGGCCTTCTTGGCAGCAGTCTTCTTCACTGCCTTCTTGGCGGTTGCCTTTTTGGCGACCTTCTTGACTGCCTTCTTGGCGGCAGTCTTCTTCACTGCCTTTTTGGCAGTGGGTTTCTTTTTCGCAGCTTTTGCAGTGGCCATGTAATTGGCTCCTCGTCAGTGAACTATGGAGGTGAAACGCCCAGTTGAACCAAACCCCGCGACGGCATGCCGTCGTCGGGAACCGTCCGCAGATGATGCGCGACGGAACGGATACAGAAACACCCGCATCGAACGGCGACACGGGTGCGTAGTCGGAACGACAACTGCTTTCTTGGAGAGAAGCGGACCCGACTCCACCGTGATTAGCGCTTCGGTGGACATCCGGAACAAGCTTGTCGGCGCGATGTCGATTCTGCTCACTCTCTTCCGCAGCAATGTCTGCTGGGCGAAACCTAATCACGCTTTTTTTTACTGTCAACACTCTTTTGCAATTTTTTTTTTGCCCACCATCGCTGCGTGCCATGTCCACGCCAGCCAATCACCCCGCGTCTGCACATACTCGTCCAAGCGAGAAGCGCGCTCGCCCAACAGCGTTTTCAAAAAAGCGCTTCTTTTCCGCTGTTTTTTTTGTGTCGCGCGTTTGCGTGCCTGCCTGGGCGCTTGGACGGCACGGCGGTCAAGCCGATGCGATGGCATTGCTTGCCGCCTGTCCGCCAGCTGAAAATTTTTTATCCAACGGCTGCACTTCCGGCGTCGCATGAGCAGAAATGCGCAAACTTATTGAGCGCCTAGAGCGTCATGCACGCACCCGCGCGCACCGACGACCGCATCCATCGCGTGCACCAACCGATGATCGAGACAGGCGCCATGGCGCAGAATTTTTTCACCGGGCACACGCCAAACCCTCACGAACGACTCACGTCAGAAATCCGGCGCAGTGCAGGTGGGCCAGCAGTGGATGCACGTTGGATCGTGCCGAGCCACCGCATCGACATGCCACCGACGGCGTCGCGGTCGGCGGTCGACCGAACGACGCCTCCCTCTCTGCGATTGCGCGCCGGCTCGCGCCGCATCGCTGCACCAAGGCACGCATCACCGACGCAGGCGCGCTCAAAAAAAATGGCCGCTCCATGAGCGGCCATCGGATACCGGCTGCAACGACACCTGATCAGTGATCGTCGTCTTCGAGCAGCTCGGCATAGTCGTCCGGGTCCAGCAGGTCGTTGAGCTGTTCCTTGTCGTCGATCTCGACGACGAAGATCCAGCCTTCGCCATAGGCGTCTTCGTTGATGGTTTCCGGCTTGTCGCTCAACGCGCTGTTGACCTCGACAACGGTGCCGCTGACCGGGCTGTAGACGTCGGAGGCGGCCTTGACCGATTCCACTACCGCAGCGCCGTTGCCGACCTGTACGGTGTCGCCGACGCCCGGCAGTTCGACGTAAACCAGGTCACCCAGCAAGCCCTGCGCGTGGTCGGAAATGCCGACGGTCACGCGACCGTTGCTTTCGACGCGGGCCCACTCGTGGGATTTGAGGAACTTGAGGTCGCCAGGGATCTCGCTCATGGGTGTGCTCCGGGAAAGATGATGGTTGGGGACAGGTGGCTAGTTTAGACCGCGCGACAAGACAGGTGCACGCACGGCGATGGGGCGATGGCGATATGGATACGGACCCGGGCGCAGCGCCGCGCGCAATACGCGGCGCTACACGAGTCAGTCGCCGAGCACGCCGGGCTGTGCCTGGCCATCGCGCACGAACGGAAACTTCACTGCGCGCAGCGGCACCTGCTTGCCGCGGATGTCCACCCGCAGCTGCTCGATGCTGCCGGCCGGCACGCGCGCGAAGGCGATCGCCTTGCCCAGCGTGGGCGAGAACGTGCCGGACAGGATCTCGCCTTCGCCACTGGCGGTGAGCACGGTCTGGCCATGCCGCAACACGCCCTTCTCGTCCATCACCACACCGATCAGCTGACGCGGTGCGCCCTGCGCCTTTTGATATTCGAGCACGCTGCGACCGATGAAGTCGCGTCCTTCGTCCAGGGCGATCGTCCAGGCCAGCCCGGCCTCGTAAGGGGTAACGCCATCGTCCATGTCCTGCCCATAGAGATTCATGCCCGCTTCCAGACGCAGGGTATCGCGTGCACCCAGGCCTGCGGGTTTGACGCCCTGCGCGAGCAACGCATTCCAGAATGCGACGGCAGCCTCTTGCGGCAACACGATCTCGAAACCGTCTTCGCCGGTGTAGCCGGTGCGCGCAAGGAACAAATCAATGCCGTCGCGCGAACGCGTCTGCAGCGCGGCGAAACGGCCGAGCTTGCTCGCCGCTGCGGTGTCGGCCGGGTCGAGCAGATCGATGACCTTGGTACGCGCGCTGGGACCTTGCACGGCAATCATGGCGAAGTCGCTGCGCTCTTCCACCCGCACGTCGAAGCGTGCGGCCTGCTCGCCGATCCACTGCAGGTCCTTTTCGCGGGTGGCGGCGTTGACCACCAGACGGAAGAAGTCTTCCGTCATGTAGTAGACGATGAGGTCGTCGATCACCCCGCCCTGCGGATTGAGCATGCAGGTGTACAGCGCCTTGCCGGAGACCTTGAGCTTGTCCACCGAGTTGGCGAGCAGGTAGCGCAGAAACTCGCGCACGCGCGCACCGTGCAGGTCGACCACCGTCATGTGGCTGACGTCGAACATGCCGGCGTCGCGGCGCACCTGGTGGTGCTCGTCCAGTTGCGAGCCGTAGTGGATCGGCATGTCCCAGCCGCCGAAGTCGACCATCTTGGCGCCAAGCGCACGATGGGTGTCGTTGAGGATGGTCTTCTGGGTCATGTGCGCCGTTCCAAAGGAAAGACGGCCATTATCGCCGTCCTGTCACGCTTGGGGGAACGGCATACCGCCGTGTGGTTGCGCCGCCTGCGGGGCGCGAACGCAGCGCGACGCTACGCCGCGCTGCAACAATGCCGAGGTCGGCACCGCAATGCCCTGCCCTGCCCGCGTACCTCAACCGGCCGGCTGCACCAGCAAGGTGATGCCATCGACGCCGACGATGCGCACCGGCGTGCCGGCCGGCAGATTCGGGCCGGCCACCACCCAGAACGCATCATCGACCTTGGCGCGGCCGCGACCATCGTGGATGGCCTGATCGAGCAGCACGCAGCGGCCGATCAACTGCTCGGCACGCCGATTGTGCAGCGGCGATCACTCTGGCGGCCATTGCCGCGGAACCAGGCGCGATACACCTGCACTGAGACGATGCTGAGCAGCACGAATGCCACGATCTGCCACAGCAACGCGATGTTCGGCAACACCAGCACCAATACGCACACCGCTGCGGCAGCGATCCCCATCCACAGCAGGAAGGCACCCGGCACCAGCGTCTCGGCCGCAATCAGCAGCAGCGCCAGCATTGCCCAGACCGCCACGTCCCAGCGCATGGCACAGGCTCCCGCGCGCGGCGGCATCGGCGGTACGCGCACGGGCGCGTCGGGCTTGCCGGCCGCCTCCTTGGCCAGCTCGGCAACGCCGGCGATCGAACCGATGATGCCGCTGGATTCCATCGGCATCAGCACAAATTTCCGGTTGAGCGCGGTGGCCAGCGCCGTGGACGCTTCCACATACTTCTGTGCGACGAAATAGTTGATCGCCTGCACGCTGCCGATGGCGATGGCGATGGCGATGGCGTCGGACACCATCTGCGTCGTGCGTGCTTCGGCTTCGGCCAGACGTTCGCGCGCTTCTGCGTCGCGGAAGGCGGCTTCCGTGAGTATGGCTCAGCGCTCCCGGCGACCAACGCCGGCCACGTGCGGGGCAGGCCCGGGCGCAGCCGCTGCACCCGGCCGCTGTCGCAAGGCAATCAGCGTGTGCGCGCACATGCAAACGCGCTCAGGCGCTACGCGGCGAGAACATGATCACCGCCATGCCGAGCAGGCAACAGGCAGCGCCGAGCAGATCCCAGCGCGTCGGCGTCACGCCGTCCACCCACCACAACCACAGCAACGCGCTGGCGATGTAGACCCCGCCATAGGCCGCGTACACGCGACCGCTCGCTTCCGGATGCAAGCTCAACAGCCAGACGAAGACGGCAAGGCTCAGCGCAGTGGGCAGCAGCAGCCACACGCTGCCCCCTTTGCGCAGCCAGAGATAAGGCAGGTAGCAACCGACCAACTCGGCGAGCGCCGTCGCGGCAAACAGCAGTAGCGTGGTCGGCGCGATCGTCATGCCGGCCGGGGCGTATCGGAGGCGGTGCCATCAGGGCCGGTTTGATATCCCGGTGCGCTGCGGGAAGCCTCACCGCCAACGGACGGGTGACTGCCGGCAGCGCTGTCTACAGGCGGTGCGTGGGACAGCGGGGCGTGCAAGGCCGATGCGTCGCCCGCGGAACCGTCGATGGCCGGCACATCGCCGCTGCGCTCCTCGCGTTTGACCTGTTGCCATAACGCTTCCTGTTCGCCCAGCGACAACGCGTTCAACGACGTGCCGGCAGCACGCGCCCGCGCTTCCATCGCACGAAAGCGACGTTCGAATTTCAGGTTGGCGTGCCGCAACGCGGCGCCGACATCCACCTTGGCATGGCGCGCCAGATTGGCGCAGACAAACAACACATCGCCCAATTCGTCTTCCAGCCGGGCCTGATTGTCGGCCACCGGGCCGCGTGCGAATTCCACGCGCAACTCTTCGATTTCTTCCTGCAGTTTTTCCAACACCGGCACCGGGCCGGGCCAATCGAAACCCACGCGCGCCGCGCGCGACTGCAGTTTGGTGGAGCGCTGCCATTCCGGCAGCCCGCGCGCGATGCCGGCAAGTGCGGAGTCGTCCTGGTTGCCAGCGGCACGACGCTCTTCGCGCTTGATCTGCTCCCAGTTGGCGCTCACCGCCTGCGCATCGGCCGCCGGTTGCGCGGCGAACACATGCGGGTGGCGACGTATGAGCTTGTCGCTGAGCGTGGCGACCACGTCGGCGAAGCCGAACGCTCCCTGCTCGGCCGCCATTTGCGAATGGAAGACCACCTGCAGCAACAGGTCGCCCAACTCGTCGCGCAGGCCAGCCAGGTCGTTGCGATCGATCGCATCGGCCACCTCGTAGGCTTCTTCGATGGTGTACGGCGCGATGCTGGCGAAGGTCTGCTGTACATCCCAGGGACAGCCGTGTTCGCGATCGCGCAGACGCGCCATCAAGTGCAACAGCTGCTGGATATCGCCGGTGGAAGGGGTCTGAGACATCGTGTATTCCTGGAACCTCTGAGTGAGTGCGCCGCCAGCGCATGTCCCACGCGAGGCAAGCGACGTACGCGGCCGTTGCACACCACCGCAACGGCGCGCGGCACGCAAGCGCGTGCGGGGATACCGGAGTGTACCTTTCAGTGCGTCAGGGCCTTGCACAGCCATGCCGTCGCCAAGACGGCACGCATGCCGCTCAGGCCAGCCAATCGCGCCAGGGCAGATTGGGGTCGCCCAGTGCGATGAAGTCGCCGTTGAGCAAGGTGTCGCGGCGGTTGTAGCGGAACGGTTTGCCGCTGGCGCCGGCCAGCAACACGCCACCGGCCGCATGCAGCACGCACTGGCCGGCGGCGGTGTCCCACTCGGAGGTGGGACCGAAGCGGGGATACACGTCCAGATCGCCTTCGGCGATGCGGCAGAACTTCAACGACGACCCTTGCGCGACCACGTCGATCTCGCCCATCCGCTCCAGTGCGGCGGCAGTACGCGCGTCGCGATGCGAACGGCTGGCCGCCACCCGCAATGGCGTGGCGGCCGGGGTGCGCGTGTGCAGCATTTCGTCGCGGTCGCCATCGCGGCGGAAGGCATTCTCGCCACGCGCGGCATACCAGACCCGCCCGTCGACCGGCGCCTGCACCACCCCGAGCACCGGTGCGCCCATATGGATGAGTGCGATGTTGACGCTGAACTCGCCATTGCGCTTGACGAATTCGCGGGTGCCATCGAGCGGATCGACCAACCAGTAACTGGTCCAGTACTGGCGTTGTTCCCAGGCCACATGCGCAGACTCTTCCGACAGCACCGGCACGTCCGGGGTGACACGGCGCAGGCCTTCGACGATGACGCGGTTGGCTGCCAGGTCGGCCTGGGTCAGCGGGCTGGCGTCGTCCTTGATCTCCACCGAAAAGTCCTGGGCGTAGACCTCCATGATTGCCGCGCCGGCATCGCGCGCGATGGCGATCACGGTTTCGCGCAGCTCCATCGGGATGCGGATCATGGATTGCGCTCCAGCCACTCGCGCGCAATGAACAAGGCGGCCAGCGAGCGGCCTTCGGAGAAATCTTCGCGCAGCATCAATTCGTCCAGACGTGCGATCGGCCACGGCACCACGTCCATCTCTTCCGGCTCGTCGCCCACCAGGCGCTCGGGGTAGAGGTCGCGTGCCAGCACCAACCAGGATTGGTGACTCATATAAGTAGGAGCAAGCGTCATTGCGCGCAGCACCTGTACCTGGCGTGCGCCATAGCCGGCTTCTTCCTTGAGCTCGCGGTCGGCGGCCTGCTCGGGTGTTTCGCCGGCGTCGATGCGGCCCTTGACCAGACCGAGCTCATAGCGATGCACGCCGGCGGCATATTCGCGCACCAGCAGTACGGTTTGCGCATCGAGCATCGGCACCACCACCACGGCGCCGTGGCCCTGGCTGAGTTGGCGTTCGTAGATGCGGCGCTGCCCGTTGGAAAATTCCAGATCCAGCTGCTGCCGACGGAACGGCCCGTCGCCCAGATCGGTGATCTTGTGGATGATCGGCAGACGCGAGCTCATGCGTCGCACGCAGCCGCAAAGCGGGCCGATAGAATAGGCGGATGCATCGACATGTCCATGAACCCGAAATCCTAGCAGACCCTGCAGCCGCACAAACTGCCGAACATTGGCGACAACGCGATCTCGGCGTGGTGTGGCACCCCTGCACGCAGATGCGTGAGCACCCGCACACGCTGCCGCTGGTGCCGATCGCGCGTGGCGAAGGCGCATGGCTGGTCGGCCATGACGGCCGCCGCTATCTGGACGCGGTGAGCAGCTGGTGGACCAACCTGTTCGGTCATACCGAACCGCGCATCGGCGCGGCCATCGCGCGCCAGGCCGGCGAACTGGAACAGGTGATGCTGGCCGGCTTCACGCATACGCCGGCCGTGCAACTGGCCGAGCAGTTGCTGGCGATCGCGCCACGCCAGGCCGGGCGCGCGCCGTTGTCCAAGGTGTTCTACGCCGACAACGGATCGGCGGGCGTGGAGGTGGCGCTGAAGATGGCCTTTCATTACTTCCACAATCGCGGCGACCACCGGCGGACGCGGTTCATTGCACTGGAGAATGGCTACCACGGCGAAACCATCGGCGCGCTATCGGTGGGCGATATTCCGCTGTACCGGCGCGTGTATGCGCCGCTGTTGCTGGAAGCAATGTTCACGCCCTCGCCCGATGCCTACCTGGCCGAACCGGGGCAAAGCGCCGAAGACTATGCGCTGCAGGCAGCCGATGCGTTGCAGGCACTGTTCGAACGCTCGCCCGGCGAAATCTGTGCGCTGATTCTGGAGCCGCGCGTGCAATGCGCGGGCGGGATGCGCATGTACCACCCGGCGTATCTGCGCCGCGCACGCGAATTGTGCGATGCCCATGGCGCATTCTTGATCGCCGACGAGATCGCCACCGGCTTCGGCCGTACCGGCACCCTGTTCGCCTGCGAACAGGCCGGCGTGATGCCCGACCTGTTGTGCCTGTCGAAGGGGCTGACCGGCGGCTTCCTGCCGCTGTCGGCGGTGCTGGCCACGCAGCAGTTGTACGACGCGTTCCTGGACGATTCGCGCGAGCGTGCGTTTCTGCATTCGCACAGCTACACCGGCAATCCGCTGGCATGTGCGGCGGCGTTGGCGACCTTGAAAATCTTCGCAGACGACGACGTGATTGCGCGCAACCAACCCATCGCCGCGCGCATGCGCGAGCTCGCTGCGCAGATCGGCGCACACCCGGCCGTGGCGGACGTGCGCCAGGCCGGCATGATCGTGGCGTTCGAGCTGACCCAGGGCGGCGACAAGCGCACGCCGTTTGCGTCCGCCGCGCGCGTCGGCCTGAAGGCGTATCGCGCGGCGCTCGAGAAAGGCGTGGTGCTGCGCCCGCTCGGCGACGTGCTGTACTGGATGCCGCCGTATTGCGTGGACGAGGCGCAGCTTGCGTTGTTGGCCGACACCACCGGCCATGCCATCACCGAGGCGGTCGCATGCGCCTGACCCGCTCGCATGTCGCGCTGCCGCTGCACTGCGACCAGGAAGTGACGTTGCCGGAAGAGTCGGCCAATCACCTGCTGCGGGTACTGCGGCTGCGCGAGGGCGATGCCTGCATCCTGTTCAACGGCGACGGCAGCGACTACCACGCACGCATCACCGTGGCGGGCAAGCGCGATGCACGTGCGCTGGTGGAACGCGCCGAGCCGCTCTCCAACGAATCGCCGCTGCGCATCACCTTGATGCAAGGCATCGCGCGCGGGGAAAAGATGGATCTGATCCTGCAGAAGGCCACCGAGCTGGGCGTTGCGGCGATCGTACCGGTGATCGCCGAGCGCACCGAGGTCAAGCTCGATGCGGCGCGCACCGAAAAACGCGTGGCGCACTGGCGCAGCGTGGTGGTGTCGGCCTGCGAGCAATCCGGGCGCGCACGTCTTCCCAGCGTGGCCGTGCCGCAGGGTCTGCAGGACGCGGCGCAGGCTAGCGACGCGCATGCGCTCCGGCTGACGCTGGACCCACAGGGCGAGCATCGCCTGGGCACGTTGGCATCGAGCATCCAGCAACACGTCGTCGTGGCGATCGGGCCGGAAGGCGGCTGGTCGCCGCGCGATCGCGCGCTACTTGCCGAGGCGGGCTTCAGCGGCCTGCAGCTGGGGCCACGCATCCTGCGCACCGAAACGGCGGGACTGGCGGCGATTGCGGCGCTGCAGTCGCGGTTCGGGGACTTATAGCGCCGGGACCTTGTAGGAGCGCACCGGTGCGCGACAGGGCGTTTATCGGTAACGCCTCATCGCGCCCGGGTGCGCTCCTACGGGGATGCGGGAATTTGCTCGGCATGGCGTCGTCTCTTGTATGTTGACGGCTCCGTCCACCGCGTCCCGACCTGACACCCGCGCAGTCTCGTAGGAGCGCACCTGGGCGCGACAGGGCGTTTATCGGTAACCCCTCATCGCGCCGGGTGCGCTCCTGCGGGATGCGGAGGTGATCGATCTGGCTGCAGCCGGCTTGCTGCACCTGCCGATGTGCGAGCGCTCAGCGGCCGTGCTGCAGGAACCAGCTGGCAGCACCGATGACGCCGAGCTGGCCGTGCTCGACGATGCTCACCGGCACCTGCTCCAACGCGGGACGCAAGGCGCCCTTGTCGAGCAGGCGCGCGACAAAATCGCTCTCGGCGATGAAGCTGGCGATTTGCGGCAGGAAACCGCCGGCCAGATAGACACCACTGCGCACGCCATACAGCAACATCAGGTCGCCGACCACGCTGCCCATAAATCCGCAAAACGCCTGCAGCGCGTCGTGCGCCAATCCATCGTTGCCGGCCATTGCGGCCGCGGTGATGTCGGCCGGGGTGGCATGCACCACGCTGTCGCCGCGCAAGGCGGCCAGCGCGGTGTACAGATTCAACAGGCCCGGGCCGGACAACAGCGTTTCGGTAGCCACGTGAGTGCGCGTGCGCCGCAGTTCCTGCAGCAACGCCATTTCCAGATCGCTGGCCGGCGCCAGTGCCGCGTGGCCGGCTTCGGTGGGCAGCACCACCGGATGGGCACCGTTGGGGATCCACAGCGCCGCGCCCAGGCCCGTGCCCGGACCAAGCACCAAGGCCGGGCCCGCGGCACCTTGCGCCGGGCCAGACAACTGCATGACCTGGTTGCCGATCATGTAATTGGCCGCGTAGGCGACCGCTTCGAAATCATTGACCAGATGCAGGGCCTGCATGCCGAGCTGGCGGCGGATCTGCTCGGGTGCCAGCACCCAGGGCAGATTGGTGGTAATCACGCTGCCGTCTTCCAGCGCGTAGCCGGCGCTGGCGATCACGCCCCGGCGGACTGGTGCACATCCCAGTTCCGCGAAGAACGTGGTCATGATGTCGGCCAGACCCGGATACTCGGCGCAGCGGTACTTGCGGTAGTCCAGCACCGTGACCGGCTTGCCTGCGTCATCGCTTTCGCACACCAGCGCCAGGCGCACGTGCGTCCCGCCCACATCGGCGGCAACGAAGGTTTCGTGGCGCGGAAAGGCCACCGCTTCCATTGGACTGCTTGCGCTCACGCATTCTCCTGATCAGTGGCGGCGGCTGGCGTCGTCGCGCGTTGTCCGACGAACGGCCAACGGGTAGACAACGTTGTCAGCAATCGTCCTGTAACGCAACCGTGGCAACCGCGACGCGTCCCGGACGGGACGGCGCGCGTCATTCGCCAAAAATACGCAGGCGCAACGGCGATTCCTGCACAACCCCAGGGCGAACCGGGGCAGCTGCGACATTTTCGATCGTACGCGCCGATGGTAGCAGTCGCGCTCGCAAAGCGTATTGCGCAAACTGCTGCGAGGCAAAGTCGGCTTTCGCCTGAAAATGCTGCATTGCAGCGCAATCGCAGCCACATCAGAGATCTGTGACGACGTGTTGACAACGCTGTCAGGGCTACGCGAGACTCGATTCAAATCGGAGTTCTGGCAGGAGGGGCCATGGACTGTTCGGTACTGAAGAACGGGCATTCCCTCGCCTGGCATTCCAGATTCGCGAGTCGTGCGTCGCCCGACGTTCCCGCTCGCTGATGTGCGTTTAGCTCCACCGCTTCACCACACGGGGGACACCTCCTTCACCGCGCGAATCGCCTGCACCCTGCTTCGAAACAAGCGTGCCAGCGCAATCATCGCGATCGGTCAGGGCGTGTTGTTTTGCCGGCCACGCCGAGCGCGTTGCGTCCTATTGCAGGGCAGCACGCTCACAGCACTAACCAATGAGGTTTAGCCATGCACAGCCGCACCACGACGTTAGCACTCTGTATCACCGCCGCTCTGTACTGCTCCGGCTCTGCAATGGCTGCCGGACAAGAACAACAAGCCCCGGCCAGCACGCCGTCGGCCACCACCGAGCTGGATACCATCACCGTCACCGGCTACCGCGCGTCGCTGGAGAAGAGCCAGGCAGTCAAGCGCTCGGCCAACTCCATCGTCGATGCGATCAGCGCCGAAGACATCGGCAAGTTCCCGGACGTCAATGCGGCCGAATCGCTGTCGCATCTTCCGGGTATCAGCGTCGACCGCCAGTTCGGCGAAGGCGAAAAGGTCAGCATCAACGGCACCGACCCGGCCTTGAACCGCGTGCTGCTCAATGGCCAGACCATCGCCTCGGGCGACTGGGGCGGCAACCCGACCGATACCAGCGGCCGTACCTTCAACTACACGCTGCTGTCGCCGGAAATCATCGGCCTGATGGAGGTCTACAAGACCCCTGAAGCGCGCATCGACGAAGGCTCGATCGGCGGCACGGTGATCGTGCACACCCGCAAGCCGCTGGACCTGCCCAAGAACACCATCCGCGGCTCGGTCGGCTACAACTACAACGACCGCTCCGAAGAGGGCAATCCGCGCGGTTCGGCGCTGTGGAGCTGGAAGAACGACGACGAAACCTTCGGCGCGTTGATCTCCGCCACGCACGACAAGCAGGACCTGGCACGCGCCGGTATCGAATACTTCGGCTACACCACCGGTGCCAACATTCCGCCGACCGCCACCATCACCGGCGACGGCAGCGATGTGGCCACCGCGCGCGTGCCGGCCGGCATCAACAGCGCATTCTTCCAGCAGACCCGCGAACGCAGCGGCGTGCAAGGTGCGTTGCAGTGGAAGCCCGACGAGCAGAACGAGTTCAACCTGACCGGCCTGTACATCAAGGGCAAGTACAACAACTTCAGCGAATCGCGTTACGTCTGCCCGGCCTGTAACAACGACATCCAGAAGATCACCAGCGCCAACGTCGAGAACGGTGTGGTCTCCTCGGCCACGGTATCGGACAACACCCGCGGTGGCGTCAACGATCAGCCATACGCGCAGCTGGATGCGAACTATCGCGAGAGCACCGTCACGACCAAGAGCCTGAACCTGCGTCACGACTGGTCGGGTGAAAAGTGGGTGTTCACCACCCAGGTTGGCGACACCCAGGCAACGGGCGGCAAGAACCCCGAATACCTGATGAAGTTCCTGATGACCGATGGCGGCTATAACTACGACTTCGACGGTTCGCACACCGCAGTCAATTACGCCAATGGCGGTGCATCGAACTGGACGCTGCCCGGCTCGCCGGCAGGCCTTGCTCCGGGTTCGCAGGATGCCAGCGCCACGCAGGCTGGCGGCATCTTCTATCAGAAGAGCAAGGATGAAGAGAAATATTTCCAGTGGGATGCAGCACGTGACCTGGCGGTTGGCCCGTTCACCAAACTGCTGTTCGGCTACAAGTACATCAACCATAACAATGGTGTAGACGCACGCGGCAACCGCATCAACACCACCGATCCGGTGTCGCTGACCCAGTTCAACCCGGGCACCACCCCGAGCGGTCTGTATGACGGTTTGGGTGCAAGTGGCGATCTGACCACCTGGCCAACCGCCAGCCTGAGCTCGGTCCGCAACTATCTGCTGTCGCAGCCGCAGGGACCGTACCGTACCGACTTCGGCTCCTCGTTCGACGTGAAGGAAATCACGCAGAACTTCTACACGCAGTTGAACTACGAGACCGGCAAGTGGCGCGGTAACGTTGGCGTGCGCCTGGTCGACACCACCGACAAGTCCGAGTACTGGCAGAGCCAGGACGGTGGCACCACCTTCAGCCGTGTTGCCGAAACCAACGACTACCGCAAGGCGCTGCCGAGCTTCAACATCGCCTATGACGTCACCGACGACACCGTGCTGCGCTTCTCGGCTGCCAAGGTCATCGCACGTCCGCGTTATGCCGATCTGGCCGGTTCGTTCACCATCAACAGCGGCAACGGCAACCTGACCGCCAACGGTGGCAACCCGGATCTGAAGCCGTACGAATCCACCAACTACGATCTGGCTGCCGAATGGTATTTCGCGCCGTCCAGCATGTTGTCCGGTGAAGTCTTCTATCGCGATATCAGCTCCTACATCGTCAATACCACGGTCAGCCAGCAGCTCAATCCGGCGCCGCCGGCGGTGGCGGGCGTCTACCAGGTGACCACGCCGGTCAACGTTTCCGATGCGAAGGTCAAGGGCGCATCGATCAACTATCAGCAGGCGTTCGGCCTCGGCTTCGGATTGCAGGCGAACTACACGTTTGCCAAATCCGATGCGAGCACCGGCTTGAACCTGCCCTACTTGTCGCGCGACACCTACAACGTGATCCCGTATTGGGAACACGGCGACTGGACGGTGCGTGTGAACTACAGCTACCGCTCGAAGTACTTCACCCAGATCGGACGCCTGGGCTCGGAAGACTTCGCAGACAGCTACAAGCAGCTGGATTTGACCGCCTCGTATCAGATCACCGACTACATGGGCCTCACCTTCGGCGCCACCAACCTGCTGGATTCCACCTACCGCTTGTACAGCGGAACCAGGGACACCCCGACAGCGTTCTACAAGAACGGCCGCGGCTACCAGGCCCAGCTGAACTTCAAGTTCTGATGTAGTCCCGGCGCGCCACCGACCCTCCACGGTGGCGCGCTTTTTTTTGGACCTGTCGCTGTCCGCAGCGGCAGGTCGATGTCGCAACAAGGAGTGGTACTGGCCACGCCCCTTCGCCGCCGAGGGGGCGTGGCCAGGCCCGCTTTCGCCATCTACGCGCGGCCGCAGCATGACCGACGCGTTTCGCTTACAGGAGTGCAGTTCCCATGACGACCGATAGCCGCCAGTTCGCGGCTCCATCCCGCCGCCACGCCGGAGCTGCACCCAGGAGCCGAATGCTCGCGTTCGCTCTGTTGCTCGCGCTGCCCGCGCTGCACGTCAACGCGGCGCAATCGCCCACCGCCCCTACCGCCACCACGCTCAGCCCCGAGGCGATCGACCAGCAGTGGCTCGATGCCACCGCTGCCTATGCGCCCGAACGCGAACGTCTGGTGCGCGAAGCCGAAGCCGGCGCACGCAAGGGCCCGTTCCGTCCCGACTGGGCCGCACTGAAGGCCTATCAATCGCCGGCGTGGTACGACAACGCCAAGTTCGGCATCTTCATCCACTGGGGCGTGTTCTCGGTGCCGGCGTTCGGCAGCGAGTGGTATTCGCGCAACATGTATCTGCAAGGCTCCAAGGAATTCGCCCATCACGTGGCGACCTACGGGCCGCAGGCGAGTTCCGGCTACAAGGATCTGATTCCCAAGTTCACCGCGCCCAAGTTCGACCCGAATGGCTGGGCCAAGCTGTTCCGGCAATCCGGCGCGCGCTATGTAGTGCCGGTGGCCGAGCACCACGACGGTTTTGCGCTGTACGACTCCAAGTTGTCCGACTGGACCGCAATGAAGATGGGGCCCAAGCGCGACCTGCTGGGCGAGTTGTCCAAGGCCATCCGCGCACAGGGGCTGCATTTCGGGCTGTCATCGCACCGTGCCGAACACAACTGGTTCTTCGATGGCGGGCGCACCTTCGATTCGGACGTCAACGATCCGCGTTACGCCGCGCTGTATGGTCCGGCGCAGGTGCGCCTGCCGGGCAAGGACGATGCCGATGTGGCCAACGACTGGACACCGGTCTCGCAGGCCTGGCTGGACGATTGGCTGGCACGCACCACCGAGTTGATCGACACCTATCAACCGGACCTGATCTATTTCGATTGGTGGATCGCCCACCCCACCTTCCGCCGCAGCCTGCCGACGATGCTGGCGTATTACTACAACCAGGGCGCGGCGCGTACCGAAGCAGACCGCGGCGTGGTGGTGAACTACAAGCTGGGCGCCTTCCCCGAAGGTGCAGGCACGCTGGATATCGAGCGCGGCCAGCTCACCGGCATCCACCCCACGCATTGGCAGACCGACACCTCGGTGAGCAACGCCTCGTGGGGCTATATCGAAAACGACACCTACAAGTCGCCCACCTTCATCATCCACATGCTGGCCGACGTGGTGGCCAAGAACGGCAACCTGATGCTCAACATCGGCCCGCGCGCCGATGGTTCGATTCCGGAGACCGAGCGCGGCATCCTGCTGGCGATCGGCAAGTGGCTCAAGACCAACGGCGGCGCGATCTACGACAGCAAGCCGTGGCGCGTGTATGGCGAAGGCCCCACCGAAGTGGTGGGCGGCACTTTCCAGGACATCAAGACCAAGCCGTACACGGCCGAGGATTTCCGCTTCACCACCCGCGATGGCGCGCTGTATGCGATCGAACTCGGCTGGCCCAGCAATGGCGAGGCGGTGATCCGCTCGCTCAAGGCCGCCGACGGCGTGCGCGCGGTGACCTTGCTGGCAAACGGCAAGAAGATCCCGTTCGAACAACGGGCCGACGGCCTGCATCTGCGCCTGCCGGCCAAGCCGGTTGGCGAAAGTGCCTATGTGTTCCGCATCGACCTCTCCTCCCCCACTCCCTGACGGATGTTGTCTTTCATGAGCAAGCGATTGACCTGGATGTTGCTCGCGCTGGCATTTGCCTGCGCCCCGGCCTTGGCCAAAAACCCCACGGCGTTGTTCTATCTGATGAACACGCAGAAATCGACCAACTCGTTCATTGCCAACGTCGACAAGATCGATGTGGTGGTGCCCACCTGGTACGGCGTGGACCAGAACGGCCTGGTCAACGGCACCCCCAACATGTACCTGTACGACATCGCCAAGCAGCACAAGCTGCGGGTGATGCCGATCCTGTCGATGACGACCGGTCGCGAAGGCTTCCACAAGCTGATGCATGACGAAGCCGCCAAGAAGCGCATGATCGAATCGCTGCTCATCCACGGCAAGCAGCACAAGTACTACGGCTTCCAGTTCGATTTCGAAAACATCGCCTGGACCGACCGCGACGCCTACACGCTGATGGTCAAGCAGACCGCAGATGCGCTGCACAAGGCCGGTTTCAAGATGTCGGTCGCCGTGGTGCCGAATGCACCGGGTTATGCCGAAGGCGGCCAGTTCTCCAAGTGGATGTGGGAATACTGGCGCGGTGCGTACGACCTCAAGGCGCTGGGCCAGGCGGTGGATCTGGTCAGCCTGATGACCTACGACCAGCACACGCGCTGGACCACGCCGGGCCCGGTCGATGGCATGGTGTGGATGAAGAAGCACCTGGATTACGCCATCACCCAGGTGCCGAAGGACAAGCTGTCGCTGGGCATCGCCACCTACGGCTACCGCTGGTACACCGGCAACCCGGTGAAGGAAGACGGCACCGAGGCATCGAACATTTCCGCAACGTATATCGATGCAGACGAGTCGTTCCCGCTGGCGCAGGAACAGAACGCCACCGTGCAGTGGGATCCGGTCGAGCAGGAATCGTGGTTCTACTTCTATCGCGACGACATGCGCGAGTGGGTGTTCCGCCCGGACGCGCGCAGCTTCAAGGCACGTTACGAGCTGACCAAGCAATACGGCCTGGAAGGCTTCAGCTGCTGGGTGCTGGGCGCCGAAGACCCGAAGGTGTGGGACGAGCTACCGACCGCGCAGCGCTAAGCGCAGCCGACGCTACGATGGCACAGCGATCAGGCGGGCACGGCTGGTGCAAGGAATCGGACTGCGTGGCTGCATTCCGATTCCAGCGTTGCCCGCGCCCGTTTTGCAGCGACCGACGCCCCTGACGTGATCGCATGACCACGCGGTGCCCACGCTGCGCAGCGGGACCAAGCGTGCGCCGGTCACTGCGTCTTCCGATACGGCTTTGCTACTGTGCGTGGCTGCCGTGTACCGCCGCCATACCGGGATGTGATTGCATGACGTCGAACTCCGCACCCACCGCACGCCTGACAGCCGTCGCGCCGTTCTCCTCGCGCCTGCTTGCGCTTGCGTTCGCAGCAGTGTCGCTGGCCGGCTGCGGTCAACGTGCACCAGGCACCTCGCCGGCCGCTGCCACCGCCGGCGCACCTGCTGCCGCAACCGCAGACACTGCGGGTACCCCGTTGCCACTGATTCCCGCAGCAGTCGAGGTCAAACGCGGTAGCGGCAGCTTCACGGTGGGCGCCGGCACGGTGATTTCGATCGTGCCCGGCGATGCCGATGCACGCCGCAGTGCCGAACATCTGGCCGATTTGCTGCAACGCACACGCGGGCTGCGGTTGGAAGTGCGCGCCGAAGCCAGCGCATCGCCGGGCAGCATCCGCCTGGAGCGCAGCGCGCAGGCGCCGGTAGCGCACAAGGAAGGCTATAGCCTGGAGGCCGATGCCAGGGGCGTGCGCATCGCCGCGCGCGATGGCGCCGGCTTGTTGTACGGCGCAATCAGCGCCTGGCAATTGATGACACCGGATGCACGCAAGGGCGAGGTCCGGCTGCCGGCGGTGACGATTCGCGACTGGCCGCGTTTCAGCTGGCGCGGCCAGCACCTGGATGTGGCCCGGCATTTCCATGATGTGGACACGGTCAAGCATGTGCTCGATACGATGGCCCTGCACAAGCTCAACGTGCTGCATTGGCATCTCACCGATGACCAGGGCTGGCGCATCGAGATCAAGCGCTATCCCAAGCTCACCGAGGTAGGCGCATGGCGCACACCGCCCGGCGCCGGCCAGCACGGCACGCCGCAGCGTTATGGCGGCTTCTACACCCAGGAACAGATCAGCGAGATCGTCGCCTATGCGGCGCGCCTGCATATCACGGTGCTGCCGGAACTGGACATGCCCGGCCATGCACAGGCAGCCGTTGCCGCCTACCCCGAAGAAGTGGGCGTACCCGGCGCACGCACGCAGGTGGGCGTGGACTGGGGCGTCAACCCGTACCTGTTCAACACCAGCGAACGTAGCCTGACCTTCATCACCAACGTGCTGGACGAAGTGCTGACCTTGTTCCCATCGACCTACATCCACATCGGTGGCGATGAGGCGGTGAAGGATCAATGGGAAGCCTCGCCGGCGGTGCGCGCGCAGATGCGCAAGCTCGGGGTCAAGGACGCGCATGCGATGCAGGGCTGGTTCAACGAACAGCTGGCGGCCTACCTCACCCAGCACGGCCGGCGCATGATCGGCTGGGATGAAATTCTGGAAGGCGGCGTGCCGGCCAGTGCGTCGGTGATGTCGTGGCGCGGCATCGAAGGCGCGGTGATTGCAGCACAGCAAGGCCATGATGTGGTGCTGGCGCCGGGCGACTGGCTGTATCTGGACAACCTGCAGACCACCCGCAGCGACGAACCGAACGGTCGCCTCACGGTGTTGCCGCTGTCGAAGGTCTACGCATTCGACCCGGTACCGGCCGAGCTCAGCGCCGAACAGGCCAGGCATGTACTGGGCGCACAAGGCGCGTTGTGGTCCGAATACATCCCCTCGCAGTGGCATGTGGATCACGCCTTGTTCCCACGTTTATCTGCAATAGCGGAAGTGACCTGGTCGCCGCCGGCAGCGCGCAACTGGAACAGCTTTCTGGCCCGCATGCCGGCGCAGCTGCAGCGCTACAAGGCGCTGGGCATCGATTACAGCGACGGCGCCTTCGCTGCCGATATCGCGCTGGAAGGCGGACCCAATCCGGTGCTCGCCGGCGGGCCGGCCAAGGTGACACTGAGCACGCAAGCCGGCGCGGGCACGCTGCACTACACCATCGACGGCAGCGAGCCCACGCCGGCATCGCCGCGCTACAGCGCGCCGTTGACGATTCGATTGCCGACCACGGTCAAGGCCACGGCGTTCGATGCGAACGGCACGCCGCTGGCGGCCACGCGCAGCCGTACCTTCGATCGCGCCAGTTTGTTGCGGGTGGATACGCAGGGACTGCAGCACTGCGTCGAAACCGGCGCGCTCGGCTTGCGGCTGCCGCTGCTGCCGGAGATGACCGGCGCCGACACGCCGGTGTACAACGTCGACCTGTTCCATGCCTGCCGCCTGTATCCGCAGGCACGGCTGGACGGTATCGGCGCAATCCGCATCGACGCCGCACGCCTGCCCAACAATTTCGGCCTGGCTCACGAGCAATCCAAGGTCGTGCAATACCCGGCCAAAACCCGCGGCGGTGAGCTGGAAGTGCGTCTGGGCTGCGACGGCGATCTGATCGCCAGCGTGCAGCTGCCGCGCAGCGACACCCTGGGCGAACAATTCACCCTGGAAACCGCACTGCCTGCACGCACCGGCATCCACGATCTCTGCCTGCGCTTCACCGCGCCGATCCGCGGCCCCCTGTATGCCATCGGCGCCGTCCAACTGATTGAAACCACTGCGCAGGCGCCCCCCGCCGCCACGCGCTGAGCCACCCTAGGAGAGTCACGCATGCCCCTGTCCCGTCATCGTTTTGTTCCCGCCCCCGCCCGTCTCGGGCTTGCCCTGGCCTTGGCCATCTCGCAGGCCTGGGCAGCACCGCCGACGGCAGTGAATCTGGACAGCGGCTGGCAGGTGCGGCTGGTGCCGGGTCAGGAGCAGGGCAAGACGTATCCGAAGGCAGCGGCGTGGTTGCCGGCGCAGGTGCCCGGTGCGGTGCAGACCGACCTGATCGCCGCCAAGATCGTGCCCGACCCGTTCTATCGCGATAACGAAGGCAAGATCCAGTGGGCGGGCCTGAGCGATTGGCAGTACCAGACCCGTTTCAATGTCGATGCGGCCACACTCAAGCGCGAACATGTCGAGCTGGTGTTCGACGGCCTGGACACGTTTGCCGAGGTCACCCTCAATGGCAAGCAGCTGCTCAGCGCCGACAACATGTTCCGGCAGTGGCGCGTGGATGCGAAATCCTTGCTCAAGCGTGGCGATAACGTGCTCGAGGTCAAGCTGTATTCGCCGATCAAGAAGATCCAGCCGTGGCTGGCCAAGCAACCGTATGCGCTGCCGGGCGCCTACGATTCGGCGTTCGGGGACGAGCCGGAGGCACGCCACAGCTCTACCTACGTGCGCAAGGCGCCGTACAACTTCGGTTGGGATTGGGGCCCGCGCATGGTCAATGCCGGCATCTGGAAGGATGTGCGCGTGGAAGCGTGGGACGCCGTGCGGGTGGATGGGCTGCATATCGCCCAGCAACGCGTGGATGCCGATAGCGCGCAATTGCAGGCGCAGCTGGAACTGCAGGCCGGCCGCAGCGGGCCAGTGCAGGTGACGCTGGATGTACTGGGCCCGGATGGGCAAAAAGTCGCCCAGTTCACCCAGGACGCGGTGGTCGATCCCGGGCAGAACCGCATCGAGCTGGCGGTGCGCATCGCCAAGCCCAAGCGCTGGTTCCCGGCCGGCTACGGTGCGCAGGACCGCTACACCTTCGTGGCCAACGTGCGCGATGCCGATGGCGACAGCCAGCAGATCAAGCGGGTCACCGGCCTGCGCTCGGTAGAGCTGCGCCGCGAAAAAGACCAGTACGGCAAGAGCATGGAGATCGTGATCAACGGCATCCCGATCTTCGCCAAGGGGGCCAACCTGATTCCGCTGGATGCCTTCCCCGCACGTGTCACGCACGCGCGCATGCGCAGCACCTTGCAGGACGCGCGCGATGCCAACATGAACATGCTGCGCATGTGGGGCGGCGGGCATTACCAGGACGACTATTTTTACGACGTCGCCGACGAGCTTGGCATCATGATCTGGCAGGACTTCATGTTCGGTGGCGCGGTGCCGCCGTACGACGTGGAGTTCCGCGAGAACACCCGGCAGGAGGCGATCGAACAGGTCAAGCGGCTGCGCGATCACCCCAGCATCGTGTTGTGGTGCGGCAACAACGAAGTGCAGACCGGCTGGGAAAACTGGGGCGACCGGGTCAAGTTCAAGCAGTCGGTGGACCCGGAAGAACGCGCCCGCATCGAACGCGGCATGACCACCTTGTTCGGCACCGTATTCCGTGAAGTGGTGGCCACCTACGATAACGACGCGCCGTACTGGGCCACCTCGCCGGGCACCGATTTCGATGGCGCGGCCGACCAGACCAACGATGGCGACATGCATTACTGGAAGGTGTGGGGCGGCCCTGCCCTGCCGGTCACCGAATACCTCAACGTCACCCCGCGCTTCATGTCCGAGTACGGCCTGCAGTCGTTCCCCGATATGCGCACCGTGCGGGCGTTTGCCGAGCCCGGCGACATGGATCCGGAATCGCCGGTGATGCGCGTGCATCAGAAGTTCGACAAGGGCAACGGCAACAAGCGGCTGATGCTGTACATCCGCCGCGAATTCGGCGAGCCCAAGGATTTCGACAGTTTCGTCTACCTGAGCCAGCTGATGCAGGCCGAAGGCATCAACATCGCCGCTTCGCATCTGCGTGCCTCTCGCCCGCAGTCGATGGGTTCGCTGTACTGGCAGCTCAACGATGTGTGGCCGGGCGCGTCGTGGTCCAGCGTGGATTACTACGGCCGCTGGAAGGCGCTGCATTACCACGCACGGCGCTTCTACGCGCCGGAAATGATCGCCGCATTGCGCAACGACAAGGGCCAGACCGAGGTGTCGCTGGTCTCCGACCGCACCACCCCGCTGGCAGCGCGCTGGCGCATGCGAGTGATGGGCATGGATGGCAAGGTGCTGAGCAAGCGCGAAGAAAAAGCCAGCGTCAAACCGCTGAGCAGCCTGCAGGTGGGCAACTTCAGCGACAAGCAATTGCTGGGCAGCGCCGATCCCAAGCGCACCTACGCGGTGTTCGAGCTGCTCGACGGCGACACGTTGCTCTCGCGCGAGGTGGTGTTCTTCGCGCCGGCCAAGCAGCTTGCATTGCCGGCCGCGAAGATCGACAGCCAGTGGCGTGCCGATGGCGATGGCTACGCACTCACCCTGACCAGCAACACGCTGGCGCGCGAGGTGTGGCTGTCGTTCGGCGATGTGGATGCCACGCTGTCGGACAACGCCTTCGACCTGCTGCCGGGTGAGCCACTGACCGTGCGGGTGAGCAGCAAGGCGGCACTGGCGCAGTTGCAATCCACGCTGCAGGTGCGCGACCTGGCCGCCACGCTGGCTGGCGCGCCGCCGGAGCCTGCCGAAGCAAAGTAAACCGCCAGGAACAGGTCTCAGCAGACGACGCAGCACGCGCGTAAGCACGCTGCTTTATCCGCGAAGACCGCATGTAGCGCTGACGGCTCCATGCAATGCATCGCACGCAAGGCAGTCAGCGATTTGTAATGACCAATGCCCGCAGCATCACTGCGGGCGACCCAAGCGCAACGCGTGACGGCCATGGCCGCCGCGCAGGAGTGAACCGATGTCGTTGTCCGTCTTTCCGTGCCGTCTTGCCGCTGCACTCAGTGTGAGCCTGGCCCTGCCGCTCATCGCTGCACCGGCAGTGGCCGCAAAAAACACCGATGCAACGCCCGAACAGCGCGCCGCCGCCCTGGTCGCGCAAATGAGCCGCGAAGAAAAAGTGGCCCAGGCCATGAACGATGCACCGGCGATTCCGCGCCTGGGCATCCCCGCCTACGAGTGGTGGAGCGAAGGCCTGCACGGCATCGCGCGCAACGGCTACGCCACGGTGTTTCCGCAGGCCATTGGCCTGGCGGCGAGCTGGAATACCCGCCTGATGCAGCAGGTGGGCACGGTGGTGTCCACCGAAGCGCGCGCCAAGTTTAACCAGGCCGGTGGTCCGGGCAAGGACCATAAACGCTACGCCGGTCTTACCATCTGGTCGCCCAACATCAACATCTTCCGCGACCCGCGCTGGGGCCGTGGCATGGAAACCTACGGCGAGGATCCGTTTCTCACCGGGCAGATGGCGGTGGGCTTTATCCGCGGCCTGCAGGGCGAGGACCTCAACCATCCACGCACGATCGCCACGCCCAAGCACATCGCGGTGCACAGCGGCCCCGAGCCGGGCCGGCATGGCTTCGATGTGGATGTCTCGCCACGCGATGTGGAAGCGACCTATACGCCGGCCTTCCGCGCTGCCATCGTCGAAGGACAGGCCGGCTCGGTGATGTGTGCGTACAACTCGCTGCACGGCACCCCGGCGTGCGCGGCCGACTGGTTGCTCAACGGCCGCGTGCGCGGCGACTGGGGCTTCAAGGGCTTTGTGGTGTCCGATTGCGATGCGGTCGACGACATGACCCAGTTCCATTATTTCCGCCCGGACAACGCCGGCTCGTCGGCCGCCGCGCTCAAGGCCGGGCACGATCTCAACTGCGGGCATGCCTATCGCGAACTCGGCACGGCGATCGCGCGCGGCGAAGTGGACGAAGCCTTGCTCGACCAATCGCTGGTGCGCCTGTTTGCCGCCCGCTACCGCCTGGGCGAGCTGGAGGCCCCGCGCAAGGACCCGTACGCGCGGCTCGGCGCGAAGGACGTGGACAACGCGGCGCATCGTGCGCTGGCCTTGCAGGCGGCCGCCGAGTCGATTGTGCTGCTGAAGAACGATGCCAACACGTTGCCGCTCAAGGCCGGCACGCGGCTGGCGGTGATCGGCCCGAATGCGGACGCACTGGCTGCATTGGAGGCCAACTACCAGGGCACCTCGTCCGCGCCGGTGACGCCGCTGCTGGGCCTGCGTCAGCGCTTCGGTGCGCAGCAGGTGAGCTACGCACAAGGCGCACCGTTGGCTGCCGGCGTGCCCGGCATGATCCCGGAGACGGCACTGCGCAGCGATGGCAAGCCGGGACTGCGTGGCGAATATTTCGACAACGTCGACATGAGCGGTGCTGCACGCGTGGTGCGGCAGGACCGCACGGTGAGCTTCAACTGGGATCAGGTCGCCCCGGCAAAGGGCGTACCGGCCGACCGCTATGCCGTGCGCTGGAGCGGCGAGCTGCTGCCACCCAGCGCTGGCGATTACACCCTGGCAGTGCGCGTGGCGCGTTGCTTCGACTGCAGCGGGCACGACCCGGTACGCCTGTATATCGACGACAAGCTGGTGGTTGCCGGCAACGCCGAAGACAAGCACGTGCCGGCCGGCATGCACAACGCCGACGGCCGGAGCGTGGAAACCGTGCTGCATTTCGACGACACCCGCCCACGCAAGATTCGCCTGGAAATGGAGCATCGCGGCCAGGATCAGGGCGTGCGCCTGGAATGGCTGGCTCCTGCCGCCGCGCAACTGGCCGAAGCCGAGCAGGCCGTGGCACAGGCAGACGCTGTGGTCGCCTTCGTTGGCCTGTCGCCGGATGTGGAAGGCGAAGAGTTGCGGATCGATGTTCCCGGCTTCGACGGTGGCGACCGCAACGACATCGCCCTGCCCGCCCCGCAGCAAGCGCTGCTCGAACGGGCAAAGGCGTCCGGCAAACCGCTGGTGGTGGTGCTGATGAGCGGCAGCGCGGTGGCCTTGAACTGGGCCAAGACGCATGCCGATGCGATCGTGGCCGCGTGGTACCCGGGCCAGTCCGGCGGCACCGCGATCGCGCGCATGCTGGCCGGCGACGACAATCCCGGCGGTCGCCTGCCGGTGACCTTCTACCGCTCCACCAAGGACCTGCCGGCCTACGTCAGCTACGACATGAAGGGCCGCACCTACCGTTACTTCAAGGGCGAGCCGCTGTTTGCGTTCGGCTATGGCCTGAGCTACACCCGCTTTGCCTATGACGCGCCGCAGCTGTCCACCACCACGCTGCAAGCCGGCAGTTCGCTGCAGGTAACCACGACCGTGCGCAATACCGGTGCACGTGCCGGCGACGAAGTGGCGCAGGTGTATCTGCAATATCCGGACCGTCCGCAGTCCCCGTTGCGCAGCCTGGTCGGTTTTCAGCGCGTGCATCTTGCAGCGGGCGAGCAACGCACGCTGACCTTCAACCTGGATGCACGCGCGTTGAGCGACGTGGATCGCAGCGGGCAGCGCGCGGTGGAAGCCGGCAACTACACGTTGTTCGTCGGCGGCGGGCAGCCGGGTACCGGCGCGGCCGGCAATACCGCGCCGTTTTCGATCCAGGGGCGTTCGCCGTTGCCGAAGTAGGCGCCGCATCGCGCTGACGCACGCAGTCGCCGGCCATGCCGGAGCAGGTGGACAACAGCGGCGCGGGTGTCGATGGCGTGTCGACGAGGCACCATGCTGCCGGAGGCAGCGACGTGCATGCCTACGCGCCCTTGTCGGCGTGTTGATCGGCGCTGACGATGCCGCTGGAGGGCGGCCGGACGAGTGCCGACGTGCGGGCTGCAGGCCGGAGGTCGTGGTGCCCAGCGTGGCGTTGTCGAAGGCGGTTTGCGGCCCGCATCCAGAAGGGCAGACCGCGGACCGGCCCGCGACTGCGCCATCGAATAGTCCACATGCGGCAACGAATTGTGCGACCGCACTATGCACATTCGGCGCACACGTTGTATGGTCATCGGGAATTGGTCATGCATAGGTCTCATCCTCAGCCGGCAGGTCGCGCGGCTCTGGAGCGGCACTGGCGTGCGGGCCTGCTGTCGACATCCAAGGAGTTCCAGGTCATGCATACCCGCCGCGACATCCTTCAGTTGCTCGGCGCTAGCGCCGGTGCCGGCTTGCTGGCCAGCGCCCTGCCCGCGTTCGCGGCCGCGCCCGCCACCGGCGCGTCCAGTGCAACCGGCCGCTTTGTCAGCAAGCGTCCGCCCAGGGCGCAGCGCCGCTTCGTCAGCAAGGCGGTCGAGCAGCAGATCGCGCAGATCAAGGCGCGCATCGCCGACCCCGAACTGGCCTGGCTGTTCGAGAACTGCTACCCCAACACGCTCGACACCACCGTGGAAACCGGCACCCGCAACGGCAAGCCGGACACCTTCGTCATCACCGGCGACATCCACGCGATGTGGCTGCGCGACTCGTCCGCACAGGTGCACCCGTACGTGCCGCTGGCCAGGCGCGACCCGGCGTTGCGGCGCATGTTCCATGGCCTGATCCAGCGCCAGGCTGCGTGCATCACGCTCGACCCCTATGCCAACGCGTTCCTGCCCGACGGCCAGACCCAGCGCCTGAAGTGGTCGCTCAACGACATCACCGAAATGAAGCCGGGCGTGGGCGAGCGCAAGTGGGAAGTGGATTCGTTGTGCTACCCCATCCGCATTGCGCACGAATACTGGCGCGCCACCGGCGACACCGCACCGTTCGACGACGACTGGCGCGCGGCAATGCACGTGGTGGTCAAGACCTTCCGCGAGCAGCAGCGCAAGGACAACCGCGGCCCGTACGTGTTCCAGCGGCCCTCGCCACTGGCCACCGAAACCCTGGTGCTGGAAGGCTACGGCCAGCCGACCAAGCCCAACGGCATGATCCACTCGATGTTCCGCCCCTCCGACGATGCCTGCGTGTTTCCGTTGTTCGTGCCGGCCAACCTGTTCGCAGTCACCTCGCTGCGGCAGCTGGCCACGATGAGCACGGCCTTGCATCGCGACACCGCCTTCGCCGCCGAGTGCACCGCGCTGGCCGACGAAGTGGAAACCGCCACCCGCCGGTTCGGCCAGCAGCGCGATGCCGACGGGCAGGCGTACTGGGCGTTTGAAGTGGACGGCTTCGGTAACCAGTTATTCATTGACGACGCCAATGCACCCGGTCTGCTCAGCCTGGCCTACCTGGGCTGCTGCGATCGCGCCGACCCGGTGTTCCTGCGCACGCGCCAGCTGGCCTGGAGCGAACGCAACCCGTATTTCTCGCGCGGCAAAGCGGCCGAAGGCGTCGGCAGCCCGCACAGCGGCATGGGCACGATCTGGCCGATGTCGATCATTCAGTACGCGCTGGTCAGCGACGACGACGCGCAACTGCGCCAATGCCTGCAATGGTTGAAAACCACCCACGCCGGCACCGGCTTCATGCACGAGGCCTTCGACAAGGACAACCCGAGCACCTTCACCCGCGACTGGTTCGCCTGGGCCAATACCTTGTTCGGCGAACTGATCATCGACCTGCATCAACGCAAACCCCAGCTGCTGCGTAGCGCCTGACCTTCCCCTCTCCCATCGGGACCTCGGTCCCCTTCATGGGAAGAAGGTGCCCGAAGGGCGGATGAGGGTACGGCGCACCCACCTCGCGACATCAGAGATCACACACATGGCAACACGACGCGATTTTCTCCAAGGCGCCATCGCCGCAGCCCTGTTCGGCAGCGTCGGTCTGCCCGGCCGGGGGCGCGCGCGCGCCGGCAATTACGCGCTTCCGGCCGACGCGCGTGCCCGCGCCGACCTCACCCGGCATGTGGATGTGTTCATCGGCACCGGCGGCCACGGCCATACCTTCCCCGGCGCCACGCTGCCGTTCGGCATGGTGCAGCTCAGCCCGGACACCTATAACGCGGTGTGGGATTCGTGTTCGGGGTATCACGAGTCCGATGGCTCGATCATGGGCTTCTCGCACACGCACCTGTCCGGCACCGGCATCGGCGACATGCTGGACGTCCTGCTGGTGCCCGCCACCGGCGAGGTCAAACTGGTGCCCGGCCCGCTCGACAACCCGGATGCCGGCTACCGCTCGCGCTACGACCACGCCGACGAAGCCGCATCGCCCGGTTACTACCGCGTGCGCCTCAAGGACAGCGGCGTGCATGCCGAACTCACCGCCACCGCGCGGGCCGGCCTGCACCGCTATCACTTCCCCAAGGGCAAACCCGCGCACGTGTTGCTCGACCTGTGCCACGGCATGCAGGACAAGCCGGAAATTGCCACCCGCGTGAGCGATGCGCAGCTGCGCGTGGTCGACGAACGCACCCTCACCGGCGGACGCCGCGTCTACCAATGGGCCAAGGGCCGCTACATCTATTTCGCCATGCGCCTGTCGCGCCCATTCAAGCACGTGCAGCTGTACAACGAAGACCAACCGCTGGCCGCCGGCACGCGCAGCACCGACGGCACCCACCTCAAGGCCGCGTTGCATTACCCCGATGCCGCCGATGCCCCGCTGCTGATCAAGGTCGGCATCTCGGCCGTCAGCGCCGACAATGCATTGGCCAATCTGGACGCCGAATTGCCGGACTTCGACTTCGCGCGCGTGCATGCGCAAGCGGTCGCTGCCTGGGAAAAGGAACTAGCCCGCGTGCGCATCGACAGCGATGACGACGCGCAACGGCGCATCTTCTACACCGGCCTGTATCACAGCCTGCTGGCGCCCACGCTGTTCTCCGATGTGGACAACCGCTACCGCGGCATGGACCTGCAGATCCACACCGCGCCGAAGGGCTACAACAACTACAGCACCTACTCGCTGTGGGACACCTACCGCGCCGCCCATCCACTGCTCACGCTGGCCCAGCCCGAGCGCGTGCCGGACTTGGTGCAATGCCTGGTGCGCGGCGCCAACGAATGCCCGGACGGCGTGGGCATCTGGCCGCTGCAGGGCGTGGAGACCGGCTGCATGATCGGCTATCACTCCGCCGTGGTGCTGGCCGAGGCGCATGCCAAGGGCTTTACCGGGATCGACTACAAGGCCGCCTGGCCGGCGTACCGCAAACGTGCGATGGACGACACCACCCACGGCCTGGGCGAGTACCGCAGGCTCGGTTACATCCCCGCCGACAAGGTAGACGAATCGGTCAGCCGCACGCTCGAATACGCCTACGACGACTGGGCCTGCGCACACCTGGCACAAGCCGCAGGCGCCAGCGCCGATGCACGCACATTGCGCGAACGCTCGCGCAACTACCGCAACGTGTTCAATCGCGACAGCGGCTTCGTGCAGGCACGGCTTGCCGACGGCAGCTGGGCCACACCGTTCGACCCGCGCGGCATGGGCCACATCGCCAAGTGGCGCGATTTCACCGAATCCAACGCCTGGCAGGCCACCTTCCTCAACCAGCACGATCTGTACGGCTACATGGAGTTGTACGGCGGCCGCGACGGTTTCGTCGCCAAGCTGGACGAGCTGTTTTCCACCAGTTCCGAACTGCCCGCCGATGCACCGCCGGATATCGACGGCATGGTCGGCCAGTACGCGCATGGCAACGAGCCCAGCCACCATGTGGCGTATCTGTTCGCCTATGCCGGCCAGCCGTACAAGACCCAAGCGATGGTGCGCCGGTTGCTGCGCGAGCAGTATCACGACGCGCGCAACGGCCTGTCCGGCAACGAAGACTGCGGGCAGATGAGCGCCTGGTTCGTGCTCAGTGCACTGGGGCTGTATGCGGTGGATCCGGTCAGCGGCAACTACATCGTGGGCAGCCCCTTGTTCAAGCGTGCCACGCTGGACGTGGGCAATGGCCGCACGCTGCGCATCGTGGCCAAGGACAACAGCGCGCAGAACGTCTATGTGCAGTCGCTGACCTTCAACGGCAAATCGCTCACCCGCGCCTGGCTACGTCACACCGAGCTCGCCGCCGGCGGCACGCTGGAGTTTGCGATGGGGCCCAAGCCTAACCCGGCCTTCGGCGCAGACAAGAAGGATCTGCCACCGTCGTTCGCGTAATGCCAGTACGTCGCTTGCACGAGCGGCGCGTTCGGTTCTTGCTGCGCGAATGGGGAACGCCCTTGCCCGTGTACGCAAACAGGGATCGCTTGTTCATTTGCCAGTGGAAGTTGCTTTCTCATTCCGCAGGCGGGGATTGCTCTTCCCTTCTCCCGCAAGCGGGCGTTGCTCTTCCTTCTCCCGCAAGCGGGCGTTGCTCTTCCTTCTCCCGCAAGCGGGAGAAGGTGCCCGCAGGGCGGATGAGGGCAGAACGCGAGCACCGCCGCCTGCCATCCACCCGCACCACCGGCCCACCTACATCGAGACCTCCATGCTGCGTACCACTCTTGCTCCCCTGGTTCTGGCCCTGGCGCTCGCGCTTCCCGTCGCCGCTGCCACACCCGAGCCCTGGCCCGCCTTCGGCACGCAGGGCACGCAGTTCGTGCGCGACGGCAAGCCGTATCAAGTGCTCTCCGGCGCCATCCATTTCCAGCGCATTCCGCGCGCCTACTGGAAAGACCGCCTGCAAAAAGCGCGTGCCCTGGGCTTGAACACCGTAGAGACCTACGTGTTCTGGAACCTGGTGGAACCGCAGCAAGGCCAGTTCGATTTTTCCGGCAACAACGATGTGGCCGCGTTCGTGCGCGAAGCCGCCGCGCAGGGCCTCAACGTCATCCTGCGGCCCGGCCCTTACGCCTGCGCAGAGTGGGAAGCCGGCGGCTACCCGGCCTGGTTGTTCGGCAAGGGCAATATTCGCGTCCGCAGCCGCGATCCGCGCTTTCTCGCCGCCAGCCAGTCCTATCTGGATGCGTTGGCCAAACAGGTGCAGCCGCTACTCAACCACAACGGCGGGCCGATCATCGCCGTGCAGGTCGAGAACGAATACGGCTCCTATGCCGACGATCACGCCTACATGGCCGACAACCGCGCCATGTACGTCAAAGCTGGCTTCGACAAGGCCTTGCTGTTCACGTCCGATGGCGCCGACATGCTCGCCAACGGCACCTTGCCCGACACCCTGGCGGTGGTGAACTTCGCACCCGGCGAGGCCAAGAGCGCATTCGACAAACTGATCAAGTTCCGCCCCGATCAACCGCGCATGGTCGGCGAATACTGGGCCGGGTGGTTCGACCATTGGGGCAAGCCGCACGCCGCCACCGATGCCAGGCAACAGGCCGAGGAGTTCGAGTGGATCCTGCGCCAGGGCCACTCGGCCAATCTCTACATGTTCATCGGCGGCACCAGTTTCGGCTTCATGAATGGCGCCAATTTCCAGAACAATCCCAGCGACCACTACGCGCCGCAGACCACCAGTTACGACTACGACGCCATCCTCGACGAAGCCGGCCACCCCACGCCCAAATTCGCGTTGATGCGCGATGCCATCGCCCGCGTGACCGGCGTGCAACCGCCCGCATTACCGGCACCGATCGCCACCGCCACGCTGCCGGCCACGCCGCTGCGCGAATCGGCCTCGCTCTGGGACAACCTGCCCGCGCCGATCGCCATCGACACCCCGCAGCCGATGGAACAGTTCGGCCAGGATTATGGCTACATCCTCTACCGCACCACGGTCACTGGCCCGCGCAAGGGCCCGCTGTATCTGGGCGACGTGCGCGATGTGGCACGCGTGTACGTGGATCAACGGCCGGTCGGCAGCGTTGAGCGGCGTTTGCAGCAGGTGTCGCTCGAGGTGGAGATTCCTGCAGGCCAGCACACCCTGGATGTGCTGGTCGAAAACAGCGGCCGCATCAACTACGGCACGCGCATGGCCGACGGCCGCGCCGGGCTGGTGGACCCGGTGCTACTGGACAACCAGCAGCTCACCGGCTGGCAGGCCTTCCCGCTGCCGATGCGCACGCCCGACAGCATCCGCGGCTGGACCCGCAAGGCAGTGCAAGGCCCGGCGTTTCACCGCGGCGCCCTGCGCATCGGCACGCCGACCGACACCTATCTGGACATGCGCGCCTTCGGCAAGGGCTTTGCCTGGGCCAACGGCGTCAACCTGGGCCGCCATTGGAACATCGGCCCGCAGACCGCGCTGTATTTCCCCGCGCCGTTCCAGCGCAAGGGTGACAACACGGTGGTGGTCTTCGACCTGGACGATGTCGCCACCCCCAGCGTGCGCGGCCTGAAGCAGCAGGTGTGGCTCACGCCGAAAGAGTGAGTCTTGCAAGGCGGCTGCAGACGCGTGCTCGCTCGCACAGCCGCCATCAGGTCGTGGACGCAGGGGCTACGGCAGCCGCCTGTTCGCGGATGCGTGCTGCCTGGACTTCGGTCGCCAGCAGCGTGCCGCGCACATGGGTGGTGTGCTGACGGGCCTGTTTCATGCAGAACCGGGCGAACCCTGCAACACCTTCTTGCGGCACGATCGCGTTCGAGGTCAGCACCCGGATCAGGCGCTGCTGCAAACCGGGCATCCTGGCGGCGGCGCGCGCCTGACTTCGCACATCTGGGCTCGCCAGTTCCTGCTCGGCCATCTCCAGTTCCTGCAGCATCAGGCTGATCGCGCGCTGTTGGGTGGCGTCGCGCGTGCGCACCTGGTGCAATTGCGCCAGTAAACGTTCCGAAGCCTGATCGACCGTCGCCACCGGCGTTTGGTCATGAGAATGCGGATCATCGTGCACGTCGGGCTGCGGAAGGTCCGCCTGCGCGCTGAGCTTGGCGTCGAGATACTTCTTTTGCAGTTCGAGGCAGCATTGCATGTAGGCAATCTGCGACTTCACCGAGCCGGGCGTTTGCAGCCACTGCGCAAGCGCGGTTTCGGTCAGCACCGCGCTGTGCTTGGCATGGCTGCGCATCGCCTTGCCTCGCGCCTCCTGCGGCTTGCCGGTCAATACCGCGCGTCCATAGTTCGCTGCAGCGCGCAGGGCTGCATTGATGCGCCGACCCAGCGGCGCCGCCGGTGCCGATCGACCCGAGCCCTTGCCCTGATCCGTCGAGCGCGGCTTGGCCGGATGCAATTTCTGCAGGTCGTCGGCACCGGCCTGCACAAACGCGTCCAGCGCCTTTTCCTGCCCGTCGATGCAGGCGTAGAGCGCGCTCCGCAACTCGAATCCATGGTGGGGCACCACGTCATCTGCTGCTGTTGCGCCCGACCTGTCGGCAGTCGAAGCGGCGGGTTCCGGCATTGCCGGTTGCGCATCACCTGCGGCAGAGGCGCCTTGGCGATGCTTCGGCTCCAGGCCGGGATCGGGTTCTGCAACGATATCGTCTTCATCGCTCCCCTCCGCTTCCTCCGCCACTGGCGTCAGTGCAACGTCCACCGCGGTTGGCGGCAACTGGTCGGCGACGTTGGGCGCTTCCCGGGATGGCGCACCCTCCGCCTCGCGTGCAGGCAACAGATCCGCCACCGCCAGCAGCGCGCGATCGACGCCGGGCATGTCCTCGGTCTGGTACCTGCGATAGCGCTTCTGCTTGCCGTGCGCCAGCAGGAACTGATGGCTGCCGACCCCCATCGTGGCCGCACCGAGCAGGCCTGCGCCGATGATCAGGCCGGTGCCCACCGGGGCGGCCACCGTGGCGCCGGCAACGACGGCCGCGCTGACGCCGACCTTGGTCAACGTACTGGCGGTGTAGGTGACTCCACCCACGACAAAGCCCTTGTTCCACTGGTTGAACCGATGCGCAAAGCGGTCGTACTTGCCCAACTTGGTGTTCACAAAGTGCTGGTAGCGCTGTGCGCCAGGACTGAGTTCGCCAGGTTCGAGATCTTGCAGGAAGCGCTGGACCCTGCCGACATCCACGGCAACACGCGTCCTTTCCCGACGCGACTGGTGCAGGAAGGTGCCCCCCAATGCGGTGGCCGCCACGCTCGCCAACGGCGCGAGGACGAAGCTGCCGGCGATGCCCGCCGCAGAGGCCGCACCTGCGGCCGCGGCACTGTGGCCCACCAGGCCCGCCGCATTTGCGCTCTTGCTGGCGATTGCCAGCCCGCCCTGGATGCCGAGTTCGCTCGCTGCCTTGGTGAAGATCACCCCGGCCGAGGCCATGGAGGTTGCGGCAATGGCGCCGTCCCGCGTATTTCGCCGCTGCAGGTAGGCGTTGGTCTCGATCGCCTCGCCCAGTGCATGCGCGTAAGCATTGGCAGCGCCTGCCGGCGCTGTCGTGCCCAAGGCGGATTGCAGTGTCGCCTGCTCCGCGCGCAGGCGGCGTTCCTGCTGCCGCAAGTGCGTGCGCTGCTCGGCAACTTCGCGGGTTTCCTTGTACGCGGCATAGATCGCAAGACTCGACAGCGGCAGCATCGCGCCGCTGATACCCAGGCTCATCGCCAGATCGAATGTGCCTGCCGGCGCGCCTTCCTCGGCAAGGGCGTGCAGGACGCCGTCCTCCGCTGCATGCCCAACCACGTGCGGATCCGCCGGATGCCCGGCGTCGGCGTGTGGCCCATGGTGCCCTTCAGGCGTCGGCGCATGCGGGGCATCTGCAGCGTGCGGCTGTGCGGGATGTGCGCTCTGCGGTGGGTGTGGCAGGTGGTGGCCATCCGGTGCCGCTGCATGCTCGGCCGGTGAGTGCTCGGGTGGATGCGCCGAGTCCCCAGCGTCCGCGGACTGCTCAGGTTCGCCGCGGCGGGGAATGTCGTTGATCAATTCGGCCGTTTTGTCCGCGGTTCCATGCAAGGGGTCGGCCACGTACTTGGCGACCACGAAGACGTCATAGGCGGTCTCCGCTTCGGCAACCCGGGCATTGGCATCTCCGTGGTGCGCTTGTCGCTCGCTCTCATCGCGGCGTGTGCGTCTGGGCAGTGGCCGGGTCTGCAGCACTTTCAACCCAAGTGGCCAACCCTGTCGATCTTGCGGCGATTCCGCTGCGGGCGGCGTTTCAACGGCCGCAGAATCGCCTGTGACAAGGTGCTGTGCAGTGGATCGTTGGACACGCATGAGCAAACTCCAACCGGTGCGAAGCGGCGATGGTGCGCCTGTCCTCTCCAGCCAGTCTTGTTGCGACGAACACGCGATTCCGTAAACGAACTCTCCGGCCCAACCACGCGTCGCGCAATTTATCCCGGAGAAAGCCGGCCATTGGGTAGCTTCACGCCGGATGGGCAAGATGCAAGACGTTGCACCGATGGCCTGGCGGAGTTGCTACTGCGCCACACAGGCGCGGGCACGGATCCTGCTGTTGATCCGCCGCGTTCTTGCACAACGCCCCCGGCCCGGTTGCGCAATCAGAAATAACCGCCGGAACAGTTTTCTGCCGATGGCGCTTTAGACCTGGCCGCAGCCGCCGTTATCAGAACGTCCGGTGCCGCTGCGCCGCCCGCATACCGTCGAGGTATCGGACGGCACAGATTCCAGGCAATATCACCGGCTGACTCCGTTACGGATGCGCTTGCTTGCGACGTAGACGGCTTGATTGCAGGTTCCAGGAGCGTTGCATGTCGTCGTCCACCGTTGCACAAGAGTCCGTTCCCGCCGTTGCCGAGCACACCCAGAACGCCTTCGCCGAGCAGATCCACAGCAAACCCATGGGCAGTGCCGAAGCCGCACACCTGATGACGTTCCTGTGCCAGACCGAATCGGCCAAGAAGCCACAAACGCTGCTGCCGCCGCAAGCGCGCGACGAGAACGCGGCCTGAGCGAGGTATTTGCACAGGCAAGCATGGCGACAGCCGTGACGCTGTCGCCATGGGCGGTTACTTTGCAGTGTCGAACGAGGTGAGCACGGTGAGCAGACTGTTCAGAGTGTCTGCGGCACCGCCTTGCGCAACGTTCTCGACATCTGCCGCGCAAGCGCCGGTATCGACACCGTAGGTCTGCATCACGCCTTGGTTGTTGGCCGCCTGCGCCAAGGGGGTTTGCTGCTGTTGTGCAGCGAGGGCATTCTGAAACAGGATGCCGGCCGAATGGGCCACGCTTTGGTAAATCGAACCCATCGCAAACGCTGGCGCTTCGCCAACGACCTTGACGTTGGCCTGGGTGACGGCATCGGTGATCTGCGGATTGACTGTGGTTGGAAAAGCCATCAATGCACTCCTGAGTGAATGGATGCACGGCGGTCTGCGTTGTGCCGTCCCAGCGGCGCTAACAACGCATCGCGGTCATATCCCCGCAACGCCCCGCTGACAAACCGCCACACCACGCTCGCGATGCCATCCCGATAGCGGCCGGCCTGCGCGCAACTCGACCCTCGCATCGCCACGCTTCAGCGCACGTCGCAACATCTGTGTGATCGTGCGCGCGTGCGCATAGTCGCGTCCAGTCAGGCCAAGTGCCGCCAGCCAGTAGAGGCCGACGCAGAGCGGCCACATCGCTATACGTCTGGCAGTGCAATTCGACCAAGCCGCCCGAAGGACGGACCACGTGGTATTTAAGAGATAATAAAAAGGTCTTTCAAACTTCGCACAGGACCGGACCACGATGCATCCGCCACGCCTGCTGAGCCGCCTCGTTGCGAGCCTTGCTGCAAGCCTGGGTGTAGTTGCTGCCCAAGCCCAATCGCCTGCGTCGCCGCCCTCGCCGATCGTGCTCAGCGAGTTCATCGCCGACCCGGCTCCTACCCCGCAAGCACACGCGTCCACCTTGCTGGAAACGCGCGGTGGTCGCCTGTTGGCCGCCTGGTTCGGCGGCGAGCACGAAGGTGCGGCCGATGTCGGCATCTGGCTGGCTCAGCGCGGCGTGCAGCAATGGCAGACACCACGCCGCATTGCCGATGGCGCGCACGCAGGCGTGGATGGCGTTGCAGTGCCGGCATGGAATCCGGTGTTGTTCCAATCGACCACCGGGCCGGTGCAGCTGTACTACAAGCTCGGACCCACTCCGCGCCAATGGTGGGGGCTGCGTCTGCTTTCCACCGACGATGGCGCGCACTGGTCGCCACCGCAGCGGTTGCCTGACGGCATTCTCGGGCCGATCAAGAACAAGCCGGTGCAATTGCCGAACGGCCGCATCCTGGCGCCCAGCAGCAGCGAAGACCGCGGCTGGCGCGCGCACCTGGAATGGAGCGACGACGACGGCGCGCACTGGCAACGCGGCATGCCGCTCAACGATGCGAAGGCGATCGGTGCGATCCAGCCCAGCCTGCTGCTATATCCGGATGGCCGTCTGCAGGCATTGGGCCGCAGCCAGCAAAACAAGCTTTTCAGCACGTTCTCGCTCGATGGCGGCCTGCATTGGCAGCCCATGCACTTGCTGGACGTGGAAAACCCGAACTCGGGCACCGATGCGGTGATGCTGCGTGACGGCCGTGCGTTACTGGTCTACAACCCCGCCATTGCCGGCAAGGACTGGTGGGACGGCCGCGGTACCCTGGCCGTTGCCGTCTCCAACGATGGCGTGCACTGGCAACGCGTGCTGACGCTGGAAGACAGCGCCCATGATGAATTTTCTTATCCGGCTGTGATCCAGACCCGCGATGGGTTGGTGCATGTCAGCTACACCTGGAAGCGGCGACGGATCAAGCATGTGGTGCTCGATCCCACGCGGTTCGGCGCATGCAGCCCCTGCCAGGCGCCCGCCCCCGCAACGCTGTCTGAGCGCTGCACAACGGCATGCGGCCACGCGGCTGATCCTTCGCCATGATGACGATGGCTTCGCGCCTCGGGATTCGCCCATCGCGTTGCGTGCCAATCATCGTCATCGAGCGACAGCCAAGACGAGGAATGCGATGCGACGCGTCGATCAACCACGCCCGCCGGGCACGCCTTTCGGACTGCGGGAGCAGACTACGTCCAATGCGGATGCGCCCGCGCGCACTGCCCCACCCGCACACCCCGCGCCCGAGCGCCCTACCGGCATGCTCGGCGGACTGACCAGATATGTGCCTGGCGACCGGTCCGGGCGACCGCCAGCAATGCCTGCCGCTGCCGAGACCTCTCGCCGGCCAACCACCTCCGCCCGCCCGCTTCCCTACGGCGGATCCGGCAGCGCCGCGCGGATGAACGAGGCGGCTTTACATCCTTTGCGGACGCCTCAGTTGCCACAGCTCAGCGACATAGAACGCGCTCGCTTCCACTCCGTCACCACCGACTCGCAACACTTGCGGCCGGTGCGCCCCCGTATGCCACCAACCGAGGGCGCGTCACCCTTACGGCGCTCCACAGCGCTTCGCCCGTACCGCGACGTCCTGTCGCAATGGCAACGCCACTACAACGCAGATCGCAATCGCTGGCACAGCGCATGGCGCCAGGCCAACAGCAACAACCCGCAGATCGAGACACGCACAGGCCGGGCGCTGAAGGCGACAGCCGACCTGCTGGAGGACGCAACCCAACCGGGTCGGGTCGCGCTGGAGCTGCGCTCAGTTCCGCTGCCGCAATTTCCCGACCAGGCATTCCGTCTTTCGCATCTGCAGCACATGACGATCGACGCGGCAGGGTTGATGGAGCTCCCGGACGCCATGCAGCAATTTGCGGGTCTGGAAACACTCACGCTGGCGCGCAATCCGATTCGCTCGCTACCGGCATCCATCGCAAGCCTCAGCCGATTACGCGAGCTCTCCATCCGCTCCTGCCCGGAATTGACGGAACTTCCCGAACCCCTGGCAAGCACCGATGCATCCGGCGAGCACCAGGGCTTGGTCAACCTGCAGAGCCTACGGCTGGAACGGACCGGGATCAGATCGCTTCCGGCGTCCATCGCCAACCTGCAAAATCTGAAAAGCCTGAAGATACGCAACTGCCCGCTGTCCGCCCTTGGCCCGGCCATCCATCACCTGCCAAAGTTGGAGGAGCTTGATTTGCGGGGCTGTACCGCGCTGCGCAACTATCCGCCGATTTTCGGCGGCCGTGCGCCACTGAAGCGACTGATTCTGAAAGACTGCAGCAACCTGCTCACGCTGCCACTGGACATTCACCGCCTGACGCAGCTGGAAAAACTCGATCTGCGAGGTTGCGTCAACCTTTCCAGACTGCCCTCGTTGATCGCCCAATTACCTGCCAATTGCATCATCCTGGTGCCGCCGCATCTCCAAGCGCAGCTCGACCAGCATCGTCCAGTTGCGCGCCCCGCCGAACCAGGGCGGACCGGACCGACCACCCCAGCTCTCTCGCCCTCTGCTGCCGGCGACCGCGCCGGGCCATCCTCTTCGGCGACCGCCAGCGAACTGCTTCGTACCGCTGCGCTCGAACGCATCGAACACACCGCACAGGCCATGCTGAGCACGGTCATCGATGAAGAAAGAAATCCCTTTCTGGAAGGTGCTCCATCCTATCTCCCAGGAAGACGCCCTGCCGACGCCACCACCTTCGGCCAAGTTCCGGCATTGCGGGACATGCTGGCAGAAAGCAGGGATCTTGAGTTCCTGCAACGGGTAAGCGACATGGCAGGCCCATCCCCCAGAATCGAAGACCCGAGCGAGGAAGGCCTCGCCCGCCACTACACGAACGTCAGCAACTGGAAGGCGCAGAAGAGCGCGCACCTGGGCATCGTCGATCATCTCGGGCAGTTCGTTTATCACGAAGGAAGCCCGCTCGACGTAGCGACATTGGCCAAGGCAGTGCAGATGTGGAAGACCCGTGAGCTAATCGTCCACGCACACCCGCAAGACCGCGCGCGCTTTCCCGAGCTCGCTGTGCACATTCCCGAGCAGGTCAGCGACGACTCTGATAGCGAACAGCAGACAAGCCCGGAACCTTCAGGCCATCAGTAGAGAGCCAACGCGACAGGCGCAGCAGCCCATCGAGCATCGCCCTCAGCGTGCCTGCGCAACGCGGGCAGCGCCTCCCTGGCGAACGGGGCGTTGCGCGCGTCTCACGCCTGTTGCAACGCGTCTACCATCCGTTGTACCCGCGCGGTATCGGTCCGTTGGTAGTCGCCGCCCAGATCGCGGATATACGGGTGCGGCGACGGTACCTGGGCGGCGATCACGCCACGCGCCGACGCATGGAATTCGTGGGCGCCGGTGTGCTGCCGCAGGGTGCGGATGTTGTGCTCGGAAAGCCCGGCACCGGGCATGATGCCGATGCGCCCGGCTGCCTGCCGCACCAACGCGGCAATGGTGTCGATTCCCTCCAGCGCACTCGCACGTGCACCCGAGGTCAGCACCCGCTCGCACCCCAGCGCGATCGCATCCTCCAGCACACGCGACGGATCGGCACTGACATCGATCGCACGATGAAACGTCACCCCCAACGGCCCTGCTGCCTGCATCAACACGCGCATTGTCGCCAGATCGACCTGCCCATGCCGGTCCAGCGCGCCAAGGACCACGCCATCGCAACCAAGCCGCACGCACTGCTCCACATCGCGGCGCATCACCTCGACTTCTGCGGCGTCGAACACGAAGTCGCCCACGCGCGGACGAATCAGCACATACAACGGAATCCGCAAACGCTCGCGCACCACCGCCAACGTGCCGAACGATGGTGTCAGCCCACCGCCATCCAGCCCGCCGCACAGCTCCACGCGCATCGCACCGCCTGCTTGCGCGGCCAATGCCGAGGCCACCGAATCGGCAGCCACCTCCAACCCGAACGCGCTCATGCCGCCGGCTCGCTGGTGTAATGGCTCTGCCCAGGCACCAGCAGATCCTGCCGCTGCGCGTCGCACACCGCGTAACTGAAGCCCTTCTGGATCGCGAACGCGCCCACTTCGCCGCGCTTGTTCATTGCCAGAAAGCCGACCTGCAATGTGCGCGTCAGCTCCGGCTTGCGACGGATCAGCCGCATCACCACCTCGCGGCAGGCATCGGCCGGCGACTTGCCCTGCCGCATCATTTCCACCACCGCAAAACTGCCGACGTTGCGGATCACCTCCTCGCCCACACCAGTCGAGGTCGCACCGCCCACTTCGTTGTCCACGTACAGGCCCGCACCAATGATCGGGCTGTCGCCCACGCGGCCGTGCATTTTCCACGCCATGCCGCTGGTGGTGCATGCACCGGATAGATTGCCGTGCGTATCCAGCGCCAGCATGCCGATGGTGTCGTGATTGTCCTTGCCGCCGGGCAACTTGGCATCGCGCCAGGCACGATTTTCGACATTGGCTTCTGGCGAATACTTGGAAGTCTTCAACCACTCTTTCCAGGCCGCTTCGGAGCTTGGGGTCAACAGCTTAGTTTTCGGAAACCCCTGTTCGAAGGCGAATTGACGCGCACCATCGCCTACCAACATCACGTGCGGCGTTTTCTCCATCACCGCACGCGCCACCGAAATGGCGTGCACCACGTCTTCCAGCGATGCCACCGCGCCGCAATTGCCCAGGTGGTCCATGATGCAGGCGTCCAGGGTGACCCGGCCATCGCGGTCCGGATAACCGCCCAGGCCGACGGTGGGATTGCTCGGGTCCGCTTCCGGCACTCGCACGCCGGCCTCCACCGCATCCAGCGCAAGACCGCCGCTGCTGAGAATCTTCCAGGCTTCCTGATTGGCGGCAACGCCAAAATCCCAGGTGGAAATCACCCGCGCCGCTCCACGCGGCAGCGCCGTCGGCCGCGCGCCCGGCGTGGCGCCTGCCGCGGCTTGCGCGCGGGCGCCCCAGCCGGCCAACCCGGACGCAATCGCGCCCAGCGTGGCGCTCTTGAGGAAGTGACGACGTTGAAGCATGCGGATGACTCCATGACGGAAACGGGCGGCCGCGCAGTGCGGTACCAGCCTTCCATCATGCGACAGCATGACGTGCGGATAAACCTTCTTGCGGTGTTGTCGCATGCGGATCCGTGCACAACCCTTGCTTGGCTGGGCTAACCCTGTCTCGGCCGCTGCGCATCCGATGCATGGATGTGGCTGGCGGCAAGCGACGGACGATGTGGTGCGCAGCCACGCTTGGCTCAGGGCTGGAGCAGCGGACGAGCCAGCCTGGGCCTTCCCCTTCGTCGCCCAGCATCCGCGCTTCGCGCCAGCTCCGTCGGAGCGAGAGCCCCCTTGTCGTCAGACGGTTGGGAGTGAGGTCCGCTGCACCGCCGCAGCCCAGGCATGGCCGGCAAAAAAATTTTTCGACCGGTTAACCCCATTCACCGCACTCGCTCGTTTTACTGACAGAGGCGCAGTGCACGGCGACCTCGGGCTGTCCGGTTGTCCATCCATCCCACCTCGCCACGCAAAGGATTCCCATGTCACGTCACAGCCTGATTGCGCTCGCCTTGTTGCTGGGCGCCTGCTCGCACGAACCCACTGCACCGCCGCACGAACCATCACGCAGCGAGTCCGCACCACCACCCGCGCCAGCGCAGCCACCACAGACACCTGACCAGACCGACGCGCTTCCTGAAGTCAGGCCGCAAGCGCAGCTCGCAGCACCTGCCCCCGCGCATGCACTGCAAGCGCCATCGGCGCCTAGCCCGCCGTCGCCCCCCATCGAAGCGATGCCGGCCCCGGTCAGCGCCAGCCACCTGTCACGTCAGGCACCGGCAGCGATGCTGATGGCCCATCGCCCGGTTCTCGATAGCCGAATGCCGATGCCGCCAGTGGCACCCGCGCCTGCCCAAGACCGCGAGCGCTACCAACACATCGACGACAACGCCATCGTACAAGCCGCGCAACACCCGATCTCCACCTTCAGTATCGACGTCGACACCGGCAGCTACAGCAATGTGCGGCGGTTCCTCAACGCAGGCAGCCTGCCACCAGCGGATGCCGTCCGCGTGGAAGAATTGATCAACTATTTCCGCTACGACGACCCGGCGCCGACCAATGGCCAACCCTTCGCCGTGCGTACCGAACTGGCGACTACACCATGGAACAAGGACAGCCTGCTGCTGCGCGTAGGCATCGCCGGCCGCGACATCGCCACCGCCGATCTACCGCCCGCCAACCTGGTCTTTCTGGTCGACGTCTCCGGCTCGATGGACGCGCCGGACAAGCTGCCGTTACTGCAATCCTCGCTCAAGCTGCTGGTGCGCCAGCTGCGCGCGCAAGATCGCATCACGCTGGTGACTTACGCCGGCAACATATCGGTGGTGCTGCCGCCCACGCCGGGCGATCAGCAGGGGCGCATCGTCGAAGCCATCGATGCCTTGCAATCGGGCGGGTCCACCGCCGGCGCCAGCGGGATCGAGCTCGCCTACAAAGCCGCGCAGCAAGGCTATCTGCGTGGTGGCATCAATCGCATCCTGCTCGCCACCGATGGCGACTTCAATGTCGGCGTCACCAACTTCGATCAGCTCAAGGGCATGGTGGCCGAAAAGCGCCGCTCCGGTATCGCACTGTCCACGCTCGGCTTCGGTACCGGCAACTACAACGACAACCTGATGGAGCAGTTGGCCGATGCCGGCGACGGTGCCTACGCCTACATCGACACCGCGCTGGAAGCGCGCAAGGTCCTCACCCACGAGCTGGGCGCCACGCTGGCGACCATCGCGCGCGACGTCAAGATCCAGGTCGAATTCAATCCGAACACCGTCAAGGAATATCGCCTGATCGGCTACGAAAACCGTGCGCTGCGCGATGAGGACTTCAACAACGATCAGGTCGATGCGGGCGACATCGGCGCCGGCCATACCGTCACCGCCTTGTACGAAATCACCCCGGCCGACGGCACCGCATCGGTCGACCCGCTGCGCTACGCAAGCGCTGCACAGCCTACGCAGGCGCGGCCCCTCAACGGCGAGCTGGCGCACGTCAAACTGCGCTACAAGCGGCCCGATGCACAGCGCAGCCAGTTGCTGGACACGGTGGTACGCAGCAGTCAACGCAAGGCACTGAATGCCACCAGCGATGCCTTCCGTTTTTCTGCAGCGGTGGCCGGGTTCGGGCAGCGCCTGCGTGGCGGCAACCAGCTGCGGGGCTGGGATTACCCGCAGGTGCGCGCCCTGGCCGCCGGCAGCCTGGGCAGCGACCGTTTCGGCTATCGCGCCGACTTCCTGCAACTGGTGCAGCAGGCCGACGCACTGAGCACCCGGCCACTCGCCGACACCGACTGATGCGCGCAGCGCCTGCCTATACTGAGCGCATGCATCCTGCCGATCTTGCGCATCTTCCTGACGAGGAGCTCATGCTCCTCGTCGCCAATGGCTTTGTCGAACAACCGGCGACCGAATTGTTCAAGCGCCACAACCGCGCCTTGTTCAACTTCCTGGCCTGGTTGTGCGAAGGCAATCTGAGCGAGGCCGAAGACCTGGCGCAGAAAACCTGGGTCAAGCTGATGACCCGCTGTAGCGACTATCGCCCCGGGCAGGCCGCCTTCACCAGCTTTCTGTTCCAGATCGGCCGCAATGCCTGGCGCGACACCCGGCGCAGCGCATACCACGCCACCTCGGTGGCGCTGGACGATGTGCATCTGCAGTTGCCCGACGACGATCTGAGCGCCGAGCGCCTGGCCATGCTCGGCCAGCAACAACATCGCGTGCGTGCCGCACTGATGGCACTGCCGGATGCGCAACGGGAAGTGGTGGTGCTGCGCTTCTTCGCCGAGCTGGGCGTCGAAGAGATCGCGCATGTGATCGGCGAAGGCTTCGAGACGGTCAAGAGCCGGCTGCGCTACGCCTTCGCAAAGCTGCGCGTGAGCCTGGAGGCCGCGCCGTGAGCACGTCCTTCGATCGTTTCCTTGCCGGGCATGATGGCCTTGCTGCCTTGCTGCGTGCGCTGCCGCTGCATGCCCCGCCCGCGTCGATGGATGCCTGGTTTGCACACGCCGCGCAAGAGGCAGAAGCCGAGCGCGCTGCAGCGACCGCGACACAGGACACCTTGCAGTTTGAAGCGCCTGCCACCATGGCCAGCCTGTTTGCTGCCGCAGCAGCGCAAGCCGAACAGACGCAGGCTGCACAACGCGCGGCCGTGCAGGCACGTCTTGCGCAAGGCGACACCGCCGACCACACACTGGGCGCGCCATTGAGCGAGGCTGCACGCGAATGGATTGCGCAACAGATGCGCAATGCTGCCGATGCTGTGCCGGTCATGCCTGCTGCGCCTGCCGTGACAGGTACGTCGAACCCTGAATCGGTGGCTGGATCCGTGCCTGCAGCGGCCTCGGCTGGCACATCCAACCCAGTGCCGCTTTCCTCGCTCGCCGATGCCGGCAGATCTTCGGCTCAGGGAGCCGGCTCGATTCCGGATTCTTCTGACGCTCCCGCTTTTCATGCCGCTGCTGCTTCAACTTCGACGCAGGGTTCAACCCCGGCATCGGCTGCTTCGTCAACGCAAGCCCCTACACGGGCGCCATCGGGCATCGGCCCAGCGCCTGTTCGACGCAGTGCCCGACGCCTGCGCTGGATGCCGCCCTTGGCGCTCGCCGCGTCGGTCACGCTGGCCGTTGGCCTCGGCCTGCAATGGCAGGCCAGTCGACCGGTGCCGGATGCGCTCACACCGGCTGCGGCGATCCCTGCGGCAGCCGAATCAGGAAGAGTTCCCGCGCGCCCCGCTGCGGCAGACGGAGCAGATCGTGCCTCAGAAGGCAGCGTCCAAGATGTTGCGCAGCGACCTGCCTTCGCATCCGCCGACAAACCCACTTCCGCGCAGCAGGTGGAGAGGCAGCCGGCACCTTCGCTGCAGGAGCTCGCGCCAGCCGCCATGCCGGCCCCGGTCAGCGCGCCCCTGCCTGCACGTGTGGTGACGCCGCCAGCTTCCGCGCGCCCCACCGGGATGACGTCCACCCAACCGCCAATGGTGCCGGAGCCGACGCAAGACGATGCGCACGCCGCGATGGCGCCGCCCCCACCGCCTGCCCCCATCACCGCGAACAACGACGATGTACAGGCCAGTGGTGCGCCCGCGGTAGGCACGGATAACAGCGCACCTGCCCCGCGACCCACCGAGCGTGCGCCAGCGCCTGCGGCGCCCGCGGCGGCGGCGAAATTGCCGATGTTGCCGGTATTGCCGGCACCGTCGCAGGATCCATCGTTGCGGATCGAACGCATGGCCGCCAACGCACCTGCGACCACCGAGCTAGTGATATCGCGCAACACCTCGCGTGCCGCGCCAACAGCTGCACCTGCACCAAGACCGGAACCGCAGGCCGGCAAGCCGCAGCCCGGAGCATCACGCGACAGCTGGTCGTCCACCTCGGCCACCCGCATTGCGACACAGCAGGCACAGCAACAGCGCGAGACAGACACGCGCGAGCAGACACACCGCACTGTTTCACTGAAACTTTCCACATCACCAAGCGATTGGCTGGAGGACCGTGCTGCTTCCGGGAACACGCAGACACCGATAACGATCCGCATCATGGCTGCCACGCCGAGTGCATCGGCCGTGCAGACCTGGGCGGCGCAGTTGCGCAAGCAATTCAAACAACGTGGCCGGCCAACGCAGATCGAGCTTGCGCAAGACAGCACGCTAGCCGCCGATGAATTACGGCTTGAGCTCTCGAGCGCTGCGCCCTGAACCCGGCTCATCATCCACCGCGCCTTCGCCAGGCGTGCCGTCGTCGCGCAATCTGCTGGTGAGCACGTGATCGCGCCAGTGGCCATTCAACTGCAGATAGCGCCGCGCATAGCCTTCGATCTGAAAACCCAGCCGCCGCAGCACGCGCGCACTGCGCAGATTCTCCGGAACGTATTGCGCCATCACCCGGTGCAGGCCGAGCTGGCCGAAGGCAAAAGCGATCCCTTGCGTGGCTGCCCACTGGATCAAACCCCGTCCCTGCTGCGCCGCGTCCAGGCCATAGCCCATGTGGCACGCCTGGAAGGCGCCGCGCTGGATCTGGGTGAACCCGGTGGTGCCGATCACCTGCTCGCCCTGCAACAAGACCAGTTGCAACTCGCGCTCGCCAGGGATCGCGCCGCGGTATGCCATGCACAGACGGCGCCAGCCTTCGACGGTGTAGAACGCGGGCGGCCGCAGCGGCATCGCATCAGCCAGATGAGCGCGGTTGCGCGTGTGGTAGTCGGCCATTGCAGCCGGATCGACCACGGCCAGATCGCACAGCACCACGCCGTCGGCGCGGCGGATCGGCGCAAACAGCGGAGGACTCATGGCAGCCACGCCTCAATCACGCGTGTCATCTTGCTGCCAGGTGCATCCGGCTGATGCATACCGATCTCCGCAAGCCGTCTCCAAAGCAGGGCGTCATCCAGTGCGTGAGATGGAACGCCCGACAGTCAGCAACATCCTCCCTGTGCATCGCTCAGTGCGCGGCAGCCCCGCTGCACGGTGCCACTGCACCCGCCTGACGGCAAGCACAGCAGGTGGCCTCCCGCTCTCAGGCGGCAGCGACCGCGAGCGCCTGGCCGACCTGCGCTTCGATGGCGTCCAGGTTCGGCAACAGCGCGCTTTGCTCGCCCAGCAGCACGCGCATGTGCACACCGTCGGGCAGCGCATCTTCCGAGGCATCGGCCAGCAGGCCATCGCGCGGCACCGAAATCAGCTGCGGGAACGAGGCGGTCAGCAGCGCGAAATACGGCAATGCCGGGTTGCCACCCAGCGCCTTCAACACGATGACCTTGTTGTTGACCGCGGTGGGTTCATCGCCCATGCCGCTGAGGCGCGCGAACGACAGCAGCGGCACCTTCCAGCCGTACCAGTCGATGCGCCCGACCACCCAGCGCGGCATGTCGGGCAGCGGCTCGACCGCCACCCGCGACATCACCTCGGCCACCGTTGCGTTCGGCAGCAGCACGCGCTCGCTACCGGCCTGGATCAGGACGCCGCGGATTTCGTCGTTATTGGCGTAGCTCATCGCATGATTCCGATTCGAATGGGAGCGCCCGGCTTATGCCGGCCAACGCTGCGCCAGCGCCTGCGCCAACTGCGCAGGGTCGCCGGTCAGAATGCCTTGCCGCGCCAGACGCGCGGCGGCGGCCGGGTCGTAACAGCCGTCGGTGGATTGCCCGGCCAACCAGCCGCCTTGCTCGGCCAATGCCAGCGATGCCTCCACCAGCGCCTCGTTGGCACCGCTGAGCATCAGCACCGCACTGTCGGCCGGCGGCAGCGCGGCGATCAGCCCGGCCGGATCGGCCGGTGCCACGAACGCCAGCGCGCCGGCATGCTGTTGCACGCCGACCTCGTCGGAGAGCACATACACCTTGCCTGGTGCGACCACCTGCCCCGCTTCACCCAGTTCGACCGGCAACGCAGACACGCGCCCCATCTGCCGCACCAGGTTGCCGTACTGGCCGCCATCCAGGGTCATGCGCACCAGCACCGCACGCGGGAATTCCGGCGGCAAGGCGGCCAGCAGGCGACGGATCGCATCCGGCCCACCGATGCCAGCGACGACCAGCACAGCGCCGGTGACGCTGCCGCTGTGCTCCAGATCCACCAGCGACAAGCCGCCGGTGGACAGGGCCGCCACATCGGGTTCGGCGCGCGGGCGCACCACCACGGCCACCTCGTCCACCAGGCCCCAGGTACTGGAATCGCCCAGCGCCAGCCCCGGCTTTTCCACAGCGGCCGATGCCGCCTCCTGCATGGAGGCATGCGCGAACAAGGCATCGCCGGGCACGCTGTCGAACGCGTGCGCGGCCGCTTCCAGGTGTTGATCCAGCTGCAGGTCCGAATGCTGCTGCGGTACCAGCGTCAGGCCGGGCTCGGGCTGCAGCGAGGGCTCGCTTTCGGTGCCCGGCGGCAGCACGTCGGCGTGGCCGTGCAGCTTGGCGGCCAGATGGCGCACCCAGCGCTGCGCTTCCCAGCCCTCGCGGCGCACCGTCAGTTCGGCCTCGTCGAAGATCACGGTGACGCCGGGCATGTTGAAGGCCGGCTCCAGCGCTTCGAGCGCGTCTTCGATCGACGGCTCGAGTGCGACCAGCACGGCCACCGGCTCGGCGTCGCGCAGCATCTGCACGTCGACCGCCGCTGGCTCGTCTTCCAGCACCACCTGCGCGCCGGCCAGGCCAAGCGCCTCGCGCAGGCGCTCGCGCGCCTGACCGGGACGACCCAGCAAAGCAACCGGAGTTCCCATTGCGCCATTAGTCTCGGACACGGGCGATCCCCAGCAGGTCATACACGTTTCGCATCAGATCCAACTCTTGGTAAGGCTTGCCCAGGTAACGCTGCACGCCGATCTCGAAGGCGCGCTGGCGATGCTTCTCGCCACTGCGCGAGGTGATCATCACGATCGGCACCGCCTTGAAGCGCGGGTCGGCCCGCATCGCGGTGGCCAGCTCGTAGCCGTCCATGCGCGGCATTTCGATATCCAGCAGCATCAGGTCGGGCACGCGCTCTTCGAGCAGTTCCAGCGCCTCGACACCGTCGCGTGCGGTCGTGACGTCCAGGTTGTGGCGTTCCAGCACACGGCTGGTGACCTTGCGCATGGTCAGCGAATCGTCGACCACCATCACCAATGGCACCTGGCGCTGTGCTTCGGCCTGTGTTTCCAGCGACGGCCGCGCCGGCTGGGCCAGGAAACGACGCACCAGCGGGGCGACGTCCAGGATCACCACCACGCGGCCATCGCCGGTGATGGTGGCGCCGTAGATGCCCGGCACCGAGGCGATCTGAAGGCCCACCGGCTTGACCACGACTTCGCGATTGCCCAGCACCTGATCGATGGCCACCGCGGCACGCAGGTCGCCCGCACGCACCAACAGCAACGGCACCTGCGCCTGGCCATCGGCACGCGCGGCGGCCTGGCCGACCAACGAGCCGAGGTCGTGCAGCACGTACTCTTCGCCGGCGTAGTGATACCCGCCCTCGCCCGACTCGTAACGGGCGCGCGAGATGCGGCCGATACCGCTGACCGAGCCCACCGGCACCGCGAACGTCGTTTCGCCGATGCGCACGAACACCGCCTGGGTGACCGCAAGCGTTTGCGGCAGACGCAAGGTGAAGGTGGCGCCCTGCCCGCGTACCGAGTGGATATCCACCGAGCCGCCGAGCTGACGCACTTCGTTGCGCACTACGTCCATGCCCACGCCACGGCCGGCCAACTGGCTGACCTGCTCGGAGGTGCTGAAGCCGGAAGCGAAAATCAGGTTATCGAGTTCGGCCTCGCTCAGCTCCTGGCCCGGTTCGATCAGGCCGCGCTCCTCGCCACGGCGACGGATCGCCTCGCGATCCAGCCCGGCGCCGTCGTCGGCCACTTCCAGCACGATTTCCGAGCCTTCGCGGCGCAGACGGATCGCAATGCTGCCTTCTTCCGGCTTGCCTGCGTCGCGGCGTTGCTCGGGCGTTTCCAGCCCGTGCGCCACCGAGTTGCGCAGCATGTGTTCCAGCGGCGCGACCATGCGATCGAGCACGTTGCGATCCAGTTCGCCTTGGGTGCCTTCCAGCACCAGGTGCACCTGCTTGCCGGTGTCGCTGGCTGCCTGACGCACCACACGACGCAAACGCGGCACCAGACCGTCGAACGGCACCATGCGCGCGCGCATCAGGCCGTCCTGCAGCTCCGAACTGACGCGCGACTGCTGTTGCAGCAAGCCGTCGTACTGACGCGACAGATCTTCCAGCACACCCTGCAAGCCGCCCAAGTCGGCTGCCGATTCGTTCAGCGCACGGCTGAGCTGCTGCAAGGTGGAGAAGCGGTCCAGTTCCAGCGGATCGAAGGTGCGATCGCCCTGGTCCTGTTCGCGCTGATAACGCGCCACGATCTGCGCTTCGGTTTCCAGATCCAGACGTCGCAACTGGTCGCGCAGACGGGCGTTGGTGCGATCCAGTTCGCCCATGGCGCCGCGGAACGCGCCCAGCTGCTGCTCCAGGCGCGAGCGGTAGATCGCCACTTCGCCGGCGTGGTTGACCAGGCGGTCGAGCAGGTCGGCGCGCACGCGCACCTGCTCCTGCTGCACGCGCGGCAGGAAGTCTTCTTCGGCCTGGCCTTCCACCGGAACCGGGGCGGACAGCGGCGCCGGTTCCACCGACGCCTTGGCGATCGCGCGGACATCTGCGTCGCTAGGCGGTGCGGCATTGCGGCCACGGGTACGGGTTTCGAAGGCTTCCACCAGATCGGTCGGCATCGTCACCGCACGGTGCATGCCGGTGCGGGTCAGCAACTGATGCAGGCGGTCGAAGCCACGCTCGAACAGACGCACGTCGTCGCGATCGATGTCGGTGCGGTTGGCCGCCACGGCTTCGAGCAGCGATTCGATTGCATGCCCCAGATCGCCGATGGCGTTGATGCCGGCCATGCGCGCACCGCCCTTGAGCGTGTGCAGATCGCGCTGCAGTCCATTGAGGACATCGCGGTCTCCCGGCACTTCGCGCATGCGGGCGATCAGGCCGTCGCAATGGTCCAGCAGGTCGCGACCTTCTTCGACGAAGATGTCGACCAGCTCGCCGTCGAGTTGATCGAAGTTCAGCGGGCCGGCATCGAATGCCGCGCCGATATCGTTGCTGGCCGCACCGGCACGCGCCGCATCTTCGACTGGGGCGCTGAACGCAGCGGTGGTGGTGTCTTCCGGCTCGTCGGCGCTGCGGTCGGTTGCGTGCTGATCTGCGGAGTCGTCGGCATGCTGATCGGCACCGGCGTGGTCGCTGGCTTGCGTTGGTTCCGCGTGCGCGGCGTGTCCTGCGCTTTCGAACTGATCTGCGTGCGCGGCATGATCGGCGTGATCGGCCACGGCAAACGCATCGACTGCGGCCTGCTCATCGGCCTGCGCCGCGTCGTCGGAGGTGACAGCCTGCGTGTCGTGCAGCTCCGGCGCGGTATCCGATTGCGGATCGCCGGTCTCTTCCACCTGATCGGCCGCATGCGCCATTTCGAATGCCTGCACCGATTCGACAGTGTGATCGGGCAGGACGTCGGCACCGGCCTGTGCGGCGTCAACTCGGTCGGCGTCTGCATGCTCGGCATCGGAATGCGCCGCTTCGGTCTGCTCGGCAGCCACATGCTCGGCGTCGGAATGCTGCGCTTCGGTATGCGTGGCTTCGGCGTCCAGGTGTTCGGCCGCGTGCTCTGCGTCGCTGGCATGTTCGTCGGAATGCGCGTGCGTTTGCAGCTGCTCACCGGCGTCGACGTACTGGTCAGACGGCACTTGCTCGTGGACGTGCGGCTGCGCATCGGCAGGCGCGTCATCGCCCGAATCCATCTGCTGATTCGAAGATGGTTGCGCTTCCAGCTCTGCATGCTCGCCCAGCTGCGCGGCTTCTTCCAGCGGTTGCTGTTCGCCCGCATACGGCTCGCCGGCATGCGGCAACGCTGCCTCGCCGTGCTGCGCCGCCTGGTCTACCGACTGCTCGCCCGCGTATTCCTGCGTGTCGGCATGGCCAGACTGATCGGACGACACGCTGTCCAGCGCTGCGGTTTCCGGGGTCCAGTCTTCCGCGGTCGTTGCATTGGCGTCATCAGCCAACGCTGCGTCGGCGTGCACGGCCTCCAGCGCTTCGATGCTCTCGACCGCCTCGTCAGCGCCTGCTGCAACTTGCTCGTCGTGCGCGGGCGCCTGCTGTGCCTGCCCGTCCACTGCCTGCTCGGCATCGGCTGCAGCCAGCGTCTGCGCATCGCCCAAGGCAGCTTCCGCATCGGCCAGCTCATCTACCGCAATGCTGTCGGCGTGCGTGCTGGTGGCGTCGGCGTCGTGCTCGCCGGACACACGCTCAGCAGATGCCTCACTGGGCACCTCTGCCGCGTGCTCGCCGGAAGCGTGATCGTGCGGTGCGGTCTGCGCATGCTGCAGTTCAGTGGCATCCCAGGCCTCGGCTTCAACCAGCGGCTCGTCGGCCGGCAGGTCGTGTGCGTCGATGCCCTGCGATGCGGCCCGGTCTGCCCCTTCGGCTGGCGCAGCATCGTCGTGCAGCGCATCGGCAAGCTCGGAATCACCAACCGGTACCAGCGCGTCGTCGCTCGATGCAGGCACGGACTCGGCAGAGGCGTGGACATCTTCGTGCACGGCGGCATGACCGGCATCGTCGACCGCATGCGGTGCAGGCGCGTCCAGTGCGAGTGCCGACTCATGCTCGGCTTCGGCTTCGGCCAGCTCGTCCACGGCAATCGGCGCATCGTCCGGCTGCGGCTGCGCGTCTTCGGCATCTTGCGCCGATGCGGGGGCGTCGGACGGTAGCGCGCCGGCATCCAGGTACTGCGACAAATCCTGCGCACCGGTCAGTTCGACCGAGGCATCGCTGCCGTCTACCGTGGCGCTCGGGGCGTCGACATCGTCCAACTCGTCCAGGAACACCTGCGGCGGCCACTGCGCTTCCGGCAAGCTGTCCACCAGCGTGCGCAAGCGCTCGGTCAACGGTGCGAACGACGGAATCAACGGCGCATCGGCACGCAGCGCGGTCACCGTGGTGGCAATCGCAGCAGCGGTGGCGGTGAGTGCTTCGAGCCCTTCCGCCGACGGTGTGACCGAGGCGGCCAGCAAGCGCTTGACGTAGCTTTCGGCCGGCGTCGTCACCAAGGTGATTTCCGGCACGTCGGTCATCGCGAACGCGCCACTCATCGTGTGCACGGCGCGCAGCACGTCTTCGGTCGCCAACTGCGGCTCGGCCTGGCTGGCGTGCAGCCACCCGTTCACCGTGTCCAGATGCGTGGCGACCTCGGCTTCCAGGATCTCGCGCAGCACGCTGTCCACCGAAGCCGGCGTTCCGCCGCTGGCGACAAACACGCCTGCGGCTGCCGCCGGAATCGCCACGGCCTCGGCCACCGGTGCCGCGGCTGCGGGCACGTAATAGACCTCTTCGCCAGCAGCAACGCGCTCGGCAATGCCCTGGATTTCAGGCAGATCGGCGCTGATGCGGCCCTGGTCGCGCAGCGCGGCGTTGAATTGCGGCAACACCTCGTAGGCCAGTTCGACCATCGACACGACCGCCGGGCTGGCCGGCCGCGAATTATCGAGCACGCGGTTGAGCATGCTCTCGATCTTCCAGCTGAACTCGCCGAGCACGCTGGCGCCAACCAGACGCCCACTGCCCTTCAGGGTGTGGAAGACGCGGCGGATCGGGCGCAGGGCTTCCGGGTTGGTGGGCGCGGCGCGCCACACCGGCAACAGCTGCCCCAGGTTGATCAACTCTTCGTCGAATTCTTCCAGGAACACGTCGCGGATATCGTCGTCGATATCGCTGTCGCCGAAGCCGCCGAAAATGCCGGCATCGGCGGCCTCCTGAGCGCGTTCGCTGGACACCGGTTCAGAGCTTGCCTGCACGGTGTGCGCATCGGCGGCCGGTGCCGGCGCCTGCGGGCGCTCCACGTCGAACTGCGCGGCGGCTGCATCGAGCTGGGCCAGAAACGCAGCGGAGGCGTCGTCCAGCTCGAATTCGCTGACCACTGCCTGTTGCACGCGCGGGGCAACCGGCCAGGATGCCGCTTCGGACGGGACGTCCTGCGGCTCCTGCACCGGCTCGACGAACGGGTCGTCCAATTCCTGCGGCGGACTCGGCGGCGGCGAGAAGGCGTCTTCGATGCTGGTCTGCGCGCGACGCGTTGCGTTCTCGGCGATGAACTCCAACGGCGCTTCGGTCTGATCGGCATCGCCCGGCAGGTCGATCTGCTCGATCTGCAGCGGCGCGTCCTCGGCAGGCACCGGCTCGGCGGCGTGCTCCTGCTCCAGCGCGCTCAGATCCACCGTGTAGCTGACCTGCGCGACCTCGTTGCCATCCTGCTCGGCCGACACCGGGTCGAACGCAGAGGTGGCGATCGGCGCGGCCTGCTCCGTGGTTTCCAGATGCCAGTCGCCAGGTACCTGCGCGCCGTCGTCCGAAAGATCCAGCGGCGCCACGGTGAACGGCACATGCGACTGGCCGGACACGGTTTCTTCGGCGGCGACCGGGTCGAAGGAGAACACCGTATCGGTCGCGGCAGCGCCGGTGTCGTGCACCACGCTGGCAGCGAACGGCGTCTCGACGACGGTTTCGTTCGCCCATTCCAGCGACGGCAAAGACGCATCGTTGGCGGCCTGCGGCGTGTCGGCGTGCTGCAACGGCGGGGCGGCCACCGGCTGCGGCTCGGCCGCGCTGCCCGGCTGGTCCGTGCCGACCGGCAAATCGGACGGCTGGCCCGACGGCAGCGGCCAGTAACGCAACGTTTCCAGGCTGTTGCGGGTGATATCCAGAATCTCTTCGCGGCCGGGACGGCGCTCGCGCAGGGCTTCCAGGTAGTACTCCAGGCTGGCCATCGCATCGGCCAGGGTATCCAGCTGGCGTCCGCTGGGCACGCGCTGCTTGCCGATCAATTCCAGATCGACGTAGCGACGCACGCCTTCCAGATAATCGGCGGCCTGCGGCAGCTCGAGAATGCGCAACGCACCGCCGACTTCGCCGAGCAGGTGCGGCACCTCGGCCAGACGCGCGTGGTCCCAGTTGGTTTCGATGAAGGCGACGAAATGTTCGCGCGCCGCACCGAAGTTGGCGATCGCCTCCTGCGCCAGCACATCGACCGTGCGGCGTACTTCCGAGGAGTTGGCACTGTTGCTGACTTCGGTACCGTCGCCCGGGTCGGCGCCCAGGCTGGCGACCTGATCGTCCAGCGAGGCATCCACGTACAGCAGCGCGCCGGCAATATCCAGCAGCACGCTTTCGTCCATCTGGGTCTGGCCATCGACCACACGCGCCAACGCATCGCGCTGCTGCACGACGACGCTGCGCGCCACGCCCAGGCCCATCATGCCGAGGGTGTCGGCAACGCTGCCCAGATCGTTGACCTGGGTCTGCAGCTCGCCGATCTCGCCGCCGGTGCGCAGATGCAGGTCCAGCGCGTCTTTCACGCGCAGCAATTCTTCCTTGACCGCATTGCCGACGGTGTCGAGCAACTCGCGATTGCGCCCGCTCAGACTGCCGCGCGCATGATCCAGCTCGGCCTCGGTGGCAACACCGGCCTGCGGGTCGAACGCGAACAGCACGCTTTCGCTCAGACCCGGCTGGCCACGGGTGGCACGGATTTCATTGAGCAGCGGCAGCAACACGATCGGAATGTCGCGATGCCCGTTCTGCAAGCGCTCCAGGTAATCGGGCAGCAGCACGGTGCCGCGCATCAGCATCGCGCAGGCCTCATCGCGGTCGGCGACCTCCCCTGCCTGCACGGCCTGGGCCAGCAGCTCGAGCTCTTCGGCCACCATCGCCGGCGCATACAACTCGACCATGCGCAGCGTGCCCTGCACCTGGTGCAGGTAGCCGGCGCAGAACCGCATCCGACTGGTGTCGGACGGTTCTTCGGCAAAGTACTCGATCTCGTTGCGCGCCTGGCGCAACGTCTCGTCCAGCTCTGGCTTGACCCAGCCCAGTGCGGCGTGACTCATCGCATCGCGAAGCGCGCTCATTGCAGCCCCCTGACTACGACCGACTCGCCGCCAGCGCGGCAACCGGTCACTTCCTGCATCGACGTAACGCTACTACGCGCCATCTGCTGATCCTTTCCCGTTCCGCGTCGTGGTCACGCCGGCAGCTTGAAGTCGGCGACCGAACGGCGCAGATCGGCAGCGAGCTGAGCCAGGTTGCCGATCGATTCGGCCGTCTGTTCCGCACCCTGCGATGTCTGGCTGGTGATCTGACGGATCACGCCCATGGTCTGTGTGATATCCGTCGCCGCGGCCGACTGCTGGTGCGCAGCGATGGAGATGTTCTTGATCAGGTTGTTCAAGGCGTTGGACACGCGCTCGATTTCGGTCAGCGCGGTGCCGGCGTCTTCGGCCAGGCGCGCACCGGACACCACTTCAGAGGTGGTCTGTTCCATCGAACTGACCGCTTCGTTGGTATCGGCCTGAATGGTTTGCACCAGACCTTCGATGCGTCGGGTCGCACTGGAGGTGCGTTCCGCCAGGCGCTGCACTTCGTCGGCCACCACAGCGAAACCGCGACCGGCTTCGCCGGCCGACGCCGCCTGCACCGCGGCGTTGAGCGCCAGGATGTTGGTCTGCTCGGAAATGTCGTTAATCAGTTCCACGATCGAGCCGATTTCCTGGGAGGATTCGCCCAGCCGCTTGATGCGCTTGGAGGTTTCCTGGATCTGGTCGCGGATCTGGTCCATGCCTTGAATCGTCTCGCGCACCACGCCGGCACCCTCGGCGGCGATGACCACCGAGCGCTGCGCCACTTCGGCCGACTCGGTGGAGTTGCGCGACACCTGTTCGATGCTGGCCGCGATTTCGCTGATGCGCTCGGAGGCAGTGGTGATCTGGTTGGCCTGCTGGCCGGCCGCTTCGGCCAGTTGCATGGCCGTGGCCTGGGTTTCCTGGGTCGACACGGCCACCTTCGCGGAGGTGTCGTTGATGGTGGTCACCAGGTGGCGCAGTTCGTCCACGGCGTAATTGATCGCGTCCGCGATGGCGCCGGTCATGTCCTCGGTCACCGAGGCCTTCACGGTCAGGTCGCCCTCACCGAGCGAGCTGATTTCGTCCAGCAATCGCATAATCGCCTGCTGGTTGCGGCTGTTGAATTCCACCTGCGACTGGTAGCGCACGTCCTGCTCGCGGGTCCGCACGCGCACCGAGCTCCACACGAAGCCGATGATCGCCAGCAGCGCGACCAGGCCGGACACCACGCCCAGCCAGAAGTTCGGGAACAGGCGCGTGTCGCGCACCGAACCGAACGCCGAAAACGCATCGAACAGCTTCTTGCTGTCTTCGAGCATCTTGCCGGAGCCAGCCGTCAGCGCGGCGGCCGAGGACTGTGCGGCGAACAGGTTGCGCGAGCTGGCGAGGATGGCGTCGACGTCTTTCTTCATCGTCGTCCACTGCGCCTGCGACTGCTCCAGCGCCGACAACGCGGCCGGGTTGCGCACCGCGGCGATGCCGAGTTCTTCGTTGCCCGTGCGCAGGCCTTCCAGCATCTGCGTGAACACCACCGAGTCGCGTGCCAGTGCGTCGCCCGAGGCGGCCGCATTGGCGCCACCGGCGCGCATTTCCGTGACCCGGCGTGCCATGGTGCCGGCGACCACCACCTGCTGCAGCGTGTTGTAGATCTGCGAGGCAGGCGCGCCGCTGACCGTCATCGCGCGCACCACTTCGTTCAACTGCGCCTGCAGCTGCGGCACGCTGCCGGAGAAGCGTTCGGCGTTGCCGGCCAGACCGAGCACCGCCGGTTCGCTGGCGATGACCTGATCGGCGTTTTTGCTCAGCGGTACCCAGGTCGCCTTGAGTTGCGCCATCGAGCTTGCGATCGAGCTTTCCTGGCCGTAACGGCCATCCAGCTCGCTGACCGTGCTGTCGATACGGCCCTTGGTTTCCTTGAATGCGGCAAACGCCTTGGCATCGCCGGACACCGCTTCGCGGCCCTGGTTGGCCAGCTGCTGCGAGAGCACCTGCAAGTCGGCCGCGCCGGTGCCGGCACCGGCAAGACGACTGCCCTGCCAGGTCGCGACGCCGGTATTGGCGCCAAACACGATCATCGACAACACCAGCAAGCCAAGCCAGAAGCTGGTGCTGACGCTGCCGAGCTTGTTGGTCTTGCGGGCGTCCGGGGCGGTACTCATGGTTCGACCTCGATCTGTATGACGTGGCGGGGTCGCGGATTAGGCCGCGGCCTGCCGGAATTCAGGAGTGCGCGACAGCAACGCCAGGGAAAACACACCCCAGTCCTGCGTCTCGTTGCGGAAGGCACGGTCGATGAAATGGGCGTAGCGGCCTTGCGCCAGCTCGCCGGGTTCCACCGCCTGGACCTGCTCGAAGCTGCGTTGGCCGTACAGCTCATCGATGGTCAGCGCGACGTCGCCGCCGCTCTGACGCATGATCAGCACACGCTGGCCTTCCTGCAGCACCGTGCGACGGCCCTCCAGGAACTGCTTCAGATCGATCACCGGGAACAGATTGCCGCGCAGGTTGCCCACGCCCAGCAGCCAGGGCTGTGCGCCCGGCACTGGAGTGACCGGCGGCATCGGCACGATTTCCGCAACTTCGCGGAAGTCCGAGACCAGTCGCCGGGTCCCGACGCGATACCCCACGCCGCGCCAGATATCGGCCGAGAACTGGCGTTCCGGCAGCGGCGTGGCGTGCGCCAGACTACGACGCTCGTAGTCTTCGAGAATGTCGAATGGAGAGCGCATCAACGCACCAATTGTCTGATGCGCGCGATCAGATCGTCTTCGCGCGGCGGCTTGACGATGTAGTCGCTGGCACCTTGTCGCAGACCCCAGGCCCTGTCGGTTTCCATGCCCTTGGTGCTGACCAGCAGCACGGGAATGTCCTTGGTTGCCTGGTCGCGTGCGAGAGCACGGGTTGCCTGGAAGCCGCTCATGCCGGGCAACACCACATCCATCAACACAAGATCGGGCGCCTGGCTGCGAACCAGCTCAAGACCCTCTTCTGCATTATCGGTGGCGACGACCGTATGGCCTGCTTTTTCCAGCCATTGACTGAAGACTGCCCTGTCGGTGGGCGAGTCCTCGATCAATATAATTCGAGCCATGTTGCCTTTCCCCCTGGTCAGGCGTGGACGTACGTGCGGATCGCGCTCAGTAGTTCTTCACGGGTGAACGGCTTGGTCAGATATTGCTCGGAACCGACGATGCGGCCGCGAGCCTTGTCGAACAGGCCGTCCTTGGACGACAACATGATCACCGGCGTCGATTTGAAGAGCTGGTTGCCCTTGATCAACGCGCACGTCTGGTACCCATCCAGGCGCGGCATCATGATGTCGACGAAAATGATCTGAGGTTGCTGGTCCGCAATTTTGGCCAGTGCCTCGAAACCATCCGTTGCTGTCACTACTTCACAACCTTCCCGCTTCAGCAGCGTTTCGGCGGTGCGGCGAATGGTTTTCGAATCATCGATCACCATCACCTTCAGTCCTGCGAGTTCCCCACCCGCAGCAATGTTTTCACTCATGCAAATATCCCCGGGCGCGCGACGCTTCATCCCTTCCGACGTCGCTACGAAACTGCATGTATATCCCAAGACCCGCATCGACTGTCAAGGGTGCATTGCCGGGGCCCCGCCAGGCGGACGTTCCGACCACGTCTGGGTGCGTCCCGGCCGGCAAGTCGCGCACTACGACCCACCGGGCGCGCCATCGCCCATCGCTTGAAGTTACCATCGGCAGCTTGTTCGAAAGGTTTAGCCCCATGTCGCTCGACGTCGTTGTGGTGATGGATCCCATCGCCTCCATCAAGATCGCCAAAGACACCACGTTTGCCATGTTGCTGGAAGCCCAGCGCCGTGGTCACCGACTGCACTACGTGCGCCCCGGCGGGCTCAGCCTGCGCGAAGGGCGCGCGGTGGCGCAGGTGGCGCCGCTGAGCGTGCGCGAGGACAAGACCGGCTGGTTCACGCTGGGCGAGTTCGCCGAACGGGCGTTCGGGCCCGGCCAGGTGGTGCTGATGCGCAAGGACCCGCCGGTGGATGCGGAGTTCGTCTACGACACCCAGGTGCTGAGCGTGGCGCAGCGCGCCGGCGCGCAGATCGTCAACGACCCGCAGGGCCTGCGCGACTACAACGAGAAGCTGGCCGCACTGCTGTTTCCGCAATGCTGCCCGCCGACCCTGGTCAGCCGCGATGCCGCCGCGCTCAAGGCCTTCGTGCTGGAGCATGGCCAGGCGGTACTCAAGCCGCTGGACGGCATGGGCGGACGCTCGATCTTCCGTAGCGGCAGCGGCGACCCCAACCTCAACGTGATCCTGGAAACGCTGACCGACGGCAACCGCAAGCTGACCCTGGCTCAGCGCTTCATCCCCGACATCACGGCCGGCGACAAGCGCATCCTGCTGGTGGACGGCGAGCCGGTCGATTACTGCCTGGCGCGGATTCCGCAGGGCGACGAATTCCGCGGCAACCTGGCCGCCGGCGGACGCGGCGAAGGCCGACCATTGTCCGAACGCGACCGCTGGATCGCCGCGCAGGTGGGTCCGGAAATGCGCCGGCGCGGCATGCGCTTCGTCGGCCTGGACGTGATCGGCGATTACCTGACCGAGGTCAACGTCACCAGCCCCACCTGCGTGCGCGAGCTGGATGCGCAGTTCGGCCTGAACATCGCCGGGCTGCTGTTCGACGCGATCGAGGCCGGCACCGCGCAATGAGCACGGCCGCGGCCCTGCCGGCACCGATGGACGACGGTCGCCGGCTGATGATGACGCTGGTGATCTCGCTGCTGCTGCATGGCGTGCTGATCCTGGGGGTGGGCTTTGCGGTCAGCGAGGACGCACCGTTGGTGCCGACGCTGGATGTGATCTTCAGCCAGACCAGCACGCCGTTGACGCCCAAGCAGGCCGACTTCCTGGCCCAGGCCAACCAGCAGGGCGGCGGCGATCACGCCACCGCGCAACGCCCCCGGGACAGCCAGCCGGGCGTGGTGCCGCAGGACCGCACCGGGCTGGCGCCACAGGCGCAACGCGCCACCAGCGTGAACGCACCCGAGCCCACCCAAACCCGCGTGGTGACCAGCCGTCGTGGCGAGCAGGCCGTGCCGACGCCGCAGCCGAATCCACAGACCGACCCGCTCACCCCGGCCGAGGCGCAGCGCATCCAGCGCGATGCCGAAATGGCCCGGCTCGCCGCCGAAGTGCATCTGCGCTCGGAGCAGTACGCCAAGCGCCCGAACCGCAAGTTCGTCTCGGCCAGTACCCGCGAATACGCGTACGCGAACTATCTGCGTGCCTGGGTGGACCGCGCCGAGCGCGTGGGCAACCTGAATTATCCGGACGACGCGCGCCGCCGCCGGCTGGGCGGCAAGGTGGTCATCAGCGTGGGCGTGCGCCGCGACGGCAGCGTGGAAAGCAGCCGCGTGCTGGTCTCCAGCGGGGTTCCGTTGCTGGACGATGCCGCGTTGCGCGTGGTGCAACTGGCGCAGCCGTTTCCGCCACTGCCCAGGACCAAGGACGACGTGGACATCCTGCAGGTCACGCGCACCTGGCTGTTCCTGCCCGGCGGCGAGCTGCACGACGATCGCTGAGCCCCCTAGGCGTGTACTGCCCCATGCACTGCGCCACAGCCGAGCGGCGCAGGCCTGAAAGAAGACAGACGCGCAGGATCAGCGGCGCTGCGGCGCGCGCGCCTCGTGCCGTGATGCCAGCGGCCTGAGCGTGGACGCCAGGCGGGTACTCCTGCGCAGCCTGGTCATCCTCTTGCACGCCTGCGCGACACCAACCCGCCATAGCGGCGCGGACATGCAGCAAGCCGGCAATGACGACCTGCGATCGGCTGGCGCACAAACCTGGACCGCGCGACGACATGGCCGGTTGCGCCATCTGCTGCGTGCAGCAGACGGCGCGGCAGGTCCGCGGTGGCCAGTGTCTCAGGCCACCTGCGCCGCAGCGTGCAACCGGTCGGCCAACGCCATGATCTCGGCTGCATCCTGCACGCGTTCGCGCCAGGCGGCCGGAATGCCCTGGACACCGTAGAACGCGCCAGCAAGCTGGCCGCAGATCGCCGCGGTGGTGTCGGCATCGTCGCCCAGGTTGGCCGCGCGCAACACCGCATCGGCGAATGTGTCGGTGGTGGCGAAGCACCACAGTGCGGCCGACAGCGCGTCGACCACGTAGCCGGTGCCGCGAATCTGCACTGCCGGCACCGCTGCGGGGAGGTGTTGCCCCATCTAGCCGATTTGTCGGTTGTCCTGCCCGATCCGCAGATGCGCTACGCGACCCATGTGCGGTTACAGAATGCCTGCGGCGAATTATCGCAGGATGACATCTCCAAAAAGAATGAAATCGCGGTCGCGGTGCTGCTGCGTTTGGCCAGCGCATTGCCGCAACAGCCAGCAGACAAACGCGTGTTGGCTGCTACATCATTGCTCTTTCAAGCGTCGCGCCTTGACCTGGAAAGGGACAGGTCGGTGATCGTTGCTATCCGTGAACAAGCCGAAGCGGTGACACCACAAGTCGTCGAATTCAGAGCGCATTGCGACCGATTACTCGGAGAGGTGGATTCCAAACTTGCGGAAAAGCGTGCGGCAGGTCAGAGTTTTTGGAGTCGCTGGCGTTTCTGGTAGATGTCGATGCGAGCAGCCGTACGCGAGGTTGCGGTGACGTATTGCCGAACCGGGCGACTAGGATCGCGGTGAGCAGCATCTGCGTACAGGCAAATCGCCGATTGGGCTGATTCCATCGCTTCCAGAGCATCAGCGTCCCGCAGAACCCAACGGCTGGGTCGATCCCGTCGTAGGGCGTCCTGTAGATGTCGGCTTACGCAGCCTGGGTACGCATGCCGTCGTGTTCGCGTGGGCGAACGCGCCTTCTGACTGTGCCTGCAGACAGGCCTCGCTTTGGCGAACGCTAAGCGAAACATCCAACCCGCTGCCGCCCCGCGGCGCACCTTCAGGAGACCCGAGATGCCGATTACCAGTACAGGCCTATCGCACGCTGTGGCGTCCACCAGCCACACGGAGGAGGGGCAGCCTTCCCAGGCGCAGGCCAGCACCCAATTGCCGAATCCGCACTTCGTAGAAAACAAGCGGTCCCCGGTCTTTGACAGACTCTCCGCACTGCCGCCCACGCTTCGCCAGAACATCGTGGGTCGATTGGACCATAGAAGCAAGGCGCGGCTCGGATCAACCTCGCGGCGGATGGCCGCTGAGATCGGTGAACGTACGCACACCCTGCAGGCACCAGCCGCACGCCGCAACCCAATCGCCGATTCGAGTGACGTCGATAGTGTATTTCCTATACACAACATCGCCCGAGTGATGGCACCGCTCTGTGCTGATGCGCGTCAAACGGGTGATAGGAAATTGAGGCTCAAGCGCATGGAAAACCTTGGCTCAGCCTCGCCTGAGAAAGCGGCGATGGCACGGGAGAAATTGCAAGGGTTCCTGGCGGCAAATCCCGACTACAACCCAATCGCCGATTTCGGTGAAGTCAGAAGTCTTGAGCGCTTGCATGCCGCCATGCAACTGGTGGAGCACCTGCCGTCTGTGGGCGATGAGGGGTGCAGTGCGCGCGCGCGCGCATATTTCGATCTGGCTTACTGCATCTGGAACCTGCCGGAATCCGAGCGTGGCGAAGCGTTCACGACGTTGTTCGCGCATCGCGACAAACTTCCCGGGCAAGCAGGGCGGGCTGTGCTGGAGCCCTTCATATTTCAATTGAGCCGCTTGCCCGGAGGGCAGCCCGGAGCGCCTCTGACAGCGTCCGAGCGCGGTCGGGCGTTCACGACCTTGTTGGCGCACATCAACGCACTTCCCGCGCAGTCTGGGTTGCGTGCATTGGAGTACTTGGCCGAGTCACTCGTTAATTTGCCCGAATGCGAGGCGGCGTTACGTGCGGTATTGCAAAGTCCCCTGGCTGCCCACGACCAAGTGGCGCCGGAGGTGATGGAGCAGGCCGAGAAGACGGGACTGGGGGCGCTATCTCCTCACGCGCGCTTGCTGGTGCTGGCACTGACTCGCCTGCCACTACCGGAGTGCATGAATGTGATCGTTGAAGTGGCTGCACAGCAACCAGGGCCGCGCGCGCGCGCGGTGGCGATTCTCTATCACCAGGCCATTTTGAAGGAGGGTGAGAATTTGAGGTACAGTTACAAGGCAGTTGCTAAAAAGCTTGCGTCGTCGATGAACGGACGAGATGTGTTGCCGCATCTTGCCGAGTTGTCGATTAACCTGCCTTTTGCGCAGATGCGCCTTGATGCTCATCAGTCCTTGGTGAATGCCTGCTCCAAGTTTTATTGCGATGGAATGTCCAAGCAAGAACGTATGGCATCGCATGAAATCACCGCCTCGGTCCTGATGCGTTTGACCGACGGACTGTCGCAATTACCTATTGAAAAGCGCTTTGAGGCGGCTTGGCAATTGTCAGAACAGGCAAAATCTCTCGATCCGGCAAGGCACCGGTCGGTGCTCCTCGCAATCCGTGAGAGAGCTGACACCATCTTGCCACGATCGGTCGAATTCAGGAATTGGTGCGATGAAATACTTGAAAAGCTGATTTCCAAACGTGCGCCAGGTTTGCGGTTCTGGTAGGCGAGGGTGTAAGCAGTCCCATGCTGCACTCGGACACGCCACTGGGCGGCATCGCATTGGCCTGCTGATGTCCGGCCTGTGCATGCATACAGGCACTATGATTCAGAGGTGAGGCGTCGATGTGCCTGAGGGTCGCGTAGGCCTCAGGCACGCGCATCGTAATGACGTTCCTAGGCTCCGCAGAGATTTCGGTGTGTCTGCGGTATCGCATTCGGGTAGACAAACGCAATTTTCGGCGCCGCCCGACGCCGCCTCCTCACTTAATAGAAAGATGTATGCGGCGCTCCAGATCGAACCGCTGCTGTCGCCACGCTCAGGAGATTCAAGATGCCTATTAACCGAGCCGGTTTGCCGCACGCTGCCGCATCTACCAGCCGCAGCGACGAGACGCCGACGACGTCCCGGACGCCGCCACGCGGACCATTGCCCGATGCGCAGCCGTCGCAAAACAATCCAGCCGCGGTCTTCGACGGACTCTCTGCAATGCCGCCCGAACTGCGCCAACAAGTCGTGAGTCGACTGTCAACAAGAAGCATGGCGCGACTTGGTGCAACGTCACGGCAGATGGCCGCTGACGTCCGCGAAGGAATGCAGACATTCCTCACCGAGCACCCGCACTACGACCCAGTTGCCGATGTCGGTTACGTTGATAGCGCCGCGCGTCTGCGCGTTGCCTTGCGCATGATCAGGAATCTCCCATATCGGGACGGTGAGGGTCGCGGCCCGCGCCTGCGTGCCTACGCAATGTACGTGGAACGCCTGCGAACGCTAGCGCAGTCCGAACGCATGGAGGCTGCCGTGATCTTGGCCGAACATGTCGGCCACCTCCCTGATCCGGTAGCGCTGCCTGTGCTGGAGAACTTGGCATGTGATATGAGATTCGTGCCAGAGGCGCACCGCGAAATGGTCGCGCGCGGCCAGGACATGCACCGCCGGGGAGACCATTCCGTCGCAAGACGTGCGCAGCACCTGCTCGCGCGTTGCGCCGAGCAAGGCGGCCCGCACCTGGGCCGCGAACAACCGGCAGGCGTCCAGCGCCTCGGCGGCGGCATGGGTGGTGCGCGAGCTGTCGGCGGCACGATCGCCCAGCTCGTCGGGGCGATGCGCGTAGTACATCGCCACCGGCGCCAACCGCATCAGGGATCCATTGCCGGCCGCGCGCGGATCGGCGCTGCCGCTAGAGCACGTCATCCACTTTGAGATGAGGTGCGTTGGTCGTCAGCGGTGCGGAGCGGGTGTTGCGTGGCGCCGGCTTGGCTGGCCGCCAAGGCAAGCCGCGCGGCGCCCGCTCCGTGCCGCTGACGGCCAACCCTCCGGGAAGTGGCCTGTGGCGCGCCGATACTGCGTTGCGCGCTTTGCCCAGGCAGCCAGCCTGGGCCGCAGCGCACGCCTTGTTTCAACGCGCCACAGGCCGCTTCGCACTCATCTCAAAGTGGATGACACGCTCTAGGCGGGGCCGCCATCGAGATAGCGCTCCAGCGCCTGGCGGACTGTGTTGCCGATATCGAAACAGTGGCCGGTGCTGCTGAGGTAGCCGTGCTGATACCAGTTGCAATAGCGATTCATCTGGTCGGCGGGGTCGAAGCCTTGCCGATGCAGCAGGCTGTGCGCCAGGCACAGCGCCATCGAGGTGTCGTCGGTCCACTGCCCTGCACGCAGGGCGAACGGACCACCGCCGTGCATGTCGTCGATCGGCGTGAAGCTGCCGGGCGCCTGGAATTCCAGCGTGGTGCCCAGCGCATCGCCGACCGCCAGACCGAGCAGACAGCCGCGAAACCGCGCGCGTTCGAGATCGCCGTGTGTCATGGCGCGGCGGTGGCCGCCTTCGCTGCGCGGGCGGCCTGCTGCTCGACCAGGGTGAGTGCAACGTTGTCGCGCAGGTACGCCGGTTCCACGCGCTCTGGCGCCAGCCCTTCGCCCCGCTGCAGCGCGGGCACCGCAAGCGTGAGCAGATCGGCGGCATGCGGCAAGGCGCTGGCATCGACGCTGCTCAGCTGCGCGGCTAGGCGCTGCTGCAGCAGTCCGTCGGCGGCCGCAAATCCGGTTCCCACCCCAGCCACGCGCTGCACCGTCTCGGGCATGACCACCGCATCGGGCGTGCACACGCGCTCCGGGGCAAGTTCCAGCAACCCATTCTCGTTACGCGCGAATACCCCGGCGTAGACCTCGCCCATGCGTGCATCGATGCAGGCCAGCACCTGGCTCGCCTCGGCAGGCGCACGCAAGGCCAGCACCTGCAGCGTGGAAACGGCCAGCACCGGCAGATCCAGCGCCAGCGCGATGCCCTGCGCAATGCCGATCGCCAGACGCACGCCGGTGAACGCGCCGGGGCCGCGGCCGACCGCAATCGCATCGAGCTGGCGACGGGTGATGCCTGCCTCGGCCAGCAATTGTTCGGCCCACGGTAGCGCCAGTTCGGCGTGGCGGCGCGGCGCCAGTTCGAAGCGCTCGATCACGCGCCCGTCGACCTGCAAGGCGACGGAACAGGCTTCGGTGGATGTCTCGAAGGCGAGGACGTTCATTGGGGGAGCCGGGACCGGGGACCCGGGATTGGGGACCCGGGAGGGCGCAAAGTTTAACTGATCGATCCGAGTGGCCGGCACGGTACCTGGGATGACAACCGCTGCACACCCGCCAACCAACCGGCAACGACGCCCACCCGGGTGCCGGAAGCGGTTCGCACGCCTTTACCCGGGTGCCCGGTCCCGGGCCCCCGGTTCCGGCGCGAAAAACGCCTGCACATCGGCAATGGCATGCGTGCGCGCAAACGGCGGCAGCGATTTCATGAAGGTGCGGCCGTAGCTCTTGTTCACCAGCCGCGGGTCGCACAGCACCAGCACGCCACGGTCGGTTTCGCTGCGAATCAGCCGGCCCACGCCCTGCTTGAGCGCGATCACCGCCTGCGGCAACTGCTCGTCGCGGAATGGGTTGCCACCCTCGCGACGGATCGCATCCAGGCGCGCTTCGAACACCGGGTCGTCGGGTGCGGCGAATGGCAGCTTGTCGATCACGACCACGCTCAAGGCATCGCCCACCACGTCCACGCCCTCGCGGAAACTGGCCGAGCCCAGCAGCACGCCATTGCCGGAATCGCGGAAGCGCTGCAGCAAGGTCGCGCGCGGCGCCTCGCCCTGCACGAACAACGGCCACGGCGCGCCGCGCAGGGCTTCGGCGGCTTCACGCAGCGCGCGGTGCGAGGCAAACAGCAAGAACGCACGGCCGTTGGAGGCTTCCAGCACCGGCGTCAGCGCGCCGATCAAGGCAGTGCCGAACCCGCGTGCGGCCGGATCGGGCAGGTTCGGCGGCAGGTAGCACAAGGCCTGGCGCGCCCAATCGAAGGGGCTGGGTTGCAGCAATGTCACCGGATCGCTCAAGCCCAGCCGCTGCGCGATGTGGTCGAACTCGCCGCCCACCGCCAGCGTGGCCGAGGTGAATACCCAGGCCGCCTGCGATTTTTCGCGGTGTTCGCGCAGCGGGCCGGACACATCCAGCGGCGTGCGCTGGCAACGGAAGCCGCGCGGGCTGAGTTCGTACCAGAGCACATCGTTGTCGACCACCTCTTCCGGCGGGTCCTGCGCGAAATTGGCCACCGGCTGGTCTTCGCCGAGCCAGCGCGACAGGCGGTTCAACGCTTCCTGCGCACGTGCCGTGCAGCCGTCGAAACCCGGTGAGGCCTCACGCAACGGCAGCAGGGATTCACCCAGCCGTGCCAGCGACGACAGCACGGCGTCGAACCCTTCGCGCACCTGCGGCTTGGCCAGCGCACGCCATTGCGTGCCGCGCGGCGGCAGCCCTTCCATGCCGGCACGCAGGCTGCGCAAGGCTTCGTCCAGCGCCAGGATCGGTGCCTGCAGGCTGGCCTGCGCGCCGGCCACCAGGCGCGCTTCGACCATGCAATCGCGCGCCAGCTCCTGCCATGGCCGCATGCCGAAACTTTCGCCGAAGAAATTGGCCGCCAGTTCCGGCAACTGATGCGCCTCGTCGATGACGAAGGCCTGCGCACCGGGCAGGATTTCGCCGAAACCTTCCTGTTTGAGCGCCAGATCGGCCAGCAGCAGGTGGTGATTGACCACCACCAGATCGGCCGCCTGGGCACGCTGGCGCGCCTGCACCACGAAGCATTCGCTGTAGAACGGGCAGTCGGTGCCCAGGCAGTTGTCGACGGTGGAGGTCACCATCGGCAGCAGCGGCGAGTCGTCGGGCAAGGCTTCCAGCTCGGCCATGTCGCCGAACTGGGTGCGCCCGCTCCAGGCCACGATGCGCTGGAACTGCGAGACCTGTTCGGGCGTGGCAAAGCGCGGTTCGCCGCGCGCCTGCTGGGTGCGGTACTTGCACAGGTAGTTGGCGCGCCCCTTCAACAACGCACTGCGCAGCCCCACGCCCAGCGCGGCGCGCACGCGCGGCAGGTCGCGATGGAACAGCTGATCCTGCAGCGCGCGCGTGCCGGTGGAGACGATGGTCTTGAGCCCGGACAGCAAGGCCGGCACCAGGTAGGCGTAAGTCTTGCCGGTGCCGGTACCGGCCTCTGCCAACAGCACATCGCGCTGTTCGAACGCTTCGGCGATGGCTCCAGTCAGCCGCAACTGCGCAGCGCGTGGCGCGAACGCGTCGAGCTGGCGCGCAAGCGCCCCGCCCTCGCTGAGCGCTTCGATGCTGGCAGTGGCAAGTTGGGACATGGGACCGAACGAAAAGCGGGCAGGAAGCACGACAGCCTAGCGCGTGCGCGATGACGCTGCCTGGGTTGGGCTTGTGCGCACATCCCTACGGCTGCGCCAGCAACCGTCGGGCGCCCTGCCTGTGCTTGCTGAAACCGCACCACGCAGCCAGGAGTACCTCGTCAGCTTGGCCGCGAGGTGCTCGGGCATCCAAAGCGCGCGACGACACGGCCACACCAGGCATCCACCGTGCCCGCCTTGCGGCATGCGCAGTCGCTCCGATCGCCGGCCTCAGTACCGCTTCACGCCTGGCACGGTGCAACCGGCAATCTGCGCCTTGGCAGAGGCCGCGTTTTCCTTTTCGCCACGCGCCAGACGCGACTGCTCGATGGTCGCCCAATGCCGACGGCACAACGGCCCGGTCCTGGACCCCAGGTCGATCGCCTGCTTGGCGAAGCGTTCGGCTGCCGGCCAGTCGGCCTGCAACACGGACACTTCGGCACGTTCCTGCAGAATCGCCGGGTCGCCCGACACCAGGCCCAGCGCCTGATCCAGGGCCGCAGCGGCGCCGGCCAGATCGCCGGCTTGGCGTTTGCTCTTGGCGGTGTCGCGCAAATCATCCACCTGCGGGTCGCGCAGTGGCTGCACCGACAGTTCGGTGTCGTCTGCGCCGGCCTCGCGTTCGATCAGCAACAGCCGCTGGGTCGGAGTGGTCGGGTCCACCGGGGTCGGCGGCGGCGCGGGCGGTGCGCTGATGCAGGCAGTGAGTGCGGCCAGGACGCCGATCAGGGCGAGCAAACGGTGCAGTCGGTTCATGGGGTCATTCCAATCAACGCGTGGGTGGAGCCGCGGCGGGGGCGGCGGCAGGGTCTTCGGGCTTCTTTTCCAGGCCGAAGAAGCGGCGCCAGCCGCCGCCGCTGGATTGTTCGGCAGGAGCGGCCGCTTCGCTGGGCGCAGCTTCGATCGACGGCGCATTGCCCGCGCACGGCGCGTAGGCCGGCGTGAAGCCGACCACGAACGGGAACTGGCGCGCGCCCGGGCAGCCCGGGTCGGTCACGCCGGTGCCGCTGGCGTCCACCCACTGCCAATCCAGGCCTTTCCCACTGACTTTCAATGGCGCACTCGGCAGGCGGGCAAAGATGCTCGACCACACCCGCATCGCGCCGGTGGCGCCATACAGGCCGGTCTCTGCGTTCTGGTCGTTGCCCATCCAGATCACCGCCAGATGGTCGCCGGTGTAGCCGGCATACCAGCTGTCGCGACCGTCGTTGGAGGTGCCGGTCTTGCCGGCCGACGCCAGGCGCCCCAGGCCATCGCTCAGCAACTGCCGCGCGGTGCCGCCGCTGACCACCTGCTGCAGGCCGATGCTGATGAGGTTGGCGGCCACCGAGTCGCCTTCCTGGGCCGGGGCCGGGGTCTTGTCGTAGCGCTTGAGCAGCTTGCCTTGCGGGTCGAGCACACCGCGCACCGCATGCAGTGGCTGGATCTCGCCGCCGGCTGCCAGGAATTGGTACAGCTGCGCCATGCCATACGGGCTCTGGTCGGTGGTACCCAGGATCAGCGCCGGATTGGGCTCGGCCTTGATACCGGCCAAGACCTGGATCAGCTGCGCGATGCGGTCCGCGCCGACCTGCATGCCCACCCGCACCGTGGCCTGGTTGTAGGAATGCGCCAGCGCATCGACCAGGCGCACCGTGCCGTGGCTGCGGTTGTCGGAATTGCCCGGCGACCAGGTCTTGCCGCGGCTGAGCTGCACGGTCACCGGCGAGTCGTCGACCCAGCTGGACAGCGCCCAGCGGTCCGGCGAAGCCAAGGCCAGCATGTAGACGAACGGCTTGAGCAACGAGCCCACCTGCCGCTGCGCTTCCACCGCACGATTGAAACCCGGCTTGGCCACATCGCGGCTGCCGACCACGGCCAGCACATCGCCGTTGTGCACGTCGGTGAGCACCAATCCCGCCTGCAGCGGCGGTCGCTTCTTGTTGTCCAGCCGCTTGATGGTGCCGGTCACTGCACCTTCGGCATACGCCTGCGCAGACGGCGACATGCCGGTGAGCACGCTCATGCCGGCGCCCTGCAGCACGCCTTCCGGATAGTCGTGCGCCAGCTGGCGTCGCACCAGGTCCACATACGCCGGGAAGCGGTTGGCGGCGACCAGGCCGGGCTCGGTCGGCACACCCAACGGCGCAGCCAGTGCGCGCTTGTATTCGGCGTCGTTGATCAGGTTGTTTTCGTGCAGCTTGCCGAGCACGAAATTGCGCCGGTCCAGCGCGCGTTCCGGGTTACGCCGCGGGTCGTAGTACGAGGGCCCCTTGACCAGCCCGATCAACAATGCGATCTGCTCGGTGGTCATTGAATTGAGGTCGCGGCCGAACCACAGCTCTGCGCCCGAGGAAACGCCGTGGATCGCCTGGCCGCCGCGCTGGCCCAGATAGACCTGGTTGAGATAGGCCTCCAGGATGGTGCGCTTGTCGTAGCGCGCCTCCATGATCACCGCATACAGGATCTCGTTGAACTTGCGCGTGAGCGTCTGTTCCTTGCCGATGCCGAGCAGGCCGCTGCGGGCCAGCTGCTGGGTCAGGGTGCTGGCGCCCTGGCGAACCTGGCCGCCGGAGCGCGCCATGATCCAGGCCGCGCGCACCATGCCGCTCAGGTCGATGCCGTGGTGGCTGTTGAAGTCGCGGTCTTCCACTGCCTGCAGGCCGGTGACCAGCAGCTCGGGCACTTCTTCCATGCGCACCAGGCGGCGCTCTTCCTGCTTCTGGCCGTACAGGGTGGCGATGCGCGCCGGGTCCAGGCGTGCGCTTTTGAGCGCCTTGCGATCGCCGGCGTCGCGCAGGCTGGCCACGCGCCCACCGGCCAGGCTGACTTCGACCCGGCGCGGCGGCACGCGTCCATCCACATCGATGTAGCCGCGGCTGGCGATGGTGAAGCGGCTGCCGTCCTGCTGGTAGGTGCCGGCCAGCTTCGCCTGACCGTCGTCGCGGTACGACGCCGCGTCCAGCTCGGTCTTCAGGGTGGCCGCATCCAGTGCGTTGCCCGGCACGAGCACCAGCGGCCGGCCGTATACGCGGGTCGGGATCTGCCAACGCAGTTCGCCAAAGCGCTGGGTGACCTGCTTGTTCAGATACATCGTATAGGGAATCAGGAAACCGAGCGCCAGCGCGAACGCGGCAAATCCCCAGACGATGAGTCTGCGTTGCCAGCGGGAGCCTTGCGCGTTGGTGTCGTCCTCGAAATCGTCGGGAGCGTCGTTGTCGTGGCGTCGGGGCACAGGAATGCGAGAATGTAGAGTCCGGCGAGTCTAGCAGCGCTGTCATGGCTGTGACCTGCCGGCCCCGTCGGCCGTTAAGAGCGGCTAACAAAACGCCCGACGCCGCTTCGCCAAGCGCGACGTGTTCTCGGCAGCAGCAGGCATGGTTCGTACACTGCGCGGGCAGATGCAACGATTGCCTCGACCCGCGCGCTGCTCGCACCGTTCACTGCCATACCACGCTGGAGTTCCAACGCAATGTCGATGTCTTTGGCCGATGCGCGCTATCTGTTCAATCGCGTCCTCGGCCTGATCCACCGCAGCGTGGCCAGCATGCGCACGCGCGGCTGGCGCGCCACCTGGCAGCGCATTCGCGTACACACACAGGCGCCTCCGGTCGCCCTGGGCACGCCGCTGTGGCTGCCGCAGGCCGCCCCGTTTGCGGCGTTCGCACTGCCGCACAGCGCTACCCCGCGGGTGACGGTAGTGATTCCGGTCTACAACCACATTGCGCACACCCTGGCCTGCCTGCGCGCGCTGGCGGCGCATCCGCCGCTGCTGAGTGTGGACATCATCGTCGTGGACGACGGCAGCAGCGACGCCACCGCTGAACAGTTGCCGCAGATCGCCGGCCTGCACTACCACGTGCGTGCGAGCAACGGCGGTTTCATCGCAGCCTGCAACGACGGCATCGCGCTGGCGCGCGGCGAGTTCGTGGTGCTGCTCAACAACGACACCATTCCGCAGCCTGGCTGGCTGGACCGGTTGATCGACACCTTTGCCCGGTATTCGGCCGCCGGTCTGGTCGGCGCGCAACTGGTGTATCCGGATGGGCGCCTGCAGGAATCCGGCGGCGTGGTCTTCGCCGATGGCAGCGCCTGGAGCTACGGCCGCTTCGAATCGTCCGAGGACCCGCGCTATGCGTATGTCCGCGCGATGGACTACTGCTCGGGCGCGGCCATCGCGCTGCCGCGCGCGCTGTTGCAGACACTGGGCGGGCTGGACCGGCGCTACATGCCGGCGTATTACGAAGACACCGATCTGGCGTTTGCCGTCCGCGCGGCCGGATATCAGGTGCTGGTGCAGCCGGCCAGCGTGGTGGTGCATGACGAGGGCACCAGCAACGGCACCGATACGCGTACCGGGGTGAAGGCCTACCAGGTGCGCAATCAGGGCGTCTTCGCCGAAAAATGGCAGCAGCCGCTGAAAACGCAGTTGCCGGTCGGCACCGTGCCCGGGCCTGCGCTGCTGCACCGCCACCAGCGACAGGTGTTGATCCTGGACGAGTGCGTGCCGCAGCCGGACCGCGACTCAGGCTCGCTGCGGCAGTTCAACCTGATCCGCCTGCTGCGCGAGGAAGGCGCGCATGTCGTCTTCGTGCCGACACGCCGCGAACACGCCGGGCGCCACACCCAGGCATTGCAGCAACTCGGTGTCGAAGTCTGGTACGCGCCGTTTCTCGAAGGCATCGGCAGCTGGCTGCGCAGCCATGGTGCGCGGTTTGCGGTGGTGCTGCTGGTACGCCACCACGTTGCGCATGCCTGCCTGCCGTTGCTCAGGCAATACGCGCCTCAGGCGCGCACCTTGTTCGATACCGTCGACCTGCATTACCTGCGCGAACGCCGCGGTGCCGAGCTGGCCGGCGATGCCAATCTGCTGCGCAGCGCAGAACGCACCCGCCTGCGCGAGCTGGAGATCATGGCGGCCACCGATGTCACCGTGCTGGTGTCGGCCGCAGAACAGGCGCAACTGCGCGCAGATGCGCCACACATCCGCACCGCGCTGCTGTCCAACCTGCATGAAGTCGCCGGCAGCGGGCATCGCTTTGCGCAACGCCGCGACCTGGTCTTCGTCGGCGGCTTTCGTCATCCGCCGAATGTGGATGCGGTGCAATGGTTCATCAGCGCCATCTTTCCGCAGGTCCGTGCGCAGCTGCCCGAGGTGGTCTTCCACTGCATCGGTGCCGACCTGCCTGACGCCCTGAAATTGCTGGCCGATGAGTGCCCCGGCGTGCAGTTGCATGGTCATGTCCCGGATCTGGTTCCGTTCATGGACAGTGCGCGTATCGCAGTGGCACCGCTGCGTTTTGGCGCGGGCGTGAAAGGCAAGATCAATCTGAGCATGGCGCACGGCCAGCCGGTGGTCGGCACCACCTGCGCGGTGGAAGGCATGCACTTGCGCGACGGCGAGGATGTGTGCGTCGCCGACGATGCGGACGCCTTCGCCGCTGCAATCGTGCGGCTGTATCAGGACGCAGCACTGTGGCAACGCCTGGCCGACAACGGCTTGCGCAACGTGGCCGAACATTTTTCGCTGGACGCAGCACGGGCGACGGTGCGCGAGTTGTTCATTGCGGGGTGAGCAGGTGGCTAGGGATTGGCGCCTGAATCGTTTGGATCACCAAACGCCGCAGTACACGCAATGATGGGCGATTGATCCGCTCGCGCCGCATCACGCTGCTGCGCTCGCACCCTCATCTGCCCTTCGCGGCACCTTCTCCCGGCGGAGAAGGGACTGTGCATCGCAGCTTGATCGCGTACCGGTTGAAAGGCTGCACAGCTTGGTTCACCTGCGTCTGCAGCACACATTGCATCTGATGCAAATAGGGGGGCTTGGAGCGTAGGACTGTGCCTGTAGCTGATGCAACACGGGCCTGAGACCATGGGACGACACACGCTCGGCGGGCTTCCACGTTACCCACATCACCAGCAACCGCTCACCGCTGTTCGGCCACCGCCTTGACCCGTCGCGTGAATTCGGCAAGTTCCGGCAAACCCGGATCCAGCTGATGCGCCTCGTCCTGCGCACGGCGGGCGAAGGCTGCGTCCTCCTGGCCCAGCCGTTCGCTCCCGACCGCCACCCAGCGCTGTGCAAGGCGGCGTCGCGCACCGGCCAATGCATCGGCATTGGGCGTCAGCGCCTGCCAGGCATCCAGGCACCCGCGCGCGGCGCGCAGGCGGTTGTTGCGCAGTTCGTCCTCGAAACAACGTTGGCTGGCCGGTACCACGCGCGCCGCGGCCTGCAGCACACGCGGATCGCGTGGCGCCAGCGCCTGCGCGGCACGCACGGCGTCATAGGCGCTGGCGCCAGGCGGTGTCATCCAGCGTTGCTGCGCTTCGGCATCGGCAACGCGCTGCAGCAATGCCCGCAGGCGGCGCTCGCGCGTGCCCCGCGACAGGCTCGCGTCCGGGCCGCGCTGGGCGTCGCGCGCGCGCGCAATCGCTTGCTCGGCCTGCACGATCGATGCGGCGCCAGGCACCAGGAGCTGTGCCTGACGCAGGGATTGCAGCGCATCGTCGAAGTGGAAATCCGCCGCCTGCCGGCTGGCCTGTGCGGCGTACTCGTCCGCGACCTGATCGCGGCCGCGCTGGGCGATTGCATCGTCCGGTTCGGCGGCCAGCACCGCGTTGAAATCGCGCGCAGCCGGGGCCAGGCGGCCACGTCGCAGCAAGGCCTGCGCGCGCTGACGTCGCTGTTCCAGCAGGCGGTGGTACTGGCCTTCGGTCAGCGGCATGTCGACATGCCCGGGGTCGTAACGCTTGGCCGCGGCCAGCAACGCCGACGCCTCGCCGAGCGCATCGCGCGCCAGTGCGTGGCGTGCCTGCGCCAACAGATCGGTCAGGGCGTCCTCGCGGCCTTCCAGTGCGTCGGTGCGGTCGGGCGCCAGGGTCAGGATGCGTTGATAGAGCGGCAACGCACTCTCCGGCGTGCCGTCCAGGCGACCCTGCTGCTGCGCGAGCGCGGCCTGCGCCAGCAAGGCATCCAGCCCCACCCGACGCGCCTGCAGCGCGCGCAGCCGCGCCGCAACCGGGGCGATCTGCGCCTGCGGCGTCTCCAGGGCGGTGGCCAGCGCCAGCGCGCGCTGCGCTGCTGCGGCATCGCCTGCCGCAACCGCTGCACGCGCCTGCGCTACCGCAGCAGCGCCGGTCCGCGCCAGCCCGGTACGGGCTTCCCCACGGTCGCTGTCCAGTGCAAGCGCGGCGGCGAACAGTTCGCGCGCACCGTTGCCGTTGGCGGCGCTGAGCTGGCCGCGTGCCAGGGCCGCATCGCCCCGCTGCAACAATTGCTGGATGCGCGTGTCCGGCCACAGCCAATCGGCCAGCGGCTTGCGCAGCACGATCACGGTGAGCAGCAAGCAGGCGCACAGCGCCAACACCATGCGCCAGAGCGCACGGCTGCGCAGTGGCGCCCAGAGGCGGGGCGATCTGGCCCAGCGCGGGAGCGGAGACATACGGTGGCGTCCATCCTTGGCGCGACCTGACGGGGACGCGTTCACCGCATTATGGTAGCGGTGGAGGCTGCGAAGGCGGTGTGGGCTCTTCGGGAATCGGGAATCGGGAATCGGGAATCGGGAATCGGGAATCGTCAGGCAAGCACAGCTCACCTCTTTCATGTGCTGTCTGTTTTCAACCGCGTGCTCTTGCCAGGTGCGCGGCGTCCTCAGCCCAGCCGCCGCACCTCGCTCACGCCGGGCAGCGCATCCAGCTTGCCGAGCAGGCCGGACAGCTGGTCGTAATCGCTGACCTTCAAGCGCAGCCGTAGCTGCGCCCTGCCGGTATCGCGCACGTTGTCGCTGTTGATTTCCAGCACGTGCGCGTCTTCCTGGGCGATCAGGTTGGTGATGTCCTTGAGCAGCCAGCGGCGGTCCACCGCGCGCACCTGCACATCCACTTCATAGCCGCTGCCGGCCTTGCCCCACTCCACCGGCAACACGCGCTGCGGGTGGGCGGCGGCCAGGCGCGCCAGTGCCGCACAGTCGGTGCGGTGCACGGTGATGCCGCGACCGCGGGTGAGATAGCCGGCAATCGGTTCGCCGGCCACCGGCTGGCAGCAACGCGCCAACTGCACCAGCAAATTGCCCACTCCCTCGACGGTGAATTTGGATTTCCCCAATCCATCGCGCCGCGCGGTCGGCCGCGGGGGCGCCGGTATCGCCGGCTGGGACGCGGCACGTTCGGCTTCCAGCAACGCACGGCTGACCTGGTTCGGGCCGGTATCGCCCAGGGCGACCTGGATATACAGCTCGTCGACGTTTTCGGCGTGGAATTTGCGCGCGGCCACGCTCAGATCCGCATGCTGCAGGCCCAGGCGCTTGAGCTCGCGATCGAGCAAGTCCTTGCCCGCCTGCACATTGCGCGCGCGGTCCAGCTTGTGGAACCAGGCGCGTACCTTGTCGCGCGAGCGCCCGCTGGCCAGAAAGCCGTTGGAGGCCAGCAGCCAATCGCGGCGCGGGTCCGCTTCCTTGGCGGTCATGATTTCCACGCGGTCGCCGCTGCGCAGCCGGTAGGTCAGCGGCACGATGCGGTCGTTGACGCGTGCGCCACGGCAGCGATGCCCGACCATGGTGTGCACGTGATACGCAAAATCCAGCGGCGTGGCACCTTGCGGCAGATCGATCACCTCGCCCTTGGGGGTGAGCGCATACACGCGGTCTTCGATCAGCTCGGCATCCAGCGCGCCGGCCAGTTCGCCATGCTCGCCCTCCTGCACCTGCTCCAGCAGCTGGCGCATCCACAAAATCTTGCGATCGAACGCTTTTTCGCCGCCCTTGCCGCCTTCCTTGTATTTCCAGTGCGCAGCCACGCCGAGTTCGGCCTGGGCGTGCATTTCGAAGGTACGGATCTGGATTTCGATCGTGCGCCCTTCCGGGCCGACCACCGCGGTATGCAACGAGCGGTAGTCGTTGGCCTTGGGCCGGGCGATGTAATCGTCGAACTCGCTCGGCACCGGCGCCCACAACGAATGCACCGCCCCCAGCGCGGCATAGCACGCCGCCACGTCCTCGACCATGACCCGCACCGCGCGGATGTCGTACAGCTGATCGAACGACAGCCGCTTCTTCTGCATCTTTCGCCAGATGCTGTAGATGTGCTTCGGCCGTCCGCTCACCTCTGCGCGCAGGCCCTGCTGGGCAAGCGCTGCCGACAGGGTGCGCTTGACCGCTTCCAGGTAGCGCTCGCGCGCCACGCGGGTTTCGTCCACTTCGCGGGCGATGCGGCGATAGGTCTCCGGCTCCAGATGCCGGAATGCCAGGTCCTCCAACTCCCACTTCACCTGCCAGATGCCCAGCCGGTTGGCCAGCGGCGCGTGGATGTCGCGCGTGAGCTGGGCCAGCGCGCGGCGCTCATCTTCGCTCAGACGATCGGCCACGCGCATGCGCGCCAGCTGCCGTGCCAGCAGGATCGGCACCACGCGCAGGTCGTGGATGATGGAAAGCAGCAGACGCCGCAACCCTTCGCTGTTGCGCCCGGCCTCGCGTCCGGCATGCAGCGCCCAGACCTGATCGGCTGCATCCAGGCCGTCCAACAGGCCTTCCACCGCCACCCGCCGCTCCGCCGGTTGCCACGGCAGGCCCGCGATCGCGCCGCGCAAGGCAGGCAAGTCGAACAGCAACGCCGCAATCAGGGTGGCTTCGTCGGCGGCCAGCAGCGCCAATGCATCCAGGGTGTCGCCGAGCAATGCCCACGGCACGCGATCGGTCTGCGTAGGCGGCAGGTCCTGCCAGGCCTGCGCCAGCGCGTCGCGCACTGCCGGCGCGATCGAGGCCACGGCAGGCCGCTGCAGCAGCGCCTGCAGACGATCAAATGAGGAACTGGTCACAGCGGTGGACACGGCGGCGGGCAACAACGGGAGGCTGACGACTACGGTAACGTGCGCGTCACCTTCTCCACAACGCGTTTTACCGCGGCGCTCGCCGTGCGGGAGGACGCGCGTGCTTAGGCCAGGTTCACCCCGCAACGTCTTGATTCGTAACCGCCGGGCGCGAAAAGCGGCACGGCGCTGCGCACGGGAATCGGAACCTACGCACCTTTTTACGTGCCCTTTACAACTGCGCCAGACCGCCTGCCTATGCTCGGGGCACGTCGTGCGTTGCATCCTGCAGCCAGCGACGTTTTTCCCAACTGCTGAGGTAGCCGTATGAAGACCTGGAAGAAGCCTGTCGTTCGTGAAGTCAATTGTGGCGCCGAAATCAACTGCTACGTCTCCGGCGAGTTTTGATCCTGTACGTTTCACGCTTACCTTGCCGCTTTCCTCTTGATGCATGACCGGCAGTTGCCGGCAGATTAGGTCCAGTTCTCCATGCGTATCATCGTCTTGGGATCGGCGGCCGGCGGTGGGCACCCGCAGTGGAATTGCCACACCCCCGCGAGCCTGCGGGCGTGGCAGCAAACAGACGGTGCCCAGCGTCGTACCCAGGCCAGCATCGCAGTCAGCGCCGATGGCGAGCGCTGGGTGCTGATCAATGCCTCGCCAGATTTCCGCCAACAAATTCTTGCGACACCGGCCTTGTGGCCGCAGCACGGGCTGCGACATTCGCCGATCGAGGCGGTGCTGCTGACCAGCGGCGAGATCGACCACATCGCCGGGCTGCTCTCGATGCGCGAAAGCCAGCGGTTCTCGTTGCATGCCAGCAACCGCGTGTTGGGCCTGCTCGCGCAGAACCCCATTTTCGACGCCGTCAATCCGCAGTACGTGAGCCGGCAGCCGTTCGCGCTGGACACTCCGCTGGTGCTGTGCGGATTACAGCTCACGCCCTTCTCGGTGCCCGGCAAGGTGCCCTTGTTCATGGAGTCGCGCAGCGGCGGCGACCTGGCGGGGTCCGATGAAGAAACCCTCGGGCTCACCATCGACGATGGCCGCCACCGCATGCATTACATTCCCGGCTGCGCTGCGATGACCGACGCCTTGCGTGCGCGCCTGCAAAGCGCCGAATTGGTGTTCTTCGACGGCACGTTGTGGCGCGATGACGAGATGGTGCAGCTGGGCGTCAGCCAGAAGACCGGCCAACGCATGGGCCACATGAGCATCGATGGCCCAGATGGCACCATCGCCGCGTTCGCGCCGTTGAACGTGGCGCGCAAGATCTTCATCCATCTCAACACCACCAATCCCGTGCTCAACACCCTCTCGCCCGAGTTCGCCAGCGCGCGCGCCAGCGGTTGGGAAGTTGCCCATGACGGCCTGGAGATCGCCCTGTGACTGCGCTGCTCAGCCCCGACCAACTGGAAGCAGACCTGCGTGCCATCGGCGCGCGCCTGTATCACGACCAGCATCCGTTTCACGCGCTGTTGCACCACGGCAAGCTCGACCGAGGCCAGGTACAGGCCTGGGCGTTGAATCGCTTCGAGTACCAGCGCTGCATTCCGCTGAAGGACGCGGCGATTCTGGCGCGCATGGAAGACCCCGCGCTGCGGCGGATCTGGAGGCAACGCATCCTCGACCACGACGGCAATAGCGCCAGCGACGGCGGCATCGCACGCTGGCTGCATCTCACCGACGCGCTGGGCCTGGACCGCACGCTGGTGGAGTCCGGGCGCGCGCTGCTGCCCGGCACGCGCTTTGCGGTGCAGGCGTACCTGCACTTCGTGCGCGAAAAAAGCCTGCTCGAAGCGATCGCCTCGTCGCTGACCGAATTGTTCGCGCCCAACATCATCGGCCAGCGCGTGGCCGGCATGCTCAAGCATTACGACTTCGTGTCGTCCGAAGCGTTGGCCTATTTCGAGCATCGCCTGACCGAGGCGCCACGCGATTCGGATTTCGCGCTGGATTACGTCAAGCAGCATGCCGATACGGTCGAAAAACAGGCGCTGGTCAAGGCCGCATTGCATTTCAAGTGCTCGGTGCTGTGGGCGCAGCTGGATGCATTGCATGTGGCCTACGTGACGCCAGGCATCGTTTGGCCGGATGCCTTCGTGCCGGACCGCGACGCCGGCCGGGTCGCGGCATGAGCGGCATTACCCGCCATAGCCAGCCGGCCCTGCGTGCAGGCGTGCGCCTGCAACATGACCGTGCGCGCGACCAGTGGGTATTGCTGGCGCCCGAACGCGTGGTCGAGCTGGACGACATCGCCTTGGTGGTCGCGCAGCGCTACGACGGCACGCGCTCGCTGGCGCAGATCGCGCAGGAGCTGGCTGCAGAATTCGATGCGGACGCGGCCCAAATCGAAGCGGACGTGATCGAACTCACCGATACCCTGCATCAGAAGCGTTTGCTGCGGCTATGAGCATCGCGCCGCCACCGCTATCGGTGTTGTTGGAATTGACCCACCGCTGCCCGTTGGCGTGCCCGTATTGCTCCAACCCGATCGCGCTGGCAGCGCTGCGCGAGGAAATGGACACCGCAGGCTGGCGCTCGCTGCTGCAGCAGGCCGCCGACATGGGCGTGCTGCAGGCGCATTTTTCCGGTGGCGAGCCCATGTTGCGCAAAGACCTGCCCGAACTGGTCGCACATGCGCGCGCACTCGGGCTGTACAGCAACCTGATCACCTCCGGCGTCGCCGGCGGCGAGCCAATGCTGGACCAACTGCAGGCGGCCGGGCTGGAACATGTGCAGTTGAGCGTGCAGGACGTGGATGCGGCCGGCGCCGACCGCATCGCCGGCTACCGCAACAGCTTGTCCAAAAAGCGCGAATTCGCCGCCGCGGTCCGCGCCCGCGGCCTGCCGCTGACGATCAACGCGGTACTGCACCGCCATAACGCCGAACGCGTGCCCGGGATGATCGCGCTGGCGCTGGAATGGCAGGCCGAGCGCATCGAGGTGGCGCACACCCAGTACTACGGCTGGGGCCTGCGCAACCGCGCTGCGCTGATGCCCAGCCGCGAGCAACTGCTGGCCACCATCGACGCGGTGGAAACCGCGCGACGCCAGCTCGGCGACCGCCTGGCGATCGATTTCGTCACGCCCGATTACTACGCGCGCCAGCCCAAACCCTGCATGGGCGGCTGGGGCCAACGCTTCGTCAATATCTCCCCGCGCGGCGACGTGCTGCCCTGCCACGCGGCCGAAACCATCGACGGCCTGCGCTTTGACAATCTGCGCGAGCGTTCGCTGGCCGATATCTGGAACAACGGCGAGGCATTCGTGCGCTTTCGCGGCACCGCATGGATGCCGGAGGTGTGCCAGGGCTGCCCCAAGCGCGAGATCGATTGGGGTGGCTGCCGCTGCCAGGCGCTGGCGCTCAGCGGCGATGCCGCCACGCTGGACCCGGTCTGCGAACGTTCGCCCATCCATGCGCAGGTGCGCGCAACCGCCGAGCAGGAGTCGGCATCGCCGGCACCGGCCTTCATCTATCGCCGCCCAGAACGCCCCGCAGCAGCCACCGCAGACCCGCTGGAATAGGCAGCGCCGGCATGCGCCAACAGCGTCTACACTAGCCTCTCCTCTTCTTCGGATGGCTTCCATGTCGCTCGCGCGCCGCATTCCCTTGCTGGTTTGCCTGACCTTGGCGCTGCATGCCGCCCCTGCCCTGGCGCAACGCGCGGTGCAAGGCGACCTGCAGTCGCAGATGAGTGCCGAACAGTTCAAGGCCGCCGGCCTGGACAAACTCAATGCGAGCGAACTGGCTGCGCTCAATGATTGGCTGCAGGGCAAGGTCGCCAAGGAGGCCGCAGTGGTGGTCGAACAGGCCAAGGAAGCCGGCCGCCAGGAAGTGATCGTCAAGAACCGCGGCTTCTTCGACTTCGGCAGCAAGGAGCCGATCGAGAGCACCATGGTTGGCGAATTCAAGGGCTTCGCCAAGGGCCGCGTTTACACGCTGGCCAACGGTCAGGAGTGGGAACAGACCGATGCCGCCAGCCTGTCTGGCGTGCGCAAGGACGCACCCAAGGTCAAGATCAAGCCGGGTCTGGTCGGCGTGTGGTATCTGCAGATCGAGGGTTACAACACCCCGGCCAAGGTGCGGCGGATCAAGTAAGCGCCTCCGCCGAGCTTGCGCGGCTGCCGAAAGCGGTTGCCACCCACGGCATCGGCATGCGCCGCGCGTATCCCGCCGCTGCGCGTTGCGCATGCGACATTGCAACCAGCCGCTGCAATGTGCTCGCCGTAGAGCAACGCATGCGCAAGGCGGCGCCGGTGCGGCAGACAGAGCGCAAGCGTCAGTGCGCACCCGCCATGCCCAGGCGCAGCCAACGTTGGCGCGCCGAATCATCGTACTCAGCATCGCGCACACGCAGCCATTGGCGGTAGCGATAGGTGCCGTCCTACTGACCGATTCCGACCACGCGTACACTCCTGCACACACCGCGCCCCCCACCCGTCGCTGACGCCACTGCTAACCGCGTTTTTCCCACGCAATTGGTCGCAGCAATCGCTGGCCACACGCACGGACTCTGGAGAACCTGCATGCGCTCGAAGACCTATTGCAGCCTTGCACTGCTATCGTCCCTGACACTCTTTGCAGGCGTCGCGCCCGCTGATCCCATCGCGTCCGCTGCGTCGCCGGCGGAGCGCTGCGCCAATGCACCGGACGTTGGCTTCGGGCAAGCCCTGGTGTGTTACCACGATGCCATCGAACAACAACCGCTGACCTATACGCGCGTTGGCACCAGCAGCGTGGCCGGTGTCGAGCGGCGCGACTACCTGCTGACCTCGCAGGACTGGTCGCCCGAGGGACTGGTCACGCCGGCGCGCTGGCAGCATGACGTGGCGATCTACGTGCCGACAGAGGCCTTGCCCACGCGCGCGGTGTTGATCTCAACCAATGGCACGCGTCACCCGGCGGATGGCAGTGCGGCGCAGCCGGCCAGCGAGTTGGCGCCCGAAGCGCTGGCCGCCTTGGCGCAACGCACCCGCACGGTGGTGATCGCGCTCAGCGACATCCCCAACCAGGCGCTGATCTACCAGGGCGATGCCACCCCGCGCCGCGAAGACGACAGCGTGGCCTATAGCTGGTCGCTGTTTCTCAAGGCGCCGCAGCAGCGCAAGACACTGCCGCTGCATGTGCCGATGGCGGCCGCGATTGCGCGCACCATGAGCCTGGCCGAGCGCGAACTGGCCCCACTGCGAATCCATCGCTTCGTCCTTGCCGGCGCCTCCAAACGCGGATGGGCCAGCTGGCACGCCACCATCGCAGACCGGCGCGTGGAGGCGGTGGCGCCATTGGTGATCGACATCCTCAACATGCCGGCCGTGCTGGAGCATATGTCCCGCACCTATGGCGGCAACTGGCCGATCGCCTTCAACGCCTATGCAAAGCAGGGCATCACCTCACAACTGCAGACCCCCGCCTTCGCGCAGTTGGTGCAGCTGCAAGATCCGCTGAGCTATTTGCACACGCCGTACCGCACGCGGCTGGCGGTGCCCAAGTACATCGTCAACGCCAGCGGCGACGACTTCTTTTTGCCGGACAACACCCAGTTCTTCTATGACGCACTACCCGGCAGCAAGGCGCTGCGCGTCCTGCCCAACAGTGCGCACAATATCCGCGCCTCCGTCGTCGATACCCTGGTGCCGTTTATCACGCGCCTGCAGCAGCAGCGCCCGTTACCGCAGGTAAGCGATGTGTTGCGTATGGGCCAAGCGCCGCAGATCCGCTTCCGCTCCTCCGAGCGGCCAACGCAGGTGCAGCTATGGAGTGCACATAATCCGCACGCGCGCGATTTCCGCTACGCCTGCGGCATACGCTACAGCGCCACGCCCATTGCGCTTGCCGGCGGCGGCCCGGTCCGGGTACCGGTGCAGATTCCGGAGAACGGCTGGAGCGCGTATTTCGTCGAAGCCACTTACGCGGACGGATTCGTTGCCACCAGCCAGACCTATGTACTCGGCAAGCAGCGTTACCCCACCCAGGCACCGCCCACCGATAACGCGGCCTGCAGCACATTGCCCGGCGTGCCCACCGCTGCCGCCGTGCGCTGACGCAGTTCTTGAACGATGGCGATCGCCGGCTGAAGCACCTCGCGGGCAATTGAGCGCCATGCGCCAGTTGCCGGGTCGGCTTTTCGGCAACCACCGCGCCACGTTGGACGCATTTGTCCACGTTGCGCAATGAAGTCCGCACAGACAATGCCAAATGGCACGGTTTTGCACTTGAGCACGCCACCAAGATCGATCCAACCCGACTGATCCATTGACATCGTTGTCACTAACTCCTACACAGGCCCCTACTCGCTGACGGCATCGGCCGGTCAGACGGACCAAAGGACTGAATGTGGCTGCGATTTCGCGTTCCGCTTACGCCTCTGCCTCGCCCGATGTCCCCGTTGCCACCAGCTTCGTCGCTGCCGATGTCGGTGGCACGCATGTGCGTGTCGGGCACATGCTGCAGACGCGCGATGCAGCCATCGAGCTTTCGCATTACCGCACCTATCGCTGCGCCGAACACGCCAGTCTCCAGGCCATCCTCGAGGACTTCCTGCAACAGCGGCGCCGCGTCGATGCGGTGGTCATCGCCAGTGCCGGCGTAGCGCTGGACGATGGCAGCTTCATCAGCAACAACCTGCCCTGGACGATTTCGCCCAGCCGCATCGGTACCGCACTGGCGGTGCGCAACGTGCACCTGGTCAACGATTTCGAGGCGGTGGCCTACGCAGCGCCGCAGATGGAACAACGCGCCGTGCTGCAGCTGAGCGGGCCCACGCCGCGCCATGCGCGCGCCAACGGTCCGATTCTGGTGGTCGGCCCCGGCACCGGTCTGGGTGCAGCACTGTGGATCGATGCCAAGCCACGCGCAATCGTGCTGGCTACCGAAGCCGGCCAGGTCGCGCTGGCCAGCACCCACCCGCACGAATACGCCTTGCTGCAACGCCTGTTGCGTGGCCGGCACTATCTGCCGCTCGAGCACGTGCTTTCCGGCCCGGGCTTACTGCATCTCTACCACGCGGTGTGCGAGCTGCATGGCGCAACGCCGCTCCATCGCCTGCCCGCCGCCGTGACGCACGCAGCGCTGCACGAAAACGATGCGCTTGCGCGCGAGTGCCTGCAAATTTTTTGCGGCCTGCTGGGGAGCGCGGTCGGCGACATGGCACTGGCCTACGGCGCTGCCGGTGGCATCTATCTGGCCGGGGGCTTCCTGCCGACGATCGGCCAGTTCCTGGCTGGCAGCACATTCGCCGAGCGCTTCCTGGACAAGGGAAACATGCGCGCGGTGCTCGAACGCATCCCGGTCAAATTGGTCGAGCACGGGCAACTGGGCGTGCTCGGCGCGGCCAACTGGTATCTGCAACACCACACCGAGCTGTCGTAAGCGATCTACCACGCGTTCCACCCCGAGCGCGCGTCTGCAAGACCCCGCATCCGGCGAGCGGCAGCCCGCCGTCCATCCCTGTGCGTGATGAGGAGAGACATCATGAAATACAGCACCACCCTGCTGTCCAGCGCCATTGCACTATCGCTGGCATTCGCTGCGCAAGCCCAGGACGGCGCTGGCACGCAAGCCACCGACCTGGATGCCGTCCAGGTGGTCGGCATCCGCGCCAGCCTGGAAAAATCGCTCGATACCAAACGCAACAACACCGGCATCTCCGAGGCGATCACCGCCGAAGACATCGGTAAATTCCCAAGCACCAACGTGGCCGAAGCGCTCTCGCAGATTCCCGGCGTCACCCTGGACCGGCGCTTCGGACAAGGCGAGCGCGTGAGTATCGACGGCACCGACCCCAGCCTCAATCTGTCGTTCCTGGACGGGCATCCGGTTGCGCAGGCGATCTGGCTTTATGGCGAACAGCCCAGCCGCGGGTTCGATTACACCCTGCTGGCCCCGCAGATCCTGGGCCGTGCGGAAATTCTCAAATCCTCCGAAGCGCGCCTGACCGAAGGCAGCCTGGGCGGCACGGTGCTAATGCACACGCGGCAGCCGCTGGATCTGAAGGCCAACGAAGTGGCTGCGTCCATCGGCTATAGCTACAGCGACCAGGCCAGCCAGGGCAAACCCAACGCGGCACTGCTCTACAGCTGGAAGAACGCGGCGCAGACCTTCGGCATTGCGGTGTCGGCGCAGCACTACGAAGAACGCGTCGACCGCCGCGGCATGGAAGTGTTCGGCTACGCACCGGCCAGCACTTTCGCCAATGCCGCAGGCGGCGTGCCTGCCGATGCGGATGTACCCAACTCGATCAACGCGGCCTGGTTCCAGCAGGATCGCGAGCGCGACAGCGCCGTGGTCAACCTGCAACTCAAGCCCAGCGAGGCGCTGGAGTTCAATCTGAGCGGCCTGTACATCAATGAGAACTTCGACAACTACAACCAGTCGATGTACAGCTTTTTGACCTGGAATGCCGGCACCGTGGCGGCGGTGGACCAACTTGGCGGCGTCCGTAACGGCGTGGTCACCAGTGGCCACTCCAGCGCCAATGCGATCCCGCTCGGCGGCACGGTGATCTACGACAACAACGTGCGCGAATCGGAGGTGACCACCAAAGGACTGGACCTGCGCGGCGCCTTCCGCGGCGAGGGTTGGGGCTTGAACGGACAGGTGGGCCAGAGCAAGTCCGAGAACAACGATCTCTCGCAATACTTCATCGAGCCGTTCTACAACGGCGGCTTCAGCTGGGACACCCGCCGCGGCATCCGCTTCGACGATTCCGCAGCGGCACGTAATCCCGCCAACTGGGGTTCGGCCGGCGGCTGGTTCGGCAACAACGGCATCTTCTCTACCGAAAGCAAAGACACCTACGGCCAGCTGGATTTCAATCTGCAGTTCGATGGCGTGTTCAATCAACTGCTGTTGGGCGTGCGCCACGGCAAGCATGACGAGCGCTTCGAGCTCAATGTCTATGGTGGTGTCACCCCCGGCACCCTGGCCGACGTGGGCACGATCGGGCTCACCGATCTGCAGGGGTTCTATCCCGATCACGGCCGACATATACAGGCAGGTCGCAACAACGTGCTGAACTGGATCCGCAACAGCCCGGTCGATTACAGCGCGCCGGATCCGGCCAGCTACCTCAACAACAGCTGGGCGCTGGAGCAGACCAACAATGCGGCCTACGCGCAGCTGAATTTTTCCGGCGGCGGTCTGCGCGGCAATCTCGGCGTGCGCTACGTGGATTCCAAGACCGAAGGCAGTGGCTTCGTCTACAGCGGCACGCCCTCCCTCGCCGACGCCGGCAGCCTGTGGCAGACCCGCACCCGCAAGGAAGACTTTCTGCTGCCTTCGCTGACGCTGTCGTACGACACCAGCGACGACTGGGTATTCCGCTTCGCTGCGGCCAAGGTCCTCGCCTGGGCACCGTACAACCAGATGGTCAACAACACCTTCCTCAACGACACCACCTTGACCGGCAGCGGCGGCAATGCAGACCTGTCGCCGTATGAATCCTGGAACTTCAATCTCTCTGCCGAATATTATTTCGCGCAGCAAGCGGTGGTGGCGTGGTCGGTGTTCTACAAGAAGATCGACAACTACATCGACACCAGCGCCAGCGTGGAGCGCCAGTACAACGCACTGCGCGACACTGCGCCGCAGAGCTGGGCGCAATTGCTCGGCAGCAACGGCTGTACCGCCGATGGCTATTGCGACTACAGCATCCAGCGGCCGCGCAACGCCGGCGATGGCAAGGTCAAGGGCTTCAACATCTCCTTCCAGCAACCGTTCGGCGACAGCGGCTTCGGCCTGACCGCCAACTACACCTATGCCGCCGGCGAAAACAACACCGGCGATGCCCTGCCCTACCAATCGCGCAACAGCCTCGCCTTCAGCCCCTACTATGAAAAAGGCCCACTCAATGCCCGGCTGACCTACAACTGGCGCGACAGCTATCTGGCCGGCGGTTATGTGGCCGGTGCGGCACCGGCAAGCGTGGACGATTACGCCGAACTCGGCGCCAGTATCGGCTATGCCTTCAGCCCGAACTGGTCGCTGCAGGTCGATGCGCAGAACCTGCTGGACGAGCAATACCTGCAGTATCTGGGCGACAGGGACCACCTGGCCGGACGCTACAAGAGCGGACGCCGCTACATGGCCAGCCTGCACCTGAAGTTCTAGCGCAGCTAGCAACGACTGCGCTCACCGCCAGGCGGGCGCGGTCGGTGCTCGTAGCCGGGCGTACCACTTGTACGCCCCGGCTTCGAGCGCACCGTCTGCGCCGATCTGCCGACTGCTCGCGACGATATACGGGCCGTTCTCAGCATCGGAGGCGCACGCCGCGTGCCTTATAAAGACGCACGCGGCTTTGTTCGGATACATGCCCGACCGAAGGCTCAACTGCGCAGTGCAGCGACCCGTTGCGACAGTTTCTTCGCCGAAACGCCGGATTTGGCACCCAGCTCCTGCGCAAAGACCGACACGCGCAGTTCTTCCAGATCCCAACGCAGCGCCTGCCACTCTTGGCGGTCTTGCAAACCGTGCGCAGCGGCGGCTTCGACTGCATCCACGAACGGTTTGAGCTCGAGCATGCGCGCCTGGTCGCGCGCAGGATCGCGCTTTGCGCGCTCGGTACGCAGGATCATCGCCCTGAGGTAGCGCGGATAATTGGCCAATGCATCGGCCGGCGTGTCGCGCAGGAAGCCTGCATGCACCAGCGCGCGCAGTTGCTGCTCCATGTCGTCCAGGTTGCCGCGTGCCCAGCCCATCAACGGCGCCTCCAGCAGTGGCTTGAGTTCGGCCACGGCGCCCAGGATGCTTTCGGCCAACTTCAAACGCTCCATCGCTTCGCCGAACAGCCGCTTGCCCGCATCGTCGCGGCGCTGCGCAAACGCGCCGGGGTCGCGAATGGCGCCCAGGCCATCGGCCAGCACGGCATTGAGCGCCGCATCGACCAGATCGCCACGCAGGCGTTCCTGCGATTCGATCGCCGCATACAGCAGACCGGTCTTGGGCGACACCGGCAGTTGCTTGCGCACCTGCTTGATCTTGTCGGCCAATGCGATTTCCAGCAAGCGCCGCACGCCGCGCGGATGCGCCCGCGCAGCGTCGTTGCGGTCTGCAAAGATACGCAGCGCCGCATTGTCGCCCTGATCCACCAGCGCCGGGTATGCCGGCACGCCGGCCTCGCCGGCCACCTGTTCGGGAATCGGCGCACTCGGAAAGTCGCGCAGGCCCTCGGCGGCCAGCGCGCGCCCGGCCCGTGCGGCGAATGCCTGCCCCGCGCGCTCGCCGAAGCGCGCACGCAGCCCGTCCAGATCGCGCGACTCGGCCAGCACCCTGCCGTCGTCATCGCGCAGGCGCAGGTTCATCAGCAAATGCGTGTCCAGCGCCTGCTCATCGAAATCCAGTGCCGTCACCTGCGTCCCGGTGGCCTTGGTCAGAAAGCGCGCCAGTTCGCCGCGGATATCGTCGGCCGAGGCAATGCTAAATGCCTCGTAAAACGCACGTCCGAAATCCGGTGCCGGCACATAGTTGCGGCGTTGCGCCTTGGGCAGGCTACGAATCAACGCAGACGCCTTGTCGGCGACGAAGCCCGGCGCCAGCCACGACAGGCGCGCCGGATCCAGCGCATTGAGCAGGTGCAACGGCACCTCCAGCGTCACGCCGTCGTCGATGGCCCCCGGCTCGAAGCGGTAATGCAACGGCAAGCGCGCATCGCCGATTGGGAAATATTTCGGAAAGCGATCGGCTTCGCTGCCTTCGCCCGGCAGCAGATCGTTCAACGACCAATGCAGGCTGCGGCGCTTGTCCGGCGGCAAGCTCTTCCACCACGCATCCAGACCGCTGGCCGAATGCAGCTCGGCCGGAATGCGATCCAGATACCAGCGCGCCTGCCAGCCTTCGTCGGCAACGATACCGGCACGACGCAGCTTGGCCTCTTCTTCGCGCGCCTGCTCGAGCACCTTGAGATTGTCGGCCACGAATGCGGCCCGCGTATTGATTTCGCCCGTCACCAGGCCTTGGCGCACGAACAGGTCATGCGCTGCGGCCGGATCGATCTTGCCGAAATGCACGGGCTTTTTCGGCGCCAGCACCAGCCCGAACAGGCTGATCTGTTCCGAAGCGACCACCTGCCCCTGCGCACGCGACCAGTGCGCATCGAAATGCTTGCGCGCCAGCAGATGCGGCAGCTCGGCAATCGCCCAATCCGGCTCGATCGCGGCATTGGTCATGCCCCACACTTTCTGCGTGTCCAGCAGCGTGGCCGCCAGAATCCACGGCGGCGGTTTGCGCGCCAATGCGGAACCCGGAAACGGCACGAAGCGGCGTTGCCGCGCGGCCAGATAATCGCCTTTTTCGGTGCGATGACCGATCTGCGTCGGCAGGCCCGCCAGCAGCGCGCGATGCAGCGCCTGATACGCCGCCGCACGCTCGCGCTCGGTGGTTCGCGCCGAGGTTTCGGCAGCCTCGGCCTGCTTGTTCGTCGCTGCAGGTGCAGGTTGCGCAGGTGCTGCATTCGGATCCGGCTTGCCTTCGCGCGCCAGCCGCGCAGCACGGTGCAGTTGGCCACGCGTGGGCCGGTTGACGTTGTGGCCGTCCTCGCGGGCGGGCGCGCTGGCACCGGCCAGCAACGGCGCCAGCATCACATTGGCCGGCTCTTCGCTCCAACCCAGTTCTTCGCACAGCAACCGCAGCTGCCGGTGCAGCTCGCGCCACTCGCGCATGCGCAGGAAACCGAGGAAATGCCGGTTGCACCAGTCGCGCAGCTTGGATTGGGTGAGATCTTCATGCACCTGCCGGTACGCATCCCATAAGCGCAGGATGCCGACGAATTCAGAGCGCGCGTCGGCAAACAGCGCATGCGCGTTATCGGCGGCCTCGCGCGCTTCCGGCGGGCGCTCGCGCGGATCCTGGATGCCCAGGAATGCGGCGATGATGATCATCTCGCGCAGGCACCCATGTTGCTGCGCGGCCACCAGCATGCGCGCCAGCTTGACGTCCACTGGCAGGCGCGCCATCTGGCGCCCGGTGGCGGTCAGACGCCGCTGCACATCGATGGCGCCCAGCTCCAGCAGCTGTTGCCAGCCATCGGCCACCGCGCGTTCGTCGGGTGCCTCCAGGAACGGGAAGTCTTCGATCCTGCCCAGCCCCAACTGCAGCATGCGCAAGATCACCCCGGACAACGAGGAACGTCGGATTTCCGGATCGGTGAACGCCGGACGCGCGGCAAAGTCCGCTTCGGCATACAGCCGGTAGCAGATACCCTCTGCAATGCGCCCGCAACGGCCCATGCGCTGGTTGGCGCTGGCCTGCGAGATCGGCTCGATATGCAGCCGGTCCAGCTTCTGGCGCGGGCTGTAGCGCTTGACGCGGGCAAGCCCCGGATCCACCACATAGCGGATGCGCGGCACCGTCAGCGAGGTCTCGGCCACGTTGGTGGCCAGTACCAGGCGCCGGCGCGGGCCCGGGTTGAACACACGGTCCTGATCGGCCGCCGACAGCCGCGCGTACAGCGGCACCACTTCGGTTTCGCGGTATTTGCGCCGTTCCAGCGACTGGTGCGCATCGCGAATCTCGCGCTCGCCCGGCAGGAACATCAGCACATCGCCGCGCGGGTCGATGCGGGTGATTTCGTCGATGGCCGCCACGATCGCATCGTTGACACTGCGCTCGCCGTCGCGGCCGCTGCCGTGTTCGCCATCGTCGCTGTCGCCCGTATCGCCTTCCAGCGGGCGATAACGCACCTCGACCGGAAAGGTGCGGCCTTCCACGCTGATCACCGGCGCATCGTCGAAGTGCCGTGCAAAGCGCTCGGTATCGATGGTGGCCGAGGTGACGATCAACTTGAGGTCGGAGCGCTTGCGCAGCAACTGCTTGAGATAGCCGAGCAGGAAATCGATGTTGAGGCTGCGCTCGTGCGCCTCGTCCACGATGATGGTGTCGTAGGACGACAGCCAACGATCGCTGGCGATTTCCGCCAGCAGGATGCCGTCGGTCATGAACTTGATGCGCGACTGATCGCTGACGCGATCGGTGAAGCGCACCTGGAAGCCCACCGTCGTGCCCAATGGCGTCTTCAGCTCGTCGGCCACGCGCGCGGCCACTGCACGCGCGGCGATCCGGCGTGGTTGGGTGCAGCCGATCATCCCGGCGGCTCCGCGTCCGGCCGCCAGGCACAGCTTGGGCAGCTGGGTGGTCTTGCCCGAGCCGGTTTCGCCGGCGATGACCACCACCTGATGGTCGCGGATCAGCGCGATGATGCGCTCGGCCTCGCGTGCGATCGGCAACTGGTCGTCCAGCGTGATGGCCGGCTGCTGCTCGGCCCGCGCCTGGCGTTGCGCCTGCGATGCCGCCAGCGCCTGCTCGAACGCATCGCGCACCTGCGGGTTGCCCGGCTTGCCCTGCCAGCGCGACCATAGGCCCAGCAAGCGGCCACGGTCGCGGCTCATCGCACCATCCACGGCACGGCGGCGCTCACGCAAGGTGTCGGCAAGGGTGGAGTCGATAGCGCTCATTGATGGAAAAATGTGAAAAATTGAATGACGTTTGATCCTTTAGCCTGTCTATTGTGACGCCATATCAGTTCCCCAAGACATCCACCCTGCAAGGACCATCCCATGTCCAAGAAAAAAAACGCCAATAAGCCCGTCGTTGTCAGTGATGCCCTGCCGGTCGCTGCTGCGTCGGCACCGCATATCGATATCGGGATCAAGGACAGCGATCGCAAGCAGATCTCCGACGGTCTGGCCCGCTACATGGCTGACGCCTTCACCTTGTATCTGAAGACCCACAACTTCCACTGGAACGTCACCGGGTCGATGTTCAACTCGCTGCACACCATGTTCGAAACCCAGTACACCGAGCAGTGGGCGGCGCTGGACGAGGTGGCCGAGCGCATCCGCGCCCTTGGCTACAACGCGCCGGGCTCGTACCGCGAATTCGTCGCGTTGACCTCGATCCCGGAAGAGCCGGGCCTGAGCGACAGCGCCGACTGGCGTGAAATGGTGCGTCAGCTGGTCAGCGGCAACGAAGCAGTCTGCCGCACCGCACGCAAGGTGCTGGGCACCGCCGACGACGCCGGCGACGACCCGACCGTGGACCTGCTGACCCAGCGTCTGCAGACCCACGAAAAGTACGCCTGGATGCTGCGCTCGCTGCTGCAGTAAACCCTCTGGGCTTCGCCCCTTCGGGTTTGAGCCCCTCTCCCGCCGGGAGAGGGGTTGGGGTGAGGGTACGGTGCGAAGCCCACGTCATCCCAACCGCATAAGGCTTCAGTGCGTCCCCTGCGCGCCGACATAAAGCACATCGCGGCAATCTCCGATCTGCCATTGCGCGCAGCTGCTCCCATGCCATCCGGCCAGGGCTTGACCCGCGCGGTATCCTAGGTCGATGTCTTCCCCCGCTCACGAACTGCTCAGCCGCGTCTTCGGCTACGACGACTTCCGCGGCCCGCAGCAGGCCATTGTCGAACACGTCGCTGCCGGCAACGATGTCCTGGTCCTGATGCCCACCGGTGGCGGCAAGTCGCTGTGCTACCAGGTGCCGGCGCTGCTACGCGACGGCATCGGCATCGTGGTCTCGCCGCTGATCGCGCTGATGCAGGATCAGGTCGAGGCCCTGCGCCAGCTCGGCGTACGCGCCGAGTTCCTCAATTCCACCCTGGATGCAGAAAACGCCCAGCGCGTGGAGCGCGCCCTGTTGTCCGGCGACCTGGATCTGCTCTACGTTGCGCCCGAGCGCTTGCTGACCCAGCGCTTCCTCTCGTTGCTGGAACGTAGCCGCATTGCGCTGTTCGCCATCGACGAAGCCCATTGCGTCTCGCAATGGGGCCACGATTTCCGCCCGGAATACCGCCAGCTCACCGTGCTGCACGAGCGCTGGCCGCATATTCCGCGCATGGCGCTGACGGCCACCGCCGACCCGCCGACCCAGCGCGAAATCGCAGAGCGCCTGGATCTGGTGGACGCGCGCCACTTCGTCAGTTCCTTCGACCGCCCCAACATCCGCTATACGGTGGTGCAGAAGGACAACGCGCGCAAACAGCTGCAGGAATTCCTGGCCCGTCATCGTGGCTCGGCCGGCATCGTGTATGCGATGTCGCGGCGCAAGGTGGAAGAAACCGCGCAGCAACTGTGCGCGCAAGGCTTCAATGCACTGCCCTATCACGCTGGCCTGCCGGCAGAGGTGCGCGCAGAAAACCAGCGCCGCTTCCTGCGCGAGGACGGCATCATCATGGCCGCCACGATCGCTTTCGGCATGGGCATCGACAAGCCGGACGTGCGCTTTGTGGCGCACGTGGATCTGCCCAAATCGCTGGAGGGCTACTACCAGGAAACCGGACGCGCCGGCCGCGACGGCGACCCCGCCGAAGCCTGGCTGTGTTACGGCCTGGGCGATGTGGTGCTGCTCAAGCAGATGATCGAGCAAGGCGAAGCCGCCGAAGAGCGCAAGCGTCTGGAGCGCGCCAAGCTCGACCACCTGCTGGGCTATTGCGAATCCATGCAATGCCGCCGCCAGGTGCTGCTGGCCGGCTTCGGCGAGACCTATCCCAAACCCTGCGGCAACTGCGACAACTGCCTGACCCCGGCCGCCGCCTGGGACGCCACGGTGGCCTCGCAGAAGGCGCTCAGTTGCGTGTATCGCAGCGGGCAGCGCTTTGGCGTGGGCCATCTGATCGACATCCTGCGCGGTAGCGAAAACGAACGTATCAAACAGCTGGGCCAGGACCAGCTGAGCACCTACGGCATCGGCCGCGACCTGGACGAACGCACCTGGCGCGGCGTATTTCGCCAGCTGGTGGCCGCCAGCCTGCTGGAGGTGGATAGCGAAGGTCATGGCGGCCTGCGCCTCACCGATGCCAGCCGCCAGGTGCTCAAGGGCGAGCGCCAGGTCATGATGCGCCGCGAAAACCCGGCTGCAGGGCGCGAGCGCAGCGCGCAGCGCACCGGCCTGCCGGTGCAGCCGCAGGATCTGGCGCTGTTCAACGCCTTGCGTGGCCTGCGCGCGGATCTGGCCAAGGAACAGAACGTGCCGGCTTTCGTGATCTTCCACGACAGCACCTTGCGCAACATCGCCGAACAACGGCCAACCAGCATCGATGCGCTGTCGCGGGTGGGCGGCATCGGCGGCGGCAAGCTGGCGCGTTATGGCGCGCAATTGATCGAGATCGTGCGCGAACAGGGCTGATGCAGCAGCATGTGTCAACACAACACCGCAGACGGCACAAAAATCCGCAGGATCGACAGCGCGCATTCAATCAGCCGTTGCTAATTTCACAAAGCGAGCCGGCACGCGCTGCCAGCCCCTCTTCGTAGAGTCCAACCGATGAAACGCAGCCTGCTTGTCCTGGTCACTCTGTTTGCCACCGGCAGCGTCGCCGCTGGAAGTGCGTTGGCCCAAGCCAGCGACGGCAATCCCGAAACGGCGAGCGCACGTTCGCTGGACCTGAGCATTCCGCAAGCCCCGGTGCAGCTCCGCTCCGACCCGGAATACAGCAACGACCCGCCGGGCACCTTCTACGGCGACAAGAGCGGCCCCAAGCCGGCGCTGGCCCGGCCAAGTGCCGCTTCCATCGCTGCCGAGCGCGCCGAGCAATGCCAGGGCAAGCTGCATGGTGCTGTCGAAACCGGCCTGGGCTACTCCAGCCGCGGCGGCAACAGCAACTGGCAGGCGGTGAATTTGAATTCCTGCAAGACCTATTACGACGACGACGGGAAGGCGCACCAGATTGGCGTCAGCATCAGCGTCGGACGTGGTGAGGGCTCCATTTTTGGCCCGCGTTATGCACCCGGTGGCTATGGTCCGGGCCCGTTCGGCTGGTAACCATACGGCGAGGTGTGCGTTGACAGAGGGTTCACTGCCGCATCGCTGAGAATGTGGCCTGCCTTACGAGACCAGCTCATGCCACAGAACAAGGAACGGCCGGTTGTCTTCGTTGTCGAAGACGGCGACGGAACCCGACAGCTCAGCTGCCTTGTGCTGGAGAGCTATGGGTTCACCTGCCGTAGCGCCGGCTCGGTCGAAGAAGCCTTGGCCTTGATCGAAAGCGACCCGCGGGTGGACGTGCTGTTTTCCGATATCCATTTCCCCGGCGGCCTGACCGGTGTGGATCTGGCGCTCAAGACTGCACATGCGCCGTACAACCTGCCGGTGCTGCTGACTTCGGGCTTGGCGGTCGAATACGTGGAAGAGATCCTGCCCGACGGCGTGGCCTTTCTGGAAAAGCCCTATACCCCTGAGCAACTGCTGAGTGCGATCCGCAGCGTGATGGCCAAGCACCGCGTGCTGGCCACCCCGGTCGCATAACACGAGCGGCCGCGACTGGACGGCCGCCCACAATCCCGGTATTAAATGCCAGCCCTCGCGCGATGCGGCGGCAATGGGGATCGACCACAACACGGCAGTACCACAGACGCGGCGCAACGCCCGGCTGGCCGCACCGTGTCTTACGCCAGGGGAAAACATGAGACATCTAGTGACCGCAGCCATTGCCATGGTTGCGCTAAGCGGTTGCGCCACGGTCATGAACGACGCGACCCAGCCAATTCGCATCGACACCAAGACGGCCGATGGGCAACTGGTTTCCGGCGCCGACTGCGCCATCAGCAACGACAAGGGCCGCGTCACGGTGAAGTCCGGCCAGACCGCACAAGTGCATCGTTCCGCGCGCGATCTGGAGGTGACCTGTGTGCTGCCCGGCCAACGTGATGCCGCCGGCCGTTCCATCTCGCGCGCCAACATGGGCATTTGGGGCAACATTCTGATCGGCGGGGCGATTGGCGCCATCGTCGATCACAGCAAGGGCACCGGCTATACCTACCCGAGCTGGATCCAGTTGGTGTTCGGGCAGACGCTGAGCTTCGACCGCCATCATGAAGACCGGGGCCAACCGTTGCAGGGCGAGAACGCGCACGGTGTGGTGGTTGCAGGCAATCCCAGTTCAGGCAACTCCGCGCACGGGTCGGCGGTCACCCTGCCATTGGCGAGCGAACCGGCAGCCGCCGAGCAGGCAGGCGTTGCGGCAGCGCCTGCCGGTGCCGGTGCCGGTGCCGGGGGCGACGCTGGGCCTGCAAGCCCGGCCATGTCGACCGCGTCGGCGGCAAGTCGCGCCCAGGGCATCAGCAATGGCCTGCAATGCGGCACCGTGCAGGCCACCAGCGCCACGCGCTTCAGCGCAGTCTGCAGCAGCGGCAATACGGTGCAGATCGATTGTTCCGGCTTCCGCTGCACCTCTACGTTTCAGTAATGCGGTGAGGTGGGCTGTGGGCACAAGCCCACGGTCATGCGCAGATCGTCACGACGGCTGTCGGGTACGCCCCGACAGCGTGTCGGCTCGCTCCCGATTTACGTGATAGATGTCGCATTTAAACTGCAGCTACCGGACGCGAGGCCTGTTGGGCCGCTCAACTCGCGGGGCGCAGAGCACGCCCCTGCCGGGACACGGATGAAAAGGCGCGACAGAATGGCCGCGCCTTCCCTGCGATCTGCGCGTGCGTTCGTCCGTGCAGTCGCTTATCACCAAAGAATTGTCGCCAGGTTCGATGCCTGGAAGACCTGCCACGTCCTGCGATTGACCGCAGCTCTACCGTCGTTGCGATCGCGCATCCTCCCCTGGCACTCAATCCGCGCGGTATGCCGATGTGAGCGCATCATTGCGCAAGCGCCTGCTTGGCTACCCGCTCATGTACCGGGCCATCCTTTCCCGAATCACGCTGCACAGGCACGCTCCCACACGTACAGGTGGCTGATTGATTGCTGCATGGATCGATGCAAGGCAACGCCGGCTTCCGCGCCACTTACGTTGATGCGCTGATCATCGATGCGGCGGAACCATGCGCCCGCTTCTGCGGCACGCCATGCATTTCACGCGATCAAGCAGGCCGCTCGCTAGGCTAACGTCATCGCAGCGCTGTGCTGCGCAAGACTGTCAGGAGTTCCGCATGGGCGACAATTCGTTTTTATCTCCGGCCTTCATCATCCTGGTCATCGGTGTGATTGCCGTTGTGCTGTTTCTGGTCACGCGTGCCAAGAAAAAGCGCAACAAGAAATAATCGCTGCATGCGCTGCTGGCCGTGACTGAGCACGCTTGCACACAGCGCGACGTGATTCCAGCGGCTGCAGCCGCATACTCCGTGCTGCAGTCAGAACCGCTCACCTGCCGGCAGGTAGCGCCATTCGCCGATCGCCAGCTTGCCCAGCGACACCCGGCCCACGCGCAGGCGGCGAATGCTCACGACCTCCAGGCCCACTTCGCCGCACATGTAGCGCAATTGGCCCGGCTGCACGTGCTTGATCGCAAACCGCAGGCGGTCTTCGTTTTGCCAGCTCACCTTGCAAGGCGACAGACTGCGCTGCTGATAGACCAAGCCATGCGCCAGCCGCGCCATGCCGTAAGGGCGCAATTCACCGCGCACTTCGACCAGAAATTCCTGCTCGATCGCGCTGGCGTCAGCGCTCAACCGGCGCAGCACGCGGCCATCCTGGCTCAGGATCAGCAGGCCGCTTGCGGCGTCTTCCAGCGGCAGCGGTGCGTGCAAGCGTAGGAAGTGCCGTTTGAGCACACGTACGTCCGCCTGATCCAGTGCGCTGCGCGTTGCCGGCGTGGCCAGCGCCAGCGCGGCATCGACGCAGATGCCTGCCGGCTTGTGCAGCAACAAGGTGGCGGGCTCGGCAGGCGCCAGTACCGCATTTTCGGCCAGGGTGACCTGCGCCGCGGTAGCCAGCGTCTGCGGTTCTTCGACCACCACTCCGTCCACGCTGACCCACCCACCCTCGATGTACTGCTGGGCCTCGCCACGCGAGCAGCCGAACGCGGCAGCTACACATTTATCGAGACGGATCGGATCGGACATCGGGCGAGCTCAGCATCAGGGACGGCAGTGTACGTGCTGGCTGCTCGCCCGCGTGAGTCGTTGCACGGCAGCGATGGAGCGTTGCCCAATGCATTGGACGGTGCGCCTGCGCAAGTTGCGCATTGCCCGCCACCAACGCAACGGCAAACGCCGTGTGCACGCAGGCACCGGCAAACGCTTCTGCACCGCACGACAACGTGGGAAACTCGAAGCTCACACAGGAGATCGCAGATGTTTATCCAGTTCGGCACCGCCCGGGTCCGCCTCAACCATATCTCTGTCATCAGCGACCCATTCAATGCTGGCGAAAGCTTCGGGTCGTATTGCCACTCGGTTCGGGTCGGGCTGATCTCCGGCGAAGAAGTCTTTGCGCGCTTCAACAGCGAGAGTGGCGCCAAGCAACTGCACGCAGACGTAGTCGCTGCGCTGGAAGCCTGAGCAAAGAGTGATCGCCATCGCGTTGGGCCGCTGCGCACGCGATGGCTCACGCTGCAGCACGCGGTGCTTACTGGCATGCATGCTGCGGCGCGGCAATCCGCTCGGCATACGGCGTGGCGCACCTCCAATGAAGTAGCTCGCACGACCTATCCGCCCACGGGCTCGCGGCAGATCGTTGCCCAGCGTTCGATGCAGCACTGGGCTCTGCATGCAATCCGGCGGCCGGTCATACGCGTCTGTCGGTCAGCGCACATGTCGGCAAAACGTCGGAAAATCGCTGCATTCCTGGCACGCTTCGATCCGGCCAGAAACATCTGAATTCGCGCCCTGGGGCGCCCGTGTCAGGACGCGGGAAACTGCTGTCAGGAAACTTCCGATCTGTAATGAATCAGCGGTAAGTATTTTCGATCGACGGTCTTTAGCTCCCTCAAATCCGGCCGCTAGCTGGGCAAGACGCTTGAGTCGATGCACCCCGCATCCACCGAGCTGCTCAGCTGTACTACCTGGAAGCGGTCATGAATGACTTTCTGCAACGCCTCAATGTCGGCCGTCGCCTCGGAATGGCCTTCGGCATCTTAATTCTGCTGTCGGGCCTGCTGGTGGCGACCGGCCTGATCACCATGTCCAATGCGCGTTATGAGCTGGACACCATCGTCAACAACAACATGGAAAGGATCCGGCTGTCCTCCGAAATGCTCGACGCCAACACCAACGTGGCGATCGGCTTGCGCGACGTGGTGATGGTGTCCGGCGATGCGGCCAACCGGCGCGCGCTGCACATCATCGAAAAGAGTCGTGCGCGCTACAAGCAAGCCCACGATGCCTTGGCTGCGATGCCAAGCAGCGAACTCGAGAAAAACGCGCTCGCACTGGTGCAGGAAAAGCGCGACGTCTCGGTCAAGTTCAACAACCAGATTCTCGACTACGGCATGCGCGACCAGAATCAGCAAGCGCAGGCCTTGTTGCAAGGCGCTGCCGCTGCGGCGATGGACGAGCAACAAGCCGCAATTGCTGCAAATGCGGCCTTAGAGCGCCGCCTCAGCAAAGACGCATACGCGGCAGCGGTTGCATCGATGCACAACGGCAAGATCATCCTGGCCAGCGGCGGTATCGCTGCGCTGGTGATCAGTGCGCTGCTCGCATGGTTGATCACGCGCAGCCTCACCACGCCGTTGAGCCAGGCCACGCGCACTGCCGAAGCCATCGCCGCAGGCAATCTGCGCAACGATGTGCACACCACCGCAACGGATGAAACCGGTCGCCTGTTGCAGGCCATGGACAAGATGCAACTGCAGCTGCGCAACCTCATCGCGGCGCAGACCGACATGGCCAAGCATCACGACAACGGCCAGATCAGCTTCCGCATCGACGCAACCGTGTTCCCGGGCGACTACGGCCGCATGGCCAACGACACCAACGCGTTGGTGGCCTCGCACGTGGCCGTGCAAAACGATCTGGCGCGCATCATGGGGCGCTATGCCATCGGCGAACTCTCCGAAGACATGCAGCCCCTGCCGGGCGAAAAAGCCGCCTTCAGCAACACCATGTCGCAGGTCAAGCTCAACCTGTCGGCGATGAATCACCAAATCAGGCACCTTGCACAGGCGGCTGCCAATGGCGACTTCAGCGCCCGTGGCGATGTCGAACGCTTCCAGTTCGATTTCCGCATCATGGTGGAGAGCCTGAACCAATTGATGTCCACCGCGGACGGAAATCTGCAATCGCTGTCGGCACTGCTGCAGTCGATCGCAGCGGGCGACCTCACCGCACGCATGAGCGGCGACTTCCGCGGCGTGTTCGCACAGATGCGCGATGACGCCAACGCAACGGCGAGCCAGCTGGCGCAGATCGTCGGCAACATCCAGCAATCGGCCGTGTCGATCAACGCGGCGGCCAGCGAGATCGCCGCGGGCAATCAGGATCTGTCCCAGCGGACCGAGCAGCAGGCGGCCAACCTGGAAGAGACCGCCGCTTCGATGGAAGAGCTGACCTCCACCGTCAAGCAGAATGCCGAGAGTGCGCGCCAGGCCAATCAACTGGCGATCGGCGCCGCACGCGTGGCCTCGGAGGGGGGCAATGTGGTCGGCAAGGTCGTGGACACGATGAGTGGTATCGAAGCCTCGTCCAAGAAGATCGCCGACATCATCTCCGTCATCGACGGCATTGCCTTCCAGACCAACATCCTGGCGCTGAACGCCGCCGTGGAAGCTGCCCGGGCAGGTGAGCAGGGCCGTGGTTTTGCGGTTGTCGCCTCGGAAGTACGCACGCTGGCGCAACGCTCCTCCGGCGCAGCAAAGGAGATCAAGGACCTGATCGACGATTCCGTCCAACGCGTGGCAGAAGGCTCGGCACTGGTGCACAGCGCCGGCAAGACCATGGGCGAAGTCGTGGCCAGCGTCCAGCGCGTCACCGACATCATGGGCGAAATTTCGGCGGCCTCGCAGGAGCAATCTGCCGGCATCGAACAGGTCAACCACACCATCACGCACATGGACGAGACCACGCAACAGAATGCGGCGTTGGTGGAAGAAGCCACTGCCGCGGCCCGCTCCATGGAAGAACAAGCCGTGCACCTCACCGACGCGGTCGCCATCTTCAAGATCGATGCACGGCACGCACGCCGCGCAGACACGCGTGCTACCGCACCAGTCGCGTATCTGTTGGACAAGGTACGCCACGCCTGAGTGGCGTGGCCCGCTGGCTGCCCTGCAGAGGCGCAGCTGGCGTGAGCGCACCGAAGCGGTTGCCGGCGGCAATCGCAACACGCCACTGACCTCGTCCCAAGCGCGCCCTGGGAGGCGCGCCTGGATGTTGCAACGGCGCCGTCCACATCCCAGGGGCACCATCCACGGCAATGCCGCCTGTTCGCTGCCGATGAAACGGCCCAAACACCGCGAAGTGGCGCGCAATCGCAGCGTCAGCGACGATCCGGTGGCCCTGGCCTGGCGGTGTACGGCAACAGATCACGATGGATCGGGATACCCAGCTCTGATGCGTCGCAAGTCATGCGCGATACTGCATCACACCGTCCAGCCAGAGCGATTAGCGCAGCGCCGCGTGCTCGGGTAGCAGCAACAGCACACACAGCAGCAGCATGAAGACCGCGATCAGTCCATCCAGTATCCGCCACGCACGCGGATGCCGGAACACCGGCTGCAACAAGCGGGCCCCATAGCCCAGGCCAGAGAACCAGCTCACGCTGGCGATACACGCACCCAGTGCAAATGCCCAGCGCAACGCGCCGGGGTAATGCGTGGCCAGGCTGCCGAGCAAGAGCATCGTATCGAGATAGACGTGCGGGTTGAGGAAGGTAAACCCCAGGCAGGTGAGCATGGCGCGTTGCCAGCGGTCTTCGCCGTGTTCTGCCGGCGACATTGCGCCATCTCCGCGCCAGGCCCGGCAGGCGGCCATCCACCCATACACCGCCAGGAATGCGGCGCCTGCGTAGCGCAACAGCTGCAGCAGGCCCGCGTATTGCTGCGCCAACGCGCCGATTCCAGCAACGCCGAGCAGGATCAGCGCGATATCGCCAAGTGCACAGATCGCCACCACCAATCCCACGTGCTGGCGCTTGAGCCCTTGCCGCAGCACGAACGCATTCTGCGCGCCGATCGCGACGATGAGACCGGCACCGGCAAGAAAACCGGCCACTGTTGCTTGAACGATCATGGTGGTGTCTCCGAGGCAGGCGCGCATCGTGTGCCCTTACATCGAATTAGGAAAACTAAATAATCTGTATGCTGATTAGCATTTCTAATGCAGGTGAACGCATGGATCTTCTGCATCCGCAATTGGCCGCCTTCGCAGCCGTGCTGGACGAAGGCAGCTTCGACGCCGCCGCGCAGCGTCTTGCACTGACGCCCTCGGCAATCTCGCAACGCATCAAGGCGCTCGAAGACCGACTCGGGCAGGTACTGGTCATGCGCACGGCGCCTTGCCGGCCCACGCCGGCCGGCGAACGGCTGCTGCGCCGGCTCAAGCCCATGCAGGTCCTCGAAGCCGAAGCGATTGCCGACTTCCTGCCTGGCGATGGCATCGCCGGGCACCCACGTACCCTCGCCATCGCGGTCAATGACGACTCGTTGCAGACCTGGTTCCTGCAGGCGCTGTCTTCGCTCCACCAGGCGCACGGCTTCTTGTTCGATGTGCAGATGGACGACCAGGACCACACCCTGGAGTTGCTGCGCGCTGGCAGCGTGCTGGGCGCGGTCACCTCCGAGCGCGCGCCACTGCAGGGTTGCAATGTCCAGGCGTTGGGCGTGATGCGTTACCACGCGATCGCATCGGCGGCGTTCGTCGCTGCGCATTTCCAGGACGGCTTCACTGCCGACGCGCTGGGAAAGGCGCCGATGCTGGTGTTCAATCGCAAGGACACCTTGCAGGCGCGTTTCGTCAGGCGGGTCACGCGTAGCCGGCTGAGCCCGCCCACGCATTACCTGCCCACCTCCACCGGTTTTGTCGAAGCCGCTGCACGCGGGCTGGGCTGGTGCCTGGCGCCCGAAGCGATGGTGCTGCCTGCGGTGCGCAACAAGCAGGTCGTCATCGTCGACCCCACCCGCTGGCTCGATGTTCCGCTGTACTGGCAGTACGCCGCTGTGCGCTCGAACGTGTTGCAGCAACTCAACCAGGCACTGCGCGAGGCCGCTGCCACCAGCTTGCGTGGCAGCAGATAGACACCACGGCCATCGTTCTCACCACCTGCCCGTCGCCGGGCTGCCATGCATCTGCATACGCTGCGAATTCCGGCACCCATCGCCACATTGGCTACACCTGCCACGCTAGCCGGGTAATCGCTGCGCAGGCACGCCCAAGTGCCGATTCCAATCACTGTCCGCACCGGTTGAATGCCGCGGTGCCATGCACGTCGGAGTATTGCGGCAGTCGGCGATATCGAACTTCTCCCCGCCCCCATGTCGTTCAACTGCAACAAGACCCGCGCTGATCACTCGGCGCTGCGCTGCTGCAGCAGCGATAGCGCATGTTTTAGATCACGAAAATGGAAGGGTTTCTGCAGGCCGTGCCGGTGCCGGTACTTTTCGGGAATCCCGCCCTGCGCATAGCCGGTCACGAAGATATACGGAACACCGCGCGCATCCAGTTCTTCCGCAATGGGAAACGACAAGGTGCCGCCAAGATTGATGTCCAGCAGTGCCAGGTCGAGGTTGCCTGCCTGCACCGCTTGCAACGCGGCGTCCACGTCGGCCACGGTTGCCACCACCTCGTAGCCCAGTTCCGCCAGGCAATCCTCCAAGAGCATCGCCACCAACGATTCGTCTTCGACCAGGAGCACGCGCATGGTCATGGCCGTGCCTCGGCATGCTCGGGCGGCAACGGGATGGAAACGCGGAAGCGCACGCCAGCCGGATCGAAGGACAGCTCAACGTCGCCCTTGAGGTCGTGCTTCAAGCCACGCTCCAGAAGACGCGTGCCGAACCCCTTGCGCGTGGGTGGCTGCACGGGCGGCCCGCCGGTTTCCCGCCAGATCAATTCAAGCAGCTCCTGCTCGCCACGCGTGCTGCGCTCCCAAGAAACCAGCACATTGCCAGCTGGCAAGGATAAGGCGCCGTGCTTGAGCGCGTTGGTGCACAGCTCATGCAGCGCCATCGACAGCGCCAATGCCCGCCGCGGATCAAGCCGACAGGAATCACCCTGCAACGTGAAGCGCTGGCTGTCGTGCGACTCATACAGCGCGGCAGCGTCGCGGGTCAGTTCCAGGATGTCGGCGCTGACCCAGTTTTCGCGCGTCAGCGTGTCGTGTGCCCGCGACAGCGCCAGCAAACGCGCGTCGAGCTTTTCCTGTGCGTCGGCCAGGCCACCGGCGTTGGTGAACGACTGCCGCGCCAACGATTGCACCATCACCAACGAGTTCTTGACCCGGTGGTTGAGCTCGTTGATCAACAGCTGCAGATGCTGCTCATGCTGCTTGTGTTCGGTGATGTCGCGCGTGGCGCCGGCGATCGCCTCGACTTTGCCGTCGGGTCCGAACACCGGGGTAAAAATGTAGTCGTAGATGCGCAGGCCCTTGGTCGTATGCGGGAATGGCACTTCGCCGCGCACCGGCTGGCCTGTTGCGATCACCTGTTCGATCTCTTCATCGTGCATGGCCGCATGCCAGGGCTCGTAGCCCAGTTCCAGGCAGGTTTTGCCGCAGGCGTCTTCCCAGCGCATGCCCCACATCGTCAACAACGCCTGATTGGCGTAGACGAAGCGATGCTGGATATCGAACACATACAAAAGATCCGGTGTTGCCTGTAGCAGGGCCTCGTAAATGCGCGATTTCGCTGCGTCTTCCTGATGCTCGGCCATTGCGTCATGGTTCCAAAATTGAAGCGAACGATAAATGGACTTACGTGAACGCCTGATCATGCGTATTTGACGTCAAATCCAGCTCAACAAAAACGCGCGCCGTCGCCAGACAAAGCGGTTGCAATCGACCAACGCCGCAAGCGCATTCCACTGTTTCGTGCCTGCACCGGCCAATCCCGCGCCAACCGAAGCCGATCGAAGACCGGTTCCCGGTCGCCCTGCGCCATCGTCCCTGATAGCCTTCGGGCTTATTCCGCAGTGATCGCCGATTCGCCATGAAAAAAGCCGTTGTTCTGTTGTCCGGTGGCATGGATTCCGCCGCCGTCATCGCACTCGCGCAGGAGCAGGGCTTTGCCGTCTACGCGCTGAGCGTGCGCTATGGCCAACGCCATACGTCCGAACTGGACGCCGCAGCGCGCGTCGCTGCCGCGCAGGGCGTCGTTGCACACAAGGTGGTCGACGTGGACCTGCGCAGCATCGGCGGCTCGGCATTGACCGACGACATCGACGTCCCCGACGCTGGCGGCGACGGCATCCCCGTCACCTACGTGCCCGCGCGCAACACCATCATGCTGTCGCTGGCGCTCGGTTGGGCCGAGGTCGTCGGCGCCAACGACCTGTTCTGTGGCGTCAATGCGGTGGACTACTCCGGCTACCCCGATTGCCGTCCCGAGTTCGTGCGCGCTTTCGAGGTGCTGGCCAACTTGGCCACCAAGGCAGGCGTGGAAGGTGCAGGGCTGCGCGTGCACGCACCGCTGCAGTTCCTCAGCAAGGCCGACATCGTCCGTGAAGGGGTGCGCCTGGGTGTGGACTTCGGCCTCACCGTCTCCTGCTACCGCGCCGATGCCGATGGACGCGCCTGCGGCCACTGCGACGCCTGCCGCCTGCGCGCGGCCGGCTTTGCCGATGCCGGCGTTCCCGACCCCACGCACTACGCCATTTTGTCTTGACGCTTGCGTAGGGTAGAATGCGCACCCCGACGCAATGTCGGGGTCAGTGGGCCGTTAGCTCAGTCGGTAGAGCAGAAGACTTTTAATCTTTTGGTCGATGGTTCGAATCCATCACGGCCCACCATCTCCAGCAAGGCTTTCAGCGAACTTCATCGCTCCGCAGAAGGCATCCGCTCCGCAATTGCGCAGTATTCGCTCGCCCGTACGAGCGCGCGGACACCGGTGCGCCGTTACGCTAACGCATCACCGCATAGCGGCTTACAGGTCTTTGCCACGTTGCGGGATCGCCGGCTACCTGAGCAAATCAAAACACCGTCCGGACTTTTTGCCAGCGCAAGGCAGTCGCCTGATGCACTGCGCTACGCGCCTGATCCTCACCGCCCAGGCTCGTCGTTCCACAGCAGCTTGTGCAGCTGCATCTGGAAGCGCACCGGCAAGCGGTCTGCCACGATCCAGTCGGCCAATTGCCGCGGGCTCACCTCGCTTTTGCTGGGCGAAAACCACACCGTGCAGCGGCGATCCAGTGCATGCGCGGCGACGATCTCGCGCGACCATTCGTAGTCGGCGCGGCTGCAGATCACGAACTTGATCTGGTCGCGCGCGGTCAGCAGCGGCAGGTTTTCCCAGCGATTGCGCGCCTCCTCGCCGGATGCGGGCGTCTTGATGTCGACCACGCGCGAGACGCGCGGATCGACGGCAGACACGTCCAGCGCACCGGAGGTCTCCAACGAGACGTCGTAACCGGCGTCGCAGAGCTTCTCCAGCAGAACCAGGCAACGCTTCTGCGCCAACGGCTCGCCGCCGGTCACGCAGACATGGCGCACGCCGTGACTGGCGACTTCGGCAACGATTGCGTCAATGTCATGCCACTGCCCGCCATGGAACGCGTAGGCGGTGTCGCAGTACAGGCAGCGCAACGGGCAGCCGGTCAGGCGCACGAATACCGTAGGCCAGCCAGCTGCTTCGGCCTCGCCTTGCAAGGACAAAAAGATTTCGGTGATCTTCAATCGCGGCAATGGCGACTGGACGATCTCGCTGGGGACGGCGGCGGCATTCATGGGCAAAGTATGCGCCGTGCCGGCAGGCACGAACGCGAGGCTCAGCGCAGTTGCTGGCCGAGACGGATGGACTGCAGGCGCTCCTGCGCAACGCGTGCCGCGTCGGAGCCGGGGTACTGCGAAGCAACCTGCTGCAAGGTCTGCTGGGCCTCGTTGTTCTTGCCTTCGCCGTACTGCGACAGGCCAAGCTTCAACAAGCCGCCGGCGGCCTTGTCATGCGTGGGATAGCGGCTGACGAGATCACGGAACTGCGCCTCGGCAAGCTGGAAATTACGGGTGGCGTAATAGCTCTCGCCCAGCCAATACAAGGCATTGGGGGTATACACGCCGTTGGGATAGAGCTCCAGAAAGCTCAGGAACAGCTGCGACGCATCGTCGTACTTGCCGTTCTTCAATGCATCGAAGGCCACGTTGTAGGCCGTACGTTCGTCGTTGCTGACGGCCAGGGTGCCTGGGTCGCCATGGACGGTTGGCGGCTTCTCGGAAGTTGCCGCCGCTGCGGGCCGCGCGGCAGGTGCCGGGGCCGGGGTCACGCTGCCGGTCGCTGGGGGCAATGGCGGTGTTGCGCCACCTGCGCCTTCCAACCGGTTCAAGCGTCCATCCAGGTCCAGATATTGGTCCTTGGACTGCTGCTTGAGTTGCTCATTGTCGTGCTGCAGCTGTTCGACGGTCGACCGCAATGCCTGCAGGTCCGAACGCGCCTGCTGCAGCTGATTGAGGAGATCGTTGTTGGCCTGACTATTGGCCTGCTGCTGCTCGAGCACGGCCACACGATCAGCGAGACTGGCTCGCTGGGCGTATGCCGGCGCGGCGACCACGAGGGCCGCCGCGACGAACAGGGATGTCACTCGAAAGCGCATCGCTTCTTACTGAGCCGTGTACACGATTTCGACGCGGCGGTTCTGCGACCAGCAGGACTCGTTCGACTCGGTGCAGACCGGACGCTCTTCGCCGTAGCTGACGACGGTCAGCTGGCTGGCCGAGCCGCCGGCAGCCTGCAGCGAGGACGACACGGCATTGCCGCGACGCTCGCCCAGACCCATGTTGTACTCACGCGAACCACGCTCGTCCGCATTGCCCTGCAGGGTGATGCGCGAGGAAGGACGGTCACGCAGGTACTTGGCGTGGCAAGCCATGATGGCCTGGAATTCCGGCTTCAGGGAGTCCTGATCCAGATCGAAGTAAACAACGCGCTGACGCAGGCAGGCATCGGTATCCAGGTCGCCCGGGCCGTACAGGCCAGAGGTGGACGGGCCGGTGGGAACCGAGGAACCAGCGGTGGTATCGGTCGCAGGAGGCGGAGTTTCCTTCACCTTCTTCGAGCAACCAGCCAGCACAGCAACGGACAGCAGGGAGACAAGCAAGACGCGGGTGGACTTGTTCATGGGGTACCTATGGAGGCTCTGGGCCAATGAGTGGTTTAACGCAGCGAAATATTAACATTAATGCGCGGTTCGGTAAGGCCCCCATGCGGGTTCTCTCACATCGCCGTCGGCCAGCACCAGGCGCTGGCGGACCCGAGCGTCGGAGGAGACCGCGTACAGCACGCCACGGCCGCCTTCGCGTGCGGCGTACAACACCATACTGGCGTTAGGCGCAAAGCTCGGCGATTCGTCCAGCGACCCCGGCGACAGCGTGCTCCAGCTGGGCGAACCCAGGCTGCGGTCCATCATCGCGATGCGGTAGGTGTTGCCGCTGCCCTGAGCCACGGCAATCTTCTTGCCGTCGAACGACACGCTGGCGGTGGCGTTGTAGTTGCCCTGGAAGGTCACGCGGTTGGCGCTGCCGCCGCTGGCTGCCACCTGGTAGATCTGCGGACGACCGCCGCGATCGGAGGTGAAGTAGATGCTGCCGCCATCCGGCGCCCAGGTCGGCTCGGTGTCGATGCCGAAGTGGTTAGTGAGCTGGGTGAGCTGCTTGCTCCCCAGATCCATCACGTAGATTTCCGGGTTACCGCTGCGCGACAGCGCCAGCGCCAGGCGACGTCCGTCCGGCGAGAACGACGGCGCGCCGTTGATGCCACGGAAGCTGGACACCAGTTCGCGTGCACCGGTGGCGATGTCTTGCAGGTAGATCGACGAGTTGCCGCGCTCGAAGCTCACATACGCCAGCTTCTTGCCGTCCGGGCTCCAGTTGGGCGACAGCAGCGGCTCGGCCGAACGCACGATGGTCTGCGGGTTGTAGCCGTCCGAGTCGGCCACCATCAGCGCATAACGCATGGCGCCGCCCTTGCCGCTGGCGGTCACGTAGGCAATGCGGGTCCAGAAGGCACCGCGCACGCCTGTGATTTTCTCGTAGATGGCATCGGCCATCTGGTGCGAAACATCGCGCATTGCGTTGGCACGCGCCGTCATCGCCAGGCCCAGCATGCGCTCGCCCTTGGCCACGTCGAACAACTCGTATTCGACCCGGTATGCGCCTTCGCCGGCGTCCATGACGCGGCCGACCACGATGTAGTTCTGCTTGAGGGTGCGCCAGGTCTGGAACTGCACCTCGGTGCCACGGGTCGGCTTTTCGACGATCTGCGCGGCCGGCAACGTGCGGAACTGCCCGGAACGATCCAGGTCGGCGCCGACCACGGCGGACACGTCGGTCTGCGGCGCGGTGCCCGAGCCCTGATACGGCATCGGAATGACGGCGATCGGCGTGGCAGACGCGCTACCGCCGACGATATCGATGGTGAGACCTTGCTGCTGCGCGAGCGCGCTCAGCGGCAACAACAGGGCGGTCAAGGCGGCTAGCCAACGCAGCGGTTTTTTCATGGACGGCTCGGATCGGGCAGGAAAAGTGTGCAAGGGATAGCAATCAACGAGTGAACATACTCGCAATCGTGAATGAGTTGACGTGAAAACGGAGCGAGCGATGGTGTAGCGACATGGACAGCCCCATAGGCGATCACGCGGGGTGGCACCAGGCTGCGGCGCCAGTGGCCGCCGCAGCCCGACAACGATTACTGATCCTGCGCAGTGAACACAAAGGTCAGGTTGCGCTGGAACACCGACTCGAACCCGCGGTAAGGCAATGGCTGGGCGCTCAACACGGCCGCTTCGATCGAACGCTGGCCAGCCTCGTCGTAGGGGCAGCCCGGCGCCACCTTGGCCTCCATCACGCTGCCGCCCGGCAACTGGCGGATGTTGATGGTGCATTTCTGGCCTGGCGGCACCGACGGCGGACGCACCCACTGCGCCAACACTTTCTGCTGAATCGCCGCGGCGTATTTGGCCGACAGGTCGGTACTGGTACCGCCCTGCCCTGCGGTCGGCTGCGCGCTGGTCGCCGCGGCCGCGGAGGCCTGCTGCGCACGTGCGGCGGCGACCTGGCGCAACTTCTGTTCGGCCAGCGCCATCTCCTTATCGGCTTGCGCGCGCTGACGACGGATGTCGGCGATCTTCTTCTGGCGTTCGGCTTCTTCCGCCGCCTGCTGTGCGGCCGCCTGTTTCTTCTTGGCGTCGGCCTCTTCCTGCTGCTTGGCAAGGCGCAATTTCTGCTCGGCCTCTTCCTGGCGTTTCCGCTCGGTCAGGTCGATCTGCTCCTGGCGACGCTTGGCTTCCTGTTCCTGCTTGGCCTTTTCGGCGGAAATGGCCAGTGCATCCACGCGCTCCTGGTCGACCTTGTCGGGCTGGGCTATGCGCTCCTGTGCCTGCGCCTGCTGCGGCGTGGGCGCATCCTGCGGGCGCGGCTCGGGGATCGGCTGCGGCGGTGGCACGCTGTCTTCCGGCGCGGGTTCGGGCAACGGCGCAGGCGGGGGCGGCGTTTCGACCGGCGTGGCCTTCAGTGCCTGGCGCGCAACCCGCGCCTCGGCAGCCGACACGTCCAGCGAGGCCTCCATGCTGGGGTCGCCGGCCGCCGGCTCCACCGAGCGTTCGGGCGACCACAGCCAGCCGGCGATAAACACCAGCGCGACCAGGACGTGCACGACCAATGCCAGGACGACCGGTCGAAACCAGCCGTCATCGCGCGCCGTCTGCGTGGGGAGTGCGTCAGCGTGCATCGCTGCCTGCGGTGCCGCCGGAGTCGGAAATCAGGCCCACTTTCTCGACCTTGGCCTGCTTGAGCACGTCGATGGCATCCATGATCTTCTGGTACGGCGCGGCGCGATCGCCGGCCACCACCACACGTGCGTCCTTGTCCTGCGCCACGATGGCAGCCAGCTGTGCCTGCAGAGCAGCCACGTCCATCGCCTGCGGCTTGCCCTTGGGCAGCTGCAGCGCCAATTTGCCATCGGCAGCGACCACCACCACCACCGGGTCCTGCTTGCTTTCCAGCGCCTTGGCGCGCGAGCTGGGCAGGCTGACGTCGGTACTCAGGGTCAGCAACGGTGCGGTGACCATGAAGATGATCAGCAGCACCAGCATCACGTCGATATACGGCACGACGTTGATGTCGGATTTGAGCTTGCGCTTCTTACGACGGGAAATACCGGAGATCATCGCGAAACGTTCCTAATTAGTCCTCGGCGCCGGCTGGCAGTGCGCTTGCACGGTGCCCCGAAAAGGGACACCTGCACGTGGCACTGCGCACCGACGCGGCTGGCCCTGCCGGACACTTCCCGCGTCACGCCATGCGGGGGCATGCCGGCAGCGCGCATCACTCGTCCGCGCCGGCCTGGCGCTGCAGGATGGAGCTGAACTCGTCGGCGAAGGTCTCATAGCGCACCGACAGCCGTTCCACGCGGGTGGTGAAGCGGTTGTAGGCCCACACGGCCGGAATCGCCACGAACAGACCGATGGCGGTGGCGAACAACGCTTCGGAGATACCCGGCGCCACCGCGGCGATACCGGCCTGCTCGCCGCTGCTGACCATGTCGTGCATGGTCACCATGATGCCGAACACGGTGCCGACCAGGCCGACGTACGGCGCAGTGGAGCCGATGTTGGCCAGCAGTTCGAGGTTGCGCTCGAGCTGGTCGACTTCGCGCGTGAACGCGGTGCGCATGGCACGCTGCGCGCCTTCCAGCTGCACGCGCGCATCCAGACGGCGGCGGTCGCGTAGACGCGAGAACTCGCGGAAGCCGCTTTCGAACATCGATTCCAGACCGCCCACGGTGCGGTTGCGGTCGGTGGCCGAGGCGTACAGCTTGGCCAGGTCCGCACCGGACCAGAAACGGTTCTCGAACTCGTCGGCCTCGCGATTGGCCAGCTTGAACGCACGCGCCTTGCGGAAAATGATCACCCAGCTGATGAACGAGCCGATCAGCAGCAGCAGCACGATGATCTTGACCGGGATACTGGCGCGCAGGATCAGGTCTACATAGTTGATGCTGCTGTTGTGCGCCACGCTGGCGGTCTGCGCCGCAGCAGCGGCGACGTCCTGCGGCAGTGCTTCCACTACCGTGTCCTGCAGGGCCAGGAGCAATGCAATCGACATCCGTTCGTTCCTCAGTAATCGGATTCTGGGGTTTCTAGAGCTTTCAACACGTCATACAGCGCATCGTCCATGCCACGCGGACGGAAGTCGCTGGTACCGAGCGCGGCAATACGCACCTCGGCGGTCAGCAGCACTTCGCCTTCGCGACGGACCGATTGCGCGAACAGCAGGCTGGCCCGTCTGCATCGCAGCAATACCGCCGACACTGACAGCGCGTCGTCGAGCCGGGCCGGCTTGAGGAAATCCAGTTGCATCGCGCGGACCGCAAACACCAGGTCGTGCTCCTGGCGCATACGCTCCTGCCCGTAGCCGAGCGCACGCATCCACTCCGTGCGCGCGCGTTCCATGAAGGCCACGTAGCGCGCGTGGTAGACCACCCCGCCGGCGTCGGTATCTTCCCAGTAGACGCGTGTCGGCCAACTGAATACCGGCAGGGATTGGGGATTGGAGAATGGGGATTCGATGGTCATGGGCACGGAATTTCGGTCGTGACGACCCAGGTTGGCGACCAGCAGAGCGTCGTCAAAACAGATCTCCCGGTTCGCCGATGCCCGGGGTGCGCTCGCGCGGCACCTTCAGGCCCAGATGCAGATAGGCCTTGGGCGTGACCATGCGGCCGCGCGCCGTGCGGATCAGAAAGCCCTGCTGGATCAGATACGGCTCGATGACGTCTTCCAGCGTGCCGCGCTCCTCCGACAACGAGGCGGCCAGCGATTCCACGCCGACCGGGCCGCCATCGAAGTGTTCGACGATGGTGCGCAACATGCGACGGTCGAGCTCGTCAAAGCCTTCCGGATCCACTTTCAGCATCTGCATGGCCGCCTGCGCCACCGGCAGATCGATATGCCCGGCCGCCTTGACCTGGGCGTAGTCGCGCACGCGACGCAGCAGCCGGTTGCCGATACGCGGGGTGCCGCGCGCGCGGCGTGCGATTTCCGCCGCGCCTTCGGGCGTGCAGTCGATGCCCAGGATGGCCGCCGAGCGAATCACGATGCGGGTCAATTCCTGCGGGGAATAGAATTCCAGCCGCTGCACGATGCCGAAGCGGTCGCGCAAGGGCGCGGTGAGCAGGCCGGCACGGGTGGTGGCACCGATCAGGGTGAACGGCGGCAGGTCGATCTTGATCGAGCGCGCGGCCGGGCCGTCGCCGATCATGATGTCGATCTGGAAATCTTCCATCGCCGGATACAGCACTTCTTCCACCACCGGCGAGAGGCGATGGATTTCGTCGATGAACAACACATCGTGCGGCTGCAGGTTGGTGAGCAACGCCGCCAGATCGCCGGCCTTTTCGATCACCGGGCCAGAGGTCACGCGCAGGCTCACGCCCAGCTCGTTGGCGATGACGTGACTCAGCGTGGTCTTGCCGAGCCCGGGCGGCCCGAAGATCAGCACATGATCCATCGCCTCGCCACGCGCCTTGGCCGCCTGGATGTAGATCTCCATCTGCTCGCGCACCGGCTGCTGACCGAGATAATCGGCCAGGCGCTTGGGACGAATGCTCGCATCGGCGGCGTCGTCTTCGCGGGTGGAGCTGCTGGCGATGATGCGCTGCTCAGTCATCCGGCCATCTTCTCATGCCGCGCGCGGATGGCCCAACATCTAGACATCAAGCTCGGCCTGGCGCAGCACTGCGAAGAAGGCATCGAAGCGCGCGGCGCGCCAGGTCGGCACCAGCCCTTCCCAGTTTTCGAAATAGACGACCTCCGGCTCGCATTGCGGGCCGCGCGCGCGGTAGTCCAGGCACAGCAGGCTATCGACGTTATGGCAAGACAGCACCAGAACCTGATCCAGGCCGGCGTGCAGGCAGGCCGCAGCGCGGAAGTCACTCCGGTCTTCGAAGGCATCGGCAAAATCCAGCACGCTGCGGATCTGCGCCAGCGGCGATAGATCGCGATCAACCAGCACGCATTCCCAATCCACGTAGTGATCGGACGGAAAACGGGTACGCGGCACCCAGCACCAGCCGGTATCGCCCCCGTCCTGGACACTGTAGAGACGCTTGAACAATGCCGGCAGGCGCACGCCCAGGCGTGCTTCGGCCTCAGCGAAGGCATCGGCGTCCGCTGCGGCTCCGCCGTCGTTCCGCCCATCGGCGCCGCTCCAGAACGTGGTCAATGCCGGCGGCTGCGGCTGCCACTGCACCACATCTGCGTCGTGCTTGGCCTGCAACGCGGGGGACCAATAGTGGACATCGACCAACTGCGCCAGCAGGTCCTCCACGTTGGCGAACACCGCCAACCGGCGCTTGTCGCCTGCATCGACGTAGACCAGTGTGGGCTCGGCACCGAATGCGGAGTAGTCCAGGCACAGCGCCCGGCTCGGCGAACGGTCATCGGCCGCGATGACGATCAGATGGCGATCATCGCCACCGGCAGCAAGCCCGGCAAACGCGTCGTCGCGGTACTCCTCGCGGGCACGCACTTGCGCAAAGGAAAACAGCTCCGCACTGCCGAGCAGGCGCGCGCGCGGGAACAGCCATTCGGCCTTGAGCCAGTTGTCCGGCTCCTCCAGGGACTGACCACGCGCCATCTGCACCGCGCCGCCGTCGTAGCGTGCGTACAACTCACGCAGCCAGGCCGGCAGGCGGACACCGAGCCGCGCTTGCGCCGCCGCGATCGCGGCCTCGGTGGCCGGCACGCGCCCGAGGTTGAGTGCGTCATCCCAGAAGGTGTCCAGGCTCGGTGAGCGCCCGTAGACCATCCACTTGAGCGCGGCCACGCTCAGATCTCCACTTGCGCGCCCAACTCCACCAGGCGGTTACCGGGGATGCGGAAGAATCCGGTGGCCGGGGCGGCATTGCGATGCATCAGGGCGAACAGCTTGTCGCGCCAGATCGGCATGCCGCGATTGGCGCTGGCCACGATGGTTTCGCGGCTGGCGAAATAGGTGGTGTCCATCGGATCGAAATAGATCCCGCCCTGATCGCAGGAGCGCATCAGCGCCAGCGGCACGTCCGGGGTCTCCATGAAACCGAAGCGCACATGCACGCGGTAGAACTCGTCGCCGATCGCGTCGATCTTGAGCCGTTTCCCGGCGGCCGCGTACGGCACCTGCAGGGTTTCCACGGTCAGGAACACGTTGCGCTCGTGCAGCACCTTGTTGTGCTTGAGGTTATGCATCAGCGCGTGCGGCACCACCATCGGGTCGGCGGTCAGGAACACGGCCGTGCCGGGCACGCGCACCGGCGGCGCCAGCATCAACCCGGGCAGGAAGGTGTCCAGCTTGATACCGTCCTTGCGGATCTCGTCGTGCAGCAGCTTGCGGCCGCGGCGCCAGGTACGCATCAGGGTGAACAGGATCAGACCCAGCAACAACGGGAACCAGGCGCCGTCCAGGAACTTGATGATGTTGGCGTAGAAGAACGCGCAGTCCACGGCCAGGAACACCAGCGCGAACAACCACAGCAGCGGCGCCGGCACGCGCGGGTTGGCACGCGCGTAGATGATCATCAACACGGTGGTGATCAGCATGGTGCCGGTCACCGAAACGCCGTACGCGGTGGCCAACGAGGCCGAGTCGCCGAAACCGATCACGGCCACCGCCACCAGCGCCAGCAGGCACCAGTTCACCGCCGGCACATAGATCTGGCCGATGGTGGAGTGCGAGGTATGGCGAATGTGCATGCGCGGGATGTAGCCGAGCTGCATGGCCTGGCTGGCCACCGAATAGGCGCCGGTGATCAGCGCCTGCGAGGCGATCACCGTGGCTGCAGTGGCGAGCACGATCATGGGGTACAGCGCCCACTCGGGCACCGCCTCGTAGAACGGGTTGCTGACCGCGGCCGGGTTGCGCAGCATCAGCGCGCCCTGCCCCAGGTAGGTCAAGGTCAGCATCGGCAGGACCACGAACTGCCACGAGCGGCGGATCGCCTTGGCGCCGAAATGGCCCATGTCCGCGTACAGCGCTTCGCCACCGGTCACCGCCAGCACCACTGCGCCCAGCACGAACACCGCATGCCAGTTGTGTTGCGCGAAGAAGCGCACGCCCCACCACGGATTCAGCGCATGCAGCACTTCCGGTGCGCGGGCCATGTTGTAGACGCCGATCGCGCCCAACGCGAAGAACCAGAGCAGCGTGATCGGCCCGAATGCCTTGCCGACACGTTCGGTACCGAAGCGCTGCGCCAGGAACAGCATGCCCAGCACCACCAAGGTGATCGGCACCACGAACGGCTCCAGCCTGGGCGCAGCCACCTCCAGGCCCTCCACCGCCGACAGCACCGAAATCGCCGGGGTGATGACGCCGTCGCCAAAGAACAGCGAGGCACCGAAGATGCCGAGGATGCCGACCACGTACATCGAGCGCGAACCGCCCGGCAGGGTGCGTTGCGCCAACGCGGTCAGCGCCATGATGCCGCCCTCGCCGTCGTTGTCGGCGCGCATGATCACGGTGACGTACTTGAGCGTGACCACCAGCATCAGCGCCCAGAACACCAGCGACAGGATGCCCAGCACGGTGTCGTGGTCCGGGGTCAGCCCGTAGTGCGGCGAAAACGCTTCCTTAAGCGTATACAGCGGGCTGGTACCGATATCGCCGAAGACGACGCCGATCGCGCCGATGACCAGGGCGGTCTGGCTGTTGGCGGGCGCGTGGCTGGAGCCGGCTGATTTGGGGGTGTGGGACATGAGGTGGGCAGTTTTCGCCAGACAGCGTGAAGATGATGAGGGAGCCAGCACCTGTCGAAGGTGCCTGCACTGACGTCACAGACACCCAAGGTACGGGCTGGCCGCGGGCAAGGATGCGCAGTGTACGGGCCGCCCCTGTCGATGCCGAGTGCCGGCCGCGCCCGCTTTGCGGCCAGGCGATGGTTCGTGGCCGCGCTCAGCGCAGCGCGGCTTGCAGTGCCTTGCGGATGACCGTGGCGACCTCGTCGCCTTCTGCACCGGCGTCGCGCGCCATGCGGGCGGCCTCGGCCGGCTTGTAGCCCAGCTGTTGCAAGGCCACGGTGGCTTCGGAAACGGCGTCGGGCCCCAACTGGCCGGTGATCGGGGCGCCGCTGCTGAAATCGGCCGCGCGGTCGCGCAGTTCCACCACCATGCGCTCGGCGGTCTTCTTGCCGATGCCGGGAATGCGCGTCAGCGCGGTGATGTCGCCACTGGTGATCAGGCGGGCGAACTCGTCCACGCTGACCCCGGACAACACCGCCAGCGCAATCTTGGCGCCGATACCGGTGACCTTCTGCACATCGCGGAACAACCGCCGCTCGCCTTCGCGCAGGAAACCGTACAGCGCGACGCTGTCTTCCTTCTGCGCGTAATGGGTGAACAGGATCACGTCGCGACCGACATCGGGCAGATCGTAGAAGGTGCTCATCGGCGCCTCCAGCTCATACCCCACCCCGCCCACGTCGATCACCAGCCACGGCGGCTGCTTGTAGGCCAGGATCCCGCGCAGACGGCCGATCATTGGGCACCGCCGTTGTGGTGCCGGGATTGGGGATTCGAGATTGGGGATTGGCAAGAACCCTCGCTGCCGTCAACAACGGTCCCAGCCCGACGAAGCGGCACAGCGCGCGCGGACTCGCGGTTGCGAATCCCCAATCCCAAATCCCGAATCCCGATTATCATTTCTTGCGGCTCCAGGCCTGTTGGGTATTGACGCCCAGGCGTTGCGCGGTGGCGCGCACGTGGGCGTGAGTGATGGCGACCGCCAATGCGTCGGCGGCGTCGGGCTGCAGCTTGCCTTTCAGGTTGAGCATGATGCCGACCATGTGCTGGACCTGCACCTTGTCCGCGCCGCCCTTGCCGACCAGCGCCAGCTTGACTTCGGTGGCAGCGTACTCGTGCACCGGCAAGTCGCGCATGACCACCGCGCAGATCGCCGCGCCGCGCGCGTGGCCGAGCTTGAGGGCGGAGGCGGCGCTCTTGCCCATGAACACCCTTTCGATCGCCACCTCATCCGGCCGGTAGGCCTCGATCAGCTCGCCCAGCCCCTGCAGCAGCCGCTTGAGCCGTTGGGAGAAATCACCCTCCCCCAGCAGCATCAGCGGCGCGTGGTGCACATGCCGGCTGCGACCGCCCTCGTCGATATCGATGATGCCGATGCCGGTGCGCTGCGAACCGGGATCGATGCCCAGGATGCGGGTCATTGAGCGGCCAGCAATTGGGAGTCGGGAATCGGGAATGGGTAAAGCGGCCTACTGGCGTGCTCGACATTGCCGAGCGATGCAGGATGCTGCTGTTTCGATTCCCGATTCTCCATTCCCGATTCCCGGCGCCTCAGGCGCCAAGCGCCGCTTGATCGACGTTCGAATACACGTCCTGTACGTCGTCCAGGTCTTCGAGCATGTCCAGCAGCTTGCGGACCTGCACGGCGGTCTCGCCGTCCACGGCGATGTCGTTGTCGGCGCGGAAGGTGATTTCGGCGTGCGCCGGTTCCAGCCCGGCAGCGACCAGGGCGTCCCTGACCTGGGCGAAGGCGTCCGGGGCGGTCAGCACATCGATGGCGCCGTCTTCCGGGTACACCACCACATCGTCGGCGCCGGCTTCGATGGCGGCATCGGTGAGGGTGTCCTCATCGATGCCGGCGGCGAAGCTCAGCACGCCCAGGCGCTTGAACATGAAGGCCACCGAGCCCTCGGTGCCCATGTTGCCGCCGCATTTGCTGAAGGCATGGCGCACGTCGGCCACGGTGCGCACGCGGTTGTCGGTCAGGCAGTCCACGATCACCGCCACGCCGCCGGGCGCGTAGCCCTCGTAGCGCACTTCTTCGTATTCCACCCCTTCCAGCTCGCCGGTGGACTTCTTGATGGCGCGCTCCATCACGTCCTTGGACATGTTCGACGACAGGCCCTTGTCCATGGCCGTCCGCAGACGCGGATTATTGGACGGGTCGCCGCCGCCGGCGCGGGCCGCCACGCTGATCTCGCGGATGATCTTGGTAAACATCTTGCCGCGCTTGGCGTCGGAGGCGTTCTTGCGGCCTTCGATCGAGGGACCTCTACCCATGGGTGGTTCCAGACTGGCTTCAATGACAGGGCGCGGATTTTACCTGATTGCCCGCCCTCACCGGGGCAGCGACATCCGCCTGCGCATGTTCACCGCTGGAAGCGGCCGGTGCGCAGAAAGGCCAGCGCCTGTGCGGCGGCCTCGGGCGAGCGCAACAGGCCGCTGTGGCTTGCCTGCACCACGCAATGATCGCGCAGCCCGGGCAGGCGGGTTTCGGCCAGCCCCACGGTGCCGTCCGAGCCGCCGTCGAGCGGGGCGAGCCAGCGGCCGATCCCACGTGCCACGTTGCCGGCCACCTGACCGATCTCGGCCTGGCCGTCCCAGCGCACAAAGCCCTGTTGCAAGATCGCGGCGCTGCGGCCCAGCGCCCATAGCCCGCCACGTTGCGCCAGCCCGCGCGCGGCGGCGCTGCCGCACAACGGCGAGCCCAGGCAGACCACGCGACGCACCGGCAGGTCGGGGGCATCCTGCAATGCCTGCAGGGCCATCAGCCCACCCAGGCTATGACAGATCACCAGCTGCGCGCGGCTGGCGCGCAGGCGTTCGATCAGACGCGGCACCGCATGCGCGGGGCCGCCGAGCACGCTGGCGTAACCGAACAGCGCAGGCGCCAGCCCGTAGGCACGCATCCGCCGCGCCAATGGCAGCAGCCAGTGCGCGGTGTTCCAGATGCCGTGCACCAGCAGCACGTCCGTGTGGCCGATTTCCTCCCCCCGGAAAGCGTCGCGCTCGTCCGAGGAGCTTGCTCTCGTCTGCATTGGAGCCCCTGGTTTGGGACCTAACACTTGGAGCCTATAGCTAACTAATCACTCACTTCCTCTACAGCTACCGCGCCTCGGCACATGAGCATGGCGCTCGAACTGTACTCACAGCAGGTATATCGCCCGCATTCCAACGACAGACTGGCCGGGTTGCCGGCAGTAGGGTTAAAGCGTCCTCGTTAATTGAATCCACTTGGAACTAGAGTTCCAACCCACGAAGCTCTGCGTGAATAAGTCCACGTTCATCGAAGAACAGATGGTTCGGAGCCTCGAAGAGGTCGAGGCCGTTGCAAAGGTCGGCGAGACCTGTCGCAAACATGGATCAGCGAGCCGACCTAATTACGTCCGGAAGTCCAAACTCGCCGGCATGGAGGTGTGGCAGTTGCGCCACTTGAAGGGCGTGGAAGCCGAGCTGGCCCGGATCAAGCGCATGTATGCCAAGCTGGCCTTGGATCATCACGCGCTAAAGGACGTCGTGTCGCGAGAAGATTGAGCCAACCTCGTCGACCACAATTTGGTCTGGCCATGCAAACCGCTCACGGCCTCAGTGCCCATCAAGCTAATCGGATGTCGCAGCTGTCCCGATCTGCACGGCATTACTATTGTCTGCACCAGCGCGACGATGGCCCGTTTTGGGTATTGCAGCGGCGAGCTGGGGCAAGATCCGTGCCTGGCGGTTCTACACTGCGCTAAAACTCAACCTTCTATGTAGCGGGAAAGCGACGGCTACCTTAGCGCATCCTCGCGGCACTAGAGATTCCGCAAGTGGTGAACCATACCTGGTCAGCAGACTTCATCTCCGACGCCCCTTGGGCTGGCAGTCGCCTCCCAAGCTTCAACATCAACGATGACCTCGACAGCGGATCGATGAAGATTGAAATCGACGCCAGCCTGCCCTCGGCACGAATCATCCGTGCACTGGACGAGTTGATCGAGTTGCGTGGTGCCCCACGGGAGTGCGCCTAGACAACGGCCGGACTTCATCAGCGCAGCACTCAGGCAGTGGGCACAGCAGCACGGCGTCCCCCTGATCCACATCCAGCCTGGTAAACCCAACCAGAACATCTAGATCGAACGCTACAGCCGCACCCTCCTTATTCGAGTGCTGGACCGCTTCGTGTTCATTATGCTCGAAGAGGTTGGGCGCATGGCAGAAGAATGGCGTCACCGATATACCATCAACGGCCACATCGATCACTCGTCGGCTTGGCGCCCATCCGCTTCGCAATGACACATTCACCACCTGCCTGTACTTCTGAGTGACTCAAACAAACGAAGACGCTTCACCTAGCATCAAATTACGAAGGCTCAATAACATATCAAGCTTACGGATACTGTCCTTGCCACCTGCAGGGCAAGGACAGCTTGAACGGCTACAGAATAGAGCTGGGCTGCCATTTGGGCGTTCTCTGCCCTCGTGTCAACTCGGCTGGACTTCCCACGTCTGATTGGCGTTGCCAATACAGTCCCACATCTGTACACGCGCTCCATTGGTGGTACCTCCAGCAGAATCGTCCAGGCACCTGTTGTTCAGGTCACTACGAATTTGCCCACGAATGCGCCATGTCTGTGCTTGAGTGCCGTTACAAGTAGCCATCACGATCGAGCGGCCATTTGCACCAAAATCTCCAGCTGCTTCCAAGCAGTTGCCGCCGTAGCCGATGATCGAGCCGTTCTTTCCAAGCGACCACTTTTGGTTCTTGTTGCCTGAGCAGTCCCAGATCTGCACAGGTGTACCGCTTGTAACCCCAGATCCTGCAACATCCAGACACCTGCCAGTGGAGACCTGGATTGCTCCAGTGGTTGGATTGAAGTTCCAAATTTGATTGGAGCCCCCGAGGTTGTCCCAAGTCTGCAGACGCGCCCCGTTTCCAGTGCCTCGATTGGCGACGTCAAGAACCTTGCCTCCGCTAGCAATGATTGACGACGTTCTGAAGTTCCAGCGTTGATTAGGAGAACTACTCAGCTGATAAAGCTGGAGCCGTGCGGCATTGTTGGAATTCCTTCCTTCGATATCCAGCACCTTGTCGGTGCCATTGCTTCGAAGAGAGCGACTCTGGCTCTGCCAATGCCATTTTTGCTGCCGCAGTCCATTGCAGCCCCAGACTTGAATGGGAGCCGTATCGGCAGTCCAGCCACCTGTCACATCTAAGCACTTTCCGGACGGACCGACGATTTGGCCAGGAGAACTTGAGTCGTCGAACGGGACCACAGTGGGGCGAAATTGAACAATATTGGGGATGGTCATCACAAACGCCGTGGCATTATCGGCTTGGCCAATCACGCCACATGACTGCCCATAGCACCCTTGGATAAAGGGCGACGAATACACATTGACTTCGCGCTGGCCGTTGATACTGTAAGCCATCAAGGTATGAAAGCTGCCTACGTCGCTGCGATGTCCATAGTTAAAGCCGGTCTCCTGTCCAGTTTCCCTCTGATGATATGAGCCAAGCAAATGCCCTAGTTCGTGCCCAAGTGTGGTCGGCGGGCAGTAGTAGTTTCCGTCTACGCCTTCAGAAACGACTGCATAGGCATAGCGCGAGTCAGTTTGCCCATTTACCCACGCTACACCACAGTTATTTTGGCTAACATCATTATAACGGCGAACTAACGCAACAAGGTCAGCACCGTAGTTTTCACGTATTTGGCGTATCGGACGGAACGCATCATTGGAGGCGCGAACCCAGGTAACCTCTTCCAGCGCCTGACTGTTATCATTGTTGTTTGTATAGGCAACCTCTATGGTTCCCACCAAGCGATATCGCGCCTGCACGTTTGCATTAGCGAAGGCTTGATTAGCAATCTCAACCAAATTTGTCATAACAGTGTCAATCACCGACTCTCCGCCTCGATAGGCTTTGTAATCAGGTGTGTAACCAAGAACGATGTCAATCGTGTTGGTCGATGTTGTGCCAGCTGCTGCGTTGACTTGGGCCAGACTGGTGTAATAAGGAATCGCACCAGCCCGGTTAGTCGACGTGCCTGCAGCAGCTCGCGGAGGCATAAGTGCATCGCTACGTTTGCTCGGAGTTGCTGCCTGCAATTGGACCTGAGACGCGGCCATCACATATGGTTGGCCGTTGATTGTAGATATCCGATAAACTTTGCCTCCGCTGCTACCGAGCGATCCGAACACCGCATTTTTGCCAAAAGTCACGATCGATTCCTCACCGATCTGTGCGCCAGGCAGGCGACCTACCCATGTCCAATTGCCATTTTTCCCCTCGACGTGGCGGACATAATCCATTTTCAAGCGACTGCCGTCTGGAGCGACAACTGTCATTTGGCCTTCTATAGTCGCTCGCAATGCATAGCTTTCACTGATACGAGCAGGGTAGAGGTCGAATGGACCTTCTTTGATCGGCGGTTTTTTTTCGTATGCAACCAGGGTACCGTTGTCTGGCGCGTCAAAGTAGGCCGACAAAGCCCTAGCCGAGCCAGAACCACTGATTTGGTCAACTGCACCAGCAGGAGATCCGGAACGCGCGATACCTTGGGCTTTTTGAGGCACAAAATGAGTTACGTCAACCTTTGCGGCGCCCGCATACCAAGCACCCGTCGCTACTGCGACGCATGATGCCAGTATGATGCTCTTCTTATACATTTCAGTAAATCTCCTTGTTTACTGCGGGTGCGCAGTGATTTTGTTGCGGATGGCCTGCCAACTTTCAACTTCATAGAACGCACATAGCCACTGGCTACACAAAGGCTAAGGCCTCACGTTTGGGGTGAGTCAACCTTTCGATGGTCAGCTAGCAAATAGTCCTTGCGATCTAGTCCTGAGGACTATTGCACTGCCCACCCACTAGGGTAGCGGCCTGAAGAATGAAATCTTTAGGGTTTCTTTAACTGCAAAAAGATGGAGAATCTGAGATCTGATACGGCAGCCACACCCAAATTAATTAAGCCGGAGACAATCCATGATAGAACTAAGTGTGTAAATTGTGATATGAATCAAATTCTGTGGCTTCTTTTAAGGGTAGACAGGGAGGGGATAGATCGTATTAAATTGCGCCAACTACCCCCAAATAAATTAACAACCTGCTCTTTTTTAGTAATCTCATTCAATAAATTTTGTTAGTTGCGCAAGCCGCCGCAGGATGTATTCGCGGTCGACGATCTTGCCCACCGGAAAAGCGTATTCGCCCACCTTTTCGAAGCCATAGCGGGCGTAAAAGCGTTGCGCGCCGAAATTCTCCGACCACACGCCGATCCACAAGGTGCGTGGGCCATCGCGCTCCAACCATTGCAGCGCAGTTTCGAACAATCGGCTGCCCCAGCCGCTGTTCTGATAGTCCTTCAGCAGATACAACCGCTTCAGCTCCCCATCGCCGGGACGCACCTGATCGTGCGGCAGCCCGCAGGGGCCGGCGGCCGCATGGCCGACCAGCAGGTTGTCCATCTCCAGCAGCCAGATCGCGTAATCCGGATGCGACAGCACGGTGCGCGCGCGCTCCACGGCATAGGTCTCTTCCAGAAAACCGCGCAGGTCCTCTTCCGGATACAGATGCCCGAAGGTTTCGGTAAAGGTCTGCGCGGCCAGAAGCGACAGCGCTTCGGCATCGTCCGGCGTGGCGCGGCGAATGCGGGTCATGCGGGCCCCTCTGGCAAGTCGACGCGGCAGCTTCTCGCATGCTGCGGCGTTGCTGCAAGTGGGGAATCGGGAATCGGGAATCGGGAGTGGGGAATGGGGAATGGGAATTGCCGAGCGCCCTGCGGGTCGGGCATCAGATGCGTCTGCCCGGCTGGTGGTCTTACCACCCAGAGGCCTGGTTGCCGCGTGCGTTGGAATTGCCGCGCGTATCGGAGCGGCATGCAAAAAACGCGCTGCGTCACCTGCTAGAGCTTGGGTGCAGTTGCTGACAAGCACTCAGGGTTACGGAAAGTCGCGGTGCGCGATTGCTTGGCAGTTAGTTACGCACGCCGCGCTGCGCGTGCAGCTGTTCGATACGCGCGTTGCGTCAGCGCAGATCGGCCAGCAACGCCTTGCGCCAGCTGCCCGCTGCGCATGAACAGCACGGCCACGCAATGGGCGTGGCCGTGTGTTCGATGACGGGTCAGACCTGCTTCGGGCGCACCTGCACGTGCACTTCGGCGAGCTGGTCGGCAGCGATCGGTGACGGGGCGTCGGTCATCAGATCCTGCGCGCCGGTGGTCTTGGGGAACGGGATCACGTCGCGGATGGACTCGGTACCGGCCATCAGCGCGGCGATGCGGTCGATACCGAAGGCAATGCCGCCATGCGGCGGCGCGCCGTAGTTCAACGCGTCCAGCAGGAAGCCGAACTTGGCGCGCGCTTCTTCGGCGCCGATGCCGAGCAGTTCGAACACGGCGCTCTGCATGTCCGGGCGGTGGATACGGATCGAGCCGCCGCCGATTTCGTTGCCGTTGAGCACCATGTCGTAACCGCGCGAGACCGCGGTGCGGGCGTTGGCGCGCAGGTCGGCAATATCGTCCACCGCCGGTGCGGTGAAGGGGTGATGCAACGCGACGTAACGCTGCGCCTCCTCGTCCCATTCGAACATCGGGAAGTCGGTGACCCACAGCGGCGCCCAGCCGTCGGCGACCAGGTTGAAGTCCTTGCCGGCCTTCAGGCGCAGCGCGCCCATGAAGTCGGACACCTTGGTGTAGCCGCCGGCACCGAAAAACACGATGTCGCCATTGCCGGCGCCGACATGCTTGAGCAGCGCGGCGAAGGATTCTTCGCTGAAGAACTTGGCGATCGGCGAACTGACCTCGCCGGTCTCCGACAGCTTGATGTAGGCCAGACCCTTGGCGCCGTATTTGGCGGCGTGCGCTGCGTATTCGTCGATCTGCTTGCGCGACAGGCTGGCGCCACCGGGAATGCGCAGCGCGGCAACGCGGCCATCGGCATCGTCGGCGGCAGCGGTGAACACCGGGAATTGGCTGGCCTTGACCAGCTCGGCCACGTCGACCAGTTCCAGCGCGATACGCAGGTCCGGCTTGTCCGACCCAAAGCGGCGCATCGCCTCGGCCCAGGTCATGCGTGGGAACTGCGCCGCTAGGTCGACATCCACCACTTCCTTGAAAATGGCGCGGATCATGTCTTCGACGAAATCCTGCACGTCGCGCTCGCGCACGAAGGCGAATTCCATGTCGAGCTGGGTGAATTCCAGCTGGCGGTCGGCACGCAGCGCTTCGTCGCGGAAGCAGCGCGCGATCTGGTAGTAACGGTCGAAGCCGGCCACCATCAGGATCTGCTTGAACAGCTGCGGGCTCTGCGGCAAGGCGTAGAACTCGCCCGGATGCATGCGCGCAGGCACCAGGAAGTCGCGCGCGCCTTCCGGGGTGGCCTTGGTCAGGATCGGGGTTTCGATGTCCTGGAAATCGCGCGCATCCAGATGCCGGCGCAGCGCCTGCACCAGCTTGATGCGGGTGCGCTGCATGCGCTGCATTTCCGGCCGGCGCAGGTCCAGGTAGCGGTACTTCAGGCGGGTTTCTTCGCCCGGGTTTTCGTGCGCGTGGAACGGCAGTGGCGCGGCCTTGTTGAGGATGCTGATGCGCGTGGCGATCACTTCCACCTTGCCGCTGCGCAGCTTGTCGTTGACCGCATGACGCGCGCGCACCACACCTTCCACCTGCAACACGTCCTCGTAGCCCAGGCTGGCGGCCACCTTGAACAGCTCTGCGCTGGCGTCGTCGCCGGCCACCGGCTCCACCGTCACCTGCACGATGCCTTCGTGGTCGCGCAGGTCGATGAAGCACACCCCGCCCAGGTTGCGGGCCACGTCGGTCCAGCCGGCGAGAGTGACGGTTTGGCCGATCAAGGTCTCGTCGACCAGGCCGCAGAAGTGGGTACGCATCGAAAGCTCCGCTGAAAACCCGACGCAGGACAGCGCCGGAAAGCCGGATATTCTGGGGCCGGCGAGCGGCAGGAGCAAATGCGCGGGCGCTCATGGGCGCTTAAGTCGGTGCCCGGCTGAATAGGCGCCACGCCCCTCCTGCACCAAGGACGACACGATGCTGCGCACTGCCCTGCTGCTCTCCGGCTTCGGCCTGATCACCCTCACCGGCGCATTTGCCAGCGTCACTGCCAGCGCCCAGGAGCGTGGCTGGAATGGCCCCAGCATCACCTGTTCCAGCAACGACAACCGCCGCCGCGAGTGCGATACGCCGTTCCGCGGCCGCGCGGTGCTGGTGGAAAACATCTCCGGCACGCGCTGCATCGAAGGCCGCAACTGGGGCAGCGAGCGCGGCCGGATCTGGGTGGACAATGGCTGTCGCGGCCGTTTCGTCGACGCCCGCAGCGGTGGCGGCTGGGGCGGCGGCTATGGCCCCGGCGGCGTTGGCGGGATCGCTGGAACGGTGCGCTGCGAGAGCAACGATCAGCGCCAGAACATCTGCGATACCGGCTGGCGCCGCGCCAATTTGGTGCGCCAACTCTCCAACACGCCCTGCGTGGAAGGCCGCAACTGGCGCCAGGAACGCGGCCGGATCTGGGTGGACGACGGCTGCCGGGGCGAATTCGCGCAGGCCCGCGGTGGCGGTGGCTGGGACGGCGGCTATGGCGGCCGGGATGACCGCCCCGGCAACGGCTATGCGATCACCTGCGCCAGCGACGACCGGCGCCTGCGCACCTGCGCCTGGGATGGCCGCTATGGCCGCCCGGTGCTGACCCGCCAGCTGTCGGACACCCGCTGTGCGGAAGGTCGCACCTGGGGCTACGACGATCGTCGCGCCACGGTGTGGGTCAACGACGGCTGCCGGGCGCGTTTCGAGGCGCGTTGATGCACTGGCCGCGCAGGCTGGCTGGGTGAGATAGGCCTGCGCGCGTCGGCGAGACACCGGCGCCAGCGTTCTGGACCACGGCACGCATCCAGGCGGATGCGGCTGTAAACCTCAGTCGGGGCGATCCATAGAAGGGCGGCAAACCGCACGCGCAACGCGTGCGTCAGAGCCTTGCAGCCTCGCGGCTACCCGCCATGCTTCACCACAGTTTGCCGGGACTGCACTTGGCCCGGCTGACGTGGGTGTATCGACACCGGCCCGGCCAGCAAGATCGTCCACCGCGCATGCCGGGCGCTACCGGGAAACGCAGTCCTGGCCGCGGCGAACGGCGGTGGGATGGCACAGCCGTCCGGGTTGGCGGCAAGCACCCATGCAATCCTCCGCGACACAGCCGGCAGCACGGTGCTCGACGTGGAGTCATTGCAACGCGCAACCGCGCTGTGCGGCGCAACCTGCACGCCGCGGCCACTTATGCCGGATCGGACGCGGGCTTGGCGGCCGGCTTGCTCTCCGCGGTTGCCGCCGGTTTGGCATCGCCGCCGGCGCTGCTGCTTTCGGTGAGGTTCTTCTTTTTCTCGCCGGCCGATTTGAAGTCGGTCTCGTACCAGCCGCTGCCGGACAGGCGGAACGACGGCGCGGTGACCTGGCGCTTGATCGTGGCAGCGGCGCAGGCCGGGCAGGTTTGCGGATCGGGGTCGGCCATTTTCTGCAGGCGGTCGAATGCGTGGCCGCAGGTAGTGCACTGGAAACCGTAGATGGGCATGGCAGGGATCAGCTGAAGACGTTGCAAGGGGCGCAAATTCTAGACGCATGCGGGCTGGCAAGGGCAGCGCCGCCTGCGCGGGCAGCAGGCAGCCGGTGATGCGTCTACTTGGCCGGCGCTAGGCGACGGCGGCAATGTGCAGTGGCCGCTTCGACGCCCCGCACACGCCGATGGGCTGCGCGCACCGACGCAATGCCGCCCCACCCTGCGCGCAGGCGTGGCTGGCGGCAGCGTGGGGCGAGCGCAGCGCACAACACCTCTGCGTGCACGCCATGCGATCGACACATGCATGGGTTGCGTATCCAAGCAACGCAACGCACGAGCAATCGCAAAACACGACCTGCGGCAATCACATCCTCACGCACAATCGCCGAAAAACGCGCACGCGCCAACGGCGCCGATCGAGCCGCACCGACCAGGCTGTTACACTCGAACACGTGATCGACGCGCCTTTTCCCCCACGAGGGCCGCATCCATGTTGCGGTTGATTGCCTTATTGCTGGGCGTTGCCCTGCTACTCACCGGTAGCGGGTTGCTCGGCACGCTGCTCGCCGTGCGTGGCGATCAGGCCGGCTTCGATGCGCGGGCGTTGGGGTTGATCATGTCCGGCTACTTCGCCGGCTTCTTTCTGGGCACCTTCTTTGCACCGCCGCTGATTCGCCGCATCGGGCATATCCGCGCGTTTGCGTTTTATGCGGCGCTGGCAGCCATTGCGGTGTTGCTGCATCCGATCTGGTTGAACGCCTGGGGCTGGGGCGTGCTGCGCCTGGTGACCGGCGTGGCGTTGGTCGGCCTGTACACCGTGATCGAAAGCTGGCTCAACGCCGAGCCCGACGCGCGCCGGCGCAGCCGGGTGTTTTCGGTCTACATGGCGATCAATCTGTCGGCGCTGGCACTGGGCCAGGTCCTGCTCACCATCGGCGATGCAGGCGCACCGGCGATGTTCACGCTGACGGCGATCCTGTTCTGTGCAGCGGTGATGCCGGTGATGACCACGCGGCTGATCCCGCCCGAGGTGCCGCATGTATCGCGCCTGCGGTTGGTGACGCTGTATGCCCTGGCGCCGGTGGCCACGATTGGCGCCGGCCTTTCCGGCCTGGCGATGGGTGCGTTCTGGGGCTTGCTGCCGGTATACGCCAACCGGATCGGGCTGGATTCCGACGGCGTGGCGATGTTCATGCTCACCGCCATCGTGGGCGGTGCGGTGCTGCAGTGGCCGATCGGGCGCATCAGCGACGGGCATGACCGCCGTATCGGCCTGGTGACCGTGAGCGTGCTGGCCGCCGGCATCGCGATCGCTGCCGCGTTGCCGATGGTGCAGACACAGACCACCGTGTTGTTCGCGCTGTTCTTCGTCTATGGCGGGTTGGCGTTTTCGCTATACCCGTTCGCGGTGGCGCACATGCTCGATTACCTGCCGCGCGAAGACCTGCTTTCCGGCAGCAGCAGCTTGTTGCTGGTGCATGGCGTGGGTGCGGCGATCGGCCCTGCATTGGCCGGCGGCGCGATGCAGAAGTTCGGCCCGGCCGCGTTGCCTGTGTACTTCGCGGTGATGTTGTTGGCCCTGGCGGGCTTCACGTTGTCGCGGCTGCTGCGCTTCACCCGCCGCCGCCCCCATCCGATCGCCTTCCGCCCGATGCTGCGCACCACGCCGTCGGCACTGGAGTTGATGCCGGAAACACAGCAGACCGAAACGCCACCGCGAACCAAGTAACGCTGACCGTGCTCTCTCGCGCTGGCTTTAGGATGGTCGAACAATTCGATCAGCGGACTGCACACCTGCCACTGCGGCCGGCGCGGTTGTGCTGGATCTCGAAACTTCGCTCGCTGTCTGGTGCGGTGGCCTCGCCGATTGCGGGACCGTTGGCGGCATGGATGCCGCCATCGAGTCCCCAAGGAATCGGCTCACGGCGTGTCCAAAAGCGGTGAGGCATCGCGCTATCGACCGACTCCGCGTTTGACCCAGCCCGTTCACCAACCCACATCCCGCTTGGCCCAAGATTTCGTCAGCTCGGCTGGAAGCATCCGAACGCCGCTAACCACGCTAACCACGCTAACCAAGTCTTCGCTCTGGCTATGAGGTTGCATACATCCGGCGCGTGATCGCGACCTCGCCTGTAGCGCGGTCATGATCACGCAACGCAAGCGCGGCAGTCTTTCCAGACCCCCTACCCCGCTGTGGATTTCAATGGATTCGATGTCCTCCTTGCGCGTGCGCCGTCCTGCCACGCTGGCGTTACTGCTGGTTTCGCTCACCCTACCGGCGTATGCACAGCAGGTTCCCGACGGCGCAACGTCCGACCCGGCCGTCACCGATGAGCAAGTATCGACGCTGGATCAGGTGCAGGTGGTCGGCCAGGCAATGACCTATTCCAAGACCACCGTCAGCAAGGAAATGCTGGACCGCCAGTTCGTGCTCGGCAGCGTCAACGATGCGCTCAACGAACTGCCCGGCGTGGTGGTGACCGAAGCCGATGCCTTTGGCTCCTCGGATTGGGGCACGCAGATCAGCATGCGCGGCTTCGTCAGCAATCGCGATACGCAACAGATCGGCACCACCATCGACGGCGTACCCAATGGCGGCTCGGCGTACGGCGGTGGCTCCAAGGCCAATCGCTTTATCGACATGCCGGATCTGGAAACGGTGGAAGTGAGCCAGGGCACCGCCGACATCGCCTCGCGCTCCAACGAAGCCCTGGGCGGCACCTTGAACTACCTCACCAGCGAACCGCTGGAAACGCAGCGTGTGCGCGTGATCGGCGGCATTGGCGATAACCAGGCGCGCAAGTACTACGCGCGCTACGACACTGGCCTGATCGGCGGCACTACGCGTGCCTGGGTCAGTGGCTCGTCGGCACGCAATGACGACTGGATCGACGGCAGCGGGCACACCAGCCGCGATCACCTGGCCGGCAAATTCGTCAGCGTGCTGAATCAGTGGACGCTCAGCGGATACGCATCCTACGACGATGCCGACGAATCCGAATACACCAGCGTGACCCCGGAGCAATTCGCGCGCGACCCGGAGCACGACCTGTTGACCGGCACGCTCACCGGCATTCCGTACCTGGACCAGAACTACCGCTCCGGCTCGCGTGCCTTGCGCAAGAATACGTTCGGCTACCTGCGTGGCGCCTTGGATGGCGGCAATGGTTTCAAGACCACGCTGACCGGCTATGCGCACCGCATGCAGGGGCGCGGCGACTGGATTCCGCCGTATCTGGTGGATGTCAGCAACGATGGCGCCGGCGCACCCGAATCCGAAGCGCGTGGCGGCAATACCGTGTATGGCGGCAGCGATCTGGGCAAACTGTATTACCTCACCCCCGGGGGCGCGGCTGCCGCCATGCTGGCCGGTTGCGCCGGCAGCGACGCGGTGCCGGCCGAATCCAATCCGGCCTGCTATCCGGCCGGTTCGGTGCCGGTGCAATCGTATCGACATAGCCACTACGACAATCACCGCGCCGGCGCGATGGCCGATGTGGAATGGCGCACCGATCTCGGCGCCATCGACAACACCGTGCGTGCCGGTGCCTGGCTGGAACGCGTTGAACGCAGCGTCACCCGCGACTGGCACCGCCTGCTCAACGTCGGCACCAACATCAGCTTCGATCATCAGGCGTACTGGGTGCAGTTCAAGGACAACTACCAGACCGACGAGCAGATGTATTACGTCGAAGACGTGATGCGTTACGGTGCATTCGCATGGCGCGTGGGCGTCAAGCAGTTCTTTGTCGACCAGACCCGCGACCGCCGCATCGGCGATGCGCAGCATGTGCAATCGGATTCGCGGTCCGACCCGCTGCTGTCGGCCGGCCTGACCTGGACCACACCGGTGCAGGGCCTGGAGGCCTTTGCCGGCTACTCGCAGAACTTCGCCGCGATTGCGTCCGGCGTGCTGGGCGAAACCGACCCGGTGGCGCTGAGTCGGGTGAAACCGGAAACCGCCGACAACATCGAACTCGGCCTGCGTGTCAGCCGCTGGCCGTTGACCGGCAGCGTCACGCTGTACGACATCCGCTTCGACAACCGCATCGTGTACGTGCCGGCCAACTTCGTCACCGGTATCGACTACCTGGGCGAAACCGATGGCGTGTACGAAAACTTCGGCGGTGTGCATGCGCGCGGCGTGGAAGCAGCGCTGGGCTACGGCTGGGACAACGGCTGGCGCATCAATGGCGCCTACACCTACAACAAGGCCGATTATCTCGGCAGCGGCGATGCCGCGCGCGATACCGCCTTGGAGATCACGCCCGGTGCGCAGGTGATCGGCCAACCGCGCAATACGCTGGTGGTGTCGGCCGACTGGCGCGGCCAGGCATGGCGCTTCGGTGTGTCCGGACGCTACCTGGGCAAGCGCTACCTAGACGCATCCAACCGCGCCGCACTCGATGGCGTGACCACCTTCGATGCCAATCTGGGTGTGGAACTTTCGCAACTGACCTCGCAGCTCAAAGGCCTGCAGCTCGCGCTCAACGTCAGCAACCTCACCGACAAGCGCTATCTGGAAGGTGTGGACGGTAGCGACAGTGCCTTCATTGCCGCCCCGCGCACCGTCGGCCTGACCCTGACGCTGGACCTGTAACGGCGAACTGCCATGCTATGCGATGCCCGCACCAGGCACCGGCGCGGGCAGTCCTTCCGATGCGATGAGCCCACATGATCGATCTGCCCCGACGCCGCCTGCTGCAAGCCGGCCTCACCAGCGGCGCGGCCGCGTTGCTGCCCAGCATCGCGCGCGCCGCAGCCATCGCGCCGGACCGGCGCAGCGGCACGCTGGAGGACCTTCGGCATGTGGTGATCCTGATGCAGGAAAACCGCGCGTTCGATCATTACTTCGGCGCGCTGCCCGGCGTGCGCGGGTTCGGCGACCGTTTCCCGATCCCTGCGCCGCCCTTGCCGGGCGCACCGGCGCGCACGGTGTGGCTGCAACCCAGCGAGGACGGCCGCCAGTGGCTGACGCCGTTCGCGTTGGACACGGCCGCGCAGTTCGGCTTCATGCGTGTCAAGGGCACCCCGCATAGCTGGCCGGATGCACAACAGGCCTGGGACCATGGACGGCTCGGGCACTGGGCTGCCGCCAAGCACAATCATGCACTGGGCTATTACACGCGCGCGGACATTCCGTTTCAGTACGCGCTGGCCGACGCCTTCACCATCTGCGATGCGTACCACGCTGCGATCCAGACCGGCACCAATTCCAATCGCGTGTTCCTGTGGACCGGCGGCAACGATCCGCAGGCGCGCGCAGGCGGCCCGGTGATCGGCAATTCGCACGACAACTTTGCGGAACTGGGCGGCTTTGCCGAGCCGTATCGTTGGGGCACCTACGTGCAAGCCCTGCAGAACGCCGGTGTGTCCTGGCAGATCTATCAGGACATGGCAGACAACTTCACCGACAACCCGCTGGCCGGCTTTGCGGCATTTCGACAGGCGTACAGCGCCGCGCCCGGACATGATCCGCAATTGCGCGCGCGTGGCGTGAGCACGCGCGGTCTCGCGCAGTTGCGCCAGGACGTACTGGGCGGGCGCCTGCCTGCAGTGAGCTACATCATTGCCGACGCGGCCGGCAGCGAGCATCCGGATCCGTCCAGCCCCGCCCAGGGCGCGGCCTACACCGCACGCGTGCTGGATGCGCTCACTGCCGATCCGGCGGTGTGGAGTCGCACCGCCTTGCTGGTGATGTTCGACGAGAACGACGGCTTCTTCGACCATCTGCCGCCGCCCGCACCGCCGTCGCCGGATGCACGCGCAACGGGCGGGTTTGCCGGCGCATCGACGCTGGCCACCGACGACGACTATCACCGCCACCCGGCGCCGGGCGAGCAGAACGTGGATCTTCCCGAGCTACGCGGGCGGCCCTATGGGCTTGGCCCGCGCGTGCCGATGTATGTGGTCTCGCCATGGAGCCGCGGCGGCTGGGTGGATTCGCAGGTGTACGACCACACCTCGGTGCTGCGCCTGCTCGAACGCCGCTTCGGCGTGCCCGCGCCGGAAATCACGCCCTGGCGGCGTGCAGTGTGCGGCGATTTGACCAATGCCTTCGATTTCCGCCAGGCCGATACGCGCGCGTTCGTCGCCGCGCTGCCGGATGTCGGTGCAACCGCTACGCGCGCGGCCGCCTTGCGCGAACACGCACTGCCGCCGTTGCCGGCCACGTTGCAGCCGCCCGAACAACCGTTCGGCGTGCGCCGCTCGCGTGGGCTGCCATATCGTCCCAGCGTGGAGCTGGCCCACCTGACCGAGCGCGGCGAAGTTAAGCTCCGCATGTCCAATGCGGGCGCGGCGGCGGTGCTGCATGTCTACGACCGCTTCGATCTAGCGGCAATTCCACGCCGCTACACAGTGGGAAGCGACGCCATCGTGGACGGCACGTGGACCACCTACGACGGCCGCTACGATCTGTGGCTGCTCGGTCCCAACGGCTTCCATCGCCATTACCGCGGCGACCTCGATGCAGCGCCGCTGCTGGCCGAGATCGCGCAGGATCCGAACGATTGCACTTGCGTGCTGCTATCGCTACGTCATAGCGGCAACACTGCCGTGCAGATTGAGCTGCAGCCAGGTGCATATACCGCCGCACAGCCGCGCGAGCGCCTGAGTCTTGCACCCGACACCACCGTGCAGCGGCGCTGGAAGGCGGCAGCAACCGGCGGCTGGTACGACCTATGGGTGCGCCACGACAGCGCGGCCCAGCATCTGGCCGGGCGCATCGAAACCGGTGCAGACAGCGTCAGCGACCCGGCCATGGGTGGGCCGGCGCGATTGCAGCAGGACATGCCTGTCTCGATCGGCGCACTCGGCTAAGCGTGGCTAACAAGACCACAGCGCTCACCGCCGGATGGGCGCGGCCGATACTCGACGCGGAATCTCCCACTCTTACACCGCAGTTTTAAGCGCGCTGCCTCAGACCCTCCTGGCGACTGTTCGCTCGGTTTTTGATGGCCGTCCCAAGTCTTGCAGCGCGGTATGCGCTGCGTACACATGGGGATGCCTGATCAGCAGGCTTGCGCACAGTCACACTCAGCGCGCGCCAGTCGCATCAAGCACGCCGATCGTGTGCAACCAGGTTTCCACCAACTGCGGCCACTGCGCGATCGGCAGCCCCTTGGCGCGCAGACCGAAGGCATGGCCACCCTGGGCGTACACATGCATTTCCACCGGCACGTCCGCCTAGTTGAGCGCGACGTAGTAGGCCAGCACCTGCGAAACGCCGTCCACGTGATCGTCCTGCGCCTGCAACAGGAAGGTCGGCGGGGTATCGGCGACGACGCGAATGTCCGGACGCAGGTCCAGATGGGTGGGATCGCGGGTGGCGTCATCCTCGTCCTCGTGCGCCCACAAATGGCCCGGATACACGGCAATGGCGAAATCCGGGCGACAGCTCACGCGATCGGCGGCATCCACCGGCAGATACGTGCGCGCTGCAAAATGCGTACTGATCGCGGCCACCAGGTGACCACCGGCAGAAAAGCCGAGCACACCGATCTTGTGCGGATCCACGGCCAACTGGTCCGCCTGCGCGCGCACCATCCCCAACGCCCGTTGGGCATCCTGCAGGGCTGTTTGCACCTTCGGGTAATAGCGGCGGTCGTTGACCCAGGTCGGCCCCGAGTTCGGTACACGGTATTTCAACAGCACACAGGTGATACCGCGCGCGGTCAGCCAGTCGCAGATTTCGGTCCCTTCCAGATCCATGGCCAGGACTTGATAGCCACCGCCGGGAAACACCAGCACCGCCGCGCCGGTGTTGTGAGCCTTGGGCTTGTATACCGTCATCGTCGGGCGGCTGACATCGCTGAGCTTGGTCCATGGGTAACGCCCCTCGCCGGTGCCCACCGATTCGGGCTTCGGGTGGCGCACCGCATCAGGCACCGCGCGCGGCCAAAGCGGTATTTCGACCTGACCAGGCGCTGGCTGCCAGGCGCGCGCCGGTGCGAGCCCATGCACAAGCAGCAGCGCAACTGCCATCCACCCATGACACGACCTGATTTGCACGATTGGACCTTGAAGGGTTGAAGAAACAGAAAGCACGTCGTGAACTCATGCGCGAATGACGCGCGTGAGACACCGGAGCCTTGCACTCACGCCGCGATGCTCTCGCGCACCGCGACCGCCACCGCCTTCAACGCCGCATCGCGTGCCGCGTCGTCGACCTTGGCACCGTTCAAGTACGTGGTCAGCAACAGGGGCGCGCTTCCCTTCGGTGGCCAGAGGATGGCGATGTCGTTGCGCGTGTCGGTGCCGTTGCTGCCAGTCTTGTCGCCGATCTTCCAGCCGGCCGTGAGCCCCGCACGCAGGCAATCGTCGCCGGTGCGGTTGTCGATCATCCAGTCGGTCAGCTGCTTGCGCGAGGCTGGATGCAGCGCGTCGCCAAGCAGCAGCGTGCGCAGCGTGGCGGCCATTGCCGCAGGCGTGGTGGTGTCGCGGGGGTCGTCGTCGGCGAACCGGTTCATCTGCGGCTCGTAGCGGTCGGTGCGGGTCTGGGCATCGCCGATACCGCGCAGGAACGCAGTCACCCCGGCCGGTTCGCCGACCAGCGGGAACAGCAGATTGGCAGCCGGGTTGTCGCTATAAATCATCGTGGCCCGGCAGAGCTCGCCAACACTGAGCGAACCGCCGACATGGCGTTCGGTCACCGGGGCATGCTCCAGCATGTCGGAGGCATGGATCCTGACCTGCTGCGCCAGCGTCAACTTGCCCTGGTCCACCCGCCGCAGCACCGCGGCAGCCAATACAAATTTGAAGGTGCTGCACATCGGAAAGCGCTCGTCCTCGCGCTGCCCGAGGCGCTTGCCGGTGGCGCTGTCGAGCAGGCAGATGCCCAGCCGGCCGCCGGTGCCACGTTCGATCTGCGCCCACTGTGCCCGCAGCATGTCGTCCACGTTTACCGCGGGGGTGAGTGCCCATGCGGGTCTGGACGCTGCAAGCAGCACGCCAGCGCCGGTTGCGTGCAGGAACTGTCGCCGATTCAACATGCGGTTGCCTCCTTGAGAGAGCCCGCAGTATCGATGCGCAGGATGCAGCCGACCATCGCGATGTTTCGATCTCAGGCATGAATTGAACTAATCTCTACCCATGCCCCGCCCCCGCCTGCCGCTCAATGCCCTGCGCGCGTTCGAAGCCGCCGCGCGCCATCAGAATCTGACCCGCGCGGCCAACGAGCTATGCGTCAGCCAGGCCGCGCTGAGTCACCAGATCAAGGCGCTGGAGCAGCAGTTGGGCACCAGCCTGTTCCACCGCCTGCCGCGCGGTGTAGCGCTAACCGACGAAGGCGCCGCGCTGGCGCCGGTGCTCGGCGAGGCCTTCGACCGCATCGCCGCCACCTTGGAACGCTTTGCCGATGGCCGTTACCGCGAGGTGCTCAGCGTGGGCGTGGTCGGCACCTTCGCCACCGGCTGGCTGTTGCCACGGCTGGCGGCATTTCATGCAACGCACGCGGATATCGAACTGCGCCTGTCCACCCACAACAACCGCGTCGACCTGGCCGGAGAGGGCCTGGATCTGGCCATCCGCTTCGGCGATGGCGATTGGCAGGGCCAGGTTGCCGAAGCCGTGATGGAAGCGCCCTTCGCGCCGGTGTGCGCGCCGGCAATGGCGCGCGGCTTGCGCGTGCCGGAGGATCTGGCGCGTGTGCCGCTATTGCGCTCGTATCGCCTGGATGAGTGGCCGCAGTGGTTCCGCGCGGCGCGTGCGACGGAGGTGCCTGCGCGCGGCAGCATGTTCGATTCGTCGCTTACCCTGGCCAGCGCAGCGGCAGCCGGCGCCGGCGTGGCGTTGTTGCCGTTGCCGATGTTTCGCCAGGACCTGGATGCCGGGCGCCTGGTCTGCCCGTTCCCGATCACCATCGACGCCGGGCGCTACTGGCTGACGCGGCTACGGTCGCGGCCGCAAAGCGATGCCGGGCGCCGGTTGCGCGATTGGCTACTGGCCCAACAGCACGTCAGCAGCTGAGCAGCGCTGCCACTCTCAGAGCGCCTTGGATGTCTTTCCCACCCGCAAGGCCAACTGGCGAAACGCCTCGAACTGCGCCCTGTCGGCGAACCAGTGCGGGCAGAACAGCTCGAACAGCCGGTCGTTGTGGTACAGCAACAGCACCCGGTCGTTTTCGCGGATGCGCATGTAATCGGACCAGGGGCGACGCAGATGGCCGTCCGTCCAGGTGATTTCCAGCCCGTTCTCGTCCCATGCGTAGGTGTAGGTATGCCGCAGCGAGGCCTGCTGCGCATGCAGGCGTTTGATCCGCCGCGGCAGGCCCCACACGTGCAACGCCACCAGGCCGAGCAACCCACCGCCACCGCCGCCGATCAGCACCGGGCCGATAATCTCGCTCGCGCCGCGCAGGTGCAGCAGCCCCGCTCCGATCAACAGCAGGACTGCCAGAAACACGAGCAGGCGTTTCGCATCGTGACGCGCATGCAAGCGCTGCGCGGCCAGATGGTCTTCCAGACTGATGGTGACGCTGATCATGCGCGCGACATCCGTGTGTGGCTCAACGCGCAGCGTAACCCACGCGCTTTCATCGTGGCCAACACGACGCAGCGCGCAGGCAGCCGCTAGGTGTAGACCAGGCGCGGCAACCGCGATGTACGCCTGGTACATCCCGCAACGACCATCTGACACGCCATCGTACGGTTGCGCAGGCGTTTTTGTCAGTGACGCTTACGCACCGTCGATCAACTCCATCCATGCGGTCTCGGCTTCAGCCAGCTGCTGCGCGGTTGCTTCGCGGTCGCGTCCGAGCACCGCCATCTTTTCGCTGTCGGCGTAGTTGCCGGGATTGGCCAGCTCGCGATCCAGCGCAGCGAGCGCCGCTTCCAGCTCGCCGACGCGCTTTTCGGCACTGGCCAGCTTGTGCGGGTTGACGGCTTTTTTCGGCGGCAGCGGCTTGGTCGGCGGTGGCGGGGTCGGTGCCGCCTCGGCCATCTTCTGCTTGGTCCCCTGCGCAGCCGGGCGGCTCCGCAACCAGGCGGCGTATTCGTCCAGGTCGCCGGCGAACGGCTCGACCACGCCATCGGCCACGCGCCAGAAACTGTCGCAGACCAGGCCGATCAGATGGCGATCGTGCGAGACCATCACGATGGCGCCTTCGAAATCGCTCAACGCCTCGGCCAGCGCTTCGCGCATTTCCAGGTCCAAGTGGTTGGTCGGTTCGTCCAGCAGCAGCACGTTCGGCTGCTGCCAGGCGATCAACGCCAGCGCCAGGCGCGCGCGCTCGCCGCCGGAGAAACCATCCACCACTTCGAAGGCGCGGTCACCGGCAAAATTCCATTTCCCCAAAAAGTCGCGGAACGCCTGGTTGGAACCATCCGGCGACAACTCACGGAAATGGTCCATCGGCGATTGGCCTTCGTGCAGCGACTCCACCGTGTGCTGGGCGAAGTAGCCGATGCGCAAATCCGGATGTGCGCTGCGCTCGCCTGCCAGCGGCGCCAGTTCGCCCACCAAGGTCTTGACCAGGGTGGACTTACCCGCGCCATTGGGCCCAAGCAAACCAATCCGGTCACCCGCCTCTAGCCCGAATCCAACATCATGCAGCACGGTAATGGCATCGCTGGAACCACGCTTTTGCGATTCCCCATTCCCGATTCCCGATTCCCGCGGCACAGCGGCATAGCCGGCTTCCACGTGATTGAGCCGGATCAGCGAGAACGGCAGCCGGCTGGGCTGCGCGAACTGGATGCGGAACTCGCGCTCGGCGCGCACCGCCTCGGTGCCGGCCATCTTGGCCAGCCGCTTCATGCGGCTCTGCGCCTGGGTCGCCTTGCTGGCCTGCGCCTTGAAGCGGTCGATGAAGCTCTGCAGATGCGCGCGCTCGGCCTGTTCCTTCTCGTGCGCGATCTGCTGCTGGCGCAAATGCTCGATGCGCTGGCGTTCGAAATCGGTATAGCCGCCGACATACAGCTTGGCGGTGCCGCCATGCAGGTGCAGGGTGTGGGTGGCCACGTTGTCGAGAAATTCGCGGTCGTGCGAAATCAGCAGCAGCGTGCCCGGGTACTTGAGCAACCACTGCTCCAGCCACAGCACCGCATCCATGTCCAGGTGGTTGGTCGGCTCGTCGAGCAGCAGCAGGTCGCTGGGCATCATCAGCGCGCGCGCCAGATTCAGCCGCACCCGCCAGCCGCCGGAGAACGACGACACCGCGCGATGGTGCGTGTCGGCCGGAAACCCAAGGCCGTGCAGCAACTTGCCGGCGCGCGCTTCGGCGTCGTAGGCGCCGATCTCGGCCATCTTCTGGTGTGCATTGGCCACTGCCTCCCAGTCCTCGCGCGCGGTAGCTGCGGCTTCTTCCTGCAGTACCGCAGACACCTCGATGTCCCCGCCCAGTACGAACGACAGCGCCGGGTCGGGCAGCGAGGGAGTTTCCTGCGACACGCTGGCCGTGCGCACCTTGCCGGGCAGATCGACATCGCCCTTGTCGGCCTCCAGCTCGCCCTTCACCGCAGCGAACAGGCTGGACTTGCCGGTGCCGTTACGGCCCACCACACCGACGCGGTAGCCGGCGTGCATGGTCAGGTCGACGTTGGAGAGCAGCAGACGCTCGCCGCGTCGCATGGAGAAGTTACGCAGGGAAATCATTGATGGACAGTCCGATAGAACGAAAAGGAATGAGCAGATGAGCAGCATTCCTGCGACGCCATTCTAGCGTTAACGAATAATTAGCGCCTTCAGCGTGGCCGCCGTCTTGTTCGCCCTCCCGCGACCGCCGCCTGCCTAGCCTTGCCTGGTCCTGCCTGGACCCACGTTTCGGAGTTGTCATGAACGCCCCCCTTTCCGCGCTTGCGACCGCCGTGGTCGCTGCACTGCTTGCTTCCCCCGCCCTGGCCCAGACCGCCGCCCCGGCCAACACCCTGGATACGGTCATCGTCACCGGTACCCGCGTATCGGACCGCACCGTGGCCGAGTCGCAGTCGCCGATCGACATCATCAGCGCCGAATCGCTGCAAGCCACCGGCACCCCGGAACTGGCCACCGCACTGGCGCGCGCCCTGCCATCGCTGAACTTCCCGCGCCCTGCCCTGAGCGACGGCACCAGCGCGATCCGTCCCGCGCAGCTGCGCGGCCTGTCGCCCGACCAAGTGCTGGTGCTGGTCAATGGCAAGCGTCGCCACACCTCCTCGCTGCTCAACCTCAACGGCACCATCGGTCGTGGCGCGGCGGCGGTGGATCTGAACACCATCCCGGTCGCGGCCATCGCGCGGGTGGAAGTGCTGCGCGACGGCGCCTCGGCGCAGTACGGCTCCGACGCCATTGCCGGCGTGGTCAACATCGTGCTCAAGGGCGCAGAAAAGGGCGGCAGCCTGCAAGCCGGCTTCGGCCAGTATTCGGCTGGCGACGGCAACAACTACGAGCTCTCCGGCGACACCGGCGTGGCCTATGGCGGCGACCGCGGCTGGCTGCACGTGGCCGCCCAGCTCAACCAGCAGGACCCGACCGACCGTGCACGCGCCTACGCCGGCGCGCCCAGCGTCTCGCAGCCGGCAGTCGGCCAGAAGGCGTTCAAGATCGGCGACCCGGAGGTCAATGCGCAGGCGGTCTCGGCCAATACCGAATTCGCCTTCAGCGACAGCATCACCGGCTATGCGTTCGCCACCGCCAGTAACCGCGACATCACCTCGTTCGCGTTCTTCCGCGCGCCGGGCAGCAGCCAGAACATCCTGTCGGTGTATCCGCAGGGCTTCCTGCCGGAAATCCAGACCTACGCCAAGGACCGCTCGCTGGTGGCCGGCGTGCGCGGCTCCACTGCCAGCGGTTGGGACTGGGACGCCAGCTACAACTACGGCTACAACCGCATCGATTTCCACACCCGCAATACGCTCAATGTCAGCCTGGGGCCGACCTCGCCCACGGCGTTCTACGACGGCGCACTGGAAACTACGCAGAACATCGTCAACCTGGACGTCAAGCGCGGCTTCGATTGGGGCCTGGCCTATCCGGTGACAGTGGCCTTCGGCGCCGAATACCGCAACGAAAAGTGGAACCAGTCGCCGGGCGAAGTGGGCTCGTATTTCCAGGCCGGCACGCTGGCCGGTGGCGCGCAGGGCTTCGGTGGATTCGCGCCCAGCGTCTCGGGCCAGTACTCGCGCGACAGCTACGCGCTGTATGCGGATCTGGAAGCCGACTTCACCGACAAGTTCTCTGCCGGCCTGGCCGGGCGGTACGAGGACTTCAGCGATTTCGGCAGCCAGGCCTCGGGCAAGTTGTCGGCGCGCTACGCCTTCACCGACAGGATCGCGTTGCGCGGCACGGTGTCGTCGGGCTTCCGCGCGCCGTCGCTGGCGCAGCAGTATTTCCAGTCCACCAGCACCACCTTCCTGGCCGGCAACCCGAATCCGTTCGAGATTCGCACCTTCCCCGCCGACAGCACCGTGGCGCGCGCGCTCGGCGCCGAGCCGCTGGATGCGGAAACCTCGCTGTCCTACAGCCTGGGCCTTGTGCTGCAGCCCACCGATGCGCTCTACCTCACCGTGGATGCGTACCAGATCGATGTGGACGACCGTATCGTGCTGTCGTCCAACCTGACCGGCGCAGGCGTGCGCAGTCTGTTGGAGTCGCAGGGCATCTTCGGCATCAATGGCGGGCGTTACTTCACCAATGCGGTGGATACGCGTACGCGCGGCGTGGACGTGGTGGGCAGCTACCGCTGGCAGCTGGCCGCCAGCAGCGTGGACCTGACTGCCGGCTATAACTATTCGGAAACCGAAGTGCGCAGCGTGGCCGCCAACCCGGCCGCGTTGTCGGCCAACGGGCTGAGCCTGGAGCGCATCGACCGCACCGAGCGTGGCCGCATCGAAGCAGGCTTCCCGCGCGACAAGTTCCTGATCAACGGCAGCTGGAACTCCGAACACTGGACGCTGGCCCTGGGGGCCACGCGCTATGGCAAGTACAGCACCCGCCCAGCGGACGCGAGCAACGACCAGACCTTCGGCGCCAAGTGGGTGGTGGATGCATCGGCCAGCTACAAGATCGATCGCTGGACGCTGACCCTGGGCGCAGACAATGTGCTGGATCAATACCCGGACGAAAACAACTTCGCCAATTCCACCAGCGGACAATTCCCGTACAGCAATCTGTCGCCGTTCGGCTTCAATGGTGCGTACGTGTATGGGCGCATCAACTACCGCTGGTAAGCGCTGCGCTTGAGCAGCCGAGGTTGTCTTTGTGATCGTGAGGCGGGCGATGCGATCGGCCATCTCGCGATCAGCGCGAGACATTGCTGTGATCGGCAAATGCAACGTCGCTGCATGCATGGCGTGTCGCCATTGCATCCTTCGACATCCAGGGTCGACCACGCGCCCCGGCCAGCCTGGGGCGTGTGCGCATCTGCCTAAGGTCTTTTTGGAACGGCACACAAACTCACTGCCGGCACCAGGCGGACGCGGCCGCGCCATCGACCCTGCGTGCGCTGCGGTTGGTGTCGCCGTCGGCGCGCACCTGAGGACTGCGCGCGACGCGTTGGTCGCCACTGTGCGCCCCGTATCGCTGCGAGGTGAAGACCTGACGGCAGCTGCGGTGGTATCAACGGTGCTCCCGTCATTGCCGGAGCACGCTCCATGGAAACATCGCAGCTGTCGCGCGGACGCTTGATCGACCATCTGCACCTGGTGGTGCAGGACCTGCCGGCCAGCCGGCGCTTCTACCAGGCCGTGCTGGACGTTCTTGGGATTCCGGTCGGCGGCGAAGGCGATGGGTTCTTCTGGGCCGACGAATTGTTCGTTTCCGACCGCGACACGGTGGCACAGGGCGTGCTCACCGGCCGTCACCACCTGGCATTTCAGGCACGCGATGTGGCAATGGTGCATGCCTTCCATCAAGCGGCGCTCGCCCACGGTGGTCGCGACAATGGTGCGCCCGGCCTGCGCCCCTATCACCCGCAGTACTACGCCGCGTTCGTGCTCGATCCGGACGGCAACAACATCGAAGCGGTCTTCCATGGTGTTGCGCAACGCAGTGCTGATGCGGTGCAGATCACATTCTGATGCACAAGTTTCATAACTGGTATTGCCGTCCACTATGGTGCAAGCGAGCGCCTGCCCCAGCAGGTTTGGTGCAGGCGTCGCATCACTTTGGTGCACGATGACAACGTTGCCAGTAGCACGTCAGAGATGACAGTTGCTTGCGCAACGTAACCAAAATTTGACATGCGGTTACACGTGGTTAATGGTTGAGAACGCACCGCAGCTGCCGCGCTGGACGCGGCCCGGGAGGGGGCCCCTGCGATGCATCCGTTCCCCACTCGGAGTTGTCACCGCATGAATTGCAAGACCAGTCCACTCGCAGTCGCCGTTGTTCTTGCACTGTCGTTTTCCGCTTCAACCGCGTCTGCGCAATCGCAGGCGCCGGCCCAGAAAACACTGGACACCCTGATCGTGACCGGCACGCGTGTGGCCGATCGCACGGTCGCCGAATCGGCATCGCCGATCGACATCATCTCGCCGCAGGCACTGGAATCGACCGGCACCACCGAATTGGCGACCGCGCTCTCACGCGCGATTCCCTCGCTCAATTTTCCGCGCCCGGCCATCTCCGACGGCTCCGACGCGGTGCGCCCGGCACAGTTGCGCGGCCTGTCGCCCGATCAGGTGCTGGTGCTGGTCAACGGCAAGCGCTATCACAGCACGGCGTTGATCAATCTCAACGATACCCAGGGGCGTGGCTCTTCGCCGGCAGACCTCAACACCATCCCGATCGCCGCGGTGGAGCGCATCGAAGTGCTACGCGATGGTGCGTCTGCGCAATACGGCTCGGACGCCATCGCCGGCGTGATCAATGTCGTGCTCAAGGGCAGCGGCGAAGGCGGCAGCATCAATGGCCGCTACGGCAAGTACAGCGCTGGCGACGGCGAGCAGTACCAACTGTCCGGCGATGCCGGTTTCAGCTTCGCCGGCACCGGCAAGGTGCACCTGGCCGCACAGGCCGGGCACTCGGATCAGACCAACCGCGCGTTGCCGTTCCAGGGCCGTGTGGAGCAGCGTTATGGCGACCCCGACATCGACCAGGGCGCGCTCTCGTTCAACGGCGAATACAGCCCCACCGATTACCTCACGTTCTATTCGTTCGGCATGGTGAGCCGGCGCGAAGTGCTGTCCAACGGCTATTTCCGCTTTGCCGGTGATAATCGCAACCGCCCGGAAATCTATCCGGACGGCTTCCTGCCGCAGATCTACAACGTCAGCAAGGACGTCTCGTGGGTAGGCGGCTTGAAGACCTCCACCGAAGGTGGCTTGAACATCGATCTGAGCTACAACTACGGCCAGAACAATCTCACCTTCGATGTGCGCAACAGCTTGAACAACAGCTTGGGGCTGGCCAGCCCGACCGACTTCCACGCCGGTACGCTGGAAGTGACGCAGAACGTACTCAATGCCGATTTCACCAAGACGCTGGATTGGGGCCTGGCCTATCCGGTGACGCTGGCCTTCGGTGCCGAATGGCGCGGCGAGAAATTCAACGAATCGCCTGGCGATGCGGCTTCCTCGGCCAACGGCGGTATTCCCTCGGCCAACGGATCGTTGATTCCCGGCGCGCAGGTGTTTCCGGGCTTCAAGCCCTCCGATGCCGGTTACTACAACCGCAACAGTCATTCGTTCTACGCCGACCTGGAAACCGATTTGACCGAGAAGTTCTCGGCCGGGCTGGCCGGGCGCTACGAGAAGTACAGCGACTTCGGCGACACCGCCACCGGCAAGCTGTCGCTGCGCTATGCCTTTACCGACAAGGTGGCGGTACGTGCGACTGCATCCACCGGCTTCCGCGCGCCGTCGCTGCAGCAGCAGAACTTCCAGTCGATCGCCACCCAGTTCCTCAACGTGGCGCAGCCCAACGGCACGGTGACCGCGATTCCGTTCGAGATCGGCACCTTCCGTACCGACAACCCTGCCGCGATCGCGCTCGGTGCCGAACCGCTCAAGGCCGAAGAATCCAAGAATTACGGCCTGGGCGTGGTGTTGCAGCCGGTGGAGAATCTGTACATCACGGTGGATGCATATCGCATCGATATCGACGATCGCATCGTGCTGTCTGAAAACCTCACCTCCAATGCGGTCCGCAACTACCTGCAGGCCAATGGCTTCCCGGGCATCGGTGGCGGGCGCTACTTCACCAATGCGGTAGACACCAAGACCCAAGGCGTGGATGCGGTCGGCACCTATCGCTGGAACCTGGATGGCGGCAGCGTAGAGCTGACCTCGGGCTACAACTACAACAAGACCGAAATCAAACGCATCGCCGACAACCCGGCAGCGCTGATGGCGATCGACCCGAGTGCGGTGCGCATCGGCCGCGCCGAAATCGGCCGTATCACCGAAGGCACGCCGCGCGACAAGTTCTTCCTCGGCGGGACCTGGTCGCCGGGCAACTGGTCGTTCACCGGCACCGCCACGCGCTGGGGCGAGTTCAGTACGTTCGGCACCAACGCCGGCAGCGACCAGACCTACGCGGCCAAGTGGACGCTGGATCTGGCCGCGTCCTACAAGTTGGGCGCGTGGAATTTCACCATTGGTGGCGACAACGTGCTCAACGAATATCCTGACCGCCAGCAAGCCGGCTTGGGCACGCGCACTTACCTGCCCTACAGCAGCGCCTCGCCGTTCGGTTTCAACGGCGCGCTGGTCTATGCAAACGTGAACTACAAGTGGTAACTCCCAAATGCCGGTCGGTCACGGCCGGCATTTGAGTCGCGCGGCACTGCATGTCTGACGTGTCGCCGACGTCACCGTCCCTGGCCACCCTCGCACACATGAGGTGGCCAGGTTAGACGCTCTCCGCTGCACGTTGCACCGCTTCAGCAAGGATGCGCGCAGCAAAGTGCGCAAGGCGCCACACCGCGCATTGCCGGTTGCTGCCCTCTTCGCGCGCACTGCTCCGTCCTGCGGACGCATGCGGCGCGCAGGCATGGCCGATTACCCGTTCGCAGTTGCATTCCCCGGTATTTACGGTGCTTCGTCGCTACGTCCATCACTCCTTTCGAGCCTTGACTCCCATGCACAACTCCAACGCACTTTCGCTGGCGATTTCAGTCGCACTCACCGTCTGTTCCTTCGCTGCCAGTGCGCAGTCGCAATCGACCCAGCCGCAGAAAACCCTCGACACCCTGATCGTCACCGGTACGCGCGTCAGCGACAGGACCGTGGCCGAATCCGAATCGCCGATCGACATCATCTCCGAGGAGTCCCTGCAGGCCACCGGCGCCACCGATGTCGCCACCGCGCTCGGCAAGCTGTTGCCGTCGCTGAACTTCCCGCGCCCGGCCATCGCCGACGGCAACGACGCCGCCCGTCCCGCCACGCTGCGCGGGCTGTCGCCGGACAACGTGCTGGTGCTGGTCGACGGCAAGCGCTATCACACCTCCTCGCTGGTGAACTACAACCCCTATGTCGGTCGTGGTTCAGCGCCGGCCGATCTCAACTCGCTGCCGATGTCTGCGATCGCCCGCATCGAGGTGCTGCGCGATGGCGCGTCGGCGCAATACGGCTCCGACGCGATCGCCGGCGTGGTCAACATCGTGCTCAAGCATGGCGCCGCGGCCGGCAGCAACAGCATTTCGGTCAATGGCGGCATCATGGACAAGGGCGACGGCGCACAGAACGGCGTCGACGGCTCGGTCGGCCTGCCGTTCGGCGCCACCAGCGGCGACACCGCGCCTGGCTGGGTGCGGCTGTCGTGGAATTACCAGAATTCGATGGACACCAACCGCAGCGAGAACACCAATCGCGCCACCACGCTTGCCGGCGCCGCCAATCCCAGCGGCGTGCCCTACCAGCGCCATGGCGATCCGGATGCCAGGTTCTACCAGGGCCTGGTCGCGTTCGGTTATGACTTCACGCCCAACGTCGAGCTGTATGGCCATCTGAGCCTCAGCCGCCGCGAAGTGACCTCCAACGGCTACTACCGTGCCTACGACAACACCGACCGCAACGTGCAGGCGGTGTATCCCAACGGCTTCCTGCCGCAGATCTACAACCCGATCAACGACCGCTCGGCGGTGCTCGGCGTCAAGGGCACCACGGCCAGCGACTGGCATTGGGACGTGTCGGCCACCTATGGCAAGAACGACATGACCTTCAACATCCTCAACAGCATCAACACCAATCTGTACTGGAGCACGGGCAGCTCGCCGACGAACTTCAATTCCGGCGGTTTCGAAACCGAACAAGGCACGCTCAACGCCGACTTCAACAAGTCCTTCGATTGGGGCCTGGCCTATCCGGTCAATCTGGCCTTCGGTGTGGAACATCGCCAGGACCGCTACGAGATCGTCGCCGGCTCGCCGGCGTCGTATTTCTTCGACCCCGACACCATCAACCCGGAGACCGGAACCCCGTACCCCGGCGGTGCGCAGGTGTTCTCCGGTCTGGAGCCCTCGGTAGCGGGCAAGTTCGGCCGTCACAGCAACGCGGCCTACGCAGCGCTGGAAGCGGACCTGACCGACAAGCTGTCCGGTGGCATCGCCGGGCGTTACGAGAACTACAGCGATGCCGGTTCCACCCGCTCGGGCAAGCTGTCGGCACGCTATGCATTCACCGATACGTTCTCCATGCGTGCCACGGTTTCCAACGGCTTCCGTGCGCCCTCGCTGGCGCAGCAGAACTACGCCTCGGTGGTGACCCTGCCGCAGGACGGGCAGCTGATCCAGGTCGGCACCTATCGCACTTCCGACCCGATCGCCGTGCAGCTGGGCGCGCGTCCGCTGAGCCCGGAAAAGTCCACCAACTACGGGATCGGCAGCGTCTGGCAGCCGACCGCCAACTTCACCTCGACGCTGGACGTGTACCAGATCCGCATCTGGGACCAGATCCTGTATTCGGACCAGATCCAGCTCGCCCAGCCGATCGGCCAGGTGGGTGCGGTGCAATTCTTCGTCAACGGCGCCACCAGCCGCACGCGCGGCGTCGACTGGGTGAACAGCTATCGGGCCGATCTCGGTGCCGGCGGCAGCCTCAACCTGAGCGCCAGCGCCAATTACAACAAGACCAAGATTCTGGAGCTGTCCAATCCGAACTTCGGACGTGCCAGCCAGGGCCTGTTGACCGAATCCACGCCACGCACCAAGTACATGCTGGCAGCGGACTGGACCTTGGGCGGCTTCTCGCTCAACGGCAATGCCACCCGCTATGGCGCGATCAAGCGAATCGGCGATCCGGCCGACGGCAGCCAGGACCAGACATATTCGGCGCGCTGGATCCTCAATCTGGCGGCCAACTACACCTGGCAGGCGCTGACCTTCACCGTGGGTGCCGACAACGTCACCAACCAGTATCCGACCAAGGCACAGCTGACCACCGGCTACGATGATCGCGCCAGCGGTCTGCAGTATTCCTCGTTGTCGCCGTTCGGCTTCAACGGTCGCTACTGGTACGGCCGGGTGACCTACCGCTTCTGATCGGCCGGCTCGAGCGAACCTGCCGATCCGCGCATGTGTATACGCAAACACCGCCGGGTGATCGGCGGTGTTTGTCGTTGTGGGCATCTCGATTCGGGTGCCGCGGCCGTGCCTCATCTGCCGCGACGATCGCCAGCGCAGTGATTGCCGCTGCGATGCCGTCCCGGCAGGTCACGCCACTGCACTGCCTGGCCGCGGCTCACCAGGAGGCGAGCAGCGTATCGACACCGCGCAGGTTGGCGCGGTCGTTCCAGCTCAGCGTGTCCAGCTGCTCCAGCCGAAGCGCCGGCAGACGCGCCAGCAGGCAGGCCAGTGCCGCTTCCACTTCGATCAGGGCCAGCCGGTTGCCCAGGCAGTGGTGGATACCACCACCGAGCGACAGCGCGCGGCCCTGCTGGCGGCGGATATCCAGCACCTGCGGGTCGGTGAACTGCAGCGTGTCGTGATTGGCCGCGCCCAGCATCAGATACAGCATGGCGCCCCGGGGAACCGCCACGCCCTCGATCTCGAAATCCTGCAAGGCGGTGCGCGTGGCCATCTGCACCGAGCTGTCGTAGCGCATGCATTCGAGCACTGCATTGGGCAGCAGGCCCGGGGTTTCCTGCAGCAGGCGCAATTGCTGCGGATGCCGATGCAGCGCGACCAGCGCATTGCAGATCATGTTGGAGGTGGTTTCGTGGCCGGCAAAGAACAGCAGGATCACGTTGGAGACGATCTCCTCCTCGCTCAGGCGGCGGCCGTTGTCCTCGGCCTGGATGAAGCGCGCGATCAGATCGTCGCCGCCAGCGCTGCGACGTTGCGCGATCACGCCGTGGAAATATGTTGCCAGCTGGTCGTACGCAACGCTGGTGGCCTGCAGTTCTTCCGCCGTCATCATCGGATCGAAGACTTTCGCCAGCGCGCTGGTCGCGTGACTCAGCGCGGTGACATCGGCTGCATCGATATCCAGCATCCGGCAGATGATGGCGATCGGCAGCGGGAACGCGAACTCGGCCAGCAGATCGCAGTGCCCGTTGGCCTGGAAAGCGTCGATCAACCCGGCGGCGGTATCGCTGGCTACCTCACGCATGGACTCCATCTGCCGCGCACCGAAGGCCTGCGTCATCAGTCCGCGCAACTGCGTGTGCAGCGGCGGATTGAGCAGCAGGAACATGCGGCTCATGCCCTGGAACAGCGGCAGGTGCACCGCCGCCTCGCCGTAGCGCAGACGAATGCTTTGCAGATAGTCGCGACCGACCCGACGGTCGCTGAGCAGGCGATCGACCACGGCGTAGCGGCCGGACATCAGCCGCCCGTCCGCCACCTGCACCAGTGGGCCTTCTTCGCGCAGGCGTGCGTAGGTCGGATAGGGATCGTGGCGGAACTGGGGTGTTGCCAAATCGCTGAGATGCATGGCCTGGCTCATGTGGCATCGCCCCCGAAGTAGGGGCGATGCATGCGTACACCTGCCCAAGGACGCAGGTGCTCCACGGAATGCCCGGATTATCTGCATGCGTCGCGCCCCGGCCTTGCGCAAGCGCGAAGCGGTGTCGTCAATGTTGACTCGGCATGCCGGACTTGCGCCGTGCGTCTCAGCTCGCAGGCGCAGGCGACAGCGGTTTACGCGCCACCTGACGCATGCATCTGTCTGCACGCATGCGCTGCGTGTCGCATCGCGTTAATCATGCGCTGTGTACTATGGGCGTCCGGCCAACCGGACCTGTCTTGCGGTCCAGTTCCCCCTGCCGGACTCCAGCCATGACCACGCAATGCCCGCAGGCGATGCCCGGCGCAGTGCCGTTGGCTGGCTCGACGATCTCCCGGACACTCTCACAACGGATTGGAATGCATCACGACACCAGCCTCATCGACATCATCGCCGTCGGCCTCGCGGTCGCCTTCATCCTTGGCACGCTCGCGCAGAAGGTGAAGCTCTCGCCGTTGGTCGGCTACCTGCTGGCCGGCGTGTGCGTAGGGCCGTTTACGCCGGGATTCGTGGCCGACCAGACCATCGCCAACCAGTTGTCCGAACTGGGTGTGATGTTGCTGATGTTCGGCGTGGGGCTGCATTTTTCGCTCGACGATTTGATGGAAGTGAAGTGGATCGCGGTGCCTGGCGCATTGGCGCAGATCGTGGTGGCCACCCTGCTCGGCTGGGCGCTGGCGTGGAGCATGGGCTGGTCGCTGATTCACGGCTTGGTGTTCGGCCTGGCGCTGTCGGTGGCCAGTACGGTGGTGCTGTTGCGTGCGCTGGAAGAACGCCGTTTGCTGGACACCCAGCGCGGCCGCATCGCGGTGGGCTGGCTGATTGTCGAAGACCTGGTGATGGTGCTGGCATTGGTGTTGCTCCCGGCGCTGGCGGATGTGCTCGGTAGCGGCGCACCAGCCACGACGCACGATGCGCAATCGCCCTCGCTGCTGGCCGCGCTGGGCGTGACCTTGCTCAAGATGGTGGCGTTCGTCGCAGCGATGCTGGTGATCGGCCGGCGCGTGATTCCCTGGTCGTTGGAAAAAGTGGCGGCAACCGGCTCGCGCGAACTGTTCACCCTGGCCGTGCTCGGTATCGCGCTGGGCGTGGCATTCGTGTCGGCTACGTTGTTTGGTGTGTCGTTCGCGCTCGGCGCGTTCTTCGCCGGCATGCTGCTCAAGGAATCGGAACTCAGCCATAAGGCCGCCAACGATTCGCTGCCGTTGCGCGACGCGTTTGCGGTGTTGTTCTTCGTGTCGGTGGGCATGTTGTTCGACCCGATGATCCTGATCGCGCACCCGTGGCAGGTTCTGGCGACCTTCCTGACCATTACCGTGGGCAAGTCGCTGGCGGCATTTTTGATCGTGCGCGCGTTCGGCCACCCCACCGGCACGGCGCTCACCATTTCCACCAGCCTGGCGCAGATTGGCGAGTTTTCCTTCATCCTGGCCGGCCTGGGCGTGCAACTGGCGATCCTGCCGGAAACCGGGCGCGACCTGATCCTGGCCGGCGCGCTACTGTCGATCGTGGCCAACCCGTTCCTGTTCTCGTGGCTGGACCGCTGGCAGGCCAAGCAGGCGCAGGACGCGCCCGCCGCCGTGGAACCGGAACTGCCGCCCGGCCCGCCATTGCCGGCCGATGGGCATGCCATCGTGATCGGCTACGGCCGCGTCGGCAGTTCGCTGGCGCAATTGCTGCGCAGCCGCGGCGTGCCGGTGCTGGTGATCGACGACAACGGCGACCACGTCGCCAAGGCCCATGCGGCTGGTATTCCCGGCATCCGGGGCAGCGCAGCGGCCGACCGCGTGCTGGCCGAGGCACGCCCGGAGCATGCCAAGATCGCAATCCTGGCCATTCCGCAGCCGCTGGAAGCCGGCGAAGCACTGGCCAAGCTGCGCGCCATCAACCCCTCGCTGACACTGCTGGCGCGCGCCCACAGCGACGCCGAGGTCAAGCACCTGCTCGAACACGGCGCCGACGGCGCGGTACTGGCCGAGCGCGAACTGGCCTATTCGCTGGCCGAAATGGTGATGTCCACCCCGCCGTACCGCGCGTTGAACGTGCCGGCGTCGTGACAGTTGCTGGTTCGATGCCCCCAGTGCTCAGCGCCAAGACGACGCACATTACCCAATGGACTCACTATGGGGTAGCTACTGCCGATTGCATCGCCACGCGGCCGTCACCAAGACACACGACAGCCGCTATCAACATCAGCGTGGCTTGACCGGTCGGTACTGACGACGATCGCCGTACGCAGCGCCCTTGGTGTCCACGTTCGCGCATAAACGGTCGCCGCAAAGCATTACGTCGGCGCCGTTGTAAGCGCGCAGCAACTCGGCACGCAACCGATTGTCACGTATTTCCTGACGATATTGGGTCAACAACCACCCACCGCCGCCCAACAACAGCAGTAGACCTCCCAGGACAACCGCAGCGCCTTTCCACAGCAGCAGGCGCTGCCCGCGCTCGATGCGCTTGAGCTGATCGGACAATGATTGCGCGCCTTCCCCGATCAAACCACCGGCCTGCTGCAGCCGCTTTTCGAAACCGGCGACAGGTTGATCCAAGCCCTGCTGAATGCTCCGAATCAAGGTGTCGGGTACGCGCTGCAGCGTCTGCTCGGCCGAACGGGTGACCACGTTTGGCAACGACTGGGCGACTTGCTCCAACTGCTGGGCAAGGCGGCGTTGAAGTTGTTCCAGTTCGGCGCATCGACGCTCGAACTGTTCCATCAGCATGGCGGCTTTGCTGACCAGCGCCATCGGGTCTTGTACGTCCATCGTGCCTCCAGTCTTCCTGGTGATGACGACTACAGGCTGCGTGCGCCGATGCGCATGGTCTCTTGCTGCTGCGACTCGGCCTGTTGCCGCTGTGCCTGCATCGCCTGCCGGGCCGCCTGCTGTTCCTGCTGGTTCACCGTCTCGACGGCCTCGGCGTGCAATGCGCGGCCATGCGGCTCATTGGCAAGGCTCTGCGTCATCTGACGGAACTGATCACGGTCGCCGCTCTGTGCGGCGGCCAACATGCGATCGAGAAATGCGCTTGGGTCGTCCTTCAACGAGGGCATATTTCCGCTGTGAGTCGGCGACATCGCACGCGCATCATGCGCTCCCTGCGCCTCTCCCTTGAGCGGCACCTGCCACGCCTGCGGCACATGGCTGCGCTCGCGGTCATGCTGGAATTGCTGCATCTGCTGTTGCCAGGTCGGCGCATCCATCTCTCGACGTCCTGTTCCCGGTTCCAACGGACCGCGCAGGTGATCGACCCCATCGCGGGCCAGCCCAGGGATTCCACGCGAGTACACCGTCAAGCCGGACCGTAGCGTCTCGATGTCGCCGCGATACTTCTCGATCATCGGCGCGTACCGCCGAGCGAGCTGCTGCGTTGAAGGGTCTTCCAAGACGGAGGTATCCGCTTTGCCGGCCCCATCGACTGGCAGGAAGTTATGCATGCGATGCGATTCACCCAACCTGACAGCCGCCGAAAGCGGATCACGCGCGTCCAGCGCACTGCGGTCGTTGACGTAGTCCGCGGCCTTTAGGACAGCAATTTCCTGCGGTATGGCATAGACCTTGACTTGGCCGTAATGGCGGCTTGCGGCGCTGACTGCATCGCCGGCCATAACGTGATTGATCACATCGCTGCCGCCTTCCGGAATCCGCCGATCCAGACTGACCGCGCCGTAGGCGTCGAAGGTCTGCCCCTTAAGGCCGAAGTGATGCGCAGTGACTTGTGCCAAATTGCCACCGAGCGAGTGGCCAGCAACCGTCACATCGGGGATTGGTAGACCGGTACTGAGATGCTTTTGCTCTGCATATTTCAAGGCGCGCTGCGTAAACGTGATGGCGTCTGCTACCTGCGCATTGTGGCGAGTCGCGACCATCCCACCGTCGGCCAGTGCACCGTCCAGTAAGGGCTGGCGATCAAACTCGCTTCCTCGGTGGACAACCACTATTTCCCTGGTATCGGCTCTCTCGTAGATGACGCCTTGGTAGCCTGACGGCTTGTCCACGTATTGCAAACGTCGGACAGGTAGACCGCCGATATTTACAACAGCGCTTCGCTCTCCGGTATCTTCAGGCTTGTCGTAGCCATCGCGGGTCAGTGCGGCGTACTGCTGGCTGGTGAGACTCATGGGGCGCCCTTTCCGCCTTGAGATTTATACGAAATAAGTTACTTCGATTTGGCTCTGCGTATTTGTCAGCAGACTCTTCGCCAAAATCGACATAGTCTTCCAAATTACTCCTGGGATACCCCCCTGACCAAAAAAAAGTTGTTTTTTGCTTAAGTTCGTCAAAGTATTTTTTTTCTAGACTAGGCGAGAAAGCTGTTTCCGCCCTGCCACCTGTCGCCTTCAGGGAAACACCGAAACCTCCAAATTCCCAGTGGCAGACGCCCTTGCCGTAGTAGTCAGCATCGACCATGCCATCCATATAAATCATCGCCGTGAAAACCGTATCGTTGATCTTCTGAAAAGAAACAGGTATCGCGTGTTCTTTTGGCTTTGTCGACATCCCCAATGAAGCATCGAATGGCGCGCACTGATCACGATCCTTCATGTCGTAAAACGCTTTAGCTGACGCAGCCCCAAACGGCCCCGGCGCATTCTCAATGGTCATGGTCACCCTATAGGCCTGCTTCGGATGCTGGTTCTTCCGATAGATCGGATCGCCGTCTTCGTCGCGCGCCTGCGCGTCCCTCGATTGCATCGTGGTCTCCTTTGCTCCGCACGCGCACAGCGAAATCGTCAGAGAGATGTATAGCAGCGCGGCTGAAGTGCGGTACATAGTGGTTGGCCGATAAACGCCTTGTTTCCTCAAGGCTACGGCGTTTCCTGGGCAGCAACAACATTGGGTTCGGCGTAAGACACGTGCTGTTGAACAGTTCCAAGTGCGCAGCAACGATCCGGGTGTGGGGGATGACTGTCTACAGGCTCCAAGCTAACCCATCGGAATCACGCCGCAGTGGTTACCCAAAAAGACCGCTAGACACACTTGATAATCATTCCCATCAAGTGCAGGATGAGCGCCCGTTTCCTCGGCGGCCTCTTCCATGGCGGTTGCAGTCGGCATCCTCAATGCATTGCCAAGCGTGCAGCTCTGCGAGTTGCTGGGCCGCCTCGGCTATGGCTTCGTGGTGCTCGATCTGGAGCATGTGCTGCACGCGCCCGACACGCTGGAGCATGCCATCCGCGCCTGCGAGTTGTCGGGCTGCGAGGCCTGGGTGCGCGTGCCGGAGGTGGACGAAAAACTGATTGGCCGCGTGCTGGATGCCGGCGCGCGCGGAATCGTGATTCCGCGTACCGAGTCTGCGGCGCAGATCGGCGACGCCATCGCCGCGGCGCGCTTCCCGCCGCTGGGCCGGCGCGGCATCACCGGCGGCCGTGTCACCGGCTTTGGCAATGTCGATCTGCCCACCTACATCGCGCATGCCAATGCGAACACCCGTATCGTGCCGATGATCGAAAGCGCCGCCGGCGTGGCTGCCCTGCCGGAGATTCTTGCCATCCCAGGCGTGGCCCTGGTGATGGAAGGTGCGCTGGATCTTGCGCTGGATCTGGGTCTGGGCCCGCAGCCCACCCACCCGCAGGTGTGGGAATTGCTGCTGCAACTGCATGCGCAGTGCGTTGCTGCAAAAGTCCCGTTCTGCCCCAACCCGCGCACTGACGCGCAGCGTGCGCACTGGCTGCAGCAGCCAGAGCTGCGCTGGCTGCTGGCCGGCGAAGACCGCGCGCTGATCCAACGCGCCCTGCGCGGCCATTTGGCCAGCCTTGCCGTCCTCCAATCACCTCCCGCCTGCAGGAGCACGCCGTAGATGTCGACGTTCCGTCTCCACGCCCTGGCCATCGCTATTGCGGCGAGCACGCTGACGCTGCCGCAGCTGGCGCGCGCAAGCGATACGCCGACGACCGATGCGCTTGATGCCAGCGGTGGCGGCACGCCGATTCGTGCACTGGATGCGATCCAGGTGCAAGGCAGCCTGCTCGGTCGCTCCAAACCCGACGATGTGCAGCGTTATGCCGGCAGCCGCCAGGTGATCGACCGCGAGCAGTTGCGCAATGGCGGCAACCGTTCTCTGGACGATGCATTGCAGCGCGTGCCCGGCATCAAGATCTTCGACGAAACCGGCACCGGCGCACTGCCGCAGCTGATGCTGCGCGGTCTGTACGAAAGCCGCAGCGGTCGCGTGCAGGTGCTCGAAGACGGCATTCCATTGGCGTTGGCCCCGTATGGGCAGACCAGCCTGTCGCTGTTTCCGGTAGGACTGAGCCAGATCGACCGCATCGACATCGTGCGCGGCGGCGCGGCGGTGCAGTACGGGCCGAACAACGTGGGCGGGGTGATCAACCTGGTCAGCAAGGAGATCCCGAGCGCGTGGAGCACCACGCTGGCGCACAAGGTCACTGCCGGCGGCCAGGGCCGGTTCCTGCAGGACAGTGCGCTCAGCAGCGGCGGATATCTCACCGATAACTTCGGGATGCAGGTCGATGCCAATCGCACCTATGGCGAGTACTGGCGCGCGCATAGCGACACCGACATCAGCAATCTGCGCGTCCGTGCCGAATGGTGGCTGGACGACACCAAGCTGCTCAAGGCCAGCGTGCAGCGTTATCTGGTCGACATGGACCTGGCCGGTGCCCTCAGTCCGGACGATTACCGGCGCGACCCGCGCCAGTCCACCCGCCCGCTGGACAGCTTCAACGGCCGCACCACACGTGCGTCGCTGAGCTACGAACAGCTGCTGGGCGATTGGGGTCCGATGCAGGAGGTGCGCCTGGATTGGAGCAACTTCAGTGCACGCAGCAGTCGCAATTTCATTGTCGGCATGCGCCAGGCCTCCACCGAAACGTGGCGCTCGGACCTGCCGCCGCAACTGCGCCAGACCGCACCGCGCGATTTCCGCGTGGTCGGCAGCGAGCCACGGCTGAGCTGGAGCATGGGCGATGCCGGTGGCGTGCGTCAGCAGTGGACAGCCGGGGTGCGTGCAGTGCGCGAGGACATCGATTTTCTGGTGGGCAATCTGCGTCTGCGCGACGGGCTGTTCACCACCGTGCGCGATTGGCGGTTCGAAGACCGCGCGTTGGCCGCATACCTCAGCAACGCCATCACCCTGCCGGGCGAGCGCGTGACGATTACGCCGGGCCTGCGCTACGAACGCCTGGATTCGCGCTATTTCAATCGCGCCACCGGCGTCAGCACGCTCAACCAGACGCGCGATGTCCTGCCGGGGCTGACGTTGGGCTTCCAGGCAAACGAGCAATGGTTTTTCTACGCCGACGGGCAGCGTTCGATGCGTGCGCCGCAGGTCACCCAGATCATCTTCGGCAACAACCTGGATGCCGAACTGGCATGGAATTACGAGGCGGGCGCGCGCTATCAGCCCAACGAGCGGACACGTGTCCAGCTGGGCGGCTACCTCATCGATTTCGATCAGCAGATTCAGCTCGACAACACCACGCGCGTGTTCCGCAATCTCGGCAAGACCCGCCATCAAGGTGGCGAGCTGGAACTGCAATGGAGCCCGGAGCAACTGCGTGCGCTCACCCTCAACGCCAGTTATGCCTATCTGGATGCCAGCCAGGAATCGGGTGCATTCCGCGGCTTGCGCGTGCCTTACACCTCGCGCAACCAGATCACGCTGGGCGGCACTTACGCGCTTGGTCACACCACTGTCGCGCTTTCCGGCTATTACTTCAGCAAGGCCTTCAGCGACGCTGCCAACACCGTGCAGGAGAATGCCATCGCTTCGGTGGGTCAGTTGCCGGCCTACATGGTGTGGAACACGCAAGTGAGCCATACCTTGTTCGAACGCGATGGACAGAAGTTCAGCGCATCGTTGGCGATCAACAACCTGTTCGACCGGCAATACTGGTTCCGTGGCGTGGACACCAGCCCCTGGGGGCGTCAGGCCGCGCCTGCGCGCACCGTCACTGCCGGACTGGAGTACACGTTTTGAACCTGCATCACCTGGCAAGCGCTGCACACGACCGACGCACACAGGCGTAGGTTGCGCGCGAAGCGACGGCGGTCGTACTGACAGCCGCCAAGACAACACGGCGTGCATGAGGCACGCATCATTGCCGCAGCACGCGGCATGCGATCGACGTATCGCAGGCCACCCAACGCCGCCATGGCGCCAGGCAGCCCGTTCAGTACCGGTTTCCCCCACCGTCCTGTCGAACGAGAGCTGCCATGACTGCGACATCCGCTGCACCGTTGGTGATCCTCACCCATGTCTGCCATCCGGCCATCACCGAAGGTTTCCTGCCCGCCGCGCGCGCGCTGGGCCTGCCCGTATGGTTGCTGACCGACCACCGGCTCGATCACCTGGCCTATTTCCGCGAGCATCCCGCCCATGCACCGCAGCGGGTGATCGAATGCGATGTGTTCAATCCGCTCGGCGTCCTCGACGTACTGCACGATGCAGACATCACCCCGCGCGCGGTGTTCAGCAATAGCGACCATCTGCAGACCAGCACCGCGCTGGTGGCCGCAGCGCTTGGCCTGCCGGGCAAGGACTGGCAGGTGTGCTACGCCGCCAAGAACAAGGCTGCGATGCGCCAACGCTTGCGTGCGCGTGGACTGCCCTGCCCGTGGTTTTGCACGCTGGCGCCGGGCGCGGCGTTGCCGGCCCAGATTCCATGGCCTGTGGTGGCCAAGCCCCGCGAGGGCGTGGCGAGCCTGGATGTGCGCTGCTGCACCGATGCAGCGCAATTGCAGGCGTACCTGGACGATGGATGGCAGCGCCATCCGCAGCGCACCGTGCTGTTGGAAAGCATGCTGGAAGGTGCGCTGTTTACGCTGGAAACGCTGGGCGATGGCAAGCACCTGCAAGCCATCGGCGGCTTCAAGGTGCGATTGTCGCCGCCGCCGCATTTCGTCGAATGCGAAGCGCAGTGGGATGCCAACGCGGACACGCCGGTGATCGCGCAGGCGCTGCAACAGCTGCGCGCGTTCGGTGTCGGCTTCGGGCTGTGCCATAGCGAATTCATCCTCACCGCCGATGGCCCGGTGCTGGTGGAAATCAATTACCGCAGCATCGGCGATCGGCGCGAATTCCTGCTCGACGAGATGTTTTCCAAGCAATGGTTCAACGCGGCGCTGGCACCGCATCTGGGCCTGCCGTTGCCACAGCTCCGCAGTGCCCATGCGCATGCTTTGCTGCGCTACTACGTGGCCGAACACGACGGCGAATTGGTCGCCGCCAGCGAAGACCGCCGCCAGCGCGATGCGCACAGCGACGTGCAGTACCGGCGGATGCGCGCACCGGGCGAGCGCATCCGCCTGAGCCATTCCAACAAGGATTACCTGGGCGTGCTGAGTGCGTTGGCACGCGATGCGCAGACACTGCAACACGCAGTGGTGCAGGCCGAAGCGGGCCTGCAGTGGCGCATCGACGGCGCGGAACTGCGCGCATGAGCAGCATGGCCGACCAACGCTACATCGCCACCCGCATCATCGATGCCTGCCTGCGCGAAGACCTGCGTGGGATTGCGACCCGCGGCAGTGCGGCGGTGCCGGATGCGCAGGTGCTGGCGCAGTGGACCGACCCCAGCCCGGTGCATGGATGGTGGCGCATCGCTCACCTGCCCGGCGGCACGATGTGGCTGCCGATCCATCGTCAAGGCGTGCTGCAGGACATCGGTGCCTGCGGCGACAGCTGGATTGTGCGCAGCGACGACAGCGTGCATGTCGAACGTGGCGCGCACGCCTGGCTGCACCGCCTGAGCGCAGAACTCGACAGCGAAACGCAACAGCTGCATCGCGCCTACGCCGACGAAGCCGACTGCGCCGCCGCGCACCGCGGGCTGGCGCGGCAGGCCTACCACGCGCAGGCACCGGCGTTGCGCACTGCGCTGCATCACCGCGATGCCGCCGAGCGTGCCTACCGCTGCGACCAACTGGCCAGCTACCGCGACCATCCGTTCTATCCCACCGCGCGCGCCAAGGCCGGGCTGGATGCGGCCGAGCTGCGCCACTACGCGCCGGAATTCGCGCCGACCTTCGCGCTGCGTTGGCTGGCGGTTCCGCAGGCGTTGGCGCAATGCACCAGCGCCCCGCCGGCCGAGCTGTGGCCGGATTTCGCCAGCCTGGGCCTGCCGCCCGAGTTGGCCGCCACGCATCTGCCCTGGCCGGTGCATCCGCTGGTGTGGGAGCGCCTGGAGCAGGAGGGCTTCGCACTGCCCGAGGACGTGCTGCGAGCGCCCAACGCCTGGCTGGACGTGCGCCCGACGCTGTCGGTGCGCACGCTGGTGCCGCTGCGGCATCCACACCTGCATCTCAAATTGCCCATTCCGATGCGCACGCTGGGCGCCCTCAACCTGCGTTTGATCAAGCCGTCCACGCTGTATGACGGGCACTGGATGGAGCGCGCGTTGCGGCGCATCGATGCGCTGGATCCTGCAGTGCAAGGCCGCTGCGTGTTCGTCGACGAGTCGCACGGCGGGCATGTCGGGCAGACGCGGCATCTGGCCTATCTGGTGCGGCGTTACCCAGCGCTTGACGATGCCACGCTGGTCCCGGTGGCTGCGCTATGCGCGCCCATGCCCGATGGCCGCCCGATGGCGATCCATCTTGCCGAGCGTTTTGCGCATGGCGACGTGCTGCATTGGTGGCGCGACTACACCGAACTGCTGCTTGCCGTACATCTGCGCCTGTGGCTGCGTTATGGCATTGCACTGGAAGCCAATCAGCAAAACAGCGTGCTGGTGTATGCCGATGGCCAAGCCACGCGCCTGTTGATGAAGGACAACGACGCTGCGCGGATTGCGCTGCCCCAGTTGCGCGCGGCGCTGCCGGAGCCGGATGCAATGGGCCCGCTGCAGGATGCGCGTATTGCGGTGGACGATCCGCAGGCGTTGACGCAGATGTTCTGCACGATCGTGCTCCAGCTGGATCTGCAGGCGGTGCTGGAAGGCCTGGCCGAATGGCAACCCGCATTGCGCGCACCGTTATACGCGCAGCTGCAGGACCAGTTCGCTGCGACGCTGGCGCAACTGGACGCCGATGGCATCGATACCGGCCCTGCGCGCCGGCTGTTGGCTGCGCCACGGCTGCCGGTGAAATACCTGCTCAGCGCCGGCAGCCTGCTCAGCAAGCACGTCACCGGCGCCACCGACATCAACAAGTTCTACGGCGACAGCGCGCCCAATCCATTCGGCGATGCGTTCGCCGATACGCGACAACCGCCGCGCAGGCAAGCGGGCGTGCCGCGATGAGGCGCATCCTGGGTCCGGTGCTGGCTGCGCATTATCTGGCGGCATTCACGGCGTTGGGCATGCCGCTGTTTCTGCCGCAGGTGTTGGCCGAACTCGCACCATCGGCCGCGGTGGGCTGGAGCGGCGTGCTGTATGTCTTGCCCACGCTCTGCACTGCACTGACGGCAAGCAGCTGGGGGCGTTGGGCGGACCGCCATGGACGCAAACGTTCGCTGCTGCGCGCACAACTGGGCCTGGCGCTGGGCTTTGCGATTGCCGGCTTCGCGCCGTCGCTGACCTGGCTGGTGATCGGCCTGGTCGTGCAAGGCACCTGCGGCGGCTCGCTGGCGGCGGCCAATGCGTATCTGGCCAGCCAGCCGCAGGCCGGCCCGTTGGCGCGTGCATTGGACTGGACACAGTATTCGGCCCGCCTTGCCATGGTGAGCGCACCGGCACTGCTGGGCATGGCACTGGCGCTGGGTCCTGCGCAATCGCTGTATCGCGCACTGGCGTTGCTGCCATTGATGGCGTTTGCGTTGACGTGGCGACTGCCGGCCGATCGGCCTGCTGCGCGAGAACACACTGCCGGCAAGGCTGCCACGTCTTCCAGGCACGCAGCTCCATCGCCTGCATCGCCGCGCCCCCATGCCGCGCCGTTGTGGCCAGCTCTGCTGCTCGCACAGTTCTTGTTCTGCTTTGCGATGGTGGTGACATTCCCGTATTTCATCCCGTATGCGCTTGCGCGCGGCGCCGGCCACGATGCGCTTGCCGGTTTGCTCTACAGCCTGCCGCATCTGGTCTATCTGGTGGTGCTGCCCTGGTGGCGACGCGGCGATAGCGAGGCGTGGCTGGTGCCGGGCCTGGCGTTGTTTGCGGTGGCCTGCGTGTGGCAGGCGCTGTTGCACGATGCCGTCACATTGGCGGCAGCGCGGCTGTTGTTTGGCTTCGGCATGTTGTTCGGGCTGCGTGGGCTCAACCGCAGCCTGGCGCACATTGCCAGCGGGCATGGCGCCGGGCGCCTGTTCGGTCGCTTCGATGCCTGTGGCAAATGGGCCGGCGTGTTCGCCGGTGCCGCTGCCGGCGCATTGGCACAGGCGTCCGGCCCCGCTACCCCTTTCCTGGCTGCGGCACTGGCCGCGACCGTTGCTGCGCTCACCGTTCTGGTGCGCTTTCCTTCGAGGAGAACTGCCGATGTCGCCGCACACGATGCATGACCCCTGGTACGACAGCATGGCCGACGCGCAGGCCTGCAGCTGCTGGTTGAACTGCTATCTGCGCGAATTCGCGATTCCGCAGCGTGCGGTGCAGTTCGACTATCGCGGGCTGGATCGACCCGGCCCGCGCGTGGCCGAACAACGCTGGCTGCGCATCGATCTGGGCGAGGTCGGTACGCTGTGCGTGCGCATCGCCTATGCCGATCGCCTGGGCCGCTGCCGGTTCGCCTCTGCGCCGTTTCTCAAGAGCGCCGGCAAGCCGTGGCATAGCCTGGATGCGCAGGCGCTGGCACGCTGCCTGTTGCAGGCCCTGGGCAGCGCGCGGGACATCAACCCGGAGCTGTTGGCGCAAAGCGCCAATAGCGTGGCCGTCACCGCTGCGTTATTGCGCCAGGCCCAGGTCGCCGCCGCCACCGGCGAGGCGATGATCGACGCCGAACAATCGATGCTGTGGGGGCATGCATTGCACCCGACGCCCAAGAGCCGCGAAGGCGTGGATCTGGATCAGGTGCTGGCCTGCGCACCGGAAGCGCGCGCGTCGTTCCAGCTGTTCTGGTTCCGCATCGACCCGCGCCTGCTGCGCATCCAGGGACGCGACGTGCGCGCGACATTAAAGCAGCTCAGCGGCAGCGACGATCTCTATCCCTGCCACCCCTGGGAAGCGCAGCGGCTGCTCGACGCCCCCTTGCTGCGCAGCTTGCAGGCACGCGGCCTGATTACGCCGGTCGGCCCATTAGGCGATGCACTGCGGCCCACCTCGTCGGTCCGCACGCTGTACCACCCGGAACTTGCGTATTTCCTCAAGTGCTCGGTGCATGTGCGGCTCACCAACTGCGTGCGCAAGAACGCATGGTACGAACTGGAGAGCGCGGTTGCGCTCACCGAGCTATTGGCACCGAGCTGGCGTGCCCTGGCCACACAGGTGCCGGGCTTCGATGTGATGCTGGAGCCAGCGGCGACTTCGCTGGACGTGGCGTCGGTCGATCCCGCATTGCATGCCGCCGACCCGTTGGCGGCGCGCACCTTGTCGGAGAGCTTCGGCATTCTGTACCGGCAAAACATTCCCGCCGCGCAACGTGCACGCTGGCAACCGCAGGTGGCTGCGGCCTTGTTCACCTGCGATGCGCAGGGCAATAGCGTGTGCGCCGCGCGCCTGCGGGCGCTCGGCAGCGCGCAGATGGACCACCGAACCGCAACGCTGCTGTGGTTCCGCACCTATGCCGGGCTGCTGCTGGACGGAGTGTGGAGCGCACTGTTCCAGCACGGCATCGCGCTGGAACCGCATCTGCAAAACACCGTGATCGGCTTTGCCGACGGCTGGCCGACGCGGGTGTGGGTCCGCGACCTGGAAGGCACCAAGCTGCTCGCCCATCACTGGCCGGCCGCGCGCCTGCGCGGCGTCGGCGAACGCGCACGCCAATCGCTGTACTACACCCCAGAACAGGGCTGGAACCGGGTGGCGTATTGCGCGCTGGTCAACAATCTGGCCGAGGCGATCTTTCATCTGGGCGAAGGCGATGCCGCACTCGAAGCGCGGCTATGGCAATGCGTGGGCGAGATCGCGCTGCGCTGGCAACAACGCCATGGCGCGCAAGCGGCGCTGCAGGGTCTGGTCGACGGCGCGCCGCTGCCGGGCAAGAACAATCTGGGTACCCGTCTATGGCAGCGTGCCGACCGCCAATCCGACTACACCGCGCTGCCCAACCCCATCCCCCGCATCACGGCGCAGCGGCAGGTGGCGGCGTGAGTCTGCACATCGATACCGCCGCACTGCTTGCGGCCTTGCCGCAGGTGCGCGCGCGCTGCGAAGGCCCGATCTGCGCGTATGTCTACGATCTGGCGGCATTGGACGCACACGCGGCCTGGATGCGTGCACAGCTGCCGGCGCAGTGCGAGCTGTTCTATGCGGCCAAAGCCAATGCAGAACCGCCGATTCTGCAAACGCTGGCAGCGCACGTGGATGGCTTCGAAGCCGCATCCGGCGGCGAACTCGCCTGGCTGCATGCGCAGCAACCGCAGGCACCGTTGTTGTTCGGTGGCCCGGGCAAACTCGATACCGAACTCGCGCAGGCAGCCGCCCTGCCCGACTGCACCGTGCATGTGGAAAGCCTGAGCGAACTCGAACGCCTGGCGGCAATTGCAGCGCACGCCGGCCGCTGCGTGCCCGTGTTCCTGCGCATGAATATCGCCGTACCCGGCGCGCAGAGCACGCGCTTGATGATGGGCGGGCAACCCTCGCCGTTCGGCCTGGATCCAAGCGATCTGGATGCAGCAATCCGGCGAGTGCAGGCCAATCCATCGCTGCGCCTGGAAGGCTTCCATTTCCATCTGATGTCGCATCAACGCAGCGCCGCTGCGCAGCTGCATCTGGTGGCCGCCTACCTGCGCACCGTGCAGCAATGGCGACAGACCTATGCGCTTGGTCCACTGCGGGTAAACGCCGGTGGCGGCTTCGGTGTGGACTACCGGGCACCGGACGCGTCGTTTGACTGGGCCGGCTTCTGCGCCGGGCTACCAGCCCTGCTGGGCGAACATGGCACCGACCTGCGCCTGCGCCTGGAACCGGGGCGCTATGTCAGCGCCAGCTGCGGTTGGTACTTGATGGAAGTGCTCGATCTCAAACGCAGCCACGGCGCCTGGTTTGCGGTTGCGCGCGGTGGTACCCATCACTTCCGCACGCCGGCCGCGCAGGCGCACGATCATCCATTCCGCGTATTGCGCGGCACCCGCACCCCCGTGATCAGCGACACGCCGGTCACCCTGGTCGGCCAGTTATGCACGCCCAAGGATGTGCTGGCACGCGACCAGCATGTCGCCGCACTCGCACCCGGCGATTGCCTGGCCTTCCCGCTGGCCGGTGCCTATGCGTGGAATATTTCGCACCAGCAGTTCCTGATGCACCCGCCGCCGCAGATGGTGTTTCTAACGGAGGGGCATTGACTTACCGATTGCGGACGAACAACCCTCAGGCGTGCGTCAGCAGGCTCACAGGCAGATATGCTGTTGCCGCAATTTCCTGAGGTGACTCGAAGTAGCTGTACAGAAATTTCGTAGACGTTAGCCAAACGGATCGTTGCCCAGTGGCAATTCTCCTAGGGATGGTCTGAATGGCCCGCTAGACCTCTCAAATTCCGGCTTCTTGCATGTCAATGACGAGCAACATGTCGGGTTTGGTGCGATTTCCGCAACTTTCTAGCGGTTTTAGCTGCCCCCAGGCAGCATTACCCCGGACCGGCAGCAATTGCCAGCGCACCATCCATCAGTTGGCCTCTGGCTCCGCTCTTGCCTGCGCCCTCAGACCCCGGCCAAGGATGAGATCGCGGCATGATTGAGTTCGACCCGCATCAGCGTATAGATCTGACCAGCCCTCGGACCGGTTCTATTTCCTCGGTGATCGCCTGATCACTCCCCGAGGGTCGCGAGCTGCTCCCGGAAGATTTGGCATGGCTGTCGCTCACCGCCTGCCAAGCGCAGGAATGGCGCCGGATGCTGGAAGCTGCACGCTCGGAACCGTTGCTCAACCGCACCGCGCTTGAACTCGGCACTGACCTTCCTAGGCTTTGACACGGACAACTCATCATGGCCTGAGTCGACCTTCTTGTCAGTGTCCGTGAAAACGGGGTAGAACTCCCACTGCAATCCTGGAAGGCTAAGCTATGGCCCGTAGCCGCTTGCATGGGGTCACGACAAGAATGCACGAAACCGTATGTCAATGACCAACGAATGGAGAACGATTTCAGATGAAGAATTGGCTGATCGGCTTAGTAGTCACCATGGCATGGACTAGCCCCTGCGCTGCTCAAATCGCCCCTGAGTTACTCGGGGGCGCGGATCCGAACAAGCCGATGTTCAGCGAATCCTTCTACAAAGGGATTGAGGGCAATTGGGTGCTGGTACGCGAACCCGTCAACACCGGTTACCACTGCTCGGTTAATTTCATCACGCCAAATTCCACCTTGTCGTTTCGCGGTCCCGCCGACGCTGGGATGGCGAAAAAGGGTCATGGCACTCTTTGGTTCATCAGCGAGGCAATCCCCCCGGTGACAAAGCCCGAGATTGCTCCGATCACGTTGTCATCCACCAACCACCCTACGCAGAATGTTCAGGCCGCCCATGTGAGCATGCCTGGCCAGAGCAGTGGGGCGTTGTTGCTGACCATCGACGTGCAGAAATCGGTACAGGAAAAGCCGGACAGTAATGAGCTCGCCATCCAGCTTCAGGGGAAAGAGGTGTTCCGGTCAAAAGTTGTCCAGTTGCAGCTGGCGTATCGCCAGCTTTCGGCTTGCATGAGCGCGGCTCGAAAATAGACCATCACTTCAGCCGTTTGGCACGTTCAAGATGTCGGTGCAGGCGCGACCCATCCCACTTGTGTCGCCACTTGACTCAACGAAGATATTCACATCGGCAACCCTCAGCATCCCGGCGCTGTCCGGGATTAGCGCATAGCGGACGTTGCAACTTTTATAACCGCCGCCATTGTAAGTCGCGCCGGTCACAAGATTCTGCCACATGACGCGATTGTCAAAGGCCTGCCCATAAGAGAGCGTCCGCGCGATCCCGGCCTGACGGACAGCGGGGTTGCCGTTTGCGGCGACGACCTCTTGCTCAGTCTTACCCAGCCACACCTGGATCAGGAGCGATTCACTGCGCGATAAACGCCTTTTTCCACGGTATTCAGCGGCGGTCTGAGTAAAGTCCATATCGGCCTTCATTGCTGCCAGATTGCCCTGCACCTTCCCCTGGGCTTCGGCTACTTGTTGCTGCGCTTGTGCCAATTTTGCCTTGAGCGCTGTCGATTCTGCTGGCGTCAGCTTGCGGCCGCCATTGATCGCGGGCTTCGGCACGTCAGACCACAGCGTTTCCCAGGTAAAATCGGCAAGCGAACTCATCGACAGTCCGGCGGGGACCAGTTCCAGTCCATTCAAGCCAATGGCTGCCAGTTTCGCTCGCAATGTATCGGACTTAATTACATGATCGACCACCGCAGCTTGTTTGGCATCGCCAATGCTGGCACTGTTGCAGGCTACATTCCATGCCTGTCGCATCGTGTAGCTGGTCGTGCTTTGCCAATCGGTGGGCTGGAGATCGATGATCGCCGGATCCTGTTTCATGGTCTTTGCGCCGCTGGCCACCCGGAATTCTACGGAATCCGGCGTGTCCAATATGCCGGTTGAATCAGCCTTGCGCTTGGGTGCGCCACGGCCGCGCCGAAGCGACTTGGGGCATTTGAACTGAAGTTGATATTCCAACCATAGGGGTTGGTCGACCGCTTCATAGACCATCGTCAAATCAATCTGAATGACACGGCTTGAGTCAGGATTTGCGAGATCAGCATTGATCGGTGTGTGGTCCATAATTGCGTCACTGGCGTAGACGTTGACACGCTTTCCGGCTGCACCTTGCATATCGATCAGAAACTTGCTGGCCCCGACTTGCGTTGCGATGACCATCATGCCCGCACCGATTACGAGTTTTGTGATTTGTCGTGTCATGAGCGCTTCCTTACCCGTTTTACAAACTCGCGTTCTACCGCGCACGTATGTTACTGATATCAAGACGTTCTCAAAATTTGAGTACGCAATTTTGAAGCTTCTGCCGGAACCTGGCGCTTCCAGGTCGATTGTGCTGCAGCGACGTCGGAAATGCTAAGCCTTGTTGCGGAATGCCCTCGTTAGGCTTATAGACCAAACAAGGGACTTCTCTGAGTGCCGGGAAGCCACGAGCGACGCTGGCGTTGCACCTGCGCCGGAGAACTCAACAGATGACGCACGCTGACGGATGCCGTTGGTCGCAGCGCCCACGGCCGCTACGCAGGCGCAGACGACTCGGGGGCTGGGGCATCAGTCGTGAGGACGATTGCGTCAGCTGCAGCGCCTGCCTGTTCAAGCCGACCACAGCGCCAGCGTCACCAGCACGGCCGTTTCGGTCAGTTCCACCAATGCGCCGCAGGTATCGCCGGTCATGCCGCCAAGGCGCTGCAGGCAGGCGCGGCGCCAGAGTGCGAACACCAGTGCGGTGATACCAACGCACAACGCCGCGGTGGCCAGCCCGGCAACGATGCACACCGCGGTGCCGGCGCTCAGCGCCAGCCACAGGCCTGCACGCGGGGCGCCCGACAGCGCGCTGCCCAGCCCGCCGGCGCGCACATACGGCGTACTTAGGAACGCGGCAACCAGCGCGCTGCGCGCCAGTAGCGGCGCCAGCCATAGCGTGGTCGGCGCCTGCGCCAGCAGGCTGGCCAGTGCGGCGCATTTGAGCAGCAACACCAGCACCACTGCGGTGACTGCCATCGGGCCGCTGGCGGGGTCCTTCATGATCGCCAGCGTGCGCGCGCGCTCGCCCATGCCGCCGACCCACGCATCGGTCGTGTCGGCCAGGCCATCCAGATGCAACGCGCCGGTCAGCCATACCCAGGCGCTCAACAGCAGCGCTGCGCCCAGCAACGGCGCCACCTCGCGCAGGCACCAGGCCAACCCGCACACCACCCCACCGAGCAACACGCCCACCAGCGGGTACCAGCACAGCGAGCGCGCCTGCGCGCCTGCGCGCGTGAACACCCGGGCGGGCACCGGGATGCGGGTCAGGAACCCGATCGCCGCCAGCAACCCGTCGATCATTCGGTGTCGTGCGCCAGTGGCAATGCCGTGGATGAGACCGGCGATCTCAAGCCGCCAGCCGCGTCGGTCGGCGGCCAGGCCAGCGAATGCAGCGACGCATGCGGCACTGCCAGTTCGGTCATCCGGCCGAAGCCACTCCCGGCGACCAGGCACTGCAACGCGCGGATGGCGCCGCCGTGGGTGACCACCAGCACGCGCTGTGCCGGGTAGCTGGCGACGATGGCATCGAGCGCGGCCGACAGGCGCGCGCAGAAGTCGGTAAACGGTTCGGCCTGCGGTGGCGGATGGCGCAGCGGGTCGGCCCAGAAGCGGCCCAGCGCTTGCCCTTCGTCGCGATCGATGTCGGCCACGGGCACGCCCTGCCAGCGGCCGAAGTGATATTCGCGCAGGCGCCGGTCCAGCTGCAGCGGAATGGCACGCGCGTGGGCAAGCTCGGTGGCGAACAACGCGCAGCGCTGCAACGTGGACGCCACGACTGCGTCCCACGTGCCATCGGCAGTGGCCGCACGCAATTGCTGCCAGCCCAGTTCGGTGAGCGGGTCGTCGAGCTGGCCGCGATAGCTGCGTTGCCCGGTGTCGCCATGCCGCAACAAGGTGATTTGCGCGCTCATGCGTCCGACACCCCGGCTTCGGCAAACGTCGCCATGCCGTTATGCAAGGCGCAGGCGCTGCGCAGCAGCGGAATCGCCACCGCCGCGCCGCTGGCTTCGCCCAGACGCAGGTCCAGTTGCAGCAAGGGCTCGGCATCCATTGCGCGCAGCAGCGCTGCATGCCCACGCTCCTGCGAGCGATGCCCGAACAACAACCACTCGCGCACGCCGGGATTCAGGCGAGTGGCCACCAGTGCCGCCGCCGTGGTGATGAAGCCATCCACCAGCACCGGGATGCCGGCCTGCGCGGCGGCGATATAGGCGCCGACCAAGGCAGCGATTTCGAATCCGCCCAGCCGGCGCAGACGCTCCAGCGGGCTCGATGCATCGGCATGCAAGGCCAGCGCACGCGTGATCACGGTGGCCTTGTGCGCAATGCCTTCGGCATCCAGGCCGGTGCCTGCGCCGGCCATCGCCTGCGGAAACTGCGACAGCAAGGCGCAGCCCAGCGCCGCGGCGGCGGTGGTGTTGCCGATGCCCATCTCGCCGCCGACAAATAGCTGGGTATCGCAACTCTTGGCCTGCGCGATGCTGTCGGCGCCGGCGGCGAGCGCATCGCGCAATTGGGTGGCCGTCATCGCCGGCTGCTCGCAGATATTGGCGCTGCTAGGCGCAATCCAGGCACGCCGCACCCGCGGTAGGTCGCCGGGGTCGTTGACCACGCCCAGATTCACCACTTCCAGCCGCGCGCCCAACTCGCGCGCCAGTACCGCAATGGCGGCGCCACCGCGTGCGAAATTGCGCACCATCTCGCCGGTCACTGCCTGCGGAAAAGCCGAGACTCCTTCGGCCGCTACGCCATGGTCGGCGGCATACACCGCGATCCAGACCCGCTGCACTCCGGGCCGATCGGTGCGTTGCCAGGCGGCCAGCTGCACTGCCAGGTGTTCCAGCCGGCCCAATGCGCCGGGCGGCTTGGTCAGCTGTTCCTGCCGGGCAAGCGCGGCAGAGCGCATGCGCGCGTCCGGCACTGCGCAGGCACCAAAAATCCAATCGCTACTCACACGCGCTCTCCTTCAACACCATCGGCAATCCTGCCACCACCAACACCACACGCTCGCACTGTAGCGCCAATGCCTGATGCAGCCAGCCAGCCTCGTCCACAAACCGACGCGTGAGTTCGCCCAACGGCACGATGCCCTGCCCCACTTCGTTGCTGACCAGCAGGATCTGCCCCGGCAACTGCGGCAGCGTTGCCAGCAGCGCATCGCGCTCGCGCGCGAACATGCCTGCATCCGGGTGGCCGAGCAGATTGCTCAGCCACAGGGTCAGGCAATCCACCAGCACGCAGCGATCCGGCGCGGCATGCGCCTGCAACGTCGCCGCCAGCGCGATGGGCTCTTCCACGCACTGCCAATGCGCGGGGCGTTCGCTGCGGTGATGGGCAATGCGCCGATGCATTTCGTCATCGAAGGCTTGCGCTGTAGCCAGGTAAGTCACTGCGCGCCCGGACGCTGCCGCGATGCGCTCGGCCAGTGCGCTCTTGCCCGAACGGGCGCCGCCAAGAATCAGTTGCTGCATGCCGGTTCCCTGCTGATGAGGCGTGTCAGTGCCGCGGTATCCAGATGCGTGTGCACCGCATCGGCCAGACGCTCCAGGCTGGCTTCGCGCAGCGCCGCAAGATCCAGTGGCGCGGCCTGCGCCAGACCGGCCCACGCCAGCAATGCAGCCAGTGCCTGCGGGTGGTCGAACACCCCATGCACATAGGTGCCGAGCACCTGGCCGTCGTCGGAGATGGCGCCATCGGTACGCCCATCGTCCAGCTGCAGCAATGGCCGTGCCAATGCGGCGCCGCTGCTGAGACCGCAGTGAATTTCATAGCCGCTGACACTGGCATCGCCCAGCAGCAGGCGCCCGTGCACGCGAAGCAGTTGCTTGTGCGGCTGCAGCGTGGTTTGCAGCGACAGCCACCCAAGACCGGGGCTGCTGCCCGCTGCCCCCTCGATGCCATCCGGGTCGTGGAGATGGGTGCCCAGCATCTGCAGTCCACCGCAGATGCCAAGCAGTTTTCCGCCGTAGCGCAGGTGACGGGCAATGGCGGCGTCCCACCCGTGCGTACGCAGCCACTGCAGATCGTGCCGGGTGGATTTGCTGCCCGGCAGCAGGATCAGATCGCACGGCGGCGTCTGCCCGGGACCGATCAAGCGCACATCCACCTGCGGATGCGCCAGCAACGCGTCGACATCGGTGTGATTGCTGATGCGCGGCAGCACTGGCACCACCACGCGCAATTGCGACTGTGGTTTCTGCGGCGCGTTGCGTGGCACCGCATCTTCGGCATCCAGCTGCAGGCCGTGCAGATACGGAAGGACGCCGAGCACCGGCTTGCCCGTTTCGCGCTCCAGCCACGCCAGGCCGGGCTGCAGCAGCGCCAGATCTCCGCGAAACCGGTTGATCACAACACCGGCAACGCGTGCGCGCTCGCTGGCCGAGAGCAACGCCAGCGTGCCGACCAGATGAGCGAACACGCCGCCGCGGTCGATGTCGGCCACCAGGATCACGGCGCAGTCCACCGCTTCGGCATAGCCCATGTTGGCGATGTCGTTGTCGCGTAGATTGATCTCGGCCGGGCTGCCGGCACCTTCCACCAGCACCACATCGAAGCGCTCGACCAGGCGCACGTGCGAGGCCAACACGGCGTTGAATGCGGTCGCCTTGTAGGCGTGATAGCCCACCGCATCCAGGGTGGCGACCGGATGCCCGTGCACGATGACCTGCGCACCGGCATCGCTGTTGGGCTTGAGCAACACCGGGTTGAAATCGGTCTGCGGCTCCAGCCCGCATGCCTGTGCCTGCAATGCCTGCGCGCGGCCGATTTCGCCACCGTCCACCGTCACTGCCGAATTCAACGCCATGTTCTGCGGCTTGAATGGCGCCACCGCAATGCCCTGCCGATGCAGCCACCGGCACAGCGCGGCCACCAGCGTGCTCTTGCCCGCATCGGAGGTGCAGCCCTGCACCATCAGTACGCGCGCGCTCATGCCAGCACCTGGCGCAGTGCCACGTCCAGGCGCGCCTCGCCCGCGGCGTCGGGTGGAAGACCCAAGCGCAGACTGTTCGGTGTGTCGAACAGCCGCGTCAAAATGCCGCGTTGCGCCAGCACGACGTGCAAGGCGGCCGCGTCGTCGTGCTGGCACCACTGAAAGAACGCCGTGCCTGCGGTAGGTACGATCGCATGCGCATGCAACAGCTGCGCAAGCCGCTGCGATGCCGCGTGCAGACGCGCACGTGCCTGAACCTGCCACGGCGTATCGGCCAATGCCTGCTGCACGGCCCATCGCGCCGGCCCGCTCAGCGTCCATGGTCCCAAGCGTTCGCGCACGGCATCCAGCAATGCGCGATCTGCGCAGACAAAGCCCGCACGTGCGCCTGCCATGCCGAAGAACTTGCCCACCGACCGCAGCACCACCAGACCGGGCCGCTGGCTGAAGGCGCAGACGCTGTGTTGCGGGGTCGCATCCATGAAGGCCTCGTCGATCACCAGCCACCCGCCGCGTGCTGCAAGCCGCGCATGCAGCTGCAGCAGCGTGTCGGGATCGAAGCACTCGGCGCATGGATTATTGGGATGAATCAGCACGGCCACATCCAGCGTCTCACCCGCGTGCAGCAATTGCGCGGCGCTCATCGGCACGACCTGATGCCCGGCACGCCGCCATGCCTGTGCATGCTCGGCGTAGCCAGGCGTAAGTACGCCGACGCGGCCGGGCGCGCGCAGCAGTGGCAAGGCCTGAATCGCCGCCTGCGAGCCGGCCACCGGCAGTACCTGCGGCGCGCCGTAATATGCCGCCGCGCACTCTGCCAGGCCATCGTCGTCTTCCGGCAAGCGCTGCCACGCATGTTCCGGAATGGCGGGCACCGGCCAGGCGAACGGGCTCACGCCGGTGGACAGGTCCAGCCAGTGCGCGAGCGGAATGTTGTAAGCCTGCGCAGCGCGGCGCAGGCGCCCGCCATGTTCAAGCATTGCGCACTCCCGGTAATGGAGCGGCGCTACCTGCGCCGGCGTGAACGGTGCGCCGGTGCGTGTTGGTGAAACGCCAGGCCATCCGCGTGCCGATCATCGCATCGCCAGCGCGGTTGCCAGCGCGCCCAGCAGCAGCCAGAACGCGACCCCGGCACGCACCAGCCGCAATGCGCGTTGCACGCTGTTTGCGCTTGCTGCCGCGCCCTCGCCCAGCGCGGGGCGCGGCTGCCAATGGCCGTGGTACGGCGCAGGCCCGCCCAATCGGACATGCAGCGCGCCTGCGCCCGCCGCCATCACGGGGCCGGCATTGGGGCTCTTCCAGCCGCGTCCCTGCCGCCACGCGCAGCGCATGCCCGCACGGGTGCGACCCAGCACGGCGTAGGTCGCTGCGGTGAGCCGCGCCGGCAGCCAGTTCAACGCATCGTCGATGCGCGCCGCGGCCCAGCCGAAGTTGACGTAGCGCGGCGTGCGATAGCCCCACATGGCATCCAGCGTATTGGACAGCCGGTACAACACCGCGCCCGGTGCGCCCAGCGCGACGCCCCAGAACAGCGCGGCGAACACGGCGTCGCTGCCGTTTTCCAAGACCGACTCGGTCGCTGCGGCAGCGACTTGGGTAGCGTCCAGCGCAGCCGTATCGCGGCTGACGATACGACCCACTGCAGCGCGGGCGGCAGGCAGATCAGTGACCTGCAGCGCATCGATCACCGCTTGCGCGTGTTCGCCCAGGCTACGCAGGCCCAGCGCCAGATACAGCGTGATCGCGGCAAACGCGGCCGCCGCCCAGGGCGACACGCACCACAGCCCCCATTGCACCACTGCAGCGACGCAGGTCAACGGCAACACGCTCACGCACCACGCCAGGACGCCCGCGCTGCGTCGGTTGGAGTGCAGGCGCGCTTCGATACGTTGCGCCCAGGTGCCGAACAACACCAGCGGATGTCCGCGCCGCGGCTCGCCGAGCAGCAAATCCAGCAGCACGGCAACGGTGGCAGTCACCAGCAGCATGGCGTGCAGTCCCGGCGCATGCCAGCCAACATGCCGAGCCATGCAAGGCATTGCGCGCGCACGCCCACGGCTACAGCTCGATGCCGAGTTGCGCCTTGATGCCGGCATTGAAGGCGTGCTTGACCAGGCGCATCTCGGTCACGGTGTCGGCGAGCTCGATCAACCCGGCCGGCGCGCCGCGCCCGGTAATCACCACATGCTGGCCGGGCGGCCGCGCGGCCACGGCGGCAAGCACCTCATCCAGCGCGATGTAGTCCTTCACCAGGGCGATGTTGAGTTCGTCCAGCAGCAAGAAGTCGTAGCGCGCATCGGCCAGCATGCCGCGCGCACGCTGCCAGGCCGCCTGCGCGGCGGCGATGTCGCGTGCGCGGTCCTGGGTTTCCCAGGTGAAGCCTTCGCCCATGACGTGGTAATCGAGCAGATCCGGAAAGCGACGGAAAAACGCCTCTTCGCCGGTCGAAAACGTGCCCTTGATGAATTGCACCACGCCGCAATGCAGGCCATGCCCAAGCGAGCGCGCCAGCATGCCGAAGCCGGACGAGCTCTTGCCCTTGCCATTGCCGGTATTGACCAGCAGCACACCGCGGTCGATCACTGCACGTGCGATGCGCCGGTCGATCAATTCCTTCTTGCGCTGCGCACGTTCGCGGTAATGCGCCTCATCGTGCTCGGGGGTGGTCATGCGCGTGCTCCCATGGGTGGACGTGCACCAGCGGCGCGGTGTGCAGCCAACAGGGCGAAAGCCAGGCCGATATAGCCGGCCAGTGTTGCAAGTGCGTGTGGATAGTCCGCCGGCACGCGCGCAATGAACCCGCTGAGCGTGGCATGCGGGTAGCGACCAGACAGGAAATAGAAACCGGCCTTGGAGAGCACATAGGCGGCGCTGCCGCTGATCAGCAAGGCCAACAGCGGCCCGGTGACGCGACGCCAGGCCTGGCGCTGCAGTTGCGATGCAAACAGCAGCCCGCCCCACCACAACGCGGCGTACGCCAATGCCAACGCCCAGTACGCCGGCGACAGGCACCAGTCGCTGCTGCTGCCCGAGGCCAGGCCGATCAGATCCAGCAGCGATACGATCCCGAACAGCAGCGGCAACATCCACAGCGGGCGTAGCAGCGCACCGGCCAGAAAAAATACCGCCCATGAGGCCGTGGGCAAGGCATCCACATTTGCAAAATGCTCGCCGCGCGCACAGACCATCAAGCCGGCAAGTGCGATGCCGCACGCTCTGGCCGCTGTGCCGTGCAACGGCAACGGCAACGGTGTCGCTGCAGCGCGCCGCGCCACCATCAAGACACGTCCGATGGCGTGGACAACGGCGCTGCGGCGTGCAGATGACGCCAGCGCAGCACGCACCATGCGGCTGCCAGCACCACCGCCAGATACAGCGCTGTCGTGCGCACGAACAACGGCCCCCACTGCCAGGCGCGCTGCAGGTACTGCGCCCAGTGCGGGTCGGCATAGCGCCCGCCCCACCAGTAGAACGCGCCATTGGAGATCAAGAACGACAGCACGGCGGCCAAGGTGCCCAGACCCCAGGCGATGCTCAGCGACGCAGCGCCTGGCCGCCCACGTGCGAGAGATGCGCGCCCGGCGTACCAGAGCACGCCATAGGCCACCGGCAAGGCCGCGTAGGCCGCCGTGATGCAGAAGTCGCTGACGCCGGCCAGGCGCACTGCAGCCCAATCGATCACCACCGACAACCCCAGCAAGGCAACGAAGTCGCCGTGCCGCCGCAATGCCAGGCCGCCGAGAAAGAACACCGCCATCGAGGCATCCGGCAGGTGCAGCCAGTCACTGACATGATGGAAGCGGGTCGCGGTCATCAGCAGCATCGAAGCGATGAACACCAGGCGTTCGCACGAGCGGGATAAAGGCGGCATCGATGGTCTCCTTCAGATTTTCGATCGCCACCCGGATGGCGCAACAGACATCTGGCAAATGATCGCCCCCTGCAAACCGTAGCGATCCTTGCACCCAGCGGCAAGCGCCGACTGCGCAGCCGGTGTCGGCGGCGCGCTTGGACGGGCTAACACAATGTCGCGCGCACTTGCCAGGTGCATGAGGACAGCAGGAGCAGACGCAGTATCCGCCTGGTCCATGCGGATCCGGGCACCGCCCGCAACCATGCGGTGGCTGCGCGGTCGTGTCGTCGGCTGCTCTCAGTGCGCCGGTTGGTAGCGGAAGGTCAGCAGATAATTGCGGCCTGGGTGGGCGTACCAGCGTGCGGTTTCGTAGTGGCGGTCGAACACATTGTTGGCGGCAAATTGCACCTTCCAGTCTGCATTCGCTGCATAACTCACGCGCAGATCCAGCAAGCCGTAGCCGGCCAACCGATCGGCATTGGCCAGATCGTCGTAGCGAGCACCCGAACCGAACAGGCTTGCGCCAATGCCGAATGCACCGATGCTGCGGTCGGCATCGATACGCCCGCTCTGGCGCGCACGCCGCGGCAACCAATTGCCATGATTGACTTCACCATCGGCCTGCGGCGCAAGCCAGGTCAACGCGCTGCGCACGGTCCAGCCGGCCAGCGCGGTGTCGTAGCCGGCTTCCACGCCGCGGATGCGCGCCCGATCGATATTGTTCGGCTGCCCGAACGGGTGCGTGGCGTCCACCAACGACGCGTCGTAGGCGATGAGATCGTCAATACGGGTCTGGAACGCGCTGAGCGTCCAGGTGCCCCAATCGTAGCGACCGCGCAGACCGAGCTCGGCACTCCTGGAGGTTTCCGGCCCGAGCAGCGGGTTGCCGTAATCGGGGTAGTACAACTCGTTGAAGGTGGGTGCCTTGAACGCAGTGCCGTAGCTGGCCGTCAGGCGCAGGCGCTCGGCCAGATCCCAACCCCACAGCAGGCTGCCGGTAGTCTTGCCGCCGAACTGGCTGTTGTCGTTGCGGCGCAGGCTGGCCTGCAGCGATTGGCTGCCAAAGGTCTGCTGCCACTGCGCAAATGCGGCGCGGTCGATGCGGCTGTCGGCATCGTAATTGTCGCTGCTGGCGATGGCGTCGCGCTGCCAATCGAAGCCGACCGTGAGCAGACCGGGGCCGGTGTCGAGATCGGCCTGCAACGCACCCTGCTTGCGGCGGGTGTCGTAGGTCGACAGGTAGGCGCCTTGGTAATACGCATCGCTCAGATCGGCGCTGGCGCCCACGCTGGCAGTGAGCGTGAGCGCCTCGCTCGGCGCATAGCGCACGCGGCCGCCGATGGCCTGCTGCACGCCCTTGCCCAGATTGCCGCCGAATGCCGAACCGTCGTATTCGTTGCGGCTCTGCGCGCGCATTGCATGCACATCGGCATCCCACTGGCGATTGAAACGCCAGCCGCCCTGCGCGCTCAACGAATCGTTGCGATAGCCGTCGCGGTCCGGGTCATAGGCGCTGGAGCTGGTATCCAGATACGCGTTGATACCGTCGGTTTCGTCGTGCACGGCGTTCACCGAATACCAACCACCGGCATCGCTCAGATCGCCCGGGCTGCGCCCGGCGATGCCCGCGCCGTAGCGGCGCGCGTTGTCGCTACCGGCCGCCACGCTCAAGGTCGGCACGACACTGCCTTGCGGGCGTCGGGTAAAGATCTGGATCACACCGCCCAGCGCTTCGGAGCCATACAAGCTGGAAAACGGGCCACGCACGATTTCGATGCGTTCGATCTGCTCGATCGGCACATCCTGCAGCGCCGCACCGCCGGCGGTCGCCGAGCCGATGCGCACGCCATCGATCAGCACCACCACCTGGTCGGCCTCGGTGCCGCGCAGGAACAGCGAGGTCGCCTTGCCGGGTCCGCCATTGTTGGCCAGCGACACGCCCGCTTCGCCGCGCAACAGGTCCTGCAGCGAATTGACCTGACGACGCTCGATCTGTGCGCGGTCGATCACCGTGACCGGTGCCAGGGCCTGGTCCTGGGTCTGTGCGGTGCGCGAGGCGGTGACCACGACTTGGTCCAGATCGATGGCGGCCTCGGCCTGAGCCGCAGTGGCAGCGCACAGCGACAGCCCGACGACGAGCACGGCACGACGCGGCGAAACGGAAGAAAGGGACATCAACTGCTGCTCCTGGAACCGCGCCAACCCGCGCGTGGGCAATCGGGCGGCAAGCAGCAACGGGCCAGGCGTCCGGCGCGCAGCGTCAGACGAGCAAGGCCACGCCCACCGCGTGCCGGGTCAATCCCTCAGGCCGGTCTCCGGGCTCGCGAGTGGAAGCTGGTGCTTCCGATGCCGCGCCTTCCCATGCGGCTGCACAGTGGCATGTTGCGGCACCTGGCCTCGCCCACCGTTGCGGGGGCAGCTCCGGAATTGCGCCTGGCCCAAGGCGACGCGCGCACCGGATTCCCGTTTAAACCACCGGCCAACCGGCAGTCACCTCAGGGGCGCGCATGGTAGCAGGATTGGCGCACCGCGCCGCCGAGATCGGCGGCGACGGCCAGAGGCACGTTCCAGCTCGACGTAGGAGCGCACCTGGGCGCGATGGGCGTTCCCGGTAAAGCCATCGCCCACGTGCGCTCCTACGCCGTGCGGGCCGCGTACTCAGTCCTTGGTAAACACCAGCCGCCCGCCGTCGGCGCGCACGCGCACGCTCTCGCCGCTGAGATACTGGCCGGACAGGATCTGCTGCGCCAACGGGTTCTCCACCTGCGACTGGATCGCGCGTTTGAGCGGGCGCGCGCCGTACACCGGATCGAAGCCGACATTGCCCAGCACCTCCAGCGCCGCATCGTCCAGGTCCAGCTTGAGTCCGCGCTCGGCCAGGCGTTTTTCCAGGCCTTGCAACTGGATGCGCGCAATCGACTTGATCTGCGCCTTGTCCAGCGGATGGAACACCACGATGTCGTCCAGCCGGTTGATGAACTCCGGGCGGAAGTGCGCCTGCACCACGCCCATCACCGCGGCCTTCATCTGCGTGTACGCCTCGGCACTATCGTCGCCGGACAGCTCCTGGATCTGGTGCGAGCCCAGGTTGGAGGTCATCACGATGACGGTATTGCGGAAGTCCACGGTGCGGCCCTGGCCATCGGTCAGGCGACCATCGTCGAGTACCTGCAGCAGGATGTTGAACACATCCGGATGCGCCTTTTCCACTTCGTCCAGCAGGATCAGCGAATACGGACGACGACGCACGGCCTCGGTGAGGTAACCGCCCTCTTCATAGCCCACATAGCCAGGAGGCGCGCCGATCAGGCGTGCGACCGAATGCTTCTCCATGAACTCGCTCATGTCGATGCGGATCATCGCCTCGGTGCTGTCGAACAGGAAATCCGCCAGCGCCTTGCACAGTTCGGTCTTGCCCACGCCGGTGGGACCTAAGAACAGGAACGAGCCACTGGGGCGGTTCGGGTCGGACAGGCCGGCACGCGAGCGGCGCACCGCATCGGACACCACCTTGATCGCCTCGTTCTGACCGACCACGCGATGATGCAATTCGTCTTCCATGCGCAACAACTTGTCGCGCTCGCCTTCGAGCATCTTGTTGACCGGAATGCCGGTCCAGCGCGACACAACTTCGGCGATTTCCTCGGCGGTCACGCGGTCCTGCACCAGCTTGAAATCGTGGTGTTCCACCTCGTTGGCCAGCAGCATCTGCTTTTCCAGTTGCGGCAGCACGCCGTACTGGATCTCGCTCATCTTGGCGTAGTCCTGGCGGCGCTGTGCGGCCTCCAGTTCCAGCTTTGCGTGCTCGATCTGCTCCTTGATCTTGGTGGTGCCCTGCAGCGCGGCCTTTTCCGACTTCCACACTTCATTGAGGTCGGAAAACTCGCGTTCGAGCTTGTCGATATCGCTTTCCAGATCGGCCAGGCGCTGCCGCGAGGCCTCGTCCTTTTCCTTCTTGAGCATCTCGCGCTGGATCTTGAGCTGGATCAGGCGGCGCTCCAGGCGGTCGAGTTCTTCGGGCTTGGAGTCGATCTCCATGCGGATACGCGAGGCCGCTTCGTCCATCAGGTCGATGGCCTTGTCCGGCAGCTGGCGGTCGGTGATGTAGCGGTTGGACAGCGTGGCCGCGGCCACGATGGCCGGGTCGGTGATCTCCACGCCGTGATGCACCGCGTAGCGCTCCTTCAGGCCGCGCAGGATCGCGATGGTGTCTTCCACAGTCGGCTCGCCCACGAACACTTTCTGGAAACGGCGCTCCAGTGCGGCGTCTTTTTCGATGTACTTGCGGTATTCGTCCAGCGTGGTGGCGCCGATGCAATGCAGCTCGCCGCGTGCCAGCGCCGGCTTGAGCATGTTGCCGGCATCCATCGCGCCATCGGCCTTGCCGGCCCCGACCATGATGTGCAGCTCGTCGATGAACAGGATGATCTGGCCCTCGTTCTTCGACAGGTCGCTGAGCACGGCCTTCAGGCGCTCTTCGAATTCGCCGCGGAATTTGGCGCCGGCGATCAACGCGCCCATGTCCAGCGAGAGCACGCGCTTGCCGCGCAGGCCTTCGGGCACTTCGCCGTTGATGATGCGCTGGGCCAGGCCTTCGACAATGGCGGTCTTGCCCACGCCGGGCTCGCCGATCAGCACCGGGTTGTTCTTGGTGCGCCGTTGCAGCACCTGGATGGTGCGGCGGATTTCCTCGTCGCGGCCGATCACCGGATCGAGCTTGCCGCTCTCGGCGCGTGCGGTCAGGTCGATGGTGTATTTCTCCAGCGCCTGGCGCTGTTCTTCGGCGTTTTCAGACTGCACGGTTTCCCCGCCACGCAGCTTGTCGATGGCCGCTTCGATCTTCTTCTTGTCGCCACCGGCCGCGCGCAACGCCACGCCCAGCGGGCTGGCATCGTCGGCAGCGGCCAGCACGAACCATTCGCTGGCGATGAACGCGTCGCCATGTTGCTGGGCGAGCTTGTCGGTCTGGTTGAGCAGGCGATTGAGATCGTTGCCGATCGACAGATTGCCTTCCTGCCCGGACACCTTGGGCAGCGTGTCCAGCGCCTCGCCCAGGCGCTCGCGCAGCAGCGGTACGTTGACGCCGGCCTGCGACAGCAGCGGGCGCGTGCTGCCGCCGCTCTGGTCGAGCAGCGCGGCCAGCACGTGCACCGGCTCGATGATGTTGTGGTCGCGGCCCACAGCCAGCGACTGCGCGTCGGCCAGCGCCTGCTGGAACCGCGAGGTGAGCTTGTCCATCCGCATGGGAGATCCTCTGAACAGGTGGCCGGCACCGCCGGCGATACCGTGCAGATGCGGTTGGCGAGCGAGGTTTCAAGGTTTGCCGGTGCTGGAGATGCAAGCGGCCAGGCCGGCGCTGCCCAGGCGGCTCGGCGAAGCGGTGTAAGTGGCGGTGTAAGTGCAGGTGGCTTCCGCAGGGTGACGCACCCGCCAGCCACGCCGCGTGTCGCCCTGGGCGGTGGGTGAAACGGTGCGCAGGGGCCGGTATGGTCGCGGGAGCTGAGCCCCACACGCGCGGGGCTGGGGGATGCGTTGCAACGGCGAGGCTTCCTGTGCCGTTGCCTCGCGGGGTGCCGCATGGCGCGTCTGCGCCTTCGGGGCAGCTGGCTCCGGCACCTGTGTCGCGCCCAGCAGACGCGACAGCACCTGTGCCTGGATCGTCGCCAGCGCCGGCAGCCCGGGCGCACGCGGATGCGGCACGGGCCCGCCACATCCAGGCCGACCTTGCCGTGATCGAGCACCACGATGCGATCGGCCAGCGCGCTCACCTCGGCCACGTCTTGGGTGACCAACACCAACGCAAACCCGTGCTGCCGCCACAACCGCACGATTTGCTGCTGCATCACGATTAGTTGCTGCATCACGATACGGCTCGATGCATCCAGCGCCCCAACGGTTCGTCCAGCAGCAACAGCCGCGGCCGATGCACCAATGCACGTGCCGGCGCCACCGGCCGACGTTGGCCGCCGGACAGCGTGGACGGCCACGCGTTGCCGCGCATGCCCAGGCCCACCGCGTCCAGCGCCTGCTGCGCCTGCGCGCGACCGGCCCGGCGCCGCACGACTGGCGTGCAGGCAACAAGACCAGCTCGACCGAGCGATGCGATACGGCATGCTGTTTGCCGGCGCCCCAAGCGTCTAGTAACCAATGCTTAGGTGGTTATTCAGTCCGGTGCGTTGGCGGTAGCGAATGCACCAAGCTCTGTCATGCATGCACGCTGCACAATCGCGCATGAGTGGCGATAATGCGCCGATGGATGCTCCCAAGCCCTGGCACCTCTACCTGCTGCTATGTCGCAACGGCAGCTATTACTCCGGCATTACCAACGATCTGGAGCGGCGCTTCCAGGCCCATCTGCGTGGTACTGGTGCGCGTTACACGCGTGCCAATCCGCCCGTGCAGCTGCTCGCCAGCCACCGGTACCCGGACCGCGCCAGCGCTTCGCGCGCAGAGTGCGCGCTCAAGCGCCAGCCACGTGCGCGCAAGCTCGCCTGGCTGCAGGCACAACCGAACGGTGCGGAGTCACAACCTGCTGACGCATCGATCACGCCCGTCTAGCCGTCGTTTTTCTACCCTGCAGCGCCCGACATGCGGAGCGGCGCATGCATTATCAGCTGTACTACTGGACCGGTCTGCAAGGCCGCGGCGAATTCGTGCGACTGGCACTGGAAGACGCCGGCGCGGCCTACACCGATGTCGCACGTATCCAGGGCGACGAGGTCATGACGGCGTTTTTGCAAGGCGAGCAGGTGGGCGCGCAGCCGTTTGCACCACCATTTCTCAAAGCCGGCGACGTGGTGGTGGCACAGGTCGCGGCGATCCTGCACTTCATCGGGCCACAGCTGCAATTGGTGCCCGATTCGGAACCACAGCGGCTACAGGCGCTGCAATTGCAGCTGACCATCGCCGATCTGGTGGCCGAGGTGCACGATACGCACCACCCGATCGCAACCGGCCTGTATTACGAAGACCAACAAGCCGAAGCGGCCAAGCGTGCGCAGGACCTGCGTGAAAACCGCTTGCCCAAATTCCTGGGCTATTTCGAGCAGGTACTGCAACAGGCTGGCGGTACGCACGTGCTCGGCACGCATTCGTACGTGGATCTATCGTTGTTCCAGTTGGTGAGTGGCCTGGAGTACATGTTCCCCAGACGCATGGCGACGTTGGCCAAAAACTTGCCAGGGCTGAAGGCGCTGCAGCGGCACGTGGCGCAACGGCCGCGCGTTGCGGCCTATCTGGCGTCCGAACGACGCGTGTCCTTCAATACCAACGGCATCTTCCGCCATTACCCGGAGCTGGATGCGGCATAGGCAGCGGCAGCGAGGGCGCTGCGGCCGGTCGCAACAGGCTGGCGCCGCATGAGGGTGCGGCGCGGCACGCGGTGCTCATTGCTGCGAGCGATCACGCAACCACGCCACCTGATCCTGAGCGACGCGTGCAGCGTTACGTCGTGTACGTACGCACCCACCCAGGTGCGAAGGCCGCAGGTCGCCTGACATGCGGCGTTCGCTCTCCGGGAGTGGGAAGCCAGCGGCCTCAGCGCCCCTGCAGCAAGGCCGTGCGAATCCGCTGCAGTTGCGCCTTGACTGCAGCCGCTTGCGTCGGCCCCAGGCGCAGCAGTGCCTTCTGCCCCACCGACAGCGATTCCAGCGATGGGTCGACGAAGCGGTAGCGGCCACGGTCGTCGCGTTGCACGCCGATCGGCTGCGTCGGCTCAGGCGTGCGCAGCAAGTGGTCGATCACATCGACGACGCGGTCGTTGAAGTAACGATCCGGCGCGCCCAGATCCGCGTACGCCTGCTGAAACAGTGGATAGAAGCGCACATAGCTGCGCGCCATGGCCTGCGCATCCACGCTGGTGAATGCGGCCACGTAAGGTGCATAGCGCGCCGCATTGGCCTGATCGAGCACCGGATGATCGCCTGTGCCGGCCACCTGCAACTCGCCAGGCACCGGCTGCAGCACCAAGGCACGGCGGCTGATGCTGGGTTGGGTGAGGTTGTCGATCATCACCACCACGCGTTCGATCAGGTGCTTGCGCAACACGATCGACAACGCGTCATCGTCCTGCACCAACGCCCGCAGCGCTTGCCACGCGGCATCGTCGCTTTGCGCCAACGCAGGAATCGCAGCATCGGCAGCGTCGGCCGATGCTGCCGGCACCGGATGACGCGGCTCGCCACTGGCCGGCGTCGGCTGTGGGCTGACCGCAGCGGCCACAGCACTGGCGGTACGGCTGATGGGTGCAGGCAAGGTGCCCTGCGGATCGGGCGGGCCGCTGAACAGCCACCACGCGGCGCCAGCGATCAAGGGGACCGCCAACAACCACGGCCAGCGCGAGGATTTGCTTTGCATCGTGGAACTCCTGACATCGACAACATCCAGTGTGTGACCGTGGGATGCTGCGGTGGTTCCATCGATTTACGGTGTCGCTCGTTGAGCCGCTTGACGCTGGACGTGACGCACTACGCTCGCAACCATGGGAAACGCAGCGCCCGGCTCGCCGGCTGTCTCACCGTCGCGGGATTCTTGGCGGCATGAATGCCGCCAAGGAGCCACAGAGACGTACTTGCAGCGTGTCCTGCGATGGTGGGCGGGCAAGGGCCGTGTAGCGGACCGGCAGAAGCTTCGCTGCGCGATCCACGCCGCTTAGCCGACGAAATCCAATCGCGCGTTCACCAAAGCCGCGACAATTGCAGCGGCAACCTGTTCGGCCTGCCTGGCCGGCATGTGCTTTTCGCTTACCAGCCAGGCGGCCGTCTCTGCGCGCACCTTCGGCAACAGCGCGCGCGCAGCGTTGCGCTCGGCTGCCGGCCAGTCGCTGTCGTCGCCGGACCACGCAGCAATCGCCTGATCCGGATCGTTGCCGTAGCGCTTGCGCAACTCCGGCTGCAGGTACAGTGCCGGCGACACGGCAGCCCGGAGCGCGATGATCTGCCACTCGGCGTAGCTGGCATAGCGAATGGTGCCTGCGTCCTTGCTCAAGGCTTCGATCAGTCCTGCGAATACGTCATCCAGCTGTTTCCAGCTCGGTCGCGCGAACAGCCCACCGGGCGGCTCGCAGATCGGCGCGAAACTGTCGCGTGTCGAACCATAGAGCGGGCCGAACGCCTCATAAGCCGGCTCGCCCACTGCAGCGAAGATGAAGCAATGCACATACGGCCGCTCGGAACGATCTTCGCGCTCGATCCACATGCGCAACAAGGTCAGCACACGCTGTTGCTGTTGCATGGCGGGCGCGCCTTCCACATCGTCGAGCAAGGACGCTGCGAAATCGTCGGTCTTGCGCAACGCCTTGCGTGCGCTTTCAAAACGCGCGCTCGCCAACGCCGCATCCACGCCAGCGGCAGGCACGAAGTCATGCAGATACGCCAGCCATGCCGATGCCAGCGGCGCGTCGTAGCCCTGCAACTGGCGCGCAGCGTCCGCTGGCGTTTTCGGGATGCTGGCGATGATGCGGTCCAGCGTTTGCTGCTGGGCGTCGAGTGTCTTGCCCAGCGCATCGACCCTTGTCTTCAAGCTGCGTTGCAGGCAGGCATCTACCTTGGCGTCCTGCGCGCAGGCATTGCGCTGGCGCAACCAGGCGCGTTGCTGATCGCGCACTGCGGTGAGCGAGGCGCGCGGTGTGGTGTCCAGCACGCCGCGGTAGGCCTCATCCAGCTGATCGTCCAGCTGGCCGAGCGCCGGCACCGCGCACAGCCGCTTTTCCACCGGCGTGCCCGCCTGCTTGCAGTCGAACGACGCCGACCATGCGGCGCCAGCGCTCAGCACCAAAGCGCCAGCCACAATGCTCTGCACGACACGCATCCGATAAGTCACTGCAACGCCTCCTTGCGCGCCGGCAGCAGCGACAGCAGCAGCAGCGTCGCCGCCAGCGCCACATAGGCACCGACGAACTGCCAGCTGATCACCCGCGCCAGGCCTTGCAGCGACCACGGCAGGTAGATGCCGCCGCGCGGGTCCACCGAGTGGATCAGGCCGAACAGGGTCAGCCCGGCAGCTACCAGCAGGAACGCCGCGCCGCGTCGCAAGCGGCCGTCGATCATCGCCGCCACCGTGGCGATCCATAGCATCGCGGTGATGATGAAGCCATTGCCCAGCGCGAAGATCACTGCCAGCTCCGGCAACCCGTGGCCATCGACCTTGGTGGTCAGCGCGACCAGCTGATCCGGTGCAATCCAGCCCGGCGCCTTGATCGTCAGCAGGTACGCGACCGACGGCAGAAAGCCCAGCACCATCGCACCGGAATGCTGCCTGGGCGTGGCCTGGAATGCCTGGGTGGTGATGTCGATGGAGACATACACGATGATTGGCGCCAGCACGGCCAGCGGCAGCCACTGCACCAAGCCGCTGATCACGCCAAGCATGCCGCCGATCCCGATGAACACCCCGGTCAGCAGCGTGTAACCGGAGCGCGCGCCCATGTGCTTGTACGCGGGCTGGCCGATGTAGGGCGTGGTCTGCGCAACGCCGCCGCAGACGCCGGCCACCAGCGTGGCCAAGGCTTCCACCAGCAGGATGTCGCGGGTGCGGTAATCGTCGCCGGCCGCGCGCGCGCTCTCGCTGACGTTGATGCCGCCCACCACCATCAACAAGCCGAACGGCAACAGCAACGGCAGGTACGCCACCGTGGCCGGCAGGCCGTCGATAAAGCCCAGCGTCGGCAGCGGCAGCACGATCTGCGGCGGATTCCACGCCGGCAAGGCGAAGCCGGGGGCACCCAATCCCGCCAGGCCAAGCCCGTAATACAACGCGGTGCCGATCACGAACGCCACCAGCACGCCGGGCAATTTGGTCGGCAGGCGGCCCTTGGCGAGCAGCACATACAGCAGCAGGCCCAAGGTAACGAAGCCGGCCACCGGCGAACGGAGCGTTTCCAGCAATGGCAGCAAGCCCATCAGCACCAGCGCGATACCGGCGATGGAACCGAGCAGGGCCGCCCGCGGCAGCGCGCGCGTCACCGCTTCGCCTGCGAAGGACAGCACCAGCTTGAGCAGGCCCATCACCACCAACGCGGCCATGCCCAGTTTCCAGGTGGCGATCGCGGCGGCCTGCGGATCCAGCCCTTGCGCTTTGAAGCCGGCAAATGCCGGGCCGAGCACCAGCAGCGCCATGCCGATGCTGGTGGGCGCATCCAGGCCCAGCGGCATGGCAGTGACGTCGTCGCGCCCGGTGCGTGCGGCCAGCCGCCGCGCCATCAGGGTGTACAGCAGGTTGCCCACCAGCACGCCGAACGCGGTGCCGGGGAACATGCGCTGGAACACGACGTCGGCCGGGAACTGGAAGATGCCGACCAGGGCCATCGCGATGAAGCCAAGGATAGACAGGTTGTCGACCACCAGGCCGAAGAAACCATTGAGATCGCCAGCGACGAACCAGCGCGGCGCAGCCGCAGGACGCGAAGAGGGAGCCGACATGAGAACCAGAGAAGCGTGGGGGTCGGCCGATGGTAGCCGCTGCATTGCGGGGACGACAGCGGCGCGGTGGATCAGAGCGTGTCGTGGCCAGGGGCCGTCGGGCTGTCCGTGAGCAGGCAGCCCGGCGCCATCGCCCGCTACTGCATCGCCGCATCCACCTCGATCCAGCCCACGCTGTCGCTGCGGCCGGCGCTGCGATAACGCACCTGCAACCGCGTACCATCGGCGCTGACGTCCAGCGCATCGGCCTGATCGCCGCGCACCAGATAGCGTTTGGTGACGGTGGCCGTCGGCGTGGCGTACAGCGGCAAACGCCTCACCTGTACGTGCAGTTGCACCGGCATCGGTTCCTCGAGCGTGGTACCGATTTCGCTTGCCACCTTGACGCCGCGCGGGTCGTACATCGGCCACACCGACAGCGGCATGCCATCCTCGCTTCCCGAATCCAGCAACGCCTGGATCTGCGGCGACTCGATCCGCTGCTGCGTCCGCCAAACGTACAACCGCCCGCCAGCGTCGTAGCGGTAGACATCCGCATACCACATCGGCCCACCGCGGCAGGAACTGGTCAGGCTGCGCTGCTGTTGATCGGCAACCAGATTGAAGAATCCTTCGCACTGCACCGCCGGGCGCGTCGGTGCAGCAAGCGCATGAAAGCGGCGCTGTGCAGGATCGAACACAAAGACCCAGACCGCCTCGTTGACCTGACCCAGCATCGCCGACACCGCAAGATCCGGGCGCCCGTCGAAGTTGTAGTCGTCGCTGCGCAGCTGCACGCCGCCTTCGCCATCGTCCACATTCGCGTCGAACCACTGTTCGGCATCGCCGGGAGACAGCACCACATGCAGGCGCTGGCCGACCAAGGTGGCGGTCGCACGGGTCTGCGCATCCAGCGTCAGACGAAGGCTTGTGTCGTCTGCCGCAGCGCCGAACGCCAGTCCGCCTGCCATCGCAACCCACAGTGCGCGGGCGGCGCGGACGGGCGACAAATGCAAGAAGCCAAGGCGCATGCGCAGCTGGCTCGAACCTGTGCGCAGACACTCGCTCGCCGGCTGCGCACGCGATGCCCGCCAATGCATGAAGACGCGCGACATACGCCGATCGACGCTGGCGAGCGTGGCGGTCGGCAACTGCACGGACCTGTCGGTGCGCAAGCCGGCCAGCGGACTCAGAACGACACCTCCACCGGCTGCCGCGACCACAGCACCGACTGGTGTCCGGTGGCCTGCTTCCAGGCCAGCCGGATCGCTTCGATGTCGTTGCGCCGTTGCGGGGTGTCCTCGTGCAGGATCACCAGCACCTTGGTGCCCAGCCGGTTCGGCTCCTTTGCGCCGCGGAACAACCATTGACCGTAGGCGTCGAACACGGTCAGACCATCGGGAAAGCGCGGGGTCACTTCCTTGTCCAGAAACGCGCGCCATTGGGTTTCGTCGATGGTGCGGGTCTGCGGGCGGTCGGCCGGGCCGGATTCTTCGCCCACGCCGAAATACAACTCGCTGCGCACCCAACCCCGTGCCGCCGCCGGCCGCGCTGCATCGCCCTGCAGGCTGGCAGTGGTCGCGGTCGGCACGGTGCCGGGCGCGGTGGCGCAAGCGGTCAACGCCAGCATGGCGGCAAGCAGGCAAGACGGCAGCAACTTCATCGACTTCTCCACAACAGGTCTGGGGGGGGGCACTTGGGGCAGGCTCATGCAAGGCCGATATCAGCTCATGCCGGCGCGCACGCACTGTGCCATCTCGCGCCGCCCTGAACAACGCGATAATATCTTTCCATCCGGATGAATGTGGACGATCCGCCCCCTTGCGCCCCAGCCCGGCCGGATGCCGACCGCGCGGCGCGTTGCAGTTGCAGGAGAGAGAACAGCATGACCCGCCCCACCCTTTCGGTGATTGGCCTGGCCATCGCCGCCGTGCTCAGCGCCAACGCGCAAGCCCAGCAGGCCGATGCCGGTGCCACCACCCTGGACACCGTGATCGTCACCGGCACCCGTGCCAGCGACCGCACCGTGCTGGAATCCACCGTGCCGGTGGACGTGCTCACCGCCGAAGACATCCGCAAGGCCGGCGTGGTCAACGGCGAGCTGGGCAGCGCCCTGCAGGCGCTGCTGCCTTCCTTCAATTTCCCGCGTCAGTCCAACTCCGGCGGCGCCGACCATATCCGCGCCGCGCAGCTGCGCGGGCTCTCGCCCGACCAGGTGCTGGTGCTGGTCAACGGCAAGCGCCGCCATACCTCGGCGCTGGTCAACACCGACAGCAAGATCGGCAAGGGCACCACGCCGGTGGATTTCAATTCCATCCCGATCAACGCGATCAAGCGCATCGAAGTGCTGCGCGACGGGGCCGGCGCGCAATACGGCTCGGATGCGATTGCCGGCGTCATCAACGTGATCCTGGACGACAACCCCGAGCGCGGCGAACTGGAAGCCAGCTTCGGCGCCTACAACACCGACGTGAAGCCGATCGACCGCCGCGTCACCGACGGCCAGACCAGCTATGCCAGCGCAAAGGTGGGCACGCTGCTGGGCGACGACGGCGGCTTCTTCAAGGTTGGCGTGGAGCTGAAGAACCGCGAGGCCACCAACCGCGCCGGCTTCGACCAGATTCCCTCGTTCGAAGAACAGACCCCGGCCAATCTGGCGCTGCGGGGCCAGCGCAATTACGTGCTCGGCGATGGCGCCACCAAGGGCCTGAATGCCTGGCTCAACACCAAGGTGCCATTCAGCGCCAGCGGCGAGTTCTACGCCTTCGGCACCTACAACCAGCGCGATACCGAAGGCGCCAATTACTTCCGCTACCCGGACGGCAGCGCCAACTGGCGCGAGATCTACCCCAATGGCTACCGCCCGATCTCCGAAGGCGAGAATCGCGACCTGCAACTCGTGGCCGGTGCGCGCGGGCAATGGGGCAGCTGGGATTACGACGCCAGCGTCAACTACGGCCGCAACGACTTCACCTACCGGCTACGCAATTCGCTCAATGCATCGCTGGGACCCGGCAGCCCCACACGCTTCAAGACCGGTGATTTCGCCTTCGCGCAGACCGTGGGCAACATCGACCTGACCCGCGTGTTCGACGCCGCCGGCGCCACGCACACGTTCGGCACCGGCGCCGAGTTCCGCCGCGAGCAATACCGCACCCACGCCGGCGATCCGGCCAGCTACGCGGCCGGCCCGTTCACCGATCGTCCCACCGGCTCGCAGGCCGGCGGCGGGCTCACTCCGCAGGACGAGGCCGACCTGTCGCGCAACGTGGCCAGCGCCTACGCCAACGTCTCCAGCCAGTTCGGCGACAAGTTCTCCACCGACCTGGCTGGCCGCTACGAGCATTACCAGGATTTCGGCAGCCAGTGGACCGGCAAACTGGCCGCACGCTACGCATTCGCACCGGCCTTTGCGCTGCGTGGCGCCATCTCCAACAACGTGCGTGCGCCTTCGCTCAGCCAGATCGGCTATGAAGCCACTTCCACCGGTTACGACGCCGCCGGCCGCCTGACCCAGGGTCGCCTGCTGTCGGTCAACAACCCCATCGCGCGCGGACTGGGCGCCACCGATCTGAAGCCGGAAAAGTCGGTCAATTACAGCCTGGGCTTCACCAGCAAGCTGGGCGATCACTTCGACGTGTCGCTGGACTTTTTCCAGATCGATATCGACGACCGCATTGCGCTGTCCGAAGACATCACCGGCGATGCGCTGACCAGCTTCGTGCAGCAGAACTACGGCGTCACCGGGGTGCAGAGCGCCAGCTATTTCCTCAACGCCGCCGATACCCGCACCCGCGGCGCCGAGCTGGTCGCCAACTGGCGTCAGTACGCCTTCGGCGGCGACCTGCTGCTGACCGGCACCTACAGCTACGCCAAGACCGAGTTGGAAAACATCATCGCCACCCCGGCCCAGTTGCTCGCATTGAACCCGGAGTACGTGCTGTTCGGCGTGGAAGAAAGCAACACGCTCACCGACGCCGCACCGCGCACCCGCGCCTCGCTTGCCGCGAACTGGAGCAACGAGCACTGGAACCTGCAGACCCGCGTCAACCGCTACGGCAGCGCCACGCGCGTGTTCGATTTCGGTGGCGGCTTCGTGCCGCGCCAGACCTACGGCGCCGAGTGGCAACTGGACCTGGAAACCGAATATCACCTGGGCACGCAATGGACGCTGGCCATCGGCGGGCAGAACATCCTGGACAACTACTCGGACCGTTCCATCGACGACATCGCCTACTTCGGCAACCTGCCCTACGACGTGCTCTCGCCGATCGGCAGCAACGGCGCGTATTGGTATGGGCGGGTGCGGTACAGCTTCTGATTCGGGATTCGGGATTCGGGATTCGGGATTCGGGATTCGGGATTCGGGATTGGCAAACATCGTACTTCGTGCGAATCCCCAATCCCGACTCACGAATCTCCGCCGTTCCATAACCTGAATCTCACACCCCATTGCGCACACTAGCGCAATGGCAGACGCGCATTCCCCCCTACCGTCGCCGCCATTGCTGGACGATGCCTGTGCATTGTTTCTGGACGTGGACGGCACCCTCATCGACTTTGCCGACCGCCCCGAGGCGGTGAAGCTATTGCCCGAAGTGCGCGAGGCCATCGGCCTGCTGAGCGAGCGTCTCAACGGCGCCGTTGCGCTGGTCAGCGGCCGGCCGCTTGCCCAGCTGGACGCCCTGTTCGCGCCATTGCTGCTGCCGGCCGCCGGTCTGCACGGGCACCAACTGCGTAGCGATCGCGCGGCACGCGCGGCAATGCCGCAAGACACGTCCGAGTGGCTGCACGGCCTGCATCAACGTGCCGCGGCGCTGACGCACCAGCATCCAGGCGTGCTGGTCGAAGACAAGGGTGCCAGCGTGGCACTGCACTGGCGCGCCCGGCCGCAGGCCGGCCCCGAGGTGCTCGCCTTCGCGCAGCAGGAAATTGCACAGCTTTCCGGTTATCGCCTGCAGCCAGGCGACCACGTGGTGGAATTCGTGCCCGAAGGCAGCAACAAGGGCCTGGCGGTCGAGCAACTGATGCAGCACGGCACCTTCGCCGGCCGCACGCCGGTGTTCGTCGGCGACGACCTCACCGACGAATTCGGCTTCGACGCCGCCAACCGGCTCGGTGGCTGGAGCGTGCTGGTCGGCGATCGCGCACAGACCAGCGCGCGCTTTCGCGTCGGTGGCACCGCCGACGTACACGCGTGGTTGCAACGCAACGCACGCAGCCGCTGAGCACAGCGCACCTTCTCTCATTCACTTCAACAGGATCGTTTGCACTCCATGACCGAGCCAAACCTGGATCTGGGCGTCATCGGCAACTGCAGTTTCGGTGCATTGGTCGATCGGCAGGCACGTGTGGTGTGGAGTTGCCTGCCGGCATTCGATGGCGACCCGGCCTTTTGCACGCTGCTTTCGCCCAAGACCGAAGGCGGCGACTTTGCCGTGGAACTGGAAGATTTTGCCAGCAGCGAGCAGCACTACCTGCCCAATACCGCCGTGCTGCGCACAGTGTTGCGCGATAGCCACGGTGGCGAGCTGGAAGTCATCGACTTCGCGCCGCGCTGGCGCAACAACGGACGCTTCTATCGGCCTGTGAGCATCATCCGCCAGATCCGGCCACTGAGCGGCAACCCGCGCATCATCGTGCGCGCCCGCCCGCTGGCCGACTGGGGCGGCCGCACGCCGGACACCACCTGGGGCAGCAATCACATCCGTTGGGTGTTGCCGGAATTCACCCTGCGCCTGACCACCGATGTGCCGGTGCGCTTCGTACGCGACGGCTTGCCGTTCGTGCTCAGCCATCCGGTGAGCCTGGTGCTGGGCGTGGACGAATCGCTGACCCGCTCGCTCACCGGTTACGTGCAGGAAGCGCAGGAACGCACCGAAGAATACTGGCGCGAATGGGTGCGCTACCTGTCCATTCCGCTGGACTGGCAGGAAGCGGTGATTCGCAGCGCAATCACGCTGAAGTTGTGCCAGTACGAAGACAGCGGCGCGATCATCGCGGCGATGACCACCTCGATTCCGGAAGCGCCCAACACGCCGCGCAACTGGGACTACCGCTATTGCTGGCTGCGCGACGCCGCCTTCGTGGTGCGTGCGCTCAACCGGCTCGGCGCGACCCGCACGATGGAGCAGTTCATCGGCTACATCTTCAATATCGCCACTACCGACGGCACCATGCAGCCGCTGTACGGCATCGGCTTCGAATCGCAACTGGAAGAACACGAAGTCGATACCATGGCCGGCTACCGCGGCATGGGGCCGGTGCGGCGCGGCAACCTGGCGTGGATCCAGCAGCAGCACGATGTCTATGGCAGCGTGGTGCTGGCGTCCACACAGCTGTTCTTCGACCTGCGCCTGAAGGATCAAGGCGATGCCGACACCTTCCGCCGGCTTGAACCGCTGGGCGAGCGCGCCTATGCGTTGCATAACGTGCCCGATGCCGGCCTGTGGGAATTTCGCGGCCGTGCCGAAGTGCATACCTACACCGCGGCGATGTGCTGGGCGGCCTGCGATCGCCTGTCCAAGATCGCCGACCGGCTGGTGCTGCCCGAGCGCAGCAGCTACTGGCGCGAACGTGCCGACAGCATCCGCGAACGCGTGTTGAGCGAGGCCTGGAGCGAGGAGCGCGGCCATTTCACCGACACCCTCGGCGGCCACCGGCTCGATGCATCGCTCTTGCTGCTGGCCGATATCGGCATCGTCGCCAACGACGACAGCCGCTTCGTGCGCACGGTCGAGGCGGTCGGTCGCGTGCTCAAGCACGGCGATGCGCTATACCGCTACATCGCACCGGATGACTTCGGTGAGCCGGAAACCAGCTTCACCATCTGCACCTTCTGGTACATCGATGCACTGGCTGCGATCGGGCGCAAGGACGAGGCGCGTGAATTGTTCGAGCGCATCCTTTCGCGCCGCAATCACCTGGGCTTGCTGTCGGAAGATCTATCGTTCGAGGACGGCGAAGCCTGGGGGAATTTCCCTCAGACCTATTCGCATGTTGGCTTGATCATCGCAGCGATGCGCTTGTCGCGGAGCTGGCAGGAGGCGTCATGAGTCGTTTGGTGGTGGTATCCAACCGCGTTGCGGTGCCCGGCGAAACCCGCGCCGGTGGCCTGGCAGTTGGCCTGTTGGCGGCGCTCAAGGAACGCGGCGGCATGTGGTTCGGCTGGAGCGGCAAGACCGTGCGCGGCGACAGCGGCGGCATGCACGAGCAGACCGAAGGCGACATCACCTTCGTCACCATGGACCTCAACAAGCGCGACATCGATTCGTACTACAACGGCTTCGCCAATCGCACGCTGTGGCCCTTGCTGCACTTCCGCCTGGACCTGGTCGATTACGATCGCGCTACCCGCGAAGGCTATATGCGCGTCAACCGGCTGTTTGCCGAGAAACTCGCGCCGCTGCTGAAAGACAGCGACACGCTGTGGATCCACGATTACCACATGATTCCGCTCGGCGCGATGCTGCGCGAGCTGGGCGTGGGCTGCAAGATGGGCTTCTTCCTGCACGTGCCGATGCCTTCAGCCGATCTGGTGCAGGCCATGCCCGATCACGCGCGCCTGTTCAGTACCTTCTATGCATACGACCTGGTCGGCTTCCAGACCCAGCGCGATGCCGAACGTTTCAAGGCCTATGTGCGCCTGTTCGGCGGTGGCCGCATTCTGGAAGGCGACCTGGTGGAAGGCCCGGGTGGACGCCGCTTCACCGCCTCTTCGTTTCCGATCGGGATCGATACCGACCTGATTGCCCACCAGGCCAAGGCCTCTGCCGGCAAGCAGGCGGTGCGTGATCTGCGCGAAAGCCTGCGTGGCCGACAGTTGGCCATCGGCGTGGACCGCTTGGATTATTCCAAGGGGTTGCCGGAGCGCTTTCAGGGCTTCGAGCGTTACCTGGAGCGGTATCCGGATCAATCCGGCAGCCTGACCTATCTGCAAATTGCACCGGTCTCGCGCGGCGATGTCACCGAATACCGTCAATTGCGCAGCCAGCTCGAACAGATCGCCGGCCACATCAATGGCGGACATGCAGAGCCGGACTGGACGCCGCTGCGCTACGTCAACCAGAACTTCAGCCATGCCACGCTGACAGGCTTCTATCGCGCGGCCTCGGTGTGTCTGGTCACGCCACTGCGCGATGGCATGAACCTGGTTGCCAAGGAATTTGTGGCCGCGCAGGACCCGGCAGACCCGGGCGTGCTGGTGTTGTCGCTGTTTGCAGGTGCAGCCGATGAAATGAAGGAAGCGCTGCTGGTCAATCCGCACGATCTGGACGGCGTGGCCGACGCGATCGCCACAGCGGCAAGCATGCCGTTGGCAAGCCGCATCGAACGCTGGCACGCAATGATGGACCACCTGCGCAAGAACAACATCAACCACTGGCGCCAGCGCTATCTGCAAGCGCTCTCTGAGGTGTAGGGCAAACCTTCTTCCGCCGCGACATTGTCCTGCTTCATGAGGAAGAAAGTGGCCGAAAGGCCGATGAAGGTACGGGCGCAATTAACCTGAAGTCCGTAGTTCCCGGAGGACTTCCTACGTGATGCAGCCACATTGAGCCGCGGCGATGTCCGACCAAGCTGCCCCGACGCGCAAGGGGATGAATACCTCGGACCTCGATAGCCTGTCGCTGCACTCGACATGGCAGTCACAGGCAACGCCACGTGCGCCGCTACGCCCTGCGCTTCCATCGTGGTCGCGCTGAGCAGCAGCGCATGTCGACCCCGGCTCTGCAAGCAACGGACCGCACTTGGCAAAGCGTTCGACATCCGCATGTTTCCGCTATGCCAAACGTGCAGGTTGGAACGCTGGTTCCTATTCCGTCACGGACAAAGGGCGTGTGGAGGTCTAAAATATTCACATGATTAGCGCTGAGGACCCTGGGAGGGGCTGCGCGTTCATAGCGTTCAACGTTCGTCTCTGGATCCGGGCCGCGTGATGGCGCCTGCGATCGCTCTCCCTCCACGACTCGCCACCGCTCGCTGGTGCCCGAGTCCTTCCTGACATCTCAAAATGACTGATCAATCCTCAAAACGTGGGCTAGGCACCTGGTTGCTGGTGGCCTATGCCGTGGTGATCGCCGTGCTTGGCGCGGTGCTCGCCTATCAAGGCGGCCGCCTAGTGGCCGTCGGCGGCTCCTGGTATTACCTGATCGCGGGTATTGCCCTGTTCCTTGCGGGCGTCCTGCTCGCGCTGGGCAAGCGCGCCGGGCTGTGGCTGTTTGGCGCCACGTTGGCCGGCACCATCGCCTGGGCACTGTGGGAAGTGGGCCTGGATGGCTGGGGCTTGGTACCGCGCCTGGCCATGATGTCGGTGCTGGGGCTGGTGTTGCTGCCGTTCTGGGGTGTGGCGCGTCGTCGCATGCAGCCATTGTCCGGCCTGGGCTATGCGCTGGTGACCGGCGTGCTGCCAATCCTGGGTGCGGCGCTGATCCTGTGGCCGCTGCTGATGCCGCGCAATGTCGAGCTGGCCGATGCCTCCAAGCTGCCGGCCGACAGCGTCACGGCCTTCAGCCGCGGCACCGTGCCCAGCCCCGACGGCAACGTCGCGGCCAATCACGACGCCAGCAACTGGACCTCCTATGCGGGCTCCAATCTGTCCAACCACTACACGCCCGGCGCGCAGATCACCCCGGACAACGTGAAGAATCTCAAGGTTGCGTGGGAGTTCCACACCGGCGACCTGAAGCCCAAGGACTCCAAGCTGGGCTACGCCTTCCAGAACACCCCGCTCAAGGTCGGCGACCTGCTCTACATCTGCACCCCCACCCAGAAGGTGATCGCGGTGGAAGCAGCCAACGGCAAGGAGCGCTGGCGCTTCGATCCGCAGACCAACCCGAAGGCGATGGCGGGCGTGGCTGCCACCACCTGCCGTGGCGTGTCGTATTACCAAGCGCCCGAAGGCACCGCCGAGTGCCCGACCCGGATCTTCTGGCCGATGGTCGATGGCCGCCTTGGCGCGTTGGACGCACAGACCGGCAAGCTGTGCACCAGCTTCGGCAACAACGGCTATGTCGATCTGAATGTGGGCACCGGCAACACCAAGCCGGGTTTCGTCGGCCCGACCTCGCCGCCGGTGGTGATGCGCGGCGTGGTAATCCAGCCGACCGGCCAGGTCCGCGATGGCCAGGAAGGCGATGCGCCGTCCGGCGTGGTGCGCGGCTTCGATGCGCTCACCGGCCAGCTGCGCTGGGCCTGGGACCTGGGTAACCCGGCGATCACCGCCGAGCCGCCGGCCGGCCAGACCTACACGCGCTCAACCCCGAACGTGTGGTCGCTGATGGCCGCCGACGACGAGCTGGGCCTGGTCTATCTGCCCACCGGCAATGCGTCCGGCGATTTCTTCGGCAAGGGCCGCACCCCGCAGGACGAGGAATACACCGCCTCGCTGGTTGCGGTGGATGCCGCTACTGGCAAGGAACGCTGGCATTTCCGTACCGTCAACCACGACCTGTGGGATTACGACATCGGCCCGCAGCCGAACCTGGTCGATTGGCCGATCGCTGGCGGCGGTACGCGTGCTGCGGTGATCCAGGCCACCAAGTCCGGCCAGGTGTTCGTGCTGGACCGCGCCACCGGCGAGCCGATCATGCCGGTCAAGCAGATCCCGGTACCGCAGGGAACCGACCACGGCGACTGGACCGCTGCCACGCAACCGATCTCGCCGGGCATGCCCAACACCGTGGGCGCGCCGAGCCGCGAGTTCGAAAAAATCATCGAATCCGATGCCTGGGGCATGACCCCGTTCGACCAGTTGGTCTGCCGTATCCAGTTCAAGCAACTGCGCTACGAAGGCATGTTCACCCCGCCCACCCTGCAGGGGTCGCTGGCCTTCACCGGCAACCATGGCGGCATCAACTGGGGCGGTGTTTCGGTGGACCTGCAGCGCGGCATCATGGTGATGAACAGCAATCGCCTGCCGTACACCCTGCAGGTGTATACCCGCGAAAAAATGAATGAGCTGGGCGTGGTGTCGGTGTTCGACGGCAAGAGCAAGACGCCCGGCTACATGGCGCAGAAGGGCCTGGCCTACGGCGCCCGCAAGGAGCCGTGGATGTCGCCGCTCAACACCCCGTGCGTGGCCCCGCCGTGGGGCTACATCGCCGGCGTGGACCTGCGCACGCAGCAGGTGATCTGGCGCCGTCCGCTGGGCACCGGTTACGACCAGGGGCCGATGGGCATCCCGTCCAAGACCAAGTTCGAGATCGGCACCCCCAACAACAGCGGCTCGCTGGCCACCGCTGGCGGGGTGACCTTCATCGGCGCGACCCTGGACGACTTCATGCGCGGCTTCGACACCCGCACCGGCAAGCAGGTCTGGGAGACCCGCGTCCCCGCCGGCCCGCAGGCAGCGCCGATGAGCTACACCATCAACGGCAAGCAATACATCGTGGCCGCCGTCGGTGGACACGACCGCATGGAAACCAAGTCGGGCGACAGCGTCATTGCCTGGGCCCTGCCGGACGATGCGCAGGCCGCGCCTGCCAAGTAACGGCAGCGCTCCAAGCACCATGCGGCCAGGCGGTGCGCCGATGCGCATGAGCGCATGCAGTCTGCACTGCCTTGGCCGCTACGCATCACCCGCCTGGCTGCGCTCCGGCGCATAGGCCACCTGCCGTCGGTCCAGGGCCGACGGATGCACCAATCAAACCGGTCGTCGCGAGGCGGCCGGTTTTTTTGTGCGCGCTTGCCGCTACGGCGAAGGCACGTGGGGGCGAAGCCGGCGATGTCGGCCCAGCGTATGACGCGCGGTCAACGCGCTTGCTGTCAGACCTGAGTTTCAGACATCCGAACCCAGGCCAACCTCCCAGGATGGCGCTCCCATGCGGCAGTCAGATGCTGCGCAAGTGCGAATCCAGCGCGCAGGCCGTTGGCAACCGAATCAGCCCCAACTTCGATGGGATTTGCCCGCTCCCAATAGCAGTTCGCTGACATGCCGGGCATTCGCTCGCGCGGGCGCTTTTCACGCAGAATTTACAATTGAGTCGACGTACTCGCGTCGATCGCCACGGGCACGCATACCCTGCCGAACTGAAATCGCTTTCATATCAAGGACATCACGCCATTTCGGGACCTGGTTGTCACATTCCGACGAACGGCACCTTCACATCATCATGATTCGGACTCAGCCGCCGATACCCCCATTGCGGGCCATGGACTGCCGATGCCGCTCCCCCTTCTCAGATCATCCAGCTGGACTCAGCCTATGTCGCTTGCACACGATGCCGCCCCCGTTGCCCAACCGCCCGCCGGTCGGCACGTTGCGCGCGCCACCTGGACTGCATGGCTGCCCGCCGCTGCACATGTCGCGCTGCTGGCGTTGCTGGCCTGCTATGCCGCCACGCTGGTACCCGGCAGCTTCCTGAGCGGGCTCGGACGCGTGCTGCCCGCCCTGCTGGTGTTGGGCGCGGCGAGCGCCGGGCTCTGGTGGTGGTCGCGCCGGCGTCACGACACGCAGTTGCAACAGGCAATGCGTGCGGTGGTGGCGATCGGCGAAGGACGCACCCAGCGTCTGGACCTGCGCAACGCCTCCGGCGACCTCGCACCGTTGCTGCACGCGCTGCAGGATGCCCAGGACAAGCTCGCCATCCGCATCGATGTGATGGAGCAAGGCCTGCGCCATGGCCAGTTCGTGATCAAGGCGCTGGACGATCTGGACACCATGATCCGCATCGCCGACGACGATGGCCAGGTGCTGTTTGCCAACCGCAAACTGCTCGCCATGCTCAAGCTGATCGAGCCGGATGTGCAGAGCTTCCGTCCCAGCTTCCATGCCGAAGGCTTCGTCGGCGGCAGCATCGGCGACATCTATCCCGACAGCCAGGCCGCGATCGACCGCATGCGCGCGTTGAATGCCTCCAAGGCCGTGCGTGCGCCATTCTTCGGCCGCCAGATCGACTTCGTGTACAGCCCGATCATCGCCGCCGACGGCACCAAGCTCGGCACCATCGCGCAGTGGATGGACGTCACCGCGCAGGTCAACGCCGAGCAGGCACTGATCCAGATCATCGACGCCGCCTCGGCCGGCGATTTCAGCCGTCGCATGCAGATCGATGGCATGGACGGTGTGCTGCTGACCCTGGCGCAAGGCATCAACCGCATCTACGACTCGGTGGAAACCCATCTGGCCGCATTGGCGCGCGTGATCGGCGCGCTGGCCGAAGGCGATCTCACCCAGCGTGTGGACGGCGATGCGCACGGTATCTTCGCGCGCTTGCGCGATGACACCAACCAGACCGTCACCCGCCTCACCGAGATCATCGGCGGCATCCAGGCCGCATCGGACACCATCCGCCAGGCCGCAGTGGAAATTGCCGCCGGCAACATGGATCTTTCCGAGCGCACCGAGCAACAGGCGGCCAACCTGGAAGAAACCGCCAGCTCGATGGAAGAACTCACCTCCACCGTGAAGCAAAACGCCGAGAGCGCGCTGCAGGCCAATCGCCTGGTCGTCGGCACCGGCGACGTGGCGCAGAGCGGCGGCCAGGTGATGGACGAGGTGGTCGCCACCATGGGCCAGATCAGCACCGCCTCGCGCAAGATCGGCGAGATCATCGGTGTGATCGACGGCATCGCGTTCCAGACCAACATCCTGGCGCTCAACGCCGCAGTGGAAGCCGCGCGTGCCGGCGAACAGGGCCGCGGTTTTGCGGTGGTTGCCTCGGAAGTGCGTGCATTGGCACGGCGCTCGGCCGATGCGGCCAAGGAAATCAAGACGCTCATCGCCGACTCCACCGACAAGGTGGAACTGGGTTCGGGCCTGGTGCACCGCGCCGGCGCGACCATGCGCGAGATCGTCGGCTCGGTCAAACACGTCACCGACATCATGAGCGAGATCACCTCGGCCAGCGCCGAGCAGTCCAGCGGCATCGAGCAGGTCAACCGCACGGTCGCGCAGTTGGACGAGGTGACCCAACGCAACGCTGCGCTGGTGGAAGAAGCCACCGCCGCTGCGCGCAGCCTGGAAGAACAGGCCGTGGAACTGGCCGATGCAGTCTCGATCTTCCGCCTGCAATCCGACACCCGTCCCGGCGCTTCCCACGTCGCGCGCGCCAGCTTCCACAACGCGGCATAAGCCTGGCATGCACAGCGATTCGTAGGAGCGCACCCGGGCGCGACCGGGTTTCTGCGGAAATGCCATCCATCAACAGGTGCGCTGCTGAGGCCAGCCGAGCGATGCGCCGCGTCGCCTCGTTCCGGCGTAGGTTCGCAGTGAATTGCATCGCAATGCGATGCAGCGCGCCTCAGGCCAGCGCCCCGATGCCGGGTGCACTGCCTCAGTCCAGAAACCGCGCGTGCTGCTCGGGCGTGGGCAGCATGCAGTGATCGCTGCGGCCGAACCAGCGATAACGATTGCGTGCGATCAGCCGGTAGCCGAGATCGCGCACGCGACGCGGGATCAGGCGCAGCGCCTCGCTCAGCCGCCAGAGCCCGCCCAATCCCGCAAGCACGCGCACGATCGCGTCGCTATCGGTCCAGGCACCGGTGGTGTCCACCAGTAGAAACGACAAAGGGTCGTCCGGATCCAGACCGTGCTGCTGCAACAGTGCGCGCCCGGCTTGCCCCTGCATGGCAGCAAAGCAATAGCGCCCACGCCGATCGTGGCGCAGCAGGAATTTGACCCAGCCATTGCAGAGCAGGCACACGCCATCGAAGACGATGGTGGCCCGCGCCGCAGGTGGGGCAACAGGCGATTGATCAGCGCGGTTCAAGCCAGCCCTCATAACGAATGAACGGTCCTACCAGCGGCAACTGCACGTCCACCAGAAACGCATAACGGCCGCCGTCGGCATGCTCGCGGCAGCGCACCTGCCGGAACCAGCGGGCAGGTAACCGAATCATCCCGAACGCCCACACGCCGGTGGCCTGCCAATACAACGATTGCGCATCGGCCTGCAGCGAAAATTCAAAGCGCACCGCGCCCAGGTGTTCGCGCAAGCTGGCGCCATGACGCCATAGCCGCGAATGCATCGGCATGCCATCAAAGCGCCGATGCCAGCGCTCGCCGCGCGCGTCGGTCAGAAAATCCACTTCCACCGCCACCTCGCCACTGCGCGGCAAGCGGCTCAGCAGCGCCAGCAACGGAACCAGCGCATGCGTGCCGCGTTGAATCCTGGCCCGGCCGGCGAAGGTCTGCCGCTGCTGCACCGAATGCAGCGCGCGCACCGGCGCAGGCAGTTGCGCGAACGCGTCCTGCCCCAGCACCTGTGCGAACAGCGGCACGCTCAGGGCGCGATCCAGGCCAGCGTGGCCATGCGTCCGCTGCGGCGATCGCGGCGATGCGAGAAAAAGCGCTGCGGATCGGAAATGGTGCACAACCCGCCGCCATACACCGCAGCGGCCGGCACACCGGCCCGCTGCAGCCGCTGACGTGCCAGCGCATACAGATCCACCCGCCAGTGCCCCGGGCGCGTGGCGACAAACGCCTGTTGCGCCTGTGCATCGTGCGCAACGAAGGCGCCGAACACGTCCTCGCCGATCTCATACACCTGGGGCCCCGCGGCAGGACCCAGCCAGGCCACCAGTTGCTGCGGTGGCGTCCGCATCGCCGCCACGCTGCGCTCCAGTACGCCGTCGGCCAGCCCGCGCCAACCGGCATGCGCAGCAGCGACCTCGCTGCCATCGACGGCAGCGAACACGACCGGCAGGCAATCGGCCGTGAGGATTGCCAGTACTACGCCAGGCGCCGAGGTCACCGCAGCATCGGCAACCGGTTCGTGCGCGCCTGGCGGCTGATCCGCCGCGTGGTCGGGCGAATCGGGTGCCGTGGGCGGTGCATCCAGCCGTACCACATCCACGCCGTGCACCTGCCGCAACCACTGAGGCGAGCTCGGCAGTTGCAGTGCCGCGGCAAGCAGTGCCCGGTTGCGCTCCACCTGCTCGGGCACATCGCCTTCGGCGCTGTTGCGGTTGCCAAGGTTGAGCGTGTCGAACGGCGGCAGCGAGCCGCCCAGACCGTGACGCAGCGTGGTGAGCGCACGGATGCGCGGTGGCGCCGGCCAGTCGGCTGGCAGGGTGAAGGGCGCAGCCATGGGCATCTCAGCGGCGTGCCAGCTCGGCGGCGCGTGCGCTGTCTTCGCGCAGCACGGTCATCAGGCGCTGCAGATCGGCCGGCACCGGCGCACTGGCGCGGACCGGCTCGCCGCTGACCGGATGCAGGAATTCCAGGGTTTCGGCGTGCAGCGCCTGGCGCTTGAAGCTGCGCAGTTCGTGCACCAGCTCGTCGGTAGCGCCCTTGGGCAGCTTGAGCGCGCCGCCGTACAGCGGGTCGCCGACGATCGGCGACTTCAGGTGCGCCATGTGCACGCGAATCTGGTGGGTACGCCCGGTTTCGAGCCGGCACTCCAGCGCGGTGTGCGCACGGAAACGCTCGCGCAGGCGGTAATGGGTGACCGCATCGCGGCCGTCGTCGCGCACCGCCATCTTCAGGCGGTCGCGCGGGTGGCGATCGATCGGGGCGTTGACGGTGCCGCCGGAGACCAGCGCGCCCACCACCACGGCCAGATACTGGCGATGCACCTCGCGCGCGGACAGCTGCTCCACCAGCGCGGTCTGCGCCTGCACGGTGCGCGCCACCACCATCACGCCACTGGTGTCCTTGTCCAGGCGATGCACCACCCCGGCGCGCGGCACCGAGGCCAGCGCCGGGTCGCGGAACAGCAGCGCATTGACCAGGGTCTGGTCCGGATTGCCGGCGCCCGGATGCACCACCAGGCCGGCCGGCTTGTCGATCACCAGCACCTGCTCGTCTTCGTACAGCACGCTCAGCGGAATGTCCTGCGGCGCGGCGTGGGTCTGGGTTTCCAGCACCACCTGCAGCTGCACGCTCTCGCCGCCGCGCAAGGTATCGCGCGGGCGCGCCATTTCACCGTCCAGCAGCGCGTCGCCGGACTTGATCCATTCCGACAGCCGCGAGCGCGAAAACTCCGGGAACAGCTCGGCCAGCACTGCGTCGAAACGGCGTCCGGCGGCATTGTCGGGCACGATCGCCTGGCGGATGGACGGGTCGAGGGGTTCGGCAGATGGGTCGGACATGGACACGGGCACTCGGGCAAAAAGCGGGAATTTGGGGGTCCGGGCGGCGGGAGTCAGTCGCCGGACAGGCCACTAGGCTATCATCGCGCTCTCGTTTTCCTGATGCGTCCTGCCCAGACCCATGATCCGACGGTCCACGTTTTCCGCGCCTGCGCGCCTGATTGCCCTCATGCTGGTCATGGCGTTCGTCGTCACCGGCTGCCACCGCGGCGCCAAGGACAAGAATCCCGACGAGGGCATGCCGGTCGAGCAGCTCTACGGCAAGGGTCATAACCTGATGGAGAAAGGCAACTGGGCCGGCGCAGAAGCCAGCTACAAGCGCCTGATCGCCCAGTACCCGTATGGCCCGTACACCGAGCAGGCGATGATCGAAACCGCCTACGCCCAGTACAAGGCCGGCAAGCACGACGACGCGGTCTCCAGCGTCGACCGCTTCATCCGGACCTACCCGACCCACCGCAACATCTCGTATCTGTACTACCTGCGCGGCCTGGCCAACAGCAACCGCGACACGGTGTTCCTGCGCCGCGTGTGGTCGCTGGACCCGAGCCGCCGCGACCTGTCTTCGCCGCAGCAGGCTTACAACGATTTCAATACCGTCACCGATCGCTACCCGAACAGCCGTTACGCCGCCGACGCACGCAAGCGCATGATCGAGCTGCGCGACATCTTCGCCCAGCACGAATTGGACAACGCGCTGTACTACCTGCGCCGCGATGCCTGGGTGTCGGCCGCCGGTCGTGCCAACTACCTGCTCGAAACCTATCCGCAGAGCGCCTTCCAGTACGACGCGGTCGCGGTACTGGCCGAGGCCTACACGCACCTGGGCAACAAGACCTTGGCAGCCGACGCACGCCGCGTGCTGGAGCTCAACGACCCGCAGCATCCGTGGCTGACCGGCAACTGGCCGAAATACCCGTGGGCCATCCGCAAGCTCAACCCGTTTGCCGGCGAAAAATCCGCCGCGACCGGGCAGAGCAATTCGCAGATGAATCGCGACTGAGATATCAGGCGCAGCGCACGACGAAAAGAGGCCGAAAGGCCTCTTTTTTGTTGCCGCGACGATGACGGCAGCACGAAAGTGCCGGACCGACGACGATACGGCGGCGATTGCCGCCGCTGATGCGCCCACGCGAGCAATTGGTTCCCACGCGCAGACGCATGGCCGGAGCCGGTGCGCGCATTCTGGAACCGGCACCAGGTCACCCAATGCCCTTGGGTCTGCTGTCTATACTCATCCCGAACCAGCTCCGACTCCTTCGAGCGCCAGCCAAGGAAGCCGCATGTCTCGTGCCACCATCGCGTTGCTGCTCATGCTCTCGCTAGCGGCCCTGACCGCCAGCGCCACCGCAGCCCCCATCGTCTACGGCGTCAACGCGCACGACAGCCGTCCCGGCTATGCCATGACCCAGGCCGAGGCACGCTTCAAACTGCTGGCAGCGCGCAACCTGCGCAGCTACCGGTTCGATATCGATCCGCGCGATTACGCCACGCTGGATGCGCTCGTCCCCTTGGCGCGCAAGTACGGCATCACCCTGCGCCCGATGGTCTACCCGATGTCGCGCGAGATCGGCTACCAGCTGGCACGCCGCTATGCCGCAGACATCAAGGTCTGGGAAATCGGCAACGAACAGGATCTGGTCCGCGCCGAAGCCGATACCCGCATTGCCGCAATGACCACGATGTACCAGGGCATGCGCCAGGCTTCCGACGAACTGGGCGCAGGTTTGCGCTTCACCATCAACATCACCGCCTGCAATAGCGACGATCGCAGCGCCAACGCGCGTTGCCCGGGCGATCGCAACGGCTCGCTGTGGTTTTTGGCAAAAGCCAAGGCGGCCGGCTTCAACTTCGACCACATCAGCTTCCACTACTACGCGTTCTACCAGGATGCCGGCTATTGGACGGACCTGTATCTGGGCCAGCTGCGCACTGCCGCGCGTACCTACAACACCCCGGTGTTCTTCAACGAGCTGAACTGTGCGGAGATCTATACAGGCAGCACCACTGGCGGCACCGCAGGTGATCGGGGCTGTTACGACAGCCTGGCGCAGCTGTTGCGCAACGTGCGTGACAACTACGCCGACGTGGTGGCCGAGGTGAATGTCTACGAATTACTGGACCAGGCCACCATCCAGGGGCCTGAAGGCCACTTTGGCCTGATGTACGAACTGGCCCGACCAAAACCGCCCCTGGATCTGCTCACGCGGTTCGCCCAGCCGCCAGCCAGCGCAGCGGCAGCCACTGCGTCAGCCGAGTGACCGGATCAGCCGTCCGGATTACTGCCCGCGATACCCGTTGGTGATCGGATAGCGCCGTTCGCGACCGAATGCACGCCGCGACACCTTGGGCCCGGGCGCGGACTGATGGCGCTTCCACTCGTTGAGCCGCACCAGACGCAGCACATGCTCGACGGTATCGGCCGCGTAGCCAGCCGCAACGATGTCGTCGCGCGACTGCTCCTGGTCGACGTAGCGATACAGGATGCCGTCGAGCACATCGTACGGCGGCAGCGAATCCTGGTCGGTCTGGTTGGCGCGCAACTCGGCCGACGGCGGGCGCGAGATCACCGCCGGCGGAATCACCGGCGCGCCGCCGACGGTGTTGCGCCATTTCGCCAGGCCGAACACCTCCGTCTTGTAAAGGTCCTTGAGCGGCGCATAGCCACCGCACATGTCGCCATAGATGGTGGCGTAACCCACTGCGTATTCGCTCTTGTTACCGGTGGTCAGCACCAGCCCGCCGAACTTGTTCGACAGCGCCATCAGGATCACGCCACGGCTGCGCGACTGCAGGTTTTCTTCGGTGATGTCCGGCTGGGTGCCTTCGAACATCGGCCCCAGCGCGCCGAGCAGGCCTTCGAAAGCCGGTTCGATCGCGATGGTCTCCAGCTTCACGCCCAGCGCGCGGCATTGCTCGTCGGCCAGGTCGTTGGACAGGGTGGCGGTGTAGCGCGACGGCAGGCGCACGGCGGTCACGTTGTCGCCGCCCAGCGCATCCACCGCCATCGCCAACACCAGTGCCGAGTCGATGCCGCCGGACAAGCCAAGCCAGACCTTGCTGAAGCCGTTCTTGCGGCAATAGTCCTGCAGCCCGCGCACCACCGCACGCCAGGCCAGCGCATCCATGCTTTCGTCGCCGTCATCCACCCACACCACCGGAGTGAAGCTGCGCTCGCCGGCCGCGTAGTCCACCACCAGCCACTGGTCCACGAAGGCTGCAGCGGCGGGATGCACGGTGCCATCGCCATCGGCCACCACCGAGGCGCCATCGAACACCAGTGCATCCTGCCCGCCCACGACGTTGAGATAGGCAATCGCTGCCCCGCTCTCGCGGGTGCGTTCGGCCAGCAATGCATCGCGTTGGGCATGCTTGCCACGCTCGTACGGCGAGGCATTGGGCACCAGCACCAACTCCGCGCCCGCCCGTACCGTGTTGGCCAAGGGCTCGGCGAACCAGAGGTCTTCGCAGATCACCACCCCCACATGCACGCCCTTGACCGTGACCACGCAGTTCTCGCCATCCGGATCCACGTCGAAATAACGACGCTCGTCGAACACCGCATAGTTGGGCAATTCGCGCTTGCGGTAGGTGGCTTCGATCCGCCCGTCGCGCAACACGCTGGCGGCGTTGTAGACCACGCTGCCGGCGCTTTGCGGCCAGCCGACCACTGCCACGATGCCGCGCGTGGCCGCCGCAATCCGCGCCAGCGCCTGTTCGCAATGAGCAAGGAATCCCGGTCGTAACAGCAAGTCTTCCGGTGGATACCCGCTGATCGCCAATTCGGGAAACAGCACGATGTCGGCCTCGAACTCGTCGCGCGCCGCTGCGATGTACTCGATGATGCGATCGGTATTCTGCGTCACGCCGCCGACCGGGAAGTCGAACTGGGCCATGGCGATGCGGAGGGTGTGTGCTGTCACTGCTGACTCCATCAAAACAGGCTTTCAAGGTAACCCGCTTCGCGCTGCGAACGGATCGCCAGCACGTACACGGTGTCGTCCAACGGTGCGTAACGATAGAGCGCAAGATAGCCGCTGGCATCGCGACCGATGACCAGTTCGCGGAATCCGCCCTGCACCGCGCGCCCTATCAGTGGATTGTCCGCCAATGCATCGATAGCCTGGAAGACACCTGCGAGTTTTCGCTGCACATTGGCTGCATCGTGTTCCAGCAGATAGGCGACCAGACGGCGTGCATCGTCGGCAACGCGCGCGGCAAGCACGATCCTGGTCACCTGTCAGCGCTCGACGGCGCTGGCCACCGGTGGCGCGGGGTCGTCTCCGTCGGCAAGTTGCTGCATGTACTGGCGTACGTCCGCCCAGGACAGCGTGTTGGCGCCCTCCTGGATGGCAGCCCAGCGTTGCTGCGCCTCGGCATGAAATGCTGTGCGGCGCTCGTATGCATCGATTTTTTCCGCGATGGCGTCGACGATAAAGCCGTGCGCCGTGGTTCCGGCATCTTTCGCCGCCCTGGCGACACGCGCTTTCAGTTCGTCGGGCAGACGGATGGTGGTCGTGGACATGGCAACCTCGGGGGACCGAATGGCGGACCCAAAGTAGCACACTTGTGACACACTTTGCATGACACGCTCCTTGTGCAATTCAGGGCTATAGCATCGACATAGGCATGGAGCCGAACAGTCGGCCCAGCGTGCGTCGTGCAGTGCGCAATCCCTGCCATCTGCATCAGGTATCCCCGTAAACGCAGAAAGCCGCCCGAAGGCGGCTTTCTGCGACACCACACTGGTAAGACTTACTTCACCAGCGCCGCAATCGCCGCACCCAGATCGCCCGGCGAGCGGACGGTCTTGACGCCAGCGGCTTCCATCGCCGCGAACTTGCCTTCGGCCGTGCCCTTGCCACCGGACGCGATCGCACCGGCATGGCCCATGCGCTTGCCGGCCGGCGCGGAGGCACCGGCGATGAAGCCGACAACCGGCTTCTTGACGTGGTTCTTGATGTACTCGGCACCGGCTTCCTCGGCGTCGCCGCCGATTTCACCCACCATGATGATGCCTTCGGTCTGCGGGTCCTCGTTGAACAGCTTGAGGCAGTCGACGAAGTTCAGGCCGTTGATCGGGTCGCCACCGATGCCGATGCAGGTGCTCTGGCCCAGGCCCACTTCGGTGGTCTGCTTGACCGCTTCATAGGTCAGCGTGCCCGAACGCGACACGATGCCGATCTTGCCCGGCTTGTGGATGTGGCCCGGCATGATGCCGATCTTGCACTCGCCCGGGGTGATCACGCCGGGGCAGTTCGGCCCGATCAGCACGGTGTCCGGATGCGAACGGGTCAGCACGTTCTTGACGCGCAGCATGTCCAGCACCGGGATGCCCTCGGTGATGCAAACGATGACCTTGATGCCGGCCGCAGCCGCTTCCAGGATCGCATCGGCCGCGTACGGCGGCGGCACGTAGATCACCGACGCATCGGCGCCGGTGGCCTGGACCGCATCGGCCACGGTGTTGAACACCGGCAGATTGATGTGGGTGGTGCCGCCCTTGCCGGGCGTCACGCCGCCGACGACCTGGGTGCCGTACTCGACCATCTGAGTGGCGTGGAAGGTGCCCTGCTGGCCGGTAAAGCCCTGCACGATCACCTTGGTGTTCTTGTTAATCAAAACGGACATGGATAGTTCCTTCGGTATCGTGGATCAGGCGGCGTTCTTGACAGCTTCAACGACTTTCTTGGCGCCGTCGTTGATGTTGTCGGCCGGGATGATGGCCATGCCGCTATCGCGCAGCAGCTGCTTGCCTTCTTCCACGTTGGTGCCTTCCAGGCGCACCACGACCGGAACCTTGACGCCCACTTCCTTGACCGCGGCGATGATGCCTTCGGCGATCATGTCGCAGCGGACGATGCCGCCGAAGATGTTGACGAAGATGCCTTCGACCTTGTCCGAGGACAGGATCAGCTTGAACGCTTCGATGACGCGCTGCTTGTTCGCACCGCCACCCACGTCCAGGAAGTTCGCCGGCTCACCGCCATTGAGCTTGATCACGTCCATGGTGGCCATGGCCAGGCCTGCGCCGTTGACCATGCAACCGATGTTGCCGTCCATGGTGACGTAGTTGATGTCCAGCTCCGACGCGGTCACTTCGGTCTCGTCTTCCTGCGTCTTGTCGCGCATGGCGACCAGCTGCTTCTGACGGAACGCGGCGTTGTCGTCGCTGTCGAACTTGCCGTCCAGCGCGTACAGGTTGCCGTCGTCCAGGATCGCCAGCGGGTTGATTTCAACCAGCGCCAGGTCCTTTTCGTTGAACAGGCGATACAGGTTCACCATGATGCTGGCGAACTGGCCGGCCTGCTTGGCGTTGAGGCCGAGCTTGAAGCCGAAATCGCGGCCATGGTAGCCCTGCACGCCTTCGACGAAATCGACGTTGAGCGCGTGGATCAGCTCCGGCGTCTCGGCCGCAACCTGCTCGATCTCCACGCCGCCTTCGGAAGAGGCGATGTAGGTGATGGTCTTGGTGCCGCGGTCGACCAGGATCGACAGGTACAGCTCCTTGACGATCTCACCGGCCGTGGTGACCAGCACCAGGTTGATCGGCAGCTCGACGCCGGCGGTCTGGTAGGTGGACATCTTGGTGCCGAGCATCTTGGCGGCTGCGGCCTTCACGTCGTCGGTGGTCTTGCAGAACTTGACGCCGCCAGCCTTACCGCGGCCGCCCGCGTGGATCTGCGCCTTCACCATCCAGGGGCCATTGCCCAGGGAATTGGCGACTTCAACCGCTTCGTCCGGGGTCGCCGCGACCTTGCCGGCCGGAACGGGGATGCCGTACTCGGCAAGCAGCTGTTTTGACTGGTATTCGTGGAAATTCATGCGTCACCGTGGGAAAAGGAAACGACCGCTGCGTGCAACGCAGACCGCCGGGGCGGCACGTCATGGGACGCGAACGGGCCGCCTATTGTGGCCGACCACGCCGTGCGGCGCAAAATTGCCCGGGATTGGCCGCCCGATCGCAGCGCTTGCGCGCAGGCCGACTCTGTGCGCAAGCGCTGCGCAGGCCGCGCACCTGCCTATACTCGCGGCTCGCTCCAGCGGGGAATCGGCTTGGCATCCATCGCATCGCTCATCGCCCGGCTCCAGTCCGCGCCGCAGCGCGAGCTGTACTTTTTCTCGTTGTACCGGGTGCTGGTGGCCGGCCTGATCGCCGCGCTGGTGTTCAGCCCCTTGTCCGACGCCATTCCCGATCCGCGCTACCCGCGCCTGGCCGCCGGCGTGGCGATCGGCTACCTGTGCATGGCGATCCCGCTGCTGTTCTGGGGCCGCGGCGAACGCCGCCTCACCCCCACCGTGCTGTGCGCGGTAGTGGCCGACATCCTTGCCGCCACCCTGGCCACGCACGCCCTGCCCGGTGCCAGCGCCGGGATTGCGATGATGCTGCTGTTCAACGTGGCGGCCGCCTCGATCCTGTTGCGGCTGCGCTACGGCATGAGCATCGCGGTGCTCGCCAGCGCCGCCATCCTTCTGGAATACCTGTGGACCCTGCTCGAAGGCGGCGGCGCCACTCGTCCGGTGGCCGAGCTTGCGATGTTTGCCACCAGCTACGTCGCGGTGGCCTTCATCTGCGAACAAATCGCCGCCCGCGCCCGTCGCAACCAGATGCTGGCCGAAGAACGCGGCGCCCAGGTCGCCAATCTGTACGAGATCAACGAGCTGATCATCCGGCGCATGCGCACCGGCGTGCTGGTGGTGGATACCCACAACCACATCTCGTTGGCCAACGAAGCAGCGCTGAGCTTGCTGGGCGATGGCGACCAACGCACCCCGCCCACCGACCTGTCGCTGGTGGCGCTCACCCCGGAGCTGGCGCGCCGGCTGCAGCGCTGGCGTAGCGGCTGGCGCCAGGAAGAAGCCCCGCTGCAACTCGGCGCCGACCGCCCGGAGGTGCAGCCGCGCTTCGTGCGCCTGCTCGCCGACAGCGATCTGGTGCTGGTGTTTCTGGACGATGCCACGGTGGTGTCGCGCCGTGCCGAGTCGCTGACCCTGTCGGCCATGGGACGCTTCTCGGCCAGCCTGGCGCACGAGATCCGCAACCCGCTGGCCGCCATCAGCTACGCCTCGCAGTTGCTGGAAGAATCGCCGGACATCGGCGATGCCGACCGCCGCCTGCTGCAGATCATCCACCAGCAATGTCAGCGCACCAACGGCATCGTCGAAAGCGTGCTCGCACTGGCGCGCCGGGAACGCGCCACCCCGGACAACCTGGACCTGGCCGCATTCGTGCGCCGCTTCGTGGTTGAATATCGCCAGACCTTGTCGATGGAAACCGACATCCTGGAGGCCAGCATCCAGGGGAGCTCCGTGCATGCGTTGGTCGACCCCAAGCACCTGCATCAGATCCTCACCGCGCTGGTGCACAACGCACTCAAGTACGGCCGGGTGATGGACGAACCGGCGCGGGTCAAGCTGCACGTCGAGCGCCTCGAGCGCATGGCTGTGATCGATGTGATCGACCGCGGCCCAGGCATCCCGGAGGCCGTGGCGGCGCAACTGTTCCGCCCGTTCTACACCACCTCCGAGCACGGCACCGGCCTGGGGCTGTACATCGCCCAGGAACTCTGCCGCGCCAACCAGGCGCAACTGGACTATGTCGCGGTCCCCGGCGGCGGTGCGTGCTTCCGGATTTCGTTGCAAGGACCCAACGGATTGCTCGGCAAGTAAGTGTTCGGCTATCGGCTGAGCGGGATGTCTGATGTGACGATATCGCGCAGCGCGGCACTTGTTCGATAGCAGAACGTTGCAACTGGCGAAGACGCAAACCAACGCGGTGCCTGGCTTGCGGGTCGTGCGGGCTTACGCCAGCAAGGCTGTCGGAGGCAGACGCGTTTGGCAACGCAGCCCATCGACAGCCCCGCATCGCCGACTGGCATCGGCGCCTTGCAAACGCGCTGAATGCCGCAGTGATGCACCCGCGTAACAGGTGAATCGGCGTGCCGCGACCTGCTCGACAATTGTCGACCATCATCACGCTGGGCTATCGTGCGTCCCATGAACGAACCCAAAAGCGCCCTGGTTGTCGATGACGAGCGTGATATCCGCGAGTTGCTTGTTCTCACCCTGGGCCGCATGGGCTTGCGCATCAGCACCGCGGCGAACCTGGCCGAGGCGCGCGAGTTGCTGGCCAACAACCCCTACGATCTGTGCCTGACCGACATGCGGTTGCCGGACGGCAACGGCATCGAACTGGTCACCGAAATCGCAAAACACTACCCGCAGACGCCGGTGGCGATGATCACCGCCTTCGGCAGCATGGACCTGGCCGTGGAAGCGCTGAAAGCCGGCGCCTTCGATTTCGTCAGCAAGCCGGTCGACATCGGCGTGCTGCGCGGCCTGGTCAAGCACGCGCTGGAATTGAACAATCGCGACCGTCCCGCTCCGCCACCGCCGCCACCGGAACAGGCCAGCCGCCTGCTCGGGGACTCCAGTGCCATGGAAAGCCTGCGCGCCACCATCGGCAAGGTCGCGCGCAGCCAGGCGCCGGTCTACATCGTCGGCGAATCCGGCGTGGGCAAGGAACTGGTCGCACGCACCATCCACGAACAAGGCGCACGCGCCCCCGGCCCGTTCGTGCCGGTCAACTGCGGCGCCATTCCCGCCGAATTGATGGAAAGCGAATTCTTCGGCCACAAGAAGGGCAGCTTCACCGGCGCGCATGCCGACAAGCCCGGCCTGTTCCAGGCCGCGCACGGCGGCACCTTGTTCCTGGACGAAGTGGCCGAATTGCCGTTGCAGATGCAGGTCAAGCTGCTGCGCGCCATCCAGGAAAAGTCGGTGCGACCGGTCGGCGCATCCAGCGAATCGCTGGTGGATGTGCGCATCCTCTCGGCCACCCACAAGGACCTGAGCGACCTGGTCTCCGACGGCCGCTTTCGGCATGACCTGTACTACCGCATCAACGTAATCGAGTTGCGTGTGCCGCCGCTGCGCGAACGCGGTGGCGATCTGCCGCAGCTGGCCGCTGCCATCATCGCGCGCCTGGCGCACAGCCATGGCCGCCCCATTCCGCTGCTGACCCAGTCGGCGCTCGACGCATTGAATCACTACGGCTTCCCAGGCAACGTGCGCGAACTGGAAAACATCCTCGAACGCGCCCTGGCCCTGGCCGAAGACGACCAGATCAGCGCCACCGACCTGCGCCTGCCCGCTCACGGCGGCCACCGTCTGGCCGTCCCCAACGGAGGCGCCGCGGCCGAACAGCGCGAAGCCGTCGTGGACATCGACCCGGCCTCAGCCGCGCTGCCGTCCTACATCGAGCAACTGGAGCGCGCCGCGATCCAGAAGGCGCTGGAAGAAAACCGCTGGAACAAGACCAAGACTGCGGCGCAGCTGGGCATCACGTTTCGCGCGCTGCGTTATAAGTTGAAGAAGCTGGGGATGGACTGAGTTGCCACTCGCAATGCACCTCGCTATGAAGGAACACGTAGCCGGGAAAAGCATCGTGCGTGACGCTTGAATGCCTTGCACCCAATGCTGACCAAGAAATTCTTCCCTGCCTAGTTAGAAGTTCTCGCAGCAGCAGTAAAGCTCACAATGTCTCACTGACTGCATCAGATGATCGAGTCGCTTGTCCTGCACCTACGATACTGCTTAACTACGTTCCGCTGGAAAATCTGGAATTGGAGCTTAAATCTTGCCAGATCTAAGCTCCAACGAAAAACGCACTGACTTCAAGAGCTCACTTGAAATCATGCCCGAGATTTCTTGTTGACAGCGCCTCCCAAAAGACTCGCATGATCATCAGGGACAAACTTGGCTTACCTGCGCAGAGCAGGAAAGACCGCCACCGTTTGCCGAGTACTGCCCGCCACAGGAAAGCGATACAGTCCCAGGTCCATTTGAGGCCACTGACTGACCAGGCGTCAAACTTCCGCTGTAGCCTGGAGACTGTATGCCACAGGTCGTACCGGTAACGCTGCCCGAGGCCTGAGTGCATTGGATGATGGCTGCAGATTTGACAGGAGCCAGACCGCGGAACGAGCTGCCATTCCGCGCAGAGCCAAAGATGGTCTGCTCGGGTGAACACGTCGTGTCATCAATTCTTGCCGCACAGCTCAGACCACCACCACTTGCTGCGTAGGAACCGATGCAATTGAGAACGACATTACCTGGGGCATTTGTACCTATCGATTCACCTACCGAGAGAACCCCGTTCCACCCAGGAGCCTGAACCGAGCAGAAGGTGCCCGCCTCCCCTCCTCCAGTTGCTTGTGTGCAGGTCACAACTGATAAGTTTGACGCTATCGCGCTCCCTTGCGTCGAACCACCATTACGAGCGCTAGCCGTAATCGTTTTGACCGCAGCATCCACTGAACTACAAGACAAAATTCCACACAGAAAAACAGCAAAATGATGGGCTTTCAGCTCAATCATTGCGCAACTCCTTCGGCACTCTGCCAATCGACGAGGCTCAGATCAGCACAGCATTTGGGAATCCCCTGCCCGAAAATTATCTGGACGCAACTTGGCCGTTGTCAACGCAATGAGCGTTATCAAACGATTATTTGTGATCGATCACCCACAACTCCGACTGGACCGAAAAATGGGATGCTATGGGGCGTAATGATAAGTTTGATGTCCACGATGCCGCCGCCCAGCTGGCATTAAATCTCAATGGGCGACGTCAGCCAGGAATAAATTCTGCACACCCGGCAGGAATGTGCAGCTGCAGAGCCTTCTGATATCTTGGCTCAGTCCTTCGTCACACGATTGATCTCGGCCAGGCTGGTCACCCCGTGGGCAGCCTTCATCAAGGCTGACTGCCGCAAATCGCGGATACCGATCGCCTGCGCGGCCTCGGCAATCTGCATCGCATTGCCGCCCTCCAGCACGATCGCGCCGATCTCGTCGGTCATCGGCATGACCTGGTAGATACCGGTACGCCCCTTGTAGCCTTCGGTGCACTCGTCGCAACCGACCGCTTCATACAGCTCGATCCCGGCAGCAAGCTGCGCGGGGGTGAATCCTTCGGCCAGCAATGCGTTGTCAGGCAGCGTCGACTTGCGCTTGCAGTTGTTGCACAACCGCCGCGCCAGACGTTGCGCGATCACCAAGGTCACCGACGAGGTGATGTTGTAGGGCGCGATGCCCATGTTCATCAAGCGTGCAATGGTCTGCGGCGCATCGTTGGTGTGCAACGTCGACAACACCATGTGACCGGTCTGCGCCGCCTTGATCGCAATCTCGGCCGTCTCCAGGTCACGGATTTCGCCAACCATGATGATGTCCGGGTCCTGGCGTAGGAACGAGCGCAACGCTGCGGCAAAGGTCATGCCACGCTTGTTGTTCTGCTGCACCTGATTGACGCCAGGCAAGCGGATTTCGACCGGGTCCTCCGCGGTGGAGATATTGCGTGTCTCGTCGTTGAGAATTCCAAGCGCGGTGTACAACGACACCGTCTTGCCCGAGCCGGTCGGCCCGGTCACCAGCACCATCCCGTACGGCTTGTGGATCGCCTCCAGGAACAGCTTCTGCTGGTCCGCCTCATAGCCCAGCTTGTCGATGCCCAGCTTGGCCGCGCTGCCGTCCAGGATACGCAGCACCACCTTTTCACCGAACAGGGTCGGCAAGGTGCTGACACGGAAGTCGATCTGCTTGGTCTTGGACAGGTTGAGCTTGATGCGCCCGTCTTGCGGCACCCGCTTCTCGGCGATATCCAGCTGCGACATCACCTTCAAGCGCGCTGCGATGCGCTGGTTCAGCTTCACCGGCGCCTTGGCCACGTTCTTCAGCAGTCCGTCGATGCGCAAGCGCACCCGGTAGTCGTCTTCATAGGGCTCGAAATGGATGTCCGAGGCTCCCCGCCTGATCGCATCCACCAGCACCTTGTTGACGAACTTCACCACCGGCGTGTCGTCGCCCTTGGCATCGACCCCGGAATCCCCGCCGGCGCCCATGTCCTCGTCGCCAGCAGACACGTCTAGGTTGTCCATACCTTCGTCGTCGTCACCCAGCGCAGATCCCAGCGCAGCATTGCTGGCCTGCCACTGCTCCAAGGTGCGACGGATCTGGTCCTCATCGACCAGGATGGGCTCGACCACGAGATTCGTATGGAACTTGATGTCGTCTAGCGCGCGAGTCTGGGTCGGGTTGCTCACCCCCACGAACAGCCGGTTACCGCGCTTGAACAGCGGCAGCACCTGGTACTTCTGGAGCAACTCCTCACTGACCAGCTTGACCGCATTTTGATTAGCATCGAACACCGATACGTCCATCAACGGCATGCCGAACTCGACTGCATTTGCAGCGGCCAGCTGAGACGCCGTCACGAGTTTTTTTTCTGCGAACCACTGTGGCAAAGGAATTTTCGCCAAACTCGCGTGCTCCATCGCAGCGCGCGCCGCGACTTCGTCAAGCGCGCCGTCCTGAACCAGTCGCCGGGCGATGCCAGTGATACCAACCAAGTTTGCGGTGAGTGTTGCGGTCATTAGCTTTAGCCTTCGCTCCCCAGAATTTCAGTCACACTGTACCAATTACACAATCAGATTCTAAGTAGCAACTACGCAAACAAATTCTGCCCCGCTATGACCAAGACTCGATGGACGGGCGTCATTGTTACGAGGAACGCCGATTTCTGCGCAGCAGACGAGGCGGCCGCGGCCATACAATCACTGTCATGCACGTAGGTGTAGCAAGTCATGATTGATGCAACTAGAATAAGTCCTGTTCATCTGGGGAAAGATTTTGAACACAATTAGTATAGTGCTACCTGCCAAAAACGAAGCCGAGGGACTCAGGAAGACACTCCCAAAGCTCAGGGCTTATTATCCAGATGCCGAGATCATTGTCGTCGACGATGGCTCAATCGATACAACGGCCTCAGTCGCGAAAGAATTAGGGGCACTAGTTCTCAGCAGTCCATATTCAATGGGGAATGGAGCCGCAATTAAACGGGGGGCTAGAGCAGCCACGGGAGACATCCTGATATTCATGGATGCCGATGGTCAACATGACCCTGCCAATATACGGAACCTTCTAGATAAACTCGATGAAGGATACGACATGGTAGTCGGAGCGCGCGATAGCGCTGGACAGGCAAGTAGACATCGAGGTGTAGCGAATGCGTTCTACAATTGGCTGGCAAGCAAGATGACCGGATTCGATGTTAAAGATTTAACATCAGGATTCCGAGCAGCGCGCTCGATAAGATTTAAAGAATTTATTCACTTACTCCCAAACGGATTTAGCTACCCCACCACCAGCACGATGGCATTCTTCCGAAGCGCTTACCCCGTTGCTTATGTATCTATCCCAGTGGCGAAGCGAGTTGGAACTGCGAGCCATATACGACCAATAAAAGACGGCATCAGATTTTTATTGATCATATTCAAAATCGCCACACTTTACTCACCCTTGAAATTATTCGCACCGATATCGATAGGATTTTTCATTACCGGCCTTGCTTATTATTCATGGACATATATAACCTCCATGAGGTTTACAAATATGAGCCTTCTGCTATTTAGTGCGTCGGTGATAATATTTCTTATCGGATTAGTTTCCGAACAAATCACCTCCTTGACATACCGAAAAGATGACTAGCTTGCCCAGCCACTTTCAACGAATCTTGATTGCAGGCTATTATGCAACTGGATCAGGGTATCCCAACGGTGAAATTACGCAGGAAATATTGGGCACCATCAGCCATGTAAATGTCGTAGATTGTGGCTATTCAATGCCACCCGGCACAAAACTTTGGGAATCAATCGAAAAGCGCCCCCTGGCAAAAATGGATGTTTTGTGGAAATTGCTAACTCGCAATCTCTACAGTGCGTTAACAGTTTTACGAGTCAAAAAGCCTGGGGATATCATTTACGTGAGATATCCTGGAATATTCTTTTTACTAATAATGTCGTTAGTGCCTGTCAAATTCCGGCCTGTTCTGGTCGCAGATGCATTCATCTCACTATGGGAATCATGGTCCGTGAATCGAGCTAAAGGCTCGAGGATATTTGCAAAAATTCTCTTTTCACTTGAGAAAATTGCACTAACTACATGCACGAGAATAATCGTTGATACAACAGCCAACTCAGCCTACATCGCAAAAACTTTCTCTATCGCGAAAGAAAAAATAGAGGCCATACCTCTTGGACTAAAGCTTGTCCAAAGCAAGCAACCCACTCAGAATTATAGCACTCCCGAAGTGACGTCAGTACTCTTCGTAGGCACTTTCATTCCCCTCCACGGCATAGGCGTGATCATCGAGGCAATGAGATTACTGAAAAGCCACGGTGATTTTAATTTCAAGTTCATAGGTGACGGCGCTGAAGCCTACAAACTGGAAACTGCCATAAAAAGCGATAAAGACTTTCCTGCCATAGAATGGATTAGAACGTGGCAATCTCCAAGCCAACTGACTGAAGCGATAACTCATTCGGATATCTGCCTAGGCATCTTCAGCGGTGACGAGAAGTCGCGCAGAGTCCTGCCTTATAAGTTATATATCTACATGATGCTCGCCAGGTGCGTCATTAGTCAGAGCAACTATTCATTGCCAGCCGGCATTCAGGAACACCTGCCAATACTGAAAGTACCACCCGATGATCCAAACGCTTTGGCAAAAGCAATCCAATTCCTAAGAGATAATCCACTAGAGCGTGAAAAATATTCAATATCCGCAGAAAATTTTTATAAAAATTACCTAAGCCATGCTCCGATCAAGGAAAACTGGATGCGCATTATCTCTGAATTATCATCTTAGGTCGCTCTTGAAGTAAGCCAAACAAGCGGCGCAACCAACTACTGCATCCGAAAGCAAAGTACTAAGACGATGCATAGACACCAGCACAACAGCCGAATCATGGGGAATCACGCGATACAACAGTGAAAACAACACTAGCTCCCTAACCCCTAAACCAGCGGGCGGCCCAGGTATAACGGATCCGATCACCCATGCTAGTGAGAAAGCAGTGGACATATAGAGGACTTGAGCTAGCGGCACGCCAAAAAAACCGCCCAATATCGTGAAACCGACCCCTACAAGAAAAAAGTTAATTAGGTATAGAACTAGAATTTTAGCTAAAATCGAAATAGTCAACCCATCCAACAAAGACAGCACTTGTCTGAGCCAATAATTACGTATTGATTTGAAGCTTATTAACAATAAAAGTGCTACTGAACAGGCGCTCAATACAAGAAGGCTTTTGGCACTGAAGTCCAAAGAGCTAGGTAGCTGGAAGCCGAAAGTCAAAAGACCAAGCAGACTCAAAAAAGATGCCGCAACAATAGTCAGACTGGTTTCCAGCACCATTGAGCTGGCTATCAAGAGCATAGGTACTGATTGGGCCTTCAGCATGGCACCTCTAGCGATCAACTGCGCGATGTTCCCAGGCAAATATCTAGCGAGCTGCCCCACACTGACGATCTTGGTTTGCAATATCCAGGTACTGGACGGGGACTTATGCCGCACCAGCAAATGATAGGCAATTCCGCTTACTGGATAAATGGCAGAAAAGAAGATTGCACTTAATAAAAATCGAATAACAAAATCAGCGCTAAAAAAATCAAAGCCTAAAAACGCATCACGCTGAGCCCAAGCAAAGTACACAAGCGCGCCGAAAGCCATCAATCCAATTGCTAAAAACAATGACTTACTTAAAAACCTCACAATTTTTTTGCAACTACCAGGTAGCCCGAGCCAAGCTCGCGCTTTAGAAACAAGGATTGTATTTTATAAAATACCCTAAGCGATGCCCTCCCAAGACGGGACGAGATCAGGCCGAAGAACTTTATCGCCGGGCCACGATCCACGCCACTCCGCAGATTGTTTGAGGATCGCTCGACTTCTCCTGCCGCATTGCGGATTATTCTTTTTTTGTAAAACCCTGAGGAGAAAGCTTCCAACACGTTAGATAACGGAAATCCGTAACATTCGAAGTTGACTATGGTAAGTCCACAGTCACGAATTTTTTCTAAGAGGTCTTTTTTTTCGTATCTTCGGACGTGGCCTGCCCAATCATCAGAGGCACTCCACCTTTTCATATGCGCTGGCACTGTTAAGATTAAGAGTCCGTCGTGTGCCAAAAGGTCGATCCATTCCTGAAGTGCCTGATCGTCATTTTCAATATGCTCCAGGACTTCCGAAGCAATAATAAGCGAGAAACTTTCCTTGAGCGAGGGCAATTCGCTGGATAATTTGATTTCTTCATCGTGAAGTCTTTTGAACAGGGAGATAGCGTCAGGAGATATTTCAACACCCTCACAGTCGTAACCCCTTGCCTTCAACTCATACAAGAAAGCTCCTGAACCGCTACCTACCTCAAGAGTCCGCCCAGGTTTTATATCTACTAAATTAGCAAGCATGCGAGCTCGCCGAAGAAGATAGCGGGGCGCAGGGCTCCAGCCTGCACTTGGCCATGCCGGTCCGATTTCAGGATATATGGGACTAGAACACTTGGCCTTCGAGGAGAAGGACGCTACATCGTTAGGCTTGTTTGGCATCGCTGTTTCTCAAGACGCAAGGCGCCAATAACTTTGCCTCATTTAATCGCTCTTGCTCGACCAGAGATGAGATGAGCCGGACCCCATAACCTGAATCTTTTTTTATCCCCACAGCATAACAATATTCTCTAGCTGAGAGAGAATAATCGTGCAAAATCCTTCCTGCGTAATCAGCGTAGAGCAGATGCGCATCCAATAAGTTGGGCTGCCTCCGAGTGTACAACTCGCTCAGCTGGACAATTAACTTGTCCGAAACTTTAACGCCTTTCATTCTATCACTGATAAGTGAATAAAACGCACTGAACTCCTGAGGCCCCAAAGGGCGGGTCTCAAACTTCTTGACAATGGATCGCGTCCAATTTTCTTCTGGTTGCCGCCCACCATTGACAGCTATGAGGATTAAAGCTTGCTCTGGTAACGGGGATGAACGCGGGAGGCCCATAGCACGCTCCAACTCGGCCATGGCGAAATTATAGTTAACAGAGTCAGCCTCGCCCCCTGCTCTCTCCATATAAATGCTTGCAAGCTCGTATGAAGCCCTTGGAGACCACTTATTATCTATTGCAGACGCTGTCGCGAGTAGAACACGATCTCCCCACGTAGCGCTACGCAGCAACGTCGTAAACATCAGCATTAAAATGCAGCCAGTGATCAACGAATAGCCGATAACCATTTGCCTTTTTCTTAGGAGCGCTCGTACCAACGAGGCTGCAATCAAAACAGGACCTAGAATAGCAAGGTAATTGCGATGCTCAAAAACAAGCTCAAGTGCCAAGGGTGCACTTGTAATTGCATGCGACGCGAAGAAAAAGCCTATAGCTATGCTGACTAGTGGAGCACGCACCCGCCAATAGAAAGCTCCGACTAAAAGAGATCCAAGAGCCGCGCCACCTATAATTGTCGTCAGAGGGTCGAACAGGCCGCGCGACGGAGCGAAATCATCATGATAAAAGGTAAGATTTTCGGGCGATGGCCAAATCATCCAGCCCAGATATGACGGGAGTACGCGAAACTGCGTCAGCACCCTCTGCAGCATTGTAAAGTCACGCATATCAAATTGATAAGCGATTCGCGGCAGCAGCAATCCAAAAAACAGCAAGCTACCCACGAGGAAAACAGAAGCATATATGACCTTTAGTGACAGGCTTCGCCCATCCTTTCCCTTGAAGCCAAAAAAGACCAGCTCCATAAACAGAGTGTACAAGGGGGCCTGAATCGCATTTTCTTTTGAGAGAAGTCCCAATATCAAACTCAATGCAGCCAAGACAAGGAATCTTCCATACTCTCGGCCCTGAATCCAGCGCAGCCTGGACACCACATAAAAATTCAGCGAAATCAGCAAAAACAGGTTGCCCAACAATTCCATTCGCTGAACTACATACAGGACGGATGAGACCTGCAGAGGATGTAGGCCCCATATCAATGCAATAAGAAGAGTAGCGATGGATTGGCTTCTTTCAGATTCCTCCGGCCACGCCAAGCGAATGATGCCTCGTACTAAAAACCCCACGAGCAGGATGTTCAGGAAGTGAATCGCCAGATTTTCCAGCTTAAAGCTGAACGGACTCATTCCGTGCAGCCAGTAACCCGCGGCAAAACTCAGCGTCGCCACCGGGCGACCTATTGGTCCGCCGTATGCACGGGCGGCGGCTGCCAGACCGTCCCACGTGATGTGATCCAACTTTATGGACGTATTCTCAACCACTGCCTGGTAATCGTCAAAGATAAAACCGCCGCTCAGCCCGGGGATGTAGAGACTACAAGCGATCGTTGCCGCCAAAAAAAGCAAGAAGACAAATTTTGTATTCTTTTTCATCTCACGCCTGGCAAAGCTTCATCATGTAATTCAGCCAAATTTGGTCACGACGCCAGGCAGCCCGTAGGTATGTACCGCTGTCCTACCGTACTCAGGCAGGACCAACTGCCGGAGGAGTCTCTTTGCCAGCGTATCTCCTTACCCTGAACCTCAAGCGCGCCGTTCATTGAGCACTTAATCGATCCTGCTGAAGTTGCAGGAAGAAAAGTGACGTCGACGGTTCTGCATCGCACTGTGCTTGCCTGCAAGCCAATGCCTTCTGCAGTGAATTCGGAGGCTGCTGCCTCCTTCGCGATCAGGAGCTCGTAGCTCGTCTTCCCGACCGAAATTTCACCGAGCGCCGAAGTAACCTGGGTCCGCGCCACGTAGCCTTGATATATAGGCAAAGCTACTGCGGCCAGTATTCCAATGACTGCGATGACGACCATCAACTCTATTAATGTAAAGCCTTTAGACGTGCTCATGATCGCCTCTCCCCCAGGGACATGCCACTCAACAGCCAATCACAATTAAAAAAGCCCCGATATACGGGGCTTTCTCTACATGATTTTCTATATCAGCTGCAGCCAGCCGGCTTGTACTTCGCGTCAACACTGCTGCTGCAAGCCCAAGTTCCCGTGCTAGCGGTACGCGTCAGTGTCACGTTCTTATCCTTGACCTTTGCCGCGTTTCCTTTAAGGTTGCAAACAATGGTAGTAGCGGAAACCGTGATGCCACAACGCGTGGTGGACGAGCTTAGACCAATCTGCGCGGGGGTGCTCATCGTGCTGCCTTCGTTGGTCTTAACTTCGAACTGAGTCTTGCCCGGGGTGATTTCGGCCAGACCAGCAGTCACCTGCGACTTGGCGACATAGTCCTGATACATCGGCAGCGCGATGGCGGCCAGGATGGCAATGATCGCGACCACGATCATCAGTTCGATCAGCGTAAAGCCTTGCTGCTTCTTCATAGGTATCCCCTAGAGTTGGTGAAGTTGTCCGCCCGCGGGCCACTCCCTTTGGGCGCCGCGCGGCGGGTGCCACGTGCAGGATTTGTAAAGCAAAATGCGTGCCAACGTCGCGGCGGCGCTGCCATTCAACTCCTGAGTCACAATATTGCCCTACTCTTGCGACGCAAGCATGCGGGTTGCTCTGATTTGAGACGGAGTTGCGCCAAGGCCCGCATGGGTCAATAAGTGACGCGGGGGGTCAGCCGCCTGCTCCCACTGGGAGCAGAGCGCCCATAGAGATGCCATAAGATGAAGAACCCGTTACCATCGCCTGGGTATCCGCCTGGGGATGGCGGATGGGGATCAGACATGTCGGCAGTCCGTAGCACCATCAAGAGCAAGCCAGCGGCCATTAGCGCCGATCAACAGATGAGCCCGTTCGTCTGGGAGGGGACAGACAAGCGGGGGGTAAAAATGAAGGGCGAACAGATCGCCCGCAACGCCAATATGTTACGGGCAGAACTTCGTCGCCAAGGCATCACGCCCAGCGTCGTCAAGCCCAAGCCCAAGCCATTGTTTGGCGCGGCAGGCAAGAAGATCACGCCTAAGGAAATTGCGTTCTTCAGTCGCCAGATGGCCACCATGATGAAATCTGGCGTGCCTATCGTTGGGTCGCTGGAGATCATCGGCAATGGTCACAAAAACCCTCGCATGAAACAGATGGTCGGACAAATCCGTACCGACATCGAGGGCGGTTCTTCTCTGCACGAAGCGGTAAGCAAGCATCCAGTGCAGTTCGACGAGCTGTATCGCAACCTCGTCAAGGCCGGCGAAGGCGCTGGTGTGCTGGAAACCGTCCTGGACACAATCGCGTCGTATAAAGAGAATCTGGAAGCCCTAAAGGGCAAGATCAAGAAGGCGCTGTTCTATCCCGCGATGGTCGTGGCGGTTGCCCTGCTCGTCAGCTCGATCTTGTTGATCTGGGTCGTGCCGCAGTTCGAGGATGTGTTCAAGGGGTTCGGCGCAGAACTGCCAGCCTTCACCCAGCTGATCGTCAATGCGTCCCGATTCATGGTCTCGTATTGGTGGCTACTGCTGCTTGTGATCGTTGGCTCGATCGTGGGCTTCATCTTTGCCTACAAGCGCTCGTTTGCGATGCAGCATGGAATGGATCGCTTGGTGCTCAAGGTGCCGATCATTGGCCAGATCATGCATAACAGCTCGATTGCGCGCTTTGCGCGCACTACCGCAGTGACCTTCAAGGCGGGCGTGCCACTGGTGGAGGCACTCGGCATTGTTGCTGGCGCCACCGGTAACTCAGTCTATGAGAAGGCCGTACTGCGTATGCGCGAGGACGTATCGGTGGGTTATCCGGTCAACGTGTCTATGAAACAGGTCAATCTGTTCCCTCACATGGTGATCCAGATGACAGCGATCGGCGAGGAAGCGGGCGCACTGGATGCCATGCTGTTCAAGGTAGCCGAGTACTACGAGCAGGAAGTAAACAATGCGGTAGATGCACTTAGCAGCCTCATCGAACCCTTGATCATGGTGTTCATTGGTACAGTAGTCGGCGGCATGGTCATCGGCATGTACCTGCCCATCTTCAAGCTCGCTTCGGTGGTTGGATAAGACGTAATGGCATTTCTCGACCAGCATCCCGGTCTCGGCTTTCCTGCCGCGGCCGGACTGGGACTGCTGATCGGCAGCTTCCTGAATGTGGTGATCCTGCGCTTGCCCAAGCGCATGGAGTGGCAGTGGCGGCGGGATGCGCGCGAGATTTTGGAGCTGCCGGACATCTACGAGCCGCCGCCGCCGGGGATCGTGGTGGAGCCCTCGCACGACCCGGTGACAGGCGACAAGCTCAAGTGGTGGGAGAATATTCCGGTCCTGAGCTGGGTCATGCTGCGCGGCAAGTCGCGCTACAGCGGCAAGCCGATCTCGATTCAATATCCATTGGTCGAGTTGCTCACCTCGATCCTGTGCGTCGCCAGCGTGTGGCGCTTCGGCTTTGGCTGGCAGGGCTTCGGCGCGATCGTGTTGAGCTGCTTCCTGGTGGCGATGTCCGGCATCGACCTACGGCACAAGCTGCTGCCTGACCAGCTGACTCTGCCGCTGATGTGGCTGGGCCTGGTCGGCTCGATGGACAACCTCTACATGCCGGCCAAGCCCGCCCTATTGGGCGCGGCGGTTGGCTATGTGTCGCTATGGACGGTCTGGTGGTTGTTCAAGCAGCTCACCGGCAAGGAAGGCATGGGCCATGGCGATTTCAAGCTACTGGCCGCGCTCGGCGCCTGGTGCGGGCTGAAAGGCATCCTGCCCATCATCCTGATCTCCTCGCTGGTCGGCGCCATCCTCGGCTCGATCTGGCTGGTCGCCAAGGGCCGCGACCGCGCCACCCCAATCCCGTTTGGCCCCTATCTGGCCATCGCTGGTTGGGTGGTGTTCTTCTGGGGCAACGACCTAGTGGACGGCTACCTGCACTTCGCGGGTCTGCGTTGACCCTGGCAGGACGATGAGTGATTTCATCGTCGGTCTTACGGGCGGCATCGCGTCAGGCAAGAGCGCGCTGGCGGTGGAGTTCGAGAAGCTGGGTGTACCGGTCATCGATGCCGATGTGGTTGCGCGGCAGGTCGTCATGCCGGGTCCTGTTCTCGATTGCATCATCGACTACTTTGGACCAGGCATCCTGCTGCCGGATGGCACGCTGGACCGCTCCGCGCTGCGCAAAATTGTTTTCGCAGATCTGACGCAACGCAAAGCGCTCGAAGCAATTACGCATCCGGCTATCCGTGCAGAGTTGCAGCGCGCGGCACAGGCGGCTGAAGGTCCTTATGCCATCGTCGCGATCCCTTTGCTCACCGAGGCGGGTGGCCGCGCAGCCTATCCCTGGTTAAATCGCGTGCTGGTGATCGATGCGCCAGTCGAACTGCAACATGCAAGATTGATGCGCCGCGATGGAAGCACGCCGGAATTGGCGGATCAGATGATCGCTGCGCAGGCGTCCCGCGAGCAGCGTCTTGCGCTGGCGGACGATGTCGTGGTCAACGATGGCCAGCCGGCACATCTGATTCGAGCGGCGCACGAGCTCGACGCGCGCTATCGCCAGCGTACGAATTAGCGCGTCCTTCCTGTAATTCCGCGCACCCACCGACGGGAGCACAAAACATGACAGGTCGCAATGCCGAACTAGCGATGAAACGCCAATGTCGCAATCACGCCCCGCTCCTGCCCTGGCCGTACGCTGACCCGCCAGCCGTAGAGGTCGCATAGCCGGCTGACGATCGACAAGCCGATGCCGCCGCCTTGCGAGTGGCCGGCATGGGTCCCGCGGTAGCCGCGTTGGAATAGTTTGGCGGCGTCTTCTTCGCTCAGGCCGGGGCCCGAATCGATCACTTCCACTGCATCGCCCAGCACGCGCACGCGCACCTGGCCATCCTGGGTGTATTTGACGGCGTTGCCGATCAGGTTGCCGAGCGCGACCGACAGGGCCGATTCCGGGGCATCGATGACCAGGTCACGCACGCCTTCCAGCACGAGCTCCAGGGGTTTTCCACCGAGCTGCGCGCGGTGCGAGTCGATCAGTTGTTCGGCCACCTTGGCGACGTTGCTACTGCCCTGCCCGCGCTCGTTGCGCGAGAGCAACAGCAACGAGCCGATCAAATCGCTGCATTGCTGCTCGGCGCGCTGGATGCGTTGCAGCCGCTGCAATACCTTTTCGTCCAGGTTCGGTTTGGTCAGCAGCAGCTCGGTAGCGCCGCGGATCACCGCCAGCGGCGTGCGCAGTTCGTGGCTCACGTCCGCGTTGAATTCGCGGTCGCGCTGCACCACTTCGGTCAGACGCGCCGAGTAGTCGTCCAGCGCTTCGGCCAGCTGGCCGACTTCGTCGTCCGGAAAATGCGCCGCCAGCGGTTTGGGTTGGCTAGTGCCGCCACGATAGGCACGCAGGCGCGCGGCCAGATCGGAGACCGGGCGCATCACCTTGGACGCGGACCACCAGCCGATCAGCAGCGAAAACCCGCTGAATACCAACACCGACAAGATTAGAGTGCGCTTGAGCTGGATCTCGCCCTTCAGCGCCTGGGTCATGTCATAAGCGAGGAAGAACCATTCGCTCGGTGTCTTGCGCACCGCAAGCTTGTACGAATAGGTATTGCCGCTTTCGTCCACGCCGGTGATGGTGTGGATGCCGTCGGGCAGCTGATACCACTCCGGTTGTTCGCGGCGTAGCGCTTCGAACTTGTCGCTTTTGACCACGCGCCCGCGCATCTGCTGCAACGGCAGATCGGGGTTGCGCATTGGATCGGAATAGAAGCGTTGCGCGAAGGCGTCGATGTTGCGATTCATCACGTCTTCCACCAACTGGTTTTCCACGCGCGAGCGCGCCCAGTTGGTGGCGAAGGCGAACAGCGTTGTCAGGCAGAAGCCCAGCAACACGAACGACAAGATGATGCGGCTGCGCAGGCGCCGCCGATAGCGGCCGCGCCGGCGCGCCGGCCGCGTCTCGCTCGTACTTTCAGGCATCGGGCGAGGCGATGCGGTAGCCGATGCCGTGACGGGTCTGGATCATCGGCACATCGAACGGCTTGTCGACCACGGCGCGCAGGCCGTGGATATGCACGCGCAACGAATCGGAGTCGGGCAGTTCTTCGCCCCACACGCGGGTTTCCAGTTCCTGGCGCGTAACCACCGCCGGCGAGGCTTCCATCAGCGCCTGCAGGATCTTCAGCGCAGTCGGGTTGAGTTGCAGCAGCTTGCCGCGGCGACGCACTTCCAGCGTATCCAGGTTGTATTCCAGATCGCCGGTTTCCAGCACGCGGGTGTGCACACCCTTGCCGCGACGCGACAGCGCGTTGAGGCGTACCTCCACTTCCTGCAGCGCGAACGGCTTGATCAGATAGTCGTCGGCGCCGGAGTCGAAGCCGGCCAGCTTGTTGTCCAGCGAGTCGCGCGCGGTCAGCATCAACACCGGGGTCTGCTTGCGCGCCTCGTTACGCAGCTTGCGGCAGACTTCGATGCCATCCATGCCAGGCAGGTTGAGGTCGAGCACGATGGCGTCGAACTCGTGCACCACGGCAAGGTGGAGGCCAGTCACCCCGTCGGCGGCGAAGTCCACCGTATGACCCCGGTCTTCGAGGTAATCGCCGAGATTTGCGGCGATATCGCTGTTGTCTTCAATTACTAGAATTCGCACTGGAACCTCGTTCGTTAAGCTGTTTTTAGCGCTGGCGCCGAGAAATTTCGTCTTGACTCACCGTGGTCTGACGGCGCCGCTGGGCAGCCGTCATGCACTGTTTCGTACTCATCTGCGACCCAGTCGCGCGCTCGCGCCGACAAATCAGCCGGCTATCTTCGCGTGCCTTGGTCAAAATTCGGGTGACGAGCTCCTGATCGTTGCGAACCGCTGCCAATTGCTCTGGCTGCAGTGCCTGGATATCTGGCTGCGTCTGGAATGCTGCTTCGATCCGATCCAGCGCAGCGTTCACCTTAGCGCGCTCATCCTGACTGATCTCGGAGTACTTCTCGCCGTCGGCAAGGTCGGTGCGGACCTGCGCCGCCTGAGGCTTGAACGGCTTGTCCAGATCGAGCACCACCGCCAATGCATGACCGCTCATCAGGCCCGTCGCGAGCAGCAGTCCCGTAACACTCCACCGTTTTGCCATGCGACGCCTCCTTGCCCGACCGATTTAACATTGGCGAATGTAGACGCGAACCCCTACAGCGGCAAGCCGTCCATAAAAAGGCCCAAGTGCGACACCGCACTTGGGCCAAAAGTTCATCCCGATCACCGTCACTGCCGAGAGCGGAGCTACGGTCGGGAGAGGCTAGCGAGGCCGTAATTAGATTTTCGTTAATTTTTTGGTAAAGCCGTTAGCCGGCCGATCGGCGGACGGACTGCTCAAGGTGCTGGACAATCGCCGCGGCGACGTCCACGCCGCACACGCCTTCCACTCCTTCCAAACCTGGGGTGGAGTTGACCTCCAGTACCAGTGGGCCGCGTTTTGACCGGATCAGGTCGACCCCTGCCACTGCCAGGCCCAAGGCGCGTGCCGAGCGCACCGCCACCTCCTGCTCCTGCTCGGTTGCCTCGGCCACGGCTGCAGTGCCACCCAGGTGCAGATTGGACCGGAAATCGCCTTCGGCCGCCTGGCGGCGCATTGCTGCGACGACCTTGTCGCCGACCACGAAGCAGCGCAGGTCGGCCCCTTCGGCTTCACCGATGAACTCCTGCACGATGAAATTGGCGTACAGCCCCCGCAGCGCTTCGACCACCCCGCGCGAAGCGCTGGCCTTTTCGGTCAGGATCACCCCGGCGCCTTGCGCCCCCTCGTTCAACTTCACCACATGCGGCGGCGGGCCGAGCATGGAGAGCAGGTCCTGGGTGTCGTCGGGGTTGTCGCCGAAGACGGTGACCGGCATGTCGATACCCTGCGCGGCCAACAATTGGTGCGCGCGCAGTTTGTCGCGCGAGCGCAGGATGGCGTCCGACGGGTTGGGCGTGTAGGTGCCCATGAACTCGAGCTGGCGCAGCACTGCGGTGGCATAGCGGGTGACCGAGGCGCCGATGCGCGGGATCACCGCATCGAAGCCGGTGATCGGCTTGCCCTTGTAGTGCAGGCTGAAGCCGTCGGCGGCGATGCGCATGTAGCAGCGCAACGGGTCGAGGATGCGCACGGTGTGCCCGCGCTTGCGTCCGGCTTCGATCAGCCGCCGGGTCGAATATAGCTTGCTGTTGCGGGAAAGGATGGCGATTTTCATCGCGGCAGGTACGCGGCGCGGCTTGGACATGGGCAGAGTCTGATGACGAAGTGACCCAAGTCCGTACAGTGCAGGCCGATTGCGCGTTCGCGGCAGGCCCGCGATGTACGCTGCGATCAGGCCGACTGCGACGGCCCCGAGAATGAAAGAGCGAAGTACCGCGACCAGTCCAACAACGCTGTGGCTGCACGGCCTCAACCGGATCGATGCTAGCAGGGCGTTGGCGCGTCGCTCAAGCAACGCAGACGCGTGTCGCGCAACGCACTTCGCGCGTGCCTTATCCAGATCGCAACCCGTCGGTGGCCTTGCCCGATTGCTTGCGCATGGCCGCACTGTGGCGCGCGTGCGCGCCGACGGGACGTTGCGAGGGCACGCCACGTCAACGGTTCCGACGGCCGCCCTCACGCCACACCCCTGTTGCCGTAACGCGTTTTGCACAGCTGTAGACGCAATGCTTGAGGCCCCTCAATGCCGGCGTGCCGGCGCATCCGAGACTCTCCATGCGACGTCCAGCAAGCGCGGCCTATGCCAATCCCTCCCGCATCCGTCAGGGGCGCCCGTTCCCACGCGGTGCCGTCTTCGACGGCAAGGGCACCAATTTCGCGCTGTTTTCCGCGCATGCCACGCGTGTCGAGCTGTGCCTGTTCGACGAACAGGGCAACGAAACCCGCGTCGACCTGCCGGAGTACACCAACGAAATCTGGCACGGGTATCTTCCCGATGCCAAGCCGGGCCAGCGCTATGGCTATCGCGTACATGGTCCCTATGCGCCGACCGAAGGTCATCGCTTCAATCACAACAAGCTGTTGCTGGACCCGTATGCGCGCGAGCTGGATGGCGACCTGATCTGGTCCGACGAGCTCTACGGCTACACGGTGGGTCATCCCGATGGCGACCTGAGCTTCGACGAGCGCGATAGCGCACCCTTCATGCCCAAGTGCGTGGTGGTCGAAGACACCTACGACTGGGGAGACGACACGCGCCTGCTCAAGCCGTGGAATGAGACGGTCATCTACGAAACCCATGTGCGCGGCTACACGATGCGCAATCCGCAGGTACCCGAGGCGGTGCGCGGCACCTTCGCCGGCCTGGCCCAGCCGCAGGTACTCCAGTACATCAAGGACCTGGGCATCACCGCGGTGGAGCTGTTGCCGGTACACGCCTACCTGGACGACCAGCATCTGCTCGACAAGGGGCTACGTAATTACTGGGGCTACAACACCATCGGCTTTTTTGCGCTGAAGTCGCGTTACCTGTCCAGCGGCCATCGCGATGAATTCCGCGACATGGTCAAGGCCATGCACAAGCAGGGGCTGGAAGTGATTCTGGACGTGGTCTACAACCACACCGCCGAAGGCAGCGAGCTGGGGCCAACCTTGTCGTTCAAGGGCATCGACAACGCCAGCTATTACCGCCTGGCCGACGACAAGCGCTACTACATCAACGATACCGGCACCGGAAATACGCTGAATCTGAGCAATTCGCGGGTGATCCAGTTCGTCAACGATTCGCTGCGCTACTGGGCCGGCGAGATGCATGTAGATGGCTTCCGCTTCGATCTGGCCACCATTCTTGGCCGCGAGCCGAGCGGCTTCGATCAACGCGGCGGCTTCCTGGATGCCTGCAACCAGGACCCGCTGCTGTCAGAGGTCAAGCTGATCGCCGAGCCGTGGGACTGCGGCCCGGGTGGTTATCAGGTGGGTCACTTCCCGCCGGGTTGGTCGGAGTGGAACGACAAGTTCCGCGACAATGCGCGCGAATTCTGGAAAGGCGAAGACGGCAAGCTGGCGGAATTTGCGACCCGCTTCACCGGTTCGGCCGATCTGTTCGATCGCCGCGGCCGGCGCCCGTGGGCGTCGGTGAACTTCATCACCGCGCACGATGGCTTCACCCTGCGCGATCTGGTCAGCTACAACGAAAAGCACAACATCGATAACGGCGAGGACAATCGCGACGGTTCGTCCAACGATGGCTCATGCAACTACGGCGAAGAAGGCGACACCGATAACGCCGAGGTGTTGCAGATCCGCGAGCGGCAGATGAAGAACCTGCTTGCCACGCTGCTGCTATCGCAAGGCACGCCGATGATGCTCAGCGGCGACGAGCGCGCGCAGACCCAGGGAGGCAACAACAATACCTATTGCCAGGACAACGAGATCACCTGGCTGGATTGGGAAAACGATCCCACCGACGGCCGCCTGACCGAGTTCGTGAAATCACTGACCCGTCTGCGCAAGCGCTACCCGATCCTGTCGCGGGGCCGCTTTCTCAACGGCCAATACAAAGAAGAAGCCAGTCTGCGCGATCTCACCTGGCTCAATCCGGGCGGCATCGAAATGGACGATGCGCATTGGACCGACCCCGCCGCACGTTCGGTGGGCCTGCTGCTGGAAGGCAAGGCGCAGACCTCGGGGGTCAAGGAACTGGCCAATGACGACACCTTGCTCATCGTCATCAATGCTTATCACGAGGGCGTGACCTTCACCTTGCCCTCCTCCGATGAGCCGGTGCACTGGAAGCTGGTGCTCTCCACCGACGAAGCGCTGGAAGTGGACATGATGCCGGCCGGTGCCAGCGAATTCCTGGCCCCGCCGCGCAGCGTCTCGGTCTTCGAGTGCAAGAGCGACCAGTAAAGCCGTCCCAGCAACGCGCACTCAGGAGCGATGCTTGCTTCCTACCGGCATCGGAGAGGCAGCAAGCGTTTTTGTTTCCGACGATGGAATGACGGAGGGGTCTTGCGTGCGCTACGCGGGTTGCGCGTGGCCAGGGTAATGGTGCCGATGGCAACACCCCAGCGAGTCTGTGCGACCTCTCACGTTGGGCCACGTCCTCATTGCCTGCTCCCTGGACCAGGAATCAGTAGGTCAGCATCCATCGCTGGGATTTGCGCGGGAACGGCGAATGCTTTCTCGCAATGATTGAGCGCGTGGGTTTTGCTTGAAATCGGGAATTGAATGCGTTGTTTGAAGACACGCAACTTGCGGCACTCGAGCGTTCATTCCACGGCCAAAAGCCAGCAGACGCCACCAAAAAATCTGCGGCCAACCGGACTTGAAGCGTGCAAACACCACAACATCTATCGCTGCCAGATCATCAAAAGTCCGGCTTGGCTCCGCAGACCACCGAAATCAGCCAAGTGTCTTGGAATAACAAGCGCAAAGCAGGGCGCTGTGCGCCAGACATTCACCAAAAGATCGAAGGCCAAAAGCAACGCCTTGCCCATTGCGGGCCTTCGACATCCCTTGTGGGGTGACTCAACCCGGATACAGCGGGAAGCGCTTGTCCGGATGATTGGCTTTCCACTCTTTATAAGAGCTGGTGCCTTCCCAGGCCTTGAAGGCGCGCGGCGTACGACCACGGCCGGACCAGGTTTCGCCGGAATGCGGAATCCAGTACTTGGCGACCACTTCGCCGGTGGAAGACAGCGGCCCCTTGGTCTTGCCGGTCATCGCCAGCGAGGCGATCTGGGATTTTTGCTTGGCATTGAAACGGTTGCCGAACTGGGTAAGCACCTCGATCACCTGGTCGAAGGCTTCCAGCGTCTGGGCGTATTTCAGCTGCGCTTCTTCCTGCTCAAGCTTGCGCAGCTCTTCCAGCAGTTGAGCCCGGGCGGCGGCGGTGGGTGAAGCGGGCGAATCCTGGCGCATTGGCAAAACATGAGGTATGGGCGGGTCAACGAGTATTGCCGCTGGGCCGCCCAGCGTAAAGCGCCCGGGCCCGTGCGGGTCTGCTGGCGCTCAGCGATGGCGCAGCAGGGCGTGCTCGCGGGCCATGGTCAGGACCGGGCCGATTCGCCCGGCGCGGATCAGTTCGCTGCAGTGCTTGCCGACGAATTCCACCCGCGGCGTGCGAAACCACTGCACCACCCGATCCAATTCGCCGGCATTGATCGACCAGGCGTGGTAGACCGCCTCGCCCAGCTCCTCCACGCCAATCAGCCCGAGTTCGCGGATCTGTTCGGGATCGAGCGCGAACATGTCCAGGACCTTGCCCGCATTGTCCGGCGTGACATGGCCGGTGCGCACGTGCCTTGCCAGCCCGGCGCCGTAGGCGATCGACGCCACCCACGCAGACTCGGCACGGCGCATCCCCTTGATCAGCGCGCCGACGAGTTGGGAATGGGTGGTCATGCCTGCACTATGCGGCGGCGCTAGAGCCGGCTCAATCGGGATCTCCCCGACTCTGCGCAAGAAAATTCAGAAGCCGGGAGGCCGGCGGGCCTCGGTGCGCCGCAGCGCCATCACCGCCGCGCCGGTCTCCACCCCGCAGCGGCCGCTTCATTCACCGAACAGAAGAAGCGCTCGCCCTTCGCCGGCGAGATGCGCGTCTTTGCATAATCGCGCTGGCCCGGCATATGAAAGATCTTCTTGCCATCACTGGAGATATTGCCCTTGATCCTGCAGTTGATTGGCGCCGATGCTGCAACCTGGCGCGTGGTTGCTGTCCGCGCCTTCTTGTCGCGGCGGTAGTCTGCCGGCATCTGAAACGCGCCCTGCCAGAGATTGCGGCGCTGCTGCTGCGCGAGGCGCTCGTCTACCTCGAACGCGGTAGCGTATTGACGATAGGCGACCGCCCAGCCAGAGCGCACCATCCAGGCATTGACGGACTGCCCCTGCACGAAGCATTCGGCGACCCTGCGGCCATAACGATCGGTATCTTTCGGCTGGCAATGCACGGTCTTGTCCAGCAGATAGCCATCCAATGCCGCTGCAGCGCGGCGGCCGCACGGCCAGGCGCTGCCATCGTGTGCGCTGCACTGTTGCGCGCTCTCCGGCGCATCGATGCCCCACAGACGGATGCGCTGATGGGCAACGGTGATGGTGTCACCATCGGTCACCGTCGCACGACCAACCAGCTCTGCAGCACTTACAGGTAAAGCAACAAGCACCAGTACCGACAACACCCAGCATTTCAACAACTTCAACAACTTCAACAGCCACTTCCTTTCCAATCGGCAGACTGCGCTCCGCGTGTCTTGCCTTAGTGCCACTGCAGCCGGTCGGCCTGGTCAAGCATTCCATCGAACCTGACATCTGCGCCGGCAACCAATGCCAGCGCAGGGGCGGGCACTGTATGCCAATCCATCCGCGATGCCCATCCTTTTTGCTCGTTCTTTGTGCAGGCTTCAGATGTCTTCCATGCGCAGAGCGGGCACGCAGTGTGATGGATGGCGCGCAGGCAGATAAGCGCGCTCTGTCGCTATTGATGACACGCGAAAATTCGCTGGAGGATATTCAGCCGAAGCAATGACCAGACGGGTGCCAGAGGCGAATTTGTTCAGCATGCACATTGCGCCGCTCGCCAAGCACGATGCGTCATGTACAGCGCGGGACGCTGCCAACACCGAACGCGCGATGACCAACGTCGATGCGCTGTGGCTCAGAGTGATGCGCAATCGCGTAGCGCCGATCACCTGATCACCGGCTGCATCAATCGGGGAGAGTGAACTGCGGAGCGATGCGCTCGGCAAGAAAACGTGCCGGATATGGAGCGGGCGATGGGAATCGAACCCACGTCAGTAGCTTGGGAAGCTACAGCTCTACCATTGAGCTACGCCCGCCTGGCGCTGACAGAGTTTATGCGGGCGCAGGTGTCTGGCGCAATGTGCACAGATAGAACGAGGGCCGGTTGCCCGGCCCTCAGATGTTGCGTGTGAGCTATCTGTGGCTTGCCGCGCCTCAGAAGTTGCCGCTGAAGTTCACGAACAAGGTCGCGTCGCGGGCACTGCGCTGGGCGGTGGTGGTGCTCAGGCCGATGTTGCTCTGCAAGCCCCACAGCCCGGTGCGGGCACCCAGGACGACAGTGGCGTAGTTGCGATCGAAGTTCTGACCAGGAACGGTGTACATGCCCACTTCCGGCATCGACTGCAGCCAGGCGCTGGCTTCGCCGCCGTCCTTGAACTCGTGGTCGTAGGTTGCCTGCAGGTACGGCTTGACCATGGCGCCGTCCAGACGCACCTGGAAGCCAACGCGGCCCACCAGCGAATCGATGTCCTGATTGGCGTAGCCCAGCGCGGTGGCGCTGTCGTTGCTTTCGGTATAGCCGTCGAGCTTGATCTTCTGCCAGGTCAGGCCGGCCACCGGGCCGTACTTGAGGTTGCCTTCGCCCAGCGAATACCCGGCGTTGAGCGCGGCGGTGAGGTTGCTGCCGTCCGGCGAGCCGCTGTGCACGCGGGTGGCCGGCCCGAGCTGCACTTCGCGGTCCACGTCGTAGCTCAGCCAGCTGTAGCTGACCTGGGCGTTGACCCACACCGGGCCGGTGTACCAGCCGAAGAAGCCGCCCAGGGTGGTGTCGTCCTGCTTGAAGCTGCCGTTGCGGTTACCGAAGTCGGCGTCCATGCGGCCGAAACCGGCAAAACCACCGAACACCAGGTCGCCTGCAGTCCAATCCACACCGAACAGGCCGGCCGGCGCCATGCCGTCGTACAGGTCCGCGTGGTCGTAACGCTGCATGTCGCCGCGCACGCTGCCCCACCAACGCATGCCGTCGGCGTCCGGCTTGCCGTCCAGATGCCAGGCCACCTGGTCGGCGCGCGCGCGGCCGCCGGCCTGCGCCGAATGCGTCAGCACCTGCTGCAGACGCGGCGCTTCCAGCAACGAGATGGCGTATTCGCCCAGGATCTGGTGCACCGCCGTGGTCGGGTGGATGCCATCGGCGAACACATAGGTGTTCTGCGCATTGGCGGCGACCAGGCTGGTCGGGTTACAGGCCGGCAGCGGCACGGCCGGGTTGCAGGCGGTGCTGGTGACATTGCTGAAACCATAGGTGCCCGGATTGGCGACGATTTCCTGCAGCATGTGGAAGGTGTCGACCGGAATCACGCGCAGGCCAGCGGACTGCAGGCCATTGAACAAGGCGGTGTTATAGGCCGTGGCCGCAGCGGTGCCCTGCGCCATCCCCACGGCGCCGCCGGCGCGGAAGCGCGGGGTGAGGCCGACGTCCGGAATGGTCGGCACCATGACGTAACGCGCGCCGGCATTCTGCAAGGTGGCCACGGCACCGACCTGGGCGGTGACTGCGCTGCCGATGATGGCCTGGGCCTGGGCCGGAGCGAGGGACGCGGCGAGCAGGTCGTTGGCGCCGCCCCATACGGTGTACAGCGCATTGGGGTTGGCACGGCCGCCGTTGGCGGTGAGATAGGTGTTGATCTGGCTGGTCACCGACGGCGCAGCGCCGAGTGCGCTGACCGAGCTGGCCTGGATGCGCGCACCGCCGGCAGCGTAGTTGTCGCCGGTCTGGCCGTTCCCGTTGGGCGCGGCATTGGTGCCGAAATGGTCGCCGACATATTCGGCCCACACCCAACCCGGGTTGGTGGTGAACTTGCCGGTGACCGCGCGCGAAGCGGCCGGCAGCAGCGGGTTGTAATACCCGCTGTCGGTGAGGCTGTCGCCGAAGAACACGGTCTGGTCGAAGGCCGACTCGGCCATGGCCGGGGCGGCCGCAATAGCGATGGCCATAGCCATCAGGGAGCGGATCGGGCGAAGTGTGGAAGCCATCGGAATGCCTGCTTGAAGTGAGTGGGACCGGACCGGCGTGCATACGTACGCTGGCGAATGGCACATGGTTTCACCCTGGCCGCCCGCGCTCACGCTGCATTGCCGCATAACGCAAAAACGCGCGCCGGAGCGGCACGCGATGCAACAATGATGACATGAACATCCAACTCAACGGCACCCCGCGCACGCTTCCGGACAATTTGCCGCTGGCCACCCTGCTGGAGCAGGAAGGCTTAGCACAACGCCGCGTCGCGGTAGAGGTCAATGGCGAAATCGTGCCGCGCGGACGGCATGCAGATCACGCATTACGCGAGGGCGATGTGGTGGAAATCGTGCACGCGCTGGGCGGCGGCTGATGCGCCGCGCAAGCCGGCGCATCCGCGTCCGATCGGTGATAATTGGCGCATGACGAATCCCGCCCCCTCTGATGCGCTGGTCATCGCCGGCAAACACTACCGTTCGCGCCTGCTCACCGGCACCGGCAAGTTCAAGGACCTGGACGAAACCCGCCTGGCCACCGAAGCCGCCGCAGCCGAAATCGTCACCGTCGCCATTCGCCGGGTGAACATCGGCCAGGACCCCAACGCACCCAGCCTGCTGGATGTGCTGCCGCCGGAGCGCTACACGCTGCTGCCCAACACCGCCGGCTGCTACACCGCCGAAGAGGCGGTACGCACCTGCCGGTTGGCGCGCGAACTGCTGGACGGCCACAACCTCACCAAGCTCGAAGTGCTTGGCGACGAGAAGACCCTGTACCCGGATGTGGTGCAGACGCTCAAGGCTGCCGAACAACTGGTCGCCGATGGTTTCGAGGTGATGGTCTACACCTCCGACGACCCGATCCTGGCCAAGCGCCTGGAAGAGATCGGCTGCGTGGCGGTGATGCCGCTGGCCGCGCCGATCGGCTCGGGACTGGGCATCCAGAACAAGTACAACCTGCTGGAAATCATCGACAACGCCAAGGTGCCGATCATTGTCGACGCTGGGGTGGGCACCGCCTCGGATGCGGCAATCGCCATGGAGCTGGGCTGCGATGGCGTACTGATGAACACCGCCATTGCCGGTGCGCGCGACCCGATCCTGATGGCCAGCGCGATGCGCAAGGCGATCGAGGCCGGACGCGAGGCGTTCCTGGCCGGGCGGATTCCGCGCAAGCGCTATGCATCGGCGTCGAGCCCGGTGGATGGTGTGATTGGATGAGTGGGCGGTCTGCGTTGACATTGCGGCCGAGGCGCAATGGTTGGCAGTGCGGAGTGCCGGATATGACCGCTGCCAGATCGCGCGTTGCTGCGAGCGCCCCCTCGCGCCGTACCCTCACCCCGACCTCTGCCCCGCTCCGCGCCCTGGCCCGTGCCTGCGTCGCGGGCGCTCCCAGGCACGCGCGCCCATGGCGCGCAAACTGTGCCTCCTCGCTCCGGTGGGAGAGGGGCTTTCGTTTTGCCGATGACTTAATTCATGACTGATCCTTTCACCAGCGACGGCGCCAAGATGCCGCCCAAGCCCTTCACCATCGAAGAGGGCCGCCGGCAGGTGCGCAGCTTCGTGCTGCGCCAGGGCCGTTTCACCCCCGCGCAGCAACGCGCCTTCGACGACCTGTGGCCGCGGTTCGGGCTGGACTACACCGGTGCGCCGCGCGATCTGGCTGCCACCTTCGGACGCGATGCGCACAAGGTGCTGGAGATCGGCTTCGGTAATGGCGCCGCGTTGCGCTTTGCCGCGCAGCAGGACCCAAGCCGCGATTACATCGGCATCGAGGTGCATGCTCCTGGCGTGGGCCGCCTGCTCAACGCGCTGGACGAAGACGGCAGCACCCATGTGCGCCTGTATCACCACGACGCGGTGGAAGTGCTGGAACACGAAATCGCCGACGGCGCGCTGGACGAAGTGCGTATCTATTTCCCCGATCCATGGCACAAGAAGCGGCACAACAAGCGCCGCCTGATCCAGCCGGCATTCGCGCAGTTGCTGGTGCGCAAGCTGCGCGAGGGCGGCCGCCTGCATGCGGCCACCGACTGGGCCGATTACGCCGAACAGATGTGGGACGTGCTCGATGCCACCCCGGGCCTGGTCAATCGCGCCGGCCCGCGCGGCCACGTCGAACGCCCGGCCTGGCGCCCGCAAACCCACTTCGAGACGCGCGGCCAGAAGCTTGGGCACGGTGTGTGGGATCTGCTGTATGACCGGGATTCGGGAATCGGGAATCGGGAATCGCAAGGGCAACTGCCCGCGTCGCCCGGATAAACCACAGCGCCCGCAATTTTCGCTCTGCCAATTCCCCATTCCCGACTCCCCATTCCCGGCCCCCAATGGACACCGCGCTGACGCTGACCAACGATATGAAGCTCGTCCTCGGGCTGGTCGGTTTCACGATGGCGATGTTCCTGTTCGAGCGCATTCGCGCCGACGTGGTGGCATTGATCGTGCTGGTGGTCTTGGGCGTCACCGGGCTGGTGGCGCCGGAAGAACTGTTCGGTGGGTTTTCCGGTAATGCGGTGATGAGCATCATCGCTACCACCATTCTGGGCGCGGGGCTGGAGCGCACCGGTGCGTTGAACCGGTTGGCCACCTGGTTGTTGCGGCGTTCGCACGGCAGCGAGCAGCGCCTGATGATGATGACGCTGGCCATCTCCGGCTTGAACTCCTCGTTCATGCAAAACCCCTCGGTGATGGCGTTGTACCTGCCGGTCGCCTCGCGCCTGGCCGCACGCACCGGGCTCACCTTGCAGCGCATGCTGCTGCCGATCGCCGCGGCCATCGTGATGGGCGGCGCGCTCACCATGGTGGGCAATTCGCCGCTGATCCTGCTCAACGACCTGCTGGTCTCGGCCAACAACAACCTGCCCTCGGGCATGGCCAGCATCGAGCCGTTGACGATGTTCGCGCCGCTGCCGATCGGCGTGGCGCTGCTGATCGCCGCACTGCTGTACTTTCGCTTCTACGGCGACCGCAAGCTGATCGAAGAAGAACGCCTGATCAACGAAGGCGTGACGCCCTCGCGCACCGAAAGCTATTTCGCCAAGACCTACGGCATCGACGGCGATGTGTTCGAGCTGACCGTCACCGCGGAAAGCCCGCTGGTGGGCATGACCCTGGGCGAGGCCGAAGCCTTGCACGATGCACCGTTGCTGCTTGCGCTCAAGACCGGTAACGACACCCGCCTGGCACCGCCGGCCGATATGCGCATCTGGGTCGGCAGCGTGCTCGGCGCGATGGGCCCGCGCCAGGAAGTGGCCGACTTTGCGCAAAACCAGTTCCTGCGCATGTCCTCGCGCCTGCGCAACCTGGGCGATTTGTTCAATCCCAGCCTGGCCGGTATTTCCGAAGCGTTGATTCCGCCGAACTCGCGGTTGATCGGCAAGAGCGCCGGCGAATTGCGCTTGCGCAAGCAGGCGGGCATCAGCCTGTTGGCAATCAACCGCGACAAGCAGGTCATCCGCGAAGACGTGCGCAACGTGCCGCTGCGCGCCGGCGACATGCTGGTCTTCCACAGCATCTGGCAGGACCTGGCCCAGGCGGCGGAAAGCCGCGATTTCGTGCCGGTGACCGACTTCCCCAAAGGCGAGCAGCGTCCGCACAAGTTCAAGATCGCGATGGCGATCTTCGCCTTCACCATCCTGATCGCACTGACCTCGCGCCTGCCGGTGGCGCTGACACTGATGACCGGCGTGGCCTGCATGCTGGTCAGCGGCGTGCTGCGCATGGACGAGGCCTACGCCTCGATCAACTGGAAGACCATCTTCATGATGGCCGGGCTGATTCCGCTGGGCTGGGCCATGGACAGCAGCGGCACCGCGGCCTGGGTTGCCGGCCACACCATCGACCGCCTGCCCGAAGGCGTGCCGGTGTGGGCGCTGGAAATCAGCCTGGCACTGTTGACCACAGCTTTTTCCTTGGTGATCAGCCACGTGGGCGCGACCATCGTGATGGTGCCCATTGCAGTCAATCTGGCGCTGGCCGCCAACGGCAACCCCACCGCCTTCGCGCTGATCGTGGCGTTGTCGGCGTCCAACAACCTGATGACCGCGTCCAACCCGGTGATCTCGATGGTGGCCGGCCCGGCCAACTATCAACCGCGCGAGTTGTGGCGCGTGGGCGCACCGCTGTCGCTGATCTACATCGTGGTGATGGTATCGGTGATCAACCTGATGTTCTGGTGGGCGGCGCGCTGATCCGGCGTTGCGCTTTTTTCGAGCGGCCGACAAAGCGTCATCGGCAATCGTTGCTGGCGCTTACCCCAGCAGCACCTGCTCATCTTCAACCCGCACCGGCACCGCAAACAACGATTGGCCGCGGCATGGGCCGCTGACGCATTCGCCACCGCTGAGTTCGAAGGCCGCACCGTGCGCGGCGCACACCAGCTGCCCTTCCTTGGTCTTCAGGAACTGCCCCGGCGCCCAGTCCAGCCGGCGGCCGGCATGCGGGCAGATGTTCAACCACGCACGGACCTGGGTGCCTTCGCGATACAGCACCAGCGATTCGGCACCGCTCTCCAGCAGTGCTTCCACTTCCAGAAACCCGGCATCGGGAATCTGCATCAACGTGGCAAGCGTGGTGGGCGATGGCAACGACATGCAGGGGACCGGGCAACGATGGCAATGGGCCTGGATTGTGGCATGCGCGCCTGGCCAGCACGGGGAGCCCCAGACGGCGACTGCGGGACAACGCCATTGCCCAGCCAACCGGCCACAACTGGCCGTATACGCCGTCATCGACGCCTGCCGCACGTGATCGCCTTCGCAAATTGCAGTGTCAATTAACGAACTTTTCACTCAATGACATGAAACCGCAACGATACTGCGCGCTCGTTTCCTGCCCGGCAGCCCACCGCCATGCCCGCACGCCTCTTCCAATTCGGCAACTTCCATCACCTGTTTGCGCCGCGCAAGCCGCGTCACCCATTGGTGCGCGTTGCCGCCGGCCTGGCCGGTCTGGTGATCCTTGCGGTGCTGATCTTCTTCAGCGTGTTCGTTGGCGCAGCGATGATCCTGGGCGGCATCGCCTGGAAGCTGTTGAGCAAGTCGAACCGCCGCACGCCGCAGCAGGCACGCGTGGTCGACGCCGAGTACCACGTGGTGCGCAAGCCCGCGTTGCCGTTGTCGCACTGACACCTGGCTGACTGCATCGCTGCGCCGCGGTCTCGGTCTGCGCAGCAGGTGCGGGGGTTGGCCGATGCCTGCATCGATGATGATTTGATTCCAGCACGCCACACCTGGCGTGCGATGGCTTGCCGCGCGTTGCGCAGTGCCATGTCGCCGGGTGCTGCGCTGCGCTGATGGGCCACAGGCGCATTGGGTGCTGCTTCGAGCACCAGTTCACCGCCCTGCGCGCACGTCTTGTCACTGCCGCATCAATGCACACCGCGCTCGCATCGAACGCCAGCGCCGCACTGCCAGCTCTGTAGTGGGTTCGCAATCGTCTGGTTGTACCCATTGCCACTCACGCGTCGACGCTTCAGAGGCCTCGCAGCGCTGCCAGCCCGGCCATGTCATGCACTGGATGCAAGCGTCATGGTTCCGTCGTACACAGGCGAACCGCTAGACTCACCTGCCCGTATGTTGAGGATGCGCGCATGACCCACGATGTGATTCCCGCCGCCGATGTTCCGCGCATTCCTGTGGTGGGTGGTGGCAGTTTTCCGGTGCATCGCATCTACTGCGTGGGGCGCAACTTTGCCGACCATGCGCGCGAGATGGGCGCCACCGCACCAGCCTCCAAGGCCGAGCGTGGCCAGCCGACCTTTTTCATGAAGCCTGCCGATGCCATCGTGGTCGGCCACGGCGACCACATTCCCTACCCGCCCGGCACCAAGGAACTGCACCATGAAGTGGAACTGGTGGTGGCGCTGGGCAGCGATGCGCCGGCCGGCGAGTTGCCGGTGGAACAGGCCGAGCGCCTGATCTACGGCTACGGCGTGGGCCTGGATCTGACCCGTCGCGACCTGCAGGCCGCGGCCAAGGCCAAGGGCTTGCCGTGGGATATCGCGAAGGGCTTCGATCACTCCGCACCGATCAGCGAGCTGGTGCATGCCGGCGAAGTCGGCGCGCTGGAGGCGCTGAATCTGTCGCTGGAGGTCAACGGCCAGGTGCGTCAGCAGTCGTTGCTGGATCAAATGATCTGGAACGTGCCGGAGATCCTGCATGAGCTTTCCAAACTCTACGCACTGCGCGCAGGCGACCTGATCTTCATGGGCACGCCGGCCGGCGTCGGCCCGTTGCTGCCGGGCGACCAGTTCAGTGCGCGCCTGGAGAACGTCGCCGAGCGCCACGGCATCATCGCGGGCTGACATCGAGCCGGCTACGATCGGGCTGCGGCAGTTGGTCCGCGACCGCAGTTGGAGTGCACTATGGGAATGGTCAGCGAATTCAAGCAATTCGCAATGCGCGGCAATGTCATCGACCTGGCGGTCGGTGTGGTCATCGGTGCGGCGTTCGGCAAGATCGTCACCGCGCTGGTGGAGAAAATCATCATGCCGCCGATCGGTTGGGCCATCGGCAATGTGGATTTTTCGCGCCTGGCGTGGGTACTCAAGCCGGCCGGCGTCGATGCCACCGGCAAGGAAATCCCGGCCGTTGCCATTGGCTACGGCGATTTCATCAACACCGTCGTGCAGTTCCTGATCATCGCTTTCGCGATCTTTCTGGTGGTCAAGTTGATCAACCGCGTGACCCACCGCAAGCCGGACGCGCCGAAGGGCCCGAGCGAAGAAGTACTGCTGCTGCGCGAGATTCGCGACGCGCTCAAGAACGACACGCTCAAGCCGCCGGGCGCGCTGTAAGCGGGCACAACCAACTGGCGCATCCTGTGGCGCAACTTCGCGCAGAAGGATGACCTTTCGCACGCAGACGGGGGACCTGGCGCTGATAAGCTCGGGGTCCCCTTGTCGTTGGAGCCGCCCTGCATGCGTCGTCTCGCTGTTGCCATCTCTGCCCTACTCGCCTGCTCCTCCGCACTCGCCGCGCAGACCAGCATCCCCGACAGCGCATTGCGTACCGCAGCGCAGCTACGCGAGCAGGCGCTGGCCGATGACACCGGCTTTTCGGTGGTCCAATCGTTGACCACCGAGGTGGGCCCGCGCATTGCAGGTGGCGAAGCAGACCCGCGTGCGGTGGCCTGGGCCAAGGCGAAATTCGCTTCGCTGGGTTTCGACAAGGTATGGACCGAGCCGGTGACCTTTCCGAAATGGGAGCGTCGCAGCGAACACGCTGTCGTGATCGGGGCGCATGCGCAGCCGTTGACCATCACCGCATTGGGCGGCAGCCCGGGCGGCACTGTCGAGGGCGAGGTGGTGCGTTTCGAAACGCTTGCTGCGTTGCAGGCCGCGCCAGCCGGCTCGCTGGCCGGCAAGATTGCCTTCGTCGATTACCAGATGGTCAAGGCGCGCGACGGCAAGGATTACGGCAATGGCGGCGCCGTGCGCAGCAAGGGGCCGTCCGAAGCGATCCGCAAGGGTGCCATTGGATTTGTCATGCGCTCGGCCGGCACCGACTCGCACCGCGTGCCGCATACCGGCATCACCCGTTTCGATGAGGGCCTGACGCCGGTGCCGGCTGCAGCGCTGTCGGTGCCCGATGCCAACCAGCTCGCGCGGCTCACCGCACTGGGCAGCACGCGCGTGCGCCTGAAGTTGGATTGCGGCTGGGACGGCACGGCCACCTCGTACAACGTAATCGGCGAAATCACCGGGCGCAGCAAGCCCAAGGAAGTGGTGGTGATCGGCGGACATCTGGATTCATGGGATCTGGGCACCGGCGCCATCGACGACGGCGCCGGCGTGGCGATCACGATGGCTGCCGGCCACCTGATCGGCCAGCTCAAGCAGCCACCCAAGCGCACCATCCGCGTGGTGGCCTTCGCCAACGAGGAGCAAGGCCTGTACGGCGGCAAGGCGTATGCCGCCGCGCATGGCACCGATGCCAAGGACATGGCACTGCACCAGATCGGCGCGGAAAGCGATTTCGGCGCCGGGCGCATCTACGCGTTCAACACCGGTGCGGCCGCACCGGAAGACTCGCGTGCAGCGACCAGGCAGATTGCCGAGGTGCTGGCACCATTGGGCATCGCGTATGAACCGGGCAAGGGTGGCCCCGGACCGGATGTGGGGCCGATTTCCGCCAAGGGTGGCGCTTGGGGGTGGCTGGCGCAGGATGGCACCGACTACTTCGACCTGCACCACACCGCCGACGACACGCTGGACAAGATCGACCCCAAGGCGCTCGCGCAGAACGTGGCCGCCTACACCGTGTTCGCGTATCTCGCCGCAGAAGCCGATGGCGATTTCGGCAGCCGCGCGAAGAGCGTGCAACCGCCGAGCGAGTGAATGGCCAGGATGATGCGGGGCATGCGCCGAACGCTCGATTCGGCCGTGATTTGCCGGTTTTCAAGCGCCAGGCGCATGCAGGAATCGCACGATGCCTGGCGCTGCTGCTTGCGCAGATCGGCGCGTTCGTCTGGCAAGTGCGCAGTTGCGATGAAGCGGCTGCCACTGGCCGCGGGTCGTACCGGGTAGAGGCACATCACTTGCTCGGCAGCGGTGCGTAGGCGGTGGATTCGGCGATGACCGGCAGCCGCCGCTGGTACTGCGTCAGGTGATGGGTCGGTTGTTTTTCGTGGTCGCTTCACACGTCGAACCGGTAGCGCGCGCATTCGCTCTTACTCCAGGATGAGCACACACAATGGTGGCCAAGCGCCAACGCAGTGCGAACAATGCGGCGACGTTGTTGGATGTCGCCAAACACGCCGGCGTCTCGCCGATGACCGCTTCGCGTGTGATCAACCGTCACCCGCATGTGGGCGAAGCGATGCGCGCGCGCGTGGAGGCCTCGGTACAGGCATTGGGCTACCGGCCCAACCTCGCCGGCCGCTCGTTGCGGACCAGCGGGCTGCTGCGTATCGGCGTGCTGTACAGCAACCCGAGCGCCGCATACCTCAATCAATTCATGCTCGGCCTGCTTGAGCAGAGCAGCCTCACCGGCAGCCAGGTCATGGTGGAGAAGTGCGGTGCCATCCGCAGCCAGCGTGCGGCCACCGAGCGCCTGCTCGCTGCCGGCGTCGATGGGGTGATCCTGCCACCGCCGTTATGCGACTCGCGCCAGACCATCGCCGAACTCGATGCGCGCGGCATTCCGGTCGTGGCGGTGGCCAGCGGCGCACCGATGGCGCAAATCAGCTCGGTGCGGATCGACGACTACCAGGCCGCACGCGCCATCGTCGACCACCTGATCGAGCTCGGGCATCGTCGCATTGCGTTGATCAAGGGCGACCCCAAACACACCCCGAGCGCACTGCGCGCCAACGGCTATCTCGACAGCCTGCATGCTGCCGGCGTGTCGGTCGCAGATGGCTTGATCGCCGAGGGCCTGTTCACCTATCACTCCGGTCTCCTGGCCGCACGCAGCCTGTTGGCGCAGCGGCCACCACCCACGGCGATCTTCTGCAGCAACGACGACATGGCGGCCGCAGCGGTGGCGGTCGCGCACGGACTGGGCTTGCGCGTGCCCGAAGATGTCTCCATCGCCGGCTTCGACGATACGCCGGTGGCCACCACCATCTGGCCCGAACTCACCACCGTGCACCAACCGGTCACTGCGATGGGTCGTGCTGCTGTGTCACTGCTGGCCGACGCGGTTCGTCAACGCCGCAAGGGCGACACCGCGCCCGGCGTGCATCAGGTGATGAAGTACACGCTGGTCAAGCGTGGCTCGACGGCAGGGCCGCCGAAGACATAGCGCCACAGCGCGCCATCACCATCCCGGGTCGGCATAGACGCAGCACCTCAATCTGTGCGCACGCTGCGCCGTCGCGGCCGACCGCTGCCGTTTCAACAGCAATCAGACTGACAGTTGCAGCATTCAACTGCCGGCGTGATTGCGCAGACGCCCGCCCAACCACGCAAAAAAACGGCCACATCGCTTCCCGACGATGTAGCCGAATGGGAGGGTATTCGACGTCACCGCCGAACGTACTGCAGCGCCGTATCAAACGGCGACGGGAAGAACGCGCAATGACCGCTTGGAGAGGAACGAGGACAACCGCATGTGCAGCACGGCGCGGGGACGCACCGTGCCGCACATCAGTGTCTTGCATCAGTGCATGGCATCAGAAGCGCAAACGCAGACCCGCGTAGTAGCGACGCTCGAAGATGTTCTGGTCGAAGTAGTGATTGGTCCACTGTGCGTAACGGCGTTCGCTTTCGCCAGTCAGGTTGGTGGCCTGGGCGTACAGGGTCAGGTGATCGTTGACGTCGTAGCTCAGCGACGCGTCCAGGTAGCCGACGTCGTCGTTCCAGATCGCCAGCTCGTCGCCCCATGCGGAACTGTTGACCTGACTGAAGCGCTTGCTGCGCCAGTTGTAGGCCACGCGCGCCTGCAGCTTGTCCTTCTGATACCACAGCACCGCGTTGGCCTGGTGTTTGGAGTTGTCACCGATCGGCAGCGTGTTGCCGTCGATATCGGTGTTGTCGGTATCGGCATCGGAGAAGGTGTAGTTGATGTTGGTGCCGAAGCCGCTCAGCCAGCCCGGCAGGAAATCGAAGGCCTGCTGGTAGCCGATTTCAAAGCCCTTGATCTTGCCTCCGCCGCCATTGACGATGCGCTCGACCGGGCCGCCCGCGCGCACGACGCCATCGGCATCGGGCAAGGCTTCGATATTGGTAACGGTGGTGGGGAACGACTTCACGTCGATCAGAAACGCACCCACGCTGATCAACGAGGCATCGGCGAAATACCATTCCCACGAGGCGTTGTAGTTGGTGGCGCGGTACGGATCCAGATCCGGATTACCCGAACGGCCATTGAGGAACAGCACCGCATCCGATGGCAGCGACGGATTACGCGGCGGCGTGCCATTGACCGCATAGAAGCTCACCAGACCACGGCCCAGATCGGGCAGGTCCTGACGCGCAACCGCCTTGTTGTAGGCGAAACGCAGCTTCTGCGCGTCGGTGACGTCCAGCGACAGGTTCGCGCTGGGCAGCACATCGGTGTACTGGCGATTGAGACGGTTGGTGCCGATCGCGGGACTGACGCCGTTCCATTCGACATTGCCGATATAGACGTTGCCGCTGCTCAGGTACTGGTCGATCGCCAGCTTGGTCTGCACGATGCGCGCGCCGATGTTGGCCGTCCACGGCACGCGCGTGCCGGTCCCGCCTTCCAGGTTGGCCATGAAATAGGCCGAGCTGGTTTTTTCGGTGACCTGGTAGGAATCGGCTGCCTGCTGATACGCCACGTTGCCCGGATACAGGCTGTTGAGATAAGCAACCGGGTCTTTCATCGCCTGTGGGTTGATCGCCGGTAGGCCCTGACTGCGCAGGCCGGTGACCTTGAGCGGATCGAAGTCGTTGAAATACGCCCAATAGCCGGGAATCGAATTGAACGGCAGCAAGCGCGCTTCGGACACGCCGCTGCAGGTATCGACGATCAGCGGATCCTTGTAGTAGTACAGCGAACGGTTCGGGTCGGCACAGCTGGACGACACCGGCGACAGATACCGATAGGTATCGAGCTTGAAATCGCGCTCACCGTAGCGAATGCCGAACTGGAAGCCGCGTACCACGCCCTCGTCGAACTCGAAGGTGCCATCGGCGCGGAATGCGTCCATCTTTGCGTCGATCTTGTTGCCCTGCGCCCAGGTGGACATCAGCTGCCAATTGTCTGGATTGGACACATCGGTCGCGAGGTTGACTGCCGGGTAGGTGCCGCGGAAATCCACCGATGCATCCACGGCGGGCAGGCCATTGACGTTGGCCCACTGGGTCACGCCGCCGGCACGTGGGATCTGGTCGCCGCGCGTCACTGCTGCATCGGCACGCGCTTCGTCGTAGGTGCGCTGCGCATCGCCATGCACCCAGCGGAACGAGGCACGGAATGGGCCGCCGTCGTCGTAACGCAATTCCAGATTGGTATTGAGCGCATCCGAATCCGCCACCCCGGCCATCGAATGCGCCTGAAAGCGGTTGTAACGAAAATTGCCGTACTCCAACACGCCGTTGGGATCGACCACAGATCCCGGCTGCAACTGATTGGTCGCCCAACCGGTGTGCAGCTGCGCGGCAACCGAGGTGTCGTGGTCTTCGAGCTTGGTGTAGGCCGCGTCCGCCAATACGGTCCACGAATCGTTGATGTTGAACTGGAACGAGCCATTGATGCCGGTGCGCTGGCGATCGGTGCTGCGGTTATCCAGCTCGGTCGCCACCCAGTTGTAGAAGTAGTCGCGCGGCAGATTGCCCGGATCGGTATTGCTGCCGATACGTCCATCGCCGTTGAAGTCGAAGCCGACATTCTGTTCGGTGGATTTCTGTGCGCCGTTGGAATACACGCTGGGGTGCTTGTTTTCCAGCGTGGCATCCGAATACGACACCGCCAGCAACGCGCCCCAACGCGCGGTGCGAAAACTGGCCAACCCCGAATACAACGCGTTGGCTTTCTGCACGCGGTCGCCGTACGAGCCTTCGGCCTGGCCGCTGAAGGTCCAGCCTTCCGGCAGATCGAATGGGCGCCGCGTCTTCAATGAGACCGTGCCGCTGACGCCGCCATCCAGATCGGCGGCAGTGGGCGATTTGATCACGTCCACGCCACTGAACAGCGTGGGTGGAATGTCCACGAAATCCGGCTGCGCGCGGCCGATGTTCGGCTGACCATATTGATCGCCGCCGCCTGCACTCAGGTACAACTCGCCGTTCATGGTGGTCTGCACCTGCGGCATGCCGCGGATATTGAGCTGCGAACCTTCGCCGGCCGAGCGCCGGATCTGCACGCCAGGCACGCGCTGCAACGAATCGGTGATGGTGACGTCGGGCAATTTGCCGATGTCTTCGGCAGAGATCGAATCGATGATCTGCGCCGCGCTGCGCTTGTTCTCGATGGCTTCGGCCTGCGCGCCGCGCACGCCCTTGACCATCACCTTGTCCAGTTCGGTGACGCCTGGAGCGGTGGCGGTGTCTTGCGCGCTTGCGCCGCCGGCAAGCAGGGTGAGCGCAGCCGCGAGCGCGGCGGCCAACGGGGTATGGCGGGTATTCGAATGCAGCTTGTTCATGGTCCCCTCCCAGGGATGACAAATCCACGACCGTTTCGACTGGCATTGCCGGCACGGCAATGCGGTATTGGCTGACGTACCAGACGGTGCGTCAGTGCGAGGCACCGTGCATGGCACGGCGCGGCAACACGCAGACGTCGCTACGGAGCCCCGTTGGCGACGCCTGTCGATGGTTCGGCATTCCAGCCACGCAGTTGCAGCGTGGCGTTGCGCAAGGTGGCAGCGGACGGCCCGCGAATTTCCACCACGCGCTCTTCGCCTGGTACCAGGCTCAGATAGTTGTCGCTGTAATAGGCCGGCAGGATGCGTTGGCCTTGCGCATCCACCAGGGTCAACTTGGTGTTGAGGGCCACCTGCTGCGACCGGTTGCGGACAGTGGCGCGCAGCACGGCCTCGTTGCCCTGCTGCAATTGCGTGGTGAGCTGCAACGGCACCTTTGCGAGCGCATCCAGCCCACGCATCGCCACCGCATCGCGCGCCACCCAGTAGAAGTTGCGCGAACGCACCACCGCGTCGCGGTCGAGCAACTGCAGCCGCACAAAGCCCAGCCCGTTGGTGTCCTTCAGCAACGGCGCCAACTGCAGCACGGGTGCCGACACTGCCACTGCCGCGGCGTCCAGCGGCTGTTCGCGCTGTTGCAGCAGCTTGCCGTCGTGTGCGTACACCTGTGCACGCACACGCAATCCACGCTCCGGCGTGGCAGCGTTGTTGACCACGACCACTTCGTACCCCGGCAGATTCATCTGCACATGCAGCGTCTCGGCTGCAGTGCGCACGCCGTAATACGCGGCGTGGGTGTCGTAATCGTGGCTATACACCTGCCACATGTTGCTCGGCCAAGCCGGATGGCTCATCCACAGCAGGCGGCCGCTGTTCTTGCTCCACAGTTGCGCGTTGAAGCCTTCGAAGATGGCGCGATGGGTTTCGTAATTGAGCAGCTGCGCCTTGCGCTCGAAATCCTCTAGGCTGGTCGGCGCGCCCAGCTTGTCGGTCAGCGTGCGCATGAAACTGTTGGTATCGCCATTACCGGACTGGTGCCAATCGTGATATGCCCAGGCGTCGCTGATTGGCCATTGGTCGCCAACCGCTGGCACCGAGGCCTTGAACGACTCCAGCGTGGAGAACGATGGCGTGCCCACTTCCACAGAGAAGCCCTGCGCCAGCTTGTTGAAGTAGGCCACCGGCTCGCGATAGTTGTACGGCCCACTGCCTTGCAAATTGATCTCGTTGGAACTGCCGGTGTACCAGCGCGTGCCGTCGAGTTCGGCGACCAGCTTGTCCAGGCCTTCGTTGAGGATGGGGGCCGGCACGCCTTCGTTGCGCCCGAACCACAACACGATGGACGGATGATTGCGGAAGCGCTTGATCACCTCGGCCGCGTTGTCCAGGAACAGCGCCGCGTCGGCCGGTTCCATGTTGTAGTTCTGCGTGGACTGCCAGAAATCGTTGAGCACCAACATGCCGTATTCGTCGGCCAGCTCGAAGAAGCTTGCTTCGGTGTTCTGCCCCACCCAGTTGCGCACCACATTGAAGTGCGCATCGCGCTGCAGGCGAAAGTACGGCTCCAGCCGCTCACGCGACACGCGCTTGCGCCAATCGTCCATGCCCCAGTTACCGCCCTTCACCGCAATGCGCACACCGTTGATGCGGATGACCAGGTGCGGGGCCAGCGTGGAATCGTCCAGCTGCTGAACTGCCGGCGAGCCCAGCGCACCGGGATACAGCGACTGCGCGTTGCCGCCGGGTACCGGCCGGATCGCCGCATGGCGTACATCGACGATGCGTTCGCCACGCTGGCGGGCCTGGTTGAGATCGACCAGCACACGGCGCAATGCGCCCTCGTCGTCGAATAACGACAGCTCGTAGGTCACTTCGCGAATACCGAAGCGCAGCTGCTGCGCATCCGAGCGCGCGCCTTCCACATCGACGCCCACTTGCAGCGTGTACAGCGCAGGCTCGCCGTAGCCGTTGGGCCACCACAGCCGCGGGTTGACGAGGCGCAACTGCGGCGTGTCGGCCGCAGTGAACTTCAGCGTACTGCCGCCGGCCGGCACCGTGACCTGGCGCTGGATGGTCACATCGCCGAAGGCCAGCTGCACATTGCCCTGCACTGCGGCAGGCGTGTCGTTGCGCAGCGGCACATTGATTTCCAGTTCGGCGCGTTGATGATCCGGCGCCAAGCGCGCGGTCAGCACCTGGATGTCGCCAAGTGCGAGCGGGCCGCTGGCGTGCAACTGCACGTCCTGCCACAGACCGGCATTACGGTCGCGTACCGCGGGAATCCAGTCCCAACCCTCGCTGGCGATAAAGGTCGGCCCATCCAGGGCCTGCATGCCGCCGTTTTCGCCGACGCCTGCGCGCATCGATTGTTCGTGCGCAATGCCCGGATGCGGTGGCGGCGACACCCGTACCGCAATGACGTTGCGACCTGGCTTGAGCTGCCTGCTGACATCGAAACGACCGCGTGCGAATGCGCCGCGCGTGCGCCCGACCTGCACGCCGTTGACCCAGATTTCGCCGGCATAGTTGATGCCGTTGAACAGCAGTTCCAGACGCTTGCCTTGCGCGGCGGCAGGCAGATCGAAACTGCTGCGATACCACCAGTCCTGACGGCTCAACGCTTCGGGAATGGCCATATTGTTCAGGCCGATGTCCGGATCCGGATACACGCCACGGTCGACCAGCGTGGTGAGCACGGTACCGGGCACGGTCGCCACATGCCATGACGCATTGCCGGTGGTGTCATCACGACGCGACAGCGTGGCGCCGGTCGCTGCACAAAGCTCCGGTGCTGCGGCCAGTTGCCATGCATCCACGCGCCAGGATGTGGCATCCAGCGATTGCAGCGCAGGCGCATCCGGTACTGGCTGTGCAACCGGCGCCGAGAACGCTGCGCTGCTGCGCGGCAACGTCGCGGCCGGCTGCGGCGCAAGCTGGCCGGCCATCTGCTTGACCTGCAAACGCCAGCCTGGCGATGCGTCTTCGAAGCGCTGCAGTGCCGGATCCGGCGCGTTTGCGGCAAGCCGTGCAATGGCCTGTGCATCCAGCGCGCCCGCCTGTGCGGTAAAGCCCGCGATATCGCCGCCGAAATGTTGCGTATACGCCGCAGGTTGCTGGCGTGGACCGAAGACGAGCGTCGGCGCGATGGCCGTCCGTTGCACACGACCGCTGGCGACCTTGCGGCCGTTGGCGTACAGGGTCAGGCGTTCTCCCTGGGCAACTGCGGCCACTTGCGTCCAGCTGCCTGCACGCAAGGTCTGCGTACTGCGCAGCACATTGTCGGCGCCCTGCGCAAAGCCGAGTGTGCCGCCATCGATTGCGAAGTACCGGCCTGCGCCTTGCGGATCGCCGACGCCTGCAATCAATGCAGGACCTGTAATCGAACGTGATGGGCGCACCCATCCAACCACGCTCCAGTCCGCATCGGCAGACAACCACGGCGTCTGGGCGGCGAGCTTCTTGGTCAGCGCAACGCCACCGGCAAGCACGCGCACGTCATACGGACCGGGCGGATCGTCGGCAGGCGCTGCCTCCACTGCAGTCCAACCCATGCAAGCACACAACACCCACAGCGCTCCGCGGCGGAACGCCCTGCGAACCATCAGCATTAGAGGCCTCTCCCAAGCTCTACTGCCACACAACGGTGCACACCGCTTCGATGCAATCGGCAACCCGTCGTGCAGACGTTCTGCGTCATGACCTCCGTGATGCCGCCCGTGGCTGCCGCCCCTGTTTCAGCGGCCATGGTGCGAGGTAACGTTACCCCAGCTGGATATCGACAACAACCTTTCTGCGTTAGGGTTGGCAATCCCAGGAGGAGGGAATCATGCGAAACTTGATCCAGTCCGCAGTCCCCGCGGCATGTGCATTGTTGTGTTTGATCGCTGCACCCGCTGCAGCACAGAGCTTGCGCGTACAGTCGCCCGATGCACGCACGCAAGTGGAATTCACGCTGCGCGACGGCGGCGTGCCCAGCTATCGCGTGCTGTATCGCAACACGTTGGTGCTCGACGATGCACCGCTCGGGCTGGATCTGGGCCGAGGCAACAAGCTCGGCCGTGACATGACGCTAGAAGGCAGCACGACCGAACTGCACGACAGCCGCTTCACCTTGGCGGTGGGAAAGACGCGACAGGCACGCGACCACTATCGAGAACTGCGCGTGCAACTGGCCGATACGCAACGCCGCAAGCTCAACATCGAACTGCGTGCGTATGACGACGGCATTGCGCTGCGTTACGTCTTGCCGGATGCGGGCCAGGTGCGCATTCGCGACGAACTCACCAGCTTTGCATTCCCCCACGATTACCGCTGCTGGAACTTGAATCTGGGCCGCTTCGGAACCAGCCACGAGGGCGAATACGATGCAATCGCCGCATCCAGATTGCGCGCGCATCATCTGCTCGAGTTACCGCTGGTGTGCCAGACCGATGCCAACGGCACCACGCTTGCGATCGGCGAAGCGAATCTGCGCGATTACGCCGGCTTGTATCTCACCGGTCGTTCCGATGGCGGCCTGGGCGTGTCGGCAAAACTTTCGCCGCGCTTGGACGACCCCACGGTGGCGGTCAGCATCGATGCCAAGGGACGCGATTTCGCCACGCCATGGCGGGTGATCATGCTGGCCGACAACCCCGCGAGCCTGATCGAATCCAATTTGATTTCCGCGCTGAACCCGCCACCTGCCTTCGATGCGAGTTGGGTGCGCGCGGGCAAATCGGCGTGGGATTGGTGGTCGGGCAGCCTGGCCAGCGGGGTGGCGAACCCGGGCATGAATACCGCCACCATCCAGCGCTATATCGATCATGCGCGGGATTTGAAGCTGCAATACATGCTGATCGACGACGGCTGGTACTACGGCAGTACCGGCGATGGCCAGTACAACGCCGATGCAGACATTCTCCGCCCGGTCGAGCAACTCGATCTGCCTGGCCTGGTGAACTACGCACGCAAGCGCCATGTGGGGCTGTGGCTGTGGGCGCACTGGCGCGCGCTCGATGCGCACATGGACCAAGCGCTCACCTGGTACCAGCAGCTGGGCATCAAGGGCATCAAGGTCGATTTCATGGACCGCGACGACCAGCAGATGGTGGACTTCTATCATCGTCTGCTGAGCAAGGCCGCCGAGCACAGGTTGCTGGTGGATCTGCACGGTGCGTATCACCCGACCGGGCTGACCCGCACCTATCCGAACTATCTCACCCAAGAGGGCGTGCTCGGCGCCGAGTACAACAAGTGGAGCGCACGCATCACCGCGACCCACAACCTCACCTTGCCGTTTACGCGCATGTTGCTTGGGCCGATGGATTACACCCCTGGCGGCTTCCGCAATGTCCGCCCGGCCGAGTTCAAGCCACAGCACTTCGGGCCGCAGGTGATGACCACACGCGCGCAGCAATTGGCGATGTATGTGGTCTACGAGAGTCCGTTCGCGGTGGTTGCCGACAGTCCCGAGCAATATGAAAACGTGCCCGCCGCGCAGTTCCTGCGCGATGTGCCTGCAAGCTGGGACCAGACGCGCGCATTGGATGGCGCCATCGGCGAGCACATCGCACTGGCGCGGCGTAGCGGCAAGGACTGGTATGTGGGCGCGATGACCAACGAGCAGGCGCGCACGCTGACCCTGCCGCTCTCGTTCCTGGGCGAAGGCAGCTGGACCGCCACCATCTATACCGATGGAGAGACCCCGAGCGACGTACGCATCGACACACGCAGGCTCACACGTAACGACACATTGCAGCTTGCGCTTGCTGCAGGCGGCGGCGCTGCAGTGAGGCTGCAAAAAAAGTAAGAGCAGCCATGCTGATAGTGGAGTGAACTGGCACACCTTTGCGCAATAGCAAACGCCGTACGCAAAGGTGTGCATGACCATTGACATGGCATCCGCTTAGCGCATTGCGCTTGCTTCGTGCCTGATGTCACGCAATGCATTGTTGCCCATCCAGTTGTTTTTTGCGCAGCTAGACTGCGCACGCCTTCAACGCAGGCATGCGCCCCGAACGGACCTCGGAATGCACCTGCGGACTGAAGCTGCTGTCCTGCATGGTACGCCGTGTGCAGGCAGTTTCATTCCGGCGCCAACGGACAACACATGACCTTCCGTTCTCATCGGCCGATATCGATCAGCCACGCGATTGCTGCGCTTTGCGTTTTTGCACTGGCTTCCACAGCCGGCGCTGCCACGCTGCTATCGCCATCGATTTCGACGACCAGCGACCGCAGCATCGATACACTGATGCCACCCTTGCTTCGTACACCGGCCACCGTAAGCGTCGCACCTACCCAACGCGACGCGCTTGGCACGTCGCTGGCTGCATCGCGGGCATTCCCGCAGGTCACGCGCGACTTCAAGGCGTTTCTGGATGCGCAGGCGCAGCTCAGTTACGCAACACGTGGTGCTGCGGCCAAGGTCAGCGATCCCACCGCCTTCGCCGAAATGCAGCGTTATCTGTTCAATCGTTACAACGGTCTGACCGTGCTGCGCAGCGTGCAACAGGACGGCAAGGTGTTCGATTGCATTCCAAGTGCGCAGCAACCTGCCTTGCGCGATGGCAGCACGCCGGCGGCACCCCCCTCCCTCTCAAGTAACAAGGGGACGGTGGCGCCGGTCAACCCGGGTCAACGTTGCGACACCGGCAGCGTGCCGTTCGAACGCATCGGCTTGGCCGAGATGAGCAAGCATGCGAATCTGCGTAGCTTTCTACGCGGCACAACCCCGCGCGCGATTGCTCCCAGGCAGGCTGACGCTGTGCCGGCGGTGCAGGAAGCGGCGCCGGTAACGCATTACTACTCCCTCGTCTTTCTGGATACCGCCGGCACATCGGTCACAGGCGCAGGAGCCGACATCAATCTTTGGGCACCCACGTTACGCTCCACCAACGAGAAACAAACCATCAGTCAGATATGGATCGTTGGTGAAAGCGCAAGCGAGCAAGTGCAAACACTTGAAGTGGGCTGGGAGATCCAGCCAGACGCAGGCTGGGGCAACAAGCCGATCGTTTTCATTTATTCCACCCAGGACGGTTACGTCACTACAGGTTGTCATAATCTGGATTGCAGCGATTTCGTGCAGACCAGCACGCGACATGTCCTGGGCGCTCAGCCGGCCGCAGGATTCAGCATTGCAGGCGGCAAGCAGACCCTGCTGGGTGTCGAATTCCAGAAGAATACCGACGGCAACTGGTGGCTGCGCCTGGACGGCGAATGGATCGGTTACTACAAGGCATCACTGTATTCGGGCGATCTCGCCGATGGACGCGTTGCGTACGTGAGCGCAGGCGGCGAGGTCTCGACCAACAGCGGTGTAGCCAGCACACGCATGGGGAGCGGTCAGTTCGCAGCGGCCGGCTATCGCCAGGCCGCATTCCAGGCCAACCACTTCTACCGCGATGCGGCGATGGTCACCCATCCCGTGCAGCGCCTGTCATCGCTGAGCGTGGAGCATCCGTCCTGCTACACGCTGGCGATGGCCGGTTACAGCTATCCGTATGCCTTGGATGCCGGCGTCACCCGCACCGGCTTGTCGCCGGAAATGCAGAATGGTGGTTTCTATTTCGGTGGGCCGGGCTGCGAACGCTGAATCGAGTTGCGTTGGGTCGATCGCGCGCACCGTTTGGTGCGCGCGATCGATCAGGGCAAGTCCACGCCTGCACATACCGCCGGACGCGCGTGCTTGATGGGTTGCACGCCACGCGCATCGAACTGCAGCCCCGCCTGTGCCGGCGCAAATGCCGGCCAGGCCGGCAGGCCCTTGGCATTCGGATTGCCCTGCTGCACGAACGCGGCCCAATAGCGCTGCAGGGACACCGGCGGCTGGCCGATCGGCAGATTCTTGAACAGGAACGGCAACTCGGCGCTATGTGTCACCTGCCCACCGGGCACCGCCGTATCGAACACGTAATGCCACACCGGCACGCCCAGCGCAGCCTGGCGTTGCGCCACGGTCACCGCCGGGCAGCGGAAGGTGAGATCGGTGGACAATTGCATGGATGCATTGCCTTGCCGCGCGGCGCGCTGCGCGATAGCGGCACGATGCGTTTGCAGGATGGTGTCGGCGTGGTCGGGATAGTCGCGGCGCACCCGCTTCTCGGCGCCGTCCTCGCCGCCATAGCGCAGTTCCTGCACCACGTAACCGATCAACAGTGGCACCTTTGCCTGCGCGCCGGCAGCCAGCAGTTCGGCCGGCGCACGTGGCAGCACGCGCCCGTCGACCACCGCCTGCAACCAGATATAGCCGTCGTCATCCAAGGCCGGCACATCCACGCCCTGCGCGGCCTTGAGCAGTTGGTCGGCCGGCAACGCGCGTAGTTGCGCCAGCCGTGTGGCCGAATCGTCGATGCCGGCACGTTTGGCAATGCTCACACCCAGCGCGCGATTGTCTTCCAGGCTGCGCGCCGGCAGGCCGAAGCCGGCAGTGCCGCTCTGTTCGATGGCTGCCGAGAACAGGCCACGTGCGAGCGGGCTGAGCATCAGCAAGCCCACGTCCTGGCCGCCGGCCGACTGCCCGGCAATCGTGACTCGCGCGGGGTCGCCGCCGAACTGCGCGATGTTGTCGCGCACCCATTGCAGCGCCGCGATCTGATCGAGCAAGGCGACATTGCCGGCGGCTTCGTTGTCGCCATCGGTCAGCTCCGGCAACGACAGGAACCCCAGCGCGCCCAGCCGGTATTGCAGCGTCACCACCAGCATGCCCTGCGCCACCAGGTTGGTGGGCAGATGTCCGTCGGCGCCGCCGGCCACGTTCGCGCCACCGTGGATCCATACGAACACCGGCAGCGGCTTGGCCGGATGCAACTGCGGTGTCTGCACTTCGACATAGAGGCAATCTTCGGTGCCGCGCCTGGCCATGGCGTTGTTCCAGCCCAGCGCCGGCTGCACGCACGGCGTGGCGGCCTGAGTGGCGTCGCGCACCTGCGTCCATGCGGCGACCGGTTGCGGCGGGCGCCAGCGCAGCGCGCCCAGTGGCGGCGCAGCGAAGGGGATCGCGCGGAAGACCGCACTGCCGTCGTCCTGCCATTGGCCACGCACCACAATGATCGGTGCGCACCTCGGGAGGTGCCGCCGGCGTGGCGGCAGACGCGTTGGCACTGAACAGGCAACCGGTCGCAAGCAACAACGCACAAAAACGCACCATCAGTGTTCTCCGTTGAGCACGCGCGCGTGCCAGGCGGCCTGGAAGACCGCAGTGGCCGAGGCGACGTTGAGACTTTCCACCTTGCCGCTGCCGCGGATCGACAACTGCAGATCGCAATCGCGCGCGAAGGCGCGGTCCATGCCTTCGCTTTCCGCGCCCATCACATACACCAGGCGCTGCGGCAGCGCGGCGGCGAAGACGTCCTGGCCACCATCGACCAAGGTCGCGGCAATCGCAAAACCGGCCTGGCGCAGCTGCGCCATCGCCGTTGCAGTGTCGGGCAGTTGCACCAGCGGTACCGCTTCGGCGCCGCCTTCGGCCACGCGTGCCGCCGCGCCCGACAGGCCCAACGTGGAGCCGGCCGGCAACAACAGACCGGCCACACCGAAGTGCGCCGACGAGCGCAATATCGCCCCGAAGTTGTGCGGGTTGCCCACCCCGTCCAGCCACAGCGCCAGCACCGGGCCCTGCGGCAACGCTGCCAGCCATTCCTGCAACGGTTGCGGGGCGACGCGCAGCACCTCGGCGACGATGCCTTCATGGTGCGCACTGGCAGCGAGCTTGCTCAGATCGGCCTCGTCCACCACCCGATAGCCGATGCGCTGGGTCACGCACCAGGCCAGCAGCGCCTTGAACTGCGGAATGCGCGCCTCGCTCAGGTACAGCTTGCGCAGCGCCTGCGGGCGCGCCTTGAACACGGCCTGCACGGCGTTGATGCCGTACAGCCGCACCTCACGCGCGTTGCCGCTTGCTGCAGCGGCAGGTGGCGTGACAGCGGAAGTGTGCTGCGCTGGAGCGCGGGGTGCGGCACTGCGCGGTGCAGGTGTGCGCGGCGCAGCGCGGCCCCACGGGTTGTGCGAGGGGCCGGAGCCGCCGTCGCGTGGCGGCCGTCCGCCGCGTCCATCATGCTGTGTCATTGTCGGATCCAGGAGTTCGAGTTGCTTGCAGTGCGGAACGGCTGCTTCCGGCCGTTTCGCCGTCTGCGTGTCGATCGTGTTGCAGCGCCGGAAGGCCGCTGCCGCACAGGCAGTGACGCCGATGGTAAGCCACAGGCGCGATGGTCCGTACATGGCGGCTGCGCTGAGGCATGTTGAACGTCGTGCCGCCCGGCAGGAGGCGTCGACGCGACCCGAAGGCCAGCAGCATCTGCAAGACTCCTGCGGCGGCCATTTCTCGTCCTGCAGCTGGCCATCATGTGCATGCAATCACGCAGGGGCGGATGCGCACACCGGCACGCCAATCGCAACGGGTGGATTCACCCGGGCGAACACACGCAGATCGTGCAGCCCATCCGGCTTGAGCAGCGCACAGCGGCTGACGCCTTCTTCGACGAAGCCATTGCGCAGCAACACCGTGGCCGATGCAGGATTGCGATCGAGCACGGTGGCCTGCACACGATACAGCGGTCGTGTCTGCATCGCCCAGGCGACATACGTGCCCACGATGCGTGTCATCCAGCCGCGGCCCCAGTACGTGCGACCGATCCAATACCCCAGCTCGGCCGAGTAGCGACGTTCGCCCTGCCCTGGGCGCACTGCGATCGTGCCGCAGGCCCGGCCATCGATCTCGATGGCCAGCACCGGGTCTCGCAAATCGACAACCCTACCCGCTAGGAACGCTTCGCCATCGGCACGGGTATATGGGTGAGGGAATCGCTCGCTCAATCCGCGCGGCACCAACGGGTCGTTGGCATGCCGCACCAAGGCATCCAGGTCGTCTGCACGCCAGCGGCGCAATACGAAGCTCTCGCCTCGCAGGTGTATCGCCTGATCCATACCGGCACTCGCGGTGGCGGACGCGTCATGCTGCTCCCACCGCCGCGAACGCGCATTCTGCGCTTGCGTGCCTGCGCGCGAGCGGATCGATTCGCCAGAGCCGACAGCCGTGCCTGCATTGGCTTGAGGTGTGTGGCTGCTCCGACACCTGAGTCGATCAAGCTCCACGCAGACCACCTGCGCGCCGCGTTTTGAGACGACTCGCTGCAAGCGCCCATTCGTCTCGGTACGAGAACTAAACGGGGTTAAATATGCGAATGCGATACAGCGCATGCTTGTCGAAAGTATGCGTATTTGAGCGCTTAATTCGACGAAAAACCACAAGCGGAACTTTCATAGCCCGGTCATCTTCAGCGCCCCTTTGGCCGCATAGCAATCATCTCGACGAACAATCATCCATTCCCCCCGTCTACATCTCGCGACTGTGCCAGGCCGATGTGCATTCGTGTGCATAGCTCTGGCGGCACAGCTCGACTTCTCAACTTTTTTAACTCGCTTTGGAGAGGCTCTTGAATTCCGAATCACCGACCCAGCGCTCCGCGTCACGCCGTTATGCGAGCGCTGCAGCGCTTCTGTTTCTAACTCTGGTTGGCATGAGTACTACCGGCACCGCGTTTGCGCAGACCCAGGCGCCGGACGCACGACTCACGCGCGTGGCCAATCTCGCCGGCCAGCACAAGCCTGCTGGTGTCCCGCAGGACTATGTGCAGACGCCGTTCGGTTATTTCGCGCCTGCCTGTGTTCGTCATATTGGCGCTAGCGAACGTATTCTTGCCGACGGCACGCTGCAAAAAGCCAATGGTATCCAGGAACAATCTGCGCGCTGCAGCCAGGATAATTTCACCTCCAACGGCGTTCGGGTACGGCCCAATGGTCTTGGTCTGGACGGTCAGGAGGTCCGCCGCGGCGCGTCCAGCGCTGCCTTCAAAAAGCGCAGCCCCGTCCCGGCTGCCATCGACCACGCCTACATCAGCTCAGCCGGGTACTACAGCGGGGTGTCGCCCGGACGCATCGTGGCGAATTGGAAAGTGCCGCCGAACCCAACCAACGTGGCGAGGCAGACGATCTACTTCTTTCCGGCATTGCAAAGCGATACGCCTGTCATTCTGCAACCGGTACTGGGTTACCGCGGCGAAAGCAACAGCTGGGACCTGAGCAGTTGGAACTGCTGCAAGGAGGGCGTGGTCTGGTATAGCGATTTCATTCCAGCCAAGAGCGGCGACCAGATCAACGGGGACGTCTATGCGACATGTGCTGCCGGAAGCGTCTGCTCAAGCTGGAACATCGATACCCGCAATGTCACCAGCGGACGCAGCGTAAGGCTCAGCACTACCTCCTATGGCGATCTGACCCAGATCATGGCGGGCGCACTGGAGGTGTACTCGGTGGACAGTTGTGACGAGTATCCGGCGAGCGGCAATATCACGTTCACCGGGGTGGCCGTATACGACTACCGGATGAAGCAGGTCAGGTCGCCGCCGTGGGAGGAGATCATCGATAACTCCGGCCTCGATTTGCAATGCAACTACCAGTTGGACACTACCTCCACCACGGCAACCATCCACTACTAAAAGCGTAATTTCGCGCCGCCGCTAGAAACCGGCGGCGCTTCACGCTCGCAGAGAAACCGAGGGATGGCAACGCCGCAGGTCGTGCGGTCCTATAGCTGAGCCGCTTGCTGCATCGCCAGTGGCGGCCTTGGCTAACATCGGCTCGGCATGAGGAAGCAATCACTCCAACCTGGCACGTTGTTGTGGCGCCCGTGCCACATCAACGCGTGTAGCACTTTCGCCTGCGGCCGATGCAGTAGAACCAACCTCACTGGATGAGTGATGATCCCGAGTCGCTCACGCCAGGCCGGTGGGATCTTGCGTTGCCACCGGAGCGGATGGCCTTTAACGCTTGCGGGCCTGCGCCTGCCGTAGCGCAGCGCACAGGCGGATGGTCTCGCCGGTCTGCGCCAGGCCACGGTCGGCGCCACTGAGCTTGGCCAGGCGCGGCTTGAAGAACGCATCCAGGCGATCGGCCTCGTCCACGCTGCAGCCACCGGAAGCACCCAGCGCCGGCAACCCGCCACCATCGAACGAGCCACTGCGTTGCACGATGCGGTCGAAGTTGGCGGTGAACCAGGCCCACATCGACTCATGCGAACGCTCATCGCTGTGCCCGCGCATCAGCAGGCTTTTCATCTCGCCCACCTTGATCGCGTCGGTCAGCGCGAAATCGCGCACCTGCTTCAGCAGCGCCGGGTCCTGCACCGCACCCAGTGCGGCGATCATGGCGTTGCGCTGGGCCGGGTCGGCATGCGTGCGCAATGCATCGATCAGCGCCTGCACTGCCGGTGCGCCGCGTTCCTGGACAGTCACTGCCAGCACGGTGCCGAGCAGGTCCGGGTTGGCGGCGGAGAAATCCAGCGCACCCTTGCCGCCGGCCAGCACCGCATCGCCTTGCGCCAGCAGGGCCTTGCGGACCTCTGCGTTCTGCAGACGCAAGGCGAACACACTGGCCAGCGACGTGCGCAGTGCGGTGTCGTCGATCGACTCACCGCTGCGCCGCGTGTAGCCCAGCGCACGCAGACGCGGCAGGTACGCCTGTTCGGCGGCCTTGCGCAATGCGCCGCGCTGCGCCTCGGTGGTGGCCTGGTAACGCCAGATCCACCCGAAGCGGTCCAGCAACGCGGTCGACACATCGGCCGATGCCGACGGCGCCAACTGCGCGAGCGCTGCCAGCACGGCCGCGTTGTCGGCATCGCCGTGACGGTACGCCGCATTGATCGCATCGGCGTAGGCGAGCTGTTCGTTATCGTCCAGCTGGCCGACCTGCTTGCCCAGCGCCGCCAACTGCTTGCTGGGCAGCGAGAAACGGTAATAGCCGGCGCCACGCGCATTCGGGAACACCCAGGTGTTCTTGCCGGCGCCTTCCAGCACGATGCTGCCGCTGCCGCCCTCAAGCAACTGGCAGGCGGTGCCAACCTGGTTCTTGCCCTTGCCGTACTTCACGCACACCGGCACGCCCCACTGTTGCGCGGCAGAGCCGCTGGAGCCCAGCGGCAGGTAGCGTTGCTGCTGCAGCTTGACCACGGTCTTGCCGCCTTCGCGCGCCACCTGGGTCTGCAGATACGGCACGCCCGGCTGGTTGAGGAAGCTGCGGAATGCGGCCTTGAAATCATCGCCCTTGCCGGCCGCTTCTGCGATTGCATCGACCAGGTCATCGGCGGTGGCGTTGCCGAACTTATGCTTGGCGATATAGGCGCGCATGCCCTGGCGGAACACGCCTTCGCCAACGAAGGCTTCAAACATCGCCAGCACCGCCGCGCCCTTCTGGTAGGTGATGCCGTCGAAGGCGGTTTCGATATCGCCATTGCCGGTGATCGGCTGGCGAATCTTGCGTGCGCTCACCAGGCTGTCGTTTTCCATCGCATGCTGCGCACCGCCGATACGGTCCAGATTGGCGTGGTATTCCGGATGCAGCTGCATGGTGATCTTCTGCTGCATCCAGGTCGCGAACGCTTCGTTGAGCCACAGGTCGTCCCACCACGCCATGGTCACGGTGTCGCCGGTCCACTGATGCGCCAGCTCGTGCGCATTGACGTTGAAGGAACGCTGCACGTTCTCGGCCGGCGAATCCTTGTCCAACAACAGCAGCCAATCGCGGAAGGTCACAAACCCCGGGTTTTCCATCGCGCCGGCGCTGAAGTCCGGCGCTGCGACCAGATCGAGCTTGTCGAACGGATAACCGAAGGCGTAGTAGTCCTCCAGCGCGGCGATGATGGCCGGGGTCTGGTCCAGTGCGGGGGTGATGCGCGGGCCCTGGCCCTTGGCGGCAATGCCGCGCAACGGCGTGGCGTTGGGGCGCTGCGGGGTGGCCGGCATCGGCGCCACATCCACCACGTCCCACGGGCCGGCGGCGTAGGCGACCAGATAGGTCGGCAGCGGCACGGTCGGGGCGAACGTCACCGTCTTCCAGCCCTTGCCGGCCGGCTTGGTCGAGGTCGCGATGGTGTTGGCCAGTGCCTGGTCATCGCTGGGCACGGTCAGGCTGATGTCGAACGGCGTCTTGAACGCCGGCTCGTCGAAGCCGGGGAACGCGTAGCGCGCACTGATCGGCTCCATCTGCGTCATCGCATACGCCTTGCCCTGGTATTTCACCTGGTAAAGGCCCTGCAGCTGTTGGTTGAGCGGCGCGCTGTAGGCGATCTCCACGGTAAGCGTCTGCGGCGAGAGCGTGCGGCCGAAATCCAGCCTTGCCACGCCGGTTTGCGCATCGGCTTCCACGTAGCGTGCAGTCAGCGCCTTGCCCTTGCCGGGCTTGACGGTGACCTTGCTGACCTTCAATTCCTTGCCGTGCAGCCAGAGATGGTCGGACGCCTGCTTGAGCTGCACGCGGATGGTGGTGCGGCCGCTGAATTGCGTCTGCTCCGGGTCGATCTTGAGCGCGAGGCTGTAGCGCTCCGGTACTGCCCAGGTCGGCAGACGACCATTGGGAACCGGCTCGCCGGACGACTGTGCCAGCACGTTGCCGCAGCACAACGCGAGAAGGGAAGGAGCAAGCAGGCAGGCAAGACGACGCATCGACAACTCCGGGGATGGCAATCGTCGAAGTGCACCATATCCATCCGTGACTGTCATGGGCCATTGGTTGGCGACTGGCGCGCACCCGTGCTGTGCCGCGCCCACAGGACCGGCCACAATGCGCGCCCGTCCTGGCTGGGCACCGTTATGAGGCTCGCAGCGACGGCCTACCGTGCACAACCATATGAGACGTATCGCAGCGCGCGGCATCGCCGCCGCATGCAACGTACCGCGCAGCGCAGCGACACCGGCCGCTCAGATGGACGAATGCACATACCGGCCCAGCACGTCGATGGGCTGACACCTTCCCCGCCTCGACGGACGCCGGCAGCCGTTGCGCTGCCGGCCGCGTTCACGCATGCCCACCCACCGACGGCGTCTGCGCTTCCAGGGTTTCCAGCTGGCGTGCCACCGCTTCGGGCGACTTGGTAAACGGCGCGATCAGGCTGTAGAACGCCGGCACCACGTACAGCGACAACAACGTGGACAGCGAGACGCCGAAGATCACCACCACGCCGATGGTGGCGCGGCTGGCCGAGCCAGGCCCACCGGCCACCACCAGCGGAATCGCGCCGACCACCGTCGCAATGGAGGTCATCAGGATCGGGCGCAAACGCACCGATGCCGACTCCACGATGGCCGCATGCACACTGCGCCCTTCGTCGCGCAACTGGTTGGCGAATTCCACGATCAGGATGCCGTTCTTGGCCGCCAGCCCCACCAGCATCACGATGCCGATCTGACTGAACAGATTGAGCGTGCCGCCGGTCAGCCACAGCCCCACCAGCGCGCCCAGCACGGCCAACGGCACGGTGAGCATGATCACCAACGGGTGCGCAAAGCTTTCGAACTGCGCGGCCAGCACCAGATACACCACCAGCAGCGCCATGCCGAAGGTCAGCAACACCGCACTGCCCGATTGCTGGTACTCGCGCGATTCGCCTTTCCAGTCCACCTGCGCATATTCGGGAAGTTCTTCCTGCGCGGCCTGCTGCGCCCAGGCAATGGCATCGCCAAGCGGGTAGCCCGGGGCCAGGCCGGCGGTGATGGTGATCGCACGCAGGCGATTGAAGCGATTCAAGGTGCCGGCTTCGGCCACTTCGCTCAATGTCACCAGGTTGGAGAGCGGGATCAGTTCGCCACGGTTGGAACGCACGCGAATGGCGGTGAGGTCTTCCGGCGACATGCGGCCTTCGCGCCCGGCCTGCAGCATCACGTCGTATTCCTCGCCGTTGTCGACGAAGGTGGTGACGCGGCGCGAGCCCATCAACGCTTCCAGCGCCCCGCCGATGGCAGTGACCGGCACGCCCAGATCGGCCGCGCGCAGGCGGTCGATATTGACGCGCATCTGCGGGCGGGTTTCCTTGTAATCGGAGTCGGGGCCGACCAGACCGGGGTTGGCTTCCATGCGCTGCAAAATGCGGTCGCGCCATTGCGCAATCTCCGCGTAATCCGGCCCGCCCAGCACCAGCTGGAACGGTTGTCCACGGCTACGCACCAGCCCGCCGCTCACCTGCGTGCGCGCACGCACGCCGCTGAGCACATTGAGTTTCTGCTGCACCTCATCGGCCACTTCGGTGGTGGGGCGGGAGCGCTTTTCCCAATCCTGCAAGAACACGCTGACCCGGCCGGTGTGCATTTCCTCGCTGCTGCCAAAGCCGCCGGGCACGCGCGGGTTGGCGCGCACGATGGGTTTGTCCGGCCCCACGAAGGGGCGCAGGATGTCTTCCACCTGATGCATCTGCCCCACCGTGTAATCGAAGCCGGCACCTTCCGGGCCGTCGATCATGATCTGGAAATTGCCGCGGTCTTCGGCCGGCGCCAGTTCGGAAGGAATGCGGCCCATCAGCCATGCGCTGGCGCCCAGTGCCAACAGCATCAACAGCGCAAAGATCCAGGTGCGGTGCACATGCCGCTCCAGCGAGCGCCCATACGCACCGGACACCGCCTGCATGCGCCCATCGAACCAGCGGTGGAAGCGATTGGGCTTGGCCTGCCCATGCGCGCGCAACAACTTGGACGACATCATCGGCGTCAGCGTCAGCGCCACGAAGGCCGAGATCGCCACTGCCGCCGCCAGCGCCACCGCCAATTCGCGGAACAGCCGCCCGGTATTGCCTTCCAGAAAACCGACCGGCAGAAACACCGCCACCAGCACGGCCGTGGTCGCGATCACCGCGAACGCCACCTGCCCGGTGCCGCGCTTGGCGGCCACCAGCGGCGGTTCGCCCAGATCGATCCGGCGCTGGATGTTTTCCACCACCACGATGGCGTCGTCCACCACCAGGCCGATACACAGCACCAAGGCCAGCAGGGTGAGCAGGTTGATCGAAAAATCGAAGGCGTATAGCGCAATGAACGCGGCAATCAGGCACACCGGTACCGTCACCGCAGGAATCAGCGCGGCACGCGCGCTGCCCAGAAACACCCAGATCACCACCAGCACCAGCACCACCGCTTCCACCAGCGTGTGATACACGCGCTCCACCGCCGCATCGATGAAGGTGGTGGTATCGAAGGCAACGAAGATGTTGGTGCCCTTCGGGAGCGACTTCTGCACTTCTTCGGCTTGCGCGCGCGCTTCGCGCGCCACGTCCAGCGCATTGGCGGTGGAGTTGCGCACGATGCCCAGCCCCACGTTGGGCACGCCATTGCTCTGGAAATAGGCGCGCCGCTCGGCCGAGGTCAGCTCCACCCTGGCCACATCGCCCAGCCGTACCACGTAACCGCCCTCGCCCTTGTTCAACGGCAACTTGGCGAAGTCTTCGGGCTTGAGATAACTGCGCTCCACGCGCAAGGTGAAATCGCGCTGCGCCGATTCGATGCTGCCGGCGGGCAGCTCGACGTTTTCGTTCTGCAGCGCCGCTTCCACATCGGCCACGGTGAGTTCGCGTGCCGCCAATTGGTCGCGGTCCAGCCAGATACGCATCGCATAGCGCTGGCGCCCGCCGATCCGCACCTGCGCCACGCCATCCAGGCTGGAGAAGCGGTCGACCACGTAGCGCTCGGCGTAGTCGGACAGCTGCAGCGTGTCCATCGTGCTGGAGCTCATGTTGAGCCACAGGATGGGGTCGGCGTCGGCTTCGACCTTGGAAATCTCCGGTGGACGCGCCTGGTCGGGCATGCGGTCGGACACCCGGCTGACCGCATCGCGCACGTCGTTGGCGGCCGCTTCCACATCGCGCGATTGCACGAACTCGATACTGATGTCGGAGGAGCCATTACGGCTGCGCGCCTCGATGGTGGAGATGCCCTCGATGCCGGCCAGCGCGTCTTCCAGCACCTGGGTGATGCGGCTTTCCACCACTGCGGCAGAGGCGCCGGTGTATTCCACATCCACCGAGACGATGGGCGGGTCGATGGCCGGCAACTCGCGCAGCGTGAGGCGGGTGAACGACATCACCCCCAGCACGATCAGCAGCAAACTCATCACCACCGCCATCACCGGGCGGGTGATCGACAGGTCGGAGAGTTTCATTGTGCGGCCGCCTGCGGGCGTGGCGCTGCGGGCGCGGCCTGATCGGCAACCTTCAGGCCCGGGCGCAGCTTGCCGGTGCCATCGACCACGATGCGCTCACCGGCCTTGATGCCTTCGAGGATTTCCACCTTGCCGTCGCGACGCTCGCCCAGCCGCACATCGGCGCGCTCCACGGTGCTGTCGGGCTTGACCCGGAAGACGTACGATTCGCGCCCCACCTGCACCACCGCAATTTCCGGAATCACCACCGCCTGCCGCGCCGGCTGGAACAGCCGCACATCCAGCAGCATGCCCGGACGCAGCCGGCGATCGTCGTTGGGGAAATCCGCACGTACCGTCACCGAGCGCGTGGTCTCATCGATCCGCGAATCGATGGTCACCACCTCGCCCTGGAACTGCGCGCCCGGATACGCCGCCGCGCTGCCGCTCACGGCATTACCGAGTTGCACCAGGCCGAACTGCGATTCCGGCACCTGGAAATCCACATACATGCGCGCCACATCGTCCAACGTGGCGATCACCGTGCTGGAGGTGATCAGCGAGCCAGGGCTGATCTGGCGGATGCCCAGCACGCCGGAAAACGGCGCGCGCACTTCGCGGTCGGTGATTTCCGCGCGCATCTGCTGCACGCGCGCCTGTGCGGCATCGCGCAGCGCGCGCTGCGTGTCCACGGTGGACTTGGCCACCAGTTGCTGGCCAACCAGACTCAACTGGCGGCGGTACAACTGGTCGGTCTCTTCGAAGGTGGCCTGTGCGGCGGTCAGTGCCGCCTGCTGCGAATTGCCGCGCAGACGCAGCAGCAATTGCCCGGCCTTGACCTCGTCGCCGCTGTCGAAATACACCTGCTCCACCACATCGCTGACCGCGGCGGTGAGCGCCACCGATTCGCGCGCACGCACGGTGGCGATCGACTGCACGGTCGAGTTCCAGGGTTGGGTGGCCACCGCCTGCACCGAGACCGGAATGGGTTTGGCGGCGGCCGGCGTGCTGGCCTGACGGCTACAACCGGCCAGGACAGCGGCCAACAAGAGCGCGGCGCAAACGCGCGCGCTGGGCAGAACAGGCATCAGAACATCCTGGCGGGGTACGTCGAAAGTTTACCGACCAAGCCGCCATGAATTGACAGAAAGGGCGCGCTTTGCACCATGACCAAAGACCCTTGCTGTCCTTGGCACGATGCGCTGGTCAGCGCGGCCAGCACCTGGCCGCGCATTCGCCAGACGGGCGCCGCCGGTATGCACTAACGGCGTGTATGGGGTCATACACCGCCGCTGCGTACACGCACCGCGTTTGCCTGACGACCGCATGCCCTGTCGTGTTCGCCGCCCTTAGAGCGGCGAACAAAACGTAGCGAGCAGTCAGGTGGGTGCGGACGGCGCACTCAGAACCGGAGTGTACGAGTGGCACATGCCGATTCCGAGCACCGGCCGCGCCCGCCTGGCGGCTGCGCAGGAGTTTTACTAGCCGCGCTTAGCGTTCCAGCCCCAGATATTCGAGCACATGGTGCGCCAGCGCCTCCACATTCTCACCATCGGCGTGAAGATGGATCTCCGGGTTCTGGGGTGCCTCGTACGGCGAGTCGATCCCGGTGAAATTGGGAATCTGCCCGGCGCGCGCCTTGCGGTACAGCCCTTTCACATCGCGCGCTTCGGCAACGGCCAGCGGCACGTCCACGAAGACCTCGACGAACTCGCCCTGGTCGAAGCGTTCGCGCGCCAGCTGCCGCTCGGCACGGAATGGCGAAATGAAACTCACCAGCACGATCAGGCCGGCATCGGCCATCAGCCGGGCCACTTCGGCCACGCGACGGATGTTTTCCACGCGGTCTTCGTCGGTGAAGCCCAGGTCGCGGTTGAGCCCGTGGCGCACGTTGTCGCCGTCCAGGATGAAGGTGTGATAGCCCAGCGCGTGCAGGCGCTTGTCGACCAGGTTGGCGACCGTGGACTTGCCGGCCCCCGACAGCCCGGTAAACCACAGCACGCATGGCGCTTGGCCCTTGATGCGCGCACGTGCGCTGCGATCCACGTCCAGATGCTGCCAGTGCACGTTGCCGGCGCGGCGCAACGCGAATTCCAGCGTGCCGGCGGCCACGGTGGCATTGCTTTGGCGGTCGATCAGGATGAATCCGCCGAGCACGCGGTTGCGCGCGTAAGGCGAGAACGCGATCGGTTCGTCCAGTGCCAGGTTGCAGTAACCCACCTCGTTGAGTTCCAGGCGCTTGGCGGCCAGCCGCTCCTGCGTGTTCACATCGACCTTGTGCTTGATCTCGCTGATGCTCACGGTCACGGTGCGGGTGCCGATCTTGAGCCAGTACGGGCGGCCGGGCAGCAACGCAGCATCGTCCATCCACAGCAGATGCGCGGCGAACTGGTCGGCCACCTCCGGCGGGTCGTCGACGGCGGCAATGATGTCGCCACGGCTGATGTCGATCTCATCGCGCAAGGTCAGCGTCACTGCCTGTCCGGCGCGTGCGCTGTCGACCTCGCCGTTGGCATCGCGCACGCTTGCCACCTGCGTGCGGCGCCCGGACGGCACGACCACCACCGCATCGCCCGCACGCACCTGGCCGGCGGCAATCGTGCCCGCATAGCCACGGAACTGCGCGTTGGGGCGGTTAACCCATTGCACCGGCAGGCGCAGGCCGCTACCAGCGTCCGGCGACTCCAACTGCACGGTGTCCAGGTGCTGCAGCAGATGCGGGCCGCCGTACCACGGCATCTGCGTCGAAGCGCTGGACAGATTTTCGCCCGCCAGCGCCGACAGCGGAATGCACTGCACCTGGGCGATGCCCAGCTGCGCGGCAAGTGCGGCGTAGCCTTCTGCGATGTCGGCGAACACCTGCGCGTCGTAGTCCACCAGGTCCATCTTGTTGACCGCCAGCACCACATGCCGGATGCCCAGCAACGACACGATGTAGCTATGCCTGCGGGTCTGCGTCAGCAGGCCCTTGCGTGCATCCACCAGCACCACCGCCACATCGGCGGTCGACGCACCGGTGGCCATGTTGCGCGTGTACTGCTCGTGCCCGGGGCAATCGGCCACGATGAATTTCCGCCGGTCGGTATCGAAATAGCGGTAGGCCACATCGATGGTGATGCCCTGCTCGCGTTCGGCCGCCAGCCCGTCCATCAGCAGGGCATAGTCGATGCCCCCGCCCTGGGTGCCATGCCGTCGGCTATCGCTTTCCAGCGCGGCAAGCTGATCGTCGAACAAGCGCTTGCTGTCGTAGAGCAACCGCCCGATCAGCGTGCTCTTGCCGTCGTCCACGCTGCCGCAGGTGATGAAGCGCAGCAGCGGCTTGGATTCGTGTTGCTGGAGGTAGGCGCCGATGGTGCCGGGAATCGGGAGTCGGGAATCGGGAATCGCAAAAGCGTTCTCCGCCAACGTGACGTCTTCCGGCAACCGCTGTTGCGATTCCCCATTCTCCATTCCCCATTCACTGCCCATCAGAAATATCCCTCAAGCTTCTTCTGTTCCATCGATGCGCCCGGGGCGTGGTCGATCATGCGGCCCTGGCGCTCGGAGCTGGTGCTGACCAGCATTTCGGCGATGACCGCTTCCAGCGTGTCGGCATCGGAGTCGATGGCGCCGGTGAGCGGGTAGCAGCCCAGCGTACGGAAGCGCACCGAGCGCAGTTGCGGGGTTTCGCCCGGGCGCAGCGGCAGGCGCGCGTCGTCGACCATGATCCAGGCACCATCGCGCTCCACCACCGGGCGCGGGGCGGCGAAGTACAGCGGCACCACCGGAATCTTCTCACGGTAGATGTACAGCCAGATGTCCAGCTCGGTCCAGTTGGAGAGCGGAAACACGCGCACGCTTTCGCCCGGACCGGTGCGCGCGTTGTACAGATTCCACAACTCCGGGCGCTGGTTCTTCGGGTCCCAGCGGTGGCGTGCGGTACGAAACGAAAAGACGCGCTCCTTGGCGCGCGATTTCTCTTCGTCGCGGCGTGCCCCACCGATCGCCGCATCGAAGCCGCCGTGCTCCAGGGCCTGCTTCAGGCCCTGGGTTTTCATGATGTCGGTGTGCACGGCGGCACCGTGGCTGATCGGGCCAACGTCCTGCGCAACGCCGTCGGGGTTGATGTGCACGCGCAGGTCCACGCCGGTCTCGGCCGCGCGGCGGTCGCGGAAGGCGATCATTTCGCGGAACTTCCAGCGTGTATCGATATGCAGCAGCGGGATCGGCGGCCGCGATGGCGCGAACGCCTTGAGCAGCAGGTGCAGCAGCACCGAACTGTCCTTGCCCACCGAATACAGCATCACCGGAGCCCGGAACTCGGCGGCGACTTCGCGCAGGATGTGGATGCTTTCGGCTTCGAGCCGGTCGAGATGGGACAGCGGCGGCAGGGTCATCGGAATGTCGTGGGTGTCGGCGGGCAGACCAGCCGATGGTAGGGCAAGGCGCTGCAGTGTGTGCCGCCCCGATGACTGCGCGAAATAAGCGCCCGGCATAACGCGATAACGGCAATTCCTTTCTGGTGGGCGCAACGCTTCCCTAACATCGTCCCTCTCATCAAATCCCCCGGATCCGAATGACCGCCGCCAGTTCCGCGCTACCGCCCAGCCCCTTGCCCGACGAGCGCAAGGCGCTGCTGGACCGGTTGGTCGACGGCCTGGATACCGCATCGCTGTGGTGGCTGTCCGGTTACACCGCCGGGCTGGCGCAGGGCCATCCGCCGCGCGCGCTGGCCGTGTTGCCGGGCGGACAAGCACAGGCAATCGCCCTGGACGGCCAGCGCCTGACCGTGGTGTACGGCAGCCAGACCGGCAACGCGCGTCGCCAGGCAGAGCACCTGGCCGCCGAGGCCGAAGCCGCAGGTCTGAGCGTGCGCCTGTTGCGCGCCGACGCCTACCCCACCCGCGAGCTGGCCAGTGAGCGGCTGTTGTATGTGGTGATCAGCACCCAGGGCGAAGGTGACCCGCCAGACGATGCGATCGGCCTGGTGGAATTCCTGACCAGCCGTCGCGCGCCCAAGCTGCCCGAGCTCAAGTACGCAGTGCTGGGGCTGGGCGATTCCAGTTATGCCGATTTTTGCGGTATCGCCCGACGCATCGACGAGCGCCTGGCCGAACTGGGCGGCCGCCGCGTGCAGCCGCGCGGCGAAGCCGATCTGGACATCGACAGCGTCGCCGTGCCGTGGCGCGCGCAGGCGCTCACGCATGCGCGCGAGCAACTCAAGGGCGGCCTGCACTCGGCCACGGTCACGCCACTGCGCAGCACCCCGGCCACGCCGGTGTGGTCGCAGCAGCAGCCGTTCGCCGCCGAGCTGTTGTCCAATCAGATCATCAGCGGACGCGATTTCAAGGGCCCGGGATTTCGCGTCTACGCGGTCCCCGGCAAGCGCGTGCGGCATCTGGAATTTTCGTTGGAAGGCAGTGGCCTGAGCTATGAGCCGGGCGATGCGCTGGGCATCCGCCACCGCAATCCGCCTGCGTTGGTCGATGCGGTGCTGCAGACATTGCGGTTGGACGGCAACGCCGTCGTCACCGTCGGCGAGCAGACACTGGCAGTGCATGCATGGCTCGCCACCCAGCGCGAACTGACCAAGCTGTCGCGGCCGTTTCTCACCGCACATGCCGAGCGCGCAGGCGCGCAAGAACTGCAAGCGCTGCTCGCCCCCACCCAGACTGCCGGCCTGGCGTCGCTGCTCGCCGATCATCAGGTGATCGACGTGCTGCGCCGCTGGCCGGCGGATTGGGACCACGCCGGCCTGCTCGCCGCGCTGCGTCCGCTCACCCCGCGGCTGTATTCCATCGCCTCCAGCCGCAAGCGCGTGGGCGATGAGGTGCATCTGGCGGTGGACGAGGTCGCCTACCAGGCGCATGGGCATGCGCATCTGGGTTCGGCCAGCGGCTTTCTGGCCGCGCTTGCCGAAGGCGACACTGCGCCGGTGTACATCGAACCCAACCACCGCTTCCGCGTGCCGGCCGATACCGATCGCGACATCCTGATGATCGGCCCGGGCACCGGCGTGGCACCGTTCCGCGGCTTCGTGCAGGAGCGTGCGGAAACCGGCGCCAAGGGCCGTAACTGGTTGTTCTTCGGCGCCCAGCATTTCAATACCGATTTCCTGTACCAGGCCGAATGGCAGCTGGCCCTGCAACGCGGCGAGTTGCACGCGCTGGACCTGGCGTTCTCGCGCGACCAGGCCGAAAAGCTCTACGTGCAACACCGCCTGCGCGCGCGTGGCGCCGAGGTCCATGCCTGGCTGCAAGGCGGCGCGCACGTGTATGTGTGCGGCGCCACCCGCATGGGCAAGGACGTGCACGCCGCCCTGCTCGACATCGTCGCCACTCACGGCGCCCTGGATGCCGAGACCGCCGCCGCGTATCTCACCCAATTGCAGGTGGAGGGGCGCTATGCGCGGGATGTGTATTAGTGCCGGGAATCGGGAGTGGAGAATCGGGAATGGGAACAGCCCATGTCCGAGGTGTTCCGACCAACTGCGCCGCATTTCACGATTCCCCACTCCCCATTCCCGATTCCCATGAGCCACTCCGTCGAAGACATCAAATCCGAAAGCCGCCGTCTGCGTGGATCGTTGCAGCAGAGCCTGGCCGATGCGGTGACCGGGGCGTTGCGTGAGGACGATCAGACGCTGATCAAGTACCACGGCAGCTACCAGCAGGACGACCGCGACATCCGCGATGAGCGGCGGCGGCAGAAGCTGGAGCCGGCGTACCAGTTCATGATCCGCACGCGCACGCCGGGCGGAGTGATCACGCCCACGCAGTGGCTGGCACTGGATGGCATCGCCACCCGTTATGCCAATCATTCGCTGCGCGTCACCACGCGCCAGGCCTTCCAGTTCCATGGCGTGATCAAGCGCGAATTGAAGGCCACCATGCAGGCCATCAATGCCACCTTGATCGATACGCTGGCCGCCTGCGGCGATGTGAATCGCAACGTGCAGGTGGCCGCAAATCCACTGCTGTCGCAGGCGCATGCCACGCTGTATGCCGATGCGGCGCGCGTGTCCGAGCACCTGCTGCCCAACACGCGGGCGTACTACGAAATCTGGCTGGACGAAGAGCGCGTGTCCGGCTCCGGCAGCGAGGAGGAGCCGATCTATGGCGAGCGGTATCTGCCACGCAAGTTCAAGATCGGTTTCGCCGCACCGCCGCTCAACGATGTGGACGTCTTCGCCAACGATCTGGGCTTCATCGCCATCCTGCGCGATGGGCAATTGCTGGGCTACAACGTCAGCATCGGTGGCGGCATGGGCGCCTCGCACGGCGATGCCGAGACCTGGCCGCGGGTCGCCAACGTGATCGGCTTCGTCACCCGCGACCAGTTGCTCGATATCGCCACGGCCGTGGTCACCACGCAGCGCGACTTCGGCAACCGGGCGGTGCGCAAGCGCGCACGCTTCAAATACACCATCGACGACCACGGCCTGGACACCATCGTGGCCGAAATCGCGCGCCGCGCCGGCTTCGCATTGCAACCGGCGCAGCCGTTCGCGTTCGACCACAACGGCGACCGCTATGGCTGGGTCGAAGGCGAAGACGGGCGATGGCACCTGACCCTCTCCTTGCCGGCCGGCCGCATTGCCGACACCGACACCGCTGCGCATCTGAGCGGGTTGCGCGCAATCGCGCAGTTGAACGTCGGCGAATTCCGCATGACGCCCAACCAGAACCTGGTGATCGCCGGCGTACCGGCCAGCGAGCGCGCACGCGTCGACGCGCTGGTGGCGCAGTACGCGCTGGATGCCGGCAACCGCGCCGCCACCGCCCTGGCGCGCGGCGCAATGGCCTGCGTGGCGCTGCCCACCTGCGGCCTGGCGATGGCCGAGGCCGAACGCTACCTGCCCGATTTCAGCGCCGCGCTGCAGCCGCTGCTGCAACAACACGGACTGGCCGACACGCCGATCGTGCTGCGCGTGTCCGGCTGCCCGAACGGCTGCTCGCGCCCGTATTTGGCCGAAATGGCGCTGGTCGGCAAGGCCCCCGGGCGCTACAACCTGATGCTGGGTGGCGACCGCCGCGGCCAACGCCTCAATACGCTGTATCGCGAAAACATCACCGAGCCGGAGATCCTGGCCGCATTGCAACCGCTGCTGGCGCGCTATGCCTCCGAAGGCGACCACGCCAACGATGAAGGCTTCGGCGATTTCCTGCATCGCGCCGGCGTGATCGCGTTGCCACCCTACCCCACGCACCGTCGCCTCGACCTGGAATTGCTCGCATGACCGCGCTGCCTGCTGCATCGATTACCTCTTCCGCGTTCGACGATCTGGACGCGCTCAATGCGCAGCTGGAAGGGCTGCACGCCGACCAACGCGTGGCCTGGGCGCTGCAGCATGGCCCGCAGAACGCGGCCTTGTCGTCCAGCTTCGGCGCGCAATCGGCCGTCACCTTGCATCTGCTCAGTCAGCAACGCCCCGACATTCCGGTGATCCTGATCGACACCGGATATCTGTTTCCGGAAACCTACCGCTTCGCCGATGCCCTGACCGAGCGACTCAAGCTCAACCTCAAGGTATATCGCCCGCTGGTCAGCCGCGCCTGGATGGAAGCGCGCCACGGCCGCCTGTGGGAACAGGGCATGGTCGGCATCGACCAATACAACAACCTGCGCAAGGTCGAACCGATGCGGCGCGCCCTGGACGAACTCGAGGTAGGCACCTGGTTTACCGGCCTGCGCCGCAGCCAGTCCGGCGGCCGCGCGCAGACGCCGATCGTGCAGAAGCGCGGCGAGCGCTACAAGATCAGCCCGATCGCCGACTGGACCGATCGCGATGTGTGGCAATACCTGCAAGCACACGATCTGCCGTATCACCCGCTCTGGGAACAAGGCTACGTGTCCATCGGCGATTTCCACACCACACGTCGCTGGGAGCCTGGCATGCGCGAGGAAGACACGCGTTTCTTCGGCCTGAAACGCGAGTGCGGCATCCACGAAGATATCTAGCGGCAGCGGTCACGTGCACTTGTGCAGGTGACGCTTGACCAGCATGTGCTGCAGTTGCATGGGCAGGCTGCATCCAGGATGCAGCGGCGGTGCACTGCGCGCTGTGCTCATGCACCGACGCGCCCGTCACCGCGCCGAGGCACCGGCGTGCGTGCGCCGCATCCAGTAACGATCGAACGCCCACATCAGCAACAACGACAGGCCGACCAGCGGAAAGATCAGCCCGCACAGCACCAGCAGCACCATCAAGCCGCGTAGCGTGCGCGGGTCGGCCGGCAACGGCGGTACACCCAGGCCCCCGCTGGGGCGGCGCTTCCACCACATCACCGCCGCGCTGACGCACAACAGCACAATGGCGATGCAGGCGAACAACAGGATCAACTGGTTGGCAGTGCCGTATTGCTGCCCCAGGTGCACGTTGATGCCCCATTCCAGCAGCTTGGCCAGCGGCCCGTAGTCGCGGTAACGCATGTCCAGCAGCACCGCACCGCTGTATTGATCCAGGTGGATCACGCGCTGCCGCTGCAGATCGGCCGGGTACACCGACGCGGTATAGACCCCGGTCGCACCACGCGGCGGCGCCACGCTATATCCCGGCTGGATGCCGCGGGCCTCGAAACGCGCCATCGCTGCATCCAGACCGATCGCGCCGCGTCCTGGCGCAGCGAATCCAGCGGAATCGCCGTGATCGGCATGCGCGTTGTCTGCCGAATGCGCGTGGTGGGCCGCGTGCTCCGCCTGGGCCAAGTGCCCTGCGTGTTCTTCATGGCCTGCATGCGCTGCGCTTGTCGGGAGCGCTCCCTGCCGGGAACGCTCGGGATGCTCGTCGCCCACCTGCAACGCACGTGCGTGCTCGCCATGCGCGTGCTCATCCACCGCGCCAGTTGGCTGTGCAGGCACCACAGATTCCGGCAGGCGCGCCTGCCGCAACGACCATGCCGGCTCGCCGCTGTCGGTCAAGCGCTGCTGCGACATCGGCTGCTGCACGCGCAGCCCGGCGGGATAGCCGAAATCATGCCCATTGACCCAGCGATTGACCTGCGCACCCCACAGCCACGACCACGGCATGCCGGTCAGCGCCAGGAACAGCAGGATCGCACCAACCCCGGCACCGGTCACTGCGTGCAGGTCGCGCCAGAACAGCCGCTGTGTCGACTTGCCGCGCACGCTGATCACGCCGCCGCGTCGCCCGCGCGGCCACCACAGATACACGCCCGTGAGCACCAGCACGATGGCCCATCCGCCGGCCATTTCGATCAGGCCGCGGGCATATGGCCCCACCAGCGCAAGACTATGCAGCCGGCGGATGGTCCAGCTGAGCGTGCCGTGCTCGGGCAAGGCGCCCAACACCCGTGCACTGTACGGATCGACATACACCACCTGCCGCACGCCGTGCGCATCCACCAACCCGATCTCCGCGCTCGCATCGGCGCGTTTGGGCGTGGTGTACACGAACAAGCGGCCGCCATAGCGCCCTTGTGCAGCGGCAACCAACTGCTGCGCGGGCAGGCGCGCATCGCCTACCGGCACCACCTTCAACCCGTGGTGCACGCTGCGGTCGATGGCGTCCTGGTACAGGAACGCAGCCCCGGTCACCGCCAGCCAGATGATGAAAGGCAGCACAAGCAGCCCGGCATAAAAATGCCAACGCCACACCGCGCGATAGAAGCGCCAGCGGCTGGCTTGGCGCGACTCGTCCACGCCACCGTGGTCAATCGTTGCATGCATCAGAAGCTCCAATCCCACGACACCGACAACGCACGCCCATCGCCGGGCGAGTAACCGGAGCTGCTGCTGTCGTACCAGGCGTACACATACGCGCGATCGGTGACATTGCGTAGCTGCAGGCTGAGCGCATTGCGCGCGTCCACCGCCCAGCGCGCGCCCAGGTTGAGCAAGGCGTAGCCACCGGTGCGGCCCAACGTGTTGGTGCGTTCCAGGTAGTAATCGCCTTGTGCGTTGCCCCAGGCGCTCACCTGCACCGACGAACTGACCTGCCACTCCAGCCCGGCGGTGGCCAACCAGTGCGGCACGTTTTCGATCTCCTTGCCGCGCGTGGCCGGGGCGCTCGGATCGGGCGTGACGATGCTGGCCTTCTGCCGCGAATACGAAACCCATGCACGCCAATGCTCGGCCGGCTGCAGGTTGAGCTGCGCATCCCAGCCGCGCCGCAGCGTACGGCCGACATTGGCCACATCGCCGATGCCGACCACGCCATTGACGCCGAGAACGGTCGCCACCTCCCCGGATGCGCGCTGCTCCCAATACGCCAGGCGCCCATCCAGCAGGGACGACGGCGCGAACTTGAAGCCGGTCTCCCAACCGTCGTTGATCGAGGGCCCGAGGTTGCCGGGCTGGCGACGGTAGGCGCCATCGCCGCTGCCGATCTGGAAGGTGCGCCCCCAGTTCGCATACACGCTGCTCTGCTCGCCCACGCGGTAGCTCGCACTGAACTTGGGTTGCTTGATGGTGCCGTAGTCGTAGACCGGCGCAATGCTGCCGGCCAGCACGTCGTGCAGCTGTCCATCGACACGATCGATGCGATACCCCGGCACCAGCTGCAGGCGCGCAATGGGGGTCAGCACCGCCTGCACATACGCGCCACGCGTGCGCAGGTCGTAGTCCCAATCGCGCAGCTGTGCCCCGCGCACACGGGCCACCGTGCGATACCGCTGCGATTGGTTGGCCTGCCACTGCGCATCCACCCCGGCTTCCAGGTTGGCCTGCAGCGCACCCCAGTCCGGCTGCCAGTTGCTACGCAGCAGCAGCCCGCGATGGGTTTCGTCGGTATCGCGTTCCTGCTGCAGCCCGGCCGCAGAAAACCGCACCCAGCGTTGGTTGCGGTAGTCGTTCTGGTAGGCCTTGGCGCTCCATTGCGCCTGCTCACCGAGCGCACCGTCCGCATGCAACGCAGTCTGGCGCAGACGACGCTCGCTTCGGTCGTTCTGCGCATAGTCCGGCGAACTGCGCGGCGCCGCACGCGCGGTGGCGGCATCCAGATAGCCGGCTTCCAAGGCATGGTTGTCGTAGTACCGCGTGGTGAGCCCCGCGCGGAATGCGCCGTCCGGGTCGGTGTAGAACCACTTGCCCGCCACGCTGCGCTTGCGTGCGTCGGCATGATCGCGATACCCGTCCGAGTCGCGCCAGGCCAGCACGTAGTTCTGGCTCCAGGCGCCCTGTTCGAAACCTTTGCTCAGTTGCACCTCGCGCGCATCGAAGCTGCCGGCCGTCACGCTCAAGCGGCCGTCGTTGCCGCCGGTACGGGTGAGCACGTCCACGCTGCCGGCAATGGCATTCAGGCCATAGCGCGCGTCGTTGGTGCCGCGCACGATCTCGATGGCGCTGATGTCCTGCGGGAACACCGCGTCCAGGTACGGCATGGCGCCGGCGTTATCGTTGCTGGGGATGCCGTCGATCAGCAGCTTCACCGCATTGATGCGCCCCTCGCCATTGAATCCGCGGAACGAAAAGCGCCCCGCATCGGTGCCCATGCGGAACTGGGTGACCTGCACCCCGGGCGCGCGCATCAGCAGTTCCCAGCTGTAGTCCACATGTTGATCGTGCAGCAGCTCGCCGCCGATCACATCCACCGAGCTCAGCACGCGTGCCGTGCTCGGGCTGCGCTGCGCATGTTCGCTCACCTGCACCTTGCCCAGCGTGAGTGCGGCGTCTTGCGCCTGCACATCGCATGCAGGCCCCCACACCAGCGCCAACGACGGCGCATACCACATCGTTTTCAACAACCGCAAACGCATGACCAACCCTTCGCCGTGACTGCACGGCCGCACAGCCGTGCGCTGCCACCATCGCGGCGCACATCGGCATCACTCGATAAGAAGCGAGTCGCCCGCACTGCCCGGCAGGGCGCCGACAACCTCAGGCGCGCACGGGGCCTTGCTGCGTGGACGCCCGCACAGGGGCCACCTTATGCGCCCAATGGTGGTCCACGTGCGCCGAGTGCGGCCCATCGAAAGACCGAGCGTGCGCTTGCCTGGGTAAACACCGGAGCCGGCGTCGGCCGCAGTTGCAGCAGGCACAGCAACGCCACGATGAGCAATGGCAGCAAGCGTGCGGCCAGGACGCAGTAATCGCAGGCTTCGCCATGCGTCGCTGCATCATGGGTGCCGGCGTGCGGCATGTTCACTACGGCGCCGGAGTGCGCGTCCGCAGCCAGACCGGGCGGCTGGGTTCGATGACCGGCATGCAGCGCGCGCTCTGCAGACAGTGCCGCAGCACCCATGCACATCGGCTCGATCGGCTGCGCCTGGCTCCAGCGGCTGATCAGCGGAGCGACCAGCATCAGCACCACCGCCAGACAGGCAAGCAGGGGCAACAACCGGTGGCGACGGGACAAGCGCAGCATGCCTCGAAGTGTAAGCCGCCACGCAGGCCGGGGCGATGGTCGCGGCCGATGCGCGACCGCATGTCGCACCTGGCTGTCCCGGTCATCCCCGGATGACCCGCGCCCAAGCATGCGCCGGAGCCGGCGCGCCAGAACCGGATGGGCCTGCCGCTTCAGCCCCAGGCCCGTTTACCGCATGCCGGCCCCGTCCACGCGCCGCCGTCCTGGTCGGCAGTCACACTTTCGTCCCGCCTCTGTGACCGCAAGCACACGATCGGCCTTGGCATGCCCTATGCTTGCCGCTTCCACCCTGTAGCCGCGCGCATGAGTACCGTCCTGTCCGATCGAGCGGCCGAACCGCTTCCCTGCGCACCCAAGCCCCCCAGCGAAGCATTGCGTCTGCAGGCGCTGCGCAGCTACGGCATTCTCGACACCCCGCGCGAAGCGGCCTTCGATGACATCACCCGGCTTGCCTCGATCATTTGCCAGACGCCGATCGCACTGATCAGCCTGGTCGATGCGGACCGCCAGTGGTTCAAGAGTGAGCTCGGGATGGGCGAGCGCGAAACCCCGCTGTTCAAGTCGATGTGCGCGCATGCGCTGCTCGAGAACGATGTGCTGGTGGTGCCCGACACGCGCCATGACATCCGCTTCGCGCGCAACCCGCTGGTCACCGGCGAGGCGCCGCTGCATTTCTATGCAGGTGCCTTGTTGAAGACACCCGACGGCCTGCCGCTAGGCACGGTGTGCGTGCTCGACCGGCAGCCGCGCCAACTCACCGAGGAGCAGGTGGAAGCCCTGCGCGCATTGGCACGCCAGACCATGGCGCAGCTGGAATTGCGCCGCGCACTGGCAATCGCCGAGGAATCCGATCGCTACCGCAGCCGCCTGATGGCCATCGCCGGGCACGATCTGAAGACCCCATTGCGCACTGCCGCCTACGCCATCGACAAGATGCGCCGGCACGCCGACGTCGACGCCGTTCCCAACCTGGTCACCGCGCGCGATGCGATCAGCCTGGTGGGCCGCAGCCTGGACGAGCTGGCCACGCTGGCGGCCGCGAGCAAGGCCGCCATGCCGGACCTGCAGCCACTGCAGCTGGAAGACGTGCTGCATTCGATCCTCGGCGTGTGGCGTCAACCGGCCATCGACAAGTACCTGGCCCTTCGCTATGTGCACACCTCGCTGCGCGTGCGCAGCCACCCCACACTGCTGACCACCTTGATCGGCAACCTGGTCGGCAATGCCATCAAGTACACCGAGCGTGGCCGCGTGCTGGTCGGCACCCGCCGCCGCCCCGGTTTTGCGGAAGTGGAGATCATCGACAGCGGCATCGGCTTGAACATGGACCAACCCGAGCAGGTCTTCCAGGCGTTTCGCCAGGCCGACCCGCGCAGCGACGGTTTGGGCATCGGCCTGTGGATCGTGCATCGCACTGCCGAGACGTTGGGCTGTGAAGTGGACGTCCGGCCGCGGCCGCAGGGCGGGACCTGTTTTTCGGTGCGGATTCCGTTGGCCTAAAAATGTGTGGCCCGCTGCGTATTCGGGCTGCGCGGCAAACGCCTGGGTCTCACCTAGTGGGGCACCGGTCTGTGGCCAGACCTCAACGCGCGAACCCTCCATCCCGTCGGCCCGACGTTGCAGCTGCCCGCGCCACGCCAAGTCGCGCCTCGGTGGCGACCGCTCAGACCCGGCAACTCGCCGCAGGTGTCAGAATCCAGCACCGGCTCCGATCGCGCACTGCCTGCCGTGCATGGGCAGGACTTGGCGCTGTTCCATCTTCAACCGATGCTCGCTGCGGAAATAAAAAAGGCGGACCCGGGCTCCCGACCCGGGTCCGCCGCCAAGCACGCCAGGCCTCTCCCCAGGGACCCGGATGCGCCAGCCGCTCTGTGCACAGCCTCGCGCAACAGTGATGCGACAGCGCTAGCAACCCTTCGACGACACCGCGAAACACACCGGCAATGCGATCACCTGCATCGCCAGCTCTGCGCCGTCCACCCCTAGACGTTCGAGAGTGTCGCGTCATGGTTGCTATAAGGGTTTTCGACAACGCAGCGCGCAACTTGATGCGCCCGGTCGACGCCGACTGCATCGCCCTGACACGGGTAGGGAAAATCACCCACAGCACGCATGGCAGGGCTGCCGGGCAGACACGCATCCCGTTGATCCTGCGGATATTTTTTTGCGGCGATTGCGCTGCAGTGCAGCACCGAGGTCGTCGCGAACGCACCGATCACACGGCCAAGCCGCCACCGTTTGGAAGGGGCATGCACGCACGTCCACTCCGGCTCCCGTGCGCCGTCCACATCGCCTGACCACTGCCCGGTGGGCTGTGCTAGCCGCCCATATCCCGGCCTCAGACGTCGGACGCATCCGCATCCTGGCGCGCGAACCACTCGGCCGAATGCACATCCTCGGCCGCAACGTCCAGCGCCTTGCGCAGCACTTCCAGCGGGATCTGCACGCGCGTGCTGCCCGCCTGCACCGCCACCCATAACGCTTCGTCGCGCGGGTCGGCCAGCACCGTCAGCACCTCATGTTCGCGGCCGGCGATGCTGGCCGACAGCTGCAGCGACATGCCGCCGTCCGGCTCGGGCGACCACAGCCTGCTCAGTGCGGGGCGCAAGGGCTCGGTCATCGTGCCGCTCAACTGGTGATGGTCTGGGTCAACGATTCCCAGGTCGGCGGCAACGGCCAGTTGGGCGCCTGATTGCCGTCCAGCACGCGGCGTAGGTCGCGCTTGTCGATTTGCGGCGCGAGCACATGCACCAGGTCCAGCGCGTAGTCGCGCAGCACGCGGTCGCGCGGCAGCACCGCCCAGGCGATGCACTCGGCGATCGGCGCCGGCGCCGGCCAGGCGCGCAGGTCCTCGTCGAAGGCATTGACCGCCATTTCCGCGACCAATCCCACGCCAAGCCCTGCGCGCACATAGGTCTTGATCAGGTCGGCATCCAGCGCGGTCAGCGCGATACTCGGCTCCAGCCCCACCTGCGCAAACGCGCGCTGCAGCGAAGAGCCCGGCCGAGTGGAGGATTCGTAGCTGATCAGCGGATGCTCGGCCAGCGCCTGCATGTCCGGTGCCGTGCGCGGGTGATCCAGTGCATGCCCCCGCGGCACCACCACCAGCCGCCGCCAGCGGTACAGCGGCACTGCGATGCCGGCGCTCGGCTCGCCACCGGCGGTGCTGACCACCGCGATGTCCGCATCGCCCTGGCTCAGCAGATCCAGGGCCGCACTTTCGGCGGCCTGCTGCAGATGCACGCTCACTTGCGGGTAGGCATTCTTGATCTGCGCCACCGCCGGCGGCAGCACGAAGCGCGCCTGGGTATGGGTGGTGGTCAGGGTCAGCTGGCCCTGGCTTTCGCGGCGCTGGTTGGCCGCATAGGTGCGGATGTTGTTGGCCTCCGACAGCACCGCGCGCGCGCGCTCGATCACTTCCACACCGGCCGGCGTCACTGCGTCCAGGCTACGTCCCTTGCGCACGAACAGCAGAAAGCCCAGTTCGTCCTCCAGCTGCTTGAGCTGCTTGGACAGGCCGGGCTGGGTCGCGTGCACCCGCGCGGCGGCCAGGGTGATGTTCAGCTCGGCATCGGCAATGGCCACCAGATAGCGAAGTTGGGTCAGCGTCATGGCTTATATCCAAAAAAGCGCGAGGCGCTACAAGGACTTCGACTGTAGAGGAGTTCTGCGGGCCAGCTTATAACCGAACGCTATTTTTAGGATGGATGAAGTCATTTCCGACGGCTATAAGCCGGCGTTACGGTCTGGCCCTTCCTCAAGGATGCTGCCGAACCGTGACTCCTGCGTTCCCGCTGCTTGCCGACCTGCGTGGCCGTGCCGTCCTGGTGGTCGGCGGCGGTGCCGATGCCGAACGCGCCACTGCCCAGCTGCTGCAGGCCGGTGCGCTGCCGCTGGTGGGCGCGCCCGAGCTCACGGCGCAGCTGCGGCACTGGGCGCAGGCCGGGCAGCTGCGCTGGTTGGCCGGTCGGTTCGACCCGGCATGGCTGGCGCAACCCGACCAACCGCTGTGGCTCACTATTGCCGCCAGCGAATCGGAAGCGCTCAACGACGCCCTGCGCCATGCGGCCAGCGCCCACCGGCTGCTGACCCACGCCGCGACGCCTGCGGCGTCGGCAACGGCTCCTGCGCGCTCCCCCGCACCGCGCAGCCCGATCGGCACGCTGGCGCCCGGCAACGTGAGCCTGGTCGGCGCCGGCCCCGGCGATCCCGGCCTGCTCACCCGGCATGCGCTGCGCGCACTGCGTCAGGCCGAGGTGGTGCTGCACGACCGCCTGGTCAGCCCGCAGATCCTGCGCCTGGCTCGGCACGGCGCGCACCTCATCGAGGTGGGCAAGTCGGCGCAAGGCCATAGCACCCGGCAGGAACAGATCCACGCCCTGATGCTGGACCACGCCCGCGCCGGTCGCCGCGTGGTGCGGCTGAAGGGCGGCGACCCGTTCGTGTTCGGCCGCGGCGGCGAAGAGCTGGAATTCCTGCGCGCGCACGGTATCGGCTTTCAGGTGATTCCCGGCATCACCGCAGCCATCGCCTGCGCTGCGTATGCCGGCATCCCGCTCACCCACCGCGACCACGCGCAATCGCTGCGCCTGATCACCGCGCACTGCAAGGATTCGCTGGACACGCTGGACTGGCAGGCGCTCGGCCAGGAGCGGCAGACGCTGGCCTTCTACATGGGCGTGGCCGGCCTGGACACCATCCAGCAGCGCCTGCTGCAGGCCGGGCGCGCAGCCTCCACCCCGTTTGCGCTGGTCGAAAACGGCTCGCGCCCGCAGCAACGCGTAATCACCGGTACGCTCGCCGGCCTGGCCGCCAGCGCCCGGCAGCATGCCGTGGCCGCCCCGGCGCTGCTGATCCTGGGCGAGGTGGCGACGCTGGCGCAGACGCTGCACTGGTTCGGCAGCGCGCCGCTGAGCGCCTCGCCGCCGCACTCACCCGGCGCAACGCCCCACACGCCCACACTGGCCCACGCAGCCTGATCCCGACGGAGACTCCATGGCCCTGTACGACAACATTCTCGACACCATCGGCCGCACCCCGGTGGTCAAGCTCCAACGCCTCGCCCCGGACAACGTGACCTTGTACGTCAAGGTCGAATCGTTCAATCCCGGCGGCTCGGTCAAGGACCGGCTGGCGCTGGCGATCATCCTCGACGCCGAACAACGCGGCCTGCTCAAGCCCGGCGACACCATCGTCGAGGCCACCTCCGGCAACACCGGCGTGGCACTGGCGATGGTGGCCGCAGCGCGCGGCTACAAATTCGTCGCCACCATGGTGGAAACCTTCTCGATCGAACGCCGCAAGCTGATGCGTGCCTATGGCGCCAAGGTCATCCTGACCCCGGCTGCAGAGCGCGGCAGCGGCATGGTGCGCAAAGCCAAGGAACTGGCCGAACAGCACGGCTGGTTCCTGGCCAGCCAGTTCGCCAATCCGGCCAACCCGGCCTACCACCGCAACACCACCGCTGCCGAAATCCTGCGTGACTTCGCCGGCCACCGGCTGGACCATTTCGTCACCGGCTGGGGCACCGGCGGCACCCTCACCGGCGTGGGCGAGGTCCTGCGCGTTGCGCGACCGGAAGTGCGCATCACCGCCTCGGAGCCGGCTGGCGCCGCCCTGCTGCAAGGCCAGGACTGGAAGCCGCACAAGATCCAGGGCTGGACGCCGGACTTCGTGCCCGAGGTGCTCAACCGCGAGGCCGCCCACCAGGTCCTGAGCGTGGAAGACACCGACGCGATCACCGTCGCGCGGCGCCTGGCCGCCGAAGAAGGCATCTTCACCGGCATCTCCGGCGGTGCCACCGTCGCCACCGCGCTGCGCGTGGCCGAAGGCGCCGCACCGGGCGCCGTCATCCTGGCGATGCTGCCCGACACCGGCGAGCGCTATTTCTCCACCCCGCTGTTCGCCGACATCAATGAAGGCTCCGACGACGACTGGCTGGCCGGACTGCCGTGATCGGGCGCAGTCGATGACCGGGCCCGAAGCCGCGCAATGCGCGGCTTTTTTTTGGCACCGGCCGAACAGCGCACTTGCGCCGAAAGACGCCGCGTTGTGCCCACGATCCGTGACCGCCCCGAGGTGAAAGCGCACGCGTCATTGCCGAGACCAGGCGTGACACGTGCCCGGCACGCCTCGCGCTGGGCGCAGCATCCGCCCCGTTTTCCGGATGTCGGGACGCCCGCACTCCCGTCCATGTCAAGGAAACGTTAGGATGGCGGCCGTAATGTAGGGAGAGATGTGTGAGCAACCAGCCGTATGGACACAGCGAGACCCGTGCCGCACGGGCGCCATGGCTGGTAAAAATGACCTCCCCGGTCCACTTTGCGCTCGCCCTGGGGCTGGGCGCATGGTTGCAAGAGGCGCTGGACCTGCCTCTCCCTCCTCCCGCGCCGCTGGCCTGGATCGAATTGGCTGGCGGCGGCATCGCCTGTCTCGGCCTGGCGTTGGCGGTGAGCTGCTTCGTGCTGTTTGCGCGTCGGCGCACCACCATCATGCCCAGCGGCCATCCCTCGCGCCTGGTGCTGGACGGCCCGTATCGCGTCACCCGCAACCCGATGTACCTGGCCTTGGTGCTGAGCTACGTCGGCCTGTGCCTGCAACTCGGCTTGCTGTGGGCGGTTGTGTTGGTGCCGCTGCCGTGGCTTGCGCTGCAGCGCTATGTCATTCCGTTCGAAGAGGCGCGGCTGCGCGCCGAATTCGGCCGCCACTACAACGATTACTGCGCGCGTGTCCGCCGCTGGTTGTAGACCCGACATGCATCGCCTCATGCGTGGCGAAGGTTGTTGCCGATCGCCCCGAGGCAGCGACAAGGTGTCGCGGGGCGGCATACATTCCACCCCGTCGGACAGTCGCAGCAGATGAGATGAATGGCCGATAGCGTGCGGATTCCGCAGCGTGCTCCCCATCACGCGCCCATCATGCAATTCGCATAATTATCGCGCTATGAGAATCGAAGTCTGGCAAGGCGACATCACCGAACTCGACGTTGACGTCATCGTCAACGCCGCCAACGAATCACTGCTCGGCGGTGGTGGCGTCGATGGCGCCATCCACCGTGCCGCCGGCCCGCGCTTGCTGGAAGCCTGCGAAGCGTTGCCGCAGGTGCGCCCGGGCGTGCGTTGCCCCACCGGCGAAATCCGCATCACCGACGGTTTCAATTTGAAGGCCCGCCATGTCTTTCATACCGTCGGCCCGGTGTGGCGCGACGGCAAGCACAACGAACCCGAACAGCTGGCCAACTGCTATTGGCAATCGCTGAAACTCGCCGAACAGATGATGCTGCACTCGATCGCGTTCCCGGCGATCAGCTGCGGCATCTACGGCTATCCGCTGTATCAGGCAGCGCGCATCGCCGTGACCGAAACGCGCGATTGGCAGCGCTCGCACAAGGTGCCCAAGCACATTGTCTTGGTGGCCTACAACGAGGCGACCTACAAGGCCTACCAGCAGGCGCTGGCCACCCAGGAAACTGCGGCGGCCTGAGATCGGATTGACGTTGGCGGCCTGCCGCATCGCCCGGCTGGATTGCGCAAGCCATTGAGCGATTCCGATTGGAGCAAAGGGCGCCGAAAGGCGCCCTTTGCGTTTTTCGCGCGGCATCAAAGCGCACCTGTGGATGCGGCAAACAAAAAACGCCGGCATCGCTGCCGGCGTGTTTGTTTCATCGATGCGGCGGCCTTGCAGCCGCCATCAATCGATCAACCCTTCCACTTACCCAGCGCGGCCAGGCCGTTTTCCTTGGCGCGCTCGTAGATGACCTGCTGCGCCTTGGCGAAGTTGCCGGTCATGTCCTTGGCCCACAGCTTCAGCGCGGCCTGCTGCATGGCGCGGCCGTAGGAGAAGCTCAACGGCCAGGGCAGATTGCCGAGCTGGTGCATTTCGTTGAGGTGGGCGGTGGACTGCTCGTCGGTCTGGCCGCCGGACAGGAACACGATGCCCGGCAGGATCGCCGGCACGGTGGACTTCAGGCACATCACGGTGGACTCGGCTACCTCTTCGATGCTGGCCTGCTCTTCGCAGCTCTTGCCGGAGATGACCATCGACGCCTTCAGGATGGTGCCTTCCAGCACGACGTTCTGCTCATACAGCGCGCCGAACAGCGAGCGCAGCGTGGCTTCGGTGACTTCGTAGCAGGTTTCGATGTCGTGGCTGCCGTCCATGATCACTTCCGGCTCGACCATCGGCACCAGGCCTTGTTCCTGGCACAGCGCTGCGTAACGCGCCAACGCATGCGAGTTGGCCTCGATGCAGGTGCCGGACGGAATGTCTTCGCCGATGTTGATGACCGCACGCCACTTGGCGAAGCGCGCACCCAGCGTGTAGTACTCCTCCAGCCGTGCACGCAGGCCGTCCAGGCCTTCGGTGACCAGTTCGCCCGGCATGCCGGCCAGCGGCTGCGCGCCCTTGTCGACCTTGATGCCCGGGATGATGCCGTGGGCGGTCATGTACTCGGCGAACGGCACGCCATCCTTGGTCTTCTGACGGATGGTCTCGTCGAACAGGATGGCGCCGGAGATGTAGTCGCTCAGCTTGGGCGTGGTCAGCAACAGTTCGCGGTAGGCGCGACGGTTCTCTTCGATGTTCTCGATGCCGACGCTGGCAAAACGCTTGGCGATCGTACTGGTCGATTCGTCGATGGCGATGATGCCCTTACCCGGGGCGACCATCGCCTGGGCGGTTTCGGCAAGCTGTTCGATGCTCATGTAGTTCCTGTGGCAGCTGCGGGGGAGAACGAAAGTATAGCGACGAAAGTCGTACACATTCCTTCACGGAATGCCTGCAACCGATTACACGTGATCTGCGTGACAGGATGTGTGGTGATGCTCGCATAGCGGGAATCGGGAATCGGGAATCGGGAATCGGGAATCGGGAATCGGGAAAGCTGAGCATGGTGCGCGGCGCGGCGCTTGCGGTGCCGTGATGCATGGCTGCAATGACTGCGCTGGCGCGTTGATATGGAGCCATGCGTGAGTCAGCCGGCATTTTTGAAGGTTGGCCGCGTCGCTGCTTCGTCCGTCGCAATAGCGCTGCGCCTGCGGCGTACGTTACATCGTAGACAGCGTCTTGTTCCGCCATGACCAGCACCGTTGCGGCAGCGCGCGTGCGATGTGGTGGGGACCGGGTACCTGCCGGATCCGGCCGTTGACCAACGATCCGGCCACGACCGGGTGCGCGTCCAGCGGCCAGGTCGCCACACAGCACGACGGCGGCCCTGGGGCCGCCGTCGTGTGTCGCCTCTGTTCCGGCTCAGGTCATGCGCCGGATGCAGTCCACAAGCGTTAGAGCTCGCCCAGCCCGGTGGCGCGGCCGTCTTCACCCACTTCCAGCAAACGCAGCGTATTGGTGGCGCCGTGAGTTTCCATGTGCTCACCGCTGGTGAACACCACGCGGTCGCCAGGCCCCATGCGCTCGTTCTCCACCAGCAGACGGATCGCCGCACGCGCGGCTTCGCGCGGGGTCAGGCCGCGGCTATCGAAGCTGATCGGGAACACGCCACGCATCATGGCCATCTGGCGGCGCGCGCCATCGTGACGGGTGAAGGCGTAGATCGGCATATTGGAGCGGAAGCGCGACAGGAAGCGCGGCGTGCCGCCGGATTCGGTCAACGCCACCACGCCGCCCAGGCCGATGTGCTCGGACAGGAACATGGTTGCCATCGCAATCGCCTGGTCGGCGCGCTGCAGATTGCGTTGCGCCGCTTCGAAATCGGTGTCGAATTCGAACTGGTGTTCGGCCCCCAGGCAGATGCGCGCCATCGCTTCCACCGCACGCACCGGATAGGCGCCGGCGGCGGTCTCGGCCGAGAGCATCACCGCATCGGTACCGTCGATGACCGCGTTGGCCACGTCCAGCACTTCGGCGCGGGTGGGGATCGGGCTTTCGACCATCGACTGCAGCATCTGCGTGGCAGTGATCACCACCTTGTTCTGCGCCAGCGATTCGCGAATGATCTTCTTCTGCAGGCCGGGCAATTCAGCGTCACCGATCTCAACGCCCAGATCGCCACGCGCCACCATCACCACATCGGAGGCTTCGACGATCTCGACCAGGTTTTCGATCGCCTCGGTGCGCTCGATCTTGGACACCAGTTGCGCATCGCAGCCGTGCTGCTGGGCAATCTGACGCGCGTCGTGCATGTCCTGCGCATTGCGACAGAACGACACCGCAATGAAGTCCACGCCGATCTTGGCCACGATGCCGATCAGTTCCTTGTCGCGCTCGGTCAACGCGCCCAGCGACAGACCACCGCCCTGCTTGTTGAGGCCCTTGCGGTCGGACAGCACACCATCGTTCAACACCTTGGTGACGATGCGCTCGCCCTGCACATCGGTCACCTGCAACTGCATCAGGCCATCGTCGAGCAGCAGCACGTCGCCGGCGGTCACGTCCTGCGGCAGCCCCAGATAGCTGACGCCAACCTGCGTCTGGTCGCCAGCCGGCGCGTTGGCATCGGCCACCAGGTCGAAGCGATCGCCCATGGTCAGCTTGATCTTGCCTTCGGCAAACCGTTCGATACGGATCTTCGGGCCCGGCAAGTCGGCCAGGATGCCGACCTCGGCACCGACGCGGGCCGCAGCGGCACGTACTTCGGCGGCGCGCTTGGCCTGGCCGGAGGGGTCGCCATGGCTGAAGTTCAGGCGCACCACGTTGACGCCCGCCTTGAACAGCGTATCCAGCACACCGGGCGCATCCGTTGCCGGTCCGAGGGTGGCGAGGATCTTGGTGCGGCGTTGACGTTCTTTCATGATGGCCTCCCTGTAAAAGCCGCGAAACTTAACACACACGTCAGGTACCGAGGATGGCATTGCGGCATAGCCTTCCTCCGATTCCGGCATGTCTTATAGACAGTGCGGGACAGTACGTACGCCTGCGCCCGCGCTGCCATGAGCAATGCGAACGGTCGCCACCCTAACCCGGCGACGGTGAAGAGTGTTCTGCGCGCTTCGAACCGCAACTGCAGGCACGGCGACCAAGCGAACGCAACGGCCGACGCGCACTGCCCATCACTGAAGCAACGCCGCCAGTTCAGCCGGCGTGCGTGCCAGCGCACCGGCACCGGCGGCGCGCAATTCGCCCTCGTCGCCGAAGCCCCACAACACGCCAATGCTGTGGATGCCGTGGTGATTGGCGCCATCGATATCCATGCGCCGGTCACCGATCATCACGCAGCCGGCCTTGTCGATCTGCAAACGGCGCAGCGCTTCGGCAATGAGATCCGGCTTGAAGCGACGTTCGCCGTCTTCGCTGGCACCGATCACCTCTTCGAAGCACGCGCCGAAGGGCAGATGCTCGACGATGCGCCGCGCGTAGCGCTCATTCTTCGAGGTCACCACGGCCAGACGATGACCGGCGCGCTGCAGGCCGGTGACAACCTCGCCGATGCCGTCGAACACGCTGAGTTCGGTCCAGCCTACCGCGTCGTAGCGTGCGCGGTAGAGCCCGAGCGCGCGCTGCACCAACTCCGGATCGTCCGGAAAACACTCGGTGAAGCTGTCGCGCAACGGCGGGCCGATCCAGGCGCGCAAGGTCTGCGCCGACGGACGCGGCTGGCCGAGTTCGTCGAAGGCGTGCACGATGCTGGCAACGATGCCTGGCTCCGAATCGACCAGCGTGCCGTCCAGATCGAAAAACAGCGTGGCTGCACTCACTGACCGCGGGCCTGGAGTGCGGCCACCGCCGGCAAGGTCTTGCCTTCCAGAAACTCCAGGAACGCACCGCCACCCGTGGAAATGTAGGTGACGTCCTGGGCGATGTCGTATTTGTCCACTGCGGCCAGGGTGTCGCCACCGCCGGCGATCGAGAACGCCTTGGAACTGGCGATCGCGCGCGCCAGCGTTTCGGTGCCGTGGCTGAAGGACTCGAATTCGAAGACGCCCACCGGCCCGTTCCACACCACGGTACCGGCACTGGCGATCAGCTCGGCGTAGCGCTGCGCGGTGTGCGGGCCGATATCCAGGATCAGATCGTCCGCGTCGACCGCGTCCAGCGACTTCACGCTGGCCTGCGCATCGGGCAGGAACTGCTTGGCAACGACCACATCGGTGGGCAGCGGAATCTCGGCGCCACGCGCCTTGGCATCGGCCACGATCTGGTTGGCGGTCGGGATCAAGTCCGGCTCGTTCAACGACTTGCCCACGGCATGCCCGGCCGCGGCGATGAAGGTGTTGGCGATGCCGCCGCCGACGATCAGTTGGTCGACCTTGTTGACCAGGTTGGACAGCAACTCCAACTTGGTCGAGACCTTGCTGCCGGCGACGATCGCCAGCAGGGGCTTGGCCGGGTTGTCCAGCGCCTTGGCCAGGGCGTCGAGTTCGGCCATCAACAGCGGGCCGCCTGCGGCGACCGGCGCGAAGCGGATCACGCCATGCGTGGAGGCCTGCGCACGGTGCGCGGTGCCGAAGGCATCCATCACGAACACGTCGCACAACGCCGCATACTTGCGCGCCAGCGTTTCATCGTCCTTGCCCTCGCCGACATTCATGCGGCAGTTTTCCAGCAGCACCACCTGGCCCGGCGCGACGTCCACGCCGTCGACCCAGTCGCGCACCAGCGGCACGTCCACGCCCAGCAACGCGGCCAGGCGCGTGGCCACCGGCGCCAGCGAATCTTCTTCGGTCCAGCTGCCTTCCTTGGGGCGGCCCAGGTGCGAGGTCACCATCACGGCCGCGCCTTTTTCCAGCGCCAGCTTGATGGTGGGCACCGAGGCGGTGATGCGCTGTTCGGAGGTGATCTGGCCGTTGTCGATCGGCACGTTGAGATCCTGGCGGATCAGCACGCGCTTGCCGGAGAGATCGAGGTCGGTCATGCGGACAATGGACATGGGCTCAGCTCGTTCGGTCTAGGGAGGGGGAATGGGAATGGACATGCAGACGCACCCAGCAGAGGCGCCGGTGCAAACATTGTGAGCGCTTTGCCTTAGCGGCAACCGGCTGTGGGTCGCCATCGCGCCTTCGTTGCGCCCGCATGTGGACCGCGCAGCGCCGGTTACCCACCACGCGCCAGGCCGCCAGGCCGCCAGGACGGCTGGCAAGGCGCGGGATGCTTGGTCGAACACGACGGGCAATACGGCTGCCTTGGTCACGGGGGACGCCTATTGTCCGACCTTCGCGCCGCAGCGGCAAACCGCCATGCGAAGCGGGCGCGATCAGCCGTTGCGATTGGCCGATGCGCTACGCAACAGGCTCACCGCGAAACCGCCGACCAGCAAGGCGCCACCGACCAACAGACCCCACAGCAGCCAACGCTTCCAGTCGCGCGGCGCGGCAGCCGGTTGCAACGCGGCATCCCCCGCCAGCGGCTGTGCCTGCGCAGCCAGGCGGGCCTGCGCCGGCTGCCACCGTGCGCCGCGTTCGCGCCGCAGTGCCTGCAGCATTGCGCCCAGTGGTGCGTCGGTGCGCTGCGCACGCGCACTGCCGGCGACCAGCGCATATGGCGGCTGGCCCTGGGCGAGAAACATCAACCGCTCCGGTTGGTACCCGACGCGCAGCGTCGGCACGGCGGTGCTGCGCCCCTGGGCGGCGACCAACCGCCATTGGCGATCGCGCACGGGGGCAGTCAGCAGTTGCGGCGGCGACGCGGCTGCCGTGCCCTGGCCCAGTCGATACGCCAACCAGGGGCCGGCACGTTGCAGCCACGGCGCATCGTCGCTATCGCGACTTGCCACGATCCACTCGACCGCCTCGGCCTGACTGCCGCCGACATCCAGTTGGCTGATCGGAAAGCGACCGGGCAAGGCATACACCAGCGCCGCATCTCTTGCGGTGCCTGGCAAGTCCAGCCACTGCGGCGGTGTGGACATGGCGACGCCATCCAGCTCCGCCTCGACCACGCGTAATGCCGGCAGCTCGCCCGATGCGGTAACCAGGCGCAAGTAACGCGCACCATCGTCCAGGGCGATACGACGCTGCTGCAGTCGCTGCGCCTGATTGTCCAGCGCCATGACCGTGGCGCTGGAGACGAGCACGCGCCAGTCGCGCAGATCGTCGCTGCCTTCCACACGCACCTGGGCCTGCACCGGCATGTCGCCCTCCCAATCCAGCACCAGCGCACGCGGGCGATCGCGCAGCGCGCTGGCATCGATCAGCCAGCTCACACCACGGCCCGCAGCGACAGCCCCGGTCGCAAAGCGACCTTCCAGGCGGCGCACCGCACCACTGGCGTCGCGCTCGGCAATCAACTGCAGGTCGCCGTTGGCCGGCGCGGCACCTGCCGGCAGCGCAAACAGGGGCAGGCGCTGATGGCGTACCGCAGCCGCCGGTGCTGCATCCATCGGCAGCCAGGCGGTGGGCAGCTCTTGTCCAAGCGCATCGATCACCGTGACATCGCGCAACGCCGCGTCGTGCGCGGTGCGATACACCGCCGCATCCAAGCTCACCTGATAGAGGCCGACATCCGCGCCGGTGACCTGCAGCGGCCACTGCTGGCGGTAGTCCTGCCGCACATCGGCGGCCTGCGCCAGCAGCGGCAACAGTATCAGCAGCAGTGCCCATCGCATCGTGTTCATGCCTGATCCTTTTCGACGCCGTTCTCTTGGACAGCATGACCTTCGGTCGCGACCGCACGCGGCGGCGCCGGCGCCAGATAGCCCACCACGGTGCACAACAGGCCATAGGCCATGAACGAGCCGATGCCGAGAAGATTGCCCAGATGCTGGCGGTCGACCAACACCAACTTCGCCAGGACCAGCCCCATCAGCAGCGCGCCGCCCAGCCACAGCCCGCGTTGACCACGACGCGAGCCGATCACCCAGCCCAGCACGCCGAGTACGCTCCAGACGATGGTGAGGCTGGTCTGGGACAAGGTGGCGCCGATCAGCGCCGAATCCCACGGCACACCGCCCCAGTGGTGCACGCTGTGCAAGGTGCTGCCGGTGATCAACGCCCAACCCAGCACACCCAGCGCGGTCACCCGCCAACGCTGCAGCACTGTCGGCGCAGCTGCCGACCAGGCCCAGCGCGCAAGCAAGGCCAGGACCGCCAATTGCGCCAGCTCGGCGGGATTGAGCAACGGCAACCATGGCAACGGGGCGGCGCTCACCGGATCCAGCAATGCGAGCAGCCAGCCGAGTCCCAGTACCGCGAACACGCAACTCAGCAACGCGTTGCGTGCAGGGTCGAAGCCGGTTCCCTGCGGCCAGGCCAGCCATGGCCAACGCAACAGCCCCAGCGTCGCCACCAACAACCACGGTGCCGCCAGCAAGGCGCAACGCCAGCCATTGGACAGCAAGAACGCGTCGGCCAGCCAGGCCGTGCCCAACGAGATGACCAACGGCCACAGCAGCCACCAGATGAACTGCGCCGCCATCGCGCCAGCGCCCTGCTGCGTGCGCAAGCACCACAGCGCACGCGCGCCCGCCACCGCAAACACACCCCATGCCAGCGCGCCCCAATGCGCGAATGGCTGGGTGTGCGCAGCGCCCTGCCACAGCGCCAATGGCGCCGCCAGCGCCAGACCAGACATCACCGTCCATACCAGCGCCGCTGCAGGACGGCGGCGATGCACTTCGGCCGCCAGCCATACACTGAGTGCGACCAAGCCCAGCAGCAGATCCGGCTCGCTGCGCAGATCGGCAAAACGCACGATCTCGTGCACGCCGCACAGCGTCCACCAGCCCAGTCCCCACAGATATGCCAGTAGCGCACGCCGCCGATGCCCGGCATCGCGCAGGAACCAGGCACTGGCCCAGCCGGCAAGCGCCAGCAGCACGGTACTCATGCAGGTTGCGTTGGCCACCGCGACCGCATCGTAGCGCCAGGCATCCACGCCGAACGCGACACCCACCGCCGCAAACACCTGCAGCGCGACACCGCTGACCTGCGAGACCCGCCGTTGTTGGCCAAGCCCCAGCCACAGCAACCCCACGCCTTCCAGCGCAAACACGCTCGCAGTGGCACGTGCCGACAGCGCCAGCGGTACGGCCAGGGTTGCGAACCCGACCGCCAGCATCGCGTGCGCCTGGCCCAGCACGCGCGTAGGCGCGCGGCGCAGCAGCCAGCTGCCCAGGCCCGCGTACAACGCTGCCACCGCCACCGCGCACAACGCCAATGGCAGCCGATCGCCCTCAAGCAGGCGCGCCTGCAACGCGAAGGCGACGAGCGGCGTTCCGAACAACAGGCTGCCATCGATGAGCCTGCCGGCACTGCCGTCGCCGCGGCGCGCATGCAGGACCGGAATCGCCACGTACATGGCGAAAAACAGCAACAGGAACGGCTCGGTCGTGGCGAATTTGGCCGGGGAGTACTGCAGCGCCCCCCACACGGTGCCGATGCCGAAGGTGAAAGCAAACCCCAGCAGGTTCAGCACGCGCCACGGGCGTGTCCATGCAATCGCCACGATGCCGGCGTTGAGTACGGCGTAGTACGAAAACAGCGCGACATGATTGCCGCTGCCGGTAGACAACCAGATCGGCGCAAGAAAACCGGCCAGCACGCCCAGCACCGCCAACGTGCGCGAATCCTGCAGCACCGCCAGCACGCACATGCCTGCGATCAGCACCATGCTGATGCCCAGCGCCGTTCCGGCATCGAGCAAGCCGTACAACTTGAAGGCCGCGAACACCGTCAACAACAAGCCGCCGATGGCGCCGCCCTGCAACGCCAAGGCAAAGCCCGGCCGCTGCGCGCGCTGCTTCCAACCGAAGATCAGACCGGCCAATGCCAGGACGCTGATGCCGGCCAAGCGCAGCTCGATCGGCATGCGCATCCAGCCCTGGTCGCTGGCGTACTTCAACAGCGACGCCACGCCGGCCAACAACACCAGCATGCCGACCTTGACCGGCACATTGCCCTGGGTGAACCAACGCTTCAAGGCGCTGGCCGCGCGCGCGATGGCGCTAGGCGCGGCCGGAGGCCGGGGTGGTTGCGATTGTGCGGATTGCGACTGCGCCGGCTCGGCGCGCGTCGCCTGCGCTTGCGGGCTCGGACGTTCCGACCCCGCGATCGCACTGTGCGCCATCGCCTCTGCGGGTGCCTGCGCCGGCAATGGCGGCGGCACCGCCGAGGCAGACACGCCAACCGCGTCGTGGTCCGCGCTCGGCGCCTGCCAGCCAACGGCCTGACGCGCTGCATCGGAGATGCGGTACCCAGGTAGATCGCCGTCGGCAATGAAGCCCGGACCAGTGCCGACAGCGGACGCCTCGCCCGGTCGTTCCCATGCCCTGCCCTGCGCGTCCGCGGGTGCTTGCGCTGGCGCATCCGCAGGCTCGGCACCACTGCGCTGCCACTGCGCAAGCCGCTGCTCCAGCGCCGCCACCCGTCTCCGCAGCCCGGCCATCCACACCAGCGCGATCACCACACCCACCGGCACGGCGAGCAGCACCAGGGCCACCAACACGATTATCGTTTCCAACGCAGCAATCCCCGAGCCGGCGTCCAGCCGAATGCGCGCACCATACAGCCTCGGGCTACGGCTGGGCAGCCAGCCTCTCGCTCAGACGACGGATGGAGCGTCGGCAAGCTGCAGTCGCACGCGTGCTTGCGTGGATGCATCACACAAGAAAACGCCCGGAAAACCGGGCGCTTTGAACGATTATTCGCGGTAACCGCTGTCGTTCTTGTTATGGATGATCCAGATCAGGTTGCCGCCGGTCCCCATCGACTTGCCCGCGAACACCAGGCGTCCCTGGCCCTTGTAGGCCATTTCATAACGGTAGCGGTCGCCACCGAAGAAAAACGGGATAAATGCCTTGCCGGTCACGTAAGCACCCTGGTCGTCCGGCTGACCAATCAGGTCGGTGACCTGCTTCATCGGCATACCGATTTTCAACTGGGTGAACTTGCTGCCAGGCGCCGGCTTGCCGGTGATTTCGCCTTCGTAATCGTTGATGCCCTTGACGGTCTCGCCGTAGCCCGCCTCGACATCGGACGACTTGATCACCTCACCATCGGCATTCATCCAGGCCGGCGTCCCGGTCTGCTTTTTTGCAGCCCAGCTGGTGGACGGCACGGAACACGCAACTACCACGCTCAGCGCCAGGGCGCCTGCCAAAAACTTATTCATCACTCTTCTCTCGATCCATGGAGTTCCCCGATCCTTCGTACACGACACGGGAACGGCCGCCGTGCGTGCAAATTAGCGCACGTGAGTCCAGCAAAGTCCACTTCCGGTCAGCCGCCGAAGGCGTTGCAGTGCAAGAAACGCAACATCCATCGCTTACAAATGAAAAAGCCCCGGCATGCCGGGGCCTGTTTCATCACTGCGCCAGAAACTTACTTGGCGACAACGCGCACCATCTCCAGGCACTTGTTGGAGTAGCCCCACTCGTTGTCGTACCAGGACACCAGCTTGACGAAGGTGGAGTCCAGCGCGATGCCAGCGTCGGCGTCGAACACCGAGGTGCAGGTTTCGCCGCGGAAATCGGTGGCCACGACCTTGTCTTCGGTATACCCCAGCACACCCTTCAGTGCGCCTTCGCTCTGTGCCTTCACTTCGGCGCAGATTTCGGCGTAGGTCGCCGGCTTTTCCAGTTCGACAGTGAGGTCGACCACCGAAACGTCGGAGGTCGGCACGCGAAAGCTCATGCCGGTGAGCTTCTTGTTGAGCTCGGGGATCACCACGCCCACGGCCTTGGCCGCGCCGGTGGAGGACGGAATGATGTTCTCCAGGATGCCGCGGCCGCCGCGCCAATCCTTGTTGGACGGGCCGTCCACGGTCTTCTGCGTCGCAGTGGCCGCATGCACGGTGGTCATCAGGCCGCGCTTGATGCCCCACTTGTCGTTGATCACCTTGGCGAGCGGCGCCAGGCAGTTGGTGGTGCACGAGGCGTTGGAGATGATCGCTTCGCCTTTGTAGGTCTTGTCGTTGACGCCATAGACGAACATCGGGGTGTCGTCCTTGGACGGCGCCGACAGGATCACTTTCTTGGCGCCTGCATCGATGTGCTTCTGAGCGGTTTCCTTGGTCAGGAACAGGCCGGTGGACTCGATCACCACGTCGGCGCCGACGGCATCCCACTTGAGGTTGGCCGGGTCGCGCTCCTGGGTCAGGCGGATCTTCTTGCCGTTGACGATCAGCGTATTGCCGTCGACCGAGACGTCGGCCTTGAAGCGGCCATGCACCGAGTCGTACTGCAGCATGTAGGCCAGGTAGTCGGGCTCGAGCAGGTCATTGATGGCCACGATCTCGATGTCATTGGCGAAGTTCTGCACCGCAGAGCGCAGCACGTTGCGTCCGATGCGACCGAATCCGTTGATGCCAACCTTGATTGCCATGTTCACTAGCTCCTGCGACCGCGACAGCGCGGCGGATGGAAAGGGGCTGTCATTCTAGCAGCGTCACTGTCTGCAGCCGTGTTGTTGTGGGCCGGGATTGGGAACGGGCATTCGGGATTGGTTGGCGGTTCGCCAGTGAAGCAGCTCTGTGCGTCGCCTGGTGAGCCACCGGGCCGCAACTGCGCTCGATCCCTGCGGGAACGCGCGTGAGCGGCCGAGCCGCGCGCCACGGCATCGATGACCGACGGCGTCCGGATGCACCCATGCCGGTCGCATCAAGCGACATGCATTGGGCACGATAAAACGGTCACACGCCCAAACATTTCAATCACTTAAGGAATAATCGGATACGCTGAAGAGCATATTCAATGCTATGCCGAACAGCAGAATTTCGGCACCCCGTGGATTTCGATACTGGCCCTGCCCGCTGAGGCACCCCCATCAATCACACGGAGATTTCCCATGCGTCGCACCCTCTTCTCTCTGGTTCTGGCTCTGGCTGCCACCCCGGCGCTGGCTGGCGGCGTGATGCATTACACCGACAAGGCCAAGCTGCCGGCCGGCGGCGAAGAACGCGAAGTCGCTGCGCTGTTCGACACCTGGAACGCGGCGTTGGCCACCGGCAACCCGCACAAGGTGGCGGACCTCTACGCACCGGACGGCGTGCTGCTGCCGACGGTCTCCAACGAAGTGCGTGCCTCGCGCGAACAGATCGAAAACTACTTCGCGATGTTCCTGACCAAGAAGCCGCAGGGCGTGGTTAATTACCGCACCGTGCGCGTGCTCGATGACGACAGCGCCGTGGATGCCGGGGTGTACACCTTCACGCTGACCGACAAGCACGGCAACAAGAGCAACGTGCAGGCCCGCTACACCTTCGTGTACGAAAAGCGCGACGGCAAGTGGTTGATCATCAACCACCACAGCTCGGCGATGCCGGAAGTGGATGCACCCAAGGTCGCCAAGGTCAAGTAAGCAGTACATCGCACCGGCGATCGAATCGCTGTCGACGCCACTGTGCACGCAACCGTCGGCGTCCATCCCGCCGCCGACAGCTGTGCCAAGCGCATCGCGCGATGCCACACGTGCGATGCGCGCTGCGAGCCCCAGCACGGCGCGCAACGCCGTCTTCCGCGCAGGGTGTGGCAACAGCCATTGCAGGGCCGCACACCTGGGCGCACGGCCAAATTGATCAGGATCAAGGCAGCGGTGACGCCAAGCGCGAAGACTTCCCACGTCCATTGCACCCCACGAGACTTCTCATGCGTATGCGCTCTACCCTTCTGTTCGCCGCTCTGGCCGCTTCTTGCGTCAGCCTCCCCGCACTGGCGCAATCCAAAGGCGACTGGACCGTTGCCGTCGGTGCCCACCAGGTCGCTCCCAAATCCGACAATGGCAGCCTGGTCGGCGGCACCCTCGACGTGGATGTGGGCAAAGACATCAAACCCACGTTTACCGCCGAATATTTCGTCGCAGACAACCTGGGCATCGAGGTGCTGGCTGCGCTGCCGTTCGAGCACGATATCGCGCTGCGTGGACTGGGCCGCGTTGGCAGCACCAAGCACCTGCCGCCGGTGGTGTCGCTGCAGTACCACTTCAACAGCCAGGGCAAGGTGTCGCCCTTCTTCGGCGCGGGCATCAACTACACGCGCTTCTTCGACACCGATACCGGCGGCGCGCTGGCCGGCAGCACGCTGGAGCTGGACGATTCCTGGGGCCTGGCACTGCATGCAGGCGTGGACTACAAGCTCAGCGACCGCGGCGCGCTGCGCGTCAACCTGCGCTGGATCGATATCGATACCCGAGCGCGCCTGGACGGCAACCGTATCGGCACGGTCAATATCGACCCGCTGGTCTACGGCCTGGCCTACGTGCACCGGTTCTGATCCCCGCGGCGTGGGCGGCGCATCTCTGGCACACTTGCCGTCCAGGGACGTGCATCACCGCCGGAGTTGCGGACAGGTCGGTCACGTCGCCCGCCTGTCCGACCTACCGGGGATTCCATGAACACGCTGACTCGCACCGCCCTCGCCATCGCACTGGCCGCCTCGGCCGCACCCGCCCTTGCACAGTCGGCCGGTCATTGGACGACCGGTTACGGTGCCGGCTATGTCTCGCCCAAGTCCAATAACGGCACTTTCGGCGGCACCCAGGCCGAGATCAAGGGCGCGCCGGCACTGTCGTTCACCTACGAATACTTCCTGCGCAACAACCTGGGTATCGAAGTGCATGCGGCAGTTGCGGGCAAGCACGACCTCGAGCTGCAGGGCATCGGCAAGGTGGGCAGCTATTGGACGGTGCCACCGAGCGTGCTGCTGCAGTACCACATCAATGGCTACGGCACGGTGTCGCCGTTCGTGGGCATAGGCATTAACTACACCACGTTCCTGGGCGAAGACACCGAGCCGACGGTTACCAGCGGCGATCTGCGTTTCGACGATTCGGTCGGCGCCACTGCGCATGTCGGCGTGGACTTCATCTTCAACGACCGTAGCGGCCTGCGCGTGGATGCGCGCTGGACCGATTCGCGCAGCAACGTCGACCTCAACGGCGCGCGGCTGGGCAAGGCACGGATCGATCCGTTGACCTTCGGCGTGTCGTACCTGGTGTATTACTAAGAGCGCCTAGCAACACGACTGCGTTCATCGCCAGATGGGCGCGGCCAGCGCCCACTACGGCATGCCCCCACGCGGATGCTGCAGTTGCCGCTTGCGTGCAACTGTTTGCTCCATCCGGGCGCGCTCCAGGCACGTGCCGGCACCATGCTGAGGCGTGGCTGTCGCAGCTCCGGGAGGGCCATCAAACCGTCCCGGACCGATGCGTACAATCGCCGGATGAAAACACGTTCCCTCTCTGCATTCGTTGTTGCAACGGCAATGGCCGCCGCATTCCACCCAAGCACCGCCCTGGCCTGGGGCCCGCAAGGCCACCGCCTGGTGGCGCGCATCGCCGAAACCGAGCTGAGCCCGCAGGCACGCACGCAAGTGGCGCAATTGCTGGCCGGCGAGCCGGACCCGACCCTGCACGGCGTTGCCACCTGGGCCGATGAGCTGCGCGAGCACGACCCCGACCTGGGCAAGCGCTCCGGGCCGTGGCACTACGTCAACCTGGGCGAACACGACTGCACGTACTCGCCACCGCGCGACTGCCCGGACGGCAACTGCGTGATCGCCGCGCTCGACCAGCAAGCCGCCCTGCTCGCAGATCGCACCCAGCCGTTGGACGTACGCCGCAAGGCCTTGAAGTTCGTGGTGCATTTCGTCGGCGACATCCATCAGCCGATGCACGCCGGCTATGCGCACGACAAGGGTGGTAACGACTTCCAGCTGCAGATCGACGGCAAGGGCAGCAACCTGCATGCGCTGTGGGACAGCGGCATGCTCAACGACCGCCATCTGAGCGACGATGCGTACCTGCAACGCTTGCTGGCATTGCCGGCCGCCACTGCGGGGGCTGCGGCGCTGCCGCCCCCGGCTGCGGCATGGGCGCAGGCTTCGTGCAAGATCGCCATCACGCCGGGCGTCTACCCGGGCGCGCACGTGTTGCCTGCCACCTACATCGCCACCTATCGCCCGATCGCCGAAACCCAGCTGCGCATCGTGGGTGACCGGCTTGCCGCCATCCTCAACGCGGCGCTGGCCGGCCCCTGACGTGGAGACGCCGATGCAGCCCCAGGTGCTTGCCTTCTTTCATGCCGACAGCAACACCTTCACCTACGTGGTCGCCGATGCGGCCACCGGTGCGGCGGCAGTGATCGACCCGGCGCTGGATTACGCGGCCGATAGCGGCGTCGTCGGCAGCCAGGCAGCGCAGGCCATCCTTGCGGCCATCGAGCAACACGGATGGCAGGTGCAATAGCTGCTGGAAACTCACGCGCATGCCGATCACCTGTCTGCGGCGCAGTGGCTGAAGCAGCATTGGCCGGGGGCGCGTATCGGTATCGGCGAGGGTATTTGCAAAGTGCAACGCACCCTTGCCGCGCAGTACGCATTGCCGGCCGACTTCCGCGCCGATGGCTCGCAATTCGATCATCTGTTTGCCGACGACGAGCGCTTCAAGCTTGGCGGTATCGAAGCACGCGTCATCGCAGTGCCCGGCCACACCAGCGACAGCATTGCGTATCTGATCGGCGATGCGTTGTTTCCTGGCGACTCGTTGTTCATGCCGGATGCGGGCACGGCGCGTTGCGATTTTCCCGGCGGCGATGCACGCCAGCTGTTTGCGTCGATCCAGCGCCTGTATGCGCTGCCGGAGAGCACCCGCGTGTTCGTCTGCCACGACTATGGCCCGGGCGGGCGCGCGGTGGCGCATCAGACCAGTATCGGCGCGCAGCGGCGCAGCAATATCCATGTGCGCGACGGCGTGGATGTAGAGACCTTCGTGGCGCAGCGGCAGGCGCGCGATGCCACCTTGCCCGAGCCCAAGCTAATCCGCCCGGCCCTGCAGACCAATCTTCAGGCCGGGCGTTGCGCCGGAGTGGTCCTGTAGCGCGTGCAGGCTCGCCACGCGGTGCGCATCGCGTAGCCGCTATGATCGGGGCCCTGTCCTGGTGAGGAGCCTTCGATGCGCATGATCGGTTTCTGGCAGCGCGCGTTGTGCGTGCTGATGCTGGCGTTGCCCCTGCTGGTGAGTGCGCAGACCGCACCGGTGACGGTGTTTGCGGCCGCGAGCCTGAAAGAATCGATGGACGAAGCTGCGGCCGCGTACCAAAAAGCCACCGGCACGCCGGTGCGCGTGTCGTATGCAGCGAGTTCTGCACTGGCACGCCAGATCGAACAGGGCGCGCCGGCAGACGTGTTCTTTTCGGCCGACCTGGAGTGGATGGACTATCTACAGCAGCGTGGGCTGGTGCTGCCGGCGCAGCGGCACAGCCTGCTCGGCAACACACTGGTATTGATCGCGCCGGCGAACAGCAAGCTGCACGTTGACCTGCGCACCCCCGGCGCCATTGCCAAGGCGCTTGGGCAGGGCGGACGCCTGGCCGTAGGCCAGACCGCCAGCGTGCCGGCCGGCAAGTACGCAGCCGCCGCGCTGCGCAAGCTCGGCCAATGGGACAGCGTCGGCAACCGGCTTGCCGAATCGGAAAGCGTGCGTGCGGCTTTGATGCTGGTCTCGCGTGGCGAAGCGCCGCTGGGCATCGTGTATGGCTCGGACGCGCGCGCCGATGCCAAGGTGCGCGTCATCGCCACCTTCCCCGACGACAGCCATGGCCCCATCGTGTATCCGGTTGCTGCATTGAAGAACAGCAACAACCCCGCCACCGCCGCATTCGTCAGCTGGCTGGGAAGCAAGCCGGCCAAGGCGATCTTTGCGCGCCGTGGTTTTTCGCTGAAGGATTGAGGCACACCGTTTGTCGATGTTCACCCCGGAAGAGCTGACCGCGATCGGCTTGAGTCTCAAGGTTGCGATCGTGGCAGCGCTCGCCAGCCTGCCGCCGGGCATTGCTTGCGGCTGGCTGCTGGCGCGCCGCCGCTTCCCCGGCAAGGCCCTGCTGGACGCGCTGCTGCATCTGCCCCTGGTGATGCCGCCAGTGATCACCGGCTATGCGCTGCTGGTGGTGCTGGGCACGCAGGGGCCGGTGGGCAGTTGGTTGCTGGAACATCTCGGTATCCAGTTCGCCTTCCGCTGGACCGGCGCGGCGTTGGCGTGCGCGGTCATGGGATTTCCGCTGATGGTGCGCGCGATCCGTCTGTCCATCGAAGCCACCGATCGTCGCCTGGAAGCGGCCGCCGCCACGCTGGGGGCCGGGCCGTGGCGGGTGTTCTTCAGCATCACCTTGCCGCTGGCCTGGCCGGGCCTGGTCGCCGGCATGGTGCTCGCGTTCGCCAAGGCGCTTGGCGAGTTCGGCGCCACCATCACCTTCGTGTCCAATATTCCTGGCGAAACGCAGACCTTGTCGTCGGCCATCTACGGGCTGATGCAGGTCCCGGGGATGGAATCGGGCATCTGGCGGCTGGCCGGCGTGGCGCTGGCGATCTCGCTGGCGGCGCTGCTGCTGTCCGAATGGCTGGTGCGCCGGCCGCATCCGCGCGAGGACGCGTGATGCTGGATATCGACCTGCAGCTGCAGCGCGGCGCCTTCGAACGCCGCATCCGCATCCACGACGATGCGCGTGTCGTGGCACTGGTGGGGCCCTCCGGCGCGGGTAAGACCACGGTGCTCAATGCAATTGCCGGCTTGGTGCGTCCGCAGGCCGGGCATATCCGCATCGATGGGCGCTGCCTGTACGACGCCACGCAAGGCATCGACCTGCCGACGCACCAGCGCCGGATCGGTTATGTGTTCCAGGATGCGCGGCTGTTCCCGCATCTGGATGTGCGGCGCAACCTGCGCTACGGCCGGCATGCGCGCGGCCAGGCGCCGTTCGGCTTCGACGATGTGGTGGCCTTGCTCGGCATCGCACCGCTGCTGCAACGCCGGCCGCGCAACCTCTCTGGCGGCGAAGCGCAGCGCGTGGCGATTGGCCGCGCGTTGTTGGCGCAACCGGCGATTCTGCTGTTCGACGAACCGTTGTCGGCCCTGGATCAGGCGCGCCGCGAAGAATTGATTCCTTACCTGCAGCGCGTGCGCGACGAGATTCGCCTGCCAATGCTCTACGTCAGCCACAACCCCGATGAAGTGCAGCGCATTGCCGACAGCGTGCACGTGCTGGATTGAAGGCGGTGTGGGCGGTGATAGGGCGTTAGCGGTTGACGCGTTATGAGAGGGCGCCGCGTTGTTGGTGACTGGACATGCTGCGCAACGGCTGCAGCAGCTATCGGACCACCTTCCCGGTCCGCACGCTCACCTTGCCTTGCCGCACCTCGAAGGTGAACGCGAACGACAACGTCACCGGTACCGGCTCGATCTGGGCGGCGCCAGTGCAATCGTCTGGCACTGACGGTTGCGCAGCGCCTGATGGATACGTGCACATCGCCGCCGGAACAAACTGCCATCGCAGCGCGGCGGCGCGCACCGCTTGCATGAGATCGGCGTTGTCCGGCAGCAGCCCGGCGGCGCATTCGTCGCGGTCGGACATTGGATCCACGCGCTGCACCGTACCCTCTGCGCTCAGAATGAGATGCGCGCAGACGGTGGTGGGCGCCAGGCTCTGGCGTGGCGAATCGGGGGGCAGCACCGGGGCGTCGCTGCGCGCCGCGCGTGGCATGCGAAAGCGTTGCGTTGGTGCCAGCGTATAGGATTGGACGCCCGCAGCGCCGCCGCCGTCCGGCTGTGGAGGCAGCATGCGTTGATCCACCGAATCCTCGCGCTGGCTGCGTTGCTGCTCGGCCAGTTGGCGCGTGGCGCAACTACTCATGGCCAGCATCAGGGCGAGGCTACCGATCAGGCAGCGGTTCATTGCAACGCCCCGCGTGAGGCGCATCCCGCAGGTGCGCAGCTGGCCACACGTTCGGACCGGTCGGCAGCGTGTGGGCCTGCAGCAGCTTCGGTACCGGAATGGATATCTGCAACTGCCGATGCCGCATCTGGTGGATCCAGTTCGAATTTCACCGGCACGCGCACCTCGGACGCGACCGCCTTGCCATCCTCCAGCGCAGGTGTGAAGCGCCAGTGGCGTGCTGCGTCGAGCACGGTCTGATCGAACACGCCTGCCGGCGTGCTGCGCACGATGGCGATATGGTCGGGTGTGCCAGTCGGGCTCACTGCGATCTGCAGTTCGACAAATCCCGCCAGGCCTGCAGCGACGGCGTCAGGCGGATACCTGGGCGGCTGCATGGTGCCAAAATCCAGCGTATTGCCAGGCACGCGCATGCCATGCAATCGCGCAGGCTGGAATGCCCAGCAGGCGCCACTGACCATCACCGCTAGTGCCACCACCACGCGCAGGTTCCATCGCGCGCGGGGCGCCTCCACCGCAGGCTTCAGCAAGGCTGCCACGCGTTGGGTAAGCGCATGCGGCGCATTCCAACGGCAGGCCGTCGGCGTCCAGCTGGCACCACAGTGGGTCTTGAGCATCGCGGTGGCGTAACTGCGGCGCTTGCCCGGATAGCGCGTCAGCACCTCTGCGTCGCACGCCAGTTCCTGATCCAGCCGGAACGCGCGCCATGCCAGATGCATCAACGGATTCCACCAGCCGATGCACAGCAACAGCGCGGCCAGCAGATTGGCATACAGGTCACCGCGCCGCAGATGCAGGCGCTCATGCGTCAGGATCAAGGTGCGTTCGGCGGCGCTGTAGCGCGTATCGAAATCCATCGGCAGCACGATGCGTGGGCGCCAGAGTCCCAACGATACCGGCAGGCCTACATCGTGCGTTGCCGCCCATACTTCGCCCTTGAGCGCATGCAACGCGCCCAAGCTGCGTACGAATCGCCGCTGTCGCCACCAGAGCGCTACGGTCATCGCGACCGCACCGACCAGCCAGGTGGCCATCAAGGTCCCCGCCCATGCGTGATCGCCCTCCTGCAGGTTGAGCGGCATCGCGACCATCGCCGGCATCTTCGGCAACGCTGACGCGAGCGGCGGCCCTGGTATTGCAGCTGCCAATACGGCAAGTGGCACGGCGAGCCAGATCGCATACGCCGCTGTTGCGCCCAGCCAGCCACGCAGTGCGCGCCGCAGCACCAGACAGGCCACCAATGCGGCACTGCTATACAAGGTGACGCGCAACAGCAATGGCAGCTCAAGGTGCATCGTCCAACTCCTTGAGCAGACGCTTCAATTCTGCGATGTCCGAGGCACTGAGTTGCCCGCGTTCGCTGAAGTGCGCCACCAGCGGTGCAACGCGCCCGCCGAACAGCCGCTGCAGCAATCCTTCGCTCTGCTGCTGCACCCACTGTTCGCGCGCCAGCAGCGGCGCGTAGTGATACCTGCGGCCGTGTTTTTCTGCCGCAACGGCGCCCTTGGTGAGCAGCCGATTCAGCAAGGTCTTGATGGTGGGCTCGGCCCAGCCGGTGTGCGCCAACGCGGCGATCACTTCTTCTGCGGTGCGCGGCGCACCATCCCAGAGCACTTGCATCACCACCGCTTCGGCGTCGCTGATCGGCATGCGATTACATCCGTAATTTTTATCGATTACGCGCGTAAACAGCTTGCTTGTCAAGCAGTGATCGAACGGGCTCCCGACGCCTGCCCGCATTGATGGCGGCCAAGCATGGCGCACGAGTATCGGGATGCAGGCAGCACGCGACCGGCTCGGCTACTCTGCGTGGATGACCGAGCACCTCACCGACCTGAGCGCCGCCGTGGAGCGGATCCTGCAACGCATCGACGGCCCGCTGCGCGTGGGCGCGCCGCTGGGCATCGGCAAGCCGCACCGTCTGTTGAACGCGCTCTACGCACAGCTCAAGGACACGCCGTCGCGGCCACTGGCAATCTACACGGCGCTCTCGCTCAATCCCCCCAGGCCGGGTACCGGACTCCAGGCGCGCTTTGCCGCACCGTTCATCGCGCGCCACTTTGGCGAGGATTTCCCTCGCCTTGCCTATGTCGACGCCATGCTGCGCGATGCCTTGCCCGCGCATGTGCAGGTGGAAGAGTTTTACATGCAATCCGGCGGGCTCTTGCATTCCACCCAGGCCCAGGCCGACTACACGAGCCTCAACTACACGCATGCCGCTGCAGCGGTGGCGCAACGCGCGCCCAACCTGATCGTGCAGAAAGTGGCGCGCGAACCGGGCAGCACGCGGCTGTCGTTGTCGTGCAACAACGACATCACCCAGGACACGCTGGACGCGGTGCAGGCACTCGGCTTGCCGCGCCCGATGCTGGTGGCGGAAGTCGATCCGCTGTTGCCGTGGATGGGAGGCACCGCAGCGGTAGATGCCGCATTCTTCGATCTGATCATCGATTTGCCAGGTCCGTTCCCGCAGCTGTTCGGCTTGCCGCGGCAAGCGGTGAGAAGCGTCGACTACGCCATCGGCTTGTATGCCAGTGCCCTGGTGCGCGATGGCGGCACCTTGCAGATTGGCATCGGCACGCTGGCCGATGCACTGAGCCATGCACTGGTGCTGCGGCATACCGATAACGCGACCTATCGCCGTGTGCTGCATGCGCTGGATCCGGCACTGGAACACCACCCGGCCGTGCAGGCCAGCGGCGGCCTGGAGCCGTTTGCCGTCGGCTTGTACGGTTGCAGCGAGATGCTCAACGAAGGCTTCAAGCAATTGGTGGACAGCGGCGTGATCCGTCGCAAGGTGCACGACGATCTGCCGCTGATGCAGCGCATTGCCGATGGCAGCGCCGACATAGCCGATCACGCACGTCTTGCCGCCGAAGGCGAGTTCCTGCATGGCGCGTTCTATCTCGGCTCGCCCGCGTTCTATCAATGGCTGCGCGATCTGGAAGCCCCGACACGCGCGGCGATCGGCATGCGCCGCATCAGCGAGATCAATCAGCTCTACGGCGGCAACGAGACGCTAAACCGCTTGAAACGCAAGGATGCACGCTTCTTCAACTCCTGCATGATGGCGACCGCGCTGGGCGCGGCAGTCTCCGACGGGCTGGAAGATGGCCGCATCGTGTCCGGGGTCGGCGGGCAGTACAACTTCGTGGCGATGGCGCATGCACTGCCGCAGGCACGTAGCGCCTTGATGCTGCGCGCCACCCGCGAGGCTGGCGCACACACCGCCAGCAACCTGCGCTGGAACTACGGTCACACCACCATTCCACGCCATCTGCGCGACCTCTACATCACCGAATACGGCATCGCCGATCTACGCCACAAGACCGACCAGGACTGCGTGCTGGAAATGGCCGCCATCTGCGATGCCCGCTTCCAGGGTGAATTGCTTGCCCAGGCGGAACGGTCGCGCAAGTTGCGCACAGCGCCTGCACTGCCGGTACGCGCGCAGCGCAACACACCACGTGCACTGGAACAGGCACTGGCCCCATTTCGACGCGACGGCAGCCTGCCCGATTACCCGCTCGGCAGCGACTTCACGAAGATCGAACGGCGTCTGCTGCCCGCATTGGGCTGGCTCAAGGGCGCAACTGCCAGCACTGGCGGAAAGATCGCCACGGTGGCCCGCGCACTGCTCACGCGCCAAGCGCCCGGTGCCGATGATGTTGCCTGCCTGCAACGCATGGCACTGGATGCGCCAAACAGCCTTGGTGATCGCCTGCAGGCGCGGCTGCTGACCCATGCCTTGCGACAGACCGCCGCGCCATGAAGAAACAGTGCCGCGATTTGCCACCGGCTCGAACGCACCGCGGCAAGCACTGACGCATCACGGACACACAGCGGAAAGATATGCGTCAAACTGGGCCGTGATGATGGCGACCTCGTCGCTTTCCGGCTGTGCTGCATGCATCTTTTTCGCGTGTTTACTGCTGTCACGTCAGGGTTCGATCGCAAAACGAAGTTGGTGCGCCCAAAGCGAAGCAAGACGCAGCGCACCGCCATCTTCGCCGTGCTGTTGCTGAGCAGTCTTGTCGCGCAAGCCGCACCGCGCCTGACCGACCTGCAGTACATCGGCAGCCACAACAGCTACCACGCCGGCTTTGCGCCCAGCGAAGCGGCGTTATTGAAGCAACTGGACCCGACACTGTTTGCCGCGCTGGATTACCGCCATCCCGCCTTGACGCAGCAACTTGACGATGGCGTGCGCCAACTTGAACTGGACGTCTTCGCCGATGCACAGGGCGGGCGCTACGCACATCCGGCCATCGTTGCGCAGATCGCCAAGGCCGGTCTGCCGACCGCACCGGCAAGCGCGCCCACCGGAGTGATGGACAGGCCCGGCTTCAAGGTCATGCATGTGCAGGATCTGGACCAGCGCAGCAACTGCCAACCGTTGATTGCCTGCCTGCAGGAAATCCGCACCTGGTCGAAGCAGCACCCGGGCCACGTGCCCATCTTCATCCTGCTCGAAACCAAGCAGGCGCCGATCCAGTTGACGTTTCCCACCGTACAACCCGAACCCTTCGATGCAAAGGCGATGGATGCACTGGATGCCGAACTGCGTTCGGTCTTCCAGCCCGGTGAATACATCAGCCCCGATCAGGTGCGGGGCCGCGCGCCTACGCTCAACGCAGGCGTGCTCGCGCATGGCTGGCCGTCGTTGGCCCAGGCGCGCGGCAAGGTGGTATTTCTGCTCGACCAACGCGTTGCCGGTGCCAGCTATCTGCCCGGCCACCCATCGCTGCGTGGCCGGGTGTGTTTCACCAATGCGGTGCCAGGCGAAGACGATGCGGCCTTCGTCGAACGCAACGACGGCCCTGCCGATGACATCAAAAAGCTGGTCAAGGCGGGCTATCTGGTACGTACACGCACCGATGCGGATTTGAAGGAAGCCCAGCACAACGACACCGCCCGGCGCGACGCCATGCTGGCCAGCGGCGCGCAATTGCTCAGTACCGACTTCCCGATCAACGAGCCGGCCGATAACGGCTACGTAGTGCGCTTCGATGGCGGCGCGGTGGCGCGTTGCAATCCGCAGCGACCGGACCCGGGTTGCGACGGCATCGACCTGCACCACTGAGGGCAGCAACGCGCACAAGCGGCCCTACGCATCAGCCCTGTCGCAATGGAAGCGTCGGCGACCCATGGCCGTGCCCGCTGCCCGGGCGCGAGCCTCCCCTCCCCCATCACGTGAGCATCAAGATGCAGTTTTCCCGCCCCCTCCATCGCTTGACCTGCGCCATTGCCGCGGCGCTTTGCGCGCCATCGCTGGCGTGCGCTGCAGAGATGACCACCACCACGTTGGACTCGGTCAACGTGCAAGCCACCCAGGCCGCGGCGCCCGGTTCGCTCAGCGAACAGCGCCTGTCCAATAGCGTCAACAGCGTGATGAGCAAGCAGCAGATCGATGCAATTCCCTCCGGCGGCATTGCCGATGTGGTAGCGCACATGCCGGGATTATCGGCCTACAGCGACATGCATCTTGGCCAGGCCACCACCGGCGAGAACGCCTACGTCAGCATCCGCGGCATGGACGCCAGCTATAACGCATACACGCTCAACGGCTTTGGCATGCCGGAAACCGACTCCTCGACGCGCGCCATTTCCTTGAACATGCTGGCGCCATTCGGCATCCAGTCGGTGCAGGTCTCCAAATCGCCGACGCCCGACATGCCCGGCGATTCGATCGGCGGCGCGATCGATATGCGCACCCCCAATGCATTTGATTTCGACCAAGACCTCTATGCCAAGAGCACCGCGCAAGGTCAGTTCAACGCACTAGCCCACCACCTGGGTGGCAAGGACAGCGGCGGCACGTTCCAGCAGGAGCTGGCTTGGAAGTTCGGGGAAGGCGATGCGTTCGGCATCTACGCATCGGCCTATTACGGCAAGAACAACAACATGGCGCAGGCCCCTGCACCCAACAGCAAATACGTGCCCGCCGACCCTGCGCTCGCCGCCGCCACCGATTTGCGCGATGTCGGCCCGCTGATCAGCACCCGCTACAAGTACAGCCTCTACGCCAGCCAGATCGAACGCTATGGCGGCAACCTGTCGCTGGATTGGCAGGGCGACACCAGCGCGTTGTATGCACGTGCCATCTACGGCAGTTACGGCGTCACCGGCACGCAGGACCAGTCCAGTGCGCGCCTGGAGACCTATCGCAACCAGCCCACGGCGGTGCGCGGCGGGTACTTCAATACCCACGATATCGACGAGACGCTGGCCACGGTGCAACTGGGCGGGCAGACCACGCTCGACCGGCTGCACCTGGACTACGGTACCTCGTTCGGCCGCGGCACGCGCAGCCGGCCGGATTATGTGTCGGCCAGTCTGTATGGGTTTACCCCGGGCAGCTTCGCCTTCGACCTCAGCGACCCCACCTACCCGAGCATCGGCCCAAGCTCGCCGGCGTTGAAGGACTTCTTCTACAACCTGGATTCTTCGCTGTTGTGGAAGGTGCAGGGCCACGACGCCGGCAGCCACGATAACCGTTTCAACGCGCATACCGACATTGCGTACCAGGTCGATGGCGCTGTGCTGGACAGCGTCAAACTTGGCCTGTCGGCCGATCACTCCGAGCGCGACGCCTATGACCACCCGTTCTTCCACAAGGATGGCAACTTCGTCACCAACGGCCCGTACTTTGGCGGCCCCAATTACGCGTTTCCCACCGCCGGCGGCCCGCCGCTGAGCGCGATTCCCGGCCGCATCACGTACAACGCATTCGATGGTCACTATGCGGGGCCGTTCAAGCTGCTCGATCGCGGCTGGATGCGCGCGCAGGCGCTGCCTTACAAGTACATCGACGACCCGAACGGCGCGGGCATCTATACCGCCAACGACTACAACGCCAACACCACCTCCAGCACCGAAGCGATCTATTCGGGCTATGCGATGGCGGCGCTGCATCTTGGCAAGGTGAGCATACTGCCCGGCGTGCGTTACGAACTGACCCAGTATTCGGCCGACTCCTGGCAATCCAGCGGCGATGGCAGCACCGGCAGTTTCGTCGGCAGCGGCAGTACCTACGGCAAGGTCTTGCCCGGCATCAGCGTCAACTATCGGCCGGACGATCTCACCGTATATCGCGCGTCGTTGCGCCGCAGTTTCAGTCGCCCGGCATTCGGGCTGATTTCCGGCGAGACGGTGTATTCGATCGATGACACCCAAAAAGTGGTCGGCATCTCCAAGCCCAACCCCAACCTGCAGGCGAGCACCGCCGACAACGCCGACCTGTCTGCCGAGTTCTACGATCATCAGGGCGGCGTGCTCAGCGCCTCGACGTACTACAAGCGCATCAATGGGTTCATCTATACCTCGCAATCGGCCACCAGCAACGACAGCACCCTGGGCGGCCTGGTGCCAACCGGCACCACCTTCGAAAATGGCGTGCCGGTGACCATGCCGCAAAATGGCGGCACCGCAAAGCTCTATGGGCTGGAGTTGGCGGCGAGCAAGCGCCTGCAACAGTTGCCCGGCCTCTGGAGCAACTTCGGCGTCACCGCCAACCTTACGCTGCAGCACAGCCAGGCAGATAGCAAACGCAGCGACCAGCCGGAAAAGACCTGGCTGCCGCGCGCACCCGAACGCATCTACAACCTGGATCTGTTCTACGACGACACGCACCTGCGCACGGACCTGAGCTACAACTACACCGGCCTGCAACTGCTGGGGCTCACCACCGACCGCCTCAATTACTACCTGCAGCCGGTGAAGTCGCTGGATTTCAATGCGACCTATCACTTGCCGCACCATATCGATGTCGGCGTGTCGGCAAAGAACCTGCTCAATGCCGCCACGTTCTACGAAACGCAGGGCAAGTCCAAGCGCTACATGGCCTACGATCCCGGCGCCGACGGTGCCTATGTGCAAACCGGGCGCACCTACATGCTGACCTTGGGCTACACGTACTGATCATAGGCCGGCACGCTGCAGCGGTGATCTTTCAACGGAAAGTACGCCGCTGCGGCGATTGCCACCTGCTATCCAGCGGCTGTCGCAGCGCCATTGCTCGATCCGCGATTGCGCCGCCGCATCATCGCGCCGCGGTATCGGTATCGGTATCGGTAGTGAGGCTCCATCACAGGTGTGCTGCGTCAGTCGATTGCGCGGCGGCAATGTCCACCGCAATGCCGCATCGCACCGCTTGCCCAGTCAGTACCGGTGCAGCGATTTCACGCAGAAAACGCAGGCGGCTGCGGCAAGGTGCGCGCATGCCTCTTTCGGACCTGCACATGCCACCACGCTCCTGCGCTCGCGCCTGCTTGCTTGCCCTTGCATTGGGTACTTCCTTGTCTGCGCTGGCGCAGGCGCAACAGCCCGCGCCTGCCGCTGCGCCTGCATCGGCCGCAGCTCCCGCGGCCAAGGTTGTTCCCACCGGGGCGCGCTCGGACCTGCACGCGCAGGTGTTGCTGGATCGCGCGCATTTTTCGCCGGGCCAGATCGACGGCGAGCGCGGCTCCAATCAAAAGCGCGCAGTGTCAGGGTTCCAGGCCGCCCACAACATCAAGGCCACCGGCGAGCTGGATGACGCGACCTGGCAAGCCCTGCAGGCCGACACCACACCGGCCCTGGTGCAGTACACGCTTACCGACGCCGATGTCGCCGGCCCGTTCAAACCCATTCCCAAGGGGCCTGCCGAGCAGGCCAAGCTGACTGCGCTTGGCTATGCCTCCGTCGACGAAGCGCTGGGCGAACGTTTCCACGCAGACCCCGCGCTGCTGGCCCAACTCAACCCTGGCGTGGATCTAAGCAAGGCCGGCAGCGTGATTCAGGTACCCAACATCGACGGGGTGCCGCCCCTGGCCAAGCCAGCCAAGCTAGTGGTGGATAAGTCCGATTCGACGCTGCGGCTATTGGACGCCGACGGCAAGGTCTATGCGCAATTCCCGGTGTCTTCCGGCAGCAAGCACGACCCGCTGCCCATTGGCCGTTGGAAAATTCTCGGCATCTCGCGCGACCCGGTTTTCAAGTACAACCCCAAACTGTTCTGGGATGCGAAAAAGGGCGATCAGAAGGCCACCTTGCCAGCGGGCCCAAACAATCCGGTCGGCCGTGTCTGGATCGATCTGTCCAAACCGCATTACGGCTTGCATGGCACGCCCGAGCCCGGCCATGTCGGCAAGACCGAATCGCATGGCTGTGTGCGTCTGACCAACTGGGACGTGGTCAACCTCGCCAGCGTGGTCGGCCCGTCGGTGCCGGTGGTGATGCAGGAATAGACATGAAACTGCTGATGACCTTGGTGGTGGGCGTCGTGCTGGGCGCGGCCGGCTATTGGTGGCTGGAACGCACCGCACCGGAAGCGAAAGTAGAACCGTCATCCAGCGCTGCACCCGTCGCAACAGATCGCAGCTCAGCGAGTGCTGCGCCGATGGCAGCCCCTGCAGCGGCCGCCACGGCGGCACCGATGGCTGCCTCAGCACCACTGTCCGATCCCGCGCCCGCCGGCATGCCTGCCGCAACAACGCCAGCGCAGCCGCCTGCCGCTGCGGCACCGGGCAGCGACTTGCTGATTCCGGTAGAGGGCATCGGCGCCAGCCAGTTGCAGGACACCTTCACCGATGCGCGCAGCGAAGGCCGCGTGCACGATGCCATCGACATCCTCGCTCCTACCGGCACACCGGTTGTGGCAGTTGCCGACGGCACGGTGGAGAAACTGTTCACCAGCGAGCGTGGCGGCCTGACGATTTACCAGTTCGAGCCTGGCGGCAAATACTGCTATTACTACGCGCACCTGGAGCGCTATGCCGACGGCCTGGCGGAGAAACAATCGATCAAGCGCGGCCAGGTCATCGGCTATGTCGGCAGCACTGGCAATGCCAATCCTGCCGCACCGCATCTGCACTTCGAGATCCATCGGTTGGGGCCGGAAAAACAATGGTGGAAGGGCGAGGCGCTCAATCCCTATCCGGTGTTGCACGGGGACCAGCCCCTGCAGTGAGATGGTCGCCCAAATGGGCCTCGCTACGGCCTGCGTTTGTTGCACAGCGCCGCCATCTGCCGCAACGCCTGCGCGCCTTCATCGACTGGTTGGCAGAGGTCATGGCACCGTATCTGCAGCCGTTGCAATAAGCAGCACATCGGCGCAGCGCGCTACGCCGGTCGGCAGTCATGCACAGCGAACCCCTTGCATTGCGGACTTCGCAGCGCACGTGGGGCGCTGATGTCTAGTGCATCGCATGCATGTTGGCTCGATGACGCGACACGCTGCCTCACGACAATCGAGATCTCGATGCACCGCGCGCCCTGATCGCGCAATCAGCGCGGCTGACAGAGGCCCTGTTCGGCAGTGCAATTCCCTGCAATCTGCTGAAACTCGGAACACCAAAAAGCACAGGCATCTTTCGCAAGATGCCCGTGCCATGGCGCAATCGCAGCGAGCGTTGCAGACGCCCGATGTCGCTTCAGATCAGAACGTGTAGTTGAAGGTCAGCATGCCGTTGCGCGATGCGCCCCACGCACCATAGCCATTGTTGAACTGCGCGTAGTAACGCTTGTCGAGCAGGTTGTCGATATTGAGCTGCACCGAAAACTGCGGCGACAGGCGATAGCGCGCAAACGCGCTGACCACTGCGTACGGGCTCTGCTGGAAGGTGCCATACACCGGGTCCACATAGTACGAACGGTTCTGCCAGTTGACGCCACCGCCCACGGTCAGATCGCTCCACGCGCCCTGCGGGGTGTAGCTACTGAACAGCTTGATGGTGGTGCGCGGCAGTTGCGTGTTGATCGAGGCACCGCTGTCGTCGCGTGCGGTGTAATGCGAGGCGCCCAAGGTCGCGTTCCAGCCCTGAGTCAGGCGGCCGGAAAGTTCGAAATCGAAGCCTTCGCTGACCACACCATTGGCAGCGACGTAAGCAAAATCGCTGCTGCCCGGCACCAGCGTGCTCGTCGCTACACCCAGGTTGTCCTGCTCGATGCGGAACAGGGCCAGCGAGGCATTGAGCTGGTCGTCGAACCAGGCCGCCTTGACGCCGGCTTCGTAGCCCTTGCCGCTCAACGGATCCAGGTAGCCGCCATTGGCATCGCGCAAGGTCTGCGGGTTGAAGATCTCGGTGTAGCTGACATAGGTCGACCAGACATCGTCGATGTCGTAGACCAGCCCGGCGTATGGAGTGACTTCGGTCTGGGTGTCGGAGAACGGCACCAGCCCCTGCGTCGCATCGGCGTTACGGCCGTCAATCTGCCAATCGGTATAGCGCGCGCCCACCAGCAACGTCAGTGGATCGGCCAGCGAGAAGCGTGCGGCCACGTAGGCGGCCTTCTGCTTGATGGTGCCATCGCTCTGCACCGTGCGCGGGCTCCAGTTGGGCTCCGGATACGCGCCATTCCAGCCCAGGTAGCTGTCCAGGGGTGCGGGGAAGTCGAAGGTACCGTTATTGACGTACTCGCGCCGGTTGTAGCTGGCGCCGGCGACCAGTTGATGTTCGCGGCCGAACAGCTGGAACGGGCCCTGGGCATACACGTCGGCGCCGTCGGCCTTGCGCTCGGTCTGGTAGTTGCCCGAATACGGCACCACCCCACCGCCGGTGGTGCGGTCGAAGCCGAAGATGGTGTAGAACGGATAGAACAGGTGGTTCGTCGCTTCGGTGTTTTCGTGGCTCACATTGGCCTTGAGGGTCCAGCCGTTGTCGAAGCTCTGTTGCAGGCTGGCGAAGGTGCGCTGCAGGCGCGTGTCCCAGAACGTCCAGTCGGCCGCCGGATTGAACGAGCGCTTGTAGTCGGTACGCGTGCCATCGCTGTAGAACAGCGGGAAGCCGCCCCAGGTGACATCGTCCGATTCCTTTTTCTGGTACTCATAGCCCACGCTCAACAGCGTGCTGTCGGTGAGGTCGGCATCGATGATGGCCGAGCCGATCTTCTTGCGCAGGCTGTAGCGATCCATGTCCGATTCGCCGTCCTGATACACGCCCACCACGCGTGCGCGCACGGTGCCTTCGGGACTCAGCGGCACGGTGAGATCGGCCACGCTGCGGGTCTTGTTGAAGTCTCCCCCGCCCACCGACACGGTGCCGGTGAAGTCGCGGCTGAGCGCATGCTTGCGTACCAGATTGATCGAGGCCGACGGATTACCCGAGCCGGTCAATAAACCGGTTGCGCCGCGCACCACTTCCACCCGGTCGTACAGCGCTACGTCCAGTGCCGAATCGCCGTAGCTCCACGCCTGCTCCATGTAGGCCGGGATGCCATCGAATTGGTAGTTATCGATATAGAAGCCGCGCGCATAGAAGTCCAACCGTTCGCTGTCATTCTGCGAAGCCGAGATACCGGTGACGTTGTTGAGCACGTCGGTGATGCTCTGCAGGTTCTGGTCGTCCATGCGCTCGCGGGTGATCACGGTGACCGACTGCGGAATCTCGCGCAGCGCCAGGTTCATCCGCGTCCCGGCAGAGGTTTTCTCCACCGTATAGCCCTTGGCCTGCTCGCCCTGCACGGTCATCCGGTCCAGCGTGGTGACCTCGGCATCGGCGGTGGGCGCTTCTGCCAAGACCTGGCCGGCGGCCAGCGTACACAGCGCAGCGAACAGTGCGCGGGGCAGGGCGTGGCGGCGTGCGCCCACAGAAATAAGACGCATTTCGGTACTACGGATCATCGGGTGACTCCAACGCAGGCGGATCGGGCCGTACGCACCGCATAGGCGCAGCGCCGGCAACAAGGGGGAGGAACGGTGCGCCATACCATCGGCAGCGCATCATTTTAATGGGAATGATTCACATTTTAAATAGCCCGCGTAGCACCTCGTTGGTATCGACCGCCACAAGGCGAACGCTGGCTCCCTGGCTCACTGACACCTTGGCTCACTGACACCCTGACTCACTGACACCCTGACTCACTGACACCCTGACTCACTGACACCCTGACTCACTGGCTCTCTGGCTCCCTGGCTCCCTGGCTCCACGCCCTGCCGGGTCGCGATATCACGCGTGGGAGACCATGACGTGCAAGAGCCGCCGCATACGCATCGGCTCGCTGGCACCAGGTCCACGGACCGCAGCTGTCCCGCTTCTGCCATCAGCCGTCATACGTGGCGGGCATGGCCTCGCGCGTTGGCGCCACCCTGTGCAGGCCCTCCCGCGCAGCCATTGCGGTTACACATGCATCTGGCAACCCGTCGGCCGCCACGGTTGCCGCAATGACGCATGCCGCGGCTTGCGTACTGTTGCGATGGCGATCGTCCCTAAGACTGCAGCGCTCCGATCCACCGCTGCAGGAAGCGCTCGCATCGAATTGCGCAAATTCTCGCGACATGCGGCGTTGCCAGAGATGCGGGCGCCCCCTCCGCCGGCCACGCAGCACGCGAAATGGAGACATCGCACCGCGAGTGCGCGAAACGCAGCGCGTTGGGACATCCGCCACAAACAAAAACGCCGGCTTTCGCCGGCGTCTTTGTGACTCATATCAGCGCGCTACAGCGCCTTCGCTGCGGCCACCACGTGCTCGGCAGTGATCTTGAAGTACGCATACAGCTGATCGGCCGGTGCCGAGGCGCCGAAGGTATCCATGCCGACCACATCGCCATCCAGGCCGACGTACTTGCGCCAGAAGCCGGTCACGCCCGCTTCCACCGCCACGCGCTTGCGCACGGCATTCGGCAACACCGACTCGCGATAGGCCGCATCCTGGCGGTCGAACACATCGGTCGACGGCATCGACACCACGCGCGTCTTGAGGCCGGCCGCATCCAGCGTCTGCTTGGCTTCCACCGCCAGGCCCACTTCCGAGCCGGTGGCGATCAGGATCACGTCCGGCGTACCGCCTTGGGCATCGGCCAGCACGTAACCACCGCGTTCGATCAACTTGATCTGCTCGGCGCTGCGCGGCTGATGCTGCAGGTTCTGACGGCTGAAGATCAGGCAGCTCGGGCCGTCCTTGCGGGTAATGGCCGCCTTCCAGCTCACTGCCGATTCCACCGCATCGCCCGGGCGCCACACGTCGTTGTTGGGGATGTAGCGCAGCGAGGCCAGGTGTTCCACCGGCTGATGGGTCGGGCCGTCTTCGCCCAGGCCGATCGAGTCATGCGTGTACACGTGAATCGCATGCGCCGGGTTCAACGCGCTCATGCGCACGCCGTTGCGTGCGTAGTCGCTGAACACCAGGAAGGTGGCGTCGAACGGGATGAACCCACCATGCAGCGCCAGACCGTTGGCAATGGCGGTCATGCCGAACTCGCGCACGCCGTAGTACACGTAGTTGGCATCCGGGTCGTCGGTGGCGACCGACTTGCTGGCCTTCCACAAGGTCAGGTTGGAGTGCGCCAGGTCGGCCGACCCACCGATCAACTCCGGCAGCAGCGGCGCAAACGCTTCAATCGCCAGCTGCGAAGCCTTGCGCGAGGCAATGGTCTGGCCCTCTTCCTGCGCCTTGGCGATGTAGGCATCGGCCTTGGCGATGAAGTCGGCCGGCAACTCACCGTGCGAGCGACGGGTCAGCTCTTCGGCTTCGCTGGCGTACTGCTTGGCATACTTGTCGAACAGCTGTTCCCATTCGGCCTGACGCAAGGTACCGGTACCGCCGGCACGCCAGCCGGCGTAGATCTCTTCGGGAATTTCGAACGGGCCGTACGGCCATTCCAACGCCTTGCGGGCGCCTTCCAGTTCGTCCTTGCCCAGCGGCGCGCCATGCGAGGATTCCTTGCCGGCCTTGGTCGGCGCACCGAAGCCGATCTTGGTACGGCAGCAGATCAGCGTGGGCTTGTCGGTGTTTTCCAGCGCCGCCTCGATGGCGGCCTTGATCTTGTCGGCGTCATGCCCGTCCACATCGCGGATCACGTGCCAGCCATAGGCCTCGAAACGCGCCGGGGTGTCGTCGCTGAACCAGCCGGCGGTATTGCCGTCGATGGAAATCTGGTTGTTGTCCCAGAACGCCACCAGCTTGCCCAGGCCCCAGGTACCGGCCAGCGAGGCGGCTTCGTGCGAAATACCCTCCATCAGACAACCGTCGCCCATGAACACCCAGGTGCGGTGATCGACGATTTCCAGCTCCGGGCGGTTGTAGCGCTGCGCCAGCAACTTCTCGGCCAACGCGAAACCGACCGCATTGGCGAAGCCCTGGCCGAGCGGACCTGTGGTGGTTTCCACGCCGGGAGTTTCGCTGCGCTCGGGGTGGCCGGCGGTCTTGCTGTGCAGCTGGCGGAACTGCTTGAGCTGCTCGATCGGCAGGTCGTAACCGGACAGGTGCAATAGCGCGTACTGCAGCATCGAACCGTGGCCGTTGGAGAGCACGAAACGGTCGCGGTTGAACCACTGAGGGTTGTTCGGGTTGTGCCGGTAGAAGTCGTTCCACAGCACTTCGGCGATATCGGCCATGCCCATCGGCATGCCGGGATGACCGGACTTGGCGGCTTCGACCGCGTCTGCGGCAAGAAAACGGATGGCGTTGGCCAGCTGGCGGCGGGTGGGCTGGGTCATGGGCGTCTATGGAAGCGGAGGGAACACCGCTGGAAGCGGAGGCCCCTATTCTCCCATACACAGCGTTAGGGGAATCGGGAGTCGGGAATGGGGAATCGGATGCAGCGTTGCGAGTTGGTCGATGGACTCAGCTTCGCGCCACCCCGCCTCGCGCCTCACCCTCGCACCAGCCCGCTTTACCCATTCCCGACTCACGATTCCCTATTCCTCGCCCTTGGCCACCAAGGTCGTCAGCGCCAGATCCCCGGTCACGTTCAGCGCCGTGCGGCACATGTCCAGGAAGTGGTTGACGCCCAGGATCATGCCGATACCCACCGGGTTGACCCCGACCATCGCGCAGATCAGCGCCACCACCGGCAGCGAGCCGGACGGCACGCCGGCCGTGCCGATCCCGCCCAGGATGCAGACCAGCATCACCATGAACTGCTGGCCCAGGCTCAGGTCCACGTTGAAGAACTGCGCCAGGAAGATCACCGTGACGCCTTCGAAGAGTGCGGTGCCGTTCTGGTTGGCGGTGGCGCCCACGGTCAGCACGAAACGCGACACGCGCGGCGGCAGGCCCATCTCGTCGGCCACGCGTAGCGCCGTCGGCAGGGTTGCGTTGCTGGACGCGGTCGAGAACGCCATCACCGTCGCTTCCTGGGTCTGGCGGAAAAAGCCCAGCGGCGAGCGTCCGGCGAATTTCACCGCAATGCCGTAACTGACCACCATGTGCAGGCCCAGCGCCAATACCACCACGCCCACGTAGGCGCCCAGACGAATCAGCAGATCGAAGCCGAACAGCGCGGCCAGGTTGAACATGAAACACGCCACCGCATACGGCGCCAGGCGGATCACCAGCCCGATCAAGGTCATCGAAATCTCGAAGACCCCCTCGATGCCGCGCCGCAAGGTGGCGACCTTTTCGTCTTCGGTCAGCACCATGCCCACGCCGAACATCACCGCAAAAAACATCAGCGACAGAATCGCGCCATTGCTCGACGCGGCGGCAATCACGTTGCTGGGCACGATCGACAGCAGCATGTCCATGCCCTGCGGCTGCGTGCCGGAGCTGGAAATGATCTCGCGGGTGCGCTCGGCATTTTCCTGGATCAGCTGACTGGCCAGTTGCGGGTCCACGCCCGCACCGGGCTTGAGCACGTTGACCAGCACCAGCCCCAGCAACACCGCCACACCGGACAGCACCACGGTATAGCCCAGGGTGCGCCACCCCACCCGCCCGAGCGCGCGGATGTCGCCCATTTCGGAAATGCCCATGACCAGCGCCGAGAACAGCAGCGGCACGATCAGCATGAAGATAAGATTGAGGAAGACCTGCGAAAACGGCGTGGTGACGTACTTGGTCGCCAGGCGCACCCACTCAGCGTCGCTGCCGGCCAGGTAATAGACAGCCAGGCCAAACAACAGGCCAACGGCAAAGCCAATTCCCATCTTCCAATGCAGGGGCAGGCCCGGGCGGCGCGTGGCTGGGGATGCTGTCATCTGGTCAGGCCTTGGTGGACACAAAGACCGGAGCTTAACAAACGCCATGGATGCGGCCACCTACCCGGGTGCTGCTATATGCCTGGTGCGGGTAGGCGAGCTTCTCGCTGTCGGGTGAGGCAGGCGTTTTGCAGTTGGCTGTAGGAGTTGCTGTTTAGGCGCAAAGCAGGACGGCCGGCATTTCGAGCCGTCGCGGCGTTCAGATGAAATCAGATGGCTGAAAGCGAGAGCCCGCCTGTCGAGTGCGCGATGCCTGCCCTCGCCGCTCGCGGGACCCTTGGCGCCATGGATGCCGCCACCGAGCTTACAAGGACGTACTTGCAGCGTGTCCGGCGAGGGTGGGCGGGCAAAGGCACTGCGGCTAAACCCAGCGCCAACGCTCCTTGCTCTGTGCCCCATAGTTTGCAGATCACGCGCATCCAAAATCGACGCGTTATCCGCGCTGGAAGGCAATGTCGCCGCTCAGAGCAAGTAATGGCGGCCAACAAAATCTAACGAGCCACTGTTAGGTGTGCAGATCCCCCACCAGCAATCGAAGTACCGTTGTTGCAGACCCTTCGTCACACCGGCTGCAACTGCGCGGCCAATATGTCAGTCGTTCCAGGACGCCACCAAAGCAACCCGTCAGTCAAGGCGCAGGCGGATACAGCGGCGCCAGCACCTCCGGTTCGGCCGCACTTGCATGCCGCCAGCGCGGCCCCTTGGCGAACGCTTCACGCAAGGCAGCGCGCGCGCCGGTCACATCGCCGTCGCCGCCCCAGCGTGCGCGCTGCATGCGCGCCACGGCTGCACGCTGCGCCGGGTCGGCCAATGCCGCCATCACTGCATCGATATCGGCAACACCGGCCATGCCGCAGAGCACCGCCGCCACCTCGTCCATGCCGCCGGTGTCGAGCGCGCGGCGCAACTCGGCAACGCCGTGGGTCGCACGTCTGCCCTGGGCTGGCACGTCGCTGCCGTTGCCCTCATTGCCGCCTGATGCACCGCGCGGAGCACCGCGCCGACGCAATAACGCCCACACCAGCGTGGCGATCCACAAAAGCGCAAATCCGATCGCCGCCGCGATCCATCCCCACGGCGCTCGCGCGGGAGATGGTGCTTGCAGGGTGAGCGTGCGATCGGGTGTCGGCGCCGATTGATCGGGTGCCGGATTCGGCGCCGATGCCGGCGCAGGCGTCGCAAACGCACCGCTACCTGCCGCCACATCGAGCGTCAGGTCGGGCAGTGACGCGGTCTTGGCTGCGCCTGCCCCCACATCCCACCATGCCATCTGCAGCCCGGGCACCACCAACGGACCGGCGCGGTTGGGCACGATCGAATAGCGCCGGGTCAGTCGCAGTTGCGGCGAGCCGTCCACAAAGCGTTCCTCGAATTGCGGCGGCTCGGCGAATACCTGCGCGTCGGGCACGCTGGGCGTGGGCAATTCGGGAAACTGCGCCTGGGTCGCGCCGCGCGCACTGGCTTCCACCACGAATTGGGCCGCCTCACCGGCTCTCGCCCGCTGAGGCGTGGTCGTGTAGCGCAACTGCAGGCTGCGCAACGGCAGCCATGGCTGCGGCGCATTGGCCGGTTGCGCGCGCACCTGCAGCGGAATGCTCGCACTGCGCGCACTCAACTCACCGTTGCCACGCCCGAAGTAATCGTCGAAAAACCCGCCTACCGAACGCCCGTTGAAACGTGCCGGCGGCAGTAGCAGGCGACCGCTGCGCTCGGGCACCAGCAGGTAGCGCCGCTCCACCACATTGTATTGGCGTCCATTGACGACCTTGACCGAGCTGACGTCGTCGCCGACGCGCTGCATCGATGCCCCATCGGGTGCCTCAAGATCCAATTCGCCCGATGCCAGTTGGGTGGCGAAGTACAACCGCACCACCACGCCCACGCTTTGCTGCACGTAGGGTTGCGGGTCGTCCACCTGGGTTTGGACGAAGGCTTCTTCATTGCCCTGCGCCGCACTCGGCGCGCCGGCAGCGTTGCCGGAGCTGCTCGCGGGATCGTTCGCCGCGCCAACCACCTGCAGGCGCAGCGGTTCGGTGCGTTCATTGCCCACGCGTATCGCCGGCACGATGAGTTCGCCACTCCTGCGCGGCGTCAGTACCACGCCGAACAAGGCACGCACCGTCACCGACCCATTGGTCACCTGCATCTGCTGATTGGCGCTCTTGGCGCCCAGCGAAAAATCGCTGCGCAGCGGCGTGTAATCCGGGTCGACGCCGCGTTGGTCGGTTTCGATATTCAACATCGCCACATCGCCGACATTGACGCTGTCGCGATCCAGCCACGCGCGCGTGACCGCACCCACCGGCGCGCACGCCAACAGTGCCACGCTGGCCAGCATGCCGATTGCCGCGCGACGTAAATGCTGTCTGCCGATCATCGTCCGTCCCGTTGCCTGCGTTCGTATTCCAGCCTGAATTTGGTACGCAGCAGGCTCCCCGGATCGTCCGGCACCCGCCGCAGCCATGCGTCCACCGCCTGACGTTGCTCGCGTTGTTCCGGCGTCTCGCCGGCGACGGCGGCCTCCTGCTTGCCGCTGGCATCGGCCTGCTTGTTGCCCGCCTGCGCCATGGCCTGCTGCATCTTGCGACGCTGTGCCTCATCGGCCTGCTGCTGCGCCTTGGCATCGGCAGATTGCGGCGGCGTGTCCTGCTTGCGTTGCTCGCCCTGCCCGTTCTTGGCCTGCGCATCTTGTGGCCTGCCGTCCTGTGGCGGCTGCCCCTCAGAGGGCTGGTTCTTGCTGTCGTGCTGGTTCTGCCCATCCTGGCCGGATTGCTTGTCCTGCTGATTCTGGCCCGCCTGCTGTTGCCCCTTCCCATCCTGGCCGGATGGCTTCAGGTCCTTGGACTGCCCCTTGCCATCCTTGTTGGTCTGCTGCTGGCGCTTGCGCGCCGCATCGACCGCCGCGCGATTGGCGATGGCGTCCTGCTGATTCGGATGTTGCTTGAGCGCACGGTCGTAGGCCGCGATCGCCGCGTCGTACTGGCCTTGTCGCGCCAGCGCGTTACCGAGGTTGTACAGCCCCTCATCGGTCGGTACCGCTTCGAAGGCCTTCTGCGCCGCTGCGAAATCGCCCTTGCGATACGCCTGCACCCCGGCATCCAGGCGCTGTTGTTGCACCTGATCGGCACGCTGCCACAAGGTGCCATCGGCCGCGTGCGCGGGCTGCGCCAGCGGCAGCACGCACACCATCGCCAGCACGGCCACCACCGCGCGGCGACGAAACGCCAGCAGGGACAGCAGCATCACCGGCAGCACCAGCCAATAGCCTTCGTCGAGCCAGCTCTTGCCGCCATCGGACTCGGCGGTTTCATCGGCCAACGGCTGTTGCGATGGATCGAGCACGCCCAACGCCCGCAGGTCTGCATCGTCCGGCGCAATGCGCGCATAGCGCCCGCCCCCCTGCGCGGCCAGGGTGCGCAGACTGCCCTCGTCGAGCTTGGCCTGTGCAATTTCACCGCTGGCCGTGCGATACGCCGCACCGCGCTCGCCGCCCACACCGAGCGCCGAGACACTGAAGCCGCGCGAACGTGCCACCCGCGCCGAACTTTCGGCGGAGCGATCTGCGCTATCGCTGACAAGCAGGATCTCGCCTTGCTTGAAGCCGGCCTGCTGCAATAACTGCGCGGCCGCATCGATCGCCCGGTCGGCACGCTTGCCATCGACCGGCATGACCGACGGCGACAGCGCATCCAGAAACAAGGCCACGTTGGCACTGTCTTCGGTCAATGGCGCAACCGTAAAACTCTCGCCTGCATACACCAGCAATGCCACCTCGCCCCCGGCTCGTTTGCGCAGCAGCGTCGCCAGTTTGGCGCGCGCCTGCAGCAGGCGCGAAGGCGGCAGGTCGGTTGCGTTGGCACTGGACGACAGATCCAGCACCACCACCAGCGGCATGCTCGACTGAAATACCGGATGCTCGGTCTGCCGCCAGCTCGGCCCGCTCATCGCAAGCACGGCCAACGCATAGGTCAGCGCAGCCAGCACGAATCCCAGCCATCCGCGCCGACCGCCGGAGACCAACAGCTTCGGCAACAGATGCGCATCCACGCTTTGCCGCCAGACGTCGGCATCGCGGCGACGCCAGTGCCACAGCGCAGCCGCCGGTACGATCGCCAACAGCGCCCACAACAGCGTCGGGCGCAACAGATGTAACGACTGCAGCCACCCCGCCAGCTCGGTCAGCGCGTCCATTGCCACCTCCGCGGCAGCAGATAGGCCAACAGGGCAACGACGATTGCCGCGCCCAATGGCCAGTAGTAACGCTCGACGCGCGGCTGCACCGAAGGCCCCAGTCCCTTGACCGGTTCCAGCCGATCCAGCTCGGCATAGATGCCGGCAAGCTCCTCAGTATCGCGGGCGCGGAAGAAGCGCCCGCCGGTCTGCTGGGCGATCTTGCGCAGCCCGTCTTCGTCGATGTCGTCGTTGCCGCCGGCCGGAATCGGCACCCCGAACAAGGAATAGCCGCCACTGCCGCCAAAGGCAATGGTGTGCACGCGCACGCCTTCGGCCTTGGCCAGTTCCGCGGCCTTCAGGGGATTGAGTGCGCCGGCGGTGTTGACGCCATCGGTGAGCAACACCACCACGCGCTGGCCCTGCTTCTGTTCGCGCAGGCGCTTGACCGACAAGGCGATCGCATCGCCAATCGCGGTTTCGCGCCCGGCCAAGCCCACCACGCTGTCGCTCAACTGATCGCGCACGGAGGTCAGATCCGCGGTCAACGGTGTCAGCGCATACGCGCGTTGGCCGAATACCAGCAGACCGACGCGGTCGCCGTCGCGCCGATCCAGAAAGTCCGACAGCACGGCCTTGGCGGCGGTGAGCCGGTCCACCACCTTGCCACCAAGCACCATGTCGGGCTCGCTCATGCTGCCCGAAAGATCCACCGCCAACATCATCTGGCGCGCCTCGCGCGGCGGTTGAATCACCTCGCCCAATTGCTGCGGACGTGCCAGCGCGGCGCACAACAAAAACCAGGCCAGCCACGCCAACCAACGCGGCATCCGCAGCACCGGCGCGCTTTTGGCCTGCGCCACCGCCTGCAACTGCTCCGCATACGGCACGCGGAGTGCGGCCGCATCGGCGCGGCGTTGCGGCCAGAACCACATCAGCAACGGCAAGGGCATCAGCCACCACGCCCACGGCCAGGCGCAGTGCGCCAACGCATCCTGCCATTGCGACCACTGCAACCAGTTCATCGCCGGCCCCGCATCAACGCCACAAAGCGCTGCCGCGCCAACGCTTCTACCGCAGGCAGATCGCTGACGGTGGGTGCACGCTGAAAGCCGCCTTCCAGCACAGCCCGGCCCGGCCCCTGCGAAAACACCTGGTCCTTGCGCTTGCGCCCATCCAGAAACTGCAACCACGCCTCGCCCTGCAAGCGGTCGGCCTGCGGGTCGACGCGCCGCGCCGCACGTCGCAGCAGCACCGACACGGCCGCCAAGCGCTGCGCAGGCGTCGTGGCGCGCGCTAGTTCCGCATCGAACGCAGCCAGCCAGCGGCGCTGGCGCTGACGCCGGCGCCACCACCAGACCCACGCGCTCCCCACCACCAGCACGACAACCGCGATCACCAGCCACCAGCCCGGTGCCAGCGGCCACCACGACGGCGACGGCGGCAGGTGCACATCACGCAGCGGCAGCGACTGCGGGGACATCGTCAGCGACTCCGCGCGGCAGGGCTGCCGCCCAACCACGCATCGCTGGCATCGTCGGTGGACAGGCGATGCAAGCGCACGCCGCGTGCCTGCAGGAGCGACCCCAAATGCTCCAGCGGCGCGACGAATTCGGCCTGCCAGCGTGCACGTCCGGCCTGAGTCGACAGATCGATCGCGATGCGCTCGCCACGCACGTCGAAGGTGACTGCACGTGCCGGTGGCGCCAGTTCCAGCGGATCGACCAGCACGATCACCACCACCTCGTGATGCAAGGCCAAGCCCGACCAGCGCGTGGCAGAAATCCGGCCGGCGCTGCGCGCATCGGCCAGCACGGTCAGGCGCGCGCCGGGGCGCAACAGGCGCGCCGCATGATCCAGCGCCACCTCCAGCCCCGCATCGCCGGACGGCGGCTGGGCATACCAACGCGCCAAGGCATCCAACACCGGCAGCACACCACGCTGACCGGACCGCGGCGCAATCGGCGCCTCGCTCGCGGTGCCGCGCAAGGCTGCAATACGATCGCCCTGGCGCTGCGCCAGCCATGCGGCGACCGCGCCGGCGCGTGCGGCCTGCACCGATTTGTAGCGCACGCGCGTACCGAAGAAGAGCGCAGGCGAGGTATCGGCCACGATCAGGCTCAAACGCTCGCGCTCAGCCTGAAACAATTTGGTGTGCGCTCGCCCGGTTCGCGCGGTCACGCGCCAATCGATATGCCGCGCATCATCGCCAGCCACGTACTCACGCGACTCGGCATATTCCATGCCGCGCCCGCGCGTGGCGGCCGGCACCGGCCCCACCACCCCGTGCCGGCCACGTCCCGGTTGACCGCGATGGATTGCAGTACCGCGCAGCGCAATCAGTTCTGCAAGCGCTGGGCGCACTCCATCGCCAGCGACTGGCGAGGGGGCGGCTGCAGGGGACGAGAACGGCATCGAAGACATCGGTGTCTGGCGAGAGTGCGGCATACCTCAGCGACGCTCCCCGATCAGGGCAGCGGAATCTTTTCGAGCAGTGCAGCGATCAGGCGTTCGCCGTCCCAACCCTCGGCGGTGGCCTCGTAGCTGGGTAGGACGCGATGCCGCAGTACGTCAGGGGCAATGGCGCGGATATCGTCCGGCGTCACGTAGTCTCGCCCGGCCAGCCACGCCCGTGCGCGCGCGCACCGTTCCAGTGCGATCGAGCCACGCGGGCTGGCGCCCCAGGCGATCCGCCGCGCCAATGCCGGGTCGTAACGCTTGGCATCGCGCGAGGCCAGCACGATTTCGATCAGATAGCGTTCCAGCTGCGGTGCCAGATGCACGTCAAGCACCACACGGCGCGCGGCGAAGACATCTTCCAATGGAATCTTGTCCGGTACGGTCTCGTGCTTTTCCAGCGTGTCGCGGGCGGACTCGCGTGCCAGGCGCAGGATTTCCGCCTCGGCGTCGGCCTGGGGATAGCCGATGCGCACATGCATCAGGAAGCGATCCAACTGCGCTTCGGGCAGCGGGAACGTGCCCTCCTGCTCGATCGGATTCTGCGTCGCCATCACCAGGAACAACTGCGGCAGCGCATAGGTATGCCGGCCGACCGTCACCTGCCGCTCGCCCATCGCTTCCAGCAGCGCGGATTGCACCTTGGCTGGTGCGCGGTTGATTTCGTCGGCCAGCAGGATCGGGTGGAAGATCGGCCCGGGCATGAACTCGAACCGGCTGTCCTGCGGCCGCCAGATTTCGGTACCGGTCAGATCGGCAGGCAGCAGGTCCGGGGTGAACTGCACCCGGGCAAAATCCGCTTCCAGCCGCGAAGCCAGCGCACGGATGGCAGTGGTCTTGGCCAACCCGGGCGCGCCCTCGACCAGCAGATGGCCATCGGCCAGCAAGGCAATCAACAGCCGCTCCACGAGCGCTGCCTGGCCAACGATGCGCTGCGCAAGCGATTCGCGCAGCGAGGTGAATTGACGGTGCAGCCGGTCCTCGGCGGGCGCGGCAACGGCTTCGGGGGGGAGCAGTGGCGGTGCGTTCATAGGTCCAGTGTGACCGATTCGAACGCGATTGGTTCAATTGGCGGCGTTGGGATGTTCAGTGAGTGATCGAGTTCATGCTGGCTGGCTGGCAAAATGAGAAAGGCCAGGCATGCAGACATACTTGGCCTTCCTGCAGTCAAGATGCGTGTGCGGCATCAGCGCACGGCTGAAGCCACTCGCAGAACCTTTGGCGTGATGAAGACAAGCAACTCTGCCTTGCTTTTCTGGCGGCCTCTGCTCTTGAACAGATTGCCCAGGAAGGGCACATCACCGAGGAACGGAACTTTGTTGACACTGGCACGATCAGTAAATTCGTAAACGCCACCGATAACCACCGTCTGACCATCATCCACAAGCACAGCCGTGTTGATCTCGCGGCGATTGATCGACGGGACAGTGCCGTAAAGAGGCAGTTCAATCAACTGATCAACCTCATCCTTTTTGACGTTCATATTCAAAAAAACGCGGTTATCGTTGGTGATCGTTGGTGTTACTTTCAGCTCCAAAAGCACTTCCTTGAATTGCACATTCGGGGTCGCCGCCTGGCCACCAGTACCACCAGTAACGGTTACATACCCAATTTCGCGACCTTGCTTGATTACACCTTCGCGCTGATTGGACGTCACGATGCGAGGATTGGAAATCACCTCACCACGCCCTTCTTGCTGAAGTGCAGACAATTCAAGATCAAGATTGAAATTCGAACCAAGAAGCGTGTACGCAAGACTTGGAGCAGTGGCGCCGCTCGTAAACGCGCCGGTGGGCAGATTCACATTGAGACCGCGTCCTGCAGCAACCCCACCACCAGTTGCACCACTACCGATGGTTGCAACATTGTCACCGTAAGTATGAGTTCCACCCAGGCCGAATTTGGCACCCAAATCGCGTGCGAATGTATCCGTCGCAATCACAATGCGACCTTCGATCAGCACCTGATCGACGGGACGGTCGATATGCGAAATCAGCTCGCGCATCTGCGCGACTTTCTTGGGAATATCGCTAATCATCAAGGTGTTGGTGCGCTCATCGGCAACCAGGCGTCCGCGTGGTGACAGGAAGCCGTTGTCCTGCTGGCCTGCTCCGCCGCCACCTTGGCCGCCCTGACCACCGATTCCCTTGGCCTCCGTCAGCGCCTTAAAGATAAGCGCCGCATTGTGGTAATTGATCTGCACATAATCGGTGATCAAGTCCTCGCGGTTCTCGATCGCGATGCGGGCGTCTTCCTTGTCCTGCTCGAACTTGGCCAGCTCCGGTTGCGGGGCGACCCACACCACGCCACCATCGCGGCGCTTGTCCAGGCCCTTGGCACGCAGCACGATATCCAGCGCCTGGTCCCACGGCACGTTCATCAGGCGCAGCGTGACGTTGCCCTGCACGGTGTCGGAAGCGACGATATTGAGGTTGGACTCCTCGGCGATCAGCTGCAGCACGGTGCGCACCGGCACGTCCTGGAAGTTGAACGTCACCGGGCGGCCGCTGTAGCCGCGCGCAGCGATCTGCGCGGCAGCCTGCGTGACCGCCGCCGGGCTCACACCGCCAACCGCCGGCTGGCCCTTGCGCGGGGTGATTTCCACCACGTATTCGTTGCCGGTCTGGTAGGCCAGCGAGTCGAAGGCACCCTTGGTCGACAGCACCAGCTGCGAACCGGAGCCGGACGGCTTCACTTCAACGCGCTGCACCGGCGTGGCGAAGTCGGTGACATTGAGCGGGCGTTGCAGCTCGGCGGGTAGCTTGGCATTGCTGATGTCCACCAGCACGTTGTCGCCTTGCGTCCGCAGGTCCGGGCTGGCGCCCTGGCCGTCGAACTGCAGGATCAGACGGCCAGCGCCGTCTTCGCCGCGCTTGAAATCGATTTTGGACACCGCCAGGCTCGCCGGAGCGACCTTGGCCGGATCCTGCGCTGGCTGAGTCAGCGCCGCGGCGGCGAACGCGCTGCCGCTCGCCAGCGCCAGCGCGAACCCCAACGCGCAGGCCTGGAAGATCGCGTGGCGTCGTACCGGACGCAGCCGCTGGGCATTGGAAAACGTCATCGTGCTATCCCCTATCACTTTATTGATCATCCAATGCGAGTGCGGCCGGCCGTTCAAGCCATCCACCCGCACCGTCCGGCACAAGTTCAATCAGCTCGATGCGGTCTTCGTAGACCCCGGTCACCCGGCCATCGCTCTGTCCCAGATACACACCCGGCCGCACCCGGTAGGTCACCTTGTCAGGCGCCATCACCAATGCGATCAGGCCCGAACCGCCGCCAATGGTCCCCACCATGTCGAGGGCGTCGAGCGGAAAGGCTTCCAACGGTTCCTTGCGCCGGTTCGGATCCGGACGCGTGCCGTTGCCACCTTCCGCGCTGACCCAGGCATCGCTGAACGGGTCGCGCATCGCCTGCGCTGCATATTCGAAGGTCTCGAACTGCTGCATCACCGGCAATGGCTCCAGCGGCGGCGCAGGACGCGCGCGCACCTCGGCAACCCAGGCTTCCAGATTCGGCGCATCGCCCGGTGTGCTGGTCACACCGCGCGTGCACGCCGGCAATACTGCAATTAACGCCACACAGGACAGAATCTTGAGCAATTTCATGGTCATTGGCCGCCCTTCTTCGCAGCGTTGGCCGCAGCCTTTTCCTGCTCGGCCATTTCCTCATCGTCCAGATAACGATAGGTCTTGACCGTTCCGGACAGCTCCAGCGCACCGCGCGGGCCGATACCGGCCTTGGGGTCCTTGGGCTTGAGGTTGATGTCGTGCATGGTCAGGATCACCACGCGCGGCAGCGAGGCCACACCGCTGACGAAGGCACCGAACTGGTGATAGCTGCCCACCATGCGCAGAGCGATCGGCTTTTCGGCGTAAAACTCCTTCGGCGATTCCGGACCGGGCTGGAACAGCTCGTTGGACAGGCCGCTGGACAACGCGGTCTGCGAAATGTCGATGATCAAATCCGGCATTTCGGTCTTGCTGGGCAGCTGACGCAGCATCTGCTGCAGCACTTGTTCCATCTGCGCGAGCTGCTGCTTGAGCGGCTCCAGGTTCACCGCGCGGCCCTGTTGGGTCTCGAACTCGGTGCGCAGCTGGGATTCGGTGCTTTCCAGGCCTTCCAGTTCATCGCGCTTGCTGCTGATCAACAGGAACCAGGCCAGCACCATGATGAACAAGCCGACCACCACGCAGAACACGATGCGCGCCTGCTGCGGCCAACCGCCGATGTTGTTGAAATCCAGATCGCTGAGCTTGAATGATTTCTTACTCATGACGCCGCCCCCTCCTGCGGCCGATTGGCTGGCGCCGGTGCTGCCTGCGTCGGTGCAGGAGCAGCGGCAGGCGGCGTTGCGGGCGCAGGCGCCGCTGCCGGAGCAGCAGGCGTCGCACCGGCAGGCGCAGCACCCGGTGCTGCGGTGCCCGGCGCAGCCGGATCCGCTACGCCCGGCGCAGTGCCGTTCTTGTCAGCCTCGTTCGGGTTGGCCAGCTTGACCTTGAGCGTGAACACGTACGGCAGCGTCTTGGTGTCCATCGACGACGCGGCAGGTTGACCGGCCTTGTCCTGACTCTTGGCCTCGATGATCGACAGGTCCGGATTGGTCATCCAGCCCGAGCTTTCCAGGTTGCGCATGTATGCACTGACCCGCGCATTCGATTGCGAGCGACCTTCCAGCGTGAGGATGTCGCCATCCTGCTTGATGTTGGTCAGCGCCACGCCATCGGGAATGGTGCGCACCAGCGAATCGAACAGGTGCACCATCTGCGAGCGGTTGGCTTGCAGTTCCTCGATCACCTTCTTGCGGGCAAGCAGGCGGTCCTTCTTCTTGTCGAGTTCCTTGATCTCTTCGTTCTGCGCCTTGACCTTGTCGATCTCGGTGGTCAGAAACGCATTGCGCTCGGTCTGGCCGCTGATCTGCGCGTCGTAATAGAACCAGATCAACGCCGACAACAGCACGCCGCCCAATGCGGCGAAGCCCAGCATCGAATAGAACTCGCGCTCGCGTGCCTTTCGGCGCTCCGCGCGCCAGGGCAATAGATTGATTCTTGCCATCAGTCGAAGCTCCTCAGGGCCAGGCCGGTGGCGATCATCAATGCAGGCGCATCCAGCGCCAGCGCATGGGCCTGAACCTTCGGACCAAGCGTCATCTGGGCAAGCGGATTTGCAACGACCGTGGTCACGCCGAGCTGCTCTTCCACCATCTCCGGCAGGCGCGCCAGCGCGGCGCAACCGCCGGCCAGCACGATGCAGTCGACGCGGTTGAACTCACTGCCCGCATAGAAGAACTGCAGCAGACGGCTGATCTGCTGCACCGTGGCTTCCTTGAACGGCTCCAGCACCTCGACCTCGTAACTTTCCGGCAGGCCGCCCTGACGCTTGGCAAGGCCAGCCTCTTCATAGGTCAGCCCGTAACGGCGCATCACTTCGTCGGTGAGCTGCTTGCCGCCGAACACCTGTTCGCGGCTATACAGGCTGCGACCGGAGCGCAGCACGCTCAGCGTGGTCATGGTGGCGCCGATATCCACCAGCGCCACCACCGCATCGGCGGCCACCGGCAATTCGCTGGCAACCAGCGCGAAGGCGTTTTCGACCGCGAAGGCCTCCACGTCCATGACCTTGGCGGTCAAACCGCCGAGTTCCAGCGCCGACTGGCGCAGTTCCACATTCTCCGAACGCGAGGCGGCCAGCAGCACCTGCACCATATCCGGGCTGTTGGGCATCGGGCCCAGCACCTCGAAATCGAGATTGACTTCCTCGATCGGGTACGGAATGTAATTGGTGGCTTCCAGTTCGACCTGGGCTTCCAGGTCGCTATCGTCCAGATCGGCCGGCATCGGGATCAACTTGGTGATCACCGCCGACCCGGCGACAGCAGCGGCCGCGTTCTTGGCCTTGCTGCCGGAACGGTTGATGGCGCGCCGAATGGCTTCGCCCACCGCCTCCACTTCGACGATGTTCTTTTCCACGACCGCATTCGGCGGCAATGGTTCCACCGCGTAATGTTCCACGCGAAAACGGTTCCCGCTGCGCGATAGCTGCAAGAGCTTCACGGCAGTAGAACTAATGTCGACACCAATCAGTGGCGACTGACTCTTGGGTAAAAGCCCCACGGTAACTCCCCTGCCGACGGGCACTTGGACGCACGTGCGCCCTCGTATTAATAATCAAATTTTAACAGTTGACAAGCCCTTCACGCGCAAGGCAATGACCCCGCGACCGTGACCCCAGTGCTGTCTTCTGCGATCCCCAGAGTTCGGCCCCAGCCAAACTCGGCGTCATCTATACTCTGTGACCAAGAAATCTGCAATCGGAATCTCTCTTACATGCCCCGTATTCGCCGTTGGCTGGGCTGGATCCTGGCCACGATCGTCGTGCTCGCACTGCTTGGCGCAATTGCTGCCGGCGGCCTGTATTACGCCATTTCCTCGAAGTTGCCAGACGTTCAATCGCTCAAGCAGGTCGAGCTGCAGGAGCCGATGTACGTCTATTCCAGCGATGGCCGCCTCATGGCGGTTTATGGCGAGACCCGGCGTTATCCCATCCAGATGAAGGACGTGCCGCTGCGCCTGAAGCAGGCCTTCCTGGCCACCGAGGACGCGCGCTTCTACGAGCACGGCGGCGTGGACTACAAGGGCATTGCCCGCGCGGTGTGGCTGCTGACAACCACCGATGCCAAGCGCGTGCCGGGTGGTTCGACCATTACCCAGCAGGTGGCGCGGCAGTTCTTCCTGAGTTCGGAGTACAGCTACACCCGCAAGCTGGCGGAGATCCTGCTGGCGCGCAAGATCGAAAGTGAGCTGAGCAAGGACGAGATCTTCGAGCTGTATCTCAACAAGAGTTTCTTCGGCAACCGCGCCTACGGCGTCGGGGCCGCTGCCGAGTACTACTACGGCAAGAAGATGAGCGAATTGAGCCTGGACGAGATGGCCTCGCTGGCCGGCATCCCCAAGTTCCCGTCCAGCGGCAACCCGATCAGCAACCCTGAGCGTGCGCAGGAGCGTCGCGACTATTACGTGCTGCAGCGCATGGCCGACCTGGGCTTTGTCAGCCAGGCCGAGGCCGACGCCGCCAAGGCCGTGCCGATGCACGCCAAGCCGCATGAGCCGCCGGTGGAGGTGTATGCACCTTACGTGGCCGAGCTGGTACGTCAGGAAATGATCGCCAAGTACGGCGGCGATGTGCTCAACAAGGGCTATCACGTCACCACGACCATCGATGCGACCCTGCAGACTGGTGCGGATGTGGCAGTCGCCGACGGCTTGCGGGTCTACGATCATCGCCATGGCTGGCATGGCGTCGAGCAGCACTTCGACGTGCCCGCCGATGCGGACGCGCCTGCACTGGCCAAGCACCTGGCAGGCGCGTTCACCCAGGGCGGACTGCGTGCGGTGATCGTGGCGCGCACCAATCCCGATGGCGGGGTCACGGTCGTGCTGAGCGACAAGACCGAACTGACCCTGCCCGCCAGTGCCAGCCGCTGGACCGGCAAGACCCCGGCCAAGCTGCTGACCCGCGGCGACCTGACCCGCATTCGCGCCGGCGAAAAGGACGGCGAGTGGATCATCGACCAGTTGCCGCGCGGCCAGGCGGCATTGGTTTCGCTGGACGCCAATAGCGGCGCCCTGCGTGCCCTGGTAGGCGGCTTCAGCTTTGCGGGGAACAAGTTCAACCGCGCCACCCAGGCACGCCGCCAGCCAGGGTCGAGCTTCAAGCCGTTCGTCTACGCAGCCGCATTCGAAAAGGGCTTCAACCCGGCCTCGATCGTGCTGGACGCGCCGGTGGTGTTCCGCGACCGGCGCGGCAAGACCTGGTCGCCGCAGAACGATGGAGGCGGCTTCCGCGGGCCGATGCGCCTGCGCGAAGCGCTGGTGCAGTCGCGCAACCTGGTGTCGGTGCGTCTGCTGGACGCCATCAGCGTCGATTTCGCACGCAAATACATCAGTCAATTCGGTTTCCAGGAGGCCGAATTGCCGCCAAACCTGTCGATGTCGCTGGGCACCGCTTCGCTGACGCCGCTGTCTGTGGCACGCGGCTATGCGGTGTTCGCCAATGGCGGCTCACGGGTGGACACCTGGATCGTGGATGAGGTCAAAGACCGCGAGGGCAATGTCATCTTCAAGGAAGTGCCGGCCGTAGCCTGCCGCACCTGCGCCCTGCAAGGCGGCAATGTGGCGCCCGTGAGCCAGGTCGTCGATGGCTTCAACTTCGGCGCGCAGGCACCGGAGACACCGCCTGCCGCGCCGGCCACGGCCACGCCGACGCAGGCGCAGACCGCCCCTGCGGCAACCGCGCAGACCAAGATCGCGCCGCGCGCGATCGACGAGCGCACCGCCTACCAGCTGGTGTCGATGATGCGCGACGTGGTCCAGCGCGGCACCGGCACCGCGGCCAAGGTCCTCGGCCGCGAGGACGTGGGCGGCAAGACCGGCTCCACCAACGAGCACCGCGACGCGTGGTTCTCCGGCTTTGGCGGCCCCTACGTCACCACCGTATGGGTGGGCCGCGACGACTTCCGCTCGCTCGGCTATCGCGAATACGGCGGCAAGGCGGCGCTGCCGATCTGGATCGACTACATGCGCGTAGCGCTCAAGGACAAGCCGATCGCCGCCAACGATCCACCCGATGGCATGACCCAGGCCACCATCAATGGCGCCGTCGAATGGGTCAAGAACGAAGATCTGGACCGCCTGCAGGATTACGACTACGGCCTGCAGGAACAGCAGGACGAAAAGGCGTTCGACATTTTCTGAGGAATCGGGATTGGGGAATCGAAAGCGGCGAGGCTGTTCGGTTCCCCAATTTGTTGGCCCCCGATTCAATACGCGCCGGCCATTGCCGGCCTGATGGATCGCTGGCGGCAACGTTGCCGGGTCGGCGCAGCGCTCACCTGCCCGCCACGGATATCGCACGCGCATTGCGCCTTGGCCGTGCATACCCGTACCTGGACCATCGCCCGGTCACCGCTGCGTGATCGTTCCTTTGCAATGACATGACGCATTCGCCATGTCTTCATGCAGCTGTTGTAGAGTCCAGATCAGGTTCATTAGGGGGAGCCCGGTCATGCATCACGCACGCGCGCACGCCGATACACGAACCCGGGAACGTCGCCATCGTCTGGCGCACGAAGCCGCACGCCTGATGGCCGAAGGCGGCATCCGTGATTTCCATCAAGCCAAGCTCAAGGCTGCCAGCCGGCTCGGCATTCATGACGATGCGTCGCTGCCACGCAATCGCGAGATCGAAGATGCGTTGCGCGAGTACCAACGCCTGTTCGCCGGACCTGCGCACGGTGCGCGTCTGCGCCAACGTCGCGAAGCCGCGTTGCGGGCGCTTGAGTTTCTCAGCCCCTTCCAGCCACGGCTGACCGGCCCGGTGCTGGACGGCACCGCCGACGCCAATGCACCGGTGCACCTGCAGTTGCACAGCGACGATGCCGATGCCGTGCAGCGGTTTCTGGAAGAACACCGCATTCCGGCCGAGTCGCGCACGCGCCGGCTGCGCCTGGATCGCGAGCGCAACGGCGAGTTTCCGGTGTGGCTGTTCAGCGCCGAAGACCTCACCTTCGATCTCACCGTGCTGCCCTACGACGCGCTGCGGCAGGCGCCGCTATCGCAGCTGGACGAAAAGCCGATGCCGCGTGCATCGGCCGCGCAGGTGCGACAGTTGTTGACAGACGGCGACGGCTCCAGCGGCTCACCGCTGCTGCGCTGAGTCGGCCATATGACGCGGAACCTGCCTACGCGGGCGAGCTCTGTACTTCTTTAAACCGGCGTCACGACGCCGCTACGCAGCGGTCGTTTATTCGGGCCCAGCCGCAGACGGACGAACCGTCGTGTAACACGACGCTGCCAATCGCCACGACAGCAGCACGCTGTGCTGGAAGGCGACTGCCGCGCAACATCCAAATGCAAACGCCCCGCACTGCGGGGCGTTTGTTTACGCAGATACGCGTGGACCGATCAGCGCTTGGCGCTGTCGGTGTAATCGCGCTTGTCATAACCGGTATAGATCTGGCGCGGACGGCCGATCTTCATTTCCGGGTCGACCTGCTGCTCCAGCCAATGCGACACCCAACCTGCGGTGCGTGCGATGGCGAACATCACGGTGAACATTTCCACCGGGATATTGAGCGCCTTGTAGATGATGCCCGAGTAGAAGTCGACGTTCGGGTACAGCTTGCGCTGCACGAAATAGTCGTCCTTCAGCGCGGCCTCTTCCAGCTTCAGCGCCACTTCCAGCAGCGGGTCGTTGACGCCCAGCTCGCCCAGCACCTTGTGGGTCATCTCGCGGATGATCTTGGCGCGCGGGTCGAAGTTCTTGTAGACGCGGTGGCCGAAGCCCATCAGACGGAACGAGGAATTCTTGTCCTTGGCCTTGGCCACGGCCGATTCGACGTTGTCGGCGGTGCCGATCTCTTCGAGCATCTTCAGCACGGCTTCGTTTGCGCCACCGTGTGCCGGGCCCCACAGCGCGGTGATACCGGCGGCGACCGAGGCGTACGGATTGGCACCGGTCGAGCCGACCAGACGCACGGTCGAGGTCGACGCATTCTGTTCGTGGTCGGCGTGCAGGATGAACAGCAGATCCAGGGCCTTGGCAACGACCGGATTGATCTCCAGCGGCTCGCTCGGCACTTCGAACATCATGTGCAGGAAGCGGTCGACGTAGTTCAGGTTATTGCGTGGGTAGCGGATCGGCCAGCCGATCGAATAACGGTACGCCGCAGCCGCCAGGGTTGGCACCTTGGCGATCAAACGGATGGCGGCCTGACGGCGCTGCTCCGGATCGTTGAGGTCCAGGGTGTCGTGGTAGAACGCCGACAGCGAGGCGACCGAGCCGGCCAGCATGGCCATCGGGTGCGCGTCGTGACGGAAACCGCCGAGGAAGTTCTTCAGCGACTCGTGCATCATCGTGTGATGCGTCACTTCGTGGTCGAACTTCTTGAATTCGTCCGCCGTCGGCAGTTCGCCGTTCATCAGCAGGTACGAGACCTCAAGGAAGCTGGACTTTTCGGCCAGCTGCTCGATCGGGTAACCGCGATACAGCAACACGCCATTGTCGCCATCGATATAGGTGATGGCCGACTTGCAGCTGGCGGTGGCGGTGAAGCCCGAGTCGTATGTGAACAGACCGGTTTCTTTGGTCAGCTTTGAGATATCGACGCAATCATTGCCAAGCGTGGGCTTGAGAACCGGCAGAACGACCGACTTGTCGCCGGCGTTGAGCGTGACCTGATCAAGATCGGACACTGTGTACGCTCCTTCAGTGGAAGGCGCCTGATCCCACATGGGCAGGCACGTGATGGAAGTCCAAGGCATCGCCCCGGATCAGACCATTATCGCACAGCAGCATTTTGGCCGTCGCTTGGACAGAAGTCGTAGACGCATCGCGCCAGGCATACAGGCGAAGCGTTCAGCGCCCCAAAAAACAACGGCCGCGCAATGCGCGGCCGCTGCCGGTACAGCCCGTCCTGCAAGTTCAGCGCGCGTAGCGCTTCTGGAACTTGTCGATCCGGCCGCCGGTGTCGATCACCTTGTGCTTGCCGGTATAGAACGGGTGCGAGGACGAGGAAATTTCCACCTTGATCAGCGGATACTCCTGGCCGTCTTCCCACTTCACGGTCTCTTTCGAGGTCATGGTGGAACGGGTCAGAATCTTGAAATCGGACGTCACGTCGTGAAAGACGACGTCTTTGTAGTTGGGATGAACGTTATCTTTCATGGACTTGGCGCCGGGCTGCCTGGATAAGCCGGGTATTATAGCTGCGCCCAGGCAGCCGGCGCAAGGTCGCCTCAGTTCGCCGCCAGGGCGGCCCCGACCAGCGCGTAGAACTGCTGGATGTCATAGGCCAGCAGCAGATTGGCATTGTCGGGCGCCCCGCCTTGCCGGTTCCAGTCCACCAGGGTCATGCCACGGGTATGCGCACCGGACAGTTCGATATGGACCGGGCGCTGCTCCAGCCGCTGGGCGCCTTCCGGGTGCAGTGCGAACGCCATCGCCAGCGCGTCGGCGGCATACCAGTACTCGCCGCGGCTGTCTTCGGACCACAGCCGGGTCTTGCGCGAGATCTCCTCGTAGAACCGGGCGCGGCCAGAATCGGCCGCCAGCCATTGCTCCACATCCCGGTGCAGCAGGCCGTGGGCAATGGTGGCTTCCCAGTCGGCCACGTCGAACTGCGGAAAACCGCCGAACACGATATGCGCCGCTTCCGGGTCGAACCCGATATTGAACTCGGCCGCAGCGGTGATATTGCCGTGCCCGGTCAACGCCCCGCCCATCACCACCAGCCGCGCCACGCGCTGCGGCAGGGTCGGGTCCAGGGTGAGCGCCAGGGCAAGATTGGTCAATGGACCGAGCGCCACCAGCAGCAGCTTGCCGGCGTGTTCGTGCGACAGACGCAGGATGGCGAGCGCGGCGTGTTCGGCCTCGGCAGTGCGCTTGGCCGGTGCCAGGCCCACATCGCCGAATCCGTCGAGACCGTGCACGTGCGCCGCATCCACCGACGGGTGCAGCAACGGCTGCGGGCAGCCGGCGTAGACCGGCACATCGGTACGGCCAGCGATCTCGCAGACCTTCAAGGCGTTGCGCACGGTGTGCTCCAGGCCCACGTTGCCGGCGGCGATGGTCAGGCCGACCACCTCGTGGCGTGTGTCGTTGAAGGCCATCAGCAGCGCCAAGGCGTCGTCCACGCCAGGGTCGGTGTCGATCAGCAGCGGTATCTTGTCAGTCATGGGATTCGGGATTGGGCATTCGGGATTCGTTGCCGCATCTTCGCAAGGATCGGCCGGCCACGCGAATCAACGACGCCCGTGTCGCAGCAATCCCGCTTTGACGATTCCCTAATCCCGATTCCCGACTCCCGGCCGCTCAAGCGGCCGCATACCGCACCGCGCCGCCGATCCAGCGTTCGACCACGCGGTCGGCGACTTCTGGCGCTTCGTCCAGCAGCCGCTCGGCCAGTACCTGCACGCGCGGCAACAGGCCGGCGTCGCGTGCCAGATCGGCGATGCGGAAACTGGCCAGGCCGGTTTGCCGGGTGCCCAGCAATTCGCCCGGGCCACGCAACTCCAGATCCTTCTCCGCGATCACGAAACCATCGTTGGTCTGGCGCATGGTCTCCAGACGCTGGCGCGCCATCATCGACAACGGCGCCTGGTACAGCAGCACGCAACTTGAGGCGGCTGCGCCACGCCCGACCCGACCGCGCAACTGATGCAATTGGGCCAGGCCCAGCCGCTCGGCATTTTCGATGATCATCAACGAGGCGTTAGGCACGTCCACGCCGACTTCGATCACGGTGGTGGCCACCAGCAGGTCGCTGCGGCCCTGCTTGAAATCCAGCATGGCCTTCTGCTTTTCGGCCGGCTTCATGCGGCCGTGCACCAGCGCCACCCGCACGCCCGGCAACTGCGCCGACAAGGCCTCGAAGGTGACTTCGGCGGCCTGCGCTTCGATGCGCGGCGGACCGCCTTGCTGGCCTTGCGCGCCTTTCTCGGGTTCTTCGCTTTCTTCGATCAGGGTGCACACCCAATATGCCTGCCGTCCTTCGGCGCAGGCGGCGCGAATGCGTTCGACCAATTCGGGCCGGCGCTCTGCGCTCAGCACGATCGTCTGCACCGGCGTGCGGCCGGGCGGCAATTCGTCGATGGCCGAAACATCCAGATCTGCGTAAGCCGACATCGCCAACGTGCGCGGAATGGGCGTGGCGGTCATCACCAGTTGATGCGGCACGCTGCCCGCCGCCGCTCCCTTGTCGCGCAACGCAAGGCGCTGATGCACGCCGAAGCGGTGTTGCTCGTCGACGATGGCCAACGCCAGGTCGTGGAAGATCACCGCTTCCTGCATCAACGCATGCGTGCCGACCACGACCTGCGCCTGACCGGAGGCGACCTCGGCCATCACTGCAGCGCGCGCCTTGCCGGTGACCTTGCCCGCCAGCCAGACGATGCGGATGCCCAACGGTTCCAACCAGCCGCGCAGATTGGTGAGGTGCTGCTCGGCCAGCAATTCGGTGGGCGCGGCAAGTGCGACCTGCTTGCCCTGCTCCACCGCCAACATGGCCGCCAGTGCCGCGACCACGGTCTTGCCGCTGCCGACATCGCCCTGTACCAGCCGCAGCATCGGCGAGGGTTGCGCAAGGTCATGCGCAATCTGTTCGAACACGCGTTGTTGCGCGCCGGTCAGCTGGAACGGCAGCGCCTTGCACAATTGCTGCACCAACGTGCCGTTGCCGGGCAGGCTGGGCGCGTGCAGACGCTGCAACGCGATGCGTTGCCGGCGCAGGCTGAGCTGGTGCGCCAGCAATTCCTCGATTGCCAAGCGCTGCTGGGCCGGGTGGCCTCCGGCGAGCAGTTGCTGTGGATCAGTGCCAACCGGCGGGCGATGCATGGTGAGCAAAGCCGCGCGCAATGAGGGCAATCGCTCGTCCTGCAGCCAGTGCGGTGGCAACAATTCCAGCGCACTTTCGGGCGGCAGACGCTCCAGTGCCTGGCCGATGAGCTTGCGCAACGTCGCCGGGCCAACGCCTTCGAGCACCGGATACACCGGATCCAGACTGTCGCCCAACCCGGCATCTTCGTCCGGTGCGAGCACGCGGTAACTGGGGTGCACGATCTCCCAGCCGTGCTGGCCGGGCTTGGGTGTGCCGAACACCCGCAGCCGCGTACCGACGGCGAACTGCGCGACCTGCGCCGCACGAAAATGAAAGAAGCGCAGCACCAGCGTCCCGTGCGAGGCGTCGGACACTGCCACGCGCAGCACCGGCCGGAAGCGGAAGCCGCGCTCCACAGCCTCCACGCGTCCTTCGACCTGCGCCGGCACGCCACCTTGCAGCTGCGCGATGGTGGTCAAGCGCGTGCGGTCTTCGTAACGCAGCGGCAGATGCAGCCACAGGTCCTGCACGCTCAGGATGCCGCGCGCAGCGAACTTGTCGGCCACTTTCGGGCCAACACCGGGCAGGCTGGACAGCCGAGCCTGGCCGGCGACGGCCAGGCTCGGTGTGACGACGCGCGTGCGCGACACGGCCGATCAGCGGCGCAGGATCACTCGATCACCATCACTGCATCGACTTCGAAGCCGGCGCCCTTGGGCAGACCGGAGACTTCGATGGTCGAACGCGCCGGGAACGGTGCCTGGAAATACTCCTGCATCACCGCGTTGACTGCAGCGAACTGCCCCAGGTCGGTCAGATACAGACCCAGACGCACGATCTTGTCGAGCGAGCCGCCGGCCGCTTCGGCCACCGCCTTGAGGTTGTCGAATGCACGGCGCGCCTGCGCACCGATGTCGCCCGGCACGATCTCGCCGGTGGCCGGGTCCAGCGGGATCTGCCCGGAGAAATACACGGTGTTGCCGGCACGCACGGCCTGCGAATACGGGCCGATGGCGGCAGGCGCCTGGTCGGTATGGATGATCTGGGACATGGACACTCCACTGCAAAGGGTTGCCGCAGTTTAGGCCTTTGTGCGGATTTGCTCGACTGTTGCGCGAGCGCGCCAGGCGCTACTGGCGTCCGACGCTCTGCACCACGTGCAGACGCCGTAGCCGGCGCATCACCTCGGCCAGGTGGCGGCGGTCGCGCACCTGGATGTTGAAGCGCAGCACGGCTGCGTTGAAGTCGCGGTCCAGATAGTCCACGCGCTCGATATTGGACTGACTCTGCGCGATGGCTGCCGCCAGCTGCGCCAGCACGCCGGTGCGGTTTTCCACTTCGACCACCAGCGCGGTGTCGTAGTCGCCGGTCACGTTGGAGTCCCAGTCGATCGGCACCCACCGTTCGGGCGATTTGCGCAGTTCCGCCAGGTTCGGGCAGTCCAGGCGGTGCACCACGATGCCCTTGCCGGCGGTGTGATAGCCCATGATTTCGTCGCCGGGAATCGGCTGGCAGCAATTGGCGAAACTGATCACGCCGCGCTCGCTGCCGTCGATCAGGATCTTCTCGTGCGAATGCTTGGACAGGCCACCGCCACGCAGTTCTGCGTAAGCCATCAACGCCTGCGCGGCCTGATTGGGCATCCAGTTGCCGAGCGCCACATCGGCCAGCAACGCTTCCAGACGCGGATAGCGGTGCTCGGCAAGGAAGGCGTCCAGGCGACCCTTGGGCAGCCGTTCCAGCGAAGAGTCCATTGCCTCCAGCGCGCGGTCCAGCATGCGGTGGCCCAACTGCACGGCATCTTCGTGCTCGAGTTGCTTGAGCTGATGCCGGATGGCGGTGCGCGCCTTGCTGCTGACCACAAATTCCAGCCACTGCGGTTTGGGCGTGGCCGAGCGTGCGGTGATGATCTCCACCGCCTGCCCGCTGACCAGCTTGGTGCGCAACGGCACCAGCTTCTTGTCCACGCGCGAGGCCACGGCGCGATTACCCACGTCGGTATGCACCGCGTAGGCAAAATCCAGCGCGGTGGAATTGCGCGGCAACGCCAGGATCTTGCCCTTGGGCGTGAACAGATAGACCTCGTCCGGGAACAGGTCGACCTTGACGTTGTCCAGGAATTCCAGCGACGAGCCAGCGGCGCGCTGCGAATCGATCAGTTCCACGATCCAGTCGTGTGCACGACTCTGCGCGCTGTTGGGCGAGGCCGAGCCGACCTTGTAGGTCCAGTGCGCCGCTACGCCGCGTTCGGCGATCAGGTCCATCTCTTCGGTGCGGATCTGCACTTCGATCGGCGAGCCGTATGGTCCGAACAATACGGTGTGCAGCGACTGGTAGCCATTGGCCTTGGGGATTGCGATGAAATCGCGGAAGCGCCCGTCCAGCGGCTTGAAGCTGGCATGCACCGCGCCCAGCGCGTGATAGCAATCGGCCACCGTGCGCACCACCAGGCGAAAGCCGAACACGTCCATCACCTGGTCGAAGGACTTGTTCTCTTCGTGCATCTTGGAATAGATGCTCCAGGGCGTCTTGATGCGGCTGACCAGCCGATGCTCCAGCCCTTCCTTGGCCAGCCGCTGGGACAGCTGCACTTCCACCTGCGCCATCGATTCGCGCCGCACCACCGGCTGGCTGCGGATGTGCTTTTCGATGATGGCGTGGCGCCACGGATACAACGCGCGGAAGCCCAGATTCTGCAATTCGGACTTGATCAGGCTCATGCCCAGCCGCTGCGCGATGGGTGCGTAGATCTCCAGCGTCTCGCGCGCGATGCGGCCGCGCGCCTCGGTGCTCTGTGCGCCGAGCGTGCGCATGTTGTGCAGGCGGTCGGCCAGCTTGATCATGATCACGCGCAGGTCGCGCGACATCGCCAGCAGCATCTTGCGGAAACTTTCTGCCGCCGCTTCCTGGCGGTCGCGGAACTTGAGCTTGTCCAGCTTGGTGACGCCATCGACCAGCTCGGCCACCGCCTCGCCGAACTCCGACGCCAGTTCTTCGCGCGTCAGCGGCGTATCTTCAATGGTGTCGTGCAGGATTGCGGCAATCAGCGATTCCATGTCCAGGCCAAGCTCGGCCAGCACGCCAGCCACCGCCACCGGGTGGGTGATGTAGGGCTCGCCCGACTTGCGGGTCTGCCCGGCATGCGCGCTGGCGCCCACTTCCCAGGCACGGCGCAGGATCGGCAGCTGCTCCTTGGGCAGGTAGCTGGCCGCGCGCTCGAGATGCAGGACGTAGTCGGGGATGGCCTGGTCGGAAGACGGAGACGTCACGACGGTCGCCTGGGCAGTGGGGCCTGGGTTCATGCCGGAAGACTATGCCAGCCGTGCAGTCTGGGCAAACATTTGCACACGCAGGCGTATTGCCGGGACCGAAAACGAAAACAGCCCGCATCGAGGCGGGCTGTTCTGATCGATCGCAGCGATGCTGGAAATCAATCGTCGTTCTTGGACATGTCTTCGTCGGCGACCACTTCGGCGGCGGCCCATTCCAGCGCTTCGCGCTCGGCGCGTTCGCGCTCGGCCTTCTCGACTTCATCGATCAGCGCGTTGTCGATCCGGCGTGCGGCGATCTCGCGCAGTGCCATCACGGTGGGCTTGTCGCTGGCATCGGCATTCTCGATCAGCGGCTGCACGCCGTTGGCGAGCTGACGGGCGCGCTTGGAGGCCATCATGACCAGCTCAAAACGGTTGTTCACGACTTCCAGGCAATCTTCTACGGTAATGCGGGCCATGCGGGCTCCCGGCGACCAGCAACGGCCGCGCATCGAATGAGGGAAAGGGGGCGGAGTGTACGCTCCGGCCGGCGCCGCAGCAACCGCCACCCATTCAGTTTCCTTTGGAATCAGCGGTTTGAGCCGCTTGGAGCGATCAGGAAACCTTGCTGAGCAGTCGCTGGTGCAGCCGGCGCGTGTCAGAACCGCCGTCTACGCGAAGTGGATGCCGTCGCGCGGCGGCGCCCGTCCGGTGACCAGCCCCGCCGTGCCAGCGGCGCTTACTCCAGCAGCGCCTGAATCAATCCGGCGTGCCGCTGCTGTTGCGCCTGCCGACGCAGCCGGCTGGCGGTGAAGATGGCGCACATCTCCGCCACGGCGATGTCGAAGGTCTCGTTGATGATCACGTAATCGAACTCTTCGAAATGCAGCATCTCTTCACGGGCGGCGGCCAGGCGTTGCGCCATCACGTCCTCGCTGTCCTGCCCGCGCTTGCGCATGCGCTCGTCCAGCGCCTGGCGCGACGGCGGCAGGATGAACACGCTGACCGCATCGGGCACCTTCTGGCGCACCTGACGCGCGCCCTGCCAGTCGATCTCCAGCAGGACGTCGTGGCCGGCGGCCAGCTGCGGCTCCACCGACTGCCGCGCGGTGCCCTTCCAGTCGCCATGCACCAGCGCATATTCGAAGAAATCGCCCGCCTCGATCATGCCCTGGAACTCGTCGGCGGAGACGAAATGGTAGTGCTCGGCATGCCGTTCGCCCGGCCGCGGCGCGCGCGAGGTGAACGAGATCGACAGGGCGATCTTCGGGTCGCGTGCCAGGGTGGCGTTGACGATGCTGCTCTTGCCGGCGCCGGAGGGGGCCGCAACGATATAGAGAGTGCCGCGCATAGGATCAGGGATTCGGGATTGGGGAGTCGGGATTCGCGAACGGACTGCGGACCGGTGCCACCGGGGTCGACATGCTACCGGGATTGGCCGCAGCCCGCTGAAACGCGAGGTTGCCGTCGACCAATCCCGAATCCCCAATCACCAATCCCGGCTACTCGATGTTCTGCACCTGCTCGCGGATCTGGTCGATCAACACCTTCAGATCCACGGCGGCATTGGAGGTGCGGCTGTCCACCGACTTGGAGCCCAGCGTATTGGCTTCGCGGTTGAATTCCTGCAGCAGGAAGTCCAGGCGGCGACCGACCGGTTCGCGCTGCCTGAGCACGCGACGGATCTCGGCGATGTGGCTGGACAGGCGGTCCAGCTCCTCGTCCACATCCAGCTTCTGCAGCCACAGCACCAGCTCCTGCTCGGCACGGCCCGGGTCGACCGGATGCGGCAGGTCGGCCAGGCGCGCGGCCAGCTTGGCGCGCTGACCTTCGCGAATCACCGGAATCAGGACGCGCACCTCGGCGGCGATGCGTTCGATGGCATCTACCCGCTCGCTGATCGCCTCGGCCAGCTTGGCGCCCTCGCGCTCGCGCGCGATCACGAAGCTGGCCACCACCTCCTCCAGCAACGCCAGCGCCTGTGCCTGCAACGCGGGGGCGTCCACGTCCTGTACCTGCAGGACGCCGGGCAGCTGCAGCAGGTCGGTGAAGCCGACCTGCAATTTGGGGAACAGACCATCCAGCCGCGTGGCCAGCGCACCCAATTGCTGTAGCAGCGATTCGTTGACCGCCAGCGTCTGCGCGTTGTCGGGCGCGCGCAGGCGCAGCGTCAGATCCAGCTTGCCACGGCTGTTTTTCGCCGCCACCCGCTCGCGTAGCAACGGTTCCAGCGCACGCAATTCCTCGGGCAGACGCACACCCACTTCCAGAAAGCGGTGGTTGACCGAGCGCAGCTCGCAACCGAGCGTGCCCCAGGGTGTGATGCGTTCGCTGCCAGCGAACGCCGTCATGCTTCGGATCATCGTCAATCCCGTGCCGTCAAAGCGCGAATGGTACCCTAGCCGCCCTCGCCGGCTGCCTGCACGCTGCGCAGTGGCGCCAGACCCACCTCCCGACTTCCGGACTCATCGCATGACCTTTTCCCGTCCCAGCGGCCGCACGGCCGACCAGCTGCGCCCGGTGCGCATCGAACGCGCCTTCACCCGCCATGCCGAAGGCTCGGTGCTGGTCAGCTTCGGCGACACCCGCGTGCTGTGCACCGCCAGCGTGGAAAACCGCGTGCCGGGCTTCCTGCGCGGCAAGGGCGAAGGCTGGGTCACCGCCGAATACGGCATGTTGCCGCGCTCTACCCACACCCGTTCCGACCGCGAGGCTGCACGCGGCAAGCAGGGCGGACGCACGCTGGAAATCCAGCGCCTGATCGGCCGTGCACTGCGCGCCTGCGTGGATCGCAATGCACTCGGCGAACGCACCATCACCCTGGACTGCGACGTGCTGCAGGCCGATGGCGGCACCCGCACCGCGGCCATCACCGGCGCATACGTGGCGTTGGCCGATGCGGTGAACCTGCTGATCAAGCGCGGCGACATCAAGAAACACCCGCTGATCGGCGCGGTGGCTGCGGTGTCGGTCGGCATCTATCGTGGCGAACCGGTGCTGGACCTGGATTACCCGGAAGACAGCGACTGCGATACCGACATGAATGTGGTGATGAACGACGGCGGCGGCTTCATCGAGCTGCAGGGCACCGCCGAAGGCCATGCGTTCCGTCGCGACGAACTCAACGCGCTGCTTGCCCTGGCCGAAAAAGGCATGGGCGAGTTGTTCGCACTGCAACGTGCTGCGCTGGCCGGATGAGCCGTCGTATCGCCCTGACCACCTTGCTGGTTGCCGATTACGATGCGGCCATTGCCTGGTATACCGGCGCGCTGGGCTTCCACGTGCTGCAGGATCGCCCGCTCGATGACGGCAAGCGCTGGGTCGTGATCGGCCCGGGCGGTGCAGACGATGCCGCCCTGCTGCTCGCGCAGCCTGCCAACGCCACGCAACGCGCGCGCATCGGCGACCAGACCGGTGGGCGGGTGGATCATTTCCTCTACACCGATAACTTCTGGCGCGACCACGCGGCCATGCAGGCGTTCGGCGTGGAATTTCTGGAAACCCCGCGCGAAGAGCCGTACGGCACGGTCGTGGTGTTTCGCGATCTGTACGGTACCAAGTGGGATCTGCTGGAGCCCAAGCAATGAAACAACTGGTCCTGGCCAGCGGCAACGCCGGCAAGCTGGAAGAACTGCGTGCCATGCTCGCCGGCCTGCCGCTGCGCATCGTCGCGCAAGGCGACCTGGGCGTGGAAGATGTCCCGGAAACCGGCCTGACCTTCGTCGAGAACGCGCTGATCAAGGCGCGCCATGCCAGCGCGGTGACCGGTTTGCCGGCCCTGGCCGATGACTCGGGGCTGATCGTGGATGCATTGGATGGCGCGCCCGGTCTGTACAGCGCGCGCTATGCCGGCAGCCCAACCGATGCGCAGGCCAACAACGCCAAGTTGCTCGATGCGATGCGCGAGGTTCCGACCGATCGCCGCAGCGCGCGGTTTTATGCGGTGATCGTGTTGCTGCGGCATCCGGAAGATCCGCAGCCGCTGATTGCCGAAGGCAGTTGGGAAGGGGTGATCACCACCGAACCGCGCGGCGCTGGCGGCTTCGGCTACAACCCGGTGTTCCTGGACCCGGTGTATGGCCTGACCGCCGCGGAGATGGACACCGCGTTGAAGAACCGTCTCAGCCATCGTGCGGTCGCCCTGGCCACGCTGCAGCACAAGCTGCATGCGATGGCGCTGTAAGGCACGCCTCGCGCAATGCCCCAGCTGATTCCGCCGCCGCTGTCGCTCTACGTGCACCTGCCCTGGTGCGTGCGCAAATGCCCGTACTGCGATTTCAACTCGCACGCGGCCAAGGGCGTGCTGCCGTTCGAAGAATACGTGGATGCGCTGATCCGCGACCTGGATGCGGATCTACCGCTGGTGTGGGGCCGCGTGGTGCATTCGGTGTTCTTCGGCGGCGGCACGCCCAGCCTGTTTCCGCCGCAGGCGATCGACCGCTTCCTGCAGGCCGCGGCGGCGCGGCTGCGTTTTGCCCCGAATCTCGAAATCACCCTGGAAACCAATCCCGGTACCGCAGAACACGGCCGTTTCGAACACTACCGCGCTGCGGGCGTCAACCGCCTGAGCTTCGGCGTGCAGACCTTCGACGACCTGGCACTGCAGCGACTTGGCCGCATTCACGACAGCGCCGAAGCCGAGCGCGCGATCAAACTGGCGCAAGACGCCGGCTACGATAATTTCAATATCGACCTGATGTACGCGCTGCCCGAGCAGACGCTGATGCAGGCCGAGCACGATCTGGAGCGCGCCTTCGCGCTGCAGCCGACGCACCTGTCGCATTACCAGCTCACGCTGGAGCCGAACACGGTGTTCTTCGCGCGGCCGCCCAAGGGCATTCCCGACGACGATGCCGCCTGGGATATCCAGGAGCACTGCCAACGCCTGCTGGCCGACGCCGGCTACGCCCAATACGAAGTCAGCGCGTACGCCAAGCCGGGGCGACAGTGCGCGCACAACCTCAATTACTGGCGCTTCGGCGACTACCTGGGCATTGGCGCGGGCGCACACGGCAAGATCAGCTCCGGTGCCCAAGAGCACGTGTTGCGGCGCTGGAAACACAAGCATCCGCAAAGTTATCTGGCCAGTGCCGGCACCGCCGCATCCATCGGCGGCGATGAAATCGTGCCGGGCGAACGGCTGCCGTTCGAATACATGCTCAACCTGCTGCGCCTGCATGAGGGCTTCCGGCTCAGCGACTTCGAGGCTTCGACGGGCCTTGCGGCCTGCGTCATCGACGCGCCGCTGGCGCGCGCAGTGGCGCAGGGCTGGATGAGGCGGCAAGACGGGCGCGTGGTGCCGACCGAGTTGGGACGGCGCTTTACCAATGATGTGGTCGAGCTGTTCCTGGTCTGAGCGCAGCGAAGAGCTGCGTTCACTGCCAGGTCGGCGCGGCCGGGCGCCTGACATCGGCTTGTATCGCCTGCGTCCAGTACGCCATCACGCCTGGCTGACCCGTGCGCGGAGGTGTGAGCGGGCCTGGGCGCGTTGGCAGTACCGATGAATCGGCCGTCCGAGCTGCCGCATACCCGCATGACCACCGGCTGGCACACCGCAGGCCGCATGCGCCGGCGCGCGCCGATGCCGCGCGGTCAGCGAAAAAACATGCTACATAGCTCACGCTTCGAACCGAGCCCACCTCCCCCGGATGTCCATGCACGTGTCTCCCATGCAACCTGCAGTTAGCGGCCCGATTGCCGATGCGCCGGTGTCCGCGCGCGGCCGGCGACTGCTCGGCATGCTGCACGCGCAGTGCGTGCAGGCGTTGAGCGGGCCGCTGCGGCTGACCGTCGTCGAGCTGGAACGCGAGCTGTTGCATCAGGCCGAGCATGCACGCAATAGCCAGATCCAGGCCGAAACCTACGCACAGATGCGCGGCCTGCGCGACCACATCGACCGGTTTCCGCAGGCATTCCTGCAGGAACTGGCGCACGCGCTGGCAAGCCTGCGTGAGCGCCCGGTGCTGACACCATTGACCGATGTGCCTGCGCAAACACAGATGCTGACCCTGGTCGAAGACACCGATATCGACCGCGACATCGTATTGAGCGACATCGCACGGCGCGAAACGTCGCGGCGTGCCGATGCCCTGCACCTGCTGGCGCAGCGCTTGGCAGTGATCGGCGCGGTGGCCGAATTCGAGCTGGAAGAACTGCCGATGGGTCCCTACGCGCTGTGCCGCATCGTGCGCCAGTGCGGGCAGACGCTGGGGCTGAACCTGGATGGGCAGCTGACGCTGTACAAGGTGTTCGAGCGCCAGGTGATGGACCGCCTGGGCGACCTGTTCGAAAGTGCCAACGGCGCGCTGGCCCAGGAAGGCATCCTGCCGGGGCTGATCTATCACCCGTATCTGGTCAAACCCACGCAGGTGCAGTCGCGGCGTGCGCCGCCGGCAGCGGCGCATGGGTCGAAGGACGCTGCCGTAATGAGCACGCCCGGTGCGGGCCCGCGCACACCGCGACCGGCCACCGGCTGGGCGGGCCAAGCCGCACCGACGGCGTGGCAGAGCGCCTTGCTGGATCCCGCTGCCGCGCCACCGGCCATGGCAATCGCCGCACCTGCGCAGGCGCTGTCGCCGGCGCTCAACGACGCAGTCCAGGCGCTGGGCGGCTTGATGGCGTCGGCACGGCAGTCGCAGGCAGCGGGGCACGCAAGCCACGCAGGCGCGGGGGCGCCCGCCCATCACGAGGTCATGGCGCCCTCTCCCACCTCGCTCGCCGCTGTGGCCCAGGCATCGCAGCACAGTGCCGCCGCTGCGGTGCCCAAGGCAGCGCTTGGCGATGCCTTGGCCAGCCTGCAAGGCGTGCTGGCCACGCAGGCGGCAGCAACGCCACATGCATCCGGCATCGATGCAGTGCAGCGGCAGGTGCTGGAAGTGCTGCGCCGTCAGCACGGCCCCGATGCCGCGCTATCGCCGCAGGACAACGACACCTTCGACCTGCTCGGCCTGCTCTATGCGCAAATGCAGCGCGAAGTGCGCGAGCAAGCTCCCGCCCAGGCGCTGCTTGCCAAGTTGCAGGTGCCGGTGGTGCGCGCAGCGTTGGCCGACGCGCATTTTTTCGTGCGCGACCAGCACCCGGTGCGCGAACTGCTCAACACCGTCGCCGAGTCCGGGGCCGTGTGGCTGGGCGAGGACGATGCCGACCCGCAACTGCTGCACAAGCTGGGCAGCGCGGTCGACAAGATCGTCAACGACTATCAAGGCGACGAGGCTGTTTTCGCCGCGGCCAACGACGACATCCAGACGCATCTGCGCACCCTCGCGCGCAAGGCCGAGGTGGCCGAGCGGCGGCATGTGGATGCTGCGCGCGGAAAGGAGCGGCTGGAATCTGCCAAGCAGCAGGCCCAAGCGCGCATCGAGCAGCTGTGCGAACAAAGCGCGCCGCCGCGCTTTGTGCAATCGCTGCTGCGCCAGGCCTGGTCGGACGTGCTCACGCTGACATTGCTGCGGCAGGGCGAGCAGTCGCCCGAATGGGACGAGCGCCAAGCGCTGACCGCACGCATTGGCGAGGTCACCTGCCGCAGCAAGGGCCAACCCACCGACATCGCGCTGGGCACCGACGTGGAAACCGCGTTGCTGCAGGTGGGGTATCACCACGACGAAGCAGCGGCGATCGCACGGCGCTTGTCCACGCCCGGTGGCGAGGACGAGGTGACCTCGCGCACCGAGCTTGCCGCCAAGCTCAAGGCACGCGCGCGGCTTGGCGACCAGGGCGACAACGCTGCGCGCAAGCAGGCGGCTACGCCGCGCACGCCCGCCGAAGAGGAGTGCTACCTGCAGGTGCGCAGCTTGCCGTTCGGCACCTGGTTCGAATTCGTGGTCAACCAGCAAGGCGACCTGCGCCGGCAACGCCTGTCCTGGTACAGCCCGATGACCGGCAACGCGCTGTTCGTGAATCAGCGCGGGCAGAAGGTTGGCGAGCACTCGCTGGACAGCCTGGCACGGCTGATGGCCGGTGGGCAGGCACGTTTGGTGGTGGAAGAGAAATCGCGTCTGATCGATCGCGCCTGGCATGCCACCGTGCGCACGCTGCGCAGCCTGGCCGGCCAGTCGCCTGTTTCCGAGGGCCAGCCATGATCCAGGACACCCGCCGCGCACCGCGCCGCCAGCCGACCGACCTGCTGCCGGTCATCGACATGCTCAGCGAGGCGCAGATCGGCCGGGTCGGCAATGTGTCCGAAACCGGCATGCTGTTGTTGGCCTCGGTGCCACTGCACGACGACGCCCTGTACCAGTTGCGCTTTTCGCTGCCCGAACGGGTTGGCCGCGCGACCGAGATCGATGTCGGCGTGCATCTGCTGTGGTCCGAAGCCGCACACGCACCCGGGCAGGCCTGGGCGGGCTTCCGCTTCCTGACCATGTCCGAGCCGCACCGGCAACGCCTGCGCGCCTGGATCGCCGAAGAACATCTGGCCGGGTAAGCGCGGCCGACACACGGCCACGCAATGGCCAAGCGGGCGCTGCCGCTGCCTGCCGCCGCAGGCCCATGCGTCGCCTGTTGCTCCTTCGCGTCGGCGGTCGTCCACGGACGATTGCGCCCTGGTTGTCGGCCGTATCAGACACAGCGCCGTTGCAGGGATTGCGGCAAACTGCGCATCGCCTTTGCATTGCCGATCGAGCCCCGCATGCCCCAACCCTCCTTGAGCAGCCTGTACTCCGACCACCTGCGCACCCTCACCGCGCGCGCCGACGAAGCGCTGCAACGCGGCGGCTTCGAGCATCTGGTGGTTCCCAGCGGCAGCACGCATTACCAGCTGTTCGACGACCGCGATTACCCCTACGCGGTGAACCCGCAGTTCAAGGCCTGGGTACCGCTGACACGGGTCCCCAACAGCTGGCTGGTCTACACGCCGGGCAAGCGCCCGACGGTGATCTTTTATCAGCCGTTCGACTACTGGCATGTGGTGCCCGACGCGCCCAGCGGCTGGTGGGTCGACCACTGCGACATCCACATCATCCGCACCCCGGAGCAGGCGCTGGCGCTGCTGCCCAAGCACGCTGAGCGCTGCGCGATTCTCGGCGAGCCGCAAAGCACGCTCGGTGCATACGTGCCGAACAACCCGCAGCCGGTGCTCGATTACCTGGAATACCAGCGCGCGTTCAAGACACCCTACGAGCTGGCATTGCTGCGCATCGCACAGCAACTGGCGGTGCGCGGCCATCGCGCTGCGGAAGCCGCGTTCCGCGCCGGCCAAAGCGAATTCGGCATCCACATGGCGTATTGCGCGGCAGTGGGCCAGGACGCCAATGACTTGCCGTACGGCAACATCATCGCGCTCAACGAACACGGCGCGGTGCTGCACTACACCGAACTGGGCCAGCAGCCGCCGCAACCGCTGCGTAGCTTCCTGATCGACGCCGGCGCCTCCGCATACGGCTACGCCAGCGACATCACCCGCACCTACGCCGCCGACCCCGGCAGCGACTTTCAGGCGCTGATCGACGCGGTGGACGCCGCCCAGCTGCGCATGGGCCAGAACGTGCGCGCCGGCGTGGACTACAAGCAGTTGCACATCGAGGCGCATCTGGCGTTGATGGGCATCCTCAAGGAGTTCGGCGTGCTGACCGTCTCGCCGGAAGCAGCGTTGGCCACCGGCGTCAGCGCCGCGTTCTTCCCGCACGGCCTGGGCCATCTGATCGGCCTGCAAGTGCACGATGTGGCCGGTTTTGCCGCAAGCGACCGCGGCGGCCGCATCGAACGCCCGGCCGGCCACCCGTATCTGCGCCTGACCCGCGTGCTGGAACCCGGCATGGTGGTGACGATCGAGCCCGGCGTGTACTTCATCGACATGCTGCTGGACGAAGTGAAGAAGAACGGCCACGCCGCCAGCGTCAACTGGCAGCGCGTGGAAGCCTTCAAGCCCTACGGCGGCATTCGCATCGAAGATGAGGTGGCGTGCACCGACGGCAGCGCGGAAAATCTGACCCGCCCGGTCTTTGCCTCCGCATGAGCACCAGGCGCAACTGACGGTACTACGGTTGCGCTGAAGTGGGCTCTCAGCCGCGCCATCCACCGCCCGATCACGCCCGGCAACGTTTGGGCATCACCCTACGGAACACCGCCATGAACGACCCACGCCAGAGTTCGCACCCGGACCACCCGATGTATCAACAGATCGAACGCGGCGTGCATGCGATCGATGCCGCGCATGGCCGCGTCCCCGATCAGACCAGCGCACGCCTCACCGCCGCCTTGCTGCCACTGGCCAAGGAAGGTGGGCTCGTGCGCGTGGATCATGTGCTGATGAGCGAAGCGAACGATCGCGGCGTGCACGGCGGCGAAAACGTGTTCGTGGTGCAAGGCGACCCGGCCAACCCGGCGCATCTGCGCGCGCACATGAAAACCGAACAGGCGCTGGGCACGCCGGAAGAGCAATCGTTCGAGCGCGCGCGTCAGCTCGGCGGGCAGAGCGCGCCAGTGCAACAGCCCGAACGCACGCAGGCGCCGCAGCTGGGCCAATAACCGCCAGCCAACCCACGCCTGCGCAGCCGCCGGGCGCGCGCGGCCGATGCCAGGAGCCGTTGTCCGCCATGGCACTGCTGCGGCAATTGCGCTGCGGCGACGCCTGCACCATGACGCCGGCTGCAGCGTGTCGGTCCTTATGAATGTCGTGCACGCCGGCGCTCATGCGCCGCCGGCCATCTCCGCTTCGATCTCGTCGGCACTGCGCGCCAGCGCATCGGTCAGCACACGGTGGCCATCGGCAGTGATCAGCACATTGTCTTCGGTGCGAATGCCGATGCCGCGCCACTTGGCCTCTACCGAAGTGTCGTCGGCCGACACGTAGAGCCCCGGCTCGATGGTGAACACCATGCCGGGCTCGAGCAGCCGCGAATCGCCGGCCAGCCGGTAGTCGCCCACATCGTGCACATCCAGGCCCAGCCAGTGACCGGTCTTGTGCCGATAAAAGCGTTTGTAGTGTCCATCGGCGATGTTGCGCTCAAGTTTTCCCTTGAGCAGGCCCAGGCGCAGCAGGCCTTCGGTCAAGGTTTCCACCGCCGCCAGATGCCCGGCTTCGTACGCCACGCCGGGGCGCGCCTGTGCAAGCGCAGCCGCCTGCGCAGCACCGACCAGATCGTGCAATGCACGCTGCGCTGGCGTGAAGCGGCCGTTGACCGGAAAGGTGCGGGTGATATCGGCCGCATACCCACGATATTCGGCACCGGCATCGATCAGCACCAGCTCGCCATCGCGGCTGCGCGCATTGTTGGCACGGTAGTGCAGCACGCAGGCGTTGCTGCCGGTGCCGACGATGCTGCCGTATGCCGGCCATGCGTCGGCAGCGCGGAATTCGCGCTCGACCTCGGCCTGCAGTTCGTATTCGTGCACACCCGGCCGCGCCATCCGCATCGCTGCACGGTGCGCGCGCACGCTGATGTCGGCAGCCTGCTGCATCAGCGCGATTTCGTCGCGTGATTTGAACAGGCGCTGCTCGTGCAACAGATGCCCGAGCTCGAGGAATTCGTGTGGCGGCTGCGCCCCGTGGCGCACCTGCTCGCGCACGCGCTTGAGCCAGCCGATCAATTTGAGATCGAAATCGACATCGCGCCCGAAGTGGTAGTACACGCGGCTACGCCCTTCCAGCAGGCCGGGCAGGATCTCGTCGACATCGTCGATGGGGTACGCATCGTCCATGCCGTAGCGTTCCACCGCACCTTCCTGGCCCTCGCGCGGGCCATCCCAGGCTTCGCGTTCGGCATCGCGTTCGCGGCAGAACAGAATCGCTTCGCCATGCTTGCGGCCGGGCACCAGCACCAGCACCGCCTCGGGCTCCGGAAACCCGCTCAGATACCAGAAATCCGAATCCTGTCGATACGGGTAATGCGTGTCGTGGCTGCGCACGCGCTCAGGCGCGGCCGGCAAGATCAAAATCGCCTGCTCGCCCGCCATCTGCATCAGCTGCTTGCGCCGGCGCGCGTACTCGGCCGCGCCAATCCCGGTGAGCTTCTTCATGCCGGCAATCAGTTCAGACGCTGGCGAAAGCGCGGCCCCATCACGCAGTCGCCATGCAGCAACAGCACCGCCACGCGTACGAATTCTTCGATCTCGGCCAATGCGGTGTCGTCCTCGTCGGCCGCGTCGAAGTCCTCGCTGGAGGCCTGCGCCAGACGCGCCAGATCCTGCAGCGCTTCCTCGCCTTCTTCGCTCAGTGCCGGACGCTGCTGCGCAGCCAGGCCGAAGCCGCCCAGGAAGGCGCGGCACCAGTCGAACAATGCATCGGTGCGCGCCGGCAACGGGGCGCCGTCTTCGACCAGCAGCAGCTCGAAGGCGAAATCGCGGTCTTCCAGTTGCGCCACGGTGGCCTGCCGCAGCTGATCCAGCGCCCCACCCTGCTGGGGCGCCACCTGACCGCTGTCGGCCAGAATGCGCGCCAGCCAGTCGGCGCTGTCGGCACCGCCGCCGGAGAGCCACCCGCACAGTCCACCATGCAACTCCGCCGCAGAGGACGCCAGCGCGAGCTGACGGCTTTCGTGTTGCACAGCGGTTACGTCGGGCAGATCCATCGGGTCATCCAGGCTGAAGAGCGAAAGGTGCCGGCGCACGGCCGGCGATATGACTTCCCAGTGTACCAAGGCGGCCTGCGTGGGCCGCGACCTGCGCGTTTCAGCGCGCGTTCTCCTCCTGCAATGCCGGCCTGCCTGGATCGGTGCCAGGCCTTGCATGGCTTGGACCGACGCCAGGGATTGGGGCAAGCGTGGGCGCTTGACCACCCCGCGCACGGGCCCCTATCGTGAGCGCATGGACAACGCTGCCGCCCTCGCCCAGATCCGCGCACTCGCTGCCCGCGTGGAGGCGTTGGTGGAGCGTACCCAACGGCTCACCGACGAGAACCGCAGCCTGCGTCACCAACAGGAGCAGCTCATCGGCGAGCGCTCCCAACTGTTGACCAAGAACGAGCAGGCGCGCTCGCGGGTGGAAGCGATGATCGCCCGCCTGAAGTCATTGGAGCAGCACACGTGAGCAACAACGAACCGGTCAGCGTGCGTATTCTGGATCGTGAATACACGGTGGGCGTGACGGCAGACGAGCGCGAAAGTCTCACCGCCGCCGCGCGGCTGCTGGATCTACGCATGCGTGAGATCCGCGGCAGCAATCGCATGGCAGCAGTGGACCGTGTGGCAGTGCTGGCTGCGCTCAACTTGGCGCACGAGTTGCAGCAACTGCGCGAACAACAGGCGCTCTACGATCGTGAATTGGCAACGACGCTGGACACCTTGAATCGCCGGCTCGACAGCGTTGCCGACACACCGCGCTGAGTGGAATTCGCACTGCCATCGCAAATATGAATCCTCAAGCCCGCCGACCGACGAGTGGGCTAGCCATCGCGGCACAGAGGTCTATAATTCACCTGCGTTCTCTGCTGTAAACGACAGCGTGCAAAACATTCGCCTTGTCCCTTAATTACGACCACGGGGGCGCGACGAAGCCGGGTGTGCAAGTCCGCCTTGTAGCGGGAAGCCCGATGGCCTCACAACGTCCCCACTTGAACCCCGGGTTCAAGGTCGTTTCGCCCGCATCGTCACGGCGGAGAATGCAAATCTGAAACGGCGCCTTCGGGCGTCGTTTCTTTTTGTGCGTCTGACGGTCTGACATGCGACAGTTGAAGCGGCCCTGCGGGTCTGTTGCGCTCGCGATGCTGGTGCCGTGTCGGTGGCGTTGCCGCGCGCGGCAATGCGCACGCTGCATCGCCCATGCAGATGCAGATGCAGATGCAGGGCATATGTCCGGGTAGTGCGTACCCCGTAAGGCTCTATCGGCACGCCCACAGCGCAGGCGCAACTGCGGGCCGCGTCGCACGCCATGCTAGGCAGGCGCGTGTGCGCATTCGACAATGCAACACCGATTGCGCTGCGAGACACCGATGACCGAGGACCGAGATGCGTTGCGCCAGCAGTTGCGCGCACACCGCCGCAGCCTGCCGGCAGCGCAGCGCCTGGCCGCAGCCGATGCGTTGGCACAGCGTTTGCTGGCGCTGCCGTTCGCGCCGCAACAGGGCGCCGTAGCGGGCTATTGGGCGATGGACGGCGAAATTGCGCTGCACCGCTGGCAGCTGACCTTGCCGGCGGGAGTGCGCTACTGCCTGCCGGTGCTGGACGGGCGCGTGCTGCGCTTTGCGCCGTGGCGGCCGGGCCAGCCGCTGGTGAGCAATCGCTACGGCATTCCGGAGCCGGATGTGGCACGCGCCGACACGTTGGCACCGGAGGAGATGGCACTGGTGGTGACGCCGCTGACCGGCTTCGATGCGGCGTGCCGTCGGCTGGGAATGGGAGGCGGCTGGTATGATCGCAGCTTCGCGTTCCGGCATCGCCAGGCGCCGCCTCCCTGGCTGGTCGGTGCTGGCTTCGCTGCGCAGCAGGTGCCCGCCCTGCCTTCCGAAGCATGGGATGTGGCGGTCGACGCCATCTGCACCGAACGCGCCACCTTCCTGAAAGACGACACCGTTTCCGAATGACTGCCCGCAAGCGCTACTGGTTGATGAAGTCCGAGCCGGACACGTTCTCCATCGATGATCTGGAACGTGTCGGCACCGAGCCCTGGAACGGCGTGCGTAACTACCAGGCGCGCAACTTCATGCGCGATGGCATGCAGGTGGGCGATGGCGTGTTTTTCTACCATTCCAACTGCAAGGTGCCCGGCATCGTCGGCATCGCCAAGGTGGCGAGCGCGGCGTATCCGGACGACACCCAGTTCGACCCGTCTTCCGACTACCACGACCCAAAATCCACCCGCGAGGACCCGCGCTGGATGCTGGTGGACGTGGCGTTCGAGCGCAAACTCGCCCGCACGATTTCGCTGGATGAAATCAAGCAAGAGGCCGATGCGCTGGGCGAAGGCTTTGCGCTGATCGCACGCGGTAACCGCCTGTCGATCCTGCCAGTGACCGCCGCGCAGTGGAAGTTGCTGCTGGCGATGGAAACGCCGTGATTGGGGATCCGGCAGTTGGGATTCGCCCATTGCCACCCCGCGTGACCGGCTTTTACGAATCCCAAATCCCCAATCACTAATCCCGAGCTCTTTACCCATGTCCGAAGCAAAACGCCTGGCCGCCGAAAAAGCGATCGATTACGTGGAAGACGGCATGATCGTCGGAGTGGGCACCGGCTCGACGGTGGCTTACTTCATCGACGCGCTGGGCCGCATCGGCCATCGCATCAAGGGCGCAGTGTCCAGCTCCGAACAGAGCACCGCGCGCCTGCGCCAGCATGGCATCGAGGTGCTGGACCTCAATCACACCGGCAATCTGTCGCTGTACGTGGACGGCGCCGACGAGTGCGACCCGAACCGTTGTCTGATCAAGGGCGGCGGCGCAGCGCTGACGCGCGAGAAGATCATTGCCGAAGCCAGCGAGCGCTTCATCTGCATCGTCGACCCCAGCAAGCAGGTGCCGGTGCTGGGCAAGTTCCCGCTGCCGGTGGAAGTGATTCCGATGGCACGCAGCCTGGTGGCCCGCCAGATCCTGGCATTGACCGGCGGCCAGCCGGTGTGGCGCGATGGCGTGGTCACCGACAACGGCAACGTGGTGCTGGACGTGCATCACCTGCAGATTACCGACCCGGTGGGCCTGGAGCGCAGCTTGAACCAGATTCCCGGCGTGGTCTGCGTGGGTTTGTTCGCGCGGCGCCCGGCCGATGTGGTGATCGTGGGCGGCGAGCCACCACAGGTGATCTGAAGATCGCGCGCGGGCCTTCGCATGCGCAGTGACGGCCCGCATTGCGAAGCGATGGCGGGTCGCACATATCCCGCTTGCAGCAACCGCACGACGCGCCGCAGCCGCTTGACGCACGCGGCCGCTTGGCAGATGGTGCGGCATCCTCGCCAGTTGGTATGCCGCATGCGTTGTTCTGGTCTTCTAATCCTTGCGCTTCTGCTCCTGCTCGGCGGCTGCGCCAGCAGCGGCGACAGCTGGGTGGAATTGGCAGGCACGCGCTACAAGGTGGAACTGGCGCAGAACGATGCCGATCGCGCCAAGGGCCTGATGTTTCGCGATGCCATGGACCAAGACCGCGGCATGCTGTTCATCCACGACCGCCAGGAGCCGATGGCGTACTGGATGAAGAACACCAAGATCGCGCTGGATATCCTGTATTTCGATGAACAGCGCCGGCTGGTCTCCCAGCAGCGCGATGTGCCGCCGTGTTCGGCCGGCGACGCCTGTCCGCCCTATCCCAGCAGGCAGCCCGCGCGCTATGTGCTGGAGCTGAATGCCGGCCAGGCCGCCAAGCTCGGCCTGAAGGATGGGGCAACGCTGCGCTTCAGCCCGGACATCCCGACGCCCGAATAAGCGGCTGCAAGCAGGTCCTGGGACCATACCAGCCAGGCGCATGGGGCCTGCCGACGGGTGAGACCTGCGCGTCACCTTTCCGAACGGCGTTTGCGACCGTCGGACGCAGGGCCGCCTGTCAGCGTTACGCGTTCATGCGCCCCGCGTCCCTGTCAGGAAGTACCGGACTTGAACCCTGCGCCGCTTGCCGACACTCTTGGCAGCATGGTCGACATGCTCCCACTTCCCCATTGGACCGCGCTCGCCAGCCTGGACGACGATGCGGTGCCGTTGATGTCCACCGCGCTGCTGATCGCGCGCGACGAGTATCCGCAGCTGGATGCCGAGCTGTACGACACGCTGGTGCAGAGCCACGTCGAGCATCTGCGCCGCGAAGTGGACGCAATCGATCTATGGCCGCTGAAGATGGCGGCGGTCAATCGCTACCTATTCGACGAGCTGGGCTATTCGGGCAATCACGACGAGTATTACGACCCGCGTAACAGCTACCTCAACCAGGTGTTCGAGCGCCGGCTGGGCAATCCGATTTCACTGGCGATGGTGCAGATCGAAGTGGCGCGCCGGCTGGGCATCCCGTTGGCGGGGGTGTCGTTTCCCGGCCATTTCCTGGTGCGTCTGCCGGTGGATGACGGCGTACTGGTGATGGACCCGTTCAACGGCGGCCGTCCGCTGGGCGTGGATGAGCTGCGCGAACGTGCCCGCCCGCACCTGGGCGGCGAAATTCCCGACGACCGCGCGCTCGCGCAGATTCTCGACCCCGCCCCGCACCGCGCGATCTTGATCCGCATCCTGCGCAACCTGCACGGCGTCTATGCCGATGCCGAGCACTGGGACCGCGCTGCCCGCAGCGCCGACCGCATCCTGAAGCTGGTGCCCGACCAACCCGAGGCCCTGCGCGACCGCGGCATGGCCTATCTGCATCTGGGCCACCGCAACGGCGCACGCCACGATCTGTCGCGCTACCTAGTGCTCAACCCGGGCGCGCAGGACGCGGCCCATCTGCACGAACACCTGGTGGAATTGAATAGCCAGCGCGCGCGGGCGCATTGAGCGCGTAGACGCGCCGGCTGGCTAGGCCAGTCTGCCCGGATAGGCCACCGCCGCGTGGTTCTCGGCAACGCAGGCACTGGCCGGCCCGCATTGCAGCAGCATCGTGGTCGCCGACGCTGCCTGATTGCACGCCGTTGGCGGCGCTCAGTCGATCTCCACCATCTCGAAGTCCTCCTTGGTCACGCCGCAATCGGGGCAGGTCCAGGTGTCGGGGACGTCCTGCCAGCGGGTACCCGGGGCGATGCCTTCTTCGGGGATGCCGTCGGCCTCGTGGTAGAGAAACCCGCAGACGACGCACATCCAGGTGCGGTAGGTGGTCGTGGATGTCTCGCTCATCGGATAATCGCGGTCATGCAACAGTGGGCCTGCATTGTCCCATCCCATCCACCGCTTTCGGAAGCGTTGCCATGCCCAACCGTCTCGACGTTCGCGGCGTCTATCTGATCACCCCCGACGAGCCCAACACGCAGCGCCTGCTGCTGCGCACGGCGCCGTTGCTGGGGTCGATCACCTGGCTGCAATACCGCAACAAGCAGGCGGATGCGGCGCTGCGGCTGCGCCAGGCCGGCGCCTTGCGCGAGGCATGCGCGGCCCATGGCGTGCCGTTGATCATCAACGACGATGCGCAGCTGGCGGCGCAGGTCGGTGCGCAAGGCGTACATCTGGGCGAAGACGATGGCGATGTGGCGGCAGCGCGCGCACTGCTGGGCGAGCAGGCCATCATCGGGGTGTCGTGCTACGACGATATCGAGCGCGCGCGCGCCGCAGCGGAAGCGGGCGCCAGTTACGTGGCCTTCGGTGCATTTTTCCCGACCACCACCAAGCAGACCACCCGGCGCGCAACGCCTGCGTTGCTGCAGCAGGCAGCCGAACTGAACCTGCCGCGCGTCGCGATCGGTGGCATTGCGCCTGCTCAGGTGACTGCGCTGGTGACTGCCGGCGCCGATCTCATTGCGGTGGTCAGTGGCGTGTACGCGGCGCCGGATCCGGTCGCAGCGGTGCAGGAGTATCGCGCAGGGTTTGGGTGTTAGTGCGGCGGGCTTTCGGGCTATGACGCTCTTTGTCAAAGCCTTCTAATGCGCTTCAAGATAGCGAGAGTTTGTTTCGCTGCATCGCCGGTTTCAAAAGCCAGGTGCGCCGGATGTGCGGTGCCCCCGCCGCTCGCGGGACACGCCGTCAATCCGTCCTTGGAGGCTCGATGGCGGCATCCATGCCGCCAACGGTCCCGCAAGCGGCGAGGACACCGCACCAGAAGGTTGGCTGGCGGCCAACCGAGCGGGTCGTTGCGTGCGCGGCCACGCTGCTGCCGATTGCTTCGTGATGGCACTTGCCGGGCACGACGAGAGAATGACCAGAGAAGCGGGTGATTGACCGATGTGGAAAGCGCCTCGAGCGCTGCTCCCACATGCACAGCAACCAACGCGACAGGCCCTTGCCCGCCTACCGTCGCCGGACCTTACGCGGCATGGATGCCGCGTAAGAGCTTACAGGGACGTACTTGCAGCGTGTCCGGCGATGGTAGGCGGGCAAGGGCCCTGCAGCCAAGAAGCAGATCTAAGGCTCCCAGGCTTGGCCATACAAACCGTCCAATCCACTTCAAGACCGCGACATGTATTTCACTGCATCGCGTTGCCTCGAACATCGCGTGCGCGGTGCCTTCGCCAGACAGCTTGCTGGCAGTTTTATTGAAAGCGATGCAGACACGCGATCATGACGTACCCCTGCTAGCCGAACGCCGAGATCAAGTGCACTGCGCTCAGCAAGCCGGCTGTATGTCTTCACTCAGCAGAGCCGCCCCCACTCGACCGCCATCCCCCAAAAAAAACAGCGACGCGTGCCATCACGCGTCGCTGCCGGGACTGCCGTTATCGCGTGGCGCAATTAAAAGTCGTAGCTCAACGTCACCCGACCCGAGCGCGGCGCCTGATAGGCGACGACCTGGTCCCATAGCGGGTTGGTGGTGTTGTCGGGCAATTGCGAGAACGGGTAGATGTTGGTCGCGGTCTGCTCGTTGGTGATGTTGAATACGTCCACGCGCAACGCCAGCTTGCCATCTGCAAATGCCGGCTTGTAGGTCACGCCCATGTCCAGCTGCGCGATCCAGCCCAAACGCCCCTGCGAGCCGGGAGGCGATGCCACGCCGGTGCCGGTCTCCGGGTTGTAGCAGTAGTGGTACGGGCCGCCGGTAATTGCACTGCCGCCGTAGCCGGCCGGATCGCGGCCGCTATATTCGGTCCCGTAGTAGTTGCCCAGGCAGTTGTGCGGAGCACCGGAAATCAGGCTGAAATTGGCCGATGCGCCCCATTGCGGGGTGAATTGGTAGAAGCCGAACAACTTGAGCTGATGGCGATGATCGTTGGATTGATCGCCATTGAAGTGTTCCATCAACGCAGGGTGGTCCCAGCTTTGCGTGGTCGAGACCGAGGCCTGGCCCTGATAGCTGCCCAGCGCGCCGCCGGTGCGCCACAGATCCGAACGCACCTGGCCCTCGGTGGTGCCGTAGCTATGCGACCAGACGTAATTGACTTTGGCATACCACTTGCCGTCGAACGGACGCTCCAGATTGAATTCCAACGCCGAATAATTGCGCTTGAACTTCGGGAAACCTGCCGCCTCACGGCTCACCGATATTTCGTGGAACTGGCCATCGGTGCCGATCACCCCCCAGGTATTGGTCTGGCCCGGATTGATCAACGATGCGCCCGCCACCTTGGAGAAATCGATGGTCACGCCTTGCGCCGCTGCCGCATCGATCAACGCGGTGTTGGAGACGTCATAGTTCTGGTCGTCGATGCCGGCATTGAGACGGCGATGCGTGCCGCGCACGCCCAGCACCCAGCCGCTATCGAGTTGCTTGGTAAATCCGAGGATGAGTTCGTCCTGGTTTTCGCCTTCGATGTCCTTGGCCACCGCGGTGCGTACATCGGCGATGCGACCGAAGCGCGAATTGGCCGACACCGCCGAACCCAGCTGCTGCGCCAGGATCGGCGTGCCGTCGGCATTGATGCCGCTGTAGGTGAAGTAGGTATCGGTGGTCGTGGCCGGGGTGAACAGACTCACCGCCGACAGCGGCAGACCGAGGTAGTAACGGCCAAGGTTACCGAACACCTTCAAGCTGGAATCGCCATTGACGTCCCAGCTGAAGCCCAGGCGCGGCGCCCACGCGTTGTCGATTTCGATGTAGGGATCACCGAACGGGGTGTAGTTGGTGAACTCGTCCTTGCGCAGGCCCAGGCTCAGCAGCAGATTGTCGGTGACCTGCCACTTGTCTTCGATGTAGTAGGCGCGTTGCTTGGCCTCGTACGAATACAGGCTGGTGTTGATGTTGCGCACCACGTAGTAGCCACTGGATCCATTGACCGGATCCACCAAACCCGGGCTCGGCGCACCGATGCCGCCGGCTTCGTTGGCCGACTGGCTGACCAGACCGCCGGTGGCCAGCCCGTACGGGTCATTGGTCTGTCCGTAGGTCCAGGCAAACCCGGGGCCAGAGAGGATCGAGCCGACATCGATGCCTTCTGACTTCTGGTTATCGAGACCGAAGTTGAGCGTGTGGTGGCCGATGCGCCATTCCAGATTCAGGCGCTGGTTGTCTTTTTTGTACTCGCGGTCCGGCGAGCTGACCGAGGTGACCAGCTGGTTGCCGATGCGCGGTGTGCCGCCGGTGTAGGCAGGGTTCTGCAATGCGGCGCTGTTGATCACCGGACCGCCAGCCGCGTCGTAGTTGAACGGCGTCAGTTCGTCCGGCGTTCTCATCTTGCCGTACAGGGCGGTCACGGTGAGGTTGTCGCTCAGATAGCCGGTGTACTTGCCGGTGAACAGCGTCGGCCCGGTTTTCCAGGTGGATTCGTCGGTGAAGTAGGCGCCACGCTGTCGCGTAACATAGTCGTAACGATAGATCGAGCCATTGGTTTCGGCGACGTCGCTGGCACCGGTCACCTCGATCAGGTGGTTGTCGGTGATGTTCCAGTCCACCTTGGCGTACCAGCGTTTCTGGGTGTAGTCGTAGTCGGTGAGGCCGCCGGTGCGGCCGTTGTCGGTGTCGCGATTGGTGCCCACGCGCACGCCGTCGGAGTTCACCTGCTCGGCGGCCAGGAAGAAGAACAGCTTGTCCTGGATGATCGGCCCGCCGACATAGGCGCTGTAGGTGGTCTGGTTGGCCTCGGCCTCGCTGGCGGGCTGGTACAGGCCATTGGCCGCACGCGCATAGCGGTAGGCGGCGTTGTTGATGGTGCTGCCCTGGCTGTCCGGGCGCCAATAGATGTCGCGCTGATTGGCCTTGAGGCCGTTCGGCTCCCAGATCACTGCAGCGCCGAACTTCCACTCATTGGTGCCACGCTTGCCGATCTGGTTGATCACGCCGCCGTTGGCGCGGCCGTACTGCGCGCCGTAGCCTCCGGTAAAGATTTCCTGCTGGTCGATGGCGCCGTACGGCAGGGTCAGGCCGCCCAGGTTGTTGCTGATGGTGGTGGTGTTGAAGCCGTTGAGGTAGTACGCATTTTCGCTGGCGGCCGAGCCGCCGAAGCTGGGGAGCGAGCCGCCGAGCGGGCCGTTGTCGAAGCCGCCGCTGTTGACCACCACCCCCGGTGCCAGCAGCGCGATCGCTTCGGCGGTGCGGCCCAGCGGCAGTTGCTGCAACTGTTCGGCGGTGACCACGGTGCGCGTATCCACGCTGCTGACGTCGATGGTGGTGAGGCTAGCGGCGCTGACGGTGACGCTGTCCAGGGTCTGCACGCCGCTCCCCGCGGCTGCGCTGGCAGCGAAGGACACGTCTGTATTGGCCCCGACTGTGATGGCGACGTTCTCGCGCGTCTCCACCACTGCGCCATCGCGCTTGACCGTCACCTTGTAGGTGCCCAGCGGCAGATTGCCGGCGGTGTAGCGGCCGCGTGCGTCCACCGGCACCTCGCGGCTGAAGCCGCTATTGTTTTCCACCAGCACGCTCGTGCCACTGCCCTGCCCCACGCTGCCGACGATGCTGCCGGTGGTGGACTGCGCGTGGACGCTGCCCATGGCCACGACCAATGCCAATGCCAAGGCACGCTTCTGGATACTACGGTTCATGCTCTCTCCCCAGGTCTTGAACTGTCGGCAAGGCGACAAACGAACGGTGCCAATGGCTACCGAAATCACACTTTCTGAACATCTGCAGCGCGATGCCAATGACTGCGCGCCATCAGCTCATTCCAAACTGTCGATTACGTCGCGTTCGATCATAGGCAGCCAAGTTCCCCCATCCGCCCACTTCGACGGGTAGGCGGGTGTCCGACGGGTAGGCGCGCAAGGCCGCAGGCCTGACAATGGCGCACGCGATGCCCGCTGCCGGGCGTCGATGCCCCCAATCGGTATTCCTCAAGGATTTGCGCATGAACCATTCCCGCTCCCACGCCCTGTTCGCCCAGGCGCAGACCTTGCTACCCGGCGGCGTCAACTCGCCGGTGCGGGCGTTCAAATCGGTCGGCGGCGAGCCGTTCTTCGTGGCGCGCGCCGATGGCCCGTATCTGTTCGATGTCGACGACAACCGCTACATCGACTACGTGGGCTCGTGGGGGCCGATGATTGCCGGACACAACCACCCGGCCGTGCGCGAAGCGGTCGAGCGGGCGATCGGCAACGGGCTGTCGTTCGGTGCGCCTTGCGCAGCCGAAGTGACGATGGCGCAGACCATTACCCGGCTGGTGCCCTCCTGCGAGATGGTGCGCATGGTCAACTCCGGCACCGAAGCCACGCTGTCGGCGGTACGCCTGGCGCGTGGCGCCACCGGGCGCAATCGCATCATCAAGTTCGAAGGCTGCTATCACGGCCACGGCGATTCGTTTCTGGTCAAGGCCGGCAGCGGCATGCTGACCCTGGGTGTACCGACCTCGCCCGGCGTACCCGCAGGGCTGAGCGAGCTGACCGCCACGCTGAGCTTCAACGACTTCGAAGGCGCCACCGCGCTGTTCGACGAGATCGGTGCGGAGGTGGCGGCGGTGATCATCGAGCCGGTGGTCGGCAACGCCAACTGCATTCCGCCGCAGGCCGGCTATCTGCAGCATCTGCGCACGCTGTGCACGCGGCACGGCGCGTTGCTGATCTTCGACGAAGTGATGACCGGCTTCCGCGTCGCGCTCGGTGGTGCGCAGGCACATTACGGCGTGACCCCGGACCTGACCACCTTCGGCAAGATCATCGGCGGCGGCATGCCGGTGGGCGCGTACGGCGGCCGCCGCGACTTGATGGAGCAGGTTGCTCCGGCCGGGCCGATCTACCAGGCCGGCACCTTGTCGGGCAACCCGGTAGCGATGGCCGCCGGCCTGGCGATGCTGGAGCTGGTGCAGGAGCCGGGCTTCCACACGCGCCTGAGCGAGGCCACCAGCCTGCTGTGCGAAGGCCTGGAAGATGCCGCACGCG